>NZ_BBXD01000014.1:0-318913 GCF_001570545.1 Herbidospora mongoliensis | reverse complement strand
CCGACACCCACCCCGACTCCGACACCCACCCCGACCCCAACGCCGACTCCCACGCCGACACCCAGTCCCACGCCGTCGCCGACGCCGACGTGCAACCTGCCCTCGACTTATCGGTGGACGTCGACCGGCGCGCTCGCGCAGCCGAGGTCGGGCTGGGTCTCACTGAAGGACTTCACCGTCGCCCCCTACAACGGCCAGCAGCTCGTCTACGCCACCACCCACGACTTCGGGTCGAGCTGGGGATCGATGAACTTCGGCCTGTTCAGCAACTACTCGCAGATGGGCTCGGCAAGCCAGAACGCGATGAACTCGGGCACCGTCGCCCCGTCGCTGTTCTACTTCGCACCCCGCAGCATCTGGGTGCTGGCCTACCAGTGGGGCGGCCCCGCCTTCTCCTACCGGACCTCCACCAACCCCACCAACCCCAACGGCTGGTCAGCCGCACAGACGCTGTTCTCGGGCAGCATCTCCAACTCCGGCACCGGCCCCATCGACCAGGCGGTCATCGGCGACGACCAGAACATGTACCTGTTCTTCGCCGGTGACAACGGCCGCATCTACCGGGCCAGCATGCCGATCGGCAACTTCCCCGGCAGCTTCGGCTCGAACTACACCACGATCATGACCGACTCGACCAACAACCTGTTCGAGGCCGTCCAGGTCTACAAGCTGGCCAACCAGAACCGCTGGCTCATGATCGTCGAGGCGATCGGTTCGCAGGGCCGCTACTTCCGGTCCTTCACCGCCACCAGCCTGGGCGGCTCGTGGACCCCGCAGGCCACCAGCGAGAGCAACCCCTTCGCCGGCAAGGCCAACAGCGGCGCGACCTGGACCAACGACATCAGCCACGGTGAGCTCCTGCGCACCAACGCCGACCAGACCATGACCGTCGACCCCTGCAACCTGCAGCTGCTCTACCAGGGGCGCAGCCCCAGCTCCAACGGCGTCGACTACGGCCTGTTGCCCTACCGCCCCGGCCTGCTGACGCTCCAGCGATGACGGCTTGACGAAGTTCCGCTCCAGGATTCCTGACCCGCACGGCGAAGGCGCAGGGTGAGCACGGCCCCGCCAAGTGATCAGGGCCCCACGTGGCGGGCTCGGCGAACGGCCGAGCCCGCCACTGTCATGCGGACAGCCCGGGTGCGGGTCAGGCCTTGATCGTGCACCTCAGTCCGTTGACGGTGAACGCCGTCGGCTTCGGGTTCTGGCCGGTGTGGGTCCCGTTGAAGCCCAGCGACACCGTCGAGCCCGCCCCGATCTGCGCGTTCCACGGCAGGTTGACCGCCGTCAGGTGCGCTCCCGACTGCGAGAACGTGGCGCTGTGGCCGGTGGTGTAGCGCTGGCCGGCGTCGGGGAAGTCGAATTCGAGGCGCCATCCGGCGATCGGCGACGTGCCGGTGTTCTTGATGCTCAGCCAGGCGGACATGCCGGTGTTCCAGGCCACGTCGTTGTAGGAGACCTCGCAGTCGCCCGCCGTCGGTGTGGGGCTGGGCGTGGGAGTCGGCGTGGGAGTCGGGGTGGGCAGGCCCGGCCGCGCCAGGATCGACGCCGGGGTCGCGGGCGCGCTCACGTTGCCCGCCGCGTCCTTGGCCACCACCGTATACGTGTAGCTCTGCCCCGTCACCATGCCGGTCTCGACGAAGAACGTGTTCAGCGCTCCCGTGCTGCCGACCTTGATCCAGCCACCGGCCGCCGCCTCGCGGTAGACGTCATAGCCGGTCACCGCCACGTTGTCGGTCGACCGGTCCCAGCAGAAGGCGGTGCCGGGGAAGTCGAAGACACACTGGTCGCGCAGGTTCTGCGGCCGGCTCGGCGGTTCCGTGTCGCCGGAAAGCGTCGGGGTGGGGGTGGGGGTGGGCGCCAGCCCGGTCGTCGCGACGAGCGTGATGAACGGCGAGGGCCCGCTCACGTTCCCGGACAGGTCCCGGGCGACCAGGTAGAAGGAGTAGGCCCGTCCCCTGACCAGCCCGGTGATCACGGTCGGGCTGCTGGTGGGCGAGGCGGCCTTGACGAAGCCGGTGGCCGTGAGCTGGTAGACGTCGTACCCCGCCACCGAACCGCCGTAGTCACTCGACGGTTGCCAGCAGATGCCGACGAGCCCGCCCTGCATGCCGGGCGGTGGGCAGGACGTCACTCCGCTGGGGCGGGTCGGCGGAGTGGTGTCGGCCGCGTGGGCCGGAGGAGTCGTACCGATCGCGAGCAGAACTCCAGCGATCAGAGCAAGCTTCAGTCTCATTCCCAGATGGTCCACCTGGGAAGTCGGCCGGGCCGGAATCCGTGCGGTCCGCCGGAGGAAGCCCAGGTGACCGATGAAACTCTCACCGTCACCGGAAGTTCAGGCCGTCGTGTGGACAACTCCCGGTCCGAAGATCTTGACTGGACTCGCGCGAAGGCGATTCCGATGTGTCCGGCTCCATCCTCCGTCTCAACGGGACTGGAAAATGATTGAGATCACCGGCTTGACCAAGCGCTACGGCCGCAGGACCGCGGTGGACGGACTGACGTTCACCGTCCGGCCCGGCCAGGTCACCGGCTTCCTCGGGCCCAACGGCGCGGGCAAGTCGACGACCATGCGGGCCATCCTCGGGCTGGACCGCCCGGACTCGGGCAGCGTGACGGTCGACGGCCGGGGTTACGCCGGCCTGTCCCGCCCGATGCGCGAGGTGGGCGCGCTGCTGGACGCCCGCGCGGTGCATCCCCGTCGCACGGCGCGCAACCACCTGCTGTGCATCGCCCAGACCAACGGCATCTCCGCCCCGCGGGTGGACGAGGTCCTGAGCCTGGTCGGTCTGGAGTCGGTGGCCCGCGACCGGGCCGGCGGCTTCTCCCTGGGCATGGGCCAGCGGCTCGGCATCGCGGTGGCGTTGCTCGGAGACCCGAAGGTGCTGTTGTTCGACGAGCCGGTCAACGGCCTGGATCCCGAGGGCATCAAATGGATCCGCGAACTGATGCGCGGCCTGGCCGCCGAGGGCCGCACGGTCCTGGTCTCCAGTCATCTCATGAGTGAGATGGCCCAGACGGCCGACCATCTCATCGTCATCGGCAGGGGCCGGCTGATCGCCGACGTCGGCGTCACCGAGTTCGTCCGGCAGGGCCAGAACGTCCTGGTCCGCGCCGACGAACCGGGGCCCCTCACCGCGCGCCTGGCGGAGGCGGGCGCCACCGTCACCGCGGGCGTCGACGGGGCCCTCATCGTCACCGGCATGGAGGCGAGGGAGATCGGCCGGGCCGCCCTGGACGCCGGAGTCGTCCTGACGGAACTGACACCTCAACGCTCTTTGGAGCAGGCGTACATGGATCTGACCCGCGACAGCGTCGAGTTCCAGACCAGCGCGGCATGAGCGCGGCCTTCGCGGACACGGTCCGCTCGGAGTGGACCAAGTTCCGCACGATCCCGGCCAACGTCCCCACTTTGCTGTCGGCCGTGGCGCTCATGGTCGGCGCGGGCGCCCTCACCGCCAACGGGGCCGCGGAGAACTACCGGGCGGGACACGCGCTGTTCGACGCCACCTACATCAGCATGTACGGCGGATTCCTGTTCGCCCAGATCACCGTCGGTGCGCTGGGCGTGCTGGTGGTGACCCACGAGTACGCGACCGGCCTGATCCGGACCAGCACCACCGTGGTGCCGCGGCGCGGCCGTCTCTTCGCGGCCAAGGTGGCCACGTACGGGCTGATCGCGCTGGCCATGGGATGGGTGTCCAGCTTCGGGGCCTACACGCTGGGGCAGACGGTGATCGCCGCCGGAGGCGCGCCGGCCGCCTCGTTCGCCGACCCGGGGGTGCTGCGGGCGGTCGTCGGGATGGGGCTGATCTGGGCGCTGGTCGGGCTGGTCGGGGTGGCGCTGGGGATCCTGCTGCGGGCCACCATGGCGGCCACGACCGTGCTGGTGGCGGTGAACTTCATCATCCCCGTCATCGGGCCCCGGCTGCTGCCGGACGCGGTGGGGGCGTGGGTGACGACGTACTGGCCCATCTCGGCAGGCCTTCAGATCACGACCACCGTCCAGGATCCCGGGCGGGTGGAGCCGTGGACGGGGCTGGGGGTGATGGCCGCGTTCACCGTGGTGCTGCTGGTGGCGGCCTTCGCCGTGTTCCGCTCGCGCGACACCTGAGGCGCGTCGCCCGCGGGCCGAAGTGATCAGCCCACCGGGCGGGGGACCGCCATGGTGCTGATGCCGGGGACCAGGGTGGCGGCCCGCGCCCGGACGTCGTCGAGCAGCCGGGCGTCGAGAAGGACGGCGCGCAGGACGAAGTCGGCCACGTCCAGGGCGCGGGCGGCGGGCGTGCCGGAAGGGGCGGCGCCGCGCTCCCGGACCACCTCCAGCAGGAGGCCGGTGATCGCGTGCTGGACGAAACCGGTGTCAAAGGGGACGAGTTCGCCGCCGCCGATGCCCGTTTCGATGAGTTCGCGGGTCAGGTCGTGGATCTCCGCCCGCCGCTGGGCCTGTTCGGCCAGCTCGGGGGCGCGCAGCACGTCGTCGTTGTAGAGCCCGCGCACGTCGTAGGGCAGCGACAGGATCGCGGCGACGTCCACCTGCAGGTAGGCGTGCAGCCGGGCGGCCACCGGGCCGGGCAGGTCCAGGGCGGCGCGGACGCGTGCCCGCGCGGGGACGAGGTCGGCGTCGAGCAGCGCGGCCAGGATGAGGTGCTTGGTCGCGAAATGGCTGTAGATCGAGGGCTGGCGCATCCCGACCTTGTCGGCGATGTCGCGGGTGGACGTGCCGTGGTAGCCGCGCTCGGCGAACAGCCGCGACGCCTCCACGAGGATCCGGTCTCTGGTGGCTCCGCCGCCTCGGGTCATGTGCGCATCATGGCGGTCCTCCGGGGGGTGTGACGTCAGGTAGCTTAACCAGGGTTTTTAGGACATCCGAAATTAATATTTGCCTAACACCCAAAGTCTTGTGTCCTTAGCCTATCGGTCGATAGCTTGGCGCCGGAAGTCAGCCCGGGGTCTCCTCCGTACGAGGCCGCGCATGTCTTGGAGGCTGCGATGAACAAATGGACCAAGCCGGCCGCCGCCATAGCCGCCGTCGCGCTGGTCGCCGGCTGCGGCTCAGGAACCGGCACCGGTACCGGCGGCTCCGGCACCGGAGCCGTCAAGGCGAGCAACGATCTCGTCATCGGCCGGACCGTCGCCGTCGACGGCATGTCCGGGGACTCCTGCTACGGCGCGGGGTCGATCTCGACGATGCCGATGATCTACGGCAACCTACTCACCAACAAGCCGGACGGCTCGGGCGTGCAGCCCGGCATCGCCGCCTCCTACGACTACGACGCCACCGCCCGCACCTACACCTTCCACCTGCGCGAGGACGCCGGCTTCAGCAACGGCTCCCCCGTCACCGGCGCCGACGTCGCCTTCTCCTTCGAGCAGTGGCGCGACGGCAAGACCAGCGGCGCCTACTACGACATGATCAAGAGCGCCGAGGCCACCGACGCGCACACCGTCGTGGTCCACCTCACCCGCGCCGACACCTTCCTGCCCGCGCTGCTGACCTGGTGCACCTCGACGGTCTACCCCGACCGCTACGCCGGGATGACACCCGAGCAGTTCTTCGCCAAGCCGATCGGCGCGGGCCCGTTCACGTTCGCCTCCTGGCAGAACCCCGGCCCCTCCGAAACCATCACGCTGAAGAAGAACCCCCACTACTACGACGCCGCCAAGGGCCAGCCGTCCATCGACACGGTGGTCGTCAAGACCTCCGCCGACGCCTCCCAGCAGATGCTGGCCTTCCAGGGCGGCCAGCTCGACCTGATCGAGGGGCTCACCGCCGACGAGGGCAACCAGCTCACCACCGAGCAGGCGCGCATCCCGAAGCCGAGCCAGGCCAGGGACCTCATGCTCAACAGCAAGCGCCCGGCGCTGGCCGACGTCAACCTGCGCAAGGCCATCTCCGCCGCGATCGACCGTAACGCGCTGGCCAGCGTGCAGCAGGGCTACGTGGTGCCGGCCGAGGGCATCCTGCCGATCAACGTGCCCAACTCGGTGCCGCCCACCGAGCCGTACACCTATGACCTGGCCGCCGCCAAGGCGCTCATGGCTCAGCGCGCCGACCAGAAGCCGGTCACGCTCACCCTCGGCTTCGAGGGCAGCAGTTCGACGGTCAAGACCATGGTCCAGCTGATCCGCGACCAGCTCGCCCAGATCGGCGTCGAGGTCACGCTCAAGCCCAGCGACAGCGCCACGGTCTATTCCCAGGGCAGCAGCGGCGACTTCGACATGCTCATCAGCGACCCCTCGGCGATCTCGCCCACGGTGTTCGACCCGATCAGCTTCGTCCTGACCGCCTGGTACCCCTGGACCGGCGCCGACACCGCGCTGATGAAGGACAAGTTCACCGTCGGCACCTCCTCCACCGACGACGCCGTCAAGGACGCGGCCGTGCGGGCCATCCAGGACGACGCCCGGGCGCAGTCCACGGTGATCGGCCTGGTCAACATGTCGACGGCGTTCGCGGTCGCCGACTACGTCGAGGGCTTCACCGCCACGCCGTTCCTGTCCTACGACGCCGCCGCGATCCGGATCCGGATCCGGACCGGGTCGTGATGCGATGACCGGCCGCGGGCGGTTCCGGTTCGTCGGCAAGCGGTTGCTGCAGGCGATCCCGCTGACCCTGGTGCTGCTTCTCCTCGTCTTCGCCATGCTCAAGGTGGTCCCCGGCGACCCTGCCCTGCAGGTGGCCGGGCCCCGGGCGAGCGCCGCGACGCTGGAGGCGATCCGGGTCCATCTGGGCCTCGACCAGCCGGTGTGGCTCCAGTTCGTCCACTACCTCGGCCGGGTCGTGACCGGCGATCTCGGCACCACCGCGACGGGCTCGACGAAGGTCAGCACGCTGATCGCGTCGGGCACGCCGGTGACGCTGGTGCTGCTGGCCGTCAGCACGGTCTTCACCGTTCTCATCGCCGGCGCGACGGCCCTGCTCGCCGCCCGTCGTCCCGACGGCCTGGCCGACCGGCTGATCAACGTGGTGGCCGCCTTCGGCGTCGGCGTCCCGACCTTCTGGCTGGGGATCGTCCTGCTGGCCGGCGTGGCGCTGCCGACTGGAGCGTTCCCGATCGGTGGCTGGGGCGACACCCCCGCCACGGTGCTGCGCGCCGCGGTGCTACCGGCTCTCGCCCTCAGCGTCTCGGTCGCGCCGGTGCTGATGGCGAGCCTGCGCAGCGGCATCGTGGAGGCACGGCGTTCGGAATACCACGCCGCCGCGCAGGCCGCCGGGGTGCGGGGGTGGACGCTGACCCGCAGGTTCGTGCTGCGCAACGCCGCCGTGCCGCCGGTCTCGCTGCTGGCCGCCCTCACGACCCTGCTGCTGTCGGGCGCCGTCGTCGTGGAGTCCACCTTCGGGCTGCCGGGGCTCGGGCTGAGCCTGACCCAGGCGGCGCAGAACCGTGACTTCAACGTCATCCAGGGCCTGACCCTCGTCTTCTCCCTGGCCGTCGTGGCGGTCAACCTGGTCGGCGACGTCTTGGTCGCCCTCCTCGACCCGCGCGTGGAGGTGTGATGGTCGCCCTCGTCCAGGTTCCCGGGCGCCGCCGGGTCCGGCGCGGCTCCGGTTCCGCACCGCTGCTGACCGGCGCGGTGCTGCTGGCTCTCCTGCTGGCCGCGAGCTTCGCCGCCGGCCCGCTGACCGGCCACGATCCCGCACTCACCGACCTGACCGCCCGGTTCCGCCCGCCCACCGCCGAGCATTGGTTCGGCACCGACCAGCTCGGCCGCGACGTCTTCGCCCGGGTCCTGGTCGCGGCCGGCACCGACCTCCCGCTGGCCCTGCTCGGCGCCGTCATACCGGCCTTGATCGGGATCGTGCTCGGCGCCCTCGCCGGGTATGCCCGGGGCTGGCTCGGCACCGCGGTCATGCGGCTGGCCGACCTGATCCAGGCGTTCCCGTCCTACATCCTGCTGATCGTCCTGGTCTTCCTGCTCGGGCCGGGCGGTGGCTCGTTCCTGGTGGGGGCCGCGGTGGGCGCGTGGGTCACCTACGCCCGGCTCGTCCGCGGGGTGGTGCTGCGGCTGCGGGAACTCGACTACGTGCGGGCGGCCCAGGCCGCCGGGCTCGGGCACACCCGGGTCCTGCTGCGGCACGTCCTGCCCAACGCCCTGCCGCAGGCCGTGGTCTACGCGGCCTCCGACATCGTGCTCGCGCTGAGCTATCTCGCGGCGCTGTCCTACCTCGGCCTGGGCATCCAGGCGCCGGGGATCGAGTGGGGGCAGATGATCGCCGAAGGACAGCCCTTCCTGCGCAACCAGTGGTGGGTGTCGGTGATGCCCGGACTGGCGATCATCCTCGTCGGCGTCGCCGTACGGCTCATCGCCGGCGGCCTTGAGCGGAGGCTGCAGCGATGACCACCCTGTTGCGGATCAGCGACCTCGTCCTGGAGACCGGCTCGGCCGAGGCTCCGCTGCGGCCGGTGTCCCACGTCGGCTTCGAGGTCTCCCACGGCGAGGCGTTCGGCCTGGTCGGCGAGTCGGGTTCGGGCAAGAGCCTGACCCTGCGCGCCGTGACCGGCCTGCTGCCCGAGGGTGTACGCCAGGCCGGCGGCACCCTTGAGCTGGAGCGCGACGGCGTGCTGCGGCCCTACCGCTTCGCCGAGGCGCGCGGCCGGGGCATCGGCATGATCTTCCAGGAGCCGATGACCGCGCTCAACCCCACCATGCGGGTCGGCGACCTGGTCACCGCCGGGCCACGCGCCCGATACGGCTGGAGCCGCGGTACCGCCCGCAGCCGCGCGCTGGACCTGCTCGCCGAGGTCGGCATGCCCGACCCGAAGGCGCAGGCCCGGATGTGGCCGCACCAGCTCTCCGGCGGGCTCCGGCAGCGCGTCATGATCGCGATGGCGCTGGCCACCGAGCCGTCGGTGCTGCTGTGCG
Organism: Herbidospora mongoliensis; assembly: GCF_001570545.1. GTDB lineage: Bacteria > Actinomycetota > Actinomycetes > Streptosporangiales > Streptosporangiaceae > Herbidospora > Herbidospora mongoliensis. Next base: position 310,045 of record NZ_BBXD01000014.1, on the reverse strand, counting down.
ACGAGCCGACCACCGCGCTGGACGTCGCCGTCCAGGACCAGATCCTGCGGCTGCTGCACCGCATCCGCGTCGAGCGCGGGCTGGCGATCGTGTTCGTCACCCACGACCTGGGGGTCGTCCGGCGGCTGTGCGACCGCGTCGCGGTGATGTACGCCGGTCAGGTGGTCGAGACGGGCCGGGTCGACGACGTCTTCACCCGGCCGACCCACCCGTACAGCGCGGGCCTGCTGCGCTCCATGCCGACGCCGGACACCCCCAGGGACCGGCCGCTCGCGGCCATCCCCGGCGGTCAGCCCGGGGCGGGAGAGCGGCCGGAGGGCTGCCGGTTCGCCCCCCGGTGCGCGCACGCCCTGCCCGCCTGCGCCGGACTGGAGCACGCCCTGGCCCCGGTCCTCGGCTCGCCGTCCAGGAGCGCCTGCCTGCGGGTGGCGGACCTCGGCGGGCCGCCGCTGGACAGAAAGGCCCTGATCGTATGAGCGCCGCACCGCTGCTTCAGGTGGACGACATCGTGGTGAACTACCGGTCCGGGCCGTCTGCCGTGGATCACGTCAGCCTGGCCATTCCGCGTGGCCGGACCCTGGGCCTGGTCGGACAGTCGGGATGCGGCAAGTCGAGCCTGGCACGGGTCATCGCGGGGCTCGCTGTGCCCGCCTCGGGCACCGTCCGCCTCGGCGGCGCGGTGCTGCCCACGCCGCGCGGCCGGGCCGACGCCACCCGGATCCAGATGGTCTTCCAGGACCCCGGCTCGGCGCTGAACCCGATGCACACCGTCCGGCGGACCCTGACCGAACTGCTGCTGGTGCACCGCCGGGCCCCCGACCGGCGCGCAGCCACGGACCGCGCCGTCGAACTGCTGGAGCTGGTCGGCCTGGGCGCGAACGTCCTGGACGCCCGCCCGCGCGGCCTGTCCGGCGGACAGCGGCAGCGGGTGGGCATCGCCCGCGCGCTCGCCGTCGAACCCGAGGTGCTCATCGCCGACGAGGCGGTCTCCGCCCTGGACGTCTCCGTCCAGGCGGCCGTGCTCAACACCCTGCGCGACCTCGGCTCCCGGCTCGACCTGACCATGCTCTTCATCTCGCACGACCTGGCCGTGACGCGCTACGTCGCCGACGAACTCGCGGTCATGCACCGCGGCGAGATCGTCGAACGCGGCCTGCCCGACGACGTGCTGCGCAATCCACAACACGAGTACACCCGATCGCTGGTCGCGGCCACGCCGCGCATGGACGGCCCGGCACTGTCCGCGGCTGAGGAGGCACGTCCGCTATGACAGTTCTCGACGTCCAGACGATCTCCAAGAGGGACGGCGTGACCGTGGTCCCGCCCCCGACCGACTACGCCGAGGTCTCCCCCGGCTGGCGCGAGGTCGAGCACCGGGCCCACCTGGAGGTCCCCGGCGCGCTGGCCGGAGCCTGGGAGGGCACCCCCGGCTCGGTGCGCATCCCGCACTGGCCGTATCACGAGGTCTGCGTCCTGCTGCGCGGACGGGTGGCGATCGAGGACACCCAAGGCGGCCGGCGCGAGTTCGGGGCCGGGGAGTCGTTCCTGGTCCCGGCCGGGTTCGACGGCTGGTGGCACACCCTCGAAGCCACCGAGAAGATCTTCGTCGGAATCCCGGAGAGTGCAGAATGAGCGGAACCTACCCCACCCCGCGCAACGCCTGGTCGCCCGACGGCTGGCCGTCCCCGCGACCGACCGGCGAGGGGCTGGAGGCCTGGTGCTACACCGACCGCTTCTCCTACCACCCGGGCGAGACCGTGGCGGTCTCCGCGTACACCACGGCCGACCGCTACTCCCTCACCGTGATCCGCGACGGCGCGCACCCCGAAGTCGTGCACACGCATACCGACCTGCCGGGCACCACGCCGGACACGCCGCAGGACGCCTACGCCGAGGGGTGCGGCTGGCCGGTCACCGCCCGCATCACGATCCCGGGCGATTGGCCGTCGGCGATGTACCTGCTGGTCATCCGAGCCGAACTGGACGGCAAGGTCATCGAGAACGAGCACTTCTTCGTGGTCCGCTCCGCCGACCCCGGCCGGCGCACCCCGTACGCGCTCGTCCTGAGCACCAGCACGCTGATCTCCTACAACGACTGGGGCGGCGCCAACGCCTACCGAGGCCTCGGCGACGACCCGGCCGTGGACGTCTTCTCGCCCCGGCTCTCGATGCACCGCCCGCTGTCGCGCGGGTTCCTGCGCAAGCCGCCGGGGGCCCCGCGCAACCGGTACGAGGAGCACGTGCCGCCGTTCTGGGAACCGCGCTATCCGGTGTACGAGTGGGCGCGGCTGCGCGACTACGGCCGTCACCACGCCGACGCGTTCTGGGCCACCTACGAGCGGCCCTTCGCCGTCTGGGCCGAGCAGCAGGGCTACGACCTGGACTACCTCACCCAGAACGACCTGGACCGCGACCCCGCCGCCCTCGACGGCTACCAGTGCGCGATCCTGGTCGGCCACGACGAATACTGGTCGTGGAAGATGCGCGACGCGATCGACAAGCTGGTCGGCCGAGGCGGCAACGTCGCCCGGTTCGGCGCCAACTTCGCCTGGCAGGTCCGCATGGAGGGCGCCACCCAGGTCTGCCACAAGTACGTACCGGAAGACGACCCGATCTTCGGCACCGCCGACCGGCACCTGGTCACCCTGAACTGGGACCACCCCCTCATCGGCCGCCCCGGCGCGGCCACCATGGGCCTGACCGGATTCGCCGGGGTGTACGCCGGCTACGGCGCCTCGGCCCCGCGCGGGCACGGCGGCCTGCAGGTCTACCGGCCCGAGCACTGGACGCTGGCCGGCACCGACCTCTACTACGGCGACCTCCTCGGCGGGCACCCCGCCCGGATCGCCACCTTCGAGGTCGACGGCTGCGCCCATGTCGTCCAGGACGGCCTGCCCTTCGCCACCGGAGCGGACGGCGCCCCCGGCAACCTGGAGATCATCGCGATGGGACCCGCCGTCCGCTACGAGGAAGACCACTTCGGCGGCACGGTGCCGCTCGGCGACCCCGGATCGGCGGCGATCGAGGAGTACCGCGACTCCCAGTGGGTCGAGCGGGAGGACGGCAGCAGGCGGCCGACCTACGGCTCGGCCATGATGGCCACCTTCACCCGGGGCGACGGGACCGTTTTCAACTCCGGCACCTCCGAATGGGTGGCGGGCCTGATCCACCGCGACTGGTTCGTCGAGCACGTCACCCGCACCGTCCTGGACCGGCTGGGCGGGACCGCGTGACTCCGGACACCTCCGCGCTCGCCCAGCCCCGTTCCGCACCGGGCGGCCCCGTCGACGCGACGGTCGTCCCGCGCTACGCGGGCGAGAACACCTTCGCCCGGCTGCCGCGGCTGCAGGACCAGCCCGGCGCCGACACCGTCATCTGGGGCGTCCCCTTCGACACCGGGGTCAGCTACCGGCCCGGGGCGCGGTTCGGCCCCGGGCACATCCGGCAGTCGTCGCGGCTGCTGCGCCCCTACAACCCGGCGCTCGACACCGCGCCGTTCGCCACCCGGCTCGTGGCCGACGCCGGAGACGTCGGGGTCAACCCCTTCGACATCGGCAGCGCGCTCGCGACGATCCAGCGGGCCGCCGACGAACTCGCCGGCACCGGCCGCAACCTGATCACCCTCGGCGGGGACCACACGATCGCCCTGCCGCTGCTGCGCGTCCACCACGAGCGGTACGGGCCGATCGCCGTCCTGCACTTCGACGCCCACCTCGACACCTGGGACACCTACTTCGGCTCGCCGTACACTCACGGCACCCCCTTCCGGCGGGCCGCGGAGGAAGGGCTGATCGACCACGCGCACTCGATGCACGTGGGCCTGCGCGGCCCGCTGTACTCGCGCCTGGACCTGGACGAAAGCGAGCGGCTGGGCTTCGCCGCCGTACACGCCCGGGACTTCGCCCGGCGGTCCCTGGACGAGATCATCGAGCGCGTCCGGACCCGGCTGCGGGACCGGCCGGTCTACGTCTCGCTCGACATCGACGTCCTGGACCCCGCGTACGCGCCCGGAACCGGCACGCCCGAGGCAGGCGGCATCAGCAGCCGCGAACTGCTGGAGGTCCTGCGCGGGCTCGACGGCCTGCACGTGGTGGGAGCCGACCTGGTCGAGGTCAGCCCCGCCTACGACCACGCCGAACTCACCGGCATCGCCGCCGCCCACGCCCTGTACGAGCTGATCAGCGTGCTGCCGACGGCGAGGTGACCCGTCGGCCTCATAAGCAGGCTTATCCACCGGCCCTCGCACCCGCGTCCAGAGCTGAAACCGCAGTACCGGAAGCTGAGCCAGCCCGACCAGGTCACTCCAGACTCCCGATGAGTATGAAACTTTCACCCCTGCGCATGAGGGCCGTGCCTGCCAGCGGCGCCTGGCCGCGAGACCCGCGCCGGCGAGCTCTCCCCGTCTGCCTGTCGAAACGCCGAACCATCGCCTCGTCGACCGCGCATGATCATCGCCACCCGGCACGGACGCGGAACCACGCCTCGTTGACAGCGGAAAAGCGGCTCCTAGCCTGAGGTCGTCACCGACAGGAGACAGCGCGCCCCCGCCGAACTGTCGCGGCCGGAAGGAAGACTAGTGAGACGCATGAGCAGAGCGGTGCTGGCGGCCCTCGTCCTGTGCCTGACCTCCGCAGGAACCCTCATCGGATTACCGTCGGCCTCCGCCGCGGCCCTGACCCAGGTGACGAATTTCGGGACCAACCCCACAAACCTCAACATGTACATCTACGTGCCGGACCGGGTCGCGGCCCAGCCGGCGCTGCTGGTGCTGACCCACTACTGCGGTGGGTCGGCGGGCGCCATCTTCAACGGCAACGGGCGCGACTACGTGACCGCGGCCGACAGGTACGGATACGTCATCGTGGTGCCGGAGGTCACCCGTACCGAAAAATGCTTCGACGTGTCCACCTCCAACGCGCTGCGGCGCGACGGCGGCGGCGACTCCACCGGTGTCATGGCGATGGTCGCCTGGGCGCGACAGCGCCACAACATCGATCCGGCGCGGATCGTGGTCAGCGGGTTCTCCTCGGGAGCGATGATGGCCAACGTCCTGGCCGCCCAGTATCCGGACGTGTTCTCCGCCGCCTCGGCGTTCTCGGGGGTCCCCGCGGGGTGTTTCGCGACCACGAACGGGTCGCTGTGGAACAGCCAGTGCTCGGGCGGGCAGCTGATCAAGACGGCGCAGCAGTGGGGTGACCAGGCCCGGGCGATGTACTCGGGATACAGCGGCCGCCGGCCTCGGATGCAGCTGTGGCACGGCACCACGGACACGACGCTCCACTACAACAACTTCGGTGAAGAGATCAAGCAGTGGACGAACCTGCACGGGCTGAGCCAGACCCCGGCGTACACCGACCAGCCCCAGTCGAACTGGACCCGGACCAGGTACGGCGCCACCTCGGCCCAGGCCACGGTGGAGGGGATCAGCATCAGCGGCATCGGCCACCAGCTCCCGATGAGCGGCCAGCTCGCCTACGCCATCACCTTCCTCGGCCTGGACGGCGGCGGCACCCCCTCGCCTTCCCCGTCGCCCTCCCCCTCCCCCTCGCCCTCGTCCTCCCCGTCCCCGTCTCCGTCGACCGGCACGAGCGGCGCCCTGAAGGGCGTCGCATCGGGACGTTGCCTGGACGTGAGCGGCGCCTCGCAGTCCAACGGCGCGGTCATCCAGATCTGGGACTGCAACGGGCGGTCCAACCAGCAGTGGACCTCCACCGGTTCCAGTGAGCTGCGGGTCTACGGCGGCAAGTGCCTGGACGTGTCCGGCGCGGGCACCGCGGACGGCACCGCGGTGAGCATCTGGGACTGCAACGGCCAGAACAACCAGAAGTGGCGGCTGAACTCCGACGGCTCCATCACCGCAGTCGGGGCCGGCAAATGCCTGGACGTGGTCGGGTACGGAACCGCCAACGGCTCCAGGGTGCACATCTGGACCTGCCACGGCGGCACCAACCAGAAGTGGACCCGCTCGTAGCACTGTGCCGTTCTGCGGCACGACGCGTTGAGCGGGGTGTCGACCGCCTGGTTGTGTCGGATCCATGACGGAGAACAACGACCAGGTGCACGCCCGCGTCACGCTGGGACACTCGGACATCAGCATGCGTCCGATCGGGCTCGGCTGCATGACCATGTCCCAGTCCTACGGAGACGCCGACCGCGACGACAGCGTCGCGGTCCTGCGCGAGGCGATCGACCTCGGTGTGGGCATGTTCGACACAGCGGATGTCTACGGCGCGGCCGATGCCGCCTTCGGCGCGCCAACCAAGGGCTTCGGGCACAACGAGGAACTGATCGGGGAAGCGCTCGCGGGCCGTCGCGACGAGGTCGTCATCGCCACCAAGTTCGCCGTGCGGATGGGCGACCAGGGCGAGATCGGCCTCGTCGGCGACCCGGCCTACGTGGCCCAGGCCTGCGAGGCCAGCCTGCGGCGGCTGCGCACCGATCACATCGACCTGTACTACTGCCACCGGCAGGACCCGTCGGTCCCGATCGAGGAGACCGTCGGCGCGATGGGCGAGCTGGTCACCCAGGGTAAGGTGCGGGCGATCGGGCACTGTGAGCTGCCGGTCGACCAGTTGCGGCGCGCCCACGCCACCTTCCCTCTGTCCGCGCTGCAGAGCGAGTACTCGCTGTGGGAGCGATCGGTCGAGGACGACGGAGTGGTGGCGGCCTGCCGGGAACTCGGTATCACGCTGGTCCCCTACAGTCCGCTCGGCCGCGCGATGCTGACCGGGCGGATCAACCGCGACCAGGTCTTCGCCGCCACCGACTTCCGCTCACTCCTGCCGCGATTCCGGGGAGAGAACCTGGACCACAACATCGGCCTGGTCGACGCCCTGGAGAAGTTCAGCGCGGCGAAGGGCGCCACCCCCGGCCAGGTCGCGCTGGCGTGGCTGCTGGCCCAGCCGCTCGACGTCATCCCGATTCCCGGGACGAAGCGCGTGCGGTATCTGCGCGAGAACACGGCGGCGACCGACGTCGCTTTGAGCGCGGACGAGGTCGCGCGGCTGGGCGCCCTCTTCCACCCGGCCCACGTGCGGGGCGGGCGTCACCCCGCCCCTGAGGACGGCCGCTGAGCCAGCGCCCGACGCAGCGCCGGGGCGGCGGCCGCTCCGGCGCCGCGCACGTGTTCGGCGTAGCGGGTCGCGGCCGGGTCGGAGCTCGCGTAGGTGATCGACAACGCCGCGGCGATCTCGCCCCCGGGGCCGCGCAGCGGAACGGCCACGGCGCTGACGCCGACGCGGGCCTCGTCGGCGTCGAACGCGATCCCGTTCGAGCGGATCGCGGTCAGCTCGGCCAGCAGAGCCGACGGGTCTGTCGCGGTGCGCGGGGTGAAGGCCCGCAGAGGGGCGGCAAGCAGGATGTTCGCGGCGTCGCCGTCGTAGGCGAGCAGCACCTTGCCGATCGCGACGCCGTGTGCGGCGAACCGGTCACCCGGGCAGGGACGGGCCGGCGCCTGCCGGTGCCCGAAGACCTTGGTCAGGTAGACGACCTCGGGTCCGTCCAGCATCGCCACGTGGACCGTCTGCCCGGTGAGGGCGAAGAGATCGGCGACGTAGGGGACGAGCGCGTCACGGACGGCCTCGGGCCGAGGTCCCAGCGAGTCGCGGCCGAGCCGGCGCAGCATCGTCCCGATGCGATATCCGGCACCGACCCGGTCGACCATCCCGGCGCGTTCGAGCGCGCCCAGCACCCGGAACGCCGTGGACTTGCTCAGACCGGTGCGTCGGGCCAGCTCGCTCACCCCGACCCCGATCTGCTCGCCCTGGAGCGCGGCGAGCAGATCGGCCGCCTTGTCGATGACGGCCCGCTCATCACGCTGGGTCGTTCTCGCCATAGTCGTCCCCCAACCTGGTGGCGACTCATACGACCGTACGGCCACCGCTGACGGAGATTACCTCCCCCGTGACGAAGCGAGCCTCATCGCCGACCAGGAACGCGATCACGGCGGCGATGTCTCCCGGGTCGGCGACGAAACCCAGCGGGGCCTGCTCGGCCAGCTGCCGCAGCCCGTCTCCCAGGGCCTCGGATCCCGGCGTGCGGGTCGGGCCGGGGCTCACCGAGTTCACCCGCACTCCGGCCGGGCCGAACTCGGCCGCCCAGCTCTTGGTGAGCAGGTCGAGCGCCGCCTTGCTCGCTCCGTAGACCCCCAGGCCGGGGAGGGCGCGTTCGGCCGCCAGCGTGGACACGTTGACGATCGCGCCGCCGCCGCGTGCGGCCATCGCGGGCGCCAGGTTCGCGACCAGGTAGAACGGCGCCTTCAGGTTCGTCGACAGGACTCTGTCGAAGATCGACTCCTCGGTGCCGGCCGTCGGCCCGCCGGCCCCGATCGCGGCGTTGTTCACCAGGATGTCCAGAGATCCGCCGGCGGCCTCGGCGAATTCGGTGGCCCTGGCTGCGAGTTCCGCCGCGGCCCCCGCCTCCGACAGATCGGCGTCGATGAACTGGGCGGTCCCTCCTCCGGCGCGGATCTGTTCCACCACTTCCCCGCCCCGCCGGGCATCGCGGCCGGAGACCACGACACGGGTGCCGTCCTGGGCGAGCTTGAGCGCGGTGGCGCGCCCGATTCCGCTCGTCGAGCCGGTGACGAGGGCTGTCTTGGTTCTCATGGGTATCTCCTTGTGTCAGTGGTTCCGGTCACAGGCTCTGGAGGAAGGCCACGCGGTCCGCGAAAGCTTTTCCGGCCAGGCGGGAGCCGGGTGCGAACTGGTCGAAGCCGTGGAAGGCGCCGGGGCGTACCGACAGGTTCACCGCCACACCGTGCTCCATGAGCCGCGTCGCGTAGGCGACGGTCTCGGCGCAGAAGAGATCCAGTTGCCCGACCTCGAGGTAGGCCGCCGGCAGGCCGCGCAGCGACCCGGCCCGGGCGACCGAAGCGGACGCGGGCACATCGTCGGTGCCGTACCTGTCGCCGAGGTAGGCCCGCCAGTCGGTGACGTTGTCATCGGCCGACCAGGTCAGGAACGGCGCGACATCCCCCGCGGCCCGCGCGGTGCGGTCGTCGAGCATGGGGTAGACGAGGATCTGGGCGGCCAGCGGCCCGATCGCCCGCTCGTGGCAGGCGAGCGCCGTCGCCGCCGCGAGGCCACCACCGGCGGAGTCGCCCATGATCGCGACGCGGGCGCCGGGAACGCGCTCCCGGGCATGTCCGATCGTCCACCGAACCGCCGCGACGCAGTCTTCGAGAGCCGCCGGAAAAGGCGATTCGGGCGCCAGGCGGTAGTCGACCGCGATGACCGCGACGCCGGCTTCCGAGGCGTAGCGGCGGCAGACATGGTCGTATCCGTCGATGCTCCCGGCGATGAGACCACCGCCGTGCAGGTAGACGACCAGGACGCCCGGTACGTCCGACGGCTTGTACAGGCGCAGCGGGACGGTATGCCCGTCCGATGCCGACACGGTGAAGTCGACCACTTCGGCGCCGTCTTCGGGCGCGGCGGCGGCGAGCGCGGCGTAGAGGCCGTCGATGGTCGCCCGCCGGGTCCGCCAGTCGCCGACGGCTGGTGGCGAGGGTGGGATGGCGGCCGCGAGCGCGGCGACCGGCCCGGCGAGTTCGTCGTCGATGCTGAGCACGGTTCCTCCGATGTCGTCGGATTCGGTGGCCGTCCACCGATTCACATCGGCACACTATCTGATGCGTGCGCACGCACCCAAATCGAGAGGCACGTATCTGGTAAAGTGCTCGCATGAAGGCGCCCCGGACGACATCGACGCTCATCTCCCAGGCGGAGCAGGACGGCTGGTTCGGGCTGATGTACGCCCAGGCCGCCATGCGGTCCCGGATCGAGGCCGTGCTGATGGAGCGCCACCGGCTGTCGTTCAGCGCCTTCGAGATCCTCTGCCGCCTGAAGGACTTCGAACCGCAGCCCGTCCGCGTCCTGGCGAGCCAGCTCGTCACCGTCAGCCCGACCCGGGCGTCCCGGCTGGTGCAGGACCTGATCGACGAGGGCTACCTGGTGCGCGGCGCCAACCAGGGTGACGGCCGGATCTCCCTGATCAGCCTCACCGAGGACGGACGTCGTTACATCCAGACCGTCGCGCGGACCTTCGAGGAGTCGGTCAAGACGTTCTTCGCCGACCCCCTCGACGCTGACGACATCGCCGCACTGACGCGCATCTGGCAGAAACTGGAGGCCGCGAAAATGTCACAAGCGGACGGCAGGATCGAGGGATGACGCACTTTCTCATCTCCTTCCCCAGCGCCGCCATGGTGATCTCGGAGGAAGATTTTCCTGACGTGGTACGCGACTCCCATGCGGTCATCCAGGAGGCCAAGGACGCCGGCGTGTACGTCTTCGGCGGCGGGATAGACGAGGACGTCGCCCCCGCCCTGGTGGCCGGAGACGGCACGGTGACGGACGGCACCCATCCGCAGTCCACGCGGTTGGACGGCGGATTCACCATCCTGGACCTGCCCTCCCGCGAGGCGGCGCTGGAGTGGGCTCAGAAGATCGCGACCTCCTGCCGCTGCTCGCAGGAGGTCCGGGCGTTCCAGTACGACCCACTCTCCTGACGCAGGCGGGCGGCGCGGACGCGGCATTCGCTACGAGGTGCGGTCGATGGCGGCACCGACCAGGTAGAAACAGCCGACGATCGGGACCGCGACGGCGGCCGCCGCACCGCCTCTCACACTGCGGGAAAACAGGCTGAAGCCCCGGATCGTGACGAAGCCCACCGCCGTCAGCGTGCACGCCATGCCGAACCCGAACGCGAGGACCAGGACGACAGCGTCGAGTGCCGCCAGCGGCGGACCTCGGTTTCGTCCAAGGTGAGCTGGGTCCGGGTGGTTGGCGGGTTCGTCGAGCAGGAGCAGACCGGGCTGCCGGACCAGCGCCCTGTCCAGTGCGCACGTTGCCGTACGCCGCCGGACAACTGCGCATACGGCCGGTGCGCGCACCTCGCACCGCTCCATCGCGTGCTCGATCAGGTCGCGCTCAGCGACGGTGAGCCACGAGACCAGCCGCTACCAGCAAGGACACCGCGCAGTAGACGGTCGTGAGCGCGAGTTCGTACACCCGCATGACGGCCCCTCCCAACTTGACAATGGTTTTCGTTTTCTCCATGGTTGTCCACGAAAGAACCAGGTTGAAATGAAAACCGTTATTGATCCAGGAAGGCCCGGCATGCATCCCCTGCGCTCTGCCGCCCTCTGCTCCCTCGTCCTGCTCGTCGCGGCATGCGGCGGCACCACGACTCCCGCCACCGCTTCGGAACCCATCACGGTCGTCGCGTCGACGAACGTGTACGGGGACATCGCCCGGCAGGTGGGCGGCGATCGGGTCGACGTGACCTCGATCATCTCCGACCCCGGGCAGGACCCCCACTCCTACGAGGCCAGCACCCGCAACCAGCTGACGCTCTCCAAGGCCAAGGTCGTCATCGAGAACGGCGGCGGCTACGACGACTTCGTCGACACCATGCTCAAGGCCGGCGGCAACACCTCCGCGCGGGTCATCAACGCGGTCACCGTCTCCGGGAAGACGGCACCCGCGGGCGGCGAGCTCAACGAGCACATCTGGTACGACCTCCCGTCCGTGGCCAAGATCGCCGACCAGATCTCCACGGCCCTGGCCACGGCCGACCCCGCCAACGCCGCCACGTTCACCGCCAACGCCGACGCGTTCAAGAACAAGCTGAAGCCGCTGGAGGACCGCACCGCCGCCCTCGCCGCCGAGGTGGGGGGAACCGCGGTGGCCATCACCGAACCCGTACCCCTCTACCTGCTGGACGCCGCCGGCCTGGAGAACCTGACGCCCGAGGAGTTCAGCGAGGCCATCGAAGAAGGCGACGACGTCTCCCCCGCCGTCCTGGCCGAGACGACCGCCCTGTTCACCGGGAAGAAGGTGGAAGCGCTGGTCTACAACGAGCAGACCAGCGGCCCGCAGACCGAGCAGCTCAAGAAGGCGGCGACCGACAACGACGTCGCGGTGGTCCCGGTCACCGAGACCCTGCCCGAAGGCAAGGACTACGTCGGCTGGATGACCTCCACCATCGACGCCCTCCAGGCCGCCCTCGTCCCGTGACCGACGCGACGATCAGCCTGCGCGGCGCCGGGCTCGCGTTCGGCGACCGGGTGCTGTGGCAGAACCTGGACCTGGAGCTGGGACGGGGCGAGTTCGTCGCCGTCCTCGGCCCCAACGGCTCGGGGAAGACCAGCTTCCTACGCGTCCTGCTCGGGCAACAACGGTTGAGCACCGGCACCCTGCTGATCGAGGGACGGCCGCTCGGCTACATCCCGCAACATCGGGCGGTCGCCCCGCAGACGCCCCTGCGTGGCCGCGACCTGATCCGGCTCGGGCTGGACGGCCACCGCTGGGGCCTGCCCTTCGGCACGCGCCGGATCCGGCGGCGGGTCGACGAACTGCTGGAGGCCGTGGGCGCGGCGAGCTACGCCGACCGCCCCCTGGCTCTGCTCTCGGGCGGCGAGCTGCAACGGCTGCGGGTCGCCCAGGCACTGGCCGCCGATCCGGCGGTCCTGCTGTGCGACGAGCCGCTGCTGTCCCTGGACCTGCACCATCAGAAGGTGGTCGCCGAACTCGTGGACGAACGGCGGCGCGCCCACGACACCACGGTGGTGTTCGTGACCCACGAGATCAATCCCGTCCTGGAGATGGTGGACCGCGTCCTCTATCTCGCCCAGGGGCGATTCCGCCTCGGCTCCCCCGCCGAGGTCATGACCTCGGCGAGCCTGTCCGACCTGTACGGCAGCCCGCTGGAGGTCGCCCGGATCAACGGCAGGCTCGTGGTCGTCGGAGCGCCGGGCGCGTACGACCACGGCGGAGAGACCACGGTATGACCGGCGACGTCTGGCAGCAGATCTTCACCTTCGACGACTACGGCGAACTGCTGGCCCTGGTCCACAACTCCCTGATCGCGGGCGCCGTGCTGGGCCTGGTCGGCGGCGTCATCGGCACCTTCGTCATGATGCGCGACCTCGCCTTCGCGGTGCACGGAGTCGCGGAACTGTCGTTCGCGGGCGCGTCCGCGGCGCTGCTGCTCGGCGTGAACGTCGCGGCGGGTTCGCTCGCGGGGTCGATCGTCGCCGCCCTGATCATCGGGGCGCTGGGTGTACGGGCCAAGGACCGCAACTCCGTCATCGGCATCCTCATGCCCTTCGGCCTCGGCCTGGGCGTGCTGTTCCTGGCCCTGTACAAAGGCCGCGCGGCCAACAAGTTCGGCCTGCTGACCGGCCAGATCGTGGCCGTCGACACGGTACAGATGAGCTGGCTCGTCGGCACGTCCGTCGTGGTGCTCGTCGCGCTCGCCGTGATCTGGCGGCCTCTGGTCTTCGCCAGCCTGGACCCCGACGTCGCCGCCGCGAGAGGCGTCCCCGTCGGGATCCTCTCGCCCGTCTTCATGGTGCTGCTCGGCCTGACGGTGGCCGTCTCCATCCAGGTCGTCGGCGCGCTCCTGGTTCTCGCGCTCCTGGTCACCCCCGCCGCGGCGGCGATGCGGATCACCGCCTCGCCGCTGCGGGTGACGCTGCTCAGCGTCGCGTTCGCGGTGACCTCGGTCGTCGGCGGCATCCTGCTCGCCCTGGGCAGCAGCGTGCCCATCAGCCCGTACGTCACGACCATCTCCTTCACCCTCTACCTGGCCTGCCGGGCCGTCGGCGGGGTGCGGGCCAGATGACGCGCGTCGGGCCCAGGCGAGGTTCGCCTGGACCCGACGTCTGCCATCGGCTAGCGGGTGGTCATGCCCGGGTCCATCTCTGGGCGGCCTGGCCGTTGCACGAGGCGACGGTCACGGTGGCACTGTTGCCGGTGCCGGTGGCGTTGAGGCAGAGGTTGTTGGCGCCGCTGGTCACGGTGCCATTGGAGTTGAAGGTCCACTGCTGGTTGCTGTTGGTGTGGCAGTCCCACAGCTGCACGCGGGTGCCGTTGCCGGCGTTCGTGGGGGCGTCCAGGCACTTGCCGAGGGTCTGGAGTCTGCCGGAGCCGTAGCTGAAGATCTGGTTGGGGTTGCTGTGGCAGTCGTAGATCTGCAGCAGGGTGCCGTTGGCGCTGGCGCTGTTGGGAGAGTCGACGCAGCGTCCGGCGGCCTCGTTACGCAGGCGGAAGCTGGTCGAGGGCGTCGGCGTCGGGGTGGGCGACGGGGTGACGCTGGGGCTGGCGCTCGGGCTGGGCGACGGGCTGGTCGGCGTGGAGGTGCTCTGGAACTGGGAGATGAACTTCCACACCTCCCCCTTGGTCCAGGTCTGGGCGCCGTTCTCGGTGTAGGTCCCGTCCACCGGGGCGGGCGTGTGACCGTTGTCGTACGCGGCCCAGACGACCGGGTAACCGGACTGGCAGCCCGAGTAGGCGGTGACGACGTGCCCGCGGCTGCCCGAGGAGGGCTCCGGCGGGTTCTGGGAGGTACAGCCGTTGTTGCGGACGAACCTGTCCCGCATCGTCCGTCCCTGCGAGATGTTGAGGACGCTGTCGGTGATGCCGTGCAGTCCCATGTAGGCGATGGGCTGGTTGCCGCCGCTGCATCCGCTGAGCTGCCCGCCGGCGAACACCGCGACCGCGCGGAAGACCGTCGCGCGGCTGCACGCCAGGGAGTAGCTCATGGCGCCGCCGTAGCTGAAGCCCATGGCGAAACGCAGCGAGGTGTCGACGCAGAGATCCGCCTCCACCCGCGCCATGATGTCGTCCATGAGGGTGACGTCTTCGCCGTTGGAGTTGGCCCAGCCGTTGTTGAGGCCCTGCGGCGCGATGAAGATCGCGGTGTTGTTCGACAGCTGCCGCTGTCCGTAGTAGGACCAGGACGACCCGCTGCTTCCACCGGAGTCGACGTCGTTCATGGTGCCGTTCAGCCAGTGGATGCCGAAGATCAGACGGTAGGGATTGTTGTTGTTGTAGTTCGCGGGAATTCGCAGAATGAAACTGCGATTCTTTCCGCTGGACTGAATGGTGTGGGTTCCGCTGCTCAGCGTCGGGCTCTTCCCGCATCCCGTGGTCGCCGCGAGCGCGGCGGCGGACGCCGAGGCTCCTGTGCTGCCGCTGCTCATCGCCGCGTGCCCCGTCACCAGGACGACAGCCGCCGCGAGCGCCACGGCCCCGAAGACAGACCTATGCTTCAACATGTGCGATTCCCTTTGGCTGTGGGGACCGGGCCGACGATAAAGGCATGTGCTGCGTTCCTCTCCATCAGCGGCATCGAATGCCGGGGCTGCGAAAACGAAATGGGTTTATGGGTGTGCCGATTGCGCGCTGTATGCGGTGTAACGCAAGGGAGCACATACGACCCGATTGCGAATGTCAAGCAACTTGATACGCAGCCCCGAGTGCCGGGCCCGCCGGGCGCGTCCCTGCGCGCGCTGGCCAGGGAAAGTTCACACCCGCTCCTCGTACGCCGGATGAAACTTTCGTGGCGAAGAGGCCGATCGCATGCTGGCTTCAGGGCGGCGCTCAGCGAAAATGATCATGAAATGCCGCTGTCACGCACAGCTTGCCCGGCCTAGAAATTTCGGTAAGCTCCCGATAGTTTCGGTAGGAATCGGCCGACCCTGGGTCGTAGGTCGAGGACAGCCAGGCTTAGAGCTGAGCCGAAAATCGGTGGCTGATACGGCTCATCAGGTAGCGAATCAGGCCTGCGGCGAAATGATCGTCGGACTTTCCACCGAAGCACAGTTGAGCGGTGATCTCGATTTGACGTCGAAGACGGTAAATTGCGCTCGCGCCTGCCGCCGGGCGGTCCGGGTATTTGGCCGCCGACTAGACTCCTGGTGTGTTCGATTCGCCTGACTTCGATACATCGTCTTATGCCGATTTCGACACGGCGGCGTATGTGCGACACACGTACAACAGCTGGGAAAACGCCGGTTGGCGGTCGCTGCTGGTACAGAGTTTCGACCACGCGTCCGAAGCCGAGCATCTTCCGTTACCCGCGGTGTCCGACCTGCATATCGTGCTGTGCGTAGCGGGAAACGCGGACGTCCGGCTGTACGCCGGCGGCAGGCCCGTTGAGCGGCGGTGGGCGCCGGGTCACATAGAACTCATGCTTCCCGGGCGCGCCACCTCCTTCACCTATCGGGCGACGTCCCGGTTGCGGACCGTCCAGGTGCACATTCCCTCATCGGCCGTCCGGGGGGCCGCAGGGGCGCTGGGTGGTCGTGAGCCCGACTTCGAGAGCCTGTCGGCCGCCCTCGGGGCGGGAGATCCGGTCGTCGAGCAGATTCTTCGTGCGCTGCCGGGCACCGGCGGAGCGAGCGACCTGTACGCGGAGTCCGCTGCGGCGTTTCTCTCGACGCACGTGCTGACTCTCGGCAGGGGCGTGCGCCTGGCCGGTCCCGAGCATGCCGCCGTCCGGGCGGGCGTCGCCATCATGCGAGATCGCCTGGCGGAATCTCTGACACTGGCCACGATCGCCGCCGAAGTCCATCTGAGCGTCTACCACTTCGTCCGCGTTTTCCGGCAGGCCACCGGCGAGACACCACACCGGTACCTCACCCGGCTACGGATCGAACAGGCGCGACGGCTGCTGTCCACCACCTCCCTCAGCATCGAGCAGATCGCCCCGCGCTGCGGGTTCGCCACTCCGGGCGCGTTGTCGACGGCCTTCCTGCGCCATACGGGTGTACGCCCCTCGGCATACCGCAACAACTGATCGATCGACCGCAATCGTGCGCATGTCCAGCCACGTCGGCGGCTTCTACGTTGAGGTGCATGCCGTACTCCTATGGCGTGACCGCACGCTCGCAGGCCGCACCTGACGCCGTCTTCTCGGCGCTCACCCACGCGGCCACCTGGCCCCGGTGGTCGCCGATCGACTCCGCCGACATCGAGAACGGCGACCCCGAGGACCGGCAACAGGTCGGCGACACCAGGATCTTCCGCAGCGGCCGCAGCGTCTCCCGGGAACGGATCGTCGAACTGATCGACGACCGGCGGTTCGTCTACGACAACGTGAGCGGGCCCTTCCGCTCGTACCGCGCGACCATCGACCTCACTCCGGCGCCCGGCGGAGGCACACACATCACGTGGTCCGCCACGTTCGACCCCAAGATGCCGCTCTCGGGTGGTTTCTGGCGCTGGTACCTGACCCGCTTCATGCAACGCATGGCTGACGGTCTCGCCGCATACGCCCATGGGTGACCAGCAGCCGTTCCTCGACCACCCGAGACAACGAAGGAACACACGATGCCCACGACGAGAGCACCCTCCATCCGCAGCCGGAAGTGGTGGGCGCTGTGGGGGCTGATGGCACTGTCCGCCGTCGGCTTCGCCGTCGGGTCGGTACCGCCGTACCTGACCGGAGACGCGGCCGACGCCCCGTTGCCGCTCAACCCGGACGTGGCGCTGCACTACCTGTCCCTGATGGTGCACGCCGTCCCGGGCGGCCTCGCCCTGGCCCTCGGACCGCTGCAGTTCGTCAGCCGCCTCCGCGTCCGCCGGCCCAAGCTGCACCGCGTCGTCGGCCGGACATACATGATCTCCGTCGTGATCGCGTCCATCGCGGCCGCGGTCAACGCCGCCGTCACGATCAGCGGCTTCGCGGTCCAGGTCGCGTTCTACATCCTCGTGATCGCGTGGCTGTACACCCTGACCATGGCCTACCGGAACATCCGCCGGGGCGAGGTGCAACTGCACCGGATCTGGATGATCCGCAACTACACGCTGACGTTCGCCGCGGTCACCCTGCGCGTCTACCTGCTCCTCGGCCTGCAACTGTCCCCCTCCCTGGGGTTCGAGGCGATCTACACCTCCGCCGTATGGGCGTCCATCCTGGGCAACGTCCTCATCGCCGAATACTTCATCGTCCAGCGCATGCTGACCCCCTTGGCCCGTCGTCAGCAGCGCCGCGACGCGCCGCAGGTCTCCACGCCGGCATGACAGCGGTGAAGGCCCTACACGCTTCCCTCGTGGCGCGTGTAGGGCTTGTACGTTGGATAGATGCGCAGAGTCAAGATCGGCTGAGACGGGGGATCGCAGTGATCAATCGTCTGTCGCGTGCCGTGGTCGCATTTCTCCTGGTGTCACCGGCCCTTGGGGCGTGCTCCACGCCGGCGGTGGACCCTGTGCTGAAGGATCCGGCGCAGTGGCCGCTGGCCAAGCTGAAGGGACTGACGGACCACGCGGAACTGCCTGATGAGGCGGAGCGGGCGCTGGCGCAGATCAGAGTGGGTTCTTACGACTTGATCGCGTGGATCCACTCGTCCGGCCTGTGCGGGCTGTCCAGCTCAGACTGGAGCATGCACGTCGACATGACCGAGTCCGAGGGGGAGCCGAGTCGGGATGAGGGGTTCTCCGGGCCGACGGAACCGGCGGTGGGTAGTTCCAGCGAGAGCAAGGTCAGCCTGTTCTGCACCCCCACCAGGATGTTGATCAGGGTCGAGGGGGAGACCTCAAGGCCCTTCATCTCCGGCGAAGCGGTCGCGCAACTCGTCGACGGCGGGCTCAACGCCGTTGTCGGCTCGCAGGAAGCTCGGGAGGAGTCACTTCCGGGCGCGAACGTGACACCGGGTGGTTAGCGGATCATCCACAGTCCGGTGACCTCGCGTCATCAGGTCGGCGCCAGAGTGCGGTTCAACTACGCGCTGGACGATGCGGCAGAAGGCCTGTGGCTGTCGCGGGTGAGACACCGTCGGGGTTCAGGGTGAAAGGTTCAGGGGTGACCTGGGGGTTCGTCGGGCCAGATTGCCGGGGGCGGGCCTCCCGGGGTGACGATCGGGGGTCGGTCTTCGCGTCCGGGGGGTGCCATGAGGCTCCTGCGCATGCTTGTCGGGGTCGTGCTCGTGTTCGTCGCTCTGCCTGGGGTGGCTTGGGCCGCTCCGGGATGTGTGGTGACGTACGGGACGAATGCGTGGCCAGGCGGATTCACCGCGGCGGTCACCATCAAGAACACCGGAGATCGGGTCGACGGCTGGACGCTGCGGTTCGACTTCACCGCCGGACAGACGATCACCCATGGCTGGTCGGCGCGGTGGAGCCAGTCCGGGGCCCGGGTTCAGGCCGCGAACGAGCCACACAACCGGGTGCTCGCGCCGGGCGCGACGGTGACCATCGGCTTCAACGGCCGCCGGACCGGCGGCAACCCCCCTCCCGACCGCTTCACCCTGAACGGCACCACCTGCGGCGGCCCGCCCTCGCCCAGCCCCTCCCCCACACCGAGCCCGTCGCCATCGCCATCGCCATCGCCATCGCCATCGCCATCGCCATCGCCATCGCCATCGCCATCGCCATCGCCATCGCCATCGCCTGGGAGGGTCGACAATCCCTATCTCGGGGCGCGCGGCTATCTGAATCCCGACTACGTCGCGCAGGTCGATGCCGCCGCCACCGCCACGGGTGGTGAGGTCGGGACCGCGATGCGGAAGGTCGCGTTCCAGCCGACCGCACTGTGGCTGGACTCCATGGCGGCGATCGGGTCCGTCAGGGGTGGCCTGGGGTTGCGGCAGCACCTGGATCGGGCCCTCGTCCAGGCGCTGTCGCAGGGGAACATGGATCCCGTCGTCGTGACGCTCGTGGTGAGTGACCTTCCGGGCAAGGACTGCACGTCGATAGCCTCCACGGCGGAGTTCCCCATGACGGCCGACGGGGTGGCGGCGTACAAGAACCAGTTCCTGGACCCCATCGCGGCGATCCTGGACGACCCCCGCTACGCCCCGCTCAGGATCGTCACCCTCGTCGAGCCGGAGACGCTGGGCAGCATGGTCTCCTGGCCCCAGGAGCCCCCGTGCGTAGAAGCGCGCACGTCAGGGGTGTATGTCCAGGGCATCAGGCAGGCCATCGCGACTCTCGGAGCGGTCCCGAACGTCTACGTCTACCTTGACGCGGCCCGGTCCTCGGTCACCGGCTGGACCGAGGTCTCCGGGCCCTTGATCGACCTGTTCGGGGAGGTCGTCGAAGGAACGCCAGGAGTGCACGGCTTCGTCACCAACGTCGCCAACTACGTCCCGGTGGAGGAGATCTTCCTCCCGGACACCACCAAGCTGGTCGCCGGCGCGCCGCTGTACTGGACCCGGTGGGTCGACTGGAACCCCCACATCGACGAGGACGACTACACCCGCTTCCTGCGCGCCGCCCTCATCGAGGCGGGCTTCCCTTCGGACATCGGCACGCTGATCGACACCTCGCGCAACGGCTGGGGCGGGTCCGCCAGGCCGGCCGCCGTCAGCGCCTCCTTCGACGTCAACACCTACGTCGACCAGTCGAGGCTGGACCGGCGCATCAACCGCTACAACTGGTGCAACCAGCTCAACGCGGGCATCGGCGAACGTCCGGCCGCCGCCCCGAGACCCGGGGTGGACGCCTACATCTGGGCCCGGCCGCCGGGCGAGTCGGACGGCGCGAGCGATGGCCCCAACCGCTGGTGCGACCCCAATTACACCCCTCCGAGCGGAGGGTGGCGGCCATCTGGAGCGACACCGGGTGCGCCGGGCTACGGGATCTTCTGGCCGTCCTATTTCCGGGATCTCGTCCGGAACGCGTATCCGCCGCTCTGACCAGCGGAGAGAAGCCGACTCCCCTACCTACTGCGGGCTGCCTTCCGCCCCGTCAAAGGAGCCACAGGGGACGAATGAGAGCTCCAGGGGGCGGTGCTCGATCGTCCATGTTCGTTCTAGAGGACGCGCTGTCGGCAGATTCGGCTCCCTTGTCGTTGAGGGTGTTGGGTGTTGGTCGAGGAGAGATGCAAAAAACCGGGCGCCTTTACAAAGTAGATTTATAAGCGAGAGTCCTGGGAACACCGTCCCCGCACGGATCTCTGTAGGGGTGCGCCAGCGCGGATCTGCTGGGGTGCGCGCTCAGCGGGCATCTCTCCATGCCGGTGTGGAGACGTCATGACCCCGATCCCCTGCGGCTGCCCGCGCGGTTGGTCGCCTGCGCTCCCCCGACGCCATGATCGTTGGGCTGGTGTCGGCGGTGCCGCTGTCCTGGCAGTGGAACCGGCCGCGCGAACTCATCCCTGTCCAACGGCGGTCCGAATCGAGTGCCCGCCGCTGAACAGGTCAACGTCGCAGGCGGTTACCCCCGCGATGCCGGATCACAGAGCTGGAGGCCGGGCTACGGTTGGGGGCGTGGCGCAGATCTGGAATGACGACGACGGTGAGCGCTGGGCCGCTGACGCCGATCGGCGTGACCGTGTGCTGGCCCCGGTCGGGGAGGCGCTGCTCACGGCGGCCGGGCTGCGGCCGGGAGAACAGGTGCTGGACGTCGGCTGCGGCTGTGGGGCCACCACCCTTCTGGCCGCCGGCCAGGTCTCCCCCGGTGGGACGGCCACCGGCCTGGACGTCTCGGCGCCCATGCTGCGGGTGGCCAGCGCCCGTCAGGAGTCCGGCGGACCGGCCAACGGGCGTTTCGTCCACGCCGACGCGCAGACCCATCCAATGCCGGGGCTGTTCGACGTGGTGATCAGCCGGTTCGGCACCATGTTCTTCACCGATCCCGTCCGTGCCTTCACCGCGATGGGAAGCGCCCTGCGCCCCGGCGGGCGGATGGTGCTGGCGACCTGGCAGCCTCCGGAAGTCAACGCCTGGCTCACCGTCCCCGGCGAGGCGATCATGCGTCACGCCACCGCCCCCGTCGACCTGCGCGGGCGCAGCATGTTCACCCAATCCGACCCCGCCGCCGTCGAGGCGCTGCTGACCCGGGCCGGGTTCGTCCACGTCCGTCTGGAGGACGTGCGGGTGCCGCTCCACGTCGGGGCCGACGTGGCGGAGGCGGTCGAATACCTGGCCGGCACCGGACCCGGCCGGGCCCAGCTGGCCGCCGTGGCCGACGCCGACAGGGACGCCGCGCTCGCTGACATGCGGACCGCACTCACGGGGCACGCGGGGCCGGGCGGTGTGCGCTTGGAGGCCGCGGTCTGGATCGTCACCGCGTTCTCGGACGCGCCACGCACCGCAGCGAGGTAGGCGCGGGTTCGGCGCACCGGCCTCGCCACGCACCGCGGCCAGGTAAGCGCGGGATCGACGGACCGGCCTCGCCACGCACCGCGGCCAGGTAGGCGCGGGATCCGCGGACCGGCCTCGCCCCGGCCGAGCAGCTTGATCGTCGACCGATCCGTCTCTCTTGGCAGGTCGCCCGCCCAGGGTGCGCCACTGTCTCCCGACGACGGTGGGCGGAACCCTTTCGCCGACCGCACGATCCGGTTCCAAGTCGATCTCGGCGCTTGGTTTCCGGGGTCTGCCGGTTTCCCTTTGAGGTGTGCGGCATACATGGATCGCCCAGCCCCTGACCGTGCTGGCCCTGGTCGTGCTCGCCGTCAACGACCACGTGCTCAAAGAGGCCTTTCCCGGGTTTGTCACGGGCAAGCTCAGCGACGTGGCCGGGCTCGTCGTCCTGCCTGCGCTGCTCGATCTGGTGCTGCTCATGTTCACCCTCGACCCGGCGCTCATCTTCGGCACCCTCGTCCTGGGCGCGGGCGTGGCGATGGGCCAGGCCCTCTCGGGCGGCCTGCTCATCGGCGGCCTGGTCCAGGTGGTGTTCGTCGTGCCGGGGGTCGCGATCGTGATCTACGGCCTGGTCGGGGCCCGGCCTCCCTTGTCGTCTCTGGCGGGGTGCGTGGCTGGCCTGGGGAGCCGTCGTGGCGCCTTTCGCGGCCTGGAGCCGGGGATGGCTCGGCTTCTCCGCCGACGCCGAGAAGCTCGCGGTGGCCGACTTCGTGGTGGTGACCGTCGCCGGGGCGGTGGCCGGGTATCGCGCCGGGCTCGCGCCTCGGCGGTCGCACGATCCGGTTCCAGAGTGACCTGGCTGAACATGATCAATCAAAGGTCGCCATCGTCATGATCTCGACCATCGGTCCTGACCTAATCGTCCAGACTGCTGGAACTTTGCACGCGGGTGGGAAGTTTTAGCCGGTCACCGAGGTTCCTTGACCGTAGTGAAGGGGTTAGGTCAAGGGGGATGTTCAATGGGCAGGCAACCGCCCTCGTTCCGGGCGCGAAGGACCTTCGCCACCGGCGTTCTCATGGTGCTGATGTGCCTGGGGCTGAGTTTCCTCTTCCTCATGTACGTGGGAGGTAAGGAAAGCGACAACGCGCTGCAGAAGGGCCTGTCGGCCTGGAACACCGTCGAATCGCTGATCCAGCGGGGGCAGCTGCCCTCGGTGTTGCCGCAGGCCGACGACGAGGCGGTCCAGGTCCTGAACGCCCACGGCACAGTGGTCGCGGCGAGCAGCCAACTGGCCGGCGAACCGCCCCTGGCCACCTTCCGCCCCACCGCCGACAAACTGAGCACCACCCAGATCCTGTGCCACCCCGCGGGGATGGAGGGGTGCAGGACCGTCACGTCGATCAACGTCTACCAGCCTGATGGCATCTGGTCGGTGTACGTGGCGACTCCCACGGTCCCCTGGTACGGCAACTCCACCGCGGTGCTGCTGGCGATCGGCACGTCCCTGCTGGTCATCACGGCGGTCACCGCCTGGGTGTTCCGGGACATCTCCAAGGCCGTGGAGCCGGTCGTCGCGATTCGGCGGCAGCTGGCCGACATCACCGCCGCCCAGCTCGAACGCAGGGTTCCGGTACCCGGCACCTACGACACCTACGACGAGGTGAAGGTCCTGGCCGAGACGGTGAACGGCACGCTGGACCGGCTGGAGGGCGCCTACGAACGGCTACGGCGCTTCACCTCCGACGCCTCCCACGACCTGCGCAGCCCGATCACCGCCATGCGGCTCCAATTGGACGACGCGCTGGCGTTCCCCCAGGACGCCGACTGGCCGACGGTGGCCGCCACGGTGCTGAAGGGGGTGGACCGGCTCCAGGCGATCGTGACCGACCTGCTGGCCCTCGCCCGGCTGGACGCGGGCGCGCCCCTCAGCGGCGAGCCGACCGACCTGGGCGTTCTGGCCGGGGCCGAGCTGGACCAGCGCCCCCATCGCGCGAAGATCGTCAGGCGTCTCCAGCAGGGCGTGTGCGTCGACTGTGACCGGCTGCGCATCTCCCGGGTCCTGGTCAACCTGCTCGACAACGCCGAGCGGCACGCCACGTCCCAGATCACCGTCACCGTACGCGCCGAGAACGGAATCGCCGTCCTGGAGGTCCTGGACGACGGCGCGGGCCTCGCCGCCGAGGACCGCGAACGGGTCTTCGAGCGGTTCACCCGCCTGGACGCGGCACGCGACCGGGACGCCGGAGGGACCGGGCTCGGACTGGCCATCGCCAGAGAGATCGCCCAGGCGCACGAAGGCACCCTGACCGTCGAGGACAGCGACCGGGGCGCGCGGTTCGTGCTCCGTCTCCCCCAGTGCGGGAACACCGTCCCGGCCACGCGAGAGGTGTTCCACCAGACCGTCACGGGGCCTGCCGGAAGCCCGAGCCCCGGCCGCTGGCTGGGCCGGGTGACCGCGATCGTCACGCGCGACCGCCGGCCGGTGACCACCGGAGGATCGAACAGAACCGAGGCCTGGTGACGGTGTGACCGACCGGCTTCAGGTGCTGTCGTCCCCTCGCCCCCCGTTCAAACCGCGCGACGAGACCCCCGCACCCAGCGCCACGCCGTCGGAGCGCGGGTTTCGGCCGGGTAGGCGCACCCGGTCAGCCGCGCGCTCGATACCACGGCCGGGACCTCGTCCCGGCCCTCCAGAGGGAGGCAGGGAACGGACGGTTCGATGGCTGACGGTGGCGTGAGATCGCGGCGGTGTCGGCCAGAGGGCGGCATTGGTGATGATCGCGCAGATGATCACCAAGACGCCCAGAAGGATCTCAAGAAACACGGTGTCCGACATGAGGATCCCCTCCTCGGCCTCGCTGTGGCCCAGCGGCTGTGAGGACGAAGGTCTTCCCGCACCCCTCCGGTCGTCTCCGGCGGGGCCACCCCGCCGGGCCTCCTGGTGACGAAGCCGTGCTGACGATCGGGGTGTCGGACGGCGGGTACTCCCCTCCGTGCTCTTTTCACTATCCGTCCAAGGCAGAGACCTGGTCAAATGCCTGGAGTGACAGCGAGGGCGAGCCTAGCCTGAAGTGACGGGGGGAGTACTTCCCAAGAGCTGATCCGGTCAGGACGGACGTACCGAACGTTCCCGGGCGGCCGCCCGCACGGCGGGTGAAGGAGACCTCGAACAGCCGAGACGTTCGAGGAGGGTCCATGGCCGATCTTGAGACGATCGGTTCGCCGGCTCTGTGGACGATCACCGTCGCCGCACTGGCGGTGCTGCTGACCGTGGACTTCATCCTGACCCGTCGCCCGCACCACGTGAGGATGCGCGAGGCCGTGGGCTGGTCGGTCTTCTACCTGGTGCTGCCGTTGATCTTCGGTGGCTATGTGTGGGTGGTCTTCGGGTCGGGTGTGGCCGTGGAGTTCTACACCGGCTACATGGTGGAGAAGTCGCTGTCGGTGGACAACCTGTTCGTGTTCATGCTGCTGCTGTCGTCCTTCGCGGTGCCCGACGCACTGGCCCAGCGGGTGCTGCTGTTCGGCATCATCGGGGCGCTGGCGCTGCGCGCGGTCTTCATCGCGCTCGGGGCGGCCGTCCTGCAGAGCGGCACGTGGGCGTTCCTGCTGTTCGGCGCGATCCTGATCGTCGCGGCCGGGAAGATCGTCAAGGAGGCGAGGGGCGGGCACGCGCGCGAGGTCGACATCTCGTCCATGCGCACCGTCCGGCTGCTGCGGCGTCTGATGCCGGTCACCGACGACTACCGGGGCACCCACCTGGTCGTCCGTGAGGGCGGCCGCCGTGCCCTGACCCCGCTGGCGCTGGCCGTGGTGGCCGTCTTCGCCACCGACATCGTCTTCGCCGTCGACTCGGTGCCCGCGGTGTACGGGGTGACCCAGGATCCGTTCCTCGTCTTCGCCACCAACGCCTTCGCCCTGCTGGGCCTGCGCGCGCTCTACTTCGTGCTCCTGGACGTGCTGATGAGGCTGCGGCACCTCAATCACGGCCTCGGCCTCATCCTGGCGTTCATCGGGGCCAAACTCGTCCTGCACTGGGCCCATGGCGTCTGGGCGTGGGTGCCGGAGATCCCCACCCCGCTCTCGCTGGGGGTCATCGTGGCGATCCTGGTCATCGTGACGATCACCAGCGTGGTCGCCGACCGCCGCACTCCCCTGCCCGCCGGACACTGACATGCCAGGTCCGGGCCGGGAGTCCGGACCTGGCGTTCACGCTATTCCAGGGTGAACGTGGCGCTGCCGTGGAAGGCGGTGGTGCCGTCGTTCTGCTCGACCCAGATCAGGCCGGATCGGTGGCGCAGGTAGTAGCCGGGGAAGTTGACCGACTCGTACGAGACTCCGCTGCCGGTCAGGCCGGTGCGGCGGTGGAAGGTGGCGTCGGAGCGGAACAGGGCCGTGTTGTCGTTGCGTTCGACCCAGGCCTCGTGGTTGCGGTGCCGGAGGTAGTAGCCGGGGAAGTTGGTCGACTCCAGGGACACCGTGCCCGACCCGGTCAGGCCGGTGACCTGCCGGAACTGGCTGTCGGCCAGAGGGGTGACGTTGGCTTCGAGCCGGGCGCGGTACTCCCAGTGACGTATGGCGAGATTTCCGGACATGATCCGCACCGGGGTGGCACCGTCGGGTACGGGGATGCCGAAGTCGGGCGTGCCGTCGGAGCGCCAGTAGATCTTCTGGACGCGGGTGCGCCGGTTCGGGTCGTTGAGCGGGTCGCCGGAGATGTTCTGGTACGACCGGTCGTGGTAGACGAGCAGGTCGCTCTGGCCGTCCTCCGAGACGGTGAAGGAGTTGTGGCCGGGGCCATACTGGCTGGTCGCGGCGTTGGAGACGAAGACCGGGTTGGCGCTCTTGGTCCACGAAGCGGCGTTGAGCGGATCGGCCGACGCCGAGGCGGTCAGCAGGCCGAGGCAGTAGTTGGCGTCGGTGGCACTGGCCGAGTAGGTCATGAACAACCGCCCGTTGCGCTGGATCACCGACGGCCCCTCGGCCACCTTGTAGCCCCTGGTCTCCCAGGCCAGGGTGGGGATCGTCAGGCGGGTGGTGGCCCCGGTGATCTGCCAGGGGTTGCTGCCCATGCGGGCGATGTACAGGTTGGAGTTGGTCGAGATGCCCGGTTCCGACTGCGCCCAGATCAGGTAGCGGGTGCCGTTGTTCACGAAGGTCGAGGCGTCCAGCGAGAAGGTGTCCCAGGGGGTGGAAATGCGCCCGCGCTCGGTCCACGTGCCGGTCAGGGGGTTGGCCGCGGTGCTCTCCAGGACGTACATGCGGATGCGCCACACGTCGTCGGCGCGGCCGGCGGCGAAGTAGACGTACCAGCGGCCGTTGATGAAGTGGATCTCGGGCGCCCAGATGTGCGCGCCCATCTCGCCCGAGCTGTGCTTGCGCCAGATCACCGTCTCGGCGGCGGTGGCCAGGCCCTGGATGGTGGTCGCGCGGCGCAGGACGATGCGGTCGTATTCGGGCACCGTGGCGGTGAAGTAGTAGTAGCCGTCGGTGTGCCGGAAGATGTGCGGGTCGGCGCGCTGCGCCGCGATGGGGTTGGTGTACTGCACGGACGGGCTGGCCTGCGCGGGCAGTGGTGTCAGCAGAAGCAGCGTCGCCACGGCGACGATGAGGCGTAACAGGCGCATCGTGGGTCCTCTCAGGCCAGCGGGGTGGTCACGGTGAAGGCCGTGCCGGTCGCGTCGAGGCGCAGGCTGCCGTTGAGGAACTTCCCGGGCAGGTTGTACGACTCCAGCAGCGACCCACGCGCGCAGAAGGTGGCGTCGCCTCGGAAGATCGCGGAGTTGTCGTTGCGCTGCAGGACGAGCTGCATGTTGTAGTGGCGCAGGTAGTAGCCGGGGAAGTTGATCGCCTGGAACGAGTAGCACCCGGAGTGGGCCAGCCCCGCACCAACTGTGAAGGTCGCGTCCTGACGCGCCAGCAGCGGGCTGGAGGTGGTCACGTTCTCCAGGTAGGCCTGGTAGTCGCGGTGCCGTACGTACAGGGACCCGGCCCGCAGGGACCGGTTGCCGGTCGGCAGCGCGGTCGTGTCACCGGAGTCCTCCCGGAGCACGGTGAAGTGGCGGGCCGTGCCGGAGAGCCCGGACAGCTCGGTCCTGGCGGAGAAGCTCGTCAGGTTGGAGCTGTCGGTGTAGTAGTAACGGCCCCCCGAATAGTTGTCGAAGTAGAGCCGCCACCGATTGTCCGGAAGCCGGACGAGCGCGGGCCCTTCGAGCCCGGAACCCCAGCCGGCCCAGTTCCCGGTGCCGACGAACGTCCACGGCCCGTTGAGGCTGGTCGCGGTGGCGTGCTCGATGTACTTGGTCGTCTCGTTCTTCAGGAAGTTGTGGTAGATCCCGCCGTCCTTGACCAGGAAACTGTCGATGTAGTTGGCCGGAATGCCGAGCGGTGTCACCGCCGACCACGTCGAGAGCGCCGAGTTGGTGGCCGTGATCCGGTAGGGCCTGAACTGCCCCGCCGTCCCGGTCGTGGACGCCGAGAAGATCACGTGCACGCTGCCGTCGGAGTCGCGGAACCACTCGGGCGCCCACGTGCTGCCGGTCGAGCCGTTGAGACCGACGGTGATGTTGCGCTGGAACGTCCAGGTCACGGCGTCCGCGCTGCGGGCGAACCCGATCGTGTTGCCGGTCCAGCCGGTCGTGTAGACGAGGTGGTAGTAGCCGTCGCTGTGCTTGATGACGCTCGGGTCGCGGATCAGGCCGGACGGGGGCGTGTAGGCGTTGGCCCTGATCAGGTTGTAGTTGGTGGCGTTGCCGGAGTCGTAGACGTACATGTTGGACTCGCTGGCGTTGGTGAACGCCGTCATGAGGTAGTGCGGGGCCGGGCCCGCGGCGTTGGCGGGGGTGGGGTGGAGGAGGGCGGCGATGAGGAGGAGGGGGAGCAGCACTCTTCTGAGCATGCGGAAGTTCCTTCTGTTATCGCTAACATCGGACCCCATGGCAACCCGGGCCCGCCACTCTGTCAACAGCCGCCCGCATCGGCGCAGGACTCCTGCCCGCGACCCTGAAATTTTCGCGCGGGACCGGCCCGCTCAGTCCCGGATGCGGGCCATGAGCAGGGCGATGTCGTCCTCGGCGGGGGCGTCGCCCACCATGGAGTCGATCACGGTCGTGCACAGGCACTCAAGCGTCGCCGACCGCGGCGCCGCGCGAGTGAGGGCGGCGCCGAGCCTGGCCATGCCCGCGTCGAGGTCGGCCTGCCGCGTCTCGATCAGGCCGTCGGTGTAGAGGGCCAGGAGGGTTCCCGGCGACAGGTGCAGGTCGTGCGATCGGAAGGTGCCCAGCCCCACGCCGATCGGCGTGCCGGGGGGCAGCGGCGGGAACGTCACGTCGCCGCGCGGGGAGACGATCGCGGGCGGCGGATGCCCGGCGGTGGCCATGGTGCAGTGGCCCGTCCGAGGGTCGTAGACCGCATACAGGCAGGTGGCGCCCATGGTGTCGAGGCCGAGGGTGTCCTCGGCCATCAGGTGGTCGAGGTGGGTGAGCACCTCGTCCGGGGCCAGGTCCAGGTAGGCCAGGGCGCGGACGGCGGTGCGCAGCCGGCCCATGGTGGCCGCGGCGTTGACGCCGTGCCCGGTCACGTCGCCGACGACCAGGGCGATGCGGGGGCCGGGCAGGTGGATGACGTCGTACCAGTCGCCTCCCACCCCCTCGCGCGTGTCGGAGGGCAGGTAGCGCGAGGCCACCTCGACAGTGTCGCTGCCGCTCAGGTCGTGCGGCAGCAGGTCGCGCTGGAGCACGAGCGCGGTCAGCCGCTCGCGGGTGTACTGGCGCGCGTTGTCCAGGCTCAGCGCGGCCCGCGTGGCCAGTTCCTCGGCCACCAGCAGGTCGTCCTTGCTGAACGCCGTCGGATTGGCGGTGCGCACGAACACCGCGACGCCGAGTACGTCGCCACGCGCCTCCAGCGGAACGACGATCAGCGAGTGCATGCCGGTGTCGTGGATCATCCGCGCCCGGTCGGGGTCCAGCTCCAGCCAGGTGCCGGGCGAGGTGTCCAGCACGGGTTCGAAGTGCGATCGGCGCGAGCGCAGGACCTCGATGAACGGGGATCCCGGTGGTACGAACACGGTCTCCCCGCGCTCCCACAGCGACTCGGGCGCCCCGTCGTGCACCGAGGCGACGCCGGCCCGCCGGAACACGGGGCCGCCGGCCTCCGTCGCGGGCGGCGGCCGCCGCGGTGCGGTGCCGGGCAGCATCGCCTCCGGCAGGTCGACGGTCACGTAGTCGGCGAGGACCGGGATGGCCAGCTCGGCCAGCTCCTGGGCGGTGTCCATGACGTCCAGGGTGCTGCCGAGCCGGACGCCGGCCTCGCGCAGCAGGTCGAGGTGGTCGCGCGCCTTGCTGTTGCTGAAATCCAGGGCCACCGAGCACACCCCCAGCGTCCGGCCGTCCACGCCCGTCAGGGGCAACAGCGAGATGGACAGCACCCGTTCCTCGGTCCCGTGGGACCAGTGGGCCTCACGGTCGATCATGGGCCGGCCGTCGGCGAGCACCTCGAGCATCGCCTCCCGCGCCGCATCGTTGTCGATCCCCGGGATGACCTCGGTCAGATAGCGGCCGATCCGGTAGTAGGGGTAGCCGTCACGGAGCCGCTCGGCCGCCTCGTTGAACCAGACGCAGCGCAGGTTCCTGTCCCAGATGCCCATGGCGACGGGGAAGCTGCTGATGAGCGACTCCAGCAGGGCGCCGGTGTCGGTGGCCAGGTCGATGCTGACCGGGATCGCCGACACCAGCCACGACTCCCCCCGCCCTTCGGCGTCGTCGCCCAGAGTGAGCAGGGCGGAATCGACGCGGACGATCACGGCCTCACCGTCCTGCCGCCGCATCTCCATCATTCCCGTACGTGGCACGAGCACGTCGGGTCGCGCGTCGTCGGGCGGGAGGACGGTGGCGATGGAGCGGCCGAAGATGCCGGCGGCGGGATATCCGGTGAGCTCCTCCGCGGCCCGGCTCCAGCCGATCACCGAGCCGTCGCCGTCGACGACAGCGACCGCCGGGGTCGCGCCGCCAAGGAGGCTGTCAGCCGCTTTCATGCATTTCCCCGTCTTCGGTGGGGGACGAGTTCGCTGCCAGAAATGTCAGAATATCTGCGCCTACCTGCGGTTATGTAAAACTTGACCAAGCCTTGTGACGCTCTATGGGGTCCTGCGGCGAGGGACGCGTTCCCCGATGTTCGATACCATCGAACAAATCCGCCGGGAGTGATGGGGAGATCAGGTGGCCAGGAGTGACCGGCGTACCGACGACGGCGACAGTCAGCAGGTGCTGGTCGGGGCCCGGGTGCGGCAGTTCCGCACCGAGCGGGGGCTCACCCTGCGCGGCCTGTCCGCCCAGTCGGGGCTGTCGATCGGGTTCCTGTCCCAGGTCGAGCGGGGTGTCTCCTCCATCGGGCTGACCGCGCTCAACAGCCTGGCCAAGGCGCTCGACCGGCCGGTGCCGGAGTTCTTCAACGCCGACGAGCCGGAGCCGCCCGCCGAGCCCGCCGCCGCCGCGCCCTCGCACTTCACGCTCACCCGCCGCGACGACGGCGCGACGCAGTACGTCTCGGGCCAGACCACCTACCGCATGCTCTCCGACCGGGGTCCTGACCTGGTGCTGGAGCCGATGCTGGTGCACATCGCGCCGGGCGGGCGGCGCGAGGAGTCCTACGGCCACCGGGGTGAGGAGTTCGCCTATGTCGTGCACGGCGAACTGCTCTACGAGGTCGACGGCGTGGAGCACCGGCTGCTGCCGGGCGACAGCGTGCACCTGCGGTCGAACGTGCCGCACCGGCTGTTCAACGACACCGGTGAAGTGACCACGGTGGTGTCGGTAGTCACTCCCCGGCTGTTCTGACGAGGGCTCTGTTCACTCCCACGTAACATTCTGGACGAGCTCGGCGTGATGGTGCACGATGGCCCAGCCCGCCGCCGACCGGCGCAGCACGTCGGTGACCCGCGTGTACTCGGGCTCGCCGCCCGGCGCGACCGCGACGAGCACGTAACGGGCCACGGCGGTGTCCTCCCACACGTCGACGCGCATCTCCCTGGCGCTCAGCGAGTCCAGCGAGGGCCGCGCCCCGGCGGCGTCCCGCTGGGCGCGGTAGGCGTCGAGTTCCGCGCGGGTGCGCAGCGGGCCGGGCAGGTGGGTCTCCCAGGTGGTCACCTCGGGGTGGAGGTGGCTGTCGAAACGGGTGCGGTCCCCCGTCAGGAAGGCGTCGTACATGTCGTCGATGGCCGCCGCGACATCGGCCGCGGAGGTGCTCACAGGGCGGCCCGTCCGTTCTGGTCGTCGCGGACGATCCGCCCGCCGGACATCACCCAGCGCACGCCCCGGAAGGCCGACGTCGACTCCAGCGGGTCGGCGTCCATGGCGATGAGGTCGGCGAACTTGCCGGTCTCGACGGTGCCCAAATCGGCCTCCGCGCCGAGCCAGCGGACGGGGCCGAGGGTTCCGGCGTGGAGCGCGCGGGCGGGGCCGAGACCGGAGTCCGACATGTGCTCCAGTTCGCGGACCGTGGCGTTGGTGCCCTCGAAGTCCCAGAACGGGGGCATGTCGCTACCGAGCAGCACCTCCACCCCGGCGGCCAGGGCCAGGGCGTAGCTCTCCAGGTGGCGGGGGCCCGCGCCGAGCGAGCGTTGCT
Source organism: Herbidospora mongoliensis (assembly GCF_001570545.1). Lineage (GTDB taxonomy): Bacteria > Actinomycetota > Actinomycetes > Streptosporangiales > Streptosporangiaceae > Herbidospora > Herbidospora mongoliensis. The sequence goes on along the minus strand of NZ_BBXD01000014.1, from coordinate 277,610 downwards.
GCATCCACTCGGGTACGCCGAGTTCGTCGAAGAACGCCTTGCAGCGGGTGACCAGCAGGGTCGGCACCAGCGCGGTGCCCTGCGCGGCCATCGCGGCGACCACCTCGGGGGTGAGCTGGTAGCCGTGCTCGACGCAGTCGAGGCCGAGTCCGACGGCCTCGGCGATGACCGGGGCGGGGCCCGCGTGCGCGGTGACCTTGCGGCCCCAGGCGTGCGCGGTCTCGATGACGGCAGTCAGCTCGTCGGTGAAGAGCTGGCGGGTGTGGATGTCCTCGTGCTCGCCGGCGATGCCGCCGGAGATCATCACCTTGATCAGGTCGGCGCCGGCCTTGACCTGGCTGCGCACCCCCTGGCGGAAGCCGTCGGCGCCGTCGCACTCCAGCGTGTCGGTGCCCTCGTGGCCGTGGCCGCCGGTGGAGACGAGCGCGCGTCCGGCGGTGAAGATGCGCGGGCCGACCGCCCGTCCTGCGGTGACGGCGCGGCGTAGCGCGAAGTCGGCGTGGTCCTTCTCGGCGACGCAGCGCACCGTGGTCACCCCGCAGAGCAGGGTGCGGCGGGCGCCGTCGGCCATGTAGAGGGCCAGGTCGTGCGGGCTCAGGCCCTTGACCGCGTCGCCGCCCTGGCCGGGCAGCGACAGGGACAGGTGAGTGTGCATGTTGGCCAGGCCGGGCGTCAGGTACGCGCCGCCCAGGTCGACGCGCCGGTGGTCTCCCCCGGCCTCGGCCAGGACCTCGTCGGCGGGGCCGAGGGCGGCGATGCGGTCGCCGCGCACCCACACGGCCGCGTCGCGCAGGGGGGCGACGCCGTCCAGGACGCGGGCGTCGACCACCGTGCAGCCGGTCAGCACGGTCGAGTTCATCAAGGGTTCTTCCTTTCGTACAGGTCACGGGCCGCCTCGGCGGAGACGTAGCCTTCGGCGACGTCGTCGCGGACGGCCTGTGGGTCGCGGTCGCGGGGGTCGCCGTGGCCGCCGCCCCCGGCGGTGAGCAGGGTGACGCGGTCGCCGGGCGAGACGGCGGTGCGGCGGGTGCTGACGCGGTGTTCGCGGTCGGTGCCGGGGAAGACGATGACCTGGTTGGGTTCGGGTTCGCAGCCGCCGTCCAGGGCCCAGGGGCGGGAGCGGGTCTTCTTGATCACCGACAGGAACTCGCCCTCGGTGACGAACCTGATGTCCCGGCGCAGGCCGGGGCCGCCCCGGAACCGGCCCGCTCCCCCGGAGTCGGTGCGGATCTCCAGACGCTCGAAGAACATGCCCGTCTTGGCCTCCAGCACCTCGATCGGGGTGTTGCGGGCCTGGGTCTGGGCCAGGTGGTTGGCCGGGCCGATGCCGTCGTGGCGCGGGGTGGCGCCCCAGCCGACCGGCTCGTTGTTGCTGACCGCGAACAGCCTGCCGGTGTCGGGGTGGACGCCGACCATCATGAAGCCCGGCACGTCGCCGCCGGAGGAGGCGGCCAGCCGCTCCGGCATGCCCTGCGCGAGGGCCTTGAAGATGAGTTCGAGCGCCACCGTGCCGGTCCACTGCGTGAAGGTCGCCGCCGGGTAGACCGCGTGGAAGAGCGTGCCGGGCTCGGCCCGGACGGTCAGGGCGGTGAAGTGACCGGCGTTGGTGGCCTCGGCCGGGGTGGTGATCGCCTTGAACGCGACCCGGGCGGTGGCGATGGTCGCCCCGAGCGGCAGGTTCACCGGGCCCGCCACGGCGGGCGAGGAACCGGCGAAGTCGACCACGCAGGTTCCGTCGCCGATGGTGACGGTGACCCGCATCTTCACCGGGTCGTCGGTGATGCCGTCGTCGTCGAGCCAGTCCTCGGCGGTCCACGAGCCCTGCGGCAGCGCGGCCAGGGCGTCGGCGGTGGACGCCTCGGCCACCTCGATCATGGTGTCGATCACGGCGGCGACGGTGTCGCGGCCGTAGCGGGCGCTCAGTTCGACCAGGCGGCGCTCGCCCGTGCGCAAGGCTGCGATCTGGGCGTGCAGGTCGCCCAGCACCTCGTTCGGCATCCGCGAATTGAACCTGATCAGCTCATGGATCTCGCGCACCGGCTCGCCCCGGGAGACGACCTTCGTACCGGGGAAGATCAGGCCTTCCTGGTGCATGTCGGTCGAGTCGAGCACGTAACCGGGATCCTTCGCCCCCAGGTCCATCCAGTGCGCGCGGACGCAGACGAAGCCGATCAGCACGTCGCCCTCGAAGACCGGCGCGAACAACGTCGCGTCGTAGGAGTGGGCGGCGTTCCAGTACGGATAGTTCAGCAGGACCACGTCGCCGGGGTGCAGGTTCTCCACGCCGACGTATTCCACGCCCTTGCGGATGGAGTAGTCGTTGGCGCCCAGGAACCGGCTCAGGCCGGTCGACTCGGCGACCAGGCGCAACCGCGGGTCGTAGATCGAGATGCCGAAGTCGTGCACCTCGTAGATGACCGGGTTGAACGAGGTGCGCACCAAGGTAGCCCGCATCTCCTCGGCCACCGAGACCAGGTGGCTGCGCACGACCTCGACGGTGGTGCCGTCAGTCATCGACGTCCACTCCGTACAGGTCGCGGGCCGCCTCGGCGGAGACGTAGCCTTCGGCGACGTCGTCGCGGACGGCCGCCGGATCGCGGTCGCGGGGATCGCCGTGGCCGCCGCCGCCCGCCGTCAGCAGCGTCACCCGGTCGCCCGGTGACACGGGGGTGCGGCGGGTGCTGACCCGCTCCTCCCGGTCGGTGCCCGGGAACACGATCACCTGGTTCGGCTCGGGTTCCTGGCCGCCGTCCAGAGCCCAGGGGCGGGAGCGGGTCTTCTTGATCACCGAAAGGAACTCCCCCTCGGTGACGAACCTGATGTCCCGGTGCAGGCCCGCGCCGCCCCGGAACCGGCCCGCTCCCCCGGAGTCGGTGCGGATCTCGACCCGCTCGAAGAACATCCCGGTCTTGGCCTCCAGCACCTCGATGGGGGTGGTGCGGCCGGTGCTGCCGGAGACGTGGGTGGCGGCGTGCATGCCGTCGTGGTGCGGGGTGGCGCCCCAGCCGACCGGGTCGTTGTTGCTGACCGCGAACAGCTTGCCGGTGTCGGGGTGGACGCCGACCATCATGAATCCCGGCACGTCACCTCCCGACGAGGCGGCCAGGCGGTCGGGCATGCCCTGGGCGAGGGCCTTGAGGATCAGCTCCACCGCGACGATGCCGGTCCACAGGGTGAACGTCGGCTGCGGGTAGACGGCGTGGAACAGCGTGCCCGGCTCGGCCCTCACCACCAGCGGCGCGACGGTGCCCTCGTTGGAGGGCTGGTCGGCCGAGGTGAGCGACTTGAGCACGACCTTGCAGATCGCCTCGGTCGCGCCGTAGGGCATGTTGATCGGCCCGGCCGCCGCCGGGGCGGAGCCGGCGAAGTCGACGGTGAACGCGCCGTCTTCGATCGTGACGGTGACCTGCATCTTCACCGGATCGTCGGTGATGCCGTCGTCGTCGACCCAGTCGACCGCCGTCCACGAGCCCTGCGGAAGGGCGGCCAGCGCCGCGCGCGTGCGCGCCTCGCCGTCGGCGATGATGCGGTCGACGGCGGCCTCGACGGTGGGGCGGCCGAACTTGGCGAGGATCTCCAGGAAGCGGCGCTCGCCGGTGCGCAGGGCGGCGATCTGGGCGTGCAGGTCGCCCAGCACCTCGTTCGGCATCCGCGAGTTGAACCTGATCAGCTCGTGGATCTCGCGCACCGGCACGCCCCGGGAGACGACCTTGGTGCCGGGGAAGATCAGGCCTTCCTGGTGCATGTCGGTCGAGTCGAGCACGTAACCGGGATCCTTCGCGCCCAGGTCCATCCAGTGGGCCCGCACGCACAGGAATCCCACCAGGTCGTCGCCCTCGAAGACCGGCGCGAACAACGTCGCGTCGTAGGTGTGGGCGGAGTTCCAGTACGGATAGTTCATCAGCACCACGTCGCCGGGGTGCAGGTTCTCCACGCCGACGTACTCCACGCCCTTGCGGAGGGCGAAGTCGTTGGCGCCGAGGAAGAAGGTGAGGCCGGTGGCCTCGGCGATCAGGCGCAGGCCGGCGTCGTACATCGACATGCCGAAGTCGTGCACCTCGTAGATGACCGGGTTGAACGAGGTGCGCACCAGGGTGGCCCGCATCTCCTCGGCCGCCGACAGCAGGTAGCTGCGCACGACCTCCACGGTCGCGCCGTCGAGCGTGGTCATCTACGCCTCCTCGTCGAGAGTGACCAGCAGGTGGCCGTATTCGTCGACCTCGACGCGCTGGCCGCTGGGCACCACGGTCGTGGAGGTGCCCTCGTCGACCAGGGCCGGTCCGGCGAACGTGTCGCCGGGCGCGAGGTCGGCCCGGTCGTAGACCGCGAAGGAGGTCATTGCGCGGGTGCCGAAGTCGTAGGCCTGGCGATGGGTCGGCACCGTGTCCTTCTCGCGGCGGGGCGGGCGGACCAGCTCGGGTCTCTCGGCCCGGCCGATGCCGCGTACGCGCAGGTTGAGGATCTGGAGGCGGTTGTCCATGGCGTGGCCGTAGCGGGCGCGGTGCAGTTCCTCGAAGGTGACGCGCACGGTGCCGGCGTCGACGTGGCGGCCGACCGGGACGGTCAGGGTGTGCTCCTGGCCCAGGTAGCGCAGTTCGAGCTGCCGTTCCAGGATCGCCAGGTCGGCGGGGACGCCCTGTTCCTTCAGCGAGGCCACCGCCTCGGTCTCCACCTCGCCGAAGCGTTCCTCCAGCTCGGCGAGGTCGATGTCGTCGAGGGTGGCCATGACGGTCCGGGAGAAGTCGCCGACGATGTCGGCCGACAGCATGCCCCAGGCCGAGAAGCCCGAGGGCGCGAACGGCACGACCACCTCGCGGATGCCCATCTCCCTGGCCAGCAGCGGGGCCAGCAGCGGTCCGGCCCCGCCGAAGGCGAGCAGCGAGAAGACCCGGGGGTCGTGGCCGCGCTCCACGGTGATCTGCCGGACCGCGCCGACCGTCTTGGCCAGCAGCACGTCGAACACCCCGGCGGCGGCCGACTCCACCGGCAGCCCGAGCGGTGCGGCGATCTGCTCCTCCAGCGCCGCGCGGGCGGCGTCGGCGTGCAGGCCCATCTCGCCGCCGAGGAACCGGTCGGGGTCGACGTAGCCGAGGACGACGGCGGCGTCGGTGACCGTCGGGCGGGTGCCGCCCCGGCCGTAGGAGACCGGGCCGGGGTCGGCCCCGGCGCTCTCCGGGCCGACCTTGAGCAGGCCCCGGTCCAGCCGGGCGATCGAGCCGCCGCCCGCGCCGATGGTGCGGATGTCGTAGGTCGGGATGAGCAGCGGGAAGTGTTCGAGCTGGGCCTCGTAGGCGGCCACCGCCGAGCCGCGCTCGATCACGCAGGCGTCCAGCGAGGTGCCGCCGATGTCGAAGGTGAGCAGGTAGTCGCGCTTGAGTGCGTCGGCCAGGTAGGCCGCGCCGACGATGCCGCCGGCCGGGCCGGACAGCACCGTGTGGGTGGGCGAGGTCTTGGCGACCGAGGAGGTCATCGAGCCGCCGCCCGAGCGCATGATGAGGAACCGGCCGCCGAAGCCGCGCGCGGCCAGCCCGGCCTCCAGTTCGTCGACGTAGCTCTCGAAGATGGGCCGGATGTAGGCCTCCAGCACGGTGGTGCTGGTGCGTTCGTACTCGCGGTACTCGCGCACGATGTCGGTGGAGAGCGACAGGCTGACCTGCGGGTACGCCTCCCGGATGATGGCCGCGGCTTCCCGCTCGTGGGCCGGGTTCAGGTAGGAGTGCAGGAAGCAGACGGCGATGCCGTGCACGCCGTGCTCCTCGACCAGGGTGCGGGCCGCCGCGCGCACGCTGTCGGGGTCGAGGTCCTCCACCACGCGGCCCCGGTAGTCGAGCCGTCCTCTCACGCCCGCCGTGTGGCGGCGGCGGACCAGGCTCTCGGGGCGTTCGTACTGGAAGTCGTACATGTGGTCGGGCGGCACGTTGCCCCGGCCGATGAGGAAGACGTCCCGGAAGCCCTCGTTGGTGATGATGCCGGTCGGGCCGCCCCTGCGCTCCAGCACGGCGTTCAGGCCGAGGGTGGTGCCGTGGATGAACAACTCCACCCGGGACAGGTCGGTGCCCAGCGCCTCGATCGCGTTGAGCACGCCCTCCCACGGCCGGGCCGGGGTCGTGGACGCCTTCCGGAACCTGACCCGGTTGGTGCGCGAGTCCAGCTCCATCGCGTCGACGAAGGTGCCCCCGATGTCGACGGCCAGCCGGATGGTGCGTTCAGACACGGATGTCACTACCTTTCAGCAGATCGGGGATCTCGGGCACCCGCCAGCAGGCGGCCTGGGCGCGCCCGTGGGGCCGGAGTTCCTGCTCCTCGGTACGGCAGCGGTCGGCCGCGAACGGGCAGCGCGCGGCCAGCGGGCAGCCGGGGGCGTCGGCCCCGGTGTCGTCGAGGTCCTCGGTGAGCGTCACCTTCGGGCCGGAGAAACCGGAGCCCAGACTGGGCGCGCTCGACAGCAGCGCCCGGGTGTAGGGGTGGCGCGGGTTGCCGAAGACCTCCTCGACCGGGCCCTCCTCGACGATCCGGCCGAGGTAGAGCACGATCACCCGGTCGGCGAAGCCGCGCACGGTGGCCAGGTCGTGGGAGATGAAGACCGAGCCGCGCGTCGGGTCGCGCACCACGTCGGCGATCACTTCGAGGATCTGGGCCTGCACGGTGACGTCGAGCGCCGAGGTGGGTTCGTCGAAGACGAGCAGTTCGGGTTCGCCGGCGAGCGCGCGGGCGATGCAGACCCGCTGCGCCTGGCCGCCGGACAGTTCGTGGGGGTACCTGGTCAGCATCGAGCGGTCGAGTTCCAGCCGGTCGACCACGGCGTCGACCCGCTCGGCCCGTCGCGCCGCCGGCAGGCCGAGGGCCCGGAGCGGTTCGGCGATGGCGTCGCCGACGGTGCGGCGCGGGCTGAGCGAGCCGATCGGGTCCTGGAAGACCATCTGCACCCGGGTCCGCAACCGGCGCAGCTCACGTCCCCGCAGGTCGGACATGCGCGACCCGGCCACCCGCACGTCGCCGCGCGCCGCGGGCACCAGGCCGAGCAGCAGTTTGGCGAGGGTGCTCTTGCCGCAGCCGCTCTCCCCCACCACGCCGAGCGTCTCGCCCGCCGCCACCCGCAGGCTGACCCCGCGCAGCGCGGCGTGACCGCCCTTGCCGAACCGGCTGCGGTAGACCACGTGGGCGTCGTCGACCTCCAGCACGGTCCGCTCCGCCGCCGTCGCGCGCTCGGGAGCTTCGGCGGGTTCCTCGGAGGCGAGTTCGTCGGTACGGGGGTGGAAACAGGCCAGCGTCCAGTCGTCGGCGGCGCCGGGCACCCGGGAGACGGGCGGTCGCTCCGCCACGCACTCGGCGGTGGCGTGCGCGCAGCGGCGCGCGAACGGGCAGTCGTGCGGGGCCGCCTTCAGCAGGGGCATCGCGCCGGGGGTGGCGACGACCGCGCGGCCGTCGACGTCGGGGACCGACCGCAGCAACGCCCGCGTGTACGGGTGGGCGGGACGCCCCAGCACCCGCGCGGCCGGGCCGCTCTCCACCACGGTGCCCGCGTAGAGCACCACGACGCGGTCGCACACGTCGGCGACGGAGGCGAGATCGTGCGAGATGAGCAGCACGCCCCGCCCGTCGGTGTCGGCGGCGTGCCGGAACTGGCGCAGGATCTCCCTGGTCAGCGTCACGTCCAGGCCGGTGGTCGGTTCGTCGGCGATGAGCAGGCCGGGGGCGCAGCCGGTGGCCAGCGAGATCATCACCCGCTGGGCCATGCCGCCCGACAGTTCGTGCGGGTAGGCGGCCAGCCGCCGTCGCGGCGAGCGGATGCCGACCGCCGCGAACTGCTCCTCCGCTGCCTGCCTGGCCTCCTCCTCGGTCAGCCGCTGGTGGGTGACCAGGCGGTCGGCGAGCTGGCGGCCCACGGTCCTGGTCGGGCTGAGCGCGCCGCGCGGGTTCTGGAAGCAGATGGCCGCGCCGTGGCCGCGATGGCGTTGCAGCGCCGCCGGGTCCATGCGCAGCACGTCGTCGCCCTCGAAGAGCACCGCGCCGGTGGCGTGCGAGCCGCCGGGCAGCAAGCCGACGATCGAGCGCGCGACCATGCTCTTGCCGCCGCCGCTCTCGCCCACCAGGCCGACCACCTCGCCGCGGCCGACCCGCAGCGAGACGTCGCTGAGCGCGGCCACCTCGCGGCCTGGCCGCCGGATGACGACGGACAGATCCTCGATGGACAGCATGGGGTTCACCGCCGCTTCGCTTCGGCGCGCTCCTGGAGGCCTTCGCCGAGAAGGCTGAAGCCGAGCACGCAGATGAGCAGGACAAGACCGGGCGGGACCGAGGTCCACCAGCGCCCGGCCACCACGTCGGGGCTGCCGAGGCTGATCATCGCGCCCCACTCGGCGGCCGGGACGGTCACGCCCAGCCCGAGGAACGACAGCCCGGCCAGGGTGAGCATCGCCCACCCCGCGTTGAGGGGGGCGATCACGCGTACCGGAGTGAGGCTGTTGGGCAGCACGTGCCGCCACAGCACCCCGAGTGTGGACGCGCCCGAGGTGACCGACGCGGCCACGAACGCCGACTCGCGCACGGTGCGCACCTCGGCCCGGACCAGCCGGGCGTACGCGGGCGCGTTCACCGCCGCGATCACCGCGATCAGGTTGCCGGTGCCGTTGCCGACCAGCGCCGCCACCGCCAGGGCCAGGATGAACGTGGGGAAGGCCTGGAAGACGTCGACCACGCGCATCAGCACGTCGTCGACCCAGCCGCCGAGATACCCGGCCACCAGGCCGAGCGTCGTGCCGGCGACGACGGCCACGGCCACCCCGGCGACCGCGATGCCGAGGTCGAGGCGGCCGGCGTGCAGGAGCCTGCTCCAGACGTCCATGCCGTTGGCGTCGGTGCCGAGCGGATGGCCGGGACCGGGCGGCACGAGCGTGCCGAGGGGATCGATCTCGGTCGGCCCCCAGCCGGTGAGCAGCGGGGCGAGGATCGCGGCCAGCGCGACGACGGCCAGGATCACCGAGCCGGTGACGATGAGGACTTTCGCGAAGCGGCCCGCGCGGGCCCCGTCCACGACGACGGTTTCGGACATGACGCGGCTCCTAGATCTGCACGCGCGGGTCGAGGACGGCCTGCACCACGTCGGCGATGAGGAACACCACGACGTAGCAGAACGCGATCACCAGCACCGACGCCTGGACGACCGGGTAGTCCCGGTAGAGCAGCCCGCGCAGCGCCCACTGGCCGAAGCCCTGCCACGAGAACACGTACTCGACCAGCACGGTCGAGCCGATCGAGGTGCCGAACACCAGCGCGGCCAGGGACGGCAGCCGCGCCAGCGTGGCCCGCAGCAGGTAGCCGCGCAGCAGCGTGCGCCCGCGCAGGCCGTGGGCCTTGGCCGCCGTGTACGGCTCGGAGTGCAGCACCTCCAGCGCGGAGGCCCGCACGCTGCGCAGCAACGGCGCGACGACGACGATCGACAGCGTCGCCACCGGCAGGATCAGGTGCGCCAGCGCCGACCCGAACGCCGGGCCGTTGAGCGTCAGCGCCGCGTCGAGCAGGTCGGCCCCGGTGAGCGGGGTCAGGTTCGTGTCCGGGTCGACCCGGCCGCTGGGCGCGGGGAACCAGCCGAGCACGCTGTAGCCGACCAGGATCAGCACCAGCCCCAGCCAGAACTCCGGCATGGAGTTGCCGACCAGGGCCATCAGCCGCACCCCGTGGTCACCCGCCCGGTCGGCGTGCCGCGCCGACCAGACACCGAGCAGCACGGCGACCACCAGCGCCACCGCGAGCGCCAGCACGACCAGCTCGAAGGTGGGGCCGACGCGCAGCCCGATCTCCGAGCCGACCGGGGTGCCGCTCTGGATGGAGGTGCCGAGGTCGCCGGTGACCAGCCCGCCGAGGTAGTCGAGGAACTGCTTGACGATGGGCTGGTCGAGCCCGTAGCGGGCCCGCGCGGCGGCGGCGTCTTCCGGTGTGGCGTTCGGGCCGAGGATGGTCCGGATGGGGTCGCCCGGCAGCACCCGGACCAGCAGGAAGGTCAGCACGACCACTCCGAGCAGCACCGGGACGAGCTGGAGCAGCCGCCTGCCGACGAATCGGACGATGCGCATGTCAGGCCAGGAAGCGGAGCCGGGCCAGGCCGTCCATGGGCTGCACCCACCCGGCCACGTCCTCCCGCACGGGCAGGTTGAAGTTGGGCTGGCAGACGACCACCCAGGGGACGTCGGCGGCGAGGATCTCCTGCACCTTCACCCACAGCTCGTCGCGGGCGGCGGCGTCGACCGTGGTGTGCGACTCCTCGTAGATCTTCTCGATCTCCGGGTTGGAGTAGTTGGCGTAGTTGAGGTTGGCGCCCTTCACCAGGCTGGTGGCGAGCATGTACTCGACGTCGTTGACCCACAGCTGGCCCGAGGTGATCTGGAGCGGGATGGTGCGCTTCTGGCGGCGCTCGGCGAGCGTGGCCGGGTCGAGCGGGGCGAGCGTGAGCTCGATGCCGGCCTTGCGTGCCTCGCTCTGCACGAGCACGGCGAGCTGCTGCTGCTCCTCGTTGTCGGCCTCGAAGACCAGCTCGGAGGTGACCGAGGGCTTGCCCGCGGCGGCCAGCGCCGCTTTGGCCTTCTCCAGGTCGTAGGCGTAGGGGTAGCCGCGCTCGTCGTAGCCGGGCATGTCGAGCGGCACCGGGCTCTTGGCCGGGCGCGCGTCGCCGCCGTAGATGTTGGCGATGATCTGCTCGTACGGCACCGCGTACGCCAGCGCCTTGCGGACGTTCACGTCGTCGAACGGGGCGGTGGTCACCGACATCTGGAGGGTGACCTGCTGGTTGCTCGGCGCGGAGATGACCTTCACGCCCGCGGCCTTCTTGAGGTCGGCGACGTCGCGCTTGCTGACGCCCAGGGCGATGTCGATGTCGCCGTTCTGGAGTTGGAGCCGCTGGTTGGAGGCGGCGGGCACGACCGAGATGCGGATGGTCGGGGTCTTGGCGGGGTCGGGCCCGGTGTATCCGGTGTTGGCCGCCAGGACGATCTCCTGACCCTGGGTGGCCTTCTCGACGTTGAAGTAGCCGCCGGTGGGCGGGTTCTTGGCGAACCACTCCTTGGCCCAGGGGTCGGCGTCGGTGGCGTGCTTCTTGGCCTCGGCGGAGTCGAAGACGTACAGGGAGATGGCCTGGATCTGCGGGGTGAGCGCGCTCGGGAAGGCCTGGGTGAACTCGACGGTGTAGTCGTCGACGACCTTCACCTGGTCAGGCTCGGTGAGGCCGATGACGCGGTAGATGCCGGCCACGTTGGCCTGGGCGGCGAAGGCGCGGTCCTTGGACCACTTGACGTCGGCGGCCTTCATCTCGTTGCCGCTGGCGAACTTCACCCCCTTGCGCAGCTTGAGGGTCCAGACCTTCTGGTCGGCGCTCGGGGTGAAGGACTCGGCGAACGTGGGCGTGATGTTCGTGGTGTCGAGGATCTGGGCCCCGTTCACGTCGGTCACGCCGTAGTCGATCAGGTAGGGGTAGACGTTCTTGTAGAGCATGAGCGCGGTGAGGTCGAAACCGACGAAGTCCTGGTCCCAGCTGCTGAGGTAGCTGGAGACGGCGATCCGCAGTGACGACGCCGCGGCGGGGGCGGTGCCGGAAGGGGCGCTCGCGCCCTGGGGCTTCGAGCCGGCGGCGCAGCCGGTGGCCAGCAGCAGGGCGACGCCGCCGCCGAGCTGAAGCACCGACCGACGAGAGAAAGCGGGAGAACCAGCCATAGCTCGCCTTCCACGAACAGGTGTGTGCGGGCTGGGGATCGCCCGCACCACCACCGTTCTACCAAGGCGAAACTTCAGTGAACAAGGGGGAAGGCTGTTTCATCTGAGTAAACACATCCATGGTCGATCGTCTTTGACCTGCGAATCTTATCGATCCGGTCTCAATAGATGTGTTCACCGATGTTCAGTCGGACAATACATCGGCACGGAGGGCGGGCAGCACCTCGCTGCCGAGCTTCTCCACCGCCTCCCGCAGGTCCGGGCCGAGCGGCGGCCCGAACGACAGGTGGGTGGCGCCCGCCGCCCGCAGCGACCGGCAGCGGTCGACCACGTCGGCCGCGCTGCCGGTGATGCCGAGCGACAGCATGCGCTCGTCGACCAGCCGTGCGGCGGCGTCCAGGCCGTCGCGCTCCAGCACGGCCGTGATCGGGGCGAAGTCCTCGACCGCGAGCCCGGCCCGGCTGAGCAGGTACGGCGCGAACGACGGCCCGTAGTAGGCGATCTTGGCGGCCATGGCGAGCCGGGCCTGCTCGTCGTCGTCGCCGGTCGACACCCAGAAGCAGGCGGGGATGTCGAGTTCGCCGAGCGATCGCCCGGCCTCCGCCGCCCCCTTCGCCACCTCGCCCCTGGCGGTGGTGAAGTGCTCCGGCGGATAGAGCAGCGGCAGCACGCCGTCGGCCAGCCGCCCGGCCATCTGGAGCATCTTGGGGCTCATCGCGCCGACGTACACCGGCACCGGATCGCCCGGCGGCAGGCGCAGCTCCGACAGCGGGCCGTACCACGCGGGCAGTTCGCCCCTGACGTCCTGCGCGCCCAGCAGGGCCCGCAGCACGGTGACCGCCTCGGCCGTCTTGGACAGCGGGCGCGGGCGTTCGATCCCGGCCCAGCCGAGGAACTCGGCCGACCCGGCGGCGACGCCGAGCAGGAACCGGCCGCCGGTGGCCTCCCGCATGGTCGCGGCCGTCATCGCGATCTCCGACACGTGCACGGAGTAGGGGTTCATGATGCCGACGCCGAGTTTGATGCGCTCGGTCCTGGCGGCCAGGATGCCGAGCAGTACCGGCGCCGAGCGCAGGAACAGGTCGTTGGAGACCCAGAGCTGGTCGAAGCCGTGCCGTTCGGCCCGCTGCGCCAGGTCGACCAGGGTCGCGATGTCCAGGTCGTTGTTGACCCGCAGGGAGTACGTCATGCGCCGACCGCCTTCGCGTCGATCTCGACTTCGACCAGGAAACCTTCGCCGATGAGGGCAGCGACCACGTAGGTGCTGTTGGCGGGGGCCACGTCGCCGAACACCTCGGCGTGGGCGCGCGCGGCCTCCTCCCAGTCGGCGCCGGGGGTGAGCAGCAGCCGGGTGCGGAACACGGTGGTGCGCGAACCGCCCAGGGCCTCCACCGCCGCCACGCCGCGGCGCAGGGCTTCGAGGGTCTGGGCGTGGGTGCCGGGGCCCTCGGCCGTCGTGCCGCTCACGGCGATGAGGTCGCCCTCGCGGGCGGCACGGGAGTAGCCGGCCTGCTCCTCCCAGCCGGAGCCGTCCTTGAACCGGGCGCCCGGGGGGACCGAGCCCTGGGCGGGGTCGGTGTACTCCTCGATCCGGGTGACCTGGCCGTTCCGCACCTCGACGCGCATCATCGCGTCGACGGCGATCTCGGCGCCCCGCTCACGGCCCCGGTAGACGCAGCGCTGCACGTAGCCGCCGGGGACCGGGTCGACGCGCACGTCGGTGGCGCGGAAGTCCTCGATCTCCGCGTCGAAGCGGCGGATCGCGTCGAGGCTCTCGGCCTTGTCCCGCTCGACGCCGTCGTAGTTGTGCCAGATGCGGATGTCGTCGGCGTACAGGCGGTCGAGGCGGGCGACGTCGCCGGAGGTGATGGCGTCCAGGAGCTCGGCCGCGAAGGCGCGGACGTCACCCGCCAGGGCGTCGGCCCTCCGCAGCTCCCCCGCGTCGCCGAGCAGTCGCAGACGCTGCACCGACAGCGGGATGTTGCCGTCGGACCAGAGGGCGTCGTGGAAGGCGCGCAGGTCGAAGCCGTCGCGGTCGCGCCGGGCGGCGTCGGCCAGCAGGCGGGTCACCTGGACCTTGCCGACCTGGTAGGACAGACCCAGGCCCGGGGCCGACGCGAAGAAGGCGGCCTCCTCCCTGGCGGTGGCGAGGTCGACCGGCACGAGTTCGTGCAGCATGCGGGCCGCGCCGTCGATGTCGATCTCGCCGAGTGCCAGGCGCACGTCCACCTCGACCCGGATCGCGCGCAGCCGCATGAAGTTGTAGACGATGGCCCGGGTGAGCGGCGCGTCCTCGAACAGGCCGGTCTGGAGCATCATCTCCTCGTTGTAGAAGGCGATGCCCTCGTTGGGCACGGAGTCGTAGAAGCGCCGGTGGGCCGGGTCGGGATGCCGCCAGGTCAGCGCGAGCTGCTGGTAGTGCGCGCCCTCGTGGATGATCCCGGCGCGGGGGTCGGCGGCGTTGGCCCGGTAGAAGTAGGGCAGGTCGGGGCCCGGCACCGGGACGTAGGCGATGCCGTCCTGGTCGAGCCGGTGTTCGTCGGTGAGGTCGTCGCTGACGCCCAGCCAGTGCAGCGGCTCCAGGTAGTCCGGGCGCGGCAGGTTGCGGTAGTGCCGCAGCTCCGGCGGCTGGGACAGCAGGCCGCGCTCCTCGTAGAAGGCGCGCACCTCCAGCTCGGCGGCCCGTTCGGCCGCGCTCTGCTCCGCCGCGCTCGCCGGGGGCGGCGGCCACTCGGGCGGGCCCGATCTGGCCCGCTCGAACAGCTCGAACGCCTCGGCGCGGTCGCGTTCCTGGGCGGCGAGGGCGAGGATCTCGTCGGCCGACCAGGGCAGCAGGGCGACCTGGTGCAGGAAGAAGCCGAACGCCTCCGCGCCGACCGGCTGGTGGGGGGCGAAGCCCGGCAGCCGCTCGGTCAGCCAGGCCCGCCAGCCGGCGAGCGCCACCGCCGCCTCCTCGGCCGCCGCGGTGGCGTCGTCGCGTACGGCCGGGTCGAGGTGCGGCAGCAGCAGGGCGACGGCGGTCCGGAGCTGGTCGGGCACCTCAACACTGTCGGACAGGGCGAGCTGGGTGAACTCGCGGGTCGCGGTGCCGTCGAGGTTGTCCCTGGCGGTGTCGAGGGTGCCGGGGATCCAGCGCAGCCGCTCCACCAGGTCGGCGCTGCGGGCCGGGCCGAAGGGACCCGGCTGGAGCAGCGCGTCGTAGATGTGGCCGACGGTCTGGTCGAGGTAGAACCAGGGGTCGCGCCGCCAGCTCCGTAGAACATCGAGTTCCCAGCGTGCCCGCGCGGTCGCCGAGCCGAGCAGCCGGCGCGGCACCTCGACGGCGGGATCCGCCGACGGCGCGACGGCCGCCAGGTCGCTCTCGATCGCGGCCAGGAAGCGCAGGTCCTCCTCGACGGTGACCGCGTCCCACTCCGGACGCCACCCGGCGGGCCGGACCACCCGGGGGATGTCGTCGCGGCTACGCGGGGTGGTGGCCAGCCGCCAGGCCCAGAAACGCTCGGTCAACTCCGCGAGCACGTCGTGTCCTTCCATGAATCACTTCGCCAGGACGCAGGCGGCCGACCGGCCGTCCCGCAGGATCCGCAGGGGCGGGTCGTCCTGCGCGCACGAGGGCAGGGCCACCGGGCAGCGCGGGTGGAACCGGCAGCCGCCGGGCGGCCGGGAGGGGTCGGGCACGTCCCCCGGCAGCTCGACGGGCAGCACTCCCGCGCCGTCGGCCCGGGGCACCGCCGAGATGAGGGCCTTGGTGTACGGGTGGGCGGGCTCCGACCACACCTGCAGGGTCGGGCCGACCTCGACGACGCGGCCCAGGTACATGACCGCCGTGCGGTCGGCGATCTGCCGCACCACCGACAGGTCGTGCGAGATGAACACCAGGCCCATGTCGAGTTCGCGGACCAGCTCCACCAGCAGGTTGGCGACCGACGCCTGCGCCGAGGCGTCGAGCGCGCTGATCGGCTCGTCGGCGATAATGCAGCTCGGCTCGGCGGCCAGGGTCCTGGCGATCGCGATGCGCTGGCGCTGGCCGCCGCTGAACTCGTGCGGGTAGCGCTTCACCGCATCGGCCGGGAGGCCGACGCGTTCCAGCAGCTCAGCGGCCCGGCGCCGGGCTTCCGCCTTGGAGGTCCCGCCGAGCAGGTACCCGTCGCCGACCTGGTCGCCCACCAGGCGGCGGGGGTTGAGCGAGGCGTACGGGTCCTGGAAGACCATCTGCAGCCCGCGCATGTCGGCCGGACGGCGGCGCAGCCCCAGCGGCGCGACCGGGCGGCCGTCGAAGCGGATCTCGCCGGCGACGGTGGGCTGGAGCCCGACGACCGCGCGGCCCAGCGTGGACTTGCCGCACCCGGACTCGCCGACCAGCCCGAGGATCTCGCCGCGGGCGAGGGTCAGGTCGGCGAGGTCGACGGCGCGCAGCGGCGGCGCGCCCGTCCGGTGGTATTCGACGGCGACCCCGGTCGCCTCCAGCAGTGCGCTCACGCGGTGTCTCCCAGTGTGTCTCCCAGCGGGTCGGGCGGGCAGGCCACCCGGTGATCGGATCCGACGAGCGCCGGTTCCGGGCGTTCCTCCCGGCAGGAGTCGACGGCGAACGCGCAACGGGGGTGGAACGGGCACCCTTCGGGCACCGCGCCGAGCGACGGCGGGCTGCCCGGGATCGGGCGCAGCGTCGCCGCCCCGCCCTCCGGGTGCGGCAGCGCGTCGAGCAGGCCCCGGGTGTAGGGGTGCCGTGGGTGGGTCAGCACGGTCTCGCGCGGGCCGACCTCGGCGGTGCGGCCTCCGTACATGACGCAGATGCGGTCGGCCACCGCCGACATCACGCCCAGGTCGTGGGTGATCACGACGACCGCGAGATCGCGCTCCAGGCGCAGCCGGTGCAGCAGCCGCAGGATGCCCGCCTGCACGGTGACGTCGAGCGCGGTCGTCGGCTCGTCGGCCAGCAGCAGGCGGGGTTCGCAGGCCAGCGCCACGGCGATGGCGATGCGCTGCCGCATGCCGCCGGAGAACTGGGCCGGGTGCGCGCGCAGCGCCCGCTCCGGATCGGGGATGCGCACGGTCGACAGCAGTTCGACCGCCCGGCCGCGCGCCTCCGACTTGCCGATCCCCAGGTGGTGGCGCATGTGCTCGGTCACCTGGGTCTCGATGCTGAGCATCGGGTGCAGGCTCGTCGACGGGTCCTGCGACACCATGGCGATGCTGCGCCCGCGCACGTCGCGCAGTTCGCGGGGCCGCATGGAGAGCAGGTCGCGGCCCTCGAAGACGGCCCGGCCGGTGGTACGGGCGGCGTGCGGGAGCAGGCCGAGCAGCGCCATCGCGGTCATCGTCTTGCCGCTGCCGCTCTCCCCCGCGATGCCGAAGACCTCGCCGGAGTCGACCCGGAACGACAGGCCGTCGACGGCCTTGCGCGGGCCGTTCCTGGTGGCGAGCCACACGGTGAGGTCCTCGACCTCGAGTAGCGTTCCCACGGTCACCCCCTTAGTGCACGCGCGGTGCGCGGATCGAGGGCGTCCCGCAGCGTGTCTCCGACGAAGTTGAAGGCGAGCACGACGGTCAGGATGGACAGGCCCGGATACAGCCACAGCCACCACAGGTCGAAGTAGTCCATGCCTGACACCACCATGGAGCCCCACTCGGCCATCGGCGGCTGCGCGCCGAGCCCGAGGAACGACAGGCCCGACAGCAGCAGCACGGCGTTGCCCACGTCAAGCGCCGTCATGACCAGCACCGGCCCGGCGACGTTCGGCCGCAGGTCGACGACCATCGTGCGGATGGACGAGGAGCCGAGCAGCCGCCCGGCGGCGACGTATTCGGAGTTGCGGGCCGACATGACCAGGCCACGGACCAGCCGGGCGTACGACGGCCACGACACCACGACGACCGCCAGCACGGCGTTGCGCAGTTCGGGCCCGAGCGCGGCGGCGACCGCCATCGCCAGGATGATGCCGGGGAAGGCGAACACCAGGTCGGCCAGCCGCATGAGCGTGCCGTCGACCCAGCCGCCGAAGAACCCGGCCACCGCGCCGACGACCGAGCCGATCACCGCCGAGAGCGCCACGAGCAGGAACGCCAGCGGCAGCGACACCTGCGCGCCGTAGATGACGCGGCTGAGCACGTCGCGGCCGAGCTGGTCGGTGCCGAACAGGTGCTGGGCCGACGGTTCGAGCAGCTTGTCGGCGATCTGGTCGAGCGGGCCATAAGGGGCGAGCACGGGCGCGAGCACCGCCACCAGCACCCACAGCACGACGAAGGCTGCGCCGATCAGAGCCAGGGGTTGCCGCCACGGAGAGCGGGATCCAGTCGTCATGACAGCCTGATCCTCGGGTCGATGACCCCGTACAGCAGGTCCACGACCAGGTTGATGATGATGTACACGGCGGCGACGACGATGCTGACGCCCATGATGCCGGGCAGGTCGAGGTTGACCGCGCTGCGGTAGGCGTACTGGCCGACCCCGGGCCAGGAGAAGATCTTCTCCACCAGCACCGCGCCCGACAGCAGGCTGCCGAAGGCGACCCCGGCCACGGTGATGATCGCGACCATCGCGGGGCGCAGCACGTGCCGCACGATGACCACCCGCTCGGGCAGGCCCTTGGCCCTGGCCGCGCGCACGTAGTCGTTGCCCAGGATCTCCAGCACGGAGGCCCGGCTGAAGCGCATCAGCATGCCGACCGTGTAGACGGCCAGGACCATCGACGGCAGCACCAGGTGCCCGAGCGCCGACCACATGACGTCCCACTGGCCGGCCAGCGCCGCGTCCACCGAGTAGAAGCCGGTCGTGTACGGCGGCGGGCTCATCACCGGATCGAGCCGCCCGGTGCCCGGCAGCAGGTCGAACTTGAACGACAGCAGGTAGAACGCGACGAGCGCGACCCAGAAGGTGGGCATGGACACCCCGCCCAGGCTCACCACCCGCAGCACCTGGTCGGGCCAGCGGTCGCGGTTGACGGCGGCCACCACGCCGAGGGCGACGCCGACCACCAGCGACACCACGATCGCGAACAGCGCGAGCTCGATCGTGGCCGGCACGAACTCGGCCAGATCCTCGGCCACCGGCCGGTGGCTCTGCTGCGACATGCCCAGGTTCCCCTGGGCCACGTTGCCGATGTACGTCAGGTACTGCACCGGAAGGGGCTGGTCGAGCCCGTATTTGGCGCGGAACGCGGCCACCGCGGCCGGGTCGCCGATCGCCTGCTGCCCCAGGTTGGCGGCGGCGGGATCGCCCGGGACCAGCTGGGTCAGGGTGAACGCGACGAGGGTGATGCCGACGCACAGCAACAGGGCGGCCGCCAGCCGCCGGGCGAGGAACCGCAGCAGCACCCCGCCGGGGCGGGCCGAACGCCGGCCCGCCCCGGAGGTACCGCTTTTCGGCTTAGCCGAGCTCACGGACGTTGACCTGCCAGAGGGCGTTCGACTGCAGGTTGGTCACCGACTTCGCGGCGACCAGGATCTGCGCCGGCTGGATCAGCGGCATGATCGGGCCCGCCTCGTTCATCTTGTGCTGGATGTCGACGTACAGCGCCGAGCGGGCGGTGTCGTCGACGGTGCTGCGGGCCTTGTCGCCCAGCTCCTCCAGGTCGGGGGCGGCGCCCTTGGCCCATCCGGCGCGCAGGCCCACGAGCTGGCCCGGCAGGAAGTTGAGGTAGTTGCTGGGGTCGGGGAAGTCGGGGCCCCACTGCCACAGGCCGAGCTCCTCGGTGCCGCCGCGGTAGGACTCCAGCGCGGTCTGCACCGACGCGGGAGCCAGCTCCACGTTGATGCCGACCTCCTTGAGGTTGGCCTGCACGCGGGCGGCGAGGTCGCCGAAGTTGAGCCCGTTGACCTGCACGTCGCTCGGGTAGTTCAGCTTGACGGTCGGGTTCTGCAGGCCCGACTCGGCCAGCGCGGCCTTGGCCTTGGCCACGTCGCGCTTGACGCCGTCGGTCCCGGGGAGCGCGCCGAGGAAGACCGAGGGGACGATGCCCGCCGTCTGCACGGCGCCCTCACCGGCCAGGTCGACCAGTCCCTGGTAGTCGATGCCGTAGCGCACCGCCTCCTGGAACTTCGGGTTGGAGGAGATCTTGGAGATCTCCGGGTTGTTGTTGGTGAACAGGAAGAACACGTTCGGCGAGGCGCCGTTGACGACCTGGAGGTCGCCCATGTTCTTGGCCTGCTCGGGCGACAGGTCCACCGCGATCTGCGACTCGCCCTTCTGGACGTTGAGCCGCTGCACGTTGGCCTGCGTGTTGCGCACGACGACCTTCGAGTAGACGGGCTTGGTGCCCCAGTAGTTCTCGTTCAGCTTCAGCACGACCTGCGAGGTGGTGCTGTAGCTCTCCAGGACGTACGGGCCACTGCCCAGCGACGTCTTGTTGAAGAACGCCTCGGCCGTGTCGGTCTTGTCGGCGCCCTCGGCGTCGCTGGCGCCGTTCTTCTTGGCCACGGCCGAGTTGACGACGCCCAGCGCCGGGTTCGGCAGGATGAACGGGATGGCGGTGTTCGGCTCCTCGCTGGCGACCACGACGGTGGCCGGGTCGGGAGCGGTGACCGTGAGGCCCGCCATCAGGAACGACGGGTTGCCCTTGACGTTCTTCACGCGGTTGAGCGAGAAGACGACGTCGGCCGAGGTGACCGGGGTGCCGTCGGAGAACTTCGCTTCGGGGCGCAGCTTGAACGTGAACGTCTTGGCGTCGTCGGAGGCGGTGAACGACTCCGCGAGCGCCGGGACCGGCTTGGTCACGTCGCCACCCTTGAAGGTGAGCAGCGTGTCGTAGATCGTCTGATCGATCAGCAGTCCCGAGGGCTCGAACATGCGGGCCGGGTCGGTGGTCTTGAGCTGGAACGCGGTGTCGATGACGAGGGTCTTCCCGCCCTGCCCGCCGGGCGAGGACGGGGCGGCGGCGTTACCGCCGCCACAGGCGGCGAGCAGGCTCAGCGCCACTGCGGCGGCGAGCGCACCGGCAGACCGGCGGATCTTCATGAGGGTCTCCAAGGCCGGACTACGAAAGGGATCCGAGAGCGGGTACGGGGGCCCACTTGGGCATATGGGGCGATGTCATGACTCTCCTGTGCGGCAGCGACACGTGGCCGCGACCCGACGTGCAGCCTTACTGCACGTTGACCGGGCACGCTAGGGCGTTGGCAGGGATCGCGTCAAGACCCGTCACCGCTGATCACCTGGCCACAACTGTCTGTTGACGGCGAACACCCGCACCCATACGGTGCTGCCCACGCGTGTAGTTAACCTGCACGTGACAGAGCGATGGTAGGAAAGGACGGCGTGGGTGATCGGAGATCGCTTGCACGAGTTGCGCACCGAACGGGGGATGAGCCTGCGAGCTTTGGCCGAGCAGGCCGGGGTCTCCCCGACGTTGCTCAGCCAGATCGAGCGGGGCGTCACCGAGCCCAGCCTGTCGACCCTGCGCCGCCTGGCCGGGGTGTTCGGCGCCTCCATCGCCTCGCTGTTCGAAGACCCCGCCGCACCGTCGGTGTGGATCAGCCGGCCCGGTGAGCGCAGCACCCTCGGCGCGCCCAACGGCCAGATCCGCTACGAGCGGCTGACCCCCGGCAACGGGCAGCTCGAGGTGCTGCACGCGGTGCTGGCGCCCGGCGAGGTCTCCAGCGACGAGCTGTGGAGCCACCCGTCCATGGAGTGCGTCTACGTGGTGGCGGGCACGCTGACCGTCCAGGTCGAGCGATCGACCTACACGGTCACGGCGGGCGAGAGCCTGACCCTCGACTCCAACCGGCCGCACCGCTACCTGAACACCTCCGACACCGTGGCGGAGATCGTTCTGGCGATAAACCCCCCGACACCCTGAGCGAAAGGACCCACAGGGTGGACGACACCTCCGGCGACACGTCCGGCGACATGGACATCTACGACCTCCGGGTCACCGTCGAGCGCATCGAGGGCCGGTCGGTCTGCGGCATGAGCGTCGGCGACCACTTCGACCTGACGAACAGCGCCCACCTGAAGCTGCCCGACGGGCAGCACTTCTGCGTGTACGCGCTGGCCTCCGTGCTCCCGTTCCTGGCCGCCAAGCAGCGCGACCTGGCCTCCGGCGACTGGCTGGCCCAGGACACCCTGTTCGCCTGCCCCGACCCGGAGGAGCGCCTGATCATGCAGGTCTCCCGCACCTGCCGGCGGCGGATGAACTCGGCGGATCTGACGTGACCCACGTAGAGATCGGCTTGGGCCTCCAGAGCGACAAGGGCGCGGGCGACTACGCCCGGCTGGCCCGCAGCGCCGAGGAGCACGGCTTCGACGTGCTGACCGTCTTCGGCGACCTCATGTACCAGCCGCCGATCTTCCCCCTGCTGGAGATGGCCGCCGCCACCGAACGCGTACGCCTGGGCGTGGCCTGCCTCAACCCCTACTCCCTGGCTCCCTACGAGATCGCGGGCCAGATCGCCGCGCTCGACCTGGCCTCGCGCGGCCGGGCCTACCTGGGCCTGGCGCGGGGAACCTGGCTGGGCGCGGTCGGCATCGACCAGCAGCGCCCGCTGACCACCCTGGAGGAGTCGGCGCAGGTCGTCTACCGGCTGCTGCGCGGCGACGCCGACGGCTACGAGGGCAGGGTGTTCCGGCTGGCCCCGGGCACCACGCTGCGTTACCCGGTGCACCGCCCCGATCCGCCGCTGCTGCTCGGCGCGTGGGGCGCCAAGGGGGCGGCGCTCGCCGGGCGCATCGCCGACGAGATCAAGGTGGGCGGCAGCGCCAACCCGGCGATGGTGAAGGTGATCCGCGAGCGGCTGCGGCCGGGCGCGGAGGCCGCCGGGCGCGACGCCGACGACGTCGGGATCGTGCTCGGCGCGGTCACCGTCGTCGACACCGACGGCGCGGCGGCGCGGGCGCGGGCGCGGGCGGAGGTGGCCATGTACCTCGCGGTCGTGGCCGAGCTCGACCCGACCCTGGAGATCCCGGCCGACCTGGTGGCCCGGGTGAAGGAGCTGGTCGACGCGGGGCGGCACGAGGAGGCGGGCCGGCTCATCCCCGGTGACCTGCTCGACCTGTTCGCCTTCGCGGGCACCCCCGACCACGTCGCGGCGCAGGCGCAGGCGCTCATCGACGCGGGGGTGCGCCGGGTCGAGTTCGGCACCCCCCACGGGCTGAGCGACCGGCGCGGCGTGGAACTCCTGGGGTCGGCGGTGCTTCCGTCGCTGCGGCGGCCCTAAGCCGGTGAGGTACGGGGCGGGGTGACCGATTGCCACGGGAGCGGGGTCGACAGCACCATCGTGCTCGACGGCTGGCCGTAGGGCGCGAGCCGGTCGATGACGTGCTCGAAGGCGTCCATGGTCTCGGCGGCCACCTTGAGGATGCAGCAGGCGTCGCCGGTGATGCGGTGGATCTCCAGCACCTCCGGCCACTTCGCCACCGACGGGTCGCGCAACATGCAGCGGGGGCCGTAACAGGACATCCGGATGATCGCCATCACCGGCCAGCCGGTCCGGGTCAGGTCGACCCGGGCGTGGTAGCCGGAGATGACGCCGGTCTCCTCCAGCCGCCGCACCCGCTCGGCCACGGCGGGCGGCGACAGGTGCACCCGGCGGGACAGTTCGCTGAAGGACAGCCGCGCGTCGACCTGCAACTCGCGCAGCAGCGCCCAATCCATATCGTCCATGGCGACCTTCGGTTCGTTAAGCGATTGAGCGGTTTGGCCATGAAACCACAGGCCAAGCGCGCATCGTACCGTTAAGTGCTCCTTCTAAACATATGACCGTTTGGAGGAGCATGAGGTTTGTGGAGAGCACGAACAGCACGCGCGCGGCCAAGGCCGCCGCCAACGGCGGGAACCCCACTTTGGAGTTCGCCGACGGCCTGCCGTACGACGTCTACGTGCACGCCGAGACCCTGCACTCGCTGCAGCAGACCATCAGCAAGGACCCCGGTGAGATGTCCTTCCTCATGGTCAGCCAGATCATGGAGTTGTATTTCGGCCTGACCTGCTTCGAACTGCGCGAGGCCCAGCGGTTCTTGCGCGACGACGACGTCTGGGGCGCGCTCGCCCCGCTGAAGCGCGCCGCCCTGGACATCGAGGGCCTCAACGCCGCCTGGCGCGGGCTCGACTGGATGACACCGGCCGATTTCAACCGCTTCCGCGACCTGCTGGGTGAGGCCTCGGGCTTCCAGTCCGCCATGTACCGGCACCTGGAATTCCTGCTGGGCCTGCGCAGCGCGACGCTGCTGCGGCCCTTCCAGCGCCAGCCCGAGGTGTACGCCTCGCTCCAGGACACCCTGCGCGCGCCCAGCCTGTGGGACGACGTGATCGCCACGCTCGCCCGCCAGGGCTTCGCCATTCCCCGCGACCTGCTGGAACGCGACGTGACCATCGAGCACGAGGGCCACCCCGCCGTCGAGGCCGCCTGGGTCGAGATCTACCGGGAGAACACCCCCGGCAACCACCTCTGGTCGCTCGGCGAGGCGCTCACCGAACTCGCCGACGGCTTCGGCGACTGGCGCTGGCAGCACCTCAAGGCGGTGCAGCGCACCATGGGCGAGAAGTCCGGCAGCGGCGGCTCCGCCGGGGCCAACTGGCTGCGCCGCAGCCTGGCCCGAGTGGTCTTCCCCGAAATCTGGTCCGCCAGGACCCTGGTCTGAGCGGAGCGCGACGACGATGTTCACCGAGGCCGACGCCCTCGAACGCGACACGGCCGACCCCGGCCACCGCGATCTCTTCCACGTCCCCCCGGCGGACGGCGGCCGTTACGCCGAAGCCGCCTACCTGGCCGGGAACTCGCTGGGGCTGCAGCCCAAGGCCACCAGGGGCGACCTGCTCGACGACCTGGACTCCTGGGCGCGACTCGGCGTCGAGGGCCATCTCGACGCGGCCCGCCCGTGGTTGCCCTACCACGGGTTCCTGACCGACACCGCAGCCCGGCTGGTCGGCGCGCTGCCGGAGGAGACCGTGGTGATGAACTCACTGACGGTCAACCTGCACCTGCTGATGGTGTCCTTCTACCGGCCCGCCGGCACCCGGACGAAGATCGTCATCGAGGACACCGCCTTCCCCTCCGACAGCTACGCGGTGCGCAGCCAGGCCCGTTTCCACGGCCTCGACCCCGACGAGACGGTGGTCCGGCTCGACCCCGCCGACGTGCTCGGCTACCTGGCCCGGGAGGGCCACGAGGTCGCGCTGGTGCTGCTCGGCGGGGTCAACTACCTCACCGGCGAACTGATGGACATCCCCGCGATCACCCGCGCGGGGCACGAGGCCGGTGCGCTGGTCGGCTGGGACCTGGCGCACGCCGCCGGGAACGTCCCGCTGGAGCTGCACGCCTGGGGCCCCGACTTCGCGGCCTGGTGCTCCTACAAGTACCTGAACGCGGGGCCTGGGGCGCTCGGCGGCGTGTTCGTCCACGAACGGCACCTCGGCGACCCGGCGGTCCAGCGGTTCGAGGGCTGGTGGAGCACCGAACCGGCCACCCGCTTCGAGATGACGCCGGTCTCCCGGCCTCCGGCGACGGCCGACGCCTGGCAGATCTCCAACCCGCCGATCTACGCGATGGGTCCGGTCCGCACCTCCCTGGAGATCTTCGACCGGTACGGCATGACCGACCTCCGGGCCCGCAGTGAGCGCCTCACCGGCTACCTGGAATCGCTGCTCGACGAGCTCCCGCTCACCCTGGTGACCCCGCGCGATCCCGACCGGAGGGGCAGCCAGCTCTCGCTGCGCATCGGCACCGGCAGCGCCCACGAGCTGGCCAAACGGCTGCGTTTCGAGTTCGGCGTGATCACCGACGCCCGGGAGCCGGACATCGTCCGGGCCGCGCCGGTGCCCCTGTACTGCACCTACCACGACTGCTGGCGGCTGGCCGACGCCCTCGCCCACGTCATCGAGGAGGTCCGATGAGCGACGAGATAGCGGTGGTCGGCGCCGGCCTGGCCGGTTGCCTGCTCGCCTGTTTCCTGGCCAGGCGCGGCCTGCCCGTCGCCCTGTACGAACGCCGCCCCGACCCCAGGACCGGCACCGTCGAGCGGGGCCGCTCGATCAACCTCGCCCTCTCGGAGCGCGGCCTCGACGCGCTGCGCCGCATCGGCCTCGACAAGCAGGTCATGGCCGACGCGCTGCCGATGCGCGGGCGTGTCATCCACCCGGTGAAAGGTGAACTGGACTTCCAGCCCTACAGCCACGACGGGCAGCGGGCGATCAACTCGATCAGCCGCTCGACCCTCAACAACGCCCTGCTCACCGCGGCGGCCGAACAGCCCGGCGTGCGCATCGTCTTCGACCACCGGCTGACCGATCTCGACCCGCGGACGGGCGAGATGACGTACGAGACCCCGGACGGCGTCGTGAAAGCCAGAGCGGCCGTGGTGCTCGGCGCCGACGGCGCGGGTTCGGCGGTGCGGGCCCAGCTGCTGGCGCACGCCGGGCTGACGGAGAGCCTCGACTTCCTCGACTACGGCTACAAGGAGCTGCGCATCCCGCCGCGCGACGGCGAGTTCGCCCTCTCCCCGGACGCGCTGCACATCTGGCCGCGCGGCACCTCCATGATGATCGCGCTGCCCAACCCCGACCGCTCGTTCACCTGCACCCTGTTCTGGCCCAACAGCGGCACCAGCAGCTTCGCCTCGATCGGCAGCCCCGCCGCCGTCGAACGCCACTTCGCCGAGCACTACCCCGACCTGATCGAGCTCGCCCCCACCCTCGTCGAGGACTACCGGCACAACCCCGTCGGCCTGCTCGGCACCGTGCGCTGCACCCCCTGGCACGTCGGTGGGAAGGCCGCGCTGATCGGCGACGCCGCCCACGCGATCGTGCCCTTCTACGGACAGGGCGCCAACTGCGCCTTCGAGGACGTCGTCGAACTCGACCGCTGCCTCGACGAGACCGCCGGCGACTGGACCCGCGCGCTGCCCCTCTACGAGGAGCGGCGCAGGGACAACACCGAGGCCATCGCCCGGATGGCCCTGGCCAACTTCGTCGAGATGCGCGACAAGGTGGCCTCCCCCGTCTTCCAGCTCCAGAAGAAGGTGGAACACGCGCTGGAGCGGGCCCTGCCCGGCCGCTACGTGTCCCGCTACGAGCTGGTCTCCTTCTCGACCGTGCCCTACGCGCAGGTGCGGCGGCGGGTGCGCCGCCAGCACCGGGTGCTCGGCGCGGCCGTCGGCGCGGGGGCGCTGCTCATCGGCGGCGCGATCCTGAGAGGAAGGCGGAGCGCATGACAGAGCCCATGACACTGTGGAAGCCCGACCTGATGGCCGGACGGCCGGTCGGCGAGCCGGGCCTGCTGCGCAACTTCGTCGACGGCCGGTTCGTCGCGGAGGGGAAGCGGTTCGCCAAGGTCAGCCCGGTCACCGGCGAGACGGTGTTCGAGGTCGCGGAGGCCGACGCCGGCACCGTCGACGCGGCGGTCGAGGCGGCCCGCCGGGCGATGCGCGGGCCGTGGGGCCGGATGGACGAGCGCCAGCGCGCGGCGATCCTGAACGCCATCGCCGATGAGCTGGACCGGCGGTTCGACGACCTGGTCACCGCCGAGGTCGCCGACACCGGCAAACCGATCTCGCAGGCCAGAACCCTGGACATCCCGCGCGGCGCGGCCAACTTCCGGGCCTTCGCCGAGATCGCCGTCACGACCCCCACGGAGTCGTTCGTCACCGGCGGGCGGGCGCTCAACTACGCGGTGCGCAAGCCGGTCGGCGTGGTCGCGGTCATCGTGCCGTGGAACCTGCCGTTGCTACTGCTGACCTGGAAGGTCGCCCCCGCGCTGGCGTGCGGGAACGCGGTGATCGTCAAGCCGTCGGAGGAGACGCCCGCCTCCGCCACCCTGCTGGCCGAGGTGATGGCGGCGGTCGGCGTGCCCGACGGGGTGTTCAACCTGGTGCACGGCTTCGGCCCCGGTTCGGCGGGCGAGTTCCTCACCACGCACCCGGGGGTCGACGCGATCACCTTCACCGGTGAGTCGGCCACCGGCAGCGCGATCATGCGGGCGGCGTCCGACGGGGTGAAGGCGGTCTCGTTCGAGCTCGGCGGCAAGAACGCCGGGCTGATCTTCGCCGACGCCGATCTGGACGCCGCCGTGGAGGGCTCGGTGCGCTCCAGCTTCACCAACGGCGGCCAGGTGTGCCTGTGCACCGAACGCCTCTACGTGCAGCGGCCGGTCTTCGAGGAGTTCACCGAACGGCTGGCCCGGCGGGCCGCCGCGCAGGGCTTCGGCTGGCCGTCCGACCCGGCGACCGGCACGATGCCGCTGATCTCCCGGGGCCACCGCGACAAGGTGCTCGGCTACTACGACCTGGCCCGCGCCGAGGGCGCGACCGTGCTCGCCGGAGGTGACGTGCCGGTCTTCGGCGACGCCAGGGACGGCGGCGCGTACGTGCGGCCGACCGTGCTCACCGGTCTGGGGCAGGACGCCAGGACCAACCGGGAGGAGATCTTCGGCCCGGTCTGCCACGTCGCCCCCTTCGACGATGAGGAG
Source organism: Herbidospora mongoliensis (assembly GCF_001570545.1). Classification (GTDB taxonomy): domain Bacteria; phylum Actinomycetota; class Actinomycetes; order Streptosporangiales; family Streptosporangiaceae; genus Herbidospora; species Herbidospora mongoliensis. The sequence goes on along the minus strand of NZ_BBXD01000014.1, from coordinate 249,512 downwards.
GAGGCGTTCGCGCTGGCCAACGACAGCGTCTACGGCCTGGCCGCGACCGTCTGGACCCGCGACGTCGGCCGGGCCCACCGGGCGGGCGCCCGCCTCGACGCCGGGATCGTCTGGGTCAACACCTGGTTCCTGCGCGACCTGCGCACCCCGTTCGGCGGGGTCAAGGCCTCGGGTGTCGGCCGCGAGGGCGGCGTGCACTCGCTCGCCTTCTATTCGGAGCTCACCAACGTCTGCGTGGACCTCTCATGACCGACATCCAGCGCGCCGCAACGATCCTGCGCGACGCCTACGACACCGGCACGCCGTGCCCTCCCCTGCGCGGCGACCTGCTGCCCGAGGGGGACGTGGCCACGGCGTACGCCGTCCAGCAGGCGCAGGTGGAGCGGTGGACCGCCGAAGGGCGGCGGCCGGTCGGCGCGAAGATCGGGCTGACCAACCCCGTCGTGCAGAAGGCCCTGGGCGTCTACCAGCCGGACTTCGGCGTGCTGTTCGCCGACATGGCGGTGCCCGACGGCGCTGAAGTCGCCCCCGGCCGGGTGCTCCAGCCCCGGGTGGAGGCGGAGATCGCGTTCGTGCTCGGCGCCGACCTGCCGCACGAGCAGGTGACGGTGGTGGACGTGATCCGCGCGACCGACCACCTGCTGCCGGCCATCGAGATCGTCGGGTCGCGGGTGGCGAACTGGGACATCTCCATCGTGGACACCGTCGCCGACAACGCCTCCAGCGGCCTGTTCGTGCTCGGCACCAGCCCCCGCCGCGTCGCCGACGTGGACCTCCGGCTCTGCGGGGCGGTGCTCGAACACGACGGCGAGCCCGTCTCCGTCGGCGCGGGCGCGGCCTGCCTGGGCAACCCGGCGCACGCCGTTGCGTGGCTGGCCGGGACGCTCGCCCGCGCCGGCCGCCCGCTGCGGGCCGGTGACGTGGTGCTCTCCGGCGCGCTCGGGCCGATGGTCCCGGTGACGCCGGGCGCGGCCTACGAGGCGCGCATCTCGGGCCTCGGCTCGGTCAGGATCTGTTTCGGCAAGGAGGCCGCGTGAACACCGGAGTGGCGGTGATCGGTTCCGGCAACATCGGCACCGATCTGATGATCAAGGTGCTGCGCGTGTCGACGACGCTGCGCATGGTGGCCATGGCCGGGATCGACCCCGCCTCCGACGGCCTCGCGCGGGCCCGGCGCCTGGGCGTGGCCACCACGGACAAGGGCGTCGAGGGCCTGGTCGCGATGCCGGAGTTCGCCGACGTCGAGGTGGTCTTCGACGCCACCTCCGCCGGAGCCCACAGGCACAACGACGAGGTGCTGCGCGCCCACGGCAAGGTCGTCGTCGACCTCACCCCGGCCGCCGTCGGCCCCTACGTCGTGCCGCCGGTCAATCTCGACGAGCACCTCGGCGAGCGCAACGTCAACATGGTCACCTGCGGCGGCCAGGCCACCGTGCCGATCGTGGCCGCCGTCGGCAGGGTCACTCCGATCGTGTACGGGGAGATCGTCGCCTCCATCGCCTCACGGTCGGCCGGGCCGGGCACCCGGGCCAACATCGACGAGTTCACCGAGACGACGTCCCGGGCGATCGAGGTGGTCGGCGGGGCCGAGCGCGGCAAGGCGATCATCGTGCTCAATCCGGCCGAGCCCCCGCTGCTCATGCGCGACACCGTCTACTGCCTGTGCCTCGACGCCGATCACGACGCGATCGCACGCTCGGTGACCGAGATGGTGGCCTCGGTGCGGGAGTACGTGCCCGGCTACCGCCTCAAGCAGGAGGTGCAGTTCGATCCCGTGGACGCCTACGTCCCGGCACTGGGCCGCAGGTTCACCGGCCTCCAGGTGTCGGTGTTCCTGGAGGTCTCCGGCGCCGGGCACTACCTGCCCGAATACGCCGGGAACCTCGACATCATGACCTCGGCGGCGCTGCGCACGGCCGAACGGATGGTGGCCCGGTGAACCGCCTCTACATCCAGGACGTGACCCTGCGCGACGGCATGCACGCCATCGCCCACCGTTACACCCCGGCCCAGGTCGCCCGGATCGCCGCCGCGCTCGACACGGCCGGGGTCGACGCCATCGAGGTCGCCCACGGCGACGGCCTGGCGGGCTCCAGCGTCAACTACGGCCACGGCGCGGCCGGGGACGCCGAATGGATCACCGCTGCGGCGGAGGTGATGACGAAGGCCCGGCTCACCACGCTGCTCCTGCCGGGCATCGGCACCATCGCCGACCTGAAGGCCGCCCGCGACCTCGGCGTCACCAGCGTGCGCATCGCCACCCACTGCACCGAGGCCGACATCGCCGCCCAGCACATCGCCTGGGCCAGGGACAACGGCATGGACGTGGCCGGTTTCCTGATGATGTCCCACATGGCCGACCCGGCGACGCTCGCCGGGCAGGCCAAGCTCATGGAGTCGTACGGCGCGCACTGCGTCTACGTCACCGACTCGGGCGGCCGGTTGCTCATGCGCGACGTCGCCGAACGGGTCGACGCCTACCGGCAACTGCTCGACGAGGGCACCGAGATCGGCATCCACGCCCACCACAACCTGTCGCTCGGCGTCGCCAACAGCGTCGTCGCCGTCGAGCACGGCACCACCCGGGTCGACGCGTCGCTGGCCGGGATGGGCGCGGGAGCGGGCAACGCCCCGCTGGAGGTCTTCGCCGCCGTCGCCGAACTCCACGGATGGCCGCACGGCTGCGACGTGTTCGCGCTGATGGACGCCGCCGACGACCTCGTCCGGCCGCTCCAGGACCGGCCCGTGCGGGTCGACAGGGAGACGCTCTCGCTCGGCTACGCCGGGGTCTACTCCAGCTTCCTGCGGCACGCCGAACGCGCCGCCGACCGCTACGGCGTGGATGTCCGCGCCATCCTGGTCGAACTGGGCCGCCGTCGCATGGTCGGCGGCCAGGAGGACATGATCGTCGACGTGGCGCTCGACCTCGGAGGAACCCGATGATCAGTGAGCTCGCAGACCGCCTCGACCGGGCCGCGCTGTCGGCAACGGCCATTCCACGCCTCGCGGCGGCGGCCGGACTCGACCCTGCCGGGGCCTACGACGTGCAGCGCGCCCTCGTCGAACGGCGGCTGGCCCGGGGCGAACGGATGGCGGGCGTGAAGATGGGCCTGACCAGCCGCGCCAAGATGGCCCAGGTCGGCGTGGACGAGGTCATCTGGGGCCACCTCACCGACGGCATGCGGATCGACGACGGCGGCGTGCTCGACCTGACGCGGTTGATCCACGCGCGGGCCGAGCCCGAGGTCGCCTTCCTGCTCTCCCACGACCCCGAACCGGTCGTCCGGGCGGTCGCCCCGGCGCTGGAGGTGATCGACTCGCGGTTCGAGGGCTTCGACTTCTCGCTCCCCGACGTGATCGCCGACAACACCTCGGCGGCCGGTTTCGTCGTCGGCCCGTGGCGGCCGGTGCCCGAAGGGCTGGACAATCTCGGCGTGCTGCTGGAGGTGAACGGCCGGGTCGTCCAGACCGGCTCGACGGCCGCCATCCTCGGCGACCCCCGTCGCGCCTTCGACGCGGCGGTCCGCCTGGCCGGTGGCAGTGGCGTGGAGTTGCGTGACGGATGGATCGTCCTGGCGGGCGCGGCCACGGCGGCGGTTCCGTTGAACCCCGGCGACCATGTGCGCGCGGTGGTCGAGAAGCTCGGCACGGCGTCGTTCAAGGCGTCGTCATGATCGTGCCGGGGAAGGCCACTCCTCGTGGGCGCTTCCCTCATCTGAAGATCGCCGGAGGGTTCGCCTTCGTCTCGGGCACCTCCAGCCGCCGTCCCGACAACACCATCGCCGGGGCCGAGGCCGACGCGATGGGCACCACGTCGCTGGACATCCGGGTGCAGACCCGGGCGGTGATCGAGAACATCGGGGACATCCTCGCCTCCGCCGGGGCGGGCCTGTCGGACCTGGTGCAGGTGACCACGTACCTGGTGAACATGAACGACTTCGGCGGCTACAACGAGGTCTACGCCGAGTACTTCGACGAGACCGGGCCCGCCCGCACCACCGTGGCGGTGCACCAGCTTCCCCATCCCCATCTGCTGATCGAGATACAGGCCATGGCGCTGCTGCCGGAAGGAGTCGACGAATGACCGACATCACGGAGCCGGTGAACTTCCCCGGCTGGATCGAGGGCAACAAGCACCTGCTCAAGCCGCCGGTCGGCAACAAGGAGATGTTCCCGGGCGGGTCGGACTTCATCGTGCAGGTCGTGGGCGGGCCCAACCAGCGCACCGACTTCCACGTCGACCCGTACGAGGAGTTCTTCTACCAGGTCAAGGGCACCATGCACGTCAACCTCATGACGCCCGACGGGCCGCGGACCGTGCACATCCGCGAGGGCGAGATGTGGATGCTGCCGGGGAACGTGCCCCACTCGCCGCAGCGGCCGGAGGCCGGGTCGATCGGCATGGTGGTCGAGCGGGTGCGCGAGGAGGGCACGCTGGAGAGGTTCCAGTGGTACTGCCTCGACTGCGGGACCCTGCTGCACGAGGTCGAACTCCAGGTCCGCGACATCGTCCAGGACCTGCCGCCGGTCTTCCAGGCGTTCTACGCCGACGAGGCCGCCCGCACCTGCGAAAACTGCGGCGCGCTGCACCCGGGCAAGGGCTGATGGCCGGGCCCGTCGTCGACGCCCACACCCACCTGGTGCCGAAGGGGTGGCCCGACCTGGCCGCGCGGTGCGGCGGCACGGACTGGCCCTGGCTCCGCGTCGACTCCGAACGCGCCGCCATGATCATGGTGGGCGAGACCGAGTTCCGCCCGATCGGCGCCCAGGCCTGGGACGCCGGCACCCGCCTGGCCGACATGGACGCCGACGGCGTCGACGTGCAGGTCGTCTCCCCCACGCCGGTCTTCTTCTCCTACGAGCGCCCGGCCGGCCAGGCCGTCAAGGTGGCGCGCATCTTCAACGACCTCACGCTGGAGCTGACCGGGAAAAGCGACCGGTTCGTTCCGTTCTGCCAGGTGCCGCTCCAGGATCCGGAGGCGGCGTGCGAGGAACTCGACCGCTGCCTGGCCAACGGCCACGTCGGCGTCGAGATCGGCAACCACGTCGGCGACCGCGACCTCGACGATCCGGGCATCGTGATGTTCCTGAAGCACTGCGCGGAGGTCGGCGCGCCGGTCTTCGTCCACCCGTGGGACATGCCCGGCGGCCCGAGGCTCGACCGCTGGATGGCGCGCTGGCTGACCGGCATGCCGGCCGAGACGCATCTGTCGGTGCTGGCGCTCATCCTCGGCGGCGTCTTCGACGAGGTGCCGCCGACGCTGCGCCTGTGCTTCGCCCACGGCGGCGGCAGCTTCCCGTTCTGGCTCGGCCGCGCCGACAACGCCTGGCACCGCCGCGGTGACGTGGTGCGCGGCCGGTCGGCCCACCCGCCGAGCCACTACGTCGACCGGTTCTCCGTCGACAGCGTGGTGTTCGAACCGGCGGCGCTGCGGCTGCTGGTGGACACGATGGGCGACGACCGGGTGATGGTCGGCAGCGACTACCCCTACCCGCTGGGCGAGCGCCCCGTCGGCAAGGTCGTGCGCGACGCCGGGTTCCTGAGCACGGAGCAGCGGGACAAGCTGCTGTCCGGCAACGCCCTGCGCTTCCTCGGGAGAACATGATGATCCTGGTGGCACTCACCCCCGGCCTGACCGCCGACCCTGATCTGGTCCGGCACATCGCCGAGACGGAGTTCCGGCGCCTGGGAGTCGACGGCCGTGTGGTGACCGGCCTCGACGAAACAGGAGAGGCGGTGGTCGCGCTGGGAGAACCGGTGCCGCACCCCGCCCCCATCGTCTGGTACGACCCCGCAGACACCGGCCCGGTCGAGGTCTCCCCCGGCTCCGTCCACCTGTACGGCCGTGGCCTGTGGGGCCTGGCCTGGGCGATCCGCCACGCCGTGCACCGGCTGCGGCACCCCGCCGAGCGCATCGCCTACGGCCCCGGCGACGAGCAGTGGGGCGACCTGCGCCTGCCGCCGCACCACGACGGAACCCCCTTGCCGGTCGCGGTGCTCATCCACGGCGGCTACTGGCGCTCGATCTGGGCGGCCGACCTCATGGACGCCCTGGCCATCGACCTGGCCGAACGCGGCTACGCCGCCTGGAACCTCGAATATCGCCGCCCCGACCGGCACGGCTGGCAGGCCACCGTCGCCGACATCGCGGCGGGCCTCGACCGCCTGGCCGGCATCGGCTCCCTGGACCTCGATCGCGTCGCGGTCCTCGGCCACTCGGCGGGCGGCCAGCTGGCCCTGCGCGCCGCCGCCGACGACAACCGGATCGCCCTGGCCGTCTCCCTGGCCGGCGTCGTCGACCTCGCCGAGGGCGAGCGCCGCCGCGTCGGAACGGGCGCGGTCCCGCACGCCCTGGGCGGTCCCTCCGCCGAGATCCCCGCGGTGTACGCCGCCGCCGACCCGATGAGCCGCCTGCCGCTGGGTGTGCCGCAACTCCTCGTCATGGGCGAGGACGACGACCTCGACCTGATCGACTTCAACCGCCGCTACGCCGCCAGAGCCCACGCGACGGGCGACGACGTCACGTATGTCGAACGGCCGGGCGACCACTTCGCGGTGATCGACCCGGCGTCGGAGATCTGGGCGGCGACCATGGCCGAGGTGGACGGACGGCTCCGCTAGCGCCCGTCGGGGGTCAGACCGGGACCGACCAGGTCCGGCAGGGCTTCTCCGCGCAGCCGGCGATGCGTGACGTGCCGGCGCTGTGGTCGAAGGCGAGCATGACGGCCAGGACGCCGAGCATGCCGCCCATGACGACCCGCTGGGCCTGCAGCCAGAAGGGCCGGCGGGCGAGGAAGCCCGCGACGCCGCCGGCGACCAGGACGATCGACAGGTTCACGGAGGTCGCCACCCCGATCTGGAATGCTCCGAGGACGAGACCCTGGAGGAGGACATTGCCCTTCTCCAGGTCGATGAACTGCGGGATGACGGAGATGTAGAGGATGGCGATCTTCGGGTTGAGCAGGTTGGTCATCAGGCCCATCGCGAAGAGCCGCCGCGGCGGGTCGTCCGGTATCTCCTGCACGGTGAACACCGACACGCCGCCGGGCTTGATGGTCTTCCAGGCCAGCCAGAGCAGGTAGGCGGCCCCGGCCAGGCGGATCGCGGTGAGGATCTCGGGAACCGCGGCGAAGAGCACGGCCAGGCCGAGGTTGGTGCCGACCAGGTAGACGAGGAATCCGGCCACCACTCCGCACAGCGAGATGATTCCGGCCCGGCGGCCCTGGCTGATGCTCCGCGACACCAGGTACATCATGTTCGGCCCGGGAGACAGCACCATGCCGAGGGCGATGGAGACGACGCCCAGCACCGCACTCTGTTCGACCACGACGCCGCCTTCTTTCCTGAGGAGACCCGAGATCTCACCTGGGCTTTCTCAGCGTAACCATGAGATCTGTTCGAGTGCAATATTCAAGATTGCACTCGGTGCAATGTTGTGCTTGTATTAAGTCGCGGGTTGTCCTGCCGCGCACGGTCCACGGGAGGCTCTGAGAGGAGAAGGATGGAGAGCTACCGGAGAGTGGCCGACGAGGTGACCGCGGAGATCGCCGCCGGGCGGCTGCGGCCGGGAGACCGGCTGCCTCCGCAGCGCGACTTCGCCCGGCAGCGCGGCATCGCCAACTCCACCGTCGCCCGCGTCTACTCGGAACTGAACCGCCGGGGCCTGACGGTCGGCGAGGTCGGCCGGGGCACCTTCGTCCGGGCCTCCGTCCGGCATTCCGGGCCCGCCTTCACCGAGCCCGGCGACTCCAGGGTCGACCTCGAACTCAACTATCCCGTCGTCCCCGAGCAGTCCCGCCTGCTCGCCGACGGCATCAGGTCGCTGCTGCGCCCGGACGTCCTGCTCTCGTCCATGCGGCCGGTGGGCGCGGCCGGGACGCCGCAGGCCCGGGACGCCGTCGCGGAGTTGCTGGCCCACCAGGACTGGCGTCCCGATCCGGCGCGCGTGCTCTTCGCCGGCAACGGCAGGCAGGCGGTCGCGGCCGCCATCGCCGCGCTGGTGCCGCCGGGCGGGCGGCTGGGGGTCGAGGAGCTCACCTATCCCGTCGTCAAGACGATCGCCGCCCGGCTCGGGGTCACCCTCGTCCCGCTGGCCGTCGACCGCGACGGACTGGTCCCCGGCGCCGTGGCGGCCGCCGCCCGCAAGGCCCCGCTGAAGGCGATCTATCTCCAGCCGACGCTGCACAACCCGCTGTCGGTCAGCATGCCCGCCGAGCGCCGGGCCGAGCTCGCGGAACTGCTCGTGCGGCTGGGTGTCCGCGCGATCGAGGACACCATCTGGGCCTTCCTCAACGACGACCTGCCGCCGCTGGCCGCGCTGGCGCCCGACCACGTGATCGTCATCGACAGTCTCTCCAAGCGGCTCGCTCCCGGCCTGACCGTCGGCTTCGCCGTCGTCCCCGAGGCCGCCGTCGCCGGCGTGACCGCCGCGCTGCACTCCGGCGGCTGGACACCGATGCGGTTCGCGCTGGAGGCGGCGACCAAGTGGATGACCGACGGCGTCGTGCGGTCGGTGACCCGTGCCAAGCAGCGGGAGGCCGTGGCCAGGCAGGAGATCGTCACCCGCTGTCTGGGCGGGTTCACCCTCCACAGCGACCCTCGGTCGTATTACTGCTGGTGGGAACTCCCGCCCCCCTGGCGGGCCGACACATTCGTGGCCGCCGCCGCGCGCTACGGCATCGCCGTCACCCCGGCGGCGGCCTTCGCCGTCGGCACCTACAAGGCCCCCAACGCCGTCCGCCTCGGCCTCGCCTCACCCCCGGCCGAAACCCTGGAGCGCGCCCTGACCACCCTCGCCGGGCTCGCCCTCTCCTCGCCCGAGGATCTCCTCGCCGAGTGAGCCGAGCGACGTGAGCAGGCGGGCGTGCTCCTGCAACGAGCGCACCCCCACCTCTCCGCAGGTCAGCGCGTCGATTCCCTGAATGGCCGCCGCCAGGGCCTGGACGGTGGTCAGGCAGGGCACGCCCCTGGTGACGGCGGCGGTGCGGATCTCGTAGCCGTCCATGCGGCCCCCCGCGCCGTACGGGGTGTTCACCACCAGGTCGACCTCGCCCTCATGGATCAGCTGCACGATCGTCGGCTCGCCGTGCGGACCGGCGCCGTCGCGGTGCTTGCGCACGACGGTCGCCTCGACGCCGTTGGCGCGCAGCACCCCGGCCGTGCCCTCGGTGGCGAGCAGCGTGAAGCCGTGGTCGGCGAGCGCCCCGGCCAGGAAGACCATGGCCCGCTTGTAGCGGTCGGCGACCGAGATGAAGACGCTTCCCTTGGTGGGCAGCGCGCCGTAGGCGGCGTTCTGCGATTTGGCGTAGGCGATGCCGAAGATCGAGTCGATGCCCATGACCTCGCCGGTGGAGCGCATCTCGGGGCCGAGCGCCGTGTCGGTTCCCCGTCCCGAGGTGTCGCGGAACCGGGTCCAGGGCAGCACGGCCTCCTTGACCGAGATCGGCGCGTCCGACGGCAGGGTGCCGCCGTCGCCCCGGGGGCGCAGCAGACCCTCCTCGCGCAGTTCGGCGATGGTCGCGCCGAGCGAGATACGGGCGGCGGCCTTGGCCAGGGGCACGGCGGTCGCCTTGGAGACGAACGGCACCGTGCGCGAGGCGCGGGGGTTGGCCTCCAGGACGTACAGGACGGAACCGGCCAGGGCGAACTGGATGTTGATCAGTCCGCGGACGCCGATCTCGCGGGCGATGGCCTCCGTCGACGCCCGGAGCCGCTCGACCTCGCCGCCGATGGTCATCGGCGGCAGGACGCAGGCCGAGTCGCCGGAGTGGATCCCGGCCTCCTCGATGTGTTCCATGACGCCACCGAGGTAGAGTTCCGCGCCGTCGTACAGGGCGTCCACGTCGACCTCGATCGCGTCGTCCAGGAAACGGTCGAGCAGCACCGGGCGGTCCGGGCCGATCTCGGTGGACTCGGCGATGTAGGCGGCGAGCCTGACCTCGTCGTACACGATCTCCATGCCGCGCCCGCCGAGGACGTAGGACGGGCGGACCAGGATCGGGTAGCCGACCTCGTCGGCGATCGCCTTGGCCTCCGGGAAGGAGGTGGCGGTGCCGTGCTCGGTGCCGGGCAGCCCGGCGCGGGCCAGGACCCGGCCGAACGCGCCGCGGTCCTCGGCGAGATGGATCGCCTCCGGCGGGGTGCCGGCCACCGGGACGCCGTTGTCCTTCAGCGCCTGCGCGAGGCCCAGCGGGGTCTGCCCGCCCAGCTGCACCAGGACGCCCGCGATCGGCCCGGCCCGCTCCTCCGCGTGGACGACTTCGAGCACGTCCTCCAGCGTGAGCGGCTCGAAGTAGAGCCGGTCGGAGGTGTCGTAGTCCGTGGACACCGTCTCCGGATTGCAGTTGATCATCACGGTGTCGTAGCCGGCGTCGTGCAGCGCGAAGGAGGCGTGCACGCAGGAGTAGTCGAACTCGACGCCCTGGCCGATGCGGTTGGGACCCGAGCCGAGGATGATCACCGCGGGCCGGTCGCGCGGCACGACCTCGCTCTCCTCGTCGTAGGAGGAGTAGAAGTACGGCGTCCTGGCCGCGAACTCGGCCGCGCAGGTGTCGACGGTCTTGTAGACGGGACGGACGCCGAGGTCGTGGCGGATCCGCCGCACGTCGTGCTCGCCCAGCCCCCGGACGGCGGCGATCTGGGCGTCGGAGAACCCGTGCCGTTTGGCGTGGCGGAGCAGTCCGGGATCGAGGCCGGGCGCGGCCGCCAGGTCGTCGGCGATCTCGTTGATCAGGAACAGCTGGTCGACGAACCAGGGGTCGATCCGGGTCGCCCCGGCGATCTCCTCCCGGTCCGCGCCCGCGCGGATGGCCCGCATGACGGTGGTGAGCCGGGCCTCGGTGGGCCGCCGCACGGTGTCGAGAAGTCCGTTGTCGGTCTCGTCGGCGAAGGTGAACTGGCTGCCCTTCTTCTCCAGCGACCGCAGCGCCTTCTGCAGCGCCTCCGGGAAGTTGCGCCCGATCGCCATGACCTCCCCGACCGACTTCATCGTGGTGGTGAGGACCGGGTCGGCCTGCGGGAACTTCTCGAAGGCGAACCGGGGCACCTTCACCACCACGTAGTCGAGGGCCGGCTCGAACGACGCGGGGGTCTGCCCGGTGATGTCGTTGGGAATCTCGTCGAGGGTGTAGCCGATCGCGAGCCGGGCCGCGATCTTGGCGATCGGGAAGCCGGTGGCCTTGGAGGCCAGCGCGCTCGACCGGGAGACGCGCGGGTTCATCTCGATGACGATGATCCGGCCGGTCGCCGGGTCGACCGCGAACTGGATGTTGCAGCCGCCGGTGTCCACCCCGACCTCGCGGATGACGGCGATCCCGATGTCGCGCAGGAGCTGGTATTCGCGGTCGGTCAGCGTCATCGCCGGCGCCACGGTGATGGAGTCGCCGGTGTGCACGCCCATCGGGTCGAGGTTCTCGATCGAGCAGACGACGACCACGTTGTCGTTCCGGTCGCGCATCAGCTCCAGCTCGTACTCCTTCCAGCCGAGGACCGACTCCTCCAGCAGCACCTCGGTGGTGGGAGACAGCGACAGCGCGACGTCGGCGATGCGCCGCAGTTCCGCCTCGTCGTAGGCGATGCCGGAGCCGGCCCCGCCCATGGTGAACGACGGACGGACCACGACCGGGTAGCCGCCCAGCCGGGCCGCGCCCGCCGTCACCTCCCCCATGGAGCGGCAGATCACCGAGCGGGCGGACTCACCGTGGCCGATCTTCGCGCGGACGGCCTCGACGACCGCCTTGAACTGCTCCCGGTTCTCGCCCTTGCGGATGGCGTCGGCGTCGGCGCCGATCAGCTCGACGCCGTACTTCTCCAGCACTCCCCTCTCGTGCAGGGTGATGGCCGTGTTCAGCCCGGTCTGGCCGCCCATGGTGGGGAGCAGCGCGTCCGGACGCTCCCTCGCGATGATCTTCTCGACGAACTCGGGGGTCACCGGCTCGACGTAGGTGGCGTCGGCCATCTCGGGATCGGTCATGATCGTGGCCGGGTTGGAGTTGACCAGGATCACCCTCAGCCCCTCGGCCTTGAGGACCCGGCACGCCTGGGTGCCCGAGTAGTCGAACTCCGCGGCCTGCCCGATGACGATCGGCCCCGAGCCGACGACCAGGACCGACCGGATGTCAGTGCGCCTCGGCACGGTGTCTCCCCATCATCGCGACGAAGTGGTCGAACAGGTGACCCGCGTCGTGCGGGCCCGCCGCCGCCTCGGGGTGGTACTGGACGCTCAGGGCCGGCCGGTCGAGCAGCACGAGTCCCTCCACGACGCCGTCGTTGAGGCAGACGTGGGAGACCTCGACCCGCCCGTACGGCGTGGTCGTCGCGCCGTCGAGCGGCGCGTCCACGGCGAAGCCGTGGTTGTGCGCGGTGATCTCGACTTTGCGGGTGATCCGGTCCTGGACGGGCTGGTTGATTCCGCGATGGCCATATTTGAGCTTGTAGGTGGCGAAGCCGAGCGCGCGGCCGAGCAGTTCGTGACCGAAGCAGATGCCGAACAGGGGCGTGCCCCGCCGCAGCGCCGCGTGGACCACGCCCAGGTCGGCGGTGTCGGGGTCCCCGGGACCGTTGGACAGGAAGACGCCGTCCGGTTCCAACGCGTAGACGTCCTCGACCGTCGCGGCCGACGGCAGCACGTGCACCTCGACGCCGCGCTGGGCGAGCCGGTGGGGGGTCATCGACTTGACGCCCAGGTCGACGGCGGCCACCCGGAACCGCGTGGTGCCCAGCGCCGGGACCACATACGGTCCGGCGGTCGAGACCTCCCTCGCCAGGTCGGCGCCGAGCATCTCCGGGGTGGCGCGGACCCGGCCGAGCATCGCCGTGTCATCGGCGATCGCCGTGCCGGAGAAGACGCCTGCCCGCATCGCGCCGCGCTCGCGGAGGTGCCGGGTGAGCGCCCGGGTGTCGACGCCGCTGATGCCCACGACGCCCTGGGCCGTCAGGTCGTCCTCCAGGCTCCGCCGGGAACGCCAGTTGGACGGGACGCGGGCCGGGTCGCGCACGACGTACCCGGCGACCCAGATCCGGCCCGACTCGGCGTCCTCGTCGTTCATCCCGGTGTTGCCGACGTGCGGCGCCGTCATCACCACGACCTGGCGATGGTAGGAGGGGTCGGTCAGGACCTCCTGGTATCCGGTCATGCCCGTCGAGAACACCGCCTCGCCGAAGGTCTCCCCCACGGCTCCGAAGGCGCGGCCCCGGAACACGCGGCCGTCCTCCAGCACGAGCACGGCCGCCTTCACCGTACACACGCCTGGTAGCGGACGGCGGCCGTGGTCAGCGGCGCGCACTCCAGGCGGAACCGTTCGGCCGTCCGGACCACGGCCCGCTCGACGTCGCCGCTGGAGTCGCCCCGGAACCGGAAACGGGCCCCGACGTGCTCGTAGCCGCCGACCTGCGGAATCACGTCGCCCACCGGCGCGATCACCTGCGCGTACGGTCCCTCGCCCGGCGTGGGCGGTTCGGGCAGATGCCAGTCGAGGACCCGGCACGGAGCGGGCACCGGCGTCGGCACCAGCAGCCATCCGCCGGTCCGCCACTCGGCGGGCACCGGCAGGTCGGGCCGCCGTCCGAGCTGGATGTCCACGGCGGCGCGCATCAGGTCGATGCCGTGGACCTCGCGCCACAGGAACGGGATCTCCGCGCCGCCGACCCGGTAGCCGGACTCCAGGAAGGTCAGCCGGGGACCGCCGCCGGGGGCGGTGCCGACGAACACCTCGTGGTGGAAGACCCAGGGCTCGTCGCTGAGCGCGCCCGCCACGGCGGCGGTGAACTCGCCCAGCGCCGGCAGGAGGCCGGCGTCGTCGACCTCGACGGAACCCAGCGCGTCGCCCTTGGTGAAGCCGACACAGGTGTTGACGTAACGGGAGGCCCGCCAGGGCCCCAGCCGGTCGCCGGTCCACAGCCCGTCGACGTGGTAGACGGCGTCGTCGCAGAACTCCTGGACCAGCCGGGGTTCGGCGGGCAGGCGCCGCAGCGCTGGCAGGTCGGCCGCCGAGCCGAGCCGGACGACGTCCCTGCTGGCCGTCCCCTTCCTCGGCTTGACGATCAGCGGCCAGCCGTGTTCCCCGGCGAAGGCCAGGACGGCGGCCTCGTCGGGCGCGTCGGCGTACGCGGGCGCCGGGACGCCGGCTGCGGCGATCACGTCGGCCATCACCAGTTTGTCGCGGAAGCGGGCCAGCCGCCGGGTGTCCTGCCCGCCGCACCCGAGCCGTTCCCTGAGCAGTGCCGCGATGTCCAGATCGCCCTCGTTGAGGGCGACGATCCGGTTCGGCGGGCCGTACAGGGCGGTCAGTTCGCCGACCGCGCCCAGCACGTCGGGGACGCGGTCGGTGGCCGGGACGACCTGGACCGCGGCCGCGCCGCGCGGCACGGAGGCCACCCCCAGCTCCGTGGTCACGTAGCTGACCCGGTGGGTCCCGTGGTCGATGTAGTCCTGGTAGAGCGCCTGCCGGTCGCGCCAGCGGTGGATGATCAGGATGTGCTCGTTCATGCGTCCTCCGTCCTGGACAGGTCGTGGATGCGCCGTACGGCATAGGTGGCGGAGACCACGGCCGCCCGTGCCGATCCGAGTGCCTCGCGGGCCGACTCCAGGTCCCCGGCCGGCAACCGGCTGACCACGTCGGCGGCGCAGTCGATCAGGTGCAGGGCCGCCTGGGTGAGCGGCTGGTCCGCGGTCGAACGTTCGGCGACGAGCCGGCGGGCGGCCCGCAGCTGGGTGACGGAGTCGGCCATCTCGGCGGAACTGATCATGGTCACGGGCGGTTCCCTTTCATGAGGAGCGGGATCAGCTCGTCCGGAAGTGGATCTTGTCGTTGGCCCGGTCGCACCGGGCCACGGCGTCCACGGCGTCGGCGCCGGAGGCGATCACGTAGCCGGAGACGCAGTCGGCCACGGTCAGCAGCGGCGGCACGGTGTCGCCGGCGTTCTTGCCGATCACCGCGGCCACCTCGACGTCGGTGAACTCGTCCAGGTAGGGCAGGAAGACCAGCGGCACCTCGCCGCGCGGCACCGTCCTGATCGCGTCCGCCGCGTCGTGCTCCACCTCGACGGCGGTGATCGTGCCGGGCTCCGGGGTGAAGAAGCGGACGGCGGCGCCGCCGAGCGGTTCCGGCGAGGTCTCCGGGAGCGGCTCGATCCCGAGCGGGACGGTGAGGAACATCCGGTTCAGGTCGAGCCCGAAGGCGCGGCGGACCAGTTCGGGCGCGCCGCTGCCGGCCAGCCGGGCGTGCGACTCCAGCACCCTCGGCCCCTTCTCGGTCAGCACGAACTCGCTGTGCGAGGGGCCCTCGGTCAGCCCGACCGCGTCCAGCAGCCTGCGGGTCAGCTCGAACAGCTCCTCCCGGTGCGGGGCGGCGACCCGGCTCGGGGTGCTCACCTCCCATTCGACGTACCGGTCGTTCATCCGGTACTCGGAGTAGCCGATCGGCAGGTGCCGCCCGCCGTAGGAGAAGGAGTCCACGCTGACGACGGGGCCCTCCAGGTACTCTTCGGCGATCACCACGGTGACCCCCGCGTCCTTCAGCGCCTGCCAGGCCCGTTCGGCGTCCTCCGGGCCGGCCACCGGGTGGATGTGCAGGCTGGCCACGCCGTCGGCCGGCTTGACGATGACGCGGTCGCCGATCTCGGCCTGGAACCGCACGACCTCCTCCACGCCGGTGACGTGCAGGTACCGCACCGGGCTCAGGTCGTGACGGTCCAGGAGCTCCCTGGTGAGCACCTTGTTCTTGAGCGCGCGGGCCGTCGCCTCGCTGACGCCGGGGAGCCCCAGCGCGTCCACCACGAATCCGGTGGATTCGCCCGCGGGCTCGGTCGTGGTGAGCACCCGGTCGAAGGGGCGCTCCTCGTGCATCGGCTTCAGCACGTCGAGGATGGCCTGGCCGTCGGTGATGGAGACGTGCACCACCTGCTCGCAGTGCTGGAGGACCGACTCCTCGTACGCGCCCTTCTCGTGGAAGAGCACCACGTCGATGCCCAGCTCCTTGGCGCCCGCCACGGGAGCCGGCCTTCCGCCGATCACTGCCACCCGGTACGTTCCCGGCATCTTCTCTCTCCTTCGGTCAGTCTTTGGTCGGTGGGTCTCAGGCGACGTAGCAGCGGCGCAGCCAGCGCGCCGCCGAGGCGGGTCCCGGCACGAACTTGCGCCTGCGGTGCAGCACCCGGTAGTTGTCGAACGCCATGAACACCCCCGACTCCAGCACCAGCTCCTCGGCCGGCACCGTCTGGAGCACCGTGTGCCAGCGGTCGAGCGCCTCGACGGCGGCCGCGGTGAGGCCGGTGGTCGAGCCCCGGTCGTAGCGCACCCGATACCGGCCACCGGGGTCGAAGCTCAGCACGGGGGCGTTCTTGAGCGGCTCGGTCCGGTCGCCGTCGTTGGAGGCGGGGGCCCTGATCTCGAACTCGGGCGCCGTCAGCCGGTCGATGGTCTCCGGGTCGAGCCGGATGACCACGTCCTCGACCGCGGTGAGCTCGGTCGGCACCCGCTCCTCGTTGCGCAGCGCCATGAAGGTCAGGTACTGCGGTATGAAGGGGCGCGGGTCCGAGCCGGGGATGCCGAACGGCTGGTGCGGGTTGTCGGAGTGCCAGAAGAACTCCGAGTCGGCGCCCCAGGAACTGGTCAGCCCCGCCGCGGCCGGGTTGGGCACCACGTTGCGGATGAGGCGCCCGTCGTTCTCGAAGCTGACCGCGAACGGCGTGGTGCGCAGCAGCCTGATCAGCCCCAGGTGCAGGGCGTTGATCACGGCGAGTCCGGGTTCGTCGCCGAACCCGCTCACCGGGGTCGCGGGCAGGTTCTCCTGCGTGGGCAGGTTGGCCACCACCAGCGCGTGGCTGCCCGAGTCGGTGAACAGGTCGATCCCGTGCAGGACCTCACCGGGCAGGTAGCGGCGCAGGGCGTGGGCGCCGATGCCCGCCAGGATGGTGTCGTCGATGTCGACGTCGAGGGAGCTCTTGGAGACCCGCTCGGTGATCTCCTTGCCCAGGATGTCCCGGACTCCGTCTTCGATCTGGTAGCTGAGGATTCGCCGGAAATTGGTCATCGATGCCTCCGGTCCGATGGGATCCAGTAGGTCGTCGCGTTCGCGTCCGCGCGGCGCGACAGGGGGTCGCGCACCAGCCGGGCGAGCAGTCCGGCGGGTGTGACCACCAGGTGGTACAGGAGGAAGAGCAGGAAGGTGCGCATGGCGTTCCGTTCAGTCCAGGGGGATTTCCGTACGCCAGTCGGACTGCTCCGACCAGGCCGGTTGCTCGCTCTTCTCCAGCAGGAAACCGCCGATCGCGAGCACGTCGATATCGGTCCGCATGAAGCAGACGTAGGCCTCCTCGGGTGACCGCACGATCGGTTCGCCGCGGACGTTGAAGGAGGTGTTGACCAGGACCGGGCAGCCCGTCCGCGCCTTGAAGGCGGCGAGCAGGCGGTGATACGGGGGGTTGCTCCTCCCGTCGACGGTCTGGACCCGCGCCGACTGGTCGACGTGGGTGACCGCGGGGATGGTCGAACGCCGCACCCGGAGCAGGTCCAGCCCCGTGGCGCCGGACTCGGGGATCTCCAGCTGCTGCGCCGCCGCCACCCGCGCCACCACCAGCATGTACGGGCTCTCCTGGCGGAGGTCGAAGTAGTCCTTGGCGTCCTCGGCCAGCACGGCCGGCGCGAAGGGACGGAACGACTCCCGGAATTTGATCTTCAGGTTCATCGCCGACTGCATCCGGGGGTCACGGGGATCGCCGAGGATGGAGCGGGCGCCGAGCGCGCGCGGCCCGAACTCCATGCGCCCCTGGAACCAGCCGACGATCTTGCCGTCGGCCAGCCGCTCCGCCACCTGTTCGGCCAGCTGCCCGTTGTCCAGCCGCCGGTGCGGGATGCCGTTGGCCGTCAGGTACGCGCCGATCTCGTCGTCGTCGTAGGCGGGGCCCAGCAGTGACCCGGACATCGCGTCCCGGCCGGTCCCGAGGTGGTCGCGCGAGGCGCCGCGTTCCATGGCGACGGCCTGCGCGGCTCCCAGCGCGCCGCCCGCGTCGCCCGCGGCGGGCTGGACCCAGACCTCGTCGAAGATCCCCGCGTCGATGATCTTGCCGTTGGCCACGCAGTTGAGCGCCACCCCGCCGGCGAGGCAGAGCGTGGACTCCCCGGTGCGGTCGCGCGCCGTGCGGGCCAGCCTGAGCATCACCTCCTCGGTGACCTGCTGCACGGAGGCCGCGAGGTCGAACTCCCGCTCGGTCAGGTCGCCCTCGGGGTCGCGCCGGGGACCGTCGAAGAGCTTCTCGAAGGCGCTCCCGGTCATGGTCTGGCCGCGCAGATACTCGAAGCGGCGCAGGTCGAGGCGGAAGGTGCCGTCGGGCTTGATGTCGATGAGCGCGTCGCGGATGAGGTCGGCGTAGCGCGGCCTCCCGTACGGGGCCAGGCCCATCAGCTTGTACTCGCCCGAGTCGACCTTGAACCCGCAGAAGTAGGTGAACGCGGAGTACAACATGCCCAGCGAGTGCGGGAACCGGAGCTCCGCCAGGGGCGTCAGCTCGGTGCCGCGACCGTGCCACAGGGTGGTGGTCGCCCACTCCCCCACCCCGTCGACGCAGAGCACGGCGGCCGACTCGTACGGGCTGGGGAAGAACGCCGAGGCGGCGTGCGACTCGTGGTGACGGCGGACCGAGACGACGGGAACCCGCCCCCGCCCGAGCTTCTGGAGCTCCCGGCGTACGGTCCTGTCGGTGTGCCGCTTCCCGTTCCTCGCCAGCCAGGAGGGGAAGGCGTCGCGGAAGAACGGGAAGGCGGTCGGGGCCGCCCCCGCGAAGGTGGCCAGCACCCGGCGGAACTTCAGACGCGGGTCCTCGTAGTAGGCGACCGCGGAGACGTCGTCGAAGCTCACGCCCGCCTCGTCCAGGCAGTACTGCACCGCCCGGGACGGGAACGCGGCGTCGTGCCGTTTCCTGGTGAAACGCTCCTCCTGCGCCGCCGCGACGGCCACGCCGTCGGCGACCAGGGCGGCGGCGCTGTCGTGGTAGAAGGCCGAGATGCCGAGAACGAGATCGGACATGGTGCTGCTCCTCTCCGTACGGGGATTCGATGGCGGGACGCGCGTCACCGACGGTCGGCGAACGGGAAGATCGGCGCGATCCTGCTGCGGCGGGTGGCGCGGCGCGCGGCTCTGCGCGCGCCGAGACCGCCGGGCGGGTTGAGCGAGCGGTAACCCGCCCGGACCCGCTCCCAGGTCTCCGCCCGGGATCCCGGCCCGGGGGCCTCGGGCAGGCCGGCGAGGAGGATGTCGACCGCGTCGGCCGCCCACGCGGAGTGACCGGTGGCGACGTTGTCGATGGTGTTGTGGATGTCCACGAACCGCGTGTTGAAGCCGTAGCGCTTCAGGGCGAGCCGGGCCCTGCGGTAGGTGCCGCCCACTCCCGACAGCTCCATGGCCAGGTTGAGGCCCAGGACCTCGGGGAGGAACGTGCGGGGGAACCGCCCGACGCAGAGCCAGTAGACGGGCAGTTCGAAGGACTCGTCCCGGAAGCCGGGCCAGCGCGCGAACTCCGGCGACGCGGTGGGCGGCAGGTCGACCCGCATCTCCTTGAGCACGTCGCGGTAGATGAGCGGGTGGTTCAGCTTGGCCAGGCCGTTGCCGAGCTCGTCCCAGTAGGTCTGGAAGAGGGCGTGGCCGATGTCGGACGACGCGAGTTCGTGGTCGGTGAAACCCTGCAGCCAGCTTCCGTCGATCAGGGTCAGCGGCGCGGTCTGCACGGTGTCGTCGATGACGTCCTCCCGCGACGGCAGCGGGACCTCGGCGTTCCGCTCGAACTCCGCGCCGTGGCGGTCGTGCTGGGTCTGGAGCCAGGGGCGCAGTCCCTCGCGTCCCCAGTTCGGGGGCAGCGGCATCGTGCCGCCGTCCATGCCGTACCGGGAGCGCGCCAGCCAGCCGTTCACATACTCCAGGCACCAGGAGCGCAGCGCCGGAGTGTCGGTGCGGACCATCAGGAGGTGGTAGGCCTCCCGCACGTCGGCCGGCGCCCTGCCCTCCGACCACGGCCCCGCTTCGAGCGCCCGTGCCACCCCCGCCGCCGGAGCCGGGACGGCCCGGCCGCCGGCGGTACCCGCGCGCTCCACCGGGGAAGACGTCGCCGGGAGGGAGTCGATCCAGCGGCGGATGACCGTGAGGTCGTCGGGCGAGAACACCCGGAACATCGGCCCGCGCTCGCCGACCAGGCCCTTGACCAGCGCACTCGCCTCGGAACGGCCGGGCTTGAGCAGCTTGCTCCGGGACAGGGCCGCCAGCAGCCCCGACGGATCGGTCCGGGCGTCGGCCAGCCAGGCCGCCAGCGACCGGCCCTCCAGCTCGAACCCGTGGTGGTAGACCGCGCCCTCCCTGGCGCGCAGCCTCATCAGCTCGGCCATGTCGTAGGCCGGGTCGGACGACGCCGTCAGCTCGGCGTGGAGCGCGTCGGCGTGGTCCCGGAGCGCGGCCAGAGCCCAGGAGAAGCCGAGCAGCACGGCCGCCTCGGCGGCGGCTCCCTCCCGGGCGACCAGCTCCGCCACCACCGCGCGGCACTCCTCCACCGGCGGCGGATCCTCCGGCCGGGCCGTGGACGGGTCGATGACGGCCCAGTCCGCCACCAACGGCAGCGTCTGCCTGACCAGGGTGAGCGGTGGCGGCAGCCCGACCGTCCGCAGGCACAGGTCGGCGCCGAGCAGCTCGCCCCGGAAGTCGTCGGGGCGTCTGCTCATCACCAGCAGCAGGGCCGGCAGGGTGTACGCGCCGTCGGCGACGCGCGGGTCGCCCGCCAGGCGCGCGAGCGGCACGGCGTTCTCGGAGAGACGTAAGCGCCGCAGCAGGTCGAGGTAGGCGTCGCCGCGCGAGGCGCCGGGGTGCCCGACGCCCACATCCGACGCGTACAGCGCGAGAATGCGCAGCACGAGGGGGTCTTCCGCGTTGCCCGGGGCGCTCAGCCACTGCAGCCACGCCCCGGAGGCGAGGGCCAGCGGCGCGCATCCGAGCGCGGCCCGGCGGACCAGGACGCGGCGGCCCTCGTCGTCGTGCGTCCGGTCGCCCAGTTCCCGGAACCTCTCGCCCTCGGCGGACGCCCAGTCGGCGGCTCGCCGCAGGAGGTCGTCGAGTCGCGCCGGGCCGTCGGGAACGTTCCGTCGTAATTCGGCGCGGACCTCGTCGAGGAGTACGCCGGCGGGGACGTACGCCTCAGGGTCGGCGGCGCGGGCGTACAGCCGGCGGGTCGCCACGTTCGTCTCCATCGTCACCCTCACCTCCCGGACCGGACCTGGATCGTCTGGCGGATCGCATGGGGAACTCCTTCCGGTCTCAGAACATGGGGTAGATGGACGCGTCGTTCTTCTTCCTGGCGCGCTTCTTGCGCCGGAACACCCTGTCGACGATCTTGCGCAGGAATGACATGCCGAAGTACTCCTCAAGTGGGGTGGGGACGGGTCAGGAGAGCCCGAGCGTCTCGGCCAGCAGGCCGGCGACGACGTCGTGGCCCTTGTCGGTGTAGTGAGCCCGGTCGACGAAGATCC
Organism: Herbidospora mongoliensis; assembly: GCF_001570545.1. Classification (GTDB taxonomy): domain Bacteria; phylum Actinomycetota; class Actinomycetes; order Streptosporangiales; family Streptosporangiaceae; genus Herbidospora; species Herbidospora mongoliensis. The sequence goes on along the minus strand of NZ_BBXD01000014.1, from coordinate 228,009 downwards.
AGTCGTCGGCGGTCACGGCGTCGGCGACCACGGGGTTGAGGTCGTAGAACCGCACGCCGCGCTTCTCGCAGCCGACCCGGATCGCCTCGGCGAACTCCCTGGCGACCTCCGGGGTGGAGATGTCGCCGTAGAGCTCCTGCCAGGTGCCGAGCTTGGAGATGCGGTCGATCTCCTCGAACAGGAGCTTCTCCTCCGGCGACCACGTCTTGCCCATCCACAGGAACATCGGCTGCAGGACGTAGGAGATCCGGGTGTCGGGCCCGGCCACGCGGCGCCACGTGTCGAGATGGCGCAGGGTGAGCTCGGCCGCCGAGTCGATGACCTGGCCGATGTCGTGGCGCACGTCGTCGAAGGTGGCGATGCGCGACCGGTTGCGCTCGGCCCGCCTGCCGAAGACCTTGGAGTGCTTGCGGTTGCGATCCCGCAGGTCGTCCATGGCCTCGAAGTACTCACCGCAGAAGAAGAAGGCTCCGTGGTCGCCCTGCTGCCACTCGGGCAGCCTGCCGACCGTCAGGTCGTTGAGCCCGGTGAACAGGACGACCTCGTCGATCTCCGGCAGCAGGTGGCGATAGAGCGTGAAGAGCAGGACCTCCTGGGTGGAGTTGTAGCAGCGGCCGCTGAAGTTGAGCCAGGGGCGGGACGGCGCGTAGCGACTCCACAGCAGGGACGCCAGGGTGTTCCGGTCGTGGGTCGCGCCGATGCCGAGCGCGCTGGAGCCGCCCGTTATCACCCGGACCGGTCCCGGCCCCACGGCTCCGCCGGCCGAGGCCTGTTCGCCGTCCGGGCCGACGGACACACGGAATCCGCTGCGGTCGGTGTTGATCGCCTGCGAGGTGAAGTGCGGGTGGTGGAAGTACATGAGGTACGGCTGGTAGTTGAGGTCCGCGGGGTCGAAGAACCTGTCGTACTCCCGCATCTGCGGGGTCAGTCCCTCGCGGTGGAGCTTCACAGGACGCACACTCCTCGGTTTCTCGGGTGGCTTGCCGGTCACCGCGGCCACACGGGACACAGCAATCACCACTCTCGGTAAATGTCATTGTCAAGGCAGTGTTCACGGGCATGCCGACTGCCGTTGGATGAATTACGGAATGACGTGCGCGCAGCACTTCGCGACCCAATCGAGCCATTCAATGGTCGAGTCGGGCTCATGTTGAAAAATGAAACATATGAAGCTCAGATGAATGCACTGAGGTTCTTCGGTGCAATTAAGATCCGTCAGCAAGGACCTCGTTCAGGGCGATCCGGGAAGCCGGTGGCGAAAGGCTGACACACCGCGGCAGGTGTCGTGCGCAAGGTGTTCCCCCGAAGTCGGCTGATGGCTTTCCGTACTGTGCTGAGGATTCCTTCTCCACGTTCATGCTGGTAGATGCTGCGTCACTGGAGTCGATCTACCCTGCTGCGGGCAGATGTTTGGCTCGTGCTGAATTGCCCGCTTTCGTATTAGACTGACCGAGTTTGGTACTGTCAATAGACGCAGTTGTTTCGGTCTTCTCCCACTATGGCGGAGGCTGTCACTAATTCCGCAGGGGGTGCGGCCCGGAGGATTTCCGCGATCTGAAAACGGCGGGCCGGCCTCGCGGCGAGACCCGTCCCGGCTGATGGCCGAATCTCCCCATGAAATGAGTTCGCGGCGCGTAGCTGTTCGGCGGAATCCGCACCCGGCGGCGGCAGGCACACGGGCGTCGCCCCTGCCGCCAATTCACCGCCCGCCGGTGAGGCCGATATTACGGTCGGCGCCCTGCTCCACCACGCACGGACGCCACCGACCCGCGGGCATGCGACCGACGCCGAAGGCGCACCGTTGGAAACGTAAGGGCCTCAGCACGCTCGTCGATCGTGCGCGTCACCGAAAGTTGCGGTGAGCAGCAGGCCTTTCGGTCATCCCCGAACGGCCGCCGTGCTTGCCCTGACCACCAGTTCGGTGCCCAGTTCCACTCGCCGCTGGAACGGCTCCCCCTCCGCCATGCTGATCACCGTGGCGGCCGCGGTCGCGCCCATTTCGATCAGCGGCTGCCGGACGGTGGTGAGTGGCGGGATGGCCCACCGCCAGGGAGGCATGTCGTCGAAGCCGACCACGCTCAGATCCTTGGGGACGCGCAGTCCCAACTCGTGGGCCGCGTGGTAGACACCCATGGCCAGCCCGTCGTTGGCGGCGAAGATCGCGGTGGGCGGTTGCGGCAGTGCCATCAGCCGGCGGGTGTGGAGGACACCGTCGTCGATCAGGAATGAGCCCCGGCGGATCAGATCCGGATCGACCGGCACCCCGGCGCCGTCGAGAGCGGCCCGGTAACCGTCCAGGCGAGCCCGGCTGGACAGGGCGAACTCCGGGCCCGCGATCATGGCGATCCGGCGGTGGCCGAGTTCGAGGAGATGGCGGGTCGCCTCCAGGCCCCCACTCCAGTTGGTGGCCCCGACCGACGGCACCCCCCTGCCGGGATCTCCCGCCGGGTCGAGCACGACCAGCGGAACCTCGCGGGCGGCCAGCTGGGCGCGCTGTTCCTCCGTGGGGCCGGAGAACACCGTGATGACACCGGCGGGACGGCGGCTGAGCACGTCTTCGATCCATCGGTGCCCGGGGATGTGGCGTCCGCCCAGTTCGGAGACCACCACACTCAGCCGGTGTCCCCGGGCCACCGACTGGACGCCCTTGACGATCTCGATCGGATAGTCGCCGGCGAGTTCGTGGAAGACGACCTCGATGAGTCCAGCGGGTCTGATCCGGCGGCGTTGCCGCCGGAATCCGTGTTCTTGGATGAGGCTCTCGACCAGTGCCCGCGTCTCGGAGCCGACTTCCGAGCGGCCGTTGACGACCTTGGAGACGGTGGCCACGGAGACCCCCGCCAGCTCGGCCAGTTGAGAGAGCGTCAGCGCTTCGGTGGCAGCCTGATCGGCATAGGGGGCATCCTCGATCGAGGTCATGCCGGGGAGTCTATCCAAGGGCTTTCGGCTATTGGACATCTCCGTTTCCGCTGCTCCCCCTGCTGAACGACCAGTCCGTCGGACAGCCGACACATGTGCGGCCCGAAAACTATCGTAGTATGTCTGAAATTTTCTGTCAGACCTGGGACCCCACTTCGCCTGCCGAGGTCAGAACCGGTCGGAAGTTACGTGGATTCGGACCGAAATCTTTGGTCACCACCCGGTAACATCTATGAAATTTTCATGACTGCGGCACGGAGGCTCGATCTCCGCGATGACGAATGTCCAGGCAGAGGAGCGTGTCGGCGGTAACGCCCAGGTCGGCGAAATGGTGGCTCGTTGACGTCGGATCGGACCGTCGGATGTACTCCGCGCCACGGATGTTAGCGATAACAGTTCAAGCGGGACCGGCCGTGCCACTGCCTGTCACCGTCACGGAGTCCTCACCCCCCGGAGGTTCGTGTGAGACGTGTGCTCGCGCTTCTCTCATCACTGCTGCTCCTCGGCGCCTTCGTCACGGCCCAGGCCGCCACGGCGGCCACCGTCGACACCAACGCCTGGTACGTCCTGGTCAACCGCACCAGCGGCAAGGCCCTCGACGTCTACAACCTGTCCACCGCCGACGGCGGACGCATCACCCAATGGAGCCGCAACAACGGCAACCAGCAGCAGTGGCAGTTCGTCGACAGCGGCGGCGGCTACTACCGTGTCAAGTCCCGCCACTCCGGCAAGGTCCTCGACGTCTCCGGCTTCTCCACCGCCAACGGCGGCGCGGTCGTCCAGTGGGCCGACCTCAACGGCACCAACCAGCAGTGGCGGCTGGCCGACAGCGACAGCGGCTACGTGCGGCTCCTGAACCGCAACAGCAACAAGGCCCTGGAGGTGCAGGGCGCCTCCACCGCCGACGGCGCCAACATCGTCCAGTACGACGACTGGGGCGGCGCCAACCAGCAGTGGCAGTTCGTGCCGGTCGGCGGTGCCACCCCGACCCCCACGCCCACACCGACGCCCACGCCGACGCCCGGCGGTAATTACACCAACCCCGTGGTGTGGCAGGACTTCGCCGACGGCGACATCATCCGGGTCGGCGACGCCTATTACTACTCGGCCTCGACCATGCACTACTCGCCGGGAGCGCCGATCCTGCGCTCCTACAACCTCACCGACTGGGAGTACGCCGGCCATTCGGTCCCGCGCCTGGACTTCGACTCCAACGCCTACGACCTCAACGGCGGCCGGGCGTACGTGAAGGGCATCTGGGCCTCGACGCTGAACTACCGGCCCAGCAACAGCACCTATTACTGGTACGGCTGCACCGAGTTCAACCGGACCTACGTCTACACCGCCTCCGCCGTGGACGGCACGTGGACCAAGCGCGCCCGCATGAACCAGTGCTACTACGACGCGGGCCTGCTGATCGACACCAACGACACGATGTACGTCGCCTACGGCAACGGCACGATCAGCGTCGCCCAGCTCTCGGCCGACGGCCTCAGCCAGGTCCGCGCCCAGCAGGTCTTCCAGACCCCGAGCAGCGTGGGAACCCTGGAGGGCGCCCGCTTCTACAAGCGCGGCAACTACTACTACATCTGGCTGACCCGCCCGGCCAACGGCCAGTACGTGCTGCGCTCGACCTCCCCATGGGGTCCGTACGACATGCAGCAGGTCCTGCTCAACATGCCCAGCCCGATCTCCGGCGGCGGCACGCCGCACCAGGGCGGGCTGGTCCAGACCCAGGCCGGCGCCTGGTACTACATGTCGTTCGTCGACGCCTACCCGGGCGGCCGGGTGCCGGCGCTCGCGCCGATCAGCTGGGTCAACGACTGGCCGGTCATCCAGACGGTCAACGGCGGCTGGGGCGTGAACTACCCGAAGCCGAACATCCAGACCAGCCGCACGGTGGCCTCGATGATCGGGCCTGACACGTTCACCTCGGGCAGCCTGGGCCATCGGTGGGAGTGGAACCACAACCCCGACACCAGCCGCTTCTCCACCGGCAGCGGCCTGCGGCTCCAGACCGCAACCGTCACCAACGACCTGTACAACGCCCGCAACACGCTGACCCACCGCATCCAGGGCCCGACGTCGACCTCGACGATCGAGCTCGACTACTCGGCCATGGCCAACGGCGACCGCGCCGGACTGGCGATGCTGCGTGACCAGTCGGCCTGGATCGGGGTCAGACGCGACAACGGCGCCTACCGGGTCTCGATGACCAACGGGCTGACCATGAACAGCAGCTGGGCCACCACCGGGACCGGCTCAGAACAGGCCGGCGCGAACATCTCCGGCGGCCGGATCTGGTTGCGGGTCAACGCCGACATCCGCCCGGGTTCGGGCAGACAGGCCCGCTTCTCCTACAGCACCGACGGGACGAACTTCACCACGCTCGGCCCGGCCTTCACGTTGAACAACGCCTGGCAGTTCTTCATGGGATACCGCTTCGGGATCTTCAACTACGCGACCCAGGCCCTCGGCGGAGCGGTGACCGTACGCCGCTTCGACCTGACCACTCCTTAGCCGACCTCACCGCCCGGTCCGTTCGTGGCAGGACGAACGGGCCGGGCGATCGGCCGGACCTCCCCCCAGAAAGGCACGAAGTCCTCATGAAACGACTCTTGTCCGTGCTCACCGCGGCGCTGCTCGGCGCCGGCCTGACGGTGTCGCTGACCGCACCGGCCGAGGCCGCATCGACGCTGGGCGCGTCGGCGGCCGAGCGCGGCGGTCGCTACTTCGGCGCGGCCATCGCCGCGGGCCGGATGGGCGACTCGACGTACATGAACATCCTCAACCGGGAGTTCAACCAGGTCACCGCCGAGAACGAGATGAAGTGGGACGCGACCGAGCCCTCGCGTAACAACTTCAACTTCAGCAACGGCGACCGCATCGCCAACCACGCCATCTCGCGCGGCATGAAGATCCGTGGCCACGCCCTGCTCTGGTATCAGCAGATGCCCACATGGGCGCGCGGGATGGAGGGCTCCGACCTGCGCAGCGCCATGATCAACCACGTCACCCGGGTCGCCACCTACTACCGGGGCAAGATCGATTCGTGGGACGTCGTCAACGAGGCCTTCGCCGACGGCAACTCCGGCGGCCGCCGTGACTCCAACCTCCAGCGCACCGGCAACGACTGGATCGAGGCCGCCTTCCGGGCCGCGGACGCCGCCGACCCGAACGCCAAGCTCTGCTACAACGACTACAACACCGACGGGATCAACGCCAAGAGCACCGGCATCTACAACATGGTCCGTGACTTCAAGTCGCGGGGCGTGCCGATCGACTGCGTCGGCTTCCAGTCCCACCTGGGCGGATCGCTCTCCAGCGACTACCAGGCCAACCTCCAGCGTTTCGCCGACCTCGGCGTCGACGTCCAGATCACCGAACTCGACGTCTCCCAGGGGTCCAACCAGGCCAACATCTTCGCGGGAGTCACCCGGGCCTGCCTGAACGTGGCGCGGTGCAACGGCATCACGGTCTGGGGCATCCGCGACAGCGACTCATGGCGTGGCAGCGAGAACGCCCTGCTGTTCGACAACTCGGGCAACAAGAAGGCCGCGTACAACTCGGTCCTGAGCACGCTCAACAACGGCGCCACCCCGACTCCGACTCCCACCCCCACGTCGGGCGGGGGCGTCGACACCAGCGCCTGGTACGTCCTGCTCAACCGCGGCAGCGGCAAGGCCCTGGACGTCTACGGCCAGTCCACCGCCGACGGCGGACGCATCACCCAGTGGACCCGCAACAACGGCAACAACCAGCAGTGGCAGTTCGTCGACTCCGGAAGCGGCTGGTACCGGCTCAAGTCCCGCCTCAGCGGCAAGGTGCTCGACGTCTCCGGGTTCTCCACCGCCAACGGCGGGGCGATCGTGCAGTGGACCGACCTCAACGGCACCAACCAGCAGTGGCGGGTCGCCGACAGCAGCGGATACTCCCGCCTCGTCAACCGGAACAGCAGCAAGGCCCTGGAGGTTCAGGGGGCCTCCACGGCCGACGGCGCCAACATCGTCCAGTACGACGACTGGAACGGCACCAACCAGCAGTGGCAACTCGTCCGCGTCGGATAAATCGGAGCACACGTGAGATTCAAACCCATCGCCGTCATCGCGAGCTTGGTGGCGGCCCTGTTCGTGGCCTTACCCTCGGCCAACGCGGCGACCGTCGACACCAACGCCTGGTACGTCCTGGTCAACCGCGGCAGTGGTAAGGCCCTGGACGTCTACAACCTGGCGACCAACGACGGCGCCCGCATCACCCAGTGGACCCGCAACAACGGCAACCAGCAGCAGTGGCAGTTCGTCGACTCCGGCGGCGGCTACTACCGCGTCAAGTCCCGCCTCTCCGGCAAGGTCCTGGACGTCTCCGGCTACTCCACCGCCAACGGCGGTGCGATCGTGCAGTGGACCGACCTCAACGGCACCAACCAGCAGTGGCGGCTGGCCGACTCCTCGGGCGGCTACGTCAGGTTGATCGGGCGTCAGAGCAACAAGGCGCTGGAGGTGCAGGGCGCGTCCACGGCCGACGGCGCCAACATCGTCCAGTACGACGACTGGGGCGGCAACAACCAGCAGTGGCAGTTCGTGCAGGTGGGCGGCGGCAACCCGACCCCGACGCCCACCCCGACGCCGACCCCGACCGGTTCCTGCAACCTGCCCTCGACCTACCGCTGGACGTCGTCGGGCGCGCTCGCGCAGCCCCGATCGGGCTGGGTCTCGCTGAAGGACTTCACCGTCGCCCCCTACAACGGGCAGCAGCTCGTCTACGCCACCACCCACGACTTCGGGTCGAGCTGGGGTTCGATGAACTTCGGCCTGTTCGGCAACTACTCGCAGATGGGCTCGGCGAGCCAGAACGCGATGAACTCGGGCACCGTCGCGCCGTCGCTGTTCTACTTCGCCCCGCGCAGCATCTGGGTGCTGGCCTACCAGTGGGGCGGCCCGGCGTTCTCCTACCGGACCTCCAGCGACCCGACCAACCCCAACGGCTGGTCGGCGCCGCAGACGCTGTTCTCGGGCAGCATCTCCAACTCCGGCACCGGCCCGATCGACCAGGCGGTCATCGGCGACGGCCAGAACATGTACCTGTTCTTCGCCGGTGACAACGGCCGCATCTACCGGGCGAGCATGCCGATCGGCAACTTCCCCGGCAGCTTCGGCACGAGCTACCAGACCATCATGACCGACACCACGAACAACCTGTTCGAGGCCGTCCAGGTCTACAAGATCGCGAACCAGAACCTGTACCTCATGATCGTCGAGGCGATCGGTTCGCAGGGACGCTACTTCCGCTCCTTCACCGCCACCAGCCTGGGCGGCTCGTGGACCCCGAACGCCACCACCGAGTCCAACCCGTTCGCCGGCAAGGCCAACAGCGGCGCGACGTGGACCAACGACATCAGCCACGGTGAGCTCCTGCGCACCAACGCCGACCAGACCATGACGGTCGACCCCTGCAACCTGCAGCTGCTCTACCAGGGCCGCAGCCCCAGCTCCAACGGCGTCGACTACGGTCTGCTGCCCTACCGGCCGGGTCTGCTGACGCTCCAGCGATGACGGCATGACGCGGGCGGGCTCGGTGCACAACCGGGCCCGCCCGTGTCACGCGGAAAGGATCACGATGAGATCCGCGCAACGCCGCCTGGCCTGGATCATGAGCGTGCTCTGCCTCATGGTCCTGCTGCCCGCGGCGCCGGCCACGGCCGACAATCCGATCGTCCAGACGATCTACACCGCCGATCCCGCGCCGCTCGTCCACAACGGCCGCGTCTACCTGTACACCGGTCACGACGAGGACGGCTCCACGTACTTCACGATGCGCGACTGGCGCGTCTACTCCTCCGCCGACATGGCCAACTGGACCGACCACGGCTCACCCATGAGCCTGGCCACCTTCTCCTGGGCCGACGCCAACGCGTGGGCCGGGCACGTCGCCTACCGCAACAACAAGTTCTACTGGTACGTCCCGGTGCGCCAGCGCTCCACCGGCCGCATGGTCATCGGCGTGGGCGTCGCCGACAGCCCGACCGGGCCGTTCAGCGACGCGCTGGGCCGCCCGCTGGTCGACAACAACGAGATCGACCCCAACGTCATCATCGACGACGACGGCCAGGCCTACCTCTACTGGGGCAACCCCCGCCTCGCGTACGTGCGCCTGAACAGCGACATGATCTCCTACTCGGGCGGGATCAACTACGTCCAGCTCACCGCCTCGGGCTTCGGCGCGCGCAGCGGCAACGCCCAGCGGCCGACCCTCTACGAAGAGGGGCCCTGGGTCTACAAGCGGGGCGGCCTCTACTACAACGTGTTCGCCGCTGAGTGCTGCTCGGAGTTCATCGGTTATTCCACGGCTCCGAGTGCCACCGGGCCGTGGACGTATCGGGGAACGGTCATGCCCCGGCAGGGCGGCAGCTTCACCAACCACGCCGGGATCATCGACTTCTCGGGCGGGTCGTACTTCTTCCACCACAACGGCGCCCTGCCGGGCGGCGGCGGTTACACCAGGTCGGTGGCGGTGGAGAAGTTCACCTACAACTCCGACGGCACCATTCCGACGATCAACATGACCACCGCCGGACCTCCTCAGGTGGGGACGCTGAACCCGTACACCCGCCAGGAGGCCGAGACCATCGCCTGGTCGCAGGGAGTGGAGACCGAAGCCTCCACCGAGGGCGGGATGAACGTCGGGTTCATCGAGAACGGCGACTACGTCAAGGTCAAGGGCGCCGCCTTCGGCAACGGGGCCACGTCGTTCAGCGCCCGGGTGGCCTCGGGCACCAGCGGCGGCCGGATCGAGGTGCGGCTCGGCAGCGCCACCGGAACCCTCGTGGGCACCTGCACCGTGGGCGGCACCGGCGGCTGGCAGACCTGGACCACGGTGACCTGCCCGATCTCCGGCGCGACCGGCACCCGTGACCTGTTCCTGCGCTTCGCCGGCAACAGCGGCTACCTGTTCAACCTCAACTGGTGGCAGTTCACCGGCGGTGGCGGCAGCGGCGGGAACCTGCTGACCAACTCCGCGATGGAGGACGGCACCACCGGCTGGACCTCCTCCGGCGGCACCCTCTCCTCGGTGACCAACGTGGTCCACGGAGGCAGCAGGGCGCTGCTGAACTCGGGTCGTACCTCCTCCTGGCAGGGCCCGCACCAGAACGTGACCACGCAGCTCACCAACGGCAGAAGCTACGCCACCAGCGTCTGGGTCCGCTCGCAGAGCGGGACCCCCAGCGCCAAGGCCACGCTGACCCTCACCGCGAACGGGACCACGAGCTACCTCCAGCTCACCCCCGCGCAGACGGTCAACGCCAACGGCTGGACCCAGCTCACCGGGACCGCGACCGTCTCCTGGACCGGGACGCTGACCAACGCCTCCCTGTACGTCGAGACCGCCGCCGGCACCGACGGCCTGTACATCGACGACGCCTCATTCCAGTGACGGCGGCGCCGCCTTCATCCGTAGAGGAGCTCCCATGAGAAAGAAACGAACGCGGGCGATTCTGGCGCTGACCACGCTCGCCGTGGCGCTCGTCCCCGCCGTCCAGGCCCACGCGCTGAACAACGGCGTCGGCCGCACCCCGCCCATGGGGTGGAACACCTGGAACACCTTCGGCTGCAACATCAACGAGACGCTGATCAAGCAGACCACCGACGCTATGGTCAGCAACGGCATGCGCGACCTGGGCTACCAGTACGTCGTGGTCGACGACTGCTGGATGGACCCCAACCGCGACTCCTCCGGGAACCTCCAGGCCAACCTGTCGCGCTTCCCCAGCGGCATGAAGGCGCTGGGCGACTACATCCACTCCCGGGGCATGAAGTTCGGCATCTACCAGGCGCCGCTCGACCGGACCTGCGCCCAGTACTTCGGCTCCTATCCGGGCGCGACCGGCAGCCTCAACCACGAGGCCCAGGACGCCCGGCAGTTCGCCGCCTGGGGCGTCGACTACCTCAAGTACGACTGGTGCTCCCCCACCGGCAGCATCGACGACCAGATCAGGACCTTCGCCAAGATGCGGGACGCGCTGGCCGCCACCGGCCGGCCGATCCTGTACAGCATCAACTCCAACAGCATCCACGACAAGACGGGACCGCGCCGCAACTGGGGCGACATCGCCAACATCTGGCGCACGACCGAGGACATCACCAACACCTGGAACTCGGGCCAGACCAACGGCTACCCGATGGGCATCCAGAACATCGTCAACGTCACCGCGCCGCTGTCGGGCTACGCCGCTCCGGGGCAGTTCAACGACCCCGACATGATGGTGGTCGGCCGGGGCGGCATGAACGACACCGAGATGCGCAGCCACTTCGCCCTCTGGGCGATCATGGCTTCACCGCTGATCGCGGGCAACGACGTCCGGAACATGGACTCCGCCACCTCGACGATCATGAAGAACCAGAACCTGATCGCCATCAACCAGGACTCGCTCGGCCTCCAGGCCAACCAGATCGTCAGCGACGGCACCCGCCGCATCCTGGCCAAACGCCTGAGCAACGGCGACGTCGCGGTGGCCCTGTTCAACCAGAGCGGCAGCACCATCACGATCAGCACCACCGCCGCCGCCATCGGCCAGTCGGGCAGCTCCTTCACCCTGCGGGAGGCCTGGACCAACGCCGTCACCACCAGCACCGGCGCCATCTCGGCGAGCGTCCCGGCCCACGGCACCGTCGTCTTCCGGGTCAGCGGGGGAACTCCCAACCCCAGTCCCACCCCCACACCCACGCCCACCGCGTCCTCGGGCCCGATCCGCGGCGTAGGATCCAACCGGTGCGTCGACGTGACCGGCGCCTCGCAGACCAACGGCACCGCGGTGGTCCTCTGGGACTGCAACGGCCAGAGCAACCAGCAGTGGACCGCCACGACCGCCGGTGAGCTGCGGGTGTACGGCGGCAAGTGCCTCGACGTCAACAACAACGGCACCGCCGACGGCACCGGCGTCCTCATCTGGGACTGCAACGGCCAGAACAACCAGAAGTGGCGCTTCAACTCCGACGGCAGCATCACCGCCCTCGGCGCGAACAAGTGCCTGGACGTGGCCGGCAACTCCACCGCCAACAACGCCCGGGTCCAGATCTGGTCGTGCACCGGCGCCGCCAACCAGCGCTGGACGAGAGGGTGACCGAGAGCCTGATCTGAGCTGAGGGCAGGCGAGGCCGCGTGTCACCGCTGGAGACGCGCGGCCTCGCTCGGGCTGCTGCGGCGGACGAGCCACGCCTCGGTGATGTGGGTGAACATCGCCTCGGACGCGCCACGGGGATCGCGGGCGGCGATGCGTTCGTAGACGCGGCGGTGGCCGAGGTTGGACGCCACGCACAGCGCTCGTTCCGTGCGGCCCATGTAGCGGGCGGTGTTGATCACCTGGCTCTCCAGGGAGCGCACGACCGCACGCGCGATCCGGTTCCCGGACGACTGCATGATCGTGTCGTGGAAGGCGCGATCGAAGTCGGCGTAGGCGACGGGGTCGCCGACGAGTTCGTCCATCCGGTCGACCAGCGCGTGGAGCCTGTCGATCGTCTCGGCGCCGGCGACCCGGGCCGCCACGTGGGCCATGTCGGACTCCAGCAGCCGCCGGGTGACGACCAGGTCGTCGAGCACCCCGATGCCGTCGTCCTGCGCGATCGTCGCCCCGAGGACGAGTTCGTCGAGCATGTTCCATTCGGTGGGCGCGGTGACGATCGTGCCGCTGCCCTGGCGGACCTGCACCAGACCCTTCTCCTGCAGGACCTTCACCGCTTCGCGGACCACGGTCCGGCTGACGGAGAACGTCTCGCACAGCGCCGGTTCCGGGGGCAGCGGGGTGCCGGGCGGGTGGACTCCGCGCACGATACGCTCGACCAGTTCGCCCGTCAGCGCCCTGGCCAGGTTGGCCGGCCGTTTCGTCCACGCCGGGGACTGACTGGCGCTCAGAAGCGCCTCTTGAGATGCCGACATGTCCCCTCCAGATGACCACAGCAGGCGCGGGGGTCTGCGGCCAGTGTAAACGAACGACATACATCAGACGTCATATGAGTCACGTGATCCGATACACCCGCGTGGCCGTACCCGAGAAGATCTCCGCCTGTTCCGCCGCCGGCAGCCCGGCTCCCTTGAGCAGCGTCTTCACCGTCTCCGTCCACACGGGCAGCGTGCCGGCCAGGAGACAGACGGGCCAGTCGGAGCCGAACATCAGCCGCCGAGGTCCGAACGCCTCGAGCGCGACGTCGACGTAGGGCCCCAGGACGGCCGCGTCCCAGGTGTTCCAGTCGGCTTCGGTGATGATGCCGGAAAGCTTGGCGGTGACGTTCGGCTCGGCGGCCAGCCGGGTCAGCAGGGCGGCCCACAGTTGCGACCGTCCCGCTGAGATCGGCGGTTTGCCCAGGTGGTCGAGCACGAAGTTCACCCCGGGCAGGGCACGCACCGTCTCGATCGCGGCGGAGAGCTGATGGGGTGCCACGAGCAGGTCGTAGGTGAGTCCGGCCGCCCCCACGTGGCGCAGGCCGCGGCGCACGTCCTTCCTGCGGAGCCAGTCCGGGTCGGGTTCGGCCTGCACCAGGTGACGGATGCTCCGCAGGAACTCACCGCCCGGCGACGCCCTGAGCGCGTCGAGTTCCCCGGGGAGATCGGGCCGGGTCAGGTCGGCCCATCCCACGACGGCCCCGATGGTGTCCGACCGGGCGGCCAGCGCCAGGAACTCACGCGTCTCCTGGGCGTCGGCCAGGACCTGCACCAGGACCGACCGGTCGATCCCCGCCTCCGCCGAGGTCGCGGCGTAGTCGGAAGGTGAGAAGTCCCGGAAGATGGGCCGCAGGTGCGGGGTCTCCAGCCAGTCCTGCGGACGGGCGCTCAGGTCCCAGAGATGGTGGTGGGCGTCGATGATCACAGGGCTTCGAGTGCCTCTCTGGTCAGAAGGAGCAGGGGCTTGCCGGTCGAGGCCGCCAGGCGGGCCAGATCGTCGTATTCGGGTTTGACGCCCCACGGCCCCTGCTTCATGCGCACGCTCTGGCCGTACAGCTCCACCGTCCGGACGCTCCGCGGGAGCATGACCTTCTCCACCTGACTGCGACGCAGCCCGAGCGTGCCGGTCTCGGCGAACAGGAGGTTCTCCAGGCGGTCGGCCATCTCGATGGGCGCGAGCACGTGCAGGATGTGGGCCGGGCGGCCCTTTTTCATGATCGCGGGCGTGATCCACGCGTCGGCGGCGCCGGCCTGCAGCGCCCGCTGGAGGACGTGCCCGAGCAACTCCCCCGTCACGTCGTCCAGGTTCGTCGACAGGATGACCTGGTGATCCGGCGAGGTCACGGGACGGCCCAGCACGGCGACCGTGACGTTGGGCCGGTCCGCGAGCTGGCGGCTTCCCGCCCCGTACCCGACCGCGCGCACCTCCATGGGCGGCGCCGCGCCGTAGAGGGTTTCGGCGGCGCGCAGGATCGCGGCCCCGGTGGGGGTGACCGACTCCTGCTCCCCGCCGCCCCGCACCTGCGCCCCCTTGAGCAGGGCGAGCGTGGCGGGGGCGGGCACCGGCAGCACTCCGTGACGGGTCTCGACGCTGCCGCCGCCCAGTGGCAGGGGCGCGCAGTACACCTGAGTCACGTCCAGGTCGGCCAGCGCCGCGGCGCACCCGACGATGTCGATCAGCGTGTCGTGCCCGCCGAGTTCGTGCAGGTGCACGTCGGCGGCGGGCACCCCGTGCAGCGCGCCCTCCACCTCCGCGATGGCCTTCAGCGCCCGCACGGCGACGGTCAGATCGGTGCGGGCCGCCATCTCGATCAGCGTCGCGGCCGGGCGCTCGGTCGCGTCGTCGTCGACGTCGATCCGGACGCGCACCGCCATGAGGGCGCCGGTGCGGACGTCCTCGGTCTCGATGTGCCACCCGGTCAGGCCGGTCCGGGCGACGGCCCGTCGCACGGCCTCCGTCGAGGCCCCGGCGGACAGCAGCGCGCCGAGCAGCATGTCGCCGGCCAGGCCGGTGAAGGGATTGAGATAGAGGATCAACGTTGCCTCCGGGTGAGACGGTAGGCGGCGAGCGCGGCGCCGAACCCCGAGTCGATGTTGACCACGGTGATCCCCGCCGCGCAGGAGGTCAGCATCGCCAGCAGCGCCGTCACGCCCTCCAGGGCCGCGCCGTAGCCGGTGGACGTGGGGACCGCGATCACCGGGGTCTCCACCAGCCCGCCGACGACGCTGGCCAGCGCGCCCTCCATGCCGGCGACGACGATCACGCTGTCGGCCGCGCGGAGGGTCTCCGTCTCGGCCAGCACCCGGTGGATGCCCGCCACCCCGACATCCCTGATCACGGTCGTCGTCAGGCCGAGCGCCGTCGCGACGGCGGCGGCCTCGGCGGCCACCGGGCCGTCGGCGGTTCCGGCCGTCACCACGGCCACCGTGTGCCCGAGCGGCCGGGCCCGGCGCCACGTCATCAGCCGGGCGTCGGCGTCGTAGCCTCCGCCCGGGACGAGGGCGAGCACGCCCGCGGCGGTGCCCGGCCCGGTCCGGGTCACCAGGACGGGACCGTCGTTGCGATCGAGCAGGACGCGCACGATCCCCGCGATCTCCCGCATCTTCTTGCCCGGCCCGTAGACGATCTCCGGCAGGCCCTGACGTGCCTGTCTGCCGACGTCCACCTGCGCGTATCCGAGGTCCACGGCTACTCCCCCGCCAGGTACGGGATCGTCATGGGGCCCTCCGGCAGCACGCACACGCGGCCGGGAAGGCCGCGGACGGTGGCCCCGATGTCGTGGGTCTGTTCCAGATGGGCGGCGGCCAGGTCCGCGTCGCTCAGATAGGAGGTGTGGACGATGACGCGCGCGTGCCGCTGGATGCGGGCCTGGATCTGCACCTGCCACTGGTCGGGGATCGTCCGCTCACGGCCGGTGATCTCCTCGAACAGGGCGTCGGGCGAGGCGGCGGAGGTCAGCGTCTCCCGATAGGGGCCGTGGTCGGGAAACCCGTCCCGGCACTCGGCCGCGCAGATGATGACCCCTCCCGGCCGCACGATCCCGGCGGCGGCGCTCATCCCCTTCACCGCCTGGTAGAGGTTCTGGTCGAGCGGGAACCCGGCGTTGGTCGTCACGACCACGTCGAAAGGCGCGGGCACCGGTCTCATCGCGGCCGTGCGGGCGGCGGCCGTGGCGGCGGCGTGCATCGGGAGGAGGTCGCCGCCGAAGGCGTTGACGATCTTCTGCTCCCGGTTGAGCACGACGTCGAGGGCGAAGGTGACGCCGGTCCCCTCGGCGATGGCCCGCACGTCGTCGTGGACCGGATTGCCCTCGATGATCCCCCAGGCGGCCCGGGGGTCGCCGATGCGGGCGGCGTCGTGGAGGGTGAGCACGGTCTCCAGCGCGGCGAGCCCCGGTGCGACGAGTTTCGGCCCGCCGGAGAACCCGGCGAAGAAGTGCGGCTCGACGAAACCCGTGGTGATGCGCACGTCCGCGTCGACCCACTCGCGGTTGAGCCAGACGGGCACGTCCTTGCCGAAGCGGCCCATCCAGCGCAGCGAGCTCTCGTCCCTGGCGTCGTGGTTGACGATCCGAACGGCGTCCACCAGTTCGTCGCCGAACATGGCGCGCAGTTCGGGCTCGCTGTTGCCCCGGTGGGTGCCGGTGGCGACCAGGATGACGACGTCGTCCAGATCAATCAGCCCGTCGAGCTCGGCCAGGATCGCCGGGATCATCAGGTGCCGGGGCTGCGGCCGGGTGCCGTCGCACGCGGAGATCGCCACCGTCTGCCCCCGCCGCACGCGCGCCCGCAGCGGCGGTCCGGCGACGGGCTCGCGCAGCGCGCGCAGCAGCTCGGCCGTCTCGTCCGCCGCCGCCGGCTTGGTCACCGGCGTGACCACGGTGGTGCGGTCGTCCGGAAAGTCCACCGCGAGCCCGTCGACGCCATAGGCGAGGTCAACACGCATCCGGCGCCTCCCGGGGGTCGCCGCTCACGCCTGTCCCAGCCGCTGGCGCTGGCGGCCCAGGCCGTCGATCTCCACCTCGACCACGTCGCCGGCCCGGAGGTAGGCATCCGGCCCCCTGCCCATGGCCACCCCGGCCGGAGTGCCGGTGTTCACCACGTCGCCCGGTTCCAGGACCATGAACTGGCTGAGGTACCAGACGACGTGATGGACGCCGAAGATCTGGTTCTTCGTGTCGCCGTTCTGGCGTAGGTCGCCGTTGACCCACAGGCGCATACCGAGCGCCTGCGGATCGCCGACCTCGTCGGGCGTGACGAGCCACGGCCCGAGCGGGTTGAACGTCTCGCACGACTTGCCCTTGTCCCACTGACCGCCGCGCTCCAGCTGGAATTCCCGCTCGGAGACGTCGTTGGCGATCGCGTACCCCGCGATCACCCCCACCGCCTCCTGCGGCGAGGCGAGGTAGCGGGCCGTGGCCCCGATGACCACCGCCAGTTCCACCTCGTAGTCGGTCTTCACGCTGCCGCGCGGCACCAGCACCTCGTCGTCGGGGCCGACGACCGTGCCGGACGCCTTGAGGAAGACCACCGGTTCGGCCGGGATCGCCGCTCCGGTCTCCGCCGCGTGGTCGGAGTAGTTCAGCCCGATGCACACGACCTTCCCCGGCCTGGCCACCGGTGCGCCGACCCGTTCGTACGGGCCTGCCTCCGGCAGGCCGCCTGCGGCGAGAGCCGCGCGCACCCGCTCGACGCCTCCTCCGGCGAGGAAGGCCCCGTCGATGTCCGCCGTCAGCGACGACAGATCGAGCAAGCGCCCTGCGGGGTCGACGGCACAGGGCCTCTCATGGCCCGGCTGACCCACCCGGCACAACTTCACGTCCCGCCTTCTTTCGCTTGATGATCCGTGGGCGTCCCCGGTGCCGGCGCCCTTCCGGACGCCGGCACCGGGGCGGTCCGGTCTAGCTCACAGTGAAGTCACTGAAGGCGAACTGGCCCGTCACACCCGCCGCGTGGGAGGTGGCGATGAGCCCCGCGTCCTGCCGCTCGGCGATGCCGGGCAGGGTCGCGGTCGGGCCGACCTTGGTCCACGTGGTGCCGTTCTTGGAGTAGTAACCGCTGACCTGGTTGCCGGACCGGACGAGCCGGACCCAGACAGGGGCGGTGACGCCCGTGGCGCCGCTGAACGAGTCGAGGTAACCGTTGCCGTTGGCGTCCCACTGGAAGGCGACGCCGTTGCCCGGGGTGGCGACCATGGCCGCGTAGCCGGGCGAGGCGCCCGTGCCGGTGGCGTCGTTGCGCACGAAGACGCCGGCCTTGGCCCAGGCGTTGGTGTTGTCCATGCGGGTGACCTGGGCGGTGACGGTGGACGTGGCACCGGCCGCGTCGTCGCGGTAGGCGGCGCCGAACTCGTCGAACGAACCGCCGGCGTCCTGCCAGATGTCGGTGCCCGAGGTCAGGATGACGACCTGCGAACCGGCCTCGGCGAACTGGCTGGGCACCGAGCCGTGGCTCTTCATCGACGTGAGCGGGTTCAGCGCCGTCAGCGTCAGCGACCGGTTGACCGTGAGGTCGGCCTGGTCGGCCCGCCCGGTGAGCACGGCCTTGATCTCGGCGCGGCTGACCGGGGTCGAGACCGACGGCGGCGCGGTGACCTTCCACGTCTCGCTGTCGGACTCGCCGGAGTCGAGGCCGTACGGCACCGGCTTGCCGACCCGCACGGCCTGCCAGCCGTCGGGGACGGTGACGGCGACGGCCAGCTCCGAGGCCCGGCGCTCGCTGAAGTTCTTGACGGTGACCGTGACGGTCGTCGACTCGCCGCCCTGGAGCACGGACGGATCAGCGGACAGGACGGCGCCCACGGCGGGGCGGCCCGGGTCGGGCGCGCCACGGTGGTCGCCCCGGGGACCGGCCTGGTAGACGACCCGGCTGGCCTCAAGGGGCAGGGTGGTCTCGGTGACGATGAGGTTCCCCCGGGTGACGTTGCCCCGGCTGCCGTTGGAGATGCCGGTGATGCCGGAGTTGGTGGCGAAGTTGTCGATCAGCGTGAGGTTGCCCGTGGGGTTGCCGTTCTGGTTGTTGGCGTGCGCCCACTGGCCTGCGGTCCTGACCAGCACGTTGCGGCTGGCGCTCAGGTAGCGGGAGCCCTCGTCGAAGTAGAGGCCGAGCTGGCCGCTGTTCTCGCAGTAGTTCTCGTCGATGACGCTGCGCGGCATGGCCGAGAGGGTGTAGATGCAGCTCGCGTCGAAGAGGGTCTGCACGACGTTGCGCACGTGGTTGCCGACGATGCGCACGTCACTCAGGGTCGTCGGCGTGGTGAAGATGGGCTGGAAGTCGTACAGGCCCCGGCCGACGTACTCCTGGTTGCCGCCCGGGTCGTTGGCGCCCCAGCCGTAGCCGAGCCCGATGCCGGTGTAGGGCAGGTCGGCCACGTAGTTGTGCTCGACGGTCAGGCGGGTGATGTAACTGGCGAAGATGCCGGCGTTGTCGAGGTATTCGAGCGCGGTCGCGTGGACGCGGTTGTCGCGGAGCACGATGTCGCTGTTGACCATGCGCGGGTCGGCGGGGTGGTGCGCGTCGGGGCGCACGCCGCCGACCATGATCCCGCCGCCGGCGTTCGCGGTGAAGGTGCTCCCCGAGACCGTCACCCGGTGCGCGCCGAGCCCGACGCCGCTGGCGTGGGCGTTGGCGTCGTTGCCGATGCCGAGCGCGATGGAGCCGAGGTTGACGAAGGTGCTGTCGGTGAAGGAGATGTCCTCGGCCGCCGACACCTGGACCGCCGAGGGCGACTGGGCCCAGCCGTTGCGAGAACCCTCGAAGCCCCGGCAGCCGAACTCGCACGAGTCGAAGGCGTCGGCGGGGCGGTGCTCCTGGACGCCGCTGATGAACACGCCGGTCTGCTGGTTGGCGTACCCGTCGGAGGTGCTGGGGTTGAGCCAGGAGGTGCCGGTGAACGTCAGGTTCTCGAAGCGCAGGTTGCGGGCGGGGGCGTCGTAGGTGCCGCCGATCTGGAGCAGCGACTCCAGTTTCGGCAGCTCGACCCGGGCCTGCGCCATGTCCTGGCCCGCGAGCGGCTTGTAGTAGAGCACGCCGGCCGTGGTGTCGAGGTACCACTCACCTGCCTCGTTGAGGAAGCTCTTGGAGTTCTGCAGGAAGAACGTCGCGGGGCGCAGCGGCGACTGGATGGTGTCGTAGCCGTAGGTGTTGTTGTTCCACGCCGGCTGCTGCATCACGACGGTGTTCCCCGTGATGCTCTCCACCGGGGCGAACCGGTTGGTGAACGACAGCATCGCCTGGAGCTCGATGCGCTTCTGGTCGGGCAGGCCGGCGAGGTAGGCCAGGGCCGGGTTGTTGATGGTGAAGCCGTTCGCGTTCAGCGTGATGTCGCTGCGCTGCAGTCTGACCTTGGCGCGCGGGGCGAGTTTCCCGTCCACATAGAGCTGGCGGGTGTCGAACCCGGTGCCCACCGCGGCCTTGTAGACGCCGGGCGCCGACTCGTCGGGCTCCCAGCCGGTGACGGGGGTGGCGCCGCTGATCACGGGGGTGGCGCCGCGTGCCGCCGTCCAGGTCACCGTGGTGCCCTCACGGCCGGAGTCGGCGGCGTCCAGGCGCAGCGGCGCGGTCAGCCGGTGGACGCCGTCGAGGAGTTCGACCGTCACGTTGACGCCGCCCTTGGCTATCGCGGCGCGGACGCGGCGTTGTGCCTCCGCCAGGGTGGCCAGCGGCTCGTCCCTGCGGCCCGAACCGTTGTCGTCGGCGTTGCCGGCGCCGGTGGGCGCGACCACGATCGTCTGACTGACGGGGGCGGCGTGGGCCGGGGCGGTGAAGGCCCCGGTGAGCAGTAAGGCGGCGACGATCATGGAGACTCGGGGCATGGGGGAGGGAGGCACGGTGGTTCCTTTCTTCCGGCACGAGTTGCGCGCGAACGCTCAGCGCTTGTTGTGCAGGTCCTTGAGTGAGGAGTTGTGGTGCGGGCCGTGGGCCTCGGCCAGCAGGCGGAGGCCGGCCCTGGCCGGCCGGACCGCGGGGCTGTCCGCGGAGCGGGTGCCCGCCCTTCCGGTGGACGCCGTGATCGACTCCTCGTCGATCGTGATGCCCGCCCCCGGCGCGTCGCCCAGGATGAAGGCGCCGTCCTCGACGGTCACGCCGACCGACAGGCCGACGGGCGGGTGAAGGTCCTGGAGTTCGCTGGCCATGTGGTTGGGCACCGCGGTCGCGGCGTGCAGCAACGCGACGGGGGTGGTGCCGATCGGGCTCACGGGGAGGTCGTGCGCGTGGGCCAGCATCGCCGCCCGCAGGAAGTGCGAGACCCCCCACACCGCGGCCGTCTGGACGATGTCGACCGCCCCGGCGGCCAGCAGCGGGCGGAACTGCTCCAGGCCGGTGAGGTTCTCCCCGGTGGCGACGGCGGCGCGCACTCCCCTGCCGACGGCCGCCAGGCCCTCGGCGTCCCATCGGCGGACCGGTTCCTCGATCCACGTCAGGTCGAGGGTGCGTTCCAGCTCGGCGACGTACCTGACCGCCTGTTTGCGCGACCACACCTCGTTCGCGTCCAGCATCAGGCTCGGCCGGGCCCCGCCTCCGGCGCGGGTGAGCACGTCGCGCACCAGGGTCAGGCGGTGCCGGTCGCGCTCGACGTCCAGGCCGCCCTTGAGCTTGGCCGCGCGCAGGCCGTGGGCGGCGTAGACCTCGTACTGCGCGACGAGTTCGTCGTCGCTGAGGCCCATGTCCAGACCGGAGGCGTAGGCGGGCACCTTCCGGTCGTTTCCGCCGAGCAGGCGCCACAGCGGCTCGCCCGCCGCCTTCGCCTTGATGTCCCACAGGGCGGTGTCGAGGGCCCCGATGGTGCCGAACACCACTCCCGCGTGACCGGCTTTGAAGGCACGCCGGAGCATGCGGTCGTACAGCGCCGTCACGGCGCGCGGGTCCTCCCCTTCCAGGGCGGCGAATATCGACTCGATCTCCGCGTGCGGCCCGATGCCGACGCCGGTGATCCCGATGTCGGTCTCCACGACGACGATCGGGACGGGGACGACGCCGTCGGCGTACAGGCCGTTGGCGTCGCCGACGGGCCGTCCCCATTCCTGGATCGTGGTCAACGTGCGATACCCCGAGATGCGCATGTCAGCCCTTCGTGGAACCGGCGGTCACACCGTCGGCGATCTGGCGCTGGAGGAACAGATAGACCAGCAGTACGGGTACGGCGGCGATCAGGACCCCCGAGGCGAACATGGGGATGTTGTCGGTGTACTGACCGCGCAGCGACGTCACCCCGACCATGAGCGTGCGGTGGTCGGCCGACGGCATCATCAGCAGCGCGATGAGCACGTCGTTCCAGCAGAACAGGGCGTCCAGGATGCCGACCGACAGCAGCGCGGGCCGGCCGATGGGCACCATGATCCGGCGGTAGACGCCGTAGACGGTGTTGCCGTCGATGCGGGCGGCGTCCACGATCTCCCTGGGGACCGACCGGTAGTAGCTGGTCATCAGGAACACGGTGAACGGGAGGAACTGGGCCACGTACGCGAGGATCAGCCCCGGATAGGTGTCGATGAGGCCGGTGTCGGCCATGACCCGCGCGATCGGCACCATGATCACCTGGAACGGGATGAACAGCGCGGCCAGGAAGCCGATGAACAGGGCCTTCGACCCGCGGAACGGCAGCCTGCTCAGTGCGAAGCCCGCCATCGAGCCCAGCCACAGCAGCAGGAACACCGACGCCGCCACCACGAAGAGCGAGTTGGCGAAGTAACGCGCCATGCCGACGCTGTTCCACGCCGCGGCGACGTTGTCCCAGTGGAGCGACTCGGTCAGCGAGAACCGGTCGAGCACGTACTCGCGCCGGGTCTTCATCGCCACGTTGGCGGTGAAGATGAGGGGATAGATCGTGGCCAGGGCCAGGATCGCCATCGGGACGGCGACCACCCACTTGCCGAGACGCCGCATCAGTCCTCCCGTCCGGCACGGCGCAGCACGCTGATCTGCAGCAGGCCCACCACGAGCATGATGAGGAACAGGACCGTGGACGCCGCCGAGGCGAGCGCCGGCCGGTTCATCTGTCCCTGTTGAATCCAGATGTAGTACTCCGGCAGGTAGGTCGACCCCTCGGGCCCGCCGCTGGTCATCACGAAGAGCAGGCCGAACATCGAGGTCAGCATGCCGATCATCGTGGTGACGAAGACGAACTGGATCGTCTGGCTCAGGCTCGGGATGATCACGTGCCAGATGCTCTGACGCAGCGAGGCGCCGTCGACCCGGGCCGCGTCGAGCAGTGAGGCGTCGAGGGTGGCGAAACCGGCGAGGAACACCACCAGGGCCATGCCGAACGTCGCCCAGATCTGCACCCCGACGACGGCGAACTTCGCCACGCCCGGGTCGCCCAGCCAGTCGACCGGGCCCAGGCCGATCGTGCCGAGGAGCTCGTTCAGCGGGCCGTCGAAGGCGAGCATCAGGTTGAAGATGGCCCCCACGATCACCGGCGACAGCACGGCGGGGAAGAAGTAGACGCTGCGGAAGATCCGGTGACCCGGCACCTTCAGGAAGATGAACGTCGCCAGCAGCCCCGGGATCGCGACCGCGACCGGCAGGAGCAGCACCAGCAGCCCCACATTGGCCAGCGCGGTCTGGAACAGCGGGTCGTCCAGCAGCTCCAGGTAGTTGGCGAGGCCGACCGCCGTGCCGTTGGCGTCGCCGTCTCCGGTGAAGGAGAAGTTGACGCCCAGCGCGAGCGGGTAGAGCCGCAGCGCCAAGATGATCAGTACGGCCGGGGCGACCAGCACATAGGGAGCGAAGCGTTCGGAACGCCCTCTCCGGCGGGCCGCGCCGTGGCGTGACTTTTCTCTCGGGCCTCCCCCGGCGGCCCGCCCGCTCTCAGTCGGGCGAACCGCCGGTGAGGTGTTCTTCGTCGGCACCGGCTCAGTTCTCCTGGTCGGAGGCGGCCAGTTCCTCCACCGCCTCGTCGACAGTGGCCGAGCCGCTCAGCAGCTTCTGGGACAGCCGGCCCATCAGGTCGATGGTCTTGGAGTCCATCGCGACGTGCAGCGCCGGCTTGCCCGCCTTCAGCTGCGCCACGATCTCGCCGACGACAGGGGCGTCCTGCGGCGCGGAGATGGTGGTGTCGGACGCGATGGCACCCGCCTCGGCGGAGAAGGACGACAGGGCGTCGGTGGTGGTGAGCGAGCGGATCAGGTCGGCCGCGGCCTTGGGGTCCTTGGTCCACTTGGCCGCCGCGTAGCCGATGCCGCCGTCGTAGGGCAGGCTCGGCGTGGCCCCTTCGGTGACGACCGGGGCGAGCATGATGCCGACCTTGTCGGGGCCGATGAACTCGCCGAAGTCCTTCCAGTGACCGATGTCGGACATCAGGCCGATGATGTGGGCGGCCTTGCCGGTGTTGAAGACCGAGAAGATGTCGGTGAACATCGCCGTGGAGTTGGCGCCCTCGTTGTTGAGCTTCTTGTCCCCGGTCTCCTTGAACATCTCGAAGATCTTCTTGACGTGGGGGGACTTCCAGTCGCGCTTGCCGGCGATCCAGTCGTCGTACTCGGCCGGCGTCAGGACGCCCGAGCCCAGACCGGAGAGCCAGAACTGCGGCCCGATGCCCTCCTTGTTGCCGAGGGCGAAGCAGGCGGCGCCGGTCGCCTTCTTGAGCTTGTCGCAGTTGGCGAGGAACTCGGGCCACGTCGTGGCGGGGGCGGTGATGCCGGCCTTCTCGTAGAGCGCCTTGTTGTAGTAGATCGGGTGGCCCTGGAGAGTCACCGGGGCGCCGTAGGTCTTGCCGTCCTTGGCGAAGGCGTCCCAGCCGGCCAGGCGCGACTTGTCTTCGGCGATGTACTCGTCAAGGGGCAGAAGCGAGTCGGCCCGGTCGCGGATCTGGCCGCCGCCGTTGAAGAGCATGACGTCGGGCCCGGTCTTCGTCTGCATCGCGGCGCCGAGCAGCGTGTAGTACTGCTCGAACGGCTGGGGCACGAACTCGACGGTGACGTTCGGGTGCTTCTTGGCGAAGTCGGCCTTCGCCTTCTCGATGTACGTCTTCGCATATGGCTCACCGGACTTCCAGTCCCAGACCACGAGCTTGGTCGCGGGGGCGGCCGCGGCGCCGGACTCGGCCGGAGCCGACGCGGGTTGGGAGGCACTGCCACACCCAGCAACGGTTATCGCTAGCACCGTAACTGCCGACCACAGGATTCGCTGCTTCATCGTTGTTCACTCTCCAGGCGGCGACCGGCTGGCCCGGCCGTCCATGTGAGGGGAACGTAATTCGTATGACGTCTGACGTCAATAAGTAGTACACATTCTGATGCGCAACCGTGGTCTGGCGCGGAAAGCCCTACAGGAGCGGGAGAAGCGCGTTGAGGCGGCCGGAGGCGAATCCCGACAGGTCGAGCGAGCAGAAGGCGAATCCGGCCGCGCGCACGGAGGCGTCGATGCGGTCGCGCAGCTCGGTGGCCCGGGGGATGTCCGCCTTCGGCACCTCGACCCGCGCGAGCGCGCCCTGGGAATGGGCGCGGACGCGGCAGACGGCGAAGCCGAGATCGTGCAGCGCCCGTTCGGCGACCTCGATCCTGCGCAGGATCTCCGGCGTGACGGGGTCGCCGTAGGTCACCCTGGAGGCCAGGCAGGGCGCGGCGGGTTTGTCGGCCGTCGTGAGGCCGAGCTCACGGCTCAGCGCGCGGACGTCGGCCTTGGTCAGGCCGGCGTCGACGAGCGGGGCGACGGCGCCGCGTTCGGCCGCCGCCCGTTGACCCGGCCGGTGGTCTCCGAGGTCGTCGAGGTTGGTGCCCAGGGCGACCCGGGCGCCGACGGCCTCGGCCAGCGGGCCGAACGCGTCGAAGAGAGCCGACTTGCAGTGGTAGCAGCGGTCGGCCCCGTTCGCGACGTAGTCGCCGCTCTCCGCCTCGTGGGTGCGGATCTCGACATGCGTGAGGCCGTGTTCCCTGGCCAGTGCGCGGGCGGCCGACAGCTCCGAGGACGCCAGGCTGGGCGAGACCGCGGTGGCGGCCACCGCCCGTCTGCCCAGCACCCGGGTCGCCACGACGGCCAGGAGCGCGGAATCGGCGCCGCCGGAATAGGCGACCACGAGGGCGCTCTCCTGCCGCAGCCGCTCGGTGAGCCGGCGCATCGCCTCGTTCATCGGGAATCTCCTCGGGAGGGGTCAGTCGGTGGACGAGAAGATGCGCTGCTGGATCTCCCGGCGGTAGTCCTCCAGGGTGTTGTCGATGTGGGCCGCCGCGGCCTCGGCCGCCGCCTCGGCGTCGCCGACCCTGATCGCCTGGAAGATCGCCTCATGTTCCTCGACCGCCTTGGCGGCGTGCCCGCCGACCGAGCCCGCCAGCCCGATGATGTTGGACTGCGCCTGTAGCCGTCGGGCCTCCCGGACCGCCACCTGGAGGAACATGTTGTGAGAAGCGGCCGCGACGGCGGTGTGGAAGGTGTCGTCGCCTTCGTTGAACAGGTCCTCCCGGCCGGTCTCGAACCCGTGGCGGCAGACGCCGGCGGCCTTCTCGATCTCGTGCAGTTCGGCGGGCGTGGCCCGGCGGGCGGCGAGGCGGCTGGTCTCCATCTCCTGGGCGCGGCGGAACTCGAAGAGCATGTAGACGTGGTCGAGGTCGGTGGGCAGGAAGTAGGGCGTCCAGCGTCCGCTGCCGAGCATCCCCTCGTCGTCGGCCACGTAGAGCCCCCTGCCCTTGTGGGCCCGCACCCGGCCCAGCGCCGAAAGGATCTTCACCGCCTCGCGGACCACCGTCCGGCTGGTGCCCAGCCGCTGGGCCAGTTCGATCTCCGTCGGCAGGCGATCACCCGGCCGCAGGCGCAACTGAGTGATCAACTCCAGGACCTGCTCCGCCGCGACCTCGTATCCGGGCCGGTAGGCGACCGTCGTAGGGGGACTCTGGACCACACCGTCTGTTTGCTCTGCCACGGGTCAAGAGTACGACTCATCGGGGGCCGGGCGCCGAGACCGGCCCCCGAAGAATCGTGGAAAGTGTCAGCTCCGCAGGGTCCACCGCTGGTTGGCGCCCGCGTTGCAGGCCCAGAGGTTGAGCCGGGTGCCGTTGGCGGTGGCGTTGCCGGGCGCGTCCAGGCACAATCCCGACTGCGCGCCACTGATGGTGCCGTTGGAGTTGACCGTCCAGCGCTGGTTCGCCTGGCCGTTGCAGTCCCAGATCACCACCGGGGTTCCGTTGGCGGTGCCCTGGCCGGAGGCGTCCAGGCACTTGTTGCCGAACACCTGGAGCTGGCCGGACGACGTGCGCGTCCACTGCTGGGTCTGGACGGTGGAGCAGTCCCACAGGTGGACGGCGGAGCCGTTGACGTTGCTGTTGTTGACCACGTCGATGCAGCGGTTGGACTGGACGCCGGCGATCTGGGACGTCTGCGGCGGGTTCGTCGTGCCGCCCGAGGGGCCGGCCGCGGCGATCACGGCCTGCGCGCCCGAGGGCCACTGGCCGTTGCTCACCACGACGTTGTTGTTGACGACGTTGCCCCGGTCACCGTTGGTCACGTTGGTGGAGCTGCTGCTCGTCCAGTTGCCGGTGACCGTCCAGTTGCCCATGTTCTCCCCGCCCCAGTAGTTGGCGGTGGCCCACACTCCGATGTTGGAGAAGACGTTGTTCCTGACGGTGTAGTACTTGGACCCCTCGTCGAAGTAGACGCCGAAGTGCCCGTTGGTCCGCAGGCAGTGGTTGTCGCTGATCACCGCGCCCGGGTTCCACGACAGGGTGTAGATGCACGAACCGTCGTTCATCTGCTGCATCACGTCGTGCACGTAGTTGCCGATGAGCCGGTTGTTGGACGCGGTCGTGGGCGTCGTGTAGCGGGGCTGGTAGTTGTACAGGCCCCGGTTGGCGTACTGGGTGTTGCCGCCGGTGTCGTTGGCGCCCCAGCCGTAGCCGATCGACATGCCGGTGTAGGGCATGTTGTAGACCTCGTTGTAGGAGACCGTGGCGTCGGCGACGTAGGTGGTCAGCACCGACACGATCCCCCGGTAGTCGAGGCCGAGGTCGTGGATGCGGTTGTTGCTGATCGTGATGTTGCGGTTGGTCATCCGCTGGTCGCTGGGGTGGTGGGCGTCGGCGCGCACGCCGCCGACCACGACGCCGCCGGCCGAGCTGCGGGCGATCTCCGACCGGGTGACGGTGATGTTGCTCGCGCCCAGGCCGACGCCGCTGGTGTTGGCGTTGGCGTCGTTGCCGATGCCGACGGCGGTCTGTCCCAGGTTGAGGAACTGGGAGTCGCTGAAGGTGATGTTGTCGGCGGCCGAGATCTGGACGGCGGCGGGCATCTGGTTCCAGTTCGGCCGGGCGGCCTCGAACTGCGTGCACCCGTTGTGGCAGGTGGTGAAGCCCGGCCAGCTCCAGTTGCCGACGATGTAGGAGCCGGTCTGCTGGTCGACGAACCCTTGGTTACTGCTCGGCCCGAGCCAGGTCGTGCCGGTGAAGGTGACCCCGGAGAAGGTGATGTGGTGGGCGGGCGAGCCGTAGGTGCCACCCACGGACACCAGCGACTGCAGCACCGGCAGTTCGACGGAGGTGGTGCTCATGTTCTGCCCCGACGCCGGGATGTAGTTGAGGGCTCCGGTCCCCGTGTTGAGGTACCACTCCCCCGCCGCGTCGAGGAACTCGTAGGCGTTCGTCAGGTAGAGGGGGCCCGCGCGGTGGGGGCTGGTGAAGGTGTCGTAGCCGAAGTTGTTGTTGTTCCAGGCCGGCTGCTGCATCGTGATCAGGCCGCCGCTGATGCTCTGCACCGGGGAGTACCGGTCGGTGAACGAGCCGACGCTCTCCAACTCGACCCGGCTCTGGCTGGCCAGGTTGTTGAGGTAGGACAGAGCGCCGTTGGTGAAGCGCATGCCGGTGCTGGAGGCGGTGAAGTCGCCCCGGTTCACCTGGGTGCGCGCCCGGATGGCGGCGGCGCCGTTGACGTAGAGCTGGCGGCTGTCGACGCCGGTGCCCACGTTGGCCCGCCAGATGTTCTTGGACGAGTCGGCCAGCGTCCAGCCGGTGACCGCCCTGGCGCCGCTGAACACCGGACGGGCCGAGGGCGCGGCCTGCCACACCACGCGGTAACCGTTGACGCCGGAGTCGGCGGCGGTCAGCCGCAGCGGCGCGGTGAGCCGGTAGATCCCGTCCGCGAGCTGCACGACGATGTCACCGGACATCCCGGCGACGAGGTTGCGCACCGCGGTCTGGGCGGCAGTCACCGAACACGGCTGGGCCGACGTGCAGGCGGTGCCGGTCCCCGACGGGGCGGCGTAGAGGGTGGTGGTCGCCGCCGAGGCGGGAGAGACCGGGGCCGAGAGGGTGACCGCGACGGTGAGCCCGAGCGCGGTCGTCCCCGCTGTCAGCAGCCTTTTCAGCATGGCGAATGAAGGTGGGAGCATGAGTCTTCCTTTGGGGGGTGCGTTCGGCGAGCGGAGTCCGGGCTCAGCTACGGGTCCAGCGCTGGTTGGCGCCGCCCCCGCAGGTCCAGATCTGGAGCTTCACGCCGTTGGCGGTGGAGTAGTTCGGGACGTCCAGGCACTTGTTCGCGCCGACAGCGGTCAGGGTGCCGTCGGAGTTGAAGCGCCACTTCTGGTTGTTCTGGCCGTTGCAGTCCCAGATGATCACCGCTGCGCCGTCGGCGGTGGAGGCGCCGTTCACGTCCAGGCACTTACCGCCGTACACCCGCAGCTCGCCCGCCGACGTGGCGGTCCACTGCTGGTTGTTCTGGCTGTTGCAGTCCCAGATCTGCGCCGCGGCGCCGTTGGCCTGGGAGACGCCCGTCACGTCCACGCACCGGTTCGAGCCGACGCCGCGGATCGGGGTCGTCGTCGACGGGGAGGACGTCGGGCTGGGGCTGGGGCTGCTGCCGCCCGGCTGGCCGATGCTTCCGGACACGGACTGCAGGGCCGCGTACCACGCGGCGGCCATCTTGTCGTAGCCGCCGGCCGTCGGGTGGATGCCGTCGATCAGGTCAGACGTGGTCAGCTTGCTGTGCATGTCGACCAGGTGGACCCGCTTGCCCGCGGCGACCTTGCTCTGGACCATGCCGGGAATGGTGGCGTTGAAGTTGCGGGCGGCGGATTCCTGGCCCGAGTTCGACAGCGGGATGATCGTGGCGACGAACACGTCGGCGTTCGGGACCGTCGAGGTGATGCGGTCGACCAGCGTGGACAGCCGCTGGGGCGCGCCGCTGACGTTGTAGTTCTGCAGCACGTCGTTGGTGCCGATGTGGAGGAGCACGGTGCGCGGGTTCTGGGTCCGCAGCCAGCCGGCGACGTTCGCGTCGATCTGGTCGATGCGCCACCCGGGATGTCCCTGGTGGTCGTGGTCGCCGAGTGAGCCCGGCCCGTTGAACTGGGAGCCGACGAAATCGGTCGTGTACCGGCCGGCGGCGAGGCGCTGCCACAGCCCGATGCGGTAGCCGCCGGGTACCTGCGTGCCCTCCGTGATCGAGTCGCCGAGCGGCATGACCCTCACGCCGCCGTTGGACTCGGCGTGGGCGGTCGCGCGGATCGCCGCCAAGGAGGTGAGGACGATCACCGCTCCCAGGGCCAGGGTGAGTAATCGTTTCCAAGCAGGCATGCTCGACCTCTCTCGGATGATTGAGCCGCGCGGGGAGTGAGCGTTCGCGTGCTGTCCGCGAGGGGAGCGTGAACCCGGCGGAACCGGCGTGGCACCGCCGGCCCCTGCCGGGTTACCTCCAGACCAGGTGTCGCACATCAGTCTGATCATGAACGAAGACGACTGCGAGGCATTCGAGTGCACAAGATCTTGACCGCCGGGTGGTCGACGAATGCGACGTCCATCGTGAACCCGACGTCACCCTTGCCCACATCAATGCAGGTCGGGGAGGTGAGAACGCTAACATCTCGCGGACGGCATCAACCCTTCCTCGCATCTCGGGGGTTCACCGTTGTTGGTGGTGCGTAGCAAACACGAAATAAAGCGCGGCCGTCAAGAGTATGAAACATCGCCCCGGACGTCCCGGGTGCCCACCTGCGGCTTCGCCCACTCCGCCACTCGAGGCGCTGAAAATTTCGAGTCCGGGTCCGGCAACGTCCGTCGACCCGGCCGCTCCGCATGTCATCGGGGCACTCCTCGCCGACGCGGCGGACTCGCACCGGCAACGGCGATCAGCCAGGTGGCGGCCCTGACGGCCCGGATCGCTCCCCCGCAGAGGCGGCCGCAGGTTGCCGATTTGTTTCGGGGATCTTGCGGACGGGCCCTTGTCTGGAATGTCAGGCCACTTTACAGTCACACAACGGAACGTTCGGAGAAAACTGCGTAACTTAACTCACCGTCTACCACTGACGTGCTCGACAGCCCCGAAGGGTCTCCTCCGCTGGATTCAGATCGCAGGCGGACGCCTTCTTTTGCCTGTTAGCGCTAACACACCGCCCTCCTTCCGATGGGGTTCGATGTTCGTGTACCACCGCTCCCGCACCACCCGCTCACTCAAGAGGTTCACGCTCGGGATCGTCGCCGTGTTGACCTGTGTCGGCCTTCTGCCCACGGGCGGCGCGCACGCCGCCGACGATTCGTGGTCGCCCGCACCGTCCTTCACCTCCACCGACCGGGGCGACGGCACCTACTCCGTGCCGCTCATGCGCTCCGACGTGCCCGACATCAGCGTGGAGCGCGTCCCGGCCGCCGAGAACGACGAGGGCCGCGATCTCTATTACATGATCAGCACCACGATGCACATGAGCCCGGGTGCGCCGATCATGAAGTCCTACGACCTCGTGAACTGGGAGACCGTCAACTACGTGTTCGACCGGGCGAGCATCGGCGACGCGTTCTCGCTGCGCAACGGCCAGAACTCCTATGGTCAGGGCCAGTGGGCGTCGTCCCTGCGCTACCACGACGGCATGTACTACGTCGCCTTCAACACCAACAACCTCGGCGGCGCGTACCTCTACCGGACCGACGACATCGATGACGGGAAGTGGGAGCGCACCGCCCTCGGCCGGGGCCTCCACGACCCGTCGCTCTTCTTCGACGTCGACGGCACGGCCTACATCTTCTACGGCTCGGGCGGGACAAGCGCCGTACGCCTCAACGCCGGACTGACGGCCATCGCGCAGGACTACCCGAACATCTTCACCGCGGGCGACTACGCCGGCCGGCCGTACATCGGCGGGCTGTTCGAGGGCGCGCAGTTCTACCACATCGACGGCTGGTACTACGCGGTGATCATCACCTGGCCGTCCGGGCAGGGCCGCCAGGTCGTCATGTTCCGCTCCAGGGAGCTCCTCGGGCGCTACAGCTCCGCCGGCGGGGTCAACACCTACGAGGCGCGCGGCGTCCTCAACTCCAACGGCTTCGCCCAGGGCAGCCTGGTGCCGATCTCCCGTGAGGGCGGCCGGACCGACTGGTGGGGCATGTTCTTCCGCGACACCTTCCCCATCGGCCGCATCCCCGCGCTGACCCCCGCCACCTGGCAGGACGGCTGGCCGACCTTCGGGAACAACGGGGTCGTGCAGGTCGAGGGCCTGTTCGACAAGCCGATCGAGCTCACCCCCGAGCAGAACGCTTTGGAGCGGCAGAAGAGCATCGTCGCCTCGGACGACTTCGCCAACGACGCCCCGCACAAGGCGTACACGGACGAGGAATGGACGATCCCGGCCCCGCCCGACATCGACGAGTCACTCCTCGGCGTCGAGCTCGTGCAGAACCCCGGGTTCGAGGCCGACACGACCGCGCCGTGGGCGGCGCAGTTCGGCGCGGTCCTCAGCCGGGACGCCACCGACCCGGCCTCGGGTTCGGCGGCGCTGAAGGTCGGCAACCGTACGGTCAACGGCTCGGCCCCCAACCAGTTCCTCAACGGCAAGATGCAGCACGGCGTGACCTACAACGTGTCCGCCAAGATCAAATACACGTCCGGCCCGAGCACCGTGCGGTTCAACCTCGCGGCCGACTGGGGCACCGGCGTGCAGGTCATGACGTTCGGGACCGTGCCGATCGGCCAGTGGACGACCGTGACGGGCCGGTTCACCGTGCCGACGACGGCGAACCTGGGCAACTTCAAGTTCGCGGTGGAGACGCCGTGGGCCAACCCGCAGCCCGCGTCCTCCAGCGTGGAATACCTCATCGACGACGTGTCGATCGTCGGGCTCCCGCCGACGGCGGAGTATCCCGCCGAAGCGGAGATCGCCCCCAACGGCTCGCGGCTCGACCCGGCCTGGGAGTGGAACCACGCCCCCGACAACCGCCTCTGGTCGCTCACCGACCGGGACGGCTGGCTGCGCCTGACCACGGGCAAGCCGGTGACCGGCCAGTACGTCTACACCAAGCTCTCCAACCGGGCCGAGCTCACGTGGCTGGAGGAGGCGCGCAACACCCTCACCCAGCGCACGTTCGGGCCGCGCCAGTCGGCGGAGACCCGGATGGACGTCTCCGGCATGAAGAACGGCGACGTCGCGGGTCTGGCCGCGTTCAACCGAGGGTTCTCCTACGTGGCGGTCAAGCGCGTGAACGGCGTGAACACGCTGGGAGTGGTGAACCGGGGGCAGCCGTTCGGGGTCGACCTCGACCAGGCCGCCCTGGAGACCTTCGTCGCGGGCTCGACGGTGCCGCTGGGCGAGGCCACCGAGGTCTCGGTGAAGGCCGACCTCGACTTCGCCGCGCCGGTCGGGCAGCTGTGGACGACCTTCTACTACAGCCTCGACGGGCTGGAGTGGACCCGGCTGGGCAACCGCGTCGGCCCGCAGTCGCTGGACGGCAGCCTCGCGCACTTCATGGGACACCGGGTCGCCCTGTTCAACTACGCGACCCAGGAGAAGGGCGGGCGCGTCGACTTCGACCACTACCTGCTCAGCGACACCCTGACCGCGCAGAACCTGCCCCTCGACACCACCGCCCTGGACGAGGCCATCGCCCACGCCGACACGCTCACCGCGGCCTCCTACCCGGCGGACGCCTGGGCAGAGGCGCAGAAGGCCCTCGCGACGGCGAAGGCCGCCCGAGCCGGCCGGTTCGGCACCCAGAACCAGATCGACGCGCCGGAACGCGCGCTCAGCTACCAGCTGGCCCGGCTCGGCGTGCTCAAGGCCGAGGACGTGACCGCTCCCGCGATCGAGGTCTCCGGCCTCGAATACGGCGGCGAGTACGGCGACAGCGGCGACCTGACCATCGGCTGGACCGCCGAGGACGCCGAGTCCGGCGTGAAGTCGGTCACCGCGACCCTCGACGGGCAACCCGTCGCCTCCGGCGTGAAGCGGGCGCTGTACGAACTGGCGCTGGGCGAGCACGTGCTGACCGTCACCGCCGACGACAACAACGGCAACGCGGCCGGGAAGACCGTCCACTTCACCGTCACCACCTCGGTCGAGGACGTCTCCGCCCTCATCGACCGCTTCGAAGCCGAGGACAAGACCAACGCCGGCAGCGCCGTCCGGCTCCACAAGGAGCTCGACCGCGTCATCGCCGCGATCGCCGAGGAGAAGGACCCCAAGAAGGTCGTCAAGGTGATCGAGAAGTTCAAGAGCGGCGTCAAGGACCACCGCGTCGAAGCCGACGAGGTCGTCCGCACCACCCTGCTGCGCGACGCCGACGCCCTGATCGTCCGTTGGGGCGGCACACCCCGGGCCTGACCACCGGTTCAGATGAAGATCCGAAGAAAGAGGAGAACATCTCGTGAAATTACGCTCGCGCTTCGCCGCGATCGTGACCGCTGCCGCGATGGTGGGCGGGTTGTCGACCCTGGTGGCGGCGCCCGTCCAGGCCGCGGGCCCGGAAATCATCGTGAACGGTGGCTTCGAGAACGGCCTGACCAGCTGGTTCCCGAACAACGGGAACGCGGCCGACACCGCCGCGCTGGCCCCGACGACGGACGCCTACTCCGGCTCCGGCGCCGTCGTGGTCACCCAGCGGACGACCACCGGGTCGGGCCCGATGCAGGACCTGTCCGGCAAGGTGCAGGCGGGCAAGACCTACTCGGTCACGGCACGGGTGAAGTATGAGAACCCGGCCAGCCCGGCCACCAAGCAGTTCTTCGTCACCATGCACTACGGCGGCGGGACCTACACCAACCTCGGCACCGTGACCACGCCGCGCGGACAGTGGGGCCTGATCCAGGGCACGTTCACCATCCCCGCCGCGCAGAGCGTGACGACCGCGCGGATCTTCGTCGAGACCCCGTGGACGCAGACGCCCTCGGCGGCGCCCGACACGCACCTGATGGACTTCAAGGTCGACGACGTGAAGCTCTCGGAGTTCACGCCGTCGACCACGATCGAGGTGCTCGGCAAGAACCCCGGTGAGGGCAACCCGCTCATCTCGCACAAGTTCGGGGCCGACGGCAACGCCTTCGTCCACGACGGCCGCGTGTACATGTACATGACCAACGACACCCAGGTGTACAACCCGGGCCCGAACGGGATCTCCCCCACCAACACCTACGGCGGCATCAACACCATCACCGTCATCTCCTCCGACGACCTGGTGAACTGGGTCGACCACGGCGAGATCCCGGTCGCCGGGCCGAGCGGGATCGCCCGCTACGCCGGCAACTCCTGGGCCCCGGCGATGGAGAGCAAGATCGTCAACGGCCAGGAGAAGTTCTTCCTGTACTTCGCCAACAACGGCGCCGCCACCGGCGTCATCGTCGGCGACTCCCCGGTCGGCCCGTGGCGTGACGAGCGGGGCAGCCTGCTGATCACCGGCGCGACGCCGGGCGCGTCCAACGGGGTGAACTGGCTCTTCGACCCGGGCGTGTTCATCGACGACGACGGCCAGGGCTACCTGTACTTCGGTGGTGGCGGCGACGACAACTCCGACAGCTACGAGAACACCAACCACCCCAAGTCCACCCGAGTGATCAGGCTCGGCGAGAACTTGACGAGCACCGTCGGCTCGGCCGAGGTCATCGACGGGCCGCTCATGTTCGAGGCGGGCCACGTCTTCAAGCGCGAGGGCAAGTACTACTACTCGTACTCCTCGAACTTCGGCTTCGGCGGCCCGATCGACCCCGCCGGTCCCCCGACCGGGGCGATCGCCTACATGGTCGCCGACAACCCGATGGGGCCCTGGACCGCCGACACGTACAAGGGCGTCATCTTCCGCAACCCCGGCAACTTCTTCGGCGCCGGCGGCAACAACCACCAGTCGGTGTTCGAGCTCGACGGCGAGTACTACTTCACCTACCACGCCCAGACGCTCAACCGCCGTATCACCGGCAACGCGACCCAGGGCTTCCGCAGCCCGCACATCGCCAAGCTGGAGTTCAACCAGGACGGCACGATCAAGGAGGTCCTCGGCACCTACGACGGCGTGGACAAGATCCGCGACCTGGCGCCCTACCGGGTGATCGAGGCGGAGACGATCGCCTGGCAGCAGGGCATCGCCACCAAGAAGATCGACGGCTCCTCGGCCGAGTTCGGCGCGCTGGCCCCGAACCTGGTGCTGCACGACGTCGACAACGGCGACTGGACCTCGCTCGCGTCGGTCGACTTCGGTGACGAGGGTGCCACCGCCGTCACCGCGAAGGTCCGCCCGCTCGCGGCGGGCGCGAAGATCGAAGTCCGCCTCGGCAGCCGCACCGCACCCGTGGTGGCCACCATCCCCGTCGATGCTCCGCTCAACGCGTGGACGGAGCTCACCGCCGAACTCGACGGCGTCACCGGCGTGCACGACGTCTACTTCACCTACGCGGGCACCGCGGGCGCGGACCTGTTCGAGATCGACTCCTGGGCCTTCGAGAGCCAGGCCCCGGACGAGACCGCTCCCGCGGTCGAGGTCTCGGGCGTGGAGGACGGCGGCGAGTACGGCGACAGCGACGACCTGACCATCGGCTGGACGGCGGACGACGCCGAGTCCGGCGTGAAGTCGGTCACCGCGACCCTCGACGGGGAGCCGGTCATCTCCGGCACCGCGCACACCCTCTACGAGCTGGCCCTGGGCGAGCACGTCCTCACGGTCGCCGCCGACGACAACGCCGGCAACCAGACCGAGAAGACCGTCCGCTTCACCGTGACCACCTCCGTGGAGGACATCTCGGCGCTGATCGACCGCTTCGAGGCCGAGGACAGGACCAACGCCAGCAGCGCCGTCCGGCTCCACAAGGAACTCGACCGCGTCATCGCCGCCATCGCCGAGGAGAAGGATGACAAGAAGATCGTCAAGGTGATCGAGAAGTTCAAGAGCGGGGTGAAGGACCACCGCGTCGAGGCCGACGAGATCGTCCGCACCGTCCTGCTGCGCGACGCCGACGCCCTGATCGTCCGTTGGGGCGGCACTCCCCGAACCTGACCCCTCCAGATCGGCGACCTCCGGATGCCGGGCGACCGGCGTCCGGAGGTGTCCCGGTGAAACTTTCACCCTCACTGGACACGAAGGGCGACCCAGCGAAATGTTAGCGATAACAGCTCCCGAAAGGATTCCTCCGTGCCGTTGAACCGTCGCCAATTATTCAAGGCCGCAGGCGCGACCGCCGCGATCTCGGCCGCCGGCCAGGTGGCAGGCCTGTCCCCCGCCTCGGCCGCGCTGGCCTGGGCCCGCGCCGACATCGGCGTCTCCGCCTACGAGTTCGACCTCGGCCAGGTCAGGCTGACCTCGGGCCGCTGGCTGGACAACCAGAACCGCACCCTGGCCTACCTGCGTTTCGTCGACGTCGACCGGTTGCTGTACGTCTTCCGCGCCAACCACGGCCAGTCCACCGGCGGGGCCTCGTCCAACGGCGGGTGGGACGCGCCGAACTTCCCGTTCCGGTCGCACATGCAGGGTCACTTCCTGACCGCCTGGGCGCAGGCCTACGCCGTGCTCGGGGACACCACCTGCCGGGACAAGGCCAACTACATGGTCGCCGAGCTGGCCAAATGCCAGGCGAGCAACGGCTATCTGTCCGGCTTCCCCGAGTCGGACATCACCGCCGTGGAGAACCGCACCCTGTCCAACGGCAACGTGCCCTACTACTGCATCCACAAGACGCTGGCCGGACTGCTGGACGTGTGGCGGTTCCTCGGCAACACCCAGGCCAGGACGGTGCTGCTGAACCTGGCCGCCTGGGTCGACGCCCGGACGTCGCGGCTGTCGTCCAGCCAGATGCAGTCCATGCTCGGCACCGAGTTCGGCGGCATGAACGCCGTGCTCGCCGACCTCTACCAGATGACCGGCGACTCCCGCTGGCTGGCCACCGCCCAGCGTTTCGACCACGCCTCCGTCTTCAACCCCCTGGCCTCCAACCAGGACCAGCTCAACGGCCTGCACGCCAACACCCAGGTCCCCAAGTGGATCGGCGCGGCGCGCGAGTACAAGGCGACCGGCACGACGCGCTACCGCGACATCGCAGCCAACGCGTGGACCCTGACCGTCAACGCGCACAGCTACGCCAACGGATCGAACAGCCAGGCCGAGCACTTCCGCGCGCCCAACGCCATCGCCTCCTACCTGGCCCGCGACACCGGGGAGGCGTGCAACACCTACAACATGCTCAAGCTCACCCGGGAGCTGTGGCAGCTGTCGCCCACCCGCGCCGACTACTTCGACTACTACGAGAACGCCCTGCTCAACCACCTGATCGGCCAGCAGAACCCGGCCGACGCACGGGGTCACGTCACCTACTTCACCCCGCTCAACCCCGGCGGGCGCAGAGGGGTCGGCCCGGCCTGGGGCGGCGGCACGTGGAGCACCGACTACAACTCGATGTGGTGCTGCCAGGGCACCGGCATCGAGACCAACACCAAGCTGATGGACTCGATCTACTTCCACAACGGCACCACGCTGTTCGTGAACCTGTTCACGCCCTCGACGCTCAACTGGTCGCAGCGCGGCATCACGGTCACCCAGACCACCTCCTACCCGGTCACCGACACCACGTCGTTGCAGGTCACCGGTAACGTCGCCGGATCTTGGACGATGCGCGTCCGCATCCCCGCCTGGACCCAGGGCGCGACGATCAGCGTCAACGGCGTGCAGCAGGGCATCACCACCACCCCCGGCAGCTACGCCGACCTGACCCGCTCCTGGACCTCGGGCGACACCGTGACCGTGCGCCTGCCGATGCGAGTGGTCATGAAGGCAGCCAACGACAACCCGAACCTGCAGGCGATCATCTACGGCCCGGTCGTCCTGTCGGGGAACTACGGCAGCACGTCGCTGTCGGCGGCCCCGGCCCTGACCCCTTCGACGATCAACCGCACGAGCACCTCGTCGCTGGCGTTCACCGCCAACGGCTCGGTCAACCTCGGCCCGTTCTACGACGCCCACAACCACAACTACGTCGTCTACTGGTCGGTCAACGGCGGCGGCGGTGGCGGCCAGGCGAGCTTCCGCCTGATCAACGCGGCCAGCGGCCTGGCCCTGGGCATCCAGAACATGTCCACCACCGACGGCGGCCTCGCCCTGCAGTGGACCGACAACGGCACCGCCGACCACGACTGGGTTCCGGTCGTGGACGGCAACGCGCTGCGCCTCCGCAACGTCAACAGCGGCAAGGTGCTCGGCGTCGAGAACATGTCGACGGCCGACAACGCCCGCGTCATGCAGTGGGCCGACAACGGCACCGCCGACCACCGCTGGACGATCACCGACGTCGGCGACGGCTCGGTCAAGATCCGCAACGCCAACAGCTCCAAGCTGCTGGGCACCCTGAACGGGAGCACCGGCAACGGGGCGCAGGCCGTCCAGGACCCCGACAACGGCAGCGCCGACAACCAGTGGCGCTTCGTCCCCAACGGCGCGCGGCGCATCCAGAACGTCGGCACCGGCATGGTCCTGGGCGTCACCGGCATGTCCACGGCCGACGGGGCGCTCGTCGTGCAGTGGGGCGACTCCGGCACCGCCGACCACCTGTGGACGGCGATCGTCGACACCGGCGGCTACCTGCGCCTGCGCAACTCCAACAGCCAGAAGGTGCTCGGCGTGGAGAACGCGGCCACCGCCGCCGGATCACGCCTGGTGCAGTGGGCCGACAACGGCGCCGGCGACCACCGCTGGCGGCTGCGCTACGGCTCCAACGCCGCCTTCCGCATCCAGTGCGCCAACGGCGGCCGGGTCCTCGGCCTGTCCGGCACCGCGCAGGGCGCGCAGGCGGTGCTGTCCGACGACAACGGCTCGGCCAACAACCTCTGGAGGTTCCTGTAAGACCCGCGCTCACGGTTCCAGGCGGGTCCGGGAGCCGTCCAGTCGCAGTCTCAGCACGGGGGCCGGCGTCCCGCCGAAATTGGCGCGGTCGACCGGCCCCCGATAGTCGAGGAAACTCACCACGCGCAGGTCGTCGAGCACCATCCACGCGTAGGCCTGGTCGGGCTGGGCCGCCGGGTTCCCGATGACCAGGCCGGAGCCGTTCAGGGGTTCGTACGGGCCGGTGAGTGTGTCGGAGACGAAACCGTAGAGGCCGGTCGGGGCGGCGTCCGCCGGTTCGAACGACTGACCGTGAGTGCAGAAGAACAGGTAGAAGAGACCGTCGTGGACGACGACGTGCGGGCGTTCGATCTCGCGGTTGACGCCGTCGGCGACCAGGAGCGGCGGATACATCGGCCGGCCTTCCGACTCCGGGCCGGTCAGCGCGATGGCGCCCATGTGGCGCTCGCCCCAGGGGACCGAGGCCGCGATCAGCAGATGGCCCCGGAACCACGCCGGGTCGCGGAAGGCCCGGATCTTCCCCGGCCCTCCTTCGAGGTCGTCGGCCGGGAGGAAGAACTCGCCGCCGGAGCGGACGATCTCCCGGTGCACCCCCTCCCGGGCCTCGAACACCCGCTGGACGAAGGTGGGCCGCTCCTCGCCGCGGAATCCGCTCGCGGTGTAGAAGACGGAGATCGTGCCGTCGGCGCGCCGGATCGCCGTGCCGGACCACTCGCGGCTGCCCGGCGACGCGCCGTCGGGGAACTGGTCGCCCAGGTCGATCCACTTGCCGTTCTCGAGGGCGAGCAGGCGGATGCGGGCGACGTCGTGGCGGTCCTCCGGATGGCCGGCCGCCGGTGCGGCCAGGCCCATCCAGAGTTCGCGGCCGTCGAAGAGGGCGGTGGCACCGTCCTCTTCCTGGATCGGCCACATGTCCCACAGGTCCACGCCGGGCAGCGCCGCCTCGACCGGGCCGAGGATGGGCGGCGCGGTGGTCGCCGGGTCCTCGGTGATCAGGTCGAGGTGGCGTCGCGTCCACCGTGTCGTCGTGGTCACGGTCATCCCTTCAAGGAGCCCTGGAGCAGGGCGGTGACGAAGCGTCGCTGGAAGATCAGGAACACCAGGAGCGTGGGCGTGAGGATCAGCAGCGACCCCGCGCACAGCAGCGGGATGTCGGTGCCCCACTGTCCCTGGAAGGCGCCGAGGGCCCCTGACATGGTGCGCTGCAGCGGATCGTCCACCAGCACGATGGCCAGCAGGAACTGGTTCCATGTCCACAGGAACAGCAGGATCGCCAGCGACGAGGTCGCGGGGGCGGCCAGCGGCACGTGGACCTTCCAGAACAGCTGCCAGGTGCCCGCGCCGTCGATGCGGGCGCTCTCCGACAGTTCCTCGGGCATGTTGATGAAGTGGGCCCGCATCCAGAACACCGAGAACGGCATGAACAGCCCGATCAGCGGCAGGATGATCGCCCACCTGGTGTTCAGCACGCCCATGTCGCGCACCAGGTAGTAGAGCGGCGTGATGATGCCCTCGAACGGCAGCGTCAGGCCGAGCAGGAACACCACGAACACGATGCGCCGTCCGGGGATGCGCAGGTGCCCGATGGCGAACCCGGCCATGGTGGCCACGACCAGCGAGATCGGCACCACCCCGAGCACGATCAGCGCGCTCGACTTCAGCAGTTCGGTCATCTTGGCGGCGGTGAACGCGGTGGCGAAGTTGCCCCACTGCGGGTCGTCGGGCCACTCCAGGCCCAGCGGGTAGGTGCCCGACGGGTGGAGCGCGGTGACGAAGAGGCTGATGAACGGCATCAGCGTCGCCGCCATCAGCACGATCAGCAGGACCCGGCCGGTGAAGGCCTCGCGACGGGCGGATTTCATGTGCGGTCCCTGGTGAGCCACTGGATCGGCAGCGCGCACGCGATCACCAGCGCGGTGAGGACCACCGCGAGGGCCGAGGCGAGGCCGACCTGCCGTTCGGAGAAGGCCAGGTAGTAGATCTCCAGGCCGGGCACCATGCTGGCGTTGCCGGGCCCGCCCTGGGTCGAGATGTAGACGATGTCGAAGCTGGCCAGCGCGGCCACGACGGTCACGGTGACGCAGACCCCGATCTCCTGCCGCAGGCTGGGCAGGGTGATCGAGAAGAACTCACGGAACGGGCCGGCCCCGTCGAGGCGCGCGGCCTCGTACAGAGCCGGATCGATCTTGCTCATCCCGGCCAGCAGCAGGAGCGTGCACAGGCCCAGCAGCACCCACGCGCCGATCACGCCGACCGCCGGCAGCGCCGTCGAGAAGTCGCCGAGCCAGGCTCGGGTGATCTTCTCCAGTCCTATGTACGTCAGCAGCTGGTTCACCAGCCCCGTCGAGGACAGCAGCCAGCTCCAGGTGATCCCGGCCGCCACCAGCGGGATGACCTGCGGCAGGAAGATGACCGTGCGGGCCACCAGCGCGAGACGGCTGGTGGCGATGCGCCGGATCGTCGCCGCGATGGCCAGCCCGAGCACGACCGGGACCGCGCTGAAGAAGGCGATCAGCTTCACCGCGTTGAAGATCGCGGCGAACAGGTCGGGATCGGTGAAGACCTTCAGGTAGTTCTGGAACCCGGTCCAGGTGGCCACGCCGATGCCGTCCCACTTGTAGAGGGAGTACTGCACCGTCATGAACAGTGGCTGGATCACGAACACGACGTAGAACGCGGCCGCGGGCAGCACGAACAACCAGCCGGCCCAGTTTCTCCGCCGCTTCACGGCCGCTTTCACGTCAGCCTCCCTGAACCTGGGTCTGGTAGTCGCTCTGCACGCTCTTGAGCAGGCCTTCCGGGGTCTGCTCCCCGCCGACCAGCTTCTGCAGGTTGGGGGTCCAGCTCTTGGCGTAGATCGCGCCGGTGGCGTTGGCGATGAAGTCCATCGACCCGTTGTCCTTGGCGATCTGCGCGCCCGCCCCGAGGGTGCTCTCGGTGACGGTGCCCGCCGCGACCGGCGGCATCGGGGCGTCGGCCGGGCCCATCGGGTGGGAGCCGCCGATCTGGACGCCGATCGTGCGCGCCTTGGTGTCGGTGGCGACCCAGTCGAGGTAGAAGGCGGCGCAGTCGGCGTTCTTGGCGTTCGCGCCGATGCCGAAGGTCAGCGGGGCCGACATGGCCGCGCGCTTACCGCCGGCCTGGACCGGGGGCATCAGGAAGAAGCCGGCGTTCCCGGCCATCTGCTTGTCGAGGTTGCCCGACTCCCAGTCGCCGTCGAACATGAACAGGCCGTCGCCCTTCATGAAGCGGCTCATCATCGTGGCGTAGTCGACGGCGTTGACGTCCTTCCAGAAGTACCCCGCCTTGATCCACTTCTCCAGGTGCTGGGTGGCCTGGAGGTTCGAGGGGGTGTCGATGGTCGCGCCGGGCTTCTGGTAGATCCATTCGTTGATCGGCGCCGACGGGCCGTAGGAGGCCATCAGGTTCTGGAGCGGGAAGGCGAGGCCGCCGGTGGCGCCGCCGTTGAACTGGGCGATCGGGGCCAGGCCCGCCTCCTTGGCCTTGGCCAGGGCGGCGTCGAGGTCGGCCAGCGTCTCGGGCGGGGTGGTCATGCCGATCTGCTCGGCCAGCTTCTTGTTGTAGAAGACGCCGGTCATGGAGAAGTTCAGGCCCATGGCGTAGAGGGAGCCCTCACCGCGCACCGCGCCGCCGGGGGCCAGGCGCATCTGCTCGAGCTGGGAGGCGGGCCACTTGTCCCAGCCGAACTGCTTGGCGTAGTCGTCGAGGTTCTTGAGCAGGTTGTTCTTGACCAGCTCGGAGACCTGGGGCAGGCGCATGAGGTCGGGCGGGTCGTCGGCCAGCACGCGCGGGGCGTTCTGGGTGATCACCGCGAACTGGTCTTCCCGGATGTCCCAGGTGACGTTGGGGTGCTGCTTGGTGAACTCGTCGGTGAGCGCCTTCGCGATCGGGAAGCCCGTCTCGAAGTAGCCCTTGAGCGTGATCGGCTCGGTACCGCAGGTCGGCGCGGACGACGCCGGAGCCGACGACGCGGCGGCCGTCGGCTGGGCGTTGCCACTGCCCGGCGCCGCGCAGGCGGCGGCCAGGCTTCCCCCCAGGATGACCACCATCGCCACGCGGCTCCGGCGGGAGTTAACTCGATGAGACATGGTGCGTCTCCCTTTGCTAAATCGGATTAGCGATGCGATAGTCTCACCGTGCGTATCCGGCGGTGTCAAGGCCCCGTAATGCGTTTGGAATGTGGAGGTCTCCGCCGTGAGTCGACGTCGGGTCACC
The DNA here is from genome assembly GCF_001570545.1 of Herbidospora mongoliensis. Taxonomy (GTDB): domain Bacteria; phylum Actinomycetota; class Actinomycetes; order Streptosporangiales; family Streptosporangiaceae; genus Herbidospora; species Herbidospora mongoliensis. The sequence continues at coordinate 183,928 of NZ_BBXD01000014.1, read as the reverse complement.
TTGGCCGATCTGGCCCAGGCGGCCGGAGTTTCCCGCACGACCGCCTCGCTCGTGATGACGGGCAGGGGCCGTGAGCTGCGCATTTCCCATGACGTCGAGCAGAGGGTACTGCGTGCCGCCGACGAGTTGGGCTACCGCCCGAACGCGGTCTCGGTCGGTCTGCGCACCGGGACGAGCCGGACGATCGGCTTCGTCTCCGACACCGTCGCGACATCCCGCCTCGCCGGAGACATGATCAAAGGCGCTCTGGAGGCGGCCCGCGAACGCGGCGTGATGCTGTTCATCGGTGAGACCGAGGGCGACCCCGATCTGGAGCGCGGCCTGCTCCACGCCATGCAGGACCGCCAGGTCGACGGCATCATCCTGGCCGCCATGTTCACCCGTACGATCAAGGTCCCCAAGGACATCGGGCCCGCCGTGCTGCTGAACGCGCTGCCCAAGCCGGCCTCCGGCCTGCCGTCGATCGTGCCCGACGAGGTGGAAGCCGGCCGTTCGGCGGCCCGGGTGCTGCTCGACGCCGGGCACCGCGACGGCGTCTACCTGATCGGCGCGGGGCCCAGGCTGCGCGACGGGCCCGTCGACAGCGTCGCGGCGGTGGAACGCCTCCAGGGCATCAGGGACAGCGGGCTGAAGATCGCCGGAGCGCGGGCGTGCCCCGACTGGCAGCCGGAAGAAGGCCTGGCCGCGACCCGGGCGCTCCTGGCCGAGCACCGCCCCAAGGCGCTGATCTGCCTCAACGACCGGCTGGCGCTGGGCGCCTACCAGGCGTTGCAGGACGCCGGGCTCTCGGTCCCCGACGACGTGTCGGTGGTGTCGTTCGACGACCACCCGATCGCCTCGTGGCTGCGCCCCAAGCTGACGACGGTGGCGTTGCCTTACTACGAACTGGGACGCAAGGCGGTGGAGGTGCTGTTCGCCCAGATGGGCGAGGAGAGCGAGCCCGGCCAGGTGCACCGGGTCGCCATGCCGGTGCGCCTGCGGGAGTCGGTCAAGCCCCGTTGACCTCTCCGGCCACGGGCCGGTCGCGGAGCTCGGTCTTGCGGATCTTGCCCGACCCCGTCCTGGGCAGCGAGTCCACGATCTCGAACCGGGCGGGGATCTTGTATTTCGCCAGCCGGGTGCGCAGGAAGTCCGCCAGTTCACCGGGGTCGACGACCGCGCCCGGCCGGAGCACCACGAAGGCGCGGCCCGCCTCGCCCCACTTCTGGTCCGGCATGCCCACCACGGCGGCCTCCGCCACGGCGGGGTGGGTGAAGAGCACGCCCTCGACCTCGGCCGGATAGACGTTCTCGCCGCCGGAGATGTACATGTCCTTGACCCGGTCGACGATGGTCAGATGGCCCTCGGCGTCCATGACCCCGATGTCGCCGGAACGGAACCAGCCGTCCCCGGTCAGCGCGGCGGCGGTCGCCGCCGGGTCGCGCCAGTAGCCGGGGGTGACGTTGGGCCCCCGGATGAGCACCTCGCCGGGCTCCCCGGCCGGCGCGGTGGCGAGGTCGGGCCGGGCCACCCGCACCTCGGCGAAGAAGACAGGGACTCCGGCCGAGCCTGCCCTGCGCACGCTCTCGCCCGCGTCGAGGAAGGTGGCGCCGGGCGCCGTCTCGGTCAGCCCGTAGCCCTGGCAGAAGACCAGGCCCCTCTCCTGGTACGCCCGGATCAGCGCCACCGGGATCGCCGCGCCGCCCGACATGAGGGTGCGCAGCGACGACAGGTCGGCGTCGGCCCAGCGCGGCGACCGGGCGAGGTCGGCGAACATCGTGGGGACGCCGAACATCCACGTGACCCCGTGCTTCTCGATGAGGTCGCAGCAGAGTCCGGCGTCCCACGACGGCATGATCACGGAGGTGCCGCCCTTGAGGAAGGTCGGCAGCAGCGTCTGGTTCAGGGCCGCGACGTGGAAGAGGGGCGCGCTGATCAGCGCCACCTCGGTGCTCGTCACGTCGACGCCGATCAGCATGTTGAGGCAGTTCCACACCAGGTTCGCGTGGCTGAGCGTGGCGCCCTTGGGGCGGCCGGTCGTGCCGGAGGTGTAGAGGATCAGGGCCACCTCGTCGAGCGCGACCGGCACGTCGATGGGTTCGGGATCGCCCTGCGCCATCCAGGTCTCGGCCTCCGCCAGGGCCGTGACCGGGCACGGGCCGGGCAGCCCGCGCACCGTCTCCGCGCAGGCGGGGTCGTACACGAGCAGCGAGGCCTCCGAGTGCCCGAGCATGTACGCGATCTCCGGCGCGGCCAGCCGGAAGTTCAGCGGCACGAAGATCCCGCCCAGCAGGTGGGTGGCGAACAGGGTCTCGGCGAAGGCGACGTGGTTGGGGCCGAGGTAGGCAACCCGGTCCCCCGGCCGGATCCCCTCCCCGCGCAGCCGCCACGCCAGGCGGGTCGCCCGCACGTGGACGTCGGCGTAGCTGACCGACCGGTCCGCCTGGACGAACGCGGTGCGGCCGGGGCTCATCAGGGCCCGGCGGGCCGTCCACCCGCCGAGCCCCGCGTTACGCATCGGCGGCGACCGCGGGGGCGTCCGAGGCGAGGTCGTCGGATCTGGTCTCGCGCAGGGCCAGCACGCAGACGACGGTGAGCAGGCAGCAGACCGCGATGACCACCGAGATCGTCGTGGTGCTGCCCCCTCCGGACGACGCGTCCATCTGGGCGAACAGCAGCGGTCCCAGCCCGGCGCCGAGCCCGGCGAACTGGTAGCCCAGCGAGGCGCCGGTGTAGCGGTTCCCGGTCGGGAAGAGTTCGGCGTACAGCGCCCCGAGCGGGCCGAACATCAGCGGGTGGATGATCGCCTGGCCCAGCACCAGCGCGATGGTGAGCACGACGACGCTGCCGGTGTTCACCATCGGGAACAGCGCGAAGCCGAACGCGGCCATGAGCACCGCACCTGTCAGCACGACCGGCCGCCGGCCGACCTGGTCCGAAAGGGCCGCGAAGGCGATGATGCCCACCACGGCCAGCGCGGACGACAGCGTGAGCCCGTTCAGCACCTCCTGCCGGGTGAAACCGGTCCGGACGCCGTACGCGATGAGATAGGTGGTCAGCGTGCCCTGGGCCACGAACGCGGCGAGACCGACGCCCACGCCGAGCAGCAGCGTCCTCGGGTGGTTGCGGAGCACGTCCACCAGAGGCACCCGGACGCGCGGGCCGCCCGCCGCGAACACGGGCGTCTCCTCCACCCGCAGCCGGACGAACAGGCCGACCGCCAGCAGCACGATGCTGAGCAGGAACGGCACCCGCCAGCCCCAGCTCAGGAACGCCTGCTCACCCAGGACGGCGGCGGTGCCACTGAGCACGCCGGTCGACAGCACCATGCCGAACGGGGCGCCGGCGCTGGTGAAGCTCGCCCACAGTCCCCGCCGGCTGGTCGCGTGTTCCGCCGACATCAGCACCGCGCCGCCCCATTCGCCGCCGATGGCGACGCCCTGAAGCACGCGCAGGACGACGAGGGCGACGGGGGCCAGGAAGCCGATCTGCTCGTAGGTCGGGAGCAGGCCGATGAGGAAGCTGGCCAGACCCATCAGGGTCATGGTCAGGATCAGCATCTGCTTGCGGCCGAGCCGGTCGCCGAAGTGCCCGAAGATCACTCCGCCGAGCGGCCTGGCGAGATATCCCGTCGCGAAGGTGCCGAAGCTGGCGACCGTGGCCGTGAGCGGGTCGAGCGAGGAGAAGAAGACCTTGCTGAAGACCACTGCCGAGGCCGTGGCGTAGAGCAGGAAGTCGTAGTACTCGATGACGCTGCCCAGGAAGCTGGAGGCCACCGCGCGGCGGAGCTGAACCTGGTTGGGGGGTAAGACCGACGGGTCCGTCATGACTGAGCTCCTCAGTCCGGGATACTTGCCCGGAGGTTAGGCAGATTTATGACGGACGTCAACACTCTGCCCCATATCAGAGAAGTCCCAGCAGCCGGGCGGCGTTGTCCTTGAGGATCTTCGGGCGCACCTCGGGCTTGATGTCGAGCTTGTCGAAGTCGGCGAGCCAGCGATCGGGCGTGATCATCGGATAGTCGGAGCCGAAGAGCACCTTGTCCTTGAGCAGCGTGTTGGCGTACTGCACGAGGATCGGCGGGAAGTACTTCGGCGACCACCCCGACAGGTCGATGTAGACGTGGGGCTTGTGGGTGGCGACCGCGAGGGCCTCGTCCTGCCAGGGGAACGACGGATGGGCCAGGATGATCCGGAGCTCCGGGAAGTCGACGGCGACGTCGTCGATCAGCATCGGGTTGGAATGTTTCAGCCGGATCCCGCCCCCGCCGGGCAGTCCCGCGCCGATGCCGGTCTGGCCGGTGTGGAACAGCGCCGGCACGCCCAGCTCCTCGATCGCCTCGTAGAGGGGGTAGGCCGCCCGGTCGTCGGGCGACATTCCCTGCACGCTCGGATGGAACTTGAAGCCGCGCACGCCGTGGTCGGACACCAGCCGCCGCGCCTCCCTGACCCCCGCCCTCCCCTTCCACGGATCGACGCTGGCGAAGGGGATCAGGACGTCGGCATGGGCGGCGCAGCTCTCCGCGACCTCCTCGTTGGAGATGCGCGGATGCCCGGTGGCGTGCTCGGCGTCGACGGTGAACACCACCGCCGCCATCCGCCGCTCCCGGTAGTAGGCGGCCGTCTCGGGAATCGTCGGCCGGGCGTGCCCCTTGAAGTAGGCCGCCGACGCACCGGCCAGCTCGTCGCTCAGCGAGGCGTGCCCGTCGGCGGACACCTCGGCGTGGGTGTGCACATCGATGGCGACCAGTTCGTCGACGTTCATGAGCTCTCCTCGGTCACAAATATGACTTCCGTCAATTATGTGCCTGACATCTGGCCCGTCTACGCTTCCGGTGTGACCATCGGCGGCGAAGACGAACCGGCGGCGCCGTCCACGCGCCCGCAGTCCCTGATATTCAGCTTCCTCGGCATCTACGCCCTCGACCGCGGCACCGCCATCTCCTCGGGCAGCGTCATCGACGTGTTCGCCCGCCTCGACGTCTCGGAGGAGGCCGTCCGGTCCACGCTCGCCCGCATGGTGAAACGCGACCTGCTGATCCGGCACCGGGTGGGACGCAAGGCCTACCTCGGGCTCACCCCCCACGCCGTGGCCGTGCTCCGCGACGGACGGCGGCGGGTCTGGGAGACCGGCGCGGTCAACCGCGACTGGGACGGCACCTGGACCGTCGTCGGCTTCTCCCTTCCCGACAGCCGCCGCAGCACCCGCCACGACCTGCGATCACGCCTCATCTGGGCCGGATTCGGCCCGCTGCAGGCCGGCCTGTGGATTGCTCCGGGGGTTCGGGAGGTCACCGGCGTGTTCGACGCCCTCGACGTCGACGACCATGTCACGGTCCTGACCGCCACGGCGTTCAAGCCGACCGAGGCCGTCGACCTGGTCGCCAAGGCGTTCGACATCGAGCAGATCGCCCGGCGCTATCGGGGCTTCCTGGCCAGGTGGGACGTCACCCGGCCGCTTCCCGACGCGCCGGACGATCTCGTCCGGCAACTCCTGCTCCACACCGACTGGCTGCAACTCGTCCGGCAGGATCCTCATCTGCCGGCCGAGCATCTCCCGTCCGACTGGCCGGCCATCCGGGCCGAGCAGGTCTTCCACTCCCGCGCCGAGGCCTACGAACGGCCCGCCAGGAAAGTGGCCGACGCGGTCCTGGACGAACTCATCCCGTGACGCACGCGCCACCGTTGAGCGCGAAGGAGACCGGAGTCGCGTTCGTGCCGCTGTAGGTGGCCTGGAATCCGAAGCTCGCCTTGCCCTGCGGGGCGATGGAGGCGTTGTAGGAGAGGTTGCGCGCGGTGACCTGCGAGCCCGACTGGGTGATGGCCGCGTTCCAGGCGCCGGTGACCTGCTGGTTGCCCGCCCACGTCCAGGTGACGGCCCAGCCGTTGACGGGGGTCGCGCCGGTGTTTGTCAGGGTGACGTCGGCCGTGAATCCGTTGTTCCAGGTGTTGGGGACGTAGGTGACCCTGCATCCGGTGCCCGCGCTGGGCGAAGGCGACGGACTGGGAGACGGTGACGGGCTCGGGGACGGTGAGGGCGACGGGCTGGGGGACGGCGACGGACTGGGCGAGGGCGACGGGCTGGGCGTGCCGGTGAGGCCGAAGAACTGGATCGCGGCGGCGGCCATGCCGCTGCTCGGGAGGCTGTGGCCGGCGCCCTGGATGCTGTAGGCCTCGACCCGGACCGTGCCGGAGGCGTCGGCGTATCGGCGGCGGTTCCAGTTCTGCTGCGGGGTGTCCGTGGAGGTGGGCGTCTGGCTCAGGCCGAAGACGTTGGTCCACTGGTCGATCGCCTGCTGGTGGGTGGCGTAGTAGACCAGGTTGTCCGTGGTGCCGTGCCAGAGTTGGACGCGCGGCCGGGTGCCGCTGAAGCCGGGATAGGCGGCCCGGACCAGGTCCCCCCACTGCTGGGGCGTCTTGCTGATCCGCCCGGAGGCGCAGTTGCTCGCGCCGGGCGAGGGAATGTAGTCGGCCTCGTTCGGGAAGCAGGCGAACGGCACCCCCATGAACGCCGCCCCGGCCTTGAAGACGTCGGGGTAGTTGCCGAGCATGATGTTGGTCTCCATACCCCCCGCGGAGGAGCCGGTGACGTAGATGCGGTTCGCGTCGCCGTTGGTGCGCTGCCGCGCGTTGGTGATCATGGACATCAGCGAGACGGGGTCACTGCCCCCGTTGCGCACCTGGGACGCCGCCGACCAGGAGTCGAAGCAGTTGCCCTTCTTGGACGCCGACGGGTAGATGACGACGAAGCCGTACTGGTCGGCGAGAGAGCGGAACTCCGAACCGGAGAAGAAGCCGGGGCCCGAGCCGCCGCAGCCGTGCATGGCGAGCACGATCGCGGGGCTGGACTGCACGTTGTCCGGCACGTAGAGGTGCATCCGCAGGTTGCCGGGGTTGGCGCCGAAGTTCGTCACCTCGGTCAGCGTGGCCGCGACGGCGGGTGGCCCGGCCACCAGGACCGTGGCGGCGCACAGCATCGCGGTGGCGGCGCCCGCGAGCACGGCGGTCAATCGCTTCATCGGCTCTCCTCTGCTTGACGTTCGCTCGATCCACGAGGCCGCGGCGCCGCCGACTCGTCCTGATGTCAGCCGGTATAGGAGCGGCACCCGCGCGCGGTCAAGCCGCCGCCGTCCGGGATCACGGCGCTCGGCTCACGGAAAAGCGCTGCTTGTGCTGGTTATCAAGCGATTTGTTATCAAGTAGCTTGATATACGGGTCGCGAAACTTACATTGCCCGTTATGGTCATCCGGTGACCTCGCGCCACTCTCCCGCAGCCGACCAGCCGGTCAAGCAGACGCCTCGCCTGAGCTACTTGATCTATCGGCTGGAGCGTCGCATCCGCGCCCGGCTCGACGAGGCGCTGGTCCAATACGGCATCACGACGACCGAATACATGGCGCTCAGCGAACTGCTCATGCGCGACGGACTCTCCTCGGCCGAACTGGCCCGCATCGCTTTCGTCACCCCGCAGGCGATGAACCTGGTCGTCCGCGACCTGGAACAACGCGGTCTGATCCACCGTGACGCCCACCCGGACGGCGGCCGGGTCCTTCGCGTCCACCTCACTCACGAGGGACAGGCGACGCTGCGGCGCTGCGACCGCTCACTCGACGACATCGAGGAGAACATGCTCGGCGAGGTCGACGACACCACGCGCGCCGCACTGACGGAGGGCCTCACCCTCTGCACACGGGCCCTGCGGCCCTCGGCCGGCTGACCGGGAACACGCGGCTGGTCTGGGCGGCCCCCGGAGAGCCGCCCAGACCAGGTTGAATCATCGCGTCAGGCTGTCAGGCGCTGCCGCGCCGGCAGGAGGGCCGGATCAGGTCCGGGACCACCGCTGGTTCGTGCCGCCCCAACAGGAGTAGACCTGGACGAGGGCGCCGTTGCCGGAGCCGGCGGCGTCCAGGCACAGACCCGACTGCTGGTTGGTGATCGAGCCGTCGGAGTTCAGGTTCCACTTCTGGTTCGCGCCACCCCAGCAGGTGTAGATCTGCACCTTCGCGCCGTTACCGGTGCCGGCGGCGTCGAGGCACTTGTTGCCGTAGACGCGCAGCTCCTGGGACGAGGTGTAGCTCCACTGCTGGTTGGAGTTGGTGTGACAGTCGTAGATCTGAACCTGGGTGCCGTCTGTCGTCGAGGCGTTCGGCACGTCGACACACCGGTTGGAGGCCTGGCCGCGGATCTGTGACCCGGTACCCACGGTGGGCGTGGGGGTCGGCGTCGGCGAGGTGCCCGGCGTGGGCGAGGTGGTCGGCGTGGGCGTCGGGTTCGGGGTCGCGGCGTTGAGCGCGTTCAGAACCGAGTTGTACGCCGCCTTCTTGTTGCCGCTGCTGTCGAAGAGCAGCGGGCTGGTGTTGGCGCCCAGCCAGGAGTCGCTGTCACGCACGCCCCAGACGGTGATGCCGGTGCAGCGCGCCACCGCGAGACAGTCGTTGACGACGCTGGCGTAGGTGTTGGCCGAGCCGCCGTTGATGTCCAGCTCGGTGATCTGCACGTCGACCCCGAGAGCGGCGAAGCTCTGGATGGTCGTGCGGTAGTTGCTGTTGTACGGGCTGTTGCTGTTGAAGTGGGACTGCAGGCCGACACAGTCGATCGGCACGCCACGCGACTTGAAGTCACGGACCATGTTGTAGACGCCCTGCGTCTTGGCCCAGCTCCAGTTGTCGATGTTGTAGTCGTTGTAGCAGAGCTTGGCCGAGGGGTCGGCGGCCCGCGCGGTGCGGAAGGCCACCTCGATCCAGTCGTTGCCGGTGCTCTGGAGGTTGGAGCTGCGGCGTCCGCCGGAGTTGCCGTCGGCGAAGGCCTCGTTGACGACGTCCCAGGCGTAGATCTTGCCCCGGTAGTAGCCCATGACGCCGTTGATGTGGTCGATCATCGCCTGGCGGAGCGAGCTGCCCGACAGCGACTGCATCCAGCCCGGCTGCTGGCTGTGCCAGGCCAGCGTGTGGCCGCGGACCCGCTTGCCGTTCTGCACGGCCCAGTTGTAGACCCGGTCGGCGCTGGTGAAGCTGAACTGCCCCCGGTTGGGTTCGGTGGCGTCGATCTTCATCTCGTTCTCAGCGGTGATCATGTCGAACTCGCGGTTCGCGATCGTCGTGTACTGCGAGTCGCCCAGCTTCCCCGAGGCGATGGCGGTGCCGAAGTAGCGGCCGCTCTGCTGCGCGGCGGCGGCCAGCGTGCTGCCGGCGGCGTCGGCGGGCACCGAAATCATCAGCGCCGCGCTCACGACACCCACGGCGCTGATCCCGATGACCTTCATGAGGCCACCGAAACGTCCGGACTTGGATGAGGGTAAAGCGTTCGTACCCATGCCTGACTCCATACTTAAGTTACGGAAAGAGGGGACGTGCGGGGATCCTGGCGAACGGTGCCGCACCCCTGGCCGGGGAGGCCTACACCACCTGGCGTCTGACCGGCGGCCCTGACCGATCACCACATCAGGCCGGGCCGACCGCCTCGGGATCAGTTTGGAAACGCGACCGAAACATGTCAACACTTCGCAGAAATTTTCGGGAAATTCGCGGCTGAGTTATCGGCGAATCAGGCTTCTATACGCGGCGATGCAGGCGCCATCCCACGTCCCCAGTGCCGAAAATTAGACCTGTATGGAGAGTGAAAGTTTCACAGAGATGTCGCAACTTGCGGACCCGAGGACGGAGATCCGCAGGCGAGCGGCACCGTCCCCGACGGCGAACCGCCGGCCCTTGACGACTGTCCGGCCCGCTGGATTTACTCCCCCTCACACCACCGAAACGTCGAGGTGTCGAGGAGGTCGACTAGTGACTGCTAGCGCTAACATGGTTCTCTTTCCCATGTGATGCGCGACGTTGTCAGACCTGGGTGACACCACACGCCCAGGTCAGCTCGTGTCAGCCGCTCTGCTTTTCAGGGGAAGGCAGAGCGGCCCGGCGATCCCCTGGACCGTCGACTGGACCATCGACGTCGCCGGCGGCCCAGCTCGCCAGCAGTTCGAGGCCGTCGCCCGACGGCGTGCCGGGCTCGGCGGAGTAGGTCAGCAGCGTCAGGACCTCGTCGCCGGGCAGGTCGAAGGCCTCATACGCCAGGTCGAGCACACCGATGTCGGGGTGGCGGAACCGCTTGACGCCGTGCCGGTGCACGTAGACGTCCTGGGCGGCCCACCACGCAACTGCTGAGCCGGTCCCCCCGCCCGACGGCGATCTTCGCCGGCGCCGACCAGGCGGCGATCGGCGCGCTCGCCGCCATCCACGAGGCAGGCCTGAGGGTGCCGGAGGACATCTCGATCTCGGGCTACGACAACACCCTGCTGGCCGCCCTGCCCAACATCAACCTGACCAGCGTCGACCAAGACGGCTTCTCGATGGGCCGCATGGCGGGCCGGCTGCTGCTGGAGCGGATCGAAGGCCGGACGTCGGCGGCCCGCTTCTCCGTGGCCCCGAAACTGGTCGCCCGCCGATCGACGGCGCCGCCGCCCTCCGTGGCCTGAGTCAGGCGGCGGTGATGCCGCCGTCGATCGCGAGGGCGGCTCCGGTGATGAACCGGGCCTCCTCGCTCAGCAGGAACGCCACGAACGCCGCGATCTCCTCCGGCTGGGCGATCCGGCCGACCGGGTGCATCGCCCTGGCCGCGCGCAGGGACTCCTCCGAGGACGGGCCCATGTTGCCGCGCAGCAACGGGGTGTCGACACCACCGGTGACCAGGGCGTTGATCCGGATGCCGTCGGCGGCGGTCTCGAGCGCCGCCGATCGGCTGAGGCCGACCACGCCGTGCTTGGCGGCGCTGTAGGAGGCCATCCCGGCTGAGCCGACGACGGCCGCGATGGAGGCGTTGTTGACGATCGCGCCGCCGCCCGCGGCGCGCAGCGCCGGGATCTGGTGCTTCAGGCCGTAGAAGACGCTGCTGAGGTTGAGCGCCAGTTCGGCCTGCCAGGCGTCGCCGTCGATGTCGGTGACCGGGCCGACCGCTGTGGCCGCGCCGACGTTGTTGAAGGCGGCGTCGAGGCGGCCGTACCGGCTCACCGACTGGCGGACCAGTTCGGCCATCTCGGTCTCCACCGTCACATCGGCCGGTACGAAGGTGGCCTCCCCTCCGGCGGCGCGCAGATCGGCCGCCAGCGCGTCGCCGGCTTCCTTCCCCCGGGCGGCCAGGACGACCTTCGCGCCCTCTGCCGCGAGCCGTTCGGCGGTGGCCCGGCCCATGCCGGAGGTGGCGCCGGTGATCAGGACGACTTTCTCCGCGAAACGTGCGGACATGACTACTCCTTGTACTCGTATGGATCAGAAAGTGAGGACGAGACGCCCACGCACGCCGCCGGACTCCAGCCGCCGGTGCGCGTCGGCCGCCTCGGCGGCGGGGAGGGTCGCCGCGACGCTCGGGATGAGCACGCCCGCCTCCGCGAGCCCGCCGATCTGGCGGAGTTTGTCGGTCCGTCCGGCGTAGTCGGGGACGAACACCCTCCGCACCCTGCCGTCGCCGCTGAACTCATGGCCGCCGGGTTCGTCACCGCCGCGGAACTGGGCGTAGACGCCGCCGTCGCGGAGCGCGTCGAGGAGGCCGGGCCCGGCCAGCGCCGGGTCGGCGACCGCGTCCACCCCGTCCGGACGGAGGGCGCGGAGGCGTTCCGCGACGCCGGGCCCCCTGGGCACGACCTCGGCCGCGCCGGACCGGCGGACCAAAGCCTCGTCGCCCGGCGCGGCGTCGGCCACCACGGTCAGACCCGCGTGCCGGGCCAGCTGGACCAGGTATCCGCCGAGTGTCCCGGCGGCCCCGATCACCGCCAGGACCGAGCCGGGGGCCAGGTCCAGCCGGTCGAGCGCGAGCAGGGCCGTGAGCCCGTTCATCGGCAGCGTCGAGGCCGCCGCGTGATCGGTGCCCGCCGGCGCGTGGACGACCCATCCCGCCGGGAGCACCACATATTCGGCGTAGCCGCCCGCGGCCGGGCCGATCGGCAGCACCATCGCCATCACCGGGTCGCCCGGGGACAACCCGGTCTCGGTGTCCGGGCCGATCTCGTCGATCACACCGGCGATGTCCATCCCGGGCACGTACGGCCCCGGCACCCCCGCGAACGCGTGGGCCAGCCCGCCGGAGCGCAGCAGCGTGTCCGCCGGGTTCACCGCCGCCGCGTGCACCCGCACCCGGACCTGGCCCGGCCCGGCATGAGGTTCCGGCAGGTCGACGACCCGCAGGACGTCGGGCCCGCCGAATGCGTACATACCGATCGCTCGCAAAGTCCCAGCTCCTTGACGGTTCTCTTTGGATACCAAGTGCGTCATTCGTACCTTCGCATCGCGGTACGAAAGCGGCAAGAGAGCACTTCGGCGTGCCCAGGTATCACCGGGAGAACCACCCGGAAGGGAACCAGGTACCTTTCGTATACTCGCTTCGTATACTCGGCGCATGGCGCAACCGGACAGGGACGACCTGTGCGAACAGGGCCGCGACCTGATCCGCGGCGTGCTCGAACGCATCGGCGACAAGTGGTCGGTGGTGGTCATCTGCCAGCTCGGTGACGGCACCCGGCGGTTCAACGAGCTGCGCCGGCTGAGCGAACCCATCACCCAGCGCATGCTCAGCGCGACCCTGCGCGGGCTGGAGCGAGACGGGCTGGTGACGCGGACCGTCTACGACACCAAGCCGCCGCGCGTCGACTACGCGCTGACCCCGCGCGGGTTCAGCCTGCTGGAGGTCGTCCGCGCCCTGGCCGGATGGGCGGAGGACAACGCCGTCGGCATCCTCGACTCACGCACGGGCTTCGACGCCCGCTGACCCGCCGGCCGCGGTCACCGGTTCTGGGTGATGACGGGGCGCTTGTCCCTGGGCAGCGCCTCGATCAGTTCCCGGGGCATGTTGATCGTGTCCGCGCTGACCTGCGGCGGCAGGTTCGCCATCCACTGCATGGCCGAGATGTCCTCGAATCGCGGGTGGCGGAACATCTCCAGGAAGACCAGCGGTTCGTCCCCGAGGTTCTCGATGTAGTGCCCGTAGGCGAAGGGCACGTAGCCGACGTCTCCCGCCTGGAAGTCGAACGTCCGGGCCAGCCCGGAACTGGCGAACACCCCCATGCGCCCGCGCCCGGAGATGTAGTACTGCCATTCGTCGTTGGTGGGGTGCCAGTGCAGCTCCCTCATCGCCCCGGGCTCGATCTCGATCAGCGCCGCCGAAATGGTGGTGGACGCCTTGAAGTTGGTCGAGTCGGCGACCCGCACCGACCCGCCGCGGAACCGCTTGGGCTCCATCGCGAGCAGCCGGTGGCTGAACCAGTCGGGCACGTCGCCGATGGGGCTGACGATCTTGTCGGACTCCAGGCGGGGCGGCACCTCGCCCTTGAAGATGTACTTCTCCTTCTCCGGCATGTGGGCCATCTGCTCTTCGGTCCAGCCGAAGTTCTTGGCCAGGACGCTCTTGGGCGTGTGCGCGAAGAAGTCGCTCATCATGAAGGTGGAGTTCTCCGAGAACGAACCGTCGTCGAAGACGAGCAGGAACTCCACCCCTTCGTCCAGCGCCTGGATGTAGTGCGGAATGCCCTTGGGGAAGAACCACAGGTCACCCTTGCGCACGTCGTCGAGGAAGTTGCGGCCCTCCTGGTCGACCGCGCCGATCCGGCAACTTCCCTCGATCACGTAGGCCCACTCGGCCTCCTTGTGCCAGTGCAGCTCACGGTAGGCGCCCGGGTTGAGCTTCATGTCCACCCCCGCCAGCGTGGTGGCGATCGGCAGCTCCCGCTGGGTGACCTCGCGGGTCCAGCCGCCCTCCTCGATCCGCGTGTGCGCCATCGAAAAGGAGAACTTCATGTTGGGCAGGGTGCCGTTGTCGGTCACCGGCGGCACGAGCAGATCGGGGTTCTGCAGGTCCAGCTCGATGTTGCGCGGGCCGGTGTCGAGACCGCCACTGCCGTTCCGCTGCGGATGCGGGACGTTCTGCTGCTTGGGCTTCTTCATATTGCCAGTTTGGCCATACGGGGTCAGAAACACCCCTATGAAGAGAAACGTGAAACGTGAAAATCTTTTCCCGATTCCAAAAAGGACAGGGTCGCCGGATTCCCGGCAACCCTGTCCTTATTTAGAGCTTGCGTCCTAATTCGTGATGAAAACGAAGTCGTCGCCGGACGGAACCGCGTAGACGGCGTAGCCGCCTTCCGCCTTGACGAAGGTCGCCCGCGGCGGCGCGATGACCGTCTGGTGGGCGGTCTTCGGCACCCGGATCTCCGCCGTCGTGTTCGACGGGATCGTCACCTTCAGCTTGAACCGGCCGTCTTCCTTGGTCCAGGAGCTCTTGGTGAGGCCGTGCGGCGTCAGGTAGCTGCCCTCGGCGCTCACCAGGTCGCCCACCGGCTTCGGCTGGATCACGAGCTTGCGGTAAGCGATCGACCCGGGGGCCGCCTGGATGCCGGCCAGGCCGGAGTGGAACCACTCCTCGATCTGGGCGAGGATCATGTGGTTCTTGGAGTCGCCCCGGTTCCAGCGCTCGCCCATGGTCGTCATGCCGCCGGGGTTGGCGGTGGTCGACTCCATGAAGAAGCCGTAGCTGGGCTGCTCGTCCTCCTGGATGAGGTCCCACAGCACGTCGTCGCGGTTTCCGTTCATCAGGGCCCGGACGGTCGGGGCCATGCCGATGGTGCCGCCGCTGAAGTGCGGGCCGTCACCGCTCGGGTGGAAGGCGTAGACGAGCTCGACCAGGGCGTTCAGGACGCTTTCCCGCTTGTCCTCGGGCACCAGACCCGCGTCGAGGGCGAGGGCCTGCGCCGACTGGGTGGCGCCGGTGGTGCCGGCGTTGCCATTGGCGGTGTAGCGGCCCAGGGAGTCGTTGAAGAACGCCTGGTTGAAGGAGGTCTTGATGTCGGCGGCGAGCTGGGTCCACTTCGTCACGTCGGCGGTGTTACCGATGACCTGGGCCATCTCCGCCATCTTGGTGATCATGATGTAGTAGCCCCAGGTGCCGGTGATCCGGCCCGAGGTCTGCTCCGCGGAGACCCAGTCGGCGAGGGCGGCGTTGACGATGTTCGCGTTCGCGCCGGTGCCGACCTTCTGGCGCTGGATGTAGTCGACGAACCTCACCATCTGCGGGTAGTACCGCGCCATCGTCCGAGTGTCGCCGTAGTACTCGTAGAGCATGCTCGGGACCAGGATGATCGCGTTGCCCCAGTTGATCTCGTCACCGAACTGGCCGGTGTAGCCCCAGTCGTAGACCGGCGTCTTCAGGGCCACGTTTCCGGCCATGGAGGTGTCGGCGACGGACTGGCCTTCGACGAGGTGGCGCATCGTCGTCCGCATGAAGGCGTTGAGCTCGAAGTTCCGGTGGATGGACCCCATCGGCATCGTGTAGTCGGCGGGGTAGGAGAGCTTCTCCCTGCCGGGGCAGTCGGTGAAGACCGACATGATGTTCGAGGCGAAGGAGTAGTTGGCCATCTTGTGGATGCGGTTGACCCGCGCGTCGGAGCTGGTGAACTCGCCAACGACGGCGGTGTCGGCCTGCAGGCGGACACCGGTGACCAGGTCCGCCGTGGGGGTGTGGCCCTCGGGCAGGCCGGTGACCTGGACCCACTGCATGCCGAAGTAGTTGAAGTCGGGGTGCCAGGTCTCGCCCGTGGCCGCGCCGTGGGCGGTGTAGGTGTTGAAGAGGTTGGTGCCGCGCGAGGTGCCGCCGCCCATGAGCGAGGCCTGGTTGACGGTGCCGTCGGCGTTCAGCGACTCCGCCGGCAGCATCTTCACGGTGGTGCCCGCGGGCACCTGCCCCAGGTTGAGCTTCGGCCATCCGACGATGTTCTGGCCGAAGTCGAAGACCCAGGTTCCCGGTACGGGGTTGGTCACCGAGACCGGCTTGAACGTCTCCTGCTCACGGACGGGGTCGGCGGTCCGGGCGACGAGCTTGGTCGCGAGGTTCGGCGGCGGGGCGATCCCTGCGCTGGTCCAGCCGGTGGGCGAGCCGTCGCGGCGCTTGGCCGTCGCGGTCAGGTTCGATCCGGGCTTGTCCCAGCCCGGCTGCTCCTTGCGGGCGTCGTAGTCCGAGCCCGAATACCAGGCGTCGGTGACCAGCGGGCCCAGCGCGGTGCGCCACGACCGGTCGGTGACGATCGTGTCGGAGGTGCCGTCGGTGTAGGCGATCTCGACCCGGCCGATGAGGCGCGGCGTCACGGCCGCGCCGGCGGACGCGTCGCTGGCCGCGATGTTGTTGCCCGAGCCGGTCACCTTGGCGCCGGTCGCATGGGCGATGGACAGAGCCGGGGTGAAGGTGATGCCGGTGCCGGCGGCTCCGGCGGTGCCGATCTGGGTGATCGTCCGCGACTCCAGGCGGTCGCCGCCCTGGCCGGTGTCGACGTTGATCGTCCCGCCGACGTGGTAGTTGGCGACGCTGTCGACCTTGACGTTCGTCGCGCCGACCGCGACGCCGTCCGCCAGCGTGCCGTTCCCCTTGGGCTGGCTCTGCCACCAGGAGTAGGGAGAGGTCCGGCCGACCGCCGCGTTGGTCACGCTACGACGGACGTAGGCGGGGCCGTTGCCCAGCTCCACACCGATGGTGTTGTCGCCGGGCCGGAGCGACTCGGTGATGTCGTAGGTGCGGTATTCGCTCGACAGCTGGTAGTTGTTGTTGCCCGGCGCCAGGACCTCGTCGGACACCTCGTCCCGGTTGACCGTGGCGTGGTGCAGACCGACACCCGACAGGTAGAGGCGAGCGTCGGCGACCTGCTTGTCCGCCGGAATCTGGAACTGGCGCGCGAAGATCGGCAGCGACTGCGACTCGACGCGGTCGGGGTAGTCGATCCAGCGGGCGGTGCCCCAGTCGCTCTGCTCGAGCAGACCCACGGTCCACCGGGCCGGCGCCGACCACGCCGACTCCTGCTCGCCGGCGTCCCAGACCTTCACCCGCCAGACGACGGACTGCCGCGAGTGGAGGGTTCCCTTGAAGATGACCCGCTGGTCGGCGCTCGCCACCCGGCCCGAGGTCCAGATCAGGTCACCGGCGGCCAGCTTCGCCGCCGACTCGGCCGCCTGCACCTCGTAGGCCGTCTGCTTGTCACCGGGACACGCGACCACCGCTCCCGGCTGGTAGCAGGCGTGCGAGCGGGCCTGAGAGGTCTCGGCGAACTGCCAGCTGAAGACGGGCTGCACATCGTCCAATCCCAAAGGATTGTCGTGACGCCCGTCGACGCCGAGGCGCTGGACTTCGACGTTTCCTCCGGGAACGGCGGCGCCGGCAGGTCCGTTCGTGGCCATGAACGGCGCGACCACGGCGATGGCCAAGCTCATCGCCAAGGTGCGCCGGGAGCTTCTTTTCACTGGCATTTCCCATCCAGTATTAAATCGTTTTAACAGGTTCATCAATTAACCTAAATGTTTCATTGGCGAGCGTCAAGACTGAATTTATAAACGTTTCCCGTGAAATCAGGGCATGCCAAAGCGCCATTCGGCGAATGACAATTGCCGAATGGAATGGCCGAACGAGAGAATCAGGTTGTGAGACGGTCGGCGGCGTCGCTCCAGGAGGCGGCGAAACCCTGCGGTTCGTAGTGGTGCAGTGGCTGTGTCGCGGCGACGAGAGATCGCAGGGCGGGCAGGCTGGGGATGAGACCGAGCGACCGGGCCTGGATGCCGATGTTTCCGAGGGCGGTCGCCTCGACGGGGCCGGCGACGACGGGGATGCCCGTGGCGTCGGCGGTCAGTTGGCAGAGCAGCGCGTTCTGGGCGCCGCCTCCGACGATGTGGATGACGTCGGCCCGTTGTCCGGACAGCGCGAGGGCCTGCCGGATCGCGTTCCGGTGACCGAGGGCGAGGCTGTCCAGCACGCAGCGGACGACCTCCGCCTTGGTCCCGGGAACGGGCTGGCCCGTGTCGGCGCAGAGCCGGGCGATGCGGGAAGGCATGTCGCCGGGGGGCAGGAAGGCCGGGTCGTTGGGGTCGACGACGCTGCGCAGCGCGGGCGATGCGGCGGCACCCTCGATGAGCGCGCCGAGTTCGGCGGGGGCCAGTCCCCAGGCGCGCAGAGACTCCGACAGCAGCCAGAGGCCCATGACGTTGCGGAGATAGCGGATGGTCCCGTCGACGCCGGTCTCGTTGGTGAAGTTCGCGGCGCGTCCGGCCTCGGTGAGGATCGGCGCGGTCGTCTCCACTCCGGCGAGCGACCACGTGCCGCAGGAGATGTAGGCGAAGTTCGGGCCGGTCGCGGGGACCGCGGCGATGGCGGAGGCGGTGTCGTGGGAGGCCACGGTGGTGACGGGGGTTCCGTCGAAGACACCGGCGGGTGCCCCGGGGGCGCGGATCGCAGGGAAGATGCCGCGTGGGAGCGATAACGCCTCGATCAGTTCGTCTGACCAGACCCCACGGCTCGCGTCGTACAAACCCGTGGTGGAGGCGTTGGTCTGCTCCGCGCCCCGCTCTCCGGTCAGCCAGAAGGAGATCAGATCGGGGATCAGCAGGAGGGTGCCGGCCCGCTCCAGGAAGGGTTCGGCGGCCAGTTGGTAGAGGGTGTTGAAGGGGAGGAACTGCAGGCCGCTGACCTGGTAGAGCCGTTGTGGCGAGACGCGACCGTGCACCCGATCGATGACCGGGGTCGTGCGATCGTCGCGATAGTGGACCGGATTGCCGATCAGCCGTCCGTCACGATCGAGCAGGCCGTAGTCGACCGCCCAGGAATCGATGCCGATCGAATCGAGCTGAGGCCGCAGACCATCCAGTACGTCGCCGTAGAGCCCGAGGATGTCCCAGTGCAGCGTTCCGGCGACCCGGACGGGTCGGTTCGGGAACCGATGGATCCCGGTGATGTCCAGGTGGTCGTCAGCGACCCGCGCGGTGAGGACGCGGCCGCTGGAGGCGCCGAGATCGATCGCGGCGATGGTGGCGTTCATCGGGTCGTCGACTCCCGGACGATCAGTTCGGGCTGGAACATGATCTGCTGATGGGCGTGGTCACCCGGGTTGTCGCACTCGTCGAGCAGCAACTCGGCGGCGATCCGGCCGAGCTTGTAGGGGGGCTGGCGGACCGAGGTCAGGGGAACCGCCGAGGCCAGGGCGTATTCGATGTCGTCGTAGCCGACGACCATGACCCGCCCCGGCACCCGGACCCCTTGCTGGAGGAAGACGCGCAGCACTCCCATGGCGAGCAGGTCGTTGGCGCAGAAGACCGCGTCGGGGAGTTCGGCGAGTAGCCGCTCGGCCGCCTCGTGACCGGCGCGGGAGGTCATCTCCTCGACGATCACGTCACGCAGGACGCCCGTGCCCGCCTCACGCATCGCCCGGAGCGCGCCTTCCCGCCTGTCGGCGTTCTGCCGGATGGTCAGCGGGCCGCCGAGGAACACGATGTCACGGGCCCCGCCTTCCAGCAGATGGGCGACGGCCAACCGGCCGCCGGTCACGTCGTCGACGGTGACCGAGCACTGATCGCCGCGCGTCGCCGGATGGTCGAGCATGACCGTGGGGATGCCCCGTTCCCGCAGCAGCGCCAGGCTCCCCCGGTTGTCGCTCACGGGGGTGACGAGGACGCCGCGGACCTGCTGTTCGGCCAGCATCCGCATGTTGCGTTCCTCGCGACCCACCTGGCTGGCCGATCCGCACAGGATCACGCCGTAGTCGCGTTCGCTCATCAGGTCCTCGACGCCCCGGGCGACCTCGGCGAAGAACGGGTTGCCCAGATCGAGCAGCATCAGGCCCACGATGCGGCCGTGGCCGGCCCGGAGGCTGGACGCCGAGCCGTTGCGGACGAACCCCAGCTCCTCGATCACCCGCTGGACCCGGGCCCGCGTGTCGGGGGCGACCCGCTCGGGCCGGTTCAGCACGTTGGACACGGTCCCCGGAGAGACTCCCGCCTGGTGGGCGACCTCTTTGATGCCGACCGTCACGTCACGCGAACCGGTTCCGGATCTTGGCATGAGTGACCTCACAAGGACTGAGTAGAGCGGCGATGCTCGCCACACTGTGGCGGCTCGGATTGAAACGTGTCAAGGCATCACGATCACAAAACCGCACCCTTGACGCGTCCCTCATGTTACTTCTACGTTCCTCCAGACAAGATTTGTTAAAACGTTTTTGCGCATGGCGCTGAGAGGGCGTGAGGGAACATGGGAAGCGATCCCCCTCTCCGGGGCGATCAGGCGCTGCTCGAGGTGGACGACCTCACGGTCGAGTTCCCCGGCATCCGGGCGCTCGACTCGGTGCGCTTCGACATCCGGCCCGCCGAGGTGCACGCCCTCGTCGGCGAGAACGGCGCCGGTAAGTCGACCTTGCTGAAAGTCCTGGGCGGTGTGCACCGTCCCAGCTCCGGCGAGGTCCGGCTGGCCGGGGCGCGCTACCGCCCCCGGCGGCCCGCCGACGCGCTCGCGGCCGGCATCGCCGTCATCTACCAGGAGTTCAACCTCTATCCCGACCTCACGGTCGCGGAGAACGTCTTCTCCGGCAGGGAACCGCACAGCGCGATCTCCCGGGGCATCCGGTACGCCGAGATCAACCGCCGGACGAGCGACCTGTTCACGGTGCTCGGGGTCGACATCGACCCGACGGCCGCGGTCGGCGGCCTGACCGTCTCCGAGCAGCAGCTCGTCGAGATCTGCAAGGCGCTGTCGGTCGACGGCCGGATCATCGTCATGGACGAGCCGACCGCCGCGCTGTCGGCCGACGAGGTCACCCAGCTGCTCGGCGTCGTCAGGCGGCTGCGTGACGAGGGCCGCAGCGTGGTCTACGTCAGCCATCGCCTCGACGAGGTCTTCGCCCTGGCCGACCGGGTCACCGTCCTGCGGGACGGGAGACACATCCGCACCTGCGACATCGCTGACACCGACCCCGACGGGCTGGTCCGCGACATGGTCGGCCGCGACGTCGAGTCGGTCTTCCACCGAGACCAGATGAGCGAGGGAAAGGTCGTCCTTGAACTGGCGGGTGTCAGCGCCGGACGCCGGTTAAGAGACATCGATCTCACCGTGCGAGCGGGAGAGGTCGTCGGTATCGGCGGCATCGCCGGAGCCGGTCAGCCCGAACTCTCGCAGTTGATCTTCGGTGCGCTGGCGATCGACTTCGGGACGATGTCGCTGAACGGCGAACCCTTCAAGCCTCGCAACCCCGGCGACGCCATGGCCCGGGGCATCGGCTTCCTGCACGAGGACCGCAAGGCGGCCGGTAACCTCCCCGACCTCTCGATCCGCCAGAACCTGACGATTTCCGTTCTGGACAAGGTCCGCGGCGCGTTCACCCGGCTGCTGGCACCGGCCAAGGAGAGCGACGTCTACGCCGGTTACCACCGGCGGCTCAACGTCAAGGCCACGGGGCCCGACCAGCTCATCGGGCAGCTGTCCGGCGGCAACCAGCAGAAGGTCCTGCTCGGCCGCGCACTGGCCCCCGGCGGAAAGCTGCTCCTGCTCAACGAGCCCACCCGAGGTGTGGACATCGGCGCGAAGGCCGAGATCCACCGCCTGATCAACCTCCTCACCGCCGACGGCGCGGCGGTGCTCATGGTCTCCAGCGACCTGCCCGAACTCCTCGGTGTCAGCGATCGCGTGTACGTCATGGCCGGCGGCGAGATCGTCGGCCACCTCACCGGCGACGACCGGACCGAGGAGAACGTCGTGGCCTGCGCGACGACCGGGCGGCGCGTCTTCTCCGAGGAGCTGACCAAGCGATGATCAACGCGCTGAAAAAGGTGCCGCTCCTGGTACCGCTCGTCCTGGTCATGGCCATCCTCGCCCTCTCCACCGACACCTTCCTGAGCGTGGGGAACCTCGAGAACGTCCTGGTGGCGGCCGCGATCCTGGCTATCCCGGGGGTCGCCATGACGTTCTGCCTGGCGATGGGTGAGTTCGACCTGTCGATCGGTTCGACGGTCTCCCTCGCCGGGGTCGCCTGCTGCAGCGCCCTCATCGCCGGTCTGCCGCTCGCCTTCTCCCTGCTGGCGGCGCTCGGCGTCGGTGCGTTCATCGGCCTGGCCAATGGCCTGGTGATCACCAAGCTGGGTGTCACCCCCTTCATCGCCACGCTGGCGACGATGGTGATCGTCCGGGGCGCGTCCCTCGCCTACACCGACGGGCACGACCAGATCGTCAGCTCCCCCGGCCTGAAGTACCTGGTCGCGGGCCGCCCGCTCGGCATCCCCATGCCGATCGTGCTGGCCGTCGCGGTGGCGGCGCTGGCCTGGTGGACCATCAACCGGACCCGTTTCGGCCGCTGGGTCTGCGCGATCGGGTCGAACCGCGACGCCGCCCGGATGTCCGGGCTGCCGGTCGACCGCATCCGCATCGCCGTCTACGTCCTGGTCGGACTGTCCGGCGGGCTGTGGGGTCTGCTGATCTCCGGCCAGCTCCAGAAGGGCAACGGCCAGCTCGGGCTCGGCTTCGAACTCGACGCCATCACGGTCGTGGTCCTCGGCGGTACGGCCCTGCTCGGCGGTAGGGCGTCGATCATCGGCACCGTTCTGGGCGCGGTGATGATCGAGACCATCAGGAACGGCCTCAACCTGCTCAACACACCCCCGGCCTACCAGCGCATCAGCGTGGGGCTGCTGCTGATCGCCGCCCTGGCGCTGCTGGCCCTGCGCCGCCGCGAGAGGCGTGGCGCAGGGCCGAACCGGGTCCCGGCGAGGGTTCAGGAGAGTGCGGCATGACCACCCGGACACAGATTCCCCTCGGCCGGTTGTGGGACACCTGGGGAGTCACCGCGCTCCTCGTCCTGCTCGTGCTGTGTACGCCGGTCATCGCGCCCGGCTTCCTGGAGATCGAGAACCTGCAGTCCGTCCTGCGCGAGAGCGCCTATGTCGGCATCGTCGCCGTGGGCATGACGTTCGCCATCGCCAGCGGCGCCTTCGACCTGTCGGTCGGCGGTCAGCTCGCGCTCACCAGCGTCGTCACGCTGATGGCGTTCAACGGGGGCGGGACGGCGGCGGCCGTCGCGGCGGCGATCACCACCGGTCTGCTGTGCGGCCTGGTCAACGCGGGTCTGATCACCCAGCTCAGGGTTCCGCCGTTCGTGGCGACCCTGGGTTCGCTGTTCGTCTTCCGGGGGATCGCCTACCTGCTCACCCAGGACGGCCCGCGGACGCTTCCGTACGAGCAGGTCGACTCGCCGTTCGCCAAGCTCGGCAGCCTCAACTTCGCCGGGCTGCCGGTGCCGTTCCTCATCATGGCGGGCGTGTTCGCCGCGGGCTGGGTGCTGATGCACCGCACCGCGATCGGCCGCCGCACCCTCGCCTACGGCTCGTCCCCGTCGGCGGCCCGGTTCTGCGGCATCTCCGACACCCGGATCAGGCTGTTCGTGTTCGCCCTGGTCGGCGTCACCGTCGGCATCGCCGCCCTGACGTACATCACCCGGGTGTGGACCGCCGACGGTTCGGCCCAGGACGGCTTCGAACTCAAGGTGATCGCCGCGGTCGTCCTCGGAGGCACCGCGCTCAAGGGCGGCAAGGGCACCCTCATCGGCACCTTCTCGGCCGTCTTCCTCGTGAGCGTCCTGAACGAGGTGCTGGTCAGCCGTGGCGTCGAGTCGGCCTACCAGCGCATCGTGCTCGGCTGCGTCCTCATCGTCGCCCTGACCATCGACGGTCTCCGCACCCGCTTCGCCGGTCCCGGTTCCTTCCGCAGGGCGTTGCGCCCGACGTCCTGACCGACCCCCCACCCAGAAAGACACGTCACATGCGCACCAAGAAGATAGCCTCCGTCGCCCTCCTCGGCATGCTGGCCCTCGCGGGCTGCTCGGACTCCGGCGAGACCGCCGCCACAAGTTCGGCTCCCCCCGCCGACAAGAAGATCACCGTGGGCTTCTCGGTCTACGACATGCAGTACGAGTTCTTCCAGAAGATGGCCAAGGGCACCCAGGACGCCGTGGCGGCCAAGGGCTGGGAGATCAAGCTCCACGACGAGAAGAGCGACGAGAACGAGATGGTCACCGGCGCCTCCGCGCTCATCGACCAGGGCGTCGACCTGCTGATCATCAGCCCGTTCAAGCCGACCGCGCTCGGCCCGATCATCGCCAAGGCCAAGGCGAAGAACGTGCTGGTGATCGTGAACGACATCGGCGGCGGCGGGACTCCCTACGACGCGATCGTCATCTCCGACAACGCCGGCGGCGGCAAGCTGGCGGCCGAGTTCATGGACAAGCAGATCCAGGCCAACGGCGGTGCCGGCAAGAACGTCGCCTCCATCACCTGCGAGCCGTCCGCGACCTACGCCGCCCGCCGCAACGCCGGTTTCAAGACCGAGATCGAGGCGCGCGGATACAAGGTCGTGGCGGAGCTCTCCGGCAACTCCAAGGCCGAGGAGGGCTACAAGGTCATGAAGGACATCCTGTCCAAGAACCCGGACGTCGCCGGCGTGTTCTCCTGCAACGACCCGATGGGGGTGGCCGCCGCCAACGCCATCAAGGACGCCGGCAAGAGCCCGGTCACCGACGTCGTCTCCGTCGGCTTCAACGCCGACCCCGAAGCGCTGACCGCCATCAAGGCCGACCTGCTGGCCGCGACCGTCGCGCAGGACCCCACCGCCATGGGCGCCCTCACCGCCACCCTCGGCGAGCAGGCGCTGAACAAGCAGCCGATCCAGTTCTCCAACGAGGCCGAGCGTGAGGTGTTCAACCCCGTCACCCTCGTGGACAAGACCAACGTCGACACCGCCGGCTGATGAACGGGCAGGTGGGGCCGCGTTGCCCCGGCCCCACCTGTCGCACCACGTGAGCAGCGCACGCTTCTGGAATGCGGGGATTTGAGAGCATGACTGACCTGTCCACCGGGCTGGATCGCCTGGCCATCGAGACGCCGTCGTGGGCGTACGCCAACTCCGGGACCCGGTTCAAGGTGTTCACTCAGAAGGGGGTGCCGCGCGACCCCTTCGAGAAGATCGCCGACGCCGCCCAGGTGCACGCTTTCACCGGCGCGGCCCCGACGGTGGCCCTGCACATCCCGTGGGACAAGGTCTCCGACTACTCCGTGCTGGCCGCCTACGCGGCCGACCAGGGAGTGGGACTCGGTGCGATCAACGCGAACGTGTTCCAGGACGACGACTACATGCTGGGCTCTGTCACCAACCCCGATCCGCGCATCCGCCGCAAGGCCACCGACCACCTGCTCGAATGCGTCGACATCATGGACGTCACCGGCTCGCGCGACCTGAAGCTGTGGTTCTCCGACGGCACCAACTACCCGGGCCAGGACGACATCCGCACCCGCCAGGACCGGCTCTTCGAGGCCCTCACCGAGGTGTACGCCCGGCTCGGCGACGACCAGCGCATCCTGCTCGAATACAAGCTGTTCGAACCGGCCTTCTACGCCACCGACGTCCCCGACTGGGGCACCTCCTTCCTGCACTGCGTCGCGCTCGGCCCCAAGGCCACCGTCTGCGTCGACACCGGCCACCACGCGCCGGGCACGAACATCGAGTTCATCGTGGCCACGCTGCTGCGCGCGGGCAGGCTGGGCGCCTTCGACTTCAACTCCCGCTTCTACGCCGACGACGACCTCATGGTCGGTTCCGCCGACCCGTTCCAGCTCTTCCGGATCATGTACGAGGTCGTCAGGGGCGGCGGCCTCGACCCCGCGACGGGCGTGGCCTTCATGCTCGACCAGTGCCACAACATCGAGCCCAAGATCCAGGGCCAGATCCGCTCGGTCATGAACGTCCAGGAGGCCACCGCCAAGGCGCTGCTGGTCGACACCGTGGCGCTGCGCACCGCCCAGGACAGCGGTGACGTGCTGGGGGCGAACGCCGCGGTGATGGACGCGTACGACACCGACGTCCGGCCGCTGCTCGCCACCTGGCGGGAGCGGCGCGGCCTGGATCCCGACCCGATCGCCACGTACCGCGCGTCGGGCTACTACGACAAGATCGTCGCCGAGCGAGTCGGCGGCATCCAGGCCGGATGGGGAGCCTGAACCACCATGAGCGTTGTTGACGACCTGCTGAACCGCTCCCACGAACTGGGCGCGGACCCCCGTAACACCAACTACGCCGGGGGCAACGCCTCCGCGAAGGGCAGCCAGATCGACCCGGTCACCGGCGAGCCCGTCGACCTGATGTGGGTGAAGGGCTCCGGCGGCGACCTCGGCACCCTCACGGCGTCCGGCCTGGCCGTGCTCCGGCTCGACCGCCTGCGCGCCCTGACCGGTGTCTATCCGGGGGCCGGGCACGAGGACGAGATGGTCGAGGCCATCGACTTCTGCACCCACGGCAAGGGCGGCGCGGCGCCGTCCATCGACACCGCCATGCACGGCCTGGTCGACGCGGCCCACGTCGACCACCTCCACCCGGACGGCGGCATCGCCATCGCGACGGCGGCGGACGGCGAGGAGCTGACCCGGACGATCTTCGGGGACCGGGTGGCGTGGGTGCCGTGGCGACGCCCCGGCTTCCAGCTGGGTCTGGACATCGCGGCGATCAAGGCGGCGAACCCGCAGGCGATCGGCGTCATCCTGGGCGGCCACGGCATCACCGCCTGGGGCGAGACCTCCGCGGCGTGCCGGGAGAACTCGCTGGAGATCATCCGCCTGGCCGAGACCCACCTCGCCGCCCACGGCAGGCCCGAGCCCTTCGGTTCCGTCATTCCCGGCTACGAGCCGCTGTCGCCGGAGCGGCGGCACGCGCGCGCGGCCGAACTGTTTCCGCTGATCCGCAGCCTGGCCTCGACGGACAGGCCACAGGTCGGTCACTACACCGACAGCGACGTCGTGCTCGACTTCGTCTCGCGCGCCGAGCATCCCCGGCTGGCCGCGCTGGGCACCTCGTGCCCCGACCACTTCCTGCGGACCAAGGTCTCGCCGCTCGTCCTGGACCTGCCCGCCGACGCTCCGCCGGGCGTCGTCGCCGAGCGCCTCCGCGAACTCCACGCTGCCTACCGCGCCGACTACGCCGCCTACTACGAGCGCAACGCGGTCGCGGACTCCCCCGCGATGCGCGGCGCCGACCCGGCGATCGTCCTGGTCCCCGGCGTCGGCATGTTCTCCTTCGGCGCGAACAAGCAGACCGCGCGGGTGGCCGGCAAGTTCTACGTCAACGCGATCAACGTCATGCGCGGCGCCGAGTCGGTGTCGAGCTACGCGCCGATCAGCGAGGCGGAGAAGTTCCGCATCGAGTACTGGTCGCTGGAGGAGGCCAAGCTCCGGCGCCTGCCCGAGCCCAAGCCGCTGGCGACCAGGATCGCCTTCGTGACCGGCGGCGGCTCGGGCATCGGCGCGGCCACCGCCCGCCGCCTGGCCGCCGAGGGCGCCTGCGTGGTCGTCGCCGACCGCGACCTGGCCTCGGCTCAGCAGGTCGCCGCCGAACTCGGCGCGAACGCGCTGCGCGCCTCGGACGTCGCCATCGCCGTGGCAGCGGACGTGACCAGCGAGGACGACATCCGCGCCGGCCTCGACGCGGCCGTCCTGGCCTTCGGCGGTGTCGACCTGATCGTGAACAACGCCGGCCTGTCGCTGTCCAAGCCGCTCCTGGAGACCACGGCCGCCGACTGGGACCTGCAGCACGACGTCATGGCGCGCGGCTCGTTCCTGGTCTCCCGCGAGGCGGCCCGCATCATGATCGCGCAGAACCTGGGCGGCGACATCGTCTACATCTCGTCCAAGAACTCGGTCTTCGCCGGGCCGGACAACATCGCCTACAGCGCGGCCAAGGCCGACCAGGCCCACCAGGTCCGCCTGCTCGCGGCCGAACTCGGCGGCCACGGCATCCGGGTCAACGGCATCAACCCGGACGGCGTCGTGCGCGGCTCGGGCATCTTCGCCTCCGGCTGGGGCGCCAACCGGGCCGCCGTGTACGGAGTGGCGGAGGACAAGCTCGGCGAGTTCTACGCCCAGCGCACCCTGCTCAAGCGCGAGGTGCTCCCCGAGCACGTCGCCAACGCGGTCTTCGCCCTGACCGGCGGCGACCTCTCCCACACCACCGGCCTCCACATCCCGGTGGACGCGGGGGTGGCGGCGGCCTTCCTCCGGTAGGCCGGCCCAGGGGCTGACCCTGGTCCCCCGAGGCGAAAGTCCAGGGTGAACAGATCTCCGGACGGCCACCACCGCGGGGATCTGGCAGATCAGCGACAGCTTCGAGCCGTCGTCGAACCCGGCGGCCCGATGGACCTTCACCGCGCAGGGCACCTGTGACAGCCCCTACTTCGGCAACGGGGTGAGCTCGCCCCGTTCGGGCAGCGGGCTCGCCGGGCTGCGGGTCCACAACGGCGGCGGCTAGGCGCGGCGGAGCCGGGCCAAGTGGTAGTCGAGCAGCGCGGTGACCTGGTCGGGCGTGTAGTGCCCGACCAGGGTGGCGTTCACGATGCCCTGGGCGAAGGCGTACAGGATGCTCGCCTCCTTGTCGGGGTCGAGGTCCGCGGCGAGTTGCCCGGCGGCCTGAGCTGCTCTGATCTGGTCGGCGAAGAAGGACAGCAGGAGGGGTAGCCCGAGGCGCATCGCGGTCGCCTGGTCGTCGTCGACCACCGAGCTCGCGTGAAACGCCAGCCCGATGCGGTTCAGGTAGCTGCGCTCGTCGTCGAGCGGCAGCAGTTCCAGCACGGTGGCCCGGAGCAGGTCGAGCGGGGTGGCCTGGCGGGCGGCCACGGCGGCGACCCGGTTGCCGATCCAGATGCCGATGTGTTCCAGGGCCAGCAGCAGCATGTGGTTCTTCGTCGTGACGTAGTACTGCACCGCGCCCATGGACATGCCGGCCTCGGCGGCGACCTCTCTCAGGCTGACGCTCTCCATGCCCCTGTCGTGGATGACGCGGTGCACGGCCTCGGCGATGTGCCGCCGCCGGTCGTCATGGTCGACGATCTTCGGCATGGCCCACCTTTTTCTCGTGCGAGTGCATGGTAAAAGCGTACCGTCGCGTTTATCATGCGAGTGCATGAAAAAAGAGACGAGGGGTGACAACGGATGCGGATTCTGATCGTCGGTGTCGGCACGCGGGGGGATGTGGCGCCGTACACGGGATTGGGGGTGCGCTTACGCGAGGCCGGGCACGAGGTGTCCATCGCCGCGCACGAGCCCTACGCGGGACTGGTGACCGATGCGGGGCTGGAGTATCTGCCTCTTCCCGGAGATCCGCTCTTCCTGCTGACCGGCCGCTTCTCCATCAGCGAATACAAGATCTACAGCGAGCAGCTCATGGACGGCCTGACCCGGCTCGCCGAGCGGAAGGCCGACCTGCTCCTGGTGGGTGTGGCGGGCGCGCTCGGCTGTCACGTCGCCGAGGCGATGGGGATCCCCAGCATGGGGGTGCACCTGCAGCCGATCGACCCCACCGGGGACTTCCCGCCGCTGTTGAGCGTGTTCCACCGATCGCTCGGACGGTGGGGGAACCGCCGGGCGGCCCGGCTGGCGTTCGAGGTGCCCGCCGCCGGTCCGTTGATCGCCGGGCTGAGCACGAAGATGCGGACCCGGCTCGGGCTGCCCCCGATGACCCCGCGCGCCCTCTATCAGCTCCGGGAGAGCAGCCGCTGGCCGGTCTTCCACGGGGTCAGCCCGCTGGTGCTGCCGCGCCCAGCCGACTGGCGGCCGGGGCTGGAGATCGCGGGGTACTGGTGGTCGCACCGTTCGCCGAACTGGCGGCCGGATCCCGAGCTGAGCGACTTCCTGGCCTCCGGGCCCGCCCCGGTCTTCGTCGGCTTCGGCAGCCTGGCGGGTACCCGGCCCGAGCAGTACACGGAGCTGGCGGTGCAGGCGCTGCGGCGGGCGGGGTTGCGGGGCGTGCTGCAGACGGGCGTGCGCGGACGCGTCTGCGACGATGTGCTGGCGGTCGGCGACGTGCCGCACGACTGGCTGTTTCCCCAAATGGCCGCCGTCGCCCACGCCTGCGGCGGTGGCACCACCGGGAGCGGGGTGCGGGCGGGGGTGCCCGCCGTGGCCATGCCGGTCATGCACGACCAGCCGTTCTGGGCATCGAGGCTGAGGGCCCTCGGCGTGGCCCCGGCCGCGATCCCGTTCCGCCGCCTGACGCCCACCCGGCTGGCCGCCGCGCTCACCACCGCCGTCACCGACCCGGCCTACCGGCGGCGGGCCCAGGCCCTGGCGGCCGGGGTCGCGGCAGAGGACGGCGCGGCACCCGTCATCGAGGCGGTGAACCGGCTCAAGGCCTGACGGCCGCGCCGTCAGAGGAACGCGGCGACCATCTCGGCGAACTCCTCGGGCGTGGCGATGGGGACGCCCAGGCTCTCTGCCTTGGTCCGCTTGGAGCCGGCCTTCTCCCCCGCGACCACCAGCGACGTCTTGGCCGACACGCTCGACGACGCCTTGCCGCCCGCGCGTTCGATCAGCTCGTTCATCTCGTTGCGCGACAGCGCCTCCAGCGGGCCGCTCATCCCGCCGGTGACGACCACGGACTTGCCCGCCAGCGGCGACTCGGCGGCGTCTTCGGCCGGGGCGGGCTCCTCCGCTTCGGGCGTCCAGGCGGTCACACCGGGCTCGATCATGTTGACCCCGGCCGCGATCAGCTTGTCGATGAGCGGGCCGACCTCGATCAGTTCGGCGACCACGACGGGGGCCTTCTCCGGGCCGATGCCCTCCACCCGCTGGATGTCGTCGGAGGTGGCGGCGCGGATGGCCTGCATGCTCGCGAAGTGCCTGGCGATCCGGCGGGACATGCGCTGGCCGGTGCCGCGCACGCCCAGCGCGCAGAACACCCGGCTCAGCGGCTGCTCCTTGGCCTTCTCCAACGCCGCCAGCAGGTTGTCGGTGCTGGTCTCGCCCATGCGCTCCAGCCCCAGCAGCTGCTCGCGGGTCAGGAAGAACAGGTCGGCGAAGTCGACGATGAAACCGGCGTCGAGCATCTGCTGGATGCGGTTGACGGCCAGGCCCTCGATGTCGAGCTGGCCGCGCCCGGCCGCGTATTCGATGGAGGCGATGGCCCGGCAGGCGCGGCCCCGCACGCACCGCCAGCGTTCCTGGCTGGAGTCGATGGCGTCACCGCACGACGGGCACACCTCGGGGATCAGGATCGGCGTCTCGTCGCCGGTGCGCAGGTGGACGACCGGAGCCTCGACCCTCGGGATCACGTCGCCCGCCTTGTAGACGGTGACCGAGTCGCCGATCATCAGCCCGCGCCGTCCGATGTCGGCGGCGTTGTGGAGAGTCGCGTAGGTGACGATCGAGCCGTCGAGCTCGACCGGTTCGAGCACGGCGCGGGGCGCGATGATGCCGGTGCGGCCGGTGTTCCACTCCACGCCCAGCAGCTTGGTGATCTTCTCGGTGGCGGGCAGCTTGTAGGCCACCGCCCACCGGGGCGCGCGCGAGCTGAACCCGGCCAGCGCCTGGTCGGCGGCCAGATCACACTTGATCACGATGCCGTCGATCCCGAACTCCAGCCCGGCCCGCGCGGCCGCGATCTCCTCGACGCGTGCCTGCACCTCTTCGAGCGTGGTCACGAGCACCCCGGC
The DNA here is from genome assembly GCF_001570545.1 of Herbidospora mongoliensis. Taxonomy (GTDB): domain Bacteria; phylum Actinomycetota; class Actinomycetes; order Streptosporangiales; family Streptosporangiaceae; genus Herbidospora; species Herbidospora mongoliensis. The sequence goes on along the minus strand of NZ_BBXD01000014.1, from coordinate 152,661 downwards.
GACCGGCGTGACGGCCGTCGTCTGGACGCCCTGCGCCGCCACCCACTCCATGATCTGGCTGTGCGGCAGCTCGGCGAGCTGGGTCTCGGAACCGTCGAGCGGAAGGGCGCCGTAGCCGAAGAAGGTCAGCTCACAGACGTAAGGCCGGTCCTTCGTGCGGAGAGTGCCCGCCGCCGCGCTGCGCGGGTTGGCGAAAGTGGTGCCGTCGTGGGCCTGCCGCTTCTCACAGGCGTCGGCGAACTGGGCGGCCGTCATCATGACCTCGCCCCGCAGCTCCACCGTGATCGGCTCGGCCAGCCGCTCGGGCAACCCGACGATGGTGCCGACGTTGTGGGACACGTCTTCACCCGCGACGCCGTCACCCCGCGTGACCAGCTGGACCAACCGCCCACGCCGATAGCGCGCGGAAACCGCCAGCCCGTCGAGCTTGGCCTCAACACTCCAGGCCTCCACGGGATGCCCCAGCCGGCGCTCCAGCGAGGCCGCCCACGAGACCAGCTGCTCGGCGCCGAAGACGTTGTCGAGACTCAGCATCGGCACGGTGTGCGGCACGTCGCCCACGACCGCGCCCCCGGCGACCTTCCCCGTCGGCGAGTTCGGCAGCACCTGCTCCGGGTGGGCCGCCTCGTAGGCCTCGATCCCGCGCACCAGGCGGTCATAGGAGTCGTCGTCAAGCGTGGAGGTGCCGTCGGCGTAGTAGGCCGCGGAGGCGTCGACGGCCAGCTGAACGGCCTCGGCGTAAGCGGTCTCATCCGAGATCATCGTCATCGGGGGCGTTTCGTTCATGATCTCATTCTCTCGAACGGCACTGACAATTTCGGGGGCCTGAACGACGAACGATAGGACTGCGGCGTCACGCCCACGACGCGTTTGAACCTTTCCCGAAACGCGGTCGGCGAGCCGAATCCGGCCTGCGCGGCGACGCGTTCGACGCCCTCGTCGGTGGTCTCCAGCAGGAACTGCGCACGCCGCACCCGGGCCCGCAGCAGCCACTGCACGGGGGTGGTGCCGGTCTGCTCGCGGAAGCGGCGGCTGAAGGTGCGCCCGCTCATCCCGCCGCGCCGGGCCATGTCGGCCAGCGTGACCTCGTGGGCCAGGTTGTCTTCGATCCACGTCAGCACCGGGTCGAGCAGCGATCCCCGGGGAGCGGCCGGGCGGGCGTGCGGGACGAACTGCGCCTGCCCGCCCTCACGCTCCAGCGGCACCACCGACAGCCGGGCCGACGCCGCGGCGACCGCCGAGCCGAAATCGCGCCGGACGAGGTGCAGGCACAGGTCCAGCCCGGCGGCGGCCCCTGCCGAGGTCAGGATCTGGCCGTTGTCGACGTAGAGGACATCGGGTTTGACGTCCACCTGCGGGAACCGCCGCGCCAGCTGGTCGGCGGCCGCCCAGTGGGTGGTGGCGCTCAGGCCGTCGAGCAGCCCGGCGGCGGCGAGGGTGAACGCGCCCACGCAGATGGAGGCGATCCGGGTGCCTGCGCCCGCCGCCGCGCGCAGCGCGTCGAAGACCTCCTGCGCAGGCGGGCTCGCCTCCTCCGAGCACCCGGGCACGACGATCGTGTCGGCCTCCATCAGCGCCGGCAGGCCGTGGGGGGCGATGAGGGTGAAGGCGTCGCCGGCCACCTGCGGCGCGGGGGCGCAGACCAGCACCCGGTACGGCCTGCTCCCGTCGGCCAGCCGGGCCCGCCCGAACACCTCGACCGGCGTCGCCAGGTCGGCCGCCACCACATGGTCCAGAGCCAGGACCGCCACCGTGTGCATGCCGACACCGTAAGCGAGTCACCGGGTGGCGAGAACCCGGCGGAGATTGTCGATTCAGCCCATGGGGCGGCCCCGGCCCGCCGATCTAGCCTGCCGCCCATGGACATCATCATGCCGATCGTCATCGGGCTGATCTGCGTCGCCGTCATGTCACTGATCCCCGAACCGCGCCGCCGCCACATCAACGCCGTGGTGGTCGGCGGCGCGGGCGCGGCCTATCTGAGCGGCGGCGGGCTCGGCTACTGGGAGCTGCTGCTGCCCGTCGTGATGAGCTTCGTCGCCTACAAAGGGCTCACGAGCTGGACCTGGATCGGCGTCGGCTGGCTGATCCACACCGCCTGGGACATCGTCCACCACCTGAAGGGAAGTCCGATTCTCCCCTTCGCCGAGCATTCGTCCTTCGGCTGCGCCATCTGCGACCCGATCATCGCGCTGTGGTGCCTCGCGGGCGGCCCGTCCGTCTTCGACTGGGTCCGCGCCCGTCGTCAGATCGGCCAGGACTCGCGGCGCCAGGCGGCGTCCCAGAACATCCACTCGTAGCGGGCCGTGGTGGCGAAATGTTCCCCGGCGTGGGCGCGCTGCGCCTCGGTGGCCTCCGCGCCGACCTTGTCCGCGAGGGTCACCACTCTGCGGACCGTGTCCTGGAAGGCCTCGTTCCCGTACGCCTCGATCCAGCGCCGGTAGAGCGGATCGGGTGAGGACCGCGCGAGCAGATCCTCGCCGACCCTGGCGTAGATCCAGTAGCAGGGCAGCACCGCCGCGAGCCCGTCGAGGAACGAGCCTCCGTAGACCGTGGCCAGCACATAGCTGGTGTAGGCCCTGGTGGTCGGCCCCACCGGCTGGGCCGCCGCCTGCTCGGCCGAGCCGCCGAGGTCGGCCATGAAGGCGGCGTGCATCTCCCGTTCGGCGGCGATGGCCCCGACGGCGTCACCGGCGAAGGCGCGGGTGACCTCGTCGTCGGGGGCCTTGGCCGCGCACACGGCCAGGGCCCGGGCGTAGTCGCGCAGGTAGTGGGAGTCCTGGACGACGAAGTGGCGGAACGCCTCATGGGGCAGCGTCCCGTCGACCAGCCCCGTGAGGAAGGGGTGGTCGAGGATCGCCTTGTAGGTGGGGGCGACGGCGTTCCACAACTCGTCGCTGTACGTATGCGTCACGGCGGACCTGTCTCCCTACGCCGGCATGACCCGGTCAGGTTCAAGCGGTCTGTGGCCGCCTCAGCCACACTCTCAGCCCGATGCGCCGGGCTCCCGCGATGTCGTCGATCAACCTAACCGACATGTCACCCGCGGAAAAGGGCCACCGGCCCGAGGCTGACCAGACCGCTCGCCGCCCCGGCCAGCTCCCCCGACGCGGGGAGCAGCGCCGATTGGGCCCGGCGCAGCGTGCCCAGGTCTCCCCGTTCGCGCGCGGCCAGCGCCAGGAGTGCCCACAGCGCTTCGGCGAGCAGGTCGTGCGGCGGGTCGGGCACCTCGCGCGGGTCGGCGTCCGGCCGCAGGATCGGGAGCACCCACGGTTCGAAGGGCCCGTAGAGAGCCGAATCACCGGGTTCCGGCGGAAGGCCGTGGCGCAGCCGCAGGCACAATGACGCCAGCGCCGGCAGTCCCGCGCTCAGGCCCGGCATCCCCGCCGGTTCCAAGACTGCGACCGCCGCACGGTAGGCGGCCTCCTTGGCGGCGAGGTCGACCGTGGGATCCTCCGCCAGGCGGAGAGCCCGGTACCACGTCGTGAAGACCGTCGTGAGCGGCCGGTCGTGGCGTTCGGCGAGCTCGTCGAGGCGCGCCGCGTGCATGTCGGCCGTGCCGAAGTGGGCGACGGCGCACGCGGACTGCAGACCGATGAGGTGGCCCAGGATCTCGTAGCTGACCAGCCCGTGGCGTACCGACAGATCGAGGATCTCCGCGCCGATGAGGGCGCGCCCGGCCGACAGGCCGGTGTGCGCGAAGCTCTGCATGTACGCACCGTTCAGGGCGAACACCAGCAGCGCCGGATCCTCCAGCCCCCGGGCGATCCGCTCCGCCTCGGCCGCCGCCTCGCGGGCGCGGGCCGAGCCGTCACCGCGTGACTCCAGCGCGATGGTCGCCAGCAGCCGGGCCCGCGTGCCCGGCGGGGTGCCGGGCGGGAGCCGGTCGAGGGTGCGCCGGGCCGCCGCGACCACCCTGGCCGCCTGTCCGGGGTCGTCGGAGCGGGTCCAGTTCGCCGGCACGTCATAAGCACCGATCACCCGCGCCGTGAGGTCGGGATCGCCCAGTTCCTCCGCGGCCTCGACGGCGGCGGCGCGGTGCTCCCGGGCCGCCAGCAGGCCCCCTCCCCCGGTCACCGCGAGCCCCCGCATGAGCCCGACGGCCGCCTCCAGCCGAGGGCCCGCCCCCGGCGCGGCCCGGTCGTGGGCGGCGGTGGCACTGGCCCACACGCGGGCCGCCGCATCGCCGGGACCGGCCAGTTCGCCGTCCTGCCGCAGGATGGCGGTCTCCAGATCGCGCAGTCCGGGCCCGGGATCCAGCCCGAGCCGCTCGGCCAGTTCGTGACGGGCGGCGCGCAGCACGTTCAGCGCGTCGGCCTGGCGGCCGGTCCGGTAGAGGGCCAGGGCCAGCAGCCGCCACAGCTCCTCGCGCCAGGGATGGGCGTGGGCGTCGGCGTCGAGGTCGGGCACCGCTTCGGCGGCGCGGCCGAGATCCAGCAGCGCCCGGGCCCGCCGTTCCACCGCGCGCAGCCGCAGTTCCGCCAGCCGGGCCCGCTCCGGCCGCGCCCACAGGGCGTCGGCGAACTCGGCGTAGGCGGGGCCGCGCCACAGCGCCAGCGCGGCGTCCAGAGAGGTCAGCAGCTTGAGCGGCGGCTCGTCGGCTTCGGCGGCCTTCTCGAAGCGCCGGGCGTCGACGGCGTCGGTGCGCAGCGCGTAACCGGGCCCTACGGTGACGATCAGCCGGGGCGGTGTCCGGGGCGGCCGGTCGGGCTCCAGTGCCCGGCGCAGCGCGCCGACGAAGGTGCGGATCGCGCCGACCGCGCCCTCCGGAGGGTCCTCCCACAGGTCGGCGGTGAGCACGTCGACCGGCACGACCCTGCCCCGCGCGGCGACCAGTCGCGCCAGGACCTCCCGATGCCGGGGCCCCTTCAACGGGACCGCCGCCCCCGAGGCGTCCCACGCCTCCACCGGTCCGAGCACCCCCAGCGAAACGGACACCCAGCCACCGTAACGCTCCTCGCCGTGACCGGGCGATCCGGGCGCGGCCGGTCGGCGCAGGCCACGGCGCGGGCCGGAGGCGGCGGGCGGGGCCGGCCAGGCGGAGCCGTAACGGAGAGGAAAGATCACCACGCTGCTGATCGGATGCTCATCGGCGCCCGGCAGCCTGGGCGGCGTGATTGAGAACTTCACCTACCACCGTGTCCCCGTCGCCGACGGGGTGTCCCTGTCCGCCGCCGTCGGGGGTTCCGGTCCCGCGATCGTCCTGCTGCACGGGTTCCCGCAGACCCATCTCATGTGGCGGCACGTGGCCGCCGATCTCGCCACCGACCACACGGTCATCTGCCCTGACCTGCGCGGATACGGCGCCAGCGACAAACCAGCCGGAACCTACTCCAAGCGCGAGATGGCCGCCGACATCGTCGCGCTCGCCGCGGCCCTCGGCCATGAGCGGTTCGCCCTGGCCGGTCACGACCGGGGCGCCCTCGTCGCGTTCCGGGCCGGGCTCGACCATCCCGGGACCGTCACCCACCTGGCCTGCCTCGACGTCCTGCCGACCTTGGACATGTGGGATGTCCTGCGCGGCACCCGGGCCGCCGTCGGCTGGCACCTCTACCTGATGGCCCAGCCGCCCGGCCTGCCGGAGACGATGATCGCCGCCGACCCGGACACCTTCTTCGCCCACTTCCTGGACCAGTGGGCGACCGATCCCCTGGCGATCCCCCGCGAGGTCTACCTGGCGGCCTCCCGTGAGGCCATCCCCTCGATCGTGGCCGACTACCGCGCCTCGGCCGGGGTCGACGTCGAACACGACACCACCTCGCGGGCGGAAGGGGTCAGGCTGGCCATGCCGGTGACGGTCGTCCAGCAGGACTGGGGCGCGGCGCTCGGCTATGACGCCGCCGCGCTCTGGCAGGCCTGGGCCGGCGATCTCCGCCACCACACCACATCGGCGGGCCATTTCATGGCGGAGGAGGCCCCGGCCGAGATCGTGCGGCGGCTGCGGGAACTGCTCACCCGCTGACCAGGCCATTTTCCGACAAAGTTCGGTGGCGCACTCCACCAGGGGGAATGGCCTGGGAGGCCATGACATCTGATGACAAGCCCGCTCCCCCGCCGGAACGACCTCCGGAGGGACCCGTCGAGCGGGCGGCCGAGAAGGCGAACGCGACCGCCACGGACGGGCAGCCGTTCGGCCGGCAGGGGCGGCCCTTCGACCGGCGGTCGCCGTTCCACATCGGGATGATGGCCGCGGCGGGGGTGGCCGTCACCTACGGGGTGATCCTGCTGCTCGGGGCCGCCAAGGACGTGCTGATCCTCATCGGGCTGGGGCTGTTCCTGGCAATCGGGCTCGATCCGGCCACGAACTGGCTGGTGCGGCGGGGGGTGCCGCGCTGGGCGAGCGTGCTGATCATCGTCGTGGCGACGCTGGGGCTGGTCGGGGGGTTCCTCTCGCTGGCCATTCCGGTGGTCGTGGCCCAGGTGAGCCAGTTCGTCCACGAGGTGCCCGCCTATCTCCAGCAGGCCACGGACCAGAACACGCTCGTCGGGCGGCTGAACGGCCGGTTCGACCTGGGCCGCGTCATCCAGGAGCTGGGCACGGGCAAGAGCGAGGTCTCGCTGGTCGGCGGGCTGCTGGGGGCGGGCGAGGCGGTCGCGGGGGCGGCCTTCTCGACGGTGATCGTGCTGGTGCTGACGGTCTACTTCCTGGCCGACCTGCCCCGGATCAAGGCCACCGCCTACCGTTGCGTGCCCAACTCGCGTCGCCCGCGCGCGATCCTCATCGGCGAGGACATCCTGAGCAAGGTGGGCAGGTTCGTCCTCGGCAACCTGGTCACGTCGGTGGTCGCGGGGGTGCTCACCTTCGTCTGGCTGGTGATCTTCAATGTCCCGTACGCGCTGCTGCTGTCGCTGTTCGTCGCGTTCATGGACCTGATCCCGGTCGTGGGGTCGACGCTGGGCGGGGTGGTGGTCTTCCTGGTGGCGCTGTCGGTCTCGTTCCCGGTCGCGCTGGCCACCGCCGTCTTCTTCGTGGTGTACCGGCTGTTCGAGGACTATGTCCTGGTCCCGCGCATCATGGGCAAGGCGGTGGAGGTGCCCGGCGTGGTCACCCTCGTCGCCGTGACCCTGGGCGCGGCGCTGCTGGGCATCCTCGGCGCGCTGTTCGCGATCCCGGTCGCGGCGGCGCTGCGGCTCATCCTGCGCGAGGTCGCCTTCCCCCGTCTCGATACTTCCTGAGGACGGATGTCAAAGTCGGGGCGCCGGCTCCGACTCATCTCCAGAAGACCGGCAAGAGGAGATGACATGAAGTTTCTGCTGATCATGCACATCAACGAGCAGATCTGGGACGCGCTGACCGAGGAGGAGCGCAATGAGGTCATGAGCGGCCACGGCCCGTTCATGGAGACGATCACGAAATCCGGGGAGATGGTCGGCACCGCCGCGCTGGCCAACACGTCGCAGAGCGCCGTGGTCAGGGTGCGCGACGGCGTCCCTGCGGTGACCGACGGCCCCTTCCTGGAGGCCAAGGAGTATCTCGGCGGCTACTACATGGTCGACGTGGAGTCCCGCGAACGCGCGTTCGAGCTGGCCGCGCTCATCCCCGACGCCGCCATCGAGGGCATGGGCGTCGAGGTCAGACCGGTGGTCTTCACGCAGTGAAGTTCCTGCTGAACCTCTACGCGGAGCCGGTGGAGGAGGCGGTCCTGGCCGGGGAACTCGTCTGCGGCCAGGTGTTCGCCGACCCGTCCATCACCGCCGCCGTCCGGATGCGGGACGGCGTGGCGACGGTGACCGAGGGGCCCTACAGCCCCGCCTCCGACCAGCCCACCGGCCACTACGTGATCGACTGCGACGGCCGGGAGCGCGCCCTCGAACTGGCGGTGCTGATCCTGGGCGGCCGGGACGGCGGCGTCGAGGTGCGCCCGCTGATGGACTCGGCCGGGATGGAGATGTGAACGACACGTCCGGCGAGGACCTGCTGCGCGAACTGGCGCCGCAGGTCCTCGGCGTGCTGCTGCGCCGCCACGGCGGGTTCGAGGAGTGCGAGGACGCCGTCCAGGAGGCGCTGCTGGCCGCCGCGACGCAGTGGCCGGTCGAGGGTCTGCCGGACAGTCCGAAGGCCTGGCTGGTCACTGTGGCCTCCCGCCGATTCGTCGATCACGTACGGAGTGAGCAGGCCCGCCGCCGCAGAGAGATCACCGCGGCCGAACTCGAACCGATCGGCGCGGAAAGCCCCGCCCACGACGACACGCTGGCGTTGCTGTTCCTGTGCTGCCACCCGGCCCTGACCCCCGCCTCGCAGGTGGCGCTGACGTTGCGTGCCGTCGGCGGCCTGACCACCGCCGAGGTGGCCCGCGCGTTCATGGTCCCCGAGGCGACCATGGCCCCCCGGATCAGCCGCGCCAAGCAGAAGATCAAAGCCGCCGCGACCCTCGAACGGGGCGGTCTGGACGCCGTCCTGCACGTCCTCTACCTGATCTTCAACGAGGGCTACACCGCCAGCAGCGGCCCCGACCTGCACCGCGCCGAACTCACCGACGAGGCCATCCGCCTGACCCGCGCGGTCCACCGCGCCCGCCCCGGCGACGGGGAGGTCGCCGGCCTCCTGGCCCTGATGCTGCTCACCGACGCCCGCCGCGCCGCCCGCACCGCCCCCGACGGCGCCCTCATCCCCCTCGAAGACCAGGACCGCGACCGGTGGGACCGGTCGCTGATCGACGAGGGCACCGACCTGGTCACCGAAGCCATGTCCCGCTCACCGCTGGGCCCCTACCAGCTCCAGGCGGCCATCGCCGCCCTGCACGTCCAGTCGCCCACCGACTGGGAACAGATCCGCATCCTGTACGTCGTCCTCCGGCGCCTCTCCCCCAACCCGATGGTCACCCTCAACCACGCCGTCGCCGTCGCGATGACCCGGGGGCCGCGGGCCGGCCTCGACCTGCTGGCGAGCCTGGACACCGACCCCCGGACCGCCCGCCACCACCGCCTGCACGCCGTCCGCGCCCACCTGCAGGACCTGGCCGGCGACCACGCCGCCGCCCGGGAGAACTACCTGCTCGCGGCCCGCCTGACCACGAGCCTCCCCGAACAGCGCTACCTGCGGGAACGGGCACGTCCTCCAGACTGACCACGTGATGGCAAGAACGCGTAGTTCCGAGGTGAACTACACCCGCTGGTAGAGCACGGGGGCGTCGTCTCTCACCAGGGGACGACGCCCCCATCCTCGGCGAACGTGCCCGTCGGCCCGCCGTCGGGCAGCGTCGCGTACCGGATCGCGACCGCCGCGCCCTCCTGCGGGGTGCGCCCCAGGAAGCCGGTGAAGTCGGTCGCGACCAGCCCAGGGCACACGGCGTTGATCAGGATGTCCGTCCCGGCGAACTGCCGCGCGTAGTGCACGGTGACCGCGTTGAGGAACGACTTGGACGGGGAGTACGCCGCCATGATCGGTCCGATCGCGATCGCCGGGTCGGCCTGCCGGGTCAGCGAGGCGACGCTGCTGGACACGTTGACGATGCGCGGCGACGCCGACCTCCGCAGCAGCGGCAGCATCGCGTTGGTCACCCGGATCACCCCGATGACGTTGGTCTCCACGACCGTCCGGACCACGTCGAGGTCGAGCGCGGTCGGGTCCTGCTCCCACCCCGGCCCCATCGGACCGGAGATGCCGGCGTTGTTGACCAGGATGTCCAGCCGATCGAGCGTTCCGGCGGCGTCGGCGACGCTCCGGTCGTCGGTCACGTCCAGCGGCACCCCGAACGCCTCCACCCCGGCGGCGCGCAACTTCTCCACGGCGGTCTCCAGCCGCGCCGCGTCGCGGGCCCCGACGCCCACGCGGTAGCCGAGGGCGCCGAGCCCGGCCGCGATCTCATATCCGATTCCCTTGTTGGCGCCGGTGACCAGCGCGGTCTTCGTTTCGCTCATGTCGCCGATGCTCGCCCGTGGACGGGTGGCGCGGCCAACACCGATGCGGTGCCCTGTGATACCCGGCAGGTATGGTGACAGGCGTGGACACCCTGGAAACGCGTGAACTGCGCTACTTCGTCGCCGTCGCCGAGGAGCTGCACTTCGGCCGCGCCGCCGAACGCCTCGGCATGGCCCAGCCGCCGCTGTCCCGCGCGATCCAGCAGCTCGAACGCCGCCTCGGCGTCTCCCTCCTGGACCGCAACCGCCGCGGCGTCTCCCTCACCGGCGCCGGACAGGTCCTGCTGTACGAGGGCCGCGCCGCCCTCGAAGCCACTGTGGCGGCCGCCCGCCGCACCCGCCGCGCCGGTGCCGCCGACAGCCCCCGCGACCGCCTGGTCCTGGGGGTCAAGGCCGCCGGGGCCCACGAACTGCTGCAGAAACTCCTCGACGCCTACGCGGCCGAGCCCGGCGCCGCCGAGATCGAGGTGCTGCTGTGCGGCTTCTGCGAACAAGAAGGGCTGCTGCGTGACGGCCGCGCCGACGTGGCCCTCATGCACACCCCGTTCAACTCCCTCGCCGGGTTCGACAGCGAGGAACTCATGGCCGAAGGACAGGTCGCCATCCTGCCCGCCGCACACCCCCTCGCCGCGCGCCCGGCCCTGTCGCTGGCCGACGTCAGCGACGTCCCCGACCTCCCTCTCGCCCGCTGGCCCAACCGTGGCGTCTACCCGCCCGGCAACGGCCCCGAGGTCCGCGACCAGACCCAGCTGGCCCAGCTCATCGCCCTCGGACGCACCCTCGCCGTCGTCCCCGACTCGGCCCGCTCCTGGATGTGGGCCGACCACGCCGCCGTCCCGCTGACCGACGCGCCGCCCGTCGTCACCCACATCGCCTGGCCCGCCCACAGCCGCTCACGCGCCCTCGCCGACCTGGTCCGCACCGCCACCCGGCTATGACCCGCTGAGGCCGACCGGAACCCAGTGCGAGGAGTCGGGCGACCACCGCACCCTCGGCCGGAACAGGTCGGGCGCCTGGACCATCCGGTCGTGCAGATCGTGGAGCTCCCCGGACGGCGCGAGACCCAGCTCCCTGGCGAAGTCGGCGCGGGCCCGGCGATACACCGCCAGCGCGTCGGGCCTGCGGCCGTCGCGGTAGAGGGCGAGCATGGACGCCCTGATCAGCCGTTCCCGCAGAGGATGCTGCCGCACCAGGTCCGCCAGCTCAGGGAGCAGCTCCCGATGCCGGCCGCACTCCAGCTCGGCCTCGACACACGACTCGATCGCCGACAACCGCAGCTCCTCCAGACCCACCCCCAGCCGGTCGCGCAGCCGATCCGTGGCGGCGTCGGCGAGCAACGGCCCCCGCCAGTGCGCCAGCGCCTCCCGCAGCAGCCGCGACCGGCCACCCGGCCCGGCCGACCGGCGGGCCCGCCCGACCAGGTCCCGGAACACGTGCACGTCCACACTTCCCTCATCGGTCTCGGCCAGATAGCCGTCACCCCGGCGCACCAGCCGGAACCCGCGCGAACCCGTCCGGTCGGGATCGAGGGTCCCGCGCAGGCGGGCGACGTGGCTGTGCAGGATGCCCCGCGCGTGGTCGGGCGGTTCGTCGTCCCACAGCAGCTCCAGCAACCGGCTGACCGGGACCACCCGCCCCGCCTCCAGCAGCAGCAGGCCCAGCAGGCAGCGCTGCGCACGACGCCCCAGCGCGATCCTGCCCTCGCCGTCCCACACCTCGACCGGACCCAGCAGCCGGAATTCCCAACGCCCGTCAAGCATGATCACGAGCATCGGAACCGACGGTATAGACGAGGTATAGCCCCAGGTGAACCGGGCGGCAAGGCCGTGTCAAGCCACGCTCGCGATGCTCCCGCCGTGACCGAGCTGCGCATCCACTTCACCGCCGAAGACCTCGCGCGAACCCGCCTGGCCACCACCGCCGACCCGCTGTGGGAAGTCCTGCTCAGCCACTTCCGGCTCGCCGACCCCGACCGGCCCGCCCACCTCCAGCCGTGGACGGCCCGCCTGCGCGCCCGCCCCGACCTGCTCGCCAGGATGCGGCCCGCCGCCGCCCTCCTCGCCGGCATCGCCCCACGCGGCCCCCACGTCCCCGACTTCCTCACCCCCGCCGAATCGGCGGACGGACTCGACGCCGGCCTGGACGCGATACTCCGGCACGAACCGGAGCGGCTCCACCCGGGCGCCGGGGCCGAGTCACGGTTCGGCACCTCGCGCACCTGCCTGACGAGCGCGTTGCGTGACTACCACCACGCCGCAGTGGGCTCCCACGACGACCTGATCCTCCCGGGCGTCGAGGCCGACGTCGCCGCGCGGGTCGGCGCCCTGCTCACCGGCGGCGTCGAGGCGCTGTTCCGCGGCTTCGAGCCGATGATGCGCTGGCGACGGCCCGTGCTCGAAGTGCGCTACCCGGTCGAGCGGGACCTCCACCTGCGGGGCCGTGGCCTGCGGTTCGTGCCGTCCTTCTTCTGCAGCGGGACGCCCGTCTCCCTCGCCGACCCGGACCTGCCACCCGTCCTGGTCTACCCGATCGCACCCGAGCACCACTGGGGGACGGCCACCCGCACCGACCCGGGAGAATCGCTGGCCGACCTCATGGGCACCACCCGCGCCAACGTCCTGGCCGCCCTACGGCACAGCGCCTCCACCACCCAGCTCGCCCCCCGCCTGCACACCTCGCTGGCGTCGATGAGCCGCCACACCAAGACCCTCCGCCAAGCAGGACTCATCACCAGCACCCGCCGAGGCCCGCCATCCTGCACGACCTCACTCCGCTCGGCCGCCGGCTCCTCAACGGCTGACCCCCGTATCAGCGCCCGAAGCGGCGGTTGCGGCCCGCGTACGCGCGCAGGGCCCGCAGGAAGTCGATCTCGCGGAAGTCCGGCCAGTAGCACTCGCAGAAGTGCATCTCGGCGTAGGCCGACTGCCACAGCATGAAGCCCGAGAGGCGCTGTTCGCCGCTGGTCCTGACGATCATGTCGAGCGGCGCCTGGGTCGCCGTGTACACGTGCCGGGAGATCAGCTCGGCGTCGAAGCTCTCCAGGATCTCGTCCAGCGGCACACCCAGCGCCCGCTGCTCCCCGATCGCCGACCGGACGGCGTCGGCGATCTCCCGCTGACCGCCGTACCCGATCGCGACGTTCACCCTCGCGCCACCGGTGCGGCCGACGGTGCGATCGGCGGCCTCCTTGATGCCGAGCGCGGTGGCGTCGGGCAACAGGTCGAGGGTGCCGATGGGGGTGATCTGCCACGGGTTGCCCGGCGCGGCCAGCTCCCCGATCACGTCCTCGATGATGCCCAGCAGGGCGGTGAGCTCGGGTTCGGCGCGGTTCAGGTTGTCGTCGGAGAGCAGGTAGATCGTCACCTGCTCGATGCCGTAGGCGTCACACCAGCGGAGGAACGTCGGGATCTTCGCACCGCCCGCGCGGTGACCGTCGGCGGGATCGGGGAAACCGACCGACCTCGCCCAGCGGCGGTTGCCGTCGACCATGATGCCGATATGGCGCGGCATCAGGTCGAGCGGGAGCCGTCCGGCCAGCCTTCTGACGTAGATCCGGTCGAGGACACCCCTCAGCTGACGTCGTATCCAGAGCACCAGGTCATCGTCGTCCGGCCCGCGTCCCCAGACAACCCGCTGCACCGAACCCGCACGAAAAAACGACAGGCCGAGCTTCAACCTCAACGAAGGACAGGGCGTCGGCCGAACTCACGCCCGTTCATCCGGCCGCCGAGTGTGTCTGGAAGGGCGTCTCATCGTTCGGTGGTGAGGCGCTCCAGCCATTCCTCCAGGAGGCGCTGTTCGCCGTCGCTGAGGGTGGTCTGTTCGGGCAGGGCGGCGCGCAGGGCGCGGGCGGCGCCGGCCGGCCCTGCCTCCTGAGTGGCCGGGCGGTGGTTGGTGACGGCGGTGAGCATGGCTTCGCGAAGGGTGGTCAGCAGGGCCGGGTCGCGCCGCTCTTCAGGTAGGGACAGCCAGGTGAGGACCGCGCCGCGCGCGGTGGCGTGGATGATCGCGGCGGCGAGGTCCTCGTTGACGCGGAGCCAGCCGGCGGCGGCCAGACGGCGGATGCGGCCCATCAGGATCTCCATGCCCGCTGTGAAAGCGGGCGAGGCGGTTCTAGTGGGCTCGGCGTACATCAGCACGTACAGAGCGGGATTGGCCAGGCCGAACTCGACCGCCAGATCCCAGCCCGCCTTCAGGTCCTCAATGGGGTCTTCGGGGTCGGGGTCGATCTTCTTGCCCGCCAGGAACGTGGCGAAGCCGTGCTCGGCCACCGCGTCGAGCAGCCCGTCCTTGTCACCGAACAGCCGGTAGATGGCCGGCGCCTGAAGCCCCGCCGCGAGGGCGACCGCACGGGTGGTGACCGCGTCGCGGCCCTCGCGTGTCAGCAACTCGATCGCGGCCTCAATGACCCGCCGGCGGGTCTGCTCCTGGCCGGTGGCCTCGGTGCCGGGTTCGGCGCCCTTGCGAGGTGACATGAATCAACGTTATCCCATTCTGGGTTCCACTGATAATTTCCAGTGATAACGTGGCTATGTTTCCAGTGGTACTAACTTGTGGAGCAACCATGATCATCGTGACCGGAGCCACCGGGCAGCTCGGACGCCAGATCGTCGAGAGGCTGCTGACCCGCGTGCCTGCGGATCAGGTCGGCGTCAGCGTCCGTGACCCGAGGAAAGCGCAGGGGTTCGCCGACCGGGGAGTACGGGTGCGGCAGGGCAGCTTCACCGACGCCGCCGGGCTCGCCGATGCCTTCGAGGGTGCCACCCAGGTCCTCATCGTCTCCGTCGACAAGCTGGGCGAACAAGCCGTACAGCAGCACCGGACCGCCATCGGCGCGGCCGTCGCGGCCGGCGCCCGGCGCGTCCTCTACACCAGCCACATGGGCGCCGATCCGTCCTCCCACTTCCAGGCCTGCCGCGACCACGCCGCCACCGAAGACGCGCTGCGCGCCTGCGGCGTGCCGTTCACCTCCCTGCGCAACGGCTTCCACGCGGCCAGCGCGGTGCAGTTCCTCGGCCCGGCACTGGCCGGCGGAGGAGAGGTCGCGCTCCCCGCCGACGGTCCGGTGAGCTGGACCGCCCACGCCGACCTCGCCGACGCGGCCGCCGCCGTCCTGGCCGACGAAGGCCGCTTCGACGGACCCACCCCGCCACTCACCGCAGCCGAAGCGCTCACCTTCGACGACATCGCCAAGATCGCCACCCAGGTCACCGGCCGCACCATCACCAGAACCACCGCCACCGACGACCGGTTCCGGCGGCAACTCACCGACCGCGGCGTCCCCGCCGAGGCAGCGGACCACCTGCTCGGCATCTTCGCCGCCGCCCGCGCCGGTGAATTCTCTACCGTCGACCCGACCTTGGCCAGCTTGATCGGCCGCCCGCCCACCACCCTGGACACCATGCTCGCCGAGCAACCGCCCGGCCACTGACCCTTTTGGCGTTCACCATCGGAGAGGTGCGCTGGGGTCTGAAGGACCGGTTTCGAGACAGGGAATCGCGTGCACCATCGGGGATCTGCCCAGAGTCAGATCCCCGCAGATCTCGTGAGCGCGTTGCGCGGCGTGGAGCAAGGGTCAGGCTCGCCGCAAATCTCGTGAGCGCGTCGCGAACTGTGGAGCAAGGGCTGGACTCGCCGCAGACCGAGCCTTCTCCGCGCTCGCCGCAGATCCAGCCTTTTCGCGCGACAGTGTGATCGCTGACCGCTGGTCGGCATCCGCCCACGTGACAGCCAACGACCCCGGACGCCCCGATCCTCCGTCGGGTCGGCAGCGGAGGCGAAGCCGGGATTCATTCAGGTCATCATCTGGCCGGAATGCTGAGGATGCTGGATTCATGGCGAACACGAGCGCGCGCATGTTGCGGCTGCTGTCCCTGCTCCAGAGTCACCGCTACTGGCCCGGAGGGGAGCTCGCCGAGCGGCTGGAGGTGAGCGAACGCACCCTGCGCCGCGACATCGAGCGCCTGCGCGAACTGGGCTACCCCGTCGACGCCAGCCGCGGCGTCGCCGGCGGCTACCAGCTCCAATCCGGTACGGCCATGCCCCCTCTCCTGCTCGACGACGACGAGGCCGTCGCCATCGCGGTCGGCCTGCGCACGGGCGCCGGCGGCACCGTCGAGGGCATCGAGGAGACCTCGCTGCGCGCCCTGGCCAAGGTCGTCCAGGTCATGCCGCCCCGCCTGCGCCGCCGCGTCGACGCCCTGCAGACCTACACCGTCGCCCCGGCGGCGAACGGCCCCCGGGTCGGCGCGGCCACCCTCACCGTGATCAGCCAGGCCTGCCGCGACGACGAACGGCTCACCTTCACCTACGCCACCCCGGCGGGTGAGCCGACCACCCGGCTGGTGGAGCCGCACCGGCTGGTCTCGCTCAAGCGTCGCTGGTACCTGGTCGCCTGGGACCTCGAACGCGCCGACTGGCGCGTCTTCCGCCTCGACCGCCTCACCGGCCCGGCCACCACCGGAGCCCGGTTCCGCCAACGAGAACTGCCCGCGGCCGACGCCGCCGCGTTCGTCCAGGACCGGATCGACGCCCGCCCCACCCGCTACGACATCGTGGTCCACATCCACGCCCCGCCTGGTGACGTCGAACAGGTCGTCGCCGTCACCGGAGGAAGGGTCGAGCCCGTCGACGAGCACGCCTGCCGACTGCACATGAGCGTCGACGCCTTCGACTGGCCGATCATGATCCTGGCGGCGGTGGACGCCGAGTTCGACGTCGTCCAGCCTGACGAGTTCCGCGCCTACATCCACGCCATGGGCGCGCTCTTCCTGCGTGCAGGTGACGGTCGGAGGCAGCCGTCTATTCAGGCCGGTTTCTGACCTGTACTCCCGTTAGCGTCGATCACGTTCCCACCCGACGCCAGGAGGCAGCCAGATGACCGTCAAAGCAGTTCCCGACGGCTACTCGACCGTGACGCCGTGGATCATCTCCACCGACACCGCCAAGCTCATGGAGTATGTGAAGGAGGCGTTCGACGCCGAGGAGATCGTCCGCCTCGTCGGCGACGACGGCGTCATCGGCCACGCGGAGGTCCGCATCGGCGACTCGATGGTCATGATGTTCGACGCCAAGCCCGACTGGCCCCCGACCCCCGGCTTCCTGCGGCTCTACGTACCGGACGCCGACGCCGTCCATCGGCAGGCGGTCGCGGCCGGCGGCACCTCCGTCACCGACGTCACCCACCTGCTGTTCGGCGACCGCGTCGGACGCGTGCGTGACCCCCTGGGCAACCTCTGGTGGATCCAGACCCGCATCGAGGACGTGACCGCCGAACAGATGCAGCAACGCTTCGGCGACCCGGCCTTCGTCAAGGCGATGGAATACGTCACGGGAGCCGAGTTCTTCCCCCACGACGGCACCTGAGCACGACCGCCAGATCGGTGGCGCTCGACATGGCCGAGAACGCCGACACCGCTGTCGCGGCCCAGCTCGGTGGCGGGCCTAGTTCGGTGGAGGCCCAGCCCGGCGGCGACCCGGTCCTGTCGGCCCATCTCGGTGTCGACCCGGTGCAGGTCGACCAAGTCCTGTCGACCACCGGCCATAGGGCAAGGACCCTCATGAGGTGCGGTCGTTACCGACGTACAAGAGGGCCGGGACAAGCGATGGGGCGCGGGAGTCGGTAGAACTCGAACGCTGGGTCCCTAGATTGTTGCGGGCTTGTTGGATTTTTCGAGATTTCTTTTCAGTAACCCGGCGCCTTTACAAAGTAGATTTCTAGCGAGATTTCGTATCGGAGAAGTCCCGGGATGTGGTGAGGGCGGCGGCCGAAGCACTTTGGGCCAATATGGCCAGGCCTACTGTCCTCACCGGATCGCCCAGGCCACATTCCCTAGTTCTCTCCCCTGTCCCGGGACACCACGGTCGGCTTGACCTAGACGGAATCCAGCGGCGGAAGTGATTCGAGGGACTGGCACTTGCATCAATCTGCCTGCGCACCACGTCCACAACAGCCTTTAATTGCGACGCCGAAGGCCCGCTCCGGGGACGACCCGCGCCATGCTGGGCTTGCCGCATTCCGATTGTCCGACCGGGCCCAGGGTCCGGCCGCGCGGACGGCCAGGCTGATGTGATCCACGGACGGTCCATGATGCCGTCGTCGAGCAGACCGTCGACGGCCTCCCGATCGACGCGGGCCACCTCCCGGATCACGCCCAGGCCACATTCGCGTTCCCACTCCCCCGCCACCCGAATCGAATCAGGCGGCCCGAACGTAGGCTGGACGCAGGAATCAGCGAGTAAATACCCGAAGGCCTGAACACGTGGAAATCTTCGCCATTTTCGGGGCCACTGTGGGCGCGTTGATCGTCATTTCCGGACTGAGCGAGCGGAAGCGCACGAAGCAGATCCGGGAATGGGCCGCCGACCACGGTTGGACGGTCGAGAAGCGGCCGCCTCCGAGCGGCTGGGCAGCACGTTTACCCGGCGGATACGGCCATGGCGTCTCCCTGCTGCTATCGGGCACGGTCGACGGCCGGCCCGTCGCCGTGGCCGATTACGCGTACTCGGCAAGAGACTCCGATGGAGAAGAAACGGCGTACAACTACGTCGTCACCGCAGTGCGATTCGACCGGCGATATCCGCCCATCGCCGTCGTGTCGCGAGGCGCGTTTTCACGCCTTGGTCGGCGAATGTTCGGCGACAATGCCGCCGCGACCGGACACGTCGATTTCGACCGCAGATTTCGAGTGGTCACCCAGGACCCGGAACTCTCCCGCGCTCTCCTCGGCCCGGCGTTGATCGCCGCGCACCTCGCCGACCGGATACCCGAATGGAGCCTGGCCGACCATGACCTCCTGGCCTGGGAGCCCGGCCGAATCAAGGACGGCGACCACATCGAAACGCGGGTGACCGCCCTCCTGCGGGTCGCCGACCTGCTGGGGCGCTGACCGCACAACCTCAGAACACCGCTTGCGCCCGGACCGGATCATCGGGTTATAGTTCCGGCTGTAGGTCATGAGTGCCAGCGCACAGCCCCGGCTTGCTGGCCGGCAACCCTCGCGTCCGCGGCGGGGTGCCCCGGGTGAGGACCTGGTCCGTCGCGTGGTGCGGCGGGCAAGCGCGTGGCCCTCTGGAGGCGTTGTGTCCGCCGTGCTGTCCCTTGACGTCCCGGTGCGCGGTGGCGCGCTGGTCTCCTACGCCAATCTCGACTACGCGGCCAGCGCCCCCTGTCTCGAGGCGGTCAGCGTCGCCGTCGCCGAGGCGCTGCCCGCCTACTCCAGCGTGCACCGCGGTGCGGGGTACGCCTCCCAGCTGACCACCGCGCGCTACGAGCAGTCGCGGCGCACGATCAAGGCGTTCGTCGGGGCCCGGCCCGACGACGCGCTCATTTTCACCCGCAACACCACCGACGCGATGAACCTGCTGGCCCGCAGCCTGCCCGAGGGCACCACCGTCGTGGTCTTCGACACCGAGCACCACGCCACGCTGCTCCCCTGGTCCTCGCCGGTACGACTCCAGCCTCCCACCCTGCCCGGCGAGGCGCTCCGCGCGGCCGACGAGGCGCTGGCCGCGATCGACGGACCCGCGCTGCTGGTGGTCACCGCGGCCTCCAACGTCACCGGCGAGCTGTGGCCGATCGCCGGACTGGCGCACATCGCCCACCGGCACGGCGCCAGGATCGCGGTGGACGCCGCCCAACTGGTGCCGCACCGGTCGTTGAACACGGCCGCCCTCGACCTCGACTACGTCGCCTTCTCCGGCCACAAGGTGTACGCCCCCTTCGGCGCGGGCGTCCTGGTCGGCCGGCGCGACTGGCTGGAGAACGCGGAGCCCTACTTGAAGGGCGGCGGCGCGGTCCTCTCGGTCGGTGACCAGGCCGAATGGCAGAGCGACGTGGAGGCCCGGCACGAGGCGGGCACCCCCAACGTGCTGGGCGCCATCGCGCTCGCCGCCGCCTGCGAACACCTGACCCGCACCGGCTGGACCGACCTCGTCCACGAGGAGGAGCGCCTGCTCGCCCGGCTGCGGGACGGCATCGCCGCCATCGACGGCGTGCACGAACTGGCGCTGTGGCCGCACGACCATCCCCGGGTGGGGATCGTCTCCTTCGTCGTCGACGGCCACACCGCCCGCGAGGTGGCGGAACGCCTCTCCGAAGACCACGGCATCGGCGTCCGGGACGGCAAGTTCTGCGCCCACCCGTTCGTCCGCCACCTGCTCGGCGTGGGCGAGGGCGGCTGCGACGACATCGGCGGCGCGGTGCGCGCCTCGATCGGCATCGGCAGCACCGACGAACACGTCGACCGGCTGCTGGTTGCACTCCGAAGCTTCCAGTAGATGTGTGTCCGGGGGACGACCCCCCGAGCCCCCCGCTGCGAAGGGGCTTTCGCCCCCTCGCGCTCCCCTGGCCGCTGTCGCGTCCCGACGCCGCTACCGCTCCGGGATCGCTGCGCTCCCCGGCAAGGCCTCGCTTCGCTCGGGCGGCTCTCGCTTCGCTCGTCTGAGCGGGGCATTCGGATATTCCTCGCCGCCCCCACCCACGAGCCGAACCTGGGAACCGATACCGGATCGCGGACTCGGCGGTTCACCTTGCCCGCTCATGCCGACCGACGCTGAAAAGGGCGGGTCGTGGCCGGCCACCGCTCAGCATCTAGCCAACCTCCTGTACTGGGAAGGAGCCGGCCCTCTCTGCGGTCGAGCCGCTTCCCTGCAAGGTCGCCATCCCGGCCATCGCGGTGCCCGGGTCGGCCATCTCGCGGTCCCGGCCGACCAGAACCGGGGAAGAGCGTATGGCCATAGACGGGTCTCGCCTTCCAGCCCCGTCATCAAGGCCGCGATCAGTTCCACGCGTGTCGCCCGGCGGAACGGGATGGAACGCCCTACCTGTGAGACGGCCGCGACCGGCCGCGATTCAATTTGCCCTTGATCACTTCATGGTGATCAGAACCCGAGAAGGACAGACAATGAAAGGCATACTCAACCGGCTGGCCGCCGTCCTGGTGGCCACCATCGGCATCATCGGCCTGGCCACGGCGCCCGCCCAGGCGGCGACCGTGATCACCGCCCACCTGGAGATCGGCTTCAACACCGGCGTGCCCGCCGCCCGGACCATCAACCTGAGCGTGCACGTGCCCATGAACGAGTACGACGCGAACGGCTATCTCATCCACGGCGCCAGGATCCAGGTCCGCTTCTACGGCAGCGACCCCGGTACCGACTCTGTGATCTATGGTCCGGTCACCTGGTACAAGGACGACTTCGGCCTGACCGCGGGCCCGGACGGCATCCACCTGGACTACGGCTGGGAGGTCCCCCAGGGATCGTTCCTCAACGAGGACAGCGGTTGGGGCAACAACGGCGACGAGGTCTACATCGTCGCGAAGTTCATCGACGGCGACGGCGCGACCATCAGCGCCGAGTCCAACACCGAGGAAGGCATCTACTAAGAAGGCCTAACAGAATGACCCCAGCGCCTGGCAAGGCTCCGTCGTCCTGCGCCATCCATCCAGATGACACACCTCGCCGTGCCGGCGCCGAGTACAGCGAAGCTCTTTTGTCAGGAGCTCTAAGCCGGACCTCACCAGGCCGGTGGTCCGGCGCTCCCCTCCGCAGCCGGACCACCTTCACGCCAGCCTCGGCTCCAACAACCCCCGCCGTCGCCAGACCAGCCCGAACGGGAGCCACTCGCCGAACTCGCGGCGTGCGCCGACCAGGTGGCATGATCACCGGATTGCGCCCTGTGGCACGAGCTGATCCACCGGCTCAGCGGTCGCCGACCGTATCGCCGCTACCGCACCCGGCGAACCCGGCTGCCCGATGACGCGCCCTGGACCGACGCCCCTTCCTTCACCCGTCTCACCTGGCGCACCCGCGCGGCCCACCTGATCGGGACCTTCGCCGTCGACTACCAGGTCTGCCGCACCACGCCACCCCAGCCGACGGCAGAACCCGACTGCATTTCTTCCGTTACGGCTCCGCCTGGCCGGCCACCCGATCTCCCTCTGGCCACCCGACCAATCAAGATCGTCCAGGCCGCCGACGGCTGAAAGCTCATCGCGGGTTCTAGAGCTCCAAGTACCAGTGGTCAGGGTCGTCAGGTCGGAGAACAGGTCACCGACCTCGGGATGCCGTACCTCCTGGACCCGATCGACGTCATGTCGCGTCCGCAGTTCGGCGAACTCCGGGTCGGCGCGATCGCACCTCAGGTGTCCGGTGTCTGCCCCCCACCGCCATGCCCAGGCCCGCACGGGAAGTCGCTGGGCAGTTCACGGTGCCGCGGTGTCACCGGGCCGGGCTGATTCCGGCGAAGGTCAGGCCCAGGAGGCGGTCGGCCTCGGTGGCGGGGTCGGTGTGGTGCTCGGTGGCCAGGGCCAGGCCGGTGACCACGGCGAGCAGGTCGGTGATGGTGATGCCGGGGGCGAGGGCGGTGGCGGCCTGGGCGACCAGGGGTTCGCCCGCTTCGGTGAGCCGGGCGGTGGCGCAGTGCTCGTGGGCCGCGCCGGGGTCCGTCGCGCAGGCGCGGTTCAGGGCCACGGCCAGGCCGCCGATGGTCGCGGCGGACGTGGTGACAGCGCTCAGCCACTCGAGCAGCGCGGCCCGGGTGTCGGCGCGACCTATGCGGTCGCCTGCGTGGGCGCACAGGGAGTCGACGCGTTCGCGGAAGACCGCGGCCAGCAGGGCGTGGCGGGTGGGGAAGTGGCGGCGTACCGTCCCCGACCCCACGCCCGCGATGCGGGCGATCTGTTCCAGCGACGCGTCGGCGCCGTTGAGGGCGATCTCCTCGCCGGCCACGGCGAGCAGGCGCGCGTAGTTGCGCTGGGCGTCGGCGCGCATGGGCTTCACCTCGAGGTTGCTAAACGGCGGGGGTCTCCGTATCGTACCGAATCAGAAACGGCGGGGTCCGCCGTTTAAAACTCTGGGGAGCTCTCATGTCTTCTGTCCTGGTCACCGGTGCCACCGGCCGGCAGGGGGGTGCGACCGCCCGCGCCCTGCTCGCGGCGGGGGTGCCCGTGCGGGCGCTGGTCCGCGATCCCTCGACGGAGCGGGCCAAGGCCGTCGAGGCGCTCGGCGCCGAGCTGGTGACCGGTGATCTCACCGACCGCGATTCGCTGGTCGAGGCCGCGCGAGGGGCCCGGGCCGTCTTCTCGGTGCAGATGCCGCCGATGGCGGAGGGGCTGGCGGGCAACTCCATCGACTTCGACGGGGAGCTGGCCCAGGCGGTCAACCTGATCGAGGCCGCGCGGGCCGTCGGGGTGCCGCAGTTCGTGCACACCTCGGTCTCCGGCGCCGGGCAGCGGGTCGTCACCGAGCGGTGGGCCGGGCTCGACCCCTACTACGCCACCAAGGGCGCCATCCAGGACCGTGTCCGGGAGGCCGGGTTCACCTACTGGACGCTGATCAAGCCGGGCTTCTTCATGGAGAACTTCCTGCCAGAACTGGCCTACCTGTTCCCTCGCGGGGTCGAGGGCGGCCTGGTCACGGTGCTGAAGCCGGAGACCAGGCTCTCCCTCGTCGCGGTCGACGACATCGGCCGGGCCGCCGCTGCGGCGATCGCCGACCCCGGGCGTTTCCACGGGATCGAGCTGGAGCTCGCGAGCGACCACCGGTCGATGACCGAGATCGCCGCGGCCCTGTCCACGGCGCTCAGGACCGAGCTGACCGCACCCGACCTGACTGAAGAGGAGGCCGTCGCCAAGGGGATGCCGGTGTGGGCGGGGGTGTCGCACGAACGTACCGGCGCCGTCGGGCAGCCCGCGCGGCCGGAGTACGCGCGGGCGTTCGGCATCCCCCTGACCACCTTCGAGGAGTGGACGGTCAAATACCTCTGATCAGACGAGGCCGCGACGGCTCGCCTGCGCCCCGGCCTGGAACCGGGTCTCGGCGTTCAGTTCGTCGAAGAGGTGGCGCAGGCGGCGGCGGAGGCTGCGCGGGCTGGTGCCGAACTGGCGGGCGATGGCGTCGTCCTTCAGCCCGGCCGCCAGCAGCGCCAGCAGCCGCCGGTCCTCCACGTCGAGTTCGGCGGGCGCCGCCTCCTTCTCGGGGGCGGACGACGGGTGCGGATACATCGGCACCCCCTCACGCCACATGCGCTCGAACAGTTCCACCAGGGCCACCACCATGGTCGACCCCCGGATCAGCACACTGCGGCTGACCGGCAGGAACAGGTGCAGCGGCATGATCGCGACCCGCTGGTCGACCAGGACCATCTTGAACGGCAGGCCGGGCAGCACCCGGGCCTCCTCGCCCTCTTTCAGCATGGTGTCCAGCTCGTCGAGCGCGCCCTCGTGCTGGAAGGCCTCGGGCGCGTAGATGGTCCGGTAGCGGACGCCGTCGCGCAGGCGGGCGCGCTCCATCGGGTTGCGGTAGTCGAGCAGGTAGGGCGGGCGGTCGAAGGTGAGGACCTCCTCCCTGGCCTCCTGCTGCACCTGCTGATACCACCGGGCGAGCATCTCGGGCCCGGCCATGATCTCGAACTGGCCGATCTCGTCGGGCTCCTGGCCGACGCTGCGGAAGGTCGCCTCCAGCTCGTCGGCGGTGTCGTTGACCCGGTCGAGTTCGGTCTGGAGGCCCCGGACCAGGGAGCGGATCGCGGTGCCCGGGTTGGTCGCCGTCCAGCTCCCCCGCCGGCGGTTGATCAGGCCTCGGGTGCTGAGCCTGCTCAGCGACGACTGGACGCGGCCGCCGCTCTCGCCGCTCCGCATGACGATCTCCTGCGCCGAGATGCCGGGCGAGGCGAGCACCGCACGATAGATCCGTTCGTCGAACGGGCTGATCCCGAGCACTTGCAACATGTCGCCACATATTGGCCATTTCGGGCGGCTGCCGCAATAGGACACACCGGCACCCTTGGCATCATAGTTAACAGACAGTTAGAAATCGTGTCGTGCTACAGCGAACCCTCCTTGCCGGCGCTCTGATATCAGCGCTGGTAGTGATCCCCGCACCCGCTCAGGCAAGCCCCGAGCCCTCGTCGATCACACTCATCACCGGGGACACGGTCACCCTCCGCTCACTCCCCAATGATCAGACCCAGCTGGACGTCCAGCCCGCCCCCGGCCGCGAGAAGATCGACTTCCTGCGCCGCCGGAGCCAGGACGGGCTCAGCGTCGTCCCGGCCGACGCGCTGCCCCTGCTGGCCGAAGGCCGGCTCGATCCCCGCCTGTTCGACGTCACCCAGCTCGCCGCGCTCGGCTACGACGACGCGCTTCCGCTGATCGTGACCTATCCGCCCGGCGGGACCGCGCTGCGCGTCGCCGGCGGCCGGCCGCTGCCCGCGATCAACGGGGTGGCCCGGACCGAGTCGCGCGACTCGGCTGGCGCCCTCTGGAAGTCGCTGACCGGCCAGGCCAGGGCGGCGGCCGTACCGGAGAAGATCTGGCTCGACGGCAAGGCGAAGCTGTCGCTGGACGTCAGCGTCCCGCACATCGGCGCGCCCCAGGCGTGGGCGGCCGGGCACACCGGCGCGGACGTCCCGGTGGCCGTGCTCGACAGCGGATACGACCCCGACCACCCCGATCTCAAGGGGCTGGTCACCACCTCGAAGAACTTCACCGACGAACCCGACGTCCGCGACCTGAACGGGCACGGCACCCACGTCGCCTCCACCGTCGCGGGCTCGGGCGCCGCCTCGGGCGGCACGCACAAGGGCGTCGCGCCGGGCGCGAAACTGATGATCGGCAAGGTCTGCACGCAGAGCGGCGACTGCCCGGACTCGGGCATCATCGAGGCGATGACCTGGGCGGCGGAGAACGGCGCCAAGGTCGTCAACCTGAGCCTCGGCAGCCCCGACGCGCCCGGCCTCGACCCGCTGGAACAGGCGGTCGACACCCTGTCGGAGCAGTACGGCACGCTGTTCGTCGTCGCCTCGGGCAACTCCGGCCCCCAGACGGTCAGCTCGCCGAGCACCGCCGACCGGGCGCTGTCGGTCGGCGCGTCGGGCCGCGGTGACGACGCCCTCGCGCAGTTCAGCAGCACCGGGCCGCGCCTCGACGACGGCGCGGTCAAGCCCGACCTGATCGCCCCCGGGCTCGGCATCGTCGCGGCGATGGCCGGGACCGACTCCTACGTCTCGATGAGCGGCACGTCGATGGCGACCCCGCATGTGACGGGAGCGGCGGCGATCCTGGCCGGCGTACACCCCGAGTGGAAGGCCGACCGGCTCAAGGCGGCGCTGATGGCCTCGACGGCGGCCGGCGAGGAACTGGGCGCCTACGCCCAGGGTTCCGGTCGCCTGGACGTCGCCCGCGCGGTCACCCAGCAGGTCACCTCCGAGCCCGCCGCGCTGAGCATGGGCGACCTCCAGTTACCCGCCGAACCCGCCAACCGGACGCTGACCTACCGCAACGACGGCAACGCCCCGGTGAAATTGGACCTGCGGGTGACGGCGCCGCAGTTCACGCTCGGCGCCACGAGC
Organism: Herbidospora mongoliensis; assembly: GCF_001570545.1. Taxonomy (GTDB): domain Bacteria; phylum Actinomycetota; class Actinomycetes; order Streptosporangiales; family Streptosporangiaceae; genus Herbidospora; species Herbidospora mongoliensis. Next base: position 126,446 of record NZ_BBXD01000014.1, on the reverse strand, counting down.
GTCGAGGTGCCGGCGCGCGGTTCCGCGCAGGTCGAGGTGGGCGCGCGGGCGTCCGCGATCGGCGACTTCAGCGGTACGGTCATCGCCACCGGCGGCGGCGTCTCGGTGCGGACCGGGATCGGCATGCGGATCTCACCCGAGAAGCGCGCCCTCAAGCTGACCTTCACCGGCTCGGACGGCAAGCCCGCCTCGGCCGCGTTCGCCGGGGTCATCGACCTTGACGCCGGGGCCCAGACCAACTACGACGTCTCCACCGGAACCCTGGATCTCAAGCTCGAGAAGGACCGCCGCTACACGGTCGTCAGCCTGCTGCTCGACCACGACGGCACCGTGGTCCTGGCGACCGACCCGGAGTTCACGCTGACCGCCGACCGCACCTTCACCGCCGACGCGCGCGCCGCCCGGCCGGTCGACGTGCGGCCGTCCGAGAAGTCCGCCCGCCTCGCCTTCGGCCTGGTCGGCCTGCTCCAGATCATGGACGGCCAGCAGCCTCTGGGCGTGGACCTCGACCTGGCCCGCGACGGTGCCCGCGTCGAGGGCGTCAAGGCCATCCCGTCGGGCCGGATGGTCAGCAAGAAGTTCGCCTACTACCGGTGGACGCAGTGGGCCAGGCCGAACGGCGACGGATACGACGCCAGCCCGTACTTCTACCACCTGATGAAGGCCGAACCCGGCATCCCCGCCGACCCCGGCTACCGCCCGGCCAACGGCGATCTCGCCGAGGTCACCTCGACGTACGCCACCCAGCAGGCCGCCAAGTTCGGCGAGCGGTTCGCCCTGCCCGTCCTGTACGGGACGGAACTGGCCTGGATGCCCTACGGAAGGGTGGCGAACTTCCCGCTGCCGTTCCGCCGGACCGAGTACTACACGCCCGGTGACACCGCCTGGTACCCCTCGTTCATCCAGTACAAGGCGTTGGAGGGCTTCGACGACGTCAACCAGTTCTTCTTCGGCGAGAAGACCACCTACCGAGCCGGGCAGCGCACCTCGGAACGCTGGAACTCCGGCGTCTTCGGCGCGTCGCTGAACCCCGGCGGCGACTACTCGTGGCGTGAGGAGAACCTGCTCCAGTTCGCGACCGCGCTGTTCGAGGACTCCGTACCGGGACATTATTCCTACGGCGAGTACGAGCACCCGCGCGCCACCCTCCTCCGCGACGGCAAGGAGATCTTCACGACCGGCGACTACCTGCCGGGCAACATCGAGGTCCCCGCGGAGAAGAAGGAGAGCCGCTACCGGTTCACGCTGAGCGCGGACCGCCCGGCGGCGATGACGAAGCTATCCACCAAGGTCAGCGCCGAGTGGACGTTCCGCTCCAAGACCCCCGAGCAGGGCGAACGCTCGGTCCTGCCGCTGCTGGCGGTCAGGATCGGCCCGGACCTGGACGACCGCAACCGCGCCCCCGAGGGCAAGTTCACCATCCCGTTGCGGGTCGAGCGCCAGCAGGGCTCGCCTGACCTCAAGGTGCGGACGCCGAGCCTGGAGGTCTCCTACGACGACGGACGCACCTGGCAGGACGCGAAGGTGCGCGAGACGGGCCGCGGCACCTGGAGCGCGGAGGTCCGGCACCCCCACAGCGCGCGGTTCGCCTCGCTGCGGGTGAAGGCCGCCGACGTGGACGACAACGCGTTCACCGAGACGGTCATCCGGGCGTACGAGATCAGGTAGTGGTTTTCAGGGCCGAGACGTTTCCCCGTCTCGGCCCTGAAGCTGTCAGCCCTCGATCAGCTGGTCGCGCAGGGTGGTGCGCACGTCGCAGTTGACCAGGGCGAACGAGTCGGCCAGCTCGATCAGCTCGTCGTCCGACAGGCCGCGGAAGAGTTCGGCGTACTCATACGCCAGCGGCTGGGCCACCGTCAGGTTGAGCAGCAGGGTGCGGACCCAGTCGTACTGGCCCCAGGGGTAGGGGTCGAAGCCGGGGAACTCCTCGGCGATCATCTTGTAGTAGGGGCCGGTGACCTCGGCGACTCCCTTGCCGTCGCTCCCCCACTGGTCGGCGCCCAGGCGCACCTTCTTGGCGACGAAGTCACCGAAGCGCTTCAGGTACGGGGAGTCGGGGCGCACCATGACCAGGCCCTGGCGGCCCAGGTCCTTGTACATCCAGATCGACCAGCCGGCGTCGTCGCGCTTGAAGATCTCCAGCTGGTCGGCCAGCAGCTGGCGGAGCTCGGCGTCGCGGGGCTCGGAGCCGGTGTAGATCGGGCCGAACTCGCCGACCCACACGGGGGTGCCGGTGCGGTTGCTGTATTCGGTGCGCTCGGCGTACTTCTCTTCGAGGGTGGACTTGTCCCAGTGCTTCCCGGCGGTGTCGCCCGGGTAGGGGCCGCCGCCGCCCAGGCCAGGGGCGGCGTAGTCGTGGGCGGCGTACACCGTGTTGCCCCACGGCTCGTCGAAGACGTCGAACTCGGTGGAGTAGGTGTTGCCGTCCAGGAAGAGGATGTGCCGGTCGTCGATGGCGCGGATGGCGTTGACCAGGCGGGTGTAGACGGGGCCGACCACCTTGCGCGACTCGTCGGCGGGCTCGTTGATCGGGTTGTAGCCGGCCACCCAGGGGTTGTCCTTGTAGTGCTCGGCGATGTGCTCCCACATCTTGACCACGCGGTCCTGGAAGTGGGGGTGGTCCCAGAACAGGGGGCGGTGGGTGATGTTGTCGGAGTGCCAGTGGTGGTTCTGCGAGCCGGGCAGGGCGTGCAGGTCGATCACGGTGTAGATGCCGTGCTTCGCGCAGGCCGCAACGGCCCGGTCGAGGTGCTTGAAGCCCTCGGTCTTGAACTCGAAGGGCCGCTCGTCGTCTTCGAAGTGGCGGTAGTTGACCGGGAGGCGGACGCAGTTCATGCCCATCTCGGCCAGCAGCTTCGCGTCGTCCTCGTTGAAGAACGCGGTCAGCAGGCGGTCGAAGAACAGTTCGTAGCGCTCGTCGCCGAGGACCTCGCGCACCGTGCTGCGCATCAGCGCCTCGTTGGCCGCGTAGCCGGTGATGAAGTTCTCCATGTTGAGCCAGCCGCCGACCGCGACGCCGCGCAGGCGGATGGGGGCGCCCGACTCGTCGACGATCTGGCGTCCTTCGACCCGGAGGAAGGTCATGTTAAACGGATTCCTTTACTTGATGGCGCCTGCGGACAGGCCGCGCTCGAAGAGTCCCTGGAGGCAGAGGTAGGCGATGATCTCGGGGATCGCCGTGATGACCGCGCTGGCCAGGACCTTGGTCTGGTCGTTGCTGAACTGGCTGACGAAGAACTGCGGCAGCAGCGTCACCGTCTGCTGGGCCGGGTCCTGGATGAGGACCAGCGGCAGCAGGTAGGAGTTCCACGAACCGATCAGGGTCAGCACCACGATCGCCGCGGCGATCGGCCGCGTCATCGGCAGGACGATGGAGCGGAAGGCGATCCACGTGCTGGCGCCGTCGATGCGGGCGGCGTCGAACAGCGCGTCCGGCACCCCGTCGACGAAGCGGCGGGCGATCAGCACGGTGAACGGGATCTGCAGCGCGGCGAGGGGCAGGATGACCGCCCAGTACGTGTCGTACACGCCGATCGCCAGGGTGGTGGCGAACAGCGGGGTGAGCAGGACGACCTCGGGCAGCGTCAGCGCGGCCAGGATCATCCAGAAGAAGACCTCCTTGTTGCGGATGCGCAACTTGGAGAACCCGAAGGAGGCCAGCATCGTCAGGGTGAGCGTGATGACGATCGTGGCGGCGGAGATGATGACGCTGCTCTTGAAGAACGTGCCGATGGCGCCGACCTCCAACACCGCGCGGTAGTTGCCCCATCCTTCACCCGACAGCGATCCCTGGACCATGACGACCAAAGGGAACAGGTAGGGGATGGTCAGGAGGGTGACGAGAAGCTGGAGCAGCAGTTTCGTCGGCACCCGGCGGGCCTCAAACACCGGTGTCACCGTCCTTCCGGTTGGCGCGGACCGCGACGAAGATCGCGCCGAGCAGGGCCAGGATGAGCAGCATGACCGACAGCGCGGCGCCGTAGCCGACGTGGGCGCTGGGGATGCTCATGCGGTAGATGTAGGTGCCGAGGAACTCGGTGGCGTAGTTGGGGCCGCCGATCGTCACCAGGTAGGGCACGTCGAACGTCTTCAGCGCGCCGATGACGCCCAGCATGGCCAGGGCCACCGTCGTCCCGCGCACTCCCGGCCACACGATGCTGATCAGGGTGCGGAAGTTGCTGGCGCCGTCGGTCCGGGCCGCCTCGAGGATCTCCGGGTCGATCTGGCCCATCGCCGCGTAATAGAGGATGAAGGTCAGACCGGTGAAGTTCCAGACGGTGATGAACATGATCACCGGCATCGCCGTGCTCGACTGCGCCAGCCAGGGCTGAGAGAGGAAGCTCAGGCCGATGTGGTCGAGGAACCAGTTCAGCTGGCCGTCGGCGGCGAACATCTGCCGGAACACCGGCGCCATCGTCGCCGGGGCGATGATCACCGGGGTGAACACGATCACCTTGTAGAGGGTGCCGAGCTTGATCTTCGAGTGGAGCAGCGCCGCGAAGCCGAACCCGAGGGCCGTCTGCGCCGCGAACGTCACGATGAAGAAGACGACGGTGTGCCAGATGGCCTGGTAGAAGATCGGGTCCTGGAAGAGCTTCGTGTAGTTGTCGAAGCCCACGGGGGTCGGGTTGGGGTTGACGCCGTCCCAGTCGAGAGTCGAGAGATACCCGGTCTCGCCGATGCAGTAGTAGAGGATTCCGACCACGAAGACGAACGCGGGCAGGATCCAGGGAAGGCCGGATGGGCGGGTCGCCCCGCTCCGGGCCTTGCGGCCCGGAGCGGAGTGACCGGAAGGACGGCGCCCGGTCTTCGATGTGGTCGTGGAGGTCAAGGGTTCCGTCCTCGGGGGTTACTGGATCTTGGAGGCGGTTTCCTGCAGGGTGGCCGCGGCCTCTTCCGGTGTGGCATCACCGGCCGCCACCGTGGTGGACGCGACGCCGATCGCGGTCTGCAGGTCGGCGACGACGGTCGCCAGACGCGGCTCGGACGACTTGCCGGCGTCGGCGATCAGCTGCTCGAGAGCGGGCTTCTGCACCTCGGGGTTGACCAGCTTGACGGTGTCCCAGTTGGGCTGCGAGGTGACGAGGGCGGGGATGTCGTTGAGGACGTCCGCGACGACCTGCTGGCCTTCGGTGGAGGTGCCGAGCCAGGTGGCGAAGGTCGTGGCGGCGGCGATGTTCTTCGACTTCTGGTTCACGGCCAGGCCGAAGTCGGCGTCACCGTAGACGCCGCCGACGTTGCCGGTGCCGGCGATGTCGGGGAAGCGGATCGGGAGCTGGGTGAACGGCTTGGGGTCGGCCACACCGGCGCCCGAGATGGCCGCGGTCATGCCCTCGACGGTCGAGTACTGCATGTACCAGCTGCCCATCATGACCATGGCGTACTTGCCGGACATGAAGCCGTTGTTGGCGTCGGGGTACTGCTGGGTGCCGAGGGCGCCCTCCTGCATGATCCCGTCGTCGAACAGGCCCTTCCACAGGGTCAGCGCCTTGACGATCGTCGGGTCGGTCCACGGGACCTCACCGGCGATGGCCTTGACCCACACGCCCGGCTGGACGTTGTTGGAGATCGCCTGCAGGGTGTCCTCGTTGAAGGCGGTCTGGGCCGCGCCCTGGACGAAACATCCGACGTTGTTGGCCTTGAAGGTCTCGCAGACCTTCTTCCACTCGTCGTAGTTGGTGGGCGGCTGCAGGTTGTACTTGTCGAACAGGTCCTTGTTGACCCAGATCGTCCCGGAGAACACCGAACCGACCGACAGGGCGGCGAGCTTGTCGCCGTTCTTCAGGCTGGACACACCGATGGGGGCCAGTTTCGACTCCCAGTCGGCGCCCAGCACCTTCTCCACGGCGGGCTTCAGGTCGAGGGCGTTGACGCCGTAGATGTCCACGGAGCCGTTGGCCGCGCCCGGGGCGACGTCGAAGACGTCCGGGCCGACCGACGAGGCGAGCGCGGGGCGGATGGCCGCGTCGTAGCCGTCGATGGTGAGCTTCTTAAAGGTGACCTTGATATTGGGGTAGACCTTGTTGAAGGCCTTGATGTACGCATCGGCGGGCGCCTGGTCGGGCGTCCATCCCCACCAGCTGACCTCGCCCGAGTCGGCGGGCCCCTGGTCCGCACCCTGGGCGCCGTTCTGCGCCGGTGTACCTCCACCGGCGCATCCGGCGAGCACCAGCGCACCGCTCATGATCGCGGCGGCGAACCCGAGGGGACGTCGCTTCCAGATTCGCGAAGATCCCAGCATGTGTCTCTCCTTGCGCGTGATAGGCACGCACCGTGGTACTGACGCCGTTCCGCACCCTGTGAGAACTGTCGACGGATTCGACCGAACGACGAGAGCCGGATCAGGCAAGGCTTCCGAAAACTCCGAAAGTTTCGAAAGCGGTCTGGCAAGAGACAAACACCGCGCTCTCTACAGTGTCAAGAATTTGGGCTAAATTGTTTCCGTTGAGTTTCGAAACTCTGGATCTTGCGTAGCCCCTCGCCGAAGCCCCACAGCAGCGCCGGCCTGCGAATACATCCGAGTTTTCGCAGTTCACCACCGCTCTGGACGACACCGACCCTGCCGGTGCTACGGTGATAGAAAGTTTCGACAAATCGAATCTACGCATGATGAGGTGTCGTGCCGAAGCGGGCCGCAGCCAGCCGTACCGAACGGGTGACCATCGCGATGGTCGCCGCGGAGGCGGGCGTATCCGTGCCGACCGTGAGCAAGGTGCTCAACGGCCGTGACGCCGTTGGCCCAGCCACCCGCCAACGCGTGCAGACCGCGCTGGAGGCCACAGGCTACCAGCGAAGGACCAGGTCAGAGCCACGCAAAGTAGGTCTGGTCGACTTCGTGATCACCGAGTTGGACACCGCCTGGGCCAGTGAACTCCTGCGCGGCGCCGAGCAGGAGGCCTACCGGCTGGGCGCTCGGCTGGTGCTGACCGTGACGCACGACCGGCAGGCGAATCCACGCGAGTGGCTGTCGGCCCTCGCCTCCCGGCACACCGACGGGGTGGTCCTGGTCGGGTCGGGGACCCAGCATCTGTCCGCGGCCCGGCTGCGGACGCTCGACGCGCCGTTCGTCGTCATCGACCAGGTCGGCGGCTACGACAAGGACATCCCGACGATCGGCGCCACCAACTGGGCCGGCGGATTCGCGGCCACCGAGCACCTGATCGGCCTCGGCCACCGGCGGATCGGCATGATCACCGGACCCGACGGCATACCGTGCAGCCTGGAGCGCCTCGACGGCTACCGCGCCGCGCTGCGCCGGGCCGGCCTGCCCGTCGACGAGTGCCTGATCAGGCCCGGCGACTTCTACCCGGAGAGCGGCAGACGCGGCGCCTCCGAGCTGCTTGACCTGCCCGAACCTCCCACCGCCGTGTTCGCCGCGTCCGACCAGCAGGCGGCCGGGGTGTACGAGGAGGTGCGGCTGCGGGGCATGCGGGTGCCCGACGACCTCAGCGTGGTCGGCTTCGACGACACCGAGGTCTGCGAGTGGACGGCGCCGAAACTCACCACGATCCGCCAGCCCCTGGCGCAGATGGCGGTGCTGGCGGTCCGCAACGTGCTGGAAGCCGAGTACCCCGCCGGGGAGCCGTTGCGGCTGGAGCTCTCCACCAGCCTGGTGATCAGGGACAGCACCTGTGCGCCGCCCGAAACTTCCTCGAAACAGCCTTGACGTCCCGGAAAGACGGCTCTACGTTGTCACCGAACGATCGGAGTTTCGGATAATTCCCGAAACTTTCTTTAAGGAGTCCCAGTGCCCCTCGTGCAGATCGACCTTGACCGTTCCCTCGCCGAACGGCTCGGCCCGCAGATCAGCGAAGGAGTCCATCAGGCACTGGTCGACGGGCTCGGGATGGACCCGACCGACAAGTTCCAGATCTTCCGCACGCACGCCCCCGGCGAGCTCGTCGCCGACCCCGGGTACAACGGCGTCGACCGCCGCGACCTGATCAGCGTCCAGATCCAGATGGTCCACATGTACGACGTGACGACCAAGTGGGCGACGTTCGACCTGATCGCGAAGAACCTGGCCGACCTCGGCATCCGCAACGACGACCTGCTGATCAGCGTCGTGGAGAACGGTTTCGAAGACTGGTACGCCGGCAAGTCCCGCAACTAGGAGTTCCACGATGAAGGTTCTTTACATCGGCGGCACCGGCACGATCAGCTCGTCGTGCGTGGCCGAGTCGGTCGCCCAAGGTCAGGATGTATACGTCCTGAACCGCGGCAAGTCGAGCAAGCGTCCCCTCCCCGAGGGCGTCACGCCCATCACGGGTGACGTGCAGGACGCCGGCTCCTTGAAAGCGGCGTTCGAGGACACCGCCTTCGACAGCGTCGTCAACTTCCTCAGCTTCGGCGCCGAGGACGCGGCCGCGATGGTCGGCCTGCTGGAGGGCCGCGTCGGCCAGTACGTCCACATCAGCTCGGCCTCGATCTACCACAAGCCGGTACGGCAGTGGCCGGTCACCGAGTCGACGAACCGGCGCAACCCCTACCTGGCCTACGCCCAGGACAAGATCGCCGCCGAGGACGTGCTGCACCGCGCCTACGAGGAGCGCGCGTTCCCGGTCACGATCGTCCGCCCGTCGCACACCTACGACGACGCCAACCCGCCGCTTCCCGGCGACTGGACCGCCTGGGACCGCATCGCCCGCGGCGACGAACTGGTGGTTCCCGGCGACGGCACCAACCTGTGGACGCTCACGCACGCGCGCGACCTCGCCGTCGGCCTGGCCGGCCTCATCGGCAACTGGCAGGCGCTCGGTGAGGACTTCCACATCACCTCCGACGAGTCGCTGACCTGGGACGAGATCTACGGCATCATCGCCCGCACCGCCGGCGTCGAGCCCCGTCTGGTGCACCTGCCGTCGGAGTTCCTGCCGAAGGTGGCCCCCGACTGGTTCTGGTCCACCCTGATCCTCGGCGACCTCGCGCACACCGCGGTCTTCGACAACAGCAAGATCAAGCGCTTCGTCCCGGCGTTCAACCCCACCACCACCTGGTCGGAAGGCGCCCGCAGGCTGCACGCCTGGCGGGAGGCCAACCCCGGGCAGACCGGCCCCGACGCCGCCACCGACGAGGTGCTCGGCCGGCTGGTCCGGGCGCATCATGCCGCCGCCGCCGCAGTCACCTCGCTGGCGCCCTGATGGCCGAGGTGTGGCTGGAGGTCGGCGGCGTCCACCTGGAGGGCGTCACCTGGGACGACGTCGCGGGCCGCCTGCGGTTCGTCGACATCCCGAAGGGCCGGGTCTTCGCCGACGCGGACTGGTTCCACCTCCCCGCGCCGGTGACCGCCGTCCACATGACCACCGACCCGGCGACCCTGCTGATCGCCGACGGCGACGGAATGGCGCTGACCTCGGGTGGAATGATCACCGAACGACTGGCCGCGCCTCTGGCGAACCGGACGGACATCCGGATGAACGACGGCGGAGTCGACCCGGCCGGGCGTTACCTGGCCGGGAGCATGGCCTACGCGTTCACGACCGGCGCCGCGGAGCTCTACCGCCTCGACGCCGACCGCTCGCTGCACACCGTGCTGACCGACGTCACGTGCAGCAACGGCATCGACTGGTCGCCCGACGGGACCCGCTGTTATTACGTCGACACCCCGACGAAGAAGATCGACGTCTTCGACTACGACGTGACGACCGGCGCTCTGACCGATCGCCGGACCTTCGCCGACACCTCCGACCTCTCGGGCATGCCCGACGGTCTCACCGTCGACGCCGACGGCGGGGTGTGGGTGGCGTTCTGGGGCGGCGGCCGGGTGGTCCGCTTCTGGAACGGGAAGCCCGACGTGATCATCGAGCTGCCCGTCACCCAGGTCACCTCGTGCGCCTTCGGCGGCCCCGGCCTGGACGTGCTCTACATCTCGACGTCCACCGAGGGCCTGTCCCCCGACCAGCTCCGTGACCAGCCCACCGCCGGTGCGATCTTCCGGGCCGAGCCCGGCCACCGCGGCCGACCCGCGAACAGGTTCGTGATCTGACGTGGACCAGAGACCTTTCGGCCGGACCGGCCTGCGCGTGACGCCGATCTGCATCGGCACCAGCCCGCTGGCGAGCATGCCCGCCCTCTACGGCTACGCCGTCGACGACGCCCGCGCCGAGGCCACCGTGAGCGCGGTGCTCGACGGACCGGTCAACTTCCTCGACACCTCCAACAACTACGGCAACGGTTCGGCCGAGCGCCGGATCGGCGCGGTGATCCGGCGCCGCGGCCTGCCCGAGGGGTTCGTGCTGGCCACCAAGGCCGACGCCGACCCGGAGACCGGAGCCTTCGACGGTGAGAGGGTCCGCCGCTCGGTGGCGGAGAGCCTGGAGCGCCTCGGCGTCGACCACGTGCCGGTCATGTACCTGCACGACCCCGAATACCACCTCACTTTCGAGGAGGCGATGGCTCCGGGCGGCGCGGTCGAGGCCCTGGTCGCGCTGCGCGACGAGGGCGTCGTCGGCCACCTCGGCGTCGCGGGCGGCCCGGTGGACCTGATGCGGCGGTTCGTCGGCACCGACGTGTTCGACGCCGTGATCAACCACAACCGCTGGACCCTGGTGGACCGCTCGGCCGACCCCCTCATGGACGACGCCGCCGCCAAGGGGATCGCGTTCGTCAACGGCGCCCCCTACGGCGGCGGCATGCTCGTCAAGGGCCCCGACGCCCAGCCCCGCTACGCCTACCGCGAGACCCCCGAGTCGATCCGCGAGGCGGTCAGGGCGATGATGGCCGCGTGCGAGAAGCACGAAGTCCCCCTGTCGGCGGCGGCGCTCCAGTTCTCGCTGCGCGACCCGCGCGTGACGTCCACGATCGTCGGTGTCTCCGAACCCGGACGCGTCGCCGCGACCCTGGCGCTCGCCGACATCCCCATCCCCGCAGAACTGTGGGACGAACTCGACCGGCTCGCGCCCCCATCCGGCGGCTGGCCGGAATGACCCGCTGTATCAATCGGAGAATCACATGACCATCACCACCACGCCCGCCCCCTGGAAAGACGCGGGACGGTCCCCAGAGGAGCGGGTCGAGGCGCTGATGGCGCGGTTGAGCCTGCCCGAGAAGATCGCCCAGTTGTACGGGGTATGGGTCGGCATCGACAACACCGACGGCGAGATGGCCCCCCACCAGCACGAGTTCACCGCGCTCCCGGTCCCCTGGGACGACCTGGTCAAGGACGGCATCGGCCAGCTCACCCGGCCGTTCGGCACCACGCCGGTCGACCCGGTCAAGGGCGCGGCCACCCTGGCGGCCGCTCAGCGGTCCCTCATCACGGCCGGGCGCCACGGCATCCCCGCGCTCGTGCACGAGGAGATCCTGACCGGTGTGGCCGCCTGGCAGGCGGGCGTCTACCCGAACCCGCTGTGCTGGGGCGCCACGTTCGACCCCGAACTGGTCGAGCGGATGGGCGCGCAGATCGGCGGGACCATGCGCCGCCTCGGCGTCCAGCAGGGCCTCGCGCCGGTGCTCGACGTCGCCCGTGACCTGCGCTGGGGCCGGGTCGAGGAGACGATCGGCGAGGACCCGCACCTGGTGGGCATCATCGGGAGCGCCTACGTCAAGGGCGTGCAGTCGCAGGGTGTCATCGCCACGCTGAAGCACTTCGTGGGCTATTCGGCGTCCAAGGGCGGCCGGAACCTCGCCCCGGTGTCGGCCGGCCGCCGTGAGGTCGCCGACGTGCTGCTGCCGCCGTTCGAGATGGCGCTGCGGGCGGGCGCCGGGTCGGTGATGAACTCGTACGCGGACATCGACGGCACCCCCGTCGCGGCAGACGTGACGCTGCTGACCGACCTGCTGCGCGACACCTACGGCTTCACCGGCACGGTCGTGGCCGACTACTTCTCGGTCGCGTTCCTGCAGACCCTGCACCACGTGGCCGGCTCCCCCACCGAGGCGGCGCGGCTGGCGCTGACCGCCGGGATCGACGTCGAGCTGCCCACGGTCAACACCTTCGGGCCCGCGCTGGTCGAGGCGGTGGAGAAGGGCGAGGTCGACATCGCGCTGATCGACCGCGCGCTGCGCCGGGTGCTGGCGCAGAAGTGCGAGCTCGGCCTGCTCGACGCCGACTGGGACCCCGAGCCGCCCATCCTCAGCGAAGAGGACGCCGTGCTCGACGGGCCCGAGGTCCGCGCGCTCGCCGGTGAGCTGGCCCGCCGTTCGATCGTGCTGCTGCACAATCAGGACGCGACGCTGCCGCTGGCGGCGGGCGTGAAGCTGGCCGTGGTGGGGCCGCGCGCCGACACCGCGCAGGCCATGCTGGGCTGCTACTCCTTCCCGATGCACGTGGGCGTGCACCACCCGGAGACCGAGGTCGGCATCGAGATCCCGACCCTGCTCGACGCCCTCCGCACCGAATACGACGTGACCTACGCCCAGGGCGTGCCGGTGACCGGCGGCGACGACGACGGCATCGCCGCCGCGGTCGCCACCGCGGCCGACGCCGATGTCGTCGTGGCGGTCCTGGGCGACCAGGCCGGCCTGTTCGGGCGCGGCACCTCGGGCGAGGGCTGCGACGCCCCCGGCCTGGCGCTGCCCGGCCGTCAGGAGGAGCTGCTGGAGGCGCTGCTGGCCACCGGGAAGCCGGTGGTGCTGGTGCTGCTGGTCGGCCGTCCCTACGAGCTCGGCCGCCAGATCGACCGGCTCGCCGCCGTGGTCTGCGGGTTCTTCCCCGGCGAGGAGGGTGCGGCGGCGCTGGCCGACGTGCTCTCCGGGCGGGCCAACCCGGCCGGACGCCTGCCGGTGAGCTTCCCCTACGACGGCGGCAACCAGCCCGCGACCTACCTCGGCGCGACCCTCGCCCAGAAGAACGAGGTCAGCAACGTCGACCCGACGGCGCTGTTCGCCTTCGGCCACGGCCTGTCCTACGCGCCGGTGACCTGGGGTGAGGTCACCGGTTCCGCCGAATGGACCACCGACGGCACCTTCGACGTCACGGTCACGCTGCGCAACGAGACCGAGCGGGAGGCGTCGGAGGTCGTCCAGGTGTACCTGCACGACCCGGTCGCCGAGGTCGCCCGGCCGCTGCAGGCGCTGATCGCGGCGCAGCGCGTGGACCTGGCCCCCGGCCAGAGCCGCGAGCTCACGCTGACCCTGCACGCCGACCAGACCTCCTACACCGGGGCGTCCTGGCAGCGGCAGGTCGACCCCGGCGCGGTCGAGCTGCGGGTGGGCGCGTCCAGCGCCGACATCCGCGCCACCCTCGCCGTGACGATGACCGGCCCGCGTCGCCGCGTCGGCTTCGACCGCGTCATGCTGGCGTCCGTCACCTGCGCGTGACGGGCACGGGGGTGGACCGTCGGTCGGAGACGGGGCCACCCCCCCTTTTTTCTTCATCGAGGAGGGTCATGACCGAACCGCTGCGCTGGGCCGTCATCGGCACCGGCGGCATCGCCCGGGACTTCGCCGGGGACCTGCGCCTGTCCGGCTCCGGTGAGCTGGTCGCCGTCGGCTCGCGGACCGCGGCCCGCGCCGAGGCCTTCGCCGCCGAGGTGGGCGCGCCCCGCTCCTACGGTGACCAGGCCGCGATGCTCGCGGCCGACGACATCGACGCCGTGTACGTCGCCACGCCCCACCCCGCGCACCACGCCGGCGCCCTGGCCGCGATCGAGGCGGGCAAGGCGGTCCTGGTGGAGAAGCCGTTCACCATCAACCGGGGTGAGGCCGAGGAACTGGTCGCGGCGGCGAAGGCGCGCGGCGTGTTCCTGATGGAGGCCATGTGGACGCGGTTCCTGCCGCACATGGTCCGCATCCGCGAACTGCTGGCCGAGGGGCGGCTCGGCGACGTGCGGCTCGTGGTGGCCGAGCACGGGGTCTGGTTCCGTCATGACCCCGTACACCGGATGTTCGACCCGGACCTCGGCGGCGGCGCGCTGCTCGACCTGGGCGTCTACCCGATCTCATTCCTGTCGATGGTTCTCGGCACGCCTTCCACGGTGACCGCCTCGACCCAGTTCGGCGACACAGGAGTGGACGGCCAGACCTCCGTCGTCACCGGCTACGCGGGCGGTCGTCAGGGCGTGGCCACCAGCAGCATGGAGGCGTTCCTGCCGAACCGGGCGTCGATCGCCGGGGTGGACGCGCGCATCGACATCGAGCCCTGGTGGTACCGCGCGACGTCGTTCACGCTGACCGCGCGCAACGGCGCCGTCGAGCGCTACGAGTTCGACGTGCCCGGCAACGGGCTGCGCTTCCAGGCCGAGGAGGTCGCCCGCTGCGTGCGCGCCGGCCTCACCGAGAGCCCGGTCCTGACCCTGCGGGAGACCGTCGAGATCATGGGCACGATGGACGAGGTCCGCGCCCAGGCGGGGTTGCGTTACCCGGGCGAGTGAGTGCTGGACCTGACCACCAGCTTGGTCGACAGTTCGACCCGGCCCTCGGTCATCTCGGTGCCGTCCTGGTGGCCCAGTAGCGAGCGCACCGCCAGGGCGGCCATCTTCGCGATGGGCTGGCGGACCGTCGTCAGCGGCGGGGCCATCCACTGCGCCATCGGCACGTCGTCGAACCCGACGACGCTCACGTCGAAGGGCACCCGCAGGCCCCGCTCCTGGATCGCGGCGTAGACGCCGAGGGCCTCCTCGTCGTTGCCCGCGAAGATCGCCGTGGGCGGTCGCGGACGGTCGAGCAGGGCCTGCGCCTTCTCGAAGCCCGACCCGTAGTGGAAGTCGCCGTGCTGGACGAGGTCGTCGTCGAGCGCGATCCCGGCGCGCTCCAGCGCCGCCCGGTATCCGGCCAGCCTGGCCTGGCTGCACAGCAGCCGCATCGGCCCGGTGATGATGCCGACGCGGCGGTGGCCGAGGTCGACCAGATGCTTCGCGGCGGCCATGCCGCCGCCCCAGTTGCCCGCGCCGATCGACGGGATCGTCCCGTCGGCGTCGCCGACCGGGTCGACCAGGACGGCGGGCAGCCCCAGTTTCGCGATGCGCGAGTGGTCGGCCGGGGTCAGCTCCGACAGTGCGAGGACGATGCCGCCCGGCGCCCGGTCGGCGATGTCCTCCAGCCACTGCTGCCCGTGCCCCGGGGCGAGCACGGACACGACGATGCCGACCCGGGCCGACCGGGCCTCCAGCTCGGCGCCGCGGATCATCTCGGCGGACCAGGGAGAGCCCGCGTCGTTGACCACCAGTTCCAGCAGGCCGCCCCTGCGGGCCGCCGCCCTGGGCAGCGGGAGGTGCAGGGGCCGCTTCGTGCGCTTGGTGGGGACGTATCCCCGGGTGGCGAGCAGGGTCTCGATCTGCGACCGGGTGGCGGGCGACACGTCCGAACGGCCGTTGAGCACTTTCGAGACCGTCGCGCGGGACACCCCTGCCTCGGCGGCGATGTCGGCCACGGTCACGCGAGAATCTAACGAGTCGGACACCAACCGATCGTACCGAGGTCAGTGCGAATCGCGCGGCACGTCGCTGCCACGACTGCCGGTGAGGAAGTCGAAGTCGGCGCCGCCGTCGGCTCCCAGCACGTGCTCCCGATAGAGCCACCGGTAACCGCTGTCGTCGTGATGCTTCGGCGGCACCCAGTCGGCCCTGCGCTTCAGCAGCTCCTCGTCCGGCACGAGCAGGGTCAGGC
Organism: Herbidospora mongoliensis; assembly: GCF_001570545.1. GTDB lineage: Bacteria > Actinomycetota > Actinomycetes > Streptosporangiales > Streptosporangiaceae > Herbidospora > Herbidospora mongoliensis. The sequence goes on along the minus strand of NZ_BBXD01000014.1, from coordinate 110,900 downwards.
TCCGGGCCGGTACGTCGAGTTCGATGCGGTCGCCCGTGCGCACCAGCGCGAGCGGGCCGCCCACGGCCGCCTCAGGGGAGACGTGCAGGACGACGGTGCCGAAGCCGGTGCCGCTCATCCGGCCGTCGCTGATGCGCACCATGTCGGTCACCCCGGCGCGCAGCAGCTTGGCGGGCAGCGGCACGTTGGCCACCTCGGGCATGCCCGGGTAGCCCTTCGGGCCGGCGCCCCGGATGATCAGGATGTCGTCGGGGGTCACGTCGAGATCGTCGTCGTCGGCGACCGCGTGGTAGGCCTCGGGCGAGTCGAAGACCAGGGCGCGCCCGACGTGGGTCATCAGGGCGGGCGTCGCGGCCGACTGCTTGATCACCGCGCCGTTGGGGGCGAGGTTGCCGCGCAGGATCGCGGTGCCCGTGCCGGCGGGCTGCAGCGGCTCGGTCATCGGGCGGATGACCTCGGTGTTCCAGTTCACCGCCGTCTGAACGTTCTCCTGGAGAGTCCGGCCGGTCACCGTGAGGGCGTCGGAATTGACCAGGCCCGCCTCGTCGAGCTGGCGCAGGACGACCGGCAGGCCGCCCGCGTAGCAGAAGTCCTCCATCAGGAACCGGCCCGACGGCATCAGGTCGACGATGGTCGGGACGTCGCGGGCCAGCGTGTCGAAGTCGTCGAGGGGCAGGTCGACGCCGAGCCGGTTGGCCAGCGCGGTCAGGTGGACGATCGCGTTGGTGGAGCCGCCGATCGCGGCGTTGGCGCGGATCGCGTTCTCGAACGCCGCGCGGGTCATGATCTGGCTCGGCTTCAGGTCTTCCTCGACCATCGCCACGATGCGCTTGCCCGCTTCCTGAGCGACCTCGAAGCGGCGGGCGTCGACGGCGGGCCACGTGGCGGAGCCGGGGAGCTGCATGCCGAGCGCCTCGGCCAGGCACGCCATCGTCGAGGCGGTGCCCATCGTCATGCAGTGGCCGTTCGACCGGGCCATGCAGCCCTCGGCCATGTAGCCGTCTTCGACCGACATGCGGCCGGCCTTGATCTCGGCCTCGAACTTCCACACGTGGGTGCCCGAGCCGACGTCCTGGCCCCGGAACTTGCCGTTCAGCATCGGGCCGCCGGTCACCATGATCGAGGGCAGGTCGACGCTGGAGGCGCCCATGAGCAGGCCGGGCGTCGTCTTGTCGCAGCCGGACAGCAGCACCACGCCGTCGAGCGGGTTGGCCCTGATCAGCTCCTCGGCCTGCATGGCCAGCATGTTGCGGTAGAGCATCGCGGTCGGCCGCAGCAGCGTCTCACCGGTCGCCATCACCGGGAACACGAGCGGGAAGCCGCCCGCCATCCAGACGCCGCGCTTGACCGCGTCGGCCACCCGGTCGAGGTGGGCGTTGCACGGGGCCAGCTCCGACCACGTGCTGGCGATGCCGATGACCGGACGGCCGTCGAAGACCTCCGCGCCGAACCCCTGGTTGCGCATCCAGGAGCGGTAGAGCATGCCGGAGCGGCCCTCGGCCCCGAACCAGTGCTGGCTGCGCCTCTTCACGTTCTCGTTCACATCATCCATCCCGCGTCCACGATCCAGTTCTGTCCGGTGCACATGGCACTGTCGTCGGCGGCCAGCCACAACACCATCCGCGCCACGTCGGACGGTTCGAGGTTGTCAGGTAGACACTGCACCTCCGCGAGTTTCTCCCGTACCTCGGGGGTGACCCAATGGGTGAGCTGCCGCTCGGTGAAGACCCAGCCAGGGATGACGCAGTTCACCCGGATGTGATCGGACCCGAGTTCGCGGGCCATCATCTTGGTCAGGCCCTCGATCGCCGACTTCGAGGAGACGTAGGCGGGCAGCCCGAGGAGCCCGACGTGGGGGCTGACCGAGCCGAGGTTGATGATCGAACCGCCCCCGAGGGAACGCATCCCGGCCAGCACGGCCTGCGAGGCGAAGAACTGGTGGCGCAGGTTGACCGCGATCCCCTGGTCCCACTCGGCCGGCTGGAGGTCCTCGATCCCGGTGCGGTGGTCGTTGGCGGCGTTGTTGACCAGGATCGAGACGGGACCGAGCGCCTGTTCGACCATGACGATCGCCGTGCGCAGGGCGTCGATGTCGGTGACGTCGGCGTGGATGTAGAGGGCCTGGTCGGTCAGCCGCTGCGCGCCCGCGTCGTCGATGTCGACGAAGGCGACCTTCGCGCCCTGGGCGGCCAGCTGGGCGACGAACTCGGCGCCCAGGCCGGTCGCGCCACCGGTGACGAGGGCGACCCTGTCGCGCAGGCTCGGGTAGGAGGCGTATTCGGTCACAGCACGATCACTCCTCGGCCGACGGCGCCCCCGGTCAGGTCGGCGAACGCCTCGTTGATCTGGTCGAGCCGGTAGCGGCGGCCGACCAGCAGGTCGAGCGGGAGCCGTCCGGCGAGGTAGAGGTCGAAGAGCTTCGGCAGGTCGATGAGGGGGTTGGCGGAGCCGTAGAGGCTGCCGACCACCCGCTTCTCGCGCTGGACGAGCAGGTTGACCGGGACGCTGAAGGTCTGGCCGACCTTGCCGAGGCCGACCGCGACGAGGGTGCCGCCGGGGCGGAGCACCTCGAAGGCCGACTCCAGCGTGCTCGGGCGGCCGATGGCCTCGATGGCCCATTCCGCGCCGCCGGGGCGGATCTCCTGGATGGCGGCCACGACGTCCACCTGCGAGGCGTCGACGGTGTGGGTGGCGCCGAGGCGCTCGGCCATCTCCAGGCGCTCCGCGACGACGTCCACGACGATGATCGGGTTCGCGCCCGCGAGCACCGCGCCCAGGACGGCCGACAGGCCGACGCCACCGGCGCCGAAGATGACGATGGCGTCACCGGCGCACTCGCCGATGGCGTTGAGCACCGCGCCGACGCCGGTGATGACCGCGCACCCGGCGATGGCGGCGATCTCCGGCGGCACCCCGTCGGGGACCGGCACGACCGCGCGTTCAGACACCACGGCGTATTCGGCGAAGCAGGAGACGCCGAGCAGGTGGTGGACCTTCTCGCCGTCGGCGCTGAGCCGGGTGGTGCCGTCGAGCAGGCCGCCGGAGCCGGCCATGATCCCGGCCGCCTCACAGAGCGCGGGCCTGCCCACCAGGCAGTTGCGGCACTGCCCGCACCTCGGCCGCCACATCAGGCAGACCCGGTCGCCCGCCTTGTAGCGGGTCACCCCCGGGCCGACGGCCTCGACCACTCCCGTGCCCTCGTGGCCGGGGACGACCGGGAGGGGGCACTTGAGGTCGCCCGCCAGGTAGTGCTGGTCGCTGTGGCAGACCCCCGCCGCCTCGATCCTGACCAGCACCTCTTCGGGGCCTGGCGGAGCGAGATCGAGATCACGCACCACGAGCGGCGCCCCGACCTGTTCCAGCAGCGCAGCCCTCATCTGACCCCGTCCCTCCATCTACCGAACCCACGATCGCAGTAAACGTAGATGTAACGAACGTAAGGGTCAATAGTTTCGAAACTTTCACCCCGTCACAGCCTGGACATCAGGGACGTTTCAGCAAGGAGAACAAGGTGGAGACGTCGGGGTCGGTACCGAAACTTTCTTGTACGTAGCTTGACGTTCGCAAACTCCGTAGAAACTACCGATTCGCCGCGAGGCCGTGGACGGGAGTCTTCAAGCAGCAGGAAACACATCTACACACAGGAGAGACGCCATGAAGATTTCCACCAAGCGCGCACTGGCACTGTCGGCCGGCTTACTCGCCTTCCCGCTCACGCTGCTCGCCGCCTCACCCGCCCAGGCCACCACCGGGGTGTCGATCGGGGGCGGCGGCAAGCTCACCGTCGCCGCCAGCAACGTGGACAACACCATCATCGTCCGCACGGACGGCGCGTTCATCGTCGTCACGAACCCCCACGACACGATGAACGCCGTCACCCCGGGCTGCACCAAGCCCAACGCGTTCACGGTGCGCTGCCCCAGCGCGGGGGTCACCAACCTCCAGATCAGCACGGGCGACGGCCGGGACTGGGTCGAGAACCAGACGGGGCTGCCCGCCCGGGTCTTCCTGAACAGGGGCATCGACACCTACTTCGGGGGCTCGGTGCGGGACACCGTCTTCGGCGACGAAGGGAACGACGTCCTGTTCGGCAACGGGGGCAACGACGAACTCGTGGGCGGCCCCGACGTCGACCGCGTCGAGGGCGGCGCCGGCGCCGCTGACTACTGCTCGGCCGAGACGGCGTTCACCTGCGAGCAGTTCTGACCCACGCCCGGAGTGACCGTGTCCCTACGCACCGGCGAGCTCCGAGAGGATCTCCACCACTTCGGGCCGGTCGAACGGGCCGACATGGGGTGCCGCGACGCTGCGCACGTCGGTCGGATTGCCGGGCGTGAGGCGGTCGGCCTCCGCGATGAAGCGGTCCTGGAGCGCCGGGGGGATCAGCCGGTCGAGGGTGAAGCGCACATAGGTCCGGGGGATCCGGCCCCAGGTGTGCGCTTCACCCCGGGCCTCGGCCAGGGGGATGCTCGCGGACTCGTCCGGTTCGAGCATGTTGAGCATCCGGCGCACGGCGTCGTCGGTGAAGTCCGCGGCCAGGGCGTCCTTGACGCCCTGGAACACCGCCGGGTCGGCCGAGCGCCAGTTGAGCCGGGTCACCCCCAGGACGGCCGGATCGGCGACCATGGCCTGGGCCACGCGCAGGAGCAGGCTGTCGGCGTTCTCCGGGGTGTTCAGGTAGGCGACCATGTTCGGCAGATCGACGCAGCAGTAGGCCGCGACGTAGACCAGCCGGTCGAGCAGTTCGGGGACGGCGTTGCCGACCCGGCTCAGGGTGACGCCGCCCTGACTCATGCCGACGAGGATCACCGGCCCGAGGCGGTGCGCGCGGCGCACCACCCCCACGACGCGCTCGACGTAGTCGTCGATGGTGATCTTCGAGAGCGGTGACGGTTCGGTCGCCAGCGCCTGGAGGTCCTGGGGCGCCTGGTAGGAGCGGGGGTAGAACGCCTCGTGGCCGTGTCCGGGCAGGTCGACGGCCAGGCACCGGTGCCCGCGCAGGGTGAGCTCACCGGTCAGCCCGGAGGCCCAGGCCGCGGAGGAATTGGTGCCGTGAACGAAAACGAGGGTCGGGGGTCGCGTCGTCATCGTGGTTGTCTCCTTTGGTCGGTCAGACAGGCCTTTTTGCTGGTCAGGCCGGTCGGCGCCACATCGGCCACAGGAGCGGGCTGTCCGCCACGCGTACCGGTGGGCCGTGTTCCTCGAAGCCGTGCCGTCGGTAGAGGTCGCGGCTGCGGGGGGAACTGGCCTCCAGGTAGGCGGGGAGGCCGTCGGGGTCGGCTCGCTCCAGCCGGTGGCGCAACAGCGCCGAGCCGAGCCCGGCGCCCTGCCGCCCGCTGATCACCCCCATGCACGCGAGGTAGAGGTGCGGTTCGTGATCGGGGTGCCGGGCGTCCAGCGCCCGGGCCAGGGCCGACAACCGTGTATCCGAGTGGTCCTCGTGGGGCGGCGGACCTGCGGTCATCGTCAGCCACACCGAGGCGCCCTCGTCGCCGGCCAGGTAGACCTCGGCGGCGGGGTGGGTGAGCAGGGTGCGGTAGAAGCCCGCCAGGCGCTCGGCTCTCTGGTCCGGCTCGGGGAAGAGCCAGCGGACGATGGGGTCCTCCGTGAACGCCTCGGTCAGGACGTCCACCACCGTCTGCCGGTCGGTGTCGTCCGCCCGCCGGATCGATGCGTACGGTGTATCGAATGTCATGCGTACATCGTATTTCCAGGCCGGGAAGTACGAGCTGATCTGCATCGTGAAGTGAACTAGTACAGGGATGATTGCACTAGTACACTCGCAGGCATGCGGCCCGAACCCCCTTACCGGCAGATCGTCGCGGAGATCCGGGCCAGGATCCTGAGCGGCGACCTGCGGCCCGGCGAGAGGATGCCGTCCATCCGGGAGATCGCCCAGCGGTGGGGCGTCGCGGTCGCGACCGCGACCAAAGTGATGGCGACGCTGCGCGACGAGGGCCTGGTCGAGACGAGGGTCGGCGCCGGGACCGTCGTCGGCGCAGGCCGGAAGCGGCCCGGGACACCCGCCCCGCCGCCGAGACCGAGGCGGGCCGGCGGCTCACGGCAGGCGCTGAACCGGAAGCAGGTGCTCCGTGCCGCCGTCGCGATCGCCGACGTCGAGGGGCTCGACGCCGTGTCCATGCGGCGGCTCGCGGCCGAGCTCGGGGTCGGTCCGATGTCGCTGTACCGGCACGTGGCGAACAAGGACGAGCTGGTCACGCAGATGACCGACGAGGTCTTCGGCGAGACGGAGCTGCCCGTCCCCGGGCCTGATGGGTGGCGGGCCAAGCTCGAACTGATCTCCAGGCGGCAGTGGGAGCTGTGCGGGCGGCACCTCTGGCTGCCGAGGGCCATCTCGTTCACCCGCCCGTCGCTCGTGCCCAACGTGATGGCGCACACCGAATGGATCCTGCGTGCCCTCGACGGGCTCGGCCTGCCCATGACGATCCGGATTCGCGAGGCGCTCACGTTGCACGCCCTGGTCCTCACCCTCGCGCTGTCCATGGCGGCCGAGGTCGAGGCCGAACAGGAGACCGGCGTGACACTCGACCGCTGGTGGCTGGCCCGGCGACAGCAGGCCGACGACCTCCTCGACAGCGGCCGCTTCCCGCTGCTGGCCACGCTCACCGAGGAAGACGCGTCCGACGCGAACGCCCTGTTCGAATACAGCCTCGCCTGCCACCTCGACGGCTTCGCCGTCCTGGTGGCAGGTCGCTGAGGACGGATGCAGACGGCTCTCCCCGGGGGTTATGTCGTCAGCACGATCTTGCCCCGGGCGTGGCGGGTCTCGCTGAGTTCGTGCGCCGCCGCCACCTCACCGATCGGGAACACCGCCGCGACCGGTACCCGCAGCCGCCCTTCTCCCGCGAGGGTGACCGCGGTCGTGAGCCCGTGCCAGGCCATCGGGTCGGCCGCTCCCGCCGCGCCGCCCGGTTCGGCGTCGGGTGCGCCGTGGGACATGTGCACCCCGTGCGCCTTCGCGGTGAAGTCGGCGATCGTCACCACGCGGGCCGGGTCACCGGCGACGGCGATCAGGTCGGGCAGCGCGCCTCCGGCGCAGTCGAACACCGCGTCGACCCCGGCCGGGGCCAGCGCGCGGACGCGTTCCACCAACCCCGGCCCGTAGGTCGTCGGCACGGCGCCGAGGGAGCGCAGGAAGTCGTGGTTGTGCTCGCTCGCCGTACCGATGACGGTGGCGCCGCGGGCGACCGCGAACTGGACGGCGACGGAACCCGTCCCTCCCGCCGCGCCCTGGATCAGCACGGTCTGCCCGGCGCCGACGCCGAGCCGGTCGAGGACCCGGGTGGCCGTCTCGACCGCGCCGGCGGCGCCGCCCGCCTCCTCCCAGCTCCACTCCGCCGGTTTGGCCGCCCACGCGGTCAGCACCGTGAAGTCGGCGTTGGCTCCCCGCCTGGCCGGTGAGGCCGCGCCGAACACCTCGTCGCCGGCGCGCACCCCGGTGACGCCGTCGCCGACCTCGTCCACCACCCCTGCCGCGTCGAACCCGGTCCGGTACGGAAGGGCGATGGGCACCACGTCACGCAGCCTGCCGGAGCGGAGCGTGATCTCCCCGGCCGAGATGCCGGAGGCGCGCACGGCGATGCGGATCTCCCCTGGTCCGGCGTGTGGTTCCGGGACCTCGGCCACGTGGACGACGCCCGCCGGGCCGTATTCGATGAACTGAACTGCTCTCATGCGGCGACCGTAACGGAACACCCCGTCCGTTTGGCTAAAGTGAGAGCCGTGACGGCAGAAGTGGGAACGAAGCTCCGTTCGGACGCCCGCGACAACCGCGAGCGGATCCTCGCGGTGGCCCGCCTGGCCTTCGCGACCGAGGGCCTCGACGTGCCGATCCGGGTGATCGCGCGGCGGGCCGGGGTCGGGCCGGCCACCCTCTACCGGCACTTCGAGACCAAGGAAGCGCTGCTGGCCGAGGCGTTCGCCGAGCAGATGGCGGCCTGTTCCGAGATCGTCGAAGAGGGCCTGGCGGAGGCCGATCCGTGGCGCGGGTTCTGCCTGGTGATCGAGAAGCTGATGGTGGTGCACGCCCTCGACCGGGGTTTCGCCCGCGCGTTCACCTCGCAGGCGCTCCAAGATGTCTTCGCCGCCGACCGCGACCGCACGCTGGGGATGGTGCGCGAACTCGTCCGGCGGGCGAAGGAGGCGGGGCCGCTGCGGCGGGATTTCGTGCTGGAGGACATCGTGCTGGCGCTGATGGCCAACGAGGGCATCCGCGCCGAGTCCCCCGTCCTGCGGGCCGCCGCGTCGCGCCGGTTCGCGGCGCTGATGATCCAGTCGTTCATGGCGAACCCCGTCCCGGCGCCGCTGCCACCGGCGGTCCGGCTTCCCCTCACCAGAGCCTGACGCCGAATGTGGATTTCGCCCTACTCGCGATGAGGCCGGTGGGGTGAAGTGACGGCATGCGATCGATGGTGGGGCGGACCGCCGAACTGGCCACCGTGCGCGGCATGGTCGACGGGGTGCGGCGCGGGCGTGGCGGGGTGCTGCTGATCAGCGGGGAGTCGGGGATCGGGAAGACCCGCCTGCTGCGCGAGGCCGCCGATCAGGCGAGGAAAGCGGGACTTGCCGTGGCGAGCGGACGCGCCGTCGAGGGTGGCGCCACCTACCGCCCGCTGGCCGAGGCGCTCGGCAAGTGGCACGAGGCGTGGCCCGGCTGCCCGGAGCCGGTCGTCAACCCGGCGGTCGACCCCGCGCTGGTCATCTGCGGGGAGGTGCTGAAACTGCTGCGGGCGGGCGGCGGCGAGCGCGGCTGCCTGTTGGTGCTCGACGACCTGCACTGGGCCGACGGCGACACGCTGGCCGTGCTCGACTACCTGACCGGCGCGTTCCTCGACGAGCCGATCCTGGTCGTCGCTTCGGTGTGCGACGACGAGGCGGTGCCCGGCGTGCTGACCCGCATGATGCGCAGAGACGAGGTCACCACGCTGCGGCTGGGCAGGCTGACCGCGGCCGAGGTGGCGGGCCTGGCCGCGGACCTGCCCGAGACCGCGCGGCGCTTCGTGGTGGAGCACGCCGACGGCCTGCCCTACCTGGCCGAGGAACTGGTGGCGAGTCTGCGGGAAGGCGGCCCCTCGGTGGTCCCCGGGAGTCTCGTCTGCCGCGTCGCCGGTCACCTGGCGGCCCTCACCCCCGAGCGCCGCGCGGTCCTCGAAGCCGCCGCCGTGCTCGGCACCGACCCCGACTGGACGATCCTGTCCCCGATGACCGGCACGCCGGAGGCGCAGGTGCTGGGGGCGCTGCGCGACTCCGTACCGCACCTGCTCGTGCAGACCGGAGGCGGCCTGCGCTGGCGGCACACGCTGACCCGGGAAGCGGTGCTGGCGCCGGTCACCCAGCCTGAGCGCGCGTCGCTGGCCCGCCGCGCCGCCGAGGTGATCCTCACGAGGGGCGAGCCGGGCCGCGAGGCCTACGCGGCCGAACTCCTGGCCGCAGCCGGAGAAGACCTCAGGTCGGCGGAGATCTTCCTGCGGCTGGCCCGCCGTGACATGAACGCCGCCGCCCTGCACAGCGCGGAAGACCACCTCGACCGCGCGTCGGCGCTGGGACCCCGCGTGGCGGTCGAGCGCGTGCGCCTGCTGACCCTGCTCGGCGCGGCGCCCGCCGCGCTGGAGGCCGGCGCCCCGGCGCTGGCCGAGGTGACGGGCGACCAGCACGCCGAACTGTGCCTGCGCCTCGCCGAGGCCGCCCTCGCCGCCCGCCGCTGGGCCGAGGCCGACCGGTACATCGAACGCGCCGGACGGCCCGACGACCCCCGCGCGCTGGTCCTGGCCGCCGACTCGGCCTTCGGCGCGGGCGACCTGCGCCGGGCCGAAGGCCTGGCCGTCACCGCCGCCGACCGGGCCGAACAGCAGGAGCGCTGGGAGACGGTCTGCCAGGCGCTCATCATCCTGGGCCGGTGCGCGACGCGCGACGACCTCTCCGTCTCGCGCCGCGCCTTCGCCCGCGCCGCCCAGATCGGCGCGGAACACGGGCTGGTCCCTGACCGGGTGACCGCCCTGCTCGGCCTGGGCATGCTCGACCTGCTCGACGACGCCGCCTCGCCCGCCCTCGTCGAAGGACGCGAGGTGGCCCAGCGGGCCGGTCTGCACGCGGAGGTGGCCTGGAGCGAGGTGCTCCTCGCCGAGATCACGCTCAACACCCGGGGCCCGAAGGCGGCGGCCGTGTTCGCCCGCAGCGCGGCCGAGCAGGCGGGGCGGCTGCGGCTGGCCAATCTGGAGAGCCTCGCCGACCTGTTCCTCGCCACCGACCACGCGGTGACCGGCGACGCGGCCGCCATGCGGGCCGTCCTCGCGCGGGCCCTGGCCCGCCCGCACGCCCGGGTCGAGATCCCCGCCGTGGCGCAGGCCACCCTCGGCATCCATCGGCTGCTCTCCCGCGACCTGCCCGGCGCCCGCGACCTGCTCGACGACGCGATCGGCGTGCTCGCCGGCCACGACGAGGCCTGTCTGGTCCAGCACTGGGGCCTGTGGGCGCTGCTGCGGACCGTCCTCGGCGACCGCGACGCCGAAGCCCGCGCCGCCCTGCGCCGCTCCCCCGCCATGGCCCAGGTCGCGAACCGCGCCGGTCTCCAGTACGCCGACGCGGTCGCGGCGGGCCGGGCCGGGCAGCCCGGCCTCGCCGACGCCCTGTTCGCCGACGCCGACCGGGCCCTCGCCGGGCACCACTGGTGGCGGCGGGTGCTGCGGCTGCTCGTCCTGGAGGCCGCCGTCGCCGACGGGTGGGGCGACCCGGTGGCGGCGCTGCGGGTGGACCTGGACGCCCACGTACAGGCCGACGACCACCAGATGGCCCGCGTCTGCCGCGACCTGCTGCGCGCCGCCGGGGCGCCCACCCGGCGCGGGCGCGGCCTCGCGCCGGTGCCGCCCGGTCTGCGGGCGGCGGGGGTGACGAGCCGGGAGATGGACGTGCTCGGCCTGGTCGCCCAGGGGCTGACCAACGGGAAGATCGCCGAACGCCTGGTCATCTCCCGCCGGACCGTCGACACGCACGTCGCGAGCCTGCTCGCCAAGACCGCCTCGGCGGACCGCTCGGAACTGCGGGCGCTGGCTAGCGCGGGATGAGCAGCCCCCGGTTGAACGCCTCCGCGACGGCGGCGGCGCGGTCGTTGACGCCGAGTTTGGCGTAGATGTTCAGCAGGTGGCTCTTGACCGTGGCCTCGGTGATGAACAGCCGGGCGGCCGCCTCCCGGTTGCCGTTCCCGGCCGCGATCAGCTCGATGACCTCGAGTTCACGTGGGCTGAGCAGGGGCGGCGGGGTGCGTACCCGCGTCAGCAGCCGGGCCGCCACCGACGGCGACAGCACGCTCTCCCCCCGGGCGGCGGCCCGCGCGCCGCGCAGCAACTCCTCCCGGGGTGAGTCCTTGAGCAGGTAGCCGGTCGCGCCCGCCTCGATCGCCGGCAGCACGTGGGAGTCGGTGTCGTAGGTCGTCAGCACGAGGATCTTCGAGGTCACGCCCAGCCTGGTCAGCTCGGTGATCGCGGTCAGCCCGTCCACTCCCGGCATGCGCAGGTCGAGCAGGATCACATCGGGCCGCAACTCACCGGCGAGCCGCACCGCCTCGGCGCCGTCGGCCGCCTCCCCCACCACCTCGAAGCCGGGCGCGGCGGCGAACATGGCGCACAGACCGTCTCTGACGATGGGATGGTCGTCGGCGATCAGCAAGCGGATCATGCGGACCTCCAGGGGACGCAGGCCGAGATCCCGGTCCCCAGGCCGGGCTCGGATTCGACGCGCAGGCTCCCGGACAGCCCTTCCACGCGCTGCCGCATGATGGACAGTCCGAATCCCTCGCTGTGCCGGGAAAGATCGAAACCCTTTCCATCATCCCGTACGTCCAGAGCCACCTCCCCCTCCAAATAGGACAGCGTCACCCCGACCCGCCGCGCGCCGGCGTGCTTGGCCACGTTGGCGAGGGCCTCCTGCGCGGTACGCAGCAGTCCGAACTCCGTCGCGGCGTCGAGTGACCGGACCGTCCCGGTGGTGGTGACCTCGACCGGGATGCCCTGCAGGGCCGACCACCGATCGGCGACGCTCGCCAGAGCCTCGCTCAGCCGCGCGGTCTCCAGGTGCGCGGGCCGCAGCGCGTCGACCGACCGGCGGGCCTCCTGGAGGCTCTCCCTGGCCAGCCCCTTCACCGCGTCGAACGGCCGCCGCCACTGCTGCGGCACCTCGTGCAGCTGCTCGGCCGCCTGGAGCTGCGTGATGATCCCGGTCAGCCCCTGGGCCAGGGTGTCGTGGATCTCCCTGGCCATCCGCTGCCGCTCGTCGAGCACGCCCGCCTCGCGGGCCTGGACGAGGAGCTGGGCGTGCAGCCCGGCGTTCTCCTCAAGAGCGGCCTCCAGCCGGGCCACGGCCTCGATCCGCTGTTCCCGCTCCAGGTCGGCGGTGTGCAGCACCCAGGCGGTCGTCCCCATCATGACGACGTTGACCCCGACGATGACGAGCGGCAGCAGCAGCCCCGGGACGGGCGACGCCTGCGCCAGCCCCGACACCACCGCCGTCAGGCCGACCCCGGCCAGCCGCCACGGCCAGCGCAGCATCGTGAAGGCGTAGATGTAGGGAACCGGGGTGAACAGCCCGAACACCGGGTTCCGCAGCACCATGACGGCGGCGATCACCAGCAGCCCGGCGAAGAACACCGGCTTCTCGCGCCACCGGTAGAGGCCGAGCATCCACGCCGCCGCCACCGCGCAGAGCCAGAGGTCGGCGGCCGGATATCCGGCCGCCGCCAGATATCCGGTGAGCCCCGCGAGCAGCGTGAACGGCACGACGGCGACCAGTAGGAACGGCACGTCTACTCCCAGCGGAACCAGCGGACGGCGATGGCCGCGCACACCACCGCGTGGACCACAAGGATCACCAGCGGCGACGCCGAGGGAAAGTCGCCCAGGTAGGCGTCCTGGAACGCCCCCATGCCCGCGCCGAGCGGCGTGTACGCGCTGACGTCCTGCAGGAGCGGCGGCATCTGCGCGATCGGCACCCACAGGCCGGCGAAGAACATCATCGGGAAGAACAGCAGCGTCCCGATCGCCGTGGCCGCCGCCCGCGACGGCACCAGCGCGGTGACCAGCAGCCCGATCGAGAGCAGCGCGGCGGTGGCCAGCAGCCAGGCGACGGCGAACCCGAGCGGGTTCCTCGGCGGTTCGACCCCGAACCCCAGGCCGGCCACCGCGAGGAACAGCGCCATGGCGACCAGCGCGATCACGAAGTTGGCCACGAGCTGGGCGGCGAGCACTCTGACCGGCCCGACAGGGGTCGTCCGCATCCTCCGCAGGACGCCGTTCTCCCGGTACCCGGCGAGCGTGGACGGCAGTGCGGTCATCGCCAGGATGGCGACGTTGAACAGGATCAGGACAGGGACGTACACGTCGAAGACCGTCAGATCCTCGGTGATGGGCTCCCGTAAGGACGGGATGCTGCCCAGGATGACCAGCACGACCAGCGGACAGGCGACACCCCAGACGAGGGCGGCCTTGTCCCGGATGCTGAGCTTGCCCTCGACGGCGATGAGCCGCCACGTAGCGCCGTTCATCGCGCGTCCTTTCGACCGGTCAGTTCCACGAAAGCGTCTTCCAGGCTGGCCTGCTCCACGCGGAGCCGCCCGGCCGTGATCTGGTTGCGGGCCAGCACCGCCATGACGGCGTTCAGCGCGTCGTCGTCGCCGGTGACGACGACGAACTCGTCCCGGCGGCTGACGCCGGAGACCTCGGGCAGGTTCGCCAGCAGTCCGGTGTCGAACTCGCGTGACGGCCGGAACTGGATGCGCTGCTCGATCCGCGCACGCGAGGTCAGGCCCGCGGGCGTGTCCACGACGACGACCCGGCCCGCGTCGATCAGCGCGATCCGGTCGCACAGCCGCTCGGCTTCCTCCATGAAGTGGGTGACCAGCACGATCGTCACCCCGCGCGCCCGCACCCCCTCGATCAGTTCCCACGTGTCGCGGCGCGCCTGCGGGTCGAGCCCGGTCGTGAGCTCGTCCAGGATCGCGACGTCGGGGTTGCCGACCAGGGCCAGCGCGATCGACAGCCGCTGCTGCTGGCCGCCCGACAGGTCGGCGTACCGGGCCTTCTCGGAGAGTCCGAGGTCGTGGAGCAGCCCGCGCCAGTCGGCCGGGCGGGGATAGAAGGAGCTGTAGAGCTCCAGCGCCTCGCCGACCCGCAGACGGCCCGGCAGCATCCCGGCCTGCAACTGGACGCCGAGCCGCCGGGTCAGCTCCAGCCGGTCGGTCAGCGGGTCGAGCCCGAGCACCGAGATCGTCCCCCGATCCGGCGTGCGCAGACCCTCGACGCATTCCACCGTCGTGGTCTTCCCGGCCCCGTTGCGGCCGAGGATCCCGAAGATCTCTCCTTGGTGGACCGTGAACGACACGTCGTCCACGGCCACCTTGTCGTCGTAGCGTTTGTGGAGGTTGCTTACCTCGATCACTGGTGGCATGCGCCAAGATTGCGCCGCCGGGCCCCTTCTCCGGCACCGCCCAACGGGCGGGATCTCGACTCAGCCGATCGGTGGATAGATCCGTTTCAGGCCGTCATGGGACGATGCCCGAAAAGGCGGCGGTCAGCGGGTCAGGAGCGTGCGGTCAGCGTGTCCCAGAAGGCCAGGTTGTGAGCGGCGGCTTGGTCCCAGGGGCCGACACCGCCGGGGCCAAGGCCCAGTCCCTGGACGTAGGGCGTGGGATCGCCGGGCCGTACCGGCTGCCAGCGCGGCAGGCCGGGACCGTTGGGGGTGCCGGTGGCGGCGAAGCGAGTCCAGTAATCGATCATCGTGTCGCTCAGCCGGCGCTGCTGCCTGTTCAGGGGGGCGGTGAGCGAGGAGGTGTCGAACAGGTACGACAGGTCCGCGCTGTGGAAGGCGAGGGGCTGGACCCCATTGGACAGGCTGAAAAGCGGGGGCGCGGTACGGTCGGTGAACTCGTAGGCGTAGGTGGGCACGTGCTCGGCGAACAGCAGGTTGTTGTCGCGGGCCACCCACGTCCACTCGAAATCGCTCATGATGGCCGCCACCGCCTGAAGCGGCGAACCGTGCTCGCTCGACGGATACTTCGCCAGGACGGCCGCGGCCTTGTCGCCGAAGTTCCGGTGTACGGCGGCCTCGAACGCCTCCTGCCCGGGATCGGTGAACAGCAGCGAGGCGAACAGCGTGCCCTCGTCCCGGGTCGTTCCGGACAACACGGGCACCCGGTGGAACCGTCCCTCCGCGAAGACCTTCGCAGGGTCCTCCGGCAGGACGGCGTTGCCGTAGCCCGGCAGCGGCAGCGGCGTCTGGGCGAGCAGCTCGGGGACCGGCTTGCCGCGCAGGCAGGCCAGGGCGGTGGCCGGATCGGCGCACCCGAGCCCGGCGGCGATCACCTGACCGTAGCCCTCGTGCGCCTCACGCGGGATCCACAGCGGCACGCCGAGGAAGGAGGTGACGCCGGCGGCGGCGAAGTCGCCCATCCGGCAGGCGCTGCTCTGCATGATCGCCCGATGGAAGAGCCCCGCGGCGGAGGGCGAGGCGAGCTGCGCGCACACCGAGTGCGAGCCGGCCGACTCTCCCGCGAGTGTCACGTTGCGCGGATCGCCACCGAAGGCCACGGCGTTGCGCGCCACCCAGCGCAGCGCGGCCTGCTGGTCCTCGATGCCGAACGCGCCGCTGTTCTCCAGCCCCGGATAGCCGTAGAAGCCAAGAATTCCCAGCCGGTAGTTGACGGTCACCACGACCACGTCGCCTCGGACGGCGAGCCGGCGGGCGTCGTTGTCGCTGCCCGCCCCGGTCATCAGGCCACCGCCGTGCAGCCAGACCACAACCGGTTTGCGCCGCGCGGACGAAGCGGAGGCCGGCGCGACCACGTCGAGGTAGAGACAGTCCTCGCTGTCGCTACCGGGAAGACTCGTGATGCCGGGAAGCTGAGCGCATCGGTCACCGAAGGCCGTCGCCGCGCGCACGCCCTGCCACGCTGCGACCGGTTGCGGCGACCGCCATCGCAAATCGCCGACCGGAGGAGCGGCGTACGGGATTCCCCGGAAGAGCCGGTGGTCCTTCGCCGCGGTGCCACGCAGCCAGCCGGTGTCGATGCGGACCGTGGCGGTCTGGCCGCCGTCGTGGTGGCCGGGCGGAGTCACGGTCGCGGCGGCGGGAAACGCCGTCGTCGTGAGGGCGGCAGCGGTCACGACGGTGGTGACTGTTCGCCATAAGTGGATCATCGCCCGACGCTACAAGATCGACACCGTCCGGACGCCGTTCCGTCCCGAACATGGCACGAATCGACCTGTTCCTGCTCGCTCTCCAGCCGATGTGCCGGAGCCGTGCGGGTGGTCCGGCCCTCAGCGCGGTCGGCTACGCCGCCCTCGCACAGGGCTGGCCGGGGGCGTTCAAGCACGTCCAAATGCCACAGCGTGAACCCCGCGAATTTCTTTCAAGATTTTCTCTTTCCGGAGGGGGAGATTCAGGTCTCATCCCGCACCTCTTCTCGAGCGGCGCCAGAAACGGCGCCATGGTCGAGTCGGAGGCCTCGCCATGCGGGTGTTCAAGAGATTCTTGTGGTTGGTGGGATTGGGTCTGCTGGGCGTATCCATCATTTCGATCGCCATTCCCGGCTGGCCGGGCGAGGCGAATGGTCGGCCGGGCGAGGCGCATGACTGCCCGGTCCTGCGGAGAGGCGACGTCGACCGGCCCGGCGAGACGCCCTGTGTCGAGATCCTCCAGCAGGCCCTGCGCGCCAACGGCTACCCGGACCAGCTGGTCACCGGGGTGTTCGGCGAGCAGACGGAAAAGAACGTCAGCGCCTTCAAGAAAGCACACGGGCTGCAGCCCGACGGGAAAGCCGGCCCGAACACGTTCGCCGCGCTGATCACACCCTCGCTGGCACTGCCGATCGGCGCGCCGAACTGCGGAAACGGCATCTGCCGCTTCATCGTGACCCGGGACGTCACCCGTCAGGCGGGCAGCAGGGTCGCGGCGAGCCACGAACTGGTCAACAAGGTGGTCATCGACCTGGTCTCCCTCGGAGTGTGCACCCCGCTCAGGGCCCCAGCGAAGATCTCCAGGTTCGCCTGCGAGCAGATGGTGGAGGAGTTCATCAACGATTTCGTCGACACTCTCACCTCAGCCGCCGACAAGAACGCCTGTGTACGCATCTCCGCGGGCCTCCCCCTGAAGGAAGGCGGCAGGAAGCTGAGGTTCCTCGACTTCGCCGTGGACTCCTCGGCTCGCTGCCACCGCTGAAGGGCGGGCCGGTCAGCGGACGATCGGCCCTCGTCCCGCGTCGTGTGTCCCGTCTTCGCAGCCGGGCGCGGAGACGTGGAACACGCCGGTGCCGACCCGTGTGTCAATCCTGGCGGTGCCGTTCTGGTCGGCGACCTTCGTGCCGATGGAGGCTCTCCCGCCGTTCTCCTCGTGGGTGAACGTCGCGGTCGCGCCCGCGGGGAGCCCGGTGGCGGACAGGACGTCGATCCGCTTCTCCGTCCCGCCGAACGGAGGCGCAGCGGGAATCGTCTCCATGCGGTACGTCATGGTCAGCGCGAGCCGGCACAGCGGGGCACGTACCGAGACCTCGGCCTGGGCGGTGAACCCCTCGGCCTGGATCGTGTACCGACCGGGGGTGGTGAGCGGGGGCAAGGGCACCGTGAAGGTCCCGGCACAGCAGCCGGTGACGGCCGTCAGAGGTACCTCACCGGGGCTGACCATGAGCGTGATCTCGGTGTTGTACGGAAAGCCCGTGCCCTCGACCATGGCGCTCTCACCCTGGGCGACCTCAGGGACCGACACCGTCAGCTTCGGCGCGATGACGGTGACGGCCTCCGTCGTGTAGATCTTCGTCCGCCGTCCGGTGGCGGTGATCAGGTACTCTCCCGCGTCCTGCGACGGCCCCACGGTCAGCGGGATCGTCGCGGCTCCGTTCGCGTCGGCTCGCCTCGTGGTCTTCTCGGGAGAGGGGTCGCCGGTGATGTCGACGAGCTCGTCGGCGCCGAACCCGGTCAGCGTGGCGACGTACACCTCCTCCAGGGCGAGCGACCCGGAGGAGAACGTCATAGCAGGCACGGCCGGCGGCGTCCCGGGCGTGGGACCGGCCGCGTTCCCCAGAGAGCTGGCTCCGGGGGTGGCTCCGGGAGGTGAGGCAGGGCTCCGCGTAGGAGCGGGCCTGCCCGTGGTCCTCTCAGCCGGGGAGGTGAGGACGGCGGGGATCGTCTGCGACGCACCGGGTGGCGGGTCGGTGGGAGAGCCCGACTCCGCCCACACGTATCCGACACCGGCCAGCAGGGCCAGCACGAGACCTGCGACCAGCCCGTTGCCGACCCTCGGCCCGGCCCGTCGCGGCCGTCGCCGGTTCCGTCGCGGCGCGGGCCGTTGTGTACTTGGCGGCGAGGGTCGTTGTGCACGTCGCGGTGCGGGTGAAGGCATCGGCGCCGTGACATCCCGCTCGACGCGCCGCCGGGCTCCTTCCGGCCAGCCCTGTTCGGCGCCCTCTCGAGTGTCCTGTTCGGCGGAGACCTTCGCGAACTCCTCCGCCATCCGATCGACCAGCGCCGGGAGGAGCAGCACCGGGATGAGGCCGGGCACGTAAGGCCGGACTCGGCGTTGGTGCTCGCCCAGACAGGCCGGGCACCCGCGCACATGCTGGGAAACCTGATGCCGCAGAGTGACCGGGAACGTCTTCGCGGTCCACAGGCCGTGCTGCCGATTCCACTCCCGCATGATCTTCAGAAGCCCGTGGCAGGACTCGCCGCTCCGACCGGCCCGCCACAGGAACTGCGTGTGGTCCGCAATTACGAAGGCGCCGAAGCCGTCGGCGACGACCCTCCTGACCTCGTTGTTCAACCGGCTGGCCTCGTCGGGGCCGGTCGCGAGGGCGTCCGCGAGCTCCTGCCCACGTAACCCCTCCCGCACCGTCAACTGGTAGATCCGCCGCTGCCGCTCGGTCAGCCCGGACGCCACGATGTCCAGTAGTCGCAGGAACTCCCCCAGCCGCCGCGCCTCGTCGACCCGGTCATAGTCCGCATCGGCCCATTCCTCAGGCGGCTCGATCGGAGCCGGCCGCCGCTGACGGTAGGCCTCCAGCACCTTGTTGGAGGCCACCCCGTGGAGCCACGGCCAGAGCTTGTCCGGTTCCGGTCCGCCGTCGCGCCCGACGGCGTTCATCATGACGAGGAACGACTCCTGCGCGGCGTCCTGGGCCCGCTCCAGATCAAGCCCGGAAAGACACACGCGTAAAACGCGTTCCTTGTATCGGGCGAAAATGCGCTCGTGCGCCTCCCGCCGCGTTCTCGTGGATTTGGCCAGCTCCACGAGCTCCGTATCCGAATAGTCCCCCAGTAGCCCCATCCAGTCCGCCTCCCTGGACTGTCAACGAGCACTTCCACGCGACCGTGCCGATTTCCCCCGAAATCGATAAACCGTCTAGTGAGAGCATGACGAACGAAAGCGGCTTGCGCCATCGAGCGCGGGCACGAACTCCGGCACCAGGTACTGGCAGTTCGTGTCACACCGCTAACCAACCGCGCGACCAGACTGGCGTCAGGCGCGGGCGTAGCGCTCCGCCAAGCGGTGCAGAAAGTCCTTCAGCTCGGGTGGGTCCAGCACGGTGAAGTCGACGCCCAGGCTGCCGAGGAAGGCGGCCAGATCGCTCAGGGAGTCGGCCCCGGTCTCCAGGACGCCGTCGTCGGACAACAGGCCCGCCGCCGGGGTGAGGAGTTCCGTCAGCCGCGACATCGGCGCGTGGAACTGCACCCGGGCCGGGATCCGGTAGGCCGCCGACCCCACGCCGCGCATGACCTGTGTCGCGGCGTCCGCCGGGGGTTCGCGGGGGACGAAGCGCGGGCCGTTCGGGACGCGGGGGCGGACCCGGTCGACGCGGAAGGTACGCCAGTCGGCGCGGGTGACGTCCCAGGCGAGCAGGTACCAGCGGCGGCCCGTATGGACGAGCCGGTGGGGTTCGACCTCGCGGACGCCCGAGGTTCCGTCGCGGACCTGGTAGTCGAAGCGCAGGCGTTCGTGGTCGCGGACGGCGGCGGCGATGTGGGTGAGGGTGGCGGCGTCGACGGTCGGGCCGCGCCGGTGGACGGAGACCGTCGCCATCCCGACGGCGTCGATGCGGCGGCGCAGCCGTGAGGGCAGCATCTGCTGCAGCTTGGTCAGCGCGCGCAGTGAGGTCTCCTCGATGCCGGTGACGGTGCCTCCCGCGGCGGCGTGCAGGCTCACCGCGACGGCCACGGCCTCCTCGTCGTCGAGCAGGAGCGGGGGCAGGGCCTTTCCCGCGCCGAGCCGGTAACCGCCGGCGACGCCGGGGGTGGAGAGGATCTCGTACCCGAGGATTCTGAGGCGTTCCACGTCGTTGCGGACGGTCCGGCCGGTCACGCCGAGGCGGGTGGCCAGTTCGGGGCCGCCCCAGTCGGGGCGGGACTGGAGGAGGGACAGCAGGCGGAGCAGCCTGACGGAGGTCTCGAGCACTCTCCCAGTCAATCGCGGAACCGCACGTTCCGCGATTGGATCTACATTTGGAGGCAGATGAAAGGAGCAACACCATGTTGCGAGGACCGGCCACCATCACGTTCTGGGCCGACGATCTGAACGTCGCCAAGGACTGGTACACCGAGGTTCTGGGGGTGGAGCCCTATTTCCAGAAGCCGGGCTACTACGAGTTCCGGTTCGGCGACTACCAGTCGGAGCTCGGCATCATCGACCGGAAGTACGCCCCCGCCGGCGAGCCGGGCGAACCCGGCGGCGCGATCATGCACTGGCACGTCGACGACATCGAGGCGTCCTTCCGCCGGCTGCTCGACCTGGGCGCCACGGTCCACCTCCCGGTGACAGAACAGGGCGAGGGGTTCGTGACGGCGTCGGTCGTCGACCCGTTCGGCAACGTGCTCGGCATCATGTACAACCAGCACTATCTGGAGGTTCTCGCCCGATGATGCACTTTCCCGACGCGGCGGCCTGGGAGGCCTGGCTCTCCGACAACCACGCCGGAGAGGGGGTCTGGCTGGTGATCGGCAAGAAGGGGTCGCCGCTGGTGTCGGTCACCATCAGCCAGGCGCTCGATGTGGCGCTCTGCTACGGCTGGATCGACAGCCAGCGCAAGGGCCACGACGAGCACAGCTACCTGCAGCGATACTCGCGGCGGCGCAAGACCAGCCCGTGGTCGCAGGTGAACGTCCGCCGGGTGGAGGCCCTCACCGAGGCGGGGCGGATGCGGGCCCCGGGGCTGGCGGAGGTCGAGCTGGCCCGCGCCGACGGCCGCTGGGCCGCCGCCTACGTGGCGCAGAGCGAGTTCACGGTGCCCGACGACCTCGCGGCGGCGCTCGATCCCGAGCTGCGGGCGGTGTTCGACCGGCTCGACAAGACCGCGCGCTACCTGCTGATCCTGCCGCTGCTCAAGGCCCGGAGCCCGAAAGGACGGGCCGACCGGCTGGAGAAGGTGCTCGGCGAACTTCGTACCGGCGCGGCCCAATCCTCCGGGAAGACCTGAGGGATCCGACCGGCGACCTGCTCAATCTTGCGGTGTTTGCGAAGAAGACGCCCAGTCGTTATCGGCCGTTATAAAGGGGCCTTTGGGGCAGGCGAGGCCCCTGTGACCTGGTAATATGTCGCATATCACATGACTTGACAGCCGCCAGTTGACTTTTCTACTATCTTGTCCGTTTTATTGCGTTCCAATACCGTCCGCAGTGGTTTTGATACTCCCTCGGACGGGCTCCTCTCCCGAGCGCCCCCGTCCCCTCCGCCTGGAGGCGTGATGCGGTTTCGCGCAATGATGCGCAACAAATCCCCCTATGTCGCGGCGTTCGGCGTCGCGGCCCTGGTGGCTGCCGGTCTCACCCTGACGCCGACCGCCTCGGCGCAGTCCGCTGCGGCCGACTGCGTCAGCGACCCGAACGCCCACGTCGCGTCCGTGCCGACGCCCGAGCAGTTCTTCGGGTTCCCTCTCGGCGCGGGCCAGACCAGGATTCTCACCACCCCTGAGATCCAGAGCTACGTCGCGGCCGTCGGCGACGCGTCCGACCGGGTGCGTACCGGCACGATGGTCAAGAGCGTCCTGGGCCAGGACCTGCCCTACGCCATCGTGTCCAACTCGGCCAACGTCACCGATGCGCGACTGAAGAAGCTCACTGACGACATCGTGTCGCTGCGAGACCCGCGCACCCTGACCGACGCCAAGGCCGCGAAGATCGCCACCGACAACCCCGCGATCGTCTGGGTGGCCGGCAACGTCCACGGTGGCGAGAAGAGCGGCGCCGACGCCTCGCTCAAGACGCTGTACGAGCTGGCCTCCGGCCTCTCCTGCGATGTCGCGAAGCGCAACGACAACCTGATCACGATCATTCTGCCGACGCAGAACCCGGACGGCCGCGACGCCAACCGCCGGCAGAACGAGTACGGCTTCGACCTGAACCGTGACTGGTTCGCCCGCAGCCAGCCCGAGACCGACGCGAAGATCGAGCTGCTGCGCCAGTACCCGCCGCAGGTCTTCATCGACGCGCACGAGATGGGCGGCCGGCAGTACTTCTTCCCGCCGAACGCCGACCCGATCCACCACGAGATCGCCGACGCGCCGGTTGACTGGATCAACCGCATCGGCGAGGCCAACAAGGCCGGCTTCGGCTTCAACGGCGCCTGCGGTGGCGCTGTGACGGTCGAGTGCTACTTCAACTACGCCACCTACGACCTGTTCTACATGGGTTACGGCGACACCGTCCCGGCCGCCGGTTTCGGCGCCGCGGGCATGACGTTCGAGAAGGGCTCCACCTCGGCCGTCCCGGACCGCGTGCAGCAGCAGTTCAACACCCAGTGGGCCACCACCGGCTGGGCCGCTGCCAACAAGCACGAGGTTCTGACCAGCTACTTCAAGATCTGGAAGGACGCCCTCGCCGAGGGCGCGCAGGGCAAGCTCGAGCCCAACGAGGTCGTGCAGCCCACCAACACCGTCCAGTTCCCGGTGCCGGAGCAGACCATCCGCTCGTACTTCCTGCTGCCGAACCGGCAGATCGGCGACGTGCGCAAGCTGGTCGAGCGCCTGCGTCAGATGGACGTCGAGGTCTACCGCCTCACCGCACCGCTCACCGTGCCCAACGCCAAGATCTTCGGCGGCCGGTCCGAGAGCGGCAAGGTGATCCCCACGGGTTCTTACTACATCCCGATGGAGCAGCCGCAGAAGCACTGGATCCAGGCGACGCTCGGCGAGGACCCGTACACCCCCTTCCCGTACTTCTACGACGTCTCGTCCTGGAGCAACCCGCTCCTGGCCGGCGTGGACACCGTCTACTCCGGTGACGTCGTGGCCCCGTCGGCCGAGCTGGTCCGGAAGATGGAAGGCGGCGTCGCGCAGGGCGCGTCCAAGAAGGGGTCCTACTCCTTCCCGCTCGACTCGTCCTCGGCCTCCGAGCTGACCTTCAAGCTGCTGGAGCAGGGCGTCGCGCTGAAGCGTGACCTCACCACCGGCGTCGTCAGCTTCTCGCCCACCGAGGTCGACCGGGCCGAGCTCGACGAGGCGGCCACCGCCCTCGGCGTGACCGTCACGGCCAACGGTACCGCTCCCTCCGGTACGCCGCTCGCCAACCCCGACCTGGGTCTGTTCAACGGCACCGGCATCAGCACCACGTCCGGTTCCTACGGCGAGGCCCGTTACGTGCTCGGCTCCCGCTGGGGCATCGACCTCAAGCCGGTCGGCACCGCGGACATCAACAACAACACCGCCGCCTTCACCGGCCGCACCGTCCTGCTCGTGCCGGACGGCAGCAACGCCACCGGCGGTCTGAACGCGCAGGGCCAGGCCAATCTCAAGGCGTGGGTGTCCAACGGCGGCACCTACATCGGTCTGCGCAACGAGGGCACCCGCGTCGCCCGCGCCGCCGGTCTGACCAGCACCACCGAGCGGACCAAGCCGGCCGGCTACACCGTCGTCGGCTCGCACTTCCGCGTCGACACGGCGACCTCCGACCCGGTGGGTCTGGCCCGTCCGTCCGAGGACTTCCAGTTCAACAACGGCGACCCGATCCTCAACCCGAGCACCACCGGGACCAACGTCCTGACGTACCCGAACAACGCGACCTTCTGGTCGAACGGGTACACCGTGGGCGCGGACACCCTCAAGGGCAGCGTGTCGGTGACCAACGAGCCGACCGGCGCCGGACACGCGGTCCTGTTCTCGTACAACCCGCTGTTCCGGGCCTACAACGAGAACGGCATCCACCTGCTCGCCAACGCGATCCTCCAGCCGAAGGGCACCGCCACCGCCACGCAGAAGCGTGCGGCGGCTCGTTCCCTCGCTCCGGCTGAGGTCACGGCCGAGGCCTCGGCCGAGGCGCCGAACCTCGGTGGCGAGTGGCGTCCGATCCAGATCCAGGTGGCCGACGCCGACCTCGCCCGCACCCAGGCCGTGGTCGCGAAGTACACCGGCACCGCCACGGTCGCCAAGGCCGACGGCTCGTCCTACCTGACGATCCCGAACCCGGAGGGTCTCGACATCCACGAGCACCCCTACCTGCGTGACCTGATCAACGACCTGAACGTGGCGGGCGTCCCGCTCCGCTCGGTCGTCGGATAGTCCAGCGGTAGGAAGCCCGGCCGGGTGCCACCCGGCCGGGCTTTCTCTTTTCGCGTGTTGGACGTCGCCTCCACCAGGTCGCAGCGAGTATTCCTATGAATGCAACCTGTGACCCTGTTTGGAGGACCACAATGATCCGTATCGCCACGCTGGCCGGTGTGATCGCCCTGGCCACCCTCACCGTCGTGACCCCCGCCGCCCAGGCCGAGGCCGGCGACATCTGCATGTGGAGCGGGCGCGACTTCAAGGGCGCGTCGTGGTGCTGGAACCCGAGCAACGGCTGCGTCGACCTGCCCCCGGCGCTGCACGACAACGTGGGCTCCTTCCGGGCCGGCGCCGACGGCTGTTTCATCAACTGGATCAGCGTCCCCGACCGCAAGGAGACCCGCGTCGTGCGCAACGGCGACTTCCGGCACGTCTACGGCAACGACTTCGGCGCCAAGATCGACGCCGTCGCGCCCACCTGCTAGCAGTCGCAGCTACAACAGTCGCAGCAGTCGCAGCACCCGGAACATCCGTCGCAGCCGCCGCAGTCGCAGTTGCAGTTGCAGCCGCAGCGATCCGCGCACGACTTGTATCGCTCCTCGTCCCACGGGGGGCGATACAGTCCGCACGTGCAGCACGCGGCGGCGGAGCAGACGAGCGAGATCAGCCCGCCGGGGTTGGGCTTCACCCGGGGGTCCTTCTTCGACGCCTCGGCGAACGTCCGCTCCACGGCGCGTCCGGTCTCCTTGACCAGCAGCGCCTTCACCAGTCCGCGCCGCTCGAGATCGAGGTCGGCGACGGCGAGCCCGAGCCCGCTGACGGCCTCGTCACAGTGCCTGCGAGCGGTGGCCAGATCGGTGCCGGAGGCGACGAGCGGGTTGTACGCGCCCAGCGCCCGGTCCTCCTCGAGGTCCTCGACGGCGTCGAGCAGATGGGCGAGCCGCCCGAAGTAACGCCCGGCCTCCTCCAGCGTCGCCCGGTTGTGCGCCTTCCCCGCGAGCACCGCCGTGTGCCCGAAAGCAGCCGCGACGGCGTCCTCGGTCGGCCCGGTCAGCTGAAGCGGAGACATGCCCGGAAGCCGTTCCAGCAGAGCCTGTTTCTGTACGGCCACCACCAACGGTGCCGGATCGAACGCCAGGTCGGCGGCGGTACCGGTCCCGGCCGCCGACCACCGGTCGGCCAGCCGCCCCGCACCCGCCGCGACCAGACGCCGCCGGAAGACCCCGTCGCCGTCCTCGATGTGATCCTTGAGCTTGCCTGAGGCGAGAATCAGCGACACGGCGGCGGCCAGCCGGACCCCCTCAGCCTCACTGATGTCGGCTCCCTTGAAGCCGCGCAGCGCGCAGGGCGCCGCCCGGCGGTGTCTGACGACCGGCGACTGCGCCTCGGTGAGCACCGAGACCAGCAGGCCGTCGTAGTTGGTGACGAGGCGGGCGGCCTGCCCGTGCTCGTCACGTAGGGCCACGCAGAGGCCGCACAGGTGGGCCATCCACTCCGCGAACAACCCGCCGCACAAGTTGTGCTGGCAGGGGCGAACTATCCCGAACACGGTGATCCTTCCCGAAATTTTCGGGATCAGCCTGCCAGGTCCGACTTGCACACGGCTTGGAACCGGCCGGACAGGCGTCGTCGTCCTGACGCGAGGACGCCGAGTGACACAGCCTCGCCTGGCGGCCATATCCGGCTGACTCATTTGCCCGCAGTTAAGATTATTGAGAGCTATTTGCCCCCAAGTGGCACATACTCTAATTACTGAAATGCGTCGCGCCGTCAGTCAGCAGATCCGCGATGCCGTTCGCGCCGTCCAGTCCCCGCGGCTCTGAGTTCAAGCACGCGAAGGACGGGACATGGACATCAGGCCGCTTTTCCTCGATCGCCACGACGACACGATGCACATCACCTCCCTCGCCTGCCCGCCGGGTGTGCGGGTCGACGGCGAGCTGGACCACCGGGGCATGGTCACGGTGATGGCGGCGCTGTCCGCCGTGCGGCGAGACGACGGGCCCCCCAGCCTCGATCTGGGCGGCCTCAGTTTCATCGACGTGGAGAGCCTGCGCTCCCTGGAGACCGCGCAGGGAAACGGTCTCGTGCAGATCGTCTCGGTGTCCAGATGGCTGCACCGGGTCCTCATCCGCACAGGCTGGCCCACACTCGGGCCTTACGCGGTCGACATCGGTGCGGTGCCCAGTGAATCCGGCGTCAAGGAGAGCGTGGCCCCCTGAGATGATCAGCCGGTACGTTTCCTCGCCGCGGCGATGAGGTCGGTCATCCCCGCTCTGTTGTCGATCAGTTCCTGGGAGACGGAGGACAGCGTCCGGTTGTGGTCGCGGGCGTATTTGCGCAGGACGGCGAAAGCCTCGCCGACATCGATCCGGGCGCGCTCGGCGAGCATGCCCTTGGCCTGTTCGAGCAGAATCCGGCTGTTGAGCGCGAAATGGAGCTGCTCGGTGACCACTTGGTGCTCGCGCAGTGTGCGCTCGTTCAGGATGCCGATCGTGGCCACATCGGCGAGCGCCTGCGCCACGGTGGTGGTGTCCTCCGGCAGCTCACGGGGAGCGGCGTTGAACAGGCCGATCGCGCCGAGCACCTGGTCGCGCAGCCGCAGCGGGAAGGCGTGCACGGCGGAGAAGCCGAGTTCGCGCGCGGCGGCCGAGAACCTCGGCCACTGCGACGGGTCGACCGACAGGTCGGCGCAGGTCACCTCAGTGCCACTGCGGTAGCAGTCGAGACAGGGGCCCTCCTCCTCCTGCAACTGGAACAGTTCCAGCAGGCGCACCTCCTCGCTGGAGGCGGCCACCAGCGTGAGAGTCCCGCGTGGATCGGCCAGGAGGATCCCGGCGGCGTCCACATCGAAGATCTCGACGGCCCGTTCGGCCAGCGACTGCAGGAAGTCGATGACGTCGAAACCGGCCACCAGGGTGTCGGCCAGTTCGACGAAGACCTGTGCCGTTCTTCGGTAGAGCATCTCTGTCACCTGCCTCAGTCCTCACTCTCTCCATTGGGCGCTCCATTGGGCGCTCCATTGGGCGTCCACGGTTCCATCCGCAGCGTCCGCGCCACCACGTCCTGCGCCACCTCACGCAGGCTGCGGCCCGCGACGTAGGCGTGGGCGCGGAGCCGGACGAAAGCGGTGGTCAGGTCGGCGTCGATCTGCGCGGCGACCATGCCGGTCGCCTGGTGCACCTCCGCCCACCGTTCCACCTGCCCGAGCTGCAGGTCCGTCGGCCCGGCGTCGGGGTTGACGAGCTGATGGGTCTGGATCAGCAGGGCGGCGTCGGCGAAGATCATCGCGTCCCCGATCTCATCGGGCGTCAGCAGCCGGGTGTCGGCATGGCTGATCTCCAGCACGCCACACGCGATCGCCCCGAGGAGCAACGGGAAGACGTGCACCGACCGGATACCCGCCTCGACGGCCGCCGGTGCGAGGACCGGCCACCGGACGGCGGCCTCCGGACTGCCCAGATCAGGCACCAGGACCGTGCGCCGGTCGGTCAGCGCGGCCAGGGCCGGCCCCTCGCCCAGGGTGATCTGAAGGTCGGCGAGCCGGTGAGCGGCCGGGCCCGTCACGGAGACCGGCTCGTACACCGCCAGGTCTCCGGTGAGGGCGATCGTCACCCCCGTGGCGCCGAACGCGTCGGCGCACGCGTGACAGATGGTGTCGATGGAGATCGGCAGGCCGTCCGCGCGGGCATGGGCGTAGATCAGCCCCCATACTCGCTCCGCCCGCTGCTGTTCCATCGGCCTCCGCTGCCTGCCATGCCACTGATCTCGACGTATTCACGTATCTCGACGTATTCA
This sequence comes from Herbidospora mongoliensis, assembly GCF_001570545.1. Taxonomy (GTDB): domain Bacteria; phylum Actinomycetota; class Actinomycetes; order Streptosporangiales; family Streptosporangiaceae; genus Herbidospora; species Herbidospora mongoliensis. The sequence goes on along the minus strand of NZ_BBXD01000014.1, from coordinate 82,579 downwards.
CGTAAACGGCCCGGGTCAGGTGGCGGCGGTTTGCAGGGGCTCGGCGGCGGCGGCGTGGCCGCCCTCGCTCTCCCAGTCACGGCCCGGCGTGCCCTCGTCCGGAGCCGGGGGTCGCAGGATGTCGGCGGGACGGACGCCGGTCGTTCCCGCGGCGGCGAGCGCGAGCGCGGCGGCGGCCGGGTCGTGCGGCGTGTCCGCGGGGATCACGAGCAGGGTGATGGGCCCGATCCCCGCGAAGCTCAGGATGATCAGGTCGGGGTCACCACTGAGGAACCAGCCGACTCTGACCTCGCGGCCGGCGGCCGGGACGCGGTGCGGAATGTGGTCCCACGCCTCCTGATACAGGCCCACGCGCAGGACCGGCCTGCCGGCCCGCAGGTCGACGGCGGAGATGAGACCGGGCAGTTCGGCCGTGGCGTCCCGGGTGCCGGGCCACCACGCGCCGTCGACGGTACCCGTCCGGTCGAGGAGCGGATTCAGGCTGATCCTGGGTTCGGAGAGGAGCGTGTTCGTCATCGTCGCCTGTGCCTGTCGGGCCCTGACCACGGGCCGGAAGCGTCCATCGCCGCGGGTGGCGCCAACCCTGATTGCCAACGCGCGAAATATCCTCGGTAATTTATTGTACGTCTATTTCGCACGCCAAAGAGATAAAAACCGGGTGCCGAATATCGAATTCGGCGATAAATGAGCCGGAAATTGCTTTTTCCGGCCGATCAGCGTGGTTCGGTGGTCGCCGGGAAGACGGGTTCCAGCCAGCCGAGCCGGTCGGCCAGGCGCCGGGCGCTGTTGATGACGGTGGCGATGTGGGGAGAGAGATTTCCCTCGTGCCACAGCAGCGACCAGGAGTAGTGCGTGGCCGGTTCGGTCAGGGGCCGCCAGCTGGTGCCCGGCCGGTTGGAGGTGCGGAAGGAGGAGGGCACGCAGTAGACGCAGCGGCGCTGGAGGACGAGATCGGCGGCGGCCCGCGAGCTCTCGACGGTGCCCTCGTAGATGGTGGGAGTGAACCCGGCCGAACGGCACAGCGCGACGACGAACTGGTTGAGCTCGGGGGTCTGCGCCTCTTCGCCGATCAGCAGGAGTTCGCCGGAGAGGTCGGCCACGGGAACGGCGTCGAGGCCGGCGAAGCGATGGTCGTCGGACACCAGCACGCCGAGCAGATCGAGCCTGATGAGCTCGGACCTCACCCCTGCCGGGGTGTGGGAGGCGGGTCCGACGGCGATGTCCAGCCGGCCGTCGGCCAGTTGCCGATATTGCTCGGGGGTGCCCGCCTCGACCTGGTGAATCGTGATTCCGGGATGGCTGTGCCGGAGTTCGCGCAGGATCTGCGGCATCGAGTCGTAGCCGGCGTCGATGATGCCGACGCGCAGCGTGGGGGCGGGGCCGACCGCGCCGCGCGCGGCCTGGCCGGCCCGGCTCACGTGGTCGAGGATCTGACGCGCCTCGATGAGGAAGGCCGCCCCCGCCGGGGTCAGGTCGACGTGGTGCGTGCTGCGATCCAGCAACCGCACCCCCAGCTCACGCTCCAGCCGCTGGATCTGCTGGCTCAACGCGGACTGGACGATGTGCTCACGCGCAGCCGCCCGGCCGAAATGCAACTCTTCGGCCAGTGTCACGAAATAGCGCAGCTGGCGTAGTTCCATGGCGCCAGTATTTCCCGCCCCGACGGGACTCATTCGGTCAGTCCGCGGCAGAGGCCCGTTCCGGCGACCGACCGGCACGACGGCGCTGGACCCGCTGGCGGTCGGGCCAGTGCACGTTGCTCGCCCAGCCGAACCGCTCGAACAGGCCGATCATCGCGGCGGACGGGTCGATCTGGTGGCGATCGACGCCGTGCCGGGCGCAGGCGGGCTCACTGTGGTGGCCGTTGTGCCAGCTCTCGCCGAAGGACAGCAGGGCCAGCGGCCACAGGTTCGTCGACCGGTCGTGGCGGCGGGTCTTGAACGGCCTGTTGCCGATCACATGGCACAGGGAGTTGACGCTCCAGGTGACGTGCTGCAGCAACGCGGCCCGGATCAGCCCGGCCCACAGGAAAGCGGTGAGGCCGCCGAACAGCGTGCCGGTGATCGCCCACCCCGCCGCGAAGGGCAGCGCCAGCGACAGCACGCACAGCGCGGGGAAGAAGCGGGCGACCTTGACCATGGCCGGATCGGCCAGCAGGTCCGGAGCGTAGCGCTCGGCCGGGGTCGAGTCCTTGACGAACAGCCAGCCCAGGTGAGCGTGGGCGAGCCCCCGCAGCTGCCCGCGGAGACCGGTGCCGTACCGGTAGGGAGAGTGCGGGTCGCCCGGCCGGTCGGTGAAGGCGTGATGGCGGCGATGCACCGCCACCCAGTCGATCACGTTTCCCTGGAAGCCCATCGACCCGGCGATCGCCAGCGTCACACGCAGCCACGGCCGGGCGGTGAACGACGAGTGGGTGAGCAGCCGGTGGTAGCCGACCGTCACCCCCAGCCCGGTCACCACATAGAGAGCCGTGGCGAGCAGGAGATCGGTGAGCGTGACTCCCCGCCCCCACGCCAGGAAGATCGCGGCACCGAGGGCGGCGAACGGCACGATCACGATCGCGGCCGTCACCCACACCTGGGTCCGTCCGGCCAGGTCGTGGTCCTCCGCCTCGGGGAAGGGCGACGCGCCGTCGTAGTCCTGACGGCGTTCCGCCGCCAGGTTGTCGATGGTCATAGATTAACTTTCGTCTCGTTCATACCGTCCGGCAGTGCACGTAGCACCACCGCCAAGTCGACTCGGGTTCCAGGGCGCCGACCACCGGATGGTCGGTCTCCTGGTAGTGAGCGCGTGCGTGGCCGCCCGGCGAATCGTCGGAACAGGCCACCCACCCGCAGGTCAGGCACACCAGCAAGCCCACCCAGGTCCTGCCCTGAGCTAGGCATTCCTCGCATTTGGGCGGTCCGCGCCGCGCGGCCGGAAGCTGATGGACGTGATCGCAGCGCGGAGCCTGACCGTTCAGGCCGGCGCGATCGGTCGCATTCGTCCCATGCGTGTGCAGGGTCACGACGACCCCCTCACGGTGACAGCGGCGCAAGCTGCGCCGACTGGTCACCCACCAGTCAAGGTGCTCAGCGGGCAGAGGGAAACAGGCGGTCCGAGCTAGCCTCATCACCCGCCGTGATGGCCGAATGTACGCGTTGCGGGTGAAGCGGTGGCCACCCCTTGATCGACCGGGGGGAATAACCCGGGCGCGATCAACAAGGGCCGCCGTGCCGAGAAAGGCGATCACCGCCGCATGACCGTCGCGAACACCCTCGGGTACGCCGCCAGGTCGCTGGCCGAGGTCGGCCGATGGCTGTCCACGCCGTTGTCGCCCGGAGACTACCTGAGCCTGCTGGATCCGCTCTGGCCGGCCGGCGAACTTCGCGGCCGGGTCGAGGGCGTTCAGCCGGAGACGGCCGACGCGGTCACCCTGGTGATCCGCCCCAGCCGGGGCTGGCGGGCGCACCGCCCCGGTCAATGGGTCCGGATCGGCGTCGACGTCCAGGGGCGGCGCCATTGGCGGACCTACTCGCTGTCCTCTCCCCCGCACCGGCCGGACGGCCGCATCACGATCACGGTCAAGGCCGACCCGGGTGGGCTCGTCTCCCCTCACCTGGCCCGGCGCACCCCGCCGGGGACGATCGTCAGGCTGGCCGGGCCGGAGGGCGTGTTCGTCATCCCGGAGCCGGCGCCGCCGCGCCTGCTGTTCCTGACCGCCGGCAGCGGCATCACCCCCGTGATGGCCATGCTGAGCAGCCTGCTGGTGGACGAAATCGCGATGCCGCCGGATGTGGTGCTGATCCACTCCGCGCCCACATCACAGGACGTCATCTTCGGCGACCGGCTCCGGCTGCTGGCCGCGCGGTCACCGTACATAGAACTGCATGAACGGCACACGCGGAGCGTGGGACGGCTCGCGCCGGCGGACCTGGCCGCCCTCTGCCCCGACTGGACGGAGCGCGCCGTCTGGGCCTGCGGGCCGGCCGGAATGCTCGACCGACTCGCGGCCGAATGGCCCGGCCCGGCGGAGAACCTGCACATCGAACGCTTCACCGAGCCCTTCCGCCCGGCTGCCGGCGCGGCAGGCGGGCGCGTGCGGTTCGCCACGACCGGCCGGGAGACCGACGCCGACGGCTCGACGCCGCTGCTGACCGCAGGCGAGGACGCGGGAGTCCTCATGCCCAGCGGCTGCCGCATGGGCATCTGCCACAGCTGCGTGGCGCCCCTGCGCTCCGGCCGGGTCCGCGACCTGCGCACCGGCCTGATCCACGGCGAACCCGGCGACCTGATCCAGACCTGCGTGTCGGCCGCCGCCGGCCCCGTCGAACTGGAGCTCTGAGAGGAACCACATGACCGGCACATCGCATCTCACCGAGGCCGACATCGACGAGTTCGGCCGAGAACTGGACAAGATCCGGGAGGAGGTACTGGGCGATCTCGGCGACCGCGACGCCCGCTACATCCGCGGCGTCATCGCCGCCCAGCGCATGCTGGAACTGGGCGGCCGGGTGGTGCTGCTGGCCGGTTGGCTGCCGCCCGCCTGGATCGCCGGGACGGCGGCGCTGTCCGCCGCGAAGATCCTGGAGAACATGGAGATCGGCCACAACGTCCTGCACGGGCAGTGGGACTGGATGCGCGACCCGGAGATCCACTCCACCACCTGGGAGTGGGACATCGTCTGCCCGGCCGAGATGTGGAAGCACTCGCACAACTTCGTCCACCACACCTGGACCAACGTGCTCGGCAAGGACAGGGACATCGGCTACTCGGCGCTGCGCGTCACCCCCGAGCAGGACTGGCACCCGCTCCACCTCGCCCAGCCCTTCTACAACGTGCTGCTGGCGCTGTTCTTCGAATACGGCATCGCGATCTACGACCTCGAACTCGAACGCGTCCCGTCCGGGGAGAAGAGCCCGGCGGAGATCCTGCCCCAGCTGCGCATGCTCGCCCGCAAGGCACGACGCCAGGCCGTCAAGGACTATGTCGCCTTCCCGCTGCTGGCCGGACCGGCCTTCCTGCCCGCCCTGCTGGCCAACCTGACCGCGAACACGACCCGCAACGTGTGGGCGCACGCCATCATCTTCTGCGGCCACTTCCCCGACGGAGCCGAGTACTTCACCGAGGACCGCCTCGACGGCGAAACCCGGGGCGAATGGTATCTCCGCCAGCTTCTCGGCTCCTGCAACATCGACGGCGGCCGCCTGTTCCACATCATGAGCGGCAACCTGGGCCACCAGATCGAGCACCACCTGTTCCCCGACCTGCCCAGCAACCGCTACGCCGAGATCGCCCCCCGGGTCCGGGCCCTGTGCGACCGATACGGCCTGGCCTACACCTCCGGCTCCCTGACCCGGCAGGTGGGCTCGGTGTGGAAGCGCGTCCTGCGACTGGCGCTGCCAGGCTGAGCCCGGAGGAGCGCCGGTCCAGGGGAGCGTCTGGACCGGCGCTCCGGAGGCTGATTCACACCCTGGTCCAGCGCTGGTTGGCGCTACCATTGCAGGTGGCGACGGTCACCGTGCTGGAGTTGGCCGTCCCGCTCACCGCCAGGCACAGGTTGCCGGCCCCGTTGGTGACGGTGCCGTTGCTGTTGAAGTTCCACTGCTGGTTGGTGTTGGTGTGGCAGTCCCACAACTGCACGCGGGTTCCCGAACCGGCTCCTGTCGGGGCGTCCAGACACTTGCCGAGGATCTGCAACTGGCGGCCGGAGGTGTGAGTGAACCGCTGGTTGGGGTTGGTGTGGCAGTTGTAGATCTGGAACAGCGTCCCGTTCGCGCTGGCGCTGTTCGGGGAGTCCACACACCGGCCCGCACCCTCGTTACGCAGCCGGAACGCCGTCGCGGGACTGGGCGACGGGCTGGGGCTGGCGCTGGGCGACGGGCTCGGAGACGGGGAAGGGGACGGCGACGGTCCGGTGCCGATGACCACGGTGGTGAGGGAGCGTGGCCTGAGGGTGACGGCTCCGCCCGTCACCGTAGTGGGCGTCAGGGAGTTGGTGTTGTCGGTGACGTACGCGCTGGCCGCGCCCGCGATGCCGTCCCAGGCGACGGCCGAGGAGCCGGTGTTGAGCACCTCGATCACCTTCGTGCCGTCGGGGTTGCGGAACGCCGAGGCCCGCAGGGCCGAGTCGCTCGACGACGCGCCGATCCTGACCGCGCCCGGCCGGATGAAGCGGCTGTACGCCGCCATCGCCCACAGCCGCTTGGACACCTGGTAGGTCCGCGCCGTGTCGTTGATCTGGATGAACGCCTGGGTGTCGCCGCGCGAGCCGCCGAGCCAGAAGAGGTAGGCGCTGACGTTGCCCGTGGTGAGCGCCGTGTGGATGGCTGAGGCGATGGTGAATCCGTCGCGGCCGCTGCCGTCGTCCCAGTTCACGGTCCAGGCGCCGGCGCTGGGGCCCCACTCCGACATCCAGGTGGGCTTGTTCCCGGGCTGCGGGCCGGTGATCGGGCTGGCGTACGTGTGGCCGGTGTAGGTCGACACGTAGCGGCGGGCGTCCGCGTCGGCCTCGATGGCGCTGGTGTACGACCTGGCCTGGTCCCACCCGAAGGCGTCACAACAGGCGATCTTCACGTCTCCGGCCATCGGGCCGAGGACCTTGGCGAACGCCACCGCCTGCGCGGGGGTGAACCGCATCGACTCGTAGCTGGCGGTGTAGTCGGGCTCGTTGAGGAAGCCCAGATCCGTGATCTTGATGCCTTCTTGCTCGTAGAACTTCGTGTACTGCATCAGGTATCGGGCGTAGGCCGCCCGCCACTCGGGCCGGAGGGTGCCGCCGTTGTCGGCGCTCCCGTTGTCCTTCATGTAACCGGGGGCGCTCCAGGCGTTGGCGTAGAAACGCCGCACGCCGTACGACTGGGCGACCTTGGCGACCCAGACCTGGGCGCCGTCGTCACCGTCCCACACATACCTCGGCGTGGCGTCGGGGCCACCCGGATCCTGCGGCTGGATGGAGACCATCTTGTCGTACGGCACGCCCGCCGGTGAGGCGCCGATGCCGAGGCGCAGGATGCTGAGCCCCGCCCCGGTGCTGCGGTCGAACCACAGCCGGAAGATGTCGTTCTGCTGCGTCGTCGAAAGGCCGCGCAGCAGTTCGCCTCGCCGGAACGCCGTGGAGATGCCGAAGCCGTCGATCTCCTGATGCTGAACGCTCTCCGACACGGTGATGACCGGCGCGGCCGCGGTCGCCCCGCTCACCAGTGACGTGCCGAGTAGCGCGGACGCCATGAGGACTCGTATCACGATCTCTCCTCAGATCAAGCTGGTCAGGATCGGCGGCTCCGGCCGGTCCAGGCGGGGTTCGTCTGGACCGGCACGGGTGTCGCTGCTGGTTGGGGGTTATGCGCGGGTCCAGCGCTGGTTGGCGCTGCCGTTGCAGGAGGCGACGGTCACGGTGCTGGAGTTGGCCGTCCCGGTCACCGCCAGGCACAGGTTGCCGGCGGCGCTGGTGACGGTGCCGTTGCTGTTGAAGTTCCACTGCTGGTTGCTGTTGGTGTGGCAGTCCCAGAGCTGGACTCGGGTGCCGGATCCGGCGTTCGTCGGGGAGTCCAGGCACTTGCCGAGGATCTGCAACTGCCTACCGGAGGTGTGGGTGAACCGCTGGTTGGGGTTGGTGTGGCAGTCGTAGATCTGGAACAGCGTGCCGTTCGCCGTGGCGCTGTTCGGCGAGTCCACGCACCGGCCCGCACCCTCGTTACGCAGCCGGAACGTCGTCGAAGGAGACGGCGAAGGCGAAGGGCTGGCGCTGGGTGAAGGGCTGGGTGAGGGGCTGGGCGACGGGCTCGGGTTGGGCACCGCCGCGTTGAGTTCGTTCAGGACCGCTGTGTAGGCGGCCTTCTTGTTGCCGTTGTTGTCGAACAGCAGGGGTGAGTCGCCGGACCGCCAGGAGTCCTGGTCGCGGACGCCCCACACGGTGATGCCGACGCAGCGGGCCACGTTCACGCAGGCCCGGGTGACGTTGGCGTAGGAGGTGGCCGAGGCGCCGGCGATGTCGAGTTCGGTGATGGCCACGTCCACGCCCAGGTCGGCGAAGTTCTGCAGGGTGGTCTGGAAGTTGGCCGGCACCGGGTTGCCGCTGTTGAAGTGGCCCTGGAAGCCGACGCAGTCGATCGGCACGCCCCGGCTCTTGAAGTCCTGGACCAGCCGGTACATGGCCTGGGTCTTGGCCGCGCTCCAGTTCTCGACGTTGTAGTCGTTGTAGCAGAGCTTGACGTTCGGGTCGGCGGCCCGCGCGGTGCGGAAGGCGACCTCGATCCAGTCGTTGCCGGTGTTCTGGAGGTTGGAACTGCGCCGTCCGCCGCCGCTTCCGTCGGCGAAGGCCTCGTTGACGACGTCCCAGTGCACGAGATTGCCCCGGTAGTGCGCCATGACACCGTTGATGTGGCGGATCATCGACTGGCGCAGGGTGCTGCCCGACTGGCTCTCCATCCACGCCGGCTGCTGGGAGTGCCAGGCCAGGGTGTGGCCACGCACCCGCTTGCCGTTCTGGACGGCCCAGTTGTAGATCTGGTCACCGGCGCCGAAGCTGAACTGGTTGGGGTTGGGCTCGGTGGCGTTGATCTTCATCTCGTTCTCGGCGGTGACCGAGTTGAACTCACGGCTGGCGATCGTCGTGTACGCCGGCTGGCTCAGCTTGCCGCCACTGATCGCGACGCCGAAGTAACGCCCGCTGCGGGCGGCGGCTGCTCCCAGGGTGGTGCCGGGACCGGGCGGCGGGCTGGTGCTCGGGCTGGGGCTCGGGCTCGGGCTGGGGCTCGGGCTGGGGCTCGGGGACGGCGAAGGCGAGGGAGACGGCGAGGGAGACGGGGACGGCGACGGGTTTCCGGGGAGGCCGAACGAGTAGAAGGTCGTGCTTGTCGTGCCGCCGCGTGAGTAGCCGTTGCCCCAGTAGAGCTTGCCGCCGACGATCGCCGGGCCCGCGTTGGAGGAGCCCTGGCCCTGGTACTCCCACAGCACCTGGCCGTTGTCGGCGTTGAGCGCGTACATCCAGTTGTTCATCGAGCCGACGTACACGACGCCGTTGGCGTAGGTGGCCGGGCCGATCGAGCGGCCGCCGCGCGGTTCGGCGACCTGCCAGAGGATTTGGCCGGTGGCCACGTCCAGCGCGCCGAACGAACTGTAGGTGATCGTCTGCCCGTTGGGCAGGGTGTGCGTGAGGTTGCCGGCGTTGCTGGAGGTGAAGAAGATGCGCCGGCCATCATTGGCGGTGCCCCACTCGATGCCGCCCTGGGTCGAGCCGGGGCCGATCGAGGCGCTCCAGATGACCGCCCCGGTGGCCGCGTCGAGCATCCAGAACTCGCCACTCTTCTGGCCCGCGCCGACCGCGCGCCGAGTAGTGCCGTTCGGACCGGGGATGTCGAACAGGTGGGTGCCGTCACTCGTGTCGTGGTCGGGACCGGGGTTCGGGCAGTTGTTCGGCGGATAGCCCGGCAGGCAGCCGAAGTTCCACTCGTCGAAACGGGCCGGCCCGGAGTTCCACTTGATCGCGCCGGTGGTCAGGTCCATCGCGACGATGGAGTCCTTGGCGTTCCACGAGGGCAGGCACTGCTGCGGGGTTCCGCCGTTGGCCTGGCACTGCGCCGCGCTCTGCGGGATGGAGTAGTTCTGCCCGGTGCCGACGAAGATCGTGTTGGTGGCGGGGTCGATGCTCGGGGTGCTCCCCCAGACCGACGCGCCGCTGAAGATGTCACCGCCCGGCCCCTGGTCCGGCAGCATGAACGTCTTCCACAGCCGGGCGCCGGTGGTGGCGTCGAACGCCACGAGGCTGCCCCGGAAGGTGCAGCAGTCGTACCCGGCGTTGGAGGCCTGGCTGAACTCCAGGGAGGAGACGCCCTGGTAGAGGACGCCGTTGTGGTAGACCGCCCCGCCGGTGAGCACGGCGTCGGCGTGGGTGTCGGTGGCGACGTTCCACCGCAGGTCACCGTTGGTGGTGTTGATCGCCAGCAGCCTGGCGCCGGTCTGGGTGCCGATGTAGACGGTGTCGCCGACCACGACGGGGTGGGTGCGGGCGACCACGGTGCCGGTGCCGCCCACATACGACGCGACCGACCGCGACCAGATCACCTGCCCCGTGCTCGCGTTCACCTTGTGGACGTATCCGCCCCAGTCGGGGAAGTAGGCGGCGCCGTCGACCACGGCGGGCGTCGCGGAGACCGGACCCCTGGTCGTGTACGACCAGTTGAGCCTCAGACCGGGCACCGTCGACGGGCTGAGGACGGTCTCGGTCGGGTTGGACCGGCTGTTGCCGATGTTCTGGCCGCCCATCGACCACTGGGGATCGTCGGCGGCGCCCGCGGGCTGGGCGACGACCACCGCGAAGGTGGCGGCCGCGCACGCCATCGCGACGGCGGACGCGGTGATCAACCGTCGTAGGAGACGTGGTCTTTCGGTCGGGGAGATGGTCTTTCGCATTTCGGTTCCTCCGCAGGAACGAAGGTGAAACGGGCATGGTGGACCGCGCCCCCGCGCGGAAGGGACGCGCCGGCCCAGGGGGCCTGGACCGGCGCGGATGTGGGAGCCGGTCCGGGTCAGGCCCTGGTCCAGCGTTGGTTGGCGCTGCCGTTGCAACTGGCGACGGTCACCGTGCTGGAGTTGGCCGTGCCGGTCACCGCCAGGCACAGGTTGTTGGCGCCGTTGGTGACGGTGCCGTTGCTGTTGAAGTTCCACTGCTGGTTGGTGTTGGTGTGGCAGTCCCACAGCTGGACGCGGGTCCCGGATCCGGCGTTGGTCGGGGAGTCCAGGCACTTGCCGAGGATCTGGAGCTGCCTACCGGAGGTGTGGGTGAACCGCTGGTTCGGGTTGGTGTGGCAGTCGTAGATCTGGAACAGCGTCCCGTTCGCGCTGGCGCTGTTCGGGGAGTCCACACACCGCCCCGCACCCTCGTTGCGCAGCCGGAACGTCGTCGAAGGAGAGGTGGAGGGAGACGGCGAAGGGCTGGCGCTGGGCGACGCGGACGGGCTGGGTGATGGAGACGGGCCGTCGTCAGGCGCGACCGCTCGTCCGGTGGAGGCCGAGATCATGCCGGCGCACATGTTGCGGCTGGTCAGGGTCTGGGCGATCTGCGGGATCGCGGCGACCGTGGTCGCGTACTGGTCGTGCATCAGGATGATCTGGCCGTTCTGCAGGCCGCCCGCGCGCTGGGCGATCTGGGCGGTGGAGGCGCCGTTCCAGTCCTGGGAGTCGACGTCCCAGATGATCTCCCGGAGACCCAGCTGCTGCTGGACCGCCTTCAGCGTGGCGTTGGTCTCGCCGTACGGCGGGCGGAACAGCGTCGGAGCCGTTCCGGTGGCCTGCTGGATGGCGGTCTGGGTCCGCTGGATCTCCGACTGCATCTGCGACTGGCTCATGCTGGTCATGTGCGGGTGCGTGTAGCTGTGGTTGGCGATCCACATCCCGGCGTCGCGCTGCGCGCGTACCAGCGCCTGGTTGTTCTGGGCGTTCTGGCCGACGTTGAACATCGTGGCCCGCAGGCCGTTCTGCCGTAACGCGTTCAGCAGGGTGGTGGTGTTGCCCGCGTTCGGCCCGTCGTCGTAGGTCAGGCCGACGTATCCGCCACTGCAGTTCGCGGCGCCGGCCGGGGTGGACAGGACCACGGCGAGGCTCGCGCTGAGGACGCCCAGGGCGGCGATGACCAGGGCTTTTCTGATGGCTGACGGGCGCTTGCGGCGTCCGCCGTCCGGGTCGGTGTTGTCGATCATTTCGATTCCTCACTGCTCCACGGTGTGGATCCTGCGGTCAGGCCCTGGTCCAGCGCTGGTTGGCGCTGCCGTTACAGCTGGCGACGGTCACCGTGCTGGAGTTGGCCGTCCCGCTCACCGCCAGGCACAGGTTGTTGGCCCCGTTGGTGACGGTGCCGTCGGAGTTGAAGTTCCACTGCTGGTTGGTGTTGGTGTGGCAGTCCCACAACTGCACGCGGGTGCCCGAGCCGGCACCGGTCGGGGCGTCCAGGCACTTGCCGAGGATCTGCAACTGGCGGCCCGAGGTGTGGGTGAACCGCTGGTTCGGGTTGGTGTGGCAGTCGTAGATCTGGAACAGCGTGCCGTTCGCCGAAGCGCTGTTCGGCGAGTCCACACACCGGCCCGCACCCTCGTTGCGCAGCCGGAACGTCGTCGAAGGAGACGGCGAGGGGGACGGCGAAGGCGAGGGGCTGGCGCTGGGCGACGGGCTCGGCGACGGGGAGCCGCTCGGTGAGGGGGTCGGCGTCGGGGAGGGGTCGCCGTCGGTGAGGGTGGGGGTCGTCCAGTCGCGCCAGCTGGCCAGGTTGCCGGTCGTGTTGGCGTGCATGTTGATCGAGCCGGTGTAGCTGCCGGTCTTGACCAGGAACTTCTGGATGTTGGACCGGAGCGGGGTCGTCCACTCGGAGCGGTTGGCGCAGTGGCTGCCGTTGGTGACGTTGGAGTGGTAGGTGATGTTGGCGCCCGCGCCGAGGGCCTTGTAGACCTCGGCGCCGCCCAGCGCGGCCACGGCGGCCGAGCGCGGGCCCAGGTTGGCGATGTGCGGGTTGTCCATGATGAACAGGCCGCGCGGCGCGATCATGGCCACCGCCTGGTGGGTGTCGACCGGCAGCCGGTTCGGGTTGCTGGTGAAGGAGCCGAACGCGTCGCCCAGCCACGGCTGCTCGCCGTAGGCCGACGACAGGCTCTGCGCGCCCTCGCCGGGGATGCCGCGGAAGATCGGGACGCCGGCGCTGCCGGACTCGATCGGCATGGTCAGGGCGATGCGCTGGTCGAACACGCCGACCACGAACGCGCCCTTGCCGAAGCGGGAGCAGCCGGTGACGCCGACGTCGGCGCGCAGGACGTTGCCGCCGTTCGACTCGATGACGTCGATGATGCGGGAGACGCCCCAGGCCCAGGCGGCCAGCAGGCCGGTGCTGCTGGTGTTGCCGTAGATGCTGTAGAAGGCGCCCTGCTTGTTGTTGCGCGGGGTCCCCTCGCGGCCGACGACGTAGGGGTCGTAGTTGATGGTGGCCGCGCCGGCCGCCCGGATCGCGGCGGTGTCGGCGCCGAATCCGCCCAGCACGACCACGACGGGGAACGGTCCGGTGCCGCTGGGGAGCTGCACACTGGCCGAGAAGCTGGAGCTTCTGCCGTTGTGGTTGACGTTCACCGTGATGTTGGAGCTGGAGACGGTTCCGGTGACGGTCTGCGGCTTGCCGGGCTTCTCGCCGTAGACGAACTTCTCGGCCAGCCGCTTGGTCTCCTCGCGCTGGCAGCGCCAGTCGGCCTTGCTGGTGATGCGGGTGCCGTTCAGCCTCTTGAAGGGGTCGGGCAGCCGGGAGTTGGTGGGCAGGGCTCCCTGGTCGGGCAGGGTGGGCACGGTGCAGTCCGCGCCCTCGTTCTCGACTCCGACGGCCGCGGTGGCCTGGGTGGTGCCCAGTGCCACCGCTCCGACGGCCGCGAGCGTCGTCGCCGCCGTCAGCGCGACGATCGCCGAACGGATCTTGAACCGGCCCAATCTGATGATCACTAGATCGTTCCTTCCGGGTGGGGGGTGGGAGCGACAAGAGGTGTCGCTGACGTCCGCGTGGGGCGAGATCCGGTGGAGAGCGTCGTACCGCTCCGACGCTCACAGTCGGCGATCTCTGTCGGTGGGCCGGAGCAAACCCGACACGTGCGAATCCGGTCAAGAGGTGACTGATCGCCCGATTCGCTCGACCCCGCCGACGCCTGCCGCAAGCTGCGGGAGCGTTCCCGAAGCTCGCACTCCGGAGGCCCACGGCCCTGAATCATTCAGTCGGGAGGTGCTTCGAAAACTTTCGGAGAAAGGCTCCTATCGCGTTCCACTCCAGGACTCGATCACTTGAGCCGAAAGTTCTCGTGACATATATGCAGGTGAATTACCTGACCAAATCCTTAAAGGATGCAACTTTCAGGAAACTCGTGAAATATTTCGTGGCAACGATCTCGTGAGGGAACTCTTGGAGACCCGCTCCGTTTGACTTACCGGGTGTCCGTCAGGCCGTGAATCTCCGTCGAACCTCGGCGATCATGGAGCGGCTGTTCAGCAGGAGCGCCCCGGCCAGCACCGAGACCAGCAGCGTCAGCAGCGCCTCGGAGCCGATCAGCGTGACGCAGCCCGCCACGACCAGAAGGCTGAGGTTGCCCAGCGTGACCCGGAACGAGCCGCTCAGGAAATAGGCCGCGAGGCGGGCGACGTCCCGGGTGCGGAACTCGAAGAGGGACACGATCACCAGGGCGTTGGCCGCCCACAGGATCGCCGCCACCGCGATGACGACCGACAACACCGCCCACCAGGTCGGCACGCCGGCGGCCCCGAAGTGCGCGAGGCCGGTCGCGATGACGGTCAGCCATCCCAGCCACGGAACCCACAGCTTCAGGGCCCCGCGGACGTTGAGTCGGTAACCGCGCCAGAACATCGCCATCGGATGAAGATCGGCGAGGTCAGGGCGCCGATGATGCAATGCGTAGAGCGCGGCGGACAGTGCCGGACCGACCGGGATCAGGCAGGCCCCTGCCAGCGGGACGTTGGCGGGGTCACGGTCGAGCAGCACCAGGGCGACGAGGCCGGGCACCGTGGTGAGCAGGAACAGCGCCTCGACCACCATCAGGGTGTAGATCAGCGCGCACGCGCGGGCCAGAGGTCCTTGGCCGAACCGGGTTCCGGTCGTCGTGTCGGTCACTCGGGTCAGCCGTGCTGCTTCTTGTAGCGCTCGTAGGCGGCGTTCACCATGTCGATGTACGCCTTGCTGTTCTGCGCCTCCAGCTCCTTGACGTAGGCGTCCCACTCGCCGAGGTCGCGGTTGCCGAGGATGAACTTGAGCGTGTTCTGGGTGACGTGGTCCTTCAGCGGCGTCTCCCAGAGCGTGGCCTGCTCACGCTCGGCGTCCGTCAGCGGGTGGGGCGGCTCGACCGGCAGGGCGGTGCGGGCGTTCATGGTCTTCTGGAACGCCACCTCCTCCTCGGAGAAGGTCGACTGGAGCAGTTCGGTGCTGCCGCCGTAGGCGAACACGCCGTTGGAGAAGCCGAAGTCCTTCTGCAGGTGCTTGGGCGCACCGGGGTTGAGCCCGATGAAGTCGACGTCCGACGCCGGCTTGTACTTGCCCGACCCGTCCTTGGTGGTGGTCACGCCATCGATCCCCCACTTGGCGAAGGCCTGGCCCGCGTCGGAGTACCAGAGCCAGTCGATGAACTGCATCATGGCGACGAAGTTCTTGCTGTCCAGGGCCTTCTTGGAGATCATGATGCCGTTCTCCAGGCGGGTCTTCGGGTCGGGCTTGATGGGTCCCATCGGCCCGATGGGCACCGGGATCTTGACGAGCTTGGCCCTGGGATTGGCCTCGGCCAGCGGCGGCCGATACTCGTTGACCAGCGTCTGCGCGTTCGTGCTGATCACGAACGACTTGCCGGACGCCAGTTTCTGGATCGCCATGTCGTCGGGCTGGGTGAAGCTCTCCGGGTCCAGCAGCTTCTCCGCCACCAGCGTGTGGAGGTAGGTCAGGGCCTGCTTGTACTGCTCCATCGCCCCGGTGAAGGCGAACTTCTGGGCTTTGGGGTCCCAGGTCGCGTTCTGGTAGGCCCAGCCTCCGGGGGCGCCGAACTGCGAACCGAGGACCCTGAGCAGCGCGCCGCCGGGGGTGGGCACGCCCCATCGGTCGGACATGGGGTACTGGTCCGGGTACTTGGCCTTCATCGCCTTGAGGACGGTGTGCAGTTCGTCCCAGGTGGTGGGGATCTCCAGGCCGAGCTCTTCGAGGATGTCGGTTCGCATGGCCAGGGAGTATTCGACCCAGTAGCCCTCGTGGAGGCCGGGGAGCAGGTAGAAGCGGCCGTCCGACTGGCGGAGCGTGTCGAGGTCGGGCCCCAGGTTCCACTTGGCGACCTTGTCCTTGAAGTTCGGCATCAGGTCGAGGTAGTCGCTGACCGGCAGGATCGCTCCGGAGGCGACGAACGAGGTCTCCTGGCCGGGATAGGTCTTGGGGATGATGAGCGGGGCGTCGCCGGCGCCGATCATCAGGCTGCGCTTGCTCTCGTAGTCGCTGAGCGGCACCACGCTCGGCACGAGCGTCGTGTTGGTCCGCTTGGTGAGCTCCGACCAGAACAGCCAGTCGTTCTTGATCGGATAGAACGAGTGGTTGTTGTACAGCAGGGAGAAGGACACCGGTGCGGTGGCCGCGAACTGGGTGCCGACCGCGAAGTTCGCCATCGCGCCGTCGCGCTTGGCCGATAAGTCGTCGCCCTTCTTCTCCGGCTCGTCGGTGCCACAGCCGGCCAGCGCCAGAGCCGTGCCGATGGTGATCAGCGCCGTGCGGCGGTTCATCTGATACATGGGGGATGCCTTTCCTCAGGAGGGGGTGGGGCCTATCCCTTGACGGCGCCGAGCGTGACTCCGGAGACGAAGAAGCGCTGGACGAAGGGGTAGATCAGGACGATGGGCAGGAGGGTGAGCACGATCGTCACCGACTTGATGTTGGCGGCGACGGTCATGTTGGTCGCGTCGGCGCCGACGGACGTCGCGGACGTGGCGCCGGCGATCAGGTTGCGCAGGTAGACGGTCACCGGGAACAGGTCCGACTGGGTCATGTAGAGGAAGGCGGAGAACCAGGAGTTCCAGAACGCGACGGCGTAGAACAGCACCATCGCCGCGAGCACCGCCTTGGACAGCGGCAGCACGATGCGCAGCAGGATGCCGTAGGTGTTCATGCCGTCGATAGCGGCGGCTTCCTCCAGCTCGGCCGGCAGTCCCTCGAAGAACGCCTTCATGACCAGGAGGTTGAAGACGCTGATGGCGTTGGGCAGGACGATCGCCCAGATGCTGTCCTTCAAGCCCAGGCTGGAGATCAGGATGTAGTTCGGGATGAGGCCGCCGGAGAAGAACATGGTGAAGACGGCGACCCAGATCAGGGCCTTGCGGCCCTTGAGTTTCGGCTTGGAAAGCACATAGGCGTAGCAGGTGGTCAGGATGATCGCGATCAACGTGGCCACGACCGTGTAGACGACGGTGTTGCGGTAGTTGATCCAGAACGTGGGGTCGGAGGCCACGTACTGGTAGGTCTGGAAGGTGAAGCCGCGCGGGATGAGGTTGACCGAACCTGAGCGGATGGCGTTCTCGTCGCTCAGCGACCGCGCGATGATGTTGATCACGGGGTAGAGGGTGACGATCACGACGCCGGTGAGGATGACGGCGTTCAGTCCCTGGAACAGGCGGTAGCCCCTGGTCCGATCCACCGTCACCACAGGCTCGTCCCCACCGATCGCCGGGAGATCAGGTTCGCCGTCAGGACCAGGACCAGCCCGATCAGGGCCTCGAGTAACCCGATCGCCGCGGCGTAGCTGAAGTTGTTGGAGACCACGCCCATGCGGTAGAGGTACGTGGAGATCACGTCGGCGGTCGGATAGGTCAGCGGGTTGTAGAGCAGCAGGACCTTCTCGAACCCGACCGCCATGAACGCGCCGATGTTCAGGATGAGCAGGGTGACCGCGGTCGGCCGGATGCCGGGCAGTGTCACGTGCCAGGTCTGCCGCCAGCGGCCGGCGCCGTCCATGCGGGCGGCCTCGTACAGCTGGTCGTCGATGGTCGTGAGCGCGGCGAGGTAGAGGATCGTGCCCCAGCCGACGGTCTGCCACATCTCCGAGGAGACGTAGATCGTCCGGAACCAGCCCGGTTCCTGCATGAACGCGACGGCGTCCCCGCCCACCGCGCGGACGATCTGGTTCACCGGCCCGTCGACCGACAGCATCTCCATGATCAGACCGGCCACGACCACCATCGACAGGAAGTGCGGCAGGTAGGAGACCGACTGCACGAACCGCTTGAAGCGCCGCATCCGCACCTCGTTGATCAGCAGCGCGAGCACGATCGGCATCGGGAAGCAGAACAGCAGCGTCAGCCCGCCGAGGACCAGCGTGTTGGTGAACACCCGCCAGAACGTCGGATCGCTCAGGAACATCTGGACGTACCGCAGCCCCGCCCATTCCTCGCCCAGCACGCTGCCGCCGGGCTCGAACTTCCGGAAGGCGATGACGTTGCCGATCATCGGCAGGTACCGGAATATCGCGAAGAACAGCAACGGGAGAACGGCCAGCGAGTAGAGCTGCCAGTCACGGCGCAGCGCCTGCCGCCAGGTGGGCCCGGCGCGGGGCCTGCCCGCAGGAGGAGCCTTCCGGCGATCTTGAGTGTCGGACGGGGCGTCGACCGTCCCGGTGGCACTCATGTGCGCACCGGCTGGGGTGCTTTCTGGCCTGTCATGCCCGTCCCTTCGGCCGACGGCGGTGCCGCCCGACGCCGTCCACGGAAGGCATCAGGGCTCACGAGGGGAAAGAAACTTTCCATCAGTCCCCTTAATATTGCGGAAATATAAGCGGGGGAAGTGGGTGCGTCAAGAGCGCTGTCAACTGCCGATTCACCCGAAAGTGCCACTGTCGTGGGGGTGAAGCAGATCTCAAATACATCGATTGAGTGCTATTGGATTCGAAATATTTCAGCCTGTCGAGCCGGACCGGTCCACCCGCCCGACCTCGGCCTGCCTGCGGCCGGGAAACGCTCTCACAGGCCCGCAGTACTGTGGGCGGAACGTGCCCGACCTGCAGAACGGATCCGAGCTTGAGACCGTCCGAACCCTCGGCAGGCGGGCCGCCCGCGGGCAGGCGAGCGACGATCATGGACGTCGCCAGGAGGGCGGGGGTCTCGCACCAGACGGTCTCGCGCTTCCTGCGCGGCAACGGCGGGCTGAAGCCCGTGACGCTCGCCCTGATCGAGCAGGCCATCGCGGATCTCGACTACCGGCCGAACCTCGTCGCCCGGTCGATGCGCACCCGCCGCTCGAACCGGATCATGGTCGTGCTCCCCGCGGTGACGTCGTTCGTGCCGGTCCAGACCCTGGGCGGGGCATCGGCCGAGGCCCACGCCGCGGGCTACATGATCGACATCGTGGGCCTGGAGGGCAGCGAGAAGATCCGGGGCGATCGGGTGCGGTCCTTGCTCGACTCCGGCCAGGCCGACGGCGTGCTGGCGTTCACGCCACTCGGCGAGATCGCGGACGCCCGTCCCGGCGGGCCGCCGACGGTGGTCGTGGGCGCCTACGACGACAACCTCCGGTCGCAGGGTTTCCTGGCCAGCGGCGGCGCGGCGGCCGACATCGTCGATCACCTGGCCTCACTCGGCCACCGGCGGTTCCTGCACGTCGCCGGCAACTCCGACTGGGCGTCGGCGCGCAATCGGCGCGACGTCTACCTGGAGACGATCAAGGCGCGCGGCCTGGAGTCCTACGCGGTCGTCGACGGCGACTGGAGCGTGCAGTCGGGCTACGACACCGCTCGCGACCTCCCCGACGCCTCCGGGGTCACGGCCGTCGTCGCCGCCAACGACTTCGTCGCGATGGGAGTCATCCGGGGATTCCAGGATCGCGGATGGCGGGTGCCGCGGGACGTCAGCGTTTTCGGCTGGGACAACGAGCAGTTCACCCAGTACTTCAGCCCGTCGATCTCCACCGTCGACCTCGACCGCGTCACGCTGGGCCGACAGTCGATGCGGGTCCTGCTGGCGCGGATGGCGGGCGACCCCGATCCCGGGTTCCGGCCCCACCTGCACCCCCGGCTGATCTTCCGCGAGTCCACGGCCGCGCCCCCGAGCTGAGCCACGGGGGCGCTCCGGGTGACCTATTGACCGAATAGTGAACGTTCACTAACGTCGATTTCGCGTGACCCTCCCCGCGAAAGGAGATCTGTGCCCCCCACCCTGGCCAGAGTCGCCATCCTGGGAACCGGCAACATCGCCGAGGTCTGCCACCTGCCCGCCCTCCTCGCCCACCGCGAGCAGGCCGAGGTGGTCGCGGTCGCCGACCTCGACGCCGACCGCGCCGTCGCGTTCGCCGCCACCTGGGACATCCCCGCCTCCTACGGCGACCTGGCCACCATGCTCGCCGCCGAGCGGCTCGACCTGGTGATCGTGTGCACGCCCCCCGGCGCCCATCGCGACGCGGTCGTCCGGTGCCTGGACGCGGGTGTCTGGACGTGGTGCGAGAAACCCCCGACGCTGACGCTCGCCGACTACGACCAGGTCGCCGCGCACGAACGCGAAGGCGGCCCCTACGCCTCCTACGTGTTCCAGCACCGCTTCGGGTCTGGCGCCCTCCGGTTACGCGACCACGTGCGGGCCGCTGACCTGGGCGCACCGCTGGTCGGCGTCTGCCACACCCTCTGGTACCGGGGCGACGACTACTACGCCGTCCCGTGGCGCGGCACCTGGGAGAACGAGGGCGGCGGCCCCAGCATGGGCCACGGCATCCACCAGATGGACCTCGCCCTGGCCTTACTCGGTGACTGGGCGCAGGTCACCGCGCTCAACGCGACCCTGGCCCGCGACGTCGAGACCGAGGACGTCGCGATCGCCTCGGTACGCATGGAGTCGGGCGCGCTGCTGTCGATCGTCAACAGCGTGCTGTCCCCCCGCGAGAGCAGCTACCTGCGCTTCGACTTCACCGACGCCACCGTCGAGGTCGAGCACCTGTACGGCTACGCCAACGCCGACTGGAAATGGACCCCCGCCCCCCACGTCGAGCCTGAGAAGGCGGCCTTCTGGCCCGCCTCCACCGACGTGCCCAGCTCACACACCGCCCAGTTGTCGGTCGTGCTCGAAGCGCTGCGCGCGGGCCGTCGCCCCCCGGTGAGCGGCGCCGACGGCAGACGGGTCCTGGAACTGATCGCCGGCATGTACCAGTCGGCCGCCACCGGCCGCACGGTCGAACGCCGCGAACTCACGCCGGACAACCCTTACTACCACTCGATGCACGTCGCCCCCCAGGAGCTCTCCCGTGCCTGACACGTTCACCGTCGAAGACTCCGGGACCGAGCGGGTCATCAGTGTCGGCGGCCGGCCGATCGCCACTTATATATACGTGAGCGACGATCCGGCCTTCGAGGCGCCCAAGCCGTCCCTGTCTCCCCTGCGCACTTTGGACGGCGCCGTCGTCTCGATCTCCCGGCCTTGGGACCACCGCTGGCACAAGGGCCTGCAGATGACGTGGTCACACGTCAGCGGAAACAACTTCTGGGGCGGCCCGACCTTCGACCGGCACGAAGGATACGTGGGCCGCGACAACCTCGGCCGGATCAGGCACGACGCGTTCCGCGGTTCCGAACACACCGGCGCCGAGGCCGTGATCGACGAAGACCTCACCTGGATCAGCTCCGCCGGAGAGGAATGGCTGCGGGAGGATCGCCGCCACCGCTTCCACAGCGTCGATCTCGACGAGGGAAGCTGGCAGCTCGACTTCACCACCCAGCTCACCAACATCCGCGACACGCCCCTGGACCTGGGGAGCCCGACCACGCACGGACGGCACAACGCCGGATACACCGGCTGGTTCTGGCGCGGCCCCCGCGCCTTCACCGGCGCCCGGATCACCAGCGCCGACGGCTCCGGCGCCGACGTCATGGGCCGAGAGGCGCCCTGGGTCGCCGTGAGCTCACCGCACGACGAGCGCGACGGCGGCGCGACCCTGCTGTTCTACGCGGGCACCACCTCGGCGGCCGTCCCGATCGTGTGGTTCGTCCGCGACGAGCCGTTCGCCGCGGTCAACCCCTCCCCCGCCTTCCACAAGGAGATCGCCCTCGACCCCGGGCAGAGCCTGCGGCTCTTCCACCGCCTCGTCGTGTTCGACCGGCAGCACGACGAGAGCGAGATCGCCGTCCTGGCCGAGCGGCACCACCCGTGACCGTCCCCCTGCCGGACTTCCCCGGCTCGGCCGGCATCACCGAACTCGACGTCTATCCCGGCGGCGGCACGCCTCACCTGCATCTGGCCTGCACGGAGTGCTACGTCGTCGTCGGCGGGTCCGGTTCGCTGGAGACCCTGACGAGCAGCGGCCCGGACAAGACCGACCTCACCCCGGGCGACGTCGTCTGGTTCGAGCCGGGGACCATCCACCGCGCCGTCTCCCACGGGAACCTCAAGGTCGTCGTGGTCATGCAGAACGGCGGCCTGCCCGAGGCCGGCGACGCCGTCATGACCTTCCCCCCCGACCACCTGACCTCGCCCGAGGCCTACCGCGCCGCCGCCTCGATCCTCGACGCGGCGGGCCGGCCCAGCGTCGACCTCGCCCGCCGCCGCAGGGACCTGGCCCTTGAGGGGTTCCACCTTCTCCAGGAGAGCGCCCCGGCACTGCGGGAGTTCCACCGCCGGGCCGCGGCCCTGGTCTCCGGCCATCTGCCGCGCTGGCGGGCGGCCGTCGAGTCGGGCCCCCTCGCCCAGGCGCGGCGAACCCTCGACCACATCGACGCCCTCGCGGCCGGACGATCGGACCACCTCGGCACGGCCCAGGTGGCGAAGATCGGCAGATTCGCCGAGCCCCGCCTCGGGATGTGCGGATTCCTCAGCCCCTACGACCTGGTCCGCCGCGGCGAGACGACCGGATAGGCCGGACCGGTGTCAGGGCCGACCGGGGCAGGTCGTTAAGGTCGTCTCGGTCAGGCGGTGTTCCACCATTCGGTTACCCCGTTATGTCTATCGGTTTGGTAGGATATAGTCCGTTTCGTGACGATCACTACCGCACCCGCAGGTGTCTCGCTGCGCGGCGTCGGCCGGGCTTTCGGCGACCATGTCGTGCTGCGCGACATCGATCTGGACATCGCCCCCGGCGAGGTCGTCGCGCTGCTCGGCGCGTCCGGCTGCGGCAAATCCACGTTGCTGAGAATGGTCGGCGGGCTCGACACCGCCACATCAGGAACGGTCCGGGTGGACGGCCACGACGTCACCGGGATCGACTCCCGCTGCGCCGTCGTGTTCCAGGAACCCCGGCTGCTCCCCTGGCGGACCCTCGCGGGCAACGTCGCCCTCGGGCTGCCCCGTGACCTGCCCAGGAACCAGCGCGACACCGAGAGCCGCCAGTGGCTGGGCGAGGTCGAGCTCCAGGGCTTCGCCGACTACCGGCCGCGCCAGGTGTCGGGCGGCATGGCGCAACGGACCGCGCTGGCGCGGGCGCTGGCCCGGAAACCGGGCGTGCTGCTGCTGGACGAACCCTTCGCCGCGCTCGACGCGCTGACGCGACTGCGGATGCAGGACCTCGTCGAGGACGTCCAGCGGCGGTCGGGCACCACCGTGATCCTCGTCACCCATGACGTCGACGAGGCGTTGAAACTGGCCGACCGGGTCGTGCTTCTGGGCGGCGCTCCCACCGGAGTGAGCGTCGTCCTGGACGTGCCGGGCGATCGGCCCCGTGACCATCATCAGCCGGAACTGGCCGAGCTGAGGTCCGAATTGCTGGCAGGCCTCGGCGTGCCGCGACGTACCACCCCCCTGGAAAGAGAGACCCACGCACGATGAGCAGACTCCGGATCACGCTGGCCCTCGCCCTGACCGCCACGCTGGCGACCGCCTGTGTGGGCGGCGAGGACTCGACCGGGCAGCCCGCGGCCGAGGGCGGCGGGCCGCAGACCGAACTGCGGCTCGACTACGCCTACTACAACCCGTCCAGCCTGGTCATCCGCGAACAGAAGTGGCTGGAGACCGAACTGGCCGCCAAGAACGTCAAGGTCACCTGGACGCTGTCGGCCGGCAGCAACAAGGCCAACGAGAACCTGCGCGGCAACGTCATCGACCTCGGGTCGACGGCCGGCGCCGCCGCCTTCCAGGCCCGGTCGAACGGGACGCCCATCAAGGCGGTCGGCATCTTCAGCCAGCCCGAGTGGGCGGCGATCGTGGTCGCCAAGGACTCGGCGATCGCCGACGTGGCGGGGCTCAAGGGCAAGAAGGTCGCGGCCACCAAGGGCACCGACCCCTACTTCTTCCTGCTGCAGTCGCTGCACGAGGCGGGGCTCGCCGCGACCGACGTCGAGGTGGTCAACCTCCAGCACGCCGACGGCAAGACCGCCCTTGAGCGCGGCGACGTCGACGCGTGGGCGGGGCTCGACCCGCTGATGGCGCAGAGCCAGGTCGACGCGGGTTCCAAGCTCATCTACCGGAACCCGGGCTTCAACTCCTACGGCTTCCTCAACGCCCGCGAGGCGTTCATCACCGAGCACCCCGACCTCGTCCAGGCGACGGTAAACGCCTATGCGAAGGCCCGTGACTGGATCCAGAAGAACCCCGACGCGGCGGTCGCGCTGCTGGCGAAGGAGTCGAAGGTCTCCCCCGAGGTCGCCAAGCTCGTCATCACCGAGCGCACCAACCTGACCGGCAGCGCGGTTCCGGGCGCCGACCAGCGCGCGGTGCTGGAGCGCATCCTGCCGACGCTCGTCGAGGAGAAGCAGGTCAAGACCGAGCAGGACGCGAAGACCGCCCTCGACAGCCTCCTTGAGCCGAAGTTCGCCGAGGCGGCGGCCAAGCCGTGACGCTCATCGAGGCGACCGGCTCGGCCGAGAAGCCCGTCAGGAAGCGCCCTGTCAGAAAAAGCCGGAGGCCGATGGTCGCCGGGCTGATCCTGCCGGTCGTGCTCCTGGTGGTCTGGCAGGTCACCGCGTCGAGCGGGCTCTACTCGTCCGCCCAGCTGCCCGCGCCGCTCTCGGTCCTCGACGCGCTGGGCGAGCTGGCCGGGGACGGGTCGCTGTGGACGCACATCGCGATCAGCCTGCAGCGCGTGCTCATCGGGTTCGCGGCCGGATCGGGGCTCGGGTTCGCGCTGGGCGCGATCGTCGGGCTGTCGGCGCGGGTGCGGGCGGTCGTCGCGCCCAGCATCGCGGCGCTGCGGGCGGTGCCGTCGCTGGCCTGGGTGCCGCTGCTGGTGCTGTGGCTCGGCATCGGCGAAGGTCCGAAGATCACGCTGGTGGCGATCGGGAGTTTCTTCCCCGTCTACACCACGATCTCGGCCGCGCTGGCGCACGCCGACGCCCACCTCGTCGAGGTCGGGCGCGCCTACGGTCTGCGGGGCGGTGAGCTGCTGGGACGCATCATGCTGCCCAGCGTCGCCCCGGCGATCTTCTCGGGCCTGCGGCTCGGGCTGGCCCAGGGCTGGCTGTTCCTGGTCGCCGCCGAGCTGATCGCGTCGTCGATGGGGCTGGGATTCCTGCTCACCGACAGCCAGAACACCGGCAGGACCGACATCCTGCTCATGGCGATCCTGCTGCTCGCGGCGCTGGGCAAGCTGTGTGACGTGCTACTCGGGCTGGTCGAGCGACGGATTCTGCGCTTCCACAAGTGACAGGTAGTGGCTGAGCCGCGCTGCCGCGTGCAGCGTGGCCAGTCCCTGGCGGGTGAGGCGGCGACGCCAGTCGTCCAGGGCACCGGACAGTGACGCGGTGCCGCCCGCGGTGCGGATCTGCCGGACGATCGTGGCGATGTGGCCGAGCGGGTAGCCGCCGCGCCGGAGCAGGTGGGCGAGCTCGGCGTCGCGGATGTCGTCCGCGCGGAAGACGCGGTAGCCGGTCGCCGGATCGCGGGCCGGGTCGAGGATGCCGGCCTGTTCCCATTTGCGCAGGGTCGCCGGGGTCAGTTGGAGCCGGCGGGCCAGCGCGCCGATCGTTTTCACCGCCGGGCCGGCCTGGCCCTCCGTCAGGTTGTGGACGGCCCCGCGGACCAGGTCGAGCGTCTCCCGGTCGCGGAGAAGCTGGGCGTGACCGCGATCGACGGTGGTCAGGGCCTCGTCGAGCCGATCCCGGTGGACGGCGTTCATGATGCCGGTGGCGGTCGCGTGCCCGTAGGCGGGAACGAGTGCCAGGAAGGCCCGCAGCGCCGCCGCGTGGGCCTCGGTGTAGATCCGGTAGCCGCTGGGGGTGCGCCCGGCGGGCGGGAGGCACCCGGCCTGCTCGTAGTTGCGCACCGCCTGGGTCGAGAGCCCATGTTCGCGGGCGAGGTCGGCCGGTCGCATGGTTGGAGACTTTATCGCCGGCAACCGCTGGAAACATAACCAAAGTCTCAACCGGTCATTCAACGATACGATTGCGGGACATGAGTCAGGAGATTCTCGACTTCGTCCCTTCTTCATGTGAACTGCTGGGCCTCGGCGAGCCGACCCACACCGAGCCCGCCTTCGGATGGCTCCGCAACGAGTTCCTCGCCCGGCTGGCCGCCGGCGGCTTCCGCTCGATCGCCCTCGAAACCGGCCGCACCGCCGCTCTCCTCGTCGACGACTACGTCCAGGGCGGCCCGCACGACCTCGACACGGTCATGCGCGACGGCTTCACCCACGGCTGGGGCGAGAAAGACCACTTCCGCGCGCTCGTCACCTGGATGCGCGACCACAACGAGAAGCGGCCGCCGGCCGACCGCCTCACCTTCCACGGCTTCGACGCCGCCACCGAGAACTACAACGCCCCCAGCCCGCGCCGCCACCTCGAACACGCCCGCGACCACCTCGGCCTCGACGTCGACTTCGCCGGCCTGCTCGGCGACGACGAACGCTGGCACCGCACCGAGGCGATCATGGACTACACCGAGTCGCCCGGCGCCTCACCCGGGGCCCGGCAGGCCCGCGTCGTCGCCGACGACATGCTCGTGCGGCTCTACGCCCAGGCCCCCGAGGGCCCCCGGGCCGATTGGATCCGGGCCAAGACCCACCTCACCACCGGAATCGGCCTGCTCCGCTACCACGCCGAGGCCGCGGTCCCCCGCGCCGATCCGCGTGACCGGATGGTCGTGCTGCTCGGCGTCCGGGACGTCCTGATGGCCGAGAACCTCTTCGACATCCGCGACGTCGAGGCCCGCCGGGGCCGCACCTTCGTGTTCGCCCACAACGCCCACCTGCAGAAGAATCCGAGCACCTGGAAGATGGGCGACCGGGCGGTGACCTGGCACGGCGCCGGTTCGATCATCGCCTCGCTGTGGGGTGAGCGCTACGCGTTCATCGCCGCGAGCCTCGGCCGCAGCCGGGCGGTCGGCCTCGCCGACCCCGATCCGGGCACCTACGAGGGCCGGCTCGGCTTCTCCACGTGGGGCCTCACCACCGACCTCCCCGAAGGCGCCACCCGTACCGACACCACCCCGCAGCAGGGCTACTTCCCGCTCACCCCCGCGACCCTCGACGGCGCGGACGCGCTCCTGCACGTCGGCGACCCGGACGCTTAGGGAAGGATGAGGGCCAAGAACCACCTGAAGGAGCGGTTACGTGCACATCGTGCGGTTTATCGGCCCGGCCACTGGCCAGGCCACGATCGGTCTCGACGACGGCGTCCACATCATCGAAATCGGCGGTTCGATCGGCGAACTGCTCCGGTTGACGGTGGAGGAACTGCGCGACCGGTGCGCCGCCGCCGACGGCCCGCGCCATGATCGATCCTCTGTACGTCTGCTCCCCCCGCTCGACGACCGCATGGAGGTGTGGGCGGCCGGAGTGACGTACGAGCGCTCCAAGGCGGCCCGGATGGTCGAGAGTGAGCAGGCGGCCGACGTCTACGACCTGGTCTACGACGCCGATCGGCCCGAGTTGTTCTTCAAGTCGGCGGCCTGGCGGGCGACCGGCCACGGTCAGCACGTGTCGGTGCGGGGCGACTCGGAGATCGACGTACCGGAACCGGAGCTGGGTCTGGTGGTCAACCGGCACGGCGAGATCGCCGGATACACCGTGGTCAACGACATGAGCTCACGGACGATCGAGGGCGAGAATCCGCTCTATCTGCCGCAGGCCAAGATCTATCTGGGCGGCTGCGCCACCGGTCCGGCGATCCGACCGGCGTGGGAGGTACCCGATCCGTACACGCTCGGGATCGAACTGACGATCACCCGCGACGGCGAGCAGGCCTGGAGCGGTCAGGCGAGCACCGCCCAACTCCACCGCAGGCTCGACGACCTGGTCGGCTACCTGTTCCGGGAAGACGTCTTCCCGGACGGCGTGATCCTGGCGACCGGCACCTGCCTGGTCCCTGAGCTGCCGTTCACCTTGAAGGCGGGCGACGAGATCACCATCACGATCTCGGAGGTCGGCACGCTGACCAGCACGGTCGTCGCCGGGAAGGCCGCGATGCCGGGCTTCTGATCAGGCCGTGATCGCGAAGCGGCCGGTCAGCCCGGTGATGAAGAGCAGTCTGGCCACTCGCGGCGTGACGCCGGTCAGGGTCAGGGTGATGCCCATCGCCCTGGCCCGGCGCTGGGCGTGGAGCAGGACGCCCAGCCCACCGGCGCCGCAGAAGGTGACCCCGGACATGTCCAGGACGATCGCGTCGCTGCGGTCGTCGAGCGCGCCGAGAATCCGCCGGCGCAGGGCGGCGGTGGTGAAGATGTCGATGTCCCCGGACAGGTACAGGACGGTCGGGGCCGATGTTGCCAGGACGGTCATGGCAGCACTTCCTTCTCGTGACGGAACGTGACTTGATGCCTGCCGACCGGAGATCGGCCGACCGCCAGGACGGGCGGTGAACTGGGCCGCTCGATCCGACCGGCAGGCGGCACAGTGGTTGACACATGTGTGAGATCAGTAACCGGGATTCACCGGCCCGAAGGCCGGTTCTCGAAATGTCCTCGGTTTCTTCACTCTACCTCACTACTTCCGGAAATCCGTGTTTCCGGAAGTAGAATGAAGGAGTGACTTCCGGAAAGACCCGGTCTCGGGCCGTCCCGCTCTCGGCCGCGCACACCACCGTGCTGGCCGACTACGCCGCCGCGCTCACCACCGCCCCTCTGGCCGGATCCACCCAGGACAAATACGTCTCCCGCCTGCGCGGATATCTGTCCTGGCTGGCTCAAGAGACCTTCGAAGGCGACCCCCTGACGGATGCAGCGGCGGCCTCCCTCGCTGTCCGCGCCTTCCGGCACCACCTCAAAGACGCCCACCGGGCCCCCACCACGATCGACACCTACCTGTCGGCCCTCGACGACTTCTACGCCCGCCGCGGCGTCGGCAAGCCCCAGGCCGGCCGCGAACGCGACCCCCGCCGGCAGGCCCCCCGGTCCCTCGACGCCCAGCGCGTCCGCCGCTACCTGGCCCAGGTCCGCCACACCGCGACCCCGCGCGACCGGGCCATCGCCCTGCTCCCCTATCTCGCCGGGCTGCGCATCTCCGAGGTCGTCGGCCTCGACCTGACCGACGTGCGCACCGACGGTCTCGGCGTCCGGGGCGGCAAGGCCCGTCTGGTGCCCGTGCACCCGGAGCTGCGCCAGGTGCTGACCGGCTGGCTGGAGGTCCGGGCCGGGTGGAAGGGCGCGAGCGTCGACCCGGCGCTGTTCCTCAACCACCGGGGCTTCCGCCTGAGCGACCGCGCGGCCCGCGACATCATCACCGGCTTCGCCGACCCCGACGATCCGTTCAGCCCTCTGGTGCTGCGCCACACTTTCGCGACTCAGCTCATCCGCGACGGGAAGGACCCCATCGTGGTCGCCGAACTGCTCGGCCTCGAGTCCCTCGACAGCACCCGCCGCTACGGGCTGCCCGTCAAGACCGACCGGGAGGCCGTGCTGAACTCGTTGATCACCGACATCTGAGGGAGACCGACATGGCGGAGACCTGGGGCGGCGCGCTGTGGCGCGCCGCCGACCTCTACACCCCGATGGCACTGCGGGTCGCGGCGACACTGCGGGTCGCCGACCTCATCGCCGCCGGGGTGATGGCGGGTCCCGATCTGGCGGCCCGGCTCGGGGTGGCGGAAGATCCTCTCGTACGTGTCCTCGACCACCTCGTCACCGCCGGATTCCTCGCAGACGAGAACGGTTCCTACGCGCTGACCGACGACGGACAGTGGCTGCGCGACGACCATCCCGAGCGCGTCCGGTCCCAGATCGACCTGACCGGCGCCATCGGGCGCGCCGACCTGTGCGCGGTGGAGCTGCTGCACACGGTCCGCACCGGCGAGGCGGCCTTCCCGCAGCGGTTCGGCCACGGCTTCTGGGACGACCTCGCCGCCAACCCCGAAGTGGCCGAGTCGTTCGACCGGTCGATGGGCGCCCAGGAGGTCGGCGAGGTCGCGGCGGCCTACGACTGGGCGGCGCTCGGCGAGGTCGTCGACGTGGGCGGTGGCGACGGGACCCTGCTGATCGGGCTGCTGCGGGCGCATCCGGGGCTGCGCGGAACGGTGATCGACCTTCCGGCCCCGGCCGCCGCCGCGGCCGAGGCGTTGAGAAAGGCCGGGCTCGCCGATCGGGGGCGCGTGCTGACCGGGAGTTTCTTCGATCCGCTCCCGGGTGGGGCGGGCGGCTACATCCTGTCCCGGGTGATCCACGACTGGGGCGACGCGGACGCGGCGCGCATCCTGGCCAACTGCGCCCGGGCCGGCCGGGTGATCGTCATCGAGGAGACGGGCAGGGGCGCGGTCAACACGGAGATGGACCTGCGCATGCTCGCCTACTGCCTCGGCCGGGAACGCACCGTCGAACAGCTCGTCGACCTGGCCCGGGGTGCGGGGCTGACCCCCGGGACGGTCGTCTCCACCGGTCGGCGGCAGATCGTCGAACTCCTGCCCGCACCCGTGTCCTGAGCGGTCAGCAGAGGCGCCGGTAGTCCTCGCCCGGCAGGTACCGGGCCCACTCCTCCTCGCTGAGGGAGGTGCCGACGACGGCGCAGATCGCGGCGGGGTCGGAGGGCTGGGCGACGTCCCACAGCCGGGCGGTGGCGTCGTTGCCCACGGTCGCCAGCACCGTCCCCTCGCGGTTGAACGCCACCATCTGGACGGTGTCGGTGTGGCCGACGAGGGGCGCACCGATCTGCGCGCCGGTGGCGACGTCCCACAGCCGGGCGGTGCCGTCGAACCCGGCGGTGGCCAGTCTCGTGCCGTCCGGGCTGAATTGCGCCGAGGCGATCCTCCCGGTGCCGGCGAGAGGGGTGCCGCGCTGCCTGCCGGTGGCGACCTCCCAGAGACGGGTCGTGCCGTCGAACCCGGCGGTGGCCAGCTTCGTCCCGTCGGGGCTGAACTCCACCCAGGAGACCCTGCGGTCATGGCCGAGGAGAGGCGGGCCGATCTGCTCGCGGGTGACGGCGTCCCACAGCCGTACCGTGCCGTCGGATTCGGCGGTGACCAGCCTGGTCGTGTCGGGGCTGAACGCCGCGGTCTCGATGACCTCCGGAGCGCTGACAGGGGCGCCGATCCGCTTGCGGGCGGGGAGATCCCATACGCGGGCATCGCCTTCTGACCCGATCGTGGCCACGAGTGTGCCGTCGAGGCTGAACCGCACCGACGACGCGACGTATCCGGTGCGGAGGACGGCGCCGGTCTGCCGCCGGGTGCGGACCTCCCACGACTGGATCTCTCCCGCTGACCCGGCCGTGGACAGGAGCGTGCCTTCAGGGCTGAACGCCATCGCGTAGACGGCACCGGTGTGGCCCTCGAACGGAGCGTCGATCTGCTCGCGGGTGGCGACGTCCCACAGTCTCACCGTCCCGTCGGCTCCGCCCGTGGCCAGCACGCCTCGATCGCCGTCGAAGGCCAGCGAGAGGAGGGGACCTTCGTGTCCGCGGAGCGGGGCGCCCGTCTGCCGGTGGACGCCGACGTCCCAGAGGCGGACGGCCCCCTTGCCCCCGGCGGTGATCAGCGTCGTTCCCGCAGGGTCGAAGGCCATGGCTTCCACCGGGCCGACGCCGCTGACCAGGGGCGCGCCGATCCGCCTGCGCGTCGCGGTGTCCCAGAGTTCCACGGTGTCGCCGCCGGTGACGGCGAACGTGGCGCCGTCAGGGCTGAACGCGACCGCGAAAAGGGCCCCCAGAGAGGTGGAGACCAGGTCACCGAGCTGCTTCTGGGTGTGTACGTCCCAGAGCACGATCGTGCCGTCGGTGCCGATGGCGCACACCAGGCCGCCGTCGGGGCTGAACGCCAGGGCCCGCACGTTCCCCGTGTCCCCGAGGAGAGGGTCCCCGGCGCGCTTCCCGGTGGTGACGTCCCACAGAACGGCGGGACCGCCGGCTCCCGCCACCGCGAGCAGCCTGCCGTCACGGCTCAAGGCTGTCTGCGCATCGGCCCGGCTACGGCCGACGGGCCGGCCGATCGGCTGCCGGGTGACGACGTCCCACCGCTGGGCGGTGCCATCGGTTCCAGCGGTGACCACCGTCGCGGCGTCGGGGCCGAACACGACCTGGCCGGAGAGATCGACGTCCTCGCTTCGCAGAGCGCCGACCTGCCGGTGCGTCGCGATGTCCCAGAGCCCGACGGTGTCGACGCCGGTGGTGGCCAGCAGGGCGCCGCCGTCGGAGAGGGCCACTCCTGACGCGTTTCCCGTGAGAGGCGCGCCGATCTGCCTGTGGGTGACGGCGTCCCACAATCGGGCGGTGCCGTCCTCCCCCGCCGTCGCCACGAGCGCGCCGTCGGCACTGACCGCCACCGTCTTCACGGCGTCGGTGTGGCCGGTGAGTATGCCCCGGAGCGGCGAGGCCAGCGCGTTGAGCACCGCGTGGCGGGCCTCGGCGGTGTCGGCCCGGTTGAAGGCCGTGTAGGCCAGCCGGGCCGAGGTGACCGGGTCGATGACGGCCAGGGCGAGGCTCTGCGCCGCCAGCTGCCGGGACAGGGCCGCCAGCCGCCCGGTCTCGGCGTCGCCCGCGGACCTGACGGCGGCGACCGCTCCGGTCACGGCGGCGAGCGCCAGCACGGTCATCCCCGCGACGACGAGACGGGTCAGCCATCTGCGGCGGACGACGGATCTCTCGGCCCGTGCGGCGGCCCGCTCGCACGCGTCGAGGAATTCCCGGGCCGTCTCGGTGACAGGGGGGAAGCGGTCGGGCTGAGCCGCCCAGACGTCACGGGCCGCGCATAAGGATGCCAGCCGGATGCCCAGGTAGAGGAAGGAGGCGTCCCTGCCGTGGCCGTCCCAGACGGCGGCGACGTCGGTGAGCTGGCCGTGCAGGGCGTGGACGGCCTGGTCTTCCCGGAGCAGGTCGCGCAGCCGGGGCCAGGCGTGCAGCAGGCAGTCATGGCTGATCTCGGCGCCCGTCTCGGTGAGCACGATCAGGCGTCTGGCCGCGAACGCGTCCAGAACGGCGTCAACGTCGGCGGGGTCGGCCTGGTCGTACAGTTCGGCCCGGCTCAGCCGCCGCCGGGCGAGGTGACCGTCGTGGGACACCAGCGTCATCCGGTGGAAGAGCCGCTGCGCCAGCGCCTGCCGCTCCGGGGTGAGACCCTCGAACACCGCCTCCGCGCTGGTCCGGACGGCGAGCTCGACTCCGCCGCCGCGTCCGTAGCCCCGGATGGTGAGCTGGTCGCCGTCCCTGTTCTCCCAGGTCATCAGCATCGCCTGGGACAGCAGGGGCAGCGCTCCCGCCTCGTGGGCGGCAGGGCCGAGCTCGTCCAGGATGGTCTCGGTCAGGCCCGGCTCCAGGGTCAGACCGGCCGCCGCGGCCGGGCCGGTGATGACGCGCCGCAGTTCGGATCTGGTGGTCCGGCCGACGACGAACTGCCCGTCCATCAGCGCTTCCGCGAGCACCGGATGGTCGGCGCACCGCTCGGTGAAGTCACCGCGCATGACCACGACGACCAGGCCCGTCGGCGTCGCGACGATCGAGGACAGCGCCGTGACGAACGCCTCCCGCTGCCCGGCGCCGGCGAGGGTGAAGATCTCCTCGAACTGGTCCACGATGATCACGAGGCGTTCGGGGCCGCCCTGGGTGGCCAGGAGGCACTGCCGCACGAGCAGATCCGCCCGGCCAGGCTCTTCGGCCAGCGCGTTCCCGGTGGTGACGGGGTTCAGCTTCCCTGCGGCGGCCAGGTGGACGGCGAACTCGTCCAGCGGAGTCCCGGTCGGGGTGAACAGCAGGCGCGGCCACGTCCGCGACCCGGCCGCCGCCAGCCGCCCCCGGCTCAGCGCGGGCAGCAGCCCGGCCCGCACGAGCGAGGACTTGCCCGCGCCCGACGCGCCGGTCACCATCACCAGCCCCGGCCCAGTGAGCCGCTCGCCCACCTTGCCCACCAGGCGGGCGGTGAGCTGCTCGCGTCCGTAGAAGATCGGTTCGTGGTCGGCCTCGAACGGCGACAGCCCTCGGTACGGGCTCCCGCTCACCCACCGCACCGCCTCGGGGTCGTGGTGGCGCGCCTGCCGCAGCCGGGCCAGTTCGTCGCGGATGAGGACGAGCTGGTCAGACTGCTGACGGGCCAGATCGCGGTCGTAGCGGCGTTCCGCCGCCTGGCGTTGCAGCTCCCGCTGGATCCGGTCGGCGGCGTCCTCGATGCCGCTGAGCAGGAAGCCGAACTCGGTGAACTCGGCGCTCAGGTCGGTGAACGCCCCGGCGATCTGCGCCTGCAGCGCCCGGTTCCCGCTCTTGACCATCGCCTCCAGGGTGAGCCCGGCCGCGTCGATCTCGCGGAGCACCCCGGCGATCTCGATCCGCAACCGCCTGGCCTGGGCGTTGCCCGTGTCGAGCATCCCGGCGATCCGCTCGGACAATTCGCGCTCGGCGTCCTGCGGTTCGGGCTTCTTCGTCCGCAGGCGCAGCGCGGCGATCGATTCGTTGATCACCTGGCTGAGGATGTTCACCCCCACCCCGGCGATCACCTGGGCTATGGCGACGTCCGGCTCGCCCATGGCCAGGGGGGTCAGCGCACTGGCGCAGAGGGTGGCGAGCAGCAGGGGCGGCGTCAGCCGCAACGCTCCGCCACCGGCCTGCCGGACGACGGCCGCCGCGACCCGTGCCCGCATCTCGCGAGGCTGATCGCCGCGCCCCTGCTCGATATCGACCGCCATCCAGGTCACCTGAACGCCTGTGTTTCCGCTGTCGCAGAAATATCACCTTTCGCACTGATCTGATGGCATATTCGAAAGGCCCACCATTCCGGATCAAGTGAGGTGAGCGGTGGGAGGAGCAGCGGCGGAGGGTCTGGCCGATTTGCTTTCCGAGCTGAAGCGGCGCAGCGGCCGCAGTTACGAGGCCTTGGGACGCCGCACCGGCATGAGCCGATCCACGGTGCACCGCTACTGCCGCGGCGAGATCGTGCCGGACGACTACGGAACGGTGGAGCGCATCGCCAAGGCGTGCGGTGCGGACAAGGCCGAACTGGACGACCTGTACCGGCGCTGGAAACGTGCGAGCACCCCGCCGGCCCGCGAGGAGTCCTTACCCACCGACCAGGCTCCGGAGCCGTCGGCGAACCCTGTGGTCTCCGGGCGATCCGGGTACCTCGGCAAGACACTGGCGATCCTGTGCGTGTCTGTCCTGACGGCGAGCGCGGCAC
Organism: Herbidospora mongoliensis; assembly: GCF_001570545.1. Taxonomy (GTDB): domain Bacteria; phylum Actinomycetota; class Actinomycetes; order Streptosporangiales; family Streptosporangiaceae; genus Herbidospora; species Herbidospora mongoliensis. The sequence continues at coordinate 47,633 of NZ_BBXD01000014.1, read as the reverse complement.
CCGTACGACAATCTCCCCCGCAGACGCCCCAATGGGTGAACGGACCTTCGTGGACCCTGCCCGAGACGCCGGTGCCGCGCACACTCTTCGGTGTCACCCTCAACACCGCGACCGGGGCCATGCCGGCGTTCCGGGTCGGCGGGGTGCGCCTGTGGGACGGCGGCACCCGCTGGTCGGAGATCCAGCCGGAACGGGGCGCGTTCGACTGGTCGGCGCTCGACCGGCACGTCGACGGTGCGGAGAAGGCCGGGCTCCCCGTGCTGTTCGTCGCGGGCGGCACCCCCGCGTGGGCCAGCCCCACCGGCCCGGTGGGCCCCTACCCGGACGGCTCGCGAGCGGCGCCGCCGGACGACCTGACCGACTGGGACACCTTCGTGCGCGCCGTCGTGACACGCTACCGAGGGCGCATCCAGGCCTATGAGCTGTGGGTACTGGGCAACGACCCGCGTTTCTACGCGGGCAGCATGGAAAGCCTCGTGGAGATGACGCGCCGGGCCAGTCGCATCATCCGGGCGGCGGACCCCGAAGCGACCCTGGTATGCCCCGGCATGGGACGGTTGTGGACGGCGGAAGGCCGTCAGGCGCTTCATCGGTTCACCACGCTCGGCGGATACGGCCACTGCGACGCCGCGGGGATCAAGCTCCACCAACGCACCCCGTCCGACCCGCCGGAAACCATGCTGGAACTCGTCACCGCCGCCGACCGGGCCTTCCACGAGGCCGGCATCCATCCACGGGTCTGGAATACCGGCACCACGTATTCGATTCCGCTGCAGGGATCGCTGGACGAGACCAGAGCGCGGAACTACGCCGTGCGCTTCTTTCTCACCGGTTTGTACGCGCGCAATTTCAATCTCGAACGCATGTATTTCTACAACTGGGGCGGCACCAAGATCCCCATCGTCCTGCAGGCGGTGGGAGGAGTCCCCACCCGCGCCGCCCTGGCGGTGGAGCAACTGCAGCGATGGCTGGTCCATGCGAGCAGCCGGTCATGCGGCCACGGGACGGCCATCGACCTGCCGGAGAACGTCTGGCAGTGCGAGATCACCGTCGCCACGCCCGGCGACCGCCACGAGGCGACGATCCGCTGGACGATCGCCGGAACGGCCGAGACCACGGCCGGCCCCCACGTCCGCGCGATACGCCGGCTGGACGGCACCACCGAGGCCGTCCACCCAGGAGATCCGATCACGATCACCGAGGAACCGATCCTCATCGAGTCCCGGCCCTAGGTGGCAGGACGTCCCACTTCTCCGGGTTCGCGCAGGTGAGAGGCCGGTTTCCGTCCCACCTTCCCAGGAGGGTTCCTGGACGTTGTCGGTGATGGCGGCGCCTGCCACTCTGACTCACGTCACGGGGGACGGGAGCCGACCGGTCGGCTCCCGGCCTGATCGTCGTACTCCACACCTCGATTAAGGACCACACGTGAGATCAGGAAAGCGCGGCTTAGTCCGCTACCTCGCCCTCTCCCTCGCGCTGGCCGCGTCGGCTGTCGGGTTCCAGGCCCCGACCGCGGCGAGCGCCTCCGCCGCGGTCGAGTGCTGCGGCCTCGTCATCCGCTACGACAGCATCCAGAACGTCGTCGTCGCCGCGAACATCAGCGCCAACAACGTCGGCCGGGGGTCGAACTGCAACATCTGGAACTGGGGCGGGGGCAACAACTGGAACCCGGTCAACCCCGGGGGCAACTGCGACACGCGCAGCATGAACGGGCACACGTACAGCTGGAACATCTGGGCCGACACCGACGCGTTCACCATCCAGTACGAGGGCTACTGGCTGAGCCACCACGGATCGTGGCGCTGGGTGAACGCCAACGTCTACACCAAGATCAACGGCGCTGAGACGGCCAAGTGCTACCGCGAGTCGGACGGCGTCAACTGCTACGTCGTCTACTAGGAGCCGGGTCATGTGGCCGAGGTGCCTCGGCCACATGATCACTCGTTAGGCGATCGACTCGATGGGAACAAGGCGGAGATGCCTGAGGAAACCCACCAGACTCCGCCGGCCGAGCGCCAATCGTCCCGTTGCTGACATGACCGAACTGCGTCCCAGTGACCCCGCCGAACCCGGCATCACCCGCCGCCGGAGAGGGCGTTCCTTCTCCTACGCCTATGCCGACGGCCGCCCGGTGAAGGACCGGCGCACCCTGCGCAGGATCCGGGCGCTGGTGCTCCCCCCGGCCTGGCGGGAGGTGTGGATCTGCCGTGATTCCGGCGGCCACATCCAGGCCGTGGGCACCGACGCCGCGGGCCGCCGCCAGTACCGCTACCACGACGTCTGGCGCGAGGAGCAGGACCGGGCCAAGTTCGACCGGGTCGGCAAGCTCGCCGAACGCCTGCCCGAGTTCCGCAAGAAGGTCGAGGCCGACCTGGGTGAGAAGGGCCTGACCAGGGATCGGGTGCTGGCGGCCGCGGCGCGCATGCTGGACATCGGCCTGTTCCGCGTCGGCGGCGAGGCCTACGAGTCGTTCGGCCTGGCCACTCTGCGCATGGAGCACGTCACGTGCGCCAAAGGCCGGGTGACCTGCTCCTATCCGGCCAAGGGCGGCGTACCGAGGGAGATCGAGATCACCGACCCGGACGTCTGCAAGGTCGTCACCGCCCTGCGCAAGCACCACGACGACGGCGAGCTGCTCGGCTACGAGCAGGACGGCGGCTGGGTCGACGTCAAGAGCGACGACATCAACGCCTACCTGCGCGACCGCTTCGGCACCGAGGTCACCGCGAAGGACTTCCGGACCTGGCACGCCACCGTGTACGCCGCCGTCGGCCTGGCCGTCTCCCAGCGGCTGCGCACCCGAACCGGCCGCCGCAAGGCGATCACGAGGGTCATGAAAGAGGTCGCCGAGCACCTCGGCAACACCCCGGCCGTGGCCCGCGCCTCCTATGTCGACCCCCGGGTGATCACCGCCTACGAGCGCGGAAAGACCATCGAGCGCGCTCTCACCGACCTGGGCGACGGCGACGGCCCCGCCACGCACGGCGCGGCCGAACGCGCGGTCATAGCCTTGCTCAAACGCACGCGATGAAGCCGGAAAGCGTCGTTGATCCTGGCCAGAGAAGCAGCCACAATTGTTGACGATACCGACATGCACCCGACCGACCCACGAAGCACCGGGCCACGGACAGGGGGATCGACATGGAGATCGCGTCATACCGAAGAGGGACAGTGGCCGTCGTGGCCGTGTCCGGGGAACTCGACACCATGACCGTGGGCGCGCTGCGTGAGCGCATCGTCGGCACGGGCACCCGCCAGACACCCGGGCTCGTCCTGGACCTGTCGCGGGTCACGTTCGTGGACAGCGCGGGGATCCGGCTGCTGATCGCCACGTTCGTGTCGAAGTCCGTCCGTCCGGGCCGGATGGCCATCGCGGGCATGAGCGAACACGTCGAGCATCTGATGACGGTGATGGGGATGCTGGGACGGCTTCCCTCCTACGGAAACGTGGAGAACGCGATCAACGCGGTCGCCGCCGAGAGTTACGCCGGCTGAGCGTTCGTGTGGCCGCGGCAGCGCCCTTGAACGACGAGGGTCTGGTGTTGCCGGCCGCGTGGGGTCAGCTCGCGGTGCTGCTGGGGGGTACTGGCCCTGGTCATCTTCGGTGCCTTCGGCGCCACCCTGGAGACCGAGCTGTCGTCGGGATATTCGATCAGCCAGTATTTCGGCTGGCAAGTACGTGCGACAGCTCGACCACGGCAGCCGGTACGTCTCCTGGGACCAGATCGGCGACCACGACGACCCGATCCGGCTCACCGAACCACGCGACGCCCTCATGACGTTGAGCGAACTACTGAGGAACGCTAGAGGCTGATTCCACCGCATCCATCGCAGCGACAGGGGTGTGCATCACCCGGAAGCCCTCGCTTTGCGGCTGCCCTGTCCGGCTGACGACGTTTGCCTCCCCCGTCACGGGCACTAGAGGGTTCCACCAAGAACCAAAGGGGTTGTCCATGTCTGAGCCGTGGAGCTACAACGAGGGCGTCGTTTCCGGTGCCGGGGTCAGCCTGATCGGGTTCGACGTCGAAGCGACCGACGGCAAGATCGGATCCGTGGACGAGCAGAGTGACGCCGTCGGCGATGCCTACATCGTCGTCGACACCGGCTTCTGGATCTTCGGCAAGAAGGTCGTCATGCCCGCGAGCACGATCACCGAGGTCGACCCGCAGGAGCGCAAGGTCTTCCTGTCCCGCACGAAGGAAGAGATCAAGAACGCACCCGAGTTCGACGAGGACACATACAAGGACCCGACCTACCGCGAGCAGGTCGGCAACTACTACACCGGCTACAACCAGCGGCCGTAGCCCCGAAGCAGCCCGCATCCGACGTCCGGTCACAGGGTCCCACCGGTCGCCGGGTGCGGGCTTTCGCGTTTCCAGGGGTAGGCGTCAGGAAGTGGCCCATGTTGCCTGCCAGGATGACCCGGGCGGCGACCCGGAGCAGCCCGCTGGTCAGGGTCTGGTAGCCAGTGGCGTGCACCATGATCACCGCGGTGGCCGGGGCGATCCAGATGGTCTCGTGCGGCAGCAGCAGGCTAGGCGGCGACCGTGGAGAGGGTGGCGTAGGTCCCCGGGTAGTGGGGCAGGTGACCACAGTTCAGGCAGGCGGGATCGACTGGTTCACGATCTGATGCCCCACGCGTGTCGCCCCGAGAGAGGATGACATGTGACGACTCGTGAGAATCTCAGCCAACTCCTGCGTGATCGCGATGTGGACATGCTGTGCGGTGCGCTCCTGTCCGGCGGCGGCAGCTACGAGGTGTTCGACACCGCCGCCAAGGTCGACGACCTTCTGTCCACCTTTCACGGAATCGACTACGGGTCGAAAGCCGCCCCCGTCGGCTTCACCGACGCCATCGCCGACCTCGAGGCATGCAGCTTGCCGGAAGTCGTGCCGGCTCAGGTGTGGAGCCCCGGCTACCGCTATCACATGCAGCTCTTCCTGACACCGGATCGAACGCGCCTGGTCGTCTGCTACGCCGTTCACCTGCCGCAGCGGGAGGCCGCCGCCGCCAACTGACCGGCACCACCGCCACCCGGATGCTCATCTCGCAGGCGAACTCGACGTCGCAACCGAAAGTCGACTCCGACGCTGACCGCGCGACCGCGCCTCGTCCGACGTGAGCTCCACACTGTGAACCGTCACGGCCAGGCGGAAAATGTTACCGGCTCTCCCGCCCGTCGATGCCGCTTACGCGACGCACAACCACCTCTGCCACCCGCTCTACGGGTGAGGGTCAGCCCCGCTGCCAATTGAGCGCTCCTGCTCGATCCACTCTCGCAGCGCGGCAACGCATTGGTCGTTGTACGGCTCCAGCCACTGCCGGACAAGCCAGCCAGTGGTGAGGGGGAGAGAGAACGCGGGAACCCGAGTCCGGCGTGGCCACCCCTCCGCACTCTCCCACCGAAGATCGAACTTGCCCGTCCAGGTACGGCGAATCTCGGTGATCCGCCCGATCGGGACTCGACGAGTCCACATCACCTTGTGCACCCTGACCTCTGTGCCGGTGCAGTTGACACCGAACAGGGCCGCCCGTGCCACGCGCACGACACCGACCACCAACAAGGGCACCGAGACGACCGCCACCGTACCCAACTCGACCGGCGAAGCCCTGACCAGATGCTCCAGCCGCAAGCCGCTGCCCTCTGCTCCCAGGACCACGCTCGACCAGAGCAGGCCGAGCACGATTAGCAGGAGGCCAGAAAGGGCCAGAGCGCCACGCACAATCGGATGCGCCCTCACCTTCATGTTCCTATGATGCGCTGTGCCACACGGCAAGTAGCGTCCTCCGCTTGGGTCCGCAATCCCCCGGGCGGCGGGTGCTGCGGGTTACGTCGCTCGCCGGTATTCGGCCGGCGTCACGTAGTCGGGTCCGCGTCATGCCGGTCCAGGAGGGTCAGACCGGTCTGAGTGGGGTGGTGCAGGACGCTGCCGTGGTGCCGGCGTGTGGTGATCAGGCTGGCCTCGCGCAGGACGGCGGTGTGCTGGCTGATGGCCGCCGAGGAGATGTCCAGGCTGCGGGCCAGGGCGCCGGTGGTGGTCACGCCGTCGGCGATGGCGGTGAGCACCGATGCGCGCGTGCGCCCGAGGAGGTTGGCCAGCGCCCGCGTCGATGTGCCGGCCGTCCAGATGCCCGCGGCGTGGTCGACGCTGAGTGCGGCCGGATAGATCAGAATGCAGTCGGCGAGATCGCCCGGGTCATACATCACCACCGGGGCTCGCAGGAAAAACGACGACACCAGCAGCAGTCCCCGCCCCTCGAGGGTGAAGTCGTCGTTGCGGTGTCCGCCGGCATTGATGTGGAGGGTAGGCGGCGCCCACCGGATGTTCGGGTGCAGTTGGGACAGCAGACCGTCGATACCGTGGTCGAGCAGGATCGTGCCGCGCCGGCCGCGCTCAGCGTCGAGGTGCGCCCGGATGCGGCCCCAGTGTGAACCGACAGCGGCATGGTGGTAGGCCCGCAGCGTGGACAGTACCTCCCGTCTGACGGCGAGGGTGTCGGCGAGCCCGGCGAGCGCGGTCGGCACCCGGCCATGGTGGCCGGCGTAGAAGTCCAGCTCTGACTGGACGGCCTGCCGAGGGCTGGCCAGGAAGGTTTCGGCGCTCTCGGCCAGATCGCGCCCCGTCCCGGCGAGGCGAGCCAGGTCGAAGCACGGCATTCGCGGGGGCGCGACAGCGGTCAGGACCGCGAACCGCGCGTCAAGGCGACCACGCACCCGACGCCGCCACGCACCGAACGTCACCTCCTCCGCGCGCCCGCGCAGCGTGGTCAGGCTGAACAGGGTCTCGGCCATGGGACCCAACGTCGGCGCGACCCGCACCCGCCCCAGGTCCTCGGCCGTGAAGTGAATCCTGTGCATCCGACCCCCATGTATGCGTCGGCATCGCCGTCACAGCATGCCGCCAAGCGGTCAAGAAATGCCCTGAGCGGCACGGTTAAGCCAGGACTTACAAGCCTCACAGTGCGTGATTTCTTCCTGCGACAGTGAGCGGGCCGATCTTCCACAGAAGGGACGGCTCGACCTCATGCCGTCCCGCCGAAAGAAAGGTTCACCTGAGCATGCGCAACCGAATCCACACCACGCTGATGAGCATGGCCGTCATGGCCACCGCGGCCGTCGGCACCGGGCTGGTGCCCACCCCGGCGAGTGCCGCGGTCACCGCGCCGATCACCGTGGCACCCGCCGCCCAGGCGACACTGGCCGAGTCCGGCTTCACCATGGAGTCGGCGACCATCGGAGCCCAGGCGGCCGGCTACGTCAGGAACAAGGCCACGAACCGATGCCTGGAGCAGGGCAATAACGGGCACGTCTTCACGAGTCTGTGCCACTACGGCCCCACCCAGACCTGGACGTGGGTCGGCGGGGAGGGTTACAGGCCCCTGATGAACTGGCACAGCCAGGAGTGTCTCGACGGCACCGCAGCCACCGGCAGCGTCTACACGCTCAGCTGCAACGGCGGCGACTACCAGAAATGGCAGCTGGGCGTCGCCGGTCACATCACCCAACGCCAGTCGGTCCAGAACCTCGACAGCAACTGGGCGGGTTCGGTGTACCTTTCCCCGCAGAACCGGGGCGACTACCAGATGTGGTACTGAGCTCCACTGAGTCTGGGCAGACATGAGCGTCTTCGATGCGCCGCAACCGGCCGCGCCCCTCCGAGGGTTCATCTCCCGAACCGACTCGGCCTGACAGCACTGAAACGTCCTGGGTGTCGTTGTCACCAGCCACCAGTGCGCCACGAAGCGCCGATCTGCCGTCGTGGTGGCGGAACCCTGGAATCGCTGGGGAGTGCAGAGCCAGCCTCGACCAGGTCGGGCTGAGGTCGGCAAGACCGGCCACTGGTCACCGAATTCTCGGCGAACTTCCGCCTTGGCGACGTGACCGGTTATCGCATCCTCGGCTACGAGGTCGAGGACCTGTCCGACCCGGCCCAGCGCGACACGCCCATCCGCTACGCCCCTGAGTTGGTGGTTCGCCCGCCGTTCGATGCGGGAGGTGGCACCTCACGCCCGGGGTGTACGTACAAGTGGCCCTGGCTTCGACGAGGCCGGGGCCATCCGCGCGCACATAGGGAACTGGTCGAGGGTTTCCTGTGCGCGAGCACCGACAGGGCGCGCAGCGGTCTTCGCAGGAAGAGTTCCCTCCCGACGGGTCGGCGGGGAGGAGCGAATTAAAACCAGGGCCATCCGGATAGTCCGCGACTTATTCTTGGCCGCGTAGAGAGCGCTCCCGGGCAAGGGACAGTCCACCTGTCGCTTCTGTCAACTCTCCGGCAAAGTCGGTGCGGCCGACGAACGGATCCCGGCGGAATATCGAATTTCGCTGTAAGCGATGCGACAATAGAAAACATGATCACAGCGGACTCCCGGCTGAAGCAGGCGACAAACCTCTACGAACAGGGAGATGTTTTATAGCGGGATGGATACATGGCTGAGGCATTGGCTAATTACGACGAGGCGGCATCGCGGTTCCGTAACCTGCGGAAGATCATGATCATGCCGAGTCAGCGGCGATTCCTCGATATTCTGGCCGGGCAGAGCCTGCTGAGCGGAGCCATGCTGCTCACCGAGACCGGTGCCGATCCAGTCGGTGCCGAACAGCGGTACCGACAGGCGGAGATTTCGCTCGCCAGGTCCGGGTCCGACCGCCCGGAATTCCACGCCTGTCTCACCAGCTTCGGGCACTTCCTGCGCACTCAGGGGCGGTTCATCGAGGCGGAGGCGATCTTCTCCGCAGGGGCCCGCTGGGTCGTGGCCAGCCTGTGGCCGGTGCCCGACGCGGCCGCGAAGCGCCTGATGGTCGACTTCTACGAGCACCTCAGAGCCGGTGCGGACGTGCCGTCGGCACTGCACGCGGCCAAGGCCGTCGCCCGGGAGAAGTCCAAAACGGCGCGGGTGCCGGACCGCCCGTTCTGGGCCGCCTTCGTAGCGCTCGGCGCCGACCGGAAGTCACTCCATGCCGACATGCCGCAGGACCCTCGCGCGTAGGCAGCGCAGGTCCCGGTGCGCCGTCTCGGCGTCGGGCCCAGCCGGCCCGAGCCGTCGACGGCGGCCCACCACTCGATTGGGCGGCCCGCACTGCCCAGGAGCACCTCGCGGGCGGGGCGGCCGAGCATCGACCAGCACTCGTCGCGTAGCGGACCCGGATCGCAGCCTCGGAGCGCATCGGTGAACGACCGGGCAGCTTTTTGCGCGCGGCCGCGAAGGCGCAGGATATTCGATGAGGGAAGCGTATTCGATAAAGCCGGATAATTCCCTCGCGGTATCACTCTGGAACCACTTGAGAAGCGTTTTGGAAGCGCGGTAATTCTTGTTCGCTCCAGATTTCCCGTGTGATACTGACCGAACTCATCAATAACCAGGGGGAAGCAATGCCGCGATCCTGAACAGGCAAACCGAGGACCAGCCCATAGTGATAGCCGCGGACGGCACGATCTCCGCCGCGTCGAATGGAAGGCGGACGACTTCTAGGAATGGCCCGCCGTGACAACGACTTCGTGGTGCCGGCCGGTCTTCTCATCGCCGAGCTGAACTGGTCACGCCGGCTGCACCTGGAGCAGCAAAGGTTGCGGGAGCATTTTCCGCAGTTCGGCTTCGCCCAAGCCCCGGACGGCTCCCTCCGGATCAACGGCACGTTGCGAACCAACGAGCAGGGGACCTGCCCGCTCAGCATCGTGCTGCCGCAGTACCACCCGCATGAGATCCCGTCCGTTTACCCGGTCGGCTGGGATTCGGCCTGCCCGCACATCTACCAGGCGGGAAACCTCTGCATCATGCGTCTCGACCGCCTTCGCCGTGGCCAAGTCGGCCCTGTGGCTCAACAAGTTCGAGGTCTTCCAGCAGGAACCCGGAAGTGAGTGAGGGTGGTGACAGTAAGACCGTTCACACGACGGAGCGGCGTGCGGACGACATGCCGCGCGGCTAGCCTGGTGACCGTCGCCTCTCGGGGGAACCGAGGCGTGAGCACGACGCACCCAGGGGCCCGTGTGACGCGTATCCACGTGAAAGTTCTGGGGTCGGCGCAGCTCACCGCCGACGGCGCGGCAGTCTGGCTGTCGCCGCGCACACCGAAGATTCTGCTGCGGCCGGCGGCCGCCGAGGGCGAGCCCGTCTTCTATCGGAACGTCTGGGAAGGGCACGGGGATGTCTTCACCCGCGTCCGGGTCGAACCCGTCGGCCGCGAGTCCCGGCAGGACAACCCCAGGGGAAAGCGGATCAGGTACCCGGTGGGCATCGACTTCGATCCGCTGCGTGTCGCCGCTGTCGCCACCTTCGTACGGACATTGGATGAAAGCGGTCAGCGTCATGATCGATCGGCAGAAGGTACGGAACCAGGCGCTGGCCATCCTGCGGCAGATCCCGGACTGGGAGCTGACCCCGGCGCGCTGGGAGATCGTCGCGGAGCTTCTGGAGGTCGCGGACGTGGCCGTGGCGGCCGGCGACCTCGATGGTCTCGACGCCACCACCGTCCAGCTCGAACTCGTCGGGCCGGTACGGATGACCCGGCTCGGTGCGACACCGAGCGAACCACCGCCCCCACCCGTGCGAGATCGCCTCAACATCCTCGTCCACAGACTGAGCAGCGCCCACCCGCAGGAGGACGAGTGACGGTCGTGCTGGATCAGCAGTTCGTCGTCCATCTGTACGGCTTCACCGAAGGACCCGGCGCGCGGGCCTCCTACCGGGCGCTCAGCGAGATCTGGCGCGGCTGCCGGCTGCTGTTCGGCATGACCCAGCCCGTACCGGGCCTCTGGCTTCCGGACCTCCTGCCCGCGTCACTGGACGGCCTGCCCGAGGACGGCGAGGTCACGATCGCCGCGCAGGAACGTCCCGGCGCGGACTGCCAGGCCGTCCTGCGCCGACACCACGACGTGCTCAATCTGTCCGTCGCGCTCGCCCCGCCGGAGGCGAGGGCGCCGGACGGCGGCGGCTGGCCGTGGTGGCGGTTGTTCGGCCGGCAGTGGGATTCGCTCACCGCCGAGCACACGCCCCACCTGCTCGGCGAGGCGCAGATCTATCAGACCAGGATCGAGGACGAACCCGACCTCGCCGCCGCGGCCACCCCGCTCTACGAACGGCTCAGCGGTCTGCTACCCCCGCCGGTCAGGACCGGTGACGGCTGGTGGCGTGGTGTCTCGCCCGCGCCCGACCTGGCGTTCTGGGAGTGCGGCGCCGAAGCCGACGACCGCCCCAGCCGCCGGTTCCTGCTCGCGGTCGGCCCCGAAGCGGATCCGGTGGCGAGCGCCTGGGCATGGTCGCGTGGCGACCCGGCGATACCGCCGCTGGCCCGCTATCTCCTGCACGCGGCGAAACTCCGCTACCAGCTTCGCGTCTGGCGGCGCGACAGTCAGTCCACCGGGTTACGGTCTTCGCTGGACGCGCTGGGCGGCAAACTACGGCAGCTCGGCCCGGACGCGCAGGCCGAGGCCGAGATGCTGCGGCTGCGCCGGCTCGACGCGCTGCTCCTGCACACCGACCTGCGGGCCTTACGGCAGACCGTCGAGATCGCGACGGACAATCTCGGCCGGGCCTTCGACCTGACGAAGGTGCTCGTCCCCGGCGGTCCGTTCGCCGACGACACCGGTCTGGCCCGATCCCTGCTGGAACGACTGACCGACGAACTCGCCGCGCTCGGCATCGCCGCCGACCAGGCCGAGCACCTGACCAACGCCGGCAGCCGATCCGCGCCGCGCGAGAGCACGCCCGGCCCGGAGTCCGGCACCGCGCAGAACGTGTTCGTCGTCCACGGCCGGGACGAGCCCGCCCGAGTGGCCGTCTTCGCCCTGCTGCGGGCCCTCGGCCTGCGCCCGCTGGAGTGGGAGGACCTGGTCGCGATGACCGGCCAGGCCACGCCCTATCTCGGCGAGGTGATCGCCCGATCCCTGCCGCTCGCCCGGGCCGTCGTGGTGATCATGACGCCCGACGACGTCGTCCAGCTCCACCCCGATCTCCGCCCGGAAAGCCACGAGAACCGGCCGTCCCTCCAGGCCCGGCCCAACGTCCTGCTCGAACTGGGCATGGCGCTGGTCGTCCACCCGGAACGGACCCTGCTGCTCGTCGTCGGCGACCAGCGGCCCGTCAGCGATCTCGGCGGCCGCAACTTCATCAGGGTCTCCGGCGAGCCGGGCTTCCGGGAGAAGGTCGCCCTCCGCCTGCGCCTCGCGGGCTGCCCGGTCGACCTCGGTTCCGAAGGCTGGCGTACGGCAGGCGACTTCGCCGCCCTGACGGCCCTGCGGCGCGAACCGATCCCGCTTCCGAAGCCCGACGAGGCGGCTCCACGTGAATGACCCCGCGTCAGCAAGATCCAGAAACGGCGATGTCCCGGTGAACCGAACCCCGGACCCACACGGCTCGCTATGACATTCGTCATCCGGTTCAGGCTGTTTCGCGGCACTACAGCGCCACACCCCTCCCGGCGACGCTGGTCCCATGTTGGAACTCACTGATCTAACCAAGAAGTACGGAGACATCACCGCGCTCGACGGCGTGAGCCTGAAGGTCCGCAAGGGTGAGAAGGTCGCGCTGCTCGGACCCAACGGCGCGGGCAAGACCACGCTCCTGTCGATCGCGCTCGGCCTGCTCTCCCCCGGTTCCGGCACCGCCCGGCTGCTCGGGCGGCCGCCCCGGGAGGCGATGACGGCCGGTCGGGTGGGGGTGCTGCTCCAGGACGCGGGGTTGCCCGAGGACGTGAAGGTGGGCGACCTGGTCGCGGCCGTCGCCGGGATGTATCCCGGGAACGCGCTGCTCGACCTCGGTGACCTGGCCGAACGTCGGGTGATGGCGCTCTCGGGCGGGCAGCGGCAGCTCGTGCGGTTCGCGCTCGCGATCGCGGGTGACCCGGAGCTGCTGATCCTCGACGAACCTACCGTCGGTCTCGACGTCGACGCCCAGCGGGCGCTGTGGCGGCAGGTGCGGGATCGGACCGTCGTGTTCGCCACCCACTATCTTGCCGAGGCCGACGACCACGCCGATCGGGTGGTGCTGCTGTCGGGGGGCCGGGTCGTCGCCGACGGGCCGGTCGAGGAGATCAAGGCGCTGGTGGGAGGGACCGAGGTGCGGGTCACTCTCGACGTCATGGACGTCCCCGGGTTGCGGGCTCTGCCGGGTGTTCAGGACGTCGTGGTCGACGGGTCCACGGCCACTCTGCGCACCGGTGACTCCGACGCCACGCTCCGCGCGATGTTCGCCGCCTTCGACGAGGTGCGGAACGTGCGGACGGCCGGGGTCGATCTGGAGAGCGCGTTCGTCAGTCTGACCGGCAAGGGGGCGTGATGCGGTCTTTCCTGCTCTTCGAGGTGCGGCGCGGGATGTCCAGCCCGGTCAACCTGGTCTTCCTGGCCGGGTTCCCGGTCCTGCTCTACCTGTTGTGGACGAAGGTGCTCGATCTGGCGTCCGGACCGGTCTCCATGGTGTCGATGGCGACGTACGGGGCGATGGGGGGTGCGTTGTTCATCGGCGGGGCGATCGCGATGGAGCGGGCGAGCGGGTGGCTGCGGCAGCTCGCGGTCACACCGCTGCCCGCTCACGGCTACATCGTGTCCAAGGTGGTCGCGGGGATGCTGGCCGTGCTGCCGAGCGTGGTGATCGTGCTGGCGGCCGGGGCGCTGCTGGGCGGGGTGCGGTTGCCCGTGGGCACGTGGCTGGTGTTGCCGCTGCTCATCTGGGTCGGGGTGGTGCCGTTCGCGGCGCTCGGGGTGGCGTTCGGTTACGCGCTCAAGGGCCAGTCGGCGAACATCGCCACGATGGTCGTCTTCTTCCTGCTGGCGGTGCTCGGCGGGCTGTGGCTGCCGGTCTCCCGGATGCCCGGTTGGTTCCGGGTGGTGGCCGAGTACAGTCCGGCCTACCAGTCGGGGTCGCTGGGGTGGCGGGCGCTCGACGGGCTGCCGCCGACCGGGACGTCGGCGCTGGTGCTGGCCGGGTGGACGGCGCTGTTCGTCCTGCTCGGGGTGTGGCGATATCGGAGGGCCATGTGGAGGTGAACCACCGGGTGCTGATGCTCGCGCGGCTGACCTCGCTCGGCTGGCTGCTCGTGCTGGTCTGGCCGCTGTGGGAGGCGTTCCGTGAGCGGCCTCCCTGGTGGCAGATCGTCGGCATCGTGGTGCTCGTCGGTGTGTTCGCCGTCTGCTGGGGACGGATCATGTGGCGGGCCTTCGGCGTCGACGTGGCCGACCGGTGGAGCGTCGGTGGGCTGCTGGCGGCGGTGGCGGCGCTCTATCCGCTGCTGGGGGCGCCCTGGGCGTACACCTCCTGGCTGTTCGTGATCTCCGTGCTGGGGTCGTCGTCCTTTCTGGCGGCCGGGCTGGTCGTGACCATGGCTGTGAATGTCGGGGTGCTGCTCGTCCACGGCGAGGGGTTCGTGTGGTGGGTGCCGGTGGCGATGGCCGTACAGGCGGCGGCCGTAAACGCGCTCACCCACATGCGGGGGCTGATCACCCAGCTCAGCCAGGCCAGGGAGGAGAGCGAGCGGCTCGCGGTGGAGAACGAGCGGCTGCGGTTCGCCCGGGACCTGCACGACATTCTCGGCCACACGCTGACCTCGATCACCATCCGCAGCCAGCTCGCCGCCCGGCTGACCGCGACCGACCCCGGACGGGCCGCCGACGAGATGGGCGGGGTCGAGCGCACGGCCCGCCAGGCCCTCGACGACGTGCGGGACGCCGTGGCCGGATACCGCGCGGTCTCATTGCCCGAGGAGCTGCGCAACGCCCGTGCCGCGCTCGATCTCGCCGGGATCCGGCTCCACGTCTCGGGCGCGGAACCGGTTCCGTCCGGCTCTGAGTCACTACTCGCCTGGGCTGTACGAGAGGCGGCGACCAACGTGCTCCGGCACAGCCAGGCCAGAGAATGCTGGGTCACCTTGACCCTCGGTCCTGGGGGGGTGTCCCTGGAGGTCCGCGACGACGGCCGGGCCCCGGTCACCGTGGGGTCGGGCAGCGGGCTCGCCGGTTTGGCCGAGCGGGTCGAGGCGTCCGGCGGCACGCTTTCTGCGGGCGGCCTGCCGGACGGCGGCTACCGGCTGCGGGTGGAGGTGCCGTGATCCGGGTGCTCATCGCCGACGACCAGGACCTGGTGAGGGGTGGCCTGGCCGCGTTGCTCGGGCTCGAACCGGACATCGAGGTGGTGTCCGAGGTGGCCCGGGGTGACGAGGTCGGGCCCGCGGTGGCCGCGCATCGGCCCGATGTGGTGCTGCTGGACATCGAGATGCCGGGGCTGTCCGGGCTGGAGGTGGCCGAGCGGCTGACCGGGGTGCGGGTCATCATCGTGACGACGTTCGGGCGGCCCGGCTACCTGCGGCGGGCCCTCGACGCGGGAGTGGCCGGGTTCGTGGTGAAGGACGCGCCGGCCGCCGAACTCGCCGCCGCCGTCCGGCGGGTGATGGCGGGGGAACGCGTCGTCGATCCGAAGCTCGCGGTGACCGCGCTGGCGGTGGGGGCGAGTCCGCTGACCGTACGGGAAGGTGATGTGCTGCGCGCCGCCGACGGCGGGGCGAGCGTGTCCGACATCGCCCGCGCGCTGTTCCTGACCGAGGGGACGGTGCGGAACTACCTGTCGTCGGCGATCGGGAAGACGGGGGCGCGCAACCGGGCCGAGGCGGTCAGTGTCGCGCGGTCGCGCGGCTGGCTCTGAGACCTGCGGCTATACCGGGGATATACCGGCCTGCCCCATGCTCTGAATGGCTCCCGCCCGGCGCTCCCACCGCTCGGGCGGGGGCCTCAGCCGTCGAGGATGCGTTCGGTATCGCGCCACAGCCTGGCCTGGAGGCCGGGGTCGTCGGCGAGTGACGGCGGCCGGATCAGCCGGGTGAGGATCTTCTCCAGGGGCGCGGCGAAGCGCAGTTCGCGGCCCAGGCCGGTGGTGTTGAAGCCGGGGTTCAGGCAGTTGGCGGTGACGCCGGTGCCGGTCAGGCGGCGGGCGAGTTCGAGGGTGAACATGATGTCGAGCAGCTTGGACCTGCCGTAGTGCGCCGACGATCCGCGCGCGGTGAACGGGACCGTCTCGGTCAGGTCCGCCGGCAGCCGGAGCGTGCCGTGGCGGCGGGCGGCCGGGGAGGCGACGGTGACGATCCTGGCTTCCGGGGCCCGGTGCAGGGCCGGGAGGAGTTCGCGGGTCAGCAGCCAGGGGGCGAGCCCGCTGGCTTAACGCGTTCGGGCCCGCCCGCCCCAGCGCGGTCGCCGGGGCCGTCGGCATGGACCGCAGCTCCACCAGCACCCTGATCGGCAAGATGCGGTCACTCGGGCTGCTCGACAGTTCGCCCGCCCCCGACGACCGGCGCAGCGTCATCGTCGGGCTCACCGAAGAGGGGCGCCGGCGGGTGGCGGCGACGCTGGAGGAACGCGGGCGGGAGTTCTACGCCCGCACCGAGAACTGGCCGGACGAAGACCTGAGCCGCCTGATCGAACTGCTCGACCGCCTCACGAACGACCGCTGACGGCGCGGTAGCGCAGGCCGTCGACGAGGAGGGCGACCATGCGCCCGCTGTAGGCGACGCCGTGCTGGGAGAGGGTGGCGACGGCGTAGAGCAGGTCTTCCGGGGTCACATCGGCCTGGATCTCGCCACTCGACCTCGCGGTTTCGAGCAGCGTCCCGAGCGTCGGACCCAACCGGCCCATGAAATAGCCGGGCAGCGACTCGAACGCCGGGTCGCCCGAGTGGAGGGCGCTTGCGAGGCCGCGTTTGGTCGCGAGGAACTCGGTGTAGCGCAGGAGCCATTCGGCCAGGGCCGCCCCCGGTTCGTGGGCCGCGCTCAACGCGGGGGCGGCGTCGGCGCAGGCGTCGACGCCGCGCTGGAAGACGGCTTTGACGAGGTCGGAGCGCAGCGGGAAGTGCCGGTAGAGGGTGCCGACACCGACACCCGCCAGGTCGGCGATCTCCTTGGCGGGGGCGTCGACTCCGGACGTACCGAAGACGGTTCTGGCGGCCTCGAGCAGGGCGTCGACGTTGCGTCGCGCGTCGGCGCGCAGCGGGCGCGGCGCCGGGGTCTCCGTCACGGCACTCCTTCACTTGCTTAAGCGGAAAGCTTTTCCGTATAGTTCCGGAAAGACGTTCCGCTTAATTTACCCTCTGTCAGGAGGAGCCGCATGCGTTACCGCACGCTCGGCCGGACCGGTATCAAGGTCAGCCCCTACGCGCTCGGCGCGATGATGTTCGGGGCCATGGGCAACCCCGACCACGACGAAGCGATCCGCATCATCCACAAGGCGCTGGACGCGGGGATCAACTTCGTCGACACCGCCGACGTCTACTCGCGCGGGGAGTCGGAGGAGATCGTCGGACAGGCGCTCAAGGGGCGCCGGGACGAGGTCGTGCTGGCGACCAAGCTGAGTCTGCCGATGGGTGACGACCCCAACCAACGCGGGAACTCGCGGCGCTGGATCATGAGGGCGGTGGAGGATTCCCTCCGCCGTCTGCGGACCGACCACATCGACCTCTATCAAATCCATCGGCCGGACCCTGAGACCGACATCGAGGACACGCTGTCGGCACTGTCCGACCTGGTGCGCAGCGGGAAGGTGCGGGTGATCGGGTCGTCCACGATGCCCGCCTCGGACATCGTCGAGGCGCAGTGGGTGGCCGAGCGACGGGGACTGGAGCGGTTCCGCAC
Organism: Herbidospora mongoliensis; assembly: GCF_001570545.1. Lineage (GTDB taxonomy): Bacteria > Actinomycetota > Actinomycetes > Streptosporangiales > Streptosporangiaceae > Herbidospora > Herbidospora mongoliensis. The sequence continues at coordinate 30,030 of NZ_BBXD01000014.1, read as the reverse complement.
CGAGCAGCCGACCTACTCGATCCTCAACCGGGGCATCGAATCCGAGGTGCTGCCGGTCGCTCAGCGGTATGGGATGGGCACGCTGGTGTGGAGCCCGCTCGCGAAGGGGATGCTGACCGGTCGCCTTCGCAAGGGTCAGACGACCGATCTGCGACGGGCCGCGCGGTTCTCATCGTTCAGCGACGAGCGGCGACTGGATGTCGTCGAGCAGATCGTTCCGCTGGCCGAGAAGGCGGGGCTGCCGATGACGCACCTCGCGATGGCCTTCGCGATCGCGCATCCCGGCGTGACCAGCGCGATCATCGGACCGCGCACGATGGAGCAGTTCGACGACCTGCTCGCTGGGATGGACGTCGTGCTCAGCGAGGAGATCCTCGACCGGATCGACGAGATCGTGCCGCCGGGCACCGACGTCGGCTCGCGTGACGAGGCCGCCTACCTGCCTCCGGCCCTCGTTGACCCGAGCCTGCGGAGAAGGGCTGCGTGAGACTCGGTCCGGGGCACTTCGTCGGGTGGCCGGCCAGGCGGAGCCGTAACGGAAAAAAGAGCTTTTCGACCATCGACGGCGAGAAGGAAACGGGCCGGCCCGCGAGTACGGACCGGCCCCTTCTCTTCTACTCTCAGTCGTCTTCGGTGACGACCAGGCGGGCGAAGCCGTCGCCGACGGTCGCGCCGGCCGAGACACCGGCCACGACCTGGTACGACTGCGCCGTCGTGGACTTGATCGTGTTACCGGTCACCGGCACCGTGAAGGTGCCGCCGGTCGAACCGGCCGGGATGGTGATGGACGTCGCCAGCGAGGCGATCACCGGGTTGGTACCGGCCGACAGGGCCTGCACCGACACGGTCACCGGCTGGGCGGCGGCCCGCGACAGGGTCAGCGGGATGGTCGCCGTGCCCGGCCCGTTGCCCTCGACCACGGTCACGTCGCCGACCGAGACCTGCGGCAGCGTGGCGATGGTCTCCTCGCCGACGCGGTAGCGGGTGAACGACAGGTCGGCCAGGTAGACGGCGCCGGTGGCCGAGGATCCGGTCAGCGACACCTCCTTGATGTCCTTCTTGTCGATGCCGCTGAGTCCGGCCAGCGGCAGGCGGACCGCCCGCAGCCAGGTCTTCGGCAGCGGGGACGCGAGTCCGGGCAGCGCCTCGAGCGCGGTGCTCAGCGAGGAGACCGGCACGGTGACGCTGCGGTCGCGGCCGTCGACCAGGGTGAGCGCGAGGTCGAGCGGCTGCGCGGCCGGGATGTTCTCGTCACGGGCGACCCGGAAGGTCAGGTATTCGGCCTTCGAGATGTTCCGCTCTGCCAGCGGCACGGTGAGCTTGCCGGTGGTGTCTGCCCAGGTGAACCGCAGGAGCGAGGTCGCCGTGGCGTTCGGCAGGTAGGTCGCGGGGGTCCACGACGGGGCCTGCGAGGTGGTCAGCTTGGTCGCGCAGGAGGGCAGGCCGCTCTGCGGGGAGCGGTCGAGCATGCTGGCGCAGATGACGCCGGTCGCCGAGCCGGAGGTCGTCGAGATCGTCGACCCCGAGAAGGTGTCGACGTCGATCCGGCTCGCGGCCGGGGCCTGGGCGACGGAGTAGACGACGGCCCGGCCGGCCGAGGCGACGGACTTGTTGCTGCCGTCGAACAGCGGCAGCAGCGCCGTCTCCTGGCCCTGGACGAGCCGGAAGAACCCGGCCATCAGGGCAGTGCCGACGTTGTACTGCTCAGCGGGCAGCAGACGGGAGGCCGCGCGGTTGCCGCAGACGGGGTCGTTGTTGTTCGACCAGTCGTCGGAGGCGGGGGCGGTGGCCACGCCGGGCGTCCACTCGGTGTTGAAGAAGTTGTGGTCGGTGCCCATGACCATCTGGACCGACCGGAAGGCGGTGTCGCCGGGGGCGGCGTACAGGGAGTCGTCGTAGAAGTGCTGACCCTGCTGGTTGGAGACGTCTCCGTCGCAGTACGGCAGGATCGTCAGCGTCGGGATGCCCGGCAGCGACGCCCGCGCGAAGTCGGTCGGCGCCAGCGGCAGCACGGCGCGCACGCCGTAGGGCTTGGCCCGCCCGGCGTTCATCAGCACGGCCTTGGCCACACCCTCGCCACCGCGCGAGTGGCCCATCATGCCGACGTTGTCCAGGTCGACCCGGCCCTTGAACAGGGCGACGAGCTGCGGGTCGCCCTTGCCCTTCTCGGCCTCGTTGATCAGGTCGAGGTGCCGCATGACGACCTCGCCACGCGCCAGCGCGCCCCGGTCCTCGGAGAAGTTGGCGTCGAACGCGTTGACCGCATTGGCGCTGACCGAGACGACGATGTAGCCGTGGCTGGCCAGCGCGTCAGCCGGACCCTTGTAGCCGGTGTAGCTGTCGATCGGGATCTGCGGCGCCGGGCACGGCCAGGCGGCGTTGCTCGTGCGGCGGGTCACCGCGTCGTAGCAGGCGGAGTGCCGGCCGTGGAGGAACAGCACCAGCGGACGCCGCCCGGTGGCACCGGTGGGCGCGTACACACGGGCCTTCAGCTCGCCGAGCCGACCGCCGAGACCTTCCAGGGCGATGGCCTGCGAGCCCAGGTCGTAGTCGGTCTCGGTGACTTCGAACGGTCCAAGCACACCCGGGTCCGTGGGGATCGTCGAGGGCTGGGGGTCAGCGGGCGGGGTGTATATGGCCCTGGACCTGACCTGCGCCGACGACTCGACCACACCGTTCCAGGCGACCTCGACACTGCCGGCGCCGGCGGCGCGCGGGTCGTCGGTGAGCAGGGTCAGGGTGTGACCGTCGGCGCTCTCGGTGGCGAAGCCGAGCGACTCACCGTCCACCGCCAGTTCGGGAACGGAGTCCCGGACCGGCAGGGGTTCGTCGAGCGTCAACGTGACCTTGTATCCCCCGTCGACCTCGACAACAGACCAGGTGTCGGCGGACGCGGGGAGGGGCAGGGAGATTAACCCCGTCACCACCGCGAGGATCGCGGCAGCCCTAGAAAGCCTCATGGTATTCCTCTCGTGCACTTACGTCCCGCAAGCCACACAAAGCTCACGAAACAGCACGAGGTTAAACTTTCAACTATTGTCCCGACATTAATCCGTGTTGCAACGGAGTAAACGATCGCCTACAAACGAGGATTTCGGACGGTTATAACGTCTTCGTGGTCACCAGGTTCGCGCCCGATCCGGATCGTCCGCCCGTTGTCGTGGGAGTCGCCGAAGGGGGTCTTCTCCCACGTCGCGGTGATGTCGGACGCGGCGATCCTCCCCTTCCCGAACATGAGGGATCCGGTGCGCCGCTGAACGGTGACGCCGTCGCCATTGGTCACGATGTCGGTGACGTCGGTGAACCTGACCCCCTTGCCGGGTGACAGCAGCGCCCGGACGGCCTTCACCGGGTCCTTGGGCGCGGCGGCCTGTGCGGGGGTCGCGGTCAAGAGGAGCGCCGCGGCGGACAAGGCGGAGATGAGAATTCGCATCGGGTGATCGTTTCACGCGATGATCGATTTGTGGTGTTCTCTGACACTTTGGCAAGAGTGCGGTCGAATGCCCCGCGCATGACTCGTCAGGCGTGATCGGTGGCGACGCGTTCCCAGAGGTCCCAGCGCCAGATGACCCGCATCCCCGCGTTCTCGTAGAGCCTGGTCGCGCCGGTCGGGTTGGCGGCGTCCACGTTCAGCATCGCGTCTTTCAGGCCACGGGCGCGGAACGCGGTGAAGGCCCGGCGGAGGAGGGCGTCCGCGATGCCCCGGCCCCGGTGGGCAGGCAGCACGCCGAGTTCGGCGATCCAGCCCCGGGTGCCTTCGGTTCTGGTGATCAGCGCGGCGACGGGCCGACCGCCGTCCGAGGCCAGCAGCCAGTGGGCCGGGTCGTCGGTCTGCTCTCCGGCCCACTGGTCGAAGGGCTCGGGCTGGTAGCCCCAGTCGTCGGCGAAGGCGGCCTGGAGAACGCCGTGGACGGATCTGAGCTCGTCGGGGCCGATGAGTGGGCGGATGTCGAAGGCGTCCGAAGAGGGCGTGATCGGGTCGGCCAGGTCGAGGTGCATGTACCAGAAATGGCGGACCGGGCTCAACCCACGGCCCCGGAGCATGCCGGCGATGGCCTGGTCGGTCGCGGTGACGGAATGGCGGAACGTGGCCGGAGACGAACCGGCCAGGAGGTCGTCGGCCCGTTCTTCGATGCGGTCGAGCAACGCGGTGCCGATGCCTTCGCCGCGACGGTCGGGACGCACCACTCCCCATGACCTGACGAGCCCGGGCCCGTTGAGGGTCGCGTGCCCGTAGGCGACGATCGAGCCGTCTTCGCCGACGGCCACCCAGGCGTCGGTGGCGGGGTCGAACGTCGCGCTGCTCCACTCACCTTCGAGCAGACCGATGCCCAGCACGCTCTGGCCGAGCTCATTGGGCCCATCGGTGCCGAGAACGGCGGCGATCTCGGTGAGATCCGCCCGGGTCGGCGGCCGGAAAGTCACAGTCATGTCCGGAAAATAGCCAATCCGACTCGAAAGGCACACCCCGGCGCACGCTGGACGACATCGACGGATGGCCGAACCTCAGCCTCGCAGGACACACCCCAGCGCCTGCCTGATGACATCGGCGAACGGCCGGTTGGCCGCCGGTGTCAGCCAGGTCTTCCCCGCCACCCTGATCGCCGCCACCACCGCCGCCGCCGTCACCTCCGAGCAGAGGCCGTCTTGTCCGGTGCGTTCCCCGATCGCCTCCGCCAGCGACGTCTCCCCCACCGTGAACGCCTTCAGCGCCTCGCCCTCGAGCTCGGGCGTCAGCATGATCATGCGCAGCCCGGCCCTGTCGGGCTCCGGGTCGGTGAACAGCTCGACCATCGCCTCCGTGAGTGCCACGCCGAGCGGCTCGTCGGCGGGGCGCGCCCGCAACGCTTCGCCCGCGCGCTTCGACTGGTCGGCGTGGAGACCGCAGATGGCCTCTTCCCGGCTGGAGAAGTAGTTGTTGTAGGTCCGGGGCGACACCCCCGCCGCGGACGCGATGTCGTGGACGCGCACGAGCGCCAGCCCGTTGGGCCCGAACTCGATCGCCAGCTGCAGCGCGGCCTGGGTGATCGCCTCGCGGGTGGCCTGCTTGTTACGGGCCCGCTGGTCGGTCAAGGGTGCCCCCATAGAAGTCGGCGAGTGCCGTGAAAGCCAGCTTGCGCTCCCACCGCACGTGGTCACCGAGCACCTTAACCACACCGGGACTCGCCACATCGAACTCCTCCGGCAGGTCCCACCGCGCGAAGGTGTACCAGAAAGCGGCGTCGACCCCCTCTTCGTCGAGGATCGTCAGCACCTCCTTCAGATAGCGCGCCTGCTCCTCCTCGTCGCGGACGATGTCACGCGAGAGACCGACCGCCCGACCGTCACTCCCCCACTCCACGATGGCGTCGCCGCGCTCCCCCGCGTCGGCCGCGCCCCGGAAGGTCACGCACCCGAACTCGTTGACCGAGACGGGCTTGCCGAGCGCCTTCCCCCGCTCGACCAGTGCGCGAACGGATTCCCGGTATGTCCCGGCGGTCGCCGCCGACCGGTATCCCGCGTCGGTGGCGATGATGTCGAAGATCGTCCAGTCGACCTGTTCGAACGGCAGCGACGAGTAGGTCACCCGCCCGCCGAAGCGCTCCCGCACCAGCGTGACCGCCTCGGCCAGGAACGCGTTGATCTTGTCAGGCACCTCGGCGATCCCGGTGGGCAGCAGCGGAAGCCGCTCCACGAAGGTCGCCCCGGGCAGGAAGCCGTCGGTCGTCATGCTCACCTCAGAACCGGTGACCATGACCACCTCGGCGCCGGAGAGCCGCAGCGTCTCGGCGTGATCGGCCAGGTCGGCGATGACGCCGAGCAGTTCGCCGGCGGTGATGTCGCAGGTGAACGGTGACAGCCACACCTCCAGCCCGGCCTGCGCGGCGGCGCTCGCGGCGGCCTTCAGCCGCTCCGGATGCTGCCCGCTGATCCGGACGGCCGTGCAGTGCAGTTCGTCGCGGATGACCCGCATCTCCTGGGCGACCACGACAGGGTCGAACGGTTCGTGGGTGGTGCGCCCGGCGGCACGGGCGTGGACGTCGGCGAAGCCGGTGTCGTAGTTGACGCCTCTCACGTTCATGCCGCCGAACCTACCAGAGAACTTGCGTGTCACGCATCAAGTGCGCGGCGCGCAATCATCAGGAATGGTCGAGCGCCCACTCCAGCGCCGCGTCGGCGATCTCCTCCCAGCCGGTCTCGGCGGGCATGAGGTGGGCGCGGCCCTCGTACTCGATGATCTCGGTGATCGTCTTGGCCGACTTGTAGTGCTTGGCATTCGAGCGCTGCACCTTCGGGGGCATGAGGTTGTCGAGCTCACCCGAGATGAACAGCAGCGGCTTGCGGTCGTCGTTGTGGTAGTTCACCCAGTTGTCGTCCTTGCCCGGGTGGATGTTGGCCAGCGCCGAGCCCCAGAAGATGTTGCCGCTGGCGGGGATGTGGTAGCGCTCGTAGGTCGCGCGGGCCTCCGCCTCGGGGAAGGTGTTGGTGAAGGCGTAGCGCCACTGGTCGAAGGTGAAGCCGACCGCGCGGTGCCGGTTGGCCGGGTTCTTCAGCACCGGGAAGGTCGCCCGGAGTTGCGAGATCGGGATGACCTGCACGCCCTCGGTCGGGGCCGAGTTGATGGCCACGCCGCAGGCACCGAAGCCGTGGTCGAGCAGGACCTGGGTGAACACGCCGCCCGCCGAGTGGCCCATGAGGATCGGCGGGGTGTCCAGGCCGCCGATCAGCGTCTCCAGCGACTCGATGATCTGCGGCACGGTCACGTTCTCGATCGGCGTCGGGTCGGCGTTCAGCGACTCGACCTCGACCTCGAAGCCCGGGTAGGCCGGCACGAGCACCTTGAAACCGCGCGCCTCGTAACGCGCCTTCCAGTGCTCCCAGCTTCGCGGGGTGACCCAGAACCCGTGGATGAGGACGATCGTGTCAGGCTTCATCAGTGTGAACCTCCGTTGAGGAAATCGAGCAGGTCGCGGCCGAGCCGCTCGCTGTGGGTGTGGGTGATGCCGTGCGGAGCGCCCGCGTAGACCTTCAGTTCGGCGTCCCTGATGAGGGCCGCCGAGCACTTGCCGCCGACCTCGAAGGGGACGATCTGGTCGTCGTCCCCGTGGACGACCAGCGCCGGCACGTCGATCGCGTCGAGGTCGGCGCGGAAGTCGGTCGCGGAGAAGGCCGCGACGCACTCGTAGGCCGACCGGTGGTCGGACTGCATGCCCTGCCGCCAGAACGCGTCCCGCGCGCCCTGCGACGGGTCGGCCCCCGGCCGGTTGCCGCCGAAGAACGGGCCGTCGGCCAGGTCCCGGTAGAGCTGGGCCCGGTCGTGCAGCGAACCCGCGCGGAGGGCGTCGAACACCTCGACGGGCACGCCGCCCGGGTTGTCGCCGGTCTTCAGCATGTACGGCGGCACCGCCGAGATCAGCGCCACCTGCCGCACGCGGGCGGTGCCGTGCCGGCCGACGTATCTGGCCACCTCGCCGCCGCCGGTCGAGAAGCCCACCAGCGTGGCGTCCCGCAGGTCGAGTTTCTCGATCAACGCGGCCAGGTCGTCGGCGTAGGTGTCCATCTCGTTGCCGAGCCAGGTCGCGTCCGACCGCCCATGGCCGCGGCGGTCGTGGGCGACGACCCGATAGCCGTGCGAGGCCAGGAAGAGGGCCTGGGCCTCCCAGCTGTCGGAGTTCAGCGGCCAGCCGTGGCTGAGCACCACCGGCCGGCCGGAACCGTAGTCCTTGTGGAAGATGCGGGTTCCGTCGGGTGTCGAGATGAACGGCATGAGCCGATCGTGCAGCGGGAGACCCCGTCCGCGAATCCCGTGGAACGCGTAGTCCCTAGTCGTCCATCGCCTGCGTCAGTTGCCTGCGTGAGGTGATGCCGAGCTTCCGGAAGATCTTCCGCAGGTGGTAGTCGACGGTGTTGGCGCTGAGGAAGAGCTGCGCGGCGATCTCGGTGTTGGTCGCGCCGCCCCGGGCCAGCACGGCGATGGTGTGTTCCTGCGAGGTGAGGGTGGTCGTGGCGTGACCGGTCCGGGTGTGCGGCTGCTCGCCGGTGGCGACGAGTTCCTTGCGGGCGCGGTCGGCGTAGCTTGGGGCGCCGATCCGCTCGTACATCGTCAGCGCGCTGCGCAGCTGGTCACGCGCGTCGCGGCGGCGCTTCTGGCGGCGCAGCCACTCGCCGTAGAGGAGGTGCGCCCGCGCCAGCTCGCCCGGGGCGCAGACCTGACCGAGCAGGCCCACGGCCCGCAGATGTGAGGCCTCGGCGTGCTCTCCGTGGTGCAGCAGCGCTTCGGAGCGGGCCAGCACGCCGAGCGCGCGGGGCGAGCCGCTGGCGGTGGCGCGGGTGGTCAGGGTGTGCAGGGTGGCCTCGGCGCGGACCCGGTCGCCCGACCGCACGGCGGCCTCGACCAGGTCGGGGAGCACCCGGGTGTGCATCCCCATGGTGTCACCGTCGACCAGGCCGGACAGCACTTCCGTCGCCTCGGCGTAGTCGCCGCGGCCCAGGGTGAGCACGGACTTCGCGATGTCGCCCATGCCGGCGACCGCGCCGGCGCCCAGGGTGTCGCAGGCCTCCACGGTGCGGCGCAGCAACTCCTGGACGTGGGGCACGTCGCGCCAGGCCTGGAGCTCCGGCGGGCGGTAGATCTCCCACATCTCGTCGTTGGCGCCCATCGCCGACCTGATCTGGTGACACTCGCGCACCAGCGCGTCACTGTGGTCGAGGTCGCCGAGGATCGCGGACTGCAGCGACCAGGAGTACAGCGCCATGTCGAGGTGGACCAGCGAACCGGTGCGCCGGGCCACGTCGGCCGCGCGGCGCGTCACAGCGGTCTGCTCCTCGTCGTCCCAGAGGATCATCGCCAGCGAGACGACGAGCTGGAACTTGGCGAGGACCTCGCCGTCGGAGGTCTCCGGATCGAGGATGTGGGCGGTCGCCGCGCGGATGGGCCGCACCGCCGCCTCGTAGCCGTCGAGGATCAGGGCCGAGAACGACCGCATCACCGGACAGGGGTGGCCGAGCGCGCGGCCGACCTCGGCGATCTCTTGGAAGTTGGTGCCCTCCAGCAGGTGTTCGGCTGAGATCGCCCGTTCGGCGGCCCGGATCATCGCCTCGTTCGCACGTTCGGGCGAGTGCGTGGAGAAGGCGCGGGCGCCGGCCATGAACATCTCCGGGGCGATGCCGAACGCGCGCGGCAGGCCCAGGATGATGGAGGCCATCGCCTGTGTCGTCAGGGCCCTCCCCCGGTCGACGTCGTCGAGACTGTCCACGTCGAGGCTGTCGAGCAGCGCCTGGGCCTGGATCGGCGCGCCCGAGGCCAGCGAGGCCTCGGCGGCACCGGCCCGCCGCCGGTTGCGTTCGCCCGGGTCGGGGGTCAGCTCGGCGGCCCTGGCCAAGTAGGTGGCGCGGGCCGCGAACCCGCCTCGTCCTCCCGCCCGGTCGGCCGAGCGTTCCAGCTCGACCGCCACCTTCTCATCGAGTCCGACGCAGGCGGCGGCCAGGTGCCAGGCCCGCCGGTCGACGTCGGCAGGTCGGACGGTCACCTCGGCCAGCGCGGCGTGGACCCGCCGGCGGTCGACGCTGGTGGCGCCACCGTAGACGGCCGAGCGGATGAGCGGGTGACGGAACCTGGCGCTCGTCCCCAGCACGACCAGCCGGGCCTCCTCCGCCGGTCCCGAGGCGTCGGCGTCCACGCCCAGTCCGCGCGCCGCCTCGATGATGTAACCGAGGTCGCCGCCGGGTTCGGCGGCGACCAGCAGCAACCAGGTCTGGGTGCCGGGCGGCAGGTCGCGTTCCTGCCGCAGGTAGTGCTCCTCCAACCGCCGGCCGACCGGCAGCGGGTCGGGCAGGGACAGTCCGCCGCTGAACTGGTCGGCCGACAGTTCCCGGCCCAGATCCGTGAGCGCCAGCGGGTTGCCTCCGGTCGCCGTGACGATGCGCGCGGCCACCCGGGTGTCGAGATCGCCGTCGACGGCACGGCGCAGCAGCTCCAGCGCGTCGTCCTCCGCCAGGCCGCCGAGCTCGGTGACCGGCAGACCGGCGAGTCCGTGGAGCTCGGAACGGGTGGCGAACACCAGCCCGATCCCCTCGGCGAAGGCGCGCCGGCCGACGAACGCGAGAACCCCGAGCGAATCGTCGTCCAGCCAGTGGGCGTCGTCCACACAGCACAGCAGAGGCCGCTCGGCGGCCACCTCGGCCAGCAGGTTGAGCGTGGCCAGGCCGACCAGGAACCGGTCGGGCGGCGGCCCCTCCGCCAGTCCGAAGGCGACCCGCAGAGCCGGTGCCAGCCCGCCGGGCCCGGTCAGGGGGATGAGCATCCGGTGCAGCGCGGCGAACGCGAACGCCGCCTCCTCCTGCACCCCGGAGACCCGGACCACGCGCACCCCGTCGGCGGCGGCCACGTGGTCGAGCAGCACCGTCTTCCCGATGCCCGCGTCACCCCGCAGGACGACGACCCCGCTCAACCCGTCACGCAACGTCTCGGCGAAACGGTCGAGACTCGCCTTTTCCTCAGTGCGGCCCACGATGGTCACGGCGGTCATACTGCCTTAAACAGACGACCCGGTCACCGGTAATCGGCGACAGCGGGCGCCGTGACGCGCCAGCTCAGCCAGCCCTTGCACAGCACGTACGCCGCCACCGTCGTCACCACCAGACCCAGGTCGACCACGCTCGCGACCTGGGCCTCGGGCACGGCGCCGATCGCGAAGGCGAAGATCGCGGCGAAGACCAGGTAGCCGAGGGTCCGCCAGCCCTCGGCCATCAGCCGGTCGTCGCCTGCGTTGACGATGTTCATGACGCCGCCGGCGAAGGCGACCATCGACGCGAACTCGTCGACGAGGCCGGAGCGCACGAACTGTCCATCGCGTCGGTCGGCAAGGCCATGGGCATGACGCCCCCCGCGCTCTACCGCTACTTCCCGTCCCGCGAGGCCCTGCTGGAGGCGCTCGTCGTCGACGCCTACGCCGACCTCGCCTCGGCCGTCGTCACCGCCGTACAGAAAGCGGCGAAGAAGGACGCCGCCACCCGGGTCGGGCTGATCGCCAGGGGATATCGGCGCTGGGCGCTGGCCCACCCGCGCCGCTACCGGATGCTGCTCGGCGACCGCGCCCCCGGCACCCAGGACCCGCCCGAGGGCGTCGCGGCGTTCGATCAGGCCATGCTGCGGTTCCTGGTCGCCCTCAACGATCTGGCGCCCGCGTCGTCGAAAGCCACCGCGCTCGACGGGTCGCTCAAGGAGTGGGCGGCGCGCATCGGCGTACCGGATGACTTCTCGCCGGCCGCGTTGCGGCTCGGCGTGCTCGGCTGGTCGCGGCTGCACGGGCTGGTCTCGCTGGAGATCGCGGGCATGTACGACGCCATGAGCCTCGACGCCGGTCTGCTCCTCGACGAGGAGGTCGCGGCCGTCATCGCCGCCGTCCGGGAGACGGGCCACTGAGGCGGCGGCCCCACCTCTGTCATCATGTCCCGAATCTGCGGAGAATCGGGGGCTCATGGTGCTGCTGGACGTGCTGCTGGGCGCCGCGCACGAGGCGCCCGGTCAGGTCATCGTGCACGTCCGGGGCGACGGCGCCGAACGCGTCGTCACCCATCGCGAACTGCTCGACGAGGCGCTGCGCGTCGCGGGGGCGCTCCTGCGCACCGGGATCGCGCCCGGCACGCCGATCCCGCTCGTCGCCGACCGGAGCGACGACTTCCAGCCGCTCTTCTGGGGGCTGATCGCGGCCGGGCTGGTGCCCGTCCCGCTGGCACCGGACCCTCGGCGCATCAGGCCCGTGTGGGAGCTGCTCGGCCGGCCACCGATCGTGGCCGACGAGCCGCCGCTGCCGGAGGCCCGGGTGCTGCTTCCCGACGGTCTGCGGACCGGCGAGAAGGCCACTGATCTGCCGGTACGCTCCCCGCACGACCTCGCCTTCCTCCAGTTCTCCTCCGGCAGCACCGGCACGCCCAAAGGCGTCGAGCTGACCAACGCCGCCGTCGTGGCCAACCTGGCGCAGATCCGGGCCGCCGCCGAGATCACCGCGGACGACGTCACGGTCAGCTGGATGCCCTACTTCCACGACATGGGGCTGATCGGCACCCATCTCGTGCCGCTGGCCGCGCGGATGAAGCAGGTCAAGCTCGGTCCGCTGGCTTTCGCGAAGCGTCCGGCGATCTGGCTGGAGACGGCCGCGCGCCATCGGGCCACCGTGCTGACGGCGGCCAATTTCGCGCTGGCGCTGGTCGAGCGGCGGGTGCCGGACGAGGTCATCGCCGGGCTGGACCTGTCGAGCGTGCGGCTCATCATGGTCGGCGCGGAGCCGATCTCACCGCGCGTCTGGCGGGCTTTCCTGGCCAAGACCGGCCTGCCGCCGCACGTGCCCCAGCCCGTCTACGGCCTGGCCGAGGCGACCCTCGCGGTCACCGTGCCGCCGATGAACGAGGTGGCGGAACCGCTCGTACTCGACCGGAAGGCGCTCGCCGACGGACGGGTCGAGTTCACCGAAACGGGCCCGCACGCCGTCGAGTTCATGGACGTCGGCCGTCCGGTGCCCGGCTGCGAGGTCCGGATCGGCGGCGAACGGCAGGTCGGGCCGATCGAGGTCCGAGGGCCGCAGACAGCGCGCGGCTATCACGGAGGCACCCCCTTCACCGGCTGGCTCGACACCGGCGACCTGGGCTTCCTGCACGACGGCAGGCTGTGTGTCACCGGCCGGGCCAAGGACGTCGTGTTCGTCAACGGCGCCACCTTCCACGCCGCCGACCTGGAAGAGGTCGCGTCAGGGGTCCGGCGGGGATCGGTCGCCGTCATCGGGTCGCCGGGGCCCGAGGGCGAGCGGGTCGTCGTGTTCGTCCAGGCCCCGGCGTCGGCCGAGGTCGTCGGGGAGGTCCGGCAGCGCGTCGCCGAGGCGTGCGGGCATGACGACGTGACCGTCGTGGCGGTGCCGAAGCCCGCGTTCGCCCGGACGACCAGCGGGAAGTTGCGGCGGGCGGTGATGCGGGACCGGTTCGAGGCCGGGGAGTACACGCGGGCGCCCCGCTCCCGGGCCGACGTCGAATCAGCCATTATCGCGATCTGGGCCGACGTGCTCGGAGTCACCCCGGCCCCGCATGACCGGTTCGCCGCGCTGGGCGGTTCGTCGCTCAAGGCCATGCAGGTCCTCGCCGCCGTCGAGGACCGGTTCGGGGTGGTGCTCGAACCGGCTGATGTACGCGACCACGACACCGTCGCCGCCCTCGCCGCTCATCTGCTGGCCCCGCCGGCCCGCAGACGAACCCCGGTCAGAACGACAGACGGTGCGCTCGTCGCGATCACCGGGATGGCCTGCCGGTTCCCCGGCGCCGACACCCCCGGGCGGTTCTGGGAGCGGCTCGTCAGCGGCCATGACGCCGTCACGCCCATCACCCGATTCGACTACCAGGGCCACGGCGGTTTCCTGGACGACCCCGCCCTCTTCGACGCCGGATATTTCGGCCTTTCCGATGAGGAGGCGGCAGCCACCGACCCGCAGGCCCGCCTGCTGCTGGAACTCGCCCACGAAGCGCTCGAACGGGCCGGTTACGCGGGTTCCCGCCGCCACCACCGCCGGGTCGGCGTGTTCGCCGCGTCCGGTGAGAGCGGCTACCGCGAGATCCTGGAACGCGCCCACGGCGTCACCGGCCTCCCGCCCGAGGCGCTCACCGGCAACCTGCCGAACCTGCTCGCCGCCCGGGTCGCCCACACGCTCGACCTGACCGGCCCGGCGATGGCCGTCGACACCGCCTGCTCGTCGGCGCTGGTCGCCCTGCATCTGGCCCGGCGCAGCCTCCAGCAGGGCGAATGCGACCTCGCCGTGGTGGCGGGCGTCAACCTCAACCTCACCCCGGCCGGATATCGCGCGCTCGGCAAGACGCAGGCGCTCTCCCCCACCGGCCGGTGTCACACGTTCGGCGCGGCGGCCGACGGGTTCGTCCCCGGCGAGGGCGGCGCCGCGCTGGTGCTGGCCCGGCTCGACGACGCGGAACGGTCCGGAGACACCGTGCTCGCGGTGCTCAGGGGCACGGCGGTCAACAACGACGGCCGGTCGCTGAGCCTGCTCGCGCCCAACCCGCTGACCCAGCGGGAGGTGATCGTCCAGGCCTACCGGGAGGCGGGGGTCGACCCGGCCGACGTCACCTACATCGAGGCGCACGGGACCGGGACCCCGGTCGGCGACCCGATCGAACTACGGTCACTCCGCCACGCCTTCCCCACCGGCACCCGGTTGCTGGGCTCGGTGAAGACCAACGTCGGTCACCTGCTGAACGCCGCCGCGATGCCGAGCCTGGTCAAGGTGGTCTTGGCTCTCCAGCACGGCAAGGTGCCGCCTTCGCTGCACGCCACTCCGCCCGCCGACGGCCTCGACGGCTTCACCGTCCCGGCCGAAACGGTCGACTGGACGGGGCCGCGCACCGCCGGGGTCAACGCGTTCGGCTTCGGCGGCACCAACGCGCACGCGATCCTGTCCGAAGCGCCTCCGCGAGAGAGCGGAAGGTCACCCCACCGAGGTCTCAACCTGCTCACCCTGTCCGCCAGAAGCGCGCCCGCGCTGCGCCGGGCGGTCGACGACCTGGCCGCGTTCCTGCCGGGACATGACGAGGCCGACGTCTGCGCATCGGTCGCGCAGGCCAGGGACGACGGTCCGCACCGGGTCGCGCTGGTCGCCGACGGAGACCTGGCGGAGCGGCTGACCGCCTTCGAACAGGGACGCGTCGCCGGGCCGCGCCCCCGGCTGGTCTTCCTGCTGCCCGGCCAGGGCGCGCAGGGATCCGGCGCGGACCTCTACGCCGGCGCTCCGGTGTTCCGGCAGGTCATCGACGCCGCGTCCGAACTGGTCGGCCCGATCGGCGGGCGCACGTTGCGGGACTGGTGCGCGGATCCCGCCGCCGACGTCGTCCGCACCGATGTGGTGCAACCGCTCATGGTCGCGTACGGAATCGCGCTCGCCCGCCAGCTCAACGCCTGGGGCGTGACTCCGGACGCGGTCGCCGGGCACAGCGTGGGCGAGATCGCCGCCGCCTGCGTCTCCGGCCGGCTCTCCCTCGCTGATGCCGTCACCTTCGCGGCCGAACGCGGCCGGTTGATGCACGAACTCTGCCCCCCGGGCGCGATGGCGGTGGTCCCCGACGACACCGACTTGCCACCGGAGGTGACCGTGGCGGCGATCAACGCGCCGGGTCAGGTCGTCGTCGCCGGCCCACCTGACGCCGTCGAGCGGCTGAACGGACGACGGATCAACGTCGCCCGCGCGTTCCATTCACCGCTGATGGACCCGGCACTGGACCCGCTGGCCGAGGCCGCCGCCAGGATCACCGTCAGGCCGCCGGAGATCTCCCTCCTCAGTACCGTCACCGGTGCCTGGAACCCTCCTCTCGACCCGAACTACCTGCGGGAACACGCCCGGCAGCCGGTGCGGTTCGCCGACGCCGTCAGCCGGTTGATCGCCGAGGGATACGACACGTTCCTGGAGCTCGGGCCATCCCCCGCGCTGGGCGGCGCGGTGCGGGCGGCGTCCGGCACCGCGACGACGATGGCGGCCGGGCATGAAGGTGGCGCGCGGGCGCTGCTGGAGACCGTGGGCGCGTTGTGGCAGCGCGGCCTCCCGATCGATCGCACCGCCATGGACCAGGGGCGGGCCCGCGTCGACGTGCCGACGTATCCGTTCCAGCGGCGGCGTCACTGGCCGTCGTCCCGGTTGCTGCACCGGCTCGTCTGGCAAGAACGGCCCATCGACGGAACGCCTGTGGCCGTCGAAGGGCTGGCCGAGGCGCTGGAGAAGACCGGCGTGACCCTTCTGAACAGTGGAGACGTCGCCGTTCTCGTCGCGGGAGCGCCCCGTCCGGCGGGGTCGGCCGACGCGCTCGACGCGGCGCACCGCGAGATGGCGGAGGCGATCCTCGGGCTCGACGCGGCCCGGATTCTGGTCGTCACCCAGGACGTCCACATCGACCGGCCGGAGCAGGCGATCCTGCAAGGTCTGGCGGCGGCGCTGGCGGAGGAGACGGGCGCCGAGGTCAGGGTGGTCGATCTGGTCTCCCGCGAACCCCTGCGTGACCGGGTCGCCGCGGTCGGAAGCGAGCTGTCCGCCCGGGGTGGCGGCGTCGTCGCATGGCGCGATGGGACGAGGCTGGGGCGGGAGCCGGAGGCGGTCGTACCTGCTCCTACAGAACTGCCTCCCGATGGGGTCTACCTGATCACCGGGGGTGCCGGAGGTGTCGGGGCGGCGCTGGCCCGGGACCTCGCCGATCGGGGGCGGCCCACGCTCGTGCTGGCCGGGCGGTCACCCCGGCCGCCTGCCGGGCTGCTCGCTGACCTGCGGGGACGTGGCGCGACCGTCGAGTATCACGCCGTCGACGTGTCCGAGGACGTCGAGCCGCTGCTGCGCGGGCTCCCCCGCCTGGACGGGCTGTTCCACGCCGCCGGGGAGGTGCGTCCCGGCGCGCTCCGGAGCAAGTCGCCTGACGCGATCGTCGAGGCCATGGCCGCCAAGACGCGGGGTGGATACCTGCTGGCCGAGGGCCTGCGACGCCACGGGCTCACTCCTGTCGTGTGCGTGGCGTTCTCGTCGGTGTCGTCGGTGCTGCCCGAGATGGCGGGGGCGATCGGCGACTACGCCGCGGCGAACGCCTACCTCGACGCGTTGTGCACGGCCGAACGCGCGGCCGGCATGCCGTGGATCGCCGTCAACTTCGCCGCGTTCGCGGAGATCGGCCTGGCCGCCAGGGCCGGGCTGACCCGGGGTGCACTCGACACCTCGGCGGCGCTAGCCGCTCTTCGCGGCGCGATCGGGACGGGTGCCGCGCAGGTGCTGGTGGCCGATCTGGACGACGTACCGGAGCCGACGCCCGAGACCCCGGCCGGTGAGGTGCGGACCGTCATCAGGCGGCTGGTCGGCACCGCGCTCAAGCGTGACGACATCGGTGAGGACGAGTCGTTCCTGAGCCTCGGGCTTGACTCGCTCACCGCCGTCGACCTGGTCAAACGCCTGGAGAAGGAACTCGGCCGGACCCTCCCGGTCACGCTGTTCTTCGAGTTCCGCACCCTGCGGGAACTGTCGGCCCACCTGGACGCCGACGGGTCGTTCCCGCTCACTCCGGTGCAGCTCGCGTTCCAGACCCAGCACCGCCTTTACCCCGAAATTTCGGCGTATGGGTATGTCCGCCAGACCATCACCGGTCCCCTCGACGCGGCCCTGCTGCGAAAAGCGCTTGAGCACCTGGTCGACCGCCATCCCATGCTGCGCCTGCGGTTTCACCCCGACGACACGCAGTCGGCCGAAGCCGGGATGCGCCCGTTCTTCGAGGTCCGCGACGTCGACGACCTCGACGCGCTGGAAAGCGACCTCCGCAACCGCCCGTTCGACCTCGGCGGCGAAAGCCCGCTGAGAGCTGTGCTGGCCCGCACCCCGACCGGCACCCACCTGGTCATCGTCGTCAGCCACATCGCCGCCGACGGCTTCAGCCTGAACGTGCTCGGCGAGGAACTCTGGACCGTCTACACCGCCCTGTCCCGAGGGCTCGAACCGACACTTCCCCCGCTCACCACGACCTTCTCCGACTACGCCGCCGCGTCGCCGCCCGCGAGCGCCGACGATCTGACGTACTGGACCGAGGTCCTGAAAACCACCCCTGACCTGCACCTCCCCTACGACGGCGCTCTCGGCGGACCGACCCTCGACACCCTCCAGGTCGCGCTGACGAGCGACCAGTCCGCCGCCCTGCGTGCGCAGGCCGCCGCGCACGGTGTCTCGCTGTTCCATCTGCTGCTGGCAGGTTATGTACGCTGCCTCGCCCGCTGGACCACCAGCGACGACGTGGCCGTCAACATCGCCAGAGCCCGCCGCGAGATCCGGCTCCCGGGCATGGATCGCCTGGTCGGCCCGCTCGCCGACACCCTCCCGCTGCTGACCGGTGTGCACCCCGGCGAGTCGCTGCCCGAGCTGGCGGCGAGACTGCGGGACACCTGGCAGCTCGCCGAACGCCACGCCACCCCGACCGGCGTCGATCTGGCCCGACTGTTGCCGACTGCCGAAGGACCCCGCACGGCGAGCCCGGCGTCGTTCAGCTTCGCCAGATTCCCGGCGGCGGCCGACCCGGACTGCCCGGTGGACGTCATCGCCACCGCCGCCGGAACCGCGTCGGCCGCAACGAGACTCAGCCTGCTGTGCTGGGAGTCAGGCGGTGAGCTGCGCTTCTCCTGGAACTTCCCGTCGCGCCTGTTCCGCCGGGCCACGGTGCGTCGGCTGGCCGCCGAGCATCTGGCCGAACTCACCTCGGATCCCGAACGCGTCGGCTTGGCGGCCCGGTTGCGCGCCCGGTTCCGCGCCACCCCGGACGCGGTCGCCGTCGACACCGGCACCGCCCGGCTGACCTACGCCGAACTCGACCGGCGTTCCGCCGCGCTGGCCGCCCGCCTGCGCGGAGCCGGTGACCTGATCGGGCTGATGACCGAACCCGGTGTCGACACCGTCATCGGACTGGTCGGCATCATCCGCGCGGGCGCGGGCTGGGTCCCGCTCGACCCCACCCATCCGGAGGCGCGTCGCCAGGACCAGCTCATTCGCTGCGGCGTGACGACCGTGGTCACCGACGTCTCGGGCGACGGTTCCCACGACGCCCCCGACGTCTCTCCGGACGCCATCGCCTACGTCATCTTCACCTCCGGCTCGACCGGCCGCCCGAAGGGCGTGCCCATCACCTATCGGTCGGTGGAGAACTACCTCGACTGGGCGCTGGCGACTTTCGGCTACCACCAGGGCGACCGCCTCGCCCAGACGGCGTCGATCTGCTTCGACGCGTCGGTACGCC
Source organism: Herbidospora mongoliensis (assembly GCF_001570545.1). Lineage (GTDB taxonomy): Bacteria > Actinomycetota > Actinomycetes > Streptosporangiales > Streptosporangiaceae > Herbidospora > Herbidospora mongoliensis. The sequence goes on along the minus strand of NZ_BBXD01000014.1, from coordinate 11,259 downwards.
AGCTGCTGGCCCCGCTGCTGGCCGGCGCGACCGTCGTGACGTTCACCCGGGAGGAGGTCCGCGACCCCGAACTGCTGGCCAGCCGGCTCCGCGACATCACCGTCTGGAGTTCGGTGCCCAGCCTGTGGTCGCGGCTGCTGGACGCCAGCCCCGTCGCCCCCCGCCTGCGCTGGATCCACGTCGGCGGAGAGGCACTGCCGCCGGAGCACGTGCGCCGCTGGTACGACCAGGTCGGCCCCGGTGCCCGGATCGCCAACCTCTACGGCCCGACCGAGTCGACCATCAACACGACCTGCCACATCATCGACGAGCGTCCGGCCGACGACGTGACCACGATCCCGATCGGCCGCCCCATCGCGGGGACGTTCGTCGACGTGGACGAATCAGGCGAGCTCCTCATCGCCGGGATCGGGCTCACTCCCGGTTATCTGGACGAACCAGGACACGCCTTCATCGAACGCGACGGTGTGCGGTGGTATCGGAGCGGCGACCGCGTCCGCCGGGACGCCGCCGGGGATCTGGTCTTCCTCGGGCGCGTGGACGCGCAGGTCAAGGTGCGTGGCCATCGGGTCGAGCCGGGCGAGATCGAGGCGGCGTTCCACACGCATCCGGAGGTCGCGCGGGCCGCCGTGGTGCTGACGGGCGACCGGCTGAGCGCGTTCGTCGAACCCCGGCCCGGCGCCGACCCCGATCCCGTCGCGTTGCGCGGGCACCTGGGGGCGGTGCTGCCGGCGTACATGATCCCGGCCCGGATCGAGATCGTGCCCGCGCTCCCGCAGACCACCACGGGCAAGATCGACCGACGCGAGCTCAACGGGACGCCGCCCGCGACCTCGACCGAGAAGGTGGTCGCCGAGGTCTGGCGCACGCTCCTCGACGTGCCGCAGGTGTCACGGGAGGACGACTTCTTCGCGCTCGGCGGCGACTCGATCCTGATCCTTCGCGTGTTCGCCCAGCTCGGCGAGCAGATCGACACGCTGCCACGTCCGACGGTCATCTACGGACACGGGACGCTGGCGGCGCTGGCCGAGGCCATCGACAACGCGGAACCTGCCGAGCCGGTGAAGATCGGCGGGGACGACGGGCCGTTCCCGCTGACGCCGTCGCAGAAGGGGTTCCTGCTCGCGGGTCAGGCGTGGCTGGCGACGCTGCGGGTGCGTGGGCACGTCGATCGGGAGCGGTTCCAGCGCGCGGTCGACACGTGTGTGGCGCGGCACGGGATGCTGCGCACGATCTTCCCCGGAGACGTTCAGCAGGAGCTTCCGGCCAGCCTGCGCCTGCCGGTCGTCTTCGAGGACGCCGCCGATCCGGCCGCGAAGATCGCCGAGGAACGGGCCAGGATCTTCGAGCCGTGGGCGTGGCCGCTGCTGCGCCTCCGGTTGATCACGCTCTCCCCTGACGAGCACGTGCTGGTCGTGCATGCCCACCATCTGATCGGCGACGGATACAGCGCCGCGCTGCTGGGGCGTGAGCTGCTCGCCGCCTATGACGGGATCGACCTGCCGGTCCCGCGCAGCACGTTCCGCGATCATGTGGCGCAGCTGTCTGCCGTGGGGGGCGGACGGGATGCGTACCGGAAACCGGTGACCGAACTCGGACCGGCCCGTTCCACGGCCTTCACCGTCGACGCCACCGGCTCGTCGCCGGTCGTCGTGGTGCTGGCCGCGTACTACCGAGCATTGGCCGCCTTCACCGGCCAGGACGACCTGATGCTCGGCGTCGCCGTGACCGGCCGCGACACCGCGCCACCGGACGCGCATCTGGTGTTCGGGCCGTATGCGAGCGCGGTGCCGGTCCGGCTGTCGTCGGGGAATCAGCGAGAGGTGGCCGCGGAGATCGCGGCGGCGCGCCTCAGGAACACTCCCGACATCAGGGCGGCGCAGTTCTTCTTCAGCTACCTCGACTTCACCGCCCTCGGCCCGCTGGAAGGCGCGGAGCTGAGCCTGACTTGGGACCTCGACGCGGAGATCGCCCCGGTCGGCGCGGAGACGTTCCTCGCGGTGCGACCGACCGAGGACGGTCTACGGGTGATCCTCCGCGCGACACTGACCGACTTCGACCGCTTCGAACGGCTGCTGCGGAACGAACTGGCCTTCGCGCATGAGGTCGCCCTGGACGCGGCCCTGATCGGCTACCTGCCCTCCCCCGGCCATCTGCTGGCCCTGGCCGGAGCGCCCGCCATGCCCCGGGAGGACCTGCGCGCCCTGCTCTTCCCCGACGGCCGTTTCCGGCTGGCCGAGGAGCTCGACACTCCGCTCGGCCGGTCAGGGTTCATCTGCCTGCCGCTGTTCGCCGACGAGCTGGCGAGCACCCCTGACCTGGCATCGAGAACCGTCGAGGCCGTCGACTACGCCGCCACACTAGGAGCCCGGACCGTCTCGCTCGCCGGGATGATCCCCTCGCTGACCGGCTACGGGTTCGACGTCGCGCGCAAGACGCGCGTGCCCGTCACCACCGGCCATGCCGCGACCGCCGTCTCGGTCGTGCTGACCGTGCGGGCGGCGCTGGCGGGCCGGTCGCTGCGTGATCTGACCGTCGCCTTCGTCGGGCTGGGCTCCATCGGCCGCTCCTCTCTCCGCCTCCTGCTGGCCGTGGAGGACCGGCCGAAACGGCTGCTGCTGTGTGACAACGCCGCCAGGCTGGACGGGCTGCACCCGGACGCCGAGATCTGCGACATCGACGCGGTCTACGAGGCCGACCTCATCGTCACCGCCGTCAGCAGCCACGGCATCGTCGTCGACGTCGACCGTCTGAGGCCCGGAACGATCGTCGTGGACGACTCCTTCCCGCACTGTTTCGACGTCGCCAAGGCTCTGGCCAGGGAAGATGTCATGGTCGTCGGCGGTGGACTGCTGTCGATGGCGGGAATCGAACGGCGGCTGGCCGAAGACGTGCCCGCGCCGTGGATCCCCGGCACCATCGCGTCGTGCCGCCTGGAATCCCTGATCGACCTGCCCGTCGTCCACGGTCTGGTGGAGCCGGATCAGGCCCTCGCGTACTGGCGGGCGATCACCGCCGCCGGGGTCCACGCCGCCCCGCTCCACCTGGCCGGAAAGGTCCGGTGACTATGCTGGATTGACAGGCCCCACTGCGGGCCAGGTCGGCGACGAGGCACAGTCATGATCGAGAAACTCAATCTCGAAGGACTCCGGTACGCCCAGGCGGTCGCGGAGACCAAGTCGTTCAGCGCCGCCGCCCGCGCCTACGGAGTCACCCAGCCCGCCCTGTCCAACGGGATCGCCAAGCTGGAAGATCGCCTCGGCGGGAAGCTGTTCGACCGGTCGCCCCGAGGCGTGACCCCGACCGCTTTCGGGGCCAGGATCCTGCCGTTGATCGACCACGCCCTGGGCGCGCTCGGGTCCGTCGCGGCGGAGGCCCAGCGGCTGACCGAGCCCGGCGAGTCGAAGATCCGCATGGGCGTCTCTCCCCTCTCCTCCCATCTCGTCGCCCGGATGTTCGGCGTGCTGCGCGGCCTGCCCGAGCCCCGCGATCTGGTGGTGCGGGGGGCGCTCATCCCTGATCTCCAGCAGGGCTTGGCGTCCGGCGAGCTCGACGTCGTCCTGATGCCCTCCGTCGCCGCGATGCCCGGCTTCGAACACCGCGTGGTCGACGTGGACCCGATCGTCGTCGTCGGCTGCGGCGCGGACGCCCCGATCGAGATCGACGAGGCGAGCAAGGTGCAGTTCCTTCTGGTCCCCGACCCGTGCGGGCTGACGATGTTCACCAAGCGGCTCTTCCGGTCCCACGGCCTGCCTCTGCGGGCCTATCCGGGTGAGGCCGCCAGTTACCGGGTCCTGGAGCAGTGGACCGCGCTCGGCCTCGGGGCGGCGCTGATCCCCCGCTCGAAGCTCAGCTCGCCCGGCGTGCCCCACCGTCCGCTGATGGATGAGGGCCACGAGGTGCGGATCTCCTTCGAGGCCCTGTGGAGCGTCGACTCGGCGTTCGGCACCGATCTCGCCTGGCTGACCGGGGAGCTTGCTGGCGATAAATGACGCTTATGTCCTGATTCACCAAGATCCTCTACCGGCCTCCGCCTTCGCGTCCTACCGTCGAAAGCATGGACTTCACCACTCGGAAGGTCATTGTCATCGGCGGGACCAGCGGCATCGGCCTCGCCGTCGCCCGGCGCGTCCTGGCGGGCGGCGGCAGCGCCGTCGTCACCGGCAGGACCCGGTCGAGCGCCGACCGGGCGGCGGCCGACCTCGGCGTGTACGGCAAGACCGAGGGTCTGGTCGCCGATCTGACCGACTTCGAGGCCGTCGACCGGCTCCGCGCCGACCTGACGGAGTGGCACGCCGACGCCACCCTCCTGGTGAACGCCGCCGGCGTCTTCGCGCCCAAGCTCTTCCTGGACCACACGCCCGACGACTTCGACCGCTACCAGATCGTGAACCGGGCCTTCTTCCTGATCACCCAGACGGTCGTCCAGAACGTGATCGACCGCGAGGAGCGGGGGGCCGTGGTCAACATCGGCTCGATGTGGGCGCGGCAGGCCGTCGCCGCCACGCCGTCGTCGGCCTACTCGATGGCCAAGGCCGGGCTCCACGCCCTGACGCAGCATCTGGCCCTGGAACTCGCCTCTTACGGGATCCGCGTCAACGCGGTGGCCCCGGCCTTCGTCCGGACCTCGATCTACGAGGAGTTCATCCCCAAGGAGAGGGTCGACGCCGTCCTCGACAGGTTCGACGGCTTCCACCCGCTCGGCCGCCTCGGCACTCCGGACGACGTCGCCGCCACCGTCGCCTTCCTGCTGTCCGACCAGACCGACTGGGTGACCGGCGCCGTCTGGGACGTCGACGGCGGCGTCATGGCCGGTCGCTGCTGAGCGTCGGCCGTTAACGGACCGCGTTCGCGGCCTTGGCGATCACCTCGGCCACCACCGCGGGGTTGGACACGAACACGGCGTGGCTGCCGGGGGTCTCCGTCACCGTGGCGCCCGCGCGTCCGGCCATCACGCGCTGCGCGGACGGCGGGATGATCTGGTCGTCTGCCGCGACCACATACCAGCTCGGCTTGGCCCGCCAGGCCGGCTCGGAGATCACGCCGCCGAGCGCGGCCACGCCCCACGGGACCTGCGAGTCGGCCATGAACGCGGCCTGCGCGGCCGGGAGGTCGGCGGCGAACGCCTCGTGGAACTTCTCCGGGTCAAGGCGCAGGAAACCGTCCACGGGAGGCAGGATCGGTGGCGAGGCCGCGCCGGGGTGCGGGTCGGCGATCAGCGTGTTGACCGACTCGCCCTTGTCGGGGGCGAAGGCCGTGACGTAGACGAGGGCCGCCACGCTGTCGTGGTTGCCCGCCTCGGTCACGACCACCCCGCCGTAGGAGTGGCCGACCAGCACGACCGGACCGTCCTGGGCGTCGATGACCTGGCGGGTCGCGGCGACGTCGCCGTCCAGGGAGATGGTCGGGTTCTGGACGACGGCCACGTCGTAGCCGTCGTTCTTCAGCAGGGTGTAGACGCCCTGCCAGCCGGATCCGTCCGCGAACGCACCGTGGACCAGGACGATGCGCGGGTTGACTCCATCAGTACTCATGACGCCGACGCTAGTCAGCCCGCGCACCGATCGCGACAGTCATCCGACTGTGCCCGCATCAGTCATCGATCGACTGGTAGAGGGTGGTCCAGAAGTCGTGGATGAGCCGCGCGGGATCCGGGACGGACATCCCGACCTGGGTGAGCAGGATGCCGGTGACCTGCTTGCCGGGGTCGGCGTAGGTCGAGGTGCCGCTGCCGCCGTCCCAGCCGAACTGGCCGACGGGCGCGTAGTCGCCCCGGTAGGTGCGCACCGCCATCCCCAGGCCCCATCCGCCGTGCTGCCCCTGCCCGAACGAGATGTGGACGTTGTCGGTGGCCAGGGCGTTGCGGGCGGCGTTCTGCGCCGGGTTGAGCCGGTTGGTGGTCATCAGCTCGACGGCGGGCCGGGACAGGATCCGCTCGCCGTCGTGCGTGCCGCCGTTCAGCAGCATCCGGAAGTAGGCGTGGTAGTCGTCCACGGTCGAGACCAGCCCACCGCCACCGCCCTGGAACGCCGGCGACCGGCTCCAGCGTCCGTCGGCGGCGTCGTCCCACACGTGGAACTCACCCGTCTGCGGGTCGGGGGCATAGAGGGTCGGCAGCCGGTCGATCTTGTCGGCGGGCACGTGGAAACCGGTGTCCTTCATCCCCAGCGGCTCGAAGATCCGCTCCCGAAGGAACGACTCGAACGACTGCCCGGTGACCCGGGAGACCAGCACCCCGAGGAGGTCGTTGCTGATGTGGTACTGCCAGCGCTCGCCGGGCTGGTGCATGAGCGGAAGGGCCCCGAGGCGGCGCATCCACTCGTCCGGCTCGGGCATCGGGGTGGGCAGGTCGGGCGTGAGCCCCTGCTCGAAGATCGCGCCCATGATCGGCGTGCCCAGCGAGGTCAGGTCCATGCCGAGCCCGAACGTGGACGTCAGCACGTCCCGCACGGTGATCGGCCGCCGGGCCGGGACCGTGTCGTCGAGCGGGGAGTCGATCCTCTTGAGGACCTGCCGGTCGGCGAGTTCGGGCAGCCACGGCTCGACGAGGTCGTCCAGCCGCAGCCTGCACTCGTCGAGCAGGATCATCGCCGCCGCCGTCGAGACCGGCTTGGACGTCGAGGCCATCCGGAAGATCGTGTCCCGGCGCATCGGCGCGCCACCGTCATGGCGCATGGTCCCCAGCGCCTCGACGTGGGTCTCGCCGCCCCGGCCGACCAGGGCGACGAGCCCGGGGATCTTCCCCGAGTCGACGTGCCGCGCCAGCACGTCGTGCACCCGGCGGAGTCCTGCTTCGGAGAAACCGTTGTTGCCGTCCATCATCAAGTCCCTTGCTTACGGTGGTGGTTCGCCGTGTATGTCCGTGGCGAACCGTTCATGACCCCACCGTCGCGGGCCGTCCTGATATGGGACCGTCGCCGACCTGACGCGACCGACCCGCTCGAGGTCGCGCCCCATCAGCCGTGTCAGCGGGTGAAGGTGATCATGCCGACGCCGGTGACCGAGCGCAGGCCGGTGAGGGCGCAGCCGCCGGTCTCGGAGGTGGGCGTGGCGCTGCCGCCGATCTTGGCGCCCTTCAGGCGGCCCTTGGTGACGCGCGCGTTGAACAGGATGTCGGCCGGGTTGGCGGTCGCGACGTCACTGGTGACCAACTCGACGGTCGAGCTGGCTTCGACGCCGCCCTTGCGACCGAACCACTCGATGCGGCCGCCGCCCTCCGCGCGCCACCCACCCGCACATGACGCGTGCACGGTGCCGTCGATGGTCATCGTGGCCCCGTGGCGGCAGTTGCCCAGGTTGAGGACGGCCTTCACCCTCACCGTGCGCGGCAGCAGGCCGACCGCCGGGGTGAACGTCACCGCACTGCCGGGAGCGGTGGAGACGTCGCAGGTCAACGCGGGTTTCGAGGGTGCGGGTGCGGTCAGCAGGGCGGCGGCGAGCAGCACGGCGACAGCGGGCATGGGTTACCTCCCGTGATCAGTGAGCTCCAATTCGTAGCAGGGAACGGGTGATGGGGAAGTCACGGCCCGGCCAGGGAACCAGTTCCATCGGCCGAACAGCCGCATCAGCGCCGGGACCAGCACCATCCGGACCAAAGTGACGTCGATGGCGATCGCGACGGCCACCGCGAAGCCCGTCTGCCGGATCTCCTCCCGATGGGTGAACATGAGCGCGGCGAAGGTGACGGCGATCGCGGCGGCGGCGAGCGTGATGGCCTGCGCGGTGTGCCGCAGGCCGTACACGACCGAAGCGGTGGTGTCGCCGGTACGCCGCCAGTGCTCGGTGACGCGATGCGCCAGGAACACCTCGTAGTCCATCGACAGGCCGAAGACCAGCGAGAACGTCAGCAACGGCACGATCGCGCCGACCTGCCCGTCGAAGACGAGCGCGAGCAGCCCGAAGGTGGCGGCGATGGTGAGGACGTTCATCGCGATCGCCTTCAGCGGGATGAGCAGGCTCCGGAACAGCGCCATGAGCAGCACGAACGAACTGGCCAGCACGACCGCCATGACCTGCCACAGGCGGGTGCGCAGCTCCCCGGTGAGGTCACCGAGCTGTGCGGCCGGCCCGGCGGCCAGGGCGTCGGGGGCCAGCTGGCGGTAGCGCGCCAGCAACGCGGCGGTGTCGGGATGATCGCCGGGCCGGCGTTCACCGACGGTGACCAGAGTGAGGTCGCGCCCGTTGTCGAAGCTGACGACGGCCGACACCCGCGGATCCTCCCGCAGCCCGGCGGTCAGCGCCGTCGTATCGGCGGGCGGCCCCGGCGGATGCGGCAACGCGAGCAACGTGAACCCGGCCAAACCGTCGGCCTCCATGCGGGCCAGCCCCGCACCCGCGTCGGTCCCCGCCAGCACAGACCGGTCGTAGTGGATCCCGAGCGCGGTCGAACCCACCGGGATCGCCACGATGACCAGCCCCGCCGTGACGGCGAAGGTGTAGCGCCAGGGATGACGCATCAAATGGGTGGCCCACCGAACCCAGTGAGGATCCGCCGCGGTACGACCGGCCGGCACCCCCTTCGACAGCAGCACCGGCGTGAGCGTCAACGCCGCCGCGACCGTGACGCCGGTCGCCAAGATCGCCGCCAACGCCATCCCCCGGATCTGCGGAGCCGGCACGACGAACAGCCCGCCCGCGGTGAGCACCATGACCAGCGCACACCAGGAGACCGTCACCCCGGCAGTCCGGACAGCCGAGGCCGCAGCGGCGTGATCGTCCATCCCGTCGCGCTTGGCCTGCCGGTAGCGGAGCAGCAGCAGAAGCGCGTAGTCGAGCCCGAGCCCCAGACTCACGGCGACCATCACCGTCACCATGAGCGTGTCGACCCGCCCCGGCACCACCGCCAGCGCACCGAGCCCCGCCACCACCGACGCCCCCGCGACCGTCATCGGCACCAACGCCGCCCGCACCGACCCCAGCCCGAGCGCCAGCAACACCAGCACGACCGGAACCGTGACCAGCTCGACGACCCGCAGATCCCGCACATCGGTCCCCGCCAGCTCGGCGAACACCGCCGACGACCCGGTCAGCGACACCTCCACCGCCCCGCCCGACGCCTCCCGCGCGGCGTCCTGCGCCACCCCGCGCTGAACGGGCAGCCGATCCCGGCGCTCCTGCTCATCGCCACGCACCCCGACCAGCACGTAGAGATGGTGCGGATTCTGCGACTCGACGACGGGCAACGGCCGCAGGTCACCGACCTCCGGCAGGGCGGCAAGCTTGTGTACGGTCGCGGCCAGCGCACGCTGGTAGAGCGGGTCGTCGGGGGTGAGCCGCGACGAGGTGAACGCGAGTACGGCCTGCTCGTCACCGAGCCCGGGGAACCCCTCCGCCACGACCTGCGCGGCCTTGGCCGAGGCCGCCCCCGGCACCTCCAGCGACGGCGGAACGAGCCGCTCCAACAGCCCCGGCAGCGACACCAGCGATGCGAACGCGACAAGCACCCACACCACGATCACCGGCATACGCGATGGGATTGACATTTACGCCCCCCTATCTTCGGGGGGACGACCCCCCGAGCCCCCCGATGCGAAGGGGCTGTCGCCCCCTCGCGCTCCCCCTGGTGCGCTGTCGCGCCCCCGGCGTCGCGTTCGCTCCGGGTCGCTGCCGCTCCTTGCGAAGGGCTCCGCCCCTCGCGCTCCCTGGTAGGGCCTCGCTTCGCTCGGGTTGTTCTCGCTTCGCTCGGATGGGGCTTCCAACCCAAATTCAGAAGATAGGCCGATGTTGCTTATGAGACGCGCTTTCCGGTTGATGCGTTGGCATGCGAAGTGGCGGCGCGTGATCGGTCCCTTATCCGATTGGCGTAGCGGGCGTAGGCGGGCGAATCGCTTTACGTCGAACTGGCTTTTGACACCAGGAACTGCGGCACCAAGATTACCAAGTGATCTAGACGGGGCGCGCGAACGGCGAGGTCTTTACCGCTTGCCAAAACGCTCCTTAGGACTGGGGAGCCTTACTTGACGCTAAATTAGGCATGTTTCGACACATATCGGCTATATGGTCGACCACATGCTGCGTCAGGGTTAGCTGATACAGACTGAGACCGGCAGCAGGGAACTCCGTGGCGCGAGAGATTACGATTGTTGATGTAGTCAAATGACTTGGCATCGAGGAGGGTTGGGGTTCGAGTCCCCATAGCTCCAGGTGTATGAGGACATCAAGGGGCAGATCGAGCGTGGGGAGCTCGCTGCCGGCGACCAGGTGCCATCCGTTCTTGGGCTACAGGAGATCTACGGCATCGCCACTGCGACAGGTCAGAAGGTTCACCGCGCCTTGCGCACAGACGGCCTGATACGAACAGAGCCCGGGATGGGGAGCTTCGTAGTCGAGCCCCCGCCCTCGTTGGAGTAGATCAAGGCCGTGGGGTTGTTGCACTAGATCGATGGTCGCAGCCAGGATGAAGGTTCTATACGTCGATCATTGAGCCCTTTTCATCCTGAGTAGCGATCGGTTTCGATGGTCTCCAGGGTGAGGATTGCCTGCACGATCGCGGTGGCCCGGTGCGGGCAGCAGCGGAGTTTGGCCAGGACTTTCCAGGTCTTCAGAGTCGCGACCGCGCGTTCGCCCATGGCCCGGATGCGGGCGTGGGAGCGGTTGACGGCTTTCTGGCCAGAGGACAGCCGTGGCCGATACCGATGGCGCTTGAACGGGGTGCGGATGGCACCGCCCGCGCCTTGGTAACCCTTGTCGGCGAGGACCTGCACGCCGGCGTTGGTCAGAGCGTCGATGAGGCCGATGGGGCGGGCGGCGGTCAGATCATGCACGGCGCCGGGCAGAGCGGGTGAGGCCCAGACCAGCCGGCCGATGGGGTCGGCAAGAACCTGGACGTTCAGGCCGTGACGCCGGTGTTTCCCGGAGTAGTAGGGCTTTTGATCGGCCAGGCGGTCGATGGGGATGAGGGTGCCGTCCAGGATGGCGTAGGCCAGGCGGCCGGCTCGTGCGACGGCGGCATGGAGATCCTCGGCCAGGGCGGCCAGCAGGTCGACGCCTTCTCGCACGTAGCGCCAGGCGGTGGCGGTGCCGATGGAGAACCCCGAGGCCAGGCGGGTGTAGGTGTCGCCGTTGCGCAGGTGGGCGAGTACCAGCAGGGCTTGCCGTCCGGCGCTCAGGCGCCGCCACCTGCAGCGGCGTTCGGCACGGCGGGCGCGGATCAGGTCGGCCAGGCGGGCCAGGGTGCGGTTCGACAGCGGAATCGCGGCACGGTAAGACAGCAGCGAGGCTCCCGGTTGGGGCATCGGATCTTGGTCGACTGCTGTCTTA
>NZ_BBXD01000013.1 GCF_001570545.1 Herbidospora mongoliensis | reverse complement strand
TGTGTGACCCGCTGACCGGCACCCCGATCCGCGCCTGCCGCAAAAGCGCCCGCCGTTACGAGCATCCCGCACCTGGCGACATGATCCACCTGGACGTCAAGAAGCTCGGCCGCATCCCCGACGGCGGCGGCCACCGCGTCCACGGCCGCGCCGACTCCGCACGCGGCCGGGGCATCGGCTACGACTACCTGCACACCGCCATCGACGACCACACCCGCCTGGCCTACATCGAAGCCCTGACCGACGAGAAAGGCGTCACCTGCGCCGCCTTCCTCACCAGGGCCGCGGCCTACTTCGCCGCCCGCGGGATCACCCGCATCCACCGGGTGATGACCGACAACGCCAAGAACTACCGTGTCAGCCACGCCTTCCAGCAGGCCTGCGCAGCCTTGGGCGCCCGCCAGAAGTTCACCCGCCCGCACTGCCCCTGGACCAACGGCAAAGCCGAGCGTCTCAACCGCACCATGGCCACCGAATGGGCCTACCGGCAGGCTTACGTCAGCAACCAGCACCGCACCCAAGCCCTCAGCCCCTGGCTGGAGCACTACAACACCACACGCCCGCACTCAGCCCTCGGCGGCCGACCGCCCATCAGCCGACTGTCACCAAGTCCATGACCAAGTACAGCTAGCGCACGTACACGTTCGGCCTGGCCGGGGTCGCCATCCCGTCACCGATGAAGAAGCTCGGGTGGGGTGGCTGGTTGTAGGCGGTGTTCTGCCAGGCCAGTGCGGTCCGGTACATCGGGTCGTGCAGCAAGGTGTGGATCTTCACGGTGGTGGCCGTCGGGGTCGAGTAGATCCGCAGCGCCCGGTTGTCGCTGGTCGGCCAGACGACCTCCTCGCGCCAGTCGCCGAGGATGTCGCCCGACAGCGACGGCGTGGCCTTGGTCCCGTTGTTGGAGTGGACGTTCGACCCGGTCAGCAGGCGGGTGTCCCCTCCCGTGCCGTACTTGTCGATCCGCACGTCGTCGAGCAGTTCCCGCACCGGATCGGCGTCCCACCAGGCCAGGAAGTTGATCGACGACGGCTCCCGGCCGAGCGAGGCGCCGGTCGGGGACCGCAGCGTCGTGTCCCGGGCCGACCACGATTCGGCGCCCGCGCTGCCGGCCCAGATGTCGCCCGAGACGCCCCGGCCGTTGTCGCCGCCCGAAGCGGTCTGCCAGAGGATCTGGCCGGTCCGCGCGTCGGCCATCCACGAGCCCGGTTTCGAGCTGTCCTCGTCGACCTTGAAGATCTCCAGTCCCTGCCTGGACGGGTTCAGATCCCCCACGTGCAGCGCGTCGCCGTGGCCGAGCCCGGTGCTGTAAAGGCCGGCGCCGTTGTCGTTGATCACGGCGGCGCCGAAGACGATCTCGTCCCGGCCGTCGGCGTCGACGTCGGCGATCGACAGGTTGTGGTTGCCCTGACCCGCGTAGGACGTCGCGTTGTTGGAGTCGAACGTCCACCGCCGGGTGAGCTGCCCGTTGCGGAAGTCCCAGGCGACCACGACGGCCCGCGTGTAGTAGCCCCGGGACATGATCAGCGAGGGACGCTGGCCGTCGAGGTAGGCCGTACCGGCCAGGAAGCGGTCGACGCGGTTGCCGTAGTTGTCGCCCCAGTTGGAGACGGTGCCCCGGGCCGGGACGTAGTCGACGGTCGACAGCGCGGCGCCTGTCTGGCCGTTGAACATGGTCAGGTACTCGGGGCCGGACAGCACGTAGCCGGAGGAGTTCACGTAGTTCGCCGACCCGTTGCCGATGACCGTGCCCCGGCCGTCGGTGGTGCCGTCGGCGGTCTTCATGGCGACTTCGGCGCGGCCGTCGCCGTCGTAGTCGTACACCTGGAACTGCGTGTAGTGGGCTCCGGCGCGGATGTTCCTGCCGAGGTTGATCCGCCACAGGCGGGTGCCGTCGAGCTTGATCCCGTCGACGTAGACCGGGGACGTGACCCCCGACTGGGAGTTGTCCTTGGCGTCGCTCGGCTCCCACTTGAGGACCAGATCGACCCGCCCGTCACCGTCGAGATCGCCGACACTGGCGTCGTTGGCGGTGTAATTCGAGCTCGGGGGCGTGATCGGGACGTCGAGATAGCCGCCGGCAAACCTCAACGAGGTCTCAGAGGCCGGCCCTTCCGCGCCCCCGCTGACCGCCCTGATCGTGTACGTGGCATCGGCCGACGCCCCGTTGTCCAGGTAGTTCGTGGAGTTGGAGACGCTCGCCACCAGGGCGCCTGATCGGTAGACGTTGAACGAGGTCTCCCGGGCCTCGGTCCCGAGCAGCCGCCACGAGACGAGGTTCGCGCTCCCGCTGCGGACCGAGATGACCCCCCGATCCAGATCCTCTACCTGCTTGGCGCCTGACGGCGTCGGCGTCGGGGTCGGGGTCGGGGTGGGCGTAGGAGTCGGCGTTGGCGTGGGAGTCGGCGTGGGTGTTGGCGTCGGGCTGGGCTGGGTGCCGTTGCAGGCGACGCCGTTGAGTGCGAAGTTCGTCGGAGTGGGATTGCTGGTGCCGCTCATCGACGCGTTGAAGCCGAACCCGGTCGAGCCGCCGGTGCCGAGCTGCCGGTTGTAGCCCGCGTCGGCCGCGGTCACGCCGCCGCCGCTCTGGGTGAGGGTCGTGTTCCAGGCCTGGGTGACCTGCTGTCCTGCGGTGAACGTCCAGGTCAGCTGCCATCCGTCGACCGGGTCGCCGAGGTTGTTGACGGTGACGGCGGCCGAGAAGCCGCCTGGCCACGAACTGCCCACCGAGTAGTCGATCCGGCAGGCGACGGCGGCCGTGGCCGGACCCTGCAGGGCGGCTGTAGCCGCCACCAGCCCTATCGCGATGAGGACGAAACGTTTCATAGCCGGTCCAATCTGCGGGAGCGTCCGACGACCAGACCGTAGAAATCCAGACTCAACCGGTCAATCAATGTCTTGATCGTCGTAATGTCGCCCGAGGTGAGGCGTGAAACGTTCAGATCGGGCATGTCGTTTTCCGGCGGCGAACTGTTAATTCGGTGGATTGGCCCGGACGAGAAAGCCTGATCTGTCGGCACACGGCGCACCTGTCGGGCGGGGCCGACAATGGTGAGCCGTGCTCCGGGATATCCGGATTTACCCCGCGTACCGAGCCAGAAGAAAACGGGCACAAGCCCACATCTCAGGGCCTGAATTTTTTCTTTGAGAAGGCTGTTTACAGCGGTGATCGCAGGGGGTAGTTCAGGGGTGTCACTAAATAAGGCGCCACCCCCCGGGGCGATAATCAAATGAGCTCGATAATTGTGGGGGTGTGTTGTGGGCAGACTGATCGACAGAGCTTGGGCGATTCTCGTGTCGCTCGCGGTCGCCGTCATCGGATTGTTCGTTCCCGCAGGTACAGCTCATGCCCTGTCGGAGACGCCGGTGCCGGATGTGGTGGTCGACACTGAGGAGACCATCAACGGGCGTGTCAATCTACGGTGGTGGCCCGGCGATCTCGCGCCGGGCGGAGATGCCACGGTGACACGCACAATAAAAACAACGAGAAATTATCTGCTCGTCGAATTCGTGCCGGTGATTCTGGTCAGAGACAACCGGCCGCTTCAGGTGTACAGCGCATGGCGGCTGCCAACCTCCGCCGACATCGCCGCCACCCCCGACCATCGGGCCAGAGCACCGCCTCGAACCCAATACGAACAGAGACCTACCGCGATAGAGATCACGATTGGCGTGCCCCCATCAACGGGGGCACAGCGGTACCTTTTCTCCCGGTGAAGGAATCGAACTCCGGCGCATCTCCGCATGGTGAGCGGTGGTGCCGAGGGGTGGGGCGAACGCGTGGCCATGGCTGAGGCCGCGCCACAGCCCCGGCTGGATCACGCACCTTCTCGACGCGGTCACCGGTTACGTGGCCGAGTCGATCCACAACTGAACCTGCTGGACGCGATGACCACTTCGAGGGAGTGGATCGGGCTCTGAGAACATCGGTATGACAAAGCGACCGATGTCAGGAGACCCCTGTGGCCGTCGACCGACTCCTCCCCACTCCGGAGGCACGTGACCTGCTCGACCTCACCCGCGAGGTGGCGGACAAAGAACTGCTGCCCATCGTGGACCGGCACGAGCGCGCCGAGACCTACCCTGAGGGCCTTTTCGCCACCCTCGGCGGCGCCGGCCTGCTGAGCCTTCCTTACCCGGAGGAGTTCGGCGGAGGCGGTCAGCCCTACGAGGTCTATTTGCAGATACTCGAAGAACTCGCCGCACGGTGGGCCTCCGTGGCCGTCGCCGTGAGCGTGCATTCGCTGTCGTGTCATCCCTTGGCGAGGTTCGGGACCCCCGAACAGATCGACCGCTGGCTTCCGGACATGCTCGCGGGCGACCTCGTCGGCGGCTACAGCCTGTCCGAACCCCAGGCGGGCTCCGACGCCGCGGCATTGACCTGCCGGGCGACGCGGGTTCCCGACGGCTACGAGATCAACGGTGCGAAGGCCTGGATCACGCACGGCGGCAAGGCCGACTTCTACGCGCTGTTCGCGCGGACGGGCGAGAAGTCGATCTCTTGTTTCCTGGCGCCCGGCCAGGTCGACGGCCTGACGTTCGGCAGGCCAGAAGAGAAGATGGGCCTGCACGCCGTACCGACGACGAGTGCCCACTGGGACGGCGCCGTCCTGGACGCCGACCGCCTGATCGGCGCGGAGGGCCAGGGCCTGCAGATCGCGTTCAGCGCCCTCGACTCCGGGCGACTGGGCATCGCGGCCTGCGCGACCGGCTTGGCCCAGGCGGCCCTCGACGCCGCCGTCGCGTACGCGAAGGAGAGGACCACGTTCGGCAAACGCATCATCGACCACCAGGGGCTCGGCTTCCTGCTCGCCGACATGGCCGCCGCCGTCGACTCGGCGCGGGCGACCTACATCGACGCCGCCCGGCGCAAGGACGCGGACCTGCCGTTCTCACGGCAGGCGTCGGTGGCGAAACTGGTGGCCACGGACGCGGCGATGAAAGTGACGACGGACGCTGTCCAGGTTTTCGGCGGGTATGGATACACACGCGAATTCCCGGTCGAGAGATACATGCGCGAAGCGAAGATCATGCAGATCTTCGAAGGCACGAACCAGATCCAGCGACTAGTGATCGCACGAGGTCTGGCACGCTAACGGCGACGGATCCGGGAGCGGACCTCCGAGACGAAAACAGGGGCTCCACAGTTCTCCAGTGATGCGAGGACGTCGTCCAGACTCATCGCCGGGTACGGCGGCTTGCCGGTCGCCGCGGCCTGCTCCTCCAGCACGTTGAGGATGACGGCCGGGGCGAGCTCCAGCTCGTACAGCAGAAACGTATCGGGGTGCTGGGCCTCGACATCCCATGCTTCGCAGGCGGTGGGCGTGAAGTCGCGGAGGTTGAAAGTGACGATCACCTCGGCGTGCCCACGAACCGCGGCGGCGAGGACATGCCGATCTTTGACATGGTTGCCCATCGATTCCTCCAGCGGTTCCCAGCCCTCTACCATCGCCTCCGGGAATGCGGCCCGCATAAAGGACAAAGTGCGCTTTACGTTTGGTTCCGGGAGGCCTTTTCCTATTAGGGCTTTTCGGGCCTCCGCCAGAATGCGCTCACTCCACAGGGGTTGGTAGGCGCTGGCCTCGGCGACCCGGAGCAGGGTGTCGCGCAGGACATTCGGGTACAACACGCATGCGTCCAGGATGGCGGAAAATGGCACGCTGACAGCATAAGTATTGAGTCGGTAAAAATGTGTTAGAACTCGTTTGCCGGTTTGTCGTACATGCCGGAACCTATGGATTCCTGGGTGAGTTCGTTCAGAAGTCTGCGCCGCTCAGTGCGACGCTTTTCCTGATAAATGAGGACATCTTGTAGCTTTACTCGCCGATGCGCGCCGGGGCGGTCGGTGGCGCGCTGATAAGGGATCTCCTCGCTTTCGAGGAGTTTGACGAGGGTGGGCCGGGAGATTCCCAGGAGTTCGGCGGCTTCGTAAGTCGACATGGTCATGTGCTGCGGTGCGACCGTCACGGCCAGGCCCTGTGACAGCGCTTCGGCCACTTTGAGCAGCGCCTCGTAGAGCGGCAGGGGCAGTGGTAGCTGGGGAGAGCCGTCTGGGCCGGTCAGGAGGGCAGGGCGGTCGGCGACCGCGCGTCCTCGCTCGTGCAGCGCTGCCACCAGATCAACTATGGCGGCCTGGGTACGAGGATCCTCTTCCGGCAGGAAGGTCCTGGCGTCACCGGCGGCCAACGATGAGTCGCCCATCCGAGTCCTCCGTCACCGTGTGTCGGTTTCAGGCGAAACTCTACCCCGAAACGAAACTAACGAAAACGTCGTCCGTCCCACTCGTTGGAACACCCACTTCTCACGACGCGATTTCCGGTTTATGAATCGGCGTGACCGCCCATCACTCCGAAAGGAATCTGCCGGTGTCGCGATTACCCCGAATCCTTTTCTCGCTGGTCCTCGTCCTGGGCCTCGTCCAGGTCGCCCCTGCTCAGGCGGCCGTCCCCAATCGCTGGGGCTACGCCTTCGTGAACGTCTCGGCCGGAGTGCCCGTCCTCAGCCACCAGGCCGGGAGCTGGTCGGGAGCGTTCAACGTCACCGTCACGCCGGGGGTGCCCGGGGAGACGTTCGTGCGGTTCCCGCAGATCGGGGGGCCTCGGGGCGTCGTGCACGTCACGGCTGTCGCGACGACGCCGCACATCTGCCAGGCCTGGAAGTGGACGCCCGTCCTGCCCGACGAGGTGGTCACCGTCCGGTGTCACGCGTTCGGCGGGGCTCCGGCGTTCGTGCCGTTCACGGTGTCGTACTCGGAGAGTTCCGGGTCCATCGTTGCTCCGGCGACGGCCAGGTTCGGGTACGTGCACTACAACGCCGGCATCGCCTCCCAGTACAACTCGGCGGGGGCGATCAACTCTGTCACCGTTCTGGGGGTCGGCTGGTACAAGGTGGTCCTGCCTGGGCTCGGGTCGGCCGCGCAGGCGGGGAACCTCCAGGTCACGGCGCAGAACGACACCGCGCCCGCGCGGTGCAAGGTGTCGGCCTGGGCGCCGGTGCCGGGGGCGCAACAGGTCGAGGTGCGGTGCTTCAACGCGGTGAACGCACCTCAGCACAGCGGGTTCTCGCTGACGTACCAGAAGGAACGCAACCTCGTCGGGCGGGGGTTGCCGCCGGCGAACTTCGCGTACACGTTCGACAACGTGCCGGCCAACCCGGGGCCCTACGCGCCGGTTCCCGCGGACGTGAACTACAACTCCCAGGGCATGGTCAACACGGTGCGGGTGGCGGGGCTCGGGCTGCGGCTCGTGACCTTCCCGAGGGTCGGGTTCCTGATGGACCACGTGCAGGTCACGGCCTTCGGGCCGGGGCCGGAACACTGCAACCTGCAGTCGCTCTGGGCGACGTCGGGCGGGACGGCGTTCGTGCGTAACGTCGCCTGCTACTCGGGGGCGGCGCCGATCGCGAATCAGGCGTCGTTCGTGACGTACACCTCCACGCAGTGACCCTCGGCCCCCGCTGTCAGCCGGGCAGCGGGGGCTGCAGGTCCCACATGCGGATGGTCTCGTCGCGGCCGCCGCTGACGGCGACCTGCTTTCCGGCGACCGTTCCGACCGCCACGGTCCAGACGCGGTCGGTGTGGCCTTCCAGAGGTGCGCCGATCTCGGTGCTGGTCGTCAGGTCCCAGACGCGGACGGTCTTGTCTTCGCTGGCGGTCACCACGACCGGCTTTCCGCCGATCTCGGCGAAGGCGACCGACCAGATCCAGCTGGTGTGGCCGGTCAGCGGGCTGCCGATGCTGGTGCGGGTCGTCAGGTCCCAGATCCGGGCGGTCTTGTCGCTGCCGCCGGTGATCGCGATGGGCTTGCCGTCAAGGGTGCCGATGGCGACCGAGCGGGCCCATCCTTCGTGGCCGGTCATGGGTTCGCCGATCTGCTGACGGGTGCTGAGGTCCCAGACGCGGACCGTCTTGTCGTCACCGGTGCTGACGACGACGGGGGCGCCGTCGACCTCGGCCAGGCCGACGCCCCAGACGGTGCCCTCGTGGCCGGTCATGGGTTCGCCGACCTGTTCGCCGGAGTGGATGTCCCAGACCCGGATGGTGCCGTCTTCGCCGCCGGCGACCGCGACGAGCGCGCCGTCGACCGTGCCGAGGGCGACGCACTTGACCCCGCCGTCGTGGCCGAGCATCGAGTTGCTCCACTGGGTGCCCTTGCGCAGGTCCCACAGGCGCACGGTGCCGTCGTCGCCCGCCGTGACGGCGATCTCGGCGCCGTCGAGGTTGCCGGTGGCCACGCCCCTGACCCACTTCTCGTGACCGGGCATGGCGTAGAGCTCTTCACGGGTGTTGAGATCGGTGACCCGGACCGTGTTGTCGTCGCCGCCGCTCACGACCACGGTCCTGCCGCCGATCTCGGTGAGGGCGACGGCGCGGACGTCGTTCTCCTGGACCTCGATGGGGTCGCCCACCGGCTTCCCGAACGTCACGGGCGCGGGTGTCAGCGAGGTCGTGATCTTGGTGCCCTCACCGGTCGCCGAGTCGTCGGCGTCAGGCCAGAACTGCCAGGTGAGGACCCCTCCGGCGACCACGACCGCGAGGGCGGCGGCCAGCCAGGCCGGCCGCCGGCTCTTCTTGACGGGAGGCGGTGGCGGTGTGGGGGGTAGCGGCGCCGTCTCGACGTGGAACTCGTCGCCCGTCAGGTTCTTCACCAGTTCGGCGGCCGTCGGCCGCAGGGCCGGGTTCTTGTTCAGGGCCTGCTCGATCAGCGGGCGCAGCCCGGAGGGGACGCCGGTCAGCACCGGTGGCCGGTTCATGATGGCGTTGATCAGCTGGGGCACCGTGTCACCGGGGAAGGCGCGCTTACCGGTGGCTGCGAAGACCATCGTCGCCGCCCACGCGAACACGTCGGCGGCGGGCGTCACCTCGCCGTTCTCGATCTGCTCGGGGGCCATGTAGCCGGGCGTACCGATCGATCCGGACATCGTCGCCGTGTGGTCGAGGGCGCGGGAGATGCCGAAGTCGATCACGACCGGGCCCTCCGGGCCCATCAGCACGTTGCTCGGCTTGAAGTCGCGGTGCACGATCCCGGCCCGGTGGATGGCCGCCAGCGCGGTGGCGGTGGCCACGGCCAGGCGTTCGAGGCCGCCGCCCGAGCGGGGGCCCTCCTTCTGGACGACGTGGTGCAGCGAGGTCCCCGGCACGAATTCGCTCACGATGTAGGGCCGGTCGCCCAGAACGCCCACGTCGAGAACACGGGCGGTGCAGAAGGGAGCCACCCTGCGGGCCAGCTCGACCTCGCGCAGGAAGCGCCGCCGGTGGTCGGGGTCCTTGGATAACTCGTCGTGGATGACCTTGAGCGCGACCGGGGTGCCGTGGGGGTCTTCGGCGCGGAAGACCGAACCCTGGCCGCCGTGTCCGATGCGGTGGAGGATGCGGTAGTCGTCGATCTGCGCCGGTATGCCAGGCTCCGCGTTCACGACCTCATGATATGAGCGGTCCATGGGTACGCACGGTCACGATTCGGTCGATCCGGAAACCCGCGGAAAACGCACACGGTCCCTCACACGGCCCCAGCGGATAGTCGTGGACATACGACGACGACGTCCAATGAGGGGGACACCGTGAGCGAGTCAGTGAAGGACCTGATCGCCCAGGCACGGGCGGGAATCAACAACATGTCGGCAGAAGAGGTGGCCAAGGCGGTCGACGCCGGCGACGTCACGCTGGTTGACCTGCGGGAGCCGGGGGAAGTCGAGAAGGAGGGGACCATCCCGGGGGCCGTCCTCGCTCCCAGGGGGATGCTCGAGTTCTACGCCGACCCGGGCAGTCCGTATCACCGGGCCGAGTTCGACCCGGCACGGGCGACGATCCTGTTCTGCGCTTCGGGCGGACGGTCGGCGCTGGCGGCGCACACGCTGCAGACCCTCGGTTACCAGGACGTGGCCCACCTCGACGGCGGGCTCAAGGCCTGGAAGGACGCGGGGCGTCCCATCACCAACGAGAAGTGAAAGTGGAACTGGGCCAATGCCACTCATCAATGTGAAAGTTATCGAAGGCGTCTTCTCCGACAAGCAGAAGACGGAGATCGTGACGTCGCTGACCGAGGCCATGGTGGCCATCGAGGGCGAGAACATGCGCCAGGTCACCTGGGTCGTCATCGACGAGGTCAAGAGCGGGAACTGGGGGATCGGCGGCCAGCCGCTGACCACTGAAGACGTCCGGAGACTGGCCGCCGGCTAGGACCGTGCAGGAAGGAGCAGGGCACATGGTGTCGATCCGGCTGCTCGGACCGCCGGTCGTCGAGATCGGCGGCGAGGCGGCGAAGTCGCCACGCGGCCGGAAGGCGTGGGCCCTGCTCGCCTATCTGCTGCTGGCCGAACGCCCGCCCAGCCGCAGGCGCCTCGCCGAACTGCTGTTCGGCGACGCCGACGATCCGCTGGGCGCGCTGCGCTGGACGCTGGCCGAACTGCGCCGCGCCCTGGGCCTGCGGGAGTCGTTCTCCGGCGACCCGGTGCGGACCGATTTCGGCCCGGGCGTAACCGTGGATGTGCTGGTTCTCCTCGATCAGGACGGGGAACCCGCGCCGCTGCTGGAACTCGGGGGAGAGCTGCTCGAGGGTGTGAACCTGGCGTCGTCCCACGAGTTCGAGTCGTGGCTCCTGGTGGCCCGGCACCGTGTCTCGGCGATGATCGAGGGCCGGTTACGGCAGGCCGCCGCGCGGCTGCTCGCGGAGGGGCGTCCGAAAGAAGCGGTTCTGTACGCCGCCAAGGCGGTCGAGAACAACCCGCTCGAAGAGGGCAACCACGAGCTGCTGGTCCGCGGCCTCACCATGGCCGGAGACCGCGCGGCCGCGCTGAAGCAGGTCGCCGTGTGCGAAGACCTGATGCGGCGCGAGCTGGGCGTGAAGACGTCACCCGCGCTGCGGGAGGCCACGTCGATCGGCTCCGGCTCACCGATGCTGCCGCCGCTCAGCGGGCGGGCGGCCGCGATCAGCCAGCTCCACGCGGGGCGGGCCGCCATCGCGGCCGGCGCCGTCGCGGCGGGCGTCCAATGTCTGCGCACGGCGGTCGCCGAGGCGTCCCGTACGGGTGACGCGGCGCTGAAGGCGCGGGCCTACTGCGCGCTCGGCGGCGCCCTGGTGCACGCCCTGCAGGGGCGGGACGAAGAAGGCTCACTCGCGCTGCACGAGGCGATCGTCATGGCGGTCGCCTCGGGCGAACGCTCGGTCGCGGTGACGGCCCAGCGGGAACTCGGCTTCGTCGAGGTCAAGGCGGGCCGCCGGTTGGCGGCCACCACCTGGCTGACCAAGGCCGCCGCGATGGCGGAGACCGACGCCGAGATGGCCGCGATCCGCGGCGTGCTCGGCCAGAACACCTCCGACCAGGGCGACTACCCGGCCGCGATCGGGCACCTGGAGGAGTCGGTCGAACGGGCCGCCCGCTGCGGCGACCACAAGCAGCACGCGTGGTCCCTGTCGATCCTCGGCCGCGTCCATCTGATGCGCGACGAACGATCGCAGGCGCACACGGTGCTCAAACAGTCGCTGGAGCTGACCGAGGAGCAGCGCTGGATGGCCTTTCTGCCATGGCCGACCGCGCTGCACGCCGAGATCGACCTGCGCATGGGCGACGTGGCCGCCGCCGCCGACGGCCTGGAGCGGGCCTGGGTGCTGGCCTGCCAGGTCGAGGACCCGTGCTGGGAGGGGACCGCCGCACGGGGGCTCGGTCTGCTCAGCCGCGACCGGGGTGACCACGCCTCGGCGGCCCGCTGGCTCGGCCAGGCGTCCAGCAGCTGCAACCGCCTGCCCGACCGCTACCAATGGGTGCACGCCAACGTGCTCGACGCGACGATCGCCTGCGCCCTCGACACGGGCGATCACGAGCGGGCCCGACCGCTCGTGACCACGCTCGCGTCCCTGGCCGCCCGGTGTGACATGCGCGAATGGGTGGTCCGCGCACACCTGCACAGCGCCCGTCTCGGGGACCGGACGGCGCTCGCCTCCGCGCGGACGCTCGGGGCCGGGATCGACAACCCGGCTCTGGCCGCGCTGCTTCGTTAAGGAAACAGGGGAAATGAACGATCCGACGGCCTGGACGCTGGTCGACGAGGGGTGGGGCCGCCGCGCGGTCGACTTCGCGACGCTCAGCGAACCGGGGAACTGCAGAGAATACGTCGCCGTGCACCAGCATCTGGGCGTCGGCGACGGCGACCGCCTACTCGACATCGCCTGCGGGGCGGGGCTGGCCCTTGAGCTGGCCTCCGTCCGGGGCGCCGACGTGGCCGGCATCGACGCGTCGGCCCGGCTCGTCGCGGTGGCCCGCGACCGCAGCCCCGATGCCGACATCCGGGTCGGTGACATGCACGACCTGCCCTGGGACGACGCGTCCTTCGACGTCGTCACGTCTTTCCGCGGGGTCTGGGGGACCACTCCCCTGGCGCTCCAGGAGATCCACCGGGTGCTGAAGTCCGGCGGCCGGGTCGGGCTGACCGTGTGGGGGCACATCAAGAACTCGCCGGGCGCGTGGGCGCTGGCGCCGTTCCGGCTGGCCGCACCGCCGAAGGTCGACAACCAGCGGAACATGGTCGCCCTCGGGCGTCCCGGTGTGGGCGAGGAACTGCTGGAGAAGTTCGGGTTCACCGAGGTCCGGCGGGTGACGGTGCCGTTCGCCTGGGAGTTCGCCGACCCCGCCGTCTACGCGCGGGCACTGGCGTCCACCGGGCCGGCGTACGAGGCGATTCAGAACGTCGGCGACGAAGCGTTCGCCGAGGCCGCGATCGAGACGGCGAAAGAGCGGCTGCGCGCCGGTCTGCCGCTGCGGGCGAGCATCGACGTGGTCGGTTATCTGGCCCGGAAGGAGGCGTGATGAGTTTTCTGGAACCGGTGGACGCCAAGCCGGAAGAGGCCGAGGTAGACCTCAAGGAGTTCGGCTACGTCATGAACGCCACCCGCTTCTGGGGCTACCGTCCCGAAGTGGGCGAGACCATCCTGAAGACGGCGAGAGACGTCACGCGGGGAATGCCGCTGCGGCTGCGGGGGATCATGGTGACCGCCTGCGCGGCAGCCTACGGGAACTCCTACTGCGCGCTGTCGTGGGGGAACAAGCTGGCGTCCTGGTCCGACCGGAGCACGGTCGTGTCGGTGCTCACGGGTGCCGACACCGACCTGACCGAGGCCGAGCGCGCCGTCGCCGAGTGGACCCGCAAGATCACCAAGCGGCCCAACGCGACGACCGGGGCCGACGTCGAGAAGCTGCGGGCCGCCGGGTTCACCGACGCGCAGATCTTCGACATCACGACGTTCGTGGCGCTGCGGCTGGCCTTCTCCACCGTCAACGACGCACTCGGCCTGCGACCGGACGCGCAACTGCGCGACACCACCCCCGATGAGATCCTCGCCGCGGTCGACTTCGGCCGGCCGATCGCCGGCTAGACCGACCCGACCAGCAGGGCCTCGACCCCGCGCAGCATCGACTCCGCCCTCTCCCTGGAGAGGTAGGCGGTGTCGGCGATCAGGCTGAGCTGACCGGTCTCGATCGCGGTTCCGACGGTGAAGAACGCCTTGAACCTGACCCCGGGCCAGGCATTGTCGGTGTACGTCCTGGTGCCGGAGACCGAGAGGTCGGCGTCCGGCGACAGGGCGGGCCAGCCCGCGGAGGGGCGGCGGTCGTTGAAGAAGGCGTCGAGGTCGTGTTCCCCGCCTCTCCGGGCGCCGACCTCCTGGCGCATCAGCGTCATCGCGAACGGGTCGTAGTTGGCGTTGCGGTAGGCCTGCAGGGCGGCTCGGTGGGTGGCCTGGCAGACCTCGCCGAAGTCCCTCTTGAAGGAGTCGAGAGAGACGAGGGCGTCCTGACCGACCGTACCGACCATCTCCCAGGTCCTGGCGTCGCGGCGGTTGCTGTGCACGAGCTGCATCACCACCCGGGAACGCGCGCTGACCTGCGCCAACGCGGTGGCGCAGGCCGCGAGCAGGACACTGGTGGTGCTGACCTTGAACCGGTCGGCCAACCGCAGCGCGGCCACCGCCAGCGCGGTCGACTCCATGCCGACCTCGATGAACCGGGGGTCCTCCGGCTCGCCCGGGGCGTGGTCGAACACGTCCAGCGGAGCCTCGTCGAGCATGTCGCGCCAGTAGGCGATCGACCGCGCCGACCGGGCCTGCCACCGCGCCGTCGCCTCCAGCCCGGCCTGGTCCCTGGGCTGCCAGGGAACCGGCGTCAGCGGGAGCCCTCGCAACAGTGCCCTCCACTCGTCGGCGAGCACGGCGAGCGCGTGATAGTCGACCGCCAGGTGGGTGAAGACGCAGGCCAGTGCTACCGGACGGCCGCCCTTGACCACCACCGCGCAGCGCAGCGGCAGCTCGTTCGAATGGTCGAAGATCGTGTGGGCCAGCTGGGCGGCGACGCGTTCGGCCACCTGGAGCCCGCGTTCGGTCCCGGCCTCGACCAGTTCGACCTCCAGCACGCCGTCCCTGGCCACCAGCTGGCCCTCGGCGAAGAAGGTCGTCCGCAGGGTCTCGTGGCGCTCGATCAGCACCCGCAGCGCGTCGAGCACCGCAGGCAGCTCCCGGCGACCGTAGACCGGGAACACGAACGGGCAGTTCAGGAAGGTCTGGCTGGGGCCCATCAGGTAGACGGCCCGCCACATCAGGCGCTGCCCCCAGGTCAGCGGCGCCTCTCCCGCGTCCGCGCCGGTGAATTCGATCTTCATGTCAGCGCCGCCACCAGGGTGTCGACGTCCTCGAACGACGACAGGTCGCCGGCGAGGTCGATCTCGCAGTCGAAGACGTCCTCGATCGTGTCGATCAGGCTGATCCGGGCCAGCGACGTCAGCCCGAGCGCCGACAGCGTGTATTTCCCGGCCAATACCTCTTCAGAGCTGATCGTGCCGCCGGACGCCGTCGAGATCATGCTCGCCAGCCGGACCCTGAGCTCCTCGGTCATGCCATCTCCAGATCCAGCGGTTCTTCGATCGATCTTGCCGTTGTGGGAGATCGGCTGGGAGGGATCCTTACCGATGCTCTCCAGCAGCCTGGTGAACGTCCGGGACAGTTCCTCGACCGTGGTGGCCCGGAACAGCGTCGAGTCGTAGCCGAAGACCGCCAGCAGCCCGTCTTCCTTGCGCCAGGCCTCCAGCGCGAAGTCGAACCTGGCCTGCCGGTAGCCGTCGTCGAACGGCTCCACCCGCAGGTCGCCGACCCGCTCGGGCGGTTCGCCGTCGCCCGGCTGGTCGTGCAGGATGACCATCGTCTGGAGCAGGTCGCCGACCTCCTCGAACGGCACCGTGCCGTGGGCCCGTGCCGCCAGCACGGTCGCCTTCGTCGCGGCCAGGAAGTCGGCGAACGCCGCCGCCAGCACCGTGAACAGCGACGCGTCAAGCCGTTCGAGCCGCCTGACCACGTCCTCCGGGATCACGAACCGGTGGAACGCCCCGGCCGGAGCCCCGCCCCTGGGCAGGTCGGCCGGCAGTTCCGTCTTCACGGCCCCCGCGAGCTCCTCCCGCCAGAACTCCACCGACGGCGCGGGCAGCCACGCCGCCACGTCACCGAACTGAAGAGCCAGGTCAGGTGGCTCTTCACCTTGGTAGAGCGCGAGCAGGTCGTCCAGGAGCACTCCGAGCGACCACCCGTCGGCGACGATGTGATGCAGCACGACGCAGAGCACGTGGTCGTCGGCGCCGAGTTCGAACAGGCTCACCCGGAACGGCGGCTCGGTCAGGTCGAAGGGCGCGTTGGTCCGCTCGGCGACCAGCTCACGCGGATCGGGGGCCGCGATGAACTCGATCTCGACTCGTCGCGGCGGATGCACCACGGCGATCGGGCCCTCGGCGAAGGAGGTGCGCAGGCTCTCGTGCCGGGCCACGACCTTGTTCAGCGACTCCCGCAGCCGATCGTGGTCGAGCGGCCCGCGTAATCGCAGGGGCAGACACATGTTGTACGACGCGTCCGCCGGATCGAACCGGTGCAGGAACCATAATCGCCGCTGAGCGGGGGTCACGGGTGCCGGATCACCGACCTCGATCCGGCCGAGGAACTCGATTGTGCCGTCCTCGCGGTGGCGGGCCAGGTCGCCGGTGCGGTAGAGGCGGTCGTCCGGCGCGCCGAAGGGGTCGGTCACGAACCGCTCGGCCGTCAGTTCCGGCTGATAGCGGTAACCGGCGGCCACGCCCGCGCCGCCGATGCACAGCTCGCCCCGCACCCCGACGGGCACCAGCCGGAGCTCCTGGTCGAGCAGGCGGATGCGGGTGTTGGCGATCGGCCGTCCGATGGAGTCGTCGAGGCTGAAGGTGCTCCAGACGGTCGTCTCGGTCGGGCCGTAGACGTTGACCACCTTGGCGAACCGCTGCCTGAGCTCGGCCGCCAGCGGCGCGGGCAGCGCCTCCCCACCCGTCAGCGCCGTCGCGCCGGTGATCCCGCCGGGCAGCAGCGACCGCCAGACCGAGGGCGGGGCCTGCACGAACGTCACGCCTTGCGCTTTCACCAGCGCCGCGAGGGCCTCCGGCCCTCTCTCCGCCCCCGGCGGCGCGATCACCACCCGGCCACCGGTGATCAGCGGCAGGAACATCTCCAGCGCCGAGATGTCGACCGCCGGGGACGTGAGCGCGAGCCAGCGGTCGTCCGCGGTGGCCGACAGCAGGTCCCGCATCGACAGCAGCAGGTTCGACAGGTTCCCGTGGGTGATCTCCACGCCCTTCGGCTGCCCGGTCGACCCCGAGGTGTAGACGACGCAGGCGAGGTCGTCGGCTGTGGTCCGCCGCAGGTAGCCCTCGTGTTCGTCGGTACGCGCCTTGGTCAGCAGCATCTTCGGCTGCGCGTCGGCCACGATCAGGTCGATGCGTTCGGCCGGGTGGCCGGGGTCGAGCGGCAGGTAGGCCGCTCCCGCCCGCTGCACCGCCAGCAGCGCGATCAGCAGGTCGTCGGAGCGGGGGATGCTGACCGCGACGAGGTCGCCCGGCCCGATGCCGCGACGCCGCAGCTTCCCGGCCAGCCGTCCGGTGGCCATGTCGAGCTCGGCGTAGGTCAGGGTGCGGTCGTCGCACCGGACCGCGACCGCGTGGGGTGTCTTTCTGACCTGGGCCGCGAACAGTTCCGGCAGGGTGACGGGCGGATAGGTGACGTCGGTGTCGTTCCAGGTGACGAGCAGTCGCTCCCGGTCGGCGGGCGGGATGACGTCGAGGTCGCCGATGGTCGACCCGGGGTCGGCGGCGGCGTGCGTGAGGAGGGTTCCGAGCGCGTCCCAGAACCGGGCGACCGTCGGGCGGTCCAGCGCCTCGGGGTTGAAGCGCAGCCAGGTGCCGAGGCCGTCGACCACCTGGAGGTGCAGCGGGCCGCGCGCGCCTCCGGCGAACATGGTCGTGTCGACGGTGACGTCGAGCCCGGGGAAGTCAGGTCTCCGGCCCGCCTTCCGGTAGCTCAGCGAGACCGGGGCCGACAGCGTCCGGGTCGGCCGGGCCGTCGGGTCGAGGCCCCTGACCTGCGCCCGCACCTCGCGGGCGAAGTCGTGGAAGGTCAGGTCGCGCCGGGGCCAGGTGATCACCGGGAGTTCGTTCACGTGGGGGCCGATGTGGTCGCGGGTCTCCGGTCCCCGCGTGGTGACGTCGACGAGGACGGCCGGCGTCTCGGCGCCGTACCGGAACAGCAGGGCGTGGATCCCCGTCAGCAGCGCCTCGAACGTCGTCACCCCGGCCGCCTCGGCCACCTCCGCGGCCGCCGCGAGCACCGTGTCGTCGCCCGCGATCTGTTCTCCGGCGCCGAACCGCCCCGACCGCCGCTGCCCGGGGAGGGTGAAGTCCACCGGAGGGACGTCGAGAGTCGTCGAGGTCTCGGCCACCTGGCCGAGCAGCTCCCAGGAGGCGCCGGGATGGGAGTAGTGGCGGGCGAGGTCGCGTACGAGAATGTCCTTGGACGGCCCGTCGAACACCAGATGGTGCGCCGTGAACAGCAGCAGATAGCGGCGCGGCCCGGCGGGCGCGAGCGTGAAGCGCGCGAGCGGGCCGTTCTCCAGGTCGAAGGGCCGCGCGACCTCCTCGGCGACGAGCTCGGGCGTCGCCCGGGCGGCGATCGAGATCACCGGCGCCGGTCCCTCGACGACGTCACCCGTGCTCGTCACGAGCGTCGACAGCACCCGGTGCCGGGCCGCCACGGCGGCGCAGGCCGCGAGCAGCGCGGGCACGTCGAGGTCGCCGTCGAACCAGAGCGCGACCGGTAGATGGTAGGCCGGGCCCGCGCCGAGCTGGGCGGCGGTCCATATGCCGTGCTGGACGGCGGTCGCTTTCATTTTCGTCCCGGAAGGGTGTCGGCCGGCCCGATCAGATCGAGCAGACGTGGCTTCACCACCTTGCCGAGGTGGTTCTTGGGCAGCTCGGCCACGAACACGAGCCGGCTCGGCAGTTCGTGCGGCGCGAGCCGGTCGAGCAGGAACGTGCGCAGTTCGGCGGGCGTCACCGGCGCGCGGGTCACCACGGCCGCGCCGGCCACCCGGCCGAGCACCGGATGCGGCAGCCCGGCCACGGCCGCCTCGGCGATGGCCGGATGTTCGTGCAGGGCGGCCTCGACCTGGATCGTCGACACCTTGTGCGCGCCCGACTTGATGACGTCGCTCTCCCGGTCGACCAGGTAGAGGAACTTGTCGTCGTCGAGGTAACCGAGGTCGCCCATCCGCACCCAGCCGTCGCGGAACACCCGGTCGGTGGCCTGCCGGTCGCCGTAGTAGACCCGGTTCCCCGCAGGGGACCGCAACCAGACCTCGCCCGTTTCGCGTGGCTTCGCGGTCTCGCCCTTCTGTGTGAGAATCCGCAGGTCGCCGCCCTGGGAGGGCCGTCCCACCGACGCGGGCCGGGCCGGGTCGACGATCATCACGGTCTGCGCCGGGGTCGCCTCGGTCGAGGTGTAGTAGTTGACGATCGTCGCCTTCGGGAACGCCTTCGCCATCCCGGCGGCCACGCTCGGCGGCAGGCTCGCGGCGGTCGAACCGAGCAGCCTCACCGAGCTGAAGTCGTGCCGCTCGTGCACCCCGGCGTTGAGCAGCTGGATCGCCATCGCCGGGACGACGAAGACGGTCCCGACCTCGTAGATCTCGATGAGCCTGGCGAACCGTCCCGGCGTGAACATCGGCATCGTCAGCGCGGCCGGGCTGGCGTCGAGCGAGTTGATCAGCATGGCCTGCCCGGCGTTGGTGCCGATCGGGAAGGCGTGCAGGAAGTGCCGCGAATGGGCGAGTTTGCGGTGGCGCGCGTCGGCGCCGTAGGCCAGGTTGGCGTGGGTCGCGCCGACGCCCTTGGCCTGGCCGGTCGTACCGGAGGTGTAGATGATCTGCGCCAGCTTGTCGGGCTCGAGGCCTCTTCGCACGGGCGCGGGGTCGTTCGCGCTCAGCTCGGCTGAGCTCTCTTTGGAGATCGTCTGTACGACGCCACAGTCCTTGAGCGCGTAGTCGATCTCCGCGGGGGCTAATCGCTCCGAGAGCGGCACCGCCACGCACCCCGCCCGGAGCACCCCGCACCAGGCGACCGCGTAGTCGATCCAGTCGCGCTCCCCGAAGACCAGCGCCACTCGGTCGCCGGGGGACAGCCCCCGGTCGATGAGGGCACGGGCGGTGGCGTTGGCCCGCCGGTCCCATTCGCCGAACGTGATCTCTCCGACGTCGGTCACGATGATCGCCGTCTTCCCGGCCTGTTCGGCGCCTCGGCGCATGAGCAGGTCAGGCAGCATGAGGTGTCGGTCAGCCCGCACGGCCACCACCGTTCCGAAATATTTCGATCCACCATGATGCAGGGAAGGCGGGGGAACCTACCAGGCCGGTAGGTTCTGAAATCTCTCGCATCGGCAGAATAGGCAACGGGGCCAGGAAACGACAGAGAAATGTTTGTCTCGTTACCCCGAAACTTTCAGAGCCAGCCGCGTTCTCTGGCGACGACCGCCGCCTCGTTCCTGCCGCGGGTGCCGGTCTTCCCTATGGCGGAGGAGAGGTGGTTGCGTACGGTGCCCTCCGACAAGTGGAGAAGACCCGCCACCTCCCCGATGGTCCGGCCTTCGTCGATCGCCCGCAAGACCTCGCGTTCCCGGGAGGTGAGCGGGTTGACGCCGTGGACGAGCGACTCGGTCGCCAGCGCCGGATCGACCACGCGGATGCCCTTGGCGACCTTCCGGACCGCCTCGGCCAGTTCTTCCGGGGTGGCGTCCTTGACGATGAACCCGGTCGCCCCGGCGGCCATGGCGCGGGCGAGGTAGCCGGGGCGTCCGAAGGTGGTGCAGATGAGGACGCGGCATCCGGGCAACGCCCGATGGAGCTTCGCGGCGGCGGTCAGGCCGTCGGTACCGGGCATCTGGACGTCGATCACGGCGACGTGGGGCTCGGTCGCCCGGGCGGCCGGGAGAATCTCGTCGGCGCGGGCGACCTGGGCGACGACGGTGATGTCGGGCTCCAGATCGAGCATCGCGGCCAGCGCCCCCCGTACGAGAGCCTGGTCGTCGGCGATGAGCACCCGGATCACGGGACCTCCGCTCGGAGCAGGAAGCCTTTCGCCGGCTTCGGTTCGGCGGTGAGGGCGCCGCCGAGCGCGGTCAGGCGTTCGTGCAGACCGGTCAGTCCGTTTCCCCAGGTCGCAGAGGTCGGGTGGCCGTCGTCGTGGACGGTCAGCCAGCGCTGTCCCAGGTCGACGGTGACGTGGCCGGCGGTCGAGTGGCGGATCACGTTGGTGACAGCTTCCCGCACCACGTGGCCGAAGACCTCGTGCAGGTCGGGGTGGACGTCGTCGACCGCCGACGGCAGCGACGCGGTCAGCCCGGCCGCCCGTAGCGCCTCGCGGGCGTTCGCCAGTTCGCCCGACAGGGTGACCTCGCGGTAGCCGGACACGGTGGCCCGCACGTCGGCGAGCGCCTGCCGCGACAGACGTTCGACGTCGGCGGCCTCACCGGCGGCCCGATCGTCGGCGGTCTCGATGAGGCGGCGTACGAGACCGGCTTTGAGGGTGATCGTGGTCAGGCTGTGGCCGAGGATGTCGTGCAGGTCGCGGGCGACCCGGGCCCGCTCTTCGTTCACCGCGAGCACGGCCACCCGGTCGCGGGCCCGGCGCAGTTCCTCGTTGGCCTCCGACAGCCGGGCCAGCAGGGCGGTCGCGGCGGCCACCGAACCGAGGATCACCAGGTTGCCCATCTGGGTGGTGAACTCCCCGGACACCACCGCCGCGACGGCCAGCCCGGCGAGCGACCCGCCGACCACGACGGCCGCGAGCTTCGGCCGGACGGACACCGCGACCACACAGAGCGCGAACATCAGCACCCACGAGTTCGCCAGCCCCATGATCACCACCAGCGCGGCCCCGAGCGCCAACGGCACCGCCCAGAACCGGCGCAGCGCCACGGCGAGGAGATACGCCAGTGTGTACGCGATGCCGACGCCGACCGCCCAGCGCGCGGTCTCCGGGGGCAGGGCGGCCAGCGCGCTCAGCCAGGTCGGCACCATCAGCGCGCTGAACAGCAGCGTCAGCCCCACGGAGAGCATCGCGACCCCTCAGGAATCCCGCCGGAACCGCCAGGTCACGGCCGCTCCCAGCGCCAGAGCCCATCCTAGGAGGATGCCCCCCGCCAGCATGATCTCCCGATCGGGCAGCACCACCCAGCGTCCCAGCTCGGTCAGCCAGTAACTCGGCATGGCGTACCCGACCTGGCCGAACCAATTCGGCAGTGTGTCGAGCGGCATGAACATCCCTCCGAAGATCGCCAGCGCCAGCATGCCCACGATCGTCACCTGCTGCACGCTCTCCGGCGTCGACAACTGCCCGATCAGGATCCCGAGCAGCGCGAACGGCAGCGCCCCCAGCCAGGTCAGCCCGACCAGCGCGACCCACTGCGAGGCATCGAGCCGCACGTCCTGAGTGAAGTGGGCCAGCAGCGCCACCACGATCGGCGGCGGCAGCGCCACCAGCAGCCCGACCGTGGCCTTACCCCGCAGGTAGCCCGCCCCCGACAGCGGCGTCAGCCGCAGTTGCCGCTGCCACCCGGCGGCCCGCTCGGCCACGATCGGCGGCGCGACCAGCAGACCGGCCAGCAGCACCCCCCATGCGGCCATGGCGGGCAGGATGTCGATCCCGTTGCCGAAGATGACCGACTCCAGCAGGTAGAAGGCGCCGGGGAACCCGACGACGAACAGCAGGGTCCCGGGCCGTCGCAGGGCCCGGCGCAGCTCCAGAACCAGGTATCTCATCGTTCCTCCTGCGAGGTGAGGGCGAAGAAGACCTCGTCCAGACCGACACCGGTGACCTCGATGTCATGGGCTTTCGGGAATCGGGCCAGCAGTGCCCGCAGGGTGGCGTCGGAGTCGTGGGAGACGATCCGTGCCCGCTCACCGAACCATTCGACCCCGGCCGATCCCGGGAGCGCACCGAGCGCCGCGCCTGACAAAGGCACCACTGCGCTGATCACGCGGCCCGAAGCCAGCTTTCTGACCTGGTCGATCGGGCCGTTCGCGATCACCTTGCCGGCGCGGAAGAACACGACCGTGTCGGCGTACTCCTCGGCCTCCTCCAGGTGATGGGTGGCGAACACGACGGTCCGGCCCCGTTCGGTGAAGTCGCGCATCGACGACCAGAAGGCGCGCCGGGTGACCGGGTCCATCGCCGAGGTCGGTTCGTCGAGCAGCAGCAGTTCGGGGTCGCAGACCAACGCGACCGCGAACCTGACCCGCTGTTTCTGCCCGCCGGACAGCCGGGTCGAGCGCCGGGTGGCCAGATCCGCGACCCCCGCGCGACGCAGGGCCTCGGCCACGGGCATCGGGTTCCGGTGCAGCGAGGCGACCATGGCGACGATCTCCCCGACGGTCGCGTCGTCGAGCAGCGCCCCCTCCTGGAGCACCGCTCCGACCCGTCCTTCCTGGACGGCCTGCGCCGGCGTCTGCCCGAAGACCCGGACCCGGCCCTCGTCGGGCACACTCAGCCCGAGGACCAGGTCGACCGTGGTCGATTTTCCAGCCCCATTAGGGCCGAGGACGGCCACGACCTCTCCCGGCGCGATGGCCAGATCGACCCCGTCGACGGCCTGAACCGGCCCGAACCTCTTCCGCAATCCCGTGGCGTGTACGGCGAGTTCCATGGGTCCCAGCCTGATCCGGCGGCCGGGGGAGCACTTAGAGCAGGCGTCACGGCTTTCCCGTGACAGCTGTCACGCCTCGGGTTCACGCAGGGGTGAAGTCGCGCCCTATCTCGGCCAGGCTCTCCTGGAGCGTCTCGCCCAGTGGGCGGGACTCACGTTCGTCGAGCCATACCAGGATCGCCGTCCGCAACGCGGCCAGGAAGGCCGTCGCCATCACGCGTGGTCGCAGCGCCCGGTCGTCGAGGCCTTCCCTGGAGGCCACCTCCACGGCGATCTCCTGTTCCAGGATCGCCTGGTTGGCCAGTTGCCGGGCGAGCAGGGCAGGGTGGCGGCGGGCCAGGCGGGTGCGCATGGCCCACTCCCGGTCCGAGTCCTCCTGCTCCCGGTAGAGCTCGGCGGCGGCGGCGCAGAGGGCAGGCCAGGCGCGTTCGCCCGGTGGGCGGCGGCGGATGTGTTCGACGAGGTCCTGGATGCGCTGTTCCTCGCCGTAGAGGACGGCGTCCTCCTTGGCGGCGAAGTAGTTGGAGAACGTCCGCCGGGAGATGTTGGCGGCGTCGGCGATGGCCTCGACCGTCACCGCGTCGAAGCCCTGTTCGACGGTCAGCCGCAGCGCGGCCTGATGGACCGCCTGCCGGGTCTCCGCCTTCTTCCGCTCTCTCAGTCCCACAGTCGGCACCCTACTGCGCACACAAATTTGCGCAATGGGTAAACTTGCCTCGTGAGCAAAAATCACCGCCAAATCTTGGAGGCCCTGAGCGGTCTCCTCCTCGTGCTCTTCGTCGCGATGATCAGCAGCACGATCGTCTCGATCGCGCTTCCGCAGATCATCACCGCCCTCAAGGGCACCCAGTCGCAGTACACCTGGGTGATCACCGCGTCCCTGCTGGCCGCCACCGCGTCCACCCCCATCTGGGGCCGCCTGGCCGACCTCTACAACAAGAAGACCCTCCTCCAGATCTCCCTGGTCCTGTTCCTGATCGGCTCGATCGCCTGCGGGTTCGCCCAGAACACCCCGCAGCTGATCGCCTTCCGCGTCGTCCAGGGGCTCGGCATGGGCGCGCTTCAGGTACTCGTGCAGGTGGTCATGGCCGCGATGATCCCGCCGAAGGAGCGTGGCAAGTACAACGGCTACCTCGGCGGCGTCATGGCCGTCGCGACCGTGGGCGGCCCGCTGCTGGGCGGCCTGATCGCCGACACCGACTGGCTCGGCTGGCGCTGGTGCTTCTTCATCTCGGTGCCGTTCTGCGTGGCCGCGTGGGCGCTGCTCCACAAGACGCTGAAGATCGAGACCGTCCGGCGTGAAGGCGTGGTCATCGACTACGCGGGGGCGACCCTCATCGCGGCCGGAGTCAGCCTGCTGCTGATCTGGATCACCTTCGTCGACAACTCGTTCGCCTGGGTCTCGTGGCAGACCGGCGCCATGGTCGGCGGCACCGTCGTGCTGCTGGGCCTGGCCACCTGGGTCGAGTCCCGTGCCAAGCAGCCGGTCGTCCCGCTGCACATCATCAAGCAGCGCACCCCCGCGCTCGCCATCCTCGCGAGCCTCGCGGTCGGCATGGCGATGTTCGGCGGGGCCGTGTTCCTCGGCCAGTACTTCCAGGTCGGCCGTGGGTTCAGCCCCACCCAGGCCGGGCTGATGACGATCCCGATGATGGCCGGTGTGCTGTTGTCCTCTGCCATCTCGGGTCAGATCATCTCCCGTACGGGCAAGGTCCGGCCCTTCATCATCGCCGGCGCGCTCGTCCTCACCGTCGGCTTCCTCGGGCTCTCCCTGATCCAGCACGACACGTCGATCTGGCTGATCATCCCCTCGATGGTTCTGGTCGGCGCGGGCGTCGGCATGGCCATGCAGAACCTGGTGCTGGCCCTCCAGAACACCGTGGCGCTGCACGACCTGGGCGCCGCCAGCGGCGCGATCACCTTCTTCCGCTCCCTCGGCGGCACCATCGGCGTGTCGATCCTGGGCGCCGTCCTGGCCAACCAGGTCGCCGCCGGCGTGGTCGAAGGCCACCCGCTCCCGGTGGCCTTCGCCGACGCGACCGGCCACATCTTCCTGGTCTCCGCCGGCATCGCCGCCCTCGGCGTGATCGCCACGCTCTTCCTCCGCCCCGCCCCGCTGCGGGAGACCGTGGAGAAGGAAGAGACCCCGGTCCCCGCAGGAGCGAGCGCCTGACCCTCAGGGGCGTCGGCCGGCCCCGGTCGTCACTTCGCGGGCCCGGCCCTTCAGGCCCTCGTCGGGTTTGAGGGGGGCGGTGTCCATGCCCGCTCCCTCACCCAGCCCCGCCAGGAACTCCATGATCGCGTCCGGGGCGGCGTGGCGCGGGGTCCAGCCGAGTTCCTCGCGGGCGCGTCTGGTGTTCATGATCGGGATGTGCAGGGCGATCTCCAGCATCCCCGGCGTGGCCGGGATCAGCCGCAGCCGCCAGGCGGCGGAGACTGCCATCCGGGCCAGCCCCACGGGCACCGGGACCAGGCGGGCGCCGAGCAGTTCGGCCATCATCGGCATGTCGAAGACCGGCTCGGCGGCGATGTTGAAGGCGCCCTGGACCTGGCGCTTCACCGCCAGCAGGTAGGCCTGCGCGGCGTCGTCGCTGTGCAGGATCTGGAGCTTCAGCCCCGGGATGCCGGGGACCACCGGGACGTGGCCCACCCTCGGCACGTACGGGCCGCCGAAGATCCGGCGCTGTTCCGAGGCGGCCTCGCGCTTGAAGATGAACCCGGGCCGCATCCGGACCACCCGGGTGCCGGGGTGGTCGCGTTCGAACACGTCCAGCACCCGCTCCAGGTAGGCCTTCTCGCGGCCGTACGCGGCCCCCGGCCAGCCGTGGGTGGGCCAGCTCTCGTCCACGAGACTGCTGGGGCCGGCGGGTGAGTAGGCGCCGACCGACGACGCGTACACCAGCGCGGGCACCCCCGCCTCGACGACGGCGTCGAAGACGCGCATCCCGCCCAGCACGTTGTTCCGCCAGGTGCGGAGCGGGTTCCGCGTCGGCTGGAACAGCCAGGCGAGATGGATGACCGCGTCCGCACCGGTGAAGATGGCCACCAGGTCGTCGGTGGACATGTCCGCCGCCAGGTAGGTGGTCTTGCCGCCCTCGAATCCGGGCAGCCTCCGGGCCACCCCCACGATCGATTTGATCTTGGGATCTGATTCCAGCGCCTCGATGACGCTCGTGCCGACGTTGCCGGTTGCCCCCATCACGACTACTCGCATAATGGGCGAAATGCCCCAAAAGGGACACGGGAAAACTAGACCTCGGCGGTCAGTGGCTCACCCATCGGGAACCAGGCCACCGGCACATGAGCCTGGACGATCCCCTCCCGGCCGTCTTTGAAATGCGACCAGCCCTCCCAGTGCACCGCGAAAACGTTCGCCGGAGCCATGTCGGTGAGCAGGGTCGCGGCGTCGCGGCCGGTCATCGTGTAGAGCAGCGGCCCGGTGATCGGGAACCGCACCCCGCCGAGATGGAAGACGACCGTGCCGGGCTTCAGACGGCGGGCGGTCTCGCGCACGGCGCCGTACAGGACCGTGTCTCCCGTGATCCACAGCGGGCCATGCGTCTGACCCGGCCATTCGAGGGCGAACCCGATGACGTCGCCGGTGATGGGGTGGCTCAGCGGCGGCCCGTGCCGGCACGGGGTAGCGGTGATCTTGACGTCGTTCAGGGTCGTCGACTCGCCGGGCTTGAGCCCGGTCCCGCCGATCCGGGTGGCCCCGGAGTGGGTGGTGATCACCAGCGGGACGTCCTTCAGGAAGGCCCGCCCGGCGGCGTCGAGGTTGTCGTCATGATGATCGTGGGTGAGCAGAACCGCGTCGACCGGCCCGATCTGCTCGGGAGTGAGCGCGGGGCCGGCGACCTTGGTCGATGAGGTGCCCCAGCCGAAGTTGTAGCGCCGGCCGGGCGCGTCGAAGGTCGGATCGGTCAGGATGCGAAGGCCCTCGAACTCGATGAGTAACGTCGGGCCGCCGATATGGGTGAATGTGACCTCCGTCATGCCCCATATTTTGTCGTCAGGACATGTCCGGCGGGAGTCCCCGGCTCCGACGTATCGGGTGAGCGAAGGGAGAACATCATGAAATACATGATCATGCTGTACGGCTCACAGAACGACTTCGACGCCATGGCGACCGGCGGCCCCGAAGTGGCCGAGATGCACGCGTTCATGGAGAAGTGGAACAACGACCTGGTCGAATCGGGCGAGTTCGTCGACGCCAAGGGCCTGTCGGCGCCCGTCCACGCCCGCCGCGTCTCGCTGAAGGGCGGTGTCCCGGTCGTCACCGACGGTCCCTACCCGGAGACCCAGGAGGTCCTGGTCGGCTACACGATCGTCGAGTGCGCCAGCTTCGACCGCGCCACCGAGATCGCCGCCAAGCTGGCCGACACCCCCGGCCCGGAGGGCGAGGGCCAGTACGTCGACGTGCGGCCGATCATGGAGCACTTCGACGACATGATCGAATGACCGGTCCGTCCGGCGTGGAGGACCTGCTGCGTGAGAACGCGCCGCGGGTCCTCGCCGCGCTGGTCCGCCGGTACGGCCATTTCGACACCGCCGAGGACGCCGTCCAGGAGGCGCTGCTGGCCGCCGCCACCCAATGGCCTCGTGAAGGTGTCCCGGAGAACCCGAAGGCGTGGCTGATCACCGTCGCCTCCCGGCGCCTGACCGATCTGCTGCGCAGTCAGCAGTCCCGCCGGGAACGCGAGGAGGCGGTGGCCCGCCGGCCCGCCGTACCGGCCGACCCGCCCGCCGGCGGCGACGACACGCTGGTGCTGCTCTTCATGTGCTGCCACCCGGCGCTGTCCCCGGCGTCCCAGATCGCGGTGACCCTGCGCGCCGTCGGCGGCCTGACCACGGCGGAGATCGCCCGCGCCTTCCTGGTCCCCGAGGCGACCATGACCCGCCGCATCACCCGCGCGAAGCAGACCATCAAGGAGAGCGGCCAGGGCTTCGGCCTCCCCCGCGACCGGGCCGAACGCCTGGGCGTGGTTTTGCACGTGCTCTACCTGATCTTCAACGAGGGCTACGCGACCACCTCGGGCCCCGACCTGCAGCGAGTGGAACTGGCTCGCGAAGCGATCAGGCTGGCCCGCATGCTGCGCCGCACACTCCCTGAGGACGGCGAGGTGGCCGGCCTCCTGTCCCTGATGCTCCTCACCGACGCCCGCCGCGCCGCCCGCACCGGGCCGGGCGGCGCCCTGATCCCCATGGACGAGCAGGACCGGACGAAATGGGACCCTCACCAGATCACCGAAGGCGTGGCGTTGCTCGAGGAGGCGCTGCCCCGGGGCGAGATCGGCCCCTACCAACTGCAGGCGGCGATCGCGGCCCTCCACGACGAGGCCCACACGGCCAAGGAGACAGACTGGCCCCAGATCCGCGCCCTGTACGACCTCCTCTTCCAGATCACCCCCACCCCCGTGGTGGCCCTGAACCGGGTGGTGGCGGTGGCCATGAGCGAGGGACCGGCGACGGGCTTGGCGGCGCTGGCGGCGATTCAACCGGTCGACCACCGGGTGATGGGCGTGCGGGCCCATCTGCTGGAGATGACCGGCGATGTCGCGGCGGCTCGGGCGGCCTACCTGGAAGCGGCGGAAGCCTCAACGAGTTCGCCGAGGCAGCGCTACCTGCTGAGCAAGGCGGCCCGGCTCAAGTAGGCCGCACCTCAAGACGGCCGATTTCGCCAGGCGGACTACGGCCTGGACGGCGCCGACGCCAATTCACGCCATCCACGGCTTCGTCACCCTCTCCCGTACGCGGTAGACGAGAGCTGTCACCGGCTGATCGGGATGGTGATCGCGGGCCTGCCGAAACCCGTGTGACAAGATCGCCCCATGTGTCACAGCACCGACAGCAGGCCACCCGCGCCGCCGGTGGCCGGGGCGGTCGCCTCTCACGAGCAGATCACGCTGACCAGTGAAGACGGCACCCGGGTCTTGGCCTACCGAGCCGAACCCGCCGAGCCCAACGGCCGTTCGATGATCATTCTGCCGGACATCCGCGGCCTCCATCCCTACTACCGGGATCTGGCCGTGCGCTTCGCCGAGGCCGGTTTCCACACCATCGCCATCGACTATTTCGGCCGTACCGCCGAGACCGACGACCGCGGCGAGGACTTCGACTGGCAGCCCCACGTCGCCCAGGTGACGCCGGAGCAGGTCGACCTGGACGTCGCCGCCGCCCGCGCGCAGCTGCCGGCCCCCGTCTTCACGACGGGCTTCTGCTTCGGCGGCTCCCACTCGTGGCGTCTGGGCGCCCACGGCAGCGGCCTGGCCGGTGCGATCGGCTTCTACGGCGCCATCCGCCGCATCGGCGAGGTGCCGGCGACGCCGGGGGCGCCGATCCTGCTGCTGCGCGGCGGCGCCGACACGGCGTCGACCGAAGAGGAGTTCGACGGTTTCACCGCCGCCCTCGACGCGGCGGGCACACCCAACACGTCTGTCATTTATGACGGCGCGCCCCACTCGTTCTTCGATCGTTCGTTCGCCGAATGGGCAGAGGCCTGCGCCGACTCCTGGCGCCAGATTCTGGAGTTCACCGCGAATAACTCACGGTAAGAGAACTGTTACTCACAGTGTCATCGCGGCCACTCGCCCGGGTTGGTGACCATCAAGGTCCCCCCCACCCGTGAAGGGAGTGGCCCGATGGCTACCAAGTTTCAGTACCGCAAGATCACTGGTGTCTTCCGCGCGATGGACGTCGACGGCGACGGCTACCTGACCGAATCCGACTTCGAGGCGCTGGCAGGCCGATGGGCGGCGCTCCAGGGGCAGCCGAAGGGCCGCATCCACTCGATCATGATGGGCTGGTGGGCGACCCTGCTCACGGCCGACCGCGACGACGACGGCCGGGTGACCCTCGAAGACGTGATGGTGATCGTCGACCGCCTCGACCAGATGTCCCACGCGATGGCCACCACGGCGCTGTCCATGTTCGACGCGGTCGACGTGAACGGAGACGGGCTGATCTCGGCCCGTGAATACAACCAGCTCGTCGTGGGGTGGACCGGCGTGCCGACCGACACCGACGACGTGTTCGACGAAATCGACGGCGACGGAGACGGCTACCTGTCGCGCACGGAGTTCGGCGAGCTGTGGGCGGAGTTCTGGACGGGAGACGACGCGCGGGCGGTGGGGTCGCTGGTGTTCGGGCGGCTGGACGTGATCGCACGCTGAGTTGTAAGAATGTTCGAATGCCGCGCGAACTCCATGACCTCCCCTACGCCGCCTACCTCGAACCCCTCACCGGTGACCTCGGCCGGGAGGGCGACTACGACGGCGTCCACCTCAAGGACGTCACGTTCGACGAGGTCAACACCGTCGGCGCGCGGTTCATGGAGACGGTCTTCCAGCAGGTCACGATCAACGACAGCCGCATGGACCGGAGCCGCTACAACGACGTGTGGTTCCACACGGTCAGGTGGATCGGGGTCAACCTGGCCGAGAGCGACTGGTTCGACGCCGAGATCATCTCCAGCGCCATGTCCGGCGTCCCGATGTTCGGTTCCCGGGTCCACCAGGTCACCTTCCACAACTGCAAGCTCGACTCCGTCAACCTCCGGTCGGCGACGCTCAGGAACGTCACCTTCGAAGACTGCCTGCTGAGAGAGGTCGACTTCGCCGGAGGCACGCTCAAAGAGGTCACCTTCCCCGGCTCGGAGCTGGAGGACGTCAGGTTCGACAAGGCCCAGCTCACCAAGGTCGACTTCCGGGGAGCGCGCACCCTGGGGATCGCCGACGGCCTGGAGTCGCTCCGGGGCGCCACGATCTCGATGAGTCAGCTACTCGACCTGGCCCCACGTATGGCCCACGCGCTGGGTATCTCGGTACGCGACTGACCGCCGGTCGAGGTGCCGGGCCACGACGAAGACCACGATCGCGATGACCAGCAGCGGGATGCCCTTGGCGAAGGTCGAGCCGGGGAGCAGCGGCGAGTCCCACCAGGCGTGCATCAGCATCGCCGTCACCCACGCCGTCACCGCCACGGTCACCCGCGAGGCCAGCGGCCGGTCGGTGCGGGCGACCGCGTAGCCCAGCCCCGCGCCCGCCACCGCCGTCATGGCCCAGTGGCTCCACCACGCCGAATAGACCAGCCTCGCGAACAGGGAGCCCACGGTGTCGCTGGTCTGCTGGATGCCGCCGGTCATGATGATGGTGTTGTAGACGTACAGAAGATCTTCGATGATCTGGAAACCCAGGCCGACGATCGCGCCGTAGCCGAACCCGGCCAGGGCCCCGGACATCACCCATGGGGCGATCAGGGCGATGAGGGCGACTCCGGCCAGTTTCGCGGTCTCCTCGTCGAGGGGCGCGGCGATGGCGTCGGCCCAGCGGTCGGCGAAGAGGGGGCCGGTGGTCTTGGTGAGGATCGCGGTGAACGCCGTGTTGGCCAGGAACGCCACGCCGAACGCGGCCAGGCCGCCCCAGGCCAGGGCCATCCACGAATAGCCCAGTGGCGCGGCGCGCAGCGGGCGGATGCGGGTGAACAGCCAGAATGCGAGCAGCAGGACCGGGACCAGCACGCCGAGGGCGATCATGGTTCCGGCGGTGAAGACGCGGGCCTGCGGGACCAGGGTCGTGCTGACCGTCAGGACGCCCAGGACGATGCCGAGCAGCCAGACCCAGAAGGCCGGTTGGCGGGTCACTGCTGCGCTCCGGCGAACTGGATCGAGGCGATCATCTGTCTGATGTCGTCGCTGTGGGCGGCGATCGCGGCCGGGTCACCGGCCACCAGGACGCTGGCGCCCTGGTCGGGGGCGGCGAAGACGGTCTGGGTGCCGATGCGGTCCTTCACGGTGATCATGCCGGACAGGCCGGGGACGCCCTGGCTGGTCGTGATCGGGGTGGGGCTCTCGGCGACGATGGGGACGCCCTGAGCCTTGAAGATGAGGTGCTGACCGGTCCAGAGCTGCTGCGGGGTGGCCGATTCCGCGTCGATGACGCCGAGCTGGACGGTCGCGCCTCCGTTGACCAGGGACACCGACTCCGACAGTGACGACGCGCCTTCGTCGAGGGACCATCCGGCGGGCACCAGCATGGAGATCGGGCGGCTGCCGTTGTCGAGCTCCTCGCCGACCTGGATGACCGTGCCGGGCTTGAGCGGCACGGCCTCGTCGACGAGACCGGCGTTGGCCAGCGGCAGGCCGATGGCCAGGAAGCCGAGAATCAGCAGGATCGCGATCGATCCGGGCCAGCCCGTACGCGCCATGATTCCCCTCACGATGTGGGGGGTTGTCCGACTCATAACCGCCTACGTCAGAACAAAACCTGCCTCCCGGGCAAGCTGCAACTCCTCCCGCGTCTCGACGACCAGGACCGGCACCCCGTCCGTGCTGATCAGGCCGTCTTCGGTACGGTTGCCGCCCACCGGCTCCCGCACCCCCAGCAGGCCCAGCCGCCGGCAGACACCCGCGCGCACCTCCGGCTGGTCCCAGCCGATCTCGCCGGTGAAGACGAGGGCGTCGAGGCGGTCGAGGGAGGTCGCGGCGGCGGCGATCTCGCGGGCCACCCGGTGGCAGTAGACGTCGAGGGTGAACGTGTCGCCCGCTTTGACCAGGTCGCGGGTGTCGCCGGAGAACCCGTTCGACAGGCCCAGCAGACCGGAGTGCTGCTCCAGGCCGTCTCGTACCTCCGAGAGAGAAAGGCGCCCGTCGAGGAGCCACAGCAGCATGCCGGGATCGACGCTGCCGGACCGCTTGCTCATCGGGACGCCCTCAAGTGGCGTGAACCCCATCGAGGTGTCCATCGACTGCCCGTCCTTGACGGCGCAGACCGACGCGCCGCCGCCCAGGTGGCACAGCACCATCTGGGACGCGTCGACCAACCCGCCGGCCCTGCGCAGGGCATGGGCGTAGGAGAGGCCGTGGAAGCCGTATCGCCGCAGGCCGAAGCGTGATCGCCAGTCGGCGGGGATCGGATAGGTCGAGGCGACCGCGGGCATCCCCGCGTGGAACGCGGTGTCGGGGCAGAGGACCTGCGGGACATCAAGGGCCTCAAGTGAGGCGCGGATCAGCTTGAGTGCGGGCGGCAGGTGAAGCGGGGCAAGGTCTGAAATCTCCGACAACTGGTCGACCAGCTCCATCGACGCGCGCACCGGTTCTCGCACGATCGA
Source organism: Herbidospora mongoliensis (assembly GCF_001570545.1). Taxonomy (GTDB): domain Bacteria; phylum Actinomycetota; class Actinomycetes; order Streptosporangiales; family Streptosporangiaceae; genus Herbidospora; species Herbidospora mongoliensis. Next base: position 396,973 of record NZ_BBXD01000013.1, on the reverse strand, counting down.
TCCGCCGTGCACCAGCCGATGGGACACCGCGTCGGGCTTCTCGTCCAGGAATTCGAGCAGCGCGTCCGCCGACGTCGGGGCCTGTTCCACGTGGTGAGTGGCCAGAACCTCGTCTCCGGAGACCAGGTGGAGCCGCAAACTCGATGAACCGGCGTTGACCGTCAGAACCTTCACAATCCGGAGACTTCCCCGTATCAAGGGGTAGAGACCTCGAACATGGACGCTTTGCAGCAGGTCTCCGCCTACTGGCGCGCCGCGAATTATCTCTCCGCCGGTCAGATCTACCTTCTGGACAATCCGCTGCTGACCGAACCGCTGCGCCCGGAGCACATCAAGCCGCGCCTGCTGGGCCACTGGGGCACGACCCCGGGCCTCAACTTCCTCTTCGCCCACCTGAACCGGATCATCACCGAACGCGACCAGGACATGATCTACATCTGCGGCCCCGGCCACGGCGGCCCGGCGGCGGTCGCGCACGCGTGGCTGGAGGGGACCTACAGCGAGATCTACCCCGCCGTCTCCCAGGACGCCCGGGGCATGCAGCGCCTGTTCCGCCAGTTCTCCTTCCCGGGCGGCATCCCCAGCCACGTCGCCCCGGAGACCCCCGGGTCCATCCACGAGGGCGGTGAGCTGGGCTATTCGCTCGCGCACGCGTACGGCGCCGCGTTCGACAACCCCGATCTGGTCGTGGCCTGCGTGATCGGCGACGGCGAGGCCGAGACCGGGCCGCTGGCGGCGAGCTGGCATTCGAACAAGTTCCGCAACCCCCGCAGGGACGGGGTGGTGCTGCCGATCCTGCACCTCAACGGCTACAAGATCGCCAACCCGTCGTTCCTGGCCCGCATCCCACCGGCCGAGCTGACCAAGCTCATGGAGGGGTACGGCTACCGGCCCTACGTCGTCGAGGGCGACGACCCCTCCCAAGTGCATCCGTTGATGGCGAGCACCCTGGACGCCGTCTTCGACGAGATCGCGACCCGCCCTGAGCGCCTCCCGATGATCATCCTGAGGACGCCGAAGGGGTGGACCGGGCCTAAGGAGGTCGACGGGAAGCCCGTCGAAGGGACGTGGCGGGCCCATCAGGTGCCGCTCTCGGAGGTGCGGACCAACGCCGCCCATCTCGAACAGCTCCAGGACTGGATGTCGTCGTACAAGCCCGAAGAGCTCTTCGACGACAACGGCAGGCCCTATCCCGAAGTCGTGGGGCTGGTGCCGAAGGGGCCGCGCCGGATGAGCGCCAACCCGCACGCCAACGGGGGAGAGCTGCTCCGGCCGCTCGTGCTGCCGGACTTCCGGGACTACGCCGTGCCGATCGAGAAGCCCGGCACCGGCTCGACCGAGCCGACGCGGATCCTCGGTGAGTTCCTGAGAGACGTCATCGCCGCCAACCCGCACACCTTCCGGCTGATGGGCCCCGACGAGACGGCGTCGAACCGGCTCCAGGCGGTCTACGAGGCGTCCGGCAAGGAGTGGGAGTTGACCACGCTGCCGACGGACGAGAACCTCCAATCGGGCGGGCGAGTGATGGAGGTCCTGTCGGAGCATCTGTGCCAGGGCTGGCTGGAGGGCTATCTGCTGACCGGGCGGCACGGGCTCTTCAACTGCTACGAGGCGTTCATCCACATCGTCGACGCCATGTTCAACCAGCACGCCAAGTGGCTCGACACCGCTCGCGCGATCCCGTGGCGGCGGCCGGTCGCCTCGCTGAACTACCTCCTGTCCTCACATGTCTGGCGGCAGGACCACAACGGGTTCACCCACCAGGACCCGGGCTTCCTCGATGTCGTACTGAACAAGAAGGCGTCGGTCGTGCGGGTCTACCTGCCGCCGGACGCCAACACGCTGCTCTCGGTCGCCGACCACTGTCTCCGGTCGCGTGACTACGTCAACGTGATCGTCGCCGGGAAGCAGCCCGTCCTCGACCTGTTCGACCGTGACGAGGCGGTCGTCCACTGCACCCGGGGTCTCGGCATCATCGACTGGGCGTCCAACGACGCGGGTCACCAGCCTGACGTGGTGCTGGCCTGCGCGGGCGACGTCCCGACGCTGGAGACGCTCGCCGCCGCCGCGATTCTGCGGGAGAAACTGCCCGAGCTGCGGGTACGCGTCATCAACGTCGTCGACCTGATGCGCCTGCAGCCGCCGGGGGAACACCCCCACGGCCTGTCCGACCCGGAGTTCGACGCACTCTTCACGACCGACAGACCGGTGATCTTCAACTTCCACGGCTACCCGTGGCTCGTCCACCGGCTGACCTACAGACGGCACGGCCACCCCAACTTCCACGTGCGGGGATACCGCGAGGAGGGCACCACCACGACCCCGTTCGACATGGCCATGCTCAACGGCATCGACCGGTTCCACCTCGTCAGAGACGTGATCGACCGAGTGGAGGATCTGGGGGTCCGGTTCGCCGGCCTGCGCCAGGAGATGACCGACGCCCGCCTGCGAGCACGCGCCTACACCCGCGAACGCGGCGAGGACGCGCCCGAGATCAGCGACTGGGTCTGGCCTCGGTAGCCCACCAGCGCACCGGCCAGCACCGCCCCCACCACGGGGATCAGCAGCGCAGTCTGCAGTGACCCGGTCGCGTAGATCGCCGTGGCGGCCGAGACACCCAGAGCCATGCCGAACTGGGTGCACGTGTAGAGCAGCCCCCCGGCCAGCCCGTGCTCCCGTTCGGCCACGCCGTCGGTGGCGGCGATCGTGTACGGCCCATAGGCCAGCGCGAAAGCCACCCCCACCAGCAGCAGCGCGGGCAGCATCACCAAGACGGCCTGGTCGACACCGGTGGGCAGGAACAGCAGATAGGCGACCGCGCCGACGGCCGATCCGGCGAAGATGACCCGGGTCGTGCCGTACTTCCTGATCAACCAGGGTGTCACCGTCGGGCCGAGGATCGCGTCGACGCCCATCGTGGCCATGACCAGGCCGGTGGTCAGGGTCGACCAGCCGCGTTCCTCCTGGAGGTGCAGGGTGACCAGGAACTGGAAGGCCGAGAACGACGCCATGAAGAGGGTCGCCGACACGTTGGTGCGCGAGACGGTCTTCAGCAGGCCGAGCCTGACCAGTGGATAGGAGGCCCGCCGTTCGATCGCCACGAACGCCGCGACCAGGCCCAACCCGGTGGCGAAGATCGGCACCGCCCACAGGTCGGGGTGTTCCAGCCGGACCACCCCGTAGATCAGCAATAACATCGCGCCGGTCACGGTGAACGCCCCGGCGAGGTCGAAGCGGCCCCGCGTCCGCTCCCCGTTGTCGCGGATCAGCGGGATCGCCGCCGCGAGCAGCAGCGCCGCGAAGATGACCGGCGCGAAGAACACCCACCGCCAGCCGAACGAGGTCAGCACGCCCCCGGCGACCATGCCGAGCGAATATCCGGCCCCGCCGACCGCGCCGTAGATGATCAGAGCCCGGTTTCGCACAGTGCCCTCGGCGAAGTTCGCCGTGATCAGCGACAGCCCCGCCGGGGCGATGAACGCCGCCGCCAACCCCGTGACGAACCGGGCCAGCAGCAGCATCCAGCCCTCGGTGGCCAGACCGCCCAGCCCGCTGAACAGCACGAAGATCGTCAGCCAGGTCAGGAACATCCGTCGTCGGCCCAGCATGTCGGCCGCCCGCCCGCCGAGCAGGATGAACCCGCCGAACCCGAGCACGTACGCCGAGACCACCCCGCTCAGCATCGCCGTCGACAGCCCGAGGTCGGCCCTGATGGCGGGCAGGGCGACGTTCAGCAGTGCGACGTCGACGCCTTCCATGAAGATCGTCCCGCACAGCACGAAAAGCACACCCCAGGTGCGCATGTGTGGCCCCCTGTCTCGGTTACCTCTTGTAAGCGACTCCATCCTGGGTAACCATCAGGGGCTATGGAAGACGGGACTTTAAGTACACCGGGGCACTGCGGGGATACCGACTCTGACTTCGACGTATTCCAGTGGGACAGCCGCGAGGACTGCGAGGTCCGGCAGATCCTCGACCGGATCGCCGACAAGTGGTCGCTGCTCGTGATCGCGCTGCTCGACAACAAGAAGATGCGCTTCACCGAGCTGAAGCGCGAGATCGACGGCATCAGCCAGCGCATGCTCGCCCGCACGCTGCGCCACCTCGAACGCGACGGCCTGGTCAAACGGACCGTCTTCCCGGTCGTGCCGCCCCGCGTCGACTACGAGCTGACCCCTCTCGGCGAGAGCCTGCATGAAACGATCAAGGCCCTGGTGACCTGGACCGAGGCCCACCAGCAGGAGATCGCCCGCGCCCGGGAGACGTACGACCTCAGTGGATCTTCTCGGGGATGATCTGGGTCAGCCGCGTGCGCGGTTGTAGACGTTCCCTCAGCTGGGTGACCTGCCGCTGCACGTCGAGTTCCTGCAGGCAGGTGAGGGGTCCTGAACCGAGTTCGCGTACGGACAGACGGGCCCCGTAGTCGTAGGTGACGCCGGGCTTCCTGGGTTTCAGGGCCACGAGCCGGCAGACGCGGGGCAGCGCGAGCAGGATGTCCACGGCGAGATCGGTGCGGCGGACCGACAGAACGCCTCTCGCGATCTTCGTCAGACCGTCCGGCAGCAGGTCGGCCAGCCGGTAGACGTCGGCCACCGGCGGCAGCACGGTCACCACCACCTCGCCGTAACGCCCGTCGGTGCGCAGGAACGCGGTGACGGTGATCTCGTCGTCCTGGAGGATCAACCGGCGGTAGCCGCGCGGGCCCTCGCTGACGGTGATCGCCGGGCGGGCCTGGTCGAGCAGCGCCGACGTGGGTTCGAGCACCCCGGACGCCACGAAGACGTCGGCCTCCTCGGGCAGTTCCAGGCCAGGAGAAGGCCAGGTCTCGTGGACGTCGCCCGCCCCGATGAAGGGCCGTTTCGACAACGTGAGGTTGCCGTGCTGCGCCCGGCTCAGGTAGTCGAGCCTGGGGGTGTCGATCGGCTGGATCGTCGCGCCGGCCTTCAGCCGTCTGGCCAGGATCACCCCCGCCCTGACGCGGAATCCCGTCACGATGATCAAAGTGACCGCGATCGCCGACATCCCGACCGGCATGGCCCCCAGGTCGACCGGCTGCCCGCTGATCAGCGCCTCCAGCCACGGCACCTTGACCATCAGCAGCACGCCGATGACCATCACGACGACAGGCCCGCCCCGGCGCGAGTGCTGGAACCAGACGAACCCGCCCAGGACGATGAGCCAGCTCACCATCCGCCAGAAGTCGAGGATCAGCCCGGCCGCGATCACGACGGAGACCAGCAGGTCCCGGTACGCCATCAGCCGCCGCGCCCGCAGGCAGTGCTGAACCACCGGGACCACATCGAAGTCGCCCGCCGAGGGAGCCACACCCCGGTAGGGGTCGCGGACCAGCTCCCCGAGCACCGCCTCGCGGAACCGGGTGTCGAGATATCCGGCCGCGCAGAGATAGCGCGTCGTGTTCGACATGATTGTGGCCACATCAGGATGATAAGTAGCGGTATTCGAATTGCCTGCTGCCAAATGCGGCTATTGGCCAGCTTTTATCAATTCCTTGCGGAGAGCCGCCTATCGTCGGATTTATGGACATGAACGCCTGGGTGGTGGCCCGGCCGGGGACGCTGGAGTTCACTCGGCTGCCGGTTCCTGAGGCAGGGCCGGGCGAGGTGCTCGTGCGGGTCGAGGTGTGCGGCGTATGCCGCACCGACCTGCATCTTCTCGAAGGTGAGCTGCCGCCGCACCGGCCGAGGACCGTGCCGGGGCACCAGGCCGTCGGCCGGATCGTGGGCACCGGCGAGCGGGTCGGTGTCGCCTGGCTGCGCTCGACCGACGGGACCTGTCAATACTGCCGGCGCGGCAACGAGAACCTGTGCCCGAATTCGACCTATACCGGATGGGACGCCGACGGCGGTTACGCCGAATATTTGGTCGCGTCGAGCGATTACGTTTATCCGCTGCCCGACGACTATCCGGCGGAGAAACTCGCGCCGCTGCTGTGCGCGGGAATCATCGGCTACCGCTCGCTGCTCCGGGCCGAACTCCCGCCGGGCGGACGGCTCGGCATCTACGGCTTCGGCGCGTCCGCCCACCTGACCACACAGGTCGCGATCAAGCGGGGGGCGACGGTCCACGTGCTGACCCGATCTGAGGAGGCGCGCAAGCTCGCCCTCTCCCTGGGCGCGGCCAGTGCGTCGGGCGCCTACGAGCAGCCCCCGGAGAAGCTCGACGCCGCGATCCTGTTCGCGCCGGTCGGCGACCTGGTGCCGACCGCGCTCGAAGCCCTCGACCGGGGCGGCACGCTGGCCGTCGCCGGCATCCACCTGACCGACATCCCGGTGCTGAACTACGACAAGCACCTGTTCGAGGAGCGCGACCTGCGCTCGGTGACGGCCAACACGCGTGAAGACGGCCACGCCTTCCTGGAGTTCGTCGCCGACCACCCGCTGACCGTCGAGACCACTCCCTATCCGCTCGACCAGGCCGACCGGGCACTCACGGATCTGGCCAATGGTCGGGTGCGAGGTGCTGCGGTTTTGCGTATCGGAACATGATCCAGGCGCCGCCCGCCGCCGTCACCGCGCTGAGCACCACGGCCAAGACCGTGGCCTGCGCGTACGTGGGCACCCAACCGGCGCTCCAGGCGATGAACGGCAACATGATCAGCGACCACACGAGCCCGCCGACGACACACCCGATGGGCCAGATCCACCCGGGAGGGGCCGCCCGGCCCGCCGAGATCGTCATCACCACGATCGCGACCGGTACGCCCAGGACCAGCAGCATCGGGATGTTGACGTCGATCATGCCGATGGTCCGGTGATCCCGCGGCGTCAGGGCGCCCCAGGAGCCCAGCCAGATGACCAGCGCTCCGAGGGCGAAACTGGTCCGGCGCACCCCCATGGTCAGGGTCAGCAGCCCGGCCGCGATGGCGACCATCAGCGCGTTCATCGGCAGTGTGTCGTCGTAGCGGCCCGTGACGGTCAACGGCACCGTGAACGACTCGCGGAAGCCGTCTTCGCCGATGCCCAGCCGCTGCCAGGCTCCCGAGGCGTCCCTGACGGCGATACCGTCGGCGCCGTTCGCGACCACCACGACTCCGTTGACCGCCGCGACGCCCAGCGACTCGGTCGCTTCGCGATCCTCTTGGTATTGGGGCGGGTTCGCGCGCGCCAGCCGGTCCTGCGCCTCGACGGGGACCTCCCAGGCGGTGACCCACCGGCCCGCCACCGCCTCCTCGACCTTCAACCGGCCGGGCACGACCCGGTAGCAGCGACTGCCGTCGCAGTCTGACCTCGATGGAACGGCCGCCGGCTTGGGGGAGGCCATGAGGGACCAGGCGTGGGCGTCTGCGGAGACGAAGACGGGGCCGTCGTCGTCGATTCTCCCGCCGCCCAGGCCGCCCCGGGTGTGCACGATGATCGTCCCGCCGCGCTCCGCCACGCTGTAGGCGGTGTAGGTGTACCAGGTCGGTCCCGGGCCGGTGGCGGTCACCGCCAGCACCGCGGCCGGGATCAGCAGGATGACCACGGTCCGCCCCACGGGCACCGGGTTCCGGGAGGCCCACCAGGCGGCGTACAGCGCGGGCAGGGCGAGCAGGTCCGTGAGGTCGGCGAGGATCACCGACGGTCCCCAGACGAGCGACCACGCCTCGGAGGCCAGCCAGGCCCCCGTCTCGGTGGCCTTGACGAGGGTGAACCCCATGCCGGTCAGCGCGATCGAGAGGGCGGGACGGCGGAGCAGCAGGTCGAGCAGGGCGGGCGCGACGATCAGCCCGGCGACGTCGCTGAGTTTCCCGGTGACGAACCCGGGCCACGTGAATTTCAGCAGATGGTCGTTGACGACGAGCACGACCAGCGCCAGCACGGTCAGGGGCTGGCCGATCCACGAAGGCCGCATGGTCATGACCACCCGCCGTGCGGAACCGGAACGTTCGGCCGCCGCGTCCAGTCCCCGGCCCCGATCGCCGCCAGAGCCACGGCCCCGAAGGCGATCTTCGCTCCGGTGTCCGCGTCGGAGTAGAGCTCCAGCCAACCGGCCTGCCAGGCGGCGTAGGGCGCCACCACCGCGGCCACGGCCAGCAGCCCGGCGAGCAGGCTCACCGGGACCAGCCGCCCCGGCGGCCTGGCCCGGGAGACCCCGAAGGCCACCAGACCGGTCCCCGGCAGACAGACCATCAGCCCGAAGGGCAGCGCGCCCGAGATGATCAATGACTCTCCCGAGCTCAAGGCCACCCACAGGCCGAAGACCATCATGGCCCCGCCCACCACGACCAAAGGGCTGTGGGCGCCCCCGAACAGCGCCAGCAACGTGGCGACCAGAGCCGCCAGGCTCGCGAGAACGAACACGTCATAGCGGCCCGACACGGTCAACGGCGCCGCCCTGGCCGGGTCGAAGCCGCCGGGACCGATGCCGAGCCGGTGCCAGGCGCCCCGGGCGTCCCGCAGGGCGATGCCGTCGGCGCCGTTCGCGACGACCACCAGCCGCTCGGTCACCGCGACGGACAACGACTCCACCGGTTCCTTCATATCGCTCGAGTACGCCGGGTTCCCCTCGGGATAGAAGCGGAACAGGTGATCACGGATCTTGTCCGGGATGCTCCACACGGGCGTCCACACACCGGCCCGCGACTCCTCCACCCGCAGATGACCGCGCGCGACCCGGTAGCACCTCGCCCCCAGGCAGGCCTTGGCCGCGCCCTCGATCAGGTCGTGCTGGATCCACTTGTCCCAGGTGACGCCGTCGCGGGTCCGGTAGGCGATCAGGTCGCGGCCATAGCCGTATCCGCCCTCGGTGTGGACGACGATCTCGTCCCCGTCGGACACGACGGCGTAGGCGGTGTACGGCCAGTCGTACGCCGCCATGCTCGTCGCGGCCACCGCCAGCACGGCGGGCGGGACCAGGAGGAACACCACGGCCTTGTGCACCGGAACCGGGTGCCGGTACGCCCACCAGGCAGCCCACAGCGCGGGCAGGGCCAGCAGGTCGGTGGGGTCGGCGAGGACCACCGACGGGTCGAACACCAGCGACCAGGCCTCCGAGGCCAGCCACGCGCCGGTGGCGCTCGCCTTGACCAGCGTGAACGCGATTCCCGTGACGGCGATGGAGACCTTCGGGCGCCGCAGCACCAGATCGAGCAGAGGAGGAAGGAGGATGAGTCCGGCGACGTCACTCAGCTTCCCGGTCACGAATCCGGGAAAGGCCTGTTTCAGCACATGATCGTTCACGACGAGAACGACCAGGGCCAGCACGGTCAGGGGCTGGCCGATCCATGTATGCCGCACAACTCCCAGAGAAGGCGGTGATCCCGCGGAAACCGATAGCCGTGATCATTCTGGGGCCGGATCGTGCGTGCGCCGATGCGGCCGTTTACGGTTCGTGATCGTATCGGGACGGTTTTGTGTATTTGCCGAGGTCGGACATTTCCGACATCATCGGGGGGTTGACCACGTACGACCCCGGAGGCTCCCTCATGCACCGTTCCTCGCTTCTCCTGGCGGCCGGTGTGCTCATCCTCGCCACCGCCTGCGCTCCCGAAGAGACGGCCACGCCCCCGGCGGCGGCCCCCAGTGGGACGGCCTCGGCCGTGGACGCGTGCGCCAAGGAGAGCCTCAAGCTGATCACGCCGGGCAAGCTCACCATCGGGACCGACAAGCCGGCGTACGAGCCCTGGTTCAAGGACGACGCCCCCGACAACGGGCAGGGCTTCGAGGGCGCGGTGGCGGCGGCCGTCGCGAAGGGTCTCGGGTTCGCGCCGACCGAGGTCGTGTGGGAGACCGTCCCGTTCGACTCGTCGTTCGCGCCCGGCCCGAAGAAGTTCGACTTCGACATCAACCAGGTCTCCATCACGCCCGAGCGGGCGAAGGCGGTCGACTTCTCTGACGGCTACTACACCGTCAAGCAGGCCGTCGTCTCGCTGGGCGACTCCGAGTTCGCCTCCGCGACGAACCTCGCCGGGCTCAAGGGCGCGAAGATCGGCGTACAGGCCGGGACCACCGCGCTGAGCGCGGTGCGCGAGATCATCCAGCCGGAAGCCGACCCGAGCGTGTTCAACCAGCAGATCGACGCCGTCAACGCGCTGAAGAACAAGCAGATCGACGCCATCGTGGTCGACCTGCCGACCGCGTTCTACGTCACCGCCGCGCAGATCGAAGGCTCGAAGATCGTCGGGCAGTTCGCCGCCTCCGGTGGCACGCCGGAGGAGTTCGGGCTGCTCTTCGAGAAGGGCAACACCCTCGTGAGCTGCGTCAACAAGGCGCTGGCCGAGCTGAAGTCGTCTGGTGAGCTGGCCGCGATCGAGCAGCAGTGGCTGACCTCGACCGCGGGCGCGCCCGAACTCTCGTGACGACCACCTGGGTCAAGAGCGACCGCCAGAAGGAACGCGAGAAACTCCTCAAGGCCCAGGGGCGGCGGTCGCTGTCGGCCGCGACGATCTCCACGGTCGTCGTGGTCGGCCTGGTGGTCTTCGGGCTGCTCGCCTCGCCGGGCTGGCCCCGGGTGCGGGAGACGTTCTTCAGCTGGGACGCCCTGGTCACCGCGCTGCCCGATGTGCTCAGAGGGTTCCTGCTGAACGTGGGGATCTTCCTGATCGCCGAGCCGATCATCCTGGTGCTCGGGCTCGGGGTGGCGCTGCTGCGCGGGCTGCGGTCGCCGGTGTTCTTCCCTTTGAGGGCTCTCGCCGCGCTCTACACCGACGTCTTCCGCGGCATCCCGGTCATCCTGCTGGTCTACCTGGTCGGGTTCGGCGTCCCGGCGCTCCAGCTTCAGGGGGTGCCGAACGATCCGGTGGTGCTGGGGACGATCGCGCTGATCCTGTCGTACACCTCCTTCGTCGCCGAGGTGTTCCGCTCGGGGATCGACTCCATCCACCCGAGTCAGAAGGCCGCCGCGCGGTCGCTCGGGCTGTCCCATGGGAAGACGATGCGGTACGTCGTCGTCCCGCAGGCCGTCAGAAGAGTCGTGCCGCCGCTGCTCAACGACTTCGCGTCTCTCCAGAAGGACACCGCGCTCGTCGCGATGCTCGGGCCCCTGGAGGCGCTGCGGCAGGCGCAGATCCACGCGGCCGAGTCGTTCAACTACACCCCCTACGTCACCGCCGCGCTGCTGTTCGTGGCGCTGACGGTGCCGATGGCCCGCTTCACCGATCATCTGGCCGCCCGCGCGGCACGTCAGCGCGGAGGCGCGACATGACCCTCCTCACGATCGACGGGGTCTGGAAGCGGTACGGGGAGCACGACGTCCTCAAGGGCGTCGATCTCACCGTCGACACCCACGAGGTCGTCTGCCTCATCGGCGCCTCCGGCTCGGGGAAGTCGACCCTGCTGCGCTGCGTGAACCTGCTGGAGACCGTGGACGACGGCGCGATCCTGCTCGACGACGTCGAGATCACCGACGTCCGGACCGACCCCGACGACGTGCGCAAACGCATCGGGATCGTCTTCCAGGCCTACAACCTGTTCCCGCACATGACCGTGCTCGACAACATCACCCTCGCGCCCCGGAAGGTGCACGGCGTCGGCCGCGCGCAGGCCGAGGAGCAGGCGCGGGAGCTGCTGACCCGGTTCGGGCTGGAGACGAAGGCGCGCGACTACCCCGACCGGCTGTCCGGCGGCCAGCAGCAGCGGGTGGCGATCATCCGGGCCATCGCGACGCAGCCCCGGCTGCTGCTGCTCGACGAGGTGACCTCGGCGCTCGACCCGACGCTGGTCAACGAGGTGCTCGGGGTGATCAGGGAGCTCAAGGAGTCGGGCATGACGATGATCCTGGCCACCCACGAGATGGGCTTCGCCCGCGACATCGCCGACACGGTGTGCTTCCTGGCCGACGGCGTGTTGCTGGAACGCGGGCATCCTGACCAGATCTTCGGGGCGCCGCAGCATCCGCGGACCCGCGAGTTCCTGTCCCGTACGTGACCGGATCGGTCCGGCCCGGGACCCGATTCGGCCTGTTCTCTGGGCATTTTCGCGGGTCAGACTGGTAGGCATGAACAGAGCGCTCATCGTCATCGATGTCCAGGAATCCTTCCGCGCCCGCTCCGAGTGGGACCGGATCGGCAACCCGAAGATCGCCGAGCCGGTCAACCGGTTGGTCCGGGCGGCCCGGTCGCGCGGCGAGCTGGTCGTCTGGGTGCTGCACACCGAAGCGGGCAGCGGCGGTGTGTTCGACCCCGCGTCGGGTCACGTGAAGCTGCTTTCCGAGCTCGACCAGCCGGTCGCCGGGGAGCCGATTCTGTACAAGTCGGCGCACAACGCGTTCACCACGACCAACCTTCAGCAGCGGCTCGTGGAGGCCGGGGTGGGGGAGCTGGTGGTGTGCGGGATCCGTACCGAGCAGTGTGTGGAGACGACCGCCCGCCTGGCCAGTGACCTGGGCTACCAGGTCGTCTTCGTGACCGAGGCGACCACCACCGAAGGGGTCGGCGGCTTCACCGCCGAGGAGATTACGGCCCGCACCGAAGCCGTGCTCCGCGACCGGTTCGCCCGCATCGCGACGGTGTCCGAGCTGGAATGACCCTGATCGTCTTCGCCCTGGTCGACGGGGTGCACCTGCTCGACCTGGCCGGTCCCGCCCAGGTCTTCGACACGGCCGGCTACGACCTGGCCTACGTCGCGGAGCGCCCCCAGGTGGTCAGCGCCCAGGGCCTGCCCCTGGCCGCGGGCCAGACCTGGCCGGAGCTGACGGGCGACGACCTGATCCTGGTGCCCGGCTGGCGCGGCGAAGCGGCCCTCCCCGAGACGCTCCTGACCCGTCTGCGCGACCACCACCGCGCGGGCGGCGTGATCGCCAGCGTGTGCTCCGGCGCCCGCGCGTTCGGCGCCGCGGGCCTGCTCGACGGCCGCCGCTGCACCACCCACCACGACCTCCAGGACGATCTGGCCCGCCGCCACCCGAAGGCGACGGTGATCCGCGACGTGCTGTTCACCGTCGACGACCGGGTGATCACCTCAGCCGGCATCGCCAGCGGCGTCGACCTGGCCCTCCACGTGGTCGCCCTGCGCCACGGCCCGGCCCGAGCCGCTCAGGTGGCCAGGGAGATGGTCGTCTACGCCCGCCGCAACGGCACCGAACCCCAGGCCAGCACGATGCTCCGGCACCGCAACCACCTCGACGACACCGTCCACCAGGTCCAGGACCTGATCGACGGGCACTTCACCGAACCCCTTCCGCTGCCCAAGCTCGCCTTGGCGGCGGGCGTCAGCGAACGCACTCTGACCAGGCTGTTCACCCGCGCCACCGGCCTCACCCCGCTGCGCTACCAGCAGTCGCTGCGCCTGGAACACGCCGAACACCTGATCGGCCACGGCACGACGGTCGAGGCGGCGGCGCGCGAGTCGGGCTTCGACGACGCCCGCATGCTGCGCCGCCTGCGCTCCCGTTTTCGCTCTGCGCTACCGGGGTAAAACAGATCAAATGGGGTGATCTTCAGAGGCGGGGTGCCATGCCTGTGCACGACAGAGCTGCCGGTTTAGCCGAATACCAGAGGGCTCTCGCCAAGGCGAAGGAACAACCGCCGGCCGCCCCCTCCTCGGTCAACCACCGCGCCCGCGGCATCGCCATCGCGCTCCTGGGCCTGGCCTTCGTGCTGATCGCCGGCGCCGGCTTCTACTCCGACTGGTACGGCCCCACCTACGGCAGGTCCACGACCGGGACGGTCGCCGAGGTCGAGGGACGGACGATGTACGTCACGTTCACGACCGCCGAGGGCGTGCCCCAGGTCGGAAGCACCAAGAAGTTCCCGGGAGCGCGGGTGGGGGAACAGCGGGAGATCCTCTACCTGGAGGGTTCGCCGTCCACGGGCGTCGTGGACATCTGGAACCCTGAGATCCCGCCGAGCATGCCCCTTTCGATCATGTTCGCCCTCGCGGGTCTCGGCGCGGTGGCCGCCGGGGTCATGGAGTTCTCCGGCCGCGCCCCCTGGCGCGACGCCGTCGTGCTCGACGAGGCGTCGATCAAGGCTCGATGAGCCCGGCCCTGATCGCGTAGCGGGTCAGTTCGAGACGGTCGCTCATGCCGAGTTTGGCCAGGATGTTGGCGCGGTGGCGGTCGACCGTCTTCGGGCTGATGACCAGGATCTCGGCGATCACCTTCGTCGAGTTGCCCTCGGCGATCAGTTTGACGATCTCCTCCTCGCGCGGCGTCAGGATCTGGTCGGGCAGCGGGTCGCCCTGACGGTGGCGGTGGAGGTAGTCGCGGATCAGCGCGGTGACCGCGCCCGGGTAGAGGAACGGCTCGCCGCGCACCGCCGCCCGGCACGCCTCGATGAGGTCCTGGTCGGCGACCGACTTCAGCACGTAGCCCGACGCGCCGGCCTTGAGGGACGCGAAGAAGTACTGCTCGTTGTCGTACATCGACAGGATCAGGATGCGGATCCCCGGCCAGCGCTTCGAGATCTCCCTGGCGGCCTGAAGACCCGTCATCCGGGGCATCGCGATGTCGAGGATGGCCAGGTCGACGGCATCGTCGCGGCAGGCCTCCACTGCTTCGGCGCCGTCGGCGGCCTCCGCGACGACCTCCAGGTCGGGTTCGGCGTCGAGGATCAGGCGCACCCCGCGCCGGACCAGCGCGTGGTCGTCGGCGAGCAGGATGCGCGTCATCAGATACCTCCAGCGTGGAGACCCCAGGCTTGAGCCCTGGGGAGGAAATGCGACACGGCGCCGCGTGGTCTGGCATCGAAAACACGCCCAGACTTAACTGATCGCGCGGTAAAATGTGAGGCATGGCGCAGGTCGTGAAGCGGGCGTACAAGTACCGCTTCTACCCGACCCCTGAGCAGGCGGCGGAGCTTGCCCGGACCTTCGGCTGCGCCCGCATGGTCTACAACAAGGCGTTGGAGGAGCGGACCCGCGCCTACACGCTGGAGGGCCGGAAGGTCTCCTACGTGCAGTCGTCGGCTGCGCTCACCGAGTGGAAGCGCACCGATGACCTCGCGTTCTTGAACGAGGTGTCCTCGGTTCCGCTGCAACAGGCGCTTCGCCACCTTCAGGCGGCGTTCGCGAACTTCTTCGCCAAGCGGGCCGGGTACCCGACGTTCAAGTCCCGGAAGAAATCCCGGGCGTCGGCGGAGTACACCCGCTCCGCGTTCAAATACCGGGACGGTGCGCTGACGCTGGCGAAGATGGACGGCCCGCTGAACATCTTCTGGTCGCGCCCGTTGCCCGAGGGCGCCGAACCGTCGACCGTGACCGTGAGCAGGGACGCGGCCGGGCGCTGGTTCGTCTCGATCCTCTGCCAGGACGCGATCCGGCCCCTCGGCCCGACCTCGAACACGGTCGGCGTGGACGCGGGAATCACGGCGCTGGCGACGCTGTCCACCGGGGAGAAGATCGTCAACCCTCGGCACGAGCGGGCCGACCGGCGCAAGCTGGCCAAGGCTCAGCGGGCGCTGGCCCGCATGCAGAAGGGTTCGGCCAACCGGCAGAAGGCGAAACTCAAGGTCGCCCGCGTGTACGCCCGGATCTGCGACCGCCGCCGCGACTTCCTGCACAAGCTCACCACTCGACTCGTCCGTGAGACCCAAACGGTCGTGATCGAGGACCTCACCGTCCGCAACATGGTGAAGAACCACAAGCTGGCCCGCGCCATCTCCGATGCCTCCTGGCGGGAGATGCGGACCATGCTGGAGTACAAGACGCAGTGGTACGGGCGGGAACTGGTCGTTGTCGACCGGTGGTTCCCCTCCTCCAAGCTGTGCTCCGCCTGCGGCATTCTGCAAGACGAGATGCCGCTGAACGTCCGGACGTGGGAATGCGCCTGCGGTGCCGCCCATGACCGGGATGTGAACGCCGCGAAGAACATCCTCGCCGCCGGGCTGGCGGAGAGGTGAAACGCCTGTGGAGGGCTGGTGAGACCAGACCCGCGAAAGCGGCGAAGGCGCGGCCCCGCGAAGCAGGAAACCCGACCCGTGAGGGTGGGAATCTCCCGGCTTCAGCCGTGGGGAGGATGTCAAGCGATCACTCCGGGGATCGTCAGCTTGACCTCGGTGCCGTCGGCCGACGTCACGGTCAGGCGGGCGCCGATCAACAGCGCCCGTTCCTGCATACCGCGCATTCCCGCTCCTTCGGTGCGCGCCCCGCCGACCCCGTCGTCGGTGATGCGCAGCACGAGGTCGGGCCCGTCGGCGGTGAGCGACAGCCATACTTTCAGCGCCTGGGAATGGCGCACCACGTTGGTCAGGCTCTCCTGCGCGATCCGGTAGATGACCAGCTCGACCTCGGGGGAGAGCGGCGGCAGGGGTTCGATCCGCCGCGTCACCGCCACGGCCGGGGCCACGTCGGCGGCCAGCGCGGTGAGCGCGCTGTGGAGGCCGAGATCCTCCAGCACGCCCGGACGCAGCCGCCGCGCCACCTGGCGCACCTCGTCGAGGCTGCCCCGAATGGTGTCCCTGACCAGGTCGAGCTCCTCTTTGAGTGGTTCGGGTGCGCGGTCGACGGCCCGTTTCAGGCCCAGCAGCGCCACCGTCAGGCTCTGGCCGATCTCGTCGTGCAGTTCACGCGCGATGCGCTGCCGTTCGCCCTCCTGAGCGGCGAGCGCGTGCGCCGAGGCCGACGTGCGCTCGTTCTCCAGGCGTTCCAGCATCGTGTTGAAGCTGTCGATCAGGTGCGTCAGATCTCCGTTCCCCCGGTCGATCGCCCGGTCGTGGGTGTGCAGGTCGACCCGGTGCATGAGGGCCGTGAGGGTGGTCAGCGGGGCGAGGCTGGTGCGCAGCAGCAGCGCGTTGGTCACCAGGATGATGGCCAGCCCGGCCGCCAGCACGAGGATCTCCCGGAGCAGGACCGGCGAGGACACCGTTGCCGGAGAGAGCGCCAGCGCGAGCGTGCCGACGGTGAAGACCGCGCCGTTGATGACGCACAGTCGCCAGAACAAGGGGCCCATGGTTCCAGGTTGGCAATCTTCGCCCGGTCTGTCCATGCAGGTTGTGCGTCACCGAAGATGGGTGTCAGCCCCCATAGTCGGACAAAAGACTAAACGGAAGACTGAAGGAGTTCCCAACTCCGGAGGTGACAGGCCGTGACCGAGACCTACACGACCTACCGTCCGGCGCGAGTGGATGGTGACATGCAAGCGCGCGACATCGCCGCGACCCTGCCGACCGTGACCTCGACCGACTCGGTCGTGCGCGCGGTCCGGATCATGGTCCTCAACCGGCTTCCCGGGCTCGTCGTGGTCGACGACCGGGGCCGACCCTGGACGGTCCTGCCCGGCACCCAGGTGCTCCGGCTGGCCATCCCGCTGAGTATCCACGAAGACCCCGCCCTGGCGCGGACGCTGGACGAGGCCCACGCCGACGTGTTCTGGCAGGAACTCGGCACCCTGACCGTGGGCGACTGCCTGCCCAAACCCGTGGCCAAACCGGTCACGGTACCCATGGGGGCGACCCTCTTGGAGATCGCCGCGCTGATGGCACGGGCGCGGAGCCCGCTGGTGGCGGTCGTCGCCGACGACGGCACCCTGCACGGCGCGATCACTCTGGAACGGCTGCTGATCAGCCTGTCCGTCTGAGCCCGGGCCGCTCGCTCATGGGCCTGTCAGCGTAAGGCGAGCGGCCCGGCCCTCCACAACGGGCCCGACATTTCCGACTTGGGCGTCGGCGGTTTGTGACTGTGCGGGCTGTCCCCGCCGGCGCCCAACCCCTCATTTGCTCGGAGGTCGTTTTCGCATGCCCACGATCCGACTGGTCAGGCCGGGATGAGCGCGATCCTCGCCATCGGCGTCTTCGTGATCGCGTTCTTCTTCATCGCCACGGAGAAGGCCGACAAGGTCAAGGTCGTTCTCATCGCCGCCGGGGTCATGACCGTCCTCGGTTTCGCGCCCGGAGCGGACGTCTTCTTCTCCGAGCACTCCGGCGTCGACTGGAACGTCATCTTCCTGCTGCTCGGCATGATGGTGATCGTCGGGGTCATCAAGCAGACCGGACTGTTTGACTATCTGGCCATCTGGGCCGCGAAGAAATCACTCGGCCGGCCCTACCGGCTGATGGTGATGCTGATGGCCATCACGGCCGTCGCCTCGCCGTTCCTCGACAACGTCACCACGATCATGCTGGTCGCGCCGGTCACCGTGATGGTGTGCCAGCGGCTGCGCATCCCGGCCCAGCCCTACCTGATCGCGGAGATCCTGGCCTCGAACATCGGCGGCGCCGCCACCCTGATCGGCGACCCGCCCAACATCATCATCGGCAGCCGCGCGGGCCTGACGTTCAACGACTTCCTCATCCACATGGCCCCGGCCGTCGTCGTGATCTTCGGGGCGTTCGTGCTGCTGACGTACCCGCTGTTCCGCAAGTCCTTCGAATACCACCCCGAGCACGTCGCGGCCGTCATGGCCATGCAGGAGAAGCGTGCGATCACCGACAAGGTCCTGCTGGTCAAGTCGCTGACCGTGCTCGGCGCGGTGGTCATCGCCTTCGGGTTGCACTCGGTCTTCCACGTCCAGCCGTCGATCGTCGCCCTGATCGGCGCCGGCGTCATGCTGCTGGTCACCAAGGCCGACCTGTCCGACGTGCTCAGAGAGGTCGAGTGGCCCACGCTGGTCTTCTTCATGGGCCTGTTCGTGATGGTCGCCGGGCTCACCCACACCGGGGCGATCCGGGCGATCGGCGAGTGGACCGTCGACCTGTTCGGCCAGAACCACTTCGCCGCCGCCACGTCACTGCTCTTCGGCTCGGCCGTGCTGGGCGCGTTCTTCGACAACATCCCGTACGTCGCCACCATGGCCCCCGTCGTGGAGGGCATGGCCGCCGCCGCCCCCGACCCGCAGACCTCGCAGGCCCTCTGGTGGTCGTTCGCCTTCGGCGCCGACTTCGGGGGCAACGGTACGGCCGTCGCGGCCAGCGCCAACGTGGTCGCCATCGGCATCGCCGCCCGGACCGGGAACCCGATCTCGTTCTGGCAGTTCACCCGCTACGGAATCGTGGTCACCCTGCTGAGCACGACGATGGCGTGGGCGTACATCTGGCTGCGCTACTTCTGATTCTCTTTGTGGACGGGGCAGCCCTTGGCCGCGTACAGGAGGAAGTGCGTCGACTCCTGCGGTGAGAAGTTGTCGTCGGAGCCGATGACCAGGGTGCACTCACCCGTCTTCAGCCTCGGGCCCCAAGCCAGGCTCTCAAGGTTCTGGGTGGGTTCGGGCTGGTTGATGTCGAGGATCAGGTGCTTGCGGACCGGCTGGTAGAACATGCGGGTCATCAGACTGTCGCGGTGCAGGATGTTGGTCGCGCCGCGCAGGTCGATCTCGTAGAGCCGCACGCGGTAGTTGACGCCCTCGATCCACGACCGCTCCAGCGCCAGGTAGCGGTTGTCGTCGATGGCCAGCAGCTCGGACACGCCGCTGTCGGTCGCGCCGGTCGGCGGGATCGGGGCGGCGGGCAGCTTCTCGATCGGGTAGGCGTACTGGGCGCGGACCCGGCCGTTGCGGTTCCACACCGTGATCCGCGCCGGGGCGCCGCCGTCGGTGGTCGGCGGGGTCCCGTCCTCGAAGCGCGGGCCCTCGACGATCGCGGCGATCCGGTGCTTGGTCAGCGTCAGGCCCTCGATGCCGAAGTTGCGGCGCGGCCCCCGGTTCTCGTTCGTCAGCAGCAGGTTGCCGGGCAGGTGCAGGGCTCGGACATGCTCGCCCTCCTTGTTGGCCCAGCGGATGAACTGCTGCGACAGCGGGATGGCGGTGTTCTGCGGATCGGGCCGGTCACCCTCGCTCGACCAGATGAGCCGCCGGGTGAGCGGGTCCCACCGGATGCTCTCCGGGTCGGCCGAATCGGGCTGGGCGTAGGCGGGGTAGGGGCTGCCGTCGGACCGCTTGAGCGTGTGGACGCCCTTGATCGTCACCCCGCGGAACTCGCCGGTCCGCCGGTTGATGTCGAGTTTGCCGGTGTAGAAACGGGCCGGCTGGTAGCGCCAGCGGTCGTCGGAGATGAAATACCAGGTCCCGGTGAGCGGGTCGCGGTCGAGGCCGGACAGCCCGCCGAGCGTGGTGCCCTCGACCTGGGTCAGGTGCGGCAGTCGCTGCTCACCGAGGAACCGGGTGATCCGGAAATCCGGCCGGTCGGCGGCCAGCGCGGGCAGCGCGGGTTGCGCCATCGCGACCAGGGCCAACGCCACCAGGGCGATCCGGGCAAGATGATGTCGCACGATTCTCCTCGTCCCCCGAACAATTCGATCGGGGTTCATGAGATCGCGTACGGAGCTCCAAGTCACGCGTGGTGATTCTGGGCGTGCTTACGGAATTTTCCGCATATCGCGGGCCTCAGGGCAGTTCCGCGAACCGCTCCACGTCGTCGGTACGCCCGGAGATGAGGATCACGTCGCCGTAGGAGAGTTCGGTGTCGGCGGTCGCGTAGGTAAAAGCTTGGTCGGGGCTCTTCACCGCCACCACCGTGACCCCGTATTTGCGCCGCAGATTCGACTCTCCCAGCGGCTGCCCGACGTATTCACGCGGCGGCCGGGTCTTGCAGAGCGCGAAGTCGTCGTCGACCTGCATGTAGTCGAGCATCCGCCCGCTCACCAGCCGCGCCACCCGCTCGCCCATGTCGTTGTCGGGGAACACCACGTGATGCACCCCGATGCGCCGCAGGATCTGCCCGTGCTGCTTGCTGATGGCCTTGGCCCAGATGTCCTCGATCTCCATCTCGACCAGCAGGGCGGCGGTCAGGATGCTCGCCTCCAGCCCGGTTCCGATGGCGACCACGGCCCGGTAGAAGTCGGGCACGCCCAGCTGCTTCAGCGCCTCCAGGTCGGTCGCGTCGGCCGTCGCCACGTGGGTGATGTGCCCGGCCAGGTGCTGCACCGTCTTGGAATTGCTGTCGATCGCCAGGACCTCGGTGCCGCGCCGGGTGAGTTCGAGAGCCAGCGAGCTCCCGAACCGTCCCAGCCCGATAATCACGACGGCGTCGCTCTTGTCAGCCAACGATCACACGCTCCTCGGGGAGTTCGTAACGGCGCGAGCGTTCCTTCAGCGCCAGCGCCGAGCCAAGAGTGAGGGGCCCGATACGCCCGATGAACATCAGAATGAGGAGCAGCACCTGCCCGGCCTGCGGCAGATCAGCCGTGATCCCGGTCGACAGCCCGACCACGCCCGTGGCCGACACGACCTCGAACAGCACCCGCTCCAGGTCGTGGGGGCTGATGAGCAGCAGCACATACGTCGACACGACCACCAGCGCCGCGCTCATCGCCGTGATGACGACCGCCTGCCGCTGGACCGACGACGACAGCCGCCGATGCCCGACGTTGACGTGGTTCTCGCCGCGCATCTCGGCCCACACGATGAGCACGATCAGCCCGAACGTGGTCACCTTGATGCCCCCGGCCGTGCCGGCGCTGCCGCCGCCGATGAACATCAGCAGCTCGGTCGCCAGCCAGCTCGACGGCTCCATCGACGCGATGTCGATGCTGTTGAACCCGCCCGACCGGGGCATCACGGCGGCGAAGAAGGCCACCAGCAGCTTCCCCGGGTCGTCGATCGCGCCCAGCGTCTTGGGGTTGTGCCATTCGACCGACAGGAAGATGAGCGTGCCCCCGGCCAGCAGCACGGTCGTCATGAACATCGTCACCCGGGTCAGGACGGACCAGCGACCGGGGTGGCGCCACAGACGTACGAGCTCGAAGATGACCGGGAACCCCAGGCCGCCGACGATGACCGCGATCGCGATGGTCAGGCAGATCCACGGATCGGTGGCGAACCGCACCAGGCCGTCGGGCCACAGCGCGAAGCCGGCGTTGTTGAAGGCCGAGATCGAGTGGAAGAAGCCCAGGTAGAGGCCACGCCAGAAGGGCTCGTCGTAGGCGATGACGAACCGGGCGGTCAGGATCGTGCCCGCGATCGTCTCGCAGAAGAGGCTGAACAGCACCACGTTGCGGACGACCCGCCGCACGTCGCTCATGTTCATCGCGCGCGTCTCGACCTGCGCGATCATCTGGGTGCGCAGCTTCAGCTTCCGCGCGATCAGCACGGTGAACAGCGTGGCCAGCGTCATGATCCCGAGGCCGCCCATCTTGATGAGCGCGGCGATCACGATCTCGCCGAACACCGACCAGTGGGCCGCGGTGTCGACCATGGTCAGCCCGGTCACGCAGGCCGCCGAGGTGGCCGTGAAGAGGGCGGGCATCAGCCCGGGGGAGGTCCCGGCCGTCGTGGCGATCGGCAGCGACAGCAGCGCGGTGCCGACCAGGATGGCGAGCCCGAACCCGCCGACGACGACGCGTGCGGGATGGTGAAATATCGACGGGCGGCGGACGCGCCGCGCCGTTAACAACCCTGCCATTGGAGAAAACGCCTCCGCGGAGCGCGCGAGATCGGGCCCAACGGTAACAGCAATGGCCAGGTTAGGGTGGATCGCATGGCTCCCCGGCATGCCGCCAACTTCGGCTGGTCCATCAGCATGGTCCTGCGCCGCTGGCAGGAGTTCGCCGAGGAGGTCTTCCAAGACCTTCCCCACGGCAGCCGGGGGTTCCACCTGCTCTCCGTGGTGGTGCACGAAGACGTCCCGACCCAAGGCGCCCTCGCGACCCGGCTCGCGGTCGACCGGACCGTCCTCACCTATGTCATCGACGACCTCGAGAAGGCCGGTCTGATCGAGCGCCAACTCGACCCCCGCGACCGCCGCGCCCGGAAAATCGTGGCCACGGAGGAGGGCCGAAAAGTCCAGGCCGAGGGCGAGGAACGCATGGCCGACGCCGAGGAACACGTGCTCGGCGGCCTTCCGGAAGACCAGCGTGAGGCCTTCCGCGACTTCGCCGGGCGGGCCGCTGAAGCGATCTTCAACGCGGCTCCCGGAACCAACCCCTGCCTGGCGGCCGAGAGCGTCTACCCGGTCAACTGAGAAACCTTCAGCGGATGTTCAGGGTCTGACATATCGTCCAAAACGTGCAGACCACCGTGATCCGGCTCAACCACTTACCGGCCGGCGAACGCTTCGACTTTTGGTGGGAGGCCGTCGGCCAATCGGTGGTGTCGGTCGACGCCGCCAGCGAGCACGCGGCCGACTTCTGGGCCGAGATGACCGCCGTCGACCTGGGGCTCATCCAGGTCTCCCGGGTGCGTTCCGCCTCGTTCGACGCCCGGCGGACCGTCCGGCGGATCCGTCAGTCGGACCCCGAGTTCTACCAGCTCAACTACACCGTGACCGGCCGGTCGGGCCTGGACCAGAACGGCCGCCAGTGCTCGCTGGGGCCTGGTGACTTCGTTCTGTACGACACCTCGCGCCCCTTCCACGCCTGGTCGGGCATCGCCCCCGGACAGGCCGACGGCATCGTCGTCCAGTTCCCGCACCAGGCGCTCCCGCTGCCCGCCGGCACCGTCGAACACCTGCTGTCCACCCGGATCCCCGGCGTCGGCAGCCTGCTCGCCAACCTGCTGCTGCACCTCGCCGACCAGAACGCCCGGCCCCGGCTGGCGTCGAGCCTCCTGGAACTGGTCACCGCCCTGCTCGCCGGCCGCGCCGGGATCACCCCACCCGGCCCGATCCCCCTGATCCAGGTGCAGGCGTTCATCGAAGACCACCTGCACGAGGCGACCCTTTCTCCCATCACGGTCGCCCACGCCCACCACATGTCGCTGCGGCACCTTCAGCGGCTGTTCGAGCGCCAGGGGCTGTCAGCGGCGGCGTGGATCCGCGAGCGGCGGCTGGCGCGGGCGCGCCGGGACCTGGCCGACTCCCGATATGACGCGCAGGCGGTCCGGGCCATTGGGGCGCGCTGGGGCTTCCACAACGACGCGCACTTCAACCGGACGTTCCGCACGGCGTTCGGGGTGTCGCCGGGGGCGTATCGGGCCGGTCTGCGTCAGTCGTAGGACCGAAGGGCGTTCCGCAGGGTGATGGCCAGGGCGCGCTGTAACAAACGCGCATAGCGTTAGCTTTCATCTACTGAGCGCATCGGTCGCCGGAACCGGGAGCACCACCTCCACTGTGGTCCCCTCACCGGGCCCGCCGGTGATGCGGCAGCGCCCGCCCAGCTCGGCCGTGCGTTCGCGCATCGACGCCAGCCCGACGCCCGCCCGGCGATCTCGCGGCAGCCCCACCCCGTCGTCGGCGATCACCAAGCGCAGCGACTCGGCCTCCCGGCGCAGCTCGACCCGGACGTGAGTGGCGTGCGCATGCCGCCGGACGTTGGTCAGCGCCTCCTGCGCGATCCGGTAGGCGGCCACCTCGACGGCGGCCGGCAGGTCCGCCAGCTCTCCGTCGACGCGCACCTCGGTGCCGGGCACGGCCAGTGCTTCGATGGCGGCGGCGAGGCCCAGATCGTCCAGAGCGGGTGGACGCAGGCCGTACACGAGCTCCTGGATGTCGCCCGTGACCGCGTCCATGCCGGAATGCAGGTCGCGCAGCAGCCCGTCGGCCTCCTCCGGGGAGTTCGTCAGGGTGAGACGGGCCATGTTGATGCTCATGGCCATGCTGCTGATCGTCTGGCCCAGGCCGTCGTGCAGGTCGCGGCGCAGCCGTCGCCGTTCCTCCTCCTGCGCGGTCAGGATGCGCTCCCGGGAGCGTTGTAGATCGGCGGTCAGCCGCAGGGCGTGCGCCACGTCGGCCGCGTAGGGGACCAGGGTGGCCAGCACCCGCTCGTCGTGGGCCGCGGGGAAGCGGCGCGGGTTGGGCGGGCCGACGAGCAGCCGCCCGACCTGCTCGCCGTGCCAGATCAGCGGCACCTCGCGCGGGGAGTCGCCGACCTGGCCGCTGACCTGCTGGGCCGGTTCGCCGTCGATGACCTCCACCATGATCCCCTGGACGGCCAGGCCCTCGCGCAGCACCCCGATCACCGACGCCAGCGCCTGCGCCGGATCTCCTTGGCGCATCTCGTGGACCAGTCGCTCGGCGAGCACCCGGGGGTCGCCGACGGGGCCGTAGAGCAGGCGGTCGATGGCCCGCTGCAGCATCCGCCGCAGCGGCTGGAAGAACGCGCCCGTGAACAGGGCGGCCGCGAGCCCCGCGACCTGCCCGAACCCGGAGACGATCAGGCTCGACAGCGCGCCCACGCCGAAGTAGACCCCGCCGACCACAGCCAGCAGCCCGGCGGCGACGAAGGCCCGGCTGATGATGGTGTCGATGTCGTACAGCCGATAGCGCATCACCGAGAACAGCAACGCGACGGGGATGACCCCCGCCCAGATGACCGACACCCAGTAGAGCTCCATCGAGACGATGCCCGCGAGCATGAACAGGATGTAGGCGGCGAAGGCCACCAGCGGCCAGCCGATCTGCCGCCGGCCCACCGGATCGGCCCGGCGGAACCGCACCAGCAGAGACACCGCCGCCAGCGGGATCGTGACCATGATCCCCGTCCAGGCGACCAGGGAGATCAGGTCGTCGTAGGGCGCCAGCGCCGGGATCGCCAGCGGATTGTGGATGACGGCGGGCAGCACATAGCCCTCGGCCGGCGGATCAGGCCGCACGAACTGGCGCACGGCCTCGGCCCCGATGAACACCCCGCCCAGCACGACCAGCACCCGCCAGCGCCTGGACGGCAGCCTGCCGTCAGGCGAGTAGAGCGGGAGCAGGATCTCCAGCGTGAACGAGCACACCGCCCAGCCGATGTGGGCGGGGAACCGCAGGAACTCCGCCATCCCCTGATCCCCACGGGATGCGGCCGCCAGCATCCCCGCCTGGCAGAAGCTGTAGACGGCGCCCCCGAGCCCGCCCGCGGACATCAGCCACGCCAGCCTGAGCCGGGGGTTGTAGGCGATCAGGAACGCGCCGACGGCGGGAAAGGTCAGTGCGGCGACCGTCAGCGGCGAGAACATCCCCGGCGGCCGCCATTCGCCCGGCAGCCAGGCGGTGATGAGCAGGGCCGCGACGGCGAGCACCGGAGAGACGACGGCGACGAGGAAGGCGACCACCCGGGCTGCCCACGCCATCCCGCCTCCTGTTGGACTCTCTCCCTGTGTGAGGCCTCACGCTACTCCCGACCATTTCCCGTAGAGAAAGCGACGGATGACCATGCACCACTGTGAGACGACGACTTTGGGGGTGTTGTTGCGGCATGAAGGACTCGATCTGTCCGAGCCCATGCTCTTCGGACTCGGCTCGGGACTGTCCTTCATCTACTGGGACAGCAAGGCGATGGAGTTTCCCTTTCTGGGTGGCCGCGTCAAACCGTTCGAGCTCACCAGGAACCTGACCGCCAGACTCGGCCTGACTCTGCGGGTCGAGGAGACCGCCTCCCCGCGCAGGGCCTGGCAGAACGTGGTCACCCCGATCGACGCCGGTCGGCCGGTCGGCCTCCAGCTCGACTGCTACCACCTGGAGTACTTCCGCACCAAGGTGCACTTCGGCGGCCACGTCGTCGCCATGCGCGGCTACGACGAGAACGACGTCCACCTGATCGACACCGACCAGCAGGGCGGCGCGGTCCGCACCAGCAGGGAAAGCCTGGCCGCGGCCCGCGCCGAACGCGGCCCGATGACCGCGCGGAACCGGTCGTTCACCATCACCCGGCCGGAGCGCTCACCGAGCTGGCAGGACGAGCTCATTCCCGCCATCCGAGAATGCGCCGAGGCCTTTCTCGCCGCCCCTATCGCGAACCTCGGTCATCGCGGCATAGAGAAAGCCGCGAAACGGGTTCCACAATGGCGGCTGCGCCCCGACAGCCTTTCGCAGATCGCCCTTCTCATGGAAAAGGGCGGCACCGGCGGCGCTCTGTTCCGCGCCCTTTACCGCGACTTCCTCGATGAATGCGTCCAGCTCGTCGACAACCCTCAACTCCGCGCCGCCCACACGCTGTATGCCGAGGCTGCGGCCCTGTGGACCGGCGTTTCCGATTCGATCGCCGAGGGGTCGCTCACGCAGGCCGGCGCCATTCTCCATAATCTCTCCCGCATTGAGAAAAACGCCATGGAAGCACTGCGCCGGGTATAGCGGTCGTCAAACTTGTTCCTTGTGTACGGATATGTGGTTACTCATCCGGTTCGTGGGGAGGGAGGGCCTGTTCGGGAAAGGGATGAGCGCGATGGCCACACCGAAGGCGCCGGTCCCTGGGGAAGCCGCAGCGGTACCGCCGCTCGAACGGCTCCTTCAGGAACTGCGGAACCTCCTGGAGGCCCTCGCCGAGCGCGCCGCGCCCTCCCCTGGCCCCGAAAAGCCCGTCGTCACTCGAGAACGGCCGGAAGCCAACGTCGAACGGCCGGTACGCCGCATCGGCCGACCGGCCACCAAGGAGAGGTAACTCATGACGGTGCAGCCTGTGGGAAGCCGCCCGGGAGGCGGAGTGCAGAACCGCTCATCCGGGGGAGGCAGCCTGGCCGACGTCATCGACACGATCCTCGACAAGGGCCTCGTCATCGACGCCTACGTCAGCGTCTCGCTGATCGGCATCGAGATCCTCAGCATCGACGCCCGGATCGTCATCGCCAGCGTGGACACGTATCTGCGCTTCGCCGAGGCGACCAACCGGCTCGACCTCACCAAGTCAAAGCCCGGCCTGCCGGACGTCGTGGCGGGCGCGATGGGCGGCGGCGCCGCACCGGAGCCGCCCCAGGTCGAACAGGTCGAGCAGGTCAAGGACCGCAGCTCGCTGGAGGCCGCCGGCGACAAGCTGAACGACTTCGCCGACGGACGCGAGCACGCCGTCCCCCGCCAGAGCAGGCAGGAGAGCTGACATGGACCAGTCCGGGACCTACATCTACGGAGTCGTACCCGAGGACATCGAGATCGACGAGAAGGCCCAGGGCGTGGCCGACGCGCCGGTCCTGTCGATAAAGCACGGCAAGATCGCCGCGCTGGTCAGCGACATCGGCATGACCCGTCCGCTGGGCACGCCCCAGGACCTGCGCGCCCACGAACAGCTCCTCAACGCCACCGCCGCCGAGGTGCCCGTGCTGCCGATCCGCTTCGGCGCCGTGCTCGCCGACCGCGACGCCGTGATCGAGGAGTTCCTGGCCCCGTTCCACGACGAATTCGTCGCCGCCCTCTCCGAACTGGACGGCCGCGCCCAGTACGTGATCAAGGGACGCTTCGTGGAGGACAGGGTGCTCGGCGAGATCCTGGCCGAGAACCCGGAGGCGGCCCAGCTCCGCGACGACATCAGAGCCCTGCCCGAAGACGCCTCCAGAGACCACCGCATCCGCCTGGGCGAGATCATCAACCAGTCGATCGAGGCCAAACGAGACGCCGACACCGCCGCGATGTGGGACGAGGTCGAACCCGTCAGCGTCATGGCCGCCGTCCGCCCGCCGTCCCACGAGCTCGACGCCGTCCACCTGGCCGTACTGGTGGAGAACAGCAGGCAGCACGAACTGGAGCAGGCCGTCGAGAGCCTGGGCAGGAAGTGGGCCGACCAGGTGGAACTGCGCCTGATGGGCCCGATGGCGCCCTACGACTTCATCGTCTCGCAAGACCAGGACGCCGAGTGATGGGCCTGTTCACCTGGCCGCTCGCCCCGGTCAGAGGAGTGATCCGCCTGGGCGAACTGCTCCGCGACGAGGCCGAGCGCAAGATGTCCGACCCGACGGTGGCCAGACGGGAACTGGAGGAGATCGAGGCGGCCCAGGCGGCCGGCGAACTCACCGAGGAGGAGGCGTCTGAGGCCATGACCGAGGTCCTGCAACGGATGATGCCGGGAGAGGAGTGACCTCATGGGCGACCTGACGGCCGTGACCGCCGGCGAGGCAGGGGTGAAGCACATCTCCGGCCTGACCTCGAAGGACGCTGAGGGCGTCACGCTGGTGGAACCGGCGAAGGACGGCTGGGTGGTGGTCGTCGAGGTCGTCGAGGACCGCCGCATCCCGTCGTCGGGCGACATCCTGGCGCTCTACGAGGCCGACCTCGATGGGGAGGGCAACCTCCTGTCGTACCGGAGAAAGGCGAGGTACCGGAGAGGCAGCGGGGGGTAGCGACATGACGGACGGCTCACGATACGCACCGGCCGTACGCCCAGGGTCCTCACCGGCCCAGCCACGCCGGGAGCCCGCCAACCTCGGCGACATCCTGGAGCGGGTGCTCGACAGGGGCGTGGTGATCGCCGGCGACATCAAGGTCAACCTGCTCGACATCGAACTGCTCACGATCAAACTCCGCCTGGTGATCGCCTCGGTCGACACGGCCAAGGAGATGGGCATCGACTGGTGGGAACACGACCCGTGGCTGACGGGCGACAGCAAGGCCCTCCAGGAAGAGAACCGCCGCCTCCGCGCCCGCTTGAACGCCCTGGAGGAGAACCGGTCGATCGGAGACGGTCATGAGTGACACCGGAACGTACCTGTACGCGGTCACCGGCGAGACCTCGTCCGCTTCTCCGGAGGGTTTGGTGGGCGTCGCCGGGACCGCGGTGCGGACCATCCCGTGTGCGGGATTGGTCGCCTATGTGAGCACCGTCCCGCTGGACGAGTTCGGCGCCGAGCCGCTGCGGCGCTCGATGGAGAACCTCGAGTGGCTAGGGGAGACCGCCGGGGCCCACCACAACGTCGTGGAGGAGGTGGCGGAGGAGCGGCCCACCGCGCCGGTCCGGCTGGTGACCGTCTACCGGGGCGACGAGTCGGTCAGGAAGCTTCTCCGCGAGCGGCACGACGATTTCCTGGACGTGCTCGCCCAGATCGCCGGGCGGCGGGAGTGGGGCGTGAAGGCCTACATCGATCTGGCGGCGGCGGATTCCGGCGCGGCGGCCCCATCGGCGGGCGGCCCGGGAACGGCGTACCTCAAGAAGCGCCAGGCCGGGCTGCGCAGCCGCGAGGAGGCCTGGCGCTCGGCCGCCGCCCGCGCCGAACAACTGCACGACACCCTGTCGTCGGTCGCCGTCGCGAGCCATCGGCATCGCGCCCAGGATCCCGAGCTGTCGGGCCGCAAGGAGCCGATGATCCTCAACGGCGCCTACCTGGTCGAGCGCGACCGTCGTGAGGAGTTCACCCGCGTGGTCGAGGAACTGCGGGGCGAGGGCGTCGACGTGGAACTCACGGGTCCCTGGGCGCCCTACTCCTTCACCGATTTGGAGGTTCGCGGTGACGGTTGAGAATCCACGCGGAGCGGCCCTCGCCGAGCAGGGGCGGCTGCCGTCCGAACGGGTGGCCCTGGTCGACCTGCTGGACCGGCTGCTGGCGGGGGGCGTGGTGGTGAGCGGTGACCTGGTCCTGTCCATCGCGGACATCGACCTGGTCCGGATCTCACTGCGCGTGTTGATCATGTCCGTACGAGAGAACCTGGGGGAGCCGTGACAGAACCGGTCCGGACGACCCGGATGCGGATCCAGTCCGACCCGGAGGCCATGGAACGCGATCTGTCTCGCCTGGTGCTGACGCTGGTGGAACTGGTCCGGCAGCTGGTGGAACGTCAGGCCCTGCGGCGGATGGAACAGAGCGACCTGACGGACGACCAGATCGAGACACTCGGGCTGACCCTGATGAAGCTGGAGGAGGCCATGACCGAGGTCTGCGAACGTTTCGGTCTGTCGCCCTCCGACCTCAACCTCGACCTGGGCCCCCTCGGCACACTCCTGCCAGAGAGCTGATGCCGTGTCTTTGGCCCTCTCTTGGGGCGGCACCGGTCATGGTCGTTGAGCGTGAGGATCAGTGTTGAAGAGCGTCCACAAGTCCACGCGCCCGCCGAGAACGACGACCGCCTGACCGCCAGGGTCGAGA
Organism: Herbidospora mongoliensis; assembly: GCF_001570545.1. Taxonomy (GTDB): domain Bacteria; phylum Actinomycetota; class Actinomycetes; order Streptosporangiales; family Streptosporangiaceae; genus Herbidospora; species Herbidospora mongoliensis. The sequence goes on along the minus strand of NZ_BBXD01000013.1, from coordinate 366,469 downwards.
CAGGCCTGATCGTCGCGGGCCTCCTTGGCATGCTCTTTCTGCTTCCCCGGCTGAACTGGGGTGACGGCTCGATCCGCTACTTCCAGTTGACCGACCTGCTGACCCGGGGGACGGTGCCCGACGACAAGTACTCGCTGATCGGGCCGCTGATCTCGGCCCCGCTCTGGCTGATCGGGAAGATCGTCGGGTCGCCGGAGTGGTGGACGTTGCGCTACAACACCCTGCTGCTCACGGGAGGCGTGGCGTTCGTCTGGTACGCACTGCGAGACCGGCTGCCGAGGCCGCTCGTACGCCGGTTCGTCATGCTGCTGGTCTTCGCCTCGATGTTCGCCCACCACCAGCTGGCGTACAACGGAGAGGTCTTCACCGCGATCCTCGTGCTCGTCGGGACCGTCGCACTCGTCGGCGGCAGGGCGTGGCCGGGGTGGCTCACGGTGGCCGTCGGGGTCGCCGGCACCCCCGCCACCCTGCCCGCCATGGCTTTGATGATCGCCAGAAGGATCTGGGACGTCCGGAGACTGCGCTGGGCGCTGGCGGGCTGCGCGGCGGTCACGCTGGTGCTGGCGGAGGCGTGGCTGCGGCGGGGCAGCCCGTTCCTGACCGGCTACGAGGACGGCAACCAGGGCCGCCAAACGATCATGCCGTACTCGGGCCTGCCGGGCTTCAGCTATCCGATCTTCTTCGGCCTGCTGTCGCTGATCTTCTCCTTCGGCAAGGGCCTGCTCTTCTTCGCCCCCGGCCTCTTCCTGCCGGTCCGGCGATCCCTGCGCGACCTGGGCCCCGGACGGCAGCTCTACGACCTGTGGCTGGCGTTCGTGATCGGCCTGCTGCTGGTCTACGCGATGTACTGGTCGTGGAGCGGCTCGTCGTTCTGGGGGCCGCGTTACCTGCTGTTCGCGGCGGTGCCCGCGGCGTTCGCGCTGGCCGTCCGCTGCTACCGGCGGGATGCCTCGCCCCTGGCCGACGTCGTCACCGTCGGGGCGCTCGGGCTGTCGGTCTGGGTCGGGCTCAACGGGGCGGTGTTCGGCGACGTCGACGTACCCAAGGTGTGCTGGCCCGACGGGGCCGGCCACTACGAGGCTCCGATCTGCTTCTACACGCCGGAGTTCAGCGCGCTGTGGCATCCGTTCGTCACGGGGTTCAAGCTGCTGACCGCGGGCCAGTGGATGTATCTCGCGTACGGCCTCGTGGTGGGCGCCTACCTGATGTCCGGGCCGGTGCTGCGACTCGCCGGACACGCGCGCATCCGGCCGAGGGCTCTCCGGTGGTGACTCCGGCCGTGGACACGGTGAACCCGCACCGGTGACGGCCGGATGCGGTCGCCAAAAGATGTGAGGAATGGAGCAATCCGCCAGGCGCGCTGGGGCGAAACATTCTCAGTATCTCCAGCACCACGGAGAAAGGACGCATGCCCATGCGGATACGCCTATTCCTTCTACCGCTACTCGGTCTTCTCGTCATGACCGCCGTTCCCGCGCACGCGGACGTAATTCCGGAACAACGCTGCGAACTCGCGCTGGAGCGACTGGCCACTTTCGAGGAGCAGCCCAAGAAGGAAGCGCCGAAAGAGCAGCCGAAGAACGACGGCCTATGCCTCATCTACGGCCTCAGCTCGCTGTTCAACGCCACCGTCAGCCAGAAGGACAAGGTACTGACGATCTACTTCAGCCCCTCTGACATCGGCACAAGGGCGGGATGCAAGATCTCCAAGGTGGAGGTCACCTACGACCGCGGCACCCCCAAGCCGGAAAAGGCCGAGGCGAAACACGAACTCGGCAAGTTAGGCGACGCCATCTGGACCTACGACTACAGCAAGGTCGAGAAGGTCGGTGGCGCGAAAATGACCGTGACGGCTACCTTCACGTGCACGAACCTGAAAAAGGGAACATCACTGCCCGCCGCCGAGGGTGACGAAAAGGAGGATCCGAAGAAGGAATTCATCGTGTCCACCACATTCATCTTCGACCCGTCTCACACTCCACCCCGCTTCGTTCTGCAATAACGCCGATTCCCTGCGGGGGTCCGGTGACCCCGGGGCCCCGCACCTTTACGCGTGCGAATGGAATTGTCCGCAGAGCACGTCACCGGCCGCGGCCGATGGTGAGGACGGCTGACCAATGGCGGGTGAGTCGCCTGTCTGGGCGGATGGCGAGCGGCGGCGGATCTCTGGCAGAGGCCTGGAAGCAGCCGCTGAGGCACGCTGATCGCTGGCTGGATGCTCGAAGAGCGGAGCCGCAAGGCCGTCCTCGAACCCAGCTCAGACACGGATAACCTTGGACAAAACGAAGTCCTGGTTGCTGCAGTGAGCAACCAGGACTTCATAGTCTGTCGGTACGTGTCCGAGGGGGGACTTGAACCCCCATGCCCATCACTGGGCACTAGCACCTCAAGCTAGCGCGTCTGCCTATTCCGCCACCCGGACCGGGTTCCCCACGCGGAACATCATCCCGCGTCGGTGCTGTTAAAGGTTAGCACTCCCCGCCCCGTGGTTCATCCCGAGATCCAAGCGGCAGGATGGGAGCCGCAAGCCGAACCACCCTCTGGAGGAACGCCATGACCGCCGTCACCGGCGAGAACGACGTCGTCACCCTGTGCCAGGAACTCATCCGCATCGACACCACGAACGCGGGCGACAACCGCGGTCCCGGTGAACGCGAGGCGGCGGAGTACGTGGCGGAGAAGCTCGGGGAGGTCGGTGTCCAGGCCACGATCCTGGAAAGCGACCAGAAGCGGGCGAATGTCATAGCCAGGATCGAAGGGACCGACCCCTCTCGTGAAGGGTTGATCCTGCACGGTCACCTCGACGTCGTGCCCTTCCGCGCCGAAGACTGGCGTCACCATCCCCTGTCGGGCGAGATCGCCGACGGCTGCGTCTGGGGGCGGGGTGCGGTGGACATGAAGGACATGGACGCCATGATCCTGGCCACCATCCGTCAGCGGCTCAGGGAAGGCCGTCGGCCCAAACGAGACATCCTGCTCGTCTTCACCGCCGACGAGGAGGCGGGCGGCAGCTACGGCGCCCAGTGGCTCGTCGACAAGCATCCCAACCTCTTCGACGGCGCCACCGAGGCCATCGGTGAAGTCGGCGGGTTCAGCGTCACCGTCGCGGAGAACAAGCGTCTCTACCTCATCGAGGCCGCCGAAAAGGGCATCGCCTGGATGAAGCTGACCGCCACCGGCAGGGCCGGCCACGGGTCGATGCTCAACAGCGAGAACGCCATCACCGAGCTCTCCGAGGCCCTGGCGAGGCTGGGGCGCTACGAGTGGCCTATCCACATCACCCCGACGGTCAGGTCCTTCTTCAAGGAGGCCTTCGACATCGAGATCGAGGCGGAGACCGCCGAGGCGGCCGTCGCCAAGCTCGGGCCGCTCGCGCGGATGGTCGGGGCCACCCTTCGCAACACCACCAACCCCACGATGCTGGAGTCGGGCTACAAGGCCAACGTCATTCCCCAGACCGCCACCGCCCGGGTCGACGGACGGTTCCTCCCCGGTCTGGAGGAGGAGTTCTTCGAGAAGATCGACGAGCTCCTCGGGCCCAACGTCACCCGCGAGTTCGACTATCACGACATCGCGGTCGAGACCTCGTTCGACGGTCGCCTGGTCAAGGCCATGGCGGACGCGCTCGAACAGGAGGATCCGGGCGCGAAGGCCGTTCCCTACATGCTCTCGGGCGGTACGGACCTCAAGGCGTTCAATCGCCTGGGAATTCGCGGATTCGGGTTCGCGCCCCTCAAGCTCCCCGCTGACCTGGACTTCTCTGGGATGTTCCATGGCGTGGACGAGAGGGTGCCGGTCGATTCGCTCCAGTTTGGGGTGCGGGTGCTTGATCGGTTCCTGGACTACTGCTGAGTATCGGGTTGCGATCACTTGGCGTGGCTGTAAAGTTACCCAGCGTTGAGGGGTTGATCCGCACTGGGCGGCTCGACGGCACCTGGGAGGTCGCGTGTTCCGCATGCCGCGTGTTCAGCGAGGGGCGTTCGCGCCCGTCGTTGACCGGCGTGAGGGCGCGGCCGTCCCGGCCGGGAGCCGGGAAGCTCGGATGGCGCGGTTCGCGGCCGTTTCCTGGCTGAGTCGCCTGTTGGCCGTCGGTGGTCTGATCGCCGTCGGCTGGGTGCTCGGAGTGGTCTTCGGGTTCGCCGGTGAGGCGCATGCCTCCACCGGCCCCGCCCCCTCACCTGTCGTCGCCGGGTCGGTGCAGATCGCCGACGGGTTCCCCACGGCGGGCGACGCGCAGGCCATGGCCGGGCGCAATGTCGACGGGCTGACCAGCTCGTCCGCCCCGGTCGCGCCTCCTCCCGCCTCCGCCGAGCATTCTCAGGGCAACGGTCTTGTTCCCCCCAACGGCGGCGGTTCCATCTCTTTCGGGGATGTCACGCGATCCTTCGCCGGACCGCGTCCCGCGGCTCTGCCTGTTCCCCTGGCGGCCGTGCTTCCCCCGGTCGTCCGCACAGCGGCGGACGACCCGTCTTTCTCCCCTGACTGATCCTGCGATCCGGTGATCGGTCTCGCCTGAGTCCTGGCGTCCCCTGCCGGGCAGGCATCTCTTCTCTCAGCGCGTCAGTCGCGCGATTTCCCCATCCTCGTGACGCTCCATGGCACCGCTGTGCCTTCGGCCTGGAGTCCTTCAGTCACGAGTTGTCAGGTACCCCCAGAAAAAATGGAGCTTCATCATGCGAACGTGGACGAAGGGCACTGCCCCCGCGGCACTTCTCGCGGTCGGCGTCATGGCCCTCGGCACGGGCACCGCTGTCGCCGACACCGACGGGCAGAGCTCGGTCGGTGGCGGTAACCAGGTCAACCTGCCGATTTCCCTTCCGATCGACCTGAGCGGCAACGCCGTCGGAGTCGCGGGCGGTTCGACCGCCACGTCGAAGGGCGGCGCGTCCGTCGACAACAGCGAGACCGGCGGCAAGGGCATCCAGGGCAGCACCTCCGGCAAGAGCAGTGTTCTGGGCGGCAACCAGGTGAACGCGCCGGTCAGCGCGCCGATCAACGCCTGCGGCAACGCGATCTCGCTGTTCGGCAACTCCGACGCCGGGTGCAAGGGCGGCTCGGAGGTCAAGACGTCCGGTCAGGGCGGCGCCGGCAAGAACACCACGAGCGGCGCCAACAGCCTGCTCGGCGGCAACCAGGTCACGGCGCCCATCAGCGCCCCCGTCAACGCCTGCGGCAACGCGGTGGCCATCTTCGGCGACGCGGTCGCGGGCTGCAAGGGCGGCTCGACGGTCAAGAACACCGGCGTCGGCCCCGGCGGCAACACCACCTCCGGGCGCTCCGCCGCCCTCGGCGGCAACCAGGTCATCGCACCGGTCAGCGCGCCGATCAACGTCTGCGGCGTCACGGTCGCGGTCTTCGGCGACGCGTTCTCCGGCTGCAAGGGCGGCTCGTCCACGACCAACGGCGACCCCGGTCCGAAATACCAGCACGGTCCCGGCAAGCCGGGCTCGACCGGCAACGACACCGACGGCCGGTTCGGCGCCGGCAGCGGCAACCAGGTGATCGCCCCGGTCAACCTGCCCGTCAACGTCTGCGGCAACGCCATCGGGGGCGCGCTGGCAGGATGCAAGGGCGGTTCCGAGTCGGTCAACACCACGCCGGGCACCGGTGCCGGCGGCAACTCCACTGACGGCCGTTCGGGGGTCGTCGCGGGCAACCAGGTCATCGCGCCGATCACCGCGCCGATCAACATCTGCGGCAACGCGGTCGCCCTGTTCGGCGAGGCGTTCGCCGGCTGCAAGGGCGGCGCCTCGGTCAAGAACGGCGGCAAGGGGGCCGGTGGCAACACCACCTCCGGCCGGTCCGGGGTCGTCGCGGGCAACCAGGTCATCGCGCCGATCACGGCCCCGATCAACGCGTGCGGCAACGCCGTCGCTGCGGCGGGCGGGGCCGAGGCCCACTGCACCGGTGACGTCTCCGCCGACGGCGGGCCCGGTGGCGGTGGCAACAAGACCGACGGCAAGTCCGGCGTGCTCGCCGGAAACCAGGTCATCGCGCCGATCACGGCCCCGATCAACGCGTGCGGCAACGCGGTCGCCGGGCTGGGCGACGCCGCGGCCGGGTGCCTCGGAGGCAGCAAGGTCGGCCGTTCGGTCAACCACACCACCGGTGACGGTTACGACAACCTCACCAAGAGCTGGGGCAAGATCGACGCGGCCGAGAACTCCGGTCCGCTGCCCGCCCTGCCCGCTTCGAGCTCGGCCCGTCAGCTGACCAAGATGAGCGCCGCCGGTCTGCCGCTCGTCGGCGACCTGCCCGGCATGCTGGGCCTCCCGGCGCTGCCGGGCCTGCCCGGTGCGCCGGCCGTCCCGGCCGCGTCCAAGGGCAAGGTTCCCAGCAAGAACGCGCAGGCCAGCCCGCTGGCTCCGGTCACCGGCGCCGCTCAGGCGCTGCCGGTCGCGGGTTCGCTCGGTTCGGCCACCTCGGCCCTGCCGGTCGGCGGTCTCGGCCTGATGAGCGCCGCTCAGCCCGACTCGATCACGGGCATGAACTCCGGCTCGCTGGCCGCCCTGCTGCTGGGCGCCATGTTCGCCGCCTCCGCGACCTTCTTCGCCGGCGCCCGCCGCCTGCGGTTCGGTCGCCGTAAGTAAGTAAAACGTGCCGCCGCCGTCAGGCGGCGTGCGAACAGGTGTCTCCCCCGGCCGGGCGGTTCCCGCTGGGGGAGGCGGGAAAGCTTTGCCCGTCTCGGGGGCGCGGCCCGGGGCGGGCAAAGCCATGTTTACAGAGTGCTGACGACGCGTATGATCTTCCGTCGCAGCCAGACCCTCCGGCTGCCGTCGGAATAGAGACGCAGGCGATCGAGTTCCCAGTGGCCGTACTCGGCATGCTCTGTCAGAAGTCGACGGGCCGCTTCACGCGATGTTCCGCGTGGAAGGAACAGCTCCATGTAGGAGTAGTCGAGCACAGCGATTAGTCTCCCGTTGGGGACGGTGGAGTCCGATGGGCTCTATTGTGCGTCCTCGTGGGATAACGGGTCCAGGTGGTTACAGACCGGGGCCCACCCGGGTAGCCCGAGGGGGAGGGCCGCTCGTGACGGGTTACCGTGAAAAGGCCCACACCGACGGGGATAAGCAGCGAACAGCGAGGTAGGTAGCAGCGTGCCAGCGAACAACGGCAACGCCGGCGGAACCCGCCTGGTGATCGTCGAGTCGCCCGCTAAGGCGAAGACGATCGCCGGGTACCTCGGGCGCGGTTACGTCGTCGAGTCCAGCATCGGCCACATCCGCGACCTCCCGGGGAAGGGTGACACCATCCCGGAGGAGTACGCGAGCCAGGCCTGGGCCAAGCTCGGCGTGAACGTCGACGACGATTTCGAGCCGCTCTACATCGTCAACAGCGACAAGAAGTCGCAGGTCTCGAAGCTGAAGCAGCTTCTGAAAGAGGCCGACGAACTCTATCTCGCGACGGACGAGGACCGCGAGGGCGAGGCCATCGCGTGGCACCTGCGCGAGGTTCTGAAGCCGAAGGTGCCCGTCCACCGCATGGTGTTCCACGAGATCACCCCGCAGGCGATCCGCGACGCCGTCGCCAATCCGCGAGACCTCAACCTGCGTCTCGTCGACGCGCAGGAGACCCGGCGCATCCTCGACCGTCTCTACGGTTTCGAGGTCAGCCCGGTTCTCTGGAAGAAGGTCAAGCAGGGGCTGTCGGCCGGTCGCGTCCAGTCGGTCGCGACGCGTCTGGTGGTCGAGCGGGAGCGGGAGCGCATCGCGTTCACGAGTGCCTCCTACTGGGATCTTTCAGCCGCTTTCGACACCGGGCTGGACAGTGACGATCCCAGCCGGTTCGGCGCGACTTTGCTGTCCGTCGCGGGCAAGCGGGTCGCCCAGGGCCGAGACTTCGGCTCTGATGGCCTTCTGACCAGGCAGGATGTGCTTCACCTCGACCAGGCGGCGGCTACCGCGCTGGCCGGTCGGCTCGATGGGGCTTCTTATTCCGTACGGTCGGTCGAGCGCAGGCCGTACACGAGAAAGCCCTATGCGCCGTTCCGGACGACGACCCTCCAGCAGGAGGCGAGCCGCAAGCTGGGGTATTCGGCGAAGTTCACCATGCAGGTGGCCCAGAAGCTCTACGAGAACGGGTTCATCACCTACATGCGTACCGACAGCATCACGCTGTCGGGGACGGCCGTGGCCGCGGCGCGCAGCCAGGCGATCAAGCTCTACGGCGCGGCCTACGTGCCCGACAAGCCGAGGGCCTACACGAGCAAGGTCAAGAACGCTCAGGAGGCCCACGAGGCGATCCGCCCGTCGGGTGAGGAGTTCCGCACTCCGGGCGAGACCGGGCTGTCCGGTGACATGTTCCGCCTCTACGAGCTCATCTGGCAGCGGACCGTCGCCTCCCAGATGAAAGACGCCGAGGGCGAGTCGGTCTCGGTCAAGGTGCTGGCCGACCGCGAGCAGGCCGAGTTCAGCGCCACCGGCCGGACGATCACCTTCTACGGCTTCCTGAAGGCCTACGTCGAAGGCGCCGACGACCCGACGACCGACCGCGACGACTCCGAGAAGCGGCTGCCCAACCTCGCCGAGGGCCAGGCGGTCAACCTTCTCGAGCTCGCCCCGGCGGGGCACGCGACCAAGTCGCCCGCCCGCTACACCGAGGCGTCGCTGGTCAAGGAGCTGGAAGACCGCGAGATCGGGCGACCGTCGACCTACGCGTCGATCATCGGGACGATTTTGGAACGCGGCTACGTGTTCAAGAAGGGCACCGCGCTGGTGCCGTCGTTCCTGGCGTTCGCCGTGGTCAACCTGCTGGAGCAGCACTTCGGCAACCTGGTCGACTACGACTTCACGGCCGAGATGGAGAAGGTCCTCGACGACATCGCCAACGACCGCGCGGAGCGGGTGCCGGAGCTGCGGCGCTTCTACTTCGGCGACGGCGGCGACGGCGAAGAGGGCCTGAAGGACCTGGTCAGCGACCTGGGCAACATCGACGCCAAGGAGATCAGCTCGTTCCCGATCAAGGGAACCGACATCGTCATCCGCGTCGGCCGCTACGGCACCTACCTCGACCGCGAAGGTTCGAAGGTCAACGTGCCCAGCGACGTCACGCCCGACGAGCTGACGGCCGAGAAGGCCGAAGAGATGTTCGCCCAGCCGTCCAGCGCCCGTGAGCTGGGCCTCGACCCGTCGACCGGGCACACGATCTGGGTACGCAACGGGCCTTACGGCCACTATGTGACCGAGGTCTTCCCGGAGGAGCCGCCGGCCGCCGACGCCCCGAAGAAGCGGACGAAGAAGGCCGATCAGCCGAAGCCGCGCATCAGCTCGCTGTTCAAGACGATGGACCCCGAGGAGATCACCCTCGACGACGGGTTGCGGCTGCTGACGATCCCCCGCGTGGTCGGGGTGATCGACGGCGAGGAGGTCGTCGCGCACAACGGCAAGTTCGGCCCCTACATCAAGAAGGGCACCGACTCCCGGTCGCTGACGACCGAGGAGGAACTGCTCACGATCACGGTCGAGCAGGCCGGGGAAGTCTTCGCGCAGCCGAAGCAGCGGGGCCGCAGGGCCGCCGCCGCGCCGCTGCGTGAGCTGGGCGACGACCCCGTGTCCAAGAAGCCGGTCGTGGTGAAGGAGGGCCGCTTCGGGCCCTACGTGACCGATGGCGAGTCGAACGCGTCGCTGCGCAAGGGCGACACGGTCGAGGAGATCACCATCGAGCGCGCGGCCGAGCTGCTCGCCGAGCGGCGGGAGAAGGCCCCGGTCAAGAAGGCGCCCGCCAAGAAGGCTCCGGCGAAGAAGACCACCGCCACCGCCGCGAAGGCCAAAACCGCCGCGGCGAAGTCGACCACGGCGAAGCCGACGGCTCGGGCGAACACGAAGGCGAAGTAACCGTTTTACAGCTTGTCAGCCTGCGCGGTCCGCCGCGCAGGCTGAGTTGTCCACAGGCGTCAGGTTGTCCACAGGCGGCCTCCCCGGTCGCGCCGCACGAGGTTTTTACTCGTAGCATGAGCGCGGTCGACAGGGGGTAACCGTGGGTTTTTTCGTCGTTGTGTTCGGCGTCGTCTTCGCCGTCCACTTCTACCTCTATCGGCGGCTGGTCCGGCAGACCACCCGGCCGGGGTGGGTGCGGCGGGCCCTGACCGGTGTTCTGGTGCTGATGCTCGCGCTGCTGCTGGTGGCGCTGGTGGGCAGCCGCATGTCCTCGTCGTGGATCGTCCACGTGCTGGCCTGGCCGGGGTTCATCTGGGTCGCGGTCATGTTCTATCTGACGCTGATGTGCCTCGCGCTGGAGATTCCCCGGCTGATCCTCAGCCGCGTCTTCAGGGGCGATCCGGTCAAGGTGGCGCCGCCGCCCAAGGTCATCCCGGCGACGGTGGGGTCGACGTTCGGGCCGAAGCGGATCGAGATCCAGCTCGAAGACGTCGTCGAGCCGCCCAAACGGCCCGACCGGCGCCTGTTCATCAACCGCACGGCCGCCGTCGTCGCCGGAGTCGGCGCGAGCACGATCGTCGGGTTCGGCATGGAGTCGGCGCTGGGCGATCCGGTGATCGAGAAGGTGCGGATCACCCTGCCGAAATTCAACGGCAGCCTGCGCATCGCCCTGGTCAGCGACATCCACCTCGGCCCGCTGACGAACATCGGCCACACCGAGCGCATCGTCGAGCAGATCAACAAGATCGACGCCGAGCTCGTCGCCATCGTCGGTGACCTGGTCGACGGATCGGTCGCCGAACTCGGCCACCTGGCCGCCCCGCTCCAGCACATCCGGCGCCCGGCCTACTTCGTGACCGGAAACCACGAGTACTACCTCGCGGGCGGCCCGCAGGAGTGGATCGACACCCTCGGCGGTTACGGCATCCGGACCCTCGCCAACGAGCGCGTGACGATCGCCCACCCAGGCGGTGAGATCACGCTGGCCGGTGTCAACGACGTCACAGGCGACACCCTGCGCGACGGCCCTGACCTGGAACTCGCCCTCCACGGCCGCTCCCGGGAGGCCTCGACGATCCTGCTGGCCCACCAGCCGGTGATCGGCCTGGAGGCGGCGAGGGCCGGAGTCGATCTCCAGCTCTCCGGCCACACCCACGGCGGCCAGATGGTGCCGTTCGACCGGATCGTGCCGCTCCAGCAGCCGGTGGTACGGGGGCTCGGCAAGATCGACGACATGCAGATCTACGTCACCAGAGGCGCCGGTTTCTGGGGGCCGCCGGTCCGGGTCGGGGCGCCGCCCGAGATCACCGTGATCGAGCTGACGTGACGACCGGGCGATGGGTTGGCGCTCCCGCCCAAGTCGGAGGGAACGCGCATGAGTACTGCGGCGATACCAGGTTCGTAATACCCTCAGGCGATGAGCAGCCGGGGCAAAACCGGCCTGTTCCACCCCCCACCCGCTGCGAGCACCTGGATACGCTAAAACCATGAGCACCCCCGGTCGGGCCCGAAAGCCGTCCCATGTGCTGACCATCGCTCCGTTCCGCCGTTTGTGGACCGCGATGTCAGTGGGCGGGCTGGGTGACTGGCTCGCCCTGATCACGCTGACCGCCCTGGCCGGGACGATCACCCAGGGGGACGGCTATCCGGCGCAGAGCCTGGCCGTCGGCGGGGTCTTCCTCGCCAAGCTGCTCCCGGCCGTGCTGCTGGGGCCGCTGGCCGGGCTGCTGGTCTCCAAGGTCGACTGGCGGCTGGCCATGGCCGCGGCCGACGCGGTGCGCTTCGTGGTGGTCCTGCTCGCGCTGGTCATCGGCGGCTACCAGTGGCTCATCCTGGCGATGTTCCTGATCGAGTGCGCGTCCCTGGTGTGGAACGCGGGTCGTGACGCCGCGGTCTCCGGGCTGGTCCCGGCCGAGCGGCGGGCCGACGCCGACCGGGTGGGCCTGCTGGCCTGGTACGCCATGGCGCCCCTCGCCGCCTTCCTGTTCGCCCTGATGGCGGGCCTGGTCAACGTTCTGACGGCGGTCATCTCGGGGTTCGAGGTCGGAGCCGGGAAGATCATGATCGTGGTGACCGGGATCAGCTACCTCGCGACCGCGGCGCTGGTGTTCACCCTCGATCTGCGTCACGCGGGCGGCGCGCCCAAGCCGTCGGTCCTCGCCCAGCTCGCCGACGGATGGCGGCTCGCCACCGCCAACAAGGCCGTCAAGCGGTTCTACATCGGCATGATCGGCGTGTTCGCGGCGGTCTCCGTCGTGGTGGCGGTCGGACGCGCCTATGTCGCGGTTCTCGGCGCCGGCGACGCCGGATACGCCTCGCTGTTCTGCGCCGTGTTCGTCGGCGCGGCCGTGGGGGCCTACTTCGGGCTGCGGTGGCTCAAGGAGCTTTCCCGCACCAGGTTCTTCGGGCTCTCGATCATCCTGACCGGGTTCACGCTGGCCGCCGCCGGGCTGATCCACAACCTGGTGATCCTGGTCGTGCTGACCCTCGTCGCCGGGGTGTTCGCCGGGATCGCCTGGATCATCGGCTTCACCATGATCGAGGCCGAGGCCGAGGGCAAGCCGCCGGTCGACTTCCTCCACTCCGTCACCCGGGTCGTGTTCCTGGGCGTGGTCGCGGTGGCGGCGCTGGTGGGCGGGTTCTTCGGCGTCCACGACCTGACGATCAACGTGCTGACCTACCGGTTCGACGGGGCAAACCTGGTGCTGCTCGCCGGGGCCGTGCTGGCCGTGGCGATCGGCGTCGTCTCGCTGCGGCGGCTCGACGACCGTCCTGAGGTGCCGCTCCGGGTCGACCTGGTGGCGGCGTTGCGCGGCGAGCCGTTCGGGGCCGAGCCCCCGCAAGAGGTCCCGGGCATGTTCATCGCCTTCGAGGGCGGTGAGGGGTCCGGGAAGACCACCCAGTCGCGGCTGCTCGCGATCTGGCTGCGTGACCAGGGGTTCGACGTCGTCCAGACCCGGGAGCCCGGGTCGACCAAGGTCGGCATGCGGCTGCGGGCCATCCTGCTCGACTCCGCCCATCAGGGGCTGTCGGCCCACGCCGAGACGCTGCTCTACGCCGCCGACCGGGCCGAGCACGTCGAGAAGGTCATCCGGCCGGCGCTCGACCGCGGGTCGATGGTCGTCTGTGACCGCTACGTCGACTCGTCGCTGGCCTACCAGGGCGCCGGGCGCGTCCTCGGGGCCGACGAGGTCGCCCAGATCAACGGGTGGGCCACCGGCGGGCTGGTGCCCCATCTGACCGTGCTGGTCGACGTCCCGCCGTCGGTGGGCCTGCGGCGGCACGCCCACCCGGCCGACCGCATCGAGTCGGAGCCGATCGACTTCCACGAGCGGGTCCGCAAGGAGTTCCGCGCGCTGGCCGCCCGCGACCCCGAGCGCTACTACGTCGTCGACGGCACGCTCACCCAGTCTGAGGTGTCCCGGTTGATCCAGGATCGGGTCCGCGAGGTGCTGCCCGACCCGGTGCCGCAGGAGACCGAGGCCAACACCGGAACGATGCCCGCGATCAGGGACTAGCCTTTCCGGGTGGACGTGTTCGATGACCTCGTCGGCCAGGAGCAGGCCGCGACGGTCCTGCGCCGGGCCGCCGCCGCTGCCGCCGAGGTGCTCGCCGGGGGCCGTGGCGCGGGCATGACCCACGCGTGGCTCTTCACCGGCCCGCCCGGTTCCGGCCGCTTCGACGCCGCCAAGGCCTTCGCCGCCGCGCTGCTCTGCCGTGACCAGGGGTGCGGTCACTGCGACGCGTGCCACCAGGTGATGGTCGGGTCGCATCCCGACCTGGAGTCGGTGCGGCCTCAGGGGCTCTCGTACGGCGTCAAGCAGACCCGCGAGCTCATTCTCCGGGCCGCCGGGCGGTCGACGATGGGTCGCTGGCGGGTGGTCCTGTTCGACGACGCCGACCGGGCGACCGAGCAGGCGGCCAACGCCCTGCTGAAGGCCATCGAGGAGCCCCCGCCCCGAACGGTCTGGCTGCTGTGCGCGCCGGCCATCGACGACATGATCATCACCATCCGGTCGCGCTGCCGGGTGGTGACCTTGGTGACGCCGTCCAGCCAGGCCGTCGCGCATGCTCTCGTGACGAGAGACAACGTGCCGCCGGGGGTGGCGGAGTCGATGGCTCGGGCCTCTCAGGGGGATCTGGCGCGGGCTCGACGGCTGGCGCTGGACGAGTCGGCGAGGGGGCGGCGCGAGGCCGTACTGACGATCCCCAAGAGCCTGACCAACGTCGGCGAGTGCATCACCGCGGCCGAGAAACTGGTGAAGACCGCCGACGAAGACGCCGAAGCGGCCACCACTCAGCTCAACGAGAGCGAGATCTCCCAGCTCCGGGCGATCTATGGCGAGGGCTCGACCGGGAAGGGCCTCAACCGAGGCCTGGTCAGGGGTGGCGCGGGCGCGCTGAAGGAACTGGAGACGGCGCAGAAGTCGCGGGCGACCAGGATCAAGCGCGAGTCGCTCGACACGGCGCTGCTCGACCTGATGGCGTTCTACCGCGACGTGCTGGCGGTGCAGTTCGGGTCACAGGTCGAACTGGCCAACGGCGACCGGCGAGCGGAACTCGAGGCCGCCGCGAAGGCATCGCGGCCCGAGGACACTCTGAAGCGCACCGCCGCGATCATGCGCTGCCGCGAGCGACTGGCGGCCAACGTGAACCCGCAGATCGCCGTCGAGGCGTTGACGCTGACCCTGTGGAAGCCCAACGGCTGACCTGGGAGTCGTCGATCAGGGCGCGGAGGTCGCTGACGCGGGCCTGCCGGGTGACGTAGGCGGATAGAGCTGCTCGATGCGGCTGCCGATGGAGTCCCGCGAAGGGATGTCGTCTTCACCCCACTACAGACGCAGCCATCAGCCCGATGGTCACATCCGAATCGGCACCCCGGGCCTGCTCTGGACATTCGTGGCCGGAGGCGAGCAACCTCGGGGTGTTCTGTACGTCTCTGAAGCATGCAGGCCGAAACGGTGGACATCGCCCTCTCCTCCGGTGATCGAGATGAAGCGATCAGCCGGCTCTATGAGGAGCATGCGCTCGGGCTGACCAGGCTCGCCCTGATGATGGTCGGCGACCGGGAGAGCGCGGAGGACGCCGTCCAGGATGCGTTTCTCGGGCTACATCGCCGGTGGCGGCTGCTTCGTGATCCGGCGGCCGCGCTGCCCTATCTGCGTAGCTCGGTGTTGAACAACGCGCGCAGCGTGCTGCGGCGAAGACGGCTGCCGTCGTGGTTCGCGGGGGCCTACGACCCACCCGTCTGGTCGGCCGAGTCGGCCGCGTTACTCGGCGCGGAACGCCGGGAGGTCCTGGACGGCCTGCACCGGCTGCCGCAGCGGCAGCGGGAGGCGCTCGTGCTGCGGTATTACGCCGAGCTGTCGGAGGAGGAGACCGCCCAGGCGATGGGGGTCAGCAGGGGGACCGTCAAATCCACGACCTCCCGGGCGCTGGACGCGCTGGGGCGCATCCTTGGAGAGAACGCATGAACGACGTCATTTCCCGCCTGAAGGACGCGACGACCGCCGCCGGCGAGACGATCTCCGACGTGCCCGAGCTTCGCCTGGAGAGGGCTCAGAGGGGGTTTCTGGTGCCGGTGGCGGCGGCCCTGGCGGTCGGGCTGGCGATCGCCGGGAGCGTGGTCATGACGCGGGGGGCGCTGGACCAGACGGTGGCGACGAATATGGCGCCCCGGTTCTTCGTCGAGGCGCGGGACCAGGTGGCGGTGAACATCCGCAGTGTCACCGACGGCGCCGCCGTCGACCGGCTCGATGCGACCGGCGGATGGTTGTACAACCAGGTCCAGGCCGCGCCGGACAATCAGACCTTCTACGCCACCATGAGCGGGGCCGGATCCTGCTCCGGCAAGATTGTCCAATTCGCTTTGGACAATGACGGGCGGGCCGGACCGCTCACCGAGCTGCCGGTTCGGCCGCCGAGCGGCAACAGGTTCAGCGCTTTCACCGTGAGCGGCGACGGGACGAAAGTGGTCTTCGGGGCGGTCCCGTGCGCGGCCGGCGGCAACGGCACCATCGTGGTCGCCGACGCCGAGTCGGGGGCTGCCCAGACGCTGTCGGTCGGACCTTCGGCGGGGTTCACGTCGATCTCCGCGAATGAGGACGGGTCGAAGATCGCGTACATGCCCCTGTCGATGGGGGACGTCACGGTGCACATCTCGGAGCCGGCTGTCGAGCTCTCACCGGGCAGTCCGTCCGGTGATGTCGTGGTCATACCGCCACCTACTGTCGTCCCGTCTTCGGCGGTGTCAGGAAATATGGCGACGATCGCCCCGCCCCTGACAGGACCGGGTGGGCCCATTGCCACCACGAGCTCGGGTGCGGTGAATGTCGCACCAGCTGATCTCGTCCCGTCGCAGGCCGGAGACGGCACGCTGGCGAGTATCAGTTCCTGCCGCTTCTACGCGCCGGTGGCGGACCGCCAGATCCTGCCCGGACAGACGTGGACGCTCGACTGTCCCGACGCCTCCGAGGTGTACGTGATCGACGCCGCCCAGCCCGGTGCCGCGCCCCGGCAGGTGGAGCTGGCGGCCACCCTCGGCGGGACGAAGGGCGAGGTCTACGGGGTGCGGATGTCCGCCGACGGCACCCGGCTGATCGCTGGAGTGGGCACCGGCACGGCTGATCTGGACAATGCCCAGGCCGCGATCATGGCGTTCGACGCGAGTAGCGGCGCGCCTGCCGGGATTCTCTACCAGGGCCGCCCCTGGCTCCGGCTGCTCGACCTGGCCGCGGGAGACACCCGGATGCTCGTCCAGAGCCAGCTGGAGATCGGGGTGGTGTCCGAGAATGCGTACAGAAAGGTGTTGGACATTCCCGGCCGGGTCATGGACGGAGTGGTTGCCTGGTAAGGAGGGCGCGTAGGGTGGCGTGAGGCGTAACCATACGAGGAGGCCTGGCTCCCTTGGGCATGATGATGGCCGTGAGTTTCACCCGATACGGGCGGTTGTACTACCTGGATCCGGGTGGCCACTCCCCAAAGGTGGGCGAAAGGGTCCTCGTGCCGACGGATGCCGGTTTCGAGGTCGCCGAGACCATCTGGGCTCCCCAGTGGGTGTCCGACGAGGTCGAGGGGCTGCCCGTCTGCGGCGGCCTGGCCGGTGAGGAACACCTCACGCGCGACGAGTCCAACAAGCGCCGCCGCGCCGAGGCCCGCAGCGTGTCCAAGCGTCTGATCAAGCGCCACGAGCTGCCGATGAAGGTGGTCGGAATCGATTTCATCGACGCCGACAACGTCTACACGGTCTACTTCTCCGCCCCTCACCGGGTCGACTTCCGCGCGCTGGTCCGCGACCTCGCCCGCAACCTGCGGGCCCGCGTCGAACTGCGCCAGATCGGGCCGCGCGACGAGGCCCGGCTGCAGGGCGGGATCGGGCCGTGCGGGCGCGATCTGTGCTGCGCGACCTTCTTGAAGGACTTCGAACCCGTTTCTGTACGTATGGCGAAAGACCAGGATCTTCCCGTCAACCCGCTGCGGATCGCCGGGGCGTGCGGGCGGTTGATGTGCTGCCTGAAGTTCGAGCACCCGCTCTACCAGGAGTTCCGCGCCGGGGCGCCCCGGGTGGGGCTGGCCGTGGACACCCCGGAGGGCGCCGGAGTGGTCGTCGGGCACAACGTGCCGTCCGATTCGGTGATCGTGCGGCTCAACGACGGCGGGCGGCGGTGCGCGTGCTCCAAGGCGAGTGTGTGCGGGCCGCGGAAGGCGTACGAAGAAACCTACGAATCGTCGTGAGGCGCCTGCTGCTGGCGTTAGCCCTGGTGGCGACCGCGTGTTCGGCGCCGGCGGCACCGCCCACCTCGTCGTCCGCCCAAGATAAGGCGCTGTCGTGGACGCCGTGCCATGAGGGCCTGGAGTGCGCTTCGCTGACCGTACCGCTGGATTACGACCAGCCCGGCGGCCAGAAGATCAAGATCTCCGTCGCCAAGCGGCCTGCCACCGGGGAGCCGATCGGGTCACTGCTGATCAATCCTGGTGGGCCTGGAGGGTCGGGCATTGAATACGTCCAGGATTCTCCTGTTTCTGAGACGCTGCTCGAACGGTTCGACCTGATTGGATTCGACCCCCGAGGGGTGGGGGAGTCCACCCCGATACGGTGTCTGTCCGAGCCTGACCTCGATTCCTACCTGTCGCTGGACATGACGCCGGACACCCCGGAAGAGAAGGCGGCGATCGTCGCCGGGGCCAAGGAGTTCGCCGCCGGGTGTGAGAAGAACGCCGGCTCGCTGCTCGCTCACGTGGGGACCGCCGACGCGGCCCGGGACATGGACGTCTTGCGCGAGGCCCTCGGCGACTCGAAGCTGACGTACCTGGGGAAGTCCTACGGGACCTACCTCGGGGCGGTTTATGCGCAGCTGTTCCCCGATCGGGTGCGAGCACTTGTCCTGGACGGGGCGGTCGATCCCCGGGTTTCCGCACTGGATCTGAACGAGGTGCAGGCCAAGGGCTTCGAGGTCGCGATGCGAGCCTTCGTCGAAGACTGCTTCACAGTCGCGGACTGTCCGTTCTCATCGCGGAACGTCGAGGGGGCGCTGGACGAGATCTCCCGCCTGTTGCAGCGATCTGACCTGCTGCCGCTGCGGAACCAGGCCGACTCCCGGGTGATCAACGACACGTGGGCCGCTTTCGGGGTGATCACCCCGCTGTATGACAAGGGCGCCTGGGAGGTGCTCCGGGGGGCACTTCGGGACGCTTTCGCCGGAGATGGCAGCCAGCTGCTGCGGATGGCGGATGTGCTGCTGGGACGGCGGATGGACGGCTCGTGGAGCAACCAGACAGAGGCCAACAAGGCGGTCAACTGCCTTGATCACGCCTTTCCCACTGATGTGGCCGCCTATGAGGCCGCGGCTCGGGGGGCGGCTGAGGTGGCGCCGCGGTTCGGGGCTTTTGTGATGTGGGACAGCTTGGCCTGTGCTTACTGGCCTGCCCGGTCATCTGAGGCTGATTTGCGGATCACGGCGGCCGGGGCGGCGCCGATTCTGGTGGTGGGGACCACCCGGGATCCGGCTACGCCTTATGAGTGGGCTGAGGGGTTGGCTGCCCAGTTGGAGTCCGGGGTGCTGCTGTCGTATGACGGGGACGGGCATACGGCGTACGGGACCGGGTCTCCGTGTGTGGACAAGGCTGTGGACGCCTACCTGGTGGATTTGGCGGTTCCGGCTGAGGGGACTCGGTGTTGATCGTGGGCGCGGAGTAGGGGGCGGAGGCTGTACAGTAGGGCGTGCCGCTTGTCGGCATGCCGCCTTAGCTCAGTCGGCCAGAGCGACGCACTCGTAATGCGTAGGTCTGGGGTTCGATTCCCCAAGGCGGCTCCACTCTTGACCAGGGCGTTTCCCTCCGGGGAGGCGCCCTGTGATCGTTTCCAGTTGCAGTTCCAGTTACCTCATCATGCTCAAGCCACGAACCCCCAAGTCAACCCTGGCAGCTGAGGTTCCCGCACCCCGCAAGCTGCTCCAACCGGCTCCCACTCCAACCGCCGCCGACACGCGCGGTCCAATTGAGCTCTAAGGAACAGTCGACTCCGGAGGGGACGGACAGCGTCCCCTCCGGAGGTCCGGGCGACTTACGAGGCGTAGACCTCGAACTCCGAGACCTGCCCTGCGGGCCAGCCGGTGTTCGCGGTGATGGTCAGGCGCAGGTAGCGCCTGCTGGTGGCGGGGAACGTGATGGTGGCCGTGTTCCCGGTGGCCGGGTTGAAGGTGTACGCCGCCGAACCGACGACGTTGGTGAAGGTGGTTCCGTCTGTGCTGCCGAGGACGGTGAGCGTCTGGGTGCGGGTGGCCCAGGCGGTGGCCGGGGGCAGCTTGAGGACGATGCGACCGACGCTGACCGAGGAGCCGAGGTCGACGGTGATCGACTGCGCAAAGGCGTTGTTGACCGACTCCCAGTAGGTGTCGGCGTTGCCGTCCACGGCGTTACCGGACGCGTATGTCTGCGCGTGGCTGGTTTCGGTGGTCGGCCGGCCCTGCGCCAGGTTGCTGACCGGAACGGCGGCGCCGATGCCGCTGAGAGCGACGGTCAGCGGGCTGTTCGGGTCATTGCTGGCGACGCTCAGGGTGCCCGTGCGGGTGCCCGTCGCGGTCGGGGTGAAGGTGACGTTGACCGTGCAGGACGCGCCGGCGGCCAGCGAGGCGCCGCAGGTCTTGGTCTGCGCGAAGTCACCGGTGTTGGTGACCGTGCCCAGCGTCGCCGGCCCCGTGCCGGTGTTGGTGACCGTGACGGCCTGCGCAGGGCTGGTGCTGCCGACAGTCCTTGAGGCGAACGACAGGGTGGCCGGGGATGCCGTCAGGTTCACGGTCGGCGGCTGGTCACCACCGCCCGGGAAGACCTGGAACTCCGCGATCTGCGCCGCGGACCAGCCGGTGTTGGCGGTGATGTTCAGCCGGACGTACCGCGCGCCCGTGGTGGTCAGCGGGATCGTGACGGAGTTTCCCGTCGCGGGGTTGAAGGTGTAGGGGGCGGACGGCTTGAGTGTGGTCCACGTCGTGCCGTCGGTGCTGCCCTGGACCGACAGGGTCTGGGTCCGGGTCGCCCATGCCGCGGGCGGCGGCAGCTTCAGCGTGATCGAGCCGATGTTCTGCGTGGAGCGCAGGTCGGCCTGCAGCCACTGCGGGAAGGCGTTGTTCGCAGACTCCCAGTAGGTGGCGGTGTTGTCGTCGTTGGCGTTGCTCTGCGGGTAGCCGCCGTTGGAGCTGCTGGCGGTCATCGCGGCGCCGAGGGCGAGGTTGGTGGTCGAGGTGACGCCGCTGCCGGACAGTGCCACCGACAGCGGGCCGTTCACGTCGTTGCTCGCCACGTTGAGCGTGCCCGTTCGGGTGCCCGTCGCGGTGGGGGTGAAGGTGACGTTGACCGTGCAGGACGCGCCGGCGGCCAGGGTGGCGCCGCAGGTGCTGGTCCGCGCGTAGTCACCGGTGACGGTGACGCCGCTCAGGGTCGCCGCGGCGCTGCCGGTGTTGGTGACGGTGACCGCCTGGGGCGGGCTGGTCGTGCCGGTGTTGCGCGACCCGAAGGACAGGCCGGCGGGGTTGGCGCTCAGGGTGACGCCGTTGACGCTCCTGCTGATGAAGTCGGTCCAGTTGACGTTGATCAGCGCGCCGTTGCCGGTGCTGCCCGTCGGCTTGCGGACGACGAAGTACAGCGGCCCGCTCGTCGTGGGCGGGTTGGTCAGCGTGACAGAGAAGTTCTGGTAGGTCTGCCAGCCGCCGGTACCGGTCACCGTGGCCGTGCCGACCAGCGGACCACCCACGGCGCCCGCCCGGATCTCGATCGTGCCTCCGGTCGAGCCCGAGGCCGCGCGGAAGGTCAGGCGCTCGATCGCCGACAGGTTGACCGGGTCGTGGCTCCAGTAGTCGCCGTCCTCGATGGAACTGATGTTGCTGAAGCCGCCCTGTGTGTCGGAGGTCGTCTCCACCCGCACACCGGGGTCGCCGGCGCCGGTGCCGTCGGGGGCGCGCCCGGTCGCCGTGAAGAACTCGGCCTGCTTGTGCTTGGGCTGCAGCAGCACCTGGGTTCTGGTGGTCAGCGGACCGGCGGATCCGGCGCCACCTTGGTCGGTGTAGCTGGCCTCCAGCACGTAGAAGACGTTGTCACCGTCGCTGTGCCCAGAGGACAGGGTGGTCTGGACGGTGCCCGAGCAGCCGGTGTACTGGTCGAGCGGGTGGCCGTGCGTGTCGTGCCCCAGGATGGCCTGGATCTTGACGTTCGCGCAGTTGACCGTGCCGTCTTCGGGGTCGGTGACCGTCACGGTGAAGTCGACCCGGTCGCCGAAGTTGAAGAAGCTGCCGTTGGGCGGCAGATTGATCGTCACAGTGGGCGCGGTGTTGCCGGCCACGATCGGCACGTTGGCGGTGGCGGTCGTGCCGCCCTGGTCCTTCACGGTCAGCACGGCGGTGAAGTTGCCCGCCGTGGTGTAGGTGCGAGTGGGGTTCGCCTCGGTGGAGTCGACGCTGCCGTTGCCGTCGAAGTCCCAGGCGTAGGTGAGCGGCGTCCCGTCGGGGTCGGCGGATCCGGCGCTGGAGAACTGCACGGTCAGCGGCACGGGGCCGTTGGTTCTGTTGGCCTTGGCCTGGGCGATCGGCGCCCGGTCGCCCTTCGTGTAGTCGATCCGGTAGATGCCGGAGTCGGCGTTGTTGCCGCCGAATCCCGAGCCCCAGTCGATGACGTACAGCGCCCCGTCAGGGCCGAACTTCATGTCCATCGGCTTCTTGAAGCTCATCGTGCCCAGCAAAGGGTTGATGTCGACCAGTTGCGAGCCGTCGGCGCTGAGCTGGAAGGAGTACAGGCGATTCTGGTTCCACTCACCGAAGACGGCCTTGCCGTCCCAATAGGCGGGCCACTTGCGGGCCGACACCAGCGCCGGGTCGTAGCGGTAGGCGGGCCCTGCCATGGGTGCGCCGCCGCCGCCGAGTTCGGGAAACGCGGGGTCGGCGGCGTAGTGGTAGTAGACCGTGGCGGCCTTGGCCGCGGGCAGGTCGGTCAGGCCGGTGTTGTTGGGCGAGTCGTTCTTCGGCGCCGCGCAGTTGAACGCCTGCTTCGAGGTGTTCGTCGCGAAGTCGAAGTCGATGTAGGGCCTGTTGTTGCCGACGCAGTACGGCCAGCCGTAGAACCCCGGGCCGTTGAGGATGTCCCACTCGACGGTGTTCTCCGGGCCGCGTGTGGCGCTGGCCTGGCCGGCGTCCGGGCCGTAGTTGGCGACCAGCAACTTGTGCGTCTTGGGGTCGATGCCGATCCGGAAGGGATTGCGGAGACCCATCGCGTAGATCTCCGGGCGGGTCTTCGGCGTGCCCGGCGGGAACATGTTGCCTGCGGGGACGGTGTAGGTGCCGTCCGGCTCGGGGTGGATGCGCAGGACCTTGCCGCGCAGGTCGTTGGAGTTGGCCGAGGTGCCCTGGGCGTCCCAGCTGGACCGTCCGGCGCGCTCGTCGATGGGGGTGTACCCGTCGGAGGCGAAGGGGTTGGTGTTGTCGCCGTTGGCGAGCCACAGGTCGCCGGTCGCCTTGTCGAACACCATGCCACCGCCGTGGTGGCAGCACTCCGCCCGCTGGACGGGCACCTCCAGCACGACCTTCTCGCTGGCGAGGTCGAGCGTCAGGTCTGCCCTGACGACGAAGCGCGACAGCCGGTCCACGGCATTGGACGGGGGCGAGTAGTACAGGTACATCCAGCGATTGGTGGCGAACGCCGGGTCGAGGGCCAGACCCAGCAGGCCGCTCTCGTTGGCGTTGAAGACGTTCAGATGTCCGGAGGCGACCACACCGCCGCCCGGCTTGACCGCCTTCACGTCACCGCTCAGGTCGATGTAGAAGACGGTGCCGTCGGCGGCGACGTCCAGCATCATCGGGTTGGAGGTGTTGTCGTCGACGGTGACCTTGGCGAACGACGAGTCCAGGCTCGCCGAGCAGTCGGCCGGCACCACGCCCGCGGCGGTCTGCAGGCCGCCGAGCAGCATCTTCAGAAAGTTGGGCTCGGCGAAGGACTCGTCGGAGTGGCCCAGCGCGGTGTACCACGAGCGGCCGCCGTCGTAGTTCTGGCACCAGCTGGTGGGGTGGTCGGCGCCCATCGTGCCGCCGCTGTAGCTGGTCTCGTCCAAGGAGGTCAGGACGTGGACCGCGCCACGCGGGTTGGTGCGGAAGTCGTACCACTCATCGGTGCGTGACCAGCGCGCGGGCAGCCCGGCGGTGGAGGGGTGCGCGGGGTCCTCGACCTTGACGGTGGCCTGCTGCGGCGCGGGGTGCTGCTTGAAGTAGGCGCCGACCAGCTTGCCGTACCAGGACCAGTCGTACTCGGTGTCGGAGGCCGCGTGCACGCCGGCGTACCCGCCGCCGCCCTTGATGTACTGCTCGAAGGCGGTCTGCTGGGTGGCGTTCAGCACGTCACCCGTGGTGGAAAGGAAGACCACGACCTGGTATTTGGCCAGGTTGGCCGCGGTGAAGGCGGCCGAGTCCTCGGTGGTGTCGACCGTGAAGCTCTGTTCCTGGCCGAGCTGCCTGATGGCGGCGATGCCCGCCGGGATGGAGGTGTGCCGGAAGCCGGCGGTCTTGGAGAAGACCAACGCGGCGAACGGCGGTCCGGCGGCGGCCTGCGCCGGACTCACCTGCGAGGGGATGAGGAGGGTGGAGACGAGCAGCAGCAGGGCGGTGAGAACTCTTCTCATGCCGCACCTCGCGCGCTGCGCGGGTGAACGTCCATGTGCATGTGCATGTCGACCTGACCTCACGACTCAGTCAGGCAAGGCGCGCGCCGCCACGCTGTTTGCCCGGGGTGGTGTACGAGGGTCGGAGTGTGCCGACTCCGTCGTGCCGTCGAACGGTTGTAGGGCGTGCCAGTAACAGCACATTTACGCGGCGGACGCTAGCCAATGCGGTTTTAACACGTTCATGCCAGGCGTGTATAGACACAAGATGACGCGAGGCCGTGCTTGAGCGTTTTTCGAAAAAGACCCGAGCTGTCGGTCGTGCCATTCGCGACAGCGGCCGCAGAATGGGGCCAGAGGCTCATCCATTCGTATGAATCTGGATCTCGGGCTGGTCGCCGACTTTCTGGTGCTGGTGCAGGAGAAGCACTATGGCCGGGCGGCTGCACATGTCCTCGTCGGCCCTGACGAAGCGTGTCCAGCGTCTCGAAGCGCAGGTCGGGGTCACCCTCGTCGCGCGGGGCCCGCAGGTGTGCTCGCCGTCACCGCGGCGGGCGGCGGTGGTCAGGGCCTTCCGCTCATGAGCTCGTTCAGCGCTGACTCCTCGGCCGCCGCGTGTCCCTCTCCGCCGCGATGCCCGCGCTCATCTGAAAGTTCGTGTACGGCTACAAACCCCAACGGTGCAAAAGAAGATCGCGAAGCTCACCCGTATGATCAAGCTTCCTAGCCTCCGTTTCCGTTGCAGTTCGCCTGTGTCCGCCGCTGACCGTCAGAGGTCGCGTGTGCTCTGACCAGCGGATTTGGACAGTAACGAGCTTGAGAGGACTGCCCTTGACTGCGGATCCGGAGGCTCGTAACGCGTAGGTCTGGGGGTCGATTCCCCAAGGCGGCTCCACTCTTGACCAGGGCGTTTCCCTTCGGGGAGGCGTCCTGTGATCGTTTCCGGTTGCATTTCCTCCGGTGTCCGTGCAACTGCCGCCTGTGGCCGGAACTCATGGACCCCGCCGCGCGGCGGCCCGATCCGGTCGTGCTCGCGCACCGATGAGATTTCCGCGCCGCGCCCGTCTGTACGTGTGAGATCGACTCACAGGAGGCTGGCACGATGCGGAAACTGATCTTCGCCATGAACGTGACCCTGGACGGCTACATCGCCGCGCCCGGCGACGACCTCGGCTGGAGTGGAGGGGATGGACCGAGCACCGAACTGTTCCAGTGGTGGTCCGACCGGGTGGGGGCCACCGGCCTGGCGCTGTACGGGCGCAAGCTGTGGGAGGCGATGAGCCCCCATTGGCCGACCGCCGACCAGCAGCCTGGGGCCACACCGGCGGAGATCGAGTACGCCCGCCGCTGGCGCGATATGCCGAAGGTGGTGTTCTCGTCGACGGTCGACAAGGTCGACTGGAACACCCGACTCGTCACGGGTGACGCGGTCGCCGAGATCGCCCGGCTCAGGGCCGGGGACGGCGGCCCGATGGACATCGGCGGCGCGACGCTCGCGGCGGCGGCCATGCGGGCCGGGCTGATCGACGAGTACGTGCTGGTCACCGTGCCGGTCATAGTGGGCGGCGGCACGCCGTTCTTCACCGCGTTGGACAGCTGGGTGAACCTGGACCTGATCGAGACGCGGACATTTCCCGGCGGCGTCTTGCTGACCCGGTACGAGACGAGGCGATGAGCACGGGCGAGTGATGCCCCGCCGGGAACGCCGGCGGGGCGGTGGTGTTCAGCTGGTCGGGTGCTCATCCTGCGGTGACTTCGGGGACGCCGGCCTGATCACAGTGTCGCGGGCAGGCCCAGCCAGGGTTTGTCGGCGGCGCTGAATCCGGTGAGCTCGGCGATCTTCCCGTCGACGATGCGCAGGACCGCGATGGTGAACAGACGGTGTTCCGGGTTGTCGGGGGTGCGGAGGTACAGCACGGCGGCAGGCATGCGGTTGACCGTCGTGGCGATGCAGCGCCAGTCGTCGCGGCCGCGCTGGAAGAGCCCATTGGAGACCCAGCCGTCCACCGCGTCCTTGGCCGTGACGATCAAGGTGCCCGGCTTGGGCAGCATCGCGAAGCGCAGGTCGTCGCGCAGCAGGGCCATCAGCCCGTCGAGGTCGTTGCGCTCATGGGCGTCCATATATGACTTCACCACGCCGCGCTCGTCATCCGACAGCTCGTGCGTGGCGTGGCTCCGCCAGTCGAGGCGGCGGTCGGGCAGCTGCTCGCGCATCGTCACGCGCGCCCGCTGCAGTGCGCTGGTCACCGATGCGACGGTCAGCTCGAGGGCGTCGGCGGCCGTCGACGCCGGCCAGCCGAGGACGTCGCGCACGATGAACACCGCCCGCTGCCGCGGCGGCAGGTGCTGGACGGCGACGATGAACGCCAGCTCGATCGTCTCCCGCGCCACCACCGATTCTTGCGGGTCCTCCGGGAGCATGTGATCCGGGTAGGGCTGCAGGTAGCGCACTTCCGAGCCCGCGCCGGGCAGCTCGGCGGGCACGGGTGTGCGGTCGTTGCGCTTCTCCAGGAAGTCGAGGCAGGCGTTCGTCGCGATCCGGTACAGCCAGGTCCGCACCGCGGCGTGGCCCTTGAACGACTCCCGCTTGTTCCACACCCGCAGAAACGTCTCCTGCGTCATGTCCTGGGCGTCGTCGTAGTTGGCGAGCATCCGGTAGCAGTGCACCTGCAGCTCACGCCGGTAGCGCTCCGTGATGAAGGCGAACTGCGCCGCGTCGTTTGAGCGGGCCGCCGCGATGAACGCCGCCTCGTCGTCGCCTGGCAATCTGGCGTCGGTCATGGTCGTCAATCCTTCCGCAGGTGGCGAGGAGCTACCAGAACTGACGACGTGGCGGAGGATTTCTGAGCGGTGAAGCGGCTGACACCGAGGCGGTCCAACTCGCGGACCGTCCGTGTCGAACCGATACGAGCCTCTTCGCATTTCCTCCTAGAGCACTATCGCGCGGAGGCTCGTAGTGCGTGAGGGCGCCCTTCGTCGTTCCCGGAGCCGAAGCCGGCGGACGGTGGCCTTCGTCGGTGCGGGCGGACGCGTGCCGGCATGTGCGGCTCGGTCATTGTGCGGGTGAGCGTGGTGGCGGGCCGAGGATCTGTTGGTGGTGGCGCTGGGCAGCCGCGATCAGGCGGGGGAGGTCAGGTTCGGTGGGTTCGGGCAGGCCTGGCCCGGTCGCCGGGTGACCGATCTCGGTGATGAAGTCTTCGAACCCCGACGGCGCGGTGATCTGCAGACCGCGTACGGGACCCTGGGTGACGAGGAAGCTGTGGGGAATGCCGCGTGGCAGGAACGTGAAGTCTCCGGGCCCGGCGGTGAAGTGCTGGTCGCCGCACTCGACGCTGATCTCGCCGTCCAGGATGTAGAACCCCTCGTCCTCGACGCCGTGGACGTGCAGAGGCGGGCCGAAGCCGACCGGCGCGGACCATTCGATGAGCGTGAACGCCCCGCCGGTCTGGGCGGCGCCGGCTTTGATGTTCATCCGGGTGTTCAGGAACCACACCTGCGGCCCGTCGTCTGGAGTCAGCCGGTACCCCTTGGTGTCGAAGCTCATCGTTCGCCTCCGGCGTGCGCCTCGGCGGGGAAGTAGAGGCGCACCTCGATACCGTCCGGGTCACACAGGCCGACGAGCACCCGGCCCATGTGTCCGGCGACGATCTCGCCGTACGGCTGGCCGAGGTCCTCGAGGCGCTGCTGCCACGCGTCGAGGGCGGCCGACGTGGGGATGCGCAGGGCGAGCGGATCGAACCCGGCCAGCGCGGCCGCGCGCGCCGGGTCGTGACGCAGGGCGAGTTCGACGCTGCCGCCGGGATCGCGCATCGCCACTCCCATGAGCACGCCCTCCTCCATGAACTCGATGTGGGTTTGCAGGCCCAGCACGCGCGCGTACCAGTCGCGGCTGCGTGGCAGGTCGGCGACGGGCAGCTTGACGTGGTGGAAGCCGTTGACCGCGGTGTCCACGAGGTATCCCCTTCCGGCTGAGTTTGGCTAGAGCTAGCTCTAGCCATTCACTAGAGTACGATCTAGCGAATGAGCCAACGTGTCAAGGCGGAGGGCCAACCTGGCACGCGCCGCGTGGAGCAGGCGCGCGCCACCCGGCGCCGGATCATCGACCAGGCCGCCAGCCTGTTCATCGAGCACGGCTACGCGGCCACGACCCTCACCCAGATCGCCAAGGGCGCCGGCGTGGCGGTCCAGACGCTCTACTTCCACTTCGGAAACAAGGCGACGGTGCTCAAGGAGGTCGTCGACGTGCTGGCCGTCGGCGATGACAAGCCGGTGCCCCTGCTGGATCGGACCTGGGCTCAGCGTGTGCGCGACGAGCCGGACGGCCGGCGCGCGCTCGCGATCTGGGTGCGCAACGCCCGCGCGGTCTTCGGCCGGGTGGCACCGATCATGAAGATCGTGCGTGACGCGGTCGGCGCCGATCCGGAGATGGCCGCGCAGTGGCAGACCAACCTCGGGCAGCGTTACCTCGCGCAGCGCACGGTCGTGCAGCAGCTGGCCGAGAAGCACGCGCTGCGGCCAGGACTGACCGTGGACCGCGCAACGGACATCGTCTTCTGCCTCGTGAGTATCGAGGTCTATCAGCTGTTCACCATCGAACGGGGTTGGACACCCGCCCAGTGGGAGCGGTGGATCAAAGACACCCTCACCACCGCGATCCTCCCCTGAGCGCGGCACCCCGACACGACGAGGCGTCGGTCCCGCTGTCATCGTCGCGGTGAGCGATGCTGAGGATGGCTCCCGTCCGATCGGCGAGCTGGGCGAGTGGATCCAGCGCGCGGGAAAGCCCTACCAGCCGATCTCGTCGCAGCCCTGGTGTTCGCGGGGTTCGACCTGGAGCGTGGCGTGCGCGACGCCGTGTTTGCTCCGCAGCACGTCACGGGCTCGGTCCAGGACGGCGTGATTGTCGCCCGGATCGTCGGTGACGAGGTGGGCGGTCGCGACGTTCATTCCTGAGGTCAGCGTCCAGAGATGAAGGTCGTGGACGTCGCTCACCCCGTCGATGTCGGCCAGGTCCGTGGCCACCACTGTGGTGTCCATGCCCTCAGGTACGTGCTGGCCCAAAACTGCGAAGACCTGACGTCCCAGGCCGATCGCCCGGACGGCGACGAAGACGCCGATGACCAGGGCGGCCACCGTGTCCCAGAACGGTTGCCCGGTCGCGATGACCAGCCATCCCGCCACGATGACACCCACCGATCCGGCGGTGTCGGCCATGACCTCCAGGTACGCGCCCTTGACGTTGAGGCTCTCGCTGGCGCCCGAGCGAAGGAGGAACAGGGCGATGAGATTGATCACCAAGCCGATGCCACCCACCACGAGCATCAGTCCTGTCGAGACCTCCGCCGGTTCGCCGATACGGCCGATGGCCTCGAAAACGATGTAGATCGACACCCCGAGCATGAGGGCGACGGCGAGGAGCGAGGCGAAGACCTCGGCCCGGTAGGAACCATAAGTACGGCGGCCCGTGTTGTCGGGGCGGGTGGCCAGACGCGTGGCCAGCAACGCGGCGCCCAAGGTGACGACATCAGCGGCCATGTGGCCCGCGTCCGACAACAGAGCCAGGGAACCGGCGATTAAGCCGGCGACGAGTTCGACGACGAAGAACATGCCAACGAGAGCGAAGGACAGCGCTAGACGCCGGCGATGGCGACCTGCGGCGTGACCGTGTCCATGTCCGCTACTCATCAGTCCCACACTTCAACGTATGAGCAAGTATTCATATATCTAGATTTGCATCCCAGGTGGCGGCGACGCAAGGGGGCGTTTGAACTTCTGAACACCTGCTCATATGTTTGACTGTCTGTCGCGAGGAGATGACGCTCAGTAATAATCAGAGAAGGGAACGCCCATGATTGAGCCCCATCAGCACGCCGAGGACGAGGACTGCGTCGAGTCGGAGCGCCCGGCGGAGACGGAGTGCAAAGACCATGACCACCCCCACGAGCACTAGTCCGCGCTCGGCTTGATCGATCGTGGCCGGTCGGCAGGTGAAGACCTCTGGCCGGCCACACTTGCGAAGGGCCTCGACATGTTCTTTCTCCAGCCGGCGTTGGCGGCCCATGGTGCCGACGGTCCCCAGGACTGGACGGTATGGGTGGCGGTCCTGCTGGTGGCGCTGAGCACACTGGCCGGAGCATGGGCGGCTCGCCGGAGCATGGACAGGATCAGCGTCGTGCTGGGGGTGGCCTCGGCGCTGATGCTGATGACGGCCATGGCCGATCTCCTGCCCGATGCCTACGAAGAGGCGATGGAGTCGGGCGTTCCGCTCTGGTGGGTGGTGCTGGCCGGGCTCTTCGGTTTCCTGGTGATCGCGTACTTCACCCGGAACGGTTGCGGACACGGCCACGAGCGCGAGGTGGGTCTTCGGCATGCGCCGGGATTCCACCGCGCTCGAGCGGGCGCGGCGGGTGCCGCGATCGCCGGTGGAGCCGGGACCGCTGTCGCTCTGTCGGCGCACCGGGTGGTGGAGGGGGCGACGCTCGCCCTTGCCGCGTCTGTCGTCGTCATCCTCGCCCTGATGGTGCACTCCGCGAGCGAGGGAGTGGCGCTGGCGGCGATGATCGACGTCGCGGGACGATCGCTGGCTCCATGGCTGGTGCTCTCCTGCCTCAGCCCCGCCGCGGGCGTACTCATGGCCAAGGTCGTGAGCCTGCCCGAGCAGGCGATACCGCTGCTGCTCGGCCTGATCGCGGGCATTTTGCTCCGAACGGCGATCGTGGGCCTCGAACTCGCCCGCGACAGCCGCACGGGAAGGCTCAAGCCGCGAGAGTGGCTGGGGGGAGGGGCCGTGGTCGCGGCGGCTGTGGGACTGGTCTTCGGAGTGCCGCACCTGATGGAGTCCGGAGAGCCTGCGCCGCTCGTCGTGGCGAGACCCGCGCCAAGACCGATGCCGGCACCAGATCCGACTCCGGCGGCTTTCACCCCGGCGACGCGCGCCGATCTGCGGATGGCCTTCGCCGACGGCCGAATCCGATTGAGGCAACTCCTGGACAGGACAGACGTCGTGACGGTCAGTACCCACATCGGCTGGCTCCTGCAGGCGCTGCCCGGCTATGACACTGGTGCGATCGTGGCCATGTTGCGGCGCGGTGGAATCGGTGGGGGTACGCACATCGGAGACCTCAACGCCGCACAACGTCGGTACCTGCTCATTCGGCTCGACCCGATCGGGCGCGGGAAGTGACCCGGCCAGGTGCGATCCGGGGCATTGCGCTCCGTCCGCCACAATCGGCGCCTTCCACACGTTGCGGATCTTCGCCTGCCGCGCGGGCGCCCTTCAGTACGGTCTGAAAATCTGTTCATCTATACAGGTGAAGGCGGTGACGGTCATGGGCTACGGGCATGGCCATGGAACGGATACGATCCCGCATCTCGATCTCGGCATGTTCCCCGGAGATCGCGATGTCCTCACTCCCGCTGAGGTCCATCACACGATCTTCACCACGGTCCGGTTCCGGGTCGGCTACGACCCGCGTGAGGTCGACGCCTTCATGGCTCGCGCTGAAGCCACTGTCGGCGCGCTCCTCCGGGAGAACGGGGAGCTGCGCGCCCAGCTCTCTCGGACCGGCCTGCCCCAGGGAGATCCGGACGCGGGTCTGCGCGAGGCTCACCGGCAGGTGTCGGACGACGTCCAGCAGGCGATCGACCGGTATCGCGATCGGATCCAGGGGATCCTCAACGCCTGATGAGACCCGCCGGTTCAGGACTCGTCGCGCTCGGGGTGGATGGCGTCGGTGTGCTCGGTGTGCGCGACGGCCAGGTCGAGAAGCATCCGGACGTGCGCGTCGTCGAGCCGGTAGTAGGCCATGCGCCCGGCTCGGCGAACGGAGACGACGCGGTGCGCGCGCAGCAGTCGCAGGGCGTGCGACGCCGCTGATTCGCTCAGCCCGCTGACGACCGCGAGGTCGCACACACACAGCTCTCCCTCCAGCAGGGCGAGCAGGAGGCTGAGGCGGCGGGGATCGGCCAGGAGCCCGAAGATGTCGGCCGTGTCGACCAGGTCGGTCTCCGACGGCATTCGCGAGCGGACCACGGCGACGCGCTCGGGATTCACCACCTTCGCCGCGCAACTGTCGATGTCAGTCGCCTGCTCGGATGAAGAGCTCTGCATACGCACGACCTTATGCGGAATCCGAACGTGACGAGCTCTCGGTGAAGGCCGGACACCCTGCCTCGCCGGGTGATATCAACGTATGAGCAAATGAACAGATGTTGATGCTATCGAGGTAGGAGCCATGGCCAGCACGAACTCTCAGGAGACTCCCGATGCCGATCACGCACCCGAGCATGGACATGGCCACGGTCACGGGCATGGTCACGGCGTCGTTCCAGGGGCTGACCGGCGTTATCTGACGCTCGCGCTGGTCCTGCTGGTGGTGTTCATGGCCGGTGAAGTGGTGGTCGGGTTCATGGCCAACTCGCTGGCCCTGATCTCCGACGCCGGGCACATGCTGACCGACGCCAGCTCGATCGTCCTGGCTCTGATCGCGATGAGGCTCGCCGCCCGGCCTGCCAAGGGCGCGTACACCTTCGGGTGGAAACGGGCCGAGATCCTGTCGGCCCAGCTCAACGGCGCCACCTTTCTCATCCTGGTGGGCTACTTCCTGTACGAGGGCGTTCGCCGGCTCATCGACCCGCAGCCGGTGGAAGGCCCGCTGGTCCTCTACACCGCGCTGGCCGGCATCGTCGTCAACGCCGCCTGCACGTGGTTGTTGTCCAAGGCCAACCGGCAGAGCCTGAACGTCGAGGGCGCCTACCAGCACATCCTCAACGACATGTTCGCCTTCATGGCCACCGCCGTGGCCGGGGGAGTCGTCTGGCTGACCGGCTGGGAACGCGCCGACGCGGTGGCCGCACTGGTCGTGGCCCTCCTCATGGCCAAGGCCGCCGTGGGCCTGCTCCGCGAGTCCGGGCGGATCTTCCTGCAGGCCGCCCCCAAGGGCCTGAACCCAGATGCCATCGGCTCCGCCCTGGCCGCGCAGGACAAGGTCGTCGAGGTCCACGACCTTCACGTATGGACGGTGACCAGCGGCTACCCCTCCTTGTCCGCCCACGTCCTGGTCGAGGCAGGCACCGACATGCGCCGAGTCCGCGCCATCCTGAACAGGCTCCTGCGGGAGCGATTCCAGATCGAGCACGTCACCCTCGAAATGGATCTGGCCGACGAGACCGCTCCGCAGGCCGGCGCGGCCGGGCACTGCGGCGACGCACACGGCCCCAGCTACCCGGCCGCGCGCGAAGGCGGCATGGACCGCCTGGGCCGCGCCCTGCTCGTACCGCAACGGCGCCGCATTCTCATCGCGCTGGTCACCGGCTCGCGCGCCACGAATGAACTCGCCGAACGCCTGATGGTCACCCCGGCGGAGGTGGCCACGCATCTGGCCTGTCTCGAAGGGTGCGGCCTGGTGCGCGGGGGAGCAGGTGGCTACGAGCTGACCGACGACCGCCTGGCGCACGCGCTGTCGGATCTCCTGAGCTTCGGCCTGGTGGTGAAACACGAGGCCGCGTGCCTGGAACCGGCATCGGCGTGATCAGTACATCGAGATGTGGACGTGGTCCTGGTGGTTGGCCGTGACGCCGCCCCGGTTCGACATCGACCGCCAGCCAGAGCCCTGCCAGATCCGCTGGCGGTAGATGACGTATTTGACTCCCAGACGGCGGGAATTCTCGATGGCCCACGCCGCCAGCCGATCGCCCAGCGCGGCCTCGGCGGGAGTCGGCCACGTACCGCCAGAAGTGATCATGAAGTCGCAGGCCCGGCCGAGGGGATGTTCCCCGCCGTCCTGGAGGGACCGGTAACAGCCGACTCCGTCGGGCAGCGAGAAACGTTCTTTGACCTGGTCGCGGATCAGTCGCGTCCGGGGCGTGATGTAGTCGGGCCCGTCGGGAAGCTGCGGAACCCACGTGCCGTTGGGCCGCCGCCCGCTGGGTGTCAGGACCAACT
Organism: Herbidospora mongoliensis; assembly: GCF_001570545.1. Taxonomy (GTDB): domain Bacteria; phylum Actinomycetota; class Actinomycetes; order Streptosporangiales; family Streptosporangiaceae; genus Herbidospora; species Herbidospora mongoliensis. Next base: position 332,520 of record NZ_BBXD01000013.1, on the reverse strand, counting down.
GGTCGATCTTCTTCTTGATCTTGTCGATCGTGTCGTCGGCCTCGTCGCGTTGCGTGCGTAGCGTCTTGTCGCGTTTCTGGAGGTCCTGGCGTTTGTCCGTGGCGGACTCCTCCGCCCGGAGCCGTTGGTCGCGCAGTTTCTCCAGCCGGATGATGGCGGCATTGTTCTCCGCGGCCCGCTGGTGCAACAGGGCGGTGGTGTGGATGCGCTCGTGCGGTTCGGCGTCGCCGAAGGCGATCCCCGCGTTCGACGGCGCACCCTGGTAGCTGAGCGTGGCGAGGAGCGTGACCTGGCGTCGGGCGTCCTCGTAGGTTTGTTCGGCGGTTGCCAGCCGCTCCCCGGCCTGTTCTTCGGCGGCCCGCGCGTCTTCCAGCGCTACCCTGTTGGCGTTGTAGTCGCCGACGATCGCGTCATAGTCCTTCTGTAACTCGGCCAGCTCGCGCTTCAACTGCTCGGGCGTCGGCTTGCGTTCGGCGTCGGCGGAGGAGCCGACCATGAGGACGACGGTTGCCGTCGTGACCAATGCCGCCATCGCTCTCCGGGACACAGACCTCTTCCTCGCCAACTTTTACGCAATGTAGAAACAGCTCGCACAGTCTAGTCAGACTTGGTTTTCTCATGGCGAATCGGCGCGTAGCGCACCTGCGCCCAAAAGGCATCGGTCAGAGCAGCAGCAGGAGCGGGCCCGCATGATGGGCGAGGCTCGGAAAGGCGCTGAGCTCAGACGCTGATGTCCTCAAGCTCTCCGCCCGTCTTGTCCTGGAGGCTCTCCAGCAGGTCAGGCTTGGCGACGATGGCCCACAGCTCGCCGATCAGGTAGATGCCGCCCCACATCTGGGCGTAGTCGAGCCAGTCACGCTTGCCCTTCTCGGTGACGAAGGTGGTGATGGTGTAGCGGCCCTGAGGTGTCTCGCAGATGCCCTGGCGGAGCTCGTCGGCGTCGATCTGCAAGTAGGTGCCGGCGCAGCCGATCGCGGTGTACATCTGCTCGACACTGCGCGGCCCGCCCTCCGGCATCGACCCGCAGGCCGCGCACAGCAGGGCCGCGACGAGGGCGGCGGAGAACTTTATGGCGTCCACACCTGGGATACGCCACTCTTGTTTCTACGGTTCATAGAACTTCCCGCTATCTTCTACATTAGGTAGAAATTAGAGCGGAAGGACTGTCGTGACGACGTCAGAAGGCCGCGCCAAGGCGCGGCGAGCGAAGATCGATTCCATGCGGGCCCACAATCGGCAGCGGGACGCGCGCCTGCGCAACGTCAAAGTCACTCTCGCGGTCGTCGGGGTCTTCGTGCTCCTCGCGGTGGCGTTCGTGTTCATCGACAGGGCGACGAGCGATCCGAACGCCACTCTCGCGGCCGGCGAGACCCAGTATGTCCGCGCCGACAGTCACCGCCTCCAGACGGCCCCGGACGGCAAGGTGACACTGGTCGAGTTCCTCGACTTCGAGTGCGAGGCGTGCCTGTCGTACTTCCCCGTGGTGGAGAAACTGCGCGAGCAGTACGAGGGCAAGGTCACCTTCGTCGCCCGCTACTTCCCGATCCCCAGCCACTTCAACGCCGAGCGTGCGGCGCGGGCGGTGGAGGCCTCCGCGCAGCAGGGCAAGTTCGACGACATGTACAAGAAGATGTACGAGACCCAGAAGACGTGGGGTGAGAAGCAGGTCCCGGCCGACACCCTCTTCCGCGGGTTCGCCGAGGAGATGGGGCTCGACATGGCGAAGTGGGACAAGGACTTCGAAGACCCCGCCACGCTGGCACGGGTCAAGAAGGACGTGGCTGATGGTGAAGCGCTGGGAGTGGGCGGCACGCCGACCTTCTTCCTCAACGAGAAGAAGATCCAGCCGCAGTCCGAGGACGAGTTCAAGGCGGCCATCGATGCAGCTCTCGCAGGCTGAACCCCTCACGTCGCAGGAAGGCGACGAGGAGCCCTACCCCCGGCTCCTGCCTCGGCTGCTGGCGGCCGGAGGCCTGTTCGGCCTGGTGGCAGCCTTCATCCTGGCGGTCGAGAAGATCGCGCTGCTGAAAGATCCCTCATATGTGCCGAGTTGCAGCATCAACCCGGTGCTCTCGTGCGGCTCCGTGATGACCACGCCGCAGGCGGAGGCGTTCGGGTTCCCCAACCCGTTGCTCGGCATCGCGTCGTTCGCCGTGGTCACGACGGTCGGTGTGGTGCTGCTGGCCGGTGCCGTGCTGCCCCGGTGGGTGTGGCTGGGGTTGCAGGCCGGGGTGACCTTCGGTGTGGTCTTCGTGCACTGGCTCATCTATCAGAGCCTGTACGTCATCGGCGCCCTGTGTCCCTACTGCATGGTCGTGTGGGCGGTCACCATCCCGCTCTTCCTGTACGTCACCCTGCACAACCTGCGCCGACGCCCGGCGGCGTGGCTGCTGTCCGGCTACCACCTGCCCATCTTGGTGGCGTGGTATCTGGTGATCGTCGCCCTCATCGGGGTGCGGTTCTGGTCGTACTGGAGCACCCTGATCTAGTCGTCGCGGGCCTCCAGCGCATCGCGCAGTGCCGCCGCCACCTCGGGTGGCACGACACCGACGAAGCGCTGGACCGCCAGGGTGACGTCCCCGGCATCCTCCAGGGCCGCGCGCATCGCCTCCGCGACGACGGCGTCCTTCTCGACGGCGGCTTCATAGAGGTGGGCACGGCCGATCCGGCGACGACTGACCATGCCCTTCTTCGTGAGCCGCACGAGCACGGTGAGGACGGTCGTCGTCGCGGGACGGGACTCGAGACTTTCGGCGAGGTCCTGCGCGAAGATGCCGTCGGGCCGCTGCCAGAGGGCTTCCATGATCGCTCGTTCGAGGGTGCCCATGCGCACCGTGCTGCCTCCCGGCGGAAAGTTACTTCTATGCTGTGTAGAAGTTTAGCCGCCTTCGTCCACGTGCGGGCGCTCTACGATGCCCCGTAGGATTGGGCCGTTCTGGTCGGGGAGGTGTAGTTCATGGTCCGAGGCCTCGGCGAACTCGAAGCCACGATCATGGATCGGATGTGGTCCTACCGCAGGCCCGCCCTGGTGCGGGAGGTGCTGGACGACCTCCGTCGCGATCGGGAGATCGCCTACACGACCGTGATGACGGTGATGGACAAGCTGCACACCAAGGGCCTGCTCAAGCGGTGGCTCGACGGCCGTGCCTACGTCTACGAGGCGGTGACCTCGAAAGAGGCCTACACCGCCGACCTCATGCGCGAGTCCCTCGCCGGCAGTGGCAACCAGGCCGCCACGCTCGTCCACTTCCTGGAACGGCTGACCCCTGAGGAAGCCGCGGCCATGGAGGCGGCGCTGCGGGTGATCCCGCCGTCCACCAGGCGATCATGATCGTCGCCCTCGTCCTGGTCGTGTACGCGGCCGTCGCCTCGGTAGCCATGCCCTCCTTGATGGCCGGTACGAAACTGGCCGAGCGAGCGCCCCGGCTCGCCATCGCCGTCTGGCAGGCGGCCAGTTTCTCCGTCGTCGCCTCCCTGCTCCTCGCGGTCTTCGTGGTGGTCGTCCCGGCTCACCTCGTGGGTCACGGGCTGGCCGATCTCTTCGAGGCGTGCGCCGAGTTGCTCTCGTCCCGGATCGACCTGGGCTCGGCCGCCACGGTCACCGCGCTGACCTTGGGGGCGGTCGTCTGCGCGCGGATGGCGTACACCACCATCGCTGTTCTCTGGCAGTCCCGCCAGGCCCGGGGTAGGCATGGCGACGCCCTGGCCCTGATCGGCCATCACGACGCGGAGCTGGACGCCCTCGTCGTCGACTACGACGAAGGCCTCGCCTACTGCCTGCCCGGCCGGAACGGGCACGCCGTCATCACCACCGGCGCGCTGGGCGCGCTGACGCCCGCGCAGGTCGCGGCCGTTCTCGCCCACGAGCACGCGCATCTGCGCGGCCGCCACCACCTGGTGCTCGCCGCGGCCGAGGCGCTCGATCGCGCGTTCCCCGGCGTGCCGCTCTTCCGCTCCGGCCGCAGTGAGGCGGCGCGGCTGATCGAGCTGCTGGCCGACGACGTCGCCGCCCGGCGCCACGAGCGGGTGGACATCGCGGCCGCCTTGGTGGGGCTCGCCACGGGGCGGGTGCCCGCCTTCACGCTCGGAGCCGGAGGGGAGACGGCTCTTGTCCGGGTGCTGCGGATGCTGAGTCCCGAGGCGCCTCTCGGGCGGGCCGAGCGCCTGGCCGGCGTGTTCGCGGTGGTACTGCTCATCGGCGGTCCGGCCGCCATGGCCGTCATGCCGGGAATCAGCGAGATGATCGCCCATCACGGCTGAAGTCCGGCGGGGCACATGCCATCTTCTGTACGATTTCGCCTACGTCGGCAAGTACTAAGGAGCATAGTAGTGACGCCTCGCGTGGGAATTGCGACGGTCCTCGCCCTCGTCGTCACGATCGTGCTGACCGGGAGCGCCGTCGCGGACCCACCGCCAACGATTCCCCAGGCCAGGGCGAAGCTGGTCAAGCTCAACGAACGCGCCGACGAGATCGTCGAGAAGTACAACCGAGCCACCGAGGCGTACAAGAAAGCCGGCAAGAAGCACCAGCGCCTCAACGCCGAGTTGAAACGGCAGAGCGCGACCGCCGACGTGCTGCGCGACAACCTCGCCGGCCTCGCGGTCAACACCTATCAGTACGGCGGGATGGACCCATGGGGTTCATTCATGGACTCCGGCGGCGGGTCGATGGCGCTGGTCAGTCAAATGGCGCTGACCGCCGAGGCGGAACTGGCGGCCTTCGAGGTCGCGACGCGCGAACTGCGTGAGCGCCGGGACGCCGCCAAGACGGTACTGGCCGAGGCGAAGGCGGCGCAGGCCGAGATCCGCACCGAGAGGGCCAAGGTCGAGAAGCTGAAGACCCAGCAGACCGCGCTCTTACGCCGGTTGGGCGCCTTCCGGGTCGGCAACCCCGACAGCGTCGGCATCACGTACACGGGGCCTGCGTCCGGGAACGCGCGGGCCGCCTTGCAGTTCGGCTTCGCGCAGGTCGGCAAGCCCTACCAGTTCGGGGCCACGGGGCCGGGTTCCTACGACTGCTCCGGCTTCACTCAGGCCAGCTGGCGTGCGGCGGGCGTCCAGCTTCCCCGCACCACCTACGAACAGTGGGCCTGGGGCGCGACCCGTCGAGTCTCCCTCGACGAACTCCAGCCGGGCGACCTCCTCTTCAGCAAGGGCCTCGGACACATGGGCATGTACGCGGGCGACGGCAAGATGGTCCACTCCCCGCAGACGGGCGACGTCGTCAAGGTGGTCGACCTGGACGACTACTGGCGGACGCGACTGCTCGGCGCCGTGCGCCCGTGAGGACGCTCGCACTTCACGGTGATTTCGGCCATATGGCGTCGTTAGTTCTCTATAAGCGCGTTAGCTATTTATGTCCTGTTCAGCCGGTCGCTGGAGGCTCATCTGTTGCACCCTTCTCGTAAGTGAGCGGAAGGCTCAGACGTGACAGACAAGCACCACGAAGAGACCGAAGGCGGCATGTCGCGCCGCCAGCTGGTCAGGTACGCGGGCATCGGCGCCACCCTGGTCGCCGCAGGCCAGGTGGCGACCACCGGCACGGCCGCCGCCGACGACAAGCACGGCAACGACAAGCCCTCGTCGTCCAAGGGCCGGATGTGGCGCGCGGGCGACCACCATGTGCACTCGGAGTACAGCGGAGCGTTCGACACCTCCGTGACCCCGCCCAAGTTCAGCAAGGGCGCGGACGCGGTCTACCCGATCGTGACCAACGCGATCATGGCGAAGCACTTCGGCCTCACTTGGGCCATGTGCACCGACCACGGTGGGCCGAACCACTCGAAGGTGAACCTGGAGCAGGCCTACCCCGACCTGCTGCGCTCGCGCATCCTCGTACCGGATGTCCTGCAGTTCTGGGGCATGGAGTTCGACGCGCCCGCGCTCGACCACCACACCCTGATGATCCCGCACCACAGCGGCGAGGCTCAGCAGCTGTTCGAGCTGGAGAAGCACTACGCCAAGCTCGAGGCCTTCCCGGTCGACCCGGGCCGCGACACCGAGGCCAAGATGGTCGAGTTCCTCAAGGCCGCCAAGGGCATGGGCAACAAGCCGCTGGTGATCGCCCACCACGCCTCGCGCTCGGCCACGGGCCTGGGCGTGTACGGCCTGGACACCCCCAAGGAGTTCCGCAACGGCAACAACGCCGCCCCCGACATCTACGTCGGCTTCGAGGGCGCCCCCGGCCACCAGGCCGGTCCGCTGAACGGCGGCGCGCGCGGCGGTTACGGCAACCACCCCACCTACGGCGGCTTCGACCAGATGACCGCCCGCGTGGGCGGCCTGTGGGACTCGCTGCTCGGCGAAGGCCGGCGCTGGTGGATCACCGCGACCTCCGACTCGCACGTGCACTGGACCCGCGGCGGCTCCGACTTCTGGCCGGGTGAGTACAGCAAGACCTATGTGTACGCCCGCCAGGACTACGCCGACATCATGGACGGCCTGCGCAACGGCCGGATCTGGGTCACCACCGGCGACCTGATCACCAGCCTCGACCTGACCGCGAGCGGCCAGGGCCGTGAGGCGGCGAGCGGCGAGACCATCATGCTCAGCCGCCGCAACCGCAGCGACGTCGAGATCGAGATCAGGTTCCGCCCGCGCACGGTCGTCAACGGCAACGGCGTCCGCCCCCAGGTCCGCCGCGTCGACCTGATCACCGGCCAGATCACCGGCCCGAACGCCGACGTGAACGCCGACACCAACCCCACCACCAAGGTCGTGGCCCGCTTCGGCCCCCGCGACTGGCACAAGCAGGGCAGCGAGTACGTCATCCGCCACACCCTGCGCAATGTCGAGTCCGACATGTACGCCCGGGTACGCGGCACCAGCACCGACGAGGCCGAGCCGCTGGCCGACGGGAAGGAGAGCCCGTGGGACGACCTGTGGTTCTACTCCAACCCGGTCTTCGTCCAGTTCCGCTGACCCCATGAGCAGACGGCCTCTCCCGTGTCCCTGAGAGAGGCCGTCTCCACGATCACGCCGACTTCAGAAGCGTCGCCAGGTCGGGAGGGTGCCGCCATCGCTCTTGGAGACTGGTGGACGTTCGGGCCGCGCCCATTTCGGCTCGGTAGGCGACACGTACTCGGTCGGGCATCCGGCCGATCACGGTCTTCAATCCTTGCAGCAGCCGTCGCCGCAGCCATCCGCGCTGGATGTGGCTGTTGCCGCGCCGGCCATGGGCATCGGGGCGCAGCAGGCGTCCCCGCGCCAGGCCTCGCGGCCTTCCTTGACCGCGACGGCGGCGATGATCAGGGCGGCGATGGGGTCAGCCCAGGACCAGCCGAAGAGGCTGTTGAGCGCCAGGCCGACGAGCAGGACGCCGGACAGATAGGTGCACAGGAGGGTCTGCTTGGAGTCGGCGACGGCACTGGCCGAGCCCAGCTCACGCCCGGTCCGGCGCTGTGCGTACGACAGGAAAGGCATGATCAGCAGGGACAGGCCCGCCAGGATGAGCCCGGCCGTGGAGTGTTCGGCCTGACCGGTGCCGAGCAGGGCCCGCACGGCGTCGAAGGTCACGTAGGCGGCCAGCGCGAAGAACGAGACCGCGATCACGCGCAGCGCCGTCTTCTCGCGGCGTTCGTGATCGGTGACGGAGAACTGCCAGGCGACCGCGGCGGCCGAGGCGACTTCGACGATGGAGTCGAGGCCGAAGCCGATGAGCGCGGCCGAGGAGGCGATGGTTCCGGCGGTGATCGCCACCCCGGCTTCGATGACGTTGTAGGTGATCGTGGCGGCGACGAGCCAGCGGATTCGGCCCTGCAACAAAGCGCGACGGGTCGGATTTGGGCCGATTCCAGGAATGGTCGTCACGACGCCTCCTCGACGGGGCAGAGAGCCACCTCGTAACCGGTCGCCAGAAGCAGGTGTTCCGCCGAAGCGAGCAGGTCCATCAGCTCGGGGCGGGTGAGGGCGTAGAAGGACTGCCGGCCCTCCGTCCGGAAGTCGACGAGACCACAGCCGCGCAGGCACGCCAGATGCTTGGAGACCGTGGACTGAGCCAGGCCGAGCTCTCCGGTCAGGTCGACGACGCGGGCCTCGCCCTTGGTGAGGCGCTGGACGATGTGCAGCCGGGTCTCATCGGCCAGGGAATGGAACAGGGCAGCCGCGGGGGAGACGCCAGCGGCGATGTCCGCGCTGACGCAGCGTCCGGACTCATTATCGATCGCCATATCGCGATGATATTCTCCGAACCGAATTCATCGCTAGATGGCGATGTCATCTTTCTTGTTGGGGGCCATACCCAACCGACTCTGCCGTCAAGGACCTTGCTTGACTCGCGGCCTGCTGCGGCAACCACGGTGGAGCAGCCTCAGATGACGACGAAGCGGGAAGAGCCCAAGGCCATGCTGTGCTCGCCTCCGGCAGCGAGCGCGACCAGGCTGTACAGGTTGCCCAGCGCCCTACGCCCGCGTCTTCCACACTCCCGGCCCCGGATTCCTGACCGTGGGGGACGACGGCCACCACTACCGGTCGGAACTGGCCGCCCACGTCTCCGCCGCGCAGGACGACCATCGCTACGCCCCTGGGCGCCGCCGCCGCGCACTGGGCGCTGGTCCGCCTGGAACGGCTGGCCAGGGTCGATTCCGAACCTCAGAAACGTCAGCTGGTCGCCCTCATGGAGTCCACCGCCAGGGCCCTGACCGCGTACCCGAATCTGCGGGGCTGGGCCGAGCGTACCGCCGACGCGCTGAGGCGGCGCTGGCCCGAAGCCGACCGGGATTTCGGCCGGTTACCGATGTACACCCGGCGTTGAATGAGGACCTACGATGGCGCGGTGACCAGCACTGGTGCGGTTCCCGACCGGTTCGGCGACCTGTGGTCCAAGGAGCGTGATCGGCAGAACGCCGCGTACACGGCGATGATGCGGGCGACCGGGCATCCGGTCTCATGGGCATACGAGGTCTGGGACGCCGTCGTCGCCAACCTGCGTCACGACGACAACCACAACCGGGCGATCGCCGCGCAGGTCCTCTGCAACCTGGCGATCAGCGATCCGGACCTGCGGATCCTCGGCTGCCTCGACCCGCTGATCCACGTGACCAGGGACAGCCGATTCGTGACCGCGCGACACTGTCTGCAGTCGCTGTGGAAGATCGGGCTCGCCGGCCCTGACCAGCGGAATGCCGTCGTGGCCGCGCTCGCCGCCCGGTTCGCGGACGCCGCCCCGGAGAAGAATGCCACGCTCATCCGCTTCGACATCGTCGTAGGGCTGCGGAACCTGTACAAGGCCACCGGCGACGAGACCATCGAGCCGCAGGCGTTGGCCCTGGTCGAAACCGAGAACGATCCCAAATACCGCGGCAAGTACGCCAAAGCCTGGAGACAGTGAACATCAGGGTCGATGGCCGCTGATCTCCCCCGACAGACCTTTGCCTCGGCTGTCAGCGCCGGGTTCTAGCGTGGTGACAGAGCCTTCTTCGGGCTGAGGGAGTGGGTCACATGCGAGCCGTGATCGGTGTCGAGGAGCACGCGTGGACCGCTGAGCTGCGGGCCGCCCTGCTGGCGGACGGCGGAGGCGACGCGGTCGACCGCAGGAACAGCCAAGGGGAGATCAACCGGCGCCTCCTCGACGTCGGGGCGGAGCGGCTGGCCTGGATGGACGACACCGGCGTGGACACGCAGGTGCTGTCGATCGCGAGCCCGGGTACGCAACCCCTGCCGCCGCAGGAGGCGGTGCCGCTGGCCCGGGACGCGAACGACTTCCTCGCCGACACCGTCAGGCGTCATCCGCGCCGGTTCGCGGCGTTCGCCACGTTGCCGATGGGCGATCCGCCGGCCGCTGCGGCGGAGTTGGAGCGGGCGGTGGGCCGGCTGGGTCTCGTCGGCGCGATGATCTTTCCCCGTGCGCGGGGGGTGTTCCTCGACCGTGATGTCTTCCGGCCCGTCTTCGCCGCGGCGGCTGAGCTGGGGGTCCCGCTGTATCTTCATCCGGCGGTGCCGCCGCGGGCGATCGGTGAGGATCTGTACGGCGGATTCGACGACCCGACCGGCATGCTGCTCACCACCGCGGGCTGGGGGTGGCATGCGGAGACCGGGCTGGCGGCGCTCCGGCTGATCCTGGCCGGCACCTTCGACCGGCACCCCGGGCTGCAGATCATCCTGGGGCACTGGGGCGAGATGCTCGTGCCGTTCGCCGATCGGGCCGATCTGCTCAGCAGGGACGCCACCTACCTGGAGCGGCGGATTCTCGACTACATCACCGGCAACCTCAACGTCACCGCCGGCGGCATTTTCAGCCACCGGATGCTCAGGCAGGCCGTCGACGTGCTCGGCCCCGACCGGGTGATGTTCGGCGCCGACACCCCGTTCGGCCCTGCCGCCGATGCCCGTGCCTTCGTGGACGCCGCCCCGATCAGCGCGGACGACAAGGCGAAGCTCGCTCACCTGAACGCCGAGAATCTCCTCGGGCTGCCTCGTCGCGTCAGGGCGGCCTCGGTGCCTTGACCGGTCGGTCTCGGCTCAGGACCAGAGTTCGAAGGGCTCGTCGATCTCCTCTTCGGCCAGGAAGGCGTCCAAGAGGGAAGGCAGGTTGCGCGGGTAGAAACGTCCGTCGCTCGTGACGACATCGGCGATGGGCCACCACTTGAAGTCGAAGTAGTCCTCCTTCTCGTAGTCCAGCCGCTCGGACTCGTCGATGCCCGGACCGGGACCGGGCAGCCGCACCAGGACGACCACCTCGTTCTGCACGTGGCGGGTGTTCCGGTGCCGGAAGGAGGCCCTGCGCCGCCACGTCGGCGCCCCCACCTGCGCCCACCTCCAGTTCAGTTCCTGAGTGGACGCAGGGCGCCGCCCCAGGCGAGGACCTGGTCGAGGACGACGTTCAGCCGGTCCTCGTGGGTGGTGGCGGGCTTGAAGCCGTCTGTGAAGTCGGTGTGGATCGACAGTCCGACCTGGTTCGACACGGTGGCCACGCTGAGCAGGCCGAAAACGTGCCGCAGGTGGGAGATCGCGCGGGGTGCGCCGTCGACGCCGTAGCCGACGAAACCGGCCGCCTTGTTGGTCCACTCCGAGTACAGGAAGTCGATGGCGTTCTTCAGCGCGCCTGGGTAGGAGTTGTTGTATTCGGGGGTCACGATCACGAACGCGTCCAGGGGCGAGATCGTGGCCGACCAGCGCTTGGTGTGTTCGTGCTGGTAGTTGCCCATGGCGGGGTGCTGGGGCTCGTCGAGGTTGCCCAGGTTGTGGTCTTTCAGGTCGATGAGTTCATAGTCGGCGTCGCCTCGTTTGACCGCCAGATCGCGGACCCAGTGGGCCACCGCCTCGCCGTTGCGGCCGGGACGGGTGCTGCCCAGGATGATGCCTACCTTCAGCATGACGGTTCTCCCTCAATCGGTTACCTGAACCACATTAGGGAGACCAGTTGAGATACTGAATGCTCTGCAGTCCACCATTTATACGCCAGCGTCTCAGGTCGTAGACTCGTCGCATGGACATGCTCAGCGAGGTGGTGGCCTTCATGCGGGGCGGGCGTCCCGCCTCCTCCCACGTCTCCTGGCGGGCGCCCTGGGGTGTGTCGTTCCTCGTGCCGCCCGGGTCCTCGGGTTTCCACCTGGTGCTGCGCGGCTCCTGCTGGCTCATTCCCCTGGACGGCGAGCCTGTCCCGCTGAGCGTGGGGGACCTGGTGTTCCTGCCGCACAGCGGTTCGTTCGGGCTGGCCGACGATCCGGCGAGGCCGCTGGTCGAGTCTGACTGCTCCCTACATTCGGAGTTGTTCGCGTCGGCCGGTTCCGGTGGCGCCGGGACCGAGACGGTGATCCTTTCCTGCAGCTACCGCCTGGACCCCGACCGGACCCATCCGATCCTGGAGGCGCTGCCCGACGTGATCCACCTGCCCGCGACGCTCGGCAGCCATCCGGAGCTGCGGGCCGCCGTCGAGCTGCTGGCCGCCGAGATCGAAAACCCGCGTCTCGGCACCGACACCGTCGTGACGTCGCTGCTGGACATGATGCAGCTGTACGTCCTGCGGGCCTACTTCGAGACTCAGGAAGAGCCCTGCACCCTGTCCGGCTGGGCCGCCGCGATGGCCGATCCCGTCGTCGGACGCGCGCTCGACGCCATCCACCGCGACCCGGCCCGGCGCTGGACGGTCGAGTCGCTCGGCGCCCACGCGGGCATGTCGCGAGCCGGCTTCGCCCGCCGTTTCACGGCGTTGGTCGGGCAGCCGCCGCTGGCGTATCTGACCTGGTGGCGGTTGATGAGCGCGGCGCGCATGCTGGGCGACTCGGACGCGTCGGTGGCGGAGGTGGCCGAGCGGGTGGGATACGGGTCGGAGTTCGCCTTCGGCAACGCCTTCAAGCGGGAGCTGGGTCTCGCGCCGGGCCGGTATCGGCGCCGAGCCGCGATGGACCGGGGCACGTCTTCAGAGGGTCATGTCGTGGCGGCGCGTCGTTTTGAGTTGCATATCCCTGTCTCCGATGATTTCGGAGCGTAATTGACCATAAGCTTTACGTGATGTTACGGTGCGCAGGCCGCTGAGACACCACCCCCCACACCAGGAGGTGCCATGACTTTCGCTGTGCCTGACGCCCTCGCCCGGAAGTTCGACAAGCGATTCGCGCTGTTCGACGCCGACGGCGACGGTGTGCTGACCAAGGACGACTTCGAGGCCGCCGCCACCCGGTTTTTGGCGGCGTTCGACGTCCCCGCCGACTCCGCCGAGGGGCGGGATGTGCTGGCCGCGTACGCGGGCATGTGGAACGCCCTGATCCACAGCGCCGACGTCGACAGCGACGGGCGGCTGAGCCGCGACGAGTTCGTCGCCTACCTCGCCGGTGACGAGTTCCGGGCACACGGCTACGCGGTGACGGCCGGGCGGGTCGCCGAGTCGGTCCTCGCCGTCTGCGACAGCGACGGCGACGGCCGGATCTCCTACGACGAGTTCGCCGCCATCCCCGGCATCTCCGCGCTGCCCGACGGCGAGCGCCGCGAGGTGTTCACGCGGCTCGACACCGATGGCAGCGGTCATCTCGACATCGGCGAGATCCATGCCGCGCAGCGCGATTTCTACCACAGCACCGATCCTGACGCGCCCGGCAACCTAATCTTCGGCCAGCTCTGAGGAGACGACGTGGACCATCCCCCGCAGCCTGACGGTCACTGCCGCGTCGTCCGCTCCGCCGTGATGTACGAAGGCAAGCAGCACCTCCAGTTCTTCGCCGGGATCGCCGCCGAGACCGTGGGCGCCCGCAACATCTGCATGCACCTGCAGACCATCCCGCCCGCCGGCGGCGGCCGGGCCCACAAGCACGACCACCACGAGACCGCCATCTACGTCATCAAGGGCGCCGTGGGCGCCTGGTACGGCGAAGATCTGCAGCACTACCTCGAAGCCCGCCAGGGCGAGTTCATCTACATCCCGGCCAGCACCCCGCACATGCCGGTGAACCTCAGCGACAGCGAACCGGCCGAGGTCGTGCTGGCCCGCACCGACCCGCGCGAGCAGGAGAGCACGGTGCTCCTGCCCGATCTGGAAGGCCAGCGGTCCCTGCCGGCTCCAGCAGGCTAGATCAAGGCGGCGACCCGGGCGTTCTTCCTCTGGAAGAGCGCCCTTCGTCGTATCCGCCGTAGATCGAGGTTGTCACGGGTGACCGGCGCGATCAGAATCGGATCTTGTGCGCCCGAGATCGTCGTCAACGGTCACACCGGCGCGGTAGGAGGCACATCTGTGTCCATTCTGGGGTTACGGCCGGTCGCGGAGACCGAACGCCAACTCGCCCCCGACCTCGCCAGAGGGATCATGCTTCTGCTGATCGCCGTGGCCAACTCCGCGATCTATCTGTACGACCGGCCTTACGGCCTCCGCCAGCACGTCGTCGAAGACGGCCTGACCGACCGGGTGGCCGGGGCGCTGGCGCTGACGTTCGTCGACGGGCGCGCCTATCCGATGTTCGCCGCGCTGTTCGGCTACGGCATGGTCCAGATCTGGAACCGGCGGCGTGACGACGGCGAGGGACGGCGGATCCTGCGGCGGCGGAGCCTGTGGCTGATCGCCTTCGGCGCGGTGCACGCGCTGCTGCTGTTCTCCGGCGACATCCTCGGGACCTACGGGCTGGTCGGGCTGCTGCTGGCGCTGCTGATGCGGGCGAGCGACCGGACCCTGTTGATCCTCGCCGGGGGCTGGCTCGTGCCGGTCGCCGTGCTGTCCGCCGGCGCCTACACCATGCCGCACGCCGCCTATGAGCGGACGATGTTCTGGTCGCTGGAGCTCTCCGACCCGCTGGCCGCGCTGGCGTTGCGGCCGCTCGAATGGTTGATGACCCCAGCGGGGATGACGGGCGTGCTCACCGCCGCCCTCCTGGGCGTCTGGGCCGGTCGGCGGAGTCTGCTCGCCGAACCCGACACGCTGGTGCGGCGGTTCGCGGTGTGGGGGCCGGTCGTCGGCGTGCTCGGCGGGCTGCCGGTGGGGCTGGCCGCGTCCGGGTTCCTGGAGCTTGACGGCGGCCTGGTCGTGACCTCGTTCGTCGCGCTGCACACCGTCTCGGGGATCGCCGCCGGGCTTGGGTACGCGGCGCTGATCGCCCTGATCGCCCGGCGCATCGGGGAACATCGTGGCGCTGTGGTGACCGCGCTGGCGGCCTGCGGGCAGCGATCTCTGACGTGTTATCTGCTGCAGTCGGTGGTGTTCGTGGCGCTGCTGCCGCCGTACACGCTCGGGCTCGGCGGGCACCTCGGCGGCGCCGCCACGATCGCGCTGGCCACCGCCACCTGGGTGGCGACGGTGGCGGCGGCCGAGGTGATGCGCCGGAGAGGGATGCGCGGGCCCGCCGAGACGCTGTTGCGGCGGCTGACCTATTCCCGGTGACGCCCTACCTGGGGGGCCAGGGGATCTCGGTCAGGAAGGGGAGAAGCGACGCCTCCTCGTAGTCGAGGTGGGCGTTCAGTTCTGTCGACATCCGGTCGAGTTCGGCGCGGAAGCGTCGCGGGTCGGCGGCGCCGATGTCGGCCAGCAGGGAGACCAGTTCGCCCTGGATGCGGGCGACCGTGCGGTGTTCCTCGCCGAGCCGGGCGAAGGTGTCGGCCAGGTGGGGGTGGTAGTGGGCGATGCCGGGGAACAGGTGGTCGTCTTCGCTGGTGTGGTGGAACTCCAGCGTCTGGCAGAACGCCAGGCAGCGCTGGCGGATCTGCAGGCCGAGGCTGATGTCGGCCGTCGGTGCGGCGAAGTGGGCGTCGACTTCCGTCCTGACGTGGCGCAGTTGGGCGCGCAGCCAGGTGTGGACCTCCATGAGCTTGTCGGCGAGGGTGTTGACTTCGAGGGCGGGCTCGTCCTGCTCCAGGACCACGACCGGCAGGGGCCGGGTGGTCTGGGCCTGGTAGTCGCCGTATCCGGGTGACACGGCGACGACCTGCGCGAACAGTTCCTCGCGCCGGGCTCCCTCGGCGGGGACCGCGAGGGCCTCGAAGGTCTCGGCGCCGATCTCCACTCGTACGACGGGGTGGGCGAGCAGGTTGTGGTACCAGCCGGGGTGGCGTGGGGCGCCGAGGTTGGAACCGACGATCAGCAGCGAGGCGCCGTGGCGGACGTAGCCGAGGGGAGTGGTGGTCTCCTTCCCCGACTTCGCGCCGGTGGTCGTCAGCAGGAGCAGGTCGCCGCCTTCGAAGGGGCCGCCGACCTTTCCCCCGTTGGCGCGGAACTCCTCGATGATCGATTGGTTGAAGGGCGTGGGCATACGGTTCTGTGTCTCCGGAGCTTGGGGTGAAATGCGAGCTAGAGGTCAGCTACAGGGCGCGGAGTAGGAACTCACGGCTTACTCCCTGGGTGAAGGATGTTCGCCCGATCACCGGCCGGCCCACTGCTCTTTGGCCGGAGTCACGCGACATCGGCTCTATTGCATCCGCCCGGACCGTCGCCTGTCAACCGGGTCTGATCATGCTCTCGGCGGCGGCGATGATCGCGTCCTCGGGGTCGCGCGGCTTCCACCGCAGGACACGGCGGGCCTTCTCGCTGGAGACCTTCTTGGCATGGCCGGGATCACCGGCCTCGAAGGGGACGCCCAGCAGGGTCGCGATCCGCTTCACCTCGATGGCGGGACCGCCGGCGAGGAGGAAGCGCTGACCTGCGGCTTCGGGTTCGGTCATGGCCAGGATGTGCGCGTTCGCGACGTCGCGCACGTCGACGATCGGGATCCACATGTTCGGGAGCGGCTGCCCGTCGAGGAGCCGCCGGATGATGTGGTTGGCGCCGGAGATCTCCGGGCCCATCACGGGGCCCATCACCGCGACCGGCAGGATCGTGGCCAGCTCCGGTGAAGCGCCCTCGGCCGCCACGAAATCCCAGGCCGCGCGCTCGGCGAGCGTCTTGCTCCTGCCGTAGGCGTCGATGCCGGGGCCGTCCAGGACCGACCAGTCCTCTTCGGTGAAGGTGTGGTCGGTCGGCGGGTGACCCCAGCCGACGGCGTGGAAGGCCGAGGTGAGCACGACCCTTTTGACGCCGGCGTCGCGGGCGGCCCGCAGCACGCGGAGGGTGCCCTCGCGGGCAGGGGCGATGAGGTCGTTCTCGTCGTGGACGTCGCCCAGATGGACCGGAGAGGCAACGTGGAGCACGTAGTCGCAGCCGCTGACGGCTTCGGCCCAGCCCTCGTCGCTCATGAGGTCGGCCTCGACGAAACTCAGCGCGCCGGAGTCGGTGAGCACCGCCCTCACGGCGCTTTCGCGGGCCAGTGATCGCACGGTCGTGCGGACGAGATAACCCTGATCGAGAAGTTGGAGGACGCAGTGTCCGGCGATGAATCCGGACCCGCCGGTGACGAGAACACGCTGCTTGGTCATGGGAACGACGTTCGCCGGTCGGCCCAGGCCCAGCCAGGTCCCTCTCGACACTGGTAGTGACAGGGACAGGCAGGCGTCCGAGGTCGAGGATTAGCGTGGAGGCATGACCGACGAGCCGAACCTGCTGGGCGAGTATCTTCGCGCCCGGCGTGAACTCGTGACCCCCGAGCAGGTGGGCATCCCCGTGCTCGGGACGCGGCGGGTGCCGGGGTTGCGGCGCGAGGAGGTCGCGATGCTCGCGGGGATCAGCGCCGAATATTACCTGCGGCTGGAGCAGGGGCGGGACCGCCGCCCGTCCGTTCAGGTGCTGGTGTCGATCGCCCGCGTCCTGCTGCTCGACGACGACAGCTATCTCCTCAGCCTCGCCGAGGACAGGCCCCGGCGCGCCCGGCGGCGGCCCAGGCGGGAGGTCGTGCCGCCGAGTACCGCGAGGCTGGTGGCGTCACTTCCGTACCCCGCCTTCGTCGAGGGCCGCTACCTCGACGTGCTCGCCGCCAACGCCCTCGCCACGGCGTTGTCGCCGCGGCTGACGGTGGGCGGCAACCGGCTGCGGGACGTCTTCCTCGACCCCGCCGAACAGGCGCTCTTTCCCGATTGGGAGCGCGCCTCCGCCGCCCTGGTCGCGGGGTTCCGGCAGTCGGTCGGCAGTGACATCGACGATCCCCGGTTCATCGAGCTCGTCGGCGAACTCTCGCTCGCCAGCCCGCACTTCCGCCGGTTGTGGGCCCGCCACGACGTCGCCGGACGGCTCGGCGCCACCCTCAGCTTCAACCATCCCCAGGTCGGTGAGCTGCGCCTGGACCGCGAGAAGCTCGCCCTCAGCGGTACGGACGGCATCATGCTCGTCATCTACCACCCCGAGCCCGGCACCGACAGCGCGGAGAAGCTGGCCCTGCTCGCCTCCGCCTCGGTCACCCCGAGATCGTTTGACGTTCCCATTGCCTAACCGCTATCTATTACCTAGCGGTTAGGGGTGATGGATGCAGGACGCGATTCTGGCGATGCTCGCCAAGGAGCCCTCACACGGCTACGACCTCGGGCTTCGGCTGCGGCGGGCGCTCGGTCCGCTGGGTGGGTCGATGAACGCCGGTCAGGTCTACGTCACTCTCGCGAGGCTGGAGAAGGCGGGCCTGGTCGTCCAGGAAAAAGGGGACAGGCCCGATCGCAAGGTGTACGCGCTCACCCAGGCCGGCCAGGAGCGGGTGGCCGCCTGGCTGACCGAGGTCAGCCGGCCCAAGCCCGACCTGGTGGAGTTCCACCTCAAGCTCGCCGCGGCGAGCGCGTCCAGGCTCGCCGATCCGGTGGAGCTGGTCGGCGCGCAGCGGCGCGAGCTGATGCGGCGGCTGCACGAGACGCAGCGGGCGATCCTGGCCGAGCCGGACGGCTCGACGGGCGGGCTGCTGCTGGAAGGGGTCGCGTTGCGGCTGCAAGCGGATCTGCGCTGGCTGGAAGCCTGCGAGCGCGTCTGGTCGAAGGTCGAGAAGGAATCAGAGTGAACGTGCTGCAGGTGCGTGGGCTGGCCAAGCGGCACGGCCAGAAGCAGAGCCTGGTCCGCGCGGTCGACGGGGTCGATCTGGACGTGCCGGCCGGACAGACGCTGGCGGTGATGGGGCCCAGCGGCTGCGGGAAGTCGACCTTGCTGCACCTGCTGGGTGGTCTCGAGCGGCCCAGCGACGGCGAGGTGTGGCTGGCCGGTGAGCGCATCGACACCGCGAGCGAGCGGGCCCTGGCCCGGCTGCGGCGCAGGTCGGTGGGGTTCGTCTTCCAGGCCTTCCACCTGGTCGAGGAGTTGTCGGCGGCCGAGAACGTGGAGCTGCCGGTGCTGCTGGCGGGAAGTTCGCCGCGTCAGGCCAGACGGCGGGCGCGGCTGCTGCTGGAGCAGGTCGGGCTGGCCGACCGGGCCCGGCATCTGCCCTGGAAACTGTCGGGCGGAGAGCGGCAGCGGGTGGCGGTCGCCCGCGCGCTGGCCAACGAACCGCTGGTGGTGCTCGCCGACGAGCCGACCGGGAACCTCGACACCGCGGCGACGAACGAGGTGCTGCGGCTGTTCGCGCATCTGCGGGCCGAGGGGCAGACCCTCGTGATGGTCACGCATGACGGCAGGGTCGCGGCCACCGCCGACCGGCTGATCTCGATGCGCGATGGGATGTTCGTCGAGGACACCTGGCTCGCGTCGTGACGGGCCGCGTCCTGCTCGTGTTCCGCCTCGTGGTGGGGGATGTACGGCGGCATCCAGGTCCGGCCGCGATGCTCGTGCTGTCGGTGGCCGTCGCGAGCGCGGTGCTGAGCCTGGGCATGTCGCTGCCGGGGGTGACCGAGCGGCTCTACCTGCACACCCGGGCCGCGACGGCCGGGCCCGACGTGGTGGCCCTGGCACCCGACGACAGTCCCGTCGCGACCTCGGCGCTGACCTCTCTGGTGGACGCTCCCGGGGTGGCGGCCACCAGCAGGCCGTACAAACAGTTCTGGGCGACTCTCACCCCGCGCGGCCGACCCGAGGTGCGCGTGGTCGTGCTCGGGGTCGACAGGAAACCCGGGCCGATCGATCGTCCGCTGATGGTCTCGGGCGAATGGGTCAGTCCCGGTGGTGTCGTGGTCGAGAAGGGCTTCGCCACCGCTGTGGACCTGCGCGTCGGAGACCAGGTGGCCATCGCCGGCCGGTCATATCCGATCGTCGGGATCGGGGTGACCGCGGCTCGCATGGCCTACCCCGGAGCGATGATGGGCGGGCCGGGCAACGGGCCGTCCGACCGGGCCGGTCTGGTCTGGATGAACGAACCCGACACCCGGGCGCTGGCCGCCTCGGACCTGCCGAGAACCTCGATCATCTACCTGAGGATGCACGACCCCGCCGCCACCTCGAAGTACATGATCTCCTACCACGAGACCCGCAACTCGGCCGGTGGCTTCGTCGGCGACTCCTTCGTGAACTCCTTCACCTGGCAGTTCATCGCGAACGAGGACGGCAGACATCTCCGGGACAGTCAGCCGATCATGATCATCGGCGGCTGGCTGCTCAGCTTCCTGGCCGTCGCCGGCATGAGCACGCTGGCCGCCGGCCGGGCCGCCGGGCAGGTGCGCCGGGTCGGGCTGCTCAAGGTCATCGGGGCCACCCCCGGTCTCATCGCCGTGGTCCTGCTCACCGAATACCTCATCCTGGCGGTGCTGGCCGACGCGCTGGGGCTGGTCGTCGCGCACGTGCTGGCGCCCTCGATCATCAATCCCAGCGGCAGCCTTCTCGCCGACGGGGCCGGGCTGAGCGGGATGGTCATCCTGATGACGACGATCGTGGCCGTCGGGGTGGCGATCCTGACCGTGCTCGGTCCGGCCGTACGGGCGGTGCGCTCCGACGCGGTGACCACGCTCTCCGCCGGGTCCCGGCGGCCCGAATATCTGGTGATGCTGTCCAGGGTGGCGGCGCTGCTGCCGACTCCGCTGCTGCTCGGGCTCCGTCTCATCGCCCGCCGCCCCGGCCGTGCCGTCCTGCACCTCTGCGGCACGGCGGCCACGGCGATCGGTCTCACCGTTCTCCTGATGGTGGAGTCCCAGCCGGAACAGGGCTGGGATTTCGGCGGGGTCGTTCTGGCCGATCTGGCGAACGATCAGAGCCGCCATCTTCTGATGGGGGTCAGTGCCGCGTTGATCGCGCTCTCGGTGGTGAACACCCTCACGATGACCTGGACCACGGCGATGGAGTCGCGGGCCACCATGGCGATCGCCCGGACGCTCGGGGCGACTCCCGGGCAGATCACCTGGGGCCTGTCCGTCGCCCAGCTGCTGCCCACCCTGCCGGGGGCCCTCGCGGGCATCCCCGCCGGCCTGTTCCTGAACTGGTTCTTCGGGCCCCCGGATCCGCCCGAGATGCACACGGAGTGGCTGTTCCTCGTACCGCTCGTATTGATGCTGGGCACCGCGCTCCTGACCGCCCTGCCCGCCCGTGCCCTGGCCCGCCGATCGGTGGCGGAGACGCTCAACGCGGAGACAGCGTGAGAACCGGCTCGACCGTGCGGGTGCGCGGCGTGGCGGCGAGCAGCACGGTGACGACGATCATCTGGACGACCAGGACGACCGCCTGCGTCACCGGAGAACTCACGGTGAGCAGCGCCATCGTCGCGTTGACCCCGAAGTGCGTCGCGATCGCGGCGATGACACCCGCACGCTCGTAGGCCCAGCCGGTCAGCAGGGCCATCGGGACGACGCTGAGGCTGAACAGCAGACCGCTCCAGCTGAACAGGCCGAGCTCGTTCTGGACGGTGCCGGAGATGAAGAACAGCGGCAGGTGCCAGATCGCCCAGGCGACGCCGAGGACGAGACCCGACCCGACGCGGCCGAGCGAGGCGCGCAGCCGGGGATGGGCGGTGCCGCGCCACCCGGGCTCCTCGGCCAGCGGGCCCGTGACGATCATGCTCAGCAGGAACGGCACGAGCCCGCCGACCGACGCGATCAGCTTCTGACCTTCGGCCAGGCTCAGCTCGGGGCCGCCGAGAAGGTTCGCGAGCAGCGCGCCGCCCACCACGGTCGCCGGCGCCAGGACCAGCAGAAGCGGCACCCACAGCAGCCGCGCGCCGGACCAGGTCCGCACGGAGTGGGCGGGGACGGGCTCACCCCGGCGAGCCCGGAGCACCCGGATCACGATCGCCCCGATCACCGGGCCGAAGCCGCCGAGCAGGAAGGGGACGGCGGTGGGGAAACTCGTCGGCGCTCCCCCGAGCGCGATCGCGGATAACCAGAACGCGTAGGTCGTCGTGAACGCGACGGTGAAGAAGATGACGAGGTCTTTCCTAGTGTTCATGTGCTTCCCTCTCGAAGATCTGGGCGAGCCAGGTGGTCACCTGCGCGAGCAGGCCGGGGTCGATCGGCTGCCGGAGCTGCCGTGGATAGGAGCGCGCCGAGGCGGGGCCCGGGTCACGACGTAGCAGGTGGGTGAGGTCGGCGATCCGGTGGGTCTCGACCTCGCCGGGCACAAGCCGGCGGATCTCGTCGAGGTCGGCGGGGTCGACCTGGACGTCCTTGCCGCCGGTGATCGCCAGGACGGCGGCCTTGATGTTCGGCAGGTCCGCGCGCGAATCGTGGGCGAGCAGCCCGCGTATCGCGGCCGGGCCGGTTCTGACGGCGAGGGCTCGCAGCAGCGGCGTCAGCAGCCGCGCGAACGCCGGAAGATCGCGGGCCAGATTCTCGAACTGCCACCGCAGGGCGTCTTCACCTGACCGGGCGAACCCGCCCAGCAGCACCACCGCGCGGACCCCGGGCCGGGCGGCCAGGGCCATGGCGTGGATCGCGCCCTCGCTGTGCCCGACCACGCCGATCGCGCCGGCCCGGATGCCGGACAGCGCGGCCAGGGCGCGGAGCGCGGCGACGGCGTCGCGGCGGTTGTCGGCGAACTCGGTCTTCCGCCAGTCGCCGCCGGTGGCGCCGACGCCGCGCCGGTCGTACCGCAGCGTGGCGATCCCCCGCTCCGCGAGCGCGGCGGCCATCGGCGCGCCGAGCGCCATGCGGAGCCGCCGGGTGTTGCCGTCGCGGTCGAGCCGGCCGGAGCCGTGCAGCAGCAGGACGGCCGGGTGCGGGCCGGGTCCCGGCGGCAGGGTCAACGTGCCGGCCAGCGGTAACCCGTCGTCCGCGACGGCTGCCATGTCGACGTCCCGCATGTCCTTTACCACCTCTCTCGTTTTTGGTGACGTTCTCAATATTGAGAACATTATCGTATGTGAGAGACTCGGGCCATGGCAACCGCAGACCTTCTCCTGCACCCCGTCCGGATGCGCATCCTGCAAGCCCTGTTCGACGGTGACCCCCTGAACACCAACCAGCTCCGCGACCGCCTGCCCGACATCGCCCCCGCGACGATGTACCGGCACATCGCCCTGCTGGCCGAGGCGGGGGTGCTGGAGGTGGCGGGCGAGACCCGCGTGCGCGGCATCGTGGTGCGCAGTTACCGGGTGCGCTCGGAGAAGGCGACGGTCGACCCGGCGGCGCGGGCGACCATGACGCCCGAGGACCACAGACGGGCGTTCACCACGTTCGTCGTGTCACTGCTGGCCGATTTCGAGCGCTACCTGAAGGCCGACGACGCCGAACCGACCTCAGATGGTGTGGTCTACCGGCAGGCGATAGTGAACCTGTCCGACGAAGAGTTCGCGGCGATGGTCGGGGAGATCCAGAACGCCGTCGTCAGCCGGGTCGACCTGCCCGCGGGCGAGGGCCGCACCCGCCGCATCGTCAACCTCGTCGTCGTGCCGGAAAGGACCGTGCCAGAGTGACGGCACCGCTCAACGAGTGGTCGGGAACAGGTTCCGGTTCGTGGTGACGTACTGCTCGACGGTTTGCGGGGGCTTGCCGGTGATCCGCTCGATGGTGTCGTCGGTGCCGGCGAAGATCCCCTCGCGGTAGTCGATGGCCACGGCCGACAGGTGCTGGATCAGGTGTTCTGACCGGCCGACGTCTCGCAGGATCTCGGCGTAGGCGTCGGTGCTGATCGGGTCGTAGCGGACCGGCACTCCCAGCACCCCGGACATCACTTCGGCGATCTCGTGGTGGTTCATCTCGACCGGGCCGTACAGCGGATAGGTGTGGCCGATGTGCTCGTCGGGGTTCGCCAGGATGGCGGCGATCACGCGGGCCTGGTCGGTGGCGGCGATCGGGGCGTGGCGGCCCTCGGCGAAGGGGAGGCGCAGGACGCCCGTGCCGTCGGTGAACCTCCAGTTGATCGGGAGCCATTCGGCGAAGAACGTGGGTCGCAGGTGGACGGCTCCTGCCGGCGACCAGTCGAGAACGCGTTCGGCGAGCCAGTGCTGGCGGGCGGCGTCGCTGTGGGAGGTGCGGCGGGCGGAGATCTGCGACATGTTGACCACTACTTCGAGGCCCGCCTCGGCGCCGGCCTGGGCGAAGGTCGTGGTCGCCTCGATGAGGCCGGGCTCGATCGGGTAGACGAAGTAGGCCCGGCGGACGCCTTCGAGGGCGCGGCGCACGGCGTCGATGTCGAGCAGGTCGCCGGTGGCGATCTCCGCGCCCAGCGTGGCCAGCCTGGTCGATCGATCGTCTTGGCGGTGGACGAGGGCGCGTACCGGCAGGCCCTGTTCCAGCAGGTCGCGGGCCGCTTCCGCGCCGGTCTTGCCGGTCGCGCCGGTGATCAGGATCGGGTGATCGCTCATCGATGCCTCCCACCTCCCACTCTAAGAAGCCCAGGTCGGGGGGCCTGCGGCGGGCTCGTCCCAGAAGCGGAGCGACCGATTGCCACTCCTTGATCACGGAGCGTGTTTACTGTCGTCGGAGGTGGTCACAGTGGTAGCCATGGCATTGGCCGAGGCGCTGTTCGGGTTCCGGTACGCGGATGTGCACGCACCCTGGCGAGATCTGTTCGCCCGGTTCGACCCGGCCGAGGTCGCCGACCTCGGCTACGAAGACCGGATCGCGGCCACCTATGACCGGCTGAGGGTCGTCGACCGGCACGTACACGATGTCGAGAAGCTCGTCGGTGATCCGGAGAGCCTGGCCGCGCTGCACGAATGGGCGGCCCCTGTCGACGGTGGGCTGGCCACGGTCGCCGGGATTCACTACAACCTGTTCCTGGGCAGCCTCCTCGACCACGGCCGGGAGGTCGGTGGTCGGCGACGCGTCGGGACCTTCCTGTGCACCGAGATCGGCCACGGCAACAATGCCGCCCGCATGGGCACCACGGCGACCCGCGACGGCGTCGGCTTCGTGCTGCACACGCCCGACGTCGCGGCGACCAAGTTCATGCCGAACACCAGCGCCATCGGCGGTCCGAAGACGGCCGTGGTGGCGGCCCGGCTGATCGACGGCGAGACCGATCAGGGGGTGTTCCTGTTCGTCGTCCCGCTGGACGCTCCCGGGGTGCGGGTGGAGTTGCTCAAGCCGAAGCTGGGACCGGCGATCGACCACTGTCTCACCACGTTCGACCAGGTCAAGCTGGGCCCGGACGCCCTGCTCCAAGGGCCGCACGGCCGGATCGGCGCCGACGGCGTGTTCACCAGCCCCATCGGTAACCGGCGGCGGCGCATGCTCCACTCCATCGGGCGGGTCACCGCCGGGAAGCTGTGCATGAGCGCCTGCGCGGTCGGGGCTGTCCGGCACGCGCTGGCGCTGGCGGTCCGCTACGCGCACGTCCGGCAGGTCGCGGCGCTGACCGGCGGCACTGACGCGAGCGTGCCGGTCTGGGCCTACCGCAGCCACCACGCGCCCCTGCTCGACGGGCTGGCCACGGCTTACGCCGCCACGCTGCTGCACCGCGCCGCCGTGGCGGACGCCGGCGACGAGACCCGGGTGGCCCTCACCAAGGCCTGGGTCACCTGGCAGGGCCGCCAGGTGATCATCGAGGCGCGGGAACGGTGCGGGGCGCACGGGCTCTTCGACGCCAACGGCATCGCCCCGATCCAGACCGCCTTCGAGGGGCTCATCACCGCCGAAGGCGACAACCTCGCCATCATGGTGAAGGCGGCGGGGGAACTCCTGCTGAGCGGTGCGGACCCCGGGCCCGACCCCGACCTCCTGCAGAACCTCCTCGTCCTCGCCGAGGGAATCTGGCGTGATCGCGCCCGGACGGCGCTGCGGGCCAAGGGGCGGCGCGGTCCGCTCGACCGGTGGAACCGCACGTCGACGGCCGCGCTCCGGTACGCCGAGGCGATGGCCGGTCGCATGGCGGCGGGGGAACTGCTGAGCGCCGCCCGGAAGACGGACGTCGCTCTGCTCCGCGTCCTCCACCGGTTGCTCGCGCTGCGGCTGCTCGCGCCCGCCACGGGCGACCTGCTGGCCGCGGGACATCTCACGGCGGCCCAGGTGGAGGCGTTTCCGACGATGCGGGACGAGGCGTACGCCGACCTCGCGCCGCACGCCCTCACCCTGGTCGACGGGTTCATGATCCACGAAGACGTGTCGGCCCGGCACCCGATCACGGCCCCGGACGCCGTGACCCACGCCCGCCGCACCCTGTCGCTGATCGACGTTCGGGAGGAGACCGCATGAGCGATGAAGAGCAGATGGTGGATCACTGGTGGTGGCGGCCCGGGTGGCGGGTGGGGCGGCGGGGCTATGCCTGGCACCTGACCTTCCGGGACGCGCTCGGCGTCCACCGCCTGGCCGATGTCTACCGGCAGGCGCTCAAGGAGATCGCCGGGCTGGACCCGGTGCCCGACATGTCGCTGCACCTGACCATGCAGCACGTCGGGTTCACCGACGAGGTGCCCGACGAGGACATGCGGGCGATGGTCAGCGCCGCCACCCGGCGGCTCGCGTTGCTGCCCGCGTTCGAGATCGTGCTCGACCGGCCGGTGATCACGCGGGAGGCCGTCCGGTGGGACGTGACGCCGGCCGAGCCCGTGGCGGCCGTGCGGCTGGCCGTCCGGCAGGCGATCGCCGAGGTGTGGCCGCAGGTGCGGGGGCGGGACGAGGGGTTCGTGCCGCACATCTCGATCGCCTACAGCAACGCGGCCGTGCCCTATTCCACGGTCGCGGCGGCGCTTCAGGCGGTCGACGCGCCACCGGCGTGTGTGCGGATCGAGAACGCCGACCTGATCCACCAGCACCGCGATCGGCGTATGTACGAGTGGGAGGAGTCCACCCCCGTCTGGCTCGCGAACGGCTGACGCGTCATCGGTTCCTGAGCGCGCTTATGGGGTAGCGGGCCTACCGGTTGCCCCACGAGAAGGATCATGCCCATGGGAATGTCGGCCGCTGAACAGCGCATCCTGACGGAGATCGAGCAGACGCTCCGCACTCAGGACCACGACTTCGCCAACCGGATCGACGAGATGAACGCCGCCCACGCGCGGGCGTCGACCGGCCGCCAGGTGCGGCCGGACAGGACCAGGAAAACGGTCCTGCTGGTGCTGGCCGCCGTCGCGGCGGTGATGCTGGCGGCCATCGTGCTGCTGGTCGTGCTCAATGCCTAGTCGAGGCCGGTGCGGCCTTCGGCCCAGTAGGCCTTGCCGAGGGTCTTCGCCGGGCCGGGCGTCCAGTCGCGGGCCGCGCGCCGGATCGGGCCGACGGTTGCGGCGTCTCCGGTGACGACCAGGTCGTAGACGCCTGATCCGGGGACGGTCAGCAGGTCGTGGCTGTTCTTCGGGACGACGGTCGCGGTGACGCCGAGACCGGCCAGGACCTCGGTGTACTCGGCCGGGACGTCGGCCTCCAGGACGTAGGTGACGC
This sequence comes from Herbidospora mongoliensis, assembly GCF_001570545.1. Classification (GTDB taxonomy): domain Bacteria; phylum Actinomycetota; class Actinomycetes; order Streptosporangiales; family Streptosporangiaceae; genus Herbidospora; species Herbidospora mongoliensis. The sequence goes on along the minus strand of NZ_BBXD01000013.1, from coordinate 305,595 downwards.
CCTCGGGCCTGGCCTCGTGGAGTGCGGCGGCCAGGCCGACGCTGGACTCGTCGCCGATGAAGACCACCTGGGCGGCCGTGCTGGTCAGGTCGAGGGAGCGGCGGGGGCCCATCAGGTCACAGGGGTCGCCAGGCGCCACCCGGTCGATCCAGCGGGCGGCCGGGCCGGTGCCGTGCCGGTAGGCGACCAGCGAGGTCGTGCCCTCGGCCGCGTTCCAGGCGAACGGGGTGTAGGTGCGCATGGTCATCGTGCCGCGATCGGTGCGCAGCTGGACCTTGCTCCCCGGCGTGTACGACGCCGACCGGAACTTCTCCGACTGCAGGTCGACCCGGACGAAGTGCTCGGAGAGCGCCGTCCGGCGGGTGACGACCGCCTGGGTGAGGAAGGCTCCGCTCGCGAGGTCGGCGAGACGTTCGGATATGCGTGCCATCGTCCGGGCCTTTCCTGTTGGTCCGGAAATCAGCCTAGTGCCCGGACGGGACGCCCCCGGTTCCACCACATAGACAAACCGACCCCGGCAAACGTGAGCAACGTGCCGAACAGGACGAACCAGACCGTCGTCTCCTGCTTGGCCTCGTGCAGGCCGATCTCGCTGGGCAGGTCGGTCAGGACCTCGGTGAGCTGGCCGGCGTCCTCGGCGCGGAAGTACTTGCCGCCGGTGGTGTCGGCCACCGCGGTCAGGGTCTCCTCGTCGATCTGCATGACCCGGCGGCGCAGGCCGCTGTCGTCGCCCCACCGGCCGAAGCCTCCGCCGCCCCCTCGCCAGTTGTCGCCGCTGACCTGGTCGGCCGTGCAGACCATGGCGGCCGGTTCGGTCGTACCGAAACCGATGGTGAAGACCCGCAGGCGGCGGGCGGCGGCCTGTTCGGCGGCGGTGAGGGGGGCGACGCCGGTGGTGTTGGAGCCGTCGGTGAGGATCACGATCGTGTCAGGTTCGTAGTCACCCTTTGAAGTGGGCGCGGCCAGGTCGACGCCGGTCTCGGTGACGTTGGGGTTGTATTCGGCGATGGTGTCGATCGAGGTGAGGATCGCCTGGCCGATCGCGGTGCCCCGCGAGGTCTTCAGCGACTCCAGGGCCTCGACCAGCTGGTCTTTCTCGGTGGTCGGGGGGACCAGCAGGCCGGCGATGCCGGCGAAGGCGACCAGGCCGATGCGGGTGCCGTCGTCGCTCTGCTCGATGAACGCGCGGGCGGCCTCGATGGCGGCGGTCAGGCGGTTGGGGTCGACGTCGGTGGAGCACATCGAGCCCGAGGCGTCCATCGCCAGGATGATCGAGGTGTTGTCGCGCGGCACCGAGACCGTGGCCTCGGGGCGGGCGACGCTCGCGGCGATCAGCGCCAGGCCGACCAGGAACAGCGCGACCGGGATCCGCCGCCGCCAGGCGCTGCGGCCGGGGATGGCCGCGCGGATGAGGCCGATGCTGGAGACGGTGATGGCGGTGCGCTTGCGGCGGCGGTTGAACCACCAGCGGGCCAGCAGCAGTAACGGGACGACGAGCAGCGCGAGCAGGGCCAGGGGCCAGCCGAGCGACATCAGACGATCCTTCCGTGCCAGCGGGTGCCGAGCAGGCCGCCGAGGGTGAGCAGCAGCAGCGCGGCCCCGGCGAACGGAGCGGTCAGTTCGAGGGGTTCTTTCTTCATGGTCAGCCGTAGGTCGATGGCGTCGGTCGTGGCGGCGAGCGCCTGCGCGTCAGCCGCTTCGTGGTACTTCCCGCCGGTGGTCTGGGCGACCGCGGTGAGCAGGTCGGCGTCGAGGGCGGTGGCGAGGTTGAAGCCCTCGACCTCGACGGTGGCGCCCCGGGCGGTGCCCACCCCGACGGTGTGGACGCGCACTCCCGACGCCGCCGCGACCTCCGCCGCCACGGCGACGTCGGGGCCGCCGGTCTCCTGGCCGTCGGAGAAGACGACGACCGTCGCCTCGGGGAAGTAGCCCAGGCTCTGCGGCTGCTGCCCCTCTTCGGGCAGGACGACCGGCTTGCCGGTGATCGTGCCGAGCGCGACCAGCAGGGCCCGGCCGATGGAGGTGCCGCCGTTGGCGCCGGCCCGGTCGATGGCGGCCAGGGTCGCGGGGCGGTCGTCGGTGGGGGGCTGGGTGAGCAGGGCCTGGTCGCCGAAGATGATGACCCCGATGTCGACCGTGCTCGGCTGCTTCTCGACGAAGCCCTTGGCGGCGGCCTGGGCGGCGGCCAGCCGCGACGGCCGCACGTCGGTGGCCTTCATGCTGGCGGAGATGTCGAAGGCCAGCAGCACGGTGCCCGATATGCGCGGCACGCTGACCTCGGCCTGCGGCCGGGCCAGCCCGGTCAGCAGGACCGGCAGGGCGGCGAGGAGAAGGGCGTACGGGAGATGTCTGCGCAGACCCCCACCGGTCAGGCCGCCGAAACCCGCCGCGGCCAAGGCGGCGTTCCGCCGCTTCTGCAGGATCGTGTACGCCGCCACCGCGCCACCCGTGAGCAGCACGGCCAGCACCAGCACGAGCGGTTGGTCGAAGGTCACCAGGCCCTCCGTCCGCGTACCAGGCGCAGGAGCGTGGCCACGAGGTCGTGGTCGGTGGTGACGTGGTGGGCGTCGACACCCGCGCGGCGCATGGCCGCCGCCAGTTCGGTCTCGCGAGCGGAGACCTGGGCGGCCAGCCGGTCGCGCAGCAGCGGGTCGCTGGAGTCGACGAGCAACTGCTCGCCGGTCTCGGCGTCCTCGACCACGATGAGGCCGAGGTCGGGAAGTTCGAGTTCGGCCGGGTCGACGATGCGGACCACCACTACCTCGTGCCGGTGGGTGAGCATCCCGAGCGGCTTCTCCCAGCCGGGGTCGCCGATGAAGTCGGACATGACCACGACCAGGCTGCGCTGCCGGATCGAAGCCGCCGCGAGCCGCAGCATCCCGGCCAGGTCGGTGACGGTCTTCGAGCGGGCCGGTTCGCGCATCAGGTCCTTGGTGATGCGCAGGACCTGGTCCCTGCCGCTACGGGGTGGGATCAGGCGGTGCTCGGTGGTGTCGTACAGGATGGCGCCGATCTTGTTGCCGCCACGGGAGACGATGCGGGCGATGCTGACCGCCAGTTCGGTGGCGGCCCGCGTCTTGCCGGCCCGCATCGAGGCCGACCGGTCGACGACGAGCCAGGCGGTCATCTCGCGGTCTTCGGTGTAGAGCCGCACGAACGGCTCGTCGAGCCGCGCGGTGACGTTCCAGTCGATGTGGCGTACGTCGTCTTCCGGCAGGTAGCCGCGCAGATCGGTGAAGTCGATGCCGGCGCCTCGCCACACCGTGCGGTAGGCGCCCTGCAACCGGCCGTCGAGCCGTCTGCCGAGCCGCCACTCCAGGCGGCGCAGCAACCGGTCGGGCGGGGTGACCATCGGTCAGCGTCCCCGGCCGGCGGGCCTGGGCACCGGCAGGTTGGCCAGGATCTTCGACAGGACCAGGTCGGCGGTGACCTCGTCCGAGAGGGCCTCGTACGACAGGACCAGCCGGTGCCGCATCACGTCGAGGGCGAGGTCGACGAGATCCTCCGGTACGACGTACTCCCGCCCCCGGATGTAGGCCAGCGCGCGGCCCGCGAGGACCAGGCTGATCGACGAGCGGGGGCTGGCGCCGTAGGTGACATACCTGGCCAGGTCGCTCTGGCCGACGCGGGCGGGGTCGCGGCTGGCGTGGGCGAGCTGGACGGCGTACTCGATCAGCGACGGGTCGACGTAGACCGCGTCGGCCTGCTGCTGGAGTTCCAGCAGGGCCGACGGCTCCAGGATCTTCTGGATGACCGCCGTCGGGGTGAGGGCCCGTTCGACGACCACGAACTCCTCGGTCACGCTCGGGTAGCCGACGAGGATCTTCATCATGAACCGGTCGACCTGGGCCTCCGGCAGGGGATAGACGCCCTCGTTCTCGATCGGGTTCTGGGTGGCCATGACCAGGAACGGGTGCGGCACCTTGTGGGTCTCGCGGCCGATGGTGACCTGGCGTTCCTGCATCACCTCCAGCAGGGCGCTCTGCACCTTGGCCGGGGCCCGGTTGATCTCGTCGGCGAGCAGCAGGTTGGTGAACACCGGCCCGAGCTGGACCTGGAACTCGCCGGTCGGCTGGTGGTAGACGCGGGTGCCGACGATGTCGGCGGGCACCAGGTCGGGGGTGAACTGCACCCGCCGGAAGTCACCGCCCATCGCCTCGGCGAGCGACTTCACGGCCAGCGTCTTGGCCAGGCCCGGCACGCCCTCGACGAGGATGTGCCCGCGTGCCAGCAGCGCCACGAGCATGCGCTCCAGGAGGGCGTCCTGGCCGACGATGGTCTTCTTGACCTCGTACAGAAGCTTCTCGACGGGACCCGACGGGGCGTTCTCGGGGTCGTTCCAGCTCACGGGGGATCCTTCCTAGAGCGGCAACATGTCGCCGTCACCCTCGCCGCCGAGCGCGGCGCCGATGGGCATGGCGAAACCGATGCCGATGAACGTGCCGGCTTCGGTGGGATTGGCGAGGGACACGACGATGCCGACGACCTGGCCGCGGTCGTTGACGAGCGGCCCACCGGAGCTGCCCGGGTTCACCGTCGCGTCGAACTGGATGTGGCCCTCGGTACCCGCGACCTCGCGGTCCAGTCCCGAGACGACACCGCTGCTGGTGCTCAGGGTCAGCCCGAGCGGGTTGCCGATCGCGACGATGTCGTCGCCGACCTGCGTGGCGCCGCCGAGCACGGCCGGGACGAGGGTGCCGGGGAGTTTCTCCGGCATGAGGGTGGCGATGTCCTTCTTGGGGTCGCTGCCGACGACCTTCGCGACGGTCTTGCTGCCGTCGGTGTAGGAGACCTCGATCGACACGGCCGAGGCGACGACGTGGGCGGCGGTCAGGATGGTGCCGTCGGCGTTGGCGATGACACCGGTGCCGACGGCCGAGGTGGTCATGCTCGACTCGCCGTCGTCGTCACCCTCCCGTTTGGTCTCGATCCTGACGATCGACGGGAGGAGCGTCTGGTAGACCTCGGCGGTGGTCAGAGGGGTGTCTGATGGCGATGGGGATGGACTCGGAGCGGCCGCTTCCGGTAAGTCGCCTCCTCGGAACAGGACCATTCCGGTGATCACCACGGCCCAGACCACGGCCGCTCCGATGAGCAACCATGACTTCGGCCTTTTGGTCATGGATTCGACGGTACGTGTAAGTCCTGAAAATTGCCTTAAAGGTCCGTTGTACTGTCTCTTTGATGCCTGAGGAGACGGAGTTCACCCAGCTGGTCGAGCGGCACCGGCCCGAGTTGCGGGTGCACTGCTACCGGATGCTCGGCTCCTACCAGGACGCCGAGGACCTCGTCCAGGAGACGTTCCTGCGGGCGTGGCGGGGCCGGGAGGGCTTCGAGGGCCGGGCCTCGGTCCGCACCTGGCTCTACCGCATCGCCACCAACGCCTGTCTCGACGCGCTCGACCGGCGTCCGCGCCGGGTGCTCCCGTTCGACGTGGCCCCCGCCGCCCTCGACGCCGACGGGCCCGTTCCCGATCCCGGCGGCCACGCGTGGCTCGAACCGTATCCAGACCACCTGGTCGACGACGTCGCGGCCGATGTCGTGGCCAGGGAGACGATGGAACTGGCGTTCCTCGCCGCCATCCAGCATCTCCCGCCGAGGCAGCGGGCCGTGTTCATCCTGCGCGACGTCCTCGAGTGGCCGGCCGACGAGACCGCCGCGCTGCTGGACGTCAACGTCACCGCCGTCAAGAGCGCACTCCAGCGGGCCAGGGCGACGATGCGCGCCCGGCTGCCGCGACGGCGGAGCGAATGGGCGGCGGGCAAGGGCCTGACCGAAGAGGAGCAGGCCGTCCTGCGGCGTTACATGGCCGCGCACGAGTCCGGCGACGAGGAGGCGCTGATCGGCGTCCTCCACGAGGACCTGCGCACGGCGTTCCCGCCGATGCCGCTGTGGGCCGATTCCCGGGCGGCGTTCCTGGCGGGCAGCCGCAAGCACGCCGCCGTCGGCGAATATCTCTTCGTGCCGACCTCCGCCAACCGGCAGCCCGCTACGGCGATCTATCTGCGCAGGCCGGGCGACACCCTGTTCCGGCCGTTGGTGGTGGAGGTCCTGCGGGTCGAGAACGGGGTCATCGTCGAGATCGTGGACTTCGGCGACCCGGCCGTGTTCGCCTCGTTCGGCCTCCCCGCGACTTTTTCCGCGAACCCCGATTCCTTTTGACCGCCGGGTCGTCAGTACTCCGTGAAGACTCCAACCGAGAGGACACGGACATGAACGACACACTCGCCCGGCTCGACGCGCTCGTCGGCCGATGGAGCCTCCAGCCGCACGTCGAAGGCGTCGGCACCGCGTGGACCGAGTTCTCGTGGGACGCGAGCGGCCTGTTCCTGCGCCAGCTGACCGACGCCGACCCGATGCCGGACACCACTCCTTCGGGGTGGCGGGAGAACGCGCCGTTCCCGACCACCACCCTGATCGGCCTCGACGACGCGACCGACGAGTTCACCGTCCTGTACGCGGACGGCCGAGGCGTCCACCGCGTCTACGGGATGAACTTCACCGACGGCCGGTGGACGATGTGGCGCGACGCCCCGGGCTTCAACCAGCGTTTCACCGGCACGCTGAGCGCCGACGGCGACACCGTGGACGCGCGGTGGGAGACCTCGGCGGACGGCGCCACCTGGACGCTGGACTTCGAGCTGACCTACACCCGCCTGCGTTAGGGCAGCCCCGCCCCGTCGGCGATGGCCCGGAGGGCGGCCAGGTGGCGGGTGAAGGCCTCGCGCCCTTCGGGGGTGAGCTTGAGCCAGGTGCGCGGCCGCTTGCCCGCGTAGCCCTTGATGACCTCGACGTATCCGGCCTTCTCCAACATGGTGACCTGCTTGGACAGGGTCGGATCGGTGATCTCGACGGCGTCGCGGACGAAGGCGAACTCGACCCGGTCGGCCGCCGCCAGTACGGCGACGATGGACATCCGTACGGGCGAGTGGATGACGTCGTCGAGATCGTGACGGGGATGGCTCACCATGCCCGGCTCTCCACGTGGGCGCCGATGAAGAACGGCGCCGCCACGACCAGCGAACCGACGAACGCGGCGAGCGGATCGCCGTGCAGCCCGGCCGCGATCAGCACGGCCAGGTAGACGCCGTGCAGCAGCATCCCCGCCACCACGGCGAGCAGATAGCGGCGCAGGAAGCCGAGCGGCGCGACCCGTTGCCGGTGCGCGTACCAGGCTCCCCATCCCGCGAAGATCACCGCCCAGGAGGCGGGGATGAGCGTCCACGGGCCGGACACGAACGCCGTCGTGAAGTCGACGGCGAACATCACGCAGCCGAACGCGACCAGTACCAGCACCGGCCACCTGGCCGCGGCGCGCACGGTCTGCCGGTGGGCCTCGGCCGCTTTCAAGGCCGCGGCGGCCTCTTCTCGATCCATGCTTCGATAGTGGCAACTACTTTCCAACATGGCAAGTAGTTGCCTCAGCAGAATGTGAGCATGTTCTGGAGGGCCGACTTCTCCCGCCTGGTGACCGACAGCCGATAGTGGCGTTTGACGGTGATCCAGTCGCGGGCGTACGCGCACCAGTACGACCGCACCGGAGGCCGCCAGTTGGCCGGGCTGTGGCCGCCCTTGGCGAGGTTGGCCGACTCGCTCACCGCGATGAGCTCGGGCCGGGTCAGGTCGTGCGCGAACGCGTGCCGCCGGGCCGGGCTCCACCGCCACGCCCCCGAGATCCACGCGTTGGCCAGCGGGACCACGTGGTCGACGTCGATCTGGCCGGTGTCCTTCAGGGTGCGGCCGTCGTAGGGGCTGTACCAGCGCCCGTCCGCGTCGCCGCACCGGCCGTCGGCGGGGGATCGGTCGTCGCGCATCAGGACGGTCTGGCGGGTGTCACAGCCGCCGGTCCCCGGCCGCCGCCAGGTGGTCATGAACTTCGCGCGGTCGTAGCGGGCCAGGATCCGGGCGCTGGCCGGTCTCACCTGGAGTTGCGCCAGCGCGGAGAGGGCGGACGCGTCGGCGGGCGCGGGCAGCAGGACGAGGAACACGCTCACGAGAGCCGCTCGCGGCCATAGGGCGGTCATGACCTCGGCGATACCCAGCGATTACGCAGAGTAGTCAAAGTCCCAGGAGGGTACGACCTGTTCCTTAGCCTGCTTTCAGGCCGATGGCATAGAAGACAACCATGGATGTCCGAGTGCTGGTGGTCGACGACGAGCCGAGCATCCGTGACCTGCTCGCCGAGGCGCTGGAGCTCAACGGGTTCAGCGTCGTCGCCGTCTCCTGCGGCCGGGCCGCCCTCCAGGAGGTCGCCAGAGACCGGCCCGACATCGTCGTCCTCGACGTCATGCTCCCCGACATCGACGGGTTCACCGTCGCCCGGCGACTGGGCGAGGCCGGGCCGCCGGTCCTGTTCCTGACCGCGAAAGACCAGGTCGGCGACCGCATCAAGGGACTGACGGCGGGCGGCGACGACTACGTGACCAAACCGTTCAGCCTCGAAGAGGTGGTGCTGCGGCTGCGGGCGATCCTGCGCCGCATGCGCCCGCCCGAGGCCGACGACGTCATCCGCTACGCCGATCTCGAACTCGACGAGGAGGCCTACGTGGTGAGGCGGGCCGGGCGGCCCATCCGGCTGTCTCCCACGGAGTTCGCCCTGCTGCGCTATCTGATGATCAACGCCGAACGGGTCGTCAGCAAGTCGCAGATCCTCGAACGCGTCTGGGACCACGGGTTCGACACCGACAGCCGGATCGTGGAGTCGTACATCAGCTATCTGCGCAGGAAGATCGACACGGGTGGGCCGCCGCTGATCCACACCCTGCGGGGGGTCGGATACCGGCTGTCGGGTGCGCCGTGAACCGTCCGTGGCCGCTGCGGCTGCGGCTGCTCGCGGCCCTGCTCACCCTGTCGGCTCTCGGGCTGGCGGGGTTCGGCGTGTCCGGGGTGCTGGTGCTGGAGCGGTCGCTGCTGGCGCGGTTGGACAGTCAGCTGCGCGACTTCGCCGTGAGCGTCACCCGCCGGCCGCCGCCCACCGACGCCCAGCCGCCGCGGCGCGGGAGCCTGGAGCTGCCGAGCCAGTTCCGGGTGAGCTTCTACAGCGCGTCCGGGCAGCTCGAACGGCATCTCCCGACGACCTTCGGCGACGGGCCGGAACTGCCTGGGAGTGTCGTCGCGGGGGCCACGCCGCGGCCGTTCACCGTCGGCGACTGGCGGGTGATCGTCGAGCGGCTGCCGGACGGCCGGCGGGTGGCGGTCGCGATGTCGCTGGAGTCGAACCGGGCGACCGTCCGGGAGTTGCTGATCATCGAGGTCGTGGCCGGTGTGGTCGTGCTGGTCCTGCTCGGGGCGCTCGCCTGGGTCGTCGTACGACTGGGGCTCCGTCCCCTGACCAGGATGGAGACCACCGCCGAGGCCATCGCGGCCGGCGACCTCGACCGCCGGGTCGCCGACGCCGACCCCCGCACCGAGCCCGGCAGGCTCGGCCTCGCCCTGAACACGATGCTGGAACGCCTGGCCTCGGCGCTGAAGGCCCGCGAACAGTCGGAACGGCGGCTGCGGCATTTCGTCGCCGACGCCTCTCACGAACTGCGCACCCCGCTGACCTCGATCCGCGGCTTCGCCGAGCTCTACCAGCACGGGCAGCAGACCCGCGACCCCGTCGCCGAACGGCTGCTGGGACGCATCGAGAACGAGGCCCGGCGCATGGGCGTGCTCGTGGAGGACATGCTGCTGCTGGCCCGCCTGGACCGCGAGCCGATGCTCGAGCTCAGCACGGTCGACCTGCGGGTGCTGGCCGGGGACGTCGTGCACGCCGCCCGCGCCAGGGAACCCGGACGGCCGATCACTCTGGAGGTGCCGGGCGACGCGGTGGTCGTACGGGGAGACGAGCACCGGCTCCACCAGGTGATCGCGAATCTCGTCGGGAACGCGGTCACCCACACGGCCGACCGGGTCTTCGTCACGGTCGCGCGGCCCGACGAGAAGACGGCCCTGGTCTCGGTACGCGACCAGGGAGCCGGCATCGATCCCGAGCATCTGCCGCATGTCTTCGACCGGTTCTACCGGGCCGATCAGTCGAGGTCACGGGCCCACGGCGGGACCGGCCTCGGGCTGGCCATCGCCGCCGCGCTGGTCGAGGCGCACCACGGGCGGATCGAGGTGACGAGCGTGGCCGGCGAGGGCACCACCTTCCTGGTGCGGCTCCCGTTCAGCTCCGGTTCGTGTTGAGTTCACACATTGTTCCCAGGTTCGTCGGGTCGGATGTGCGCTGACCCGAACGGAGGAACATGCACGGTGACCGATTGCGCGCGCCGAGCAGGCTGCACGCCTTCAACCGCTACGAGATCAAGTATTTGATCGACGTCGACCAGGTCGACCGCCTGCGGGAAGAGATCGCACGGCGCCTCGACCGCGACCGGCACTGCCCGGACGAGGGCTACAGCATCTGGAGCGTCTACTACGACACCCGGCGGCTCCGCTTCTACTGGGAGAAGATCGAGGGCCTGAAGTTCCGCCGCAAGCTGCGCATCCGCCACTACGGCGACCGCTTCGCGGCCACCGCCGAGACCCCCGTGTACGTCGAGATCAAACAGCGGGTGAACAAGGTCACCCAGAAGCGCAGGGTCCGGCTCCCCTACACCGACGCGCTCGCCCTGTGCGACCGGCGGCGGATGGTCGAGAGCGACGCGCAGCCCTTCGTCGAGGAAGTCCTCGACCTGGTTTCCCGCCTCGACCTGCACGCCACCGCGATGACCGGCTACACCCGCCACGCCTACGTCGGCCGCGACGCGGATCTGGGCCTGCGGGTCACCTTCGACCGCCGCGTCCGGGGCCGCGACCGCGACTTCGACCTGGCCGCCCAGGCGGAGAACCGGCTGATCGTGCCGGCCCGCAAGGCGATCGTCGAGGTCAAGGCCAACGAGCGGGTGCCCTACTGGTTCACCGACCTGGCCGCCGCCCAGAACCTCCAGGTGGTCCGGGTCTCCAAGTACTGCCAGAGCGTGGAGGCCTACGGGCTGGTGCCGCGCTCGATCTTCCACATCGCAGGCGATCACGCCGACGCCCACCGCCCGGCCTACACGAAGGTCTGATCCCCATGGACTTCACTTTCCAGGACCTGTCCGGCACGTTCAGCGTGACCGACATCGCCGTCGCGATGAGCCTGTCGTTCGTGCTGAGCGCGATGATCGGCTGGGTCTACCGGGCGACGCACCGCAACGTGTCGTACAGCCAGTCGTACGTACAGACCCTCGTCATCCTCGGCATGCTCATCTCGCTCATCATGCTGGTCGTCGGCTCGAACATCGCGCGCGCGTTCGCCCTGGTCGGAGCCCTGTCGGTGGTGCGGTTCCGCAACGCCATCAAGGAGACCAGGGACGTCGGCTTCATCTTTCTCGTCATGGCCGTCGGCATGGCGGTCGGCACCCGCTTCTACGTGCTGGCCATCGTCGCGGCCGTGGCGATCTGCCTGATCGTCGTGATCATGAACCGCTTCAACTGGTTCGCACTCAACACGCAGCGCCAGGTCGTGAAGGTGCAGGTGCCATCGGACGAGGACGACTACACGCACGCCATCCAGGACATCCTGATCCAGCACACCGACGAGTTCGAGCTGGTCAGCATGGAGTCGATCCGGGCCGGAGCGCTCCTGGAGCTGATGTACACCGTGAAGATCAAGAAAGGTCACGAACCCGCTGACCTGATCAGCGCCCTGCGCGACCGCAACCACGGCCAGTCGGTCACCGTCCTGACCGGCTACGACCAGACCGATCTCTGATGGCCCTCAAGCATCGGATCCCGGTCTCCCTGCGGATGAACTGGAAACCGGTCGCCGCTTCGGGGGTCTTCCTCGCGGTGTGCGCCGGGGTCTTCGGAACGGGGACCATCCGCCCGTACGTGACCAGCACCGCCTCGGCTTCCGGCGACACCGTGGTCACCGACCTGAAAGGTTCGGCGGAGCTCTTCGACCCCTCCGCCGCGCACGAGGTGAAGCTGACGTTCACCGACGCGGCCTACGAGGACATGCTGACCGAGTACTTCAAGAGCGGCGAGAAGAACTACGTCGAAGCCGACCTGGTCATCGACGGGATGACGATCCCGAGCGTGGGTGTCCGTCTGAAGGGCAACTCGACCCTGGGCAGCCTGACCTGGAACGGCAAGGCCCGCGAGGGCGGCCGGGGACCGGGCGGCGGCCGGCCACCGGAGGGCTTCCAACCGCCGGAGGGCTTCGAACCGCCGGAGGGCTTCGAACCGCCGGAGGGCTTCGAACCGCCGGAGGGCTTCGAGCCGCCGGAGGGCTTCGAGCCGCCCGGGGGCGGCGAGATGCCGCGCGGTGGCGGGTTCGCCGGCATGGGCCGGGTCTCCCTCAAGGCGGAGGAGCCGGAGAACCTCCCCTGGCTGATCAGCTTCGACGAGTTCGTCGAGGGCCGCCGCTACCAGGGCCACAGCCAGATCGCCGTGCGCCCGACCTCGATGGGTTCGCCGACCCTGCTCAAGGAGTCGCTGGCGATCTCGATGGTCGGCGCGTCGGGCGAACCGTCCCAGGGCTACGCCTACAGCGCCTTCTCCGTGAACGGGCGATCCTCGGGCCCTCGGCTGCTGGTCGAATACCTCGACGAGGGCTACGCGGAGGAACTCGGCGACGGCGTGCTCTACAAGTCCCTGGCGACCTCGACCTTCACGTACAAGGGCGAGGACCAGACGTCGTACACCGACGACTACAAACAGATCAACGCCAAGGGCGAGCAGGACCTCCAGCCCGTGATCGACCTGGTCAAGTGGGTCGAACAGTCCTCCGGCGAGGAGTTCGCCGCAGGCTTGGCCGCGAAGCTGGACGTGGAGTCGTTCGCCCGGTACCTGGCCCTGCAGAACATGCTGCTCAACTTCGACGACATGGCGGGGCCGGGCCGCAACTACTACCTCTGGTACGACCTGACCACCAAGAAGTTCAAGGTCATCACCTGGGACCTGAACCTCGCCTTCAGCGGCGACGCGAACGCGGGCCCCGACGACGCGATGAGCATGGGCGGCCTCGGCCGCGGCGGCCAGGCCCCCGCAGACCAAGTACAGCAGCCCGGCGGACAGGACGCGGCTCCCGGGCAGACCCGGCAGCGGCCCGGCGGTGGTGGCGGTATGCGCATGGGCCACAAGCTGAAGGACCGTTTTCTCGAGACGCCCGCCTTCAAGACGATCTACGAGGAGCAGTACCGGAAGCTCTATCAGGAGCTGCTGGCCGGCGGGAAGGCGACCACTCTCCTCGACCAGGCGGCCGCGTCATACGGGGCCAACCAGGGCGCCGACGCCCCCGAGGCCCAGAAGGAGGTCACCACCCTGCGCGAGACGCTCACCACCCGGACGAAAGCCCTGGGCGAGGATTTCGCGAAGTGACGAACGGCCCGGCGCCGCCAGCTCCGGTTCTGGACCTAGTCGGGCACGCAGCTGAGCAGGTCGGCCGACGGATGGCAGTCCCACCACAGCCACGGCGCGACCAGCACGGCCACCGGCCCGCTCAGCACCAGCAGCGCCGACGAGTAGACCAGCACCGACACCCACCACACCGCCTGGCGTCCCCGGGCGACCAGGCGGCGGACCCGCTCGACCACCCCGGCGTCGGCCGCGCCCAGCCCGCCGGCGGGGGCCGGTTGGGCCATCATCACCAGCGCGCGGGCCAGCGGGAGCGGGTCGCGGGCGTGGTCGTCGGCGATCATCTCCAGCAGCACCGCCACGGCCTGCCGGGCGGTGCGGGCGAACGGCAGCCAGCCGAACGCCCTGCTCAGCGCCACGAACGGGAGCAGCACCAGGTCGTGGCGGCCCGCCGCGTGGGCGCGTTCGTGCTTCAGCACGGCCTGGAGCTCCGCCGCCGACAGCGAGTCGATGGCCCCCTGGCTGAGCACCACCCTGCCGCCCGCCCCGGGGACGCAGTAGGCGAGGCGGCGGGCGCTCGGGAGGACGTACACATCGAAATCGGGAAGGTGCTCCGCCGCCACGTCGACCAGCAGGCGCTGCCGCCGCCGTTCGGCCAGCGCGCTGAAAGCGGCTTTGAACGTGTGGGCGCCCAGCCAGACCAGCACCCCGGCCGACCAGGTCAGCGCGGCGAACTCGGTCAGGCCCAGGCCGTGGAGGCCGTGGCCGGATGCCAGCCCCCGGACGAACGTGTGCATGCCGTGCGGGAACACCGCGCCGAGCGGGGCGACCGCCGCGACCAGACCGGCGGTGATCGCGCCCAGCCCGGCCGACAGGGCGACGGCCTGCCACAGCGCCAGCGCGGCCCGGGGGTGCCGCCAGGTCCATTCGGCCTTGGCCAGGCGGGCGGACATGCTCATCGGGAGCAGGGCGACCAGGGCCGACAGGAGCCACGGAGTCATTGGGCGTCTCTCGCGTCGAGCGCCTCCCGGAGGGCGGCGGCGACCTCCGGGGAGACCGTGCCGACGAAGCGCTGCACGGCCCCTTCGAGGTCGCCGGCCTCGTCGAGCGCGGCCCGCATGGCCTCGGCGGCGACGGCGTCCTTGTCGACGGCGGCGCGGTAGAGGTGGGCGCGGCCGACCCGCTCGCGGGAGACCATGCCCTTGTTGGCCAGCCGGACCAGAACCGTCAGGACCGTGGTGGTCGCCGGTTGCGACGGCAGTTTCGCCGCCAGGTCGTGGGCGAAGATCCCGTCAGGGTGCCGCCACAGGGCATCCATGATCGACCGCTCGAGCGTGCCCATCCGCGCCATGCCCCCCAGATTAACGCCGCACGCGGTAGCGCAGGTGGGTCACTCCGGTGCCCTCGACGATCCTGACCGGTCCGTCGAACTGGACCGGCGTGACGCCCAGGTCGGCGAACAGCGGGGTGCCGCTCCCGAGGAGCACCGGGACGAGTTCGACGCCGATCTCGTCGAGCAGGCCGGCTTCGAGCGCCTGCCTCGCCATCTGACCGCCGTTGACCACGACGTCCTTGTCTCCCGCGATCTCCCGGGCCTTCGCCACGGCCGCCTCGATGCCCTCGTCGACGAACACGAAGTTCGGGCGGTCCTCCGGGAGGCGGTGCGTCAGGACGACCACCGGGACGCCCATCGGGTGCATGCCGCCCCACCCGTTGGTCAGGTCGTAGAGGTGGCGGCCGACGACCAGTGCGCCCACGTCGCCCCACTCCTCCTGGAGCAGGCCGGCGCTGGCCTTCGACAGGCGCAGCGGCGGGACGTTCGGGCTGGCGCCGGGGACCTCGACGTCGCCGTTGCCGTACCACTGGAACAGCAGGTCGAAGCCGCTGTCGCCGGGGCCGGCGATGAAGCCGTCGAGGGACATCGTGCCGCCGGTGAGGACCTTGCCCATTGTTCTGTCTCCTTCGGTTTTTCGTTCTCTTGTCCACGCGTCGTCCGGGTGGGCGCGGATTCGACATCGGGTCCTAAAGATTTTTTTATCCGGGCATACCGGCCCCCCGGTCGAGGGTTCCCACAGATGTGTGAGGGATGGGGGGATCGGGAGCATGTGTGGAATCACCGGCTGGGTGGATTACGAGCGCGACCTGACGGGGGCCAGGCCCAAGGAGATCGCGCAGGCCATGACCGACACGATGAGCTGTCGCGGGCCCGACGACGAAGGACTCTGGTTCGCGGCGCACGCCGCGATCGGGCACCGAAGGCTCGCCATCATCGACCTCGCCGGTGGACGGCAGCCGATGGTCGCCGAATCGGACGGCCTGGACCTGGCGGTCCTCACCTACAGCGGTGAGGTCTACAACTTCCAGGAACTCCGCGCCGAACTGGTCACGCGGGGGCACGCGTTCCGGACGTACAGCGACACCGAGGTTCTGCTCCACGCCTACCTGGAGTGGGGCGAGGACGTCGCCGAACATCTGAACGGGATGTTCGCGTTCGCCGTCTGGGACACCCGGGAGGAGAAGCTGATCCTGGTCCGCGACCGGATGGGGATCAAGCCGCTCTACTACTACCCGACGCCCGCGGGGGTGCTGTTCGGGTCCGAGCCGAAGGCGATCCTGGCCAACCCGATGGCCGAGCGGGTGGTCGACGCCGACGGGCTGCGCGAGATGCTCGCGTTCGTGAAGACGCCGGAGAACGCGATCTTCAAGGGGATGTACGAGGTCCGCCCCGGCCAGGTCGTCAAGGTGACCCGGCAGGGGATCACCAAGCGCCGCTACTGGCAGCTCTCCTCCTACGAGCACCCCGACGACGTTCCGACGACGGTGCTGACCGTGCGGACGCTGCTCGACGACATCATCGCCCGCCAGCTCATCAGCGACGTGCCGCTGTGCACGCTGCTGTCCGGCGGGCTCGACTCCAGCGCCGTCACCGCGCTGGCCGCCCTCGACCTGCAGGAACAGGGGCTCGGTACGGTTAGGTCGTTCTCGGTCGACTTCGCCGGCTACACCAAGAACTTCAAGCCGGACGCCGCCAGGGCCACCCCCGACGGGCCCTACGCGCACGACCTGGTGCGGCACATCGGTTCCGACCACACCGACATCGTGCTCGACTCGGCCGACCTCATCGACCCCGCGGTCCGGTCGGCGGTGCTGCGCGCCCGCGACCTGCCGGTCGGCATGGGCGACATGGACACCTCGCTCTACCTGCTGTTCCGGGCGATCCGCAAGCACTCCACGGTGGCCCTGTCAGGCGAGTCGGCCGACGAGGTGTTCGGCGGCTACCAGTGGTTCCACGACCCGGTGGCCGTCAACGCCGACACCTTCCCGTGGCTGGCCATCGGCGACGTCGTGGGCCACCTGAACCTGGAACTGCTCGACCAGGACCTGCTGCGGATGCTGGACATCCCCGGCTACCAGGCCGACAGCTACCACGACTCGATGGCCGAGGTGCCCAGGCTCACCGGGGAGACCGGGCTCGAGGCGCGGATGCGGGAGATCAGCTACTTCAACCTGACCCGGTTCGTCCAGATGCTGCTCGACCGCAAGGACCGGATGAGCATGGCCGTCGGGCTGGAGGTCCGGGTGCCGTTCTGCGACCACCGCCTGGTCGAATACGTGTTCAACGCGCCCTGGGCGATGAAGACGTTCGACGGCCGGGAGAAGAGCCTGCTGCGCGCGGCCTGCGCGGACGTCCTGCCCGAGTCGATCCTGCGCCGGGTCAAGTCGCCCTACCCGTCGACCCAGGACCCGTCGTACGGGGTGGCGCTCCGCGACGCCGTCCGCGACCTGCTGCGCGGCGACTACCTCCCGAGCCAGGAGGTCATGGACCTGGTCGACGCCAGGAAGATGGTCAGCAGGACCGACGGCGAACCCCTGCCGAGGGCGCCGCTGGAGCGGCTGCTCCAGCTCGACGCCTGGCTGAGGGAGTACGACGTCAAGGTGCACGTCTGAACCGGCGACGGGTCAGCACGATCAGGGCGACGCCCTCGATGGAGGCGACCGCGCCCGCCAGGGCGAGGACTTTGAGGGCGTCGCCGTTCATGCCGGTGAAGGGCAGTTCCCCACCCGGCTCTGCCACGTCGGCCCGGACGACGTCCTCCTCAGAGGCGGCTCCAGGGGCGTCGACGTCGGCCTGAACGCCGTCGGCGCCTCGGGAGTCGGCATGGTCGATGGGCCGATATCCGGACGGCCTCTCATCCCGTGGCTTCTCCTGATCCGGGGCCGGTTCCTCCGGAGGCAGCACGCGGAACGAGACCCCCGTGCCGCCCGGATCCTCCGCCGCCAGCGCGGCTCCCGGCGCGCAGACCGCGAACAGCAGTCCCGCCACCGCGGGCATACTCTTTCTCATTTCTCCCCCGTATATCCCAGCCCTCCCGCCATATACCCAATTGGCGGAGTAGGGCGCATCGGGGAATCTTTACGTAATATGACCCAGTGAAAACCATGGGGAGACTGCGGGCGATATTGAGCAGTCCTCTTGGTGGTTGATTGACCCGCCGGAGACCTCGGAGCACCGGTCGCGGCCCTGACGCGTACACCGGAACTCTCAATTACCTCGCCACCACGTTGTCATGCCGGAGAATGGCCGGCGGAATATCCGTCCGCCGGCCTCTGGGGAAAATCATGGCGTTGTGGGGAAATACCGCCGGAATGGTGGCCGTGCTGCTGTTCACGGCCCCCGCCGCACACGCGGAACCGAAAGCACGACTGAGCATCGTGGTGAACGACGGCCACGACGTGATCAGGCCGGGCGACCGCCTGACCTACACGACGACCATCACCAACATCGGCGCGGGCACCGCCCCCCCCGCTCGACATCAGCCAGACCCTCGACCCCGCCCTCTCCCTGATCTCCGCCACCCCTCCGGCCAAGCTCACCGAGGGCAGGCTGCACTGGACCCGTCCCATGAAGGCGGGCGAAAGCGCGAAGTTCACCGTGACCGTCGACGTGGGCCGCCTGACCCCGGGCCTCAAGCGCCTGGCCGTCGTCTCCTGCGCGGCCAAGTCAGGGGAGGAGCGTCCCCTGGTGTGCGCGACCGACTCGGCGCCCCTGGCCCCGGCCCCGGTGGCGATGAAGACCCAGGAACCGCCGGTGTCGGTGGCCTGGGGAGCGGCCGCCGCCCTCGTGGCCGTCTTGGGCGTCCTCGTATGGCGGCGCAGGGTGAGCAAATGGTGACGACGCGGGCACAATGAGTGCCGGTATATTTCCCGGCATGTTTTCGTATCCCGAATCCGATGAGGTCATCGAGGGTCTCGGTGACAAGGCCGTCGAGGCCTTCTCCCGGTCCGTCGCCAGGTCGGCGGACGACCTTCGCCAGTATCGCGACGTCTTCCCCTCCTTCGTGTCGCAGTCGAGCGATCGAGGCCTCGCCAACTGGATTCACGACCGGCTGTGGCATCACCTGGCCGTCCTGCTGGACGGTATGGAGAAAGTCAGACTGCACGAGAGCGGGCCGACCCGGGAGATGATCGTCGGGAACCGCTACCGCCTCCGGGCGAAGCGCCACAGTGAACGGGGAGCCGTCAGCGCCTATCCGACTCAAGGCATGATCGAGTTCATGATCCAGGACATCGAGCAGCCCACGCTGTTCGATGGATACGACGAGATCCGCCTCATCGTCGGCTACATCTGGGATCCGGACACCCGCGCCATGGGTGGCCCGGTTCTGTCACTGAGAGACGGCGTTGAGAACCTGGTGTGGATGGTCGAGCTGCCGGATGTCGGCACCGGCTACGCGGGCGGGGTCGTGATCCCGATCGTGCCGCCTCTTGACGGGGGCCCGGCCGCGCCGATCATCGAATTCGCGGAGCAGAACGATCAGACCGGGGAGAGTGAACGACGATGACCAATCTCGGCGAGGTGCTGACGACGGCTCGCCGGGCATGCGGTTATACGCAAGAGGACCTCGCCGGTGCGGCCGGGGTGACCCAGGCCGCGCTGTCCAGGTACGAGAACGACCTGCGGGAACCCGAGGCGGAGGTTCTCGAACGGCTGGCGCGGGTGCTGGGCGTCACGGCGGCGTTTCTCACCCGGGCCGGGCGCGTGCACGGCGGCATGGCGGTCGACGCGCATATGCGGCGACGTCAGACGGCCAGGCCCACCACGTGGCGGCGACTGGAAGCCCGGCTCAACATGTATCGAATGCACGCGAGCTTCATGTACGAGGAGATCTCGGTTCGGGCGGAACAGTACATCCCCCGGCTGGATCCTCTCGACACGCCGCCCGCGGATGCGGCCCGCATGGTGCGGATGCAGTGGCGGATGCCCATCGGGCCTGTCCGATCCCTGGTCCGTTGGCTGGAGGCGGCAGGAGTGCTCGTCATCGATGAGGACTTCGGTACACCTCGCGTCGACGGGATGTCCCAGTGGATCGGCGATCACCCGATCATCCTGCTCAACTCCCGGGCGCCCACCGACCGTCGCCGCCTCACCCTCGCCCACGAGCTAGGGCACCTGGTGTTGCACTCGGTTGACGTGTCCGCCTACGTCGAGGACGAAGCCGACGCGTTCGCCGCCGAGTTCCTGATGCCCATCGAGGTCATCCGACCGCAACTGCGCACTCTCAAGATGGGTTACCTCCACGACCTCAAACGGGAGTGGGGCGTGTCCATGCAGGCGCTGGTGGAACGGGCATACCGGGCCGAACTGATGACGCCTCTGGCGAGAACGAACATGTACAAGGCATTCAGCGCGCGTGGATGGCGCACCGCCGAACCTCTCGGTGGCGAGCTTCCGCCTGAGACGCCTTCGTTGGCCGCCACGATCGGCGCGACCCTCACCGGCAAAGGAATGGATCCCGGCGACATCGCTCATATCGCGGGGTTCGCCGGGCCGGAGCACAACACCCTGTTCGCGGCGCCACCGCCGCTCGGTCGGCTGACCGCGGTCAGGGGCGTCTGAAGGCGGCGAGCAGGCCCAGGACCTAGAAGAGTTCACCCGCCTCCGGGCCGAGTTCGTGACCGGCTCTCGGCCTTTCCGAACGCACAGGTCGCCGTGGCGGAGTCGCCAAGCAGACCAGGGGCCAGTGCGGGTTGTCGGCCAGGCGGGCGCCCGCGACACCGGGATGTGTCCATGATTCGTCGGGCCGCTCCTTCCTGCTCCTCGCTTGGTAGGCATGGAGGGTGAAGAACCTCCATCCCGGGCCGCCGCACGCGATCGCCGCCCTCCACTCCGAGCGGCCCGAACACGAGTGCTTCGCGGAGATGTGCGTGGTCGTGGCGGATTGTGGGAGTGTGACCAGCGGAACCGTCGCGGTGGTCCCCTGGGACGCGACGTTCGAGTACGACTTCGACGTGGCCGAGGTCACCACGGTCCTCGACCTGCCCGATGACAGGTTCCACGAGGTAGTCGGCGGCCGGAGCGATGCCGGGCGGCCGATCCAGGCGGGCTACCGGCGGAAGGCGCTGGGCGTGATCCTGGTGGAATACCTGCCGGCCCTGGGCGGGGACGCCCACGCCATAGGGGTGACGATCTCGGCCCAGACCTCCGGCGACGCCACGCGGGGCTTGGAGTCGAGCGCGCCGAGATGGCTGCGGAAAGTGCTGTCCCGCGCGGCCGGACGGTTACGCGCTCCCTACGGAGGAATCGACGTCGAGCAGCCGCCGGCCTCGCCGCGGGAGTTATCGGGCGGCCTCCACTGGCTTCCCTACGAGACCTATATCTCCCAGGAGGTCGTCGACGCCGACGAAGACCTACGGGAGGCGCTCGCCGCCGATTTCCAGACGGCGAGAAAATGGCCTACCGGCATGTTCTACGCGGGAACGGGTGACCGTTCGCGGAGCAGCAGGGCTCTGGGCCGACACTTGCACGAGGCGCCGTCACCGAGGACGAGGAGACCAGCCTGATTCGCATCGGGGTCTTCCTGGTCGGTGCGTTGTTTCCCGGCCAGTCGGCCGGCGAGGTCCTGCGGAACACCGTCGAGACCGTCGTCGCCGCCGAGCGGGCGGGCTTCGATGACGCCTGGATCGCCGAGCACCACTTCATGTCCTACGGCGTCGTCCCCTCGGCCATCACCTTGGCAGGGGTGGCGCTGGGCCGCACCAGCCGAATCACTGTCGGCACGGCCGTGAGCGTCCTGTCGACCCGGCATCCGGTGGCCCTCGCCGAGGAGGCCGCGATCCTGCACCACGCGTCGGGCGGGCGCTTCGAACTCGGTGTGGGTCGCGGCGGCCCCTGGGTCGACCTGGAGGTCTTCGGCATCGGTCTTCCTCGGTACGAGAGCGGCTTCGCCGAATCTCTCGACCTCCTCCGCGCCGCCCTGAGCCGGCAGCGGCTCTCGGCTGACGGGGAGTTCTTCCGCTTCCGCGAGGTGGAGATGATGCCCGACCCGCCCGGCCTGCGCCCGATCGTCGCCTGCACCTCGGCGGAGACCGCCGACCTGGCCGCCGCGCGCGGTCTGCCCATGCTGCTGGGGATGCACATCGGCGATCAGGAGAAGGCCGCGATGATCGCGCGCAACGCCTCCGGCGATCACATCGGCGCGGCCGTCGGCTTCGTGGGCGACTCGACGGAACAGGCCGTCGCCGAACTCAAGCGCGCCATGCCCCGCTGGCTGCGCCCCGGCCTGGCCGGTTACGTCCCCGTCGACGGCCGCCCTCGGCAGCAACGTGATGTCGACGCCTACGTCGACCTGCTCTGCCGCATCCATCCGGTCGGTTCGCCGGAGCACTGCGTGCGGGTGCTGCGCGAGACGGTCGTACAGACGGGCTTGAAGAGGTTGATTCTGCTGGTCGAAGGGTCGGGTGACCATCGCAGGACCCTGGAGAACGTGGCAAGGCTGGGGCGGGAGGTCCTGCCGCTGGTCAGGTGATCAGCGGGATGGCTCACGGGCGCCAGTACAGTGCCGGGTCGGGGTGGTCGAGGAAGCCCAGCTCGCGGTAGAGCGGTTCGGCCTGGTGGGACGCGTACAGGTCGACCCGGATGGCCTCGCGGTCGCGGAACCAGTCGAGCAGGCCGGCCATGATCGCGCGGCTGTGGCCGCGTCGCCGGTGAGCGGAGTCCGTCACCACGCCGATCACATGGCCGATCCGGCCGTTGCGGGAGTGGGGGCCGGGGAACCACTGCTCGATGCTGCCGATGCCGCAGGCGGCCAGGCCGGTTTCGGCGTCCACGACCAGGATCAGCGTGTCGGGCTCGGTCAGCTTCTGTTTGAAGACCGTGGCGAGGGCCTGGCGCCAGTCGTCCGGCGATGAGGGGTTGAAGAAGTCGCCGCCCATGTCCTCGAAGAGGAGCGCCCGCAGGCGGACGAGCTCGGGGATGTCCTGTTCGGTCGCGGATCGTGTCATGGGACAGAAGGCTGCTGTAATGGGCTTATGCACCTCAACCCTTACGGTGCCGATGTCGTCAACTTCGCCGCGGATCTCGCCAACCGCCCACTGGCCACCGCCGAAGAACTCGCTGAGCGCTGCCTCAAGGCGGGGCTCGTGCTGGAACGCCCGGTCGAGCCCGCCGATCTCGACCACGTCCTCGAAGTGACGCGGGCCTGGGTCGAGATCGTCGACGCCCCCGGTGAACGCGAGAAGGCCGATCTGCTCAACGACATGCTGGCCCGGTCGGCCGCCTACCCCCGGCTGACCGACCACGCCGGGGGCTGGCACCTTCACTACCGCGACGACCTGCAGCGCCTCGGGGCGGTGCTGTTCGCGCTCATCTCGGTCGGCACCGCGCTGCACCTGGTCTCGCGGGGTATGGACCGGTTGGGCCGATGTGCCGCGCCGGGATGCGCGGTCATCTACGCCGATACGTCGCGAACCGCCCGGCAGCGCTACTGCTCGCAGGGGTGCGCCAACCGGGATGCGGTCCGGCGCCATCGGGCCAGGCGATCCGCGGAATCAGAAATTGCCTATAAAACTTGTAGGTAAAGTCTCTTATTCTAGGGGCATGACTCCCGTCATCGTGGTCGTGGGCGGTGGGGCCAGTGGCACGCTGGCCGCCGTCCACCTGCTGCACGCCGCCCGCGTCCGTCGTCTGCCCCTGCACGTCGTGCTGATCGATCGGTACGCCCGCCACGGCCTCGGTCAGGCCTACTCCACCACCGATCCCGCCCATCTGCTCAACGCCCCCGCCGTGAAGATGAGCGCTCTGGAGCATGATCCGGCCGACTTCGTCCGCTGGGCCAAGTCGCCCGACTGCGCGTTCCTGCCCCGGCAGACCTACGGCCACTACCTGCGGGACGTGCTGGAGCGCGCGCAAGACGTACCGGAACGAACAGTGCGGCGGGTCACGGGTGACGTCGCGTCGGTGTCCCGGCGGCCCTACCGGGTCTCGCTCACCGACGGACGGGTGTACGACGCCGACGCGATCGTGCTGGCCACCGGGAACGCCGCCCCCGGGCTGAAGCTGCCGGAGAAACGATGTACCAACGACCCGTGGGCGGTGGGTGCGCTCAACGAGGTCGACAGCGGTGACGTGCTGGTCGTCGGGACGGGGCTGACCATGGTCGACCTGGCCGTCACGCTCACCCGCACGCCCGATCGAACGGTCTACGCGGTGTCGCGGCATGGGCTGCTGCCGCGCGTACACGACGAGAACCCGGTTGTTCCCCGGCAGGTCACGCTGCCCGAAGGGCCGCTGACATTGCGGGTGCTCTTCCGGGCGGTGCACGAGGCGGCCTCACACGGCGAGTGGCGGGGTGTCGTCGACGGGCTGCGGCCCAGAGTTCCGGAACTGTGGTCGCGGCTGCCGCTGAAGGAGCAGCGCCGGTTCCTCCAGCTGGCGGCGCGCTACTGGGAGATCCACCGGCACCGGATCCCGCCGGTCACCGCCGCCAAGATCGCCGACCTGCGGTCGAGCGGGCGGCTGAAGATGCTGAACGGCTGTGTGGACGGGGTCTCGCCCGGCCCCGACGGAGTGATCGTGCACATGGGCGACCGCGACATCCCCGTCTCCTGGGTTCTCAACGCGACCGGGCCGGGCTCGGTCTGCACCCGCGATCCGCTGCTGACCAGGCTCATCGGCGACAGGATGGTCCGGCCCGACCGGCTCGGGCTCGGCATCGACGCCGACGCGCGCGGGCGCCTCGTCGACGCCGCCGGACACGCCGATGATCGGCTCGTCACCCTCGGCCCGGTGCTGAGAGGCAGCCGGTACGAGACCACGGCCATCCCCGAGATCAGAGGTCAGGCCGCGACCCTCGCGCCTCACGTCATCGACGAGATCTGCGGCCGCCTGGTGAGGTGAGCCGCGGCCGTCGCCGCCCCGTCGGTGCGGATCGTGGCGGACACCTCCAGAGCCCTGGCGCGGTCGAGGGAGGCCAGCGCGCCCGGCAACTCGTCGAAGGTCGCTATCGCCGCGCCGATGCCCAGCTCGGTCACCCGGCGGGCCCAATAGGGCTGGTCGGCGGCCTGCGGCAGCACCACCTGGGGTGCGCCGGCCCGTGCGGCCGTCGTCGTGGTGCCGGCTCCGCCGTGGTGGATGACCGCCGCCACACGCCCGAACAACGCCTGATGGTTGACCTCGCCGACGACGAAGGAGCCGGTCTCGTCCAGCTCGCCCCAGCCACGGGAGACGATCACCCGGTGGCCGCCGACGACCTCCGCCGGGATGTGGACGGGCATGCTCCCGAAGCCCACGTACACCGGAGGTGGCCCGGCGTCGAGGAAGGCGAGCAGGTCGGCGGGGAGCGGCCGGGTGTCGGGCGCGAACCAGGCACCGGTCTGCAGGACGCCGGGATCCAGGCACGGGTCCAAGACGGGGTCGCTGGCCAGCCAGGGCCTGTCCCCGTGGACGTAGTCGCGCACGTTCTCCACCGGCGGCAGGCCGATCGTGGCCCGGTTGACGTTGAGGGCCTCGCCGAAGAGATCGTCGATCGTCTGGGCGTCGAACTCCCACAGATCGCCGGCCCCCGGCGGGAACGGCCGGCCCGCGTACGCCAGCGGCGGGTGGTGCGGTGAGGGCAGGGTCTGCTGCTCGAAGGTGGTGTACACACAGTCGATGCCGAGCTTCTCGGCCACCGATCGCGCCCCGGCGGCGGCCGGCATCATCCCCGCCGTCAGCAGCACGTCACAGCCCTCGGCCGCCGGGAGGACCGCCTCGAACAGGCCCGCGATCACTTCGGCGGCCCGCCGGGGCAGCCCGTCGGGTGGCGGCTTCGCCTTCGTCAGCGCCTTCGCCGACGGGCCGAACGGGACCATCGCGACGCCGACCTCGGCCAGGCGAGGGGCGAAGTCGGGCGGCGCGCACACCACGACCTCCGCGCCGAGTCTCCGCAGTTCCAGGGCGAGCCCGATCAGCGGCTCGACGTCTCCTCGCGACCCGTAGGTCGTCAGCAGCACCCGCATCAGATGTCGAGATCCTCGACCGGCGGACGTTGCGCGAGGTCGGTGATCAGCTCGTAGAACTCGAAGGGGACGCGGCCCCGGAGCTCCTCGAAGGTCGCGAACACGTCGAGGGTGGCCTCGCCCTGGACGAATCCCCAGTCCGAGTCGGTCAGGCCGAGATAGGTGCGCATCGCGTTCCGCGAGAACAGGCCCGACAGCCAGTTGTCGGCGTCGCGGGTCATGCTGTCGGTGTATTCGGGGCCGCGTTCGACGTGCAGCACGTATTTGCCCTTGCGGGACCGGTAGACGCGGTAGCGCTCGTCGCGCTGGCCCACGGTCCGCCCCCATTCGCCGAGCAGGAGCCCGGCGAACCGCTGCTTGCGGACGGCGGTGCCCTGGCCGACCTTCAGGATGACCTCCTCGTAGCCCTCCTCGCGGCCCTCCTCCATCTCGACGTAGCGCTGCAGGGCGGTGCTGATCGCGGCGGAGAGTTTGCCGCCCGCGAGCTGGGCAGCTCTCTCGAACATGGGCAGGTCATCGTCGGCGACGTAGATCGTCTTGTTGGGCACGATGGCTCCTCTCTGTATACGCATGAGTGTACGTATGCCTGGCCGTGCCACAAAAATGTGACTCAGATCACATCAGCTAATTGGTCGTTCACTGCGTCTTAATACTGGGGAAATCGCACATTTTCAAAGGGGAAACTGTTGCCCATTTCGGGAGCTTTACGACGTGCCGTCGTCCGGGTACTGGAAAGTCGCGACCGGCGCCGCGCCAGAAAAGCTCCACCGCCCGACACTCGGGAGATTCGCATTCTCCTGTTGCACGCGTACGGTATGGGCGGCACCATTCGGACGGTCTTTAACTTGGCCGCCCACCTGGCCAAAAACCACGACGTCGAGATCGTGAGCGTCGTACGGGAATTGCCCGAGCTCTTCTTCGAACCGCCGCCCGGGGTGCGGATCACCTGTCTCGATGATCGCGTCGACGGCAGGAAAGGACTGCTCAACCGTTTCCGCAGCCGTCTGACGCCATCCGACGAGGCCGCCGCCCACTGGTACACCCTGAAAACCGACATCGCGCTGGCACGCTACATCCGAGGTCGGCGCGGGGGCGTCCTCATCGGCACCCGGCCGGCCCTCAATCTGCTCATCGCCCGCTTCGCCGGCCCCGAAGTGATCACCATCGGCCAGGAGCACGCGAACCTCCCGTCGCACGGCGAGGAGACCAGGAAGCAGATCGCCCGCCGCTACGGCCGCCTCACCGCCGTCGCGACGCTGACCGAGACCGACCTGCGCTCCTACCGCAAGGCGTTGAAGAACCCGCCGGCCCACCTGGTCCGCATCCCCAACGCCGTCCCGGAACTGAACGCCCCGCCGGCCCCGCGCACCGCGCCGGTCGCCGTGGCGATCGGGCGGCTCGCCCACGTCAAGGGCTATGACCTGCTGATCCGCGCCTGGGCCCACGTGCACAAGGTCCACCCCGAGTGGGTGCTGCGCATCTACGGCTCCGGCGCCCGCCACGACAAGCTGGTGGAGTCGATCGAGAAACGCGAGCTGACCGACTGCGTCCAGCTCATGGGCCTGGCCAACGACGTCGGCACGGTCCTCGCCGGAGCCTCGATGAACATCCTCAGCAGCCGCCGCGAGGGCATGCCGATGACCATCCTGGAGGCCATGAGCGTGGGCGTCCCGGTCGTCGCCTACGACTGCCCGACCGGCCCCGCCGAGATCATCACCGACGGCCACAACGGCCTGCTCGTGCCAGCGGGCAAGATCCACGCCCTGGCCGACGCCATCGGCCGCCTCATCGTCGACCCGGACCTGAGAGATCAACTGGCCGAAAACGGCTTCGCCACGGCCAAGGAATACGACATGAGCGCCATCGGTCCCCTGTGGGATGAACTGCTCCATGCGTGCCTGGTCCAGGATGGGCGACATGACGCCGTACGACCTGGTCCGGGAAGTGGTCGCTGAGCTCCCGGAGCTGGAGGGCTTTCACCGGAAGCACCTGCGGGACAACGGCGTGGTGCTCCCGCACGTCTTCTTCTGCCTTCTCGCCGATCTGCCTTCAAGGCAGCGGGTGGCGGCCTACCTGGAGACGGTCTTCGACTCGCTCGACGCCGACGCCAGGGGAGTGGTGGACGCCGGTTTCGTCTGGTCGCTCCAAGGAGGGCCCGATGTCGTGCTGGGGGAGCGGTTGCGGGCGATTCATGAGCGCATTCTGCGTACCGGAATCTAGAGTTCCCGGCTCAACGCCGTCTCCTCGGTCAGGCGGGACAGTTTCTCCGGGTTCCTGACGTAGTAGAGCTCGGTGATCAAGTTGTCTTCGACCTTCATGGACATCACTCCGTCCAACGTCCCGTCGAGATAGGCGAGGAACACCGGGCAGCCGTTGGCCTGGGCCGGTTCCAGCGTCATGATCGAGCCGAAGTTGCGCAGGATGGCCGCGTAGAACCGGACCAGCTTCTCCGCTCCCAGCAGGGGCCGGGGCATGGCCTGGATGACGCCGCCGCCGTCGGCCAGCAAGACCACGTCGGGGGCGAGCAGGTCGAGCAGCCCCTGCAGGTCGCCGTTGTCGATCGCGCGCTGGAACGCGGCCATCGCGCCCTTCGTCTGCTCCTGGGAGGCCGTGCCGCGTGGGCGGCGGGCGGCGACGTGTTCGCGGGCGCGGTGGGCGATCTGGCGTACCGCCGCCTGGGTCTTGCCGACCGCTTCCGCGACCTCGGCGTAATCGAAGGCGAAGACCTCGCGGAGGACGAACACGGCCCGCTCCGTCGGGGTGAGGGTCTCCAGGACCAGCAACATCGCGGTGGAGAGGCTGTCGGCCAGCTCGACGTCCTCGGCGACGTCGGGGGCGGTCAGCAGGGGTTCGGGCAGCCACGGGCCGACGTAGGTCTCCTTGCGGCGGCCGAGGACGCGGAGCCTGCCGAGGGCCTGGCGGGTGGCGATGGTGACCAGGTAGGCGCGCTGGTCCCGTACCGACGAGAGGTCCACGCCGGTCCACTTCAGCCAGGTCTCCTGGACGACGTCCTCGGCGTCGGCGGCGGAGCCGAGCATCTCGTAGGCGACGGTGAAGAGCAGGGCGCGGTGGGCGACGAACGTCTCCGTGGCGGGATCGGTCATATCCATCAGATGCCGGAACCAATCGTTTCGTGACATGTCACAGAAAGGAACTTCGGAGCGTCTCTTGTCTGACGCGACCAGACGAGGAGACGGCAATGAAGATCGTGGTGGTAGGGGCCGGTTACGCGGGCACGAACGCGGCGAACCTGCTCTCCAAGAAGACTGAGGCCGAGATCACGGTGATCAACCCGCGCGGCCACTTCGTCGAGCGGATCCGGCTGCACCAGCGGGTGTCGGGCACCTCCACGGCGCAGGCCCCGCTCACCTCGATGCTGCGTGACGGGATCACGGCCAGGATCGGCAGCGTCGAGAAGATCGGCGACGGGCTCGTCCTGCTCGACGACGGGAGCTCCATCGAATTCGACCATGTCGTGCTGGCCGTCGGCAGCACCGTCCAGCCGATGCCGGGCACCGTCCCGATCGGGACCTGGGAGGGCGCCGAACAGGCACGTGCCGCCCTCGCCGCCCTTCAGCCGCAGGCCGTCGTCACCGTCATAGGCAGCGGCCCGACCGGCATCGAGACGGCGTCCGAGATCGCCGCCGCACGGCCCGACCTGCGGGTGCGCGTCGTGGGGTCGCGTCTCGCGGCGACCTTCGGAGAGGGGGCGCGGCGCCGGGTGCGCGCCGGGCTCGCCCGGCTGAAGGTCGAGATCGTCGAGAACGGCGTCACGGAGGTGGCCGACGGGCGAATCCTGCTCAGCGACGGTACGGCTCTCGCCACCGACCTCACCCTGTGGGCGATCGTGTCGGGCGCCCCCGACCTCGCCGCGCGCAGCGGCTTCACCGTCAACGAGGAGGGCCGCGTGGTGGTGGACGAGTTCCTGCGCAGCGTCGACGACCCCCGTGTCTTCGCGGCTGGCGACTGCGCGGCCGTGCCGGGGGCGCGGTTGTCGTGCCAGGCCTCGGAACCCCAGTCGGCCACCGCGGCCCTCAACGTCGTGCGCGTCATCGAGGGCCGCGAACTGGTGCCCCACGTCGTGCGCTTCGTCGCGGTCTGCGTGAGCCTCGGCCGGGCGGACGCGGTGGCCCAGCTCACCTACCACGACGACACCCCGCGCAAGACGTTCGTGGCCGGGCGCACCGGCGCCGTGCTCAAGGAAGGCGTCTCGCGGAGCGTCAAGTGGGCGGCGAAGACGGGCCTCAAGCTCTGATTCCGATAACTCGAAATACATCCGATCTGTAGTGCTCTCCATCGGGATCAACCGGTCAGAAATCTGCCACAGGTCACGGAAACATCGGATGCCAGCCCTTGTTTCAGGGGTGTTTCGATGCTATTTCCTTGACTGACCCCTCACCTGACCGGAGGATCCCGTGCGCCGAAGATTAGGCATTGCCGGATTGACCGCATTGGTCATGCTCACGGGCATGACCGCGATCACCCAGACCCAGGCGGCGGCGCTGGCGCTCCCCCCGACCGATGACCTGACGTTGTGGTACAACTCGCCGGCGACCAACTGGGAGACCCAGGCGCTGCCGATCGGCAACGGCCCGCTGGGCGCCAAGTTGTTCGGCGGAGTGGCCTCCGAGCAGATCCAGTTCAACGAGAAGACCCTGTGGACCGGCGGCCCCGGCGCTTCCGGCGGCTACAACCACGGGAACTGGACCTCCCCCCGCCCGGGGGCCATCGACAACATCCAGGCGCAGATCGACCAGAGCCAGCGGATCGTCCCGCAGACCGTCGCGAACGCCCTCGGCCAGGGCAAGACCAACTTCGGCTCCTACCAGACCTTCGGCGACCTGTTCCTCGACTTCGCGGGCGCGCCGACCAGCACCACCGAATACCGACGTGAGCTGAGCCTGCGCGAGGCGGTCGCCCGGGTCGGCTACACCGCCGGCGGGGTCGAGTACACCCGTGAGTACTTCGCCAGCAACCCCGGCAACGTCATCGTGGCCCGCATCTCGGCCAGCCAGACCGGCCGGGTCTCCTTCACCGTGCGGCACACCTCACCGCGTTCCGACAAGACCGTCACCGCCTCGAACGGCCGTTTGACGATCAAGGGCGCGCTGGCCAACAACGGCCTGAAGTTCGAGGCGCAGGTCCAGGTTCTCAACCAGGGCGGCACCCGCACCGACTCGGGCGACCGGGTCACCGTGACCGGCGCCAACAGCGTCGTCTTGGTGCTGTCGGCCGGGACGAACTACTCCGACGTCTACCCGACCTACCGGGGCGCCGACCCGGCGTCGGGCGTCACCTCGCGGGTCACCGCCGCCGCGGCCCAGAGCTACGACGCGCTGAAGGCCGCCCACCTGGCCGACTACAAGAACCTGTTCGACCGGGTGAAGCTGAACATCGGCCAGACGAACCCGACCGTGCCGACGAACACGCTGCGCAGCAACTACACCGGCGGCTCGTCGACGCAGGACCGGGCGCTGGAGGCGATGTTCTTCGCGTACGGCCGCTATCTGCTGATCTCCTCGTCGCGGGAGAACGACATCCTCCCGGCCAACCTGCAGGGCGTGTGGAACAACGTCGTCAACCCACCCTGGGACGCCGACTACCACGTCAACATCAACCTGCAGATGAACTACTGGCCCGCCGAGCAGACCAACCTCCGCGAGACGACCAGACCCTACGACCGCTACGTGAACTCGATGGTCGCCCCCGGCCGGGTCACCGCGCAGAACATGTACGGCGCCCGGGGCTGGGTGGTCAACAACGAGACCAACCCCTACGGCTTCACCGGCGTGCACAGCTACCCGCAGTCGTTCTGGTTCCCCGAGGCCGCCGCCTGGACGACCCAGCACCTCTACGACAGCTACCGCTTCAACGGCGACATCAACTACCTGCGCAACACCGCCTACCCGGCGATCAAGGGCGCGGCCGAGTTCTGGCTGGACTTCCTGCACACCGACCCGCGTGACAACCGCCTCGTGGTCTCGCCCAGCTACTCGCCGGAGAACGGCGACTTCTCGGCCGGCGCGGCCATGTCGCAGCAGATCGTGAAGGAGGTGTTCACCAACGCCCTGGCCTCCGCCCGCGCGCTGAACGTGGACACCTCGCTCCAGGCCGAGCTCACCACCGCGCTGTCCCGCCTCGACCCGGGCCTGCGCATCGGCAGCTGGGGCCAGCTCCAGGAGTGGAAGACCGACTGGGACTCCCAGACCGACACCCACCGCCACGTCTCGCACCTGTTCGCCCTGCACCCGAGCAACCAGATCCTGCCGGGGACGGCCGAGGCCAACGCGGCCCGCGTCTCGCTGAACGCGCGCGGCGACGGCGGCACCGGCTGGTCGAAGGCCTGGAAGATCAACTTCTGGGCGCGCCTCCTCGACGGCAACCGGGCCCACAAGCTGCTGTCGGAGCAGCTGAAGACGTCCACGCTCGACAACCTGTGGGACACCCACCCGCCGTTCCAGATCGACGGCAACTTCGGTGCGACCTCCGGTGTCGCCGAGATGCTCGTGCAGAGCCAGCACGACACCGTGCACGTGCTGCCCGCCCTGCCCTCGACGTGGGCCAACGGCTCGGTGACGGGTCTGAAGGCGCGCGGCGACGTCACCGTCGACACGACGTGGAGGTCGGGCGCGGCCGAGACGATCATCCTGAAGACGGCTCGCAGCGCACCGATCAAGGTCCGCACCGCGGCCGCCACCGGCACCTACTCGGTCAAGGACGAGACCGGCGCGACCGTCACCGCCACCCGGACCGGCGACACGCTGAGCTGGGCGGCGACCGCTGGGAAGACGTACACGATCAGTTTCACCACCACCGGCGGCGGGACCACCCAGACCGTCGAGGGTGAGGCGTTCACCTCGCAGTCGGGCGTCCAGAGCGCGGGCCACACCACCGCCAGCGGCGGTCAGACCGTCGGCTACATCGACAACGGCGACTGGGCGGCCTACTCGCAGGTCAGCACCTCGGGCCTGCGCACCTTCAGCGCCCGGGTCTCCTCGGGCGGCCCCGGCGGGACGATCACGATCAGGGCCGGGTCGCAGACCGGGACCGTGCTCGGCACGGTGGCGGTCGCGCCGACCGGGAGCTGGGACACGTTCGCGACCGTGTCGACGACACTGACCGGGACGGGCTCCGGGCCTTTGTATCTGGTCTTCTCCGGCGGTTCGGGCAGCCTGCTCGACGTCGACACCATCACCGTGGGGACGACCGGCGGAACCGGCCCGCAGCCGCAGACGGTCCAGGGTGAGGCCTGGACCTCGATGAGCGGGGTGCAGCAGGCCGACCACCCGGGCGCCCAGGGCGGCTTCTCGATCGGCTACATCGACAACGGCGACTGGGCGGCCTACTCGGGGGTCAGCACCTCGGGCCTGCGCACTTTCAGCGCCCGGGTGTCGTCTGCCGGAGCCGGCGGCACCATTCAAATCAGGTCGGGATCACAGACCGGCACCCTGCTCGGCTCGGTCGCGGTGGCCCCGACGGGCGGCTGGGACACCCACGTGACGGTCTCCACGACGTTGACGGGATCGGCTTCCGGGCCGCTGTTCCTGGTCTTCACCGGAGGCGCAGGTTCCCTGTTCGATGTGGATTCGTTCACCGTGTCGGCATAGGGCTCCACGTTCAGCGCAACGGCGCGCAACGCGAAAGGGCGTCCTTTCCCCTGTGGGAAGGACGCCCTTTTCCTGGAAAATCAGCTTTCGGTACGAACCAGCTCGGGCCGGAAGGCGATGATCAGGCCGAGCGTGGTGTAGCCGATGAGCAGGTGGGTCGCGCCGACGAGGTTGCCGACCTCCGGGCCGAGGATGCCCATGCTGGGGATCGACACGACGGCCCAGCTCTCGGCGACCACGGGCCACACCCGGGCCAGGCCACGCCAGCGACCGGCGAAGGCGACCTTGACGCCGATCACGAACATGCCGAGCATCGACAGCGGCCAGAAGATGTCCAGGATGGCCAGCCAGCCGGCGTCGCGCTGATCCGGCAGGACCGCGTGCAGCAGGCTCCACGTCATGGCCGGGACCAGCAGCACCCGCTCGACCTGCAGCATGACCCGGGCGACCTTGCTCGTTCCGGTCGCCTGGGTGCGGATCATGAGGGCCAGCAGGCACATCAGCCCGGCCTGGAAGGCCAGGCCGCCGAGGTCGGTGAGCATCCAGCCGAGATTCGTCGTGGGCTGGAAACCGTAGGTGAAGCTGAGGGCCGACCAGAGCAGGGCCCCGGTCGACATGCCCAGGGCCAGCCGGCGGATCGTCGTGTCGGTGAGGGTGGGAGAGGTGGGGGTGGCGGTGAGCGTCATCGTCAGGTCCTTCGTTTCTTCGAGGTGGAACGATGACGATCCTGCTGACCGAACGGCCTGGGCCATCAGGGCGTGGCGTCCCGTTTCGGGGGCCCAGGCGATGCCCAGAAAAGACAGGACACGCGTCCTAGGGACTTCTTTGACCTGCTAAGGCATGCTTTGCTGGTGCAGAAGCTGAGGCCGGGGCCGGTGCTCTTCGCGGTCGCGGTGACCGCGCTGCCCGCCGCGGCCCTTCTTGATGTACGAGTTCCGTCGGCCCATCGCGCGCTACTGGAACTCCAGCCGGGCGCGGTCGACTCGGTGACCGGGATGGCGCTCGCGGCGGCCGGGATGGCCGTCCTGGGCCGGTTCCCGCGTCATGCCCTCGGGTGGCTGATGTCCGTCTTCGGCGCCTGGTGGGCGCTCGACGGGCTCGCGTCGTCGTGGCTGGCGTACTCGACGTACGCGGGACTCCCCGGCGGGTCGGCGGCCTTCCTGATCTACCAGCGTTTCGGCGCCGGGCTCGTGCTGCTGCTGCCGCTGGCTCTGGTGCTGTTCCCGGACGGCAGGCTGCCCACGGGATGGTGGCGTGGGATCTCGCTGGTCAGCTTGGGCCTGACGAGTCTGCTGCCGCTGGCGTTGATCGCGGCGCCCTCCGGGATCGCCCAGGCGACCTCGGAATCCGGCCCGCTCCCCGCCCCGCTGCGCGCGTTGAACCTCGACCTGCTCTACCTGCCGCTGCCCGACGAGCTCTGGACGGTCCTGCTGCGGGTGGCCCAGCTCAGCGCGCCGCTGAGCCTGGTCGCACCGTTCGTCATGGTCGTCCGGCGCTACCGGGGGTCGGCCGGGCTCGACCGGATGCGGCTGCGCTGGCTGGTCTGGGCGGGCCTGGTCGACCTCATGGTCATGCTGACGTTCCGGCTGCTCCCCGGCTCGTGGACGGCCGCCGGCCTGGCCGTCGGGGTGACCCTCACGGCGGCGGCGGTCGCGATCGGCATCGTCCGCCCCGACCTGGTCGACGTCGACCGGCTGCTCGGCGGGACGGTCGTCTACGGGCTGCTGCTGGCGCTGACGTTCGTGCTCGACCTGGTGGTCCTGGGGAGCGTCGGCCAGTTCCTCGGTTCGCGGCTGAACGACGGAGAACGCCTGGTCATCGCGGTGTTCGCGGTCGCCATCGCCTACGCGCAACTGCGCGGCAGGCTGTGGCGGCTGGTCCGGCGCTGGGTCATGGGCGACCGCGACGACCCCTACCACGTGGTCTCCGGCCTGGCCGAACGACTTGAGGCGACCGACGACTCCGAGGCGCAACTCCTCACGCTGGCCCGCACGGTCAGGAAGGCCTTCAGATCCTCGTACGTCGGTGTAGAGATCACCGACGCGCTGCTGGTCGAAGACGGCGAACGCCCCGCTGAGACCAGGGCCCTCCCCATCGCCTACCGGGGCGAACGCATCGGCCGGTTGGTCCTTCCTGCCAGGGTCACCCGCCCCACCTCCGGCGACGAGCGCCTGCTCGCCGACGTGATCCGGCAGGCCGCGGCGGCGGCGAGGGCCGTCCACCTGGCGGAGGAACTCCAGCGCGGCCGGGAGAGAATCGTGTCGGCCGTCGAAGACGAACGGCGGCGACTGCGCCGCGAACTCCACGACGGCCTGGGCCCCACTCTGGCGGCGGTCGCCGCCCGCATCGACATGGCCAGGATCACCGCCCGCCGCTCCGGCGAGGACGCCGACCAGATCCTCGGCCAGGCCCGCCAGGAACTCACCGGCCTCCTCGCCGAAGTGCGCCGGCTCGTCCACGGCCTGCGCCCACCCGCACTCGACGACGTGGGCCTGGTAGGCGCGATCCGCCAACTGGCACCGGGCCTGACCATGCGCGTCGAGGAACACGGCGACCTGGCCGGCCTGCCGGCCGCGGTCGAGGTGGCGGCCTACCGGATAGCCGCAGAGGCGATCACCAACGTGCGCCGCCACGCCCAGGCGACGACCTGCACCGTCACCCTGACCCGTTCGAACGGGGTCCTGGACGTCGAGATCACCGACGACGGCATCGGCTTCGGCCCCGGCGCGGTGAGCGGAGTCGGCCTGGTCTCCATGCGCGAACGCGCCGCCGAACTGGGCGGCACCTGCGTGATCGACCCGATCGAGCCAACAGGAACCAGGGTGTGGACGCGCCTGCCCGCCCGCGACGAGGTGACGGTATGACGATCAGAGTCCTGGTCGTGGACGACCACCCGGTCTTCCGCGAGGGCTTCGCCGCCCTGCTCGGCAGCATCGACGACATAGACGTGATCGGCACCGCGTCGAACGGCGTCGAAGCCGTGGAGAAGGTCCTCCGGCAGCACCCCGACGTGGTCGTCATGGACGTCTCGATGCCCGAGATGGATGGCATCGAGGCCACCCGCCGCGTCCTGGCCGAACGCCCGGAAACCGGCGTGGTCGTCCTCACCATGTCGGAAGAGGACGGCACCATCTTCGACGCCCTCCGCGCCGGCGCACGCGGCTACCTGCTGAAAGGCGCCGAACCCGACGAGGTCGTCCGCGCCATCACCACCGTGGCGGGAGGCGGCGTCGTCTTCGGCGCGGTCCTGGCCACCCGCATCGCCGACTTCCTCACCTCTCGCCCCCCGGTCATGTCCGGCGAGACCTTCCCGACCCTGACGGCGCGCGAGCGGGAGGTCCTCGACCTGGTGGCGGCCGGCCTGTCGAACACCCAGATCGCCACCCGCCTCTTCCTGTCCCAGAAAACCGTCCGCAACCACGTGTACGCCGTGGTCACCAAACTCCAGGCAGCCGACCGAGCCGAGGCCATCATCCGCGCAAGGGACGCCGGCCTCGGCCGTTAGCCGGTCTACCAGCGATCGCCGATCTGGGGGGCGATCAGTTCGTCGTAGATGGCGTTCACCGCGGCCAGGATCTCGTCGCTCAGGGGGGCGAGATCCGCGGCGGCGGAGTTGGAGCGGGCCTGGCCCGGGTTGCTGGCGCCCGGGATGATAGCGCTCACACCCGGCTGGTCGATGATCCAGCGCAGTGCGAACTGGGCCATCGTGGCGCCGTCGGGGACGAGCGGGGTCAGGCGGCGGACGGCTTCCAGGCCCGTTTCGAAGTCGACGCCGGAGAAGGTCTCGCCGACGTCGAAGGCGGCGCCGTGGCGGTTGTAGTTGCGGTGGTCGTTGGCCGGGAAGGTGGTGCTCAGGTCGTACCGGCCAGAAAGGAGACCGCTGGCCAGCGGGACCCGGGCGATGATGCCGACCCCGGCCTTCTGGGCGGCGGGCAGGACGTCGGCGAGCGGGCCGAGGCGCAGCATGTTCAGGATGATCTGGACGCTGGCCACCCCCGGACGGGCGATCGCGGCGAGTGCCTCCTCGCGGGTCTCGACGCTGACGGCGTAGTTGGCCATGCGGCCTTCCTGCACCATCGTGTCGAGGGCGTCGAAGACCTCGTCGGTCGAGTAGACCGCCGTGGGCGGGCAGTGGAGCTGGACGAGGTCGAGGGTGTCGACGCCCAGGTTGGTGCGCGACCGGTCGTTCCAGGCGCGGAAGTTGTCGATGGTGTAGTTCCCGGGGACCTGCTCGACCCGGCGGCCCATCTTGGTGGCGACCAGGATGTCCGGGTGGTCCTTGATGAAGCGGCCGATGATCTGCTCGCTGCGGCCGTTGCCGTAGACGTCGGCGGTGTCGAAGAAGTCGACGCCGGTCTCGACGGCGGCTTCGAGGACGGCGAAGGCGGTCTCCTCGCTGACGTCGCCCCAGTCGGCGCCGAGCTGCCAGGTGCCGAGGCCGACGACGGATACGTCCCTGCCGGTCCGGCCGAGTGTGCGGTGTTCCACGGATTTCCTTCCATCACGAATTCTGCAGGTCCGAGCCTAGTCATCCGAGATCAGCGGTTCGGCGTCGAGGACGTCGCTGACCACGTGATCCGCCGGAGAGTCACCCTGCTCCGAGGTGACCCAGATGGTCCGGAGACCGGCGGCGCGGCCTCCTTCGATGTCGGCGGTGAGGTTGTCGCCCACCATCCAGCCGCCCTTTTCCAGCGAGGTCCCGCACCGGGTGGCGGCGATGGCGAAAAGGGCCACGTCGGGTTTTCTGATCCCCTCGACGCCGGCGACGGCGAATCCGTCGACCGCGTCGGCCAATCCGGTGGCGCGGAGTTTTCCGAGCTGGTTGTCGGCCATTCCGTTGGCCACGATGCCGACCTTCCAGCCGCTTTCGCGGAGGCGGGCCAGCATGGCGAGGACTTCGGGTCGGCATTCGACGAGAAAGGGCATCCGGGCCCGATATTCGGCCCACAGGTCATCTGCCGATGCCGCAATATCGAAGTGGTATTTGATCCACCGGAACATCAGGTCCCGGTGGGGGATGTCGAGGTCCAGGATCCACTGCAGGCCGCCTGCGCCCAGGTCGTGGGTCGCGGCGAACTCGGCGGCCCAGGAGCCGAAGGCCCCGTCGAGGTCGATGAGTGTGTTGTCCATGTCGAAAAGGGCCAGCCGTTGCACGCGGCCGATTCTATGGAGGAGACCTGAATGAAGCGTGTCCTGGCCACGCTGGCCCTACTGGTGAACACGCAGTGCGCGGCCGATCCGGAGGCCGTCTATCTGGTCAAGAACACCGACCAGACGGTGACGGTCTACAACACCGTCGGGGTCGCCGTCAGCGACGACCTGAAACTGCCGGGAGTCGAGCACGTCCAGCGCATCACCGCCGCCGACGACGGATTCCATGTGCTAGGCATCACCGGCGACGCCGAGCCGCGCTATTTCCACTTACCGAAGCCCGCCTACACGCCCGAACTCATCGCGTCGATGGACGGTGTCGGCACCGCCAAACACGCCTGGGCGATGACCCGCGACGGGTCCAAGGTCGCCTTCATGGCCGGATTCACGGGTGGCCGCGATGCCGCCACCTCTCTGGTCATCCGGGACATCGCGACGGGGCGGGAGACGATCAGGAAGATGACCGACGTGCGGCGGCTGGTCTGGTCGCCCGACGGCACTCGGCTCCTCCTGGTGGTCTCGCTGCCCTGCACGTCCACTCCGCCGCCGGAGTCGAGCACCGCCATCTGCGCTCAGCCGGAGGAACTCCGGTTCCTCGACGCCGACCGGCCACTGAAGACGTCAAGCGGGGGCGTCGTCGACCCGGTGGTCACCGATGAGGAAGTCCTCGTCGCCCGCTCCGGCGGGGTCATCGAGCGCTACTCGGTGAGCGACGGCAGGTTCCTCGCCCGGATCGAGGTGCCGGGAGAGGTGCGACGCTTCTCCGTCTTCAAGGACCAGCTGCTGGTCGACGGAGGTCCGGTCGTCCGCATCGGTTCTCTGACGGGCGGAAAGTGGCGCGACTTGCCGTGGGACAACAGGATCATGGAAACCGCGATCTGGTGACGCGATGATCACGTTCGCCGGACCACGGGGGCCCGGCAAGAACGTGAGGAATGACCGATGAGCTGGGTTCTGGCTGCTTTTCTCCCGCTGGTCACGGCAGTGGTGCCCGGGATGCCGACCATGGCGGAGGCGGTGAATCAGCTGTCCACTCTGGAGGTGGCCGAGGAGCGGAACGCGTCGAGCTACGACCGGGTGCTGTTCCCCCACTGGGCGACCGTGGGCGGTACCTGCAACACCCGCGAGACCGTGCTCAAGCGCGACGGGGTCGACGTCGTCACCGACGCGGCGTGCCGACCGGTCTCCGGCACCTGGCACAGCCCTTACGACGGCGGCATCTGGACCGATGACTCCGACGTCGACATCGACCACATGGTCCCGCTCAAGGAGGCCTGGCGGTCGGGCGCCTGGGCGTGGACGACCGAACGCCGCCGCCAGTTCGCCAACGATCTCACCGGGCCGCAGCTGTGGGCGGTGACCGACAACGTCAACCAGGCCAAGGGCGACAAGGACCCGTCGGTCTGGAAGCCGTCGCGGCCGGATTTCCAGTGCGCGTACGCGAAGTCCTGGATCGCGGTGAAGTACGCGTACACGCTGACTCTTCAGCCGGCGGAGAAGACGGCGCTGCTGGACATGCTGCTCACCTGCTGAGGCAACGACTCGGGCAAATGGCTTCAAACCACCCCGAGCTGGTTGTTAGTTTCGGTAAGAGGAGGTGGTGGTGATGGCCAGTGCCCGGGAAGTCAAAAACCGGTGCTTCGCGGCCTATAACCAGCACGACGTCGAGGCGATCATCCAGCATTTCTCGCCCGACGGAGTGCTGGTCACTCCGACGGGGCTCCAGGAGGGGCGGGAGGAGATCGCCTGGTACTACACGCACTGGTTCGAGGGCTTCTCCGACCTGAAGGTCACGCCGTGGCACATGCCCATGGTCGACGACCCGGCCGTCACCGAGTTCACGGTCACCGGCACCCACGACGGGCCGTTCCTGCTCAGCGATGGGGCGGAACTGCCCGCCACGGGGCGGCGGATCGCACTGCGGGGGGTGTCGGTGTGCACCATCGAAGACGAACTGGTGGTGACCGACCGTGACTACTACGACCAGTTGGAGCTCTACAGTCAGCTCGGGGTGCCGATGACGGTCACACCGGTCTGAGCTCGGCCACCTTCGGGAACGGGCGCGGATAGGCCGCGCCCACGCCGAACTGACCCGCGAGGGTGTCGGCGAACGCCGCCGCGATGCGGAGTTCGCCGTCGCCGTTGGGGTGGGTGCCGTCCCAGGTGTGCGCCGAGGCGACGAACTCGGCGTGGGTGGCGGCGATGACGATCGGGGAGCGCTCGGTCGTCATGTCGCACGCGGTCAGGATCAACCGGCGGTTGAACTCCGACACTCGGGCGTTGAACTCGGGGTCGACGCTGGCCTTGTGGGTGTCGAGCAGGGTGCCGAGGATGATCTTCACCTCCTGGTTGCCCGTTCTCGCGTTGGAGATGAAGGCGCGCAGGTTGGCCTCGTTCTGGTCGGGGGAGTGGCCGTACCAGAAGAGATCGTTGATCCCCAGCAGGACCAGCATGTAGGCGGGCCGGTGGGCGGCCACCTTCTGGGCGATCTCTCCCATTTCCAGGCAGTAGGGGCGGCCCCACTGGGCGTTGTGGTCGGGGTCGAAGTCGGGGTCGGCGTAGGTGGCGTCGCCGTCGCCGATCTCGGGGGTCTCGATGGCGTCGAGGTCGTTGCGGGGGCCGACGAAGTCGAGGGCGATGCCGTGCTGTTTGAGGTGCTTGAAGAGCCGATAGCGCCAGGTCCAGTCGCCGCTGCTGCCGTGGCTGATCGAGTCTCCGACGATCATCATGGTGACAACGCTCATAATCACTGAATGTAGCCGTAAGAACACGGTTCGTCATTCAGGAGTTGTCATGCTGCCACTGCACATGCGCCGCGAGGAGTTCGACCCGCACCCCGATCTGACCGGATTGCTCCGGCAGGAGGGGCTCGTCCGGGTGCCCACGCTGTACGGCGGGCCCGACGCGTGGCTGGTCACCCGCTACGACGAGGTGCGCGACGTGCTGCGCGACCCCGAGACGTTCAGCAACGCCCGGAGCATGGATCTGCGCCTGCCCGAGCTCCCGGAGCCGACGCCGGAAGAGAAGGTCCAGATGAGCGCGGGCGCGATCCTCATGATGGACCCGCCCGAGCACACCCGGCTGCGCAGGATGCTGACGCCCGAGTTCACGATGCGGCGGATCCGGCGTCTGGAGCCCCGGGTGACCGAGATCGTCCACGACCATCTCGACGCGATGGAGGCCAAGGGGTCACCGGCCGACCTGGTCACCGACTTCGCCATGCCGGTTCCCTCGCTGGTGATCTGCGAACTGCTGGGCGTGCCCTACGAGGATCGGGTGGCGTTCCAGGAACGCACCGCCATGATCATGGACTTCGCCCGCACGCCCGAGGAGCGGCTCGACGCGCAGCGGGAGGCGCGCGCCTATATGGCCGACCTGGTCGCGCGGCACCGGGCGGCGCCCGGCGACGACCTGCTGGGGATGCTCATCCGGGACCACGGGCACGACCTGTCGGTCGACGAGCTCATCGGGATCGGCGGGCTGCTGCTGATCGCGGGGCACGAGACGACCGCGAACATGCTGGGCCTGGGCACGCTCGCCCTGCTGCGTCACCCAGAGCAGCTCGCCCGGCTGCACGACCACGTCGACGGCGCGGTGGAGGAGCTGATGCGCTACCTCAGCATCCTCCACGCGGGTGCCGTGAAGATCGCCACCCGCGACGTCGTACTCTCCGGCACGACCGTCCGCGAGGGCGAGGTCGTGATCCTCTCGCTCCCGGCGGCCAATCGCGACCCCGCGTTCGTCGAGGACCCCGACCGCTTCGACATCGGCCGGGAGAATCCCGCGCACGTCGCCTTCGGCTACGGCGCGCACCACTGCCTCGGGGCGCCGCTGGCGCGCATGGAGATGCGGATCGCCTACCCCGCGCTGTTCGCCCGGTTCCCGGACCTGCGCGAGACCGATCCGCCGGCCGAGTTCCGTTCACACCATTTCGTGTACGGCCTCACGACGCTCCCCGTCGCCTGGTAACGGCGCTTAAGGGAGCGTCGCGAGTCCGAAAGTTTCAGCCGACCCGGCAGGAGACCGTCGGCCAGGTGTTGTTGCCGTTGCGCATGATGGTCACGCCCCAGTTGTTGCCACTGCCGTTGGGCCGTGCCGTCAGGGTCTGCGCGTTGGGGAAGGACGCGGAGATGTTCCACGTCGAGCTGATCTTCGCGGGTGACGGGACGTTCATCGTCACCGTCCAGTTGCTCGAACCGGTGACCGCGACGTTCAGGTTGTAGCGGTCACTCCACGACTGGCCCGCCGACAGCGACGCCGTGCACGAGCCACCCCCCGAGGTGGGAGTGGGGGTGGGCTGAGGGCTGGGGTTTCCGCCGGTCGGGGCCACCGCGCGCCCCGTACTGGTGGAGATCATGCCGGCGCACAGGTTGCGGCTGGCCAGGTTCTGGGCGATCTGCGGGATCGCGGACACGGTGGTGGAGTACTGGTCGTGCATCAGGATGACCTGGCCGTTCTGCAACCGGCCGGCCGCCTGGACGATGGCCGAGGTGCTGGCGCCGTTCCAGTCCTGCGAGTCGACGTCCCACAGGACCTCGGTCAGGCCGAGCTGCTGCTCGATCGACCGGAGCGTGGAGTTGGTCTCGCCGTAGGGCGGGCGGAACAGGCGCGGGGCGGTGCCGGTGGCCGACTGGATGGCGCTCTGGGTGCGGGACAGTTCCGACTGGATCGCCGAGCTGCTCATCTGGGTCAGGTGCGGATGAGTGTAGCTGTGGTTGCCGACCCACATACCGGCGCTGACCTGGGCGCGGACCAGTGAGGGGTTGGTGGCGGCGTTCTGGCCGGTGTTGAACATGGTGGCCCGCAGCCCCGCGTTGCGCAGCGCGTTGAGCAGGTTGTTGGTGTTTCCGCCGGGGCCGTCGTCGTACGTCAGGCCGACGTAACCACCGCTGCAGTCGGCGGCCTGCGCGGGCAGGGAGACGAGTGCTCCGGTCAGGGCCAGGGCTGTGGTCAGCAGGATCGCTTTCAAACGCATCACGGAACCTCCGGGTGGCGGGTGGAGGTAGGGGAGCGGCTACCGATGCACATTCTGGGAACGTGTTACGAAAATTGTCAATGAGTAACAGAAAGTTTCGGTACTTGACGGGGACGGGCCACCCGACGCACGATCATGGTGCCTTCTGGTCAGGAGGAGGCTTCCGTTCACCGCTCCCGAGCCAGGTGTTGTGATGCCGAAAATCCTCCTGCGCGCCGCGTCTCTGCTGTTGCTGACGCCGCTCCTCACTCCGACCGCCGCCTTTGCCGATCCCCCCGCGCCCGTTCCGGTGACCGTGAACGCGCGGGCCGGGCTCGCCGTCGTACCGGACACCGGAATCGGTGCCAACCACGCCGTCTGGGACACCACCCTGGGCGCGAACGACACCGCCGACCTGCTGAAGGACGCCGGGGTGCAGGTCGTGCGCTACCCCGGCGGGTCCTACTCCGACATCTACCACTGGGAGACCCACACCGCCCCCGGCGGCTACGTCGCCCCCAACACCGACTTCGACACGTTCATCGCCGGAGCCCGCCGGACCGGCGCGAAGCCGATGGTGACCGCCAACTACGGCACCGGCACCGCCGAGGAGGCCGCGGGCTGGGTCGAGTACGCCAACGTCACCAAGGGCTACGGCGTGAAGTACTGGGAGATCGGCAACGAGAACTACGGCAACGGCCGCTACGGCACCCCGTGGGAGGCCGACGAGCGCGCCGACAAGAGCCCGGCCGAATACGCCCGCCAGGTGATCGCCTACGCCGACGCGATGAAGGCCGTCGACCCGACCATCAAGATCGGCGCCGTGCTGACCACGCCGGGCGAGTGGCCCGACGGCATCACCGCCGGCGGGGACGCCGGGCCGTGGAACCAGGTCGTGCTGACCAACGCGGCAGCGAAGATCGACTTCGTCATCGTGCACTGGTATCCGGGCGCGACCAACCGGACCGACCGGATCGCCGACATGGTCCAGCTCACCAAGGAGCAGGTCGCCAAGTACACCGGCCGCTCGAACATCGGCATCGCGATGACCGAGTTCAACACCGGCAGCAGCGCCAACGGCGCGACCACCCAGCCGGGCGCGGTCGCCGCCGCCGACTCCTACGCCCAGCTGCTCTCGGGCGGGGTTTTCTCGGTCGACTGGTGGAACGTCCATAACGGGCTCGGCGCGGTGAGCCAGGTCGCCGGGCACACCGACTACGGCGACTTCGGCCTGCTGTCGAGCGCCGGGTGCACGAGTGACGGCACGGTCTGCGAACCGGCCTTCAACACCCCCTTCGCGCCCTATTACGCGCTGCAGATGATGAGCAAGTTCGTCCGCCCCGGCGACCAGTTCGTCAAGGCCACCACGGGCAACCCGGCCGTGGTCGCGCACGCCGCTCGCCGCCCCAACGGCGACCTGGCGGTCCTGCTGCTGAACACCTCCCACGACACCACCCACGCGGTCAGCCTCGGCTACCAGGGCTTCACCCCGTCGGCCGCCGCCCCCACCGGC
Source organism: Herbidospora mongoliensis (assembly GCF_001570545.1). Lineage (GTDB taxonomy): Bacteria > Actinomycetota > Actinomycetes > Streptosporangiales > Streptosporangiaceae > Herbidospora > Herbidospora mongoliensis. Next base: position 260,789 of record NZ_BBXD01000013.1, on the reverse strand, counting down.
TGGCTGCACACCAACGGCGCGTCGTCGCTGTCCACCTCGCCCTCGACGACCCTCGCGCCGCTGTCGATGACCACACTGGTGATCAAGGCGCAGGCCAACCCGAGCGGCCTGCCCGGCGCCCCCGGCCAGCCGGTCGTCTCGAACGTCACCGGCACCACCGCGACGGTCACCTGGCCGGTCGCGACCGCCGGGTCGCGCCCGATCAGCAAGTACGAGGTCCACAACCAGACCGGCGGCCAGCTCGGCGAGACCCCCGGCACGACCCTGAACCTGAACAACCTGATCCCGAACACCCGCTACACCGTCAACGTGATCACCCGCGACAACGGCGGCGGCACCTCCCGCCCGTCGGTCCCGCTGACCTTCACCACCGGAAACCCCACGCCGGGCGGCTGCAAGGTGACGGTCACCGACGCGTCGAACTGGGGCAACGGCTACGTCGGCTCGGTCGACATCACCAACCTCGGTGACCCGATCGACGGCTGGACCCTGACCTTCAAGTGGCCTCGGACCTGGCAGAGCCTGGGCAGCGGCTGGAACGGGACCTGGACCGAGTCCGCCGGCACGGTCACGGTGACCAACGCCGACTTCAACAAGACAGTGGCCACCGGCACCACGATCAACATCGGCTACGTCGGCAACTACGCCGGCCCGAACATCTACCCGACCGGCTTCACCCTGAACGGCCGCGTCTGCGGCTGACCACCGATCCCCGGGCCGCCCACGAACCGTGGCGGCCCGGGGCCTCCACGACCGGGCCGTGGTCAACCGACGAGACTCAAGGCGCCCGCAGTCGGCGCAGGCCCGGCACCCTCTGCCGCCGGGCCCGTGGTTAACCGACGAGACCCCGGGCAGCTCACCACCCGTGGCGGCCCGGCTCTCCCCCGCGGTGCCGGGCCGCCCGGTGGTCCGCCGTCTGGTGATCACACCGACCGTGCGGCGACGTTTACTGATCAGATGAGTTCGGTCAGGTGATCGAGCATGCGGTCCACATTCGGTTCCACCCCCGTGAACAGCCGGAACGACCTGGCTGCCTGGAAGACGACCATTCCGCCCCCGTCGAGGGTGCGGCAGCCGAGTCGCCGCGCGTGCTTCAGCAGGTCGGTGGCCAGCGGCCGGTAGACCACGTCGGCCACCCACAGGTCGGGGCGCAGCAGCGCCGGGTCGAGTGGGGTGCCGGGATGGGCGGCCATGCCGACCGGGGTGACGTTGACCAGGCCGTCGGCGTCGGCAAGCAAGGCGGGCAATTCGGTCAAGGCCGCCGCGCGCAGTCGCCCCACCCGGTCGTCGGACTTCGCGGACAAGATGGGCAATTCGGCCGCGTGCAGCCGGCCCGCCCGGTCGTCGGGCTTCGCGGGCGAGGAACCAGGCGATGGGGCGGGGTCCGCCCGCCCTTGGTCCGGGTGGCCGGGCTGGTTCAAGGGGTCCTGCTCTAAACGGGCGGCCAGGTCCTGGGATCGCATGAGGTCCACGTCCACCACCGTCACCTGCTCCGCTCCGACGGTCAGCAGCGCGTGGGCGACCGCCGCGCCCGCGCCACCCGCGCCAAGCTGCACGACGTGCCTGGTCGTCGCTCCCGGCAACCCGCGCCGGAAGGACTCGGCGAAGCCCGTCCAGTCGGTGTTGTGGCCGATCGCCCGGCCGCCGGTGAAGACGACGGTGTTCACCGCGCCGAGTCTCGCGGCGTCCGGGGACAGGTCGTCGAGGTGCTCGATCACGGTCTGCTTGACGGGATGGGTGACGTTGAGGCCGTCGTACCGCATCGAGCGGGCGGCCCGGATCAGGTCGCCGATGGGTTCGGTGAACTCGATGCGGCGGTAGAGGTAGCGCAGGCCGTGGTGGTCGGCTTCGCGTTCGTGGAGGGCGGGGCTGAGGGAGGGGCCGATGCCTGCGCCGATCAGCCCGACCAGGTAGGACGTCATGCGATCCTCCTATGTACGAACTAGTACGTTAACTTATAGCCCACGTCACGGCCAGCCGTAAGGTCGCGCTCTACTTACCGGCGCCCTTCAGATAGGCCACGATCATCTCTCCGACCATGGTCCGCAGCCGGTCGCGGTGCTCCGGGGCGGTCATGTCGCGCCCGAAGAGCGCCCCGAACGTGTGCTGGTTGGCCACCCGGAAGAAACAGAACGAGCTGATCATCATGTGGACGTCGATCGCGTCGGCCTCGGTCGTGAAGTCGCCGGTGGCGTGTCCCGCGTCGAGGATGCGGGAGATCAGGTCGAGCACGGGGGCGCCGAGGTTGGCGAGCACCTCCGACTTGCGGATGTGCTCGGCCCGGTGCACGTTCTCGATCGCCACCAGCGCGATGAAGTCGCGGTGGGCGTCGTGGTGGTCGAAGGTGAGCTGGGCCAGGGTGCGGATCGCCTCGACCGGGTCGAGGTGGTCGATGTCGACCGTCTTCTCGACCGCTCTGACCTCGGCGTACGCCTTCTCCAAGGCGGCTATGTAGAGCTGTTCCTTGCCGCCGAAGTAGTAGTAGATCATCCGCTTGGTGGTGCTGGTCAGGTCGGCGATCTCGTCGACCCGGGCGCCGGCGTAGCCGCTCCGGGCGAACTCGGCCATCGCCACGTCGAGGATCTCGGCGCGTGTGCGGTCGGCGTCGCGCTGGCGATCCCCGGGGGTGGCGGACATTCGGCTCCATGAGGTCGGGCTGGTCTACTCGCGCCTCATTTTATGACCGTGTTGTGCGGCCAGCCGGACGGGCGCGTTGGCGGCGCCGTATCCGGAATATCCGCCGATGCGCTGCACCACCTCGAAGAAGACCCGGCCGATGGTGGCCGTGTAGAGGTGCAGGAACTCGCCGTCCCCAGTGTGGTCATAGGTGCGGTCGTACAGGACGTCGGTGCCGCGGAGGTCCGGTGCGCCGGGGAACCGGGCGTCGAGGTCGTCGTAGTAGTTGGCGGGGATGCGCAGCGGCGGTTCGCCGGCCGCCCTGAGCCGCCGGGCCATGCCGACGACGTCGTCACAGGCGACGGCGACGTGCTGCCAGGGCAGGTCCGCAGGCGTGTCGGCCATGTTGACCGCGACCATCACCCTGCCGTTGGCGCTGGTCATGGCCCGGCTGCGGACCAGCCCGTAGGGGTCGGGCAGGTCGAGGCTCTCGTGCGGGCGCAGCCCGAGGACGCAGCGGCACCAGAGCGCCGCCTCCGCCGCCGGGGCGGTCAGCGCCACGTGGTCGATGGTCGAGTCGCCGGGTTCGCGGGCGCTGAACGTGATCCGGGTGCCGTCGGGCGCCTCGGCCGGGGCCGACAGCGCGGCGGCGTGCCCGGCCGCCTTGGCGGGATCGGGTGTGGAGATGCCGATCGCGCGCAGCTCCGCCGCGTCGCCGCCCTCCACCAGCCGGGCCCGGTCGAAGCCGAGCACCTCCACCAGGCGGCGCAGCCGGTCGCCGTCGGGGCCGGTGGCGAGCTCGACGTAGGCGAAATCCGTCAGGACGGGCGCGCTGCCGTCCTCCAGGAAACGCAGCGAGAGCATGGCGTCGGCGGCGGTCCGCGCCGTGTCGGAGCGCCGGAACACGTCGTTGAACACCTCCAGCGAGAGGGGCCCGCGATAGCCCGCGTTCTGTACGTGCTGGGTGAACCCCGCCAGGTCGAAGTCGCCCTGACCGGGGAAACAGCGGTAGTGCCTGGACCACTGGAGGGTGTCCATGGTCAGCCGGGGCGCGTCCGCGAGCTGGAGGAAGAAGATCTTCTCGCCGGGTATCGCCTCGATGCCGCCCGGGTCGGAGCCCTTCGACAGGATGTGGAAACTGTCCAGGCACACCCCGAGCGCCGGATGCCCGGCCATCCGCACGATCCGCCACGACCGCAGGTAGTCGTTGACGTGCCGCCCCCAGGCCAGCGCCTCGTAGGCGATCCGGATCCCGTGCCCGGCGGCCCGCTCGCCGAGCAGCCGCAACTGCTCGGCCGCCAGGTCGTCGTCGTCGATCGCGTACGGCGCCACGTTCGAGCAGACCAGCAGCAGGTCGGCGCCCAGCCGGGACATGAGCCGGAACTTGTGCTCGGCCCGCCGCAGATTCCCCGCCAGCAGGTCGGCCGGCACGGCTTCGAAGTCGCGGAAGGGCTGGTAGAGCTCGATGCGCAGGCCCAGGTCGGCGGCCAGGTGGCGGACGTCCTCGGGGGAGAGCGGGCAGGCCACCAGGTCGTTCTCGAACAGCTCGAACCCGTCGAACCCGGCGGCCGCGATGGCCTGCAGTTTCTCCGGCAACGTCCCGCTCACGGACACGGTGGCGATCGACTTCCGCATAGGCCCTCACTCGCAATGTACGAACTAGTGAGTTATTTGACTTCATCATCTTGACACGCCGATGGTGCGAACGCAGCATTGCGGCACCATGTTATGAACTATCCAGTTAGGACAGGCTTCATGACCGAGGACAGACGCGAGGCCACCCCCCGCCGCGCCGCCGTCGCCGCATGGATCGGCAGCGCCCTGGAGTACTACGACTTCTTCATCTACGGCGCCGCCGCCGCGCTCATCTTCTCCAAGGTCTTCTTCGACGCCTCCGATCCGGCGACCGCGACCCTGCAGTCGCTGGCCTCCTTCGGCGTCGCCTACGCCGCCCGTCCGGTCGGCGCCCTGATCCTCGGCCACATCGGCGACCGCTTCGGCCGTCGCCGCATCATGGTCTTCACCCTGGTCCTGATGGGTGTGGCGACGTTCCTCATCGGCTGCCTGCCGACGCGGGAGCAGATCGGCGGCCTCGCGCCCGTGCTGCTGGTCGTGCTGCGCGTCCTGCAGGGACTGTCGGCGGCGGGCGAACAGGCCAGCGCCAACTCGATGACGCTGGAACACGCCCCGGAAGGCCGGCGCGGCTATTTCACCAGCTTCACCCTGAACGGCACCCAGTTCGGGCAGATCCTCGCGACCCTCGTCTTCATCCCCGTGGCGGCCTTACCCGAGGACCAGCTGCTGTCGTGGGGCTGGCGGGTGCCGTTCTGGTGCAGCGTGATCGTGGCCGTCGCCGGCTACCTCATCCGCCGCCACCTCAGTGAGACCCCGGCCTTCCAGGCGCAGGTCGCCGACGGTTCCGTGCCGAAGATGCCGCTGGCCGAACTGTTCCGCACCCACTGGATCGACGTGCTGCGGGTCATCGGGGCCGCGCTGATCGCGACGGTCAGCACCATCTTCACCGTGTGGGCGCTCAACTACGCGACCAGTGACGAGATCGGCCTCGACCGCTCGGTCATGCTGTGGGTCGGCGTGCTGGCCAACGTCGTCGCGCTGGGCGCCATCCCGTTGTGGGCCCGGTTGTCCGACCGCATCGGACGCCGCCCGGTGTTCCTGATCGGCGCGATCGGCAGCCCCATCATGATCTTCGCCTATCTGGCCTCGATCAACTCGGGCAACTACCCGCTCATCTTCCTGGTGGGCTGCGTCTGCTTCGGGGTGGTCTACTCGGCGTCCAACGGCATCTGGCCCGCGCTGTACGGCGAGATGTTCACCACCCGCGTCCGCCTGTCGGGCATGGCCATCGGCACCCAGATCGGCTTCGCGGTGGCCGGCTTCGCGGTCGCGTCGGCGGCCGGGATCATGACCGACGACGGCTGGCTCGGCCTGCAGGGCTGGGTCGGCGTGGGCATCTTCACCGCGGTGCTCTGCGCGATCAGCGTGATCTCGGTGCTGACCGCGAAGGAGACCTACCAGATCCCGACGGCCGACCTCGGCAGGAAGGACGCGGCCGTCGGCGTCTGACGGGTTCACCTTTTGGGCAACCACACCCTCATGGTCGCCGGGCCGTGGTTGCCCCACTGGTAGTAGGGCCGCAGCCGCAGGCGGAGCGGTTCGCCCTCGTCTTCGACGGGCCGGCCGTACGGCCACGGCTGGTCCTCGATCTGCGTCAACGTGGCCGCGACCTCCAGGCCGTCGTCGGTCACCGCAGGCGGCTGCGAGGTGTCGACGGTGATCCGGGACAGCGGCGGCTGGTCGCCCGGAGACTCGGCGCAGTAGACGAGGGGGCCGCGTTCTACCGCCACGCAGCCGCGCAGCGCGTCGATGCGGGGGTCGGGCTCGACGAAGCGCGGGGGCATCCGCAGGTCGACCGATACCTCTTCACCGGGTGCCCAGACGCGGGACCACTCGGCCGTGCCGCCGCCCGCCCACAGCGGGAGGCGCAGCGACAGGACCCGCAGCCGGTCGGGGGCCTCGACCACGCGCAGGGTCGCGGCGCCCGACCACGGCACGTCGGTGGAGACCTCGACGACGAAGCCGTCGTGCTCGATGCGGGCCGGGGTCAGGTGCTGGATCTGCACTCCGGCGTCGTTGCTGGTGGCGACATAGGCGGGCAGGGCGGCGAAGGTGCGGGCCAGGTTCGTCGGGCAGCAGGAGACCGCGCGCCAGGGTGCCCGAAGGCCGCCGTCGGCGCGGGGGCTGACGCCCGTGACGGTCTCGCCGGCGACCCTGACCTGGAGGGGGTTGGTGTAGAAGAACGACTGGCCGTCGAGGGCGGGACCGGCGGCGATGACGTTGTAGAAGGTGCGCTCCGCGACGTCGGCGTAGCGGCGGTTGCCGGTGGCCAGCAGGAGGCGGTGCGACAGCATGAACGACGCCACCCCGGCGCACGTCTCGTTGTAGGCCCGGTCGGGGGGCAGTTCCCAGTCCTCGCCGAACGACTCGCCGCTGTGCCGGGAGCCCATGCCGCCGGTCAGGTGGGTGCGGCGGGCGACGGTGCGTTCCCACTGGCGTTCGACCAGGTCGAGCAGGTCGCGGTCGTTCGTCTCCACGGCCAGGTCGACGACCGCGCTGGTCAGGTAGAGCATTCTGACCGCGTGGCCGCGGAAGACGTCGGCCTTCCTGAACGGCACGTCGTCCTGGAAGTAGGCCCGGCCGAACTCGATGTCGGCCAGGGCCGGGGCGCCCCGGCGGTCGATGAAGCGGCGGGCCATCTCCAGGTAGCGCTCGGTCCTGGTCACCCGGTAGAGCTCGATCAGAGCCATCTCGATCTCGGCGTGGCCGCAGACGCCCCGGCCGTTCATGAACACGTGGCAGACGTGGTCGGCGGCGCGCTTCGCCACTTCGAGGAGTTCACCGCCGCCGGCCGTGCGGGCCTGGGCCACACCGGCCTGGATCAGGTGGCCGTAGCAGTAGAGCTCATGACCCCACTCCAGGTCGCTGTAGCGGGCCTGGCCCCACTTCGTGTTCAGATAGCCGTCGGCCTCCTGGGCGTGGGCGAGCACCGAGGTCAGCTCGTCGAGGCGCGGGTCGCCGGTCCAGGCCATCGCCTCCATCAGCTTGTAGACCTCGGAGTCGCTGAACTCCCGGCCCCGGCGCGGGGCGCCGGTGAAGTTGGCCACCCAGCCGACCCGGTCGATCCACTCGTGACAGTGGTCGATGATCGTCTCGGTGGGGAATGAGCCCCAGAAGCCGTCGTGAAGTCGTACCGAAGAGATCCCCAAAGGGGTCAGCACGCCACCCGATGGCACGACAGGACTATCCACGCAAGGCTCCAGACATGAATCCGCGCACGTAGTAGCGCTGGAGAACGAGGAACAGGATCAGACACGGAATCGCCATGACCATGACGCCCGCCTGCAGCACGCCGTAGTCGATCGCGCCGAAGGTGCGCTGCGTCATGCTCACCACCGCCACCGGCAGCGGGAAACTCGCGCCGTCGCTGAGCAGGATCAACGGCGCGAAGAAGTCGTTCCACGAGGCCAGGAACGCGAACAGCCCGACGGTCACCAGGCCGGGCCGCACGGCGGGCAGCAGCACCGACAGCAGCACCCGCAGCGACCCCGCGCCGTCGACGAGCGCCGACTCCTCGATCTCACGCGGGATCGCCTCGAACGAGTTGCGCATCATGTACAGCGCGAACGGCAACTGGAACATCACGAACACGAGCGAGAGCCCGAGCAGCGAGTTCTGCAGCCCGACATAGTCGAGCAGCACGTAGAGGGGGATGAGAATGGTCGCGTACGGGACCATCAGAATCGCCAGCGCCGCCAGGAACAGCAGGTTCTTGCCCGGAAAGCTGAACCGGGCGAACGCGTAGCCGCCGAGCGTGGCCACCAGCACGGTGCCGATGACGGTCATGCCGGACAAGGTCAGGCTGTTGGTGACGTAGGTGCCCAGCCCTTCACCGAACCCGACGATGCTCCGGTAGTTGGCCGTCGTCAGCCCGTCAGGCCCCTGCACGGACGCCCACCCGCTCCAGATCAGCGGAAACAGGAAGATCACGGAGAGCGCGAGCCGTGGGGAGTAGTACTTCACTTGGTCGTCGCCCCTCTCAGAATCCGCATCTGTACGGCGTTCAGCGCGACCAGCACAACCAGCAGCACCATCGAGAGCGCCGCCGCGCCGCCCAGGTCGAAGCGGAAGAAGGCGTTGCGGTAGACCACCATCACCATCGACACCGTGCTGTTGTCCGGGCCGCCGTTGGTGAAGATGAAGAACTGGTCGAACGCCAGCAGCGACCCCGTGATCGACAGGATCAGCATCAGCGCGATCGTCGGCCGCAGCAGCGGCAGGGTGATCCGCCGGAAGATCTGCCAGCGGTTGGCGCCGTCGGCCCGCGCGGCCTCGTACACCTCGACCGGAATGGCCTGGAGGCCGGTCAGCAGGATCAGCATGTTGAACCCGGCGAACCTCCAGAGCACCAGGATGATCGTCGAGGTCAGCGCCATGTTCGGGGAGCCGATCCAGTTCACCCCGAGGAACCCGAACGGCCCGAAGTCGTTGTTGAGCATGCCGTAGAACACCAGCCCGGCCGCGGCGAACCCGACCGCGCCGGGCAGGAAGAACGCGGCCCGGAAGAAGCCGACCCCGCGGCGGCGGTCCTGCACCAGCAGCGCGAGACCCAGCGCCACCGCCGACAGCAGGATGGTGATGATCACCGTGTACTTCAGGGTGAACAGCACCGAGTCGAGGAACAGCGGGTCGCCGGGGATCTTCGTGTAGTTGGCCGGGAAGTTCAGCTTGGCCGCGCCCAGCAGCGGCCACTTGTTCAGCGACATGAACACGACGAGCACCAGCGGCGCGATGAACAGCACCAGCACGATGAGCGCCGTGGGGGCGGCATACGCCCAACCGGCCGGCGCGCGACGGCGCGCCGGCCGGGGAGCGGTCGTGGGCTCCACTGTCACTGAGTCAGCGACTGGTTGATGGTCTCGTTCAGCTCGGCCACCTTCGCCACGTCGCCGAACACGGCCTCACGGGCCAGGCGGAGCCACGGCCCCTGCGGGTCGTTGAAGGTCTCACCGAACTTCAGCGCGTACGGCGTCCGGCCCTTGCCGACCAGTGAGTTGATCAGGACCACACGCGGGTCCTCGGCCGAGTACTTGTTGTTCGCCAGGTCGACCCGGGCGAGCACGTCCTTGTTCTTGGCCATGACCTCGACCTGCGCCTCGTCGGAGACCGACCAGGACAGGAACTCCCACGCCGCGTCGACGTTCGTCGAGGTCGAGGAGATGCCGACGGAGTCGCCGCCGACGAAGGTCGACTCGCCGCCGTCGGGGCCGGCGATGGGGGCGACGCCGATCTTCATCTCGGCCGGCATCGAGCCGAGCGTGGTGGACGGCATCGGCATGACGCCGATCTCGCCCTTCGGGAAGAAGCCGGTCCAGGTCGGGCCCTGCTCCTCCTTCGTGGTCGGGCCGCTGACCTTGTTCTCGTAGAGGCCCCGGTAGATCGAGAAGACGTCGGTCATGGGGGAGGAGCCGACCGCCGACTCGGTGCCGTCGGCGTTCATGACCTCGCCGCCGGCCGCCCAGACCGAGGGCCAGAACGTGAAGACGTAACATCCACCGCAGTTGCCGCCGAAGAACGTGCCGTGGACCTTTCCGTCGGCGCCGAGCTTCTCCTGCACGGTCGTGGCCTGCTCGGCGAACTCCTTGAGCGAGGCCGGGCCCTTCTCGGGGTCGAGCCCCGCCTTCTCGTAGAGGTCCTTGTTCCAGAACCAGACCGAGAGGTCGAGGGTGTGCGGCAGCGTGTACTGGCGGCCCTCGTAGGTGCCGAGCGTCATGTGCGACGGGGCCAGCGAGTCTTTGAACGGCAGTGCCGCGATGCGGTCGCTGATGTCGGCGAACAGCCCCTGCGAGGTGTAGTTCGGCACGAACACCACGTCGGATGCGAAGATGTCGGGCAGCTGCTTGGCCCCGGCCGCGGCGGCGATGCGCGGCTGGTAGTTGTCCGTCGGGATGACGGTCATCTTGACCTGGTTCTTGTGCGAGGCGTTGTATGCCTTCACCAGGCGTTCACTTTGCGCCTGCGTAGCCGCACGGGTCCACATGGTGACGGTCGTAGGTCCGGCTGCGGCCGGTTCCTGCGAGGTGGCGGGGGTCTCTTCAGCGCCGCCACCGCAGGCGGCCAGGGATGTTGCGAGGAGCGCGGCCACGGCGAGCGCGGGCAGTTTTTTGAGCATGGGGGGTTCCTCTCAACCGAAAAACTGAAAAGGTTTTCGGAAATGTAGCCGCAACATACGCCCCGATCCGGGGCATGGGAAGCCCTTGCTCTGTTACAAATGCGCAGCTACCTTCGGGCGTTAGAACCCCACTACGGAAAAGGCTTTCGATGCGACGTATCGCCACGATCAGCGATGTGGCTCACCTGGCCGGCGTGTCGATCGCCACCGCGTCGAAGGCGCTCAACAACAAAGACCAGGTGCGCGCCGAGACCCGGCAGCGCGTCCTGGAGGCCGCCGAACAGCTGGCGTTCAAACCCAATCCGGCGGCCCGCAGCCTGCTCGGCGGCCCCACCCGCACGGTCGGCCTGCTGACCAGTGACAGCGTCGGCCGTTTCGGCATCCCGGTGATGCTGGGCGCGGAAGACGCCTTCGGCGGCGGCGAGATGGCCGTGCTGCTCTGCGACGCGCGGGGCGACTCGATCCGCGAGCAGCACTACATCCGCACGTTACTGGCCCGGCGGGTGGACGGCATCATCGTGGTGGGCGAGAGCACCGACCCGCGCCCGTCGATCAGTCGTGACCTGGGCGTTCCCGTCGTGTACGCCTACGGCCCCTCCGACGATCCGGAGGACGTGTCGTTCGTGCCCGACGACGTCGAAGGGTCGGCCACCGCCATCAGGCACCTGGTGACCCTCGGCCGCCGCAGGATCGCCCATGTGACCGGGCTGGCGACCTACCAGGCGGCGAAGGAACGGGCCGAAGGGGCCGCCGCGGCGCTGGCCGAGGCGGGGCTGGAACCGGGGCCGGTCTTCTGGGGCCAGTGGTCACAGCGCTGGGGCCGCCAGGCCGCCGCGATGGTGCTGCACGCCGACCCCGACGTCGACGCGGTGTTCTGCGGCAGCGACCAGATCGCGGCCGGGTTCGTGGAGGCCGCCAGGGAACGTGGGCGGCGCATCCCCGAAGACATCGCCATCGTGGGCTACGACAACTGGGAGGTGCTCGCCGCCGAGAGCCGGCCGCCGCTGACCACCATCGACCCCAACCTGGAAGTGCTCGGCCGCACCGCGGCACAGCACCTGTTCGCGGCCATCGACGGCCGTGCGACCCCCGGCGTGCACCGCATGCCGGTGCAGCTCGTCATCCGCGACTCCACCTGAGCCCCGCACCGCCACCCAGGCGGTGTCCTATGAATGTTAGCGCTAACATTTCGGAAGGAACCGCTCCCGTGAAACGCCGATTAGCCATTCCGACGACCCTGCTCCTGTTGCTGGGCGTCGCGCTCCCCGCCCAGGCGGCGGCCCCCATCACCACCCAGATCTACACCGCCGACCCCGCCGCGCTCGTCGTCGGCGACACGCTCTACCTCTACACCGGCCATGACGAGGCCACTTCCACCGGCCAGAACTTCGTCATGCGCGACTGGCACGTCTACTCCTCCAGCGACGCGGCCACCTTCACCGACCAGGGCGCGCGCCTGGCGATCTCGAACTTCTCCTGGGCCAGCCTCGACGCCTGGGCCGGTGAGGTCGAACGCGGCGCCGACGGACGCTACTACTGGTACGTCTCCATCAACGGCAACGGCCCCGGCTGGATGAACATCGGCGTGGCCGTCGGCAACAGCCCGACCGGCCCGTTCACCGACGCCATCGGCGGCCCGCTGATCAGCGACTCCACCACCAATTCGAGCCCTCTCAACATCGACCCGACCGTCTTCACCGACGACGACGGCCAGGTCTACATGTACTGGGGTTCGTACTACGGCCTCCGAGCGGCACGACTGAACAGCAACATGACCTCTCTGCAAGGCTCGGTCGTCACGCCGTCCGGAGTGTCGAACTTCTGGGAGGCGCCGTGGATGTTCAAGCGCAACGGCACCTACTACCTGGCCTACGCGGCCAATGACTCCGGCTGCGCCTCCCCGGAGTACGCCTGCATCCGCTACGCGACGGCCTCGAACCCGCTCGGTCCCTGGACGCATCGCGGGGTGGTGCTCGACATGGTCAGCTCGACGACCAACCACCCGGCGATCATCGAGTACAAGGGCCAGTGGTACATGGTCTACCACAACGCCGCCGCGCCGGGCGGAGGCAATTTCCGCAGGTCGGTGACGCTCGACAAGCTCTACTTCAATGCCGACGGGACGATGCAGAAGGTCGTCCAGACCTCGGGCGGCACGTCCTCGAATCTGGCTTCGAGTGCCACCGCCTCCACGTCCTACGTCTCCTCGTGGGAGACGCTGAACGCGATCAAGGACGGGTTCGCGCCGACGAACTCGGCCGACCGGTCGCACGGCGTCTACGGCAACTGGAACCAGCAGGGCACCCAGTGGGTCGAATACCGCTGGCCGACGGCGCAGAACATCAGTAAGACCGCCGCCTACTGGTTCGACGACGACCAGGGGATCGATCTGCCGGCGTCGTGCCAGCTCCAGTACTGGAACGGCTCCGCCTACGTGAACATCGGGTCGTGCGGCGTCGCCGCCAACCAGTACAACACCATGACCTTCCCGCAGGTCTCCACCACCCGGCTCCGGCTCAACATGACCTCCCGGACCGGTCTGTCGACCGGACTGATCGAATGGACGGTGGGCGTATGAAGTTCCTCCGCGCTTCTGCTGCTCTGGCGCTCTTAGCCGGGCTGATCGTCGCAGGTCCAGCCGCTTCGGCGGCGCAGACGATCGGCTTCCCCAGCTTCAGCGGCCCGGCCGTTCCGGCGCCGCCCGTGTCGTACACGACCGGCAACATGATGCAGGCCATGTACGACGCGGAATCCTCCGGCACCGACTTCTGGATGGACCGTCTCCTCGGCAGAACAGGCAGTGACCCGGCCGGGAACTGGCTGATGACGCGGGGCCGGGCGCTCTACATGAAGACGCACAACCCCGGCACGCTGGGCTTCTCCGGCCAGGTGGCGTACTGGGAGGCGATCGGCGGGTCCTCCGCCTTCACCGTGGCCATCACGCCCGGCACCTTCTCCGAGCAGGTGTCGCAGCGGTTCCAGGCCCCCAGCTTCTGGCGCAGCGTCCACACGAGCGGGTCCCTCGTGGTGACGCAGCAGAAGTTCATCACCGACGACAACGTCGCCGTGGCGAACTACTCGATCGTCAACAACGGCTCGTCGTCATCGACACTGCAGCTCAGGGCTACCTCGCCCTATGCCACGAGCGGCTCGGGAAACGAGCTGACGGGGCAGGTGAACGCGTACAACAACCTGACCACGCTGTTCCCCAGGCTCAGCGGTGACGGCTTCGCCGTCAGCAGCGGCGGCCTGAACCGCTCCGTCACGGTCGCGCCGGGCGCCACCGTGACCGCGAAGGTCGTGATGGGTTTCGTGACCAACGAGATCCCCGGCTCGCTGACCGAATACAACACCTACAAGGGCTTCACCAACGCCACGGCGTACGCCACCCACGTCAGGGCCTACAACCTCTGGTGGGCGCAGAACCTGCCGTACATCGACGTGGCCGAGGCGGCGATCAAGAAGAACGTCTACTACCGCTGGTGGTTGATGCGCTACAACAACCTCGACGCGGACATCCCCGGCCAGACGTTCCAGTTCCCGGTGTCGATGGAGGGCGTGCTCGGCTACAACAACGCGATCGCGCTGACCCAGCCGATGCACATCGACGACCTCAAATATCTGCGGACGCCCATGTACGCCTACGGCAACTGGCTGTCCACGGGTCAGACGTCCAGGAACGGCCGGTTCATGGACAACCCCGGCGACCCGGAGAACTGGTCGAACAGCTACACCCAGTACATCTCCGAGGCGGCCTGGCGGGCCTACCAGATCCACGGCGGCCAGCCCGCCATCGCCGGCGCGCTCGCGCGTTACGCCGAACGCGACGTGAAGGGCCAGCTCAGCTACTACGACACCGACAACAACAAGCTCATCGAGTACGACTGGGGCGCCCTCACCGGCAACGACGCCGACGCGGTCTCGTTCCACTGGAAGCCGGGCCGGATGGACCGGGCGGAGTCGGCCTACCAGTACAGCGGCGCGCTCGCCGCTTCGCAGGCCTACGCGGCGGTCGGCAACACCGCCAAGGCCGCCGAGATGCAGACGCTGGCGACCGACATCCAGAACGCCATCGTCAACGTGCTCTGGAACCCGTCCCGCCAGCTCTTCGAGCACCGGCTGAAGTCGACGAACGAGTACGTGCCGTGGAAGGAGATCAATAACTACTACCCGTTTTCTGTCGGCGCGATCCCGAACACCGCCACCTACCGGCAGGCGCTGCGTCTCTACGACGACCCGGCGCAGTATCCGATCTTCCCCTTCTACACCGCCAACCAGACCGACAAGGCGGCCGCCGCGGCGGCGGGGAACCCGGGCTCCAACAACTTCTCCACGATCAACTCGACGGTCCAGTTCCGGCTCTACTCGTCGGTCCTGCGCAACTACCCGAACTCGTGGATGACCGCGAACGACTACAAGAAACTCCTCTACTGGAACACGTGGGCGCAGTACGTCGGCGGCAACACCGCCTGGCCCGACGCCAACGAGTTCTGGGCCGACTGGAACGGCTCCTCCGTCCAGTACCGCTCCTGGATCCACCACAACATCCTGGGCAGCAGCAACTGGACGGTGATCGAGGACGTCGCCGGCCTGCGCCCGCGCAACGACGCGAAGGTGGAACTGTCCCCGATCAACATCGGCTGGACCCACTTCACCGTCAACAACCTGCGCTACCGCAACGCCGACCTGACCATCACCTGGGACGACCCCGCCGACGGCGTCACCCGCTACCCGGGTGTGCCGCAGGGCTACTCGATCTTCATCAACGGCACGCGGGTCGCGACCGTGAACTCGCTGGTCCCGTTCACATGGGACCCCGCCACCGGCGCGGTGACCACCTCCGGGACGGTCGCCTACAACCAGGCCTACTCGGGGATCCAGTCGCCCAACCAGGTCGCCTTCACCGGCGGCCGGATGACCGACATCCTCGACAAGGCGGGGATCAACGTCGCCTCCGGGCTGATTCCCTCCACCGGGAGCGCGTCTTCCGGCACCAATGTCGCGGGCGCGGTGGACGGCCTGCCGGTCAACGAGCCCTTCTGGGGCGGTACGGGCGCCACGACCGACTGGTATGAGCTGAACCTGGGCTCGTCGCAGCCGGTCAACGAGATGCGGATGTGGTTCAAGGACTCGCGGCCGGCCTCGGCGACGTATCGGGCGCCCTCGGCGTACACGATCCAGTATCTGAACGGCTCGACGTGGACGGCGGTGCCCTCGCAGACGAAGACGCCCTCGGCTCCACGGGCCAACTACAACGTGGTGACGTTCCCGTCGGTGACGGCGGCCAGGATCCGCGTGCAGGTGACCAACGCCGGGAGCGCCAAGAGCGGGCTCACGGAGGTCTCGGCCTACAACCGGGGCGGCACCCCGCCACCGGTCGGCAACCTGGCCCTGGCGGCGACCCCGTCGGCCTCCTACACCTCGTCGTGGGAGACGGCCGCGGCGCTGAACGACGGCATCCAGCCGCCGTCCTCGAACGACACCGTGAACCCGCGCTGGGGCAGCTGGCCCGAGACCGGGACGCAGTACGGCGAACTGACGTGGTCGTCCGCCCAGACGCTCAGCCGTGCGGAGGTCTACTTCTTCGACGACGAGCAGGGCATCGACATGCCGTCGGCCTGGAAGCTCCAGTACTGGAACGGGTCTTCCTACGTCGACGTGCCCGGGGCCGGTTCCTACGGGCTGGCCAAGAACCAGTTCAACTCGGTGACCTTCACCCCCGTGAGCAGCACCCGCCTGAGAGTGGTGCTGACCAGCACGGGAACCGCTTCGCTCGGCCTTCTTGAGGTCAGGGCGTTCGCGAACTAGGTCCATCGGCGGGCGCCGCTCCTCGCGACGGCGCCCGCTTCCACCCACCATATGGGAGCGCTCCCACAATGAGACGAACATCCTTCTGGGCCGTGGCCCTCACGGTCATGGCCGCGCTGGGCGTGATCGTCGCCCAGCCCGCGCAGGCGGCCGTCGCCTGCTCCGTCACCTACGCCAAGGCGTGGGAGAACGGCGGCGCCTTCGGCGGCAACGTCACGATCGACAACCTCGGCGATCCGGTGAACCCGTGGACGCTGCGGTTCTCCTGGCCGGGCAACCAGCAGGTGAGCCAGGGCTGGAACGGGACCTGGACCCAATCCGGCGCCAACGTGACTGTGTCGGCCCCCGGCTACGCGCCCGTCCTGTCCACGGGCGCGAGCATCACGATCGGCTTCAACGGCACCTACAGCGGGGCGAACGGGTCGCCCACCTCGTACACCCTGAACGGAGTGACCTGCGGCGGCCCGGCTACTCCCAGACCAACCCCAACCCCCACACCGACGCCTCCGCCCGCTAGTGGCTGGAACCCGCCGTCGAACCTGGTCTCCCCGCTGAACCAGGTCTGGTCGCACGTCGAGAGCACCTACCCCAACCTCTACGGGTTCCGGAACTACGGCTGGGACCAGATCATGGCCAACCGGGGATACGTGAACTACTGCGTGCGATGGGACTCCTCGGCCACGGTCACCGCGGCCCAGCGGGACGCCGTCCACGCGACCCTGGCCCGGCAGTTCAAGAGGTGGATGGACGTCATGGCCGGGCACAACGCCTGGCCCTACGGCGACGTGCCGGTGCGGGTCGTCGGCTGGGCGGTCCGGGACCGGGCCCAGCTCCAGTGGACGGACAACTCGGTCGACGTCTACGTCGGCGACATCGGCGAGAACGCCCCGCAGTGCGCCCCGCCGTGCGGCCGGTTCTTCAACCAGGGCGGCACCTATCCGAACTGCCCCGGCGGGGCCGCGCGGCACTACGACATGTCGCTCTGGCTGACGTCGGGCTTCGGCGGCGGCGCGGGCGGCGACTGGGGCCAGCGCATGGGGTCGGAATACTTCATGAACAACCTCAATGCCGCCAACCTGCACATCTTCCTGCACGAGGTCGGCCACACCTTCGGCCTGGACGACTTCTACGACTGGACCCCGTCAGGAGTGAACGGCTTCCTGATGAAGGCCGGCAGCGCTTCTCAGATCACCGATTTCGACGCCTGGATGTTCCGCGACTTCTGGCGTCATCTGAAGAACAGATACGGCCTCTGACCCGTTCGGGCCGGGCGGTCAGCGGCTGCCCGGCCCGATCTGGGCGAAGATCTGCAGACCTGTCAGCACGATCGGCAGCAGGACGACCGTCGCGAACGCCCCGAACGGCACCGTGCGCAGCCGCATCGGCCTGATCCGGGCGGCGTTGGTCCGGGCGAACTCGGCCACGAGCGGCTGCACCTGGCTGAGGTCGCGCTCGTCGACGTCCGCGAGGAGTTCCGACAGTTCGGCGATGCGGGCCTGCTTGGCGGCCCGCTCCACGGTCCGGAAGCACAGCCACGGCACCAGCGTGTAGACGGGGGCGAGCAGGACGTACAGGAGAATCAGCCCGAAGACGGAGATGGGCACACTGCTGCCCAGAGCCGCGATCAGAACGGCGATGGCGGTACCGAGCAGGACCAGCGCCCAGTAGGTCGTGCGGTAGACGCGGGCGACCGGGGTCCAGCCGAAGCGGCCGTCCCGGTTGTACCAGTCGGCGCGCAGGTCGGCGGCGAAGTAGAGGGCGACGCTGAAGTAGACGGTCAGCACGCCGACCACGTTGAACGTGAAGATCAGCACCATCGCCAGGAACGCCAGCACCGTGTAGATGACCACGCCCAGCGGGTGTTCCGGCCCGGCCCACCAGTTCTGCTTGGCCAGCTCGACCCATTGGGCCTGCTCGGCGGCGGAGACGCCGCGGGGCGCGAAGACCCGGAAGGCGTTCTGGCTCAGACCGTTGGCCAGCAGGGTCGCGAAGATGAAGCTGACGAAGACGACCGAACCGAACAGAACGATTTTGGTACGGGTGGTGACGACGCCGAACTTGTGGTCGAGCCGGTCGAGCGCGGTGCCCTCGTCGCCCGCGAGCAGCCGGTCGATGCCGAGCAGCCGGGAGAACACGTTCGACTTGGGCACCGGGCGGGGCACGATCGTGCGCGATTCGCGCAGCGCCGTGAGGGCGGTGGAGACGTAGTGCCAGTTCCGGTGCAGTAACGCGAAACCGGTGACCACCAGGAATCCGCACAGCAGGCTGGTGAAATCACGGAGCAGCGGGAAATTCGGCTCGGATGATTTCCCGGAACCGGTCAGCGCGTAAGTGACGTCGGCCGGGAAACGGAAATCGGCCGGCCGCCCGAACGTGCCCTCGATGAGGGTGCACGCCACGGTGACCAGGAAGACGACCAGCCCGGCGAGTAAGATCCAGGTGGTCCCCCTGTCCCGTAATCGGCCGGGGAATATCGGTATGTATTCGAATGGATCGAACTGCGCGCGTGGTTCACTCATCTGCTCTCCCGCACGCATGCTAAATGGGTGATCACATTCGGTACAACGCCGCGCCGATCTCAATTCCGCTCGCCGCTCCGACGATGACGACGAGATCTCCGGGGGCGGCCTCCAGCGTCGCGAACGCGAACGGCAACGCCGAGGTGAACAGCTCGATGTCCGGCATCAGCACGGCCGAGATCTCCTCTTCGGTCACGCCGTGGGCGGCCAGCAACTCGGCGACAACCTGGGGGACCAACGCGGCGGTGCGGTCGGCGAGCAGCTCACGGTCGCCCGCCCGCGCGAAGGAACGGCCGTCCTCCTGCACCGCCCCCGCGTAGAAGTCGGCGAGCTGCTCGTCGAAGTGGCGCGAGTGGAAACCGGCGAAACCGCCCTCGCCCGCTTCCAGGAGCAGCGCGGACCCCCGGCGCGCCACGCCGCCGCCGTCTTCGGACGCGACGACCAGCACCGTGTTCACCGTCCCGGCGCTGATGAGCTCGGCGGCCACCCGGCAGGCGTCGAGGGTGCCCAGCCCGCCGTTGGTGAGGTCGAAGCCGAGGAAGTCGCCGCCGAGACCGAGTTCCCCCGCCGCGGTCGCGGCGACGGCGGGCTCGGCGATGAGGCCGGTGACGTAGACCCCCGTGTGGATGAGCAGATCGGGCTGCTCGCGGCCGGCCAGGCAGTCGGTGACCGCCTCGCGGAGCAGCTCGACCGTGGTGGCGCCTTCGGTGGCCAGCCCGACCGCGCCGATGCGCACCCCCCGCAGCGGGGCCGGCGTCGCCGGGGGCGTGGGCCGGTCCGACTTACGGCCCTCGGCGAGCCGGTCGGGCAGGTCGTCGAGGGTGTAGACGGCGGTGCCGACGGTCACGCCCGACGCGGCGATCTCGAAGAGCACCCGCTGCCCCGATTCGACGCGGCCGTCGTGGGAGGCGTCGTGCAGGGCCACCAGGTGGGCGGTCGTGGACGTGTTGCCCCGCGTCGCCAGGTTGTCGATGACGTTGCCCTTGTCCAGGACCTTGGCCCCGAACGCGCGGTTGGCCTGCCGGATGCCGGCCCTGATGGCCAGGGACGACATCTGGTGCGGGATGAACCGGTCGATGTCGCCGATCGGCAGGTCGATGGCGGCGAGCGACTCGGCGGCGTGCGCGATCGACTCACGGATGCAGATGGCCGCCAGTGTCGCCATCTGGGTCTTCATCACCGCGCCGCCGTGCGGCTGGTCGGAGGGCCCGGCCACGCACAGCGTGTGGTGCTCCCCGATCGTGCGAAGCCCGATGTGCCGGAACCCGGCGCGGTCGTCGTCGGAGCGGGTCAGCAGCACCGCCGCGCCCGCGTCGCCGAGGGTGAGGCAGGCGATGCGCGGATCGTTCTTGCCCTCGATCTCGAGCTGGGCCGTGGGGATCATGTGGGAGACGAACTCCCCGCTGACGACCAGGGCGGTGCGGATCCGCCCCGCCCGGATCAGCGCGTCGGCGAGCCAGATGCCGGTGAACGTCCCGGCGCACGCGTTCGCCAGGTCGAACGTCCAGGCGTCGTGGCAGCCGAGGAGCCGGCGCAGCCGCGTGGCCAGGGCCGGTTCGTAGGTCGCCCACGACGGCCCGTCGACCCGCGAGATGCTCGTGTTGATCAGCAGGTCGACCTCGCCTGCCGGGATCGACGACCGCGACAGGCAGTCGAGCCCCGCCCGGGCCGCCAGGTCGACCGAGTATTCGCCCTCACCGGCCACCCGCCGGGAGACGATCCCGGTCGTCAGCTCCAGCGGTAGGTCGAGCGGCCGCAGGCAGCCGTCGACGACGTCACGGGTGGCGACGATACGCGAGGGCGACGCCACCCCTAAGGAGTCGATGACCGTCCGGACCATCCGCCAACCCTACGTTCCCCGGGTCTCGATTAGGCGGTCTGCCCGCCGTCCAGCGGAATCCTGGCCCCGTTGAGGTAGCCGGACTCGTCCCCCGCGAGGAACACGGCCATGTCGGCGACGTCGGTCACCGTCCCGATCCGGCGGGAGGGGATGGTCTCCAGGTCGACGTACTCCCGGGCGGCCAGTGACATCGGCGCGTCCACGATCGGCAGGGTCAGCGCGTTGGCGGTGAGACCGTACTGACCGTATTCGTGGGCCCACGACTGGGTGAGGTTCTCCAGCGCCGCCTTGCTGGCGTTGTAGACCGACGCCCCGGGCCAGGCCCGGCGGACCCCCGTGCTGGAGATGTTCACGATCCGCCCGCCGGGCTTCCTGATCAGGTGCGGCAGGACGTCCCGCGTGATCAGGTAGGCCGCCCGGAAGTTGAGCCCGACGATCCGGTCGAAGTCGTCCTCGGTGACCTGGTCGGTGAGCGTGTCGCCGAAGGCGGCGGCGTTGTTGACCAGCACGTCGAGCCCGCCGTGCGCCTCGACGGCGGCGACGAGCGCGTTCCGGGTCCCGGCCTGGGTGAGGTCCCCCGGGACGAACGTGGCGCCCGCGATCTCCTTGGCGATCAGCTCCCCGAGGTCGGCCCGGCGGCCCGTGAACACGATGGTCGCCCCTTCGGCGCCGAAGCGCCGTGCGATGCCCTCACCGATCCCGGAGGTGCCGCCGGTGACGAGCGCGATCTTTCCTGAAAGTCTCATGGCTCTGACGCTAAGAGCGCGGGGTTCATAAGATCAAAGACCGATTGTCAATGCGTTGATAAGCTGAAAGCATGAACTTCGAGCTGCGCCACCTGGAGGGCTTCGTCGCCCTGGCCGAAGAACTCCACTTCGCCCGCGCCGCCGAACGTCTCCACATCGCCCAGCCGGCCCTGTCGCAGCAGATCCAGAAACTCGAGTCGGTCCTCGGCGTCGAGCTCCTGATCAGGGAGAAACGCCGCACCCGCCTGACCCATGTGGGGGAGCTGTTCCTGGTCGAGGCCCGCCGCACACTGGCCCAGGCGAAGGTCGCCCAGGCGGTGGCCGACCAGGCCAGACGCGGGGAGCTGGGGCGTCTCAGGGTGGCGTACATGCCGACCACCTCGTCGGGCCCGTTCCTGGCGATGCTCGCCGACTTCCGGAACCGTCACACCGGCGTCGAGGTCGACCTCCTCGAACTCCCGCTGGGCGCCACGACCCAGCCGCCGGATGTGGACGTCGCCTTCATCTCCCGCATCGGCGACATCGTCTGCCCGGAGGGCACGATCCTCTCGGTCGAACCGTTCATCGCCGCCCTGCCCGTGCACCACCCGCTGGCGGCCGACCCGGTGATCGAACTCACCGACCTGTCCCAGGACCCCTTCGTCATCCTCGACCTGGCCGACTGCGCCCAGTGGGCGGAAACCGTCCATGGCATGTGCACCACGGCCGGTTTCCGCCCCAACGTCACCCACCGCGTCTGCCAGGTCTCGACGCAGCTCATGAGCGTCGCGGCCGGGCTGGGCGTGGCCCTGGTCCCCGCCTCGGCGGAGGGCCTCCGCCGGGAGGGCGTGGCCTTCGTCCCGTTGAAGGGCCCCACGGCCACGATCACCGCGGCGGCCCTGTGGCGGGCCTCCGATTCGTCACCGGTGCTGACGAGGTTCGTCCAGGGCCTTGTCGAAGGTCAGCGGCGTGGTCTGGGCAGGACGTTCGGCGGGCCCGCGAACACCAGGTCCGACTTGATCGAGTTGTAGGCGCGCTTCGGCTGGTAGTTCTCGTCGTAGAGGGTCGCGAGGCCCTCCGGCGGGTTGGTGAACCAGGTCGGCACCCACGAGTGCTTGTCCGTGAAGCCCCACACCGTGTACGACAGGCAGTGCCGGTTCAGCAGGCAGGCCTGCAGGAGCACGCTGAAGTTCGAGGCGGAGGCCTGGAGACGGGGGTTGATCTCGTTGGTGTCGCCGGCCTGAACGCCGGCGGTCATCTGGCTCCGCACGTCGACCTCGGTGAACGCGCTGACCATCCCCAGGTCGGAGAAAGCGTCCAGGACCTCCTTCACCTGGAAGGCGTCGAAGTTCCCGTACTGCGTTCCGAGGTGCCCCTGCGAGCCGAACCCGTCGATCGGCACGCCCTGGGAGCGCAGCTTCTTGATCAGGTTGTAGATGAACCAGACCTTGTCACCGGCGCCCCGGTCGCCGAAGGCCTCCATGTTGTAGTCGTTGTAGAACAGCAGCGCCGAGGGGTCGGCGGCGCGGGCCCAGCGGAAGGCGTCGGCGATGTAGTCAGGGCCGAGGTTCTGCGCCCAGAAGCCCTTCAGGTGGATCTCCGAGGGGGTGTCCCACGGGTCGCTGGCGGCCTCGTTGACGACGTCCCACTGCCAGATCTTGCCCTTGTAGCGCTTCACGACGGTCGTGATGTGCTTGCGGAGCAGGTCGCGAAGCTGGGTCTTGGAGATCGAGCCGTCGGCGACGCCGGCGGTCAGCCATGCCGGCAGCTGGTTGTGCCAGACCAGGACGTGGCCGCGCACCTTCTGGTTGTTCTTGCGGGCGAAGTCGATCAACGCGTCGGCGGCGGCCCAGTCGTAGGTGCCGCGGGTGGGCTCCAGGCTCTCCCACTTCATGGCGTTCTCGTGGGTGACGCTGCTGAACTGCTGGGTGGCGATGGTCTTGTACTGGGGTTCGGCCAGGGCGTCGTTGCTGATCGCCGTGCCGATCGCCAGGTTGTGCCGGGCGGCTAAGGCTTTCAGGCTCTGGTCCTGTACGGCCGGAGGCCGCCCATTAGCCGACACGGGTCCCGGGCTGAGCACAGCCACAAGTCCGAGCGCCGTGGCCGCGATGACCACCAGTCGTCTCATCGAACTCTCTCCTTTGGGGGGTCAGGCTCCAAAATGTTTCGGAGATGTTCCGAAATCGAATGCTAGCCAGACCGAGCAAAGTGAGAAAGACCCAGTTTGTAGGACCGAAATATTTCGATGGTCTTGACATGCGGTGGGTTTGTTAAACTGGTCCGCAGGTCGAGAGGCGCTGCAACGGGCTTGTGAACGCCCGCCACGCTCGGCTGGAACCATCCCAGTAAGGTCGCCTCTTCCTTAGTACGGAGGAGGCTCAGTGGATCTTCGTCAGCTGCTCGCCGACCGAGTCGCGGTGCTCGACGGAGCCTGGGGCACGATGCTCCAGGGCGCCGGGTTGACCGCGGCCGATTACGGCGATGAGCGTTACGCGGGCGACCCCGACATGCTCAACCTGACGCGGCCCGACCTGATCCTCGACGTCCACCGGCAATATCTCGCCGCCGGCGCCGACATCACCACGACCAACACCTTCACCGCCACGAGCATCGGGCAGGCCGACTACGGCGCCGAGCACCTCGTGCGGGAGCAGAACCTCCAGGGCGCTCGGCTGGCCAGGCAGGCCGCCGACGAGCTCGGCGGGCGGTTCGTCGCGGGCTCGGTCGGGCCCCTCAACGTCACGCTGTCGCTGTCGCCCAAGGTCGAGGACCCGGCCTATCGGGCGGTGAACTTCGACCAGGTCAAGGCCTCCTACGCCGAGCAGATCTCCGCGCTCGCGGAGGGCGGGGTCGACCTGCTGCTGATCGAGACGATCTTCGACACGCTCAACTGCAAGGCGGCCATCGCCGCCGCCCGCGAGGTCGCGCCGGAACTGCCCCTGTGGATCTCCGTCACGATCGTCGACCTGAGCGGGCGCACGCTGTCCGGGCAGACCGTCGAGGCGTTCTGGCGGTCGATCGAGATCGCCAAGCCCCTGGTCGTCGGGGTCAACTGCTCGCTGGGCGCTACCGAGATGCGGCCCCACGTCGCCGAACTGGCGAAGATCGCGGGTACCTACGTCGCCAGCCACCCCAACGCCGGTCTGCCCAACGCGTTCGGCGGCTACGACCAGACGCCCGAGGAGACCGGCGCGCTGCTCGGTGAGTTCGCCCGGCAGGGCATGGTCAACATCGCCGGTGGGTGCTGCGGCACGACCCCGGCCCACATCGCGAAGATCGCCGAAGCGGTGAAGGGCCTCCCGCCGCGTGGGGTGCCCACTCCCGCGCCGCAGACCCGGTTCAGCGGTCTGGAGCCGTTCGCCATCGGGCCCGACACCGGGTTCGTGATGATCGGTGAGCGCACCAACGTGACCGGTTCCGCCCGGTTCCGGCGGATGATCGAGGGCAACGACCACCAAGCGGCCGTCGACGTCGCCCTGGAGCAGGTGCGCGGTGGCGCCAACCTGCTCGACGTGAACATGGACGCCGACCTGCTCGACAGCGAGCAGGCCATGACGACCTTCCTGAACCTGATCGCGACCGAGCCCGAGGTGGCCCGGGTGCCGATCATGGTCGACAGCTCGAAGTGGACGGTCCTTGAGGCCGGGCTCAAGTGCGTCCAGGGCAAGGGCGTGGTCAACTCGATCAGCCTCAAGGAGGGCGAGGAGGTCTTCCTCGACCACGCCAGGCAGATCAAGAACTACGGCGCCGGTGTCGTCGTGATGGCCTTCGACGAGCAGGGCCAGGCCGACACGACCGAGCGCAAGGTCGCGATCTGCGGCCGGGCCTACGACATCCTCACCCAGCAGGCCGGGTTCGTGGCCGAGGACATCATCTTCGACCCCAACGTCCTGGCGGTGGCGACCGGGATCAGCGAGCACAACTCGTACGCGAAGAACTTCATCGACGCCCTCCCGCTGATCAAACAGCGTTGCCCCGGTGTCCGGATCAGCGGTGGCATCTCGAACCTGTCGTTCTCGTTCCGGGGCAACGACATCGTCCGCGAGGCCATGCACTCGGCGTTCCTGTTCCATGCCGTCACGGCCGGGCTCGACATGGGCATCGTGAACGCCGGGCAGCTCGCCGTCTACCAGGACATCCCCGCCGAGCTGCTGGAACTCGTCGAAGACGTGATCTTCGACCGGCGTGAGGACGCCACCGACCGGCTCGTCTCCTACGCCGAGACGGTCAAGGGCAGCGGCACCGCCCGTGTCGTCGACCTCTCGTGGCGGGAGGCGCCGGTCAAGGAGCGGCTGGCGCACGCTCTCGTGCACGGCATCGTCGACTTCATCGTCGAGGACACCGAGGAGGCCCGGCAGATGTCGGCCCGTCCGCTCGACGTCATCGAAGGCCCGCTGATGGACGGCATGAAGATCGTCGGCGACCTGTTCGGGTCGGGCAAGATGTTCCTGCCGCAGGTCGTGAAGAGCGCCCGGGTGATGAAGCGCTCGGTCGCCTACCTCGAACCGTTCATGGAGAAGGACAAGTCCGACTCAGGCCAGGGCACTGTGGTGCTGGCGACGGTGAAGGGCGACGTCCACGACATCGGCAAGAACATCGTCGGCGTGGTGCTGGGCTGCAACAACTACAAGGTCATCGACCTGGGCGTGATGGTTCCCGCGGCCAAGATCCTCGACATCGCCGAGGCCGAGGGCGCCGATGTGATCGGTCTGTCCGGCCTGATCACGCCGTCGCTCGACGAGATGGTCAGCGTCGCCGCCGAGATGACCGCGCGGGGCATGTCGACGCCGCTGCTGATCGGCGGGGCGACGACGTCCAAGCAGCACACCGCGGTGCGGATCGCGCCCGCCTACGACGCGCTCACCCTCCACGTGCTCGACGCGTCGCGGGTGGTCGGCGTGGTGTCCGACCTGCTCGACCCCGCGCGGGCCAAGGAACTGGCGATCACGTCCAAGACCGACCAGGACCGGCTCAGGGTGCAGCACGAGACGCGCATCCGGCAGCCGCTGCTCTCGCTCAAGAAGATCCGGGCCAACCGCACGGCCGTCTCCTACGACGACCTGCCCACGCCCGAGTTCACCGGGGTGCGCACGGTCAACCCCTCGATCGCCGAGCTGCGGGAGTTCATCGACTGGCAGTTCCTCGGGCTGGCCTGGGGGCTGAAGGGCAAGTACCCCGCGATCCTGGAGCGGCCCGAGGCGCGCGAGCTCTACGACGACGCGTTCGCGATGCTCGACCAGATCATCGCCGACGGGTCGTTCCACGCCGAGGGCGTCTACGGCTTCTGGCCGGCCCACTCCGAGGGCGACGACATCGTCGTCGGCCCGAAGAGGTTCCCGATGTTGCGGCAGCAGACGCAGAAGCCCGAAGGCCGGCCTAACCGCTGCCTGTCCGACTGGGTGGCGCCCGAGGGCGACCACATGGGCGGGTTCGCGGTGGCCATCCAGGGGGCCGACGTCCTGTCCGCCCGCTACGAGGCCGACAACGACGACTACAAGGCGATCATGGTGAAGGCGCTGGCCGACCGGCTCGCCGAGGCGTTCGCCGAGTGGATCCACCTGAAGGCCCGCCGCGAGTGGTTCGAGCCCGGCGCCGAGCCGCTGCTCGAAGACCTGCACGCCGAGAAGTTCCGCGGCATCCGGCCGGCGCTCGGCTACCCCGCCACGCCCGACCACAGCGAGAAGCGCGACCTGTTCGACCTGCTCGGCGCCGAGTCGGCGGGCATCGCGCTGACCGAGTCGTTCGCGATGACCCCGGCGGCGGCGGTCAGCGGCCTGATCCTGCAGCACCCCGACGCGCGCTACTTCACCGTCGGCCGTCTCGACAAGGACCAGATCCACGACTACGCGGCCCGCCGGGGCATGCCGGTCGACGAGGTGGAGCGCTGGCTGCGCCCCAACCTCGCCTACGACCCTAAATAGCGCTCAGGTGCTGGTGGACGAGCACCCAGCGTCCACCACGCCTGGCGAACACCCGGGTCGCCCGCGACGCGCCGCCGAGGACGAGGTCGTGGCCGAACGACACCGCCACGCTGTCTCCTGAGAGAACCCGCAGGTCAGAGATCTCCCAGGGCCCTGATCTCGTCCTCGCCGGAGAGCTCCGACGGGAACGAGTGGTGCTCGTGGGCGATCCGCCACTGCCCGTCGACCATCTTCAGGCCGAAGGTGAGGCGGAGCCGTACCGGAGAGTCGTCGGTGGCGTCGGCGCAGCGTGCGATGGCGAAGGCGTACGCGACGTCGGCCCCCGCGACGACGTCGAGCTCCTCGATGTCGAAGACCGCGCCAGAACGCTGCCACTCGAAGAACCCGGGCCAGGTGTCCCGGTAGGCGCCGATGCCGCGGACCCCCTCATACGGAGGCGGCACGTCGAACATGACGATGTCGTCGGTGTGCTGGGCGGTGACCTGGTCGAGGTCACCCTCGTGGACCGCGCGGGCCCAGTTCTCGATCAGCTTGCGGATGTCGTCCATACCTCTACAACCCGAGGAAGCGCACGAATTCGTCGCTGACGAACGAGACGACCGCGGAAATCCGCGCGCCCCGGAAGACGAGCACGTCGACGCTGACGGGAAGCTCCCGGCCCTCACTGATCATGTACGTCACCCACACCTTCGGCGACGAGGTCGCGACGAACCGCCACCCGAACTGGAGCGGCCCCTCGACCAGGAATTGCCGGATCTCCGCGTGGCCGTGGTAGCGCTCGTCGAGCGGCGGCATCGTGTACTTGGCGTCCTCGGTCAGCATCGCGACGATCCCGTCGAGATCCCCGGCGTGCCAGGCGGCGGCGTAGCGCGCGGCCGCGTCGCGCTGCCCCTCCTCGCCGAGCGAGTCCTGCTCCGCGAGGGCCGCACGGGCCCGCCTGACGGCGCTGTGCACGGCGGTCGCCGAGGTCCCGAGCATGTCGGCGGCCTCCTGCGCCGAATAGCCGAGGACGTCTCTGAGCAGCAGCGCGGCCCGCTGGGGCGGGGTCAGATGGTGGATGGCCGCCACGAAGGCCAGCTCCACGCTCTCCTGGACGAGCACCTTGGTCTCGGCGCTCTCCACGAAGATGGGCGGCCCGAGCTCGATCGGTTGTTTGCGCTGCCCGATGATCGTCAGGGCGCGATTGGTGGCGATCTTGTAGAGCCAGGCGCGCAGCGAGCCCTCGAACCCGTCGAGGTTCCGCCAGGCCCGTTGCAGCGTCTCCTGTACGGCGTCCTCGGCGTCGTCCATCGACCCGAGCAACCGGTAGCAGTGGGCCCGCAGTTCGTCCCGATATACGGCGACCTCGTCGAAAGACGTCACCCCGCCGATTCTGCCGAACCGGCGGGGCGCGTTCACTGCTTCGGCGTCAGTCGCCCAGGTTGATGGCGCCGATGACGTTCGGCTTGGTGAATTCGCCGATCGCGTCCTCGAAGTCCCAGACGTACTGCTCCGCCGGCGGGTCGATCCAGACCTTCTTGCCCCACGCGGTCAGGTAGGTGTCGGAGCTCAGCTTGACCTGCTGCTTCTTGCCCTTGGTGTCGGTCGACTCCAGCACGTCGCGGGTCGTGATGCGGCGGATCAGGCCGTCTTCGGTGCCGATCCACAGCTTCCAGTTGAGGGTCCAGGACAGCGGATAGCCGGGCAGGCTCACGTCCAGCTTCTGCCTGCCGGTGTAGAGCGTGGTGGCCACCCCGTTGACGACCCCGCCCGGCTTCTTCGACGTCGTCGACTTCAGCAGCGTGCGCAGCTCTTTGGGAGACAGCACGTTGATGGCCGTGTTGCCCAGTCCTGACGAGTTGCCCTTGGCCTTGGCACGGATCCAGGTCTTGCCCGGGGGCGGGTCGAGAAGGCCGACCAGGGGACCGGACAGGTACGTGGCGCCCTTGACGTTGATCGTCTGGGTCGAGGAGAGGTCGAAGCCGCCGAACAGATCGATCAGTTCCGGCGGCAGCGTCTCTTCCTGGCTGCTGGTGGCGATGATGCTGCTCGCCGTGATCCGCGATCGGCCGAACTGGAGGTCGCCGTACGTCCGGCTCTTGAAGCCCAGGTCCGGTTCGATCTTGCTGACCGAGTTGAAGTGGACCCCGTGCGCGCTCTTCAACTGCGCGGTCAGTGCCGCCACCGGGTCTGCCGCCCTGGCCTGCGCCGCCCCCGTGGTCAGCGCCGTCACCATGGCGAACGCCGCAGCGGCCGCGATTAATCGCTTCATTCTTTTGTCACCCCGTTTGTCGTGATTGCCGGTAACCCTGTCCTATTCGGACAGGGTTATCAAGCCGTTCGCGACAAAGTGGTCAGTTAACTGCGGGAAGTGACAAGCCGCTGGTCAGGAGCGTAGATCCATACCGGCTTGCCCCATTCCGTGAGATACGTGTCACGGACGGTCCGGTCTTTTCCATCCTTTTTCGCCGTGTCACTCGTGACCCGTCGAATCAGACCGTCACTTCCGATCCAGATCTTCCAGTCCGTCACACGGATCTTGCTGCGGTAGCGGCCCTCGTAGATCGTCGTCGACACCCCGTCGAGGACGGTTCCGGCGGACTTCTTCTTCGCCGACTTCACCAGCGCGCCGATCTCCGCCACCGAGAGCGAGTGTACGACCGGGTCGTCGAGCCCGGCGGCCGTCACGTCGTCGTTCAGCTTCCAGCCGCCGGCGTCGTCGTCGTGGTAGACGTCGTCACCGACCCAGATGGTCTCGCTGATCTTCTCGTGCCGCTCCTCCATCGTGGCGGACGGCGCGAGGACCGGCTCCACGATGGCGCGGTTGGCCTTCACCCGGGACCACCCGAACTGGAGGTCACCGTAGATCTTGAAGGTGGCGTCGTCGGTTCTCTGCACGGTCTCGTAATGCACCCCGTGGGCGCTTTCGAGCTTTGCCGCGAGTGCCTGGAGGGGGTCGGCGGGTGCGGCGGCGGCCGGAGTGGTGAGAACCGTGCCCACCATGGCCGCGCTCCCGGCGAATGCGATTAATCGCCTCATGGCGGACAGCGTATTGGTGAGAAGTCTCCGCGCGATGAACTTTGCGCGCGCAATCACGAAACCTTCACATATCCGTCGGTCAGACGCCGTCGCCGAGGTCGATCAGCACGTCGCGCAGCAGGTCGGCCAGGGCGCGCAGGCGTTCCGGCGGGACGGGTGCGAGCAACTCCCGATGGGCCTTCGTGGTCTCCAGGGACAGTTGCTCTGATTTGGCCACGCCTTCGGGCGTGAGGCGTACCCAGGAGGAACGGCCGTCGGTGGGGTCGGGCTCGCGCACGATCAGGCCCGTGGACTGCAGCCGCTGGAGGATGTTGCTGGTGCCGCCCGTGGTGAGCATGACGTGGGCGGACAGACGGCTCGGCTTGAGGCGGTAGGGCTCGCCTTCGCGGCGCAGGGTGGCGAGCACGTCGAAGTCGGCGTAGGTCAGGCCGTGGGCGCCGAGGACACGGGCGGTGACCTCCTCGATCTTTCCCTTCAGCCGGCCCGAGCGCTTGACGATCTCCAGTTCCGTCGTGGCGGCCTCGGGAAGCTCGGTCCGCCACCTGGTGATCATTTCGTCCACGCGGTCCATGGCTTGAGTGTAATTGTCTCGCCTGATAGCTTTCCAAAAAGCTTTCTAGAAAGGGAAATCTCCATGCGCACGCTCATCACCAACGCCACCCTGCTCGACACCGACCCGGAACCCCGCACGGTCGAAGGCGATCTGCTCATCGAGGACGGGCGGATAGCCGCCATCGGCGGCGACCTCGCGGCGGATCACGTCATCGACGCCCAGGGGATGATCGTCATGCCGGGACTCGTCGACACCCACCGCCATGTCTGGCAGAGCGTGCTCCGGGCGCTGACGCCCGACTCCTCTCTCGGTGAATACCTCGATCTGATCCTCGGCACGCTCGCGCCCGCCTTCACCGAAGACGACGTGAACGCGGCCAACCACTGGGGCGCGCTCGACGCCCTCGACGCCGGTGTCACGACCGTGTACGACTGGTCGCACATCCCCCATCCGGAGGCGGCGCTCGACGGGCTTCGCCAAGCGGGCGTCCGGGCCGTGTTCGCGCATCCCGACCGGGACGCGCTGCCCCGCCTGAGACCCTCGGGGAGGATCACACCGGCGCTGGCCGCGATAGGGCCGGTCTACGGTCCGGTCGAGGAGGCCGTCGCCGACTTCAGGGCGGCGCGGGAGATGGGCGTGCACATCAGTCTTCATGCCACGGGTGTGGGCGCCGTCGAGATCCTGCACGAACGCGGGCTGCTCGGGCCTGATGTGATGTTCGTGCACGGCAACGGCTTCACCGGCGACGCGGTGAAGATGATGGCCGATGCCGGTGCCACCGCCTCGGTCGCACCCGCCGTGGAGAGGCAGATGGGGCACGGCGAACCGCACACCGTGAAGTTCCGGGCGCACGGGATCCCGACCGGCCTCGGGGTCGACACCGTCGTCACGGTGCCCGGCGACCTGTTCTCGGTCATGCGGGCCGCGCTGCCGGGGACTCCGGCCGCCGACGTCCTCAGGATGGCGACCATCGAAGGCGCCCGGGCCATCGGGCTCGACCGGGAGATCGGCTCGCTCACGCCCGGCAAGCAGGCCGATCTCATCATGATCTCTACGGATTCGCCCGGCATGGCGCCGGTGATCGATCCCGTCGCCGCCGTCGTCGCGTCGGCGACCAGGGGCGACGTCCACACCGTCTTCGTCGCTGGCCGCGTCGTCGGCACCACGTCGGCCAAGGCCCGTGACGGGGCCGAGCGGGCTAGCCGGAATGTCCTCCGTGCTCTGCCACCTCGACGTGTCCGCCAAGGCGCGGGATCAGGCCGTTGAGCTCCTTCTCCGGGCCGACCACGACCCAGCGGGTGCCGACCAGGTAGGTCCCGCCGTACGCCTGGGCGCCCTTCAGCCAGTCGGTCTGGTTCTGGTCGCCCTTGAAGGTCAGCACGACCGAGCGGTACGACGGCGCGGAGCACATCGCCTGGCGCATGTCCGGCTGCTTGCCCTGGATCTCGGGGGTGCAGCCGATGACGCCGGTGATCTCCTCCAGCGTGTGGGTCGGGGCCGCGGCGTGGTGGCCGGTGGCCTGGGACTCATCACCCCCGATGGTCCACCAGATCACGGGGATCGCCGCCAGCGCGAGGATCGGTAGCGTCCAGCGTCTGGTCACGACTAGAGACATGACCGTCCTCCTTCTTCGGTGAGAGCCGCGCCGTCGCCACCGCGACGGCCGCGATTGCGGCATAGACCAGGGCGCCGAGCCACTGGTCGCCGGTGGGCAGCCAGGTGATGTCACCGAGCTGCGAATACCAGCCCATGCCCTGGGCCGGGCCGAACAGCAGATAGAGGGCGACCAGCGTCTGGGTCCCGGCCATCAAGGCCCAGAGCCCGGAACAGATGGTCGTGTACGCCGCCACGGCGAGCCCCAGCAGCACGACCAGCCGGACCGCCAGGACAGACTGCGAGAGTTCGAACAGAGGCGTGGTGAACAGCGCCAGGTAAGGCACCGTCGCGGTGACGAGGCCCAGCCACGCCGGGGGCCTCCAGGGCCGCCAGGCCATGGCCAGCATCGCCGGGACCAGCGCGCCGACGATCGCCCACTGGATGAGCTGGAAGGAGACCATCGCGCGGGCGTAGGTGCCCAGGCCGCCCACGGTCGCGAAGGCGAACAGGGCCAGGCCCGCCGCCCACATGACCGGCCGCTGCCGGTCCGACCAGCGGAAGTAGGCCGCGCAGGCGAGCGCGACGGCCAGCAGCAGGATCGGGTCGGGCCGCCACTCCGTGACGAACCGTCCGGGGGCCAGGATCGGCAGGTAGAAGCCGAGCACGCCGTGGGCCGGCGAGCTGCCGGGCGGCGGCGGGGTGCGCGACAGCGCGACGGCCAGGCCCATCGTGGCGGCCATCAGGACGAGCTCGCCGGCCGCCAGCTTCAGGAACGGGACCTTGCTGGTGGTGAGGGCCGCGATGGTGCGGGTCCGGTGGCGCCAGCCGAACCACCCCAGTGCGCCCACCGCGGCCAGCTTGAGGAGCACGAGGATCCCGTACTCGGACGACCAGAGGTACTCCAGCCGGCCGAGCCGGACCCAGGCGTTCAGCAGGCCCGACAACGCGACCGCGACGTAGCACCACAGGGCCAGCGAGCTGAACCGCTCGACGGCCCTGACCGGGGCCGTGCGCATGAACGCGATCAGCCCGAACAGCCCGCCGACCCACAGGGTGACCCCGGCGAGGTGGACGAGCAGGCTCGACACCGCGAAGTCGTGGTCGACGGCCGAGGCCGAATGTCCCGCGTAGGCGGGCGGCAGCACCGCGAGCACGGCCGCCACGAGCAGCACCCACGGCCTGTCCCGCAGGACGAAGCTGAGCAGGGTGATGGCGAGCGTCAGGACGTACACGATCAGGAAGGACAGCCCCTGCGGGACGTACAGGACGAAGGTCGAGAGCATCCCCGACCGCAGCGCCTCCAGCACCGGCGAGCCGACGAAGTCCGACAGAGTCAGCAGTACGGTCCCCGCCGCGCTCCCCGCCCACGCCAGCGCCCACCGGGGGACCGCGCGGGCCAGGATGTCCCGGTCCTTGAGGAGCACGGCGGCGAGCAGCGAGCCGACCGTGCCGACCGCGCAGAGGTCGTGGACGAGCCGCATGATCGGCAGGCCCCACGTGGTGAAGGCCCCCGGCGACGGGAGCCCTCTGATGGCGGGCAGGTCACGCGGCCCGCCGAACAGCTGAACGAGCACGAGAGCCGCCAGCCCCGCGGCCAGGGCCAGCGCGCACACGACTACGGGACGCCTCACGCACGGAGATACGCCGCGCGGGCCGGTCGGGTTCGGCCAACGAAAAGGTAACAATGTGCCCGGCTCAGTGCCGGAGGGTCCGTATTCCTCTCCGCGTGTTCATTGAGCTGCGCTTTTCCGCCCCGCACAGTGGACACATGGTGACCTCATATCGCGAAGTCGTCGACCGCATCTACAGCCTGGCCCGGTTACATGCGCTGTCGGTCAGATGGCGCGAAACGACCTCGGGTAGTCGCCTACTCTTGCTCTACGACGGAACCGAGGTGGTCGTGGGGCGCTCGATAGTGCCGATACGAAACATCACCAGAGCGGCCCTTGACGACGTCGAACACGACCTGGAGCACGTCTTCGGAAGGGGCTGGTTGCGGTGACCACCGCCGTCCACCGGCTGACCGTCAGGGTCAGCAGGGAACGCGCACTCGACCGTGACCTCGAGGTCTGGTACGCCCGCCCGGTGGACGCCCCGATCCGCTCGGGTGTGTCGGCGCAGACCCTGACCGAACTCCGTGAGGCCGTGAACGGGGTCAAGCACTTCATCCTGGACGTCTCGTCCGACACCCCGGTCGAGGTCGACTACCAATACGACCTCCCGGGCGTCTCACCCGAGGTCTGGCAGGCGCACCGCGAGCTGCTCGCCCACCTCGACAAAGCGGGCCTGTCCCCGGCCGACCGAGCGGAACTGCTCGCGGGTTGATCCCACGCGTCACCGTTGTTTCACGTGGAACCGGCTTCGCCGTTACCCGATCTGACGCCTGATCGCGGTGATCTGCTCCGGTGTCGTCCGGCAGCAGCCGCCCACATGCGTCGCGCCCGCCCAGTCGGCGACGGGGAAGTTGTTGCCCACGCCCTCCCACGTCCGGCTTCGGGCGTTCCAGGTCTCGCCCGAGTTCGGGTAGACCACCCGCGCGCCCAGGGCGATCAGGTTGGCGATGTAGGCCGGGTTAGTGCAGTTGGCCCCCACCGGGACGTCGACCAGCGCGGCGGCTTCGGCATAGGGGGTTCCGTCGCTGATGGTGTGGTCGTCGCGGCAGGAGAAGCTGATCCAGCCGTCGGCGCCGGTCTCGTGGAAGAGCCGCAGCAGGGCCCTGGCCTCCGGCAGGGAGGGGATCGTCTCGGCCACGACCAGGTCGGCGCCCGCCCCCGCCAGCAGGTGGAAGCGGTCGCGGTGCCAGGCGTAGAGCTCGTCTTCGGTCAGGCCGCCGTATTCGCCGGTGTACTCCTGGCCGTCGGCCAAATAGGCCCCGTAGGGCCCGACGCTGGCCGCGACCAGGCCGGCGCCGTGCTCGTCGCGGGCCTGAAGTGCCAGTTCGACCGACGAAGCGATCAGGGAAGCGGCCTCGGCGGCCGAAGCGCCCCGCTGGGTGAAGCCCTCGATCGTCGCCTGGTAGCTGGCCGTCGTCGCGACGTCGGCGCCCGCCGTGAAGAAGTCGAGGTGGGCCTTCCTGATCACGCCCGGGTCGTCCGAGAGGAGCCGCGCCGACCACAGGTCGTCGCTCAGGTCGCAGCCGAGGGTCTCCAGGTGGGTCGCCAGGCCGCCGTCGAGGATCATGCCAGCGCCTGCATGACCGGCGCGTAGGTGCGGGAGAGGTCGGTGGTCATCGGCTTGCCGTATTCCATGAGCGTCGTGCTGAAGGAGAGGGGCAGGCCGTGGTCACGGGCCCACTGTGCGGCGGCGGGGAGGAAGGCCTCGACCCGGATCGGGCCGGTCACGTCGGCGGCCAGGTCGGAGAGCAGGTCGCGGGCGTCGGCGTCGGAGGCCGCGACGATCGGGCCGAGCACGGTCACGTGGCCGTTGTGCCAGGCGCCGCCGAAGCCGCCCTCGGTCACCCGGAAGCTCTCGGAGAACTCCGGCAGCCGGGCGAACAGTGCGCTGCGGGGAGCGCCGTAGACCTCTTCGTCGAGCTTGGTGACCGCGGCGAGGTCACTGAGTTTCTCGGTACGTCCGGACGCCGCCACCCCGACCGGGTCTCCGGCGTAGACGTCACAGGTGCCGGTCGGGCGGAAGCCGAGGCGTTCGTACAGCGGGCGGCCGTAAGGCGTGGCGGTCAGGGCGGCCGTCTCGGTTCCGGCGACGTCGAGGGCGTGGCGCATCAGGCGGGTGCCGAGGCCCTGGCGTTCGTAGCGGCCGGCCACCAGCATCATGCTGATCGCGGTCACCCGGGTGCCGAACCGGACCAGGGCCACCGTCGCGGCCAGGCCGTTTCCGTCGGGAGCCTCGATGCCGTGGACCTCGCCGATGTCGTACAGGAGACGGCATTTCTCTCGTTCCGGGGACCACGAGCGGTCGACCGCGAGGGCGAGGAAGTCGTCGAGGCGGTCGGCGCCGAGCCGGTGGATCGAAAGCGTCATTCATCAATCAATCGGTCGAAGTGGACACGGTCCGCACCTGGGCCATCGTAGTCGGCGATCGGTTCGCTCACGTGGAAGCCCATCGCGGTGTGGAAGGCGATCGACTTCGTGTTGCGTGGCGAGGTGATCGCGGCCACGCGGGTGCGGCCGGCCGAGTGGACCAGGGTGAAGAACCGGCGGTAGAGCTCGCGGCCGATGCCGCTGCGCCGGAAGGTGGGGGAGACCCCCACGTAGTGGATGTACGCGAGGTCGTGCTGCCCCTGGGAGAGGAAGCCGACGAGGAAGGCCACGAGGTGGCCGTGGGCGTACACGACGAAACTGGTGTTGTGGAAGTGGTCGAGGAACAGGCGCGTCAGCCCGCCCTGGACCGGCCAGCCCCACCACTCGTCGACGACCGCCTTGATGGCGTCGTAGTCGGCGGGCTTCGCCGGGCGAACCTCTATGTCGGGCACGACCGAAGCCTATTCTGGGCCGCATGCGACAGATCAGGGCCAATGACCTTGGTATAGCGGCGATCAGCTTCGTCGAAGGGGTCCGCGACGGACGTCCGTGGGCCGACTACCTCCAAGTGATCGGCCCCGGCGCCGTGGAGGTCATCCTGACGCAGCTCCAGGGCTGGGCGGTCTCCACCGACGTCGGCCTGGGGCAGGAACTGATCGCGCGCGGCGCCCGCAGGCTCCGGCACGCCCACTCCATGTACGCCGACCTCACGGACCTCCCCTCCGCCCCCAGCGCCCCGCCGGAGGGGGTGCGGTTCACCCCGGTCGACCGGTCACCGGACGACATCTATCCGGCCATGAGCCTGGCCTACCCGCCCGGCCACCCCGACCATCCCGACGAGCCCCGCGACCGCGACGAGGTCATGGCGACCGATCTGATCCCGCTCCTCGACGGCACCCTGGTCGGGCCGCTGATGCCGTGCAGCGCGCTGGCCGTGAACGACCAGGGCGCGGTCGTCGCGGGGGTGTTCGTGAACGACTTCAAGACCGTCCCGTGGGTGACCGAGGTGTTCCGCCATCCGGAGCTGTCGGTGCCGGGGACCGGGGGGAGGCTGCTGCGGCACGTCCAGCTCCAGGCCGCCGCCGCGGGCGTCACCCGGTTGGGGCTGGCCGTCACCGACGGGAACCCGGCACAGCGGGTCTATTCGCGGCTCGGCTTCACGGTGACCCACACCTCGTTCACCGTGGTGATCGGAGAAACTCCGTGACGGCCTTCTCGTAGTCGTCCGGGTCGACGTTCCACGAGCCGGTGTGGCCGCCGCCCTTGGTCTCCACCAGCGTGGTGATGTCGGGCCTCCTCGCGTCGAACGCCTGGGCCCGGTCGACCGGGACCGTCGCGTCGTCGTGGTCGACGAAGATCAGAATGGGCAGGTCGAACTCGGCGGCGTGCTCGACGTGGTCGAGGTCGTCGAAGCTCAGGCCGGTCCGCGCCGAGATCACCCACTGGCCGACGGTGGTGAGCAGGCCGGGAACGCCCATCTGCCGGGCGCCCTGCGCGATCGGCGACCGCCAGTCGAGGACCGGGCTGTCGAGGATCAGCGCGGTGATACCCGCGTCGGGGAGCCGTCTGGCCGCCACCGCGGCGATGCCGCCGCCCATCGACCAGCCGTAGAGGACGAACTTCCGCGCTCCCTGGGTCCGCGCGTAGTCCATGGCCGCCCGGACGTCCTCCCACTCGGTGTCGCCGAGGTGGAACCGGCCGTCGGGGCTCGCCGGGGCGCCCTCGTCATTCCGGTACGAGATCGCGAGCACCGGATGGCCCAGGTCGTGCAGCGTGGGGAGGATGCGCAGCGCTTCGCCGGCGCGGGCGTTGCGGCCGTGGATCGCGATCACCCACGTGTCGGACGAGCCCTCGGTCTGCCAGGCCGGGAAGGTGCCCAGCGGCGACTTCACCCCGACGTCCTTGTACGGGACGCCGACCGACTTCGGGGTGCCGTCGCTCCACATCCACCGGTCGAGGTAGGCGAACACGCCCGGCTTGAGGTCGCCGGAGATGACCTTGTCGAGCGTGCGGGTGACCGTGCCGGCTCCGACGGAGATCGTCTCCCCGAGCACGGCGTTGCCGCCGGCCCAGGTCAGGCCGTACGACCCCGGTGCGCCGGTGTCGACGCCGCCTTTCAGGGTGACCCGGCCGTCGCCGACGGCGGTGACCTCCAGCGGGTAGGCGGAGGCGTGGACGGGATCGATGACGAGCCCCGAGTAGTAGTACCCGGCGGCACCCAGGGCGAGCGCCACGACGACGACCGTGCCGGTCGCGCCGAGCACCACGCGGCGTCGCCAATTTGTCCGCATGGGTGCAATTTATACGTGGGCCTAGCATCGCTGACATGGAAAAGGACGAGACCAGAGCCTTCTTCGCGGCCCGCGCCGCGACCTGGGATTCCAAGTTCCCCGACGACGGCCCGGTGTTCGCGGCGGCCGTGGCGCGGCTGGAACTGGAGCCGGGCTCGGTCGCTCTGGACGCGGGCTGCGGCACGGGCAGGGCGCTGCCGCTGCTGCGCGCATTCACCGACCGCGTCGTGGGTGTCGATCTGACGCCGGAGATGGCGTCCGTCGCCCGCGAGCGCGGCCAGGTGCTGATCGGCGATGCCGCCGAGTTGCCGTTCGCGGACGCGACCATCGGCGGCATCCTGGCCGCCGGGCTCATCGGCCACCTGGGCGACCCTCGGGGGACGCTGCTGGAGTTCGCCCGGGTCGCTCAGACGGGGGCCAGGCTCGCCCTGTTCCACCCGGTCGGCCGAGCCGTGCTGGCCGCTCGACATGGACGTGAACTCTCGCCGGACGACATCCGCGCCGAGGACCACATCAAGCCCCTGCTGCGGGCTGCCGGTTGGGAACCCGTCCATTTCCATGACGGCGATGACCACTACTTGGCGGTGGCGCGCCTCGCGTGAGGGCTCTCGCTGGGTGCGGTGGGAGCTTTCCTGTCTCGCAGAAGCGAGGGTATTGCTCGATTAGTTCGGTGATTGCGATGGGTTCGCCATCGTACGGTTAGCAGGTGCGGCGTATCTTGGAGCCTTCCGACTGTTAGGAGTGCTCGGTGCTGAAGCGTCTGTCCCTGATCGCCGCCGTCGCGTCCGTGTTCGCGCTGGGGGCCTGTGGGTCGTCGTCAACGGACGGCGCGGCCCCGACCTCCGCCGCCGCCCCTGCGGAGAGCGCGCTGACGGTGTTCGCTGCGGCGTCCCTGACCGAGACCTTCACCGAACTCGGGAAGCAGTTCGAGGCCGCCCACCCGGGCAGCAAGGTGACCTTCAACTTCGGTTCGAGTGCCACGCTGGCCCAGCAGATCACCCAGGCCGCCCCGGCTGACGTGTTCGCGGCGGCCTCGCCTGCGACAATGAAGACCGTGAGCGATGCGGAGCTGGCCGGGACGCCGACGGTGTTCGTGCGCAACAAGCTCCAGATCGCGGTCCCGCCGGACAATCCCGCCAAGGTCGAGAGCCTGAAGGACCTGACCGATCCCCAGGTCAAGGTCGCCCTCTGCGCCGAGCAGGTGCCCTGCGGCGCCGCCGCGGTCAAGGCGCTCGACGCGGCCGGGCTCAAGGTCACCCCGGTCACGCTGGAGCAGGACGTCAAGGCCACCCTCACCAAGGTCGAACTCGGCGAGGTCGACGCCGCCCTCGTCTACCAGACCGACGTCATCGCCTCCGCCGGGAAGGTCACCGGCATCGCGTTCCCCGAGGCGGACCAGGCGATCAACGACTATCCGATCGCGACGCTGAAGGGCGCTCCCGCGCCGACGCCGGCCCAGCAGTTCGTCGATCTCGTCCTGTCCCAGCAGGGCAAGGACGTCCTGACGAAGGCCGGTTTCGAAGCCCCGTGAAACTGAGCAGGGGGCGCGTTCCCTGGCTGCTGGTCGTCCCAGCCGTCGTGGGGATGGCGTTCCTTGTCCTGCCGCTGGCGGGGCTGCTCATCCGGGCGCCGTGGTCGACGCTGCCGCAGCGGCTCTCCGAACCCCAGGTTCTGGAGGCGCTGCGGTTGTCGCTGGTCACGGCGTCGATCGCGACGGTGGTCTGCCTGGTTCTCGGGGTGCCGCTGGCCTGGCTGCTGGCCCGCACCGACTTTCCCGGGCGGCGTCTCCTGCGGGCGCTGGTGACGGTTCCGCTGGTGCTGCCGCCGGTGGTGGGTGGTGTGGCGCTGCTCCTGGTTCTGGGGCGGCGCGGGCTGGTCGGGCAGTGGCTGGAGTCGGCGTTCGGGTTCTCGCTGCCGTTCACGACGGCCGGGGTGGTCGTCGCCGAGGCGTTCGTGGCGATGCCGTTCCTGGTCATCGCGGTGGAGGGCGCTCTGCGGGCCGCCGACCTCCGCTATGAGGAGGCCGCCGCGACGTTGGGGGCCTCGCGGTTCACGGTGTTCCGGCGGGTGACGCTGCCGCTGGTCGCGCCGGGCGTGCTGGCCGGGGCGGTGCTCTGCTGGGCTCGGGCCCTGGGGGAGTTCGGCGCGACGATCACGTTCGCCGGGAACTTCCCCGGGCGGACCCAGACGATGCCGCTGGCCGTCTATCTGGCGCTGGAGACCGAGCCGGAGGCGGCGATCGTGCTCAGCCTGGTGCTGCTGGCGGTGTCGGTGGTCATCCTGGTCGGGCTGCGTGACCGGTGGCTGGGGGCGGCGGCATGACGTTGAGCGCGCGCATCGTCGTCCAGCGGCCGTCGTTCCGCCTCGATCTCGACCTGACGGTCGGGCGGGGCGAGGTCGTCACGCTGCTGGGCCCCAACGGGGCCGGGAAGACGACCGCCCTGCGCGCCCTGGCCGGGCTGACCCCGCTGACCGAGGGGTGGATCGACCTCGACGGCGACCGCATCGAACGCCGGCCGGCCGAACGGCGGCCCATCGGCGTCGTGTTCCAGGACTACCTGCTGTTCCCGCACCTGTCGGCGCTCGACAACGTGGCCTTCGGTCCCCGCTGCCATGGTGCGTCCAAAGCCGAGGCCCGTCTCAAGGCGCGGGAACTGCTCGACCGCATGGGCCTGTCGGAGTTCTCCTCTGTACGCCCCCGGCGCCTCTCCGGCGGACAGGCCCAACGTGTCGCGCTGGCCCGAGCCCTCGCGGTGGAGCCGCGCCTGCTGCTTCTCGACGAGCCGCTGGCGGCCCTCGACGCGCACACCCGGCTGGAGATCCGCTCCGAGCTCCGCCGCCGCCTGACGGGGTTCGACGGCGCGACCGTGCTGGTCACCCACGATCCGCTCGACGCGATGGTCCTGGCCGACCGGCTCGTGGTCATCGAGAACGGGACGGTGGTCCAGGAGGGATCGCCTGCCGAGATCGCGCGCCGGCCGCGCACCGACTACGTGGCGCGGCTCGTCGGCCTCAACCTCTACCGGGGCGAGGGAGACGGAGACCGGGTGCGGGTCGGCGACCTGGCCTTCACGACCGAGGAACATGTGACCGGCCCGGCGTTCGTGGCCTTTCCCCCGCGCGCCGTCGCCCTCTACCGCGCCCGCCCGGACGGCAGCCCCCGCAACCTGTGGGAGGGCCGGATCGACGGCATAGAACGACATGGCGACAACATCCGCGTCCACATCGACGGCCCGGTCGCGGTCGCCGCCGACGTGACTCCGGCGGCCGTGGCCGAGCTCGACCTCACTCCGGGGCGGGAGATCTGGGTAGCGGTCAAAGCCACCGAGACGCACGCCTATCCGGCGTGACGGTTTTATCGGGCGGCCGACAGGACGGCGTCGGTCAGGCGTTCGGCGGCGTCGGGGCGGCCGTGGCCTCGGGCCTGGGTGGCGAGGGCCACGCGGCGGGCGGGTTCGGCCAGAAGCGGGGCGATGGCCGCGCGCAGCCCTTCGGCGGTGACCTCGCCGAGCATCGCGACCGCCGCGCCCGCCTGGTGCAGGTGGGTGGCGTTGTGCGCCTGCTCGTTCCCGGCCGAGGTGGCCAGCGGGATCAGTACGGCCGCCTTGCCCAGGGCGGTGACCTCGGCGATGGTGCCCGCGCCGCTGCGGGAGATCACCACGTCGGCCAGGGCGAGCACGTCGGGCAGTTCGGCGCCGACGAACCCCTGCACCCGGTAGCGGGCAGCCAACTCCGGCGGCAGCGCCTGGGCCGCCGCGGTGACCTGCGGCTCCTCCGCCGGGCCGCACTGGTGGATGACGTTCGCGCGCTCCAGCAGCCACGGCAGGATGGCCGTGACGAGCTGGTTGATCTGCCGGGAGCCCTGCGCGCCGCCGGTCACGTACACGGTCGGCAGGGCGAGGTCGAAGC
This sequence comes from Herbidospora mongoliensis, assembly GCF_001570545.1. Taxonomy (GTDB): domain Bacteria; phylum Actinomycetota; class Actinomycetes; order Streptosporangiales; family Streptosporangiaceae; genus Herbidospora; species Herbidospora mongoliensis. The sequence goes on along the minus strand of NZ_BBXD01000013.1, from coordinate 218,266 downwards.
CGTCGACCGGGGCGCGGTCGGCCCGTCCGGTCAGCACTTCGGCGCGGACCGGGTTGCCGGTCACCACGGCCCGTTTGCGCGCGGCGGCCGACAGCAGCTCCAGCGACGCCTCGGCCGTCACCGCGACGCGGGCCGCCCCGCGCGCGAGCACCCGGTTGGCCAGCCCGAGCCGGACCGTCTGCTCGTGGATGACCAACGGCACCCGGCACACCCGCGCGGCCACGCCGACCGGGACGGCGACGTAACCGCCGGTGCCCAGGACCACGTCAGGACGGAACCGGCGGACGATCGAGCGGGCCTGGAACACCCCGAGCGGCACCCGGAACATGTCCCGGACGTTCTCCGCCGACAGCATCCCGAGCACGCTCCGGGCCCGGCGGACCTTCCCGGTCGCCACCGAGGCGAACGCGATCCCCTCCGCCGTCGCCACCCGTTCCTCCAGGCTGCCGGCCGCCCCGACCCACAGCACCTCCAGCCCGCGCGCGCCCATCCGGGCCCGCAGCGCCCGGACGGTGGTCAGCGCGGGGAAGGTGTGCCCGCCGGTACCGCCGCCGGAGACAATCAGCCGGAAAGGGGCGTCGTCGCTCTCGAAGATCACGGTCACGGACGATAGCAGCGCACCGGCCGTCAGCCGTTCCAGAGCTGATCGTCGGACCGGATCCTGATCCGGGTGATCCCACTGATCTGGCGTCCCCCGCACAGATCTCCCGGGACGACCAGATGCGGGTCGGCCAGCGGACATCCGTCCTTGGAGGTCCCGAGAAGGGCCGCGATCCCGGCGAACTCGGGGTCGATCTCGCCCCCGAGGATCGAGATCAGGAACCGCAGCCGGTCCTTCCGCGCGGCCGGATTGAACGCCGGCTGCGCGGCCGTGGCGACCGCGAGGAGCAACGGTGTCCTGCCTCGCACATGCGAACGGCGGTCACCGGGTGGGCGACCGCCGTCTGTGCCTGTCGTCATCGTCACCGGGACCTGGTTCAGATCCCGGTACGTGATCACTCCTCTTCGAAGACGTCCTCGAAGACCTCTTCCACGACCTCGCCCAGGATCAGGCCGCCGACGACGCCCGCCGCCGCGCCCGCGACGACGCCGCCCATTCCCACGCCACCGTGATGGTCGTCGTCGTGGCGCCCGTAGTGGCCCCCGCCGTGACCGCCGTGGTGGCCGCCGTAGGAGCGTTGGGACAGCCAGTTGCCGAAGACCGAGGCCCAGTCGGTGCGGACGGCCTCGTCATGCGTGGTCGGGAAGCGGCCGATCGCGTCGTGGCCGCCCTCGATCACGACCTCCAGGTGGTGGGCGTCGGAGATGAAGGTCACCTCGATCTCGCCGTACTGGTGGGAGGTGAACTCGATCTCCTGGTAGAACGGCAGCGTCTGGCGGGAGCCGCCGATGTGACCGGCCTCCAGGTCGGCGGAGCGGAAGTGGAAGCCCAGCCGCGACAGCGCCTCCAGCACGTAACGCTGCGAGGGCAGCGGCGTCACCTCGACCATGTCCAGGTCGCCCTTGTCGACGGCCTTGGCGATGGCCAGCTCGGTGCGCACACCGATCGCCATGCCACGCATGCCCTCACTGATGGGCGTCTCCCACGGCACCGGGAGCTGGAACGGGATGGTCCGGTCTTCGCCCTTCCTGAGCGTGAACGGCCCGGAGACCGGGGCGCCGAAGAACTCGCGCAGCCCGCTGCTCTCGCCTTCGCTGTGCTCGATCTCGACCCGTGCGACGAGGGTCAGGGTGATGTGCTCGATCTCCGCGTCGACCTCGCCACCCTTGATCCGGACCTCGCCGGAAAGGGCGCCTCCGGGCTGAGTGCGGGGGTTGTGCAGGACGGTGTCCACTGAGGGGGCGCCGACGCCGAATGCGCTCAGCATCCGTTTGAAGACCACGTTTTCTCCTGTCGAGTTGGCCGTTTCCGCCGCACCCCAGAACGCTCAGCGCCGGCGTACGGTTCCACGTTCAAGAAGAAGATCGAGTTTGGCATGGAGCGAGGCGACCTCCTCACGGAGTTCGACCAACTCGGCCTGGGCCAGCTCCTCCGACGGCGAGGGTTCGGCGTCGTTCATGGCGTTGACCACAACCGCGATGAAAAGATTAAGTGCGACGAAAGTCGAGATCAGGATGTACGAGATGAAGAACACCCACGCCCACGGCTTGTGCGCCATGACCTCTTTGGCAACCGTCCCCCAGTCGTCCCCGGTCATGATCTGGAACAGCGTGAACAGCGAGTCGGGCAGCTCGTCGAACCGCGCGGGCACGACCTCACCGAACAGGGTGGTCGCTATCACCGCCGACACATAGATCATCAGCACCAGCAGCCCGATGATCGAGGCCATCCCCGGCACCGCCGTGAGCAGCGCCCCCACCACCCGCTTCATGCTGGGCACGGCCGACACCAGCCGCAGCGCCCGCAGGATCCGCAACGACCGCAACACCGAGGCGGGTCCCGCGTGGGGGATGAGCGAGGCCACGACGATGATCGTGTCGAACCAGTTCCATGGATCGGCGAAGAACGATCGGCGGTAGGCGTAGAGCCGGGCGAGGATCTCCGCCCCGAAGATGGCCAGCGCGATGTGGTCGATGGTGACGAGCAGTCCACCGGCATGGGCCATCAGGGTGGCACTGGTCTCGCAGCCGATGGTGATCGCGTTGACGACGATGACGACTATCAGGGCACGCTGGACGTCGGGGCGTTCGAGGAACCGGCGAACACGTTCATGTCGGGCTAATTCCACCCGAAGATCATCCCACTGGGAGAGTGGCCGAACCCCCGCCGGGAGGGCGATCACTCGTCGTCGGAGCCTTGATCGCCACCCGGGATCTGCGCATTCGTCGCGTCATCCGTCATCATGACCCCATGGACGCCCACCTCCTGGCGGCTTTCGCGGTCGCGACGCTCCTGCTCAGCCTCGCCCCCGGGCCCGACCTGCTGTTCATCATCACCAACGGCGTCGCCGCCGGGCGCCGGGCGGGCCTTCTCGCCGCCCTCGGAATGTCCACCGGACTGGCGGTCCACACCGTGGCCGCCGCCTTCGGGCTCGGATATCTGATCACCAAGGCCCCCGAGGCGCTCACCGTCGTCAGGATCGCGGGTGCGGCGGTGCTGCTGTACCTGGCGTACACGACCTGGAAGGGCAGCCGCGACCCGCTTGAGGCACAGGAGGTCCCGAGGCGGTCGCTGCGCCGGACCTATGTGATGGCCACGCTCACCAACCTGGCCAACCCGAAGATCATCCTGTTCTACCTGGCCTTCGTCCCCCAGTTCGTCACCAGGGGCGAGCACGCCTGGCCGGTCACGATCCAGATGCTCCTGCTCGGCCTGACCTTCATCGTGGTCGGCCTCATGGTCGACGGCACGGCCGGCCTGCTGTCCGGCCACCTGTCGGAGCGCATCGCCCGCCGCCCCGGCTTCCGCACGTGGATGGAGCGCATCTCGGCCGGAGTCTTCGCGGCGTTGGCGGCCCGGCTCGTCCAGGAGTCGACCCGTTAGAGCGACCGGGCCCCGCCGTCGACGAAGTAGTTGGCCCCCGTCATCCACCGTCCCCGGTCCGACGCGAGCATCGCGACCAGTTCCGCCACCTCCGACGGCTCACCCAATCGCCCCAGCGGGACCGCCGAGGCCTCCGGCGGGTTGCCGAGAGCCTCCCGCACCCGGTCGGCCCCGGGTGTGTGCACCGGTCCGGGAGTCACGATCGTCACCCTGATGCCCTGGGGCGCGAGCTCCTGCGCCAGTGATCGCGTATAGGTGTTCAGCGCCGCCTTGGCCGCCCGATAGTGCGCCATCGGCCCCGGTGACGCGCCGAGACCGGCTGAGGACACGTTCACGATCGCGGCGGAATCGGATCGCCGCAGTGCGGGCATCAGGGCGGCCGTCATCCGTACCGCCGACAGGAAGTTGATGTCGATCGAGTCCTGCCAGGCCTCGTCGGGCATCTCGGCCGCGCCTTCGGGGTGGACCTCCATCGAGCCGGCGTTGTTGACCAGGATGTCGCAGCCGCCGAGCACCCCCAGCGCCTCCCCGGCCGTCGATTCGACGCCGTCGGACGAAGCCAGGTCGCCGTTGACGAACGTCGCGTCGTCCGGTGTCTCGGGCGCGCGATGGCGGGCGGTCACCACGACCTGCGCGCCCCCGTCGATCAGGCGCCGGGCGACGGCGGCGCCGATGCCCTGGGAGCCTCCGGTCACCACGGCCCGGCGGCCGAGGAACTCCTTGGTCAGATCCGGCAGCATGACATCTCCTACAGTGCTGTGCCGCCGCCGTCGACCGGCACGACTGCCCCGGTCATGTACGAGGCCTTGTCGGAGGCCAGGAACGCCACCACGTCGGCGACCTCCCGGGTGGTCGCGGCCCGGTTCAGCATCGTGGCCTCGTTGAACTCCTTGGCCTTCTCCGGCGTCATCGAGTGGAACATCGCGGTCTCGACCGGGCCGGGCGCGACCGCGTTGACCCGGACGCCCCGGTCGGCGAACTCGGCCGCCCACGTGCGGGTGAGCTCGCTGAGCGCGGCCTTGGTGGCGGAGTAGACGGACATGAGCGGCACGGCCACCGAGGCGGCCACGCTGGAGACGTTCACGATCGCGCCGCGTCCGCGCTCCAGCATGCCGGGGGCCACCGCCTGGGTGAGGAAGTAGGGCGCCCTGATGTTGAGCGCGAAGGTCTTGTCGAAGACGCCGGCGTCCTGGCCGACGGTCGCGGACACCGGGGCCATCCCGGCGTTGTTGACGAGCACGTCGACGTCGCCCGCCTCGGCGGCGAGATCGTGGAGCGCGTCGAGGCTGGACAGGTCGGCCGGGATGAAGCGGGCCGAACCGCCGTTCTGGACGATCTCGTCGACCACCATCGCGCCCTTGCTGGCGTCGCGGCCGGAGACGATCACGTCGTCGCCCTGGGCCCCGAACACGCGGGCGCTCTCGGCGCCGATGCCGTCGGTCGAGCCGGTAATCAGTACAGATCTCATATGAGACATAACCGACAAATCGGTCAGTCAAGTTCCGGTGGGATAACTGTTGGCACCCGATCTCCCGTCTCAATACCCTCGATCCATGGCCCACGTCGAGATCGCCCATATCACCCATGTCCTCCCCGATGGGCGGCCACTGCTCAACGACGTCTCCTTCCGCGTCGGCGAAGGCGTCAAGGCGGCGCTCGTGGGTCCCAACGGCGCGGGGAAGACCACGCTCATGCGCCTGATCGCCGGTGACATCCAGGCGGTCGACGGCTCGGTCGCCAGTTCCGGCGGCCTCGGGGTGATGCGCCAGTTCATCGGCAGCATCCGCGACGAGCGGACCGTCCACGACCTGCTCGTCTCGGTCGCCCCGGCGCGGGTCAGGGAGGCCGCCGCCCATCTGGCCAAGATCGAGCTCCTGATGATGGAGCGCGACGACGAGAAGACCCAGATGCGCTACGCCCAGGCGATCACCGACTACACCGACGCGGGCGGCTACGACATCGAGGTCCTCTGGGACACCTGCACGATGGCGGCTCTGGGGATCTCGTACGACGGCTGTAAATACCGCGAGGTCAACACGCTCAGCGGTGGTGAGCAGAAGCGGCTGGTCCTGGAGGCGCTGCTGCGCGGGCCCGACCAGGTCCTCCTTCTCGACGAGCCCGACAACTATCTCGACGTACCGGGCAAGCTCTGGCTCGAACAGGCCCTCAGGGAGACCCAGAAGACCGTCCTGCTGGTCTCGCACGACCGTCAGCTCCTCGCCAACGCCGCCGACCGCATCGTCACCGTCGAGGGCGGCAACGTCTGGATCCACGGCGGGGGCTTCGGCACCTACGCCCAGGCCCGCCGCGACCGCAACGAGCGCCTCGACGAGCTGCGCCGCCGCTGGGACGAGGAGCACGCCAAGATCAAGCGCCTGGTCGTCATGCTCAAGCAGAAGGCCGCCTACAACGACGGCATGGCCGCCCCCTACAACGCCGCGTTGACCCGGCTGCGCCGGTTCGAGGAGGCCGGCCCGCCCGAGGTGTCGGCGAGGGAGCAGCAGATCACCATGCGCCTGCGCGGCGGCCGTACCGGCAAGCGGGCCGTCATCTGTGAGGGCCTGGAGCTGACCGGCCTGATGAAGCCCTTCGACCTGGAGGTCTGGTACGGCGAAAGGGTCGCCATCCTCGGCTCGAACGGCTCCGGGAAGTCCCACTTCCTCCGGCTGCTGAACGGCGGCGACGTGAACCACACCGGAGTCGCGCGGCTGGGCGCGCGGGTGGTCCCCGGGCACTTCGCCCAGACCCACTCTCATCCCGAGCTGATGAAGCGCACCCCGGTCGACATCGTGATGAACGAGCACGCCCGGCTCAAGAACGAGGCCATGAAGGCCCTGTCCCGCTACGAGCTGGCCGGGACCATCGCCGAGCAGCGCTTCGAGACCCTGTCGGGCGGTCAGCAGGCCCGGTTCCAGATCCTGCTGCTCGAACTGTCGGGCACCACGCTGCTGCTGCTTGACGAGCCGACCGACAACCTCGACCTGGCCAGCGCCGAGGCGCTCCAGGAGGGTCTGGAGGCCTTCGAGGGCACGGTTCTGGCCGTCACGCACGACCGCTGGTTCGCCGACGACTTCGATCGCTACCTGGTCTTCGGCGCCGATGGGAAGGTCTACGAATCGTCAGAGCCCGTCTGGGACGAGGGGCGGGTCGTCCGCGCGCGTTAAAGATTGGGTCCGCGGTTGGCGGGTCGAGGTGAACGGGACGCGCGCACGAGTTATCACGGCCTGGTGACGCACCGTATGACAGCCCTGGCCCTGTCGCTCCTCTCCGTGACGCTCCTGGTTTCCGGGTGCTCGAGTGACGAAGAGGCCAAGAAGACCGAACTCGCCCCGCTCGCGCTGAAGGAGCAGACCTCCTCGGTCGTGCAGGCCAGCGGCGGTTACCTGGTGAACTGGGCCGCCGTGCTCAACAACGGCAACAAGTGGCACTTCGGGGAGAACGCGGTCGCCACGATCACCGGGAAGGACGCCGCAGGCAAGGAGGTCGTCCGGATGGAGCAGCCGCTCGACGTGGTCGCCCCGGGTGGGGCGATGGCGTTCACCGGGGAGGCGCTGGCGGTGGAGAAGCCGGTCAGCGTGAAGATCGACTACAAGCCGGCCTCCTGGCACCAGGCGGCGCGGGTGCCGTCGGCGTACAAGTCGTTCCCGGTGCAGCGCGTGTCGACCGAGAAGCTGAGCGCCTCGTCCTACCTGATCACCGGTTATGTCGAGTCGCCGTTCCAGCGTCCGGCCGGGAGCCTGGTGGTGACCGGGCTGCTGCGCGACGCCGCCGGCAAGCTGATCGGCGGGGGCACCGCCTTCGTCGACGACGTGCGGCCGGGGGTGAGCCGCCGGTTCATCATCACGGTCGAGAGCGTCAGCGGTGGGGCCGCCGCCGTCACCAACGTGTCGGCGCGCACGTGGGGCGCCACCGCGAAGCCCTACGAGGACCTGGCGGCCGGAGGCGCCCAGCCGATCTACACCCAGGCTCCCAAGACCGCGCCTTTCGCCAAGGACCGCGGTTACACCGTCATCACCGAACAGAAGCCGTCAAAGCCGTGAGGTTACGGTAATGACATGACGACCCCCCGTATCGTCCTGTTCGGCGCCACCAGCTACACCGGGCGGCTCACGGCCAAGGCGCTGGTCGCCCTGGGCGCGGAGCCGCTCCTGGCCGGGCGGGATCCCGCCCGGCTGGCCGAACTGGCCGCCTCGCTGCCGGTCGCGCTGCCCACCGCGGTGGCCGACGCGACCCGGCCGCGTTCGGTGGCCCACCTGGTCGAACCCGGCGACGTGCTGGTCTCCACCGTGGGACCATTCCTGCGCTGGGGCGACGCGGCGGTCACGGCGGCGATCGGGGCGGGGGCGGTCTACCTCGACTCGACCGGCGAGCCTCCTTTCGTCAAGCGCGTCTTCCAGCGCCATGGCCCCGAGGCCGCTGCGGCGGGCGCGACCCTCATCCCCGCCTTCGGGTACGACTACGTCCCCGGCAACCTCGCCGCCGCCCTGGCCCTGCGCAAGGCGGGCACCGACGCGGTGCGGGTCGACGTGGGCTACTTCCTGCGCGGCAACATGGCCAAACGGGCCAGTGCGGGAACACGTGCCTCCGCGCTGAGCATGATCTTGGAGCCTATGTACGGCTTCCGCGACGGCCGCATCGTCCGCGAGTCGGGCCGCACGAGGGCCTTCGCCTTCGGCGCCGGCCGCCGCCACGGCATCGCCATGGGCGCCAGCGAACACTTCGCGCTGCCCCGCACGCACCCCAGGCTGCGCGAGGTCAACGTCTACCTGGGCTGGCTCGGCGGCTTCACCAGGGCGGCCGGCGTGTTCGCCAGATTCACCCCGGTCTTGAGGGCCTTGCCCGGTTCCAGGAAGCTCACGACCCTCATGTCGGAACGGGCGGCGCGCTCGGCCAATCACGAGGCACCCCCCGTCGCCTCCCAGACGATCGCCGAGGCCTACGCCCAAGACGGCACCCTCCTCGCGACCGTCCGCCTCAACGGCGGCGACCCCTACGAGCTCACCGCCAAGGTCCTCGCCTGGGGCGCCACGACCGCCCTGGTCGGCGGGGTGGGCGGCATCGGCGCGCTGGGCCCGGTCGAGGCCTTCGGCCTCGACGCCCTGGCCGACGGCTGCGCCGCCATCGGCCTAACCCCGTAAGCCTCCGTGATCTGATCGTCGCCCGCCGCGACAGCGGCTTGATCGTGGTCACCGACCGTCGGGCGCGGGGAAGTCTTCTCTCCCGCATGCCGGTCTACTGCCGGGCCTGACGGCTCCCGCTTTTCGGCGACGAGTGGATCAGAACAGGAAAGGTCACGGTCACCGCGATTTCCTTGCGGAGGCAGGGCTATTTACCCCCGCGCGGTCATGAAAAGCGGGGTGCAAGGGCGAACGCGAACTATACCTCAGCATGCACGCCATCTGAATAGCGTCGAGGAAACTCGGCGGAACAGGTGGAATCTTGAGATTCCTCTTACACGCACCTGATTGCCTCGAATGTTCTCCCGTGATTGCGTGAGTGAAAGAGAGGCCATTTCGGGATAACTGATCCCGGCATGATCCACGGCGTCTCTCGAATCGATCGTCATCAGGCCATGCTCGAAACAGGAGGTGTGAAACGCGACCCCAAGCGCTTATGGCATCGGCCGACAGTCGGGGAACGACGACATAAGGAGACGACCCACATGGTGGAGATCTTCAATCAGCGCATCAACGGCGGGGCCCTGGAAGACGACCCTGATTACCACTTCATGGTCACATACAAGGCGTCGTTCGACCCGGGCGAATTGAACGACACCTTCCATGAATTCGTGAGACTTTGCGAGGAGGACGACGCTCTCACCGGTGGTGACGACTTCATCACGGCACAGGGTCCCGCGGGGAACGTCTTCACACCCGGCGCGCTTCCACAACAGAACGACAACCGCCCTGGTCATCAGGGTATGAAGGTCGTCGACCGGAGCCTCGGCTTCGTCCTTTCGCGGGAGATCGCGAACACGGAACCCGGCCATGAAGAGGTCTACGCGGACATCTGGCTGCGTTCGTCCGGGAATCTGGCGAGTACGGGTTGGCCCGGGTCGGACAGCGGGAAAGCAACGACCAACGTCGGCGACTTCAATCCCTGACCGGCTCTGCGACGACTCCAAATGCTCCGGAAAGGGCCGACCAGGCATCGGCCCATTCCGGGCGACCTCGAAAGGCCGCCCACTCCCTACTTCGGGGATTTGGACGAATTCATCACGGAGGAAAATCCTTCGGGGAGGACCTTCATGCCCGGCGCATCTCCTCAATACGACGATGACCGCTCGGGGCACGAGGGCATGAAGGTGGTCGATCGAAGTGTCGATTTCGACGGGCCGGTCGAGGACGCGCCACCGGCGTCGGCGACTTCGACCCTGGGGGTGGTTGTCACTGATTTGCCCGGCCTCGGTCTCGCTGAATGCAGGCATCCACTCGACGGCAGGCGATCATATGGTCACCCTTGATCAAGTCCCGCACGTTGATCCGCTTGAACTCGTCGGCCTCCCTCGCCTCATGGCGCGGACCACCGGTCGGCGGACCACGAGGATCGGGCTCATCGACGGCCCGGTTCTGGCCACTCACCCGGGCCTGGCCGGTGCGGACCTTGAATTGCCTGCGCGGCAAGGCGTCTCGCCCGCGATGTCGGATGTCGCGTCCCATCACGCGACATCTGTGGCCGGCATCCTGGTCGCCCGGCGCGAATCCGGCGCTCCAGGCATCTGCCCCGGCGCCACCCTGGTGATTCGTGCGATTTTTCCCTCGGCGCCTTCACGTCGTGGTGGCGTGACCACCGCCCGGCCGAGTGCCCTCGCGGCCGCGATCGTGGAGACAGCCGACGCAGGCATCCGGATCCTCAATCTGAGCCTGACGCTGAGTCCGCGCGGCTACGACACTCATCGCGTCCTGGAGAGGGCCCTCGATCATGCTGCCGCCCGGGGCCTGGTCGTTGTGGCGGCCGCCGGAAATCACGGGACGATCGGCGGCTCGGTCATCACCCGCCATCCGTCTGTCATTCCGGTCGTCGCCTACGGCCTGCACGGGCACCCTGTGGAGAATACGAATTCCGGACCGACGATCGGCCGCCGCGGAGTGGGTGCGGCCGGTGCGGGGATAGTCAGCCTCGGCGCGGACGGTGGACTACGCCCCTTCGGCGGAACAAGCGCCGCCGCGGCTCTGGTCACCGGCGTCATCGCCTTGTTGTGGTCGGAATTTCCCGACGCCACATCTGCGGACCTGACGCGCGCGGTGACCAGATCCACGTCCCGTCGCTCCTCTGTGGTTCCACCACTGGTGAACGCCTGGAGGGCGTACGAGATTTTGGGCACGAGACGTCATCGATAAGGAGGTACCCGGGATGACCGACCAGGACAAGCCCGAGCCGCAGTCCTCTCGCCTACGTCTACCCGGATTCGTCAACGACGAGGACATCGGTCTGGGCGACGTCATGAAGCGCTTTTCCCGGGCCACCGGCATACGACCGTGTCGCGGCTGCGGACAGCGGGCCGCCGCGCTCAACCGCTGGCTTGTGTTCTCCGGCAGGAGTGGACGGCAGCGATAAGCGCCCGAACCGGAAGGAGCAGCCTTATGGAAGAGCTCGAGCAGCTGACTGTGCAGCCTGCCTCAACGGAGACGTCACCTCACGATACGACTCCTGTGCCGCCGCCAGAAGCGCATGGTTGCCTGAAATGCGGTCACGGAGTATCCGCGGCCGAAAGCCAGGGCGGTGAAGTCGGTTCACCCTATGTATATGCGCTCGGCCGGATCGAACCGCGTATGCCGAGCCTGGGCGTGGAGAAGGAATTCGCGCAGGCGACCGGACGCGCCGAAACCGCGGACATGACCGATCGCCAAGCGCTGCACGCCGTGCTCTCCGCATCACAGAATCGCTACCTGGCTCGCCAGTTGTGCTATGTGCTGACCATCCAGGGGCTGGACACCTACCTACTGCGTGCACGCGACCCCGCCGACGTCGCGCAGCTCGTGGAGGCCCTTGGTGAGGCCCCGCGGTCGACAGATCTTCATGCCGTGATCGGGCTGCGGGGACCTCTCGCGCCGCCTGACGTCTGCAACGGACTGATGCTGCCGATGGTGGCATTCGACCAAATCTACGCTTTCAGCGCCGGCTCACTCGTCCAGGCTCTGCCGAAGCCGGAGGATATCGCGGAGGAACAGTTCCGCGCGGCTGCGGAGGAGCTGTTCGAGAGGGTCATGCAGATCACCGACAACGCCGGTGCGTACGACGAGCACCGCGCGGTCAATTATGTGGCCCTGCGATATCCCAGCATCTATGCCAAGTGCGCGGTGGCGCATGCCGCCGGCGCCACGCTGACGGCGATCGAAACCCGTCCGTCGCGCCTGAGCGGGGTGCGCAAGATCCTGGACGTCATTTTCTCGTTCACCGACCGGAGGACCGACGTCACGGAGAAATTCTTCGTCCGGGTGGATGTCGAAGAGGAGTTTCCTTATCTGACCACCAAGCTGTCTCCGTACTACGACCGATAACGCAGCCGGGAGGCGCGGGCGTCATGGTAATGCCGACCGCTACGGCGGAGAGTTCGCTCTACCAGACCAGGAGGCAATACCGCACAGTCGCGAGCGGGGCCGGCATGGAGAGCCGTGTCCTGCCTGCGGACTGCGTGGAGGACTGCACGAGAGAATGCATGGACGGAGGTGGAGAACGATACGAATGTGAGCCGCCATGTCGGATCTGGTGTGATTCCCCGCCGCTTCCGCCGTGCGATTCATTCTGGCTGGACGGAAAGGAATACTGCTGCTATCGAGGCACCGACCCGTGCATCGGTGAGCCGCGTCCTGATGGAGGAAGAAACGTTTCCTGCCTCCAGCGTGACATGTCGTGCTGCGACGGCAACGCCTACTGGCCGGACACTTCGGTCTGCCGCGATGGCATCGTTGAGAACTGCTGGCCGGGGACACCCTGCTCGCCATTCGGGTGCTGTCAGCCCAACGAGGCATGTACCGAAGAGGGATGCGTTCTCCACAGCGAGCTCTGCCTGCCCTCGCGCCGGCGCTGCAAGCCTGACGAGGTATGCACCAATGAGGGGTGCATCCCGCGCGGCGAGGTCTGCCAGGCGTCGGGCCGGCGTTGTAAGCCCGACGAGGTGTGCACGCAGGAGAACGGCTGCTGCCCGCGCGACAAGGCCACACCGCAGCGCACACGCTGCTGCGGGCAACGCACTCCCTGTCCCGACAGTGGGGAGCAATGCTGTGACCAGTGCTGCGACGGCATTGCCTGCTGCAACCACCCCGGAACATGCGGCACCCGCATTGTCGTCAGAGGAGAACCGGGCGTGCCCTACTGCAAGGGCTAGTCTCAACCACGACCGGGCTCAATCCAGCGCTCTCGCGGCGGCGAGGACGTCATGGACCTCCGCGTCGGTCAGCACCCCCCGGTCGGCCAGGAGCCGCATCAGGCGCAGCAGCAGCGTCCGTGGAAGCGCCGGTGAATCGGGGAAGGCCAGCCAGGTGGTGTTCGCCGGCGACGGCAGGTAGACCGCCACCCGGTCCTCGGTCACCCCGAACACCGCGTTCCCCCGCGTCCCGGGCGCAGCGGCGCCGGGCAGGGTGCCCGTTCCGAACGCGACGCAGACCACGGGCCCCGTTCCCTCCCTCGCGTACGCCGACGTGATCGAGCCGTTGAACACCTGGTAGGGCGCGGCACCGGTCAGCACCCCCTTGGCCGACAGCACCGAGACGAGCCGCAGCAGGACCTCCAGCACCCGATGAGGTTCAGGCAGCGCGCTGACCTGAGCGGTGACCGCGTGCTCCGGCCCGGCGGTCACGGCGGCGTACACCTGCTCCCGGGTGGCCCGGTCCGCCGCGACGATCGCCGCCGCCAGCAGCGCGATCACCGACAACGGCCCGCCGGGCCCCTGCTGGGAGGCCACCCAGCCGGTCCGGGGCGAGGCCTGACTCGGTCTGTACACGGCGTCGAGATCCTGCTTGGACACCCGCAGGACAGCCGGGATGTAGGCCCCCAGCCCGCTGCCCGGCGCGACCCCGAGCGCCAGGCACGTGTAACGGGCCACCTGGACGACCGGCGACCACGGGTGCCCCGGCACCCTGACCTGCCCCGTCACGGCAGGGACCGGCATCTCGGCGAAGAGCGCCGGGGTCACCGTGACCCGCAGGACGGTGCCCTGCGCGTTGAGCAGCCGGGCCCGATACTGGGCCGCCCCCTCGACCGGCGACCAGGTCATCCGGACGGCGACACCGTTCCAGTCGGCGGTCAGATCCTCCGGCGGGCCGAGAGGCCGCAACTCGACGGCCTCACTCCAGACGCCGACGTTCTCACCCGAGACGGCCCGGACCAGAAACCGCCAGACCACGGGCTCGTCGACGTGCCCGGTGGGAATGTCGAGCCCCGGTGTGGTGACGACCGTCCGCACGTCGCCGGGGTCCTGCCGGACCTCGTAGCCCGCGCTGCCGACGTCGGTCCAGGCCAGGTGGATCGTCTGGTCGGCATAGGACGACTCGGTGACCGTGACGGCGGACAGGACGTCCGGATACGTGAAGTGCCACGGCCCCGTCTGACCGGGCAGGGTGAACCGGATCCGCAGCCCGCCGAAACCCTGACTCAGGTCCATCGCCGTCCGCCCGTCGGCGGCCTCCCCGGTGGCCTCGGCCAGGACGTCCTCCCGGAAGCTCGACCCGCTCTCGATGACGTTGCCGTCCTCGTCGGTCCTCACCCACGACCAGCCGTGCCCGACATAGAACTGGGCCTGATACCCCAGCGACCCCGACGGGGGCGTCCAGGTCAGCCACAGCGTGTCGCCGTCCTGACGCATCGGTCCGAGCACCGGCGCGGGCAGCGGGACGAAAGCGACCTCCCTCCAGTCACCGGGGATCTCGCCCGCCCTGACCGCCCTGACCTTGACGGTCACCGGTTCCTCCGGCACGGGCGCCGTGAACCGGTCGCCCTCCACCGCCATCAGGGCGTCTCCCACCAGAACCTCGTAGACGTCGGCGGGCGAGGGGTCGGTCCAGGTCACCACCAGATCCGGCCAGACGGAGGCGACGGTGACCACCGGCGGAGGCGACTTGACCAGCGGCAGCGCCGCCCAGCCACTGACCGCCGGCCCGCGAGCCGCCCGGACCCGGCCGTGGTGAACGCCGTCGGCCAGCCCGGGAGCCTGGAGGGGAATCTCGACCGTGAGCGCGAGGCCGACGTCATGCGACCCCAGGCTGACACCCGCCGGATCGAGCAGTTCGAAGGTGTACGCACTGCCCCGCGCGGCGGCGTCCCACGCCGCGGTGATCTTCCCGTCGGCGTAGGTGAGCCGCTTGAGCACCGGCACATCGGGAACGTCGGTTCCGGTGCCACCCCCGGAGCCTTCCTCGGAGTCGTCATCCGAATCCGACCCTGAGCCGCCACCCGACCCGCCGCCCGAGCTGTGTTCATCGGAATCCGACAGCGACTCGGTCACCACGCTGAGCAGGGTCGCGGCCGTGATGACCGTCACGCCCGCCGCCGCTGCCGCGAGCGCGGCGGCCTCGGCGGCGGCCGCCACCGCGCCCCGGACCAGGCCCTCGCACGCGAGCTGGATCGCCGCCTGCACGGCCTCCTCCCCGACCAGCATGCCGACCAGGATGGCGATCTTCTCCGGCTGGGCGAGCAGATCCGCCGCGAACCGGGGAGCGGCCACCAGAACCGCCGCCGCCAGCCGTTCCGGCACCTGCTCCCACGTCGTGCCGACAGCCATCTCCACCCGCAGCGGCGGCAGCGTCACCTCCAGGAACGCGTGCTCCGCCCGGTCCATCCGATAGGAGTACGTGCCCGTGAGGTCGAAGGCGAGCAGCCCGTCGGCCACGCTCACGTCGGGGCTCAGCGTGAACGCCGTGTGATAGACACGCCCGGCCACCAGCTTGGAGAGCTGCCCACATGGCCCCGACGAAGCGGCCATCGACCTGATCGTCGCGAAGACGTCGAACAGCTCGCGCGTCCACGTGAAGTCGGGCCAGTTGACGATCTCGACCTCGCTGTCGAGGCCGGGATGGGTCGTGTACGCGATCTCCAGCTCGGGCTTCCCGAAGGGCTCCAGCTCCCTGGCCGCCACGAGCGTCCCGGTGAACCGGTTCCCGCCGTCCGGCTGCCTGCGCACGGCGATGGTGGCGTGCATGAACGGGCTGCCCAGGACGTTGACGCCCGTGCTGAGCTCTAACTTCGGCGTGGCGCCCGTCTCGATCGTGAGCCGGGGACCGCCCGTGTAGGGCGCGTCGGGCACCGCCGCGAGGTCATCCGGCGGCCCGGCCAGTTCCAGGATCACCAGGTCGAGCGAATGGAGCAGCGCGATGTCGGCCTGTACGCCCACCCGGTTACCGTCGCCGTCGCTGAGAAAGGTGACGGTCGCGGACAGGTCCAGCGTCACCAGCAGCGTCACCCGGATCCGCGCGGCGATCTCCAGCCCCGCGTGGAACGACGGGTGTGCCCGCACCCATTTCGGGGTGGCGTAGCGCACGTTCGTGTTCCTGAGAAAGACCAGATCCACATAGTCGGCGGGCCAGTCGGCCCCGTCGCCGGTCACCAGGGAGGCCAGCAGGCGGCCGATGTCCAGATCACGGTCGACCTCGATCGAGAACAACTCGGGGGAGCCGTCGACGAGCCGCAGCCGCCCGGTCAGCGAGGCCCGGTCGTCGGCCGCGCCCACCGCCGGGACCCGCCCGATCAGGACCTTCCCGACCAGCTCATAGGTCGAGGTGGTGGGCGCGGCGCCGACTCCCCACGTGTAGGCGATCTCCACGCCGAGCTGGGCGAGCTCGATGCCGGGCAGCCCGAACGGGTTGGTGATCTTCTCGGACGTCTGCTCGACCGTGGTGACCAGCCCGGTGTCGTCCACGATCAGGTTCACGCCGAAGCTGTAGGACGTGTCGAAGATCCCCGTCAGCCCGACCGTCCCGGTCAGCTCGATCCGGTCCTTCAGCGCGGGCCGGTAGACCAGCCGCATCCGGGTCAACGCGATCGTGCTCAGGACCACGATGTCCGGCAGGTCGGCCCCGAAGACGGTGTTGACCGCCCGCGCCTGGTCCACCACGGCGAAGATCCGCACCACCGGCGGTGTCTCCGGCTGCTCGCCGATCTTCAGCACATGGGCGAACAGTCCCGTGCCGAACTCCAGCTCGGCGGTCACGTAGACGCCCTGGGACAACGCCGCCGGATCGGGGCCGAGCGCCTTCAGCGGGGATGCCGCGGTCTGGTCGACGCGGGCCAGCGTCTCCGTGGTGGTCGTGGCGAGCTCGCCCAGACTCGTCTCCGGCAGGTCGCACACCACCAGACGGGCCTCCCGCACCAGCAGGATCCCGTCGATCACCGACAGCGCCGGGAAGAGATGGGCGAACCTGAACCCGCTGCCCAGCCCGAGCGCGAGGGCGTACGACCACCCCTCGGAGCCCGGTTCGCAGTAGACCAGCGCGGTCGCCACGTGAGGTGTGGCGGGAGGTCCCCAGGTGATCTCGCCGTACACGAGGAACGTCCGCGCGGTGAGGTCGAAGGCGAGCGCGGCCTCGGAGAACGCCAGCGCCGGCAGGTTCGCCGGGAAGGCGGAGCCGCCGGTCCCCATCCCGGTGACGGCCTTCGGGTCGAGGGTGCCGAGATGGTCGTCCACGACCGCGGTGAGCACGGTGTGCGTCTCGCCGAACCGCAGCCCGACCTCCGCGCGCACGGTCGCGAACTCGAACTCGCCGGTCACCCGCGCGACGACCGGCTCGGCAGACCCGGGCACGACGTCGACGGCCCCGCCGACGGACCGGACCGCGAACCGCGTGTCCGCGATCGTGAACTCCCAGTCGAAGCCGGCGCTGCCGGTGAAGTGGAATTCCCCCCGGTCGGGGATCGCGCGCACCTCGGCGCTCTCGATCGTGATCGACGTCGGCAGGCCGAAGTCCTCCGCGTCAGCGGGCGGCGCGAGCCCGGCCAGCTCACCGGCGGCCGACACGAGATCGATCGTCAGCCCCTCCAGCAGGACGCCGGTGAACTCCCACGGCTGCCCGTCGCCCGGTCTGACGGCGGTGATGCCGATGTGCGCCCCGGCGATCGTCACGACCCCGCCCAGCCGGGCCACGATCGCGCCGGTCTCCATCGGCCACGGCATCTCCAGCTCGGCCCTGACCCGCGTCAGCGACAGGTGCGGGTCGATCACCGTCCACAGGTTCGCGGCGTACAGGGTGAAGCCGAAGGACGTCAGATCGCCGCTGCCCGCGGCGAAGCGGAACCAGACCTGGGCGACGTCGAACCCGTCGGCGAGCGGCAGCGCGGGCAGCATCCGGGAGATCGTGCCGGACGCGAACCAGTCCTCCAGTTCGTCCCAGGCGTTCACCGTGATCGAGTTCATGTACGCGGCCCGCAGCACCCAGTCTTCCTCGGGACCGTTCTTGACCAGCCCGGCGTCGACCTCGGTGTCGCCGATGACGATGGTGCCCTGGAGGAACCCCGCCGACCCGCCCGGGGAGATCGACAGCGCGGCCGAGAAGTCGGTGAGCGCGAGCGAGCCGTCGATGATCACCCATTCGGACGACTGGCCGATGCGCAGGAACAGGTACTCGATCCGGGTGAGACCCGGATCGAGGGAGAGCTTGAACCCGGTGATCTCCAGGCTGTCCAGGTTCCCCAGCCCCGCGGGCAGCGCCGGGCTTCCCACCAGGTCGAGCAGATCGTCGATCGAGGGCAGCGGCACGACCGAGTCCTCGGCGAGCTCCAGCGTCCAGAACTCCTCCGGAGGCAGGCTCACCGAGATCGGGAAGTCGGCTCCGCCGATGGCGACCGTCCCGGCCAGCCGGGCCGAGGGCCGCCAGGTCCCGGCCTTGTCCGGGGCCAGCGAGAACTCCGCCGTCCACCCCGTGATCGTCAGGAGGCCGGTCGTCAGCGGCCTGGTCTGCGCGATCGTGAACTCGATCTCGAGCAGCGTGTCCGCCTCCGGGTCGGCCAGCACGGCGGCGTGGGTGAGCGTCAGCGGGACGTCCTCGAACAGCGACGCGGGCAGCAGGCCGGTCGCGTCGCCGACGCCCATGTCGGCGAGCCCGGTCAGCGCGTCCGGCGGCACGGTTCCGGCC
Source organism: Herbidospora mongoliensis (assembly GCF_001570545.1). Lineage (GTDB taxonomy): Bacteria > Actinomycetota > Actinomycetes > Streptosporangiales > Streptosporangiaceae > Herbidospora > Herbidospora mongoliensis. The sequence goes on along the minus strand of NZ_BBXD01000013.1, from coordinate 199,720 downwards.
CGGTCGAGCTCCAGATACAGCGGCCCGTCGGAGAAAGCCCCGGCCCGGATCGTGTACTCGCCTTCGCCGATCGTCAGCGTGCCGGCCAGCGCGGCGGCGCAGGCGCCCGGCCAGACGGTCGCCTCCAGCCGGAGGTCCGACAGGGTCAGTCCGGGTCCCGGCGACCACGACGCCCCGAAGGCGAGCGTGAGCGTGGTCACGGTGGGCGTGATCGTCACCCCGCGCAGCCGCGCTCCGGTGACCTCCAGCAGGGACGCGGGCAGCCGCTCGCCGACCACGTCGTCCAGATCCAGGAGGGCCAGCAGGTCGGCGGGGGTCCCGGTCAGTGACGAGTCGGTCAGCCGCAGAGCGGGTTCTGGCGTGATGGTCGTGGGGAAGTCGAGCACGCCGTCGGCCGCGTGGTCGGCGGTCAGCGGCACCGAGCCGTGGATCTCCAGCCGCGCAGGCGTCAGCCGTACCCGGCCGTCCGTGAGCGACAGTGGGTGATGGGCGAGCGGGGCCAGGGTTCGCTCGCCGGTCCAGTCGAAGGCGGGTACGTCGCCGTCGACGGTCAGCGCGCCGCCGACCCGCAGTTCCTCGGGCTCCAGGATTCCGGCCTGGAACGACAGCCCCTCCCGGAGCGGGAAGAACACGCCGTCCACCGTGTGCGCGAACGTGGTGGCGACGAACACCGGGCCGGTCAGGTCGAGGTAGTCGTACTCGCCTCCGGCCAGCGTCTCGAAGGTGTCGGCCAGCCGGTAGGGCTCAGGGGGCCGGGCCGTCCACGTGGCGCGCAGCAGGTGGTCGGGCGACACGGTGAAGACCAGGTCGACGTCGCCCGGCACCTCCGTCAGGGAGGTGGAGGAGCCGGTCAGGGTGAGGGTGAGGGCGGTCTCGTCGAGGGCGGTCTCGGCGTCGTACAGGACGAAGGAACCGATCAGCGCCGCCACGTCGGGCTGCTCGATCGTCTCGAACGTCTGGGCGCGACCCCCGCCCAGCCGGTCGCGCAGGTCGCGCAGGATCAGGAGGTCGTCCGGGATCGTCAGCGTCACGGGCTCGCTGGGTCGGCCGACGGCCTCGACGGTCACCGTGTAGCCGACCCCGGGTAAGGGCGTGAAGGCGCAGACCAGCGGTGGTTCGGCGACCTCCTCGCGGTGTTCGAAGCCGGGGGCGGTCACCACGACGCGGTAGCGGAAGGCGCCGGGAACCGAGGTCCATGTCGCGATCAGCCGCTCGCGCTCGTATCGGAGCGTCACGTCCGGTCCGGGCCACGGGGGAGTGCTCATCGGACGACTCCTGTCAGAGGAAGGTGAGCTTGGTCCCGGCTGCGAAGTCGTCGCGGAGCATGGCGGCCCGGGTGAAGTCGCCGATGTCGATGGCGTACCGCGAGCGCAGCGGTGAGGTCCGGCCGTCGAAGTAGGCCCTGCTCGTGGGCGCGGGGGCGAACCTGGTCAGTTCCTTCGGCCGCCTGATCGTGGAGCACTCCATGAGCCCGGTGTCCTCGTCGTAGCTCAGCAGCACCGACCAGGTGAAACCGGAGACGAACCGCTCACCGCCCCGGCGCATACGCGTCTTCGCCGCGGCCACGATGGTGGTGTACCTCATCTCGATCTTGTAATCGGTGGGCTTGAGCGGGAAGGGCGGGGCGTTCAGGCCGCCGCGTCCCCGCCTGCGCTGGTGCGTGGTCATGGCCTGGAAGAGCTGGGTGCCGGTCAGCGCGTCCTCGTCCTTGAGGTACTCGAAGATCCGCCAGAGCGCCGCCGACGCGACGTTGGCCGTGGTCGCCGCCATGTCGCACTCGGCGATCAGGTAGACCACCACCCGGCGGGGCCGCAGATCCGTCGTGATGACCAGCGTCGGCCCGAACTGCTCCTCGCCGGGCAGCGTCAGCAGCACGTAGTCGCCCACGACCTTGGCCGACATCGCCGACGTGGGGACGTCCTCCAGGAGCGGCGCGTCGTCCTCGTCGTCGCTGTCGACGTTGCGCGCGGTGAGATGGTCGATCGCGATCCGGTACGGCTCCCGCGTGTCGTCCGGCCTGATCGGGATCTCCACCAGAGCCTCGTGCCGGGCGACCAGAGCGGTGACATCCGCGGCCTCCAGGAGATCGGCCGACACCTCCGCCACGATCGAGGGGCACCGGCTCAGCCCCGTCCCGCCGCCGACCCTGTAGAGGGAGCCGTTCGTGTGGGGATGCAGGTACCAGTCCTGGAAGGGGCCTTCGAGCAGGATCGCGTTGTAGGCGTAGAAGGGCACCTCCAGCCGCTGGAACTCGGCGTCGCCGGGGTCCATGAAGTCCACGAACGTCTGGTCCTCGGTCGTGTAGAGCTCCCGGGCGGTCATCCGGGGGCTGAAGACCGACGGCGGGATGGGCACGCCGTCATAGGTGAACTGGACGAACTGCTGATATCCGACGGTCTCGTAGCCGCTCGGCAGGCTGAGGTGGGTGGGGTCGTAGAACGCCCGCATCACCAGCGGATTGCTGAAGTCGTCGTCGAAGCCGACCCAGTGGTTTCCCACCGGAAGACTCCGGGTTCCCAGGTAGACCTCGGCGGAGCCGTCCACGACCCCGGTCAGGTAGAAACGCCCGTTGCGCTCGATCCTGGTGAGAGGCACGCGCCTAGCTCCTCGGGTGCTCGTAGGGGCCGATCGGATAGGGGCCGCGGGTGTCGCCGGCCGAGTCGAACAGCTCGTTCCCGCTGTCGGACGTGTCGGTCTGGTCGCCGGTGCCGTACACCTGGACCTTGACCCGGGGCAGGCCAGAGGCGCTGGCCCGGACGCTGACGATCGAGTCGTCCGTCGGCCGGATCACGATGTCGCCCACCAGCCGGCCGTCTCCCACATGCGTGTCGTACGTCCGGCCCTTGCGTTTCTTCACGACCTCGGTGAGATACAGGCCCTCCACGCTGTTGGGCACCTTGGCGGTGGTCCCGCGCACCCCCCATTCGGCGGTGGCGGTGCGGTGGAGCCGATTCAGCACCTGCTGGGTGGGATGGTCGTGCGCCCGCGCCTTGAACCCGCAGGAGATCGCCACGACGTAGGGCCGGATCGTGGTCAGGAAGTGCACGTCCACGCTCGACGCGCTGGCGTGGTGGCTGGCCTTCATCACGGTGGCGTGCCCGTTGAAGGGGAACCTGTCGAACCCGGGTTTGCGTTTCTCCGTGGGCGTGGCCGGGAACGCGGCCTCCAGCGCCGGGCCGAGGACCGTCTCGACGTCGCCGTGCGACGAGCCGATCTTCTTGTTCTTTTTCTTTTTCGAGTTCTTCTTGCTCGTGGGCCGGTCGCTCATCGCGTTGAGGAGGAAGTTGCCGCCGACGTCCTTCCCGTCGCCCGCGATGTCGCCGCCGCTGAAGAATCGGAACGATCCATAAGTGAGCATGAAGCAGAGCGATCGGTCGTTCATGTCCACGGCGTTCTTGTTCTTGCCCTTGGGCGGGACGTCGTCCAGGTCCTTCTTCGCGGGGTGGTAGACCCGCTGTCCTGAGGCCACCATCCGGATGTCGATGGGGATGCGGTGGCCGTTCCGGTCCGTGGCGCCGTCGCCGAGGCTGATCGTGAGCGGCCTGCGGAAGGTGACGGAGGGATCGAGGCCTCCGGGCAGGACCGTCACGACCTGGGTGCGGCTCGCCCCGCGGGACAGGTCGCTGATCTTCGTGATGATCTCCATGAACGCGGGGAAGAGCTTGTTCTTCGGGACGGTGGCCTTCTCGTACAGCGGATTGACGAAGATCTTCCCGGGGACGTACCGGAGGAGGTAGCCGGGCCGTTTGCCCTTCTTCTGCGAGGGCTGCTTGGTGGCCAGCACCCCGTGCAGGCCGGCTTGGTGGTCGGCGTGGAAGTGGCTGACCATCATGTAGAGGTCCTTGTAGAAGCCCGGTTCGTCGACCACGCCGAGGCGCCGCATCATCACCACGACGTCGTCGCCGTACGAACTGTCACCGCCGTCGATCAGCAGCGCCCGCTTCACGGTGCCCAGGAGCGGCACTTCCTTCTCCACCGCGAAGGGGAGGTGGTCCATCTCGTCGGAGGGCAGCGACGACCGGTGGCCCGCCTTGCGGATCGCCTTCTCGAGTTCGACCGGGTCCCGGTTGACGATGAGGATGGAGTCGCCCTGACTCACGTTGATGACGTGGATTTCCAGGCATGCGGTAGCGATCAGACTTCTCCGTCCAAAGAGCCCCGATGGCGAAAAATCCGACTTTGACAGTACGTTGGCACGTGCCAACGGTCCATAGATCGGCCAGGGAACCTCAAGAAACCGTGCGTCGCGGCGCGATTACCCAGCGTTCGTGATAATCCCCGAATAAGGCACGATCTTCTTCCGGGGGCGGTTTCCATGAAGAACCTCAAAGTACGACCCACTCCGCGATTCGGGCGTGGCACCGCCTCCACGAAAGACCTGATGACCTCCTGGGCCCTGGTCGAGGCCGCGGTGGCCCGGCGCGACGCCCCGTACACCTCGGTCGTCTGGACCGCCCGGCTCGGCTACCTCTCGCTCCCGCTCCTCTTCCTGGGCGGCGTGGGCGTCTTCCTCGCCCTGGCCGCGCTGGTCACCGGCGTCCGGGCGCTGCGCGAGATCGCCGCCGACCACCCGAGGTCGATCAACCGGGGCGTCGTCGAGACCGCCATGGTCTGCGCCGGGGTGACCCTCGCGCTGGGCGCCTCGGCCGCCGCCGCGGCCGGCCTGGCGATCGTGGCCGGCGGGCTGGCGTGAGACCACGTCTGTGGGCGGGGGTGCTGACCCTCGCCACGGTCGTCGCCCTGGGCTGCGGCCCGGTGACCAGAGTCGAGCCACCCGCCCCGAAACCGGTCCCGAAGGTGCTGGTGATCGGCGTGGACGGCGTGCGCACCGACCGCGTCCTCACCACCGAGGCGACCTACCTGCGCGCCCTCATGAGCGAGGGCCTGTACGCCACCGGGGAACTCGACCTGACCCCCGGCGTGAAATCGCTGAGCGGCCCGGCGTGGTCGACCATTCTCACCGGAGTGAATCCGGAAAAGCATGGCGTACACGACAACACCTTTCTCGGCCGCCAATACACGAGATATCCGGATTTCCTGACTCGCATTGAACGGTCGCACCCCGAACTCGACACCCTGGCCGTCACCCTGTGGCGCACGTTCTTCGACACCGGCCTGCTCCGCCAGGTCGACTGGCACGCCACCCTGCGCCCCGGCGTCGACTACGCCGAAGACGTCAAGGACGAGATGATCATCCGCCGGATGACCGACCTGATCGCCCGCCACCAGGCCGACGTCGTCTTCCTGCACCTGGTCAACCCCGACAAGGTGGCCCACAAACACGGCCCGCTCGGTCCCGAGTACGCCACCGCGCTCGACACCATGGACCTGGCGATCGGGCGTCTCGCCGACGCGGTCAAGCGACGGCCCACGTTCCCGAACGAGAAATGGTCGGTCATCGTGGTGACCGACCACGGGCACCGGGACGAGGGCGGCCACGGCGGCGCGACCCCGGTCGAACGCCAGATCTTCCTGCTCGCCGCAGGCCCCGGAATCCGGCACGAACGCCGCCATGAGGCGAAACTCGTCGATGTCGCGCCGACCGTTTTCGCCCAGTTGGGGATAAGTATTCCGAACGACCTGGAAGGCACGCCGCTCGGTGGAGAAAAGTGAGATCGCGAATCCGCCTCGAATACCCGGGAAAATAGCGGCCGAGAATGCGGCAGAAATCCTGAACTGCAAGTTACGAATCCATTACCTTCGGTGACATGACCGATCGCGACCTGGTTCAGGCCCTGCGCGCCCGCGATCCGGGTGCTCTCGCATCTCTCTACGACGCCCACGCCGAGGGCGTCTACCGCTTCTGCTGGTTCATGCTCGGCGCCGAGGGCGCCCAGGTGGCGTTACGCGACACGATGATCGCCGCCGAGGCCCACGTCGACGTCCTGCGCGACCCCGACCGCCTCTACGTCTGGCTGCTCGCGCTGGCCCGCGCCGAATGCAACCGCAGGCGGCAGTCCGGCCTCCCGGCCGAGCCCGAGGAGGCCCCCGACGCCGCCGCCTGGCACGCCGTCCACGGCCTGCCGCCGGCCGACCGCGAGATCCTCGAACTGTCGCTGCGCCACGGCCTGGCCGCCGCCGACCTGGGCACGGTGCTCGGCCTGAGCACCCGCCACGCGGAGGCGCTGAGAGAGTCGGCGTCGCTGCGGCTGCAAGACGCCATCACCGCCGAGGTGCTGGCCCGCCGCGACCCCGGCGACTGCCCGGCCCGCTCGGTCCTGGTGGCCGACGCCGAGGGCGGCGACCCCGACGAACGCCGCGCCCGGGTGGTGAACCACATCTTCACCTGCGAGACCTGCCGCCCCCACCGGGCCCGCCAGGTCTCGGCCGGCAAGGTCTTCGCCCTGCTGCCCCTCCCGGTCATCCCCGACACGGTCCGCGTGCGGGTGATGAGCTGCTTCGTCGATCCCGAACTGCTGCCCTACCGGCGCTACGTCGCCCGCCGGGCCGGGCCGCTCGACCCCCAGGGCTTCCCCGGTCCCGAGATCCGGCGCGGGCGTCACCTGGTCGTCGGCGCGCTGGCCACGCTGGTCGCCGCGGCCGTGGTGGTCGCGCTGGTCCTGCAGGTCACCGCCGATCCGATGGAGAACCGCAGCGGGGTGGCCGCGCCCCCGGTGGCGACACCGGTCACGACCCCGGCCGTCCGGGTCTCCGACTACCCGCCGAAGGTCCCGCCCGTGATCCGCGTCCTCACCCCGGTCGAAGAACCCTCGCCCGACAAGACGGTGAGACCGCGTCCGCGCCCGACCGTCCTCGGCGTCCGCTACCCCCGGCCCGAACGCGTCCGGTTCCCGCGCCCCACTCCCAGCAGAACCCCTGACGAGACCCCGCAGACCCGCCCCCCGCGGCCTTCGCCCACCCCGGTCGCCACGGTCACCCCAGTCGTCACGGTCACCCCGGTCGAGGTCGAACTGGCCTCCACCGCCCCTGAGACCCACGAAAACGACCACGACCACGGGCACGACCACGTGAAGGGCGAACGCCATGGCCGCAAACGGCTTTGCCGTTCGTGATCGCCGGGTCTATCCGGATCTGCCGGCCGAGCCGCTGGCCGCGCTCGTGCCGAAGGCCCACGAGGCGGCCTGGCCGGTCTGGCTCGACCCGGGCCCCCGGATGCTCCGCGACGTCCTCGACCTCAGCCGCCTCCAGGCTGCCCGCGCCCTGGCCATCCTGACCTGGCTCGCCGAGGCCCAGACCCCCGACGACGTCACCTGGCTCTGGTCCTCCCGCCGCCTCACCGGCCCCCGCCAAGACCGCATGTACGGCGAGGCCGCCCGCCTCCCCGCCCCCGTCCTCAACCTGGTCGTCGCCAACTGGACGTGGGTGCAGAGCACCCCCCACGCAGGCAGGGTCACCGCCCCCTACCTGGCCGGCACCGCCTACCCCGACGACGGCTACGCCGCCGCCCACGCCGCCATCACGCTGACCCAGATCCACGAACGCCACCCGGAGGCCCGCCCGGCCCTGTCGGTCGCGTGGGCGGCCTGCCGGACCACCGCCGACTGGTGCAAGGCGGCCGAACTGAGGGCCACCCACGGCGGCGACGCCCCGGTGTTCGCCTACCCGCGCGGCCCCGACCCGGTCACCACCGGCATGCGCCCCTGGATCTCGCGGTTGCTGAGACTCGCGTAGGGGTGGTGCCTCAGAGACACAGCTTTGCCATTGAGGGCCGTGTGTCATGAGTGACCTGCGGGAATCAGCCTCCGCATGTCGAATCGCAGGTCAAGGGCACTTCCCGCGACGATCATCGTCGTCGGGCTGCTGGCCGGGACGCCGGGAGAGGCCGTCGCGACGCCGAATCCTCGCGACACGATCGCCGCACAGGTCCGGGAGCTCGCCCGGACCCAGGTGAAACTGGCCCGCGCGAAGGAGCGCCGCCGCGAGCTCATCAGGAACGCCGAACGCCTCATCGAGGCCTACAACGGCGAGCTCGTGAAGGTGAAGGAGGCCCAGACCGAGCACGTCGAGGTCACCGCCGACCTGATGGCGGCCGAGAAGACCGTCGAGGAGGCCAGGAGCCGGGCCGCCGCCCTGGCCGCCGACGCCTACGGGGTCGACCTGGCCCGCCCGATGATGGCCCTGCCGGGCGCCCCGGCCGCACTGATGCGCCGGGCCAGCTTGGTCACCCAGCTCGGCGACGAGCGCGCGGCCGTCCTCGACAACCTCGACGACAGCCGCGAGGTGCTCCGTATCCTGCAGAACCAGGCCGCCGACATGCTCGACGAGGCCGAGCGGGCCGTCGAGGAGGCCGGGCATCTGAAAGTGGCCGCGGAGGAGGCCGTCAGGACGCAGGTGACCGAGACCAGGGAACTGCGGAAGGCGCAGCGGGAGATCGAGGACCGGCTCGATCTGGCCAGGTTCCGGGTCGGCGCGATCCCGGCGCCCACCTGGGCGCTCACCGCCGAAGGGCCGGGCGGCGACGCGACCCGCTGGGCGCTGACCCAGCTCGGCAAGCCCTACGTGTGGGCGGCCGACGGGCCTTCGAGCTTCGACTGCTCGGGGCTGACCATGCGGGCCTGGGAACGCGTTGGAGTCCCGCTCGACCACTGGACCGGCACACAGTGGACGGCGGGGCCGCACGTCGAGAACGACGACCTGCGCCCCGGCGACCTGGTGTTCTTCGGCACCCCGATCCACCACGTCGGCCTCTTCATCGGACGCGGCCTGATGGTCCACGCCCCCCAGACGGGAGACGTGGTCCGCATCGCGTCGATGTGGCGGCCCGACTACGTCGGCGCCACGAGGCCGGGCTGATCAGTGCTTGACGGCGCGCTTGTAGGAGCGCTCGATCTCCAGCTCGGCCTCGGCCCGGCCGACCCAGTTGGCGCCCTCGACGGACTTACCGGGCTCGAGGTCCTTGTAGACCTCGAAGAAGTGCTGGATCTCCAGCCGGTCGAACTCGGGGACGTGGTGGATGTCGCGGATGTGCTCCTGGCGGGGATCACGTGACGGCACGCACAGCACCTTGTCGTCGCCGCCCTTCTCGTCGGTCATGCGGAACATGCCGACGGCGCGACAGCGGATGAGGCAACCGGGGAAGGTCGGTTCCCCGAGAAGGACGAGGGCGTCGAGGGGGTCGCCGTCCTCGCCGAGGGTGTTCTCGATGAAGCCGTAGTCGGCAGGGTATTGAGTGGACGTGAAGAGCGTCCGGTCGAGTCGGATCCGGCCGGTCTCATGATCCACTTCATACTTGTTGCGTTGCCCTTTGGGAATCTCAACGACAACGTCGAACTCCACTGCCATTTCCTCCGCTCAAGCCATCCGAGTGGTCCCGGAGTGGCGTTAGTGTCTCGTAGGCGTAACTAGGGAGAGGTCACGTGGTAAGACGCGAACGTTGGGTGGTGATCGCCACCCTCGCGCTGCTGCAGGTGTTCGTCATCGCCGCAGGCGTTTACCTCGTGGTCAACGGCAGCGAGCGGATTCCGATACAGGCGGCGGCCCCGAAACCGGCCCCCACACCGATCGTCACGGCACCGCCTGTTCTGATCGCCGCGCTGGACGGCCCTCTCCCGGCTAAGAGTACTTTGACCACCCTGCTCCGTGACGCCATGGGTGACCCCGGAATAGGGGGCAAGGTGGCAGGTGCGGTCATCGACACGGAAACAGGGCAAACCCTGTTCGATGGGGGCTCAACGACCGCGCTGACCCCGGCGTCCACCACCAAAGTGGTCACCGGAACGGCGGCTCTGGCCTCGATCGGCGCCGATGTGACGTTCGCCACGACGGTCATGCAGAACGCCCCCGGGAAGATCGTTCTGGTCGGCGGCGGCGATCCGACCCTCGCCGGGCCCAAGGCCGACCCGCGTGACCACTATCCGCGGGCGGCCTCGCTCCAGACCCTGGCCGCCCGCACCGCCAAGGCGCTGAAGACCGCCGGAGTGACCTCGGTCACACTTTCCTACGACGCCTCGCTCTTCCAGGGGCCCACGACAGCCCCGGGCTGGAAGCCGACGTACGTGCCCGAGGGGAGCGCCTCCCCGGTGACCGCGCTGGCCATCGACGAGGGCCGGGTCGTGCCCCGCCAGGACTTCCCGCGTTCGGCCAACCCGCCGGCCGACGCCGCCCAGGCGTTCGGCGGCCTGCTGGCCAAATACGGCATCAAGGTCGGCAAGACGATCAAGCCCGCCAAGGCGGCCCGGTCCGATCAGCAGCCCGCCCAGGAGCTCGCCCGGGTCGAGTCGGCCCCGGTCTACGCCCTGGTCGAGCGCATGCTCACCGAGAGCGACAACGACCTGGCCGAGGCGCTGGCCCGCCACGTCGCCATCGCCGAGAAGCAGCCCCACACCTACGCCGGGCAGGCCAAGGCCTACCTGGCCGTGCTGGCCCGGCTCGGGATCACCGAGGGCATCGAGGTCCACGACGGCAGCGGCCTGTCGACCGCCAACAAGATCACCCCGGCGGCGCTGGCGAAACTGGTCGCGCTCGGGGCGTCGCCGCAGCACCCCGAACTCCACTCGATGGTCAGCGGCATGCCGGTCGCGGGCTTCACCGGCACCCTCGGCAAGCGCTACACCGAGGCCGACTCGAGGGCCGGCGCCGGATTGGTCCGGGCGAAGACGGGCACGCTCGACGGGGTGAACACACTCACGGGTCTGGTCCACTCCGCCGACGGACGGCTGCTGAGCTTCGCGTTCATGGCCAACGGCGTCACCGACCCCGGCAAGACCGTCAAGGCCCTCGACCGGCTGGCGACCCTGGTCTCGCGCGCCGCGTGAACCGACGACATACGGTGGTGAACATGCAGGTGATCGACTGGGATCTCGCCGTCGCCACAGGGGTCAGGCTCGTCCGCCCCGGGCCACAGGTGAGCCGTGAAGAAGCGAAACAGGCCGTCAGCGAGCTTCGGCGCCTGTCGCGCGAGGCCGAGGTCCACGTCAAGGAGTTCACCGGGATCGACTCGGCGCCGCCGGAGGAGGCCCACGTCGTCGACCGGCCCGGCTGGATCCGGGCCAACGTCGAGGGGTTCAAGGTCGTCCTCGAACCGCTGGAGGGGAAGGTCGGCAGCATGCCGGCCATCGTCAGCGCCGTCGGCTCCCGCATCACCGGCGTCGAGGTCGGCGCGGTCCTGGCCTTCCTGGCCAGCCGGGTCCTCGGGCAGTACGAACTGTTCCTGCCGCCCGACCCCGACGGCAACGCCCCGATCGGCCGCCTCACCCTGGTGGCCCCCAACATCGTCAACACCGAGCGTGAGCTGCGCGTCGACCCGCGCGACTTCCGCCTGTGGGTCTGCCTCCACGAGGAGACCCACCGGGTCCAGTTCACCGGTGTCCCGTGGCTGCGCGAATACCTCCAGGCCCAGATGAAGGAGTTCCTCACGATCTCCGACATGGACCTGTCCACGCTCCTCGAACGCGCGCGTGACGTCGGCGACGCGGTCGCCGACGCCTTCCGGGGCGGCGAGGGCAACCTCATCGAGGCGATCCAGACCCCCGAGCAGAAGGCCGTGCTCGACCGCGTGACCGCCGTGATGACCCTGGTAGAGGGCCACGGCGACTACGTGATGGACGCCGTCGGCCCCAGCGTGGTGCCGTCGGTGGCCGACATCCGGGCCAAGTTCCAGCAGCGCCGCGGCGGTGGCTCCCGCGTCGACCAGGTGATCCGCCGCCTGCTCGGCATCGACATGAAGATGAAGCAATACGCCGAGGGCTCCACCTTCGTGACCACCGTGGTCGAAGAGGCCGGAATGGATGGCTTCAACCGGGTCTGGACCTCCCCGGAGACCCTGCCCACCCGCAAGGAGATCGCCGATCCCCAGGCGTGGATGCGCCGGGTCCTCACCGCCAATGCCCTGGAGCAGGGCGAGAACGGGTCTCAGCCCAAGTCCGCCTGACATGGGTCCCCATCCGGCGGTCGCCGACGTCCGCCGCGCGATCCGCGTTTCACTCGCCTCACTGGAGAAGGGCCGGTTGGTGCTCGCCGCCTGCAGCGGCGGCGCCGACTCCCTGGCGCTGGCCGCCTGCCTCGGCTTCGTCGCGCCGCGACTCGGCCTCCGCGCCGGGCTGGTCACCGTCGACCACGACCTGCAGCCCGGTTCCCGGGCGAGAGCCGATGATCTCGTACGGCTCTCGCCCACCCTGGGCCTCGACGTCGCCGAGGCGGTGACGGTCGAGGTCGGCACCCTCGGGGGGCCCGAGGCGGCGGCCCGCATCGCCCGCTACGCGGCGCTCGACTCGACTTCTTCGAGACTGAACGCGGTGATCCTGCTCGGCCACACCCGCGACGACCAGGCCGAGACGGTCCTGCTGCGGCTGGCCAGGGGCAGCGGCTCGCGTTCCCTCTCGGGGATGGCCGAGGTCTCCGGCGTCTACCGGCGGCCACTGCTGGGCGTCAGCCGTACACGAACAGAAGAGGCCTGCGAGGCACTCGGCCTGAGCCCGTGGCACGACCCCCACAACGACGACCCCCGGTTCACCCGGGTCAAAGTACGGCAAACCTTGCTGCCCGCACTGGAAGCCGAGCTGGGTCCCGGCATCGCCGACGCGCTGGCCCGCACCGCCCGGCTCTGCCGCGACGACGCCGACGCCCTCGACGACTGGGCCGACCGGGTCTACGCCGAGGCCAGAGACCTGGGCACCGGGCTGGTGACCGCCACCCTGGCGGAGCTGCCGGCGGCGGTGCGGCGCCGCGTGATCCACCGGGCCGCCGTCGCCGCCGGGTCGCCTCCCTCGGCCCTGGCGGCCGTCCACATCGAGGAGGCCGAGCGGCTCGTGACCAGCTGGACGGGGCAGAAGGGAGTGGACCTACCCGGAGGGGTGGGTGTGGTGCGGCGATATGGCAGGCTGATGTTCACCAGCTCCCTCTCGTAAGGAATTCGCAGGTGGACGCAGCCGACATGGGCACAGACCTGTCCAAGGTCCTCATCTCCGAGGAAGAGCTTCAGGCCAAGGTCAAGGAGCTCGCCGGGCAGATCGACGCCGACTACGCGGGCCACGAGCTGCTGATCGTCGGGGTGCTGAAGGGGGCCGTCATGATGATGGCCGACCTCGCCCGCGCGCTGCACGCGCCCATCCAGATGGACTGGATGGCGGTGTCCTCCTACGGCGCCGGCACCAAGTCGTCGGGTGTGGTCCGCGTGCTGAAAGACCTCGACACCGACATCGCCGGCCGCCACGTGCTGGTCGTGGAAGACATCATCGACTCGGGCCTCACCCTGTCGTGGCTGCTCAACAACCTGCAGTCGCGCAACCCGGCCTCCGTCGAGATCTGCACCCTGCTGCGCAAGCCCGACGCGGTGAAGGTCCCCCTCGAGGTCAAGTACGTCGGTTTCGACATCCCCAACGAGTTCGTCATCGGCTATGGGCTCGACTATGCCGAGCGCTATCGGAACCTCCCATTCATCGGCACTCTCGCGCCACATGTCTATGGCGGCGAATAAGCCCTGAGCGAAGTGACCCCTCGGGGGGCTTGATATTTGCTCTCCGCGAGGGGAACACGTCTGTCCCTGACGTACGTTGGATGAGCAATGCCCGAGCCTGCCGTGCGGTGACCCTCACCGGCGGCTCGGTGTACCTTCTGATAACCCGGGGGCGGCCCTGGGATCAGTAGAAGCGGCAAAGGGTGCCGCGACCCCCTTTACCCAAAGGGGGCCAGGCCTTGGTCAGGAAGGGACGGGCCCGCCGGGGTTCCGCATCGGATGGATCTCAAGCGATTTACACGTGGGCCACTGCTGTGGATCCTGGGCATCGTCGTGCTTCTGCTGCTCGTCACGACGTTGATGAACACTGGTGGGAACTACACCAGCGCCGACACCTCCACGGTGCTCCAGCAGATCAACAGCGGCAATGTGGTGAGCGCCAAGGTAATTGACAAGGACCAGCTCGCCCAGGTGACGCTGGCCAAGCCCATCAACGTCGGCTCCAAGTCGACCGACCGCATCCAGTCTTCCTGGGTGACCGGTCAGGGCGTCCAGTTCACCGACGCGCTGGCGAAGGCAAATCCGAAGAACGGGTGGACGGTCGAGGTTCCCAAGGAGAACTTCTTCGTCACCCTGCTGTTGAGCTTCCTGCCGATCATTCTGATCGTGCTGTTCTTCTTGTTCTTCCTGAACCAGATGCAGGGCGGCGGCTCCCGGGTGATGAACTTCGGGAAGTCGAAGGCCAAACTCATCACGAAGGACACGCCGAAGACCACCTTCGCCGACGTGGCCGGAGCCGACGAGGCGATCGAGGAACTCCAGGAGATCAAGGAGTTCTTGCAGGCGCCCGCCAAGTTCCAGGCCATCGGCGCCAAGATCCCCAAGGGCGTGCTGCTCTACGGTCCACCGGGAACCGGTAAGACCCTGCTCGCCAGGGCCGTCGCCGGTGAGGCCGGCGTGCCGTTCTACTCGATCTCCGGTTCCGACTTCGTCGAGATGTTCGTGGGTGTCGGCGCGAGCCGGGTCCGTGACCTGTTCGAACAGGCCAAGGCCAACGCCCCCGCCATCATCTTCATCGACGAGATCGACGCCGTCGGCCGTCACCGCGGCGCAGGCCTCGGCGGTGGTCACGACGAGCGCGAGCAGACCCTGAATCAGCTCCTCGTCGAGATGGACGGCTTCGACGTCAAGGGCGGCGTGATCCTCATCGCCGCGACGAACCGGCCCGACATCCTCGACCCCGCGCTGCTGCGTCCCGGCCGGTTCGACCGGCAGGTCACCGTCGACCGTCCCGACCTCGAGGGCCGCAAGGGCATCCTCAAGGTCCACGGCCGAGGCAAGCCGTTCACCGAAGACGTCGACCTCGACGTCATCGCCCGCCGGACCCCCGGCTTCACCGGTGCCGACCTGGCCAACGTCCTCAACGAGGCGGCGCTGCTGACCGCCCGCCAGGACAAGAAGCTCATCACGATGGACATCCTCGAGGAGTCGATCGACCGGGTGATGGCGGGTCCCGAGCGCAAGTCGCGGATCATGTCCGACCAGGAGAAGAAGATCATCGCGTACCACGAGGGCGGACACGCCCTGGTGGCCCACGCGCTGCCCAACTCCGACCCGGTCCACAAGATCACGATCCTGTCGCGCGGCCGCGCCCTCGGTTACACGATGACGCTGCCGATGGAAGACAAGTTCCTGGCCACCCGTTCGGAGATGAACGACCAGCTCGCGATGCTGCTGGGCGGTCGCACGGCCGAGGAGCTCGTCTTCCACGAGCCCACGACCGGCGCGTCCAACGACATCGAGAAGGCGACCACCATCGCCCGCCGCATGGTCACCGAATACGGCATGAGCGAGAAGCTCGGCGCGCGCAAGTTCGGCTCCGGCACCGGCGAGGTCTTCCTCGGCCGCGAGATGGGCCACGAGCGCGACTACTCCGAGCAGATCGCCTCGTCGATCGACGACGAGGTCCGCCGCCTCATCGAGTCGGCCCACGACCAGGCTTGGGAGATCCTCGTCGAATACCGCGAGGTGCTCGACAACCTGGTCCTGGAGCTCATGGAGAAGGAGACCCTCTCCCGCGACCAGGTCATGCGGGTCTTCAGCTCGATCGTGGTCAGGGAGAAGCGGCCGTCCTACGCCGGTTACGGCAAGCGACTGCCCTCCGACCGTCCTCCGGTGACCACGCCCAAGGAGGTCGCCGCGGCCAACGGTCACGGCACCCCCGCGATCGCCACCGGCAACGGGTCCGCTGTCGCGCAGCCCGCTCCCCAAAAGGACGAGGCGTAAGAAAAGTGGTTGGCAAGCCTCTCCAGGTCGACAACGCCCGGATCGAAGCGGCCGTACGCGAGATTCTGATCGCGATCGGCGAAGATCCGGAGCGTCAAGGCCTGGTCGAGACCCCGGCACGTGTCGCCCGGGCCTACGCGGAGCAGTTCGCGGGGCTCGGGCAGCACCCGGAAGACGTACTGACGACGGTGTTCGACGCCGACCACGACGAGATGGTCCTGGTCCGCGACATCGAGATCTACTCCACGTGCGAACACCACCTGGTCCCCTTCCACGGGGTGGCCCACATCGGCTACATCCCCAACGCGCAGGGCCAGGTGACGGGCCTGTCCAAGCTGGCCCGCCTGGCCGACGTCTACGCCCGCAGGCCCCAGGTCCAGGAGCGGCTGACCTCTCAGGTCGCCGACGCCCTGATGGACGTCCTGAAGCCCCGTGGCGCGATCGTCGTGATCGAGTGCGAGCACATGTGCATGACCATGCGCGGCGTCCGCAAACCGGGCGCCAAGACGATCACCTCGGCGGTCCGCGGCATCTTCCGCGAAGACGACAAGACCCGCGCCGAGGCGATGTCGCTGATCATCGGCCGTTAAATTCGATCGTTATCCACAGGTGGCCCCCGGGCGGCTGATCGTGATGCCCGAACGCCTAGGCTTGATCCCGATCGACCACTGAGGAGCCGTTGATGAGCGCGTTCACCGTGCCGGGGCTGCCCGACACCGGGCGCTGCCTCGTCATGGGTGTGGTCAACGTGACTCCCGACTCGTTCTCCGACGGCGGCCGGTGGTTCAACCCCGACACCGCCGTCGCCCACGGCCTCGCCCTGGTCGAACAGGGCGCCGACATCGTCGACGTGGGCGGTGAGTCGACCCGTCCGGGGGCGGCGCGGGTCTCCCTGGAAGAAGAGCTTCACCGGGTCGAGCCGGTGATCAGGGGGCTGTCCGCCGAGGGCGTCGTCGTCAGCGTCGACACGATGCGCGCCGAGGTCGCCGAGATGGCCGTGGCCGCCGGGGCGAAACTCGTCAACGACGTGAGCGGTGGTCTGGCCGATCCCGCGATGGCCCGGGTGGTGGCCGCCTCCGGCGTCGCCTACGTGCTGATGCACTGGCGCGGCCACAGCCGAGACATGGAGAACCGGGCGATCTACACCGACGTGGTCACCGAGG
The DNA here is from genome assembly GCF_001570545.1 of Herbidospora mongoliensis. Classification (GTDB taxonomy): domain Bacteria; phylum Actinomycetota; class Actinomycetes; order Streptosporangiales; family Streptosporangiaceae; genus Herbidospora; species Herbidospora mongoliensis. The sequence continues at coordinate 182,917 of NZ_BBXD01000013.1, read as the reverse complement.
TGAGCGAAGAGCTGCGCAAACGCGTCGACTCGGTGCTCGCCGAAGGCGTCCGCGAGGATCAGCTGATCCTCGACCCCGGCCTGGGGTTCTCCAAACAGGCCGAGCACAACTGGGCGCTGCTGGCCGGTCTCGGCCGGCTCGGCGAGCTGGGCCGTCCCCTGATCATCGGGGCGTCCCGCAAACGCTTCCTCGGCCGTCTGCTGGCCGGGGCCAACGGCGAGCCGCGTCCGTTCGCCGACAACGACGACGCGACCCTCGCGGTCACCGCGCTCGCCGCCCGTGACGGCGCCTGGTGTGTAAGAGTCCACGACGTCCGACCCAACGCCGACGCCGTGCGGGTTGCCGCGGCGTGGAGGGCAGCTGATGAAAGAGGTTGAAGACCTCAACCAGGCCTTTTACGCCGCGATCGAAAGCGCCGACCTGGATCGGATGTCGGAGATCTGGGTGGAGGACGTGCCCGACCATCTGGTCGCGATGTGCGTCCACCCCGGGTGGCCGCTGCTTTCTGGGCGTAGCGAGGTGCTGCGGTCGTGGGCGCTCATCATGGCCAACACGCCCTACATCCAGTTTGTGCTGACCGACGTACAGACGACGGTGTTAGGGAGTGTCGCGGTGCTGACCTGCGCCGAGAACATCCTGACGGCGGCCGACGCCGAAGACACGGGCGACACGGGCTTCGCGGCCGGCCGGGTGGTGGCGACCAACACCTTCGTGAAGACGGCCGGCGGCTGGCGCCTGTGGCACCACCACGGCTCCCCGGTCCTGCAGACCGACGACGATGACGAGGAAGCAGAGGAAGCCTCGTAACCTGCGGCACCGCCGACGGCGCGGCGGGGCTTTTCCGCATCCCTGAGGCTCGGGGTTTCGAACGTGTCATGGCCCGCGTCGCCGTGAGGTCGGGCATTGGGGTCGGGCGGTGCGTGGCGGTTGGCCTGCGATGGCCTGTGGCGTCGGAGTTCGGGGCCTTGAGCGTGGTGTTGCCGGCGTCGCCGTTGGGTGTCGTCGTTGGCCCTGCGATGGCTTGTGGCGTCGGGGTTCGGGCCTTGAGCGTGGTGTTCCCGCGTCGCAGGGTGGTGCCGGGTTCAGGGCGGCGGTCGGAGCCATGGGCGGGTTCTGGGTTTTGGTAGTTGTGAGGCTGTTCGGTGGAATGGGTGTTCGGGCAGGGGGCGTTGTGGTTCTCGGAATCGGTTGCCTGTAGAAAGTGATCTCGGGCAGAGAAGCGTTGTGATTCCGGGGATTGGGCTTCTGTGGTGGACGAGATGGGCGGGGAGGTGTCGTGGGTCTCGATTCGGTGAGCTTGAAAGGGCTTCGGGCGCGGGGGCGGCATGGGTGCCTGCCCGCCGAGCGTGAGCTGGGGCAGGAGTTCGTCGTCGACGCGACGCTGTTCTTCGACGTGGGCCCGGCGGCGGCCGTCGACGATCTGACCAAGACCGTCGACTACGGGGCGCTGGCGCTTGAGCTGGTGGCCGTGGTCGAGGGGGAGCCGGTCAATCTGATCGAGACGCTGGCCGAGCGGCTGGCGGGCGTCTGTCTGCGGCATGAGCGGGTGGAGAGCGTGGAGCTGGCTGTGCACAAGCCCGCGGCGCCGATCCCGCTGCCGTTCGACGACGTGGTGGTGACGGTCAGGAGGTCGCGGTGAGGGCTGTGTTCTCGCTGGGCTCCAACCTCGGGCAGCGGATGGACTATCTGCAGAGCGGCCTCGACGCGCTCTTCGACGCGCCCGGGATGGCGTTCGTGGCGCTGTCGCCGGTCTACGAGACCGATCCGGTCGGCGGGCCTTCGCAGGGCGCCTACCTGAACGCCGTGGTGATCGCGGAGACCTCGCTCGACCCCCGGACCCTGCTCGATCGGGCCAACGGGATCGAAGACGCCTTCGGGCGGGTGCGCAAGGAGCACTGGGGGCCGCGCACACTCGACGTCGACATCATCATGGTCGATAACCTGATGTCCGATGACCCCGAGCTGATCCTGCCGCACCCTCGCGCGCACGAACGGGCCTTCGTGCTGGTGCCGTGGTCCCAGGCCGACCCCGCGGCGGTGCTGCCGGGCCGGGGCTCGGTGGCGGCGCTGCTGGCCGGTGTCGATCAGAGCGGCGTGCGCCTCCGGGCCGACCTGTCGCTGGAACCCCCGCTTTAGGAGCCTGTCGTGAAGCCCAGCAACCCCGGTGTGCTCGTCGGCGTCGTGGTCGTGTTCGCCGTGGTGACCTGGGGGTTCCTGCAGGGGGCCTATTCGGGCCTGCCGCAGGTGCCGTGGACGGCCATCCCGACGTTCGTGCTGCTGGCGATCGGTGAGGCGTACACGGGATGGATGACGCGGGCGCGGATCAACCGGAAAGAGGGCACCACGCCCCCTGAGCCGCTGGTGGTGGCGCGGCTGGCGGCGCTGGCCAAGGCCACGGCCACGGCGGCGGCGGGGCTCGCGGGGGTGTTCGCCGGGTTCTTCATCCACACCCTGGGGATGTTCGACATCCCCGGCCCCCGGCAGGACGCGCTCGTGGCGGCTGGATCGCTGGTCTCGGCCGTCCTGCTGGTGTGCGCGGCGCTCTATCTCGAATACTGCTGCCGGGTTCCCGAAGACAAGAACAAGCCGAATCAGTGGTCGGCCTGACCGTTGCCCATGGGGCGGATCCCGTTTCGTCAGTGCCCCATCGGCCGCCCCTCGGGCGAGCGGCCCCGGAGACTGACGTGTCGTCGGCCGTGTGCGGTGGCGGCGCCCGGCTTGACCTCAGGTCCCACGTACCGAAATTTCGTTATTTGTCGATGTCGCCGACGACGAAGAACATCGAGCCGAGGATGGCGACCATGTCGGCCACCAGGTGGCCGGGGAGCATTTCGCGCAGCACCTGGATGTTGTTGAAGCTGGCGCTTCTCAGTTTCAGGCGCCACGGGGTCTTTTCGCCCCGGCTGACCAGGTAGTAGCCATTGATGCCCAGCGGGCCCTCGGTCCAGGCGTAGGTGTGGCCCTCGGGGACCTTGAGGATCTTCGGCAGGCGCTGGTTGATCGGGCCCGGCGGCAGGTCGGCCAGTCTGTCGAGGCAGGCGTCGGCGAGGTCGAGGGAGACCTTGACCTGGTCCATCAGGACCTCGAAACGGGCGTGGCAGTCGCCGGCGTCGCGGGTGATCACCTTGACCGGGAGCTCGCCGTAGGCCAGGTAGGGGTCGTCGCGGCGCAGGTCCCAGTCGACGCCGGAGGCGCGGGCGATGGGGCCGCTGACGCCATATTGGCGGATCGTCTCGGGGGTCAGGACGCCGACGCCCTTGGTGCGGGCCAGGAAGATCTCGTTGCCGGAGATCAGGTTCTCGATGTCGGGCAGGCGGCGGCGCACGTCGGCGACGGCCTGCCGGGTGCGGGACATCCAGCCCTCGGGGATCTCCTCTTTCAGGCCCCCCACGCGGTTGAACATGTAGTGCATCCGGCCGCCGGAGATCTCCTCCATGACGGCCTGGATGGTCTCGCGCTCGCGGAAGGCGTAGAAGAGCGGGGTGATGGCGCCCAGTTCGAGGGGGTAGCTGCCGAGGAACATCAGATGGTTCAGGACGCGGTTCAACTCGGCGAGCAGGGTCCTGGTCCAGACGGCCCGGACGGGGACCTCCATGCCGAGCATGCGCTCGACCGCGATGACCACGCCCAGTTCGTTGGCGAAGGCCGACAGCCAGTCGTGGCGGTTGGCCAGGACGATGATCTGGCGGTAGTCGCGGACCTCGAAGAGCTTCTCGGCGCCCCGGTGCATGTAGCCGATGATCGGTTCGGCCGTGCCGATGCGTTCGCCGTCCAGGGTCAGGCGAAGGCGGAGCACGCCATGGGTCGACGGGTGTTGCGGGCCGATGTTGAGGATCATGTCCTCGGTCGCGAGTTCCTTGGCGCCCGCGCCCATGCCGACCACGATCTCGCTCATGGAGTCATCGTAATAGCATGAGAAATGTGCGGTTTGACCCTTGGAACCCGGATTTTGTCGCCCATCCCTACGGTGTCTACGCCGATTTGCGTGCCGTCGGGCCCGTTTCCTACTTCGACAAGACGGATCAATATCTGATCCCGCGCTATGAGGACGTCAACGCCCTGCTCAGGGATCGGCGCCTCGGGAGGTCCTACCTCCACCTCGAAGACCATGTCGTTTTCGGCCACGTACCGGAACCGGAATTTCAGGAGCCGTTCTGGCGGGTGGTCCGGGCCGGAATGCTGGACGTGGAGCCGCCCATCCACACGCGGCTGCGGCGGCTGGTGTCCAAGGCGTTCACGCCGCGCATGGTCGAGTCGCTGCGGCCCCGGATCAAGACGATGGCCACCGAGCTCGCCGACGCGCTGGCGGCCAAGGGCGGCGGCGACCTGATCGCCGAGGTCGCCGAGCCGCTGCCGGTGACGGTGATCGCCGAGATGCTCGGCGTGCCCGAGCAGGACCGGCCCCATCTGCGGCCGTGGTCGGCCGACATCTGCGGCATGTACGAGCTCAACCCGTCCCTCGAAGCCCAGCACACCGCCGCGCGGGCGGCCGAGGAGTTCGCGGCCTACCTGCGGGACCTCTCCCGCGTCCGGGCCGAGAACCCGGGTGACGACCTGATCAGCGCGCTGACCCAGGTCGGGCTCACCGAGGACGAGCTGATCGGCACCTGCGTGCTGCTGCTCAACGCCGGGCACGAGGCGACGGTCAACGTGACCGGCAACGGCTGGTGGTCGCTGTTCCGCAACCCCGCCGAGCTCCAGCGGCTCCGCGAGGACCGGTCGCTGCTGCCGACGGCGGTCGAGGAGATGATGCGCTGGGACACGCCGCTGCAGATGTTCGAGCGGTGGGTCCTGGAGGACATCGAGGTCGGCGGTATCGCGATCCCGCGCGGCGCCGAGGTGGCCCTGCTGTTCGGCTCCGCGAACCGCGACCCGTCGGTGTTCCCCGAGCCCGACCGCTTCGACGCCGGACGCGCCGACAATCCACACATCTCGTTCGGAGCGGGCATCCACTTCTGCCTGGGCGCGCCACTGGCCCGCATCGAGCTCATCGAGTCGTTCGGCGCGCTCCTCGACCGGGGCCTCGACCTGGTCGAGGAACCGACGTGGAAGCCCGGGTACGTGATCCGGGGCCTCACGGAGCTGCGGGTCTCCACGGCCTGAAATATCCGTTACGGCTCCGCCCGCCCTGGCACCGGCCGCCGCTTCCGGCACCCGCCGTATCCGGCGCTCCGCAGCCGCTCCTGGCTCTGTGTCCGACGACTCCCTTTATCCACAGGCTGTGGATAAAGGGAGTCGTTTCGCTCAGTGCGGGGCGGGCGTGGCCTTCGTCAGCGCCGCGACCAGGGGCGCCGTCAGTCGGGCCGCCAAGGGACCGAAAGCCGCCAGGATCAGCACGTATGCGGCTGCCAGCGGTCCCAGATCGGGGTGGGCTCCGGCGGCCACGGCCAACCCGGCGATGACGATGTTGAACTCGCCTCGGGGGATGAGGGCGATGCCGGCGCGGACCCGGCCCGCTCGGCCGATGCCCGCCCGGCGGGCGGCGTAGGCGCCGGTGAGGAGCTTGGTGATCATGCTGACGATCGCCAGGATCGCGGCCAGCCACAGCACCGGCAGGATCTTGGACGGGTCGGTCTGCAGGCCGAAGAAGACGAAGAAGACCGCCGCGAAGAGGTCTCTGATCGGCATCAGCAGCGCGCGTGCGTCGTGGGCCAGTTCACCCGACAACGCGATGCCCACCAGGAAGGCGCCGACCGCCGCGGACACCTGGAGCTGCTGGGCGAGGCCGGCCACCAGCATGGCCAGGCCGATGACCTTGAGCAGCAGCACCTCGGAGTTGGGGCTGGAGACGAACTTCTCGATCCACTTGCCGAACTTCAACGCGATCACCAGGACCACGGTGACCGTCGCCAGCGCGATCGCCACGGTGATCGCGCCGCTCAGCAGGGAGACCCCGGCCAGCAGCGCCGTCAGGATCGGCAGATAGAGCGCCATCGTCAGGTCTTCGAAGACCAGCAGCGACAGCACGACCGGTGTCTCGCGGTTACCGATCCAGCCCAGGTCGGACAGGACCTTCGCGGTGATGCCGGACGAGGTCGCATAGGTCACGCCGGCCATCGCGACCGCCGCCACCGGACCCCAGCCCAGCAACAGCGCGGCGATCGCACCGGGAGCCGCGTTCAGGACCAGGTCGACCAGACCGCTGGGCGCGTTGCTCTTGAGGCTGGTCATGAGCTCGTCGGCGTTGTATTCCAGGCCCAATGTGAGCAGCAGGAGGATCACGCCGAGTTCGGCGCCGGTGGCGATGAACTCTTCGCTGGTCGCGAGGGGAAGGATGCCGCCGGTCCCGAAGGCCAGGCCGGCTACCAGATAGAGGGGAATCGGCGAGATGCCGACGCGGAGGGCGAGAGCGCCGAGGATTCCGAGCGCGAGGACGACCCCGCCGAGCTCGAGGAACAATATTGCGGTGTGGTGCACCCGGCGACCTACCCGTCAGCCAGGATGTCGGCCACGGCCCCGGTGTTCTCGGCGTCGCCGACCACCACGACCACGTCTCCGACCCGGAATTCGAAATCAGGGGTCGGGCTGGCGTGCACCTGTCCACCGCGCACCACGGCCACCACGGAGGCGCCGGTGCGGGTGCGGATGCGGGCGTCCCCGAGCGTGCGGCCCTCGTAGGGCGAGCTGGGGGTCACCGGGATCTGCACGCTGACCAGGCCTTCGACCTCGCGGTGGAGAGCGTTGAGGCGCTGGACGATGCGGGGGGCGCCGAGGAGCTCGACGAGGGCGTCGGCCTCCTCGTCGGTGAGCTGGACGCTCTCACATGCCCGATCAGGATCGTCGCGGTCGTAGATGATCAGATCGCGTCTGCCGGAACGGTGGGACACGATGCCGATGCGACGGCCCGTATGGGTCGTGAACTCGTGTTTGAGGCCGATTCCTGGCAAGGCGGTCTGTTCGATCTCCACGCCCTTTACCGTACCTGTTGCAACCAGCCGAAACCTCCCAGCCCCCCGGGGTCGATGAGCTCGGCTTCGGCCGACGCGCGGGCCAGGGCGCGCAGGTAGCCGCGTGGGTCCGAGGAGGCCAGTCCGAGAGGCGGGCGGGCGCCCGTGACGCCCAGGTCGCGCAGGGCCTCGCGCTGGGTGGTGAGCAGGCCTTCGCCCCGGGCGCAGGCGTCGAGGGCGACGTGGGCGGTGATGTCGCGGGTTCCGTCGGGGACGGGGGCCACCGCGTGGCCGTTCCGGTAGCCGGTCAGGGTGCCGAGCTCCGGGCGGTCCGCCGCGGTGTGGGCGTAGTCGATGGCGACACAGGTGCCCCGCGTGAGCCGTACAAGCAACTGAGACCACGCCTCGTCGCGCGGACGGCCGATTTCGGCGCGCGACCCGGTGCGGGGGAGCGGCCACCAGGCGGCGAGCCAGGCGAGGTCGGCGGGATCGGTGAGCGGGGGTCCCAGCGTCTCCGCGCCGGTCTCCGGGTCGACCAGGACCAGGCGGGGGCCGTCGTCGGCCTGCTCGACCACGTCGAGCGGCACGTTGTCGAGCCACTCGTTGGCCACGATCAGGCCGGTGATCTCCTCGGGAGGTTCCTCGGCCCACTCGATCGCCGAGGGCAGCCCGTCGGGCCGGGGCGCCAGGTCGACCGCGACCACCCGGAGTCTGGTCCCCCCGAACGCCGCCAGCACCCCCGCCGCCAGCAGCCCGTCACCCGCGCCCATGTCGACGAAATCGAGTCGCGGGGGGTGGCCCAGGGCGACGTCGACCCGGGCCAGCAGGCGGGCGATTGCCTCGGCGAAAAGTGGGGAGGCATGCACGGACGTGCGGAAATGCGCAGAAGGGCGCTCTTCGCGGTAGAACCCGCCATCTTCGTAGAGCGCCCGGCGGGTCGCCTCCCGCCACGAAACCCACATCCGCCCGACCTTACCGGTGTCCGGATGTGGACACCCTTGATCAAGGACGAGCCCCTAACGGTTCCCAGTCCGTGACCGCCGTTACTCTGGCGGTCGGGAGGACGGCATGGACACAAGCGATCGCCCCGCGCGACTCACCGTTGGGGTGCTCGGAGCCGGACGGGTGGGTTCCGTTCTCGGTGCCGCTTTGGCCCAGGCGGGACACCATGTGGTGGCTGCCAGCGGCGTTTCCGACGCGTCCCAGCGGCGCGCCAACGACCTGCTGGGCATCGATCTGAGCAGACCCGACGAGGTCATGCGCAGGGCCGAACTGATCCTGCTGACGGTGCCCGACGACGTGCTGCCCGGTCTGGTGTCCGGGCTCGCCGCCACCGGCGCCGACCTGCGGGGCAAGCTGCTGGTGCACGCCAGCGGCGCCTACGGACTGGGGGTGCTGCAGCCCGCGACCGACCTGGGCGCGCTGCCGCTGGCGCTCCACCCGGTGATGACCTTCACCGGACGCGGCGACGACTTCGGGCGGCTCAACGGCGCGACCTTCGGAGTGACGGCGTCCGATCAGTTGCGGCCGGTGGCCGAGGCGCTGGTGATCGAGATGGGCGGTGAGCCGGTCTGGATCAACGACCGCGACCGGCCGCTCTACCACGCGGCCGTCGCGGGGGCGGCCAACCACATGGTCACCCTCATCGCCGAGTCGCAGGACCTGCTGTCACGCATCGGCGTCGAGCACCCCGGCCGGATGCTGGGGCCGCTGCTGGGGGCCGCGCTCGACAACGTGCTGCGGCTGGGCATCAACGGGCTGACCGGGCCGGTCGTCCGGGGAGACGCGGAGACGGTGCGCAAACACGTCGACGCCCTGATCCTGGCGGCGCCGGAGGCGGCCGACGCGTACATCGCGCTGGCCCGGCTGACCGCCGACAGGGCGCTGGCGGCAGGCCTGTTGAAGCCGGAGGCGGCCGAACGGCTCCTCGACGCGCTGGGAGGCAACATATGGACCTGACGGTCGCCGGGAACCGCGCCGAGCTCGCGGGCGCCAGGAGGCCCGGCTCCTACGCGCTGGTGCCCACGATGGGCGCGCTGCACGAGGGTCACCGGTCGCTGATCCGGCTGGCCCACGAGCAGGCCGACCACGTGATCGTCAGCATCTTCGTCAACCCGCTCCAGTTCGGGCCGAACGAGGACTTCGGCCGCTATCCCCGGACGTTCGACAGCGATTTGGAGGTGTGCGGCGAAGAGGGCGTGAGCGTCGTGTTCGCGCCCGCCGTGGAAGACATGTACCTGCCCGACCGGCAGGTCTCGGTGTCGGCCGGGGCGATGGGCACGGTCGCCGAGGGCGCGTTCCGGCCGGGGCACTTCGACGGGGTGCTTACGGTGGTGCTGAAGCTGTTCAACCTGACCCGGCCCGACGTGGCCGTGTTCGGCCAGAAGGACGCCCAGCAGCTCGCCCTGATCCGCCGGATGACCGCCGACCTCGACGTCCCCGTGAAGATCGTGGCGGGTCAGACCGTGCGGGAGCCCGACGGCCTGGCCCTGTCGAGCCGCAACCGCTACCTGTCGGCAGACGACCGGGTGACCGCGCTCTACCTGTCGAAGGCACTCAACGCCGCTGCCAGGAACCCCCACAAGGCCAAGGAATCGGCGAAGGCGGTGCTCGAAGAGGCCGCCCGGCTCAAGCCCCCGCTGCTGCTCGACTACCTGACATTGGCCGATCCCGCCACGTTCGACGAGGTCCCCCCAGGTCACCGGGGGGAGGCGGTCCTCGCGGTGGCGGCCAAGGTCGGGACGACCCGGCTGATCGACAACGTTGTACTCATCGTCTGAGAGGACCCCGATGCTCAGGACCATGCTCACCAGCAAGATCCACCGGGCCACCGTGACCCAGGCCGACCTCCACTACGTGGGTTCGCTGACGGTCGACGAAGACCTGCTGGACGCGGCCGGCCTGCTGCCGGGTGAGCAGGTCCACGTGGTCGACATCGACAACGGGGCGCGGCTTGTGACGTACACCATTCCGGGCCCCCGGGGCTCGGGGATCATCGGCATCAACGGGGCCGCCGCCCGCCTGGTCTCGCCGGGGGATCTGGTGATCGTCATCGCGTACGGCCAGCTCACCGACGCCGAGGCGCGCACCTTCCGGCCGAAGGTCGTCCACGTCGACCGCGACAACCGGATCGTCGATCTCGGGTCGGATCCGGCCGCGGCCCTGCTTTCGGACCTCGAAAGGGGCGACGAAGTAGCCACCCGGGGATGAGCCCCGTCGTCGCGGGCGTTATCGTCATATTGACGAAAGGGGCTCGCGATGACCGACACCACCCTCCCCCGCAGACTGACCGCGCCACCTCCCGGCTGGACGACGTCCGCCGACGTGGTCGTGGTCGGCTCCGGGATCGCGGGTCTGACCCTGGCGTTGCGCTACACCGAGCTCACCACCGCCGGCCGTGTGCTGGTCGTCACCAAAGACGTGCTGTCGGCCGGGTCGACCCAGTGGGCCCAGGGCGGCATCGCCGCCGTGCTGGCCCCTGGCGACACCCCTGACGAGCACCTGAGCGACACCCTGCTGGCCGGCGCCGGGCTCTGCGACGAGGAGGCCGTGCGGGTCCTGGTCACCGAGGGCCCCGACGCGCTCAAGCGCCTGATGGAGCACGGCGCCCGCTTCGACCGCGACGCGCGCGGCGAACTGCAGCTGACCCGCGAGGGCGGCCACCGGCGTAACCGGATCGTGCACGCGGGCGGCGACGCCACCGGGGCCGAGGTCCAGCGGGCCCTGATCGAGGCGGCCACCCACGAGCCGCGCATCGAGATCATCGAGCACGCCCTCGTCCTCGACCTGCTCACCGACGCCCAGGGCCGGGCCTGCGGTATCACCCTCCACGTGATGGGCGAGGGCGCCCGTGACGGCGTGGGAGCGGTTCGCGCCGCGGCGGTGGTCCTGGCCAGCGGCGGCATGGGCCAGGTGTACGCCTCCACGACCAACCCCCTGGTCTCCACCGGCGACGGGGTGGCGCTGGCGCTGCGCGCCGGTGCGGTGGTCCGCGACCTGGAGTTCGTGCAGTTCCACCCGACGGTCCTGTGGCTCGGAGAGGGCTCGACCGGGCAGCAGCCCCTGGTCTCCGAGGCGGTCAGGGGCGAGGGCGCCTTCCTGATCGACGCCAAGGGTGAACGGTTCATGGCCGGCGTCCACGAACTCAAGGACCTGGCCCCCCGCGACGTCGTGGCCAAGGCGATCATGCGGCGGATGGCCGAGACCGGCGACGACCACGTCTACCTCGACGCGCGGGCCTTCGGCGAGGAGAAGTGGCAGGCCCGGTTCCCCACGATCCTCGCGGTCTGCCGGGAGCACGGCATCGACCCGGTGACCGAGCCGATCCCGGTCGCCCCGGCCGCCCACTACGCCAGCGGCGGAGTGCGGACCGACCTGTTCGGGCGGACCAGCGTGCCGGGCCTCTACGCCTGCGGCGAGACCGCCTGCACCGGCGTGCACGGGGCCAACCGCCTGGCGTCCAACTCCCTGCTCGAAGGTCTCGTGTACGCCGAACGCATCGCCTCCGACCTGATCACCCCTCGCGCGGTTCCGGGGGAGGCCGTCCCCGCGGAACCGAGCGAACTCGTCGACCCCCGCACCCGTCCCCGCGTCCAGGCGTTCATGAGCCGGGGCGCCGGGGTACTGCGCAGCAGGGAGAGCCTGGCCGGGGTCGCCAAGGCGCTGAACGACGCCACATGGACCCCTGTCACGGTCGAGCCCTGCCTGGAGGCGTGGGAGGCGACCAACCTGCACACCGTCGCCTCGGCCCTGACACGGGCCGCGGCGGTCCGGCAGGAGACCCGGGGCTCCCACTGGCGGGAGGACTTCCCCGACCGCCGCGACGACACGTGGCTCGGCCACCTCGACATCACGCTCACCGAGAAGGGCGAACTCGTCATGGAGCACGCACCGCACGTCAGCGCCGACGCCGACCTGCTGGCCGCCGGGCTCGACCCGGCGGAGATCCACACACTGATCGAGACCGCGTTCCGCGAAGACCTGTCGACCGGGGAAGACGTCACTTCGGCCGCCACGATCCCGGCCGGCCAGAAGGCCGTCGGCGACATCGTGGCCCGCCGCTCCGGCGTGGTCGCCGGGTTGGCCGTGGCCGCCGCCGCGTTCCGCTACGCCGGTCTGGAGGTCGAACACCGCGCCAAGGACGGCGACCGGGTCTCCTACGGCGACGTCCTGATGACCATCAAGGGCGAGACCAGGGAACTCCTCACCGTGGAGCGCACCGCGCTCAACCTGCTCACCCACCTGTCGGGTATCGCCACCGCGACCGCCCAGTGGGTCAAGGCCATCGAGGGCACCGGCGCCCGCGTCCGGGACACCAGGAAGACCCACCCGGGCCTGCGCGCGCTGGAGAAGTACGCCGTCCGCTGCGGCGGCGGCGTCAACCACCGCATCGGCCTCTACGACGCCGCCCTGATCAAGGACAACCACGTCGTGGCCGCCGGCGGGGTCACGGAGGCGTTCCGGGCGGTCCGCAAGGCCTACCCGGAGATCCTGATCGAGGTCGAGGTCGACCGCATCGACCAGATCGAGCCGGTGCTGGCCGAGGGAGCCGAGGAGATCCTGCTCGACAACTTCACGGTGCCGCAGCTCAAGGAGGCCGTGGAGCTGGTCGCCGGGCGCGCTCGCCTCGAGTCGAGCGGCGGGCTCACCCTCGCCGGCGCACGGGCCGTGGCCGAGACCGGAGTCGACTACCTGGCCGTCGGGGCACTGACCCATTCGTCCCCCGCGCTCGATATTGCCCTAGATCTTCGTGGTGCATAATCGGGGCATGCTCCTCACCATCGATGTCAGCAACACCCACACGGTGCTTGGTTTGTTCGAGGGTGAAGAGGTCATTGAGCACTGGCGCATCGCCACCGACGCCCGCCGGACCGCCGACGAACTCGCGGTGGTCCTGCAGGGCCTGCTGGCCCAGTCGGCCATCCTGAAGAACACCGACATCTCGGGCATCTCCATCTGCTCGACGGTGCCCTCCGTGCTGAACGAGATGCGGGAGATGTCGCGCCGCTACTACGGCGACGTGACCTCGGTGGTGGTCGAGCCGGGTGTCCGCACCGGCGTCCCGGTCAGGATGGACAACCCCAAAGAGGTCGGCAGCGACCGCATCGTCAACGCGCTGGCCGCGATCAGCCTGTTCGGCGGTCCCTGCGTGGTCGTCGACTTCGGCACCGCGACCTCCTTCGACGCCGTCTCCGCGCGGGGTGAGTACATCGGCGCCGTCACCGCTCCGGGCCTGGAGATCTCCGTCGACGCGCTGGCCGAGGCGGGCGCCCAGCTCCACAAGGTCGAGCTGATCCGGCCTCGGTCGGTGATCGCCAAGAACACCGTCGAGGCCCTGCAGTCGGGCATCATCTACGGCTTCGCCGGCCTGGTCGACGGCATCGTCGACCGGATGACCGCCGAGCTGGCCGCCGACCCCGACGAGGTGACCGTCGTGGCGACCGGACCCGGGGCGCCGCTGGTGGTCAGCGAGGCGCGGACGATCGACGTACACGAACCCTGGCTGACTCTTATCGGGCTCCGGCTGGTCTACGCCCGAAACACCGCTTAAACGCCGCTAATCTGTAGTGCCGTGAGCGAAGAGCTGAGCGAGCTTCCGGAGCAGATGCGCGTCCGCCGTGAAAAGCTGGACCGTCTGATCTCCGAAGGCGTCGACCCCTATCCGGTGAACTACCCGCGGACCGCGACCAACGCGGAAGTCCGTGAGAAATACACCGACCTCGAGGCGGGCGCCGCGACCGGCGACACCGTCGGCGTGACCGGCCGCGTCATGCTCTCCCGAATCGGCGGCAAACTCTGCTTCGCGACCATCCGCGACGGCTCCGGCGACCTCCAGATCATGCTGTCGCTCGACCGGCTCGGCGAAGACGCGCTGGCGGCCTGGAAGCGCGACGTCGACCTCGGCGACCACGTCGGCATCACCGGCGAGGTCATCACCTCCCGGCGCGGCGAGCTGTCGATCATGGCCGACTCGTGGGCGATCACCGCGAAGTGCCTGCGCCCGCTGCCCGAGAAGCACGCCGGGCTCAGCGACCCCGAGGCCCGCGTGCGGCTGCGCTACGTCGACCTGATCGTCAACGACGAGGCCCGCAAGATGGCCCACATCCGCAGCGCCACCGTGCGGGCGGTCCGTGACTTCTGGCACGAAGAGGGCTACCTCGAGGTCGAGACCCCGATGCTGCAGCCGATCCACGGCGGCGCGGCGGCCCGGCCGTTCAAGACCCACATCAACGCCTACGACATGGAGCTCTACCTTCGCATCGCGATCGAGCTCTACCTCAAGCGGCTGGTCGTCGGCGGCATCGAGAAGGTCTTCGAGATCAACCGCAACTTCCGCAACGAGGGCGCCGACTCCACCCACAACCCCGAGTTCACCATGCTCGAGGCCTACGGCACCTACCTCGACTACCACGACATGGCCGACCTGACCCAGCGCATGTACCAGAAGGCCGTCGTGGCCGCGCTCGACACCACGGTCGTCCGCCACGGCGACCAGGAGATCGACCTGGGCCTGGCCGAGTGGCCGAGGATCACCCTGTACGGCTCGGTCTCGCAGGCCCTCGGTGAGGAGATCACCACCGAGACCCCGCTGGAGGCGCTGCGCAAGCTGGCCGACCAGCGCGAGATCCACTGGGACCCGAAATGGGGCCAGGGCAAGCTCGTGCAGGAGGTCTTCGAGGCGCTCGTCGAGCACACGCTCATCCAGCCCACGTTCGTCATGGACTACCCGCTGGAGACCTCGCCGCTGACCCGTCAGCACCGCGACAATCCGCTGCTGACCGAGAAGTGGGACCTGATCGGCTTCGGCACCGAGCTCGGCACCGCCTATTCGGAGCTGGTCGACCCGATCGAGCAGCGCCGCCGCCTCACCGAGCAGTCGATCCTGGCCGCCGGCGGCGACGCCGAGGCGATGCAGCTCGACGAGGACTTCCTGCAGGCGCTGGAATACGCGATGCCCCCCACCGGGGGCATGGGTGCGGGCATCGATCGCATGATCATGGCCTTCACAGGAAAAAACATTCGCGAAACAATTCTGTTTCCGCTGGTCCGGCCGACCCAATGATTTTCGCTTAGCAGCAGGTGAGGCCCCCACAGAACGTGGGGGCCTTACGTTACGGCGCGTTCACATAGGGTCAGACACGTCAATACCCCTGCTTGACGACCTTTCTCCCCGCCGTTTACCTTCCCTGAGGGGTGGCGAGAATCATTCGTCGTGGGAGAGGGGCTCACGATGTCAGTTTCCGAGACCGAGCGCGTCGGCCTGACCGACGATGAGTTGCTGCTGCTGGCCGAACTGGCCAAGGGCGTGACCGTCGACCGCGTCGGGCGGAGCCTTGATGTCAGCGGCCGGACGGTTCGCCGTCGGCTGCGTGGCATCTGCGACCGCATCGGCGTCGCCACCGCCATCGAGGCCGTCGCATGGGCGGCCCGACGGCGTTTGATTTAGTCGGCGATCCGAACGGCTCCGGCGAACGGCCTGTTGCCGATCGCCGCGACCCGCACGACGTCACCCGTGCGGGGAGCGTGCACCATGTAGCCCCCTCCGATGTAGAGGCCCACGTGGTGCAGGTCGCTGTAGAAGAACACCAGGTCGCCCGGTCGCATGTCCTCGCGTGACACGTGCGTGCCCGACGTCCACTGGCTGCCGGTGTAGTGGGGGATGCTGATGCCGACCGTGGCGTAGGCCGCCATGATCAGGCCGGAGCAGTCGAAGGAGTTGGGTCCTTCGGCGCCCCACACATAGGGCTTGAGCTGCTGGGAGAGCGCCCATCTGACCGCCTCGGCCGCCTTGCCGTCGCCGACGACCGGCATGCTGAGCCGCTTCGCCACCGAGACCTGGCCGGCGACCTTCGCGTAGAGCTGGCTCTCGGTCTTCTTGATCAGGCCGCGGATCTCGCCCTCGCGCTTGTCGAGACTCTTGATGAGCTTGCTCACCTCGTCCTGGCGGGCCTTGGCGCTGGCCCGCGCCCGCTCGGCGGCCTCGCGGGCCTTGGTGAGCTGGACGACCTCCTCGCCGCTCTGCAACTGCAGCGCGTACGTGGTCGAGGCGATGTCCATGTAGGCGTCGGGGTCGGCCGCGTTCATCAACGCGATCCCGCTGGCGCCACCCGTCATGTAGGCGTTCGTGGCGAACACCATCGCGCGCTTGCGGCGGGTCTCGAGGTCGGACTCGCTCGTGTCGAGCGTCTTCTTGGCCGTGGCGGCCGAGCGCTTGGACTCCTCGAGCCGGATCTTCTCACCGTTGTACTGCTCGGTGAGCGACTCGATCTCCTCGTGCAGCTTCTCGACCTCGGAGGTGAGCTCTTTTAACGTGGGCTCGGGGTCGGCGGTGGCGGAGATCACCGGGGCGCCGATGCTGATGAGAGCCAGCGCCGAGCCCACGAACACGACCCTGCGGACGGTTCGACGAATCAACCATGCTCCTTCCAGAGGGCCTGCCGGGTCAGCTGACGGGCTCGGTCTTGCGCGGATTCACCCCATCGGCTCCCCGCCTCAGGCGGAGGACTCGGCCGCCTGGACAGTAGTGCACGTCATGTTCGTGCTCAACCGGAACTGCGATTTCTGTCTAAGTTCGACAACCGAACAATAACGGACAGATCACGCATGAGCCCACTGTAACCCAGGTGACCACTGAGGTTTCGGTCGTCACGTGTGATCTGGTGCTTCGTCGATTTGTGCGGGGCCGTTAAGGTGCTCGCCATGGTCAAGGTCCGCCGGGCTCGTACCCCCGACGTCCGGGCGATCCGCCGGTTCGTCGACTCCTACTCCGGGTCGGGTCCCCGGTTGCTGAAGAAGAGCACCGTCACCCTCTATGAAGACGTCCAGGAGTTCTGGGTGGCCGAGGTCGAGGGCGCGGTCGTGGGGTGCGGGGCGCTGCACGTGCTGTGGGAGGACCTGGCCGAGATCCGGACCGTCGCGGTCGACCCGGCCGCCCGGGGGATGGGCGTCGGCCACGAGATCGTCGCGGCCCTCATCGCCACCGCGCGCGAACTCGGCGTGCGCCGCGTTTTCTGCCTCACCTTCGAGGTCGCGTTCTTCGAACGCCACGGTTTCCGCGAGATCAACGGCACCCCCGTCTCTCCCGAGGTGTACGCCGAACTGCTCGCCTCCTATGACGAAGGTGTCGCGGAATTCCTCGATCTTGAGCATGTGAAGCCCAACACTTTGGGCAATACACGCATGATCCTGCACTTGGAACCGCGCGCTTGACTGCGGTCGTAACGAGCCGGGGAGGTGACTGTAGATCCGGCTATCGATACTTTTGGCTAAGTCAAGCGTGCGTGTCTCACGTGTACCGCATGCGTACTCGAAGTGAGGTGACACGGTGAGCGCCCAGCCGCCATACCGTCCGGACGACCGTGACGGGCCCCAAGGCCAGGACAAACCCGCGCAGGACTACGACCCCGACATGACGATCGTGAGCCGCAACCCCGCCGCGGGCACCGGCCAGCAGCCCGTCTACGGCCAGCAGCAGGGCTACGACCCTTACGCGGCCCAGCAGCCCCAGCAGGGTTACGGCCAGCAGCCCCAGCAGCCGCAGCAGGGCCACCCCCAGCAGCCGTACGGCCAGCAGCAAGGCCAGCAGGGCTACGGCCAGCAGCCCGGTTACGGCCAGCAGCCCCAGCAGTCGCAGCCGCAGCCGGGCTACGGTCAGCAGCAGCCCGGCTACGGCCAGCAGCAGACGGGCCCGCAGGGGGGCTACGGCCAGCAGCCTCAGCAGGGCTACGGGCAGCAGCAGGGCTACGGTCAGCAACCCCAGCAGGGCTACGGTCAGCAGCAGCCCGGCTACCCCGGCCAGCAGCAGACGGGCCCGCAGGGCTACGGTCAGCAGCCGCAGCAGGGGTACGGGCAGCAGCAGGGCTACGGTCAGCAGCCCGGTTACGGGCAGCAGCAGCCCCAGCAGGGCTACGGCCAGCAGCAGCCCCCCGGCTACCAGCAGCAGCCCGGCTACCCCGGCCAGCCCCAGGGCACCTACGGCCAGCAGCAGTACGCCGCCCCCGCCTACAACCCCGGCTACCCGGCCCACGCCCTTCCCCCGGGCGTGCCGGCTCCGCTCGCGGAGTGGTGGCAGCGGCTCGTGGCCCGAATCGTCGACTCGCTCATCATCGGCGTCGTGTTCTTCATCCTGTCGTTCGCCATCACCGCGCTGGTGGTCACCCAGCCGTCGATCGACTTCGACAATCTGACCGCCACCGAGGGCAGCGGGTTCGTCCTCGCCACCATCCTCATCACGCTGGTGAGCGCCACGGCCTGGTTCGCGTACGAGTTCTTCATGCTGAAGTCGCGCGGGCAGACCCTCGGAAAGATCGTCATGGGAATCCGCGTCATTCCGGTGGGCGGCAACCTCGCGACCCCCGGACTTTCCGTCGAGACCGCAGGAAAGCGCGCGGGAGTCCTGTATGGCCCGCAGTTCATCCGCGCGTTGGCACTTGTTCCCGTGGTGGGCACGATCGTCAGCCTCGTCGCGGGTGTGTTCATGCTCATCAACGTTCTGTGGCTGCTGTGGGACAAGCCTCTTCAGCAGGCGCTGCACGACAAGGTGGCCAATACGATCGTCGTCAAGGTCAAGTAGTGACATAGAGCATCCGGAAAACAGCTCCCGGGGCCGATGGATCGCACCATCGGCCCCGTTTCATGTACACAGCGTGTTCGGGTCGTTCTATCCGAAATAACTCCCTAAAGCGGTAAGCGCTAGGTGCTAGCGTGCCTTGGGACCATGAACACACATGTCCCCACTTAGAAGTGACGAGAGGTAACCAATGCACCCGGAACCGCCCCCCGGCCAGAACCCATATGGTTCCGTCCCGCCGCCGCAGCAAGGTGGTTACCCGCCGCCTCAGGGTTACCCGCCGCAGGGCGGTTACCCGCCCCCGCAGCAGCCCCCGCAGGGTGGTTACCCGCCCCAGGGCGGTTATGGAGCTCCTCAGGGTTATGGTGCCGCTCCTGCTTATGGCACGCCGCAGGGTGCACCTCTTCCCCCTGGTGTTCCGGCTCCTCTTGCCGAGTGGTGGCAGCGTTTGGTCGCCCGTATCATCGACGGGCTAATCCTCGGCCTCGTGGTCACCCTGCTTATCGGCAGCCTGATCTCCAACGCGTTCTCGACGACCGTGACCCAGACCGCCTTCGGTGTCGAGGTCCAGGTCCCGTCGGTTTCGTTCCTCGGCCTTCTGATCCAGGCCGTGATCAGCTTCGTGCTCTACGCCGCGTACGAGTTCTTCCAGATCTCGCGCGACGGCCAGACAATCGGCAAGAAGGTTATGAAGATCCGGGTCGTTAAGCTGGGCCACCCGGCTCAGGGCGGCATCGACCCGGAGACGGCGATCAAGCGCATTGGCGTCATG
The DNA here is from genome assembly GCF_001570545.1 of Herbidospora mongoliensis. Lineage (GTDB taxonomy): Bacteria > Actinomycetota > Actinomycetes > Streptosporangiales > Streptosporangiaceae > Herbidospora > Herbidospora mongoliensis. The sequence goes on along the minus strand of NZ_BBXD01000013.1, from coordinate 163,689 downwards.
TTCGGCCCCCAGCTCCTTTCGTTCATCCCGGTGCTCGGCTGGGTCGCCAACGTCTTCCTGCTGGTCGACGGCCTGTGGCCCCTGTGGGACAAGCCGCTGCAGCAGGCGATTCACGACAAGGTCGCCGGAACTGTGGTGGTCAAGGTCTGAGGCCTCCAGAAGCGTTCCAAACAGAGGGGCGGTCGCTCGGCGACCGCCCCTCTCCCTTTTCCTCGGTACGATTGATATGCATCGGGTAAGGCGTCTGACCACCTGACCACCCCGCGCGACCCACCGGTCCCGGGCTCCGCTATCGTCAGGTACGCCTCCGTGGACCATCTGACACGAAAGCCCCTATTTCGCAGGGGTTCCCGCTGTTTTCCCAGGGAAGGAGTGAGGTCGAATGTCAGAGGTATTGTCGGCTCTCATACCACCTCTCGTAGTCGGCGCCGCCGTCGTCTACGGCGTCGTAAAGTTGCTCCGTTCTGACGCCGCCGGGCTCCGGGGAAGGCACGAACCGGACGAGAAGTCTTCCGACAACACCGGAAGCTGAACGCCACCTGGGAATCGTGAATTGTCAGCGACGGAAACCGGGTATATGTTTGGCTGACGAATCAAACTATGCTCTGCGAAAGGATTGCCGGATGGCCAAGCACACGCAGGTGATTCTCATCGACGATCTCGATGGCGGCGAGGCCAATGAGACTGTCACCTTCGCGCTTGACGGCACGTCATATGAGATTGACCTCAGCGACTCGAACGCCAAGAAGCTCCGCGAAGCGGTCCTGCCTTTCAGCAACGTCGCGCGTCGTGCGGAATCAGCTCCCTCACGTGGACGTCGTCGTGGCAGCGGTGGCTCGCCTCGTGCGATGACCCGCGAGAAGAGCGCGGAGATCCGCGCCTGGGCGAAGGCGAACAGTCACCCCGTGAGCGAGCGCGGTCGCATTGCCGCCTCGATCGTGGAGGCCTACGAAGCGGCTCACTAAGTGCCGCGAAGCGAGACGCGGACGGCCGAAGGCCGACCGTGGCTCGCGCTGGGAATCTACCCAAAGAAGCGATCGTGCGGTTATACCGGTCGCCGGATGTCCCGAACTCGTGGGGATGTCACGGCCATCGGCATGATCGCACGATCGTGTTTTGTGCCCACATAAACGTCGTTCGCTTGCGGCGTATCGGGAACACCGCGCCCTCCAGCAGTAGTTGGATGGAGGGTGAACGCCCTGCGCCCGGGGAACGTCTGCTCCAATTGACATGACTGTTCTCCGTCCCGGGGCTGGCATGCGGAACGACGGAGCCGGACTCCCGGTCCGCCCGACCGCTCGTGAGGAGTGACGAATGTTCGAGAGGTTCACCGACCGTGCGCGGCGGGTGGTCGTCCTGGCCCAAGAAGAGGCCCGGATGCTCAACCACAACTACATCGGTACGGAGCACATTCTTCTTGGTCTGATCCATGAGGGTGAAGGTGTGGCGGCCAAGGCTCTCGAGAGCCTGGGGATCAGCCTTGAGGGGGTGCGCCAGCAGGTCGAGGAGATCATCGGCCAGGGTCAGTCGGCGCCTTCCGGGCACATTCCGTTCACGCCCCGTGCCAAGAAGGTCCTTGAGCTGTCGTTGCGTGAGGCGTTGCAGCTCGGTCACAACTACATCGGGACTGAGCACATCCTGCTGGGCCTGATCCGTGAGGGCGAGGGTGTCGCCGCTCAGGTTCTGGTGAAGCTGGGCGCCGACCTGAACCGGGTCCGCCAGCAGGTGATCCAGTTGCTGCACGGCTACCAGGGCAAGGAGCCGGCGGCGGCGGGCGGTCCCCAGGAGGCGGCGCCGTCCACTTCTCTTGTGCTCGACCAGTTCGGCCGCAACCTCACGCAGGCCGCTCGCGAGGGCAAGCTCGACCCGGTGATCGGGCGGGAGAAGGAGATCGAGCGGGTCATGCAGGTGCTGTCCCGCCGCACCAAGAACAACCCCGTCCTGGTGGGTGAGCCCGGCGTCGGCAAGACGGCCGTGGTCGAGGGCCTGTCCCAGAAGATCGTCAAGGGCGAGGTGCCCGAGACCCTGAAGGACAAGCAGCTCTACACCCTTGACCTGGGCGCGCTGGTCGCGGGTTCGCGTTACCGCGGTGATTTCGAGGAGCGCCTGAAGAAGGTCCTCAAGGAGATCCGCACCCGCGGCGACATCATCCTGTTCATCGACGAGCTCCACACCCTGGTGGGTGCGGGCGCGGCCGAGGGCGCCATCGACGCCGCCAGCATCCTGAAGCCGATGCTGGCCCGAGGCGAGCTGCAGACCATCGGCGCGACCACTCTCGACGAATACCGCAAGCACCTGGAGAAGGACGCCGCTCTGGAGCGTCGTTTCCAGCCGATCCAGGTCGCCGAGCCGTCGCTCAGCCACACGATCGAGATCCTCAAGGGTCTGCGCGACCGCTACGAGGCCCACCACCGCGTCTCCATCACCGACGGCGCCCTGGTGGCCGCCGCGACGCTGGCCGACCGCTACATCTCCGACCGCTTCCTGCCCGACAAGGCGATCGACCTGATCGACGAGGCCGGCTCGCGGATGCGCATCCGCCGCATGACCGCGCCCCCGGACCTCCGGGAGTACGACGAGAAGATCGCCGTCGTCCGTCGCGACAAGGAATCGGCGATCGACGCGCAGGACTTCGAGAAGGCCGCCGCCCTCCGCGACTCCGAGAAGCAGCTCATGCTCAAGCGTGAGCGGCGCGAGAAGGAGTGGAAGGCCGGCGACATGGATGTCGTGGCCGAGGTCACCGAGGAGCTCATCGCCGAGGTGCTCGCGACCGCCACCGGCATCCCGGTCTTCAAGCTGACCGAGGAGGAGTCCCAGCGACTGCTCCGCATGGAAGACGAGCTGCACAAGCGGATCATCGGTCAGGACGACGCCATCAAGGGCCTGTCCCGGGCGATCCGCCGCACGCGCGCCGGTCTGAAGGACCCGCGCCGTCCCGGTGGTTCGTTCATCTTCGCCGGCCCCTCGGGTGTCGGTAAGACCGAGCTGTCCAAGGCTCTCGCCGAGTTCCTGTTCGGGGACGAAGACGCGCTGATCATGCTGGACATGTCGGAGTTCATGGAGAAGCACACCGTCTCCCGGCTCTTCGGCTCGCCCCCCGGCTACGTCGGTTACGAAGAGGGCGGCCAGCTGACCGAGAAGGTGCGGCGCAAGCCGTTCTCGGTGGTGCTGTTCGACGAGATCGAGAAGGCCCACCCCGACATCTTCAACAGCCTCCTGCAGATCCTGGAGGACGGCCGGCTGACCGACGCCCAGGGCCGGGTGGTCGACTTCAAGAACACGGTCATCATCATGACCACCAACCTCGGCACCCGAGACATCAGCAAGGGCATCGGGGTCGGGTTCGCGAAGAACAACGACGTCGAGGGCAACTACGACCGGATGAAGTCCAAGGTCCAGGAAGAGCTCAAGCAGCACTTCCGGCCCGAGTTCCTCAACCGTGTCGATGACACCGTCGTCTTCCACCAGCTGACGATGAACGAGATCATCCGCATCGTCGACCTCATGCTGGCCCAGGTCGACTCGCGGCTGAAGGACCGGGACATGGGCCTCGACCTCACCCCGGCCGCCAAGCAGGTCCTCGCCGACCGCGGTTACGACCCGGTCCTCGGCGCCCGGCCGCTGCGCCGGACGATCCAGCGTGAGCTGGAGGACTCGCTGTCGGAGAAGATCCTCTACGGCGAACTGCGCCCCGGCCAGATCGTCAAGATCGACGTCGAGGGTGAGGGCGAAGCCGCCAAGTTCACCTTCGTCGGCGAGAACAAGGCCGAGGTCGTTCCCGACAGCGCCGCCGCGATCGTCGACGCGATCACGAAGAGCTAGCCGTACCGTTTGACAGCGGGTCGTCCCTTCGGGGGCGGCCCGCTGTTTTACGTTCACGTCACAACTGGGTGAAGTAACGTCGCCGCACCACCAGAGGTAGTACTACACTCCGTAGAGCGAAACAGGCGCCGAGACGTCCCCCTGCAGGCGTACCTCCGAATCAACTGCGGGGTGGACGCACCGGAGTGCCGTACGACGGCATGCTCTGGAATCCCGGCGTCCCGGGACTCGAGCCCCATGCGATCAGGACAGATGGCGTGGGTGGATTTGGGTCGGACCTTTGGAGGCATCATGCGGCTGCGCCACGACGACGGAACCGTCGTCCACTTGGCCTACAACGCGGGCGTTCACCCAGCGGAAGATCTGGAGAACCTGATCGCCCACCTGACCCGCTACGCCGTGCCGGTCCGGCGCAAGCTCAACGTCGACCGCCTGGGCATCGGCCTCTGGCTGTCCCCCTCGGTGGCCGACAACCTCATCTCCGACCGCATCGAACTGGTCCGCCTCCGGCGTTCGCTGGAGGAGCGGGGCCTGGAGGTCGTGAGCCTCAACGGCACCGGCGGCCGCCACCAGGAGACGCCCGGCCCCGACTGGGCCAAGCCGGAGCGCTACCGCTACACGATGTCGCTGGCCAAGATCCTGGCGTTCCTGCTGCCCGAGGACGTCCAGTTCGGCTCGATCTCGACCATCCCGATCGGCTGGCGCCGCGACTGGCCCGCCGACCTGCACTCCATCGCCTCGCGACGGCTCGAGCGCCTCTCGCGTGAACTGCGCGGGATCTACAGCGTCACCGGGAAGCACATCCGGGTCGGCTTCGAGCCGTGGCCGGGCTGCGTCCTCGAAACCACCGAGCAGGCCCTCGAGCGGGTGTGCGGCATCGACTCCGACCATCTGGGAGTGTGCCTGGACGCCTGCCATTTGACCTGTGGCGGGGTGGAGGAAGCCGGCAAGGCTCTCCGTGGCCTGGCCAAGGCGGGAGCGCCTGTCGTCAAACTGGGGCACGTCCACAACAACATGGACGAAATCCCCAACACGCTGAACGCCCTGCTGTCGGGCGCGGTGCACGGCAGCGCCCACATCGAGGTCGAGGCCCACGAGTGGTTCGCCCCGAAGACCAAGGGCCCGGCCGCCCTGGTGGCCCGCCTCGCCGACGACCTCGACTACACCCGCCGCAGCCTGACGGCCCTGGGCCTCAAGCTCGCGGCCTGACGGTCATTCGGTTGTTGCCTAGCGGTGTTTGGGTGGATTGATGCGGCAGCGCCTCGGGGAATGGGATCGGGGCCGCTTCTCCCCTCTCGTGTAGATGACGCCCGGGGGTGGCGGTGCGGGCGGGGCGCAGGCTTCGATGGCCGCCGCGAGGTCCTCGTGGCTCCAGCCCTCGCTGGAAAGCCGCCGGAGCAGTGGCAGCAGGCGTGGGTCGCCCATCTCCTCCGCGGCGTCGACATAGAGGCTGCCGACGTCCGGGTCGGCGAGTTCCCGCATCAGGACGGGCATGACCCGGACATCCCGCCGCTTGGCCAGGCCGAAGGCGGCCTCGGCCGCGGTGTCGCCTTCGGGGTCGTCAAGGCGCTCCAGGAAGGCGTCGCGGATCTCCGGTGAGTCGGTCCCGCCGCTGTAGGCGAGCGAGAAGGTGGCCCAGTCGCGGACGCCTCCGTCGGGGTCGCGCATGAGTCTCAGCAGTACCTGCACGGCGTTCTCGGGATACACGTCGAAGTAGGGCACTCCGCGTGCCACCTGCCAGCGGATGTCCCGGTGGAAGTCGTCGGCGAAGCGCAGGAGCGGGTCGAGCGCCTGCGGGCTGGCGTTGAGCGCGCTGAGCGCGTGGGCGGCGCACCAGCGCAGTTCGTAGGGGTCGGTGACCAGGCCGACGGCGTCGGCCGCCTCGATGAGGGCGGGGACGAGATGGTCGCCGTCCTGATCATGGATGGCCAGCAGGTCGAAGCCGAGCGTCTGAACCCGCCAGTCCGGATCGGCCCACCAGAATCGGGCCTGCGCCAGGACCTCCTCCGGGGTCGAGAGCGCCGCGGTGAGTTGTCGGAGCTTGTCGAAGTGCGCGTCGAAGGTGTGCTCGTCCCAGTCGGTCAGGTCGGCGAGCTGACCGGGAGAGAGCTGAATGATCGACATGCCTTCGAGTATGCGTAGACGATTCCGGCGAAGTCGATCCCATTTCCCGTCAAGACCATCAGCTTTCTCGCACAGAGGAAAGGCCGCGCCCGGCCCGCCCAAGGGTGGTGAGGCAGTGGCCTGCGGGGATCGACTCTGGCGGGGTGACCCGTCACCGTCGGTGGCCATGTGGGCTGCCCAGTCAGCTGGGCAGGGCGTAGAGGTCGTCGTCTACCAGTTCGGCGAGGCCGTCGGTCAGCAGGCCGTCGAGGGCGCGTTCCCGCTGGACGGCGTCCGCCCAGACCGCGTCCAGCAGGGCCTTCTCCACCGGGCCCGGGGCGTCGCGGAGGACCGCCAGGAGGCGGCCTCGGCACTGGCGGTCGGTTCCCGCGTAGGTCTGGCCTTTGCGTTCCGGGCCGTCGTGGGCGGGCTTGCCGGCCAGGAGCCAGGCGCAGCGGGCCGAGACCGGGCAGTCGGCGCAGCGCGGGGAGCGGGCCGTGCAGACCAGGGCGCCCAGTTCCATGACGGCCACCGCCCATCGAGGGGCGCCGATCGGCGGGATCAGCGACTCGGCCAGGCGCTTCTCCGGGGTGGTCGTGGCTTTGGGGGGATATTCCTCGCCCTGGATCGTCCGGGCCAGGACGCGGCGGACGTTGGTGTCCAGGACCGCGTGGCTCTTTCCGTAGGCGAAGCTGGCGACCGCCGCGGCCGTGTAGTCGCCGATGCCGGGGAGGGTGCGGAGCTCGTCGTAGGTCGCGGGGACCGTACCGGAGAAATCGGTGGTGATCGCTTTGGCGCAGGCGTGCAGTCTCAGCGCCCGACGGGGGTAGCCCAGGCGGCCCCAGTGGCGGACGGCTTCACCGGGAGCCTCTTTGGCCAGGGCCTCGGGGGTGGGCCAGCGGGTCATCCACTCGTCCCAGATCGGGAGGACGCGCACCACCGGGGTCTGCTGGAGCATGATCTCGCTGACCAGGATGCCCCACGGCGTCGCGTCGGGGCGGCGCCAGGGGAGGTCGCGGTTGTGCTCGGCGTACCAGTCGAGAATGGGAGTGTGAAGCGGATGTGCCACGTTTCCGCACTGTAGTTGACCTGGCTCCCCGGCGAGGCGCGTCCGCCGAGACCATCGGGTCTATTAATACTGGGAGTATGGATCCGGACACCTTCCGTGGTGAGGTCGTCGAGGGCCCGGACGTCTACTGGCGGCGCCGAGTGCTGGTGCTGACCGGCATGCTCGTCGTGGGGGCCGTGGTCGCCTGGGCGTGCACGAGCGGGCCCGACACGCCGCTGACCGGCGCGGCGCCCGCCAAGGGCGCGTCCGACGCGCTGATCGTCTCGCTGCCCTCGCCACCCGCCCCAAGCCCTTCTGCTTCCGGTACGCCCACGCCTTCGGCCTCCCCGTCGCCCTCCCCCAAACCGGGGGAGAAACGCGAGGGTGACACGTGCAGCCCGAAGAACCTGGTCGTCAGCCTGACCGCCGGCCGCGAGATCTACACGGGCGCCGACCGGCCCGGCTTCATGCTGACCGTGGTGAACACGGCGAAGAGCCCGTGCAAGGTCGACGTGGGCCCCCGGGCGCTGGAGATGCGCATCACCTCGGGCCCGGCCCGCATCTGGTCGACCGCCGACTGCGTGGCCGGCTCGGGCATCGACCGGCAGACCCTGAAGCGCGGCATCCCTTACGTCCGCCCGATCGAATGGGACCGCAACCGCTCGGGCGACTCCTGCGCCGCCAAGACGAGCGTGGCGGGCAAGGGCACCTACGTGGCCATCGCCCGCGCGGGCAACCTCCGCAGCCAGAAGAACGTCTTCCACTTGAGATAACTGCCCCGCCTCCGGCGGGGCGGCTCGGGTGCCTTCAGTCCGCACCCTCGCGTTTCTACACGTAACGTTCGAGAATCGACGATTCGGCCAGGCGGGACAGGCCCTCGCGGACGCTGCGAGCCCTCGTCTCGCCTACGCCGCCGACCATCTGCAGGTCGACGATGCTGGCCGCGAGGAGTTTCTGCAGACCGCCGAAGTGATCGACCAGGCGGTCGATGATCGACGCCGGGAGGCGGGGCACCCGGGCCAGCAGGCGGAAGCCGCGTGGGCTCACGGGGGATTCGAGCGCCTCGGGGCCGGTGCTCCCGAGGATGCCCGCGACCCGGGACAGGTCGAGCAGGTCGGTCGAGTTGAGGTCGTCGAGTTCGCGCAGCGCGTCGCTGAAGCCCCGCTGCTTGGGACCCAGGGAGTCGGGCAGGTAGTCGCGGACGATGAACGAGCGGTCTTCCTCGACCCCGGCCAGCAGTTCGTCGAGTTGCAGGGAGACCAGGCGGCCGTCGGTGCCGAGTTCGACGACGTAGCCCTCGATCTCGCGGGCGATGCGGCGGACCATCTCCATGCGCTGCACGGCGGCGGCCATGTCACGCACGGTCACCAGGTCTTCGATCTCCAGGGCCGAGAGGGTGCCGGCGACCTCGTCGAGGCGCATCTTGTAGCGCTCGAGGGTGGCCAGGGCCTGGTTGGCCTTGGACAGGATCGCGGCCGACTCTTCGACCACGTGTCTGACACCGTCGAGGTAGACGGCGATGATGCGCATGGATTTGCTGATCGCGATGACCGGGAAGCCGGTCTGGCGGGCGACCCGCTGGGCGGTGCGGTGGCGGGTGCCCGACTCGTCGGTGGGGACCCCGGGGTCGGGGACCAGATGGACGGCCGCCCGCACGATCCGGTGATCACCCTCGTCGAGCACGATCGCGCCGTCCATTTTGGCGAGTTCCCGCAGGCCGGTGGCGGTGAACTCGACGTTGAGCTGGAACCCTCCGGTGCACAGCTCCTCGACGGTCGGGTCGTATCCCAGCACGATCAGACCGCCGGTGTGGCCCCGGAGGATGCGCTCGAGCCCGTCGCGCAACCCCGTTCCCGGAGCGAGTATGGCCAGGACGGCGCGCCTTCGCTCGTCGGCCTGTTTGTCGTTTTGCACGTAAGTGACCCCCGCTGGTTCACACGGCTACTACGCAGTTTACCGACGTGACGGCATCCTCACCGGATGTGTGTCAGAGCGTCCCAGACGTTCTCGGCTTCGGTCACGACGAATCCGGGGGCGAAGTCGGTGGTCTTCAGCGATTCGCGGACGGGTACGACCTCGCCCCGCCGGTTTCGCGACGGCGGGTCGAGGCGGGGTGGCGTGGCCGCCTCCATCGATCCGGCTGGGACAAGCGCGCGGGTGAAGCCCAGGCGGGCGGCCTCGGCGAGGCGGCGGCGGACGTCGCGGACGGGCCGGAGCTCGCCGGCCAGGCCGACCTCGCCCAGGGCGATCAGACCCTGGGGGAGCGGGTTGTCTCCGGCGGCGCTGACGACCGAGAGCATCAGGGCCAGGTCGACGGCCGGGTCGGTGAGGCGGATGCCGCCGACGGTGGCGGTGAAGACGTCGCAGCGGCCGATCTTGGCGTTGAGGCGGCGTTCCATGACGGCCAGGACCATCGCGACGCGGTAGGAGTCGAGGCCGCTTGAGGTGCGGCGGGGCTGGGGGGCCTCGGTGGGGCCGACGAGGGCCTGGAGTTCGGCGGGGATCGGGCGGGTGCCCTCGATCGTGACGGTGACGCAGGTGCCGGGGACCGGCTCGGGGTGGCGGGAGATGAACAGGCCGCTGGGGTCGGTGATGCCGGTGATGCCCTTGTCGTGGAGGTCGAAGCAGCCGACCTCTTCGATCGGGCCGAACCTGTTCTTGATCGCGCGGACCATGCGCAGCCGCGAGTTGCGGTCGCCCTCGAAGTGGAGGACGACGTCGACGAGGTGTTCGAGGGTCCGGGGGCCCGCGATCGAGCCGTCTTTGGTCACGTGGCCGACCAGCACGGTCGCCATGCCGCGCTCCTTGGCCAGCCGCACCAGGTTCCCGGCGACCTCGCGGACCTGGGTCACGCCGCCGGGGACGCCGGTGGCGTCGGCCGAGCCGATGGTCTGCACCGAGTCGACGATCAGCAACTGGGGGTTGACCTTCTCGACGTGGGTGACCAGGGCACCGAGATCGGTCTCGGCAGCCAGGTAGAGGTTGTCGACGACGGCGCCGATGCGGTCGGCCCGCATGCGCACCTGGGCGGCCGACTCCTCGCCGGTGACGTAGAGCACGGTCTCGCGGCGGCCCACGTGGCCGGCGGCCTCCAGCAGCAGGGTGGACTTGCCGATGCCCGGCTCGCCCGCCAGCAGCACCACCGCTCCCGGCACCAGGCCCCCGCCCAGCACCCGGTCGAGCTCGCCCACCCCCGTGGGCCTGGCGTGCGCGACCTCGCCCTTGACCTGGCCGATCGGCACCGCGGGCGCGCTGACCGCGCCGCCCTTGACCTCGGTGACCCCGGCCCTGATGCCGCCTTCTTCGACGGTGCCCCACGCCTGGCACTCACCGCATCGGCCGACCCACTTGAGGGTCACCCAGCCGCATTCGCCGCACCGATAGGACACCTTGGTCGCTTTAGCCACGAGCCGCAGGCTACCCGCGTAGTGCGACAGATTCAGAAAAGCCGCCACCGCAGGATGTTCGGGTAGGGGATCTCCAGCCCTTTCGTCTCCGCGATGGCCGCCCGCGCCACTGTGGGGGCGAACTCGATCTTCAGGACCGCCTCCAGGTCGGCTCGGCGTTCGAAGACCATGCGCAGGTCGAGCTCCTGGCGCGACCACCCCTGCCGGGCCCAGAACGCCTCGACCGCCTCCGGTGAATACGTCGGCGGCACGGTCGCGGAGAACCATCGTCCGAACGAACCCCGGGTCGCGTCGAGGTCGACGACGAAGGCCGCGCCGCCCTTCCCCAGCACCCGGGACAGTTCGGCCAGGCCGGGTTCGCAGCCGGGGCCGAAGAAATAGGCCCAGCGGGCCATCGCCACGTCGACCGAATGATCGGGCAGGGGGATCGCCTGCGCGGTGGCTGTGTGAACGGTCACATTGGCCGAACCGGAGCATCGCCGCCGGGCCACGTCGGCCAGGTCGCCGTGGGGTTCGACGCCGATCACGTTCGCGGCCTCCGCGGCCAGCGCGGGCAGGTGGTAGCCGGTGCCGCAGCCGATGTCGAGGACGGTTCGCCCAGCCCAGGGGCGCAGTGCCCGCATGGCCGATTCGACGCGCCGGTCGGGGTCGACCGCGTGGTTCTCCAGCTCGTAGACCTGCGGGGTGTTCCAGATGTTGGGGCTGGGCACGGCGCCCTTCACGATGCTGGCCATGACGCAACCCTAGGTTCGCCTCGACCGGACACACGCCCGCTTAGGCTGGCAGGGTGAGCAAGAGTCGTGGCGAGCGTACATATATCGGAAGGAGCGAGGTCGTCCGGGTGCCGAATGCGAAGATCGCATTGTCGACCGCATCGGTCTATCCCGAGCGAACCCCCGACGCCTTCGAGCTCGCGGCACGCCTGGGATACGACGGCGTCGAGATCATGGTCGGGCAGGATCCGATCAGTCAGGACGTCGAAGTTCTCGAGCGTCTCCGCGACCACTACGAGCTGCCCATCCTCGCGATCCACGCGCCCTGTCTGCTGGTCACCCAGCGCGTGTGGGGCAAGGACCCGTGGCTCAAGCTGCGCAAGGCCCAAGACGCCGCCGAGCGGCTGGGCGCCGAGACCGTCGTGGTCCATCCCCCTTTCCGCTGGCAGCGCGACTACGCCCGCGACTTCGAGATCGGGCTGGCCCGCATGCGCGACGAGACCGACGTGACCTTCGCGGTCGAGAACATGTTCCCCCTCCGGGCCCGGGGCAACGAGGTCGTGCCCTACTCGCCCGACTGGAACCCGATCGACTTCGACTTCCCCCACGTCACCCTCGACCTGTCCCACACGGCGGTGTCCGGGTCCGACGCGATGGAGATGGCCACCAAGCTGGGCGATCGTCTCGCGCACCTCCACCTGGCCGACGGCGTGGGCACCACCAACAAGGACGAGCACCTGGTGCCGGGCCGGGGCAACCAGCCGTGCGCTCCGATGCTGGAGCGGCTGGCGAACGCGGGCTATGGTGGGCTGATCGTGCTGGAGATCAACACGCGGAGGGCGGCGACCCGCAGCGAGCGGATCGACGACCTGGCCGAGGCGCTGGCCTTCGCCCGGCTCAACTTCGCCGCCTCGTCCGCGAGGAAATGAGCGCTACAACCCCATGAGTCACCTGGTCTTCGACGCGCCCAGGGTGGCCGAGGCGTATGACGCGGCCCGTCCGGAATACCCCGCTGCGCTGTATGACGCTTTGTCTGAACTGTCCGGAACAGCGCTCGACGGCGCCCTTGTGGTGGACGTCGGGGCCGGGACCGGCATCTCCTCCCGGGGCCTCATGGAACGGGGCGCCCGGGTGGTGGCCGCCGACCTGGCCGGCCACATGCTGGCCTACTTCTCCGGCGCCTCGGTGCTGGCCGACGGGAACGTGCTGCCCTTCCGGGACGGCTCGGCCGATCTGGTGACCTACGCCCAGGCGTGGCACTGGCTCGATCCGAAGAGCTCCATCGACGAGGCCATGAGAGTCGCCAGACACGCCGTCGCCGGGTGGTGGAACTCAGTCGACACCGCGAAGGCCGACTGGCTGGCGGAGTGTCAGGTGCGGCTGTCGGGGGTGCCGGGCTACACCGGGCCCGAGGGGCGCGACCTGCCGGCCATCGCGCGGGCCATGGCCGAGGCCGGTCTCGACGTCCACGACCGGTGGGTCCACTGGACCCGCCACGTCGCGATCGAGACCTTCCTGACGAACCTGCGCTCCCACTCCTACATGGCCAGACTCGACCCGGCGCGGGCCGACGAGCTGATCGAGCGTGAGCGCACCGAGGTCCTGCGCGTGTTCCCCGGTGGTGATCTTGTCGTGCCGATGCGCGTTTACCTCGCGGTCGGCCGGAAAGGGCCCGCCGAATGACGGAACAGCGGCGCAGACCAGGGAGACGTCCCGGATCGCTCGACACCCGGGGTGAGATTCTCACCGCGGCGCGGGGGATCTTCGCGGCGAAGGGGTTCGACAAGGCGACCGTCCGGGGCATCGCCCGGGAGGCGAACGTCGACCCGGCCCTGGTCCACCACTACTTCGACACGAAGGAAGGCCTGTTCGTCGCGGCTCTGCAGTTGCCGATAGAGCCGAGCGTGGCGGTGCCGATGCTGCTGGCCGGGCCGAGAGAGGAACTGGGGGAGCGGATCGTCAGGTTCATCCTGTCGGTCGCCTCCGACGACGACCGGCGGGCGCCGATCGTCGCGATGATCCGGTCGGCCATGTCGAACGAGCAGGCGGCCACGATGGTCCGCGAGTTCATCGGAGAGGCCCTGCTCAAGCGGCTGGCCCAGGGGCTGGACATCGATCCGATCCGCGTCGACGCCGCCTTCGGGCAACTGATCGGCGTGATGATGATGCGCTACATCTTCCGGATCGAGCCGATCGCGTCGGCGCCGGTCGATGATGTGGTCGCCCTGCTCGCGCCCACGTTGCAACGTTATGTGGACCCCTGACGGAGAGCCTTCTAGAGGTTTGTTCTAGGGTCTCATATGGTGGTCACTACGGCGATTTGGGAGGGCCCTGTGTTGCTGGTCTGCATAATCGGGCTGCTGATGACGGCTCTGACGGTCGCGGTGGTGGCCAGGCGGGTGGGTTTCCTTTATCGGCTCGCCACGGTCGGCCAGCCGGCGCCGGAGCGCATCGAATACGCCCGCGCGAACATCGGGACCGAGATAAAGGTCCAGTTGGTCGAGGTGTTCGGGCAGAAGAAGCTGCTCAAGTGGACGCCGTCTGGTGTCGCCCACTTCTTTGTCATGTGGGCGTTTTTCATTCTTTTGACCGTTTACGTTGAGGCCTACGGCGCGATGATCCAGGGGGCCATCACCGGCCGGCCTGACTTCCACATCCCGCTGATCGGCCGCTGGCCGGTCCTGGGCTTCCTCCAGGACTTCATCGCGCTGGCCGCGCTGCTCGGGCTGGTCGCGTTCGCGGTGATCCGCATCAGGAACGCGCCCTCGCGGCTCGGCCGGGAGTCCCGGTTCTCCGGGTCGCACCTGGGCGGCGCGTGGGTGATCCTGTTCATGATCTTCAACATCATCTGGTCGCTGCTGCTGTTCCGGGGCGCCGCGATCAACACGGGCAACTTCCCCTATGAGTCCGGGGCGTTCCTCTCGGAACTGGTGGCGAAGATCCTGCCCACCTCCTCGCTGCTGGAGGAGATCACGCTGCTGCTGCACATCGGCCTGATGCTGGTGTTCGCGGTGATCGTGGTCAACTCCAAGCACCTGCACATCTTCACCGCCCCGCTGAACGTGCTGTTCTCGCGGCGGCCCGACGGCCTGGGCGCGGCCCAGGAGATGCGCAGCGGCGGCAAGATCCTCGACTTCGAGGAGGCCGACCCCGAGACCGACGTCTTCGGCCGGGGCAAGGTCGAGGAGACCACGTGGAAGGGCTTCCTCGACTTTTACACGTGCACCGAGTGCGGCCGCTGCCAGTCGCAGTGCCCGGCGTGGAACACCGACAAGCCGCTGTCGCCCAAGATGCTCATCCTCGACCAGCGCGACCACGCCTTCGCCATCGCGCCCTACCTGCTGATGAGCGAGGAAGAACGCTCTCACCAGGGACAAGACGTGCTGGCCCTGCTGGACAAGCCGCTGGTCGGCGTCGACGGGGTGATCCACCCCGACGTGCTCTGGTCGTGTACGAACTGCGGCGCGTGCGTGGAGCAGTGCCCGGTCGACATCGAGCACATCGACCACATCCTCGACATGCGCCGTTACCAGGTCATGATCGAGTCGGCCTTCCCGTCCGAGGCCGGCGTGATGCTGAAGAACCTGGAGAACAAGGGCAACCCGTGGGGCATGCCCGAGATGAAGCGCGCCGAGTGGATCGAGGAGCTCGACTTCGAGGTCCAGCTGATCGACGAGAAGATGCCCGAAGATACCGAATACCTCTTCTGGGTCGGCTGCGCGGGCGCTCTGGAGGATCGGGCGAAGAAGACCACCAAGGCGGTCGCCGAACTGCTGCACATCGCGGGGGTGAAGTTCGCGGTGCTCGGCCCGATGGAGGCCTGCACCGGCGACCCGGCCCGCCGCCTGGGCATGGAGTTCCTTTTCAACATGCTGGCCCAGCAGAACATCGAGACGCTGAACGAGGCCGGGGTCAAGAAGATCGTGGCCACCTGCCCCCACTGTTTCAACACCCTGGCCAATGAGTATCCGCAGCTCGGGGGGCATTTCGAGGTCGTACACCACACCCAGCTGCTGAGTCACCTCGTGGACACCGGGAAGCTGACCCCGATCACGCCGATCGAGGAGAAGATCACTTACCACGACCCGTGCTTCCTCGGGCGGCACAACAAGGTCTATTCGCAGCCGCGCGACATCATGGCCAAGGTGCCGGGCGTGGTGACGCAGGAGATGCACCGCCACAAGGACCGCGGCTTCTGCTGCGGCGCCGGCGGCGCGCGCATGTGGATGGAGGAGCGGATCGGCAAGCGCATCAACACCGAACGGGTGGACGAGGCGCTCACGACCGATCCTGACACGGTCTCGACCGCATGCCCCTTCTGCATGGTGATGCTCGGCGACGCGATCAACGCGAAGAAGACCACCGGCGAGGCCAAGGAGACGCTGGAAGTCGTCGACGTGGCCCAATTGTTGATCAAGTCGGTGAAGGGACAGGCCGTTCCGGGCTGACTCGGTCGTTGATCGGTTGTCGAATCCGCTGGTCATGGCCACATGCGCGTCATCCCGTTCTCCACATAACGGGAGAATCACGGTAACCTCAACGTTGGCTCAATCAACGGGGAGGGGGCTGAACGGTGGGTGTGGTCGTCACCGACGCGGAAGTGACTCTTGCCGACGTGCTCTCCCTGCGGATGGCGATCGACCATCCGCTGGGGACGGGCACGGATCTGGTGCTCCGGCACCGCGGCACCGGCTCGGAACGGAAGGTGCGGCTCGGAACTCCGGGCCCCCCGACCACGGACGCCGCCGTCGCCGTCTCGCTGGCGGGGTTGAAGCTGACCCCCGGCCGCTGGGACGCCTATCTTCAGCAGAGCGGCCCCCGCACCCGCATGCAGAGCGTCGACCCGGGCTTCTCGCTCGACCGCCTCGACGCCTACGCGCTCGACCGCCGCACCATGTCCTACCGCGCCTACCGCACCCGCAACGGCTTCCTGGCCATCAAGATCGCCGAAGCCGAGCCGGTCGCCGACGTGCGGGCGGTCTGGTTCCGCGAGGGGCGGTTCGAGGTGACGGGGCTGCTGGCGTACACGGGGCTGGAAGACGACGACCAGCACCACCGCGCCCGGCTCTCTCTCAAGCACAGTGACGCCACCGTCACCGCGACGGCCACCGTTCAGGGTGTACGGTTCCACGCCGCCCTGTCCCTGTGCGACGTCCTGGCGGCCACGCCCGACTCCGAAGGAGTGTGGGAGCCCTCCCTCGAAGTCGACGGGGTCGAGGGGCCGATGGCCCTCGGCGCGCTCCTCGACGACGTGGAGGGCAAGCGCCGCCGCGTCCACTATCCGGCGACGAAGATCGACGGCGTGCCGATCAAGCCGAGCTTCTCGCCCGCCGACCACCTCCGTCTTGAGGTGGGCGCGGCGTGAGGATCACGTTCCTGGTGCCGTCCGCATATGGGATGCGCGGCGACATTCGGGCGACGCTCAACCTGGCCGCCGCGTTGGCGAGCGGTCACCACGTGGAGATCGTCAGCGTCAAGCGCACCAGGGACGTCCCGTTCTTCCCCATCGATCCCGCGATCAGGCTGCGCTGGCTGGTCGACGCCCGTCCGGGCCGTCATCTGCTGCCGCGCGGTCAGGTCAGGACCGAGGTGGCCCTCTGGCGGATGCTGCGCGCGCTCCGCTCCGAGGTGCTGATCACCGCCCGGCCGGCGCTGAGCGTGCAGTCGGCCCGCTATGCCCCCCGCGAGGTCGTCAAGATCGCCCGCGAGTGGACCCGCCCGGCCGTGCCCACCCCCGTCCAGCGCTACTACCCGCGCCTGGACGCCGTGGTGACCAGCACCGAGACCGGCCGCGACGAATGGACCAGGCTGCTCGACGACGACCTCAGCGTGCACACCATCCCCGACCCGCTGCCGAAGGGCCCGTGGCCGAGGTCGCGGATGGACAACCGGATCGTCAGCGCCGGCGGCCGGTGGGTGCCCGACAAGGCGTTCGACCGGTTGGTGCGGGCGTTCGCGATGGTCGCCGACAAGCGTCCCGACTGGCGGCTGCGCCTCTACGGTGGTGGTTCCGAGGAGAAGCGGCTGCGCGCCCTGGTCGCCGAGCTGAGCCTGCACAACCACGTCTACTTCATGGGCACCACCCCCGACCTGCCGGGCGAGTTCGCCAAGGCGTCGATCGTGGCGGTCTCCTCGCGCCGTGAGGTGCTCGGCATGGCCGTGAACGAGGCGCTGAGCTGCGGGGTGCCCATCGTGGGCTACGACGGCGCCAAGGGGGTGGCCCAGTTCGTCCGGCCCGGGATCGACAGCGTGCTGGTCGACGAGGGCGCCGGGGAGATCGAGGCCTACGCGGAGGCGCTGCTCTCGCTGGTCGACGACGAGCGCAAACGGATGACGCTGGCCGCCGGGGCGCTCGAATCGGCCAATCAGCGCACCGCCCCGGCCATCGCCGCGCGATGGCAGGATCTCATGTACGGCTTGCGCTCCCGCCCCTGAACCCCGTGGAATAACAGATCCCGAGCCCCCCGTAATCGGAAGCCCGGGACCGTGATCTTCAATCTTCAGCGACTCGCCGAAGTCCGCAACCCGAGCGCGTTGTCGAGCTCCTCCAAGGTCAGTCGGTCATCCGTGAAGTTGACGGCCTCCAGAACCTCGGCGTAGAGCTCGATTTCGTCCAACGCGACACGGTCATGGACTCGCAAGTCCAAGTAGTCGTGCCCCACCGCGTCGTCCTTCCTTCCGCAGCCCACACCCTCTTCGAGGTTACGTCCGCGTCGGTTTCGGCGACATGGCCCATCGGGACCATTCCCGCCGCCGGACCCCCCTCGACTAACCATTTCCCGCAAAGACCCATCACAATTCGGCCAATTTCGCAGGCTAGGTGGGGTCTGATTGCTAAAGGATGATTTATCGGTCTTTGCGGGGTAACCGGGATGTGGCGGTCAGGAGTGGTACAACCACTCTGAGGTGATCTCCGAGACGGGCCTTCCGGGCATCCGCAACGGCGAAGGAACAGTGTCATCACGTTCGTGAATCAACTTCCCAGAGACGGCCGAAGCCGACGGGAATCCTCTTTCGGGCACCGCCCTGCCGATCATGGCAGACCATGCCAGACCTGTGGCGTAGGCCGCACCCAGCAGGGTTGAGGCGGCCTCCCGCCCCGGCGGTGTCAGCGCGTCGGGAAGGGCGCCGTCGACGGGCCAGAGGGTTCGCAGCCGGTGGGCCGAATCGTCAAGGGCTTGACGTAGGGCCCGGCGCACCTCGTCGTCGAGCAGGGGGAAGACATCTGTCACCTCAACGTCAGCCACCGTTGACAGGTCATAGGCGAGGAGGCTCGCGGCGGCCAGGCGCGGCTCGATCTTTCTGTCGGCCAGATAGCCCAGTGCCTCGGTCAGGTCGTAGAAGGTGTGCTGGAAGTGGTCCTTCGGGGCGGTCTCGTGGATGGTCGTACTGGTCAGATGGGGTGGCAACCGGTGCAGCCAATGTCTGGCCAGGTCGTGCTGGTCATGGTCGAGCCAGGGCTGCCTGAGCAGGGGCTCGATCATCACCGTGAGGGCCTGGGCACGCGGGCGGAAGCGCGGGTCGTCGCTCAGCACGGTCGCGACCTCCGCGGCCAGCCCGGCCAGGCGCAGCGCCGTCTCGTGGGCTCCGGCGGCCAATCTCTCTCTGTACGGCTCCAGCAGCGTCGTAAGGCGCACGCCCGGCAGCCACCTGACCCAGTCGTCGCCCGGCAGCGGCTTGCCCAGGAACTCGCCGAACATGGTCAGCAGGTGCTCGTTGCCGTCGAAGGCCGGCGCGTAGGCGCACCACATGATGACAGCCCACACCATCGCGACCGGCGAGGTGACTTCGGGGGCGAACAGGTCTTTCAGCGGGCCCTCGGTGAGGGGGAAGTCGTCTTGCTTCAGCCCCCGGTGGGCGCCCAGGATCGCCCGGATGCGCTCGGTCACCTCCGGGAGCACGTCGGGCCCCACGAAGCCCTGCGTCGACCCCCGGTCGGCCGCGAAGTCGGGCCCCTGTGGCACCAGCCACCAGGGGATGGCGGGATTCACCCGTACACACGTCTCGCGCATCCCGGGGTCGGCGGGGGGCGGAGACAGCACCCAGTCGCCGTCGGCGTCGCGGCGGTACCAGCGCGCGCCCAGCCCGAAGATCCAGCACGAGCCGTCGTGGGCCGCCAGGCCGCGGCGGGCCAGCGCCTCCGCGCGCGCCTCCATCGGGGCGAGCGACCACTGCGGGTCGGCCACCATGGCCCGGACTTTCTGCTCCACGGCGCTGAAACCGTCAAACTGCACGAGGGCCATGGTAGAACACGTGAAACTTTCACCCCGGTGAGCAGGATAAATGGCGCTGAACTGGGGGACTCGCGGCACAACCTCTTGGCATGTCCGCTGTTGTTCCACTTCGATGGTCTTCGTGACGGAGACCCAGCAGGCCAAAAGCGATGCGGACCAGCCGGACGACGCTCCCCCGACCCGGCGCGGGTGGCTCACGCAACCCGGTGACCGCACGGCCCTGGGCATCTGGTTCTTCTGGCACGTGGCGACCTACATCTACATGGTCCTGGCCGCCCCCGGCCGGACCGAGGCGCCGCTGCTCGACCGGCTGACGCCGTGGGACGCGGAGAACTTCATCACGATCGCCCAATACGGCTACGCGGGCGCCCCCGGGATGACCGACGCGCCCAAGCTGGTGGCGTTCTTCCCCGGGCTGCCGCTGCTGCTGCGCGACCTCAACTGGCTGATCCCGAACTACGACCTGCTGATCGTGCTGGTGTCGGTCGTGGGGAGCGCGGTCGTCGCCGTGTCGCTGTCGCGGCTGAGCAACTCGTACAAGGAGGGAACCGGCACCTGGACGACGCTGGCGTTCTTCCTGTCGCCGTGGGCGGTGTTCATGTGGGCGGGCTACTCGGAGGCGCCGTTCCTGGCGCTGGCGATCCCGGCCTGGCTGCTGGCCCGCAAGGGGCGCTGGGAGTGGGCGGCCGTCTGCGCGGCGTTCGCGTCGTCGATCCGCATCTCCGGGCTGTTCCTCGCGCTGGGCCTCGCGGTGATGTTCCTGGTCGCCGAGAACGGGTGGCGGGCGGACTGGAAGAAAGCCCTGTGGCTGGTGGTGCCTGGGCTGCCGGTGGTGGCCTACATGATCTTCCTGAAGGTCACCGTCGGCGAGTGGATGGCCTGGAACTCCGCCCAGTCCCAGTACTGGGGACGCTATCCCGAGCAGCCCTGGCAGGTGCTGGTCAACACGTGGAACCGCTCCCTGGAGGAGAGCGTGCTCCAGACCTCCTACCGTGAGGAGATCATCGCCGCGTTCGTCCTGGTGGCCGTCATCCTCTGGCAGCTGTTCCGCCGGCAGTGGGCCGACTTCGCCTATCTGTTGCCGCAAGCTGTCGCGTTGCTGGCCATGTCGTCGTTCTACATGTCGGTCGGTCGGGCATCGTTGCTGTGGTGGCCGCTCTACATCGGCATCGGCATCGCCGCCGCCCGCAACAGGTGGGCGTTCATGGCGTATGTCGCGGTGGCGGCGCCGGTCATGGCGATCAATGTCGGAAACTTCACCACGGGGGCCTGGGTTGGCTGAGGTGTTCGCTCTGGACGACGACCTGCCGTCGATCGATCCGACGGCCTGGATCGCGCCGGGCGCGGTCGTGGCCGGCCGGGTCCGCGTCGGCACGCAGGCCAATGTCTGGTACGGGAGCGTGCTGCGCGGAGACGACGAGTCGATCGAGGTCGGCGCGCAGTGCAACGTACAGGACCTGTGCTGTCTGCACGCCGACCCGGGCTTCCCCACGGTCCTGGAGCCCCGCGTGAGCGTCGGGCACCGGGCGGTGGTGCACGGCGCCTACGTCGAGACGGGCGCGCTGGTGGGCATCGGCGCGATCCTGATGAACGGCGCGCACATCGGCGCGGGCGCGCTGGTCGCCGCTGGTTCCCTGGTCACGCCGGGGAAGCGCTTCCCCGGCGGCGTGCTGCTCGCGGGCGCGCCCGCGAAGATCGTCCGGGATCTCGACGAAGACGACATCGCCGTGTTCGCCGAGACCCCCGACCGCTACATGGACAAGGCCCGCCGCCACGCCCGCGCGAGGCGCTGGTGACGGCGGGCCCCTGCGTCAGCGGGTGGCGCGGGCGGCCGCGGAGATGACGTCGGCGGCGTCCTCCGCGTGCGAGACCAGGGCCAGGTGCGAGGCGCCCTTGACCTCGGTGGTGTGCGCTCCGGCGCGCTTGGCCATGAACTTCTGGGCCGCGGTCGGGATGGCCTGGTCGGCCCCCGACACGAGGTACCAGGAGGGGATCTTCTTCCACGCCGCCACCGTGGCCTTGGCGTCGAGCGCGGCGTAGGAGACCGGACGCTGGGTCGCGGCGATCACGGCGACGTCGCGGGCGGGCAGGTCGGCGGCCACGGCGGCCCGGAACTTGGCGGGGTTGACGTAGACGTCGGTGCCGCCCGGGTAGTCGCGGGTGAGGAGGCTGGTGGGCAGCTGGCTGCCCGGGAACTTGCCGGTGAGGTCGAGGGCCGACTCGCCCACCTCGGGGACGTACCCGGCGACGTACACCAGCGCCTTGACGTTGGTGTGGCCGCTGGCGGCGGCGCTGATGACCGAGCCGCCGTAGGAGTGGCCGACCAGGATGACCGGCCCCGGGACGGTGGAGATGACGCTCGACACGTAGTCGGAGTCACCCTTGAGGTCGCGGAGGGGGTTGGCGGGCGCGATCACCGGATAGCCGGCCCCCTGAAGCTTCGCGACGACCTTGGTCCAGCTCGACGCGTCGGCGAACGCGCCGTGGACCAGGATGACGGTGGGCTTGGCCTGAGTGTGGCCGGTCGTGGCGAACGCGGGCGTGGACATGGCGGGGACCAGCGCGGTGAGCACGACGGCCAGCAGAAGCCTTTTGGGCATGGCGTTCTCCAAGAGGAAGAAGACGGGTTCAGCGGCCTAAGCTAGGAGCGGCCGGTCGGGGGCGCATGCGTCACCTGACTGCGGCGCGACTCAGTCACCGACTGAGGTTGGACAGGACCCCCCATCCGAGGCGAAAATACTCATATATGCCACCAGAACTGACGCAAGAGGCACTTTTCGGGCGTGAGTTTGAGCTGGGACGTCTCGCTGATCTTGTGGAAGGTGTCCGCGAAGGCGGCGCGGCGATCCTGATTCGAGGCGACGCCGGGATCGGGAAGTCGGCCCTCCTGCTGAACACGGCCGGGACGGCCGCCGCGCGGGGCATGCGGATCCTGCGGACGGCCGGGGCGCAGGCGGAGACGAACATGCCCTACGCCGGTCTGCACCAGCTGCTGCGGCCGCTCCGGACCGAGATCGGGGAACTGCCCGCTCCGCAGCGCGACGCCCTGGGAGCGGCGTTCGGGCTGATCGACGCCCCGGCGCCCGACCTCTTCCTCGTCGCCCTGGGAACGCTGAACCTCCTGAGTGAGGCGGCCGTGCGGACGCCCGTGCTCCTGCTGGCCGAGGACGTGCACTGGCTGGACCGGTCGAGCGCCGAGGTGCTCACGTTCGTCGCGCGGCGGCTGGAATCCGAGCCGATCCTGCTGGTGGCCGCGCTCCGCGACGGGTCGAAGAGCCCTCTGGAGGTCGCGGGGCTGCCGGAGCTGGTCCTCGACCGGCTCGACGACGCCGCCGCCACCGCCCTGCTCGACGCCCGCAGCCCCACCCTGACGCCGGAGTCGCGGGCGCGGGTGCTCCGGGAGGCGGCGGGCAACCCGCTGGCCCTCGTCGAACTGCCGATCGCCGTGGAGACGCTGCGGCCGCAGCCTGGGCGCCTTCCGCTGACGACCCGGCTGGAACAGACCTTCACCGCCCGCATGTCGGGGCTGCCGCCCGCCACCCGGACCCTGCTGCTGGTGGTCGCGATCAACGACGGGACCGCGCTGTGCGAGGCGCTGGACGCCACCGCGCTGATCCTCGGCACCGATGTGACGGCCGACGACCTCGCGCCGGCGGTGGCCGTCCGGCTGGTCGACCTCCACGAGACCGTGGTCTGGTTCCGCCACCCGCTCATGCGCTCGGCGATCCAGCAGGAGGTGAGCCGGTCCCGGCGGCACGCGGCGCACGCCGCCCTGGCCGACGTCCTGGCCAACCAGCCCGACCGCAGCCGCTGGCACCGGGCGGCCTCGACCAACCGTCCCGACGAGGAGATGGCGGCCGAACTGGAGACGGCGGCCCGCCGGGCCAGGCGGCGGGGAGACCTGCTGTCGGGCGTCGAGGGCCTCGAACGCGCCGCCCGGCTCAGCGAGGACCCCGGCCGGCGGCGGGAACGCCTGGTCCGTGCGGCCGAATGGGGGGCGGAGGCGGGCCGCCGCGACCTCACCGACCGGCTGGTGACCGAGGCCGAGCCCCTGACACTGTCGCCCCGGCAGCACGCCCGCGTCGTGTGGATACGCGAAAGCTTCGAAGAGGACATCCGCGACGACAGCGCGGCGGTGCGCTCCCTGGTCGACCTCGCCGAGACCGTGGCGAAGGAGGGCGAACTCGACCTGGCGTTGAAGCTGCTGTCGAGCGCGTCCCTGCGGTGCTTCTGGGCCCACACCGACGAGGAGTCACGAGATCTCGTCGTCGCCGCGGCCGAGAGCCTGCCCGTCGACGAGCACGACGGGTGGCTGCTGTCGATCCTGGCGTACGCGGCCCCGATCGAGCGCGGCCGGGTGGTGATCGAGCGGCTCCGCCGGTTGGCCGCCGACCGTCCCGGCGGCTGGGGGGCGGCCCGGCTGCTCGGCAGTTCGGCGCTGATGGTGGGGGCCTTCGACCTGTCGGAGGAGTTCTGCGCCCTGTCGCTGCCGCGGCTCCGCGTGCAGGGCCGGCTCAGCCACCTGTGCCGCGACCTCGGGGCGCAGGCCTGGAGCGCCGCCCGGCTGGCCGATCTCGGCGTGGCGATGTCCGCCGCCGAGGAGGCCGCCCGGCTGGCCCAGGAGACGTCCCTGCCGCTGATGCACGCCATGGCCCACGCCTCGGGCGCCGTGGTCGCCTCGTTGCGAGGGAACCAGGACCGGATGGAGGGCCTCGCCTCGGTGGCCGAGCAGGCCGCCCTGCCCATCGGGGCGCGTCCGGTGCTGGCCACCGTGCAGCACGCGCGCGGGCTCGCCGCCCTCGGCGAGGGGCGCTACACCGACGCGTACGACCACCTGCGCCGCATGCACGACCCCGCCGATCCCGCCTTCCACCCGGCCCTGCGCTGCTTCAGCCTGGCCGAGCTCGCGGACGCCGCGACCCACTGCGGCAAGGGCCACGCGATCGCCGGCATCGTGGCGGAGATGGAGGAGGTGGCCCGCCTCACCCCGTCACCCGCCCTGCACGCCGACCTGCGCTACACCAGGGCCGTGCTGGCGGACGAGGCCGCCGCCGAGTCCCTCTACATCGCCGCGCTCGACGCCGACCTGCGCCGGCTGCCCTTCGTCCGGGCGCGGGTGCAGCTGGCCTACGGCGAGTGGCTGCGCCGCCAGCGGCGCACGGCCGAGTCGCGCGCGCCGCTGCGGACGGCCAGGGAGACCTTCGACGCGCTCGGCGTCATCCCGTGGAGCGAGCGGGCCTGGCAGGAACTGCGCGCCTCCGGGGAGAACAGCCGCCGCCGCACCGGCGACGCCCGTGACGTCCTCACCGCCCAGGAGCTCCAGATCGCCCAGATGGCGGCCGACGGCATGACCAACCGGGAGATCGGCGAGAAGCTCTTCATGTCCCACCGGACCGTCGGCTCACATCTCTACCGGATCTTCCCCAAGCTGGAGATCACCTCGCGATCGGCGCTGGCCACGGCCCTGCGCGGGTCAGACTGACCTCGCGGCCCGGCCTGCGGACAAGAGCCTGTAGACAGGACGACATGGACCTGAATCTGAAGGACAAGGTCGCCGTGGTGACCGGCGCGAGCAAGGGCATCGGCCTGGCCATCACCCGGGCACTGGTCGAAGAGGGTGCACGTGTGGTCGCCGGCTCCCGGCGGAGCACCCCCGAGCTGGCGGAACTCGACGGGGTGCGGGTGGTCCAGGTGGACCTGTCCACTGCGGAGGGCCCGGCCGACCTCGTCGCCGCCGCGCTGGAACTCGGCCGCCTCGACATCCTGGTCAACAACGTCGGCGCGGTCTCGCCCAGGCTGGGGGGATTCCTGGAGGTCACCGACGACCAGTGGCTCCAGTCGCTGACACTCAACCTGATGGCGGCGATCCGCACCACCCGCGCCGCCCTGCCCACCATGCTCGCGGCCGGGCACGGCACCATCGTCACCACGAGCTCGGTCAACGCCTTCCTGCCCGACCCATTGGTGATCGACTACAGCGCTGCCAAGGCCGCCCTGACGAACTTCTCCAAAGCCCTGTCGAAAGAGGTCGGGGCGCACGGCATCCGCGTCAACACCGTCAGCCCCGGCCCGGTGACCACCGACCTGTGGCTCGGCGACCAGGGCATGGCCGCGACCGTCGGCGCAGCCAAGGACACCGACCCCGGGGGAGTGGCCGCCCAGGTCGCGTCCCAGGCGGAGACGGGCCGCTTCACCCATCCGGAAGAGGTGGCCGACCTGGTGGTGTTCCTGGCGAGCGACCGGGCCGGAAACGTCACCGGCACCGACTTCGTCATCGACGGGGGCTTGAATCAGTCGTTGTAGGGGTGCCTAACCAGCGGCATTGATCTTGGGTGCCCAACTGTCACACATTTGTCCCTTGATGTTTGCGCGAGCGCGTCCGTGTCTGGACTGAGGAACGCAGGAGAGCGAAGCGAACCGTAGTGACGAGGGAAGACGCGGACTGAAGGCGCTCGCGCCCGCCGAGCCGGAGGCTCGGCCGAATAACGGGGTTCGGGTTGCGGGTTCGCGCTGATAGCAGGAAAGTCGTGTCTTGATACGTCTTCCCGCCATCTCCCCCAAGGCTCTTCATGACGAACCAGACTGACAGTTTCCCCGACCTCATGAGCGACGACTCGTTCGAAGTCGTCATGCGTGGATACAGCCGCCGTCAGGTGCACGACTACATGATCCGTACCCGGAACCAGATTCGTGATCTTGAGGAGCGCCTGGCACGTACCATTGACCAAGCCGAGCAGAGCCGGCTGGAGCTCGCCGAGGCCCGCCGGAAACTGACCGAGTCTCCGCAGAGCCCCGATGAGCTGGGAGAGCGGCTGAGCCAGATCCTCAAGCTCGCCCACGAAGAGGCGCGGGCCAACAAGGAGGCCTCGGAGAGCGCGGCGTCGCAGACGCGTGACCTTGCGGCCAACGAGGCCGACCGCGTGGTGACCACGGCCCGGGAGCAGGCCGACTCGATCAGGGCCGCGGCGCAGGAGGAGGCCGAGCGGCGCATCCACGACGCGACCTCGTCGGCCGAGCGCCTGCTGGCGCAGGCCGGGGCCGAGGCGGAGGAGAAGGTGGCCACCGCCAACGCCGAGGCCGAGGAGACGGTGCGGGACGCGCGGGCCGAGGCCGACCGGCGGATCACCGCCGCGACGCTGGAGTCGGAGAAGCTGGTGACCGACGCGAACTCGGCGTCCGACCAGACCTTGACTTCGGCCAAGCAGCGTGCGGGACTCCTTGACGAGCACACCGGACGGCGTGTGGTCTATTTGACCGACACCCACACCGAGGTGATGCGCCGCCTCAACGAGATCGGCGCCGTGCTGGGCGATCTGCTGCACCGCGAGCAGGCCGCCGGCACGCTGATCGACGAGGCCTCGGTGCTGCCGCCGGCCCCGTCCATCGACGAGGAGATCCCGGCACTTCGGGCCGAGGAGGAAGAGGAAGAGGTTCCGGCGGCGACCGCGCAGCCGGCAGCCACGCCTTCCCCGGACGCCGCCGGTTCCGATGAGCAGGTTGATCAGGCCGCCGAGGAGGATGACTCCGATGACGAGCACGTGATCGTCGACCGTGATCCCGCCGTCGCTGCCGCGCCGGTGGACCTGCGACGCGGGCTGCCTCCGATGGATGCCCGCGGCGCGTAGTTGGAGGAGATGGGCCCGCCAATGGGGTGGCGGCGGGCCCACCGCCGTTCGGTGAGCGGGGACGGCTGCCGGTCGTACCCGCTGCTGCGCTCCGGCCGACGTCGTCGGCGGCCGGTGTGGTGCCCCGTGAGAGCGCCCTTTTTTGGCTGGCACCAGTGGAAAGCGCCCCCACGGGGGTCTGTGTATGTGAAAGCGGAAGCCTCCGCCCCCGATAGGGTCGGAGGCTTCCGCGCTTCGGTGGGCATCAGGGATCCGCCGAATTGGCACGTTCCTCTTGGTCGCGTAACAACTGGCGTAATCCCTCCGGCTCGTCCGCGTCGATGGTCATCGCGCAGCCGGCCTCGCGCTGTGCGGATGTCAGCGGATGGTGCCGGGTAGCCCACCACCGTCCCGCATCACTCCGCCAGATAGTCCATTCCGGATACTCGCGGGCAATCTCGGCAAGATGCCGGTCAAAGGACATCTGCCCACCTTTCCCCTCGCCGAGCCGCCCCGGGTGTACCCCGATCTCCTTGACGTCTCTCTCTCAAGGTGCGGGACATCTCTAGAGAAGACAAGATCCTGGGAGGACAGGTCCACCTATCGTCTGATTTTTCAACTTGAACTACGCATCGAAGTCGTACTGGAGTACATACGAAGCCGCGTCGAGTGTCATCTCGTTCAGCTCAACCGGTATGCCTCCCGAGGTGTACGCCGTGCGCACCACGACGATGATCGGGTTGCCCGGCGGCAGATGGAGGAGCTCGGCCTCCTGGGGCTGTGGCATCCGTGCGCGTAATTCCTCGGTGAAATGGGCCGGAAGGTAGCCGAGGTCGCCCAGGCGGGCGTAGACGCCGCCAGGGCCCGTGTCGGGCAGGGTGATGGCGGTTCCTTCCACCAGGTCGGCGGGGAAGTGGGAGACGGCCAGCTGGACGGGCCTGCCGTCCACGTTGTAGCGCCTTCTTCGGATCCAGACCTCGTCGGCGTCGAGGACGCGCCCGATGTCCTCGCTCGCCGGCAGCCGTTCGATGTGGACCTCGTCGACGGTGTAAGCCCTGCCCCGGGTATCGGAGTCCCAGATCGCACGTCCTTGCCCCCACTGTTCGCGGGACAGTCGTCGTGACCCATGCCGTCTGATGGGTCGAAACAGCCTCACATAGACCCCCGAGCCTCGACGTGGAACTGCCAGGCCCTCATTGATCAAGACAGCCAGCGCCTGCCGTGCGGTGGCACGCGCTATGCCGTACTCGGTCATGAGGGCGTTTTCGCCCGGTAGCCGCTCCCCATCGCGGAGTTCGCCGGACAGGATCTGCGTGCGCAGCCGGTCGGCGATACGCCGGTAGATGGGGGGCTCGTGATGCACCGGGGACTCAGTCACGTTTGATCACCCTCTGTCACCAACGGGGGGTTAGCGTCTCCAGAGAACTTGCCCCGTCTTGTCCACGATCGCACAGCGAGAAAGGTTGGTCCCGAGCCCAATTTGAGCGAATCGGGCCCCTGTGGCGATCTTCAGCGGTTTGTGCAGCCCGTTACCATGGAACGGTGCAAGCCGGTATTCACCCGGGCCACCAACGCTGAGTCATGACCGCAGCCAGGACGGCACCCGTCGTGTTCAGCAGGATGTCATCGACTGACGACACACGGTGGAGCTCCAGGCCGTATTGAAGTAACTCGACGGTAAGAGATCCGGCCGCCGCGACGGCTGCGACGATCTTCAAACGAGCCAACTTTTGAGACCTGAGGGGCAAAAGCGCCCCCAGTGCGGCGAACACCAGAAGGTTGCCTCCGACCTGCACGAACGCCGTCGAGGCCGGGCCCGTCACAACCTGTGCAAGATCGTGAAAGGGAAGCAGACCGACCGCCCGGCCAGGAGTCGAGGGGTCACCGGGAGTGAGAATCATCCAGATCCACGGCGCCGTGCCGATCACGATGAAGACGTCCGCGTACGCCGTCCGCGCAGGTTCGGGATGTTTGGAACGCTCCCGGAGCCGAGTCAGCAGGTGGGCGACACCCCATCCGGCCGGAATGGTCAAGAGGGTGGCGATGACGACATGTCCCCATAGGTCCCATGCCAGCAACATGACTGTGTCCTTTTTGGCATCCATTGGGCCGGTCGTTCCGGACACCCCATGGCACTTGCGGTCAGGGTTTAAAGGGTTGCAGAACTCAGCCGTAAATGGTCACCAGAAGGTGGCCCAATGGGAAGCCAGCCATTGGTGACGCATTGGGCTGCCGAGTCAGGATATTTCTGGAGATGATGTCTCGCATGAGCATCACCCGCGCCGGCTGCGCCGCCCTCGACTCCGCCGATCCCCTTCGTGGTTTCCGTGCGGAGTTCGTCCTGCCGGAGAACGTGGTCTACATGCTCGGCAACTCGCTCGGCGCGCTGCCGCGGCGCACGGCCGAGGCCGTCGCCCACACGGTGACCACCGAGTGGGGGCGTGACCTGGGGCAGAGCTGGAACACCGCCGGATGGTGGAATCTGCCCGAGGTGATCGGCGACCGGCTGGCCCAATTGATCGGCGCGGCCCCCGGCACGGTGCTCTGCGGCGAGTCCACTTCGGTCTCGATCTTCAAAGTGATGTCGGCCGCCGTCCGGCTGCGTCCGGGCCGGCGGACTGTTGTGGTGGAGTCCGAGGGCTTTCCGACCGATCGGTACGCGGTCCAGGGTCTTGCGGCGGGCTTCGACCTGAACGTGCGTGATTTCGGTCCCGACGGTTCGCTTTCCGAGAACCTGGATGAAGACGTCGCGGTGGTCCTGCTGTCGCAGGTCGACTACCGGACCGGCGCGCTGCGGGACATGGCCGCCGACACGGCGCTCGTGCACGCCGCCGGGGCGCTGGCGGTCTGGGACCTGTGCCACAGCGCGGGGGCGCTGCCCGTCGAGGTGGGCGCGATCGACTTCGCGGTCGGATGCACGTACAAATATCTGAACGGCGGGCCCGGAGCGCCGGCCTATCTCTACTGCGCGCCCGGGCACCTGTCGGAGGCCGAGCCGGTGCTGCGGGGCTGGCACGGCCATGTCTCGCCGTTCGCGTTCGAGCCGGACTACCGGCCCGCGAACGGGATCCGCCGGTTCGCCGTCGGCACCCCGCCGATCCTGTCGCTGACCGCGCTGGGCGCCTCGCTGGAACTGTGGCAGAAGGTCGACATCCGCTCGGTGCGGGCCAAGAGCGTCGGGCTGACCGAGATGTTCATCGAGCTGACCGAGCACCTCGGGCTCGAACTCGCCACCCCGCGCGACCCGGCCGGGCGCGGCAGCCAGATCAGCTTCCGCCACGAGAACGGCTATCCGATCATGCGGGCCATGATCGACCACGGGGTGCACGGCGACTTCCGCGCCCCCGACATCATGCGGTTCGGTTTCACCCCGCTCTACCTGCGCTACGTCGATGTGTACGACGCCGCGGACGCCCTCGCCGAGATCATCGGCAAGGGCATCTGGCGGGACGAGCGGTATCAGCGTCAGGTGACGGTGACGTAGTTCTCCGCTTACTTGGTCTTCGCCTTGTCGGCGACGATCTCGGCGGCCAGCGCGACGCACTCGGCGCAGATCCGGCCACCCTCGCCGTAGACCATGTGCAGGTGTGGGTTGGGTGGCTTGCGGCAGAACGAGCAGGCCGCCGCGCGCCGGACCTTGCGGGCCGTGAACGGGTGGGTGAAATTGCGGGTGAAACGCTTGCGTGCGGCCTGCTTCGACACGCCGAGGCGGTCACCGATGGCCGTCCAGGAGGTGCCCGCGGCGCGGGCGTCGCGGACCGCCAGATCGATCAAGGCGTCGGCGTCGCGGGTCAGCTCCTGGCTCAGCTCGTTGGCTGCGGCCAGGGTTTCCAGCGGGTCAGAGGGGTTGGCCGCGCGTTTGCGTGCGCGGGCGAGTAACTCTGATGGCTCCATGTTGACAACTTTAGGTTGTCGTCTGAGTCAGGGCAACTCGCCGGGTCGTTTCCGCGCCGCTCTTCCTCGGGGAGGCCGGCTACTCATGCGCTACTCACCGGTAACTTGGGATGCGGAACTCAGGTCCGCCCTCTGGCCGGACCGCCAGCATTGGCCTATGAGCAAGCCCGTCCGAAATAAGACCACGTCCGCCTATTTCGCCCAGTCCGTCATCTCGTTCGGACTGGCGCTCGGCGCCCTCACGCTCGGGGTCGCCTACCTGCCCGTGGACCCTTGGATCAGGTCGTTCTTCGCCGTCGGCGTCTTCTACCTGGTGACCGCGTCGTTCACGCTGGCCAAGGTGATCCGCGACCGGCAGGAGGAGACGGCCGTGGTGGCCCGGGTCGACCAGGCCAGACTCGACCGGCTCCTCGCGGAGCATGATCCCTATCAGAACTAGACATACTTGCTTTGCGCGCCGTGAACATGGACGGGTTCGCCTGACTTGACCATGGCGTACACGATCTTCGAAGTGTGAATCGGAATCCGGATGCATCCGTGTGAGGCCGGATATTTCGGTACCTGCGATGATCCGTGCATGGCGATGCCGCCGTTGAAGTAGATCGAGTTGAACATCGTGCCGAGCGGGCTCGTCGTCCAGCCCGGTGCGCGCGTCCCCGCTGAGAAGGTGCCGGCGGGGGTGCGCGCGAAGCCGCAGTGGCCGTTGTCGCAGTACGACCGGTTGGCGCCGGTCGAGATGTGCGTCGTGAGGTCGGCCCTGCCGTTGCGCCAGATGGTCAGCAGCTGACGTCGGACGTCGATCTCCACCCGGTTGGTGAGCTTGGGGCGGACCAGCGGTCTGACCCGGCGCGGGTGGCGGAGCGCCCGCATCGTGTCCTGGTCGATGCGGTTGGTCATGCGCAGCCCGTTGACCTTCTGGAAGGCCCAGACGGCGTACCGCGTGGTCTCGCCGTAGCGGCCGTCGTCGACGCCGGAGTCGAAGCCCAGCATCCGCAGGCGCTGCTTCATCGCCCGGATCTGGTGGCTCTTCTCACCGAACTTCATGACTTCGGGACGCCGGTGCTCGCGGCGCCGGGACTCCTCGTGGCGCTGGTGGCTCGCGGGCTGAGCGTTCCCGTGATGGGCGTTCGCGTGGTGGCCGTTCGCGTGGTGCGCGTGCCCGTGATGGGCGTTCGCGTGGTGGGCGTTCGCGTGTTGGCTGTTCGCGTGGTGCGCGTGCCCTTGATGGGCGTTCGCGTGATGGTTGTTGCCGTGCTGAGCGTGCCCGGGATGGGCGTCGTGGTGCCGTGCGGGCGTGTTCGGGTGCGCGTGACGTGGTTCCTCGTGGCGGTGCTGCGCGGTCGGATGATCGTTGCGCGTGTTGGCGAACCGATAGCGCACGTTCGGGCGCCCCTGGCCGGCGCGGTTGTTCGCCGCGACGTGGGTGCGGGTCGCAGCCGGGCGCCGGTCCCGTGTGTTGTGGTCACGGTTCACGGTCGGGCGCCCGTGCTGCCTGTTCTCCTGTACGTGCTTGTGGTGCCGGTCCTTCACGGCGTGGCGGCCGTGCTCTCTATCCGCCGAGTCGGCGAAGGCAGCCGATCCGGTGATCAACGCCAGCCCGAATCCGAGGCTGACGACCATATATGTCCGCATGGGGGCGAAATTCCCAGGATGATCACCGAACAGACCGGACTTAGCCGATCTTGGCGGAAAGATGATCCTTTAGTAGGCGAGTGCCTTTGTCTTCGCGCCCGGCGCCAGCATCGTCTCCTGGAACTTCGGGAACGCGACCGTGCGCGCGTCGCCGTCGCTGGTGTAGCGCTCGCCCGGGTTGTCCTTCAGCCAGTCGAGCCAGCCCGTCGAGCAGAACTTCGCGCAGTCGCCCTTCTTGTCCATCGACCGGATGCGCGGGATGCCCAGCGCGTCGAACGCGCTGCTGAACGGCGACTGGGCCGGCATGTAGCCCGCCAGGAACACGCCGGAGTAGTTGTACTTCACTCCCTTCTCATTGCCCTTGAGCGCCCACTCCTTCGTCTTCGGCTGGTTGCCGTAGGGGAGCGCCAGGGTGACCACCGGGCCGCCGTTGAGGTCGGTGATCAGCTTGTGGCCGTTGGTGACCTCGTCGATCACGACCTGCTTCGGCTTGCCCATCAGGTTGGTGTGGTCTTTCGTGTGGTTGCCGAGCTCGAAGCCGTGCTGCTTGAGCCAGGCGATGATCTGCGCCTGCTCGGACTGGCTGCTCTTGCCGAACATGTCCCGCGTCACATAGAAGGTCGCCACGGGGCGGAAGCCCGGATGCTTCGCCCCCGCCTCCAGCAGGATCGCCACCGCCGTGTCCTTCGCCGGGGTGCCGGTCCCGTCGAGGGTGACCTGCGACGGCGACGAGTCGTCGAAGGTCAGCACGACCGGGTGCTTCCCGGCCGGAATGTCGATCTTCCCGGTCACATATTCGGCCGCCGTGACCGGCACGTAGCCTTCCTTGGCCAGCCGCTCGAGCTCGGTGCGGAACTGCTTGGGTGTGCGGTCGTCCTGGGTGGCCGGGTTCTCGATGATGCGGTGATACATCAGGACCGGGATCTGGCCCAGTTCGTTGGCCTTGACAGCCTTGGCGTTGGCCGCGCTCACGGGCTTGATCGCCGCCGGTTTGACCTGCACCGTCGTCGCGGGCTTCTGGTCCTGGTTGGCGCCACATGCCACACACCCGGCCAGCACGATCAATCCGACAGTCGCCGCGACTCGCATCTGTTAGCCCCTCCGGTTCGTCACGTCATTGACACGGAGAGTGATCCCCTAATCAGTGACCGAAGACGGCTAAGAGATTCTAAAGTTCACGTAAGGGACGAAATACGCATCCGGGATGCCGGTGACGAGGGGGCGAACGTCGCCATCCGGCATCCCGTCGCCATCGTGAAAGGGGTCCGCGAGTCATGCCCCTGACCCAATGGGACCATTCACGACGACGCGTTGGTCCGCTCCCTCGCTGAGGCGGACGTCAAAGGTTCTCCCAAGGTGATCGCCGGAATCGGTTGATCCCGTTTCATGCGGTTCTCATGAGTCGTGTCTGAGTGTCAAGGAGGTCGGTGACGGCATGGATCGCACGCAGGGTCGGCACCGGTGTCTTGGTCAGGTCGGCCAGTTCGACCACGGCGGCGAGTAGCACGTCGAGTTCGAGCGGCTTGCCCTTCTCCAGGTCCTGGAGGGTGGACGTCTTGTGCTCGCCGGCCTTCTCGGCCCCGGCAAGACGCCGGTCGATCGAGATGTGAGGGTCGCAGCCGACCGCCTTGGCCACCGCGACCGTCTCTTCCATCATGGTTCTGACCAGGCCCCGGGCGCCGTCGTGGCGGCAGATGCCCGCCATCGTGGCCCGCGCGAGCGCGCTGATCGGGTTGAACGCGACGTTGCCCATCAGCTTGACCCAGATGTCGTTGCGGAGGTCGGCCTCGACCGGGCACTTGAGGTCGCCGGCGACCATGGCGTTGCTGAACTCGACGCACCTGGCGGTCAGTTCGCCGCTGGGTTCGCCGATGGAGAAGCGGGTTCCCTCAAGGTGGCGGATCACGCCGGGGGCCTCGATCTCGGTGGCGGCGTAGACGACGCACCCGATCGCGCGGTCAAGGGAGAGGGCCTCGGTCACCGAGCCGCCGGGGTCGACGCTCTCGATGCGGTAGCCGTCGTAGGAGCCGCCGAGTCGGTGGAAATACCACCACGGGATGCCGTTCTGGGCGGCGATGACGCTGGTGGAGTCGTGGAGCATCGGCGCGATCATCTGACCGGCCGCAGCGTAGGAGTTGGCTTTCAGGCCGAGGAAGACGTGGTCGACCGGGCCGACCTCGCGGGGATCGTCGGTGACGTGCGGGTGGGCGGTGAAGTCACCGCGTGGGCTGAGCACGCGCACGCCTGACTCACGCATGGCCGCGAGATGTTCCCCGCGGGCGATGAGATGGACCTCGACGCCGGCGCGATGCAGGGCGGCCCCCACATACGCGCCGATGGCGCCGGCGCCAAGAACAGCGACCTTCACACTAGCTCCGTTCTCGCGTCGACAGTGCATTCGGTATACGGTATGGCAGCAGCGTCGTCAAGGAGGCCAACCCATGACCGTGCTCTCGCATCCACCTTCCGCGCAGGTCAGTGACCTGCCGCTCGACCCGGGTGAGGCCGTGGAGACAGCTGTCGGGGTTGGTGATCCCAGGCGGGGTCACCTTCGTGGTGCCGTACACGGCCGAGAAGGCGCTCCTGCTGATCGGCGGATCCGGTGAGCCGGGCGCGCACACCAGGCGGCGGGGGACGACGTGCCTGACCGCGCGTCATTCCCGCGACACTCGGCCGGCGCCGGTCCGGAGATCGGCGCGCGGGGTCATCCCCGTGGGCGCTGACCGGCCCCGATGCCTGCGTGACGTGGCGATGGCCGATGCCCTGGCCGTCGTTCCCCCGGGTTGGGCGGGCGGGCCGGTGGAGTCACTGGCCGTCCCGGCCTAGTAACCAGTTCGAAATCTTGTAACCCGCCGGAAAGGTATGGACATCCTCAGATCTCGGGGGTAACCATAATCCTCATACGGTATGCAGTATGGCGTAGACGCAATTCAGAACGTTCTGACAGAACGTCTTTGAGAGGACGGCCCTGATGACGGAACCAGCCCCGGACCAGATCTCCGGAGGTCACCTGGTCGCGAAGGCGCTCAAGGCGGAGGGGATCGACGTGATCTTCACCCTCTGCGGCGGCCACATCATCGACATCTACGACGGCTGTGTCGACGAGGGCATCGACGTGATCGACGTGCGCCACGAGCAGGTCGCCGCCCACGCGGCCGACGGCTACGCACGCATCACCGGCAAGCCCGGCTGCGCCGTGGTCACCGCGGGCCCCGGCACCACCGACGCGGTGACGGGCGTGGCCAACGCCTTCCGCGCCGAGAGCCCGATGTTGCTGATCGGCGGCCAGGGCGCCCTGAGCCAGCACAAGATGGGCTCGCTGCAGGACCTGCCCCACGTCGACATGATGACGCCGATCACCAAGTTCGCCGCGACCGTCCCGTCGACCGAGCGGGTCGCCGACATCGTGTCGATGGCCTTCCGTGAGTGCTACAACGGCGCGCCCGGCCCGTCGTTCCTGGAGATCCCGCGCGACGTGCTCGACGCCAGCGTGCCGCTGGAGAAGGCCCGCATCCCCCAGGCCGGTCGCTACCGCGCCTCCACCCGCCAGGCCGGCGACCCCGACGCGATCGAGCGCCTGGCCGACCTGCTCGTCCACTCCGAGAAGCCCTGCGTGCTCCTCGGCAGCCAGGTCTGGACGACCCGCGGCACCGACGCCGCGATCGATTTCGTCCGCGCCCTCAACGTCCCCGCCTACATGAACGGCAGCGGCCGGGGCACCCTCCCGCCCGGCGACCCCCACCACTTCCAGCTGTCGCGGCGCTACGCGTTCAACGAGGCCGACCTGATCATCATCGTCGGCACTCCGTTCGACTTCCGCATGGGCTACGGCAAGCGGCTGTCCCCCTCGGCGTCGGTCGTGCAGATCGACCTCGACTACCGCACGGTCGGCAAGAACCGCGACATCGACCTGGGCATCGTCGGCGACGCGGGGCTGATCCTGGCCGCCGCCGCGCAGGCCGCCTCCGGCCGGGTCGACACCGGCGCCGCCAAGCGCAAGGTGTGGCTCGAGGAGCTGCGCACGGTCGAGAACCAGGCCTTCCAGAAGCGCCTGCCGCGCCAGCTGTCGTCCGCCCAGCCCATCGACCCCTACCGGCTGGTCCACGAGATCAACGAGTTCCTGACCGAAGACACCATCTACATCGGCGACGGCGGCGACATCGTCACCTTCTCCGGCCAGGTCGTGCAGCCCAAGTCGCCAGGCCACTGGATGGACCCGGGCCCCCTCGGCACCCTCGGCGTCGGCGTCGCCTTCGCGATGGCCGCCAAATACGCCGAGCCCGACAAGGAGGTGCTGTGCCTGTTCGGCGACGGCGCCTTCTCCCTCACCGGGTGGGACTTCGAGACGATGGTCCGGTTCAACCTGCCGTTCATCGGCGTCATCGGCAACAACTCGTCGATGAACCAGATCCGCTACGGCCAGGCCGCCAAATACGGCGAGAACCGCGGCCGCGTCGGCAACACCCTCGGCGACGTCCGCTACGACGAGTTCGCCCGCATGCTCGGCGGCCACGGCGAAGAGGTCCGCGACCCCGCCGACATCCGCCCCGCGCTCGAGCGCGCCCGCGAGTCGGGCAAGCCCGCGCTGATCAACGTGTGGGTCGACCCGGAGGTCTACGCCCCCGGGACCATGAACCAGACGATGTACAAGTAGGGAGCGGAATGCCCAAGGCCTTGGAGGGCGTCCGCGTCCTCGACATGACCCATGTGCAGTCGGGCCCGTCCGCCACGCAGCTGCTCGCGTGGCTCGGCGCCGACGTCGTCAAGCTGGAGGCTCCCACCGGCGACATCACCCGCAGCCAGCTGCGTGACCTGCCGGGCGTCGACAGCCTCTACTTCACGATGCTCAACTGCAACAAGCGCAGCATCACGCTGAACATGAAGAGCCAGCGCGGCAAGGAGCTGTTCGTCAAGCTCGTCCAGGAGTCCGACATCCTGGTGGAGAACTTCGGCCCCGGCGCGGTCGACCGCATGGGCTTCCCGTGGGAGCGCCTGCGCGAGCTCAACCCCCGCTTGATCTACGCCTCGATCAAGGGCTTCGGCGCCGGCCGCTACGCCGACTTCAAGGCCTACGAGGTGATCGCCCAGGCGATGGGCGGCTCGATGGCCACGACCGGGTTCGAAGAGGGCCCGCCGCTGGCGACGGGCGCGCAGATCGGCGACTCGGGCACCGGCGTCCACGCCGTGGCCGGCATCCTGGCCGCGCTCTACCAGCGCGAGTCCAGCGGCCAGGGGCAGCGGGTGCAGGTCGCCATGCAGCACGCCGTGCTCAACCTGTGCCGGGTCAAGCTGCGCGACCAGCAGCGGCTGGCCCACGGCGCGCTGAAGGAGTATCCGAACCGCACCTTCGGCTCCGAGGTGCCGCGTTCGGGCAACGCCTCCGGCGGCGGCCAGCCCGGCTGGGCGGTCAGGTGCGCGCCCGGCGGCCCCAACGACTACATCTACGTCATCGTCCAGCCCGTCGGCTGGAGGCCCGTCTCCGAGATCATCGGCCGGCCCGAGCTGGCCGACGACCCCGAGTGGGCCACCCCCGAGGCGCGGCTCACCAAGCTCGACAAGATGTTCCAGCTCATCGAAGAGTGGTCGAGCCAGCACGACAAATGGACCGTCCTCGACCGGCTCAACGCGGCCAACGTGCCGTGCGGGCCGATCCTGTCCACCGCCGAACTCATCGACGACGAGTCGCTGCGCGCGGAGGGCGCGGTCGTCACCGTCGCCCACCCCGCACGCGGGGAGTTCACGACGGTCGGCAGCCCCCTCCAGCTCTCCGACTCCCCGGTCGACATCACCACTCCGCCGCTGCTCGGAGAGCACAACCACGAGATTTTCACGCGGCTCGGGGTCACGGCCGATGAGCTGGCCGAGCTGAAGACGAACGGAGTGATCTGACATGTCGGCAGAGGTTCGCGAGATCCTCGACAAGGCGCGCGCCGAAGGGCGCACCGCGCTGACCGCCCCCGAGGGCAAGCGCGTCTGCGACGCCTATGGCATCGCGACCCCAGGTGAGGGTCTGGCCACCTCGGCCGACGATGCCGTCGCGCTGGCCGCCTCGATCGGGTTCCCGGTGGTGCTGAAGATCGTCTCCCCGGACATCCTGCACAAGACCGAGGCCGGCGGCGTCCTGGTGGGCGTGAGTTCGGCCGAGGCCGTCCGCGCCGGCTACGAGCAGATCCTGGCCAACGCCCACGCCTACAACGCCGGAGCCGTCATCGACGGCGTCCAGGTGCAGCAGATGGTCGGCGGCGGGCACGAAGTGATCATCGGTGCGGTGACCGACCCGACGTTCGGCAAGGTGGTCGCCTTCGGCCTGGGCGGAACGTTGGTCGAAGTGTTAAAGGACGTGACCTTCCGGCTCGCCCCCCTAACAGTGCATGATTCCCTGGCGATGCTGGATGACATCAAGGCGGCCGAAGTGCTGCGTGGGGTTCGCGGAGCCGCACCGGCCGACCGGGCGGCCCTGTCGACCATGATCGAACGCGTCGGCGCGCTGGTCGCCGACTTCCCCGAGATCGCCGAGGCCGACCTCAACCCCGTCTTCGCGTCCGCGAACGGCGCAGTGGCCGCTGACGTGCGCATCATCCTGTCGGCCGAGGCTCCCGTGGAGACCCCGCGCATCCCGCGCGAGGAGATCCTGGCCAAGATGAACCGCATCTTCCATCCCCGGGCCGTCGCCGTCATCGGCGCCTCCGGCGAAGACGGCAAGATCGGCAACTCGGTCATGCGCAACCTGATCAACGGTGGCTATCGGGGCAACATCTACCCGATCAACCCGAAGTCCACGGAAATCCTCGGGTTACCCGCCTACCGGAGCATCACCGACGTGCCCGGTGAGATCGACGTCGCGGTCTTCGCCATTCCGGCCGCGTTCGTGCCGGCCGCCCTGGAGGCCGCCGGGGAGAAGGGCGTCGCGGGGGCGATCATGATCCCCTCGGGCTTCGCCGAGACCGGCAACGTCGAGGGCCAGCAGGAGATCGTCGAGATCGCCCGCAAACACGGCGTGCGCATGCTCGGGCCCAACATCTACGGCTACTACTACACGCCCGAGAACCTCTGCGCGACCTTCTGCACCCCCTACGACGTGCGCGGCAGCGTCGCGCTGACCTCGCAGAGCGGCGGCATCGGGATGGCGATCCTGGGCTTCAGCCGCACCACCCGAATGGGGGTCTCCGCCATCGTCGGGGTCGGCAACAAGGCCGACGTCGACGAAGACGACCTCCTCACCTTCTTCGAGCAGGACGACAACACCAAATGTGTCGCCATGCATCTCGAAGACCTCAAAGACGGGCGCGGCTTCGTCGACGCCGTCCGGCGGATCGTCAAGACGAAGCCGGTGATCGTGCTCAAGGCGGGCCGGACCGCCATGGGCGCACGCGCCGCCGGATCCCACACCGGCGCCCTGGCCGGTGACGACAAGGTCTACGACGACATCCTCCGGCAGGCCGGTGTCGTCCGCGCCCCGGGCCTCAACGACATGCTGGAATACGCCCGATCCCTGCCGATCATGCCGACCCCGCAGGGGGAGAACGTCGTGATCATCACCGGAGCGGGCGGCTCCGGCGTGCTCCTCTCCGACGCCTGCGTCGACAACGGCCTGACTCTCATGGAGATCCCGCCCGACCTCGACGAGG
This sequence comes from Herbidospora mongoliensis, assembly GCF_001570545.1. Lineage (GTDB taxonomy): Bacteria > Actinomycetota > Actinomycetes > Streptosporangiales > Streptosporangiaceae > Herbidospora > Herbidospora mongoliensis. The sequence continues at coordinate 123,604 of NZ_BBXD01000013.1, read as the reverse complement.
CGTTCCGCGCCTACATCCCGCCCTTCGGAGCGGCGGGCAACCCGATCGACATCACGGGCGGCGAACCGCCCCTGACCTACGAGAACACCCTCAGGCTGGGCCTCGCCGACCCCCGGATCCACGCGCTCGTGCTCGGTTACTGGCACACCATCGTCACCCCCCCGATGGTCTTCGCCGAACTGGTCGCCCGAGTCGTGGCCGAGGAAAGGGCGAAGGGCAACCACAAGCCGGTCGTAGCCTCACTGGCCGGTGACACCGAAGTCGAAGAGGCCTGCGATTACCTCTTCGACCACGGCGTGGTCGCCTACCCCTACACCACGGAGAAGCCCGTGGCCGTGCTCGGCGCGAAATACCGCTGGGCCAGGGCGGCCGGACTCATGCCCGGCTGACGCACCACCCGCACCAACACTGCGGCGGCCCGCCGAACCTGAGCACGGCGGGCCGGCGCGCGACGCTCCGGTGACCAGGGCCGGAGACCCAAGAGGGGGGCGAATCGGGGACAGGCGGGACCAATCAACTCCCGAGGAGGTCCATACGTGGACACGTCAAGTACACCGGCGACCGAACCCACGGCTGCCAACGCAGGACAAGAAGAACGAGTGTGGCGGGCGGGCAAGCTTGAGCCGATGCCCATCCGCACCCTGCCCGACGCGCCCCCGTCGGTGCACATCCTCGGGCCCACCGTGTTCCTCGTGGCGCTCGGCGTGGGCATGGGCGAGTCGTACATGTGGCCCCGGCTGGTGCTGCTGTTCGGGCCGGAGATCCGGTGGCTGTTCCTCGTCGGCGTCACCCTGCAGGCCGTCGTCATGCTCGAGATGGCCCGCTACGCCATGGCGACCGGAGAGAGCATCTTCTTCGGCGCGGCCCGTGTCTTCAAGCCGCTGATGTGGTTCTTCTTCGTCGTCGCCATAGCCGTCTACATCTGGCCAGGCCACCTGTCGGCGGGTGCGGCGGCCTTGGAGGAGATCACCGGCATTCCATGGACGGTGACCGCGGTAAGCGGACTGATCCTGGTCGGGGTGGTGTTCAGCCTCGCCAAGGTCATCTACAGCCTGCTGGAGACCTTGCTGTCGATCCTGATCGGCGCCCTGGTCATCGGCACCGCCATCGTCGCCGCGATGGTCGGCACCTGGGACGACGTCGTCAGCACCGTCGCCGGCATGTTCGCCATCGGCTACATCCCCGACGGGGCCATGACGGCCGCGTGGTTCCCGGTGATCGTGGGTTCGATCGCGTTCGCCGGTCCGTCCGGAATGCAGCAGATGTGGTACACCCTGCACCTGCGTGACTCCGGCGCCGGCATGGGCGCGCACATCCCGCAGATCCGTGGCCTGCGTCACGCCGGCGAAGAAGAAGCCATGCCGGCGCGGGGCTTCATGTTCGACACCGACAACCCCGAGGAGATGAAGAAGTGGCGCGGCTGGCGCCGCTGGGTCACCTTCGACGCGCTCCTGCTCTTCTGGGGCATCACCATGCTGGTCACCATCTCGTTCACGGTGATCGCGCAGGCGGCGGCCCGGCAGACACCGGGCGTCAGGGAGATCATCGCGAGTGGTGAGCGCGAGGCCGCCCTGTCGGCCATGGCCGACTCGTTCGCCTCGGCGGGCAGTTCGGTCCTGGGCGTCATCTTCCTCGGCTTCATCTCGCTCATCGGTCTCAACGCGACCCTCGGCCTGTTCGACTCGTTCTCGCGCGGCCAGGCCGACATGACCTACCACTTCGTGAAGGGCGCCAAGAAGTGGCGCATGTCGCATCTCTACGCGGCCTTCCTGTGGGGCGTCATCGCGTTCGGCATCGGCATCCTGCTGTTCGGGCCGGCCGACGGGCCGAGCGGCATCCTCGACACGCTGGCGTTCCTGTCGACATTCGCCATGGGCGCCTACTGCGTGACATTGCTGCTGGTGAACAACCGCATGCTGCCGAAACCGATCCGCCCCAAGTGGTGGACGAACCTGATCATCGGCTTCGGGGCGGTCTTCTACCTCGGCATGCTGCTCTACAGCCTGTTCGCCTACGGCGTCGTGGTCGGCTGACATGGCGCCCGACGGACACTCCATCCGGCAGGCCGGGGAGCTCGCCCTCCCCGGCGTCGCGATCGGGGCCGTCGGCGGCGCCATGGCCGGCGGGCTGACCCTCTTATCGGGTCAGCCCGCTGGCTGGGCAGCCGTCGCGGCGCTCACGCTCGCCCTCCCGCTCGCCCTGCTCGGCGGCCTCTACAGCTCGCTGATGGGCCTGCCCGGACCGTTCCGGCCGGGCCTGTTCGCCCCCGCCGGTCTGTTCTGGCTGATCGGCTTCCCCCTGGCCCGGTTGACCCAGCAGGTGAGCACGGGCCTTATCCTCGACGGCCGGGTGCTACTGGCGGGCGGGGTGGCCGGCTTCCTGGCGTATCAGGCGCTGGTCAGCCTCGGATTCGCGATCGGATTCGTCTGGCTGCACGAACGGCTGATGCCACACTGGCTCGTCCAACTGGCTCCCCGCAACGCGGTGGCGCGCACTGTGCTGCAGCGCTACATCGAGCACGCCGAGGCCCTCAGCCGTGGCCGAAGAGCCCACGGCAAAGGCCAGACGAAAGGAGTCCGATGAACCTTCCCGCCTGGGTCTGGCTGGCCACGGTCGCGGGATTCGCCCTGGTGCTGGCGTTCGACTTCTGGCTGGTCGCACGCAACCCCCATGAACCCTCTTTCCGCGAATGCGTGGGCTGGGTCGTCTTCTACGTGGGCCTGGCCGCCGCGTTCGGAGTCGGCCTCTGGATCCTGTGGGGCGGTGACCACGGCGGAGAGTTCTTCGCCGGATGGATCACCGAATACTCCCTGAGCGTCGACAACCTGTTCGTCTTCTTGATCATCATGAGCCGCTTCCAGGTGCCGCGGCAGTATCGCCAGAAGGTCCTGCTGATCGGCATCGTCATCGCCCTGGTCATGCGCGGCGCCTTCATCGCCGCCGGCGCCGGCGCGATCTCCCGGTTCGACTGGCTCTTCTATATCTTCGGCGCCTTCCTGATCTACACGGCCTGGAAACTCGTCGGCCACGAGGAAGACGAGGCCGAATTCTCCGAGAACATCGCCCTGCGCACGGTCCGCCGCATCCTGCCCTCGACGGACAAATACCAGGGCGCCCAGATGACCGCCCGCATCAACGGCCGCCGCGTGGTGACCCCGATGCTGATCGTCATGGTCGCCATCGGCACCACCGACCTGCTGTTCGCCCTCGACTCGATCCCCGCCATCTTCGGCCTGACCCGTGAGCCCTACATCGTGTTCACCGCCAACGCGTTCGCGCTGATGGGCCTGCGGCAACTGTTCTTCCTGATCGGCGGCCTGCTCGACCGGCTCGTCTACCTGAGCAAGGGCCTGTCGGTCGTGCTCGCCTTCATCGGCGTGAAACTGATCATGGAGGCGCTGCACCACGACGGCGTCTCGTGGGCGCCCGAGATCCCGATCTCGGTCAGCCTCGGCGTGATCCTCGGCACCCTGGTCATCACCACCATCGCGAGCCTGATCAAGACCCGCATGGACGACCGCCGCGCCGCCGCCACGCCTCCTCCCGCCCCCAAAGACGACGCGGGCGAGGAAGACCGCCGGAAGGCCGACATCGACAGCTGACCCCGTTCACCGGCCTCCGTGGGCTCCGCCTCACGGGGGCCGTCGTGGTCCGTTCCCGGGCGCGTGAAGGCCAGCGGCATGTTCCGGCCTGATGGCGTCCGGCTTGGCCGGGAGCCGCTCACCGGCCGGCTCTGCCGGTGCATACGGGAGCAGGCTGGGCCCGACCGATGTCGAGTGCGGTCAGATCGAAACGACGTTTGGTTTCGAGTCCGCCGAACGGGCCTTTCTCGCTGTTGGCACTGCCGATCAACTCGGCTCAGATCGAAGAAGGCGCGACGTGGAAGCGACCCTGACGCGACTGGTGGAGCTTCGCGTTCACCGGGCCTGGCTGGTTGCGGGGAAGGTCTCGACGCGGCCGTCATGGGGCTCTTGCACCGTCGGCTCCGGCCTTCTGGGGCCGGGTTTGTGTTCGCCTGATCGACACGTGTTGGTTGTCGCCGCCACGATGTCGCCAGGCGCCGGCTCCGATTTGCGCCGCCACGATGTCGGCACGTGGTGCCGGCCCCGATTCGTCGCCTCGATGCCGCCACGATGACGTCGGACTCCGTGCTGGAGTGCACGCTGAGTCCGACGCCGGGTGGCATGCGGCGGTCAGCGCTGTTCGGCCTTGACGGGCTCGGTGGCCCACTGGCTGACGTGGCTCTCGACGCCTTCGGCGGAACGCGCCTTCCGGAGTGCGGTGGCGAGGCCCAGCCCGATCGGACGGCCGTCGGCCGAGGCGCCCAGCGGGCCCTCGAAAGCGCGCAACTTCTTGAGGAACGACTTCATTGCGAATACACCTCCTTCGCGAACTACCTCAACTACCCGGGAAGGTCCCGGGAAATCCAGGGCGCCGGCCATGGGGTGGCCGGCGGGTCAGAGACGATCGGCGGGGCCATTCGCGGCGTGGGCCGCCAGTGGTGCTGGAACCGATGATCGACGACGTCGTGCTTGGCGATGTCGTGTGTTCGTGTGGAAATCTGTCGGGGCTTTCCGTTTGGATAAGCCTCTTCCGAGTTTTCCAGTCGGTTATTAGGTCAGGGTTTCGGGCGTGGAAACACCAGGGGGCTCGGTGATATTTCCGCGGCGGCTTCGTTCGAGCTGCTCGTGTTCAGGCATGCAGAAATGACACATCTGAATTAGACGGCTAGATCGATATCACGATGGGGTGACCGGCCGGAGGAGGCCGATATCCATCGCCCCTCGCTGCCAGGCCTCCGGCGTCGATCGCATCGAGCCTTGAGGCCTTCGGCCGAGCGGCACGCCGTTTCGCCAGAAGGGTTCGCTGGGCATTGTTCCGCGGTGCTCATGCCCAGTGGTCCGTATTTCGGTGATGAACGACCCGGAGTGAACGGCTGCGCTAGTGGGCGACCATTCCTTCCTGGCGCTGAGCGTCGGTTCAGCTGGATTCATGCGCGGTGTGCGGCGAGGTGGGTGGGGGCGCTGAGCGTCGGTTCAGCTGATACATGAGCGGCGATGGCGCTGGTGTGATGAGCGTCGGTTCACCTGGACACATGCGCGGCGTGTGGCGATGGGGTCGGCGCGCTGGGCGTCGGTTCAACCGGCCGGCGTGTGGGCGATGGCCCAGGGGCCTGGCTCGCCGACGCCGGTTCAGCTGGATACGGCGCGTGGTCGGCGACGGCGGATGGGGGCCGGGGGCTCCTCCTCCGGGTGCTGGGCGCGGGACTCCAGGTAGGACTGACGCGTGTGTTCGGTGTGGCGGCGCATGATGTCGGCGGCGACGTCTTCTTCGCCCGACTCGATCGCGTCGATCAGGGCCGCGTGCTCCTCCCACGACGCCTTGCCCCGGTGGCGGGCCACGGGGGTGTGGTACCAGCGCACCCGGCGGGCCACCTGGGAGGTCAGATCGGCCAGGACGCGGTTGCCCGACATGTTCACCACCGCGGTGTGCAGCTCGCTGTTGGCGACGACGGCGGCGTCGACGTCGTCGGCCAGGCAGGCGGCCAAGCCGCGCATGCAGATGTCGCGCAGCGCTGAGATGTCCCTCTTATCGGTGTTGCGGGCGGCCAGGCGGGCCGACTCGGCTTCCAAGAGTGTGCGGACGGCGAGGAGTTGATCGGCCTCCTCGACCGTGGGGGCGTGGACATAGGCGCCGTGGCCGGGACGCAGGTCGACCCAGCCTTCGCCGCTCAGCAGCTGGAGGGCCTCCCTGACCGGCTGGCGGGAGACGCCGAGGTTGTCGGCGAGTTCATTCTCGACAAGGTGCTGACCCGGCTTCAGGCTGCCGATGATGATGAGCTCGAGGATCCTCTCCAACACGCTCTCCCGCAGGGTTGTGGGACGAACGATCTTCGCGGTGGAGCCCTGGTTGGCCAGCATCGGGTTTTCTCAACTCCTGGAAACGACCACTAAAATGTTTGTCGTCGACTGCCTACAGCATACATTCCTGACATTATCGCTGGCCGTGACATCGCTCACATCAGCCTGCCCACTTTGACGGCACCCGGCGGCGGCGCGGGAAGAGTGGCGGGAACTCCCGGGCGGCGCAGGGTGGCGCAGAGCAGCGCGGTGGCGGCGGCGAGGATCATGGCCGCCACGAAGACGGGCGCCCCGGTGTTGGTCGCCAGGGCGGGCAAGGCCAGGATCGCCAGGCCTACTCCGGCGGGGCCCGCGACGGCCTTGGCCGTGTAGACCAGGCCGTGGATTCCGTGGACACGATCTTCGCCGAAATACTCCCGCACCAGCGCGGCGATGAGCGGATAGATGGCTCCGCCGCCCAGCCCGGCCGGGATCGCGGCCGCCAGTGCGACCGTGTCGGCCGCGGCCACTGCGGCGGCCCCCGCCAGCATGCCCTGCGCGATCGTCAGCAGGGCCAGGGCCAGGGCGAGGACCTTCACCCGGCCGAAGCGCTCCGCCAGAGGGACGGCCGCCGAGCGGCTCGCGCCGGTGAGGGCCAGGAGGACGGCCAGTGCGGCCCACGGGGGCTCGGGGCCCAGGAAGGCCAGGGCGATGACGTCGAAGATCGCGACGGCGCCGGCGCCGATGAGGATCACGGTCAGGACGACCAGCGTCGGGGTGCGGGCGGCCTCACCCAGGGAGAACTGACGGGCGGCGCGGGGCTGGCGGTGCAGGACCCGCCGGTCGAGGGCCCACTCGCGCGGGTCGATCTCCGGCGGCCACCAGTTCGCCGGCGGTGTGCGCAGGACCGCCGCGGCCCAGGCGATCGCGGCCAGGCCGAAGCCGGCCATGACGGGCCATAAGCGCAGGTCGAGCATCAACGGCAGGGCGCTGCACGAGTATGCGCCGGTCACGAAGGCAACCCGCACACCTGGTCGTTCGGGATACCAGCGGGCGAGGGTCTCGGTGCAGGCGGCGTACACGAGGCCTGCGCCGGTGCCGCCCAGCAGGCCGTAACCCACCAGCAGAGGCACGCCGGGAGCGGCCAGCGAGGGGATGGCGAGGGCGCAGAGCAGGGCGCCGAGCCAGAGGGCGACGCGGACGCCGACGACCCCGCGCGAGAGCAGGCGGGTGGCGGGCAGCGCGACGGCGGCCTGACAGGTCAGCCAGACCGCCAGGGGGAGCAGGACCTCGGCGGCCGAGGTGCCGTGGGCGCGGGCGATGGACGGGGCGAGGGCGGCGTAGCCGTATTGCATCGGGCCGACCGCCGCCATGGCGGCCATGGCGGGCCAGAGCATCGCCGACCTGGGGCGGCCGATGAGTTGTGGGGCCGCCGGGCCCACCTGGTAGAGACGCCCGCGCCAGTCTCTGACTTCCAATGTATCCTGCATACCGTATGGGATATCCCGAAACCCCACCTCCTGTCGAGAGGACTTTACGACGCTCGTTCCATACGGTATACCGTCTACAAGATGCGTTGAAGGAGGCCCTGTGGACCTGTTCGAGCACCAGGCGAAGGAGCTGTTCGCGCGCTACGGCGTCCCCGTCCCCGAGGGGGCGGTGGCGGCGACGCCTGAGGAGGCGCGCGCCATAGCCGCCGAGCTGGCCGGGCCGGTCGTGGTCAAGGCCCAGGTGAAGACGGGCGGTCGCGGCAAAGCCGGCGGCATCAAGCCCGCTCCCGGCCCGGCCGCGGCGGAAGACGCCGCCCGCGCGATCCTCGGGATGGACATCAAGGGTCACGTGACCCGGAGTGTTCTGGTCGAGGTGGCGAACGTACCGGTCGAGGAGTATTACGCGGCCTTCCTGGTCGATCGCGCCGCCGGGGCCTTCCTGGCGATGTGCTCGGCCTCGGGCGGCATGGAGATCGAGGAGCTGGCCGTCACCGACCCGGGTGCGCTGCTCAAGGTGCCGATCGATCCGCTGCGCGGGGTCGACCACGAGACGGCGGCGTTCATCGTCACCGAGGCCGGGCTGCCGTCCGACATCGCCGAAGAGGCCGTCGACATCCTCGTCGGCTTATGGAAGGTCATGGCCGGCGAAGACGCCGTGCTCGTCGAGGTCAACCCGCTCGCCCGCACCGCCGACGGCCGGGTGCTCGCCCTCGACGGGAAGGTGACGCTCGACGAGAACGCCGACTACCGGCATGAACGGCCCGCCGACGTCGCCCAGGGCGGCGACGACCTCGAGAGCCGGGCCAAGGCCAAAGGGCTCAACTACGTCAAGCTCGACGGTTCCGTCGGCGTGATCGGCAACGGCGCGGGGCTCGTCATGAGCACCCTCGACGTCGTCGCGCAGGCCGGCGCCCGGCCCGCCAACTTCCTCGACATCGGCGGCGGCGCCTCCGCCCAGGTCATGGCCGACGGCCTCGGCGTCATCCTGTCCGACCCCGACGTGAAATCGGTGCTGGTCAACGTGTTCGGCGGCATCACCGCCTGCGACGCGGTGGCCGACGGCATCGTGGCCGCCCTCGCCACGCTCGGCGAGCAGGGTGCGACCCACCCGATCGTGGTGCGGCTCGACGGCAACAACGCCGAGGCGGGCCGCCGGATCCTCGATCAGGCAGCGCACCCCGCCGTCCGGCAGGTCCCGACCATGGACGGCGCCGCCGAAGAGGCGGCCAGGCTGGCCAACGCGGCCGCGTGAGGAGACCCCCAGAATGTCGATCTTCCTGAACAAGGACAGCCGCGTCGTCGTGCAGGGCATGACCGGCTCCGAAGGTGGCAGACACACCGCCCGCATGATCGCCGCGGGCACCAACGTCGTGGCCGGGGTGACCCCGGGCAAGGGCGGCCTGGTTCACCAGGGCATCCCCGTGTTCTCGTCGGTCGCCGAGGCGATGGACACCACCCACGCCGACGTCTCCGTGGTGTTCGTGCCGCCCCGGTTCACCAAGGGCGCCGTCCTGGAGGCGGTCGACGCCGGGATCGGGCTGTGCGTGGTGATCACCGAAGGCGTGCCCGTCCACGACAGTCTCGAGTTCCTGTCCCTGGCCAAGGAGAGCGCGACCCGGATCGTCGGGCCCAACTGCCCCGGGCTGATCACACCCGGCGCCTCCAACGCGGGGATCATCCCGGCAGACATCACCGCTCCCGGGCGCATCGGCCTGGTGTCCAAATCGGGCACCCTGACCTATCAGTTGATGTACGAGCTGCGGGACATCGGGTTCTCCACAGCTGTGGGAATCGGCGGCGATCCCGTCATCGGCACCACCCACATCGACTGCCTCCAGGCGTTCCAAGATGACCCCGACACCGACGCGATCGTCATGATCGGCGAGATCGGCGGCGACGCCGAGGAACGGGCCGCCGCCTACATCGAGAAACACGTCACCAAGCCGGTCGTCGCCTACGTCGCCGGGTTCACCGCGCCCGAGGGCAAGACGATGGGCCACGCGGGCGCGATCATCTCCGGCTCGGCCGGCACCGCCCAGGCCAAGAAAGAGGCCCTGGAGAAGGTCGGCGTCAGCGTCGGCCGCACCCCCAGCGAGACGGCCCGGCTCATGCGGGCTCTTCTGGAGGCGGCATGAGCGAGCTTCGGTTCGACGTCAACCTGTCGATTCTGTTCACCGAGCTGCCGCTGCTGGAGCGGTTCGAGGCGGCCGCGAAGGCCGGGTTCGACGCCGTCGAGTTGTGGTGGCCCTTCGACGGTCCGCAGCCGTCCGAGCTGGAGCTCGACCGGCTGCGGACGGCCATCGATGACGCCGGGGTGCGGCTCGTCGGGCTCAACTTCGACGCCGGGAACATGGCCGGGGGCGACCGGGGGCTGGTCTCGTCGCCGAGCGGGTCGGCGCGGTTCCGGGCCAACGTGGGGGTCGCGGCCGGGCTAGCCGAGTCGCTCGGGTGCCGGCGTCTGAACGCGCTCTACGGCAACGCCGAGCCCGAGGTGTCGCCGGAGGCTCACTGGGCGATCGCGGTGGAGAACCTGCTCTACGCCGCCGAGGTCGCCGACCAGGCGGGGGCGGTGGTGCTGGTGGAGGCGCTCAACTCCTATGAGAGCCCGGCCTATCCGATCGTCTCCTCTGAGGAGGCGTTCCGGCTGCTCGACCAGGTCGGCGTGGCCAACATCGGGTTCCTTGCCGACCTCTACCACCTGCACCGCATGGGAGAAGACGTCCTCGAACTGATCGGCCGTCACTGGGAGCGGTTCGGTCACGTGCAGATCGCCGACGATCCGGGGCGGGGCCAGCCGGGCACCGGCGCCATGCCCTACGACCGGATCTTCGAGCGGCTGGCCGCCACCGGCTACGACGGCCACGTGGGCCTGGAATACCGTCCGGTCGGCCCGAGCGCCGACAGCTTCGCCTGGAGGAACGGATGAACATCGGCTTCATCGGGCTCGGCATCATGGGCACGCCCATGGCCGCGAACCTCGTCCGGGCCGGGCACACGGTGGTCGGCTACGACGTCAGCACCACCCGGCTCGACGAACTGGCCGAGCTCGGCGGCAAGGCCGCGGCGAGCCTCGGCGAGGCGGTCGCGCAGGCCCATGTAGTGATCACCATGCTGCCCGACTCACCACAGGTCGAAGAGGTCGTCTTCGGCGAAGGCGGCATCCTCGAATACGCCCCCGCCGGGCTGCTCCTGATCGACATGAGCACCATCAAGCCCGAGACGTCCCGGCGGGTGGCGCAGGCGGCGGCGGTGAAGGGCGTCCACGCCATCGACGCGCCGGTCAGCGGCGGGGAGAAGGGCGCCGTCGACGGCACCCTGTCGATCATGATCGGCGGGCGGGCCGAAGACGTCGAGTCGGCCCGGGAGATCCTCCGGGTGCTCGGCACCACGATCGTCCACGTCGGGCCTCCCGGGGCCGGGCAGACCGTGAAGGCCGCCAACCAGCTCGTCGTCGGCGGCATCTACGCCCTGGTCGCCGAGGCGATCGTGCTGCTGGAGGCGTCCGGCGTCGACCCCAAGGGCGGCCTCGACGTCCTCGCCGGAGGCCTCGCCGGGTCGCGGATCCTGGAGCTCAAGCGCCACTCCATGGTCGAGCGCAGCTTCCAGCCGGGCTTCCGCATCGACCTGCACCACAAAGACATGGGCATCGCCACCGCCGCCGCCCGCGAGGCCGGGATCGCGCTGCCCGTCACCGCACTGGTCGCCCAGCTCATCGCGGCGGCCAAGGCCCAGGGCCACGGCTCGCTCGACCACTCCGCCCTGCTGAAAGTGATCGAAAGGATCAATTCGTGAAGCGGATCCCCTGCATGGAGGCGGCCGTCGCGGTGCTGGAGAGCGAAGGCGTCGACACCGTCTTCGGCATCCCGGGCGCGGCGATCCTGCCGCTCTACGCGGCCCTGCAGCACAGCTCGATCAAGCACATCACCGTCCGCCACGAGGAGGGCGGAACCCACGCCGCCGACGGCTGGGCCCGCGTCACCGGAAACGTCGGCGTCTGCATCGGTACCTCGGGGCCGGCCGGCACCAACATGATCACCGGGCTCTACACGGCGCTGGCCGACTCGATCCCGATGATCTGCATCACCGGTCAGGCGGCGCGGAGCAAGCTCCACCAGGAGTCGTTCCAGGCGGTCGACATCGTCGAGATCGCCAAGCCGGTGACCAAGTGGGCGGTGCAGCTCAAGGAGCCCGCGCAGGCGGCCTGGGTGTTCCGTGAGGCCTTCCGCGTCGCCCGGTCGGGGCGGCCGGGGCCGGTGCTCATCGACCTGCCCATCGACGTCCAGCGCGGGACCTGTCTTTATGACCCAGAGCTCGACGCGCCGCTGCCGGTCGACGTGCCGCAGCCCTTACCGAGAGCCGTCCAGGCGGCGGTCGACATGCTGTCTGCCGCCGAGCGCCCGCTGATCCTCGCGGGCGGCGGCGTCGTCATCGCCGACGCCTCGACCGAACTGCGGGCGCTGGCCGAGCACCTGCAGGTGCCGGTCCAGGTGACGCTGATGGGCAAGGGCGCCTTCCCCGAAGACCATCCGCTGTTCGCCGGCATGGCCGGCATCCAGACCCAGACCCGGTGGGGCAACGCGGCGTTCCTCGAGAGCGACCTAATCCTGGCCGTCGGCGCCCGCTTCGGCGACCGGCACACCGGTGACCTCGACGTCTACCGCAAGGGCCGCCAGTTCATCCACGTCGACATCGAGCCGACGCAGCTCGGCCGGGTCTTCGAGCCCGACCTCGGGGTTGTCGGGCACGCCCGGCCGACGCTGGCGGCGATGGCCGGCGAGGCGCAGAAGCGCGGCAACCCCAGGCGCGAGTCCGCGTGGTCCCACCGGGTCGGCGAGCTGCGGCGCACCCTGCCGCGCCGCGACGACTTCGACGACGTGCCGATCAAGCCGCCGCGCGTCTACCGGGAGCTCAACGACTTCTACGGCCCCGACACGACGTTCGTGACCGCCATCGGGCTCTACCAGATCTGGTCGGGCCAGTTCCAGAAGACCTACCTGCCACGCCGCTACCTCGTCTGCGGCCAGGCCGGGCCGCTGGGCTGGGAGGTCCCGGCGGCGATGGGGGTCAAGGCGGCCTATCCCGACCGCGAGGTCGTGGTGGTCGTCGGTGACTACTCCTTCCAGTTCCTGATGGAGGAGGTCGCGGTCGCGGCCCAGTACCAGATCCCGTTCGTCATCGTCATGGTCAACAACGAATACCTGGGGCTGATCCGGCAGGCCGAGATCCCCTACGACATGAACTTCGCCGTCGACCTCCACTACGGCGAGGGCGGCATCGACCACGTGAAGGCCATGGAGGCCTTCGGCTGCCCGGCCCGCCGGATCGAGGAACCCGGCGACATCCGGGGCGCCCTCGAATGGGCCACCGCCGAAGCCCACGAGAAGCGGGTTCCGGTCCTGGTCGAGATCATGGTCGAACGCGAGGCCAACGCCGCCATGGGCCCGTCACTCGACGCCATCAAGGAGTTCGAGCCCTTGCCCGTGCTGGCCGAAGACATCGACTGGTCCGACTGAGAGGCGCTGAGACATGCCACTCTCGCTCGCATCGCGACCCGCCGGTCGGTCTGAGGCGATGACGGTGCTGCCGTTCAGGCTCGCGCCGCGACTCGCTGGTCTGGCTGGGGGTCGACAGTCATGACGCTTCCCTTCATGCCTGCAGCCATCGGCTCGAACGACGGGACGACCGGCGTTCCCCGCGTCCTCGCGTCGGCACGTGCCGGTTCCACTGACGGGGTCGCGGTCATGGCCCTCATCTGCAAGCCCGGCGCCTGCCGGTCCGACTGAGAGGACGACAGACATGCCGCTCATACTCAAGCCGGGCACGGCCTGGTCCGACGCCTACGGCCGTTGTGTCAACCTCGCTCCCGAGGCCTTCAACGACGACCGGGTGCTCAACCACTGGGGAGGCATCTGGCACCGTGACGGCCGCACCACTCCCGCCGTCACCCCCATTGACGGCACGTCCATCGCCGGGCCGCCCCGCCTCGACCGATCGGCGGCGGCGCGGGCCGTCCACGGGGCGGTCGACGAACACCGTCGCTGGCGGCACACCCCCGTGGCCGAACGTGCCGCACGGGTCAGTGCCGCCCTCGACGCGATGGAGGCCCACCGCGATCTGCTGTCGCTCCTGCTGGTCTGGGAGATCGGTAAGCCGTGGAAACTCGCGACCGCCGACGTGGATCGCTGCATCGAGGGCGTGCGCTGGTACGTCGGCGAAATCGCCCGGATGACCGATGGCCGTGTTCCGCTGGCTGGTCCGGTGTCCAACATCGCCAGCTGGAACTATCCGATGAGCGTGCTCATGCACGCCATGTTGGTACAGGTCCTGGCGGGTAACGGGGCCATCGCCAAGACCCCCACCGACGGCGGTCTGTCCTGCCTGACCCTGGCGACCGCCCTCGCGGTCCGCGAGGGACTGCCGCTGACTCTCGTCTCGGGGAGCGGGTCGGAGCTGTCGCGGGTGCTGGTGCGCGGTCAGGAGATCGGCTGTGTGTCCTTCGTCGGTGGGCGCGACACCGGCGGCCAGGTGGCCACGTCGCTGGCCGATCTCGGGCGGCGGCACATCCTCGAACAGGAGGGCCTCAACGCCTGGGGGGTCTGGGAGTACAGCGACTGGACCACGTTGACCGGTCAGATCCGCAAGACCTACGACTACGGCAAGCAGCGTTGCACGGCCTATCCGCGGTTCGTGGTGCAGCGGTCGGCGTTCAGCGAGTTCCTGGCCGCCTACCTGCCGGCGGTGCAGGGGGTGCGGTTCGGGCATCCGCTCGCCGTGGAGTCGGCCGACGATCCGCTGCCGGAACTCGACTTCGGGCCACTGATCAACAACGCCAAGGTGAAAGACCTGACCGACCAGGTCGACGAGGCCGTCTCGAAGGGCGGAGTACCACTGTTCCGGGGGGCGTTGGATGACGGGCGGTTCCTGCCAGGGCAGGACATCTCGGCCTACTTGGCGCCGGTGGCGATCCTCGCGCCGCCCCGCTCGTCGCCGTTGTTCCACGCGGAGCCGTTCGGGCCCGTCGACACAGTGGTGCTCGTCGACACCGAGGCCGAACTGCTGGCGGCGATGAACGCCAGCAACGGGGCCCTGGTGGCGACCATCTCGTGCGACGACACCCGCACCGCTTCGCGGCTCGCCTCCGAGGTCCGGGCCTTCAAGGTCGGGCACAACGTGCCTCGGTCTCGGGGAGACCGGGAGGAGCTGTTCGGCGGGTTCGGGCAGTCGTGGCGGGGGGCGTTCGTGGGAGGTGAGCTGCTGGTCCGCGCGGTGACGCAGGGGCCGGCCGACGAACGGCTGCCGGGCAACTTCGGCAACCAGACGCTCTTACCGGCGTAGGAGACGTGGCCTGGCAGCGGTGTCCTTGGCTCGGGGCCGGTGCCGCCGCCAGGTCGCTTCCATAGAGGTATTCGGTGAGTTCCGGCCGGAAGGCCACGCCGGGGAGGTCGAGCAGCGGTGGCGCGGCACGCCGGCGTGGGCGGACTCACGTCGCTCTTCAGATCCGCGCCTGACCCATGGCCTCGCAGGCCGCAGTCGGTGAAGTTTGGGCCGGGCTGCGTCCGGGTCGCTTCTGGACTCAGGTTGTGCTTCAGATCCGCTGGGGGCATCGCAAGCGCCCTCGGGTGAGGTACCGCCATGGTCTGGGCAGGAACGTTGAACCTTACGGAATCCCCATTTGAGGAGAAATCGCCAGGCTGGCACGGTCGTTGGTTCTCGGCATCCCTAAACGGCTTGTCGCGAGAGGAAGGGCGCCCGTCGTCTGTGGGCCGACGTTGAGGGTACGCAGGTCCACGCGCACGATCCGGTCGCCGTTGTCCGGCGGGATCTGCTCCGGCGGGGTGGACGTTTGTCAGCGCCGACTCCAGGGTGCCGTGTCTGGCGCGTTCACGCCCTGGGCACGGATGCCGCCATAGGTCGTGAGGATCGTGGCTATCGCTTGCCCATCCTGGTGCACGACGACTGTCGGTCGCCTGCGCGGTCAGGTGTTACCCCTCGGACAGTACCGACGTCAGAGATTCCGGGGTGCCGGGGAAGTGGCCGAGTCTTTCGGTGGCCGCGTTCACAGTGTTCACGGCGGTGCCGAAGCGCAGCGGCAGGCGGTGAGGGAGGTCCAGGTCAGGCCATGTGAGGCCGCACCCCATTCGCGCTTGGCGAGCACCTTGGTGAATTGGTGGGGTGCCCGTCGCGCGGCCAATCGGTCATCACCGCGAACAACCGCTCCGCCGGCACCTCGGCCTCCGCCGACACCGTCAACCGCACCGCCACCTGCTTCTTCGGCTGGTCGTGGGTCCATGGGGGCATGGCATGAAGGCGCGGGTGACTGTTCGACACGCTGATCAGCCGGGGTGTAATCGCCTCGACCTTCGATGCGGAGTCGCGTCTGCGATGGTCGGGCCCGGAGACCGTGGGCTGGTTATCGCATGATGATCCAGCCCAAGTCTCGGCAGGGCCTCGTGACGGCGGACCCTCTCAGAACGTGATCGTGCTCTCCGGGATGTCGGCCTTGGCGTAGATCTGGTGGGTCACGCCGTTCTTGAAGACCTTCAGGTCGACCAGTTCCAGGCCCAGTCGCTCCTCGTCGTCCCACAGGCGCTGCTTTCCCTCGCCGACGATGATCGGGTGGACCAGTAGGCGCAACTCGTCGAGCAGGCCCTGTCGCAGCAGCCACATCACCAGGGTTCCGCTGCCGGTGATCGAGATGTCGTTCCCCTCGGACGACTTCAGGTCGCGGATCTGGGCGGCCACGTCGCCGGAGATGATCGAGGAGTCTGCCCAGGTCGTCTCGGTCAGGGTCGTGGAGACGACGTACTTCTTGACGTTGTTGATGAAGCTGGAGAACGGCACCTCCGGGCCCTGGCTGGGCCAGTAGCTCTGGAAGTCGGTGAACGTCTTGCGCCCGAAGAGCACCGCGTCGGCGTTCGCCACCGTGCTGCCCACGGCCTCGCCCATCTCGTCGTTGAAGTAGGGGAAGTGCCACTGGTCGGGGGCCTCGACGACGCCGTCCAGAGAGATGAAGAGGCCCGAGATGATCTTCCGCATTTTCTGCTCCTTGAAGTCGGTTCTCCCGAAGCCTCTCACCGACAACTTTTCCTGTCAAGGCAAATAATTTGTTCGGCGGTGGAGGTGCTGGCGTTCGCCGTGAACCCCTGTGAGGAGGCGCTGATGATGGCCGTCACCTGGACCGGGCCGGACACCCGGGCCGCCGTCTTCTCGGCCAGACGGATGCGGCGGGTGAACTCGCCGCGGAGCGGTGTTGAATCCAGCTCGCGCAGGTCGCGATGCCGGGGGCGCCGGCGGTGGTCATACCGCAGACAGGTCTGGTGGGGAGGAAGGGTGAGACGGCTCTAGCGCGGCGGCGCGCAACCAAGTAGAAACGAGTCATCACTTTGTCCAAGGCTTGAGATAAGTGCTCGCAAGCAAGGGAGCGCTCTCTTGGTTTTCGGGCATGTCAAGCCTCTAGTCAATCGATAGGCAGGTTGATGAGCGCGACCCGAGGCATGACCGTGAGAGAGAGCTCTCACCCTCATCCCGTCGGTTCGCTCTGGTGGTTTCCGGGCCGGCCGTCCCGATGCCGGGCAACGGTCACAACGACGGCCATCCCGACTTCGGCCCGCATGTGTTCGTGCACGACCAGAACACTCCGCCGCCCGGAACCTGGACGGAAGCGGTGGCAGCGATCGCACCATCAACGACGCCGGAACCCCGGCTGTCGGAAGCTTCGGCACCAGCGCGGTCGTCAACTACCCGTGATGTCAACGGCCTGGACGGGCAGGGCAATGCCCGTCGCGGCCTGACGGGATGCTGGTGCCGGACCCGGGAGGCGCCTTGGGCATGGGGCGCCTTCCGGGGAGGTGCCTCTCGCCGTTGATTCCTGGGGATTCCGGAAATGCGTAACTCTCGCGTCTCGGCCCGCGCTGAAATACCGGCGATTCTCGAATCGTGGCCGTTCTTCCAGAAGTACGTTGGAGGACCGTATCCGTCGAGAGGCATGTCCCCCGATGAGCGAGAGTGCCGTCAGCGTTCTGCTTTCCCCGCTTCTGAACTCTGACGAGCTCGGATCCTTAGCGGAGGTCCTCATCACCTTCGAGGTCAATCGGAGTGGCCGCGCGCATAGTCCGACCTGTCGGCGGCGAGGCAAATCCGCGGGCGGCGGAACGGTCGGTATCGGCGAGTTCCGGCTTCAGGGTCACCACATTCGTGCCTGCCGCATGTGTGGCGGGGGCGATCTGGTCGAGCCGACTCCCGATCAGGCCGCGGTCGCACAACGGCTGGCCACGCTTCTGCCCGGGCGTGAGGAGGAGGCGCGGCGGCAGCGGGAATCCGAGCGTGCGGCCGCCGCCCGAAGGCGTTCCGCCGATGCTGTGGACAAGCGGGCGGGGAATGTCCTCGATGAATGGTCCTGGCGGGTCGACGAAGAACGCCTGCGGCTGAGGGACGAGCCGGCGCGTGAGCTGACCGTCACGACGACGTGCGCCGGGCGCGATGAGTGCGGCGCCGACGCCGATCTCCTCATCGATACCCGGACGCTGAAAATGCGTTTCCGCTGCCATGCGGATTCTGCCCACGGTCGGAGGGAGATCGGCGGTGAGTTGGAGGACATATGGATGTACGGCGAGCCGACTCGATATGACGCGCTCGCTCTGATCGTCACGGTGATCGCCGGGGATGACGATGCGTGGAAAGAGGTGTACGGCACCCGCGCGCAGGACTACCGATCGACCGTCGCCGCGCTTCGGTCATTCGACGAGGCGAATCCACCGCCGCTGGACCTCGGCGTGAACGTTCGGTGCGGAATCTGCGATCGCCGTATGTCATTTCACGAGGCGATACCCGATTCGAAGATCAAGGCGGCCTACTATTGCGATGTCCGGCATTCCGACGGCCGTTATCACCGGGTCTACAAAGAAGAGATCGACGTCGCCGTCGGACGACACCTCCGCCTCGAGTTGAGGGGGCGGAGCCACTGGGTCGTGGCTCCCGAGTTGGCGCCTGAGCCCGAGTCGGTGGCGGCGTACGCCGACCGCCTGGCAGCGAAGATCCAGGTCTTCGACCGTCATATCGGCGCGGCCGGTTCGGACGAATCACTGGGGCGCGAAAGGGCGCTGCTCGTGTCGCGGCTGGCTCAGGCCCGTGACATTCAGGAACGCGGTGTGTTCGCGGCGGCGGGCCTGGATAGCTACTGGCATGGCGACCAGACGACCGAGTTGGGGCGTGCTCTGCTGATCGATCGAGTCGGGTGCGACCGGGCCGGGATCGACGTCGTCAGCCATTTCGAGGAGGGTACCGACCTCTATCGCCGGTTACGGACCGAGGAGCTCACCGGTGAGATCAACGGGCTTCGTGCCCATCTTTCCGCGCTGGAGGAAGAACTCGACGAGCTGAGCGCCTGAAGTACGAACGGGCCACCCACCTCTGAAAAGCGGCTCGCAAGCCTCCCGGCGTTCACCGATCCTTTTCCCCGGGCACAAATCGGATCATGGCCATGGTTGAGCCCCATCACATACGTGCCCTGCTCGAGTCGCAGATCCCCGGCGCCACGCTGGTGCTGGACGAAGGGCGCATTCTCGTCGTCGCCGACGCTCACGTTCATCACGCCACGGTCGTGATCGCCAAGGAGACGCTCACCGACAAGCTGGAGGCGGGCGGCATGTCCCTTGACCAGCTCACCGATGATCACATCAGGCATCTGGCCATGGCGCTGAACAACATGGTGCAGAAACCCAACGTTTAGCCTCGCTGCCGTCATTCGCCCTTTTCGGGTGATTTACTCGCGGTTGCCACACTCCAGCAGTGAAGATCGTGCGGCTCGCCAACTTCGTCACGGCAACCTCTGGTGGGCTGCGTACCGCACTGGCCGAGCTCGGGGCGGGGTACGCCGCCGCGGGTCACGAGCCGTTCCTCATCGTGCCCGGGGCGATCGCTTCCGTCCGGGAGTCGGATTCGGGGCTGGTCATCACCCTTCCCGGGCGGATCGTGCCGGGGACCGGCGGCTATCACGTCATCACCGCGCGCGGGGCCGTCCGGCGTGTGCTCGAACAGATCAAGCCCGATCAGATCGAGGTCTCCGACCGGTCGACGTTGCGCTGGACCGGGCGCTGGGCGCGTGAGCGCGGGGTCGGGTCGGTCATGGTCTCGCACGAGAGTCTGGCCGCGCTGCTGCCGCCGCTCGCCGATCCGCTGAACAGGGCCTCCTCCCGGTCGTACGACACCGTCGTCTGCACGACCAACTGGGCGGCTGCCGAGTTTCGCCGGATCGGGGCGCCGAACGTCACCCATGTCCCCCTTGGGGTGGACCTCGATCGGTTCACCCCCGACAACTTCGACCAGGCCACGCGCGACCGGCTGGCACGCCGCGACGAGGTGCTGCTGGTCATCTGCTCGCGGCTGTCGATCGAGAAGAAGCCCCACCGGGCCGTCGACGCCCTCGCGGAGCTGCGGCGCCGCGGGGTGAACGCGGTGCTCGCGGTGGCGGGCGAGGGACCATTGCGGGTCCGGCTGGAACGCCGGGCGGAAGGTCTGCCGGTCCGGTTCCTCGGCCACCTCACCGATCGGGCCGGTCTTGCCGCTCTGCTGGCGACCGCCGACATCGCCATCGCCCCGGGCCCCGCCGAGACGTTCGGCCTGGCCGCCCTGGAGGCGCTCGCCTCCGGGACCCCGGTGGTGGCGGATCGGCGCAGCGCCCTCGGGGAGGTCATCGGTCCCGCGGGGAGATCTGTCTTCGGTCATCCCGGGGCGTACGCCGACGCGGTGCAGGATCTGCTCCGCCGCGACGGTCGCCGGGAACAGGCGCGCCGACGCGCCGAACGATTCAGCTGGGCCGCTGCGGTGGCCGGATTCCTGAAGGTGCACTCGACATGAGGGTCGCCGTCATCTCCGAATCGTTCCTGCCCCAGGTCAACGGGGTAACGAACTCAGTCTGCCGACTCCTCGACCACCTCGCCGCCAACGGCCACGAGGCGATCGTCATGGCTCCCGACCCTGGGCCGGCCAGCTACGCGGGGTTCCCCGTCGTGGCGACCCCGGCACTCGCCCTGCCCTTCTACCGTGACTTCCGCGCCGGTCTGCCGAGCCGGTTGGTGCTGCGCACGCTGCAGCGGTTCCGGCCGGACATCATCCATCTGGCGTCCCCTGCGGTCCTCGGCGCGTCCGGGATCCGGGCCGCGAGCCGCTTGGGGATCCCCGTCGTCGCGGTGTTCCAGACCGACCTGGTCGGGTTCGCCCGCCAATACGGGCTGCGCGTCGCCGGTCCCTTCATCTGGCGCCGCCTGCGCGCCATCCACGAGAAGGCGGCCCGCACCCTGGCCCCTTCCAGCGCGACGCTGAACGAGCTGCGCGCCAACGGCATCCCACGCCTGGCCCGCTGGGGTCGCGGCGTCGACCTGACCGGCTTCCACCCGGGCCGCCGCTCCGACGCCCTGCGCCGGGAACTGGCGCCGGACGGCGAGGTCATCGTCGGCTACGTCGGCCGGGTCGCCGCCGACAAGCGGGTCCACCTCCTGGCCGGCGTTGCCGACATCCCGGGCGTGAAACTCGTGGTCGTCGGCGAAGGCCCGGCGAAGGAGGCCCTGGGCAAACTCATCCCCCGAGCCGTTTTCACCGGTCTCAAGACCGGCTCCGAGCTGCACGAACTGGTCGCCTCGTTCGACGTCTTCGTGCACCCGGGCGGCAACGAGACGTTCTCCCAAGCGGTCCAGGAGGCCCTCGCCTCCGGAGTCCCGGTGGTCGCGGCGGCCGCGGGCGGGCCGCTCGATCTGGTCGGCGACGGTCGTACCGGACTGCTCTATCCGGCCAACGATCGCGCCGCGATGCGCGGCGCGGTCGAGGAACTGGCCGCCGACCCCGAGAGGCGGCGGCAGATGGGCGAGGCGGCCCGCGCGTCGGTCGAGGACCGCACCTGGAACACCGTGTGCGGGGAACTGATGACCCACTATCGGGAGGTGCTGCTCGAAACGGGCGCACGCAAAGACCTAGTGTTGACGGATGGCCAAGGGTGAAGAACGTGACGGCGTCGAGCTGACCAACCTCGACGCTCAGCTCTTCGACGGCGCTGACGCGACGAAGCGCGACCTGATCGACTACCTCGACGCCGTGGCGGCGCGGATGCTGCCGGGCCTGCGTGACCGGCCGCTGTCGGTCATGCGGGTCAGGCCCGGCCAGCCGCCCTTCATGCAGAAGAACCTGCCCAAATACGCCCCCGACTGGATCAGGACCGAGGAGATCTGGGCGGAGGCGTCCAAGCGCGAGGTGCACTACCCCGTCGCCGACGACAAGCGCACCTTGCTGTGGTTCGGCAACCAGCGCGCCGTCGAATACCACGCCCAGCTCTACCGGTCGTCGGGCGAGATCCACCAGACCCACCTGGTCCTGGACCTCGACCCGCCGGAGGGCTCGGGTTTCGACGTGGTGATAAAGGCCGCTTTCCTGGTACGTCAGGCGCTCACCGAAACGGGCCTCGAAGCAGCGGTGAAGACGAGCGGATCGAAGGGCGTCCACATCCTGGTGCCCCTGGCCGACAAGCTCCCCTTCGAGGACGTCGCCGCCGCGACCCGGGCGCTGGCGGTCCGGGCCGAGAAGCTGGGGCCCGAGATCGCGACGACGGCGTTCATCCGGGAAGACCGGGAGGGGAAGGTCTTCCTCGACTCGACCCGCGCGGGCGGCGCGACCATCGTGGCGGCCTACTCGCCCCGGATCAGGCCGGGGGTGCCGATCTCCAACCCCGTGGCCTGGGACGACCTGGAGTCGATCACGCCTGCGGACTTCACCATCAAGACCCCGCTCCCCGACGAGGACCTGTGGGCGGCCCTGATGCCCGCGCCCCAGACCTTGCCCGTCGAACTGATCGAACACGGCCACACGATCCCGGTGGCCCGAGTGCAGGCCATGCACGAGGGCAAACGCCGCGCGAAGGCCCGCCGGGAGAGTTAGCCGACACTCGCGCACGCTTCTCTCCGCCGAGAGCCGCGTCTTCCAACCTTTTTCTCTTTACGGCTCCCGCCCACTCTCCAACGCCATCACCGGCCGGAGCCGTTTCGGCTGTTCCGGGCCACTGCCGCACCAGTGTCCGCCGGATCACGGGGGGCCGGGCCGTCAGTCGGCCAGCCAGTGGCCGTGGAAGCCGCGCGGTACCCGTCGGGGCAGGTGCACGGAGGCCACGTGGCCGAGGTCGTGGGCGTCGAGGACCAGCAGGTCAGAACCCTTTTCGGTCGCGACGACGGAGACCAGCCAGCCGTCGTCCTCCGCCGTCCCCCGGGGGACGAACACCGCTTCGCCCGGGGCGGCTACCTCGTGGTCCTGCACGGCGCCGGAGGTGAGGTCGTATTTGACGATCTCGCCGCTGGTCACCGCGTAGACGTAGCGGCCCGGGAGGCCCGTGTGGCCGTCGTTGATCGTCGGGAACTCGATGAGGCGGTCGTCGAGTTGCTCCTCCTTGGCGGTGGTGCCCGAGATCGTCCAGCGGTGGAGGGACGAGCCGAGCGCATCGTTCGCGGGGATGGGCGAGCTGCTGATGTGGCCCCACATGCCGGTGAAGGAGCCCGGTGAGTAGCGGACGGCGTCGAGCACGATGTTTCCGGCCTCGTCCTCGCGGGCGTTGCCGACGTGGAAGACGTAGCAGGGGTCGACGTCGACCCAGGTCACCGGGCCGCCCGACTTGCGCATGTAGCCGATGCGGGCGCCGTAGTGGTCGTCCCAGCGGTAGGGCATGCCCTGGCCCGTGAAGGCCAGGTCGAGGTCGAACACGACCGGGAGGTCGAGCCAGACGACGTAGTTCTCGGTGATCGCGAAGTCGTGCATCATGGTCGGCCCCTTGACCGGGATCTCCCGGCTTTCGATCAGGATGCCGTCCTTCGAGAACCGGTGGTAGGTCAGGAAGGGCGCGAAGAAGCCGTAGCCGAAGGAGAACAGCTCACCGGTGACCGGGTCTTCCTTCGGGTGGGCCGTCATCGCCGACGTCAGCTTGCCGCCGAAGTCGGCCGGGCCGATCGTGTCGAGTTCGGGGCTCATCTCGTAGGGCAGGCCGGCCTCGACCAGGGCGAAGATCCGGTCGGCGTGGCGGATGACGCTGGTGTTCGCCGGGACGGCGGACAGGTCGATCTTCCCGGTCTCGTCGACGAGCTGGGCGCCTTCGGTGAGCTGGGTGGTCTTCACCCAGCGGTTGCGGTACCACTCCGCGCGCCCGTCGCGGAGCCGGATGCCGTGGATCATGCCGGCCCCGAGGAACCAGTGGCCGGGGTCCTGCCCCGGCAGCGGGTTGGGCCCGTTGCGGAAGTATCGGCCGGTCAGTTCGGGCGGCAGGGCGCCCGTGACGGGGAGGTCGAATGCCTCGATCTCGTCGGGGACCGGTGCGAGGTGCCCTTGCAGGTAGCTCTGCGCCATGGCGCGCTCCTCTGACGTTCCATCAGTGACATGTCGAAAGTAGAACGTCCACTCGTGACATGTCAATGCTTATAGGTAGAGTGCCGCCCATGAGCCTGCGCCACGCCCTGCTCGGGCTCCTCTCCGAGGGGCCGGCAAGCGGCTATGACCTGCTGAAACTCTTCGACGAGTCACTGGCCAACGTGTGGCCCGCGACCCAGAGCCAGCTCTACGGCGAACTGGGCCGCCTGGCGGATGCCGGACTGATCGTCGTCCTGTCGGAGGGCGCGCGCGGCCGGAAGGAGTACGCGGTCACCGACACCGGCCGCGCCGAACTCCGCCACTGGCTGCTCGAGGTGAAACCGGTGCCGGTCCGGCGCTACGACATGCTGCTGCGGGTCTTCTTCTTCGGCCAGATCTCCGAGGACGACGCCATCGCCTACCTGGGCGAACAGCGACAGGAGGCGGCGGAGGAAGCAGACCGTCTCGCGGAGCTGAACGAGACGATCGCGCCCTACGCGGACAACTTCGCGGTCTACGGCCGCCTGGCCCTGGAATGGGGGCTCCGGTCGAGCCGCATGTACCAGGAATGGGCCGAATGGGCCATCAACGAGGTCAAGGCCCACGACCGCACGGCCAACCCCGACTCCTGCAAACCCGACTGACCGGGCATCGCCCAGACGCGGGATGACCCACGTCTTTCAGATGAGCATCGTCCGCAGGCGGTCGCGGGCCGGGCCGCGCAGCCGTTTCAGCCACCTGGTCAGCACGGTCTTGCCGAAGCCCTCGACGAGCACCCGCTCCTCGTGAGGGGTCAGGTCGCCCTCCAGCCGCTCCCGCACGGCCGGGAGCAGGTCGTCGGCGAACGGCGCCGCCGTGCGCAGCACCAGGTCGCGGCTGACGTTCTGCTCCATCCAGTCGGGCGGCGCGTTGACGAAGCCGCCGAGCGGGCCGGCGATCATCCGCCGCAGCGCCGGCACACAGCGCGGGTCGCCCTGCTTGACCAGGACGCACATCGCGATCTCGCCCAGGTCCGGGTCGTCGGCCAGTTCGGCCACCCGATCGATGTAGCCGGGCTCGTCGATCCAGGCCACGATGTTCCGCAGCGCCGCCTGCCGCACGCTGAAATCCGGGTGGTCGGTCAGCGCCAGCACGAGCGGCCCGAGTTGCCGGCCGTGGTCGCTCTGCGCGGCCAGCCCGGCCGCCTCCCAGCAGCAGGCCGCCGGTGGGCGTTTCCGGCTGAGGAGGATGGCCAGCAGCCGTCCCAGCGCCTCCGGCTGGAAGCGCAGGCGCTCGCACACCACGCCGGTCACCGTGTCCCATTCGGGGTCCATCCACGGCACCCGCTCGGCGCAGTCGGCCACGCCGTTGTCGGCGCACAGCGCCAGCGATCCCACGACCTCGTCGTCGGCCACTCCGGCCCGGATCAGCAGCCCGAACGCCGCCCCGAACCGCAGCTCCGGGTGCTCGGAGCGCAGATATCCCCGTACGAAAGGGACCTGGGCCGGATGCCGGGACAGCGCGACCAGGGTCGCTATGCCGGCGGCCATGTCGGGTTCGAGCTCCATGTGGTCGCGCAGCACCGGGCCCAGGGCGGGCTCGGGCACGTACGAGAGCGCGAAGCCCACCATCCGCCGAAGGCCCGGCGACGGGTGGTCGAGCAGGTCGAGCAGCCGGGGGACGTCGCACGTCACGGCGGCCAGATGCGCCGACCACGGGCCGGACGGGGACGCGTCGACCTCGTCGGCTAGCCAGCGCAGGCCGGCCGCGCTCGCGGTGCCAGGTTCGTCGCCCGAGGTGCCGAAGTCACGGGCGACGTCGTCGGCGGCGAACACGTCACGTCTTGGCGAAGTAGGCGGCCATGACCTGCGTGTGCAGGGGGAACGCCAACTCTTGTGGTTCCTTCACGATCAGCCACTCCGAGGTCTCCGGGGTGGGGGTGAAAACCGGGAGGTCGGTGCTCGCGACGGCCGGGGCGCGGCCGAAGATCAGAACCGTCCCGTCGGGGGCGCTGAGCACGTCGAACAGGGTCACGTCGGCGGCGGAGACCTTGATGCCGGTCTCCTCGAAGAGTTCGCGGGCCGCGGCGTGCTGCCAGGACTCGCCGATGTCGATGAAGCCACCGGGGAGGGCGAGTCGCCCCAGCCGGGGTTCGATCGCCCGTCTGATGACGAGGAGGCCCTCGTCGACCGGGAGGACCATCACGGCCACCGGCAGCGGGTTGAGGTATGAGGTGTTGCCGCAGGCGGCGCAGAGGCGGGGCCAGGGCTGGTCGAGCGCATAAGAGGCGCCGCAGAAGGTGCAGTGTGAATTCCGGATCGCCACCTGCTGAGAGTATCCGGAAAAGGTGCAGGATAGCCGGGTGAACGCGGGCACCATCGGGCAGGCCATCGGCCTTTTCCTTATTACGAACGTGGACGATCTCGTGCTGATCGCCCTCTTTTTCACCCAGACCACAGCTCTCCGGATCGTTCTGGGGCAATACCTCGGATTCGCCGCGATCCTCGCCGTCTCCATCGTGATCGCCCTCGGCGCGGCGGCGCTGCCCGACGGGGTGATCAGGTGGCTCGGGCTGATCCCGCTCGCGCTCGGCCTGCGCGCCCTGTGGGGCCTCAGGAACAAGGACGACGACGAAGCCGCCGCCGCGCCGACCGGCATCCTCGCCGTCGCCGGGATCACCTTCGCGAACGGCGGTGACAACATCGGTGTGTACGTCCCCGTCTTCGCCACCCAGGGCATCGTCGTCTACGTGATCGTCTTCCTGATCATGGTGGGCGTGCTCTGCCTCGTCGGCCGGTTCCTCGCGACGCGGCCCGTGGTCGCGAAGGCGCTGGCCAGATGGGGGCACATCGTCTTCCCCATCGTTCTGATCGGGATCGGCGCATTCATCCTCGCGGGGCATACATGATGACCGCCACGCCGAGCAGGCAGATGCCCGCCCCGATCAGGTCCCACCGATCGGGGCGGAAGCCGTCGAACACGATTCCCCAGGCCAGCGACCCCGCCACGAACACCCCGCCGTAGGCGGCCAGGATGCGGCCGAACTCGGCCTGGGGCTGGAGCGTCGCGACGAATCCGTAGATCCCCAGCGCGATCACCCCGGCCCCGGCCCAGATGAGGCCGCGGTGTTCGCGGACCCCTTGCCAGACGAGCCAGGCGCCGCCGATCTCTGCGATGGCGGCGACGGCGAACAGCACCAGCGAGCGAATGATCGTCACTCGGGGACTGAACCCTTTCAACCGCCGTCTGGCAAGCGGATCGCCGTGGCTACTTACCGTGGCTACTTATTGGTGCTGTACGAGTGGGCGCCCGTCCCGGCCAGGCCGCCGCCGTCGACGATCAGGTACTCGTCGCGGATGGGGGTGCCGGCGAAGAACGACTCCAGGATCTCCCGGGTGCCGGCCGCGTAGCGGGCCTGGGCCGAGAGGGAGGAGCCGGACATGTGCGGGGTCATGCCGTGGTGCGGCATGGTCCGCCACGGGTGGTCGGCCGGGGCCGGCTGCGGGTACCACACGTCGCCCGCGTAGCCGGCGAGCTGGCCGCTCTCCAGGGCGCGGACGATCGCGTCGCGGTCGGCGATCTTGGCGCGGGCGGTGTTGATCAGGTACGCGCCGCGCTTCATCGTGCTGATCAGCTTGTCGTCGAACATGCCCTCGGTCTCCGGGTGGAGCGGGGCGTTGATCGTGATGACGTCGCACACCGGGGCCATGTCGGCGGTGCTGTCGTGCCAGGTGAGGTTGAGGCTCTCCTCGATCTCCTTGGGCAGACGGTGCCGGTCGGTGTAGTGGAGGTGGACGTCGAACGGCGCCAGCCGCCGCAGCACCGCCAGGCCGATGCGGCCGGCCGCCACGGTGCCGACGTGCATGCCTTCGAGGTCGTAGGAGCGTTTGACCACGTCGGCGATGTTCCAGCCGCCCTTCTTGACCCACTCGTAGGCCGGGATGTAGTCGCGGACCAGGCCCAGGATCATCATCACCACGTGCTCGGCGACGCTGATGCTGTTGCAGTAGGTCACCTCGGCGACCGTGACGCCGCGCTCGATGGCGGAGTCGAGGTCGACGTGGTCGGAGCCGATGCCGGCGGTGATCGCGATCTTGAGCTTCTCGGCCTTAGCGAACCGCTCCGGCGTCAGGTACGCCGGCCAGAACGGCTGCGAGATGACGATGTCGGCGTCGACGAGCTCACGGTCGAACTCGGAGTTCTCGCCCTCCTTGTCGGACGTCACGACCAGCGTGTGGCCGCGCTCCTCCAGGTATTTACGCAGGCCGAGCTCGCCCGACACGCTGCCGAGCAGGTGGCCCGGGGTGAAGTCGGTTCCCGCCGGCGTCGGCAGCGTCTGCCCGCCCGGGTAGCCGTCCAGGTGGGGAAGGTCGTCACGGGCATACGTCTTGGGGTAGCCGTCGACCGGGTCGTCATACAGAACACACAGGACCTTGGCCATGGGAATCGCCTTTCGTCCGCCAGGAAGGTGGTCTATGTCCACCCTTCAAGACGCTCCATAGCAGGTCAAAGCGTATGTTCCTATTGATGATAGACGTTGCCTATCGTGCCAGGTGGGTGCGCAGGGTGGCGTCGAGGGCGTCGCGAAGATCGAGGCCGCGGGCGACGTCGAGGAGCGCTCGCACGACCACGGGCTCCGGCGAACGCTCGGCCGTGACCAGGCCGATCTGCGGGGCGCGGGTCGGGGTCTCCATCGGGACGATCTTCATGCCCTCGGGGACACCGATCATGTGCAGCCACGCGTGCGCGATCACGCTCGACCAGCGGTGGGTGGCGACGTGGGCGAACAGCGCCGAGACGCTGTCGGTCTCGATCGCGGGGATCACCGCCGCGCCGGCGTCGTGGAACAGGTCGTCGAGGATGCGGCGGTTGCGCATCTCCTGGCCGAGCAGGCAGAGCGGCAGCGCGGCGACCTCGGTCCAGCGGGCCCTCGCCCGGTCGGCGAGTTCGCCGTCGTCGGGGGTGAGCAGCAGGTAGCGCTCCTCGTAGAGGGGGATGGCGCGCTCGCCGTCCTCACCGTCGAGGTAGGTCAGCGCGGCGTCGATCTCGAAGTCGTTCAGCCGCCGGTGGATCTCGCGCGAGGACAGGCTGCCGAGGGAGATGCGGGCGTGCGGGTGACGTACACAGAAAGGGGTGGTGAGCAGTGACGTCGCGGCGAGGGCGGTGGGAATCGCGCCGAGCCGGAGTGTGCCGGAGATGCCGGCCCGCATCTGGTTGAGGTCGTCGCGCAGGCCGTCGCGGTCGGCGAGGATCCGGTGGGCCCACAGGAGGACCCGCTCGCCCTCCTCGGTCAGGCCGGTGAACCTTCTCCCGCGACGCACCAGCGTCACGTCGAGATCGGTTTCCAGGCGGCGGATGCCCGCTGACAGCGACGGCTGGGAGACGTGGCACGCCTCGGCGGCTCGGGCGAAGTGGCGCTCGCGGGCCAGCGCGACGAGGTATTCCAGCTCGCGGAGCAGCATGATCCCAACCTAGGGCCTGCCCCCGGAGGAAAGCGTGGATGCGACCGCCAGGTCTCTCCGGCGCACGGGGTAGACCTGGCGGCTGCCGCTCATGGGTTTTCCACAGGCGTGATCGTCGCCGGGGAGAACGTCGGTCGCGGCGGCGACGATGGCTCGACCCCAGGGTGGGTGGGGCGGCCGGGAGGATGGCACTCCTCGCAGCCGTCTCACCTCATTCGGCAGGTCCTAGAAGCCCTGGGCCAGGCGGTAGTAGGCCTGGTTCCAGCGCAGTTCCTGGGTGAACCGGCGCGTCGTGGTGTCCGCGTCGATCAGCAGGAGTTCCACGCCGAGCATGTCGGAGAAGTCGTGCAGTTCCTCCGCGCCGACGGCGGCCGAGAGCACGGTGTGGTGCGGCGCTCCGGCGGTCAGCCACGACTCCGAGGAGGTGCGCAGGTCGGGGCGGGGCTTCCAGACGGCGCGGGCCACCGGGAGGTTGGGCAGGGCCTCCGGCGGGGCCACCACGTCGATCTCGTTGGCGACCAGGCGGAAGCGCTCGCCCATGTCGGCCAGGCCGATGACGACCGCCGGGCCGGGAGCCGCGTTGAAGACCAGGCGGACCGGGTCTTCGCGGCCGCCGATGCCGAGCGGGTGGACCTCCAGCGACGGCTTCCCGGCGGCGATGCTGGGGCAGACCTCCAGCATGTGGGCGCCGAGGATCAGCTCTTCACCGGGCGTCAGGTGATAGGTGTAGTCCTCCATGAACGAGGTGCCGCCCCCGGGCACCATCGCCTTCAGAGTCCTGAGCAGGACCGACGTCTTCCAGTCGCCCTCGCCGCCGAAGCCGTAGCCGTCGGCCATCAGACGCTGGACCGCCAGGCCGGGGAGCTGGCGCAGGCCGCCGAGGTCCTCGAAGTTGGTGGTGAACGCCTTGAAGCCGCCTTCGGTGAGGAAGGTGCGCAGGCCGAGCTCGATCCGGGCGCCGTAGCGCAGCGACTCGTGCCGGGAACCGTCACTACGAAGGTCCGCGGCGACGTCGTAGAGGTCCTCGTACTCCTTCACCAGGGCGGTGACGTCGGCGTCGGACTGCGCGTCGACGACCGCGACCAGGTCGTTGACGCCGTAGGTGTTCACCGAGACGCCGAAGCGCAGCTGGGCCTCGACCTTGTCGCCCTCGGTCACCGCGACGTCGCGCATGTTGTCGCCGAACCGCGCCAGTTTCAGGGAGCCGACCTCGGCCCGGCCGGCCGCGGCCCGTGCCCATGCCGAGATTCGGGACGCCACGGCCGGGTCGGAGACGTGGCCGGTGACGGTCTTGCGGGCCACGCCGAGGCGCGACTGGACGTAGCCGAACTCGCGGTCGCCGTGGGCGGCCTGGTTCAGGTTCATGAAGTCCATGTCGATGGTCGCCCACGGCAGGTCGCGGTTGGCCTGGGTGTGCAGGTGCAGCAGCGGCTTGCGCAGGGCGTCGAGACCGGCGATCCACATCTTCGCCGGGGAGAAGGTGTGCATCCACGCGATGATGCCGCCGCACTCGTCGTCGGCGTTGGCGGCGAGCATCACGTTGCGGATGGACGTCGCGTCGAGCAGGACCGGCTTCCACTCCAGATCGAACGGCAGGGCGTGGCCCAACTCCGTCGCGATCGCCCGCGACTGGTCGGCGACCTGGGCCAGCGTCTCGTCTCCGTAGAGAGACTGGCTGCCGGTCAGAAACCACAGTTTCACTTGGTGCTCCTCTGTCCGTAGACGTTCTGGTAGCGGTCGTACAGCGCGTCGATGTGCTTTTCTTCGATGGGGATGACGTCGCCGAGCTGGCGGGCGATGTGCACGGTCCGGGCGACGTCCTCACACATCACGGCGGCCTTGACGGCGGCCTTGGGGGTGGCGCCGATGGTGAAGACGCCGTGGTTGCGCATGAGGACCGCGGGGGAGCGGTGGCCCTTCAGCGTGTCGACCAGGCCCCGGCCGATGTCGTCACCGCCGATGAGGGCGAACGGGCCGATGGGGATCTCGCCGCCGAACTCGTCGGCCATCGCGGTCAGCACGCACGGGATCGACTCGCCGCGGGCCGCCCAGGCGGAGGCGTAGGTCGAGTGGGTGTGCACGACGCCGCCGACCTCGGGCAGGTGGCGGTAGATGTAGGCGTGCGCGGCGGTGTCACTCGAAGGTTCGAAAGAGCCTTCGACCAGGTTGCCGTCGAGGTCGCAGACGACCATCGACTCGGGGGTCAGTTCGTCGTAGGACAGGCCGCTGGGCTTGATGACGAACAGGTCCTCGCCCGGGATCCGGCCCGAGACGTTGCCGGCGGTCCAGGCGACCAGGCCGTAGCGGACGAGTTCCGAGTGCAGGGCGCTGACGGTCTTTCTCACTGGGAGGCCTCGTTCCGGATCGCGCGCAGCCGGTGCAGCAGGCCGCGGCCGGCGAAGTGGTCGTGCAGGATGCGGTATTCGGCGTAGAGCCGGTCGTAGGCCGCGGCCCGCTCGGGGTCGGGCGTGTACGCCTTCGCCTTCCGCTTGCCCATCGCCGCCGCCGCCGAGGGGATGTCGTCGTACGCCCCGGCCGCCACCGCGGCGTGGATGGCCGAACCCAGCGCGGGACCCTGATCGGACTCGATGGTCGCCAGCGGCTTGCGCAGCACGTCGGCGTAGGTCTGCATGAGGAACGCGTTCTTCAGCAGCCCGCCCGCGACGACGAACTCCTCGACCGGGACCCCGGAGGCCTCGAAGGTCTCCACGATGACCCGGCAGCCGAACGCGGTCGACTCGAGCAGCGCGCGGTAGACGTCCTCCGGCTTGGTCGACAGCGTCTGGCCGACGACGACACCCGAGAGGTCGTGGTCGACCAGCACCGACCGGTTGCCGCCGAACCAATCGAGCGCGACCAGCCCGTGGGCGCCGATCGCCTGGCCCTCGGCCAGCGAGGTCAGGTATTGGTGCACCGAGACGCCCAGCTCGGCGGCCTTCTCGACGTAGGAGGCGGGCACGTAGTTGTCGACGAACCAGGCGAAGATGTCGCCGACGGCCGACTGCCCGGCCTCGTAGCCCCAGAGCCCGGGAACGATCCCGTCCTGGACCACGCCGCACATGCCCGGCACCTCGGCGAGGTTCTCACCGTTCATGACCAGGCACGTCGAGGTGCCCATGATCGCGACCATCTGGCCGGGCCGCACCGCGTCGGCGGCGGCGGCCGTCACGTGCGCGTCGACGTTGCCGACCGCGACCGCGATGCCCTCGGGCAGGCCGGTCCACTCGGCGCCCTTCGCCGACAACGAGCCGGCGCGGCCGCCCAGGGGCGACAGCTCGCTACCGAGCTTCGCGGTGAAACCGGCGAACCCGGGGTTGAGCGCGGCCAGGAACTCCTCGGACGGGTAGGAGCCGTCCTGGTAGATCCCCTTGTAACCGGCGGTGCAGACGTTGCGCGTCTCGACGCCGCTCAGTTCCCAGATGATCCAGTCGGCCGCCTCGATCCACCTGTCGGCCAGCGCGTAGAGCTCCGGGTCCTCCTCCAGCAGCTGCAGACCCTTGGCGAACGCCCACTCCGACGAGATCTTGCCTCCGTACCTCGGCAGCCACGCTTCCCCCCTGGAAGCGGCCAGCTCGTTGATCCGGTCGGCATGGGCCTGCGCGGCGTGGTGCTTCCACAGCTTGGGCCACGCGTGCGGCCGGTCGGGGAACCGCTCGTTCAAAGGGGTTCCGTCGGCCAGGGCGGGCAGGATGGTGCAGGCCGTGAAGTCGGTCGCGATGCCGATAACTTCCTCAGGAGCGACCCCGGCCGATTCCACCGCCTTCGGCACCGCGATCCGCAGCACCTCACGCCAGTCTTCGGGCGACTGCAGCGCCCAGTCGGGGGTGGGGCCGGAGATCACCCCCTGCGCGTATTCATGAACGGCGGAGCCGAGTTCGGCCCCGTCCCGGACCCGGACCACGACGGCCCGTCCCGAGAGGGTGCCGTAGTCGACTCCCACCACATATCTGTCATCGGTCACGTGTCGCTCCTGTCGTCACAATGAGTCGC
Organism: Herbidospora mongoliensis; assembly: GCF_001570545.1. GTDB lineage: Bacteria > Actinomycetota > Actinomycetes > Streptosporangiales > Streptosporangiaceae > Herbidospora > Herbidospora mongoliensis. The sequence continues at coordinate 90,472 of NZ_BBXD01000013.1, read as the reverse complement.
TGGAGAAGGATGAAGATCAGGAGGAGCAGCCCGATCACGATCTTGGTCCACCATGAACTGAGGGTGCCCTCGAAGCTGATGACCGTCTGGATCAGCCCGAGCACGAGCACACCGAGAACCGTGCCGAGCAGGTAGCCGGAGCCGCCGGTCAGCAGGGTGCCGCCGATGACGACCGCCGCGATGGCGTCGAGTTCCATGCCGACGGCGTGCAGGCCGTAGCCCGACAGCATGTAGAACGACAGCAGCAGGCCGCCGAGCGCCGAGCACAGACCGGAGATCGTGTAGACGACGATCTTGGTCCGGGCCACCGGCAGACCCATGAGCAGCGCCGACTGCTCGTTGCCGCCGACCGCGTAGACGTTTCTGCCCGTGCGCGTGTAGTGCAGTGTGTACGTCGCCAGCACCACCACCGCCACCGCGATCAGCACGCTGGGGGAGATCCAGAGGTCGGGCCCCAGAACGATGTGGGTCTGCGCGATCGAGGTGAAGGTCGGGTCGGTGATCGGGATCGAGTCGGTGCCGATCGTGTAGCACAGGCCCCGGGCCAGGAACATCCCGGCGAGCGTCACGATGAACGGCTGGATCTCGAAGTAGTGGATGATCGCGCCCATCGCCGCGCCCAGGGTTCCGCCGATCGCCAGGACCAGAAGGATCACCAGGAACGAGGGGGTGGACGGCAGCAGCGAGGCCGAGATCATCGTGGTCAGCGCCACCACCGAGCCGACCGACAGGTCGATGCCCCCGGTGAGGATGACGAACGTCATGCCGACCGCCACGACCAGCAGGAAGGCGTTGTCGATGAAGACGTTCAGGATGATCTGGCCGGTCGCGAAGCCCTCGTACCGGATGCCGCCGGCCACGAACATCGCCAGGAACAGCGCGCCGGTCACCAGCACCGGCAGGTAGTTGCGGGGCAGCGTCCGCGGCAGCTGTCGGGGGAGCGCCAGTGTCTTCACGTGGCCACCGTCACTTTCTCCTCGGCGGACACCGCCGGCGGCGCCGGTTTTCTACGGTTGCGGAAGACCTTGGCCCGGAACGCCGGCGACTGGAGCAGGCAGACGATCGTCACGACGAGCGCCTTGAACAGCAGCGTCGTCTCCGGGGGCACGCCGATGGAGTAGATCGTCGTGGTCAGGGTCTGGATGATGAGGGCGCCCAGCACGGTGCCGCTGAGGGAGAAGCGGCCGCCGGCCAGGGAGGTGCCGCCGATGACGACGGCGAGGATGGCGTCCAGCTCGATCCACAGGCCGGCGTTGTTGCCGTCGGCGCTGGAGACGTTGGAGCTGATCATCAGTCCGGCGATGCCCGCGCACAGCGCGCAGAAGGCGTAGACGACGATCAGGATGCCGCGCGAGCGGATGCCGGACAGGCGGCTCGCCTCGGCGTTGCCGCCGACCGACTCGATCAGCAGGCCGAGCGCCAGCCGCCGGGTGAAGAACGCGGTCAGCGCCAGCACGACCGCGACGATGATGATGCCGAACGGCAGGGTCAGCCAGTAGCCGCCGCCGATCAGCTTGTAGGGCGCGCTGTTGACGGTGATGATCTGGCCGTCGCTGATGAGCTGGGCCAGACCTCGCCCGGCGACCATCAGGATCAGCGTCGCGATGATCGGCTGAATGCCGATGACCGCGACCAGGAAGCCGTTGCCGACGCCCAGCGCGACGGCCAGCCCGAGGGCGATCCCCGCCGCGCCCAGGACGCCGCCGATCGAGTCCTGGGAGGAGAGTGAGGTGATCTGCAGGCAGGCCATCGCTCCGGAGATCGCCACCACCGAGCCGACCGACAGGTCGATGCCGCTGGTCGCGATGACCAGCGTCATTCCGAGCGCGACCAGGATGAGGGGGGCGCCGAAGCGGAAGATGTCGATCAGGCTGCCGTAGAGGTGGCCGTCTTTGATCTCGATCTGGAAGAAGTGGTCGGTGAAGATCAGGTTGACCAGCAGCAGGGCGGCCAGCATTCCCAACGGCCAGGCGAGACGTTTCATTTGGCCGCTCCGCTGGCGATCGTCTCCATCAGCACGTCCGTGGTCAGATTGTCGTCATTGGGGAGTTCGGCGACCACGCGCCGGTCGCGCAGGACGGCGACCTTGTGGCTGAGCCGCAGCACCTCGTCCAGTTCGGCGGAGATGAACAGGACCGCCATCCCGCCGTCGGACAGTTCGACGACGAGTTTCTGGATCTCGGCCTTGGCGCCGACGTCGATGCCCCGGGTGGGTTCGTCGAGGATGAGCAGCTTGGGTTCGAGGATGAGCCAGCGGGCCAGCAGCACCTTCTGCTGGTTGCCGCCTGACAGGTTCCGGATGAGCATCTCGGGGTTGTCCGGGCGGATGTTCAGCGCCTTGATGTACTTGGCGACCAGTTCGTCCTGCTTCTTGCGCGGCACCGGGCGGCTCCAGCCTCGGTCGGCCTGCAACGCCAGGATGAGGTTCTCGCGGACGGTCAGCTCCGGGACCAGGCCCTCTTCGCGCCGGTTCTCCGAGCAGAACGCCACGCCCTTGGACATCGCGATGCGGGGGGTGCGCAGGGAGACCTGCTCACCGCCGATGCGCACGGTGCCGGTCGCGGCGTGGTCGGCGCCGAACAGCAGGCGGGCGATCTCGGTGCGGCCCGAGCCGAGCAGCCCGGCCAGTCCCACCACCTCGCCCTCCTGGATGGTCAGCGAGAACGGCGCCACCTTGCCGCCCAGCTCGACGGCTTCCACGAGGGTGTCGGAGGTGCGGGCCGGCGGCCGGTCGTCCAGGCGCTCCAGCTCGGCCAGTTCGCGGCCGATCATCTTGGCCACCAGTTCGACCTGGGGGAGTTCGGCGGTGGCGTACTCGCCGACGAGACGGCCGTTGCGCAGGATCGTCATGCGGTCGGCGATCTCGTAGATCTGGTCGAGGAAGTGCGACACGAACAGGATCGCGATGCCCTGGTCCTTCAGGCGCCGCATCACCCGGAACAGCTGGGCGACCTCGCCGGCGTCGAGGGAGGACGTCGGCTCGTCGAGGATAAGCACCCGGGCGTCGATGTCGATCGCGCGCGCGATGGCGACCATCTGCTGGATCGCCAGTGAATAGTGGCTCAGCGGCTTCGAGACGTCGATCGCCAGGTCGAGCTGCCGCAGCAGCTCCGCCGTCCGGCGGCGCATCTCACGCCAGTTGATGCGGCCGAACTTCCGCGGTTCGCGGCCGATGAAGACGTTCTCGGCGACCGACAGGTTCCGGCAGAGGTTGACCTCTTGGTAGACCGTGCTGATCCCGGCCTTCTGGGCTTCCAGCGGGCCGGTGAAGGCCACCTTCGTCCCGGCCAGTTCGATCTCACCGGCGTCGATGGAGTAGACCCCGGTCAGGACCTTGATCAAGGTCGACTTCCCGGCTCCGTTCTCGCCCATGAGCGCGTGCACCTCGCCGGGGAGCAACCGGAAGTCCACGCCGTCCAGGGCCCGGACGCCGGGGAACTCCTTGCCGATCCCGGTCATCCGCAGGATGGCTTCAGCCATGCGCCTTCCTCATTTTCTTGCCTTCGTCTGGGAGGGGAGCCGCCCCGATCTCAGGGCGGGACGGCTCCCCGGCTCCTAGTACTGGCGGGTGGGCAGGGCCGTCTTGGCCTGCTCCTGGGTGAAGGTGGTCTCCTCGGTGACGACCCGGGTCTCGACCGTCTCCCCCGCGAGGACCTTCTTGGCCAGGTCCATCAGTTGCGGGCCGAGCAGCGGGGAGCACTCGACGATGTAGTTGATCTTTCCGTCGGCCAGGGCCTGCATGCCGTCCTTGACCGCGTCGACGGTGATGATCTTGATGTCCTTGCCGGGCACCTTGCCCGCGCCCTCGATCGCCTCGATGGCGCCCAGGCCCATGTCGTCGTTGTGCGCGTAGAGCACGTCGATGTCAGGGTTGGCCTTCAGGAAGGCGTCCATGACCTCCTTGCCCTTGGCGCGGGTGAAGTCGCCGCTCTGGGAGGCGATCACCTTGAACTTGGGATCGGCGCCGATGACCTCGGCGAAGCCCGACTTGCGGTCGTTGGCCGGAGCCGAACCGGTGGTGCCCTGAAGCTCGACGATGTTGACGTCGCCGGTCTCGGAGGCGTACTGCTCCACCAGCCACTGGCCGGCCTTCTTGCCCTCTTCGACGAAGTCGGAGCCCAGGAAGGTCTTGTACAGCGAGGTGTCGGCCGAGTCGACCGCGCGGTCGGTCAGGATCACCGGGATGTTTGCGGTCTTGGCCTCCATCAGGACGGTGTCCCAACCCGACTCCACCACCGGCGAGAAGGCGATGACGTCGACCTTCTGCTGGATGTAGGACCGGATCGCCTTGATCTGGTTCTCCTGCTTCTGCTGAGCGTCGGAGAACTTCAGGTCGATCCCGGCGGCCTTGGCCGCCTCCTGCACCGACTTGGTGTTGGCGGTCCGCCAGCCACTCTCGGCGCCCACCTGGGCGAAGCCCATCGTGATCGTCGAGTCGCCGCCGCTGCTACTGCTGGCGCTGCTCGAGGCACCGGTCTCGGCGTCGCCGCCGCAGGCAGTCGCCAGTACACCGACCGCGACCAGTGCAATGATCTTCTTTAACAAGGTCAAGTCCCTTCCTTGTCTTTGTTAGCGCTCACACCACTGGCCCGGCTGGGAATCAGAGTGAAGCTTGTTGCCGTGTCGACTGTGAGCGTTAACATATACGAGCGTCAAGTGCCCGCCTTGTCACGGATCGGTCACTTGCTCGAAACGTGATTACGGCCCATCGCGCCGTACACGAGTGAGCCGACGACGACGGTGACGGGGAAGACGATCCCGGCGAGCAGTCCGGTGCTCAGCCCGCCGCCGGTCGAGTCCGCCACCGCGCCCGCGGTCCACGGGCCGACCGCGGCGCCGAGGTCGCCGAAGACGGCCAGCACGCCGAACATCGCGGCGCCGCCGAGCGGGAACCGCGCGGAGGCGAGGCTGAACGTGCCCGGCCACAGCAGGCTCACCGCGAACCCGCACAGAGCGCAGCCCGCGAAGGCCAGCACGGGGTTGGCCGACAGGCACGCGACCAGGTAGCAGACCGTCGCGAGCACGCCGGAGCCGACCATCGCCGGGACCAGCGGAATGCGCTCCCCGAACAGCCCGTAGACGATCCGCCCGACCCCCATCAGCACCGCGAACAGGCACGGCCCGGCGAGGTCGCCCCAGACCTTGGACGCCCCGAGCCCCTCCTCGGCGAACAGCGACGACCACTGCGACATGGTCAGCTCCGAGGCCCCGGCCGCCAGCATCAGCACCATGGCCGTCACGAACGCGGGCGTCTTGAACAGCGACATCAGGGAGGTCCGGTGCTCGTCCGGCACGGTCTCCGGCATCGGCACCCGCAGGAACGCCACCAGGTTGGCCAGCGGCACGACCGCCCAGACCAGCGGCAGCACATACCAGGACTCGCGCCCGATCCCGGCCAGAAGCAGCGTCGACCCGGCGACCACCGCGACCTGGCCCCAGCAGTAGAACGAGTGCAGCAGGCTCATCGCCGCCGCCTTGCCCTCCTGCGGGGTCGGCAGCGCGTCCACGACGGGGCTGACCAGTACTTCGAGCAGTCCGCCGCCGATGGCGTAGACGACCACCGCGATGCATAGCCCGAGGTAGGGGGTCGGCGCGAGGAAGGGCGCCACCGCGAGCAGGATCAGCCCGGCGGCCGCCATCACGTGGGCCAGCACGAGCGGTCCCCGGTAGCCGATCCGGTCGACGTAGCGCACCGCGATGATGTCGGTGATGAGCTGGGCGCCGAAGTTGAGCAGCACCAGACGTCCGAGCATTTCCAGCGGGAGGTCGTAGGCGGTCTGGAACACGATGAACAGCAGCGGCGCCAGATTGTTGACAATGGCTTGTGTGGCATAGCCGGTGTAGCAGGCCCAGCGCGTGGCTGTGTAAGACACCCAAACCCCCCGAGACGACAGAAATCACCCGATGTTAGTGAATCTTTCATCGCCAGTGGAAGGCCGAGGCAGGTCACCGGGGTGGCCGGGATCGGGAAGCTGGTTCGCGGGGTGGTGCGGTGCGACGCTCGCGCCATGCGCAAACTGATGGTCTCCGCCGTTCTCGCCTTCGGCTTCGTGCTGTCTGTGGGCGCCGCGCCCGCGCAGGCGGCCACACTCCGCAACGTCTACTACTACAACTGGGACTGCAACCGCGTCGGCAACCTCGGCATCACCGAGGGCTGGTGGACCTCCTACCAGTGCGTGCCGGAACACGGCTTCTGGTTCCTGTACGCCTGACCCCCGCCCAGCCCCCGTGAAAAGACAGAAAGGGCCGCGCACCCGGAGGTACGCGGCCCTACTGCCTTCAGCCGTCAGTCCTTATGGGACCCGAGTCGGAACTCAGGTGGCCATGCGGAGCGGAGGCGTCTGGTTGAACCAGGCGGTGCAGTTCGCCGGGTAAGCCGGCGGGCCGAGCGGAGCACCGGGGGCGAAGAAGCCACCGATGATCGGGATGGGCAGACCGATGGTGCAGATCGTGCGGTGGATGTCACCGGTGTCGGTCTGAACCGAGATGTGCAGGAGCGGGATCAGGGCCTCGATGATGACCTCGGTCGATACCGCGCGCACACCGGTCGGGTAGCCGGGCAGCGTGGACAGGTTGTGCCAGAACGGCGTGGTCCGCGGGTCGCGGATCCACGTCTGTCCGTCGGGACGGACCGACACCTGCAGCGTGTCCAGCAGCAGCGGGGACAGCGACACAGCCGCCGGCGCCGCTTCCGGTCCTGCCGGACCAGTCGCGCCGGTCGGACCCGCCGGACCCGCCGGACCTGCCGGGCCGGTGGCGCCGGTCGCGCCGGTGGCACCGGTGGCGCCGGTCGTGCCCGCCGGACCCGCCGGGCCACCCGGACCTGCCGGACCCTGCGCGCCGGCCGGACCTGCCGGGCCGGTGGCGCCGGGCGTGCCAGGCGTGCCAGGCGTGCCCGCCGGGCCTGCCGGACCCGTAGGTCCAGCCGGGCCGACCCCACCCACGGGGCCTGCCGGACCGGTCGTGCCCGCCGGGCCTGCCGGACCCGTAGGTCCAGCCGGGCCGACCCCACCCACGGGGCCTGCCGGACCGGTCGTGCCCGCCGGGCCTGCCGGACCCTGAGGTCCGGTCGAGCCGGGCCCACCCACGGGGCCTGCCGGACCCTGAGGTCCGGCCGGGCCGGTGGCGCCGGGCGTACCCGCCGGGCCGGCCGGACCGCCGGGGCCTACCGGACCCGCCGGGCCGACTCCGCCGACCGGGCCGGCAGGGCCTGCCGGACCGGCCGGGCCGGTCAGGCCGTTGTTACCGATCGGGCCCTGGGGGCCGATCGGTCCCTGCGGGCCAGGCCCGCCCTGGGGGCCCGCCGGGCCCTGGACACCGTTGGTTCCGGCCGGACCCTGAGGCCCGATCGGTCCCTGGAGACCCTGCGGTCCCTGGGGTCCCTGCGGTCCGACAGGACCGCCCGAGGGGCCCTGCGGACCCTGGGGTCCCTGCGGTCCCCGAGGACCCATGGGGCCACGCGGGCCACGGATGTAGACCTTCTTCTTCCAGTGGTAGCGAGGGTCGTCGTGCTTGACCATCGCGACGTTCTGGATCCCCGCCACGCTCTCGACCCGCATAGGGGCCGCTGAGCGGACGGGCACGCTAGGGTTTTGGGCCCCCTGCGGCTGGACGTTCGGAACCTGCGGACCCTGCGGACCCTGGGGACCCTGCGGGCCCTGCGGGTTGCCAGGCTGCTGCGGCTGCTGGCCGTTGTTGTCCCAGCCACCGCCCTGGTTGTTGTCCCAGCCGCCCTGCTGGTCGTTGTTGTCCCAACCGCCGCCCTGCTGGTCGTTGTTGTCCCAACCGCCGCCCTGCTGGTCGTTGTTGTCCCAGCCGCGGTCGTTGTTGTCGTCCCAGCCGCCACCCTGCTCGTGGCCGTGGTGGCCCTCGTGCTCGTGGTGCTTCTCGTGCTTCTCGTGCTCGTCGTGGTCCTTGTGGTGGTGCTTCTTGTGCTCGTGGTGCTCTTCGAAGTGGTGGTGCTTCTTGTGGTGGTGGTGGCGCTCGTGACGGTGGTGGTGGTGGTGGCACCGGCCGTCGTGGTGGCCGCCGCCCCACTCGCCGCCCTCGCCGCCGTCCCAGCCGCCCTCGCCGCCTTCCCAGCCGCCGTCTTCGCCGTCCCAGCCGCCGTCGTGGTGGTGGCCGTGCTCACAGTGGTGATGGTGACGGTGGTGGAAGCTGTGACGGTGGTGACGGTGGTGGAAGCGGTGGTGGCGGTGGTGGTGGTGGCGGTACCGCTTGATCACCTTGATCCGCTTCAGCGGACGCTTCTCGTTGTACTTCCAGTCGATCCAGCCGACGCTGTCGCTCAGCATGCTCGAAGCGGCGTTGGTCGAGGTCGACGCGGTGGCGCCGGTGGCCCCGGTGAGGACCATGCTGCTCGCCGCTACGGCGACGGCGAGTGCCTTGGCGCCACGGACGGCGCGACGCCCGAACTCGCGCCCTTTATCCTGAAAAGTCATATCAGTCCATGCTCTTTGTGCGTGCATCCGAATTACGGCCTCAGAATTGATTCCGTAATGTTCAGTAGGGTGCCCGCCGTATCAAAAAGCGAAAAGCTGGACATAGCTAACGAATGTAAACGAGTTCCTATTGCGCAGGAAAAGCGTCGACGTTCTGACATGAAACGACGTTGGCCATCGTCTCCCGGATCTCGCTGGACGAGTCGCTCAGATCCTCGGGCGTGACCCCGCGCAGCGCCGAGCGCAGGCGCGTCAGATCGGCGGTGAGCACGGGGTTCGCGCGTCCGGAGACGCCGTCGAGCCGCCCCGCTACCAGGCCGTCGATGACGGGGAACGTGGCGGCGAGATTCGGACTTTTCGGACCAATCTCCTGTATCTGAGCGACGACTTCGACAGCCGCTTCGCAGGGTGTTCGGTTATCGGCCCAAAATAGGATGAATATCCCTAGGCCCGACATGAGCAAGATGACGGAAACGGCGACTGCGACGCGTGGCATTTGGCACTCCGGATGGCGAGGGAACACGCCACAGGATGCCGTGAATAGGGGAAAGGTTGTCTTCCGATGACGAATACGTTGGAGTTCCCGGAATTGACCGTCATGATATTTCCGGATTTGTCCGAACGAAGTGGCCCGGTCTTCCCCGCTTGACCTGGACTGCGCTCCAGCACCCAGACTCGCGCTGTGAATCTGCCTGAACGAAGGCGCGACGACGGGAGGAACACATGAGATACCGCACGATCGGCACCACGCCGCAGACCCGGCGCGAGGTGAGCGTGCTGTCGCTGGGGGCGATGCTGTTGGGCTCGGTGACCGACGAGGCGACCAGCTTCGCGATCCTCGACCGGTTCGTGGAGGCGGGCGGCACCTTCATCGACACCTCGGGCAACTACGCCTTCTGGACCGACGGCGGCCAGGGCGGCCACAGCGAGGAGCTGCTCGGCCGGTGGCGGAAGTCGCGGGGCGCCGGCGACGAGATCGTGATCGCCACCAAGGTCGGCGGCCGGCCGCGCACGCCCGGCAGGAGCTACGTCGACGACGCCGAGGGCCTGTCCGCGAAGGTCATCCGTGAGTCGGCCGAGCGCAGCATGGAGCGCATGGGCCTCGACCGGATCGACGTCATGTACTCGCACATCGAAGACCGGCACACCCCGGCCGAGGAGACCGTCGAGGGCTTCGCCGCCCTGGTCGCCGAGGGCCTGGTCGGGATGCTCGGGGTCAGCAACCACGCGGCCTGGCGGGTCGAGCGGGCCCGCGCGACGGCGAAGCGGCTGGGCCTGCCCGGCTACGAGATCCTCCAGTACCACCACAGTTACCTGCGCCCCCGGTTCGACCTGCCCGACGCGCTGTTCCCCGACGGCAACCTCGGGGCGGCGGGGGCCGACCTGGTGACGTACATGCGGGAAGAGGAGGACCTCACCCTGGTGGCCTATTCGCCGCTGCTGTCGGGCCGCTACACGCGGACCGACAAGGAGTTCCCGCCCGACTACCGCCATCCGGGCGTGGACGCGCGGCTGGCGAAGGTCCGTGAGATCGCCGCCGAGGCCGGGGCGACGGTCAACCAGGTCGTGCTGGCCTGGCAGATGGGCCACGACCTGCCGATCATCCCGCTGGCGGGGGCCTCGTCGCTCGCCCAGCTGGAGGAGAACCTGGCGGCCGTGGACCTGGAGCTGACCGCCGACCAGAGGGCCCGGCTCGACGCGACCCACTAGTTAGCCTGGGGGAATGCGGAAGATCCTGATCACCTCGGCGGTGTCGCTCGACGGCTACATGGAGGGACCTGACCGGGACATCTCCTGGCACCGGGTGGACGCCGAGCTGCACCGGCACCTCAACGAGTTGCTCGCCCCGGTGAGCGCCTTCATCGACGGGCGGGTCACCCACCAGTTGATGGCCGGCTACTGGCCGACCGCCGACCAGGACCCGGCGGCCACCCGGGAGATCGTCGACTTCGCCGAAATCTGGCGCTCCAAGAAGAAGTACGTCTTCTCCCGCACCCTGGAGGATGCCGGTCCGGGCACCGAGATCGTGCGGGAGTTCGACCCTGGGTGGGTCAGGGAGCTGAAGGCCGCTTCCGGGGCCGACATGGCGCTCGGCGGGGCGAACCTGATGGCGCAGTTCATGCGGCACGGGCTGATCGACGAATACCGGCTCTACCTCAACCCGGTCGTCATCGGCGGCGGCACCCCGCTGTTCCCGCCCGACCTCACGCTGGACCTGCGGCTGATCGAGACCCGGCCGTTCAACGACGGCGTGGTCGAGCTGACCTACCGGCCCGGCCCGAACAGGTCGTAGAGGGCGACCAGCAGGGCGGCCACCACGAAGGCGGCCGAGGTCAGCATCGCGACCTGGAAACTGGCCGCCCAGTCGCCGTGGGAGACGTCCAGGTGCGAGAAGTAGACCGCGCCGACGGCCGCGATCCCGGCCGCCGACCCGATCCGCTGCCAGGTCTGCAGGACGCCCCCGGCGCTCCCCGCCCGCCGCACCGGCACGCTGCTGAGCGTGAGGGTCTGGTTGGGCGAGATGACGAGCCCGCTGCCGATGCCCGACAGCAGCAGCGGCCCGGCCGCCGCCCACCCGGCGTGGCGGCCGGGCACCTGATGGACGGCCAGCATCGTGGCGAGGAACCCCACGGCCACGATGAACAGACCCCAGGCGACCATGGCCCGGCCCCAGCGGCCGACCAGCCGTCCGCCGAACCCGGAGGCGATGCCCGAGCCGATCGCGAACGGGACCGAGGCGAGCCCGGCCGCCAGCGCCGAGTAGTGCAGGCCGTTCTGCAGGAACAGCGTGAACACGAAGAAGATCGCGGTGAACCCGGCGAAGTAGAGCACCCCGATCAGCCCGCCGAGGGTGAACGACCGTGACCGGAACAGGTCCATGTGCACGAGCGGCTCGATCCGCCGCACCGCCCGCAGCTCCCACCACACGAAGCCGGCCAGCACGACCATCCCGGCCGGGATGAGCAGCCACTTCTCCGGCCCCGGCCACAGCTGGTCCTGGAGGAACGGCAGCAGGACCAGCATCAGCCCGGCCGCCAGCAGCAGGATCCCGACGGGGTCGAACCCGGGCTTCAGGGTGCGGGCCCGGTTCCCCGCGGGCAGCAGCCGCAGCGCGAACGGCAGCGAGAGCAGGCCGATCGGCAGGTTGACGTAGAAGACCCAGCGCCAGCCGTTCTGCTCGCCGAAGATCTGGATCAGGACGCCGCCGAGCAGCGGTCCGACGGCGGTGGACAGGCCGATCACCGCGCCCAGGTAGCCGAAGGCCCGGCCGCGCTCCGAACCCTGGAACATCTCCTGGATGTAGCCGCTGACCTGCGGCATCATCAGGGCTCCCGCCATCCCCTGCACCAGCCGGGCGGTGATCAGCCACCACTCGCTCTGGGCCGCGCCGCAGGCCGCGCTGGCGATCGTGAACAGCACGATGCCCCACATGAACACCGCCCGGCGGCTGCGCGCGTCGCCCAGCCGCCCGCCCGGGATGAGGGCCAGGCCGAAGGTGAGGGCGTAGCCGGACACCACCCACTGGAGGCCGCTGTCGCTGGCGCCGATCCCCGCCTGGATGTCGGGGAGCGCGACGTTGACGATCGAGACGTCCAGCAGCGTCATGAACGCCGGGACGAGGCAGACGGCCAGGGCGCGCCAGCGACGGGGAATCATACCCGGAGCAGTGCCCCCACCTGGGGTTTCACCAACCCTCGGACAACGTGCGCGCGAGTGCGGCGGCGAAGAACCCGGCGCTCTCCTCGGTCAGCACCATCGGCGGCTTGATCTTCAGGATGTTGAGGTCGTCGCCGGTCGGCTGCACGATCACGCCCAGTTCCAGCATCCGGTCGCAGATCGCCCGGGTCTCCTCGGTGGCCGGGGCGCCGTCGGGGCGGTTCAGCTCCACGCCCATGTAGAGGCCGAGGCCGTGGACGGCGCCGATGATCGGGTGCTTGTCGGCCAGTGTCTCCATGAGGTCGCGCAGACGGTCGCCGACGGTCAGCGCGTTGGCCTGGAGGCGTTCCTGCTCGATGACGTCGAGCACGGTCATGCCGGTGACACAGCTGACCGGGCCGCCTCCGGCGCTGGAGAAGAAGTAGCCGACTTCTCTGTAGGCCTCGGCGATCTCCCTCGTCGTGATGACCGCGCCCAGCGGATGGCCGTTGCCCATGGCCTTGGCGACCGTGATGACGTCGGGGACGACGCCCTGCTGCTCGAAGCCCCAGAAGTGGCGGCCGAGGCGGCCGTAGCCGACCTGGACCTCGTCGGCGATGCACAGCCCCTGACGGGCGCGGACCTTCGCGTAGATCGCGGACAGGTAGCCGTCGGGGAGCGGGATCCCGCCGGCGTTGCCGTAGAAGGCCTCGGCGATGAAGCCCGCCGGTTCGTCGATCATGCTCAGGGCCTTGCCGAGCGCTTCCGGGTCGCGGTGCGGGGCCGGGACCGGGCGGACCCAGCCGGGGCGGGTGTCCATGGCGTTCGGGTTGTCGGCGGTGGAGGTGCTGACGGCGTCGGAGGCCATCGTCCAGCCGTGGTAGGCCTCGGCGACGCAGAGCATCTCCTGGCGGCCGGTGGCGACCTGGACCAGGCGCAGCGCCAGGTCGACCGCCTCGGAACCGCTGTTGACCAGGAACACCGTGTCGAGCGGGTCGGGCGCCAGGTCCGCGAGGCGCTGGGAGAACTCGGCGATGGCGCGGTAGTTGAACCGCGAGTTGGTGTTCAGCAGCGCGAGTTGCCGGGACACGGCCTCGGTCAGGCGCGGGTGGGCGTGGCCGATCGCGGCGACGTTGTTCACCATGTCGAGGTAGGTGCGGGCGCCGGTGTCGGTGAGGTGCTGCCGCCAGCCGCGCTCGATCTGGGGCGGGTCGGCGTAGTAGTGCTCCTGGACCTCGGCGAGGGCCTTGCGCGAGAAGGCGGTCCGGGCGACCGGGCGGATGCCGAAGAGGGGGCCAGGGTCGGGGCAGATCGCCTGCCAGGCGCCGTGCTCCTCGGGGGTGACGAAGGCCGGGGGTTCGAGGTCGCGTACCGAACAGAGGGTCGCGTAGACCACGTCGGCCACGGTGCCGATCCGGTCACCGGCGCGGATCATCCCCTCCCACAGGTCCACACCGGACAGCCGCAGATCGAACGAGGGACCCTCGATGACGCCGTCGCGCACCTCCCCGTCGAAGGGGGCGTTGATCCCGGTTCCCAGCGGCAGATGCGCCTCCACGCCGAGCGGGACCGTCGCGGGCGCGTCGAAGGAGTGGGTCCGGGTGAGGGTCAGGCGCGGTTCGCCGGCCCGGTGGACGACGCCCTTTTCCGGCGTGTACGTCTCCCACACCCCACCCGGCAGATCGCTCGTCACCGACAGGTCCCGCACCGGCAGCACCGGCACGATGGGCCTGCTGACGAACGTGGCCGGGGGAGTCTCGCGGACCGCCGCCTCGGCCACCTCGAACGGCAGGCGGAGCGCGGTCTCGAAGGCGCGGAACTCGGCGTCCTGCCGCTCGGTCGCGTAGTCGTTGTCGGGCTCCAGCAGCGCCTGGTGCACCCCGCAGGCCACCAGCACCGCCGTACGGGCCACGATCGCCGGCCACAGCGCGGCGAGTTCGTCGCCGGTCAGCGGCACGACCTGCTGGAAGGCCCGCACCGCCGGGAGGATGGCGAGCGGCCGGTCGGGCGCGTGGTGCAGCAAGGAGGCGCAGGTCACCGCGAGTTCGCCGACGATCCAGCCGTGCCCGAGGTCACCGAAGTCGATGACGCCGTCGGGCACCGGCCGCCCGTCCTTCGCGACGGAACAGACCACGTTGTCGTCGGTCAGGTCGCCGTGGATCGCCTGCACCCGCAGGTTCCCGGAGAGGGCGTCGAGCCGGTCGCACGCCTGGTCGGCGGCCCTTCTGACCAGGTCACGGCCGGTCGACAGCGAGCCGATCACCTGGTCGATCTCGGTCCGGGCCCGGCGCAGGTCCCACTGCGACTCCCGGTCGAGCCCCGGGTGGTCGAGATCGGCGAGGTTCCTGACGACCCGTCCCGCGAGGTCGCCGAGCCGGCCGACCACGACCGGCGCCAGATAGGACGACTCGATCAGCGGCGTCCCCGGCACGAACGTCAGCAGCCGCGCCCGCAGCCCTTCGCCGAACCGGGCCACGTAACCGCCGCCGACGGCGGGCTGCGGCTCCGGCGCCCGGACCTTGCCCCGCAGGTGCAGCAGCGCGGCGTCCTGGGCGTCGAGTTCGGCGTCGGTGTAGCCCGCGTTGGCCACTTTGAGGAGGTAGCGGCCGTCGACGACGTAATTGCGGTCCTGATTGCTGCCGACCTCGGTCACCTCACCGGAAACACCGAAGAGGGTGGCGGCGACTTCGCGAGCCTGGTCGACGGTGACTTGGGGCCGAACGACGTTCATAGGCCGATATTTCCGGTCATGTCGCTCAGTCTGTCATTGGAGTAGAAACCAATGTGATCTAAGTTGTCACCGTTTAGGTAGATAGCTCTTCTTTGCCCAATCAGCGAGCATGAGGCGGCCGATCCGGGGGCCGTCGATGGAGGGGACTTTCCGCGTGCGCAGCGATGCTTCGATCCCGAGTTACGAACGACTCTTCGGAGAACTCGATCTGCGGTCGGGAGATGAGGCGCGCTCTGTTTATTCGCCCGCGGCCTATCTGACCGACCTGCTCACCTTCCTGCAGGAGACCTTCCATGACGTCTCTCTGCTGGACCGCCGCTCCGACATCGGCAAGATCAAGCTCGACGACGAGAACACCACCACGACGGTGCCCTATCTCGACATCGTCAACGAGGTCCTCGAAGCGCTGGTCGGCGCCGATCCCTACCGGCAGCTCAAGGAAGACCTCAAGCACCCGCTCGCGCTGCCGTTCTCGCTCGACGCGGCCCGCTTCACCACCTACCTGCGCCACCTCGGCGTCGACCCCGTCGAGTTCTACCGGCTGTTCGCCGCCAAGGTCGACCGCGACCGGGTCACCCGCGACTATCTCGGGCTGACCGAGGATGACGTCAAGGTCATCACCACCGAGCGCATCGACGAGGCCGGGCTGGCCTTGGCCTACGGGCTGCGCGAAGGCGAGCGGACCTCGGCGCTGCACGACGTCGAACGCTTCCTCGCGGCCACCTCGCTCACCGGCGAGGAACTGACCGAGTTGATCTACGGCGACCCTGACCTGGAACGTTCCTTGTCGGGCACCTTCGTGCACCAGGGCGCCGTGGTCGAGGTCGGCCCCGACGGCCGCACGCTGGTGCTGAGCGACGACCGCGGCGCGGTGCCCGACATCTGGCTCGACCGGGCCCACCGCTTCATCCGGCTGGCGAAGAAGACCGGCCTGTCGTTCATCGACCTCGACCGCGTGGTCGGCGCGTTCACCTCGACACTGGACGTCGAGACGCTGCGCGCGGTCGCCGCCGCGGTGCACCTGAACCGCACCCACGACGTGCCGTTCGACCTGGTCGAGACGCTGACCACCCGCACCCTTCCCGAGGCGGTCGACGACGAACTGCCGCGCCCGGCCGGTGACATCCTCGCGCCGCAGAACCGGCCCTTCCGCCGCGAGTTGGCACGTTCCATGGATATGGCCGAGCCGGAACTGGTCGAGACGGTCACGCGATTCCGGGCGTTGTACGCCGGCCCCCTGGAGGAGAGCCCGTTCGACCGGGAGATCAGCCGCGCGTCGGTCGTCGTCCTCTACCGGGTCGCCCGATTAACCGGGCACCTCGGGCTGTCGGTCGCCGAGCTGTTCGCGGTGCTGACCGCGCTGGAGAACGACCCCGCCATCGAGCGCCACTCGACCTTCCCGGTGCTGCCGGTGCTCGCGCCGACGTCGGCCGACGTCTACCGGATGCTCGAACGCGACGACGACCCGGTCTCCTCGCTCTGGCTGGCCCAGACCGTGGTCGAGGTCGTCGTCTGGATGCGGACGTGGGGGTTCGCGGGTGAGGACCTGACCGGGATCCTCGGGGAACCGGCCACGCCGGAGTCGGAGGAGGAGCAGGCCGAGGTCATCGCCACGATCGCCGATCAGTTCGCCGGTGTGGCGCTGACCCCGGCGACGTTCGTCTCCGACCGGTTCGACGAGCGGGCCGCCCACGTCGTCCACGAGATCCTGGCCGCCTATCCCGACGGCGTGGTCTCCCCGCACGACCCGCGCCTGCTGCGGCTCGACCCGGCGACGGTCGCCACCGCCGCCTACGACGCGGTCGACGACCTCGGGGTGCTGGCCAAGGGCGACTTCGAAGGGCTCGGCCTGGCCGACCGGCTGACCGCCAAGATCTTCGCCAACCTGGTGATCCGGGGCGTCATCCAGCCCGACGGGCTGCTCGTCACCGAAGACCTGCCCGGCGCGCTGACCCTCGCCGGTGACTTCGCCGCCGACCGCGACGGGCTGTTCGCCGTGATCGCCGGGCTGCCGGGCACGTTCTACCCGTCCGACCTGGCGGGCGCGCTGCCGGACCTGACCGAGGCCGAGCGGGCCGAGCTCTACGACAACCTGATCCACAACGGCTACCTGAGCGACGAGGGCGACGTCACCGACGCCGACTTCTTCGCCGAGCCGGTCAACGTGAGCGAGTTCCGGGTGAACGCGACGCTCGACGACGTCGCCCCGGCCGTGCTGGCCCATCTCAAGAGCAGGGTCCTGGCCTTCGCCGAGGCCGAGATCGAGCTCGACCCCGCCGCGTTCGGCGAGCTCAAGCTGACCGCCGAGCAGCTCGACGCGCTCACCCAGAGCCTGCGCTTCAACGGGTTCCTCGACGCCGGCGGCCGCTTCGCCGACAAGGCGGCGTTCGCGGTCCTCGACGTCGCCGACTTCGGGGTCGCGCTGGAGTTCTATCCGCTCCGCCGGGTCATCCTCGACGCGATGAAGGCGCAGCTCGCCGCCGTCAAGGCCGAGATGCACCTCATCCAGCCCGACGACTTCGCCGCGCTCGCCGACGACGCCATGGCCACTCGCGTCGTGCTGCGCCTGGAGGGGCCGATCACCCGTGACGGGCGGGTCCTCGAAGAGCTGCGGCACGAACTCGACGACGCCGAGGGCACCGTCGACCTGGGCGAGGGCTTCACCGCCGGAGACGGGGAGCTCGTCTTCGAGCGGGTCGCGGCGCTGACGCGGGCGCAGGCGCCCTACCGGATCGACCTGGACGCCCTCAGCGAGCTCGGCTTCGACGACGACGAGCTGCCCCGGCTGGTCGAGATGCTGATCGAGGCCGGGCACCTGACCCCGTCGCTGGCCGTCCCGGAGGAGCGGCTCGGCTACTTCCGCCAGGTCACCAGCGCGCTCGACTTCACCCTGCCGGGCGTCGACGACTACGCCAAAGACGTCTTCTTCGTGCTGCACGCCACCGCCAAGGAGCAGCTCGCCGCGATCGTGGAGATCGCCGCCACCCTCGGCGCGCTGGCCGAACGCCAGCACCGCACGCTGCTGAACGTGCTCCAGGACGTCTTCGGGGTGTCCACCACGGTCGTCGAGGCCATCGGGGCGGCGGTCGCGCCCGGCGCGCTCGACGTGCTGGTGGCCCCCGCGGTCAAGGGTCCCGTCGGCCCCGACTTCCGGCGGGTCTACCGGCGGCTGCGCCGGTTCGCCCGGCTGGCGGGCAAGCTCGGGCTCGACGTCGACGAGGTCACCGTCGCCTTCCGCGACCAGGACCTGGCCGGGAAGTTCCCCGAGCCGCTCGCCCTGCCGCGCGGCGTCGACCGCTTCGACGCCCTGCTGACCGGCCTCGACGGACTGATCCACGTGTTCCGGGGGCGTGCCTACTGGACCTACTCCGCGACCTCTCACGAGCTGGCCGACCAGCGGTCCAAGCCGCTCACCGAGCTGTCGCCGAGGTTCGCCGCACTGGCCGCGATCGACGCCGCCTTCACCCGCGACGGCGTCGACTGGCTGGTCGGCCGGGGTGACGACGGCAGGTCGCACACGTTCACCCGGGCGAAGGGCGAGACCCGCTGGGCCCCGAAGACCCAGATCTGGGGTTCGGTACGGAACAACTTCACCGCCCCCAAGAAGATCGACGGCGCCTACGTCGACGTCGAGGGCCGCACCCACCTGTTCACCGGCGACCAGTACCTGCGCTACTCCGGTTCCTTCGACGCGGCCGACGAGGGCTTCCCGAGGGCGATCGCCGAGTGGTGGCAGGGCGAGACCCCGCTCCCCGAGCGGTTCCGCGACGCCGTGGACGCCGTCTTCCACGGCCACGACGGCCGCACCCACGTCTTCTCCGGCGACCGGGCCTTCGACGGCTTCAAGGAACAGCCGATCACCGAACGCTGGGGCCGGGTCCGCAACACCTTCGACGGCGCCGCCCGGATCGACGCGGCGTACGCCGACGACGAGGGCTATCTGCTGTTCGCCGGCAACCAGGTGATCCGCTACACCGACAGCCCGGAGAACGACGGGGTCCGGGTCGCCGACGGCTACCCGCAGCGCATCGAGGCCTGGTGGCCGGGTGTGCCGGTCGAGTTCGAGGGCTCGGTGGAGGCCGCGTTCGCGCACGGTGACACCGTCCACCTGTTCAAGGACGGCAAGACCGTCGCGCTGCCCGGCGGCTCCATGACGCGGACCGCCGACGTCTGGGGCGTGCCGAACGAGGCGCTGACCGGCGGCCGGGTCGACGCCGCGTTCGTCGGCCTCGACGGGAAGACCTACCTGTTCAGCGGCGATCGTTACATCCGCTACTCCTCGGCCGACTACTCGGCCGTCGACCTCGGCTACCCGCGCGCGATCGGCGGCGACTGGGGCGGCCTCGACCGGGTGGACGCCGCGTTCGTGATGGACGGCTCCGCCCACCTGTTCGGCCCGGTCGGGCTGATCCTCGACCTGCCCGCCGACTACGAGGCCGACCTGGCCGACGGCCTCTGCTCACCCGCGCTGCGCCGCCGCCTCCAGGACCACGGCGTCACCGTCGGCGTCAACGCGCCCGTGACCGGGGCCTCCCCCGGAGGAGTCACACAGTGGGAGGTGGTGGCCGAGGGGAACATCCGGCTGACCATCCGCCGGTCGGGCGACCGGATCAAGGTGTACGGCGACGACACCCCCTTCTACGTGCGCTACTCCACCCGTGACTACACCAAGCCCGACGCGGGCTACCCGAAGCCGCTGGCCGAGAACTGGCTGAACCTGCCCGAGTCGTTCGGCCCGATCGACGCCGTCTTCACCGGCCGCGACAACCAGACCTGCCTGTTCAGCGGCGGCCGGTTCACCGTCTTCGACAGCCGCCACCGCTGGTGGTCGGAGGCGAGGCCGCTGCGCGAGCGCTGGGACAGCATCCCGTTCGACCACGTGGACGCCGCGTTCGTCGGCAAGGACGGCAAGACCTACGTCTTCTCCGATACCGACTACGTGCGTTACTCGACCGGCGACTACACCGAGGTCGACGACCGCTACCCGGCCACGACGGCCAACTTCTGGGGCAACGTCGTCAACACGATCCAGCGCACCGGCCGGGTCGACGCGACCCTGGTCATGGACGTCACCGAGAAGGTCGACGGGGTCGAGTCGGTCCACACGCACACCTACCTGTTCTCAGGCTCGCAGTACGTCCGCTACCGCGACCACGACTACTCGCACATCGAGTTCGGCTATCCCAAGGCGCTGGGAAGCCTGAACAAGGAGCCGCGGCTCCAGGCGCTGAAGGTCCAGCTCGACGGGGTCGACGCCGCGTTCGCCGACGGGCGGACCGCCTACCTGTTCAGGGGCGACCAGTGGCACGCCGTCTCCGACTCGCTGACGCGGTCCTACCCGGTCACCGGCATCACCGCGGCCTACGTCGACCACGGCTCGGTCATGGTGCAGACCACGACCGGCTGGCGGCGGCAGCACGCCCTCGAAGGGCCTGTCCACAGCGAGGAGGTCCGGCCGCTGGCGCTGCGGACCGTCCCGGCCGACTACCAGCGCGGTCTGGACGCCGTCCTGACCGGGGCCGACGGGAACGTCTACCTGTTCAAGGGCGCGACCTGCTTCAACACGGCCATCGGCAAGGACTACCCGCTCGACGAGGAGTGGGGCCGCCCGCGCAACACGATCTACCAGGACAACGCGGTCGACGCCGCGTTCGTCGGCCGGGACGGCCGCACCTACCTCTTCTCCGGTGACCAGTTCGTCGTCTACGGCGACGCGGCCGACGTGATCGACGGCGAGCCGAAGCTGATCGCCGACCACTGGGGCGGGCTGACCAGCGTCACGCTGGCCTACTTCCGCGACAACAAGACCTACGTGTTCGAGAAGCCGGACGCCTCCGGCATGATGCGGCACCTCGTCTACACCGGCGAGGACGGTGCGTACACCACCCCCGATCCCGGCTACCCGTCGTTGACCGACGAGCAGTTCTGGAAGGCGCCCGACGGGTTCCCGATGCCCGACGCGGTCCTGTTCGAGGGCGACACGATGGTGCTGCTCAGCGGCGAACGCTGCGTGCAGTTCAGCGAGCCGACCGGCCTGTGGTCCTACCCCCGGCCGATCGAGCGCATCTGGCGGGGCTTCTCCGTCGCCGCCGGCGACCGGCTGACGTCGGCGTTCACCGGGGCCGACGGGGCGACGTACTTCTTCTTCACCGAGACCTTCACCCGCTACGCCGACCGGGCCTTCGCGGCGCCGGCCGAGATCAGGTCGCGGTGGGGCCGTTCGGAGAACCCGTTCGGCTCCCGGGTGGACGCCGCGGTGGTCTTCGGCGGGCACACGTTCGTGTTCGGGGGTTCTCAGTACGTCCGCTACACCGGCACCGGCTACCGTTACACCGACCCCGGCTACCCGAAGCCGATCTCGGTCGAGCTGCGCCGGGAGACCGCGTTCGCCGGGCTGCCCGAGGCGTTCGACGACGCGGTCCTGGACAAGAAGGTCACCGCGGCCGTGGCCAACGGGCGGACCGCCCACCTGGTCGTCGGAGACACCGTGTTCGCGGTGTCGGCGTCGCTGACCGCGACGTATCCGATCGGGCTGCTCGGCAGGGTCCGCAACACGGTCGCCGACCGGCAGAAGGTCGACGCGGCCCTGGTCCGCGACCAGTACACCTTCCTGTTCTCCGGCGACCAGTACGTCCGCTACACCGGCGCCGACTACCTCTACGTCGACGAGGGCTACCCGCGCACGATCGAAGACGACTGGGGCGCGATCCCGGTCGAGTTCGAAGACGGGGTGGACGCCGCGTTCCTGCGGGAGAACAAGGTCTACTTCTTCAAGGGCGCCAAGTTCACCGCCGACGGCGTGCTGGGCGACGTGAGCGCGACGTTCGGCCGCATCCGCAACGACTTCGCCGACGGCACGACCATCGACGCCGCGTTCGTCTCGGCCAAGGGCGAGCTCTACGCCTTCCGGGGCGGCCAGTACGCCCGCTACTCGGCCACCGACCTCAAGTATGTGGAAGAGGGCTACCCGAGGACGATCCGCGACGACTTCGGCGACCTGCACCGCGATTTCGAGAACGCCGTCACGGGCGCCTTCACGCTGGGCGAGGCGACCTATCTCGTCAAGGACAACCTGTACGTGCGCTACACCGGCCGCCTCGACGTGGTCGACCGCACCTTCCCGCAGCTCTTCCGCCACCGCTGGTCGGACGCCGCCGACTACCGCCTCTCGGACGTCTACACGATCACCGAGTTCGCCGACCTGACCCGCCGCCACAGCGGCCTGGCGGAACTGCTGGCCAAGGGCGCGCAGGAGCCGTACGAGAAACTGACCGAGATCTTCCCCTGGGACGTCGAGGAACTGCGCTGGGCCAAGCGCAACGCGGGTCTGATCACCGAGTTCCCGGTCGAAGACGAGCGGTTCGAGATCGAGTTCCTGCTCAAGCTGGTCCGCCTGTTCAAGGCGGCAGGGAAGATGGGCGCCGGGCCGTCGAAGCTGCACGGCGCCACCGCCGACACCCTTGAGGCGCTGCTGCCCGAGGCACTCGTGCCGCTCGCGCACAATGACCTCAACGTGCTGAAGCGCAACGCGCTGGTCCCGGCCGTGCTCCACCTGCACCCCGAGCTGGCCGACGCCGCCGAGATCTACGAGCACGCTCTCATCGACGTCGAGATGGGCAAGGAGGGCGTCACCTCCCGGGTGCGGGAGGCCATCGCGGCCACCCAGCTCTACCTGCACCGCTACCTGCTCGACCTCGAAGAGCTCGATTCCGATGAGGACGTCAAGCCGAAGCTGCGCACCTGGTGGGCGTGGCTGAAGAACTACCGGATCTGGGAGGCCAACCGGAAGGTCTTCCTCTACCCCGAGAACTACATCCGGCCCGAGCTGCGCGACACCAAGACCCCGGCGTTCAAGGAACTGGAGGACGACCTCCTCCAGGGCGAGATCACCGCCGAGTCGGTGCAGCGCGCCTACAAGCGCTACCTCGACGAGTACACCGAGGTCAGCCGCCTGACCATCGCCGGGGCCTACGTCTACCGGGCCGACGACGACCCCGAGGGCACCCGCCAGCTCGTGCTGTTCGGCCGCACCCGCACCGAACCGCGCCGGTGGTACTTCCGCGAGGCGGAGTTCCGCGACGGCGAGCGCCTGTCGGCGAGCTGGGAGCCGTGGGCCCGCGTCGACGTGCAGATCGACGCCACACTGGTGCACCCCGTGCACGCCTTCGGCCGGGTCTTCGTCTTCTGGACGGTCGTCGAGTCGGTCGCCCCGGAAGACACCGGCAAGACCGTGATCACCGCGCAGACCGACGGCGACAAGCAGAACGTCTCGGCGCCGCCGCCCAAGAAACGGGTCCGGGTCTTCTACTCCTTCCAGAACCTCAACCGTGAGTGGGTCGCGCCGCAGACGCTCCCGCCGGGCGGGCTGCACGACGGCACGATCTTCATCGAGTCGCTCTCGGTCCAGGCCTCGGCGACCGTCCCGGGCGCGGGCGTGCACGACTCGATCGTGGTCGCCGCGACCTACCTGGCGGCGGGCGGCCGGTTCACCACCGCCCACGCGCTCACTCCCGAGCTGTACGCCATCCCGATCGCCGCCCCCGCCGCCCAGCCCCGCCTGATCGACGTCGGCAAGGTGTTCGCCGAGCCGGTCGGCGGCGTGGTGCGGTTCAACATGCCGGCCGAGTCGACCGACGGGCCCTGGTTCAGCGTCGACCACAAGGGCGGCAGCTTCCTGGTCCGCCCGATCATCGCCGACCCGGGCGAGGACGCACCGGTCCTGCCGCTGAAGGAGAACACCCACCGGCTGCCCGGCCAGGGCGGCGACCGGACCGGCGCCGCGCAGTGGGCGAAGATCGACGCAGGCTTCCAGCGCAACGACTCCCGCTACTACTTCAACGACGCCGACTTCGTCGTCATCAAGCCCACCGGCCCGATCCGCACCACCACCGAGCCGATCGCGAGCAAGTGGGGCAACGTCGCCGACTCCGAACTGGCCCGCACCGGCCGGGTCGACGCGGTCCTGGTGCGCGGCGACCAGACGTTCGTGTTCACCGGCGGCGAGTACTACCGCTTCACCGGCAACCCGAACCGGATGGATCTCGGCTATCCGAAGGCGATCCGCACCAACCCCGACGACCTGCCCAAGTGGCAGTCGGTCAACGCGGCATTCACGATCGGGCGGACCGAGTACTTCATCAACGGCTCCGACCTGATCACGCGCGACCTCGACTCGGGCGCGCTGTCCGGGACCGCCAAGGTGGCCAACCGGTGGGGCACCAAGTCGCGGGTGCAGGCCACCCTCACGCGGGGCACGACCCTGTTCCTGATCTTCGACGGCACCTACTCGAAGTACTCCGACGCAGGCCAGACCGCGCCCGACAAGGACTATCCGCGCGATCTCAAGGACAACCCCGACCACCTGCCCGCGGGCAAGCTCCGGTCGGCGATCGACATGCGCGGCACGCCCTGGTACTTCGGCGACGACACCTACACCGTCGGCACTGAGGCCACCCCCCGGCAGACCCGGGCGCTCGGCCGCGTCTCGACCGGCCTCAACCTGGGCGCGCCGGTCGACGCCGCCTACGTCGACGGTGACCTGCTCTACCTGGTCAGCGGCCTGGACCTGTTCCGCTACACGATGAGCGGCAACGACATCCCGGCCGCCGCCGACGCCGGTTACCCGAAGACGCTGCCGCAGCGGATCGACGCCACCTTCCGGCGCGGCACCCAGCGCTACGTCTTCGCCGGGGAGACGTACACGGTGATCCCGGCCACCCAGGAGCTCACCACGATCAAGGACTTCATCCCGATCGAGGGCAACTGGCGCTCGCTGCCGCCCGACTTCACCAACACCTACAACGGCGCGATGGACGCCGACGCCGAACTCGTCTTCTTCCTCGGCCCGAACTTCCAGAGCAACTCGAAGACGGGTGTGCTCCAGCGGCCCATCGAGTGGGCCTCGCTGAAGCACGAGATCGTCCGGCTCACCTCCAGCACCGCGTTCGAGCTGAACCGGCGGCTGCTGGTCGGCGGGGTGCCCGCGCTGCTCGCGCCGGAGACCCAGGAGATCGACGAACTGCCCGCCTTCAGCACGACGACCTCCGGCACCACCACCATCAGGGTGAAGGACCAGGTCGGGGGCGTGCCGGTGAGCAGCCACGTCGACTTCCAGAGCGCCAACGGCCGCTACTACTGGGAGATCTTCTTCCACGCGCCGATGCTGATCGCCCAGGCGCTCAACGCGGCGCAGCGGTTCGACGACGCCAAGCGCTGGTACGAGTACGTCTTCGACCCCACCGAGCCGGAGCGCTACTGGCGGTTCCTGCCGTTCCTCGCGATCGACCTGCGGGCGCTCGTCGAGGGCTGCCGGATCGACCTGCGCAACCTGCCCTCCCAGGTCGGGGTCGACATGGCGCCGCTGCTGGCCGACCTGGAGACGCTCGCCCCGGTCTTCGACCACGTCCGCGCCTGCACCACCGACGACCTGACTCTCCTCGACGGCCTGGCCGTCCGGGCGCAGCCGTTCGAGCAGTACGGCCGGCTCCGCGAGAAGGTCGGCATGATCGCCCGCCTGCGCCGCCAGTACGACCTCATGGGCGACCGGGGCGCCCTGCTGAAGACCTACCTCGACGACCCGTTCGACCCGCACGCCATCGCCGAACTGCGGCCCACCGCCTATCGGCGGGCGGTCGTGATGGCCTACGTCGACAACCTGCTCGACTGGGGCGACCTGCTGTTCCGGCAGTACACGATGGAGTCGGTCGACGAGTCGCGGATGCTCTACATCCTCGCGTACGACATCCTCGGCGACCGGCCGCAGGGCGTCGGGCGTCGCCACCTGCCGCCGGTGAAGACGTACAAGGAACTCGACCCGGCGGAGGAGGGCGACCCCTACGCCGAGCGCGTCACGGCGGGCGGCAGCCTGCTCGACGGCATGGGGGCGGTGCACCGGAGCATCGGCGACGGCTACTTCTACATCCCCGGCAACGCCGTGCTCGGGGAGTACTGGGACCGGGTCGAAGACCGGCTGCGCAAGATCAGGGCCTCGCTCGACATCCTGGGCGTCAGCCGCCCGCTGCCGCTGTTCGAGCCGCCCGCCGACGTGATGGCGCTGGTCAGGGGGGCCGCCGCCGGGCTCACCCCCGACCAGGTCGGCGCCGGGCTCGCCGGGCCCGTGCCGAACTACCGGTTCGGGTTCCTGCACCGCAAGGCGCAGGACCTCGTCGACCGGCTGCGCGGCTTCGGCGGCGAACTGCTCGGCGTGCTGGAGCGCCGCGACTCCGAGGAACTGTCGGTCCTGCAGACCCGGCAGGAGGCCGGCATCCGGCAGATGACCCGGGCCGTGCGCGAGGCCCAGGTCGAGGTGGCCACCGAGTACCTCGCCCAGATCGAGGCCTCCCGCGAGGCGACCGAGGCGCGGCAGAAGTACTACGAGAAGCAGATCGCCGACGGCCTGACCTCGCTCCAGCAGTCGCAGCTCGACATCATGACGGCCGCCGCCGCTGCGCACCTCACCGGCGCGGGCCTCAAGGTGGGCGCGGCCATCGCGTTCGCCCTGCCGCAGGTGCTGGCCGGTCCGTTCATCTTCGGCACGATGATCGGCGGCGAGCAGGTCGGCAAGGCCATGGAGAGCGGCGCCGAGATGGCCGAGGCCCTCGGCGAGGGCCTCAGCGTCCTGGGCGAGCTGTACGGCACCCGCGTCGAACACGAACGCACGCTGGACGAGTGGAAATACCAGGTCATGCTGGCCAAGGCCGACTACCGCGAACTGGGTCACCAGGTCGCCTCGGCCAAGGCCCAGCTCGGCCAGGCCCAGCGCGAACTGGAGATCATCGACCAGGAGATCTCCGACCTGGAGGCGGTCGCCACCTTCCTCACCGGCAAGTTCACCAACGCCGAGCTCTACCAGTGGAAGGCCGGCCGCCTGGCCCAGATGTACTTCGCCAGCTACGGCCTCGCGCACGACATCGCCAAGGCGGCCGAACGCGCCTACCAGTACGAACAGGGCGTGAGCGACTCGTTCGTCCAGCCGGTCTACTGGGAGAGCCGCCGCTCGGGCCTGCTCGCCGGCGAGGCCCTCGGCGTCGACCTCGAACGCCTCGGCCACGCGTACGTGTCCAACGACGGCCGGGGCTTCGAGATCACCAAGCGGATCTCGCTGCTCCAGGTCGACCCGCTGGCCGTGCTCAACCTGAAGAACGACGGCCGCTGCGAGTTCGCCCTCACCGAGGCGCTGTTCGACCGGGACTTCCCCGGCCACTACAAGCGCCGGATCAAGACCGTCTCCATCGTCTTCGACGGCCCCGAAGGGCCGCTGGAGGTGAACGCCGTGCTCACCCAGACCGGGCACAAGACGGTGCTCACCCCCGACCCGAAGGCCGTCCGCTACCTGATGGACGGCAAGGGCGACCTGCCCGCCTCGATCCGCTCCGACTGGCGGCCGTCCCAGCAGATCGCCCTGTCGGACACCGAGCAGCACCGTGACAACAACGGCCTGTTCGAGCTCCGCTTCGACGACGAGCGCTACCTCCCCTTCGAGGGCACCGGCGCGGTCTCGACGTGGAGGATGGAGGTCACCGGGCGCCGCCCGTGGGACCTGTTCGACGTGACGCTGCTGGTCAAGTACACCGCCGAGCAGGGCGGCGACGTCTTCGCCAACGCGGTCAGGGGCATGCGCAAGCCGTATGCCGCCGCCCGCTACGTCGACGTCGCCGGGGAGTTCGTGACCGAGTGGGAGGCCTTCGCCGGTGGCGGTGACCTGGTGCTGCCGCTGTCGCCGGAGATGTTCCCCGACATCGTCGGCGTCCAGCTCACCGGCCTGTACGCCCGCTACGAACTGGCCGACTGGGGTTCGGCCCGGCTCCTGCGTGGCGGCCAGGTCGTCAACGACGGGACCATGCTCCGCATCCCCGGCCTGCGGGCCGAGGAACTGACCTTCACCGCCGACGGCGACCGCGAAGCCCTGATCAACGTGGGGCTCATCCTGACGTACCGCGCGATCTGATCGAGGCCGGACGTGAAGAAGAGGACGAAGAAGCAGCAGAAGACGAGCTCGGTCCAGAATGTCCAGCCGAGCTCGTCGACGACGTCGACGACATCCCCGCCGCCGCAGCGGAAGTCCACCCCTCCCACGGCGGCCCCCGGCAAGTCCACCGCCACGAAGACCACACCCGCCCGCCTCTCCACCGGGACCGGCACGAAGACGGCTCCACCCAAGAAGCCGCTCACGGGAACGAAACGAAAAGAGGCCGACAACACCGAGACGGAGGTGGCCCGCAAGAAACAGGCGACCGAACCCACCGACACCACGGTCGATCCTCCCGACCCGGTCACGGAAGGGCTGACCTTCACCTACCCCGGCCTGGGCACGGTCAGGAAGGGCGGTGAAGGCGCCTTCATCGATGCGCGGCTCAAGCTGCTGAGCGACACCGACGCCGACAGCGGCACCGCCTTCGTGGCGCAGCACGGCAAGAGCGATCCCGGTGCCGTCACCTGGCTCATGCGCGCGGTGTGCGTCTTCTCGGAGAACGCCGAGGCCATGACCGAATCGGGCATGCAACTCGGCCCGGTCATCCCGCGTCTCCTCAAGGAGGCCACGAAGCCGGGCCGGAAGTCCTTCGACGTCCCGAGCAGGCAGCTGGAGAAGCAGGCGCTCCAGGTCAGCGGATGGACCAGGGGGGTCCTCCTCGCGACTCTGAAGCAACCCTCACCGGAATCACTGCAGAAGCTGCAGAGCATCTACTTCTCGAAACCTCGCGCCACGACCACGACCACGACCACCACTCCCGAGGTGCCCGACATCGGACCTCTCGACAAGGACGTGCTCCGCGAGCAGCTGTGGGACAGTCTCGACAAGCTCCTCGACGATCACAACGGGGCCTGGGTGCACGTCGAAGAACGCTCCATCCAGGCCATCGGGCGGGTCGCGGACGTCATCCAGGACGTCGTGGAAATGGGCTTCGGCAAGTTCGTCCTGGCGCACCACGAAAGCCCCTACCACTCCGGGTTCAAATACTCCGACAAGATCGCCAGCACCACGAGCCGGGCTGTGGGCCCGGCGGCGCTGAAGAACTTCCTGAAGAACCGCTCGGACGTCGTCGGCAACGACAAGACCCTGGCCGTGTACCAAAAGGCGAGCTATGACCCCGGACGCCCCGAAGACGTCGAGGCCCGGGACGCGATCCTGGACGAGATGGTCAAAGCCGGTGCGATCAAGAAGAAGGTGGTCAGGGCGGTCCGGACGAACGGGGCGCACAGTCCCGGCGAGGGCACCATCTACGTCCAGCCCTTCATCTCGACGCAGGCGAAGAAGACCGACGAGTACTGGAAGCAGTCCCGCACCCTCCTGCACGAGTTCATGCACTTCCTCACGCACCCGCAGTTCAGGAAGGTGGCGAGGAGCATCGACCAGCGGCAGGTCATGATCGAGGGCGTCACCGACATGCTCACCGCCATGATGTTCCGCAGGTTCGTCGACGTCGTGCGCAGGGTTCCGAACCTCACCCGTATCGTCCTGGGCGGCCAGCCCTACGCGGCGCCGCCCGAGGGTCTGTTCGATGTGGGCTACCGCAGCGCGGGAACCAAGGCGATGCAGATCCTCGAAGAGGTCGGGTGGGACAACGTCGAGGCGGCCTACTTCCTCGGGGCCACGAGGTACATCGGCGTGGAGAAGAAGAAGAAGGAGAAGAAGACCGAGGAGATGGAGGTCCTGTGAGCCTCAGGAAGACCAAGCGCGACGCGTTCGCGGAGGGCCCCACGCTCGACGACCGGCTCGCCACCGGGGACGTCGAGCAGCTGTTCCGCGACCTGGAGTCGCTGGTCCGCGGGGACGACGACCCCGGCTACCCGTCCCGCTGGGGCGACGTGGCGGACGCCGACCCGGCGCAGCAGCGGTGGGTCGTGCACGGCCTCGACCTGCTGGCCCGCAACGCCGACAACGCCGGTCCCGGCTTCTCCGGCCCCCGTGCGGCCTCCCTGATCGTCGACCGGGCCCGGTGGCGGCGCTTCGAACCGGGCGCGCCGCGCTTCGAGGAGGAGGTCATGTCGGTCAGCGGCTGGCTGGAGGCGGCCCTCCCGTCCTCCCTCGCCCTGCCCGGCCCCGCCGCGCTGACCCGGCTGGCGGAGATCCACGGCCGATCCACGGCCGGTGGGGCGTTCGACGCGACCGCGCTGACCACGTCGGTGCTGCCGGGGCTGAAGGCCGAACTGGCCGGGGAGGCGCTCTGGTGGGGCGCCTCGTCCGAACCGGAGGACCTGTCGTGGATGGAGTCGGTCGCCGCGTCCATCCAGGGGTTCGTCCGCGACCAGGGGCCGTCGTTCCCCTCGGCCCACGTCGCGGGCCCGCTGTACGACGGCTTCGACTACGCCGCGAGCGTCCTCGACGCCCGGGCGGCCGACGACGACGAGGACACCCGGCTGGCCTTCCTGCGGCGGCGCGTCCACCTGGCCGACGCTCTCTATGCGGCCGGATACGACCACGCCCGGCCTGATCACCGGGAGATCCTCGACGACCTGCTCGACGAATGGCTCGCCGACGACCCCGAACTCGACGACCTGGCCGGCCTCCTGCTCGGGCACTCGCCGTCCCATGAGGCGGGGGAGCGCACCTACGTCCACTTGCCGGCCCACGTGCCCACCGAAGCGTGGGGGCCGAGGGAGTCGTGGCGGCCCCACCTCCACGCGGTGATGGTGCACGAGTTCGTCCACGTCCTGGCCCACCCCGCCTTCACCGAGGCGATCGAAACCGCGGCCGACGGCCCGCTCCTGGCGGAGGGGATCGCCGACCTGCTCACCGCCGACCTCCTGGGCGTCCTCGTGCCCGATCACGTGTGGACCGTTCACGGGTCCGCCGCCGAGATCCGCGACCTGGCCGGGGCCGACCAGGTGAAGGCGGCCTACTACCTCGGCCGCGTCGAGTTCGTCGGTCTCGACTAGAAGAAAGCTGGACCTGCGTGTTCAACAAGAAGAAGTCGAAGAAGAAGCAGAAGGCCCCGACCCCCACGCAGACGACGACCCCGACGCGTCCCACCCAGGGCCCGCCGGTCCAGGCTCCGGCCAACCAAGTCGCGTGGAACCGCATCGTTCCGGCCCCCGCCGTCGACGGCCCCGCCCGTGACTTCTTCCAGCGTCGCCCGGCGCCCAGAATCCCCGTGGACATCCCCACGGACATCGAGTTCGACATCGACCCCGATCTCGAAAGGGACCTCTCCTCCGACGCCGACGGCGGCCCGATCGACGAGTTCACCCTCGGCCTCGACGTCGATTTCGACATCGGCTTCGACACCGACGTCGCCCCCATCGAGACGGTGCCCCAGATCACGACGACCACGACCCGCCCCACGCTGACCTCGGCACGGGCGCGCTCCCCTCGCGGTTCGCTCGACGACGAGATGCGGGTGAAGCTCAACTACCTGCGCGACCTCGACTTCTTCAACACCCTGTGGGAGTACTTCTACGACTCGCAGACCGGAACGCTCCGGCCGGACCGCGACCCCCAGCGGGTCTACGGCCTGATGAGCGCCGACCTGACCGACCAGACCTATCTGGCCACGCCCATCGACCCCGCCGAGGTCGTGGAGTTCGTCGACCTCGGCGTCCAGAGCACCATCTACTTCTGCGCGCCCCAGGAGTACGAGGGCGACCTGAAGACCGCGCTCATTCTGGGCGACTACCTCCATGTGATGAACACCGTCGTCTTCTTCAAAGACGCCGACCTCCACCGGCGGATGCGGCGTCTGGTCGTCAACGTGCGGTCACAGCAGACCGCCCTGCTCCTGGCCAGGAAGTTGTCCCTGGTCTTCGCCGACGAGGAGATCGGCGCCAGTTTCGTCAAGTTCAAGGTGCTCCTCCAGTCCACCAAGACCGACGACCCGCCCAAATACGACAAGCTGGTGCTCTACTACCTCGTCGGCGACGACCCCGGCGACCGCTCCGATATCGTCGGAAGCAGGCTCCTGGCCAAGGTCAGGGACGGCGTCCCGACCGGCGAGGGCGAGATGAACATGAGCCCCTTCTACTCCCGGGTGGCCTACTTCGTGGGGTGGGCGGAGGAGCCCAAGCACAACATGCCCGGCGCCCCGACGGACGACAGCTTCACCCAGAGCCGCGCCAGGATCGTCCGGTCGGTGATCGAGAACACGCCGGTGGCGGGCACTCCGAAGGAACTGGCGGCGAAGGTGTACGTGGCCATCGAGGACGCCGGACTCCCGTGGAAATCCCCACACCGCCACGAGGATCCCAGCTAGAGGCCGAGGTATTCGGTCCGGCCGAAGAAGAACGCGACCTTCAGCCGGTCGGACCCGAGTTCCTCCGCCAGCGCCACCGCCGGACCTTCGGCGGGCGCCTCGCCCGCGCCGTATTCGGCGGTGAACAGGGCGACCAGATCCTCCTCCAGTCGGCCCGCGCGTTCGCGGAATTCCGGGTGGGCGAGCAGGTGCAGGAAGGCGTGGGTCAGCAAGCTCTTCTCCGCCGCCGGTACGAACACCTCCCGCCCCGGGCCGTGGGAGGCGTCGCGGGAGATCAGTGTCTTCACGCGTCCGGCCAGGTCACGGTCGGTTTGGAGGATGGCGGGGTCACCGCCGAGCATCGTCACGTAGGCCGCCTGGGCCGCGTCGTCGTCGGGCAGCCCGACGGAGTCGCGGACGCGGGAGGACAGGTCGTAGCCGTCGTAGAGCGGGCCCTCGTAACGGGCGCCGGGGAACCGCGCCCGGAGTTCGGCCTGGATCGCCGTGCCCAGGTCGGCGGCGTCGACCGGATCGAGGAACGTGCCGGGGGCCGCGGCGAGACGCCGGTCGACCTCCTCCGACACCCACGCGTCGTCGGCCGGTTCGACGGACATCTCGACGGGCTCGGGCAGGGTGAGCGTGGCGGGGAAGACCGCCTCGGTCCAGCCGCTGACGGCCAGCACCTCGCGTTCGAACGCGCCGTCACCAGGCTCGGCGGTGTGGCGGCCGGCGTGGCCGATGAGCCGGGCCACCGCGGGCAGCCGCTGGTAGTCGGCCGGGTTCTGGGTGAGCAGGTGGAGCGCGTGGAGCAGCCAGGCCTGCTCGGGCAGGGTCAGCTGGGCGACCGTGCTCCAGCGCGAACCGAACGGCCCGCCGTCGCCGAGCAGCGTGGTCTCCAGCGACCGGAACGCCGATTCGGCACCGCCACGCAGCAGCTCGGCGAGACCGGGGTCGTCGCCCGAGGAGCCGCGTTTGGTCTTGGTGAGCATCGATGGCCGTCCTTCACTTGTTTTGGGGCAGGCCGATGAAAGAGGTGTCGCCCAGGAAGTAGGCGAGGTAGCAGTTGGCGGGGCCGACCTTCGATTTGATGAACTCGGCGTGCTTCCCGGCCTTGCCGTAGCCCGTCTTGACGTATTCGGAGTGGGGCTCGGGGAAGGGCGGGTCCATGCCGAGGATCTTCCGGCCGAAATCCTCGTCGTTCTTGATCGCTTTCGCGAGCACCAGGAAGAGGTCCTTGGTGATCATGTCGGTGAAGCCCTCGATGAGGACCTGTTTGTTGCCGATGCCCTGGGCCGTCAGGGTGAAGCCGGGATGGGTGACGCGGTGCAGGAACTCGTGGATGATCGTGCGGGCCAGCCGCCACCGCCAGTTGCCCTGGGACGTCACCTCAGGGTTCGGATAGAACGGCGGCACGCTGATCGTCTCGGTCTCGTGGCTGTGCGAGGCCGTGTTCGACAGCAGCAACCCGACCTTCCCGGCGACCTCCTCGTCCTTCAGCATCTCCTCGTAGATCGACTCCAGCACCCCGTTGTCACGCGAGGGGTCGTAGTTGGCGCCGGTGAACGGGGCGCCGTAGTCGTCGCTCCAGCCGATGAGATCGCCCCGGTTGCGCATCCAGTTCATCAGCCCGGCGTGGGTGATCTGCTTCTCGTGGGTGCTGCGCAGGCTGTCGGCGTAGCGGAAATCGAAGTGCAGGGGGCTCTGCGTGTTCGCCAGCACGAAGACCCACATCCGGTCGGCCACGAACTTCTGCAGCAGGTCGGCCACCCCCTTCAACTCCGGGAAGTCGACCGGGACGAGTTTCTTGCCGTGGGGCGCGATCCACTGGGCGGAGAACCGGTCGAGGACGTCGCCGATCTCCTTCTTCATGGCCACGCGCAGCCGCTTCTCGTCGAGCGGCCCGATCGTGGACTCGTCGCTGCCGACGATGGTCCGGCCCGGGAAGTAGATCGATCGAAGCCCCTGTACGACATCTCCATCGGGCCGATCCCGGCTGAGTAACTGCGCCGCCATCCACCCGCCGCGCAGCACCACCTCCTGCTCGAACGCGCCGTTCTCGTCACCGGGGACGGCCGGGTTCCTGGCTTTGGCGATCATCCCGACCAGGTTAGCCACGACGATCTTCCCGTCCAGGCCGAGCGCCTTCAGCTTGCCGATGTTGTGCGCGTACACGGTGAGCGCGTGCATCAGCCAGGTGATCTGGGTGGGATCGAGCTTCCGCATCGCCCACTCGCCGAAATGGGGGTGGTCGCCGCCGACGGCGAAGTAGACGTTCTGGATGTAGATGGCGTGGCTGTCATTCTGGATCGCCTTGTGCACGCCGGTGTAGTCGATGGTCGCGACCACACCCGAGTTCCCGCCGATGTAGTCGGGCCGTCTCCGCTGTTCGCCGCCGAGGCTGAGGATCTGGATCTCATCGCCCAGCTGGGATATCTCGGACTGCTCCGGCCCGTTCTGGTTGGAGATGACCAGGTCGTTGGGGTTGGGCTCGGTGTTGTCGCGTTTGTTGACGGTGAGCTGGCTGTCCTCGGTGCCCCTGTCGTCTGTCTGGGGGGTCGACTTCTTCCTGTCCTTGCTGCGGCTGCGCTTGATCACTGCTTCTCCTTGGTGGTCAGGCGCCGCAGGTGGGACCTCGCCTGAGGCGAGGACCGTTCCATATCAGGCGGAGAAGCCGCCTGACGGCTGCGATCTTGGGTGTACGCGTACATGCTCCACCTCTGATCACAGCCGTCAAACTAACCAATAAGCGATATGTCTGTCGCTCAGCCCTTGCCGCAGAGCAGCGTGATGGTCAACGTCACCTTGCCGTTCGTGTTGTTGTACGGGAACACCACGTTCACCGAGTCGTTCAACGGCCCGCCCGCCTGCGAGAAGGGCCGCGACCAGGCGACCGAGTGGGGGTTGAGCAGCGGCACGTTCTGGGCCGCGACCTGGAAGTCCGAGTCCAGCATGACCTTGCCCGCCGGGCAGTTGACGTTCGTCGTGCCGGCGGTGCTGGCCGCGTACTCCTTGGTCACGACGACCTTCTGCAGCCCCGCGACCCCATCGGCGCCGGCAGCCCCCCGCTCACCCTGCGGCCCCGGGTCGCCCTTCACGCCCGGAACGCCCTGCGCGCCCGGCTCGCCTTTTGCGCCGGGAATGCCCTGGGGCCCTGGCTCGCCCTTCGCCCCCGGAACGCCCTGCGCACCGGTGAGCCCCTCCGGCCCGGTGGCGCCCTGCTGACCGGGAGCACCTGCTGGCCCGGTATCACCGGTCGCGCCGGTGGGCCCGGTCTTGTTCCAGGTGATCTGCTGGTAGCCCGACGGGCAGGCGCCCGTGGTGGGCGACGCGGTCGGCACCGGCCGTAGCATCGTCTGCTCGATCCGCCCCGGCACCCGGAGTACCCCGTCGACACCCACACACGCCGTGATCTGCGTGTCGTCCGCCACCGCGACCGCCACCCCGGCTCCACCGGCGACCAGCCCGGCGGCGATCCCCACGGTCAGCCACATCGCTCGTTCTCTACGTCGACGCACGTCTTCTCCCCTATGAGACTGAAGTCGACGTCACACGGTAGGTGGAGGCACACCGGGAGATCGTCCCCCTGACAGCGCCGGACGATCATCCCCCAGGTGGACCCGCCGTCCCGGCCATCCGGGACAACCAGGGCTTTGACCTGGGGAAAGACATGCGCGACTTCTGTCGGCTGGTGCGGCCGGGGTGGGGTCGGCCGCATCAGGCTCAGACCCGCGCCGGGTTGAGTTGGTCGCGCAGGCGGCGGCACTCCCGGGCGAAGCGACTCCTGCTCCTACCGGCCGCGTAGGCCGTGATCTCCGGGATCTCGCCCCTCGCGCCGACCCACGACGCCACGTCGGCGGCGAAGACGATCGCCTCCGAGAGGGGAGCGGTGACCCGCCGGCCCTCGCCGGGGATCAGCGACGGCAGGAGCGGACGCAGGATGTCCCACACCTGGTGGGGCGCCCCCTTGTGGGCGAGGTCGGCCAGAACTTCGAACAGCGGGCCGACTTCCAGGCTCTGCCAGTAGAGCAGCACGCCCAGCTGCCTGCCGAGCGCCGTGGCGGGGAGGGAGTCGCGGGCGGCCAGGCTCAGCATGAGCTCGCCCACCTTGCCGGTCGGCTGGGAGGACAGGAACTGCCCGAGGATGACGGCCGTCGCGTCACCCGTCGGGCCGTCGGTGGTGGCGATCGGCTGGAAGGTTTTGATGGACATGGTCGGGTGTTCCCACGACGTCACGGCGTGGAGTAGATAGTTGACCGACGCCACCTCCCGATGCGACGGCACGATCGAGGGGAACCACTTCAACGCGTCGGGGTAACCGCCGTAGGCACGCGCGGTCGGTGTCGCCAGCAGCACCTCGTCGATCAACCGGTGGCCCGTGGGCGCGGCCACCCGCAGGACCGGGACCATCCGCCGGTCACCGGCGTGGGACGGGCGCGCCCAGCCGAACCCTGTCACCGGGTCGGGCATGCCGTCACCGGCGTAGGACGGGCGGGCGTAGTCGAACCCTGTCACCGGGTCGGGCATGCCGTCACCCGCCAGCCATTCGGCCGCCGCGTGGCCGGCCGACGAGCCGACCTTAGCGGCCCGTTCGGCCGCCGCCGGGTGGGCGCCTCTCGGCAGGCGCATCAGCGCCTGGGCCAGGTCGGCCGGGAGCGGTTCGACGCCGGCTTCGGCGCAGGTCTCCAGGCGGTCGGCCAGGACCTCCGGGTCGAGGTGGCCGTTGCCGAGGGTGGGCGTCGCCAGCAGGACGGGCGGCAGGGCGTCGGCGCGCAGGGCGTCGAGGAGTTCGTCGAACCGGTGCAGCAGGAACAGGTGCAGCGGCGGGACATGTTCGGCCGCCGGCAGCCGCTCACCGTTCCGCCCCATCTGACCGGGCTCGACCCACGGACCGGCCGGGGGACTGACCTCCACGAAGTGATGGCCGTGGAAGACGGCCGGCCCGTCGGGCTCGTCGACGGACTCCACGAGCTCCACATCGACCAGGCTCGCCACGTGTTCGGCGACCGCCGGCTCCGGCGCTTCGTAGACGAGCCCCGGCCTTTCGACACCGCTTTCGGCCGGCCGGTGACCGTGGGCGCTCGGATCCGGGCCGGGGAAGTATTCGTAGGGCTCGGCCGAGAAGGCGACGACATTCCCGGTGAACGTCCACCGCCGGGGATCGAGAGTGCGCTTGGTGGCCACCAGGTGGTCTTCAGGTCGCCAGGGGATGTGTTGCGGTTCGTCCGGGGTCGCGCCGGGGGTGATCAGCTCGGTGTACAGGGCCTTGATCCAGTCGCGCGGGTCGACCCACACGTCCCACCGGGGCTGCCACCTGCCGCGGTTCTGGTGGCGGTGCAGTTCGGCGCGCAGGGCCTCGCGGTCGGCGGTCGCGCGGGTCACGAACGCGGCCAGCCAGCGTTCGGCGGTCACCCAGTGGGCGGCCGCCTCGATGGTGGTGGAGACCGTCGGCTCGGGGAACGGCTGGGGTGCGGCGACCTCCGGCAGCGGCGGGAACGTCACGGCGGGCCGGGTCTCCTCGGGTGCCGCTTCGCCGCTGAAGTGGGCCGACAGACGGGCGCCCAGGCCGGCGGGCAGAGACTCGATCGCGTCGGCGATCAGAGAGGCGTCGGTCACGTGTTTGACGGTCAGGTCGACCGCTCTCGACTGGACGTCGAACGACGTGTGCCCGTAGGCCGTCAGCAGTGCCGGGGTGAACTCCGCCACCGCGGAAGGGTTGCGCTTGAGTTCGGCGTCGAGCCACCTCAGGCCGACGGTCGCCAGCTTCGCCTCCGGGCGGAACGTCAGCGACTCGACCGCTTCCACCAGGTCGGCGCGGTCGATCGGGAACAGGCGCTTGACCTGCTTGGCGGCGAGGTCGGCCACGGTGCCGGGTGCGGCCGGCAGCAGGCGCAGGTAGTCGCGGAGCCGTTCGGCCGTCTCGTCGAAGGTGGGGGCGAGGAGATCGTGGAGGCGGACGAAGAAGCGGAGGTCCTGGGCGTCGCCGCCGCGCAGGAAGCGGCTGACGCAGCCGTCGATCGCCTGGTCGCGGGGGAGGTCCTTGCGGGCGCGGGCGAGCCAGCGGGTGGGAGCGGGGGTGAGGTATTCGTCGCGGAGTTCGCGGCCGGCGCCCTCGGCGTCGAAGATCCGGGGGAGGAGCTTCGGGGTCAGCGGGTCGCCGGGGTGGGTGATCGCCCGGAGCCAGGCGGCCACCAGCGGGTCGTGGTCGGGAGGCTCGGCGCCGGAGGCGCGCAGCAGGGCGATCGCCAGGGGCGCGATGCGGTCGTCCGGACGGCGGATGCGGCGCGCCAGGCGCACGGCGACGTCCTGCTGCCACTCGATCGGGCGGGACGCGGCGATCTTGACGGCGTCGGCGACGTTGACGTCGCGGGCCTGGCGGCGGTTGACGTCGCGGCTGGTGATCCACGAGACGGCGGCGGCGGGGCCGGTGATCGTGCCGAGGCCGGCGAGCAGCAGCGCGGTCGCCCGGCTGTCGAGCATCTCGTCGACCGCGCGGCTCCGCTCCCAGTCGCGCTCCCAGTCGTCGTAGAAGTCTCGGCGGTTCAGCTCCTCGATCTGCTCCGCGCGCAGGTCTTTCACCACGCCGGGCAGGTCGCGGCCGATCTCGCCGCGCTGCGCCTCGGTCAGGGTGAGCAGCCGTTCGCGCAGTTCGCGGAGCCGGTTGTTCCTGATCAGGGCGACGATCGCGCTCACAGCGTCGCCGCCACGTCGGCGCGGGCGACGATCCGGGCGGCGAGCACGTGTTTGCACGGCCCCCGCGACCCGCGATGGTCCCACCACCACGGGCAGGTGCACGACCCGTCGGCCAGCGACACCGCACGCAGGCCGCCCGAGGTCTGGACGGTCGCCGTCTCGCCGGTCACCCGCACGGCTCCCGTCTCGACCAGCGCGCGGGCCGCCGCCAGGCGGGGGTTGAGGCGGGTGGCGTGGACGCTGTCGTAGGGGAGTTCGCGGTGGAAGTGGGCCGCCTCGGCCAGGTCGTAGCCGACCCGGCCGGCCACGCCGAGCTGGGTGAGTGCGGCCTTGACGCGGTCGGCGGGCAGGCCCGAGCGGTCGGCGAGCAGGCCGATCTCGACCTCGGGCTCGAAGTTGAGCAGCATGCCGACCACGTCGGCGTCGTTCTCGGCCTCGTCGGTGGACAGGTCGTCGAGGACGGCGCCCTCACCGGAGAAGCCGCGCCAGCGATCCGGCGACAGGGTCAGCGTGAAGCGCATGCCGGGCAGTTCGAGCTCCCACGCGCTGGAGGCGGCCTCCGTGGGGCCGTACACCCGCAGGCTTTTCGCGAAGCGCAGTAACGGCAGCAGCGTGGCGAGCCGGTGGGTGCCGCCCAGATACACCGAGCCCGGCGCCTCGTAGTCGAAGACGCGCAGCTCACGGCCGGTCTGGGCGACCCAGACGTCGGCCTTCTTGGGCAGCCCGCGCAGGAACCGGACGGCCGTCATGCCGGCCGACTCGCCGCGCTGGTCCATGCCCGCCGCGATGACCTGCACCTCGGCGAACCCGCGCAGCCACCGCTCGGGGAGCGGCACCTTCTTCTCCACCACAGCGCCGTCGAACGTGGTCACGACCAGCTCGTCGGCCCCCACACCGAGGTGCAGCGGATCGCGCCCGCCTACCCGGGCGAGCGCCTCGCGCAGCGGCGGGTTGACGTCGACGTTGGTGGTGCCCCGGTCGAAGACCTCGCCGTCGAGGGCGCCGCCCAGCAGGTCGAGCCGGGCGTAGACCCCGCCGCAGGCCGAGAACGACTCGAACCGCAACCGGTCGCCGTTGCAGGTGACGACCGGATCGCGCACCCAGCTGGGCCGCGCCTGCGCCTGGTGGTAGCGCGCCAGCGCGACGTCGGCCACCCCGAGCAGCGCCGCCGCGGCGGGCGCCGCCTGGGTGACCAGACCGCTGAAGAACTTGGGGGCCGCGACCGGACCGGAAAGGGCCCGCCCGCCGGACGTGGAAAGCCCGAGACGCCCGTCGACAAGAGAGGAGGGCGCGGCGTAGCTGTACGCCTGCGTCGCTGAGGTCATGCCCCCGGACCCTAGGCACCCCGACCGACAATCTCACGAACCCGCAGGCCAGATCGGACGCACCTGGCCGCCGTCATCGGCGAGCCCGAATAACCGCCGCGCCCTAATCCCTCTGTTCGCCAAACCGGAAATGTCGGTAAATGGGTTACCCATCTCCCGAGTCCCAAGCCGAATTCACCAGACCCGAATCAGGTCTTGGGGGTGAGCTAGTTTGGATGGCATACAGGGGGAGGTCGGAATTGCAGCACATCCGTGTTTCCGACGGCGAGCGCGAACGCGCCTGCGCCATTCTGCGTGAGCACTACGTCGTCGGGCGGCTCAACGACCAGGAACTGTCGACCAGGCTCGCCGGCGCGCAGACGGCTGTCACCTGGGGCGATCTCAACGAGCTCATGCACGACCTGCCGGCGATCCCCGGCATGCCGCTGGCGCCGGTGGCCTACCCGCCGCCCCCGGTCGCCTACGCGCAGCCCACTCAGGTCACCTATGCGCCGGCACCGCCCGGCTACCAGCCGGCGATGCCGTTGCAGGATCCCGGCAAGGGCTACATGACGGCCGCGTGGATCAGTTTCGTCCTGGGGTTCGCGAGCTTCGGCGTCATGTGGGCTCCGGCGCTGGCCTTCGCGTTGCTCGCCCGGAGGGCCCGGGCGCGGGGCCACCGCGATCCGAACACCGGCTGGAAGATCGGCCTCGTGGCCGGGGCGGCCGTACTGGCGGCGCTGGTTCTGCTGCCCGCCGGGTTCGACGATGGAGACGATTCCTGGGAGCGTCCGGACAGGTCCGGCGAGATGTTCGACCCGAACGGGCCCGGGATCCACAAGGGCGTCCTGGAGATCGAGGCCGACAAGCAGGAGGCGACCGCCGAAGACGTGTCGCTGGTCACGGCTGAGAGCGAGACCACGAGCCCGAGCATGGTGCTGCCCATCCGGGAACCGTTCGACGTCGACACGCTCGACGACCTGTCCGTCACGGCCAAAGCGCCAGACGGCGTGCGGCTGACCTGCCGCATCACGGTCGACGGCACGGTCGTCAAGGAAGACGTGTCGAAGCCCGGAGGCGAGTGCGAGGCCTCCTACGACGACTGATCCCGATAGCGGGTCAGCCACCGGTCGATCTCGGCGAGCGGGGCCGGGTCGACCGCGTAGAGCCGCCGGGCCCCCTCGGCCCGCACGGTCGCGAACCCGTTCTCGCGGAGCACGCGCAGGTGCTGCGACACGGCGGGCTGGGTGATGCCGAACTCCTCCTGGACGATCGCGCCCACCTCCCCGGCGGGCCGTTCCCCGTCGGCGAGCAGTTCGAGGATCCGCCGCCTGACGGGATCGCCCAAGACGTCGAAGGCGTGCATGCCACTACCTTATATAAGTGGCCACTGATACGAACCGCATCCCCTTCCCCGAAGAACCGACCGAGGCCCAGCGCCGCGCCGTCGACGCCATCACCGCGGGCCCGCGCGGCGAGATCTCCGGCCCGTTCGTGCCGCTGTTGCGCAGCCCCGAGTTGATGACCCGGCTCCAGCTCGTGGGGGAGACGATCCGCTTCGGTGGCGTCCTCGACGAGGACCTCGTCGAGCTGGTCGTCCTCACCGTGGCGAGGCACTGGGACCAGCCCTACGAGTGGGCCTTCCATCACCCGATCGCGCTGGCCAAGGGGGTGCCGGCCGAGGAGATCGACGCCGTCGCCCGGCACGAACGCCCGTCTGACGACCGGCTGGCCGCCATGTGGGACCTCGTCGACGAGTTGCAGCGCACCAAGGACGTCTCCGTGGAGACGTACACGAGAGCGGTGGCGGTTTTCGGGGAGGAGCGCGTGGTCGCGGCGGTGGCCACGGCCGGTTATTACACGACGCTGGCCATGGTCATGAACACCGCGCACACCGAACCGTGGCGGGCCGGGTCAGGCTGAGCGCTGCGGAGACGGTCCCGCCTTCAGGATCCCCGGCGGCCACACGCCGACGTTGAGGAACCGGTGGGCGTACGAATAGGCCACCAGCTCGCTGCGGTTGGAGCAGGCGAACTGCTCGAGGAGTTTGCTGATGCGTTCGGCGATGGTGTAGCGGCTGAGGTGCATCTCGCGGGCGATCCGGGTGGTCGTATAGCCCCGGGCCAGCATGACGATCAATGAACGGTCGCGATCGTTTATCAGGTCGTCGTACGCAAGATCCATTCTGACTCCTCGCGTGATCGCTTGCTTCTCCGAGCGTAGGATTGCGCGCTTAACCGCTGGTATTGCGAGGCCTTGTGGCCGGTTTGCCCATCAGGATCGACGTGTAGAGCTGCTTGAGCACGGGGCTGGGGTCGATGCCCAGGTCGGCCGACAGCCTGATGCGGACGGCCTCGAACTGGGCGAGCGCCTCGGGGGCCCGGCCGCAGCCCGCCAGGGCGGTCATCCGGGCGGCGATCAGGCGTTCCCTGGCGGGGAAGAAGGCGGCCAGGCCGTCGAGGCGGTTCAGCACGTCGACGAACCGGCCGCGCTCGATCTGCAGTTCGGCCCAGTCCTCGTTGAGGGTCAGGTAGAGCTCGGTCATGCGGCCGACCGCGTCGTCGACGAGGGGGACGCCGGCGAACTCGGCCAGGGGGCGTCCGCGCCACAGGTTCAGCGCACGGTCGAGCAGGGTCAGCGCCGCGTCGCCCGCGCCCCTTCTGCGCATCTCGCGTCCGGCCGCCGCCAGGTCGCGGAAGCGGAGGAGGTCGAGTTCGTCGCGCTGGGCGTCCAGGCGGTAGCCCCAGCCCTCGTAGGAGATGCGGTCGCCCAGGCGTTTGCGCAGCTCCGAGACGTACACCTGGAGGTTCTTGCGGGCGGTCGCCGGGGGGCGGCCGGACCAGAGGGAGTCGATGAGGTGGTCGGTGGGGACGACCTCGTTGGGGTTGGACAGCAGGATCGCGGCCAGCAGGCGCGACTTGCGGGCGCCGATGTGGACGGGCGCGCCGCCGATGCGCAGATCCAGCGGGCCGAGCACCCGCGTGTCCAGTGCGGGCGGCCGGCCGGGGCCGCCGAGTAGGAGGAACCCGGTCAGATCGATGCGGGTGGTCTCGCGGTGCAGACTCCGGACCATCGCCAGGGTGGCCATCGAGATGTCGTCCACCCCGGCTTTTGACTCGAACCAGCGCCAGTCGCCGTCGGGGTTGACCTCCAGGAACACCGGCCCGTCGGTGGTCAGCAGGAAGTCGAAGGCTCCGTAGCGCAGGCCCCACAGGTCGGCCAGGCGGGTCACCGCCTCGGCCACGTCGGAGGGCACCGCGACGGGGGTCACGGTCACCGAGTCCTCGTCGCGCCAGATCGCCGCCGGTGACGGTTTGTCGACCTGGAAGGCCCTGATCTCGCCGTTCACGTGATAGACCCGCAGCTCGGCGGTGTGCTCGACATACTCCTGGACGATCATCGGCACGTCCCGCGAGTGGAAGGCGGTCCGGTCGCCGATCTCCGGGAAGACGCCTTCGAGCAAGCCGGGTTCGGCCTCCACGAAGTGCCGGTTCAGCGCCTTGACCACGACCTTCCTGCTGGGGAACGACGCGCTGCCGGGGTCGGTGGTGACGATCGTGCGCGGCACCCGGATGCCGGCCTTCGCCGCGCCGTCGAGCTGGGCCAGCCTGCCGGGGTCGAGGCCGTCGGGGATGCGTACCGAGGAAAGGGCCGTGACCTGGTCGAC
Organism: Herbidospora mongoliensis; assembly: GCF_001570545.1. Taxonomy (GTDB): domain Bacteria; phylum Actinomycetota; class Actinomycetes; order Streptosporangiales; family Streptosporangiaceae; genus Herbidospora; species Herbidospora mongoliensis. The sequence continues at coordinate 46,838 of NZ_BBXD01000013.1, read as the reverse complement.
CAGGGCCACCCATGACTCCGCGCGGAACAGGGCGTGGGCGCCCTGCCCCGTCTGGAAGGCGAAGTGCCGCACCCACGTCACCGTGGGCAGAATGCGGCGGCCGTCGATGGTGAGGGAGCCGTCTTCGTGCCGGGTCAGCGCGGCGACCGAACCGGCGTCGATGCGGACGCTCGGCACGCCCAGCGTGCGCAGGCCGCGTTGCAGGCCGGTGAACTCCCCCATTCCGGTGCGGTCGGCGAGCACCACGCAGGGGAGCGTGGCCCGGGGATCGGTGTCGTCGGGGAGCCGCCAGCTCACGCCGCGCGTCGCCACCGGCATGCGCAGGGTGTACGAGCCCGTGTCCATGGGCCGATGGTGTTCTCATCGACCCGGGCGACACAATCAGGCCTCTGCCGTTCGGCATAAGCCCACTTTCGTGGGGTTGTCGGCCCTACTGATCACAAGCCCATACTCAAGCCACAACCCGCTCCGAGAGACAGAGGGTGGAGTATGGCCGTGTCGAGTGACGTGGTGACGGCCACGGGGCTGACCAAGCAGTACAAGGGAATGAGCCGGCCCGCGGTGAACGACGTGTCGTTCGACATCGCGCGCGGCGAGACCTGCGGACTGCTCGGCCCCAACGGCGCCGGTAAGACCAGTCTCATCAAATTGATCTGCGGTGTCACCGCCCCCACCTCGGGCGACATCCGCGTGTTCGGCGTCGACCCGATCCGCCAGCCGGTCGAGGCCAAGAGCGGCATCGGTGCGATGCACCAGACGGCGCCGTTCGACATGATGTTGCCCGCGCTCGACAACCTGCACATCGCGGCCAAGTTCCGCGGCCTGAAGTGGCGCACCATCGAGCCGTGGGCGATGGAGGTGGTCGAGTTCCTCGGCCTGACCGAGGCCCTCGACCGGATGTGCTTCCAGCTCTCCGGCGGCCAGCGCCAGCGTCTCCAGCTGGTGCGCGCCCTGTTGAGCATCCCCCAGCTGCTGATCCTCGACGAGCCTTCCGCCGGTCTGGACGTCGCCGGCCGCCGCCAGGTCGAGAAGTTCGTCACCTGGCTCCGCGAGGAGCACGGCGTCACCATCCTGTGGACGACCCACCACATCGAGGAGCTGGAGCGCAACTGCCAGCGGGTGCTCGTCATCAACAAGGGCGAGGTGGTCAGGTTCGCCAAGCCCCGCGAGATCGTCGAGGAGTTCGGCAGCACCCACGTGCAGGTCACCGTGGAGGACGCGCTGGCCAGGGAGATGGTCGCCGACTGGGCGCGCGGCGCCGGCCACGAGACCTCGACCGGTGAGAACGAGGTGCGCATCCACGGGGCCAAGGCCCAGGAGGTGCTGCCCGCGCTGGCGGGCCTGGCCATCACGGGTGTGTCGACCGTGTCCGACTCGCTCGAAGAGGCGTTCCTGCGGATGACCGAGAAGGCTCCGGAGCCTGAGGAGGCGACGGCGTGAGCACCCCCACCGACCGGCTGACGTTCCAGCACCAGCCGCCGTCCGCCGGGACCGCCCGGCAGGCCGACCTGGGCGCCGTGGTCTACCGCGAGTGGGCGCTGCTGGCCCGCAACCGGGTCTACCTGATCCTCGGCCTGGCCCCGATGCTCATCTACTTGCTGCTGGTCAACACCTCGCTGAGCAACCTGGTGCAGACCGTGCAGTACAAGGGCCTGGCCGTCGGGTTCGCGGTGTTCCTGCTGCCGATGACGCTGGGCATGTCGGTCGTCAGCGCGGCCGGCACCTCGGCCATGGCGATCTTCCAGGAGGAGATGAGCGGGGTGGCGACGCAGCTCTGGTCGTACCCGCTCAGAAGATCGCGCTTCCTGATGGGCAAGATGATCGCCGGTGTGTCGCTGGTGCTCGGGCAGAGCCTGCTGGGCCTCATCGCCGCTGTGCTGATCTTCGAGTTCCCGTTCGACCTGGAGGGCTGGCTGGCCCTGCTGGTGGCGCTGACACTTGCGTCGCTGGCCATCAACGGGCTCTATCTGGCGGCGGCCATCACGGTCACCGACTACCAGGCCTTCATGGTCGGCTCGAACCTGTCGCTGCCGGTGCTCGTGTTCAGCGCGCCGTCGATGTACACCTACGACAGCATGCCGACGGTCCTGCAGTGGTTCTCCCACGTCAACCCGCTGACCTACGCCATCAACGGCATGCGTGACGCCAGTCTGTTCGGCTTCGGGGCGGCCGGGCGGGACATGGTCATCCTGGCCGTGATGGCGATCGTCGGCTACACGATCGGCGGCCGGGCGCTGCTGAACCGCGCACGCAACATCTGATCCCCTGGGGGCGAGACGAGACGATGACCGACACCACATGGCTGCGCTCCGCCGCCGACGCCTCGAAGGTGCTGCTCCCCGGCACCGACCGGGCGGTCGGACCGGCCCAGTCGCTGAAGATGGCCGGGCAGGCCGCCCCGCTGGTCGGGATCACCCGGGTGGCCGACATCACCCGGCTCGACCACATCGGCATCCCGACCTTCCAGGCGATCCGGCCGGCCTCGCGGACACTGGCGGTCTCGCAGGGCAAGGGGGTCACCCCCGACCTGGCGAAACTGTCGGCGATGATGGAGTCGATCGAGCTCTGGCACGCCGAGCAGCCCATGGAGGCGCTCACCGTCTCGCCGCCCAGGGAACTGCATCTCGGGTACGACGTGAAACACCTCCCGCTGTCGTCGCCGACCGTTCTGCACGATGGGCTGCCCATCGCCTGGGTCGCCGGACGGTCGCTGACGGACGGGGCCGAGACGCTGGTCCCCCGTGACACGGTCGCGTTCCGGCTGACCCGCAAGACGGGCTGGAACGCGCCGGTGTTCTTCGAGTCGACCAACGGCCTGGCCAGCGGGAACACCCTCGTCGAGGCCACTCTTCACGCCCTCTACGAAGTGATCGAACGCGACGCGGTGACCGGGTGGCTGACCGGCAGGGACAAGGGCGAGATCGTCGACGCCTTGTCGGTGGGATCACCGGTCATCGCCGTGCTGGTAGAGCTGATGGCCCGCGCCCGGGTCACGATGGAGTGCCGGTCGGTGCCCTCACCCACCGGGCTGTCGGTGTTCGTCGTGCGGATCACGTGTGACGACTATCCGCCGCCCTTCATGGGCTATGGATGTCATCTCAGCGCCGAGATCGCGCTGTCCCGGGCCATCACCGAGGCGGCGCAGTCGCGGCTGGCCTACATCTCCGGCGCCCGCGACGACCTCAAGGCCGGCGCGCAGAAACAGCTCGCCACCGACTATCCGGCCCTGGTCGAAGGCGGCGCCGGGATCCAGGAGGTGCCCGCGCGCGGCAGCCTCGTCGACGACCTCGACGACGTCGTCAAGCGGGCCGCCGTCGCCTTCGGGCACGCACCCATGGTGGCCGACCTGACCCGCGCGGACATCGGAGTCCCGGTGGCCCGCGTGCTGGCCCCCGGCAGCCGCGTCATCCCGGAGGTGTTCTGATGAAGGTCGTCGTCTACACCGGGCCGACCCTGTCGGCCGACGACGTGCACGCCGTTTTGCCCGAGGCCACTGTCGTCCCGCCCGCCGCGCGGGGTGACCTGCTCAAAGAGGAGTGGGGCCCCGACGACACCGCCGTCATCATCGACGGCTACTACCGCGAGCGGCTCTCCGTCGGGCACAAGGAGATCCTCTGGCTGCTCAACGAGGGCGTCCACGTCATCGGGGCGGCCTCGATGGGGGCGCTGCGGGCGGCCGAACTGTCCCCGTTCGGGATGAACGGCGTCGGCGAGGTCTACGAGATGTTCTCCTCCGGCGCGGTCGACGGCGACGACGAGGTCGCGGTGATGCACGGCCCGGCCGAGCGTGGCTACCAAGCCAGTACGGTCGCGCTGGTCAACCTGCGACACGGGGTCGCCCGGGGGACCGTCGACCCCGAGGCCGGCGCGCGGATCATCGCCGCCGCCAAGGCCCGGCCGTTCACGCACCGGTCGTGGGACGAACTCGCCGAGGCGCTCGATCCCGGGGACCGGCCGGCGCTGGCCGTACTCAGAGAAGAGCAGTGGGACGTCAAGCGGCTCGACGCCCTCCTGGCTCTGGAAGAGGTCAGCGGCGAGCGCCCCGACGTCGCCGGGGCCTGGTCGGCCGACATCGCGCTGACCGGGATCACCCACTACGAGGCGCTGAAGTGGCGCTCGGCCCGGGACCTCGACGTCATGAACGCGGCCAGGCTGTTCGCGCCCGAGTATCCCGACGTGCACGCCGCCGTCCTGGAAGAGCTGCTGACCGAGTTCGGCGGCGAGGCGTACACGCAGGAAAAACTCGGTGTGTACGGCGATGAGCTGCCCCCCGAGCTGGCGAAATGGCTGGCCCCAGCCGAGCACGCCCTGCCGATGGCCGAGCGGTTGAAGCTCGTCATGATGCGGGTCTGGCCGGTCTGGCAGTCGGAGGACTGGCGGCGGGCGGTGCTCGACCGGCTGCGCGCCCACGAGAAATGGGACGAGTGGTCCGGCCTGCTCATCGCCGCCAAGCTCGCCCGCGCCACCGCCAAGGCCGCCCCGCCGCCGCCGGAGTTCTGCGCGCGGCTGTTCCTGCGGCACTGGAAGACCGCGCCGCCGCACGTCGAGATGGCCCGGCGCGGCTTCTACGGCATGGACGACCTCGGCCGCACCGCCACGCCGTTCTTCGCCCTGGACGCCCAGCGGAGACGCTGATGCCCGGCATCCCGCGCGCCGATCCGCATCCGGTCCTGCACCGGATGCGGGCGGAGGCGCCGGTCTTTCACGTGAACGGCGCCTGGTACCTGACCCGGTACGCCGACGTGCAGCGGGCGCTGCTCGATCCGGCCATCGGGCGGCAGGTCACGGTGCACGCGGGCGTGGACGATCCGCTGGCCGTGGTCCGGCGGAACATGTTCAACCTCGACCCGCCCGACCACACCCGGCTGCGGCGGCTGATGGCGCCCGCGTTCGGCCCGCGCACGGTCGCCCGGCTGTCGGAACGGATCGACGAGATCGTGGCCGAGCTGGTCGCGGGCCTGCACGGCGAGGTCGACGTGATCGCCCAGCTGGCGTTGCCGCTGCCGATCCTGGTGATGGCCGACCTCGTCGGCTTCCCGTTGGCCGACGCCGCCAAACTGCGCGTGTGGAGCGACGCGATGCTGCGCAGCTACCACGCGCCCCGGATCAGGGCGGCCGGGCTGGCCTTCGTCCGCTACATCGAGAAACAGATCGCCGAACGCCGCGAGACACCGCGCGAGGACCTGCTGACCCGGCTTTCCCTGAGCGACGAGCTGGACCACGAGGAGCTCGTCTCCAGCGTGTTCCAGCTGGTCATGGCGGGTGACGAGACGACGGTCAACCTCATCGGCAACGGGGTGCTGGAACTGCTGCGACACCCTGGTCAGCTGTCTCTGTTGCGGGACGACCCCGAGCTCATCGACTCGGCGGTCGAGGAGATGATGCGGTTCAACGGTCCGGTCGGGCACTCCCGGCCGCTCTATGCGCTGACCGACGCGGTCTTCGGAGACGTCGTCATCCCTCGCGGAGACATGATCATCCCGGTGCTGCTGGCCGCCAACCGCGACCCGGCCGTCTTCCCCGACCCCGACGTGTTCGACATCGCCCGCACCCCCAACCGGCACCTCGGCCTCGGCCACGGCATCCACTTCTGCCTGGGGGCCGCGCTGGCCCGGCTGCAGGCGAGGGCCGCGATCGGTGCGCTCGTCCGGCGTCCTCTGGAGCTGACCACCGCCGAGTTGGAGTGGACCCCCGACCTGTTCATCCACGGCGTGCGCCGCCTTCCCCTGCGAGTGGGCCCATGAAGAATCTCTCGGCCATGGCCTTCGGCTTCGCCGGTTCCCAGATCCTGTACGCCGCCACGAAGCTCGGCCTGCCCGATGTATTGGCCCGAGGGCCGATCGGCGTGGCGGATCTGGCTGTGAAGGTCCAGGTAAATCAGGACTCACTCCACCGGCTGCTCCGCGCGCTGGTCGTGCTCGACGTCGCCATCGAGATCCCGCCGGGACGCTACGCGCTGTCGGCCTTCGGCCAGCCGTTGCGTGCCGGTCATCCCCGCTCGATCAGGTCGAGTGTGCTGCTCCTGGGCGACCCGGCGACCTGGCAGGCCTGGGGCGCGCTGACCTCGGCGGTGCAAACGGGCGAGACCGCCTGGGACCACGTTCACGGCCGGCCGCTCTTCGAGCACCTCGCGGCTTCGGAGGAGCTCTCGACGATCTTCAACACCGCCATGCGCGAGGGCACCGGCCAGGTCGCCGAGTTCGTCCCGTTCGACTTCTCCGGGACGACCGTCGTGGACGTGGGCGGCGGAAACGGCACCCTGCTGGCCGCACTTCTGGGCCGGCACCCCGACGCGCACGGTGTGCTCTTCGACTCGGCCGAAGGCACCGCGGCAGCTGTGCCGATCCTGGCGGACGTCGCAGACCGGTGCCGGATCGAGAACGGCGACTTCTTCGACGCCGTGCCCGAGGGCGACGTCATCATCCTGAAGGGCATCCTGCACGACTGGGACGACGACACCTGCGTCCGGCTGCTGAGGGGTTGCCGTAAGTCGTTGCGACTGGGCGGACGGTTACTGGTCATCGAGCCTGTCATGCCCGAGAGTCTGGCCGCGCCCGAGGCGTCGGGCGTCGTGATGAGTGATCTCGCGATGCTCGTCTACACCGGAGGAAGGGAACGCACCCGCTCGGAGTTCGGCGCGCTCCTGGACGCGGCCGGGTTCACGTTGACGCAGGTCAGTGAGCGTCTCGGGGCTTCGTCGATCCGGGTCGTCGAGGCCGCCGGAGACTGACCGGCCGGTTGACGCGGAGTGGGCGCGTGAGTATGCCGCCTCTGCGGGCGGCTCTCATGAGTAATCGCCCTGCTCTGGTGAGCATTTTCGTATGCGCGCATTCTGTGCCGGTGGCGGAAAAACGGTCAATTCAGGTAGTCAGGTGACACATCAGGCCGAATTGGCCCTCTCGGTCGAGACGATGCCCGTCAGGGTCGTCGTCGGCGAGCCGGACCGGGGGGTTCGGGCCAGACTCAGGGGATCGCTGCACATGGGCACCGGTGTCTACGTCGTCGGCGAGGCCGGCGCCGGGACCCGGCTGAGCGATCTGGTGGCGCGTCAGCGCCCCCGGGTCGTCGTGGTCAGCGCCGCGCTGCTCGCCTCCGGGGTGGACTTCGCGCTCACGGTCGGGGCGCTGATGCGGTGCCGTACTCAGGTCGTACTGGTCGCCGACGAACTCGACGAGGAGCTGCTCGGGCGGGCGCTGCGGGAGGGCATCGGCGGATTCGTCCACCGGGAGTCGCTGTTCGCGGAGATCGTGCCGGCGATCCGGACGGTCGCGGCCGGGCACACGTTCATCTCGACGGCGATGATCACCCGGCTCAGGGACCGCATCGCGGGCGCGATGACCGGCGTCGACCACCACCTGGCGGCGCTGACCCGCCGGGAGGCCGAGGTGCTGGCACTGGTGGCGACCGGGCTGTCGAACGCCCAGATCGCCGACAAACTCGGTATCGGCGCGGGGACCGTGCGGTCGCACCTGGCGCGCATCCTCGACAAGCTGCAGGCGGCCAACCGCGCGCACGCGGTCGGCATCGCCTACGAGCTGGGTTTCATCGGTCCCAAGCGTTGAGCTCCGGGAACTGCGCGCGGGCCTGTTCGGCCGTGAGCGGCTCCTCCAGGTCGTTGACTATGGCCTGAAATATGGCCTGATGGTCGCGTACGGCCGGGATGAGAGCCTGGCTGTGGAACAGTTCGGCGGCGATGCCCGGACTGCTCAGCAGCGCACGGCCGACCCTGGGGTTACCGGCGCCCTTGATCGGCTCGGCCACCGCCATCCGCCACGACCGGTCCGCCTCCTCCGCGACGGCCTGCTGGCTCGGGCCCTCCTTGGCGATTCTCAGCGCGGTCAGCGCGGCGACCGACATGCCGTGTGAGTAGACCGGGTTGACCGTGACGACACTGTCCCCGACGGCCAGGAACCCTTCGGGGAGCCGGGCCCTCTCGAAGTAGCGCCGGCGGTTGGCGGTGTCGTGACACGGCCGGATCGGCCCGACGGGCTTCGCGTTCTCGATCAGGTCGGCGATGACGGGGTCTCTGAGAGCCCGCGCGTACTCGTCGAATCCTGTTTCGTCGAGGGGCGGGTCGCCGGTCATGGTGACGATCCACCGGTTGCCCTCGATGGGGAACAACGTCCCGCCTCTGGCTGGGGTGTATTTGGGGTGGACCATCACGGCAGGAATGTCGCCGGGGCCCTCGTAGAGGCGGGTGGCGTAGGAGACACCGGAGGGGACTCTGACCTCTTCGATCGGAGGGACGCCGAGCGCGGCCAGCCAATGGAGCACCTGGGAGCGGCGGCCGGTGGCGTCGACCACGAGATCGGCACTGATCACCCCGGTCCCGGCAGCCTCCCGAATCTCGTCGGGAGTCGCGCCGGTTGTGGTGACCTCTCCCGGTTCGCCGGTCATCACGTCGGTTGTGACGCTGACTCCGGTGACCCTTCCCGCATCCCCGGCCAGCCCGACTGCGGTGACGCCCTGGATGACCTCGACATCTATGTGTCTTCTGACCACCTCGTCCAGCAAGGGTCTGCTGCAGGCGATCAGGTCGGCATCGGTCCTGACCCGGTGGAACCAGCCCTCGCCGGAGAAGATCAGGCAGTCGCCGGGCATGTTGCGGCGGTGGGCCCCCGCGTTCAGGAGATCGTCGATCACTCCGGGCAGGAGTTCGTCCAGGGCCCGGATGCCTCCCGCCACCAGCACGTGGTTGTGGTGGGACTGCGGAAGCCCCCGCCTCGGGCGGGGGCTCGCCGGGTAGTGGTCGCTTTCGAGGACCACGACCTCGTCCGCGTGCCGGGTCAGCGCGGCGGCGGCCAGCACCCCGGCCAGCCCGCCGCCCAGAACCACAGCGCGGGACATCACGCCTCTTCGAGGATCATGCCGTTCTCGACCATGGAGCCGATGAACCGGTTGACCTCGGACACGATGCGGTGGCTCACGGCGTCGTTGCCGCGCGCGTAGGCCCGCGACATCGTCAGGGCGATCGGCTCCCGCTCGCCGGTCTCCTCGACCATCATCCAGATCTTGGAGCCGGTCTCGTTCAGCGTCGAGAAGTCGCCGGTCTCGGTGTGGTAGAGCGACACGCCGTCGGCGGTCTCCTGCCAGATCACCGAATCGCTGATGGTCAGAGACATGGTCCGCACCTCACTTTTGATCGGGCTTTAGACGGGAGTGATGGGGAGGAGTTTGCCGACCTTGATGGGCTCGCGCATCGGCGGGACGTACCGGGTCCAGTCGTCGAAGACGGGGTGGATCGAATCGTCGGCGACCAGCCGCGGGGTCGTCATGACCTCGTTGTTCCTGGCCAGCTCCTCGCCGGAGGTGCCGGACTCCAGCCAGAGCTGGGTGGCGATGCCGTGGCGCAGGATGCGGCACTGGTGGCGGCTGTTGCGCCGGATGTCCAGCGACTCGGCCATGTGGGAGGCCCGGCAGCCGCCGCCGCACGACGCCTTGATGTAGCAGCGGTCGCAGTCGGCGTGGTAGTCGCCGCCGTAGACCGTGCTGGTCCGCATCTCCTTCAGCACCGGGGCGCCGAAGATCTCGGCCAGCGACTGCTGACGCACGTTGCCGGCGTGGTGCTCGTTGCCGGTGACCAGCTTGCACGGGTAGACGTCGCCGAGCGAGTTGATGTAGATCTCGTTGCCGCCCATGCCGCAGTTGCCCTTGATGGAGCACGTGTTGACCGGTTTCGGGCCGTCGGGGCTGAGCTTGCCGGCCGCCGGGGAGGTCCACGCGATCTCCTGGATCCGCATGTGGTCCTGCCAGCCGAAGTCGGCGTCGTCGTTCACGCCCCGGCCCAGCTTGTTGTGGTACATCAACCGGATGCTGTGGACGTCGAGCCCTTCGAGGAACTCGGCGAAGTCCTCGAGCTCGTCGATGTTGTCCGACGTCACGATGTGGTTGATCTTGGGGATCACGCCGACCTGGTTGAGCAGCTGCAGGGCCTTGTGGGTCTTCGCGAACGAGCCCGCGCCTCTCGTGCGGTCGTGGGTCTCGGCGGTGCCGCCGTCGACGCTGACCGTCACCGAGTTGAACAGGTCGGCGAATCGCTGGGCCGTCTCCAGCTTCCTGATCATCGTCGCGTTGGTGACGATGTTGCACTTCAGGCCGAGGCTCTTGGCGTATTCGACGATCTGGAACAGGTCCTTGCGGAGCATCGGCTCGCCGCCGGTGAAGATGACGTACTCGGCCCCGAAGTCGGCGATCTCCTCGATCAGGCGCAGCGACTCGGCCGTGTTCAGCTCGTTCGGCAGGCACTTCTCCGACGACGCGTAGCAGTAGGGGCAGCGCAGGTTACAGCCGTCGGTGATCGCGTAGTAGGCCTGCTTGAGCTTCGGCTCCTGGAGCGTCACGTTCGGCCGGTGGCCGTTGTAGTAGGCCACCCAGTTCAGGACCAGCTTCGCCAGGGCCTTCTCGTTCTCCACGGTCTCGTCGAGCGGCAGGGAACGGGCGAGCGCCGACAGGACGCCGAACTCCCGCGATGTCAGCATCACACGGCCACCCGAGTGCGGGTTGACCACGAGATGGCTGTCGTCGTGCACGAAATAGGTGAGGCCTTCGGGGACCTCGAACAAGGCGCGGTTCTTGACCAGCTTCCCAGGCATGTCTGCTCTCCCTCCCAACTCCCTGCGCGGGACGCGGCCCCGACATCCGGGGCCGCGTCCGCGAACTGGTGGAACTTAGTTGGCCGCGCCGGAGCCCGAGCCGGACCAAGCGCCACAGAGGCAGTCGGCCGCGACCGGCACCGAGTGGGCGACGACCTCGGGCTCGGACCATTCGCCGTCGGCGCTCACGCCGGCGCTGACACCCGCGAGCACGCCGGGCAGCGCGTTCGGGAGCTTGTCCTTGAGGGAGACGAGCAGGTCCACTTCCTCACGAGTCAGGGTGGCGAACGCCTCCTCGACCTCGGCGGCGAGGGGGGAGTTGAGGATTCCGGCCTGACGCAGTTCTTCCGCGGGATCGAAGGACATGCCTTCACCTTCCTAACAGATGGGCTTGCGTTGCGAGTCGAGTATGTGCCGGGGACGCGAGGCCCAGACAACCCCACAAACGTGGGCTGACCGGCGGAAAAGACCCCACAAACGTGGGGTGGCTGATCGCCCGGCCCGCTTTCAGACTTACGCAAAAGCGGACTTTTCAGACGTGACGCGGTGAGGACGAGTGATGAACAGAACCGGTTCGGGGGCGTTTGACGCATTGGCCGATCTACGTGCCGCAGGGCACCCCATCGATCTGCTCGACGAGCGGCAGCGCGACGTGTTCGCCTCGCTCAACGAGACCGAGGTCATCCTGCTGAACTCCATCAAGCGCCGCCTCGACGACGTCGCGCCCGAGGTAGAGGGCCAGGAGCTCAAGCTCGTATGAGCACCCAGGGGTCGCGGCCGTCGCGCCGTCACATCGTGGTTCTGTTCATCGACCTGTCCGGGTCGACCGAACTCGCGGAGCGTCTCGACCCCGAGCTGCTCATGCAGATCCTGGAGCGCTACTACGCGGGGTGCAGGGAGGCGATCTTCGCCAACGGCGGCGTGATCGAGAAGTACATCGGGGACGCCATCATGGCCGTCTTCGGCATCCCGCTCAGCCGCGAGGACGACGCGCTGCGCGCCGTGCTCGCCGCCCACGGCGCCATGAAGTCGGTGTACGAACTGGCCGACCAGCTGGAGCGCACCGTCGGCGTCCGCATCGGGGCGCACGTCGGAGTGGCGTTCGGCGAGGTCATGGTGGTCGGGAACACCGGCACCGACGTACGGGTGATCGGCGACACGGTCAACACCGCCGCCCGCATCCAGTCGGCCGCCAAGGAGGGCGAGATCCTCCTCGGCGACGACGTGGCCCGGCTGGTGCGCCAGCACGTGGTCGTGGAGGAGGTTCCGCCGCTCACGCTGAAGGGCAAGAAGGACCCGGTCCGCGCCTGGCTGCTCCTCGACGTCGAGCCCGACCGCGCGGCCGAAGCGAGCACCGACACCGTCCCGCTGATCGGCCGGGACGACGAGCTCGCCCAGCTCACCCGCCTGCACGAGCGCGTGATGCGGGAACGGCTCTGCGGGATGGCGACCCTGCTGGGGGTGCCGGGTATGGGTAAGTCCCGGCTGGTCCGCGAGTTCCTGCACCGGCTCCCGCCGGAGGTGCGGGTGCTGACGGGACGCTGCCCCTCCTACGGCATCGGCGCCACCTACCGCCCGATCGCCGAGATGCTGGAGGACGTCAACGGCGACTGGCCCGCCGTCGCGGCGGCCGTGGGGCCCGACGGCGAACGGACGCTGAAGGCCCTGGCGGGCAACGGCCAGACGCCCGGCGTCAAGGAGATCGCCGGGGCGGTGCGCAGTTTCCTTGAGGTCATGGCCGACAACCGGCCGCTCGTGGTGGTGCTCGACAACCTCCAGTGGGCCGAGCCGACGCTGCTCGACCTCATCGACGACTGCGTGTCGTGGCTGACCGACGTGCCGGTGCTGTTCGTCTGCGTGGCCCGGCCGGAGATCTACGAATTGCGCTCCGGCTGGGGCGGCGGCGTGACCTGCGGGATGTCGCTGGAGCTCGGGCCGCTGGGCGGGGCGGACATCGCGCGGCTCGTCCAGGAGCTCTGCGCCGAACGCGTCGAGGTGATGGCGCACGCCGACGACGCCCTGCACTGGCGGGTGGCCGCCAGCAGCGACGGGAACCCGCTGTTCGCCGAGCTGATGCTGGAGGCCCTGATCGACGGTGACGGCTCGCTGCCGCCCACGATCACCGCGCTGCTGGGCGCCCGGCTCGACCGGCTCGGCGGCGACGAACGCGAGGTGCTGGAGCGGGCCGCGACCATCGGCCAGAAGTTCACCCTCGGTCAGGTCGAGATGCTCGGCCCAGAAATATCCTCGGGAACCGCGTCGGTGCCGGTACGCAGCCTCCAGCGCGACCGCCTGGTCAGAAGGGGTTCCCAGCCGGGGGCCTTCGAGTTCACCCAGACCCTCACCCGCGAGACCGTCTACTCGCTGACCAGCAAGGAGCTGCGCGCCGACTGGCACCGCCGGCTGGCCGACTGGCTCAGCGACCAGGACCCCGCCGACGACGCCCCGTTCCGCAGTTGGACCTCCGGCGACATCAGCCGCCACCTGCTCGCCGCCTGCCGCTTCACCCGCGAGGTGCGCCCGTTCGACCCCCTCCTCGACGACCTCACCGACCGGGCCGCGACCGCGCTGATCCGGGACGGCGGCGAGGCCCTGCACCGCAAGGACCTCCCGGCCGCCATCGCCCTGCTGGAACGCGGGCGCGAGATCCTGCCGAAGGGCCGCGAGGAGCACCGGCGGCTCGCGGTCCTGATCAGCGACGCCGAACTGGCGCGCGGGGAGGCGGGCAAGGCCGCCGCCGCGCTGGACGTCGCCGAGGAGATGCTCCCCGGTGACGCGCGCAGCGCGCTGACCTGCACGATCCAGCGGGAGAGCATGGGGATGCGCTCGGGTCGTACAACAGATCTGGAAGCTTTGAGAGACCGGCTGGAGTCCGGCGACGACTTCAGCTGGTGCCGGTTCCACCAGCTCGAAGCCTGGACGCACATCGACGCCGGCCGGTTCGGCGCGGCCGACCAGGCTTTGCGCAACGGGCTGGCGCGGGCCCGCGCGATGGGCGACCGCTACGAGGAGGACCGGCTGCTCGGCGGCCTGTGCGAACTGGTCCAGTGGTCGCCGACGCGGGTGGACGAAGGGCTGCTGTTGTGCGCCGACCTGCTGGAGCGGTTCGTCGGCGACCGCGCGCTGCTCGTGCCGGTGCTGCTCACCAGGGCCCGGCTGCTCGCGCTGAGCGGTGAGATCGCCACCGCTCGCGAGACCCTCGACACCGCCGTCCATTACGTCGACGAGCTCGACCTCGGTCTGCCCGCCATCGCGGTCACTCAGGTCCGCGGCCTGGTCGAGTCGCTGGCAGGCGACCACGACCGGGCCCGGAGCCTGTTCCGCGACGCCGCCGCCGCGCTGCACGCGGCCGGGCACGGCGGGGCCGCCGCCACGCTGGAGATCTACGCCGCCCGCGAGACCCTCCGCCTGGGCGATCCCCGATTGGCAGGCCAGGAACTCGCGAGACGGGAAGGCCCGCGCCAGCTCAGAGGCGAGGTCACCGCGCTGGTGCTGAGAGCAGCCATCGCTGCCCAGATGGCCGGCCAGAATGCCACCCACAGCGCCGACCAAGATGCTGCCCCCGATGCCGACCGGGCCGTCAACGCCGTCGCCGAACCCGCAGCCCTCGCCGAAGCTCTCGGCGACGCCGATCGCGCCGCCGAGCTCATCGAGACGACGGACGACCCCGTGCTCCGGGGAGACATCCTCATCGAGATCGCCCACATCCGGCGGGCGGCCGGACGTGACCCGTCGGGCGTCCTTCGCCGGGCGCTGGACGCCTACGACAGCAAAGGGGCGAGCCTGCTCGCCCACCGGACCCGCGACCTGCTGGGGGACCAGTGACCGTGACGCCCACCAACCCGCCTCCGCCGCTGCCGCCCTGGCGGCGGGCGCAGCGTGACCACTTCCCGGGGGTGCCGGCCTGGGGGCTGGCCACCCGCCGGGCCTCCCCTGAACCGTTCGAGATCAGCCGTCTGGAGACGGTGAACAAGGAGTGGGCCTACGGCGGCGCCGACGGCACGGGGGTGCGCGTCTGCGTCCTGGACACCGGAGTTCAGGCCGACCATCCGCAGGTCGGGGGACTGGAGGCGTCCTACCAGGTGGTCGTCGACGACGGCGGCAAGCTGTCGGTCGCCGAGTGTGAACCGCACGATCCGGCCGGGCACGGCACCGCGTGCGCCTCGGTGATCCGGCAGGTCGCGCCGGGTTCGTCGATCAGCTCGCTGCGGGTGCTCACCGACGGCAAGAACGGCAGCGGCGACGCGCTGCTGACCGGCCTGCGGTGGGCCATCGAGGCCGGGTTCGACGTGATCAACATGAGCCTGTCGACGACCAAGTCGGACTTCCGGCACACCCTCCAGGAGCTGGCCGACCGGGCCTACTTCCGGCGCTGCCTGCTGGTCGCCGCCGCGCACAACATGCCGGTGCTGAGCTTCCCTTGGACGTTCTCCTCGGTCGTGTCGGTGGCCAGTCACGACCAGGCCGACCCGATGACCTACTTCTACAACCCCTCGCCACCCGCCGAGTTCCACGCCCGCGGTGTCAAGGTGCCGGTGGCCTGGGCGGGCGGCAAGGTCGTGCGCAGCACCGGCAACAGCTTCGCCGCCCCGCACATCGCCGGGATCTGCGCGCTCATCCTGAGCAAGCACCCCTGGCTGACGCCGTTCCAGCTCAAGACCGTGCTCTATCTCGCCGCGGACAACACTGCGGACAACATCACGCAGAACGGAGAGCCCGATGTCCACTGAGGACTTCGACAGCACCGAACGCAAGTTGCTGCAGTCGATCGTCGAGGTGGCCCGCCACATGTTCGGCGCGGCCGCCGCGTCGATCTTCCTGGTGGACCCGGAGACCGGCGAGCTGGTCTTCGAGGCCGTCTCCGGCGAGGGCGAGAAGGAACTCGTCGGCAGCCGGTTCCCGGCCGGGACGGGCATCGCCGGCTGGGTCGCCACCAGCGGCCAGCCGATGGTCGCCGACGACCTCCAGACCACCAAGTTCGACCACGACGCCGCCGAGTCGACCGGCTACGTGCCCGCCACGATCATGGCGGCGCCGCTGATCCGCTTCGAGGAGTGCGTCGGCGTCTTGGAGGTGCTCGACCGGGCCGAGTCGCGCAGCGACCTCGACGACATCGAACTGCTGGGTATGTTCGCCACCCAGGCGGCCTGTGGCCTGGAGTTCCTGCTCCGGGTGAGGCAGAGCACCGAGCCCCGTTCCATCGACGCCCGAGCCGTGCTGGGCCGCATCGGCGACCGCCTGCCGAACGGCGACGGCCCGCGCGACGTCGCGGCGCTGAAGCTGCTCGCGCTGGCGGATGAGCTGCTCTCGCTCTCTTGAGGCAGGTTCGTGGCGCGAGCCACGGCCGCGTCTCGCTTTAAATACCTCTATGTGCAGATCTGGGCAATGACCGAATCGCGCCAGATTTCTGACATTTCTTGACATGGCGTGCGTCAGCAGAATTCTCGTCTACTCGAATTGTCAACGCGGCATTCGAAGGGACGTTATGGGACCTGACGTGCGCCCCAGAAGTTCATGGCCGCTCGTCGGACGCGCCGCGGCCCTCCGTGTCATCACCGAATCGGCGGAGCGGCCGGACGTCGAAGGCGTCGTGGTCGTCGGCCCGCCGGGGGTGGGCCGCACCCGCCTCGCCAAAGAGGCGGTGACCAAGCTGGCGGTCGCGGGCCACCCCGCCTCCTGGGCGACCGGCACCCGCGCGGCCGGCACGATCGCCCTCGGCGCGCTGCTGCACCTCGCGCCGCCGGGCGACGCGCTCGGCACCTTCGCCCGGATCGTGGAACGCTTCAGCACTCCTGGCGGAAAACGGCCGGTCCTGGTGGTCGACGACGCCCACCTGCTCGACTCGGCCTCGGCCGCGCTGATCTTCCAGCTCGCCGTGCACACCCACACGTTCGTGCTGCTCACCGTCCGGCAGGGCCAGGCCGCCCCCGACGTGATCACCGCGCTGTGGAAGGAGCGGGTGGCCCGGCGGGTCGAACTCCTGCCGCTCGCCGACGACGAGATCGACGCCGTGCTCGAGCGCGGCCTCGGCGGCCCGCTCGACGCCGTCACCAAGCGCACCTTCCGCCGCCTGTCGGCGGGAAACCCCCTGGTCCTGTACGAACTGGTCCAGTCAGCCCTGGAGGGCGAGACCCTCCGCAACGTCGACGGCCTGTGGCACCTCGACGGGACCCTCCAGGTCACCGGCCGCCTGGGCGACCTCGTCGAGGCGCAGATGGACGTCGACGACGCGGCCGTGCTGAGCGTTTTGGAGGTGCTGGCCTGCAAGGAGCCCCTGAGCCAGCCCGTGCTGGAGGCGATCACCGGGCACGCGGCCGTCGTCCAGACCGAACGCCGCGGGCTCGTCATGCTCGAACGTACCGGCCAGCGCCTGCAGACCCGGCTGTCCATCCCGGCGTACGCCGGGGTGATCAGGGCCCGGATGCCCCGCGCCAGGTACCGGGCGATCTGGGAGAACCTGGCCGAGTCGCTCGGCAAGACCCCGCGCCGCCGCGCCGACGACGTGCTGGAGCTGGCCGTCGCCCGGCACCGGGCCGGGCTCGGCTCCTCGGTCGGGGAACTGCTCGCGGGGGCCCGCCAGGCGGCCGAACACATGGAGTTCGACATGGCCGAACGGCTGGCCATGGCCACACGTGACGCCGGCGGCGGGGTCGACGCCGACCTGACCCTGGCCGAGGTACTGGCCTGGCAGGGCCGCTACGAGGCGGCGGCCGGCATCCTGCCCGAGCCGGAGGAGTGCCCCGACGAGGAGAGCTCCGACCGCCGCGCGATGCTCCAGGAGCGCATCGAATACTGGCACCGCGAAGCGGCGCCCGCCGGAGGCCACCCGACCGGCGAACGCGCCGCCGAGGCGGTCTCGACCTGGATCATCCTGCTGGAGGGCCACGTCGCCCGTTCGATCGCGGTCGGCACCGCCCTGCTGGCCCCGCCCGACCCCCACCTCCCGGCCCGCGCCACCACCTGGGCCGCCACGGCGGTCATGGTCGCGGCGGGCCTCGCGGGCGACCGGCGGCTCGTCGACCAGGCCGCCGCGACCGGCCTGCACGTCGCCACCGAACACCGCAACACGCTGCCCCGCGCGCAGGCGCAGGTCCGCAGCGTCCGCTGTGTGGCGCTGGTCCTGGCGGGCGCGCTCGCCGACGCCGCCGAGGCCGTCGAGGCGGGCTACGAGGAGGCGCTGCAGACCCAGCTCCCGCAGCTCGTCGGCATCTGGACGGGCCTGCGCGGCATCGTCGCCAAGGCCCAGGGCCGGATGACGCTGGCCCAGCAGGCGCTGCGCGAGTCGATCGTGCTGCTCGAAGGCCACGACCCGCTCCGCCTCCAGCGCCTCTACCTGTCCGAACTCGTCGGCGCCCACGCCATGGCGGGCGACACTGCGGGCGCCGACCAGTGGCTGGCCCGGATGGAGGACTCCCCGGCCCCGCCCGGCGCCCTGGTCGATCCGTGGATCAACCGCAACCGCGCCTGGGCCGCCGTCGCCGCCCTCGACCTGCCCCACGCCGTCGAACGCGCGGTCACCGCCGCGAAGGAGGCCCGCAAGGCGGGAGCGCCGCTGCTGGAGGCGCACGCCCTGGCCGACGCCTGCCGGATGGG
Source organism: Herbidospora mongoliensis (assembly GCF_001570545.1). Lineage (GTDB taxonomy): Bacteria > Actinomycetota > Actinomycetes > Streptosporangiales > Streptosporangiaceae > Herbidospora > Herbidospora mongoliensis. The sequence goes on along the minus strand of NZ_BBXD01000013.1, from coordinate 28,653 downwards.
CGGCGCGACGACGGTCCGCGACCGCCTGACCGAACTCTCCACCACCACCCCCACCCCGGTGACCAGGGCGTTCGCCGCGATGGCCACGGCCTACGCCACCGAGGACCCCGACCTGCTGCTGGAGTCGGCCGTGGTGTTACACCGCCTCGGGCACATGCTGGCGGGCGCCGAATGCGCGGCGACGTCGTATCGGTTACTCGTGGCGGCCGGACGACGGACGGCCGCCAAGAACGCACAGGCACTGGCCACAGAACTGCTGGCCGACTGCGGCGGGGCGAGGACGCCGCAGTCGGAACTGTCGGGGGGCGAGACGGCCCTGACGCCGCGTGAACTGCAGATCGCCAAGCTGGTGGTCTCGGGCCTGTCGGGCCGCGCGGTGGCCGAACGGCTGGACCTGTCACTGCGGACGGTCAACAACCACCTGGGCAGGGTCTACACGAAGCTGGGGGTGTCGGGGCGGCAGGCCCTCGCCGACGTGCTCAGCCATGCGCCGGAGTGACCCGGCCCGTATACCGGTCTTATACGCGGGCCGTGGAACGGTGAACAGGTGTTGAGAAAATCACGCAAGACACTGGGGGCTCTTCTCACCGCCCTGACGATGATCACTGTGCTGCACGCGACTCCGGCCGAGGCCCACTGCAGGGGAGACGGCTGCCCCAACATGCCGTGGGGCACCTTGGACCCCGGCAAACCCGCACCCGGCGACCCCACTCCTACTCCCAGCCCCAGCCCTCAGGGGTAGGAGCCCTAGCCGAGCCGCTCGGCCACCTCCGCCGCCTCGGGAGATCCCAGCGACACCAGCAGGGTGTGCGCCTCCCGCCACAACTCCCGGGCCCGGGAGTTGTCGCCGCCGTCCTCGGCGATCGTGGCCAGCGCGCGTAGCGCGCGGGCCCGCCACGGGCCGTTGCCCATCGCGGTGAACAGCGTCAGCGCCCGGCTGACCTGCTCCGCCGCCTCGGGCCGTCCCTTGTGCAGGACGCCCAGCGCGAGCAGCACCCCCGCCTGGGCGAACGACTCGTCGAGGGCGTCGGCGATCTTCAGGGCCGAGCGCAGACTGTGCTCGGCTTCGGCCGTCTGCCCGAGCTCGGCCTGCGCCTGGCCGAGCCCGCGCAGCAGATAGGTCTCACCCAGGAGGTCACGCAATTGCCGGACCAGCGGCAACGCCGCCTCGAACACGTCGGCCGCCTCGCCCGGACGGCCCTGCCGCAGGTAGGCCTCCCCGAGCCGGAACCGGGTCTGCGCCTCGCCCCGGGCGTTGCCGATCCCGTGGAAGATCGCCAGCGCGGTCTGGAGCAGGTCCTCGCTGGTGTCGAAGTGCCCCCGGTCGAGACTGATCTGGGCCATGCCGGTCAGCACGTTCGCCTCGGCCGCCCGGTCTCCGGCGGTGCGCAGAATCGGCAGCGCCCGCTCGTAGGCGTGTGCGGCGTCGTCGAGGCGGCCGGTCGAACGGTCGAGCAGGGCCAGGTTGCGCAGCGCCAGCGCGTGGCCGTGGTCCTCTCCGACGGAGGCGAACAGGTCGCACGCCTCGACGAGCAGCTCACGGGCCTCGGGGTAGCGCTGGCGGGTGAGGGCCAGGCTGCCGAGCCCGTAGACCATGGCCGCCTCGCCTCGGACGTTGCCCGACCTCCGGACGGCCGCGAGCGCGGTCTCGTGGGTGGTCTCCCAGTCGGACAGATGGGTGTGCGCCTCGAACAGGGTCACGCCTGTCATCGCCAGATCCCACGACAGCCGGTCGTCGCCCAGCTCGGCGGTGTGGGCGACGGCCCTGACCAGGGTGGCGCGCTCGGCCTCCAGCCATTCGAGCGGGTCGGCCAGGATGCGGTCGGTGAGCTGCGGATCGGGGTGCCAACGGGGCGCGTCGTCGTGGAGGATCACGTGGTCGCCGCCGTACACCCGGATGTGCGCCTCGCCCGCCAGGGCCAGCAGGCCGCCGTAGGCGCGGGTCAGCGCGGCGCCGCGTTCGGCGGCCGGCTCCTCGGCCAGGGCGCACTCGCGGGCGTAGAGGCGGACCAGGTCGTGGAAGTGGTAGCGGGGCGGCAGCGCCGGGCCGCCGGAGTCGACCTCCAGCAGTTGCGCGGCGACGAGCTGCTCGATCAGGTCCTGGGCGGTCTCGGCGCCGGTGCCGAGCAGCGCCGCGCAGAGCCAGCTCCCGAAGGAGGCGGTGTCCAGCAGGCCGAGCAGCCGGAACAGCCGGGCCTCGGCGGGGCGCAGACCCCGGTAGCTGAGCGCGAAGTGGGACCGGAGCTGGGTGTCGCCGTGCGCCAGTTCGTCGAGACGCCGCCGTTCGTCGGCGAACCGTTCGGCCAGCAGGGCCGTGGTCAGGTGGGGACGGTTGGCCAGCCGGGCCCCCGCGATGCGCAGCGCCAGCGGCAGTCCGTCGCACAACCCGGCGAGCCGGGCGGCGGCCGGGTCGTCGCGCAGCCACGCGGCCCCGGCCACGTCGGCCAGCACGGCGACCGCGTCGTCCGCCGCGAGCGTGTCCAGCCGGACCACCTGCGCGCCCTCCTGCGACACCAGGCCGTCGAGACCGTCGCGGCTGGTGATGATGGCGGCGCAGCTCGGAGAGCCGGGGAGCAGCGCCCTGACCTGGGCGGCGTTGCGGGCGTTGTCGAGCACCATGAGCACCCTGCGGCCGGACAGCGCGCTGCGCAGCAGCCCGGCCCGTTCGTCGGCGTCGGCGGGGATCCTGGCGCCGGGCACCCCCAGGGCCCGCAGGAACCGGTCGACCACGCTCTCCACCGGCAACGGTTCGATGTGCTCGGCGTAACCGCGCAGGTCGGCGTAGAGCTGCCCGTCGGGGAAGCGGTGCGCGACCCGGTGGGCCCAGTGCACCGCCAGGCCCGTCTTGCCGACGCCGCCCATCCCGGTCACCCCCACGAAGGCGGGCACCGCCCGGCCGTGCCGGTCGGCCAGCATCCTGTCCAGTTCGGCCACCTCGCTGTCGCGGCCGACGAATCCGGCCACGTCGGGCGGCAACTGGGCGGGCACGGGAACCAGCCGCGACACCGGGGCGGTGAGGCCGCGCGCCTGTCCCGGCTGAGCGGGTTCCAGCGACGGGTCGGACCGCAGGATCGCGGCGTGCAACTCGACCAGTTCGCGGCCGGGTTCGAGGCCGAGGTCCTCGATCATGGCCCGGCGGCCCGCCCGGTAGACCTCCAGGGCGTCGGCCCGGCGGCTGGCCCGGTACAGGGCCAGCATCAGCAGGCCGCGCAGCCGTTCGCGGGTGGGATGCCGGGCGACCTGGGCGGTCAGCTCGCCCACCAGGTCGGCGTGCCGTCCGAGGGCCAGCCCGGCCTCGACGCGCAGTTCCTCCGCGCGCAACCGGGCCTCGTCCAGGCGCATCGCGGCCTGCCGCAGGAGCGGGGCGTCGGCCAGGTCGCCGTAGGCGGAGCCGCGCCACAGGTCGAGGGCGGCGGTCAGGACTTCGCCGGCGTGGGCGGGATCACCGTCGGCCAGGGCGCGGGCGCCCTCGGCCGCGCGGGCCTCGAACTGGTGGGCGTCCAGTTCGCCGGTACGCACGTTCAGCGCGTAACCGGAGGGGTGCCGGACGATGCACTCCATGTCTCCGAGGGCGCGGCGCAGGTGGTAGACGTACAGCCGCAGGTTCTCCTTGGCCGACGCGGGCGGGTCGTCCCACAGCAGGTCGTAGAGGCGATCCATGGGGACGATCGTGTTGGCCCGGCTGGTCAGCCCGGCCAGGAGTAATCGCTGCTTGGCCGACCGGAGCGGGATCGTCTGACCTCCGGCCATGAGGGTGAGCGGGCCGAGGACCCCCAACCACATAGCAGCCGCCCTTTTGATCGTTGATCGTGAGAAGCGAGGCAAATCTACCTGTTCCGCCGCGTATATGCCGCTGCACACGTTGCTCGGGTATACGGGCCTTATACGGAACCTGTGGAAACGTGAAAGGAAAACGAACCACGTCAAGGGGGTTACCGAATGTCAGCAAAAATCCGGAAAACGGCGGTCGCGCTCATGGCGACCTTCGCGGTGCTCACCGTGCTGCACGCTCCTGCGGCCCAGGCTCAGGTCCATCCACCCAAGAACGCCGTTTCGAGCATGCCCTGGGTCTAGCCGAGCCGGGCGGCGATCTCCTCGGCCTCACGGCGCAGACGCAGGGCCCGATCGTGGTCGCCGCCCGTTTCGGCGATCGCGGCGAGCGCCCTGAACGCGCGGACCCGCCAGAGATCGTTCTCCGCCGAGGTGAAGACGGCCAGTGCGCGGCCGGCGTTCTCCGCCGCCTCGGGCCGGTCTGTGTGCAGCTCGCTGAGGGCGACCAGGGCCATCGCCTGGGCGAAGGGCTCGTCGAGGGCGCCGGCGATCCTCACCGCCGACTTGAAGGTGTGCTCGGCCTCGTCGATCAGGCCGAGATCGGCCTGCGCCTGACCGAGGCCGCGTAGCAGGTAGGCCTCGCCGAGCAGGTCGTGCAGCCCTCTGACCATCGGGAGAGCCGCTTCGAAACACCGGGCCGCCGCCTCGTGGCGGTGCTGCCGCAGGTAGTTCTCGCCGAGCCCGAACCGCACCTGCGCCTGACCTCGGACGTTGCCGAGTTCCTCGAAGGCGGCCAGCGCCTCGTTGAGCAGTTCCTCGCCATCGGCGAAGTTCCCCCGGTCGAGGCCGATCTGAGCCAGGCCGGCCAGCACATTGGCCTCCGCCGCCCGGTCGCCCGCCGCGCGCAGGATCGGCAGCGCCGTCTCGTACGCGGCCGACGCGTCGTCGAGTTGCCCGGCCGAGCGCTCCAGCGTGGCCAGGTTGCGCAGGGCCAGTGCGTAGCCGTAGGTCTCACCGGCCGAGCTGAACAGGTCGCACGACTCGGTGAGCAGACGACGGGCCTCCGGGTAGCGGCGGCGGGTGAGGGCGAGACTGCCCAGGCCGTAGAGCATCGCGCCCTGACCGCGGAGGTTGCCGGTGGCGCGGGTGGCCGCGAGGGCGGTCTCGTGGGTGGTCTCCCAGTCGGCCAGGTGGTGGTGCTGCTCGAACAGGGTGAGCGAGCTCATCGCCAGGTCCCACGCCAGCCGATCGTCATCGGTGTGGGCGACCGCTCTGACCAGGGACGACCGTTCGATCTCCAGCCAGCCGAGCGGATCGGCCAGCAGCCGGTCGACCGTCGCCCGGTCGGGCCGCCAGCGGGGCGCGTCGTCGTGGAGGATGACGTGGTCGCCGCCGTACACGCGGATGTGGGCCTCGCCGGCGAGGGCGAGCAGGCCGCCGTAGGCGCGGGACAGGGCGGCCGTCCGGTCGGCGGCGGGTTCCTCGGCCAGGGCGCGTTCGCGGGCGTAGAGGCGGACCAGGTCGTGGAAGTGGTAGCGCGGCGGATGGTCGGCGGGCCGGCACTCGACTTCCAGGAGTTGCGCGGCGACGAGCTGTTCGATCAGGCCGTGGGCGGTCGGGAGGTCGCCGTCGAGGAGGGCGGCGCCGACCCAGGTGCCGAACGAGGTGGTGTCGAGCAGGCCGAGCAGCCGGAAGAGGCGGGCCTCCGCCGGGTCGAGGCTGCGGTAGCTGAGCGCGAAGTGGGTGCGGAGCCGGAGGTCGCCGTGGGCCAGTTCGTCGAGCCGCCGCCGCTCGTCGGCGAACCGTCCGGCCAGGTCGGCGGCGGTGACGTCGGGGCGTCCCGCCAGGCGGGCGCCGGCGATGCGCAGGGCCAGCGGCAGGCCGTCACAAAGGGCGGCGAGCCGGGCCGCCGCCGGGTCGTCGCGTAACCGGTTCGCCCCGGCGACGTCGGCGAGGACGGTCAGCGCGTCGTCGGCGGCGAGGGTGCCGAGCCTGATCACCGGGGCGCCGTCGAGGGACATCAGGCCGTCGAGGCTGTCGCGGCTGGTCACGATGGCCGCGCAGGTCGCCGAGCCGGGCAGCAGCGCCCGGACCTGGGCGACGTTCCTGGCGTTGTCGAGCACCATGAGCACCCGCCGCCCGGCCAGCGCGCTGCGCAGCAGCCCGAACCGTTCCTCGGGGTCGGCCGGGATGCGGTTGCCCGGCACTCCGAGTGATCTGAGGAACCCGTCGACCACGTTCTCGACCGCCACCGGTTCGATGTGCTCGGCGTATCCGTGCAGGTCGGCGTAGAGCTGCCCGTCGGGGAACCGGTGCGCGACGCGGTGCGCCCAGTGGACGGCCAGCCCCGTCTTGCCGACGCCGCCCATCCCGGTCACCCCGACGAACGCGGGCACCCCCTTGGCCGACCTGTCGGCCAGGATCTGGTCGAGCCGGGCCAGTTCGGCGTCGCGGCCGGTGAACCCGGCCACACCGGGAGGGAGCTGCGCGGGCACCGGCACGAGGTGTTCGGCGGGCCCGGTCTCGCGCACGACCCGCTGCCGGGGCGGTTCGAGCGCCGGGTCGGAGCGCAGCATCGCGGCGTGCAGTTCGACCAGGCCTGCGCCGGGTTCGCGGCCCTGTTCGGCGACCATGAGGCGGCGGCCCGACCGGTAGACCTCCAGCGCGTCGGCGCGGCGGCCGGTGCGGTGCAGCGCCAGCATCAGCAGGCCGCGCAGCCCGTCGCGGCCCGGGTGCCGGGCGACCTCGGCGGTGAGCTCGCCCACCAGGTCGGCGTGCCGCCCGAGCGCCAGGTCGGCCTCGACGCGCGACTCCCCGGCGCGCAGCCGGGCCTCGTCGAGGCGCAGCGCCTCCTGGCGCAGGAACGGGACCCCGGCGAGATCGTCGTAGGCGGGGCCGCGCCACAGCGCGAGGGCTTCGGTGAGCAGTTCACCGGCGCGGGCCGGGTCGCCGTCGGCCAGGGCGCGGGCCCCTTCGGCCGCGCGGGCCTCGAACAGGTGGACGTCGAGTTCGCCCGTACGGACACTCAGCGCGTAACCGGAGGGGTGCCGGACGATGCACTCCATGTCCCCGAGGGCGCGGCGCAGCTGGTAGACGTACAGCCGCAGGTTCTCCTTGGCCGACGCCGGCGGGGCGACCCACAGCAGGTCGCAGAGCCGGTCCACGGGCACGATCGTGTTCGCGCGGCTGATCAGCCCGGCCAGGAGTAGTCGCTGCTTGGCCGACCGCAGCGAGATCGCGCCGTCGTCGGCCATGAGGGTCAGCGGGCCGAGGACCCCCATCCACATAAGCGGCAATCTATCGGGTCGCCGTGCTCATGGGTGTGTAAGGGATCGAAGGACTCCAGCGAGATACTGCATGGCCCTCGGCGGTGCGGGCTACGAAACTCGCCGATACGGCACCGTAACCGTTTGTACCTCCCATTCGTACTTCCAGGGATGAAGAGTGCATACGGCGTAATACGGCCGAAATCCGACAAGAAGGGAGCCGGCGATGTGGCATCGCTCCCCCCGGAGGGTGGCCGGGAGATGACGACCGTCGCGCTCGAGGCCGAGCGCCGCCGACGCAGGCGCAACCGGCGGATGGTGGCCGTCGCCTTCGCCCTCCCCGCGCTCGCCATCAACCTGCTGGTCATCGCCGGCCCGGCGGCGAGCAGCCTCTACTACGCCTGGACCGACTGGAACGGCTTCACCATCCCGCGGTTCACCGGCCTCGAGAACGTGATGAGGCTGGTGGAGGACACAACCTTCTGGAACGCCCTCGGCCACAACTTCATCTGGCTGGGGATCTTCCTGTCCGTACCGACGATCATGGGACTGACCGGTTCGTTCATGCTGTCGCGCATCAAAAGAGGCGCGGCGCTGTTCCGGGTGATCTTTTTCATCCCGTACGTCATCGCCAGCGTCGTCAACGCCCAGATCTGGAAGAGCCTGCTCGACCCCGCCACCGGGATCGCCGCCCAGCTCGACAAGATGGGCATCACCTTCCTCAACGACGTCTACTTCTTCGGCGACTCGCACCTGTCGCTCTACAGCGTCGCCTTCGTCGACAACTGGCACTACTGGGGCTTCCTGGTGGTGCTGTTCCTGGCCGCCATGCAGGGCGTCGACCCCGCCCTGTTCGAGGCGGCCCGAATCGACGGCGCCTCGCCGTTCCGGGAGTTCTGGCACGTGACGCTGCCCGGCATCCGGTCGACCCTGATGTTCGCGATCATGATCGTCTCGGTCGGGTCGCTGCTGGCCTTCGACTACGCCTACGCGATCACCGGGGGCGGCCCGGCCGGGTCGAGCGACCTGGTGTCACTGCTGATCAACCGGACCGCCTTCACCGGCGGCGAAGCCGGCTACGCCTCGTTCATGGCGCTGGTGATCTCGCTGCTCGGCGGGGTCATGCTCGTGATCTTCCACTTCATCCGCAGAAACGAGGCCGCGCGATGAACAAGGGGCTGCGGCGCACGCCGATCTCCTACACGGTGCTGATCCTGCTGGCCCTGTTCGCCGGGCTGCCGCTGCTGGTCCTGGTGTTCAACTCGTTCAAGTCGAACCTGGAACTCGGCAACAACCCGCTCGGCCTGCCCTCCGGCCTCGACTTCACGAACTACGTCGAGGCCTGGACGCAGGGCAGCATCGGCCGGGGCATGTGGAACAGCGTCATCCTGGTCGGCGGCACGGTCATCGGGACCTGCGTGACGGCGGGCATGTGCGCCTACGCGATGGCGCGGCTCGACCTGCCGTTCAAGCGGGGGTTCGAGAACTACCTGTTCGTGGTGATCTCGCTGCCGGTGCAGATGTTCATCGTGCCGCTGTTCTTCCTGTGGTCGAACCTGTCCCTGATCGACAGCCTGTTCGGCCTGATCATCATCTACGTCGCGCTGAACACGCCGTTCTCGGTGCTGCTGCTGCGCACGTTCCTGGTCGGCATCCCCAAGGAGCTCGACGAGGCGGCCAGGATCGACGGCGCCAACGAGATGCAGATCGCCTGGCGGATCATCCTGCCGCTGGCCCGTCCCGGGCTGCTGACGGTGGGGCTGGTGTCGGGGCTGGGGGCGTACTCGGAGCTGCTGTTCGCCGTCATCTTCGTGACCGATCCGGACAAGCTGCCGATGGCGACCGCGCTGCTCAACTACAGCCAGGGGCACACCCAGCTGTTCGGGCTGGTCAACGCGGCCGCCGTGATCATGACCGTGCCGGCGGTCGTGCTGTTCCTGTTCATGCAGCGCAAGTTCATCGCCGGCCTGGCCAGCGGTGGGGTGAAGGGCTAGAGGGCGCGATGGGCGCGGCGATACTCGCCCGGAGACTTGCCGGTGAACTTCTTGAACGCGACCCCCATGTATTCGGAGTGACTGAAGTTCATCCGGGCGGCGAGCTGCGGCAGCGACCAGTCGGTCTGCAGGAGCAGGTCGGAGAGGCGCTCCATCCGTACACGGGTGATCTCCTCGTGCACCGTGCGGCCCAGCACCTGCATGAACCGATAGTCGAGCGAGCGGCGCGACAGGCCCACGTGGCGCTGCACGGTCTCGACCGGCAGGCCGTCGTCGACGCGGTCCCTGATGAGCTGGAGGGCCCGCGCCACGATCGGGTCGCCGACGGCCAGGATGTCGCTCGACTGGCGGGTCACCACCCGCAGCGGCTTCATCAGGTGGAGCCGGGGCTCCAGGTTCGCGCCGGTCATCATCTGGTCGAGCAGGGAGGCGGCCAGGAAGCCGGTCTCGGTCGTGTCGGGCTGGACGCTGGACAGCGGCGGGGTGGTCAGGTTGCAGATCAGCTCGTCGTTGTCGACGCCGAGCACGGCCACGGTGTCGGGCACCGCCAGCCCGGCGATCTTGCACGCCTCCAGGATCTCCTGCCCGGCGATGTCGTAGCAGGCCAGCACGCCCACCGGCTTGGGCAGCCCGTCGAGCCAGCGGGCCATCGCCTCGCGCTCGACCGCCAGGTTGCGGTGGTGCTCCATCTTGAACTCGTGGGCAGTCACGCCGTGGGCGGCGGCGTGCTCGGCGAACCGGGCGCCGCGCTTCATCGACCAGCCGAACCTGTCGTCGCCGCAGAAGGCCAGGGTGCGCAGCCCCCGGGTGGTGAAGTGCTCCACGGCCAGCCGGGCGATCGCGTCGTCGTCGGTCTCCACGCAGGGCAGCTCGGGGGCCAGGTAGGCCGCGCTCAGGTCGACCGCCGGGACCCCCAGCCGCCGCACGTGGGAGGCGGTGTGGGCGTTCTCGATCCGGGCGAGCACGCCGTCGCCGCGCCAGCCGTCGAGCCACGACAGGTCGGTCTCCTGGCGGCTGTGCTCACCCAGGTAGATCGACCAGCCGGGATGGGTGACGAGGTACTTCTTGATGCCCACCAGGAGGCCGCGCGCGTAGGCGTTCGACGTCTCGACGAGGAGCGCGACGTGACGGGTTTGTGCCATTCGGTGACTGTACTAAATCATAGGAAGGCTGCGAGATAATGCATGGTCGCAGTTCAGCGTCGTTCGTAGCTTTGACGCCATGACAGACCCCATCAGTGGCAAGGTGCGAGTCGCCATCGCCGGGCTCGGGTTCGGAGCCGAGTTCATTCCGATCTACCAGGCGCACCCCCACGCCGAACTGGTCGCCGTGTGCCAGCGCTCGGACGGCCCTCTCAACGAGCTCGCCGACCACTTCGGCATCGCGGGCCGCTACACCGACTTCGACGCCATGCTCGAGGACCCCTCGATCGACGCGGTGCACATCAACACCCCGATCCAGGCCCACGCCGAGCAGTCGATCAAGGCGCTGAACGCGGGCAAGCACGTCGCCTGCACGGTGCCGATGGCGATCTCGCTGGAGGACTGCGCCCGGGTCGTGGCGGCCCAGGAGGCGTCCGGCAAGGCGTACATGATGATGGAGACCGCGGTCTACTCGCGGGAGTTCCTGCTGGCCAAGCAGATGTTCGACAGCGGTGAGCTCGGGCGCATCCAGTTCCTGCGGGGCGCCCACATGCAGGAGATGGCCGGATGGCCGGCCTACTGGGAGACCATGGCGCCGATGCACTACGCCACCCACGCGGTGGCGCCGCTGCTGGCGCTGGCGGGCGCCGAGGCCGCGACGGTCAGGTGCGTCGGATCGGGACGGGTCGGCGGCCGCGATCCCGGGACGGGCCTGCACTTCGCGGCCGAAAGCGCCGTCTTCACCCTCCGCGACTCCGACGTCGCGATGGAGGTCACCCGCTCCCTGTACGACGTCGCCCGCGAATACGTCGAGAGCTTCGACGTCTACGGCTCCCTCAAGAGCTACGAGTGGCAGCAGCTCGAACGGGAGCGGCCGGTGGTCTTCACCGGCGAGGACGGCCGGCGCGTGGAGGTGCCCGACTTCGCCCACCTGCTCCCCGAGGAGATCCGCGCCTTCACCACCGGGGGCGTCTACGACGCCGACGAGAACCAGCACCTCTCCTTCACCCAGGGCGGCGGCCACGGCGGCTCCCACCCCCACCTGGCCCACGAGTTCCTGACGGCGATCCTGGAAGGCCGCCGCCCGTTCCCGGACGTCTATCAGGCGGCCAACTGGACCGGCGCCGGCATCTGCGCCCACGAGTCGGCCCTCCAGAACATCGAGATCGAACTGCCGAGGTACGGAAATGCTTGAGGTCACCTCCGACGCGGGCTGGGCCGGGATCTTCCACACGGGCTCCCCGACCCCGATCGTGGTCCAGAACGCCTCGCCCGACACGAGGCCGTACATCCACCCGATCGTGGTCCCCGGCGGCACCGCCGCGATCACCGAGGACGCCCCCGGCCACCACCCGTGGCAGCACGGCCTCTACGTCGGCCTCAACGACGTCAACGGCATCGGCTTCTGGCTGGAGGGCCTGCGTCCGGCCGCCGCCCCCACCGACGGCACCTTCCACCCGCGCCTCCGGGACACCCCGAAGGCCGAGGGGAACCGGGCCTGGTGGTCGGTCGCCACCGAATACCGCCACCCGGACGGCTCGCCGATGATGCGGGAGACCCAGGACTGGCTGCTCACCGACCACGGCGACCGCTACGACCTCGACGTGGTCCTCACCTTCCACGCGGAGGTCGCGCTGACGTTCGGCGAATACCCGTACGGAGGGCTGTTCCTGCGGATGCCGTACCGGAAGGAGACGGGCGGTCACGTGGTCAACAGCGAGGGCCTCGAAGGACCTGAGACAGAGCAGCAGCGGGCCCGCTGGGTGGCCGTCCGGATGGAGGTCCCCGGCCACACCGGGGAGACGCAGGTCGCGATGATGGACCACCCCGGCAACCTCGAACACCCCGTGCCCTGGCGGGTCGACAACGAACTCGGCGTCGCGCCGAGCGCGTGCGTGGCCGGCGCCTGGTCCGTGGAGGCCGGTTCGAGCAGGGCCTTCCGGCACCGCCTGGCGGTCTTCGCCGCGCCTGTCGACACCACGACCATCGACGAGATCTGGACGGCGTTCGCCCGATGAAGAAGACCGTGATCGTCGCCACCTCCGACTACGAGTGGCACTGGCCCTTCACCGTCGACCACCTCGCCGGACTGCTGCCGGGAGAGCTCTTCCGGCAGAACAGCCTGGAAGGTCTGCCGGCGGACACCGAGAGGTTGATCTCCCTCGGCGCGCTGCCGTCGGCTGAGGACCTGGACCGGCTGCCCCATCTGACCGAGGTCTACGCCAGCAACGGCTACCGGGCGCCTGCCGAGACCGTGGATCTCCTGCGCGAACGCGGACTCCACCAGGTCACCCTCCCCTCGGAGGGCTACTGGGGCCAGTCGGTGTCGGAGTTCGCGCTGGGCCTGACGATCGGCGCGCTGCGCCGCATCCCGCAGACCCACCACGAGATCATCGGCGGCCTCGGCGAGTGGGAGTACAAGTACGGCCAGTACTCCGACGACCCCCGGTTCACCGGCGGCACGGTGGAGGGCACCAGGGTCAGGATCGTCGGCGCCGGCAACATCGCCAGCCGCTACGCCTCCTTCACCCACATGCTGGGCGCCGACGTCGCGGCCTGGGACCCGTTCGCCCCCGAACCGTCGTTCCACCGGGCCGGCGCCCGCCGGGTGCTCCAGCTGGAGAACCTGCTCCACGACGCCGAGATCTTCGCGCCGATGGTGCCGCTGCTGCCCTCGACCGAGGGCCTGATCACCCCCGAGCACATCCGGGCGCTGCCCACGGGCTGCCTGGTCGTGCTGGTCACCCGGGCCGCGGTGGTGGACATGCCGGAGCTGCGCCGCCGCGTGCTCGCCGACGAGCTGAGCCTGGCCGCCGACGTGTTCGACGTCGAGCCGGTGCCGCTCGACGACCCGCTGCTCGGTCGGCCGAACGTGGTGCACACGCCGCACAACGCCGGGCGGACCCGCGAGTCCAACATCCGGCTGGCCGAGGCGCTGGCGGCGCTGTTCCCGGAGTCAGGCAGATGATCAAGGTCGCGGTGGCGGGCCTGGGGTTCGGCCGCGCGTTCGTCCCGATCTACCGCGACCATCCCCTCGTGTCGTCCGTGGTGACGGCCGATCCCCGCGAGGGCACGTCCCTGGAAGAGGTGCTGGCCGACCCCACGGTGGACGCGGTGCACATCGTCACCGGGCTGCACCAGCGCGCCGACCACGTGGTGGCCGCGCTGGAGGCGGGCAAGCACGTCGCAAGCACGGTGCCGATGGCCCTGTCGTTCGGGGACGTCGAGCGGATCCTGGCGGCGCGGGAACGGGCCGGGACGACGTACATGATGATGGAGACCGCGGTCTACACCCGCGCCTTCCTCTACGCCCGTGACCTCGACTTCGGCGCGGTGACCTACGCGCGCGGCGTGCACACCCAGGACATGACCGGCTGGCCCGGCTACTGGCGCGACCTGCCGCCCATGCACTACGCCACCCACGCCGTCGGCCCGATCCTGCACCTGCTCGATCGCCGCGCCGCGGAAGTGACCGCCTTGGGTGGCATGGCCGTCGAATCCGCTCTCGTACGTCTCGCCGGACACGACGCCGTCGTGGAGCTGACCCGGTCGCTCCACCGGGTGGCCCGCCCCTACGAGGAGTCCTTCGCGATCTACGGAGACCGGCTGGGCTTCGAGTGGGACCGGGTGCACGTGTTAGGCGACCTCGAAACGCGGGGCCGGAAGGTGACCACGGAGATGATCGCTCCGCCCGACCGCCCCGACCTGCTCCCCGCGGAGATCCGCGCCCACACGAGCGGCGGCCACGACGGTTCGCATCCGCATCTCGTGCACGAATTCGTATCCGCCGTCGTCGAGGGCCGCACGCCCGCGATCGACCAGACCCGGGCCGCCAACTGGACGGCGGTGGGTCTTGCCGCCCACGTCTCGGCCCTGCGCGGTGGCGTTCCCGTCGCCGTACCCCCTTTTTAGAAGGAGCCCGACATGGTCCCACGCCGAACCTTCGCGCTGGTGGCCGCGCTCGCCCTGCTGGGCGGTTGCGCCTCGGAACCCCCCGCTGTGAAGAACAACACGGTCGTGCCCACCGCCGCCGCCCCCGCCGAGATCGGCGGCGAACTGACGATGTGGTACGGAGTCGACGCCAACACCGAGAAGGCGCGCAAGGACTACGAGACCTGGTACATCGACCCGTACAAGAAGATGTATCCCAAGGTCACCGTGGACGCCGTGCCCAACGTCGCCAGCACGCTCAAGCAGAAGGTCAAGACCGCCCTGGCGGCCGGACGCGGCCCCGACTTCATCGAGACCCCCGGCTCCTCCGACGCCGTCCCCTACGCCCAGGCCGGATATCTGGCCGACCTCGGGCCGCTGGCCGACAAGGAGGGCTGGAAGGACCGCATCCTGCCGTGGGCCTATGACATGGGCGTCATCGACGGGAAGTTCCAGGCCGTCCCGCTCTACTACGAGAGCCTCGTCCTCTTCTACAACAAGACGCTCTTCGAGAAGAACGGCTGGACCCCGCCGACCGACCGGGCCTCCCTGGAGAAGCTCGCGGACGAGATGCAGGCCAAGGGGATCATCCCGTTCGTCAACGGCAACGCCACCTACCAGGGCGCCACCGACTGGCTGGTGTCGTCGTTCATGAACGGCTACGCCGGCCCCACCAGGATCCACGACGCGCTCACCGGGAAACTGCCCTTCACCGACCAGGCGTTCGTCGACTCGATCCAGCTCCTGACCGACTACTTCAAGAAGGGCTACTTCGCCGGCGGCCCCAAGGAGTACTTCACCCTTCAGGACCCGCAGAAGTACGCCATGCTCGCCGAGGGCAAGGGCGCCATGCTCATCTCCGGCAGCTGGGAGTTCGGCGCCCTCGACCAGTACTTCAAACCGGCCGGCCAGGAATGGGCCGAGGTCGCACTGCCCCCGCTGGCCCCGGGCGTGCCCGCCGAGGTCTACCCGCTGTCGGTCGGCGGCACCATCTCGCTCAACTCGCGTTCGAAGAACCTCCCGGCCGCCGCGGCCTACGTGAGCTGGATGCTCAACGACGTCAAGAGCATGTGGGAGGCCACCGCGGCCGGCCAGCGGCTGCCGCTCCCGATCTCCTTCACCGCGGCCGACGTCCCGCCGGGCACCGACACGAAGATCGTCGACCACTACCAGAGGATCAACGACGCCTCGGAGAAGGGCGCCGTCGGCTACACCTCGTGGACGTCCTTCGGCGGCAAGGCCGAGCAGTACATCGTGGAGAACATCGACAAGGTCGTGAACGGCGACATGGGCGCGGCCGCGTTCTGCGCCGGGATGGACAAGGCGTTCAAGACCGACCTGGCGGCAGGGGTGATCCCACCGGTCTATTCGACGACGGCCACCGGATGATCCGCCCGGCCGCCGTCCCTGCCAGGGGACGGCGGCCAGGCGCGTGCGAGCATGTCCCGGGTGAGTGCGCGATCGCAGGTCATGACCCCTCGCCTGACTTTCCTGTTCGCCGTCGCCGGTGGCGCGGCGGTCGGGAACCTCTACTACGCCCAGCCCCTCCTCGACTTCATCGCGGCCGACCTGCACGCCTCGACGGCCAGCGCCGGCCTGCTGGTGACGCTCACCCAGGTGGGCTACGCGCTGGGGATCCTGCTGATCGTGCCGCTGGGCGACGTGCTGAACCGGCGCAAACTCGTCCCGGTGATGCTGCTCGTCTCGGCGGTGACGCTGGTGCTCTGCGCCCTGGCGCCGACGTTCGGGCTCCTGCTCGGCGCGATCACGCTGCTCGGCGTCACGACCGTGGCCGGGCAGCTCCTCACGCCCCTGGCCGGGGACCTCGCCGACGAGGCGCACCGGGGCCATGTGGTCGGGACGGTGGTCTCGGGCATCCTGACGGGCATCCTGCTGTCCCGGACGATCAGCGGCCTCGTCGCCCAGTTCGCGGGCTGGCGGACCATCTTCGTGGCGGCGGCGGCCGTGGCCGTGCTGCTGGCGATGCTGCTCTACCGGGCGCTCCCCGAGCTGGAACCCAAGACCCGGCTGCCCTACCACCGGCTGATCGCGTCGGTCTTCGCGGTGGTCCGGCGCGAGCGCGTGGTGCGGTGGACCCTCGTCCTGTCCGCCACGGGCTTCGCGACCTTCACCATGTTCTGGACGTCGCTCACCTTCCTCCTCAGCGCCCCGCCCTTCGAATACCCGGTCTCGGTGATCGGCCTGTTCGGCCTGGCCGGCCTGGCCGGAGCCGTGGCCGCCCAGCGGGCCGGGCGCCTGCACGACCGGGGCTGGTCGCTGCCCGCGACCGGCCTCCTCTGGGTGCTGGTCCTGCTGTCGTTCGGCGTGGCCGGGCTCGCCGGGCGGTCGGTGGCGCTCATCCTGGTGGTCGTGGTGCTGGTCGACGCGGGGATCCAGGGTCTGAACATCCTCAACCAGACGCGGATGTTCGCGGTGTCCCACGAGGCGCGCAGCCGGCTGAACACGGCGTTCGTGACGGGCAACTTCATCGGCGGCGCGATCGGATCGGCGGCGGCCTCGGTGCTGTGGTCGGTGGGGGAGTGGCGGGCGGTGAGCCTGGCGGGGATGGCGATGTCGGTCGTCGCGCTGACGATCTGGGCCACCGGCCGCCGGAACGCGCTCGTCGTTACCTCAACGTGATTGGCGAACGCCGCTGCCGACGGTGATTTCCCCGATTTCGCAGGCTTCGGTCACCGTAATCCCAGCCGACGGCCATTCAACGGTTTTCCTGCGGCCCTCTGTGCAAGGCACGCCTTTGGCCACCTACAACCTCCGCCAAGTTGCCTCAAAACGACGCCACTTCGCTCGCTATTCGGCCGAAAGTCGAAAAAGGTAGAAGTGTACACAACGTCGGGAGAACCCAGAGGAGTGACCATGTACGGAAAGCGATTCGCGATGGTGGGGGCGGGGTTCCTCGGAGCGGCGGCCCTGGTTATGGGCCCGGTGTCGGCGGCGTCCGCCACTGAGGCCGCGAGCCCGGCGACCACGACTGCGGTGAGCACTTCGGCGAGCGTCATGCCCACCCACGACCGCTGGGACAACGGCTACAACCACTACCGGAACTACAACTACAACCATCACAACTACAACCATCACAACCACTACAACCACCACAACCACCACAACCACCACGGCTGGTGGTGAGCCGGATAGCGAAGCGAGCTGAGCAGCTCCCACATCCACCGCTTGGGTCGTCCCGGGCGGTGGATCTTCGTGTGCGGGGGCTCAAGCGCTGCCGCCGGGGGGCTGCGGCGTCCAGGACGTCCACAATCGTCAGCCGCTCGGATAAGGGCCGCATAAGCGCTTTGCCAACGAGTGGTGGGCCACACCGTCGCCGCCCCCGGGGATCCCGGGCTTCGGCCTGGTCCGTCCCCAACCCATTCCCACTCAATGCGCACCGCAACGTATCCCAATAAGCCCGACATAAAAGCGCAGGCCCCTCACCCGCCCAGGACCTCGCCGGGTCGTCGTCAAAAGGACGCCACGCCCCCTAGAACCGTCCCCCGGTCGTCGGCAAGCCTGAAATGGCAAGCCAGGCGAATCCAGGAGGAGAAGCCATGATCGGTAAGCGCGTCGCGACGGTGGGGGCGGGAGTCCTCGGAGCAGCTGCCCTGGTGCTGGGCCCTATTTCGGCGGCTGACGCCGAGACGGCCAGTACCGCGACCACTACCGCGGTGAGCACGGTCGCATCGCCCGCCTCTACGACCTACGACGACTGGGACTACTGGGACGACGACGACTACTACTACGACGACTACTACTACGACGACTGGGACGACGGCGGATGGGACGACGACTACGTCGTCGAGGAGTACTACTACTGGGACTAGAAACTAGCTCCCGCCTCCACCGCCCGGGTCATCACCCGGGCGGTGGTGGTCTCTCACCGGATACCTACAGCGTGGATGCCCCGTCCTTCAGGGCGGGGAGGAAAAGCGGATCGGCGCGGCACTTCGTTCCCCTGTTTATGTCGGTGGGGTCTAGTAAACTTTTATCCATGTCCCGCTACCGCCTTTCTCCGACGCCTGCCCAGGAGGCGGCGTTGGCAGAGCATTGCGGGCATGCGCGGTACGTGTGGAATTTAGCGGTGGAGCAGCATTCGCATTGGCGTCCGGGCCGGAAATCCGCGCCGGGATTCGCCGAGCAATGCCGGCAGTTGACCGAAGCGCGCGCCGAATTCGCATGGCTGCGGTCCGGTTCGATCGTCGTTCAGCAGCAGGCGTTGAAAGACTTCACGCAAGCGATGGCGAACTTCTTCGGCGAGACCCACAAGCGGCCGACGTGGCGTAGACGCGGGCAGGGTGAGGGGTTCCGGATCGTCGCGGTGAAAGCGGGCGACGTGCGCCGCCTTTCCCGCAACGTCGGCGAGATCCGCGTCCCCAAGGTGGGCCGGGTCCGGTTCCGCTGGTCCCGCGCCATCCCCGAGGGCGTGAAGTCCTATCGGGTCACCCGCGACAGCGCCGGGCGCTGGTTCGTGGCGTTCGCCGCGATCCCCGAATCGCTCCCGACGCCCGGCACCGGTGTGGTCGTCGGCGTTGACCGGGGTGTCGCGGTCAGTGTGGCGCTCTCGAACGGCGAGATGACCAGCGCGCCCACCCTGCGGGAGACCGAGAAGGCCCGTCTGCTGCGGCTTGTCCGCAAGCTGGCGCGAGCCCGGAAGGGCTCGCGTCGGCGCGGTGAGGTCAAGGCCGCGATAGCCAGGTTGAGGGCTCGCGAGACCGACCGCCGCAAGGACTGGGTCGAGAAGACCAGCACCGGCCTGGCCCGCCGCTTCGACGTGATCGGCGTCGAAGACCTGAAGGTCAAGAACATGACCCGGTCCGCAAAGGGCACCGTCGAAACGCCGGGGAGGAACGTCCGTCAGAAGGCGGGACTCAACCGGGGCATACTCGCCGCCGGTTGGGGCCGGCTCGTCGAGCGCCTGGAGCACAAAGCGCCCGGCAGGGTCGTGAAGGTCAATCCGCGTTTCACGTCGCAGACCTGTAACGCCTGCGCGCATATCGCCAAGGAAAACCGTGAGAGCCAAGCGGATTTCTTGTGCGTCGCGTGCGGGCATCAGGCGAACGCCGATGTGAACGCGGCCAGAAACATTCGTGATATCGCCGCGGGGCACGCGGTGAACGCGCGTGGAGGCGACCGGGTTGCCGGGCCTGTGAAACGCGAACCTCAACACGATCTCCTCCTTGTGGGGTAGTCGCTGTTGGAATCCCCTTCCTTCAGGAAGGGGAGGATGTCAATGGAGAGGTCCCCCCATGGCGGCCAGCAGTTGCTGCATCCGGTCGATCTCGATGCGCTGGTCGGCGTCGACGTGGGTGGCGAAGACGTAGGTCTCGGTCTCCTGGCCCCCGCCGGAGCCGAACAGCTTCCCGACCATCTCCAGGGCGCCCATGTGGTGCCCGATCATGAACTGGGTGAAGAGCCGGTCGAAGTCGGCGCCCTTCGTCTTCTCCAGCCGGGTGAACTGCTCCTCGGTGAGCATCCCCGGCATCAGCCCTCCAGCCCCGTGCCCGTGCTCCGTCGAGGGCACGTCCTGCCCCCGCGAGGTCAGCCAGCGGCGCATCTGGGCGATCTCGTCCTCCTGCGTCGAGGCGATGCGCTCGGCGATCAGGGTCACGTCCCGGTTCTCGGTACGCGCGGGCACGAGCGCCGTCAGCCGGAGCGCCTGGGCGTGGTGGGGGATCATCCCCTGGAAGAAGATCACGTCGTCGGCGGTGAACGGCGCGGCGGTGGCCGAGGGCACGGCGGAGCCCGAGAGCGTCTTGCCGGCCTGCCCGGGGGCGCCGGGCTGGATGACCACCGGCGCATTCGGGGCGGGCGGCGGTTCTTCACTGCAACCTGCGAGAACCAAGCCCGTGACCAGCAGTAACGCGCTCATGTGTCGCAATTGGTTCATGGTGGGGTGCTGCTCCCGCTGTACCGTCGGCATCTGTCCGGAAAAGTAGATATGTCTACGTATAGAACATCAAGACCCTTTCGGTTACGGTACGCGGTGAAATACCACATAGGACCTACGCCCAACAAAAGGCAGAGGTTCCAACCAGAAGGGACGGCCCTTGACCAGTAGCCGTTCGGCGCGTGGTGCACGCGCGCGACTACGCACTCTCGGGATCATCGCCGCCGGCGCGTTAGTCGCGGGGCTCCTGCCCGCACCCGCGCAAGCCGCCGACGACCCACGTGTCGGCCTCGGAGCCGGTTGGCTGGACGCCCAGTCGGCCATCAGCGGCCTCGAACTGACCAAACACAACGACAAGCCGGCCGGGTTCGTCAACCCCGACAGCCCCGGCCAGGGCTCGTTCCTCAACTCCGACCTCGCGTTCAGCGGCAACTACGCGTTCTCGGGGAACTACCAGGGCTTCAACATCTACGACATCAGCACCGGCGCCGATCCGGTCCTGAAGACGTCGGTGGTGTGCCCCGGTGGACAGGGTGACCTGTCCGTGTACGGGAACCTGCTGTTCATCTCGGTGGAGGAGACCCGCGGTCGCATCGACTGCGGTACGCAGGGTGCCACCGGCACCGTGAACCCGGAGCGGTTCCGCGGTGTGCGCATCTTCGACATCAGCAACATCAGCGCCCCCGTCCAGGTGGCGGCCGTCCAGGCGTGCCGTGGTTCGCACACGCACACCGTCGTGACCAGCCCCGCGGACAAGAAGAACGTCTACATCTACGTCCAGGGCACCTCCAGTGTCCGGTCCGCGGATGAGCTCGCCGGTTGCGCCAACACCGCCGCGACCGACCCGAACACCTCCCTGTGGCGCATCGAGATCATCAAGGTCCCGCTCGACGCCCCGCAGACCGCCGCGATCGTGGCGCAGCCCCGTCTGTTCACCGACCCGGCCACGGGCGCGATCGACGGCCTGCAGAACACCCCGCCGACGGCGACCCACCCGTCGGGCACCAACTGGTCGCCTCGCCCCGTGACCAGCGCGTGCCACGACATCACCGCGTACCCGGAGATCGGGCTGGCGGCCGGAGCCTGCGCGGGCAACGGCATCCTGCTCGACATCAAGGACCCGGTGAACCCCAAGCGCCTGGACGCGGTCTCCGACCCGAACTACGCGTACTGGCACTCGGCGACCTTCAACAACGACGGCACCAAGGTCGTCTTCACCGACGAGTGGGGCGGTGGCTCCGGCGCTCGCTGCCGTGACACCGACCAGCCGTCGTGGGGCGCCAACTCCATCTACGACATCGTCGACGGCAAGCTCGTCTTCAAGAGCTACTACAAGCTGCCGGCTCCCCAGACGACCCTCGAGAACTGCGTGGCCCACAACGGCTCGCTGATCCCGATCCCCGGTCGTGACGTGATGGTCCAGGCGTGGTACCAGGGCGGTCTGTCGCTCTTCGACTTCACCGACTCGGCCAACCCCAAGGAAATCGCCTACTTCGACCGCGGGCCCGTCAGCCCCACCGCGCTCGTCACGGGTGGTTTCTGGTCGGCGTACTGGTACAACGGCCACATCTTCGGCAACGAGATCGCCCGCGGTTTCGACGCCTTCAAGCTGATCCCCACCAGCTCCGTGGCCAAGGAAGAGATCGCCGCGGCTCAGACGGTCAAGCTGAACCTGTTCAACGCGCAGGGTCAGCCGCGACTGCAGTGGCCGAGCAGCTTCGAACTCGTCCGCGCCTACCAGGTGCAGGCCGAGCGCTCGGGTCTGGGCAAGCTCCAGGCCAAGGCCGTCGACGCCCTGATCGACGAGGCGCAGCGACTGAAGGACCGCCGCCAGAAGCTCCTGGCGGCAGTGGCCCTGAAGACCGCCGCGGCTCTGCTCAAGAAGTCCGACCCGGCGCAGGCCCGGCTCCAGTCGGCGCTGAACGACCTGGCGAAGACCGTCATCAAGTAGTCGAGTGAGACGGGCGGGTCTCCCAGCCAGGGAGATCCGCCTGTTTACATGATGTTTTCTTGATCGGCCGACCGACCCCGTTTACGCTCCGCACGAGCGAACGGATGTGTGCGGCATGGCCAAATTGTTCGACACCTCGCTGCGGATCGACGCGGCCGGGCCCAGTGGAATCCCCGTCGTCAACAATCTCCGATTTCTCCGGCACACCGCCTGGTTCGCGATGGACCGTGTGCACGCCGGGTTCCCCGGTCCCGTCGTCCCCCTGACCAAGGGAAACGCCTCGATCGTGCTGCTGCGCGGTGAGGAGGGCGCGCGGCGCTACTTCACCGACAACGACATCTTCGAGCGGCTCAGCGACGGCATCTTCTCCCTCCCCGAGGGACGCCCCTGGTCCAAGATGTTCGACGCCGTCATCACCTTCAACGGCGACAAGCACCGCCGGACCCGGAAACTGCTGATGCCGATCGTGCACAAAAGCGCGATGGACCACTACGCGACCGTGTTCGCGCGGACGTTCAAACGCTCGAAGTTCGCCGTGAGCGACGGCGAGCCGTTCGACATGGCGGCCGAGTTCCTCGCCATCACCCGTGCCAACCTGCTGGTCTGCCTGCTCGGCCTCGACCCCGACGAGGAGAACGTCGAACTCGCCGAGGCTGTGGCACAGCTGCTCGGGCCGATCACGAACCCGATGGTCTTCATGTTCCAGCGCGAATCCGGCTGGACCCCCTACGGCCGCTGGACCCGCGACATCGCCGCGATCTACGACCGGCTGGCACTGCTCATCGAGCGCAAGCGGGTCGACGAACCACGCCGCGACGCCCTGTCGATCCTCTGTCACACCGTCGACGAGAACGGCGACCGGCTCAGCACCCCCGAGATCGCGGGGGAGCTGCACGCCCTGTTCTCGGCCGGGTTCGAGACCACCGCCATGTCGATGACCTGGGCGCTGCTGACCATCCTCGGCACCCCGGGCCTGACCGTCGGCAACGAGCAGGAACTCGACGCCGTGGTCCGGGAGTCTCAGCGGCTGATCCCGACCGTGCCGTTCAGCCTGCCCCGCCGGGTCGTCCAGGACGTCGAGGTGGGCGGGACGACGATCCCGAAGGGCGCGCTGGCCTTCGCCTCACCGCTGCTCGAACAGCGCGACCCGGGCTCGTTCCCCGACCCGGCGACCTTCCGCCCCGAGCGCTGGACCGATGCGAAGGTCTCGCCCTACGCGTTCCTGCCGTTCGGCGTCGGCGCGCGGCGCTGCCTCGGCGCGTCCTTCGCCGATTTGCAGATCCGCACCACCCTCGGCCTGATGGCGTGGCCGTCGCTGCTCACCACCGAGGTCGACTACGTGATCAGGCACGGCGCGACGGCCTTCCCCAGAAAGCCGATTCTCGTACGAACCGGCACACACTCCCCTGCTCCCGGGCCCGTCACCGGAACGGTCCGTCGTCTCTGGGCTGCCTAGCGCATGGCACTTCCGTCGGGGAGTAGCAGGCCAAGGTCCTCGAACAGCACGACCCCGTTGCACAGCAGGCTCCAACCCTGTTCCGGGTGGGCCACCACGACATGGGCGGAGACGCGGTCGGAGGCGTAAGGGGACGGACATTGGGGCTGATGCTGACACATCATCGCGACCTCTCAGGTGGGCTCCTGGATCATCAAACGAACGAATCTGCGGATTTGCGCCCGGACTTCCTACTTTGGACATCTACAGAGTGACTCGTGTCACTATCACTCCGCTTTCCGTCCGCTGTACGCGGATTGCAGCCCAAGTCCGGGGCAGTTGCAGGGACATGACGCGGGTTGTCGTGTTCGTCATGGCCGTCGCCATGGGGATGTGGGGCCTCGACCGAGGCTCGATGTGGCAGGACGAGGCGACCACCTACGCCATCGCCAGCCGTCCGCTCGGCGACCTGTTCGCCACTCTGGGAAACGTGGACGCCGTCCACGGCCTCTACTACCTGATCGTCCACGCCGTGCTGCAGTTCCCCGGCGACCCGGAGGTGCTGATCCGGCTGCCCTCGGTGCTCGCCACCGGCCTGGCCGCGCTCGCCGTCGCCGGGGCGGCCCGGCTGATGGGCGGCAGCGGTCTGGCGGCCGGTGCGGCTTACGCGTTGCTGCCCGTCGTGTCCCATTACGCCCAGGAGGGCCGTTCCCCCGCTCTGGTGTGTGCAGCCGTGGCGTGGGCGGTGTATGCGCTCGTACGGCGATCCTGGGTCATGTACGCGGTCGCGGTGACCGTGGCGGCCTACCTGAACCTGACCGCGTTGCTCGTGCTCGTCGCGTTCGCGGTGCCGGGCCTGATGATCAACTGGCGTCGCTGGGCGATCGCCTCGACCGCCGCTGTGGTCGCCGCTGTGCCGCTCATCCTGGTCGCTTATCCGCAGAGCGCGCAGGTGGCCCGGTTGACCGCGCCGACGTGGGCGGACGCCGGGGATCTGGTGAGCGGGTTCGCCGGGGTCACGGTGGTGCTGGCCGTGCTGGGGTCGCTGCGCGGCGGGCCGCTGCGGGTGGTGGCGCTGCCGCTGGCGGTCGTCCCACCCGCGCTGCTGTTGCTGTTGTCGCAGGTCAAGCCTTACTACGAAGAGCGCTATGTCCTGTACGCCGTCATCGGGCTCGCCCTTCTGATCGGCTCGGCCGTGGACGGGATCGCCCGGCTGGCCCGCCCTCTGCTGGCCGTCCCGGCCGCCGCGTTGCTGATGGCGTTGACGATGCTCCCGGCGATGCCCGCCCAGGCGGAGACCAGGCGGCTCGACTCGCGGCGCGACGACCCGGCCGCCATCGCGGAGCTCATGGGCCGGCTGGCGCTGCCGGGTGACACGGTCGTCTACCTGCCGTCGATCCGGCGGCTGGTCGCGCAGGCGTATCCGGCGGAGTTCGCGAACCTCCGGGACGTGGCGCTGCTGGAGACGGGGTCTGCCTCCGGCACGCTGGCCGGTCGCGAGAGACCCGCCCACGAGATCAGGCTCGGCGACCGGGTCTGGACGGTCAGCCGCAGCTACCCCAAGCCCGCGGACCTCGACTCCGAGCAGGACCAGGCCAAACAGCTCATCCTGCGCTACCACTACAAGAAGGGGCCGATCTACCGGGAGCTCGGCTACGCCATCCGCCTATACGTTCGGCGCGAAGCCCTGGAGCATCATGCCCTGACCCAGTGACCGGTGCACGTCGTCGGCCGGGGCGTCCTCCGGGTCGCGGAACTGCACCAGGAACGTGGTGCGGTCCTCGCCGGAGGTGTTCACCCCCGAGCCGTGCACCAGCAGGTAGCTGAGGAACAGCACGTCGCCGGCCTCCGCCTCGACCGGGACGGCCGACGCCAGCGGCCACGCGTCGAGGGGCAGGTGCCAGCCGCCCTCTTCGATGTGGGGGAGCGGGCCGTCCTGGTGGCTGCCGGGCACCACACGTACACAACCCTTGTCTTCGGAAGCGTCGTCGAAGTGGAAGATGGCGGCGGCCATCGTGTGGCGGGTGTGCGGGAAGTGCGCGGCGTCCTGGTGCATCGGGAACGGCGAGCCGCGCTCGGCCGGCTTGATGAAGATCTTCGTGTGGTGCAGCTGGACGTTCGGGGAGCCTGCGATCTCGGCGGCCACCCCGGTGAAGCGGGGGTCGACCAGCAGGCGGGTGAACGCGGCCTCGTAGTACTGCGCGTCGTGGCAGTGGCGGAGTTCCGTGCGCTGATCGGTCAGCTGCCTGGCGACCGCCCACGTGGGGTCGACCGCCCGTAACCGGGAGATCAGCGCATGCGTCTTCTCCCGGTAGGCCGCTGCCTCGTCTTTCGACAGCAGGCCTTTGACCAGCACATATCCGTTCTCGCGATAGAAGTCGATCACGCGAGCGCCCGGGAGGTGCGCGGCAGCAGCACGAACGCCCCCAGGTACAGCAGGCCCGCCACGATCAGCAGGGCGTTGTAGCCGAACACCAGGGCCGCGTATTCGAGGCAGCCGCCGACCATCGCGCCGAGCAGGTTGGCGCCGAAGGCGGTCGTCCCGTCGGAGGTGTCGCTGAACCGCTTGGCGAACACCACGTTGGCCGCGAAGATCGGCAGGAACGCGATGACCACCGCGACGGGGATGCGCAGCGCCAGCGGCATCGACAGCAGCCACGAGTTCGGCACGAGCCACCCGATGACCAGGCCGACCGCGATCACTCCGTACATGACCGGCATCGACGGGGTGCGGAAGCGGCGCGTCACCTCCACCGCGGCGAGCACCGCGACCAGGACGCCGGCGAAGACGATCGCGTTCACCACCCAGGTGGTGCCGAACAGCAGCGCGAAGCCGGTGATGCTCTTGGTCTCCAGCAGCATGAAGCCGACCCCGAGCAGGAACAGGTCGGCGTAGGGCCGCATCTGCCGGAACGGCCCCGCCACCACCCGCACCGCCAGCAGGCTGAACAGCAGGATCAGCGCCAGCGCGATGAGGTAGAGCGACGGGACCGACGAGGTGCTGAGGTAGAGGAACGGCCGGTCGTCGCTGGTCGGCGGCGGGGTGTTCGCCGCCGCGCCCGCCCACTCGCCGCCACAGGCCTGGTCGGCCGTGGTGAGCCCGGCGGTGATGACGGCCTGCCCGCCCCAGCCGGTCATGTCGACGCACGGCTTGTGCCCGAACGCCGCCTCGGCGGTCAGCGCGAGCCGGTCGATCAGCCAGTTCTCGCGGTAGTAGTTGTACATCGAGAAGGCGCCACCCGGCTTCAGGTGCTCCTTCGCCGCCTGCATGGCCTGCTCGGTGAACAGGTAGCTCTCCAGCCGCAGCGAGCTGGCCCCGGAGACGAGGGTCAGCGAGTCGGGCAGCGCGAAGAGGATCAGGTCGTACTTCTTGTCGGTCCGCTCCAGGAACGCCCGGCCGTCGTTGATGTGCGTGGTCACGCGCGGGTCGGAGTAGGGCTTGTCGGGGTGGAACTCCCCGCCGAGCTGCCGCAGCTTCGGGTCGATCTCGACGGCGTCGACGCGCTTGGCGCCCTTCAGCAGCGAGATCGCGACGTCGGTGCCGCTGCCCGCGCCGACGATCAGCACGTCGTCGAGGCTCTTGCTCGCCGAGACGGCCCGCTGGTACGGCATCCCGTACTGCGCCTCCCACTCCAGCCGCTTGGCCGCCGGGATCGCCTGCTGGTGCGGAATGCCGTTGACCTGGATGTCCAGGACGTCCACACCCTGGGTCTGGAAGGCCTTGGTGGTGACCTTGTAGTAGGGCGACCAGAGGGCCCCGGCCGAGAACGTCTCCAGGGCCAGCGCCCCAATGACGAGCAGCGCCGGCACCGCCAGCGCGACCCCCGTGAGGATCGTCCGGGGCCGCAGCACCACGAAGTAGCCGATCGCGACCACGAGCCCCCACGCCAACGGCGGCGCGCTCAGGAACGACAGCAGCGTGAACAGCCCGATCCCGCAGAGCGACCCGACGAGGTCCCATCGGTAGGCCTCGAGCCGGGGCAGCTCAGGGAAGCACTGCCCGACGAGCTCGGCCGGCCCCATCAGCACCAGCGCGACCACCACGAAGATGACCGGCAGGATCAGCCAGGCGGGCGGCCCGGTCGTCTCCAGGCTGGTGAAGTAGAGGATCCCGGACGCCTCCCGGTTGACCTGCACCGGGAAGAAACTGACCACCAGGACGAGCACCGCCAGCAGGACCGGCGAATAGTAGGGCTGCCGCTTGGTCCGCCCCACCCGAAGGAACCCGAGCCCGATGCCGAGGAACGACCCCAGCAGGACGAAGTTCGTGAAGTAGCTCAGGTGGACGACATTGGAGCCCGTCCACCGAATGAGCGACAACTCCAGGAACAGCATCAACCCGCTCGCCACGACCAGGCGCGGACGCACCGACAGCCAGTGGCGGGGTTCGTTGTCGTCCTGACGGGTGGGGGCTTCCTTCTGGACAGTCACCTGGGGCAGGTTAGCGAACCGGCCAAAGTGTGACCAGGGTCATTGAACCGTTCAGCGGGTTCGTTATGAACCCACAGGTCGCATCGCCGGTTCCGGGCATCACCGTTGTCCCTGACAACGAGTTAGGAGACGTTGGGCGCCCCCCACACCTCTCCTAGGAGGAGCCCGTGCACACGCTCTCCCGGACCTGGCTCATGGCCCTGGGCGCCCTGTTACTCCTCGCCACCGCGCTGGTCGTGCCCGCGAACGCGCACGGCTCCGTCACCGACCCGCCGTCCCGCAACTACGGTTGCTGGCAGCGCTGGGGCGGCGACTTCCAGAACCCCGCCATGGCCCAGCAGGACCCGATGTGCTGGCAGGCCTGGCAGTACGACGTCCAGGCCATGTGGAACTGGAACGGCCTCTACCGCGAGGGCGTGGCGGGCAACCACCAGGGCGCCGTCCCCGACGGCCAGCTCTGCAGCGGCGGCCGGACCTTCGGCGGCCGCTACAACGCGATGGACACCCTCGGCGCCTGGAAGACCGTCGACAAGCCCACGCGCTTCACGCTGAACATGACCGACCAGGCCATCCACGGAGCGGACTACATCCGCGTGTACGCCACCAAGCAGGGCTTCAACGCCCTGACGACACCCCTTCGATGGAGCGACCTCGAACTGGTCGGCCAGGTCGGGCGGGTGCCGACAGGCGCGACCACTCCCGTCGAGGTCAACGCCCCCAACCGGTCGGGCCGGCACATCGTGTTCACGGTCTGGCAGGCCAGCCACATGGACCAGTCCTACTACTTCTGCAGCGACGTGAACTTCACCGGCGGCTCCAACCCCACCCCGACCCCGACCC
>NZ_BBXD01000012.1:27193-511105 GCF_001570545.1 Herbidospora mongoliensis | reverse complement strand
GCCTGGCTCTGCTTCGAAGACGAGGCGGCCCAGACCTTGAGATCACCCAAGGGCCGGACCTGGGGACGACGCGGGATCACCCCGGTGGTGGCGGTGACCGCCAAAGGCGGCGGCCGGATCTCCATCGCCGCGCTGGTTGCGGTCAAACCGGCTGACCCGGCCGCTGGAGCCAGGCTGATCTACCGCACCCGCCCCTATCGCGGACGCAAAGGGGAGCCGAAAGGGTTCGCAGCCGCCGACTACGCGGCCCTGTTCGACGCGGCGCATCAACAACTCGGCGCGCCACTGGTGGTGGTGTGGGACAACCTCAACACCCACCACTCAGCACGGATGCGCGAGCTGATCGCGGCCCGCCCGTGGCTGACGGTCTTCTACCTGCCCGCCTACGCGCCGGAGTTCAACCCCGTCGAAGCGGTCTGGGCCCACATGAAGAAATCCCTGGCCAACCTGGCCACCCGCAACCAGGACCAACTCCTCGCGCTGGTGAAGAGCCGGCTCAAACGCATGCAATACCGCCGCCGCATCCTCAGCGGGTTCATCGCCAAGACCGGCCTGGACCCCCACCTCTCATAACCTCAGCCATTAAGGCTCTCTAGTCAGGTACTTCTGCACTTTGGCGACGTCCGAATGCACTTGACCTTGGTGAAGTTCTTTCTCTTCCAAAAAGAACCGTCGTTCCATCATGTCCTCCGCCTTCCTGCACGTGGAATTCCGTCTCCGATAGGCACATGTTGGAGGTCGACATGCGGATTCATCTCCGCTCGTAAGCTTTCTAGCCGAGCAGGCCAGCATTCATCACGGGAAATCCCCAGCCAGAACGACGCAGCGTCAGAAACATGCCTTCTCGTCCAGCGGCCTTCGCCGCAGTGCAACACCACTGCATCACGAACAAACCTTGCCCGCCCCAGGTACCGCATCCGGGATTTCCCTAGTAGTACTTCGCTAGATTGGCGATCACCTAGTGTGATCATTTTGAGAGCTGTTGCTCTTCTCCCGCACGGGCAATGGCCCGGTGAGAAGGAGCGACTTCCACATTTACGCCTGGAAACCCGCTCTCGTGGCCGCCGACGTCATCCCGGAGTCGGGGAAGGGTAAGAGGGCATCAGGCCGCGCGCGAGCACGGCATGCATGCGCCGAGGCACCTCGGCCACACTGATCCAGGGTTCACGCTCAGGGTCTACACCCACCTCATGCCCAGCGGGCTGTGGACAAGGGCCATGAGGCTGCCGAATCCCAGCCCGACGGCCCAGAGCTCTTAAAAGAGCGCAGGGCGGAACAACTCATCGTTGTCCCGCCCTACGCTCTGACCTGGCTTTACAGGACCGGCAGGTAGCGTCCCAGCTCGAACTCGGTCACCTGGCGGCGGTACTCACGCCACTCCGACCGCTTGTTCCGCAGGAAGTAGTCGAACACGTGCTCCCCGAGGGTCTCCGCCGCGAGTTCGCTGTGCTCCATGGCCACGATCGCCTCGTCGAGCGACTGCGGCAGCGGGTGGATCCCCAGCGCCCGCCGCTCCCCAGAGGTGAGTGCCCACACGTCATCCTCGGCCCCTGCCGGGATGTCGTACCCCTCTTCGATCCCCTTGAGCCCCGCGGCGAGGATCATCGCGTAAGCCAGGTAGGGGTTGCACGCCGAATCCAGGGACCGGAACTCGATCCGCGTCGACCCGCCCTTGTGCGGCTTGTACATCGGCACCCGGACCAGCGCCGACCGGTTGTTGTGCCCCCAGCAGATGTACGAGGGAGCCTCGCCACCCGCGCCGGCGATGGCCTCGGTGTCGCCCCACAACCGCTTGTAAGAGTTCACCCACTGGTTACACACCGCCGTGATCTCGGCCGCGTGCTTGAGGAGGCCACCGATGAAGGAGCGGCCCACCTTGGAGAGCTGGTAGTCCGACCCGGGCTCGTAGAAGGCGTTCCTGTCCCCCTCGAACAGGGACATGTGGGTGTGCATCCCCGACCCGGGGTATTCGGTGAAGGGCTTCGGCATGAAGGAGGCCCAGACGCCCTGTTCGAGCGCCACCTCCTTCATCACGAGACGGAACGTCATGATGTTGTCGGCCGTCGACAGGGCGTCGGCATACCGGAGGTCTATCTCCTGCTGCCCCGGAGCGCCCTCGTGGTGGCTGAACTCGACCGAGATCCCCATCGCCTCGAGCATCATGATCGCGTTGCGGCGGAAGTCGTGGCCGGCGCTGTGCGGGGTGTGGTCGAAGTAGCCGCCGTCGTCGATCGGCTCGGGCTTGACGCCGCGCTCGGGACGGTTGCGGAGGAGGAAGAACTCCACCTCGGGGTGGGTGTAGAAGGTGAACCCCATGTCGGCGGCGCGCGCCAGGGTCCGCTTCAGCACCCAGCGGGGGTCGGCGTGGGACGGAGATCCGTCGGGCATCAGGATGTCGCAGAACATCCTCGCCGCCCCGGGGGTCTCGCTGCGCCACGGCAGGATCTGGAAGGTCGACGGGTCGGGCTTGGCGAGCATGTCCGACTCGTACACCCGGGAGAATCCTTCGATGGCGGAGCCGTCGAAGCCGATTCCCTCGGCGAAGGCGCCCTCGAGTTCGGCCGGCGCGATGGCCACGGACTTCAGGAAGCCCAGGACGTCGGTGAACCAGAGCCGGATGAACCGGATGTCGCGCTCTTCAAGTGTGCGGAGAACGAATTCCTGCTGGCGGTCCAAGGCGACTACCTCACGAAAGTTCCAGGTCTGGGCATCTACCAGTGTGCCCCTTGTGTGTTTCACATACGTTACGCACCTGCCGTGAGGACTCCCCGTCGCGCCTGCGGGACACCCGGTGAATGCTCACCTAGCGTGTCATCACATGACCCCTGAGCTGCGCATACCTTCGGCTGCTGCCGTTCTGGCCCCGCTCGTCTACGCTCTGCCGCCGACCGCCGGAGAGCCGGTCGAGTGCGACACGCGCGCGCTGGGGGCCTGGGCCGGTCTGTACGGCCTCTCGATCGCCGCCCGCCCCGAGCGTCTGGCCGCCAGGGTGCTGCCGGGCAACGAGCTGCTCGCCCGGTGGGTCACCTGGCAACTGGCCTACGACGACTGGTGCGACGAGGGCAGCGGCAGCCGGGACACCACCGTGCTCGACCTGATGCAGGGCCGCCTGCGGGACGCCGCCCACGCCGGTCACCGGACCGAGGAGCCGCTGGTGGCGGCGTTCGCCGACCTGTGGCGGGTGACGGCGCCCGACATGTCGCCGGCCTGGGAGCAGCGGTTCACGGCGCGGATGGAGGCGCAGGCGCAGGCCTGCCGGATGCAGGCGGTGAACCGGTCGATCGGCCGGGTGCCGTCGGCCGGGGAGTATCCGGCGCTGCGGCGGGACGTCTTCGCGGGGGCCGGGGCCGAGATCATCGAGGGGTGCCTGCGGATCGAGGTCCCCGGGCGGCTGCACGCCACGCCCCCGTGGCGGACGCTCCTCGACGCCGTGGTCGACGTCACGGCCTGGTGCAACGACGTGGCCTCGCTCGGCAAGGAGCGCGGCGACCCGCACAACTACCTGCGGGTGGCGGCGTCGCGCATCGGGGTGCCCGCCCCGGCCGAGTGGGTGGCCGACCGGATCGTCGAGCGGGCCGAGGATCTGACCGACGCGGCGAAGGCGCTGCCGGAGGCGTACGCGGAACTCGGGGTCCCCGACGAGGTCGAGAAGGTGGCCTCAAGTCTGTTCGGAGTGCCGAGGGCCTACCTCGAATGGCTGCTGGAGTCCCCGCGCTACCAGTGAAGATCTACGTAACGTAATCGCTCCGTGTCTCTATGTATCCGACATGAGACACGCGAGGCGCCGGCGGCGCCGCGGAGTGGGGTTCGCCGTCGGGGCGCTGGTCGCGGCGGCGGTGTTCGTCCGGCTGACCGATCCCGTCTGCGCCTCCCCGGGCCCCCAGCGAGGGCGGGCCTACTTCTACGAGGCGAAGGCGCCGGGGAACTGCTCGCTGCCGGGCCATCCCATGCTGTTCGCCTCGGTGTCGACGGCCGAATACGCCGGGTCGGCCGCCTGCGGCGGCTATCTCGACGTGACGGGGCCGACCGGGACGGTCCGGGTGCTGGTCGTCGACCGCTGCCCGGCCTGCGGTCCCGGCGATCTCGACCTGTCGGCGGAGGCGTTCGTCAGCATCGCCCACAAGAGCGACGGCAGCGCCGCGATCACCTACCGGCAGGTCCGCGACCCGGAGCCGGGGCGGCGGCTGGCGTTCCGGGTGAAGCCCGGCTCGACCGCCCACTGGGGCGCGGTGCAGGTGCTCGACCACGGCAACCGGCTGAAGCACGTGCGGGTCAGGAGCGGAGCCCACTGGCGGGATCTGCGCCGGGGGCCCGACAACTACTGGCTGTTCCCGCCGGGGCCGGGGCCAGGGCCGTACACGATGAGGGTTTCTGACGTCTTCGGCGGCCAGGCCACCGTCACCGGGGTCCGGCTACGGCCGGGCGCGACCCAGCGGTTCGGCGAACGCCTCTACGGCACGCCTCCTCCCAAGGTGCGGACCATCACCACTCCTTCTGACAAACCGTCACCCGAAATGCCGGAGATCTGCTGAACTTTCCCTCACCGGGCCCCGTCTCAGAGACGCACGGGAACGAGACGAAGGCGGGGGCCTGATGACCGTTGCCTCTCACGAGGTGGAGACCCGGCCGAAATGGATGCGGGTGCCCGATCGGGCGGCGCGGGGCCTGGCCGTGGGGATCGCGGGGGCGGCGATCCTCCTGGTCGTCGCCGACCTGGTGATCAGCTCCCGGCTGCCCGAGCTCGAGTGGCCGCTGCCGGTCACGCCGGAAGACGTCATGGGCGTCGCCTTCCCGGTCTTCGGGGCGCTGCTGGTCCAGCGGCGGCCGAAGCTGGTGATCGGCTGGCTGCTGACGCTGGGCGGGCTCGGCGCGGCGGCCAACATCGTCTCGATGGACCTGGCGCTGCTGCTCGACCGCGACACCCTGACCACGCCGCTCGCGGTCCTCTCCCACGGCGTGTGGAACCTGACGACCTACGCGCTGGGCGTGCTGCTGCCGATGCTCTACCCGACCGGGGCGCTCCTGTCGCGGAAGTGGTGCTGGGCGGGCGGCTTCGCGGCCGCCGTGCTGGCCGCCGACTGGATCGTCGACATCATCGGACCGAAATCTCTCGCGATCCCCGCGTTCGCGCCCTACGCGCCGTGGAGCGAGGGGATCCTGCGGCACCTCGTCACGGTCTCGCTGGTGATCGCGTTCTCGTCGCTGGTGATCCGGTTCCGGCGGGCCGAGGGCGACGAACGGCGGCAGATCCTGTGGCCGCTGCTGGCCATCGCCTGCCTGAGCGTGCCGTGGATCATCGGCAACTCGGTGTGGTGGGTCACCGCGATCACGATCCCGCTGATCCCGGCCGCGATCACCCTGGCCGTGCTGCGCTACCGGCTGTTCGGCATCGACACCCTGATCACCCGCGCGCTGGTGGGCGCCGGGATGGTCACCGTCTTCGCCTCCGTGTACGTGCTGGCCGGCACCGCCTCCAGCCTGTTCCTGGCCGAGGTCGACCGCTACTTCGGCCTGGTCGCGGCCCTCGGCGCCGGCGTGTTCTTCCACCCGATGAAACGGGCCCTGCACCGGCTCGCCGACCGGGCCCTCTACGGCACCGGCGGCGACCCGGTCACCCTCGCCGACGGCCTGCGCCGGCGGCTCCAGCGGACCGACCCCGTCCACGGACTGCTCGCCACCCTGGAGACGATCAGAGAGGGCCTGGCGGTGACCGGCGCGGCGCTCGACCTCGACGGCACCCGCACCGACTGGGGCGAACTGCCCGTGGTGGCCCGCCGGGTCGACCTGGTCTGGCACGGCGAACCGGTCGGCACCCTCCTGATCGGCCCGCCGGACCGCCGCCGCTTCCCCGCCGCCCACGACGAGCGGGTGATCGCGGCCCTGACCCCGTACATCGCCGACGCCGCCCACACCATGCGCCTGACCACGGCGCTGCGGAAGTCCCGCGAGCGCATCCTGACCGCCCGCGAGGAGGAACGCCGGCGCCTGCGCCGCGACCTGCACGACGGCCTCGGCCAGACCCTGACCGCGATGGCGATGCGCATCACCACAGCCCGCCTGAACCTCAAGGGCAGCCCCGAGATCACCGACACCCTGCTGGCCGACCTCCGCTGCGGCATGGACGCCGTCTCCGGCGACATCCGCGAACTCGTCTACGGCCTGCGCCCACCCGCCCTCGACGACCTGGGCCTGGCCGGCGCCGTCAAGGATCTCGGCCCCGACGCCCTGACGGTCGACGGCGACCTGACCGGCCTCCCGGCGGCGGTCGAGGTGGCGGCCTACCGCATCGCCCAGGAGGCACTCACCAACATCCACCGCCACGCCGCCGCGACCCACGCGGCGATCACCATCACCCGGGGCGTCGACCTGGTCCTGGAGATCCGCGACAACGGCCAGGGCATGCCCCTCGACGCGGTGCCGGGGGTGGGCCTGTCCTCCATGCGCGAACGCGCCGCCGAACTGGGCGGAGTGTGCGAGATCGACACCTCCGGCGAAGGCACCACGATCACCGCGAGGCTCCCTCTCTAAGGCTCGCCCACCAACGCGTCGCCGATGGCGGTACGCCGGTAGAGGACCTCGCGGCCGAGTCGCTGCCGGGACACCAGCCCGCCGTCCGACAGCACGGTCAGGTGCTGCGAGACCGCGCCCGGCGTCAGCTCCATGACGCGGGCCAGCCCCGACGTCGACGCCGGGCTCTCCAGCGCGGTCAGAATGCGCGCCCGGGTCCGCCCGATCAGGGCCGACAGCGCGCCGGGGACCTCCTCGGGGCTCCGCGCCCACAGGTTCCCCATCCCCCGGGCCGGATAGATCAGCATCGGCTGGTAGGGCTCGTGCATGACCGAGACGCGGTCGAGGGGCTGGAACACGCTGGGCAGCAGCACCAGCCCCGCGCCGCCCAGTTCACCCCAGTGGATGCACCCCTTGTCGGCGATCAGCCGGTCGCCGTGCCAGGTCACCGACGGGTGCAGCGCGGCGAACAGGTCGCGCACGCCGCCCTCGGTCAGCCGCCGCGACCGGTAGAGCACGTCGGCCTCCAGCACCCCGCGCACCTTCGGCCAGAACTCCGCGAAGATCAGGTTCCAGTACGACTCCAGCGCGTCCCCCGTCCAGGCGAGGGCCCCCGCCGGGTCGTCCGCGAAGCGCGCGGCCATCCCCGCGCGCCGGGGCGCGGATCGGGCCACCTCGGCCCGCGCGACACGGGGTTCCGTGGCCCGGACCAGCGCGAGTTCGGCGGCGAAGTCGGGCTGGTGGGTGTCGGGCGTGGGGGTGAGGAAGTCGGGCACGTATCCGGCGGCCGGCACCAGCCCGGTCAGGTCGCCCAGCCCCAGCGCGGTGAGCCGGTCGCGCACCGCCCGCAGCCACGGCACCTGCGGGGTGTGCAGCGCGGCCCCCTGGAGGGCGCGGAGGCTGGCGACGACCTCCCACATGGGCGAGAAGGCGAACCGCAACCGCGCCACGTCCCCCGGCGTGAACGACCACTCGACAGCCACGTGTGAACCTCGTCTCCCCGCGACGATATTTACCGACTTCAGGCCATGTTTTAGCACGGGCTAAAAGGTTCGCTTCATCCCGTACCAGCTCACGAGGCTTGTCCCCATGACCGCGCCCCCCGTCGAACGCTCCCCCGTCCGTGCCTTCGTCCACACCCGTGTCGGCGGGCTGCCCCGAGAGTTCTGGGTGCTCTTCTCCGGTACCGCCATCAACAAGCTCGGCACGATGGCCCAGCCGCTCATGGGCATCTACCTGACCCAGTCGCGGGGCGTCTCGGTCGCGACGACCGGGGTCATCCTCACGCTCTGGGGATGCGGGTCGCTGCTGTCGCAGCCGATCGCGGGGTTCCTGGCCGACCGGGTCGGGCGCAGGGCGACCCTCGCGGGCGGGATGACGGCGACCGCGGCGACCATGATCTTCCTCGGGTACGCCTGGGACCTGACCGCCATCGCGGCCGGCATGTTCGTGCTGGGGCTGGTCGTGGACACGTACAGACCGGCTTCTCAGGCTCTGCTGGCCGACGTGGTGTCGCCGGAGGACCGGCCGCGGGCGTTCGGGCTGCTCTTCTGGGCGATCAACCTGGGGTTCTCGATCGCCATGGTGGCCGGCGGCAGGCTGGCGTCGAGCGGGTTCCTGCTGCTGTTCTGGGTGGACGCGGCCAGTTGCCTGATCTTCGCTTATCTGGTCTGGCGGCTGATCCCGGAGACCCGGCCGCCCGCGGCGGAACGGCTGCCGGGCGGCTACCGCGACGTGCTGCGCGACCGGACCATGGTCGCGTTCGTGCTGATGAACCTCGCGTACACGTGCACCTACCTGCAGGCGTTCCAGACGATGGCGATCGCGATGACCCAGCGGGGGCTGTCGCCGGAGGCTTACGGCACGGCCATCGCGGTCAACGGGCTGCTGATCATCCTGGTGCAGCCGATCACCACGGCCTGGCTGGTCAGGTTCAGCCCGAGCCTGGTGCTGGCGGCCGGGTTCGCGGTGGTGGGCGTGGGGTTCGGGTTGCAGGCGTTCGCCACCACGACCCTCGAATACGCCCTGGCCATCGTCGTCTGGACCTGCGGGGAGATCCTCACCGCCGGGATGCCCCTGGCGATCACGTCCGCGCTCGCGCCGCCGCATCTGCGGGGACGGTACAACGGGCTCTACGGTCTCTCGTGGTCGGTCGGCGCGGCGGTCACCCCGATGCTCGGCACGCGACTGCTGGAAATCGGACATGAGGCGCTCTGGTTGACCACAGGCGCATTGGGGCTGGTGGCCGCGATCGGACAGATCATTCTCGCCCCGGCGATCCGGCACAGGACCAAGACCCAATAGTCATAATTCCTCAATATCCTGCCCGAAATGGAGGACAGAGGTTCGGGCCAGGCACTGGTGATCGCGGCCGTCGTCGGCGCGGTCTCCGTCGTCGTCGTCGGCGCGGCCGTGTGGATCCACTTCCAGCTTCCCCCGAACGTCCGGGAGTCCCTCAGCACGACCCCCCACTACACGGCGGGGGCGACGTTCCCGGCCGTGGGCGCCTACATCGCGGCCCGGCGGCCCCGGCTGATGATCGGCCGGTTGATGATCGTCGGCGGGCTGCTCGCGGGATTGACCGTGCTGTTCCTGGCGCTGACGACACGGGCCGCGGTCGACGGCGACCTGGCGGCGGCGGGCGTCTTCCGGATCGTGACCGTCGCGTCGTGGGCGCTGGCCGACGGCTTCCTGGCGATCTGGGTGCCGCTGTTCGCCATCGGCGGCCGGCGGCCCTCCCGGGGCTGGAGCGTGTTCGCGGTCGTCGCCGGGGTGATCTTCGTGACCCGGGCGCTGCTGTGGGTCGGCGAACCGGTCCCCGAGGGGCCGCTCCCGCCGGGGTCCGTCGTCGTCCCGAACCCGCTGGAGTTCGTCCCGCAGGGGCTCTACCCGCCGCTGAACCAGGTGCTCTTCTACGCCGTGCTGGCGTGCATCGTGCTGGCGCTGGTCTCGATGGTGGTGCGGATACGCGGGGCCGACCCGGAGGTCCGCAGGGCCGTCGCCTGGCCGGCCCTGACCTTCGCGGTCTACGTCGTCCTCCTGGTGATCGACAATCCGGGCCACTGGCCGTTCCTCACGGTCTGGACCGCCCTCATCCCGGTGTCGATCATGTTCTCGGTGCTGCGGCACGGCCTGTTCGGCATCGACAACGTGCTCAGCCGGACCGTCGTCGTGGCCGGGACGATCGCCGGGGTCAGCGCCGTCTACTTCGGCACCGGGGCCGTCTTCAGCCTGCTCATGTCGGAGTACGACATCGTCGCCGGTCTGGCCGCCGCGCTCTTCGCCGGCGTCTTCTATCAGCCGCTGCGCCGCCTGCTGCAACGGGGCATGGACCGGCTCCTCTACGGTCCCGTCGGCGATCCCCGGATGCTGACCGCCCGGCTGGTGGAGGAGGTACGCAACGCCGACCCGTCGGAGGCGCTGGCTGCCGTGGTCGACGTGGTCCGCGACGGCCTGGCGGTCGACGGCGTCGCGGTCGAGGTCGTCAACGGCCTGCACGTCTCCTCGGGCCAGGTCGGCGACGGCCCCAAGGAGCACCCGCTGGTCTGGCACGGCGAACCGGTCGGCCGCCTGCTCCTGGGCCGGCCCGGCAGCAGGAGGTTCGGCGCCGCCCACGACGAACGCGTGATCGCCGCCTTGCTCCCGTATGTCGCCGACGTCGCGCACGCCGTCCGGATGGCCAGTGACCTGCAGCGTTCCCGGGAACGCATCCTGGCCGCCCGCGAGGAGGAGCGCCGGCGGCTGCGCCGCGACCTGCACGACGGGCTCGGCCAGACGCTGGGCGCGATGGCGATGACGCTCAACATGGCCAGGCTCACCATCAAGGGCTCCCCCGGGACCGCCGACCACCTGCTGCGCGACCTGCGGACGGGCATGGACGCGGTGGCCGGGGACATCCGCGAACTCGTCTACGGCCTGCGCCCGCCCGCGCTCGACGACCTCGGCCTGATCGAGGCGATCCGGACGCTGGCCACCGAGACCCTCGACCCCGGCACCCACATTTCCGTCGACGGCCCCGCGGCCGACCTCCCGGCGGCGGTGGAGGTGGCGGCGTACCGGATCGCGCAGGAGGCGCTCACCAACGTGCGCAAGCACGCCCATGCCAGACGGGTATCGATCTTGCTGACGCTCGACGACGGCCTGCTGACGGTCCGGATCGCCGATGACGGGATCGGGCTGCCCGAGGTGCGCAGAGCCGGGGTGGGCACCTCGTCGATGCGGGAACGGGCCGCCGAGCTCGGCGGGTCGTGCGCGATCACGGCGCCCGACACGGGCGGCACGGTCGTCACGGCCCGGCTTCCCTTGACCGGCACCATGTGACGTTGCTCTACGCTTACCACCACCATGGTGATACTTCGGGCCCTGGGGCCGTTCCAGGCTGTTTCCGACGGGCGGCCACTCGATCTGGGGGGCCAGCGGCAGCAGGCCGTATTGGCCAGACTGCTGGTGGCGGGCGGGCGGGCGATCCCCGTCAGCACCCTGATCGACGAGCTGTGGCCGGGGCGGCCACCGGTCCAGGCCCTGTCGACGATCCAGGGCTACGTGTCGCGGCTGCGCCGGGCCCTGGAGCCCGGCCGGGCGCCCCGTGAGGAGGCCGGGGTGCTGGTCTCCGCACCGCCCGGATACGCGCTGCGCGCCGACCTCGCCGACGTCGACGTCTGGCACTTCGAACACCTGGTGAAGCGCGACGACGCCGGTGACCTGGAGGCCACGCTCACCCGGCTCGACACCGCGCTGGCGCTGTGGCGGGGCCCGGCGCTGGCCGAGTTCGGCGACCTGGCCTGGGCCCAGGCCGAGGCTCAGCGGCTCGGCGACCTGCGGCTGATCGCGATCGAGCGGCGGGCCGACGCGGCCGTCCGGCTGGGCCGCAGCGCCGCGCTCATCCCCGATCTGGAGGCGCACGCCTCGGCCCACCCGCTGCGCGAGGAGTCCTGGCGGCTGCTCGCGGTGGCCCTCTACCGGGTCGGGCGGCAGGCCGACGCGCTCGGCGCGCTCCGGCGAGCCCGCGACGTGCTCCGCGACGACCTCGGGCTCGACCTGGGGCCGACGCTCCAGCGGCTGGAGCAGGACATCCTCGGGCAGGCCGCCCACCTCGACGGGCCGGCCCCCGCGGCCCCGGTCGTGGCGCGTCCGGCGACGGGTGTGCTCCGGGTGGTGGTGGCGGACGACCAGGCCCTGGTGCGCACCGGACTGAAAGTGGTTCTGGACAGCGAGCCCGGCCTGGAGATGGTGGCCGAGGCCGAGAACGGCGAGCAGGCGATCCAGCAGGTCCAGCTGACCCGGCCCGACGTCGTGCTGATGGACATCCAGATGCCGCGCCTCGACGGCCTGGCGGCGGCGCGCCGGATCCTGGCCGGGAACGATCCGCCGAAGGTGATCATGATGACCACCTTCGGCACCGACGAGAACCTCTACTCCGCGCTGCGCGCCGGGGTCAGCGGCTTCGTCCTGAAGACCTCCGCCCCCGAGCAGCTCATCGCAGCGGTCCGGGCCGCCGTGGCGGGCGACGCGCTGATCGACCCGGCCGTGACGACCCACCTCATCGCCGCCTTCGCGGGCCGCCAGAACCCCGCCGCGCCCGGCGGTCTGTCGGACACGGAAGTCGATCTCGTCCGGCTCATCGCCCGGGGCTTCACCAACCGCCAGATCGCCGTCACGCTGGCCGTCGAGGAGTCCGAGGTGGCCGCCGAGGTCGCCGGGCTGCTGAAGCGGCTCGACCTGATCGACCGCGCCCAGCTGGTCGTGCTGGCCTACGAGTCGGGACTCGTCAGCCCCGGAACCTAGGTGCTTATCGTCACATTGATGAAAACCGGGGCGTCACCGTAGGCTGGTCTCGTGGCTCAACTCCGCATCGCACTCGCCCAGACCAACCCCGTCGTCGGCGACCTCGCCGGAAACGCCGACCGGATCGTCGAATGGACCGGCAGGGCCCACGCGGGCGGCGCCCACCTGGTGCTCTTCACGGAGATGTTCCTGACCGGCT
Source organism: Herbidospora mongoliensis (assembly GCF_001570545.1). Classification (GTDB taxonomy): domain Bacteria; phylum Actinomycetota; class Actinomycetes; order Streptosporangiales; family Streptosporangiaceae; genus Herbidospora; species Herbidospora mongoliensis. Next base: position 498,615 of record NZ_BBXD01000012.1, on the reverse strand, counting down.
ATCCGGTCGAGGACCTGGTCCTGCGCGCCTCGTTCGTCGACGCGTCGATCGAGGCCCTTTCTGTCTCGGCCCGCCGCCTCGCCGAGGCCGGATACGGCGATCTTCCCGTGGTCGTCGGCTACGTCGACCGGGCCGACCGGGTGGCCCGGGTGGGCCAGCCCAAGGGCGCCCCCCTCGACGCCGCCGCCGTGCTCTACCAGGGCCGGGTGGTCGCCCGCACCGCCAAGCACCACCTGCCCAACTACGGCGTCTTCGACGAATACCGCTACTTCGTGCGCGGCGACCGGCTGCCGGTCTTCCGCCTCCACGGCGTCGACGTGGCCGTCGCGATCTGCGAGGACCTGTGGCAGGAGGGCGGCCCGGTGTCGGTGGCCGGAGCGGCCGGCGCGGGTCTTCTGGTGGTGCCGAACGCCTCGCCGTACGAGCGGGAGAAAGACGACGTGCGGCGCGACCTGTGCGCACGGCGGGCCGTCGAGGCGGGCTGCGCCCTCGCCTACGCCAACCAGGTCGGCGGGCAGGACGAACTGGTCTTCGACGGCGACTCCCTGGTGGTCGGCGCCGACGGAACGCTCCTGGCCCGCGCGGCCCAGTTCACCGAGGAACTCCTCTTCGCCGACCTCGACCTGCCGCTGGGTTCCGGTGAACCGGGCGAGGTCGTGTACGACGCCGGCGACGGCACCTCGATCACGGTCGAGCGGCTGATCCTGTCGGAGGAGCCGGTCACGTTCGACCCGCGGCCCTCGGTGATCGCCGAACGCCTCGACGACGCCGCCGAGGTCTACGGCGCCCTCGTGCTCGGGGTGCGCGACTACGTGGAGAAGAACGGCTTCCGCTCGGTCATCCTGGGCCTGTCGGGCGGCATCGACTCGGCCCTGACCGCCACGATCGCCGCCGACGCCATCGGCCCCGACCGGGTCCACGTCGTGCTGATGCCCTCGCGCTACAGCTCCGACCACTCGATCGCCGACGCCGAAGACCTGGTCCGCCGCCAGGGCATCCACTCCCGGATCGTGCCGATCGCCGACGTGGTGGCCGCGTTCGAGAAGGAGGTCGAGCTGACCGGGCTGGCGGCCGAGAACCTCCAGGCCCGCGTACGCGGCATGCTCCTGATGTCGCTGTCGAACCAGCACGGCCACCTGGTGCTCACCACCGGCAACAAGAGCGAGCTGGCGGCGGGCTACTCGACCCTCTACGGCGACTCGGCGGGCGGCTACGCGCCGATCAAGGACGTGCCGAAGACCCTGGTCTGGGAGCTGTCGCGGTGGCGCAACACCCAGTCAGACCCGCCCCCGATCCCGGACAACTCCATCACCAAGGAGCCCAGCGCCGAACTGCGCCCCGACCAGAAGGACACCGACTCCCTCCCCGAGTACGAGGTGCTCGACCGGCTGCTCGACGACTACGTCGAGAAGGACATGGGCCGCGACGCCCTGATCGCCGCCGGGCACGACCCGGAACTGGTGCTGCGGGTGATCAGGATGGTCGACACCGCCGAGTACAAGCGCCGGCAGTATCCGCCGGGCCCGAAGATCAGCCCCAAGAACTTCGGCCGCGACCGGCGCCTGCCGATCACGAACAAGTGGCGGGAGATGCCGTCCTAGTCGGTGCTCGAACACGCTAGATTCGCCCAATCCAAGATCGAACCAGATTCGACCCCGATTGGACGGCATGCGCCCCCTCATCGTCGCCCTGGCCATCGTGGCCGCCACTCCCGCCGCCGCCCACGCGCAGACGGCGGAGCCCGACCCGATGGCCGCACTCAGGGCCCTGCTCGCCCGGGGCGCCGGGGCGACGACCGAGTTCTACGGCAACGTCGCCACGACGCTGGCGCGGACGACGCGGCTGGACACGGGCCAGTGGATCACCCACCGGGCCGCCATGAACCTGAGCGGCACCGGCAGGGTCAAGCTGGGCGGGAGCGGCGTCGCCGCCTCGGAAGAGACCAAGAAGATGAAGATCGGCACCCGGTTCATGATGGAGGAGGCGGCGCCCGAGGACGCCTACTTCGCCGGGGTGCTGCGCGCCGAAGGACCGATGCGCACGGTCAGCGTGGGCGGCTGGCACTACCAGCTGGCGCCGAAGACGAAGGCGTGGCTGCGGACCGGCCGGGCGAGCGGTGCGGCGGCCCTGATCGGCGACCAGTTCGTGAACGTGCTGGAACCGGCCACCCTGCGCAAGCTGCTGTCCGGCAAGCACCGCAAGAGCGTCTCCTCCTGGACGAAGGATCGCACCACCGGCCGGAAGCACCGGATCTACTCCCTGTCGGGCGACATCACGTTCGCCGAACTCGCCCGCGTCTCCCCGAGCCTCCGCGAGGCCGCGGGCACGGCGGCGGTCGGTTCGTCCGTGGTGACGTGGACGTACATGTACGACGACCGGGGCTGGCCCTACCGGGTCGGCTGGCGCTTCTACGCCCACCCGCATCCCGAGGTGAAGGGCTTCGGCCACGACCGGATCTTCCGGGCCTACTACGCCACCCAGTTCCGCGACTGGGAGAAGCCGATGACCGTCACCGCCCCGAAGGCGAAAACGGGCAGGGGCCTACCGGTCGACGACCTCGGCGACGTCCTGGGCGCCGGCCCCCGCCCCTGATCCCAGGCCGTATCGCTCGGCTCAGGCGGCGGTGTCGCCGACGACGTTCCCTCTCATCAGAAACGTCGGACCTTCGGCGTAGGCGCCGGCCTCGGCGAAGAACGCGCCGAAGCAGGGACCGCGTGAGGCGACTCCTCGAACCCGTCACGGCATCGCGCGTGCCGCCCGCCGTCGAAGGCTGACCCGTCGACCCGCGAGGGCTCCCGCCTGATGTGCCCGGCGGCGACCATGCCCGGCCGTGCCCAACGCCCGCGAGAAGGACGCCCGCCGAGATGACCAGCCACGACCAACCCGGCCCGGCCCTGCGGGCGGCACGCGAGCTGAGCAGGCCGCCCACCGGGCGTTCGAGGGCAGGCTCACCGCTGGTGGTTTCCGTGAAATTTTCAGGGTGCGCGGGCCACGGATCACCGCCCTCACCCGGCGAATGTCCAGCTAGAAGTTCCCCCAGCCGCCAGATCGAATCGTCGGCTTGTTGACGGCGGATGAGGCGTCGGATGTAGTCGTCGATTACGCCCCCGAAGGAGTTCCGCCATGAAATGTTAGCGATAACACCTCGGCTCGACCTGGCTGTAGGGCGATGGATGACCCCTCCGACCAGATCTTCCACCGCTCACCGACGACGGCCGCGCACGGGCCGACCCAGGCCCCCCATCCACTGATTCCGGCTCCTCCCAGGAAACCGGCCCGCTCCCGGCCGCGATCCTGACCGTCGCTCCTCGGCACAGTGCCCGTCCTGGTCACGCCATCGACCGTCTCCGGGAACCGCGATCACGGCACGGGGATCCGCCCGCCGCGCAGGCCGCTTTCACGCCTCATGGGAGCACGTGTTCTCTGCCCTGAACCCCTCAAGGCGCCCGGCTTTCCCCATCCGGTGACGGCCGGCGGAAAGGACGCTCCCCGTGACCCTCAGCCGCAGGCAGTTCGGCAAGGCCACCCTCACGACGGCCGCACTGACGACCGCAGGTGTGGCGGGATTCTCCCGCCCCGCATGGGCGGCCAACACCGCCTACGTCTTCGCCTACTTCACCGAGACCCCCAACCAGTCGGCCTCGGACTACGGCCTGCACCTGGCGGTCAGCCGGGACGGCCTGAACTGGTCGCCCCTCAACCAGAACAACCCCGTCGTCACCCCCACCGCGGGCCAGCTCGGCCTGCGCGACCCCCAGGTCTTCCGCAAGACCGACGGCACCTTCGTCGTGATCGCCACCGACCTCAAGGGCACCAACTTCGGTTCAGTCAGCCAATACCTGCACGTCTGGGACTCGGTCAACCTGACCAACTTCACCGGCTACCGCCGCCTGCGCATGCACACCACCGGCAGCCACACCTGGGCCCCGACCGTCTTCCGCGACAACTCGCGGGGGCAGTACGGCATCGTCTACTCGTACAACACCGGAGGCCGGGACGTCTTCGCGGTCAACTACACCGCCGACTTCCAATCGGTCAGCGCGCAGCAGACCTTCTTCAGCCCGAGCTTCAACGTGCTCGACGGCGACATCGTGGTCGACGGCGCCACGACGTACCTCTACTACAAGAACCTGAACGACGGGCTCCTGTACGGCGCGCGCTCCTCCACCGGCCAGCCGAACACCTTCACCACCTACACGAGCGGCCTGCGCCAGGCCAACGCCATCGAGGCGCCGCTGCTGCTGAAGACCAACGAGGGCGGCTGGCGGCTGTGGGGCGACTCCTTCAGCCCGGTCAACAACGACTACTACCTGTGGACGTCGTCGAACATCGGCGCGAACGCGTGGAGCGCGGCGAACCAGCGTGACTACACCCCGCCGCTGAACTCCAAGCACGGCTCGATCGCGGGGATCAGCGACGCCGAGTACAACGCGCTGGTCTCCCGGTGGGGGCTGCCCTCGTGGGTGCGGCTGAAGTCGTACAACTTCCCCGACTACTTCGTCCGCCACGCCAACCTGGCCGGCCGCATCGACCCCTATCCGTTCGACCCGCACCAGGACCAGCTGTGGCGCATGGTGCCCGGTCTGGCCGACTCGGCGGGGGTGTCGTTCGAGTCGGTGAACCGGCCGGGCAACTTCCTGCGGCACTGGGACTACGTGATGCGCCTCGACCCGAACGACGGGACGGCGACGTTCCGCGCCGACGCCACCTTCTACCGTGTGGCCGGGCTCGCCGACGGCAACTGGTCGTCGTTCCGGTCGTACAACTTCCCGGACCGCCACCTGCGCCACTACGCCTACCTGCTGCGCATCGACCCGGTCAACGCGTCGTCGAGCGCCGTCGACCGCCAGGACGCCACCTTCCGGGTGACCTCCTGAGTGACGCGGAAGGCGGGCCCGGCACACGGCCGGGCCCGCCCCGGGGTCACCGCTGGCGGAATCCGCGCAGTGCCTCGTCGACCAGGCGGGTGGGCAGGTCTTCGGGCACACGGTGGGCCGGGCCTGACATCTTGGTCTGCGAGATCATCGCGCCGGTCAGCATCAGCATGGCCACCTCGACGTCGAGGTCGGCGCGCAGCTCACCGGCGGCGACGCCGCGCCGCAGGACCTGGCGGAAGGCCTCGCGGCGGGGCTCGATGACGAGCTCACGGAACCGGCGGTAGAGGTCGGGGAACCGATCGGCCTCGTTCATCGCGATGTTGGTGACACACCGGTTGCGCAGTTCGCCCGACTCCGACCGCATCACTTCGAGGAACATGATCAGGTCGGCCCGCACGTCGGTGCCGCCGGGCTCCGGCATCGGCAGCCGGAGCGTGGCGAGGGAGTCGACGACCAGGTCTTCCTTGTTCGACCAGCGCCGGTAGATCGTGGTCTTGCCGACCCCGGCGCGGGTCGCGACCGCCTCGATCGACAGCTCCGACACCGTGACGCCCTCGCCGATCATGTCGAGCGTGGCGTCGACGATCGCCTTCTCGGCACGCTCGCTACGGGGACGCCCCCGCACCGCGGACTCCATGCTCAAGGGTCACCCCACTGCCGATTCGGCTTTGACCAGGTCGGGGACGACGGTGGGGGCCGACTTGCCCGGCATCCACCGCGCCACCACGACGACCCCGATCAGGGTCGCCAGGGCGGCGGCTCCGGACGCCCAGTGGACGCCCGTGACGAACGCCTCGTTGGCGGTGCGCAGCAGCGTGGCGCCCTGCGGCCCGAGGGCCTCGGCGACCCCGGCGGCGCCGGCGATCGACTCACGGACGGCGTGGCCGACCTCGCCGGGCAGCGCGGAGGCGGGGCCCTCCATGTCGCTGCGGAAGCTGGCCGACAGGATCGCGCCCAGCACGGCGATGCCGAGGCAGGAGCCGACCTGGCGGAACACGTTGCTCATCGAGGAGCCGACGCCGGCCTTCTCACGAGGCAGCGCGTTCATGACCGCCGTGGTCGCGGGCGGCATGATGTTGGCCATCGCGGCGCCCTGGACGAACCCGAGCACCAGCAGGATCCAGATCGGGGTGTCGACCTGGACGAAGATGTAGGCGGCCAGGACCACCGTGATCACGGCCATCGCGACCGTGCCGACGGCGCGGGCGCCGTACTTGTCGACCAGGGCGGCGCTGCGCGGGGAGAACAGCAGCTGTGCCGCCGCGAACGGCAGCACCAGCGCGCCCGACTGGAGCGGGGAGTAGCCGCGCACGATCTGCCAGTAGAAGGCCATGAAGAACATGACGCCGATGGCCGAGAAGAACACCAGCCCGACCGTGGCGATGGCGGTGGAGAACGCCGGGTTGCGGAAGTGGCGCACGTCGAACGCGGGATGGTCGGAGCGGGCCTCGAACCAGACGAACCCCGCGAGGATCGCCACGCCCAGCGCGACCGGCACGATGACGGTCACGTCGGCGACGGTGCCGAGGTCGCTGATCCGGACGATGCCGTAGACGAGCGAGACGAGGCCGAGGATCGACAGCAGCACGCCGATCGGGTCGAGCCTGGCCTTCTGCGGGTCCTTGGAGTCGGGCGTGAGGATGCCGTTGAGGACCAGCCCGATCAGCACGATCGGCACGTTGACCAGGAAGACCGAACCCCACCAGAAGTGCTCGAGCAGGATGCCGCCGGTGATCGGGCCGATGGCGACGGCGATGCCGACCCCGGCCGCCCAGATGCCGATGGCCTTGGCCCGCTCGTTGTAGGGGAAGACGTTGGAGATGATCGCCAGGGTGGCCGGCATGATGGCCGCGCCCCCGACGCCCATGAGGGCACGAGCGGCGATCAGCTGGTTGGGGTCCTGTGCGTAGGCGCTGACCACCGAGGCGATCAGGAAGAGCGCCATGCCCGCCATCAGCATGCGCTTGCGGCCGAGCCGGTCGCCCAGCACGCCGAAGGTGAACAGCAGGCCGGCGAACGCCAGGGTGTAGGAGTTCATGGCCCATTCGAGCTCGCTCTGGGTGGCGCCCAGACCGTGAACGGGGTCGGCGATCGTCTTGATCGCCACGTTCAGGATGGTCTGGTCGAGCACCACCGCGAGCAGCGAGAACACCATTACGCCGAGGATCTGCCAGCGGCGTGGGTGTCCCGTGTGTTGATCCACGGAATTGCCCCCGAAAACTTTCGATACGATTGCGTTTCGTATCGAAACGGTACACCCGTCGAATAACGATACGCAACGGTCGCGTTTCGAAAACTAGGCGAGAACTTTAACGGGCTCCTTCACCCGGACCGGCATCCGCCAGAACGGCACCGCGATCAGCACCGCCAGCAGCCCGATGGCGCCCGCCCCGGCGAAGGCCCAGCCCGGACCCCACCCGTCGATGATCAGACCGGCGACAGGACCGGCCGATGAGACGCCGATGGTGAGGAACGTCCCGTGCAGCCCCATTGATTCCCCGCGCGCCGAGGCCGGGACCGATTTGTTGACGTAGTCGACCGTCGTCGACAACGACGGCGCGCAGAGCAGCCCACCCGGGATGAGCGCCGGGATCAGCCACCACCAGCCCCCGCCGACCAGCCCGACCGGAATGGTCAGCGCGCACAGCCCGCCGATCATCACCAGCGGCGAGAACCCGCGCGGCAGCAGGCCGTAGACGAAGCCGCCGACGAGCGAGGCGAAGCACCAGACGCCGATGACCAGCCCGATCCAGGCGGCGTCGCCGGCGTGCTCCAGGGTCGCCACGATGGCCAGGTCGGTCGCGGTCAGCACGAAGGTCAGCGCGGAGGTCACCCCGAAGATCGTCAGCACGCGCGGGCTCAGCCAGCGCCGGATCGGCACCTTCTCACCGGGCCCGGCGGCCAGTTCCTCGGCCGAGCGGGTCGGCGGGTTGAGCACGAAGAGCGCCAGCCCGGCCAGCGCCAGCCCGATGCCGACGGCCCGCATGGCCACCGCGCTCGACACCGCGCTCACCGCGGCGGCACCGACGGCCGGGCCGATCATGTAGGACAACTCGACGCACATCGAGTCGAGCGCGAACCCGGTGCGGTGCTGGTCTTTGGGCACCATGGCCGCCATGCACTGCCGGATCAGCCCGAAGACGGGCAGCATCAGCAGCCCCGCCACGAAGGCCGCGCCCACCAGCACCTCGTAGGGCAACATCGGGGCGCTCACCCAGAACACCAGCTGCACCAGCGACGTCACCGCGACGACCGACCTGGTCCCCCGCCGGTCGACGATCCGCCCGAGCAGCGGCGACCCGATGGCCATGCCGACGGTCGAGGCCGTGCCCGCGACGCCCGCCTGGGCCCAGGACAACCCCAGTGTCTGCACGACGTGCAGCGTGATCGTCAGCCCGGTCGCGGTCGCCGGGATGCGAGTCAACAGGCCCAGGATCACCACAGGGGTCACACCGGGGAGCCTGAGCAAACGTCGGTAAGGTTCAAACGCGGTATTCATTACTTACGACCTCCGCCCAGTATTGTGCCAACACCTGCCGACAGTTCCCCACCCGGTTTCTCGGGCAGCGGAGTTCTAACCGACCCGGATTACCGATAGTGGCCGGGGTGTTCTATCCCGATGTCACATGCGATGATGCGACTGTCCGGGGACGCCACAGGGGCGCCACGAGACCAGGAGGTAGCCATGTCCTCTGCACCAAACACGGCCGCTCTCTACGGCGGGGCCACCGGCCGCCGGGTGACCGTGCGCGACGTCCAGGCCGCCAAGGGCCGCCACGAGAAGTGGCCGATGGTGACCGCCTACGACGCGATGACCGCACGGGTCTTCGACGAGGCCGGCATACCGGTCATGCTCGTCGGCGACTCGGCCGCGATGGTCGTCTACGGCTACGACTCGACCCTGCCGGTCACGGTCGAGGACCTCATCCCCCTCACGGCGGCAGTGGTGCGCGGTTCCTCCCGCGCCCTGGTCGTCGCCGACCTGCCCTTCGGCTCCTACCAGGCCAGCCCGCAGCAGGCCATGGAGACCGCGGCCCGCTTCATGAAGGAAGCCGGCGCCCACGCGGTCAAACTGGAGGGCGGCAACCGGGTATTGCCGCAGGTGGAAGCCCTCGTATCGGCCGGAATCCCGGTCATGGGCCACCTGGGCCTTACCCCGCAGTCGGTCAACGCGTTCGGCGGCTACCGCGTCCAGGGCCGGGGCCAGTCGGGCGACGAGCTGATGGCCGACGCGAAGGCCCTCGAACACGCCGGGGCCTTCTCACTCGTCCTCGAGTGCGTCCCCACCGACCTGGCCAACCGGGTCACGGCCGCCCTGTCGATCCCGACGATCGGCATCGGCGCCGGTCCGGGCACCGACGCCCAGGTGCTGGTCTGGCAGGACCTGATGGGCCTGACCGAACACCCGGCCAAGTTCGTGAAGAAATACTTCGACCTCCACGGCGAAATGGACCGCGCGGTCCGCGCCTTCGCCGACGAAGTGAGCTCCGGCGCCTTCCCGGCCAAGGAGCACAGCTACAGCTAACCTCACCGGTCACCCCCGTCGCGACATGGACTCCGCCGGGGGTGACCGGGAGGTCCCTCAGCAAATACCGCGAGAAAGCCCCAAACCCTTTCTCCGTTACGGCTCCGCCTACCCAGGCACCGCCCACCATCTCCCCTCGCACCGCATCCGGCGCCAACCACCCGCTCACGCCACCGCCGCAACGACAGCGGCCACGCCTCAGGGGCGCCTCGTCGGGAGCGCGATGGAGACGCTCACCCCGGAGCAGATCGGGGACAGCATCAGATGCTGGAGGAGAATCCGTCCTTGCTCGATCACGGGCACGCCCCACCGGGAATCGAAAAGGACAGAAAAGCCCTGCCATCGTGATCATGGATCTTGACGTCGCGGTGCGGTCCGGCGCGGCCGGTGGGCGCCGGATACGGCACCCCGATGAGGCGGCGGGCGGGGTCAGGGTAGGCGAAGCCGTAACGGAAAAGGAGCTTGAAGGCCTTGGCTTGTCGGGACACTTGCGCCGCCCGACATTTCAGGACATCGGCTGACGCTGCGCTCAAGCCAAGGTCGCGGGGTCGGTGTTCGAGCCGCACACCACGATCGCCGTCGTGCTTCCAGGGGCGGGTTGCCATACGCCGGAGAGCAGCGCCGCGAAGGCCGCAGCCCCCGCGTGCTCCGCCACGACCCGGTGCTCGCGCCAGAGAGTGCGGCGGGCGTCGATGATGGCCTCGTCGGTGACCAGCACGCTCGTCACCCGGTCCTGGAGGACCTCCAGAGCGATCCGGCCCGCCTTGCTCGCACCCAGTGCGTCGGCCCCCACGCCGGAGACCTCGACCTGGACGGGTTCGCGGGCTTTCAACGCCTCGTGAATCGTCGGGATCAGCTCGGGTTCCACCACCACGACGTCTCCGCCGAACGCAGCCCGCACTCCCCCGGCCAGCCCGCCGCCACCCGCCGCGACCACGATCGTGTCGAGGTCAGGGATCTGCTCTTCGAGTTCCAGGGCGAGCGTGCCCTGGCCCGCGACGACCTCGGTCTGGTCGTAGGCGTGAAGTTCCAAGGCCCCCGTCTCTGCGGCGCGCTTCCGCGAAGCCTCCAGGGCCTCCGCGTAGATGGCCCCGGTCACGACCACCTCCGCGCCCATCGAGCGCAAGCCGGCGATCTTGACCGGTGCGCACACCTCGGGCACGTAGATCTCCGCGCGGATCCCCAGAGTCCGGGCCGCGTACGCCACCGCCAGGCCGTGGTTGCCGCCGCTGGCCGCGATCACCCCGGCCGCGGGGAGATCGGCGGAGATGATCGTGTTGAAGGCGCCCCGCACCTTGAACGACCCCGAATGCTGGAGGCACTCCAGCTTGAGCCAGACCCCGGGGGCGGCCTCGACGACCGGCGTGCGCCTGACGCGCCCGCCGATCACCGAGGCGGCTTCGATCACTTCGTCGCGCGTGAGCCTCATCGGCCCATCATCGCGTACGGCTCGACAGCGGGTTCGCACAGATCCGCAGGTCGGCGTCGGGCCAGGCGGACGGGACGTGGCGAAGGTCAGTCGGAGGGGTTGAGTGCCTGGGCGAAGTCGTCCCACAGGTCCTCGACGTTCTCGATGCCCACCGCGATGCGGACCGTGCCGGGCCTGATTCCGGCCGCCTCCAGAGCCGCGTCGGACACCGAGCGGTGCGAGGTGGTCGAGGGCTGCATGACCAGCGTCTCGACGCCTCCGAGCGAGGGGGCGAGCAGGGCGACCTTCAGCGAGCTCATGAACCGCTCCCCCGCCTCCCGGCCGCCGACCAGGTCGAAGGAGAAGACGCCGCCGAACTCGGGCAGCAGCTTGGTGGCCAGGGCGTGGGACTTGTGGGTGGGCAGGCCCGGCCAGTGCACGGCCTCGACGGCGGGGTGCTCGGCGAAGCGGGCGGCCAGGATCCGGATGTTCTCCGTGTGCCGGGCCATCCGCAGCGGCAGCGTCTGGATCCCGCGCAGGGTCAGCCACGACGCGAAGGGGTCGGGGGCCGCGCCGAGGCCGGCGTGGAACTTCCAGACCTTGAGGTAGAGCTCCTGGTCGGCGAAGACCGAGATGCCGCCGACGATGTCGGCGTGGCCGGCGAGGTATTTGGTCGAGGAGTGCACCACGATCGACGCGCCGTGCTCGATCGGACGGCACAGGATCGGCGAGGCGAACGTGTTGTCCACGATCACCGGGATCCCGGCCTCCCGCGCCACCGCGCACATGCCGGGCAGGTCGGCGACCTGGGTCATCGGGTTGGCGATGGTCTCCAGGTAGAGGAATTTGGTCTCCGGCCGCACCGCGGCGCGGACCGCGTCGGGGTCGTCCTCGGGGACGTAAGTGACGTCGATCTTGAAGCGCGCCTCCAGTTCCTCCAGCATGTGGCCGGTGCCGCCGTAGAGGGAGTGCTGCGCGATCACGTGGTCACCCGGGCTGAGCAGGGCCAGGAAGATCGTGTTGATGGCGCCCATGCCGGTCGAGGCGGCGATGGCGGCGACCCCGCCCTCCAGATCGGCGACGGCCTCTTCCAGCACCCGGGTGGTCGGGTTGGAGTAACGGCCGTAGACGAAGGCCGCGTCGGGGCGGCCCATCCCGTCGGCGAACACGGCCGGATCGTCGAACACGAACCCGGAGGTCTGGTAGATCGGCGTCGAGATCGGCGTGCTGCCTTCAGGCTGAACCTTGGGAAGATGGACAACTCGTGTATCCGGTCGCAAATCAGTCACACAAATAAGGATGACGGGTCCAAGGGACTGCTTGGAGAGCCAATCTCAGACAATTGGCTCGAATTCCGATCCAATGTCAGGATGGCGGCATGACCGAGGAGGATCGGCTGGTCGGGTGGCTCGGGCGCTGGGCGTCCGGGCGGGGCCCGCTCTATCTCCTGCTGGCCGCCCGCCTGCGCGGCCTCATCGACGACGGCCTGCTCACGCCGGGCTCCCCGCTGCCCCCTGATCGGCTGCTGGCCCGGCGGCTGGCGGTCGGGCGGGGGACGGTCGTCTCCGCGTACGAGCTCCTCCAGCAGGAGGGCCGCCTGGTCCGGCGGCAGGGCAGCGGCACCAGGGTGGCCGAGGCGGAGCTCCCGATCAGCCGGTCGTCGGGCGCCGGGGCCAATCCGCTGCTGCTGCACGTGCTCGACCCGCCCGACGGGGTGACCCTGCTGACCTGCGCGGCCCCGGTCGGGCCGCCGCCGGAGCTGGTCCAGGCCTACCAGGAGGCGGCGGTGAGGCTGCCCGTCGACATCGGCTACCACCCGGCCGGGCACCCGGAGTTCCGCCGCGCGGTGGCCCGCCACTACACCCGGCTCGGCCTGCCGACCGAGCCGGGCGAGATCCTGGCCACCAACGGCGGCCAGCAGGCGATCTCGTTCCTGGCGGGTCAGTTCGTCACCCCCGGCGACACGGTCAGGGTGGAGTCGCCGACCTACACGGGGGCCTCGGAGATCCTGCTCGACGCCGGCGCCAGGATCGACGCCTGCGACCTCGACGAGCTGCACGAATGGGGCACCCTGTCGCCACGTGGCCGGTCGGCGCCGGTGCGGCCCGCATTGGCGTACACGATCCCGACCGCCCACAACCCCACCGGCCGCTCGATGCCGGCGGTGGCCCGGCGGCGGCTCGTGGCCTGGGCGGAGGAGGCCGACGTGCCGGTGATCGACGACGCGGTCCCGGCCGACCTGTGCTTCGACGGCGAACGCCCGCTCCCGCTGGCCGCCTACGCGCGCGGCGAGCAGATCCTGACGGTCGGTTCGATGAGCAAACTGGTGTGGGGCGGCATGCGGGTCGGCTGGATCAGGGCGGCGGCCCCGGTGATCTCCCGCCTGGCCCGCCGCCGCGCCATCCACGACCTGGGCGGCGACGTCATCGGCCAGCTCGCGGCGGCCGTCCTCCTCGACCGCTACGAAGACGTGCGCTCATCACGCATCGCGGTGCTGAAGCGCCGCCACGACCACCTGGTGTCCCTGCTGCGCGAGCACCTGCCGGAGTGGTCGGCCGAGCCGGTGCCGGGCGGCCAGACCCTGTGGGTCAGCCTCCCCCGAGGCGACGCGGGCGCGTTCGCCCAGGTCACCGCACGGCACGGCGTCGCGGTTCCGCCCGGCACGGCCTTCGACCCCGCCGGGACGGGTTACGAGTCGATGCTGCGGCTGCCGTTCGTCCACCCCGAGCCGGAGCTGACCCTCGCCGTCGAAGGCCTGAGATCCGCCTGGCACGACTACAACGGCACCCGCCGCCGCCCCGCTCTGCCCACGCTCGTCGTGTGAGCGAGACACGGACGGCCGGAGGCCGGCTGTGGCTCGCGTCCTGAATCTGCCGCGGAGAAGGAAGATTGTTCACGGGCAGCGGACAAGCCCCCCAAAATCGGCATGGCGGGTGAATATTGGAGGCCATGGACGCCACCTTCCTCCTCGTGCACAGCCCATCGGTCGGCCCGTCCACGTGGACCCCGGTGGCGGCCGAACTCCGCGCCCGCGCCCGCCGCGCCGTGGTCCCGACCTTGACCGACGTGACCAGCGGCCCGCCCCCCTATTGGCCGCGCGTGGTCGACCAGGTGTCCATGTCCGCCCCCGAAGGCCCGTTGGTGATCGTCGCCCACAGCAACGCCGGCCTCTACATCCCCCTGATGGCCGAACGCCTGCGGGGCCAGGTGACGGCGGTGCTGTTCGTCGACGCCGCGCTGCCGCCCCGGCGGGGGTCCATCCCCGCCGCCGAGTCCGACCACCTGACGTTCCTGGGCGCGATGGCGGACGAGAACGGCCTGCTCCCCCGGTGGACCGACTGGTGGCCGGAGGAGATGGTGTCGGAGCTGGTCCCCGACAGACGGACCCGCGAGGAGATCGTGGCCGAGCAGCCGCGCCTTCCGCTGCTGTACTACAGCCAGCACATCCCGGTGCCGCACAGCTGGGACCGGGTACGGGGCGCGTACCTGTGGTTCAGCGATCCTTACGAGCGAACCGCCAAGGAAGCGGACGAACGAGGGTGGCCGGTGACCCGAATCCCCGGCGACCACCTGCACCAGGTGGTCGCCCCCGGGGCGGTCGCCGATTGGCTGATCTCGAACGCCTAGCGCCGAGATGCCCAAGCCCCCGGCGTGAACACCTGGGTCACGCCGAGAGCAACCGCCGACCGACTCAGACGTCCGTGACGCGGATGCCCGCGTGGGCCTTGTAGCGCCGGTTGATGGCCACCAGGTTCGCGGTGAACGCCTCGACCTGGTGGGCGTTGCGCAGACGCCCCCCATAGACGCCGCGCACCCCCGGGATCCGGGCCGCCAGAGCCTGGACCAGCTCGGTCGCCTCCCGGTCGTCACCCAGAACCAGCACGTCGAGGTCGATCGTCTCGACGGCCGGGTCGAGCAGCAGTTTGGCAGAGACGTGGTGGAACGCCCCGACCACGCGGCTCTCGGGCAGCACCGCCGCGGCCTGCTGGGTCGCGCTGCCCTCCTCGACCGGGAGGGCGTAGGCGCCCTGCTTGTCGAACCCGAGCGGGTTGACGCAGTCGACCACGATCTTCCCGGTCAGCACGTCGCGCAGGTCGGTCAGGAGCGCCTTGTGGCCGTCCCACGGCACCGCGACGACGACCAGATCGGCCTCGGCCGCCACGTCGGCGTTCGCGCCGCCCTCGACGCGGCCAGACTCGGCGAGGGCCTCGGCGGCGGACCGGGCGCGGTCGGCGTTGCGCGAGCCGATGAGCACGCGGTGCCCGGCCAGGGCGAACCGGCGAGCGAGGCCGTTGCCCTGGTCGCCGGTGCCGCCGAGGATCGCGATCGTCACGTTTTCAAGTTGGTCGGACATGCCTTCGATCATGCCAGGCACAACACCGGCGGCTGATCAGCAGTTCCCGAAGGCGGGTAGTCCGAGCATCCGTCCGGCCAGCCAGGCGATGGCCAGCGGGCCGCCCTCGACCGCGCCGAGCACGTGGTCAGGCGCGGGCACGCTCGTCCATGTCACCGTGGCGCCCTTGGCGCACCACTCCGAGCGGAGGGTCCGGCTGACCGCGATCGGGATGATCTCGTCGCCGGTGCCGTGCCAGACGAACATGGGCACCGACGGCTTCGTCCCGCCGAGGCGGTTCTCCTGGAGGCGGGCGGTCCAGTCGGGGCGGTTCATGACGTCCTGGGTGGTGAGTTCGGCGAGGGTGCGTCCGGCGAGCTTGTCGCGCAGGTCGCCGACGCAGTCGTCGCGGGCGTCGGCGAACAGCGCGGCGCCCTCGGGCGTCAGGTAGTCGCCGAGCCGCAGTTCCGGGTAGGCCGCGTCGAACCCGAGGCCCGCCGCCGCCGACAGCCCGAAGTCACCGCCGCCGTCGAGGTTCTCGGCGACCTTCTTCAGATCCGCCGGTACGCCCCCCGCCGCCACCCCGCGCAGCCTGAGCTCCGGGGCGTAGGCGGGCTGGAGCTGGGCCGCCCACCCGGCGGAGGAGCCGCCCTGCGAATAGCCCATGATCGCCACGGGCCCGCCGGTCGACAGCCCCGCCCCGGAGACCCGGGTGGCCGCCCGGATCGAGTCGAGCACCGCGTGCGCCTGGGCCTTGCCCGCCATGTACGTGTGGTCTCCCGGCGTCCCCAGCCCCTCGTAGTCGGTGACCGCCACGGCCCAGCCCTTGAGCAGCATCAGGCTGACGAAGGCGAGTTCGAGTTCGGTGCCGTTGGCCATCGCGGCGCTGGGTGCGCACTGGTCGCCGAGCCCGTGGGTGCCGACGGCGTACCCGACGATGGGCCTTTTGCCGATATATCCGGACTTGGGGACGAGCAACGTACCGGAGACGATGTTCGACCCACCGACGGCCGACGTCGACCGATAGCGGAGGTGCCAGGCCCTGGCCGGCACCTCCAGCAGTTTGCCGGGGGCGAGATAGACGGTGGTCGGAGTGGCCTCGACGACGTCACCTGGCGCGGCGGCCTGGGCGACGGACATTCCGCCGAACGGGAGGAGAGCCACGATCGCGAGCACGGTGGCACGGACTCGAAGACGCATGGGACAAGCCGCCCTTCACGGGATCACTTCTCGGGGGACGGCGCCGTGAGCCGATGGTTACCCGCCAGTAGACGCGAGTCAAGTCCTGAGTCAGGCGAATTGTCCGGGGTTGGAAAAACTCAAGCGCCGGATGCGCTCCCAGCCGCTGAGGCACGATGGCGCCATGGACGCCGAAGCGGTCAGCCTCCTGCGCGAGGCCCTCGACTCCACCGAATGGCCCGACCGGGCCCGCGCCTTGGGCAGAGCGATGCGCACCACCCGCTCCCCGGGCGGCCTGCTGATCGCCGGCACCCCCGACGACGAACCGTGGCACCTGACCGCCCATCTGGCCGACGAGGCCCGCCTGGCGGGCCTGCCCCAGCTCACCCCGACCCTCCTGCGCTGGTCCCCCGACCTGTCGGCTCCCCCGCACCTGCGGGTGGGCGTCGACCGCCTGCTGGAGGCGCGTCGCGGCGAGACCCTGGTGGTCGTGTCGGAGACCGAGGCCCCGATCTCCCTGCTGGAACGCGTCAGCGACGCGCGCAAGACGGGCGCGACCATCCTGGCCATCGACGGCGGCGACCCGGAACTGGAGTCCCTGGCCCACGACGCCTTCGCGGTCCCCCGGCTGACCGCCCCCCTGACCTTCGACGGAGCGCAACACCTGGTCAGCATGGCGGCGGGCGAAGCCCGCAAGGGCCTGCGCGAACGCTTAGCCCGCCTGGCCGACCGCATCAGCGGCCCCCGGGTACCGGACTGACGATCCTTCAGTGAGCTTCCAGGGAAGCGCTGAGGAGGGCCACCCGTTCGGTCAGTTCCTCGGCCGCCTCGCGCAGCACCTCGATCACCACCGCCTGGACCGGATCAGGCTCGCCTGACCGCGTCCGGCTGACCCGGGTGAGGGCTTCGATCCGCCGGGACCCCACGCCGTGGATCCCGGTCACCACCACCTCGCCGCGAGGAAAGTCCAGCAACGCCAAAGACGGCACGATCGCCACCCCGTGACCCGCCGCCACCAGGCTCAGCACGGGCGGGAACTCCGAGATGACGTGCTTGCGCCGGGGCTCGAACCCGTGCAGCTGGCTGAGCCGCTCCAGCGCCGCCCCGCACGCCTGGAAAGACACCCCCGCCACCCACGGCAGGTCGGCGAGCTCACTCACGTCGGCGGGGATGTGCTCCAGGCTGGGCGGAGCCACGATCCGGTATTCGTCGTCGTAGAGCCGGTGTCTCGTCATCGACGGGAGTGACTGCGCCGGCGTGCTCATGTCGCGCTCGGTCACCACCAGATCCACGGCGCCCAGTCGAAGCTCCTGGAGGGCGTCGCTGCCGTACACCTCGTTGATCACCGGCACGATCCGGGGGTGCCGCTCGGCGAGGACCCGGAGCGCCGGAACCAGCAGATGGCGAATCACCGTCGGGAACGCCGCGATGGTCACCGGCCCGGACAGGCGGTCGGCGAAGCGGCTCAGTTCGTTGCGGGCCTCGACGAGCTGCTCCTCGATCCTCTCCCCGTAGGCCGAGAGCACCCGCCCCGCCGGAGTCAGGGAGATGCGGCGCTGGGAGCGGTCGAGCAGGGCCAGGCCGACCTCGCGTTCGAGCTGGGCCAGTTGCTGGGAGACGGCCGACGGGGTGAGGTGGAGCGCTTCGGCGGCCTTCATCACGCCACCACGACGGGCGACCTCATGGAGGATCCGCAATCGTCGCGGGTCAATGTCCATGAAGCACACCTTAATGTCCGGCTTTAGTTTTCTTCACTTGCCCTTCAAATGGACATACCGCGAACATAAGGGGCAAATGTCTACGTTCATCACGGTGATCGGCACACTCGGCGCGATCGCCCTCCTCATCGCCTACGGCCTGGTCTCCACCGCGAAAATGACCGGGGACAGCCTCGCCTACCAGGCCATCAACCTCGGCGGCGCGCTCGCCCTGGCGGTCAACAGCGGATATCACGGAGCCTGGCCCTCTGCGATCCTCAATATCGTGTGGACCGCCATCGGCGTGTTCACCGTCGGCCGATTCGTCGCGCGAAAGGCAGCCCGGACACCATGACCCTCATCGAACTCAGCCATCCCGTCATCGAAGGGATGACGACCTATCCGGGCATCCCGGGGCCGGTCCTGGGCGTCCACCTGAGCCGGGAGGCCTCCCGCGACCTCTACGCCGAGGGGACCGAGTTCTTCATCGGCACCATCACCATGGCGGCCAACACCGGGACCTACCTCGACAGCCCCAACCACCGCTTCCCCGACGGCGCCGACCTGTCGGGCCTGCCGCTGGAGAAACTGGCGAACCTCGACGGCGTGGTCGTCGACGGCACCGACCTGCCCGACGATCTCGACGTCGCGGGCAAGGCCGTGCTGTTCCACACGGGCTGGGACACACACTGGGGCACCGAGGCCTACTTCACCGGGCATCCGTCCATCACCGGCGAAACGGCCGCCGCGCTCGTCGCCCGGGGCGCGGTCCTGGTGGGCATCGACTCACTCAACATCGACGCCACGCCCCCGAAGGGCGACCGCCCGGCCCACACGACCCTGCTCGCGGCGGGCATCCCGATCGTGGAGCACCTCACCAACCTGGGCGCGCTCCCGCCGGCGGGCTTCCGCTTCCACGCGGCACCACCACTGGTCGTGGGGATGGGCACCTTCCCGGTACGGGCCTACGCGGTGCTCTGAAAGCTTTCTTCCGTTACGGCTCCGCCCACCCTGGCACCGCCCGCCGCACCCCGGCCGGCCGCCGTACCCGGCGCCAACCGGCCGCGCCGGCCGCGCCCCGCGACGAGGTGGAGAAAGAGGATTTGATCTTTCGAAAGGGTTAGTCGTCGTCCCAGTCCTTGTCCTGGTCTTTCCAGGACTTGTTGCGGGCCGAGGCCGTCGCCAGCGCGTTGGACGCCTCGGCCTCCGTGTCGTAGGGGCCCATGCGATCCTTGTTGGGGCACCCCTGCTCGCCCTCGACCCGCATGTGCTTGAGACAGAACCACCAGTGTCCGCTTTGCTCGCTCACATCGGCCATCTTGCCCCGTCCGCGCGCACATAGACTTGCGCGCATGACGACACTGCTCCGGCCCGGGCGGATCTCGCCCACCCGCAAGGTTCCCGCGCACATCGAGCGTCCGGAATACGTGGGGAAAAAGGAGCCGAAACGTGGCGCGTCAGACGTGCAGACCCCTGAGACGATCGAGAAGATGCGGGTCGCCGGGCGCATCGCCGCCCAGGCGCTGGAAGAGGTCGGCAAGCACTGCGTGCCGGGTGTGACCACCGACGAACTCGACCGCATCGGCCACGAGTTCCTGCTCGACCACGACGCCTACCCCTCGACCCTCGGCTACCGCGGCTACCCCAAGTCGCTGTGCACCTCGCTCAACGAGGTCATCTGCCACGGCATCCCCGACGACACCGTCCTGAACGACGGCGACATCATCAACATCGACATCACCGCCTTCATCGGCGGCGTCCACGGCGACACCGACGCGACCTTCCTGGTCGGCGACGTCGACGAGGAGTCGCGCCTGCTCGTCGAGCGCACCCGCGAGGCCACCCACCGCGCGATCAAGGCCGTGGCCCCCGGCCGGCAGCTCAACATCGTCGGCCGCGTGATCGAGGCCTACGCGAAGCGGTTCGGCTACGGCGTGGTCCGCGACTTCACCGGCCACGGCATCGCCTACTCCTTCCACAGCGGCCTGATCGTCCCCCACTACGACGACCCGTCGCTCGCGGTGACCCTGGTCCCGGGCATGACCTTCACCATCGAGCCGATGCTGACCCTCGGCACGATCGACTACGACGTCTGGTCCGACGGCTGGACCGCCGTGACCAAGGACCGCAAGCGCACCGCCCAGTTCGAGCACACCGTGGTGGTCACCGACACGGGCGTGGAAATCCTCACGCTTCCCTAGCCCGCCCGGCCCGGCGCATTCCCTGCGGACGCCGGGCCCTTCATCGGCTTGCTCCGGTGAGGCGGCCGAAGATCCTCGTGGCTCCCCTGAAGGCCCGCCGAGAAACTACGCTCCCCTGAGTGCTCGTTTCGGGACGACCCCGCTCAGCGTGGTCCCGGAGCCCAGGACGCTGTTGATCGACAGCGTGCCGCCGATCTCCACGAAGTTGGCCTTCATCGTGGTCAGGCCCCGGCCCGTGGTGCCTTCGGAGAAGCCGACGCCCTCGTCGCTGATCGTCATGCGGAGGCCGGTGGGGCCGACCGTGATGGCGATGGCCACGTGGCGTGCGCCGCTGTGGCGTTCGACGTTGGTGAGCGCCTCGGTGACGACGGCGTAGACGCCGCGCACGACGGCGGGCGGGAGCGGTGCGTCGGGCAGCGCCCACGTCTCGACCGCGATGCCGGTTCTGACCGACCAGTCGCTCAGGTATCCCTCGAGGGCGGGCTTCAGCCCGGTGCCCTCGCGCAGCCGCAGTTCCTCGGACAAAGCTCTCCAACTCCCCTGATCTTCACCGGCGACGCTAACGGGTGATGCTCAAGGAACGGTTGCCGTTTGCTTAGGGTTTGCCGAACCCTGAAGATGATGCCCGGAAACGCGGGCTGAGAAGCCTTTACCGCTTTTGATCGCGCTTGTTGAGCTTCGCCAGATAGTCGTTGTATTCATCGAGCTCGTTGTCCCCGGAGCCGCCCGTCCGGGCCGCGATCAGGTCGGCCTTGCGGTCCTGCCGCTTCGCGATCCGCTCGTCGGCCCGCCACCACTGGATGGCCAGCGCGATCAGCACGATCAGCGTGGGGATCTCGCCGAAGCCCCAGGCGATGGCGCCACCGGTGTTCTGGTCGGACAGCGACGATGCCCCCCAGGTCCGGCCGAGCTGGTCATACCAGTCGGCGGCCAGGACGCTGCCCATGCTCATGATCGCCATGGCGAAGAACGCGTGGAAGGGCATCGTCACGAACAGCAGGAGCAGCCGGCCGAAGTAGGGCAGCTTGTTCGGCGCCGGGTCGACCCCGACGATCACCCAGAAGAACAGCGTCCCGGTCAGCAGGAAGTGCAGCGACATGGCGATGTGCCCGAGGTGCTCCTCCATGGCCGAGGCGAACAGCGGGGTGAAATAGAGCGCGTACGTCGACACGACGAACAGCGCCGTCGCGATCGCCGGGTGGGCGACGAACTTGGCGACCCGGCTGTGCAGGATGACGGTGATCCACTCGCGCGGCCCCCGGTCGCCCCGCCGGACGGCCGGCTTCAGAGCCCGGAGCGCCAGCGTCACCGGGGCGCCGAGCACCAGGAAGATCGGCACCAGCATCGACAGGATCATGTGTTCGGTCATGTGGACGCTGAACAGCACCGGCGCGTAGCGGGCGACGCCTGTCTGGGTGGTCAGGACGAGGATCAGGACCCCGAGACCCCACGCGATCGACCGCCCGACGGGCCACTTGTCACCGCGACGGACGAGGCGGACGACCCCCGCGGCGTACAGACCCCCGAGGACGGCGGCGATCACGGCGAAGAAGAGATCGAACCACCAGAGCGTGAGCAGGTTCGTGAACGAGATCTGCGGCGGCATGACATAGCCGAGCAGGTCGAACGCCCGGTCGGTGGGCAGGTTGTCCGGGGGCGGCGGCGCGGTCTGCGCGAGCGCGACGGCGATGCCGACCGTCCCGGCCATCAGCATGATCTCGCCGAGGACGAGCTTGACGAACGCCATCGCCCGGCCGGCGGCCAGATCGGGCAGCGTGCGCTTGCGGTGCCACCAGCCGATGCCGCCCAGCACGAAGTAGGCGACGATCTTGAGGAGCAGGATCAGCCCGTACGCGGAGGTGAAGAGAACGGTGATCGACGTGATCCGGGCCGCAACGGACGCCAGCCCCGACAGACCGACCCCGACGAAACACCAGAACGCCATGCGGGAGAACCGGTCGGCGGCGAGCGAGAGCCGGTCGTGGCCGCGCAGCGCGTGGTAGCAGAGCAGCCCGAGCCCGCCGACCCACAAGGCCAGGAACAGCAGGTGGAAGGCGACCGACGTGGTGGCCAGGCCGTGGTTGGGCGAACTGGACGAGTGTCCCGTGAGCGCGGGCGGCAGCAGCGTGCCCAGCGCGAACACCAGCAGCCCACCGGCCGCGCCGACGGTGATGGCGCCCCGGGCGAACAGCGCGATCGACACCGAGAACAGCACGACGAGCGTCAGCGCGATGCCCTGCGGGGTCTGCCCGGCGTAGCTGGTCAGCTGGTTGCCGTCGAGCACGACGTCGACCGGCTGGCCGAGCGACTGCGACAGGCCGAAGACCAGGTTGAGCGCGGCGGCCCCGGCCCAGATCAGCGAGGCCCAGCTGGCCGCTTTGACGTAGCCGAGGGCGGTCTTGCCCAGCAGCCCCTTGTCGGAGGGCAGCAGCGCGGCCGCCATCAGCAGGAGCCCGACGGTGAGCAGCCCCGCGACGTCCATGCCGAGCTTGGAGACCGGCACCATCCACCGGGTGAGCGTGCCCTCGTCGGGCAGCCCCGGGATGACCCGCGGCGTGGCCGCGCCGCCCGCCACCATGCCGACCACCAGCGCCCCGGCGGCGGCGCACCCGCCCGCGATCGCGAGCCGGACGGTCCTGTTCATCCGGGCGGCCTTCCCATCGGACAATCCGGCCATTATGGCTTCTTACGCATACTGAAGGCCATGCCGATCCCGATACCGGCGATACCGAAGATAACCACCCAAATCC
Source organism: Herbidospora mongoliensis (assembly GCF_001570545.1). Taxonomy (GTDB): domain Bacteria; phylum Actinomycetota; class Actinomycetes; order Streptosporangiales; family Streptosporangiaceae; genus Herbidospora; species Herbidospora mongoliensis. The sequence goes on along the minus strand of NZ_BBXD01000012.1, from coordinate 475,645 downwards.
ACGCAGGAATCTGCTTGTCCTCAGCCAGCTCCGGCGCCTTCGACGGTTCGGCCGGCGCGGCCTGGACGGCGGCCTGCTGGGTGATCGACGGCTGGGCGTCCACCGGGGCGTAGGCGAACGGGATCTCCCCTTCGACGGGGTGCCCGTCCTTGGAGACGACCCGATAGGCGATCGTGTACTTCCCCGGAGGCAGCGCCGCCGCCGGACCGACGTCTTGAAGCACCCTGCGGCCCTCCACGCGCGGCTTGCCGTTCTCGTAGCGCTCGCCGTCGGGCCCGGTCAGCACGATGGCCGGGAACCGGACCGATTCGCTGAACTCGAGCGTCACCTTGGACAGCACGGCGACCTGGGTGTTCTCCGCAGGATCGCTCCCGCGCAGAGAGGTGTGCGCGGCGGCCGGCGCGGAGGGAAAAAGAAGCGCCGCGACGACGGCCAGAACGGCGACGATCGGTGAACTCTTCATGGCGCCCTAAGGCTACCGACGCGAGGCCGTGGTCTCACCGTGAGGCCCTCCGGGGAGCAGAAAGGCCCTTTTCCGGTGGCGAGGACCCGATTCTGGTCCTCGCCATCGATTCCTACCGTGGTGTCACAGACCGACGCAGGCGAGGGCCTTCTGGGCGGCGATGATGCTCTGGTCGTGGTCGTGGAGGCGGTCGTAGGCCTCGGCGACGGTCATCCAGTTCTGGGCGCGGCGGCGCATCGGGGCCGGGTCGAAGGACTCGGAGGCGTTGCCCAGGGCGGCGGCGGCCTCCTCGTCTTCGTGGAGCACCAGCAGCGCCTGCCCCTGGACGAGGTTCGCGTCGGCCCAGTGTTCGCCCTTCGACTCGCGCAGCATGTCGTCGGCGGTGCGGGCGTGCTGAACGGCCTCCCGGGGGCGGCCGAGGGCCAGCTCGGCACGGGCCAGCTCGATGTTGCAACGGGCCTTGTCGAGCACGGAGGCCGACGATTCGCCGAGCTCGCGCAGCGCCCGCAGCAGCAGGTCGCGCCCGGCCTCGACGTCGGTCGCGCGGGTGCGCACGATCATGGTCGCGTAGGCCACCCGGAGGCGGGCCAGGTTGCGGGGGTCGCCGCCGTTCTCGGACTGGATGGCCATGGCCCGCTCCAGCAGGCTCATGCCTTCTTCGCCCCTGCCGGTCTCCTGGGCGACGAACGCGGCGTTCCACGACGCGGCCACGAGGGCGCGGGGGGTGCCGAGCAGTTCGGCGGCCGACAGCAGCTCCGACGCGAAGTTGCGGGCGCGCAGCAGGTCGCCGCGGGTGCGGTAGACCGAGAGCAGGGTCGAGCCGAGCTCGATCAGGGCGTCGGTCCAGGCGGGGCGGGAGGTGCCGCCGAGCAGCGCCTCGCCGACGCGGACGGCCTCGCCGAGTTCGCCCTCGTCGCGGTGGCAGCGGCAGAGCGCGACCGCGACGGCCACCTGCCACTCGACCGTCATGGGCCGCTCGGTGTCGGCGCGCAGGCCCTTCAGGAGCCGGATCGCCTCGGCCCGGTCGCCGCACGCCTCGGTCGCCAGGGCGCAGCCGTATTCGGCTTCCTGGCGGAGCTGGGCCAGACCGGTGAGGCTGGTGTCGGTCAGTAGCTCGGTGTAGCGGCGGCGGGCCTCTTGGGCCTCGCCATTCTCCAGAGCGAGGCGGGCGAATCGCAGCCCGACTTCGATCTCATCCATCTGCTCGGCGGTTACTCCATTGACCAGATAAGTCAGCGAACAGTCGAGTTTCTGAGCCAGGAGCTCCAGAACTGCCGGAGTAGGAGTACGCTTACCGCTCTCAATTAGGGAAACATAGCTGTCGGACAGCTCAGGATGTGCGAGCTGCGCTTGAGAGAGCCCCCGCTGTCGGCGGATGGTCTTGATGCGCTGACCCACTAGATCTTGACCGGTCACCAGCACCCCCTGAAAGATGAAGGACCTCTTAACCCGACGGGAGCCCCACCGTGCGACGCCGCCTGATCATGATCGCCTTCACGACCCTTGTTGCGACAATCACCGCCGCAGGGATCAATGTTACGGCCGCAAGCGCCACTTCGTCCCCGCTGCGCCCTTACAGCCTGGAATGCTGCTGACTCGTTACGTGAGTCAGGAAAGTCAAGGGAAATTTCCTAGCGTGAACCCCATGTGAGCCTCCCCCACCAGCCCCAGGCACCGGGGCCGGGTCCCCGGCCACAGCACGACCCAGAATCGCGGCACGCACCAGTGCCGCGATTCTTTTTCGTTTCACCACCCGTTTTCACTTTCCGTTCCCTTCCCGATACGGACGGTGGATAGGGCCAGGCGGTAATCCCCGCGCGCACCGGCGGAAGGCCGCCGGCTGAAGTCCGGCATCGGAGTCCGGGCAACTCGGCGACCGGCGCGCCAGTGAAGCCACCTCCAATAGCCGCGAGCAGGCAGAACAATCCCGGACATCTCGCCGAAGACGGTCACGATGGCCGCCCGCCATGTCCGCAGTCGCCCGGAGAGCGGCAGGCCGCCGACCTCACGATCACGTCCTGCCCCACGAGCCCCGAACGGCACAGATGCACGTGCACATGAAAGCCGCCGGGCCCACGCGAGAAATCGCCCACGAAGACCGTTCTGTCCAGATCGTTCCGGAGCCGCGCCGACCGCACCGGCCGCCCCGGAAACGGGTTCCCGGCCGGACCGGAGCTCATCGCGATCAGAGGAGAATGCGGCGATCCCCAATGCCACATCGCAGGTGAATCTTTCATCCCGCACTGCCATTGAATTCCGCTCCCGAGAATGGCCGCCACCCCGAATTAACATTAATGCGAAGAGCCGACGAAATCATTCGAAAAGAATGCCCACCGAATATATCGCGGTCGGCGTCTCCAGGGCCTGGCCGAAAATCGGCGTATCGCATCCGGCCGTATGAACGAGGTGCTGGGCCGCCCGTCGATTTCGGTTGACGGCGTCCACGCCACGCGCGCCGAAAACACGTCGGCTATTCGCGCCGATCACGAATGCCCTCGGCCGCGGAAGTATTCGATCAAGGGTCTCACCAAGCGTGACAGCGCCAGAAGCGGCCGTACCCGCGAGAAATCAGCTGGTCAGGATGCCCGGAGCGCCAAATACAAATCCACGCGGTCGGCCATCGTCGTGAGGTTCTTGCCGGTCAGCTCTTCCACGCGCTTGATCCGATAACGCACCGTGTTCACGTGCACGTGCAACCGCTCGGCGCAAACGTTCCACGATCCTGCACAGTCGAGGAAGGTCGACAGGGTCCGGACCAGGTCGGCCTGGTGCTTGCGGTCGTAGCCGAACAGCGGGTCGAGCAGGCGTGAGGCGAAGCCCCTGCGGATGTCGCCGGGCACCGTAGCCAGCAACAATGCGTGGGTGTAGATCTCGTCGCTGGTCACGAGGCCGCCGTCGCGGGCATCGGCCATGCGGCGGGCGTACCCGGCCTCCTCGATGCCGCCCCGGATCGCGCCGGGACCGGTGAGGGCGGCGCTGACGCCGAACGAGAGCCGGATCCCTGGTGCGGCCAGCGAGGCGAGACGTGCTTTGAGCAGGCCCGACAGCGCCTCGGCGGAATCGTGCAGCGGGACCAGCGCCAGACCGGCGTCCGCGGCGGCGACCGCGACGACCGAGCGGTCGAGCATCTCCTCCAGCACGAGTCCGCCCAGGGTGGCGGCGTCGGGGCCGGCGGAGGCGCCGGTCCGCAGGGCGGTGGCGGCGACGATCGCGTAGGGGGCCGCGACGTCGAGGCCGCACGTGCGCATGCGGGCCGACAGTTCCGGCAGGTCCGCACTTCCGGCCAGGCCGATGAGCTGTTCCAGCAGTCGCCGTTCGACGCGGCGGCCCTCTTCCGCGCGGGTGCGTTCGAGCGCCACGCACGAGGCCAGTTCGTAGCCGATCTCGGGGTTCACGTCGCCGTCCAGGACCAGGGCCCAGCCCGCGACGCGGTGGCTGCGGTCGACGGTGAAGATCGTGCAGGGGTCGGCGGTCACGTGGGGCAGCCGGACGGCGCGGAGGAACTCGGCGGCCATCCGGGAGGGGTCGGAGACCTCTCCGGCGATCACCCTGCCGGTCGCGGCGACCACGCCGCCGGTCACGCCGAGCTCGTCGCGGGCCATCTCGAACAGCTCGGGGAGGCCCGCTCCCTCGGCCACGGCGGTGAAGATGCGCCGGTGGCGTCCGAGGGCCAGCCGCTGTTCGCCGGCCACCCGCCGGTCGACGACGTCGATGATCGCGCCGAACGACACCTCGATCGGCACTTCCAGGAGGGTCAGGCCCCGGTCGCGGCAGGCGTCCACGAGATCGTCGGGCACGTGCCCCAGCCGGGCGTCTCCGGCGGCGAGGGCGGTGACGCCGGCCTGGACCAGATAGTCGACGAAGACCGCGGAATCGGCCGGACGGTGGCGCCACATCAGGCCGGTCAGGACCAGCTCGCCGCCGTTCAGGTAGCGGCCGGGTTTGGGCAGGTCGGTGACGACGACGCCGGTGATCGTGCCCACCGGTTCGCCGGTCAGGAGGATGAGCCGCAGCGTCTCATGGGCCAGCAGCTCACTTATCAGCACAAGACCACCTTATTTGGATGAATCTACAATCGACGCCCCCTCCGGCTCCGGCGTTTCATCGGGGAGCCGATAGGACCGGAAACAAAAGGTTGGTCTACTGGACGGTTATGAGCATCGCCACCGGACGGTCCCAGGGAATCGGGCAGAGCCTGCTCCGCCCCGACGGCACGTTGAAGGTCACCGGAGAGTTCGCCTACTCGTCCGACCTGTGGCTCGACGGCATGCTCTGGGGCGCCACGCTGCGCAGCCCGCATCCGTCGGCCTGGATCAGGTCCATCGACATCGGCCCCGCCCTCAAGGTGCCGGGGGTGTTCGCGGTGCTGACCCACGAGGACGTGCCGGGTGAGAAGTTCTACGGCCTGGAGCACAAGGACCAGCCGGTCCTCGCCATCGACCAGGTCCGCTACCAGGGAGAACCGGTCGCGCTGGTGGCCGCCGACCATCCCGAGACGGCCCGGCGGGCCGCCGACCTGATCGAGGTCGTGTACGAGGTCCGCGAGGCCGTCACCGACCCGCGCAAGGCCGCCTTCGACCTCACGATCCCCCCGGCGAGCGTGCACGGGAACCTGGTGCGTCACCAGCCCGTCCGCGTCGGGTCGACCTTCACCGCCGACGTGGTCGTCACGGGCGAATACGAGGTCGGCATGCAGGACCAGGCCTTCCTCGGCCCCGAGTCGGGCCTGGCGGTCCCGGCCGAGGACGGCGGCGTCGACCTCTTCGTCGCCACCCAGTGGCTGCACGTCGACCAGGACCAGATCGCGCCCTGCCTGAACCTGCCGAAGGACAAGGTCCGGCTCACGCTGGCGGGCGTCGGCGGCGCGTTCGGCGCGCGCGAGGACCTGTCGATGCAGATCCACGCCTCGATGCTGGCGCTGCGGACCGGCAAGCCGGTCAAGTTCGTCTACGGCCGCGAGGAGTCGTTCTTCGGGCACGTGCACCGCCACCCGGCCTGGATGCGCTACGAACACGGCGCCACCCGCGACGGGAAGATCGTCTACGTCAAGGCGGAGATCGTGCTCGACGGGGGCGCGTACACGTCGAGCTCGCCCGCCGTCGTCGGGAACGCCGCCTCGCTCGGCGTCGGGCCCTACGAGGTGCCGAACGTCGAGATCGATGCCTACGGGACATACACCAACAATCCGCCCTGCGGGGCGATGCGCGGGTTCGGCGCGGTCCAGGCCTGCTACGCCTACGAGTCGCAGATGGACCGGCTGGCCGAGGCCTGCGGGCTCTCGCCGGTCGAGATCCGCGTCCGCAACGCGGTGTCCCAGGGGTCGCTGCTGGCCACCGGCCAGGTGATCGACACCCCGGCGCCGCTCGCGGAGATGCTGATCGAGCTCGCCGCGATGCCGATGCCCGACCCGTCGTCACCGGACCTGCGGGAGCTCCCGGGCGCGCTGGGTCAGACCACCCACGGTGAGGGGGTCCGCCGGGGCGTCGGCTACGGCGTCGGGATCAAGAACATCTGCTTCTCCGAGGGGTTCGACGACTACTCGACCGCCCGGGTGCGGGTGGAGCTGCTCGGCGACGAGCCGCACGTGCTCGTGCACACGGCGGCGGCCGAGGTCGGGCAGGGCCTCATCATGGTCAAGACCCAGATCGCCCAGACCGAGCTCGGCATCGACCAGGTCACCATCGTGCCCGCGGACACCACGGTCGGGTCGGCCGGATCGTCGTCGGCGTCGCGCCAGTCATATGTGACCGGAGGCGCGGTCCGCGCCGCGAGCATCGCGGTGCGCGAGCGGCTCGACCTGCTGATGGCTGACGGGCGCAGCCTCGTCGAGGTGCTGGCCGAAGAGGGGGCGGTCGAGGAGACCCGCGAATACCGGCACCGCAAGACCTATCCGATGGACCCGCTCACCGGGCAGGGCGACTCGCACACCCAGCTCGCGCTGTGCGTGCACCGGGCGGTGGTGGACGTCGACGTGGAACTCGGCCTGGTGAAGGTCGTCGAACTGGCCGCGGTGCAGGACGTCGGGAAGATCCTCAACCCGCTCGCCCTCGAAGGGCAGATCCACGGCGGGACGGCGCAGGGACTCGGGCTGGCGCTGATGGAGGAGATCCAGGTACGGGACGGCAAGGTGCTCAACCCGTCGTTCACCGACTACCTGATCCCCACCATCCTCGACATGCCGCCCATGAAGCTGTCGATCCTGGAGAACGCCGACCCGCACGCGCCCTACGGCCTGCGGGGCGCCGGCGAGCCGCCGACGCTGTCGTCGACCCCGGCCATCGCGGCGGCGGTCCGGGCGGCGACGGGGCTGCCGCTGTCCAGGGTCCCGATCCGGCCGGACGACATCGCGCTCACGGCTCTCGCATAAGGCCCGCCACAACGGCCGGTTTCCCCAACGGAAACCGGCCGGCCCCGCACGACGGGCGCGCGATCAGGCCGCCCAACCGGCGAACCCGGCGAGCACCATCAGACTGCCCGTCGCGCGGACCCGGCGATCCGCCGGACCGCGCCGTCTAGTCGTACAGAACCGAAATCAGGAGATGTCGCCGCGGTCGCAGGCGATGCCGTCGTTGTTCACGTCGATGTACCACTCGTATTCGGGGTGGACGCCCTTGGTGTAGGGACCCGCGCTCGCCGCGAAGGCCTCCGCGCAGGTCGCGTAGCGCTTCGACGTCGCCTGCGCGCCGCCCTCGGGCGGCGTGGTCGCCCCGGCGGGCGGCTGGGCCGGGTCGGTGACGGCGGGCTGGTCCACTCCCGGCTGGGTCGCGTCGGGGTCGCCGGTGGGCTGGGCCGCCGGTGGCGCGGGCGGGGCGCCGGTGCCCTTCAGGCGGGCCAGCAGGGCGTCGGCCTCGTCCTTGGTGAAGCCGCCGACGATGCTCAGGCTGTCTTGGGTGACCTCCTGGGCCACCCTCGGGGTGGACACCACCTTGTCGCCGACCACGATGGCGAGTAGGCGCTTGACCGTGTCGCGGGTCAGGCCCTCGATCTGGGCGCGGTTGTCGGGGGCGAGCACGAGCCTGATCGAGTAGGTCCCGTCGGACTCGGTGAAGGTCTCGATCTTCTGCACCGACGTCAGGGTCACACCGGGTTCGAGCTGGTAGCAGGTCGTGCCGGCGTCGTCGATGACGGCCTCGGTCTCGGGCTGGCAGGGGGCGGCGCCGTGCGTCTCGACGGGCGCGAAGTGGATGGGCACGGCCAGCTTGACCAGAACCGGCTGGGTCAGCGGCGGGGAGTCCTGGTTGTTGGTCATCAGCACCGCGACCGTGGCCAGCACGCCGGACATGATCACAACGAAGACCAGCGCCGCACTGAGGGCGATCGTGGCGCCCCTGGTCGCCTGGGGCGGCTGCGGCGGACCCGGGTCCTCCGCAACGGGGGTGTTCTGCATCCCGGCCTCAATCCCTGACATCGCCCGCAGAGCCTATCGACATGGGACGGCCCGTGGCCAAATGGGCGCACGGGCCGTTCCGGATGACAAATCAGTTGTTACTGGGCGGGCGTGTCGCTGCCCATGGGCGAGCCCGTCGGCGCCGGGGCCGGGACCGAACCGGCCGGCGGCAGCGGGGCGTCGGCGGCCGAACCGGTCTGGCCGCCGTCGCAGCTCGCGCCGAGTTCGGGGGTGTCCTCGCCCTGGCGGAACTTGAGGATGAACGCGCTCAGGTCGGGGGACGACGCGCTGTCGATCTGGATCTGGTGGTTCCAGGACGACGCGACGATCTTCGACGGGAGGTTGGGGTAGGGGCTGAGCACCATGTAGGGCTCGCCCGCCAGCGCCTTCAGCTTGTCGACCTCGGCGGCCGGCAGGTCGGGCTGGTAGGTGATCCACACAGCGCCGTGCTCCATCGAGTGGACCGCGTTCTCGCTGTTGATCGGCTGGTCGTAGATGCCACAGGTCTGCCAGGTCGGGTTGTGCTCGCCGCCGACCGGCGGAACCTCCTTGTAGGCGACCTGGGTCTGGACGTGGCCCGCGCCCTTGTACTCGTAGTTCTTGACCTTCGGCAGCATCGCCTCTTGAGCGGCGGTCGCGACCTTCTCGGCCTCCGACTTGTCCATCTCCTGGCGGACGATGTAGAACGCGACGCTTCCGACCAGAAGCAGGATGACCAAGCCACCGATGCCCCACATGACGACCGCGGCTCGCCGTTCCTTGGCCCGCTGCTCCGCCCGCATCTGGGCGACGCGATCACGCCGTGCCTGCGATTTCTCCTTGGTCATCGACCCTCCATCACGCGGTCACATATGGACAAGGAGAATAGTGGGTATAGATAGCCGTTTGGCCCACCACGTCCCGACGCGAAGTAATCTGAGGGCGATGAAGAACCCCCGTTCCCTCCTGCTCCCGGTCGCCGCGGCCCTCGTCGTGGTCGTCGCGGTCGTGCTGCTGCTGGTCAATCTGACCCGCCCTGGCGCCCCCGGCGACCTGTCGCCCGAGGCCGGTTTCGCCCGTGACATGGGGGTTCACCACGCGCAGGCGGTCGAGATGGCGTTCGCGGTGCGCGACGAGAGCACCGACGACGGGGTCCGCACGCTGGCCTACGACATCATCACGACCCAGTCGGCGCAGCGTGGAATGTTCATCGGCTGGCTGCAGCAGTGGGACCTGTCGCAGGCCTCCAGAGTGAAACCGATGACGTGGATGGCCGGTCACGGCCACACCGCCGGGGCGGTGACGCCGGGCGTGATGCCCGGAATGGCCACCGCCGACGAGATGAAGCAACTCGCCGACGCGAAGGGCCCGGCGTCCGAGGTGCTGTTCCTGCAACTGATGATCCGCCACCACGAGGGCGGCGTCGAAATGGCCAAGGGCGCACTTGAGCTGGCCGAACGCTCGGAAGTGCGCACCCTGGCCCAGCACATCGTCGACGGACAGACCGCGGAGATCGACCTGATGAAAGAGATGCTGGCGACGCGCGGCGCGCAGCCGCTCCCGTCAATCCTCAAATAAACAGGACGTGTCGGACGCGGGAACGGTCCTCAGACAGGGCACCATGGAGGCGACCCGGAGGGATGAGGATTTGACCAACGAGCCCGAGAGCCGTCTAGAAGTCAGCATCACGCCTGAAGTGGAGGCGGGGCAGTACGCCAACTTCGCCTCTGTCTGGCATACCCAGGATGGGTTCGTGCTCGACTTCGCGGTGATCACCCGCCCGCCGGGGCTGGCCGACGCCGGAGACGGTCAGCAGTACATCAGCGTCCCGACCCGGATCACGAGCCGGGTCCGGATTCCCCCGGCCCAGGTCTTCGAGCTGATGAAGGCGCTGGAGCAACAGCTCACGGCCTACGAGAACGAGCAGGGCCACAAGATCGTCTGACCCGTCGGGGCCCCGGCTGGTCGTCGGGGCTCAGACGGTCACGGTGTCGCCCTCGCGCGCGAACACCACGTCCGGCCACTCCTTGGCGACGGCGTCGAGCTGGTCGTCGGTGCGGTTCGGCGCGTGGTGCGTCAGCAGCAGCCGGGCCACCCCGCACCGCTCCGCGAACGCCACGGCGTCGGTGATGGTCGCGTGCCCGTAGTCGTCGGCCAGCGCCTGCTCCTCGGGCAGGAACTGCCCGTCGTGCACGATGAGGTCGGCGCCCCGGCACAGCTCCTCGGCCGCTGAAGAGCCGAGCTGCGGCGCGTGGTCGGGCAGGTACACGACCGCGACGCCGTCGCACTCGACCCGCGTCCCGACCGTGATCCCCCCCTTGTGGGTCACTTCGGCCTGTCTCAGGACAAAAGATTCTTCGTTACGGCTCCCGCCGGAAGACGTCACCGACACGGCTCCGCGCAGACCCTGCGGCTCGATCGGGAAGTGCGGCGGCGAGAACGCCCGGGTGAGCAGCTCCAGGGGCTCCGGGCCGGGCACGACCAACTCCAGCGAGGCCTCCGGGTGGTCGACCGCCCGGCTGAACGGCAGGCCCTGCACGTGGTCCCAGTGCAGGTGCGACAGGGCGATCACCCCCCGGAAGGGCGCCGGGGCCAGGTTCCTGATCCCGGTCCCCGCGTCGAGGACCAGGGGCGGCGCCGACAGGCCGTCGGGGAGGACCGCCACACACGAGGTGTGGCCGCCCCACCGGGTGAACTCGGCGCCGGGAGCGGGCGTCGACCCGCGTACCCCCAGGAAGTGCAGTTTCACGCGAACTCCTCGCGGCGGTGGCCCTGGGCCAGGTGTTCCAGGGCGGCCCGGTCGATGATGTCGGCGCCGGCCTCGGCCACCCTGATGGGGGTGAGCGCGGTCAGCGTGGCGGTGCGGTGGCCGTTCTCCAGCAGGGCCCGCTCCCCCAGCACCGCGCCCGGACCGACCCGGCCCAGTTCGCGGCCGTCGACGTCGACCGTGACGACGCCGTCGAGGAGCAGGAACAGCGATGCTCCGGGCTCGCCCTGGCGCACCAGGGCGTCGCCTTCCTTCAGTTCCCGTACGACCGGCTTGCGCGTCCCCCGCATGATCAGCCGGGACAGCTCGCGTTCGAGGGCGGTCTCGGCGGCCGTGACGACGACCGGGGAGTCCTCGGCGCCCCAGGGGGTGGCGCGCTGGGCGGCCCAGGCCTTGAAGTCGGTCACGCCCGCTTTGAGGATCAGCAGGCCGGACGCGTCGTAGACCCAGTGCCGGGGGAACGGGCTGGCACCCGACAGCGTGACGTCAGAGGTGCCGTCGGCGCGTACGGTGACCGCGATCGTCGTCCACACCAGCGGGGAGCGCCAGCGCGGGATCCCGGCGGTGGCGCGCGGGAACGGGATCGACGTGCGGCCGCCGGCCGACTGGGTGACGGTGACGAAGCCGTCTCCCACGGTCTCGGTGCGCAGGTCCGGCAGGCTGATGGCGGCCAGGGTGAGGCCGAGCGGGCCTAAGCGGACTGTGGTGGAGCCCATCACTCCGCCTCCTCCGGCGCCGTGGGCGAGCACCCGGCCATCGTCGCCGAAATCGGCCCAGACGCGAAGGACATTGGCGAACCGGAACCGATCGGCGCGGCGCAGCGCCTCCAGGTCGTCGACGCGTCCGGGGGGTGGGTCGTCGTAGTGGGAGATCCCCGCGTCGAACATCGGCCGGGTGTACCCCTTGACCGCCTCGGACGGGATCCAGGACAGGGATGTCGCCTGTGTCTCTGCACGCATGCTTTCGACGGTAGAAATCCGCTGGGTTCGTCCACAGGGAGGTGTCCATCGGGGTGCAGGAGGGCTAACCCTCTGTACCGGGCCCGCCGTCAGGGGGGACATTTGCGGCGTGGACCGCATCACCGTGTTACTCGCCGACGACAACCTGATCGTCCGCGAGGGCGTGCGCGCGCTGCTGGCCGGGGATCCCGCCCTGGAGGTGGTCGGCGTGGCCGCCGACTACGACGAGCTCGTCGCGCGTGCCGAGGAACTGCGGCCGCAGGTGCTCGTCACCGACATCCGGATGCCGCCGACCTTCCAGGACGAGGGCATCGACGCCGCCCGGGAGGTTCGAGGGCGCCTCCCGGGCACCGGCGTCGTGGTGCTGAGCCAGTACGACGACCCCGACTACGCGGTGAAGCTCCTGTCCGAGGGGGCCGACGGGTACGCGTACCTGCTGAAGGACCGGATCGCGGACGCGCGATTACTCGGCCGGGCCATTCGTGAGGTGGCCGCGGGCGGGTCGATGATCGATCCCCAGATCGTCCAGGATCTTCTGTCACCGGCGCGGTCGCCGGAGCTGACGCCGGCCGAGGAGGCCCTGCTGCGGCAGGTCGCCGAGGGGCGGTCGGTGAAGGCCATCGCGGCGGCGGCCGGCGACAGCCCGGAGAAGGTGAACGCGCTCGTCGAGCAGTTGTTCCTCAAGCTGGCGCGGGGTGCCTCCGCCGGGCGGCAGGGCGCGCTGAAGCGCCTGCGGATGCTGCACACCGCCATCCTGCGCCGCGACGAGCAGGGCGAGCGCCTCTCCCGCCTGTTGCCCAGCGGGCTGGCCGACAAGCTGCTGGCCGACCGGTTCGACCGCACCGAACGGCTCACGGTGACCGTGCTGATGAGCGACGTGCGCGGATATTCGGCCATCGCCGAGCACACCGACCCGGCCGTGCTGGCCGGGCAGCTCAACTCCCACCGGCGGGCCATGAACGCGGCCATCCTCCGCGAGGGCGGCACCGTGATGCAGTACGTCGGCGACGCCGTGATGGCCGTCTTCGGCGCCCCCGACCCGCGCCCCGGCCACGCCGCCTCGGGGATCGCGGCGGCCCGCCAGATGCACGCCCGCCAACGGCTGCTCAACACCGAGTGGAGGACGCCGTTCACGCTCGGCATCGGGCTGTGCACGGGCGAGGTCGCCGCCGCGCTGCTCGGCAGCGAGGAACGGGTCGAATACACGCTGGTCGGCGACACGGTGAACCTGGCGGCGCGGATGCAGGACCTGGCCCGGCCTTCCGGCACCGTCGCCGCCGCCAGCACTTTGGACGCGCTGCCCGCCGGGCCGCCCTGGATCCCCCTCGGACCGCGCCTCGTCAAGGGCCGGTCCACCCCCGTCACCGCCTTCCACCTCCCGGAGGAACACTGATGCCCACCGAGATTCCCGGCGACACCGCCGTCCGGGTGCGGGGCGCCCGCCGGACCTTCGAAGCCGAACTCGCTCCCGTCCGCGCGCTCCGGGGCGTCGACTTCGACGTCGCCCAGGGCGAGTTCGTGGCCGTCATGGGGCCTTCGGGCTGCGGCAAGTCGACCCTGCTGAACGTCATCGCCGGGCTCGACGGCGTCGACGACGGCACCATCGAGGTCGCCGGGGAACGCGTCGACGGCCGCGACGAAGACTGGCTGGCCAAGTTCCGCCGCCACCACATCGGGTTCGTGTTCCAGTTCTTCAACCTGCTCGACGGCGTGTCCGCGCTCGACAACCTGGTGCTGCCGGGCGTGCTGGGCGGGATGAAGCGGCGGGCCGCCGAGGCGCGCGCCCGCGACCTGCTCGACCTGCTGGGTCTGGGTGACCGGTTGCAGCAGGTGCCGGCCGTGCTGTCCGGAGGCCAGCGGCAGCGGCTGGCCATCGCGCGGGCGCTGGTCAACCAGCCGAGCCTGCTGCTGGCCGACGAGCCGACCGGGGCGCTCGACAGCGAGGGCGGCCTGGAGGTGCTGGAGTTGTTCCGGCGGCTGCACGAAGACGGTCAGACGATCATCATGGTGACCCACGCCGCCGAGGTCGCGGCCGGGGCGTCGCGGTCGATCCGGATGCGGGACGGGCGGATCGAGCCGACATGACCGGCGCCGTGACCAGCGCCGTGACCACCGTGTGGCTGCGCCTGGAGTGGCGCCGCCGGGGGCGCTCGGCGGTGGTGCTGGCGCTGTTGATCGCGTTCGCGCTGGCGACCGTGCTGACCGCCGTCGCGGGGGCACGGCGGGGGCTGTCGGCCTACGAACGGCTGGAGGCGGTCACCAGGCCGGCGACGCTCACGGTGCTGCCCAACCAGGGCGGCTTCGACTGGGAGCGGGTCAGGGCGATGCCCGAGGTGGAGGCGGTCACCACGTTCGTCCTGCCCGCCTTCTCGGTGGAGGACCCGGATGCCCCGCTGGCGTCCACCTTCGCCCCCGGCGACGACGGGATCTTCAGCGCCCTGGAGATACCGGTGCTCCTCGACGGACGCGTGTTCGACCGGAGCCGGATCGACGAGGTCATGGTCTCGCCCATGTTCGCCGAGCGTTTCGGGCGGGGCGTCGGCGACCGGATCACGTTGCGGCTGGGCACCCCCGAGGAGACGACGCCCTCCTCGGGGGAGGTGCCCTACACCGGCCCGCGGGTCCGGGCCACGATCGTCGGGGTGTTCCGGACCCCCTGGTTCCTCGACAAGTCCGGATCGGGTGAAGGTGGGGTGCTGCCCAGCCCCGAACTGGTCCGGCGCTATCCGGACACCTTCCTGGGCGTGGCACGCGACGGCTACGTGAACGGGTTCGTGCGGCTGCGTGACGGCGAGAGCGGGATCGCGGCGTTCAAGGAGAGCTTCGCGAAAGTGACCGGCCGCACCGACATCGACATGTGGGACGAAGCCGAACGAGGCCGCCACACGGACCAGCTGATCGCCTTCGAGGCGGCCTGCCTGCTGGCGTTCGGCCTGGCGGCGTTCGTCGTGGCGGTGGTGCTGATCGGCCAGGCCCTGGCGCGGTACACAGCGGCGGCCGCGGGAGCGCTGCGCACCCTCCGGGCCGTCGGGATGACCCCGCGCCAGGCGGTGTGGACCGCCGTGAGCCTTCCGCTGCTGTCCGCCGCCGGTGGCGCGGTCATCGGGGTCGCCGGGGCCGTCCTCGCCTCCCGCCTGATGCCCATGGGCGCGGCGGCCGGTGTCGAGCCCTCCCCGGGGTTCGACGCCGACTGGCCGGCGCTCGGCGCGGGCGCCGCGCTGACGGTGCTGCTGGTCGTGGCCGGGGCGGCGGGATCGGCGTGGATCGCCCTGCGGCCGGGCGCGTCCGGGCGTCCGGGGAACCCGTCGCCTCTGGTCGCCACGGCCGCGCGGGCCGGTCTGCCGGTGCCGGTCGTGGTGGGGATCAGGTTCGCGCTGGAGCGCGGCCGGGGCGCCGACGCGCTGCCGGTGCGGCCCGCCCTGCTGAGCGCGGTCGTCGGGGTGCTCGGCGTGACGGCGGCGTTCATGTTCTCCAGCGGCGTACAGGACGCCGGCACCAACCCCGAGAGATACGGCCAGAACTTCCAGCTCACCGCCTTCCTGGGCCTGGGCGGCCAGTCCTTCGGGGACCCGGCGGCCGTCATCGCCGCCATCGCGGCCGACCCTCAGGTGGACACGGCGAGTTCGGCCACGGTCGGAGTGGCGCAGGCCGGGCCGGTCTCGGTGACCCTGTGGGGAATCCGCTCCCACGACAGGCCCTGGCGGCCGGTCCTCACCGAGGGCGCGGCTCCGGAAAGCGACCGGGAGGTCATGCTGGCCGTCTCCACCGCCGACCGGATCGGCGCGGACGTCGGCGACGACCTCATCCTGACCGGGCCGCTCGGGCGGCAGACCTTCCGCGTCTCCGGCGTCGGTTTCGTTCCGGCCGGGCCGCACAACGACTACGACGAGGGTGGCGTGGTCGGCCATGCCGGTTATGACCGGCTGTTCCCGCCGGGGACGTTCAAGTTCCTGCTCGGCCTGGTCTCGGTGACCGGCGCCGCCGACCCGTCGGCCGTCATGGCCCGGATCAACAGCGGATTCCCCACCGGCGGGGGCGTCGGCCCGCCCGACCCGCCGGAGCAACTCGACCAGATGCGCGGCGTGGAGGTGCTGCCGATCGCCCTGGGCGCCTTCCTCGGCCTGCTGGCGCTCGGCGCGGTCGCACACGCCCTGGTCACCGCGATCCGCCGCCGCAAGCACGACATGGCGGTGCTGCGGGCCTGCGGTATGACCCGCCGTCAGGGGCGCTGGGTGGTGATCACCCAGGCGAGCATCCTGGCGCTGACCGGGGTGGCGCTCGGGGTGCCTCTCGGTTTCCTTCTCGGCCGGGTGCTCTGGAGGATCGTCGCCGACACGATGCCGTTCTTCTACCAACCGCCGCTGGCGCTGATGGCGCTGCTGCTGATCGGCCCGGTCACGCTGCTGGCCGCCGTCCTGCTCGCGGTCTGGCCGGCGCACGCCTCCACCCGCGTCCGGGTCGGCCACGTCCTGCGGACCGAATGGTGACCGGCCACTGGCTCCGGCTGGAGACCCGCTCCCGCTGGCGGGCGCTGACGGCACTCGCCCTGCTCGTCGCGATCGCGCTGGCCGCCGTCCTGGCGGCGGTGGCCGGGGCCAGGCGAGGAGGAAGCGCGGGCGACCGGATGCTGGCGATCACCCTGCCGGCGGAGGCGATGGTGCTGCCCAACCGGCCGGGGTTCGACTGGGCGAAGATCCGCGCGCTGCCGTCGGTGGAGGCGCTGGCGACCTTCCCGGTCACCGGCCAGTGGTTCTTCGAGGACCCGCCCGGGCTGATGGGCGCCAAGCCGCCACCCGCCGACGACCAGATCTGGAACACCATCGAGAAGCCGGTGGTCCTGGAGGGCCGGCTGCCGACGGCCGCCGACGAGGCGGCCGTGACCTCGGGGTTCGCCGAGACCTGGGACAAGGGCGTCGGCGCCACCGTCACCATGCGCCTGTTCACCCCGGAAGAGGTCGACCGCGGCATCACCGACCCGACCATCCGGGAGACGATCACCGCGACCGGGCCCCGCCTGGTGGTCCGGATCACCGCGATCATCCGGTCGGGCTGGTTCTCCGACTCGCTGGAGACGCGGGCCGGGGACGTCTTCCCCTCCCCCGCGTTCTTCCGGGCCCACGAGCACAGCGTCGCCGGGGGGCGGGACCTGGCCAACTACAACGCGATGGTCCGGCTGCGGGCCTCGCTGCCGCAGTTCACGAGGGAACTGGCGGAGGCGACCGGGCGGACCGACATCGACGTCTGGGACATGAACCGCTTCATCGACCACCAGCAGGAGCTGATCCGGTTCGAGGCGTGGTCGCTGCTGGCGTTCGGGATGGCGATCCTCGCCGCGTCGGCGGTGCTCATCGGGCAGACGATCTCCCGCCACGCCGCCGCCTCGGCCGCCGCGCTGGCGGTGCTGCGGCCACTCGGCCTGACCCGCGCCCAGGGCGTGCTGGCCGCGACGGCCGGGCCGTCGCTCGCGGCGACCGCCGGGGCGCTGCTCGGGGTGGCGGCGGCGATCGCCCTCTCACCGCTGCTGCCCATCGGCACCGCCGCGCTCATCGAGCCCGCCCCCGGCCTGGACGCCGACTGGCCGGTGCTCGCCCCCGGCGCACTGCTGACGGTCGTGGCGGCCGGACTGGCGGCGGCCTTCTCGGCCTGGCTGACGCTGTCGCCCCGCGGGGTCCGGGTGGCCAGGCCCAGCGTGGTCGCGACCGCCGCCGCGCGGGCCGATCTGCCACCCGCCGTCGTGACCGGCGCCCGGTTCGCGCTGGAACGCGGACCGGCCGTCCCCACCAGGCCCGCGCTGCTCGGCTCGGTGGTCGGGGTGCTGGGCGTGCTGGCGGCGTTCACCTTCCTCGCCGGGGTCACCGACGCCGGAACGCATCCGGAGCGGTTCGGCCAGACCCACCAGGCGGAGATCTACCTCGGCGCCAACGGTGAGGCCGCCGACCCCGCCCCGGTGCTCGCCGCACTGCGGAAGAGCCCGGGGGTGACCGGGCTGACCGACGACCGGACCGCCGTCGCGGAGACGCGGGACGCGGACGGCCGCAGTCCGGCCGCGGCTTCCGCGGTGAACCTTCCCCACGGAAACGGCGAGACCCGCGTGGCCCTGCACACCACGGGCGACCTGCCGCTGATCACCCTGGACGGACGGGCCCCGCGCGCCCCCGACGAGATGATGCTGGCCCTCGGCACCGCCCAGGACCTGGGCGTGCGAGTGGGCGACCGGCTCCCCCTCTCCGGTGAGCCCGGCACGGCCACCTTCACGGTGACCGGCATCGGGTTCACCACGATCGGCGCGCACAACTCCTACGACCGGGGCGGCGCGGTCACCCACGAGGGCTTCACCCGGCTCTTCGGCACCGGCTACAAGTTCCGCTCGATCCTGATCGGCCTGCGGCCCGGCACCGACCCCGCCGCCCTCGACGCCGCGGGCCTGTACGCCCAGCCCGCCGTGACGCCTCCCGAGGTGGCCGAGATCACCCAGCTGGCCATCCTCCCGGTCGCCCTGGCCGGGTTCCTGGCGCTGCTGGCGGTCGGCGCGATCGGCCACGTGCTGACCACGGCGGTCCGCCGTCGCTCCCACGAGGTGGCGGTGCTGCGGGCGCTCGGGCTGACTCCGCGCGAGGCCCGCCGGATCGTGGTCACCCAGGCGGGGGTGCTGGCCGTCACCGGGCTGGTCTTCGGCGTGCCGCTCGGCGTCGCGCTCGGCCGGGCGCTGTGGCGGCTGGTGGCCGACCTGTGGCCGATCCACTACCAGCCGCCGGTGGCGTTCTGGGCCCTGGTCCTGGCCGCCCCGATCGCCCTGCTGACCGCGACCCTGCTGGCCGTCTGGCCGGGCCGCACACTGACCCGGCTCCGGGTCGCCGACACCCTGAGGGCCGAATGATGATCACGTTCCTGACCCGGCTGCGGGCCGGCGGCGTCGTGAGGGCGGCGCGATGACGGGTCTCTGGATCAGGCTGGAGCTGCGCAATCGGGGGCGTTCCCTGGTCGCTCTGGCCCTGCTGGTGGCACTGGCCGTGACGACCGTGCTGACGGCGCTGGCCGGGGCCCGGCGGGCCGACTCGGCCGTCGACCGGCTGTGGGCGGCGTCGACCCCGGCGACCTACGGCGTGCTGCCCAACATGCCCGGTCTCGACTGGGCGGCGGTCAGGGCGCTGCCGCAGGTCGAGGCGCTGGGCGCCTTCCTGATCACCTCGTTCGAGGTCCGGGGTCGCGGGCTCGGCTGGTTCCCGGCGATCGACGACCAATATGGGCTGACGGTCGAGCGGCCCGTCGTCCTCGAGGGACGCATGTGGGATCCGGCCGCCCCCGACGAGATGGTCGTCACCGCCGCGACCGGCCACCACCCGGGTGACGTGGTCGACGTGCGGCTCTACGCGCCCGAGCAGTTCGCCTCCGATATGACGACGGCGGCGCGGGGACCCGTGGTGGCCGTCCGGGTGGTGGGCGTCGTGCGGTCGAACTGGTTCCGCGACGAGGTCGGCCATCCGGGTTACCTGCACCCGGGTCCCGGGTTCCTGGCGGCCCATCGGGCCAACCTCGAGATGCCCGGCGGCTCCTATGCCAACGCCCTGGTCCGGCTGAAAGGCGACCCGGCCGGGTTCCGGGAGGGGCTGGCCAGGGTGACCGGGCGGCAGGACATCGACATGTGGGACATGTCCTCGCGCATCGCCGACCACGACCGTGAGGTGGTCCGGTTCGGCGCGGCGGTGCTGCTGACGTTCGGGCTGGCCGCGCTGGCGGCGGCGCTGGTGCTGGTCGGCCAGTCGGTGAGCCGCTCCGTCGCGGCCTCGGCGGCGGCGCTGCGCCCGCTGCGGGCGGCCGGGCTGGCCCCGCGCCAGGCGGCCGTGACGGCGGCGGTCGCTCCGGCACTGGCCGCACTCGCGGGGGCACTGTCGGGCGGGCTGGGCGCTTATCTCGCGTCCGGGCTGATGCCGCTCGGGGCGGCCGGGCTCCGGGAGCCCGATCCGGGGCGGCATTTCGACGCGCTCGTGCTGATCCCGGGGATGGTGTCGGCGCCGCTGTTCGTGTTCGGCTGGGGTGTGCTCGCCGCGTTCATGACCGGGCGGGGGTCGCTGGGGGGGTCACTGCGGGGGTCACAGCGGCCGTCCCGCATGGCCCGGCTCGGCCTGCCCGTGCCGATCGCGATCGGGGCCCGGTTCGCGCTGGAGCCGGGCCGCGACGGGGTGCCCGTCAGGCCCGCGCTGCTGGGCGCGGTCACCGGCGTGCTCGGGGTGCTGGCGGCGTTCACGTTCGCCGCCGGGGTCGAGGAGACGGGGCACAACCCGGAGGCCTTCGGCCAGACCCACCAGTTCGTCTTACCCCTGGGCGTCGGCGGAGAGGACCCGCTCCCCCAGGACGCGATCGACGCCGGGCGCAGGAGCATCGCCGCCGACCCCGACGTCACCGGGCTGACCGACACCCGCCTCGGCGTGGCGGTCTCGGGCGGCACGGCCGTCTCCCTGTTCTCCCGTGAGGCCACCGGGATCCGGGTGGTGACGATGGAGGGGGCCCTGCCGAAGCGGACCGGAGAGGTCATGCTGGCCCCGCACAGCGCCCGCGCCCTCGGCGCCGGGGTCGGCGACCGGATCACCCTCACCGGCACCCGCACGGCCGCGCTGACCGTGACCGGCATCGGGTTCGTGCCGGAGGCCAGCCACAACACCTACGCGTCCGGCGGCTGGGTCACCGACGCCACCTACGACGCGCTGTTCGACGGGTTCAAGCTCCACGCGATCCTGATCTCGGCCCGCCCCGGCACCGACCCCGGCGCCCTGCGGACCCGGATCGCCGCCGCGGTCGGCGAACCCGACGTGCCGCTCGAACCGGTCGGGCCGCCGTTCCAGCTCGGCGAACTCCAGGAGCACCGCGTGCTGCCGATCGCGCTGGCCGCCTTCCTGGCGATCCTCGGCGTCGGCGCGGTCGGCCACGCCCTGGCCACGGCGGTCCGGCGGCGGGCGCACGAACTGGCCGTCCTGCGGGCCATCGGCCTGACCCGCGTCCAGGCCCGCCTCATCGTCGTCACCCAGGCGACGCTGCTGGCCGTGGCGGGGCTGGCGTTCGGGGTGCCGCTGGGCCTGGCCGCCGGGCGGGTGGTCTGGCGGGTCACCGCCGACGTCACGCCCCTGCTCCACGTCCCACCGGTGGCGGGCTGGGCGCTGCTCCTGGTCGGGCCCCTCACCCTGCTGATCGCCAACCTGCTGGCCGCCTGGCCGGGCCGGACCGCCTCGCGGCTGCCGGCCGGGCTGCTGCTGAGATCGGAATGATCAACATGACCCCCATCGCGACCGCGCGCGACGCGATCCCCCCGCACCACGTCCTCACCACTCCGGTCGTCCGGCCGGGTCGGATCACCGCCTGGCCGCCGGCCGGGCCCCTGCGAGTGGAGTGATCATGAACCGCGTCCTTACCGCCACGGTCGGGGGTGTCGCCGCGCTGGTGACGTTGGGCGCCGGCACCGCGAGTGCCGTGGTGGCGGCCGGGTGGGTGATCGCCGCCGCCGGGTGCCTGGCCTCCGGGCGGCCCGCCGTCGCCCGGTGGGCCGGGGTCGTGGCGGTCCTTCAGGGGGCGGCGGCGCTCTGGCCGCAGGCGGTGCCGCTGGCCATCGCGGGGTGGCTCGGGTTCGCGCTCGCGCTGCCCGACGGCGACCTGCGCAGCCTGCCGCGACGGATCATCACCGGGCTGGGGGCGCTGGGCGGGCTCGCGCTGACGCTGCTCGAGGTGTCGCCGGGCGGTTACGCCACGGCCGCCGTCGTGGCGGCCGGGACCGGGACGATCGCGATCGTGGTCCGGTGCGGGCCGGCCTCGCCCCGGCAGCGCGCCGCGCTGCAGTGGACGGGGGCCGCGCTGCTGCTCGCCGCCGCCGCGGGGGCCGTGATCATGGGGCTGTATCTGCTGCTGGGCGTACCGGGGAATCCGATGGCCTGGCTGGTGGCGGCGCTGGTGGTCGTGCCCGTCGGCGCGCTGTTCGGGCATCTGCCGCCGACCGCGCACGTCGGGGAGAAGGCGCTGCTGGAGGCGGTGGTGGTCGCCGGGTTCGCGGTGCTGATCGCGAGCGTCTATCTCGTGGTGGTGCTGGGGCTGGGCCGCCTTCCGGCGGAGAGCGAGCGCGATCTGCTGGTCTCGTCGATGGCCGCGGCGCTGGTGGTGGCGATCCTGGCCATTCCGGTACGCCACCGCCTCCTCCACACCGCCCGCGCCATCACCGGCCGGGGCGGCGTCCCGCCGGAGGAGATCCTGGCCACCTTCGGCGCCCGCATGAGCCGTGCGGTCCCCTTCGACGAGCTCCTGCTCCAGCTCGCCGAGTCGCTGAAGGCGGCGATGGCCCCGGCGGGCGCGGAGATCTGGGTCGGTTCCGACGGCGTCCTCCAAAGGACGGTCAGCGTGCCCGACCTGCCGCCGGAACGCATCACCCTGAACGACCGCGAACGCGTCATCGTCGGCCGCACCCGGATCGGCGGCCCGTCGTGGCTGGCCATCTGGCTGCCCGGCATGCTCCCGGAGAGCGGCGGCCTGGTGCGCGTCGCCCCGGCCGCCCACCTGGGCGAGCTCCTCGGCATGATCGTGGTGCGCCGCCCGCAGGACGCGTCGCCCTTCTCCGAGAACGACGACCAGGTGCTCGTGCAGCTCGCCCGCCAGGTCGGCCTGGCCCTGCACAACATGCGGCTCGACTCGGCGCTCCAGGCCAGCCTCGACGAGCTGCGCCGCCGCAACGAGGAACTCCAGGCGTCCAGGCTCCGCATCGTGACCGCCGCCGACGCCGCCCGCCGCGCGATCGAGCGCGACCTGCACGACGGCGCGCAGCAGCACCTGGTCGCCCTGTCGGTCAAGCTCAGCCTGGCCGGGGAGATCATCTCCGACGAGCCCGCCGTCGCCCGCACGATGATGTCCGAGCTGCGGGAGGACGTGCAGGGCACCATCACGGCCGTCCGGGAGCTGGCCCACGGCGTCTATCCGCCGCTGCTGCGCAACCACGGCCTCGCCCAGGCGATGCGCTCGGCGGCCAGGAGGTCGCCGTTGCCGTGTGTGGTCGAGGTCGAACTGCCCCGGAGGTTCTCCGAGGAGACCGAGGCCGCGGTGTACTTCTGCTGCCTGGAGGCGATCCAGAACGCCGGGAAGCACGCCGGGGCCGAGGCGGCCATCGAGGTGGAGATCACCGCCGATGACCAGGCGTTACGTTTCACGGTGGCCGACGACGGGGGCGGGTTCGAACCGGGAGGCGAGGGGCACGGCTTCGTCAACATGCGCGACCGGCTCGGCGCGATCGGCGGCACCCTGACCGTCGTCTCCGCGCTCGGCGCCGGCACCACGATCCGCGGGGAGATCCCACATGCCTGAGTTCGATGCCGTCGTCGTCGGATCGGGGCCGAACGGCCTGACCGGCGCGCTGGAACTGGCCGAGTCGGGACGGAAGGTCCTCCTGCTGGAGGCGGCCGGGACCTTCGGCGGCGGGCTCCGCAGCAGCGATGAGCTCACCCTGCCCGGCTTCACCCACGACATCTGCGCGACCGTGATCGCCACCGCGCTGGCCTCCCCCGCGCTACGGGACCGCCTGCCCGGCATGGGCGTCGAGGCCGTCCACCCGGAGATCCCGGCCGCCCACCCGCTCGACGACGGCCCCGCCGTGCTGATCCACCGCTCGGCGGAGCGGACCGCGGCGGGCCTGGGCCGCGACGGCGCGGCCTATCTGGCGACCGTGGGCGCCACCGCGCGAGCGGGCTTCCCGCTGGCCGACTCCCTGCTCGCGCCCATCGGCTTCCCGAAGGCTCCTTTCTCCCTGCTCCGGTACGGCCTCACCGCCGCCCTCCCCGCCACGACCGCCGCCCGGCTGCTCTTCCGCGAGCCCCGGGCCCGCGCCGCCCTGGCCGGGATGTCCGCCCACTCGATGCTCGACCTGCACAGCCCCATCTCCGCCGGTTACGGCGTCATGCTGGCCGCGATGGCCCACCTGGTCGGCTGGCCGGTCGTGAAGGGCGGCTCGCAGGTCATGGCCGACGCGATGGTGGCCCGGGTGCGGGAACTCGGCGGCGAAGCCGTTTCAGACTTCAGGGTCACCGCGCTGAAGGAACTCCCCGACGCCGAGACGATCCTGCTCAACGTCACCCCGCGCCAGTTCCTGGAGATGGCGGACCTGCCCGGTTCGTACACGAAGAAGCTTCTGAAGTTCCGCTACGGCCCCGGCGTCTTCAAGGTCGACTGGGCCCTCGACGGGCCGGTCCCGTGGCGTGATCCCGAGGTGGCGAAGGCCGGGACGGTCCACCTGGGCGGCACCCTGGAGGAGATCGCGGCCGGTGAGCGGGCCGCTGTCCGGGGGCAGGTCAGCGACCGGCCCTATGTCCTGCTGGTCCAGCCGCCCGACCTCACGCGCGCCCCCGAGGGCAAGCACACCCTCTGGGCGTACTGTCACGTCCCGAACGGCTACGACGGCGACATGACCCAGGCGATCGAGGCGCAGATCGAGCGTTTCGCCCCGGGTTTCAAGGACGTCGTGCTGGCCCGCCACGTCATGGGCCCGCGGGCGCTGGAGGCCCACGACGCCAACTACGTCGGCGGGGACATCGGCGGCGGCGCGGCCGACCTGTTCCAGTTCCTCGGCCGCCCGGTCCTGTCGTTCCAGCCCTGGCGCACCCCGATCGAGGGCGTCTACCTGTGCTCGTCGTCGACCCCGCCGGGAGCGGGCGTCCACGGCATGGGCGGTCTCATGGCGGCGAGGTGCGCCCTCAGCCGGGCGGGCGTCAGGTCCTCCTTGCGGATGTAACCGGCCGCCCCGCAGTCGTAGGCGTCGGGCGGCAGGTCTTCGGCCGCGTAGGTGGACACCAGCACCACCGTGACGCCGGGCTGCCCGGCCAGGATGCGCCGGGTGGCCTCGATGCCGCTGATCCCGGGCAGGTTGATGTCCATCACGATCACGTGGGGACGGGTGCGGGCGGCCTCGGCGACGGCGGCCTCACCGGACTCCGCCTCGGCGACCACGCGCCATCCGGCGACCAGAGCGACCAGCCGTCGCGCGACGGCCCGGAACGGCGCCTGGTCGTCGACGATGAGAACTTCGACGGACCCCATGGCAACCCATGGTGGCCCATGGGGCGCCGGTCGCTAAGGGTGTTATCCCTCCTGTTCGGACAGGTAGAGCAGGACGGCCAGCACCCGGCGGTTCACCTCGGGGGTGGCCTCCAGCCCGAGCTTGGCGAAGACCACGCTGATGTGCTTCTCCACCGATTTCTCGCTCAGGAAGAGCGTCTCGCCGACGGCCACGTTGCTCTTGCCCTGGGCGATCTGGCCCAGCACATCTCGCTCACGGGGAGTGAGCAGGGCGAGCGGAGAGGAGCGCCGGCGCAGCGAGTCGGCCAGGATCCCCTCGACGACGACGGGGTCGATGATCGACCCGCCGCGCGCCACCGCGCGGACCGCGTCGACGAGCTGGCCGGGCTCGCCCACCCGCTCCTTGAGCAGATAGGCCCGCCCCGCGCTGCCGCCCGCCAGCAGCATCGTGGCGTAGGACGGCTCGGCGTACTGGGACAGGACCACCACGCCCGTCGAGGGCGATCCGGCGCGCAGTTTCATGGCGGCCTGGATGCCCTCGTCGGTCGACGTCGGCGGCATGCGCACATCGGTGACGACGACGTCGGGCCGGTGCTCCTCGACCGCGGCGAGCAGCTCACCGAGGTCGGCGCACGCGGCCACGACCGTCAGATCGGGATCGCGGGAGAGCACGCGGTCCACGCCCTCGCGCATCAGCAGGTTGTCTTCGGCGATCACGACCCGTAATTGCACGGGGACAGGCTACCCCTCGGCGAGGGCGGCGACGAAAGCGTCCACATCCTGCTCGGTGGTGTCGTAGGCGCACATCCACCGCACCTCGCCCGTCTCGTTGTTCCAGGTGTAGAACGGGTAGTCCTTGCGGACCCGATCGGCCACCTCGACGGGCAGGGTCGCGAAGACCGCGTTGGCCTGGGGCCGCCGCGACAGCGTGACATGGGGGATGTTCTCCGCCTTGTCAGCCAGTCTCAAGGCCATCGCGTTGGCGTTCCGGGCGTTGCGCAGCCACAGGTCACCGGCGAGCAGCGCCTCGAACTGCGCCGAGACGAACCGCATCTTGGAGGCGAGCTGCATGCTCGTCTTCCTGATGTACGGCAGCCCGCGCACCGCGTCGGGGTTCAGCACCACCACGGCCTCACCCAGCATCAGGCCGAGCTTGGTGCCGCCGAACGACACCACGTCGACCCCCGCCTCGGTGGTCAGCTCCCGCAGCGGCACGTCGAGCGCGGCGGCGGCGTTGCACAGCCGGGCCCCGTCGAGGTGCACGAGCATCCCGCGCGCGTGGGCGTGCTCGGTGATGGCCGCGATCTCGTCGGGCGTGTAGACGGTGCCGAGCTCGGTCGACTGAGTGATCGTCACGACCCGGGGCTGGGCCCGGTGGACGTCGCCGAACCCCCACGCCTGCGTGTCGATCAGGTCGGGCGTCAGCTTCCCGTCGGGCGTTCTGACCGTGTGCAGCTTCAGCGACCCCACGACCTCGGGCGCCCCGCCCTCGTCGACGTGCACATGGGCGGTGTCGGCGCAGATGACCGACTCCCATGGCTGGCACATCGCCCGCAGCGAGACGACGTTGGCCGCCGTGCCGTTGAACACGGGGTAGGCCTCGGCCCGCTCGCCGAAGTGCCGCCGGAACACGTTCCGCAGCGCGGAGGTGTAGACGTCGTCGCCGTACGACACCTGGTGGCCGCCGTTGGCGAGGGCGATCGCCTCGAGGATCTCCGGGTGGACGCCGGCGTAGTTGTCGCTGGCGAACCCCTTCAGCGCCGGGTCGTGGCGCTGGACGGCGTCAGTTCCCATGGGCCGTCAGATCCAGCCTGAGGCCGTTGGCCTCGGTCACCGGCAGGTTCCACAGGTCCGCCAGGCCCGCCGCGAGGTCGTCGACGTCGGTGAAGTTGCGGAACGGCTTCTCAGGCGCGGCGTCGCGCATCGCCTGGTGCACCAGCGCCATCACGACCACGATCGAGGCGGCGCTGTTACTGCTCTTCAGCGCGTCGGCGAAGGCCAGCGTCCACGCCTCGGCGGCGGCCTTGGCGGCGGCGTAGCAGGCGTTGCCCTGCGTCGGGGCCTCGGCGGCCTTGGCCGACACGATCGCGAACCGGCCGTTTTCGCTGGCCTTCAGCAGCGACTCGAAGGCGAGCGTGACGTGCTGGAGCGTGCGGACCAGCATGTCGTTGAGGTCGGCCCAGTCCTTGAGGCTGGTCTCGGCGAACGTCTTGGACCCGCGCCAGCCGCCGACCAGGTGGAAGATCCCGTCGACCCGGCCGTGCTCGGCCCTGATGCGGGCCTCGAGGTCGCGCACCTGCGCGATGTCGAGCAGGTCGACCTTGATACAGCCCTCGGCGCCCGAGCGGTCGACGCCGATGACGGTGTCACCGAGGTCGGTGAACCTCTTCACCACCGCCCGCCCGGCCGGTCCGCCCGCGCCCAGGACGAGAATGACGCGGCCCATGTCAGCGAACACCCTTCGTGGATTCGATCACGTCGGCGAGCTTACGGCGCAGCGCCTCGTAGAACATGCTCAGGGGGAACTCGTCCGGCAGCACGGCGTCGACCATGGCCTTCTGCTCCTCCGGCAGGTCGCGCTTGGCCCACTTCGACGCCGGGTGGGGCGCGACGTAGGCGGCGACCAGGTCGTGGGCGGCCAGCCAGTGGGCCAGCTTCGAGCGGTCGATGCCGTCGCGGTAGAGCTTCTCCACCTCGGCCCGCAGGTCCGCGACGCCGCCCGCGACCCGGTCCCAGGCGATCGTCAGGCGGTTGTCGGTCCACCGGACGATGTCGTTGCGGTGCAGGTAGGCGAACAGCAGCTGGCCGCCGAGCCCGTCGTAGTTGCGCACCCGCTCACCGGTGACCGGGAAGCGGAACAGCCGGTCGAACAGGATCGCCAGCTGCACGTAACGGGCGTGCGGGACCCCGTCGGCCTCCAGCTTCACGGCCTCGCCGAAGGCGGTCAGGTCACAGCGCAGCTCCTCCAGCGAGTAGAGCCAGTAGGGCATCCGCTGCTTGATCATGAACGGGTCGAACGGCAGGTCGCCGTGGGAGTGGGTGCGGTCGTGCACCAGGTCCCACATCGTGAAGGTCTCCTGGGCGAGCTCCTGCGAGGCGACCAGACGGGCGGCGTCCGGCGGCAGGTCGAGCTTCAGGGTCTTGGCGGCGGCGTCGGTCACCATCCGGAACCGGGCGGCCTCACGGTCGCAGAAGATACCGCCCCAGGTGAAGCGCGGCGGGGTCTCCCGCACGACCACGGTCTCCGGGAACAGGACGGCGGAGTTGGTGTCGTAACCGGCGGTGAAGTCCTCGAAGGCGATGGGCACGAACATCGGGTTGTCATAGCCCCCGGCCTCCAGGTCGGCCAGCCACTGCGGCCAGACGGTCCTGATCCAGACCGCCTCCAGGTTCCGGTTCGGGTTGCCGTTCTGGGTGTACATCGGGAACACCACGAGGTGCTCCAGGCCGTCGACGCGCTGCTCGTCGGGGTGGAAGACGTTCAGCGAGTCGAGGAAGTCGGGCTTGCCGCCGGCCTCGGCCCACTTCGCCAGGTCGCTCTCCACGGCCTGCAGGTAGACCTCGTCATGGGGGAACCGGGGCGCCAGCTCCTTCACGTGGCCGGCCACCGTGCGGATGAGCGCGGTGTCGCCGGTGAAGGTGCCGTCCTTCTCCGTGTACGGCCTGAGCGCCTCCACCGCGTCCTTGAGAGCGGCGAACTCCGGCTTGCCGTCGCCTGAGGCGGAGTCGGCCCGGGGCGACCGCGCCGCCCAGGTCACCAGGTTGTTCCACAGGCGCGCGTGGTCGAGGTCGCCGATCGAGTCGTCGCCGAACAGGTCGGAGTCGGCGACCACGACGACCCGGCCCCGCTTGAAGGGCTGGGCGACGGCGAGCGCCGCGTGGGCGGGGGTGGCGCTCCCCGAGGTCTGGAACAGGGTGGTGGCGCCGGGGGCCTTCAGCACGCCGGCCCGGTAGAAGCAGGCCCGCTGGACGCCGGCCAGGACGTCGGCCCCGTCGACCGAGGCGTGCCCCGGCTCGCCGAGCACCCAGGAGGCGACGTTGTTGAACCGGTTGGCCGGATCCTGGACGGTCGTGTGCACGACCGTCACGCCGAACCGGGACAGCAGGTCACCCAGATTGGTGCCGTACTTGTCCTGCTCCTCCTCCGCGAGGACGACGAGCCCTCCCCCGTCCGCGACGAAGGCCTCGATGGCGTCGATCTCCTCAGGAGTGAACTCGGGACTGCCGAGACCGGTGGTGCGTTCCCAGCGCCGCTCCGACGGATGGGCGATGACCAGCAGGTCCTGGCCCTCCAGGACAAGTGTCCCGTCCGTGTGGGCGGCTACCTGGTACCCCAGCCGACGGAGTGAGTCGGCGGCTCGGGCGTAGGAGTTGTCGTCGGGATGTCCGGGGTTCATGGCCTGCGCGACGTCGCGCCGGATCGTCCATGCCTCGCTGTGGCTCTCGTCGAACAGCACCTTAGGGAACGCAGTCATAGAAATTCTCCTGCTATCGATACCTCTTGACGAAAAATATATGCGAAAACACCCATGTGACCGCAAGTCACTCTCCGGAGTGACAGCGAATCACCCGGTGTGGGGACGTCGTCCCCGGCTCCGGATCCGTAACGTCCGCCGCGTTGAGAGATACCCGAGGGGGATACGAGAGATGTTCAAGAGTTCAACCGGCTTCCGGCGCTGGGTCACCGGCCTCATCCTGATCGTTTCGCCGTTGCTGCAGTTCATCGCGGTCGTGGTCGACCCCGGCACGTGGGGCGACATCCGTGAGTCCGTCAGCTACCAGGACAACCCGGCACTCGCGCAACTCCAGTCGGCGCTGTACCACTGGTCGTGGATACTGCTGCCGGTCGGTCTGATCGGCGTGCTGCACTTCGCCCGCAGGCGCGGCGCGGTGCTCGCCCACATCGGCGGCGCCATGGCCGTGGTCGGCTTTCTGTCGCTGTCGTGCCTGCTGCTGATCGACCCGGTCGAGTGGTACCTGGGGCAGCACAACACGCCCGAGCAGGCCGCGAAGATCTTCGACGAGATCTTCAACCTGCCCGGTGTGGTCTTCGGTTTCCAGATGCCGTGGCTGTTCTTCGGCCCGATCGGCGCCGGCCTGGTCGCCATCGCCCTGTGGCGGGCGAAGTTCGCCCCGCTCTGGACGACCGTCCTGATCCTGATCGGCTGGTGGGTCGGCTTCATCGTGGAGTACGGCCCGATCACCCTGTTCACCTGGGGTGTGCCGGTGTTCGCCTTCGGCTACTGGGGCGTCAAGATCCTGCGCATGGGCGACGCGGAGTGGATCTCGTACTACCCGACGGCGCCGGGCGTGACCACGCCCGACTCGTACGCGAAGACGACCGCCTGAGCGCGGTCGCGCAGGTTCAGTTTCATCAGGACCCTCGCCACGTGGGTCTTGACGGTGGCCTCACCGACGAAGAGCGCGGTGGCGATCTCGGCGTTGGTGAGGCCCTTCGCGAGCATCCGCAGGACCTCCAGCTCACGGGGCGTCAGATCGCCGAGCTGGGGCGGCCGGACCGGCTCGTGCCGGCCGGCGAAGGAGGCGATCACCCGCGTGGTGACAGCGGGGTCGAGCAGCCCGTCGCCGGCGGCGACCACCCGGATCGCCTCCACGAGCTGCTCGGGGGGCGACACCTTGAGCAGGAAGCCGCTGGTCCCGGCCCGGAGGGCGGCGTAGAGGTTCTCGTCGGTGTCGAAGGTGGTGAGCATGATGATCTTGGGCGGGTTCGGGGTGTCGAGGAGCTGCCTGGCGGCGGTCAGGCCGTCCATGCGGGGCATCGAGATGTCCATCAGGACGACGTCCGGCTGCACCCGGCGGGCCACCGCGACGGCTTCGATGCCGTCGGCGGCCTCGCCCACGACGTCCATGCCCGGCTCGCTCTCCACCACCATGCGGAGACCGGCCCGGATCATGGCCTGGTCGTCGGCCAGCACGATCCTGATGTTCTCTCTCATACCAGGACAACCCCCGGAGACGTCGGCAGCACCGCGACGACGCGGAACCCGCCTTCTTCACGCGGCCCCGCGTCGAGGGTGCCGCCGAACAGCTCGGCCCGCTCGCGCATGCCGATGAGGCCGTTGCCGGTCGACAACACGTCGGAACCGGCGGCCTTCCCGTTGTCGGTCACTTCGAGCGTGACCGAGAGCGGATGGTAAACGATCTTGATCTGTACGTCGGCCTCACCGGCGTACTTCACCGCGTTGGTGAGCGCCTCCTGCACGATCCGGTACGCCGACAGGTCGAGACCCGGCGCCAGCCGCACCGGCTCACCGGTGACCGTCAGGGTGATCCGCAGGGGGGTGTTGCTGACCGTGGAGATCAGGTTCCCGACCATGTCGAGGCCGGGCTGCGGCAGCGCCTCGTCCTGCGGCATCCGCAGCGCGCCCAGCATGACCCGCAGCTCGTTGACGGCGTCGCGGCCGGCCTGCTCGATCCCCGTCAGCACGGGGTTGTCGCCGCCCTGCGCCCGGCGCAGCCCGGCGGCCTGCATGACCATCATGCTGACGCTGTGGGCGACCACGTCGTGCAGTTCGCGGGCGATGCGGCTGCGCTCGGCGGCGACCGCCTCGGCGGCCCGGCGCTCCCGCTCGACCTCGGCCAGCGCAGCCTGTGTGGCGGCCTTCTGGGCCCGGATCAGCCAGGCGCGCAGGCCCACACCGGTCAGGTAGGCGAAGCCGAACATGACCGTGAGATAGATCGCCTCGTCGAACGGCAGCACCCGCATGTCGACCGCGCCGATGTCGAAGATCAGGATTCCGCCGAGCCCCCACCACGGGCCGCGGTCGCGCGGCAGGAAGGCGCCCAGACCGTGGAATCCGATGAGGAGGGCGATGATCTGGTGGACCTGGCACTGCTCGAATCCCTGGCGGTGCCACAGGAACTGGAGGACGACGGTTCCGACGAAGACCACGACCGGCGCTTTGCGGAGGAAGCAGAGCAGACCCCCGGCGAGCAGCGCCTGGGGGATCCACCAGAGCTCGGGGTTCTGGGCGGCTCCGTAGGAGGTGGCGGTGGTGAAGGCCTCGAGCGTACCGACGGCCGCCACGGCGGCGCCGATGAGGAGGTCGCTCCGAGAGGGCACGGGAAAGCGGAGGGCCATGCTGGCAGATTAGTGTGTCCCGCTCGCCCCGCGAAGCGACAGGTCTCCAGGTTCAATCTGATTACAAGCGAATTGCAAGCCTAAGCGTGATCATTGGCCGATATCAGATGAGTGTCAGTGGCCTTATAAGCCCTTGCCGGGGTTTCCGGGCGCTGAGACGCTGGAAATCGACGTTTCACGGTTAGGAGGCGGACATGCCCCGCCTGGCAATCATCGCGGGGCTCGGTGTCCTGAGTGCTCTGGGTATGCCCCTTTTGCATCCCCACCCCAGCGGCTCGACCGACCGGGTGACTCCGGGGGCGGTCCGAGTGGAGTCCGAGTCCACCGTCTCCGTCACCCTCATCGACGACCGCAGCCGCCTCCAGCGTTTCGAGCGCGAATACGAGGTCGAGCTGGCGACCGGCAGCGGCTTCACGGTCACCCCCGACGGTGTGATCGTGACCGCGACCCAGGTCGTCAAGCCCGACAAGGACCTGCAGGTGTACGCCGCCAACCGGGTCTTCGCCGAATACTTCAAGGTCGACGTCCCGGCCGACTTCGAGCGTCACACGGTCGACGACCCCGACCTGAACATCCGCCTCCAGGCCTGCTACCCGCCGCGCTCCCAGAACTCGACCTGCAACGCCACCGTCGCGACGAAGGTGACCGTGTTCCCCTTCCTCGACCCGGCGCTGCCCGAGGGGCTCGAGGCCGAGGTGCTCTCCTCGGGCGACGCGCCGTCGGCCCCGGCGGTGCTGAAGGTCAGCGCGGGTCCGAAGAACAACCTGCCGACCGTCCCGATGGGCACCACGATCAGCGCCCAGGTCGAACCGGTCGACATCATGACGCTCACCGCCCGCCCGTCGGCGAAGACGCCGCCGAAGATGGACACCGCCCACTTCGACCCGCCGGGCAGCCGCAACTTCAAAGCGGACGAACGTGACAAGGTCGACAAGCTCGTCGAGGCGGGCGCGGTCGGCGCCGCCGTGATCGACGACGTCAAGAGCGAGGTCGTCGGCCTGCTGTCCGGGGGCGGCAGCCTGCCCGCGACGGTGACGCCCGCCGACGAGATCCGCACCGCCCTGGTGGCGGCCGGGGTGACGCCCCGCCGGGGACCCGTCGACGTCGTCTACGAACAGGCGCTCGCCGCCTACCACAACAAGCTCTACGGCAACGCGGCGCCGGTGCTGCAGCAGGTGCTGACACTGCGGCAGGACCACGCGGTGGCGCTCGACTACCTGCGCATCTCCAAGGCCAAGGCGAACACCGCCGAGGACGCCGCGCTGAAGAAGTCCACGCCCGTCCCCGTCCCGGCGCCCTCGTCGGGGGTGGCGACGTGGATCTGGATCACCGGCGGCGTCGTCCTGGTCGGGGCCGTCGCGGCCGGTTCGGTACCGTTCCTGCTGCGGCGCCGCCGTAACGAGCAGGACGGCCTGCAGGACACATCGGGGGAACACGCAATGGTCACCTCATGGCCGGCCCAGACCGAGGTCTACCGGACACCGAACCCGGGGCAGCCGGTCGTGGACATGTCGCCGCCGCAGGGTCAGCCGCACATCTCCAACCCCGGGGCGTCCAACCCGGGCGTCTCGAAGAAGTTCTGCACCCAGTGCGGCATGCGACTGGGCCACGCCCACCGGTTCTGCGGGTTCTGCGGTCACCCGTCGGACACGCCATGAGCAGTGAGATGCCGGCGCTGGTGGGGCAGCGGCTCGGTGACTACACGATCGAGGCGGTGGTCGGCCGGGGCGGCATGGCCACCGTCTACCGCGCGCGCGACCAGCGGCTCGGCCGCGCGGTCGCGCTCAAGGTGCTGGCCCCGCAGCTCGCCGAGGACAGCCGGTTCCGCGACCGGTTCGTCCGCGAGTCACGGCTGGTGGCCTCGATCGACCACCCGCACATCATCCCGATCTTCGAGGCCAGCGAGCACGACGGGATGCTCTTCATCGCGATGCGCTACGTCGACGGCGGCAGCGACATGCGCAAGCTCGTGCAGTCGAACGGCCCGCTGCCGGTGGCGCGGGCCAACCACCTGTTCTCGCAGATCGCCTCGGCGCTCGACGAGGCGCACGCGAACGGGCTGGTGCACCGCGACGTCAAACCGGCCAACATCCTGGTGACCGGCAACGACCACGTCTACCTGACCGACTTCGGCCTCACCAAGAGCTCGTCGGCCGACAGCGGCCTGACCAGCCACGGCCACTTCATGGGCACCCCGCGCTACGTGGCGCCCGAGCAGATCCGGGGCCTGCCGGTCGACGGCCGCGCCGACGGCTACTCCTTCGCGTGCGTCGTCTACGAGGCGCTGGCGGGCCTGCCGCCGTTCCAGCGCGACACCGAACTCGCGCTGCTCTACGCGCACGTCTCGCACGACCCGCCGCCGCTGACCCCCTATCGGCCCGACCTGCCCCACGTGGTCAACCAGGTGATGGCGCGGGCGCTGTCCAAGTCGCCGCTCGACCGCTACCCGACGTGCACGGCCTTCGTGTCGGCGCTGCGCGACGCGATCAGCGGCATGGAGGGCGACCACCCCAGCCCGGTGTCGGGTCCGATGTCGGGTCCAAGGTCGGGGCCGACGTCAGGACCGGTCTCGGGGCCGCGCGGCTCGTGGCCGTCGACGCCGCCGGTCTATCCGAACCCGATGACCAATCCGCCGTACACCTATCCTTCGCACCCCTCACACCCGTCGCAGGTTTCGCATGCGGCGACCTCTCCGGTGGGCGTCCAGCAGAAGAAGAAGCTCTCGCTGGCCCCGGTGATCGGCGGGGTGCTGGGGCTCGCGCTGATCGCGGGGGGCGCGGTCTACGTGGTGAGCCAGAGCGGCGGTGACGCCCAGGCGTCGTGGGACACCTTCCCGGGCAACGTCGCGGCCCCCTACAGCTTCGCCTACCCGTCGACCTGGACCCGGAAGGACTACTCCGACCAGCATGTCACGGTCGCGGCCTCGGCCGACGCCTTCGACGCGCTGTTCAGCGTGCCCGGCAACCCCGAC
The DNA here is from genome assembly GCF_001570545.1 of Herbidospora mongoliensis. GTDB lineage: Bacteria > Actinomycetota > Actinomycetes > Streptosporangiales > Streptosporangiaceae > Herbidospora > Herbidospora mongoliensis. The sequence goes on along the minus strand of NZ_BBXD01000012.1, from coordinate 440,982 downwards.
TGGTCGGCGGTCAACCCGATCATCACGAGTTCGCCCGACAAGTCGAGCGGCGTGGTCGCCCAGACGACCGACACGATCTCGGCCAGCGACGCGCTGGAGTCGGTCCAGGCCGGGCTCCAGGCGACGCTTCCCGGGACGGTGTCGATCCCGGGGGTCGCGGAGGCCGCGACGGTAGGCGGGCAGCCCAGCCTGAAGGTCAGCGGCTTCCTGAGCGACTCGACCGGGGCCGGGCGGCTCGACTTCCGCAGCTATCTGGTGTCGCGGGCCGGCAAGCCGTCGGCGCTGATGACGTTCTTCTGCCCGTCGTCCAAGTGTGACGACACGGTGATCTCGACGATCGTGAACAGCATCAAATTCATCCCGTAGGCCGGCGCAGGTGGACGACCGGCCGCCCGGCCGGTCCGGCGCCGATGCTCACGCGGGCGCCGAAGTGGCGGGTGACGAGGTCCTCGGTGAGCACCTCGCCGGGGCGGCCGGCCGCGACCGCCTCGCCGTCGCTCATCAGGAGCAGGTCGTCGGCGTACTGGGCGGCCAGGGTGAGGTCGTGCAGGGTGCTCACGACGGTGAGGCCGTCGTCGCGGCGCAGCGTGTCGACGAGTTCCAGCACCTGCTGCTGGTGGCCGAGGTCGAGCGCGGTGGTCGGCTCGTCGAGCAGCAGCACGGGCGCCTGCTGGGTGAGCGCGCGGGCCAGCACGACCCGCTGACGCTCACCGCCGCTGAGCCGTTCCAGCGGGCGCGCGGCCAGGGCCGTGAGGTCGAGGCGGTCGAGCACCGCGCGGGCCACCTCGGTGTCGCGGGCGCTCTCGCGCCCCCAATAGGGGATGTACGGCGTCCGCCCCAGCAGGGCGTACTCGCCGACGGTCATGTCCGGTGGCAGGAGCGGGCTCTGCGGCGCGTAGGCCAGGGCCCTGGCGCGGTCGCGAGGCGCGAGGCCGCGTACCGGACGACCTCCCACAGTGATCACCCCGGTGAACGGGAGCAGCCCCATGACGGCTTTGAGCAGGGTCGACTTCCCGGCCCCATTGGGTCCGATGACGGCCAGCCAGCGGCCCTCGCGGGCCTTGGCGGTCACCCCTCGCAGGACCGGACGCCCGCCGAGTTCCACCCCGACGCCGGTGATCTCGACCGTCATGTCTCCACCTTCCGGGTGGCCCGCAGGATGGTGACGAAGAACGGCGCCCCGACGAACGCGGTGACCACCCCGATCGGCAGTTCGGCCGGGGCCAGCACGGTCCGCGCGATCAGGTCGGCGCCCACCAGGAACGCGCCCCCCGCCAGCAGCGACAGCGGCAGGACGACGCGGTAGGAGCCCCCGGCGAGCCGCCGGACCGCGTGCGGCACCACGACGCCGACGAACCCGATCAGCCCTCCGGCCGACACCGCGGCGGCGGTCGCCAGCGAGGCCGCGACCAGCACGACCAGCCGCACCCGCCCGGCCCGCACCCCCAGCGCGGACGCCTCGTCGTCACCGACCGACAGCACGTCGAGCAGCCGCCCGTGCAGCAGCAGGATCGCGGCGGCCACGACGGCGTAGGGCGCGCACATGATCACCTGATCCCAGCCGCCGCCGACGTCGCCGAGGATCCACGCGTAGACGCGCTGCAGCTCCTCGACCTTGAGCTGCTGGAGGAAGGTCTGGATCGCGGTGAGGAACGAGGTCACCGCGACACCCGCGAGCACGAGCGTGGCGGTGCCGCCGCCCCGGGTCGCGCTGTGCCCGAGCCCGTAGGCCAGCAGCACCCCGCCGACCGCCCCGCAGAACGCCGCCAGCGGCACCCCCACGCCGTCTCCCACGACCACGATGACCAGCGTGACGGTGAGCCCGGCCCCGGCGGCGGCCCCCAGCAGGTAGGGATCGGCCAGCGGATTGCGGAACACCCCCTGATACCCGGCCCCCGCGACGGCCAGCAGCCCACCGACCATCGCCCCGAGCAGCACCCGGGGCAACCGCAGCTCGAACAGCACCCCGGCCTCCAGGGGCGTCAGCCCGGAGTGGACCTCGACGAAGGGCAGCCGGTCGACCAGGGCGAGCACGACCCCCTTCAGGGGCAGCCCGGCCGCACCGATCATCAGCCCGGCGGTCATGAAGGCGGCCAACACGACGGCGGCGGCAAGGATCCAGAAATTTCGGGACATCAGCCCACCGCCTTGCCGGAGCCGCGCGGGCACATCAGCCCGCGACTCTGACGTGAACCGGCTCGGTTCAACTTCGGGATGTCAGGCCGATGCCCTGGCGTGAAGCCGCTCGGCTGCCGGGCGCGGAACGAGCTCCCGGACATCAGCCCGCGGCCTTGGCCACCCCGGCGCCGATGGCCTCCGCCAGGTCGACCACGCGCGGGCCCCAGCGGGAGGCGATGTCGTCGTCGAGTTCGACGACGTCACCGTTCTTGACGGACTTCAGGCCGCCCCAGCCGGGTCGCTTGGCGAGCGCCGCCGCGTTCTGCCGGCAGCACTTCACGTCCGCCAGGAAGATCAGGTCAGGGTCGGCCTTGGCGACGAACTCGGCCGAGAGCTTGGGGTAGCCGCCCGCCGCGTCCGGCGCCTCGTCGGCGATGTTGACCAGGCCGAACAGGGCGTAGATCTGGCCGATGAAGGTGGTCGAGGTCGCCGCGTACGGGGTGACGTCGAGCTCGTGGTAATAGGTCAGCTTGGCCTGCGGGGCCTTGGCGGCCAGGTCGGCCAGCTTCTGCTTCATCCCCGTGACGACCTCGTCGGCCTTGGCGCGGTTGCCGGTGGCGGTGCCGAGGTTCTCGATCTCGGCGTACGCGTCGTCGATCTTGGTGGCGGCGGACAGCACCAGCACCGGCACGCCGACCTTGCCGAGACCGGCGACGACGCCCTCCAGGTCGTTGGAGACGATCACCAGGTCGGGCTTCTCGGCGGTGATGGCCTCGACGTTGGGCTTGAAGCCCGACAGCGCCGTCTTGGGCGCCTCGGGCGGGAAGTTCGACTGGTCGTCGACCGCGACGACCTGCGGCCCGGCGCCGATCGCGAACAGCGACTCGGTGGCCGTGGGCGACAGCGACACGACGCGCTGCGGCCTGGCCGCGATCGTGACCGCGCCGTTGGCAGCCTCGACGGTCACCGGGAAGGGGCCGCTCGGAGCGGCGGAAACAGCGGGGGCGGGGGTGGCGGTGTCACTGCTGCCGCAGCCGGACAGCAGGGTGACACCCAGCAACACGCCCGCGAGAGCCGTACGCAAGGGCCTCACGAGGTTCCTCCGAAGGGGGTTGCCGGAACGAGAGACCCGGGGACGGATCACCCTTTCCACGAGGGCGGATGGCGTCGGTGACGACGCAGGCGACCTGGCTCACCCGTCCGGGACGGGATTCACAGTTGCGGGAACAGCGCCGGGTTCACACCGGACTTCGCTGCGGCGTCACGCGTCCCATACCGTACCAACAGGCTTTTTGACGCGAACGTGAGGCTAGGCTGACCCCCATGGTGTGGCGGGCCGTCAGGGCGACCGGGCGGCTCGTGCTGAACCTGCTGCTGGTCCCCCTCGGCTTCTTCGCCCTCCTCGGCACCGTGGTCACGATGGTCCTCTCGGCGACCTATCTCGGGCTGCTGCTGCTGCCGTTCGCGATCCGGTTCAACCGGGCCGTCGCGTCGCTGGCCCGGCGGAACGCGGGGGCGTGGCTCGGGGAGCGGGTGACGGCCTCCTACCGCCCCGTCGCGGGCGGGCCCCTCGCGCGCGTGCGCGTGGTCACGGGCGACCCGCAGACCTGGCGGGACCTCGGTTTCCTGGTCCTGCACGCGTTCACCGGCACGCTCGGCGGGATCCTGGCGATCGGCTTGTGGGGTGCGCTCGGCTGGGGCTTGTCGATCCCGATCTGGTGGTGGGCGCCGCTGCCCGAACACGCGATCTACCTGCCGTGGGCGCTCGACTCGTGGGCGCGGGTGGTGGTCACCGTGCCGCTGTTCCTCGGCCTGGTCGCGACGGTCGGGTTCCGGGTGCTGCCGTCGATCGCCGAGGGGCTGTTCCGGCTCGCCAAGGCCATCTTGGCCCCGCGGCACGTCCGGCTCGCCGAACGGGTCACCGAGGCGCTCGACGCGCACGGCTACGAACTGCGCCGCATCGAACGCGACCTCCACGACGGCGCGCAGGCCCGGCTGGTCTCCATCGCCATGCGGCTCGGCATCGCCGAACGCGTGCTGGCCGCCGATCCAGGCAAGGCCGCCGCGCTGATCACCGAGGCCCGGCTAAGCACCGAGGAGACGATGACCGAGCTGCGCGACATCATCCGCGGCATGTATCCGCCGATCCTGGCCGACCGCGGCCTGCCCGGCGCGGTCGCGGCCCTGGCCGGCCGGTCGCCGGTGCCGGTCGACGTCGAGATGGACGATGTGGGGCGGCTGCCGGCGGCGGTCGAGGCGGCGGCCTACTTCGTGATCGCCGAGGCGCTGACGAACGTGGCCAGGCACAGCGGGGCCTCCGGGGTGAAGATCCGCATCAGACGTACGGAAAGCAGGCTCGAAGCCGAGGTCGCCGACGACGGAAAGGGCGGCGCCGACGAGAACGGCGGCTCCGGCCTGGCCGGGATCCGCCGCCGGGTCAGCGCCTTCGACGGGGAGACCACACTGACCAGCCCGCCCGGCGGGCCGACGACGCTGCGGGTGGAGCTGCCGTGCGAGTGATCATCGTGGAGGACAGCGTCCTGCTGGCCGAGGGCCTGACGCTGCTGCTGAACACCGAGGGCCACGAGGTGGTCGCCACCGTCGGCACCGCCGACGAGTTCCACACGGCGGTCGGCAAGCACCGCCCCGACATCGCCGTGGTCGACATCCGGCTGCCCCCGACCTACCGCGACGAGGGGGTGCGGGCGGCCGTCCAGGTCCGCCGCGACCACCCCGGCCAGCCGATCCTGGTCCTCTCCCAGTACGTCGAGCAGACCTACGCGACCGAGTTGCTCGCCGGTGGCGGCGGCGGCATCGGCTACCTGCTGAAAGACCGGGTGGCCCGGGTGTCGGAGTTCGTCGACGCGCTGGAACGCGTGGCCAGGGGCGGCACCGCGATGGACCCCGAGGTCATCGCCCAGCTACTCACCCGCCGCCACGCCCACCCGATCGACACCCTCACCCCGCGCGAGCGCGAGGTCCTGTCGCTGATGGCCGAGGGCCACTCCAACACCGACATCGCGACCACCCTGGTGGTCACCGAACGCGCGGTCCACAAGCACGTCGGCAACATCTTCGCCAAGCTCAGCCTCCCCCCGAGCGACAGCGGCCACCGCCGGGTACTGGCTGTCCTGACCTACCTTTCCGGCGTCTGAGGTAGTGCGGGCTACACCATCGGGGTACGGAAAGCCGTCTGCCGAGACGGGTGCTCGCGGGACCGACTTCGGGAGGCGTTCCCGGAACGCTGAAGGGGACGTGATCCTCCCCTAAGGCGGCCCCCCGATGTCGATGACGCTCCCCCATCCGGTCCCACCCGTGGCCTCGCCGCGTGACCCGTTCGTCGATGTGCTGCGGGTGCTCGGCATGGTGCTCGTCGTGGTCCAGCACTGGACGATGCCGGTGCTCATCGACCGGGGCGGCGACCTGGTCACCGGCAACGCGCTGGCGTCGGTGCCGCTGGTCACGTGGATCAGCCAGGTGATGCCGCTGGTGTTCTTCGCCGGGGGCGCCGCCAACTACCTGAGCTGGGTGTCGAAGCCGCAGAGCGCCGAGAAGTGGATCGGCAAACGGGTGGTCCGGCTCGGCTGGCCGGTGCTGCCGCTGATCGCGGTGTGGCTGCCGCTGCCCTACCTGCTGGGCGCGCTCGGCATCCCGGCTCAGCCCCTCGACGTCGCTTCGAGGCTGGTCGGCCAGCTCCTCTGGTTCCTCGCCGTCTACCTGCTCGCCGTCGTCACCACGCCGCTGCTCGCCCGCCTCGACGCCAGGGTCCTGCTCCCGCTGCTCGCCGCCGGCGCGTTCGCCGTCGACTGGGTGCGCTTCTCCGGGTTCGAGGCCGCCGGATATCTGAACGTCGCGTTCGTCTGGCTCGCCGTCCACCAGATCGGGTTCCTCTACGCCCAGGGCAGACTCGGCGCCCTCACCGGCAGGCGGGCCCTGACGCTGGCGGCGGCCGGGTTCGGCCTGACGGCGGCCATGGTGATCGCCGGCCCCTACCCGGCCAGCATGATCGGGATGCCGGGAAGCCCCAGCAACATGGCCCCGCCCAGCGCGGTGATGCTCGCGGTGTTCGCCGGTCAGCTCGGCCTGGCGCTGTGGGCGCGGGAACGGCTGAACCGGGCGCTGCCCGCGCCGGTGCTGCGCTGGCTGGCGCCCCGCATGATGACCTTCTACCTGTGGCACATGACCGCGCTCATCACCGTCGGCGGCGTCGCGTTCCTCGGCTTCGGCGCGCAGACCCCCGAGCCGTGGTCGGCGACCTGGTGGATGCTGCTGCCGATCTGGCTGGGCTGGCTGGCGCTGGTCCTGACCGTGCTGACCGCCCTGTTCGGCCGGTTCGAGGCCGCGCCCCCCACGAGTTCGACCCCGCTCAGAACGGTCACGGCGGTCGGGCTGTCGGCGGCGGGGCTGCTCACCCTGACCGTCACCGGGTTCACCCCGGGCACGTTCGTCCCGGCCGCCGGCAGCGCCGCGCTCGCTCTGGGGATGGCCCTGCTGCTCAGGCGGAGAGCTGCCGCTCCGCTTCCGCGATGACCCGCTGCAGGCGCAGCCCGTGGGCCGCGTCGAGCGGGTGGCCGCCGCCGCTCCTGACCGTCTGGGCGAACTGGGCCACCATCCGGCTGAAGGCGTCGTCGCCCAGCATGGCCCCGAACAGGGTGGCCGACCCGTGCCTGCCGAACACCTCGACCCGCGCGTCGGGCAGGTCGCCGGTCGCGGCCATGGTCAGCGACGCCTCGCTGACCGCGCCCGTCTCGTGTTCCAGCAGCAGCCCGACCCAGCCGAGGGAGTTGCCGTGGGCCCGCACCCCGGAGATCGGCCCCAGCGCCGCGTCGAGCAGGTCGATCATGTGCGGCCCGACGTCGAGGATCGCGCCACGCTCCAGCCGCCACGGCGTGGCGAACGGGCCGCCGTGCAGCGCGCCGCCGATGTTGGCCGCGTAACCGCCGAACGGCTCGATCCCGGCGACCTGGGCGAGGAACGACTCGGTCGCGGCGGCGTACCGGAAGGAGAAGACCATCTGCGTGGCCACGCCCGACTCGGCGACCGCCTCGGCCAGCCGCAGCGCGCCGTCGAGACTGTCGGCCAGGGGCTTCTCCAGCAGCAGGGCCTTCCCGGCCCGCGCGGCCAGCACCCCCAGCTCGGCCTGGACGCCCGGGGGCACGCAGAACGCCACCGCGTCGCAGTGGTCGAAGAGTTCGTCGAGCAGCTCGAACGCGCGGGTGCCGTTCTTGGCGGCCAGTTCGCGCGCGGCATCGGGACGGCGGGCCCAGATCCCGGCCAACCGGGTGTCGGGGCCCGCGGCGAGTTTCGGCGCGTGGATCATGTCCGCCCACGGCCCGGCCCCGATCAGCCCCACAGATACCGGTTCCACAAGCCTGCCCCCTTTTGTCGCGACACGTCCTCGATCAGAGACTATCGATGGTGTAGCGGCCATCATGGGGCTGGTGAACATCATCCTGCTGCGCCACGGCGAGACCGAATGGAGCAGAATCGGCCGCCACACCGGGCGGACCGACATCCCCCTGACGCCTCACGGCGAGGCGCAGGCGCGGGCCCTCGATGCCGTCGTCAAGGGCCACGACTTCGCGCTGACCCTGGTCAGCCCGGCCCAGCGGGCGGCCAGAACGGCCGAGCTGGCCGGGCTCGCCCACTGGGAGACCGACCCCGACCTGTGGGAATGGGACTACGGCGGCTACGAGGGCGTCACCACGGCCACCATCAGGGAGACGATCCCCGGGTGGTACATCTGGCGTGACGGCGTCATCCCGGGCGACTCGGCCCACCCGGGCGAGAGCGTCGACCACGTGGGTGAACGCGCCGACCGGGCGATCACCCGGGCCGTCGGCGCGCTCACCGGAGAAGACAGTTCGGTGCTGCTCGTGGCCCACGGCCATCTCCTGCGGGTGCTGGCGGCCCGCTGGCTCGGCCTGCCCGCCTCCGAGGGGCGGCTGCTCCGGCTCGACACCGGCACCTACTGCTCGCTGGGTTTCGAGCATGGCGAACGTGTGATCCTGAGCTGGAACTCCCCGGTCCGCTGACTAGGGATTGACGGGCGCGGGCTGCGGCCCGCGCCCCGTGAGCCATTCGAGGACCTTGCGGTGTCCCCGGCGGGCGTCTTCGAAATGTCCCCAGCGCCAATATCGGGGCTGGTCGCGGACTCCGGTGACCCAGGTCCGGTAGGCCACCGACCTCGGCCGGCCGTCGGTGGGATCGGCCGCGGAGGCGACGCCGTAGGTCCTGATCACGACCCGGCCGCCGGGTGCGAAGAGCACGTCGTCAGCGACGGGGTACAGGGTCATCTGGTCCAGCATGGGAACCATGCTGCCTGACCCGTGTTACACCCCCGGCCCAAAGCCGTTAAGTGAACGAACCTCGTGTTAAAAGAACGTTACGCGACCAGGCCGTCGAACTCCCCGTCCTTGACCCCCAGCACGAGTGCGCGGATCTCGTCCCGCGTGTAAATGAGCGCCGGCCCCTCGGGGAACCGGGAGTTGCGGACGGCGACCCCGCCGTCGGGCAGCTCGGCGAGCTCGACACAGTTGCCCGTGGAGTTGCTGTGCAGGCTCTTCCGCCACTGGACACCGTTGAGGGCGTGGGCGGGCATCCCGTTATAAGTCTGCATACACTTTCTCTCTGAGAAGATCATCGAGCAGGTCCCTGGTCCCGCCCGGCGTGGTGCTCTCCACACAGAGCTGTTCCATGGCCGTCAGGTAAGGATCGATGTCCTCGCGTTTGTCGAGGTACAGAGCGCCCCAGAGTTGCTCGACGTAGACCACGTCCGAAAGGTCGGACTCCGGAAACCGCAGGATGGTGAAGGCCCCGCCCTCGGCGGCGTGCATGCCGAAGCGGAACGGCATCACCTGCAGAGTGATGTTGGGCAGCCGCGCCACGTCGAGCAGATGCTCGATCTGCTCGCGCATGATCTTGGGCCCCCCGATCGGCCGGCGGAGTGCGGCCTCGTCGATGACCGCCCACAGGCGCGGGCCGCCCGCATGGGCCAGCCGCTCCTGTCGCTGCATCCGCACATGCACGCGGCGTTCGATCTCGTCATCGGGGGCGTCGGGGAACCCGAGCCGGATGACCGCGCGCGCGTACTGGTGCGTCTGGAGCAGACCGGGCACGAACTGCACCTCGTAGGTGCGGATCACGCTGGCGGCCTCTTCCAACCCGATGAAGGTGACGAACCAGCCCGGCAACACCTCGCCGAACTTGTGCCACCAACCAGGGGTGTTGGCCTCCCGGACCATCTCCAGAAGCTGCCGCCGTTCGGCGTCGTCGCTGACGCCGTACAGGGTGAGCAGGTCTTCGACATCTCGTGTCTTGAATCCGACCCGGCCGAGTTCCATTCGGCTGATCTTCGATTCAGAGGCCCGGATGTGGAATCCGGCCTCTTCTCGGGTGAGGTCCCGGTCCTCGCGCAGTCTCCGGAGACTGGCGCCGAGCATGATGCGCCGGACGGTGGAGCCGGAACCTGGCGGGTCGATGGACACGAGTCATTCCTCCGGTATGTGGACTGAACTACAGTCTGTCAAAGATCGCCCCTTTCGTCCCAGGGTCGTTTTGGGTAACGGTAGCGCCTGCAACGACCATCTGCACGTGCATCCGCTGTTGCACATGCACGAGACCGTGCCCCATCATGATCTCGTGCACACGGTCCTCGAATGGTCGGCACTCGATTGGTGGCCCCCCGTCGGTTGGTGGCCCGAACCCGCGCGTGACCTCCTGCCTGCCTTTTCCCCTTCTCAGGCCGCCACTTTCGTCCTTCCGCCACGGGCCGACTCGGTCCACAGCGCCCGCAGCTTCGCGACCGGGACGCTCACCGGATGGGACCTGGGCGACCTGTGTGACGGAATGGAGTTGGTCGTCTCCGAGCTCGCCACGAACGCGCTGCGTCACGGTCTGGAGATCTGCGGCCGTCACCGGCGCGAAGTGATCAGGCTGGCGTTGATCCGGCGCGGTGCCTTCGTCGCGTGCGCGCTCACCGACCCGGGCTCGGCCACGCCGGTGCTGCGCGAGGCGGCCCCGTTCGAACCGGGCGGGCTCGGTCTGCACATCGTCGAATCGATCAGCATGCGGTGGGGCTGGTCGCCGCTCGCCCCCCAGGGAAAGGCCGTCTGGGCCGTCCTCGGGTGAATCGCTCGCCGGCTGAGGGGTGCTCCCGTGTGGCCCGGACCATGCGGGAGCACCCCTTGGCCGACGATCTTTGATGCCTTTGGGACGAGTGTTAACGCACGGCCAGGAATTCCCCATTGAGTATCCGGGATCGCCTTCCTATCGCGTGATCCTGTGCTGAGGTGGAGTCCAGCACGCTCGCGGGGAGGGGGGAGAACAGGAGAATGACCTTTTCGTCGCCCAGGGTGCCGAATATCTTGATCTCACGTGCGTCTCCACCACCGCGGCTTCCCGAGGCCCTGAGAGATCTGTGATGGACGATCACCTAATCGCCTGGCTGACAAATCTCGACGAAGACCGGCTCGCGCGCGTCCTGGCCAACCGCCCGGACGCGATCGCCCCGCCCTGGCCCCGGCGGATCGATGCCCTCGCGCAGCGACTCGGCAACACGTTCGCGGTCATGGAGGTCATGCGCGGCCTCCCTCTGCCCCCTCTGGAACTTCTGCAGGCGTGCCTGGTCATCGGCGGCCGCCCGACGGAAGACGAACTGGCCCGGTTCCTCGGCGTGTCCACATCCGAGGTGATCCCGTGGCTCGACCGGCTCTACGACTGCGCGCTGGCCTGGCCCGCCTCCGACGGTCGCATCCACCTGGCCGAGGCGGTGGCCCGCTGGTGGACCGCCCCGTGCGGCCTCGGTGAACCTCTCCATGGCTACCTGGAGTCGTGGGCGCTGAACGCCGAAGGGCTGCGGCGCATGTGCCGGACCCTGGGCATCGCCCCGGCGGGCGGCAAACGCCAGATGGTGGCCCGGGTGACCGCCCTGCTCAGCGACTCCGACAAGCTCGGCGACCTGCTGGCCTCCGCCCCCGAGGGAACCGTCGGCCTGCTCGACGACTTCGCCTGGGACGGCCCGGTCCGCAGCGTCGACGGCAACCGCTTCGTCAACCCCGGCACCCCGGAGAAGTGGGCCCAGGATCGGGGCCTGCTGTTCCGCACCCAGTGGGACGTCGCCGAGATGCCCCGCGAGGTCGCCCTCGGCCTGCGCGGCCCCGAATACCACGGCCCGTTCACCCCCTATCCGCCCGACCTCGCCACGATCCCGGTCGACCGCGACGCCGTCGACATGGCGATGGCGCTGGCCGCCCCGCATCTGCTCGACCGCGCCACCGCCCTGCTGGAGAACACCGACAAGACCACGCTCCCGCTGCTGAAGAACGGCGGCGTCGGCGTGCGCGAGATCCGCCGCGTCGCCAAGGAGACCGGCACCTCCGAAGAGGAGATCCGGCTGCTCATCGAGGTCTGCGCGGTCGCCCGGCTGCTCGCCCTCGACGAGAAGGCCGGCGGCCTGGCGCCGACCGAGCGCTTCGACTCCTGGCGGCTCGAAGACGCCCCCCACCGGCTGCGCGTGCTGCTGGCCGCGTGGTGGCGGATGGAGCGCTCGTCGCTGCGCCGCACCGACGGCCGCTACCCGGTCGTCCTGGGCGACGACCCGGCCGGAGAGACCATCGCCCGCATCCGCCGGGCCGTACTCGGCGCCCTGACCGACGTCGAGCCCGGTCAGGGCTTCGCCACGCTCCAGGAACTCGTGCAGTCGGTGCACTGGCGGGCCCCGCTGCTCGACCGCGAACTGCTCGCCGAGTGCACGCCCGGCATCCTGGAGGAGTCGCGGGTGCTCGGCCTGACCGCCCTCGACTCCCTCACCGACCTCGGCCGCGCGCTCGCCTCGCTCGGCCCGGTCTCCGGCGACGAGAACGACGACACCGCGCCCGAGGTCGAACATGACCCGGCGCTGGCCGAGACGTCCACCCGGGCGCTGGCCAGCGCGCAGCGCACCGCGCTGTTCGGCGCCGACCTGACCGCCGTGGTCACCGGCCCCCCTGCGGTCGAGCTGGCCTCGCTGCTCGACCGGGTGGCCACCCGCGAGGCCAAGGGCGCCGCATCGATCTGGCGGTTCAGCGCCGCGACCGTCCGCCGGGCCCTCGACGCCGGGTCGACCGCCGACGAGCTGCTCGACGAGCTCGCCCAGGTCGGCACCCTCCCCCAGCCGCTCACCTACCTGATCAACGACGTCGCCCGCCGCCACGGCGAGGTGACCGTGACCTCGGTCGGCTGCATCGTCCAGGGCTCCGACCCCGGTCTGCTGGCCGAGATCGCCGGGCACCGCAAGCTGGCCAAACTGGGCCTGCGGCAGCTCGCCCCGACCGTGCTGGCCAGCTCCGCCCCCGCCGACCGCACCCTCCACGCCCTGCGCGAAGCGGGCTACGCCCCCGTCCCCGTCAACGACACCGGTGACATCGAGATACGGCGCGAGCCGCAGGGCGGCCGGTTGATCCTGCTGCCGGGCGGCCGGGTCGCCGAACTCGACCCGCCGCCCATGCTGACCGAGCCCCCGCCCGACCCCCACGAACACGCCAAACGCCTGATCAAGAACCGTGAAGACGAGCGCCAGATCGTCCAGACCTGGGCCCTGATAGGCCGCATGGCCAGCCGCCTGCCGACCGCGCAGCAGTCGCTCCTGGGCTTCGTCGTCGACCGCGGCGTCCGCGCGCTGATCACCCTGTCCGACGGGGTCACGGCAACCGTCAGCCACGGCGAACTGCACAGCGGTTTCCTCGACGCCTGGTGCGAGGAAGCCGGCGACTACCTGGAGTTCCCCCTCAACGAGATAGCGTCCGTAACCGCCTCTTAAAAGCCCTTTTCTCCGTTACGGCTCCGCCTACCCCGGCCCCGCCCACCGCCCGGGAACTCGCCGTTTCCGGCGCCAACCGGCCGCGCGCCCGGACCCCCGCAACGACGGATCAGGGGGCGCGGAACGCGGCAGCGTGGCCATATCCGCTCACGGCAGGGCGGCGGCCAGACGCGGCAGCGTGGTGTCCTGGCTGGGCGGGGTGCCGAACTGGCGCCGGTACTCCCGGCTGAACTGTGACGGGCTGTCGTAGCCCACGCGGTGCCCCACCCCGGCGATGTCGCCGGGGCTGGTGGTCAGCAGCAGCCGGGCCTCCTGGAGACGGATCTGCTTCTGGAACTGGATGGGGCTCATCGCGGTGACCGCCTGGAAGTTGCGGTAGAACGCCGACACGCTCATCCCGGACAGCCGCGCCACCTCCTCGACCCGGAACGGCTGCGCGTAGTGGTCCCTGATCCACCGCACCGCCCGCGCGACGTGGCTGAGCCCGCTGTCGGCCAGCCCGAGCTGCCGCACCACGCCGCCCTGCGGCCCGGTCGCCACCAGCCAGAGGATCTCCCTGATGACCAGCGGCGCCAGCACCGCCCGGTCACGCGGCCGGTCGATCAGCCGCAGCAGCCGCACCACGGCGTCGAGCAGTTCGGGTGACGCGTCACTGACCGCCAGCCCCGAGGGAGCGCCGCCCGGCTCGCGCGGGAGGTCGCCCGGCCCGGCAGCCAGCAGCAGCTCGGCCACCGCCTCGGGTTTCAGCACCAGCCCGAACCCGAGCGCGGGTTCGTCCCTGCTCGCACCCACGAACCGGCCGGTGACCGGCAGGTCGACGGAGGCGACGAGGTATTGGCCGGCGCGGTAGTCGTAGACCCGGTCGCCGAGCGCGAGCCGCTTCTCCCCCTGCGCGATGAGCGCCAGCACCATGCCGGACATGGACGTCTCGGGCGGATCTGACCGATCGACCTTGGAGATGAGCACCCCGTCGATGGGGGTGGTCCAGTCGGGACGGGCGTGCCGGTTCAGCAGGGCGCGAAGCTCTTCCATGGCACGATTACAGCGCTCTTGAGAGGATCAGGCAAGGGGTGACGAGCATCGTTCTACCTCTGAGCAGGTCAGAGGCAGTGTAATTGAGGCAACGGAAAATCCTCCGAAAAGAAGGAACGAGCATGAACGCCACCTACGGATTCACCGCCACCATGACCGCCCTCCCCGGCCGGGGCGACGCCCTGGCGGACCTCCTCCTGACCGGCCTCGAGCCGGGCAGCCCGGCTTCGAGCGAGCACTGCGTGCTCTACCTGGTCAGCCGCTCGGCCGCCGACCCCGACGTCATCCAGGTCACCGAGGGCTGGACCACCGAGGAGGACCACCACCGCCTCTTCGCCGGCGAGGCCGCCAAGGCGCTCGTGGCCAAGATCGCTCCCCTGGTGTCGGGCGAGTCCACGTACACGGACCTGGTGCCGGTGAACGGAAAGGCCACCTTCTGAACCACCGGCCTATCACTGACCCGGCCGCACGACGCCCCGCCAAGCCCTTCGGTTCTACAACCTGGGTGCCCATGACCGGGCACCTGCCCTCCCGCGATCAAGCACCTGTTGAAAGGACCCCCATGACCCCCGTCCGCCCCGCCCTCGATGCCGAACTCCGCACCCTGTCCGCTGACATGCCGCTCATGCCGGAACTGACCCCCGAGGTCGTCACGATGCTGCGCGGTTTTCCGTCTCCCCCGCTCGACACCCTGCTCGGGGAACGGCAGGTCGAACGGCGTGAGGTCATCGTGACCGCCGACGACGGTGCGGCGATCCCGGTCACGGTCATCAGCCCGGCCGACCGGGCGACCGATGCGCCCTGTGTCTTCTGGATCCACGGCGGCGGCATGATCATGGGCGACCGGTTCGCCAATCTCGACATCCCGCTGGAGTGGCTCGACCGGCTCGGGGCGGTCGTCGTCACCGTCGACTACCGGCTGGCGCCCGACGTCACCGGCACCACCCTCGCCGAAGACTGCTACCGGGCCCTGACCTGGACCGCCGAGAACGCCGCCGACCTGGGCGTCGACCCGGCGAAGATCGTCATCGCGGGCATCAGCGCCGGAGGCGGGCTGGCCGCCGGGGTCGCCCTGATGGCCCGCGACCGGGGCGCGCCCTCGCTCGCCGCCCAGGTGCTGATCTGCCCCATGCTCGACCACCGCGACGCCACCACGTCCACCCTCCAGTTCACCGGCCCGGGGGTGTGGAGCCGCGAGATGAACGCCTACGGCTGGCGGGCCGTCCTCGGCGATCTGACGGGCGACGACGTCCCGGCCTACGTCTCCCCGGCCGTCGCCGAAGACCTCTCCGGCCTCCCGCCCACCTACCTCGACGCGGGCTCCGCCGAGGTCTTCAGGGACGAGGACGTCGCCTACGCCACCCGCATCTGGGCGGCGGGCGGCCGCGCCGACCTGCACGTGTGGGACGGCGGCTTCCACGGCTTCGACGCCCTCTACCCGGACGCGGGCCTGTCGGTGGAGGCCCGCCGCACCCGCTCCGACTGGCTCAGCCGGCTCCTCGGCTAGTCGCGGAGCGCGGCCACCATGTCGATCTCCACGAGCTTGTGGTCGAGCGTCGAGCCGACGGTGGTCCTGGCCGGATAGGGGAGGGTCATCGTCTGCTCGTAGACGGTGTTGTACGCCTCGTAGTCACGCCCCAGGTCGGCGAGGTGGACGGTGACCTTGACGACGTCGGAGAAGTCGAGACCGCGCGCGGCGAGCAGCGCGCGCAGGTTGCTCAGCACCTGCCGGGTCTGACCGGCGACGTCGTCGCCGACGACCGCACCGGTGACGGGATCGTGGGGTCCCGTGCCCGCGGTGTAGAGGAACCCGCGGGCGACGACGGCCTGCGAGTAGGCGCCACCGGGCGCGGGCACGCCGTCGGCGCGGATCACTTCCCTGGTCATGAGTCCGTTCTACGCGCGACCGGACGCCGCAAAGCCACACCGCGCCCGGCGCAGCCTCTACGGGGTGAGCGTCAGTTCGTCGGTCGCCGCCTCGCGGACCGCCGCCTCGGTGAAGGGCCACGGTGTCGTCCGGCCCTCGGCCCACAGGTCGGCCTGGTCGGCGTAATGGCCGTTGAAGGCGTGGCCCGAGGCGCCGGTCAGGTTGACCCACGTCGAGGCGTCGAGGTCGGCCATGTCGGCGACCATCCGCATCGACGGGACCCAGTTGACCTCGTAGGTGCCCGACGCGGCGTCCCAGCCGGTCGCGTCGACGGCGTCCTTGCCGCCCGCGAGGGGGTAGGGGCCGCGGTTGAACAGCCACTCGATGGGGGCGATGCCGCTGGTGCCGAAGGTCTCGTTGGTGAGTTCGAGGGTGTGCAGGTCACCCCACGCCCAGCTCTTCGGGTCGTCGCCGAGTCTCTCCCGGAGTTCCTTGGAGGCGGCGTCGAGCGCGGCGCGCAGGATGTCGTCGCGCTGTTCGGCCTTCGGCGTCCTCACGTCGTCCCACCAGGCGTTGGAGTGGTCGTCGAGCAGCTTGCGGACCACCTCCCACCAGCGGTCGTTGCCGCCGGGGCGCTGATCTTCGCCGAGTTCGTCGTGGAACGTCAGCGTCAGCAGGTTGCGCCAGACGGCGTTGAAGTAGGCGGCCGGGGCGCTGTCCTTCTCCTGGCCGAAATCCCAGCCGGTGAACAGACCACTGTCGGCGCCGCCGAGCTTCGCCAGGTGCGGGACCAGGATCGGGGCCAGGCCGTTGAAAGTGTCCTGGTGGATGTCCGACATGACGTTCTTGGTGATCTTGCCGACCGCGATGGCCTGGGTGAGGCGATCCCTGATCCGCTGCGAACGGTAGCCGTAGGCCCAGTCGTCGGTGAGGAAGTGGGTGTAGTCCGGGCCGACGGCCGCGTTGTTGGCGGTCGCGATGAAGCCCTCTTCCGGGTTGAACGCCATCGGCAGCTCGTCGAACGGGATGAACCCCGTCCACTCCTGCGCGCCGCTCCAGCCCTCGGCGGGCCACTTCCCGTCGCCGCCCGATCTGACCGGGATCTTCCCGGGGGCCTGGTAGCCGATGTTGCCGGAGGTGTCGGCGTACACGAGATTCTGCGACGGGACCTCGAACTGGGCGGCGGCCTTGCGGAACTCGTCCCAGTCGGTGGCTCTGCCGAGCATGAAGATGGCGTTGCCGGTCATGCCGGGGTCCAGGGCGGTCCAGCGCAGCGCGACCTCGACCCCGCCCGACGTGAGCGGGTCGACCGGGGCGAAGACGTCGGACACGATCGGGCCGTGCCGGGTGGTGCGCACGGTCAGGTCGACCGGCTGCCCGCCCGCCACCTCGATGCGCTCGGTGCGGGTCTCCAGTGGCGCCCAGGTGCCGGAGATCTCGTACGTGTTCTCGCGCACCCGCTCCAGATAGAGGTCGGCCACGTCGGGGGCGAGGTTGGTGAAGCCCCACGCGATCGTGCGGTTGTGGCCGATGACGACGCCCGGCAGACCCGAGAACGTGAAGCCGGAGACGTCGTACGGGCAGGCGTCGGAGAGGGTCCGGCAGTGCAGCCCGGCCTGGTACCAGATCGAGGGCATCTTCGGCCCGAGGTGCGGGTCGTTGGCCAGCAGCGGCTTGCCGGTGTCGGTGAACCTCCCGGACACCACCCACGAGTTGGAGCCGATCCCCTTCGGGTCACCCTCGCTGCCCAGCAGCGACGGCACCGCGTTCAGCGTGGCGGACACCCTCTTCAAGGCATCCGCCGCGGCGGTGGCTTGGTCGCCCTCGCCTGAGGTGAACTCCCCGTCGCTCACACCGCCCGTCGTGACGATGGGCTTGTGCAGGTCATAAGGATAGGAAGGGAAGAGCTCGTCCACTCGTTCGCGAGGGACGGTCGCGGCGTCGACCGAGCGTTCGATCTCGTCGTCGAGGTTGGAGCGCAGGTCCCAGGCCATCGCCTTCAGCCAGGCCAGCGAGTCGACCGGTGTCCACGGCTCGGGTTCGTAGTCGGCGTTGGTGAGCTTCAGGACGGCGTACTCGAGACTCCGCGCGGCGAAGCCGTCGTTGGCCTTCATCCAGGCGTTCACCCCGGAGGCGTAGGAGTCGAGACCCGCTTTCGCCTCCGGGGTGAGGAGGTTGATCTCCTGCTCGGCCACCCGGCGCCAGCCGAGCGTGCGGACGACCTTGTCGATCTCCAGAGTGGAGTCGCCGAAGATCTCCGACAGACGCCCGGCCGTGGTCTTGCGGCGGAAGTCCATCTCCCAGAACCGGTCCTGGGCGTGGACGTAGCCCTGCGCCGCGAAGAGGTCGGCGGCAGTGTCGGCGTAGATCTGCGGCACACCGTGTTCGTCGCGGAGCACGGTGACCGGCTTGGCGAGCCCCGGCAGCCGCAGTTCACCGTCGACTTGCGGGAACGAGGCCCGGACGACCCAGACGACCGCGCCCGCCGCGACCAGCGCGAGCACCAGCACCGTGGTCAGGATCCGGAACAGCCAGCGGACCGGCCACGAGAACCCTTTGTACGGAGCGAATCTCACCATTCCCGGACCTTCCCGCTCATGTGCGATCACAGTATGCGGGCTGGAACGGGGTGACCGACACCCTCAAGATCGGCTGTCAGCCGGTGATGAGGACCTCGGAGAAGTTCACCTGGAAGCCCTTGCCGACCGGCGCCGCCGCCATCGCCCCGGCCAGCGCGGGCACTCCGGGCGGGAAGTAGGCGAGCCGGAGCAGCGTGGCGGGCTCGCCGCCGTTGACGCCCCAGTTGATGTGAACGGAGTCGCCTTCGCGGACGAGTTCGAACGTGACCGAGGTGGTGCCCTCAGGGGCGAGCATGACCGACCAGTCGGAGAAGTCGCGGGTCACGACGGCGCTGATCTGCAGCGCGCCGTCGACGAACTCCACCCCGGCCTTGATCCAGTTGTTCTCGTCGGCGCGGAGGATGGCCCCGGCCTGGTCGTACTGCTCGGCGTAGTCGGCTGTGAAGGTGACCCGCACGGTGGCGTCGCCCTCGACGGTGCGGCCGTACATCGGCGCGGTGTCGTAGGTGTAGCCGTAGTGCGTCTGCCGCCACAGATCGGTCTCGCCGGTGACGGAGAAGGTCAGGGCGTCTCCGTCGGCGGTCCAGCCCGAAGGCTCATTGATCCACATAGGGTCTATTTTGCTGCTTCGCGGGCCTTTCGGGCCTCCCGCCGCTCCTCGAATCGCTTCGTGGTGACTTCGAGGTTGTCGAGGAACTCGGCGAGCTCCTGGCGGGCCTTCTCGCCCTCGGGGTCGAGGCCCTCCCTCTCGAAGACCTTCCACTGCCGCAGCACCGGCATGAGCACCTCGTCCTTGTGCGAACGCAGGTCGTAGATGCCGGCGTGGGCGATGGCCATCGACATGCGGGCGAACCCGGGCATGCCGGCGCCCGGCATCTGGAACGACTTCACCACGTCGGTGATGGCGCGCATGGTCTGGTTCGGGTCGAGGTCGAGCGCCGCGGCGAGCAGGTTGCGGTAGAAGAGCATGTGCAGGTTCTCGTCGGCGGCGACGCGGGCCAGGATGCGCTCACACGTCTCGTCCTCCGACGCCTTGCCGGTGTTGCGGTGGGCGATGCGGGTCGCCAGCTCCTGGAAGGAGACGTAGGCGAGCTGCCCGAGCATGGTGCCGTATTCGGTCTGGAACCCGGCCTCCATGTGCTGCATGCGGGCCCGCTCCAGCGCCTTCGGGTCGAGCGCGCGCGAGGCGATCAGGTAGTCGCGGATCACGATCGCGTGGCGGCCCTCCTCGGCCGTCCAGCGACCCACCCAGGTGCCCCACGCGCCGTCGCGCCCGAAGGTCGTCGCGATCTCGTGGTGGTAGCTCGGCAGGTTGTCCTCGGTCAGCAGGTTGACCAGCAGGGAGGTGCGGGCGACCGCCGGGATCGTGGAGTCTTCGGGCTGCCAGGCGGTGCCGCCGAGGATCCCGTCGAAGGTGCGGGCGTCGTCCCACGGAACGTACTCGTGGGGGAACCACTCTTTGGCGACACTCATGTGCCGGTTGAGATTCTCCTCGACCACGGGTTCCAGCTCGACGAGGAATTCCGTCTGCGTCAGTGCGCGCGCCATCTCAGCTCCCCACATACCTACGTTTTCGTAACCTACGCTACCGTAGCTTTTTGAAGATAGGTGCGGGTGCTCACACAAGCCAACACCCCAGATCTTGTAGATACCGATGCTTGCCGAGGTAATGTGCGGCCCATGCCCAAAGGTGCCCGTATCTGGATCGGCCTGTCGGTCGGCCTGCAACTGATCTGGAGCCTGCCCCTGGCGGTCTTCATGTACATCCTGTGGACCAACGACGCGGAGACGGCCGGGCTGACCCTGTCCATCGTCTTTGGAACGCTCTCCCTCGTCATCGTCGTGGCCCTGGTCTGGATGATCACCGCCTGGCGGCGGACCGACGCGCGCGAGCGCGCCCTGCGGGAGAACGGGCTGCGCGCCGAGGCCGTCGTGACCGACGTGGTCCCCACCGGCGTGCGGATCAACGACCGGCTGATGTACCGGCTGGTCGGGCACGTCGCCGAGGTGCCCGGGATGGAACTCAAGCACTCGACCATGTGGCCGGTGCCGCCGGGAACCCGGCTGACCATCGCCTACGACCCCGCCCGTCCGGGCAGCAAGCCGCTGGTCCTGGACGACCTCAAGTCGGTGGCCGCCCGGATGCGCATGGGCCCGGTGCCGCCCCTGCCGACGGGGGCCGACGCGGTCATCCAGCGGCTGACCCAGCTCGACCAGCTCCGGCAGTCGGGGGCCATCTCCGACGAGGAGTTCGAACGCCTCAAGGCCGACGTCATCGACGGGCGCTAGAGACCGCCTTTCTCAAGGTCCGCATCATGAGCGCGCGGCGGGACCACGACTGTGCCCACCGCCGTCGTCACGACCAAAGGCGGGTCGAGCACCTCGCTCGCCGACGGCGACACGTCCGGCCGGGCCCGGCAGACCACGCGCGCCTCGAACGCCAGCGTCCTGCTCCGGTTGCCCACCCGGGTCACCTCGGCGGTTATCTCCAGCACGTCGCCCGCGATGACCGGTGCTCTGAACTGCACGTCCTGATACGACGCGAACAGGCCCTCGTCGCCGTCCATCCGGATGCAGACCTCGGTCGCCACGTCGCCGAACAGCCCGAGCACGTAGGCGCCGTCGACCAGTGCACCGCCGTAGTGGGCGTGGGAGGCGGGCACATAGCGCCGGTGGGTGACCCTCACTCCCGCACCAGCGCGTGGACGAGGTAGCTCGCCACCTCGCCCGGAGTCGTGCCCTTGCCGAAGACGCGGTCGACCCCGAGGTCCGACGGGGTCACCGTGTCGAAGCGCGGGCCGCCCACGATCAGCAGCGGGCGGCCCAGGCCGCCGGTCAGCGAGGTCGGGTAGGCCTCGGTGAAGGCCGCCGCCATCTGCTTGGTGTTGTGGATGTGGGCGCTCTTCTGGGTCACCACCTGCGAGACCAGGACCGCGTCGGCGTTCACCGACTTCGCGCGGTCGACGAGTTCGTCGACCGCCACCTGGGCGCCCATGTTGTGGACCTCGATCTCGCGGTAGTACTCCAGGCCCTTCTCGCCCGCGAACCCCTTCACGTTCAGGATCGCGTCGATGCCGACCGTGTGGGCGTCGGTCCCGATGCAGGCCCCGACCACGACCAGCCGCCGGCCCAGCGAGGCCTTCACGGCGGCGTTGACCTCGGCAGGGGTCAGCAGCTCGAACTCGCGGCCCTCCGGCACCTCGATCCCGGCGTAGTCGATGAGGTGGGTCGCCTTGCCGTACACGATGAAGAAGGTGAAGTCGGGGCCCATCGCCTTGCTGTGCACCACGCTCGCCGGGGACAGGCCCATCTTCCCGGCCAGTTGCAGCGCCGCCAGCTCGGCCCGCGGCCCGTGCGGGACGGGCAGGGTGAAGCTGACCTGGATCATCGCGTCGCCGGTCGTGTCGCCGTACGGGCGGATGATCTGTTTCAACGTCTCGACCGTCACGGGGCCGCCTCCAGGATCTCGGTCGCGGGGTTCACGTAGTCGTCGGCCTTCTCGATCACGCCGTCGAGACCTCTGCCCCGGTCGGAGGGCCTCTTCGTGACGCCGAACACGCCGTCGGCGATGGCGTCGAGCAGGCCGTCGTCGGCTACCCGGTGCAGGAGGTCGACGGTCTCCGACAGCACCCGCGCCGCCCGGTCGCGGATGAAGGGGCCGGGCAGGAAGTCGTCCGAGAGATCACCGGCCGCCCTGCGGACGTAGCGGACGTTCTCCAGCGCGAGGTCGCGGTCGGAGAGCCAGGGCGTGTGGATGCCCTCGGTCATCATGCCGATGAGGATGATCGACTGGCCGGTCATCAGCCCGGCCAGGTTGAAGAAGGCGTCGAGCAGGTAGCCGGCGAAGATGTTGCCGGTCATGTGCTTGGTCGGCGGCATGTACTTCAGCGGCGCGGCCGGGAACAGCTCCCGCACGAGCTGCGCGTGCGCCAGTTCCAGCCGGAACGAGTCGGGGACCTGCGGGTTGATCTCGAAGGCGTGGCCCAGGCCGAGCTGCCCATCGGCGAGGCCCGCCTCGTGGCCGAAGCGCTCGTTGAGCAGTTGCGAGGCCACGACCGTGTGGGCCGCGTCGATCGCGTCGGCGGTGGTGAGGTAGTTGTCCTCGCCGGTGTTGATGACGATCCCGGCGCGGGCGTGGATCTGGCGGGAGAAGCGCTGGTCGATGAAGGTGCGGCGGGGGTTGATGTCGCGGAAGATGATGCCGTACATGCAGTCGTTCAGCATCATGTCGAGCCGTTCCAGCCCGGCCAGCGTCGCGATCTCGGGCATGCACAGGCCGCTGGCGTAGTTCGTCAGCCGGACATACCGCCCCAGCTCCCCGGACACCTCGTCGAGCGCGGCCCGCATGAGCCGGAAGTTCTCCTGGGTCGCGTACGTCCCGGCGTACCCCTGGCGGGTCGCGCCCTCCGGCACGTAGTCGAGCAGCGACTGCCCGGTCGAGCGGATCACCGCGATGACGTCGGCGCCCTCGCGCGCCGCCGCCTGGGCCTGCGGGATGTCCTCGTAGATGTCGCCGGTCGCGACGATCAGATAGATCCAGGGCTTCTCGGGGTCGCCGTGCTTGTCGAGCAGCCGGTCGCGGTCGGCGCGGCTGCGGTCGATCCGGGCGACGCCCCGGCCGACCGCTTCCCTCGCTCTCATCAGGGCCAGGTCCCGGGCGGCTCCGGTCGGCATCTCGAAGTTCATGGAGCGCCAGTTCCCGGCCGCGAAGAACGGCAGCGCCACACCGTGTTCCAGGCCCACCTGGTCCCGTACGGCGTCCACGATCCGGTTGACCCACGGAATGCCGTCGGCGTCCGCCCCGGTGACGCCCGCGAGCCGGAGCACGGCCCGTTCGACCGAGACCGTCGTGTGCGTCTTCGCCATCTCGATGACCGGCTCGGCGGCACGAGCGGCCAGCTCACGGGCCTTGCGGACCACCGCGGGGTCGAGGCCGAGCTTCATCGCAGCCGCTCCTCGAACGCGGCCCGGACGGCGGGTTCCTCGCGCAGCAGCGCGAGCGCCAGCGCGGCGTGGCCGGGGGCGTAGCCGTTGCCGATGAGCATCGTGACGTCCGCGCCGAGGCCTTCCGCGCCCAGGGCGGCGGCGGAGAACGAGGTCGCCATCGAGAAGAAAATGACCGTGCCGCCGTCGCGGGTGGCCAGGATGGCGGCGTGCTCGCAGCCGGGCACGTCGACGCAGACGACCGTGACGTCGGCCTTCAGGTCCGAGAGCCCGATCGCGTCGCGGGCGTCGGCGATCAGCACCTCGTCGGCCAGATCCTTGATCGTCTCGGCTTCCCGCGAGTCGAGGACCACGCCGATCGTGCGGGCCCCGGCGCGGCGGGCGGCGGCCAGCGACAGCGTGCCGCTCTTCCCGGCCGCGCCCAGCACGGCCACCGCCGGGTCCTGGTATCTCCGGACCACGCGCTGCGTCAGGGCGGGGGCGCCGCAGACGTCCATCACCGCGAGCGCCAGCGGGACCGGCAGGTCGGCGGGCAGTTCGGCGGCGGGTGACCGCTCGAACAGGATCGCGTGGCCGTCGCACGGCACCTGCTCCGACAGCCCGTCCCACGTCGTCGACGTGAGCACCAGCGGGGTCAAGGTCAGGGAGACGAGCGTGGTCACCCGGGTCCCGACCGGGAAGGCCGGACCTTCCTCGACCAAGCCGACCAGCATCCCGCCCGACCCGGTGACCGGATTGTGCATCTTGCCGCGCGTCCTGATGATGTCCAGCACCTCGCCGCGCACCGCCGCGCCGTCGCCGTGGTGTTTGTCGCGCAGTTGCCGGTACGACGCCGCGTCGAGGTTCAGCCGTTCGACCCGGATCCTGGTCTCCCCCGGAGTCAGCCCCGGCGAGGCGTCCAGCCGATGGGCCGCCTGAGGGAGCACGCCCGGTGGCGACAGCACCCGGTGCAGCCCGATCGGAGAGGCCGTCCGCAATGGTCCCACCACCCTTCCCTGAGTCCCGACTCAGGAAAGCATCTTGTACCGGCCCAGAACAAGGGGGCAATATCCGGCTATGAGCACCCTCATCACCGTCGCCCCGACCGGGGCCGAGTCGGCCAAGGCCGACGTGCCCGCCCTGCCGGTGACTCTGGACGAACTGGTCACCACCGCCAGGGCCTGCGAGGCGGCGGGGGCGGCGGTGGTCCACGTACACATCAGGGACTCGGGCGCGAAGCCCACGCTGGACCTGGGGCTGCTGCGGGAGACGGTGGCCGCGCTGAGGGAGACCGATCTGGTCGTCCAGCTCTCCACCGGCGGGTCGGTGCACGATCCGTACACGGATCGCCTGAAGGTTCTGGACGCCGAACCGGACGCCTGCTCCCTCACCTGCGGCACCGTGAACTTCGGCGACGACGTCTTCATGAACCCGTGGGGGTTCGTGGCCGAGCTCTACCGGGAGACCCAGGCGCGCGGCGTCGTCCCCGAGTTCGAGCTGTTCGACCTCGGCCATGTCGCCACCATGAACCGCCTGCTCGACCGCTACGGCCCGCCCGCCGGCGGCCGGGTGCACTGCGATTTGGTGATGGGCGTCCCGGGCGGCTTCACCGGCGACCTGCGCACGATCGCCGCGGCGGTCAGCCTGCTCCCGGCGGAGGCGACCTGGTCGGCGACCGGGATCGGCCGCGAGTCGCTCCGGGTCATGTTCGCCGCCCTCGCCGGCGGCGGCCACCTGCGCGTCGGCATGGAGGACACCCTCACCTACGCGAAAGGCCGCCCCGTGCGCGGCAACGAGGAACTCGTCGCCCGCGCCGCCGAGGCGGCCCGGCTGGCCCAGCGGCCCCCGATGACGACGGCGCAGGCCCGCGCGTTCCTGGGGATCAGACCCGCTCCGGCTCCCGGTCCGACGGCGCGTCGAGTTCCGTGACGGTACGCCGGGTCCGCAGCAGCAGGTAGGCCGCGCCGCCGGCCCCGATCAGCGCCATCAGCAGCGCCACCACCCCGAGCACGCTCCAGTCACCTTTGGGCCCCAACGTGTCGATGTCGCTCGCGCACACCTCGGGCCGAGTCGGATTCTCCAGGTAGACGCAGGCCGTGGCGGCCACCGCGTCGGTCGGGCGGCCGGCGGCGGCCTTGCCGCTCAGCCGGAACGTGCTGGTCCCGGTCGGCAGCAGGGCCTCCCAGGCGGCGTAGTCGGCCGACAGGGTGGCGCCCTCAGCGCGCAGCCCGGTCAGCGCGACGGGGAAGGCGATCCGCACGTCGGCCTTGACCGGCCGGGGCTCCCGGTTGATCACCTCGACCGTGTACTCCACCCGGCCCGACAGCTCGGTCACGCCGTTGTCGATGGTGACGGAGACACCGCCCGAGAGCAGCGCCGCGAGGGCAAGCGAAAGAATCATGATTCCCCTCCCATGATGGTGACAGTGAGTGACCAAGGATCGCAGTCCGTGACGGAGCGCGGGCCAAAAGGCGCGCCGCGTTGAACACGGCCCGCGAACCGGCGGAGGATGGGGCATGACTTTTCAGGACGAGCTGGAAAAACTGCGGCGAGACATCCACCGGGAACCCGAGATCGGCCTCGATCTACCGCGCACGCAGGAGAAGGTTCTGGCCGCCCTCGACGGGCTGCCCCTGGAGGTCACCACCGGCGAACGCCTCACTTCGGTCACCGCCGTGCTGCGCGGCGGGAAATCAGGTGGCAAGCCCGGCCCGAGCGTGCTGCTCAGAGCGGACATGGACGCCCTGCCGATCCAGGAACGCGTCCCCGTCGACTACCGCTCGACCGTCGACGGCGCGATGCACGCCTGCGGCCACGACCTGCACACCGCCATGCTCGTCGGCGCGGCCCGGCTGCTGTCCGAGCGCCGCGACCAGCTGGCCGGGGACGTCGTCTTCATGTTCCAGCCCGGCGAGGAGGGCCACGAGGGCGCCAAACTCATGATCGACGAAGGCGTCCTGGACGCCTCGGGCAGCCGCGTCGTCGCCGCGTACGGCATGCACGTCTTCTCGGCGATCGTGCCCAGCGGCTGGTTCGTCACCAAGGGCGGGCCGATTCTGGCCGCCGCCGACACGTTCAACGTGACCGTGAAGGGGCGGGGCGGCCACGGGTCGACCCCGCATCGGGCGCTCGACCCGGTGCAGGTGGGGTGCGAGATCGTGAGCCAGCTCCAGACGTACACGACCAGGGCCTTTGACGTGTTCGACCCGGTGGTGATCACTGTCGGGCAGTTCCACGCCGGCACGGCCGACAACATCATCCCCGACGAGGCGTTCTTCCAGGCGACGCTCCGGGCCTTCTCGCCGGAGACCCGCGCGAGGCTCAAAGAAGGGGTGGTCCGGCTGGCGACCGGCATCGCGGAGGCTCATGGGCTGCGCGCCGAGTGCTCGTTCGGCATCGGCTATCCCGTGACGGTCAACGACGCGGGTGAGGCCGCGTTCGCCGGGGAGGTCGCGGCCGAGGTCGTCGGGGCCGACCGCTATCTGACGATGCCGCGCCCGGCCACCGGGTCGGAGGACTTCTCGTTCGTCCTCGACGAGGTGCCGGGCGCGTTTCTCGTGCTGGGCGCCCACGCGAAGGGGGCCGACCCGGCGACCTGTCCGACCAACCACTCCCCCGAGACCGAGTTCGACGACTCGGTCATGGCCGACGGGTCACACGTGCTGGCCGCCCTCGCGGAGCGGCGCCTTCTTAACGTTTGAAGAAGTTGAGGCCGTATTCGATCATGTCGAAGCCCAGCGTCAGTCTGAGGCAGGCCCAGACGATCACGAAGGCGACCGCGAACGTCAGGACCCCGGCGAGGATGCGCACCGCCCAGTTCTGCCGCTTCAGCCAGTCGGTCGCCATGGTCACATAGCGCTTGGCGAACTCCAGCACCCGATGCGCCCAGCTGAACTCGGTCGCCAGCAGCGCCAGCCCTCCGAACACCACCAGCCATCCCGGCCCCGGGAACGGCACCATGATCAACCCGCCGATCACCATGGCCCCGCCGATCACGCCGACCGCGATCTTCAGGGTCAGGGCGCCCGTACGGGTCGCACGGAAACGGTCGAGCCGCCCCTTGATTCCACTGTTGTCCACCGCGACCGGCGTCTTCGGATTGACGTCGGGGTCGGTGGGCCCGGCCATAGCCATATAGGTGTCACCCCCAACGGCCAGCATAGCCACGGCCCTTGCGAGCGCCTTTCAACCAGATGGACCATTTGACCTGATCCCTAGGTCGTAGAACGAAATTTCATACTCCGACCCAGGGATGTGTCGCTGCGGGGATCAGCCCTGGGTCAGCGGGGCCAGCTTCGGGTCGTTGGCGTACGACTCGGCGGCGTTGTCCTTGGTCACGATGACCGGCGGGAGCAGGTAGGACGGGACGACCTTGACGCCGTTGTCGTACGTGTCCTTGTCGTTGATCGTCGGCTCGGTGCCGGCCTGGAGGGACTTGACCATGGCGATGGTCTCGGCGACCAGCTTGCGGGTGTCCTTGTTGATCGTCGAGTACTGCTCACCGGCCATGATCGACTTGACCGACTCGACCTCCGAGTCCTGGCCGGTCACGACGGGGATGTCCTTGCCGGCGCCCTTGACCGAGGTGATGATCGCGCGGGCGAGGGTGTCGTTCGGGGACAGGACGCCGTCGAGCTTCTTGTCGCCGTTGTAGGTGGAGGTGATGAGGGAGTCCATGCGCTGCTGGGCGCCCTCGGCCTTCCAGCCCTGGATGGCGGTCTGCTTGACGTCGGTCTGGCCGGAGCCGACGACGACGTCACCCTTGTCGATCAGGGGCTTGAGCACGTCCATCGCGCCGTTGAAGAACACGCCCGCGTTGTTGTCGTCGGGCGAGCCGGAGAACAGCTCGATCGTCCACGGG
The DNA here is from genome assembly GCF_001570545.1 of Herbidospora mongoliensis. Lineage (GTDB taxonomy): Bacteria > Actinomycetota > Actinomycetes > Streptosporangiales > Streptosporangiaceae > Herbidospora > Herbidospora mongoliensis. The sequence goes on along the minus strand of NZ_BBXD01000012.1, from coordinate 412,804 downwards.
GCCTCGGGCTTCTTGGCCTTCATGCCGTCCAGGAGCGCCTGGCCCTGGAGCTGGCCGACCTTGAAGTTGTCGAAGGCGATGTAGTAGTCGACGTCCGGGGTGTTGGTGATCAGCCGGTCGTAGGCGATGACGACCGCGCCGGCCTCCTTGGCCTGCTTGACCTGGGTGGTGAGCTGGGCGGCGTCGGTGGCGCCGATCACGATGACCTTGGCGCCCTTGGTGACCATGGCCGAGATCTGGGCCTGCTGGTCGGCGACGGTGGTGGAGGCGCCCGCGTACTGGACGTCGGAGGTGAAGCCGGCCTCCTTGAGGCCGTTGGTGAACAGGTCGCCCGCGAGCACCCAGTTCTCCGAGGTCTTGGACGGCAGGGCCACCCCGATGAGGCCGTCGGCGGCGAAGCCCTTGGCCGGCGCGGCGCTGCCGCCGGCGGTGGGAGCGGCGGTGCCCTCACGCTCGGAGCCGCACGCGCTCAGGGTGAGCAGCGCCGCGACGCCGATCAACGCGGCACTCCTGGTCAGATATTTCCGCATGGTGAAACGAACCCTTCTTCGGATGTGATGTCACAGGCGGCGTGGGGAACGCGCCCGGGGGATGGTCAGCCGGCGACCGGAGCCTTGTCGGAGTCCGATGCCGGCGATGGTCGATCGGTCGGCGGGGACGGATCGTCCCGGCGGAAGGGACGCGTCAGCGACCCGATGATCGAGAACCGCCCCTGACTCTTGTTGTAGACGTCGAAGGCCACCGCGAGGAGCAGGACCAGGCCCTTGATGATCTGGACCATGTCCGAACCGACGCCTTCGAGCTGCAGGCCGTTGTTCAGCAGGGCCATGACCAGGCCGCCGACGATCGACCCGCTGATGGTGCCCAAGCCGCCGGAGACGGCCGCGCCGCCGATGAAGACGGCCGCGATGGCGTCGAGCTCCCAGCTCAGGCCGTCTTGGGGACCGGAGGCCGACGACCGCGCCACGAAGATCATCCCGGCCAGAGCGGCCAGGACGGACATGTTCATCATGACGAGGAAGTTGACCCGCTTGAGCTTCACACCCGACAGCTCGGCGGCGCGGGCGTTGCCGCCCACCGCGTAGATGTGCCGGCCGCCGATGGTGTTGCGGGTGTAGTGGGAGTACGCCAGCACCAGGGCGATCAGGATGATGCCGGAGATCGGCAGGCTGGTGCCCACCCGGCCCCCGGCGAAGCGCAGCGTGGCGAACACGATGACGCCGACCATGACCGCCATCCGCAGCACCGAGATCCACATCGGCGCCGGGTCGGCGTTCATCTCGCGCCGGGTCTGCCGGGACTTCAGCTCCCGCCACACCACGGCCGCGCACGCGGCCAGGCCGAGCAGCAGCGTCAGGTTGTTGTAGCCGGTGTCCGGGCCCACCTCGGGCAGGAACCCGGCGCCGATCGTACGGAAGCCCTCCGGCACCGGGACCGTGTCGGCGTTGCCGATGTACTGGTTGCCGCCGCGGAACAGCAGCATGCCGGCCAGCGTCACGATGAACGCCGGCACCCCGACGTAGGCGACCCAGAAACCCTGCCAGGCGCCGATCAGCGCGCCGACGGCCAGGCCGATCAGGATGCCCACCGGCCAGGGCAGGGCGAACTCCTGCATGGTCTTGGCCACCACGATGCCGGTGAAGGCGGCGACGGAGCCGACCGACAGGTCGATGTGCCCGGCCACGATCACCATCAGCATGCCGATGGCCAGGATGAGGATGTAGGAGTACTGGCTGACGACGGCGATCAGGTTGCCCGAGGTCAGCGTCAGGCCGTTGGTCCAGATCTGGAACAGCAGCACGATGGCGACGAGCGTGAAGATCATGCCGAACTGGCGGGCGTTGGAGGTCGTGCCCCCGAACAGGTTCTTCTGGAGGTCTTTGATTCGGCTCATCGGATCGGCGTCTTCTTCGTAGAGGTCATCTGTTTCATGAGGTGTTCCGGATCGGCCTCGGCGCGGGTGACCTCACCGGTGACCGTGCCTTCGAAGACCGTGTAGATGCGGTCGCACAGGCCGATGAGCTCGGGCAGCTCGGAGGAGATGATGATGACGCCCTTGCCCTGGTCGGCCAGGCGCTGGATGATCCCGTAGATCTCATACTTGGCGCCCACGTCGATGCCCCGGGTGGGCTCGTCGAGGATCAGCAGGTCGGGGTCGGTGAACATCCATTTGGCCAGCACGACCTTCTGCTGGTTGCCGCCCGACAGCTTCGTCACGCCCTCGTCGACGCTGGGGGTCTTGACCCGCAGGCTCTGGCGGTACTCCTCGGCGTAGCGGTATTCGCGGACCGGGTCGACGACGCCGCGGGTGGAGACCTTGGACAGCTTGGCCGCGACCATCGAGGTCTTGATGTCGTCGAGCAGGTTGAGCCCGATCGCCTTGCGGTCCTCGCTGACGTAGGCGAGGCCGTGGTCGATGGCGTCCGACACCGTGCGCAGCTGGACCTCTTCGCCGTCCTTGAAGATCTGGCCGCTCAGGTAGACGCCGTAGGAACGGCCGAACAGGCTCATCGCCAGCTCGGTGCGCCCGGCGCCCATGAGGCCGGCGAACCCGACGATCTCCCCGCGCCGGACGTCGAAGCTCGACCCCTTGCAGACCAGCCGGTCGGCGGAGATGGGGTGGCGGACCGTCCAGTCGCGGACCTCGAAGAAGACCTCGCCGATGTCGGGCGTGTGCTCGGGGAAGCGGCTGTGCAGCTCACGGCCCACCATGCCGCGCACGATGCGGTCCTCGTTGACGCCGTCGGCCTTGACGTCGAGGCTCTCGATCGTGTGGCCGTCGCGCAGGATGGTGATGGTGTCGGCGACGGCCTCGATCTCGTTCAGCTTGTGCGAGATGATGATCGAGGTCACACCCCGCTCGCGGATGCCGCGCAGCAGGTCGAGCAGGTGCCGCGAGTCGGCCTCGTTGAGCGCCGCGGTCGGCTCGTCGAGGATGAGCAGCTTCACGTCCTTGGCGAACGCCTTGGCGATCTCGACGAGTTGCTGCTTGCCGACGCCGATGTCCTTGATGAGGGTGTCGGGGTCCTCCTGGAGCCCGACCTCCGCCATCAGTTCCAGCGCCCGGCGCTGCGCCGCCTTCCAGTCGATCCCGCCCCGCTTGCGCGGTTCGTTGCCGAGGAAGATGTTCTCGGTGATCGACATGCCCGGCACCAGCGCGAGCTCCTGGTGGATGATGACGATGCCCGCGTGCTCGCTCGCGCGGATGTCGGAGAACCGCACCTGCTCGCCCTGGTAGACGATGTCGCCGGTGTAGGTCCCGTGGGGATGGACGCCGCTGAGCACCTTCATGAGCGTCGACTTGCCGGCGCCGTTCTCCCCGCAGATCGCGTGGATCTCGCCCTGCCGGACCTCAAGATTGACGTCGGCCAGCGCGGTGACGCCGGGGAAGGTCTTGGTGATCGACCGCATCTCCAGCAGGACCGGGGCACTCGTCATGGACGAGTCTCCGCACCTCGCGGACCACGGCATGTGGTGGACACTGCTTGCCTCCGGTTGACCCTCACTTGATTCATGACTTAGGTGTTAGAGCTATCCGAAGGACAATAAATCCATTTGATTTACTAGGTCAACGCTCTGGTGCAGACTGTGACCCGGCGAACTAGCAGGAAGGACGCTGGGTGCGGCAAGCAGGCACGAATCTGCCCAAGATCGGGCGATACAACCAGGCTGTGGTGCTGGACCAGATCCAGCTCGCCGACGGGATCAGCAGGGTCGAGATCGCCGAGCGCACCGGTCTCACCCCGCAGACGATCTCCGGAATCGTCCGCCGCCTCATCGACGAGGGCATGGTGCGGGAAGACGGCGCCAGCCGGGTCCTGAACGGCGGCAAGCCGCGCACCACACTCCGGCTCAACCCCGACGCTCGGGCGGCGATCGGGGTGCACTTCGATCCGGTGAAGCTCACCTGCACGGTGATCGACTTACTGGGCAGGCCGCTGGCCGTCCGGCGCCAGCCGGTCACCCCCGGCACCGACCCGGCCGACGTCGTCGCCGCGATGGCCGCGCTCGTCGAGGAGGTGCTGGCCGAGTCGCAGGTCCCTCCCGGCCGGGTGCTGGGCGTGGGCCTGGCCGCACCGGGCCCGCTGGATCAGAACCGCGGCCTGGTCGTCGCCCCGCCCCAGCTCGCCAACTGGACGCGCGTGCCCGTGCAGCGCATGCTCGCCGAAGCCACCGGGCTGCCCGTGACACTCGACAACGACGCCACCGCCGCCGCCGTCGGGGAACGATGGTCGGGCGCGGGCAGGGGCGTGGCGCACTTCGCGTACCTCTTCTTCGGCACCGGCATCGGCGGCGGCCTCATCCTCAACCATCAGGTCTACCGGGGCGGTTCGCTGAACGCCGGCGAGTTCGGCCACTCCACCGTGCTCGCCGACGGACCCGCGTGCTACTGCGGCAACCACGGCTGCCTCGAACGTCTCGTCAATCCGTCGGCGCTGGTGGCCCAGGTGCACGAGAGGCTCGCCACCGGGCGCGGCAGCGTGCTCTCCGTGCCCTTCGGCCTCGACCCGGCCACCGTCGACCACCCCGCGATCCTGCTCGCGGCCGCGGCCGGAGACGCACTCGCCGTCGAGGTCATCGACGAGGCCGCCCGGCACGTGGCCTCGGTCGCCGTCAGCGTCGCCAACTTCATCGACGTGGACCTCATCGTCCTGGGCGGCCACGGCATCGAGCACGTCGAAGACCGGTTCGTCGCGGCCGTCGCGGCCGCGCTGGCGACCCGGCCGCTGTCACGGCACATCCGGATCGTCGACGTGGCCGCCTCTCCCCTGGGCGCGGACGCCGCCGTGGTCGGAGCGGCGACGCTCGTCCTGCACACCACGTACTCGCCGCAGCTGTCGGCCTTCCTGTCGCACTGACCGATCGTGATCAGATGACCCGTTCGTCGGGGTCCGGGGCCGAGGAGCGCACGAGGTTCTCCCGGAGCCAGGTCTCGGTCGTGCTCACGTGCATGAGCGCCGCCGCTTGGGCGAGTGCCACGTCCCCCGCTTCCAGCGCCCGGTAGATGGAGACGTGCTCGGCGACCGTGCGGCCGGCCACGTTGCCTTCCAGGAGTCCTCGCCAGACGCGCGCCCGGACCGTGCGGCTGGCGATGCCGGTGAGCAGGGCGCACAGGGACTGGTTGCCCGTCGCCTCGAAGACGGCGCGGTGGAAGGCGTCGTCGTGGTGGGTGAGCATCTCGACGTCGTCCTGCGCGCCGATCATGGCGTTGAGATGACGGTGGACCTCGGCCAGCTGGACCGCTGAGATGCGGCTGGCCGCCAGGCCCGTGGCCACCGGCTCGAACAGCCGCCGCACCTCGGTGATCTCCAGGAGGTCGTCCCCCTGCATCATCTCGACCGCGACGCCGACCCCCTCGAGCAGGAGCGCGGGTTCCAGCGAGGTGACATACGTGCCGTCCCCCCGGCGTACTTCCAGCACCCGCGTCGTGACGAGGGAGCGGACGGCCTCACGGAGGAGGTTGCGGGACAGGCCCAGCGAGGTCGCCAGGTCCTGCTCGGGAGGCAGCCGCGCTCCGGGAGGGAGCATTCCGTCCTTGATGAGCTGGCGGATGCGCACGATGGCCTGCTCGGTCAAAGACATAGGTGCATCCTGCACCCAATGCCCGGCGCCCGTGAATCACTCATTCACCCAGGACACCGTCCGAGATAGACATGTGATGTCTCAGCATCTCTCCAGTCTGCGGCACTCTCGAATGTGCAGGCCGTCGCCCTGTCGGCGACAGGCTCTAGACATCGACTGGGTTTCGGTCGTAGAAAGACATCCCATGTCCTGTGCTCTGACGGGCTCGACCGTGAAGAGCATCAGAAGGAGTGAAGATGAGAATCAGACGCTTACCCTTCGCCGTGGCGTTGTCAATGACGGCCTGTCTGTTGGCGGCGTGCGGCGGGGACGACACGAACGGGCAGACGGCCAACGCCCCGGCGCAACCGGTCATCGGCGTGGACTATCCCCGTTCCGACACCGACTTCTGGAATTCCTACATCAGTTATGTGCCGAAGTTCGCCGGTGAGATCGGCGCCGACCTGAAGACCACCAACTCCCAGAACGACATCGCGAAGCTCACGGCGAACGTGCAGAGCCTGGTGAGCCAGGGCATCCGCGGGCTGGTCATGGCGCCGCAGGACACCGCGGCGGTGGCTCCCACGCTTCAGCAGCTCGAAGGCAAGAAGATCCCCGTCGTCCTGGTCGACACCCGACCCGACCAGGGCAACGCCTTCATGGTCGTACGCGCAGACAACCGCGCGTACGGGGAGAAGGCCTGCCGTTACCTCGGCGAGAAGCTGAAGGGCGCGGGCAAGGTCGTCATGCTGCAGGGCGACCTGGCCTCCATCAACGGCCGGGACCGGACCGAGGCCTTCAACGAGTGCATGGCGCAGAACTACGCCGGCATCAAGGTCTTCGGCGAGGCCACGAACTGGGACGGCGCGGTCGCCTCGCAGAAGCTGTCGACGGTGCTCACCGCCAATCCGGACGTCAAGGGCGTCTACATGCAGTCGAGCTTCGCCCTGTCCGGCACCCTCCAAGTGCTCAAGCAGCGTGGCCTGCTGGTCGCGCCGGACGACCCCAAGCACGTCTTCGTGGTCTCCAACGACGGCATCCCGCAGGAGCTCAAGGACATCGCCGCGGGCAACATCGACGCGACCGTCTCCCAGCCCGCCGACCTCTACGCCAAGTGGGCGCTGGAGTACACCAAGGCGGCGATCGACGGCAAGACCTTCGCCCCGGGGAAGACCGACCACGACAGCACCATCATCGAGGTCCGCCCTGGTCTGCTGGAGGACCAGCTCTCCGCGCCGCTCGTCACACTCGACGGCGGCACCTACGGAGGCATCCCCAGCGTCAAGCACGACGACAAGTCGCTCTGGGGCAACAACCTCAGCTGAGAGGCACGGCGATGGACGCTTCCGCGAACCCGTCCGCCGTCTGCGAGGCGGCGCGCATCACCAAGAGGTACGGCGAGACCGTGGCGCTGGACGGCGCCCACATCACGATCACGCCGGGCGAGACCCATGCCCTCGTCGGGCGCAACGGCGCGGGCAAGTCCACCCTCGTCTCCATCCTGACCGGCCTGCAGGAACCCGACGAAGGTGAGGTGCGGTTCGCCGGGCGGCCGGCGCCCCGCTCGTCGGAACGGGACGCCTGGCGGGAGCGGGTCGCCTGCGTCTACCAGAAGTCCACGATCATCCCTGAGCTGACCGTGGCCGAGAACCTGTATCTGAACCGGCACGACCACAACGGCCTCGGCCTGGTGAGCTGGAAGAGCATGTGGCGGAAGGCGGCCGACCTCCTGGAGGCCTGGTCGGTGGACGTCGACGTCCGCCGGTCGGCCGGTGAACTGGGCGTGGAACAGCGGCAGTTCGTGGAGATCGCCAGGGCTCTGTCGTTCGGTGCGCGGTTCATCATCCTGGACGAACCGACCGCGCAGCTCGACGGAGCGGCGATCTCCCGGCTCTTCGACCGGATGCGGGCGATGCGGGAGCAGGGGGTCACCTTCCTGTTCATCAGTCACCACCTGCAGGAGATCTACGAGATCTGCGACACCGTCACGGTCTTCCGGGACGCCCGGCACATCCTCACCGCCCCGGTCGGGGAGCTGCCCCAGGGCGACCTGGTCGCGGCGATGACCGGTGAGGCGGCCGGCCTGCGGGACAGGCAAGCACGTTCTCCCGTCCCCGCCGAGGCCCCCGTGATCCTGGACGCCCGCGGCCTGACCGACGGCGAGGTGTACGTCGGCGTGGACCTGCGCGTCCAGGCAGGCGAGATCGTCGGCCTGGCCGGTCTCGGCGGCAGCGGGAAGACCGAACTGGCCGAGACCATCGCGGGGCTGCGGGCTCCCGGTGAGGGCACGGTCGAGGTCGCCGGGCGGCGTCCGCGCGCCGGCAGCGTGCCCGACTCGCTGGCGGCGGGAGTGGGGCTGGTCCCCCGGGACCGTCATCACCAGGGCCTCATCCCGCTGATGTCGATCGCCGACAACACCACCATGACCGTGCCGGAGCGGCTCGGCACCGCGGGACTCGTGAGCGGACGCAGGAGGGACGGGCTCGCCCGCGAGATGATCACGAATCTGGCCATCAAGACCCCCGGCCCGGAGCTGCCCGTCAACGGCCTGTCCGGCGGCAACCAGCAGAAGGTGGTGATGGCCCGTGCCCTGGCGAGCGACCCCCGCCTGCTCGTGCTGATCACCCCGACTGCGGGCGTCGACGTGCGGTCGAAGGAGTTCCTGCTCGCCAAGGTCGAGGAGATCGCCGGGAAGGGCACCGGCGTCGTGATCGCCTCCGACGAACTGGACGATCTGCGGCTGTGCGACCGGGTGCTGGTGATGTTCCACGGCCGGGTCACCACCGAACTGGCCGCCGGCTGGCACGACCACGACATGGTGGCGGCCATGGAAGGAGTCGACCTCGATGCCTGAGACCACCGCCGCCCCCGCGGAGACCGGCCGGCCCGCGCCGAAGGGGCCGGGGAGGAGGACACCGGCCGGGCTGCGCCTGGCCCGGTTGCGGGACCTGGCGCTCGTACCGGCGATCATCGCGATCGCGATCGTCGGGCAGATCGTGCACCCGATCTTCCTGCGGGCCGACAACCTGATCAACATCCTGCAGACCATGTCGGAGATCTCGCTGCTCGTCCTGGCGCAGGCGCTCGTGCTGATCGTCGGCAAGATGGACCTGTCGCTGGAGTCGACCTTCGGCCTGGCGCCCGGCGTGGCCGCCTGGCTGACGGTCGCGGTGGGGACCGGGTCCGGACTCGGGCTGCTGTCCGGCTTCTGGGCGATCCCCATCACCCTGGCGGTCGGGGTGCTGATCGGGGTGGTGAACGCCCTGTTCATCGTCCGCTTCGGGCTCAACGGGTTCATTGTCACCCTGGGCATGCTCATCGTGCTGCGGGGCCTGCTCACGGGCATCTCCGGCGGGCAGACCTTCTTCAACCTCCCGGAGTCCATGATCTATCTGGGTTCGGCGATGTGGTTCGGCGTGCCCGCCTCGATCTGGATCTGCCTGCTGCTGTTCGCGGCCGGCGTCCTGGTCATGGGCTTCACCGGGTTCGGCCGCTCGCTGTACGCCATCGGCGGCAACGTCGACGCCGCGAAGGCCGCGGGCATCCGCACCGACCGGGTGCTGTGGATCACGTTGATCACCGCCAGCGTGCTGGCCGCGGTCGGCGGCCTGCTGCTGACCGGCAGGCTGGCCTCGGTGGCCGCCTCGCAGGGCGACGGGGCGATCTTCACGGTGTTCGCCGCCGCCGTCATCGGCGGCGTCAGCCTCAACGGCGGCAAGGGCACGGTGTTCGGCGCGTTCACCGGCATCCTGCTGCTCTACATGATCCAGAACGTCCTCACCCTCGCCGGCGTGCCGGCGCAGTGGATCGAGGCGCTCAACGGAGCGATCATCCTCACCGCGCTCGCCCTCTCCCGGCTCACCGGGGGCAAGACGCAGGAGTGACGCTCTGTCCCGGGACTCGCGTCCGGGTGCCTACGAGGGCAGCGGGGGCGCCGTCGTGCCGAGGCTCCCGGACGCGAAATCCGGCAGGCTCTCTTCGACGCCCAGGACGTGCATGGCGGCGTGGATGCGAGCTCGCTCGGGATCGCGGGCGAGCAGGGCCTGATAGACGGCGCGGTGCTCCCCCAGCGTGCGCTGCACGGCCTGCGGGTCGGTCATGCCCCGCCAGATCCTGGCCCGGATCGTGCGGCCGGACATGTTCTGGATGACGGCGGCCAGCACGGCGTTGCCGCAGTGGGAGGTGATCAGCGAGTGGAAGTCCTGGTCGAGGGCGACGAGTTTGCCGTGGTCGATCTCGGGTGCCGCGGCGAGGCGCTCGGCCTCCTCCAGCAGGTTGCCCAGCACGACGAGGTGCTCGTCGGGGATGCGGACGGCCGCCAGAGCCGTCGCCTCCGCCTCCAGGATCCGGCGCACGTGCAGGAACTCCCCTGCACCGGCGTGCTGGTGGATGTCGGCGACGAAACTCATTCCGTCGAGCAGCAGCGCCGGGGAGAGGCTGGTGACGTAGGTGCCGTCGCCCTGGCGCGTCTGCAGGACCCTCATGGCGATCAGCGCGCGCACGGCCTCGCGCAGGGTGTTGCGGGCGATGCCGAGCTGGTCGGCGAGTTCCTTCTCGATGGGGAGTTTCTGGCCGGGACGCAGCTCGCCGTCGACGATCATCTGCTTGATCGTGTCGATCGCGGTCTCGATGACTCCCACTTCGCCATCCCTACTGCCGGGCCCACTGCGGGCCATCAGGGTAGCGGTAGGCGTCGACGGAATCCGGGTGCATGCGGGCGCTGTAGCCCGGCTGCCCGGGAAGGCGGTAGCGTCCCCGTTCCACCCGGACCGGGTCGGTGAAGTGCTCGTGCAGGTGGTCGACGTACTCGAGGACCCGGCCTTCCAGGCTGCCGCTCACACAGACGTAGTCGATCACCGACAGGTGCTGGACGATCTCGCACAGGCCGACGCCCCCGGCGTGCGGGCACACCGGCACACCGAACTTGGCGGCCATCAGCAGGATGGGGATGATCTCGTTGACCGAGGCCAGGCGGCAGGAGTCGATCTGGCAGTAGTCGATCGCCTCCGCCTGCAGGAGCTGCTTGAACATCACCCTGTTGTGGCAGTGTTCGCCCGTCGCGACGCCGACGGGGGTGATCGCCTTGCGGATGGCGGCGTGACCCAGGACGTCGTCAGGGCTCGTCGGTTCCTCGATCCACAGCGGCTCGTAGGCCGCCAGCCGGTTCACCCAGGTGATGGCCTCGGGCACGTCCCACACCTGGTTGGCGTCGATCATCAGGTGGCGGTCGCCGAGCTCCTCGCGCGCGATCGCCAGCCGCCGCAGGTCGTCGTCGATGTCCGCGCCGACCTTGAGCTTGACGTGCGTCCAGCCCTCGGCGACCCCCTCCCGGAGCAGACGCCGCAGCTTGTCGTCGTCGTAGCCCAGCCAGCCGGGCGAGGTGGTGTAGGCGGGATAGCCGTGCTCGGCCAGTTCGGCGACGCGTTCCTCGCGGGTGGGCCGCAGCCGCGCGAGCATCTCGACGGCCTCGGCAGGGGTGAGCACGTCGGACAGATAGCGGAAGTCGCACGCGGCGACGATCTCCTCCGGCGACATGTCCGCCACCAGACGCCACAAGGGCTTGCCGGCCCGGCGGGCGGCCAGGTCCCAGGCGGCGTTCAGCACGGCGGCCGCGGCGAGGTGCACCACGCCCTTCTCTGGTCCCAGCCAGCGCATCTGGCTGTCGGCCATGATCTCCCGGTAGAGACCGCCCAGGTCGGCGGCCGTCTCGTCCACGTCCCGCCCGGCCAGTCGTGCCCCGATCTGGCGGGCGGCGGCCACGCAGAGGTCGTTTCCGCGTCCGATGGTGAAGGTCAGGCCGTATCCCGCCAGGTCGTCGTCATCGGTCGCGAGGACCACGTAGGCGGCGGAGTAGTCGCCGTCCGGGTTCATCGCGTCGGAGCCGTCGAGGGTGGCGGAGGTGGGGAACCTGACGTCGATCACGTCCACTGAGGTGATCGTCGGCATAAGACCAGCTCCAATTGATCCGATGAATATGGATTGAACGGTAGGACGGGACCCGCCCGACGTCAACAAATCAGCGAATCAGCCACTTCTCGGCTTTGCTTAACCCGATGAATCTACCCCGCTCGGCGGACGGCTCGGCCGTCCTGTGCGCGGGACGGCAGGACGTCAAGGTAGGACAGAGTGGGGCATCTAACACGAATGGAGACACGCATGCGCATCGTTGTCATCGGCGGAAGCGGGCACATCGGCACCTACCTCGTCCCCCGGCTGGTGCGGGCCGGACATGAGGTCGTCACCATCAGCCGGGGCTCCCGCACCGCCTACACCGACGCTCCCGAATGGGGGCAGGTGCGCCAGGTCGCCGCCGACCGCGAGCGACAGGACCGCGAGGGCACCTTCGGGGACACGGTGGCCGGGCTGAACCCCGACGTGGTCGTCGACCTCGTCTGCTTCACGCTGGAATCGGCCACCGCGCTGGTCGAGCGGCTGCGGGGCGAGACCGGCCACCTGCTGCACTGCGGTTCCATCTGGCGGTACGGCCCCAGCGACTCACTGCCGATCTCCGAGGACACCGGCACCGCCCCTGCCGGGGAGTACGGCATCCAGAAAGACCGGATCGCGCGGATGCTGAAGCAGGAGACCGCCGACGGCGGACTGGTCACCACGTCCCTGCACCCGGGGCACATCGTCGGCCCCGGCTGGCACCCGATCGGCCCGCTGGGCAACCTCGACCCCTCGGTGTGGACCACGCTGTCAGCCGGGCAGCCGCTGCGCATCCCCGGAATCGGCGCCGAACTCATGCACCACGTCCACGCCGACGACGTCGCCCAGGCCTTCGAACTGGCCGTCCACAACCGGGACGCGGCGGCGGGCCAGGACTTCAACGTCGTCGCCCCCACCGCTCTCAACGTCCGCGGGTACGCGCGCCAGGCGGCGGCGTGGTTCGGGCAGACCGCGTCGCTGGAATCAGTGACCTGGGAGGAGTTCCGCCGCGACACACCCGCGGAGCACGCGGAGGCGAGCTGGGAGCACCTGCACCGCAGTCACGTCTGCTCCATCGGGAAGGCGAGGACCCTCCTCGGCTACGCACCGAACCACCAGCCGCAGGACGCCGTGCTGGAGTCCGTCCGCCGGCTGATCGATCACGACGAACTGAAGGTGGCCGGCCCGCTCATCGTCTGAGACGACCCATGTGACTTTTGTCAGCATGATCACCCGACAAGCTTCACTACTCCCGCACATCCGGCTTTTCTACCGTTGTCGCCATGGATGCGATCAGCGTTGAGGGCGTGGCCAAGAGGTTCGGGGACGTCCGGGCCGTGGAACACGTGAGCCTGCGGGTGCCTGCCGGGCAGGTCGTCGCGGTGCTCGGCCCCAACGGGGCGGGGAAGAGCACCATGATCGGCATGATGCTCGGCCTCGTCACCCCCGATGCCGGTCGGGTCGAGCTGCTCGGGAAGGCCCCGGCCGAGGCCGCCGCGCACGGGCTGGTCGGCGCCATGATCCAGCAAGGGGAACTGGTCCCGAACCTGACCGTGCGGGAGGTCGTCGGTTTCGTGGGCGGCCTCTACCCCGACCCGATGCCGCTGGACGACGTGCTGGAGCTCGCCGGCCTGACCGACCTGGCCAGGCGGCGCACCGGCCGGTTGTCCGGCGGACAGGTGCAGCGGGTGCGGTTCGCGATGGCCGTCGCGGGGGCGCCGAAGGTGCTCGTCCTCGACGAGCCGACCGCCGCGCTCGACGTGGAGACCCGGCGGGCCTTCTGGACGGCCATCCGCCGTTACGCGGCGGGCGGCCGCACGATCCTTTTCGCCACCCACCACCTGGAAGAGGCCGACGAGAACGCCGACCGGGTGGTCGTCCTCTCACGCGGCCGGATCGTCGCCGACGGCACACCCGCCGAGATCAAGCGGCGAGCCGGTGGCCGCACGGTCCGGTTCCGCCTGGGCGCCCAGCCCGCCGCCGGGCTCGAACGACTCCCCGAGGTGACCGCCGTCGAGGTCAGCGGGGGCTTCGCCACCCTGCACACCGCAGACCCCGACATCGTGGTCGCCTCCCTGTACTCGACCGGGCTGACGATCCGCGACCTGGAGATCACCACCCCCGCGCTCGAAGACGCCTTCCTCTCCCTGACCGTGACCGAGCGCTGAAAGATCCCGGCATGCTGAGCTATCTGCGTCTCGAACTTCTCCAGGTCCTGCGCGACCGCTACTACCTGTCCTTCGCGCTGGCCCTCCCCGTCGCCTTCTACCTGCTCTGGTCGAGCATCTTCGCCGGGGACCGGCCCGATCCCGTTACCGGGCTGCCGTATTCGGTGGACATCATGGTCTCCATGGCCTCCTACGGCGCGCTCGGCGCGACGCTGATGAGCACCGGCGTGCGGCTGGCCGCCGAACGTCGCAGCGGGTGGTTGCGGCAGTTACGGGTGACCCCGCTCACGCCTACGACGGTGATCGTGGTGAAGACCCTCGCCGCCATGTCGCTGGGGTTGCCCGCCGTGATCCTGGTCGGGCTGGCGTCGGTGCTCTGGCAGGGCGTGCGGCTGGACCTTCTGCAGTGGGTCGCGATCACGGCGCTGCTGTGGGTCGGCACGCTGCCGTTCGCCGCGCTCGGCACCCTGATCGGGTCGCTGACCGGGCCGGACGCCGCCCAGCCGATCACCCTGGGGGCCTACTTCGGGCTGGCGATCGCCGGAGGGATGTGGGTGCCGCTGTCGGTGCTGCCGCAGGTGATCAGGGACGTCGCCGCCGCGCTGCCCTCGACCCGGTTCGCCGAGCTGGGGCGGGCCGTGGCCGCCGGGCACGCGCCGCCCCTGTCCGCCGGGCTGGTGCTGGCCGCCTGGACGGTGGCGCTGGGGGCGCTCGCCGTCGTCGCGTATCGGCGGGCCTGGTGAAGCGACTGTTCATCGGCGACGTCCAGGGGCCGGAACTGCTGCAACGAGCATTCTGGACGTCGTTCGGGCTGCTGTTCCTCACCCCGGTCGCGGTGGCGGTGGCCCGGTACGAGGGGACGCGGCAGTGGCTGGGGTGGGCGGCCCTGGTGGTGTTCGCGCTGACGTACTACGCGGTGACGTTCGTGCGGCGGCGCTGGGACGACCCGTTCACCGGGCGGGCGGTGCTGGTGCTGGTGGTGTTCGCGCTGCTGGCGGCGGGGCTGCCGCTGGTGTTCGGGCCAGACTGGCTGGGGCTGCCGGTCTACCTGGCGTTCGTGTGCTCGATGGCGCTGCCGCTTCGGTGGGCGGCGGCGGGGGTGCTGGCCGCGACGGCGGTCACCGTCGTGGACGGGGTGGTCACAGGGGCCCACCCCGCCATGTACGGCGGGATCGCGGCGGTGCTGCTGGCGCTCGGCATGATGATGGTCGCGCTCCGGCACACGCGGACGCTGGTGCTCCAACTCCAGGAGGCACGCGACGAGGTCGCCCGGCTGGCCGCCACCGACGAGCGGCTGCGCATCGCCCGCGACCTGCACGACCTGCTCGGCCAGAGCCTGTCGCTGATCGTGCTGAAGAGCGAGCTCGCGCGGCGGATGGCCGGCCGCGACCTCGACCGGGCCATCGGCGAGATCGGGGACATCGAGACGGCGGCGCGGTCGGCGCTGGCCAACGTCCGCGAGGTCGTCTCCGGCTACCGCAGGCGCGCGCTGAGCGAGGAGCTCGACGGCGCGCGGGCGGTCCTGGCGGCGGCCGGGGTCGACGCGACGGTCCGGATGGCGGGCGGCCCGCTGCCGGAGGTGGCCGACGGCGTGTTCGGCTGGGCGGTCCGCGAGTCGGTCACCAACGTCGTCCGGCACGCCCGCGCCTCCCGCTGCGTCATCGAGGTCGCCCACGGCGGGGGCGCGGCGACCCTGGAGGTCCGCGACGACGGCCGGGCCGCGAAGGGCCACGTCCCGGGCAACGGCCTCACCGGCCTGTCCGAACGGGTCTCGGCCGAGGGCGGCACGCTGGAGTCGGGTCCGCTGCCCGGCGGCGGCTTCCGCGTCGCGGTACGCGTGCCCGTAGGGTCACCCTCATGATCAGGGTCATGCTGGCGGAAGACCAGAACCTGGTGCGCGGCGCCCTGGCGGCACTGCTCGGCCTGGAGGAAGACCTGGAGATCGTCGCCGAGGCGGCGGACGGCGACGAGGCGGTGGCCTCGGCCCGGCGGGTCCGCCCCGACGTGGCCCTGCTGGACATCGAGATGCCCGGCACCGACGGCCTGACCGCGGCAGCCGAGATACGGGCGGCGGTCCCCGGCTGCCACGTGATGATCCTGACGACGTTCGGCCGCCCCGGCTACCTGCGCCGGGCGATGGAGGCGGGCGCCTCGGCCTTCCTCATCAAGGACGGCCCGGCCGAGCAACTGGCCGCCGCGATCCGCCGCGTGATGGCCGGGGAACGCGTCATCGATCCGGCTTTGGCGGCGACCGCGCTCAGCACCGGCCCCAACCCGCTGTCACCGCGCGAGCGCGACGTCCTGGCAGCCGGCGCGGGCGGCGCGACGATCGCCGACATCGCCGCCCGGCTGCACCTGTCGGAGGGCACCGTCCGCAACTACCTGTCGTCGGCCATCACCAAGATCGGCGTACGCAACCGCATCGAGGCCGCCCAGGCCGCGGACCGGAACGGCTGGCTCTAGAGGGATTCACCGTTCACGGGGTCAGGACGATACGGCCGGCGACGTCCCGGCTTTCCATGCGCTCGTGCGCGGTGACGGCCTCGCCGGGTCCGGCAGCCACGGCCTCCAGGGCCGAGTCGAGTGCGGGGCGGACGACCCGCCCGACCGGCCAGGGTGAGGACCACCCCGGCCGGTCGGCCTCGAACGGGTCAGGCTGGGGTGCAGGTGACGGCGGGGATCGGGTTCGTGCCGGACTGGCCGGCGTTGAAGCCGAACGTCGTCGTGCCGTTGGCGTTCAGATTGCCGTTGTAGCCGGCGTTCACCACGGTCTGGCTCGCGCCGCTCGCGGTGTGCACGCCGTTCCAAAACTGGCTGACGGTCTGTCCGTTGGCCCAGGTCCAGCGCACGGTCCAGCCGGTGATCGCGGTCGTGCCGCTGTTCCTGACGGTCACGCTCCCGCCGAACCCACCGGGCCAGGAATTCGTGATCGTGTACGTCGCCGCACAGGCCTTACCCGGGCTGGGAGACGGGGATGGGCTCGGACTGGGCGAAGGCGAAGGCGAAGGCGAAGGCGAGGGGGAGGGTGAGGGTGAGGGGGACGGGGACGGGCTTGGTGAAGGGCTGGGCGACGGGCTCGCGGACGGTGACGGCGACGGGTTGGGGCCGGTGCGATCGGCGTACAGGATGCCTCTGCCGTTGGTGCCCAGGTAGACGCGGCCGTAGATCCTCGGGTCGCCGGTGATGGCTTCGCCGATGTTGCCGTATTGGTGCTGGTCGTCGTTGATGCGGACCCACGTCGCGCCGGTGTCGTCGGAGCGGAAGACGCCCCGGACCCCGTCGATCTTCGCGATCAGGAAGATCGCCTGGTACGACTGTCCGGGCGCCGCCTTGCCGAACCCGACGTTGTCCGACTCCTCCACGTTGGAGAGCTTGGTGAACGACGTCCCCGAGTTCGTCGACCGCCACAACCCGGCCCCTCCGGCCAGCCAGATGTCACCCTCTCGTCCGGGGACGGCCTTGAACCGCGCGGTCGTCGGCAGCCCGGTCGCGGCGGAGGCGGTGAAGGTCTGGCCGCCGTTGGTGGAGACGTAGAACCGGCCGTTGCTGAAGGCGTAGAACTTCTGCGGGTTCACCCGGTCGGATTCGATCCTCGCGCCCGACGGCACACCGCTTGCGGCCGACCACGAGTTGCCGTACCCGACCGAATAGACGACCGAGGCACCGCTGTCGGCGGGGGCCCAGACGAACCGGCTGCCGTCGGCGGCGGCCGCGACGGTGCCGCCGTTGTTGATCCCGCCGGGCTCCTGGCCCTGGAACCAGTTCGCGCCGCCGTCGGTGGAGAAGGCGACGTGGTTGTCGTTCGGCCGGTCGGACTCGGTGAAGTTGCCGGCCCGGACCATCGTCGACGGGTTCAGCTCGGCGTAGTCGAGCGAGGTCGTCGAGGTGAAGTTGGGCTGCACGAACATCATCGGCGGCACGGCGTCGAGGTTGGTGTGCCGGAACCCGCCGACGTCGCCCAGGCCCGAGATCAGCGGCGCACTGCCGGTGGGCGGGCTGACCAGGTCGAGGACGGCGGTCTCCTCCAGGCCCTTGACCATGGGTTTGATGGTGAGCTGGCCACCGGTGTCCCAGAGTTTCAGGTCGGTCGATCCGTAGAGGGTGGCGCCGGTGCCGTACATGAACCGGTTCCCGTCGAAGGGGTCGATCTCCAGCGATTCGGTCATCCAGCCCAGCTTGGGCGTGACCTCCGGCGGCTGCGGATTGGCTCCCCAGCTGAGCCATGGAGAAGAGCTGATGTCCATCTTGTAGCGGAAACTACGGTTCGGGTACGACGTGAAGTCCCAGATCCGCGTCCAGGTGGCCCCCGAGTCGGTGGACCGCCAGAAGATCACGTCCGGCCACCAGGAGGTCTGGGTGGCCACCATGATCGTGCTCG
Source organism: Herbidospora mongoliensis (assembly GCF_001570545.1). Taxonomy (GTDB): domain Bacteria; phylum Actinomycetota; class Actinomycetes; order Streptosporangiales; family Streptosporangiaceae; genus Herbidospora; species Herbidospora mongoliensis. The sequence goes on along the minus strand of NZ_BBXD01000012.1, from coordinate 394,768 downwards.
GATTGGTCCGGTCGATGGTCAGGCCCGAGTAGCCGAAGTAGTCGTCCGCGCTGCTGGAGGGGACGGGCGAGATCTGCGTCCAGGTCCCGGTCGCGGTGGCGTAGCGCCAGACGTCGCCCTTGGCACCGGAGTAGGGTCCGGCGGTGTCGGACGTGGCGAGGTAGAGGTAGCCGTTGACGTGGTCGAGGACGCCCTTGTGGGCGATGTAGCCGGTGGGGGTGCCCGGGAGCCGCTCCCACGTGGTGCCGCCGTTGGTCGTCCGGTAGACGGTGTTGGCCTTGTCGGCCACGCCGACGTAGATCGTCTGAGTGGCGTTGCCGGACGTGCCGGTGCGCTTGTCGAAGGTGACCCACACGACGCCGGGCTGGTGGCTGGTGTAGCCGTTGGGGTCACTCGGGTCGTCGCTGTAGTTGCCGGCGTTCGGGAAGCTCGTCACCTTGGCCCAGGTCGCGCCGAAGTCGGTGCTCCGCCAGAGCCCGTTCCCCATCGGCGCCCCCAGATAGAGGGTGCCGTTCCGGTTGGGGTCGACGGCGAGCCGCTCCCCCATGCCCCGGCCGGGCATGTTGCCGCCCATCTTGAACGGCAGCGGGGTGACCGCCCAGGAGTCCCCCTTGTTGGTGGACCTGAGGATGGCCCCGTTGCTGGGGTCCCACGAGTTGGTGTACATGCCGACGGCGGCGTACACCCGATTGGTCTGGACGGGGTCGGTCGCGATGCTGTCGACGCCGTTGTAGCCCCAGTTCGTGAACCCGACCCAGTCGAGCAGGGGTTTCCACGACGAGCCCGACTGGTCCCAGCGGTACATCCCGCCGATGTCGGTACGGGCGTAGATCAGATTCCGCTCGGTCTGGTTGAAAACGATGCCCGGGACGAATCCGCCCCCGTCGATCCGCACGTTCTTGTACACGTACGGATCGGAGGCGACCGCCCCCGCGGGGGCCATCCTCACCACCGCCGCGACCAGGACCAGGGCGAGGATCGCGAGCATGCTGACGATCTTTCTTCGCATGGACGGTTTCTCCTCCGTGAATGGATAACCGGCCATGCACGATCAGGTGGGGACCCTGACCGTCCGCCCAGCGCGTGCATGGAACTAGTGAGAGGGTAACAATAGTTTGATGTACAAACCAACTATCTGGGATGACCAGGCCGACACCTTCGACGACGCACCCGACCACGGCCTGCGCGACCCTGACGTGCGGGCCTCGTCGAGGGCCGCTGGGGCGCCGCCGGTCTGACGGCGGAGGAGCTGGCCAGAACCCTTCGCCCCGTGGTCAAGGAGATCGCGGTCGAGCCCTTGCCCGACCCCGTGCTGTGGGGCCGCCCCATTCATGACGAGAGATACGCCGTGGTCGCCCTCCCATAGCGGCCGTCGATAGAACATAATTCGGTACATGACGAGAGCATTGGTTCTGGGCGGCGGGGGCATCGCCGGCATCGCCTGGGAAGCGGGGATTGTCACCGGCCTGCGCCGTGAAGGCCTCGACCTGGGGACCGCGGACACGATCATCGGGACGTCCGCCGGTTCCGTCGTCGGCACCCTCATCGCCACCGGCGCCGATCTGGAGCAGGCCGTGGCGAAGCAGAGCACGACCGATCACGGGCCCCGGCCGCCCGTGGACATGGCGCCGGTCATGCAGGCGTTCGGGATCCTCTTCGATCCCCGTGTCGACCCCAAGGAGGCGCGGCGCCGGGTGGGCGAACTCGCCCTCGCGCTGCCGATCGTCGAGGGCATGGCGCGGATCGAGTCGGTCGGGAGCCGGCTGCCGGTGAAGGTGTGGCCCGACCGGGACCTCCAGGTCACCGCCGTCGACGCCGCCACCGGGCAGTTCGTCGTCTGGACCCACGAGTCGGGCGTGGACCTCCCGCTGGCCGTCGCGTCGAGTTGCGCGGTGCCGTGCGTCTATCCGCCGGTCGAGATCAACGGCGCGCGTTACATGGACGGCGGCGTCCGCAGCGGCACCAACGCCGACCTGGCCAAGGGCGCCGAGACGGTCGTCGTGCTGGAGCCGCTGATCGGCATGGTCCCGCCGGAGCGGCTGGCGCGGGAGCTGGAGAAGACCGGGGCGGCCAGGACGACGACCGTCGGGCCCGACGCCGCGGCGAAGGCCGTGTTCGGCACCGACGTGCTCGACCCGGGGCTGTGGGCGCCGGCGTTCAAGGCCGGGCTAGCCCAGGCGCCGTCGGTGGCCGCGCAGGTCGGCGAGGTTTGGAACTAGCTGACACATACTGGCAGCCTTCTCGGCAAGTATGAGGCGCATGAGCAACCCGATTGGCGAAGACATCCGCGAGATCAACCGTAAGACGATCGAGGACTTCCGAGCCCACAAGGGCGGCGGCCCCTTCGAGGGCCGCGCCCTGCTGATCCTCACCACTCGCGGCCGCGTCACCGGCCGTCCCCACACCACCCCGATGATGTACGTCATCGAGGGCGACCACCTGCTGGTCATGGCGTCGGCGGCCGGGGCGCCGCACGACCCCGAGTGGTTCCGCAACCTCCTCATCACCCCCGACGTGACCGTCGAGGTCGGCGACCAGACCTACATCGCCAACGCCCGCCCGACCGAGGGCGCCGAATACGACGCGGTCTGGTCGCAGATCAAGAAGAACTACCCCTTCTTCGTCGAACACGAGCAGCAGGCGGGCCGGAAGATCCCCGTCGTCGCACTGGAACGCACGTGAAACGGTGAGGTTCTGGGGTAGCGGCTGGCCGTGTTCGCACTTGCTCCCCAGGACCTCCGCCTGGATGTCAACGCGCTGGACTATCTGATCCTGGCGCTCTACTTCGCCGTCGTGGTGGGCATCGGCTTCGCCGCCCGCCGCGCCATCCGCTCCTCCAGCGACTTCTTCCTCGCCGGGCGTTCCCTGCCCGCCTGGATCACGGGTCTCGCGTTCGTCTCCGCCAACCTCGGGGCGATCGAGATCCTTGGCATGGCCGCCAACGGAGCCCAGTACGGTCTCATGACCGTCCACTACTACTGGATCGGCGCCATCCCGGCCATGGTGTTCCTCGGCATCGTGATGATGCCGTTCTACTACCGGTCGAAGGTGCACAGCGTCCCGGAGTTCCTCCGCAGAAGGTTCAACCCGGCCACGCAGCTGTTCAACGCCATCGCGTTCGCCGTGGCGCAGGTGCTGATCGCGGGGATCAACCTCTACGCCCTGGCCCTCGTGATGGAGGCGCTGCTCGGCTGGCCCCTGTGGCTGTCGGTGATCGTGTCGGCGGCGATCGTGCTGGCGTACATCACCCTCGGCGGGCTGTCCTCGGCCATCTACAACGAGGTCATGCAGTTCTTCGTGATCATCGCGGGCCTCGTCCCCGTGGTGATCCTGGGGCTGATCCGGGTCGGCGGGTTCGAGGGGCTCGGGCAGAAGGTGCGGGAGAGCGTGCTCGGCGAGGGCGGGCTGCACACGTGGTCGACCACCGCGACGGCGGACAATCCGCTCGGCGCGAACTGGATCGGGATCGTTTTCGGGCTCGGGTTCGTGCTCTCGTTCGGGTACTGGACGACCAACTTCGCCGAGGTCCAGCGCGGTCTGTCGGCGCGGAACACCAACGCGGCGCGGCTGACGCCGATCGTGGCGGCCTATCCGAAGCTGCTGATCCCGGTCGTCACCGTGATCCCCGGTCTGATCGCCCTGGTGCTGTTCTCGAACCTCGGCAAGGACGACGGGCCCGCCTACAACTACGCGATTCCGCTGCTCATGAACGAGTTCCTGCCCAACGGCGTGCTCGGCGTCGCGGTCACCGGTCTGCTCGCGTCGTTCATGGCCGGCATGGCGGCGAACATCTCGGGGTTCAACACCGTGTTCACGTATGACATCTGGAAGGGTCACGTGAACGGGGACCACCCCGATGAGTTCTATGTACGTCTGGGGCGCATCGCCACCATCGGCGGTGTGGTGGCCGGGATCGGCACCGCCTTCATCGCGGCCGGGTTCTCCAACATCATGAACTACCTGCAGGCGCTGTTCGCGTTCTTCAACGCGCCCCTGTTCGCGACGTTCATCATCGGCCTGTTCTGGAAGCGGATGACCCCGTGGGCCGGGTTCTGGGGCATCATCGCGGGCACTCTGGCGGCGTTCGCGGTCTACATCCCGTACCGGGCGGAGCTTCTGGACCTGGGCACCGACCTGAACGCCTCGTTCGTCGCGGCGGGGGCGGCCTTCCTGGTCGACGCCGTCGTGTCGGTCGCGATCACGCTGGTCACCACGCCGAAACCCGACGAGGAACTTCGGGGTCTCGTGTGGGGGCTGACCGACGTCGACCTCAAGGACGACTCCATCGCCGGTGACAAGAAGTGGTACCGCTCCCCCGTGGTCCTCGGCTCCGGCGCGCTGATCCTGGCCGCCGCCTTCTACCTGCCATTCCTGTAAGGGGTACGCGATGCTGTTCGACATCCGCCGCATCCTGGGCGGCCTGTTCGCCGTCTACGGCGTGATCCTGGTCATCGTCGGCGTCCTCGACGGGGCCGAGGAGATCGCGAAGGCCGAGGGGGTGCGCATCAATCTGTGGACCGGGATCGGGATGCTGGTCATCGCGGCGATCTTCCTGGTCTGGGAGCGGCTACGGCCCAAGGACGTGCCCGACCCGTCCGACGAGACGTCAGGTGATGCCTAGCTGCTGGCAGATCGGCTTGAGGTTGGCCGGGCCGCAGATCTCGTTGACCGTCCAGAAGCCGTCTTTGACGACCGTGTCCTTGATCGTCGAGCGGACCACCACGATCGCCTTCGAGATCATGGCCGGGATGTCCTTCTTCGTGTCGTTGCTCACCGTGCTGGTGCCCCGGATCTGACGGCCGGCGCCCAGATCGACCGCCAGCTGGGCGGCGTTCTGGGCCTCGGGCTTGATCGGTTTGTAGACGGTCATGGTCTGGGTGCCGAGCATGATGCGCTGGATGGCGTCCAGATCGGCGTCCATGCCGGTCAGCGGGGTGTTCGGGGGCAGGCCCGAGTCGCGGATCGAGGCGGCGGCGCCGCCGGCCAGGCCGTCGTTGGCGGCGTAGACGCCGATGATGTTCTCGAGGCCGATCCGGTCCATCGCCATCTCGGACTCGCGCTCGGCCTCCTCGGCGCTCCAGGCCGGGGTGTCGTATTCGGCGCCGATGCGGAGCCTGCCGTCGATCATCGAGTGGGCGCCGGCCTTGAACTCGTACGAGTTGGGGTCGGTGGTCGGGCCGTTGAGCATGATGATCTCGCCCCGGCGGCCGCTCGCCTTCACCGCCTCGACGAGGGCCTGGCCCTGCAGGCGGCCCACGTCGAAGTTGTCGAAGGAGGTGTAGGCCTCGATGGCGCCCTCCGCGAGGCGGTCGTACGAGACGATCTTGACGGCCCGCGCGGCCGCGCGGTCGACCGCCGGCTGGATGCCGCCGGCGTCCACCGGGGTGAGGATGACGACCTTGACGCCCTGGGCGGTCAGCTGGTCGAGCTGACCGCGCTGCGCGGCGGGGTCGCCCTCGGCGTTGACGGGGACGATCTCGCAGTTGGGGCAGAGCTGGGCCACGGAAGAGGTGATGTACGGGCGGTCGAACTTCTCCCAGCGTGGGGTCGTCTGGTCCGGCAGCATCAGCCCGATCTTGAACCCGCGCGAGATGATCTGAGCCGGGCCCGCCGCCGGCGGACTCTCGGAACCGCAGGCGGCCACGCCGACAACCATCGCCAGCGCGAGAAAGGTCCTCACCTACGCCCCCGTTCTTTTGGGAGGGCCTACCCTGTGGGTTCCCATGGGGTAACAGTCGCGGTCCAGTCTTGATAGACCTTTTCCGACATGACTAGTCAGACTGTGTGACAAATCATCATTGCTGGAGTTATTCGAGGGTCATACCGTCGCGTTATGGACCTCGAGCTCCGCCATCTCAGAATCGTGCGTATGGTCGCCGAGACCGGCAGCGTCACCAAGGCGGCCAGTGCGCTCGGGCTCGCCCAGCCCGCGCTCACCGCACAGTTGAAGCGGATCGAACGGGCGCTCGGCGGCAGCCTGTTCGAGCGGGACCACACCGGTTCCCGCCCGACCCCGCTCGGCGAACTGGTGCTCGCCCGCGCGCAGGTGCTGCTGCCCGCGGTGCAGCAGTTACAGGAGGAGGCCGCCCGGCTCGCCAACGGCGAACCCGTCGGCCGCCGCTACCGGATCGGCGCCACCAACGGCCCGATCCTGGGCGGTCTCGTCGACCGGCTGGCCGCCGCCGAACCCGCCGCCGTCATCACCACCGCCACCTCGTGGTCGACCGGGGAGCTGTCCACCAAGGTGATGCTCGGCCGGCTCGACTACGCCCTCATGGGTGTCTGCGGCGACTCCCGGCCGCCCGGCGACGAGGCGCTGTCGTGGGCGCTGGTCGCCAAAGATCCGGTGTTCGTGCTGGTCGCGGCCACCCATCCGCTGGCCGGGGAGCGAGAGGTCGAGCTCGGCGACTTCGCCAAGGAGCAGTGGGCGGTCACCCCCGGCGACGGCTGCTTCGGCGAGTGCTTCGCCGTGGCCGCCTCACGGGCCGGCTTCGCCCCGGAGACCATTTACGAGACCGACGTCGCCACCTGCATCCACCTGGTCCGGGTCGGCCGTGCGGTCGCGCTGTGCCAGGCCACGTTCCGCACGAGCGAGGGGATGGTGGCACTCCCCGTGAAGGGCGCGCCGCTGCACTGGCGGCAGCTCCTCGGCTGGCACCCGGAGACCCCGGCCGCCCCGTCGGCGCCCGCCGTGGTCAGCCACGCCAAGTTCTCCCACCTGGACGCGGTCCGGCAGAGCGCGCCCTACTCGAACTGGCTGGCTCGAAACCCGGGGTACGGAACCATGTCATAAGCGGGACATAACACGATGATAGGGGGGCAAACGACGGCTCCTCTGGGAGTGGTTCTGGAGATTACGTTCAGGGCACTCCCAGCCCCCAAGGAGAATCGATGCGCAGCAGGCACATCCTGAGCGCGGCGAGCGCCCTCACCATGGGCTTCGCCCTCGTCCTGTCCTCCGCTCCGGCCGCAGTCGCGGCGCCGGCGAAACCGGCACCCTCGATGCTGGAGGCCCTCCAGCGCGACCTGCACCTCTCGGCCGAGCAGGCCGAACTCCGCCTCATCAACGAGGCGCGGCTCGGCAAGCTCGAAGGCAAGGTCCGCACCGACCTCGGCGCCTCGTTCGGCGGCTCCTGGCTCAGCGGCGACACCGCGAACTCTCTGACGGTGGCCACCGCGGACGCCGCCAAGGTTCCCGCCATCATCGCCGGCGGCGCCAAGGCGCAGCTCGTGACCCGTTCCCTGGGCGACCTGACCGCGCTCAAGGACAAGCTCGACGCCGCCGCGGCCCCGCAGACGGTGCCCGTCTACTACGTGGACGTGAAGACCAACTCGGTCGTCGTCGAGACCCGCGACCAGGCCGCCGCCGAGGCGTTCGTGGCCGCCGCCGGGGTCGACAAGTCGGCCGTGCGCTTCGTCGCGACCAGCGAGCAGCCCGTGCCCTTCTACAACATCCGCGGTGGTGACGCCTACTACATCGGCGGCGGCCGCTGCTCCGTCGGCTTCGCGATCACCCGCGGTACCACCAACGGGTTCGTCACCGCCGGTCACTGTGGCAACGTCGGCAACTCGACGACGGGCTACAACCAGGTCGCGCAGGGCACCTTCCAGGGGTCCTCGTTCCCCGGCAACGACTACGCCTGGGTCGCCACCAACGCGAACTGGGTCTCGACCCCGACCATCGCCGGCACTTCCGCGAACGTGGCGGGCTCGACGGCGCAGGTCGTCGGCGGCTCGATCTGCCGCTCCGGCTCCACCACCGGCTGGCACTGCGGCACCGTCCAGCAGATCGGCACGAGCGTGACCTACTCCCAGGGCACCGTCTCGGGCGTCACCCGTACCAACGTCTGCGCCGAGCCCGGCGACTCGGGCGGCGGGTGGATCTCCGGCACCCAGGCCCAGGGCGTCACCTCCGGCGGCAGCGGCAACTGCAGCAGCGGCGGCACCACCTACTTCCAGCCCGTCAACGAGATCCTGTCGGTCTACGGCCTGACCCTGACCACCTCGGGCGGCGGTGGCGGCGGCTCCACCTGCTCCGGCTACGCCAGCACCTCCTCCGGCACGGTCAGCAGCGGCGGCAACGTCTACAGCGCCCAGTTCAGCGCCAGCGCCGGCACCCACCGCCTGTGCCTCGACGGCCCGAACGGGGTCGACTTCGACCTCTACCTCCAGCGCCTGAGCGGCTCGACCTGGACCAACGTCGCCAGCGGCACCAGCTCCGCCCCGGATGAGGCGTTCACCTACAACGGCAGCGCGGGCACCTACCGGTACCGCGTCCACGCCTACAGCGGCTCGGGCAGCTTCACCCTCGCCTACACCCGTCCGTAGACCGTAAAGTTTTCGGCTGAATCAGCACCGTCGGGCTTTATTTACAGCCCGGCGGTGTTGACCCATTTGAGACCTTTTCAGATGACTCGTATGGGGGAAGTTCATGTCGGGCACCAGCCGCCATCTCAGGGCGCTGGCGGTCTGCATCGTCGCAGCCGTCGCCGGTCTGCTCCTGATCGGCACGGGGCTCCACCTCTCGGGAGCGGGCTGGCACGTCGCCCGCTTCCTGTCCGGCGACGATTCTCCGATTGACGCGGCCGTTCTGCCCGCGGGCTACCCTGGCGTCGATTCGATCCCCTCCCTGCCACAGACGACCCTGACCGAGATAAGGGCCGTCCCGGGCGTGGCCGAGGCCATCCCCGTCCAGGGAGGCGGTGTCGGCCTGGTGGGCTTCGGTTCGCTGGTACCGCTGGAGGCCGTCGCCCTCGACATGGAACTGCTGGCCTCCACTCCCGGTATGGAGGGCGAGGCCCCCAAGGGCGCCTCCGACGCCGTCCTCGACCGGCGCACCGCCGAGCAGCTCCATCTGGAGGTCGGCGAGACGATCACGGTCCACGGGAACGGGGCGAACCGATCGTTCGAGATCACCGGCGTGACCGACTCAGGGGGAAACCCCAATTTCGATGTACGGGGAACGCTGGGCGTGCTGCCGATGTCGGCGGCCGACCTGGTCGGGGAGCTGGAGATCGAGTCCGTACACATCCAGGGCGACGCCGGCGTCGACCCGGGTGAGCTGCGGGAGCGGCTGCGCGCGGCCCTGGGCAGCGACTACGACGTGATGACCCACGCGGAAATGCTGGCCTCCGGCGACGTGACCACCGAGACGCTGCCGCCGGTGCTGGGCGTGGTGGGATCACTTCTGGTGGTGGGGGCGGCGCTGACGGCGTACATGGGCCGGCAGACGACGATCACCACGAGCCTCCTGCTCGCGACGACGGTCCTCAGCCTGACGGCGACGGCGGCGGTGATCGTGGCCTCCGCCGGGGTGGAGATCTCGACGATCCCGATCCTGGTCGTGGCGGTGTTGACCGCGGTGGCGTCCATGGCGGCGATGGTGATGCGGCCGAGGGTACTGGCCCACATCGGCTGAGAATGTCCTCTGGACGGCCTGGTGCATCGCACCGGGCCGTTCGTCATGCCGGTGGCACCTGAGGAGCGTGTCTGGCGTGAAGGTGCCCGTCGCGGGGGTACGGCGAAAGAGGGGGAAGAACCGCTTCCAGCGCGTATCCGCACTTCTGCGCCACCCGGCACGAAGCCTGGTTGTCCACCTGGTGCAGCAGCCGCAGCGTTCGCAGCCCCCGCGCGGCGAAAGCCCAGATCGTCACCACCTCAAGAGCCCGGCCGGCGATGCCCCGCCCCCGTGCGGCGCGAGTGGTCCAGTAGCCCACCTCGGCGGACGCCCCTCCGACCGTGACTCCCTTCACGACCACATTGGCCACCAGGCGGGCGCGATCGGCCTCCGGCTCCAGCACGGCGAAGCTGAGCCGGGTGCCCTCGCTCCAGCCCCTCTCCTGCGTGTCGATCCAGCGCCGGGCGGTTCGCTCGTCGTCGACGTGGGACCTGGTCCATTGGCGCATCACCGGGTCGCGATAGGCGTCGATCAGGTCGGGGATGTCCTCTTCCGCCCAGGGGCGGAGCGTCAGAGGCGGCCCCGGTTCGTGGGGCGGAGTATGGAGCACGACGGTCATGGTCTCAGGCCGGGCGGATGCAGAAGGGGTGGCCGGCCGGGCTGGCGTACACCCCTGCGGCGTCACCCGTCGGTCGCAGTCGTCGGCCGCCTGCGGTGAGCACCCGTTGGTGTGCGGTGTCCACGTCGTCGGTGGCGAGGTCGAAGTGCATCTGCTGGGAGGCACCGGGTGCGTGCCCGGGGGCGTGCTGGATGACGATCACGGGGAAACCGTCGATCCGCAGGAAGTGGTGGGTGGCCGTCTTCGTGATCGAGCCGCCGAGCAGTCCGTGCCAGAAGGAACTCTCGCTCTCCAGGTCGGCGGCGTCCACGATCAGTGAGGTCAGGCTGAAGTTCATCAGGGCTCCTTCGGTATGGGGCGGCTCAGACAACGGGGATGATGCCGCCGTCCGCGCGTCGGGCCGGAGGCCGGCGGGGATGAATACGGCGGGCAGGACCTCCGTGGGCGCGGTTCGCGAGGCCGTCAGTACGGTGGCGCCGGCGGCGGCGAAGCGGCGGGCCGTCGCGGCTCCCAGGCCTCGGCTACCGCCGGTGACCAGCACTCGGAGGCCGGCCAGGCTTTCGTTCTCGGTCGTCACGGGGGTACTCCTTCGATAAGGTGAACCGGACTCCGGAAACTGTACACATAAACGGAACCAGACACTTTAGGGAGAGACCGTTGCGCGCCGATGCCCGCCGCAACCGTGAAGCGCTTCTGGCGGCGGCGCGGGAAGCGTTCCTCGCCGACGACGACGCGCACGTGGAGGAGATCGCCCGCCGAGCCGGCGTGGCCGTCGGCACCCTCTACCGCCACTTCGACACCCGCGAAGCGCTCGTCGCGGAGGTCTACCGCCAGGAGGTCGCCGACCTCTGCGCGACCTCCGGACAACTGCTCGCGCGGCACGCCCCTGACGAAGCCCTGCGCATCTTCCTGCTGCTCCTCGTGGAGCACTCGGCGATGAGCAAGGGGATGGGTGAGGCGCTGGAGAGCATCACGGCGACCGACTCCCCCGTCTTCGACGACACCCGCGAGGAGATGGCCCGCGCCCTCGACGACCTGCTCGCCGCAGGCATCGCGGCCGGCCTCCTGCGCGGGGGCGTCAGCGGGCGCGTGGTCCTGCGCGCCCTCGGCGGCATCTGCGGGATGCGCGCCAAGGGCTGGGAGGACGACGCGGTACGCATCTGCACGATCCTGTACGACGGGCTGCGCTACGGCGCGACTCCAGGTGGATGATCGCGAGCGCAGACCCAGGCGGGCCTCCCCGTGAAGCGAGACGCAGGCCAAGGCAGGGGCCCCGTGAAGCGGGAGCAGAAGTCCAGACAGACGCGGCCCGTGAAACGCGAACGCGGGCCGGTGGTCTCTACTGGGCGGCGACGGCCTCGATTTCCAGCAGCCATGCCTCGTCGTAGATGCCCGTGATGATGACCGTCAGAGCCGGGGCGTGATCGCCGAGCACCTCGCGCCGGATGGCGGAGTTCTCTCCCCGATACGCCCTGTCCGACAGGAACGTGGTCACCTTCACCAGGTCCGACAGGCCCATCCCGTGATGAGCCAGCGCGGCCGCCACGTTGGCCCAGACCTGCCGGCACTGCGCGGCGAAGCCGTCCGGGAGGGTGCCGTCCGGCGCCACCGGAATCTGCCCCGAGACATGGACCAGGCGCGCGGGGGCGACGACCTCGTACGTGTGGCGGTAGCCGCCGCCATCAGGAACGATCGAGCCAGGGGTGATCATGTGCGAGATCGTGACAGCGCGACGGATCGGCGACAACTCGATAGTGGATCACCCTGGCCGAGCCGTAGGTTGTCCCGGTGAACACGCTTCCCCTGCTGCGCTGGCAGTTCGACGTCTCCTGGTCGCTCACGGAGCTCAACCTGGAGAAACTGACCGATGAGGAGTGCGTGTGGGAGCCCGCCCCCGGCTCCTGGTCGGTACGCCCCCGCCCGGACGGCACCTGGTCCGCCGACTGGGCCATGCCGGAGCCCGACCCCGCCCCGATGACCAGCGTCGGATGGGTGATGTGGCACGTCGGCTTCTGGTGGGACCACGCCTACAGCCACACCTTCGGCGACGCCTACACCTCGGGGAAGACCCTCGACTTCGCCGAGAGCGCGGCGGTGACCCCGTGGCCGGGCGACGCGGAGGCCGGGGTCGCCTGGCTGACGGCGTGCCGTCAGCGCTGGATCGAGGCTTTGGACTCGCTGACCGATGACGACCTCGACGCCACCTCGCGCAGCGACTGGTTCGCCGGTGGGGGCCTGCCGCTGGGACATGTGCTCGCCTGGGTGAACATCGAGCTGATGAAGAACGCGGGGGAGATCGGGCTGCTCCGCCGGTTGCGCACCGCCTGAAGGCGCTGTCGGTTCGATGGCCCACGCCCGCCGTGACGACGGTCATGCCACGATTCGCAGTGGGTGTTCGAGCAGTTCGGTGAGGGTGGCGAGGAATCGGGCGGCGAGAGCGCCGTCGATGATCCGGTGGTCGGCGGTGATCGTGTAGTGGATGCGCCTGCGCGCGATGACGGTCTCTCCCGCCAGGGACAGTTCCGCTCGTGCGGCGCCGACAGCGAGCGCGACGGCACGGACCAGCAGGTCGTTGACGCTGACCTTCACATCAGCGCCCGTGCAGGCCTGGTTGATCTGGACGCGTAGCGCCAGCAGATCTTCGACGTCGGCCGAGGCGGTCGCGGTGAAGGTGGGAACGGTCGTGCCGCTCTCGGTCAGCCGGGCCGCGACGGCCCGGCGAAGAGGGTCGAACGGCACCGGCCGCGGCTCACGCAGGTCCGATCCCCCAGAAACGGACGCGGCAAAGGACTCTTCCACGCCCGGACGAGAGCCCGTGCCGCGCACGTCGATATCAGTCGGCAAGGCGTCGGAGTCCGCGCGGACGACGCACCCTCCCGCACCCGGCACACCGACATCGGCGGGCAACCCGTCGAGGTCAGCGCGGACGATGCGTCCACCCGGACCGGTCCCCGCCACGGTGGCCAAGTCGATGCCGCGCTCCCGGGCGAGCCTGCGGACCAACGGACTCGCCGCCCGCCGATCAGCACGATCGTCGGCGACCGACGCACCGGTCTCAGCGCTCCCGACAGGCGTGGTCGTGTCGTCGACTCCGTTGTCGAGGCGGGCGATCGGAGCCCCGATGGGCGCGTTCTGGCCTTCGGTGATGAGGATCTCGGCCAGGGTCCCGGCTTCGTAGGCCTCGTACTCCATGAGAGCCTTGTCCGTCTCGATGTCGACCAGGACATCCCCCGGTACGACGTGGTCACCGGGCTTCTTGTGCCAGGTCGAGATGGCGCCTTCGGTCATCGTGTCGGACAGGCGCGGCATCAGGATGTCGATCATGAGGATGTCCTCCGGGCGACGGCGTCGAGGGTCTGGCGGATGGCGGTGATCGCGTCGGCCGCGGAGGGGCAGGGCGGCGGTCTCCAGCGGTTTGGCGTACGGAAGAGGAACCTCGGCCATCGCCACGCGGCGAACAGGCGCGTCGAGCCAGTCGAACGCGCCGTCGGAGATGGTCGCCGCGATCTCGGCCCCGATCCCATACGTCAGCCAGTCGTCCTCCAAGACGACCGCGCAGTTGGTCTTCCGCACCGAGGCGACGATCGTGTCCCGGTCGAGGGGACGAAGACTCCGCAGGTCGACGACCTCGACGTCGATGCCTTCGTCTTCGAGCCGAGAAGCGACCTGAAGGGCCACAGCCGCCATCCGGGAGTAGGCGACCACGGTGATGTCGGCGCCCGGGCGGGTCACGGCCGCCTTGCCGATCTCGGCGGGCTCGTCGTGGTCGGGCACCTCGCCGGTCGTGTTGTAGAGGGCGAGGTTCTCCAGCACGAGCACCGGATCGTCGTCGCGGATCGCCGCGAGCATGAGCGCCTTCGCGTCGGCCGGGCTGGAGGGCGCGACGACCTTCATCCCGGGCACGAAGGCGTAGTACAGCTCGATGTTCTGCGAGTGGGTGGCGCCGAGCTGCTGCCCGCCGCCGCCGGGAGTGCGGATCACCATCGGCACCCGGGCCTGCCCGCCGAACATCCCGTAGATCTTGGCGGCGTGATTGACGATCTGGTCCAGCGCCAGCAGCGAGAAGTTGATCGTCATGATCTCCACGACCGGCCGCAGCCCGAGCATCGCGGCGCCGATGGCCGCACCGGTGAAGCCCTCTTCGGCGATCGGGGTGTCCCTGACCCGCTTGGGCCCGAACTCGGCGAGCATGCCGACAGTGATCTTGTACGACCCCTCGAAGAGCCCGATCTCCTCGCCGATCAGGAAGACGTTCTCGTCCCGCAGCATCTCACCGCGCAGCGCGTCGTGCAGAGCCTGCCGGTAGCTGATGACGCTCATACCGACACCCCCGCCGGGAACAGCGCATCGCCCGGCAGACGGCGGGAGTCGTTCGGTACGGGAGTCGCATACGTGTAGTCGAACAACGTCGTCACGTCAGGATGTGGACTCGCGTCGGCGAACCGGGCCGCATCCGCGACGATCGCGGTGGCCTCGGCGTCGATCTGAGCAATGAGCTCATCGGTGAGCAGCCCCTGTTCGTGCAGGTGGACGGCATAGGCGGCCACGGGGTCGGCGGCCTTGAGCGCCTCGGCCTCCTCCCGGCTGCGATAGCGGGCCGGGTCGACCACGGAGTGCCCCTTGAGCCGGGCCGACACGGCCTCCAGCAGGTAGGGCCGCCCCGCACGCGCGCTGTCCAGAGCCACCCGGGCGGCGTCGAACACCGCGGCGGGGTCGTTGCCGTCGACGCGGGCGGAGGCCATCCGGTAGGAGGAGGCGCGCTTGTGCAGTTCGGGTTCGGCGGAGGAACGCTCCACCGGGGTGCCCATGCCGAGGCCGTTGTTGACCACCACGTACACGATCGGCAGGTCCCACAGGGCGGCGATGTTCAGCGACTCGTGGAACGCCCCGATGTTGGTCGTGCCGTCACCCATCAGGCACATCACCGCTTCGGTGCCGCCGCGGTAGCGGGGTCGGCCGACGGAGGCGGAGCGCGTCCAGCGCCGCGACGACATCCTCGACGCGGCTGTACGTCTGTTCGTCGCCGGCGGCTTCCGGCAGGTCACCCTCGACGACATCGTCGCCGAGGCCCGCGTCACGAAGCGCACCATCTACAGCTACTTCGGCGACCGCACCGACATCTTCCTGGCGGCGGTCGAGCGGCGGCGGAACCGCACCCTCGGCCAGCCGATCCAGGGCGGCAGCCTGGAGGACCTGGCGTCCACGATCGTCTCGGCGCTCCACTCCGACGAGGCGATCGGCCTGCACCGCCTGATGGTCACCGAAGCGCA
This sequence comes from Herbidospora mongoliensis, assembly GCF_001570545.1. GTDB lineage: Bacteria > Actinomycetota > Actinomycetes > Streptosporangiales > Streptosporangiaceae > Herbidospora > Herbidospora mongoliensis. The sequence continues at coordinate 379,482 of NZ_BBXD01000012.1, read as the reverse complement.
CAGCTTCCCCGACCTGGCCGAGGGCTTCTACCGCGATGGCCCCCAGGCCTACATCGAGGCCCTCAGCGCGCGACTCCCCGAACACGACCTCGACCTGGCGCGCTCCCTGTTCACCCTGTTGCTGGGCGAATCCCACCGGCAGCGCCTCCTCAGCCTCCGCTCAGCACCCACCCACGAGGAGGCCGCCACGCAGGCCCGGACCGCCCTGCGCCACCTCGGCATCAGCGATGGAAACGACGCGGCGAATTGATACTCATGGAACGCGTGGGACTGGTCTTACAAAAATCACACAGGCGCCTGGATAGGGTCGTACAGTCTTGGGAAAATCGACGACTAACGACAGGCATAAAGCGTGACCACCACAACTTCGAGGCTCCGATTAAGTGCCGGTGCGATGATTCTCTCGATCGTCGCGATGACGGGCTGCTCCGGCGATGACGCAGAGAACCCTCCCCCCGGCGCCGCCGAGGCCGCGCCTTCCGCGATCCCCTCGCAGCTGCCGCCCCCGAGTAAGGCGCCACCGATCGACCCGAAGAACGTCACGTGCGATTACCGCAAAGACGACTCCGGCGCCCCGGCCAAATTCGTCGGAATGCCCCCTGCCAAACCTTCGGCGGCGGCGATGGCGGCCAAGACCATGACACTGGCCACCAACCAGGGCTCGATCGTCATCGAACTGACCCCCGATTCGACTCCGTGCACGGTCAACTCATTCCATTTCCTGGCGAAGAAGAATTACTTCGACAGCACCGTCTGCCACCGGCTGACCACCGTCAAGAGCAACGCCCTCGACCTGCTGCAATGCGGTGATCCGCAGGCCAAGGGCGACGGGAAGAACAAGACCGACGGCACCGGCGGGCCCGGCTATCTGTTCCCCGACGAGAACCTCGGCCCCGCGTACAACCGTGGTGTCGTCTTCATGGCCCAGAACTCCGACGCCGCCAACTCCAACGGCAGCCAGTTCGTCATCTCCTACAGCAATGAGGCGGCCCAGCTCCCCGCCGACTACACGCCGTTCGGTGTCGTGGTGAAGGGCCTCGACGTGGTGGACAAAATCGCCGCCGGCGGCGTGAACACCGCAGTGGACGGCATCGACATCACCTCCGAAACCGGCGGCTCCAACGCACCCAAATTAAAGGTGCTCATCGAAGACGTCACCGTCAATTAGCATTCCGCGACTCTTCGATCAGCGGCCACAGCGGATTATCCTTCTGATCGAAGGTGTCGATATCGATGATCTGGTCTTTGTCGATGACCTTCGCATTCGGCACATCGTCGTCATCAACCGGTGTGACAGCCGGCCGACTCGTCTTCTCCGGATCATCGGCCATATGGACTCCCACCACGACGACCAAAGCCAATCCCGACACGGCCATCAGCCAGTGGCGCCACCATCTGACTCCTCCACACGTTGCCGCAAGATTCCGGTGCCAGTGAAACAGATTCGTCAGCGACGCGGTCCCCTATGTGATTAATTGCCGGATTGATCCCTCGACCACAGCAGGGTGGCCCCAGGCGCCCAGGCCGGCTGATCCTCACCGAGCGCTGCTGAACGACGCACCGACGGCTCTGAGGGGTGCTCGCCCCTCGATCCGGGCGTTCGCAAATGATCATCTTGGCGCGATCTCTGGATATCCTTGGACAGGCGACGGCGTTCGGCCCTGTCATCTGCCCTGCCAGGCGTCGATGCGTGGCACCGAGAAAGGCTATTAGCCTGGGGTTTTGAGTAGGGCGGGTGGGACTTGAACCCACGACCCACGGATTATGAGTCCGATGCTCTGACCGGCTGAGCTACCGCCCCGCAATGCCGCAGTCTCTCACAGTTCTTCTTCCTGGGGACCCACCGAAGTGCACTTGTGATCAGCTCGTTCGTTAGGGTCCACTTACCTTCCGTTGACGAACCCTTGGTGTCGGGTCGGTTGCTCACGGTTAGAGGTATTCGTCCCGCGAAGTCGAGTATGTTCTCGCGCATGCCGCTCCATCCGCAGTCCAAGACGTTCCTAGACCGCTTCCCGCCGATCCCCGGCGCCGACCTCGACGCGATCACCGACGACGAGGTGCTCCTGCTCCGCCGGCTCGACAACAAAACCGCCGAGCGGGGCGCCCCCGCCGAGGTCTTCTCCGTGACCGGGACGACGGTCGCGAATGTGCCCGTACGTCTCTATCGCCCCACCGACGAGCCCGAGCTCCCCGTGGTGGTCTACCTCCACGGTGGCGGCTGGGTCTACGGTACCCTCCCCCAACACGACCCTATGGGCCGTGACCTGGCGATTCGCACCGGAGCGATCATCGCCATGGTCGACTACCGCCTCGCGCCGCACCACGTCTTCCCGGCCGCCGTCGACGACGCCTGGGCGGTCGTCCGCGACGTCTTCGACCGTCCCGCCTTCTACGACGCCGCACCCGGAAAGGTCGCCGTCGCGGGCGACAGCGCCGGCGGCAACCTGGCCGCCGTGACCGCCTGGCTGGCCCGGGACGCCGGACTGCCCCTCGCCCACCAGGCCCTCGTCTACCCGGTGACCGACGTGGCCATGAACACCCCGAGCTACACGGACTTCGCCTCCGGCTACGGCCTGAGCGCCGCCGACATGGCCTGGGTCATCCGGAAGTACGCCCCCGGCGCCGACCCGGAAGACCCCCGCCTGTCCCCTCATCACCTGAAGGACAAGTCGGGCCTGGCCCCCGCGACCCTCATCACCGCCGAATACGACCCGCTGCGGGACGAGGGAATGGCGTACGCAAACGCTCTGAAGGCGGCCGGAGTGCCGGTCGACCACCGCGACTTCCCCGGCGCACTGCACGGCTTCTTCACCTACCCCGGTTTCTTCGACGCCGCCGACGAGGCCAGGGAGCACCTCGCCCGGAACCTGCGGGAAGCGTTCCAAAGTAGTGACTCCAGCTGGTGATTGTCCCGTTACGGCATGACATTTGCCTTTAACGTGATCCCATGTCGGCTCCAACCATTCTGTCCAACAGCACGCGCTATCTGTCTGCGGGCGCGTACATCGACGCCGAGTTCCGGGACGCCGTCATCGACGAACTCCTCGGCGACCAGCACCGCGCCGTCGCACCGTCACACGGCCGCACCGACGTCCGCACAGTGCTGATGCACTGTCTTCGGGCACGCCGGGTCACCGTGGCCAGAGACGCGGCGATCACACTGCTGATCATCGTGGGGCTGGGGCTCGATTTCTTCGGGACGACCGGGCTGCTGATCGCCATGGTGCCGTTGGCTCTGCTGTCGCGGCCGTCCACCCGGAACAAACCGGTCTTACGGGCGCTCCTGACGGTCTGGGCCGCCCTGGTCGTGTTCGCCTTTCTGGCCCAACTGATGTTCATCCTGCTCTCCCAGCTGATCCTGACGAGCCTCGGCGTACGGCAGCCCACAGGCGTGAGCGTCGTCCAGCCGGCCTACGTCCTGCTGCTGCTCTCCTTTGCCGTGGCGATCGCCTACTGGATCTTCCAGTACGTCCAGCTCTCCACCACCTTCGCCTTCGGGCGTCCCCACAAGATCCCGCAGGAGTCCGTCCCGGCCCGTCGCGACGGGTACATCAGCCAGGCCCAGCAGGGAAACCTCGCAATGTACGGCGGTGAGGACCCCTTCATCGGGTCGGGGCCGGCCCAGCATGCCTGGTCGATCGTGGTCGAACTGGACCGTAGGCCGCCCACCCCCGGCGCTGCGGCCGGTGAGCGCAGGAATGCCACCGTCGACCCGATAGAACTGCACAGCTTCATCCGCGCACGGCTGGAGCAGATGCGCTTCGGGGTGCTCAACGCGCGGGAGAGCATCGCCAAGCTCACCGTCAGCGATCATCTCACCGTTCCGGGAACGCTCCATCTGGACGGCGGAACCCATCCGCTGCTCGGGCACAGCGGCCTGCCGATCTTCTCGCTCGACCCGGTGTCCATCGACGCGGTCAAGCAGAACCCGCAGGGCGCGATGCGCTACTTCCAGCGGGTCACCGTGGGCACCGAGGGGCCGCCCATCATCTCCGACCTGGGGACGCTGGTCGTACCCGCCTCCGATCGGGAGATCGACATCTCGGCGTTCATCCACTTGGCCGTCGAGGGCCGCATGATGTACACCCAGTGCCTGATCACCGCACTGCCGCCGTGCAAGCGGACCTTCCACGTGATCGACGTGCTGCCGGCGCTGTCACCGATCGCCGTCGCGGGCAAGGCGCTGGCGGCGCTGCGACTGCGGCTGTTCGAGGAGGTGCTGTTCGCTCCGGTTCGTCTGGTGAAGATGGTGTTCGAGCAGAACCGGCAGCAGCGTCCCGGCCGTTATCTCGCGTACGCCTACGGCGCCCGTGCCAGCGTCCGGGAACTCGGCGCCGAGCCCGAGCCGACGTCGTTCATGCAGGTCCTGGACATCAGCAAGTACAGCAAGCTCATCTCACAGCGCCTCAATGAGGCGGTCCTCGACTACCTGGAGTCTCGCGACATCGACACCACGTCCTACCGTCAGCAGGCGATCGTCAACTACGGCGCGTGGGTGAGCGGCGGGACGGTCAACGGGCCGATCGCGGCCGGCAATCAGGCGCAGGCGACTCAGCAGGGGGCTTCGTGAACGACAACTACGGCATCAACATCTCGGGCGGCACCGTGTCGGGGCCGATGGCAGCCGGGTCGAACGCGAAGGCCGTACAAGTCAACCATCTCGCCGGCCTCATCAAGAAGCACGACCTGCCACCGGAGGCCCGGGCCGACCTGGCCGCCCTCGACGAGGAACTGGCCCAGCCGGAACCCGACCGGACGGTGCTCAAGGTCAGGTTGGAGCGGCTGGCCTCCTACGCGGTGCTGGCCGAATCGGCGGCTGCGCTGGCCACGGCGATCTTCGGTTAGAAGCCGTCCTGGCGCAGCGCCGACCAGCCCCGCCACAGATGAACGTCGATCACGATGAACGGCCCGTCAGGCGGCATTTCCCGATATTGGGGATACTTCGCCACCAACACCTCTGACGGCCATTCATCGACCACCCGGGCCGCCCCGTCAGCCCGTACCCACCAGAGTTTCTCCCAGTTCTCCTCGTAGTGGTCGACGAGCAGGCTCACCCGGGGATCGGCCGCGATGTTGTCGAGCCGCCGCAGCCGCCGGGTCGTCTTGGGCTTGTGATCGACCGCGGTCACGATGACGTCCCCCTCGAGGGCGAACGTCACCGGAACCACATGAGGGCCGCAGGTGGCGAGCCGGGCCACCCGGGCCGAGGCGAACCGCTCACGCAGTGATGACGATCTTGCCTCGGGCGTGTCCGTTCTCGACCTCCCTCAGGGCGCGGTCGGCCTGGTCGAGCGGATAGGTCGCGGTGACGTGGGGGTCCAGCACCCCGTCGGCCACCATCTCGGCGACGGCGCCGAGCACCTCCTTGGTGCGGAGCCGGGCGACCGGCTGGCCGCCGAGGTCCTTGGCCGTCGTCTGGTCACCGGCCGAGATCAGCTTCGAGTGGTCGCTCAATACGGTGGCGACCTCGCGCAGGGCTTCGCCGCCGACCAGGTCGTAGATCCCGTCGACGCCCTTCGGGGCCACCGCGCGCACCCGCTCGGCGACACCGGGACCGGGTTCGACATACGTCGCGCCGAGCGATTCCACGAACTCGCGCTTACCCGGGTCGGCGGTTCCGACGACGCGCACCCCGGCGTTGCGGGCGATCTGGGCGGCGGCCGTGCCGACGCCGCCGCCGATGCCGGTGATCAGCAGGGTGTCGCCGGCCGGCAGGCCGAGCTGGCGGAGCCCGTCGTAGGCCGTGGCGGCGGCCACGGGGAGGGTGGCGGCGTCCTCGAACGACACCATGTCGGGTTTGTGGGCGACGCCGGCCGCCGGGAGGACGGCGTATTCGGCGTATCCGCCCTTCAGCGGGCTGCCGAAGACGGCCTCTCCGGGCTTGAGACCGGTCACGCCCGGACCGATCTCGGCGATGACCCCGGCGACCTCGTTGCCGAAGACGGCCGGGAAGTGGTCGGGGTTGGTGCCGGGGCCGCGCCAGCCGGTGCGGCGTTTCCAGTCTGCCGGGTTGACCCCGGCGGCCCTGACGCGGACGACGACCTGGCCGGGCCCGGCGGTCGGTTTGGGCAGGTCGGCGAACTCCTCGACCTCGGGGCCTCCGTATTCGCGATACACGTAGGCTTTCGGCATCTCGACCTCCTCAGAGTTACCGTTCCTGCTCGGTCGGCCGGATCAGCACCTCGTTGATCGCGACGTGACGGGGCCGGGTGACGACGTAGGTGATCGCGTCGGCGATGTCCTCCGGCTGCATCCGCTCGACGCCGGAGAAGTTGTCCCTGATCGACTCCAGCACCTCGGGCCGGTTGTGCCCGGCCAGCTCGGTCTCCACCGCACCCGGCTCGACCAGCGAGATCCGCACGTGCCGACCGGCGACCTCCTGCCGCAGCGACTCGCTGAACGCGCCGACGCCGTGCTTGGTCAGGTTGTAGACGCCGCTCCCGTTGCGGGCGATCCGCCCGGCGACCGAGGAGATGTTGACCATGTCGGCGACGTATCGGGGCCCGTCTTCCGCGGCCCTGATCAGGTGCGGGAGCGCCGCGTGGGCGCAGTAGAGCAGGCCGAGGACGTTGGTCTCGACCATCCGCTGCCACTCGGTGAGCGGCGCCCGCTCGATCGGCCCGAGGAGCATGACCCCGGCGTTGTTGACGAGCGTGTCGATCCGCCCGAGCTCGGTGGCGGTCCGGGCGACCGCCTCGGCGGCCTGCGCCTCCTGGGTGATGTCGGCCTCGATGACCAGCACCTTCCCGCCGTCCTTGCCGATCCGGGCGGCCAGATCCTCCAGCCGCTCCCGCCGCCGCGCGACCACCGCGACCGCCGCGCCCTGCTGCGCCAGCGATATCGCCGCGGCCTCGCCGATTCCACTCGACGCCCCTGTGACCAAGGCGACCGTTCCGTCAAGGCGCATGATGAACCCCCTATGTCCAGGCTTCCACTCTAGGCAGACGGTTCGGCCGGCGAGATTCCCGGGCACAGGACGATCATGAAACTGAGTGCGCGGAACGCGATCCCGGCCGAGGTCACCGGGATCACACGCGGCGAGGCGACCGCCAACGTCGAACTGTCGGCGGGCGGCCTCCGGCTGGTCGCGTCGGTCACCACCGAGGCTGCCGATGAGCTGAAGCTGAACGTCGGCAGCCAGGTCACGGCGTTCGTGAAGGCGTCGGACATGATCCTCGCCGTCGACTGACCACGCGTGGGCGGTCAGCCTCGCGACGAGATCTGCTGCACCGCCCACCCGTTCCCGTCGGGGTCGTCGAAGAACACGAACCCGACGTTGTCGAGGGGATCTGGCATCGGCTGGGGGTTCTCCCCCATTTTCTGTACGTCGGACACGTCGACCCCCCGCTCCACCAGCAGCGCGTGCGCCTTCCGGATGTCCGGCACCACAAGCTGGAGCCCCCGAAGCGACCCCGGCTCCATCACCGGCACCGCCCCCTTGCCGATCACGACCGAACAGCCCGACCCGGGCGGGGTGAGCTGCACGATCCTGACGTCGTCGCCGAACGTCGTGTCGTGATCGACGTTGAAGCCCAGCTTGCCGGCGTAGAAGGCCTTGGCCCGGTCGATGTCCGACACGGGTACGACGACCACTTCGAGGGTCCAGTTCATGCGGGTCCTTTCCAACAGAAGATCGAGTTTCGTGTACGCCTCCGCCATGCCCCTGCCCATCGGATACCGCAGCGCGGTCGCCCGGCCGCCGGGGGTGGCGTAGCGGATAGTGGTGGTGAGCAGGGTGCCCGCGCCCTCGGCGGTGAGATCGTGGGTGATCAGGGTGACCCCGGGATACGACTGCTCGTCGAAGACCTCGCTGAGGGTGATCGACGAAGGCGGCTCGACGGCCCGCACCTCCCCGCGCTGAACCATCCGCTCCCCGCCGGGCCCCTCCGAGACGAACTCATACGAACCGCCCGGCGACGCCTCGAAGGAACACTCAACCAGCCGCCACCCCTGCGCGCCGTACCACTGAACGAGCAGGTCAGGCGTGGTCAGCGCGGCGTACACCTTGGCCTGGGCCGCGGCGAAGCGCCGGGTGACGATGATCTCCCGATCGCCCCGGGTGACGACATCGGTCATTCCATGCCCTCCAGCAGCGCGTCGAGCTTCCGGTAGCGCGCCTCCCAGTAGTCCCGGTAGGTCGCCAGCCACTCCGTCGCCTCGCGCAGCGGTTCGGCGGCCAGGCGGCAGGGGCGGCGCTGGGCATCCCTCCCCCGGGTGATCAACCCCGCCTTCTCCAGGACCTTGAGGTGTTTGGAGATGGCCGGCTGGCTCATCGCGAACGGGGCGGCCAGTTCGGTCACCGAGGCCTCACCCTCGGTCAGCCGGGCCAGGATCGCCCGGCGGGTGGGGTCGGCCAGGGCCGCGAACGTGGCGTCCAACATGGGTAGATAACCCTCCAGTTATGTAACAGGATGGTTTTATACCACTTTGTCGGTGCGTCCCGCTAGCGTGACCGCTCGTGTCCCGAAGAGCATCGATCTGCCTGGTTCTCGCGTCCGTGGTCGCGGCGGCCTACCTCGTCTACCTCACGACGCTGCCCGGCCGATACGGGTACGGCGGATTCGTCTTCTCCCACTGCCTCGGGAGCGATCTCTCCGACGAGATCACCTACTTCCTCGCCCGCTTCTCCGACGTGCCCGAAGCGGCTCGCGGCGGCCCCCGGCTGTTCGGGCTCGGACTGGTCGGCGAGACCCTCCTCACGGCAGCCGCCACGGGCGCGGTCCCGCTGATCATGCTGGCCGCGCTGGTGCTGTCCCTGACCGGGGGAACGCGGCGGGAGCGGACCGGCCGCGTCACGGTGCGGATCATGGCCGGCTGGCTGCTGGTCGTCCACGGATACCAGCCCCTGCTCCTCTCCTTCGACCTGGTGCGGGACACGGAGTGCTTCGAGGGCGGGTGGTTCGGCTGGATCGGGATGCGCTTCACCATGCTGCCGTCGGTGCCGGGACTGCTGGTGGGATTCCTGCTGCTGATGTCCGTCCGGCGGCCACCCGGGCTGACCAGGCGGCTGCTCGCCTGGCGGCCCGTGCGCCGCGCCCTCACCCGGCTGGTGGTGACCGGCCTGGTCGTCGGCCTCGTGGCGACCGACGGGAACCGGGGCGAGATCGCCGCCCTCGACTGCGAGACGTTCAGGTACGGCGACGGCATCCCGGTCGGCGAGGACGCGTTCCTGTGCGGGATACGCGGCGGCGACCTCTTCACCGGGATCCCCGACCGTGACGTGATCGCCTACGGACGGGCGGCCTGCGCGCTCTATCCCGGCCAGGAGGCCCGGGGATACGCCCTCGCGCCGATCTGCCCGATCGTCCACCGCGACGACACCGCGATGATCGCCGCCGAGGAGGTGACGTACGCACTGTCCGACGCCGCCGACGAGGTCTTCTGCGACCTGAACCGCCACCGGCCCCTGATCCGCCCGGCCCACGTGGTCGACGCCGTGAAATGGACCGACTACGGCGCCATCGAGTCATGGGACCCCGGCCTGGAGGAGGAGAACTGGGACGTGCCGGAGGCGCCGCTCATCGCCACCGACCCCGGCCTGCTCGCCCTGAACGTCCACCCCGACTTCGACGTCTGCCTGACGGCCGAGGTCTACCGCGAGCGCCCTCCGGTCGAGACGAAGGGCTGGGACCACGTCGTCGAGGTCGGCTACCGGAGCCTCACCGGCCACATGGAACTGTACGACCCGATGTACGCGGACAACGGGCTGGAGGTGCCCGGCCTGCGGCGCGGCGACTACCGCGTCAGAGCCCACCTGCGCGAGCCGGAAGGCGACTTTTACAACCCGCAGACCCTGCTACTGATGATCTTCCCGGGCGAAGGCGACCGGCGCAGGACGTATGTCGGCGGACCTTAGTTCAACCCTTTGAACTAAGCATCAACTGACAGCGGACAGCCGCAGTGGAGCGCTCGTGTCAAGGAACTCCTCCAGCACCAGCGTCGCCGCCCCCATGGCCACCGCGTCCGGCCCGAGCTCCCCCAGCACGATCGACGTAGCGTTGTAGGGCTGGGTCAGTGAATTCTCGCCCACCACCACGCGGATCTCGTCGAGGTGCCGTTCGCCGATCATCAGCCCGGCCCACCCGCCGATCAGGATCCGCTCCGGATTCAGCATGTTGATGAGGTTCGCCAGCCCCGTCCCCAGATAGGTCACGGTCTCCCTGACCACGTCGCCGCCCGCGTCGAGCACCCGTCCCAGCGCCGACGGCCAGTCGGTCGTCTGCGTCGGCACCCCCGCCCTGGCCAGCAATCCTTCAGCCCCGATGTAGGCCTCCAGGCATCCCCGGGACCCGCACCGGCACAGCCGCCCGTTCATCTCGATCTTGGTATGACCCCATTCACCGGCGCTGTTGGACGTCCCCCGCACCGCCAGCCCGTCGGCCACCACCGTGGCCCCCACACCCGACCCGATCAGCACGATCACCGCGTGGTCGGCCCCCCGGCCGGCCCCGAACCAGAGCTCCGCCTGCCCCATCGTCTTGGCCCCGTTGTCGATGAAGACGGGCAGCGAGGTCCCCGCGCGCATGAGCGCCCCCAGCGGCACCCCGTCCCAGCCGAAGGTCTTCGCGTGGATGAGCGTGTCGGCAGACCCCCGCTCGACGATCCCCGGCACCCCGATCCCCACGCCGAGCACCTGCTCGGAGGTCACCTGCCCGTCGGCTAAAACCACATCGATCCCGGCTAAGATCCGCCGCGCGACCAGCTCGATGTCGTGGTGGGAGGGCCGGAGTGTGTAGTCGACCCGCGCCTTCTCCTTCATCTCGAGGTCGAAGAGCTCGACCCGGACATGGGTCTCGGCGACGTCCACGCCGATGACGTAGGCGTACACGGGATTGACCCGCAGCAGCACGCGCGGACGCCCGCCGTCGCTCTCGACCTGGCCGGCCTCCATCAGGATCTTCTCCGACAGCAGGTCGCCGGTCATCGTGCTGATGGTCGCGGCGGACAGGCCGGTGAGCCCGGTCAGCTCGTGACGGCTCCGGGCGCCGCCGAAGTACAGGGTCCGCAGCAGCATGCCGCGGTTCCCCTTCCGGACATCCCTGACCGTCTTACGCTCCGGCCTAGCCATGGCCTGTCCTCCCGTTTTCTGCCGACATGTTAGTTCAATGCGTGAACAAAAGGGTTACCAGGCACATGCCGCCGCACAGGGTAGCGGGTGCCGCGTTACCAAAGCGTTTCCGACGAGGGACTGATCTTTTTTTGCGTCTTACATTATCGTCTGTTCAACCCCCCGAGAAGGAGAAGGAAATGATCAGGAGAGTCACTGGGGCGGCTGCCGCAGCATTGCTGCTCGCCGGGCTCACCGCCTGCGGCGGCGGCTCCGAGGAGGGCGGCGCGGGGTCTGCCACGACGGAGTTGACCTACTGGATGTTCCAAGACCGCACCCCTCAGGCCGGCGAAGTGGTCGAGAAGATCCGGACGGACTTCGAGAAGGCCAACCCCGGCGTCACGGTGAAGATCGTCAAGATTCCCAAGGACGACTACAACACCAAGCTCGGCTCCGCCCTCGCGGGGAACACCGTTCCCGACGTCGGAATCCTCGACCAGCCGCTGGTCTCGCGTTTCGCCCAAGAGGGCACCATCAAGGAGGTCCCGGCCGGCACTCTCAACGAGGCCGACTTCTGGGAGGGCGCGCTCAACACCAACAAGGTCGGCGGCAAGCTCTACGGCTTCCCGATCGACCACACCGCGGTCGCCCTCTTCTACAACAAGGCGCTGGTCCCGACCCCGCCGAAGACGTGGGACGAGCTCAAGACGATCAGCGCCGCCATCCACGCCAAGGACGCCAAGGTCGCCGGCATCGTCGTGCCGAAGGGCGACGGCTACGGCGCCTGGATGTGGCCCGGCGTCGTGGGCGGGGCCGGTGGCTCGATGGTCGACGAGGCGGGCAAGAAGATCCTGTTCGACCAGCCCCCGGCCGTGGAGGCGCTGCAGCTCTGGGTCGACCTGCTGCCGTCGTCGCCGCGTGAGATCACCGACTCCGACCAGGCCTTCGCCAACGGCCTCGCCGGCATGATGATCTCCGGCCCGTGGGACGTCGCCACGATCAAGGACCAGTTCCCCGACCTCGACTTCAATGTGGCTCCGCTGCCGTACAAGACCACTCCGGCGGGCAACATCGGCGGCGAGAACGCGGTCGTGTTCAGCAAGGGCAAGAACGAGGCCCTGGCCTGGAAGTGGCTGCAGCACCTGACCAACTCCACCAACAACACCACCCTGGCCCAGGCCCTGGGCGGCTTCCCCGTCAACAAGGTGGCCGCCGACCGCGACGCCGCCACCTTCGGCGAGCAGCAGCAGGCCTTCCTCGAGCAGCTCAAGGTCGCGCAGGCGCGCCCGGCGCTCCCGCAGTGGATCCAGATCAACGACGAGATCATCGCCCCGGCTCTGGAGTCGGCGCTGAGCGGCAAGATGACCGCTCAGGAGTCCCTCACCGACGCGGCAGGCAAGACCCGCGCCCTGCTCGGCTGGAACAGCTAGCCCAGCCCTTCACGGAAGCGAGGCAACCGTGGCATCTCCGGTCGTGGCCCAGCGGCCCGCCGAGACGCCCGCCAGGCCCGGACGGCGCCGCCGTCCGGGCATCGGCAGGCGCGACCATCTGATCGGGTGGCTGCTCATCGCCCCCGCGATGGTGTACTTCATCATCTTCCTGCTCTATCCGGCCCTGGCGGCCCTGTACTACAGCTTCACCGAGTGGGACCTGCACTCCGCGCCGATCTGGGTGGGCCTGCAGAACTACATCGACCTGTTCTTCGACGACGTGAAATATCCGCACTTCTGGAAGTCGGTCCAGGTCACCCTGCAGTACACCCTGGTCGCGGTGCCGCTGACGCTGGTCACGGCGCTGGCCCAGGCGCTGCTGATCAACTCCATCAGGCGCGGCTCCAACCTGTTCCGCCTGCTGCTGTTCCTGCCCGTCGTGACCGCGGAGGCGGCGGTCGGCGCCATCTGGCGCTGGCTCTACGACCCGCAGTACGGCGTCATCAACGCGGTGATCGGCCTGGTCGGCATCCCGCGGCAGAACTGGCTGAACACCCCGGAGCTGGTCATCCCGGCGCTGGCCTTCATCGCGGCCTGGCAGTGCGGCATCTCGATGATCATCTACCTGGCGGGCCTGAAGAGCATCCCGGAGTCCATCAAGGAGGCCGCCGTCATCGACGGCGCGAGCCCGGTGCAGCGCTTCTTCAAGGTGATCGTGCCGATGCTCCGCCCGACGACCTTCTACCTCGTCGTGACCGGCATCATCGCCGCGCTCCAGGTCTTCGGTCTGGTGTACGTCATCTTCTCCGGCGGCGGCAACAGGAGCGTCACCGGCGGACCCGAGCAGTCGGGTCTGGCGTACGTGCTGCACATCTACCTCTACGCGTTCCGTTACAACGCGATGGGCGCGGCCTGCGCGATGTCGTTCATCCTGCTGGTCTTCATCATGATCATCACGTTCATCCAGTTCAAGTTCATGAAGCAGGAGGCATCGTGACCCAGAAGACGGTGCGCCGCCTGCCCATCTACATCGCGCTGATCCTGCTGGCGCTGGTGTCGGTCGTCCCGTTCGTGTGGATGCTCGCGACGTCGTTCAAGAACGGCCCCGACGTCTACACGCAGGTGCCGCAACTCCTCCCGCTGGACAAGAAGACCGGCGAGTGGAGCCCGACGCTCGAGAACTACGAGTACGTCTTCACCATCAGCGGCCTGGGCACCGCGTTCTGGAACAGCGTCTGGATCACCTGTTTCCTGGTCCCGGTGAAACTCCTGATCGACGCGCTCGCGGCCTACTCGTTCGCCCGCATCCCGTTCCCCGGCCGGGACAAGATCTTCGTCCTGATGCTGGCCGGCATGATGGTGCCGACGATCACGCTGCTGGTCCCGCGTCTGCACGTCACGCAGGTGCTGGGCGTCTACGACTCGCCGTGGGGCATCATCCTGCCCAACGTGGCCTCGGTCCTGGACATCTTCCTCATGCGGCAGTTCTTCCGCACGCTTCCGGTCGAACTGGAGGAAGCCGCCCGAATCGACGGCGCCGGCCGCATGCAGATCTTCTGGCGGGTGATCCTGCCGCTGTCCAAGCCGGTGCTGGCCGTCGTGACGATCACCAGTTTCATCTTCCACTGGAACGACCTGGTGTGGCCGCTGATCGTGCTCAACGACCCCGAGCTCTACACGCTGCCGCTGGCGTTGCAGCAGCTCGCGAGCACGGAGTCGGGCCGGGCCTACTACATCATGGCGGGCGCGGCGCTCGCGGTGATCCCGGTCATGGTGGTGCTGCTGATCTTCCAGCGGCGCATCATGCAGGGCATCGCGTTCTCGGGCCTCAAGAGTTAAGCCTGGTACGACAGGACGCGCGGGTCCACCTCGTATTTGAGGGGGGCGCCGCGCGTCAGTCGTACAACTTCATCGAGAGCGGCGGCCCCGAGCCGCGCGACCTCCGACCCCAGCGCCCCCGCGACGTGCGGCGTCAGCACGACGTTGGGCAGTGTCCACAACGGCGAGTCCGCCGCCGGGGGTTCGGGGTCGGTGACGTCCAGAATCGCGAAGATCCGCCGCTTCTGGAGCTCCGCGATCAGCGCGGCCTCGTCGACGAGAGAACCCCGCGCGGTGTTGATGAGGGTCGCTCCGTCCTTGAGGGCCCTCAGGCGCTCCGCGCCCATCATCCTGTACGTCTCCCGCGTCGCCGGAGCGTGAATCGACACCACGTCACTGCGCCCGACGACCTCGTCGAGATCGTGCGTGACCAGATCGGTCGCGTAGGGATCGGCGACGAGAACCTGCAGGTCGAAGGGCCGGAGCAGCTCGATGACCCGTCGCCCGATGCGCGAGGCCCCGACGATCCCGACGACCTTGCGATAGTTGCCGAGATCGTTGTGCTGCGTCAGCAGACCAAGATCTTCTCTGGCGGCGTGGTACTCACGGACCAACCGTGGCACAGCCTTGTTGGCCAGCAGGATCATGGCGAGCGTGAACTCCGCGACCGGAATCGCGTTGGCGTCGGCGGCCGAACTGACCACGATCCCCCGGGCGAAGACCTCGGGCGTGACATGGCCCTTCACACTCCCGGCGGCGTGCACGACGGCCTTCAGCAGCGGCGCGGCGTCGAGCGCCTCGGCGTCGAGGACCGGGCAGCCCCAGCCGGTGATCAGGATCTCGGTGGTCTTCAGTCTGCGCCGCGAGGCCTGGCTGGTGAACTCCGTCAGCGGAGCCTCGGCCCGCCCGAACAGGCGGGCCGGCAGCTCCGGGTGCATCGCGTAGTCGACGATCACCCCCGGGTCCACCCCGGCAGGTCGAGCGGCCCGCGCTGCAGCCCGATCCACTGACGGCGGGTGAACCCCGGCATCTGGTTCTCGGCGCCGTGCCGGGCGTGCGCGTCGTTGACGTGCACCTCCCCGGCGTGCAGCCGTTCGGCGACGGCCAGCCCCCTGATGAGATCCCGGCTGAAGACGGAGTTCATCAGCATCGGATAGCCGTTGACCAGGTCGATCGCCTCCTCCTCAGACCGCGCGACGGTGACCGGCAGCACCGGCCCGAAGATCTCCTCGGCGAACGCCGGCATGTCCGGGGTGACGCCCGTGAGCACGGTGGGCCGGTAGAACAGCCCGTCGTAGGTGCCCCCGGTGGCGACGACCGCCCCCTTCGCGACGGACGGCAGCACGATCCGCTCGTGCACCCTGTCTCTCTGCACCTCGCTGATCAGCGGCCCGAGGTCGCTTTCCGGATCGAACGGATCCCCGACCTTCAGCGCCGCGACCTTGCGGGTGAGCGCCGCGATGTACTCGTCGGCGACCGATTCGAGCACGATGTGCCGGCTGGCGCTGATACACGTCTGCCCCTGGAACTCCAGCGACGCGATCAGCGCACACGACGCGGCCAGCTCGACGTCCGCGTCGTCGAGCACCACGAACGCGTTGCTTCCCCCCAGCTCCAGCCGCACCGGCCGCAGATCGGCCGCCGCCGAGAGCGCGATGGCCGTCCCGACTTCCCGCGACCCGGTGAAATCAAGCAGGTCAAGCCCCCGATGCTCAGCCAGCGCATGCCCCGCCGAGGCCCCGTCCCCCTGGACGACATTGAACACACCGGGCGGCAACCCCGCCGCGTCGGCGGCCTCGGCCAGCACCTGCCCCCCGATGATCGGAGTGAGCTCAGCCGGTTTGAGAACGATCGTGTTCCCGAACGCCAGCCCCGGCGCGACCGCCCGCATGGCCAGATTGACCGGATAGTTCCAGGGCGTGATGATCCCGAGCACCCCGAGCGGCACCGCCCGGGACAGCGACAACTTCCCTGCCTTGTACGGCTGGAGCACGTCCCCCGCCGTCCCGCACGCCTCCACAGCCGAGATCCCGAGCTGCTTCAACCCGGCTGACACCTCGTCGACGGCCTTGGCCCGGACTCCCCCGGTCTCCTTCATCGACAACTCGACGAGCTCGTCGTAACGGGCCCTGAGGTGATCTTGGAAGCCGGTCAGATAGGCGGCCCTCTCAGGCGCCCCCAGCGCGGCCCATCCCGGCTGCGCCCTGCGCGCCGCCTCGACGGCGCGATCGACGTCGGCGGCATCTCCGAGGGCATACCTGCCGATCTCGGCACCGGTCGCCTTCTCATGCACGGGGGCCGTGTGCACGGCCGGAACAAAAGCCCCATCGATGTAGTGCATGGGCTATATTCTAGCCTTAAGTGTATATATAAAAATAAGTATTGACAGGAGCGAGATGGCAACGGATCGTTCGGCGATGGCCCAGCTCGTACGGGATCTCGTAGCTCCGCTCCCCCCTTTCTTCAGCCCCGGCCGAGCCCGCCTGCGCCTGGGCGTGAACACCGCCCACTACGACGACACGGCCGCCGAACTGGAAGCCTTCGCCCGCCCGCTGTGGGGCCTGGCCCCCTTGGGCGAAGGAATGGCGTTGTGGCGCGAAGGCCTGGCCGCCGGCACGAACCCGGCCCACCCCGAATACTGGGGCGACATCGCCGAGGTCGACCAGCGCCTGGTCGAAACAGCGGCCCTGGGCTTCGCCCTGGCCCTGGCCCCGGCGCAGCTGTGGGACGACCTGACCGGAATCGAACGCGACCGGGTGGCGACCTGGCTCTCCCAGGCGCTCGACCGCACGGGCGTCGACAACAACTGGCAGTTCTTCCCCGTGATGGTCGGCCTCGGCCTACGGCGGGTGGGCGTCCCCTTCGACGAGAAGGCCAACGAGGCCCGGCTCGACCGCCTGGAGACATTCGCCCTGGGCCGAGGCTGGTATTCAGACGGCCCCAGCGCCCAGCGCGACTACTACGTGCCGTTCGCCATGCACTACTACGGCCTCATCTACGCCGGTCTGAGCGAAGACGCCCGAGCTGAGCGCTTCCGCGAGCGAGCCGGCGAGTTCGCCCTCGACTTCCGCCACTGGTTCGCCGCCGACGGCGCGGCAGTCCCGTTCGGCCGATCCCTGACCTACCGCTACGCACAGGCCGCGTTCTGGTCCGCCCTGGCCTTCGCCGAGGTCGAAGCACTGCCGTGGGCCGAGACGAAGGGCTACCTGCTCCGGCATCTCCGCTGGTGGGAAGGCCGGAACACAGCCGACCGAGACGGCCTCCTGACGATCGGCTACAGCTACCCGCAACCACTGCTGGCCGAGCAGTACAACGCCCCCGGGTCGCCCTACTGGGCCATGAAGGCGTTCCTCCCTCTGGCCCTCCCCGAAAGCCACCCCTTCTGGACCACCCAGGAAACCCCCGCTCCCGTCGTGGACGGAGCAGTCCACCAGCCCGAAGCCGGAGTCACCCTCATGCGCTCGGACGAGGGCCGGCACGTCGTGATGCTCAGTTCGGCGCAGCACAACATGTGGGCCCGCGGCGGCGCGGCGAAGTACGCGAAGTTCGCCTATTCGACGGTGTTCGGCTTCAGCGTCCCCGCCGGGAGTTATGGCCTTGAGCAGGGCGCCTACGACAGCACCCTGGCGTTGAGCGAGGACGGACAGCACTGGCGCTGCTGCGAGGTCCCTGTCGGTGACGGAGAACTCCACCTGCGCTGGTCACCGTGGGACGACGTGGCCATAGAAACGTGGCTGGTCCCCCACCCACCCGGACACCTGCGCATCCACCGCATCGTCTCAGCCCGCAGACTCTTCACCGCCGAAGCCGCCTTCGCGGTCAACCGAGACACCGAGACCGGCCGGGACCGCGGCCCCGGCTACGCCTGGGCAAGCTCCGACCAGGGCCTGTCACGCATCGAAGATCACGTGGACACCGAATGGCCGACGGGGGTCCGGCGGGAGGGGGAGGTCGTGCAGCCGCACCCGGGAACCAACGTCCTGGTGCCGCGCACGATCCTCCCCACCCTGCGGGGCGAACACGACCCGGGCGAGTTCTGGCTGACCTGCAAGGTCACCGGCTCGCTCGCTCGATGACCTCCTCGGTCGTCAGCGGCGCCCGAGGGTGGTGGCTCAGACAGAGCGGTGTACGCACCTTCGCGAACCCCGACCCTTCAGGTGCCACGTAGAACTGACCTGTGATCAGTGAGCTGATGTCATTGGCGCTGCCACCTTTGGCGCGGGCCATCTCCTTGGCTGCGTCAATCTGCACCTGAGCATTGAGCAGGCCGAAGAACTGGGTGGCGGCGTTGCCAGGAATCTGGTTGTGCAGACCCTTCGGCGCCTGAGTCGCGAAGACCAGCCCCAGGCCATATTTCCGCGCCTGCGAGGCAAGAGCGAGCGTGCTCTTGGTGCACACCGTGGTGGCACCAGACGGGGCGAAGTTCTGCGCTTCATCCATGACGAAGAGCCCACCGAGTGGCCGATCACCAGCGGGGTTCTTCTTGATCCAAGCGAAGAGGGCCATCTGAAGCTGGTTGACGAAGCTCTGCCGCTCAGCGTTGCTCTGCAGCCCCACGAACGAGATGACCGACACGCGGGCCCGCTTCCCGGCAGGCGGGGTGAGCAGCAATCCGGGGTCGACCGGATGACCCTCCCCACCGAACAGCGGATCGTTGACCTTCGCCGCGTGCAGCACCTGGGAAAGCCCATGCGCGATCTTCACCGAGTCGCTGATCTGACTGATGTCCTCGGGGAAGTCCTCAAGCAGATTGATCAGACCGTTGAGGCCGCCGCTCTTGTACTTTCCGAAGTGGACTACAGCCGCCTTGAGCACAGCCCGCGACATTTCGGCCTTGGCAGTGTTTCCTTCGATCTTGGCCCTCGGAACCAGCGCGGCAACAGCGGCGTCGACGGCTTCGTTGAACTCGTCGACGTCGTCCCGAACACTGGCGAAGTCAGGCAACGGCTGAAAGGCCAGCGGCCGCCCTTTCTCCCGGCGCGGAGTCCACACCACGACATCGGTGTCCGCGATGTAGCGCGCGGCCCGAGCGGCGTCACCTGAACCCCAGGCCGAAGGCTCCTCCGGCCAGGCGTCACCGAGACGAGCAAGGTCGTTGTTCGTGTCGAGCACAATCGAAGAGACGCCCTGAATGGCGCACTCCTCGATGATGCGCCTGATCAGAACGGTCTTCCCGGAACCGGACCCCGCGAAGATCGCAACGTGCTTCCGCAGTGCCTCCAGCTCAACGGAGACCGGAAGCCCGCGCTCGTAGGAACGCCCCACGATCAGCGACGGCGCGCCGACCGGGAAGTTCTGCGGGCTGTGGCCCGAGGTTCCGGACTCCCGCGTCGGTAAGGGGTTCACCCGCGCGGGGGGCTCCTCCAGCACGTCACCCTCAGGCGCTTTTGGGACTTGCGGCACCTGCGGCGGAGTCGGTTCCGCCTCAACGATCAGAGATGAGGCGGCCTGCGGCTCATCCGACCAGCCCTCAACGATGTCCTTGAGCAGCTTGATCGCACTGGCGGGCTTCTTCAGGGTCAGCCACTTGTTGAGGCTGGGCGGATTCTGCGCCATGAGGTCCCGCAGGGCGCTGAGGGTTTTCAGGTCCTCTTCGTCGACCGTGACGATACGGCCGCCTCGCGCCCGGAAGTCCTCCAGGGCTTGCCGGGTCTTCGGACCGGCCGCCCACGGGATGTTCCTGATGACGACGAGCCTGCGCTTGGGCGTTTCCGCTTCCAGTCCCGCCGCGATGGCCGCCCTCTTGAGCCGGGTCAGCGCCGCGTTCGGATGCTTGGCACTGATGCCGCGGACCGCCCAGTGGATCTCGTCTTCCCTGGACTCGTCGAGGGCCTGACGAAGACGCGCGTGCAGTGAGGTCTTCTGCCCGAATGTCGGATCGACGCGGAACGCCTGCGCCTGCTCGCCCTGTTCGATGACCCAGGCCTGCAGCCCCGCGGCGAGCAGCCCGGGAAGGATCGCGTCTTCCCGCGTCGCGTCGAGGGCCCCCGAGACATGAGCGGCGTCTTCGATCAGGGCGAACGTCGTTTCTATGCCGTGGATCTCGCTGAGCGTCGTCCCCAGCGGGCTGATCGGCTCCGTGTGCGTGTCGACCCTGTCGATACGCAGCAGTTCCTTGACTTCTCCGCGTGCCACACACCCCTTGATGTGGTCGGTGAGAGCTTTCAGAACCACCCGGGGCGTGTAATAGGGCGCCTCGGCGAATGCCTCCGGCCTGACCGGCCAGGTGGGGTAGGGCGGCTCGAAATCGATGTTCTTGAAGTGCTCCGCCAACCGACGAATCACGAGCTCCCGGCCCACCTCAGGAGACGGGATGCGCTTGAGAATCGTGGTCTGCTCGAACCGGTCCTTGAAGCTCGACACCGCGAGTTGCTTGAGCAGCATCCAGGTGTCCGGCAGGCAGGAGACGACCGACAGGGTCCTGCTCGTCACCTCGCGCAGGGAGGTCAGCCCGTGGGCGATCTGAAGTGTCGTAGCTCTGGTGCGGGGGTCGACCTCACCATCGCCGAACAGCGCCATCGAGCTGATCAGCGGATCGAGTTGGTCGAATGCCATGACGCTCGGCCCGGTCATCGCCAGCAGCCGCGAAATGTCCCGGACCAGTTCCTGGGAAGTCCGCGTGACCGGGCGGAATCCCCAGTCGCGGCGTCCATTGTCGATGTCGTCCAAGCCATACATGTAGCTGTCGCCCAGGCTGGCGAGGTTGTAGTCGTTCGCCGCCAGTAGGACCAGCGCACGCGCGGTGTCCTGGGCCTCCATGAACACCTTGGAGTTTCTCTTGTAGAGCCCCTGCATGAACTCCTTGAGGTACTCCTTCTCCAAGGGTTGGTTACCGATGATGGCCTGCTGAGTTCGGCGCGGCAGCGACATCGGCTCTGTCAGGTTGCGGAGAAAGCGCTTGAGCTGGCTCTCCTCATCGGCCCCGACTCTGGCCAGGCCGTCTTGGATGGACACCAGGGCGCTTTCCCAGAAGTTGCGCGCGTCGAGCACGCTCATCAGGAAGAAGTATCCGTCGCGCTGGATGGCCTGCTCCCGCAGCCAGCTCATCAGGTGGGTCTTGCCGCTTCCGGAAGTCCCTTCGAGGACCACCCCGACAGGGCTGGTGATACCCACGCTGCGCGCTGCGGCGTCCAGGCCCGCAGTGAGGGCCAGTGACGCCTGGGGGTGCATCCCCTCCACGTGGAAGGGCACCGGCTGCCAGACGTCATCCTCGCCGTTGACCGTCGAAATGAAGTTCAGCGAGCTGAGCGCGTACCACTCGGTGATCATCAGCGGGCCCCGATCCGCAGCTGATGGTTGGGCTCGTTGCCGATCACGATGGCGGCGGCGTGATCCTCAGGCGTGAGTTGGCCGACGATCGCCGCAGCGAGAATATGCACTTCAGGGCAGCCCAGCAGCATCCGGCGCAGGACATCGTCCTGCTGCTCACGATCGATGTCATCGAGGAGGGGTCGCAGTTTCGTCAGCGACACCCACTCCCCCACCCCAGGAGAGATCTTCGTGTAGGCCACCCGGATGCGCTCCTCAACCTCGTCATCCGTGAGGTCCGCCGGAGAAACTGGCGCCTCCGGCACTTCCACCAAGGCACCCGGCGTCACGGGGTGGAGGAGAGTACGCAAGTAAAGCAGAGCAAGGGTCTTGCCCGACCGCGAGGTCACCGTCACGCCCTTCTGAACCTCTTCCAGCGCCCGCTCCTCACCGGCGGCCGTGATCGAATACCAAAGCGAGCCTCGCTCCCGCTTCTCCACTTCGATCAGCTTGGCGTCGACCAGCCCATCGCGGTTCTTGGACTTGAGATCAAGACCCCATGTGTCCGCCAGTTCCTGGCGCGCAACCTCGGTCCCTAACGTCTTGAGGACAAGCAGAGCCGCAACCTGCTGGTAAGTCAGCTTTTCTTCGGACATCAGACCGCTCCTTCGCTCAGCCTGAGGCGACGCCCCAGGAGAAATCGCTTGATCCGGCGGAGAACCGCCGGCAGATCGTCGAGCACTTGCTCGTTGGTGAAGCGCAGGACCGTGAACCCGTCACGTTCCAAATGCCGATCCCGAAGCCGGTCCATCTCGGCCTTGGCGGGGGCCCTGTGTTCGGGACCGTCGAGCTCCACGACGCATTTCTCTTCGGCCCACATGAGATCCGTGCGGATCGGCACGAACAGGGAGTCGCTCGACGGGTAGATCTGGTTCCAGGTCCGCCCGTGGGCCCAGGAGCTTTCGCACAAGGCCTTCTCCACCGCCTGCTCGACCTCGCTGTAGCGGGCGGGTTCGCCGCAGATCGGCGGCACCCGGAGGATCCGGGTGGGCGTCGTCTCCGATGGCGGTAATTTCTCGGCCAGTCGAGTGACCGGCTGGGGCACTTTCAAGGCGACGGTCTCGACCCGTTTGACCTCGGGGCCGATCAGCCAGACACCCATTCCGCTCTGGTGTGCCAGCCACTCGCATCCGGCGACCAGAACCGTCTCCCCGTGGGAGGTCAGTTTCTCGGGGACATGGACGACGAGCGCCGCGTCCTGCCGCCGAAACGTGCCGGCGATGACCCGGGCGAGTCCGACCGCCCGGACCTCGGCGGGGAATTTGCGGCCAGGCATGGGCTTGAGCCCAGTCGCGAACTGCCCTTGGTGCTGGATCGCACGGGCGGCGAGTTCTGCCAGGAACGGTCCGAAATGACGAGTGCCGGAGGCCATGCGCATAGCGAGAACGCGCGCCGCCGCTATTCCGGCACCACCCGGGCCATCGAGTTTGTCTCCTTCGGGCAGCCAGATGGGAAAGAGCTCGATGGCCAGCTTTTCCAGTTCGCCGAGGATGGATCCGACCAGCTCAGGGACCGAGTCACACTCCGCCGCCGCATACGTGATGACGGCGGGGCCGGTCTCCGGCAGCGGGTCCAGCAACAATTCCATGACATTGGCGTCAATGCTGGAATCAACTCCGGCAATGCGGAGCACCCTCCCCACCGGGAGATCGCCCCACAAGAATGGCATGCCGGTTCCCTCTGGACACTCATATAGAAACGTGACGTCGCAGAGGGTATAGGGCACACCACTTGATGCGCAGGAATTCTAGAGATATCCCTGTTTCCGGAGTTACAAAACTAACCAAACGGCCATCCTGACAATCTTTCAAATCCCCGCATATCCGAACTTATCCGGCCATGCGCACCTCGTACCGAAAAACCAAGCACCCTCACGCCGCCTCAGATCCGACCTATGTCCGTTTTCGAGGCACTCGAACGACCACTTTGCACCGTTCCCGGGCACCATACATCCAACCTATCTGTTGACGACAAAGACCTGTCAGCTTAATCTCGGCCTGATCACGACCCCTGGGGTCCCCTGTGGTCTCGTACAGGCAGAAGGACAGAATGCAACGGTTAACCCGGGCGCTCGTCGCCGCTCTCGTCGCGGTTCTCGTCGCGACCAACCTCCCCGCCCCGGCCTTCGCCGCCACCTGGAACGGCACCTGGGCCGCCTCTCCGCAAAGCGGTTCGAACCGCGAGTTCAACAACCAGACGCTGCGCCAGATCGTCCGCACCAGCATCGGCGGCACCGCGGTTCGGGTGCAGCTGTCGAACGCGTTCGGCACCCGTGCGCTCACCGTCGCCAACGTGCACGTGGCGCGCCGGACCAGTGGGTCGTCGATCGACTCTGCCACCGACCGGGTGGTGACGTTCGGGGGGCAGCAGTCGGTGACGATCCCCGTCGGGGGGCTGGCCATCAGCGATGCGGCGAGCCTGCCGGTCGCGGCCTCCTCCGATCTCGCGGTCAGTTTCCATCTGCCCTCGGCCACCGGGCCGGCGACCTATCACCAGACGGCGTTGCAGACCAGCTACATCGCGAGCGGCAACGTCGCGGGGAACGCCTCCATCACGCCGACGGGTGAGACGGGTGACAACTTCATCCTGTCGGGGGTCGACGTCGACAACGCCGCCGGGACCGGCACCATCGTCGCAGTGGGGGCCTCGATCGTCGACGGCGTCGCGTCCAGTCACAACGCCAACCGCCGCTGGCCGAACCTGCTCTCCAACCGGCTCAACGCCTCCGGGCGGACGATCGGCGTCGTCAACCAGGGGATCAGCGGCAACCAGCTCCTCCGCGACGGTGCGGGGCAGAGTGCCATCAACCGGTTCGAGCGTGACGTCCTCAATCAGACGGGCGTGAAGTGGGTCGTCTTCGCTGACTTCCCCATCAACGACATCGGCTCCAACCGGCCCGTCCCCACGGCGACGGAGATCATCGCCGCCACCCAGAATCTGATCAACCGCGCTCACCAGCGCGGCATCCAGTTCGTCTGCGCGACCGCGACCCCGTTCCAGGGCGCGAACTACTGGAGCCAGGACGGCGAGAACAGCCGCGCCGCCTACAACGCGTGGGTGCGCACCGCGGGCAACGGCTGTGACCGGGTCGTCGACTTCGACGCCGCCACCCGCGACCCCGCCAACCCGAACCGCTTCCTGCCCGCCTACGACCCGGGCGACCACCTGCACCCCAACGACGCCGGGTTCCAGACCATGGCCAACGCCTTCGACCTCGCGTGGTTCGGCTCGTCGAGCGGCACGCCGGGCATCCAGCTCAGGTCGCGGGCCAACAACCAGCTCGTCAACGCCGGCCCGACCCTGATCGCGAACGGCAGCGCCACCACGTTCGACCGCGTCGACCTGGGCAACGACAACATCGCGTTGCGCTCGCGCGCCAACAACCAGTACGTCGCCGCCGAAGCGGCCGGCGCCCAGCCGCTCATCGCCAACCGGGCCGCAATCGGACCGTGGGAGACCTTCCAGGTCATCAACAATCCCAACGGGACGATCAGCCTCCGCGCCCAGGCCAACGGCAACCTCGTCTGCGCCGACGGCGGCGGCGCGCAACCGCTCATCGCGAACCGGACGGCCGTCGGGCCATGGGAGCAGTTCGACGTGGTGAACGTCTGACCCACCGGGCACAATCCGGCCATGCGGATCATTGTGGTTCAGGGTGACATCACCGATCAGCGGGCCGACGCGATCGTCAACGCCGCCAACTCCTCGTTGCTGGGAGGGGGCGGCGTCGACGGCGCGATCCACCGGAAGGGCGGCAGCGAGATCCTGGAGGCCTGCCGGAAACTGCGGGCCTCCGCCTACGGCAAAGGGCTGCCGCCGGGCCAGGCGGTGGCGACGACCGCCGGGATGCTGCCGGCGAAATGGGTGATCCACACCGTCGGGCCGGTCTACAGCGCGACCGAGAACCGGTCACACGTGCTCAAATCGTGTTACCGCGAGTCGCTGCACGTGGCCGACGAGCTGGGGGCCTCGACGGTCGCCTTCCCCGCGGTGTCGACGGGGGTCTACCGGTGGCCGATGGACGACGCGGCGCGGATCGCGATCGGGACCGTCCGGGCCACTCCCACCAAAGTGGAGGAGGTGCGGTTCGTGCTGTTCACCGATGAGGCGTTCGCACAGTTCCAAGCTCAGATGTGAGGGGCGATCCCGTCGAGGATGGCGCGCTTGGGGCGGGCGCCCTTGATCTGGTGGACGACCTCGCCGTCCCGATAGAGGTTCAGGGTGGGCAGGCCGATGACGTTGTAGCGCAGCGCGATCGACGGGTGGTCGTCGGCGTTGATCTTCGCGATGACCACCTTGTCGCCGTGTTCGCGCTCGATCTCGTCCAGGATGGGGGAGATCATCTTGCACGGCGGGCACCACTCGGCCCAGAAGTCGAGCAGCACCGGGCGGTCGCTGTGCAGCACGTCTCGCTCGAACGTCTCGGCGGTGACCTCGATCATGTGTTCCTCCGTAGCATCTCGTCGCGGCGGGCCATCAGGTCCCGGATCTCGGTGTCGATCTCGATGAGCTTGCGGCGGACCACTTCCACCGACTCGGGGCAGACGCCGCCCGAGTCGTTGCCCGCCTGCAGGCAGGCGACGAACGGGCGCGCGTCCTCCAGGGTGAAGCCGACCGCCATCAGCGCCCGGATCTCCTGCACGAGCTTGACGTGGGTCTCGTCGTACTCGCGGTATCCGTTGGCGCTCCGGCGGGCGACCAGCAGCCCCTTCTGCTCGTAATGGCGCAGCGAACGGGTGCTCACTCCCGATCGCAGCGCCAGCTCACCGATCCGCATATCCGCAGGTTAAACCTTGACATCAGCGACAAGGTCAAGCACGGCAGAGCAGTTCGCCGTGCACGATCGACAGGAAGCCGTCGGGGTCGGCGGCCCAGGTCAGCCAGCCGTCGGCGATGCGCCGCAGGTCGTGTTCTGTGGCCAGGCCGGTGGCCAGGGCCTGGCGGCCCAGCGACGACTTCATGACGCGGTCGGCCCACATGCCGCCCCAGAAGGCGCGGTCGTCGGGGTTCGCGTACGTCCAGGTGGAGGTGGACACCTCGATGTCGGTGAAGCCTGCCGCGCGGGCCCACGAGAGCAGCCGCCGGCCCGCTTGGGGCTCGCCGTCGTTGAAGGCGGCCACGGCGTAGTAGAGCGCGAGCCACTCGTCGAGTTCCGGCATCGCCGGGAACCAGGTGAACGCGCCGTAGTCGCTGTCGCGGACGGCGACCAGGCCGGCGACGCGGCCCATCTCGCGCAGCGCGCGCACCGGGTCGGCGACGTGCTGCAGCACCTGGTGGGCGTGCACGACGTCGAATTCCTGGTCTCCGTACGGCAACGCGTGCACGTCGGCCACCGCGAAGGAGATGTTCGGCGTCCCCCGTCGCTCCGCCTCGGCGCGGGCGAGGTCGAGCTCGTCGGGGCCGATCTCGGTGGCGGTGACGTGGGCGACCCGCCCCGCCAGGTCGGCGGTGATGGTGCCGGGGCCACAGCCCACGTCGAGCAGGGTGGTCTCGGGGGTCAGGTGCGGCAGCAGGTAGGCCGCGGAGTTCTCAGCGGTGCGCCAGCGGTGGGACCGCAGCACGCTCTCATGGTGCCCATGCGTGTAGTGCATGGGCACGAGAGTAACCCCTGTCTCGCGATACGAGAGGATACGTATCAGATGGTGAGATTAGAACGTCTTGCCGATGTGGAACCCACCGGGCAGCCGCACGCTCACGTGGCGGCGTCCGTCAGGCGTGCGGTAGACGTGGAAACGACGGCCCCCGTAGCTGCGGGAGACGCCGTGACGTGAAAGGTGAAAGCGCATCGGTCCGACTTTTACAGACTTCCGGTAGTCCCATCCCATGCCCGGTGAACGAGCGGATTCGGGCGGAAAGTTCCTAGCCGAGCCAGATATAGGCCCCGAAGCGCCCGGTACGCCCTTCCCGGCGGTATGAATACAGATCACCGGATTCGATGGTGCACCGGTCGTCGTGCTTCACATCGGGAACCCCGGCCCGCGTGAGCTGCGCCGCGATGGCCGCCCGCAGGTCGACCGACGGAGTGTCCCGGGACGTGGTCGCCCAGGCCTCGGGAACGACGGCCGCCACCTCGTCGCGCATCTCGGCGGGCACCTCGTAGCACCGCCCGCAGGCGGCCGGCCCGACCAGCGCGACCATCCGCCCCGGGTCTCCCCCACGACCGGTCATGGCCTCGACCAGCGCGGGCACCACTCCGGCGAGGGTCCCCGGCCGCCCCGAATGGGCGGCGCCGACGAGCCTGGCAACGGGATCGGCCACGAGCACCTGCGCGCAGTCGGCGGCCAGCGACACCAGCGCGAGCCCCTCTTCTGCGGTGAAGATCGCGTCGACCCCCGGCGGCTCGTCGCCGAACGGCTTCTCGACATAGGCGACGTCGCGCCCGTGGACCTGCCGCATGAGAACGACGCGAGAAGGGTCGACGCCGAACTCGGAGGCGGTCATCCGGCGGTTCGTCTCGACGGCGCCGGGGTCGTCGCCGACGGCCCCGCCGAGGTTCCGGCTGCCGAACGGCGCCGCGCTCACGCCCCCATGACGGTCGGTGATCACGGCGTGTACGCCCTCGCCCAGCAGCACCCTCACACCCTACCGGTGATCAACGCGACCACCGGGGGAGCCATCGCGAGCGCGCGGATCCCGTACATCATCTTGGCCGTGTAGATGTGGTCGAGCCGGAGCCCATGACGCGTCTCGAAATCACGGATGAACGCGCTCAGTTCCGGAGTGGTCCGGGCATAGCCCCCGAAATGGAACCCGGTCTCGATGCGCCAGTTCGGCGTGACGTGACCGAGCGCCTCGGTCTGCAGCCGGGCCACCTCGTCGTTGAGGAACTCGCCGCCCTTGAGCACCGAGAACCCGACCGCGCTGAACCCCGGCGGCAGCCCGGCCGCGAGCCCGGCCAGCGTCCCGCCGGTCCCCACGGGACAGCAGACGACCGCCTCGCCGAGATGGGCCAGCTCAGGCCCGATCTCCATGCACCCCCGCACCGCCTCGGCGTTCGACCCGCCCTCGGGCAGCACCCGGTAGCCGGGAAACTCCTTCTGTACGAGTCCCAGCACCTCAGGCGAGTTCTTCGCCCGATAGCGCGTGCGATCCAGGAACATCAGCCGCATCCCGCACGCCACCGCGAAGTCGAGCACCTCGTTGGAGACCGGCTCGCCCCGGATCACCCCTCCGGTGGGGAACCCGAACTCGCGCCCGGCCGCCGCGACGGCGCGGATGTGGTTCGAGTACGCCCCTCCGAAGGTCACCAGCGGTTCGCCTGTGACGTTGTATTTGAGCTTCCGCCATTTGTTGCCGGGAATGTCGGGATGGAGGAGATCGTCACGCTTCAGCAGGACCCCGTCGGCCGGGATGAGAGGCGAGACCACAGCGATAATCTAACGGCCATGCAGGTCGTCTCCTCTTTCGAAACCGCCTTCGGCGGCACTCCCGAAGGCGTCTGGCACGCCCCGGGCCGGGTCAATCTGATCGGCGAGCACACCGACTACAACGACGGTCTGGTGCTCCCCTTCGCTGTTCCGTGGGGTGTGACGGCGGCGGTCAGCAGGCGGTCCGACGATCGCGTGCGGGTCGTGTCGGTGCAGGCGGGCGGCCCGGTCGAAGAGATCGAAGGCTGGGCGGCCTACCCGATCGGAGTGGCGCTGACGATGCGCGCGGCCGGTCTCCCGGTCGGCGGCGCCGACATCGCGGTCGACGGCGACGTCCCCCGGGGCGCGGGCCTGTCGTCCAGCGCCGCTCTGGAGATCTCCGTCGCGCTGGCGCTCAACGACCTCTACGACCTGGGCCAGAGCCCGCTCGACCTGGCGCGATTGGGCCAGCGGGCGGAGAACGAGGTCGTCGGCATGCCCTGCGGCATCATGGACCAGGCCGCCTCGGCCCTGTCGAAAGAGGGCCACGCCCTCCTGCTCGACTGCCGCACCCTCGGCAGCCGCGCGATCCCCTTCGACCTGCCGTCCCACGGCCTCGAACTGGTCATCATCGACACCGGCGTCCACCACGAACTCGCCGACGGCCAATACGCCAAGAGGCGCCGCGACTGCGAGAACGCCGCCGAGAGGCTCGGCGTGGAGTCCCTGCGAGACGTCACCGACCTCGCCGATGCCCTGTCCAGATTGAGCGGAGACGAGCGCAAACGCACCCAGCACGTGGTGACCGAGAACCACCGCGTCGAGGCCGTCATCGGCCTCCTGCGGGCCGGTGCGGTCGCCGAGGTCGGCGCCCTCCTGAACGCCTCCCACCTGTCCCTCCGCGACCAGTTCGAGGTGAGCTGCCCCGAACTCGACGTGGCGGTCGAATCGGCGATCAAGGGCGGCGCGAGGGGCGCCCGGATGACCGGCGGCGGCTTCGGCGGCTCGGCCATCGCCCTGGTGGCGACCGACCGCGCCGACACCCTGCGCCGGCACGTGGCCGAGGCCTACGAGGCGAGGGGCTGGAAGGCCCCGGTCTTCCGCACCGCCATCCCGTCGGCCGGAGCGCGCCGGCTCGTTTAGGAAGCTGAGCGGGGGCAAAACGGGTCCCGATCGACAACTCACCGGAAGGCGCGATGTCCCACGACCTGCTCGGCCCCGACGGCTGGACGCCCGTCAACCACGGCGAATCGGGCGCTGCGGTGTTCCGGTCCGCCGACGGCGCCCGCTACGCCAAAAGCGGGCCCGCCGCCGAACTGGCGGCCGAACGCGACCGCATCGACTGGCTCGCCACGCAGGGCTTCCCGGGCCAGCGCACCCTCGACTGGCAGATCACCGATGACGGCGCCCGCCTGGTGACCTCGGCCGTCGAGGGCGTCCCCGCCGACCAGATGTCCCGCGCCCAGCTCGAACAGGCCTGGCCGTCGATCGCCGGCGCGGTACGCCGCCTCCACGACCTCCCCGGCTGCCCCTTCTCGCGCGACCTCGGCCAGATGTTCGCCCTGGCCACCGACGTCGTCGCCCGTGACGCGGTCACCCCCGACTTCCTGCCGGAAGACCAGATCGCCACCCCGCCGGCCGAGCTCCTGGCCCGCCTGGCGCCGGAACTGGACCTACGCCACAAGCAGGAGGCCGAGCGGAGCGTCGTCTGCCACGGCGACCTGACCCTGCCGAACATCATCCTCGACCCGGAGACCCTGACGGTCTCCGGCTTCGTCGACCTCGGCAGGCTCGGCCTGGCCGACCCCCACGCCGATCTCGCCCTGCTGTTCGCCACCGCCGGGGAGATCTGGCCGGAGCCGGGCGGAGACCTCTTCGGATTCGAGGTCGACCCCGACAGGATCAGGTTCTACCTGCACCTCGACGCGCTCACCTGGGGCTGACCAGCTTCCACGCCGAGTCGAGGAACCCGGCGATCAGCGGCGCGATCTCCGGCAGATACTCCTCCAGCGCGAAGTGCCCGGTCGGGAACACGTGCAGCTCCGCGTGCGGCAGGTCGCGCAGGTAGGCCCGTGCGCCGGGTTCCGGGAAGAACATGTCGTCCCGTCCCCACGTGATCAGCGTCGGCGGCGCCTGGGTCCGGAGCCATTCCTGCCACTCCGGGTAGTGGTCGACGTTGTGCCGGTAGTCCATCAGGAGCTCGATCTGCGGACGGGCCCGTTCGGGCTTGTCCAGGAAGTACTGGTCGAGCACCCAGCTGTCCGGCGAGACGAGCTGGACGTCGGTCGTCCCCGCCTCGTACTGGTGGCGGGTCGTCGGCAGGGTCAGCATCTCGCGGGCCGTCTTCTCGCCGTCGGGGCCGGGCTGCAGGGCGATCAGGTTCCGCATGATCGGCGACAGGCCCTCCTCGTAGGCGTTGCCGTTCTGGACCACCAGACCGGCGATCCGTTCCGGGTGACGCAGGGCCAGGCGGAAGCCGACCGGGGCGCCGTAGTCGAAGACGTACAGAACGAAATGATCGAGGCGGAGCCTCTCGACGAAGCCCGCCATGACGCCGGCGAGCCGGTCGAAGGTCAGCGGGCCCTCAGGCGCGTCGCTGTGGCCGAAGCCCGGCATGTCCGGCGCGATCAGCCGGTAGTGGGCGCCGAGGGCGTCGATGAGCCGGCGGTACTGATGCGAGGCCGACGGGAAGCCGTGCAGCAGGAGCAGCACCGGCGCCTGCTCGGTCTCCGGTACGGATTCGCGGTAGAAGACCCGCAGCCCATCGATGTCGACGTGACGGTGCAGGGTTCGTGTGACGATTGGGAACGCCATTT
Source organism: Herbidospora mongoliensis (assembly GCF_001570545.1). Taxonomy (GTDB): domain Bacteria; phylum Actinomycetota; class Actinomycetes; order Streptosporangiales; family Streptosporangiaceae; genus Herbidospora; species Herbidospora mongoliensis. The sequence continues at coordinate 347,717 of NZ_BBXD01000012.1, read as the reverse complement.
CGCATCACCTCGTCAGGGCCCCTACCCAGTGAAGGGCGGGAACTCCGGCGGGCGTTTCTCCAGGAAGCTGGCCACCCCCTCGGCGAAGTCGGCCCGGCCGAACGACGCGGCCATCAGCTTCTCGGCTTTCGTCCGGGAGGAGTCCAGCGACAGCTCCCAGTCGCCCCAGACCTGCTGCTTGATCACCGCCATCGACGTCGGCGAGCTGTGCCGGGCCAGGTCGCGGGCGTAGTCACCGACCACGCCCGGCAGCGCGGACCCGGGCACCGACCGCAGCGCCAGGCCCAGCCCGGCCGCCTCCTCCCCCGTGAAGGTGCGGCCGGACAGCAGCAGATCGAGGGCCCGCGCCTGGCCGACCAGTTTCGGCAGCACCCAGGCGAGGCCGTATTCGGCGATGAGGCCCCGCCGGGAGAAGGCGGTGGTCCACTTCGCCTCGGCGGCCGTGAAGACGAGGTCGCAGACGAGGGCGTGGACCATGCCCAGACCGGCGCAGGCGCCGTTCACCGCCGCGATGATCGGCTTCTTGATCGTCGTGGGGAAGGTGTTGGCGCGTTTCTCGGTGAAGCTTTCGAGCGTCCCCTCCTGAAGGGCCGTGAGCGTCTGGAAGTCGGCCCCGGCGCAGAACCCCCGCCCTGCCCCGGTCACCACGATCACCCGCACCGCCGGATCGGCCTCGGCCTCGGTGAGCAGGTCGAAGTAGCGCGCCCCGAGCGCCTCGGTCCAGGCGTTGAGCCGTTCGGGGCGGTTGAAGGTCAGCGTCAGCACGCCGTCGGCGAGGTCGCTCAGCACCAAGTCACTCACGAACAATGTTCTACTACAGCCCCCGATGGTGAGTGAAGGACGGGCGCAGAACCACGTTGTCGTAGTAGCGATGGAAGACGGGCGTCAGCGCCCCCGACAGGGGCGGGACGATCCACGACCAGTCGGCCGGGCAGACCCGGCCCGAGCGCTCCTCCCTCTCCACGTGGGTCATGAACCGCCTGGCCTCGGTGTGGTGGTCGGTCATCGTCACCCCCGCCTCGGCGAAGGAGTGGAGCACGGCCACGTTGAGCTCGACGAGCGTGTGGTCGCGCCAGAGCGTGCGGTCGCTCGAGGTGTCCATGCCGAGCCGCCGCGCGATCACCGGAAGCTGGTCGTAGCGGCCGGCGTCGGCGAGATTGCGGGCGCCGATCTCGGTGCCCATGTACCACCCGTTGAACGGCGCCGCCGGATAGCAGACCCCGCCGATCTCCAGGCACATGCTGGAGATCACCGGGACGGCGTGCCAGCGCAGCCCCAGCTCCGCGAACCAGGGGTAGTGCGGATGGCTCAGCGGCACCTCGAGGATCACGTCCGGCGGCAGCTCCCGCATCTCCACGTGATCTTTGACGTCGATCAGCAGCGGCAGCACGTCGAACCGGCCGCCGCCGCCCTCCCAGCCGAGCCCCTGGGCCGCCCGGGTGAACTCCAGATGGACGGGGTCGCCGACGACCTCGCCGTTGCGTTCGTAGCCGGCGTACCGGATGAGCTGGTCGTTGCGGATCCGGGCCGCGCGCTGCCCGGGACGGTCGGGGGCGAACACGGTGATCGTCGGCCGGATGCGGCCGCCGTTGGTCGCCTCCCGCAGATGGGCCACGCACTCGTCGGCGATCGAGTCGGCCGTGTCGACCTGGCGCCGGTCGCGGACGCGCAGCGACTGCCAGTAGAGCCGCCCGATGCACCGGCCACTGTTGCGCCAGGCCACGCGCGCGCCGAACGTCAGTTCGTCGAGCGTGTGGGTGTAGCCACCGGTCTGCTCGATCTCGGCCGCGATCTCCCGCAGCCGCGCCTCCACCGGCCCGGCGGTGGGCACCTCGGCATGGTGCAGCCGGACGAACTCCTCCGCCGCTCCCCAGTCGACCCCCTCGCCGCTTCTTTCCTCGTCGGGTCTCTTCCACCACGTCCGCATCGCGAATGTCCCCTCGCGGATCGCCGGTGGCCGTTCCGGGCGGCGACGACGACCCTCGTGGCGGTGACCCTCTCCTCACCGCCGGTGCGTATTTTGGTCCGCGGCGACCACGCCTGTTTTCACAGCGCGGATCACATTTTCGGTGGTTGTCCCAGATTTGTCATCTGTATCTGTGCATCAACGGCCACAGAGCGTCAAACGAGACGCGGGCGGCCGAAGGCCGATCGTGGCTCGCGCTCGGAATCTGCCCTAAAGACAGGGCCCTCGGGGTGTACGCACACGAAGAAGCCCCGGCCTGACGTCTCAGGCCGGGGCTTCTGGCAGCTCCCGCGATAGGACTCGAACCTATAACCTGCCGGTTAACAGCCGGCTGCTCTGCCGATTGAGCTACACGGGATCGTGCGGTGCCCCGCTTCCTGCCTTGCGGCTTTTCTTGCGGCGCGGAACTAGATTAGCGCACTCGGGGGGTGGTCTGTCACATCCATTGATCCAGCCTTTGAGTCGGCCCGGTTTGGATAGATGTGGACCCGTTGGGTAGGGGCCGAGGTAGCGAAGCGCGGAGGTGGAAGATGCGGTACAAGGTGATGTTCGCCGCCGGGCTGGGTCTTGGATACGTCCTGGGCACCCGCGCCGGGCGTGAGCGCTACGAGCAGATCGTGCGCGCAACGAAGAGGGTGTCCGACAGCCCCGCCGTCCAGGAGGCGGCCGGTCTGGTGGGTGCCCGCATGTCGAAGATGACCGTGGCGGCCAAGGACAGAGTCCCGTTCCTGCGTAGGCCTGACCCCTGGGACGGGGAGACCACAGCCGGCCCGACAGGCTGGCCAGACCCAGAGGTCAACCGGATCACCTGACAACGAGACGACGAGGGCCCGCCGGAATCGGTGGGCCCTCGCTCATGCCGGGGCACCCTTGAAAAGGATCAGACGCCGAGGCTCCTGCGGACCTGTTCCAAGGCCTGTTCCGCGGCGGCCAGCACGCCCGGGTCTCCGCCGTCGATCCCGTCGTCGAACGCCAGTTCCCATTCGATGACATCGGTGTCCGCGATCCGCCGGGCGATGAAGCGGACCCCCGCGTTTGTGGTGAGTTTCACATAGCGGCTGGCGACGATGGAGTTCTGCACTCTTTCCCGGATGGTTTCAGGCAAGAAGCCAGGCTCTTCCAAATTGACCCGATAAACGCCGCCCGTCACGGTTGTAATGGTTACCCCGGTTTCGTCCCACGAGGCCTTGTCGACGGTGTGCCAGGGCACCCGTTCCCCGCCGGGAAGGTGCAGCGCCACGAAGGTCGCGACGGAGAAGTCGCCGGACGGCGTGCGGGCGAAACTCAGCACCCGCTCCCCCGCGAGGCGGGCGCGGACGTCGGCGGGCAGGCGGTTCCCGAACAGAGGCATAGCGGAAACCTACAAGCGGACGGCCCGTGCCCCGGCTGCGGGGCACGGGCCGTTTCCGAGAACGGCCCGCCGTACCTCGGCTCAGAGCGTCGAGGCGGGCGGCGAAAAACGGGTCAGTCCAGGTAGTCGCGGAGCATCTGGGCGCGCGTCGGGTGACGCAGCTTCGCGAGCGTCTTGGACTCGATCTGGCGGATGCGCTCCCGGGTCACCCCGAACTCGCGGCCGACCTCCTCCAGCGTGCGCGGATGGCCGTCGGCCAAGCCGAACCTGAGCTGGATGATGCGCTGTTCACGCTCCGACAACGTCGCCAGGATGTCGTCGAGCTGATCTTGCAGCATGATGAACGCGGCGGCCTCGATCGGCACCACCGCGTCGGCGTCTTCGATGAAGTCTCCGAGGTCGGAGTCCTCCTCGCCGATGGGCGACTGCAGGGAGACGGGCTCCTGCGCGATCCGCTGGATCTCGATGACCCGGTCGATCGGCAGGTCCATCTCGGCGGCGATCTCCTCGGGCGCCGGCTCCCGGCCGAGGTCCTGGTGCAACTGCCGCTGCACCCGCACCAGTTTGTTGATCGTCTCAACCATGTGGACGGGAATTCGAATCGTCCGCGCCTGATCGGCAATGGCTCTGGTGATCGCCTGCCGAATCCACCACGTGGCATAAGTAGAGAACTTGTAGCCCTTGGTGTAGTCGAATTTCTCGACCGCACGGATCAATCCGAGATTGCCTTCCTGAATCAGATCCAGGAATAACATTCCACGGCCGACATATCTTTTCGCGATGGAGACGACGAGCCGCAGGTTCGCCTCGATGAGACGCTGCTTGGCGCGTACGCCCTCCCAGACAAGATCTTCGAACTCGGGCCGGGCCACCCTGATCGCGGGGCTCTCACAGAGCTTGTCCTCCGCGAAGAGGCCGGCCTCTATGGCCTTGGCGAGTTCCACCTCCTCCTCGGCGGTGAGCAGCGGAACCCGGCCGATCTCCCTGAGGTAGATCCTTACCAGGTCGCTGGTCGGCGCCCTCTTGGTGACGTCTTCCTCGTCTGGTTTGGATGTCTCCTCATCGCCCTGGGGCTCGCGGACCTCCACTCCGTTCTCGGCGAGCATGCGCACGACGCGTTCCAGCGCGTCGGCCGGCAGCTCGGATCGGTCGAGCGCGGCGGCCACGTCGTCAACCGTGACGCTTCCGCGCTCCTTTCCCTTAACGACGAGCTCCGCCACCTGGTCTACCGATGGCGGCCCGCTTGGCAGCACCGATGCACCCACGGACACAGTCTGCGGTATAACCACAACAAAACGGCAGGCCTATTTTTGTCACCGAAGGTTAGATCTGTGTCATTACCGAATCGATATCAAACCCGTGTTTCGCCTCTGTGAGGGGCGGAAAGGATTTGATATTCACGCCCCGCCGAGACGTTCTCTCAACGTCCGTCGCTGCTGTTCGAGCGCGGCCAGTTCGCCGAACATCCGGTTGTAGTCCTGAGCTTGGTCGACCGGGTTCAGGCGCTGCATGGTGGCCTTCAGCATGTCGAGTTGACGACCGACCGTAACCTCTTGGAGCCTGGCCAGAAGCCCGACCCCATGGCGCTCCTCGCTGTTCGTCTCCACCCTCAGGGGCTCGACCGCCAAACGGGTCACCAGGGGCCTGAGTTCGTCGGAGACGCCCGCGAGCAGGCGTTCGACCCACTCCCTCCCACCGGCGCCACCGGCGACCGTGCCGCCGCATGAGACGATCAACTCATAGAGGGCGGCGTGTTCCGGGCGAGTGAAAGCGGCGGCCCCCAGGACATCGAATTGGGGGCCCAGCAGTGCCGGGCGCTGGATCGCCAGTTGAAGCGCCTCGACCTCATAACGCACGATCGGCTCGAGCGGCGCCTCTTTCCTTTTCACCTTCTCGCCGCGGCTCTCGGCCGGCCGGGCCGCGATCTCGGTGACCCGCTCGACGACCAGGCGCTCGTTCATGAAGCCGAGCCAGCGGTCGAGGTCGACGGCGTACATGTGGCGCAGGGCCTTGTCCTTGATCGACGCGACCACGGGGGCGGCGGCGTCGAGGGCGGACAGGCGGCCCTCGTTGGTGCTGGTGTCGTAGCGGCCGATCATGCTGCGGATGGCGAAGGCGAACAGGGGCTCGCGGCTGGCCACCAGGTCGCGGACGGCCGCGTCGCCCTTCTGGACGCGCAGGTCGCACGGGTCGAGCCCGTCGGGCTGAACCGCCACGAAGGTCTGGGTGACGAACTTCTGCTCGTCCTGGAAGGCCCGCAGGGCGGCCTTCTGCCCGGCCGAGTCGCCGTCGAAGGTGAAGATGACCTCGCCCTGGCCCTGGTCGAACAGGATCCGGCGCAGCACCTTGATGTGGTCTTCGCCGAAGGAGGTGCCGCAGGTCGCCACGGCGGTCGGGACCCCGGCCAGGTGGAGGGCCATCACGTCGGTGTAGCCCTCGACCACGACCGCCTGGGAACGCTTGGAGATCTCGCGTTTGGCCAGGTCGACGCCGTACAGGACCGAGCTCTTGTGGTAGATCGGGCTGTCGGGGGTGTTGAGGTATTTCGGGCCGTCGTCGCTCTCCAGGAGCTTGCGGGCGCCGAAGCCGATGACGTCGCCGGTGATGTCGCGGATCGGCCAGATCAGGCGGCCACGGAACCGGTCGATCGGGCCCCGGCGGCCCTCGCGGGCCAGCCCGCCCTTGATCAGCTCCTGGATGGAGTAACCGCGCCCCAGCAGGTGACGTGACAGCGCCTCCCACTCGTTGGGGGCGTAACCGACCCCGAAGTGGTCGGCGTCGGCGCGCTCGAACCCGCGCTCCGACAGGAACTTGCGGGCGACGGCGGCCTCGGGCGAGACGAGGTTGGAGACGTAGAACTCGGCGGCCGCCTTGTGGGCGTCGATCAGCCGCGACCGCTCGCCCTGCTGCCGGCCGGGCACGTAGCCGCCCTGCTCGTAGCGGAGCTGGATGCCCGCCCGCCCCGCCAGGCGCTCGACCGACTCGGCGAAGGTCAGCGCGTCGATCCGCTGGAGGAAGGAGATGACGTCGCCGCCCTCGGAGCACCCGAAGCAGTAGTACATCCCCCGCGCGGGGGTCACGTTGAAGGAGGGCGACTTCTCGTCGTGGAACGGGCACAGGCCCTTGAGGTTGCCGCCTCCGGCGTTGCGGAGCTGGACGTATTCACCGACCACGTCGGCGATCGGGGAACGCTCCCTGACGAGGGCGATGTCTTCATCGCCAATCCGGCCTGCCACGCCGTGAGTCTAGTCACCCACGCCGAGCAGCTCGACGCCCACCGGCCCCACCTCGACCGGCTGGACCGGCTTGCGCGTCGGCTTCGGCCGCGGCCGTTCGACGCCCTTCACCTCGGGCTTCGACGCGCAGGCCACCGAGCACGCCGGGAGCGGCCCGGTCTTCTTCCGGACGCCCCTCATCTCCGCGAAGGGAGAGTAGGTGCGGTTGCCGTTCTTCCAGGCGTCGAGGAAGTCCCACGGCTCAACCATGCCGCGCCGGATCCACCACTCGTTGGCGTCGGTCTTCCAGGTCATCGCGAAGTAGAGGTTGCTGGCGGTGTTCCGGGCGTTGCCGGTGTTCCCGACCGTGCCGAGCTTCTGCCCGGCCTTCACCTTCGTCCCCGGTGCGAGCCCTTCGGCCACCGTGTCGAGGTGGCCACCCAGGTAGAGCACCCCGTCGTCGCCCAGCAGGCTGACGAACCGGCCCTCCCGGTCGCCCCCCTTGTCGGTCGAGGGCACCCACCGGTTCTGGACGTTCACCTCACGGACCGTCCCCGACACAGGCGCCACGAACGCGCACCCCTTGTCGGCCCAGATCGTCGTCTTGGGCAGCACGAGGAGCTTGCGCGCGTAGCTGACCTCACACCCCTTGACCGGGAAGATGTATTCGAACTTCGACAGCTTCGGCGGCGGCAGCAGCACCGGCTCGTCACCGGTGGGCGGCACCGCCGCCGAGATGAAAGCCGGCGCGGGGGTCGCCGGATCGTCGAGCGCCACCACGTCGGCGACGGGCTCGGGAGGATGAGTGCTCACGCCCGCGACGCCCGCCGGGGCACTACAGGCCGCGGTCAGGCCGACCAGTACGAGGGCCAGGATCCCCGGTCGCATGATCTCCACCCTGATGACGTTATCTGACGCGAGATGACCCAACGGCCGCTTTGAACCGAAGGTGAGGTCATCCTGCCAAAGGCGTCTCGGTGTCGGCCAGTCGCTTCGGGTCGGCGGTCTCGCCGGAGCGGATCAGTTTCTGGATGTCGCCGACGACGTCCCAGACGTTGACGTTCATGCCCGCGACCACCTTGCCCTCGCGCAGCCAGAACGCGATGAACTCCAGGTCGGAGCCCCTGACGACCAGGTCGTCGGCCCCGGTGATGTCGCCCGAGAACTCCATGCCGATCTCGAACTGGTCGGTGTAGAAGTAGGGCACCCGGTCGTAGACGACGTCCTGGCCGAGCATCGCCTTGGCGGCCACGGGGCCCTGGTTGAGGGCGTTGGCCCAGTGTTCGACCCGGATCCGGCGGCCGAGCAGCGGGTGGAACGCCTCGGCGACGTCGCCGGCCGCGTAGATGTCGGGGTCGCTCGAGCGCAGCGAGGCGTCGACGAGGATGCCGCCGCCGATCTCCAGCCCGGCGTCGCGGGCCAGTTCGACGTTGGGGGCGGCGCCGATGCCGCCGATCACGTCGTCGGCGGCGATGGTCTCGCCGTTCTCCAACACGACCTCGCGCACGTGGCCGTCGCCGGCCAGGCGGGCGACCTTGGTGTTCAGGCGCAGGTCGACGCCGTTGCGGCGGTGGACGCCCGCGAAGATCTCGCCCATCTCGGCGCCCAGCGTCTTGAGCAGGGGGGTCGCCATGGGCTCGACCACGGTCACGTCGCAGCCGGCCTTGCGGGCCGCGGCGGCGGTCTCCAGGCCGATCCAGCCGCCGCCGATGACCACGACGTTGCCGCCGTGGGCGAAGGCGGCCCGCAGGGCCTGGCTGTCGGCGACGGTGCGCAGGTAGTGGACGCCGTCGAGGTCGGCGCCCTCGAACGGGAGCGGGCGCGGGGTGGCGCCGGTCGCGATCAGGAGCTTCTCGTACGCCACCCGCTCGCCGGTCCCCAGCACGACCTCTTTGGCCGCCCGGTCGATCCGGGTCGCGGCGGTGCCGAGGCGCAGGTCGACGTCGTTGTCCCGGTACCAGCCCTCGGGATGGACGTACACCTTCTCGAGTTCGGAGGAACCCTGGAGGTAGCCCTTGGACAGCGGGGGGCGTTCGTAGGGGCGTTCGTGCTCGGCGCCGATGAGCGTGACGCCGCCCTGGTGGCCCTCCTCGCGGAGAGTGGTGGCGGCTTTGGCTCCGGCCAGGCCGGCTCCGATGATGACGAACATGGATGCTCCTTCTACGCGCTTCGGGCGGACAGCATTCGATGCATCGCCGTGGCGGACGCGTCGGTCAGCGACGCGATCTGGTCTATCACCGCCCGCAGCCGTGCGGCGTCGTCTTTGGCGTTCTCGAAGGCGGGTCGCAGCGCGGGCTGGAGCGTGTGCGGGGCGCCCAGCATGGTGAGCGAGGTCAGCTCGGCCAGCAGTTCCCGCTGGCGGGCCCGGACGGTCTGGTTGTCGGCCTCCCCGATCACGAACCGGACGGTGACGCCCTTGAGCAGGGCGCACTCCAGCCGGGTGACGTGGGGCACGACCAGGTCGGCGTCGTGGCGGCCGATCTCGTCCAGGATGTACGCCTGGCGGGTGGCGTCCTGGGCGCGGCGGCAGAAGCGGCCGATGAGCGTGCTGGTGAGCTGCTTCAGGGCGGCCAGGTCGGGGAAACCGCCGTCGAACCGGCCGGGCCACAGGGGCTCGCCGATCAGGCGGGTGAAGGTCTCCTCGAGCTCGTTCAGGTCGGCGTCGGGCAGGTACCACTCCTGGGTGAGCTTGCAGACCTCCAGGCGCTCCTGCGGGTCGCGGAGCATGGTGGGTGTGACGTAGCCGCTGTGCAGGGCGTCTTCCAGGTCGTGGACGGAGTAGGCGACGTCGTCGGCCCAGTCCATGACCTGGGCCTCGAAGCTCACCGAGCCGGGCGGGGCGCCCTGGCGGACCCACTCGAAGATCGGCATGTCGTCGGGGTAGACGCAGTATTTCTCCCCGCAGGAGCGGTCCCACGGGTATTTGATCGCGGAATCCAGGGTGGCCCTGGTCAGGTTGAGGCCGGCGTTGACGCCGTCCTCGGTGATGACCTTGGCCTCCAGACGTGAGAGCAGGCGCAGGCTCTGGGCGTTGCCCTCGAAGCCGCCGGCCCGTTCGGCGATCTGGTTCAGCGCGAACTCGCCGTTGTGGCCGAACGGCGGGTGGCCCAGGTCGTGGGCCAGGCAGGCGGTCTCCACCAGGTCGGGGTCGCGGTTCAGGGCCTTGCCCATCTCGCGGCCGATCTGGGCGCACTCCAGGGAATGGGTCAGGCGGGTGCGCGGGCTGTGCATCATCTGGTCGACCGGCGCCACCACTTGGGTTTTGCTGGCCAGCCTGCGCAGGGCGTCACTGTGGAGCACCCTGGCACGGTCGCGCTCAAATGGGCTTCTCTCCGGATTCCCCGGCGGCTCGGGAACCCAGCGTGCCTCGTCGTGCTGGTCATATGGCCTCACGGCTCCCCCTTTCGTCGCGGCGAGGGAGCTAGAAGGTACCCCCAAATATCGGGCTTCACGACAAACGCGTTGGAAACATTGGATTGCCCAAGCCCGCGGCTTGTTACAGGACGGTGGCCCGGCCCGCCTCCAGCCGGGCGACCGGCACCCGGAACGGTGAGCAGGAGACGTAGTCGAGGCCGATCTCGTCGCAGAACCGGACCGAGTCGGGGTCGCCGCCGTGCTCGCCGCAGATGCCCATCTTGATGCCGGGACGAGCCTTGCGGCCCTCCTCGACGGCGACCCTCATCAGGCGGCCGACGCCGTCGCGGTCGAGCGACTCGAACGGCGAGACGCCGAAGATGCCCTTGTCGAGGTAGGTGCCGAAGAACGCCGATTCCACGTCGTCGCGGGAGAATCCCCAGGTCATCTGGGTCAGGTCGTTGGTGCCGAAGGAGAAGAACTCGGCCGCCTCGGCGATCTGCCCTGCGGTCAGCGCGGCGCGCGGCACCTCGATCATGGTGCCGATGAGCGCGTCCACCCCGACCTCGCCGAGGATCCGCCTGGCCTCCTCACGCACGCTCTCCAGTTCCTGTACGGCCCCCACGAGCGGAATCATGATCTCGGGCCTGGCGTTCGGGGCGGCCTTGGCGGCCTCGGCGATGGCCCGCACCTGCATGGCGAACAGCCCCGGCACGACCAGCCCGAGCCGGACCCCGCGCAGCCCGAGCATCGGGTTCTGCTCGTGGAGGCGCTGCACGGCCTCCAGCAGGCGGCGGTCCTTCTTGCTCCCCTTGCCGGTGGCGACCTTGACCGACAGGTCGATGATGTCGGGCAGGAACTCGTGCAGCGGCGGGTCGATCAGCCGGATCGTGACGGGCAGGCCCTCCATCGCCGTGAACAGCCCGGCGAAGTCGGCCTTCTGCAGCGGCTCCAGCGCGTCGAGCGCGGCCTGCCGCTCCTCGGGGGTGTGGGCCAGGATCAGGTCCTCGATGAGCACCCGGCGGTCGCCGAGGAACATGTGCTCGGTCCGGCACAGGCCGATGCCGCTGGCGCCGAACCGGCGGGCCCGCCCGGCGTCTTCGGGGGTGTCGGCGTTGGCCCGCACGCCCAGGCGCCGACGCTCGTCGGCGTGTCTCATGATCGTGTCGACGGCCCTGACGAGCTCGTCGCTGTCGCGCGAACCCTCGAAGTACTCCACGACCGGGGAGGCCACCACGGGCACCTCGCCCAGGTAGACGCAGCCGGTGCCGCCGTCGATGGAGATGACGTCGCCCTCCTCGACGACGACGTCGCGGACGGTGAACCGGTTGCCCTGGGCGTCGACCTCGATCTCCTCTGCGCCGCAGACGCAGGTCTTGCCCATACCCCGGGCGACGACGGCGGCGTGGGAGGTCTTGCCGCCCCGCGAGGTCAGCACGCCCTGGGCGGCGATCATGCCGGCCAGGTCGTCGGGATTGGTCTCCCGGCGGACCAGGATGACGGCCTCACCCCGGGCGGCCAGTTCCTTGGCCCGGGACGAGGAGAAAACGACCTTGCCGACGGCCGCGCCCGGGGAGGCGTTCATGCCCTTGGTCAGCACGGTGTTGCCGTGGTCGGCCGCGAAGCGGGGGAACATCAGCTGGGCCAGCTGGTCTCCGGTGACTCTTCTCAAAGCCTCATCCAGGTCGATCAGGCCCTCGTCCACGAGCTGGGTCGCGATGCAGAAGGCGGCGCCGGCGGTGCGCTTGCCCACGCGGGTCTGCAGCATCCAGAGCTTGCCGCGCTCGATGGTGAACTCGATGTCGCACAGGTCGCGGTAGTGGCCTTCGAGCTTGGCCATGATCTCCATGAGCTCGGTGTAGGAGTGGGGGTCGATCCGCTCCAGGTTCTGCAGGGGGACGGTGTTGCGGACGCCGGCCACGACGTCCTCGCCCTGGGCGTTCTGGAGGTAGTCGCCGTAGACGCCCTGGTGGCCGCTGGCCGGGTCGCGGGTGAAGGCGACGCCGGTGCCCGAGTCCATGCCGAGGTTGCCGAAGACCATCGCCACCACGTTGACCGCCGTGCCGCGGTCGCCCGGAATGCGCTCCTGGCGCCGGTAGAGGATCGCGCGGTCGGCGTTCCAGGAGTCGAAGACGGCCTTGATGGCCAGCTCCATCTGCTCTTTGGGGTCTTCGGGGAAGTCGCGCCCCTTCTCCCGGCGCACGATCTCCTTGTAGGTCCCCACCAGCGCCCTGAAGTCCTCGGCCGTCAGGTCGAGGTCGGTGCGGCCGGCCTTGAGCTCGTCGATGGCCGCTTCGAACAGGTCGCCGTCGATGTCCAGGACGGTCTTGCCGAACATCTGGATCAGCCGCCGGTAAGAGTCCCAGGCGAACCGCTCGTCTCCGGCCTGACGTACAAGACCGAGAACGGAACGGTCGTTGAGGCCGATGTTGAGAACCGTCTCCATCATCCCCGGCATCGAGAACTTGGCTCCCGACCGCACCGAGACCAGGAGCGGGTCGTCGGGATCGCCGAGCTGCTTGCCCATGGCCGCCTCGAGCTTCGCCAGGTGCGTGCCGATCTCCTCGGCGGGTACGGAACCGTCCTTCATGTACGTGCGGCAGGCGTCGGTGGTGATCGTGAACCCGGGCGGGACCGGCAGGCCGAGGTTGGTCATTTCCGCGAGATTGGCGCCCTTGCCCCCGAGGAGGTCCTTCAGGTCTTTGTTTCCTTCGGTGAAGTCATAGACAAGTTTCGGCACGACAGTCTCCTCCAGGGGTCCATTCAATCGCGGAACCACCCCGCGTGCGGGACACTACCGAATAAGCACAACACGAAACGTCACACCTGTCATCCATAAGTGTTCCCGCAGGTGGACCGGGTAGAACCGGTCTAATCCAATTCGCCGAAACGTAAAGATCGGCCGTTTTTTCACAAGACTCAAATTGGTCTGAACCAATTCGCCGACGACCTTTGTTTCGACCCCGTTAATTGGTTCAGACCAATGCCCTGTTATCGTGGAATCACCCTCCGACAAGATCCCATTTCGGAGGGTGACGGATGAGCCGAGCGAAGTTGGTCGCGATCGCCCTGGTGGCGATGACCGGGGTCGGCGGTGGCGGCGGCCCCGCCGACGTGCCCGGCCTGAAGTGGGCGGCCTGCGCCGAGACGCCGATGGCGTCCTACGAGTGCGCGACGCTGACGGTGCCGCTCGACTACGCCGACGCGGCGAAGGGCACCCTCGACCTGGCGGTGGTCCGCAAGCGGGCGACCGGGCCGCGCATCGGGTCGCTGGTCCTCAACTTCGGCGGCCCCGGCGGTTCTGGGGTGACCACCCTGATCGACTCCGGCACCGCGTTCGGGACGCTGAACCGCAACTACGACCTGGTCAGCTTCGACCCACGCGGCGTCGAGCGCAGCAGCGGCATCCAGTGCCTGCCGCCCAAGGAGTTCGAGGAGTTCCTGGAGGCCGAGCCGTCACTGGACATCGCCACCGAGCGGAACCTGTCGGTCGAGTTCGTCCAGGGCTGCGAGCGCAACGCCGCGCGCGTCCTCCCCTACGTCGGCACGGTGAACGCCGCCAAGGACATGGAGCTGCTCCGGCAGGGCATCGGCGACCCCAAGCTCAACTACCTGGGCTTCTCGTACGGCACCCACCTGGGCGCCACCTACGCCACCCTCTTCCCGGGCAAGACCGGCCGGATGGTGCTGGACGCCGCCCTCGACCCGACGGTCGGTCTGCTCGACCAGTCGAAGACACAGGTGCTGGGCTTCCAGAAGGCGTACGAGAACTATCTGGCCGACTGCCAGAAGCAGACCTGCCCGTTCGCCGGGAACGCGGCCGTGGTGGACCTGCTGGCCCAGCTCGGCAAGAAACCGCTGGTCGTGAACGGCCGCAAGGTGACCGACGACACCGCGAGGTCGGCCATCGGCGAGGCGCTCTACAGCAAGACCTCCTGGCCGCTGCTGACCCAGGCGCTGTCCGCCGCCATGAAGGGCGACGGCACGGGGGTCCAGTCGCTCGCCGACGCCTACGCCGGCCGCCAGCCCGACGGGACCTACAACACCCTGCTGTCGTCGCTGAACGCGGTGCTCTGCGCCGACACCACCGAGCGCCCGACCTTCGCGCAGTCGGAGGCGCTGGCCAAGGACCTGTCGAAGGTCTCGCCGATCTTCGGCCCGGACGCGGCCAGCGCCGGCATCTGCAGCATCTGGCCGACGCCGGGCGAGGACTCCAACAAGCGGGTCGACGCCCGGGGCACGGCGCTGCCGATCCTGGTGGTCGGGGCGATCAACGACCCGGCCACGCCCTACGTCTGGGCCCCGAAGCTCACCTCGGAGCTCGGCAACGCGGTGCTGCTGACGTTCGAGGGCGAGGGCCACGGGGCCTACGGCCAGACGACGTGCACCACTGGGACCGTGGACGCCTATTTGATCAACGGGACGGTGCCCAAGAAGGGCACCGTCTGCCCTGCCACTTAGTCGTTGAGGTGCTGACGCAGGAAGGACTCGACCTGGTCGAGCGCGATGCGCTGCTGCGCCATCGTGTCGCGCTCGCGGATCGTCACCGCGTGGTCGTCGAGGGTGTCGAAGTCGACGGTGATGCAGAACGGGGTGCCGATCTCGTCCTGGCGACGGTAGCGGCGGCCGATCGCGGCGGCGTCGTCGAAGTCGACGTTCCAGCGGCGGCGCAGCTGCGCGGCCAGGTCTTTGGCCTTCGGGGTGAGGTCGGCGTTGCGCGACAGCGGCAGCACCGCGACCTTGACCGGCGCGAGCCGGTGGTCGAGGCGCATGACCGTGCGGTCTTCCATGACGCCCTTGGCGTTGGGGGCCGAGTCGACCGTGTAGGCGTCGAGCAGGAACGTCAGCGTGGCGCGGTCGACGCCCGCGGCCGGCTCGATGACGTAGGGCACGTAACGCTCGCCCGAGTCCTGCTCGAAGAACGACAGATCGGTGCCGGAGGCCTTGCCGTGGCTCGACAGGTCGTAGTCGGTGCGGTTGGCGATGCCCTCCAGCTCACCCCACTCGGAGCCGGTGAAGTTGAAGCGGTATTCGATGTCGACGGTCCGCTTGGAGTAGTGGGACAGCTTCTCCTTGGGGTGCTCGTAAAGACGCAGGTTGTCCTTGGAGATGCCCAGGTCGACGTACCAGCGCAGGCGCTCGTCGATCCAGTACTGGTGCCACTCCTCGTCGGTGCCGGGCTTGACGAAGAACTCCATCTCCATCTGCTCGAACTCGCGGGTGCGGAAGATGAAGTTGCCCGGGGTGATCTCGTTGCGGAACGACTTGCCCTGCTGGCCGATGCCGAACGGGATCTTCTTACGGGCCGACTGCTGCACGTTCAGGTAGTTGATGAAGATGCCCTGCGCGGTCTCGGGGCGCAGGTAGGCCAGGCCCGACTCGTCTTCGACCGGGCCGAGGTAGGTCTTCAGCAGACCGCTGAACTGCTTGGGCTGGGTGAAGGTGCCCTTGTTGCCGCAGTTGGGGCAGGTGATGTCGGCCAGGCCGTTCGCGGGCGGGTTGCCGTGCTTCTCGGCGTAGCCCTCTTCGAGGTGGTCGGCGCGGTAGCGCTTGTGGCACGACTGGCACTCGGTCAGCGGGTCGGAGAAGGTCTCGACGTGGCCGCTGGCCTGCCAGACCTCACGCGCCAGGATCACACAGGAGTCGAGGCCGACGACGTCGTCGCGGCCCTGCACCATGGACTTCCACCACTCGCGCTTCACGTTGTTCTTGAGCTCGACACCCAGTGGCCCGTAGTCCCAGGACGCCCGCAGACCGCCGTAGATCTCGCTCGACGGGTAGACCAGCCCGCGGCGTTTGGCGAGACTGACGATGGTTTCCATGACGTCGGTGCGACGTGCCATGAGTGGTGCTCCATCCGGCTGGGTGTCGGCGATGGGAAATGGGATGGGACAAGCCTAGTGGTCTCAGGCCTTGGGATAGACCTGCTCGAACGCGCCGGGCTCATTGATCATCAGGGTCATCAGCGGATACATCGTCATGCGGGCCGCCGACAGGGCGCGGCGGTAGAAACCGGCGCCCTCCCACTCGCTGACCAGCGCCCACAGGTTGGGCTCGTCGACCGAGCGGCCGACCTGCCCGCGCAGGAAGCCGCTCTGGGCCGAGAACAGGTCGATCACCTCGCGGGCGTGGAGTTCGAACTCCTCGGCCCTGGCTTCGGGCACGGAATAGCGGATCACGGCCAGCATGAGCCCAGCATGCCATCAGCCGGGGGTACTCCACCTGCGAGTAACCTCGACAGGTGGCCGACAACCGCCCCCGCAACGACGGGTCCCGCCGTACACCTCATCCGCTGGCCCAGAAGAACCGGCCGCAGAGTGGCCAGGCGCGCCGGAAGCCGCCGCGGCCGCTGCCGCCCGGCGAGCAGTTCTTCACTCCCGGTGCGACCGGGCTGCGCAAGACCGTCGAGACCCGCGCCGCGCCGCTGCTCGTCTTCTTCTACCAGCTGCCCAAGGTGATCCTGCCGATCGTGCTGGTCGTCTTCCTGCTGATCGGGTTCGCGGTCACCGACTGGCGTGGTGGCCTGGCGACACTGCCGGTGATCGCCTTCGTCGGAGGGCTCGCCTACCTGTCGTGGCCGTCGCTGGGCACGGGCGGCCGGTTGCTGCGGCTGGCGGTCGTGGCGTTCCTGGTCGCGGTGGCGGTGACCCGGTTCGGAGGCTTCTGAACCGTTTTGACAATCATTTTCATTTTCTGGCACACTCAGTGGGGTGATGCCCGGAAATGTTGCGCGTTTCATCGCCGGCTCCGCCCTTGCCCTGACCGCCGCCTGTAGTGGAACGACAGCGGCCGAGTCGGGCGAACCCGTGGTGGACGCGGCCTTCTTCCCCCTTCAGTGGCTCGCCGAGAAGGTCGGCGGCGCCGACATCACGGTCGAGGGCCTGACCAAGCCCGGAGTCGAACCCCACGACCTGGAGCTGACCCCCCAGCAGGTGGCCGGGGTCGCCAAAGCCTCTTTGGTCGTGTACGTCAAGGGCGTGCAGCCCGCCATCGACGAGGCGGTGGCCCAGCACGCGGCGGATCGCGCGTTCGACGCGGCCTCGACGGTGCCCACCCTGGCCGCCGTACACGAAGAAGAAGATCATGGCCATGAGGGGGAAGAGGTCGCCTACGACCCGCACCTCTGGCTCGACCCCTCCCGGATGGCCACGCTCGCGACGGCACTGGGCGGACGCCTCGCCGAGGCCGATCCGGCCCACGCGGCGGCGTACAAGGAACGGGCCAAGCAGGTCGCGGGTCAGCTCGGCGACCTCGACGCCCAGATGGCCGCCGGGTTGGAGAACTGCACGAGCCGGGTCATCGTGACCGCTCACACCGCCTTCGGCTATCTGGCCGACCGCTACAAGCTCGAACAGGTCGGAATCAGCGGCATCGACCCCGACGGCGAACCGTCTCCTGCCCGTTTGGCCGAGGCCGCCCGGATCGCGAAGGATAAGAAGGTGACTACCATTTTCACCGAGGAACTCGTCAGCCCCAAGGTCGCCGAGGTCCTCGCGAGCGAGGTCGGGGCCAAGACGGCGGTGCTCAATCCGCTGGAGAGCCCTCCCCAGGGTGGTGACTACATCTCCGGGATGACCGCCAACCTCACCGAGCTCCGCACCGCACTCGGCTGCCAGTAACCGGAAGGCGACCCATGAGCACGGCTTTCGAGATGACCGGCGGTCAGGTGACGATCGACGGCAGGAAGATCCTGCGCGGCATCGACCTCCGCGTCGACGACGGCGAGGTCGTGGCCGTGCTCGGCGCCAACGGCTCCGGCAAGTCGACCCTCGTCCGCTCCCTGCTCGGGGTCCAGCCCCTGTCCGGCGGTTCCATCCTCCTGTACGGCCACCCGCCCGCCCGCTTCCGTGAGTGGCGGCGGATCGGCTACGTGCCCCAGCGTCTGTCGGTGGGCGGCGGCGTCCCCGCGACGGTCCGCGAGGTCGTCGCCTCCGGCCGGATCGCCCGCCAGCGTCGCGGCCGGTGGACGAGTGCGGCCGACAGGCAGGCCGTCTCGGCGGCTCTCGACGAGGTCGGGTTGTCCGATCGCGCCGGCGATCCCGTGTCGTCGCTGTCGGGCGGCCAGCAGCAGCGGGTCCTGATCGCCCGCGCCCTGGCCGGCGAACCCGACGCGTTCGTCATGGACGAGCCGACGGCCGGGGTCGACGCGGCCAGCCAGCGGATGCTCGCAAAGACCATGGCGGGCCTGGTCGAACGCGGCAAGACGGTGGTTCTGGTCGCCCACGAGCTCGGCGCGATGGAACCGCTGATCAGCAGGGCGGTCGTGCTGAACCAGGGCTGCAAGGTCCACGACGGAGCCCCGCCCTCCCCCGTGGGAACCCACGCGCTGCCCGGCCACGACCACGTCCACCCCCACGAACCGGCTCCCGCCGAGAGCAGCCTGCCGGGTTGGGCGCTGGCGCAGGAGAAGGCATGACCATCTTCGATCTCGACTTCATGCGGTACGCCCTGATCGCCGCCGTCATGGTGGGGCTCACCGCCCCGGCCGTGGGCACGTTCATCGTGCAGCGGCGGCTGGCCCTGCTGGGCGACGGCATCGGCCATGTGGCGCTGACGGGGGTGGCGCTCGGTTTCCTGACCGGCACCGCCCCGGTCGCGACGGCCGTGGTGGTGGCCGCGCTGGGGGCGGTGGCGATCGAGATGGTCCGGGCGCGGGGCAAGACGAGCGGCGACGTCGCGCTGGCGCTGCTGTTCTACGGCGGCCTGGCCGGCGGAGTGATGATCATCTATCTGACGCCCGGCGAGAGCACCGCGTCCCTGAACTCCTACCTGTTCGGCGCCATCACCAGCGTCACCTCCACCGATCTGTGGGTCATCGCGAGCCTCGCGGTGGCCGTTCTGGCGTTGCTGACGATCTTCGGCCGGGAGCTCTTCGTCCTGTGCCAGGACGAGGAGGTCGCCAAGGCCAGCGGCCTGCCGGTCAGGTTCCTGGGCCTGCTCATCGCGGTGATCGCCTCGGTGACGGTGGTCGTCGCGATGCGGGCCGTGGGGCTGCTGCTCGTCAGCGCGCTTATGGTTGTGCCGGTGGCCACCTCACAGCAGCTCACCCGGAGCTTCCGGACGACGATGGCGCTGTCGATGGTCTTCGGCGTCCTCGCCACCGTCGGCGGCCTGACGTCGTCGTTCTACCTCGACGTGCCCTCCGGGGCCACGATCGTGCTGCTCGCGCTCGCCGGGTTCGCGGTCGCGCTCGGGGTCGGTAGATTCGTGAGGCGGAGCCGTACAGGGGAGTCGACAGCATGAGCAGAAGCCGCGACGCGGTGCACGAGATACTTCGGCAGAGCGAGGCGTTCCGCAGCGCCCAGGACATCTTCACCGCGATGCGCGCCGACGGCTCGAAGATCGGCCTGACCACGATCTACCGGGCTCTCCAGGCCCTCAACAGCGACGGCAGGGTCGACGTCCTGCACACCGACCAGGGCGAGACCGTCTACCGCGCCTGCGCCACCGACACCCACCACCATCACCTGGTCTGCCAGACCTGCGGCCGCACGGTCGAGGTCGACGGCCCCGACGTCGAGGTGTGGGCAGAACGGGTCGGGGCGGAACACGGCTTCACCGCGATAACCCACACGGTCGAGGTGTTCGGCACCTGCGCGCCCTGCGCGAAGGGTTAGAGTTCCGGGACAGAATCCAGAGGAGCTGCGATGCCGTTCAGTCACGACATGGTGCACTCACTGGCCACAGTGGTCGACTTGGTGAACACCCCGCCCACCGACCTCGAGGAACTCGGGTCATTAGTGGTTAGACGCCAGGTCAGCGGGATCGAATTCGTCAACGCCACCGACCTGGCCGAAGTGCAGACCCTCTCCAAGGCCTTCCACGAGGTGTTCACCGCCCCCGACGAAGACTCCGCCGTGTCGCGCCTGAACACGCTGCTCGGCCGCACCCGGATCACGCCCAGCCTGACCCGGCACGACGGCTTCCCGCTGCACGTCCACTACTTCGCACCGGGGGCGTCGCTGGCGGAGCACCTGTCCGCCGACTGCGGGGTGGCCCTGGCCCATGTGCTGGTCGAGGGCGAACGCGACCGCCTGCGCACCTGCTCGGCCCCCGACTGCGCCAACGTCTTCGTCGACGAGTCGCGGAACCGGTCACGCGTCTACTGCGACTCCCGCACCTGCGGGAACCGGATGCACGTGGCGGCCTACCGGGCCCGGCGCAGAGCTTAGACCTGGTTGGGGATCGCGCCGCCGTAGCGGCGGTCGCGGCTGGCGTAGATCTCGCAGGCCTGCCACAGGTCGCGCCGGTCGAAGTCGGGCCACAGGCGGTTCAGGAAGACCATTTCGGCGTACGCCGACTGCCAGAGCAGGAAGTTGCTGGTGCGCTGTTCGCCCGATGAGCGGACGAACAGGTCGACGTCGGGGATCTCGGGCTGGTGGAGATAGCGGCCGAAGGTCTTCTCGTTGACCTTGCCGGGCTTGATCCGGCCGGCCTCAATGTCGGCGGCCAGCTTCAGCGCCGCGTCGACGATCTCGGCCCGCCCGCCGTAGTTGACGCAGAACTGCAGCGTCAGGGTCTTGTTCCCGGTGGTCATCGCCTCGGCGTCGCTGAGCTCCTGGATCACCGACTTCCACAGCCGGCCGGGCCGGCCCGACCAGCGGACCCGCACTCCCATGTCGTTGAGGTCGTCGCGGCGGCGGCGGATGACGTCGCGGTTGAAGCCCATCAGGAAACGGACCTCGTCCGGGGACCGCTTCCAGTTCTCCGTCGAGAAGGCGTAGGCCGACAGGTAGGGGACGCCGAGTTCGATGGCCCCCTCGATGACGTCGAACAGCGACGCCTCACCCATCTCGTGGCCCTTGGTGCGCGGCAGGCCGCGCTGCTTGGCCCAGCGGCCGTTGCCGTCCATGACGATCGCCACGTGCTTGGGGACCAGGTCCGCGGGCAGGGCGGGCGGGGTGGCCCCGGAAGGGTGGGGCGACGGGGGACGAACCATGGTCCCTGAGCGTATTCGGTCCCGGTCAGCGGTCAGACCCACGACCGTTTTCAGGATGACGGCAGGCCGCGTTCGACGTGCTTCAAGGAGCGGATGCCGTGTTCCAGGTGCCACTGCAGATAGGCCGCCACCAGACCGCTGCACTCCACCCGGTTCCGCTGCTCCGATGTGTCGGCCGTCTCCCAGTCGCCCCGCAGCAGCGCGATCATCAGCGCGATCGTCTCCGCCGCGGGCACCGCAGCCCCCGACGGGCGGCACGTCCCGCACACCACGCCCCCGGCCACGATCGCGAAGGCCCGGACCGCCTCGGCGCCGCAGCGGGCGCATTCGGACAGGGCGGGGGCGTATCCGGCGACGGCGAGTGACCGCAGGAAGAACGCGTCCAGGACGAGGCGGGGTTCGTGGGAGCCGTCGACCAGGGTCCGCAATGCCCCGACGAGCAGGAGGAACTGCCGCAGGGCGGGTTCCTTCTCCGCCACGGTCAGGCGGTCTGCCGTCTCCAGCATGGCTGTTCCGGCCGTGTAGCGGGGGTAGTCGGAGACCAGGGGCTCGCCGTACGGGCGGATGGTCTCGCACTGGGTGACCATGTCGAGGGTCCGGCCGGTGTGGAACTGGACGTCGACGTGGGTGAAGGGTTCGAGGCGGGCGCCGAAGCGGGACTTGGTCTTGCGGACGCCTCGGGCGACCGCCCTGACCTTTCCTGTGCGTCTGGTCAGGATTGTGATGATTCGGTCGGCCTCGCCCAATTTGTGGGTGCGCAGGACGACGCCCTCGTCACGGTAGAGGCTCACGGCGGCCATGCTACTCCGGGTCACATTTAGCCAAATTTCGGTAAGTAACCTGATGGCGATGTCTGTACGTCCGGTAAACCTGGGGTGCGACGGGTTAACCGAAAGGTCACTAAGCTTTGGCCTCTGCGTGGGTTTCCTCCCCCCGCCGCATGAACCAGAGAAAGGGTGCCATGACCCGCGTGGTGCTGCTGGGCTCCGAATCCGGAGCTCCCCCACTGCCGCTCACCGGCCTGCCGGGCTCCCCCATGGCCTTCCAGCGGCTGATCGATCAGGCCGCTTCGTACGACCCCGAGCCTGTGGTGATCGTCCGGCCAGGTCAAGCCTCCCTTTACCCGGGGGCTCGAACGGTCGAGAGCGCCGACCGGGCCGGGGATCTGCGGGCCATCGGCGAGCTGGCCGCCGGGTTGGACGAGGATCTGCTGGTCCTGCCGGCCGACTCGCTCCTCCACGACGAGCTGATCTATCAGCTGGTGAAGTCCAAGAAGGGCGCCGTCGCGCTGGTCGTCCGCGAGGAGCGCGATCCCGATGCGCCCGAGCCGGCGCCCATCGAGGAGGCGGTTCCCGAGATCGGGATGAACGTCCTGGAAGGGCGTCCCCAACGCACCCGCATCAGCAAGACCCGGGTGATCTCCGTCGGCACCGCCTTCCACCAGGTGACCCGGCCGAACGCGGCGCTGCTCGGACCGCTCTACATCAAGGCCCGGCACGTCCCGACCCTCGCCGAGGCGGCGACCGATCTGGCCGAGCTCTCGTCCCTGAGCGGTCCTGAAGACGGTCTGACCGAGTTGCTGGCCCTCGGCCTGGTGCGGCGCGGGGTGTCGCTCGGCATCCGGGGCCGCCGTGACCTGTTCTACCGGCGGATCACGCCGGACAACCAGCTCGAGGCGGTTCAGGAGTTCCTGACCTTCGACGAGGACCGGGCGCGGCTCGACAACGCCGTGAAGGGGGCCGACGGCTTCTTCACGACGTATTTCGTCAGCACGTACTCCCGCTTCATCGCGCGCTGGGCGGCGCGACGGGGGCTGACCCCCAACCAGGTCACGCTGATCTCGATCGCGCTGGGGCTGCTGGCCGCGGGCGCGTTCGCGACCGGCGGGCGGCCCGGATACGTCGTGGGTGGGATCCTCATCTACTTCGCGTTCGTGTTCGACTGCGTCGACGGGCAGGTCGCCCGGTACGCCCGCCAGTTCGGGGTGCTCGGGGCCTGGCTCGACGCGACGTTCGACCGGTTCAAGGAGTACGCCGTCTTCGTCGGGCTGGCCGTCGGCGCGACCGTGGCCGGCCAGGACAGTGACGAGATCTGGACGCTCGCGCTGATCGCCCTGTCGCTGCAGTCGGTCAAGCACCTGCTCGACTTCTCCTTCGGCGCGGCCAACCGCCGCAAGCCGCCGAACCCGCTGCCGACGCTCGACCTGGCGGTGGCCGACGACCGGCAGCTGCGCGACGCCCTCGAGGTCCGCAAGACCGGCAGCACCACGCCCGTCAAGGCGCTGCTGCGCATGTGGACGAAGGCCGGCCGGTTCAAGTCGGTCTACTGGGCCCGCAAGATGATCGTCTTCCCCATCGGCGAGCGGTTCGCCGCGATCGCCATCGTGACCGCGTTCTTCGATCCCCGGATCACGTTCCTGGTGCTGATCACCTGGGGCGGCATCGCGGCCACGTACACCCTGACCGGACGTCTCCTGAGGTCGATGGCATGATCACGCACCCCCAGCCCGAGCCCGAGGTCGTCGACCCCCACTTGGAGCGGCTGCGCGTGCAGACCGCGCGCCTGGTGGCCTACCGCGACGACGGCCCGCTGGTCGCACTGCTGAAGCCCCGGATGGGCCGCGGCCTGCCGCCGGTGCCGACGACGCTGGCGGCGCTGCTGGCGATCATCGCGCTGGCGGTGACCGGGTCGCTGACCGAGGGGCCGATCCTGCTGGTGCCGGCGGTGGTGCTGACGCTGCTGGTGGCGCCGAGCGCGGCGCACGACCACCTGGGGCGGTTCGACTGGCTGACGCCGCCGCTGCTGCGGGCGACCGAGTTCCTGACGATCATCCTGGTCGGGCTGGCCGTCGACACTCCCAAGTGGCTGCTGTTCGTGCTGCTCTACATCGTGGGCTACCACACCTACGACACCGTCTACCGGACCCGGCAGAGCATCTGGCCCCCGGCGTGGATCTTCCAGGCGGGTCTCGGCTGGGAGGTGCGGCTGCTGGTTCTCGGTGTGGGCGCGGCCACCGGCACGCTGACCTGGGTGGCGGGCGCGCTCACCCTTTATCTGGTGGTGCTGTTCTCGGTCGAGAGCGTCACCAGCTGGGTGCGGCTCGACAAGCAGTCGGCGCTCGCGGTGGCCAACGCCGAGCAGGACCTCGAGGCGAGCCCCGAGGACGCGGTCGAGGCGGCCACCGGCGACGCCGAGCCGAACTAGGCCCTGATGACTAGGCCCTGATCAGGGCCGAACGCTTCACGTAGAGACGCCTCCCCGCCAGGTTCCAGGCGATCTTGGCGGGGACGGGCAGGTTGCCCATGAAGTGGGCGCGTTCCTCGGGGGTGGCGTCCTCCAGGATCGCGCCGAGCACGATGAGCTGCTGCTTCATCGAGCCGCCTGACGACTCCTTCATGCCGCGCTCGCCGAGTTCCTTCCACTCGGCCACCGTGATGTGCTCGGAGACCAGCGGCAGGATGTGCGTCTCCTCCTCGCCGAGGTGCTCCACGAGCGCCTGGTGGTGGTCGGTGAGCAGGTCGGCGAGGCGGTCGCGCAGGACGGGGTCGGCGGTGCGCTCGAACCCGGGCAGCAGTTCCCCGATGCGGCGCATGGTGTCGGCGATGTAGTCGTGCTGGTGCTCCATCCGCTTGACCAGGTCGGCCTCCAGCGTGACCCGGGCGAGCAGCTTCGGCCAGAGCAGGTCGTCCTCGTTGGTGTGGTGGCCGTGCAGGCCGTCGGCGTAGCCCCGGTAGTGCTCGACCATGAGGGCGGCGCGGGCGACGTCCCCGGCCCTGACCCGGCGGAACAGCTCGGGCATCAGCTTCGACTCGCGCCGGAAGAGCCGGTGGATCATGACCATCTCTTGGACGTAAGGGCGTTCGTTCGTCATGGGCTCCAGGGTGGATCGACCCACTTGGAGATGATTAGTCAGCCTCTTGAAGCCCCGCGTATGAGGCCCACCCGCCGCGTATACCGGCGGCGGCCCATTCGGCGACCGACAGGTGCTCCTCGATCAGGCCCAGGATGTGTTCCTCCTCGTCGTCGAGGTGTTCGACCAGGGCGGCCCGGTGGTCGGCGAACAGGCCGGCCAGGCGGTCGCCCAGGGCTGGGTCGGCGGTGCGCTCCCATTCGGGCAGCACCGTCTCGATACGGTCGAGGCCGGAGGAGACCCGTTCGTGCTGGTGCTCCATCCGGATCACCATGTCGGCCTCCATGTCGACCCTGGCCAGCAGTTTCGGCCAGATGAGGTCGTCTTCGGCGCTGTGATGGTGGTGCAGGCCCATCGCGTGGTCGCGGTAGTGGGCGGCCAGGATCCTGGCCCGCATGACGTCGCCGGCGGCGACGGCGGGCACGAGTTCGGCGAGCACTTGGGACTCGCGGCGGAACACCCGGTGGACCACGAGCATGTCGTGGGTGTCGGGCCGATCGGCAGACATGATCTTTTATGCCCTATCTATCGAGGTCAGGCATTGAATGTCTGCCATACGGCTTGTAGGTCTCTTGGGATGTTCTGGGTGTATAGCATTACTGCGTGACTGTTCGCGTGCGGGTCCTCGGACCGCTCGAAGCGGATGTCGACGGGCGTTCCGTGCTCCTCGGCGGACCGAGACAACGCGCCGTCCTCGCCCTTCTGGTCGCCGCGCGTGGAGACGTCGTCTCCGTCGATCGCATGATCGAGGACCTCTGGCGCGGGGAGCCCCCCGCCAAGGCCATCGCGTCGCTGCAGTCGTATGTGGCCAACCTGCGCCGCCTCCTCGAACCCGGCCGCCCGCCCCGCGCGCCCGCGTCGGTTCTGGTCAGCGCCGCCCCCGGATACGCCGTCCGGCTCGACTCCGAGGCCGTCGACGCCTGGCGGTTCGAGCGCGCCGCCTCCGAGGCCCGTGATCTGAGCGCGCGTGACCCGTCCGCCGCCCGGTCGCTGCTGAGCGACGCCCTGGGCAACTGGCAGGGCGCGGCGTTCGCCGAGTTCGCCGACGAGGAGTGGGCCGTCGCCGAAGCCGCCCGGCTGACCGAGCTCCGCCTGGTCGCACAGGAACTGCTGGTCGACACGACCCTCCGGTCGGCGCCGCCGGCGGACGCCGTACCGGCGGCCGAGATGCTGACGCGGCGCGAACCCCTGCGTGAGGAGGGGTGGCGGCTGCTGGCGCTGGCCCTGTGGGGCAGCGGACGCCAGGCCGACGCGCTCGCCGCGCTGCGCCGGGCCCGCGCCACCCTCGTCGACGAACTGGGCCTGGACCCCGGCCCCGCCCTGGTCGAACTGGAAGAGGCGGTGCTGGCGCAGCGGCTCGGCCCGCTGCACGCCGCCACCCGCGCGCCCGAACCGGCCGACCGCGCGCCGGCCACGATCGCCATGCCCCAGGCCGAGAACTGGACCGATCCCGCCGGGCCGTTGTTCGTGGGCCGCGACCTGGAACTGGCCGAGATCACCGAGGCCGCCGCCCGCGCCGCCGCCGGAGACGCCGAGGTGGTGCTGATCAGCGGCGAGCCGGGCGCCGGCAAGTCGACCCTGATGGCCCGCATCGCCGACGACCTCGACCCGGCCACCTGGCTGATCGCGACCGGGCGCTGCCCCGAGACCGAGGGCGCGCCGCCCGCCTGGGCCTGGATCGAGGCGCTCGCGCCGCTGACCGAGATCACCCCGCTGAACGAGCACGCCGAGGCCCTCGCCCCGCTGCTCGGCGACGCGCGCCCGGACGCCGACAACGCCGCCACCGGCCGGTTCCGCATGCACCGCGCCGCCTGTGCCTGGCTGCGCGCCGTCACCCAGGGCCGGGCGCTGGCGATCGTGCTCGACGACCTCCACCGGGCCGACACCGAGACGCTCGGCCTGCTGGTCGCGGTGGCCGAGGAGCTGACGAACGCGCGGGTGCTGCTGGTGGCCGCCTTCCGGCCCTCCGACGTGACCGACGCCCAGGAAGACGCGCTGGCCGCCCTCGCCGCCCGCTCCCCCACCCGGCTCCACCTCGACGGCCTGTCCGAAGGCGACGTCGAACGCCTGGTCACCTCGGTCTGCGGACGCGAGGTCGAGGCCGGGACGGTCGCCTGGATCGCGGAGCGCACCGGCGGAAACCCCTTCTACGTACGGGAGAGCGCCCGCCTCCTGGCCTCCGAGGGCAGCCTGGCGGGCGTGGCCAGGAGCGTCCCCGAGGGGGTGCGCGACGTACTGCGCCGCCGGCTGGCCCGGCTGCCCGCCCCGGCCGTCACCGTGCTCCGGCTCGCCGCCGCCGTCGGCCGGGAGGCCCAGGTCGAGGTGCTGGTGGGCGCCGCCGACGCCGACGAGGACGGCGTGCTCGACGCCCTGGAGGCGGGCGTGCTGACCGGCCTGCTCACCGAGCCGTCGCCGGGCCGGGTGCGGTTCACCCACGCGCTGGTCCGCGACACCCTCTACCACGACCTGTCACAGGTGCGGCTCACCCGTATGCACGCCCGCGTCGCCGACGCCCTGGCCGCCCTGCACCCCGACGACCACGCCGCGCTGGCCCACCACTACGCCCGCGCGGGCACCTCGGCCACCGCCGAACGCGCGGTCGCCTACTCGGTCAAGGCCGCCGAACTGGCCACCCGGCGGTACGCCTACGACACCGCCATCGAACTCTACGAGCAGGCCCTGACGGCGTTCGAGCGGTTGCCCGCCCAGTCGATCGGCGACCGGGACGCCCGGCTGGTCGAACTGCTGAGCGCGCTCATCCGGGTCCAGGTGCTGGGCGGCGCGGTCGGCCCGGCCAGGGAGACCCGCCAGCGCGCCGCCGACGTCGCCCAGGCGGCCGGGCGCGACGACCTGCTGATCGCCGCGTTCTCCTGCTGGACCGAGGCCACCCCGTGGCTGATCCGCCCCTACGCCTACGTCGACGAGCGGGTGGTCGGCATGATCCGGGGCCTGCTGCGGCGCGACGACCTGGAGCCGGTGACCCGCAGCCGGTTGCTGGAGATGGTCGTGGCGGAACTGGAGAACGAGGGCGACCCGCGCGCCGCCGAGGCCGCCGAGGAACTCACCGCGCTGGCCGCCACGCTCGGCGACCCCGCGGTGCAGGCGCTCAGCCTGACCGTGCAGCTGAAGGAGACCCCCTTCGAGCTCGAGCCGCAGCGGGTCCACGACCTGGCCGCGCAGCTGTCGGAGGTCAGCCGCCACCGCGACGACATGGTCGCCTACCGGTGGTACGCCGAGTTCATCTCCGCCCGTGCCTGCTGGATCCTCGCCGACCTGCCGGGCGTGCACCGCCACCTCAAGTCGGCCGGGGACATCGCCACCGCGTACCAGATGATCGAGGCCCGCGAGGTCGTCAACGTCGCCTACGCGACCCTGGCTCACGTCGCGGGCGACCTGGAGGCCGCCGAGGCCGCCTACGCCGCCTCCTTCAGCCTGCTGGCCAGGAAGGGCTCCCCCAACGCCGAAGGCGCGCACGCGCTGGCCCTGTTCTCCCTGCGGGTCAGCCAGGACCGCCACGGCGAGTACGCCGACGTCGCCTACGTCCTCTACGAGCAGTACGGCGCGATCGTCGCCGACCTGCTGTCGCTGGCGCTCAGCCGGGAGGGCCGGATGAAGGAGGCCGCCGACATCCGACACCAGCTCGGCGTCATCAGGGTCGACTTCTACTACTCCCTCTACCTGGGCCTGCGCGGTCTCGCGGTGGCCCGGGTCGGCACGCCGGAGCAGGTGCGCGACATCCGCGAGCTGCTGCTCCCGCTGCGCGACATCCTGCCGGGCGCGGCCTCGATGTCGGTCACGCTGCGCCCGGTCGCCCACATCCTCGGCGACCTGGCGGTCCGGCTCGGCGACCTCGACGAGGCCGCCGGACACTATCGGCACGCCATCGACAGGGCCCGGTTCTGGGGCGCCCCGATCTGGGCCGCCGACGCGGAGAAAGCCCTGGCGGCCCTGCCCGCAGGTTAGGAACGTCCTCTCTCCAAGCCCGCCCCAAGAGGCGGCCAAGCGGTCCGGCCGACTCTGGACAGGCAGAAATGGAGCTTCAGGAGAGGACGATCCCCCATGTCACGCTTGCTCGGCCGCCTCGGTGGCGCGGCCGCCGCCCACCCGTGGCGCACTCTCGCCGCCTGGCTGGTCGCGCTCGTCGCGGTGACCGGCCTGTCGCTGGCGGCGGGCGGCACCCCCCACGACAACTACGACGTCCCCGGCGTCCCCTCCCAGGCGGGCAAGGACTTCCTGGAGGAGCACTTCCCCGACATGGCCGGGGCCGGCTCGCGGGTGGTCGTCCACGGCACGGAGAAGGTGCCGCAGGACCTGCTCGCCACCCTGACCGGCCGGCTCACCGCGATGCCCCACGTCTCCCGGGTCGCCCCACCGCACATCTCGGCCGACGGCGACACCGCGCTCATCGAGATCGGCTACCGCGTCCCGGTCACCGACTTCCAGGGCTCCGAGGGCGTGGACGCGCTCACCGAGGCCGCCGCCCCCGCGAAGGACGCCGGTTACACCGTCGCGTTCGGCGGTGAGATGCCGGAGAACGTCTCGGTGCCGAGCGGCGTCGCCGAGGCCGCCGGCATCGTGGCCGCTCTGATCATCCTGCTCGTCGGGCTGGGCTCGCTGGTCGCGGCCGGGCTGCCGCTCCTGGTCGCGATGATGGGCCTGGGCGTCGGCACCGCGATCGTCACCCTGCTGGCCGGGCTGATCGAGATCTCCACGATCGCCCCGACGATCGCCACGATGGTCGGCCTCGGGGTCGGCATCGACTACGCCCTGTTCCTGGTCAGCCGGCACGTCGAGGCGCTGCGGGCGGGCCTGTCGCCGAAGGAGGCGGCGGCCCACGCGACCGCGACCGCTGGGACCTCGGTGCTGATGGCGGGCCTGACCGTGCTGGTCTCGCTGTTCGGGCTGAACCTGTCCACGCTGCCGGTCTACGCCTCGTTCGCGTACGCCACCTTCGCCACCGTCGGCGCGGTCATGATCGCCTCGATCACGCTGGTCCCGGCGATGCTGGGCCTGGCGGGCCGCCGGGTGCTCCCCCGCAGGGAGCGCCTGGGCCTGGTCCAGCCTCCCTCACGCAAGACCACGCGCACCGCCCGTTGGGCCGAGTGGGTGGGCAACCGCCCGAAGCGGTCGGCGCTGGTCGCGATCGTGGTGCTGCTGGCGCTGGCCGCGCCGATGCTGGGCATGCGCACCTGGCCGCAGGACGCCGGCACCCAGCCCGAGAGCAAGACCACCCGCGTCGCCTACGACCTGGTCGCCGAGGAGTTCGGTCCGGGGGCCAACGGCCCGATCGTGCTGGCGATGAACGCCTCCCTCACCAACACCGTCGGCTCACAACTGCGCGATGCCGAGGGGATCAAGGCCGTGGCGCCGCCGATCACTCAGGGCGAGGCCGCCGTGATCACCGTCGAGCCCACGACCGGGCCGCAGGACGAGAGGACCACCGATCTCGTACGTCATCTGCGCGCCACCCTCCCCGACGGCGTCATGGTCACCGGAGTGGTCGCGGTCTTCGGCGACATCTCCGACCGGCTGGCCGAACGCCTCTGGGTCGTGGTCGCGTTCGTGGTGGTCCTGTCGCTGCTCCTGCTGACCGTGATGTTCAGGGCCCCCGTCGTCGCCCTCAAGGCCGCGGTGATGAACCTGCTGTCGGTCGCGGCGGCGTACGGCGTGATCACTGTGGTGTTCCAGACCGATGCCGGGGCCGCCCTGGTCGGTCTGCCGCACGGCGCCTCGGTGTCGAGCTGGGTGCCGATCCTGATGTTCGCCGTGCTGTTCGGCCTGTCGATGGACTACGAGGTGTTCCTGCTCTCCCGGGTCCGGGAGGACTACCTGGCCACCGGCGACGCCAAGGGCAGCGTGATCCGCGGCCTGTCCTCGACCGGCCGGGTCATCTCCAGCGCCGCCGCGATCATGGTGGCGGTGTTCGTCGGCTTCGCGCTCGACCCTGACGTCACCGTGAAGACGACCGGCGTGGGCATGGCGGTGGCGGTGCTGATCGACGCGACGCTGGTCCGGCTGGTGCTGGTCCCGGCCACGATGGCGCTGCTCGGGCGGGCCAACTGGTGGCTGCCGGGCTGGCTCGACCGGCTGCTGCCCGAGGTGAAACACCACGACGCGCTACCCGCCACGTCGGTTCACAAGGAATCTGCACTAATCCACAAATAATCTCATATGCACGTGCAATGGCGGCTCTTGGTGTTTTCCTATGAATGGTGACTGTTTGCCAAGAGCCGCTGATGCGACAATGATGCACTGGCTAAGGAAATGCCCTACTCGTGCTGACTCGTGCTGGAGACTGTCGTGACCGCTGATCCGGATCCCGCCGCCGGCGTACTGTCGTACTCCCGTGGTGGTCCCACGGTGCTCCGCATCCTGCTGGGCGCCCAGCTCCGGCGGCTGCGACGGGCCAAGGGCATCTCCCCCGAAGACGCCGGGCACGTCATCCGGGCCTCCCACGCGAAGATCAGCCGCCTGGAGCTCGGCCGGGTCAGCTTCAAGGAGCGCGACGTCGCCGACCTGCTCACCCTCTACGGCGTCACCAACTCGGCCGACCGCGACGCGATGATCGCCCTGGCCCGGCAGGCCAACTCGCCGGGCTGGTGGCACAAGTACAGCGACCTGCTCCCCTCCTGGTTCGAGATGTACGTCGGCCTGGAAGAGGCCGCGTCGGTGATCAGGGCCTATGAGGTCCAGTTCGTCCACGGCCTCCTGCAGACCCCCGACTACGCCCGCGCCGTCATCCTGCTCGGCAACGGCGGCGCCCCCGACGAGGAGATCGACCGCCGGGTCGCGCTCCGGATGACCCGGCAGGCCCGCCTCCAGGGCGGCGACGCGGTGAAGCTCTGGACCGTCATCGACGAGGCCGCCCTGCGCCGCCCGCTCGGCGGGCGCGCGGTCATGAAGGCCCAGATCGACCACCTGCTGGAGATGACCGACCACCCGCACGTCACGCTGCAGATCGTGCCGTTCGACCGGGGTGGCCACGCGGCCGCCGGCGGCCCGTTCACGATCCTGCGCTTCGACGAGCGCGAACTGCCCGACGTGGTCTACCTCGAGCAGCTCACCAGTGCCCTCTACCTGGAGAAACTGGATGAGGTCGACCGCTACATGCAGGTCATGAACAGCCTGTGCGTGGAGGCCCACCAGGCCCGCCAGACCCGCGATCTGCTGATGGAGATCAGAGCCTCGCTGTAATCTCCGATGCACGTGCAGATGACCCAATAGGGTGGCCCTCTCAACACATGGGAGGCGCGATGGGATACGTCCCGAATTCAGGTCAGCTGCGGCATGCAGACTGGGTGAAGAGCAGTCACAGCAACCCGAACGGCAGCTGTGTGGAGTTCGCCCGCCTGCCCGACGGCACCACGGCGCTGCGCAACTCGCGTGACCCGGAGGGCCCGGCCCTGGTCTTCGGCGCCGAGGCGCTGACCGCGATGCTGACCGAAATCAAGTCGGGGCGGTTCGATCACCTGATGGGCTAGGCGTTCTCCCGGTTGAACACCCGGGTCGCCAGCGGAAGCGCGACCGCGAGGAACAGCCCCACCCCGACGACCGCCCACCCGAGGCCCTCCACCGAGCCGGCGAACAGCGCCCTCAACGCATCCACGACGTGCCGGAACGGGGTGGCCTGCGAGGCGACGTCCAGCCAAGTTGGAGCTCCACCCATCGGGAGCAGCGCTCCCGACAGCAGCAGGAGCGGCACCACCGCAGTGCCGACGACCGGCGCGAACAGCTCGTCTCCCAACGTCAGAGCCGCCGCGTACGACAGGGCCGCCAGCCCCAGCGCCATCGCCACCACCAGCACGAGCCCGGCGACCATGCCCGGCAGCGACGCCCGCAGCCCGAAGGCGGCGGCCAGCACGAGCAGGATGACCGCCTGCACCAGCAGCAGCACGGCGTCCTTCATGACCCGGCCCACGAGCAGCGCGAACCGGCTGGCCGGCGTGACCCGGAGCCGTTCGAGGACCCCGAACCGGTGGTCGAACACGATGTTGAATCCGGTGAGCCCGCAGGTCAGCAGCGCGAGTTGCATCAGCAGCCCGGGGACGAGCACGTCCCAGTCGCCGATCCCGGCGCCGGTGAACACCGGCCCGAAGAAGACCAGATAGAGCGCGGGCTGAACGACACCGAAAAAGATAACAAACTTGTGTCGGTACGTTTCGCGGAGATAATGCGCCGCCACAACAAACGCAGTCATCCGATGACCTCCTTCGAGTCAGCCGAAATTGGGGGGCGTTTCCCGCCGTTGATCGTTTGACCGCCGGCACCCCTCCGACGAAGGCGTCCGGAGAAATCCGAAAACCTACTTCCGCACAAATCCGCTGACCATTTCCCGGTCAAGCCGCGACCTGTTCCATCGGCCGCCCCGTCACCGTCAGGAACACCTCGTCGAGGGTTCCCACCGCATGGTCGCGCTTGAGTTCGGCCGGTGACCCCGACGCCACGATCCGGCCGCCGTCGATGATCAGCACCCGGTCGCACAGCGCGTCGGCCTCGTCGAGATAGTGGGTGCTGAGGAAGATCGTGGTCTTCAGCCCGCGGATGTAGGACCACAATTCGGCCCGCGCCCGGGGGTCGAGCCCGTTGGTGGGTTCGTCGAGGAACAGCACCCGCGGCGTGTGCACCAGCCCCAGCGCCAGGTCGGCCCGCCGCGCCTGCCCGCCCGACAGCGAGGCGGGCGAACGGTTCTCGAACCCGGCCAGGTCGACCCGCTCCAGCACCTCCCCCACCCGCCGCCGGGCCTCCCGGGCGGAGTGTCCGTAGAGGCGGGCCTGCAACCGCAACTCCGCGCCGATGAGCGACAGGGGCGTGAACATCCCGCCCTGGGCGACGTACCCGATGGATTTGCGGACCCCCGAGGGGTCGGAGACGAGGTCGTGCCCCGCCACGGTGGCGGTGCCTGACGTCGGCTTGAGGAGGGTGGTCAGCATCCGCAACGTGGTCGTCTTCCCGGCCCCGTTCGGCCCCAGGAACCCGACGATCTCTCTTTCGTGGACGTCGAGGTCGATGCCCCGCACCGCCTCCACACCCTTGAAGGTCCTTCTCAGCGCTCTCGCTTCGATCATATTTTTAGAGTAACCCCAAATTTGGTGTCACTACAAGTTTGGTAGGATTCCCGGCATGGAGACCCTCCGTGAGCGCAAGAAGCGGGAGACCCGGCTCAGGATTTCGGACATCGCGACCGGCCTGTTCCTGCACCACGGCTTCGACAACGTCACCGTCGCCGAGGTCGCCAGGGTCGCCGACGTGTCGGTCAACACGGTCTTCAACTACTTCAAGACCAAGGAGGACCTCTGCCTCGACCGCATGGACGAGGCAGAGCAGCTCCTCGCCGTCGTGGTCCGGAACCGGAACCCGGGCGAGTCGGCCGTCGACGCGATCCGCCGTGACCTCCTCGACGCCGTCGACACCGGCGACTGGCGTTACGGCACCTCCGAGGGCAGCGAGCTCGTCGCGAAGATGATCAACGACTCGCCGTCACTGCTCTCCCGCACCCGGGAACTCCACGAGCGAAGAGAGCAGATCCTCGCCGAGGTCCTGGCCGACGAGGCCGGCACCGAACCCGGCGACATCACGCCCCGGATCATCGCCGCCGTCACCTGCGCCGTGGTCCGCATCACGGCCTCGTCCTACTACGCCCGCCGCACGGCCGGCGAGACCCCCGAAACGATCCTGCCCGACCTCAGAAGGGAAGTGGTCAGAGCCTTCGACCTGCTCGACCGCGCCGCACCCGACTTCGCGCGGGCGCGTCCCGCCCGGTGAGCGGGCACCGCCAGGCGGTATACAGATGCTCGTGAAGTTGGACGAGCTAGACCGGGCGATCATCGGGGCCCTCGTAGACGACGCCCGGTCGACATATGCGGAGATCGGCGGACAGGTCGGCCTGTCGGCCCCTGCGGTGAAAAGGCGGGTCGACCGACTGGTCCAGCAGGGGGCCATCACCGGATTCTCCGCCCGCGTCGAACCCTCCGCCCTCGGCTGGACCACCGAGGCCTACGTCGAACTGTTCTGCCGGGGCAAGACCTCCCCCGCCGAGATCGGCCTGGCCGTCTCCCGGCACCCCGAAGTGGTCAGCGCCTGCACCGTGACCGGCGAGGCCGACGCGCTGCTGCACATCCGCGCCACCGACGTCCGGCACGTCGAGCAGGTCATCGAGCGCATCGCGGCCGAGCCCTTCGTGACCAGGACCAAAAGCGCGATCGTCCTCACCCGTTTGATCACCTGAGCAACAAATCACCGCCAACGGGCCCAACAACGCAAGAGACCTCGTTATGGACGCAATGTCGCCGCATTGGAGCAGGGGCCGCCGCTTCCTAGTCTGAGAGCACTACCCCAGCTCACCGTCGGAGACGTGCGTGAACGCATCCACTTACGAGACGACGACCACCGCCCGCGAGCGGGTGGCCACGCCGCGTCATTTCCTTATGTGCCGCCCGGAATTCTTCGCCGTCACCTACTCCATCAACCCGTGGATGGACCCGGTCGCCGGCGCCAGCGCCGAGAAGGCCCTTGAGCAGTGGGACAGCCTGAAGGCCGCTTATGAGTCGCAGGGCCACCGGGTGAGCGTGATCGATCCGATCGACGGGCTGCCCGACATGGTGTTCGCCGCCAACGGCGCCCTCGTGGTCGACGCGCAGGTCTACGGCGCCAGGTTCGCGCACGCCGAGCGGGCCGACGAGGGGCCCGCTTACGCCAAGTGGTTCGCCGAGCTGGGCCTGCCGGTCAAGGAGGCGAACTTCACCAACGAGGGCGAGGGCGACTTCCTCACGCTCGACGAGGTGATCCTGGCCGGCACCGGCTTCCGGACCGACGTGGCCGCCCATATGGAGGCGCAGGAGTTCCTGGGCCGCCCGGTGATCACGCTGCGGCTGGTCGACCCTCGTTTCTACCACCTCGACACCGCGCTGTTCGCGCTCGACGGGCGTAACGTCGCCTACTACCCGGGCGCCTTCTCCGAGGGCAGCCTGCGGGTGCTGCGGCGGATGTTCCCCGACGCGATCATCGCCTCGGAGGAGGACGCGCTCGTGCTGGGGCTCAACGCGGTCTCCGACGGCAAGAATGTGATCATCAACGCCGAGGCCACCGGGCTCAGCGCCGAACTGGCGCGGGGCGGTTACTCGGTCATCCCGGTCGACCTGTCGGAACTGCGCAAGGCCGGCGGCGGCCCCAAGTGCTGCACTCTGGAGATCCGCCTTTGAACACGCGAGAGATGATCGAGCTGGCCGAGAGCCGCAGCGCGCACAACTACCACCCGCTGCCGGTGGTGATCGCCTCGGCCGAGGGCGCCTGGGTCACCGACGTCGACGGCAGGCGTTACCTCGACTGCCTGGCCGGATATTCGTCGCTGAACTTCGGCCACGGCAACCCCGTGATCCTCGCGGCGGCCCACGCCCAGCTCGACCGGGTCACCCTGACGAGCCGCGCGTTCTTCAACGACCGGTTCCCCGCGTTCGCGGCCGGGCTGGCCGAGCTGTGCGGCAAGGACATGATCCTGCCGATGAACACCGGCGCCGAGGCCGTGGAGACGGCGATCAAGGTCGCCCGCAAGTGGGGCCGCGACGTGAAGGGGATCACCGACCCCAACATCGTCGTGATGGAGGACAACTTCCACGGCCGCACCACCACGATCATCAGCTTCAGCACCGACCCCGACGCGCACGACGGCTTCGGCCCGTACACGCCCGGGTTCCGGATCGTGAAGTACGGCTCCGCCGAGGCCATCGCCGACGCGATCGACGAGAACACCGTCGCCGTGCTGCTGGAGCCCATCCAGGGCGAGGCCGGGGTCCTGGTGCCGCCGGACGGCTACCTGCGCCAGGTGCGCGACCTGTGCACCGAGCGCGGCATCCTGATGATCGCCGACGAGATCCAGTCAGGCCTGGGCCGCACCGGCGAGACCTTCGCCAGTGACCACGAGAACGTCGTCCCGGACATGTACGTGCTCGGCAAGGCGCTCGGCGGCGGGATCGTGCCGGTGTCGGCCGTCGCCGCGGACGCCGGCGTGCTGGGTGTGATCAAGCCCGGCCAGCACGGTTCGACGTTCGGCGGCAACCCGCTGGCCTGCGCGGTCGGCGAGACCGTGGTCAACCTGCTGAAGAGCGGGGAGTACCAGGCCCGCGCCCGCGAGCTGGAGCCGGTCCTGTTCGGCGGCCTGCGGGCGCTGCCCGGGGTCACCGCCGTACGCGGCCGGGGCCTGTGGGCGGGGGTCGACATCGACCCGTCGCTGGCCTCCGGCCGGCGGATCTGCGAGGCCCTGATGACGCGGGGCGTGCTGGCCAAGGACACCCACGGGAGCACGATCCGGCTGGCCCCGCCCCTGGTGGTCGAGGCAGCCGAGATCGAGTGGGCGCTGGAGCAACTGGAGGCCGTGCTCACCGGACCGGCGCTCAGCGAATCGGCGTGAGCTCCACCCGGGAGACCTCCTTGAGTTTCGGTGGGTCGTCGAGGACGGTCGGCGTCTCCCACCGGACCACGTGCTTGCCGTCCTCCTGAGTGAGGGTGGCCAGCGCGTTGGGGAACCAGGGGCCGTCGGTGATGCGCCACTTCACCGGCGGCTTCGGTAGTTTCGCCGTCCGGGCGATCAGGCCGCCGACCAGCGTGGCCACGCCGAACTGGGCGATGACGTTGGCCAGGCGCAGGGTGCGGCTGAGCGGGTTGCGGATCGGCGAGCAGACGAGCTGGTAGATCGGCAGCCCCTTGACCCGGGCGACGTAGGAGTAGTGCACGTCGCCCGACATCAGCATGACCGTGGTGCCCGAGGCGGCCAGCATCTTCAGCAGGCGGTCGAAGGAGCGCCGGAAGGCCGCCCAGTGCTCCAGGTCGACGCCCTGCCGGATCTTCTCGGCGTATCGGGCCACCGTCTTGCCCCAGGCCCCGTCGCACAGGGCCTCGTTCCAGGTCTCGATGTGATGAATCCCGGCCGGGAGCAGGATCGGCACCGACGAGCCGATCAGCACCCGCTCGGGCGGGTCGATCATCGTCTCCTCCAGCCAGGCCCACTCGGTCGCGTCGAGTATCGACCGGTTGCGGGGCTCCAGGTGCCGGGCGCACCGCGAGTCGAGCATGATCAGCCGGGTGTCGCCGAAGTCGCGGGCGTAGCTCCACCGGCTGGTCGTCGGATCGGCGTCGGCCTGCTCGGCGAACGCGTCGAGGACCGCCGCGCCGTCGCCCTCACCCGCCTTGAGCTTGGTGTAGACCTCGTCGACGGCGCGTTCGGCCGGAGACAGGTTGCCCAGGTGCTGGTAGACCCAGTAGGCGCCGAGCCCAGCCACGACCCGGCGCGGCCACCACGGCACCTTCGCCATCTTGGCGCGCCAGTCTTTGGAGGTGTTCCAGTCGTCGCGCAGGTCGTGGTCGTCGAAGATCATGGCGGTCGGCACGGTCGACAGCAGCCACCGGATCTCCGGGTCGTTCCAGGCCTGGCGGTAGAGCTCGGCGTACTCCTCGAAGTCGGCGATCTCGCGCAGGGGTTCCTGGTCGCCCCGGCGCTCCTTGATGTAGTCGAGCATCTCGCCCGACGGCTCGTCGGCGTAGACCTGGTCGCCCAGCATGATCAGCAGGTCGGGCAGGTCGTCGTGGACGGTCAGGGCGTGCCCGAAGGCGAAGAGGGTGTCGACGCCGTGGGAGAAGGTGTGGGCCGCGTCATTGGGGACGCTGGTCCGGCACGATCCGAAGACGACCTTGTTCAGTCGGGCGACGGGACGGATGACGCTGGGGTCCATCGTGTCCAGCGGCCACACCGCCTCGTCGTCGAGGCATATCTCATAGGGGACGGGTTCGGTCACGGGCACGTCCACGATCGCGTAGTGGTGCCCGTGCACCGTGAAAGTGCGCTCTGTCGTCTGCTCGGTGCCCGCGGTGATGGTGACCGCGCAGGGGTCGCTGGTCTCCACCCATATGGACGCGGTGGACGCGTCGACGTGGCGGAGGAGGGGCCCGATCACTAGTTGTGCCACGCACCTAGTCATACCGGCTATCTCACGATGGACGCCACCAGGGCCTCGTCGACAGGGGTCGGAGACAGGCCGAACGTCTTCTCGAAATCGGTGGAGTCGAGCACGAACGGGGCCTCGAACTGGTAAAGCGTCTCCCGCAGCCCCTTCATCTTCGGCGAGGTCCAGCCCAGGGCGTGGAACGCCGCTCTGGGCACCTTCACGATCCTCGGCTTCCGGCCGCCGGTCAGCAGCGCGACGCGTTCGGCGACCTCCCGGAAGGTCAGCGGGGCCGACGTCGGGACGTGCCAGGGCCGCCCCCAGGCCCGCTCGTCGGTGCCCGCGACGGCCAGGGCGCGGGCGACGTCGGGCAGGTAGGTCCAGGAGTGCGGCACGTCGGGGTCGGACAGCACGACGACCGGCCGGTTCTCGGCGGCGGGCCGGATGACCTGCATGGTCAGGTAGGCCTCGCCGGTCGACCCCGGGCCGAAGTAGTCGGAGCCGCGGATCTCGGTGGTGCGGATCCCGGCGGCCAGGGCCTGCTCCCACATCTCGGCCCTGACCCGGCCCTTGACGTGGGTGGCGGCCAGCGGGAGGTCTTCGGTCATGGGGCCGGTGACGGGGCCGTAGGCGTACAGATTCCCCAGGATCACCAGCACGGCGCCCGACTCCTGCGCGGCGCGGATCATCGCGGCGTGCATCGGCGGCCAGTCGATCGGCCAGCGGTGGTAGGGCGGGTTGACGCAGTTGTAGATGACGTCGGCGCCGTCGGCGGCCCTGACCAGGGCTTCGGCGTCGGACGCGTCCAGCGCGATCTTCTCGACGCCGGGGGCGCCGCGGCCCGACCGGGAGATCTGGACGACCTGGTGCCCCAGCGCGTGCAGCAATTCGGCGAGCTGGCCGCCGACCTGGCCGGCCCCGATGATGACGTGTCTCATTTCTCCGCCTCTTTCTTGATCGCGCTCAGGAAACGTTCATGGCCGACGCGCAGCTTCGCGGCCGGGTAGAGCAGCGCGGCCAGCGGTCCGGCCAGCGATTCGGAGATGGTCACGCGGGTGCGCCCGTCGGGCAGCGGCTCGACGAGGTTGCGGTCGACGGCCTTGTAGACGCCGAGCACCACCCCGCTCCAGGTCAGCTCGCGGCCCTCGGTCACCACGGCGAACCGGCTGCTGATCTTCACGCCGCCCAGCCGCCAGCGGTACCCCTCGCCGGGGGCGATCTCGCCGAGTTCGAGCACCTTGTGCTCGGGCCACCAGCGCTCCCAGCCCCGCAGGTCGAACAGCAGCGCCCAGACCTCCGCGGCCGGCGCGTCGATCTCGATCGACGAGGTGTTGCGGACCGGGGCGCGCTCGTCGATGCGGCCCTTCATCGCGAAGTCGGTGTGCAGGTCGCTCATTTTCAGACTCCTTCTCTCTTCTGAGAGCAATGCTCTCTCTTGAGAGCGCCGCTCGTCAAGAGCACTGCTCTCTTTTCTGTACGCCGCTCTGTTAAGCTGCGGAAATGAGCGCAGCACGAACCGCACGGGAACGCGTCAGAGCGGAGATGGTCCGGGAGATCACCGACATCGCCCGCGCCCACCTGGCCAGAGAGAGCGCCGCGGGCCTGTCGCTCCGGGCGATCGCGCGCGAGATGGGCATGGCATCCTCAGCCATCCACCGCTACTTCCCGACCAAGGACGACCTGCTCACCGCCTTGATCATCGACGGCTACACCGCGCTGGGCGAGGCGGCCGAGGCCTCCCAGAAAGACACCGACGCCCCCGCCGACCGCTGGCTGGCCCTATGCCATGCCGTCCGCGACTTCGCCGTGGCCCGCCCGCACGAATACGCCCTGCTCTACGGCTCCCCCGTGCCCGGCTACCAGGCGCCTCCCGACACCGTCGGGCCCGCCCTGCGCACGACCCTCGTCTGCGGCCGGATCATCGCCGACGCCCGGCCCACCCCGCCCGACCTCGCCCCGCCACCACCGGCCGTGATCAGCCCGGACATCGAGGCGATCCGGGCCGTCATGCCCGGCGTCTCCGACGACGCCGTCACCCGCGCGGTCACCGCCTGGACGGCCCTGTTCGGCGCGATCAGCTTCGAACTGTTCGGCCAGTTCGACAACACGATCACGCACCGCCGCGAGTTCTTCGACCACGGAATGCGGTCGCTGGCGAGATACCTCGGCTTGTAACACCCCGTTCACGGCCGGTGACATCAGTGGTGCGATAGTGGAACCACGTTCCGCGAAACAACGGCGACAAGCCCGTAAATGGGACATCGCCGTGATCGAATCTCTGGACAATGGTGGACATCACCCGTCAACGGCGACGGATGATCAATCCGAGAGGCACCACCTATGACCGTCACGGAAATCCCGACAGTGTCGTCGGCAAAACCGCTGGCCTCGGCCCAGCACCACCTCGCCGAGGCCGCCCGGTTTCTCGCCCTCGACGAGGGCCTGCACCACCTGCTCGCCACACCCCGCCGCTCTCTGACCGTCTCGGTCCCGGTCCGCCGCGAAGACGGCCGGATCGACGTGATCGAGGGCTACCGGGTCCAGCACAACCTGTCCCGCGGCCCGGCGAAGGGCGGTGTGCGGTTCCATCCCGGCACCGACCTCGACGAGGTCACCGCCCTGGCCATGGGCCTGACCTGGAAGTGCGCCCTGGCCGGGCTGCCCTACGGCGGCGCGAAGGGCGGCGTCGCCGTCGACCCGGCCAGCCTGTCCGAGCGTGAACTCGAGCGGCTCACCCGCCGCTACACGCACGAGATCCAGCCGCTGATCGGCCGGGACATGCCGGTCCCGACCCAACGGCAGCGGCCCGACCTGACCGAGGCCGTCGCGCTCGGCGTGCGGGTCCTGCTCACTGACAACACGCGGACCGTGGCCGTCCACGGCGAAGGCGCGGTCGCGACCGCGATCGTCACCACGCTCGGCGCGGCGGGCTTCGTGGTGAGGCGCGACGCGCTGAACGCCGACGCCGACGTACTCGTTCTGACGCAGGGCACGATCACCGCCCACGACGCCACCGAGGTCCGGGCCCCGATGGTCGTCGAGGCCGCCAACGGCCCGATCACCCCGGAGGCCGACGCGCTGCTGACCGGGCGGGGGTGTGTGGTCGTCCCCGATCTTCTCGCGAACGCCGGCGGCACGATCGCCTCGCACAGCGAATGGACGGTCGGCGATCTCGGCTCCCGGCTGCGCGCGCATCTGGAGCCCGCCTTCCGGGCGGTCACCGCGCTGTCGCGCGAGCAGGGCCTGACCCTGCGGCAGGCGGCCTACGCGATCGCCGTCGGCAGAGTGGCCGACGCCTGCCAGTCGAGAAGCATCTGACGCAGGGCCGCGCGTCTACCGATCGACCTCGTCGAGGATCCGCTCGCACAGGCGGTGCGTCTCCAGCGCGTCGCCCGCGTCGAGCAGCCTGCCCTCGCCGACCGCCGTCAGGAAGGCGAGGCAGGCCCCGGAGAATCCACGCTGCGTCCCGACCGAGACCCAGTCGGGACGCCGCCCGCTCAGCTCGCCGGCCTCGGTGAAGGCGATCTCCGCACCGAGGTCGAGCACCTTGTGCTTCTCGCCGCGCCCGATGACCTCGCAGGTCTCCTCGGTCTGGCCGCTCACCCGCGACATCATCCCGAGGGCGGTGAACCCGTCGCCGGACAGTTCGAGCACGACATGCTCCAGCAGGCTTCCCTGAAGGCGGATTCTCACCGAGACGTCGGTGACCTCCCCCGGCGCCAGGAACCGCAGCGTGTCGGCCACGTGGATGAAGTCGTCGAACACCATCCTGCGGGGGTCCTCCGGCTGGGTGTGCCGGTTCTTCTGCAGGATGACCAGATCGCGCGGCAGGTCCTTCAGCCGGACGATGCCGGGCGCGTACCGCCGGTTGAAGCCCACCATGAGCGGGACCCCGCGCTCGCGGGCCAGCTCGACCAGGCGTTCGGCGTCGTCCAGCCGGTAGGCGAGCGGCTTGTCCACGAAGACCGGCACACCGGCCTCCAGCAGCTCGGTCACGATCGCCGGATGGGCGTCGGTGGCGGTGTGCACGAACGCCGCGTCCACGCCCCCGGCGATCGTCTCGGCCACCGACGTGTGCCGCCGGGGCACCCGGTAGGCGTCGCCCAGCTCAAGCAGGGTCGCCGGGTCGCGGGTGCAGAACACCAACTCGGCCCCGTCGATGGCGCTGAGCACGGGCAGATACGCCTTGCGCGCGATCGACCCGAGACCGATCATTGCGATCTTCATGGCCGAAGGTTACCCATCGGAAACCGGCGGGCCACATGTGGGCAATGTGGCAAGGGTTCACTTCCCGCCATGAGCTCCCACGCAGTGGTGATCATTGGGGGCGGGCTGGAAGGCCTGTCGATCGCCGCCGCGCTGACCGCCCGAGGGCAGCGCGACGTGCTGGTACTGGAGCGCCGGACCACCGGCTCCGGCGGAACCGCCAAATCGAGCGGCCTGGTCCGCTGCCACTACGACTGCGCCACCCTGACCGAGATGGCCTGGGAGGGCACCCGCTTCTTCGAACGCCACCCCGGCCTGGGCTTCCACCAGACCGGCCACATCGTCGGCGTCGGCGAGCAGGGTGCGTCCGCCCTGCGCGACAACGTGGCCATGCGCCAGGGCCTGGGCGTCGACGTCGCCGCGGTCACCCACGACGACATCGCGGCCCTGTGGCCGGGCCTGGAGACCAAGGACTTCGCCGCCTTCGCCTTCGAACCACGCGGCGGCCACGGCGACCCGGTCGCGACCTGCCGCCACTTCGCCCAGGCGGCCCAGCGCGGCGGCGCCCGCATCCTGGAGCACACGAAGGTCGCCGCCCTCCTGGGCGACTCCACCCGGATCTCGGGTGTACGTCTGGTCGACGGCCGCATCATCGGCGCCCGCACCGTGATCGTCGCCG
Organism: Herbidospora mongoliensis; assembly: GCF_001570545.1. Taxonomy (GTDB): domain Bacteria; phylum Actinomycetota; class Actinomycetes; order Streptosporangiales; family Streptosporangiaceae; genus Herbidospora; species Herbidospora mongoliensis. The sequence goes on along the minus strand of NZ_BBXD01000012.1, from coordinate 304,166 downwards.
CCGGAGCCTGGACCGCCGATCTGGCCGCCCAGGTGGGCGTGACCCTCCCGATCGGCGCGACCCGCGAACCCATCGTCATCGCCGCCCCCGGCGCCCCCGTCGGCCCGGTCCCGGCCTTCACCGACCTGGTCGGCATGCAGTACGTCCGTCACGAACGCCACGGCCGCCTGCTCATCGGCTCCCACACGGGCGCCGAACTCACCACCCCCGACGGCTACCTCAACAAGGCCACCGACGTGGAACTGGAACGCGCGGCGGCCAAGTTCACGACGAGGTTCCCTGCCTTCCCCGACGTCGTCTTCCCCCAGTCCTACGCGGCCTGCTACGACATCACCCCCGACCTGACCCCGGTGATCGGCCCGGCCGGCCCCGAGGGCCTCCACGTGGCGGCCGGATTCAGCGGCCACGGCTTCGCCATCGCCCCGGCGGTGGGCAGGATCTGCGCCGAGATGGTCCTGGGCCTGGAGCCTCCCCCACCGGATTTCAGCCCGGCACGCTTCACTGGACAAGCATCACTCGTGACGCCGACGCCCTGACGCGGCCGGTCGGCGCCGGATGCGGCGCGGGCCCGGGGCGGCGGGCGGTGCCGTGGTGGGCGGAGCCGTAACGGAAAAGAAAAAGCGCGGGACCGGAGCGGCCCCGCGCTTATCCGGATTTAGCGGTTCGCCCGGTTCACGGCCGAGATGATCGCCTTGAGCGACGCGGTCGTGGTGTTGGCGTCGATGCCGACGCCCCACAGGACCTGGCCGTCGATCTCGGTCTCCACGTAGGAGGCCGCCTTGGCGTCGGCGCCGCCGGACATGGCGTGCTCGGTGTAGTCGAGGACCCGCACGTCGATCCCCAGCGAGCCCAGCGCGTCGCAGAACGCCGAGATCGGGCCGTTGCCGGTGCCGTGGATCTCCCGGATCTGGCCCTCCAGCCGGACGTCGACGCTGATCGCGTCCTTGTCGTCGACGGCGGCGGAGTTGCGGTGGGCCAGCAGGCCGACGCGGCCCCACGGGTTGGCCGGGTTCGGGAGGTATTCGTCGGTGAACGCCTCCCACATCTGCGCGGGGGTGACCTCGCCGCCCTGGGCGTCGGTGCGGGCCTGGACGGCCCGGGAGAACTCGATCTGCAGCCGGCGGGGCAGGTCGAGCTGGTGGTCGGCCTTCATGATGTAGGCCACGCCGCCCTTGCCCGACTGGCTGTTGACCCGGATGACCGCCTCGTAGGTGCGGCCGATGTCCTTCGGGTCGATCGGCAGGTAGGGCACCGCCCACGTGAACTCGTCGACCGGCACCCCGGCCGCTGCGGCGTCGCGCTCCAGGTGGTCGAAGCCCTTTTTGATCGCGTCTTGGTGGGAGCCGGAGAACGCGGTGTAGACGAGCTCGCCGCCCCACGGGTGACGCGGGTGGACGGGCAGCTGGTTGCAGTATTCGACGATCCGGCGTACTTCGTCGATGTCGGAGATGTCGACCTCGGGGTCGATGCCCTGCGAGAACAGGTTCATCCCCAGGGTCACCAGGCAGACGTTGCCGGTGCGCTCGCCGTTGCCGAACAGGCAGCCCTCGATCCGGTCGGCCCCGGCCATGTAGCCCAGCTCGGCGGCGGCCACGGCGGTGCCCCGGTCGTTGTGGGGGTGCAGCGACAGCACGATCGAGTCGCGGTAGCGCAGGTTGCGGTGCATCCACTCGATCGAGTCGGCGTAGACGTTGGGCGTGGCCATCTCGACCGTGGCCGGCAGGTTGATGATCACCTTGCGGTCGGGGGTCGGCTGCCAGACGTCGTTGACGGCGTCGCAGACCTCGACGGCGTATTCGAGCTCGGTGCCCGTGTAGGACTCCGGCGAGTATTCGAAGTAGATCTCGGTCTCGCCCGCCATGTCGTCGGCCAGCTTCTTGCACAGCTTGGCGCCCTCGACCGCGATGGCGGTGATGCCCTCCTTCTCCAGCCCGAACACGACCCGGCGCTGCAGGGTGGACGTGGAGTTGTAGAGGTGCACGATGGCCTGCTTGGCCCCCCGCAGCGACTCGTAGGTGCGCTCGATCAACTCGGGCCGCGCCTGGGTCAGCACCTGGATGACGACGTCATCGGGGATGCGGCCCTCTTCGATGATCTTGCGGACGAAGTCGAAGTCGGTCTGGGACGCGGCCGGGAACCCGACCTCGATCTCCTTGTAGCCCATCTGCACCAGCAGCTCGAACATCTTCAGCTTGCGGGTGGAGTCCATCGGGTCGATCAGCGCCTGGTTCCCGTCGCGCAGGTCGACCGCGCACCAGCGGGGCGCCTGGTCGATGACCTTCGAGGGCCAGGTGCGGTCATGCAGGGCGACCGGCGTGAACGGCGCGTAGCGCCGGAAGGGCATGGGACTGGGCTGTTGCCGGGGGTACATTTCTGGGGCTCCTCGTAAGTGGTCACATCACAGGACGTGGCCGACGCGCATGACTCGCACCGCGACGAGGGAGCCGGCCTGTTACAGGCCCTCGACGCGGCGGCTAAGGAGGAGCAGCCCGCGCAGCATAGGTTTGAGGCTACCAGAGCCCCCGGAGTGACCTCCGCGAGAGCGGCAATAGAGTGGGGATCATGCAGGACAACGAGATTCTCGGCCGCATCGGCGAACTGATCGACGAGGAGCACCAGCTCCGCTCCCGCATCACCAGCGGGGAGGCCGGCACCGACGACCACGGCCGCATCAAGAACCTGGAAGAGTCCCTCGACCAGTGCTGGGACCTGCTCCGCCAGCGTCGCGCCCGGCGCGGCATCGGGGAGAACCCCGACGGCGCGGTGCCCCGCCCGGTCTCCGAGGTCGAGGGCTACCAGCAGTAAATCCGGTCGCTTTCGAGCGGTCACGGGGGTGGACTGGGCCCATGGACATCGTCCCCCTCGACTTCGCGGCCGAGCCCGTCAGGCTGGCCGAATTCCACGCGCTCGCGGCCGACTGGGCGGCGCCCGGTCCGCGGCTGCCCGCCCACCTGTTCCGCCTGCTCGCCGAACGCGGCTGGCGCGCGATGCCCGCCGAGACGTGGCTCGCGATCGACGACGACCGGGTGATCGGCGGGGTGACGCTGCACCTGCCCGACCGCGACAACACCCACCTGGCGCTGATCCGGTTCCTTCAGGTGGCGTCCGGTCACCGGCGGCGGGGTGTGGGCGGCGCCCTGCTGGCCCATGCCGCCGAACGGGCCCGCGCCGCCAACCGCGAGATGCTGCTCGTCGAGGTCGTCGAGGCGGGTCCCGGCGAGGCCTTCGCACAGGCCAAGGGCATGCGAGAGGTCGCCACCCTGGCCCGGAGAGTGCTTGACCTCGCCCGTTTCGCCCCGCCGGAGCGGGAGGTCCCCGGCTACCGGCTGGAGTTCCTGCGTGGCCGCACTCCGGAGCCGCTGATCACGGAAATGATCATGTTCCTGGAGACGATGAACGACGCGCCGCTCGACGACCTGTCGGTCAACGAGGAACGCTGGACCCCCGCCGACGTCGAGGCGATGGAAGACCCGTGGGACGAGACCCGCCAAGACGTCTTCACCGTGATCGCCCGTGCCGACGACGGCTCCCCTGCCGCCTTCACCCGCCTGTTCGCCGACTCCGTGGAGCCGGGCGGCTGGGCCCGGCAGACCGACACCGCCGTGATCCGCGCCCACCGGGGTCGCGGCCTCGGAATGTGGGTCAAGGAGGCCAACACGGCCTGGCTGAAGCGCGCCCGCCCGGAACTCCAGCGGGTGATCACCTGGAACGCGGTGGCGAACGGCCCGATGGTCGCCATCAACGAACGGCTGGGCTACGAGTTCCTCGACGTGTGGCACGAGTGGGAACTCCGCGTATGACCCGGAGGATCTCCGGAAGTTCCTCTGTACGAGGGTTGGTCAGGGCCAGCCGCAGGCCGCTGGCGGCGTAGCAGGCTCGTGAGCGCCGGTAGGTGCTCGTCGGGCGCGAACTGGCCGACGCGGCCATCGGCACCGCCCACTCGACGCTCATGGAGCCGGGCGAGACGTTCACCGGCATCGACATCCGGGCGGCGTTCCTGCGGCCGGTGTGGAGCGGTCGTCTCGTCGCCACCGCCCGGCCCGCGCACCGGGGGCGGACGATCACGCATGACTCGTGCGAGATCCTGCGGGCCGACGGCGAACCCGCCGCCATGGTCACCAGCACCGTGCTGACGCTGCGCGGCGAGCAGGCGACCGGCCGGTGAAAAAAAACGGACCCGTCGGGACGGCCCGGACTGTGCCACCAAGTCCGGGAGAGTCCCGACGGGTCCTGACTTAGACGCTACCCCGCTTCCAGCCTTTGAGCTGGCCCGTTACTGAGAACTGTCAAGAACGGTCAGACGGCCAGGAGTTTGCGGGCCTCCTCTCCCTGGAGGTCGGCGGCCGTCCCTGCGTGGACGACATGACCTCCGTCGAGGATCACGTAGCGATCGGCCAGTCGCATGGCCAGGTCCAGGTACTGCTCCACGAGCAGGACCGCGATCCCGGACGCGTGCAGCGCCTCGATCGACTCCTCGATCTCGATGATGATCGACGGCTGGATGCCCTCGGTCGGCTCGTCGAGGATCAGGAGCTTCGGCCTGGTCACCAGGGCCCGTGCGATGGCGAGTTGCTGCTGCTGACCGCCGGACAGGAAACCTGCCTTGCGTTTCAGCAGCGGTTTGAGGCGGGGGAACACGTCGAGCGCCTCATCGAGCGCCGACTGCGGGTTCCCGGACGCCTCCAGCGTCACCAGCAGATTGCCGAGGACGCTGAGCTGGGGGAAGGTCTCGTGGCCCTGGGGGACGTACCCCATGCCGAGCTTGACCCTCTCGTGGGGCTTCATCTTCGTGACGTCGCGGTCTTCGAAGGTGACCGTCCCGGCGGTCGCCGGGATGACGCCCATGATCGTGTTGAGCAGGGTGGTCTTGCCGACCCCGTTGCGCCCCATGACGCAGACGAGCTGCCCCGGTTCGACCGTGAGGCCGACGCCGAAGAGCACCCGGGCACGGCCGTAGCCGGCCTCCAGACTGTCAACCGACAACATCGTGTGCGGCCTCCTCGCGCGCGCGACCCAGATAGACCTCTTGTACCCGCGGATCGGCGCGCACCTCGTCCACCGAGCCCTCTATCAGGAGTTTTCCCTCGTGAAGCACGGTAACGGTCGAGGCATAACGTCTGAGGAAGTCCATGTCGTGCTCGATCACGATGACCGTGTGGTCCTTGGCGATCTCGGTCAGCAGGTCGCCGGTCCTGACGCGCTCCTCCGACGACATGCCGGCGACGGGTTCGTCCAGCAGCAGGAGCCGGGGACCCTGGGCGATCAGCATGCCGATCTCCAGCCACTGCCGCTGCCCGTGCGAGAGCACTCCCGCCTTGCGCGACGCGAGATCGGTGAGCTGAGTCGTCTCCAGCGCCTGCTCGACCTTCTCCGTCACGCCCTTGCGCCGGGTCAGCAGCGAGACCAGCGGCTTGCGGAACGACGCGGCCAGGTCGAGGTTCTCCAGGACGGTCAGCTCCTCGAAGACCACCGAGGTCTGGAAGGTGCGCCCGATCCCGAGCCGCACCCGCTGGTGCTCCCGCTTGCCGTTGACGACCGTGCCGTCGAAGCTCACGGTCCCCGTGGTCGGCTTGGTCAGCCCGGTGATGATGTCGATCAGGGTCGTCTTCCCGGCGCCGTTCGGGCCGATCAGGAAGCGGAGTTCGCCGTGGTCGACGGTGAAGTTCACCCCGTCGAGCGCCCGGAACCCGTCGAAGACGACCGAGACGTCGCGGACCTCCAGCAGCGCCGTCATGCCGCCACCTCCTTCTTCCGGCCCGCGACCGACTCGCGCACCGACGAGATGATGCCGACGATGCCCTTCGGCGCGAGACCGATGACCAGGATGAACAGCGCGCCCTGGAGGTAGAGCCAGGCGTCGGGCAGTTCCTCGCTGAAGTAGGTCTTGGCGTACCCCATCAGCACCGCGCCGAGCACCGCGCCGACGAGCACGAACCGCCCGCCGACCGCGACCGCGACCACCAGTTCGAGTGACGGTACGACCCCCAGCAGCGCCGGCGAGATGATCCCGACGATCGGCACGAACAGCGCCCCCGCGATGCCCGCCATGACCGCCGAGAGGGTGAACGTGATCGTCTTCACGGTGGCCGGGTTGTAGCCGAGGAACCGCACCCGGTCCTCGCCGTCCCGTACCGCGAGAAGGAGCCGCCCGAACCGGGAGCGCTGGAGCTGCCAGACCGCGATGAACAGGATCCCGAGCACGATCGCCACGGTGAAGTAGAGCCCGCGCTGGGTCGAGTCGGCCGCGACGTCCTGGCCGAAGACCTCGAAGAAGTTGGTGAGGCCGTTGGTCCCGCCGGTGAGCCCCTGCTGGCCGACCAGCAGGATGACCATCGCGGCGGCCAGGGCCTGGGTCAGGATCGCGAAGTAGGCGCCCCGCACCCGTTGCCGGAACACGAGCGTGCCCAGCAGCCAGGCCACCGCCCCGGGCACGATCACCACCATGGCTATCGCGAACACCGGGTTGCGGAACGGCTCCCACAGGGCGGGCAGCGTCTCGACGCCGCTCCAGACCATGAAGTCGGGCAGGCCGTCCCCGGCGTCGTTGAGCTTGAGGTGCATGCCCATCGCGTAGCCGCCGAGGCCGAAGAACACCCCCTGCCCGAGGGTCAGCATGCCGCCCTGGCCCCAGGCCAGGCCGATGCCGAGGGCGACGATCGCGTACGTGAGGTATTTGGCCAGCAGCCCCAGCCGGAACGGCTCCAGCACCAGCGGCATGACCACCAGGCCGATGATCGCGACCACGGCGAACAGGGCGGGCCCGCGCCAGTCGCGCGGCTCCTTGACGGGGGCCTCGGTGACGGGAGGCTTCTCGAGCGTGGCTGTCATGTCAGCGCCCTAGATCGGAGAACGAACAGGCCCTGCGGCCGGAACTGGAGGAAGGCGATGATCACCGCGAACACGATGACCTTGGCCAGGCTGGCGTTGGTCCAGAACTCCGCGTACGAGTTCAGCAGCCCCAGCGCCGCGGCCGCGATGACCGCGCCGCGCAGCTGCCCGAGCCCGCCCGCGACGACCACCAGGAACGCGTCGACGATGTAGTAGGTCCCGAGCGTCGGCCCGACCGGCCCGATCAGCGTCAGCGCGACGCCGGCGATCCCGGCGAGCCCGGATCCGATGAAGAAGGTGAGCTGGTCGACCTGCCCGGTGTTGATCCCGCTGGTCGCGGCGAGCTGCCGGTTCTGCATCACGGCCTGCATCCGCCGCCCGAGGGCGGTCCGGTTCATGTAGACCCAGATCCCCACCACCGAGCCGACCGCGAGCAACAGGATGAACATCCGGTTGTACGGCATCGGCCCGAACGTCCCCTGCAGCCAGGTAGGCGAGAGCACCTGCACGTTCGGCGCCCCGAACAGGTCACGTGCCACCTGCTGCAGGACGAGGGAGACACCCCAGGTCAGCAGGAGTGTGTCGAGCGGCCGTCCGTAGAAGTGCCGGATCGCCGCCCGTTCGAGGATCAGCCCCATCAGCCCGGCCACCACGAACGCCACCGGCAGCGCCACCAGCACCGCGTTGCGGCCGGCGAAGTCCTGCAGCAGATAGGCCGTGTACGCCCCGGCCATGATGAACTCGCCGTGGGCCATGTTGATCACGCCCATCTGGCCGAACGTGAACGTCAGGCCGAGCGCGATGAGCAGCAGAACCGCCGCGATCGACAGCCCGATCGGCAGCTGGTTGAGGATTCCCTCCACCCTGCCCCCTTTCTGGAAGTACGGTCCCGGGGCGCCGCGCCGGCGCCCCGGGAAGCGTTGTCAGGAGGCGAGGCTCCCGGCCCACGGATACGTCTTCAGGTAGGGGTCGGGCTTGATCGGCTCACCCGAGTTCCAGACCTCCTTGATCAGGCCGTCGGGCTGGATGATCCCGATCCGGGCCGTCTTGTACATGTGCTGCGTCTCGCCGTCGATGGTCACCAGGCCCTCGGGACGCTCCAGCGCGATGCCGCCGGACGCCTTCTTGACCGCCTCGACCTCGACGGTGCCGGCCTTCTTGGCCGCCTCGGCCCACAGGTAGACCGCGTTGTAGCCGGCCTCCATCGGGTCGGAGGTGACCTTGGCGGCGCCGTACTTGGCCTTGAAGGCGGCGACGAACTTCGAGTTCGCCGCGTTCTCGGTGGTCTGGTAGTAGTTCCAGGCCACCGGGTGGCCGACGATGTTGTCGATGCCGATTCCGGTGACCTCCTCCTCCGCGACCGAGACGGAGAGCACGGGCATCGATTCGGCGGTCACGCCGGCGCTCTTCAATTGCTTGAAGAAGGCCACGTTGCTGTCGCCGTTCAACGTGTTGAAGACCGCGTCCGGCTTCGCCTGAACGACCTTGTTGGTCAAAGTCGAGTATTCGGTGTGGCCCAGCGGGGTGTATTCCTCACCGAGGACCGTCATTCCGTTGGCGGCGGCGTAGGCCTTGATGATTTTGTTGGCGGTCCGCGGGAAGACGTAGTCGCTGCCGACCAGGAAGATCTTGGTCTTGCCCTGTTCCTTCAGGTAGTCCAGACCCGGGATGATCTGCTGGTTGGTGGTGGCGCCGGTGTAGAAGATGTACGGGGACGACTCCAGGCCCTCGTACTGAACCGGATACCAGAGCAGCGCCTTGTGCCGTTCGAAGACCGGGAGCATCGCCTTACGCGAGGCGGAGGTCCAGCCGCCGAAGACGGTGGCGACCTTGTCCTGGCTGATCAGCTTGTTCGCCTTCTCGGCGAAGGTGGGCCAGTCGGAGGCACCGTCCTCGACCACCGGTTCGAGCTTCTTGCCGAGCACGCCGCCCGCGGCGTTGATCTCCTCGATCGCGAGCAGCTCGGCGTCGCGGACCGTGACCTCGCTGATGGCCATCGTGCCGCTCAGCGAGTGCAGCAGACCGACCTTGATGGTGCTGCCGCTCGCGGCATCGCCACCGGTCGCGCTCTCGGTCGCCTCACCACCACAGGCCGCGAGAACAAGCACCAGGCCCGCGGCTGCGGCAGTCCGTAAGAATGCGTAGCTCAATGCATTTCCTCCTTGCCAGTACGGCCCCCGCACCGACCCATCTGCCGCAAAGGTGATCGAGTGCGATTTCCCGGGAAAATCGGGAAGGTTAATAGCCGATTACCGAAACTTCACCCAATCAATGAACGAGCCGGATCGCGCTATCATCGATCTGAGGGCCAGAAAGTTCGGAAACGCTGCCGTCATCGTGCGGAAACGCCATTGAAACCGATCTTTCTTAGGGTCCGGCCATGCGGCTCACCCCACACGAGCAGGAACGCCTGCTGATTCACGTCGCGGCGGGCGTCGCGCGCGACCGGATGGACCGCGGTCTTCGGCTGAACCATCCGGAGGCCACCGCGATCATCGCCTCCTTCCTGCTCGAGGGAGCCCGCGACGGACAGACCGTCGCCGATCTCATGGACGCCGGCCGCAAGGTGCTGCGCCGTCAGGACGTCATGGAAGGGGTGCCGGAGATGCTGGACTCCGTCCAGATAGAGGCGACCTTCCCCGACGGCACCAAGCTCGTCACCGTCCACCACCCGATCTCATGACGGTTCCCGGAGAGATCGTTCCCGGCACCGTGCCCGTCCCGCTGAACCCGGGGCGCGAGCGGGTGACCGTGCGCGTGGTGAACACCGCCGACCGGCCCATCCAGGTGGGCTCCCACTACCATTTCGCCGCCGCCAACCCGGGGCTGGAGTTCGACCGCAAGGCCGCCTGGGGTCACCGCCTCGACATCGCGGCGGGCACCGCCGTCCGGTTCGAGCCGGGCATCGAGCGCGACGTCACCCTGGTGCCCATCGGCGGGAACCGGGTCGTGCCGGGCCTGCGCTCCGAATGGGCCGGCCCTCTCGACGGGAGCCCGCATGCCTGAGATCACCAGAGCGCGCTACGCCGCCCTCTACGGCCCGACGGTCGGCGACCAGATCCGCCTGGCCGACACCGACCTGTTCATCGAGGTCACCGAAGACCTGGCCATGGGCCCGGCCGGGTCGGGCGACGAGGCGGTCTTCGGCGGCGGCAAGGTCATCCGCGAGTCGATGGGCCAGGCCCGCGCCACCCGCGCCGAGGGCGCCCCCGACCTCGTGATCACCGGGGCGGTGATCCTCGACCACTGGGGCATCGTCAAGGCCGACATCGGCGTCCGGGACGGGCGCATCGTCGCCATCGGCAAGGCCGGCAACCCCGACACGATGGACGGCGTCCACCCCGACCTGGTCATCGGCCCGTCGACCGAGATCCTGGCCGGGAACGGCAAGATCATCACAGCCGGGGCGGTCGACTCCCACGTCCACCTGATCTGCCCGCAGATCGTCGACGAGGCCCTGGCCAGCGGCGTCACCACGATCATCGGTGGCGGCACCGGCCCGGCCGAGGGCACCAAGGCGACCACCGTCACCGGGGTCTGGTACCTGGCCCGCATCCTGGAGGCGATGGACGGCATGCCCGTCAACGTCGCCCTGCTCGGCAAGGGCAACACCGTCAGCGAAGAGGCGCTGCTGGAGCAGCTCAGAGCGGGCGCGTCGGGCTTCAAACTGCACGAGGACTGGGGCACCACCCCCGCCGCGATCGACGCCTGTCTGAAGGTCTGCGACGCGACCGGCGTGCAGGTCGCCATCCACACCGACACCCTCAACGAGGCCGGTTTCGTCGAGTCGACCCTGGCCGCCATCGCCGGTCGCAGCATCCACGCCTACCACACCGAAGGCGCCGGAGGCGGGCACGCACCCGACATCATCAAGGTCGCCGGGGAGCGCAACATCCTCCCCTCGTCGACCAACCCGACGCGCCCCCACACCGTCAACACCCACCACGAGCATCTCGACATGCTCATGGTCTGCCACCACCTGAACCCGTCGATCCCCGAAGACCTGGCCTTCGCCGAGTCCCGCATCCGCCCGACGACGATGGCCGCCGAAGACGTCCTGCACGACCTGGGCGCCATCTCGATGATCGGCTCCGACTCCCAGGCGATGGGCCGCGTCGGCGAGACGATCATCCGGACCTGGCAGACCGCCCACGTCATGAAGAAGCGCCGAGGCGCCCTTGCGGGCCCGGCCGACAACCTCAGAGCCCGCCGGTACGTCGCCAAATACACCATCAACCCGGCGATCGCCCACGGCCTCGACGCCGAGGTCGGCTCGGTCGAGGTGGGCAAACTGGCCGACCTGGTGCTGTGGAGCCCCGCGTTCTTCGGCGTGAAGCCCGACCTGGTCGTCAAGGGCGGCATGATCGCCTACGCCCAGATGGGCGACGCCAACGCGTCCATCCCGACCCCGCAGCCGGTCCTGCCGCGCCCCATGTTCGGCGCCTACGGCGCGGCGCCCTCGCAGACCTCGGTCCACTTCGTCGCCCCGCTGGCCCTCGAAGGCGACCTCGCCGACCGGCTGAGGGTCAACCGGCGCTTCGCCGCCGTGGCCGACGTGCGGTCACGGGGCAAGGAGTCGATGCCCCTCAACGACGCCCTCCCCGACATCGACGTCAACCCCGACACCTTCGCCGTGAAGATCGACGGCGAACTGATCGAACCGGCCCCGGCCGAGGTCCTGCCCATGGCCCAGCGCTACTTTCTCTTCTAAGGATGCCGATGCACGGGTCGCCGACAGGTGGGATGCCGAACCAGGGCGCGGCGACGCATGGCCTGGCCGCCCTCCTGCTGCTCGCCGACTCGCGGCTGCCCGCGGGCGGCCACGCCCACTCGGGCGGCGCCGAGGAAGCCTGCCGCGCCGGCCTGATCACCGGTGCCGACGACCTGTCGCGGTTCCTCCGGGGCCGCCTGGCCACTGCGGGCCGGGTGGCGGCCGCCTTGGCTTGGTCCGCCTGCTCGGCATCGGCTTCCTGGGAGCTCCTGGACGCCGAGGCCGACGCCCGGATCGCGTCTCCCGCACAGCGGCAGGCCAGTCGCACTCAGGGCCGCCTGCTGGTCAGAACCGCTCGGAGGATCTGGCCGTCCGCAACGCTCAATGACCTCGCGAAGGCCCTACCCGAAGGCTCCCACCATCCGATCGCGCTCGGCGTCGCCGCCCAGGCCGCCGGGTGCACACCAGACCAGGCCGCGATGGCGGCCGCGTACACGTCCGTCACCGGCGCGGCCACGGCCGCGGTGCGGTTGCTGGGGCTCGACCCCGTGACCGTCCACCGGGTCCTGGCCGAGCTGCCCTACGACTCGGTCATCGCCGAACAGCACGACTGGTCAGCGCTACCCGCGCACGCCGCCCCCGCTCTCGATCTGCTGGCTGAACAGCACCTACGTACGGAGGTAAGGCTCTTTGTCAGCTAACCACGATGACCACCACGAGGCGCCCGACGGGCACAACCGGGCGCTGCGCCTGGGCATCGGCGGCCCGGTCGGGAGTGGCAAGACCGCTCTCGTCGCGGCGCTCTGCCGGAGCCTCGGCCCCTCGCTGCGGCTGGGTGTGGTGACGAACGACATCTACACGACCGAGGACGCCGACTTCCTGCGCAGGGCAGGCGTCATCGACCCCGCCAGGATCACGGCCGTGCAGACGGGCTGCTGCCCGCACACCGCGATCCGTGACGACATCGCCGCCAACATCGACGCCGTGGAAACCCTGGAGGAACGCTTCGGCCCTCTCGACCTGGTGATCGTCGAGTCGGGCGGCGACAACCTGACCGCGACGTTCAGCCGGGGTCTGGCCGACAAGCAGATCTTCGTCCTGGACGTCTCGGGCGGCGACAAGGTCCCCCGCAAGGGTGGCCCCGGAGTCACCTCGGCCGACCTGCTCGTGGTCAACAAGACCGATCTGGCGCCCATGGTGGGCGCCGACCTGACGGTCATGTCCCGCGACGCGGCCAAGGTCCGCGACGGCAAACCGGTTCTGTTCACCTCCATCCGCGAGGACAAGGGCGCCCACTCGGTCGCCGAATGGGTCGTCGGCATCGTCGGCTCCTGGCAGCACGAACACGGCACCCCCCACTCGCACAGCTACCTATCGTGACCAAAGCGCTGGTCCGGGCCCGTGCGGTCCTCCGCACGGGTCTGGACGACCGTGGCCTCACCCGGCTCGAAACCATGCGCTCCGCCCCCCCGCTGACCCTGCGCCAGACGGCCCGGGGCGAGATCCACCTGGTCTCCACCGGCGCCGGCCCCCTGGGCGGCGACCACCTCCGCCTCGACGTCGAGGTGGCCGAGAAAACCTCCCTGACCGTCCGCTCCATCGCTAGCACGCTGGTGCTCCCCGGCACCGGCCGCTCACTGATGGAGATCCATGCGTACGTGGCCTCCGGCGCCACCCTCGTCTTCGCCCCCGAACCGACGGTCCTGGCGGCGGGCTGCGACCACATGATGACGACCACCGTCCACCTGGCCGAAGACGCCGCCCTGTTCTGGCGCGAGGAGATCGTCTTCGGCCGCCACGGCGAGAAGCCCGGCCGCTGCCACTCACGCTTCGACGCGTCGATCGACGGCCGCCCCCTGCTCCGCCAGGAGTTCGTCGTCGGCGACCCGGACATCGACGGCAGCCCAGCGGTGTTCGGCGACGCCCGCTGCGTCGGCAGCACCCTGATTACGGCCGGCCGCGCCCACGACACGTCCTCGGCCGAAACGACGCCGGCCGAACCGAAGACCGAACTCAGAGAGGCCGAAGTGGCCGAGGGGGTCGCGGTGCTCCCACTCGCCGGTCCCGGCACTCTCGTCTCCGCGCTCGGCCGCGACGCGGTCGAACTCCGTCAGCGGCTCTCGTGGGGCGAGAGCCGCGTTCTCCCCTAAGGTGGAGAGGTGGCAGCCGCACATCCCCCCACACCGGAGCGAAGCGGGACAAGCGCCTTACTGGGTCTGGCCTTGGTCGTCGCGGGGCTCGCCCTCGCCGTCACGGGCGTACTGCCCTGGGCCGGGATCAGCGCCACCTTCGGGGTCATCAACGCCGACCTGACCACCGTCCACGGAACCGAAGACGGGGCCGGCTGGTGGGTGATGGGCTCGGGCGTCGTCGCCGCCGGGCTCGGCGCGCTGGGGATATCGCGCAGCCGGATCATCACCGGCATGGCCATTCTGCCGGGCGCGATCGCGGCGTTCTCGCTGGCCATGTTCCTGGCCAGACCCCATGGGTTCGACCGGCTGACGATGGCCATTCCGGGCCTCGTCGAGGTCGAACCCACGATCTTCTACGGCTGGTTCGCCGGTCTCGGTGCCTCGGTCGTGGTGGCGGCGCTGGCCTGCCTCGCGCTCGCCGGGCGCCGCGTCAAGGGCCGGCCCGATCAGTCGTAGAAGCCCAGCCGGCGCAGCTGCTTGGGGTCGCGCTGCCACTCCTTGGCGACCGATACCCGCAGGTCGAGGTAGACGCGGCTGCCGAGCAGCGCCTCGATCTGGTGGCGGGCCCTGCTGCCCACGTCTTTCAGCCGGCTGCCCTTGGGACCGATGATGATGGACTTCTGGGAGTCCCGCTCGACGAACAGGTGGGCGTAGACATCGAGAAGATCGTCGCGACCCTCACGGGGGCCCATCTCGTCGACCACCACGGCGATCGAGTGGGGCAGTTCGTCGCGCACGCCCTCGAGCGCCGCCTCGCGGATCAGCTCGCCGACCAGGATCTGTTCGGGCTCGTCGGTCAGGTCGCCGTCGGCGTAGAGGGGCGGCGACTTGGGCAGCCGGGCGATCAGCAGGTCGGCCAGCAGGTCGAGCTGGTCGTTTCCGACCGCCGAGACCGGGATGATCTCGGCGAACTCCGCGATCTGCGACACCGCGAGCAACTGCATGGCCACCTGCTCGCGCGAGGCCAGGTCACACTTGGTGACCACGGCGATCACCGGCGTCTTCTTGACCGCGGCGAGCTTCTCGGCGATGAACCGGTCGCCCTTCCCGATCGGCTCGTTGGCCGGGATGCAGAACCCGAGCACGTCGACCTCGGTCAGCGTGGCGAGCACCAGGCTGTCGAGCCGCTCCCCCAGCAGGGTGCGGGGCCGGTGCAGACCGGGGGTGTCGACGATGACGAGCTGGGCGTCGGGCCGGTGGACGATGCCGCGGATCACCCGGCGGGTCGTCTGGGGCTTGGATGAGGTGATGGCGACCTTGGTGCCGACCAGGGCGTTCATCAAGGTCGACTTGCCCACGTTGGGCCGCCCCACGAACGCGGCGAACCCCGCGCGGAACTCGGACACCCGCTTGTCAGACATAGCGGCCTTTCAGGGAACCGTCGCCGCTCGCGTGGAACAGGATGGCGTTGCCGAGGTCTCCCACCGCGCCCAGATCCTCTTGGGACGGTTCCTCCGCGTCGTTGACCAGCGCGGCGGCCTCCAGGCCCTGGGCTCCGCTCGACACCGCCATCGCCACCGCGACCTGCACGGCGGTCAGCCGCAGCGAGGGCAGGTTCACGTCGGTCGCCACATAGGTCCGGCCGGTCTCGTCACGGACGGCAGCGCCTTCGGCGGTGCCGTTCCTGGCCCGGGCCGACCGGGCCAGGGTGAGAATCTTTTCGTCTTCAGGGTCGAGCGTCACAGGTCAAGGGTAGCGACCTTGCGGGACACCAATCGGGCCAGTTCCTCGGTGGTCCTGGCGTCGGGCCCGCTCATCCCCGCGTTCACCAGCCCGATCACGGCCCCGCCCTGACGGGCCACGATCAGATGCATCTCGTACGGATAGCCGCCGACCCGCCCGACCAGGCGGCGCGCGATCCCGCCGCCTTCGAGGAGTTTCTCCGGCACCGCGAGCGGGGCCACGGTGAGCCGGTTGACCTCCCCGGCGGTCTGGTCACGGGCGGTGGTGCACTTGCGAGAGGCCTTGACCAGGGCGTCCATCTGGTCGGCGGCCTCGCGGGCGCCGTACAGGGCGAGGGAGACGGCGGCCGTCTGGCCGACGCCTTCACCCAGGTAGGTCGCGGTGGCCGTGGCGGTCAGGCCCTTGCGGGCCGGGCGGCCGGACATCAGGTTGAACAGGCGGCGGCACTCCTGGACGACCGGTTTGAACGGTTCCTCCCAGCCGGGCCGCGAGCGGGTGGCGAACCCGCGCGGGATCTCGTCGAGATCGGCGAGCACCGCCTTGATCTTGAGCGCCTGTGGAGTGGTGCGGGCGTCGCCAATGGGCGCGGAGCCACAGGCGGCCGCGGCGGTGAGCAGACAACAGGCGACCGTGAGTCTCGCCAGGCGCATTCCAGGTTCCCCTCGTCGATCTCCCCCGGGCTTCATTCCCGGGCCAGAAATACGACAACCACCTGGCCGAAAACATCATTAGGGGGCTCTCGCCGGACGAGAGCCCCCTAATCGATGATCCCCCTCGGACCAGCCGGTGCGCCGCGAACCCCTCCCGGCGCACCGATCGACCCCTTTGTTCGGCGCCCCGAACCCCTCCCGAGCGCCTTGAGAGAAGAATGCACCGGATGACTTGCAAGTCGCTTAAAGAACGCTTGCGGAGAATCGCCGTGTCGGATGCAAGACACACCCAAGCAGGTGAGAGCATTCTTGGCACGTGACATCCGCACCAACTCACGGCCGCCGCCTCCTTCTTGAGTACGTCGGCAACGCCCGTCTCATGTCCCTGTCCGCCGTCGACGGCGACGGGGCACCGGCGATCCTCCCCCTGCCCTTCCGCGCGGCCTTCGCGCCGGATCGGCTCATGTTCATCGCCCACCGGGAGCGCCCCCTGGTCGCCGGTCTGGCCGCACGACCGAAAGTGGCCGGCTCGATCATCGCAGGCCCCGGGCAGGGCGTGACCTTCGCCGGCCTCACCACTGTCGCGGAATCACCGGGCCCGGGGCGCCTGGCCCCGGGCGAGCAGCTCTACCGGATCGACGTCACCGAGTGGTTACTCTTCGACGAGAACGCGGCCGAATTCCGCGTCCACCCAGTCAGGAGTTAGACCCGGTCAGTGCCGCGCCACCGCCTCGTCGTCGACCCGCCGGACCACCACCGTGCTGATCCGGTTGCGGCGGCCGGCCAGTTCGTCGGCGGTGAGCCGTAGCCCGGCCACCGTCGCCTCGGAGCCCGCGATCGGCACCCGGCCGAGCGACTGGGCCAGCAGGCCGCCGACGGTGTCGACGTCCTCCGACTCGATCTCGGTATCGAACAGCTCCTCCAGCTCCCACACCGCCAGCCGCGCGGTGACCCGGACGGCGCCGTCGTCGAGGTGCTCGACGCGGGGGGCCTCCTGGTCGTATTCGTCGGCGATCTCACCGACGATCTCCTCGATGACGTCTTCGATCGTGACGAGTCCGGCGGTGCCGCCGTATTCGTCGATCACGACGGCCAGGTGGATCTGCCGGGCCTGCATCTCGCGCAGCAGGTCGTCGATGGGCTTGCTCTCGGGGACGTAGGTCGCCGGGCGCATCAGCTCCTCGACCGCGCCCTCGTCGTCGCCGGTCTCCTGGATGCGGCGGACGATGTCTTTCAGGTAGGCGATGCCGATGACGTCGTCCTCGTTCTCGCCCGTCACCGGAACGCGGGAGAACCCGCTGCGCAGTGCCAGGGACAGCGCCTGTTCCAGGGACTTGTGGCGTTCGATGAAGACCATGTCGGTGCGCGGCACCATGACCTCGCGCACGAGCGTGTCGCCCAGCTCGAACACCGAGTGGATCATCTCCCGTTCGTCGGGTTCGATCACCCGCCGTTCTTCGGCCAGGTCGACCAGGTCGCGCAGTTCGGCCTCGGAGGTGAACGGCCCTTCGCGGAAACCCTTGCCGGGGGTGACCGCGTTGCCGAGCAGGATCAGCAGAGTGGGCAGCGGCCCGAGGATCCGGGTCAGCCCGTAGACGATGGGCGCCCCGGCCAGCGCGATGTGCTCGGCGTGCTGCCGGCCGAGGGTGCGCGGGGAGACGCCGACGATGACGTAGGCGATGACGATCATGGCCCCGGCCGCCGCCGCGTAGGCCTGGCCCGTGTCGCCCAGCCAGTCGATGAACAGCAGGGTCGCGACGACGGTCGCGCCCAGCTCACAGCTCATCCGCAGGAGCAGCAGCAGGTTCAGGTAGCGAGGGGGGTCGGCCACGATGGCCTGGAGGCGGTTCGCGCCGCGGCGTCCGTCTTTGACGAACTCCTCGGCGCGCACGCGAGAGATTCGGGTGAGCGCGGTCTCCGCGCTCGCGAGCAGGCCGCCGCCGACGATAAGGGCGACGGCCGAGATCAACCAGCCGTTACTCATGATCCTTAGGGGGCTGACTTACGCCACGACTCGAGCAACTCACCCTGGAGGCCGAACATCTCGGCGTGCTCCTCCGGCTCGGCGTGGTCGTAACCCAACAGGTGGAGGATGCCGTGGGTGCACAGCAGGTCGAGTTCGTCTTGCGTGGAGTGGCCCGCCTCGGCGGCCTGCCTGGCCGCCACCGTCGGGCACAGCACGACGTCGCCCAGCAGGGCGGGGTCGGGCGAGGTGTCGTCGCTGCGGCCCTGGCCGGGCCGGAGTTCGTCCATGGGGAAGGCCAGCACGTCGGTGGGGCCGGGCTCGCCCATCCACTGTTCGTGGAGGGCGGTCATCGCGGCCTCGTCGACGACCAGGATCGACAGCTCCGCGAGGGAGTTGATGCCCATCTGGCCGAGCACATGGGCGGCCAGGGCGACGAGACGGTTCTCGTCGACCTCGGCGCCGGACTCGTTGTTGACCTCGATCGTCATCGTCGCCCCCTGGGCCGGTTGCCGGTGACCGCGCGCGGGTCGGACGCGACCGCGGCGTCGTAGCGCCCGTAGGCGTCGACAATCTGGCCCACCAGCTTGTGGCGGACCACGTCGGCGCTGGTCAGACGACTGAAGTGGATGTCGTCGATGCCGTCGAGGATGCCCTGGACCACCTTGAGGCCGCTGTCGGTGCCGCCGGGGAGGTCGATCTGGGTGACGTCACCGGTGACCACGATCTTGGAGTTGAAGCCGAGGCGGGTCAGGAACATCTTCATCTGCTCGGGCGAGGTGTTCTGGGCCTCGTCGAGGATGATGAAGGCGTCGTTGAGCGTGCGGCCGCGCATGTAGGCCAGCGGCGCGACCTCGATCGTGCCCGCCGCCATCAGGCGCGGGATCGAGTCGGGGTCGAGCATGTCGTGGAGGGCGTCGTAGAGCGGCCGCAGATAAGGGTCGATCTTCTCGTAGAGCGTTCCGGGCAGGAAGCCCAGCCGCTCACCGGCCTCCACGGCCGGACGGGTCAGGATGATGCGGTTGACCAGTTTGTCTTGCAGGGCCTTCACGGCCTTGGCCATCGCCAGGTAGGTCTTGCCCGTTCCGGCGGGGCCGATGCCGAACACGACCGTGTGCTTGTCGATCATGTCGACGTAGTTCTTCTGGTTGACCGTCTTCGGGCGGATTGTGCGCCCGCGTGAGGAGATGATGTCGAGCGAGAGCACCTCGGCCGGCCGGCCGTTGCTCTTGCGCAGCATGGACACGCTGCGCTCGACCGCGTCGGGGGTCAGCTGCGCCCCGGCCCGGACGAGTTCGACCAGCTCCTCGAACAGCCGGACCACGACACCGCTCTCGTCGGGGGACCCGGTGATGGTGATCTCGTTGCCCCGCACATGGATGTCGGCCCGGAAGCTCTTCTCGATGACCCTGAGGAGCTCGTCACGCGAGCCCAGGATGCTGATCATCGAGTGCTCGTCGGGGATCACGACCTTGGCGTGGGTCTTCTGTGTTGCGCGCGTCTCGGACATGGGCGGCCTCGTCGGGCCTGCTCGCCTCCCTATTTCCGCTGTCAATGGTAGCCCTCCGCTATCCCATCTGGAGCGTGAGCGGTGCCCCGCCCAGCAGGTGGAGATGGGCGTGGAACACGCTCTGCCCCGAATCGGGCCCGGTGTTCAGGATCAGCCGGTAACCCGAATCGGCGATGCCCTCGGCGACCGCGACGGCCTTGGCCGTTTTGATCACGTCGTCGGCGAGCCCAGCCTCCGCCAACTCACCGGCGTCGCGCACATGGTTTTTCGGTACGACCAGAACATGCGTGGGGGCGTGGGGGTTGATGTCACGGAAGGCAAGGGTGGTGTCCGTCTCGTGAACGACCGTCGCGGGTATCTCACCGGCCACGATTGCGCAGAACAAGCAATCATTCTTCACGGGGGAAGCCTAGCGTTGCCAATCGGTAATCCCCGGATTGTCCCGGGCAAAGATCTGCCCGGATAGGGTTTATGTGCGACACTGCACCGTCAACCAATCCCTGTGTCGGGCGAGGACACAACTGGGTCATGCCCCCTAATGATTCGGAAGAACGTAAACCCTCTGGCAAGGACGAGCGTCCTACTGATGTGACCACCGAGACCCTCGTGGCCGACAGGTCGCTGGGCACGGTGCCCGTCGGGTGGGATGCCGACGTGGCCGTAACGGCGCTTTACAGCGCCCATTATCGGTCACTTGTGCGTCTCGCCGTGCTGCTGGTCCGTGATGTGGCCAGCGCCGAGGAAGTCGTTCAAGACGCGTTCGTCGCCATTCATGGCGCCTGGCGCAGGCTGCGCGACCCCGACAAGGCACTTGCCTACCTGCGACAGTCGGTCGTCAACCGTTCGCGCTCCGTGCTGCGTCATCGAGCCGTCGTGGAGAAGTACGCCCCCAAGGGCCTCCCCGACGCTCCGAGTGCCGAGAACGGCGCCATTGGCGAGCTTGAGCGCAGCGCGGTGATCGATGGGCTACGCAACCTGCCCCAGCGGCAGCGCGAAGCTCTGGTCCTGCGCTACTACGGCGACCTTTCCGAGGCCGAGATCGCCCACGCCATGGGCATCTCCAAAGGCGCGGTGAAGAGTCACACCGCCAGAGGCATGGCCTCACTACGTTCAGTGCTGGAGAAGTTCTCATGACCATCCCCCCCGACGAGCACGGCGACCTCCTCCGCCGTGTGATGCGCGCGGAGGCGGACTCGGTCGTGCCGTCTCCCGACGGACTGGAGATCATCCGTCACCGCATCGAGAACCGCGGTCTGCGCGGTCTCCTGTGGTGGCGCATAGGTGCGTCCGTGGCCGCCGCCGCCCTGGTGGCCGGAATCGTCGTCGTCTCCGTCCCCCAGTTCCGGGAGAGCGTGGGCGTCGAAACCGTCGGCAACGAACCCGGGCAGTCGACCCCGGCGGGCGAGCTGCCCTCGTCCGACTCGACCTTCCAACCCCCGCCGGCACAGTCGGAGCCCGGCATCTCGATCACCACCCAGAATCCGACCCGGCCACCCGAGACGCCGGCGCCCGCTTCGTCGATCGTCCCGTCTCAGCCCGCCGTCGTCCCCTCGGCCGAGCCGTCGTCCGACCCGTGCCTCACGCACGAGCCGACGCCGACCCCGGGCCAGAACGCCACGGCCAAGTGCCCGACGGAAGAGGCCAACCCGACCGCGGGCACCGGTCCGAAGCCGAAACCGAGCGCGACCAAGACCCCCAGCAAGCCGTCCCCGACACCGACGGCCGATGCGCCCTCCCCGACCCCCACGGGCTGCGGAGACACCTGCGAGACCCCGACGGCCGACCCGACCCCCACGGAGACACCGTCGACGACGGTGGAGGTCTCGACCCCGGCGTCCTAAGTCTCAGGCTTCATCGGAGCGGGCCCCTCGGAACGTGCCAAGCGCACCCGAAGGGCCCGCTTTCGTTTTCCGCGGACGTGAATGAATGCCTTTCCGGTGAACAACGCTGTTTCCGAATTGCCGGGCGCGGGCTACCAGCGGCCGGTTCGGGTCAGCAGGACCGCCGCCGCCGCGACGCCCGCCGTCGAGGTGCGCAGGACCGTGGGCCCCAGGAGGGCCGGCACCGCGCCGGCGGCCTGGAAGCGGGTGATCTCCTCGTCGGAGACGCCGCCCTCCGGCCCGACCACCACGACGATGTCGCCCTTCTCCGGCAGATCCAGGCGCGAAAGAGGCTCGGCCGACTCCTCGTGGAGGACGACCGCCAGGGCCGCGGACTCCAGCAGGGCCGCCACCTGGTTCGTGGACGCCAGGTCGAGAACCTCCGGCAGGTGGAAGCGGCGGGCCTGTTTGCCCGCCTCACGGGCCGTCGAGCGCCACCGGGCCAGCGACTTCGCCGCGCGGTCGCCCTTCCACTGGGTGATCGACCGGGAGGCCGACCACGGGACGATCGCGTCGACTCCGGCCTCGGTCATCATCTCCACGGCCAGTTCGCCCCGGTCGCCCTTCGGCAGGCCCTGCACGACCACCAGGCGCGGGGAGGGCGGCGGGATCTCGTACACGCGCAGGACCGTGAGGTCGAGGTGGTCCTTGCCGGCCGTCTCGACCGTGCACTCGGCCACCGTGCCGGCGCCGTCGGTCACGTCGACGCGTTCTCCGGCCGTGATGCGGCGCACGGCGGCGGCGTGACGGCCCTCGGGCCCGCCCAGCACGAGACGCGGGCCCGGCGAGATCTCGCCCAGGAAGACGGGAACGGTCATCGGAACTCCCGGAGCGTGGAAACCCCGCCGTCGAAGTTTGGCGGGCGGCCGACGTTGAGAACGAGAACCCCCTCCCCGAAAAGGGAGGGGGTCAGGTCAGCGGCCGTTAAAGGCGTCTTTTAGGCGGGAGAAAAAACCCTGTTGCCCCGGTGCGAACTTGCCGGGCGGGCGTTCCTCTCCCCGCAGCTGCGACAGTTTGCGGAGAAGTTCTTCCTGCTCGACGTCGAGCTTCATCGGCGTCTCGACGCTCACGTGGATCAGCAGGTCGCCCCGGCCGGTCTCGTTGAGGCGCTGCACGCCCCGCGCGTAGAGGGGGATGACCTGGCCCGACTGGGTGCCGGGACGGACGTCGATCTGCTCGGCGCCGTCGAGGGTCTCCATGGTCAGGGAGGTGCCCAGAGCGGCCGCCGTCATGGGGATCTGGACGGTGCAGTGGAGGTCGTCGCCGCGACGTTCGAAGGTCGCGTGGGGACGCTCGACGATCTCCAGGAACAGGTCGCCGGGCGGCCCGCCACCGGGGCCGACCTCGCCCTCACCGGCGAGCTGGATGTGGGTGCCGTCTTCGACGCCCGCCGGGATGCGGACCTTGATGGTCCGGCGGGTGCGGACCCGGCCGTCGCCGGAGCACTCCTGGCAGGGGTGGCGGATGACGCTGCCGAAGCCGCCGCACTGGGGGCAGGGCCGCGACGTCATGACCTGGCCCAGGAAGGAGCGGGTCACCTGGGAGACCTCACCCCGGCCGTGGCACATGTCGCAGGTGTCGGGGTGGGTGCCGGCCGCCGCGCCGGAGCCGGTGCAGACCTCGCAGAGGATCGCGGTGTCGACCACGAGCTCGCGGGTCGTGCCGAAGCCCGACTCGGCCAGGTCGAGTTCGACCCGGATCGTCGCGTTACGGCCGCGCCGCGCCCTCGAACGGGGGCCTCGGGCGGCGGAAGCCGTACCGAAGAAGGCGTCCATGATGTCGCTGAAGGGGAAACCCGCGCCGAAGCCCGCCGCGCCGCCGCCGGCGCCGCCGAAGGGGTCGCCGCCCATGTCGTGCATCTGGCGCTTCTGGGGGTCGGAGAGCACCTCGTAGGCCGCGGTGATGTCCTTGAAGCGTTCCTGCGTCGCCGGGTCGGGGTTGACGTCGGGATGCAGCTCACGGGCAAGACGGCGGTATGCCTTCTTGATCTCTTCCTGGCTGGCGTCGCGGCGTACGCCGAGGGTGGCGTAATAGTCCTTGGCCACTTATGACCCCGCCAGGATCTGGCCGACATAGCGCGCGACCGCGCGCACCGCACCCATCGTCACCGGATAATCCATTCGCGTCGGGCCCAGCACTCCGAGCCGGGCCAGTTCCTTGTCGCCCGAACCGTATCCGGCGGCCACGATCGAGGTGCCGCGCAGACCGGTGTAGGGGTTCTCCGAGCCGATCCGGACGGTCAGCTCGGACAGATCGTCGGTCTCGCCGAGGAGACGCATCAGGACGACCTGCTCCTCCAGAGCCTCCAGGACGTCGCGCAGCCCGATGGTGAAATCGGCGGCGGCGAGGTTGGCGGCCCCGGCGAACACGATCTTCTCTTCATGCCGTTCGACCAGGGTCTCCAGGATCACAGAAAGGATCGTGGCGGCCACCGGCCGGTCTTCGGGGGACAGATGTTCGGGCAGGGCGGCCACGGTCTCGGGGACCTTGGCCAGACCACAGCCGTCGAGCGCCGCGTTGAGCACGGCGCGCAGATGGGACACCCGGTCGTCGGCGATCACTTCGGGCAGATCGACCACCCGCTGCTCGACACGGCCGGTGTTGGTGATCAGGACCAACATGACCCGCGTGTCGGCCAGCGGCACGATCTCCACGTGGCGGACCGTCGAGCGGGTCAGGGAAGGATACTGGACGACCGCGACATGCCGGGTCAGCTGCGCGAGCAGCCGGACGGTCCGGGTGACGATCTCGTCGAGGTCGAGCGTGCCGGCCAGGAAGGTCTCGATGGCCCGCCGTTCGGCGCCGGACAGGGGCTTGACCTGGGACAGCCGGTCGACGAACAGCCGGTAGCCCTTGTCGGTCGGGACCCGCCCCGCGCTGGTGTGGGGCTGGTGGATGTAGCCCCCGTCTTCGAGGGCCGCCATGTCGTTGCGGATGGTCGCCGGCGAGACGCCGAGGTTGTGCCGGTCGGCGAGTGCTTTGGAACCCACGGGCTCGTGGGTGGAGACGTAGTCTTCGACGATCGCCCGCAACACCGCCAGCTTCCGGTCGTCAAGCACGGTCTCACCTCCCTGGCACTCTGTGTTCCCGAGTGCCAAGTGTACGGCCACCACTCCCAAGGTGCGATGACACGGCCGGGACGGGCGGAACAAGCCGACTGCAAATACGTCGCAAGTCGTCTATCCCACAATGTCCCCCATGACCGCTCCTTATGGCCAGAGCTATGGCCAGCAGCCCCACCCTTAGTACGGCGCCCCCCAGTCTCCCTACGGCGCTCCGCCCCCTCAGGGTCCCATCCGCCCGCGGGTCCTCTGGATCGTTCTCTCCTGGGTGTTCTTCGTCGTCACGCTCGTGGTGGGCGGCGTGATCTTCGCCGGCTCGGCCATCGCCCCCAAGACCACCTTCACCGGCGGCGAGACCGTCAAGGTCGACCTCAACCCGGCCGACAGCCCCGCCATCTGGGCCGCCGCGGGCCAGCCGACCGACGTGTCGTGCCAGGTCACCGGTACCGACGCCAGCCAGAAGATCACCCTGGACAAGGCGGTCGGCACGCAGACCCTCACCCTCGACGGCACCAAGTGGGAGATGCTGTTCACAATCGGCGTCCCGGCGTCCGGTCAGTATCAGGTCGCCTGTGACGGCGAGGGCGTGAAGTTCGGCGTCGGCAAGCAGCTCCTGTCGGCCGCGGGCGACGTGGCGGGCGGTCTGGTGGCCGGGCTGGCCGCGCTCATCCTCGTGCCCGGCTTCGGTTTCCTGCTCGCCCTGATCACCACGATCGTCGTGCTGGTGCGGCGCGGCCGGGCCCGCCGCCGGATGATGGGGATGTACTAACGTTTTCGGCATGTACGAGCGGGACGTGCTCTCCGGAGACTGGCGGCGCCCCAAGAAGGGGACGATCCCGCAGATCCCAGCCGAGCTCGACCTCGTGGTCGAGTGGGCCGACGACGGGTTCTGCGGGGCGGTTGTGGTCTGCGACAAGGAGGCCGTCACCCTGGAGGACCGGTTCGGCCGAAGGCGGCTGTTCCCCCTGGAACCCGCCGCCTTCCTCCTCGACGGCAAGCCCGTCACGCTGGTACGCCCCCAGCAGAAGCCCCAGGGCCCGAGGCGCAGCGCCTCGGGTTCGATCGCGGTCGAGGGCCTGAAGGCCCAGGTGGCCAAGCAGAGCCGGATCTACGTCGAGGGCGTCCACGACGCCGCGCTCGTGGAGAAGATCTGGGGCCACGACCTCCGGGTGGAGGGCGTGGTCGTCGAATACCTCGAAGGGGTCGACCACCTGCCGGAGATCGTCGCCGAGTTCGCGCCGGAGCCCGGCCGCCGGCTCGGCGTGCTGGTCGACCATCTCGTGCCCGGCTCCAAGGAGAGCCGCATCGCGGCCCAGGTGACGGGCCCCCACGTGCTGGTGGCGGGCCACCCGTTCGTGGACGTCTGGCAGGCCGTCAAGCCGTCGGTGCTGGGCATCAAGAGGTGGCCGGACGTGCCGCGTGGGATCCCGTGGAAAGAGGGCGTGATCGCCGCGCTCGGCTGGCGGATGGAGCCCGCCGACGCCTGGCGGCACATCCTCGGCCGGGTGAACAGCTACGCCGACCTGGAGCCCGAACTGCTCGGCCGGGTCGAGGAGCTCATCGACTTCGTCACGTCAGGTCCCTGACCACCGCGTCGGCCAGCAGCCGCCCCTGGAGGGTGAGCGCGGCCCGGCCCTTCTTGAAGGCCTCGACGTCGAGCAGCCCCGTGGCCAGTGCCTTGGCCGCCGCGGGTCTGACCTCTTTGGCCAGGTCGTCGAGGGGGAAGCCGTCGCGCAGGCGCAGTTCGAGCATGACCCGCTCCAGGGTGCGTTCCTCCGCCGAGGTGCGCTCGCGGGCGTGGGCGGGTGAGTGGCCCTCCGCCAGGCGGGCGGCGTAGGCGGACGGGTGTTTGACGTTCCACCAGCGCACGCCGCCGACGTGGCTGTGCGCGCCGGGGCCGGCGCCCCACCAGTCGGCGCCCGACCAGTAGAGCAGGTTGTGGCGGCAGCGGGCCTGCTCGCTCGTGGCCCAGTTGGAGACCTCGTACCAGGAGAAGCCGGCCTTCTCCAGGAGTTCGTCGGCGATCAGGTAGCGGTCGGCGGCCACGTCGTCGTCGGGCATCGGGAGGTCGCCGCGCCGGATGCGGCCGGCCAGGCGGGTGCCGGTCTCGACGATCAGCGAGTAGGCCGACACGTGGTCGGGGCCGGTCGCGATGGCCGCCTCCAGCGAGGCCCGCCAGTCGTCGTCGGTCTCCCCCGGGGTGCCGTAGATCAGATCGAGGTTGACGTGGCCGAACCCCGCCTCCTTCGCCTCCTGGACGGCCTGCGCCGCCCGCCCGGGGGTGTGTTTGCGGTCGAGCACCTGCAGCACGTGGCTGCGCGCGCTCTGCATGCCGAAGGAGATGCGGTTGAGGCCGCCCTCGCGGAGGATCGCCAGCTCACGCGGGCCGACCGACTCGGGGTTGGCCTCCGTGGTGACCTCGGCGTCGTGGTCGAGGCCGAACTCCTCGTGGAGGGCCTTGAGGATGCGTACGAGATCAGTGGGAGGCAGCAGTGTCGGGGTGCCGCCGCCGAAGAACACCGTCGAGACCGGCAGATCGACGTCGCCCAGCACCCGGCGGGCCAGCCGGATCTCCTCGATCACGGTGCCGGCGTAAGCGCTTTGTGAGGCTCCCGACCCTAGCTCCGACGCCGTGTAGGTGTTGAAGTCGCAGTAGCCGCAGCGGGACGCGCAGAAGGGGACGTGCACATAGAAACCGAAGGGGCGCACGCCGAGCGTGGTGAGCGCCGCGGACGGCAGCTCACCTGACGTGGGGACGGTTTCGCCGTCGAGCGACACGGAGGGCACCCGCCCAGTCTGCCCGATGCCCGGAGGTTCATTGACGGGGTCACCGGGACCGCTTTATGATCCCGGCAAACTTACAGGAAACTTTCCTATAAGAAGTGCCTCCTAGCAGCGGAGACAACAGTGCCGAGACTACGCACCCCCCTACTGTTAGCCCTGGTGGCCGCCCTCGTCGCCACCGCCGCGCCCGCCCCGGCCCAGGCCTCCACCGGTTCTTCCGGATACAAGCGGGTGGCCTACTTCATCCAGTGGGGCATCTACGGCCGCAATTACCACGTCAAGGACGTGGACACCAGCGGAGCCGCCGCCAAGATCACCCACATCAACTACGCCTTCGGCTTCGTCAACCAGCAGAGCGAGTGCTACTCGGCCGACCCGTGGGCCGACTGGCAGCGCCCGGTCGCGGCCGAGCAGAGCGTCGACGGCGTGGCCGACGACGGCACCGGCGCCATCGCCGGCAACCTCAACCAGCTCAAGAAGCTGAAGGCCAAGCACCCGGGCCTCAAGGTCCTGATCTCGCTGGGCGGCTGGACCGGCTCCAAGTTCTTCTCGGACGCCGTCCTCACCCCCGCGGCCCGCACCAAGCTGGCCACCTCTTGCATCGACCTGTGGCTGAAGGGCAACCTGCCCGGCGCCGCCCCCGGCGCGGGCGCCGGCGTCTTCGACGGCATCGACCTCGACTGGGAGTGGCCCGGTTCCTCCGGCGAGGTCGGCAACATCATCCGCCCCGAGGACAAGCAGAACTTCACCCTGTTCCTGGCCGAGCTGCGCAGCCAGATGAACGCCTACAACAAGAAGCACGAGCTGACCGCCTTCCTCCCCGCCGCCGCCGCGAAGATCGACGCCGGCTTCGAGGTCAAGAAGGTCTTCTCCTACCTCGACTTCGCCACCGTCCAGGGCTACGACCTGCACGGCCCGTGGGAGCCCGTGACCGGCCACAACGGCAACCTGTTCAACGACCGCAAGGACCCGAACCCGGTCAAGTACAGCGTCGACCAGACGGTGCGTGACTTCATCTCGCGCGGCGCCCCGAAGAAGAAGATCGTCGTCGGCGTGCCCGCCTACGGCCAGGGCTGGACCGGCGTGACCGGCGGCAACGGCCTCTGGAAGCCCGCCACCGGCGCCGCCCCCGGCAAGTGGGCCGCCGGCACCGAAGACTACAAGGACCTGGTGAACAAGCCCGGCAAGCGCCACCGCGACCTGCTGACCGGCGCGCTGTGGCTCTACGACGGCAACGAGTTCTGGTCCTACGACGACCCGATCTCGCTGGTCGAGAAGGCGGCCTACATCAGGCTGAAGGGCCTCGGCGGCTCGATGATGTGGTCGATCGACCAGGACGACAACAAGGCGTCCCTGACCACCGCGCTCTACAAGGTGCTGCGCTGACCCACTGACGAGGGCCGGAGCGCACTGGGTCGCGCTCCGGCCCTTTCCTTTGCCCGTGTACGGCGGTTACGGCACGCGGAACTCGACGACGGACATGCTGCCTGAGGCGTGGGTGGCGACGTGGTCGAGGCCCGCTGTGGTACCCAGTGCGGCGAGTTCGGTGACGCCGCGTTCCTTGCCCGTCATGTAAACGAGGATGCGAAGGTTCATCCGGGTGCCGACCTGGTCGCCGGTGACCTTCTCGATGACGAACACCCGCCCGCCCGGCCCGGCGGCCTCGGCGACCGTGCGGAGGATGGCGATGGACTTCGGTTCGTCCCAGTCGTGGACGATCGCGGTCAGCAGATAACCACCCGCCTTCGCCGGGACCTTCTCGAAGAAGGAGCCCGCGACCGCCGAGGCGCGGGGGCCGAATCTCTCCAGGCGCCGGGCCGCCGTGGCAGCGGTGGCGGGCTGGTCGAAGACCTGGCCGGTGAGCTCGGGGAACCGGTCGAGGAGAACCTCCAGAAGAGTGCCGTCCCCACCTCCGACGTCGACGACGTGTCCCAGCGAGCCCCAGTCGAAGGCGTCGGCGATGTCGGGGGCGTCGGCCGACACGTCCAGGCCCATCTGGTGGTCGTAGTCGGCGGCCTGAGCGCGGGCGTCGGCCCAGAAGTCCGCGCCGTAGAGCCGGGGGTAGGCGGCCTCGCCGGTCTTGACGCTGTGCGGGAGGTGGATGAGGGCCAGGTCTCCCCGGCCGATCATGGATGCGGGGTCGGCGAAGGCGCGGAAGCCGTCGGGGTGGTCGTCGCGCAGCGGATCGCCGAGGTCGGTCAGGTGGTAGCGGTCGCCGGATCTCTCCAGGACACCGATGTGCACGAGATGCGCGAGGAGCCGGGTCAGCGCGTCTTCGTCTGTGGCGGTGAGTTCGGCCAGGTCAGATGCGGCGCGCGGGGCCTTGGCGAGGTGGTCGGCGAGGCGCAGGTGGGCGGCGGTCCTGATGGCCATCGGGGTGATCAGGTCGGCGAGTTCCCAGATTCCGGGCATGGGTCGGCCTCTCTTCGTCGCGGGGGCGAAGGAGGGACATTACTGGGCAGATCTCCCGCGTCGCGATCGAATTCCCGATGGCGACACTCGAACTCGAGGATGTCCTCGGAGCGATCCGGCCCGCTTCGAGCATCCCGATGAACGGCGAATGCCGGACTTCGAGCGGTTCAGGCTCGGGGAGTTCGCCCTTCTCAGAGGTCACATCCCCGAGCGTCAGCCGTCGTCGCAGGCTACTTCTTGGCCTTTTCCACGGCGCTCGTGTCGGTGCTGAGCGCCGCCACGAAAGCTTCCTGGGGGACTTCCACACGGCCGACCATCTTCATGCGCTTCTTGCCCTCTTTCTGCTTTTCGAGGAGCTTGCGCTTTCGGGAGATGTCGCCGCCGTAGCACTTGGCCAGAACGTCTTTGCGGATCGCCCGGATGTTCTCACGCGCGATGACGCGGGCGCCGATGGCCGCCTGGATCGGGACCTCGAACTGCTGGCGGGGGATCAGTTCCTTGAGCTTCTTGGCCATGTCGACGCCGTAGGCGTAGGACTTCTCGCGGTGGACGATCGCCGAGAAGGCGTCGACCGCCTCGCCCTGCAGGAGGATGTCGACCTTGACCAGGTCGGCGTCCTGCTCGCCGGAGGGCTCGTAGTCGAGGGAGGCGTAGCCACGGGTCTTCGACTTCAGCTGGTCGAAGAAGTCGAAGATGATCTCGCCGAGCGGGAGCGTGTAGCGGATCTCGACGCGGTCTTCGCTCAGATAGTCCATGCCCTGGAGGGAGCCTCGGCGGCCCTGGCAGAGCTCCATGATGACGCCGATGAATTCGGAGGGCGCGAGGACGGTCGCCTTGACGACCGGCTCGTAGATCTCGGCGATCTTGCCCTCGGGGAACTCCGACGGGTTGGTCACCACGTGCTTGGTGCCGTCTTCCATGATCACGCGGTAGATGACGTTGGGCGCGGTCGAGATCAGGGCCAGGTTGAACTCGCGCTCCAGGCGCTCGCGCACGATCTCCATGTGGAGCAGGCCGAGGAAGCCGCAGCGGAAGCCGAAGCCCAGCGCGGCCGACGACTCGGGCTCGTAGACCAGGGCGGCGTCGTTGAGGCGCAGCTTGTCGAGGGCCTCGCGGAGCTCGGGGAACTCGTCGCCATCGATCGGGTAGAGGCCCGAGTAGACCATCGGCCTCGGGTGGGCGTAGCCCTCGAGCGCCTTCTCGGCGGGCTTGACCGCCGAGGTGACGGTGTCGCCGACCCGCGACTGGCGGACGTCCTTCACACCGGTGATCAGGTAGCCCACCTCGCCGACGCCGAGGCCACGCTCGGACGGGAGCGGCTCGGGGCTGATGACCCCGATCTCCAGCGTCTCGTGGTGGGCCTTGGTCGACATCATGAGGATGCGCTCGCGCTTGGACAGGTGACCGTCGATCACCCGGACGTAGGTGACCACACCCCGGTAGGTGTCGTAGACCGAGTCGAAGATGAGCGCCCGCGCGGGGGCGTTGGCGTCGCCGACGGGGGCGGGGACCGTGTCGACCACGTGGTCGAGCAGTTCCTTCACGCCGATGCCGGTCTTGCCGGAGACGCGCAGCACGTCGGACGGCTCGCAGCCGATCAGGTTGGCCAGCTCTTCGGCGTATTTCTCCGGCTGGGCGGCCGGCAGGTCGATCTTGTTGAGGACCGGGATGATGTTGAGGTCGTTGTTCATGGCCAGGTAGAGGTTGGCCAGCGTCTGGGCCTCGATGCCCTGGGCCGCGTCGACCAGCAGGACCGCGCCCTCGCACGCCTGCAGCGACCGCGACACCTCATAGGTGAAGTCGACGTGGCCGGGCGTGTCGATCATGTTGAGGACGTGGCCGTTCCACGGCAGCCGGACCGCCTGCGACTTGATGGTGATGCCGCGCTCGCGCTCGATGTCCATGCGGTCGAGGTATTGGGCGCGCATGGATCGGTCGTCGACGACACCGGTGATCTGCAACATCCGGTCGGCAAGCGTTGACTTGCCATGGTCGATGTGCGCGATGATGCAGAAGTTGCGAATCAACGCGGGGTCGGTCTGGCCGGTCTGAGTGCGCACCGAGGTCCGTTTCAGCAGGGTTTGAGGCGGTCGTCGGCTGGCGGGGCAGCCACCCTCCATGGTGGCATGTCCCCATGCTTGCCTCGACCACGCGCCGCCGTGCGCTGCTCGGCTTATTGATCGTCGTGGCTGTTCCGCTGGTGCTCGCGGTGACCGGTATGGCCGTTCTGCGGCTCGACTACCTGGGCACTCCCTCGGCCACGGCGCGTTCCTCGGGGAACGACGCGTTGTGGATGGGGCACATGTGGGTGGACGGGCGGCGTACAGAGAAGGATCTTGAAGAGCTCAAACCCCGGCTGACCCACATGCGGGATCTGTTCGTGCACAGCGGGCCCTACGGCCCCGACGGGCGGCTCGATCCGAATCTGCACCCCAAATCACGAGATTTCCTGAACTGGGCACGCACCCAGCTGCCCGGCGTGCGGGTGCTGCCGTGGCTGGGGCAGACGGTCAACGAGGACGACGAGGGGTTCCTCGACCTCGACGACCCGGCCACCCGGGCCAACATCATCGCGGGCGCCAAGGAGATCGTCGCTCTCGGCTACGACGGGGTGCACTACAACTTCGAGCCGGTCCTGGACGGCGACGCCGCGTACCTGAAACTGCTCGAGGAGACGCGGGTGGCCATCCCGAACGCGCGCATCTCCGTCTCCAGCCACCAGATCGAGCCCTTCCCCGGGACGCTGACCGGCTGGAACGTCGTGGTCGGGCACGGAAAATACTGGTCGGAGTCGTATTTCAAGACGGTGGCCGACCTGGTCGACCAGATCGCGGTCATGACCTACGACTCCTGGACGCCCCTCCAGACCGTCTACGGCGGCTGGGTCGCCCGGCAGGCCCGGATGGCCTTCGAACTGGCCCCCGAATCGACGAATGTGCTGATGGGAGCCCCTGCGTACCATGATCACAAGGTCGGCGTGAGCGACTACGCCGAGAGTGTGGAGATGGCCGCGGAGGGGATGCGGCTGGTGATCAGCGAGACTCCGCGCAAGGACACGGGCCTCGCCCTGTACGTCGACTTCGCCGCCACGGAGCAGGATTGGCGCGAGTACGAAAGCTCATGGGTCCGCCCGGGGAACTGAGGCCTGGTAACCTAGAGAACTGCGTATGGCACGCCCTCTCATCGAGCCAGCGCGACCCATACCATCCCAGACTTCATTTTTGAGGCTTCTTCGTGGCGAACATCAAGTCCCAGATCAAGCGTAACCGGCAGAACGAAAAGGCCCGGATGCGTAACAAGGCGGTCAAGTCGTCCCTGAAGACGGCCGTCCGCAAGTTCCGTGAGGCCGCCGAGACCGGCGACGCCGCCGCGGCGACCGCGGCGATGCTGGCGGCCAGCCGTCAGCTCGACAAGGCTGTGAGCAAGGGTGTCATCCACAAGAACCAGGCCGCCAACCGCAAGTCGGCGATCGCCAAGCGCACCGCCGCTCTCGCGGCCAGCTAGGCACTGCGTTCTCGACGCTTCCGGAAGCCGTGTCCCAGAACCTTGGGACACGGCTTCCGCCGTTACCGAGGCCGATGCCGCGATTCAACCCGTGATATGTCACGTTTTTAATATCACATTGGCATCGCCGCAGCGTACCGGCTAGGTCACCGTCTCACCTGACCCGTCGTCAAGGGTTCCGACTCCCCTATCGTGTGCCGCACATCGGCAAAAACGAAGGAGTCGGTTCATGCGGGGGCGTATTCCGCTGGTCCTGCGGCGCGCTCTCAGCCAGCCGCTCCTCCTCGTCGCCGCGTTCGGCTCGATCCTGCTGGCCACCACGTCGCTCGTGGCGCTGATCATGTACGCCGGCACCGTCGCCGAGGTCGGTGTGCGCCGGACCATGGAGACGGCCCCGATCAAGACCACCTCGGCCAGGGTCACCTCACCGGTCGACGCGAAGACCTATCCCGAGCGCGACGCACTCGTCCGCGGCGAGCTCGCGAAGACCTACGGTGACGTGCCCGCCGACGTCACGCTCAGCATCCGCTCCGACTCCTACGCCATGCCGGGCCAGGAGAAGCTGGAGCAGCCCGAGCTGACCCGGTTCGCGACCTACCAGAACTTCGACCGGCACGCCCACCTCGTCTCCGGAGCCTGGCCGACCGCTTCGCCGTCGGGCGCGGTGCAGGTCGCGCTGTCGCAGCCGGCCGCGCAGACGATGAACCTGGCCACCGGCGCGACCTTCACGATCACGGGGCGGCTCGACTCCAAGCCGGTCGACGTGCTGGTCAGCGGGATCTACCAGCTGAACGACCCCTACAGCGACCGGTGGAACGGCGACGAGCTGCTGCGGCGGGGTTCGGAGATCCGCAACTACACGACGTTCGGGCCGATGATGACCGCGCCGGAGACGTTCGTGCAGCGGTTCGCGACGAACGTGACGGCGACCTGGTTCGCGGTGCCCGACCTGCGGAACCTGCCGCGCGAGGAGCTGCGGCCCTTCGCCGAGTCGGTCGCGGGGCTGAACAACGAGCTCAAGAAGGAGTGCTCGGCCTGCTCGGCGAACAGCAACCTGCCCGAGATGCTGGGCCAGCTCGACCAGGCCGCGCTCGTGGCCAGGTCGACGATGCTGGTGCCGGTGCTGCAGCTGCTGGTGCTGGCGGCGTACGCGCTGATGCTGACGGCGCGGCTGCTGGCCGACCACCGGCGGATGGAAGTGGCGCTGCTGCGCTCGCGCGGCGCCGGGTCGCTGCGCCTCGGGCTGCTGGCGGGGGCCGAGTCGCTGCTGGTGGCGCTGCCGTGCGCGATCGTGGCGCCGTTCCTGGCGCCGCCGGTGCTGACGCTCATCGGGTCGCTGCCGTGGTTGCAGGCGACCGGGGTGCGGCTCACTCCCACGCCCGATCTGTCGACCTTCCTGATCGCGGCGGGGGTCGCGATCGCGTGTGCGGTGCTGCTGGCGCTGCCGGCGTTGCGGGGGGCGCGGCGGACGTACATAGAAGAACAGTCTTCGCGTGGACGCGGTGACAAGCAGGGCATCATCCAGCGCGCCGGTGGCGACCTGGTCCTGCTCGTCGTCGCGGCCATCGCGGTCTGGCAGCTCCAGAGGTACGGCGCTCCGGTCACGTCCACGTCGAGCGGCGGGCTCGGTATCGACCCGCTGATCGTGACGGGACCGGCACTGGCCCTTCTGTGCGGGGGCATGCTGGGCCTGCGGCTCGTCCCTATCGTCTCGGGCATCGCCGAACGGTGGACGAGCCGCAGGTCCAGTCTCGCGCCGGCGCTGGGCGCCTGGCAGGTCAGCCGCCGCCCGCTGCGTTATTCGGGGCCGGTGCTGCTGCTGACCATGGCCATCGCGATCGGCGTCGTGTCGATCGCGACCGCAGCGACCTGGCGCGGCTCCCAGCTCGACCAGGCCCGCCACATCGCCGCCGCCGACCTGCGGGTCGCCGGGCCGGTCGCGGGCACCGAACTCGGCTCGCTCGGACGAGCGGGCACCTACGCCGCGCTGCCGGGCGTCACCAGGATCAGCCCGGTCTACCGGGGCACGATCGAGACGGGCGACGACGACGCGGTGTTCCTGGCCGCCGACGCGGGCCGCCTCGACGGGCTGCTGCACCTGCGCCCCGACCTGACCGCGCTGACCGTGCCGGAACTCGCGGGCGAGCTCTCATCGTCCCGCCCCGACGCCGCCTCGATCGAGGTGCCCGGCGAGCCCGCCGCGCTGAAGCTGGGGGTCCGGCTCACGCTCGACGACCCGGCCCGCTCGGACGGCTACACGGGCCTGGCGCTGCGCCTGGTGGTCCGCGACAGCCTCGGCACCCGCGCCGAGGCGCGGACCGGTCTGCTCACCCCCGACGGCCGGGCCCACCAGCTCACCGCCGACCTGAAGACGCTGGCCGGGCGCGCCGGCACGATCGCCTACCCGCTGACGATCGAGGGCGTGCTGCTCGACGTGCCGATCCCGCCCGTGGGGACGCCGATCACGGTGGCCGTCGACGCGGTCACCACCGACGCGGGGACCGCGCTGGCCACGCCGTCCTGGACGGTCGCGCAGCGCGGCAAGCAGAACCTGGGCAAACCGGCCGTCACCCCCGGCGGGTTCCTGACGCTGAAGACCGACCAGCCGGTCGCGCACCCCGCCGACGTCCCGGTCGAGTCGGAGCACTTCGCGCTGGCGCCCAGTCCGGCGGCCCCGCCGACGCTGCCCGTCGCGGTCACCGCCGATCTGGCCGCCGAGGCCAAGCTCGTGATCGGCAAGACGACGACCATGGCGATCGACGGCACGCCGACCCCGGTCACGCCGATCGCCTTCCTGGACGCGATGCCGGGGACCGAGGGCGACCAGCCGGCCGTGCTCGCCGATCTGGAGACCGTCCAGGCCCGGGACCTGGCCGGGGCGTACAGCCCCCACCAGGCCACGGAGTGGTGGCTCGCCACCGACGGCCCGAGGGCCGAGGCGGAGATGGCCAGGCACCTCGAATGGGACCAGACGATCGTCTCGCGGGCCGCGCTGACCACCCAGCTCCAGGACGACCCGCTGGCCAGCGGCCTGCAGGGCGCGCTCATCCTGGGCTTCGCGGCGGCGCTGGTCTTCGCGGTGCTCGGCTTCCTCGTCAACGCGGCCGTCGCGGCCCGCGAACGCGCCACCGAGTTCGCGCTGCTGCGCGCGCTCGGGGTGAGCTTCAACCAGGTCTTCGGGCTGCTCGCCGTCGAGCAGACCTTCATCATCGGCCTTTCCCTGCTGGGCGGTACGGCTCTCGCGGTCGCCGTGGCCACCCTCGTCGTGCCGCACATCGTGCTCACCGGTCAGGCGACCGCGGTGACGCCGGGGGTGCTGCTGGACATCCCGTGGGGCGCGACGACCGCCCTGCTGGCGGCGGTGGCGCTGTTGCTGTTCGCGGTGGTCGCGGGCCTGGCCCGCACGCTCCGCCGCCAGGGTCTCGGCCGCGCGCTGCGCATCGGGGAGGACTGAGTGAACGTCTGGCAGCTCGTCAAGGTGCACCGGGCCGCCGCGCTGGTGCTGGCGCTGCTGGCGCTGTCGGCGTCGTTGCTGCTCGCGGCGTTGCCGAGGGGGTTCGAGAAGGCCTACGACGAGGCCGTGCGCGGCATGCTCGGCGACGTCTCCGCCCAGCAGACCGACCTGGCCGTGACCGCGCGCCCGAACGCGCCCGAGTCGCTGGTCTCCCAGCCGGGCGACTTCGAGACCCGCTATGCGGAGCTCGGCCGGAGCCTTCCGCCGAACCTCCGCAAGGTCGTCGTCCCGCTCGGTCAGGGCACCTCCCACTTCTCCGCCAAGACCAACGGCACCCCGGTCGACATCCGTCTCGACGGCTCCACGGGGCCCTCCCACGAGTACGTCGACTTCGCCTGGCTGCCCGGCGCGGCGAACCGGGTGAAGTGGGTCGAGGGCACGCCGCCCGGCCCCTCGTCGACGCTCGCCCGGGTGCCGGGGCAACCCGAACTGCGGGACCTGAAAGTGATCGAGATCGGGCTCGTCGCCGAGGCCCGCGACAAGATGAACATCAAGGTCGGCGCGACCCTGCTCCTCGGCAACAGCTACCCGGTCGTGGCCCGCGTCACCGGAATCTACGAGGTCACCGACCGCGCCGACCGGTTCTGGGAGCACAACTACGAGGTCACCCGCGCGGTCATCCGGCCGATCCCCGGGGACACCGAGAGCGAGTGGCTGACCACGGGCCTGGTGAGCGACGAGGGCCTGGCGAGCCTCGACGAGCGGCGCGAGCTCGGCTACTCGTGGGTCTACGGGCTGAACCGCGACACGGTCAGCTCCGCCGACGTGAAGGCGATGGTCGCCCAGGTCGACGACTACAAGCGGATCCTGACCGACCTGTCGGGGGGCCGCGCCGGCAGCCCGTTCGACCTGCGCTTCGGCCTCGAGACCGGTCTCGATCTGGTCCTGACCAACTTCCTGACCGTGCTGCGCACCGCCGAGACCCTGCTCTACCTGCTGCTCGGCGGGCTCGCGGTGGTGTCGATCGGGGTGCTGGCCCTCGCCGTCCAGTTGCTCACCGAGCGGATGCGCACGGCCCTTTCCCTGGTACGCGCCCGCGGCGCCTCCCTCGGCCAGGTCGTCAGGACCGGGGTCGGGGTGATCGCGCTGGGCGTGGCGCCCGCCGCCCTGCTCGGCTACGGCCTGTCCTACCTGGTGACCGGCCCGTCGTCGCTGCTCGGGCACCTCGTCCCGGTCGTGCTGAGCCTGACGACGATCCTGTTCGCGACCGGCCGGCTCGCGCTGGCGCATCGGCGTCCCCTGAAGGACGCCCGTTCAGATCTCGTGTCGGTACGCCCCTCTCCCCGCCGCATCGCCCTGGAGTTCCTCGTGGTGCTGCTCGGCGCGGGCGGGGCCTACCTGCTGCGCACGCGGGGAGTGGCGAGCGACGCCCAAGAGCTGGGCGCCGACCCGTTGCTGATGCTGGCGCCCGCCGGGCTCGCCCTGGCGGCCGGGATCCTGACCCTGCGGCTCTACCCCCTGCCGCTGAAGCTGTTCACGAAGATCGCCGGACGGCGTCCGGGGGCGGTCCCGTTCCTCGGCCTCACGCTGGCCGCCCGGTCGCGCGGCGGGGCGGCGCTGCCGGTGCTGATCCTGCTGCCCGCGCTGGCCGTGTCGGTGTTCGGGGCGCTGGTGTCGGGCGCGATCTCCGACACGCAGAGCCGGGCCGCCTGGCAGGACGTCGGCGCGTCCGCCCGGGTCGAAAGGTCCGCCGAGATCCCCGAGGACGTGGTCGCCAGGGTCGAGGCGCTGCCCGGGGTGAACTCGGTGGTGCGGGCCGGCAAGGGCAACGTCCAGGTCGAGGTCGGCGGGCTCCGGGCCACCGTGGTCTCCATCGACCTGAAGGACTACCGCGAACTCGTCGCCGACTCGCCGCTGACGGTGCCCGATGCCCCTCGTGGACTCGGCATCCCGGCGTTGATGTCGAAGACGCTGACGCCGTACACGGAGCTCGAGATCGGGTGGCACACCCGGATGAAGCTCCGCAACATGGGCCGGCTCGACGAGCTTCCCGGGTTGTCGTTCCCCAATGACAACCTCATCGTGATGCCGTTCGACGGGCCGAAGCGGGCGGGGCTGCGGACGTACACGAACATGCTTCTCATCGACGGCGACGTCGACCGCGCGACCCTGGAGCGCACGGTGGGCCTTTCCGACACGGAGATCGAGACCTACGCGACCTCGCTGACCGACGTCCAGAACGCCCCGCTGGCCGGCGCCATCACGGTCGCCTTCACCATCGCGACCCTGGCCATGGGCGTCTACGCACTGGTCGCGGTGATCGTGGCCCTGGTCATCGGTGCCGCCGACCGCACCAAGGCGCTGTCGTTCCTGCGTACGCTGGGTCTGTCCCAGCAGCAGGCCCGCACGCTGACCGTGCTGGAGGTGGCTCCGCTGATCGTCCTGACCGCCGTGGCCGGTCTCGCGCTCGGCCTGACACTGCCCCTGGTGCTCGGCCCCGGACTCGACCTGTCGGCGTTCGCGGGCCTGACCGTCACCGACTTCCCGCTGACCTTCACCACGCCCGCCCTGCTGGCGGCAGGGCTGGCCGCCGTCTCCATCCTCGGCGCCTTCGCCCACGCGACCGCCGGCCGCCGCGTGACCACCGCACTCCGAGTGGGGGAATCCTCATGACCACACTGTCCGATCTGGAGGCCCAGGCGACGCGGCACAAGCCCGCGTTCGGCGAGCACGCCCACATCCTGTGCGACAACCTGGTCCGCATCTACAAGACCGAGGGCGTGGAAGTGGTCGCCCTCCAGGGCCTCGACCTCCTGATCGAGAAGGGCGAGCTGATCGCCATCGTGGGGGCGTCGGGCTCGGGCAAGTCGACCCTGCTTAACGTGCTCTCGGGCCTGGACATCCCCACCGCCGGGCTGGCGCGGGTGGCCGGGATGGACCTGCTGTCGATGACGGCCAAGGACCGGCTGCACTACCGGCGCTCGGTGGTCGGCTTCATCTGGCAGCAGACCGCGCGCAACCTGCTCCCCTATCTGACCGCGCGCGAGAACGTCATGCTGCCGATGAAACTGGCCGGCAAGAAGGCCGGTCGCGACCGCGCCGACGAACTGCTGGAACTGCTCGGCGTGGCCGACTGCGCGCCCCGGCGGCCGGGCCAGATGTCCGGCGGCGAGCAGCAGCGGGTCGCCATCGCGGTCGCTCTGGCCAACTCCCCCGAGGTGATCCTGGCCGACGAGCCCACGGGCGAACTCGACAGCGACACCTCCGAAGAGGTGTTCGGCGCGCTGCGGCGGGCCAACCGGGAACTGGGCGTGACCGCCGTGATCGTGACCCACGACCCCCTGGTGTCGGAGCAGGTCGACCGCACGGTAGGCATCCGCGACGGCCGGACCTCCAGCGAGACGCTGCGCCGCACGTCCGAAGACGGCGACGTGATCGCCGAGGAGTACGCGGTCCTCGACCGGGTGGGCCGCCTGCAGCTCCCCCGTGACTTCACGAACGCGCTGGAGATGGAGCGGCGCGTACGGCTCGAACTCGAGCGCGACCACATCGGGGTGTGGCCGGCCGGCGCTGGTGAGGAGAACGGCGAATGAGCGAACCACTGGTGGTGGTGGACGGCCTGCGCAAGGTCTACCCGCGCGGAGTCGAGGCGCTGCGCGGCGTGTCCTTCGAGGCCTTCCCCGGCGAACTGATCGCCGTCCGGGGCCGGTCGGGGTCGGGCAAGACGACCCTGCTGAACCTGCTCGGCGGCCTCGACGCCCCCACGGAGGGCCGGGTCGTCGTCGACGGGAAAGAGGTGACCTCGCTTCCCGAGGCGGGCCTGCTGGCCCTGCGGCGAGACGTGGTCGGGTTCGTCTTCCAGTCGTTCGGCCTCATCCCGGTGCTGTCGGCCGCGGAGAACGTCGGCGTGCCGATGCGGCTGAGCCGGACGGCCCCCGCCGAGCGGGACGAACGCGTCAAAGCGCTGCTCGCCCTGGTCGGGCTGGAGGCGCACGCCAACCAGCGGCCCTACGAGCTGTCGGGCGGTCAGCAGCAGCGGGTGGCGATCGCGCGGTCGCTGGCGAACCGGCCGAAGCTGCTGATCGCGGACGAGCCCACGGGGCAGCTCGACTCTCAGACGGCCCGGCAGATCATGCAGCTCATCCGCGCTCTGGTGCGGAGTGAGGGGGTCACCGCGGTGGTGGCGACCCACGACCCGAGCCTGATCACCCTGGCGGACCGGGTTCTGGAGCTACGGGACGGTGTCTTTCTCGAGGTGGAGCCAGCCACGTCCTGATGACGTCGAGATCGGCGTCGGTGAGACCGTGTTCGGGGTTGACCTTGAGAAGCAGGGCCTCGGCGTCGTGGTGGCGGGCCACCCAGGTGACGTCGACGTCGGTCATCTCGTCGTCCACCCAGACGAAGGGGCGGCCTTCGGTCCACGCGACCAGGTGCCGGGTCTTCCAGTGGAGTTCCCCCCATTCGTCGGCGTCGGACCAGTCGACGTAGGGGAGATCGGGAAGGCCGAGGATGGGCGCGATGACGTCGTTGGCGTGGGAGGTCCAGGTGGTGGCCCAGACGAGTTCGCACGGGAGGGCGGCGAGCTTGGGGCCCAGGGCGGGGTCGAGCCGGGCGAGCAACGGGCTCACGCCTGAGAGGACATGGGCGTTCCTCGTGGCGTGCTGACTCCCGAAGGGGATGAGCGGGCCATCTACGTCCAGAAAGAGAATCGGCAGATCGCCGGGCATTTCCGGAGCATACGCGGCAAATCGCGAGTGCCGGCCATTGTGACCTGAAGCGCGGGCCGTCAATGGCCTTTCGGGCGTGACCCTTCTCGGCTGAGCGGATCTCGGCACCGCCGCGCATGATGGTCACACCGCCGATGTTGACCAGGGGTACCGCCCGAGCGTCCCCCGAACACCTCCGGATGCTGGTCGGCGTACCCCCATCGAAAACAGCAGGTCCTCGCGACCCCTCGGGTCCGGACAACAACCGGAACCCGAACGGCGTCCACCGCCGTTCCCTCTCCCCTCCGTCGGCCTGGAGGTCCGAGATGCGTCGGCAGTCACTCAGGTCTTCCCCCGCTGATCGCAGGGTCCGCCCTGAGTAGGCCGGCGACTTGGCGGTGGAACCGTCAGCGGCCGTCCCAGGTCGAGTCGACCA
Organism: Herbidospora mongoliensis; assembly: GCF_001570545.1. Lineage (GTDB taxonomy): Bacteria > Actinomycetota > Actinomycetes > Streptosporangiales > Streptosporangiaceae > Herbidospora > Herbidospora mongoliensis. The sequence continues at coordinate 262,391 of NZ_BBXD01000012.1, read as the reverse complement.
CCTTGATCGGACACTGCGGCATGTCCGGGTCTTGCCTGCATGGAAGGTCCGAAGAGAGTAGGAGACGGCCCTCAGCTGATCAGCATCCAGCCATGTTCGGTCAGGCGGTCATACGTCGGAGATCGTTCCCGTCTCGCCCGCGGCTGCTGCCGGGCGTCAGCGGCCGTTTCGGCTGCGGACGATGGTCTGGACGGTGTTCTCCAACGCGTAGGCCGCGTCGGTGCCGCCACCCTTGACCTGTTCGTCTGCCGACGCCACCGCCTGGATCGCCCGGGTCAGACCTTCCGGGCCCCATCCGTTCAGCTGGCGGCGGGCGTTGCGGATCTTCCAGGGGGGCATGCCCAGACGGCCCGCGAGCTGGTTCTCGTTGGCGTTCCTGGGGGCGCCCGACACCTTCCCGAGGCCGCGCAGGCCGCCTGCCAGGGCGCTGACGATCAGCACCGGGGCCACGCCGGTCGACAGGGCCCAGCGCAGTTGCTCCAGGGCTTCGGCGAGTTTGCCCTCGATCGCCATGTCGGCGACGTTGAAGCCGCTCACCTCGGCCCGGCCCCGGTGGTAGCGGGCCACGGCGGCCTCACCGACCGTCTTCTCCTGGGTGTCGAAGGCCAGCTGGCTGCAGGCCGCCGCCAGTTCGCGCAGGTCGCTGCCGACCGCGTCGAGCAGGGCGTGGGCGGCGGCGGGCGCGATCGTACGGCCGAGACTGCGGAACTCGTTGCGGATGAAGTCGATGCGTTCGCCCGCCTTGGTGAGCTTGGTGACCGTGACCACCTGCGCGCCGGACTTCTTCAGCCCGTCGACCAGCGCCTTGCCCTTCACCCCGCCCGGATGGACCAGGATGAGGGTCATGTCGTCGGAAGGATGGGCGGCGTATCTGACCGTCTCGGTGACGACGTCTTTCGTCAGGTCCTGGGCGTTGCGGATCACCACGACCGCACGGTCGCCGAACAGCGAGGGCGACATCAACCGAGTCAGCTCGCCGGGCTCTACCTTCCCGCCGGTGAGGTCATGGACTTCGGCGTTGGGCTCCGCGACACGTACGGCCGAGACGACCGACGCGACCGCCCGGTCGGCGAGCAGTTCCTCGTCACCCGACACGAGCGTCACCGGCGCGTTCCCCATCCCGGCAGCATGCCACATCACGGCCCCCGCGCGACCACGGCCAGCGTTCCCTCCCTGGTCACGACCGCGATGTCGCCCTGGAGGTCAGTGCGGTGGATCCGGTTGCCGAGCATGGTCAGCGTGGTGACCGTCGATGCCGCCGGATGGCCGTAGTCGTTGCCGTCGCCCACGCTGATCAGCGCCAGCCGGGAGCGGGCGGCGGCCAGGAAGGCGGGGTCCTGCCGAGCACTTCCGTGGTGGGGGACTTTCAGGATGTCGGCTTGGGGGAGACTCCGTACGAGAGCGGACTCCGCCTCGGTCTCCAGGTCACCCGCGAGCAGCGCCGACGTCTCCGGCCACTTGGCATGGAGCACCACGCTGGCGTTGTTCAGCACCGACCCCTCCCCCGCCCCCTTGGGCGGCGCGTCCGGCGCGGGCGCGACGACGGTGACGACGAGATCGCCGAACTTCCACGTGGTGCCCGGCGTGACGACCCATTCGGGGACCCGCCGCGCGGCCAACTCCGGATTGACGACCCTTCGCGGACTGACCACGACCGCCCCCACCTGCCGGTCGCGTAAGACCCCGGTGAGGCCGCCGGTGTGGTCGGCGTGAGGATGGGTCAGCACGAGCAACGGCACCGCCTCGATCTCCAAGCGGTCGAGACAGGCGTCGACGAGGTCGGGCTCCGGTCCCGCGTCCACGACGATGCCCTTCCCGTCACCCGCGTTGAGCACGATCGCATCCCCCTGCCCGACGTCACACATGACCATGAGCCACCCACTCGGCGGCCACCCCGACACCACCGGCCCCGCCACGAGCGTCGCGACCAGCACCCCCGCCGCGACGGCGAGACTGACGCGCCTGGCCCCTCGATGCCACAGGGCGATTCCGATCGGTACGAGTAACGCGACCCCTGCCAGGCCCCCCGGCCAGCCGATGGTCGCGGCCGGTACGTCGGCCGCACGGTCGGCGACCAGGATGATCCACCCGACGGCGAGCCCGGCCGGGCGGGTGACGAGCTGGGCGAGGTCCATGCTGATCGGTGCGGTGATCGCGGCGATGAACCCGACGATCGTGGCCGGAGCGACGGCCGGCCCGGCGAACAGGTTGGCGGGGATGGCGACGAGCCCGATCTGCCCCGACATGAGCACCAGCACCGGCGTGACCGCCACCTGCGCCGCCGCCGGCACCGCCAGCGCCTCCGCGCACCAGAGGGGCATCCGGGTGGCCATCCGATCTCGCCAGAGCGGCGCGAGCAGGATGATGCCGGCGGTGGCGCACACCGAGAGGGCGAAGCCGTATTCCCTGGCCAGCCCCGGGTTGAACAGCAGCAACAGCAGCACGGCCACCGAGAGGGCGGAGACGCCGTCCCGTTGCCGTCCGGTGCCGAGGGCGAGCGCGGCGACCGTTCCCATGACGAGGGCCCGCAGCACACTGGGCGAGAACCGGGCGACGAACGCGAACGCGACCATGGCGACCACGACGAGCACGGCCCGCCAGACGAGCGTCAGCCCGACGGCCCGGCCCAACAGCAGGACCGCGCCACCCATGATGGCCAAATTCGCCCCGCTGACTGCCGTCAAATGTGACAGCCCGGCGGTTTTGAAGTCGGCTTTGACGTCTTCGCTGAGGTTGGTGACATCACCGACGACCAGCCCTGGCAGTAGGCCGCGCTCGGCCGGGCCGAGCACTGAGCTGGCCTCGCGGAGACCGGCCCTGATGACGCCCGCGAGTCCATGTGAGGTCGACGGTGGGGTGAGGATTTCCGGGTCGCCTCGGGCCATGAACACGGCCGCGAGCAACTCTCCCGGTTCGGCTTCGCCGAGACGGCCGGAGACCTTGACGTGTTGGCTGGGGAGCAGAGTTGACCAGGTGTCGCCACGGGCGAAGACGAGCACGGGGGCGTCGAGCCTGAGCCGATCGACGGCGACGACCCGGGCCTCGACGAAGACGAGGTCTTCTTTGACCCTCGGGTCTGTGGAGATGACCAACTCGGCCGAGACCGTGGCGTTCTTCTCGGCCATCTGCGCCAGCGGACCCGAGGTGACGCCGTGGACCTTGATCCCGACGACGACCGACACCGCACAACCTGCGATGGCGATCGCGACCAGCACCCTCTTCCTGGCCAGAGCGACCAGACAGAAGACACCTGCGGCGAGGAACGACGCCCAGGCCGGGAGCCCGACCAGGAGGAGCGCGGCCAGCCAGCCGACCACGACCGGGGCGACCAACTCGACGGAGTGACCCTGCCAGACGTTGGCGGGCGGAGCGATGACCTCGTCGTCGCTGCTCGGCCGCTTGGGACGGTACCGATCCCTCCGCCGCTGGACGCGAGCTTTCAGCTCATCACCCAGCTTGAGCCCGCCCATCCGACTGCTCATCAGAGACCGACCTGACCGCTCAACGAGAGAGCAACCAATCGCCACCCCTGAACCCGGCAGACCCGGCAACTCACTGGAACTCCCTTCACTTCACTGAGCCAAAGCCGACACCTCCCACACCCCCACAGAGCGGCGCCGGTGGCGCATGCCCGCCCCGGAACCGAGCCTCTGCGAAAACCTCGGGGCCCAGATGCCAACTCACTGTTCGACCCGGGTCCGGTGCGTCGAACGAACCGCTGTCTACTAAGCGGGCCATGGCCGCAGACAACTCCGCTCGTCAAGCGACGGCGCTCGCCGCACGAGACGAACGCGACCCAGCAGATCGAGGTCCGCGCGAGCACCGGCTATCGCGATCGCAAGTCACTTGTCATGAGTTGATCGCGGTTCCTCGGCTGCCCGCACCTGGCCGCCACCGCGTGGGAAGGAATCAGGCCGAGCCATCCCACCAGAGCCGCTCGCCCTAACAGACCCACCGCTTGAGGCCACCACCGCACGAGGCACCTCCGGTCCCTCACACATGAGGTCGGCCGTTTGTCCTCGGTACCGATACGGCGAATCGTGATGAGGGTGCTGCCGAAGTGTGGCGCCCGGGCGCGCGGTCGCCGACGAGCGCTCAACGCGAGTCTGGGAGACTCGATCCAGCCCTTGAGGCGATGGTTCGGCTTGTCAGAGCGTCACCTGGTCCTTCAGGTCGGCGAATTTCGCCTCGCCGATCCCCTCCACTTCGCGTAGCTGCTCGATGCTCTGGAACCCTCCGTTGGTGTCCCGGTATTCGACGATCCGTTGCGCCAGCACCTCGCCCACGCCGGGTAACTGGTCGAGCTGATCGGCGGTGGCCGAGTTGAGGCTGACCACGCCGGACTCCGTGACTGCGGACGGCGGGGCCGCCGAACCGGGTTCTCCCACCGCGATCTGTTCGCCGTCGATCACCCGGCGGGCGAGGTTGAGCCCTCCGGGATCGGCGCCCTGCTTCAGCCCGCCCGCCGCCATGATCGCGTCGACCACACGTGAGCCCAAGGGCAGCGCGATCACTCCCGGACGCCTGACCTTGCCGGTCACGTAGATCGTCACCTCGCCGGCGGGAGCCGACTTCGACGGGCTCGGAGCCACTGACGACCCCGCCACAGGGGCGGGAGGTGCCAGCGGTTCCTCGCGTGGACGCGTCCAGATCGCGATGGCCACCGCGACCAGAGCCGCCACGATGCCCACCACGATCAGCCCCTTGATGCCCCGGCGACCGGGATCGAGCGGACCGTCGATATCGTCGCCCAGTTCGTCTTCCTCGGGGAGCGGCCACCTGGGTAGCGGCGGCGCCTTACCGAACGAAGGCGGAACGCCACCAGTTGAGAACGGCGACGCGCCGTCCTGGAGATCCCGTGACGGCTCGGCCCGGTAAGGAGCGCGCCCGTGAGGGCGTGCCGGCCTCGGCACCCTGGACTCCGACTGCACCGGGTATTTCGGCATGGGCTGATCGACCCCGAAAGAAGGCGGCGGCCGATCGACGATCTGATTGAGACGCGCCTGCGCCACCGCCTGGCGACTATCCCGCTCCCTGCTACGCACCCCGAGAAGGTAAAGCCTGGCTCGATGATCCCGCTGACATGCAACGCGATTCTGTGGATAACCCACGCAGAGCAAATGCCGAAATCCAGAGCCAACCCGGACTTTATGCTCCCGTTTTCCTCACCTGTGATTCCACAACCCCGAATAAAGCCTTAGCTGTGGCGGCGGAGAAACCCCATCAAATCGGCCCGAAGCACGGACTGCCACCATCAGGCGACCAAGGCTGGGAGGATGATCACCTGGGTCACCCCAATCCTGGTCAGACAGTCGTCAGTAGGCATGCTCATGGACCGGCACCGGCTCGAATCATCTCCTCGAAAGAGGTATGGCAGCCCTGCCGAGACCCGATGACCGTGGCGGCCCGACGGAGGCCTGATGACAGCTGCCACCGTCCGCGCCTCTCCAACAGAGGGCCGGCCTCGACGGCCGCGTCCGATTTTTGTCGGTGGCCCGTCCTAGGGTGGATACGTGCCGTGCCAGCTACAGAAGCCCGGCCAGACTGCCCCCAAACCGCGTGTGCGCCACCGCTCATACGGAGCATCAGGAGGTCCCATGACGACTCTGCCCAACCGTCCGAACACCGCGCTACTCATCATCGATGTGCAGAACGGCGTGGTGGGCGACGCGTTCCGCCGCGACGAGGTGATCGCCAACATCAACACCCTGATCGGCAAGGCCCGCGTGGAAGAAGCGCCGGTCGTCTGGGTCCAGCACTCGGACGACGGTCTCAAATACGGCAGCGAGATCTGGGAGTACGTCCCCGAGCTGATCCGGGAACCCTCCGAGCCCCTGGTCCACAAGCTCTACGGTGACTCGTTCGAGGACACCGACCTGGAATCGCTGCTCGCCGAACGCGGCGTGGGCCGCGTGATCGTCACTGGCGCCCAAACCGACGCATGCATCCGCTCCACCATGCACGGCGCCTTCACCCGCGGCTACGACGTCACCCTCGTCAGCGACGCCCACACAACCGAAGACCTCACCGCCTACGGCGCCCCGCCGGTCGACCAGGTCATCGCCCACACGAACCTGTACTGGAAGTTCCAGTCCGCCCCCGGCCGCGAAGCAGCCGTCGTCGACGCAGCCGAAGTGACCTTCACCCAGACCGAAGAGAAGTGATCGAAACAGAGGCAGTGCCGAGTGCCGGAACCTGTGAAGCGCCCAAGACGGGAGTGCGCGGCAGATAAATCCGCAGGTCATCGAGAGTTCTCTCCGCACACACGGGGATGATCTTCTTGGTGATTCGGCGTCGCGCTTAGACCTTGGGTTCTCCGGACACGCGGGGATGATCCGGGCGCAGGTCTCCAGGATCCGGGGATCGCCAGGCTCCCTACCCACGGGGAGATGGTCCGCGCGCACCTGTCGTCTTCCACCCACCACGGCAGGGATTGTCCCTAGCGCGTTCCGTGTGACCGAGCCCGATGCACTCTCTGCGCGTGAGGATGGTCCCGGCCGTGTGGGGCACTTACCTGGTGTTGAGTGCCCCGCGAGGGGAGTGTCCCGGGCCGGCGGATGAGACCGCTCCGCTATCAGGTGTTCTCCGCGCGCGCCGGGGATGATTCGGCCACAGCCCTGGCCGTGTCAAGCAGGTCATCGTGCTCGCGCACACGCGCGACTGGTCCCTCTCGCTCTGCCCTCCAGCCGAACCGCGCCGTGGGTTCCCCCACACGCGAGACGGTCGCACCCCCGCCGACGGGAAAGCCGAGACGGACTGCTCTCCGTCGACGCGAAAATGTCGACACGAAAATGATCCTCCACAAGCAGGCCCGATGAATGCACCTCACCTGCGTTGAATATCCATCTCGCGCGGAAAGGTCGAGTACCCATAGACGCAGGGCGCGAAAACGTTCAGAGCATCGAACTCACCATCCGTGAGTCGTGCGAATACCCAGCTGCCGCCAACCAGGCCTGTCAGCTGCTGAAAGCGGCCACGACACCCCGCTCAAGCCGGCGACACCGTAACCCCCACCACCCCGGGCCCCGTATGGACCCCGATAGCCGCCCCGATCTCCCCCACCCAGACCTCACTCAGCTTGGGCACCCGCCCCCGCAACCGCCCGACCAGCCCCTCTGCCCGTTCAGCAGCCCCCATATGCTGCACCCCCACGTTCACGAACTCCGACCCCGCCGCCACCACGGCCAGGTCCTCCAGCCGCGAAAGCGCCCGCGAAGCGGTTCGCACCTTCTCAAGAAGAGAAACAGCCCCGTTGTTCACATACAACAACGGCTTCACAGCGAGCGCCGTCCCGAACAGGTTCGCAGCAGCCCCGATCCGCCCGCTCCGCCGCAGATACTCCAGCGTGTCGACGTAGAAGAACGACCGCGTCCCATAAGCGCACCACCGAGCCGACGACACCACAGCGGAAAGCGAATCCCCCCGGGCGGCGGAAACGGCCGCGGCGAGCACCGAGAACCCGAGCCCCATCCCCACGGACCGGCTGTCGACCACCTCGACAGGCACGGAGGCCGACTGGGCGGCCAGTCGCGCCGCCTCCACCGTCCCCGACATGGCCCCAGACAGATGCATGGACACCACCTCAGTGGCCCCACGAGCAGCCGCAGCCTCGTAGACGTCCGCGAACCGCGAGGGAGCAGGACGGGAGGTGGTCACCGCCCCAGGACCTCGTAGAGCCCCCAGAACCGCCTCAGGGGAGATCTGGGCACCGTCCAGAAACTCCTGTCCGCCGATGACAACGGTCACCGGCACCACGGAGATCCCGTACCGGGAGGCCTCCCCAGGCGGGAGGTAGGCGGTCGAATCGGTGACGACGGCGACCGTCATCTACTGCACGGGCACGCCGCCACGCCAGACGCGGCGCGGCTTCAGTCCGAAGGCCCAGGCGAAGGCGCCCTCGTGGTCGGCGTCCCACTGAACGATGTCGGCGAGGCGTCCGGGCGCCAGGATCCCCCGGTCGGGGGCGCCCAGCACCTGCGCTCCGCCTAGGGTCGCGGCGCGGAGGGCGTCGCCGACGCTCATTCCGAAGGCGGCGACGGCGAGGCTGATGACGAGGGACATGGACGTGATGCCGCAGTGCCCGGGGTTGTGGTCACTCCCGAGCGCGACCGGCACGTGCTGCGAGAGCAGGCGACGGACCGGGGGCAGCGAGCCCTGCTGGAGCGCGGTGCCGGGGCAGACGACCGCGGGCACGCCGTAGCGGGCCATCAGGGCGATGTCCTCGTCGGTCACGTGGTGCAGCAGGTCGGCGGAGGCGCAGCCCATCTCGGCCGCGAGTTGCACCGCGCCGCGCTTGGCGTAGGCGCCGGCGTGGACGCGCGGCAGCAGGCCGACGTTCCGGCCGGAGGCGAGCACCCAGCGGGCCTCTTCGGTGGAGAAGTGGCCGTCGTCGCAGTAGACGTCGACCGAGTCGGCGCCGGCCGCGGCGGCGTCGCCGCACCATGCGGCCACCGCCTCGACGTAGTCGCGCTGGCGGCCGAAGTATTCGGGCGGTACGACGTGAGCCGCCATGAACGTCACGTGGACACGCGGCATCATCGGTTCCTTCTCCAGCTCACGGAGAAGGCGCACGTCGGCGAGTTCGCCGTCGCGCGTCAGGTGGTAGCCCGTCTTGGCCTCGACGGTCGTGGTGCCGCTGAGGAGCCATTCACGCAGTCGTTCCCGGACGCCGTTGCACAGTGTCCAGGGGTCGGTGCCGCGGGTGACGGTGACGGTGGAGCCGATGCCGCCACCGGCGGCGGTGATCGCGGAGGCCGAGGAGCCGCCGGACCGCATCGCGAGTTCCGCGTACCGGTTGCCCGCGTAGACGGGGTGGGTGTGCGCGTCGATGAGGCCGGGGGTGACCAGGGCGCCGCCCAGGTTCTCCACTTGGTCGACGTCGGTGATGTCGTCGACGACTCCGGGGACCGACTGCGGCAGGTCGGCCGCACGGCCCACCCAGGCGATTCGGTCGTTGTGGACGAGGATTGAGGCGTTGCTGCAGACATCGTGGCCGGTCCAGAGACGGCCGATGTTCGTGAGCAGCCGAACGGTCATCCGACCACCACCAATGAGGACGCCAATGACGTCGTCACCGCTGGACCCGCTGGGTCCGCTACGTGTCCGGACGTCATTGGGGGGTCTCCTGCTCTCATCGCGCACCGGGTTGTGCGATGGACCAATCGCCGGGGGGGTCACCTCGGCGATTTCAGTCCAGTTACGTTATTTCACAGGTCGGCTCGCTGTACAGGGTTATTGAGAAGAACGCCGGTTCGCCTCCTGGGCATCCGGTTGGCCCGTCCTGCTCTCCTGTCACGCCGGAGCCCATTCCCCCTGGTTGGGCCCGGTAAAGCGCGCGTCCCCCACGCGTAACGGTACTCACCACGAATGTCGCCGTGAGTTCGGCATATCGTACCAACGGCGAAGCTTGCTAGCTACCGCCGCTTTCCTGCCAATTTACGGAAAAGGTACGAAATTAGACGGTTTCTACCGGCTTGGCCACGCGGTCGAGTTCGTGGAGCAGAGCCGACGGGACGCGGGCGTGCAGGACCGTGCCCTCGCCCGTGTGGTCGACCGACAGGACCTCGCCCTCCTTGTGGGCCCGTGCCACCAGGTCGCCCCGGTCGTAGGGGATGAGCATGTGGATCTCGTGGTCGAGGTGCGGGAGCTCCTGTTCGATGAGGTCCATCAGCTCGCTGATGCCCTGGCCGGTGCGGGCGCTGACCACGATGCTGTGGCGCTCGCGCAGCGTCAGGCGGTCGAGCACCTCGCGGCTGGCGGCGTCGGCCTTGTTGATCACGACGATCTCGGGGATGTCGCGGGCGCCCTCGATCTCCGAGAAGACCTCGCGGACCGCCGCGAGCTGCGACTCGGGGTCGGGGTGGGAGCCGTCGACCACGTGGAGGATCAGGTCGGCGTCGCCGACCTCCTCCAGGGTCGAGCGGAACGCCTCGACGAGCTGGTGGGGCAGGTGGCGCACGAAGCCCACCGTGTCGGCCAGGGTGAACAGGCGGCCTTCGGGCGTGCGCGCGCGGCGTACCGTCGGATCGAGCGTGGCGAACAGGGAGTCCTCGACCAGCACACCCGCACCCGTCAGACGGTTCAGGAGCGACGACTTGCCGGCGTTGGTATAGCCGGCGATCGCGACGGCCGGGACCTCCCGGCGCTGACGACGGCTGCGCTTGGTGTCGCGGGCGGTGGACATCTCCTTGATCTGGCGGCGGAGCTTGGACATGCGCTCGCGGATGCGGCGGCGGTCAAGCTCGATCTTCGTCTCACCGGGGCCGCGGCCACCGATGCCGACGCCGCCGGCGGCGCGGCCGCCGACCTGACGGGACAGGTTGCCACCCCAGCCTCGCAGGCGCGGCAGGAGGTAGGAGAGCTGGGCCAGTTCGACCTGGGCCTTGCCCTCGCGGCTCTTGGCGTGCTGGGCGAAGATGTCGAGGATCAGGGCGGTGCGGTCGATCACCTTGACCTTGACGATCTCTTCGAGCTGGCGGAGCTGGCCGGGGCTCAGCTCACCGTCGCAGATCACGGTGTCGGCGCCGGTCGAGGCGACGATGTCGCGCAGTTCGACGGCCTTGCCGGAACCGATGTAGGTGGCGGGGTCGGGCTTGTCACGCCGCTGCATGAGGCCTTCGAGGACCTCGGAGCCGGCCGTCTCGGACAGCAGCTTGAGTTCCTGGAGGGAGTTCTCGGCGTCGAAGGCGGTGCCGGAGGTCCACACCCCGATCAGCACGACCCGCTCCAGACGGAGCTGGCGGTATTCGACTTCGGTGACATCTTCGAGCTCTGTCGAAAGACCCGCGACCCTCCGTAGCGCCTGACGCTCTTCGAGTTCGTAATCGCCGATGTCTTCGGGCTCGTTAGTCATATATGTCATTTCCCTTGTTAACAATGCGACACCACCGTGTCTTCCCATCGATGGTGGCATGACACGGGAATCCCGCGCATCACGTTAAGCTCCCAGCTCGGTGAGGATCGTACGACTCTCCCCCGCCCAGTGGGCCAGACCGAGGCGTTCGTGGAGGGTCAGCGCGGCCTCGGCGTGCCGCCTGGCCAGGTCGTGGTCGCCCATCGCGCGGGCCAGCCGGGCCAGGGGGAGGTGGGTGCTGCCGAGCGCGGCCGTGCCCGTCCCGCTCACCACGATTCTCTCGCTGTACGGCTTGAGCCTCCCGTACAGCCAAGCGGGGTCATGTCGGGGCGGGAGGCGTACTCGACCAGTTCGGGGATTACCTCGGCGCTGCGGCCCTGGGCGCGGCGCGGGATGAGTCGAGGGCCGTCTGAGCTGGGAGATGTACGCCTGGAGCGTTCCGGTCGCACGCGACGGCGCCTCGCCCGACCAGAGTTCGTCGATCAGCCGGTCGAGGGAGACCACCCGGCCAAGTTCGATCGCGAGCATGGCGAGCACGGCACGCTGCTTGGGAGTGCCGATCTCGACCTGGCGTCCGTCGGCGTCCCGAACGTCCATGAGCGTCACAGTACGACCACTAGTGGGCCACTAGTCACCCCCAGTCCCACCGCAAACCCCTTCGCCCACTGTGTGGCCATGGATGACTTCAGCACTGCGATCAGGGGCCGGGTGCTGGTCCCCGGCCACGAGAGTTTCGAGACGGCCAGGTCGCCCTGGAACCGGGCCGTCGACCAGGGCGGCGTACGGGTCGTCGTGGTCCCCGAGGACGCTGCCGACGCCGCGGCGGCCGTGCGGTGCGCGCGGATGGCCGGGCTGGCGGTGGCGACCCAGCCCAGCGGGCACGGCGCGGGCGGCGGCCTCGACGGCGAGGTGCTGCTGCGCACCCACCTGCTGCGGAACGTGGAGGTCGACCCGGTCCGCCGGACCGCCCGCGTCGAGGCGGGCGCGAACTGGGGCGAGGTGCAGGCCGCGGCGGCCAAGTACGGCCTGACCGGGCTGTGCGGCAGCTCCCCCGTCGTCAGCGCGACCGGGTTCCTGCTCGGCGGCGAGCTGAGCTGGTTCGGGCGGCGGCACGGGTTCGGCGCGTCGAGCGTGCGGGCCTTCGAGGTGGTCGACGCCGACGGGCACCCGGCCAGGGTGACCGGCGACGATGATCCGGACCTGTTCTGGGCGCTGCGGGGCGGCGGCGGGGACTTCGCGCTGGTCACAGCCGTGGAGATCGAGCTGTTCCCGGCACCGTCGATCTTCGGCGGGCGGCTGCTCTGGCCCTCGCGGCACGCCCCCGACGTCCTCGACGCCTTCCGCGAGGCCACCCAGGCGGCCCCCGACGAGCTCACCCTGTGGTTCGACCTGCTGGAGTTCCCGACCTTCCCGGAGGTGCCGGAGCCGATCCGCGGTCTGTCGGCGGTCGTCCTGGACCTGGCCTTTCTGGGCGCCGAGACCGAAGGTCGGGCCCTCACCGACCGGCTGGCGGCGATCCCCGGCCTGATGATCGACTCGCGGCGGCCGCTGCGGGCCGACGAGATGGGCACGATCTGCGACGAGCCGACCGAGCCCGGCGCGTCGATCTTCACCGGCCAGGTCCTCACCGGGCTGACCGACGAGGCGGCCACGACGATCCTGTCCGCCCCCGGAGGACCGATGGTGTCGGTGCAGGTCCGGCACCTCGGCGGGGCCATCGCCCGGCCGTCGGACGCCCACGGCGCGCACGGCCACATCGCCGAGCCCTACCTGCTCGGTCTCCTCGGGGTGGCCCCGGCGACGCACGTCGCCGCGACGGTCAGGGCCAGGCAGGCCGAGATCTCGCGGGCGCTGGTTCCGTACACGACCGGTCGCAAGCCGTTCACGTATCTCTCCCCCGGTGAGAAGGCGGCGGCGTTCCCGGCCGACGCCCTGGCCCGGCTGCGGGAGATCAAGCGGCGGCGCGACCCGCACGGGACCTTCCGCAGCAACTACCCGGTGCTGGCGTAGCGCTCGAGCAGGGCGCGGCTGCGCTGCTCCAGGTGCGGGAGGCCCAGACGGACATGGGTCTCGAGCGCTGCGACGGCGTGTTCTCCGGCCAGATCGGGCCGCCCGAGAGCGGCGGCCAGTTCGGCCAGCACCAGCCGCATCGATCCCCAGCAGGTGACGGAACTGCCCATCACGACGAACTGGTCGGCGCGCGGTTCGAGCGCGGCGTAGGCGGCGGCCGGGTCGGGGATCCCGATCCGGGCCGCCACCAGGCCCCAGCCGGCCGTGACGAAGTCGCCACTCCAGTCGAGCGGGGTCCAGCCGCTCCAGCGTCCGGCCAGCCGCCGGGCGTCGTCGAGGCGTCCGGCGTCGATCGCGGCGAGCACGGCCAAGGTGCGCAGCACGGAGTGGACCGGGTCGTGGGCAGCGGCGATCAGTTCGTCGGCCAGGTCGCCGATCCGGCCGATGGACTCCTTCACGGCGTACAGGGCGAGCAGCCGGCAGTCTTCGAGGCCCCACATGGTGGTGGCGCCCAGGAGCCGGGCGATGTCGGCGTAGTAGCCCATCGCCTCGTCGAAGCGCCCCGCGAGGGCGGCGCCGGTCGACTCGGCCACCCACACCATGGCGGCCAGGTCGGGCCGATGGACCTCGGTGAGCAGGCGGCGGCAGCGGCCGAGGTCGGCCTCCCAGGCGGCGAGGTCGCCGGTCTGGAGGGTGACGACCATGCGCATGATGCGGGCGACGAGCTCGGTCGACCTGGGCAGGCCGGGCAGCGCCAGCATCTCGTCGCAGTAGGCCATCCGCCGGGCGAGACCGTCGTTCAGCCAGAAAGCGGTGAGCGCGTTGTTCAGCGTCTGGGCCAGCAGGTCGGGGTCACCGAGACGGCGGGCGATCTCGACGGCCTCGACGGCGTGCGCCCGGCCCTCCAGCACGCGCGGGCTGTAGTGGAGCTCCAGGCTGAGGGCGCCCAGGAGGGCGGCTCGCTGGTAGTCCTCCAGAGGCCCGGCCAGCAGGTCTTCGAGCAGGGCGACCATGCGGTCGTCGACGACGCCGTAGAAGCGCCAGTTCCAGACGGTGACGCCGCCGTAGACCATGGCGGCCCCGGCCATCGCGCTGCGGTCGCCGAGGGTCTCGGCCAGCTCGATGGCCTCCTCCAGGATCGCGTGGGCGCCCGAGACGTCGCCGGTGGCGCGCTGGGCGCGGCCGAGCTCGGTGAGCAGTTCGACCCGTTTGGCGGGGTCTGAGGTGCCGAGGGCGGCCACCGCCCTGCGGTAGAGCTCGACCGCCTCGTCGTAGGCACGCTGGGCGCAGGCGCGGCGGGCGGCGCGGGCGGCGTACTCGACGGCTCTTCTGGCGCCACCGACGCGGGCGGCCATGGCGAAGTGGTGGGCCAGCACCGGCAGGCGGGCGGTGACGTCGCCGCCGGGCAGCGACTCCATCGCCTCGCCCACCTTCAGATGGAGGCGCGCCCTGGCCACCCGGGGCAGACCGGAGTAGAGCGACTCGCAGACCAGCACGTGGCTGAAGCGGTAGTCGAACCCGTCGGACTCGGACAGCAGGCCGACCGCGACCGCGGGTTCGAGGCCGGACATGATCTCCTCGGCCGAGTCGCCGGCGGCGATCGACAGCACGTCGAGCGACACGTCGCGGCCGAGCGCCGAGGCGACCTGCAGGAGTTCCCTGGTGCGGTCGGGCAGCCGGGCGACCCGGCGGCCGATGACCTCGCGCACGCCGTCGGGCACCTCGGTCAGGCCGTGCTCGCTGTTGGCCAGGCGCAGGAGTTCGCCCAGGTAGAAGGGGTTGCCGCCGGTACGCTGGTAGAGGGTTTCGGCCAGCGCGGGGTCGTCGCGGCCGAGGAAGGCGGCGACGTCGGCCAGGCCGAAGGGCGGCAGCGGGAGGCGTTCGACGCCGGGCTCGCGGGCCAGTTGCGCCAGCGCGCCGCTGAGCTGCTCGGGCTCCCGGCCGGGTTCGGGGCGCATGGTGGCCAGGATCAGCACCGAGCGCCGGTGGAGCTGCCCGGCCGCGAAGGCCAGCAGGCGGAGTGAGGCGATGTCGGCGGCGTGCAGGTCGTCGAGGACGACCACCGTCGGCCCGCCCGCCACGAGCGCGCCGAACACCTTGTCGTGCAGGTCGTAGAGGGCCGCGCCCGGGTCGACGGTCGGCTCGGCGACCTCGCCCGACAGCAGCCCGGCCGCCTCCAGGCCCGGCTCGCCCAGCTCGCGCACCGCCTGGAGCCACGGCCAGAACGCGGGCGCGGTGTCACCTTCCGAACAGCGGCCCCAGACCACCCGCAGCCCGAGGGCACGGGCCTCCTCACCGGCGGTCCGCACGAACAATGTCTTGCCGATCCCGGCCTCGCCGGTGATCAGCACGATCCCGCCCCGGCCGCGCCGGGCGTCCATGACCCGCTCGGCCACCCGGGCGAGCTGCGGTCCGCGTGCGATCAGCCGCGGTGCCGCGGCGGGCGCGGCGGCGGCGACCGCGAGGGGAGTCTCCGGTACAAAAGCCAGATCGGCCGACTGGTCGAAGACGGCCTTCTCGATCCGCCGCAGGTCGGGCCCTGGCTCGATGCCGAGCTCGTCGGCCAGCAGGGCGCGCACCCGCCGGATGGCGGCCAGCGCGTCGGCCTGCCTGCCTGACCTGTAAAGGGCCAGCACCAGCAGCCCCCACATCCGCTCGCGATAGGGATGAGCCTGGACGAGTCGCTCCAGGTCCGCCACACAGGAGGCGGCGTCGCCGAGCGCGAGCCGGGCGTCGAGCCGGTCCTCCGACGCCGAGGCGTGCACCTCGGAGAGCCGGGCGGCGACGGGCCGGGCGAACTCGTAGTCGGCGAACTCGGCCAGCGGCTCCCCGCGCCAGGTGTCGAGCGCCTTGTCGAGCGTCTCCCGCGCGCCCCGGTGATCGCCCCGGACCAGCATCCGGCGGCCATCTTCGGCCAGCCGGGTGAACCTGGCCAGGTCGATCTGCCCCGGCGGCACCGCCAGCAGGTAACCGGGCTCCTTCGTCAGCAGCGTCTTCGGCGGCGTGCGCGGCGGACGACCGGGTTCCAGGGCCCTTCGCAGGTGCGAGATGTACGCCTGCAGCGTCCCCGTCGCGCTGGAGGGTGCCTCGTCGGCCCACAGTTCGTCGATGAGCCGGTCGAGCGGCACGATGCGGCCGGCCTCCAGGGCCAGCAGCGCCAGGACGGCCCGCTGCTTGGGCGGGCCCAAATCGAGCGGCCCGCCGTTCCCCGGCCGGACCTCCAAAGGCCCGAACAGGCGAAAGAACAGCGGTTCCACGGTTCTCCTTGCGTCGATCGACGCCAACACTACGACCGAACGACACCCCTTCAAAGCGGCTTCAAGTCACTCTCCAACCGCACACCAACCCGGCACCAAATCCCCCCACGGATCCTCGATCCAGACGAACGAGGAGAAATCATGATCAACGACTTGCGTCAGGTCATCCGCGGCCGGGTGCTGACCGACGGCGACGAGGGTTTCGAGCGGGCCAGGGAGCCGTGGGACGGCGCCGTCGACCAGCGCGTGCTGGCCGTCGTGGAGGCCGAGGACGCCGCCGACGTGGCCGCCGTGGTCCGCCACGCGAGCCTCTACGGCCTGGCCGTCGCCACCCAGCCCAACGGCCACGCGCCGTCGGCCGGGTTCGAGGGGACGATCCTGCTGCGCACCTCCCGGATGCGCGCGGTGCACGTGCGCCCCGAGGAGCGGGTGGCCCGGGTGGAGGCGGGCGCGTCGTGGCAGGAGGTGCTGACCGCCGCCGCCAAGCACGACCTGACCGGTCTGGCCGGGAGCACCGGCGCCGTCAGCGTGACCGGGTTCGTGCTGGGCGGCGGGCTGAGCTGGTTCGGCCGCAAGCACGGTTTCGCCGCCAACCACGTGGTGGCCTTCGAACTGGTGGACGCCCAGGGCGAACACCGGCGGGTGACCGCCGGCAGCGACCCCGACCTGTTCTGGGCGCTGCGCGGAGGCGGCGGCGACTACGCCGTCGTCACCGCCGTCGAGATCAGTCTGTTCCCCGCCCCCGAGCTGTTCGGCGGCCGCCTCATGTGGCCCGCCGCCCGCGCCGCCGAGGTGCTGACCGCCTTCCGCGAGGCCACCCGCACCGCCCCCGACGACCTCACCCTGTGGTTCACCCTGCTCCAGCTCCCGCCGCTCCCCGAGCTGCCCGAGCCGCTGCGCGGCCTGTCGGCGGTCTGCCTGGACGTCACCTATCTGGGCGGCGAGGAGAAGGCCCGCGAGCTGCTGGCCCACTTCGACGCGATCCCCGGCGCGGTCATGGACACCCGCGGCATGCTGCCGGTCGACCGGCTCGGCGAGATCTGCATGGAGCCGACCGACCCCACCCCCGCGCTGGTCACCTCACACCTGCTGACCGACCTCGACGACCGGGCCGCCACCACGCTGCTCGCCGCGACCGGCCCCGGCACGGTCGCCCCGCTCGCCTTCGTCATGATCCGCCACCTCGGCGGCGCGCTGGCCGTTCCGCGTCCCGACGCGGGCGCCTGCGGTCACCTGACCGAGAAGTACCAGGTCCACGCGGGCGGCATGCTGCTGTGGCCCGAGATGGCCGGGCCGATCAGGGAACGGCAGGCCTCGATCGCGCGGGCACTCTCGCCCTGCACGTCCGACCGCAAGGTCTTCACGTTCCTCGGCCACGACGAACCGGCCGACACCGCCTTCCCCGCCGAGACGTTCGCCCGCCTGCGCCGGATCAAGATCCGACGCGACCCCCTGGGCACGTTCCGGTCGAACCACCCCGTGCGCTAGAGCTTCAGCACCTTGCTGTCACCCGAGCCGGTCTGGATGACGATCTTCTTGGGGGCGGCCGGGTCGTTGGTGACCTCGACGGCCCGCTCGCCCGAGCCGGTGTGGAGGGTGGCGTTGTAGGTGCCACCGGGGACCCATGCGATGCCGTCGCCCGAGCCGGTCTCGATCGTGACCGAGTCGGGGGCGGCGCTGAACTTGGCCTCGATGCTGCCGGAACCGGCCTCGGCGACGAACGTCTTGGCCAGCAGGCCGCTGGCGTCGACCTCGCCCGAGCCGGTCGACACGTCGACCGGGCCGCTGAGCGCGCGCAGCGTGATCTCGCCGGAGCCCGTCTCGACCTTGACGTTCAGGCCCTTCGGGACCTCGACGTTGTAGTCGATCGCGCAGTTGGCGCATGTGTAGGAGAGGGTCAGGGTGCCGCCGCCGACCTCGTGGCCGTCGGTCGGCTTGTCGCCCCGGTAGTGGAGCGTCTCGGTCACCGCGATGCCGGTGCGGGCCGACTCGTTGACGACCACGTCACCCGACCCCGCCTCGATGCGCAGCGTGGTGACGGCGTCTTTGATGTCGTACTTCTCGACGGCCTCGTTGCGGGGACCGAAGTCGAAGTCGAGGTCGCCGCATGCGGTCAAGACCAGCGCGGATCCGGCGAGCAGACCCACGGCCGCGAGGCTCTTCATTCTCATGTCATCAGTCTGGGAGCCGCGGAGCCCCGATCCCATCGGGGATGGCCCCCACCGCTCCCTGAGAGGACCCTCAGGAACGCCCTCTGATAATCTTCCATTAGACAGAATCAGTTTTCCGCAGAGTGGAAAAGAGTGGGCGATGACGAACGGCGTTGAGATCAACGGCCCGATGTCCGACCGATTCGACGAGATCCTCACCCCCGAGGCCCTCGCCTTCGTGGCGGAACTCCACCGGGCCTTCGACGACCGCCGCCGCGACCTCCTGGCCGCCCGCCAGACCCGCCAGGCCGAACTGTCGGCGGGGGGCACGCTCGGATTCCTTCCCGAAACGGAAGAAATCAGGCAGAGCGACTGGCAGGTGGCTCCTCCGGCGTTCGGTCTGGAAGACCGCCGGGTCGAGATCACCGGCCCGGTCGACCGCAAGATGACCATCAACGCGCTCAACTCCGGCGCCCGGGTGTGGCTGGCCGACTTCGAAGACGCCAACTCCCCCACCTGGGAGAACAACCTCAACGGGCAGCTCAACCTGCGCGCGGCCCTCGACCGCGAGATCGACTTCGAGAGCGGCGGCAAGTCCTACGCGCTCAAGCCCGACGAGAAGCTGGCCACGATCGTGGTCCGCCCGCGCGGCTGGCACCTCGACGAGAAGCACCTCACGGTCGACGGGCAGCCGGTCTCCGCCTCACTCTTCGACTTCGCGCTCTACTTCTTCCACAACGCCCGCCGCCTGCTGGCCAAGGGCAAGGGCCCCTACTTCTACCTCCCGAAGATCGAGTCCCACCTGGAGGCCCGCCTCTGGAACGACGTCTTCGTCGCCGCCCAGAACGCGGTCGGCCTGCCCCTGGGCACCGTCCGGGCCACGGTCCTGATCGAGACCTACCCGGCGGCCTTCGAGATGGAAGAGATCCTCTACGAGTTGCGCGACCACTCCGCCGGTCTCAACGCCGGCCGGTGGGACTACCTGTTCAGCGTGATCAAGAAGTTCCGCACGCGTGGCCGCGAGTTCCTGCTCCCCGAACGCAACACCGTGACGATGACGGCGCCCTTCATGAGGGCGTACACGGAACTCCTGGTGCGGACCTGCCACAAGCGCGGCGCCCACGCCATCGGCGGGATGGCCGCCTTCATCCCCTCGCGCCGTGACCCCGAGGTGAACGCGGTCGCCCTGGAGAAGGTGCGGGCCGACAAGACCCGCGAGTCGGGCGACGGCTTCGACGGCTCGTGGGTGGCCCACCCCGACCTGGTCGCGATCTGCGAGGAGGTCTTCGACGACGTCCTCGGCGACCGGCCGAACCAGATCGACCGCAAGCGCGAAGAGGTGTCGGTCACCGCCGAAGACCTGCTGTCGGTCTCCAAGACCCCGGGCGAGATCACCGAGAAGGGCCTGCGGAGCAACGTCGACGTCGCGCTCAGATATCTCGCGGCCTGGATGGGCGGCAGCGGCGCGGTGGCGATCCACAACCTGATGGAAGACGCCGCCACGGCCGAGATCTCCCGCTCGCAGATCTGGCAGTGGATCCACAACGACATCGAGCTGGCCGACACCCACGAGGTGGTCACCAAGGAGCTCGTCGAGCGGATCATCGACGAGGAGCTCGACAAGATCAGGAAAGAACCGATCTGGGACGAGACCCTGTTCACCCAGGCCACGGCGCTGTTCAAGCAAGTCGCTCTTGACGATGACTTCGCCGAGTTTTTGACCCTTCCGGCGTATTCTCAGATGCCGTGACGGTGTTCGACCGGCTCGACGCTCTCTTCCCGCCCGACCGGGTCATCACTGACCCGGTCCGGCTGCGGACCTACGAGTGCGACGGCCTCACCTACCACCGCGCGACCCCGATGGTCGTGGTCCTGCCGGAGACCACGGAGGAGATCGCGGCGGTGGTCCGGGTCTGCGCCGAGTTCGGCGTGCCGTTCGTGGCGCGCGGCTCGGGCACGGGGCTGTCCGGGGGCGCGCTCCCCCGATCCGACGGGGTTCTCATCGTGACGTCGCGGATGCGGCGGATCCTCTCGATCGACCTCGACCAGCGCAGGGCCGTGGTGGAGCCGGGGGTCACCAACCTGGCGATCACCGAGGCGGTCCGCGACCGGGGCTACTACTACGCGCCCGACCCGTCGAGCCAGCAGATCTGCTCGATCGGCGGCAACGTGGCCGAGAACTCGGGCGGGGCCCACTGCCTGAAATACGGGTTCACCGTGAACCACGTACTGGCCCTGGAGATCGTGACCCCGGAAGGGGAGATCATCGAGATCTCCGAAGACGACTTCGGCTACGACCTGCTCGGCGCGTTCGTCGGGTCGGAGGGCACGCTGGGCATCGCCACCAAGATCACCGTGAGGCTGATGCGGGCCCCCGAATCGGTGACGACCCTGCTGGCCGCCTTCCAGACCATCGAGGCCGGCGGTCAGGCGGTCTCGGCGATCATCGGCGCCGGCATCATGCCGGCCGCGATCGAGATGATGGACGCCCTCGCGATCGAAGCCGCCGAAGCAGCCGTGGCCTGCGGCTATCCGGCCGCCGCCGGAGCGGTGCTGATCGTCGAGCTCGACGGCCCCTCGTCCGAGGTGGAGGCCCAGCTGGCCGAGGTGATCGCGATCTGCGTGGGCACCGGCTCGTTCGAGCAGCGGGTGGCCGCCTCGGCCGACGAGCGGGCCAAGATCTGGAAGGGCCGCAAGTCGGCTTTCGCGGCCGTGGGCCGGATCAGCCCCGCCTACATCGTCCAGGACGGCGTCGTGCCCCGGACCTCGCTCGGCGAGGTGCTGGCCGGGATCGACGCGCTGCAGGACGAGTTCGGCATCCGGGTCGCCAACGTCTTCCACGCGGGCGACGGGAACCTGCATCCTCTGGTGCTCTTCGACGACACCGCGCCCGGCGAGGGCGAACGGGCCGAGATCGTCAGCGGCCGGATCCTCGACCTGTGCATCCTGCACGGCGGCTCGATCACCGGCGAACACGGCGTCGGGGTCGACAAGGCCCGCTACATGCCGAGAATGTTCACCGACGACGACCTCGACACCATGCAGCTCCTGCGTTGCGCCTTCGACCCCGGCGGCCGGTCCAACCCCGGCAAGGTCTTCCCGACGCCGAGGCTGTGCGGCGAGGTGCCCCGCGTCCACAAGGGCTCACCCGGGGAGATCTTCTGATGCTCGGCCACACGGGAGTGATGATCCGCGACGGCGGCCCGCTCGACGCGGTCGGCGGCGTGACGCCGCGCTGGGTCGCCCAACCCGAGAGCGTCGAGGAGATCGCCGTCGTCATGGGCGCCTGCGCCGACGGCGGCCTGGCCGTGACCCCGGCCGGGGGCCGCACCAAGCTCGGCTGGGCGGCCCCTCCGGAGCGGGTCGACGTGCTGCTCGACCTGTCCTCGATGCACGACGTGCTCGAACACGTGGCCGGTGACCTGGTGGTCCGGGTCCAGGCGGGCATCCCGGTGACCCGGCTGGCCGAGGTCCTGGCCAAGGCCGGGCAGGCACTCGCGCTCGACGTCCCGTTCCCGGATGCCACCATCGGCGGGACGTTGGCGGCTCCTTCGCCGGGCCCCCGCGCGTTCCGCTACGGCAACGCGCGCGACCTGCTGATCGGCGTCACGGTCGTGCTGGCCGACGGGACGATCGCGCGGGCCGGCGGCAAGGTCGTGAAGAACGTCGCCGGATACGACCTCGGCAAGCTGTTCACCGGCTCCTACGGAACCCTCGGCGTGATCGCCGAGGCGACGTTCCGGCTCCACCCGATCCCGGCCGACCGCCGCTGGCTGTCGTTCGAGTGTGAGGGCTGGGAAGACGCCGGGGACCTGCTCAGATCCCAGCTGGAACCGAGCGCGGTCGAGATCGACCACCCCGCCGAGGGGCTGTCGACGGTGGCCGCGCTGTTCGAGGGCCCCGCCGCCGAGCAACGCGCTCTGGCGGCGCGGGAGCTGTTCGAGGGTGGCGACGTCCATACCGAGGCTCCGGCGTGGTGGGGTCAGCCGCCCGGTTCGCCGCTCCACTCGCTGCGGTGCCGCGTGGCTCCTTCTGTTCCAGACGGGATCTCGGTACGCGGCTCGCTCGCCACCGGTGTCTACCTGGCCTCCGGCTCCACCGACCTGGACGCGTGGCGCTCGGCGCTGCCCGACCATGCCCGCCTGGTCGGACTGTCCGGCGATCTCACCGGGGACCGGTGGGGCCCGATCCCGTCGCTGCCGTTGATGCGGCGGGTCAAGGAGCGGTTCGACCCCGAGCGGCGAATGTCGCCCGGACGGCTCGCGGGAGGACTCTGACATGGACCCAGAGCTGATCAAAGACTGCGTGCACTGCGGGTTCTGCCTGCCGACGTGTCCGACCTATGTGCTGTGGGGCGAGGAGATGGACTCCCCGCGTGGCCGCATCCACCTGATGGCCCAATACAACGAGGGCGCCGAGATGACGCCCGAGATGGCGGGGCATTTCGACGCCTGCCTCGGCTGCATGGCGTGTGTGACGGCGTGCCCTTCGGGGGTTCAGTACGACAAGCTCATCGAGCACACGCGGCCGGTCGTCGAACGGGAACACGCGCGGACGCCGCGTGACCGGGCGGTCCGGGCTCTGGTGTTCGCGCTGTTCCCCTATCCCCGGCGACTGCGCCTGATCAAGCCCTTCACCCGGTTGAACCGCCGGCTGGCGCCGTTCCTCGATCGGGTGCATCCGACGTTGGGGGCGCTGGCCGAGCTGACGCCGCCCCGGTCACGCTCTCGTCCCCTGCCGCCGCTCGTCCGGGCGCGGGGGCCGCTGCGGGCCCGGGTCGGGTTGCTGACCGGGTGTGTGCAGGGGGCGTTCTTCCCCGACGTGAACCGGGCCACCGCGCGGGTGCTGGCGCTCGAAGGGTGTGACGTCGTCATTCCGCCTGGTCAGGGGTGTTGCGGGGCGCTTTCCCTGCATTCCGGGTACGACGCCCATCGGTTCGCCCGGCGGACCATCGAGACCTTCGAGAAGGCCGGGGTAGACACGGTCGTGGTGAACGCGGCCGGGTGCGGGTCGTCGATGAAGGACTACGCCGACGTGCTGGCCGACGATCCCGGGTGGCAGCGGCGGGCCGAGTGCCTGAAGGTGCGCGACCTGGCGGAATTCCTGGTCGAACTGGGGCCCGTGGCGGTGCGGCATCCGCTGCCGGTGACCGTGGCCTACCACGACGCCTGCCATCTGGCCCATGCTCAGGGGGTGCGGTCGCAGCCTCGTGAACTGCTCGACCAGATCCCCGAACTCAAGGTGCGGGAGATCGCCGAGTCGGCCATCTGCTGCGGGTCGGCGGGGACGTACAACCTGTTCCAGCCCCAGCCCGCCCGGGAACTGGGCGAGCGGAAGGCAGGCCGGGTCGAGGACACCGGGGCCGACCTGCTGGTCTCCGCCAATCCTGGCTGCACCATGCAGATCACCGCCGCGATGCGGCGGATGGGACGCCCGGTGATGCCGGTCGCCCACACCGCCCAGGTGCTCGACGCCTCGCTGCGGGGGCTCGGGGCGGTGCGGTGAGCGTCCAGTCGGTCGAGCGGGCGCTCGACGTGCTCGAAGCCCTGGCCGATCACGGCGGCGAGGCCGGGCTGTCGGAGATCGCCGCCCGGACCGGCCTCCCCTACGGCACCATCCACCGTCTGCTGCAGACACTCTTGACGCGCGGGTACGTCCGGCAGGAGTCCGACCGGCGGTACGCGCTGGGCGGGGCCCTGGTGCGGATCGGCGGTGCGGCCGAGCGGCTGGTCGGAGCCTGGGCGGAGCCCTACCTGACCAAAATGGTGGAACTCTCCGGCGAGACGGCCAACATGGCGGTCCTCGAAGGCGACTTCGTGGTGTACGTGGCCCAGGTGCCGTCACCCCGGCGATTGCGCATGTTCGCCGAGGTCGGGCGTCGGGTGCTCCCCCACAGCACGGCGGTCGGGAAGGTCCTGCTGGCCGGCCATCCCAACGCGGCGGCCGTCTTCGAACGCACGGGGCTCCCCCGGCGGACCGAACAGACCATCACGTCGATCGCCACGATGATGACGGAACTGTCGGTCGTCGCCCGGCAGGGATACGCGATGGACCTGGGCGAGGAGGAATCGGGCGTCCACTGCCTGGCCGTCCCGGTGGCCGACGGCTCACGCGTGGTGGCGGCCATGTCCGTCTCCGGACCCGTCGAGCGGGTCTCCGCCCTCGACCGCGACGAGCTGGCCCGGGGCCTGCGAAAGATCGCCGGCGACTTCGGCGCGGAGGTGTTCGGCGCCCGGAGCCGGCCTGCTGAGAATGTCAGGATGCGCGGCTAGGTTGAAGGCATGTGCCGAAGCATCAAGACCCTGCGCCCGCCGTTCGCCGAGGACGTGACCGAGAACGACGTCGAGGCCGCGGCGCTCCAATACGTCCGCAAGATCAGCGGCTTCCGGACACCCGCGGCTCACAACGCGGCGGCCTTCAACGAGGCGGTCGCGGAGATCACCGCCGCCAGCGCGAAACTGCTGGCGGCGCTGGAGGTCCGGGGCGCGAAGGCCTGAACGCTTCAGGCGCACTGCGTCAGCATGATCTCCTTGTCGGCCGTGGTGACCGGAAGGTCATACTTCAGCGCGACCTGGGCGAACCTGACCACGTAGGAGCAGCGGATCTTCCCCACCGGCGGTAACCACGACGCCGGTCCGGAGTCGCTCTTCGAGGAGTTGGTCGACCCGTCGACCGGGAGCAGGTTGAGGGGATCGTTGGCCAGCCGCTTGCGCTCGGCGTCGGTCCAGCGCGCGGAGCCCATCTGCCAGCTGTACGACAGCGGGATCACATGGTCGATCTGGACCTCCGACGCGTCCTCTTTCCGCCAGTCGATGGTCTTTCCCGTGTACGGGTCGTCCAAGGTCATCGACACGACCACGCAGTCGGAGCCGCTCCGGAACTCGATCTCCTCGCCGTCGCGCTGGAGCAGGTCGTTGCGGGTGTCGCAGCCGTTCCGGGCGAGGGGGATGTCGTCGGCGTTGTCCGCCCACGCGTAGCCGAACTCGTCACGGTCATATCCGGTCTTCGGCCCTCGGCCCTTGGTCTCCACCTTGTCGATCAGCTCACGGGCTTCCTTGCGGTCGGCGTTGGACCCGATCACCGCCAGACCGGGCTTGGTGCCCTCGGGGTTGTTCAGGGGGTTCGTCCCGGACGACGAAGCCCCTCCCCCGGCGGAGTCGCCCGGAGGCGCCGCCGCATCGATCGCAGCGCAGCCTGACACGAGTAATCCCGCCAGCACGAACCCGGCGCCTGTCTTGCGCAGCACCGCTCACCCCCAGGTCATGTAATTGCCTGCCCAGGTATAGCAAATGCCCAAATTTCGGGCTTTAAGAGGTCGGGGGCGGCAAGTTGACCTTGAGTGGCGTGAACGACCCCGCCGATCCCTCACATGAGGTCAGAGATGGGCGAAATGTCCGGTCCCGGCCGGCCTTCAGGTGATCAGGATCCCGCCGTCTACCGGCAGCACGGCCCCCGTCACGTAGGAGCCCGCGTCCGAGGCCAGGAAGATCGCCGCGCAGACCAGTTCCTCCGCCTCCCCCACCCGTCCGGCCGGGACGCGGAGCTTGAGCATCGTCTCCAGGTAGCTCGCCGGATACTGCTCGGTCATCTCCGAGGCGAAGAACCCCGGTTCCAGGCAGTTCACCCGGATCCCTCGACGTCCCGTCCACTGCTGCGCCAGATCCCTGGTCAGCCCGGTGATCGCCGCCTTCGACGCCGAGTAGGCGGCCTGCGGCAACCCGCCGGTCGTCTCGCCGAGGATGCTCCCGATGTTCACGATCGAGGAGCCGGGCTTCATCACCCGGGCGCAGGCCTGCGCCATGTAGAAGGCCCCGTGAAGGTTGATGTCGACGACCGCCCGGAAGTCTTCGGGCCGCTCCTTCAACGCGGGCACCGCAGTCCCGACCCCGGCGTTGTTGATCAGGATGTCGACCCCGCCCAGCTCCTCGACGGCCGCGGCCACGAGAGCTTCGCAGTCGGCGGGCGAGGTCACGTCGGTGGGCACCGCAACGCAACGGCGGCCGGTCTCCTCGACCAGCCGCCGCGTTTCCTCCAGCCGTTCGGCCCGGCGTGCGCCGATGGCCACGTCGGCCCCGGCCTCGGCGAGCCCTCGCGCGAAGGCGACACCCAGGCCGGATGAGGCCCCCGTGACGACCGCGACTTTCCCGTTGAGACGAAAACGTTCAAGAATCACGGCCGCCACGATACCGAACCAAGTTCTAGAGGCCGTACTCCTTCACGATGTGCTCGTGGCGCTCGGCCTCGACGCCGACCTCGCGGGCCAGGTCGAGCCAGGCCAGCGGGTGGACCCACGTCTCGGTCACGTCGTCGAGGACGGCGTCGAGCTCGGTCGCGCTGGCGTCCGGCGGGATCGCGATCCAGCCGAACACGCCCGGGAGCTGGTCGCCCGTGCCGGGGTGGGTGACCTCGTAGCCCTTGTCGGAGTAGACCCACATCGGCCAGCCGCGCTCGGCCATCAGCTCGTCGAACTCCGACCACTCTTCGTCGGTCGGGGCCGCGCCGTCGAAGAACCAGCTGGTGTAGCCGCCGGGACGGAGCATCGTGACCCCGGCGAACGGGATGACGAAGTTCTCCTTCTCCTCCTCGCTCTCCGGGACCGGCTCCAGCGGGCGGGGGTCGATGACGACGATGTCGCCGGCGTTGTATTCCATGCCGCGCGGCTGCGGGATCGCCAGCCTGGCGGTCGCCGGGCCGGTGCGGACCGCGAGGACCTCGCGCTGGCTGCCGTCGGGCGCGGGGAGAATGGTCCGGATGAGGTGCCACTCCTCCTCGATCGGACCCTCGGCCGACTGGATCGGCATGCCGAGCTTGGCGGCGCCCTTGCGGACGGTCACCCAGTCTTCGGCGGCCGTGGCCAGCACGATGACGCGCCAGATGTCTTCTTCTTCGCCCTGGACGTCGCCGTCGATGATCGGACGGAGGATCTCAGCCGCCCGGACGTTGTCGCCGAGCTGCTGCACCGCGCCCGACCACAAGCGCAGCGCCTCGAGCCCGGCACCGCCCTTGGCTGCCTTCTCGCCCTCGTCGGCGGTCTCCTCCCAGCGCTCACGCGCACGGTGGAGACGGGCCAGCGCCAGGTGGGAACCGGGAGCCTTGAGACGGCCCGCGAGGTCGTGTACGCGTTCGTCCTGCTCGGCCTCGATGAGCAGGCCGGTCAGGTAGGCGACGTCTTCGAGGTCGGCCTCGGCCGGGTTGCCCTCGACGGCGGCCATCTGCCAGTAGATGTCGGCGCCGGCGGGGGCGTAGCCGAGGAAACCGAGCGTCGTCGTGTGACGGCGGGTCGCCTCCAGGTCCTTGCCGGACAGCGGCCAGAGCCAGCCGACCCAGCGCTCGGGGTCGGCGGTGCGGCCGTCGGCCGCGTCGAAGTAGGCGACCAGCTCGGCCTCGGGGCCGGGCGCGGGCGTCTCGACGGCGGCGTCACACTCGGCGCGCAGCGCGGCGATCCGCTCGGCGACGCCGTCGGCCGACTTCAGCTCGCGGGACGCCACCTCGGCGAGGTCGGCCAGCAGCCGCGCCTGCCAGATGCCCTTCCGGCGCAGCGCCAGCCGGGCGCCGGTGAAGGCCAGGTCGACGCGGGCGCGCGGGGACCCCATGGTCTCGAAGTAGCTCATCCACTGACGGACGATCCGGCCCAGCTGCCAGGAGTTCTGGATCGCATCCTGCTCGGAGAGCCGGAAGACGACCTGCGCCCACTCGACCCAGTCGCGCGGGTGCTCGCCCACCACGTCGAGGTCGGGCAGCGACTCCACGGCGTGCTGGATCTGGCCGAGCTCGACCAGGATGCGGGAGTGCAGGATGCCCTCGCGGCGGGCCTTGGCCACCGGGTCGTCGGGCTTGAAGGCGTTGGCGGCGTGCAGGGCGTTGAGCGCGTCTTGCGCCCGCCCCGTGGCCAGCAGCGCCCGTGCGGACATCGCGGCGAGTTCCCACGACGCCTCGCGCCCGGCGCCCTTCAGCCGCTCGACGGCGGCCTCGGCGTAGGCCACGGCCTCGGCGGGCTTGCCCGCGTCGAGCAGCGCCAGCACATATTGAGTGGTCAGCCCGGAGAAGGCCAGCGAGTCGGGCCCCCCCGTCTGCAGCGCGCGCCCGAGCGACCCGAGCCGCTCGTCGGCGTAGCCGGGCCCGTCGGTGTTGGCCTGCGCGATCGCCAGCACCTCGACGGCGCAGGAGGCCGCCGGGCAGTCGGCCACGTCGCTACGGGCGGCGAAACTCACGAGCTCACGGGCGTCGTCGACGGCGACGGACCCGTTCGCCCGGTCGCCGACCCGGCCCATCAGATGCCAATAGCGGGCGAAGAGTTCAAGCCAGGGCTGCTCCATGGTCTCCGCCTGCTGCGCGATCGCCGGAGCGACAACGTCGAGCTGGCCGTAGCGACCTTCGAGCGCCTGCGCCGGAACGTCGCCCAGCGCCATCGCCAGCCCGACATTTCCCGCTTCATGCAGTTGCCGCTGGGTGCCACCGACCCACGACCAGATGTCCACGTCCATGGGCAGCCAGTCTGCCAGGTCACCGGGGCTGCCCCAAACGTCCGCACGGCTACGCGCACTAATTCACACTGGCTTGCGCGTCCCTCAGCAGCTCGCCCAGCTCCCGCGCCTCGCCGTCCGTGAGCACCGCGTAAGCGGGCGCGACCAGCACGTCGGTCAGCTCCTCGGCGCGGGCGCGCTTCTCCATGTCCTCATCCGCGGGTACGGGATAGGGCTCCGGCCACGACATAAACCTGGCGACCTCGGCAGTGCTCGTGTAACTACGCGGCGCGCCCGACTCGTAGTGCCCGACGAGTGTGGCCATGAGGGGATCGATCAGCGCGGCGGCCACCGCGATGGCGTGCATGCTGCCCCGATGCTCCCGCGCCACCTGAAGTGCGTGGGCCGCCCGCCCGGGCGCGTCGTCAGGGAGCGGGAGCGCCCGCCAGCCCGCGAACAGCGGCGCGGCCAGCGGGGAGGCGGCCGACGTGGCCTTCGTGAGCAGGTCGGCGAGGCGTCCGGCGCCGTCGAAGGCCAGGTTGCGGCGGCCCCAGGCGGCGCACGCGTTGGCGTACAGGAAAGCGCCCTTCTCCGCCGGAAGCGACCGGCCGCCTTCCCACATCGCGCGGACGAAGCCAGGCTCGAAGAACGGCGCGCCGGCGATGACGACCTCGGCGTCGACCTCACCGAGGACACCGCAGCGGCCGCGGAAGTACATCTCCCACCGCCCGAACCCGTGCTCGTCGCAGAGGGCCTTGACCTCCCTGGAGATCATGAACCTGCCCCCGAGCGAGCCGATCGCCTTTTTGTACATGTCCGCCTCCTAGGTCTACACAACGAACCCAGCATGAGAGGCCGAACAATATTCTGCAACCTAGCGACCGAGTGGGGATTTCCGCCCTGGGTTCAGCCGTGGTAGTCGCCGCTGGCCACCAGCTCGGCCGGGCCGGCCAGGTAGCTCGTCTCCGCGTCGAGGGTGATCGTCAGGGTGCCGCCGAGGACGCGTACGGACCAGACCCCCTCTTCCTCTCCGGCCGCGTGAGCCGCCGCGACCGCCGTGGCCACAGCGCCGGTGCCGCAGGAGCGGGTCTCGCCGGAGCCGCGCTCATAGACGCGCATGGAGACCGAGTGGTCGCCGATCGGGTTGATCAACTCGATGTTGACCCCCTCGGGGAAGGCGCGGCGGTCGAAAGAGGGCTGGGCGGAGAGGTCGAGTTCGGTCACGGGGTCGGTGATGACGCAGGCCAGGTGGGGGTTGCCGACGTTCACCCGCAGGCCCCGGTATTCGCGGCCGTTCAGCACGGTCCGGCTTTCGCCGGAGACGACCGGCTTGCCCATGTCGACCTGGACGTCGCCGGTAGCGCCCAATCGGACCTTCCGGACCCCGGCCCGGGTCGCCACGCCGAACTCGCCCGGGTCGGCCAGGCCTGCGTCGACCAGGTAGCGGGAGAACACGCGGACGCCGTTGCCGCACATCTCGGCGACGCTGCCGTCGGCGTTGCGGTAGTCCATGAACCACTCGGCATCCGGCGCCTGGGACTCCACCTCGGGGACCAGCTTGGTCGGCACCACGTGCAGCACGCCGTCGCCGCCGATTCCGGCCCGGCGGTCACAGATCTGGGCGACCAGTGGGGCGGGAAGATCGAGACGCCCCTCCGGGTCGGGGAGTAGGACGAAATCGTTCTCGGTCCCATGACCCTTCACGAAGCGCATGAGACAACTCTAATCGCTTGAGCAGGCAGGTCCGGGGCGTCGTAGGGCAGCCAGACCACCCGTGGATCGCGCCGGAACCACGACTCCTGGCGGCGCGCGAAGCGTCTGGTCGCCCTGATCGTCTCGTCCATGGCCTGCTTTTCGGTCCACTCGCCGTCGAGGTATTTGATCACCTGGGCGTATCCGAGCGCCCGCGCCGCGGTGGTGCCCAGGCCGCCCTCGTGCAGTTTCCGTGTCTCTTCCACGAAACCGGCCGCCCACATGCGGTGAACCCGGAGCTCGATGCGCTCGTCGAGCACCGGCCGGGGAATCAGCAGTCCTATCTGTACGGATCTGTACACCGACTCATAGGACGGCAGGGTGGCCGAGAAGGGGCGTCCGGACAGCTCGATGACCTCCAGGGCGCGCACCACCCGGCGGCCGTTGCTGGGCAGGATCGCGGCGGCGGCCACCGGATCGAGCGTCTGGAGCCGGGCGTAGAGGGGGGCGATCCCGTTTTCGGCCAGTTCCTCCTCCAGCCGCGCCCGGATCACGCTGTCGGTGCCGGGGAACTCGAGATCGTCGAGGATCGCCCGGACGTACAGCCCGGAACCTCCCACGATCACCGGGGTGACCCCTCTGACCAGCAGCCCGTCGATCAGGGGACGGGCGATGCCCTGGTATTCGGCGACACTGGCCGTCTGATCCACGTCCCAGATGTCGAACAAATGGTGGGTCACACCTTTCCGTTCGGGGATGGTCAATTTGGCCGTACCGATATCCATTCCTCGGTAAAGCTGCATCGAGTCGGCGTTCACCGCCTCGCCGCCGAGACGGATCGCCAATTCCACGGCGAGATCGGACTTTCCGGCCGCCGTGGGACCCACGACGGCGATGACTGGTAGCTGCCCCACGCCATCCAGTGTCCCAAGCTCCCGGGTAACAATGGGACGAGTGGCGCCCGTCAGCGTCACGATCGGGGGATACGACATGTCCATGTTCGACAAGGCCAAGGACAAGCTCGGCGAACACTCCGACAAGGTCGAGGACGCCACGAAGAAGGGCGTCGACAAGGCCTCGGAAGCCGCCCGCCACAAGACCGGCGGCAAATATGACGACAAGATCGACAAGGTCGCCGACAAGGCCAAGGACGCGGCCGACAAGATCGACGACCAGCGGTAGGGGGAACTCTGATGTCGTTCTTCGACAAGGTCAGGGACATGTTCGGCGGACACCACCACACCCAGTCCGCCACGACGTCTCCGCGACCCCAGCGCATGCCCGGAACCGAGCAGGACGGCTTCCGTGACAAGGTGGAGGATTCCGTGAAGAGCGGCATCGACACCGCGGCACGCAAGGCCGACGACATGACCAAGGGCAAGTACCGCGACCAGATCAACCGTTCCGCGGGCTCCGCCAGAAACGCCGCCGACAAGATCGACGGCAAGCCTGACTAGGCTCCTCAGACCCCGCCCGCCCTCTCGCGTGGGGGCGGGCGGCCCCTCGGGGCCTCAGAAGAGGGTCGGCGGCAGGTGGCCCTCCATCGTCAGCAGCCACCTCTTCGACTCCACGCCCGTGCCCCCGGAGAACCCGCCCAGCCCGCCGCCCGCCACGACCCGATGGCACGGGACGATGATCGGGATCGGGTTGCTGCCCATGATCGACCCGATCGCCCGTGCCGGGATGCCGGTCTCGTTGGCCAGGTCGCCGTAAGTCACGGCCCGCCCGTAGGGCACGCTCTCGAAGAGCAACCCCAGCACCCGCCGCTGCGTCTTGGACATCAGCCGCCAGTCGATGGGGATCGTGAACTCCTTCAGCTCCCCGCCGAAATAGGCGGCAAGCTGATCACCGACGTCATCACGAACAGCGGCCTCGGAGCCGCCCGGTCCGTCACCGGACTCCGGGTCGTCGAGAAACGGCCGCAACCGCTCTTGGACCCGCTCCCGGAACTCCGGAGTGTCCTCGAACGAGGTGGCCACCACCCCTTCCGGGGTCACCGCGGCCACGACGAGACCGACATCGGTCTGCACGGACACGAAACTCAGCCCCATCCGCAGCCTCCCTGCAGCTCGTAGCGGACACCTCCCGACCCTAGTCCGCGCCACCGACATAACCGGACCTCCTACCATGAGGCGGTGTCCAACCGTGAGCTGATCGTTCTCGGCACGTCGAGTGCGGTGCCGACGCGCTCGCGCAACCACAACGGCTACTTCCTCCGCTGGGACGACCAGGGCGTCCTCTTCGACCCCGGCGAAGGCACCCAGCGGCAGATGCGGCTGGCCGGGGTCAGCGCCCACGACATCACCTGGATGTGCGTCACCCACTTCCACGGCGACCACTGCCTGGGCCTCCCGGGGATCATCCAGCGGATCGCCCGCGACGGCGTGCCCCACGAGGTCGGCGCGGTCTACCCGGCGAGCGGCGAGGACTACTGGCTGCGGCTGCGCCACGCCACCGCCTTCGCCGACACCTCGGTCATCACTCCCCACCCGGTCCAGGGCGCCGTCGCGACCCTGCCGCTCCCGGGCCTCACGCTGACCGCCCGCCCGCTGTCCCACCCGGTCGACGCCTACGGTTACCGTCTCGACGAGCCGTCGGGCCGCCGGATGATCCCTTCGGAACTCTCCCGGTACGGAATCAGCGGCGCCCAGGTCGGCCGGCTCCATCGTGAGGGCCGCCTCGGCGAGGTCACCCTCGACCAGGTCAGCGAGCCTCGCGTGGGCCAGAGCATGGCGTTCATCATGGACACGCGGATGTGCGACAACGTCCACGCCCTGGCCGAGGGCGTCGACCTGCTGGTCATCGAGTCGACGTTCCTGTCCTCCGAGGCGGCCGTCGCCCGTGAGTACGGCCATCTCACCGCAGCCCAGGCCGGGCAGGTCGCGGCGGCGGCGGGCGTCCGGAAACTCGTCCTGACCCACTTCTCCGAACGCTACGTCCACGACGACGAACGTCGCTTCGGCGAGGAGGCGGCGAAGGCCTATTCGGGCGACATCGTGGTGGCCCGCGACCTGATGCGCGTGCCGGTGCCGAAACGCCGCCGCTGACCTGCGACTACGCCTGCGGCGCCGATGCCGCCGTGACGTAGTAGGCCACCCCGTAAGGCGCATCCGAACAGAGCAGCTCAGCGGGCCAGTCGGGCAGCGTCTGGAAGGCCGCCCGCCCGGCCGCCCACATCTCCGCCGCCTCGTCCGGGTCGAGCGATGAGGCCCGCCCGTCGACGAGGGCGGCCGCCACCCGCTCGGAATAGGCCGCCGCACCCGGATGCAGGTATCCCGGGGACTTCTCGGTCAGCCGCGCCGAGCCATCGCCCATGACCAGCAACGCCACCCGTTCGGCCAGCTCCCCCACCCGTGAACGCAGGGCGTGGCAGTCGGCGGGAGTGGTGTCGTACGGAAGGGATTCGAGATGGAGCGGCACCTCGGAGGAGGACAGCAACCACCGGCCGATCGTCAGCGACAGCGGCAGAACCGGCGTCCCGCTCCCGACGGTCACGTCGCCACCCCACGGCCGCAGCGTCCCGGCGGCGGACGCGGGGTAGGCACGCCCGGTCTCCGCGCCTCCCACGACCGCGATCAGGTCGGGGGACGCGGCATGGAGCACCGCCACGGCCGCGAAGCACGCGGCCCTGAGGGAGTCGAGCTCAGCCGACGCGGCCCCGGCGAGAGAGGGAACGATCAGCGGTGGATTCGGGCACACGGCAGCGGCGACGAGCACGCCCCAGCGTATCCACCGCTGATCTGTCCATCGGCCCCCGATCGGTGACGAGCGTCCAGCAGATGTCACGAAATTTCGGGCGGCGAACAGCCGCCACGCATCAGCTTCCGCTGACCGGACACACTCAGCGGGGCCTCAGTCCGAACCGACATCGCTGTGACCCGCCCGCGAGCCCGCCGAATCCTCAAGCGGTTGGTTCTCCCAACCCCACCGGCCCTTGCCGAACGCCGCTGAAGGACCAGGCCCGCTTAATACCCGCCGATCGGCCCGCCCGGCTCGATCGCGCCCGCGTCGCCCGTCCGGTCGATCTCGTCGGGGTCGCTCTGGGCCGGCTGGGTCGGCTTGGCGGCCGGCTTCTTGGTCGGCTTCGCCGCGGGCTTCTGCTGTCCGCTGGTCCCGCCGCTGCCCTGCTCCTCCTCCGACGATTCGCCCGAGGAGTCGCCGGAAGCGACCGGGGTGTCCTCCTGGACGTCGTCCTGCACCGCGGGAGCCTCGCCGTCCTCCGCGGGGAAGTCGGGCGGCGACTCCGCCTCGGGGGCTTCGGCCACTTCGGTGTCGGCCGCCGGAGGTGCGGCCGAGGTCGCCGCGGGGGCGGGGCCTGAGGCCGGGGTGGATGTGTCGCCGTTCAGGGCGAGGCCGATGCCGGCTCCGCCGACGACCGCCACCAGCGCGCCGGCGACGATCGCGATCGTCTTGGTGTTGCCGCCTGATCGTGCCCGGCCTGGTGGCGCGGATCGGTTCATGAGGGTGACTCCAGGCTGCTTGGTTGAGGGTCCCAGCAGCCTAGCCACAATCCCGAATCTAGGCTCATAAATGCAGATTTAGGTACAAATCAGCGGTAGCCGAAGTCCTGGGTCCACCACGGCCCCTCGGCCCCCTGCTTCAGGCCGACCCCGATCGCCGCGAGATCGCAGTTGAGGATGTTGGCCCGGTGACCAGGGCTGTCGAGCCACGCCTGCACGACCTCGCGCGGCGTCGTCTGCCCCCGCGCGATGTTCTCCGCCGCCGGGTAGTCGTAGCCGGCCGCCTCGATGCGGTCCCACGGGGAACGCCCGTCGAGGGAGTCGTGGCTGAAGTAGTCGCGGGCGGCCATGTCGCCGGAGTGGAGCCGGGCCGCCTTGCGGAGGCGCTCGTCGATCCGCAGCGCCCTGCACCCCTCGGCCCGGCGGGCCACGTTGGTCAGCCGGACGACCTCGTCTTCGGCCACCTTCAGAGCGCTGGCCGGCGCGGTGGCGGCGACCGGAGCGGTGCCGGCGCGTTCCTTGGTCGTCTTGCGGGCGGGCTTGTTGGTCTTGACCCGCACCGTGGGCTTCTGCTTCGGCGGCGGACTGGGTTCCGCGCTCGGGACCGTATACGAGTCGACCGGCACGGGGGGCTCGCTGGCCATGTCGAACGCCCCGGTCTGCCCGCTTCCGCAGGCGGTCAGGAGCGCGGGCACCAGAAGAAGCCAGCCACGCTGCCGGAACGAGGGCATCCGGGACCTTCCTGTGTCACTCCGCGAACGGGTGCCACACTAATCCCAGTAACGAATTCGCCGCACGCGAATCACGAAAGAATCACGACAGACCGGAATCAAGTCGTCGCAGGTGGCGAAGCCCTGCAGGGAGGCTAGGAAACCTCACAGCCGGTGGCCACCGGCAACGGCGCCGGACGTCCGATCGTCGGCATCCCGAGGCTGACCCCCGTGGAGGCGGGCCGGCCCTGCCGGGCCTCCCACGCGTCGCCCGACCGCGTCCGCCGCACCCCGACGACCTTGTCGGCCACCAGGTGGTGCGGCGCCGCGTAGGTCACCTCGGCGGTGACCATGTCACCGGGCCGGGCGTCGGCCCAGGCCACGTGGACGAGACGGTTGTCCGGCGCCCGCCCTGAGAGACGCTGGGTCGCGCCGTCCTTGCGGCCCTCGCCCTCGGCGATCAGCACCTCGAGGACCCGCCCGGTCTGCGCGGTGTTCTCGGCCCAGGCGATCTCCTCCTGGACGGCGATGAGGCGGTCGTACCGCTCCCGGACGACCTCCTTCGGCACCTGGTCGGGCATGGTGGCCGCCGGAGTTCCGGGCCGGATCGAATATTGGAACGTGAAGGCGTTGGCGAACCGCGACTCCCGCACCACGTCGAGCGTGGCCTGGAAGTCTTCCTCGGTCTCGCCGGGGAACCCGACGATGATGTCGGTGGAGATGGCGGCGTCGGGCATCGCGGCGCGGACCCGGGAGATGATCCCCAGGTATTTCTCGGCCCGGTAGGACCGCCGCATCGCCTTCAGCACCCGGTCGGAGCCCGACTGCAGCGGCATGTGCAGCTGGTGCATGACGTTGGGCGTCTCGGCCATCGCCGCGATCACGTCGTCGGTGAAGGCGGCGGGATGAGGCGAGGTGAACCGCACGCGCTCGAGCCCGGAGATGTCTCCGCAGGCCCGCAGCAGCTTCCCGAACGCCAGCTTGTCGCCGAACTCGACGCCGTAGGTGTTCACGTTCTGCCCGAGGAGGGTGACCTCCATGACGCCCTGGTCGACCAGGGCCTGGATCTCGCCCAGGACGTCGCCGGGCCGGCGGTCCTTCTCCTTGCCACGCAGGGCGGGGACGATGCAGAACGTGCAGGTGTTGTTGCAGCCCACCGAGATGGCGACCCAGGCGGCGTAGGCGGACTCGCGCTTGGTCGGCAGCGTCGACGGGAAGACCGTCAGCGACTCCTCCAGCTCGACCTGCGACTCCTCGGCCACGCGGGCGCGTTCGAGCAGGGCCGGCAGGGAGCCGATGTTGTGGGTGCCGAACACGACGTCGACCCACGGGGCCCGGCGCACGATCTCGCCCTGGTCCTTCTGCGCCATGCAGCCGCCGACGGCGATCTGCATGCCTGCGCGGGCGGCCTTGATCGGGCGCAGGTGGCCGAGGTTGCCGTAGAGGCGGTTGTCGGCGTTCTCGCGCACGGCGCAGGTGTTGAACACGAGCACATCCGGGGTGTCGCCCTCGGGGGCGCGGACATACCCGGCGTTCTCCAGCAGGCCCGACAGGCGCTCGGAGTCGTGGACGTTCATCTGGCACCCGTAGGTCCGTACTTCGTACGTGCGGGTGCTCTCCTCTGTCGCAGTCATCTCAATCGACAAGCCTAGGCGCTCCGGCGAGCCCAACAAGCCCGGGACATTGTCCCGCCTAATCGGGCATAGGGGTCGATATCCTGGCGTCCGATGACAACCAGGTGGGCCGTGTGCGTGATCGGGCTCGCGGCGGCGGCCGTGGCTCTCGTTCTCGGGCTGGTCAACGGCCTGGGTGTGGTCACGCTCAGCCATCTGCTGTTCGTGGCGGCGTGCGTCGTGATCGGCACGGTGATCGGGGTCAGGCGGCCGGACAACGCCGTCGGCGTGCTGCTGCTGATCGCCGGGCTCTCGTTCACGGCGCTCGACTTCTTCGGGCAACTCGCGCTCTGGCGGCCGGAACTGTCACTGCTGGCCTGGCCGCAGAACTTCCTCTGGGTGCCCGCGAACCTGGCGTTGGCCGCGATCCCGTTTTGCTTCCCGGACCGCCGCCTGCCCGCACCGAAGATCGTCGCCGCCCTCGTGGCGCTCGCCGCGCTCCCGTGCGCGTTCGCGCCGGGGACCAACCAGCAGCTCGGGTACGGCACCGCGATGCGCAACCCGTTCGGGATCGAGGCCCTGGCGGGCACCGCGAAGTTCACGGAGAGCGCGATCACCGTGGTCGCGGGGCTGATCTTCCTGTTCGGGGCCGCCGACCTCGCCCGCCGGTCCCGGCGGATCGAGCGGGCCCAGGTCCAGTGGCTCGTGTACGCCGTCTCGATCGCCGGCCTGGTGATCGTGCTCCGGCTGGCCGCCGGCCTGACCGACGATCTGCCGGACACCCTGTGGCCGATCGACAGCGGCTTCTGGGAGATCGCCGGGACGGTCGGGATCACCCTCGTGATGGCCGCCATCGGCATCGCGATCGTGCGGCACGGCCTGTTCGACATCGAGCTCGTCATCAACCGCACGCTCGTCTACGCCGTCCTCACCGCGTTCGTGACCGGCGGATACGTCGCGATCGTGGGCTACCTCGGCGCGGTCTTCCAGAGTCGGGGGCTTCCGCTGGCCGTAGCCGCCGCCGGTCTGGTCGCGGTCGTCTTCGCCCCGCTGCGGGCGCGGGTGCAGCGCGCCGTCAACGTGCTCATGTACGGCCGCCGCGACGACCCCTACGCCGCCCTCGCCCACCTTGGGCGCAGCCTGGAGGTCCGGCCCGACGCCCAGGCCGCGGCCGGGTCGGTGGCCGAGGCGCTGAAACTCCCCCACGCCGCGGTGGAGCCTCTCGGCACGGCCGCGGATCCCGGGCTGGTGCGCCTGCCCCTGACGTACCGGAACGAGCTTGTCGGGCACCTCGCCCTCGCGCCGCGACCGGGGCAGCGGGAGTTCGGCGCCAGGGACCTGCGGCTGCTGGAGGACCTGGCCCGGCAGATGGGTCCCGTCGTGCACGCCGAACGGCTGGCGACCGATCTGCGGGCCTCGCGGGAGCGCCTGGTGGTGGCCCGCGAGGAGGAGCGGCGACGGCTGAGAAGGGATCTGCACGACGGGCTCGGGCCGACGCTGGCCGCGCTGACCATGCGGGCCGAGGCGGTCCAGGACCTGGTCGCAGACCAGAGGGCGCGGGCGCTGCTGGAGGAGATGATCGGGGCGGCCCAGGCGGCCACCGCCGATGTACGGGCCCTCATCGACGGGCTGCGGCCGCCCGCGCTCGACACCCTCGGGCTCCTCGGGGCGCTCCGGACCCATGTGGCGGGGCTGCCCGGAGAGCCACGGGTAGGTCTCGATCTGCCTGTCGAGCTGCCGGAACTGTCGGCGGCTACCGAAGTGGCGGCATACCATATTGCTGTCGAGGCGATTAATAACGCCCGCCGCCACTCCGGCGCCGGCACCATCACGCTCCGGCTTGTCCCCTGGAAGAACCTGCTGGTCGAAGTCGTCGACGACGGCCTCGGGGCCGAAGGGCCTCCGGGGGTCGGCCTGACCTCCATGCGCGAACGGGCCACCGAACTGGGCGGCTCCTTTGTGATCATCACTGCGCACGGCACCACCGTGCGCGCCCAGTTGCCTATAGGAGCCTGAATGGAACAGATCCGAGTACTGCTGGTCGACGACCACCCCTCCTTCCGGGCGGGCCTGCTGGCGCTGCTCAAGCCGGTCATGGGCGTCCAGATCGTCGACCAGGCGTCCTCGGGCGAGCAGGCCCTGGCCCTCGTCCCCCAGGTCCAGCCCGACGTCGTGCTGATGGACCTGGCGATGCCCGGCATGGGCGGCGTGGAGACGACCGAACGGCTGGTCCGCGACCACCCGCACATCCGGGTGCTGGTGCTGAGCATGGCCGACGACGACGAAACGGTCTTCGCCGCCCTGCGGGCCGGCGCCCGGGGTTACGTGTTGAAGGGGTCCAGGAAGGCCGAGCTGGTGCGGGCGATCCTGGCCGTCCACGGCGGCGAGGCGCTCTTCGGGCCGTCGATCGCGTCCCGGCTGTCCGGCTACTTCACCGGGCTGGCCAAGCGCGAGCAGGGGTTCCCCGAGCTGACCGTCCGCGAGCGGGAGATCCTCTCACTGATGGCCGCCCACATGACCAACCCGCACATCGCCGAGCGGCTCGCGCTGAGCGGCAAGACCGTCCGCAACCACGTGTCGAACATCTTCGCCAAGCTCCACGTCGCCGACCGCGCCCAGGCGGTCACGCGGGCACGGGAGTCGGGGTTCTGAGCAGCGGGGTCCTGAGCACGATCCGCGCCACCCAGGCGAGAGCGGCCAGCTCCAGCAGCGAGCCGATCGACTGCGTCGCGGGCGACGTGCTCATCACCACGAACGGCCACACGATGCCGGCGATCACGGCGACCGGCACCCACCAGGGCGCGGCCTTCTTGGCCGCCAGGCCGACGACCAGGATCAACGTGCCGACGTGGGTGAGGAAGCCGGGGAGGAGCATGCCGAACAGGAAGCCCGGCAGCTCACCCGCCGCCGCGGTGACCTGCTTGGCGGTCTCCGCGGGCACGCTCTGGGCCAGCGCCAGGTCGTAGAAGTCGGTCATGAACAGGGTGCAGGCCGTGGCAGCGCCGAAGAGCCCCAGGGTGAGGCCGGTGTTGGCGAGCCCTCGGGCCCTCGCGTAGAGGGGCGCGGCCAGGCCGAACAGCGCCGGGATCATGGCGAGAGTGGCGTACAGGAAAAGAAGCCCGCTGATCTGCACCTGGCCCGGCATGGAGGCGAACAGGGCCGGATCGTGCTCCTCGCTGGGCGGCGAGGTGAGGAAGGCGGCGAAGAGCAGGACGGGCCAGGCGACGAGCGCCCCCGCGGCGACGGTGCGCCGGTATTTATCGGTCATGCCTTCACCCAAGCGACTACTTGCCCCAAATCTCATGAGTCCAGCTCGGGAAGAATGTCCCGACCAGCCGGGATGACCAGGACAGTCGTGATGTGAGTCCGTGATGTGATCGGTATAACTCCGCTGCTGACTTGGAGATATCGGCCCCTTTACTTTGAAGGCCATGACGGAAGCCAAGGGATCGACTTCTCTTGTCAGGCTCGAGGGCGTCAACAAGCACTTCGGCGCCTTGCATGTGCTGAAGGACATCGACCTAGACATCGCACGGGGTGAGGTCGTGGTCGCCATCGGCCCTTCGGGTGCCGGTAAGTCGACGCTCTGCCGGGTGATCAACCGCCTGGAGACCATCGACACGGGCACCATCACCTTCGACGGGAAGAGTCTCGCCGTGGAGGGGCGCGCGCTGGCGCAGCTGCGCTCCGAGGTCGGCATGGTGTTCCAGTCGTTCAACCTGTTCGCGCACAAGACGATCCTCGAGAACGTCACCCTCGGACCCATCAAGGTCCGCAAGATCGCGCGTGCCGAGGCCGAGAAGCGCGGCATGGAGCTCCTGGAGCGGGTCGGCATCGCCTCACAGGCGGAGAAGTACCCCGCCCAGCTCTCCGGCGGCCAGCAGCAGCGCGTGGCCATCGCCCGCGCCCTGGCCATGGATCCGAAGATGATCCTCTTCGACGAGCCCACCTCGGCACTGGACCCCGAAATGGTCCAGGAGGTGCTCGACGTCATGATCTCGCTGGCCAGGGACGGCATGACCATGCTCGTCGTGACCCACGAGATGGGGTTCGCCCGCCGGGCGGCCCACCGGGTGGTCTTCATGGCCGACGGCGCCGTCGTCGAGCAGAACACCCCCGACGAGTTCTTCACGAATCCGGGCACCGATCGTGCCCGCGATTTTCTCAGCAAGATCCTCACACACTGAAGGTGGCTGTCATGCGTGTCCGTCGTATCGGTGCTCTCCTTTTGACCGCAGCCGCGTTGGCGGCGAGCCTGACCGCGTGCGGTGGCGACGACAAGTTCGTCATCGGCGTGAAGTTCGACCAGCCCGGACTGGGCCTGAAGGGGACCGACGGCAAGCCGACGGGCTTTGACGTCGATGTGGCCAAGTACATCGCCAAGGAGCTTGGCTACTCGGAGGACAAGATCGAGTGGAAGGAGACCGTGTCGGCCAACCGCGAGCCCTTCATCCAGCAGGGCCAGGTCGACATGGTGCTGGCGACCTACTCGATCACCGACGCCCGCAAGGAGCTCGTCTCCTTCGCCGGTCCCTACCTGGTCACCGGGCAGGACATCCTGACGCGCGCCGACGACACCACGATCGCCGACGTCGAGGGCCTCTCGGCCAAGAAGGTCTGCGGCGCCCAGGGCTCCAGCTCCCCCAAGCGACTGGTCGACAAGTTCGGTGAGCCCTGGAAGGGCCAGTACCTGACCGAGCAGCAGGGCTACGGCGCCTGCCTGCCGCTGCTGGAGCAGAGCCAGGTCGACGCGATCTCCACCGACGCCACCATCCTGGCCGGCTTCGCCGCGCAGCAGCCCGGCAAGTTCCGCCTGGTCGGCAAGCCCTTCTCCGAGGAGAAGTACGGCGTCGGCCTCAAGAAGGACGACAAGGAGACCCGCGACAAGGTCAACGCGGCGATCGAGAAGATGTTCGGCGACGGCTCGTGGAAGAAGGCCGTGGACGCCAACTTCGGCGAGTTCGCCACCGCCTTCGCCACCCCGCCGGCGCTGGAGAAGTACTGATCTGACCGGCTCGCGGCCCTCCCCTCGGGGAGGGCCGTGCTCTTTTGGGAGGTGGGGCCGTGGGTGCCCTCGTCGAAGAGTTCCCGGTCATCCTGGGCGCGTTCTGGCTGACCGTACGGCTCACGCTGGCCAGTGCCGTGGTGGCGCTGGTGCTGGGCACCGTCCTGGCCGCCATGAAGGTCAGCCCGTTCGGTGTGCTGCGTGGGGTGGCCACCGCGTACGTCAACACGCTGCGCAACACCCCGCTGACCCTGGTGATCGTGTTCTGCGGGCTCGGGCTCGGGACCGTGCTCGACGTCTCGTTTTCCGAGTCCCTGTCGACCAACTACCTGTGGCTGTCGATCATCGGGCTGTCGGCGTACACCGCCGCGTTCGTCTGTGAGGCCATCAGGTCGGGCATCAACACCGTGCCGGTCGGGCAGGCCGAGGCGGCTCGGGCGCTCGGCCTGACGTTCACGCAGAACCTGCGGTTCGTGGTGCTGCCGCAGGCGTTCCGGGCGATCATCGCGCCGCTGGGCAGCCTGCTGATCGCGCTGACCAAGAACACCACGGTCGCCGCCGCCATCGGGGTCGGCGAGGCGTCACTGACCATGAAGTCCATGTTCGAGCAGCACCAGGACTCGGTCGTCGCGATCTTCTTCGGGTTCGCGCTGGCCTTCCTCGTGCTCACCCTCCCCACCGGCCTGGCGTTCGGCTGGCTGTCCCGACGGCTGAAGGTGGCCCGATGAGCTCCGTCCTGTACGACACTCCGGGCCCCCGTGGGATCCTGCGCAACCGGATCCTGACGTTCGTGTTCGCCGCCGCGGTGATCGTGGCCGCGTGGTTCGTCTACCTGAAGTTCGACGAGAAGGGCCAGTTCGACGCGGCCCTGTGGGAGCCGTTCCTGCAGGCCGACGTCTGGGTGAACCTCATCATCCCTGGGCTGCTCAACACGCTGTCGGCCGCCGCCGTGGCCACGCTGATCGCGGTGCCCTTCGGGTTCGTGTTCGGCATCGCCCGGCTGTCGGAGCACCGGTGGATCAGGGTGCCCGCCGGGGCCGTCGTGGAGTTCTTCCGCGCCATCCCGCTGCTCATCATGATCTTCTTCGCCCAATACGGCGGCTCGGCCGTGCTCGGGCTCACCGTGACGTCGTTCACCGCCGTGGTGTTCGGGCTGGTGCTCTACAACGGGTCGGTGCTGGCGGAGATCGTCCGGGCCGGGATCCAGTCGCTGCCGCGTGGCCAGAGCGAGGCCGCGCTGGCCGTCGGGCTGCGCAAGGGCCAGGTCATGCGGCTCATCCTGCTGCCGCAGGCGGTGACGGTGATGATGCCGGCCATCGTCAGCCAGCTCATCGTGCTGCTCAAGGACACCGCGCTCGGGTTCATCGTCGCGTTCGAGGACCTGCTCAACGCGGGTGCCCGAATTCTCCCGGCGAACTTCCGCAACCTGATCCCCGCGGTCATCGTCGTGGCGATCATTTACATCTTCATCAACGTTCTGGTCGGACTGGTCGCCAACTGGCTGG
This sequence comes from Herbidospora mongoliensis, assembly GCF_001570545.1. GTDB lineage: Bacteria > Actinomycetota > Actinomycetes > Streptosporangiales > Streptosporangiaceae > Herbidospora > Herbidospora mongoliensis. Next base: position 218,674 of record NZ_BBXD01000012.1, on the reverse strand, counting down.
AACGCCGCTCCCGCCGCAGTAGGAAGACCACGGTCAAGCCCATCGAGGCTCCCCAGTCGGTCGGCGTGGGGTAAGCCTTTACGTGTCGTATCGGCGTCACAGGCGATCAAGATCTGATCCTGATCGGGTGTGGCGCGTCCTGGCTGCGGGTATCGCGGCCCTCTCGATCGCGGCCGGGCTCGCGGGCTGTTCGGGCACCGGCCTTCTGATCGGTGTCCGCGCGGGCCAGCCCGGCCTGGCCGAACGGCAGCCCAGCGGCGGCTGGTCCGGCTTCGACATCGCCGTGGCCCATTACGTGGCCCGGCAACTCGGTTACCGGAACGACCAGATCCGGTACACCACCGACCTGGCCTCGGCCGACCTGGTCATGGGGCCCGCGCGGGAACCGTATGTCGGCCCCTACCTGGTCGCGACCAAGGACATCCTGGTCCGGGTCCGCGACCGCGACCGGACGCTGAAAGACCTGGCCGCGGGCCTGGTCTGCGGCACCCGGGCCGACACCCTCGGCCTGAGCGGCCGCTTCGGCGCCGAATGGCGGGCCACGCACCTGGCGGAGGCCAACGTGCCCGCCGCGTGCGGTCCGCTGCTGGCCGACCGGCGCACCGACGCGATCATCGCGGACGCCCCCGTGCTCGCCGGTCTGTCGGCGCAGTATCCGGGCCGGTTCCGCCTGGTCGGACGCGCTCTCGCGCAGGAACGGTACGGCATCGGCCTGTCGGAGCGGACCGAGTCGTGGCGCGGGGAGATCGAGGACGCGCTGCGCCAGATGTTCGACGACGGGTCGTGGCACCGGGCCGTCATCGACTACCTGGGCGAGCTCGCCACCCAGTACGAGATGCCGCCCGCCCTGGAAAAGCGGTAACCGCACGACATCATCAGCCGGGTTCGGGCAGGATGCCGTGCATGCTCCCCGAGCGCGCGCCTCTGCCGTACGCCGCCCGCATATCCACCGCCGACGTCGCCCGTTCCGGACTGGACCTCGGCTTCCCCACCGTGATCGGCGACGAGGTGTGGTGGGAGGAGGACCGGCCCGCCCAGCACGGCCGCCGGACCATCGTCCACCGCGCCTCCGACGGGCAGCGGCGCGAGATCCTGCCGGCCCCCTGGGACGCGCGGACGCGGGTACACGAATACGGCGGACGGTCCTATCTCGTCATCCCCGAACACGGCGTCGTCTTCGCCGAACACTCCGACCAGAGGCTTTACCTGGTCTCCCACGGGGAGCAGCCACGGCCCATCACGGATGAACCCGGCTGCCGGTACGCCGACCTCTCCTGGTCCTGCGGGCGCATCTTCGGCGTACAGGAGAAGCATCACGACGACGGAAAAGTGGAACGCGCCGTTGTCGCCGTCTCGCTGGACGGTTCCGTCTCCGTGATCGCGTCCGGGTCGGATTTCTACGCCTCGCCCACGGTTTCTCCTAATGGGGAGCATGTGGCGTACATCTGCTGGAACCACCCCCGGATGCCGTGGGTCGGAACCGAGCTGCGGATCACCCGGATCGACGACGGCTCGTCGTGGACGGTCAAGGGCGGACCGACCGAGTCGGTGCTCGCGCCGACCTGGAAGGACGACCGCAACCTCTACCTGGTGTCCGACTGGTCGGGCTGGTGGAACCTCTACCAGATCGGCATGTTCGGCACCTCGCCCCGGGCGCTCTTCCCCTCCGAGGAGGAGTTCGCCGGGCCCCTGTGGCAGCTCGGCGGGCGGCCCTACGTGGTGCTGGGCGACGGGCGGCTCGGGGTGCTGCACGGGCAGGGGAACCTGCGGCTGGGCCTGCTCGACGTGGAGTCGGGCCTGCTCGACGACCTCGACGTGCCCTACGACGGGTTCCAGCCGGTGCTGTCGGCCGACGGGCGGATGCTGGTCGGGATCGGCTACGGGTGGGATCTGCCGCGTTCCGTGGTGCGCGTCGACACCGTGACCGGGCGGGTGGAAGCTCTGCGGCGGGACATCGCGGAGCTGCCCGACGTGGCCTACCTGCCCCGCCCTTCGGCGGTGATGATCGACCACCGCGTGCCGGCCTATCTGTATCCCCCGCTCGACGCGAATGGTCCTTCGCCCTTCGTGGTGTTCGCCCACGGCGGGCCCACCGGGCACGTCACGACGGAGCTCAGCCTGGCGCGGGCCTTCTTCACCACGCGGGGCATCGGGGTGCTCGACGTGAACTACGGAGGGTCGACCGGGTACGGGCGGGCCTACCGGGAGAAGCTGAGCGGCCAGTGGGGCGTGGTCGACGTCGACGACGTGGTCGCGGCGGCCGAGTGGCTCGCCTTCTCCGGCCACGCCGACCCCGATCAGATCGCGATCCGGGGTGGCAGCGCCGGGGGCTGGACCGTGCTGGCGGCCTGCGCGGCCTCCGACGTGTTCGCGGGGGGTGTGTCGATCGCCGGTGTCACGTCGCTGGGGCCCCTGCCGGAGGCGACACACGACTACGAGTCCCAGTACGCCGGGTGGCTCGCCGGGCCTGACGGTGTCCGTCACGAACCACTGGCCCGGGTCGGCGAGATCGACTGTCCCGTGCTGCTGCTGCAGGGCCAGAACGACCCGGTCGTGCCGCCGTCACAGGCCGAGACGTTCGTCGCCGCCCTCACGGCTCGCGGGGTGCCCTGCACCTACCTGGCCTTCGAGGGCGAGAGCCACGGGTTCCGCCGCATCGAGACCAGAACCGCCGCCCTCGCCGCCGAGCTCTCGTTCTACCTGCAGATATTTGGCTAGCGCGAGCGCGACCACCGCGGCACAGATCACCGGCATGATCCAGAAGGCGGGCAGCGGCCCCTTGCTGACCGCCACCAAGGCGATGTTCGGGGCCACGCCCTGCAGGAATGCGGCGAACATCCCGGCGCCGAAGGCCCCCGACCTGCTGAACGCACCGAGGACGAGGTAAAGCACGATCAAGGCGTTGCTCGCTGCGAAACTGATGAGGTCGACCGCGTCGACCAGCGCGGTGGTGCAGCATTCGAACGTGGTTCCGTCCCATCGCTCATCTATTCGCGTCGGGAAGTTCCCGGCCGACACCAAGACCACGAAGATCGCCACCGCCGCCATCGCCAGGCTCCCGTTCCGCCGGGTCACCCGGAAGACCAGCCGATCCCGCCACACGATTCCGAAGAACAGCAATGCCGCCGTCATCGCCAGCACGAAGCTGTTCCACCAGTCGTCCTGATAGGGCTCTCTCCAGATCACGTCGACCACGGTGGGCACGCTCACAGAGGTCCACATCGCCAGATTTCCGAGCGCGACGCCCGCCCCGAACATCGCCGTACGGCGGAACAGCAGCAGAACCGCAGTGGGAATCAGCACAAGATGGAAGGTCAGCTCAGACCAGAAGATGCGCCAGAACCCGGGTGATCCCCACCACGTCGACATCACCCAGAGCCAATAGGCGTTCAGGCCGGCCAGGAGAAGCGCGGCGAGGTAGTCGCCCCACCTGATCGGCCGCCGCTCGACGGTGGGCGGCTCCGGAGCCGGAGCGGCGTCGGCCTTTTCGCAGACCGGGCACTTGACCCAGTCGGGAACCGTGTCCGTATGACAGCTGAGACATAACATCCGATCACGCCACCGATCCCCAGCCTGAAAGCTTCGGGGAAGTATGGCGTACAACGATCATTTCCAGCCAGAAAGGCCCGCCTGGCAGGCGGGCCCTCCTCACCTAGGTACTAGCGGCTCGCGGCCTTGACGATCAGCGAGGTCACCACCTCGGGGTGGCTCATCATCGGCACGTGGGAGCTGTTGATCTCGACGATGAAGCCCTTGGCGCGCTTGGCCATCGCGCGCTCGGCCACGGTCGGGATGATGTTGTCCTGCTTGGCGACCACGAAGTAGCTCGGGATCGTCTTCCAGGCGGCCGGACCCGACGGGGTCACCAGTGCGGCGAGCGCGCCGGGACGCTGGGTGGCGGCCATGACCGCGCTGGTGCTGCGGGGCAGGTCCTGGGAGAACAGGCGGTGGAAGTGGGCCGGGTCGATGTAGGCGTCGGCGTCGCCCCCCTGGGCGCCGGGGAACGGCTTGACCTTCAGGTGGTTGGTGACCTCGGTCTCGCCGCCGGCCAGGTGGTTGGCGTCGCTGACGCTCTCGCCCTCGTCGAGGGCGTAGGCGGCGACGTACACCAGCGACTTGATGTTGGCGTTTCCGGTGGCGGCGTTGCTGATGACGGCGCCGCCGTAGGAGTGGCCGACCAGGACGACCGGGCCGGTGATGGTGGACAGGAACTGACGCAGGTACTCGGCGTCGGAGTGCGGGCCGCGCAGCGGGTTGGAGAAGGCGGTCACCTCGTAGCCCTTGCGGATCAGCTGACCGGCGACGTCGTTCCAGCCGCTGGAGTCGGCGAACGCACCGTGCACCAGCACGATGGTGGGCTTCGGCTTGGGGGTTCCGGCGGCCTGGGCCGGACCGGCGAGGGTCAGGCCGGCGAGGAGGCAAGCGGCGAAAAGGGTCTTGAATAAGCGGGTCATGCCACTCATCGTCGGCTGGGCCGCACTACCCGCGAATCATGTGGTCTTCGTAGTCTTTGCGCCAGATGTCCCGGTGTCGTCACGTGCTTTCCGTGTCAACGGCTGGTGCGCGGAGGCCCGCCGCCTTGCGGTTCGGCGTGCTCGTCCCGTTGCGAGTCTGGCGGGAAACGACATCCTTGCGGCGGTCCGCACCAGGCGGGTGGCCGACGCGTCCTCTTGTACTCCGGGGACGACCGGGGAAACGCCTCGGCATCGATCTGGGCGACCTGGCCACCGGCGGCGCATTCCCGACCCTCAACCTCATCCAGCTCTAAGAAGGCCTTCCGCCGATTCACGTCTCGACGCAGGCGGCCGATGAAACCGGTCGCCTGCGCAGTGCCTCTCGGCAGGCCCTCGTGTGGCAGGGACCGGCGGCGACCTGGCAGCTCTGGGCGCTCTCGCGCTCCCAGCAGGCCTTCGGGTGGCCAGGGACCCAAACCGGCAGGATCCCCGGCCCGCCGACGCCGGGCACGAACGAAGCCGGGGGCTCGCGCGCAAACGCGGTGAGTGGCTAACGCGCGAACTCGGTGGCGCGCGACTCGCGTACCACCGTGATGCGGATCTGGCCCGGGTAGGTCAGCTCCTCCTCGACCTGCTTGGCCACGTCACGCGCGATCACCTGCGCCTGGATGTCGTCGACGTTGTCGGGCCGCACCATCACGCGGATCTCACGCCCCGCCTGCATGGCGAAGACCTTCTCCACGCCCTCGTGTGCCTGGGCGATCTCCTCGAGCCGCTCCAGCCGCTTCACGTAGGCCTCCAGGCTCTCCCGTCGCGCCCCGGGCCTGCTGCCGCTGATCGCGTCGGCGGCCTGGGTGAGAACCGCTTCGACGGTACGCACCTCGACCTCGTTGTGGTGGGCCTCGATGGCGTGGACGACATCTTCGTGCTCGCCGTAACGGCGGGCGATCTCGGCGCCGATGAGGGCGTGGCTGCCTTCGACCTCGTGGGTGAGGGCCTTGCCGATGTCGTGGAGCAGCGCGCAGCGCTTGACCAGGTCGCGGTCGAGCCGCAGCTCGGAGGCCATGATGCCGGCGATGTGAGCCGACTCGATGAGGTGCTTCAGGACGTTCTGCCCGTAGGAGGTCCGGTAACGGAGCTGGCCCAGCAGCGTGATCAGCTCGGGGTGCATCTCGGTGATGCCGAGCTCGACGAGGGCGTCTTCCCCGGCCCGCACACAGAGGTCCCGGACCTCGGCCTTGCTGCGCTCGTAGGCCTCTTCGATCCGTTGCGGATGGATGCGCCCGTCGAGGACCAGCTTCTCCAGCGTCAACCGGGCGGTCTCGCGGCGCACCGGATCGAAACAGGACAGCAGCACCGCCTCAGGCGTGTCGTCGATGATCAGGTTCACGCCCGTCGTCGACTCGAAGGCCCGGATGTTGCGGCCCTCGCGCCCGATGATGCGCCCCTTCATCTCGTCGCCGGGAAGATGCAGCACGCTGACGACCGACTCGGCCGTCTGCTCGGTCGCGACGCGCTGGACCGCCAGCGTCACGATCTTGCAGGCCCGCTTCTCGCCTTCCTTGCGCGCGTCGCCCTCGATCTCCCGGACGATCAGCGCCGCCTCGCGCTTCGCCTGGTTCTCGATATCCTTGACCAGCTCGCCCTTGGCCTGGTCGGCGGTCAACCCGGCCAGCCGTTCGAGGATCTCCCGCCGCTGCTCGCCCATCTTGTCGAGCTCGGCCCGCCGACCGGCAAGATCACTCTCGGTCTCGGCCAGCTTCCCGACCCGCTCGGTGTGCAGCCGCCCCTCTTCGTCGAGCCGCCGCTCACGCTCCGCCAGCCGGCCTTCCCGCCGCTCGAGGTCGGCGCGCAGCTCCTTCAGTTCGTTCTTCAGTACGCGCGACTCCTCCTCGACCTCCCGCCGCATCACCGCCGCGCCCTCGATGAGGGCCTCAGACTTGCGGATGATCTCGCCGGCGTCGTTCTCGGCCTTGTCGCGGATCTCCGCGGCCTCTTCGCGGGCCCTCTCCATCTCCTTCTCCCGGACGCTCTCGCTGAGCTCCACGCGGATCTGGTCAAGCTGCTCCTGACTCGGACCGAGCTCTTTCGGGGCGGTACGACGGAGCAAAATGATCAGGAGGGCCGCAATCGCCGCGAACGCCAGCAGCAGCACCGCCACTGCAAGCACGATCACGATCGTCATGTCCATGCGCACCCACCCCTTCTACGTCAAGCCGACAAGGGGTCACCAGCACAGCACGAAGACACCTGGTGGCACCACCAGGACATATATTCGTACCCCGAAAAGATCGAGGCCCGTGGTTCACCGTTATGGCAATCCGCGCTGCGCGGAGTAACTCCTCACTGCGGTCGAGGTTAAGCGTCATTCGGGTAACGAGCAAGCAAAGACGCGGCAGGTGGCGAGTTTTTCTCGATCATCATTTCCCGGTTTCCGGACGAGCCGGACGGGGCACCCGAGCACGGAGCGAATTGAACCCGCTTCCGTACGTCATGACCGATGAGCCCGAGATGCCACGAAGACACCGTTACGACACGGGACCAGAGACGGCTAACAACCACGATCAGGATCATTTGAGCACAGGGACGGTCATACTCGGCGTCAAGACACGCGGCGACCGGATCCCCCCAGATCCCCCGAACGAGACAAGCCACGCTCTGAAACCAGCCCCCCGATTTCAGAGCCGCCGAACTCCCGGCCCCTCTGTCTCACCCCACCCGCACCCCAGCTACTGACTCAGATCGGCGGGTTCGTCAGATCGGCGGGTTCGAGGGCCACCAGGCTCAAGCTGCCAGACCCAAGGTCACAGACTCCAGAGCCGCCAGGACCTAAGCCGCTGAACCCGAGTCACTAAACTCGAGCCGCAAAGCTCCGGACCGCTCGGACGCATGCCAGGGTCGGCCACGTTCAGGGCCACCGAGCTGAGCCGCCAAGGCCACCGACTCAATGGCACCCGCTCTCAGGCCACCGAGCCAATTTGCCCACGTCGAGGCCCCTGGACTCGTGCCCGCGCAGCCACATGGTCGCTGTTCAGGATGCGCACCTCCGCACAGGCGCGCAGGTTGTCGGCCTACGCGTGCGGCCAAACGAACTGTTCGAGGTCCGCACCAGCGCGAAGGTCCCCGTCAGCCGGCCGCGGACCGGTGGATCTTCTTTCTTCCGTTACGGCTCCGCCTGGCCGGCCCCGCCCGCCGCCTCCGGATCGCCCAGTAACCGGCGCCAACCGGCCGCGCCCGGATCGCTCGGCCACGCCAAGGGCATGGCCCCACCGCCGAACTCCAGTTCACCGAACCCGAAGAGCCACGAGCTCGGCCTTGATGGCCGAACCCTCTGCAGCCTCCAAGGCGATCGCAGAAAATCCAGGCAGCCGCCTCCAGCACCAGAGCATCGCCGTGAAGACAGCCGTAGAGCCTCCACGGCAATCACAGAGAATCCAGGCAGCCGCCATCAGCACCAGGGCGTCACTGTGAAGGCGGCCGCACAGCCTCCACGGCAATCACAAAGAGTCCAAATAGCCGCCCTCGGCGCCCTCGGTCTCTTCCCCCTCAGCCTCCAGCGCTTCTTTCACGATCCGGAACGCCAGACCCGCTGAATAGCCCTTCCGCGCCAGCATCCCGACCAGTTTCCGGGTCCGGACACGAGGATCGGCGCCGCTGGTCGAGCGTAGCTTCCGGGCGACGAGCCGCCGGGCCGTCTCGACCTCCTCGTCGGGGTCGAGTTGCTCTACGGCCTCTTTGACGGTCTCCTCCTCCACCCCGCGATGCCGCAGCTCCTGGGCCAGCGCCCGGCGCGCGAGCCCCCGCCCGTGGTGGCGCGAACTGACCCATGCGGCCGCGAACGCCTGATCGTCGATCAGCCCGACCTCGGAGTAGCGTTCGAGGACCCGTTCGGCCACCTCCTCGGGGATCTCCTTCTTCCGCAGCGCCTCGGCGAGCTGGGCCCGTGTCCGAGGGGCGAGAGTGAGCAGCCGCAGGCAGATCCCCCGCGCCCGCGCTTCGGGATCGGAACTGTGCTCCTCGGAAGAGGACCCACGCCGTTTCGACCGACCACCCGCGTCGTCACCACCGCCGAAGAGCCCACCACCTTCAGGAGCGCCGCCGTCGGCGTCGCCACGACGGGACGCACGGCGGCCCGTCTTACCCGCACGCCTGCGGCGCCCACGGCCATCGGGTTCCTCATCCGGCACCGCACCCCAGTCATGAGGATTCGAGTGATCATCCGGTGCTTCACGGAGCCCCTGGGAGCCCTCCGGGCTGTCCTGCCCATCGCCGCCGTCGAACCGGCCCGCGCGCTTCCGCCCACCGCCGCCTGAGGCACGGCGGCCCCGTCCTTCGTCATCGGAGAGGCCACCGGCGGACTTCGGGGCATCAGGCTCCGCGATCAGGAAGGCGGGCTCCGGTCGTTCCCCAGTGGGGGATCGCCCACCCCTAGAAGATCGGGTCACCCGCTCCTGATCATCGTCTCCAGAAGGCCGGCCTCGCCCTTTCCGGACAGCCCTACCAGGCGACCCGCCGGAGTTCCCCTGATCATCACTGACAGCGGGGTCGTCAACGGCGGGATCCGGCTCTTCGCCCGGCCATCCGCCGCCTCGTACCGTCTCAGGGTCGATCTCCGACCACGTTGAGCCGCTGGAGGACCAGCCCGAGCGCGAATCGGCGGAGCCCCATACGGGGTCGGACTCGCGCTCGTCGTCGTAGGGCCACCCGGAGCGGCCCCGGGCGCCCCGGTCGTCGTCGTCCCAGGAGTCGGAAGGTTGCACCGGATCGGTTAGACGTCACCCGGCTTCGGGGTGGCGGCGGCCTTGGAACCTCGGCCGGTCGGGGCCGGGGCGGCCACGGGGGCGGCGGGAGTCTCGGGCTTGGCGTCGAGGCGGGGGCCGATGCCGAGCTTCTCCTTGATCTTCTTCTCGATCTCGTTGGCGATGTCGGGGTTGTTCTTCAGGAAGTTGCGGGCGTTCTCCTTGCCCTGGCCGAGCTGGTCGCCCTCGTAGGTGTACCAGGCGCCGGCCTTGCGGACGAAGCCTTGCTCCACGCCCATGTCGATCAGGCCGCCCTCGCGGCTGATGCCGAAGCCGTAGAGGATGTCGAAGTCGGCCGTGCGGAAGGGCGGGGCCATCTTGTTCTTGACGACCTTCACGCGGGTGCGGTTGCCGACGGGCTCGGTGCCGTCTTTCAGGGTCTCGATGCGGCGCACGTCGAGACGGACCGACGCGTAGAACTTCAGCGCCTTACCGCCCGTGGTGGTCTCGGGCGAGCCGAACATGACGCCGATCTTCTCGCGCAGCTGGTTGATGAATATTGCGGTGGTGCCCGTGTTGTTGAGGGCGCCGGCGACCTTGCGGAGGGCCTGGGACATCAGGCGGGCCTGGAGACCCACGTGGCTGTCGCCCATCTCGCCCTCGATTTCGGCCTTGGGCACCAGGGCCGCGACCGAGTCGATGACGATGATCTCGACCGCGCCGGAGCGGATCAGCATGTCGGCGATCTCCAGCGCCTGCTCACCCGTGTCGGGCTGGGAGACGAGCAGCGCGTCGACGTCGACGCCGAGCTTCCTGGCGTATTCGGGGTCGAGGGCGTGCTCGGCGTCGATGAAGGCGGCGATGCCGCCCTGGCGCTGGGCGTTGGCCACGGCGTGGAGGGCGACGGTCGTCTTACCTGACGACTCGGGGCCGTAGACCTCAACGATCCGGCCGCGGGGGAAGCCGCCGATGCCCAGGGCGACGTCGAGGGCGATCGAGCCGGTCGGGATGACCTCGACGGGGGCGCGCGCCTCCTCACCGAGGCGCATGACGGAGCCCTTGCCGAACTGCCGCTCGATCTGGGCGAGGGCTGTTTCGAGGGCCTTGTCGCGGTCGTTCACTGCCATTGGGGTGCCCCCTGTGAGGGTCGTGGGTTGTTCCTGTTACCGGAACGCTATGGGGTGCCACTGACATTTTCTGGAGACGCTGCCTCCAGGGCGGCGGTCCAAATATAGCCGAACGACTGTTCGATGACACCCGGAACGGCCTATGAGTTCGCGTACGGAGAAGGAAAGAGAACCCATCCGGAAGGTCACATTCCCGGGCATTGTGATCAGACTGTTGCCATGCCGCTGACCTGCGGCGATCCTGGAGGAGACGGGCGAATCAGCCAGACCAGAACCCGCGAGTGAGAAGGCGGCGCCGTGTCGACAGAAAACGAACGCCGTGCCCTCCTGGAGACGCTCGCCGAGCGGCTTCCCGAACGCGGGCTCCAAGGCCGGATGCTGGGCGGGGCCGAGCCCGTCCTGTGGATCTGGCATCCCCGCACGAGCCGGCAGACCATCGTCCTGGCCACCCAGTCGGGCGGCGGGTGGCTGTTCCTCTGGTCGCCCGACGGCCAGGAGAACGCCGACGATCCCGAAGTCGCCGCCGACACGCTGGAGAAGCTCCTCTCTCAAGCGGCTTGACACCCCATCTCCACAAATGTGTGGCACGCTGATCCGTTGGGCCCGCAGCCGTGTTGAGGAGATGACAGATGGGCGCACTGGAGGCGAAGGCGGCTCTGGTGACGGGTGGTTCGCGGGGGATCGGGCGAGCCGTCGTACAGAAACTGGCTCGCGAAGGCGCCCACGTGGTCTTCAGCTTCAACGAGAACCGGTCGGCGGCCGAAGAGGTCGTCGCCCATGTGGCCAGGTTCGGCGGCGTCGCTCACGCCGTGCGTGCCGACATGGGCTGTCCTGACGACGTGAAACTGCTTTTCGAGCAGGTCGTACGCCAGCTCGGCACCCTCGACATCCTCGTCAACAACGCGGCGATCAACCCGATCCGGCGCATCATCGACGCCACCGCCGAAGACTTCGACCGGGTCATGGGCGTCAACGCCAGGGGCCCGTTCCTGGCGATCCAGGCGGCGTCCCGCATTCTGCGCGCGGGCGGGCGGATCGTGAACATCTCCTCGTTCGGCACCCGCGCGCCCGCCGAGGGGCTGTCGCTCTATCTGGCCAGCAAGGCCGCGCTGGAGTTACTGACCGCCGTCGCCGCCCGGGAGCTGGGCGCGCGCGGGATCACCGTCAACGCGGTCTCCCCCGGGGTGACCGACACCGAGCTGATGCGCGAGTCGACGGGGGTGAGCGCCGACGAGACGTTCGACGGGATCACCGCCAAGACCGCGCTGCGGCGACTGGGCGAACCGGCCGACATCGCCAACGTGGTGGCGTTCCTGGCCGGGCCCGACTCCCAGTGGATCACCGGCCAGAACCTGCGCGCGACCGGCGGGCTCATCGTCTGAGAAGCAGGACGCGGAAGACCGAAGGCCAGTCGAATCAGCCTCAGAGAAAGACGCTTCACCCGCCCAGCGGGTGCCTCTCCGGACCTGTTCCCAGGCGCTCCGCCTCGGCGAACGTGATCACCATGTATCTGCCGTTGGCGTAGCTGACCACCGGACGCCCCAGCCGCTCGCCCACGGTATGGGCCACGCCCTGGAACAGTTCCACCAGTTCGGGGGTGTCGGCGCTGACCCTGAACCGCCCGCTCGCGGCCAGGTGTTCGGCGACCAGGGGGACGAAGTTCGCCTCGGCGCGGATCTTCTCCTCAGACGTGAGGGGGGTACGCCCGGACATGTTCTCTCCTTGCTAGCGGAGCCTGGGGTCGACGTCGACGACCTGGCAGACCGCCTGCCAGATCTGTTTCGCCGCGATGCCGTCGGCGAAAGCCTGTTCCACGGTCCGGCCGCCGAGTCCTGCGATCACGTAGTCCTTCGCCCAGGACTCGGCGTACGCCTCGCCGAAATGGCGGGACATGCGGTTCCAGAATTCCGTGAGTCGCATGGCCCCCAGTATGGCCGGGTCGTGAGGGTGGTCAGAGCACCCGGGAGCCGTACATCTCGCCGAGGGGGTCGGCGAGAAGTTCCAGGCGGGCGCCGTCGGGGTCGCGGAAGTAGATGGAGGCGCCGCTCTCCATGACGTAGGGCACTCCCGCCGCCTCCAGCTTGCCGCGCAGGCGCTCCCACACGACCGGCTCGACGGAGATCGCGATGTGGTGGAGGCCGCCGAGCACCTCCTGGTAGGGGCCGAGGTCGAGGCCGGGGAAGTCGAAGAAGGCCAGCAGGTTGCCGTTGCCGATGTCGAAGAAGAAGTGGTTGGAGCCCTTGTAGTCGCGGTTCTCGAAGATCTCGGTGAGAGGGAACTCCAGAAGGTCCTGGTAGAATTCGATCGTGCGTTCGACATTAGACGACAGCAGTGCGAAGTGGTGCAGGCCGCGCGCGCTGCTCGGGGGTCGGCGCTCGTTGAGGTGACGCTCTTTTATGACGGCCCTGGTGGCTTCTATGGCCTCGTAGTCGATGTCCATGGTTCACATGATTGTCGCTTTAACCGCAGATCAACCCAATGAGGGGTAACACATTCTGCGGACCGGAACTGTCGGTGGCCGAGGGCATGATGTGCGGAGGAGGTGGGCCCGATGGCGAAAGGCGCGCTGAGCAGGTTCGGGGCGGTGACGCGCGAGTGGTTCACCGGCGCCTTCGCGGCGCCGACGGCCGCGCAGGAAGGCGCCTGGAACTCCATCGCCGACGGTGACAACACGCTGGTCGTGGCGCCGACGGGGTCGGGCAAGACGCTGGCGGCGTTCCTGTGGTCGATCGACCGGCTGGCCGCCCGGGAGGATCCCGAGAAGAAGTGCCGGGTGATCTACGTGTCGCCGCTGAAGGCGCTGGCGGTCGACGTCGAGCGCAACCTGCGGGCGCCGCTGACGGGGGTCCGGCAGACGGCGCGGCGCATGGGGGTGGCCGTGCCGGAGATCTCGGTGGCGATCCGGTCGGGCGACACCCCCGCCGATGAGCGGCGGCGGTTCGCGTCCAAGCCGTCCGACATTCTGATCACGACGCCCGAGTCGCTGTTCCTGCTGCTCACCTCGCAGGCGCGAGAGGCGTTGCGCGGGGTCGAGACGGTGATCGTCGACGAGGTCCACGCGGTGGCGGGCACCAAGCGGGGGGCCCATCTGGCGCTCACGCTCGAACGTCTCGACGCGCTGCTGCCGAAGCCGGCGCAGCGGGTGGGGCTGTCGGCGACCGTGCGGCCGGCCTCCGAGGTGGCGGCGTTCCTCGGGGGGTCGCGGCCGGCGAAGGTCGTCCAGCCGCCGTCGGAGAAGCTGATCGAGATCGAGGTGGTCGTCCCGGTCGAAGACATGGCCGAGATCACCTCGCGCGACGACGGGCAACCCAACCAGCGCAGCATCTGGCCTCATGTCGAAGAGCATCTGCTCGATCTGATCGAGGCCCATCGGTCGACGATCATCTTCGCCAACTCGCGGCGGCTGTCCGAGCGGTTGTGCAGCCGGCTCAACGAGCTGGCCTATGAGCGGAGCACCGCAGAATCGATGCAGGCGGGGGTGCCTGCCGAGCTGATGGCGCAGGCGGGGGCGTCCAAGGGGGCGATTCCCGAGGTCGTGCGGGCTCATCACGGGTCGGTGTCCAAAGAGGAGCGGTCGCAGATCGAGGAGGCGCTGAAGTCAGGGCGGCTTCCGGCTGTGGTGGCGACGTCCAGTCTCGAACTGGGCATCGACATGGGGGCGGTCGACCTGGTGGCCTGCGTCGAAGCGCCGCCGAGTGTGGCCAGTGGGCTGCAGCGGGTCGGCCGGGCCGGGCACCAGGTGGGGGCGGTGTCGCGTGGGGTGATCTTCCCGAAATATCGGGGCGATCTCGTCCAGACGGCGGTGGTGGCCGAGCGGATGAAAGGCGGCCAGATCGAGGAGCTGCGTTATCCCCGCAACGCGCTCGACGTGCTGGCCCAGCAGATCGTCGCGATGACCGCGCTCGACGAGTGGACCGTCGACGAGCTCGAGACCGTGGTCCGCCGGGCCGCACCCTATGCCACGCTGCCGCGATCGGCTCTGGAGGCCACGCTCGACATGCTGGCCGGGCGCTACCCGAGCGAGGAGTTCGCCGAGCTGCGTCCCCGGCTGGTGTGGGATCGGGTGACCGGCACGCTGCGCGGCCGTCCGGGTGCCCAGCGGCTCGCGGTCACCAACGGCGGCACCATCCCCGACCGGGGCCTGTTCGGCGTGTTCCTCGTCGGTGAGAAGGCGTCCCGGGTCGGGGAGCTCGATGAGGAGATGGTGTACGAATCCCGCGTCGGCGATGTGTTCGTGCTCGGCGCCTCGTCGTGGCGGATCGAAGACATCACGGCCGACCGGGTCCTCGTCTCCCCCGCGCCCGGGTTGCCGGGGAAGCTGCCGTTCTGGAAGGGCGACCCGCAGGGCCGTCCGGCCGAGCTGGGCCGGGCGATCGGCGCGTTCGTCCGGGAGCTGGCCGGGGCCGGTCCGGCCGCCGAGGAGCGTGTCCGCGCCGCCGGGCTCGACGAGTTCGCGACCGGGAACCTCATCGGCTACCTCGCGGAGCAGCGGGAGGCGACGGGATACGTACCGGACGATCGAACCCTGCTGGTCGAGCGGTTCCACGACGAGCTGGGCGACTGGCGGGTGATCATCCACTCCCCCTTCGGCGCGCGGGTCCACGCGCCCTGGGCGCTGGCCATCGGGCGGCGGCTGCGGGAGCGCTACGGGGTCGACGTCCAGGCCGTGCATTCCGACGACGGGATCATTCTCCGCGTCCCCGACACCCTCGACGAGGCGCCGACCGATGTCGCGGCGTTCGACCCCGAGGAGATCGAGCAGATCGTCACCGAGGAGCTCGGCGGGTCCGCCCTGTTCGCGGCGCGGTTCCGCGAATGCGCCGGGCGTTCGCTGCTGCTCCCGCGCCGCACCCCGGGGAAGCGCAGCCCGCTGTGGCAGCAGCGGCAGCGGTCGGCTCATCTGCTGGGCGTGGCCGCCAAATACGCCGGGTTCCCGGTCGTGCTCGAGACGATGCGCGAGTGCCTGCAAGACGTCTTCGACGTCCCGGGTCTGGTGCAGCTGATGCGCGACATCTCGGCGCGGCGGCTGCGGGTGGTCGAGGTGGAGACCCGGCAGGCGTCGCCGTTCGCGGCGTCGCTGCTGTTCAACTACATCGGCGAGTTCATGTACGAAGGCGACGCGCCCCTGGCCGAACGCCGGGCCCAGGCGCTCGCCCTCGACACCTCTCTCCTGGCCGAGCTGATGGGCCAGGCCGACCTGCGCGAACTCCTCGACCCTGACGTGATCGCCGAGACCGAACGCGAACTGGCCCGGCTCGATCGGCCGTTGCGTGACCTGGAGGACCTGGCCGACCTGCTGCGGTCCCACGGGCCGCTGCTCGTCGAAGACGTGGCCATTCGCGAGGGTGACCCCGGCTGGCTGACCGAATTGGAGCTTTCCCGGCGGGCCATCCAGGTGCGGGTCGCGGGGGTGCCGCAGTGGGCGGCGATCGAAGACGCCTGGCGGCTGCGCGACGCGCTGGGGGCTCCCCTGCCGGTGGGGGTGCCGCTGGAGTTCCTCGACGCGCCGGAGACCTCTTCCCGGCCTGATCCCTTGGGCGACCTGCTGTCCCGGCACGCCCGGACACGAGGGCCCTTCCCGGCTTCCACCGCCGCCGCGCGGTTCGGGGTGGGGGTCGCGGTGGTGTCCGATGGGCTGGCGCGGCTGGCGGCATCCGGGCGGGTGGTGTCGGGCGAGTTCCGGCCGGGCGGTCGCGGCGAGGAGTGGTGCGACGCCGGGGTGCTGCGGCTGCTGCGGCGACGGTCGCTGGCCCGGCTGCGCAAGGAGGTCGAGCCGGTGCCGCCGGAGGCACTGGCGATGTTCCTGCCCCGCTGGCACGGGATCACGGCCTATGAACCACCGGCGAGCCCATCGGGGTCGGTCGCGTCTTATCGTGCGATGGATTCCCTGGTCGCGGTCATCGAGCGGCTGCAGGGGGCGGCGGTGCCCGCCTCGGCCTTGGAGACGCTCGTGCTGCCGGGGCGGGTGCCTGGATATTCGCCCGCGCTGCTCGACGAGCTGACCTCCTCTGGTGAGGTGCTGTGGGTGGGGCAGGGGGCGCTGCCCGGCGGCGACGGGTGGGTGTCGCTCTACTTCGCCGACACGGCGCCGTTGCTGATGCCTCTGCCGGGTGAGATCACCATGACGCCGGTTCATGAGGCCGTCCTTGAGGTGCTCGCGGGTGGCGGGGCGCTGTTCTTCCGCGATCTGTCGAACCGGGTGGTCCACGGCGGGATACCCGACGACGCCACGCTCTCGGCGGCGTTGTGGGATCTGGTCTGGTCGGGGCGGGTGACCGGTGACACGCTCGCGCCGCTGCGGGCCACGCTCGGCACGGGGAAACCGGCGCATCGTCCCGCTGCTCCGTCGCGGCGGCGGCGGGCCGTGCTGCCGACGCGTTCGGGGCCGCCGACGGTCGGGGGGCGGTGGTGGTTGCTGCCTGAGCCCTCGGGTGAGGTGACGATGCGGGCCCAGGCGCAGGCCGAGATGCTGCTCGAACGCCATGGCGTGGTGACGCGCGGCGGGGTGATGGCCGAGCGGCTGCCGGGCGGGTTCGCCGCCGTCTACCAGGTGCTGCGGGCGTTCGAGGAGAGCGGCCGGTGCCGGCGCGGCTACTTCGTCGAAGGGCTGGGCGGGGCGCAGTTCGCGCTGCCGGGGGCCGTTGACCGGCTGCGGGCCCTCGACAACAAGTCCGACAAGAAGGAAGTGGCGGCGCCACCCCCGGCTGAGGGTGAATACGTCGATCCGTGGACGGCCTGGCGTCCCCAGGGGCCCGAGCGCGAGGCGCCCAAGGCGACCGTGATGGCCGCGGCCGATCCGGCCAATCCGTTCGGGGCGGCGCTGCCGTGGCCTGACCGGGGCGGGGATGCCGGGCATCGGCCGGGGCGCAAGGCCGGGGCGTTGGTGGTGACCGTGGCGGGGAAGCTGGTTCTCTACGTCGAGCGAGGCGGGAAGACGCTGCTGACCTTCGGGGAGGAGGAGCATCTGACCGTGGCGGTGGGAGCGCTGGCGGGAGCCGTACGCGAAGGAGCCCTCGGGCGGTTGACCGTCGAACGGGCCGACGGGACCGCGATCAACGACTCCCCGCTGGGCGCGGCGCTGGAGGCGGCGGGTTTCCATCCGACGCCGCGAGGCCTGCGTATAAGGGGTTGATCGGCGCTTATGGTGAGGAATGATGCGGGCTGAGGCCAGGAGGCGTAATGGCATGGACTGCGGCGGACATCGCCGATCTGTCAGGCAAGGGCGCGATCGTGACCGGCGCCAGCAACGGGCTCGGGCTTCTCGCGGCGGGTGAACTCGCCCGGCGGGGGGCGAAAGTCGTCTTCGCGGTCCGCGACGTGGGCAAAGGCGAGGCGGCGGCGACTCGGGTGCGGTCGGCGGCCCCCAAGGCCGAGATCGTGGTGTCGCGGCTGGACCTGTCCGACCTTTCGTCAGTACGCGAGTTCGCCGCGGAGATCCCCGAGATCTTTCCCCACGGGCTCGACATCCTGATGAACAACGCCGGAGTCATGGCGCTGCCCAAGCGGGCCTCCGCTGACGGATACGAGCTCCAGTTCGCCACCAATCACCTGGGGCATTTCGCGCTCACCGGGTTGCTGATGCCTTCTCTGCTGCTGCGGCGTTCTCCTCGGGTGGTGACGGTGAGTTCGAGTCTCCATTCGCGGGGGCGGATCGACTTCAACGACCTGAACGGGAACAAGCGCTACTCGCCTTTCGATGCCTACTCGCAGTCGAAACTGGCGAACCTGCTCTTCACCTATGAACTACAGCGTCGCGCCGCGGCCACTTCGCTGCTGTCCTTGGCCGCGCATCCCGGATATACGGCGACCGGGCTGCAGGAGGCGGGGCCCCGGATGACCGGGAGCGCCGCGCGCGGGCTGATGATGCGGGTGGCGAACACGGTCATGGCGCAGCGGCCGGAGATGGGGGTCCTGCCGCAGCTTTACGCGGCCACCGCGCCGGGAGTGCCGGCGGCGGGATTCTTCGGGCCTGATGGGCGCGGGGAGCTGCGGGGCTATCCGAAGCTGGTGGCGAGCAGTCCGGCGTCACATGACGAGGCGGTGGCCCGGCGACTCTGGGACGAGTCGGAGCAGATGACAGGGGTGCGCTACAGCTTCGCGGCGTGAGAGCGGGGATGACGCTTTCCCTAGGCCAGGCCGTCGAGGGTGCTCCGCACGCACGCGGGAGATGGCGCCTCAGCCCAGACCCACTCGAACAGATGCCGAATGTGCTCCCCGCGCACACGAGGAGGGGTGCCGGTCTGGGCGACCCATATGTGTTCGTCGAGGTTGGGGCGGTCTGCCGGCGTGAGTGGGTGGTTGACTGGATCAGGTGAAATCCAATCGGTCCGTTCCGACCGCCACGGTGATTCCCGTATTGATTTATCCCGACGTCCGTGAGGCCGTCGCCTGGCTGACGGGGGCGTTCGGGTTCGTGGAGCGGGTGCGGATCGGTGAGAATCACCGGTCTCAGCTTCAGTTCGGTGACGGCGCGCTGATCATCGGGGATGTGCGGGGTGCCAAGCAGCCGCCGCGCCGAGGTGAGATCACGCATTCGATCACTGTGCGGGTCGACGACGCGCGGGCGCACTGCAAGCGTGCCCGCGCCTTCGGCGCCGCCATTCTCATGGAGCCCACCGATTTCGAGTTCGGCGAACGGCAGTACTCCGTCGAGGATTTCGCCGGGCACCACTGGACCTTCTCCGAGACGCTCGACGACGTCGCTCCCGAGGAATGGGGCGGGGAGACTGTCAGTCCGTAGCGACCAGGGCCTTCGTCTCCCGCTGGAGCGCGTGCAGGAATCGTGCCGCGCCGCGGCCGTTGATCAGCCGGTGGTCGTAGGCCAGGCCGATGTGCGATACCTGGCGCGATTTCACTTCGACGCCGTCCAGATAGAGGGTCTGCTGGGGTGCGGTGATGGCCAGGGCGCAGGCGGTGCCGGGGAAGATGAAGGGGATCGCCAGGCTGATGCCGCCGTCGTGGTGCAGGGTGACGGCGATGTTCGCGCCGGCCAGGTCGGACGCCTTGAAGTCGCCCTTCATCGCGGCGACGCGATATTCCATCAGCTTGGTCGCCACCTCCTGGAGGGATTTCGCCCCGGCGTCGTGGACGACCGGGACGTACAGACCATCTCCGGTGTCGAAGGTCACGCCCACGTTGGCCGTCTCCGAGAGCACGGCCGCGGTGCGATCCTCGCTGAGGGTCGCGAAGAAGTGGGGGAATTCCTCGTGGAGTCTCGCCACGGCCACGACGAAGAGTTCGGGTAGCCCGACCGGGCGGCGGACTTGTTTCGTCAGTCGGCGGGTCGCGGCCAGTTCCTCGTCGAGAGGCATGTCGAGGACGGCGTAGGCGGCGGGGATCGTGGAGTGCGAGAGCGAGACGGCCCGGCCGACCGCCTGCTGCACCTTGGACAGCGGCGCGGTGGGGACGGAGTTGGCCGCCGCCAGCTGCTCGACGTCCGTCCGCCGGATCACGGGGATGCCGAGAGCGGCGACCTGGTCTTCGGTCACGCCCAGTTCGTCCATGGCCGTCCGCGCGGGTGCGGTGATCACGGGGCCGGAGCGTATGGCCGGAGTCACGCCCGCCGCCGACAGGGCTCCGATCGCGAAGGCGTCCGCTTCGGCCGAGTGGTGCACCTCGTTCGCGATCACCACCGTCACGGCGACCCCGGAGCCGATGGTCGCGAGGAGGTCGCCCGGGGCGCATTCGGCCATCAGGGCCACTTCCTGCCGTAGCACCCCCGTCGCGTCGGCCGTGACCTCTTCGGCCGACTTCGAGGTCTCCAGTACGGCCACCGGGTCGCCCTCCTTGACCTCGGTCCCCGTGGCGACCAGCCATTCGACCAGGACGTAGGAGTCGTCGTTGTTGTTGAGCTTGGGGACCTTCACTTGAGGGACTCCAGCACCGTGTCGTGGATGGTGGTTTCGGTCAGCAGGACGGCACGTTCCAGGTGCGACGCCGTGGGGATGATGCTGTCGGCCGAATGGGCCAGGGCGACCGGGTTCCGGAGCACGCCCCACAGCTCCCGGTGCAGCACGTGGGCCACCTCGGCGCCCCACGTCCCGCCGGCGGTGCTCTCCTCGGCGACGACCACCGACTTCGCGCCTCGCACCGCTGCGACCAGCGGGGCCACGTCGACGGGATGGAGGCGGGAGGGCACGAGCAGGGTGCAGATGATCTCCTGCTCGATCAGGAGGCGGCGCATCGCCGCCATCGCCCGATGGGTCACTCCGCCGGGGGCGATGATCACGCAGTCGGGGGGCGCGTCCACGTGGACGCGGGCGAGGCCGTCGGTCAGGTCCCAGGTGAACAGGTCGTCGATCTGGTGCATGCGCTTGGTGTAGAGGATCTTGTCCTCGAAGAAGACGCAGGGGCGCTGCGAGGCGATCATCCGGGTGAAGACGGCGCGGTTGTCGTGCAGGGGGGACATCTCGTAGACGTCCAGGCCGGGTACGCCGATGAAGTGTTTCTGCAGGCTCTGGCTGTGGGTGGGGCCGTAGCCGCGGCCGCCGCCGGTGGGCAGGCGGACGATGAGGCGCATCGGGACGCGGGAGCCGTACATCGAGACGGATTTCGCGGCGAAGTTCACGATCTGGTCGAACGCCAGCGTGACGAAGTCGCTGAACATGATCTCGACGATCGCGGTGTCGCCGCACAGCGCCAGGCCCGCGCCCACGCCGGTGATGGCCGATTCGCTGATGGGGGTCGTGATGACCTGCGCGGGGAAGGCGGTCGACAGGCCTCGGGTGGCCTTGAAGGCGCCGCCGTAGGGGTCGAGGAGGTCCTCGCCGAGGAGGCGGGCCCTCGGGTCGGCGGCGAGCACCTCGTGGAGGGCCAGGTTGAGGTTCTCTACTACGCGCATGCGTTCCACCTCATCGCTGGTCACCGCGCCGGAAGTGCGGGTCAGAGCTGTTTTCATTACGGCTCCGCACACCCTGACACCAGGGCGACGCATGCCGCCGGTTCATCGGTCCCACCCGGACAGGGGGCGGGCTTTCACGTCTCGTACCACGGAGTCGACCAGTTCGAGAGCCCGGCCATCCGCTTCGGCGAAACCGGGATCGCCCGACATGTCGCGATACCAGTCACGCAGCGATGACACCCCCGACCTGGTGTCGTCGCCCTTGCTGTGGGGGCCCAGGCGGTTCACCGCGAACTCCACCACGAGGGGTGCGCCAAGACGTACAGAAGAGATCAAAGGAGTGAGAACGGCTCGGATCTCGGAGATGTCGTCGGTGGGCAAGGCGATGTGCCGGACACCGAAGGCCGCACACCGAGTCCCGATATTTCCGGACATGGCGAGCTCCGTCGGCGTCGTCTGCGCGATGCCGTTGTGTTCGACCACGACCAGCAGCGGGAGCCCCCACAACCCGGCCAGGTTCAGGGACTCGTAGACCGAGCCCTCTCCCCACGTCCCGTCCCCGATGTACGCGCAGGCCAAGGCGCCGGAGCCCCTCAAATGAAGGGCCACGCCGGAGGCCACCGGAAGGCTCTCGCCCTGGATGCCCGTCGACAGGTACTTGTCGCGCAGGATGTGCTGGCTGCCGCCGACTCCCCCGCAGACCGCGCCCTCGCGGCCCATGATCTCCGCCAGCAGGCCGGCGGGATCGTCGAAGCGGGCCAGATAGTGGCCGTGACCTCGATGGTTGCTGAAGATGTGGTCGTCAGGGCCGAGCAGGGGCGCCAGGGCCACGGGCACGATCTCCTGGCCCAGACACGTGTGGGTCGTGCCGTTGAGCTCGCCCCTCGCGAACAGGTCCAGCAGGGCGCGTTCGAAATGGCGGATGAGCAACAACCGGTCGAGGTCGGTGGTCACCTGACGGCCGGTTCCGCCTCGCGGATCGCCTCGACGACGCCCGCGATCGTCGGGGTGTCGAAGAAGACGTCGAGAGGGACCTCGACGCCGAGGCGTTTGCGCATGCGGGCGATGATCTGGGTGATGGTCAGGGAGTGCCCGCCGAGGTCGAACAGGTCCTCGTCGTCGCCGATCTCGTCGATGCCCAGGACTTCCTGCCAGATCTCACGGATGGCGTCGTCCAGGCCGGTCGCCTGTGGGGTGCCGTCCACAGGGGCTTCGGGGTTGTTCATGATGGTGAGAAGGTCCTCCGCTATCCGGGCGACGTCGGTCTCCGTGCCGGAGCCGGCGCCGTATTGCATGATCACGTAAAGGCCGTCGGGGTGGTCGACGGCCTGGAGGTGCAGGACGCTGCGTACGGAATGGTTGAAAACGGCCCAGTCGATGGTGGTCTTCACGTCGGCGAAGACGGGGTCGGGCCGGCGTTTGCGGTAGCTGACCGAGACCTGCGCCAGCGCGGTGCGCGGCCGCACTCCCCTGACGGCTCGGGCGTAGGGGACGTGCCGGAATCGGTACAGCTCGCGCAGATCGCGGTGGAGGGTCCTGGCGACGTCGGCGACGGTGCCCTCGACGGCGGCGGAGACGGGGAGTTCGTTGACGAACAGGCCGATGTTGTCGCGCACGTCGGGGATGCGGGTGGAGAGGTCGACGGCGACGGTCGGGGTGGCGTTGCCGTAGCGGTGGAGCAGGGTGTGCACGGAGGCGAGGAAGAGCTCGAATCGCGAGACGTCGGGTAAGTCGGGCATCAGAGCCCGGAACGTGTACACCGAACCCTCGGCCGCGCCCAGGCCGGTCGCCTTCAGCCCCGGCAGCGTGGTCTCCGTCACCGGCCGGGGCGACCAGTAGGCCTTCGCGTCGGCGAGGTCGTTCCCGACCCGTTCGCGCTCCCCCTCGGCGAAGCTCGCGTAGGACATCGCCAGGCGGGGCCGCGACTCGCCGTTGTAGAAGTCGGCCAGGTCTCTGACCAGGATGTCCTTCGACTCGCCGTCGAACACGAGGTGGTGCGCCACGAACACCAGCGCGTACCGCTCAAGCCCCAGCTTGGCCAGCGTGAACCGGGCCAGCGGCCCGTTCTCGACGTCGAAGGGCCGCAGGGTCTCCTCCCGGACGAGCTCGGCGAGATCCGCGGCGATGGTCTGCCGGACCGCGGGCCGCTCCCCGCGCACCATCACCGGCAGCCCGTCGTCCTCGGCCACCGCCGACGACAGCACGGCGTGCCGCCTGATCACCGCCTCACACGCCTGAGCCAGCGCGCACGCGTCGAGTGGTCCTTCGAAATCGATGACGAGCGGCATGTGGTAGGCGGTCCGCGCCCGCCCCATGCGCTCGGTGATCCACATCCCGGTCTGCGCGAACGACGCCTCGGTCATGGCAGCGCCCGCTTGTCGACCTTGCCGCCCCGGTTGCGCGGCAGCGCGTCCATCGTGGTCACCTTGGCCGGCAGCTCGTGCGGCGCGAGCCTCTCGATCAGGAACGCCCGCAGATCCGCGGTCGAAACCTCGTCCTGTACGACCAGAGCCGCCGCCACCACCGTCCCGAGCACCGGATGGGGCACGCCGTAGGCGGCGGCCTCCTTGACCAGCGGATGCGCGTGCAGCGCCTCCTCGACCTTCAACGTCGAGACCTTGTGGGCGCCCGACTTGATGACGTCACCGGTCCGGTCGACCAGGAACAGGTACCCCTCGTCGTCGAGGTAGCCGAGGTCCCCCATCCGCACCCACCCGTTCCGGAACGTGTCCGACTCGGGCTCGCCGAGATAGGAGCGGGGCGCGGCGGGCGACCGCATCCACACCTCACCGGTCTCGCCGGCGGCGGCCGCGGTCCCGTCGGCCGAGGTGATCCGGACGGACCCGCCCGCCGCCGCCCGGCCCACCGATCCCGGACGTTCGGGATCGAACACCATGATCGTCTGAGCGGGCGCGGCCTCGGTGGAGGTGTAGTAATTCGTGATCATCGCCTCCGGGAACAGCTCTCCCAGCTTCACCGCCACGGCGGAGGGCAGCGGCGCGGCGGCCGACCCCAGGAGCAGCACACTGTCGAGCGGACCGTTCCCCGCCGACACCAGCTCGATGGCCATGGTGGGCACCAGGAACACCGTCCCGGCCTGATATTTCGCGATGAGCGAGGCGAACCGGCCGGGGGTGAAGAGGGGGGTCGTCACCACCGTCGGGTGGGCCGCGATGGCGTTCACCAGCATCATCTGCCCGGCGTTGGTCCCGATGGGGAACGCGTGCGCGAGGTGCCTGGAGTGCCGGAACGCCCGGCGGCGCGGGTCCTGGTGCAGGCCGAACGCCAGGTTGGCGTGGGTGGCGGTGACCCCCTTGGCCACGCCCGTGGTCCCGGAGGTGAAAAGAATCTGAGCGGGGTCCGATCCTGAAAGTTTCATCGGCGCGGAGCCCTCAGGACCCACCGGAACGTCCCGCAGAATCCGGCTCATTCCGGTGCGTTCCGCAAGATGTCGGATCTCTCCCTCGGGCATCCGGTCCGGCATCGGCACCGCGACGGCGCCTGACCGGAGCACCCCCATGAAGGCCACCGCGTAGTCGAGCCAGGCCGCGTGGGGGAACACCAGCCCCACCGGTTCCCCCGGCCGCGCACCCTCGTTGATCAGGTGGTTCGCCACACCGTCGGCGCGGGCGTCCCACGCGGAGTAGGTCAGTTCCCCGACCCCGTGAACGATCATGGCGACGCCGTCAGGCTCGGCGGCGGCGCGGGCCGCCAGCAGATCCGAGAGCGTCATTGGACTTCCCCAAAGATCGGATGAATACTGCCCAGGCGTTACGTTACTGAAAACATTCTTTCCAGTTAGGCCTGTCGCCAGTCTGACACGGCGCGGAGGCTCGTCACAAGGGGTCCCGGACTCCGCCAGCCCAATAGGCTTGGCCAGTTTCAGGCTTGTGAGCGGGCCCGGGGCGTGCCAGACTGACGCCGTCCGCTAATTGCAAAGAACCTTTCCAGTTAGCTTCCCCGGCTGAGGCGTTTCGCCTCTTTGTGCTGCAGTCGTCCGATCACTTGAGGGAAGATGCTCGCCGTCACCCCGGCCAATCCACTCTCGCTCGGACAGGAACGGCTCTGGTTCCTGCACGAGCTCAACCCCGATGACGCGTCGTACAACATCTGCGTGACCGAACGGCTCGTCGGGGATCTCGACGTGGCCGCACTGGAGCGGGCGCTGAACACGGTGGTGCGGCGGCACGAGGTGCTGCGGACGCGCTATCCGGCCGTCGACGGCGAGCCGGTCGCGGTGGTCGAGAACCGTACGGTCCCGCTCGAACGCGTCGAAGCGGAGCTCGGCGAACTCACCAACCGGCCGTTCGACCTGGCGGGCGGGCCGGTTATCAGGGCCTATCTCACCGCCGACCAGACGCTCGTCATCGTGCTCCACCACATCGCCGGCGACGGCTGGTCTCTCGGGCTCCTGTACGACGAGATCGCCACCCTCTACTCCGGCGGCGACCTGCCCGACCTGCCGATGCAGTATGGCGATCACGCCCGTGAACAGCGCGGACAGCCAGTGGACACGTCCTTCTGGCGCGACCGGCTCGACCGGGTGCCGGTGCTCGACCTGCCCGCCGATCTGCCCCGCCCCCGGACACGCACCTCCAACGGCGCCGTCGTCACGCGACGGTTGCCGAAAGAGCTCACCGACCGGGTCGACGCGCTCTCCCGCAAGGAGCGCGTCACCCTGTTCATGCTGCTCATGGCGGCTTTCCAGACGCAGCTGCACCGGTACACCGGCGCCGTCGACTTCGCCGTCGGCACCCCCGTCGCGGCCCGGCCCGACGAGGACACCGAGAAGCTCATCGGGTTCTTCCTCAACACGGTCGTGCTGCGCGCGGACCTCGAAGAAGATCCGACCTTCCGCGAGTTGCTGAGGCGCACCCGCAGGGCCGCGATCGACGCTTTCACCCACGCCGACACTCCGTTCGACCGGGTCGTGCAGGATCTCGGCGTGGCCCGCGACCTCAGCCGGACTCCGGTCTTCCAGACGCAGTTCAGCATGCGCAGCGAGGCCGGGACCCGCTTCCACCTGGCCGGACTCGTCGCCGAGCCGGTCGACCCCGACTTCCACCAGGCCAAGTTCGACCTCTCTCTGGAGATCACCCCGACGAAGGACGGTCTGGACGCCTTCTTCGTCTACTCGGCCGACCTGTTCAACCACGAGACGATCGAACGGTTCGCGGCGAACTTCGAGACGCTGCTCCGGTCGATCGTCGACGACCCGGGGCAGCGGATCTCCCGGCTCGACCTGGTCTCACCTGGCGAAACAGCTCTTCTCGCCACGTGGTCGGGAGCTCCCGACGAGCCGGTCACGCCTGCTCAGGAGACTCTCGCCGAGGTCATCTCCACCAGGTCCCCCGAACGGGTCGCGATCCGGCATGGGGACGATGCGATCTCGTACGGGAAACTGCACCGAAGGGTCGCCGGGACCGCTCGCGGGCTGC
Organism: Herbidospora mongoliensis; assembly: GCF_001570545.1. GTDB lineage: Bacteria > Actinomycetota > Actinomycetes > Streptosporangiales > Streptosporangiaceae > Herbidospora > Herbidospora mongoliensis. Next base: position 192,076 of record NZ_BBXD01000012.1, on the reverse strand, counting down.
GGGAACAGGGTGTGGGTCCGGGTGTCCGGGTGGCGGTCTGCATGGACCAGTCGATCGATCTGGCCATCGCGCTGCTCGCGGTGCTGAAGGCGGGCGGGGCATACGTACCGATCGACCCCGAATATCCCGAGGAACGCCGTGCCTTCATGCTGGCGGACTCCGGCGCGGCGGTGCTGCTCACCGAGATCGACGACGCCGAGGCCGACGACCTCGAACCGCTCGGCACCGGCGACGACCTCGCCTACGTCATCTACACCTCGGGCTCGACCGGGAGGCCCAAGGGCGTCGCGGTGCAGAACCGGGAGATCCTGCGCTATCTGGCCGACGCCGGACAACGCTTCGACATCACGGACGACGCCGAGTACGCCCTTCTCCAGTCGCTCGCCTTCGACTTCGGCATCACGATCCTCTACCTGTGCCTGAGCACCGGCGGCACCCTGCACCTGCTGCCCGGACGCATCTCCGGCCCCGAACTGGCCGAGCACATGCGCGGCATCGACTACGTCAAGCTCACGCCCTCGCACCTGGGCGCGCTCGCCGCCGACACCGAGGACGTCGCCGACCTCCTCCCCCGCAAGCTCCTCATCTTCGGCGGCGAGGGATCGAGCTGGGACTTCGCCCGTGACCTGGCCAGACGGGTCGCGGTCGTCAACCACTACGGCCCGACCGAGGCCATCGTCGGCGTCTCGACCTACCGCGTCTCCCCCGACGTGACGCCGACAGGTCCGATCACCCCGATCGGGAAACCGCTCGGTCACGCTCGTCTGTACGTGCTGGATCAGCACCTCCGCCCGGCACCGGCCGGCGTGGCGGGCGAGTTGTGCATCGGTGGCCGGTTGGCCCGCGAATACCTGGGCCGTCCCGATCTGACCGCCGAGAAGTTCGTCGACCACCCCGCGTATGGCCGTCTCTACCGATCCGGCGACCTGGCCCGCTGGCTCCCGACGGGTGACCTGGAGTTCCTGGGCCGCCGCGACCTCCAGGTCAAGATCCGCGGCTACCGGGTGGAACTCGGTGAGATCGACGAGGCGCTGCGCGTCCTGCCCGGCGTCTCCCACGCCGTCACCGACGCCCGCGACGGCGAACTGGTCGGCTACCTCGTCGCCGACCCCCGGCCTACCATCGGTGACCTGCGCAGAGATTTGTCCGAACGGCTCCCGGAGTACATGGTCCCGACCCGCTGGGTGTTCCTCGGCGAACTCCCGCTGAAGGGCCACGGCAAGGTCGACCGCGCCTCGCTTCCCGCGCCGGAGGACGCCCGCCCCGACCAGGACGTGCCGTTCGAACCCCCGGCCGACCCTTTTGAAGAGGCCATCGCCGCCGCCTGGTGCGAGGTGCTGGGGCTCCAACGCGTGGGCGTATTGGACGACTTCTTCGACCTCGGCGGCCACTCCCTGCTCGCGACGCGAGTGGTGGCCCGGCTGCGCAAGACCCTGCCGGAGGGTTCGTCGCCGATCGCCCTCATGGACCTGTTCCAGCATCCGACGGTCCGCGCCCTGGCCGCCGTCGCACGATCCGGAGACGACGGCCCTCGCCCGCTTCTCTACCGCCTGACGAGGCAGGGCACCAAAGCCCTGGTCTGCCTGCCCTACGGCGGTGGCAGCGCGGTCGTCTACCAGCCGCTCGCCGACGCCCTGCCCGCCGAGTGGGAACTCTGGTCGGTCGCCGTCCCCGGCCACGACCTGGGGTTGGCCGAAGAGTCGCAGCCGCTCGAAGTGGTGGCCCAGCGTTGCGTCGAGGAGATCCTCCGCATCCAGGCGCCCATCACCCTGTACGGCCACTGCGGCGTCGGTGGCGCGCTGACCGTCGAGATCGCCCGCCGCCTCGAAGCGGCAGGACGCCCGATCGACACCGTCTTCCTCGGCGGAATCTTCCCGTTCGCCCGCCCCACCAAGGGGGTGCTCGGGCGCTGGGCCAAGCTGGCGCGGCTGGAGCGGTTCCGCAGCGACAAAGGCCAGCTCAACTGGCTGACCGCGCTCGGCGCCGACCTGTCGGACCTGGACGACGCCCAGAAGGCGTTCGTCATCGGGAACATGCGCCACGACGCCCGCGCCGCCGAGGACTACTTCACCGCGCTGATGGACAGCGGCGCTCCGAAACTGCGGGCCCCGATCGTCTCGGTCGTCGGCGAGTACGACCCCGCGACGGACTACTACGAGGAACGCTTCCTGGAGTGGGGCTTCATCACGGAACAGACCCGGTTGGTCGTTCTGGACGAGGCAGGCCACTACTTCCTGAAATATCGCCCAGACGAACTGGCCCAGATCGTCACCACCCCCACGGGGACCGCTTCGGGCGCGAGCGACCCTGACCTCGCCTCGCGCACCGATGCAGATCCGGCCGAGCCGCCCGCATCCGGCTCGGCCGGATCACCTCAAGCCACATTGTCCAAAGCCGCATTGTCCAAAGCCGGTTCGTCCACCACCGGATTGTCCAAACCGGCTCCCTCGGTCACCAGGTTCCTGCTGATCGCCTTTGGACAAATGGTCTGCCTGGCCGGATCCACGCTGACCGAGTTCGCACTGCCGCTCTGGGTCTATCTCCAGCACCAGTCGATGATCCAGCTCGCCATCCTCCAGGTCCTCGCGATCATCCCCGGCGTCCTGGCCGCCCCGCTGGCCGGCGCTCTGGTCGACCGGTCGTCGAAGCGCGGCGTGATGATCGCCGGCAACGCGGCGGCCCTGGCCGTGCAGACGGCCACCGGCATCCTCGTCTGGACCGGCAACCTGCACGTCTGGACCCTCTACATCCTGCTTCCGCTGCTGTCGGTCGCGCTGACCACCCAGCGGCTGGCCTTCACGGCGGCCGTACCGCAGCTGGTTCCCAAGCGGTATCTCGGCCACGCCAACGGCATCGCCCAGATGGCCCTCGGCATGGCCCAGTTCGTCGCCCCGCTCGCAGCGGTCGGCCTGATGTCGGTCTGGGGCCTGAGCGGCATCCTGGTCCTGGACGTCGTCGGCCACGTCTTCACCATCGTCGTCCTGGCCCTGGTGGCGTTCCCGGCGGCCCTGGCGCTGCGCCGCAGGGAGAGCGTCGGACGCGAGATCGCCGAAGGGTTCAAGATCTCCTTCGGCAACCCCTACTTCCGGGCGATGGTCATCTTCTTCGCGTTCCTGTCGCTCGGCCTGTCGCCGGTCTTCATGATGTACTCGCCGCTCGTCCTGGAGTTCGGCACCATCCAGGACGCCGGGGTGATCGCCCTGGCGGCCGGATCGGGCGCGGTCGTGGGCGGTCTGACGATGGGCCTGTGGGGTGGCCCGTCCAGGCGGCGGATGCGCGGCATGCTGTTCCTCACGTTGATCATCGCGGTGTCGTGCGGCGTCGTGGCGCTGCGCGACGACCTGACCGTCATCGGCGTCGGCGCGTTCGGCGTCAGCTTCGGTCTCGCCCTGGTCAACGGCGTCTACAACACGATCATCCAGGTCAAGGTCCCGCAGCGGTTCCACGGCCGGGTGTTCGCGCTCAACCAGATGGTCGCCTGGTCGACCATCCCCATCGGCGTCGGGATCATCGCTCCCGTGGGCACCGAACTGCTCGGTGACGTGTCATTGATGTACGCCGTCTTCGCCGGATTCATCCTGCTGGTCGTCGTGGGAGCGTTGCTCACCAGGAGGCTGGCCCGTTTCGACGACGCGGTCCCCGACGCCACCCCCGACGACCTGGTCGGGCTGGAACGGAAGGTGCGGAATGAAGGAAAGACTGGCCGAACTGGTGTCGGAGTCGTGTGACGGCGAGCTCACCCCGGCCGACGTGCTGGCGGCGACCGTGCCGCTGGCCTACCTCGGCGTGACCTCGCTGGCGCAGATGCGGCTGATCGACGCCATCGAACGCGAATACGACGTCGAGGTCGACCTGAGCGGCGACGTCACGTTCCTCGACAGCGTCGACGGGCTGGCCGCCTGGGTCGAGGCCGCCCGGGCTCCGGCATGACCCGGGTCGTTTTCTCCGGCGGGCGAACGGGGACGGCGTCGTTCACGTGGGGCCAGCGCGCGATCTGGGAGGCGATCGAGCGGACCCGTCCGGACGACCACTACTTCAACTTCGGCCGGGTGCTGCCCCTGGGCGCGCGCCCGGCGTCGGTGTCGTCGGCGCTGTGGGCGCTGGGCCGCCTGGTCGAACGGCACGAGTCGCTGCGCACCGTGGTCGGCGACGGCGGCCAGCTGCTGAAGTCCGGCGGCGAGCTGACCGTGCGGACCGGCGACGACCCCGACGCGCTGCTGGCCGAGATGGCGGCGACCGTGTTCGACTACGAGAACGATTGGCCGCTGCGGGCCGGTCTGGTGCTCTCGGACAACAACGAGGTCACCCACCTGGTCCTGGTCTTCTGCCACCTGGCCGCCGACGGCCTGGGCGCCGAGCAGGCCATCCGCGACCTGCGCCTGCTGCTGCTCCGCGGCGGCACCCCCGCGACGCGCCCGCCGCAGCCGATGGACATCGCCCGCTGGCAGGAGTCCCCCGCCGGACGCCGGATCGCCGACGAGGCGGCGGCCCACTGGGAGCGGGAGCACCGGCGGATCCCGCCGACCATGTTCCACGTGCCGTCGGGCGCCGGGGAGTCGCCGCCGATCTGGCGCGCGTCCCTGCGCTCCCCCGCCGTCGACCTGGCCGCGCAGCGCCTCGCGGTCCGGCACGGCACGAGCACCTCGACCGTGCTGCTGACGGCGGTGACCGCGCTGGTCTCCGAGATGACCGGCCACGAGACCGTGGCCATGCTGCCGATCGTCGGGAACCGGTTCCGGGCCGACACCCGGACCGCCGTGACCACGATGTCGCAGGAGGGGCTGTTCGTCCTCGACGTGGAGAAGGTGCGGTTCGACGAGCTGCTCGGCCTCGCGGGGGTGGCGGCGCTGCGGGCGTACCGGAGCGCCTATCACGACCCCGCCGACCGTTCCGCGGCGCTGGCCCGGGTCGCGGCCGACCGGGGCACGACCGTCCATCCGTGGTGCTGCTTCAACGACATGCGCTTCGCCGACAACCCCGTCTACCGCGACGAGACACTGATCCGCCGGGCGCTCGGCGAGAGCACGCTGAGCTGGCCGATGTCGCAGGATCAGCTGAACTGCCGGTTCTGCGTCCATCTGAGCGGAACCATGGACGTCTCGGTGACCGCCGACACCCGCTGGCTGTCCAAGGCCGACATGGAGCGTTTCCTGCACGGCCTGGAGACGATGCTGGTCGAAGCGGCCCTGCGGTGATCGCCTACGCGACCGCGACGTCGTGCCCCCAGGGCCGTCCGCTGACCTTCCACCTGAGCTGTGACAGCGGCGTCCACATCCACGACGCCACCACGGGCGCCCCCGTGCTGACCACCCGCGCGACCGGCCCGGCCTGGACTCTGGACATCCCGGAAGACTGGCCGAGTTCGCTCTACCGCGCCCACTTCACGGATGCCTTGAAGTCAGAGGTCCCGAAAGCGACCGGCGAACTGCCCGGCACGAACGTCTCCGGCGACGACGAGGTCTACTTCGTCGTGACCGCGTCCGGCCAGAAGAAGGACATCCTGGTGTCCATCCCGTTCGGCACCTGGCAGGCCTACAACCGCGCCGGGATCGCGGGCGAGGGCCTCTACTGGACCGAGGACCCGGGCCGCGCGACCGAAGTGACCTTCGACCGTCCGGGCGGTGGCCCCTCCCCCGAACGCTGGGAGGACGGCTTCCTCCGCTGGCTGCGCCCCGCGGGCTACGACGCCGACTTCTGCGACGGCCTCGACCTCTCGGCGGAACTGCTCGACGGCTACCGGCTTCTGGTCGTCAACGGCCACGACGAATACTGGACCCGCGAGATGCGCGACGCCTGTGAGGCCTTCGTCCGGCGCGGCGGCAACATGGCCATCTTCGCCGGGAACACGGCCTGGTGGCAGGCCCGGATGGAGGGCCGCACCCTGGTCTGCCACCGCGACCCCTTCACCGACCCGATCGACGACCCGGCCCTGGTCACCGCCGAGTGGTCGACCGTCGGCCGTCCGGAGAACTGGCTGACGGGCGTCAGTTTCCGGGCGGGCGCGGGAACCTGGGGCCCGTCGATGCCTCTCATGAACGAGGAGTCGTACGTCACCCGCTTCGCCGGCCACTGGGCCTTCGAAGGCACCGGCCTGACAGAAGGCGACAAGTTCGCCCAAGGCGCTCTGGGCTACGAAACCGACGCGGCCGAATTCGTCGAGGTGGGCGGCGTGCCGCGAGTGACCTCACGGGACGGCACCCCGTCGTCGTTCACCGTCCTCGCGACGGCGGACCTCCGCCACTGGCGCAGCGGCGGCCAGGGCGGCTGGGCCACGATGGGCGTGTTCACCTCAGGCCGGGGCACCGTCTTCAACGCCGCCACAGTGAACTGGGGCAACACCCTCCACGACCCCGTCGTCGACCGCATCACCCGGAACGTCCTGACCCGCCTCAGCTCTCCGTATGAAGGCTGGGACGCGATCGGAGAACCCGCCGACATCCGCGCCCTGGCCGCCGACGCCCGCGTCCTCTACGGCGTCAGCGCAGGCGGCGCCCTGATGAGCCGCGAACTCTGCGCCCAGAACCTGCCGTGGCGCCCCATCGGCTGGGCCGGCGACGTGATCTGCCTCGACACCCCGCGCGAGGCGGCGGGAACCCGAGGAGTCCTCCTGTACGGGGTGACTCAAGACGGCGTCCTGAGATCGAGGGCGGCGGTGGAGATCCCCGCCCCTTGGACCGACGAGGCGGTGTGCCCGAAGGGCACCGTGGCCTTCGCCATCGCCGACTGCACCTTCTGGACGGCGACCTCGGAGGGCCGCCTGTGGGCGATGCCCTTCACCGGCGACACCTGGCTGGACCGAGGCGCGTGCGACGCGGTGGCCATGACCGGCATGAACGGCCGCCTCTACGCCCTGACCGGCACCGGCGAACTGGTGACCCGCCGCCCCGACGCGGCAGACGAGTGGCACCCGGCGGGCGACCTCCCCGAGGGAACCACGACGTTCACCGCCCACGCGGGCCGCTTCATCGCCACCGCCCCGGGCCGGCCGCTCCATTGGCGGGAGGCCCGCAGAGCGAGGAACCTCTAAGACATCACGCAGATGCGCGAGAACAGCCAGAGCCGCGGGGATCGGTGCAGGCTCTGACACCAGTCGGCTGCGCTCGGCGTCACCTGCGTTGTCGACGCCACATAACGGTGAGGACCTGGCCTCTCAGGTCAGAATTCGACCGGCCCGTAAACGGCCGACCCGCGTCCCCGCGTCATGGCCCAGTAGCGGTCGCCATAGGACCAGTGCCACCACTCCGTCGGATAGTTCACCAGCCCGACGCCCTCCAGCGCCGTCACCAGAACCTTCCGGTTCTGCATGGCTTCTGCCGAAATATCGGTAGAAGCGGTGTAACAGCTCCCGGAGCTCTGCTCAGGTGTCGCGTTGACCTCGGTCCCCATGTCGAGTTCCACGCCGTCGTCGTCGCACAACGTCAGGTCGACAGCCGCCCCGGCCGTATGGGGCGCGACCTCGACAGGCGACACGAACCGGCTGGCCGCCACGTGCAGCTCATCCCCCGACATTTCCGGAAATGTCGTCCGCAGCGTCTCCCGATACTCCTCGAACCACTTCCGCTGGAGAGACACCGGCCGATACCCCTCGACCACGACGAGGTGAACCCCGAGAGGCAGCACCACCCGCCGCAGCCGCTCCACCAGCCCGGCCCGCAGGTGCGCGAAGGCCCCGGCCGGGTCGGCCAAGCGCTCGTCAACACGCAGGAAATCCCGCACATCGACGAGCGGCTCCAGGCATTCGGTCACCGGTATGGAGGTCACCCGGGGGTCGGAGATCAGAATGACGTCGCCCATGAAGTCAGACCGTATCCGAGAAGACCTGTTCCCTCGCCTCCTCCAGGGCGGCCACCAGGGCTCCCTGGAGCACCGGGTTCCCCTCCACCTCGGTCACCGCCACCTTCGGGCGCGAGGGGCAGACCCGCGCCACCTCGTCCTCGACCCTGGCCGCCAGCTCCCGGCCCCCGGCCCGGCCGACGTCGCCGCTCAGCACGATGAGACCGGGGTCCAGCACGACGGCGACGGCCGCGACCCCGACGGCCAGCCGGCCGGCGAGCTCGTCGAGGAAGCTCCCGTTCCCCTCGGCGACGGCCTTGGCGACCAGCTCGGCGACGGGCGCGTCCTGTGGATGCATCCCGTGGGCCAGCGCCATTCCATAAACCGCGTCCCCGCCGACCAGGCGCTGGAAGGAGCCGGACTGCGGATCTCGTACATCCGAGGGAAGCGGTTCTCCCGGTACGGGCAGCCAGCCGATCTCGCCCGCTCCGCCGGTGATGCCGCGATGGAGCCGGCCGCCGAGCATGACGCCGAGGCCCTGCCCTATTCCGGCCCACATGATGACGAAGTCGTCGAGGCCGTACGCCGCTCCGTGGGCCTGTTCGGCCAGGGCGGCGAGGTTGACGTCGTTCTCTATGCGTACCGCCCGCCCCAAATCGGCGCGGAGCTCGGCCAGCACTCCGAAGTGCCATGCGGGCAGGTCGAAGGAGTAGCGGACGTCCCCGCTGCGGGGGTCGACCACGCCACGGGTGCCGATCACCAGGCCGCTGAGCTGGTCGAGGCCGATCCCGGCGCTCTCGCAGGCGCGGAAGAGCGCGTTGTGGACGAGTTTGACCGGATCTCGCGCCTCGCTCGGGTCGACGGTCACCTCGGCGATGGCTCGGCCGGTGATGTCGGCGACGCCTGCGGTGACGCTGTCGGGGGACACCTCCAGTCCGGCGACGTAGGCCGATTGGGGATTGACGGCGTAGAGCGCGGCGTTCGGTCCGCGTCCGCCGGCCCGTTCCCCGGCAGTGGTGACCAGGCCGCGATCCTCCAGACGGGCCAGCAGCTGACCTGAGGTGACCTTGCTCAATCCGGTGAGTTCGCCCAGCTCAGCCCGGGTGAGCGGGCCCTGCAGGAGAAGGAGCTCCAGGGCTGATCGGTCATTGATCTGCCGGAGCAACCGGGGTGTTCCGGGGCGTCGGGCCACCGCTCTCTCCCTTCTCGTCACGATCCGCTAACGCGGGTTTTTTTTAAGAAAGTTTCTTGTTAGTTTAACGGCAGTCACCCCATAGGCAAGCGATCAAGCCTCTGAGGTGCCACAAACGCCGACCGTCAGCAAACCTCAGGTGCGCGGCCCGCCGACACCTCACAACTTGCCTCGACGCGAAGCCGGGAAGGGAGAACCCCCAACGTGAAGATCGTGAAGATCGTCGGCCTCACCGCCGCCCTCGCCCTGGGTGTCGCCGCTTGTGGTGGTGGCGAGACCACCGAATCGGCCCCCGCCGCCACCGACGCCGCCTCGGCCCCCGCTGCTTCCGGGCCCAAGTTCGCCGGTCAGACGCTGACGATGTGGCGTCTCGGCGACTCGAACCCGCCGGCCCAGGCCTACATGGACGACCTCAACGCCGAGTTCCAGAAGCAGACCGGCGCGACGGTCAAGCTGGAGTGGATCCCGTGGCCGCAGGTGAACGACAAGTTCACCGCCGCCGCCGCGGGTGGCGCCGGCCCCGACGTCACCGAAATCGGCAACGACCAGGTGCCGCTGTGGGTCAGCCAGGAAGCGCTGTCGCCGATCACCCCCCTCACCTCCGCCGGTGAGCTGGCGCAGATCCCCAAGAACCTGTTCGGCCTCGAGACCATCGACGGCGAGGTCTACGCCGTGCCGTGGGGCGCCGGCACCCGTGCGGTCCTGTTCCGCAAGGACTGGTTCGACGAGCTGAAGATCGAAGTCCCGAAGACCTGGGACGACGTCGTCGCCGCCGCCAAGAAGATCCAGGACGAGAAGGGCAAGGACGTCGACGGCTTCGCCTTCAACGGCGGCTCCGACGCCAACCACCTCCTCGGCGCCATGGCCTGGTCCGAGGGCGGCGACTACGCCGTCAAGGAAGGCGACAAGTGGGTGGGCAAGCTCGCCGACCCGACCTTCAAGGCCGGCTTCGAGACGTACACGGGCCTGGTGACCGGCGGTCTGTCCGGCAAGGCGCGGCTGACCCAAAACACCACGGACATCCGCACCCGCTTCGCCAACGACAAGGTCGGCATGTACCTGACCGCGTCGTGGGACATCCCCGGCATCGAGCAGGACTCCAAGGGCAAGGTGAAGGCCGACCAGCTCGCCTTCTTCCCGCTCCCGGCCAAGACCGGTGGCGAGGCCCCCGCGTTCTTCGGCGGCAACGACATCGCCGTCTGGGGCACCACCAAGAACGCCGAGCTCTCCAGCGAGTACATCAAGCTCGCCACGAGCAAGCAGTGGGCCGACCGTTACGCCAAGGACGGCGGGCTGCTCCCGGTCTACCCGGACACTCTGGCCGCGCTGGCCAGCGACCCGGTCCAGGCGCCGTTCGCGGCGGCCTTCGCCAAGGCCCGCTCGTTCCCGGCCGACCCGAACTGGACCGAGGCGGGCGAGACCAAGGCGGTGCTGCAGAACGCGGCCCGTTCGGTCATCGAGGGCAAGGCTTCGGCCGATGAGGCGCTCGCGGCGGCCAACAAGGAACTCGAAGAGATCCTCAACCAGTAGCGACGATGACTGACACGTCGATCGCCCGCCGCTCACACCGTCCGCAGAAGGCCTCCGGCCTGAACCCGAAATACATCCCGTACGTCCTGCTGATCCCGGGCGTACTGGTGATGGTGGCTCTGCTGCTCTACCCGATGATCCAAGCGATCATCATGTCCTTCCAGAAGGTCGGGATCCCGCAGATCCGCGAGGTCAACCCCAAGCCCGCCGACTGGGTGGGCTGGGAGAACTACACCAAGATCTTCGAGAACGACATCTTCTGGTCGTCTCTCCGCAACACCCTCGTCTTCGCCTTCGTGACCGTCTCGCTCACCCTGATCGTGGGTACGGGCGTCGGGGTGCTGTTGCAGCAGCTCAGCAAGCGCATGTCCACCATCCTGATCGTCGGCATCATGTTCGCCTGGGCGGTCCCGCCGGTCGCGCAGGGCGTGATCTGGCGCTGGCTGTTCGACGCCGAGGCCGGAATCGTCAACTGGGCGCTCAATCTGCTGCCCGACTTCCTGGCCACCGCCCTCTTCGGACGGGCCGACTGGACCGGCGTGCCCTGGCTCAACGAGGCGTACACCGTCTACATCGCGCTGATCATGACGGTGGTCTGGGCGTCGTTCCCGTTCGTCGCGGTCTCGGTCCTGGCCGGACTCAAGAGCATCCCCAGCGAACTCTACGAAGCCGCCAGGGTCGACGGGTCGGGCCCCTGGAGAACCTTCCGGTCGGTCACCTTCCCGCTGCTGAAGCCGGTCTTCGCGGTCCTGACGATCCTGTCGATCATCTGGGACTTCAAGGTCTTCTCGCAGCTGTACGTCCTGCTGAACGGCCCGACCAACCGCGGGGCGTTCAACCTGTCCATGTTCTCGTACGCGGAGGCCTTCCGGGCGCCACCCAAGATGGGCTCCGGCGCGGCCATCGCGGTGATCCTCACGATCATCCTCTTGGTCGTCACCGCGTTCTACGTCCGCCAGATGGTGAAGTCGGAGGACGTGCAGTGACCACTCTGACGAACCCTCAGGTCAAGCGCGGGCGCGACAAGGCCAAGACCCGCAAGACGCTGCGCAAGATCGCGCTCAACGGGACCGCCGTGGTGCTGTTCATCGCGACGATCTTCCCCGTGTACTGGATGGTCACGACCGCGTTCAAGACCAACGACCAGATCTTCACCACGGAGTTCATCCCGTTCCCGACGAGCTTCACCTTCGAGCACCTCGACCGGGTGCTCAGCGAGGGCGTGGCGGGCAACTCCATCTGGCTCTACCTGCGCAACAGCGCGATCGTCGCCCTGGGCACGGTCGCGGTGGGCGCGGTCTTCTCGCTGCTGGCCGCCACGGCGGTCTCGCGGTTCCGCTTCAAGGGCCGCACCTCCTTCCTCATCACCCTGCTGATCGTGCAGATGGTGCCGGCGGAGGCGCTGCTCATCCCCCTCTTCCTGAGCGTGAAGCGGCTGGGTCTGTACGACCAGTTGCTCGGCCTCATCGTGGTCAACGTCGGCCTGACCCTGCCCTTCGGCATCTGGATGCTGCGCACATTCGTGGCGGCCGTGCCGAAGTCGCTGGAGGAGGCCGCGTGGATCGACGGCGCGAGCCGGTTCACCACGTTCTGGAAGGTGCTCTTCCCGCTGGTCGCGCCGGGTCTCGTGGCGACCAGCATCTTCTCCTTCATCACCGCGTGGAATGAACTGATCTTCGCGCTGGTGCTGATGAGCGACCCATCGGGTTACACGATGCCCGTCGCGTTGCAGTACTTCTTCGGGCAGCGGGGCACCGACTGGGGCGCCATCATGGCGAGCTCCACCCTGATGACGATCCCCGTCATCGTGTTCTTCCTGCTGGTGCAGCGGCGCATGGTCTCCGGCCTCGTCGCGGGCGCCGTCAAGGGCTGACCGCCCGGCCCTGTCTTCAAGGCAGATTCCCAGCGCGAGCCACGACCGGCCTCCGGCCGTCCGCGTCTCGCTTCCCTGAGCGGGTACGGCCCCCGGGCATCCCTGGGGGCCGTACCTTCCCATGTCCATGATCGGAGTCATGAATTCCCATGCCTGGAGTACCCGCGAGCCACAGCGATCGGGGGCTGCGCCGTCTCGCGGCCGGCACGCTGCTCGTGACCTTCAAAGGCCTGACCGCACCTGACTGGGTGCTGGACGGGCTGGCCGACGGTCTCGGCGGCGTCTGCCTCTTCGGCTTCAACGTCGAAACCCCCGGCCAGGTGGCCAGGCTCACGTCGGTCCTGACGAGCGCCGGCGACCCGGTGATCTCGCTCGACGAGGAGGGCGGCGACGTCACCCGGCTGGCCTACCACGTGGGCAGCGAATATCCGGGCAACGCGGCCCTGGGCGCGGTCGACGACGTCGAACTGACCGAGCGGGTCTTCCGCTCGATCGCGGGCGACCTCGTCGACGCCGGGGTGAACCTCGACATGGCCCCGTCGGCCGACGTGAACACCGCCGCCGACAACCCGGTGATCGGCACCCGCTCCTTCGGCTCCGACCCGGCGCTGGTCTCGCGCCACACGGTCGCGGCCGTGCGCGGCCTGCAGTCGCTCGGCGTCGCCGCCTGCGTGAAGCACTTCCCGGGCCACGGCGCGACCACGGAGGACTCCCACCTGTCCATCCCGGTCGTGGACGCGAGTCTGGAGCTGCTGCGCGAACGCGAGCTGGCCCCCTTCCGGGCCGCGATCGCGGCGGGCACCCAGTCGATCATGACCGCCCACGTGGCCGTCCCGGCGCTGACGGGCAGCACCCCCGCCACGCTCAGCCCGGCCGCGCTCACCACGCTGCTGCGCGGCGAACTCGGCTACGACGGCGTGGTCATCTCCGACGCCCTCGACATGCACGCCATCACCAAGAGCGTGGGCCTCGGCGGCGGCGCGGTGCTCTCCCTGAAGGCCGGGGCCGACCTGCTCTGCCTGGGGGCGATCCCCACGTACGAGGACACCGAGGCCGTCATCGCCGCGATCGTCACCGCGGTCCGCCAGGGCGACCTGCCGGTCGAACGGCTGGAGGAGGCCGTCTCCCGCGCCCAGCGCCTGCGTGACTGGGCCCGCGAGACCCGCGGCCGGCACACCCAGGACACCGTGATCGGCCTGCAGGCGGCCCGCCGCGCGGTCCGGCTGACCGGCACCCGGACGGAATTCAAGAACCCGTTCGTCGTCGAGGTCGACACCCCGCCCACGATCGCCGTCGGCGACGTGCCGTGGGGCGTGGCGCCGTGGCTGCCGGAAGCGGAGATCGTCAGGGTCAAGCCCGAGGACGCCCACGCCGCCGACCTGCTCGCACGGGCGCAGGGCCGGTCGCTGGTCGTGGTCGTCAAGGACGCCCACCGCTACCCCGCGGCCCGCGCCCTGGTCACCGAACTCCTCGCGGCCCGCCCCGACGGCGTGGTCATGGAGATGGGCCTCCCGATCTGGCGCCCCGACCACGGCGTCCACATCGCCACCTACGGCGCGGCCCGCGCCAACGCCCAGGCGGCGGTCGAACTACTCACGGCCTGAACGCACGCGTCCCGCCGCCCCGGTCCGCTGCCAAAGCGGCGGCCGAGTTGCCCGAGGCCTGACGCACCAGTCCCGCCGTCCCCGTTTTCGCCGGGGCGGCGGGTCGTTGGAAAGCGGCGAGGACCCTACGACAAGAAGATCTCTTCGCGGGCCTGATCCAGTGCGGCGATCACCGCGCCGCGCAGGACCGGGTTACCCGTCACGGTGGAGGTCACGACCTGCGGCCGGATCGGGCAGATGCGGGCCACCGCCTGTTCGACCCGGCCGGTCAGGGACACTCCCCCGGCCAGCCCGACCTCTCCGGCGAGCACGATCAGCCCCGGGTCGAGGACCACGCACACCGACGCCACGCCCAGCGCGAGCCGGGAGGCGATCTCGTCGAGCAGCCGGTCGCCCTGGTCGCCGGCGTCGACCGCGGCGGTCACGCACTCGGCCGCCGTGGCTCCTTCGAAACCGAGGTCACGTGCCAGGTCGAGCACCGCCACGGAGCTCACCAGCGACTGCAGACCGCCCGCGAGGGAGGGCAGCCGCCCCGGCTCCGACCGGACGTCCTCCGCCAGCGGCACCCCGGGCACCGGCAGGTAGCCGATCTCCCCGGCGCTGCCGGACCGGCCGCGATGCAGCCGACCGCCGAGCACGACGGCCAGGCCGATGCCGCGCCCGACCCAGAGCAGCACGAAGTCGTCGGCCTGCCGCGCCGCGCCCTTCGAGCGCTCGGCGATGGCCGCCAGATTCACGTCGTTCTCGATCCGCACGGCCCGCTTCAGATCGCGTGCCAGCGCCTCGTGGATGCCCTCGTGCCAGTGAGGCAGGTCGAAGGAGAACTGCACGTCGCCCGTGCGCGGATCGACCACTCCCGGGGTGCCGATCGTGACGCCCTTCAGCCGCGACAGCGCGACCTTGGCCGACCGGCAGGCCTTCACGACCGCGTTGTGGACCATCGAGACGGGGTCGTCGGCGCCGTTCGGCGACAAGGTGACCTCGGCCACCACGTCGCCCTTGATGTCGGCGATGGCCGCCGTGACGTGTTCGGGCCCGACGTCGAGCCCCGCCACGTAGGCGCACGAGGCGATCACGCCGTAGAGGGCCGCGTTGGGCCCCCGGTTCCCGGCCTGCTCGCCCACGACCTCGACGAGCCCCCGCTCCTCAAGGCGCGACAGCGTCTGCGACGCGGTCACCTTCGACAGACCCGTCAGGTCGCCGATCTGGCCGCGCGTCAGCGGGCCGGACGACAGTAGTAGTTCGAGGGCGGCCCGGTCGTTGATCTCCCGGAGCAACCTGGGCACGCCAGGACGTCGCTCCATGTTCCTGCTTTCGATGGTCGCCCCCGCGAAAACTGTCAACAAACTTTTCCGGCCAGCTTAGCGACTATACGGGCTCCCGGAAATTGGACCTTGATACCGCTCCCATAAGGACGTAAGGATCATTTCCATGCGCCCCGTAGCGGCAGTGACTCTGGGCCTGCTCCTGTTCATGGACGCCGTCCGCGTCCTGTTCCCTTCCCTGATCACCATCTACGGCCAGGCCGGCGACACCCCGCCGGAACAACTCGGCCTCTTCGCGGCGCTGTGGTTCGTCCTGCCGTTATCGGCACTCCTCATTCCGGCGAGATGGGCATTGATAGGCGGCGCCGGAGTTCTGGCGATCGGCCGCCTTCTTCTCCAAGCCACCGACGGCGGTTTCCCTCAGCTCTATGTGAGCGCTGTCTCCGTCACCGCCGGCATCTTCTTTCTGTACGGCGCCGCGAAGCTCGTGGCCGGATCCCACATCCGGCCGGCCCTTCCCCTCGGGCTGGCGCTCTCCCAGGCCCTCCACCTGTCGATCGGCCACATGGATTTGGTCTGGCGGGACGGCCTCCTGCCCTGGATCCCAACGGTGTTGGTCGCCGTGGCGTTCGCCTGGGCGGTCCTCGGCGTCACCGAGACGACCGAACCCGCCTCCGGCCGTCTCTGGTTCGCCCTCGGCCCCGCGATCCTGCTGGCCGGGATGTACCTGGGCCCGTCGGCGCTGATCGGCGAGGGCGGCACCCCCGGCGACCGCCTCTGGCCGACGCTGGCGCTGCTGGCCGCCCTGATCGTGCTGGCCCTGGCCGGGACGGCGGGCCATCCGGCCCAGCTCGCGCCGATCCTGATGGTCGTCGGCGTCTGG
Source organism: Herbidospora mongoliensis (assembly GCF_001570545.1). GTDB lineage: Bacteria > Actinomycetota > Actinomycetes > Streptosporangiales > Streptosporangiaceae > Herbidospora > Herbidospora mongoliensis. The sequence continues at coordinate 175,956 of NZ_BBXD01000012.1, read as the reverse complement.
ATCGCGCACGACGAGGGGCACCTCCAGGTGGCCACCCTGCCGGTCTTCGCGCTGGGCCTGGGGTGGTGCCTGCGCGTGGCCGGGGACGGCCCGGCGGGCCGCCGTGCGGGCGGCGCGCTGCTCGGCGGGATGATCGTGTTCTTCGTCGGCACGTTCGTCTACTACGCCGCCTACGACATGGTCCTCGGCTTCGACAACGCGTACGTCCCGCTGGCCCTCGGCCTCGTGGTCGCCGCGACGGCCGTGCGACTGCCCGACCTGCCCAATATTCTTCCCGCCGTGGCCGCCGCGCTGGCGGTGGCCGCCCTGTGGGCTTTCCCCCAGCCGCGGGGCACCGAAGGTCCCGGCCAGGCCGTCGACCGCGACGAGTTCACGCTGATCGCCTACAACATCCGCATGGGTTTCGGCACCTCCGGCACCCTCGACCTCGACGACATCGCCGACTGGGCCGCGTCCAGGAAGCCCGATGTCGTGCTGCTCAGCGAGGTCGACCGCGGCTGGTTCCTCAACGGCGGCCACGACGACCTCGACCGCATCGCCACCCGCCTGGGCATGCACTACCGGTTCGCGCCGGCCGCCGACGAACTCTGGGGCGACGCCGTGCTGACCAACCTGCCGGTCCGCGGCGCCCAGTCGATGCCGCTGGTCACCGAGGGATATCCGACCGGCGCGCAGGCCCAGACGGTGGTGGTCGAGGTCGGCGGCAGGCAGGTCGGCATCGTCAACACCCACCTCCAGGAGCCCGAACTCCAGAGCGCCGCGCTGCGCAGCGTCACGCCCCGTCCCCCGGCTCTGCTGGCGGGCGACCTCAACCTCACTCCTGACGACCCCGCCTTCCAGCGCCTGCTCACCGACATCGGCCTGACCGATCCGCTGAAGAATTTCGGTGATCCGCCGACGTCGCCCGCTGACGGTCCGGTCAAGCGGATCGATCACATCCTGCTCACCGAAGGGCTCACGGCGGTCTCCGCGGAGGTTCCGAAAGTGCCGTTCTCCGATCATCTGCCCGTCGTGATGCGCATCCGGGTGGGCTGAAGATAGGGGACCCAGGTCAACCAGTCCCAACCAGGCGGGATAATCGTTTACATGCGACTTTCTGCGCGTGTCGACTACGCCCTGCGGGCAGCGGCCGAGCTGGCCGCGTCCGGCGACGGCCCGACTACGGTGGGCGAGCTCGCCAAGGGCCAGGAGATGCCGCCCAAATACCTGGAGAACATCCTTCTCCAGATGCGCCGGGCCGGCCTGGTCCGCGGCCAGCGCGGCCCCGAGGGCGGTTACGTGCTGGCCCGTCCGGCCAGCCAGATCTCCCTGGCCGACGTGATCCGGGCGGTCGACGGGCCGTTGGCCAACGTCCGAGGCGAACGCCCCGAACACGTCGGTTACACCGGCGCGGCCCAGTCGCTCCAGCAGGTCTGGATCGCGCTGCGGGCCAGCGAGCGGGCCATCCTCGAAGAGGTCACCCTTGACCAGATCGCCAGCGGCGACCTGCCCAAGCGGGTGACCGACCTGTCCGACGACCCCTCAGCCTGGGACTCCCCCAACGCCCCAGTCTGATGCCTGAGGGCGATGCCGTCTGGCGGACGGCCGGCCGGTTGCGGGCGGCCCTCGACGATCAGGAGCTCACGCGCTCCGACTTCCGGGTGCCCCGATTCGCCACGGCCGACCTGCGGGGGCGGCGGGTGCTGACCACGGTGAGCCGGGGGAAACACCTGCTCACCCGGGTCGAGGGCGGCGTGACTCTGCACACCCATCTGCGCATGGACGGCCGCTGGCGGATCACCCGCACCGGCGCGCCCGTCCGGGGCGGCGACGTGGTGCGGGTCGTGCTGGCCAACACCGTTTGGCAGGCGACCGGGGTGAAGCTCGGCGTGGTCGGCCTGCTGCCGACGTCCAGAGAAGACGAGGTCGTCGGCCATCTCGGCCCCGACCTGCTCGGCGTCGACTGGGATGCCGGAAGGGCGGCGGCGAATCTGGCCGGAGATCCGGATCGCACCATCGGGGAGGCGCTGCTCGATCAGCGCAATCTCGCGGGGATCGGCACGATATGGCGTGCGGAGACGCTCTTCGTCGCCGGCGTCTGGCCATGGAGGCGCGCCGAAGACGTGGCAGATGCGGTGGGGCTGACTGAGACGGCGCACCGCCTCATGAACGAGGGCAAGGACGAACGTGGACCGGTCACCACCGGCGACCCGAGACCGGGTCGTGAGCTGTTCGTCTACGGCAGGGAACACCGCCCCTGCCGCGTGTGCGGATCGAGCATCGAACGTGGAGAGATGGGATCACAGCCGCAGGAACGGCTGATCTACTGGTGCCCGCGCTGCCAGCGGGGCTAGGCGGCCACCATGTCCTTGACTTCGGGGAAACCGTCGAACTCCGGCCCGGAGGGCACGGTCTCCGGAATGGGCAGACGCTCACGCTCGGGCACGTCGGCCATGACAGGCGCGTGCTGAAGCTCGGCAAGAGCGAACTGGTCGGAGACTTCCCGCAGCACCTGCGACAGCGGCACGCCCAGCGCACCACAGATCGAGGCGAGCAGCTCGGACGACGCCTCCTTCTGACCGCGCTCCACCTCGGACAGATAACCGAGGGAAACACGGGCCAGCGTGGAGACCTCGCGCAGCGTGCGACTCTGCCGCACACGTAGCCGCCGCAGGACGTCGCCGAGAAGCTGACGCAGCAAAACCATCTGTCGCTCCCTCCCCGGCGCGGGAGGCGTCACGACGCTCCGCGCTTTCGGTTCATATCGCCCGTTCTTTCCACGCCCTTCGTACATACTCCTCGCCGTCATCATTGGGTCGCTCGGCCCCTGCGCCGGGCGCGCGGTGGACTTACTCCTCGCCGATGGCTCACGGACCTCACTCACAGCTCCACCGTACCTGTATCGAGCGACACCACGGCAGACCATGGTGAGCATGTTCGCTGGGGACGTAACGCGGTAATCACCCCGAATGTTCCCCCGAATTGGCCAGCACAACACCTAGAAGTAGATCCAAAGCCATCTCACATGTATGGATACGGATGGCATGGCGGTCTCCGGTCAACCGCAGGTCAACGACTTTCAAGGAGCCGCCGGGACCACTCACTCCGCAGAACACCGTGCCCACTGGTCTGCCGTCCTGAGGATCGGGGCCGGCCACGCCGGTCACCGCGACGGCCCAGGTCGCGCCGGTGAGGCTCCGGACCCCGGTGGCCATAGCGGCCGCCACGTCGGGGTGGACGGCGCCCTGCGCGGCCAGCAGGTCGCCGGGGACGCCGAGCAGTCTGCGCTTCAGGTCGGTGGCGTAACTGATCACCCCGCCGACGAAGGCGGCCGACGCCCCGGGCACGCCGGTCACGGTGGCCCCGATGAGCCCACCGGTCAGCGATTCGGCCACGGCGAAAGTCTCACCCCGCTCCGCGAGCAGGGAAACGATCTTCGCTGCGGTCGAATGGGTCACACCTGTTCCCTCCGGGCCACTTGGCGCAGCCGTACTGCCCGGACAACGTAGTCGACGCCGGTGGCCACCGTCACGAGGATCGCGGTGCCCATGGTGGCCCAGCGGATGATGTCGGGCAGGCCCGGCGCGAGGAAGAAGCCGATCGCGAAGATCTGCAGCACTGTCTTGATCTTGCCGCCGGTGCTGGCCGGGATGACGCCGAAGCGGATCACCGCGAACCGCAGCAGCGTCACGCCCAGCTCCCTGGCGATGATCACCACGGTCACCCACCACGGGATCTCACCCAAAATGGACAGGCAGACCAGCGCCGACCCGATGAGGGCCTTGTCGGCGATCGGGTCGGCCATCTTGCCGAAGTCGGTGATCAGGCCGTATTTGCGGGCCAGGAAACCGTCGAGCTGGTCGGTGATCGAGGCGAACATGAAGACGCCGAGGGCGGCCAGCCGCCAGCCGGTGCCCTCGACGAAGAGGAAGACGATGAACGCGGGTACGACCAGCAGCCGCGCGACCGTGAGCGCGTTGGCGATGTTCCAGGCGCTCACGGGGGGCACGGCCGGTTCGACGGGGTCGGTGACCACCAGTCTTTCCGGGGCGTCGTCGGCCACGACCGACGGCGGCGGGTCGTTGCTCTGGCTCACGTCGAGGCCTTGATCCTCGCGATCAGGTCAACCCCTTCCGAGTCGACCGCGACGGCGCGCACGATCTGCCCCGGTACGAGCCCGATGCCGCGGACGGTGACCGACCCATCGACCTCGGGACCCTGGTGGGCGGCGCGGCCCTCGTAGCCGCCGTCGCCCAGGTCGTCTTCCACGAGCACCGAGAGCTCGGTGCCGATGCGTTCTTCGGCGCGCTGGCTGGTGAGCTCCTCGGCCAGCTCGCTGAGGGCCGCGACCCGCTCGTCGACGACGTCGGGGTCGAGCTTGCCCTCGAACCCGGCGGCCTCGGTGCCGTCTTCGTCGGAGTAGCCGAAGACGCCGATGACGTCGAGCCGGGCCTCCGTCAGGAAGTCGATCAGCTCGCCGAACTGCTCCTCGGTCTCACCCGGGAAGCCGACGATGAAGTTGGAGCGCACACCCGCCTCGGGAGCCCGATCGCGGATCTGCTTCAGCAGCCCGAGGAACTGGTCGGGGTCGCCGAAGCGCCGCATGCGCCGCAGGACGGCGTTGCTGGCGTGCTGGAACGACAGGTCGAAATAGGGCGCGACGCCCTCGGTCCCGGCGATGACGTCGAGCAGGCCGGGGCGCAGCTCGGCGGGCTGCAGGTAGCTGACCCGCACCCGGTCGATGCCCTCGATCGCGGCGAGCTGCGGCAGCAGCTTCTCCAGCGCCCTCAGGTCGCCCAGGTCCTTGCCGTAGGACGTGGAGTTCTCGCTGACCAGGACGAGCTCCTTGACGCCCTGATCGGCCAGCCAGAAGGCCTCGGCGAGCAGATCCTCCGGGTGCCGCGACACATAGGCGCCGCGGAAGGCCGGGATGGCGCAGAAGGTGCAGCGCCGGTCGCAGCCCGAGGCCAGCTTCAGCGAGGCGACCGGGCCACCGGTCAGCCGCCTGCGCAGCGTGCGCGGCCCCGAGGCGGGCGCGAGCCCGCTCGGCAGGTCGCCGTGGCCGGGAACGGAGATGGGCGCCGCGTGGCGCTCCACCGGGCTGATGGGCAGCAGGGTGCGCCGATCTCGTGGCGTGTGGGGGGTCAGCGCCCGCCCTTCGAGCACGTCGTCGAGGCGGGCGCCGATGTCGGTGTAGTCGTCGAACGACAGCACCGCCGCGGCTTCGGGCAGCGCTCCGGCCAGCTCCGCGCCGTAGCGCTCGGCCATGCAGCCGGCCGCGACGACCTTGGCGCCGGAGTCGGCCGCGGCGAGCATGGTGTCGATCGAGTCTTTCTTCGCCGACTCGATGAAGCCGCAGGTGTTGACCACGATCACGTCTGGGTCGTCGTCGCCCAGCGCCCAGCCCGAGGCCTCGAGGCGAGCGGCGAGCTCCTCGGAGTCGACCTCGTTGCGGGCGCAACCCAGCGTGATCATCGATACGGTTCGGCGTGCAGACATGATGAAGCTACGGTATCGGGGATCGGCCACTACCGGGGACGCGGGATGTCCAGCCCGTACGTCTTGCGGACCGTCTCCCCCGCCCGGCCGGGGCTGCCCAGGTCCTGACCGTTCACGTTCAGCTGCACCGATCCCGCGTTGCCGAAGGTCAGGCGCGCCTTGTCCTTGATCCGGAAGCTGCGGGTGTCGCCGCTCGGGATCATCCCCATGAAGACGCGCTTGTTCTTGGCGTCACGCACCTGGATCCAGGCCTCGCTGAGAGCCTTGATCTTGACGGTCACGTGGGTCGCCTTGACCGGGGCCGCCGGAGCCGCGGGTGCGGCCTTGGCCGCCGCCGGGGCCGACTTGACCTTGACGGCCTGCTGCTCGGGCGACTTGATCGCGCTGCCCATGATCCGCCCGATGCCGAAGACGGCCACGATGGCGAGTGCTACCGCCATCGCGAGCGTCCAGTTGGGCGCCCGGCGTTCACGCAGCTTGATGCCCTTGTCGATCGGATACATCGCGCCCACGCCGGGGCGTGGACCGCCCGTCAGGGCGTCGTACTCGCGGACCAGGGCATCGCCCTCCAGGCCCAGTTCGCGGGCCAGCGCCCGCAGGTGACCCCGGGCGTAGAAGTCTCCGTTGCAGGCGGAGAAATCGTCTCGCTCGATCGCGGCGATGATCGCCTCGCGGATCCGGGTGCGCTGGCTCAGGTCGGCTACGGACAGCCCTCTCTGCTCCCGCGCCTCCGAGATCGTTCCACCGATGGACATCTGCGGCCCCCCGCCCGTCCCGACGCTGTGTAGTGAGTCACATTCAATCAGTAACAACACTATGATGTGGCGTCGGGGCCACCTCCGCGGAGATCCGCGAGCAGACCGGCGAGTTCGTCGGGCTTCACCATCACGTCTCGGGCCTTGGAGCCCTCGCTCGGGCCGACCACGTTGCGCGACTCGAGCAGGTCCATCAGGCGGCCCGCCTTGGCGAAACCGACCCGCAGCTTGCGCTGGAGCATCGACGTCGAGCCGAACTGGGTCGTCACGATCAGCTCGGCGGCCTGGATCAGCAGGTCGAGGTCGTCGCCGATCTCCTCGTCGACCTCCTTCTTCGCGGCGACCGTGGCGGCGACGTCCGGGCGGTATTCGACCTGCATCTGGGTCTTGCAGTGGCCGACGACCTCGGCGATCTCCTTCTCGGAGACGAACGCGTTCTGCAGCCGGATCGGCTTGCTCTGGCCCATCGGCAGGAACAGGGAGTCGCCCTGGCCGACCAGCTTCTCGGCGCCGGGCTGGTCGAGGATGACCCGCGAGTCGGCCAGCGACGAGGTGGCGAACGCCAGCCGCGAGGGCACGTTGGCCTTGATCAGGCCGGTCACGACGTCGACCGAGGGCCGCTGGGTGGCGATCACCAGGTGGATGCCGGCCGCGCGGGCGAGCTGGGTGATCCGCACGATCGAGTCTTCGACGTCGCGGGGGGCGACCATCATCAGGTCGGCCAGCTCGTCGACGATCACCAGCAGGTAGGGATAGGGCTGGTAGACCCGCTCGCTGCCCGGCGGCGGGACCAGGGCCCCGGCCCTGACGGCCTTGTTGAAGTCGTCGACGTGGCGGAAGCCGCTGGCGGCCAGGTCGTCGTAGCGGCGGTCCATCTCCCCCACCACCCAGTCGAGGGCCTCGGCGGCCTTCTTCGGGTTGGTGATGATGGGCGTGATGAGGTGGGGGATCCCCTCGTACGCGCTCAGTTCGACCCGCTTGGGGTCGACCAGGACCATCCGGACCTCGTCGGGCGTGGCGCGCATCAGGACCGAGGTGATCAGGCCGTTGATGCAGGTCGACTTGCCCGCGCCGGTGGCGCCCGCGATCAATATGTGCGGCATCTTGGCCAGGTTGGCCACGATGGTGCGGCCCTCGACGTCCTTGCCGAGGCCGACGATCATCGGGTGCTCGTCGGCCTGGGCCACCTGCGAGCGCAGCACGTCGCCCAGCGACACCAGGTCCTTGTCGACGTTGGGGATCTCCACGCCGATCGCCGACTTGCCGGGGATCGGCGACAGGATGCGCACGTCGGCCGATTTCACCGCGTAGGCGATGTTCTTGGTGAGCGCGGTGACCTTCTCGACCTTGACGGACGGGCCGAGCTCGATCTCGTAGCGGGTCACCGTCGGGCCGCGGGTGAAGCCGGTCACCTGGGCGTCGATGGCGAACTGCTCCAGCACGCTGGTCAGCGCGTTCACCACGATCTTGTTGGCCTTGGTCTCCGCCTTCGGCGCGCTGCCCGAGCGGAGCATCTGGGCGTCCGGGAGCGTGTAGGGGCCGGCCTGCGGCGACAGCATGAGCTGCTCGACCTTGCGCGGCGCCGGGGTCGGCTCGGGCGGGATCGTCTGCTGCGGGATCGGCGGCTCGTCGAGGGGCGGGGGCGGCAGCGGCTCGTCGTCGACCAGGCCCGGCACGATCTCCGGCGAGTGGTCCTTCGGCGGCTCGCGCAGGATCGGCGTGTCGTAGGGCTTGACGTGCTCGCCCGGCGCCGGGCGCGGCGGCTTCTTCTTCGACTTCCGGTCGGCGGAGCCCTCGAAGGGCTTCTGGAACAGCAGGACCTTGATCTCGCCCAGCCGCTCGGGCACCCGGTGGATCGGCGTGGCGGTGATCACCAGCGCGCCGAACCCGCCCAGCATCAGCAGCAGCGGGATCGTGATGAACGACGGCAGGATGCTGTCGGGCGGCGCCGACACGATGAACCCGAGCATGCCGCCGGCGGCGGAGACCTTGTCCATCCCGTCGGTGGCGGTGCCCGCCGGGTAGGGGGTGCCGTGCGCGACGTGCACGATGCCCAGGATCCCGGCCGCCAGAGCGGTGAAGCCGATCAGCATGCGGCCCGTCTCGCCGTTCTGGTCCGGATGGCGCAGCAGCCGCCACGCGATCAGGCCCATCAGCAGCGGCACCGACCAGAAGAGCGACCCGACCGTGCCCCGCACGACCGCGTCGACCACCATGGCCACCGAGCCCTTGGTGGTCCGCCACGTCATCGCCGCCAGCACGATCGCGCCCGCCAGCACGGCCAGGCCGAGGCCGTCGCGCCGGTGGGCCGGGTCGAGGTCGCGGGCGCCGTTGCCGACGGCCCGCGCGGCGGTGCCGATGGCGCCCGCGACCAGTGTCCAGATGCCGACGACGAGCTTGCCGATCATCAGGAACACCCACGAGAGGGGATCGTTCCCGGTGCCGATCGGCCGCTTGGGCGGCGCCGGTTTCCGGCGGGGCGGTGGCGCCTTCTTCTTGACGGGCGGGCGGGGGGCGGGTCGAGGCGTCTGCCGAGACGTCGGCCGCTTCCCACCGGAGGACGCACGGGTGGCCATGATGGTCACGGTATTGCGCAACCGCGACATTGCCCGGGATTTCCCACGCGTGTCGGGCGGACCGCGCCGCGCCGACCCTCTCGCCGCCGTTGGTCGAAAAGCCATTTTCGGTTACGGCTTCGCGTGACGTCCGGCCATATGACCACTTGGCGGCCTCGCGGTCGTACACAGGAAGACGCCGGCCCCCGTGAGGGCCGGCGCCTCCTTTGTTCTGCCGCCCGGTCAGGTCAGGGGACCGGGTGACGGGCTAGACGCTGATCCGCCCGGCGCCCGCGCCGCTGGTCACGGACGACTTGACGTTGGAGGCCGTTTCCAGGGAGTAGGAGTACGGGATGGAGGCGACGCTGCCGCCGGCCTGGCCCGCGCCCGAGTTGACGAAGTGGTTGTTGCGGGCCACCAGGGTGCCAGGGCCGGAGTCGCCCTCGCCCAGGTGGTAGGGGTCTTCGGTGTTCTCGAAGTAGTTGCCCTCGACGAGCACGCCCGCGCCCTCGGTGGAGGCCACGCCGTAGCTGCTCACGCCGCCGTAGTAGTTGTTGTAGACGTGGACCGGGTTGCCGAACCGGACGCGCGGGTGGCGCTGGCCGGTGCCGTCGAACCAGTTGTGGTGGTAGGTGACGCGCAGGTGGCCGCGGTCCTCGGAGCCGTTGCCGTCGTCGTGTCCGAGCAGCATCGACTTGTCATGGTCGTAGATGCGGTTCCACGAGACGGTCACGTAGTCGCTGGCGCGCTTGATGTCGATGGCGCCGTCGTAGCCGTTGGACAGGGTGTTGTGGTCGATCCAGACCCGGGTGGAGTACTGGACGTTGATGCCGTCGTCGTTCCAGTTCCGGAACGTCAGGTTACGGATGATCACATTGGACGCGTTGGAGACGTTCAGGCCGCAGCCCTGGATCACCGCGCCGGAGTTGCCGATGACCGACTTATTCGAGCCGACCGAGATCATGCCGGAGCAGGAGATCGTCCCGGAGACGCGCACCACGCGGGCGGTGGTGCCCGAAAGGGCGCTGCTCAGGCCCGAGGAGTCGGTGACGGTGGTGGCGGAGGAGCTGCCGCCGCCGGTGGTGCCGCCGCCCTGGGTGGCCCAGCCGACCAGTCCGCCGGGCGGCGGGCCGACCGTGGGAGTGGGCGTCGGGGTCGGGGTCGGGCCGACGGTCGGGGTGATCGTCGGGGTGGGCTGCGGGCCGCTCGACGGGGTGAAGGTCCAGTGCTTGGTCACCACGTTGTCGCAGGAGTTCTGCTGGATGACGGCATTGGAGGCGGTGGAGTTGTCGCGGGTGTTGACGCACTTGGCGCCGTTGCCGTTGATGATCCGGGTGCCGTTGGAGGCGTCGGAGAACGTCCACGTCTGGGAGGCGGAGCCGTTGCAGGTCTGCTGGACGACGGCCTTGCCCGCACTGCTGCTGTTGTCCTGGACGCCCAGGCACTTACCGCTGTGACCGGCCGTGATGCGGTAGCCGGAGCCCTGGGCGGTCAGGGTGAACCGCTGGTTGGTGGTGCCGGCGCAGGCGTACTGGATCAGCCCCGCGTTGTCGGCGGTGCTGAAGTTCAGCACGTCCAGGCACAGGTTGCTGCCCCGGTTGACGACGGAGTAGGTCCCCGCCCCCGGTGCGGCCTGGGCGCTCGTGGCCATGGGGACCACGACGCCTGCCACGGCGAGGATCGCGGCGCCGACGGCGGCGAGGATCCGTCCTCTGACAGAAATTCTGGACACTTGTTGTGCTCCTCTCTCAAGGTGGAGCACAACATAAGTCCGCGTTCCATGTAGTGGAACGGTGCGGCGGTGGTGACCTCCCTGAAATGGGGCTAAGCACCGAGCCTCGTGAACGTTTCATTTTTCATGTAGCGGGACGCTTCGGCTCCAGCGCTCCCGTTCCCCTGTTCGGCACATGACGTCGCCAGAGGCGTTGCGTAAAATAAGACCATATTTCACTACATGAAACAGCAGAAGAAGAAGGTGCGCATGGATGTGGTCGTGGCAGGCGAACCGCTGGTCGAATTCTCCGCCGACCGCCCGCTGACCGAGGCCGAGACCTTCCGGTTGTCCTTCTCCGGCGACGCGCTCAACGTGGCGGTGGCCGCCGCCGCGGCCGGGGCGCGCACCGCGCTGGTGGCGCTGTTGGGGGCCGACGAGTTCGGCGAACGCCTGAAACGCTTCGCCGCCGGGCACGGAGTGGACACCCGCTGGCTCACCGTGGGCCCAGGACCGACCGGCGCGTACGTCGTCGGCGCCGACCCCTCCGGGGAACGCGCCTTCGCCTACCTCCGGCAGGGCAGCGCCGCCTCCCGCCTGACCCCGGAGGACCTGGCCGCCGGCCCCGCTGGAGACGCCCGCGTCCTGGTGCTGAGCGGCATCACCGCCGCGCTCTCGGTGAGCTGCGACCGGGCGGTGCGCGCCGCCGCCGCGACGGCGACGGGACAGGTCGTCTACGACGCCAATTTCCGGGCCCGCCTGACCGGTCCGGAAGCGGCGGCCGACACCCTGCGCGCGGTCGCGCCGTGTGCCGCGCTCGTGAAACTTTCAGCCCCCGCCGACAGTCTGGCCCTGCTCGGCACCGGCGATCCGGAGGAGACCGTCCGCCGGATGAGGCGGCTGGGGGCCGCCTCGGTGGCCGTGACCCTGGGCGCCGAGGGGGTTCTGCTCGCCGAGGGAGACACGCTCCACGAGATCCCCGCCGTGCCGGCCCCGGTCGTGGTCGACCAGACGGGGGCGGGCGACAACTTCACCGGGGCGCTGGCGGCGTGGCTGGCCCGGGGCGCGTCACTGCCCGAGGCGGTCAGGGCGGGCACGGCCGCGGCGTCGTTGTCGCTGGCGGGACGGGGCGGGACCGGCCGGGTCGCGGCGGCGGCCGAGATCGAGGACCTGCTGGGAGACCCCGTCAGCGGTGGATGAACCGCGTCCGCGGCCCGGCGGCGGTGACTCCGCCGGGCCGGCGGCCGGGTCGTCAGCGGCGCGTCAGAGTGGTCGGAGCGCCCAGCGCCAGGGAGACCTCGCGGGCGGCCGAGACGATCTCGGGGGCGAGTTCGCGGAAGGCGTCGGGATCGAGGTCCATCGCCAGCGTGGAGATGGAGATGCCGCCCAGCACCTGGCCCGTGTGGTCGAACACGGCCGCGCCCACGCAGCGGATGCCGGGCACGTTCTCCTCGTCGTCGACCGCGTAGCCCGCCGCGCGGACCTCCACCAGGTGGGCGAGCAGGTCTTCGCCCGTGAGCGTGTTGGGGGTGAGCTTGGTGGGCTGGGTGCGGGCCACGATGGCGCGGACCTCGTCGTCGTCGAGCTGGGCCAGCACGGCCTTGCCGATGGCGGTCGAGTGGAGGCGCAGGCTCATGCCGACCCGCGACGGCATCTGGTAGGGCCGGCGGCCCTCCAGCTTCTCGACGTAGACGGCCTCGTCGCCGCTGCGGATGGCGAAATGCGTGGTGAAGCCGGTGCGTTCGTGAAGCGAGCGCAGCGCCCCGGCGGCCTGGCGGGCCGGGTCGAAACGGCTCATCACGCGCCCGGCCAGGGTGAGGATGCGGGGGCCCGGTTCGTAGCCGCCGTTGCCGTCGGTGCGGGCGAAGCCCCACTCGACCAACGACTGGAGGATCCGGTGCACCGTCGACTTCGAAACGCCGGTGGTGGCCGCGATGTCGGTGATCCGGTGATGCTCGGCGATCGCTTCGAGAACCGCGAGCGCCTTGTCGATGGAACTGCCTTCCCTGACCACGCCCCGAGCCTACTAGCGGGCCGCTCGGCCGCCATCCACACCGGCATCCCCGGAGGGGAAGGGGAAGCGGTACTCCGTCGAGGACCGGAACTCCTCGCCCGGCCGGAGCACGACCGGTGGGAACCCCGGCCGGTTGGGCGAGTCGGGGAAGTGCTGGGTCTCCAGGCAGAGCCCGGCGTGCGGGCCGTAGGGGGTCAGTTCGGGAGAGAGCATGCCGCCCGCGTAGAACTGCACGCCCGGCTGGTCGGTGGTCACCTCCATGACCCGGTCGCCGCACGCGACCCGCATCCGGCCGCCGGGGTTGAGCACGTAGTTGTGGTCGTACGCGCCGCCCATCCGCGATCCGATCGCGTGCGGTCGCCGGAAGTCGAACGGGGTGCCCTCCACCGGTGCGAGTTCCCCGGTGGGGATCTTGTGTTCGTCGACCGGGGTGTAGGTGTCGGCGTCGATCGTGACCACGTGGCCGAGCACGTCGCCGCCGCCTGCCAGGTTGAAGTAGCTGTGGTTCGTCAGGTTGAGCACGGTCGGGGCGTCGGTCGTGGCGACGTACAGGATCTGGAGGGCGCGGTCGGCCAGGGTGTAGGTGACCGCGACCGACAGTGTGCCCGGGTAGCCCTCTTCGCCGTCGGGGCTGACGTGGCGCAGGGTGATCGAGTCTCCCGACGCGTGGGCGGCCCAGACGCGTTTGTCGAAGCCGCGCACGCCACCGTGCAGCGCGGCCGTGCCGTTGTTGCGGGCGAGCTCGTAGGTCGTGCCGTCGAGGTCGAAGCGGCCGTCGCCGATGCGGTTGCCGTAGCGGCCGACGACCGCGCCGAAGTAGCGGCTCCTGGTGCGGTAGTCGTCGAGGGTGTCGCAGCCCAGCACCACGTTGACGCCGTCGACGTGCAGCGACTGGATCACGCAGCCGTAGGTGAGCACGGCGGCGGTCAGGCCGCCGCTGGTCAGGACATGGCGTTCGACCTTCTCGCCCTCAGGGGTCTGTCCGAAGTTCATGCCTCACCGGTCCCGTCGAGTCGCGGATGATCAGGTTGGTGGCCAGGGTGGCGAGCGCCGGGGTGGCCGTCTCTCCGGCGCCGACGAGCTGGAGCAGCAGGTCGACGGCGGTGCGCCCGGCGGCCTCGGCGGGCATCGCGACCGTGGTCAGCTTGGGCCGGCTGACCCGACCGGCCACGATGTCGTCTATGCCGACCACGCTGACCTGCGTCGGCACGTCGACGCCGAGCGAGGTCAGGCCCTCGACCAGGCCGATCGCCATCAGGTCGTTGTAGGCCAGTACGCCCGTCACGTCGGCCGAGGCGACGGCTTCGGCCAGCGCCAGGCCGCCGTGTTCGGTCGGGGAGTTGGGGCCGAAGACCGTGAGGTCGATGCCGGGCACCGATCGGGCCGCGTCGGTGATCTCCTTGGACGTCCACGACCCGGCCGGGCCCGCCAGCAGGGCGATCCGGGAATGGCCGAGCGACACCAGGTGGGCGATGGCCTCGCGGGCGCCGCTGCCGACGTCCATCAGGACGTTGGACATCCCCTTCATCCGCCGGTTGACCACGACGAACGGCACGTCCTCGCGCAGCTTCTCGATCACCCGGTTCGACAGACGCGGGGAGCACAGCAGGACGCCGTCGACCTGTTTGGCCAGCGTCTGGATGAGCTCCTCCTCGACCTGCGGATCCTCATCGGTGTCGGCGACGAACACGTGGTAGTCGCGGGTCCGGGCGTGGGCCTGGGCGCCCTTGATCAGGTGGGAGAAGAACGGGTTGGCGATGTCGGCCACGATCAGGCCGAGGTTGTGGGTGCGGCCCGTGGTCAGGGCGCGGGCGGCCCGGTTGGGGCGATAGCCGAGATCCTCCGCCGCCGCCAGGACCCTGTTCCTGGTCTCGGTGTTGACCAGGTGCGGCGCCGAGAACGTGCGCGAGACGGTCGATACATGGACTCCGGACATCTGCGCTACATCACGGATCGTTGCTGCCACGGGGAAATTAATGCAAACGGTTGCACTGCTGTCAACCCGCAGAAATTGACCCCTTGACGTTTCTGGCGAGTGAAGGGAATGTTTCGTGCAACCGGTTGCAGTGTCGCTCCCCCCTCGGCCCCCTGCTAAGGAGTCACGGCCATGCGTGTCGCACGGTCGCCGCGCACCCCCTATGTCCTGATCGCCCCGGCGGTCGTCGCGATGCTCGGGTTCCTCGTCTACCCGATGGGCAGCGTGATCTATTACAGCCTGCAGCACTACGACGTCACCCAGCCCTGGGACAACGGCTTCGCCGGCCTGGAGAACTTCCGGGTCCTGCTGTTCGAGGACCCGCTCTTCTGGCAGAGCCTCGGCTTCAGCGTGAAATGGGTGGTCGTCGAGGTCGTCCTGCAACTGCTGTTCGGACTCGCGCTGGCGCTCATCGTCAATGAATCCTTCATCGGAAGGGCGATCTCGCGCGCTCTCGTCTTCTCACCGTGGGCCGTGTCGGGGGTGCTCACCACAGGCATCTGGATTCTGCTCTACAACCCCTCGACCGGCATCTTCCGCTACCTGGCCGACATCGGCATCGGCACCTACGACACCGCGCCGCTGGCCGACCCGTCGACCGTGTTCGCGGCCGCTGTGGTCGCGGAACTGTGGCGCGGGGTGCCGTTCTTCGCGATCCTGCTGCTCGCCGACCTGCAAACGGTCTCAGGGGAGCTGTACGAAGCCGCGTCCGTCGACGGCGCCAGCCGCATCCGGCGCTTCTTCCACATCACGCTGCCCCACCTCAAGGACGCGATCATCCTGTCCACCCTGCTCAGGGCGGTGTGGGAGTTCAACAACGTCGACCTGCTCTACACGCTGACCGGCGGCGGCCCCGCCCACCAGACGACGACCCTGCCGCTCTACGTGGCGGCCAAGGCCGTGCAGTCGCACGACTTCGGCTACGGCTCGGCGCTGACCACGGCCGCGTTCGTGGTGCTGACCTTCTTCTCGATCGCCTATCTGAGGCTGAGCAAGTTCGGAGCGCGCTCATGAACCGGGTCGGTCGCTGGCAGATCTACGTGCCGCTGGGCCTGTATCTGCTGTTCACGCTGGTCCCCTTCTACTGGATGGTGGTCTTCGCGTTCCGGCCGCGCGGCTCGAACTCGCTGCTGCCGTGGCCGATCACGTTCGAGCACTTCGACCACGTGTGGAACGGCATGGGGTTCTCGATCTTCTTCCAGAACTCGCTGCTGGTCGGCGTGGTCTCGCTGATCTCCACCACGGTGATCGCCCTGGCGGGCGGCTACGCCCTGGCCCGCTACGACTTCCGGGGCCGGCAGGCGTTCCTGGTCGGCATGCTGTGCACCCAGTTCATCCCGGGCGCGATGATGCTGATCCCGCTGTTCGAGATCTTCCGGACGCTCGGCCTGGTCAACTCGCTCTGGGCGCTGGTGATCGCCGAGACCGTCTTCCAACTCCCGCTGTCACTCATCCTGATCAGCGGGTTCGTCAAGAACGTCCCGGTCGAGCTGGAACAGGCGGCCTGGGTCGACGGATGCTCGCGGCTGCGCGGCTTCTTCGTGGTGGTGCTGCCGCTGCTGCGGCCCGCGCTCGTCGCGGTCGGGTCGTTCGCGTTCATCCACTCATGGAACAACTTCCTTTTCGCGCTGATGTTCGTGAACGAGCAGGACAAGTTCACCCTGCCGGTCGGGCTGGCGTTCACGATCGGCGAGTTCAGCGCCGACTTCGGGGCGCTCGCGGCCGGCGGCGTGGTCGCGGCGGTGCCGGTCGTGCTCGTCTTCGCGGTCATCCAGCGCTATCTCGTGCAGGGCCTGTCGGCGGGGGCGGTGAAGGGCTGATGAGAGTACTGGTGACCGGTAGCTCCGGACGGTTCGGGCGCAGCGTGGTGGTGGCGCTGGTCGACGCGGGCCACGAGGTGATCGGGATCGACACGGCGGCGGGGACCCCCGCGCAGGCGTCGTTCCTCCCGGCCGACCTCACCGACCTGGGTGAGGCGTTCGGGGTGATGACCCGGTTCCGGCCCGACGCCGTCGTCCACCTCGCCGCCGTCGCGACGCCCTTCTCCCGAACGGACAACCTGACCTTCCGGGTGAACACGCAACTGGCCTTCAACGTCTGCGAGGCGGCGGCGATGACCGGGGTGTCGAAGGTGGTCGTGGCGTCGAGCCCGACGGTCATCGGCTACGGCGCGCCGGGCGGGTGGGCGCCCTCCTACCTGCCGATCGACGAAGACCACCCGACGGAGCCCTGGAACGCCTATTCGGTGTCCAAGCTGGTGGCCGAGCAGGTGATGGCGTCGTTCGCCCGTGCCTCGACGACACATTTCGCGGCGATGAGGCCGTGTTTCGTGGTCGCCCCCGAGGAGTGGGAGGGCGCGCCGACCCAGTCGGGGCACACGATCAGGGAGCGGCTCGACCGGCCGGACATCGCCGGGGTCTCGCTGTTCAACTACGTCGACGCGCGGGACGCCGCCGACCTGGTGCTGACCCTCGTCGACCGGATGCACGAGGTGCCCAGCGGCGAGGTGTTCTTCGCCGGGGCGGCCGACGCGCTGGCCCGGGAGCCGCTGGCCGATCTGCTTCCGGGGGTGATCCCGTCGACCGCGCCGTACGCGGCCGGTCTGACGGGCACCTCCCCCGCCTTCTCCGCCGCCAAGGCCGGGCGGCTGCTCGGCTGGCAGGCCAAACGCAGCTGGCGCACCGAGATGGGAGACATCTGAGATGAACCTCAGCGGGGTTCTCTTCTTCCCCGTCACCCCCTTCGACGCTCAGGGGCGGGTGGCGGAGGACGTGCTGGCCGAGCACGTCGCGAGCGGCCTGGCCCATGGGCCGGGCGGGGTGTTCGCAGCGTGTGGAACCGGCGAGTTCACCTCTCTGTCCGAGGCGGAGCACGCGCGGGTGGTGCTGACAGCGGCCGAGATCACCGCAGGTCGAACCCCTCTTTTCGCCGGAGCCGGCGGTCCCCTCGGGGCGGCTCTCCGGCACGCCCGCAACGCCGGGGAGGCCGGGGCCGACGGTCTGCTGCTGTTGCCGCCTCACACCAAGGGCCCTCGCTACGCCGACTACGTGAGAGCGGTCGCGGCCGAAGGACTGCCGGTCATCCTCTACGCCCGTGATCAGCTCGTTCTTTCGCCCGCCGACGTGCTCGCCCTGTCAGGGATCCCCGGTGTCGTCGGGTTGAAGGACGGCGTCGGCGACATCGACCGGATGCAGCGGATCGTGCGGGCGATGGACGGGCGTGACTTCACGTTCTTCAACGGGCTGCCGACGGCCGAGCTGACCATGCCGGCGTACCGGGCGATCGGGGTCGAACTGTATTCGTCGGCCGTCTTCGCGTTCGCGCCGGAGATCGCGGTGGCGTACGCCCGGGGGAACGAGCGGCTGCTCCAGGAGTTCTACGTGCCGCTGGTCGAGCTCAGGTCCAAGGTGGCCGGCTATGCCGTCTCGCTGGTCAAGGCCGGGGTCCGGCTGCGCGGCCTCGACGTCGGGGCGGTCCGGCCGCCGCTGGCCGACCTCGCTCCCGACGATCTGACCGAGCTCGACCGTCTCATCAAGATTGGGCTTGAGTTGATATGACGCGGATCGCGGGCCTGCACACGCTCCCGCTGCGGGCAGCGCTGCCCCGGCCGTGGGGGCCCGACGTGCCGTACAACCACGTGATCGCCTGCGCGCTCGTCCTGGACGACGGGCGCACCGGCACCGGTTTCTCCTGGACCCCCTCGATCGGGGCGGCGGCGGTGGCCGCCCTGCTGGATCACGACATCTCCGCCTTCGTGAAAGGGTTGCCGCCGCATCCGGAAGTCGTCTGGGACCAGCTGTGGAAGCACCTGCGTGAGGCCGGTGGCGGTGGCATCACGACCATCGCGATGGCCGCCGTCGACATCGCTTTGTGGGACCTTCGCGCGCAGGAGATGGGTCTCGGGCTGGCCGACACGATCGGGCGGCGGCGAGACACCGTGCCGGTCTACGCGAGCGGAGTCAATCGGCACTACTCGCTCGAAGAGCTGGTCGAGCAGGCTCACCGGTGGATCGGCTACCCGGCGGTCAAGATGAAGGTCGGCCGGGACGACGACGTCGAGCGGGTGGCCGCCGTTCGTGAGGTCATCGGGCCGGAAACCCTGTTGATGGTCGACGCGAACCAGCGGTGGGACCTGTTCCAGGCACGTACGGCAATCAGGGAACTGGAGCCCTTCGGTCTGTACTGGGTCGAGGAGCCGCTCCCCGCCGATGACATCACGGGGCTTCGAAGACTGCGCGAATCCGTCGGTGTCCCGATCGCCGCCGGTGAGAGCCTCTCCACGATCCACGAATTCAGAAGGCTTCTGGACGCCGTCGACGTCGTCCAGCCCAATGTCGTCCGGGTCGGCGGGATCACGCCTCTGCTGCGGATCGCCGAACTGGCCCGGATCCACGGCGTTCCCACGTTCCCCCATCTGCTGCCGGACCTGTCCGCGCAGCTCGCGCTGGCGCTCCCGCTGCCGTGCATGGTCGAGGACGTCGAGGACGCGTCCCTGGCCGCGCTCGGCCTCCTCGGCGGTCCGCCGCCGGTCGAGCTGGGCCCCGACGGGGTCCGGGTGGGCGCGCATCTTGGCCATGGCCTGCGTTTTCCCACTTTGGAGGGCCGATGATGAACGGCACCACCACGCGCACCGTCCCGGTGGTCCTGGCCGGGGCGTACGGCCACGGCTGGTGGCACCTGGAGAACCTGCGGCGGCTGACCGACGGCGGGCTGGTCCGGCTGGCGGGCGTCTGCGACGTACGGGAGATCGAACCCGACCTGCTGCGCGGGCTCGGCCGCCCCGAGCAGTCGGCCGACCTCGGCGAGCTGATCGAGCGGACCGGGGCCGAGGTGACCGTCCTGGTCACCCCCATCCACACCCACCGCGACCTGGCGATCCGCGCCCTGGAAGCGGGGTCGCACGTGCTGCTGGAGAAGCCGCCGGCCGCGACCCTGGCCGGGTTCCGGGAGATCGAGACGGTCGTACGGAACACGGGCCTGGCCTGTCAGGTGGGGTTCCAGAGTCTCGGCTCGGCGGCGATCCCCGCGATCCGCCGCCTGGTCTCCGAGGGCGTCATCGGCCGGGTGCGTGGCATCGGCGTCGCCGGCGCCTGGGAGCGCCCCTCGGCCTATTTCACCCGCTCGGCGTGGGCCGGCAAACGCCGCGCCGGGCGGGTCGACGTCATGGACGGCGCCCTCACCAACCCATTCGCGCACGCCGTCGCGACCGCGCTCGCCGTGGCGGGCGCCGGGCTCGCGGGCGACGTCGCCGGGATCGACGCCGAACTGTTCCACGCCAACCCGATCGAGGCCGACGACACCTCCTGCCTGCGCATCCGATTAACCGACGGCCCGCCGATCACCATCGCGGTGACCCTGACGGCCGACCGCAGGCACGAGCCCTACGTGACCGTGCACGGCACCGAGGGGCGGATCACGCTGACGTACACGCTGGACAAGGTGCGGGTGGAGAGCCGGGCGCGCGGCGTGTCCACCACCACCTACGCCCGCGCCGACCTGCTGGAGAACCTCGTCTCCCACGTGCGGGACGACGTGCCGCTGCTGGTCCCCCTCAGCAGGACGGGCGCGTTCATGCGGGTGCTGGAGGAGATCCGGCTGGCCCCCGACCCGCTGCCGATCCCGGACGAATACCAGGAGATCGGCCCCGACCGGCGGACGATTCCCGGAGTCGCCAACCTGACCGCGCGCAGCGCCGAACACCTGGCGCTGTTCTCCGAACTGGACGTCCCCTGGGCGGCCGCGCGCGCGGTCCTCGAAGTGGCGGGCCGGCCGGTCGCCGAGTACAACTGGCGGCCCGAACTGGCCACCACGCTCTCGCCCCGTCCCTACCTCCACCCGGTGCGCACTTTGAATGGTGTGCCGGTGACCGAGGTCAACCCCGCCGACCACGTCCACCACCTGGGCGCCTCGATCGCGGTCGCCGACGTCTCCGGACGCAACTTCTGGGGCGGCCGCACCTACGTCCGGGACAGCGGCCCGACCTGGCTGAACAACCACGGCGTGCAGAACCACATCGCCTTCACCCGCCGCGACGACCACGGCTTCACCGAGACGCTGCGCTGGACGGGCGTCGACGGCCTCGACCTCATCGAGGAACACCGCTCGGTCACGGCCCGCCCGCTGAGCCGGGGCTGGGCCCTCGACGTGGAGTTCGTCCTGCGGAACCTCACCGCCGAACCGCTCACGGTCGAGAGCTCGGCCACCAAGGGCCGCCCCGGCGCCGGATACGGCGGCTTCTTCTGGCGAGCGCCAGGTGAGTCGGCCAACCGCACCGCGTTCACCGCCCACGGCGACGCGCCCCACGGCAGCCGCGCGCCCTGGCTCGCATTGTCCAGCGATCTCTGGACATTGATTTTCATCCAGAACGACGACCCGTGGTTCGTCCGGGTGGACGAATATCCGGGCGTCGGACCGGCCCTGGCCTGGGACACCCCGCTCGTCATCGAGCGCGAGCTGACCCGCCGGGTCGTCACCGTGATAGCCGACGGCCGCCTCACCCCGGGTGAGGCCGCCGCCTTGGCCGCAGACATCGGGGACATCCAACGAGAAAGGTAGACACGATGGCCAGACGCCTGCTGTGTGCCCTGTTGATAGGCGCCGGTCTGACCATGACCGGATGCGGCGGCGAGTCCGCTCCCGCCGGCGACGGCACGACCACCATCACCTTCTGGGACGACAACGGCGGGCCCGCCCGCACGCCGGTGTGGCAGCACATCATCGCCGAGTTCGAGAAGGCCAACCCGAAGATCAAGGTCCAGTACGTGGGCATCCCCATCGCCCAGGTCCAGCAGAAATACGACACCGCCATCGCCGGCGGCGGCCTGCCCGACGCGGGCGGCGTGTCGACGGCGATGCTCGCCAACCTGGTCGCCCAGAAGGCCCTCGACCCGGTCGACCTGGCCGGACTGTCCCTGAACGAGAAGGTGGTGAACTCGGTCAAGGGGACGGTGCCCGACGGGAAGACGTACATGGTCCCGATGTCCACCAACATGGGCGTCTTCTGGTATCGGACCGACTGGTTCAAGGAGAAGTCCATCACCCCGCCGGAGACCTGGGACCAGTTCTTCGACGCCGTGGGCAAGCTCACCGACAAGGCGCAGAACCGCTACGGCTTCACGATCCGTGGTGGGGCGGGGTCGATCGCCCAGGCGCTGGAGGTCATGTACGGCCAGTCGGGTGTCAAGGAGATGTTCACCGGCGCCGGCGTCTCGACGGTGAACGACCCCAAGAACGTGGCCGCGCTGGAACGCCTGGCCGGCCTGTTCAAGACCGCCACGCCCGAGGCCGACGCGACCAACGACTACGCCAAGATGGTCGCCCAGTTCGACGGCGGCTCGATCGCGGTCATGCAGCACAACCTGGGGTCCTACAACGACCACGTCAACACGCTCGGCGCCGACAAGGTGGCCGCGCTGCCCGTGTTCCGCCCCGCCGACGGCGCGCCGCGCGCGGTGCTGTCCAACCCCATCGCCGGGATCGGCCTGTTCGCGAGCGGTGAGAAGAAGGACGCGGCGCTCGCGTTCGCGAAGTTCGCCGCGGGCAAGGCGATGAACAGCTACTGGTCCGACAAGACGGGCGTGCTGCCCGCCAACACCGAGGTGAACTCCGAACCGTGGATCAAGGAACGTCCGCACATCTCGGCGGCCCTGGAGGTGCTCAACGATCCGGCGACCACCGTGGTGCAGATGCCCTACTACCTGCCGGAGTTCAACGCCATCACCAAGACGGACGCCGAGCCGAACTTCCAGAAGGTCCTCCTCGGCGACCTGCCGGCCAAGGACTTCCTCGACGGCATGGCGACCGCACTGACCGAGGCTCAGGCCAAGTGGAAGCAGCGCAACGGCGGCTGAACCCGTTCTCCCGTACGTCTCCCGCCTCCTGACCTGGCGGGAGCCGTACGGGCTCCCATCTCTGAGGCAGATTCACAACGCGAGCCACGGCCGGCCTTCGGCCGTCCGCGTCTCGCTTTCCAGGAGACACGCGTATGCGCAGCATGCTCATTTTCGCCCTGATCTCTTCGCTGACAGGGCCCGGCCCCGACGTGGGGCTCCCTCCGAACGACGGCTGGGCGTCCCATGGAACCGGCACGACCGGAGGGTCCGGCGGCGCCGTCCACACCGTCTCGACCCGCGACCAGCTCGTGGCGGCCCTCGCCGCCCCCAGCCCGAAGATCATCAAGGTCAGGGGCGCCATCGACGGCAACCTGCCCTGTTCCTCGTACGTGACCGGCGGCTACTCGCTGGAGGCCTACCTCAGCGCCTACGACCCCGCCACGTGGGGCCGCGTCGACCCGGCGGGCCCGCAGGAGGACGCCCGCGCGGCCTCGGCCGCCCGCCAGACCGCCCGGATCAAGCTCAAGGTCGGCTCGAACACCACGATCATCGGCGAAGGGAAGTCCGCCTCTATCAAGGGGGTGAACCTGCACGTCGACAAGGCCGACAACGTCATCATCCGCAACATCACCTTCGAGGACGCCCACGACTGCTTCCCGCAGTGGGACCCGCTCGACGGCGCGACGGGCAACTGGAACTCCCTCTACGACAACATCTCGGTGACCGGCTCGACCCACGTGTGGGCCGACCACAACACCTTCACCGACGGCGCCAACCCCGACAGCGCGCAGCCGGTCTACTTCGGCCGCCCGTGGCAGGTGCACGACGGCCAGCTCGACATCACCAACGGCAGCGACTACGTGACCGCGTCGTGGAACCGCTTCACCGGCCACGACAAGACGATGCTGATCGGCTCGACCAACAACCCCGCCCAGGACCTGGGCAAACTCCGGGTGACCGTCCACCACAACCACTTCGAGAACACCCTGCAGCGGCTGCCGCGCGTGCGCTTCGGCCAGGTGCACGTCTACAACAACTACTACGAGGTGTACGACCCGGCGGCCTTCGTCTACGCCCTCGGGGTCGGCGTGCAGTCCCAGATCTACAGCGAGAACAACTTCTACCGGCTCGGCCGGGGCATCGACCCGGCCAAGATCCTTTACAACTGGGGCGGCACCACGCTGACGGCCAAGGGCGACCTGTTGCGGGTCGGCGGCAAGGTCACTCCGTTCGACCCGATCGCCGCCTACAACGCGGTCAACGACCCCGACCTGGGCACCGACGCGGGCTGGACCCCGACGCTGCACACCGGCGTCGACCCCGCCTCCGAGGTGCACAAGGACGTCTCCCGGCACGCGGGCGCGGGCAAGCTCCCCTGACCGGCGGTTCCACGCTTCGACTTGCGGGAGGCGTGGAACCGTCACCGGTCCGCCGTGCCCTACGCCACCGACAGAACCCCGTCCACCCGGCGCGCGACCCCCAGCGGATTGTCTTCCTGCAGCTCAGCGGGCAGCAGCGCGTCGGGCAGGTCCTGATAGGCGACCGGCGTCTGCCAGCGCCGGATCGCGGTGGCCCCCACCGACGTGTGCATCGGGGTGGTGCTCGCAGGCCACGGTCCGCCGTGGTGCATCGCCCACGTCACCGCGACGCCGGTCGGCCACCCGTTCCAGATCACGCGCCCGGCCAGCCGCGAAAGCTCCGGCACCAGCGGCGCCGCCTCGACGGGGTCGGTCGAGTGGATGGTCGCCGTCAGCGAGCCGGGCAGGTTCCGGAGCACCTCGGGCAGATCCGAGATCTCTGTGTACGTCACCACGATCGCCGACGGCCCGAAGCACTCCTCGGCCAGCTCGGGCAGCCCCATGGAGAAGGTCGTCAGGTCGGCGGTGTAGACACGCGGCGCGGCGGCCCCCTCGGCAGGCCCGGCCAGCCCGCGAGCGAGCTCGGTCAGCTTCCCGTCGAGAGAGGAGGCGCCGGTCTCGAACCCCTCCCGGATCGCGGGCGTCAGCATCGTCCCACCGGTCGTCGCCGCCACCGCGGCCGTGATGGCCTTCAGCAGTTCGGCGTCGTCGGGCACGAACAGCAGCCCGGGGTTGGTGCAGAACTGCCCCACCCCGAGCGTGAGGGAGGCGGCGAAACCCTCCGCGACGCGTGCGGGATCCGCGATGGCCGACGGAAGCACGACGACCGGGTTCACGCTGCCGAGCTCGCCGTAGAACGGAATCGGGTCGGGCCGCTCATTGATCAGCGCCTGGATCGCCTTCCCGCCCCGCAGCGACCCGGTGAACCCGACCGCCGAGACGAGCGGATGCTGGACCAGCTCACGCCCCGCCTCGAACCCTTCGAGCAGTCCGAGCAGGTCGGGGTCGGGCAGCGCGCTCTTGATGACTTCGGCGACCAGCCTGGACAGGGCCGGGTGGCCCGGGTGGGCCTTCACCACGACCGCGCACCCGGCGGCCAGCGCGGAGGCCACGTCGCCGCCCGCGACCGAGAAAGCGAACGGGAAGTTGGACGCCGCGAACACCCCGACCACGCCAGGCACCGGCTGGAACATCCGCCGCACGTCGGGCTTGGGCGGAGCCGCCGACGCGTCGGCGTGGTCGATGATCGCCTCCACGTGCCCGCCGTCGCGCAGGACGTCGGCGAACAGCCGGAACTGGACCGCCGACCGGGTGATCTCACCGCGCAGCCGCGCCTCGGGGAGGGAGGTCTCCTCCCGTGCCACCGGCCACAGGTCGTTCTCGGCGGCGAGCAGCGCGTCGGCGACGCGGTCGAGAACCTCGGCCCGTTCGGCGGCGGGGCGGGTACGCCAGATCTCGCCGGCGCGGGCAGCTTCATTGATCATCGAGACCTCCATTTAGTAATATATGACATTTTTACAAAGATCTTCTCGGCCGGTTGTCGATTCCGCTGGACCCTGAGCGTCGGGTAGGCAGAGGAACGAAACGAATCAAGGAGACGTCAAATGCCCCAGTACGCGGTCATCATCCACTCGCCCGCCCCGGCCGACCCGATGGACCTCACTCCCGACTACGTGGCCCTCCTCGAAGGCTACGGCCCGAAGGTCGCCGAACTCGGCGGCACCATCGTCACCGGGTTCGCGCTGGAGCCCAGCACCACCGCCACCTCGATCCGCGGCGACGTCGTCACCGACGGCCCGTTCACCGAGGCCAAGGAGGTCGTGGCCGGATTCTTCGTCCTGGAGGCCCCCGACCTGGACGTCGCCCTGGCCATCGCCAAGCTCAACCCGGCCTGCATCGACGGCGGCGTCGAGGTCCGGCCGCTGTTCAACCCGCCCGCCTGATGGAGGAAATCGAACAGGCGGTGGCCGACGCGCACCGTCGCGAGTGGGCCTTCGTGCTCGCCGCGACGGCGCGCGTCACCGGCGACTTCGACCTCGCCGAGGAATGCGTCCAGGACGCCTACATCGCCGCCCTCGACGCCTGGACGCGCGACGGCGTCCCCCGCAAACCGGGTGCCTGGCTGACCCAGACGGCCAGACGCAAGGCGCTCGACCTGTTGCGCAGGGACAAGGTCTTCCGCTCGAAGATGCCCCTGCTCGTCGAACCCGACTCCGAACCGGACGGGACCGAGATGCACCTGACCGACGACGAGGACGCGATCCCCGACGACCGACTCCGGCTGATCTTCACCTGCTGCCACCCCGCCCTCGCCCGCGAGGCCCAGGTGGCGCTGACCCTGCGGCTGGTGTGCGGCGTGACCACACCCGACATCGCCAGGGCCTTCCTGGTGCCCGAGCCGACCATGGCCGCCCGGCTCACCCGGGCCAAGAAGAAGATCACGGCGGCCCGGATCCCCTACCGGGTGCCGGGCGCCGCCGACCTCCCCGAGCGGCTCGACGCCGTGCTGTCGGTGATCCACCTTCTCTACACGACCGGCCACACCGCCCCCTCGGGCGGCGAACTGGTGCGCGCCGACCTGGTCGACCGCGCGATCGCGCTGACCCGCATGCTGCTGGCTCTGATGCCCGACGAGCCGGAAGTGCGCGGGCTGCTGGCGTTGCTGCTGCTCACCGACGCCCGGCGCGCGTCACGCACGGATGCCGACGGGCGGCTGGTGATCCTCGAAGATCAGGATCGCTCGCTCTGGGACCGGGCCGCGATCGCCGAAGGCCGCGATCTGGCCGTCGGGGCGTTCCGGACCGGCCGGGTGGGACGTTACGCGGTGCAGGCGGCCATCGCCTCGCTGCACGCGATCGCCGCGAGCACCGCCACGACCGACTGGAAACAGGTGGTCGCGCTGTATGACGTACTGCTGAGAATCTGGCCCTCCCCCGTGGTGGCGCTGAACCGGGCGGTGGCGGTCGCCATGGTCGACGGCCCTTCGACGGCACTTGACGAGGTCCAAAGGCTGGGGGAAGACGACCGGCTTGCCGGTTATCAGTACCTTCCGGCGATCCGGGCCGATCTCCTGCGCCGTCTGAAGCGCTTCGAAGACGCCGCCGAGGCCTACCGCGCCGCCATCGCGCTGGCCGACAACGCGGCGGAAAGGGAATTCCTCGAAAGTCGTCTCGCCGAAGTTGTCGATTCGGCCGCAGGGCGCTCGTCGGGAGGTTAGACGACACGAAGGAGACCTCCGATGAAGGCGACCCGCCGCGAATGGCTCGGCCTGACGGTGCTGGCCCTGCCGACCCTGCTGCTGTCCCTGGACGTCAGCGTCCTGTTCCTGGCTCTCCCCCACCTGAGCCGCGACTTGGGAGTCACCGGCACCGAGCAGCTCTGGATCCTGGACATCTACTCGTTCATGCTGGCCGGATTCCTGGTCACCATGGGCACTTTGGGAGACCGGATCGGCCGCCGCAGGCTCCTGCTGATCGGCGCGGCGGCCTTCGGGGTCTGCTCGGTGGCGGCGGCCTACGCGACCAGCGCCGAGACGCTGATCGCGGCCCGCGCGCTGCTCGGGGTGGCCGGCGCGACGCTGATGCCGTCGACGATGGCGCTGATCAGGAACATGTTCCACGATCCGAAGGAGATGGCCGGGGCGATCGGCATCTGGTTCTCCTGCTTCATGGCCGGCATGACCCTCGGCCCGCTGGTCGGCGGCGCCCTGCTCGACCACTTCTGGTGGGGTTCGGCCTTCCTGCTCGGCGTGCCGGTGATGGTGCTGCTGCTGGTCGTGGGCCCGGTGCTGCTGCCCGAATACCGCGACCCGCAGGCCGGTCGCCTCGACCTGACCAGCGTCGCGCTGTCGCTGGCCGCGATCCTGCCGGTCATCTACGGCCTGAAAGAGATCGCCCGGACCGGTGTCCACGTGACGGCACTGGCGGCGGTCGCCGCAGGGCTCCTGGCGGGATTCTGTTTCGTACGCCGCCAAGCACGCCTCACCAGCCCGCTGCTCGACCTGAAGCTGTTCGGGAACCGCTCGTTCGGCCGCGCCCTCGGCACCTCGATGACCCTGGGCGTGGTGATGGCCGGGATCACCCTGGTCACCTCCCTCTACCTGCAGAGCGTGGCCGGTCTGTCGCCGCTCGAGGCCGGGCTGTGGATGGTCCCGCAGGCCGTCGCGATGGCCGCCGGCCTGATGACCGCCCCACGCCTGGCCGCCAGGATCCGGCCCGCCACTCTGATGACGGCCGGGCTGGTCGTGGCGGCGATCGGGATGTTCGTCCAGACCCAGACCAGCGTGGCGACCGTGGTCGTCGGCCTGAGCCTGGCCGGGATCGGCATCGCCCCCACGATGGCTCTGACGATGAACCTGATCATGGCCTCGGCCCCGCCGGAGAAGGCCGGTTCCGCGGCGTCCCTGTCGGAGACCGGCGGCGAGTTCGGCGTGGCCATGGGCATCGCGACCCTGGGCAGCCTGGCCGTCTACGTCTACCGTTCGTCGTTCACCGTCCCCGACGAGGCGGCCAGGCAGGGCATCGCCGAAGCGTCGGTCGCCGCCCAGCGGCTCGGCGGCGCGGCCGGCGAACAGCTGATGGAAGCCGCCCGGACGGCCTTCACCTCGGGGCTGGTCGTGGTGGCCACGGTCGGGACGGTCGTCTTCGCCGGGTTGGCCCTGCTGGTGTGGCTGGCGTTCCGGGACGTCCCTGTCGTCTCCGTCACCGAGGAGGAACCGGTCCTGATCAGCTGATGACGAGCCCCTCCAGCTTGTCCAGCCAGTCTTGATGGACGCGGCCGAACGGCTCCCGCCGGTTGGTCACCGCGTCCATCAGCCATTCGGCGGCCTGTTCGGCCTGCTCGATGACGTCGAGCGGATAGCCGAACAGGACCTGGTGCTCCTCGAACTCGTCGGCGTCGTCGAGGAAGATCCGCCCGTCGGTCTTGCGGATCACGTCGAGATCGAGATCGATCATGGTGATCTCGGTGTCCGTGATGTCCGGGAGGGTGGTCACATCGACGTAGACGGCCGTCTCGTGCGGCCAGGCGTTGAAGGAGGCCGTCCACCACGCGTCCCGGGGGAACAGCATCACGAAGGGGAACTCGTAGGTGAACTTCGGCACGTTCCCCTTGCGGCCCACTATGCCTTTGCGGTGGCCGGTCCAGACGCCGTGCTCGTCTTCACCGAGGAGGACACCCGGGAAGTTCCAGTGCAGGGAACCGTCGTATTTGCGGTAAACGATCGCCAGGTCCGTCACGTCATCCGACCTTAACCGAAGGTGGGACAGAATCAGAGGTATGCGTTTCGCCATTCTGGGCCCCCTCGACGTGCGCCGCGACGACGGCACCCCCGTCGAGCTGAGCGGCCCGCGCGGACGCGCCCTCCTCGCCACCCTCGCCCTCGACGCCGGCAAGGTCGTCACCACCACCCGCCTCATCGACGTCCTCTACGGCAGCGCGCCTCCCGCCGGAGCGGTCAACGCCCTCCAGGCCCAGGTCAGCCGGCTCCGAACCGCACTGGGCGGCCACATCACCCACACCCCGTCGGGCTACCGCCTCGACGCCGCCCCCGACGACGTCGACGCCCACCGCTTCGAACGCCTGGCCGCCGCGGGCCACTTCACCGAGGCCCTGTCCCTGTGGCGCGGCCCCGCCCTCGACGGCCTCCCCGACACCCTGGCCCCCGCCGCGGCCCGCCTGACCGAACTCCACCTGACCAGCTTCCTCGGGATGATCGACGCCCAGGAGGCGATCCCCGCCCTTCTCACCGGCACGGAGATCATCCCCGGCCTGCCCGAGATGATCTCCCGCCACCCCCTCCACGAGGGCCTGCGCGCCCGCCACATCAGAGTGCTGGCCGCCCTGGGCCGCCCCGCCGAGGCCCTGACCGCCTACGAAGAGGCCCGACGTCTCCTCGACGAGGAACTCGGCACGACGCCCTCACCGGAACTGACGGCCGCCTACATGGCTGTCCTACGCGGCGAAGGCCAGTCGGCCCCCTTCGATACGACGCCGCACGGATCCGCGCTTACCGCCCTTGCCGGGGACACGCGTGTCGCCTCCGGACAGACGGCCGACTCGTCAGGCTCGTCCCCGCACAGCCCGAAATCTCACGAGCGCGTCGGCGTCCCCACTCTGCTGACCGACCTGGTCGGCCGGGACACCGAACTCGCCGCGATCCGCGAACTGGTCTCCACCGCCCGTCTGGTCACCCTGACCGGCCCCGGCGGCACCGGCAAGACCCGCCTTGCCGCCGAGGCCTGCGCCCACGTCGACACCCCCGTCTACTTCGTCGAACTCTCCGCCCTGGCCGACGGCGCCGAGCTTCCCCAGGCCGTCCTCAGCACGCTCGGCCTGCGGGAAGGACGCCTGCTACGGCAGGACGCGCAGCCGGTCACCGACCCGTTCCACCGCATCGCGGCCGGCATCGGCGACCGCCC
Organism: Herbidospora mongoliensis; assembly: GCF_001570545.1. Classification (GTDB taxonomy): domain Bacteria; phylum Actinomycetota; class Actinomycetes; order Streptosporangiales; family Streptosporangiaceae; genus Herbidospora; species Herbidospora mongoliensis. The sequence continues at coordinate 145,859 of NZ_BBXD01000012.1, read as the reverse complement.
GATCCTCATCGTCCTGGACAACTGCGAACACCTCGTCGAGGCCGCCGCCGCCTTCGCCGGACGCCTGCTGGCCGCCTGTCCCGGCCTGCGGATCCTGGCCACCAGCCGCGAACCCCTCGCCATCACCGGCGAGCGCCTGCGCCCGATCCCGCCGCTGGCCCTCCCGCCGTCGGGCATCGACCCCGCCGACGCCCTCTCCTACCCCTCTGTACGTCTGTTCGCCGACCGCGCCGCCGCCGTGAAACCGGGCTTCTGGGAGACGGCCCACGCGAGCGAACTCGACGCCGTGGTCAGGATCTGCCGCGCCCTCGACGGGCTGCCGCTGGCGATCGAACTCGCCGCGGCCAGGGTCCGCACGCTCCCGGTGACGGACATAGCCGACGCGACCGACCCGTTCGCCGTGCTGGCCCGCGGCAGCCGTACCGCAGAACCCAGACACCGCACCCTGCGCGCCGTGATCGCCTGGAGCTGGGACCTGCTCGACGACGACGAACGGACCCTCGCCCGCCGCCTGACCGTCTTCCGCGGCGGCGCGACGCTGAAAGCGGCGCAGGAGGTCTGCGGCCTGCCCGCGCACGATGTCCTCGACCTGCTCGCGGGCCTGGCCGACAAGTCGCTCATCGAGGTCGCCGGAACCCACTACCGGATGCTCGACACGATCCGGGCGTTCTGCGCCGAACAACTCGCCGAAGCGGGCGAGGTGGAACGGCTCCGCCAGGCCCACGTCGCCTACTTCCTCGACTTCGTCACGACCGCCGACCCCCACCTGCGCACGGGCGGCCAACTCGACTGGCTGCGCCGGATGGACGCCGACCACGAGAACCTGCTGGCCGCCTTCCGCCGGGCCGACCCCGGCGACGCGCTGCTGCTGTTCTCCGGCCTGACCGGCTTCTGGTGGCTGCGCGGCCTGCGCAGCGAGTCGGACGCCTGCGCCCGCGAACTCCTGACCCGTCTGGGCCCGGAACCCGAGATGTCCGAAGAGCTCGCCCTGTGCGTCCTCAGCGCGATCGTCGGCGGTGGCCCCACCCCCGAGTTGCGCCCCCAGGTCGAGCGCGTCGCCGCCTGGATGGAAGGATTCCGGGCGCCCAACCGCCAGCCGCTGCTCTGGGTGCTCTGGTCCCAGGCCGTCGGCCCGCCCGATCCGGCCATGGCCGAGGAACTGATCGCCATCCAGGCCACCTTCGACCTCGACCCGTGGACGCGCGCCCTGTCCCGGTTCGGCTGGGGTCTGCTGGCCCTGTTCGACGGCGATCCCGGCCGGGCCGAGGAACACCTCCTCCCGTCGCTGACGGGATTCACCAAGATCGGCGACCGCTGGGGCATGGCCATGGCCCTCACGGGCCTGGCCGACATCGCCGAGTGGACCGGCCGCCGCCAGGAGTCCCTCGACCTCATCAGCCAGGCCCTCGACCTGGTCCAGACCCTGGGCACCACCGTCGACATCGCCGACCTGCTCTGCCGCCGGGCGCAGAACACCCTGGTCCTGTCCGAACGATCGGGCGCGGCGGCCCCGGAGATGCGCGCCCGCGCCCACACCGACTTCTCCCACGCCGCCGAACTCGCCCGCCACGCCGGCGCGATCGAGCTGATCGGCCGCGCCCACATCGGCCTGGCCGACCTGGCCCGCCTGCACGGCTCCCTGTCCGAGGCCAGGAAACTCACCGAACAGGTCCTCACCGACCTGACCGAGAGCGGCGGCGACTGGTTCAGCCTCGACGAGATCCGCGTCGCCGCCCACCTCACCCTGGGCTGGACCGCCTACGGCGAAGGCGACCCCGACAGCGCCGAACACCACCACCGCCAGGCCCTCTCCTCGGTGTACGTCCAGCGCAACCGCCTCCAGGCCGCCCGCGTCACCGAAGGCCTGGCCGGCGCCGTCCTCCTCCGCGACGACCCGACAGGCGCGGCGGCCCTCCTCGGCATCAGCACCGCCCTCCGCGAGGGCCTCCCCAGCGACGAACCCGACCCGATGAGACTGGTCTCCCGCTGCCGCGCGATCTTGGGCGAAGCGACGTTCGCCGCCGCCCACGCGAGAGGCCTGTCCATGCCGAAAGACCGCCTCATCCCCGTCGTCCTGGAACTCTCCCCACCCAGCTGACCGTCAGGACTCCGTCAGCGTTCTGTCAGCGGCGTCAGTGCGCAGTCAGCCGCAGGTCAGCGGCCTCCTTGAGGCTGGGGCCATGACTTCCACCACCCCCGTCACCGCCGGGAAGAAGTGGGGCACGCTGGTCATCTCGTGCCTCGCGATGCTGCTGCTCGCCCTTGACATGACCGTTCTCCACATGGCCACCCCGCGACTGGTCGAGGACATGACCCCGTCCGCGACCCAGTTGCTCTGGATCCTGGACGCCTACGGTTTCGCCCTGGCCGGCCTGCTGATCACGTTCGGCAACATCGGTGACCGCATCGGCCGCAAGAAGCTCCTGCTGATCGGCACCGTCGCTTTCGGCGCCGCGTCCGCAGTGACCGCCTACGCCCCCACTCCCGAGTTGCTGATCGCCGCCAGGGCGCTGCTGGGCGTGGCCGGCGCGACCATCATGCCGTCCACTTTGTCGATCATCCGCAACGTCTTCACCGACCCGAAGGAGCGCACCTCCGCCGTCGGCATCTGGAGCAGCGTCTCGGCTCTCGGTTTCGCCATCGGCCCGGTGGCCGGCGGCGCCCTGCTCGCCCACTTCTGGTGGGGTTCGGTCTTCCTGATCAACGTCCCGATCACGATCGCCCTGGTCATCGGCGGCGCGCTCGTCCTGCCCGAATCGCGCAACCCCCGCCCCGGCCGCCTGGACATCGTCAGCGTCCCGCTGTCGATCGTCGGCGTCATCTCGATCGTGTACGCCATCAAGGTCGCCGCCCACGACGGCATCGCCGACCCGGCAGTCTGGATCTCCGCCGCGCTCGGCCTGATCGCCTTCGTCGTGTTCGTCCGCCGTCAGACCAAGCTGTCCGAGCCCCTGATCGACGTGCGGCTGTTCAAGGTCCGCGCCTTCTCCGGCGCCGTCGGCGCCAACGTGGCGATCATCTTCGGCATGCTGTCGATCTCGGTGGCCTTCGCCCAGTACTTCCAGCTCGTCCGTGGCTGGTCCCCGCTGATCGCCGGCCTGGCGGGCCTCCCGGGCGGCATCGGCGCCGCGATCGCCGGCGGCTTCGCCGGCGCCCTGGTCATGGCCCTGGGCCGGGCCAAGATGGTCGCGCTGGGCCTCGCCCTGACCTCGATCGGATTCTTCCTCTACGGCCTGATCGACGTCGACACCAGCTACGGCTTCATGCTCATCCCGATGGCGATCGCCGGCCTCGGCATGGGCTTCACCTTCGCCGTGACGAACGACACGATCATCGCATCGGTGCCACGGGAGCGCGCCGGAGCGGCGTCCGCCATCTCCGAGACCGCGACCGAGGTCGGCGGCGCACTCGGCATCGCCATCCTGGGCAGCATCCTCGGCGGCCTCTACACCGGAAACCTGATCATCCCGAGCGGAGTCCCCGCCGACGCCGCCACCGTGGCAGGCGAGTCGCTCGGCGGCGCCGTCCACGTGGCGTCCCTGCTCCCCACCTCGATCGGCGCCCAACTCCTGGAGGCCGCCCAGCGCACCTACGTCGACTCGATGCACTCGACCCTCATGGTCGGCGGAATCACCATGATCGTCCTGGCCCTCGCCTGCCTGTGGGCCCTGCGCGGCACCCCGAAGGAGATCCCCGAGGTCATCCTCGACGACACCGGCCACGTCGAGCAGCCCGTCCACTGATCACGAGGAAACGGCCCTCCCACGGGGGAAGGGCCGTTCTCCGTGTCTTGCCGGAAGTTCGGTGACGCCTTGATGTGCCGCCCCGGAAAGCCGTCGTTGCGGCGGGATGGATCGCGGCCGCTTGGCGCCGGATGCGGTGGGGGCAGGCGGTGGTGGGCGGTGCCGGCCAGGCGGAGCCGTAACGGATGAAGAGGCTTTGGCTTTTAAAGCGGGCGCCTCGCCGCATCCATCGCGGCCCGTGGAAGGGCTGGAGCTCTCGCCCGGCTCTCGACGTGACAACACAGTGGCCCTTCCCTTTCGGGAAAGGGCCACTGTGGCGTTCGGGTCAGGCTTCCACGACCACCGGGATGATCATCGGACGCCTGCGGTAGGTGTCGCTCACCCAGCGGCCGACGGTGCGGCGCAGGATGCGACGGATCTGCTGTACGTCGGCCACGCCGGCCGCCGCGGTCTCCTGCAGCGCCTTTTCGATCTGGGGGATCACCGCGTCGAGCGAGTCGGGGTCGATGCCCGAGCCGCGCGCCGTGATCTCCGGACCGCCGGTGAGGCGGCCGGTGGTCGAGTCGACGACCACCACGATCGAGATGAAGCCCTCGTCACCCAGGATGCGCCGGTCTTTCAGCGCCACCTCGGTGATGTCGCCGACCGAGGTGCCGTCGACGAAGACGTATCCGGCCGGAACCGCACCGGTCACCTTCGCCTGACCGTCGACCAGGTCGACCACGACCCCGTCTTCGGCGATGACGATGTTCTCCTCGGGCACGCCGGTCAGCCGCGCGAGCTTCGCGTGGGCGCGCAGGTGGCGCCACTCCCCGTGGACGGGCATGAAGTTCGACGGCTTGGTGGCGTTGAGCACATACATCAGCTCGCCGGCGGCGGCGTGGCCGGACACGTGCACCAGGGCGTTGCCCTTGTGCACGACCTTGGCGCCCCACCGGGTCAGGCCGTTGATGACCTTGTTGACCGCCGTCTCGTTGCCGGGGACCAGCGACGATGCCAGCAGCACCGTGTCGCCCTCGGCGATGCGGATCGGGTGGTCGCGGTTGGCCATGCGGGACAGCGCCGCCATCGGCTCGCCCTGCGAACCGGTGCAGATGAGGACGACGTCTTCCGGCGGCCACTCCTCGATCTCCCGCGAGTCGACCAGCAGCCCGGCCGGGACCTTGAGGTAACCCAGCTCTCGGGCCACCCCCATGTTCCGGACCATCGACCGCCCGACCAGGGCGATCTTGCGGCCGTGCTTCTGGGCCGCGTCGACGACCTGCTGCACGCGGTGGATGTGGGACGCGAAGCAGGCCACGATGATGCGCTTGTCCGCGACCCGGATCACGTCGTCGATCACCGGCGCGATGTCACGCTCGCTGGTGACGAACCCGGACACCTCGGCGTTGGTCGAGTCGGACATCAGCAGGTCGACGCCCTCGGCCCCGAGCCGGGCGAATCCGCCCAGGTCGGTGAGGCGGCCGTCCATCGGCAGCTGGTCCATCTTGAAGTCGCCGGTGTGCAGGACGATGCCGGCGGGGGTCCGCACGGCGACCGCGAGCGCGTCGGGGATCGAGTGGTTGACCGCGAAGAACTCCAGCTCGAACGGCCCGAACCGGCGCCGCTCCCCCTCGACCACTTCCACCGTGACCGGCTGGATGCGGTGCTCGGTCAGCTTGGCCTCGATCAGCCCAAGCGTCAGCTTGGCCCCGACGAGCGGGATGTCACGCCGCTCGCGAAGCAGGTAGGGCACCGCGCCGATGTGGTCTTCATGGGCGTGGGTCAGGACGACGGCCTCGATCTTGTCGAGGCGATCGCGGATGTATTCGAAGTCGGGCAGGATCAGGTCGACCCCGGGCTGGTCGACCTCGGGGAACAAGACCCCGCAGTCGACGATCAGCAACCGGCCTTCGTATTCGAAGACCGCCATGTTGCGGCCGATCTCCCCGAGCCCGCCCAGGGCGACGATCCGCAAGCCTCCTTCGGGTAGGGCCGGAGGCGGACCCAGTTCCGGATGGGGATGACTCATACACGCACCCCGAGATCATGGGGTGTAACCAGCAGCACTCAATCTCCTATGACCTTCAGGCCGCCCGCGACGAGGTCGGCGCGGAGCAGCGAGTTCTGTTCAGGTGTTGCCTCGACCAGCGGCAGCCGCATTGGACCGGCTTCCTGGCCGACAAGTCTCAGAGCCGCCTTCGCCATGATCGCCCCACCGGCCTGGTTCATGATCCCCGAAACGACGGGCACCAGACGCAGGTGGATCTCGCGGGCTCCCGCGACGTCACCCTGGCGAAAACGATTGATCATCTCTGCGAGGTCTGCCCCCGCGACGTGGCCGATCACGCTCACGAAACCGGCCGCCCCGACCGACAACCATGGCAGGTTGACCGCGTCGTCGCCCGAATAGACGGCAAGCGACTCGGCCGCGAGCATGACTTCGGCCGTCGTCTGGAAGTCTGCCTTGGCATCCTTCACCGCGACGATCCGCGGATGCTGGGCCAGCCGGATGAGCGTCTCCCGTGCGATCGGGATGACGGACCGCCCCGGAATGTCGTAGAGCATCACCGGCAACTCGGTCGCATCGGCGATGGCCACGAAGTGCCGGTAGAGCCCCTCCTGGGGCGGACGGCTGTAGTAAGGCGTCACCGCGAGCAGCCCGTGAGCACCGGCCCGCTCGGCCGCCTTCGCCGCCTTCACACTGTGGGCGGTGTCATAAGTGCCGACACCCGCCACGACGAAGGCCCGGTCTCCAACAGCCTCGACCACGGCCCGGACGAGAAGCTCTTTCTCCTCGTCGGTGGTGGTGGGACTCTCACCCGTGGTCCCGCTCACAACGAGGCCGTCATTGCGCTGCTCGTCGACGAGATAGCCGGCGAGCCGCCCTGCCGCGTCGTAGTCGACGGCTCCGTCGACGGTGAAAGGGGTCACCATCGCGGTCAGCATGCGGCCGAAGGGGGCGTCAGAGGTTCCAGTTGGCGATGCCATAGACCGAACGGTACCTGGATCCGCCCAAACGGTGGACCCCGCCACCCCGCCTGTGGATAACCCGGCGCGGATATGAGGGCGCGAAAGAGGCCGCCGATATGTGCTCGGGGGTACACACATCAGCGGCCTCTATCCCTCAATCGAGCTGTCTTACGGCCGCGTTACAGACTCTTGGAAGATATTTTCCCGCGTTGACATGCAGCCAGATGGCTGCCTATCGTTCGATGGCGTGGACGACGAGGCCTTCGACGGTGTTTTCCGAGCTCTGGCCGACCCCAGCCGCCGGAAGTTGCTCGACCGGCTCAACGCCGTGAACGGCCAGACCCTGCGTCAGTTGTGTGACGGCCTGACGATGGCCCGCCAGTCGGTGAGCAAGCACCTGGCCGTCCTGGAGTCGGCCGGCCTGATCACCACGACCAGGCGAGGCCGCGAAAAACTCCACTACCTGAACGCCGAACCCGTCAACGCAATCGCCGACCGCTGGCTCGGCCGGTACGCGAGAGCCAGGGCGAGCGCCCTGGCCGACCTCAAAACCGCATTGGAGCAGGCGCCCATGACCTCAACCGAGTTCGCCTACACGACGTACATCAAAACGACCCCCGAGCGCCTGTGGGAGGCCCTCACGACACCGGAGTTCACCAGGCAGTACTGGGGCATCTCACTCGAATCGACATGGGAGGTCGGCGCGCCCGTCGTGTGGGGAATGGGCGATGTGATCATGGACGATCCGGACCACCAGGTGGTCTTGGAGTCCAAGCCGTTCGAACGGCTCGCCTACGCCTGGCACACCCTCACCGACGACTTCGCCAAGGCCGTCGACCTGGGCGGAGAGCAACTGACCGCCTGGCGCGCGGAGCCGCGCTCGAAGGTGACCTTCACCCTGGAACCGATGGGTGAACTGGTGAAACTCACGGTCATCCATGACGACTTCATGAAGGGCAGCGCCATCCTCCCGGAGATCAGCCAGGGCTGGCCCTCGATCCTCTCCAACCTGAAGACCCTCCTGGAAACAGGCGAGCCCCTCCCGAACCTGACCTGACCTGACCTGCTCGATCTTCGCGACCACCAGGGAGACCCGCGACGCCTTGGAGCCTGATTCCTCCAGGCTTTGAGCCGTCGGGTACGAACCCGTGCCGCGACGGCCGCCCAATCAGCCTCACCACGCCCGAAATTTCGTGACATCCACAGGCGAGGCGGCACCCACGCGCATCCTTCCGTACCGAAATTTCGGGACATGAGTTGGAGTCCAGCGAGCCACCCACTGGATCCGGAATTTCAAGAAACGGGCATGGCCCAGATCCCGCCTACATTCGGGACGCGAGAAACGGCCATCCGGAACTCCTCCGGGACACCACATCCGGCTGTGCGAGTAGTCCAAAATCGGTCGAATAAGGGGCCCGAAACCCGTCCTCCGTGTACTGGATACGGCCATGCTGAATCGGGCGCGCCTCCTACTGGTCACGCCGGTGGAATTCGGTGGACGACGCCGGCCGCACACCCCTCAGTAAGTCGCCCGGCGAGATCGCTCCGACGACGCCCAGCGAAAGGTCGCGCAGGGGATCCGACACGGACGGGCACCAGCCGGGCCCGATCTGCGGGAGTGGACGAAGCCAGGCCGCAGGATCGTCGAGCTGCGCCCACGAGGTGACGTACACATCTCCCAGACCCTCATGTCCCCAGGCCGTGGCCATCGAGCGGACGATCCCGAGGCCGCGGCCGTGTTCGTCGCCGGGCAAAGGGCGTTTCTCCCTCGGTACGTCAACCCCACCGCCAGAATCAGTCACTTCTATACGAATGGAGCGTTCCATCTTAATAACGCAAATGCGGACAATACCGCCATCGAGGCTTTTGCTATAGCGAATGGCATTCGAGAAGAACTCGGAAACGATGACCTCGGCATCATGGGCGAGTGGGTGCCCATCGAGGTAGCGCCGGACGAATGCCCTGGCCACGGCTGCCATCGAGGGCCGTCCAGGCAGGGACAAAGTATGACGATCCACGACAGGATCCTCCACAGGTCGTGAGTAAAGTTGGAATCACAACTGATGGCCATTACTCTGGGTTGTGCATCGGATACGGGAGGATCGGAATTAACGCTTTACAGTCCAAGGATGGATAAGTGGCCAACTCCGATCCGGTTTACCTGCGTGTTGTCGAAGACCTCCGCCGTCAGATAACGGAGGGCCTGTTGCAACCCGGAGCGCCGATTCCCTCGCGGCACCAGATCACTAGGAAGTACGGAGTGGGCGAAACCGCCGCCCGCCACGCGCTTCGAGTGCTGGCCCAAGAAGGGTTGATCATCGGCCGCGTCGGGTCGGGCCATCGGGTCCGCCAACGGCCGGACCTGCTCCCGCTCCACCGTGCACAGGCCCACTTCTCGACCGACATGCACGCCATCGGGCGCCGCCCGACGTGTGACGTCAAGACCGATTCCGCCGAGGCCAGGCCCGACATCGCCATACGCCTGCGCATCGCCGCCCAATCCCCCGTCACGAGAACGCGCATCGTCTATCGCAGCGACGGCAAGCCCGTGCAGCTGGCGGTGTCGTACGAACCCGTCGTCTACAACGACGGCACCGACGACATCACCCAGGTCGCCCACCGCCTCGGCGGCAACGGCCTGAAGCTGACCGAGGTGACCGAACACGTGTACGCACGGGTCCCCCAACCCGTGGAAAGCGACGTACTGGACCTCCCCGCCGGTGTTCACGTGCTCCACGTGGAACGCACCCACTGGGCGGGCGACAAACCCGTGGAGACCAGCGACGTGATCATTCCGTGCGACCAGTTCCGGCTCGTCTACACCCTCCCTGCTCCCTACGGAGACCAGACCAGCCCCACCCGCTGAGGCCCTCCTTCCAACGGGCTTCTGTTCTGTGTACGACCGGATCGCGGGAACCTGCTGTCGGCGAGGTTCCCGCGATCCGCTTTGCGGTTGCGGGTGGTGGCGTGCGGGGCTTTCCAACACTTCGGTATGTCCTGTCTCAAGATCACCTGACCTTTCCGGTCGCTGAAGCCCTCCCTCCAACGGACTCCAGCGACCGGCCCTCACCGAACGCCGGCGAATCTTCGCCGGCCACCGCACTGGCGGAGTCGGCGAAACCGTCGTGCCGTGCGGCGGCACCCAGGCCGGGGCTACGAGGCTCCTTTGTGCGTTCGAGGCGCACACCCAATGAGTCGCAACAACGATCGAGTTCGCCTTTGGCGTCCGATCTCTCCACGGGCTCACCTCGCGTGCGCCCAGAGACTGACTGCGTGCGCAGACAACAGCCCCTCGCAACGAGCACTGGCCGATCTGGGTCCGCTCGTCCGCGTATGCACTACAAGCACAAGCTCGCCATGGGCGTCTCAACCCCTCGATGCGCACACCTCACAGTGCACGAACCACGGATACCGACCACGGTCCGCCCAGGTGCGCATGCCCAACAAGCCGCGATCAATCGCAAGCTCGTCATGGGCGTCTCCGCTTTTGGCGCGCATAGCCCCTGCGACGAGCGCTCGCCACCTCAGCCCACCCAGCCGCGCGTCCCCAATAGGTCGCAAACAATTGCAGGTCACCTGGGCTACTCGACCCCTAGACGCGCGGGCTCTCGCTGGCCTCGCTTCGTTCAACTACCCGTACTTGGCCCGCGATGACCGCGCACAAGCCCACCACGAACGTCTCAACTCTCGGTCGCCCCTCAACAGACGGGCACTCAGGCATGCGTGCGTAGTGCTCACCGAGCATGTTCTGTCAGCGGCGCATGCCCAGCGAACGCTTGTAGGTCGCCTTGGGCCCTTCCGTCCCTCGCTCTGCCGGGACCACGGCTCGGGAGTCTGCGGCTTCGGGCATTCCGGTGTAGGTCGCGATTCGCCGGCGCGCTTTGCTGCAACCGGTCACCGGTGCCTCCCGACAGACTCCAGCGACCGGCCTCGCCACTCAAGAGCACAGATCCCCCTGCGGAGGGAGATTGATGGGCATCGGCTCGGCAGCAGGGCGTACACGAAAAGTGCTTTTCGCAATAACCGTCGCGGTGCCGCACCTGGCGGGTTCTCATCACCAGCGCCCATGGATGACACGCATCGCGAAAGTCAGCCAGCGATCGTCCCGGAGACGTACTCCCGGATCGAGTCCTTCTGACCGAGCCAGCAGGTCAGGCTTACTCAGGACGAGATCGGCAGACCAATGCCCGGTCGGGTGGCTCACCGCCGACTGCGCACGCAAAAGCACCCAGTGCCTCACAGCATGCCGTCACCCAGTCGGGCGCAGACGGCATCAGTGTCACCTGAGTGGAGGTCAACCAGCCGCTGGAAGCTGCCGATGCGTTCCAGCGGCCGGCCCCCTCGCTACCCGGCAAGGCAAGGCAAGGCAGGCGGCGAGTGCTTGTGGGATCTCTGACTCCGGCAACCTCGAATCGGGCAAACGGTGAGCCTGGATGTCCATCTGGGCCAACGTCGTGTGAGATCTGCCGGTCGCTGGAACCCTCCCTCGTCCTGATATGGAGTTCCAGCGACCGGCCCCTCGCCACCCCACAAGTGGGGGCGATGTGGGGCGGCGAGCGCTTTTGAGACGTTGCGGCACATTGTGCTGGCCGCCCTTTCCACTTGGCCACGTAAGCGATTCCGACACCCTCTACGGGTACGGCCGGAATCGAAGTGCAGCACAACATGACCATTCGGCACAAACCGTGCGGCAACCATTCTCCGAGGTCTACAGAACCCGCCGCTCGAGACCAGCCAGCATCCCCGTCGGTCAGGGATGGCGGTCAATTCAGCTCACGGAAAGCGATCACACACTCTCGACGCGGGCGCACGGCAGGCTTCCCGGCCTTGGCCAGGTCGTACAGGAACTTCCAGAGAACGGTACGAACATGCCCAGACGGCAATGACGCAGACATACTCTCGCGAACGAGGCAACAGGACATCCCGGCAGAACAAGCAGTTCTAATCAGGGGAATCGCGTCACAGCCACGCCTGGGACATAAACCACTTTCGGCTGTATACCGGATGGACAAATGCGGGCACCGCAAGAACGTCGGCGGGTGGTGGTAAAACGTGCGTCATGGGGTTGCGGGTCAAGGACATGGCGGCGGGCGATCAGCCACGTGAGCGTTTACTGGAGAAAGGAGGAAACGCCCTGGCCGATCGTGAATTACTGGCCATTCTCCTCGGATCGGGCAGCCGTGGCATGAGCGCCGTCGAGCTCGCCTCGCGGGTGATCTCCCACTGCGGCGATCTCGGGGAACTCGCGCGTTCCGAACCACATCGGCTGCTCAGCGTTCCGGGGGTCGGGCCGGCGAAGGCCGCCCGTGTCGCCGCCGCGTTTCATCTTGTACGTCGCTCGCAGAGCAGCCCCGGCCCATTGCGCATCACCACCTCGGCCGATCTCGCCGCCCTGGTGGCTCCGCTGCTGCGGGAGCAGGCGAAGGAGCGGCTGGTTCTGGTGGTCTGCGACACCGGCGGCGGGGTGCTGCGCCAATCGGTGATCACGGAGGGTGGAAGCGACCACACCTCACTTCCGGTCCGCGACGTGATCACCGCGGTTCTGACCTCGGGAGGAGCGGCGTTCGGGGTGGCACACAACCACCCGAGCGGCTCCATCGAGCCGAGTCCTGCCGACGTGGCCTCGACCGACCACCTACGACGAGCTTCCGACATCGTTGGCCTCACCTTCCTCGATCACCTCGTTGTCACCGACACCAGGTGGCGCCGGGTTGCGTAAGCCAATCTACATATAGGTCTAGTCACCGTCTATAGAGACTTAGCAAGTGTCTGGTTTCTGGGTGTACGTACTGTTTGGTCTAGGATACGAAGATGCTCGACCGAGAGGGACCTGTGCCGGTCTACAAGCAGATAGCCGAGGAGCTCCGGCGGAAGATCGCCGACGGCGAGCTGAGCCCCGGCGACGCCATCCCCAGCGAGGCGGAACTCGAAGCCGAATACAACGTCGCGCGCATGACCGCCCGCCGGGTCGCGCGTGAGCTCCGCGACCAGGGGCTCGCCTACACGATCCAGGGCGAGGGCACCTTCGTGGGCACCCCTGACACCCCGCGATCGGAGCTTCCGGTCTACCAGCAGATCGCGAAGGTCCTGGCGGAGAAGATCCGCTCAGGCGAGTTCCCCGCGAACCGCGCGCTGCCCAGCGAGAAGACCCTGATGGCCGAACACGGCGTGGCCAAGGCCACCGTTCGCCAGGCGATCGCGACCCTGCGCAAACAGGGATACGTGTTCACGGTCCCCTATCGCGGGACATACGCGACGGCCCGCGAGAAGTGGCCCAAGCCGAAGCGCCCACCGGCGAACCGCCTCAACGGGCGGTGACGTCGGGCCCTCCAGCGTGGTCCGGGTCGCGTGGGTCAACAAGTCGGAATGCGCCGACGCGGGGCAGACAAGCACCTGCTCCGGGTCGGCGCGCCCGCTTCGGCACCCACCGTGGGTCATTCAGCTTCGTACTTCGTAACTCTCGGCCCAGCTGTCGTTGCTTCTCTCGCACTCCGGCAGGGTGATCATCCGCTTCGAGATGTTCAACACATCCCGGGACTGTTGGACCGTTGGTGTCTGCGGTTCAGGCCTGTGTTCACGGGTTCGACGCGGCGCGGACCTCGGGCTCGTATATGTACGGCTGGGTGCGGGTCACCAGCTCGAAGCCCCGTTTCCGGAGCGTCGACTCTGACGTCGGCAACGCGTCGACGAAGACATGGGTGCGGTCCCGGTCGCGGGCCTCGCGCAGTCGGGCGCCAACGGCTGCGATGAACAGGCCTTGCCGACGATGTGTGGTCTTGGTCCTGGCACCGGCCAGTTCGGCAAAGCGGCTGCCTTCCTTGAAGTAGACACGTCCCGCCGCGACCGGCTCGCCGTCGACGTAGGCGACGTGGACACTCATCGCCCCGGGTGTCTCACGCAGGATGCGCGCGAGCCGTTCCCTCTCCTCCTCCGCGTTCCGCCGGCCGATCTCCCGGGAGATGGCCGCGTAATCGGCCAGACCTCGCGGGTCGGCGATACGCCTGACGTCGAAGCCGGTGGGGTCGAAGGCGGTGAGGGCTGTGTCGTCAAGCCTCAGCGCGAGGACGCTTTCCGGGGCCTCGGGTGCGAAACCGGCCGCGACCAGGCGAGCGCCCAGATCGGATGGCTCGTCGTGTCCGTAGGTCTTCCACTCCAGCGTGTAGCCGCCGGATCGGGCCAGGGCGACCTCCGCGGCGATGACCTCGTCGACCTCTTCCTCTGCGCAGCGGCTGTAGACGATTCGGCACTCAGCGCCGTCCGCTGACGATTCGCGGACCACGCCGCCGCGTCCGGCGGCCTCGCCATCGGCCCGACGGTCGTCATCGAGACCGGCGAGGAGGTCCGCAGCATTACCGAACTGGCTCAAGTTGCAAGGCCTTTCCGCTCTCGGACCATCGGAGGGCTTCCCCAGGCGGTCTCGCCTTCGACACCCTCCTCACAGGGCAGTAGACACCTAGCCGGTGAGGCGGCAGAAAACACGGTACGAGCGTCTCGTCATCTGGCCCTGGAGCGTTGGGTCGCGGCGACGCAGATCAGCACGGCTGCCGCCGCCACGATCATCCACGGGTCGAACGGCTCGCTGAGCAGTAACCACGCCCAGGCCAAAGTGAGCAGCGGCTGGGCCAACTGGGTCTGGCCGGCTCGGGCGATGCCGCCCTGGGCGAGGCCCGCGTACCAGGGGATGAAGCCCAGGTACATGGACACGAGGCCGACGTACAGGAGACCGGAGACCGACTCCCCGTCGAGGGTGACCTCTGTCGTCATCGCCAGCCACACGGTGATCGGGACGGTCAGCGGGGCGGCCACGACGAGGGCGTAGGAGACGACGCGCCAGCCGGGGGTGGTGCGGGTCAGCCGGGCGCCTTCGGTGTAGCCGACGGCGGCGGAGACCAGGGCGAGGACGAGCAGCAGGTCGGCCGGGGTGACGTGGCCGCCGCCGCGGGCGAGGGTGAACACGGTGATCGAGAGCGCCCCCAGGGCTGACGCGATCCAGAAGACGATCCGGGGGCGTTCGCCCGCGCGCAGGACCGCGAAGACCGCGGTCGCGGCCGGTAGCAGGCCGATGACGACGGCGGAGTGGGACGCGGACGCGCCTCCGTGCAGGGCCAGGCCGCTGAACACGGGGAACCCGAAGACCACGCCGACGGCGATGACCACGTAGGACCACAGGTCACGGCGGGGCGGGAGCAGCGGTGCGCGGGCGATCAGCAGGAAGCCGACCGCCACGACCAGGGCGAGTACCGCTCGGCCGATGGAGACCAGGAAGGGGTCGAGGCCGCGCATGGCGTACACGGTGGCGGGAAACGAGCCGGAGAAGGCGAGCACGCCGACGGCGGCGAGCGCCGTCCCGATGCGAGCCCGCGACCTCGCCGCGGCGACCTCCTGAGGAGGATCCGCAGCGGAAGCATCTTTCGGGGATCCAGGGCTCCCCGTAGTGCCTGCCGAATCAGCGAGAACGTCGGAATCTCCGTTATCCGTCACAACCGCTACAGCGCTTTTCGGAGATCCCGGAGTGCCCGGCCGACCTCCGGAAAGCTCCGTGGCATCCGCTACGACGGAAGAGCCTCGGTCATCGACGATGGAAGCTGCCCCGCCCGCCACAGATCCTGGGCGATCATCCGCTTCACCCTCAGCAGCGCTACCAACCGCCTCTGGATGATGGAAAGCAGTTCTCAGCTTCCGATCCTCAGCCAGGGCCCTGTCATCCACTACGCCGATCGGGTCAGTAGCGCTATCCTTACTCCTCATGATCGACGATAGCAGTATCGCTCGTCTGGCCGATACCCTGCGGGCCCGCGCAGCAGCCCTCCGCCCAGGTGACCGGCTCCCCTCCAGCCGGGAGATCGTCCAAGCCCACAGCGTCTCCCCCGGCACCGTCTCCAAGGCCATCGCCAAGCTGGTGGCCGAGGGCGTCGTCGTCACCCGTCCTGGTGCGGGCGCGTTCGTCGCGAGCCCCCCGCGACGCCATGAGACGGACCCCTCCTGGCAGACCGTCGCCCTGAGCGACCGGGTCATCGACGAGGCGCCGCTCACGTCGATCCTCCAGCAGCCCGCGGACGGCGTGATCCCGCTGACCGGCGGCTATCTCAACCCCGTGCTCAGACCGACCAAGGAACTCAGCGCCGCCGCCATCAGAGCGGTCAAAAGGCCGGACGCCTGGTCGATGCCCCCACGTTCGGGCATCCCCGAGCTGCGCACCTGGTTCGCCGGCGAGACGGAGACCACGCAGAACGACGTCCTGATCGTCAGCGGCGGCCAGGCGGCACTCACCCACGCCTTCCGCGCCCTGGCCGCGCCGGGCGACCCGCTGCTGGTCGAAACCCCGACCTACCCCGGCGCGCTGGCCACCGCGCGGACCGCGGGGCTGCGCATCGTCCCCGTACCGGCGGACGAACAGGGAGTCCGCCCCGACCACCTCGCGGAGGCGTTCGCGCGGACGAGGGCCAGGGTCTTCTACTGCCAGCCGACCCTGCAGAACCCGACCGGCGCGACCCAGTCGCTGGAGCGACGCCGGCAGGTCCTCGACATCGCCAGGGCGGCCAACGCGTTCGTCGTCGAAGACGACTTCGCCCGGTATCTCGCCACCACTCCCCCGCCGCCTCCGCTGGTGGCGCTCGACACGCATGGCACGGTCGTCCACGTCCTGTCGCTCAGCAAGATCACGGCCCCGAGCCTCCGGGTAGCGGGGCTGATCGCCAGGGGGCCCGCCGCCGCCCGGCTACGGGCCGCGCAGATCGTCGAGTCGTTCTTCGTCGCCCGGCCGCTGCAGGAGACGGCGCTGGAGTTCGTCTCCGCGCCGGCCTGGCGTCGTCACCGGGCGGCCGTCGCGGCGGAGATCGACGAGCGGCGTCACATCCTGCTGGAGAGCCTGCACCGCCATCTTCCGGAGGTCCAGACCGAACTGGTGCCGAAGGGAGGGCTTCATGTGTGGGTACGGCTGCCGCCCGCGCTGGACGAATCGGCTCTCGTCGAACGCGCCCAGCGGGCGGGCGTGCTGGTCAGCCCCGGGACGATCTATCACGCCGCCGAGCCACCGGGGCCGTGGCTGCGGCTCACTCATACGGCCGCGTCTCATCGGGCCGAGTTGGCCGAGGGGGTCATTCGCCTCGCGCGGGCTTACGGGGGACCGGGGACAGGCGCTCCCGGCGCTTCTTCTGCTGGAAGGCCAGGTAGGCGAGGTAGCTGACGTGCATGGTGTTCTCCTCAATGGAATCTCGACACCAGCTAAAGCGTTATGAGGGTGTCTGTTTATTCCCGGCTAGAGTGCCCCGGAAGAGGTGATCACCGTGTCCGGTCCGGCTGAACTGCTGCGCGACTTCGTCAACACCTACGACGTCGAGACCGATACCGACGACCTCACGTCCGACCACGCGTTGTCCGACTGGCTGAAGAGCCACGGCCTCGAACCCGCCGAAGACGATCTCGCACTGGCGAGAGACCTGCGCGAAGGTCTGAGGGCGAGTCTGCGGCACAACCACGACGCGGTGACGTACACGACCCCTGAACCTCTGGAGACGGCGCTGGCCGCTATCCCGCTGCGCGTCACCATCGACGGCGGGATGCCCAGGCTCGTGCCGGCGGGCGACACGCCACATCGCGGTCTCGCGGGACTCGTCGCGATGATCGCTGCGGCGCACGCCGACGGCACGTGGCCACGCCTTAAGGTGTGCGTCGAGAGCACCTGCCAGGTGGCCTTCATCGACGCGTCGAAGAACCGCTCGCGCGCGTGGTGCTCGATGCGCGTGTGTGGAAATCGCACGAAAACTCGGACATATAGGGCACGGCGTCAGGCTGAAGGTCCGGAGATGCCCGCCTGACCAGTACGGTGTCATTGGCACAGAAAGGAGCCGGCTAAATGGGTGTCAGACCTGCCCGTCTCGAAGATGTCGACGCGGTGACGAGCACCCAGATCAGGGCGTGGAAGCACGGTTACCGCGACTTCCTGCCCCCCGGCCCGCTGCAGCAGATGACCGGCCCCGCCGCCGAGAAGATGTGGCGGCGTCAGTGGGACGAGGCGATCATGTCGCCTCCCTCCCCTCGGCACCGGGTTCTCGTCGCCGTGGAACGTGTCGTTCCCGACACCGAAGAATGGCGCGCGCTCGGTCCGGGCGGCGTGCTCGCGGCGCTGCCGACGGCCAACGAGCGGGCCAGCGACCGGGTCGTCGGGCTCGCCTCCCACGGCCCCGCGGAAGACCCTGATCTGCACCCCGGCTTCACCGCCGAACTGCTCACGCTACTGGTCGACCCCAATCACATCCGGCGCGGTCACGGCAGCCGGCTGCTCAACGCGACCGTCGACCACCTGCGCGACGACAACTACTCCTCGGTGGTGACCTGGGTGTTCGCGGAGAACTACGCGATGCTCGGGTTCCTCGAGTCGGCCGGCTGGGGCGAAGACATGGCCGAGCGGGTGCTCGACATGGGCCGCCCGATCCGGATGGTCCGCATGACCACGGACATCTCACGCTCGTGACCACCCCCGCTCAATGGGTCGCCGGCGCGCGCCCCCGCACTCTCCCCGCCGCGGTCGTCCCGGTCGCGGCCGGCACCGGCGTCGCCATCGGTGACGGATCCTTCGTCTGGTGGGCCGCCCTGGCCGCCCTCTTCGTGGCGCTGGTCCTCCAGGTGGGCGTCAACTACGCCAACGACTACAGCGACGGCGTGCGCGGCACCGACGACGGCCGCGTCGGACCGATGCGCCTGGTCGGCTCGAAGGCGGCCACCCCCAAGGCGGTCCTCACCGCGGCGCTCGGCTGTTTCGCCGCCGCCGCAGTGGTCGGGCTGGCGCTCGTGGTGGCGACCTCGGCCTGGTGGATGCTCGCGTTCGGCGCGCTGTCGATCCTGGCGGCCTGGTTCTACACGGGCGGTTCGCGGCCCTACGGCTACCGCGCGCTCGGCGAGTTGTCGGTGTTCTTCTTCTTCGGCCTGGTCGCCGTCATCGGCACGGCCTATGTGCAGACCGGGTGGTCGTGGCTGTCGGTGTGGGTGGCCGTCCCGGTCGGCCTGCTGGCCATGGCGCTGCTCGTGGTGAACAACCTGCGCGACATCCAGACCGACGAACCCGCCGGGAAACGCACCCTCGCGGTGGTCCTCGGCGACCGCAGGACCCGGGTCCTCTACGCGGCCTGCCTGCTGGTCCCGTTCGCGTGTGTGCTGCCGCTGCTGTTCGTCCGCCCGTTCGCGGCGCTGGGGCTGCTGGCGCTCCCGCTGGCCGTGCCGCCGGTCCGCGAGGTCTTGGGCGGCCTCCAGGGGCGCGCGCTCATCGCCACCCTTCAGCAGACCGGCCGGCTGCAAATCGCTTTCGGCGTGTTGTTCGCAGTGGGCCTTGCACTCGCGTAAATCCATTATTGGGCACGCATAATCAGGTATTGCTCGACAGGTTAAGCCGGCTCCGCGATAGTGGAGACAATTCCCTTAACCTGAGAGAAGAGTATGCCTCAACTGACATTCGCTCAGAAGGCCGTGATCGTCGATCACGATCGCATCCTGTTGGTGCGGAAATCGGCCGCCGACCCGCACAATCCCGGTCTGTGGGAACTGCCCGGCGGGCGCCTCAAGACCGTCCTGGAACCGCTCGACGACCAGATCACCCGTGAGGTGAGAGAGGAGACGGGCTTCCACGTCGTGCCGAAGCCCACCATCGTCGACATGTGGGACTGGCAGATGATGGTCGGGCGGGCGTCCGTGCGCGTCATCGCGGTCTCGCGGCTCTGCAACGTCATGGGGGAGCCTGGGAAGCCCCATCGCGCGCCGGGCGACTTCCTCGACGAACTGGCCTGGTACCCGTTCGACCAGTTGCCGAGACTGGCCGTCATAAAGTCCCAGCGCCCCACTATGGAGCGTCTTCCCGATTTCATCCTGGCCCTTTCGGGATGAGGCCGCCGAGGTGGCGCCGCCCGCAATGGTCATCGTCTCCGGATTCACCGCTGCAGGTAAAACCACGCATTCCAGACTCCTAGCCGAAATGCTGGAATGGAAATACCTCGGAATGTCGGCGATCAGAAGGCAAATATTGCCCGAGTCGGGTTCGGTGGCCGAGGAATGGCTGCCGGAGGGCGACCGGCTACGGGCGGCCGACACCGACGTCGACCGGGAGATGGACCGGCTCATGGGCAGCGCCATCGCGACCACCGATTCGCCTGTGGTGGTCGATGCCTGGTTGCAGCCCTGGTTGTGCGCGCATCCGGGGGCCGTCCGGGTCTGGCTGGAGTCCAGTTTCCCCTCCCGGGTGGCCAAGGCCCAGGTCAGCCGAATACGTTCGGGAGCGCGCGCGTCCCCACTGACGCGCCGGGAGATCGCGGCGAAGGACGCGTTCTCGGTGCGGCACTTCCGCCGGGTCCACGGGGTGCGGTTCGGGCCCGATCCGGGGCTGTTCGACCTGATCGTCGATAACTCCACCTTCATCTCCCGCCCTACGGTCGAGAGCAGCGACCAGGGCATCGCCGGGTTCGGCCCGGTCCTCTACGAACTGGTCACGGGGCTGCTGCATGATCGCTGACTGCTTCCTGTGCCGGTCGGCCGCAGGGGCGGACGACATCCCCTGGACCGACCGGCCCTTGTGGCTCGACCCACGCTGCGGGGTGGTGCTGCCCGGAATGGGTGGCCTGTCGCCCGGCTATCTGTTATTAGCGCCTATTCGACATGTGCACAGTTTGCGAACCGCTGTCGCCAGTGACCGAAGTGAACGCGACTTCCGCGAGTTCGTGGCTGAGGTTCTCGATTTTCTGGTACGTCGCCACGGAGACCTTACCTATTGGGAACATGGCGGACCTTCGACCGAAAACACGCTGCCAAGGTCGGCCTGCATCGAGCACGCCCACCTGCACATCGTGCCAGGCTTCCACGATCTGCCCAGGCCACCGGCCTGTCGAACGTTTCCCGACCTGGCCTCGGCTTTGTCCGACGGCCAAATGGACGGAGCTCCATACCTGTTATTGGGCCACCACAAAGGACCATGTCATGTCGGTCAGGACATCGGTAGAAGTCAGTACTACCGCCGCGAGTGGGCCAAAATACTAGGGAAGCCAGATCATTGGGACTACCTGGTCACGGAAGACGGCACAAACACCATGCGAACCATCAATTCATTCTTTTCATCCACATGGTGATGCAAATCACCCGGGATGGGCTCATCGCGGGCATGGCCGCCATAGAGGGCGAATTCCGCGACCTCCTCAAGACCGGCAAGCAGGCGGTCGGCCTCCTGCCCGGAGACTATGCCGCCGGGCAGTTCCTCAACCCCGACAGCATGAACCAGCGTGGGCTTTACGGCACCTCCGCCGCCCTCCTGGCCCTCTCCAGAGCCAACCCGGACGACGACAGGAACGAGCACATCACCGGCATCCTCCGCTACCTCGGCCATCGTGAGAAGGCCGAGCGGCGGCTGGTCCGAGGTCCCGGTGAGAAGGCGGCGCTGCAGGCACGGTTGGTAGCCGAGGTGCGGACCGCCTTCAAGTGCGCCGACCTGCTCTACGCCCTGTCGGCGGCCCCTCTGGCAGACGGCAGAGATCGGCTGAGCCGAAAGCTGGTCGAGCGCATCGAGATCGCCCGCAACCCGTCGGGGGGCTGGCCGGGCGATCTCGCCAGACAGAACGTCGACCAGGTGGCCACGGCCGCGGTGGTGCGCGCCCGGAACGCCGCCGGCCTGCACACGGATCCGAAGGACGTCGCACTGATCCGCGAAGTGGCCACGGACCCGGACTCAGATCTGCCTGTACGAGTGCTGAGCCTGCTCGTTTTGCTTGAACTGCCTGGGACCGTTCCCGGCGCGGACGATCTCCTCACCGAGTTCCTGACCCAGCTCGACCCCTCCGTGCGGGCCGAGTCCTTCCATGAGTTCCCGCTGGTCAATCACCATGAGGAGGTCGGTGTCCCGTGGCAGCTCTACCTGCTCTGTTGTGCGGCGCGGCACAACCCCGCCCTGCTCACCTCAGACCATAGACTGCAGTCGCTGCTGAGAGACATCCTTGAGGCGCTGAAGACCAAAGAGGGCTATGTCTACTCCTACCGACAGCCGAGGAAACGCTCCACCCGGACGTACGGCATCCTCATGGACACCTTGTGGCAGGTGCAGAGTGCGCTCGCCGGCGTTCCGCTGCCGCAGCCGCCCGCGCTGCGGCGGGGGCCCCGGCTGCGCAACTGGGTGCAGGCTCTCTCCTGGACCGGGCTGACCGCCGCCGCCGGGCTCGCGGGGCTCTCGCTCTGGGGATGGGCCCAAGGCGAGGAGGGCCCGTTGGGTTCGGTCGGCGGGAACGTTGCAGCCACCGCCTTGCTGGCGTTTCTCGGCTTCCTCGTCCGTCGTGTCTGGGGGCGCTGACTACTCTGCCGCCGCGTCGGCGACGGCCTCCCAGCGCATCCGCCCCGGGATCACCCCGCGCACCCCACCCTCCGGATGCGGAGTGTCACCCGGCCGCCTCGGGATGAGGTGCACATGTGCGTGCGGCACGGTCTGCCCAGCCGACGTTCCGCAGTTGACCCCGATGTTGAACCCCTCGATGGCCGAGTCTCCGCGCCGGAGTTGCTCGCGGAGGTCCCGCAGCAGCCGGTGGACATCGGCCACCTCCCGCCCGGTCAGCTCGAAGATGTCGGCGACGTGGCGAACCGGGGTGATCATGGTGTGCCCCTCGGTCACCGGGAAGGCGTCCGGGATGACCGCGACGCTGCCGTGGCAGGTTGCGACACCACCGGCGATGAGATCGCAGAAGGGGCAGTTCATGACTTTCCTGTACCCAGGAAAAGCGCTCACAGGTCGAGCAGCGCGTCCAGACCGACGGTCAGCCCAGCAGGCAGATCGCGCACCCGGCGGACCCCCAGCAGCACGCCAGGCGTGAACGAGGCCCGGTTCATGGTGTCGTGGCGGATCGTCAGGATCTCGCCGTCGCCGCCCAGGATGACCTCCTGGTGGGCGATCAGCCCGGCCAGCCGCACCGCGTGCACATGAACCCCGTCGACGTTCGCCCCCCGCGCCCCGGGAAGCTCCTGCGAGGTCGCATCCGGCATAGGACCGAGCCCGGCCTCGGCGCGGGCGGCGGCCACCAGTTCGGCAGTCCGTCGGGCGGTGCCCGAAGGGGCGTCGGCCTTGTTCGGGTGGTGGAGTTCCATGATCTCGACGGACTCGAAGAAGCGGGCCGCCTGCTGGGCGAAGTGCATCATCAGCACCGCCGCGATGCCGAAGTTCGGCGCGATCAGCGCGTTGGTGCCGGGGTTGGCGGCCAGGAGGGCCCGGACCTCGTCGAGCCGGGTGGGGTCGAAGCCGGTCGTGCCGACGACCGGGTGGACGCCGCGTTCGATGCACCACCGGAGGTTGCCCATCACCACGTCGGGGTGGGTGAAGTCGACCACCACGTCGGCGGTCGCGATCGGGTCGAGGGCGTCGTCCTTGTCGACGGCGCCCACGAGCTCCAGGTCTTCGGCCGCGTGGACGGCCTTGCACACTTCCACCCCGACGCGGCCGCGCGCGCCCAGCACACCTACTTTGATCACGTGCTCAGGCTAGCGCGGCCCTCAGGTCAGCTCACCGCCGCGGTGAAGTCCTTGCCCTCGAACGGGCCGATCACGGCCAGGGTGAGGGGGCGGGTCAGCACGTCGGACGCGATCTCGGTGATTTGGTCGGCCGTGACGGCGTCGATGCGCTCCAGGACCTCGTCGACGGACATCAGCCGGTCGTAGACGAGCTCGCTCTTGCCGATTCTCGACATGCGGGAGCCGGTGTCCTCCAGGCCCAGCACGAGGCCGCCGCGCATCTGGCCCTTGCCGCGGACGATCTCCTCCTCGGTGAAGCCGTCGGAGACCACGCGGGCGATCTCGTCGCGGCAGATCTTGAGGACGTCGTCGATCTTGGCGGGCAGGCAGCCGACGTACACCCCGAACTGGCCGGTGTCGGCGTACTGCGAGGTGTAGCTGTAGGCGCTGTAGGCCAGGCCGCGCTTCTCCCGGATCTCCTGGAACAGGCGCGATGACATGCCGCCGCCCAGCGCCGCGTTCAGGACCCCGAGGGCGAACCTGCGTTCGTCGGTACGGCTCACGCCGGTGGTGCCCAGCACGAGGTTGGCCTGCTCGGTCGGCCGGTCGACGACCTTCACGCCCTGGTGGGCGGGTAGCCCGACGCCGCCCACGCGGGGCGGGATCGGCGCGGCGTCGCCGCCCAGGGCCCCGGCGCGCTCGTAGGCGCGGGCGACCAGTTCCACCACGTGTTCGTGGGACACGTTGCCCGCGACCGAGATCACGGTGTGGGTGGGCAGGTAGAAGCGCTGGTAGTACTCGTGGATGCGGTCACGCGTGAGGGCGTTGATCGTGTCCTCGTTGCCGAGGATCGGGCGCCCGATCGGCGTGTCGCCGTAGAGCTCCTCGGAGAACGCCTCGTGGACCACGTCGGAGGGGTCGTCGTCGTGCATGGCGATCTCCTCCAGGATCACGCCGCGCTCCGACTCGACGTCGTCAGGCGTGATCAGGGACGAGGTGACCACGTCGGCCAGCACGTCGATCGCCAGCGGCAGATCCTCGTCGAGGACCCGCGCGTAGTAGCAGGTGTACTCCTTGGCGGTGAACGCGTTGATCTCGCCGCCGATGCCCTCGATCGACGCGGAGATCTCCATCGCGTCGCGCGTGGGAGTGCCCTTGAACAGCAGGTGTTCGAGGAAGTGGGTGGCGCCGGTGTGCTCGGGGTCCTCGTCACGTGAGCCGATGCCGACCCACGCGCCGACCGCGACGGAGCGCACGGTCGGCATCGTCTCGGTCACCACGCGGAGCCCACCGGGCAGGACGGTGCGGCGGATGACGCCCGCACCGTCCTTTCCGGGGAACAGCGTTGTCGTTATCACGAGTTGCGGTCGTCCCGTCCGGAACGGCTGCGGGTGCGGCGGCGGCGGGGCTCGTCGTCGTCGCCACGGGCGTCGTCGGACGAATCGGCCGCGGCGGCCGCCGGCTCGGGCTCACCGGACTCGACGCGGGCGGCCTTGTCGGCCGCTTCCTTCTCCACGACCTCGACCGGAACCAGGGACAGCTTGCCACGCGAGTCGATCTCGGCGATCTCCACCTGGACCTTCTCGCCGACGCCCATCACGTCTTCCACGTTCTCGATGCGCTTGCCGCCGTGCAGCTTGCGGATCTGGGAGACGTGGAGGAGACCGTCCTTGCCGGGCATCAGGCTGACGAAGGCACCGAAGGCGGCGATCTTGACGACCGTGCCCAGGTAGCGCTCGCCGACCTCCGGCATGTGCGGGTTGGCGATGGCGTTGATCGCGCTCCGGGCCGCCTCGGCCGAGGGGCCGTCGGTGGCGCCGATGTAGATCGTGCCGTCGTCCTCGATGGTGATCTCGGCGCCCGTGTCGTCCTGGATCTGGTTGATCATCTTGCCCTTCGGGCCGATGACTTCGCCGATCTTGTCTACGGGGACCTTGATCGTGATGATGCGCGGCGCGGTCGGGTTCATCTCCGCCGGAGAGTCGATCGCCTCCTGCATCACGTCGAGGATGGCCAGGCGGGCGCCACGCGCCTGCTTGAGCGCGGCGGCCAGGACCGACGCGGGAATGCCGTCGAGCTTGGTGTCGAGCTGCAGGGCGGTGATGACGTCCTTGGTGCCGGCGACCTTGAAGTCCATGTCGCCCATGGCGTCTTCGGCGCCCAGGATGTCGGTCAGGGTGACGAACGTGTCGCCCTCACCGATCAGGCCCATCGCGATGCCGGCCACCATCTCGCGCAGCGGCACACCGGCGTCGAGCAGCGCCATCGTGGACGCGCAGACCGAGCCCATCGAGGTCGACCCGTTGGAGCTGAGGGCCTCGGAGACCTGGCGGATGGCGTAGGGGAACTCCTCGCGGCTCGGGAGAACCGGGAGGAGCGCCCGCTCGGCCAGCGCGCCGTGACCGATCTCGCGGCGCTTGGGCGAGCCCACGCGGCCGGTCTCACCGGTCGAGTAGGGCGGGAAGTTGTAGTTGTGCATGTAGCGCTTGGTGCGCTCGGGGTTGAGCGTGTCGATCATCTGCTCCATGCGGAGCATGTTCAGCGTGGTGATGCCCAGGATCTGGGTCTCGCCGCGCTCGAACAGGGCCGAGCCGTGGACACGGGGCACGACGTGGACCTCGGCGCTGAGCTGCCGGATGTCCTTCGGGCCGCGGCCGTCGATGCGGATGCCCTCGCTGATGACGCGCTCGCGCATGAGCTTCTTGGTCAGGCTGCGGTAGGCGGCCGACAGTTCCTTCTCGCGGCCCTCGAAGGTGGCCAGCAGCTTCTCGCCGACCAGGCCCTTGACCCGGTCGATCTCGGTCTCGCGCTCCTGCTTGCCCGCGATGGTGAGGGCGGCGGCCAGCTCGGAGCGCACGGCGCCCTCGACGGCCTGCAGGGCGTCTTCCTGGTAGTCGAGGAAGAGCGGGAACTCGCGGGTCTCCTTGGCGGCGACCCGGGCGATCTGCGACTGCGCCTCGCACAGGACCTTGATGAACGGCTTGGCCGCGTCGAGACCCTGGGCGATGGTCTCCTCGGTGGGAGCCACGGCGCCCTCGGCGACCAGCTTCAGCGTGTCACGCGTCGACTCGGCCTCGACCATCATGATCGCGACATCGCCGTCGGCGAGCACGCGACCGGCCACGACCATGTCGAAGGTCGCGCCCTCGAGCTCGGTGTGGGTCGGGAACGCCACCCACTGGCCGCTGATCAGCGCGACCCGGACGCCGCCGATGGGGCCCGAGAAGGGCAGCCCGGCGAGCTGGGTCGAGAGGCTGGCGGCGTTGATCGCGACGACGTCGTAGAGGTGCTCCGGCTGGAGCGCCAGCACGGTGGCGACGACCTGGATCTCGTTGCGCAGACCCTTGACGAACGACGGACGCAGCGGCCGGTCGATCAGTCGGCAGGTCAGGACCGCGTCTTCGGACGGACGGCCCTCACGGCGGAAGAACGAGCCGGGAATGCGGCCCGCGGCGTACATGCGCTCCTCGACGTCGACCGTCAGCGGGAAGAAGTCGAGGTTTTCCTTGGGGTTCTTCGAGGCGGTGGTCGCCGAAAGAATCATCGTCTCGTCGTCGAGATAGACGACGGCGGATCCTGCCGCCTGCTGCGCGAGACGACCGGTCTCAAACCGGATCGTACGCGTGCCGAAGGAGCCGTTATCGATAACGGCTTCTGAGCTGTGGACACCCTCCACGGGGGACCTCCTTGGTCGGGTCGGTCACCCCACGTCCTTCTGGTGTTTCGCCGGCTCCCCGGAGGTGCGGCGCCGGTCTTCGATCGAAGCGCCCGGTCGCGTCGACCGGGGGCCACTACCGAGGACCGGCCCTCTTTTTCCGCGGGATGGACGCGGGGCACTGGGTTCACGGGTGTGGTTCTTTATTCGGTTGTCATTACATGGAAGGGAGCGGCGAAGCCCTCGCCGCCCCCTTCAGGCGCGTTATCGGCGCAGACCCAGCCGCTCGATCAGCGTGCGGTAGCGGGTGATGTCCTTCGCCTGCAGGTACTTGAGCAGACGGCGACGGCGGCCGACGAGCAGCAGCAGGCCGCGACGGCTGTGGTGGTCGTGCTTGTGGGTCTTGAGGTGCTCGGTCAGGTCGCTGATGCGCTTGCTCAGCAGAGCGATCTGCACCTCGGGGGACCCGGTGTCGCCCTCGGTCGCGCCGTATTCAACGACGATGGCCTTGGTCGTGGCGGTGTCGAGCGACACTGCTTCTCCTTTGTTCCATGGGCACGCGCAAAATGGTTCCAAATCCCGCGAACGACCGTGCGTGCCTACAGTCGCCGTGACGAGAAGCCGGTGATTGCTCAGCCGACATTCAAAGGTACCACCGCCCGTTAACCAGCCGAGACGGTCAGTCGCCGGGCCTCGTCGACGTCGGCGCGCATCTGTTCGATCAGAGCCTCGACCGAGTCGAATTTCAGGGTGTCGCGCAGCCGAAACAGAAAGTCGACCCCTACATGGAGGCCGTAGAGATCGAGATCGTCGCGGTCGAGGGCGTAGGCCTCGACGGTCCGGGTGACGCCCTCGAAGGTGGGGTTGGTACCGATGGAGATCGCGGCGGGCCAGCGCTCGGCGGGCGACTCGAGCCAGCCGGCGTAGACGCCGTCGGCCGGGATGGCCGTGTGGGGCGCCGACTCGACGTTGGCCGTCGGGAACCCGAGGGCCCGGCCGCGCTGGTGACCACGGACCACCACGCCCTCGACCCGGTGGAGGCGGCCCAGCTCGTCGGCTGCGGCCGCGACGTCGCCGTCGATCAGGTGCTGGCGGATCAGCGAGGACGTGATGTCCTCAAGGCTGCTCACCAGAGGCACGCCGACGGCGACGAAGTCGTACTTCTCGCCCAGTTCGCGCAGGGTGGCCAGGTTGCCGGCGGCCTTGTGGCCGAACCGGAAGTTCTCCCCCACCACGACCCCGGCGGCGTGCAGCCGGTCGACCAGGGCGATCTGCACGAACTCCTCGGGCGAGGTGCGCGAGAACTCCAGCGTGAACGGCAGGATCAGGACAGCGTCGACCCCGAGGGCGCCGAGCAGCTCGATGCGCCGATGGGGGGTGGACAGCTGCGACGGGTGGCTGCCGGGCCGCACCACCTCGTCGGGGTGCGGGTCGAAGGTCACCGCGACCGAGGCGACCCCGAGCTCCCGGGCGAGATCGACGGCCTGGCGCACCAGCGTCTGGTGACCCCGGTGAACGCCGTCGAACACCCCGATCGTGACAACGGACCGGCCCCAGTCCGAAGGCACGTCGTCAAGTCCGAGCCAGCCGCGCACGTCGACCCCCAACAGGCGATAAGCGAAGTAGCCCTAAGCGTCCCACACACGTCAGGACGCGAAGACGGCGAGGGCTCCACCCAACCGGACCGCGGGCCGGAAGCATCTCCAAGAGTGTGAAGCCACCGACCCGGGAGACCCATGAGCCCTGACGAGGAATACACCGCCTACGTGACTGGCCGGTTGTCCTGGTTACGGAAGATCGCCTATCCGCTGTGCCAGGACTGGCACCGCGCCGATGACCTGGTGCAGACGGCGATAACGCGGCTCTACGTCAAATGGCGCCAGGCGCGGGCCGCCGATGATCTCGACGCCTACGTACGGGTGATGCTGATCCGGGTCTTCCTCGCCGAACAGCGAGGGGGCTGGTTCTCCCGGGTACGCCTGACGTCCGCGATATCCCACCAGGTCCCGGTCGAATCCGGCGACCGGGACCTGGCGATGGACGTCAACCGAGCCCTCGCCGCCGTCCCTCCGCGCCAGCGCGCCACCCTCGTGCTCCGCTTCCACTGCGACCTGAGCGTGGAACAGACCGCCCAGGCGCTCGGCTGCTCCACCGGAACCGTCAAGAGCCAGACCTCCGACGGTCTCGCCACCCTGCGTTCGATGCTCGACACGCCGAAGTCCCGTCTCGCACCCACGGAGGACCGCTGATGGACGCCAAGCAGATGTTCGGCTCGCTGGCCACGCAAGAGCAGCCGCCCACCACGGTGGACGTGAACCGGGCCATGGCGGCGGGACGTGCCGTGCGCGGACGTCGCCGGGCCGCCGTCGCCGGGACCACAGCCGTGATCACGGCCGTCGTCGCGGCCGGGATGGTCCACCCGTGGGTGCGGAAGGACGACGTCGCCGTATCCGCCACGCCCTCGGTAACCCCTTCCGCCACACCTTCCGCCACGCCGTGGCCCACCTATGAGGGATTCGCGGAGAGGAAGAAGCAGACCCCGCCGAAGGGGAAGATCGCCTATGTGCCGCCGCTGCTGATGTGGGTGAGCGACGCGCCCGTCAAGAACCAGCTCTTCCTGTGCGAGATCGGGCCGAACGGTAGTTCCTGCTCCGGATTCAGGCCCATCCCCGCCAAGGAGTTCGCCCGCACGCAGGGCAAGCTTCGCCGCGTGGACGTCTGGTTCGGGGTGGCCAAGGACGCCGTGCACGCGGTGACGGCTGTCACCAGGGATGGACGGAAGGTTCCCGGCGTCCTCACCCGGGGCGTCAGTCCGGGGATCGGGCTCTGGTCCGTCGAGTATCCCCCGGGAGCCGCCATGCGGAGCCTCGTCTTCACCGGTGCGAAAGGGGAGACCCTGCAGCGGATCGCCCTGTGACCGCCCCTGCCGCGCTCGGCCGGTTGGCGCCGGATACGGCGCCAACCGGGAGCGGCGGGCGGTGCCGGGGTAGGCGGGAGCCGTAACGGAAGAAAAAAGACCCCGTCAGGACACGAAGACGGCGAGCGGCTTGGCCGTCCCGCCCTTCTCCTCGACCAGCGCCAGGAGCTCGCCGCCGGGGGCGAACACCCCGATCGGCCCCTCCCCCAGCCCGGCCGCCGTCAGGCGACCGCCGTGGGAGACCAGCCGCGCCTCGTCCTCGGTGACGTCCCTGCGGGGGAAGGCCTGGGTGACGGCGTCGGCGATGGGCAGGATGACGCAGTCCTTCTGGAGCTGGTCCAGGGTCCGCGCCCGCTCCACCGGATAGGGCCCGACGCGGGTCCGCCGGAGCGCCGTGAGGTGCCCGCCGACCCCCAGACCGGCGCCCAGATCCCTGGCGAGGGAGCGGATGTACGTACCGGAAGAGCAGGTGATGACGGCTTCCACGTCGACGTGTTCGCCCAGGACCACAGAGGTGACCTCGAAGGCGTGGACCGTGATCGGCCGCGCCTGGAGCTCCACCTCTTCGCCCTGCCGGGCCAGCTTGTAGGCCCGCTCACCGTTCACCTTGATCGCGCTGACCTGCGGTGGGACCTGCATGATCAGCCCGGTGAGGGCCTCGATGCCCTTGTGGACGTCTTCCTCGGTGACCTTCGATGCGGAGGTCCGGCCGATCTCCTCGCCCTCGGCGTCGTCGGTGTTCGTGGAGACGCCGAGGCGCATCGTGGCCTCGTAGACCTTCTCGGTCAGCGCCAGGTGGCCCAGCAGGCGGGTCGCCTTCTCGACCCCGACCACCAGCACGCCGGTGGCCATCGGGTCGAGGGTGCCGGCGTGGCCGACCTTGCGGGTGCCGGCGATGCCGCGCATCTTGGCCACGACATCGTGGGAGGTCCAGCCCGAGGGCTTGTCGATGATGATGATTCCGCTCGGGGGCGGGGGGCGTCTGGTCACGCGAGCAGCTCCGTGAGGCGGGCGACGGTCTCTTCGGGGGTCTCGCGGGAGGAGAACCCGGCCGCGCCGGGGTGCCCGCCACCCCCCAGAGCGGTGCAGGCACGGCCCACGTCGACCGTGCCCTTCGATCGGGTCGAGACGTTCCAGGCGCCTTCGTCGTCTTCCTTGAAGACCACGGCCACCTCGGCGTCGTCGACTTTGCGCAGGACGTCGATGACCCCTTCGACCTCGTCGTAGGGCAGGGCGTTGAGGACCCGATCCTGCCGGGTCACGGTCGTCCAGACCAGGCCCGCCCCCTTCACGGCCGACCGGTCGAGTTCGGCCCTGGACAGCGCCGCGCCGAGAACACGCAGGTAGCCGAACGGAGAGCGGTCCCACAGTTCGCGGGCGATGGCGTCGGGGTTGAGGCCCGCGTCGAGCAGCCGCCCGGCCAGGGCGTGCACGGCCGGGGTGGTCGAGCTGTAGCGGAAGGACCCGGTGTCGGTCACCAGCGCGGTGTAGAGGCAGGTCGCGATGGCTCTGTCGACATGGAGCCCCAGGCGCTGGATCAGCTCCTCGGCCAGCACGGCCGTGGCCGCCGCCGACGCGTCGACCAGCGGGACGGTGCCGAACCCGGTGTTGGACGCGTGGTGGTCGAGGACCACCAGATCCCGCGCCCCCTTGGCCGACGGGACGAGCAGGCCGAGCCGCTCGATCGTGGCGGCGTCGAAGGTGATCATCAGGTCCGGCTCGGCAGGGAAGCGCGCGGAGTCGACGAGCAGGTCCTGGCCGGGCAGGAAGCGCAGCAGCCGGGGAACCGCCAGCACGTGGTCGCCGAAAGAGGCGACCACGTGCTTACCGGCCTGCCGCAGGGCCTGCCCGACGGCGAGCATCGAACCGAGGGCGTCGCCGTCGGGGTTGACGTGACAGGCCAGGGCGATCGAGTCGTGCGAACCGATGAGCGCGACCGCGCGCCCCCACTCGGCCTCTGGCGGCAGCGTCACTTCGCGCTACGCCCGGACACCTCATCGGTGTCGTCCTCGAAGGAGTCCTCGTCGAACTCTTCTTCGTCCTTCTTGTACGGGTCGGCGTCGCCCGCGTAGGCGGCACCCTCGGCCTTCTTGGCGATCTCCAGGTCCCGCGCCTTGGCCTCGGCGAGCAGTCCGTCGAGCTGACGGGCGCTGTCGGGGAGGGGGTCGTGGGTGAAGGTCAGGGTGGGCGTGTGCCGAAGCCCGGTCTGCCGGCCGACCTCCGAACGGATGATCCCCTTGGCGCTCTCCAGCGCCGCGGCGGTGTCCTTGCGTTCGGCGTCCGACCCGAAGACGGTGTAGAAAACCGTCGCGGCACTCAGGTCGTTGGTGACCCGGGTGTCGGTGATGGTGACGAACCCCAGTCGCGGATCCTTGATCCGCCGTTCCAGCATCTCGGCGACGATCTGCTGGATTCGGTCCGCCAGCTTCCTGGCTCGCGCGGCGTCCATGGGCGCGCTCCCCCTTCTTCCAGATGTACGGCTGACGCTGCGACCTGGCGGTCTATTCCTCGTCGTTGAACAAACGGTGCCGAGCTGAGAGCAGCTCGATCTCCGGGCGGAAGGCGACGGCCCGCTCGCACGCGTTCAAGACCTCATCGACGTTCCCGGCCGAGCCTGAGACGACGGCGACGCCGATCTCAGCTCTTCGGTGAAGGTCGTGATGACCGGTCTCGGCCACCGCGACCGCGGGGAACCGCCGGCGCAGCTCGGCGATGAGGGGACGGACAACGGACCGTTTCTCCTTCAGCGAGTGAATGTCGCCGAGGATGATGTCCAACGTCAGAGCACCGACATACATGTGATGTTGTGGCGCCAATAGACCCTGGCGCGTGGGTCGTGAGAGTGATGTACCTGATGAGAGAAACCGGTTCCCGGCCCTTCTTCAAGGGCCGGGAACCGGCTGGATCAGCCCTTACGCGCGGGGCTTCTCCCGCATCTCGAACGTCTCGATGACGTCGTCGATCTTGATGTCGCTGTAGCCGACACCGATACCACACTCGAAGCCCTCGCGGACCTCGGTCGCGTCGTCCTTGAACCGGCGCAGCGACGAAACGGTGAGGTTGTCGGCGATGACGACACCATCACGGATGATCCGCGCCTTGCTGTTACGGGTGATGATGCCCGAACGAACCAGCGTGCCGGCGATGTTGCCGATCTTCGGCACCTTGAAGACCTCGCGGACTTCGGCGGTGCCGGTCTGGATCTCCTCGAACTCAGGCTTGAGCATGCCCTTGAGGGCCGCCTCGATCTCCTCGATCGCCTGGTAGATGACCGAGTAGTAGCGGATGTCGACGCCCTCGCGCTCGGCGAGGTCGCGCGCCCGGACTTCCGGCCGCACGTTGAAGCCGATGATGACCGCGTTGTCGTCGGCGATCGCCAGGTTGACGTCGTACTCCGTGATCGCACCGACGGCGCGGTGCAGCACGCGGAGGTTGACCTCCTCGCCCACATCGATCTTGAGCAGCGCGTCTTCCAGTGCTTCCACCGAACCGGACACGTCGCCCTTGATGATGAGCTTGAGCTCGTCGATCTTGCCCTTCTCGTAGTCGCTGAACAGCTCCTCGAGCGTACGGCGGCGACCGGCCTTGGCCATCTCCGCGATGCGCTGACGAGCCGCCCGCTCCTGGGCGATCTGGCGGGCCATCCGGTCGTCGGAGACGACCAGGAAGTTGTCACCCGCACGGGGCACGGCCGTGAGGCCGAGCACTCGCACCGGACGCGACGGGTCGGCCACTTCGACCGGCTGCATGTTGTCGTCGAGCATCGCCCGGACGCGGCCGAAGGCCTCGCCACAGACGATCGACTCGCCGACCCGCAGGGTGCCGCGCTGAACCAGCACGGTCGCCACGGGGCCACGGCCCTTGTCGAGGTGGGCTTCGATCGCCAGGCCCTGGGCGTCCATGTCGGGGTTGGCACGAAGGTCGAGCTCCGCGTCAGCCGTCAGCAGGATCGCCTCGAGCAGGCTGTCGATGCCGACGCCCTGCTTGGCCGAGATGTCGACGAACATGGTCGAGCCACCGAACTCCTCGGCCACCAGGCCGTATTCGGTGAGCTGGGCACGGACCTTGGTCGGGTCTGCGCCCTCCTTGTCGATCTTGTTCACCGCGACCACGATCGGCACCGCGGCGGCCTGGGCGTGGTTGAGCGCCTCGATCGTCTGCGGCTTCACACCGTCGTCGGCCGCGACCACCAGCACCGCGATGTCGGTGGCCTGCGCACCACGGGCTCGCATGGCGGTGAACGCCTCGTGACCCGGGGTGTCGATGAAGGTGATCTTGCGATCCTGGCCTTCGTGCTCGGTGTGGACCTGGTAGGCACCGATGTGCTGGGTGATGCCACCGGCCTCACGCGCCACCACGTTGGTGTTGCGGATGGCGTCGAGGAGCTTGGTCTTACCGTGGTCGACGTGACCCATGACGGTCACGACCGGCGGACGCGGCGCGAGGTCTGCCTCGTCGCCCTCGTCTTCACCGAACTCGATCTTGAAGGACTCGAGCAGCTCACGGTCCTCCTCCTCGGGGGAGACGACCTGGACGACGTAGTCCAGTTCGGCGCCGAGGAGCTGCAACGTCTCCTCGTTCACCGACTGGGTCGCGGTCACCATCTCACCGAGGTGGAGCATGATCTGGACCAGCGCCGCCGGGTTCGCACCGATGCGGTCGGCGAAGTCGGACAGCGAGGCGCCGCGGGGCAGACGGATCGTCTGACCGCCACCACGGGGAGCCTGCACGCCGCCGATCGCCGGGGCCGACATGTTGTCGAACTCCTGGCGCCTCTGACGCTTGGACTTGCGGCCACGCGTAGGACGGCCACCGGGACGCCCGAAGGCACCCGCCGTGCCGCCGCCACGACCACGGCCACCGGGACCGGGACGGCCGCCGAAGCCACCGCCACCACCACCGGGACCGCCGCCACCGGGACGACCGCCGCCACCGCCACCGGCCGCACCGGCGCGCGGAGCGAAACCGCCACCGCCACCGGGACGACCGCCGCCACCACCGCCGCCACCCGGACGGCCACCGCCGCCGCCCCCACCGGGACGACCGCCGCCACCACCGGGACCACGGCCACCGCCGCCACCGCCGGGACCGCCACCGGGACCGGCGGGCCGGCCCTGCGGCATCATCGACGGGTTGGGCCGGGGACCACCCGGACGAGGTCCACCGGCACCCGCCGGCGGACGAGGACCGCCCGCACCGGGAGCGCCACCAGGACGCGCACCGCCGGGACCCGGACGAGGACCGCCGGCGCCGGCGGGACCCGGACGGGGACCGCCACCACCGGGACGCGGGCCGCTGCCCTCACGGCGCGGCTCGCGGGGCCCGCGATCGCCACGGTCCTCACGAGGACCACGGTCGGGACGGTCGCCACGGTGTTCGCCGGCCCGCTCGGGACGGTCACCGGCGGGCCGGTCACCACGGTCGGGACGGTCGCCAGGGCCACCCGGACGGGCGGGCCGCTGGCCCATGCCACTGGCGTTGGAAGAGAACGGGTTGTTGCCCGGACGCGGGCCACGCGGACCCGGCTTGGGCGAGTTGGCCCCACCGCCGCCGCCACCCGGACGCGGCGAACCGCCGCCACCGGCCGCGGGGCCGGCAGCCGGACGCTGCGCGGGAGCGGGCCGGGGACCCGGCTTGGGGCCGGGACGCGGGCCGGGACCCGAAGGAGCCGTCGCGGGCCCGCTGGGCGCGGGCGGAACGGCAGGAGCCGCAGGCGGGTTGGCCGCAGCCGCAGCCGGACGGGGCGCGTCAGGACGCGGAGCCGGAGCGGGCGGAGTCGCCGGGCGCGGAGTCGGCTCGCTCTGGGGAGCGGGCTGCTGCGGCGCCGGATGCGGCATGGGAACCGGTCGCGGCGCGGGCCGCGGGCCGGGCTTGGGAATCGGCCGGTTGCCGAATTCCGTGGGTGAGACAGGCGCGGACGCGCCATTGCCGGCCTGGTCGTTGCCGACCGGCCGGGGTGCCGGCCGTGGGGCCGGACGAGGGGCTTTGCCCCCCTTGGAGTCGCCCTTACCGAACGCCTCCGTCAGTTTGCGGACAACCGGTGCCTCAATCGTTGAGGATGCCGATCGAACGAACTCGCCCATTTCGGTGAGCTTGGCCATCACGACCTTGCTCTCTACCCCGAACTCCTTGGCGAGCTCGTAAACCCGGACCTTCGCCACTGCACTCCCTAACTCGGCCCGGGAGGCTGTGCCGCCGGACCGTCGCTACCTGGACGTACTCATTGCCGCGTGCTCATCAGGCGCTCATAGCAATCTGACTCCGCCCATCAACTCGGCTTCTTACAAAACAGTTGGTAACCATTCACCCGGTGCCTTTCTCCGTCAAGTCCTCGAGGTAGGCCCGCAAGCGCGCCTGATCGAGCGTTCCCTCCGCGCGGAAAGCGCGGATGAACGCCCGGCGACGTTCTGCGAGCTGCAGACAGGGCAGGGAGGGGTGCAGTGAAGCACCGCGTCCCGGGAGCCGTTTCTGCAGGTCAGGGATGATCACATCCCCGGCCACCACCAGTCGGAGTAGCTCGGACTTGGCCGTGCGAACCCGGCAGCCCACGCACGTTCTCAGCGGGGCGGCCTGGCCACCATATTCCAGCTTACCTTGCCGACGCATCTGCAGGATCGGCCGGTGCCTCATGAGTATCCGGCTTGATGTCGATGCGCCACCCCGTCAGCCGTGCGGCCAGCCGGGCGTTCTGCCCTTCTTTCCCGATCGCCAGCGACAGCTGGTAGTCGGGCACCGTGACCCGGGCGACCCGGCCGTCGGCGTCGACGACCTCGACCCGGGAGACCCTCGCCGGAGACAGCGCGTTGCCGACGAAGTTGGCAGGCTCCTCCGACCAGTCGATGATGTCGATCTTCTCGCCGTGCAGCTCGGTCATCACGTTGCGTACCCGCGAGCCCATCGGGCCGATGCAGGCGCCCTTGGCGTTGACTCCGGGCTTGCGGGAGCGAACCGCGATCTTGGTGCGGTGACCGGCCTCGCGGGCGATGGCGGCGATCTCGACGCTGCCGTCGGCGATCTCCGGGACCTCCAGCGCGAACAGCTTCTTCACCAGGTTCGGGTGGGTTCGGCTCAGCGTCACCGAAGGGCCCTTGTTGCCCTTCTTGACCTGCACCACGTAACAGCGGATGCGATCTCCGTGGACGTAGTCCTCACCGGGGACCTGCTCGTTGTGCGGCAGGATGGCCTCGATCTTGCCGAGGTCGACCAGCACGACGCGCGGATCCTTGCCCTGCTGGATGACACCCGCCACCAGCTCGCCCTCGCGGCTCGCGAACTCGCCGAAGTTGATCTCGTCTTCGGCGTCGCGGAGCTGCTGCAGGATCACCTGCTTGGCGGTGGTCGCGGCGATGCGGCTGAAGTTGCCCGGGGTGTCGTCGTATTCCCGGAGGATCTCGCCGTCTTCGCCGAGTTCGACGGCCAGGATCGAGACGTGGCCCGAAACCCGGTCGAGCTCGGCGCGGGCCTTCTGCGCGGCCCCTTCCGTGCGGAAGTAGGCGATCAGCAGCGCGTCTTCGATCGCTTTCACGACCAAGTCGAACGAGATGTCCTTCTCCCGTTCGAGGCTGCGCAGGACGCTCATGTCAATGTCCACAAGGCTTCCCCTCAGCCCTCATCGCCGTCTGCGACGTCATCTTCATCATCGTCCTCGTCGTCCAGGCGCTTGAACTCCACCTGGACCTTGCCCTTTGCCAGATTCGCGTACGCGAAACGGCCCGCGGCCTCGATCTCCACGCCTTCGCCGTCGGCCTCGGCGAGGCGGCCCTCGATTTCGGTGCCGTCGGTCAGCGCCGCCTTGACCAGCCTGCCTCGCGCGCGGCGCCAGTGGCGCGGCTCGGTCAGCGGACGGTCGACGCCGGGGGAGCTGACCTCCAGCACGTAGGGGCTGTTGCCGAGCGCGTCACTCGCGTCGAGCCGCTCGGAAACCGATCGGCTGACTTCTGAGACGTCGTCGAGGCTGATGCCGCCGTCACGGTCGACGACCACCCGCACGAGCCGGCGCTTGCCGGCGGGGGTGACCGTCACGTCTTCGAGGTCGAGACCTTCGGCCTCGACGACCGGGGCGAGCAGCGCCACGAGGCGGTCGCGTCGGGCGGATTCGCCCATGGTGACCTCCTTACCAATGGCCATCGGGGCGTACCTCGCCCAACGTGCCCACAGCCTATCGACAGCGCGGCACCCCTCGCCGCGCCGCGCGAACGCGGACCTCCCGTGTGGTGCGGCCTTGACGGCTCCGGAGCGCTCTACTCTCGCGAGAACACGGGCCCCATGTGGTACGTGGGCCGGATGGAGGCTGGAGCGCTCTACGCGCAGCGAGAGCGCGGGCCGCCCGTGGCGTGGCTGGATGGGGTCTGGAGCGCTCTACGCACAGCGAGAGCGCGGACCCCCGTGTGGCGCATGGCCGGATGGGGTCTGGAGCGCTCTACCATGGCTGGGTGCCTGTGGGAGAGTCCGGTATGAACATGTCCCGGCGTACCCTTCTGGGTGCCGGGGCCGGCCTGGTGCTGGTGGGATGCGCGAAGGGCCAAGAGCCCGCCTCGGCGCCCGCTTCGCCCTCCCCTGATCCGCAGGCGGTGTTGCTCGCCGGGCTCATCGAGGGCAAGGAGAAGCTGGTCGCGCTCTATCAGCAGGCCGCCCTGTCCGACGTGAAGCTGGCGCCCGCGTTGCAGCCGTTCCAGCAGCGCCACCTGGCCCATCTCGCCGCCCTGCGCCGCCATCTGCCCAAGCCCGGCTCCCCCGCCGCGACCCCGACCCCCGTGGTCAATCCGGAGGTGACCGTGGAAGCGCTGAAAGAGGCCGAGCGGGCCGCCGCGTCGGCCCGGCCGGAGCAGGCCGCCGCCGCGGTGCCCGTCGTGGCCCAGCTGGTGGCCAGCATCGGGGCCTGCGAGGCCGTCCACGCCCAGGCTCTGGGACGGTTCAAGTGACCGCGCTGTCGAAGGCGCTGGCCGCCGAGCACGCCGCCGTCTACGCCTACGGTGTCATCGGCGCCAAGACGAGCGGGGCCCTGCGGGTCCGCGCGACGACCGGGTTCGACGCCCACCGGGCCCGCCGCGACCAGCTGCGCAACCTGATGCGCCGCCGGGGCGAGACCCCCGCCGAGCCGGGCAACTACCAGCTGCCCTTCGTGGTGACCACGGCCGCCCAGGCGGTCCGGCTGGCCGCCTATGTCGAGGAGCGGGTCTGCGCGGCCTACGTGGAGCTGTCGGCCGACACCGACCCGGCGCTGCGGCGGCTGGCCGTCCTGGCGACCCAGGAGTCGGCGGTGCGGGGCTTCGGCTGGCAGCCGGAGATCGTCGCCTTCCCCGGCATGCCCGGCCAGGTGAAGACCGTCGCCAGCCCGGCGGTGAGTGAGCCGATGCCCATGCCACCGGCCTCCGGCGACCCGGCCGCGCCGCGGGACTCGGTCTCGTCATCCCCGGTGCCGTCGACCCTTCCGGCACCCGCGGACAGCTGACCCGACGACAGACCGATCGCACCGATCACACCGATCGACCGCGAGGCCCGGCTCCCGGCTCCCGGCTCCCGGCTCCCGGCTCGCCAGGCGATCGACGACTTCTGTTTATTCCCGAATCGGCGGGTAGTTCAGATCGTCATGAGTTGGGGCTTCCGTAAATCGATCAAGATCGGTCCGTTCCGGATCAACTTCTCGCGCGGTGGAGTCGGCCACAGCGTCGGCAAGGGCGGCGTGCGATACACCAAGCGCGCCGACGGTGGAAAGCAGGTCAGCGTCGACCTGCCCGGCGGTTTCTCCTGGCGGCGGTCGCTTCGGCGCCGCTCATCCAGATAGCTCCCCTTCCGTTCGCGGAAGGGGGCAAGAGCGGGCGGTTCGTCACACTCCCCCCGTGGTGACGAACCGCCCCTCTCTGCGTTGAATGGCCGCGCCTCCGGCGCGGCGGGCGTGGCCGCTTTCAGTCCGCGCCTTCCTCGTCACTCCGGCTCGCTTCGCTCTCCTGCGTTCCTCAGCCCAGGCACGGACGCGGCCCCGCCACCTCTAAGGCCAACCTCAGGCGCAGGCCGCGACGACCCGGTCCACGGCCTCGGCCAGCGGGATCTCGGAGCGCTCGCCCGACGCCCGGTCGCGCAGTTCGACCACGCCGCCCGAGACGCCCCGGCCGACGATCAGCACGGTCGGCAGGCCGAGCAGCTCGCTGTCCTTGAACTTCACGCCCGGCGAGACCTGGGCGCGGTCGTCGAGGAGCACGCGCAGGCCCTTGGCCTCCAGCTCCTCGGCGATCTTCGTGGCGATCTCGATCTGGTTCTCCTTGCCCGTGCCGACGATGTGCACGTCGGCGGGCGCCACCTCGCGCGGCCAGGCCAGCCCGAGGGCGTCGTGGCGCTGCTCGGCGATCACGGCCACCGCGCGGGAGACCCCGACGCCGTAGGAGCCCATCGTGATGCGGACCGGCTTGCCGTCGGGGCCGAGGGCGTCGAGGCCGGCGGCGTCGGCGTATTTGCGGCCGAGCTGGAAGATGTGGCCGATCTCGATGCCCC
Organism: Herbidospora mongoliensis; assembly: GCF_001570545.1. GTDB lineage: Bacteria > Actinomycetota > Actinomycetes > Streptosporangiales > Streptosporangiaceae > Herbidospora > Herbidospora mongoliensis. The sequence goes on along the minus strand of NZ_BBXD01000012.1, from coordinate 105,643 downwards.
GGTCGATCGACAGGTCGTTGCCGCAGACGGGGCAGGAGTCGCCGGCCCGGATCTCGGCGGCCTCGATCGTGCCGTCGGCGACGAAGTCGCGGCCCGCGACCACGTGGGCGGCGTGCTTGCCGGGCTCGTTGGCGCCGGTCACCCACTCGCTGCCGTCGACCACGCGGGGGTCGACGAGGTAGCGGATGCCGAGGCCCTTGAGGACCTGGGGGCCGATGTAGCCGCGTACGAGACCGGGGTGCCTGGCGAAGTCGCCGGCCTCGAAGATGGCCGGCTCGCCGGGGGCCAGTGCGGCCTCCAGGCGCTTGAAGTCGACCTCGCGGTCGCCGGGCACGCCGATGACGAGGGTCTCAGGGTCTTTCACGCCGGGCGTGACGACCTTGACGACGACGTTCTTGAGGGTGTCAGCGCCGGTGATCTTCAGGCCGTGGTGCTCGTTCATGTAGGCGACGAGCGTCTCGATGGTCGGGGTGCCCGGGGTGTCGAGGACCTTCATGGCCTCGCGCTCGCCGGTGAACGCGTCGGGGGCCGGGGTGGTGACGGCCTCGGCGTTGGCGGCGTAGCCGCAGGTGCGGCAGGCCACGAAGGTGTCTTCGCCGGTCGGGGCGGGGGCGAGGAACTCCTCGGAGGCCGAGCCGCCCATGGCGCCGGAGGTCGCGAAGCAGATCTTCACGTCGATGTTGAGCCGCTCGAAGATCCGGATGTAGGCGGCCCGGTGGTTCTCGTAGCTGCGCTTGAGGCCCTCGTCGTCGAGGTCGAAGGAGTAGGAGTCCTTCATGACGAACTCACGGCCGCGCAGGATGCCGGCGCGGGGACGGGCCTCGTCGCGGTATTTGGTCTGGATCTGGTAGAGCGTGACCGGATAGTCCTTGTAGGAGGAGTATTCGCCCTTCACCATGTCGGTGAACATCTCCTCGTGCGTGGGCCCGAGGAGGTAGTCGTTGCCCTTGCGGTCCTTGAGCCGGAACAGCGTGTCGCCGTATTCGGTCCAGCGGCCGGTGGCCTCGTAGAAGTCGCGGGGCAGCAGAGCGGGGAAGAGCACCTCCTGGCCGCCCATGGCGTTCATCTCCTCGCGCACGACCCGGGCGACGTTCTCCAGAACGATCTTGCCGAGCGGCAGCCACGAGTAGATGCCGGGCGCGACGCGACGGACGTACCCGGCCCTGACCAGGAGCTTGTGGCTCGGGACCTCGGCGTCTGCCGGATCCTCACGCAGGGTGCGCAGGAACAGGGTCGACATCCGCAGAAGCACGGCTACTCCTTGATTGGGCTGCTGTAGTCGTAAAAGGCTATCGAGAATTACAGCGCCTGCAGCACCAACCCGTATCCGACGCTGTAGGCGAGTCCGACCGCGGCGCCGATCAGCCGGTCGACGAACCGGCGCCGGAACAGCACCAGGAACGCCACCCACAGCGCCAACGAGGTGGCCAGAGCGTAGGGCCATTGGTCCGACAGTGCCAGCATCTCGTCCGCGCACACCGACAGCAGCAGGCCCGCGGTGAGGCCGTAACAGACCCCGCCGGCGCGGTCGCATCGGGTCGCGCCGTAGCCGAGTGGGCCCAGCAGGGTGATGATCGTCAGACCGACGGCCAGGCCGCCGGGCGCGGAGCCGAGCCCGTCGAAGGGCAGGTCGTGGTGGATCGCCGAAGAGGCGGTGATCTGGCCGACCAGCGCCCCGAAGGCGGCCAGGCCGCTGTTGACCAGGGCCCAGCGAAATCCAGCCGCCCCGGCTCCGACGATCACGGCCAGCGACATGATGACGGCCGGATCGTAGATCGCCATCATCCAGATGGGCGCGAAACCGGAAAGCCCCGCCCCGATGAAACCCACCAGGGCGCCACCGGCCAGCGCGACCAGCAGATACCACTGGCTGCGCCTGTCCCGCCGGTCGAGTGCGATGAATTCCTGTTCAGGGCCGAGTGGGCCGTGTCTGCTCCTACTGAAAGCCCAGACCATCGTTCCCCCCGAGCGATGTCCGCGTGCGGCGCCTTCAGTCTATAAGCGGACAAAAAGGATCACCCGCCCAGGAGTTCCTCCCACGGCTGGCGCGACCCCGCGCGGCGGGCCGGGTCGATCGCCTCCGACAGGCGCCACACGCCCGCGCGGTTGCGCATCCGCTCCAGCCCCATCGGGTCGATGGCCCGGAGGTCGAAGCTGACGCCCATCACGTCGAGGCGGGCGCACAGCGGGGTGACGGGGGCCAGCGGGCCGACCAGCGGGCCGGGGAACCCGGGCTCACGGACCCGCTCGATGAGCAGGTCGGCGACCTCGGTGGCGTAGGGGCCCTCGCGCCACTCGATCTCCCAGCCGTCGGTCCCGGGCCACCAGCCCAGGTCGCGGCAGGTCTCCATCATCTCGGGCTCGGTCGCGAAGGCGGCCATCACGCGGCCGAAGGCCTCGTAGCGCCGCGCGCCGATCTCGTCGCGGTGGAATCTCATGTCCGGGAGCGTTTCATCTCCCGTGCCGTTCGCACCCGGATTTTCGCCGGTGCGTCGCCGCCGTTTCCCCGATCCGCCCACGAGGACCAACTGTGATCGGGGAACAGATGTGGCGCAAGCCCCAATATCGCACTGGCTAGGTGGTGCCGGAAGGGTGAAGAATCCAAGGAGCGGCTTTCCTGTCTAGGAGGCATCTGGTGGCGTTGCGTGTGGCTGTTGTGGGCTCGGGCCCGGCCGGGATCTACACCGCCGAAGCTCTGACCAAGCAGGCTCCCGGTCCCGTGGAGGTAGACGTCCTGGAACGTCTCCCCACGCCCTATGGGCTGGTCCGATACGGCGTGGCGCCCGACCACACCTCGATCAAGTCGATCGCGACCTACCTGCGCCGGGTGCTGGAGGCGCCGGGGGTGCGGTTCCTGGGCGGGGTCGAACTGGGTCTCGATCTTTCTGTGGACGACCTTCTGAGCTGCTACGACGCGGTGGTCTACTGCACCGGGGCGATGGTCGACCGGAAGATGGGCGTACCGGGGGAGGATCTTCCCGGCAGCGTGGCGGCCACCGACTTCGTGAACTGGTACTGCGGCCACCCCGACGCCCCCGACTTCACCCTCGACGCCGAAGACGTCGTGGTGATCGGGGTCGGCAACGTCGCGGTCGACGTGGTCCGGATCCTGGCCAAGTCGGCCGACGAGCTGCGGTCCACCGACGTGCCGCACGACGTGCTGACCACGCTGGCCGCCTCGAAGGTCAAGCGGGTCCACATGGTCGGCCGCCGGGGCGCCCAACACGCCAAGTTCACCCTCAAGGAGCTGCGCGAGCTCGGCGACCTGCTGCACGCCGACATCCTGACCTTCCCCCACGAGGTGACCTGCGAAGACCTGACCGAGCTGACCCGGCAGATCAAGGGCAACGTCGACGTGCTCCAGTCGTGGTCGACCCGGGAGCCGCAGAACCGGCCGCGCCGGCTGGAGGTCCGCTTCTGGCTGCGGCCCGTGGAGATCCTCGGGGTCTCCCACGTCGAGGGTGTACGACTGGAGCGCACCCGCCTCGACGGCAGGCGCGTCGTGGGAACGGGCGAGTTCGAGACGATCCCCGCCGACATGGTGCTGCGCTCGGTCGGCTACCAGAGCATCGCGCTGCCGAGCGTGCCCTTCTCGGAGGAGACCATGACCGTGCCCAACGTGGCCGGGCAGGTCCGCGACCGCGAGTTCGTGGCCGGGTGGCTGAAGCGTGGCCCGACCGGGGTGATCGGCACCAACAAGTCCGACGCGGCCGAGACCGTGCGCACCCTGCTGGCCTCCGTGACCGAGAGCCCGCGACCGCACCGCGTCGACGCGCTCCTGGCCGAACGCGGCGTGCGGCCGGTGACCTACCCCGACTGGCTGGCGATCGAGCAGGCCGAGGAGAAGCTGGCCCGCACCCTCGATCGGGGTGAGCGGGTCAAGCTGGTGAGCAGGGCGGCCATGCTGGAGGCGATCGGCCGGGGATAAGGTCGATTCGTGGAGATCAGCGTCGCGGGTTTCGAAAGCGTCCACCGCATCCAGCAGGCGCGTTTTCCGGTACGGGAGATCGCCTGGCAGCCGATCCACACCGTTTACGTGCCGGCGAACCTGCTGACGGCCTCGACGGTCTCCGACTGGGGAGCCGAGGCCGCCAAGCTCCTTGAGCTGATCACCGAGGAGGAGTTCGCCGAGCTCTTCGGTGGCGACGTCTACGACCGTGTCGCCGCGACCCTCGCCCGGGAGCCGATTCAGGACCTGCGGGTCGACTTCGAAGACGGCTACACGGGCACCGACGAAGACGCCGACATGGTCAGGGCCGCCGAAGCGGTGGCCGCCATGGAGACGCTCCCCCGTCGCTGGGGCCTGCGGATCAAGTCGTTCGCCGACGGCGACCCCGGGCGGTCGCTCAGGACCCTGCACGGCTTCCTGGCCACGATCATCGACCGCAGGGGCGCTCTACCGGACGGCTTCGTGATCACCTTTCCCAAGGTGTTGATGGAGTCCTACCTGGGCATGTTCGCGCGCTCGCTGGCCGAGCTGGAGCGCGACCTCCGCCTGCCGCCGCTGAGCTTCGAGATGCAGGTCGAGGCGCCGCAGACGATCCTGTTCCTCCAGCGCTCCCCCGACCTGGTGGCCAATCTGCGGGGGCGGCTCAAAGCGGCCCACTTCGGCGTCTTCGACTACACCGCGGCCTGCGGCCTGCCGCCCCACGAGCAGCGTCTCGACCACCCGGCCTGCGACCACGCCCGCCACGTCATGCAGACGGTCCTGCTCCCGGAGGGCATCGAGCTCTCCGACGGATCTCTGGCCGCGGCCCCCGCCTCGACGTCCAGAGAAGATGTGCTGGCCCTGTGGCGCCGGCATGCCGAGACGGTCCGCCACTCGCTGTCGCACGGCTTCTACCAGGGCTGGGACATGCACCCGTCACACCTGGTCAGCCGCTACGCCGTCGTCTACGCCTTCCACCTGGCGACCTACGCGGAATACGCGGCCCGGGTGGACGCCTGGAGGCAGAGACGCCAGGAAGGCGGCGTGCTCGACGAACCCGCCACCGTCAAAACCCTCGTCGCGGCCCTGCGCAGAGCCGACCTCGCCCTAGGCGTCGAGAAGAGCGCGCCAGCGGGCCACTCTGCGCGGGTCGACGGCTGACAGCCACGACTCGCGGGCCGCGCTGCCGATATGGAAGGCCTTGATGCCGTAGTCGAGCAGCACCGGCACGTGGTCGAACGACAGGCCTCCGCCGGCCATGATCAACGCGGCGTCGCCGGCCTCGGCGCGGGTCCGCAGGACGGCCAGCCCGTCGCCCACTCCGCGCGGCGAGCCGGACGTCAGGATCGTGGCCAGGTTCGGCAGCAGCCGCACCGCCCGCCAGCCCGCCTGGACGTCGGCCGCGTGGTCGACCGCGCGGTGGAACGTCCACGGCAGCGGCGCGGCCGCGTGGATCAGCGCCTCGGTGGCCACCAGGTCGACGGCTCCCTCGTCGTTGAGGAAGCCGAAGACGAAGCCGGCCGCGCCCGCCTCGGACATCTCCCGCACCTGGGTGCGCAACCGGGCCAGTTCCTCGTCGTCCGCGGTGAATCCGGCCGCCAGCCGGACCATCACCATCTGCGGCAACGTGCACTTCTCGGCGATCGCGGCGACCGTCTCCGCCGGCGGGGTGAGCCCGCCGGCGGACATGTCGGCCACGACCTCAAGGCGATCCGCGCCGCCCTCTTCAGCGGCCACGGCGTCGCGCACGTCGAGCGCGATGACTTCAAGCAATGGTCCGGTCATGGGGGAACAGTAGCGGGTCCCATCGCACCACCTCAGAGAGACTGCAGCACCTTGATGGGCGCCGTCAGATCGCGCACCTTGACCTCCGGCCGGCCGCCGCGCAGTCCGGCCGGGCGCTCGAACAGCGCACCCGAGGCGCGGTGCGGGAGGTCGACCGTACGGACGTGGCGGAAGCGCTGTCCGAGGTAGTAGCCCTGGAGGCGGGCGTTCTCCTTGGAACAGTCCAGCCGCACGTGCCGCCGGCCGGCCGCCAGGGCCCGCAGGCCGGCCCAGTCGAGCATGGTCTCGCCGAGGCCCTGGCCCGAGTGGGCGCGGTTCACGGCGAGCTTGTGGACATAGAAGGCCGATTCCGGACGGTCGGCGGGTGCCCAGAACTCGGGATCGGCGTGCTCGTCGAGGGCCATCACGGCGGCCGTTTCCTCACCGTCGATCAGAACGTAGAGGACTCCTTCGTCGATGAGGGGTTCGATCCTGGCGGCGGGGAATCCGCCGACCGGCCACTGGCGAACGCCGAGGCCGTTGAGCCACCGGGCCGCCTCGGCGAGGAGGGTGAGCACGTCGGGCAGGTCGCTGCCGCCCGCTCGCCGGAGCACAAGTTCTGCGGAGAGGTTGAGGGTGTCAGAGCGCATGGGGGATCCCTTCGTTGCTGCGGGTTTACATGTGATTACTGAGAGTGACCAATTAGTGCCGCAGGGCATCCGTCGCCCCTAAAGCGCGACCTGATTGGACGAAAATGGGGAGCTAACAGCCCGCGCGTCTTCGAGGCAGATTCACGGCGCGGGCCAAGGCCGCCCGCGTCTCGCTACGGCCCCGGGCATGAGTGCAGGCCTGATACCTGCGGCGGCGGCGTTTGACGCACAGGCCGACGCCACCCCGGGCACGGCCCGGGGGGCGCTCGCGGCGCGACCACAGGGGAGGCGGTCCTAGAAGGACGGCCTGAGTTCGGTCAATGGCGTTCCAGCTCGTACCTGATCAAATGCTTGTCGGCTGGCAGAACCGACACGGCGACCCGGACGGGCGCTTCTTCGAGGTCGTACCCAACTCGGACATACACGACAACTGGTGTACCGGGTTCGAGCTGCAGACGCGAGGTTTCATCTGGAGTCGGCATACGTGCCGAAATATCGTCGACAAAGCGGACCTGTGGGTGGCCGAGCTCCTCCAGGACCCGATTGGCCCCCCGGGTGATGTTCCCGGGACGCACGATCTCGGAGTCGGTGACCAGCCTGAGGGGATAGAAGGAGTCGTTCGTGTTGTACGGCTGGCCGTCCACGTAACGCAGGCGGCGGCGCACCACGGTGAGGTCGTCGTCCTCGATCAGCGCGAGGCGGGTGGCGACGTCGGCCGGCGGCCTGACGATCTGCACCTCTATGTTCTGGTCGGCCACGCGCCCCTCGGAGGTGACGGCGTGCACGAAGGCGTCGAAGCGCGGCAGATCGCCACCCAGGGGTAACAACTCGTCCTGCGGGCGCATGAGCAGGGGACGGCGTTCCCGTACGAAGGTGCCGCGCCTGCGCATGCGGAGGATGAGGCCCTCGTTCTCCAGTTCGCCCAAGGCCAGGCGGACCGTGTTCCGGCTGACCTGGTGGCCGTCCATGAGCTCGGTCTCAGTGGGGATCTGATCACCCGGGAGGAACTCGCCAGAGTAGATGGCCCGACGAAGTTCGGCGGCCACCTGCTGGTAGAGCGACGATCGTGCCATCTTTCCTCAATCCACCCTTTTGTGCCAACAAATCTAGACGATCTCGATCTAACTTGGAACAACTACTTGACCTGGCGGTGCGTGCGCCGCATTATCCAAACGTTGGTACAAATCCATCCAATGGGGGTGGGACGGTGTTGGCGGTCCGTGCGGGTAGGCCCTACCTGCCCTGGCGCGATCCCTGCGAGGCGACGCGACTCCTGAGGTACGCGCTGCACCGCCAGGGCTTCACCCACACCTACCAGAGCAACGGAAATGGCATGTCCGTTCTGTCGGTATCGGCCGATGTGACCGTTTGGTGCAAACACGGGTTGTTCGTCTGGAACGAGGATGGTCGCGAGATGACCCATCCCTCAGACGACCCGGTGGGCGCGGCCCGGTTGATCGAGAGCCACTACCGCGCACCGCTCGGCGAAGACGACGGTGCCCCAGACGGTGCCCCAGTGACTCCGCGCGATTAGCGGCGCCTACGACCCCATCCCTCGCCGGGGTCGTCGGCATCCTCGCCGCGTCGCTCGGAGCGGTGCGTGTCCTGGCGGGTCCCCCACGCCCGCCAGGACACGCCATCGTTTTCATGTGAACCCTGACTCCGCGGATATCTGAAAGATCCGCCTGACCTGCCGGGACCGTTCCAAACGGGGCAGGGACACAACGGGCCTATGTCATCAGGCCGTGTCAGAGGTTCACAAACTTAACTTCTCTGCAGAGGTTATCGCTAGGTATAGTTCACGCCGCGATAACGTCGCCATTCCGTGCATGTCACTAAACTTCATGACGCTTGGCACGTACCAATCCGCGATCACGAGCACGAGCCGTGGGGGACGAGTGGCGATTGTTCCGGATTATCACTTACGTGTGGTTCGATTTCTCCTGGTGGGTGGTTTCTGCTTCGGAGTCCAGTACCTCGCGATGGAAGCAATGGCATCGGCCGGCACCCCCTGGGTCGCCGCCGATGCCATCGGTTTTCTCCTGTCTGCGCAGCTCAACTTCGTGTTGAGCTCCAAGTTCACCTGGGGGGACCGCCGTTTCCCGCTCACCTTCAGACGATGGTCGAGCTACAACGGCACCGCGCTGCTGTCACTTGCGGTCAATACGGGCGTTTTCGCCCTCGTACACCCATACCTGCCCACTCTCATTTCTGCTGCGACCGGTGTCCTAATCGGCACGATTGTCACGTATCTCATATGTGACAAGTTCGTATTCGCCACCCGTGAGAAGGCCCCAGAGAAGGCCGAGGCCCTCGCGTGACCCTCGAAATATCCAGCGCGCCCCGAGCCGCGCGCTTATACACCGAGGGCGTGACCGTCGTCATGCCCGCGTACAACGAAGAAGAGAACCTGCGGGCAACAGTTGAGGACTTCCTCACCACGCTCGCCGACATGGAGCACAAGGTGGTCGTCGTCAACGACGGCTCCCCCGACGGGACCGGACGGGTGCTCGACGAGCTCGCCGAGCTCTACCCCGGCCGCGTCATCGCCGTTCACCACCAGGTCAACCAGGGTTATGGCGGGGCCGTCCGCACCGGTATCGCGGCCGCCCTCGACCAGACCGACATGCGGCGGATCCTGCTGACCGACTCCGACGGTCAGTTCAGGGCGGAAGATCTGCTGACCTTCCTCCAGGTGCAGCGCGACGAGCGCGCCGACGGAGTGATCGGCTACCGCAAGCACCGGGCCGACCCGTTCATGCGCAAGGTCAACGCGTGGATCTGGACCCAGATGAACCGGGTGCTGCTGCGCACCCGCAGCCGTGACGTCGACTGCGCCTACAAGCTGCTCGACCGCAAGCTCCTGGACCACCTGACGCTGACGGGTGAGGCCGCCGCGATCTCCCCGGAGCTGCTGGCCAAGATCGGCGCGGGGTACACGCGCATCGTCGAACACCCGGTCAACCACTATCCGCGCCAGCACGGCCACCAGACCGGCGCGTCGATGCGGGTCATCCTGCGGTCGCTCACCAGCCTCGCCAGCGTCTACCGCGACCTGGTCAGGGACGGCCTCAAGTGGCGTCGCACCCGTCGTGCGCTCACCCCGGACGACCCGCTGCTGGCGGTGGTGACCGGCCTCGCCGCCGTTCTCTCCGTCGTGGCGGCAATCTATTACTTCAACGAGGGCGTCGTCCTCAGCTATAAGGATGCGGTCTCGCACGTCCTGATCGCCGCGCGCGTGGTGGACAGCCCGACCGCGGGCGTCGCCCAGCTCGGTGGCGTGTGGCTTCCCTTGCCCCACGTCCTCGCCGTGCCGTTCGTGTGGATCGAGTGGTTCTACACGACCGGCATGGCGTCGAGCATCGTCTCGATGGCCTCGTACGTCATCACGGTCCGATACCTGTACAAGATCGCCAGCGGCATGGCCGACAACCGCTGGGCCGGCGTCGCGGCGGCCGCGGTGTTCGCGCTGAACACCAACGCGCTCTACCTGCAGGCCACCCCGATGACCGAGTCGCTGCTGTTCGCCTGCATCGCGGGCGCGGTCTACCACCTGCAGGAGTGGTGCCGGACCGGGCGCTACGGCCAGATCGCCCTCTCCTCGATGTGGACCGTTCTCGCGACGCTGACCAGGTACGAAGGCTGGATCCTCTGCCTCGCGGTGACCTGCGTCGTCGGCTACACGGCGCTGCGGAGATGGCGGGGTTACACCCACATCGAGGCGAACCTGATCTTCTTCTCGGTGATCGCCTACAGCGGCATCGCGGCCTGGTGCGGCTGGAACTGGCTCATCTTCGGCAATCCGCTGTATTGGCAGGTCGGCGAGTACGCCAAGCCGTCTCTCTGGGTGACCGCCGGCGACCAGACGGTCGGCGACATCGTCGTCTCGGCCCAGACCTACCTGATCGCCATGGGCGACGACATCGGCTGGGTGACGCTCGGCCTCGCCGCGCTTGGCGTGGTCCTCTACTTCGTCCGCCACCGCATCCACGCGGCCACGCTGGCGCCGTACGCGCTGCTGGGGTTCCTGCCGTTCTACATCTTCACGCTGTACGCCGGGCAGCGCCCGCTGCACGTCACGGAGATCCACGGCGACCTCTACAACGTGCGGTTCGGCATGGTCATGGCGCTGGGCGCGGCGGTGTTCATGGGGTTCCTGGTCACGTACATCAAGAAGGCGGCGCCGCTCGTCGCGGTGGCGCTGGCGGCGACGGTCCTGGCGGTGCCGGGCACCAAGACGCTGGAGGAGCCGATGGCCTACCTCGCCTCCCCCGGCGGCCGGATCGACGTCGGCTCGGCCAACTGGCTGAAGGAGAACTACGACGGCGGCCGGGTGCTCATGCAGAACTTCGGCAACGAGCTCGTCACCTTCCAGTCGCAGCTGCCGCTCGGAGAGGTCATCTACGAGGGTTCGTTCCGGATGTGGGAACCGGCGCTGGTGGACCCCGTCGAGAGCAAGGTCCGCTGGATCTACATGCGCTCGTCGGCGGGCTCCGAGGACGGCGTCCACAAGTCACTCCACAACACCCCGATCCTCAACGAGAACTACCAGCTGCTCTACCAGGACGCCGACCGGCTGATCTACCGCGCCATCGGAACGGAGACCGCGCGATGAACACCACCGCCGAAATTCCCGACGAACTGAGCGCGCGCCGCCTGCTCAGCAGGGGCCAGGCGGTCGCCGGCACCCTGGTGATCGCCCTGCTGGTCGGAGCCGTGACGCTCCACATCTTCACCGGCTGGGGCCCCGGCCCCATCTGGTACGGCCAGGCCGCCGTCGCCTTCGTGACCGCGATCTACGTCGCGGTCATCGCGTTCAAGCTGGCCATGGTGTTCGGCGCCTGGGGCTCCGCGGTGCTCCGCTTCGAGCCCCACGACATCGACACCATCCCGTGGGACGCGCTGCCCCTCTACACCGTCCTGGTGCCGCTGCACCGGGAGGCCGAGGTGCTGCCGTTCCTGGTCAAGCGGCTGTCCCAGATGGACTACCCCCAGGACAAGCTGCAGATCCTCCTGCTCATCGAGGAGGACGACGAGGCCACCCGGGGCGCCCTGGAGCACATCGAGCTGCTGCCGCAGTTCGAGGTCGTGCTGGTCCCGCACTCGATGCCCAAGACCAAGCCCAAGGCGTGCAACTACGGCCTGCAGATGGCGCGCGGCGAGTTCTGCGTCATCTACGACGCCGAGGACCGGCCCGACCCCGACCAGCTCCGCAAGTCGGTGCTGGCCTTCCGGCTGCTGGCCGACCGCGTGGTGTGCGTGCAGGCCGAACTGCAGTACTGGAACCCGTGGACCAACTGGCTGACCCAGTGCTTCGCGGCCGAGTACGCCACCAACTTCTCCCTGTCCCTGCGGGGCCTGGACCGGCACCGGCTGGCCATCCCGCTGGGCGGCACGTCCAACCACTTCCGCACCGACGCCCTGCGGGCGCTGGGCGGCTGGGACCCGTACAACGTGACGGAGGACGCCGACCTCGGCATCCGCATCGCCCGGCGCGGCTGGGACGTGCGCATGATGGTGTCGGTCACCGAGGAGGAGGCCAACAGCCACCTGGGCAACTGGGTGCGGCAGCGGTCGCGGTGGATCAAGGGCTACATCCAGACGTGGCTGGTGCACACCCGCCACCCGGTCAAGCTGTGGCGTGAGCTCGGCACCCGCCGCTGGATCGCCTTCCACCTGACGCTCGGGTTCTCCACGTTCACCACGCTGGTCAACCCGTTCTTCTGGGTCATGACGCTGATCTACATCTTCACCGGCACGCAGTACATCGAGGCGCTCTTCCCGGCCGTCGTGCTCTATCTCGGCGTGCTCACGATGATCCTCGGCAACTTCCTGATGATGTACTGCCTCATGACCGGCTGCATGGAGCGGGGGCTCCATCGTGCCGTGAGGGCCATGCTGACGGTGCCCCTCTACTGGGGCCTCATGAGCGTCGCGGCCTACAAGGCCTTCTTCCAGCTCCTGCGTCCGTCGCGACGCCACTACTGGGAGCTCACCGAGCACGGTCTGGTCGACCACGCCACCTCGCACGACGAGGAGACCGTCGTCGAGGAGAAGAAGGCCCCCGCCCCCATGCCTGCCCTGACCGACTAGGTAGCACCACCATGCGCATCCTCACCGCGTTACTCCTCCTGGCCGCCCTCCTCTTCGTCCCCGCCACGGCGGCGCACGCCGCGCCGCCGGTGGAGTTCGACAAGACCCTGCTCGCCGAGGGCCTGGACACCCCGACGGCCTTCCGGTTCGCGCCGGACGGGCGCGTCTTCATCGGCGAGAAGAACGGCGCGATCCGGCTGATCAAGAACGGCGCGCTGCAGACCGCGCCGATGATCACCGTGCCGACCGCCAACGCCGACGAGCGCGGCCTGCTCGGGCTCGAGATCGACCCCGACTTCGCGACCAACCACTACATCTACGTCGCCTACACCCGCAGCGACAACTTCAACCGGCTGAGCCGCTTCACCGTCACCGGCGACACCATCGCGGCGGCCTCCGAACTGGTGCTGGTCCAGTCGAACCAGCCGTCGAACGTGTTCCACCACGGCGGCGAGCTGCGCTTCCTCCCCGACGGCAAGCTCTACTGGTCGCTGGGGATGAACACGTACAACCCGAACTCGCAGAACCTCGGCACGCCGCACGGCAAGATCCTGCGCGTCAACAAGGACGGCTCGATCCCGCCGGACAACCCGTTCGCCGGCACTCCGGGCGCAGAGCGGTCGATCTGGGCCTACGGCCTGCGCAACCCGTTCCGCTGGGACGTCGTGCCGAACGGCCCCAACGCCGGGAAGATCCTGACCGGTGACGTCGGCGGCTCGGAGTGGGAGGAGATCAACCTCGTCGAGAAGGGCGCCAACTACGGCTGGCCCCTCACGGAGGGCTTCTGCGCCGGATGCGGCTACGCCAACCCGGTCTACACCTACCCGCACACCGCTCCCCCGGCCGCGGCCGGTTCGGTGACCTCGCTGGAGATCTACACCGGGAGCACCTTCCCGGCGGAGTATCAGAACGCGGTCTTCTTCGCCGACTACACGCTCGGGTTCATCAAGTACCTGAAGATGGACGCGGAGTACAAGAGCGTCATCTCGGTCAACGACTTCGACCTGAACGCCGGCACCCCGGTCCAGATCTCGACCGGCCCCGACGGGAACCTGTACCAGCTCAACATCTTCCCCGGCGCGTTCTACAAGATCGCCCCCTCGGGCGGCAACCGCGCCCCGATCGCCAAGGCGGCGGCCACGCCGACCGACGGCCTCGGGCCGCTGGAGGTCCACTTCTCGTCTCTCGGCTCGGGCGACCCCGACGAGGGCGACGACGTGACCTATCTGTGGGACTTCAAGGACGGCACGACCTCGACGCAGGCGAGCCCGACCAAGACGTACACGACCAACGGCACCTACAACGTGACGCTGACGGTCAGCGACGGCGAGAAGTCCACGCAGGCGACGGTGAAGGTCACCGTCGGCAACCGGAGGCCGACGGGCACGATCACCGCGCCCGTCAACAATGCCAAGTACGACGCCGGTGACACCATCACCTACGCGGCCACGGGCACCGACCCCGAAGACGGCACCCTGCCGGCCTCGGCGTTCTCGTGGTCGGTGATCTTCCACCACGCCGACCACGTGCACCCGTTCCTCGGGCCGGTCAACGGCGTGCGCGGCGGGACGTTCACCATCCCCCGCGTCTCCGACAACGTGGCCACGACGTGGTACCGCGTGCAGTTGACGGTGACCGACGCGGGCGGGCTGCAGCACACGTCGTTCGTGGACGTGAAGCCCAACCTGGTCGAGCTGACCTTCACCTCCGATCCGCTCGGGCCGACGTACACGGTCGACGGCGTGCCGTTCACCGGGACCAAGGTCGAGCAGGCGGTCGTGGGCGTCGAACGCGTGCTGAGCGCCCCCGGCACCCAGTTCTGGAACGGCAGGCAGTACGCCTGGCAGGGCTGGTCGGACGAGGGCGAGATCACCCACACGATCGTCACCCCCGACGAGGACACCGCGTACGAGGCCGGCTTCCTGGAGCTGACCCAGCCGCCCGCGCCCTGGGCCAGCGCCGACATCGGCCCGCGCACCGTCGCCGGGACGACGTACTACGACGCCGGCTCGTTCACGATCAAGGGCGGCGGCAACGACGTCTGGGACCAGACCGACGAGTTCCGGTACGTCTTCCAGCCCCTCCAGGGCGACGGCATGATCATCGCCAAGCTCGCGGAGCAGAGCAACACCCACCCGTGGGCCAAGGCCGGCATCATGATCAAGGCGTCGGCGACACCGATGGCCGCGTACGCGGCGGTGGCGCTGACCCCAGAGAACGGGATGCACTTCCAGTACGACTTCCAGGGCGACGGCGGCGGATACGCCTCCCTCGGCGGCTGGATGAAACTGTCCAGGACCGGCAACGTCTTCACCGCCTACCGCTCCGCGGACGGCGTCGTGTGGACCGCGATCGGGACCACCACCCTGCCGATGGCCGCCCAGGCGACGATCGGGCTGTGGGTCAGCTCCCACGACATGACCGCGCTGAGCGAGGCGGTCTTCGAGAACGTCCAGGTCACCCAGGGCTCGACGGTCGGCCCCGTGCCCAGCCCGTGGACCCGCGCGGACGTCGACGGCGCCACCCCGGCGGGCTCCGCCACCTACGACACCGCGACCGGGACGTACACGGTCAACGGCGGCGGCACCGACGTGTGGGCCGACACCGAGGAACACTCGTTCCTCAACCGCCCGCTGACCGGGGACGGCTCCATCACCGCCAGGATCACCTCGCAGTCGGAGACGGCTCCGTGGGCCAAGGCGGGCCTCATGATCAAGGGCCCCACCTCGTACGCGGACCTGTTCGTCACCCCCGAGAACGGGATGCACTTCCAGACCTCCGATCCGTCTTCGGTGGTCGGCGGCCCGTTCACGTTCCCGGACGCGTGGGCCCGCCTCACCCGCGAGGGCGACGTGATCAAGGCGTTCCGGTCACCCGACGGAACGAACTGGACACTGGTCGGACAGCACACCCTGCCCGGTCTGCCGGAGACGGTCTCCGCCGGCATGTTCGTCACCGCCCACCGGGACGGAACCGTCCTCGGCACGGCGACGTTCGACCACGTGGCCTTCGAGTCGGCCGACGACAACGGCCTTCCCGCGCTGTGGACGGGCGGGGACGTGGGCAACCCCGTCCTGGCCGGGTCTTCCGGGGAACTGGGCGGCGTCTTCTCCATCACCGCCGCCGGAGACGACGTCTGGGGCACGACCGACCAGATGCACTTCGTGCGCCGGTCGCTCACGGGCGACGGGACCATCGTCGCCCGGGTGAACTCACTGACCCGGGCCGAGGCGTGGACGAAGGCCGGCGTCATGTTCAAGGAGACGACCATCGCGGGGTCTCCGTACGCCTCCCTGCTGATCAGCGCCGACCACGGCGTGCACCTGCAGACGACCGGGGAACAGGACGTGACCGGGTCTGACGTGGAAGCACCGGTGTGGCTGAAGCTGGTGCGGGCCGGGAACACGTTCACGGCCTTCGACTCCGACGACGGGGTGACCTGGACCCGGATCGGGGCACGGACGGTCGCCATGGCGGCCGCGGCGCAGGTCGGCCTGTTCGCGGTCTCCCACGACGGGAGCCAGCGGACGACCGCGACGTTCTCGGACGTGACGGTGACGCCCGCCAACACGACCGGGCTGCCCTCCGGGTGGAACTCCGTCGACGTGGGGACTCCCGCGCTGGCGGGGACCGCGAGTGTCAACGGGCGGACCTTCACGATCTCCGGCGCGGGTGGGGACGTGTGGGGGACCGCTGACCAGATGCACTACGTGTACCGGACGCTTCCGGCGAACGGGACGATCGTGGCGCGGGTGATCAGCCAGGAGAACACCGACAACTGGGCCAAGTCGGGGCTGATGATCAAGTCGGCGGCTACGGCTCTCTCGCCGTACTCCGGGGTGATGCTCACGCCGGCGAACGGGATCCATCAGCAGGCCAACTTCAACTCCGACGTCGACGGTGGGGCCGCTACCGCGCCCGTGTGGCTGCGGGTATCGCGGGTCGGATCCACCGTGACGACGTACAGGTCCGCGAACGGCGAGGACTGGACGGCCATCGGGACGGCGACCATCGCCGGAGCGGCGACCATCGGGTTGTTCGTCTGTTCGCATGAGGCGGGCCAGCTCAACACGACGGTCTTCGACCAGGTGCTGGTGAGCTGAACCGCTTGTCGTATATAGCCGGGCGTCTCCCCTTCGGGGGAGGCGCCCGGCTCCTTTCCGCCGGGTCGATACTGGGCGTGTGCTGACCGTCTCCGGCCTGTGCAAGTCCTACGCCGGCCTCGCCGTGCTGACAGACGTCACCTTCACGCTGTTCCCCGGCGAAGCGGTGGCCGTCGTCGGCCCGAACGGCGCGGGAAAGACCACGCTCCTCAAATGCGTGGCAGGCCTGGAGGAACCCGACTCCGGCCTGGTCGAACTCGACGGCGCCCCCCTGCGCGAGTCCGACCCGGCCGTCCGGGCCGCGATGGCATGCCTCCTCGACGACGCCGACTACTTCCCCGACCTGTCGGTCGTCGACCATCTCACCCTGTACGCCCACGCCCACGGCACCCCTGACGTACCCGGCACCGTGGCCTCCGTTCTGCAAGAGCTCGACCTCCCCGCCGACCAGCTCCCCGTCACCCTGTCCAGCGGCCAGCGCCACCGCCTCGGCCTCGCCTCCTGCCTGGTGCGCCCCCGCCGCCTCCTGCTCCTCGACGAGCCCGAACAGCGCCTCGACCACGCCGGAAGGTCATGGCTGGCCGACCGCCTGACCAAGGAGAAGGCGTCCGGTACAGCCGTCCTGTTCACCTCCCACGACCCCGACCTGATCGCGGCCGTCGCCGACCGTCAGATCTCCGCATGACCAGGTTCAGCCTCGCCGCCCTCGCCGAACGAGCCGTCTACCTGGTCGTTCTCGGCGCGATCGGCGCGGAGGCCGTGGCGTCGGGTCTGTCGGGCGGCTCCGCTCCCCCGATCGCCGAGGGTGTCGCGGCGGCCCTCACGGCGCTCTGCTTGGTCCTGCTGGCCAAAGGGCTGCTGGGGTTCGGTCCCCTGTACGCCGGTGCGCCCGCCCGGACCTGGGTCCTGAGCACCCCGGCCGACCGGGGACGGCTGCTGCGCAAACATCTGGCGGGCGCGGTGGCGGCGGGCGTGGGCGGGTGCCTGTGCCTGGGTTTCGCCTTCGTCGCGGTGACCCGGCTGACCGTGGCGGTCGCGCCCTGGTTCGCGGTCTGGGCGGCGGTGGGCGTGGTGGTGGCCTGCGCGTGCGTGCTGATCCAGTCGAGGTACGGCAGCGTGCCCCTCGTCCAGAGAGGATTGGCCGTCACCGCGTGGCTGCTGGCGGGGACCGCCATGGTCGCCGATTCCGGTCTGGACCTCGTGGTGCCCGTTCCCGTCGCGCTGACCTGTGCGGTCGCGGCGGTCTGGCTGGCGCGTCAGCGGCTGGGGACGATGACGCGCGGCCGGCTGTCGTCGGGCGCCGAGCTGGCCACGGCGACGCAGGCGTCGGCACTGTCCCTCGACGTCACCCTCTTCTGGACGATCGTGCTGGAACGCCGCGCCCGCTCCCTCGGTCGGGTCCGCCCGGCCGCCATCCACGGCACCCGCTTCACTGCTCTGATCAGGGCCGACCTGGCCAGGATCCGGCGCACCCCGACCGCCCTGCTCTTCTGGGCCGCCCTGCTGGCGGTGCCCTACGGCGCGGCCGTCACTCCGTTCCTCCCCGCCATCCACGTGGTGGCGGGGTTCGTCGCCGTCGACCGGCTGGCGGCCGGGCTGCGGGTCGTCTCGCGGGCGCCGGCGTTGCGGCGTGCGCTGGGCGGGTCCGACCGTGAGCTGGCCCTCGCCCACCTGGCGATCCCCGGCGTCGGCGCGGTCGTCTGGTCGCTGGTGACCCTGCTGGTGGTGCCAGGTGTCACCCCGCTGATGGCGGCGATCACCACGTTCGGGGCGCTCGCGGTCGTCTACCGGGTCGCGACCCGGCCGCCGCTCGACTACCCGACCCCGGTGATCGATGTCGGGCTGTTCGGGCCCACCCCGCTCGGGTTGATCCTGCAACTGTCGCGTGGCCCCGCGCTGCTGGCGGGGCTGGCGCTGGTGCAGACGGCGGTGGGTTGACGGCGCGGGAACCCGTCCCGCGTCCGGTGGTTCCGTAGCGTCTCTGACATGCGAGTTCTCGTCACAGGAGGAGCCGGTTTCATCGGCTCGCACATCGTCACCGCACTGACCTCCGCCGGTCACGAGCCGGTCGTGTACGACGCCCTGCTGCCCGCCGCCCACCCCGGTGACCCATCGCCCCCCGACGCCGAGTTCATCCACGGCGACGTCCGCGACGCCGACACCCTCGGAGAGGCGTTGAGAGGGGTCGACGCCGTCTGTCACCAGGCCGCGATGGTGGGCCTGGGCAAGGACTTCGCGGACGCGCCCGACTACGTCTCCTGCAACGACCAGGGCACGGCGGTTCTGCTGGCGGTGATGGCGCGGATGAAGAAGAACCGGCTGGTCCAGGCCGGATCGATGGTCGTGTACGGCGAAGGCCGCTACTCGTGCCCGTCCCACGGCGTGGTCCGCCCCGGCCCCCGGGACGTCGCCGACCTGGAGGCGGGGCGCTTCGAGCCGAGGTGTTCGTGGTGCGGAGCGGAACTGGAGCCCGGTCTGGTCGGCGAGGACTCCCCCGTCGACCCGCGCAATGTGTACGCGTCCACCAAACTCGCCCAGGAGCATCTGGCCGCCTCATGGGCCCGCGCGACCGGTGGCACCGCGATCTCGCTGCGCTATCACAACGTCTACGGGCCGGGCATGCCGCGTGACACCCCCTACGCCGGGGTCGCGTCGTTCTTCCGGTCCGCGCTGTCCAGGGGTGAGGCGCCTCGGGTGTTCGAGGACGGCGGCCAGCGGCGCGACTTCGTGCACGTCACCGATGTGGCGGCGGCGAATCTGCGCGCGTTGGACGCCATCGCGGAAAGGCCGGAGGGCACCCATGCGGCGTACAACACCGGAAGTGGTGAACCCCGGACGGTCGGGGAGATGGCGACGGCGCTGGCCACCGCGTTCGGCGGGCCACTGCCGGTGGTGACCGGGGAGTTCAGGCTCGGGGACGTGCGGCACATCACGGCCGACTCGGCGCGGCTGCGGCGCGAGCTGAGCTGGGCGCCGCGGGTGGGGTTCACGGCGGGTATGGCCGAGTTCGCGCACGCGCCGCTGCGGGCGTCGGCCGGAATGGCGGTGTGATCCCGCGTTTCCCGCAGGTCAAAGGGGGTCTGGCTTCCTACGGTGGCAGGTGTGACAACCGTGGACGTCGTGCTGCCCTGTCGGAACGAGGCCGAGGCCCCGCCGGGCCGGAGGGTCCTCCAGGCCGTTCGTGACATGCGGCGGGTGCCGGGCGAGTGACGACTCTTCTCGTGATCGCCAAGGAACCGCTGCCGGGACGGGTGAAGACCCGGCTGACCCCGCCGTTCACCCCGGTCGAGGCCGCCGCGCTGGCCGAGGCGGCGCTGGCCGACACCCTCGCCGCGGCGCTGCGCACCCCCGCCGACCGGCATGTGCTGGTGCTGGCGGGGTCGCCCGGAGCGTGGCTGCCGGCCGGGTTCGAGGTCCGGGCCCAGTGTGAAGGCGGCCTGGACGAGCGCCTGGCCGCCGCGTTCGCGGACTGCGGAGGGCCGGCGCTGCTGATCGGGATGGACACCCCGCAGGTCTCGCCAAACCTGCTGGTACCGGCGCTCGACTTCAGCCGGCACGACGCCTGGTTCGGGCCGGCCGACGACGGCGGGTTCTGGGCGCTCGGCCTGGCCGAGCCCGATCCGGCGCTGCTGCTCGGCGTACCCATGTCGGTGCCGGAGACCGGGGCGGTCCAGCTCGCACGGCTGCGCGACAAGGGACTGGTGGTCGGCGAGCTGCCTGGCCTGCGCGACGTGGACACCGCCGCCGACGCCGAGGCGGTGGCCGCATCGGCGCCGTGGAGCGTCTTCGCCGGCCTCCACACCCGGCTGGCGCTCAGGGCTCAGCGACGACGGCCCAGCAGTACCAGCACGACCACCACCGCCACGATCGCCAGGCACAGCTCGCCGACCTGGTGGCACTGACGGGGTGCTCATGCCCTCGACGGGCGGTGGGAGTGGCTCGGCGGGGCCGCCGCCGGGGCGGTGGCCCATGTGACCGGGCTGGGCACCGCCGCCTACCTGGTGCGGAACCAGCCCGGTTCTCGTCTACCGAGCGAGCGCGTCCCGCAGCGAGACGGGCGGACGGCCCAGCAGTTTCGCCAGGTCGTCGCTGGAGGTCTCCAGGTCGCCCCTCGCGATCCCGAGGTCGATGTCGACCACGAAGTCGGCGATGTCGGCGGGCAGCCCGGCGCCCTTGAGGACCTCCCGATACTGGTCGGCGCTCAGCGACGCGTACTCGACCGGCTTACCGGAGGCCTTGGCGACCTCATCGGCCAGGGTCGCCAGGGTGAAGACCTCGGCCGCGAGTTCGTACACCCCCTTCTCGGGTTCCTGGGTGAGAACCACCGCGGCCGCGTCGGCGAAGTCGGCGCGAGCGGCCGCGCTGACCAGCCCGTCACCGGCCGCGCCCGCGATCCCGTGTTCGAGATAGGTGGCCAGCTGGCCGGTGTACACCTCGTAGTACCAGCCGTTCCGCAGGAACACCGACCGCAGCCCCGACTCGGTCAGCAGCTTCTCGGTGGCCTGGTGGTCTTCGGCCAGCAGCATCGTGGAAGCAGGCGCGTTGAGAACGCTCGTGTACGCGACCAGCTCCACCCCCGCGTCGACGGCGGCGGCCACGACGTTCTCATGCTGCCCGCGCCGCCGGGCCAGGTCCGACCCGGACACGAACAGCACCTTCGACACCCCGTCGAAAGCGCGGCGGAGCGTCTCCTTGTCCTCGTAGTCGACCTGGCGGATCTCCACACCCAGGTCGGCGGCCTTCTCGATCTGCCGCCCGATTCCCCTGATCTGATCGGCGGGGACGCCGCGGCGGAGCAGACTCTCGATGGCGAGCCGACCGAAGGGTCCGGTGGCGCCGGTGACGAGGTAGGTCATCTCTGGTTCCTCTCGTAGTTCAGGTAACCGAGGGAACAGACCAGGTCAGAGCTTACTTCCCGATCGATAGAGGGCACCTTGAAGTGCAGTACTCACCTGGAGGATAGTGAGCAGGTGGAGAGCCTGAGAGACTGCGCGAGCCGACAGCTGCTCGACCGTATCGGCGACAGCTGGAGCGCGCTGATCGTGATGAACCTGCGCGGCGGGCCGCTGCGGTTCACCGAACTGTCGCGGAAGATGCTGGGAGTGACCCCGAAGATGATGACGCAGACGCTTCGCAATCTGGAGCGCGACGGGCTGGTGACCCGCACGGTCCACGCGGTGGTGCCGCCACGGGTCGACTACGAGCTCACGCCGCTGGGCCGCAGCCTCGAAGGCGTGGTCGACGCGATCACGACGTGGGCCGACACGCACATCGCCGACGTGCTGACCGCCCGCGACGCCTACGACTCGAAGCTGTCGACGGCGAAGAACCCGTCATGACCGCCGCAGCCCGACGGCGGCGCCTCGGCCCCTGCGACCCACGATCCCGCCTGCTTGAAGGCGTCGCCCTCGAGGATCTCGCTTCTGCCCGGGGGCTTCACGCCGTGCCTTCCCTCAGGCGTGTGGACGGGCGTGGTGCCCTGAGGCCAGATGGGGACGACGGTTCTGTCCTTGGTGACGGCGACCAGGCAGGATTCCTTCTCGAGCCAGGACAGCCGCGCGTTCAGCGACCCCAGATCCGCAGGTTCCAGGTCGTGGACGAGAATGGCCGGTTCATCGCCGATCTTGCAGAAGAATGACACGCAGGATATTTCCGCATTTGGGCGTTCAACCGGAATGCGAACGGCGGAATCGGCGGCGCCGCAGGCCGACAAGCCCGCAATACCGGCAAATACCGTGACGGCTGTCAGCCTCATGGCGAGCGCGTCCTCCCCTTCGATTGGCGCCACCTTAACGGGCCTGAGGAGCATCGCTGGGAGCCACGTCGCACCGTGGGCATCGACGAATTCGCCGGTCCGGTTGTGGCGCTGAAGTCGCGCTCTCTCCCCGGGCGGACATGCGCGACCATAACCGGAATGGACACTCACTTCCTCGGCATCGCCGATCTGGCCGAAGCCCCGCCCGTGGCGGTCGTGGTCGACGTCATGCGCGCCTTCACCGTGGCCGCCTGGGCCTTCGCCCAAGGGGCGGAGAAGATCGTTCTTGCCGGGTCACTGGACGAAGCCCTGGCGCTCAAGGCCTCCCACCCGGACTGGCTGGCACTCAAGGACGGTCCGCCCACGCCCGGGTTCGACCTGGTCAATTCGCCGGGCCTGCTCCGGTCCGCCGACCTCGGCGGACGTACCGTCGTGCAGAAGACCACGGCGGGGACGGTCGGCGTCCTCGCGGTCAAGGAGACCCCGCTGGTGCTGTGCGCCAGTTTCGTGGTGGCGGAGGCCACCGCCCGGCTCCTGCGGACACACGAGAGCGACAGCGTCACCTTCGTCGTCACCGGCGAAGACGGTGAGGCCGAGGAAGACCTGGCGTGTGCTCAATACATCGCCCGCCGAGCCATCGGGGCCGAGACGGACGCCGCCGAGTTCCTCCACCGCGCCCGCACGTCACGCGCCGCCGCCGAACTGACGGAGGGTGTGCGCCAGGGAACTCATCCTGATGACGTCGCGCTCTGCCTTGAGCTCGACGCGTTTCCCTTCGCCATGGTGGCGGGCTCGGAAGACTCGCTCATGGTCCTGCGCCCGTATCCCTCGATCTGAAACGACAGGCGTTTCCGACACGCGGCAAGTATGCAGGCACCGACAAAGGCACCCGGATGCTGCCGCACGCATGGATTTTCGCAGGGGCGCGACTTTCAGATCATCGAGCCACCGGCGCCCGGGGTCACTTCGCGGCCGGGCCGGATTCCCCTCTGATGGACTCCTGGTAGACCTCCGCGTAGGTGCGCGAGTCTTTGACCAGGTCGTCGCAGAAGGCCGCGACGTCGTCGCCGATGAGTTCCAGGACTCCCTTGCCGCCCGCGACACCCTCCTCGAAGAAATCGAGGATTCCCGAGAGCAGGGTCCCGTCATGCAGATCGACAGGCCCGATCTTGAAGAAGTATCGCTGAATCTCCTTGTAGACGATCTGATAATCCGGCGGCAGCGCCTTGACCCGCGCCATGTGCGCCCGCCACTGTTTCTTGCCTTCGATGATGTCCTGGATGCCCACGTCAGCCTCCCAGCCGGCCCAATTTCCTGGCGACGTTCCTGTTCAACTGCTCGCGCCACCGGTCGCGAAAACTCCGGGCGCCTTCCCCTCCGGCCAGCGCCGCGCAGAAGCCCGCGATGTCGTCGCCCAGCACCTCGTGAACGCTCCGCCCGTCGGCCGCCGTCTCTTCGAGCAGCCCCAGAGCGCCGTCGAGAATCGGCATCAGGTTCCGGCCCGTGAAATCCCCATAAGGAAAGAGATGGCACTTGATCTGTTCCCATGCCGCCCGATAGTCGGCCGGCAATGCTGCGGCCCGACCTTCGAACGCCTTGAAATCCCTGGTGAGATCACTGCCGGTCATGGTCTCCCACAAGTTCATCTCCCACCCTCCTTGAGCTTCTCGATCCGTGAAGTGATGTACTCCCACTTCGCCCAGAACGCCGCGAGTTCCGCCCGCCCCGCGTCATTGAGCGCATAGAACTTTCGCGGCGGCCCCAGCCCCGACGGTCGTTTCGTCACCTGGACCAGCCTGTTCTTCTCCAGCCGCAGCAGGATGGTGTAAACCGTCCCCTCGACGACATCGGCGAAGCCGAGTTCGTTCAGCCGACGCGTGATGGCGTATCCGTAGGTCTCCTCGCCGCCGAGGATCTCCAGCACACAGCCCTCAAGCGTGCCCTTCAGCATCTCCGTCAGGTCGTCCATCGCGGACCCTCTTCCGTCCTCCAAGTACTCTGTAGTACCGAGTACCGCTATACAGTACCACGGAGTAGTGGTCGCAAAGAAAAAGCCCGCGACCCTGCCGATCCGCAGGTCACGGGCTCATGGCTCAGATCAGCTCTCGGCGGGCTGCGCCGCCTGCTCGGAGGTCTGACGGATGCGCTCGATCTGCGTTTCGGTGACATTGAGGGCGCCGAACTGCTTCACGGCCTGGTAATAGGTCCAGGCGAGACTGTTGCAGGTGCCGCGGGGAATGGTGGAATACGGCGCACAGATCTGCTTCATGTCGTAGTAGAACGCGTCGTCGATACGCGATTTGTTCGCCGGGAACTGTCCCACGGCCTTGTAATTGCGGTAACCGAAGTCGTGCCGGCGGCACGGCATTCTGAAGTCGAAGCCGAGCGGCTGGTCGGGGCTGGTGGAGCACAGGTCGGTCGACCAGTCGAATCCGTAGTCGGCCCAGGCGCCCTGGTTCTGCCAGGCGGCCCGCCAGCTGTTGGCGCTGGCGGAGGTGGGCTGGCTGAAACTGGAAAGTGTGGCGAGCTTTTGCTGCGGCGTTACCGCGTATGCAGGGAGTGTTAATCCGAGTAATGTGGCGAGGGAAGGGGCGACGATCGCAAGGGCGCGCTTGACCATGGTGCTCTTCCTTTGTCCGTGGGGAAACCTCGACGGCAGTGGCCTGCCACTGCATAACAATGAGGCGAAACAACCGCCGACGCCGGAACAGATCTACATCAAGATCAGCCCCAAGATTCGCCAAACATCACTCTTTACAATCTGACAACTCCACTGTCGACACTCTTTGTGATGGTGATGTCACAAGCCGCAGAGCTTTGAGACCGCGACACAGGGCCGGCCCGCCGTGCCTGCTATCAGACAGTGGGCTCGATTTCACGACCTCTTCAGAACCCGGAAACGGTGCTACCGCGACTCAAAGAGCGCGACGCCACCCGTCATCGCATGGACCATTAGAGAGCGGGCACTCCCTGCGACGGACGCGAGGATGTGACGTACACCGACGATCACAGGAGGAACAATGGCGGGCTCGAGCGCGGCACCCTCGGACGAGCACGGGACCGCACCGATCGAGGACCTCACCACGGGGGCTCCACCGTCGGTGACCGGCATGTGGGAGATGGTCCCCCGACTGCTCGCCGACAGCCGCTACCTCGTGCTCGCCACCGCCGATCACCAGGGGCTGCCGTGGGCCACTCCCGTCTTCTTCGCCCCCCATGACGAGGACCGGCTCTACTGGGTGTCGTCACCGGACAGCAGGCATTCCCGTAACCTCGCCGAACGCCCCGACGTGGCCATCACGGTCTTCGACTCCCACGCGCCCGTAGGCGGCGCCGAGGCGCTCTATCTCGAGGCGACCGCCGGTCCCGCCGACGATCCCGTCGCGGCCCTCGCGGCGCTCAACGCCCGCCTCCCCACCGGCAAGGAGCTCACCGGCGACGACCTCGCACCGTCCGGCACCTTGCTGGCCTACAGCGCCGACGTGCGAACGCACTTCGTCCTGATCCGGGGCGGCGATTCCCGCTTCGACAACGTCACCGACGCGCGACTCCGCGTCACCCGCCCCCAGTAGGGGGCCGGGGGGCGGCGGTGATCCGATCGTGACGGGAGCTTCCGTGGCCGCGTTGGCCAGCGGGGTCATCCTCAGGCACGCTTCTCAAGACCGGCCTGGTGTTCGGAATGAACCCGGCCGCCCTCAGCTACAACCAGATTCTCGCCGTGGCGCCCGCCACCATCGCCTGGTTCAAAGAGGCCACCGCCCGCGACCACCGCATCCATCAGGCCCTGGACAAGCAGCGGGAAGCCCTTCTCACCGAATCTCAGTGATGGAACCCCGTCGCCTTCATGTCCCGATGCATGGGATGCGGCTGCGCCTCCAGCTCCGGCAGCACCCGCCCCAGATCGTCCAGCAGCAGATCCGCCAGGTCGTGGGTGAACCCGTTCCGCACCACGATCCGCAGCACCGCCAGATCCTCCCGATCCTTCGGGAACGTATAGGCAGGCACCAGCCACCCCCGCTCCCGCAACCGCCGCGACACATCGAACACGTCAAAAGCCGTGACCGTGTCAGCGGTGGTGAAGGCGAACACCGGCAGCTCGTCCCCCCGGGAGATCAGCCGGAACACCCCGAAGTCGTCGATCCGCCGTGCCAAATGGGTGGCCACCGCACGTGACATCCCCTGAACCTCCGCATACCCCTGGTGCCCCAGCCGCAGGAAGTTGTAATACTGCGCCACCACCTCAGCCCCGGGCCGGGAGAAGTTCAGCGCGAAGGTGGGCATGTCCCCGCCCAGGTAGTTGACCCGAAAGACGAGCTCCTCCGGCAGGCAGGACGTGTGCCGCCACAGCACCCACCCCACCCCGGGATAGACCAGCCCGTACTTGTGCCCGGACGTATTGATGGAAGCCACCCGAGGCAGCCGGAAATCCCAGACGAGCTCGGGATCGAGGAAGGGCGCGATCATCGCCCCGGACGCCCCGTCCACATGCACGGGAATGTCCCACCCCCGGGAGGCCTGCAATGCGTCCAGCGCCGCGCAGATCTCCGCGACGGGCTCGTAACTGCCGTCGAACGTCGACCCGAGGACCGCCACCACCCCGATGGTGTTCTCGTCGCAGTACTTGACGGCCTCCTCGGCCGTGAGATGAAAGCGCTCCCCCGACATGGGCACAAGCCGGGGCTCGACCTCCCAGTAATTGCAGAACTTCTCCCAGCACACCTGGACGTTGGCCCCCATGACGAGGTTGGGCCGCCCCGTCCCGGACCAGCGCCGCTTGAGCGCCATCCCGGCCAGCATGCAGGCCTCACTCGATCCGGTGGTGGACGTCCCGATCACGTCTGAAGGAGAAGGGGCGTTCCACAGGTCGGCAAGGATGCAGACGCACCGCCGCTCGAATTCGGCGGTCTGCGGATATTCATCCTTGTCGATCATGTTCTTGTCGGCGCACTCGGCCATCAACCGGGCCGCCTGCGGCTCCATCCACGTCGTCACGAACGTGGCAAGGTTCAGCCGGGCGTTCCCGTCCAGCATCAGTTCGTCGTGGACGAACTGCCACGCCGCCTCGGCGGGCACCGGCGAGTCGAAGAGCCGATGCGTGGGAGCGGTCAGATCAAGCCCCAGCGCCGTGACCGGATTGACCGATCGCGACGCCGGGTGCTTGTGTGAATGTCCGGAGTGCAACGCCATGATCGATATCTATCAGGCACACACTCCGTACGAGGTCAGCCGCGCTCGGCCGCGACCAGTCGCACGCAGACGGCCAGTCCGCTGATCGCCGCCTCCAGCTCCGCCATGTCAGGGAAGGTGGGCGCGATCCGGATGACCGAGTCGGACGGGTCCTGCCCGTAGGGGTGCGTCGCGCCGGCGGGCGTCAGCGCGATTCCCGCCTCGGCGGCCCGCCGGACGACTTCCTTGGCACACCCCTCAGGCACCGTCAGCGAGATGAAGTATCCGCCCAGCGGCGACGACCAGGTGGCCAGCCCGGACAGCTCCTTGGACAGGATCGCGTCGACGGCCTCGAACTTGGGCCTGATGAGAGAGGCGTGCGCGCGCATGTGGGCCCGCACCCCGTCTTCGTCGCGGAGGAACTCGACGTGCCGGAGCTGGTTGACCTTGTCGGCGCCGATCGTGCCCTTGCCCATGTAGCCGAGGAACCAGGCGATCGTCTCGGGCGACCCGCCGAAGAACGACACCCCGGACCCGGCCAGGGTCACCTTCGACGTCGACCCGAACACGAACACCCGGTTGGCGTTCCCGGCCTCGGTCGCCAGCGTGAGGATGTCGGCCAGCTCCGCCTCCTCGTCGAAGAGGTGGTGGATGGCGTAGGCGTTGTCCCAGAAGATCCGGAAATCAGCCGCGGCGGTGGGCATGGCGGCCAGCCGGGCGACGGTCTCGGGCGAGTAGGTCGTCCCGTCGGGGTTGGAGTACTTGGGCACGCACCAGATGCCCTTGATGGCCGGGTCGGCGGCGACGAGCCGCTCGACCTCGTCCATGTCCGGCCCTGCCGGGGTCATCGGCACCGGGATGAGCTCGATCCCGAACCGCTCGCACAGCGCGAAGTGCCGGTCGTATCCGGGGACGGGGGCCAGGAACGCCACCCGCTCCTCGTCGGCCCACTTGCGGGCGCCGCCGAGAGGGACTCCCAGCAGGCAGTAGACGACCGTGTCGTGCATGAGGGCCAGGCTTGAGTTGCCCCCGACGATGATCTGCGACGCCGGCACCTGCAGGAAGCCGCTGAACAGGGACCGCAGCTCGGCCAGCCCGTTGAGGCCGCCGTAGTTGCGGGTGTCGGTGCCGTCGGCGGCGCGGAAGGACGTTCCGGGCAGGGAGAGCATCGGGGTCGACAGATCGAGCTGAGCGGAGGCGGGCTTGCCCCGGGTCAGATCGAGCTTCAATCCCCTTGCCTTCAGCTCCTCATACTCGGCACGCACGTCGCTCATCGCGGGTTCCCTCGGTAGTAATGGCCGGACATCGAAAGCTTAGTCACCACAGCCCGGTCTCCCGCCGCGAGGTGAACTCCCCGATCTTCCCCAGCGCCTCGGCCACCGCCATACCAGCGAGTTTCCGCCCGTCCCGCAGCCGCACGGACACCTCACCGGCGGCCACCTCGCGAGAACCCACGATCAGTTGGTACGGCACCAGCCGCGCCTCCCGGATCCGCGCCCCCAGGCTGCCCTTCTCCGGCCCGGCGAGCCTCACCCGCAGCCCTTGATCCACGCAGCGCGCCACCACCGACCCGGCGAACGCCACCTCGTCCTCCCCCAGCGGCAGCACCGCCACCTGCACCGGCGCCAGCCAGGCCGGGAAGGCGCCCCCGTGCACCTCGATCAGATGCGCGACCGCCCGCTCGACGCTCCCGACGATGCTCCGGTGCACCATGACCGGCCGGTGCCTGGCCCCGTCGGGCCCGGTGTATTCGAGGTCGAACCGCGAGGGCTGATAGAGGTCGATCTGGACGGTCGACAGGGTCGACTCCCGCCCGAGGTTGTCGGCGATCTGAATGTCGATCTTCGGCCCGTAGAAGGCGGCCTCCCCCTCGACGGCCTCGTACGGCACCCCGTCGAGCACTTCGCGCAGCATCTCCCCCGCCCGCTCCCACAGCCCGGGGACCGCCACGTACTTCCCCGATGACCCCGGCAGGGAGAGCCGGTACCGCACCGGCTTGATCCCCATCGCCGCATGGGCCGCGCCGATCAGCTCCAGGGCCGCGCGGGCCTCCTCGACGGCCTGGTCGGCGGTGCAGAAGATGTGCGCGTCGTTGAGCTGGATGGCCCGCACCCGGGTCAGCCCGCCCAGCACCCCGGACAGCTCCGAGCGGTACATCCCGCCGAGCTCGGCCAGCCGCAGCGGCAGCTCACGGTAACTGCGCCCCCGCGAGCGGTAGATCAGCGCGTGGTGCGGACACAGGCTGGGCCGCAGCACGACCTGTTCCCCGCCGATCGACATCGGCGGATACATGTCGTCCCGGTAGTGGTCCCAGTGGCCGGAGATCTCGTAGAGCTCGCGCTTGCCCATGATCGGCGAGTAGACGTGCTGGTAGCCGTTGCGTCTCTCGACGTCCCGGACGTAGTCCTCCAGCGCCAGCCGCACGGCGGCGCCGTCAGGCAGCCAGAAGGGCAATCCCGCGCCGATCAGCGGATCGCCGTCGAACAGATCGAGCTCACGGCCGAGCTTGCGGTGGTCGTACACGATGCGTCTCCCTGGTGGAAAGGGGCGCACAACACACCGAAGCCCGGGGCGTGTGGCCCCGGGCTTCGAAGTAAGGCAGTGATCAGCGCGCCGGGACGGATTCCGGCGTCGTCGTCAGATGGGCGCGCTGCATACCGCAAACGCTAACACGCGGGCCGCCGGAAGGTCTTCCGGAAATCCACGTCACCCAAAGCCCCTCCCGCCCGGGGGTGAGGCCATCGTGCCGACCGCGACCGACATTCTCGTCGCGCCGGCCACGCCCTGTGGACAACCCGCGAGCCGCCCGGGGACGTTTTCAGCAGACCGACCGGTCGGTACCCTCGGCCCATGACTCTCTTCTCCGTCGAAGGCAAGACCGTCGTGGTGACCGGCGGGTCGCGTGGGATCGGGCGGATGATCGCTCAGGGCTTCGTGGACGCGGGCGCGACCGTCTATCTCACCGCCCGGAAGAAAGACCAGCTCGACGAGGCCGCCGCCGCACTGGGCTGCGGCGCCGTCCAGGCCGATCTCTCGACCCGCGAAGGCGTCGAGGCCGTGCACGACTTCGTCGCCGCCCGCCACGATTCGCTGGACGTCCTGGTCAACAACGCCGGCGCCGCCTGGGGCGCCCCTCTCGACGACTATCCCGAGTCGGCCTTCGACAAGCTCTGGAGCATCAACGTCAAGGGCGTCTTCGCCCTGACGCAGCGTTTCCTGCCGATGCTCAGAAAGTCGGCGACCACGGACGACCCGGCCAGGGTCATCAACATCGGCTCGGTCGACGGCCTCAGAACCCCCGCGATGGAGAGCTACGCCTACTCGGCCACGAAGTCGGCGGTCCACATGCTGACCCGGCACCTCGCCGACCGCCTCGCGAAAGAGTCGATCACCGTCAACGCCATCGCCCCCGGCCCGTTCGACTCCAAGATGATGTCGTTCGTCCTCGACGACCCCCAGGCCCGCCAGATGGTCGCCGACAGCGTCCCTCTGGGACGGATCGGCCGCCCCGACGACATGGCCGGGACGGCGATCTTCCTCGCGTCGAGGGCCGGCTCCTACCTGACCGGCACCGTCATCCCCGTGGACGGCGGGATCACGGCGCACGGATGAGCTAGGCCAGCATCTCCTTCAGCGACCGCGCGAACAGCCCGGGAGCCTCAAGCTCGGTGTCGAGGTAGAGGAAGGGCTCGGTGAGCTCGAGCTCGATCAGCACCGGCTCGCCGCCGGGCATCCGGACCAGGTCGACGCGGGCGTAGAGGAGCGGTTCGGCCACCTTGCCCAGGACCTCCTCGGCCAGATCGAACTGGTCGTCGTCGGGGTCGCGCAGGGTGGCCTTCGCCCCGGCGTCGTTGAGGTCGCCGACGCCGGGAATCAACAGGGGCGTGCGCCGCACGGCGTGGCTGAACTGGCCGTTGAAGTAGTGGAGCGACATCTCGCCCTCGTGCTCGACGCTCTCGACGTAGGGCTGCACCATGATCGGGCGGCCCTGCGCCTCAAGAGAGGCGGCGAACGCCGAGGCCTCCTCCACGGAGGCGGTGCGGATCGTGTCGCGGGCCCCGGCCGAGATGGTCGGCTTGACGACATATTCGGGCCAGTCGGGCAGGGCGAGCGAGCTCCAGTGGGTCGGCACGGTCGGCACGCCCAGGTACTTCAGATAGGTCTTGTCGGTGTTCCACGCCAGCACCGACGCCGGGTTGAGCAGCCTGGTGTGCTGTTCGGCCTGCCAGGCCCAGTCGATGAACTCGTCGCGCCGGCCCACGTAGTCCCACGGTGAGCGGACCACGGCCGCGTCGAAGGACGACCAGTCGGCCTCGGGGTCGTCCCAGCGGACGGGCGCGCCCTCGATCCCCTCGGCGAGCCACGCCGTCAGCACGACCTCGCGTTCCGGATCGGGGCCGTCCCAGGTGACATATGCGGCCTTCATCGAGCTTTCCCCTTGCGTGGTGCGGTGATGACGTACAGCGCCCATCATGGCCGCAACGCACGGCGGCGCGCGCCGGGCCCGGAAGGAGGGCCCGGCGCGCGCCGGAGACCGCTGACTAGCGGCCGAAGCGGTAGGCGAGGCCCGCGACGCTGTTCCGCGCGGTCACCGAGATGCCGTTGATGGTGTTCGAGTTGGTGGACGAGCCACTGCCGATGTTGGTGGCGGCCACATTGCCGAACACATTGCCGGACTGGGCGGAACCGCGATTCACGCTGCTGTTGCTGACCCAGGTGTCGGCGTGGGCGGGGGCGGCCATCAGGCTCGCACCACAGGCGGCGGCGAGGACGGCACCGGTCACGGCAAGCTTCTTGAACATGTTCTCTCCTTCGGGTGGGGTGAGTGCTGGGGACGCGACCGGGCGGTTTACTTGAAGATGTAGACCACGGTCACGCTGCCGCCGGTGGCGGTAGCGGAGATGCCGTTGATCGTGTTGACGTTGGTCGAACGGCCAGAGCCGGCGTTGCGCGCCGCGACCCAGCCGAAGTTGTTGCCCGACTGCGCCGAACCGATGTTGGCGCTCCAGTTGTCGGACCACGTGTCGGCGTGGGCCGGGGTGGCGATGAGGCTCGCACCGGCGGCGGCGGCGAGCATCGCACTGGTCACGCAGATCTTCTTGATCACTACGGCTCCTTCTCGCGCTTTCCTTGACGGTCTGTTTGACTGGCCGGTCAAAGCACTGCCGAGCATATAGCTCTGCGTAGTTGTTTGATAGCACTCTGTGATCAGAATTTTAGTCTAGACATGGAAACGGCCCCGCGGCTGCGCCCGCGGGGCCGTGCTTATTGGGATTTCAGGGCAAACGGCCGGTCAAGGTCTCGGCAGCCGCCTGGCCACAGACCCGCGACGCGCCGTGTGTCGCGATGTGCACGGAGCCCAGATCGGTGCGTCCCGGCAGGCCCATCTCGACCACCACGCCGTCGGGACGAGCGGCCAGCATGTGGCCGAGGGCGTCCATCTGCCAGGCGTGGCGGTGGGCGTCGCGCACCACGACGACCAGCGGGCGGTCGGCGGCGCGGCTTAGGAGGTCGGCGGGGATGCCGTCGGCCAGTTCGGCCTCGCCCAGGCGGGTGACCGTGGTGCCGGGGAGGAGCGCTCCCAAGGGATCGGCGACGCCCCAGGGCTGGCCCTTGTCGATGGCCAGGTTCGTGTCCGGGGACAGCTCGACGACGTGCGGGGCGGTGCTCAGCGGCAGGCGGGCGCCGTCGTGGTGGCTGACCCTGATCGCGCGGCGGGCGGCGGCCAGGCCGACCGGGCCGCCGTTCAGCACACGATCTCCCGGCGCGAACCGCCAGGCGGCCAGCTTGGCCACCCGGGCGCACGCCTCGTGCAGCCTGCCCTCGGACAGCCGGCCGCTCACCACCGCGTCGGCGATCGACTCACGGATGTGGTCGAAGGTCGCCTCGTCGGCGTGCTCGCCCCCGACGCAGACCGAGTCGGCCCCTGCGGCCACCGCGCGGACGCTGGCTCCGCCGATGCCGTAGGACGCGGAGACGGCGGCCATCTCGATGGCGTCGGTGATCACCACGCCGTCGAAGCCCAGTTCACCGCGGAGCAGGTCGGTGAGGATGCGGGGGCTGAGGGTGGCGGGCATCTCGCCGTCGTAGGCGGGGACGACCAGGTGTCCCGTCATGATCGCCCGCACGCCCTCCTGGATGGCGGCGCGGAACGGCCACAGTTCCACCTCGTGCAGCTCGTCGCGGCTGACCGCGACGACCGGGAGGCCGTGGTGGGAGTCGACCGCCGTGTCGCCGTGACCGGGGAAGTGCTTGGCGCAGGCCGCCACGCCGGTCGACTGCAACCCCCTGATCCAGGCCGCCGTGTGGCGGGCCACCAGGCCCGGGTCCGCACCGAAGGAGCGCAGCCCGATCACCGGGTTGTCGGGGTTGGAGTTGACGTCGGCGGCCGGCGCGAAGTTGATCGTCACGCCGGCGGCGGCCAGGTCGTGTCCGACGTCTCTGGCCACCTCCTCGGTGAGATGCACGTCGTCGACCACGCCGAGGGCGTAGTTGCCGGGGCGGGAGCTGCCCGTACGGGCCTCCAGCCGGGTGACGTCGCCCGCCTCCTCGTCGATGCCGACCAGCAGCGCGGGGTTGTCCACCCGCAGTGCGGCCGTGAGGGCCGCGAGCTGGTCCGGCGTGTCGACGTTCCGGGAGAACAAGACCACCCCGGCGAGGCCGTCGGCGAGACGCCTGCGCAACCAGTCGGGAGGCGAGGTCCCGACGAAGCCGGGGAGGATGACCGAATCAGCCAGACGCAGCAGCTCCGTGCTTCGCGTCATGCGGCACCGCACTTGGGCATGCCCGAAATCTAATAGGAAAGTTTCCTATTCGCTAGAGGTCTTACCTGCAATTTCACAAGTCGATTCGTTCGAGCTTGTTACCGACGGCTCGAAACGAGGCTGCCGTGGACACCGGGGCGCCGGGCCGGTCGACGTACGCGACGGTCCGGTAGTCGACGGTGAACTCGTCCATCGAGGCGTTGGCGACCAGGTAGCCGCGGTGGCCGTCGAAGAAGCCGAGGTGCGGGTTGCGCTCCAGCGCGTCGTCGCGCACGGCGGGCGGGGCGCTCGTGATCGCGGTCGCGACGAATTCCACGCCCCTGTCAAGTTCGGCCGCCCAGGCGTTGTGGACGTCACCGCTCAGCACCACGAAGCTGTCGGGGGCGGCCTGGAGGATCTTGCTCCGGCTGGCCGGGTAGGCGTCCCACGAGTCGGTGCTCGGGGGGTTCCTCGGGGCGAAGAACAGCGGCTGGGCGAGGACGGTCCAGCGCGCGGTGGACCCCTTGAGGCGGTCGAGCAGCCACGTCGTCTGGGCCGGGCCGAGCATGTCGCCCGGGGTCCGGTACTGGCGCACGTCGGCCAGCAGCAGGTCGACCACCTTGCCGAGCGGCCGCCAGCGGCTGAACTGCATCGCGTCGGCGCCGGGTTTGACGCGGTAGGGCAGGTGCTCGTAGTTGGCCTGATAGGCGGCCTTGCGGCGCTTCAGGTCGACCGTCTTGCCGTAGTTGTTCACGACCTCGTGGTCGTCGGGGATGGTCAGCCAGGGCGCGGCGGCGTGGGCGGCCTGCAGGTCGGGGTCGAGACGGTAGAGGGCGTAGCGCTCGCGGTAGGCGGCCAGGGTGCTGCAGGCGGCGGCGGAGTCTTTGAGGGGTCGTACATAACGACCCAACGCGGGGTCGGCTGGTTTGCCGTATTCATAGATGTAGTCGCCGAGGTGCAGGATGACGTCGGGGTTCTCGGCGGCCAGGTGCTTGTAGGCGGTGAAGTGCCCGTGCTCGTAGCGCTGGCAGCTCGCCACCGCGATCCGCAGCGGCGCCGTCGAGGTCGGCGCCGGAGCTGTTTTCGTACGGCCCACGCGCGACGTGTGGCCCTCCACGCGGAACCGGTAGAAGTACACCGAAGACGACCGTAAGCCTGAGACCTTCACGTGCACGCTGTGCGCTCCGGCCGGTTGGGCCCTGGTGGTGCCCGAGGCCGTGAGCTTCAGGAACGTGTCGTCTTCTGCCAGCTCCCACCGCACGTCGAACGCGCTCTTGGGCATGCCGCCGCCGTTCAGGGGATCGGGCGCGAGGCGGGTCCAGAGGATGACGCCGTCGGGCGCGGGCTCCCCCGAGGCGACGCCCAATGTGAACGGGAATTTGATTTTCGCCATCCTCGATCATCGCCCGATTCGCGACTGTGAATGGCCCGTTCGGCCGTACGGCTCATAATGGGTGGGTGAACCAGCGCAAGAACACCGCGACGGCGCGCAGAACCCACGTGGGGCCCGCCTCCGAGCGCCGCGACCACCTGGTCAAACTGGCGGCGGAACTGTTCGCGCGCAAGGGCTTTCAGGCCACCACCGTCCGGAACATCGCCGACGAGGCCGGCATCCTGTCCGGCAGCCTCTACCACCACTTCGACTCCAAGGAGTCGATCGTCGACGAGGTCCTGCGCACGTTCCTCGACGACCTGACCGCGCGCTACCGGGTGATCCTCGATTCGGGGAAGGGCCCGACCGAGGTGCTGGCCCAGATGATCCGCATAGGGTTCGCGACGCTCGAACCCCACCGCGCGGCCATCACCGTCATGCAGAACGACTGGAACTATCTGCGCTCCCTGGAGCACCACCGGTTCGACTACCTCGTGAAGGCCGAAGACGAGATCGAGCGCATGTGGCTGGAGCAGATCAAGAAGGGCCAGGCCACCGGGGCGTTGCGGGCCGACGTCGACCCGAAGCTGACCTACCGCATGATCCGCGACTCGATCTGGGTGGCGGTCCGCTGGTTCCGTCCCGGCGGGCGGCTCAACACGGGCGCCCTCGCCGACCACTACATCACGGTGCTGTTCGACGGCCTGGCGACCGGAGACCGGACCAGCCAGCCGGGATGAGCCTCGTCGACGCGGCCCGGGCCGCCCTAGGCGACCTCGCCGACCCGGAGAAGGCACCGGCGATGCGGGCTTACATGAAGTCCGAGATGCCGTTCCTCGGCGTGCAGACCGGGCCCCGGCGGCTGGCGCTGAAGAAGGTGTTCGCCGAACACCGCCTGGAGTCGGCGCCGGTGTGGCGCCGCACCGTCCTCGAACTGTGGCGCGAGGCGAAATACCGCGAGGAACGCTACGCGGCGATCGACCTGGCGGGCTTCCGCCTCTACCGCACCTGGCAGACCCTCTACACGCTGCCCATGTACGAGGAGATGATCGTCACCGGCGCCTGGTGGGACCTGGTCGACGAACTCGCCGTCCACCGGGTGGGCACGCTGCTGCGCCAGTTCCCCGAGACGATGCGCCCGACGATGCTCGAGTGGGCCCACGACCAGAACCTGTGGAAACGCCGCACGGCGATCCTGTCGCAGAACACCTTCCAGGAACGCACCGACAGCGCGCTGCTCTACGCGTGCATCGAACCCAGCCTGTCCGACACCGACTTCTTCGCCCGCAAAGCGATCGGCTGGGCGTTACGGGAGTACGCGAAGACCGAGCCCCGCGAGGTCGTGCGCTACGTCGAGCACCAGGGGTTGAGCGGGCTGTCGCGCCGCGAGGCGCTGAAGAACGTACCGGGCGGCGACCCGCCGGTACGGTGAGGTTACGCATCAGGCAGGAGGCAACCGGTGTCCACCCCGCATCACGACGGCGAGGCGATCATCCCCCGTCCGCCGCTGACGACGGCCGCGTTGCGGGCCGCGTTGGCCCAGATCGCACCGGCATACCTGGGGCAGTTCATCGAGCACCTCGACCAGGCGACGGAGCAGGCCGCGCGGCAGAGTACCGTCGCCCCGCTGCACGCGTTCCTGACGCAGTGGGGCGAGTTCGTGGCGATCCACCGCCACCCCGCCATGGCCAACCGCCTGCGCGAACTGGAGCAGCGAGTCGCGACGGCCACCGACCGGCAGGCGGTGACGGTGGCCATGGCCGAGATCCGGGAGATCCTCGACACAGCCCATCGTGACGCCACCGGTGAGTGACACCTGGATCTGGGAGTACGACCCAGACGAAGAACACGTCGCCTCAGGGCTGCCGGCCCAGGTCATCGCGGAAGTGGAACGACTGGCCGACCAGTTGGCGATCCTGGGGCGCGACGCGGCCGGCGCGGGCAGAGGTTCGCTGCACGGAGGCGGGCTCCGAACGCTCGATCTCTTCGGCGGCCGGGGCTACATGCACTTCATCGTCGCCGACCACTTGCGCCTCGTCCTGGTGGTCCGAGTCACCTGGCTGGATTGAGACGACGGCGAACGGCTCGCGCGCCCCGAATGCGCGCGAGCCGTCATGTCAGTCTCAGCTGTTGGGTACGGTGTCGACCCAGCTCGTGCCGCCGGTGCGGTAGGTGTTCACTCGCTGGATGACGGTGGCGGGCGCGACCACCTCGTTCTTGGCGTGGTAGAACCAGTCGATCTGCTGGATCCACTGGCGCTGGGTGCTGCTGCCGACCAGGCCGCCGCTGATGAACCACAGGTTGAAGTTCACCGACTGCACGGTCTCGGGGTAGTAGTCGCCGCCGTGGGTGGCGAACAGGTTGCCGTCGATGTAGTACTTGATCTCGCCGCCGGAGACCTGGAGAACCAGGTCGTGCCAGCCCGCGTAGCTGATGCGGTTCTCGGTGTGGGTGTTGACCGCGAGCCAGGGCTCGTTGCGGTAGGTCTCCCATGAGGTGGCGTACATGATGTTGGCGGGCTCGCCCCAGCCGCCGTTCGGCAGATACTCGAAGTCCTGCTCGCTGTAGTTGGGGTCGAGGTCCTGGTTGAGCGGGGTGATCGTGAAGAAGGTCTGCACGATGTGGTCGCCGTCGGGGCCGGTCGTCGGGGCGTCGGTGAAGAGCACCCGGGCGGCGTAGGTGCCCTCCAGGAACTTGCGCTGGTGGAGGACCTCCGACTGCTGGGTGCCCGCCCCGGTGCCGTCGGTGACCGACTTGAGCTGGAGGGCCTTGTTGGCGCCGCTCACGGTCGGGAAGGTGACGTTGGACGCCGGCCACGACGCGCCCGGGATGCCGGGGCCGCCCTGGTTCGTGCGGATCGTCCAGTTGTGCGCGTTGATGTTCGGGTCGGTGTGCGACGCGTAGCTGAAGTCGTCGAACACGACGCCGTTGTTGCCGCCGGGCGGCGGTGAGGTGCTCGGCGAAGGCGAGGCCGACGGCGAGGGGCTGGGGTTGCCGCCGGTCGGCGCCACGCCCCAGAGCAGGGCGCCCGACTGGTAGACGGTGATCTTGTTCCAGTCGGCGTACGACGCCTGCGCGGCGAACGAGTAGTCGTCGCTCTGGGTGATGGTCTGCCAGTCGGCCCGGTAGAACCGCAGCTGCATGTCGCTGGTCGAGGCGCCCGGGGCGAGCGACCCGCTGGTGAAGCCGATCTCCAGGTAGCGGTCGGCGGTGGCCGTGCCGGGAGAGATCGCGCCGAACGAACCGGTGATCGTCGAGCAGCCGACGACCGCCCACGAGCAGGCGAACCGGTACTGCTGCGACGCCGAGTCGGCCTTGAAGTAGTAGCGGACCTTGACGGTGTTGAGCGGCACCGTGGTGGTGCCGGTGTTGACCACCTTCAGCCAGGGTTCGACCTGGTCGGCCGTGGCTCCGGACGCGCTGGTCTTGTACTGCACCTTGAGGGCGGTCGCGGCCTCGGCCGGCAGCGCCACGAGTCCGACCACGGCGAGGGCGGACATCAGCCCGCCGGCTAACCACTTCTTTCTGGACACATCGTTCCTTTCCTTAAGGGATGAGCGGACCCACCGACACGCCCCGTGCGGCGAGACGGGTCAGGTGGGGGTCTAGACGGCGCAGGAAGTCGGAGTAGTCGTCCGCGGAACCCCAGGCGACCTCGGCGAACGCGAGCAGCCGGGGGAAGGCCTGGCGTTCGACGTCGGCCGGGGTCGGCATGTACTCGGTCCACAGCTGGGCCTGGACGCCGATGATCCCCGGCGCCGACGGCGGGACGAAGTGGTAGGTGTTCGACAGCGACAGGACCCGGTCGGGGAAGAACGGGCCGGCCTCCTGCTCGGGGGGATAGTCCAGGTACGTGCGCAGATGCGGGGCCAGCACGACGTCGCGGCCCTCCAGAGCCGCCAGGGTGCCGCTCTCCTCGTCGAGCCACGTCATGGTGGTCGCGCCGGGGGGGCCGTCAGGCTTCTCGTACCAATAGACGAGTTTTCTGTTCTTCCCGGCCAGGTGCTCGGCCATCCGGCCGGTGATCCACGCCCTCGCCGCGTGGGCGCCGGGGAGGCCGAGTTCGGCGATGCGCTCCTGGGCGCGCGGGGTGCGTTCCCACTCGGTGTTGCGGCACTCGTCGCCGCCGACGTGGATGTACTCGCTCGGGAACAGCTCGCAGACCTCGTCGAGGACATGGTGGAAGAAGGTGATGGTCTCCTCTTCCAGGTTGAGGGTGTGCTCGCTGATGCCCCAGGTCGTCCAGACCTCGTAGGGGCCGGCCGGGTCGTTGCCGAGTTCCGGATACGCCGCCAGTGCCGCCTGGACGTGCCCCGGGAGGCCGATCTCCGGAACGACGCGGACGAACCGTGCGGCGGCGTAGGCGACGATCTCCCGGATGTCCTCCTGGGTGTAGTGGTCGCCCGAAACCTCGGTGAGACGCGGGTAACGGCGGATCTCCAGCCGCCAGCCCTGGTCGTCGGTGAGGTGCAGTTGCAGCACGTTCAGCTTCAGCTCGGCGATCAGGTCGATCAGCCGCAGGATGAACGCCTTCGGCATGAAGTGCCGGGCCACGTCGAGCATCACCCCGCGCCACCCGAACCGGGGCGCGTCCTCGATCACCCCCTCCGGGAGCCGCTCGCCGAGCTGGCGCAGCGTCTGACGGCCGTAGTAGGCGCCGGCGGGCCCGCCGGAGGCCAGCTCGACGCCGCTCTCGCCGACGGTCAGGCGGTAGCCCTCGTCGGGGAGGCCGGAGTCGGGCGTCAGCCGTACAAGATCCTCGGAGTATTTGACCGAACCCCCGAGGACGGCCAGGTCACGTGGCCGCGGAATGATCACGTTGGATTCCTTTCTCAGCCCTTGACGGCGCCGGCGATGATCCCGGAGGTCACCCGGCGCTGAAGGATCAGGAAGATCAGCAGGACCGGCAGCATGAAGAGCGTGGCGGCGGCCATGGTGGCGCCCCAGTCGGTGCCGAAGACGTTGGAGAAGGACGAGAGCCAGACGGGGAGCGTGCGGTCGTCCTGGTTCTTGATGATCAGCGCGTTGGCGAACGCGAACTCGTTCCACGCGGTGATGAAGCCGAACAGCGAGGTCGACATCAGACCGGGCGCGAGCAGCGGGAAAACGACCTTCCTGAAGGCCGCGGCCCTGCTGGCGCCGTCCATCTGAGCGGCTTCTTCGAGCTCCTCCGGGATGGCGGCGAGGAAGCCCCGCAGGGTGACGATCGTGAAGGGCAGCGTGCCCATGAAGTAGATCAGCGTCAGCATCGAGAGCTTGTCGAGCATGCCGGTGTCGCGGGCGATGATGAACATCGGGATGAGCAGCGCCTCCCATGGCGCCATCTGCGCGATGAAGACCATGAGGATGAACGCCTTGCGTCCCCGCCACCGCATCCTCGCCACCGCGAAGGCGGCCAGGAGCGCGACGACCAGGCTGAGCAGGACCGCGCCGAGCGACACCAGCAACGAGTTGCGCCAGAACAGCCCGAAGCCATCGGAGTTGATGGCGGTCTCGAAGTGTTCGAGCGTGGGGTGCAGCGGGAGGAACTGCGGGGTGTCGGCCTGGATGTCGCGGGTCGGCTTGAAGGCCGTGACGACCATCCAGTAGACGGGGAAGACCGAGAAGGCGATCACGCTGAGGGCGGCCAGCGTGAGGGGGATGCGTCTCACCGGCCCTCTCCTTCGTGCTTGTACATGCGGCGCAGGTGCGGGATCAGCACGGCCAGCAGGATCAGGACCGTCAGGGTCGAGATGGCCGAGCCGAGGTCGTATTTGTGCAGCGACTGGGCGACCTGGAAGGCGTACACCGGGAGGGTCGTGGTCGCGCCGTCCGGGCCGCCCTGGCTGATGGCCCAGATCTGGGCGAAGCACTTGAAGACCCAGATGATCTCCAGCGACGTGATGAGGCCGAAGAGGGGCCGCAGCATCGGGAAGGTGACGTCGCGGAAGACCTGCTTCTGAGTGGCACCGTCGATCTTCGCCGCCTCGAAGAGCTCACCCGGGATGGTGGTGAGACCGGCGTAGAGCGTGAGCGCCGCGAACGGCACCGACTGCCAGACGACGAGCAGCACCATGATGGCGAACGTGGAGGTGCCGTCGGCGAACCAGGTGTAGCCGTCGAACTGTGCGAACCCGATGCTGGTCAGCAGCCAGTTGACCACTCCCAGCTTCGACTGGAAGAGCCACTGAAAGATCGTGGTCGCCGCCAGGACCGGGGTGGCCCAGGTCAGCACCAGCCCCGCGAGAACCGCCAGCCGCAGCTTCTTGCCCAGCCTGGCCACCATCAGGGCGATCAGGGTGGAGATGACCATGATGAGGACGACGTTGATGGCCGTCCAGACGAGGGTCCTTCTGACGACGGCCCAGAACTCCGCCGACCCGAGCGCGTCGTAGTAGTTGTCCAGCCCGACGAACGCGGCGCCGCCCCGGATGAGCTCGCCGGTCCTGAAGTGCTGGAACGAGATGATCACGCTGCGGATCAGCGGATAGAACAGCAGGTAGGCGGTGCCGGCGACGGTCGGGATCACCAGCAGGTAGGGCCACAGGGCCGGGAGGGCGCGTCTCCGCCG
This sequence comes from Herbidospora mongoliensis, assembly GCF_001570545.1. GTDB lineage: Bacteria > Actinomycetota > Actinomycetes > Streptosporangiales > Streptosporangiaceae > Herbidospora > Herbidospora mongoliensis. The sequence goes on along the minus strand of NZ_BBXD01000012.1, from coordinate 63,519 downwards.
CGATGGCGGCGGCACCGCTGTGGCGACGGGCCGCTCGGGAGCCTGCGTGACCACGGGTGTCCTTTCTTCTCTGTACGAACTGGGCGAGATCCCTCTGAGGGACGGGCCCACCCGTGCGACCCCGGGATGGGGAAACGCGGCCGGCACGGGCGGACCCGGGACCTGAGGCGGCTAGGACTTGGTGTTGAGGATGTCCGCGATGACCTGGGACGCCTTGGCCGCTTCGGCTGCGCCGTCCGTGCCGGTCAGGTAGGTCGTCATGAATTCCTTGATGACGTTCTTGGCCTCGACCGCCGCCCAGTTCGCCGAGTTCGGCGTCGCGTGGCCGTTCGCCGCGCCCTTCGCCATCGCGGCCGCGCCCTCACTGGTCAGCACGCCGCCGAGGGAGACCCGGTTGGGCACGTAGGACATCTCCGTGGCCATGGCCGTCTGGAACTTCTCGCCGGCGAGGGCCTTGACGACCTCGTACGCGAGATCGGGGTTCTTGGACGCCTCGGGCACGATCAGGTCGCTGCCGCCGGTGAAGACGGCGCCCGGGGTGTCGGCGGTCTTGCCGGGGATCGGGAAGAAGCCGAGCTTCCCGGCCAGGTCGGGGTTGGCCTTCTCGATCGCCACCGCGCCGCCGGGAGCCGAGATGAGCTGCGCCACGTCGCCCTTGGCGAACACGTCGGCCTGCGGCGGGTTGGCCTCGTCGGAGTCCTTCGGCCCCTCGCCGAGCGCCTGGAGTTTCTTGTAGAAGTCGATCCCGGCGAGCGCCTGCGGCGTGTCGAGGCCGCCCTTCCAGGTGCCGCCCTCGTTGAGTGCCAGGTCGCCGCCCTCGTCCCAGATGAACCCGGCGAGGGTGTACCAGTTCTGTCCGGGCAGGTAGATGCCCTGCGTGCCGTCGGCGTTGAGCTTGGTGGTGACGTCGATCCACTCGTCCCGCGTGGTCGGCGGGGTCACGCCGGCCTTGCCGAACAGGTCCTTGTTGTAGATGACGACGCGGTTGGCGGCGTACCAGGGCACCCCGAACTGCTTATTGTCGATCTTGCCGGGATCGGCGAGGCCGGGGAGCCAGTCGGCGCCCTGGAGTTCGGTCACCTTGTCGGTGAGATCCTTCACGCCGCCGCTGGCGGCGTACTCGGCGACCTGGGTGTTGCCCACCTCGATCACGTCAGGGGCGTCGTTGCTGGCCAGGGCACTGGTCACCTTCTGCCCGATGCCGTCCCACTCCTGGATCTGGACGTCGAGGGTGACCCCTTGGTGCGCGGCCTCGAAGTCGCGCTCGAAGTTGGTGAGCAAGGTCTCGGACATGCTGTCGCGCATGATCCAGACGGTGAGCGCAGTGGCGGCGGGTGCTTCGGGAGCGGTGCTTTCCGTGGACGAAGAGCCGCATGCGGTGAGCCCGGCGGCGAGCGCCAGGACCGCTGCCGCGGCGAGGAACCGGGGGGCCATTGGTTCTCCCAGTGGTCAGATATTGGTAAGCAATCTGCCTGCTGGCGCTAGAGTGGTCTTAACCAGTTGACCCGTCAAGACCCGTTATTCAGTGTTTACATTCGACAACTGGTAAGACGCTGGTAAGGTCGGAGGCGTGACTGTCAACATGCGAGCAGGCCTGAAGCGCGACCGGGTACGCGACTTCCTGCTCGACTACGTGGCCGACAAGAAGCCCGGCGAGGCCATCCCGTCGGAGCGCGACCTGTGCAAGGAACTGGGCGTTTCCCGCCCGACCCTGCGGGCGGCCATAGACGACCTGGTGCGCTCGGGCGTCCTGGTCCGCGAACACGGCCGGGGCACCTTCACCGGCCCGCAACGCGTCACCCAGGCTTTGGCCGCGACCCCGAGTGGATCGTTCTACGCGCCGCCCGCCGAGGGAAAATGGCTGAGCGCGATCCTGGAGTTCGGCTCCTCCCCCGCCGGCCCGCAACTGACCAGCCGGCTGCAACTGGCCCCCGCGACCCCCGTGCTCCGGGTGGTCCGCCTCCGCGTCGTCGACGACGAACCGATGGCGATCGAACGGCTGCACCTGCCCCACGAACTGGTGCCGGGGCTCGTCCCGGCCGACATGGAGACGGGGTCGTTCTACAAGGTCCTGCGGGAGCGCTTCGGGGTGGACGTGCGCAGCGCGGTGCAGACCATCGAGGCGACGGTCACCGACGAGACGGAGGCCGAGCTGCTGGGCGTGCCGGAACACTTCCCGGCGCTGCTGGTCGAGCGGACGACCCGCGACGTGAACCAGCGGATCGTCGAGTTCACCCGGTCGATCTACCGAGGGGATCGGTATCGGGTGACGTCGGAGCTGTACTTCGACGCCGAATCGGGCTGAGGCGGCGGGTCTGAAGAGTCAGCAGTTCGCTCTTCTGATGAGCTCCAGCACCCAAGGCTTGCCACAGGCGGCGGAGTAGTCGCCAGTCAGGACGACCGTCTCGGCTGTCGGTGGCCGGCCGATCACTCGAACGGCGATCGCGGCGCCCTGAAACAGAGTGGGTGTATGGCCGCACAGGACGGTGGTTCCGGCCTGCTCTACGCCGTAGCCATTGCAGTCAACCTTAACCGATTCGGATTTCCCTCCGGATTCGTAACGAATCCAATCGTCGCCGTAATCGGTAACCTTGGTTCCGTGGGTGCCGTCGACGATTCCCAGGATCGCATCCCGGGCGGCCATGACGACATTGACACCTCTGGGCTCGACGTTAAAGGTAACACTGCTTTCGATATATTCTGCCAAATGTACCCCCGTCTGGAGGTGCCCCTTTCTGGTCGGGTGAAACGATCGCTGCTTCCGCATATCGCCCGAGGTCAGGGAGAGCGTCAGGCCGTTCAGCCATGGGTCCTTGGAACACAGGCCATGCCGGTCGGCCGAGTCGCCTGATTTCTCATAGACATTGTTCGCGATATCCAGGAAGTGGAACCTCACTCCCCTGGAGGCCCATCGATCATCGGCTTTTCTGACGGCGCCGGCTATCTCGTCGTTTAGGTAGGTGCCGAGCCGCCTGAGCATCTTGATATCGTCGGCGTAAATTCCCGCACAGCTGCCGACCGCACGTCGCCACAGGGCCCATCGACCGACCTCCTCGATCACCTGCGGATATCCGGCCACGATGATGTTTCCACCAGGGTTCACCCGGCTGGCCAGCCCATCGTAGAGCGCGGGAAGATTGACACTTCCCTTATACCCTTTTCCTTTCGGAGCGCTTCCCGTCAGCATGTCCACTCGTGACTTGAGCGTCTTCAGGCTGATGCCGCATCCAGGTAGTTTGGGATACCCCCACACGTCCAGGCCGAGACAACGGGTGATGACGTTGGCGAAGCCGATATTGTTTCCTCCGAGGCTGAAGGTGATCAGATCCCATTTCGATCTGCCCCAGCCCTCCGCCTCCACCACCTGCTCGTTCCAGTCATCCGTTATGGCCCCCGTACAGGCCACGAATTCCTGGGTGGCGAATTTTGGCCGCTTGACCCGTTCGAAGGCCACCACACCCCACGCACGGGCATCGCTTTTCTTCGTCGCGGAAATCATCCCGGTGGCTCTGGCGCATTCGCGGCCGTGCTGGTCGCGGATTCTCGTCGTCCCGGGAATGCCCTCTCCAGAGGAGTAGCTGTCGCCCAGCGCGAGCCACGAGAGATCTTCCGCGTGACCGAGGGGGGAGGCCGAATGAGCTGGCAGGAGTAACGAGAACATCGCTGTCGCGACGAGCAGCAGGACGGGACGACTTCTCATCGCGGCACCCCCAACGCGTCCAGGCGAAGATCGACAAGGCCGACCGCATCCGCCAGTTCGTCGTGCGTGTCCTCAGATCCAGGGCATTCCGCGAGGGCGGCCGACAGGGCACGGCGCTCCTTGTGGAACAGCTCGCGTGCCACCTCGTCCGGAATTCTCTCTATGAGGTCGGCGGCGGCGTCCATCGGGAGTTCGGATGTCAGCCGCTCTATCCTCCTGGCGCACTCCCCGGGTTGATCTCCCGGTGGGGAGATCTGCTCTATCGCAGAATCATGAAGTACGTCGACCAGTGCTTTTCCTTGATCCGCGAGGAAAACGGCGCTTTCGCTGTCACCCGCGGGAGAGGGGAACTGAGCCGCGTCTCCTGCTGAGTCTTTCCTCGCCTGCTGGAGAGCCGGCGAGCCGGAATCCTGATTCTTGACAAGGAAGAAAGCGAGTATCGCGGCCGCTACCGCGATGACCACGCCAGCCAGGATCCATCTAGGCAAGCTCAACCGACGATCCACAAGCAAGTACTTATGCCAATTTCAGACAGTTCTTCCCTTTTATGCCAATCGTCCACTTCGAGATGAAGAATGAGCTTATTGGGGGGCACAGCATTGATCCTACGAAGGAGATGCCATGAACAGAAGCCCCCGCCATCCGGCACGGTCATATTCGACTAACGTCGGCTTTCAAGAATTTCCGGGATTTCCGATGAAGCTCAGGCCGGGCGGAAGGAGTCTCGTTCGGCCGGGGCCGCGTGCTTGATCATCAGGTGTCGCGTCACCGAATACTCGCCGACCGCCTCCTGGCTCATGTCCTTGCCGAACCCGCTCCCCTTCACCCCGCCATGCGGCGCCTCGGACGCGATCGGCAGGTGGTCGTTCACCCACGTCACCCCGACGTCCAGCCGGTGCGACACCCGCAGCGCCCGGGACACGTCGGAAGACCACACAGACGACGCCAGACCGTAAGGCGTGTCGTTGGCCAGCCGCACCGCCTCGTCCTCCCCGGCGAACGGCAGCGCGACCAGCACCGGCCCGAACACCTCCCCCTGCACGATCTCGCTCCCCTGCTCCGCGTCCGCGACGAGGGTCGGCGCGTAGTAGTAGCCGGGCGCGTCGAGCGGGTCGCCCCCACGGACGATCCGGCCCGACGCGCGCGCGACGTAGCCGTGCACCCTGTCCCGGTGCTCGGCGGAGATCAACGGGCCGATGTCGGTCCCGTCGGCCCAGGGATCGCCTGGACGTACCTTTTCCAGCGTCGCCGCGAGCGCTTCGACGGCCTCGGCGTAGCGGGAACGTTCGATGTAGACCCGGGTGGCGGCGGTGCAGTCCTGCCCGGTGTTGTAGGTCGCGCCCATCGTGACGCCGAAGGCCATCGCCTCCAGGTCGGCGTCGGCGAACACCAGGGCGGGGGCCTTGCCGCCGAGTTCCAGGTGCACGCGCTTGAGACCGTCGACGGCGCCGCGCATCACGGCCTTGCCGGTCGCGGTCGAGCCGGTCACGCTGACCATGTCCACGCCGGGGTCGGTCACGAGGGCCTGGCCCACGTCGCCCCCGCCGGTCACTACGCCGAGCAGGCCCGCGGGGGCGCCCGCCTCGGCCATCAGTTCGGCCAGGCGCAGGGTCGTGCGGGGAGTGCGGGGGGCCGGCTTGATGACCACGCCGTTCCCGGCCGCGATGGCCGGGCCGACCTTCCAGATCGCCATGATGAACGGGAAGTTCCACGGCGCGATCGATCCCACGACCCCGATGGGCCGGCGGATCAGCATCGAGGTGTAACCGGCGCTCAGCATTCCGGCGCCGGTCCCGTCCAGGGATCGGGCGGCCCCGGCGAAGAAGCGCAGGTTGTCGGCGGCGAAGGGGAGTTCGCCGTCGCGGAACACCGCGGCCGGCTTACCGGTCTCCTCGACCTCCAGGCGGGTCAGTTCGTCGGCGTCGCGTTCGACCAGGTCGGCCAGTCGCAGCAGCACCCGGGCCCGCTCCCCCGGGGTGGCGTCGCGCCACTGCTCGAAGGCCGCCCGCGCCTCGGCCACCTTCACCGCGACATCGGTCAGTGAGCTGTCCGCCACATCCTCGATGACCTGGCCGGTCGCGGGATTGATCAAAGTCGTCATCTGCGTCTTCTAACTGTCGAAACCGATGCCGAAGCGATCGAGCAGGCGGAGCCACGGCCCGCGCCTGCCCTCGTTCGCGTCGGCGCGAGCCAGGGCCCGGCGGGTGAACTCGACCACCGGCCAGCGGATCGGCTCAGGTGGGAACGGCACCGGGGGGCGGCGCACCATCTTCAGTCCGGTACGTCTGGTCTCCCGCCGCGCCAGCAGATCGAGCCCGGCCAGGGCGCCGAAGCGCGAGGCGCCCACACCGAGGCCGGTGTAGCCGAGGGCGTAGGCGACGCGGCCGCCCATCGCGGTGCCGAAGAACGGGGTGAAGCGGCTCGTCGAGTCGATCAGGCCGCCCCAGCGGTGGGTCGCCCTGACCCCTTCGAGCTGCGGGAAGGTCTCCAGCAGGTGGCGGGCCAGCAGCGCGTGGGACTCGGGACGCTGGTCGCTGCCGCCGCCCCGGAAGTTGTAGACAGCGTCGTACCCGCCGAACAGCAGCCGGTCGTCGGCCGTCAGGCGGTAGTAGTGGAACTGGTTCCCGCCGTCGGTGATGCCTTGCGCCTCCGCCCAGCCCAGCGACGCGCGTTGCCCGGCGTCGAGCGGTTCGGTCATCAGGACGTAGTCCCACACCGGCAGGACGAAGTTGTTCAGGCGCCGCAGCGGCGACGGGAACGCGTTGGTCGCGACGAGGACCTGGCCGGCGTTGATCATGCCGTGGACGGTCGGAACCCGTACCGAAGATCCGGATCGCTCCATACCGGTGACCCGCGTGTGCTCGTAGAACCGCACGCCGAGGTCCTCGGCGACGCGGAGCATTCCCCAGGCCAGCTTCACCGGGTCGACGAGACCGCCGGTGCCGCGCAGCCGCAGTCCGCCCAGGTAGGTCGGCGAGTGGACGTCGGTCCGCATCTCCCCGGCGTCCAGGAATGTGGCGTCTTCGCCATGATCCCGGTGGCGCTTTTCGGCGGCCCGCAATTCGGCCACCTGATGGGGTGCGACGGCCGCCGTGGTCTTGCCGCAGAGGCGGAGATCGGCGTCGATGTTGTTTTCAGCCACGAAAGCGGCGATGGCGGCCAGATTCTCCCGGCCGATCGCCAGGAGAAGATCGATCTCCCCAGGCCAGCGGTGTGCGCCGTGGGTCAGGCCGTGGGTGATCGAATCGGCGATGAAACCCCCGTTTCGGCCGGTGGCGCCGAACGCGATACGTTCGGCTTCCACCAGAACGACGTCGCAGGCGGGGTTTTCTTGTTTGGCCAGCACAGCAGCCCAGAGGCCGGTGAAGCCGCCTCCCACGATCAGCAGGTCGGCCGTCGTCGCCTCCGTCAGCGCCGGGTACGCGGCCGGACCGGGCCGGTCGGTCCAAAAGACCCGCGGCAGTGCGTCCGTAATCACGATCCCCTCCGACCGATATTTGTTGAATCGTGATTCAAATACTTATCGAGCAACCACGTCAAGACCTGCGACACTTGTTGTGAGATCCTCCATACGGGGCGGGGTGCGGTGACTCAGCGGAAGAGCAGGGCAGATCGACGGGTCGAACTGATCGACGCGGCCAGGCGCGCGATGATCCAGCACGGCGCCGAGGGCGTGCATCTGAACCAGATCGCAGAAGAAGCGGGCCTCACCTCAGGCGCGGTGCTCTACCACTATCCCGATCTGCGCGACCTGCTGATCGAGGCCCACCACGCGGGCATGGAGCGGTTCTACGAGCAGCGCGTCAAGAAGATCAGTGGCATGGCCGACCCGGCCCAGAAGCTGATCACGACGATCCGGTCGGGCCTGCCCGAGAGCCCCGACGACGCGGGCGTGCGACTGCTGTGCGAACTCGGCGGCGCCGCCGGCCGCAACCGCGTCTACGGCACCCTGCTGACCACGCTCTACGACCGCCAGGTGGCGATGTACCAGATGATCCTGGAGGTCGGCGCCGCCCAAGGGGTGTTCAAGCTCGCGGGCGACTCCGAGCAGATCGCCCGCAACCTCGTCGCCCTCGAAGACGCCTACGGCTACCGCATCATCGCCCGGCACCACTCGATCGGCCCCGACGAGGCCGTCGGCCTCATCCTCGACTTCGCCCGCATGGCCACCGGCCACCCGCTGAAGGAGACCCCGGCCCCGCCCCGCCCGAAGGCGACCCGCACGACGCGGACGACCCGCCCGAGGAAGAGCACCGGAACAGCCGACGGCTCGACCGCACAACCGCAGGACGCCGGCTGACCCCGAGGACGGGATCCGGCGCGAAGATGCGTCCAGCCGGCAGGAATGCCCCCGCGGCTCAAAGGGCGCGACCGGCGCCCCCGTGACCGCCCGGGGAAGGCCCGGTCAACGCGAATCGGCACCGCACCCTGGAAACCTCACGGGATGCGGTGCCGATTCTGACGCTGTGCTCAGTTGGGGATCAGGACCGCGTCCTCCGGCCGCCACGTCACGCCGACCACGGTCCCCGGCGTGATCCTGGCCGAGCCCTGGGTCGCCGCCAGGAGCTTGCGGCCCAGCCCCCGCACCTCGACTGCGATGTGTGACACGCCGCCGTAGAAGCTCACGTCCACGACCACGCCCTGGACCATCCCGGGGGCGGGCTCGGTCAGGCGGACCCGCTCGGGGCGGATCGCCAGCGCGGCGGGCGCGTCGGCGGTCGTCGCCTTGGAGGGCAGCGGGCCGAGGCCGTCGGCGGAGAAGACGCCGCCGCGGATCGCGCCCGTGAACAGGTTGTTCGCGCCGATGAAGTCGGCCACGAAGTAGGTGCGCGGGCGGTCGTAGAGGGTCACGGGGGCGTCGATCTGCTCGACCCGGCCCTGGTCCATGACCGCGATGCGGTCGGCCAGGGACATGGCCTCCTCCTGGTCGTGGGTGACCACGACGAAGGTGATGCCGACCTCGTTCTGGAGGCGCTTGAGCTCGAGTTGCATCTCCGCGCGGACCTTCTTGTCCAGCGCGGACAGCGGCTCGTCGAGCAGCAGCAGCCGGGGGCGCTTCACGATCGCGCGGGCCAGGGCGACGCGCTGCTGCTGGCCGCCGGACATCTGGGCGGGGCGGCGGCTCGCCATCGAGTCGAGGCCGACCTTCTCCAGGACCTCGCCCACCCGGGCCTTGATCTCGGCCCTGGGGAGGTTCTCGCGCTCCAGGCCGTAGGCGACGTTCTTGGCCACGGTCATGTGGGGGAACAGCGCGTACGACTGGAACATCAGGTTGACCGGGCGCTTGTGCGGGGCGAACTTCAGCAGGTCGGCGCCGTCGAGGCGGACCCCTCCCTGGTCGGGCGTCTCGAACCCGGCCAGGATGCGCAGCAGTGTCGTCTTGCCGCAGCCCGACGGGCCGAGCAGGGCGAAGAACTCCCCCTGCTTGATGTCGATGGAGACGTCCTCGAGGGCCGTGACGTTCCCGAACTTACGGGATACCCCCTCGATGGAAAGCAGTGTCATTTGAGGGACTCCGTGAGTCGGGTCATGCGCTGGACGGCGAGCACCGCGACCACGCTGATGGTCAGCAGGATGGTGGCCAGAGCGTTGATGTCGGGGGTCACGCCGAACCTGACCATCGAGTAGATCACGATGGGCAGCGTCGGGTCGGTCGGGCCGGCCGAGAAGAAGGCCAGCACGAACTCGTCGAGCGAGAAGGTGAACGCCAGCAGCGCGCCCGCCGCGATGCCGGGGGCCAGACCGGGCATGGTGATGCGGAAGAACGTCTGGATCGGGCTCGCGCCGAGATCGGTCGAGGCCTCTTCGAGCGAGGTGTCCATCGAGGCCAGCCGCACCCTGACGACCACCGCGACCAACGGGATGCCGAAGGTCAGGTGGGCCAGCAGGATCGAGGTCAGGCCCAGCGTGAAGTTCACCGCGCTGTAGAAGATGAGCAGGCCGATGGCCAGCATCAGCTCCGGCAGGATGGCCGGCAGGGTGGCGATGGCCTCCAGCACCTTGGACCGGGTGTGCCGGGCCAGGCCGACCGCCAGCAACGTGCCGACGACCGTCGAGATCAGGCAGGTGCCGATCGCGACGATCAGGGTGTTGCCGAGCCCTTCGAGGATGGTGGCGTCGCCGGCCAGCTTGCCGTACCAGTCGAGGCTGAAGCCCTCGAAGATGTACGGGTTGTCGCCGGCGTTGAACGACATGAAGACCACGACCGCGATGGGCACGTAGAAGAACAGATAGACCAGCCACAGGGGCAGGAAGACGATACGCGACGACCTCTTACGCACTCCGCGTCCTCCGCGAGACGATCGACTGGGCCAGCAGCAGGACCAGCGTCACCACGATCATCGCGAGCGCGAGCGTGGCGCCGAAGGGCCAGTCGCGGGCCTTGAGGAACTGGTCGCGGATCAGGTTGCCGACCATGATCGCTTTTCCGCCGCCGAGGATCTCCGGCACCACGAAGTTCCCGAAGCTGGGCACGAACACGAGCACGGCGCCGATCAGCGCGGACGGCAGCGTCAACGGCAGCGTGACGCTGAAGAACGTGCGGATCGGGGAGGCGCCCAGGTTGGCGCTGGCCTCCCGCAGGCGCGGGTCGAGCCGCTCCACCGCCGAGTAGATCGGCAGGATCATGAGCGAAAGATATCCGTAGAGCAGGCCGACGACGACCGTGCCCCTGTTGTAGAGCAGTTCGAGCGGCTCGTCGATCAGGCCGATGCCTGTGAGCGACTCGTTGACCAGGCCCGGACCACTGAGCAGGATCGTCCAGGCGTACATCCGGATCAGGAAGTTCGTCCAGAACGGCAGCATGATGGCCAGAAGCGCGATCGTCTTCCACTTCGCCGGAAGCAGCGCGATGGCATATGCCGTCGGATAGCCGATCAGCAGTGCCAGCACCGTCACCACGCCCGCGACGACCAGGCTGTCCTGGATCACGTTCAGGTAGAGCGGTTGGAACAGCCTGCTGAAGTTGGCGGTGGTGAATTCGTAGACCACCCCACCAAAACGACCGCGCTGGAAGAACATGGTGCTGAGCATCAGCAGCATCGGCACCACGGCCAGCAGCGTCAACATGATCAGCCCAGGTCCGAGGAAGATCAACCGCGCGAGGAACGAACCTCGCCCACGCGACATATCGGGCCCCCCTTCTGATGTTTGGCGAGTGTTGCAGGAGACATCAAATTAGACAAGACTGTGCCGTACGGGGTGAGCTTTGAGTTTGTGCTTCCAGTTGAATCGACATTCAGGAGAGCGCGGTGGCTACCGCAGACTGGACGTTGCCGGGGAACGTCGTCTTGCGTCTCAGCGACGAGCTTGAGGCGGGTCCCGGAGTGACCGAGCAGGTCCTCCGGAACCTGGGTGCCGCACCGGCGCCCTTCACGGTGCGCGAGCTGCGCCCGCTGCCCGACTTCCCGGCCGGAGAACGCCCGATCACCGTCGACCAGACCTACCGGTCGGTCGTCGTGGGCGAGAAGGTGATCGTGAAGTGGTTCCCCCGTCCGGCGGAGGGGCCGCATCCCGGTCTGGAGATGCTGACCCATCTGTCCGATACGGGGTTCACCCGCACGGCGGAACCCTACGCGGCGATCTTCTGCGGCACCGCTCTGGCCGGGCTGGCCACGGCGTACCTGCCGGGGGCCCGCGACGGCTGGGAGTGGTGCGCCGACGAGGCCGTGGCCGGGCGCACCGCCTTCGCGGCGGAGATCGGCATCCTGGCCGCGGATCTGCACCTGGCGATGGCCAGGCCGTCCGGGGTCATCGCCGATCCGGTACGCCTGGTGCCTCCCACCGACGACTGGTCGGATCGGGCCGAACACGCCCTCGGCGAGGCGCTGGCCCTGACGACCGACGAGACCGACGCGCGCTGGCTCGCCGATCACGTCGCCGACCTGAGGCGGGAGCTCGCGCCGCTGCAGGTGGCCGGTGAGACCTCGGTGATGCGCGTCCACGGCGACCTCCACGTGGGCCAGATCCTCGAATGGGACGAGGGCTTCGCGCTGATCGACTTCGACGGCAACCCGACCGTGACCGGCGCCTCGCCCTACCAGCCGGCGGCCCGCGACCTGGCCCAGCTCGGGATCAGCATCGAGAACGCCGGACAGGTCGCGATCAAGCGGCGCGGCGCCGATCCCCAGGCGATCTCGGCCTGGGTGTGGGGCGCGCGGGAGGGCCTGGAGAACGCGTACACGAAACGACTCGACGACGCCGGCCGGGGTGACCTGCTCGACCGTTCGCTCCTGCGGCCGTTCGAGGTCGAGCAGCTCTGCCGGGAGCTCATCTACGCGGGCCGGTTCCTGGCCCGCTGGCGTTACGCCCCCATGGGCGTGCTGCGCACCTGGTTCTGAGAGGCTGCTGGAATGGACGCCGGAAAGTTCCTCGACGACCTGCTGAAGAAGCCCGAGTCGCTCGATCGGCTGGCCACCGCGCTCGACGCGGGCGGCCTGTTCGACGGCCTGCCGACAACCGTGCGGCGGGTGCTGTTCCTGGGCATGGGCAGTTCCCGGTACGCCGCCCGCGTCGCCGCCCTGCGCCTGCGCGCCGCCGGGATCGACGCCGCCGCCGACTACGCCTCGACGAGTCTGGGCTACCCGCCCGACCCGGCGACCCTGGTGGTGGCGATCTCCGCCACCGGGGGCAGCCGCGAGACGCTCGAAGCGGTGGCGCGTCACCACGGCGTCTCCTTCGTGGCCGCGCTCACCAACAAGGACGGCTCGCCCATCACGAAGGGCGCCGACCACGTCATCCCGATGCTGGCCGGCCCCGAGGAGGGCGGCGTGGCCTGCCGCACCTTCCAGCACACCCTCGCCCTGCTGCTCGCCCTGTTCGATCAGAGGGTCGGCCAGGGCGTCGACGGCGCCCTGGTCAGACGCGCCGCCGAGGCGACGCAGGACCTGCTCGACCGGCGGAGCGACTGGCTGCCCGGAGTCCTGGAACTGCTCGACGGCCCCCACGGCGTCTACACGATCGCCCCCGCCGAACGCCTCTCGTCGGCCGACCAGTCGGCGCTCATGGTCCGCGAGGGCCCGCGCCGCCAGGCCACCGCCTGCGAGACCGGCGACTGGGCTCACGTCGACGTCTACCTCACCAAGACCTACGACTACCGCGCCCTGCTGTTCCCCGGCTCGCCCTACGACGGGCAGGCGATGGAATGGGTCCGCGAACGGGGTTCGACTGTCGTCACCGTCGGCGGCGAGGTGGCCGGGCAGGCCGGAGGCGTGCGTTACAGGCATGACGACGATCCCGGCGTCGCGCTCCTCACGGAGACGCTCGTCGCCGAGCTGGTCGCCGCGTCGTGGTGGGCGCACGGGTAGGAAAGCTACCGGTGTTCCGGAGTCGCTCGGGCCATAAGTCCCTCAATAGTGACATTCCGCACCAATTAACTGAGGCCCACCGGGGCGGGGCGCGATCCGTCCCGGCGGGCACAAATCACGCTAATCCCGGACGATTTCACACTCAAGCACGGGTTGAGTGATCCGTTTTTTCGCATACCGGCCAGTCTGGTGCGGTTTAGGATCACGCTGTGACCCTCGAAAAGGCACCTCCCGGCGTCGACCCTCTCACGCCGAGTGTCGCCCGGATGTACGACTACTTCCTGGGCGGCAAAGACCATTTCGCCGTCGACCGCGAGGCCGCGGAGGCGATCAACGCCATCTCGCCCGACGCGAAGGAACTGGCCCGCGCCAACCGCGAGTTCCTCGGCCGGGCCGTCCGCCACCTGATCGACCAGGGCGTGACCCAGTTCCTCGACGTCGGCGCGGGCCTGCCCACCCGGGACAACGTCCACGAGGTGGCCCTGCGGCACGCACCCGATTCCAAGGTCGTGTACGTCGACAACGACCCCATGGTCCTGGTCCACGCCCGCGCGATCCTGGCGGACAACCCGAGCACCGTCGTGACCGACGGCGACCTGCGCGAGCCCGGCTGGATCACCGGCCACCCGGAAGTGCGCGCCCACCTGGACTTCTCCAAGCCGATCGCGATCCTGCTGGTGGCCGTCCTCCACTTCGTCACCGACGACGACGAGGCCCGCCGCGTGGTCGCCGAGTTCCGCGACGCGGTCGTGCCCGGCAGCCACCTCGTGATCAGCCACATGAGCCCCGGCGAGGCCTTCGGCGACGACCTGGCCGCGGGCCAGAAGGTCTACGCCAAGAGCTCGGCCGGCGGCATCACCTTCCGCACCCATTCCGAGGTCCTGTCGCTCTTCGACGGTTTCGACCTGTACGAACCCGGCGTGGTCCAGATCTCCGACTGGCGCCCCGACGACCCGGTGGTCCAGGCGCTGACGAAGTCGTCGAGCGGGGCGATCGGGCTGGCCGGAGTGGGCCGCTTGGATAGCTAGCATATCCAGCGTGCGCATCTCCCAGCTAAGCGACGCCACCGGGGTACCCATCCCGACCATCAAGTACTACCTGCGCGAAGGCCTCCTGCCCGCGGGCGAGCAGACCTCCGCGACCCGATCCGTCTACGGCCAGTCGCACGTGCGACGCCTCCGGTTGATCCGTGCCCTCCTGGAGGTGGGCAAGCTCCCCATCTCGGCGATCCGGGCCGTGATCGAGGCGGTCGAGGACGAGAAGATGGGCGTCCACGAGATGCTCGGCACGGCGCACTACGCGCTGTCCCCCAAGACCGAACCCGAGGAGACCGACGAGTGGATCGCGGCCCGGGCCATGGTCGACGAACTGATCCGCGAACGCGGCTGGCGGGTCGCCGCCAACGCCCCCGGCCGGAACGAACTCGCCCAGACCATCGTGACCCTCCGCCGCCTCGACCACGACGTGACCCTGCCTGACCTGCGCCCCTACGCCGCCGCGGTCGGCGGCCTGGTGCGCGACCACGAGATGGCGAGGATACCGTTCGACGGACCACGCGAGACGGCGGTCGAGGCCCACGTGATCGGGACCGTGCTCTACGGCCGGGTCCTGGACGTGGTGCGGCGACTCGCCGAGGAGTCGGAGTCGGCGCGGCTACTCGCTGATCCCGACGGGCTGCCGAAGTAACCACTGGGCGGCCCGGCACAGCAGCGTCCTGTGTACGGGTGAGTCGTAGGACCGCGTGTCGTGCCCCAACGCGTCGTAGACGAGCCGCCCGCGTCTGACGTTCCGGGCCCAGAGCACCGGCTGGCCCAGCGACGTGGCCAGCGGGGTGACGTCGGGGAGGATGTCGAGGTCGCTGTAGACCTCGTCGACGACGTCGAAGTCGCGTAAGCCATCGGTGATCGCGTGGTCGCGGTTGACGTGGACGGCGGTCCAGCCGATCGGCGGGTGGTGCGACTTGCCCCACTTCCACGACGCCCCGAGGACACGCGGCCAGCCCTGCCAGTCGTCGAAGCAGATGGAGGCGCTGTGCATGGCGAGCACTCCGCCGCCCTTGTTCAGGTGGTCCAGCAGGACCGCTCTCGCATCCTGGCTCAGCTCGAAGTGCCAGTATGCGCGCTGGCTCTCGAAGTGACCGCTCTGGTGGCACCAGCGCAGGGCGTTGATCGTGATCAGATCGACCTGAGGGGGCTCGGCCAGGGCGCCCGCGATGTCCTCGGTGATCTCCGACTCGATCCCCGCTTCGAGGAGGACCTCGGCCAGGGTTTGTGACGTGGCCGCAAAGTCATGCGCCACCCCTCCGGAAAGAATGAGATTTCGCGCCATACCCGCCACTGCATCACAGGTCCCTAGGATCAGGGAATGGCCAAGCGGGTGACCTACGCCGACGCGGTGAAGCTACTGGGCGGGCAGTCCCGCACGATCAAGGCTCTCGATACGGCTCTTGGATTAGGCCTGCTGGCGGGCGGACCGATCACGTTGAGCCTGTTCGACGCGAAGACCGAGGCGCTCCGGCTGGCGCATCAGATCTTCGGAGATCTGCGGGAGAAAGTGAGCAGGGTTCCCCGGGCGACCCGGACCGAACGACTGGTCGCGGCCCATGAGGTCATCATCACGACGGCGTTCTTCGAGGCGCTGGACAACCTCGATCTCCCTGTCCCCCTCAAGGATCTGAAGATCGAGGGTCCTGCCGCCCAGCTGATGAGCCGAGTGAGACGGCTGCACGGCTGTCTGATCGGAAGCGATCCGACGACACCGACGTCGGCACACCTCAACAGCTTGATGCTGAACTACGCGTTCGCGGGCGTCCAACTCCAGGAGATCATCGAATTTCTGCCTGAGAGCAGCGCCGACTCCGACCGTTGGCAGGCGCTGATGTACGCCTTCTCCCACGACCTCCCCCAGGCCGCGGTCGCCCGCTACCAGGATCTCTACTACCGGCTGGCAACCGACTTCCCCGAATTCGCTTTCTGGGCCCAGATGCGGGCCCACGAATCCGCTCAGGCGGGGCTCGCGGGGCTGGAGTCGATGCTGATGGAGGTGACAGCCGGGCGGGCGCCTTCGGCGAAGGTGGCGAGCATCCACGCGCTCAACGCGGCAGCGCCGATCCGGCCGATCAGCCAGAGCGACGACCAACTCGGCGACCTGGGCATGCCGAGCCTCGGCGAAGCCTACGTGGTCCCGCTCTTCCGGCGACTCGCCGATCCGGGGCGCAGCGATCTGAGCCTGGAGTCCACCTGGGAACGGGAGGAGACGCGCGGCGACCTGGGACAGGTGCTGGCCGGACACCTGACCTCGGCGGAGGCGGTCCAGGCACCGCTGCTCATCCTCGGTCAGCCCGGCGCGGGCAAGTCGGTGCTGACCCAGATGCTCGCCGCCCGGCTGCCGCAGAGCGATTTCCTGCCCATCCGAGTGCCGTTGCGGCAGGTGCCCGCCGACGCGGGCATCCAGGAACAGATCGAGACCGGCATCCACGCGACGACCGGTGAAACGCTCTCCTGGCCCGACCTGGCTCGAGCCGCCGAGGGGGCGCTGCCGGTCGTCCTCCTCGACGGTCTCGACGAATTACTCCAGGCCACTGGCGTCAACCGGGCCGACTACCTGCGCCAGGCGATGGAGTTCCAGGAACGCGAGGCCTTGTTGGGCCGCCCGCTCGCGGTGATCATCACCACCCGGACCGCCGTGGCGGACCGCTGCCGGGTGCCGCCGGAATCGGTGGCACTCCGCCTTGAGCCCTTCTCCGACGATCAGGTCGCCGAGTGGGTCGGCTCATGGAACCGCAGCACCGGGGCCGATCTGTCACTCCACGACGTGCTCTGCTACCCCGACCTGGCCAGGCAGCCACTCCTCCTGCTGATGCTCGCCCTCTACGACTCTGACGGAGCGGTTCTGACCGGCCGGCTGCTCCAGTCGGAGTTGTACGAACGGCTGGTGCGCCGATTCGCCGTGCGGGAAATCCGCAAGCACGAACGGGGGCTTGCCCACGAAGCCCTCGACGCGGCCGTCGAATTCGAACTGCTGCGTCTGTCGGTCGCCGCGTTCGCCATGTTCAACCGGGGCCAGCAGTGGGTCACGCACGACGAACTGAACCGCGATCTCAACGCCCTGATGCCCGAGGCACCGGCCACGACGACAGGGTTCCAGCGCCCCCTGACCGCAGCGCAGAAAGTGCTCGGCAGGTTCTTCTTCGTCCATCAGGCACAGGCCCGGCAGGACACCGACGCGGTCAGCACATATGAGTTCCTGCACGCGACCTTCGGCGAGTATCTCGTGGCCCGGCTGATCAGGGACCTGGTGCAGGAAGAAGCGGAACTGGAGGCCCGGCCCAGCCGCTTCCGCCCGCCGGCGCACACCAATCTCGAAGAATTACTCTCCTTCGCGGTCGTGGCCGTTCGAACGCCGATTCTGCGATTCCTCGCAGAGATGCGGGTCGACGATCCACGCATCCGGCCGGCCCTTCTGAGAATGCTGCAGAGCACCTATTTCGGCAGCGTGGCCGGACAAAGCGAATATCAGCCGGTCGCCGTCTCCAGTGTGCATCGAGTCGCCCGCCGCTCCGCCAATCTGGTGCTGCTGCTCGTCATCCTCACCGGGCCGACACGGGCGAAGGAATTGTTCGGCGGGCGGGAACCGCGAATCGCGTTGTGGCAGAACCTCGTCGACCTCTGGCGGGCGGGCACCACGGGCGACGAATGGCCCGCCGTCAACGACTGGCTGGCCATCGCCCGCACGTGGGAAGGCGAGCAACGGGAGATCACCGTCACCCGCTTCGACCAGCCGGTCGCCGACGGCCTTTCGGGAACCGGCGACGTCATCGCCTGGACCCACAACGTCCTGCCCCGGAACGCCCACGCCTACTGGGATGTTCGTCCGGCCCAGACCTCACTCGACACCGGCCTCGGCCGCCAGCCCATCAACGCCCTGGCCAGGATGGTGTTCTACCATCAGCCGACGTTGGCGACGTCCTACAAGAAGAGCTCGCGCCTGCCGGCTAACTCGTTCTTCGGCCCGCTGCTCGAAGCGTGGCTCATGCTCCCCGCCGACCAGCAGGCCCTCGACAACATCGAAACGATCAGCCCGTGGATGGAGCGCCGTCTCCTCGACCTGGTCTACAGCGATCGGCACCACCTGCCGATCGAGGTCGTCGCGGAGATCTGCGACCGGCAGCTCCGGATCAGCTCGGCCCGCATCAGCGTGCTGCTCGACTGCGTGCTGTACGTGGTCGCACGGGACCGTGACCACCTCGAACTGGTCGACCGGCTGATGAAGGTCAACGGCACGACAGTCTCCGACGCGCTCCTGGCGACGGTGACGCTGATGGAGCTCGAGATCGACCCCTCGGCCGCCCCGGTGCTCGCCTTCGACGTGGTGCGCCGGATGAGCCCCGACGACTTCGACGAGATCGCGTCCGCCGACCCGCATCTCCTCCGCCGAGCCCGGCGCATCATCCGCGCCGAAGGCGGTCGCTATCGCCTCACCTGGCCTGGATCGAGCCCAGCACCTTCCGAATGACCGTCTCGCCCGACACCCGCAGGCCGTCGTGTTCCCACTCGTTCGTGACCCACGTCGTCACGTTGGCGACCTCACGTGCCGTCTGGGCTGACAATCCCTCGTCCACATACATGTCGTCGTAGTAGACGACCGCTCCCACCGGGACCTCGTTCGTGGCCAGGCGAGCGGGGTCATACAACGTCGGCCAGGTCATCTGGGCCAAGCACTCCGCCGTTTCCCTGAACGGCCGCAGCGCCCTGATCTCGTCGAACATCCACGGATAGATCATCTCCCCCGTCAAAGGGAGGTCCGGGGCCAGGCGGGCGGCAGCCCAGTTCGTCGGGGCGCCCTGCGAGTAGATGGACTCGTGCATGACCGCGTACAGGGGATTGCCGGCGAAAGACGTCGCGGCCATGACCTGGTAGAGGAAGTCATCCGAGAGCTCGCCACCGACCCAGGCCTCGGTCAGAACCCAGTGCAGGGATTCAGCACCGGTACCGGTGCCCAGTTCCGTACCCAGGAACTTGAGACGCTGCGGCGTGAGGCGGTCGCCATCCGGGAGGCGGATGTCGTTCTGGTCCAGGAAGGCGAGCAGGCCGTCGAGGCGGGCGCGGTCGTCCGGATAGCGGATGAAGTAGCGGCGGAGTTTGTCTTCCACGCGCCGGTAGGTCCGGGAGTAGACCTCGTCCGCATCGGCGTGGAGACCCGCCAGTCCCCCGGTCACGTAGCAGGCCGACAGCGAGTCGGGTGCTTTCGACAAATACGTCAGGGTCACGAAGCCGCCGTAGGACTGGCCCAGCGTCGACCAGCGCTCGACGCCCAAAGAACGGCGGATGTGTTCGGCGTCGTCCACGATCGAGTCGGCGCGGAAGTGCCGCAGATACGCGGCGAGTTCGGGACCGTCAGGGTGCGGCAGCGACTTCGCCGTCACGGGGCTGCTGCGGCCCGTCCCCCGCTGGTCGAGCAGCAGCACCCGGTGAGTGCGCAGGGCGTACCCGAGCCAGCCGTCCCCGCCCAGAGGCCGGGGTGACCTCCCACCCGGACCGCCCTGCAGGAACACCAGCCACGGCAGGTCCTCGCCCACCCGCCGGGGGTCACACGCCTCCCGCGCGAACACCTCGATCAACCCCGCAGAGAGATCGGAGTGGTCGAGCGGGACGGTGAACACGTGGTCCGTCAGGGAGACACCGGGCATGGAAACGGTCACCGCGTCACGATAGCGACTCCGCCTCGGCCTCCGCCGCATCCGCGTCGGCCACTCGTCCCGCCGCCCGGAGTACCCGTGACAGGGTCGCCAGGGACACGATCAGGGGAGGGCCGCCGAGACCGCGGGCGACGGACACGGCCTCCTCCGCCAGGGGAAGTGCGATGCCGGGGCGTCGGATCAGGGTGTCCGCCCCCGATCGGAGGGCGCGCACCAGCGTCCCCGAATGCTCGTAGGCGTCACGCTCGCACAGGGAGCGGGCGGCGCGCACGGCCCCGTCCACCGATGCGGGGGACCGGGCGACGCGGGCATGCGCCAGCAATGCGTCGACCACCTCAGCGCCAGCCGCTCCACGTGCAATCGCCGCGAGGTACAGGCGTGCCTGCTCCTCGTACTCGTCCGAAGTCACTGTGTCCCAGCGTCTTCCGGTGCCAGGCCACATGCAACCCTCAGAGCTTCTGGAGCCCCAAGTCTTCTGTCACGCGGCGCAGGTCGCGGGGGTGGCCGAACCCGAGTTTCACCTGGATGCGGGCCACCAACTGGTCGACGGACATCTCTTCGATGTTCATCGACTTCGCCGCCTCGGGGTGCGTGCACCCCTTGGAGATCAGCCGCAGGACCTCGGCCTCGCGCGGGGACAGGGCGGGGCGCAGGCAGAGCAGTGAGGTCGCCAGGGCGAACTCGCCGCGCAGCACGGTGGCCAGGCCTTGTCCCAGGACGAATCCGCCCGCCGCCACGTGCAGCACCGCGTCGCGGAACTCGTCGGGCTGGGTGTTCTTGAGGAGGTAGCCGGACGCGCCGGACTGAAGCGCTTCGACGACGTCGGAGGGGTGGCCGGTCATGCCGAGCGAGTGGGAGAAGACGAGCACGCGGGCTCCGGCGGTCCACTCTTCGATCTCGGCGAGGGCCGGCTGCCGGTCTTCGCGATAGAGAGCCAGTAGGAGCACGTCGACCTCGGCGCCGGTGCGGGCCAGAGCCTCGGCGGACGGGGCGCCGACGACGGACCCCACCTCCGGCATCCGGGCCAGCAGGCGCCGGATCCCGGCCTGTGCATGCGGGTGATCATCGGCAACGGCGACTTTGATCATGTGTCCCACCCCCAAAATTAGATTCTGGACACGCGATACGACCCTGGACAAGGGGATATCCGGACGAACTTTTTCGGCTATTTACGTGCGTCCATGACGCGGACCGGGCAAACCGGTCACCTACGTCATCCAGTATCACCATCGGACATCAATGCTCGGGCCGTCTTCGTCAACTTCGCGCCAAAGCAGCAGGTCAGGCGGCCGGCCACAGTCGGTTACGTCCCATGCCCAATGGGTTTGCAGCGACAAGGTGACATTTCTAGTCCGGTGACAAGATGGCGATGCGGTGAGACCTTCGTATGAGTACGCGGCGTTAGGTGACTTTTAGCGCCGGGTGCCCGATGGAGGGGGCTTCGCAGTTGAGCACGTGGACGGTTCCGGGTTACCGGGAGGTACGCGAACTCGGTGCCGGGGGCGGCGGCCGGGTCGTGCTGGCGACGTACGAGTCGACGGGAGCCTACGTCGCCATCAAATACCTGAGCGAGACGCTGCGACGCGACCCCGGCTTCCTGGCCAGCTTCCAGCGTGAGGCCCGGCTCATGGTCGAGCTGGAGAACGCGAACGTGGTACGGCTGTACGAATACGTGCAGTCCCCCCGAGGCGACGCCGCCATCGTGATGGAGCTGGTCGACGGCGTGTCGCTGCGGCGCATCCTGGCCGAGCACGGCCACACCTCGCCCGAGGCGGCGCTGGTCGTGCTGAAGGGGTCGCTGTTAGGTCTTTCCGCGGCGCACGCCCATGGCGTGGTGCACCGCGACTACAAGCCGGAGAACGTGCTCGTGCAGGCCGACGGCGGCAGCAAGCTGGCCGACTTCGGCATCGCCAGCCACGTCGGCGAGGCGGGGCAGGCGACGGGGACGCCGCCGTACATGGCTCCGGAGCAGTGGGCCGGGAACCCGGCCAGCCCGGCGACCGACGTCTACGCCGCGACCTGCGTGTTCTTCGAGTGCCTGACCGGCCATCGGCCTTTCACCTCGCTCGACGTGGGGCTGCTGCGGCGGGCCCACCAGGGGGCGCCGATCCCGACGATGGAGGTGCCGGCGTCGGTGCGGGCGCTGGTCGGGCGGGGCATGGCCAAGGACCCGATGTCCCGGCCGCCGACCGCCGACCAGTTCGTCGCCGATCTGGAGCTCGCGGCGCTGGCGGCCTACGGCCGTGACTGGGAGGAACGCGGCAGGCGGCACCTGGCCGAGCTCGCCACGCTGATGGCGCTGATGTTCCCGCTGGCCAAGCCCACGTCGCCGCCCCAGGTGAACACCTCGCTGGCCCGCACGATCCTGAGCCAGCGGCTGACCCGGTTCGCGCCGAGGTTCGCCATCGCCGGATCGCTGGTCGCGGCGGCGGTGATCGCGATCGTGGTGGCGGCCAACGGCCAGACCCCGGTCGCGGGCGGCACCACGTTGCGACCGCCCACGCAGACCCCCACCGAGGCCGCGCCGCCGGTCCTGCCGACAGAGGAATCGACCGCGCCCGCCACCCCGGAGGAGCAGCCGACGACGGAGGAGCCGTCGGAGGAGACCACCACCGAGCAGCCGTCGACGGTCCAGCCGCCGGGCACCATCACGCCCACGGTGACCGCGACCGCCACGGCGACCGCTCCCCCGCCGCCGCTCAAGGTCTCCAGCCTGGGCATCCACTCGTTCGACGGCCAGTCGGCCACGGTCCGGATCGTGACGAACACCCCGGCGCCGGTGACCATGACGGTCCGGTTCGCCGAGGGCCCCGACGCGTCGGCGCTGAACTCGCTGCCGCCGCAGGTGGTCCCGCTCGCGGGCGCGACCGCCTACGCCCCCGTCGTGCAGCAGGCCTTCACCGCCCCCGCCTGCGGTACGACCTCCCACCGCCGCGTCACCGTCGAGACCTCGCCCTCCTCGGGCAAGGCGGCGGCGAAGACCGTCTCGGTCAAGGGCGCCCCGTGCCCGCCTCCCGGGGTCGAAGGCGTGACGATCACCGCCTGGGACGGCAAGGCGGCCGGCGTGAAGCTCAAAACCACCGGCACCGGGCCGGTCAAGGTGACCGCCAGGTTCGGCCGCGACGGCGCGTTCACCAAGACATCCCGTACGACCCTCTCCGGGCACCAGGAGTACTCCTTCACCGCCCGCACCGACCTGGGCGAACCGCCGTGCGGCCAGACGTCGACGTACGCGGTCCAGATCACCACGGAACCGGCGTCGGGCAACGGCCCGCAGACCAGCCAGAAGCGGGTCACCGGACCCGCCTGCGCGCCGCCGGCGGTCAGCCTGCAGGGCTGGAACGGTTCACTCGCGACCGTCAAGGTGACCTCGGGGAGCACCACGGCGATCACGCTCACGGTGACGTTCACCCGGACGATCCGCTCCGGCGAACGCGAGACCAACCCGATCGTCACCACCTCGACGGCGGAACTGAGCGGCGACAAGGACTACACCCGGGAGTTCCAGACCGGCTACCGGGCCGCTCCCTGTGGGACGAAGGATGTCCGACAGGTGAGCGTGACGGCGTCGCCCGGTGGCGACGCGGCCACCCAGACCGTCACGATCGACTCCGCCGCCTGTCCTGCGGAAGAGGAGTCGGAAACCCCTACGCCGTCGGAGTCGCAGAGCGGCCGAGCCCTCTGACCTGGCACATCACTCGCATGTCCGGTTTGGTCATGTTTGAGTAAAGTCGGTTGACCTATGCATTAAAGGTACTTGAACATCCATTTCACGCAGTTTGACCCCGACGCGTAATGGATGTCGCATATGACCCCAGAGATGCAGAAGATCATCACGTTGCTGAGACAGGAGATCGGTTACCGAGAGCAAGGCGGCGGCTACACCAAGTTCGGGGACTGGTACAACGCCGTCGAGACCGACAGTGACTACTCGTACCAGCCCTGGTGCGACATGTTCCTCTCGTGGGGAGCCAACCAGCTCGGCTACAGCAAGTGGTTCGGAGAGTTCTCCTACACGGTCGCGCATGCGCAGTGGTTTCAGGCACAGGGGGCCTGGGGCCGCGAACCGGAACCGGGAGCGGTCGTCTTCTTCGACTGGAACGGCGGAGGGAGCGTCGATGGCATCGACCACGTAGGACTCGTGACGAAGGTGGACGGTGAGGATTTCACCTCGATCGAGGGCAACAGCGGCAACATGGTGAAGGAGCAGACCCACGACCTCGGGGCGGTCGTCGGGTTCGGCTACCCGGAGAAGATCCTCGAGCAGACCACCGCCGACACGGACTCCGGCGCGGCGCCACGCACCGACTCCGGCAGAGACTCCAGGTCCGGGTCCGACACCAGGTCCGGCGGCGGCTCGGACACCAGACCGGGCATCGGGTCCCACGATGGTCCGGGCCCCAGGCCCGGAATCGGGCCGGACGACGAATCAGGTCCCAGGCCGGGCATCGATGACGGCGGGCCCTGGAACAGGTCCGACACCGGCTCGGACAGCAGGCCCGAGCACGGGCCTTTCACCAGGTCCGACACCGGGCCCGGGAGCGAAACGGGCACCGGATCGGACATCGGGCCACTGCTGAGGTCCGACACCGAGTCCGGCTCCCGATCCGAGAGCAAGAGCGGCACCGGGTTCTTCTCCCGGTCCGACCTCGGACCGGGACTCAGGTCCGACACCAGGTCCGGTGGCGGCTCGGAGCACCGGCCCGGCATCGGCTCCGACTCCTGGCCGGGGAACAGGTCCGATCCCGGATCGGACACCGGATCGGACACCGGCCCCGACGTCGGCTGGTGTGTCGGCTCCGACACCGGGATCTGTCCCGGCCGCAGTCCGCTCATCACGTCCGACATCCAGGACGACATCCAGACCGACATCCAGGCCGGCACCGAGGTGGCCCAGCCGGTCGCCAAGCTCCATCGGCTGCCCTCCCCGAAGGTCATCCTTCTCAAGGAGATGGCGGCGGAGTCGCCGCTCAGCAGTCGATCCGTCCACGACGAGCCGGTCCCGGAGATCAGCACCCTCCCGGTGGCCGCGTTCCAGCACACGCCCCACCCCGCCCCGCTCGCCCTGAGCGCGCAGGGACTGGTGGCGCCCGTGCTGGTGGTGCTCCTGGCGATGGCCTTCCTGACGAGCCACCGGCGCCCGGCGTCCTCCTCGGCGCCGAAGGACTATCGAGGCCGTCACCGGCGGTAGAGCTCTGGAATCCCCAGGCTCGCGGCGCGCAGCCGCGCCCGGTGCAGACCGGTGTCTCCGTACGCCGACCCGAGTGACCACACCCTTGCCACCCAGATGTCGTGCCCACGCGCTCCCTGCCGCTGGATCGCGTGGGCCGCTTCCGCGGCCGCCTCTCCCGCGGCGGCCTTGGCGGCGCTGACGGCCCTGACGACCTCGTCCTCCGGTCTGGCCTCGTGGTCGCCGGCAACGGTCGCGGCCTCGTCCACCAGAGCACTCGCGCACTCGGCCCCGCCGGGTGGCAGGCCAGCCACGGCGCACAGGTGCCGGGCCAGGCCGACGAGCTGGGCGGCCACCGCGACCGTCGCGATCCGCAAGGCGGGCAGGGCCGCGACGCGGGTGCCCAGGCGGATGCCGGGAGCCTCGGTCGACACGCTGAACAGGCGGCGCCGCGGGTCGAGGCCGGGGCGGGGCGTGAGCCGTACGGAGGAAGCCTGAAAGGCCTCCAGAAGGCCGCCGGGGCGTTCGACGACGAGGAGGTCGGCGGCGTCGGCGTCGGGCGCGTAGACGGTGTCTCCGATCCGTGCGGACACCCGCAGCTCGCCGCGGGCGAGCGGGCCGTGATACCGCTCGGGCAGCAGCAGCGGGCCGAGCACGCAGGTCTCCACCAGCGGTCCCGCCAGCGCGGCGCGGCCCGTCTCGGTGAACGCCGGGATCGTGTCGGCGAACCGCAGCCCCAGACCGCCTGAGACCTTGGGCACCAGACAGCCGAGGAAGCCGGTCGCGCCGAGGGCCGCCCACCCTGGGAGCCATTCGTCCTTCGGCAACGGAGTGAGGGCCGCCCGTACCACGGCGGCCAGGCCGAGTTGCTCATCGGTGTTAGCCACGTCTCGACATGTACGTTCCGGCGCACCCGTTCGCCATGTCACTAATCGCCGAATCTGACCGTGAGGCGCTTCCTTCGGACGGATTCACAGTCGGACTTCGGCCGCCCGCCTCTCGCGCTAGTCACGATCCGCGTGGCAATCTACGATTTCTGCACACCTCGGGTGAACGTTCAACCGGATCACCGCGTCAGCTCTGTGACGCACGTGAAGGGGGTGACGTCCCGTCGACAGGGGCCTCGGCCGTGTCCAACTCCTGCGTGAGCTGGAATCGGCTCTGCGGGAAACGCCGCGCACCATTTTGATCACCGGTGCCGCGGGCCTCGGCAAGACCCATCTGCTGGGTGAGCTGACCTCGCAGGCGGCGGGTTTCCGCGTGCTCAGAGGCAGGGCCCGCGAGCTCGACGAGGGCCTGGCCTACGCGCCGCTCGTCGACGCCCTGGAGTCGCTCGGCCGCGAGCCGAGGGCGCAGCAGCGGCTGTGGGAGCTCTACGACGCGATCGACCGGGCCGCGCTGGGCCACGGCCAGCAGACCGGCCACACGGTCGGCGCGCCGGGAGCGCTGGCCGCCCAGCTCATCGCCGGGTTACCGGGCCGGACCCTGCTGGCGATCGACGACGTGCACCACGCCGATGCCGACACCATCCGGCTGCTCAAGTCGCTGCCGCGCAGCTGCCCCGGGCTCGCGATCGTGGTGACCGGCCGCCGGCCGCCGGCGTTCGACGTCGACATGGCGGTGGGGCTCGACCCGCTGTCCCGCGCCGAGGTCAGAGACCTGATCACGTCGCTGCTCGACCGGGCGCCCAGCGACAGCATGCTCGACCGGGTGCTGGCCGACAGCCAGGGCAACCCGTGGTTCGTCCAGGAGGCGGTGCTCGCGCTCGTCCAGGGCGGAGCGGTGAGCTCGCCCGACCCGGGCGCCCGCAGGGGCGCGATCCTGAGCCGCATCTTCCAGCGCGACAAGGCGGGCCGCGACCTCGCCCGCGTGCTGGCCACGCTGGGCCGCACCCGCGACACCACCGCGATCGACACCCCGGGCACGCTGGAGGCGGTGGCCGAGCTCGCCGGGCTCGACGAGCGCGCCGCCGAGCGCGCCCTGGTCGCACTCGTGCGCGACGAGGTGCTGGTCGACACCGGCGACGGCTACGCCTTCGCCCACCCGCTGGTGGCCGAGGCCCTGCACGCCGACCTCAACGCCGGGGAACGCCGCCGCCTGCACGTCCGCATCGCCGGGATGCTCCAGCGGCAGGGCCTCAGCGGCGCCAGAAGGGTGCTCGAATGGGCCACCCACATGGCCGAGGGCGGCGCCCCCGACGAGGCGCGCACGGCGATGCTGCGGGCCGCCGAGGTGACCCGCTGGACCGCCCCGCTGTCGGCGGCCCACTGGTTCGGCCGGGCCATCGAGATCAGCGAGGACAAGAGCGAACTGCTGGCGTCGCAGGCGCTGTCCTTCTGGAAGGGCTCCCGCCCGGCGATGGCGCTCAACTCCGCGCAGCGGGCGCTGGCGCTGCTCCCCCCGGGCCGCCGCGCCACCCGGACCTCCTACGTGGCGGTCGGCGCCGCGCACGCGATGGGCTGGTACGACGTCGCGCTCGCCATCCTGGCCCGCCAGCTCCCTCGTGCCGACGACCCGACCGCGCTGCAGGCCCAGCGGGCGCTGCTCCTCGCGGAGCTGGGCCGCCCGCAGGAGGACGACGCGCGCCGCGCGTGGGCGGGCCTGCCGAGCTGCCCGCCGGAGGACCGCGCCATCACGGCAGGCGCGCTGGCCATGTGGGCGCTGGTCGAGGGCGACTGGGCGCAGACCGAGCGGGCCGTGTCGTTCCTGCTGACGTTCGCCGCCGCGATGCCGCCGGGCGCCCGGCTGGCCGCGCTGGAGTCTGCCGCGCACGTGCTGTCGACCGGCGGCGAACTGGCCAGGCCGCTGCGACTACTCGAGGAGGCCGAGAACATCCACCGCGGCCTCGGCTGGCACGACATCGCCGGGCAGAACGCCCGCACCACGGCCGTGGTGCGGCGGCTGAGCGGCGAGTGGGAGCGGGCCCTGGCCGACATCCGCGCCTCGGCCGGGCCCCTCACCGAGGCCGGACTGCTGGTCAACCACGCGCTGCTGCGCAACGTCGAGGCCGACATCCTGCTCGACCAGGGCCACTACGACGAGGCGCGGGCGATCCTGGCCGACCCGCCCCCGGCGAGCGCGACCCAGGCGGGCCTGCGCCACATGTACAGCGCCCGGCTGTTCCTCGGCACCGGTGACCGGGTCGCCTCGCTGCGCTCGATCGAGCGGGCCAAGGCCACCGGCGTCCCCGAGGTCGTGCACCGGGCGCTGGCTGTGGAGGTCCTGTGGCACGCCGTCGCGGGTGACGCGGTCGGCGGCCGTCCCGCCGCCGAACGGCTCGACGACGCCGCCCGCAACGGCACCCCGCGCAGCAAGATGGCCGCCGACCTCGGTATGGCCTGGGCCTTCGGCGACGCCGAGCGCGCCCAGGCGGCGCTGGAGAAGGCACGCGGCCTCCCCTTCGAGGAGGCCCGCGCCCGCCTCCTCCTGGGCATGTACGCCGACCCGGCGCAGCTCGCCAAGGCCCACACGGCCTTCACCGCGCTCGGCGCCGCCCCCTGGCGCGACCGCACGCTCCAGCACATGCGCGAGGCCGGCATCGCCCCCGCCCCCACCGCCGCGCTCACCCCGGCAGAACGCCGCGTCATCGAACTCGTCGCGGAGGGCCGGTCGAACCCGCAGATCGCCGACGAACTTCACTACAGCCGCAAGACCGTCGAGGTCTACCTGAGCCGCGTCTACGCCAAGACGGGCCTGCGGTCCCGTCTCGAAGTGGCCCTGGCCGTCGAGCGGGGCGAGCTGTAGGGAACTCCCTACTGCGACAAACGAAGCCAGCACGACAAGATCTGCCCCATGGGGATCCTGGAGTACGCCGACAAAGTGTGGCGCGGAGCCGTGCGGGCGCACGAGGTGCCGCTCGCCGAACTCCGTTCCGACGGCGTACAGGAGGTTGCCGAGGGCGTGGCCATGTGGCCGGCCTTCGGGAACGTCTACGCGATCAAAGGGGAGGCGGGGCTGGCGCTGTTCGACACGGGCAACGCCATCGACGCCCCAGCCATGCACCAGGCCATCCGGGCCTGGTCGGAGGAACCGGTTCGCTACGCCGTTTTTTCTCATGGGCACTTCGACCATGTGGGGGGAATGGAGTGCTTCGACGACGAAGAAGGGACGCGGCCCATCGTCGTCGCACATGAGGGTGTGGCGAACCGGTTCGCCCGATATGCCAGGACCGCCGGATACAACTCGGTCATCAACCAGCGCCAGTTCGGGTTCGGCCAGATGCAGTGGCCGGCCACCTACCGAGTGCCCGACCTGACCTACCAGGACCGGCTGACCCTGACGCTCGGCGACCTGACCTTCGAACTGCACCACGCGCGCGGCGAGACCGACGACGCGACGTGGGCGCACATCCCCGAACGGAACATCCTGCTGACCGGCGACCTGTTCGTCTGGGTGACGCCCAGCGCCGGCAACCCGCAGCGGGTACAGCGTTTCCCCGACGAGTGGGCCGTCGCGCTGCGGACGATGGCCACCCTCGACGCGGAGATCCTGCTGCCCGGCCACGGCCTGCCGATCACCGGCGCCCTGCGGGTGCGCCGGGCCCTGATCGACACGGCCGACTACCTCGACAGTCTGGTCGAGCAGACGCTCGACCTGATGAACGCGGGGGCGCGCCTCGACGAGATCCTGCACACCGTGAAGCCACCGCCGGAGTTGTCGCAGCGCCCCTATCTGCAGCCCTACTACGACGAGCCCGAGTTCATCGTGCGCAACATCTGGCGCCTGCACGGCGGCTGGCACGACGGCAACCCGGCGAGCCTCAAGCCCGCCCCGGACGCCGTCTTCGCCCGCGCCATCGCCGACCTGGCGGCGGGCGCCGGAACCGTGGCGGGGCGTGCGGTGGTCGCCGCGGCGGAGGGCGATCTTCGGCTGGCCTGCCAGCTCGCCGAACTCGCCGTCCAGGCGGAGCCCGACGACCACAAGATCCACGAGATAAGAGCGAGGGTGTACGCCCTCCGCGTCCAGCAGGAACGCGGCGCGATGGCCCGGGGGGTCTACGCCTGGGCAGCCGCCGAGTCGCGCAGCAAGGTGACCGGCTGCGACCTGCTCGACGTCTACCACGAGGTATCCGACGGCCGCATGTGGTGGGTCCCCGCCCACGACCGTCAGCAGGACCGGTGAGACCCCGGGCCGATCGGCTGCGACGCGATCGGCCCGGCACACCACCCACCGACCACATCCCCTGCGCGACCCCGGGCGATCGGCTTCCCCCGAACGCCCGGAACACCGCACCTGACCGGACGATGCGCGTCCAGGCGATCGGCTCCCTTACGAGCGCCCGGTACGCGCCTGTCCGCTACCCTGTCCGGCGTGCTGGAACGGATCACGGCGACGCGTTATGTCACGCCGCTACGCGAGGGCGGCTCGCTGCCCGGCGTGATGGAGGCCGATGACCTCGGCACCTACGTCGTCAAGTTCCGGGGCGCCGGGCAGGGCCGTCGGGTGCTGGTCGCCGAGGTCGTCTGCGCCGAACTGGCCAGGGGGCTGGGCTTCGCCACCCCCGAGCTGAAGGTGATCGACCTCGACCCGCAGCTCGGCCGCCGCGAACCCGACGAGGAGATCCAGGACCTCCTCAACGCCAGCGCGGGCGACAACCTGGCCATCGACTTCCTCCCGGGCGCGCTGGGCTTCGACCCGCCGGTCTGGAACCCCGACCCCGAGTTCGCCGGGAAGCTGATCTGGTTCGACGGCCTGATCCACAACGTCGACCGGTCGTGGCGCAACCCGAACCTGCTGGTCTGGCACGACGCCATCAGGCTGATCGACCACGGCGCCGCCCTCTGGTTCCACCACAACTGGCCTCGCGCCGACCCGCTGCGCCCGTTCGACGCGAGCGACCACGTCATGACCCGCTTCGCGACGGAACTGGTCCCGCTGCCGGTCACCGAGGCGTTGGTGCGCCACGCGGTCGACCAGGTCCCCGACGAGTGGCTCGGCGACGACTCCCGCGACGCCTACGTCGACCACCTGCTGACGAGAGCCGCCTCGACCGCCTGGCATCCCGACCTGACCGCGGCACCCAAGACTCACGTGCGGACCAACACGATCGGCGGATTCTGGCGCTCATGACCCGCGACGTCTACGAGTACGCGCTGATCCAGGTCGTCCCGGACATCGAGCGCGGCGAACTGATCAACGCCGGCGTGATCGTCTACTGCCAGCCCCGCGACTACCTGTGCGCCCGGACCGACCTGGACGCCGGCCGCCTCAACGCGATCTGCCCGTCCGCGGACGTGGCCGGAGTCCTGCATTCCCTCATCGCCTACGAGCTCGGCTGCTCCGCCGACGACGGCCCCTTGACCAAGGAATCGCTGGGCAGCCGGTTCCGCTGGCTGACCGCGCCGCGCTCGACGATCGTGCGCACCGGCCCGGTCCACGCGGGCCTCACCGACGATCCGGAGGCCGCGACCAACCGGCTGCTCGACCGGCTCGTCAGGATCCCGTCCAGGTAGATCGCCCCGCGTCGATATACCGAAATGTCGGGCGGCGGAGCCGCCCGATCAAGCCACGTCGAGTCGGAAGCAGCCTGGCCGCTTGCCCAGTTCGTCCAGAAACCGGCTTAAAAGAGCACTGAGGTGAACGTGTCGACCTCGCGGAAGCCCACCCGGCGGTAGGCCGCGCGGGCGGGCAGGTTGTAGTCGTTCACGTAGAGAGTCACCACGGGGGCGAAGAACTTGAGCGCCTGTTCGACCACGCTCGCCATCCCGGCCGCCGCGTGGCCGCGCCCCCGGTAGAGGGGGTCGACCCAGACGCCCTGGATCTGGCAGGCCTGCGGGGTGACCGCGCCGACCTCGGCCTTGAAGACCACCCGGCCCTCGTCGATGCGGGCGTAGGAGCGGCCGATGCGGATCAGTTCGGCCACCCGGGAGCGGTAGAGCGCGCCGCCGTCGCCGTTGTCGGGTGAGACCCCGACCTCTTCGGTGAACATCGCCACGCAGGCCGGCAGGACGGTGCCGAACTCCTCGGGGCGCACCCGGCGGACCAGCGGATCAGTGGCGACCTGTGGGGCCGCGCTGATCGACATGACCGGCTGGGCCCAGCGGATCGCCCGCGCCGGACCCCAATGGGGCTCCAGCCTTTCCCAGAGGTGCTCCACCGCGAGGGAGGGGCCGACGATCGAGGAACAGCGGCGGCCCTGTTTGCGGGCCCTGTCGGCGAAGGCGTGGACGGCCTCACGGGAGGCGTTGACCGGCACCAGGTTCGCACCGGCGTAGCAGAGGGAGGTCAGCCCGCCGCGCGGGCCGAACCCCCACATCTGGCCGCCCAACCGGGAGGGATTCAGGCCGACCGACCTGACCCGGGAGGCGACGAAGACGTTGGCGACCGGATCGGCGTCGAGGATCCGGAGCACCTCGTCACGATCGTTGTCGTCCAGCACGCGCGACGCCGACGTACGCAGCATCACCCGCCCAGCCTACGCCAGACCCCCCGATTGGTCAGCGACCGAGGAGCACTTCGGTCAGCCGCGCGTGATCGTTACCACCGCCGGAGGAGGCCATGCGGACGGCCGTCCGGGCTCCGGAGTCCGGACAGGTCAGGTCGGCCTCGCCGCCGGTGCGGCGCCGGTCGGGCAGCACCCCGTCTTTCAGGTAGGCCGCCACCTGCCGGTCGACGCAGAAGTTCCCGCCGAAGCTGACCCCGTGGTTACCCCCTCCGACCAGCAGCAACCGGGCCGAGGGGAACCGGTCGCGCACGGTCAGCGCCCCGCGCAGCGGCGTGGCGGCGTCGCGGCGCGACTGGAGGATCAGGACCGGCGCGAAGCTCTTGGCCCCGCCGACGGTCACCGGCTGGCCGCCCGCGTGCGGCCAGAAGGCGCAGGGCAGGTTGTAAACGGTGTTGCTCCAGGTCATGAACGGTGACTTGGCGTAGAGACGGCGGGCGTCGGCGCGCCAGCGGCTCCAGTCGCGCGGCCAGGCGGCGTCGCGGCACTGGGTGGCCAGGTAGACGGCGTAGCCGTTCTCGTCGGCGGCGTCGTTCTCGCCGTGCTGGCGGTAGGCGGCCACCAGGGCGGTGACGTCGCCCTTGCGGACGTAGTCGGAGAAGGCGCGGGCGAACGTGGCCCAGACGGCGTCGCTGTAGCCGCCGACGGTGAAGGTGTCGTCGAGCTCGCTGGGGCCGACGATCCCGCCCGCCGGGCGTTCGGCCAGGCGCTTGCGCATGCCGTACCAGGCGAAGGAGACCTCGTCCTCGGTGTCGCCCAGGCGGAACAGGTCGTTGTGGTCGGACACCCAGTCCAGGAAGTCGCGGTGGCGCTCGTCGAAGGCGACGTTCTGGTCGAGGTTGGCGTCGTACCAGATCTTGGTGGGGTCGACCACGCTGTCGAGCACCATACGGCGCACCCGGTCGGGGAACAGGGTGGCGTAGACCGTGCCCAGGTAGGTGCCGTAGGAGTAGCCGAGCCAGCTGATCTTCTCCTCGCCGAGGGCGCGGCGCAGGGCGTCGACGTCGCGGGCCGCGTTCTCGGTGGTCATGTACGGCAGCATCCAGGCGTACTTGTTGCCGCAGCCGGCGGCGTAGGTCTCGGCCCTGGTCAGCAGCACCCGCTCGGCGGCCTCGTCGGCCGGCACGTTGTCGGCGCGCGGCGGCGCGTAGTAGCGCTTGGGGTCGACGCAGTTCAGCGCGGGCCTGCTGGCCCCGACGCCACGCGGGTCGAAGCCGATCACGTCGTAGCGGGCGGCCACCTCGGGCGGCAGCGAGGCCGCGACGTGGCGGGCCAGCGCGAGCCCGGAGGCCCCCGGCCCGCCCGGGTTGACCAGCAGAGGCCCCAGGTGGTTGCCGTCGCGGGGCGCGGTGCCCTTGATGCGGTTCAGCGCCAGGGTGATCTGCTGCCCGCCGGGCTGCGCCGGGTCGAGCGGCACCCGGACGTTCGCGCACTCGGCGGCGCCGGCACGCCGGGCGGGCATGGTCTGCCCGAGGCCCGGCCCGGTCAGTTCCTTCAAGATCTCGGCCAGCGTGGCAGGCGGGGTCAGCTTGGCGGCCGCGCTGACGCACGGCCCCCAGGCGATCCGCATCGGAGGCATCGCCGGCGTGGCATCGGCCTTCTCCGGCTCGGCCATCAGTACTGTCACCAGCCCGGTGGACAGGATCGCGACACCGGAGACCACCCCGACGACTCGCTTCACGCGCTCTCTCCTCTGCTCACACGACAGAGGCCAGCTTCCCCTAAGTGATGGGGCGATTACACGGAGTCGTCAGGGGCGATTACCGAATCATTAGCTCACGATGACCTGCGGACCGGGAGCGTCGTCGTCGTCGAGGTCGACGTCGACGCCCATCTCCTCGGCCAGGCGCAGCGCCTCTTCGATCAGGGTCTCGACGATCTGCGACTCGGGCACGGTCTTGACGACCACGCCCTTCACGAAGATCTGGCCCTTGCCGTTGCCGGAGGCGACGCCGAGGTCGGCCTCGCGGGCCTCGCCGGGACCGTTGACGACGCAGCCCATGACGGCCACCCGCAGCGGCACCTTGAGCCCGTCGAGCCCGGCGGTGACCTGGTCGGCCAGGGTGTAGACGTCGACCTGGGCCCGGCCGCACGACGGGCAGGAGACGATCTCCAGGCCGCGCGTCTTCAGGTTGAGCGACTCGAGGATCTGGTTGCCGACCTTGACCTCTTCGACCGGCGGCGCCGACAGCGAGACCCGGATGGTGTCGCCGATGCCCTCGGCCAGCAGGGCGCCGAACGCGACGGCCGATTTGATCGTGCCCTGGAAGGCCGGACCGGCCTCGGTCACGCCCAGGTGCAGCGGGTAGTCGCACTGCTGGGCCAGCAGGCGGTAGGCCTTGATCATGACCACCGGGTCGTTGTGCTTGACCGAGATCTTGATGTCGCGGAAGTCGTGCTCCTCGAACAGGGAGCACTCCCACAGGGCCGACTCGACGAGCGCCTCGGGGGTGGCCTTGCCGTATTTCTGGAGCAGGCGGGGGTCGAGGGAGCCGGCGTTGACGCCGATGCGGATCGGGGTGCCCGCCGCCTTGGCGGCCCTGGCGATCTCGCCGACCTTGTCGTCGAACTTCTTGATGTTGCCCGGGTTGACGCGGACCGCCGCGCAACCGGCGTCGATCGCGGCGAAGACGTATTTCGGCTGGAAGTGGATGTCGGCGATGACCGGGATCTGGGACTTCCTGGCGATCGCGGGGAGCGCGTCGGCGTCGTCCTGCGACGGGACGGCGACCCGGACGATCTGGCACCCCGAGGCGGTCAGTTCGGCGATCTGCTGGAGCGTGGCGTTGACGTCGGAGGTCAGCGTGGTGGTCATGGACTGCACGGAGATCGGGGCGTCACCGCCGACCGGAACCGAGCCCACCATGATCTGACGCGAGCGGCGCCGGGGGGAGATCGGCTTGACCGGTAGGGAGGGAATCCCGAGATCAACAGACATTTCAGCACCTTGCGCTAAGGGTCGTCCCTGACGTCCCTCAGTCTAGGCAGGCGGCGGATCACCCAAACCCTCGCGGCAACCCGCTGCCCCAGCTTCCGATGAATCGTTCATCCCCGACCTGGGCAAAAGCCGCATCTGACCGCCGTGACCTGGGCACCCGGGAAACCGCGGTTTACATTCCGAATCGCGTGAGCGCTCCCGCGGCAATGCGGCGTTTGGCCGCCCCATAAGAGGCTGGCAGTGGCCGGATGGCCTCCGGCCCGGCGAGCCATGCCCAGGTGAAAGGGACATCCGTGGTCGGACCGCGTAAGAGAACGATCAGATTCAGACTCACCGCCATAGCCACCGCCATCGTGGCGCTGGCAGCCATGGCGGTGACCGTGCTGGCCTCCAGCCCCGCCCAGGCCCACGGCGCGTTGATGGTGCCGGGCAGCCGTACCTACCTGTGCTGGAAGGACGGCCTGAACCAGAACGGCGCCATCCAGCCCAAGAACGCGGCCTGCGCGGCGGCGGTCAACCAGAGCGGGACCAACTCCCTCTACAACTGGTTCGCGACGCTGCGCTCCGACGGCGCGGGCCGGATGTCCGGGTTCATCCCTGACGGCTCCCTGTGCTCCGGCGCGGCGGTCGTCTACAACTTCAGCGGCTTCGACCTGGCCCGCAACGACTGGCCCGTGACGCACCTGACCTCGGGTGCGAGCCTCCAGATGCGGTACAACAAGTGGGCCGCCCACCC
This sequence comes from Herbidospora mongoliensis, assembly GCF_001570545.1. Lineage (GTDB taxonomy): Bacteria > Actinomycetota > Actinomycetes > Streptosporangiales > Streptosporangiaceae > Herbidospora > Herbidospora mongoliensis. The sequence goes on along the minus strand of NZ_BBXD01000012.1, from coordinate 27,532 downwards.
GGGCACGTTCCGCCTCTACATCACCAAGGACTCCTGGAGCCCGACCCGCCCGCTGGCGTGGAGCGACCTGGAGTCGGCGCCGTTCGACTCCTCGACCAACCCGCCGAGCGTCGGCTCGCCGGGCAACGAGAACGCCTACTACTACTGGAACGCCAACCTGCCGTCGGGCAAGAGCGGCCGTCACATCATCTACTCGGTGTGGCAGCGCTCCGACAGCAACGAGACGTTCTACGGCTGCTCCGACGTCGTCTTCGACGGCGGCAACGGCCAGGTGACCGGCATCGGCGGCACCTCGAGCCCGTCGCCCAACCCGACGCCGACCCCCACCCCCACGCCGAC
>NZ_BBXD01000012.1:0-26634 GCF_001570545.1 Herbidospora mongoliensis | reverse complement strand
CCCCCACGCCGACCCCCACTCCCACCCCGACGCCGACCCCCACGCCGACGCCGACGCCCACGCCCCAGCCGGGCGGCGCCTGCTCCGCCACCTACACCATCTCCAGTTTCTGGCCGGGCGCCTTCCAGGGTTCGGTGACGGTCAAGGCCGGCAACGCGGCCATCCAGGGCTGGACGGTCAAGTGGACATTCGCCAACGGCCAGACGATCAGCCAGATCTGGGGTGCCTCACAAACCACCTCAGGTTCAGCGATCACGGCCACACCGGTGGACTACAACCGCAACCTGGCCGCGAACGCCACAGCCACGTTCGGCTTCCTGGCCAGCCAGTCGGGCACCAACTCGGTCCCGACCCTGACCTGCACCTCTCCGTGACCCGGAGTGATCTGAAGTGACCTGAGAAGGCCCGGAGCTCTGACCGCTCCGGGCCTTCTCTCACATCTCTTCTTCCGTTACGGCTCCGCCTACGTCGGCACCGCCCGCCGCCGCCGATCCTCGCCGCAACCGACGCCGACCGGCCGCGCCGGCCCAGCGCCGCGACGCCTAAGCCGTCAGCTCGGCCGCCCTCGCGCGCGCCCAGGCGTCAGCCGCCAGGACCTCTTCGATCGACTCGGCCCGGCCGACCTCGTGTTCGGCGACCACCGCGGCCACCGTGTCGACGATGCCCAGGAACGGCAGCGTCCCCTTCTGGAACGCCGCCACGCACACCTCGTTGGCCGCGTTGTAAACCGCGGGGGCCGTGCCTCCCTGCTCCCCCACGTGACGGGCCAGCGGCACCGACGGGAACGCCTCCACGTCGAGCGGCTCGAACGTCCACGTGTGCGCGCGGGTCCAGTCGACCGGCGACGACACGTCAGGGAAGCGGCCGGGGTGGCTCAAAGCCAGCGCGATCGGCAGTCGCATGTCGGGCGGGCTCGCCTGCGCGACCGTCGACCCGTCGACGAACTCGACCATCGAGTGGATCACCGACTGCGGGTGGACGACCACCTCGATCCGGTCGAACCCGATGTCGAACAGCAGATGCGCCTCGATGACCTCGAGCCCCTTGTTCACCAGGGTCGCCGAGTTGATCGTGATGACCGGCCCCATGTTCCAGGTCGGATGGTTCAGCGCCATCTCGGGCGTCACGTCGGCCAGATCGGCCCGCCGCCGTCCCCGGAACGGGCCGCCGCTCGCGGTGACGACCAGCTTGCGCACGGCCTCCGGACGGTAGCCGGTGGGACCGGCCGCCCACAGGCACTGCGCCAGCGCCGAGTGCTCGGAGTCGACCGGCAGGATCTGGCCGGGCTTCGCCAGCCGCTTCACCAGTGGGCCGCCGATGATCAGCGACTCCTTGTTGGCGAGCGCCAGCGTCGTGCCCGCCTTCAACGTCTCCAGGGTCGAGGTCAGCCCGAGGGCCCCGGTGATCCCGTTGAGGACGATGTCGCATGATCGTCCGGCCAGTTCGGCCACCCCGTCGGGGCCGACCAGCACCTCGGGCGCGAGCCCCAGCACGGCGAGCGCCTCGCGGAGCGCGGGCAGCGCGGCGGGATCGGCGACGGCCACGGTGGGCGCGCCGGTCTCGGCGGCCTGCCGGGCCAGCAGGTCGGGACGGCCCCCGCCGGCGGCCAGCCCGGCCACCCGGAAACCGTTGCGGGCGATGACGTCGAGAGCCTGGGTGCCGATGGAGCCCGTCGAGCCGAGCACGGTGATCGAGCGCGGGAGGAGATTCACCGCACCATTGTGCGCCACGTGACGGTACGCGTGAGCCCAGGGTTATTCCAGGTTATCTATGCCCTTTTCCAGCTATATCCGTATGTACATAAAGGAGAAAGAGGGACACCGGGGTCGCTAATTTCGCCCGTCAGGACATCCGTCACCGGAGGTACGCATGCAAGGCTCGGCGCCCCGCCGCCTGACCCGTTTGGCCCCCTTAGTCACCGTCCCGATCGTGGCCGCGCTGCTGCCCGCGACGGCCGCCCCCGCCGTCGCCCAGGGCGCGGAGCCGAAGCCCGTCGTCGTCGCGGCGGCCGACAGCAAGAGCGAGCAGCGCGCCGTGGAGAACTTCTGGACCGAGGCCAAGATGGAGGCCGCCAAGCCGCTCGACGCCCCGTCGGCCTCCGCGCAGCGGTTCGCCAGTGGCGCCGCCGCCTTCCTCGACCTGCCCGACGCCAAGCCCGCCTCGGTCAAGCCGACCCTGACCGCCGACGCCGCCGCCGGGGACTCCGCCGCCGCCTCGGCCACCTCCGACGGCTCCCCCTGGAACGGCGGCGGGGCGATCGAGCGGACCTCGGGCCGCGTGTTCTTCACCGTCGCGTCCGGGAAGAACGCCTCGTGCTCGGGCAACGCCGTGACGAGCGCCAACAAGAGCGTGGTCATCACCGCAGGTCACTGCGTCAGACTGGCTGGAGCGTTCCACAAGAACTGGGCCTTCGTGCCCGGCTACGACAACGGCAAGCGCCCCTATGGCACCTGGGTGGCCACCAGCCTGCTCACCACGCCGCAGTGGAGCCGCAGCGAGGACATGAACCACGACGTCGCGGCGGCCGTCGTGGCCCCGCTCGACGGCGAATACCTGACCGACGTCGTCGGCGGCCAGGGAATCGCCTTCAACCAGCCCCGTGGCCGCCAGATGTACGCCTTCGGCTTCCCGGCGGCGGCGCCGTACAACGGCTCGCGGCTCACCTACTGCAGCGGACGGGTGTTCGACGACTTCCTGCTGTCGGAGGACATCGGCCTGGACTGCGACATGACCGGCGGCTCCTCGGGCGGCCCCTGGTTCTCCAACTTCAACGAGAAGACCGGCGCCGGCCTGCTGAACTCGGTGAACAGCTTCAAGTACAACTTCGCCAGCTTCTGGATGTTCGGTCCTTACTTCGGCGGCGAGGCCCAGGCGCTCTACAACACGGCCCAGCGAACCTCGCTCACCTGATTTACCAAAAGTAGTCATCTGCACACTCTGCGTGGTCCAGAATCTGGGGCCATGACCCCCGTCCTGACCGTGTTGACGCTTGCCCTCGCCGTCTTGAACCCGGCCCCCGTACCGCCGCCGCCTGATGTCGTCCATCACCTGGCGGCGGCCGTACCGGCCGATTACTGGACGCCGCAGCGGATGGCGAAGGCCCTGCCCATCGGGCTCCTTGAAGTGGTGAGGAAACTCACCTCCGGCGTCGGCCCGAACAAGGGCCCGGAGCGGCGCAAGCAGGCGGCGCCGGCGAAGATGCGCCGGGCGGCGCCGACGTCCTCGGCGCGGTGGCAGTTGGGTGGCCTGGTGGGGCGGGCCGCCGGACGGGTCTTCCTGACCATGGACGGCGTCGACTTCGTCTGCTCGGCCGGGTCGGTCAGGTCGGCCAACCGCGACGTGGTGGTCACGGCAGGTCACTGCGTCAAGGACGGCACCGGCGCGTGGGCCCGCAACTGGGTGTTCGTGCCCGGCTACGACGAGGGCGCCCGCCCGCTGGGCACCTTCTCGGCCCGCCGCATGTTCGTCGCCGGGCCCTGGTCGAGGGCCGCCGACGACAGCTACGACGTGGGCATGGTCGCGCTGAACCAGCAGCTGGGCCGCCACGTCAACGACGCGGCGGGCGCGATGGAGATCGGTTTCGGGGTGAAGCGGGGCCAGCAGACCCATGGTTTCGGCTACCCGGCAGACCCGCCCTACGACGGCGAGCGCCTCATGTACTGCGCGGGCTCGGCCAAGCCCGACCCCCACAGTCAGACCCACGACCAGGGGCTCCGGTGTGATCTGACGGCGGGGGCGAGCGGCGGGCCGTGGCTTTCCGGTTTCGACGCGGCCACGGGGCGCGGCACGGTGACGTCGGTCAGCAGTTTCAAGTACAGCGACGACAACTCGATGATGTACGGCCCCTACTTCGGCAGCGCCGCCAAGCAGGTGTTCGACATGGCCGAGAAGGCCTAATACCTGAACTCGTCGCCCTCTTCGGAGAGGTCCTCGTCGACGATGTCGGCCGCCTTGCGGACGATCAGGGGGTCGGGGGTGCCGACGATCGTCTTGTCCTTGTCCTCGTAGTCGAACAGACTCAGCACGTAACGCATCGCCTCGACGCGGCCGCGCTTCTTGTCGTTGGACTTGATGACGGTCCAGGGGGCGTCGTCGGTGTCGGTGCTGATGAACATGCGCTCCTTGGAATGGGTGTACTCGTCCCACTTGTCCAGGGAGGCGATGTCCATCGGGGAGAGTTTCCACTGGCGCACCGGATCGACCTGCCGGATCACGAACCGGGTGCGCTGCTCGGCGCGCGACACGGAGAACCAGAGTTTCACCAGCTTGATGCCGTCGCGGACGAGCAGCTGCTCGACCATCGGGGCCTGGACCATGAACTCCTCGTACTGGTCGTCGGTGCAGAAGCCCATGACCCGTTCGACCCCGGCGCGGTTGTACCAGGACCGGTCGAACATGACGATCTCACCGGCGGCCGGCATGTGGCTGATGTAGCGCTGGAAGTACCACGAGCTGCGTTCGCGCTCGCTGGGCTTCTCCAGTGCGACCACGGTGGCCCCTCGGGGGTTGAGGTGCTCCATGAAGCGCTTGATCGTGCCGCCCTTGCCGGCGGCGTCGCGACCTTCGAACAGGATGACCAGGCGGCCACCGGTGTCCTTCAGCCAATATTGGAGTTTGAGCAGTTCGATCTGGAGCAGCCGCTTGTCCCGCTCGTAACTGGGCCGCTCGAGACGCTGGTTGTAGGGGTAGTGCTCCCGCCAGGTGTCAACCGGGCTGCCGTCGGAGCGCAGCAGCACCGGATCGTCGTCGCCGTCTTCGTCATTGACCCACAGTCCCGGGGTCCGGCCCAGGAGGTCCACGACATCATCCGCCTTCATGGCCTGAGACTTCACCTCTCTAGAGGTCCTGAAGCCCTTATGCCCGTTTTGTCACCCAGAATTCGTCAGAGCGACAGACCGGTAAGGACCATGACCTTCTCGTACGTGTAATCGGCCATCGCCGAGCGCAGCCCCTCCCTGCCCACGCCGGAGTCCTTCACGCCCCCGTAGGGCATCTGGTCCGCCCGGTACGACGGAACGTCGCCGATGATCACGCCGCCCACCTCCAGCTCCCGGTTGGCCCGGAACGCCAGGTCGAGGCTGCGGGTGAAGACGCCCGCCTGGAGGCCGTAGGCCGAGTCGTTGGCCTCGGCGAACGCCGCGTCGGGCCCGGCCACCCGGGAGATGACGAGGACCGGCCCGAAGACCTCCTCGCGGACGACCTTGGCGTCCTTGCGGACGTCGACGAGCACCGTCGGGGCGAAGGTGGCGCCGTCGCGGGTGCCGCCCGCCAGGACCTTGGCGCCCGCCGCGACCGCCTCGGTCACCCAGGCCTCGACGCGCTCCGCCGCCTCGACCGAGACCATCGGCCCGACCTGGGTCTTCTCGTCGGCGGGGTCACCGGTGACCAGGGCGCCGACTGCCTCGACGAGTTTGCCCTCGAAGGCGTCTGCGACACTCTCGTCGACGATGACCCGCTGGACGGCGATGCAGCTCTGCCCGGCCTGGTAGTTGGAGAACAGCGCGATCCTGGTGGCGGCCCAGTCGAGGTCGGCGTCGGCCAGCACCAGGGCCGCCGCGTTGCCGCCGAGTTCCAGGGTCACGTGCTTGCGGGGGACCTGATCCATGATCGCGTACCCGACCGGGCCTGAGCCGGTGAAGGACACAACGGGCAGGCGCGGGTCCTGGACCAGCGCGGACGCCCGCTCGTTGGGCACCGGCAGGATCGAGAACATGCCCTCGGGCAGGTCGGTCTCGGCCAGGATCTCACCGAGGACCAGCGCCGACAGCGGCGTCTTGGGGGCCGGCTTGACGATCACCGGGGCGCCCACCGCGATGGCCGGGGCGACCTTGTGGGCGACCAGGTTGAGCGGGAAGTTGAAGGGCGAGATCGCGAGAACCGGGCCTCGCGGCACCCGGGACACATAAGCCATACGGCCGTTCGCGGCGGCCTCGGTGTCGAGCCGCACCACCTCGCCGCTGGACCGGCGGGTCTCCTCGGCGGCGAACCGGAAGGTGGAGATCGCCCGGTTCACCTCTCCCCTGGCCCAGAAGATCGGCTTGCCGTTCTCCGCGCTGATCAGCTTGGCGATCTCGTCGGCCCGCTCGGCGAGCCGCCGGGACACGTGGGCGAGAGCGTCGGCCCGTACGTGGATCGGCAGCGCCGCGGCCTCGCGCGCCACGGCGTGGGCGGCGGCCACGGCCTCCTCGACCTGATCGCTCGACGGCACCGAGGTGACGCCGACGGTCCGACCGTCGTGTGAGTTGGTGACGGTCAGCTCGGCCTCTCCCGTCGCGGGACGGCCGGCGATCCAGAAAGGCATGGCTTCGGTCATAGATCCGACGCTATGCCACTATCGTGTGACGGGCCTTACTCCGCATCGCACAATCGGCCGCAAGCACCTGGCCATTGCGGACAAGTGTCCGTTGTCAAAGGCCATGTCACGGTTGCGCCGCAATTTCAGGATGTTTTCCATTGCGAGGCGGTTTGAAGACTGAGTGGCGTGGTTAAGTCAAGGTTCGGGTCCGATGCGAGGACCCCTTGATGAGAAGGGCTCGTCGCTCATGGCCACGCCGGTCCCGCTCGGTTTGCAGGGCGCATACGCTCTGGGCCAGCGGAGTACCTACGACGAGTTGCGCACCAAACTTCTCGACGTCGCCAGCGAGTTGCTGATCTCCGCCGGCCCCGAAAGCCTGACCGTGCGGCGGATCGCCGCCGAGGCCGGTTGCGCCACCACCGTCATCTACACGATGTTCGGCAGCAAAGAGGGTCTCGCCGAAGCCCTCTACCTTGAGGGGTTCGAGCGCTTCCAGCGCCGCCTGGCCGCCGTGCCGCAGCGCACCGACTCGTTCGAATACCTCCAGTCGCTCTGCCCCGCCTACCGCGAGGCAGCCCTGGCCGAACCGGGCTACTACAGCCTGATGTTCGAGCGCGCCATCCCGGGCTTCGTCCCGTCAGAACGGGCCCGCACCCTCGCCCGCGCCGCGCTCAACCTGTTCGACCGCGTGATCGCCGACTGCATCTCGGCGGGCTACCTGACCCCGACCCAGCCCAGGCGCATCGCCGACGCCCTCTGGGCCGCCGCCCAGGGCGCCATTTCTCTGGAACGTGCCGGTCATCTGCCCGACGCCCAGACCTACACCCTGGTCACCAACGCCGTGATCAACCAGTTCCTGGTGAACCGGGAACACTGAGCGCGATCCACAGCTCGGCTCGCGCCGCGGGGTCGTCGAGGTCACGTCCCAGCAGGTCAGCCGTCTTCTTCATGCGGTAACGCAAGGTGTGCCGGTGCACGCCCAGGAGCTGCGCGGCGGCGTCCCAATGACCGTTGCAGGCGAGGTAGGCCCGGAGGGATTCCCGCAGGTCACCGCGTTGCTCGTCGAGAGGGGCGAGCAGGACCTCCGCGTAGGCGCGGACCGCGCCCGAATCGAGCAGGTCCAGCAGCCCCTGACCCGCCAGGTCGGCGAAATTCAGTTTTCCCCGCCCCGCCCGATAGGCCCTGACCGCCTGGTCGACGGCGGTCGCGACGCACGTCAGCGGGCCGGGGAGGCTGATCCCCACCGGTTCGTCGAGGGCGTCCCGCAATTGCGGCACTTCCGATTCGGCGCAGATCACGATGGTCACGTCGCCGTAGGGCGAGTGGAAGGCCCGGAGAGGGCCGCTCTCGGCCACGGCCAGGGCCACCACCGGGTCGTCGGGCAGGGTCACGCCCACGTCGGCGAGGACGTCGCGGGCCGTGCCGGTCTCGCCCGCGATCAGCAGGCGCAGCGCCGCCGAGCGCAGCCGCTCGGGCGCGGTGCCCTGTTCCAGGGCCAGGGTCAGCAGCGAGGCGGCCGCGTTGACGATCGTGTGGCCGATCGGGGTGAACGGCTGACCCGCGCCGACGGCGAAGAAGCCGCGTCCGCCGAGGGGCTGGACCACCACGTTCTCCTCCGGCCCGGCCAGCGCGACCGCCGCCGCGCCGCTCTTGAGCCGGGCGAACTCGCCGCGCAACCCGGCCGCGCGTTCGCCCGCCTCGGGCGGAGCGGCGTGCCGGACCGTGCCGGCCTCGTCGAGCAGCACCACCCAGCCGCCGATCTCCCTGGCCAGCCGGTCGGCCACCGCCGCCGCGCCGTCGCCCCTCAGGGCGGCCCTGGTGAGGCGTCCCTGGGCCTCGAAGGCGTAGCTGATCTGCTCGTAGTGCTCGGCGGCCAGCAGGTCACTGACGGCCTTCCCGATGGCGATGAAGGGGGTCTCCTGGGCCACCTCGACCAGCGGCAGCCCCGCTTCGGAGGCGGCGCGTACCAGTTCCTCGGGCACCCGCGCGTGGCTGAGGCCGACGCCGAAGCCGAGGCCCGCGACGCCTCGGTGCACGAGCCGGTTGATGTACGGACGCCACGAGGCCGTCCGCATCCCGGTGGTGAGCACCAGTTCGCCGCCTTCGAGGAACGGCGTCGGGTCTTCGAGTTCGCTCACGGCGACCCAGCGCACCGGGCGGTCGAGCGCGCCCGCACCGACCAGGACCCGGAGCCCGGCCATCGTGGTGATCCTGCGCAAGGACGGCGCCACCGATCGGCCCCCTTGTCGTCCGCCTGTTTATCCAACCTGGCACGTGGCGAACCCCGATTCTGCCACGCCGGAGCATCGAGACTTCGCACCGGGGCACGTACCGTCGACGGTATGACCACTGCCACCCAGGGCGGCCCCGGGCTCCCGCAGGAGCGCCGCCTCGTCACCGAGATCCCCGGCCCCAAGTCGCGGGAGATGTTCGCCCGCAAGCAGTCGGCGGTGCCCGCCGGCGTGGGCACCACGCTGCCGGTCTTCGTGACGAAGGCCGGTGGCGGCGTGCTGGTCGACGCCGACGGCAACTCCCTGATCGACTTCGGCTCCGGCATCGCCGTCACCAACGTCGGCAACGCCGCCCCGAAGGTGGTCGAGCGGGTCCAGAAGCAGGTCGCCGACTTCACCCACACCTGCTTCATGATCACGCCGTACGAGTCCTACGTGGCCGTCTGCGAGAAGCTCAACGCGATCACGCCGGGCGACCACGAGAAGCGCACGTTCCTGGTCAACAGCGGCGCCGAGGCCGTGGAGAACGCCGTCAAGGTGGCCCGCGCGGCGACCGGCCGCCAGGCGGTGGTCGCGTTCGACCACGGCTACCACGGCCGCACCCTGCTGACGATGACCCTGACGGCCAAGAACATGCCCTACAAGCAGGGCTTCGGTCCTTACGCCCCCGAGGTCTACCGGATGCCGCTGGCGTATGAGTACCGGTGGCCGGGCGAGAACTGCGCCGAAGAGGCCGCCGCGCAGGCCATCGACATGATCACCAAACAGATCGGTGCCGATAACGTCGCCGCGGTGGTCATCGAGCCGATCGCCGGTGAGGGCGGCTTCATCGTGCCGGCGCGCGGGTTCCTGCCGCGCATCGCCGAGTTCTGCAAGGCCAACGGGATCGTGTTCATCGCCGACGAGATCCAGACCGGCTTCGCCCGCACCGGCCAGATGTTCGCCTGCGAGGACGAGGGCATCGTGCCCGACATCATCACCACGGCCAAGGGCATCGCGGGCGGACTCCCCCTGGCCGCCGTGACAGGCAGGGCCGACCTGATGGACGCCGTACACGCCGGTGGCCTGGGCGGCACCTACGGCGGCAACCCGGTGGCGTGCGAGGCGGCCCTGGGCGTGCTGGAGACGATCGAGGAGGAGGGCCTGGTCGACCGGGCCCGCGCGATCGGCGACGTGATGCTGCCGCGCCTGCGCGCCCTCCAGGAGCGCTTCGGGATCATCGGGGACGTACGCGGCCGAGGCGCCATGACGGCGATCGAGCTGGTCGTACCGGGGACGAAGGACCCGAACCCGGCCGCCGCCGCTGAAATCGCCAAGCGGTGCCACGCCGAGGGGCTGGTCGTGCTGACCGCCGGAACCTACGGCAATGTGCTCCGGTTCCTCCCGCCGTTGGTGATTCCGGACCACCTGCTCGATGAGGGCTTGAACATCCTTGAGAAAGTAGTCAGCGAGGTGTGATCCACCGCAAAACGGGCACCCGGCTTGTCGCCGGGTGCCCGTTTTGTTGTTGTACGCCCAGGCGGATGCCAGTCATTTAACCCTGACTTGGCATCGCGCTAGTCGATCACGCCAGGTAGTCGCGTTATAACGGTTCCGACACATGACCGAGGAGGCGGACAGGTTTGCTGACGTTCGACCCGGCAGGTCTCACATCCGTCCAGCGTGACGGCGACGCCTGTGTGGTCTGCCACAAGAAATGGCCCCGCCCCCGCGTCCGAGTCGGCCGATTGCCCGACGACACCACCGTCCACGCCTGTGACGAGTGCGCGGAAGCCCTGCTCCCGGTAGCGCCGAGACGCGGCGAGCGACAGCTCACTGCTCGCGGAGCGCCCAAGGAGAGCCGTAGTCGGTGAGCAGGTCGAGGAACGGCACCGCGTCGAACGCCTCGGGGCCGAGCACGCCCTTGCCCTTCCAGACCCCGTTGGCCAGCAGTTCCAGCGCGACGACCGGGTGCACCGCGGTCTGCCAGACGACCGCCTGGCAGCCGTACTCACGCATCGACCACTCGTTGTCGACCACGTGGTAGAGGTATACCTCACGGGGCCGGCCGTCCTTGCCGATGCCCTTGACCCAGGTTCCGGCGCAGGTCTTGCCGCGCATGCGGTCGCCCAGGGTCGAGGGGTCGGGCAGTGAGGCGGCCACGACGTCGCGGGGCGAGACGTCCAGGCCCTTCACCTTGACCATGCCGGACGAGTCGAGGCCGAGCTTGCGCAGGGTCTTCAGCACCTGGATGAACTCGTTGCCGAGCCCGTATTTGAAGGTGACCTTGCGGGCGTCGACCCACCTGGGCACCAGCAGCACCTCTTCGTGCTCGACGTTCACGCACTCGACCGGCCCGATACCCTCGGGGAAGTCGAACATCTCGGGCTCGCTGAACGGCTCGGTGGTGTGCCAGTCGCCGTCCTCCCAGATGATCGGGGGGTTCAGGCACTCCTCGATGGTCGTCCAGATGGAGAAGGTGGGCGCGAAATCGTAGCCGTCGACGGTCAGGTTGGAACCGTCGCGGATGCCGATCTCGTCGATCCGCTCGAACAGGTGGTCGGCGGCGTAGCGGGCGAACACGTCGGCGAGACCGGGCTCGACGCCCATGCCGACGAGCGCCAGCATGTCGCGCTCCTCCCACTGGCTCGCCAGGGCGAACTGCTCGTCGCCGAGCTTCACCCCGGGCACCTCGAAGGGCCGCTGGGGGTGCCGGACGCTGAGCGACATGGCCATGTCGACATAGGTCGCGCCGGCGTTCAGCGCGGCGGTGAACAGGTGCATGTCGAAGCGCGGGTCGACGGCGTTGAACAGCACGTCGCACTCGTGGGCCCGCAGGGCCGCCTCGACCTCGGCCGCGTCGGACGCGTCGAGCCCGATGGCCGAGAAGCGGGGGTCTTCAACCCGGGCACATGCGGAAACGGCCCGGTTGATGTCGTAGTCGGCAACGACGATGTGGTCATAGAAACTGCGCCGCGAAGCGATGGCCACCATGGCCGAACCCACGCCACCAGCGCCAACAAGGAGGATCCGCATGGAAAGCAGGCTAACAGCTGACTGGTCGACCATTCAATAAGATGGCCAAATCCGACTGGTCCACCAATCAGTGAAACTGGAAGACCGCTCCCCTGGACACCATGGAAGAGCCGCACTCACCTGCCCCGAAATCGAGGTCTCACCCTCTTCGAGGAGAACGGCGGGGCTACTCCTCCTTGAGGGCGTCCCAGGCTTTGATCCACTCCTCGTAGGCCGTGCAGGACCCGTCTTCGCCGCCGCAGTCCTTGGCGGGGAAGGTGGCGAAGATCACGCCCTTGCTCAGGTGCTCGTCGCACAGCGTCTGGATGCGGTCCTGCTTGGCGGCCTCGTCGGGCGGCGCGTCCTTTTCAGCGATCTTGTACGTGCACGCCTTCGGGTTCGCCGGCGCGGTGCCCGTCCACCAGGCGACCTCCCGCTGGACGTCGGGCCGCAGCGACCACTCCAGCCAGCTCTCGGCGCACTCGGGGTGGGCGGCGCGGGCAGAGACCATCCACGACATGACCCAGCCGGTGGCCGGACCCTCGGCCCGGCTCACGTCGACCCCCGCGCCCGCCATGCCGCCCAGCACGTAGGGCGTGGCCTGGGCCATCGAGGCGCCGCCCGCGAACCCCTCGATCACCTGGATCGGGTCGCGCCAGTAGGACCGGCCGTCCTTCTTCTTCTCCAGCAGCGCCACGGCCTCGCCGAGCTGCTCGGTGCTGAGCTGGTAGGGGTTGTCGAAACCGAGCGACAGAGCGGCGTCGGCGATGGTCAGCGGGGTGTCGCGGAGCAGCACGGGGTCGTCGGACTCGAAGATCGAGCCCTTCGCGCCGTCTCTCACGGCCACGACGGTGGTGTCCCAGACATAGGGCACGCCGTGGTCGCCGACCAGCTCGCGCGCCCACTTCGGCAGCGCCGAATATCCGTCGACCTCACCGGTGTCGACCCGGGCCGCGCCCTGCTCGGCGACCAGCTTCCCGGCCAGGTCGGGCCCGGCGGCCACCACGTCGAAGGTGTCGACGTTGACGGGGTTGCCGGCGACGTACTCCCACGGCCGGTAGGTGACCCGGCAGCCGGTCGCGCGCTCGAACGGCGCGACCCAGTTGACCTTCCGGTCGTTGCCGCCCCACTCGACGAAGCCACGGGGCGCCAGGACGGTGAGGGCACCCTCACCCTTACCGCTGGCGGCAGGCGACGGAGACGGCGACGCCGAGCGGCTCGCCGACGGCGTGGCGGATGAAGAGGAGGACGGCGAAGCCGACGGTGTGGGCGCGGAGACGACCCTCTGGCCGCAACCGGCCAGCAGGAGGACAGCGGCCCCGGCGAGGGCCGTGGCTCGCGCGGTGAGACTGCCCCGAAGAAGACGACGCGACGCCAACGATCCTCCACGGCCTGGAACCGGACTCCCCGGAAGCCTACTCGCAGGTCCTAGGACCAATATCCGAGTGAGTTCTGTCGGTGGGCATCCGTAGAGTCGAGGCATGAGCTCCACCCCCTCCCGGGCACCTGGCGACACCCGCGACACACCACTTGACCGAACCTCCGCAGGGTCCCCCGCATGACCGCGGCCCCCTCCCAGGCTCCCGGCTACGCCCCAGACGCGACATCCGACCGAACCCCGAGACCGATCTGTCTCCGGGCGTTCCGCATGAGCGCGACCGGCGTCCCCGTTCCCGGCGGCACAGCACCGAGCGCGATCCGCCGGCATTCCTCCACAAGGTGGGCCTCATGAGCGCGGCCGTCTCCCCCGCTCCTGGCGTCACCGAAGATCCGCCGCTCGGCCGCGCCGCCGTCGCCGTCATCGCGCTGGCCTGTCTCGGCCAGTTCATGGTGGTGCTCGACGTCTCCATCGTGAACGTCGCGCTTCCGTCGATGCGGGCCGATCTGGGCTTCACCGAGACCGGCCTGCAGTGGGTGGTCAACGCCTACGCGCTGACCTTCGCGGGTCTGATGCTGCTCGGCGGCCGGGCCGCCGACCTGTTCGGGCGCAAGCGCGTCTTCCTGACCGGCGTAGCGGTGTTCGCGGCGGCCAGCCTGCTGGGCGGGATGGCGACCGACCCCGGGCTGCTGATCGCGGCGCGGGTCCTGCAGGGTGTCGGCGCGGCCGTGCTGGCCCCGACCACCCTCACGATTTTGACCACGACGTTCACCGAAGGGCCGCGCCGCACCGCCGCCATCTCCGCCTGGAACGCCGTCGGCGCGGCCGGTGGCGCGGCGGGCGGCATCCTCGGCGGCACCCTGACCGAGCTGCTGTCCTGGCGCTGGACGCTGCTGATCAACGTGCCGATCGGGCTGGCCATCGTGGTCATGGGCCTGCGGGTGATCGCCCGCGACCGGCCCGAGGGCTCGGCCAGGCTCGACCTGCCCGGCGCGGTGCTGGTCACCGGGGCGCTGACGGCCATCGCCTACGGCACGGTCGAGACCCACGAACACGGCTGGGGATCGCCCGTCGCGCTGGTGCCGCTCCTGTTGGGCGTGCTGGGGCTGGGGCTGTTCGTGCTGGTCGAGTCGAAGACGGCGAGCCCGCTGGTGCCGTTGCGGCTGCTCACGCAGCGCACGGTGGCCGGGACCACGATCATCCAGGTCCTGTCCGGCGGGATCTTCTTCGCGATGTGGTACTTCCTGTCGCTCTACCTGCAGGGCGAGCTCGGCTACTCCCCGCTGGAGGCCGGCCTCGGTTTCCTCCCCCACGCGGTGACGCTGATCGCGACCGGGCGCGGGGCACCCTGGCTGCTGCGCCGGATGACCCCGCGCACACTGCTGGTCGGCGCGACCGTCGTCGCCATCGCCGGGATGCTGCTGCAGGCGGCCATGCTCGACGGCTACGTCCTGGGCGTCATGATCCCGGGCATCCTGATGTGCGCGGGCGCCGGGCTGGCGTTCACCCCGCTGGTCGTGCTCGCGACCAACGGCGTGGCCCGATCGGAGTCGGGCCTGGTCTCCGGCGTGCTGGGGGCCTCACGGCAGGTGGGCGGCTCGCTCGGGCTGGCTGGCCTGGCCACCGTCGCGGCCACCTTCGCCACCCCGACCGCGGGCTACAGCGCGGTCTTCCTGGTCGGCGCTGGGCTGATGGCCCTCACCATCGTCGTCGCGCTGGTGTTCCTGGCCGGGAAGCCCGCGAAAGAACCCGTGCTGACGCCCTAGAAGAACGTGTGCGACAACCCAAGCCGGTAGCCCTCGGAGGAGACTCCGAGGGCTACCGCTCCGGGCTTGCGCCGAACCAACCCGACGCGGTCGGATGAGGCGGCGGGCCGCCCGCTCCGGGCTTACGCCGAATCAGATCGACGCGGTCGAATGAGGCTGCGGGCCGTCCGCTTAGGCGTTCGTCGGGAAGCCCAGGTTGACGCCGCCGTGGGAGGGGTCGAGCCAGCGGGAGGTGACGACCTTCCCTCGGGTGTAGAAGTGGACGCCCTCGATGCCGTGCACGTGGGTGTCGCCGAAGAGGCTGGCCTTCCAGCCGCCGAAGCTGTAAAAGGCCATCGGCACCGGGATCGGCACGTTCACGCCGACCATGCCCACCTCGACCTCGTTCTGGAACCGCCGGGCCGCGCCGCCGTCGTTGGTGAAGATGGCGGTGCCGTTGCCGTATTCGCTCTCGTTGATCAAGGTCAGGCCCTCCTCGTAGGAGGACACGCGCACCACCGACAGCACGGGGCCGAAGATCTCCTCGCGGTGGGTGCGGGAGCCGGGGGGCACGTGGTCGACGACGGTGGGGCCGAGCCAGAAGCCGTCGCCGCCGGGGAGGTTCTCCCGGCCGTCCACGACGATCTTGCCTTCGCCCAGGTCCAGGTAGGAGGCGACCTTGTCGCGGTGGACCTTGGTGACCAGCGCGCCCATCTCGGACGACGGGTCGTCACCGGGGCCCACCTTGATCTTCCGGGCGCGTGCGGCGATCTTCTCGACGAGTTCGTCGCCGATCGGGTCGACCGCGAGCACGACCGAGATGGCCATGCAGCGTTCGCCCGCCGAGCCGAAGCCCGCCGAGACGGCCGAGTCGGCGACCAGGTCGAGGTCGGCGTCCGGGAGGACCAGCATGTGGTTCTTGGCGCCGCCCAGGGCCTGGACGCGCTTACCGCGCGCGGTGCCGGTCTCGTAGACGTACCGGGCGATGGGGGTGGAGCCGACGAAGCTGACGGCCTTCACGTCGGGGTGTTCCAGCAGCCGGTCGACGGCGACCTTGTCGCCCTGGACCACGTTGAAGACGCCGTCCGGGAGGCCCGCCCGCTTCCACAGGTCGGCCATCAGGAGGGCGGCCGAGGGGTCGCGTTCCGACGGCTTCAGGATGAACGTGTTGCCGCAGGCGACGGCGACCGGGAACATCCACATCGGCACCATGGCCGGGAAGTTGAACGGGGTGATCCCGGCGACGACGCCGAGCGGCTGCCGGATGGAGAACGAGTCGACGTTGGTCGAGACGTTCTCCGAGAAGCCGCCCTTGAGCAGGTGCGGGATGCCGCAGGCGAACTCGACGACCTCCAGGCCGCGCGCGACCTCACCGAGGGCGTCGGAGTGGACCTTGCCGTGTTCGGCCGAGATCAGGGCGGCGAGGGCGTCGCGGTTGGCGTACAGAAGCTCCCGGAATTTGAAGAGCACGTGGGCGCGCTTGACCAGCGAGGCGTCCCGCCAGGCGGGGAACGCGGCCTTCGCGGCGGCCACGGCGGCGTCGACGTCTTCGGCGGAGGCCAGCGCCACCTGGGCGCTCACCGAACCGGTCGCCGGGTTGAAGACGTCGCCGGATCGCTCGGAGTCGTGCGGAGCTCCGCCGATCCAGTGGGTGATGCGCTTCACGGTCTCAGTCATGGCTTCTCCAGTGCGATCACGACGGCGCCCAGTCTGATCACGGGCTCTCCGGCGCCGTCCCGGTCGGCCCCTAGGCCGATCACAGCTTCTCCGAGGCGGTCCCGACAGCATCCGGCACCGGATACCGCCCTCCCGAAGTGGTCCTGACGGCGGCCGGCGCCGGTCTCAGCCTCTCCGGACCGGTCGCGATGGCGAGCGACACCGGTCACAGGTTCTCCAGTGCGGTCACGATGATGCCCAGGCCCTCGCGGGCCTCTTCCTCGGTCAGCGTGAGGGGCGGGGCCATGCGGATCGTGTGGCCGTAGAGGCCGCCCTTGCCTGCCAGCAGGCCGAGCTTCTTGGTCTCCTCCATGAACTTCGCGGCCAGCTCCGGGGACGGGGTGCCGTCGGGGTTGACCAGTTCGACGGCGAACATCAGGCCCTTGCCGCGGACGTCGCCGACGACCGGCAGGCGGGGGGCGGCCTCGCGGAGGCCGTCGATGATGATCGCGCCGGTCTTCGCCGCGTTGGCCTGGAGGTCGTGGTCGAGCACGTAGTCGAGGGTGGCGTTGGCGGCGGCCATGGAGACCGGGTTGCCGCCGAAGGTGGCCAGGCCGACGGCGTGGAGCTGGTCCATCAGGTCGCCGCGCGCGACGACGCCGCCGACGGCGAAGCCGTTGCCGAGACCCTTGGCGAAGGTCATCATGTCGGGCGTCACGCCGTGGTTCTGGATGCCGAAGAACGCCGATCCGGTGCGGCCCCAGCCCGTCTGCACCTCATCGGAGATGAACAGGATCCCCTGCTCGCTGAGCACTTCCTGGTAGGCGCGGAACAGGCCGTCGGGGGCCATGGTGAAGCCGCCGACGCCCTGGATCGGCTCGGCGATGATCGCCGCGACGTCGCCACCGACCGCGGTGACCAGGACGTGCTTGAGGTCCTCGACGCAGGCCGCGATGTACTGCTCGTCGGTCATGCCGCGGAACTGGGACAGGTGCCGGTCGGCGCCGTGCAGGAAGTGCACGTTCAGCGGGGAGAGCGAGTTGTTCTTCCACGACCGGTTGGAGGTGACCGCGACCGTGCCGAAGGAGCGGCCGTGGTAGCTCTGGCGCATGGCCAGGATCTGATCGGTCTTGCGGGCGTAGGTGGCCAGCAGCAGGGCGGTCTCGTTGGCCTCGGTGCCGGAGTTGGTGAAGAAGACCTTGGCGTCGGGGATGCCCGACAGACGGGCGATCTTCTCGGCGAGCTCGACCTGGCCGCGCAGCAGGTAGACGGTCGAGGTGTGCACGACCCCGGTGGCGATCTGGCGCTCCACGGCGTCGCGGACCTCGGCGACGTCGTAGCCGATCATGTTCGTCAGGATCCCGGCGAAGAAGTCGAGGTAGGACTTCCCGCTCGCGTCCACGACGCGGTTGCCCTTCCCACCGACGATCTCGATGGGCTCGTTGTAGTAGAGGGCCAGCCAGTTGGGCATCACCGCGCGGTGGCGGGCAAGAAGGTCCGACATGCCTTGAGTATCCCGGCTCATAGGTTCGGGCCATACCCACATCATGTCGGACCATCCACACTTTCCCTTACACAGTGACTTCCTCGCGAACGGGCGCTCGCCGCGGCAGGACGGCAAGGGCCACCAGCGCCGCGAGCAGCGAGAACCCCGCACCCACCCACGACCCGATCGACATCGCCGACAGGAACGACTCCTTGCCGGCCTGCACCAGGTCGGCGGCGCCGCTCGCCAGTGCTCCGGTGATCGACTCCCGCACCGCTTCCGGTGCGCTCTCCGGCATCGCCGCCGTGTACGCCGCCGCCAGCACGCTCCCCAGCACCGCGATCGACAGGGCGGCCCCGACCTGCTGCACGGTGTCGTTGAGCGCCGAACCGACCCCGGCGTGCTCGGGCGGCACCGCGCCCATCAGGGTCGCGTAGGCCGCCGGACCCGCGAGCCCGCCGCCCACGCCCATGACGATCAGGCAGGCGATGAGGAAGCCGTACCCGTCGGTGACGTCGAGCGTGGACAACAGGCCGAAGGCGGCGGCGAGCACGGCCAGGCCCGTCGCGATCAGGGTCCGGTTGGACACCTTCTTGCCCAGAGCCGCCCCGACGCCGCTGAAGACGAAAGAGGCCAGCACGTAGGGCACCAGGGCGAGGCCGGCCTGGAGGGGTTCGTACCCGAGGACGAACTGCAGATACTGCGTGAGGGCCAGCATGAGCGCGCCCGCGCCGAAGGAGAGCAGCACGATCGAGAACGACGCCCCGGAGAACGCGCGGTTCCGGAACAGCTCCAGCGGCAGCAGCGGGTGCTTCGCCCGGCGCTCCCACAGCACGAACCCGCCGATCGACAAGACCGCGACCGCCGTCATGAGCGGGTTGAAGCCGTCCTGCGGCAGCATGATCACGACCCAGACGGCCGAGCTCAGCCCGGTGATCGAGAGCACCACACCGACCGGGTCGAAGCCCCGGGGCTCCCCCTTCGACTCGGGCATCAGCAGGATCGCGGCGATGATCGCCAGGATCGCGATGGGGACGTTGAGCAGGAAGACCGAGCCCCAGTAGTAGTTGTGGAGCAGAAATCCGCCCAGGGTCGGCCCGGCGATCACGCCGACGCCGGCGACCGCGCTCCAGACCGCGATGGCGGTGCGGCGTTCGTCCTCGTCGAAGACCGTGATGAGGATCGACAGGGTCGACGGCATCATGAACGAGCCGCCCACCCCCATGAGCACCCGGGCCCCGATGAGGTGCCATGGCTCGGTCGCGAGCATGGCCAGGGCGGAGGCCACCCCGAAGATCACCAGGCCGAAGACCAGGGCCCTGCGGCGGCCGTAGCGGTCGGACAGCGATCCGGCGGTGAGCAGCAGACCGGCGAAGACCAGGATGTAGCCGTCGATGATCCACTGGACGTCGGCGGGCGTCGCGCCGAGGTCGCGCATGAGCGCCGGGATGGCCAGGTTCAGCACGGTGCCGTCCACCACGAGGACCAGCAGGGAGAGACAGAGGGCGACGAGAATCCACCAGCGCCGGGGGTCTCGTACAGCGTTCGAGGTCACTCGCACACTGTACGACAATCGTCGAACAGTGTGCGAGAGATTTACTGTGGAGGGATGCCGGAACAGCGCTTCACCAGCGTGTGGACGCGGGAGTCCAAGCCCCGCCGTGCGCAGCAGGGCCTCAGCCGCGAGCAGATCGTGCGGGCGACGATCGAACTGCTCGACGCCGAGGGCATGGAAGCGCTCAGCATGCGCAAACTCGGCGCGAAGCTCGGCGCCGGGGCCACCAGCCTCTACTGGCACGTCGCCAACAAGAACGAACTGCTCGAACTGGCCATGGACGAGGTCTTCGGCGCGGTCCGCATCCCCGACTCGGAGAACTGGCGGGAGGTCGTCAGCAACGTGGCCTGGGGGCTGCGCGTCGCGATCATGGCCCACCCCTGGTTCACCTTCGTGCTGGGCTCGCTCCCCGCGCTCGGCCCCAACGCCCTGAACTGCTCGGCCGTGCTCTGCGCCGCCCTGTCGCGCGCGGGTTTCCAGGGGCACGACGTCGACTACGCGGGGGCGGCGGTGCTGTCGTACACGATCGGTGCGACCGCGCCCGAGGCGGCCTACACCTCCGCGCTAAAGAGCAGAGGCATCACCATGGAACAGGCCAACCGGGATCTCGCCCCGGCGGTCGAGCAGGCCGTCCGGGCCCACCCCGAGATCCACGCCCGCTTCCAGCAGGCCGTCGACAGCACGATCGATCCGATCGCCCACCGGCAGCTGTCGTTCGACTTCGGGCTGGTCGCCATGCTCGACGGCCTGGCCGCGCGACTCCCCCGAAGTGCAGATATGCCAGCAAACCACCTGACAAACTGACACATTGAACGACTAGTCTCGCTGGCATGCTCCCCACCGTCGCGGACGTGCTCTCCCTCGACACGGTCCGGCGCGGCGACCCCACCGTGGTGGCGGGCGCCGACCGGCTGAACGGCCGGGTCCGCTGGGTGCACGTGGGTGAGATCACCGACATCGCGCCCCTGCTGCGCGGCGGCGAACTGGTGCTCACCACGGGCGTGGCCCTGCCGGCCGAGGCCGACAAACTGGCCGACTACGTGGCCGACCTGGCCCAGGTCGGCGCGTCCGGTCTGGTCGTCGAACTGGGCCGCCGGTTCGTCAGCGAACTTCCCGCCGCAGTGATCAAGTCGGCCGAAGACCACGGGCTGCCGCTGATCACGCTGGCCCGTGAGACGCCGTTCGTGCAGATCACCGAGTCCGTCCACAACATGATCATCGACTCGCAGATCCAGGAGCTGCGCGCCTCCGAGCAGCTCCACGAGATCTTCACCGAGCTGTCGGTCGAGGGCGCCTCCCCCGCCGAGGTGCTCGCCCAGGTCGCCCGCTTCTCCGGCCGCCCGGTCATGCTGGAGAACCTGGCCCACCAGGTGCTCGCCTGCGACTCGGCCGGACAGGACGTCGGCGCTCTGCTCGCGAGCTGGGAGACCCGCTCCCGGGCCGTCTCCCCCGAGGGCCGCACCGCCTACGACGAGGCGGCCGGCTGGCTGGTCACCGTGGTCGGCGCGCGCGGCCAGGACTGGGGCCGGCTGATCCTGCTCGCCGACCGGGCTCCCGGGCCGCGTGACATCGTGCTGGCCGAACGGGCCGCGACCACCCTCGCTCTCGGACGTCTCCTCGAACGCCACCAGCTCTCCCTGGAGCGCCAGGCCCACGGCACGATCCTCACCGGCATCCTCACCCACGCCTACTCCGACCCCGAGGAGGCCGCCGCCCGCGCCCGCGCGGTGGGCGTGCCGCTGACCGGCCGCAAGCTGGTCAGCATCGCGATCAGACCGACCACGCCCGGCGACGGCACCTTCGACGAGCAGGTCCGGCTCGCCGACCTGGCCGACCTCACCGCCGCCGCCTGCCGCGACGCCCGCCTCCCCGCCCTGGTGGGCGCGCTCGACCAGAGCCACGTCGGGGTGCTGCTCCCGCTGCCGCCCCGGATGAGCGCGGAGGCCGCGCTCACGACGCTGGCCGAGCGGCTCCGCGCCGCCGGGGCCGTCCTCGCCGCCGGTTCGACGGTCGACTCCCTCCGTGATGTACGCCGCAGCTTCCTGGAAGCCGAGCAGGTCGCCGACGTGGCCGTCCGCCAGCCCGACGGCCGCCCCTACTACCGGCTGCCCGACCTGCGCCTGCGGGGCCTGCTCCAGCTCCTGCGCGACGACGCCCGGCTGCAGACCTTCGCCGAGCGGGAACTCGGCGCGCTGCTGGCCCACGACGCCCAGCGCAACTCCGACCTGACCCGCATCCTGCGCATCTACCTGGAGGCCGGCCGCAACAAGGCGGTCGCCGCCCAGCGCGCCCACCTGTCCCGGCCGGCCTTCTACGACCGCCTGCGCCGCCTGGAGCGGGTCCTGTCGACCGACCTCGACGACGTCGAGTCGTGCCTGTCGCTGCACGTGGCGCTGCTGGCGCTGGAGTCGTTCCGGCGGGAGAACCGATGAGGGCGCGTGACCACGGCATCGTGATCGGCTCTCTGGAGCCGGGCGCGTCGAATGCGATCACCGACGTCCCGGGTGTGCGGGTCGGGCACACCACGCTCATCTCCGGCGAGTCGGTCCGGACCGGCGTGACGGTGATCGTCCCGCACGACGGCGAGCCCTTCGCGGAGCCGGTGTTCGCCGGATACCACTGGCTCAACGGCAACGGCGAACTGACCGGCATGGCGTACCTGCGCGAGCTGGGCATGCTCGCCTCCCCGATCGGCCTGACCAGCACCGGATCGGTCGGCGTGGTGCGCGACGCGCTGGCGGCGCTCGACCCCGGCGGCCAGGGCTGGTCGCTTCCCGTGGTCGGCGAGACCTGGGACGGTTCCCTGAATGACATCACCGGCCGCCACGTGACCGCCGAGCACGTCGCCCAGGCCTTCTCCGCCGCCTCCGGAGGGGCCGTTGCGGAGGGCTCGGTCGGCGGCGGCACCGGGATGATCTGCCACGGCTTCAAGGGCGGCGTCGGCACCGCCTCCCGCGTCGTCGACGGCCTGACGGTCGGGGTGCTGGTGCAGGCCAACCACGGCCACCGCGACCGGCTCACCGTGAACGGCGTCAACGTGGGCCGTTCCCTCGGGGTTTCGGGGGTTCCCCATGAGGGCGCCGGGTCGATCATCGGCACCGTGGCCACCGACGCCCCGCTGCTCCCCCACCAGTGCACCCGGCTGGCCCGGCGCGCCGCGCTGGGCGTCGGCCGGACCGGCGGCGCGGGCGAGAACTCCAGCGGCGACGGTTTCCTCTGCTTCGCCACGGGCAACCGGAACCTGCCACGGAACGTGCTGGACGCGGTCACCCCGAAGACCTATCCGGTCACCGTCATGGCCGACGACCACCTCGACCCGCTCTACCACGCCGTCATCGAGGCCACCGAGGAGGCGATCGTCAACGCGCTCGTGGCCGCCGACACGATGACGGGTTTTCGGGGTCTGACCGTCGAGGGTCTCGACGGCGCCAGGTTGGCGTACCTACTGGCCGGGGTGTAAGTCCGCCGCCCCGCGACAAGGCGAGATAGGACTCGTTTGCTCCAGGTGTAAAACCTGCCCCACCCAACGAATCGGGCATTCCGGGTTCACCCTCCGAGACGTGATTGTCTCGGAACGTGACGATAACCGAGTCAGAGACAGCGCCACGCGCCTTCCCCGCCCCCGACCACCGCGCCATCGCCCGCGCCCTGTCGGCCCGCTTCCCCCACTGGAGCATCTGGTACGGCTCCGCCACCGGCCACTACTGGGGCCTGCGCCGATTCGACGACGGACGGATCGGTTTCATCGAGGCGCTCTCCCCGCAGGAGTTCGTCCGTCAGGCAACCACCGGGTATTGACCAGGCAGAATATCCATTTCGGCCGAGAATTCTCATGCTGATTGGCGTGTTTCCCCCCCTAAAAGCGCCAATCTCGCCACGATGGTCCCTCACGACCACTATTGGGGAGAGACCATATGAGAGGCCGTCTGACCGTCGCAATTGCCGCAACGGCAACCCTTTTGCCCGTTTTGCCGGTTTTTGCTGACAGCCAGAAGACCACGGCACTGCCGTCGTCGAGTTTTCCGCTGGGCGTGCCCGCGATTGCGAAGACGACATCGAAGATGGTCGTCCCTGGCATCGAGTACATCACCCTCCGGCATGGCTCCAACAAGGACGGATACACCGTCACTGTGGTCGTCGCCGGGAAAGACGCGTATACGCAGCGCACGGCCGAGAACCAGGCCCTGGCCGCGCAGTCGGCCGGGTTCGAGCCGGTGATCGTCAAGTTCACCCGCCCCGCCATCGCCGACTTCCCCGCCCAGGACTACTGGATGGTACGGATCGGCCAATGGCCCCTCAGCCAGGCGAAAGAGGCCGACAAGGTCGTCAAGGAGCTCAAGAAGGCAGGGGTCAGCGCCAAGACCGACTACACGGGCGACGACGGCTTCGTCACCTCCGGCCCGTGGTCGATGAAGATCCTCATGGTCGACCCGAAGAGCTTCCGGGGCAGCTTCGCCGCCAGCCTCGGCAAGAAGACCGCCGTCCGGGAACGCGTCACCGACATGGCCAAGGGCTCCGGCGCGATCGCCGGCGTCAACGGAGGCTTCTTCGACATCCACACCGGGGCCGCCTACCGGGGCGACCCCACCGGCATCTCGGTCGTCGGCGGCAAACTGCTGAGCGAGGCCGTCGAGGGCCGTACCGGCGTGGTGCTGAAGGGCCGCACCGCCCGCATCACCGAACTGAAGTCGTCGGTCACCGTGGCCGCCGGTGGCGCCCAGGCCCCCGTGGCCGGGGTCAACCGGGTCGCCAAGGACGGCGAACTCGTCCTCTACACCGAGGAGTTCGGCGCCAGCACCCCGAAGGTCGGCGCCACCGAGGTCGTCATCGACGCGAACGGCGTCGTCCAGGCGATGCGCTCGCCCGGCGCCAAGATCATGAAGGGCATGCGGGTCCTGCAGGGCGCGGGCACGGCCGCCGACTGGCTGGCCGCCTACGCCCAGGAGGGCGGCACCGTCCAGATCAAGACGACCGTCACCGACCTGCGCAGGAAGCGGACCGTTCCGCTCACACCCGACACCCACATCGTCGGCGGCGGCGTGGGCCTGGTGAAGAACGGCAAGACCTGGATCACCGCCTCGACCGACGGCATGGCCAACCTCAACATGATCGTCCGTCGCCACCCCCGCACCCTCGCGGGCGTGACGAAGAACGGCAAACTGATCCTGGCCGTCGTCGACGGGCGCTCCCCCGGCCAGACGGTCGGCGCCTCCTTCCACGAGGCGGCCAGCGTCATGCGCTGGCTGGGCGCCCGGGACGCCATCAACCTCGACGGCGGCGGCTCCAGCGCCATGGTCATCAAGGGCAAGGTCGTCAACAAGCCCTCGGACGGCGCGGAGCGCGCCGTCGGCGACGCGTTGCTGATCAGGCCGTAGTACGCAGTTTGGCGATCATGTCGTCATCGCAGGTCGCCCAGAACTGACCGACGACGTCTTCGAGGTGGTCGAACGAGGCCGCCTCGAAGAGGACGTCCTGATACTTCGTGATGTCGTAGGCGGTCGTGCCCATGGCCGTCACGTCGAGGGGCCGGATGTCCATCCCGCGGAACTCCTCGATCTCGCCGTACGAGCTGAGGATCCCGGCCCCATAGGCCTTGAGCTCCTGGTTCTCCCTCATCACCCCGAACTCGAGGGTGAACCAGAAGACCTTGGACACGAACTCCAACGCCTCTTGCGTCTCGACCCTTTGCGCGGCTTCCCCGGCGAGCCGGTAGAGCGCCGCGAAGCGGTCGGAGGCGAGCGTGTTGCCGTGCCCGATGACCTCGTGGATGACGTCAGGCTCAGGGGTGTAGAACGGCACCGAGTGATGCCGGATGTACTGCGTCGAGTGGAAGTAGGAGTCCGCCAGCACCCCGTAGAACTCCCGCAGCGGCACCAGCCCCGCGGCCGGCAGGTAGCGGAACCCGGTGAGCGGCTTCAGCAGCTCGCTGACCTCTTCGAGCTGGGGGATCCGATCCTTCGGCAGCCCGAGAGCCTCGGCGGCGTCGAGGAACTGCGTGATGGCGTACTTCTGGTGCTTGACGGCCAGCTCCCGCGTGACGAGAGTCCAGACCTCGTGCTCCTCGTCGGTGTACTCGGCGTGCGGGATAGGTTCCCCGCGCGTGTAACCCACGGCGTGCCCGGCGATGGCGTTACGCCGCGCCCGATATACGGGGTCGGCAAACCCCGGATGGCTCTTCGCGAGCTCAACGGTGACGGACCCGTCCTCGTTGGCCGCGACAGGAGCGAAGTACTGCGCTTCCTCGAACATCTACAAATGACAACAAACCAGAGCGCACAATAGCAAGTATGCGCAGGTCAACCTAGACAATCCGGCCAGCCTCGACGTATCGAAGCCTGGCAGACTGTACAGATTGCCCCGTACGCGACCGACCACGTTTGGCGGCCCTTCCTCTCGGGCCGGCTCGGCGATACCCGACGACGACACCGGGGTCGGCTGGTCTGGCCAGGGGGAGGCTCGTCTGGCCCTGCCATCTGGTCGGAGCGGATCCACCGTGTTGCTCTACGGGCAC
The DNA here is from genome assembly GCF_001570545.1 of Herbidospora mongoliensis. Classification (GTDB taxonomy): domain Bacteria; phylum Actinomycetota; class Actinomycetes; order Streptosporangiales; family Streptosporangiaceae; genus Herbidospora; species Herbidospora mongoliensis. The sequence continues at coordinate 783 of NZ_BBXD01000012.1, read as the reverse complement.
TGACACCGACGGGTCTGGCCCAGAGCGGGGTGCTCAGGGCCGGTTAACGGCAACGAAAGCCCCAGCTGATATGCCCGGACTCCTCGAGAAGACACGGAGCCGGCCATCACACAGCGACCCAGGAAACGACGAATGCCCGGTCTAGAGAGCGTTAAGGGCTTGGGTTACGGGCTTGTGGTGGTCTGGGAGAGCTGACCGCGACTGGTTGCGGGGTTATGCAGGTGGGATGAGGTATCCCGACAGTGGCGGGCTGACCGCCGAGCAGCGTGTGAAGCGGGAAGTGGTGCGGTTACGGGCGGCCGACCGGTTCGCCGAAGGCGCCACCGACGCACAGGTGGCGCGGGAGTTCCGGGTGTCGCGAATGTCGGCCAACCGGTGGCGGCACGCCTTTGAGTCCGCCGGCCGTGAAGGACTGCTGTCCAAGGGGCCGGGCGGGGAGGTCTGCCGGCTCGACCCGGACCAGGTGGCGGAGCTGGAGACAGCGCTGGAGGCCGGACCGGCCGTGCACGGGTGGGACGATCAGTGCTGGACGTTGTCCCGGATCGCCGAGGTGGTGCGCCGCCGATTCGGGGTCGGCTACACCCCGGCCGGGATCTGGTACCTGCTGCGGCGGGCGGGATGGTCCTGGCAGGCGCCCTCCCGCAGGGCGGCCGAACGCGATGAACAGGCCATTGCCGCCTGGAAGGACGAGCAGTGGCCGATCATAAAAGGACCGCGACCCGGTTGGGGGCCTGGCTCTGCTTCGAAGACGAGGCGGCCCAGACCTTGAGATCACCCAAGGGC
>NZ_BBXD01000011.1 GCF_001570545.1 Herbidospora mongoliensis | reverse complement strand
GGCCAGGGGCGGGACGCCGTGGCGGCGCAGGATCCGGGTGATGGTCCGGGCCGGCACCCCGGTGGCGGCCGCGAGACGATCAGGTCCGGCCCGCAGCTCGGCACGCGCGGCCAGCACGCGCTGCTCGGTGGCGGGCGGGGTGCGGCGGGGGCTGGTGCGCGGGCCGCTGCGCCGCTCATGCAGTCCCGGCCAGCCTTCCTGCTGGTAGCGGCGGACCCACCGGTGTCCGCATTGGCGTGAGACGCCCAGTTCGGCGGCCACGTGCGCGACCGGGCGGCCGTCGAACACGACACGGCGAACCAGCAGGCATCTGCCGTGAAATGTCAGCCGGGCGTTAGCGTGACCCATCAAGACCTCCGCGCGTGGGTGAAGCGACCAACTCCACTACGCCCGGAGGTCTTCTTCATGATCAATCACCGATGGCCACGTGTCACCAAGATCTCGGCCAAGTACAACTAGAGCGGGATGTTCCCGTGGGCGCCCCGGGCGGGGGTCGCCCTGGCGATGACCTTGGCGATGGCGCCTCGGGTCTCCTCGGGCTTGATCACTTCGTCGACCACGCCCAGGTCGACCGCTCGGTCGAGGCCGCCGGCGATCTTCTCGTGCTCCTCGGCCAAACGGTGCTCGAGGTCGGCGCGCTCCTCCTCGGGAGCGGCCGCCAGTTCGCGGCGCTTGAGGATCCGGACCGCCGCCACGGCGCCCATGACCGCGATCTGCGCCGTCGGCCAGGCGAACACCCTGGTCGCGCCGAGCGAGCGGGAGTTCATGGCGATGTAGGCGCCGCCGTAGGACTTGCGGGTCACCAGGGTGACCCGGGGCACCGACGCCTCGGCGAAGGCGTGGAGCAGCTTCGCGCCGCGTCGCACCACGCCGTCGTGCTCCTGGCCGACACCGGGCAGGTAGCCGGGCACGTCGACCAGGACCACCAGGGGGACGCCGAACGCGTCGCACATGCGCACGAAGCGGGCGGCCTTCTCGGCGGAGGTCGAGTCGAGGCAGCCGCCCAGGCGCATCGGGTTGTTGGCGACGACGCCGACCGTCCGGCCGCCGAGGCGGCCCAGGGTCGTCACGATGTTGGGGGCCCACTTGGGGTGGAGTTCCACGCCGGGCTCGTCGAGGAGGCCGTTGACCAGCGGCTTCACGTCGTAGGCGCGGCGGATGTTCTCGGGCAGCAGGGTCGAGAAGTCGACCTCGCCGACCTCGCCCAGCCGGACCCGGCCCTGGTGCCCGAGCAGCGATGCGACCTCGCGCGCCTTGAGCAGGGCCTCGGGCTCGGACTTGGTCACGATGTGGACCACGCCGCTGCGCTTGCTGTGGGGCTCGGGGCCGCCCAGCGAGGCCATGTCGATGGTCTCGCCGGTCACCGAACGGACGACGTCGGGGCCGGTGACGAAGATGCGGCCGTCGTCGGCCAGGATCACGATGTCGGTCAGCGCCGGGCCGTAGGCCGCGCCGCCCGCCGCCGCGCCGACGACGACGGAGATCTGGGGCACGGTGCCCGACGCCTTCGTCATGGCGGCGAAGACGCGGCCGACCGCGTGGAGGGACTCCACGCCTTCGGCGAGGCGGGCGCCGCCCGAGTGCCAGACGCCGATGATCGGCACCCGCTCGCGGACCGCGACGTCATAGGCGTGGACGATGTGCTCGCAGCCCTCGGCGCCCATCGCGCCGCCCTGGACGCGCGCGTCGCTGCAGAAAGCCACGACGGGGACGCCCTCGACGCGGCCGGTGACCGCCAGGGCCCCGCTCTTGTCCTGCGGCGTGATGAGCCGCATGGAACCCTCGTCGAGCAGGTGGCCCAGCCGGACGACGGGATCGCGGGGGTCGGCCTCCTCCTGGTCGGAGGAGGCCGTCACCACCCTGTTGTCAACGACAGTCATTGCGTCCCTCTCAAAAGCTGATCAGGCAGAGGTAAAGACCACGGCGACGTTGTGGCCGCCGAAGCCGAAAGAGTTGTTGATCGCGGCGAGCTGGCCGCCGGGGAGCTTGCGCGGCTCACCGCTCACGATGTCCACGTCGAGGCCGTCGGCCGGGTCGTCGAGGTTGGCGGTGGCGGGCACGATGCGCTCGCTCAGCGCCAGGATCGTGAAGATGGACTCGATGCCGCCGGCGCCGCCCAGCAGGTGGCCGGTCATCGACTTGGTCGAGGTGATGAGCGGGGCGCCGGGGAGCGCCTCGCGGATCGCCCGCGCCTCGATCTCGTCGCCGACGGGCGTCGAGGTGGCGTGGGCGTTGACGTGGACGATGTCGGCGGCGGTGAGGCCCGCGTCGGCGACGGCCGTCAGCATCGCGGTCTTGCCGCCGATGCCGGTCGGCTCGGGCGCCGAGATGTGGTGGCCGTCGGAGGTGATGCCGATGCCGGCGGCGACGGCGTAGATACGCGCGCCGCGAGCCTTGGCGTACTCCTCCGACTCCAGGACGACGATGCCGGCGCCCTCACCGAGCACGAACCCGTCGCGGCCCTTGTCGAAGGGGCGCGAGGCGCGGTGCGGCTCGTCGTTGCGGGTCGACATGGCGCGCATCGCCGCGAACGAGGCGATGTTCAGCGGGTGGATGGCGGCCTCGCTGCCCCCGGCGACCACGACGTCGGCGCGGCCGGACCGGATCATCTCGATGGCGTAGCCGATCGACTCGGCGCCGGTCGCGCAGGCGCTGACCGTGGCGTGGGTGCCCGCGCGGGCGCCCAGGTCGATGCTGATCCAGCCGGCGGCGCCGTTCGGCATGAGCATCGGGACGGTGTACGGCGAGAGCCGGTTCCAGCCCTTGTCCCGATAGGTGTCGTAGGCGTTCAGGATGGTGCTGATGCCGCCGATGCCGGAGCCGACGACCACGCCGAGCCGGGTCGGCTCGACCTCGGGGGCGCCGGCGTCCTGCCAGGCCTGCCGGGCGGCGATCAGGGCGAACTGCTCATAGCGGTCGAGACGCCTGGCCTCGGGGCGGGGCAGCACCTCACCGGGGTCGACAGCGGCGACCCCGGCGAATTTCACCGGGACGGTGTCGACCCAGTCTTCGGTGATGGCGCGGACGCCCGACCGCCCGTCGAGGAGCGCCGACCAGGTTGAGGCGACGTCTCCACCAAGGGGCGTCGTCGTGCCGAGTCCGGTGACGACGACTCGCACCCGGTTGGTACTCACTTTGGTTGCACTCCTCTACGGTCGAACGGTTGAGCTGGGACTCAGTTCTGGATGAAGTTGACGACGTCCTTGACGGTCTTCAGGTGCTTGAGCTGGTCGTCGGGGATCTCCGCGCCGAACTCGTCCTGGGCCGCCACGGCGATCTCGACCATCGACAGCGAGTCGATGTCCAGGTCGTCGACGAAGCTCTTCTCGGGGGTCACCTCGGAGGCCGGGATTCCGGTGATCTCGTTGACGATCTTGCCGAGGCCGGCCAGGATCTCCTGCTCGGTGACTGCCATGTCTCTCCTTTGAGTGGTTTTTCTGGGTTTTCGTACGGCGAAGACCGTACAAGCTTTAGGGGATTTCGATGACCTGGGACGCGTAGGTCAGGCCCGCCCCGAAGCCGAGGAGGAGCGCGAGGCCGCCCGAGGGCACCTCGCCCTGTTCGATCATGCGGGACAGCGCGAGCGGAATCGACGCGGCCGAGGTGTTTCCGGCCAGAACGATGTCTCGGGCGACGACGGCCTTGTCGGCGCCGAGTTTGCGCGCGATGGCCTCGATGATGCGCAGGTTCGCCTGGTGGGGCACGAACGCCGCCAGGTCGGCGGGAGCCACGCCCGCACGGTCGCAAGCCTCTTTGGCCACCGGGTGAAGGGCCGTTGTGGCCCAGCGGAACACCGTCTGACCTTCCTGGTGAAGAGACGATGACCGGTCTTTAATCATGATGGCGTCGGCCTTGTCACCCGCGCTACCCCAGACCACGGGGCCGATGGCAGGGGTGTCGGACGGGACGACGACCGCCGCGCCGGCCCCGTCGGCGAAGATCACCGAAGTGGCGCGGTCATTGATGTCGATCCACTGGGTGAGCTTCTCGGTGCCGATGACCAGAACGTTCTTCGCCGAGCCCGCGCGGATAGAGTCGCTGGCCGAGGCGAGGGCGTAGCAGAAGCCCGCGCAGGCGGCGTTCAGGTCGTAGGCGCCGGGCGACGCGATGCCGAGCCGGTGGGAGACCCGGCCGGCCAGGTTCGGGATCGGGGCCTCGGGGGTGCAGGTGGCGACGATCACCAGGTCGATGTCGGCGGCGTCGAGGCCGCTCGCGGCCAGCGCCTTGCCGCCGGCCTGGACGGCCAGGTCGACCTCGGACTCCTCGGGACCGGCGAAGCGGCGCTCCTTGATGCCGACCCGGCTCTGGATCCACTCGTCGTTCGTTTCGATGATCTTGGCGAGATCGTCGTTGGTGACCACGTTCGCGGGCTGGTAGTGGCCGAAGGCCAGCACCTTCGCGCCCGGCGCCCCCGCGGGCAGCTTCACTTGATCGCCTCCTTGGCGGCGTCGAGGGCCGGGGTCAGGTCGGCGGGGGTTTTGAGTGCGACGGTCCGGGAACCGGGCAGGCCACGCTTGGCCAGGCCGGTCAGGGTGCCGCCGGGAAGCAGTTCGATCATGGTGACCGGGGTGTCTCCGGACTCCGCGGCCATGGTCGCGGAGCACAGGTCCCAGCGGACCGGGTTGCTCACCTGGTTGACCATGCGGTCGAGGGCGTCGCGGCCCGACATGACGATCGCGCCGTCGGCGTTGGACAGCAGCCGGATCGTCGGGTCGCCTGGGGTGATCTCGGTCGCGGCGGCGCGCAGCCGCTCGACGGCCGGGGCCATGTGGCGGGTGTGGAAGGCGCCGGCGACCGCGAGGGTCCGCAGCCGGGCCCGCTGCGGCGGGTCGGCCTGCAGAGCCTCCAACTGCTCCAGGGTGCCGCCCGCGACGATCTGACCGGCGCCGTTGTTGTTGGCGGGGGTCAGGCCGTGCTTGGCGAGCGACTCGAGCACGTCGACGCCGCCGAGGACGGCGGTCATGCCGGTCGCGGTGACGGCGGCGGCCTCGGCCATCGCCCGGCCGCGCTCGGCGACCAGCGAGACGGCCTCGTCGGCGGTGATCACTCCGGCCAGGGCGGCCGCGGCGAACTCACCGACGCTGTGGCCGGCGACGAGATCAGGGGTGACGCCGAGCTCCTCGAAGGCGGCCAGCGCGGCGGCCACCAGAAGCGGCTGCGCCACGGACGTGTCGCGGATCTCCTCGGCCTCGGCGGTGGTGCCGTAGGCGATGAGGTCGAGCTTCGCGATCTCCGACCATGCTGACAGACGGTCACGGAATCCGGGGAGCTCCAGCCACGGACTCAGGAAGCCTGGAGTTTGGGCGCCTTGTCCCGGCGCGACGATGACGAGCACGGTACCACCCTGCCCTGTAGCCCTCCGACACAGAGCTGGGGATCCGAACGAACTTCTGCCCGTCTCTGTTGTGGAATCCCTACAGTTCCGGTTTCTCCGCAATTAACGAGCGACGGTCAGATTACGGTCAGTCGACCGAGTATCAACCCAACCTGAAGGGTGAATGCGGACCGCCCTTCCGTGGGGGTGTACCCCGTCAGCTCGGCGATCTTCCGGAGCCGGTAACGCACCGTGTTCGGATGGACGAACAGCAGCCGCGCCGTCGCCTCCAGTGACGTGCCCTGTTCGAGGTAGGTCGCGAGGGTGTCGAGCAGCGGCGTGCCCGCCAGCGGTTTGTACACGTTCTCGACCAGCGCGGCGCGGGCGTCCTCGTCGCCGTCGATGGCCCGTTCGGCGAGCAGGTCGTCGGCCAGCACCGGCCGGGGCGCGTCGGGCCACCCGGCGGCGGCCCGGAGCCCGGCTATCGCGGCCCGCGCCGACCGGGCGGCGGCGTGCAGGTCGGGCACCTCGGGGCCGATCACGATCGGGCCCGGCGCGAAGCGGGGCACGACCAGGCGGGCGGCCTCCTTCATGCTGTCGGCGCCGCCGACGATCACGATCAGCCGGTCGCCCTGGACTCCGGCCAGCAGATCGTGACCGGCCCTGCGTCCCCGATCGCGCAGCCCGTCGATGACACTCTGGGGATCGTCGCTGGGGGACTGCCCGGCGAAGACGACCACCGGGGCGGAGGTCCAGCCGAGCGCGGCGGCCCAGGAGTGCAGGCCGTCGTCGACCTCGCCCCGCACCAGGGCGTCGACGATCAGGGCCTCCAAACGGGCGTCCCACGAGCCCCGGGCCTCGGCCTCGCGGGCGTAGACCTGGGCGGCGGCGAACGCCACGTCGCGCGTGTAGCGCAGCATCGCGTTGCGGAGCTGCTCCTCGCCGCCGGCCGCGGCCAGGTCTTCGACCTCGGCCTCGACCACCTCGACCACGATGCGGACCAGGTCGACGGTCTGCTGCAGCGAGACGCTGCGTTTGAGCTCGCGGGGGGCGGTGCCGAAGAACTCGATGCTGGGGGTGGGGCGGCCCTGCCCGGCGTGGCCGAACCACTCGACGAAGGCGGCGATCCCGGCCTGCGCGACCAGGCCGACCCAGGAACGGTCTTCGGCCGAGAGCGCGCGGTACCAGGCGAGCTGTTCTTCCATGCGGGCCATCGCGGCGGTGCCCAGGCTGCCCATCGCGCGGTCGAGCCGTCGTGCCGTGTCCTCACGGACCCTGTCGTTCACGGCTACTAGCGTGCCAGGTCGCCTGGGCGGATTCGCCAACGGCCATGGCATGGCGGGCCCGTGGCAAGCTGGAACGGTGTACCGGGAACGCGCGTCGGTGATTCCGGGCGCGGTGGTGTGGCGGACACCGGGCGCGCCCGGCCCCGCGGAGCGCCGGGTCCTGCCCGACGGGTGCATGGATCTGCTGTGGACCGGCGGCCGGCTCGTCGTGGCCGGGCCCGATTCTGTGGCGTACATCACCTCGATCGAACCCTTCAGGAGCCATCTCGGCCTGCGCCTCGCACCGGGCGACGCGCCCGAACTGCTCGGCGTGGCCGCCAGTGAGCTGCGAGATCGCCGGGTGAACCTCGATGAGATCTGGCCGGTACGTCAGGTGCGCGCCCTGGAGAACCGGCTGGCACGCGGCGAGGGGATCGAAGCGGTGGCCGCCGACCTGAGGCCCGACCCGGTGGTGCGCGGCGCCGCCGCGCTGATCGGCGGCGGGCTGGGCGTGGCCGCCACCGCCGACGAGCTCGACCTGGGCGAACGCCGCTTCCACCGGCTCTGCCTGCGCGCCTTCGGCTACGGCCCGAAGACGCTGGGCCGCATCCTGCGGATGAACCGGGCGCTCGAAAGGGCTCGCGCCGGTTCTCCCTTCGCGGCCGTCGCCCACGACGAGGGCTACGCCGACCAGGCCCACCTCGCGCGCGAGGTGAGGGCGCTGGCCGGGATCACGCTGTCGGATCTAGTGGGGCGTACAGGTCCACGCTGATGCCGTCGGGGTCGGTCAGGACCGCGTAGCGCTGTCCCCAGAAGGCGTCCCACGGCTTGAGGTGCCCGTGCTCCGACATGTCGGCATAGGTCTGGTCGACCTCGGCCGGGGTGTCGCACTGGAACGCCAGACCGGTCCGGCCGGGACCCGGCGTCCAGTCGGGGTCGAAGGATTTGATGGTCTCCTCGGTGTCCCAGCACAGGCGGAACCCGCCCGGCAGGGGCACCTCGACGTGCGGCGCTCCGTCGGCCTCGGCCGGGATGTCCAGGCCGAGGCGGCGGTAGAAGGCGAGCGATCGGCCCATGTCGGAGACGACGAGACCGATGACGTTGAACTGAATAGCCATGGTCCGACGGTACGAGACGGCGTACCGGACCGTCTTGAAGGAATCAGACGGGGACCTGGGCGGCTGTCAGATGACCGCCACGGCGGTGATCAGGCCGATGGCGACGTGGGTGACCGACAGCAGGATGGTGGCGGGCTGGAGCTGCGGCTCGTGGACCAGGGCGCGGATCGAGATGCCGGCCACCTTGTCGAAGGCGAACATGCCGAGCGTCTGGACGGCGATGCCGATCAGGCCGAACACCAGCGTGGCGATCAGGCCCTCCTGGAGCCGGCCGCCGGAGGAGAAGATCGAGGCCGCCACGATCAGCCCGACGGCCCCCAGACCGGCCGCTGTCAGCGCGGTGGCGTTGGGGTTGCGGTCTTCGCGGATCAGCGTGCTGAGCTTGCCCGGCGTGGCCATGTCGATGACATAGAAGCCGACGATCAGCAGTAGAACGCCGAGGACGGCGTAGGCGGCGATAGCCAGGGCACCGTTGCCGAGGACCTCGCCGAAGGAAATGGTGTCCATTGACCCTGCTCCTATTGGGGGGTGTTAACCGTTGATTCGATGGGGGACGAACGACGAGGTGTCGTCGGTGATCAGGCCGGCTGTCTCTCGGATGCCGAGCCCGGCCGACTCGTCCTCCACCACCCAGGCGCCCAGAACGGGTCGCTGGCCGTCGAAATCGGGCAGGGCCTGGAACTCCTGGAAGACGAACCCCTCGGCGCCGTAGGTGCCGCCGGTCTCCAGGGAGTGTTCCGCCGACATGATCGTCATCGACGCGCCCTCGCGTCCCAGGAGTGGCTTGCGGATGAATCCTGCCAGGTCGCGCGGGCCGTCGAGGTAGGAGGCCAGCAGGTTCGGATGCCCGGGGAACAGCTCCCAGAGCACCGCCAGCAGCGCCTTGTTCGACAGCAGCATCTTCCACGGCGGCTCGACCCAGGTCATCGACGGCATCATCCGCAGCGCGTGGTCGCCGAAGGGCTCGTTGACGATCCACTCCCACGGATAGAGCTTGCACAGCGACCGGATGACGCGTTCCTCGACGTCGACGAACCGCCGGTTCAGGGCGTCCCAGCCGATGTCCTCCATCGCGATGGCGACGGTGACCAGACCGGCCTGGCCGGCCGTCTCCTGCAGGTAGCCGAGGGTCATCGCCTCCTCGCCGGAGGTGTCGAGGCTCGTCCAGGCGAAGTGGGAGGGGCCCGTCGGGAGGGTCGCGGCGATGGCCTTCCAGCGGTCGACCAGGCGCTCGTGGATGGAGTTCCACTGGTCGTCGCCCGGGAAGACGTCCTGCAGCCAGTACCACTGGACGACCGAGCTCTCGAGCAGGCTGGTCGGGGTGTCGGCGTTGTATTCGAGCATCTTGGCGGGGCCGGTGCCGTCGTAGCGGAGGTCGAAGCGGCCGAACAGGTGGGGGTCGCGGCGGTACCAGGAGTCCTTGATCGCCTGCTGCCACTGGGGCGGCACGGCGAAGTCGTGGAAGCGGCCGGTGACCACGACGTGGTCGACCGCCTCCAGGCACATCCGGTGCAGCTCTTCGACCTGGGCCTCCAGCGCGAGCACTTCGTCCATGGAGAAGACGTAGTGGACGCTTTCGTCCCAGTAGGGCCGGGCGAGCCCGCCCGGATGGGCCGACCGGTGATAGGCCAGGCCATGGGCCTCGACCGTGGTCTCCCAGCCGTTCCGGGGTGCCGACCGTTCCCTGCGCACGGGTCAGCTACCGCTGCTGCTGCCGTGCGAGCCGAACCCGCCGCGCTGGATGACCTTGCCGGACCGCGTGGAGATCTGCGCGTTCGACGGCTTCAGCGTCGAGCCGCCGCGGATGTGCGAACCGGCGCGGATGCCGCCGTAATACCACCCGTAGGCGCCGTGGGAGCCGACGTAGGTCCGGCCGTCGTCGCACAGGTCGTCGTCGACGAGCGGGTAGGAGCCGTCGGCCAGCGGGTTGTTCATGTCGACGCAGTCGGCGTCGACCTCTTCGTAGTCGTCGTCGGTGGCCGCGCAGAAGCCCACGACCAGCACCGACAGCACGCCGATGGCGCCCAGCTTGACGGCCGTGGAGGCTTTCTTCTTTTTCGGAGGCGGGCCGCCGGCCATCGGAAACGTGGGAGGCCCCGGTGGTGGGGGCGGGGCGGGCGGCGGGGGCGTGGCGGCCATACGGCTCCATGATTCCTTGAGGTCGGGCAAGCCTATCGGTGACGCTTTGTGCGGTACAAACAACAATTCTGGCTGGTTGATAACGTCTTCGACATGGAGCCACTTGACGCGTTGCGCCAGATTGCGTTCCTGCTCGAGCGGGCCGGTGAACCGACCTACCGGGTCCGCGCCTTCCGCGGTGCCGCCCAGGTCGTCGAAGATCTTCCGCGCGAGGAGCTGGAAGAGCGCGCGCTGGCCGGGACGCTGACCGAAATGCCTGGCGTGGGCAAGGTGACCGCGCTGGCGATCACCGAGGCGCTGGCCGGTCAGGTGCCGACGTATCTGCGCCGGTTGGAGGCGACGTCCGGGACCGATCTGTCCGAGGCCGCCGGGGAGTTGCGGCGGGCGTTGAAGGGCGATCTGCACAGTCACACGACCTGGAGCGACGGCGGTTCGCCGATCGAGGAGATGGCCGAGGCGGCGCGGGCCATCGGGCACTCCTATCTGACGATCACCGACCACTCGCCCCGGCTGACCGTGGCCAACGGGCTCTCGGCCGCCAGGCTGGCGGAGCAGATCGAGGTCATCGAGGGGCTGCGGGAGCGGTTCGCGCCTTTCGAGATCCGTACCGGGATCGAGGTCGACATCCTCGCCGACGGGTCACTCGACCAGGACCCCGCGCTTCTCGGGCGCCTCGGCTGCGTGGTCGCCTCGGTCCACTCGTCCTTGAAGATGGCGCCCGACGAGATGACCCGGCGGATGGTCGCCGCGGTCGCCAACCCTCACGTCGACGTGCTCGGGCACTGCACCGGGCGGATCGTGAAGGCCGGCGGCAAGCGCGGCGGGCTGCGGGCGGAGTCGCGGTTCGACGCGGAGATCGTCTTCGAGGCGTGCCGGCGGTTCGGGGTGGCCGTCGAGATCAACTCCCGCCCCGACCGGCTCGACCCGCCCAAACGGCTGCTGCGGCTGGCCTACGAGATGGGCTGCGTGTTCGCGATCGACAGCGACGCCCACGCTCCGGGTCAGCTCGACTGGCTCGTGTACGGCTGTGAGCGCGCCGCCATGTGTGGTGTAGAGGCCGACCGCGTGGTCAATACGGGTATGTGGCCGCTGAGTTAGCTGGGAAATACCAGGATTTGTCGCTCACCGCACGTAACGTCGGCGTCATGGACCGTCGACGCGCGCTGGTAGAGGAGCTGCGGAGCAACGGACAGTTGGCCGCCAAAGACCTCGCGGGGCGGCTCGGCGTGAGCAAACGCACCGTGATCAGAGACATCGCCAAGCTCCAGAGCGAAGGGGTGCCGATCCGGCTCGACCTCGGCGGCTACACGATCGACGGGACCGAAGAGGTCAAACGGGCCATCGACCGGGCCCTCACCGGCCGCCGCGTCCTGCGCATCGACTATCTGAACAGCAAGAGCGAGGTCACCACCCGCGACCTCGAACCGAGCATCATGCTGGGCGGGCGCGGCGGCTTCTGGTATCTGGTGGCCTGGTGCCGGTTACGCGAGGACGTCCGGGTCTTCCGGGTCGACCGGATCACCCGGGCCGAGGTCCTCGACGAACGCTATCCAGAACCGAGCAGACAACGACTGACCGACCTGTCGTCAGCGCTGCCCCTCTGACCGTCACCTATACGGCAGAATGCCCACCGAACGTCCGGCAGGATGCCCACCAGATGTCCGGCAGGATGCCCACGTAGATATGTCTAGCTCGGTAAACTCGCTGCATGGCGCTGTACGCGAGACATGCCGAGAAGATGACCCTCGAAGCACTCACAGACACCCGGGTCGTTGTGGTCAACGGTGCACGGCAGGTCGGTAAGAGCACTCTGGCGGGCCTGGTGACTCAGGGCCTGCAGGGAGCGCGCGAGTTCTACCTCGACGACCCGGCGGTTCTGGGGGCGGCAGAAGAAGACCCGGTGAGCTTCGTCCGCCACGACGGTTTGATGCTGATCGACGAGATCCAGCGTGCGCCTCAGTTGCTGCTCCCGATCAAGCACACAGTGGACCAAGACCCGCGCCCGGGACGGTTCCTCCTGACGGGTTCGGCCCGGCTGCTGAGCCTGCGCGACCTGCCCGACACGCTGCCGGGCCGTACGGAGACCATCGAGCTCTGGCCGCTCTCGCAAGGGGAGATCGAGGGCACCTCCGACGGGTTCGTCGATCGGATTTTCGCCCGGGGCGCCGATGTGGAGGTCCCGCCGAGTCCGTATCACAAGGGTGACTACGTCGATCGAGCTCTTCGGGGCGGCTATCCCGAGGCCGTCCGTCGTGATCCAGGACGTCGTCGAAATCGTTTCTTCGACTCCTACGTCACCGATCTGATCAGCCGAGACGTCCGTCAGATCTCCGACATCGAGCGACCGGCTGAGATGCGCCGCCTGCTGGCGGTCGTCGCCGCGCGGATGGCCGGGCTCTTGGTGGTGCAGTCGATCGCCGGTGACGTGGGGCTGTCGCGGATGACCCTCACCCGCTACCTCGATCTGCTGGAACTCGTCTTCGTGGTGAAACGGGTGCCGGCCTGGTCGTCGAACCTGACCCGGCGGGCGATCTCCACCCCAAAACTGATCTTCACCGACAGCGGTCTCGCGGGTCGGCTGATCGGCATGTCCTCCGAACGTTCCCGCGACATCTCCGCTCCCGTCGGGCCCTTGCTGGAGAACTTCGCGATCGGCGAGGTCGCTCGGCAGCTGACCTGGGCTGAGGAGCCCGTCCAGCTCTTTCATTACCGTGACCGGGACATGATCGAAGTCGACATGGTGCTGGAAAACGCGTCCGGCGAGGTCGTCGGTATCGAGGTCAAGGCCTCTGAGACCGTGCGGGGTGACGACTTCCGCGGACTGCGGCACCTGGCCGATCGTCTCGGCCCTCGGTTTCGGGCCGGATTCGTGCTGTACGCGGGTGCGCAGGCACTCCCGTTCGGAGATCGGCTACGTGCCCTTCCGATGTCCGCGTTGTGGACCCTCGACGGGTGACAGGTCCTCGACGAGCCGGCACTCGTGGTCGACGGGGTCGGTGGCATTGGCCTTCTGCGCGAGGTGTTCCAGGGTCTGGCGGAAGGCGGCCGACTCGGGGGCGGGGAGGTCGCCCAGGAGGTGGGTGTTGACGGCCTGGAGCCTCCGCTCCGCCGCCTCCCACACCTCGTGGCCCTGGGGGGTGATCGCGATCCTGCGGTTGCGGCGGTCCTTCGGGTCGGGCTCGCGGCGGACGAGACCGGCTTTCTCCAGGTCGTCGAGCAGGTAGGTCATCACCGTGCGGTCGACGCCGAGTTCCCTGCCGAGGATCACCTGGCTGCCCGCGGCGCCGTGGACGGCCGCCGTCAGCACCTGGTAGCCGCGTGGGCCGCCCGGGATGTGGTCGAGGACGGCGTGGGACGCCTTCACGTATGCCCGGAAAAGTACCCCCAGGTTGAACCCGAGGTCCTCGTGCAGTCCCTTCATGGTTGGATAATAGTCTGTAAGACAGATGATCTGGGGGACTGAACGAATGTCGCTGCTGTCCGAGCTCAAATTCGTCCACAACATGCTCCGCCGTGACCTGGCCTCGATCCGGCGGATGGCCGACCAGGTGGCGGCCGGGGGCGACCTGCGCGAGGTCCGGCAGGGGCTGGTCAAGCTCTCCACTCGAGGGCCGTTGTTCCAGCTCAAGGACAACTGCCTGAGCTACTGCTCGATCGTCCACACCCATCACAGCATCGAGAGCGCGACGCTCTTCCCACGCATCCGCAGGATGGCGCCCGATCTGAACGCGGCCGTCGACCGGCTGGAGGCCGATCACGTCGCCGTCGCCGGGCTGCTCGACGAGGTCTCGGCCGCCGCACGGGATGCCGAGAACCGGGAGCGGCTGGCCAAGGCGCTCGACGCGCTCGCCGACCGGTTCCTGGCGCACCTGGCCTATGAGGAGGAATCGCTCGGAACCGTGCTGTCGAAGATGACGCACTAACCGAGCGCCAAGGAGTTGTCCACAGAACGTCCCGGCGGGCATCGGGGCCGGTGGCGGGGATGGCACGGTGCGGTGGTGGAAATCAGCGCGGTGCCGCTCGTCTATAACGGGGTCATGTTCCGGTCGACACTCGAGGCCGACTGGGCGGCGACCCTTGATGCGCTGGGAATTTATTGGCAGTACGAACCACTGGCCATTCGGCTGCCCAGTGGTGCGGCTTATGTGCCCGATTTCTATTTACCGGCGTTGAACGCCTGGGCCGAGGTGAAGGGGCCCCCTTGGGAGCGGCTCGCCAAGGCGGTGGAGTTACGGGCCGCCCTCGCGGTCGCCGGGGGCGCCGGGTGGTGGGAGCAGGTCCACGTGGTCGTCCTCGAAGCGCCTGGTCCGGGGGATGCGGCCAGTTGGCATGTGCCCGTGGGGGCGTGCTGGCTGGTGGAGTGCGGCGAGCGGCAGAACCGGTTCGCCTGGTACGACGGGCGGTGCTGGGCCTGCCATCGGCAGGATCTGGGCGGGTCGCACTACTTCTATCGGCCGGCCCGCGAGTCGGCAGCCGGGCCCACGCGGCGGATGACACGGGCGCCCCGGCCGGAGCCGCTGAGGCGGGCGGCCTGAAATTAATTACCAGTTCGGGTGGCGAACCACGCGATAGTTTGGGCCGCATGGGTGGCGTGGGAGAAAATCTCGGGGTGGTCGCGGCATTGGTGCGAACGTCGTTTCTGATCTCCGCCGTTTACGCCGATTCGGCGCGTGACCACGGTCTCACTCCACAACAGGGCCAGTTGCTGTGCGCGCTGATGAGCCGTCCTTATCGGATGAGCGAGCTGGGCACGACGATGCGGCTGGCCAAATCGAGTCTCACCGAACTCGTCGACCGGACCGCCCAGCGGGGTCTCGTCGAGCGTGAATCCGATCCGTCCGACGGGCGGGTGGTGCGGGTGGCGCTCACGGAGCAGGGCGTCTCCACCGCCGAGGTGTTCTACGCCGAGACGTGCGCGCGGGTCGCCCAGGTGCCCGGGGGTCTGTCCGCGGGGGAGCGGGGCGTGCTGGCCGCGTTGCTGGGGCGGGTCGTGGGCGACAACGGGGTGGGCGCGGTGTTCCCCGACTGGGACCAGGACGTTCACCGCCCGGCTTGACGCCAGGCGGTGATGTCCTTCTTCGACCAGAGGGCGCCGGAGGCCAGCACGTACGGAGGAGCCGGGAAATCAGGGCTCCCGGTCAGCTCCCGCGCCTGCTCCGGAGTGACGCCGAGGGTCTCGGCCACGTGGGGGAGTCCGGCCAGGTCGGCCAGGTGTTCCAGGGCCAGCAGGAGGAGTTCGCTGTTGTCCCAGTCGAGGCGGCCCTCGGCGGCCAGCTGGATCGCGAGGAGGTTCGCGTCGGCGGGGTCGTGGCCGAGCGCTCGGGCGACGGCTTTGGCGGCAGAAAGAACCTGGTAGTTACGGCTGCGCGTCATTCATCCGTAGTACCAGAAAGTGTCGCAGACGGTCACCGCGCCAGATCCTCCGGACGCGGGCGGTGTCAGGCACCGCACGCGTCCGGACAGAATTCGATTTCGGGAAAGGACGGCGACGCCTCTTTCAAAAGGGGCTGGGGACGCGATTTCAGGTGTTCGTCGAGAAAGGCCGCCACATACGTGCGGGTGATCTCGGCCAGCCGGGCGGCGGACGGGGTTCCCAGGAGCGGTTTCATGCCGAGGGCGCCCAGCAACTGCGGGAGGTCGGTGAACGACTGGTGGTCGGCGCCCTTCACCACGAGCCACCGTTTCCCGCCGGTCAGCAGTTTCCAGTCACGGTCCCACGAGTTGTCGCGGCCACCGGAGGCGTGCTCCGGCGTGCCGACGAACATGAACGGGCGGGCGAAATCGCGGGGGATGCGGGCGTAGGTCGTGCCGTCGAGGTTGACTCCGGCCCGGACCCGCCGGTCGGCCGCCATGGTCGCCAGGGCGCTCGCGCCGCCGATCGACTGGCCGACCATCGCGATGCGGGTGCGGTCGATCTCCTTTCGCCTCGACAGGAGTTCGTCGAGGACGAAGGAGACGTCCGCCGCCCGGTTCTGGACGACTCCCGTGCCGAAGCCCGGGTCGGTGTCGCTGTCGCAGGCGAGGCACTCGGTCACCCGGCCGTCGGACAGGGTGGTGGCGTAGCTCTCGTAGGTGTGGTCGATGCCGGCCACGACGTATCCCCTGCTGGCCAGGTCCTCGGCGAGCGAGGTCAGGGTGCTCACCGGTTTGGTGAAGCCGGGCGACAGCACCACCAGGGGGAACCTTCCCGGTGCGGGGGCGGTCTCGGTGGCGTACACGACTGTTCTGCTCAGCATGTCGGGCGGGACGCCCTCCGCTCTCGACCCCCTCAGGACCAGCTCCGATTCCTTCGGGCTCATGTACGCCGCTCGCGCCCCCGCCCCCGGCTCGCCCGGATACCACAGGGTGACCTTGAGCTCTCTGGCCTTGGCGTCGAGGTTCCAGGGGTCGGGGCGGGAGGTGTCGGTCAGGTGCAGGACCGTCGTCCCGACGGGGTGGTCGCCGGTCGGTGCGGCCAGGGTGGCGGGGCTGGGCGGTGAGGGTGTGACGGCCGACCGGGGCGGTGGGGGTGCGGAGCAGGCGGTCACGACCAGCAGCAGGGCGAGGAGGCGTCTCATCATCCGTCCAGGAGGGTCAGCGCCCTGGCGAGCGCGGGGTCGCGTCCGGCCGCCGCGTCTTCGGGGGTCGGCGGGACGTACTGGTCCGGCGGCACCCCGATCCGGTCGATGACCTCGCGGTTCGGGCCGAGGTGGTGCCTCGTGGGGAAGCTCAGGATCGTGTTGTTCCTGAGCAGGAAGGGCTGCGCCGGGCCGGAGATCATCCCGGCGGTCCGGGTGCCGACCAGGGTGCCGAGGCGCAGGTCCTTGACGGCGGAGGAGAAGTGTTCGCACGCCGAGGCGCAGCCCCGGTCGACGAGCACCACCAGCGGCAGGCCGAGCAGCTCGACGGTGTCGTCGGTCGTGGCGGCCTCGCAGTTGTCGTCGGCGTTGCACATGTAGGCGGTGGCCTTCCCGTGGGCGAAGGCGCTCACCAGGCGGGTCGCCTCCACGGGGCTGCCGCCGCCGTTGCCGCGCAGGTCCAGGACGATGCCTGTCAGGGTCCGGCCGGTACGCAGCCTGGAGACCGCCCGGAAGACGCGGTTGGCGGCGTCGGGGGCGAAGCCGCGGACCCGTACATAGGCGATGTCGTCGGCGAGCAGGCGCGACTGGACCACCTGCAACGAGGGCAGGTCGCGCTGGTAGAGGCCGGGTTCGAGGGTGACCGTCCAGCGGCGGTCCTCCCGCCGGAGTCCCACCTCGACCGGGCGGGCCTCCGGATACTGCGGGTAGAGGGCGGCGATCGCCGGGGTGGGCTCGCCGTCGACGAAGGGCGCCGAGCCGTTGACCGACTCGATGATGTCTCCCGGGCGCACCCCGGCTTTCCGCGCGGCGCCGCCGGGCACTTCGGTGACGAACAGCGGCGGGAGGGCCTCCGTGCCTCTGGCGTTCGCCTGGAGGCCCAGGCCGTAGCCGTCGCCGTCGTAGTAGCCGGGTGGCCGTTCCTGGCCGGGAGACCAGCGGGCGTGGTTGTCGCCCAGGCTCGCCACCATGGCCTGGAGGGTGGCGACGGCCAGTGCTTCGTCCGGGCCGGCCACCTTGCGGTAGACGGTCTCGAACGCGGCCCAGTCGGCCGTCCTGTCGCCGGTCAACGGCGGCATGACGGCTGCGGGGTCGTCGCGTCCGGCGCGGTTGAGTTCCCTGGTGAGCGCGGTGAATCCGGCGGCCAGCAGCGTGCCGGCGTCGAGTTTCGCGCCGCTGAAGGAGTTGCCGAGGATGCAGAAGTACGCCTGCTCGATCACGTCGATCGTGGTCGGCGTCTCGTCGCCGGGAGGGCCCGCGGGCCGCGCGCAGGCCGACTTCTCCGGCGAGCCGCCCGCGCTGCGCGGGGGTTCCGGCGTCGAGCAGGCCGTCACCGTCGCCAGCAGGACGACGAGCCCGGCCGCCACCGCCCTCATGACAGCCGTCTCCGGATCCACCAGAAGGAGAACCACGTCAGGCCGAGGGTGAGGACCGCGTAGATCCCGGTCTCGATCCACTGGAACGGCCAGAAGCGGTCGAGGGGGTGGTAGCTCGCCAGTTGCCGGTAGCCGAGCGCGTTGACCGCGCCCAGGCAGTTCTCCTGGCTGGGTTGCGCCTGCGGCGCGCAGGGTCCCGACGTCCCGGAGACCGGGACGGGGGCCGGCTCGTCGCCGACGGAGACCACCTTCCCGGACGGGTCGATCAGCGCGCTCGACAGCACCCAGGCCCCCGACTGGCCGGGCACGGCCGGCTTGATGCCGAGGCGCACCGTCCCGCCACCGTCCCTCTGGACGTTGATGCTGCCCACGTTCGTGCGACTGAGCTCGTGGGTGGAGGTCACCGGCGGCATCAGATGAGGCCGGACCAGCATCGGCATCGCGAACTGGATCGCGACGAAGACGGCCAGCGTGAGGGCCATGGCGGGCAGCGTGCGGCGGACCAGCATGCCGATCGTCACCCCGAGGACGAACGCGAAGGCCGCGTACCCCATCGGGACGATGCCCCGCGCGCCGAACACCAGCGGGGTCATCTGCCCCAGCTCCGGAAAGGCCGACCGGTCCAGCGGCTGCGACCACCAGGTCACCGCGAACCCGCACACACAGGCGGCGCCCACGGCGACCAGGCCGATGAGGCCCAGCTTGACCGCCAGCCAGCGGCCACGGGTGACGCCCTGGCTCCACACCAGCAGGTGGGTGCCCGCCTCCAGCTCACGGGTGATCAGCGGCGCCCCCCAGAAGAGGCCCAGGAACGCCGGCAGGGCCAGGACCAGAGCGCTGAGCGCGGTGAACTGGAGCTGGAACTGGTCGAAGAAGAGGTCGAAGAAGCGGTCGCACCCGTCGTCCAGGGCGCAGGCGGCGATCCCGGTCGTGTAACGGGAGGCCAGGTCGGGCCCGGTCAGGGCCAAGAGGGCGATGAGGAGCACGAGGAAGACCGCGGTCATCGCCGCCGCCCCGCGGAACTGGCGCCAGGTCAGCCAGATCATCGCAGCACCTCCAGATCGGTCCGGCGACCGCTGACGGGCCGCCTCTCCATGTAGGCGAGGACGAGATCCTCGAGAGTCAGCCGGCTGACCGCCCAGGCGGGGTCGAGGACGGCTTCCTCGGTACGGATCACGTAAGTGCTCTGCCGATCGGTGTGCCGGGCCGAGATGACCTGCTGCCCGGCGGGCATCCGATCGGGATCGCGGCGCGGCCCGGTGAGCCGGTGATGGGTGGCCAGCAGCGTCTCGACCTCACCCGCCACCAGCACCGTCGAGTCGACCAGGACGAGCAGGAAGTCGCAGACCCGCTCCAGGTCGGCGACCAGGTGCGACGACAGCACGACGCTGAACTCGTCGGCGGCCGTGGCCTCCATGAGCCCTTGCAGGAACTCCCGGCGGGCCAGCGGGTCGAGCGACGCGACGGGCTCGTCGAGGATCAGCAGCTCGGGACGTTTGGCCAGCCCCAGCGTCAGCGCGAGCTGGGCCCGCTCGCCTCCCGACAGCTTGCGGGCCCGCCGGTTGGGGTCGAGACCCAGCTGGGCGATCCGCTCGCGGGCCATGGTGGCGTCCCATTTCTGGTTCAGCCGCGCCCCCATCCGCAGATGGTCGGCGATGGTCAGCCCGGCGTAGACGGGGGTGTCCTGGGCGACGAAGCCCACCTTCGGCAGCGTGCTCGCCGGGCGGCCTCCCAGGACCTTGATGTCGCCCTCGGACGGCTCCAGCTGGCCGCTCGCCAGTTTGAGAAGCGTCGTCTTACCGGCTCCGTTGGGGCCGACCAGCCCGACGACGTGACCCGTCGGGATGTCGATCGTGCACTCGCGCAGCGCCCAGCGTCTGCCGTACCTCTTGCCTAATCCCTGGGCCTGCAAGACGGGGGTCACGCTATGTCCTCCTGCGCGGCGGTCCGAAAGGTGGTCATGAACAGGGCCTCGATGCTTTCGTCGTCCAGGCCGGCCTTGCGGGCTTTCGCCAGCCAGCGCCGGAGGTCCTGACGGAGGGGGCCGTGGGCGGCCACCAGCGAGGGGTTGGTCAGGGATTTCGTGATGAACGTGCCGACACCGGGGCGTGCCGCGGCCAAGCCCTCGTGTTCGAGCTCGCGGTAGGCCTTGAGAACGGTGTTGGGGTTGATCGCGAGCTGGGCGACGACCTCTTTGACGGTGGGGAGCTGGTCGCCCTCCCTGAGCAGCCCGAGGCGCATGGCCTGCCTGACCTGCTGAACCAGCTGCAGGTAGGACGAGACTCCCGACCTGCCGTCGAGGTGGAACTCGATCACTGGAGTCCTCCATTTATCTAGTCTCCTAGTACTTTAGGAGTCTAGCTGTTAGGAGGACATAAAGATCGCCCTACTCGTCTTCGAGTTCCTGCATCAGGTTCGAGAGCACCTCGTCGACGTCGAGGGCCTGCCGGTGGGACAGCCGGAACAGTTCGCCGACCACGGGGTGGAGGTGCTCGTTCCGCTCCTCGCTCACCAGGAGCTCCTCGACCACCACTCCGTCGGAGTTGTAGATCTGGAACACGTAGGACTCCTGGGACAGCGCGCCGGCGCTGATCACGACCGTGGACGTCGAGGTCGAATAGGTGACCCTGGATCCGCTGGAACCCTCCTGCGGGAGGTGTTCCCATTTGACGGACCCGTCTTTGGTCTTCTTGAGCAGGGTCTGAGCGATTCGCTTGATCTGGCCGTCGTCAGACATGACGCTCCCCTATTTGTGTCGCCTGGACGGCGGCCAGCGCGCTCAGTTCGACGGTCACCAGCGAAATCGATTCCCGGGCGGCCCTGGTGGCCAGCACCAGATTGATTCCCTTGGCCTGCTGGGTGAGATCCAGCCGCACGATCGTGGCTTTGGCGACGGATGACTGCAGGGCCTTCATGACGTCGTTGTTCTGAAGAGAGGCCAGTTCGAGAAACCCTCTCAACTGACTCGCCTGCGACTTCCAGCTCGTCAGCCACACCATGGTCAGTTCGACGGACGAATCGCGAACGGCCCGGTCAAGCTCCTCTTCCGTACGGAGGAGTTGCGGAATCAGCATGAGGACACTGTTCTTGCGAATGGCGCCCTGAGCCTGTAATGCGGCGTCGCGGGCGGCTTCCGCGGCCCGTCTCGCCTTCATCAACTGCCACAACGTCAAGGCGAATCCGAGTAATGAGAGAGGAATGGCCGAATAATTGGCCACCTGCTCGACGACGCCGTTGAAGGCGGACACCCCCTCCGCCCTGAGATGTCTGGGCGAAATACGAGGAATGTACCATCGGCGCAATCTTTGTCCAGTGCCCTGATGGGGGATTCTTCTCTTCCATAACAATCGCACCCGTTGCATTCATCGGGCCCTGATCATTCCAGGTGAAATGGGGTGCTTCTACGCGTTACGGTGGCTTGCCGGACAGATCATCTGAGGGAAGGCTGCGCCTGTGGACACATTGGAGAGCGTTGTCATCACGCGCCGCCTCAAGGTGCCGATGAGAGCCCAGGCCGAGAACGCCGGAAGCGCCGCAGGTGAGGCCGCCGCCCGGCAGCTCGACGCGGCTCTGCTCAGCGTGGGCTTCGCCTGCTCCCCGGCCCTGCTCGACCGTCTGGGCAGGCTGCCTGCCGGTGACGTGCTGGACATCGGCGTCCGTGTCCTGGCGGCCGTCCGCGAGCTGGTCGGAGACCACCAGCACAACGCCTACTTCGTCGACTTCCCGAGGAACGTCCCCGACACGGTCGAGTTCTGGGCCGGTCTGCTGGCTGTGGCGCTCAAGGATCCGGTGGCCGCTGGGCGGGTGGAGATGACGTCGTCGGCGATCAACCTGCTGAGCCTGCCGGGATACGGCACCTACCAGCACACCTACGCCGACCTGCTGGCCGCGCACGCCGAGCTCGTCCCGGCGGCGGGCGACCGGGTGACCGTATTGGACCTGGGTGGAACCCTGGCCGCCGAGGTGGGAGCGCTGTTCGCCTCGCTCGCCGGATCCGAGATCCCGGCGTCCGCTGAGGACCTCGTGCTGCTGCGGAACCTCGCGGCGGTCTGCGACGAGGAGCCCGCCCGCATCCCGGTGCGCGAGAACCGGGCGGTGATCAACGAGGCGCGGCTGGCCGCCGGTCGTCCACTGCTCGTGGACACGGTCACGGACGTGCTGCGCCTGGCCTGCGGCTGCTCGGGCGGCGACGTCACGCTGACCGAGCCGTCACGGTTCCGGTCGTTCAAGCGGGCCGAGCGCCGCGCGCTGCTGGCCGCACTGGACGGCGTCGCGACCACGGCCAAGCTGGGAGACGTCCCCCGATATCGGGAGCAGTGGAAACGCCTCGGCGAGCGTCTCCACCCCCACGAACACCCCCGTTTCCCCCGCGCCGCCCACGTCTTCGAGGTCGCCCGAGGTGAGCGCCCGGCCGCGAGCCTGCACGGTCAGGTCGAGGCGGCCCTGTCGTCAGGCCGTACGGCCGATGCCGTCGAACTGCTGGGGACCGCGCCGGGCGCGCTGCTGCGCCGGCTGGACCAGTTGCTGCGGACCGATGAATCCCCTTCCTCGATCCTCGACGCCGCACGACGGGCGGCGAAGAGCGCGTCGGGCCGCGTCCTGCTGTCACTCCGTGAGCACCTGCAGAACCGGGGCGCCGTCTCTTCTTCCCGGGTGTTCGCCAACCGGCGCGGCCGCACCTGGGTCACCCCCGACGCGCGGGCCCCGCTCGCCGACGGTGTCATCGCCGAAGCCCTCGGCATCCTCGACGAGGAGATCAGCCGGCGACTCCCCGACCCGGGAACCCTGATCGTCGATGACGCCGTCCTCGACGTGGCCCTGCCCCTGTCGGGCAAGGCCGTCTCACCCGGGCTGGGAATGCTGCCGCGCGGCTCGGTGTCGGCGGTGGACGGCGAACTGCTGCGGTTCTACGTCCACTGGCGCCAGACCGGGGAACGCACCGACTACGACCTGTCCGCGCTCATGGTCGACGCCGGATACGGCGACGAGCAGCACGTGTCGTGGACGAACTACGGCAACGATTTCGCCGTGTACTCCGGAGACCTCACCGAAGCGGCGGACGGGGCGTCGGAGTTCATCGACATCCGGCTCGCCCAGGCCACCCTGCCGATCATCATCCCGCAGGTCAACATCTACACCGGCGAGGCGTTCGACGAAGCGGCGGAGGCGTTCTTCGGGTTCATGGTGCGAGACGCGGAGCAGGAGGGCCGGCCGTTCGAGCCGCGTACGGTGCGGGCCAAATCCGATCTTCGAGGCTCAGGGCGGATCGCCCTCCCGCTGGCCTTCCTCAGGGACGACAAGGGCGCGTGGCGGGCGAAGTGGCTGCACCTCTACATGAACGGCCATCCGGCTTTCAACCAGGTGGAGGCCAATCGACGGTCTACGTCTCTGCTGGTCCGCTCGATCGTCGAGCGGGACTATCTGCGCGTCGGCTACCTCGTCGACCTGCTGCGGGCCAAGCCCACGACGGCCGATCACACGACGTACATCGGCCTGGACGCGCCGACCAACCCTTCGCAGGGGGCGAAAGTGGTCACCGCCGGAACACTGCACGAGCTGATCCCCGCCTGATACGGTCGTGTTCGCGAGGCCATGGGAGATGCTTCCTTCTAAAACTCACTTGGATGATCTAGCGCTCCCGCTTTCCTCGCATCAGACGTGAGAAAGCCCGCCGCCCTTTCGAGGGTGGCGGGCTTTCGTCCGTTGTGGCCGTCGCCGCCTACTGCGGAGACGGGGTTTCTAGCGCTGCTTGAGGCGGAGTGCCTCTTTGCGGGTCTCGGCCTGGACGGTCCGCTCGCGCTCCAGCCACTCCGGGTTCTCCGCCTTCAGCGCGTCGATCTCAGCGGTGGTGAGCGGTTCGGTGATCCCGCCCCGGATCAGGCCGGAAATGGAGATTCCGAGCTTCGCGGCGACGACCTGCTTGGGATGGGGGCCGTTGCGGCGCAGGTCGGCGAGCCAGGTGGGCGGTGCCGTCTGCAGCCTGTTCAGTTCGTCCCTGGAGACGACACCCTCCTGGAACTCGGCGGGGGTGGCCGACAGCAGGACATCCAGTTTCTTGGCCGCGGTCTCGGGCTTCATCATCTGGATGGTCTTCGGTGTGGGTGAGGTCATAGCGTCGAGAATAGTCAGTCGGAACGGGTCGCCCTGACATCGATACTCTGAGCAAGTGACTGATGGGGAGACCGACAGCGTGTTCCGGCTGGCTTACGTGCCCGGGGTGACCCCCGCGAAATGGGTCAGCGTCTGGACCGAGAGGATGCCGGGCGTGCCGCTCACCCTGCTCGCGGTTCCCGCCGCCGAAGTGGTGGGCCTCCTGCGCGACGGCGGCGCCGACGCCGGATTCGTCAGGCTCCCGATCGACCGCGACGGGCTCAGCGTGATCCCTCTCTACACGGAGACCACGGTGGTCGTGGTGCCCAAAGACCACGAGGTGACCGCCGCCGACGAGGTGACCGTCGCCGACCTGACCGACGAAGAGGTCTTCCATCCTCTGGACGACACCATCGAGTGGACGATCCGCCCCGGACTGCCCGCGTTCACCCAACCGCCCACCACGGCCGACGCGGTCGACCTGGTGGCGGCCGGCAGTGGGCTTCTCCTGGTTCCGCAGTCACTGGCCCGCCTCCACGACCGCAGGGATCTCACCTACCGGCCGGTGCCGGACGCGCCCCAGTCCCAGGTCGCGCTGGCCTGGCCCACGGACGCGACCACCGACCTGGTGGAGGAATTCATCGGCATCGTCCGCGGCCGGACGGCGAACAGCTCGCGAGGCCGTGCCCCCGCCGCCCCTGCGGAGAAACCGGCGAAGCGGCAGGCGCAGAAGCCCGCCCAGAACGGCTCCGCCCGCCGGGCCGTGCCGGCCGCCCGTAAGAAGAAGGGCAACCGGCCCCGCTGACACGGGAATCGCCTTTCCCTTGTCCCGGGCGCGACTGGAAAGCCTCGGGGGGCCATCACGCCGACGCCGCTGCCCGCGAGCCGATCAGCCCTTCGCTTCGCGGACGTCCTTTCCCTGCTCGGCGAACGCCTTGAAGTCCTCCATGTGCTGTCGTGACTGCTTGCGGAAGGCGCCGGGCATCAGGAGCCCCACCAGCCGCATCAGCAAGCCGCTGAACCGATATTCGTTCTCGCTCACCCAGAGCGTCGTCTCCGGACCGGCTTCGGTCAGCCGGTCACGCGCGACGCTCCACATGCCCTCGCCGACGATCTCGCGGTCGAAGTGAACGACGCTCTCGTGGGGGATCCCACGCAGGTCCGCCGGTTCCCGGCGGGTGATGGTCTCGGTGCCCTCGAACTTCTGCTGCCCGGTCTGCATCACGACCCGCGACTTGGTACCGACCTGCCCGTGCACCCCACTCAGCGGCTCGTGCAGCACCAGGCCCCGCAGCCAGTTCGGCAGGTGCGCCGGGTCGGCGAGCAATTGCGCCACCCTCTCCCGCGGCAGGGCGATCTCGATCGAGACGGTGTACTTCATCGCGGAGCGCTCCCGGTTCCCGAGTGAACGGGCGCACACTAACAGCCTCGCCTCATGCTGAGCGCGTCCCGACCTTGTTTCTGCTGGTGAGCTGGGGCGAAGCGAGGCCTGTCCAGGGAGCGCGAGGGGCGGAGCCCTTCGCCCGGAGCGCAGCGACCCGGAGCGACAGCGACGTCAGGACGCGAAGCGGCCGGGGGAGCGTGAGGGGGCGCCGGCCCCCTGACATCGGGGGTTCGGGGGTCGCCCCCCGTATGAACGAAGGAGACCCGCGAAGCGCCTGAAAGCGCGACCATAGGTCGCCCGTCTCCTGGTGGGCGGTACTGGGTTCGAACCAGTGACCCCTCGCTTGTAAGGCGAGTGCTCTACCGCTGAGCTAACCGCCCCCGGACGGCTTACACCTTACGGCACTCCCGCGGCCGAAGGCACCTCGGTAACCCTCACGACCGCGCGTTCCCGCCGCGTCGAGTCCCAGGCCTCGCCAACCCCATCAAGCCCGACAACGTAGTGATCAACCGACAGTTCCCCCCGAGCCGCATGCCCGAAGATCGCCTCAAGCGCCCCAGCCCGCTGCTCAGAAGTCAGGACGTTGTTCGAGTACCCCAGCACCGAAACAGCCCGGCTCCGCAGCAACGACGAGAACAGCACAGCCGAATCCGAAGCGGACCCGCCGAGGTTCACCAGCCGCCCTCCAGACGCGAGCACCTGAGCGGCAGCCGCAGCGGGCTCCCCGAACACCGGATCGATCACCACGTCAGCCGCCCCGATCACCTCCCGAAGGCGGGCGGCCAGCGTCGACACCGGCTCCAGCGGAATGCACCCGTCGCCAGGCCTGCGGGACACCCCGACCACCGAGTCGGCCCCCAGCAACCGGGCGGCCTGGAGGGCCACCTGGCCCACCGCCCCGCCGGCGCCGAGCACGACCACGTTCTCTCCGGGCTCCAGCTGGGCCCGCCACGTCAAGGCCATCCACGCCGCGACCGCCGACAACCCGAGGGAGGCCGCGACCACATCGCCGCATCCGTCAGGCACTCGTACAAGATCGGAGGAAGGCACGGCGCAGGTCTCGGCCAGGCTCCCGTTTCCGGGAGCCATCCCGGCCGAGGTGGGGAACCACACTCGTGATCCGTCAGAAGCGACTCCGACGCCCTGCACACCGGGGACATAGGGCAGGGCGGGTGCCCCGAAGTAGGACAGGCCGGTGGCGCACAGCCGGTCCAGCGGGGTGATGGGCGCGCAGGTCACGGTAATGAGAGCGTCCCCAGCCCCCGCAAGAGGCCGGGGGACGCTCCCCACCGCCGGCGGCCGACCACACTGCTCGACCACCGCCGCTCTCATGTGGCGATATCCGGATAGGGCAGCGAGAAGTGCGACAGCCGGGCCGCGTACTCCTTCTGGAACGCCAGCGGCTCCGCGTAGTCGCGCTCGAACATCGCGATGAACAGGGTCAGTGTGAGGAACGGGTGCGCTCCGAGTTCGAAGAGCCGCACGTAGTCGTGCTGGGCGAGCGCGTCCCGTTCGATGTCCGTGAAGGCCAGCCAGGTGCTGGCCTCGCCGGTGTGAGCGCCCAGGATCTCGTTGGCCATGGTCGACTCCCACCAGGCCACGGTCTCGACCGGGTTGGAACGGTAGCGCTCGACCAGCGAAGGGTCGCGGTCGACGGTGAACAGGAACTTGTTCAGCAGGTATTTGCTCATGCCGGAACCCCGTTCGGATACCAGGTGAAGTACGCCTCCATCGTGTGGAACAGGTCGAGCGTGTCGACGTAGTCGGCCTTGGCGCCCTCCCCGGCCACACCCATCATGAGCATGAAGTCCATGAACCCGTGAGTCGCGTTCCCGGGCGTCCACAGCGAATCAAGGGTGACTTCGGCCAGCGCCCGCTCGATGTCGCCGGAGGAGATCCACTCGACGGCCTTCCGGTCGAACTCGGGGTCGGGCCCATGAGGCCCGAACTGCCGGGGTCCGCCGAGCTCCAGGGACAGGTGTCCCGTGCCGATGACGGCGACCCGCAGGTCGGAGGGCCAGGTGTCGATCAGCCGGCGGATCGAATGCCCCAGCTCCACGAACCGGCCGGGGCGGGGGAGCGGCGGCGCGAAGATGTTGGTGTAGATCGGCACGATCGGCAGGTCGGCCTCGGGGCGCAGGGTGATGATCGGGCACGTGATGCTGTGATCGATCCGCAGCTCGTTGGAGAAGGCCAGGTCGAAGCCCTCGTCGAGGCCGCCGCGCAGGATGTGTGAGGAGAGTTCCTCGTGCCCTTTCAGCAGCATTCGCGGCAGCCCGAACTCGCGCTCCTCGTTGTAGAAGTTCGCGTCGTAGAAGGGCGCCTTGCCGACCAGGAACTGCGGCATGTTGTCGAGCCACAGCTGGTGGAAGTGGTCCGACCCGACCATGACCAGCACGTCGGCGCGGGCCCGGGTCAGCGTCTCCCGGAAGGCCAGGATCTTGGCCACCCACTCGTCGGCGAACGGCGGGCGTTCCTCCGGCGGCGCCGTGCTGGCCTTGTAGTAGAACGGGTGGTGCGTGGACGCGATCACGGCGGCCAGCGTTGCCATGTGGACACCTTCTCTAGGGTTCGTACGTCGCGTTCCGGTCGACGGTCAGGTAGACATCCATGCCGATGGGCCGCCGCTGCTCCTCGGCCAGATGACCGAGCAGCCCGGCGGCGCGGGCGAGCAGGGCGAACCCCCGCAGCAGATCGATGGGCAGGCCCAGGTCGGCCAGCGCCGCCCCGCACACCCCGGCGCCGTTGAGGGGCAGCTTCCGGCCGAGCACCTCGGGGTGCACCCGGCCGATGGCCTCGAAGAGCGCCAGGTGCGGGCCGTACACGCCTTCCTCCCGCGCCAGGGCGAACAGCACGGGGGTCCGGGGGTCTTCGATCTTGTGTACGGGATGTCCCAGGCCAGGGATGAGGCGCTTCTCGGCGCGGGCCGTTCGCACGGCCTCCAGCGCGACGGCGTCCCAATCGCCTTCATGAGAGGTCACCAGGCCGTTCAGGAACCGTCCCGCGTCTTCGGTCACCCCCAGAAAGCGTGACCCGCCGCCCAGCAGCCCGGCCGCCAGAGCTCCCTGGACGGATTCAGGAGCGCTCAGCAGGGTCAGCCGCGCCGCGATGGCCGTCGGGGTGAACCCGTGATCGGCCAGCGCCACCAGCACCGCCTCGAACACCCGCGTCTCGCCCGCGGTGGGCCGCCGCCCGGCCACCAGCCAGAAGGCCAGTTCCCCGAACCCGACCTTGCCCATCAGGTCATGTGCCAGGTCCTGCCCCAGCAGGCTGATGGAGTCGGCGTCCGACGTCCCGAGGCCCGTGGGAAAGTTCATGTCAGCCACGTCCTGATCTCCTCCCCGTGCTCGTCCAGCGAAGGCGGCGGCAGCCGGTAGCCCGCGGGGGTACCGGAGAACCTGATCGGGTGCCGCACCGACGGCACGCCGCCGGGGGTCACCACCGGCTCCAGCCCCAGGTCCTCGGCCAGCGCGACCCCTTCGGTCACCGTGTTGATCGGCCCGCAGGCCACTCCCACCGCGCTCAGCGCCGCGAACAGGTCGGCCCGCGTGCGCTTGCCCAGCTCCGCGACCAGCAGTGGCTTGAGCAGGGCGCGGTTCTCGGTTCTGTCCCGGGTACGGGCGAAGCGCGCGTCGTCGGCCAGCTCGGGCACCCCCAGCACGTCGCACAGTTTCCGGAACTGCCCGTCGTTCCCCGCCGCGATCACCAGCTCACCGTCGGCGCACTCCAGCGGCTCGTACGGGAACAGCGAGGGATGGGCGTTCCCCATCCGGTGGGGCGTGACCCCTCCGGCGACCACGGCGCTCGAATGGTTCACCAGCGCCGACAGCGCCGACGACATGAGGTTGACCTCGACCCGCTGCCCGCCCCCGGCATAGAGCGCCGCGAGGATCCCGGACACGGCGTGCAGGCCGGTGATCACGTCGAACACCGAGATGCCCGCCCGGTAGGGCGGGCCGTCGTCCGAGCCGGTCAGGCTCATCAATCCGGAGACCGCCTGCACGATCAGGTCATACCCCGGCAGATGGGCGCCGCCCTCCGTGCCGAAGCCGGTGATGGACGCGTACACCACCTTGGGGTTCCGCTCCCGGACCGCCGGATAGTCGAGCCCGTAGGCGGTCAGGCCGCCGGGCTTGAAGTTCTCGATGAACACGTCGGCGCGGGCCGACAGCTCATGGGCCAGGGTCTGGTCGGCGGGGTCTTTCAGGTCCAGGGCGACGGACCGCTTCCCACGGTTCACGCCCAGGTAGTACGTCGACACGCCGTCCCGCGAGGGAGGCAGCCAGTTGCGGGTGTCGTCGCCGCCGGGAGCCTCGACCTTGATGACGTCGGCGCCCATGTCGGCCAGCAGCATCGTGGCGTAGGGCCCGGCGAGGACCCGGGAGAAATCGGCCACGAGAATGCCGTCGAGCGCGCCCATGTGATCCCTTCGTCCGTCAAGCGGACAGTTGTCCGCGATCCCGAGTCTTGTCGGGCGGCGAAGGTGATGTCAAGCGGAGACCTGCGGGATCGACTCGTGCAAAGCCACATCGGCGCCGATCGCGCCGGCGGTGCGGAGCAGAGCGGGCAGGAACTCCCCGGTGAGTCTCTCCATCGAGGTCTCGGCGGAGTGGGCGTTCACGTTGATCGCCGCGATCACCTGGCCGTGGCCGTCGCGCAGGGGCGCGGCGACCGAGCGGATGCCCGGGGCGAGCTGCTCGTCGGTGACCGCCCAGCCGCTGGCCCGGACCGCGCGCAGCGCCGCGTGGCGTTCTTCGACCGAGGGGCACCATCGCGGGGTGATGCCCGACTGGCTGGGCACGGCCAGCACCGCGTCGGCCTCCGCCACCGGCAGGGACGCCAGCAGGACCTTGCCCAGCGACGTCTGGAGCGCCGGGAACCTGGTCCCTACGCTGACCGACAGGGTCACGATCTTGGGAACGGCGACCCTGGCCACGTAGACGATGTCGGAGCCGTCGAGCTGGGCGACCGAGCACGACTCGCGGGTCAGCGCCGACAGTTGCTCCAGGTGGGGGCGGGCGAGCTCCCACAGGCCCATCGAGTGGACGTAGGCGACCCCCAGCTCCAGCACCCGGGGGGTCAGCGCGAAACCGCCCTCGCCGGCCCGGACGTAGCCCAGCTCCTCAAGGGTCAGCAGGATGCGGCGGGCGGTCGGGCGGGCCAGTTCGGCCGCGGTGGCGACCTCGGTGAGGGTCATCACCCGCTGGCGGGGGCCGAACGCCTTGATCACGTCGAGGCCCCGCGCCAGGGCTTCGATGAAGTCGGGTCCGGTGTCCTTGCGTGGCATGCCGTCGACTTTAGACCGCCTCGAGTGCCTTGACATCGGCCGAGGGGGCTCGCATTGTTGCAGTCACGTTTCTGCGACCGCCAGGCGGACATCGGTCCGCGATCCTGAGAGGCAGTCCTATGCCCATCGTCCTCCGCAACGGACTCGTGCTGACCATGGACGACCGGCGCACCGTGCTGGCGCGCGGCGACGTGCTGGTCGACGGCGAGACCATCGTCGCCGTAGGTCCCGATCTGGAGACACCCGAAGGCACCGAGGAGATCGACGCGTCCGGCGGGATCGTCATGCCCGGCATGATCGACACCCACCGCCACCTGTGGCAGACCGCGATGCGCGGCTACGGCGCCGACTGGACGCTGACCCAATATTTCGTCTGGTACTACCTCGAATGGGGTAAGAAGTTCCGGCCCCAGGACATCTACGCCGGGAACCTGCTCGGCGGCATCGAGGCCCTCGACGCCGGGGTCACCACGACCGTCGACTGGTCACACGGGCTGCAGACGGTCGACCACGCCGAGGCCGCCGTCGACGCCCTCGAGAACGTCCCCGGGCGTTTCGTGCTCGCGTACGGCAACATCCAGCAGGCCCCCTGGGACTGGGCGCCCTCCGCCGACCTGCGCGGCTTCATCGGCCGGAGGTCCTGGAGCGACATGCTGGGCCTCCAGCTCGCCTTCGACGTGACCGGCGACCCGGCGTTCCCCGAGAAGGCCGCCTTCGAGGCCGCCCGCGAGCTCGGGCTCCCCGTGACCACCCACGCGGGCGTCTGGGGGGCGACCAACGATGAGGGCATCCGGCTCATGTACGAGAACGGGTTCATGACGCCCGAGACGACCTACGTGCACGCGGCGACGCTGAGCTCCGACTCCTACCACCGGATCGCCGCCACCGGCGGGTCCGTCTCCGTCTCGACCGAGAGCGAGCAGAGCGCCGGCCAGGGCTACCCGCCCACGTGGCAGCTCCGCCACCACGGCATCCCCGTGTCGCTGTCGATGGACACCAGCGTGTGGTGGAGCGGCGACCTGTTCTCCGCCATGCGCTCCACCCTCGGCGCCGACCGCTCCCGGGAGCACCTGGAGGCCCACCTCAGGTCGGAGACCGTCACCCACTGCCATCTGCGCGCCGAGCAGGTCGTGGAGTGGGCCACCCGTGGCGGGGCCGCGGCGCTCGGCCTGTCCGACAAGATCGGCAGCCTGGAGCCAGGCAAGAAGGCCGACGTCATCCTGATCAAGAACGACGACTCGCCCGTCATGTTCCCGATCCTCAACCCTTACGGCCACGTCGCCTTCCAGGCGCAGCGCGGCGACGTGCACACCGTGCTGGTCAACGGCGAGATCGTGAAGCGCGAGGGCAAGGTGGAGGGCCTCCCGGCCGCACGGGCCGCCATCAACCAGACGGTCGACCACCTCATGGGCGAGCTCGGCGATTCGTGGATCTCCGGAATGAACCCCGACATCCCGGAGACCAAGATTCTGGACAATCCGTATACGTATACGGACTACAGATCGAGCTGAGGCGCCCAGCCCCGCACTCCCGCCGCGCGCCAGCCGAGGATGCCCGCCCCGAGCATCCCGGCGCGCATGCCCAGCGCCGTCTGGCGCAGCGGCGGGGGCTTGCGGAAGCTCAGGCGCTCGGTCATGCGGTCTCTCAGCGGCATCAGCAGGGCCTCGCCGGCCTCGCCGAGGCCGCCGCCGATCACGATCATCGCCGGGTCCATGAGCAGCGTGTACGACACCAGCGAGATCGCCAGGGCCTCCACGGCCTCGGCCAGCACCGCGTAGGCATGGGGGTCGGTGGCCGCCTGGGCCATCACGTCGACCGCCGTGGCCGGTTTGCCGGTGCGCTCGGTGTAGCGGCGGCCCAGTGAGGCCGCCGAGGCGTAGGTCTCCAGGCAGCCGGTCTGCCCGCAGGCGCACCGCTCGCCGTCGGGCCACACGGGGGCGTGGCCGATCTCGCCGCCCCAGCCGTTGACGCCCCCATAGGGCTCACCGCGGATGATCAGGGCGCCGGCGATACCCGTACCGATGGGAAGAAAAAGAAAGTCGGTCACGTCACGGCCGGCCCCGAAGACGCTCTCGGCCAGGCCCGCCGTCTGCACGTCGTGGCCCAGGCAGACCGGCAGCCCCTCGGGCACGAACGCGGTCGCCGGGACGTCGCGCCAGCCGATGTTGGCCGAGTAGAGCGCCGTGTCGGCGTCGACGATGCCGGGCACCGCCAGGCCGACCCCGAGGGGTGGTCCGTCTCCGGCCGCCGCGAGCTCCGCCACGTAGGCCCTGATATTGGCGATCGCCGCCTCCGGCCCGTCTTCGCGCCCGGTCGGGCGACCGGGGAAAACGGTCACCTCGCCCGATTCGCTGACGAGGCCGCCCTTCATCGATGTTCCGCCCACATCAAGGGCGACCACGTGACTCATCCGGACATCTAATCTCACGACCGGCCGAGTACGCGAGACAGGGCCGCCTCCACCTCCGCCGCCAGATCGGCCGGTAGGGGCGGTTCCTTGGAAAGATTTTCCTCCGCATTGCGGACATGGCCGCACGAGCGGCACTCGATCTCGCCCAGGCGGCAGATCAGCGTCGTGGCGCCGCACGCGGCGCAGGTGTCGAGTTCGAGGTCATGCGATCGCTGGCAGGCCGGGCAGATCAGGACCTGGGCCTCGGCGCGCACCCCACGCTTCCACGGACTCGCGCCACGGACCGGGTCGGTCTGCCGGGCCCCGCATCGATAGCAGGGCATGTTGGCCTCCCCCGCACGAAAACACTGACTAAAGCTCGCTGAGGACTTTCCGATATTCCGCGACGTCGCGCGCCTGCCCGATCGCGGTCGCGACCGTCCAGCGCACCACGCCCTCGCCGTCGATGATGAAGGTCCCCCGGGAGGCGACCCCCTTCACCTCATCGAAAACACCATAAAGACGGGCGACCTGACCGTGAGGCCAGAAATCCGAGAGCAAAGTGACGTCGAAGCGCTCGCGGTCGGCCCAGGCGCGCTGGGCGAACGTCGAGTCGACCGAGACGGTCAGGACCGCCGTGTCGCCCTCGAAATCGGCCAGATCGTGGAGTTCGCCCTGGCACACGCCGGTGAAGGCGTACGGGAAGAAGACCAGCAGGACCTTCCGGCCACGGAGGCCGGACAGCCGGATCGGCGTGCCGTGCTGGTCGGTCAGTTCGAAATCGGGCGCGAGCGACCCGGCGGTCAGCATGTCCATGATCGCTCCGCCCGTAGTGAGCCTGCCGTACGGCGGCGGCCGTACGGCAGGGCGAGGCGCCACCGTCTAGCGGCGGCCCTTGAAGACGAGTCTCGTGCCCGACCAATCCTTGGCCGCGCTGATGCTACTGGTCTGCGCCAAGCCGGCGGTCGTGGCATCTTCGCCGATGTCGCTCGGCTCGACATGGTTGTCTCGGCCGGCCTTGGGCGTCAGCAGCCAAATCTGGCTGCCGTCAGCCAATGAGCCCATGACGTCGCTCAAGACGTCGAACAGATCGCCGTCCCCGTCGCGATACCACAGCAGCACCACGTCGACGACTTCTTCGAAGTCCTCGTCGACCATCTCGTTGCCGGTCAGTTCCTCGATGGACTGACGAAGCTCGTCGTCGGTGTCCTCGTCCCAACCGACCTCCTGCACCACCTGACCCGGCTTGAGCCCAAGTCGTTCGGCCAGGCCGCGCTCGCCCTGCGCCTGACCCGCGGTCGCGCTCACTCTCATCCCTCCTGCTCGGATCGACCCCGCTGGAAAACCGCTGCGGGTATCGTTCGGCACAGTCCACACGCTGTGACCCATCGTCGTCAACGGTCGCCACGGTCAGTGACCCGCACCGTTATCTACGATTCGGACAAATAGGACAAACGAACACTACGTTCCCTGTTGTCCACGTTGAGATCCACGATGGCGATCGACTGCCAGGTTCCCAGAGCCAGCCGCCCCCCGATGACGGGCACCGTCGCATAGGGCGGGATCAGGGCAGGCATCACGTGAGAACGCCCGTGGCCCGGTGAGCCGTGGGCGTGCCGCCAGCGGTCGTCGGCCGGGAGCAGGTCGCCCAGTGCCGCCAGCAGGTCGTCGTCGCTGCCGGCGCCCAGTTCGATCAGCGCCACGCCCGCCGTGGCGTGAGGGACGAAGACGTTGAGAAGGCCGTCGCCTCCGCACTCTTCCACGAACCTCGCGCACTCCGCGGTGATGTCGTGCACCCGTTCCCGCGAGCCCGTCCGCACCTCGATGACCTGAGATCTCACATCGGGATACTAAGGTGCGGCCTGCCCGTAATTCGGTCCCGTGCGACCAGGTGAGGGACAACCTAGGTCAAAACGTTACGCTGACGAAGTGAGCACACCCGGTGGTGGCGGGATGTGCAAGCTTGGGCGAAAATCGTCCTACCATCGGTGGTCTAGACCCATAGACCACCCCGGTTACCTCGCGGTAGAGATGCATCTTCCGTAAGGACCAGCCAGGATGGAACCAGAACCCTAGACCGACAAAAGTCCATTCTCGGAAGGCGAGACCCAGTGGCTTCCGGACGCCAGCGTTTCTCGATCATCAGTGACGGCCTACCCAGCCAGTTTCCTGATGTCGATCCAAGCGAGACCCAGGAGTGGCTTGAGTCGCTCGACAACGTCGTCAAGACGGAGGGGCGAACCCGAGCGCGTTACCTGATGCTCCGCCTGCTTGAACGGGCGCGCGAGCATCAGGTCGGCGTCCCGGGGCTGCGCAGCACCGACTACATCAACACGATCGCCCCCGAACGCGAACCGTGGTTCCCCGGCGACGAATACGTCGAGCGGCGCATCCGTGCGTACTCCCGGTGGAATGCCGCGATCATGGTGACCCGGGCCAACGCCCGCACCAACGTGGGCGGCCACATCGCGACCTACGCCTCCGCCGCGTCCCTCTACGAAGTGGGCTTCAACCACTTCTTCCGGGGCAAGGACCACGGAGAGTCGGGCGACCAGGTGTTCTTCCAGGGCCACGCGGCCCCGGGAATCTACGCGCGGGCCTTCCTCGAAGGCCGCCTCACCGAGACCCAGCTCGACGCCTTCCGGCAGGAGCTGTCCCACGGGTTCAAGGGGCTTCCGTCCTATCCCCACCCGCGCCTCATGCCTGACTTCTGGGAGTTCCCCACGGTCTCCATGGGCCTCGGGCCGATCGGCGCGATCTACCAGGCGCGGTTCAACCGCTACCTGGAAGACCGCAAGATCAAGGACACCTCGCGCAGCCATGTGTGGGCGTTCCTCGGCGACGGCGAGATGGACGAGCCCGAGTCGCTCGGCGCCATCGGCCTCGCGGCCCGTGAGGAACTCGACAACCTGACCTTCGTCATCAACTGCAACCTTCAGCGGTTGGACGGCCCGGTCCGGGGCAACGGCAAGATCATCCAGGAGCTTGAGTCGTACTTCCGGGGGGCCGGCTGGAACGTCATCAAGGTCGTCTGGGGCCGTGACTGGGATCCGCTGCTGGCGGCCGACGTCGACGGTGTGCTGGTCAACCAGATGAACACCACGCCCGACGGCCAGTTCCAGACCTACTCAGTCGAGAACGGCGGCTACATCCGCGATCACTTCTTCGGCGGTGACCCGCGTCTGCGCCGGATGGTCGAGCACCTGTCCGACGACGAGATCCGCAAGCTGTCGCGCGGCGGTCACGACTACCGCAAGGTCTACGCGGCCTTCAAGTCGGCCCGTGACCACGTGGGCCAGCCGACGGTCATCCTGGCCCAGACCATCAAGGGCTGGACGCTGGGCAAGGACTTCGAGGCCCGCAACGCCACCCACCAGATGAAGAAGCTGAGCAAGGCCGAACTCAAGGAGTTCCGCGACCGGCTCTACCTTCCGATCCCTGACAAGGACCTCGAAGGCGACCTGCCGCCCTACTTCCACCCGGGCGCGGACAGCGACGAGATCGCCTACATGAAGGAGCGCCGCCACGCGCTCGGCGGTTTCCTGCCCAAACGAGTAGTACGGGCCAAGAACCTCAAGCTGCCGGGCGACGACGCCTACAAGCAGCTCTCCAAGGGCTCGGGCAAGCAGAACGTCGCCACCACCATGGCGTTCGTCCGCCTGCTCAAGGACCTCATGCGCGACAAGGAGATCGGCCACCGCTTCGTGCCGGTCATCCCCGACGAGGCCCGCACCTTCGGCATCGACGCCATGTTCCCGACCGCCAAGATCTACTCGCCGTACGGCCAGACCTACGAGGCCGTCGACCGGGATCTGCTGCTGTCGTACAAGGAGTCGACCGAGGGTCAGATCCTCCACGAGGGCATCACCGAGTCGGGCTCGATGGCCTCGACGATCGCGGTCGGCTCGGCGTACTCCACGCACGGCGAGCACATGATCCCGATCTACATCTTCTACTCGATGTTCGGCTGGCAGCGGACGGCCGACCAGATGTGGCAGATGGCCGACCAGATGGCCCGCGGCTTCCTCATCGGCGCCACGGCCGGTCGCACCACCCTGAACGGCGAGGGCCTCCAGCACGAAGACGGCCACACGCCGCTCATCGCCTCGACCAACCCCGGCGCGGTCTCCTACGACCCGGCCTGGGGCTACGAGGTGGCCCACATCGTGCGCGACGGCCTGCGGAGGATGTACGGCGAGAACGCCGAGAACATCTTCTACTACCTGACCGTCTACAACGAGCCCTACCAGCAGCCGGCCGAGCCGGCCAACCTCGACGTCGAGGGCCTGCTGAAGGGCCTCTACCTCTTCGCCCCGGCGCAGGGTGACGGCCCCAAGGCCAACATCCTGGTCTCCGGTGTCGCCGGGCCGTGGGCCCTGGAGGCGCAGCGGATGCTGGCCGAGGAGTGGGGCGTGGCCGCCTCGGTGTGGTCGACGACCTCGTGGTCGGAGCTTCGGCGCGACGCCCTCGACTGCGAGGAGTACAACCTGCTGAACCCTGACGTCGAGCAGAAGGTGCCCTACGTCACGACCAAGCTGTCCAATGTGCCTGGGCCGTTTGTGGGCGTCAGCGACTACATGCGGGCCGTACAGGACCAGATCGCGCAGTGGGTGCCGGGCGACTGGACGTCGCTGGGGACCGACGGCTTCGGCCTGTCCGACACGCGGTCGGCGCTGCGCCGCCACTTCCACGTCGACGCGGCGTCGATCACCCTCGCGGTGCTGACGCAGCTCGCCAAGCGCGGCGAGGTCAAGCCGGAGACGCTGCGCGAGGCGATCGGGCGCTACCACCTCAAGAACGGTGTCACCGAGATCGGCGAGACCGCCGAGACCAACGACACGGAGACCATGGGCGTCTGATCGGCCCTGCTTTTCCGAAAGGCCCCCGGATGGTTCGGGGGCCTTTCCGTTTCACGCCGGGGACGCCCACAGGCGGGCGAGCAGGACGAGCAGCGGCTCGGCGGAGCCGGGCGCCGAGGGGTCGGTGAGGGCCCACCGGTCCATGGCCGCGAACACCCCCGCCGTGGCGGCCTCGATCCCCGGCACCACGTCGATCACCCCGATGCGGGCCCCGTCGGCGACCAGGTCGGTGATCCACCCGCCGCTCCCGGCGTCGCCGCCCGCTGCCAGCACGGCCCGGTCGTCGGGATGGTCGCGCAGGTGGGCCGACAGGCGTACCGAACCCGAGCGCAGTTGCTCCCACAGGGCCCCGGCCGACTCCACCGGCCGCCACGGCCCGAGCACCTCTAGGGCGCGTTCCGAGGCGTCGGCGACGACGGCCGACCACAGGTCGTCCTTGCCGTCGAAGTAGTGGTAGGCCGAGGTCTTGGAGATGCGGGCGTCGGCGATGATCTGGTTGAACGAGGCCGCGTCCTTCCCGTCTCTGGCGAAGTGGGCCCGCGCGACCGCGAGGATCGCGGCCCGCGACTCGGCGGGCAGGCGGTCGAAACGAGGCAGCGGCATCAGGTTCCCAGGGTGTGCTGAACGCGGGACGTCATGATCCAGTGTGCCGCCCAGAGGGGGATGGCCACCGCGCCTCCGGCGTAGCCGGCCGGGCCGGGGAACAGCGACAGGATCTGGAAGGCGCACCAGCCGTACCCGAGGACCGTCCACCAGCGCAGGAATTCCGGCGTGACGCGTCCGGCCAGCGCCGCGCGCACCTTCCCGACGATGAAGAAGTCCTCGGTGAAGTTGTACGGGATCGCGAACATCCACCACACCGAGGCCGGGCGGTCGGCGCCCGCCAGGACGAGGGTGCGCTGTAGGGCGCGGCAGTAGAGGGTGACCAGCCCGAAGAAGGCCGCGACGAAGGCGAACCCGCCGACGGGACCGGCGGCGGTGACCTCACCGAGGATGCCCATGCCTGAATGCGGGGCGTAGAGGGGGTAGGCGATCAGCGCGGTCACCAGCACGGTACCCACGACCTTGATCAGGACAGTCAGCATGTACTGATGGTACACACCATCAGTACATGCCTCAGTGGTACGGCGTGAGCGACGCGTCCAGGGCCTGCCGGCCCAGGATGCGGAGCAGGGCCGAGGTCATGGTCGCCGGGTCGGTGTCGAAATCGGTGTGGCCCCTGGCTGCGCAGTGGTCGGTGATCGGGGTCATGGTGCCCGAGAGGACCACCTGCGACCGGGGCAGGTTCAGGGCGGCCAGATGCTTGGCCATGCCGAGGATCGGGACCTCCCCGCCCGCCTGCTCAGGGCGTTCGAAGGCCCGGGAGACCAGGTAGAGGATCGACTTGCGGTAGACGGCGCCGCACACGTCGTCGAGTTCACGTTCGTCCGTCAGGGCGAAGGTGGTGAATCGGCCGATCTTGCCGAGCAGCGGCCCCAGGGTGCGCCGGAAGTCCGCCACGGTGATCGCGGGGGCCATGAAGGTCGTGGACGCGATGGGGATCCCCGCCGCCACGAGGCGTTCCGCCAGCGCGGCCAGGAAGATCGAACCGGCGCTGTGGCCGACCAGGTGGACGCGGGTCTCGGGGTGCACGTGGTTCTTCAGGGCCAGCGCGGTCAGGGTGGCGCCGGGCTGGGTGGATCGCGTCGCGGTCCAGTCGACCGTGCCGGACACCGGGGTGGACGCGGCCCACGCGTTCTGCTTCATCTGGTCCCAGGCCCAGGCCAGGCTGCTCCGGGCCAGCACCTCCACCGCGCGGTCGGCCTGCTCGGCCAGCCATTCGGCCGGGCCTCCAGCGGGCAGGAAGCGGCCGGCCAGGTCGGCCAGCTGGTCGAGGAGGGTCTCGGTCGCGCCGGTCTGCCAGGCGAAGGTGACGGGGTAGATCTGGTTGGCGAGCCACCAGTCGAGGTCCCGGCGCGCGATCTCCTGGCCGCTGCCGCCGCTGGTCAGGCCGCCGTGCGCGTAGAGGACCACGTGGCGCTCCGGGCCGCCCCACTTGGCGTGCATCGCGTCCATCTGGGTGAAGGCGGTCTCGATCTGGCGCGGGGAGCTCTCGAAGGAGCCGATCTTGGCCAGGCGGCCGTCGTTGCCGAGGTTCACGACATGGGGGGCCAGGTCGACGGCCGACACGCCCGCCTGGGTGTCATCTGACGGCCGGGTGCGGGTGTTCAGGGGGGTGCCCCGGACGCCTGGGCGTACCGCGAAGGCATCGTAGGCGGTGTCGAGCCATTCGGCGTACGGGAGCGTCGCGAAGCCCTTCCCGGCCCAAGCGGGGCCCCAGGAGTTCTGGACGAGGAACCCCGTCTCGTCGTAGCCGACCAGCGCGAAGGCGTGGCCGCCCAGCGACTGGTGGCCGCTCTGACGGCGGATGACGTGGGCGCCGTCCTCGACGACCGGGTCCATCCAGCCTTCATGGACGACCGCCGACACGCAGACCGCGCCCGCCTCGGCGATGGCCGACTGCATGTCGTCGAGGTTCCCCGGGGTCACCCGGTAGTAGGCGCCCATGGGGACGCGGGCGGCCTCCGCCGCGATCAACGGGTCGTTGAGGTCGGGGTCGGGGACGGTCCAGGCAGCCTCGGGCAGGACGCCGTGGTGGTACCAGCCCTTCAGGACGCCGCGCAGCGACGAGCCGATGTCCTCCTCACCCGCGAACTCGTCGTAGCGCCGCCCGAGCCGGTAGAGCATGTACGGGCTCACCGCCAGGCCCCGCCGGGCCGAGGCGATGACGGCGGCCAGGGCGTGGCCGGTGCAGGAGGCCCCCTCCTGGGTGAGGACCCGCCGATCGGCGCGGTTGTCCACCGCGTCCGGCAGCGGCCGCAGGAGAGGGCGGTACAGGAGGTCGCGGGCGTCGTACACATCGGGAAGGACGGCCGCGACGAAGTGGCGGCCGTCGATGGTGATGGTCCCGGGCGGGACGGCTTTGGCCATGCGTCCCACGTTAGGAACGCGCCACCGGACGCCGCCACCGGGTCTGCCCTGGGGTTTTCCCTCAGGTAATGGAAACCCCAAGTCACTCACAAGTGGTGGACAAGGCGCCTGGCCGACGATCTGTTTCGTGAACCTCAGAAAAATCATCGTCGCCACCGCGGCGGTGTCGGTGCTCGCCGCTTCTCCCGCGTACGCCGATGAGACGCCAGACGTCCCCATCGGCACCAGGCTCGCCGCGAAGACCCACCCCGCCGTCCAGCTCACCAGCCTCACCTACACCGGCCAGGTCAGCGTGCCCACGCCGGCCGTCAACGAGGCGAACCTCTACGCCCTCGTCGACAAGATCACCAATGACGTGCTCGCGGGGAAGATCGCGCAGGACCAGCGCAGCATCGCGAAGTACATGTTCGAGCAGATGAACGCCAACGTGGGCGCCTATCTCGTGCCCGGCACGCCGAACCGCGTCGTGGACGCCGAGGTCGGCGGCATGTGCACCGGCTGGTGGGTCACCCCGGACGGCTACATGGTCACCGGCGCGCACTGCGTCGAGATGGGCGACAAGGAGCTCAACGACGTCTTCGCGCAGCAGGCGCTGACCAAGTTCTACGAAGAAGACGCGCAGGGCATCCTGGAGATGGTCAAGGACCTCTCGCCCGACGAAGAGATGATCAAGCTCGCCGAGAACCTCTTCATCAACTTCAACGCGGCCAACATGCAGGTCGACGGTCTGAAGAAAGAGATCGCGGTGCTGCAGGCCCACCCGGGCGGAGGCGTCGACAAGACCGCCAAGCCGATCGTCGCCGAGCTCGTCGACGTCGGCGAGAGCTACCCCGGCAAGGACTACGCGCTGCTCAAGGTCAACGGGCAGCAGAACCTGCCGACCGTGCCGCTCGGAAACGACACCGACGTGCAGGTCGGGTCGACGGTCTACATCAGCGGGTTCCCCGGCCTGGTCACCAACACCCCGTTCTTCAGCCTGGAGTCGAAGCTGGACCCGGCGCTGACCGAGGGGCCGTACAACGCGCTGCGGACCACCGACAAGGGCGTGCCGTACATCCAGACGCAGGCTCCCTCCTACCACGGCAACTCCGGCGGGCCGGTGTTCTCCAAGGACGGCAACGTCGTCGGCATGCTGATCGCCGGGACCGTCTCCCAGGGCGGGGAGGCCTCGGAGAACGAGTCGTTCGTGCTGCCCGTGTCGGTCGTCAAGGAGAAGCTGAACGAGAAGGGCATCAAGCCCACCGCGTCGGCCACCACGACCCGCTGGAACGCGGCCCTGGACGCCTTCTTCCTGCACCACTACTCGGCCGCGTTGCCGATCTTCCGCGAGGTCCAGGCGCTGCACCCGACCCACCCGTGGGTCGCCGAGTACATCACCAACTCGCAGCAGTTCATCACCGCCGGCAAGGACGAGACGCCCCAGTCGTCGAGCTTCTGGCTGCTGATCGGCGGCGGCGTGATCGTCGCGATCCTGCTCGGTCTCGTGCTGCTCCGCCTGCTGGTGAAGAGCCGCAAGCGGGCCAGGCGGAGCCAGATCCCCGTCTACAACGGCGCCCCGCCCTACCAGGCCGCCGCGCAGCAGATCCCGGCCTACCAGCCGCCGCAGCCCCACTCGCTCCCGCCGGCCGAGAGCACCACCCGCTACCGGCCCGCGTCGCAGCCCTACCAGGCCTACCAGCAGTCGCACGGCCAGCAGCCGGGCAACCCCTACGGTCAGCAGCACGGGTCCCAGCACGGGTCCCAGCCCGGGGGTGGACCGCTCCCGCAGCACCAGCCCTACGGCCAGCCGCCGCAGCAGCCGCAGGACCGGAACGTCGCCGACTTGGAGCGCGAGTTGGAACAGCTCCGCCGCCAACTCGGCAACCGCCCGCCCCAGTAGCCGGTCCGCTCATCGGCGCGGGTCCGTCGTCTCGAAGTGCATTTTCCGTTACGCCTCCGGAGTGGCCGACCGCCATCCGGAGCAGAAGTCACCCGCGGAAACGAGTAAGGCCCGTCGTTCGCGACGGGCCTTTTCTGTGCGCATAAACATGAGATAAGCAAAAACGCTTAATGGGTGTTTAACGGGGTCTCGCTATAAAGTTCGCATGACCCGAATCAGAATGGCCGTCATCGCGGCGCTGCCGCTTTTCCTGGCGGCTTGTGGAAGTAATCAGGCGGGTGGGGTGGCGACCGCCGGAGGCGGGGTCGCGTCGGCCGCCGCGCCCAGTCCGACCGCGTCCGGGGACGGGGTGAAGTTCGCCCAGTGCATGCGTGAGCACGGCATCGACGTGCCCGATCCCGAGCCTGGTGGCAACGCCGTCCGGGTGCGCGTGGGGCAGGGGGTCGACCCGGCGACCGTCGAGAAGGCCGACAAGGAGTGCGCGAAGTATCGGCCTATCGGGGGTGGGCCGAAAGTGAACGACGCGGAATTC
The DNA here is from genome assembly GCF_001570545.1 of Herbidospora mongoliensis. Taxonomy (GTDB): domain Bacteria; phylum Actinomycetota; class Actinomycetes; order Streptosporangiales; family Streptosporangiaceae; genus Herbidospora; species Herbidospora mongoliensis. The sequence continues at coordinate 696,621 of NZ_BBXD01000011.1, read as the reverse complement.
GCGGACGCCGTCCAGAAATACACGAAATGCATGCGGGACAACGGCGTCGACCTGCCCGACCCGAAAGTCGACGGCGGGCGCGTGCTCATCGGCGGGCCGAAGGGAGCCATGGACTCCCCGGAGGCGAAGAAGGCGCAGGAGATCTGCGAGAAGCACCTGCCCGGCGGGGGACCGCAGTGAGGAAGGGGCTGCTCGCCGGGGGAGTGGCGGTGGCGGCGCTGGCCGGTGGCGGGGTCGTGGCGGCCTCGTTCGACGAGCCGGTGACGCCGGCCCCGGCCCCGGTGCGGACGGCTGAGATCACCCGGGGGGACCTGGCCGACGCCGAGACCGTCGCCGGCACCCTCGGCTACGAGAACCGGCGTGAGCTGCCCAACGCGGCCAAGGGGACGGTCACCTGGACGCCCGAGGAGGGCGCCGTCGTCCGTCGCGGAAAGACGCTCTACTCCGTTTCGGGGAAGCCCGTCACCCTGATGTACGGCACCACGCCCATGTACCGCCCCTTGAGTAACGGGGTTTCCGGGCGCGACGTCCTCCAGCTGGAGCGCAACCTCGAAGCGCTCGGCTACGACCCCGGCACGGTCGACCATGACTTCACCTGGTCCACTCAGGTGGCCGTACAGGACTGGCAGGAGGACCGGAACCTCGACGAGACCGGTGTGGTCGGGCCCGAGCAGGTGGTGATCGCCTCCGGCGCGGTGCGGGTCGCCGGGGTGACCGCTGAAGCGGGGATGCCAGCCGGGCGTTCCGTCATCACCACGACCGGGACGAAGCGGGTCGTCCACGTCGACCTGGCCGCCTCCGACCAGCAGCTCGCCAGGCTGGGTGCGGCGGTCACGCTGGAGACTCCCGACGGGCGTACCGGAAAAGGCAGGATCACCTCGATCGGCACGGTCGCGCGACCGCCCGCGCAGGAGGGCGGCGAGGCGACCGTCGACGTCGAGATCACCGCCGCAGGGGGTCTCGGGCGGTTCGACCAGGCTCCGGTCGACGTCGCCCTGACCAGCGAGACCAGGGAGGACGTGCTGTCGGTGCCGGTCGAGGCGCTGCTGGCGCTGCGCGAGGGCGGTTACGGCGTCCAGGTGGAGAAGGGCGCGGCCGTCGTGGTCACGACCGGGCTGTTCGCCGCGGGGCGGGTCGAGATCGAGGGCCCGGGCCTGGCCGAGGGCATGAAGGTCCAGGTGCCCGCCGAATGAGCGCGATCCATGAAAGCCGGGGTGTCCGTCGGATGACCGCGCTCGATGAGGCCGGTCCGGCCGAGGTGCCCGCCGTCATCGAGCTGGCCGGGGCTTCCAAGATCTATTCGGGAGGTGTGCGCGCCCTGAACGGGGTCGATCTCCATGTCGAATCGGGGGAACTGCTGGCCATCGTCGGGCCGTCGGGGTCGGGCAAGTCGACGATGCTGCACCTCATCGGCACGCTCGACCGGCCGTCCGAGGGCACGGTGAAGATCGCCGGGTATGACGTCGCCACGCTCTCCGACCGGGAGCTGTCGGCTCTGCGGGCCCGGCAAATCGGGTTCGTGTTCCAGCAGTTCCACCTGGCCGACGGGGTGACCGCGCTCGACAACGTCGCCGAGGGACTCCTCTACGCCGGGACGAATCGCCGCGAACGCAGGGAGAGGGCCGCCGAGGCGCTCGACCGGGTCGGGCTCGGCCATCGGCTGGGTCATCGGCCGAACGAGCTGTCGGGTGGCGAGCGGCAGCGGGTCGCGGTGGCGCGTGCCGTCGTCGGCGAACCGGCGCTGCTGCTGGCCGACGAGCCGACCGGGAATCTCGACTCGGTCTCCGGTTCGGGGGTGCTCACGCTCCTCCGGGAACTGAACACCGCCGGGACGACCGTGGTGATCATCACTCACGACGCCGAGGTGGCCGCTGCGGCGCCTCGCCGGGTCAGGCTGCGCGACGGGGCGGTGGTGTCCGATGGCTGAGCTGCGACCGGCCCGGCTCACGTGGGGCGACCTGGTCAGGGTCGGTGCGGCGGGGCTGCGGGCGCGGCCCGCGCGGGCGGTGCTGTCGGCGCTCGGGATCGCCATCGGCATCGCGACCATGGTGGCCGTCGTGGGGGTGTCGTCGTCGTCCAAGGCCCAGTTGCTGGCCGAGCTCGACCGGCTCGGCACCAACCTGCTGCGGGTCACCCCCGGGCAGAGCCTGTTCGGTGAGCCGACCTCGCTGCCGGAGACGGCGCCGGCGATGGTCGGGCGGATCGGGCCCGTCCAGGTGGCGGGCGCGACCGGCGACACCGGGAACCCCGTCTACCGCACCGACCGGATCGACCCGCACCAGACCGGCGGGCTGACCACCCGGGCCGCGTCGGAGGACCTGCTGCGGGCGCTGCAGACCTCTCCGGCGACCGGTGTCTGGCTGAACGAGGCGACCGCCGAGCAGCGGGCCGTCGTGCTCGGGGCGGTGGCCTCGGAGCGGCTCGGGGTGCGGGCCGCCGGGGAGCAGGTGTGGATCGGCGGCCGGTGGTGGACGGTCGTCGGGATCCTCGCGGCGTCGCCGCTGGCGCCGGAGGTCGACCGGTCGGCGCTGGTCGGGTTCGGGGCGGCGGCCACGTACCTGAACTTCGACGGGCACCCGACCACGATCTACACGCGGACCGACCCCGACCAGGTCGACGCGGTCCGGGCCGTTCTTCCGGCGACAGCGAGTCCGGAGAGCCCGGAGGAGGTCGAGGTCAGCAGGCCGTCCGACGCGCTGGCGGCGCGGGCCGCGGCCGACTCGGCGTTCACCAGCCTGCTGCTGGGGATCGGCGCGGTCGCGCTGCTCGTCGGCGGGGTGGGGGTGGCCAACACGATGGTCATCTCGGTGCTGGAGAGGCGCCGGGAGATCGGGCTGCGCCGTTCGCTCGGGGCGACCCGGGGGCAGGTGCGCGGGCAGTTCCTCACCGAGTCGCTGCTGCTGTCGGGGCTCGGTGGTGTGGCCGGAGCTCTGCTGGGCGGGGCGGTGACGGTGGCGTACGCGACCTGGATGGGGTTGCCCCCGACGGTGCCGGTCTGGGCGCCGGGCGGGGCGATGGCGGCGACGCTGCTCGTCGGGACGGTCGCCGGGATCTATCCGGCGATGCGCGCCGCCCGCATGTCGCCCACCCTCGCCCTCAGCAGTGCTTAACCGGTGTTTACCCCCGCACCGGCAGGATGCGGACCATGCGCGTATTGGTGGCCGAAGACGAGAAGGTGCTGGCCCGGGTCGTCGCGGCCGGGCTGCGCCGGGAGACGATGGCGGTGGACGTCGTGCACGACGGCGACGCCGCCCTGGAACGCGCGATGACCAACGACTACGACGTCATCGTGCTCGACCGCGACCTTCCGGCGGTGCACGGTGACGACGTGTGCCGCCGCCTGGTCGCCGAACGGATCCCGGCCCGCATCATCATGCTGACCGCGGCGGGCGACCTGCGTTCGAAGGTCGAAGGCCTGTCGATCGGCGCCGACGACTATCTGCCCAAGCCCTTCGACTTCCCCGAGCTGGTCGCCCGCCTCCGGGCGCTGGCCCGGCGGGTGCCGTCGGCGCACCTGCCGGTGCTGGCGCGGGCCGGGGTGACGCTCGACCCGGCGCGCCGCGAGGTGTTCAGGGACGGGCGCTACGTCGGTCTCAGCCCGAAGGAGTTCGCCGTGCTGGAGATCCTTCTTCGGGCCGACGGGACGGTCGTCAGCGCGGAGGACCTGCTGGAGAAGGCCTGGGACGAGAACATCAGCTACTTCACCAACTCCGTGAGAGTCACCGTCATGACCCTGCGCAAGAAGCTCGGCGACCCGCCCGTCATCGAGACGATCACCGGCGCGGGATACCGCCTGTGACCCGCGTGCCGGTCAGGGTGCGGCTCACCCTCGTCTACGGCGGCCTGTTCTGCGCCGCCGCGCTGGCCCTCGTGATGATCAACTACATCATCGTCAGCAACCAGCTCAGCCGCCGCGTCACGATCCGGCTGCCCCTCGACGACCTGCCGCCGCTCACCGGCGACAAGCAGCTCTTCTACTTCAACAAGCAGGTCGACGACTACCACGAGACGGTGCTGGGCTCCCTGGTCCAGTGGTCGCTGCTCGCCGCCGTGCTCGTCGGCCTGGGCGGCCTGATGGTCGGCTGGTACGTGGCCAAGCGCGCCCTCGACCCGCTGCAACGCGTCACCGAGACGGCTCGCCGCCTGTCCACCGACACCCTCCACCGGCGCATCTCGATGGCCGGCCCGAACGACGAGATCAAAGACCTGGCCGACACGTTCGACTCCATGCTGGAACGCCTCGACAACGCCTTCGACGGCCAGCGCCGCTTCGTCGCCAACGCCTCCCACGAACTGCGCACCCCGCTGGCCATCAACCGCGCGCTGCTCCAGGTCTCCATGTCGGACGGGCTGATCCCGGCGGCGCTGCGCCCGGTGCGCGACGAGCTGCTCGCGTCCAACTCCCGCCAGGAACGCCTGATCGAGGGCCTGCTGACCCTCGCGCTGAGCGAACGCGACCTGACCGGCAAGGAGCCCGGCGACCTGGCCGAACTCGCGCACCCCTCCCTGCTGGCGCACGGTCTGACCCTGCCCCGCCAGTTTCCCGCGCCCGTGGTGGGTGACGGGGTGCTGCTCGAGCGGATGATCCGCAACCTGGTCGACAACGCGGTGGCCTACAACGACGACCGCGCCGAGGTGACCGTCCGCACGGGCAACGCGGCCGGTCATTCGTACGTGTCGGTGGAGAACACCGGCCGCGAGATCGCCCCCGCCCAGGCCGCCCGGCTGTTCGACCCCTTCATCCGCCTCGACGCCGACCGCACGGGCTCGGCACGGGGCGCGGGCCTGGGCCTGTCGATCGTGCGGGCCATCGCGAGAGCCCACGGCGGAACGGCGGAGGCCCGCCCGAGAGCGGGCGGCGGGCTGATCGTGACGATCCGACTGCCGTGCCTGTAGGCCGAAGTCCGCGGCGCGGAAATGCTACTGACTTCGATATCCGCCATTCCGGCTTTCGCCGGGACTAAGGAATTCTCCGCCAGAACTGCGCTTTCTCCGCGTCGCGCACCACGACGCCGAGTTTCGCCAGCTCGTCGCGGAGTTCGCGGACCGCGTCGCCGTCGCCGACTTTCTCGCGCACGATCTGCCGGGCCCGCAGGACCGCGTTGACGGGCGCGTCGAGTTCGGGTTCGCCGGGGGTCCATTCGCGGAAATCCGCGCGGTGCGGGTCGCTCTCCAGCCAGGTGTAGCCGTGGCGGCGGAACGCCTCGGTCATCGGCCCGACGCTCAGATCCCACGGTTCGCGGGCCACCTCGCCGCCGCCGGGACGCAGCAGGACGAGGTGGCCCTCCTCCCAGAACACCGACGCCACGTCGGCCCGGGGCACCTCCTGGGTGAAGGCCGCCCGCCGCAGCAGCACCACGTCGCCGTCGAGCGTCACCGACAGCCCCGCGCGGCGCAGCAGGAACGCCCCGACCAGGCCCGCGAGCCCGCCGACGACGCACATCACGAGCGTCAGCCACGGCTCGGGCACTAGTTGCACCACCACATCGACGATCTCCTGGTAGGGGGCCCACGGCAGTTCGGCCGCCCACACCCCGGCGACTTTCACCAGCCAGCCGAGCCCCGCCCCGGCCACGGGCAGGACGGTCCAGGCCACGACGGTCAGCCACAACGGTTCACCCACCACAGTGGGGGTTCGCGCCGCCATCTTCAGGTCAGGCCTTCCTGCTGACGCTCCAGGCCACCGTCAGCACCAGCAGGCCGAGCACGATCAGGCCGATGTTCGCCACGATCTCGTAACCCTGGAGGAAATCGAGGTATCTCACGACGACCCAGAGACGGAACCAGCCGATCCATTCATAGACCAGACCGCCGGCGCCCTGAATGAGGAATAAGAAGCCCAGTAATTCAACCAGTTTTCTCATGGTCAGAGGCTAACTCACCCGGATGTGCGGGGGCGCCGCCATTGTTGGTTTCGGATTCCGGCCGAATGTTCAGCTGTCATTTCAGCCGCCAGTAGCGGATCGCGCCGTCCTCCCCGCCGGTGAGGAGGACCGGGGCGTCGTCCGACCGCCCGAAGGCCACCGCGTTCACGAATCCGGCCCGGGCGTTCAGCGCGCCGCCGCGCTGGGCGCCGGTGGTCAGGTCCCAGACCCGGGCCGTCCCGTCCCAGGCGCCGGAGACGGCGACCGGGGTGCCGTCCACCTCCCCGAAGGTCATCGACGAGACGCGCAGGACGTCCTTCTGGGCCGGCGAGCGCTCGGCGCCGGTCCGCGGATCCCAGAACCGCACCGTGTCGTCGTCACCGCCGGAGACGACGACGGGCGCCCCGTCCACCTGGCCGAACGCCAGCGCCCGCACCGGCGAGGTGTGGCCCTTCATGGGGGCGCCGCGCTGCTCCCCGGTGGTCAGGTCCCAGATCCGGATGGTGGCGTCGGCGCCGCCCGAGACGGCGACCGGGGTGCCGTCCAGCTCTCCGAACGCCAGCGCCCACACGCCACGGGTGTGGCCCTCGAGCGGCGGGACGCGCTGTCTCCCGGTGGTCAGGTCCCAGACCCGCACGATGTCGTCGTCACCGGCCGAGACGACGACGGGAGAGCCGTCGATCCGCCCGGACGCCACCGCGAAGATCCACCCGCTCCCGGCGCGGGCCTCGGCCTCCAGGCGGGGGCCGTGCTGCTTCCCGGTGGTCAGGTCCCAGACGCGCAGGCTGCCGTCCTGTCCGCCGGAGACGGCGACCGGGGTGTCCTCCAGGCGGGTGAAAGCCACCGCGTTCACGTCGCCGGAGTGGCCCGCCAGGGCCGGGCCGCGCTGCGTGCCGCCGGTGAGGTCCCAGACCCGGACGACGTCGTCGTCACCCGCGGAGATGGCCACCTGCGCCCCGTCCACCTCTCCGAACGCCACCGCGTGCGCGTCACCCGTGTGGCCGCGCATCGCAGGGCCACGCTGGCCGCCGCCGGCGAGGTCCCAGACGCGGACGGTCCCGTCGCTGAGGCCGGTGACGGCCACGGACGCCCCGCCGACCCGCCCGAACGCCAAGGACATGGTCGAGTGGAGGGGCGCGGGTTCCCGGCCCCGGAACGGGTCGACCCGCCTGCCGCTGTTGAGGCTCCACATCCGCAGCAGGGTGTCGTCTCCGCCGGCGACCGCGACCGGAACGCCGTTCACCTGCCCGAACGCCACCGCGTTGACGATGCCGTGATCGCCCTTGAGAGCTTTGCGGTAGGGCTTGCCCGTCGCCAGGTTCCAGACCCGCACCGACCTGTACTCGCCGGAGACGGCGATCGGGACACCCTCGACCTCCCCGAACGCCACCGTCACGACGACCCTGGAACAGCAGCCCGGATTCGGGTCCAGCACGGGCCCGCGCTGCTTCCCGGTGGTCAGGTCCCAGACGCGTACGGTGCCGTCGTCGCCGCCGGAGACGGCGATCGGGGCGCCGTCGATCCGGCCGAACGCCACCGCGTTCACGGTGTCGCCGTGGCCGGTGAGCGCGGGGCCGAGCTGTTCGCCGGTGGCCACGTCCCAGACCCTGATGGCGCCGTCGTCCGCGCCGGAGACGGCGACCGGGACGCCGTCCACCTCCCCCAGCGCCACCGAACGCACGCTCACGTCGGGCGAGCCGAAACTGGGGCCACGCCGCTTCCCGGTGGTCAGATCCCACACCTGGACGCCGTCGTATCCGCCGGTGACGACGATCGGGACGCCGCCCGCCTCGCCGAACGCGAGGGCGGTCACCTCGTCGCCCCCGCCTCCCAGCGCGGGACCGCGCTGCGCGCCGGCGGTCAGGTCCCACACGCGGATGGTGCCGTCCTCTCCACCGGACACGGCGATGGGAAGCCCGCCGATCCGCCCGAACGCCATCGCGGGAACGTTCCCGTCATGTGCCCGGATGGGGTTGCCGATCTGGGTGCCGGAGGCGTGCGAACCCAGCAGGTAGAGCGCCCCGATGACGCCTGCCAGGACGATCGCCGGAATCCAGAGCCACCACCGCTTGCGCACGCTTTCATGATCGCGTCATCGGCCCGCCCCGAGACCGGCCGTGATCATTTCGCGACACTCCATGACTCCTTGATCATTGGTGACTACCATCCGTAACTATCAGGAAAGAAATGGAGATCACATGCGTACTGTTCTCGCCGCGGCCCTCATCGCGATTCCGCTGTTCGCCGCCTCACCCGCCGCCGCCGAGGCGCCCTCGGCCCTCGTGCTCAGCCGGAGCGTCGCCGGTGGGGCGCCGGTGACCACCACATTGATCTGCGGCGGTGTCGGAAGCCTGCATCCGAAAGCCGCCGAGGCGTGTGAGCTGCTGCGTTCGGTCGGGGGCCGGTTCGAGGCGCTCAACGTGAACCCCGACGCCATCTGCACGAAGGAGTACCACCCGCACGCGGTCACCGCGACCGGGATCTGGGAGGGACAACGGGTTTCGTGGCAGAAGACCTTCGGTAACCGCTGCGGGCTGATCAGCGTGACCGGGAGCGTCTTCGACTTCTGATCGTCACCAGGAGTCAGCTCAACGCGGGCTGCCGCAGGAGACCCGCCTCCGCGGCGAAGGTGGCCGGGGGGCGGGTCGGGGCGCGTTCGCCGGTGGTCTCCGCGTCGGCGATGCGGTCGAGGCGGAAGACGCGGACCGCCTCGCGGAGCCGGCACCAGCCCACCAGATACCACTCGCCTCGGCGGTTGCCGACGAAGACCCCGGGTTCGACCTCGCGTTCGCTCGACACGCCCTTCGCGTCGGCGTAGCCGATCCGCAGCACCACGCCCGTCAGGACGGCCGTGTCGATGACGGTCGCGATCGGGTCGGCCGGGCGGTCGTCGTCGCGGATCTGCTGGACCCGTTCGGCCAGCGCTTTGGCGCGTTCGCCCTCGCCGTCGGGCATCGCCGCCATCACCTTGCGCAGGGCGCTTCTGGCCTGGTCGGCGAACGGCAACTCCTCGTGGCTGAGGGCGATCGCGATGGCGACCGCCTCCTCCGGGGTGAAGTTGAGTGGTGGCAGCGACAGGCGGGTGTCGAGCACGTAGCCGCCCCGGCGGCCGAACTCGGCGTAGATGGGGAAGCGGGCCTCCTGGAGCGCGGCGACGTCGCGCTCGATGGTGCGCACGCTGACCTCGAACCTCTCGGCCAGCTCACGGGCAGACCGGGGCCGGGGCGAGACGGCCCGCAGGTCCTCGACGAGGGCGTAAAGCCGATCCGTACGGTTCACACGCGGCAGCCTAGATATCCCCACCGACAAAACCGCGCCGCAGCGCCTCGATCTGCTCTTCGGTGGAGCGCCGTCCGATGGGGGAGTGCGGCACCGCACCGGCGAATCCGTGGAAGGCCCCCGGCCACAGGTGGAACTCGACCGGCACCCCGGCCGCCGCCAGGCGCAGCGCGTAGAGCGCGTCCTCGTCGCGGAAGACCTCCAGCTCACCGACGTCGATGTAGGCGGGCGGCAGGCCCGACAGGTCGGTCGCGCGGGCCGGGGCGGCGTAGACCGGCGTCTCGGTCAGGTCGCCCAGGTAGGCCGACCAGCCGAACCGGTTGCTGCCGCGCGGCCACACGATCGCCTCCTCGAACTGCGCCGCCGACGCCGTGTCGTCGCGGTCGTCGAGCATCGGGCACAGCAGCAGCTGCAGCCGCAGCGACGGCCCGCCACGGTCCCGGGCCATCAGCGCGCACCCGGCCGCCAGCCCGCCGCCCGCCGAGTTCCCGCCGATCACCAAGCGGCCGGCGTCCACCCCCGGCATCGAGGCCGTCGACACCAGGCCCCGGTAACAGTCGTCGAGGGGGATCGGGTACGGGTGCTCGGGCGCCAGCCGGTAGTCCACCGAGACCGCCATGCAGCCGAGAGCCTCGACGAAGCGGGAGATCCGGGAGTCGTCCATCTCCGGCAGGCCGAGCACCATGCCGCCGCCGTGGATCCAATAGAGACACGGCAGCGGTTCGTCGCCCGCGCCGGCCGGACGGTAGACGCGCAGCCGCAGCCCGTCGGCGTCGACGTCGGTCACCTCGGTCCCGGACCCCGGCGGTAGGCACGCGGCGGCCCGGGCCCGGCGGATCTCCGCCAGGTCGGCGGTGTTCAGGTCGTACGAGAGCAGTGGAGTCTTTTCCAGAAAGGCGCGCAGATCAGGGTCCAAATTTGGGTGAAACGTCATGAACCCATGCGTATCAGGCCAGGTAGGAGCGCGCCACCCGGGATGCCGTCTCGTCGTCGATCTTCTTGGCCAGCCCCAGGAACAGCCGGACGATACTGGAGATCAGGCTGACCAGGGCGGGCAGGTCACCGCGGCTCACCCGGTCGTCGAACTGGATCCCGATACCCGGGTCCGTGACGCGTGCCGAGGTGATCGTCGAGCGGATCTCGCTCTCCGTCGCGTACTGCATTACCTGGCCCTCCTCCCGTGACGATTACCGTCTCAATTAGACCGGGTTACAGACGCGTACCTATGACGGCCATTCGACCGACAGCCGGACAAACGGCTCTACACTCGCATGGCGCGGTCATGATCCATGCCTTGCTGAGTGGGGCGTCTGATGACATTGGGTGTTCGGCTCGACGCGGGTGGGCGTATGCCCGCGACCGCCGCGCTCGACCGGGTGACCGCCAGTTGCGCGGCCGTCATACGAGGTGTCGCGGGGGTCGTCGCGGTCGCCGCGGCGCTGCTGGGCCTGGCCCCGCCGGTCGATTCCGCGGTGCTGTTCCCCGTCGTGGCCGGGCTGCTGTGCTGGAGCGTCTTCTTCCTCTGGGCCGGCTGGACCTACGGCCTGCTGCCGCAGGTCATCGTCTCCGAGGTGATCATCACCTGCGCGCTGTGCGTGTTCCAGGAGGAACTCGTCGCGGGGACGCTCAGCGGCGACAGCGCGAGCTGGGTCGGCGGGCTGGTGACCATGACGATCGTGGCGGTCAACCTGGCCTGGCGGGCCCAGGCGGCCGTACCGGCCGGGCTCCTGGTGGTGGCCGCGCACCTCTACGGTTCCGGCGCCTTCGCGGTGGCCGGGATCCACGTGCTGCAAGTGGGGGCGGCCGCTCTGCTCATGAGCCTGCTCAGGAAGGGTGCGGCCAATGCCGACGGGGAGCTCGCGGCGGCCCGCGAGGCCGAGGAGAAGGCCACCGTCGAACGCGAACGCCGCCGCGACGAACGCGCCCAGAACAGCCGCATGCACGGCAGCGTGCTGGCCACGCTCATGATGATCGGCGCCGGGGGCATCGGCGCGACCTCGCCCATGCTGCGCGAGACCGCCGCCCGCCACCTGGCCGACCTCGACCGCATGTCGGAGGGCGGCGGCACCGGCCCTGACCACGTGCCGCTGCACGAACGGCTGGCCGCCGGCGCCAACCGGTCGGGGCTGGCCATCCACACCCGGCTGGTGCCGGTGTCGGTGCCGTGGGAGGTCGGCGAGGCGTTCCTCGAAGCGGTCGCCGAGGCGCTCGCCAACGTGCTGCGGCACGCCAACGTGACCACCGCCGCCGTGACGCTGACCGAGGACGACGGCGAGGTCGTCGTGGTGGTCCGCGACCGGGGGATGGGCTTCAACGTGGCCCGCGTCCCCGACCACCGCTACGGCCTGCGGGTGTCGATCCTGGCCCGCATGGAGATGGTCGGCGGCCGGGGCATGGTCGAGTCGGGCCCGCAGGGCACCCGGATCACCCTGAGGTGGACGCGTTGACCGCATCGGAGACGAGTGTCCGGCGCAACTACAGCCTGGGCGCGCGCCGGGCCGCCGTGTCGATCGTCGCCCTCTGGCACGTCGGCTTCGACCTGGTCGCCACCATCGGCTCCTGGGAGTTCTACCGTTTCCCGTGGCTGTCCGGGCTCGCCTGGCTCCTGTACACCGCGATCGGCGTCGTCGCAGCCATCGCCCTGCTGACCGAACGGCCGCTGCGCTTCGGGGTGTGGCCCTACGCGGTCGGGACCCTCGCCGTGTCGGCGATCGTGGTGGCCGCCTGCCAGCCCGGCGACGTCGTGAACGCCGCCGACTGGGCCTGGGGTTCGGTCGGCTGGCTGGCCATGATCCTGTTCTGGCCGCGCCCGACCTGGCTTCGCGACCTGAGCGTCTTCCTGCTGGCCAACGTGGTCGTCACCCTGGTCGGGCTGGCTCTGGCCGGCGGCTTCGACCCGCTGTCGCTGAGCAAGTTCCTCGTCGTCAGCGTCGGCGCGATCAGCCTCCAGGCGGGCGCGAGCGCCGGTGGCCACGCCCTCGACCTGGCCGCCCGGTGGGCCGTGGAGAACTCCAACCGCACCGCCCGCGCCGACGCCGACCGCAAGGCCGCCGACCAGGTCCACGCCGACCGGCTGGCCCGGTACGCCGAGGTGCGTTCGGCCGTCGCGCCCGTGCTGAACCTGCTCGCCGAGGGGGCCGACCCGGCCGACCCCGACGTCCGCCACGAGAGCGCGGTCGGCGCGGCCCGGCTGCGCCGCCTGATCGCCGAGACCGACGACGCCCCCGACCCGCTCCTGCACACCCTGCGCGCCTGCGCGTTCGACGTCGAACGACGCGGCGTCGTGGTGCTCTTCCTGACGGCCGGAACCGTCCCTCCGCTGCCCCTCGACGTGCGGCGGGCGCTCACCGAGGCGCCCATCGAGGGCATGGCGCGGGCCCGCCGGCAGGCCAGGGTCACGCTCGTCGCGACCCCGCGCGAGGTCATCGTCAGCGTGCTCACCGACGCCCCGTCGCTGCCCGTCGCGGGTGGCCTCCGCGCCGACGGCGTCGCCACCCGCGTCGAAACCGAGAACGGAGGGACGCAACTGTGGATCGAGAGCCGCTGGACCGCCCAGTGACCCTGGCGGTGGTGGAGGACCTGCCGGTCGTCCTCGACGGGATCCGTTCGTGGGTCGACGCCGACCCGCTGCGACGGGTGGAGATCGTGGCCAGCGGGAACACCGTCGACTCGGTCCTCGACGGCGCCGGAGCCGACGCCGACGTGCTGCTGCTCGACCTGGAACTCGACAACGGCGTCAACACCCTGCCGCGCATCCCCGAACTGGTCGCGGCCGGGCGGCGGGTGGTCGTCTACTCCGTGTCCGAGGACGACGCGACCGTGATGGCCGTCCTCCAGGCGGGCGCCTCGACGTTCATCGCCAAGAACGAGACCAGGGAACACTGCGTCGACACGATCGTCGCCGTCGCCCGCGACCGCCCCTACGTGCCGCCGGTGATGGCTGGGGCGCTGGTCGCCGCCGACGGGCAGACCTCGCGCCCGATGCTGTCGGGCCGTGAGCGCGAGGCGCTGCTGCTGTGGTTCCAGGGCATGAACAAGCAGTCGGTCGCGCTCCGCATGGGCATCTCGGAGGCGACCGTGAAGCAGTACATCGAGCGCGCCCGGGTGAAATACGCCAGCACCGGCAGGGCCGCCCCGACGAAGACGACCCTGCTGGCCCGAGCCATCCAAGACGGCCTGATCACGGCCGACGACATCATCGAATATCAGTCGCTGGCCGCCGACAATCACGCCAGGGACTGAAGGGGTACCGGGTCGGGCCGGTCGCAGGTGCTCTTGACCGCTTCCGACTGTCCGGTGACGGCCGATCGCAGCAGCGACTCCATCACGTCCAGCACGTGCAGTGCCAGTTCCCCGGAGGCGCGCGGGCGGGGGGCGGTGATCATGTCGTAGACGCCGATGCCGCGGCCGGAGTCGCGGTAACCGGCGGTCACCGGAAGGGGCTCCCACGTCTGCCCGACCCGGTGGACCAGCACGTCGCCGTCGAACCGGTTGGGGTCCGGCACGATCAGCGTGCCGAGGTCGCCGTGGACCTCGATGTTGGGCGCCCTGGTGGCGGAACCGTCGAACGACATGATCAGCGTGGACAGCGCGCCGGACGCGTGCGTGAGGACCCCGGTGACGTGCGTGTCCGTGGTCACCGGAATCCGGGTCCCCACTCTGGGGCCGCTTCCGATCACCCGTTCCTGTCGGGTACGGCTGCTCGCCCCGATCGCCGAGACGACCGGCCCCAGCAGCGTCACCAGAGCCGTCACGTAGTAGGGACCCATGTCGAGCAGCGGGCCGCCGCCCGGCAGGTAGTAGAAGTCGGGGTCGGGGTGCCAGGGCTCCGGCCCTGCGGTGATCATGGTGGCCATGGCGGCGGCCGGGCGGCCGATGAGCCCGGCGTCGAGGTGGTGGCGGGCGGTCTGGAAGCCGGTGCCGAGCACGGTGTCGGGCGCGCAGCCCAGCTTGGCGCCGTTCAGGCTCGCCATGACCGTGTGGGCTTCTTCCAACGTGGCGGCCAGGGGTTTCTCGCCGTAGACGTCCTTCCCGGCGGCGAGAGCGCGGAGCGCGACCTCGGTGTGGGCGGCCGGGACGGTGAGGTTGAGCACCAGGTCACAGGCGTCGATGAGATCGCCGACGGTCATCGCCCGCGCGCCGGTTTCGGCCGCGAGGGCCTGGGCGCGGTTCTGGTCGAGGTCCGCGACGGCGTACACGACCAGACCCGGAAGGTTCCTGAAGGTCTCGGTGTACTGACCCGAGATCTTCCCGCAGCCGACGATCCCGATCTTCACCGGCTCGCCCATGTGAGTCCCCTCTCGACGATGACGCGTACGCTGTCGTTCTTGAGAGTGTCCAGGTCATGCCCCGGCGTCGCCACGAAGACCTTGCCCTGCCCCCACTCGCGGATCCACACCGCCGGCACCGTCACCGGCCGCTTCCACGCCCCCTGCGCGGCGTGGGTGGTGGTGGCGAGAACGGTGCTGTACGGGTCGGTCAGCACCCAATATTGCTCGGTGACCAGGTCGAAGTCGTCGATGCCCGCGGTGATCGGGTGGTCTTCGCCGGTGATCTCGATCCGGTGGGGGACGAAGGTCTCGCCGCCGGCCTCGGGGTGGCAGGCGAACTGCCCGCCGGTCAGATGGAGGTAGTCGGGGTCGTTCCTGAAGGCGTCGACGATGCCGCCGTGCCATCCCGCGAACCCGGTCCCCGCCGCGACCGCCGAGGTCAGGCCGGCGCTCTGCTCCTTGGTGATCGTGCCCATCGTGAAGCACTGGACGACGAGATCGGTGCCGGCCAGGAGCGCGGTGTCTTCGTAGACCGCCGGAGAGTCGGCGACCGTGACGGTGAACCCCTGGTCTCGCAGGTAGGGGAGGAAGAGATCGGTGGCGGCCTCAGGCTGGTGACCTTCCCAGCCGCCTCGGACGACAAGAGCTTGGCGTGAATTCACGGTGCGAATTATCCCATTTTGCGCCCGTTTATGTCATCCAGTAGATCAGCGATCGTGGTGGCTCGCAGTTGTTTCTGGAGATTGGCTTCGACGCCCGCGTACACCCCGTCGAGCGCGGGACGTATCCCCGACCCCACCGGGCATCCCAGGTTCGGCGGGGTGGCGTGCATCGCGAACAGCGGCCCGTCTTCGACCGCGCGGTAGACGTCGAGCAGCGTCACGTCCGCGGGCTCCCGGGTCAGCCGCCAGCCGGCGCCCGCGCCGCGCCTGGCCTCCACCAGCCCGGCGGCGCGTAGCTCGCCGAGGCAGCGCCGGATCACCACCGGGTTCGTCTGGACGCTCTCGGCGATGCGGTCGGAGGTCGCGACCCGGCCGCCCTGCTGATCCATGGACATCCAGGTCAGGACGTGGGCGGCGATCGTCAGCCTGCTGTTGGCGCTCATTTGACTTCAGTGTAACAGGCATGGTTACGTTTGCGACTGTAACCAAATCGGTTACGACAAGGGAGGCACATCATGGGAACGTTCGACGGCAAGGTGGCCGTGGTCACCGGCGGCACCACGGGCATCGGCCTGGCCGCCGCCCGGCGGCTGGCCGACGACGGCGCGAAGGTCTTCATCGTCGGCCGCCGCGAGGCCGAACTGAAGCAGGCCGTGGACGAGATCGGCAACGGCGCGATAGGGATCCGCGGCGACGTGGCCGACCTGGGCGACCTCGACCGGCTCTACGCCACGGTCGCCGAACAGGGCGGCATCGACGTGCTCTTCGTCAACGCCGGGGGCGGCGAGTTCACCCGCCTCGAAGACGTCACGGAGAAGCACTTCGACCAGACCTTCGACACCAACGTGAAGGGCACCCTCTTCACCGTCCAGAAGGCGCTGCCGCACCTCAACGAGGGCGCCTCGGTGATCCTCACCGGCTCGACCGCGGCCGGCTCCGGCGCCGAGGCCTTCGGCGTGTACGCCGCCTCCAAGGCCGCCATCCGCTCCTTCGCCCGCACCTGGGCCAACGAGCTCAAGGGCCGCGGCGTCCGGGTCAACGCCCTCATCCCCGGCCCCGTCGAGACCCCCGGCATCTCGGGCCTCGCGGCCGACGAGGCAGGGGCGAAGGAGCTGAAGGGCTACCTGGCGGGACAGGTCCCGCTCGGGCGGATGGGCCGCCCGGAGGAGATCGCGGCGGCGGTCGCCTTCCTGGCCTCCGACCAGAGCAGCTTCATCACCGGCTCCGAGCTCTACGTGGACGGCGGTCTCAACCAGATCTGATTCGCGCGCGCCACAGGTCGTCAGCCGGATATGCCCCGGCTTGGGAGCGTTTCGCCGATATAGTTCCGGGCTCGAAGGTGACGAGCGGGGGCGCGATCATGAATGAGATCCGGTGGTGGCGGGCGGTGCCGATCGCCTTGGTGGCGGGGCTGGCCGTGGGGGTGCTGACCAACCTGGCGCAGGGGTGGTTGCCGGGGGCGTGGAACCAGATCGCCAACTCGGGGGCCGTGTGGTCGGTGGTCGCCTTCGTGGCGGGGGCTTCAGTGGCAGGGAGACTGCCGCGAGGCTTCACCACATACGGTCCGGGCGTCGGGCCGTCATCCCCGGCGCATGTCAGAGGGTCGTTCGAGCCGGTTCATGACGCGGGTTCCGGATCGGCTTCTTCGGATGCGGGCGTCATCTCGGCTACGGAGCTCTTGGGCCTGGTGCCGCCGGCCCCATCTTCGCTGCCGCGCGCTCTCCTGGCCGGTCTCGCTGCAGAGGTCGGGCTCGTCGTCGGCTACTACGGCTACGCCGAGTTCGGCCGCGACGGCATGGGGGACCTGTTCTGGCCGACGGTCTGGGTGGTCATCGCGTGCGTCGCCGGGCCGGTGTTGGGGGTCGCGGGCCTGTGGTGGCGGCGGGGTGTGGCCAGGTGGCAGCGGGTGGCCGGGCTGGCCGCGCTGTCCGGGGTGTTCGGGATGGAGGCCGCGCACTACGCGTTCGGCCTCGGTTACGCCCCGCAGGCCTGGGCGTGCCTGGCGGTGTTCCTGCTCGTACCGCTGCTGGCCAGCGCCGTCCGGGAGATCGGGCTGACGCTGCTGGCGGCGGTGCCGTGCGCCGCCGTCGCCTATGCGGTGATCATCCTGCCGCTTCAGCTGCTGTCAGGGTGAGTTCGTCGCGGTTGACGAGGGTGGCGTAGTGGCCGCCCAGGGCGATCAGCTCGTCGTGGGTGCCGCGCTCCACGATCCGGCCCCTGTCCAAAACGATGATCTGGTCGGCGTCGCGGACGGTGGACAGCCGGTGGGCGATGGTCAGGGTGGTCCGGCCTTCGGCCAGTTCGTCCAAGGCCTCTTGGACGGCCCGCTCGGTCTGGGTGTCGAGGGCGCTGGTGGCCTCGTCGAGGATCAGGACCGGCGGGTTGCGCAGGAGGGTCCGCGCGATGGCCAGCCGCTGCTTCTCGCCGCCGGAGAACCGGTAGCCGCGCTCGCCGACGAGGGTGTCGTAGCCCTCGGGCAGCGACATGAGGTGGTCGTGGATCCTGGCCGCCCGCGCCGCCGCGTGCAGTTCCTCGTCGGTCGCGCCGGGCTTGGCGAACCGCAGGTTGTCGGCCACCGAGGCGTGGAAGAGGTAGGTCTCCTGGGAGACCACCCCGACCGTGTCGGCGAGTGACTCGAAGGTCAGCTCCCTGACGTCCACGCCGTCGATGGTGATCCGGCCGCCGGAGACGTCGTAGAGGCGGGGGAGCAGGTAGCTGAGGGTGGTCTTGCCCGATCCGGTCTCGCCCACGATCGCCAGGCGGCTGCCCGGCGGGACCTCGATGTCGATGCCGGTGAGGGTGGGAGTGGCGTCGTACGAGAAATCGACGTTCTCGAACCGCACGTCGCCCCTGACCCGGTCGAGCGCCCGGTCGCCGGGGTGGATGTCGACCTTCAGGTCGAGATATTCGAAGATCCGCCCGAACAGCGACATCGAGCTCTGCACCTCGACCCCGAGCGCCAGCAGCTGCACCGACGGCCGGAACATCGACGTCTGCAACGTGGTGAACGCGACCAGCGTGCCGACCGAGACGGCCCCGGTCCAGCCGACGGCCCAGTAGATCACGGCCGGCATGGCCGCCATCACGATCTGGATCGACGACTGCCGCCACCGCCCCGCCATCGACGACCTGACCTCAAGATCGGCGAGGTCGTCGGAGGACCCCGCGAACCGGTCGGTGAGAGTCTCGGTACGCCCCATCGTCCGCCCCAGCAGGATCCCGCTGATCGACAATGACTCCTGCACCATCGAGGCCATCGACGCCATCTTGATCTGGCGCTGCGTGGTGATCTTCCGGCGCTCCTTGCCGACCTTCCTGCTGATCCACACGAACACCGGCAGCAGCCCGAGGGAGATCAGTGTGAGCCGCCAGTCGAGCGCCACCATGGCCGCGATGGTGGCGAGCACCGAGGTCAGATAGGAGATGAACGAGGTCGCGGTCGTCGTCACGACGGCCTGCATCGCGCCGATGTCGTTGGCGATGCGCGACTGGACCTCACCGGTCTTGGTCCGGGTGAAGAACGCCAGCGACATGCGCTGGAGGTGGTTGTAGACGGACTTGCGCAGGTCGTGCATGACCCGCTGGCCGATCGTGGTCGAGATGAACGTCTGCACCACGTCGAACACGCTGGTCAGGACGGCGATCACGATCATGCCCAGGGCCAGCATCGACAGCAGCCGCGCGTCCCGGTTGGGCAGGGCGACGTCGAGGATCTCCCGCAACAGGAACGGCGAGGCCAGCGACACCACCGACGACAGCACGATCAGCGCCCCGACCGCGCCCAGCTTGCGGCGGTAGGGCCTGAACAGGCGGATGACGCGCCTGAGTGGCGCTCGGGGTTCATTATCCATGATGTACACTCAAACGGAGGTTAGCTCACATTCATTCCACGAGGCGAGTGCTTTGTCCGACGGAGAACTTTTCGAGCTGGTCCACCGCGTCGACCACCGCGTCCGGCGCGGCTACCGCGAACGCCTCGAACCCCTGGGCGTCAACCCGGGCCAGTCGCGCGCGCTCCGCTCCCTCATCGCCGCCGGCGAGCCTATCCGCATGGCCCGCCTGGCCGAACTGCTGGGCATCGTCCCCCGCTCTCTGACCTCGGTCGTCGACGCCCTGGAGTC
The DNA here is from genome assembly GCF_001570545.1 of Herbidospora mongoliensis. Taxonomy (GTDB): domain Bacteria; phylum Actinomycetota; class Actinomycetes; order Streptosporangiales; family Streptosporangiaceae; genus Herbidospora; species Herbidospora mongoliensis. The sequence goes on along the minus strand of NZ_BBXD01000011.1, from coordinate 677,425 downwards.
GTCCGGCTTCGTCGCACGCTCCGTCGATCCCTCCAACCGTCGCTCCACCCTGGTTTCGGTGACCCCTGCCGGGCTGGCCGTCCACGAGAGGGCCCGGGTGGCACGGCGGGAAGCGGCGGCGGAGGTCTTCTCCGTTCTTTCGGACGAACAGCGCGAACGGTTGACCGATCTCCTGTCCCTTCTCGACGGGTGAAAATGTCGGTGGCATCTGGTAGCCGTAGGGGTCATGGCGGTGAGTGTGGACGAGTTCCTGAAGATGCTTGACCATCTCCCGGAGGCCGAACAGGGCTTCGGGGGCGAATGGGTGTCGTTGAGGGTGCGCAACAAGGGCTTCGGCTACCTGTGGGAACGCACCGAGACGGTCGGCCTCAAGACGACCCTCGAAGAGCAGGCGGCCCTGGTCGGGGAGCGCCCCGACGTGTTCGAGGTGCAGTTCACGACGGAGTCGACGGGGTGGGTGGTCGTGCACCTGGCCCGCGTCGAGGCCGACGAGCTGTTCGAGCTGGTGACCGACGCGTGGTGCATGACGGCCCCGAAGTCGCTGGTCGACGATCACGAGATCATCCCCTGGCCCGTCCTCTACCCGTCATCCTGAGACTTCTCCGCCGAAGCGGTCAGCCGCCGTCATCGCACCTGGGCGGCGACGCCCGCATGTCCTGATGTACATCGACGATCGGCTCCGCGACGACGAACAGCGGAGCTGAAGGAGTTCATATCGTGGCTTCCGCCTGGGAATCCGCGCTGACGCAGGCCTTCGGGCGCCTGCTCGGCCACCCGCTCGCCGACCATGACCCCGCCGCGGCCTACGGGGCGTTCTACGGCGGCAACTGGCTCTACGAGACGGAGCTGAACCGGCACCCCGGATGGGTACGCCCGGAAGCCCTCTCCGGCCAGGAGCCGGTCACCCACCCCGAAGTGCTGATCCTGCTCGACGGCTACACGCCCCTGTCCTTCGACGCGAGCCAGTCGCTCTTCGAGGTCGACCCGGCCGACTTCGACGCCGGCCTCGTCGCCTCGGTCTCGGTCTTCGCCAAGCCCGGCATCGTCAGAGGCGCCGACCTGGCCACTCTGCTAGCCAAGCACCCCGGCGAGCCGGACTGGGAGCTCTGGCAGGCCCGCATCGCCTCCGACGGGACCCTTCTCGGCGCGCTCAAGGCCGCCACCGCCATCGGCGACTCTCCCGGGAGTCTGATCCCGCCGTCGGAGGAGGTCGGCGAGCAGGCGGTGCTGGCGCACCTGGAGGCCTTCAACGACCCCGAGTCCCACGATCTTGCCTACTGCTCCCACGCCCAGAACGACGCGGTCATCGGCATGTGGGAGGGCGCGATCGACCAATACGAAATCACCATCTGGAACCTCGACCGACTCACCGCCCACTAAGCCCAGCAGGTAGACGAGATCGCCGCGGACTGGTATCGCACCGGATCGCGAGAGGTCCCGCCGGCGGATGTCCGGCTCAACACGCCGGTGACGAATCTGTCCCTCGGCGACCTGGCGCTCGTCGAGGCACTCGTGGCTCGGCTCGGCAGGAAACACAAGCGGAAGGGAGCACCACCGTGGCCACCTTCGAGATCAAGAAGTTCGACCCGTCCCTCTTCTCTGACGGCGCCGTCAGCGCCGAAAGATGCACGTGGGTCGATGTCTGTCCTGAGTCGCCCGCTTACGCGGTGACCACGCGGGACAACGCCAGATGGTCGGTGTGCAGGACGCACATCCCCATGTACATCGACGACCGTCTCAAGGACGCCTGAAAACCGACGGCCGAGCACCTGAATGGACGCTCGGCTGTCCCCTCGTTCTCTCGGTCGGTGCCGAGGACGCCCCGTTCAGGCGACCTTGACGGTGTGGTCACCGAAGTCCGCGACCACCTCGAGCGTGCCTCCAAGAGCGGTGACGTAGCTGCGGACGACGTCAAGGCCACCGATCTGGCCATGCTCGATTTGGGAGACGCGGGCCTGGGAGATGCCCATCCGCTCGGCCAGCACCTGCTGGGAGACCCCAAGACGTTTGCGCATGTCCGCAAGTTGCGCACCCCGCAACTCCGCCCGCATCTGCTCGCGACTGGCCTCGCGATCGGCGATGCGCTCGGGGGAGTCGCAGTCCGGGTCGATCTCACGACGCTGGGCCTTGGTGTCCGACCATTTCACGAACTCGCTCATGACTCCTCCTCGTGCGCCTTGGCTTCCTGGTACCGCAGGTAGCGTTGCTCTGCCAGGGGAATCGCGGTGCGATACCACCTGTTCCATTCTCCTGATTTGTCGCCGGCAACCAGAACTACGGCCTCGCGGCTGGGATCGAAAACGAAGAGCATCCGAATCTCCGCCTCGCCGGGGACACGCGGACGCAACTCTTTGAGATTGTGCAGCACCCGCGAGTGGTGGATGCGATCGACCAGTGGCCTGCCCATGCTGGGCCCTCGTTGTGCGAGTTCGTCCAGCGCCTCCTCGATCTTGTCTGCTGCCTCAGGGTCGTTCTTGCAGATGTCCAGGTACCACCTGTTCACCTCTTCGTGGAGCGTGATTTCCCAGATCATCCAGCAAATATAAGAAAACCTTATGACTCTGTCCGAGTAAGTCAAGCTTGGAACGCCGACTATCCAGCAGGCCAATGCGAAAGCTGGTCGCGGTGTAGTTGGAGTGGTAGGTCGACGGGTCCGCTAGACGAAGAGGGCCTCGCGGGCCGCGTCCTCGGCGGTGACGTCGGCGATCGTCTCGGCGATGATGCCCGACCGCCGGAAGTTCTCGCCGGTGCTGGTGCCGCCGATGCTGTACATGCGGGGCGGGACGACCATGTCCCAGAAGGCGCGCGCGGCCTTGAAGTAGCGCTCCTCCCCGGTGGCGTCGTACAGGCGGACCAGGAAGGCGTCATCGCTCAATGACATTGCTTGTACGTCACCTCCCGCTTCTTCGGCTTCCATCTCGAAATCATTCCAGCACGGGCTGTCCCTTCGGGCACGGGCTGACGCCTGCTGGCCGGGCGCCCGGGGTCAGGGTTGATGAGGACGCTCGCTCAGACCTCTGGGCCGGTGATGGTGAACAGGACGGAGTGACCGAACGCCAGGCCCAGCAGGTATTGCACCTGCTCGCGTAATTCGCAACTTCCAGGCAGGCAGCGGCGATGGCCTGGTGCAGCAAACAGGCTGAATGGTCGCGTTGCCCGCCAGCCTGGTGTCAGCTGAGATTTCTGGTTGAGACCAAGGGCCTTGGGCATTCCGGTAGAACACAGCCACACGCTCGACGCTTGGAGCTATGACCGATCGCCGAGATCCCACAGCGACACGGTTTCGTCGCCCCTGGTGGTGTCGAGCAGGCGGCCGCCGGGGTGGAAGGCCACTCGCCCGTCGGCCGAAGCTGGGCGTAGATGGGCAACCCTTGGCCGTGATCCGCGCATCGACAATGTGATCATGACTAATTGGCTGACGGAGTACGCGAAGTTCGTCGACGCGAACCTGCCTTCCGTGACAGCGGCGAAGCTCATCGCGCTGGCCCGGCCGACGATCCGGCTGGCGCACGCGGGCGAAGGCGACCCGGTGGTCGGCCGGCTGGGCGGCAGGGCCCTGCTCCCACCGGACCTGGAGCTGGGCCCCCACCAGACACTGGCCGTCGAACTGGACTGCGCCGCGCTGGCCGCCTACGAAACCAACCTCGACCTGCCGACGGCAGGCACCCTGGTGTTCCTCGCCGTCTTCGAATACGACGGCGACGGCGCCGTGGTGTACCTCCCGGCGGGAACCGAGGTGGTGGCGCGGGAACTCCCCGAGGAGGCACCCGAGATCCCGCTGACCGCGAAAATGGTCGCCACCTGGCCGGAGAGCTGCCAGCCCCACCTGGTGGAGGCTTTCGGCGGTGTCAAGCAGACGTATGAGGCGGTGTGGCACAACGACCCGTTCCCCGACGAACTGCACCGATTCGAAAGAACCCAGGAGCCATGGCCGACCCACCGCGTCGGCGGCTACTCGGTGGCCTTCCAGTCCTCCATCGAAGAGGTCGGGGCCCAGCGGGCGGGTCTGAGGTGGGAGGATCCCGGCTTCATCGAGGAGGCCAAGGAATGGGTGACCCTGCTGCAGATCGCGGAGGACGAGCAAGCGCGGATGCTGTGGGGCGACGGAGGCTATCTGATCTACGGAATCCGCCGCGATGACCTGGCATCCAGGGATTTCTCCCGTGTGTACTACTACGTCCAGGGCCACTGAGGTGACATCAGCCGGGATATCTGCCCGGCGGGCAAGCGCAAGGGCCTCGGCCCCTCGACCGCCGGCGGTCCTGCGCCATGTCAGGGGACCTACGACTCCAGTGAGGTTGCGGGCCACAGCAAGCCCTTGCGGTAGATCAGGAGCGTGACCAGCACGACGTTGCCCTGCGCCATCCGGCGGCTGATCCTCAGAGGTCTGGCGTTCGCGGCCACGGCGTCGTTGAGTGGACCTTCAAGAGGGCGCCCGGTTCGACGCGGCGACGTAGGTCTTGATCTCGTCGACGCTGTGAGCGCTAACAGCCTGGATCGTCAAGAGCAACGGCGGTTGTACGACCCGCGCTCCCCGCCGGACAATACGAAGTGCGGCCGGGCACCCCCCGAATGGGCGCCCGGCCGTCCCCTCATCATTCACTCGGCGTGATTCATTCGGCGTCGAGGTCGCGCTCCAGCAGTTCGACCAGGGTCGACAGGGCGGCGTCCGCGCCGTCGCCCTCGGCCGACAGGGTCACCTCGGTCCCGTGGACGGCCCCGAGAGACAGCACTCCCAGCATGCTGTCGGCCCTGACCGCCTTGCCGTCGCCGACCCGGATCTTCACCGGGACGCCGGTCCCGGCCGCCGCCTGGACGAAGAGCTTGGCCGGGCGGGCGTGCAGGCCGGTCGCGGCGGCCACCTTCACTGTTCTCTCTGGCATCACGGCTCCACGGTGACTTTGATGGCCTCGCCGCGCATCACGATGTCGATCCCCTCGAGGACGTCGGTGAGCGGCAGCCGGTGGGTGATGAGGTCGGCCACCGGCACCGCGCCCGTCGCGATGAGTTCGAGGGCCTGCCGGTTGTGGGCGGGGCTCGAACCGTTCGCGCCGACGATTGTCAGTTCCCGGTAGTGGACGAGGTTCGAATCGAGCCGGATGATCGGGTTGTCCTTCGGCAGACCGCCGAAGAAGCTGATCCGGCCCTGCCGGGCGACCATCCCGAGCGCCTGCTCCTGGGCGATCCCGGAGGCGGCGGCGGTGATGACCACGTCGGCGCCCCGGCCCTCGGTCAGCTTCAGCACCGCCTCGGTCACGTCGTCGCCGTGCAGCGCGGCGTCGGGGTTGACCAGGACGGCGGCCATCTCCAGGCGGTCGGGGTTCAGGTCGGCCAGGATGACCCTCCTGGCTCCCCGGGCGCGTGCCAGACGTACATGAAGACAGCCGATCGGACCCGATCCGATCACGACCACGTCGTCGCCGGGGCCGACCCTGGCCAGCTCCTGGCCGTTCAGCACGCAGGCCAGCGGTTCGGCGACCGAGGCCTCGGCGAAGCCGACGTTCTCGGGGATCCGGTTGACGCCGTCGACCGCGAGGACCTTCGCCGGGACGACCATGTACTCGGCGAACCCGCCGTCGTAGTGGTAGCCCATCGACTCCTGGTTCGGGCAGACCGTCATCCGGCCGCGCTTGCACTCGCCGCACTCCCCGCACGGGACGGCGGCGATGATCTGCACGCGGTCGCCGGTGGACCATGCACCCGTTCCGGTGACGACCTCGCCGGCGATCTCGTGGCCCATGACGCGTGGCGGCCGGATGTGGTGGTGGCCGAACTTCAGGATCTTGGCGTCGGTGCCGCAGGTGGAGCAGTTGCGTACCCGGATCAGGAGTTCGCCCGGACCCGCCACCGGCTCCGGGGCGTCTTCGACCCGGATGTCGCCGGGCGCGTGGAAACGCGCGACCTTCATTCTGTTCCTTCCATGAGGAGTCGGAGGACCTCCGCCTCGTCGGCCGTCTCGCGCAGAGCCTCGGCCGCGTCGGGGTCCATGAGAATCTCGGCCAGTTCGGCCAGCAGGTGGACGTGGCCGTCGCCCTTGGCGGCGATGCCGACGCACAGTTTGACCTGGTCGCCGTCCCAGTCGACGCCGCCGGGGAAGCGCAGCACGCACACCGCGTCGCGGTGGACGACCTCTTTGGCCGCCGCAGTGCCGTGCGGGATCGCGACGCCCTCCCCCACATAGGTGGAGAGCGTCCGCTCGCGTTCCAGCATCGCGCCGATGTACGGCTCCGCCGCCGCCCCGACCGCCACGAGCAGCTCGCCGCACTGGCGGATCGCGTCGTCGCGGTCCTTCGCCACGCAGTCGAGCTTTATGGCGCCGGGGTCGAGCGGGATGTCAGCCACCGACCACTCCGCCGTTCTTGATGGCGTTGACCAGCTTCGTCACCGCCGGGTCGCCGATGAACACCTGGAAGGGGATCAGGACCGCTCCCTGCGGCGTCGTCTTGCGGGCCCGTGCGGCCAGGCCCTGGTGGGTGACGACCACGTCGGCGTCGGCCGGGATCTGGTCGACGGGAGAGTGGATCACCTCGATGCCCTGACCCTTGAGCTGCTTGCGGAGCGTGGAGGCCAGCATCACGCTGCTGCCCATGCCCGCGTCACAGGCGATGACGATCTTCTTGATTGCCGCGCTCTCGATGCCGGCCATAAGGGTTACGCCTCCTGCGGAGTGGTGGATGTCTCTTCTGCGGGGGTCTCTTCCTTCTCGCCCCGGCCGAAGCCGAGAAGCGCCGAGGCGACCACGAACGTGACGCCGGTGGCGACGACGATGCCCGCCAGCACGCCGAAGTAGCCACCCGGAGGGGTAACGGCCAGGTAGGCGAAGATGCTGCCCGGAGCCGGGGAGGCCAGCAGACCGGCGCCCGTCGCGATGAACACGAGGATGCCGGAGGCGCCACCGGCGATCATGGCGAGGATGAGGCGGGGCTTCATCAGCACGTACGGGAAGTAGATCTCGTGGATGCCACCGAAGAACTGGATGATGATGGCCGCCGGGGCGCTCGGCCGCAGAGCGCGCGGGCCGAAGAAGAAGAACGCCAGCAGCAGGCCCAGGCCCGGACCGGGGTTGCTCTCCAGCATGAACAGGATCGACTTGCCGGTCTCGGTGACGTCGGCGGCGCCCAGCGGCGTGAGCACGCCGTGGTTGATCGCGTTGTTCAGGAACAGCACCTTGGCCGGCTCGATGACGACCGAGGCCAGCGGCAGCACGTTGTTGCTGATCAGCCAGTTGGCGGCGTCGCCCGCCACCTCGGTGACCTTCTCGATGATCGGCCCGATGCCCCAGACGCCCAGCAGCGCGACCGCGCCGCCGATGATGCCCGCCGAGAAGTTGTCGACGAGCATCTCGAAGCCGGCCTTGATGCGGTCCTTGACCGCGTCGTCGAACAGCTTCAGCAGGTACGCGGCCAGCGGGCCGATGATCATCGCGCCGAGGAACATCGGCACCTCGGCGCCGACCACGACGCCCATCGTGGCGACCGCGCCGACGACGGCGCCGCGCTGGCCGTGCACCATGCGCCCGCCGGTGTAACCGATCAGGACCGGCAGCAACACCTTGATCATCGGATCGACCAGCGCCGCGAACATCTCGTTCGGGATCCAGCCCGACGGGATGAACAGGGCCGTGATCAGACCCCAGGCGATGAAAGCGGCGATGTTCGGCATGATCATGCCGGCCAGATAGCCGCCGAACCGCTGGATCGTGGCCTTGACCCCGGTGCCTTCAACAGGCGGGGTGTAGTCGGTGGTCATGTGTGCTCCTTTCCGGGGAGCTCGGGGGGTTGGAAAGGGGAGGGGAAAACGTGGGCCGCGATCAGCCCCCCGACAGCGGCCGTGTGGGATCGGGTTCGCCCACGGTCACCCGATCACGTCTGATGTCGCCGGGCCCCGGCATGCGGCTGCCCGGCAGCTGCACCGCCGCGGTCGCCCAGGCCAGCCCTTCGACGAGGGCCGCCTTCCCGCGCGCTCCCGCGGCGAGGAACCCGGCCAGTAATGCGTCGCCCGCCCCGACGGAACTGCGCGGCTCCTCCGCCGCGCACTCGCCGAACCAGACGGTCCCGTCTTCGACCAGCAGCGCGCCGTCACGCCCGAGACTGGCCAGTACGGTCTCCGCGCCCATCGCCCTGAGCTTCATCGCGGCCTCCAGGGCGTCGCCGACCGTGTCGATCGGGGAGCCGGTGGCCTCGGCGAGTTCCTCACGGTTGGGTTTGACCAGCCGCGGCCCCGCCGCGACGGCCGCGACCAGGGCGGGCCCGCTCGTGTCGATCGCCACGTTGATGCCGGCCTGCCGGAAGCGGCGGCAGAGGGTGGCGTACACATCGGAGGGAACCTGAGGAGGCAGGCTCCCGGACGCGACCACCCAGTCCGCGCTGTGCGCGGCGCTCAGGACGGCGTTCGCGATCTCCTCGAGCTCCGCAGGGGTGAGCGTGGCGCCGGGCTCGTTGACCTTGGTCACCGTGCCGTCGGGTTCGGCGAGCGTGATGTTGGAACGTGTGGTTCCGTCGACCGGGACCATGACCATGTCGATGCCCTCGACGTCGAGCAGCTCGATCAGCCTGCGCCCCTCCTCACCGCCGTAGGGGACGACGGCGCAGGACCGGACGTTGTTGGCCAGCAGGGCGCGGGAGACGTTGACGCCCTTGCCGCCCGGGTCGAGGTGGGCGGCGGCGGCCCGGATGACCTCGCCGCGCGCGAGTGAGGGGATGTCGACGGTGCGGTCGAGGCTGGGGTTGAGGGTCAGCGTGAGGATCATGCGCGTACCACCTCTGGGCCGTGGAGGGCCAGGTCGGCGGCCAGTTGGGGATCGAGGGCGTTGTCGGTGATCAGGACGTCGATCTCGGACAGCGAGGCGAATCGGGCCAGGTAGGTGTCGGCGAACTTGGTGTGGTCGGCCAGCAGGACGCTGCGCTGCGCGGAGGCGATCATCGCGCGCTTGATCGCGGCCTCGGCCGGGTCGGGGGTGGTCAGGCCCTTGGCCACGGAGATGCCGTTGGCGCCCATGAACGCCACGTCGACGTGGATGTCGGCCAGCGGGCGCAGCGCCCAGTCGTCGACGGTGGCCAGCGTCCGGCCGCGGACCCGGCCGCCGATCATGATGACGTTCAGATTGGCCCGCGCGGCCAGGATCGTGGCCAGCGGCGGGGAGTTGACGATCACCGTCAGTTCGCGGTCGGCGGGGAGTTCCTGGGCCAGCCGCCGCGTCGTCGACCCGGCGTCGATGATGATCGCGCCGTCCTGGGGGAGCTCGGCGATCGCGGCCTTGGCGATGCGTTCCTTCTCGGACGTCATGACCTCGTCGCGAGCCGCCAGCGCGGGCTCGAAGCCGAGCCGCTCGACGGGGATGGCCCCGCCGTGCACCCGCCGCAGCACCCCCGCCTTCTCGAGGACGGTCAGGTCACGGCGCACGGTCTCGGTGGTGACCGCGAACTCCTCGGCCAGGGTCACCACGTCGACCCGCCCGGCGGCGCGGGCCCGGCGCAGGATCTCCTGCTGTCGCTCCTCGGCGTACATGATGTTGGTTTCGTCCTTGGGTGCGTGTTGTTTTATCTGTGATTACACCCGTTTTGCGTGGACGGTCAAGAGGTCGAAACCAACACGAAACAAACGCGGGACCTTATCGGCCGGGCGGGCAGGCTCCGGGGCCGCATTCGAGCAGCACCCGCGCGACGCTGGTGACCGGGTCGACGCCCAGGATGAAGATGGTCTTGTCCGGCGGATAGCGGTGGTTGCGGTTCAGCGTGATGGCGCCGGTGGCGCCGTTCATGCCCTCGACGCCGGAGCTCGAGAGCCAGCCGTAGACGTCGTTGGCGGGGAAGTCCTCGTCGGGGGCGTTGAGGGCGAACGCCTCGTCGACGGCCCGCGAGGCCACCATCACCGCGTCGTAGGCGCCCGCCGCGTCGCCGTTCGGCTGGTAGCCCGGCAGGTCGTGACTCCGGAAGAAGGCGGTGAAACCGGCGGCGAAGGGATGCCGCTCCGCCTTCGGCGCGGCCGAGGAGTCGAAGGCCAGGTAGGAGAACGTGGCGAAGGGATAGCGCGAGGCCAGCGCGCCGGGATCGTCGAGGAACCCGCTCGGCAGGCTCTCGGTCAGGAAGCCGATCCGGCTCCCGTCGGCGCGGGCGCAGTCCTCCCGGTCGCCCATCGCGTCGAGCAGTTCCTGGAGCCGGGCCGAGCGGCCGGCGTAGATCACGAAGCCGCCCGACCGGGCCCGCTCGCAGATCTGCTGGGCCGCGTCGCGGGCGCCGGGCCCCCGGCCGCTCTCCGCGTAGTGGACGCGGGACGTCCGGCCCGGTTCGAGCAGGGCCTCCAGTTTGTGGCCGAGGTCGATGCTGAAGATCGGGTCGTCGGGGTGGGTGACGATGACCGGCGGCCGGTCGCCGGCGAAGGCCGCCATGATCCGTGCGATCTGGGTGTTCGAGGGCGACACCTGGAAGTTGCGGAGCGGGGCCGCCGGTCCGGCCACCATCGCGCTGCCCGTCACCGAGCTGCCGATCACCGGGACCTTGCCGTCGCTGAGTGCGGTCACGGCGGCCAGCGAGGCGGGCCGGCTCTGGGTGATGCCCACGACGGCGGCGATCCGGCCGAGCCGCGCCCGGTCGAGGATCATCGCCGTGACCTCGGGGCCGTGCCCGAACGCGTCGCCGGGGTTGGCGATGAGGATCCGCAACTGCATGTGGTGCACACCCGGGCGGGCGTTGACCTCGGCCACCGCGAGGAGCGCCCCCCGCAGGCTCTGGATGCCGTTCAACGTCGTGTTCCCCGACCCGGCGGCGATCGTGACGGGGGCGTAGAAGACCACGTCCCGGTACGGCTTACTCAGGTCGACGGCCTGGTTGAGGGTCTCGGCGAGCGTCTCCAGCTCCCGCAGCAGGTCGCCCTGGGCCCCGGGCGACGCCAGGTCGCACTCGACGCCGTCAGTGACGCCGATGATCTCGTCTCCCGCGACCGCACGGCACGACGAGGGGGTCGACGCGTACGCCGGCACCAGCGCCCCGGCCGTCAGGAGCAGCACCAGGGGAGCGGCCACCCGCACGTAGTCCCACCGGCTGTCCGGCCGGGTGCGCACCCGGGGATTGGTCTCGATCCACCGCCGGGCCGCGCCGTCGTCGTCCTCCTCGGCCAGTGGGACCACGTACACGAGGTCATCGGAAGCGGCGTACCGGGCCGCGACCTCGCCGGGCGTGATCCGCTTCGCGACCGAGGGGTCCTCGGCCACCAGCGCCCCCAGCACCAGCAGCGGCGACCGCACGCCGGGCCCGGCGACCTGCGCGTAGGCGTCGAGGAACTCCTTGCACGGCGAGCCCGCGCCGCCGACCGCGTCGAGCAGCACGACGAACGACCAGCGGCGTCGGCGGCGGTACACCCACCATCGGGACGGCCGGGTGGCGCGGTCGAGGTCGCGGAGCAGCGCGGTCAGCAGCACCTGCTGCACGAGTGCCGCCTCGACGGAGGCGCCGCTCCCGGTGACCTCCAGCGCGACCCGCGTGAAGCTCCGGTTCCGCGGCCCCAGCATCCCGCCCACCCAGCGCAGCGACCGGCTCCGCGACAACCACACGCCGTAGACCAGCCGGGGGAGCGTCGCCAGGAGGACCTGGGCCAGGTTCTGCGGGAATCCGAGCAGCCACGAGCCGGTCTCGGTCGCGATGGCGTGGGCCCGGCCGAGCGCAGGACGCCGGGCCGCCAGCCTCTCGTAGAGCCGGTCGCGCAGTTCTCCGCGCCGGGCGGTCAGGTCGTCGGCGTCGCCGGGTTCCAGCGAGAAGAGTGCCTGGCAGGTGCGCAGCAGGGGCAGCCGCAGCGTTCCGGCGCCCTCGGGCATCGAGGCCTGCAACCGGTCGGCGACGGCGATCACCAGCCCGGCCGTCGCCGTCGCGTCGGCGTCGGTGACGCGGGCGTGGGGGACGAGGTCGTGGTCGCCGGTCAGCGACGCCCGGACCTCGGCGACGATCCTGCCCGCCGAGGGCCCCGCGAGCAGCATGGCGGGCAGCGCGCGGCGCGGCGGGCGGGTGGCGATGACGGCGGCGAACCGCGCGAGCAGGTCGTGCACACCACGGGGGAGCGGACCGGTCACGGCATTCCCATCGAGTAAGCAGATAATCACCCTATGAGCATGCGACACTACCCAACGTGTCGATAGCCAGTCCATCGATATCCGGAATTTCCCTTTTCGGCTGCTGGGTTATGGTTCGGCCGCGTTCGGTGATCGCTTTTCGATGTGAAGCCGCTGTGTCACGATCGAGGCGGCGCGAGTCGTATTTCGAAATCGGGGGCGGAGTGCCCGTGCACGAGACGCGTGACCTACTCGACCCGGAGACCAGGAGCGACAGCGTTCTCCAGGTCATCAGGGCTCTGATGTGCCGTTCCGGCCTGCGCACCGAGCTCGCGCGACGCACCGGCCTGTCCATCGCGTCGGTCAGCACGGCGGTGCAGAAGCTTCTGGACGACGGCATCGCCCACGGCGGCAAGAAGGAACCCGTGGCCCTGCTGCCGGCGCAGGGGGTGGCGGTAGGGATACAGGTCGGCACCCGCCAGGTCACGGTGGCCGCGCGGTTACCCCACTGGCCGCGTGACCAGGTCCGGCTCCTCCCGCTCGCTCAGGGCCTGCGCGACGGCGGCGCCTGGATCGACGCCGCGGCGGTGGCCGTCGCCGATCTCGTCGGCTCGATCGGCCGCGGTCCAGGCGACATCGCCACCATGGGCCTGGCCGTGCCCTGGTCGGTCGACCCGCGCGACCTGACCCCGTCGCCGCCCGCGCCCTGGTTCGCCGCCCCCGACCTGCACCGCCGGCTCTCCGCGCGGTTCGGCCCGGTCAAGGTGGTGGTCGACGCGGACGCCCGGCTGGGCGCGCTGAACGAGCAGACCTACCATCATCCATTCGAGACCCTGCTCTACGTGGAGATCGCCGAGCACGTGCTCGGCGGGCTGGTCATCGGCCCCCGGATGCTCCGCGGCGCGCTCGGCCGCGCGGGCAGCATCGGCCACCACTCGGTGGAGCCCGTGGGTCTCGACTGCTGGTGTGGCAAACGAGGCTGTTTGGAACGTTACATCAGCGTCCCCGCGGTGCTCGAGGGGATGTACGTGAGCACCCGGGCCCGGGGCGAGGAGCCGCCCGCCTCCATCGGCGACCTCATCGAACGCGCCAGGAACGGCGACCCCGACTGCCGCTGGGCCCTCATCGCCGCCGCGCGGAAACTGGCCCGCGCCCTGCGAGAGAGCGCCGTCACGCTGGAGACCCAGGCGGTCGTGCTGGGCGGCCCGCTCGCCCCCGGCCTGCGCCTGGTCGCCGCCGACTGCGAACAGGAACTCAGACGCTCACCGTGGACCCGTCACATGGAACTCCGCTTCGCCCAACCGGACGCCGCCGCCCATGGGGCGCTGATTCTCGGGCTCATCGGCCATCTCCGCTGACTCTCGCTAGAGTCACTCTGGTCTCTTCCGTATCCCACGTCACAGGTGGTCGTCATGACAGCAGAGAGGCCCGAACCGCCTTCGCCGGAGCCCGAATATGAGCCGCCCGCCCTCATCCGCCTCGGCCGGGTCACCGACTTGTTCGGCGGCAACTCCTCCAGCGGAAACGCCGACGCCAATTCCGACTACTACTGGTGAGTCGGGCATTCTGCTGAAGACCGTCGACGGCCGCCTCGACGGGGGTTCCGATCTCCCCGGCAAGCCCGTCTGGCCCGACCTGGAGTCGGTCAGAATCTACGGATCACCCCAGCTCAGAGCCGTAGACCGAGGTCATGAGCGGGTCGTCTTCCTGGGCCATGTGCTGGCGACCGAACGAGAACTCCACACGTCGCCTGTGCGCGAACTCGCCGGGGCCTATTCGTGCGTCGTCGTCACCGCCGACCGGGCCGAGGTCCATTCCGACCGCGCGGGTCAGTTCCCGTTTCATTTCTCCGTACGCGGCCACGAGACCCTGATAGCCCATCACGCCACTTTGCTGGCCACACTCCATTCACGCACCCCCGACCCTCTGACGGCCGCCATTCAGATCGCCTGCCCGAATGTCATTCCACTGGCGATCGGCCGTTCCTTCTTCACCGATGTCGGCCGGTACGAGTCCACGATCCCTGCCCCGCACGGCCCCTTGCGTGAGGCACTGGTGGACGCGATCCGGCGGCGGGGAACCGGCGTGACCGCCGACTTCAGCGGCGGGATCGACTCGACGTCCCTGGCCTTCCTCGCCGCCGCCCACGGCCCGGTCGAGGCGGTCGTCTACCACCACCCGCAGCTACCGGCCGCCGACCTCGACGCGGCCCGGCAGGCGGCGGAACTGAGCGCCCGGATCAGGCTGAGCGTGGTGACGGGGGAGGAGAAGACGTTGCCCTATCGGGGCATCGGCTCGGGATGGCAGCTCTCCGCACTCGACTGGCCCGCACCCGGCCTGCTGGCCCATCGGCGGGCGGCGCTGCGCCTCGACTGGGCCCACCGGACCGCAGCGCCGATCCATCTGACCGGAGAGGGCTCCGACGCGCTGTTCCAGCCGCCGCCCTCCTACCTCGCCACTCTGGTCAGGCGAGGTGAGCTGCGGAAATGGGCGACCCACAGCGCACAGCTGAGCCGGTTGCGGCAGGCGTCGGCGCTCGACCTGGCGGTCCGGGCGGTCCGGCTCGCCGCCACCTCCCACGGTCAGGCGTTACGTGGTCTGGCACGTTCCCTGACGCGCCCCCAGACCGCCACCACACCAAGAGCGGCCGATGCGGTCGGCTGGTGGAGCGTGTCAGGCGAGGCCGCCGGATGGCTGAGCCCACAGATCAGGAATGACCTCGCCGACCTCGCCGGTGACCCGGCCACCGCCCGCAAGCTGTCCGACGGCACGACCCCGGCCCGGCACGCGATGCTCGCGGCGTTGCGTTCTGCCGCCGCCGCGCAGCGGTTCCTCCGCACGCTGGGCGATCACTTCGGGGTGGCGGTGCACGCCCCCTATCTCGACGACGCGGTCGTCGGCGCGGTGCTCGACGGACCGGAGCCGGACCCCGACCCGGCCAGGGCCAAGCCCCGGCTGGCCGACACGCTCGCCGGGCTGGTCCCCGAAGCGGTGCTGACCCGCAAAACCAAGGGCGCCTACCAGGCCGAGGAGTACGCGGGCGCCCGCGCGGCCCGGCCGGAGATCTCCGCGCTGCTGCGCGATTCCCGGCTGGCCGATCTCGGCGTGATCGACCCGGCCGCCGTCGCGGCGACGCTCACCCGGTTGAACGCGGGTGCGCGGGTCCCGCTGAGCGCGCTCGGGCGGCTGGTGGCCCTTGAGGTGTGGCTGCGGAGATGATCTATCACCTGCTCGACGACGAGCGGGGGCTCGTCCTCGTCGATGTCCGCTCTGGTGAGTGTCACGTGCTCAACCCGCCCGGCCTGGTGACCTGGAGCGTGCTGAGCGCCGGCGGCACCCGCGACGACGCGGTCACCGCGTTGGCCTCCCGCTATCCGGCCGTCCCTGGCGACCGGCTGCGGGCCGACGTCGACACCCTGCTGAACGACCTGCGCGAGGCCGGGCTGTCCTTCGCCGACGGCGTGGTGCCGCCCGGCATTCGGCGGGTTCCCGAACCGGTGGCCGTGCCGATCGCGGCCGAGGTGCCGGGGCGTCCACAACTGATCGCGGTGGGCTTTCTCGTCGTGGCGGCGGTCCTGCTGCTGTTGCCGTTCAAGGTCGCGCACCGCGTCGCCCTGCGCGCGGGCCGGGGGAGGCCGGCGCTCGACTCCGTCCGGGCCCGGCGGATGGTGGCCGAAGTGGGCCGGGCCGCCGGCTGGTTTCCCGGTCGCGCGGCGTGCCTGCAGATCTCGCTGGCCACCGTTCTGTGGGCGGGCTTTCTGCGCCGCCGGGTCGATTGGTGTTTCGGGGTGCTGCCCGATCCGTACACCTTCCACGCCTGGATAGAGGCCGACGGGGAGCGCGTCACCACGGGAGACGAACCCGCCTACCACCGGCTGAAGCCGCTGCGTGGGGGTCAGTGACGCGGTTTTCCGTAGTCGATCGGCAGTGCCTGGAGGCGTTCGACCGGGATCTCCGACAGGACGAAGTACTTCTCCGGGCCGTCGGGCGTGACGATGTCCGTCGGGTCGAACAGTTTGAAGTAGGGGTCGACGCCGCCGTTGCGGGCCATGTAGGGGCGGGGGTCCTCGGCGTAGGTCACCAGGGCGCCGCCCTTGTCGGTCATGATCAGGCCGTATTCCTGCATCGCCTTCGCGATGGTCCGGGCCGCCGGTGACGTCAGGGTCGAGATGTCGAACGTCGGGTCGAGCCGGAACCGCTGGCCTTCACACGGGATGTCGGCCCCCTCGACGAAGCCGTCGTTCCGGGTGGCAGGCCAGCTGTTGCAGCCGGTCCGGGTGCGGACGGTCACGATGTTCAGGGCGTGGTCGATGTATCCGCGCTGGAGTTCCTCGATGCGGATCGTGAAGGCCCCGAACGGGAGGCCTGTGGCCGTCGCGCCCAGCGGGTTGTCGAAGATGCCGGGGTTGCGCGAATAGTTCTCGATCTTCCCGCCCCAGCAGGCCGACCAGTTGCCCAGGGCGTCCTTCTCGGCGCGCCAGAAGTCCCAGTAGGTGTCGGTCGACGGCTGGTAGATGGCCACCGACGCGTCGGTGCCCTTCGACACGATCAGGTCTGACGGCGTCGGCACCGACCGCAGCGAATCGGCGATGACCGGGGCCAGGTGCGGGAGGTCGAGGCAGTCGGAGAAGCGCCACTGCTTGCGGGGGGTGTGGCGGCCGACGGTGTAGATGGGGGCGGAGTACTCGTCGGTGTTGATGGCCCAGCTTCCGTAGTTCTGCTCCTTGTCGAGTTTGATGTTGTTCACGATGGCCTGCGAGTTCGGGGCCAGCGGCACGTGGCGCGGGAGTTTCTGGTTCCACGGGCCCCACTTCGCGAAGCCGTTCGTCGGCTGACGGTGGGCGTCGGCGGTCATCGGGGTCATGACCACGGCCGCTGTGATGATCATGATGATCGCTTTGCGCAGCATGGCGCGAGGGTAGGCGGGGCGGACGGCTCCCGGCTTCAGGGTGCGACCCCAGGGATTCCGGGGCCCGACCCCAGGTCCCGCAGTTCCCGCCGCGAGGTGATGTCGAGCCGCCGGAACACGTGCCCGAGGTGGAATTCCACGGTTTTGACGCTGACCACGAGCTTGTCGGCTATCTCCCGGTTGGTCAGGCCGTCGCAGGCCAGCCCGGCGACCGTGCGTTCCGCGGGGGTGAGGTCGTCGAAGGGGCGCGCGGGTTCGTCGACGGTGAGGCCCGCGTCGTGCGCGGCGCCGCGCGCCAGGTTCTGGTAGGCACGGGCGCCGATCCTCTCGAACTCCCGGTACGCCCCCCGCAACATCCTCTCCGCCGCCTTCCGCCGTCCTCGGAGCAGGTGACATCGGCCCACGAGCAGGTCGATGACCGCGCGTTCCAACGGGAACGGGTGGGCGTGCACCCGGGCCTGGGCGAAGCAGGTCAGCGCCCGGTCGTGGTCGCCGTGCGCCATCGCGATCCGCCCGGCGGCGCGGAAACGGCCCAGGCCCCCCGGGAAGTCCGGCGGCTCGCCCGGCTTGCCGAGCTGGGCCAGCGCCTCCTCCCGGACCGGCCCGAGCAGGTGGGTGCCGGGTTCGCCGGCCGGATAGATCCCGGCCAGTTCCCCGGACGCCTGGAGCGCCCACGAAGGGTCGTCGCGGGCCCGTGCGATGGCGATGGCGGCCGCGGCGGCGTACACGCGGGCGGCGGGGATGCCGGTGGCCCTGGCCCAGCGGGCCGACTCCTCGGCGTGGGCGCCCGCGCGGGCCCATTCGCCCATGGCGGCCAGGGGGTAGGCGGCCTGGGCGTGCAGCATGGCGTAGTCCCAGATCCGCTCGTTGTCCTGGGCGTCGGCGACGGCGAGTTCGGTGTGCAGCACCGCCTCGGCCAGGTCGCCGCGCCGGTAGAGGGCCTCGCCGAGGAAGCCCAGGGCCTGGCCGACCCGCAGCGGTTCGCCGTCGGCGGCGCGGTGGACGGCCAGCCGCAGGTCGGCGCAGGCGCCGTCGAGGTCGTCCCGCCACAGGCGGATCATGCCGCGGGCCACCAGCCCGTCGAGCCCGGACGGTGCGCCGGGGGCGTCGGCGGAGGCGAGGAACTCCAGGGCCTCGGGGGCGCGTCCGGCGACGGCCAGGCCCAGGGCCTTGGCGAACCAGGCGAACGCGGCCACCCACGGCTCCTTCGCGCCGTCCACGGCCCGGGAACCGAAGGTGATCATGTCGGGGTAGGAGACGGTGACGACACCGATGATGGCGAGCTGGGTGGCGATCCGGGCGTCGAGATCGTCGGGGCCCTCGCCCTCGTCGGAGAGCGCCTCCCGCAACAGGGTCCGGGCCTCGTCCACCTGACCCATGAGGAGCGTCTGGTAGCCGTACACATAACGGGCCCATCGTCCGGAGCCGGCGGCCAGCCAGTCGCGGAACGGCAGGGTCCTGGCCAGGTCGCCCGCGACGAGCATCGCCTCCAGCGCGACGAGCCGGAACCCCCGGTCGTCGGTGAGCGGCAGTGAGCCCGCCAGCAGCACCGCCGCCTCCTGGGTGCGCGAATCGCGCTGCAGCCGGATCGCCTCCACCGCGATCTCGGCAGCCAGGGCCTCGTCGGGCGGATCGGCCGCGGCGATCCGGTGGCGCAGTGAGGTCTGGGCGGCGTGCAGGGCTCTGCGGCGGGCTTCGGGGATGTCGTGGTAGAGCACGCTGCGGACCAGGGCGCTGGTGAACTCGAGTCCTTTTCCGGTACGCCGCACCAGCCCCGTCGCGACGGCCGCGTCCGAGTCGCCCGGAAAGCGCCGGCCCAGCACCGACCCGGCCTCCAGCAGGGTTCTGACCTCGGGAGGACATCCGCGCAGCCGCTCGCGGACGGTCGCGGCGAACGATCGGGGCGCGGGCAGCGGGCCGGGCCCGTAGGCGAGGGTGTGCGGGTCGAGTTCGTCGAGCAGATGGCGGGCGTGCAGGGGATGGCCGCCGGTGTGGTCGAAGAGGCGGGCCGCCCCGGCCGCCGACAGCCCCGGATGGTCGCACAGCGAGGCCAGCCGGATCAGCTCCTGAGGCCGCAGGCCGGGCAGCGTGACCCGCTCGTTGAGCAGCCGCCGCCAGGCGTCGCCCAGGGCGGCCAGATCGCCGACGACCACCACGAAGACGTTGGGCAGCCGCCGGATCGTCAGCCGCAGCGCCGTGAGCTGGTCGCGGTCGGCCCAGTGGGCGTCGTCGAGCACCACGACGCAGTTGCGGAACACCGGCTCGGGGCCTTCCCAGGCCAGTTCCGGTTCGTGTTCGTCGGCGGTGGCCCAGAAGACCGGGCGGTCCTGGGTCGCGGCGAACCGGCGGGCCAGCGCCGTCTTGCCGATGCCCGGTTCGCCGTCGATGCCCACCACGTGTGCTCCGGTGGTCGCCAGCCAGTCGAGCTCGGCTTGGCGGCCGACGAAAACCTCCTGCATTCCGGCTATTGAACGCCTCGCGCGCGGATCGCCCAAGCTTGGCGGTAGCCGTACAGAGAAGAAGCTTGTGTCTGTTGAATCTTTCACGGGGGCTCCCGGCCGCGCCGGGCCGGGAGCTGGTGGGTTACGGGAGTTCGAAGTTCTCCGTCAGGGCCGCTCCTCGGTGGGGCTTGTAGAGGTCGTAGCCGCGCGGGTTGCACTGGAGGCCGCCGTTGATGCAGTGGCGGACCAGCGCGGCCAGGATGGCCGGGTTGTCCCAGGCGTTGAAGAAGTCGTAGTGCCACGAGTAGCCGCGGCCACTCGACAGCCTGGCGTTCGACAGGTCTCCGCTCGCCGGGAAGGCGATCTTGAATTCCAGCATCGGCACGGCCACCGGGTGGGTCGCCGGGCAGTAGCCGCCGACCGGGTAGGCCATGTGGGACTTGTGGTTGGCGCTGTCGAGGTTCACGCCGTCCCAGCAGCTCGGGGCCTGGTAGCGGACGTTGACCTGGCTGCCCGCCGGGCAGTTGGCCGGGATGTCCCACTGGAAGGACAGGTCGCCGCACTCGAAGCCCTCGACCCGGCCGGGGGAGTCGCGGAACTCGGCGAGCGTGGCGGTCGGGCTGCCGACGACGAAGCGCAGGCCCTGCGGGAACGACTGGACCCGCCAGTATTCGTTGATGCCCGACTTGTAGTAGATGACCTGGTTGCCGACCGGGGCGACGAGCTGGTCGTTCTTGTAGAAGCTCGGGAACCAGTAGGCCGACCGGTCGTGCGGGTTGGTGCACGACGTGCCGCCGGCGAGCAGCGAGGCCTGGTTGCTGGCCGCGTTGGTCGTGACGTTGCCGACGAACGAGTGCATGTGGGAGGCACCCGGCAGGTTCGGGTAGACGATCGGGTCGTCCGGGCGGTTCTGGGTCAGGCTGCAGTTGGCCTGGAACTCGTGGTGGGTCACCTCGTCGGTGAAGGTCGGGCTCGGGATCGGCTGCTGGCCGGAGCCGCCCGTGCCGTAGATCTTGAACTCCCACAGCGAGTAGCCGTAGCCGGTGCCGCGCTGGGTGCCGTAGAGGCGGACATAACGCCCCGATCCGGTCACGTTGAGCGTCTGCGTGCCGCCCGCGCCGGTGGTGGTGGAGTAGATGTCCGTGTACGGCCCGCCGCTCGCGGCCGAGGTCTGGATCTTGAAGGACTTCCCGTAGGCGCCCTCCCACTGCAAGACCACCTGGGAGATCGTGGCACTGCCGCCCAGGTCGACCTGGATCCACTGGGGGTCGCTGAAGGCACTGGCCCAGCGGGTGCCGGTGTTCCCGTCGAACGCGGCCCCGGCGGCGTAGCCGCCGCCCTCGTTCGACGAGGCGGTGGCGGGACGGTTCTGGGAGATGAGGGCGTCGGCGGCCATCGCGGGTGCGATGACCGCAAGCCCGGCCGCGATCGTCGCCACGAGGGTGGCGATGATCAGGCTCAGGCGTATTCGTGGATGCACGGCGTCTCCTCGGCAAGAAGGGGGTGATGGAGAGCGCTCTCCAAGGCAGAGTGGGCCGTGTCATCTCACCTTGTCAATACCGTGCCGGAAACACGCAGTTCACAAAGGTCGCTCCCAGATCATGTCGACCTGGTGTTCGATGGTGAGGTATCCGCCCTTGGCGAAGGCGCGGGCCATCGGGACGTTGGTCACGTCGGTGGCGGCGCGGATCCTCGGGACGTCCTCGGCGGCCAGGATCCGGGTCCCCTCGGCGAGGAGCTCGCCGACCACGCCCTTCCCCCGGTGCGCCGGGACGACGCCGATGTAGGCGATGATCGGGTTGTAGGAGTTCCTGGCCGGGATGACGAACCCGGCGGGCTCGCCGTCGACCAGTGCGACCCGCCACCACTCGCGCGGGGTGCCATAGAGGGCCAGTTCGTCGTCGTACTGGAACTCGGCCTGCTCCCGCGGGCTCATCGTCTTCAGGTCCGACTGGGTGTGGGCGTCGAGGCTGCCCTCGGTGACCAGGGTCATCAGGCCGACGAGTTCGTCGCGGCCCGCCGGTTCCCGGAACTCCAGCGTGGTCGGCGCGATGGGCGTGCCGGGGCGCCATTCCAGCCGGAGCCGTTCGACCAGGGGCCTGGCGCCCGTCTTCTCCAGGGTCTCCAGCCAGGTCGTGTCGTGGTCGCGCCAGTCGGGCGGCACGAACCGCAGGAACGGCGGCGGGGCGCCCTCGGCGACCCGGGGGACGGCGTGTTCCAGCAACGCCTGGCCGACCTCGGGGGATTCGAGGTCGAAGACGTCCATGAGCAGGGGTTTCTCACTGTCGTTACGACGCCACCACGCCACCCGCGCGACGGGCGCGCCGTCGCGGAGCGCGAGCCACATCCAGTCGAGGCGGCGGCGGCCGGCCTCGAGGTCGGCGTCGAACTCCGCGTTCAGCGACGAGGGGAAGGTACGGAAGAGGTCGAGTTCGTGACGGCCCGTCAGGGACCGGATTTCGAGCATGGGTTTCCTTAGCGGAAGTGCCCGCTCACTCCTCGCCTGGTCGGGAGGAACCGGGCACACAGATTGCGTTCATGATCGATTCCTCCTTTCCGTAGGCCCCTAGGAATACCGGTCATGCCGAAGGGGACGCAACACATTTAAGCCGCAGATCGACCACCGAGCGCCCGGCGTGCACCACGAAGTCCCCTTCCTCTGTACGCCACCCGCCATCCCCCCAGTGCTGGAAAGCCCTCCTGGGCAGCGCCATCTCCGCTTCGGCGGCCTCCCCGGGCGAGGCGTGGACGACCGCGAACCCCGCCAGCCACCGATGAGGACGGCCGACCCCCGACCCCGGTTTGGAGAGGTAGACCTGGACGACCTCCCGCCCCGGCCGGTCACCGGTGTTCCTGACCCTGACCCGGACGCGTCCGTCTTCGGCCGCGAGACTCTCGTAGGACCACGTCGTGTAGCCCAGGCCGTGGCCGAACCAGTAACTGGGGGAGCGGTCGCTGGTCAGCCAGCCACGATGACCGACTTCCAGGCCCTCGGCGTAGAGCACCTGCCCGTCGACCGGCGCGGCCTCGACGACCGGGACGTCGCTCCAGGTCGTCGGCAGCCTGCCGCCCGGCTCCCGCCGCCCCGTCAGGACGTCGGCGACGCCGTGACCGCCCTCCTGGCCGGGGAACCAGCACAGGAGCAGCGCGCCGGCGTCGTCCCGCCACGGCATCGCGACCGGGCCGCCCGAGTTGACCACGACCACCGTCTTCTGCACGGCGGCCACGGCCTTGACCAGGTCGTCCTGCCGGCCCGGAAGACCGAGGCCGGTGCGGTCGCGGGCCTCGCCCTCGATCTCCTCGGTGGTCCCGACGACGACGATCGCGACGTCGGCGTTCCTGGCGGCGTCGACCGCCTGCTGGATGGCCGCGTCATCGTCGATCCTGGGCGGATCGGCGGCCAGCACGCACGCGCGCCCGGTGTGCGGCTCGATGGCCCTGGTCCCCGTGACGAGCACCTCGGCCCCTTCCTCCAGCCACACGAAGGCGTGCCGGAAGGGCGGTTTCAGGTGGACGGTGGCGGGATCGTCGCTGTCGCAGGGGACGTCGGTGTCGAGGATCCGCTGCCCGTTCACGGAGAGGGTCAGCCGTCCCCATCCGGCGATGGACAGCCGCCAATGTCCCGAAATTTCGGGACGTAGGAAGGAGCTGACCTCAACCGTCCTCGTGCCCTCCACGACGGAGGGCTCCGGCAGCCACCCGGTCCGCCGGTCCTCGACGAACAGCTCCTCACCGTCGTCGCCCAGCATCCGCACCCAGACGTCGTCGACCGGGGTGGGCCCGTCGTGGATGTCGACCCCCGGCGCGTAGACCAGGTCAGGCGCGACCTCCCTGAGCCCGTCGAGAATCGGGACGACCCCCGAGGGATAGACGCCCGCACTCCCGCCGCCCTGGATCCGGGTCCGCGCCGCATGCGCCCCGATGACCGCGATCCGGGGCTTGGCCAGCGGCAACAGCCCGTCGTCGTTCTTGAGCAGCACACAGGAGTCGGCCACCACCCGCCGAAGCAACGCCGGCTCCGAAGGATCACCCACCTGCGAGTCGCACGCGGGCACCGGCTCGGTCGTTTCCGACGGAATCCCGCCCCGGGCCCGCTGCACCCTCTCGGCCAACGCCATGCCGTAGGTCAGCGGCATCGCCGCCTCGATCGGCTCGCCGGCGGCCGGGCCCGTGCCGTGAACGCGTTCGGCCAAGAGCCGCAGGCGGGCGATCTTGTCGTGGACGACCGCTTCGGGGACCGCTCCGTTGTGGACGGCCTCGCGGAGCGGTTCGCCCCAGAAGTCGTTGGGCCCCGGCATCGCCAGGTCCTGGCCGGACAGGGCCGCGGGCTCGGTCGAGCGGACGCCGCCCCAGTCGGACACCACCAGCCCGTCGAAGCCCCACTCCGTCTTGAGAGGGTCGCGCAGCAGGGCGTTCTCCGTCATCAGGGCGCCGTTGACCTGGTTGTAGGCCGACATCACCACCCACACCCCGGCCGCCACCGCCACCTCGAACGGGGCGAGGTAGACCTCCCGCAGCACGCGTGCGGCGATGATCGAGTCGTAGGTCATCCGTTCGGTCTCGGCCTCGTTGCCCACGTAGTGCTTCGCGGTGGCCGCCACGCCGCGCGACTGCACTCCGGTGATGTAGGCCGCCCCGATCAGCCCCGTCAGCAGGGGGTCCTCGGAGAAGCACTCGAAGTGCCGTCCGCCCAGCGGGGAGCGGTGCAGGTTGAGGTTGGGCGCCAGCAGCACGTCGACGCCCTTGCGGCGGGCCTCCGTGCCGAGGAGGGTGCCGAGGTCGCGGACGAGAGCGAGATCCCAGGTCGCCGCCAACGCGGTCGGGGAGGGCAGGACGAGCGAGGTGTTCCGCTCGTCCCAGCCGGGGCCGCGCACCCCGACCGGGCCGTCGGACATGACGAGTTCGGGTAACCCGAGCAGAGGTTCCGAAGCGGTCCGCCATACCGACGACCCGGACAACAGCCGGACGAAGTCCACAGATCCCTCCACGACTAGGTGGGTTGGAGAGCGCTCTCCATTGAAGGGATCCGGGACCCGCCCTGTCAATCCACCAAACGCTCGGCCTCCTCGTCGCTGAGCGCGTCGAGCTCCTCCGTCAGCAGGTCCTCGATGGTCCTGGCCAGCTCTTCGACCGTCCGGCGCAGGAACAGGTAACGGATCGGCACATCGAGGTCGATGATCGCCCGGATGCGCGCCGCCACCCGCACCGCGATCAGCGAGTGACCGCCGACGGCGAAGAAGTCGTCCAGCGCGCCGACCCGGTCGAGGCCGAGGACCTCCTGCCAGATGTCGGCCACCAGGCGTTCGGCGTCGGTCCGGGGCTCGACGAACTCCGCGCCCCGCTCGGCCACCGGGTCGGGCAGCGCCTTGCGGTCGACCTTGCCGCTGATGGTCATCGGCATCGCGGCCAGGCGGCTCCAGAGCGCCGGCATCATGTACGCCGGAAGCGTCGTCTCCAGATGATTCCGCAGGTCACCGAGGTCGGCCGAGCCGACGATGTAGCCGACGAGGATGTCGCCCCGCGCGGTCACCGCCGCGTGGTCGACGCCGGGACACGTGAGGATCGCCGCCTCGACCTCGCCCGGTTCGACCCGGAAGCCACGGACCTTGACCTGGTTGTCCATCCGCCCGAGGAACTCCAGGTTCCCGTCGAACCCCCACCGGGCCCGGTCACCGGTCCGGTAGACGCGCTCACCCTCGAACTCGACGAACCGCTCGGCGGTCAGCTCGGGCCGGCCGTGGTAGCCGTCGGCCACCCCGGCCCCGCCGATCAGCAGCTCCCCGGCCACGAACGTCGGCGCGACCCCACCGGCCCGGTCGGCGATGTGGCACGTGGTGTTGGCGATCGGCCGCCCGATCCGGGGCTCCTGGCCGGTTTCCGGGACCTCCCAGGTCGTCGACCAGATGGTGGTCTCCGTGGGGCCGTACACGTTGACCAGGCGGCCGAGCCTCGGCCGCAGCTCGCGCGACAGCTCCTCGGGCAGCGCCTCGCCGCCGACCAGCCCGGTGATCGCGGCGTCGGCGAACCCGGCCTCGATGAGCACCCGCCAGCCGGACGGCGTCGACTGGATGTGGGTGATCCCGGCGTCCTGGATCAGCTTGATCTGGGCCGCGCCGTCGACCGCGACGTCCCGCCCGGCGATGACGGCCGTGCCACCGCCGATGAGCGGCAGGTAGAGCTCCAGCGCCGAGATGTCGAACGAGACCGACGACAGCACCAGCCAGACCTGTCCCGGCTCGTTCCCGAGCAGGTCGGCCATCCCGGCCAGGAAGTTCGCCAGCGCCGAATGCCGGATGACGACGCCCTTGGGCCGCCCGGTGGAGCCGGAGGTGTAGAGCGTGTACGCGTGGTCGTCCGGCCCCGGCGGGAACCCGCCGACCGGCTCGGCCCGCAGCGCCTCGGAGACCAGCACGACCTCGACGCCGTCGGGCAGCCGCTCGGCCGGACCCTCGTCGGCCAGCACCGCCACCGCGCCGGAGTCCTCCAGCATGTACTGGATACGGGCCGGCGGGTTGTCCGGGTCGATCGGCAGGTACGCCGCCCCCGACCGCATCACGCCCAGCAGCGCGGGCAGCACCCGCACCGACCGGTCGACGCACACCGCGACGACCGAGCCCCGCCGGTCGCCGAGCCGCCCGGCGATCCGGCTCGCGGCCAGGTCGAGTTCGCCGTAGGTCAGCACGTCCTCGCCGTCGGAGAAGGCGATCGCGTCGGGGGTGCGGGCCACCTGGTCGGCGAACAGCCGGGGCAGCGGCGCCGGGATCGGCCGCGCGGTCGCGTTCCAGGTGGTGACGAGCTTCTCCCGCTCGTCGGGGGTCATGAGGGGGAGCCGCGAGAGCGGCAGCGCCGGGTCGTCGGCGATGCCGTGCAGCAGCACCAGGAAGCGTTCGAACAGAGCCTGCACGGTCGGCTCGTCGAACAGGTCGGTGTCGTAGCGGACCACGGTCACCAGGTCCCCGCTGTCGTCGCCGGCCCAGAAGACGTCGACCGCGATGTCGCAGCCCACCCACTTCCACCCGTGCGGGAAGGGGGTCGCCGTCAGCCCGGAGAAGTGCTGTTCGCGCTCCAGCTCGCCCGGGTGCAGGGTGAGCGTGGTCTGGTAGAACGGCGTGACGCTGAGGTCGCGGCCGATGTCGAGCTCCTCGACGAGCCGCTCGAACGGGACCCGCCGCCGCGACAGCGCCCCCAGCAGGGCGGCCATCGTGCCGCGCAGGAACTTCTGGAACGGCGGATCGCCGGACAGGTCGCCGCGCAGCACCAGCATCCCCGACAGGCCCGCCACCAGCGCGTGCGCCTCCTCGGTGTCCCGCCCGCCGTCGGGGACGCCGACGGTCACGTCGTCCTGGCCGGAGTGCCGCGACAGCAGCACCTGGTAGGCCGCCAGCAGCAGCGCGAACAACGTGCAGCGCGAGGTGCGGGCCACCTCGGAGAGCCGGGAGACCAGCGGCGCCGGGAGCCGGAACGCGATCTCGTCGCCGTGCCCGAGGCGCTCGGCCGGGCGGGGCCGGTCGGCGGGCAGCTCCAGGGTCGGCGGGTCGGCCAGGCGCTCCCGCCAGTACGCCAGCTCCTTCGGGTCGATCTCCGGCGCCTGTTCGGCGTGCTCCCGGGCGGTGACCTGCAGCGGGTCGGGTTCGCCGCCGCCGTAGAAGGTCGCCAGGTCTTCCATGATCACGTCCAGCGACCAGCCGTCGGCGATGATGTGGTGCGTCACCAGCACCAGCACGTGCCGCTCGGGGGCGAGCCCGACCACCGACACCCGGAACGGCAGGTCGGAGACGAGGTCGAACGGCCGGTTGGTCCGCTCGGCGACGAGCTTCTCCGCCTCCTCCACGGACGAGGCCCGCAGCCACTCCACCTCGACCGGCGCGGCCGGTTCGACGACGAGCACCGGCCGTCCGTCGACGGCGGGGAAGCGGGTCCGCAGGGTCTCGTGCCGCCGGGCCAGCGCGGTCAGCGCCCCTTCGAGGGCGACCGGATCGAGCGGCCCGGTCAGCATCCGCACCCGGTGCAGGTTGAAGGCCGCGTCCTCCGGGTCGAACTGCTGGAGGAACCAGGCGCGTAACTGGGCCGGCGTCATGCGGTCTCTCCTGAACGCAGTCGTCGGGCGAGCGCCAGGCGCTCCTCCCGGGTGAGCAGATGTCTGGCCGAGTAGGGCGTGGAGCTTCCGGCCAGCCCCTCGATGGCTTCGGCCGCCGCGCCGAGCCCGCCGTCGGCGGGCACCTGGACGCGCGGCCCGGTCAGCGCCGCTTTCAGCAGCGCCGCCGCCTCTTCCGCGGACCACCGCTGCTCGGGCAGCCACGACCCCAGCCCGGCCGCCGCGACGCGTGCGCCGTTCTCGGCCCGGTCGAACCCGTGGGCCAGGACGACCTGGGGTGTGCCCGAGGTGGCCGCCCGGATCAGGGTGCCGATCCCGCCGTGGTGCAGGATCGCCCCCACTCGCGGTACGACCTGCGCGAACGGCAGCCCCGGAAACCAGCGCATCCCGTCGGGCAGCGTCTCCGGCACGAGATCGCGGTGCCGCACGGCCAGCAGCGCGGGCCGCCCGACCGCCCGGCAGGCCTCGATCGCGACCTCGTAGAACCGGTCGTGCAACATCCGCCCGGTGCCGCCGGTGACCAGGACGGCGTCCTGGTCGAGCAGTTCCTCGGCTTCGGCCGGCAGTTCGTGGTCGCTGGAGGAGTCCCCGAGCGGCGCGCCGGTGAGCCTGACCCGCTTGGGCGCGGGAGTCCCCGCCTGGTCGAACCAGGAGGGCCAGAGCGCCACGTCGAGGTGCGCCGACGCGAACCAGGCGGCCCAGTCCTTCACGGGCGGCAGCCCGATCCCCTTGCGGAGATCGTCGAGGTGGTCGGCCATCGTCTTGGCGTAGGTGTGCGCGATGCCGCGCTCCGACATGTACTGGATCGGCGTCACCGCCACCCACGCCGCCGGGGCGTCGAGCGCCTCGGCCGCGAACAGGGTCGAGATGGCGGTGGTGTGCCGTCCCACCAGGATGGTCTCGCCGGGAACGTATCGTTCCAACGCGAGCCGCGTCTCGAACGCGATCTGCTCGAACAGCCCGTTGGCCTCGTAGTACGCCCGCCACCGCCGGAGGCCCGCCCCCAGCAGCGGGGGAGTGTCCGAAAGGTTCGCCTCGTACGCCTCGGCCGTGTCGATCGCCGTGAACTCCAGGCCCTCGCGTTCGGCCAGACCCCGGAACGGCGCGTGGGTGAGCAGTTCGACCTTGTGACCGCGGTCGCGTAAGGCTCGCCCGAGGGCCACGAACGGCAGCACGTCACCGTGGCTGCCGTGCGTGGACATGATCACTCGTGCCACGTGCGGTCTCCCGTGAGCGCCTTGATCTCCCCGGCCGGCAGGGCGTCGACCTCGGCGAGCAGCGCGTCGACGTCCTCGCCCTCCTCGTCGAGGATCTCCTGGATCGCCTGTGCCGCCCCGGACGCGGTCAGGTCGTCCGCGAACAGCACCTCGATCGGCAGCACGACGCCGAAGTCGCTCTCCACCCGGGCTAAGAACTGCACCATCGCGAGCGACTGACCGCCGAGATCGAAGAAGTCGTCGTCCGGGGACGTGACCGGGACCCCGAGAATGTCGCTCCAGAGCCGCATGACCCGCTCTTCGTTCACTTTTCCTCCGTGCTGCGCGTTTTCCTTGAGGCGGGTTCACGGCGCGCGTGAAGCGCCGCGAACCCCAGCACATCGTCGGGGATGGCGTCCGGAACCTCCAGATCGAAATTCCATATCCGCCGCATTCGCGTCCCGATGATGACCGTGGCTGCCATGACCAGCGCGAACAGGACGTACATGAGAGCGATCCCACGCCCGTCCCCGGTTCCGATGATCACCCCAATTGTGCTGGCCAAAGCACCGTCATCCGCCATCAACGGTTCGAAAACCGCAGTTCCATATGGGGCGATAAGCCCATATCCGATCGGCAGTGTCGAAAAGGCCACAAGCTGGTTCAGTGCGAAGACCCGGCCGTGGAACCGCTGGGGAACCTTGACCTGGATGATCGTGTTGTATATCCCGTTCAGTAGGGTCAACGAGGCGAACATCCCGAACACGCCGACGGCGATCACGACCAGGTTCTCGCGCACCCCGATGACCAGCGCGAAACAGGCCAGCGCCAGCGTCGCCAGCAACTGGCCCCGCAGCCTGAGCCGCCGCGGCCCGCCCCAGAACGTCATGGCGAGGCCGCCGAGGAACACCCCGAGCCCGCCGAAGAAGGTCACCCGCCCGACGTCGCCCATCTCGCCGAAGCTGAGCACCAGCGGCGAGACCAGCAGGAACAGCGGCGACATGAACAGGTTGACCACCGCGAAGAACAGCAGCATCCGCCGGATGCCCAGGTGGCCCCACGTGTAGCGGAACCCTTCGGCCATCTCCTTGAGCACGGTCTCGCGCCGCTGCCACGCCATGGTCTTCGGGAACCGCACGGCGGCCAGCACCAGGATCGCGACGGTGTAGCTGACGACGTCGATCAGCAGGATCCCGCCGAGCCCGACCACGGCCAGCAGCCCCGCCGCGACCAGCGGCACCACGAGCTGAGCGACCCCAGTGGCCATCCCGACGACCCCGTTGGCGTGTCCGAGGAACCGCTTCGGGACCAGCTGCGGAATGGCGGAGGCGTAGGCGACCCGCTGGAAGGTGAGCGCGACCGAGAGTGTCACGAGCAGCGGGTAGATATGCCAGATTTCTATGGTTCCAGTCCAGACGAGGATTCCCAGCGCGAGCTGCGAGCTCCCGGCGGCGATGTCCGCGCACATCAGCACCGCCCGCCGGCTGAACCGGTCGACGACGGTTCCCGCGAGGGGCGCGGTGAGCAGTCCCGGCAGGAGCCCGAGAACCGAGAACAGCGCGAAGTTGGCGAGTGAACCGGTCTCCAGATAGATCCAGAGCGGAATGGCGAACTCGGTGAGCGCCGAACCGGTCATCGAGACGAGCTGACCGGCGGCGAGCACCAGGAACCGCCGCATGCTGGGCGCGGGCCCGCTGGAGCCGGGCAGTCCCGCCGGTTGGTCCGGCGGGGTGTCTTCGGCTTTCTCCGGGGTGACGCGGGAGACGCCCTCGACCCACCACGTCGGGGATTCGTCCAGGTCCGGGGTCTCGGTCAGGTCGGTGTGGACGGTGGTCACGATGGCGGCGAGTTCTTCGGCCCGATATTTCAGGAAGTAGTGCGCCGCCTCGTCCAGGACCACACACGCGGTCACCTGGGACAGGCAGTGCCACTCCCGATAGCGCTCCTGGTAGAACTCCATGACCGGGTCGCGTTCCCCGGCCACCGCGATCACCGGGGCCGACAGCGGGGGCGCGCCCTCTTCGAAGAGGCGGGCGAAGTAGCGCTCCGCCTCCCGGGTGCCGAGCCGCCTGTTTTTGACGATGAGCTCCAGTTCGGCCTGGTCGAACTCGGCGACGTCCAGGCCCGAGGCGACCAGGCCGTTGATGCGGGACTGGTCGCCGCCGTGGTCCTCCAGCCACTCGCCGAGCCGGGCGAACAACCCCTTCGGCCGGGTGAAGGGGAACACCCCGCCCAGGTAGACGGCCTCGGCCGGGCGCCCCGACGCTTCGAGCCTGCGGGCTATGGAGGCGACGAGGGTGGTGCCCGCGCCGCAGTGGCCGTACAGGACGATCCGGCCCTCGACGGTGGCGAGGATCTCGGCGGCGGCCTGCTCGGCGACCTCCTCGAACGGGCGGGGTTCTTCGCCGAGCTCGTTGCCGGGGACGGCGAGTGAGTGCAACGCCCAGTCGGCGGGCATCGCGTCGGCCAGCGGCTTGAAGATGACCGCGCTGCCGCCGCCGTAGGGCGCGCAGACCAGGGAGGCCGTCACCGTCCGCGACGGAGTGAGCCGGTGCAGCAGCCCGCCGGAACCGGGAGCCGACCGGGCCAGGTCGCGCACGGTCGGGTGGGTGAACAGCTGCATCAGGGTGATGGGATGGTCGGCTTTACGCATCCGGGCCACGACCTGCATGGCGAGCAGCGAATGCCCGCCGAGGTCGAAGAAGTCGTCGGTCACGCCGACCCGTTCCAGGCCCAGCACCGAGGCCCAGATCGCGGCGATCGTGGTCTCGGCCTCCGTCTCCGGCTCGACCAGGCCGGTCGCCGGGGGCTCGTCGGCCGAGGGCAGCGCCGCGCGGTCGACCTTGCCGTGGGACTTGAGCGGCAGGGCGTCGAGCCACACCCACCGGGCCGGGACCATGTAGTCGGGGAGCCTGGTCTTCGCCCAGGTCCGCACGTCGGCGGCCGGGATGTCGTCGCCGACCAGATAGGCGACCAACCGCTGGTCGCGCAGCTCCACCACGGCCTGGAGCACGCCGGGATGCTCGGCGAGCACCGTCTCGACCTCGCTCAGCTCGACCCGGTAGCCGCGGATCTTGACCTGCAGGTCGCGCCGGCCGAGGAACTGCAGCACCCCGTCGCCGGTCCACCGCCCCAGGTCGCCGGTCCGGTAGACGCGGGACCCGGGAGGCCCGAACGGGTCGGGCACGAACTTCTCCGCCGTGAGCGCGGGCTTGCCGAGGTAGCCGCGCGCCAGCCGGTCGCCGCCGAGGAAGATCTCACCCGTCACCCCGGCCGGGACCGGCCGCATGTGCTCGTCGAGGACGTAGACCCGCGCGCCCGGCAGCGGCCTGCCGATCGGCAGGGTCGCCTGCCCGGTCAGGCCGGCCGGGACCTCGAAGGTCGTCACGCCCACAGTGGCCTCGGTGGGGCCGTAGTGGTTGATCACCCTGCAGTGTTCTGCCAGCTCACTGGCCCAGCCGATGGTCGACGCCTCGCCGCCCAGGATGAGCAGCTCCTTCGGGAGCTCGACGTCCAGCGCCGCCAGGTGCGAGGGCGTCATCTTCAGGTAGTCGGGGCGGACCGGCCACGGATCGGTGGACTTCGGCGGGATCAGGTGCAGGGTGCCTCCTGTCATCAGCGACAGGTAGAAGATCGTCACCCCGAAGTCGAAGGCCAGCGACTGCGGCAGCGCGAAGACCTTCCCGTCCTGGATCCCGAACCGCTCCCGCACCCCGGAGAGGTAGGTCAGCACCTCCCGGTGCTGCACCGCCACGCCCTTGGGGCGGCCGGTCGTCCCCGAGGTGTAGATCACGTAGGCGAGGTCGTCGGGCGTCACCCCGGTGACCGGCGGGTGGGGCGGAAGAGCGTCGTGGGAACCGGCGGTCGCGGCGATCTCGACGGTGTCGCCGGGCAACCCGCGTCCGGTGATCGAGACGCGGACGCCCGAGTCGGCGATCAGGTAGGCCAGCCGGTCGTCCGGCTGCTCCGGGTCGAGCGGCACATAGGCGGCCCCGGCCTTCAGCACCCCGAGGAGCGCGACCGCCAGGCCGGTCGACTGTTCGAGGCAGACCGCCACCCGGTCGCCGGGGCGTACACCCGAAGAGTGGAGCCGGTGGGCCATCCGGTTGGCCTGAAGGTCCAGTTCCCGGTACGTCACCACATCGCCCCCGAACACCACCGCCGGGGCGTCGCTGACCGGGAGCAGCTCGTGCAGCAGCCGCGCGGGAAGCGGCTCGGCCGGGGCGGCGACGCCGAGGGCCAGCACCTGGGCGGCGTCGGGAACCCAGGCCACCTGCGACAGCGGCGTCGCGGGCGCGGTGCGCAGGACGGCCGTCAGCGACTCGGTCAGCCGGGTGACGGTCTCCGGCCGGAACAGGTCGGGGTTGTAGATGACCAGGCCGTCGCCCTGCCACAGGTAGAAGGCCAGGTCGAAGCGGCTGACCGTCACCTCCGGGTGGAACGCGGACACCTTCAGCCCGTGGTCACCCGGCGGCTCGTAGTTCTGCACCGCCAGCAGGACCTGGAACACCGCCGACCGGCTCACGTCGCGTTCGACCTTCAGCTCGCCGACCAGCTTGTCGAACGGCACCTCCTGGTGGGCGTAGGCGTCCAGGCAGGAGTCCCGGACCCGTAGCAGGAGGTCCTCGAACGACGGATCGCCGGACAGGTCGGCCCGCAGGGGAAGGGTGTTGACGAACATGCCGGCGAGGGCTTCGAGTTCGGGGAGGGGGCGTCCGCTCACGGGGGAGCCGACGGCGAAGTCGCGCTGCCCCGACCACTTGCCGAGGGTGATCTGGAGCGCGGCCAGCATGACCATGTAGGGCGTCACGCCCCGGTCGGTGAACCGGGTCAGCAGGTCGGGGTCCAGCTGGAAGCGATGGCCTCGCCCGGTGGTCGTCTGCTCGGCCGGGCGGGGCAGGTCGAGCGGCAGCTCCAGCGGCGGCACCCCGGCCAGCCGCGCCCTCCAGTAGGCGAGGTCGCCCCTGTGGTCGCGGGTGCGTTCCCACAGGGCGTAGTCGCCGTACTGGATCGGCAGCGGGTCGAGCGCGTCGCCCGCGTGCAGGGTCAGCAGTTCGCGCAGCAGGATCTCGCCCGACCAGCCGTCGGTCACCGCGTGGTGGGCGGCCATCAGCAGGACGTGGTCGTCGGGAGCGAGTCGTACGAGAAGAACCCGGAGCAGCCCCCCGGCCGACAGGTCGAAGGGGCGGGAGAGGGCCGCGGTGATCAGCTCCTGGGCCGCCTGCTCGGACGCCGCCTCGACCGACCTGAACTCGGTCGACGGCTCCTCGTCGACGACCACCTCGGGGATCCCGTCGTCCGAGGCGAGGAAGCGCATGCGCAGGCTCTCGTGCCGCCGCGACACCTCCGTCACCGCGGCCGCGAAGGCGCTCTCGTCGAGGGCGCCCGAGAGGCGGACGGTGAAGGGGATCATGTACGCCGTCGTCCCGGCCCGGTAGTGCTCCAGGAACCACAGGCGTTCCTGCGCGTGGGACAGAGGTGGAGCGACCTCGGGAGAACGCGGGGCGATGGTCTCGGCCACGGTCCGGCGTCGCAGCCTTCGAGCGAGAAGTGCCTGCTTGGCCGGGGAGAGACTGGTCAACAGATTGCTCCGGATTCGTAGAGGCCCTGCTTCGGGGCGGATTCGCGGCGGACAGCACGAACCCGCGCTCCCCGCGACGATTTGGGAGCGCTCCCACTACGCCCTCCTGTGAGGCTATGGACGCGTTTTTGGAGGGGTCAAGGAAAAGGCGATATTTC
The DNA here is from genome assembly GCF_001570545.1 of Herbidospora mongoliensis. GTDB lineage: Bacteria > Actinomycetota > Actinomycetes > Streptosporangiales > Streptosporangiaceae > Herbidospora > Herbidospora mongoliensis. The sequence continues at coordinate 643,005 of NZ_BBXD01000011.1, read as the reverse complement.
ATTACGTTTCATGACGTCGTGGTAACGGCCTGCAGTTTCACCCCCGATTCCCGCCGGGCACTTGACAGCCCGGAACCGGTCCGGGCGTCGTCAGATTCGGAATTACTGCTGGTCAATGCGGATGTTTCCGGTATCGGTCCAAGCAGGTGGAGAGCGCTCTCCACCTGCGTCTATCCACCCCTTCGGGCCCTCCAGGTGTTTCCGGGGTGTTTCCCCGAGGGGGATTGGGCCCTTGACACCTGTCAGCCGCCCAAGCGAGTCTCTTGATTTGGAGAGCGCTCTCCAACCGTGAAGCCCCTTCACCCCCCAAGGAGCGGCCGTGTCCCGCTTAGGTCTGTTCATCGCCACTCTGGTCGCGCTCCTCGCGACCGGGCTGGCCGTCACCCCGCCGGCGGCGGCCGCCGACCCGCCGATCTCGCAGGGCAAGCCCGCCACCGCCTCCTCCTCCGAGGGCGGAGCCTTCGTCCCCGGCGCCGCCTTCGACGGCGACCTGACCACCCGCTGGGCGTCCAACTTCAGCGACCCGCAGTGGATCCAGGCCGACCTCGGCTCCACCAAGCAGATCAACCAGGTCGTCCTCCACTGGGAGTCCGCCTACGGCCGCGCCTTCACCATCCAGACCAGCGACAACGGCACGACCTGGACCAACATCTACTCGACCACGACCGGAACGGGAGGCGTGCAGACGCTGCCCGTGACGGGTTCGGGGCGGTACGTCCGCCTCCACGGCACCCAGCGCGGCACCGGCTACGGCTACTCGCTCTGGGAGTTCCAGGTCTTCGGCCCCGGTGGGACCACCGACCCGGGCGGCACCTGCGGCACGGCCAACGTCGCCCAGGGCAAGACCGCGACGGCCTCCAGCCTGGAGAACGCCGGCACCCCCGCGAGCGCCGCGTTCGACGGCTCGGCGGCCACCCGCTGGTCCAGCGCCTACAGCGACCCGCAGTGGCTCCAGGTCGACCTGGGTTCGGCGCTGCCGGTCTGCAAGGTGGTGCTGACCTGGGAGGGGGCGTACGCGACCGCGTACAAGATCCAGTCGAGCACCAACGGCTCGACCTGGACCGACCTCCACAGCACCACGACAGGCACCGGCGGCACCCAGACCGTCAACGTCAGCGGGACCGGACGCTACATCCGCATGCACGGCACCGCCCGCAACTCCGGCTGGGGCTACAGCCTCTGGGAGATGGCCGTCTACTCGGGCGGCGGAACCCAGGAACCGGAGGAGCCCGAGCCCGGCGACTGGACCGAGGTCTGGCGTGACGACTTCACCGGCGCCACCGGCACCTCACCGTCGGCGGCCAACTGGCTCCTGCGCACCGGCACCCAGTACCCCGGCGGCGCCGCCAACTGGGGCACCGGCGAGGTCGAGACGATGAGCGCCTCCACGGCGAACGTCGCCCTCAACGGCCAGGGCTTCCTGGAGATCAAGGCGCTCAGGGACGGGGCGGGAGCCTGGACCTCCGGTCGCGTCGAGACCCAGCGCACCGACTTCGCCCCGCAGCCCGGCTCGATGCTGCGGTTCAGCGCCCGGCTCAAGCAGCCCGACGTCGCGGGCGCCCTCGGCTACTGGCCCGGCTTCCGTGCCACCGGAGCCGCCTACCGTGGCAGCTACACCAACTGGCCCGGTGTCGGCGAGACCGACATCATGACCAACGTCAACGGCCGTAGCCAGCTCGCCCAGACCCTCCACTGCGGCACCGCGCCGCAGGGCGTCTGCAACGAGTACGACGGCCGGACCAGCGGTTTCGCCTCGTGTACGGGATGCCAGACCGGCTACCACGAGTACACGCAGATCATCGACCGCACCAAGTCCGACGAGGAGATCAGGTTCTACCTCGACGGCCGGCAGACCTGGGTCATCAGGGAGTCCCAGGTCGGCGTGGCGGCCTGGCAGGCGGCCATTCACCATGGCTTCTACCTGCGCCTCGACCTGGCCATCGGCGGCTCGCTGCCGAACGCGCTGGCCGGTCAGACGACCCCGACGGCCGCGACCACGCCGGGGGGCGTGCTGAGCGTCGACTGGGTCCAGGTCGCCCGCCAGACCGGCGGCAACCCCGCGCCGCTGACCGACCCCGCCACCCCGGCCGGGCCCTCGGTCGTCCGCGTCACCGGCACCCAGGGCAACTGGCAGCTCCAGGTGAACGGCCAGCCGTGGGAGGTCAAGGGCATCACGTACGGCCCGCCGCAGGGCGCCGCCGACGGCTACATCCGTGACCTGAAGAACATGGGCGTCAACACGATCCGCATCTGGGGCGTGGACGACGCCACCCCGGCCCTGCTCGACAAGGCCGCCCAGCACGGCATGAAGGTGATCGTCGGCCACTGGCTCAACCAGGGGACCGACTACGTGAACGACACGGCGTACAAGACCGCCGTGAAGGCCGAGATCGTGGCCCGGGTGAACGCGCTGAAGGGCCGCCAGGGCGTCTTGATGTGGGACGTCGGCAACGAGGTCATCCTCACCATGCAGGACCACGGGCTCCCGGCCGCCACGGTCGAGGCGCGCCGGATCGCCTACGCCCAGTTCGTCAACGAGGTGGCCGTGGCCATCAAGGCCGCCGACCCCAACCACCCGGTGACCTCGACGGACGCCTACACCTTCGCCTGGACCTACTACAAGGCCCACTCGCCCGCCCTCGACCTGCTGGCGGTCAACTCCTACGGCGCGATCCACACGGTCCGCACCGACTGGATCGCCGGCAACTACACCAAGCCCTACATCGTCACCGAGGCGGGCCCCGACGGCGAGTGGGAGGTGCCCAACGACGTCAACGGGGTGCCGACCGAGCCGACCGACCTGCAGAAGCGCGACATGTACACCGCCAGCTACGACGCCATCCACAACCACACGGGCGTGGCGCTGGGCGCCACCCAGTTCCACTACGGCCTGGAGAACGACTTCGGCGGCGTCTGGCTCAACACCTACACGGGCGGCTGGCGCAGGCACGGCTACCACTCGCTGAAGCGGGCCTACACCGGCACCGCGTCGGCGAACACCCCGCCGGAGATCAACTCCATGACGGTCCAGAACCAGACGGCCGTCCCTGCGGGCTCGCAGTTCGTCGTGGAGACCGGCACGACCGACCCGAACGGCGACCTGATCCGCTACAACCTGATGTTCTCCAACAAGCACGTCAACGGGAACCGCGGCTTCGACCACGTGCGCTTCACCGAGACGGCCCCGGGCCGCTTCTCGGTGACGGCGCCGCAGGCCATGGGCGTCTGGAAGGTCTACGTCTACGCCTACGACGGCCACGGCAACGTCGGCATCGAGACGAAGTCGTTCCGCGTCACGCCGCCGACGGCTCCCGGCACCAACGTGGCCGTCGGCAAGACCACCACCGCGTCGACCTTCCAGGCGACCGGCGACGGCGGCCCGTTCAACCCCGCGCGGGCGACCGACGGCAGCTACACCTCGCGCTGGGCCAGCGAGTGGGCCGACCCGCAGTGGATCCAGGTCGACCTGGGTTCCAACCAGGCGGTCAAGCACGTGCAGCTGGGCTGGGAAGGGGCGTTCGGGAAGTCGTACAAGATCCTGACCAGCACCAACGGAACCACGTGGACCGAGTCGTTCGCGACCACGACGGGTGACGGCGGCTTCGACAGCCTGAACCTGACGGCGACCGCCCGATACGTCCGCGTGGAGATGACGCAGCGCGGCACACCGTGGGGCTACTCGCTCTGGGAGTTCGGGGTGTACGTCTAACGCCTCCATCAGGAGAACCGCTGGGAGAACCGCCGGGTCGGCGCCCGGCGGTTCTCTCTTGGGATGGTCAAGCCCGTTCCCGGAATCGGCCGACCATGCACGGGAGGCGCGCGCCCCGGGGGAAGGTGGAGCGACCAACCGCGTGGTCATCGGAAACCTCGTGCTCAGCGAGAAAATCACGTCCCGCGTTTTTCCGCGAAACCGGACGCGACCGACCGCGTGGCGTCCGTTACCCGAGCCGGAGGCGCTGGTATGGGGGAATGAGGGTGTTACTTCCGGGTAACGCTCCGAGTATGAACGTTCTCGGCATCGACATCGGCGGCTCCGGAATCAAGGGAGCGCCCGTTGACACGAAAACGGGCGAACTCATGGCGGAGCGCCTCCGAATTCCGACCCCGCAGCCGGCCACGCCGAAGGCGATCGCGGAGGTCGTGTCCCAGCTCGTCGACCACTTCAAGTGGACCGGCCCGGTAGGCGTCACCTTCCCGGGGGTGGTGGTCGACGGAGAGATCCGCTCGGCCGCGAACGTCGACAAGTCGTGGATCGGCGTCAACGCGCAGAAGCTCTTCGGCAAGAAGCTCAAGAGCGTCATGGTCATCAACGACGCCGACGCCGCCGGCATGGCGGAGATGGCCTTCGGCGCCGGAAAGAACAACCAGGGCGTCGTCCTGGTCCTCACCATCGGCACCGGCATCGGCAGTGCGCTCTTCATGGGCGGCAAGCTGGTGCCCAACACCGAGTTCGGTCATATCGAACTCAAGGGTAAGGAAGCCGAGTCGAGGGCGTCCGACGCCGCCCGCGACAAACGCGACATGTCATGGGACAAATACGCCAAGCGCATCGGCCAGTACCTGCGCCACATGGAAATGCTCTTCAGCCCCGCCCTGATGGTCGTCGGCGGCGGAATCAGCAAGAAGAGCGACAAGTTCATGCCGATGGTCGACCTGCGTACCAAGGTCGTCCCGGCCAAGCTGCTGAACGAGGCGGGCATCATCGGCGGCGCCCTGGCCGCGGAGATGATGGCGATGCCGTCGTCCCGCACCACTTCCCGCACCGGCGCGCGCCGCACCACTGCCGCCTCGTCGAGGCCCCGCACCGCCCGCGCCACCACGGGCGCCACCCGCAGCGCCGCACGCAGGGCCACCACGAAGACCACCCCGAACCGCAGTTCGTCCCGGACGACCGCCACGGGTGGGCGCAAGGCGGCTTCCACCGGTACGTCGAGGAGCACGACCGGCCGCACGACCACGTCGCGCACCACCGGCGCCCGCTCGACGGGCACCTCGCGAACGCCGGCGAGCCGTTCGACCGCCGGCCGTTCGACCACGTCGCGCACCACCGGCGCCCGCTCGACGGGAACCACGCGGACTCCGGCGGCTCGCTCGACCGGGACCTCCCGGACTTCGACGGCCCGCTCGACGGGTACCTCGCGGACCGCGGCGGCTCGCTCGACCGGTACTTCTCGGACCTCGGCCGCGCGTTCGAACGGGACTGCCAAGACGTCGGCGGCCCGTTCGACCGGGACCTCGCGGACCTCGGCGGCCCGCTCGAACGGAGCCTCCAAGACCCCCGCGAGCCGTTCGACGGGAACCACCTCCCGTTCGACGGGGACGACCTCCCGTTCGCGCACGGGCACGACCCGCTCGACCGGGGCCTCGGGGAACGGCGGCACCACGCGTTCGACCGCGCGCCGCACCACCAAGTCGGCGGGCGGCACCACGCGCCGGGCGGCGACGCCGTCGCGGCGGACGTCCGCCACCTCGCGGCGCATGCGGGGCTGACCCCGGGATCCGGCCGGACGGAACCGGCCGGTCCCTTATTACCCCAGGTCCCGGCCGGTGGAATCGGCCGGGACCTTGTTCCGTCAGGCGCTCTTCGCGAAGGGGGCCGCGTCCGGGACGCAGAAGGTGATCGCCTTGGGGACGATCTTCACCTTGAGTTTGAGCGCCTTGCCCCGGGCGCCGCCGTCCATCTCGTACGTGGTCGGCACCGCGAACCGGACCGTCACCTTCTTGGCCCGGGTGATCCGGAGGAACGGCGACTCGTCCGACCTCCCCGACGACATCTGGCTGAGGGTCCTGGCCCACTCGATCGGCCCCTTGGCCGTGGACACGCCGACCTCCAGCCACCCGTCGTCGGGCTTGGCGTCGTCGAACGCCTCGATGCCGCCGCCGACCGTACCGACGTTCCCGAACAGCACGCAGCTCGCGTCGCCCTCGAACCAGCGCTCGCCGTCGAGGTCGACGGTGGTCGCCACGACGCTGGAACCGGCGTGCCGCAGCCCCGTCCACCAGTAGGCGAGCTTGCCCATCCGCTCCTTGAGGCCCCGGTCGGCGTCCGCGATCATCTCGGCGTCGAACCCGGCCCCGGCCATCACGGCGAAGTGCTCCCCGTTGAGCTTGCCGAGGTCGAGCCGCTCGCGCCGCCCGTGGAACCCGATCCGGACGGCCTCGTCGAGGTCGGCGGGCACGCCCAGATTGTGGGCGAGCAGGTTGGCCGTCCCGGCGGGCAGGATGGCGACCTCCGCCTTCGAACCGGCCAGCACGTCGACGCAGCGCTGCACGGTCCCGTCGCCGCCCCACACGAAGACCAGTTCGGCTCCCTTCTTGAGAGCCTCCTTGGCCGCCTTGGGCGCCTTCTTGCTCTTCGGGACCTCGTACCAGAGCAGTTCACCGTCGTGGTGCTCGGCCAGCAGCGACCGGAGCCGGTCGAGACCCCCGCCGAGCGTCTTCTTCTGATGCGCGACTACAGCGATCGTCTTCACGGGCCCCGTGCTACCCCATAGAAAGACGGTCAGTCTTAACCCTTAATTCCTACTTGTATAGGTGGTATTGTTTCCCTCAACTACTAGGAAAGGGGACGACCATGACCCATGCGACTGTCATCGATCTCATGGCTCGCCAGCGCGACCTCGCAGGAGCCGGAGCCGAACCCGGCGAAGGCGCCGTGCTGGGTGTCATCCCCGTCCCCGAGACGGGCGCGTCGCTCGTCGTCGTCGGCTACCTCGTCGGTGCGACGGGTAAGGTTCCGCAGTCCCAGACCCAGCGAGAGGTCCAGATCGACCGCGACAGCCGCACCGTCGTCGCCGACGGCGAGGAGATCGACCTGACCTACCGCGAGTTCGAGCTCCTCGACTATCTGGCCGCGGCTCCGGGCCGGGTCTACAACCGCCGCCAGCTCCTCGCCGCCGTCTGGGACCGCTATGACGACGCGGGGGCGCGGACGGTCGACGTCCACATCCTGAGACTGCGACGCAAGCTGGGCCGCCATGCGACCCGCATTGTCACGGTCCGGAACGTGGGGTACAAGTACGCCGGCTAAAACCAGTGGCCGGAGGCCTGGGCGCGCTGCCTATCCTTAAAGATGGGATGAACACGCTCTCCGATCTCCAGACCCGCCTGTCCGGCCTCATGTTGCGCGACCAGCGCCGGTTGCGCCGCCGCGTCGACGGCGTGCGCAAGGTACGCGACCCCAAGGCCCGCCAGAAGATTCTCACCGAGCTGTCCGGCGAGGTCGAGGCCGCCGAAACACGGGTGGCCGCCCGCCGGGCGGCGCTGCCGCCGATCACCTACCCCGCGCAGCTGCCCGTCAGCCAGCGCAGGGACGACCTGCTCGAAGCCGTCCGCGACCACCAGGTCGTGATCGTCGCGGGGGAGACGGGTTCGGGCAAGACCACCCAGCTCCCCAAGATCTGCCTCGAACTCGGGCGGGGCGTGCAGGGCCAGATCGGCCACACCCAGCCCCGCCGCCTCGCCGCCCGCACCGTCGCCGAGCGCATCGCCGAAGAGCTCAAGATCGAACTGGGCGAGGCGGTCGGCTACAAGGTCAGGTTCACCGACAAGTCGAGCGACAACACGCTGGTCAAACTGATGACCGACGGCATCCTGCTGGCCGAGATGCAGACCGACCGCTTCCTCAGCCAGTACGACACCCTCATCATCGACGAGGCCCACGAGCGCAGCCTCAACATCGACTTCATCCTCGGCTACCTGAAACAGCTGCTGCCGAAGCGCCCCGACCTCAAGGTCATCATCACCTCGGCCACCATCGACCCCGAACGCTTCTCGCGTCATTTCAACGACGCCCCGATCGTCGAGGTCAGCGGCCGCACCTACCCGGTCGAGGTCCGCTACCGCCCGATCGAAGACGAGCAGGACGACCAGATCCAGGCCATCGTCGAGGCCGTCGACGAACTGGTCAGGGAAGGGCCGGGCGACATCCTGGTGTTCCTCAGCGGCGAACGTGAGATCCGCGACACCGCCGACGCCCTGAAGGGCCGCCGCGAGGAGGTGCTGCCCCTCTACGCCCGCCTGTCGGCCGCCGAGCAGCACCTGGTCTTCCAGCAGCACACGCGCCGCCGGATCGTGCTGTCGACCAACGTCGCCGAGACCTCGCTGACGGTTCCCGGCATCAAATACGTCATCGACCCCGGCTCCGCCCGCATCTCCCGCTACAGCCACCGCCTGAAGGTGCAGCGCCTGCCGATCGAACCGATCTCCCAGGCGTCGGCCAATCAGCGGAAGGGGCGGTGTGGTCGTACGAGCGACGGAATCTGCATCCGCCTCTACAGCGAAGAGGATTTCATCGGACGGCCGGAGTTCACCGACCCCGAGATCCTGCGCACCAACCTGGCCAGCGTCATCCTCCAGATGACGAGCCTGGGCCTCGGCGACATCGCCGCCTTCCCGTTCGTCGAACCGCCCGACCAGCGCCAGATCAAAGACGGCGTGAACCTGCTCCAGGAACTCGGCGCCCTCGACGACTCAGGCCTGACCGCGACGGGCCGCAAACTCGCCCAGCTCCCGGTCGACCCCCGCCTGGCCCGCATGGTCCTGGAGGCCCAGACCAACGGCTGCGCCCGCGAAGTGATGATCATCGCCGCCGCGCTGTCGATCCAGGACCCGCGCGAGAGACCGGCCGAGAAACAGCAGGCCGCCGACGAGAAGCACCGTCGGTTCGCCGACAAGGAATCCGACTTCATGACCTACCTGAACCTGTGGCGCTACCTGCGCGAACAGCAGAAGGAACTGTCATCGAGCGCGTTCCGCCGGCTGTGCAAGGCGGAGTATCTGAACTACCTGCGCGTCCGCGAATGGCAGGACATCGACTCCCAGCTCCGCTCGGTCGCCCGCACCCTGGGCGTCGTCCTCAACACCGCCGACGCCGACCCGCAGCGCGTCCACCTGTCGCTGCTGGCCGGTCTGCTGTCCCACATCGGCGTGAAGGACGTCGCCAAGAAGGACCAGCCCGGCGGCCGCCGCCCGATGACCGAATACATCGGCGCCCGCAACGCCCGCTTCGCCATCTTCCCCGGCTCCGCCCTCGCGAGGCAGCAGCCGCAGTGGGTCATGTCGGCCGAACTGGTGGAGACCTCCCGCCTGTGGGCGAGGGTCAACGCCAAGATCGAACCGGCCTGGGTCGAGCCGCTGGCCCAGCACCTGGTCAAACGCACCTACAGCGAACCGCACTGGGAGAAGGACCAGGCCGCCGTGGTGGCCTTGGAGAAGGTCACCCTGTACGGCGTCCCGATCGTGACCGAACGCAAGGTCAACTACGGCCGCATCGACCCCGAACTCTCCCGCGAGCTGTTCATCCGCAACGCCCTGGTCGAGGGCGACTGGCGAACCCACCACCGCTTCTTCCACGAGAACCGCAAACTCCTCGCCGAGGCCGCCGAACTGGAGGAGAAGGCCCGCCGCCGCGACATCGTGGTCGACGACGAGACCCTGTTCGACTTCTACGACCAGCGGATCCCGTCAGACGTGGTCTCGGGCGCCCACTTCGACTCGTGGTGGAAGAAGGAGCCCGACAAGGAGTCGCTGACCTTCACCCCAGAGATGCTGGTCAACGAGAACTCCGGCGTCTCGGCCCGCGACTACCCCGACGCCGTCCGGCAGGGCGGCCACCGGATGAAGCTGACCTACCAGTTCGAACCGGGCACCGAGGCCGACGGCGTGACCGTCCACGTGCCGCTGTCGGTCCTGAACCAGGTGACCGACACGGGCCTCGACTGGCAGATCCCGGGCCTGCGCGAAGAGCTGGTGACGGCCTTGATCCGGTCGCTGCCCAAGCACATCCGGCGCAACTTCGTCCCCGCCCCGAACTACGCGAAGGCGGTGCTGGCCGAGGTCCAGCCCGGCAGCGAGCCCCTGCTCGACGCCGTGGAGCGGGAGCTGTTCCGCCAGACCGGGGTGCGGGTGCCCCGGGACGCCTGGAACCTCGACAACCTGCCCGACCACCTCCGGGTGACATACAGGGTCGTGGACGACAAACGCCACACCGTCGCCGAGGACAAGGACCTCCAGGGCCTCAAGCGGCGCCTGGCCCCCAAGATCCGCGAGACCCTGTCGGAGGCCGCCGACACCCTGGAACAGGCGGGCATCACGAAGTGGACCATCGGGACGCTGCCGAAGGTCTTCGAACAGGGCCGCCTCAAGGCCTACCCGGCCCTGACCGACCACGGGACTTCGGTCTCCGTCCGCATGTACGAGACCGCGGAGGAACAGGAACGCGCGATGTGGACCGGGACCCGGCGCCTGGTCCTGCTGAACGTGGTCTCACCGGCGAAGCAGATCCTGCGCGGCCTGTCGACGTCGGAGAAACTGTCGCTGTCGCGGAGCCCTCACGGGGGCGCGCCGGCGCTGTTCGACGACTGCGTCGCCTGCGCGGCCGACAAGCTCATCGCCGACGCCAAGGGCCCGGTGTGGGATGAGCTCTCCTTCACGGCCCTGCTCGACCAGGTCAGGTCCGACCTCTACTCCGTGACGTGGGAAACGGTGACCCGGGTCGAGAAGGTGCTGGGGGTCTGGCATACCGTCCAGAACAGGCTGTCGGGTCCGCCCGACATCGTCGCCGACATCGAAGACCAGCTCAAAGCGCTGATCCACACGGGCTTCGTGACGGAGACGACCTACCGGCGGCTTCCCGACCTCCACCGCTACCTGCGGGCGATCGAACGCCGCCTGGAGAAGCTGGCGGACGACGTCCACCGGGACAGGGCTCTGATGCATCAGGTCCACGACCTGGAAGACGACTACCGGGATCTGGTGGCGGGCCTGCCCCCGGCACGGCGGAACGCGGCGGCGGTGGGGGAGATCCGCTGGATGCTGGAGGAACTGCGGGTGAGCTTCTTCGCCCAGACACTCGGCACCCCGACCCCGGTGTCGGAAAAACGCATCAGAAAGGCGATGGCCCAGCTATGACGATCCGCTCCGTGGTGCTCGACGTCGGCGAGACCTTGATCGACGAGTCGCGCATCTGGTGGCGCTGGGCCATCCGCCTCGGCGTCACCCCGATGACCCTGATGGGCGCGCTGGGAGCCATGGCCGCCACCAACGGCTCCTACCGTGCGGCCTTCGAGCTCGTCCGCCCCGACTTCGACTTCGCCGCCGAACTCGCAGCCTGGGAGAAGGACGACCCCGACGGCCTCAGGGAGAACTTCGATGCCGACGACCTCTACCCTGACGTTCGTTCGTCGCTGGCGGCGATGCGCGACGCGGGCTACCAGGTCGTCATCGCGGGCAACCAGCCCATCCAGGCCTACGCCCAGCTCGCCGCGATGGACCTGCCCAACGACGGCATCTACACCAGCGCCGGCTGGGGCGTCTCCAAGCCCGACCCCGAGTTCTTCACCAAGGTCCTTGCGGTCACCGGCCACGCCCCGGAGGAGATCCTCTACGTCGGCGACCGCGTCGACAACGACGTCCTTCCGGCGCTGGCGGCGGGGATGAAGACGGCCCTGCTGCGCCGCGGGCCGTGGGGCTTCCTGCACGCCCGCCGCGACGACGCCGCCAAGGCCGACATGATCATCGACAGCCTGAGCGAACTGGTGGAGCGGCTCAGGCGATGATTTCAGGCCTTCTCGTGCGGGAATATCACATGAGAAGGCTATTCTTTCGTCGGGGAGGTGCCTGTCGTGCTGCTCAGCTTCCGGCTGGCCAATGTGCTGTCGCTACGTGACGAACAGCAGCTCTCGCTGATCGCCACCGATCTGAACGGTGGATCTGCGCGCCCGCTTGCGATTCGAGATTCGGGAAAGTCGCTAGCTGCGTTGCCCGTGGTCGCCATTTACGGCGCGAATGCCTCCGGGAAGACCAACGTCCTTAGTGGGCTCGAACTCATGCGGCAAGCGGTGCTGGAGAGCGTGTCCTGGTTCAACGAGACCGAATTGGATCGGCGGGTCGCGTTTGCACTCGATGACTCCATCGCTGCTACGCCGTCCTACTTCGAGGTGGATCTGGAGATCGGCGGCATCCGCTACACCTACGGATTCGAGATCGATGACGATCGGGTGAGGGGAGAGTGGCTGCATGCGTATCCGCGCGGTCGGCGGCAGGTATGGTTCGACCGCGCCGAAGATGAGTTCCAGTTTCCCGGTTCTCTTAAAGGGGACAGGCAGGATCTCGTACGCAAGACCCGCCCCGATGCGCTGTTCCTTGCAGTCGCTGCGGAATGGAACAGCGAGCAGTTGATGCCGGTGTTCGACTGGTTCCGGGTCGATCTCAGAGTGCTGAGTCCGGCACGACAATCGAGGAATCTTAAACGTCGATCATTGGTGCACCCAGGCAGGTTGGTCCGAGACAGGTCCTACCGCGATCGAGTCACCCGGCTGCTGACCATCGCTGACCAGGGGATCACTGGCTTCGACTCGCACGCACTTGAGGAGGGTGAGATCCGGTTCCTCCATGCCGGTAAGCCACTGCGGTTTGATCAGGAATCACTCGGAACGCGGACCTGGTTCGTCCTGCTTGGCCATCTCATCAGGGCCCTCGACCATGGCGCGGTTCTCGTCGTTGACGAGCTTGACGCCAGCCTTCATCCGGTGATGGTCGCCGAGATCATCCGGATGTTTGAAGACCCTGAGGCGAACCGGGCGGGCGCTCAGCTGATCTTCACGACCCACGACGCGACCCTTCTGCGTCCGCTCCCCGGCGGTGACCGCATCCTCGACCGCGATGCCGTCTGGATGACTGAGAAGGACGCTTCGGGCGCCACGAAGCTATACCCCGTCTCCGGGCTCGAGCCGCCCCCGCGCAAGGACGAGAACCTCGAACGCGGCTACCTCACAGGCCGTTATGGCGGCACGCCCCGGGTCACACCCGGTGAGCTTGCGCGGGGACTCACCGAGGCCGCCGTTGAGTCCTGACAGAACGGATCGCAAGCATCGGCGTGGCTCCAGCCTCACTGCTGGCAGGCGGTTACGAGTGGCAGACCGGGTGTTCTTCGCCGTGTGCGAGGGACGGGTCACCGAATACGACTATCTGACGCTTTTGCAGAACCTCCACGGGGCCGCGTGTTCGTTCCGGATCGACATGCCCTCACCCGGGTCCCGGCGTGACGACATGACGCCGGAACAGGTGGCCGACTTCGCGGTCCGGGTCGCCGAATCGGATGACGACCAGTACACCGAGATCTGGGCCATCTACGATCGCGACCAGCACGTCGGCATCCCTCGGGCGCTCGAACGCCTGGCGCGGAAAGCCCCCAAGGTCCGGGTGGCCTTCTCCCATCCCTCGTTCGAGTTCTGGCTGTATCTCCACTTCGCCGCATACGACGTGTCGCAGAACGGGTCGAGCCAGGAGTTGGTCAGACGGCTGAACCAGCAGGAGGCCTGGGCCAGATACGGCCGCGACAAGCGCATTACCCAGGCGCGAGCGGCCGACCTGGCTCCGCACATTGTCACCGCCGCCAACCGCGCCCGGGGACTGGAGAAGAGGTGCGCCGCCGATGACTGCACCCATGTCCGTCCTGGAGCGGTGTGCGGACTCCTCGAGCGCGACCCCGGCAGCGGTATGGGTGCGCTGATCGAGAGCCTCGGGATCCGCTGAGCTATTTACGGGTCAGCTGTCCGGTGTAGGTGACGAGGCCGAGGTCGTCGTTCCAGACGTACTCGATCTGTTCGCCCTTCAGGGTCAGCGTCACGTTCCCCGGTATGCACGCCCCGCCCAGGTCGTCGAGCCGGAACTCGGCCGTCTGGGCGGAGGCGGTGGTCAGTGTGAGGGTGCCCTCGCACGGGTCCTCCGACCACTTGCCGGTGGACTTGCCCGCGTCGAGGTCGATGGCGATGTCGTGTTCGCTCATCGCCGTGGTGGACGGCACGATGCGCCCCTCCCACGTCCCCGCGAACGCCTTGGGTATCCCCGCGCCCGAAGCGGCCGAGGTCTCGGTGGCGGGCGTCTCCGGCGCGGTGGTCTTCTCGACGGGTGCGGAGCTCTCCGGAGTAAGCGTCGACGGAGTGAGCGTCGACTTGGTCGAGGTCGTGTTCGTCTCCTGGTCGGGTGCGAGCAGCGGGGGCACGAAGATGACCGCGACCGTGAACAGCGCCGCGCCGAGTGCCGCGAAGGCGAACGCGAGCGCCTTGCGGTTGGTCGTCGGGCCGGGGACACCAACGGCCGGAGGGCGGCCGCCCGGGGAGTCGTTGGTCGTGTGGCCCGCCCATGCGGGCGGCTGGGTGAACTGCCTCCGGTCGGGATCGCCGGCCCACAGGCCCGGCGCCGGGTCGTTCGAAACGGGCGGGGAGGCGCCGTGGGCCACCGCCTCGCCCGCGCGCAGCGGGTCAGGCCCCGCGCCCACCAAGGTCAGCAGCACGTCCCGCGCCGAAGGCCGCACGAGCGGGTCCTTCGCCACGCACCGCGACACCAGCCCACGAAGCGCGGTCGGCACGCCCGACACGTCAGGGTCCACCGTCATGATCCGGTGCAGCACCGAGGCCACCGAATCCGCCCCGAACGCCGCCCGTCCCGTGGCGGCGTAGATGATCGTCACGCCCCACGCGAACACGTCGGACGCCCCCGAAGCGGGCTGCCCTGCGATCTGCTCGGGCGCCATGTAGGCGGGCGTCCCGATGAGACCGCCCGTGATCGTGTCGCTCTGGCTGGGCCGGGCGATCCCGAAGTCGACCACCCGGGGCCCGTCAGGACCCAGCAGGACGTTCCCGGGCTTGAAGTCCCGGTGCACCACCCCGGCCGCGTGGATGGCCGCCAACGCGGTGGCCGTCCCCACGGCCAGCCGCTCCAGTTCCCCACCGGCCAACGGCCCGGACGAAGAGACCCGCTCCTGGAGACTGGGGCCGTCGACGAACTCGGACACCACGTAGGGCCGCCGCCCGGCCACGTCGGCGGCCAGCACCCGGGCCGTGCAGAAGGGGGCCACGTCCCGCAGAGCGGCCAGTTCACGGGACAGCGCGTGGCGGACGCCGTCGTCGGCCCCCCGCAGCAGCTTCACCGCCACGAGGGAGCCCGACGGTGAAACACCCAGATACACGACGCCCTGGCCGCCCTCCCCGAGCCGTCCGGTCAGCCGGTACTCGCCCAGGGAGCGCGGGTCGTCGGGGTCAAGCGGCGTCGTCATGCCCCAAACCGTAGACCGTCAGCGGATCTCGTAAATGGCGGTCGTACCGGAAATCTCGTGACCCACCACGAGCAGCGGCTTGTGCGTCGGGCTGTCGGAGGCCGGGACGAACAGGACGCCCTCGGGGCCGGAGTCGCCGCCGGTCCCGCCTTCCACCGAGCCGGTGAAGTCGCGGCTGTTCACGTAGTCGACGATCTTCGCGTGCCGGGGGTCGGAGACGTCGAAGGCGACGATGCCGCCGACGCGCTCCAGGCCGGCGAAGGCGTAGGTGCGGCCCTTGATCGAGCCGATGGCCACGCCCTCGGGCTCGGGGCCCTTGTTGTCGCTGCGGGTGTCGAAGGTCTTGTTCTCCTGGTCGGAGTTGAACTCGGCCGGGAGCTCCTTGGCGACGAGCTTCTCGATCTGGTCGCCCGAGTCCCACACGAGGCGGCCTTCGGTGTCGCGGATCGAGACCGACCGGCCACCGATGGCGTGCAGCTCGGTGGTGACGCCCTCGGCGTTCTTCGGCGAGGTCGAGGTGACCGTCAGCCGTCCGAGCTCAGCGTCGGTGACCTTCTCGGAGGGGAGCGTGGTCTTCAGGTCCTTGACCCGGGCCTCCTCCGCGAAGCACTCCCAGTCGCGGGCGTCGCCCTCGTTGGCGGCGACGATGTAGGTGCGGCCGCGGGTCTCGTAGGAGGCCAGCGCGTCGGGCTGGTACATGCCCTTGACGGGGCGCGGCACGATGTTGATCTTGCCGTCCTTGTCGGACGCGTCCAGGCCGTTGCCGGGGCGGCTGTGGTCCTTCAGGCCCAGCGGGACGACGTCCTCCACGCGGCCCGAACGCAGGTCGACGATCGCGAACGCGTTGTTCTCCTGGAGCGAGACCCAGGCGGTGCGGCCGTGCCTGTCGGTGGTGATGTACTCGGGCTCGAAGTCCTGGGCGGCGTTGGCCTTCGGGCCGTAGACGCGCACGCCCTTCGCCCGGAGCCGGTCCTCCTTGCCGATGTACTTCCTGAAGTCGGCCGTCTTCACGTGGAAGCGGCGGGTGTCGATGATGCTGACCGAGCCCTCGGGGTCGACATCGCCGTCGCAGTATCCGGCCGGTTCGCCCTCGTTGGCGACCAGGACCTTCGAGCCGTCGGGGGTGAAGGTCACCATGTCGGGCAGCGCGCCGACGGTCACCGAACGGATCTTCCTGAGTTTCGACGCGTCGAAGAAACCGACAGTGCCGGGCTTGGTCTTGTCGCCGGCCTGCTGCGCGACGGCGATGAGGCCGTTCTTGACCGCGACGCTGTTGGCGCCGGGTGTCTGCAGGGTGCCGACCTTCTTCGGGGCCCTCGGGTCGCGGATGTCGAGCACGTCGACGGTGCCGGCCTGGGCGTTGACGACGAAGACCCGGCGGGTTCGCGCGTCGTACGCGGTGATCTCCGACGCGCCGGCGTCGAAGGCGCCGGTGGTGTAGCGGCCGAGGAACTGCAGCGAGATGCCCTTGTCGTGGGTGTTCGCCTCGGCGGGAGTGGCGGCGAGCAGACCGGCGACGAGCATGCCGGTGAGGAGGGTCCTGTTGCGCATGCGCGACAGCGTGGCGAAACCCGGTGACGCCGCGCTGAATGCGTGGTGGCCCACGCGTGAACCGGACGTCTCAGAGGATCTCGGACAACCGCAGCGAATAGGCCAGTTTCCGGCGGCCCGCGTCGCTCAGGTGGATGTGGTCACCCGAATCGTAGGAGGCGTGCAACTGGTCGGGATAGGTGAGGTCGCGCACCGCCGCGTCGAAATCGGCCACGGCGTCGAACGCCTCGCTGGTGCGGATCCACTTGTTCACCTGCTGCCGCACCGCCTCGCGGTCCTCCGTCCACGCGGGATAGCCGTAGAAGGGCGTCAGCGTGGCGCCGACCACCCGCACCTTGTGCCGGTGGGCGTACCGGATGAGCTTCTTGTACGCGTAGATGAGAGGTGCCGCCGAAGTATAGGCGCCCTTGGTGATGTCGTTGATGCCCGAGTACAGGACCACCGTTCTCACCCCCGGCTGGCTGAGGGTGTCGCGGCCGAACCGTTGGTACACGCTCGCGCCCGTCACCGGCTGGAGCAGCCGGTTGCCCGCGATGCCCATGTTCAGCACCGAGGCCTTGCCCCTGAGCCGCTGGTTGAGGAAGTCGGTCCAGCGGCGGTTGGAGTCGGTCGGCTGGCCCGCGCCGTCGGTGAGCGAGTCGCCGATGGCGACCACGGCGGGCACGGTCGTGGGTGCGGTGACGGCGACGCGGTCCAGGAAGTACCACTGGGTGCTGGTGTAGCTGAACTTCCAGCCGTCGTCGTTGGCGGCGTGGTCACCGGGGTCCGACAGGAAGGTCGTCGCGTACGCCCTCTCGTGGCCCGTCACCCGGGAGTGGTTGCCCGGGACGAACACGCTCACCACGAGGTCGCTTCCGCGCACGTACTTCGAGGGCAGCGGATCGCTCCACACCGCCTTGCCGGCCGGGATGCGCACGTAGTTCCGGCCGTTGAAGAGCACCGGGCGGTTGGTGCCGGTCTCGATCTCCGCGCCGTAGGCCTGGAGCCCGGCGTGGATCGAACGCAGCACGATCGCGCCGGACCCGTACACGTTTGACAGGCGGATGCGCAGACCCTGGCCGCCCACCGACAGGCGCACGATCATGCGCACGGTCTGCCCGCCGATCGCCGTCGGCAGTCTGTCCACCGCGGCCGACCACGTTCCCACCAGGTGGGCCTTGGGCGCCGCAGCGGCAGGCTGTGCGGTGAGTAACCCCGCGACCAGCATCGATACCAGAACGATCATCCGGACGACCGGCCGCGACATCCCTCTCCTTTGAACGTCTGTTCACTGAGACGCCATACATTACGGCCATTTCGCCGATGAGACTGAGAGTTGCGGATGAAACGTGACAGGCGTGCTTGAATCCTGACTAGATCACCTTCTGGAGGGGTCCCCAGGATGTCGGAAGCTCCCCGCGACGACGACGATCGCCTGCCGTCGCCGCGCCGCTCGTCCCTCGCCGCACCCGCGGCCGTGGGCATCGTGGCCGCTGTGGCCAGCGCGATGGCGGCTGTCACCAACATCTGGGACCTCCCGGTCGCCGCCGGACTCGGCATCACCGGCGTGGCCGCGCTGATGGCGGGGGTGCTCGCCTGGGTCACCGCCGACCCCACGGGCCGCCGTGAACGCAAGGCCAAACAGGGCGGCACACCCGTCCCGGCCGAACTGCCGCCGGTCATCGCCCACTTCACCGGCCGCGCCGACATCCTGGCCGACCTGCGCGCGCTGTTCGCCCAGCCGGACGACGACTCCCCGATCGTGGCCTCCCTCTACGGCCAGGGCGGCGTGGGCAAGTCGGCGCTGGCCGCCCGGTTCGCGCACGAGATGGCCGGCCGCTACCCCGACGGCCAGCTCTACTTCGACCTGCGTGGCGCCGACGGCGCGGTGCGGCCGGAGGAGGTGCTGATGGCGTTCCTGCGGGCCGTGGGCGCCCGCCTCACCACCGACGTCGGCAGCCTGAGCGAACTGCAGAAACTCTGGTGGACGTGGACCAGCGGCCGGCGCCTGCTGATCTTCCTCGACAACGCCGAGAACGGCGACCAGGTCAAGGACCTGATCCCGACCGAGCCCCGCTGCGCCGTCATCGTCACCTCGCGCAAATCGCTGATGCTGCGCAACACCTACGACGAACAGGTGACCGCCTTCACCGAGGCCCAGGGCGTCGAACTGCTGGCCCGCCTGGCGGGCTCGGATCGGGTGGCCGCCGACCTCGACGCCGCGCTCGGCATCGTCCGGGCCTGCGACCGGCTGCCCCTGGCCATCAGCATCTGCGGCGGCCGTCTGGCCACCCGGACCCACTGGTCCCTCCTCGATCTGTACGACCGCCTCGAAAGCCGCCGGCTCGACCAGCTCGAAGTCGGCAAGGAGAGCGACAAGAGCGTCCGGGCCTCGGTGCAGCTGTCCTACGACGAGTGCACCGGCACCCAGCGCCGCCTGTTACGCCTGCTGGCGCGCTTCCCCGCCCCCGACGTCCCCGACTGGGTGGCCGGCGACCTGCTCGACGTCTCCGAGGCCGACGGCGCCGACCAGATCGAAGCGCTCGTGGCCAGCCACCTCGCCGAAGTGACCGGTCGCGACCTGACCGGCCAGACCCGCTACCGCCTCCACGACCTGGTCCGCCTGTTCGCCCAGGAACAGCGCGCCGACCACGCCCCCACCCGCCACAACGCCATGGAACGCGTCCTGTACGGCTACCGCCGCCGCGCCGAGGCCGCCGCCGCCACCCGCTGGCCGCAGGACTGGAGCCCCCGTCCGGGCCGCCGCGAACCCGCCGCGCACGTCCCCACCGAGATCACCTGGCCCCGCATCGAGCCCGCCGGCGCCGCGATCCGGGTGCCGAAGGGCCCCGAGATCACCTCGGGCGCCTGGTTCTCCGCCGAACGCCTGTCGCTGCTGTCGGCCGTGCACACCGCCCAGCAGCTGGAACTGTGGGACCTGGCCTGGGGCATCGGCCGGGCCTTCTGCTCCCTGTGCCACTCGCTGCGGGCCTACTGGTCCGACTGGCAGGCCGTCGCCGACGTCATCTGCCATGCCGCCGAACAGATGAACGACCCCCGGGCCCTCGGCATCGCCCTGCTGGAACGCTCGGCCGTCGCCGGCGGAGTGGGACGCGGCGAGGAAGCCCTGAGAGACGCCCAGCGCGCCCTCGACCTGCTCACCGAGCAGAACGAGGCCTGGTGGGCGGCCCGCGCCATGCGCGCGGTCGGGATGACCCTGTTCACCAGCGGCCACCTCGACCGGGGCCAGGACTACCTGATCGGCGCCATCACCGCCTTCAAGGCCGGCGGAGACGGCTGGTGGACCGCCCGCACCCAGCGGAACCTGGCCGAGCTCCGGCTGGCCCAGCGCGGCTACTCCGAGGCCCGTGAACTGCTGGAGGAGGCGCTGGACACCTTCCAGCGCGTCGGCAACCGCTACTCCGAGGCGCAGACCCAGCGGGCCCTCGGCGAGGTGCTGGGCGCCGAGGCGCGCATGTTCCTGACCAGGGGCGACGCCCAGGCGGCCGAACGCAACTTCGTCCTGGCCGGGAACGCGCTCGGCTTCGCCGTCCGCTCGTTCCGCGACCGCAGCGAGGAGTGGGAGCAGGCCCGCAGCCTGCGCGCCGCCGGGGAGATCGGCGACCCCGCGAACATGCTCACCGAGTACGCCAACGTCCGCGAGGCCAAGGAGATGCTGGCCAAACTGGGCGACTCCTGGGGCGTCGCCCGCGCCGAGGTGAGCGAGGGCCGGGTCCTGGAACGCCTGGGCCGGGTCGACGAGGCGGTGAAGATGCTCCGCGGGGCCGTACAGGACTTCGAGGCTCTGGGGGACCGATGGTGGGCGGCGCGGGGGCTGCGCACGGTGGCCGAGGTGCTGATCCGCGCGGGCCGCCTGAGCGAGGCCTACGAGCCCGCTCGCAAGGCCCTGGACATCTACCAGAGCCTCGGCAACGAGGCCGGCGCCCGCCGCGCCCAAGAGGCGCTGAACCAGGCCCGGCCTCCGCTCTGATCGGGGGTACGGAGGATTCATACAGGGGCTACTGCGCCGACGTATTACGACAGATAGGCTCATAAGTGATGAATGAGAATGGGCGATGGATAGTTCTCGAAGGCGCTGTCAACGTCCGGGACCTCGGGGGCCTGCCGACCGTTGACGGCGGCCTGACCCGGCCCGGCCGCATCCTGCGCGCCGACAACCTGCAGAGCCTCACCCCGGCCGATGTGAACCTGCTGGTGACGGAGCTGAAGCTGCGCGACGTCATCGACCTGCGGTCCAACACCGAGGTCCGGTTGGAGGGCCCCGGCCCGATCGTCGACGAGCCCGATGTGGAGATCCACCACCACACACTGTTCGCCGAGGGCGGCCTGTTCACCGACGCCGCCAGCGACGACCCGGAAGAATCCGAAGAGCTCGACGAGCGGGCGCTGCCGTGGAACGACGCCGAGCGCCTCGACCCCGAACTGCGGGTCACCGGCCACTACTACGGCTACCTGCGCGACCGCCCCGACTCCGTGGTGGCCGCGCTGCGCGCGTTGGCCAAGAGCGACGGTGCCGCACTGGTCCACTGCGCGGCCGGCAAGGACCGCACCGGCGTCCTGTGCGCACTGGCCGAGGAGGTCGCCGGGGTGACCCGGGAGGCCATCGTGGCCGACTACGTGGCGACCGGGGAGCGCATCGCGGCGATCCTGGAACGGCTCCGCTCCAGCGACACCTACCGCGTCGACCTGGACTCCAAGCCCGCCGACAGCCATGTGCCGCGCGCGGAGTACATCGAGCACTTCCTGGAGATCCTCGACACCCGCTACGGCGGCCCGATGGGCTGGCTGGCAAGGCACGGCTGGACCGAGGACGACACCGCCGCGCTGCGCGCCCGCCTGCTCGACTGAGGGACTTCCGTCCGGTGCGGCGCCTCCCGCCGCACCGAACGATCCCGCCGTCGTGGCCGGCCACCCGACCACCTCCGGCCGGATCAGCTCAGCGTGATCACACGGCGCTCGTCGGCCGACACCCGGGCCGCCCGCAGCACCGTCAGGGTCTCGGCCGCCGACTCCGGTGTCACCGGGGCCGGGCCCTCGCCCCGTAGCGCCGCCACGACGCCTTCGTAGAAGGCCAGGTAGTTGCCCGGCTCGGTCGGCACGCGCTCCTCGCGGAGGAACCCGAAGTCGCCCTCGCCGAAGCCGGGCTCGGCCGGGCTGCGGCCCGCGCGGAGGCGGTCCTCCTGCGGATCCATGCCCCATTTCGTGTACGCGTTCTCGGAGCCCAGCACGCGGAATCGCGGGCCCAGTTCCGCCGCGACCGCGCTCACCCACAGGTGTGACCGCGCGCCGCCCACGTGGGTGAGGGCGATGAAGCTGTCGTCGTCGGCCCGCACGCCCGCCCGCCGGGTGTCGGCCTCGGCGTAGACCGACGTCACCGGGCCCAGCAGCTGGAGTGCCTGGTCGACCAGGTGGCTGCCCAGGTCGTAGAGGAGACCGGCGAGGTCCTCGGGGCCTCCCTGCTCGCGCCAGCCGCCCTTCGGCACCGGGCGCCAGCGTTCGAACCGCGACTCGAAGCGGCGGATCTCGCCCAGCCGGGGCCGGAGCTTCGCGATCGTGAGGAAGTCGCCGTCCCAGCGCCGGTTCTGGAAGACCGTCAGCAGCAGGCCCCGCTCCCGGGCCAGCGCGGCCAGTTCCAGGGCCTCTTCCGCGGTCGCGGCCAGGGGTTTGTCGACCACGACAGGCAGGCCGGCCCGCAGCGCCTCGCTCGCGATCGGCACATGGGTGCGGTTCGGCGAGGCGACCACGACGAGGTCGACCAGGGAGTGGAGGTCGGCGGCGTGCCGGACCACCACGACACCGGGCCCGATGCGGGCCGCCTTCGCCGGGTCGCCGGTCACCACGGCGGTCAGCCGCAGGCCCGGGGTGGCCGTGATCAGCGGGGCGTGGAAGAACTCGCCGGCCGGACCGTATCCGACCAGCCCGACCCGCACGTCATCAGCCATCTCGGTCGTCGCGCTCCGCCAGGAAGGCCTCGAACTGGGCGGCCAGTTCGTCGCCGGTGGGCATCGGGGTCGACTCGGCCAGCAGGTTGTCCTTGCCGGCGGTGAAGGCGTCGTACTGCTGCTCCAGGCCCGAGATGGCGCCCGACAGCTCGGCGCTGGCCTGGATCTGCTCCTCGATCTCGGTCGTGGTCTTGTCGGCGGCGTCACGCAGGGCGTCCATCGGGAAGACCAGGCCGGTGTTCCTCGTGATCGCCTCCAGGGCGGTCACCGCGGCCTGCGGGTATTCGGCCTGGGCGAGGTAGTGGGGGACGTGGATCGAGTAGCCCAGGGCGTCGTGGCCCTTGGCGCCCAGCCGCAGCTCGAGCAGGGCCGCCACGCTGCCGGGGACCTGGACCTTGCCGAACGGGCTCACCTGGCCGTTGATCAGCTCAGGACGGCTGCCGTGGGCGGTCAGGCCGATCGGGCGGGTGTGCGGGACGCCCATCGGGATGCCGTGGATCGTCACCATCTTGCCGATGTTCAGGCGGGTCGCCAGCATGCCGATCGCCTCGGTGAACAGCTCCCACTCGCGGTCGGGCTCGGGGCCGGTGAGCAGCAGGAACGGGGTTCCCGTCAGGTCATGGGCCAGGTGCAGCGTCAGCTCCGGCATGTCGGCCTCGACCCAGCGGTCGGTGTCGAAGACCATGACCGGCCGGCGCGACCGGTAGTCGATCAGCCGATCGACGTCGAAGGTGGCCACGACCCGGTGGTCCAGCTCCGTCATCAGGTGCCCGAGCGCCAGGCGCCCGGCTCCGCCCGCGTCCACGAAGCCTTCGAAGTGGTAGAGCAGCACCGGATCGGTCAGCTCGGGGGCGTCACCATCGAGCCGGTATAGATCCGTCGGGTCGTACACGACTGGCAGCCTTTCTCACGGTCTGTCTCATCTACAGAACCTACGGCGAGGTGAATCGATTCCACGCCGTTTCGGGGACCCTACCGGGCGACAATAGGGCGCATGGAGCCGGATCAAGAACTCGTCGACTTCGCCACCCGGCTCTTCGGCTACGCCCGGGGCGGCCAGACCGAAGAACTGGTCGCCTACATCGACGCGGGCGTCCCGGCCGACCTGCGCAACGAGAACGGCGACACCCTGCTCATGCTGGCCGCCTACCACGGTCACGCCGCCACGGTGAAGGCCCTGCTCGACCGGGGCGCCGACCCCGGCAGGCCCAACGACAAGGGCCAGCTTCCGCTGGCCGGGGCCGTGTTCAAGAAGAACCACGACGTGGTCAGGGCCCTGGTCGAGGCGGGCGCCGACCCCCATGAGGGCCGGCCGTCGGCCGCCGACACCGCGCGGATGTTCGGCGACACGACCTCCCTGGAGATCTTCGCCCAGGAAGGACCACGCGGGGACTAGATGTCGTCGGAGACCTCGAGCTCGCCGAGGGCGACGGCGATGGTGTCCTCCAGCGAGAGCGCCTGTCCGGCCTTGAACACCCGTTCGAACTCCTCCACGCCCATGGTCACCTTGCATTCCTTGATGGTGCGCTTGAAATCCTCGCTCAGGAAGGGCGAACCGAGCTGGGCCAGTCCCGAGGCGCGCCAGTTGTGCTCCGAGGCGCCCAGCAGGTAGGCCGCGTGGGCGACCTCACCGGTCGAGGCGGCGTGGCGGGCCATCGTCTCCAGGGTCAGCAGCACGCCGGGCACGTCGTGGAAGTGGCGCTTGATCCGCAGCGCCTCACGGGCGCTGGTCTTGACCATGTCGGGCCGGCCCGTCTCCATCTCGATCAGCGCCTGGATCCAGACCGCGTAGGACCTGATCCACAGCTCACCGCGCTCGTTGCAGATCTTCAGGCAGTCCTGGACGAGTGTCTCGGCCTCCATGAAGTCACCCTGGTAGGTGAGCACGAGGGCCAGCTCTGCCACTGCGGGGAGCAGACCGGGGTTGAGCTCCCGGCCGCTCTTGTGGAACTCGATCGCCACGCCGAGCAGCGCGGTGGCCCGCTTGAAGTCGCCCTTCAGCATGGCGCTGGTGCCGAGCATCTTGGTCGCGAAGATCACCGCGCCCGAGTCGCCGACCTCCAGCGCCTCCGACGAGCACTTCTCGGCCGCCTCGGTGGCGCCGTCGTGGTCGCCCTGCATGTTGCAGACGTAGGCGAGCGTCCACAGCGCCCGGCAGCGTTCCTTGCTGGCCTGCCGCGACTGGCCCAGGGCGCGTTCCAGGTAGTGGCGGCCCTCGCGCATGAAGCCGCAGGCCACCCACATGAACCAGAGCGACGACAGCAGTTCGAGGCCGATCCGGTGCTCGCCGGGCGCCGACAGGCAGTAGTCGACGGCCGTGCGGACGTTGTCGTGCTCCTGGCGCATCCGGACGAACCAGTGCACCTGGCGCGGGCCCGACCAGGCGTGCTCGCCGCGTTCGGCGAGCTGGAGGTAGTAGTCGCGGTGGCGGCGGCGCAGGTTGTCGGTCTCGCCGAGCTTTTCGAGCCACTCTTCGCCGTAGTCGCGCAGGGTGTCGATCAGGCGGTAGCGCTGGCCCGAGACGGTGTTGTAGCTGAGCAGCACCGACTTGTCGACCAGGCCGGTGATGACGTCCATGATCCGGTCGGGCGGCAGCGTGTCGCCGGCGCAGACGTAGCGCGCGGCGTCGAGTTCGAAGTCGCCGGAGAACACCGACAGGCGGGCCCAGAGCAGCCGTTCGGCCGGTTCGCACAGCTCGTGGCTCCAGCCGATCGCGGCCCGGAGCGTCTGGTGGCGCGGTAACGCGGTGCGGGAGGCGCCCGCCAGCAGGGAGAACCGGTCGGTCAGCAGGCCGAGGATCTGCTCCACCGACAGGGCCCGCAGGCGCACCGCCGCCAGCTCGATCGCCAGCGGGATGCCGTCGAGCCGCACGCACAGCTCGGCGACGGCGGTGACGTTGTTCTCCTCGACCGTGAAGTCGGGCACCACGGCGGTGGCCCGCTGCCGGAACAGCTCGACGGCGTCGTTGTTGTAGGGCGACTCGCCCGGATCCTCGCCCGGCACCTGCAGCGGCGGGATCGGCACCACCGACTCGCCGGCCGCGTCGAGCGAGCGGCGGCTGGTGGCCAGCACCCGCAGGTTGGGGTTGCGGCTCTGCAGGTCCTCGATCAGCTCGGCGCAGGCCTGGACCATGTGCTCACAGGTGTCGAGGATGAGCAGCACGTTGCGCTCGCCCATCCAGTCGGCCAGGGAGTCGTTGCTGGTGCGGCTCGACTGGTCGGCGAGGCCCAGGGCGGTGCGGACCGTGTGATGGAGCATCGACGAGTCCTGGAGGCGGGCCAGATCGACGTACCAGATGCCGTCGTCGAACTGGGGCCGCAGCTGATGGGCGACGCGCAGGGCCGTGCGGGTCTTGCCGACCCCGCCGATCCCGGTCACCGTGACCAGGCGCGACTGCTGGATGCGCTGTCTGATCGTGGTCAGGAGCCGCGACCGCCCGACGAAGCTCGTGAGCTCCGCTGGAAGATTGCCCTCTCTGCGCCTACCTGCTGGGGTCGCCATGCCGCCTCACGGGGGGTGTCGCGTTCCGGCTCATACCTGCTCGGGCATCGTACCTTTAGCGGGATTTGCCTGTGTGGAAGGTGGTGGAGATACCTCATCCCTCCTCCGCCCTCGCTAGGCTGAGAACCATGTCCGAGCCGCAGCCCGATGAACTGCGCCCCGTCGACCTGTCCGACGACGGCCTTCCGGTGCTTCCCGACCAGACCCTCGACGACACCGACCACGGGTGGGGCGAGTGGCGGGGGTCCGACGACGACGCCCGGTTCCTCGAGGAACGCCCGCCCCACTGGTAGACCGGCGGAGGCTACCTCGTCGCCAGCTGGTCCCACCACCAGGTGATGGCCGGAACCGGTAGCGGGTCGAGGCGGTCGTCGGTGGCGTGGTCCTTCCAGCCGCCCGGCATCGTGACCGGAGCCGCTGCGACCAGGTCGGTCGGGTTGCGCGGATCCAGGTAACGGCCGGTGCTCATCGCCCAGGCCAGGTAGCCCCTGATCCATTCGCCGAGGCCGTGGACGTAGCGGTCGAGTTCGGGGGTGGCGTCGGCGCGGACCTCGTCGCCGACCTTCAGGAACAGGGTCATCACGCGGTCGCGCATGCGGACCGCCTCGGCCGAGGCCTCCTCGACCGATCGGCCGGCTGAGGTCAGCACGCTGACGAGGTTCTGGATCTGCGGGTAGCCGTAGCGCTGCTGGCGGTACGACTCCTTGTTGAAGGAGATCAGGTCGTTGTCCCACGCGATGATCGCGTTGGCCATCTCGGTGAGCGCCCGTACCCTCGAGTCGGCCATGTCGTCGGCGCTGACCTCGTATCCGGAACTGATGTCCACGAACATCACGCTGGCGCCGCAGGCGCTGGCGTTCAGCCACATGGTCACGTAGTCGTCGACGGCGGGTATCCGGTCCTCCAGCCGGTTGGCCGTCTCCCAGATCAGCCCGAACAGATACTTGCGCTGCTCCTCGACCCAGCGGGCGAGCTGGACCGGGGTGGCCGTCCGCTCCAGGCGTAAGCGGATGTCGCGCAGGCCCTCGGCCCACGGGTCGTCGGTGAGGATCCTCGCGGTGGGGGCCTCCACGATGCGGGTCAGTTTGCTGACGAACTGCACGAAGGCGTCGAGTGACATCTCGTGGACGCGTTCGTCGCAGTACATGTCGTCGAAGGTGAACAGCCAGAAGACGTAGTCGGCGGCGAGGCGGAGCCCTTCTCCGCGCCCGTGCGGCAGCGCCAGCGCGGCGCAGTGCCCGATGCGCTGCGCGGCGAGATATTCGCGCTGTTCCGGAGAGCGGAAGAGGCCGAAGTCATCCATCCATTTGACGGTGGCACGGTCCACATCGTCGGCTTCGGGGGAGATGGCGTAGGGGAAGGGGCAGTAGAACGAGGGGACGTCCAACCGGGGCGACGAAACGACGCTGGTCACGAGCAGGTCCTTCCGGTTCGTCTGGCCGGGCGCGACATAGGTGAGACGGCATTGGCACGGTCCCAGAGCGCAGGATTTCGGCCCGGTGAGATGTGTGGGCGTGATTGCGCTCAATTAAAGCGTCCAAGCTTAAATGAGCCTTTTGTCCCATCGATTCCTACACGAAATCGGAGGCCTGTCAATCGTCAGGAGACGACGTCCTTGCGGCGGAATCGGCGGAAGGCGAGAGCCAGCAGCACCGCCGCGTACGTCACCGCGACCGCCGACCCCTTGATCATGCCGCTGTAGTCGGGGACGGGGGCCAGGGCGTCGAGCCAGGCGGTGTTCCAGAAGGTCGGCAGGAACTCCCGCAGGCCGCCCAGGGCCTCCACGGCCTGCAGGATGGTGCTGACGATCACCAGGCCCACCGCGCCGCCCACGGCGCCCAGCGGCGAGTCGGTGCTCACCGAGAGCAGGAACGCCAGTGATGCGACGACCAGGTTGGTGACCATCGCGTACAGGATGACGATTCCGAACTTGGGCAGCACGTCGACGGCCGCGATGACCTCGCCGGTGCCGGGCACCCGCACGTCGTTCCAGCCGAAGGTGATCGTGCCGGCCAGCACCGCCATCACCGGCACCACCGTGACGGCGGCCGCCGAATAGGTGAGCGCGACGATGAGCTTCTGGCGCAGCAGCCGGTCGCGCGGGATCGGCGCGGCCAGCAGGTAGCGCAGCGACGACCAGTTGGCCTCGCTGGCCACCGTGTCGCCGCAGAACAGCGCCACCGCGACCATCAGCAGGAAGCTCGCGGAGACCGACAGAGCGAACGCGGCGAAGTTGAGGCCGCCCTCGGTGGCCAGGTCGGAGATCCGCAGGCCGCTGCCGCCGTTGTTGTTGTTCGGGCCGAACTGGAAGGCGATCACCAGGATCCACGGCAGCGCCGCCAGCAGCGCGAACATGACCATCGTGCGGCGGCGCCGGAACTGACGGACGAACTCGACCCGCAGCGGGAGCGTGCGCCCCGGGGAGTAGCCGGTCGCGGTCACGCTTTTTCTCCGATCAGGTCGAGGAACACGTCCTCCAGGCGGGTGGAGCCGTTGAGATCGCCGCGCTTGAGCAGGTCGGCGACCGTGCCGGCCGACACCAGGCGGCCCCGGTGCATGACGACGGCGTGGCTGCAGGTCTGCTCGACCTCGCCGAGCAGGTGACTGGACACGATGACGGTCCGGCCCTCCGTCGCGTACGACCGCAGCACCCGCCGCATCTCGGCGATCTGGGGCGGGTCGAGACCGTTGGTGGGCTCGTCGAGCACGAGCAGGTCGGGCAGGCCCAGCATGGCCTGGGCGATGGCCAGGCGCTGCCGCATGCCCTGCGAGTAGGTGCGGGTGGCCCGCTCGACGGCGGCGCCGAGACCGGCGATCTCCAGCGCCTCCTCCATGTGGGCGTCGGCGGCGGGCCGGCCGGTGGCCTGCCAGTAGAGCTCCAGGTTGGCGCGTCCCGACAGGTGCGGCAGGAAACCGGGACCCTCGACGAACGAGCCCAGCCGCGACAGCACCGGGGCTCCCGGGACGACCTTGGCGCCGAAGATCCGGA
Source organism: Herbidospora mongoliensis (assembly GCF_001570545.1). Taxonomy (GTDB): domain Bacteria; phylum Actinomycetota; class Actinomycetes; order Streptosporangiales; family Streptosporangiaceae; genus Herbidospora; species Herbidospora mongoliensis. Next base: position 613,964 of record NZ_BBXD01000011.1, on the reverse strand, counting down.
TCTCGCCCGCGTCGGGGTGGATGAGGCCCATCATCATCCGCATCGTGGTCGTCTTGCCCGCGCCGTTGGGCCCGAGCAACCCGAGGACCTGGCCCTTCTCGACCCGGAACGACAGGTCGTCGACGGCCTTGTGGCCGTTCTTGTAGCGCTTGGTCAGCCCGGTGATGGCCAGCGGCACCTCGGCCAGCGCCGCGTCGGGCGCGATGTCGGCCCGGCGCGGACGGCCCGTCAGCAGGATGACGGCCGCCGCGATGATCGAGGCGAGCGGGAACGCCCACGTCCACCAGGCGGGGCCCGACGGCGGGGCGACCAGACCGGCGTCGACCGGCATCGTCAGCGTGGTCGAGCCAAGACCGACCGTGTGGACGCTCGGCTGCGCCGGCAGCGCGTAGGCCATGTCGGTCGTGGTGACCGACAGCCGCAGCACGTGGCCGGGCTCGATGCGCCGGTCGATCGCCGGGAGGGCGACCTTGACCGGTGTGCCCGCCGCGGAGGCGGTGACGCGCAGGGGCGCGGCCAGGCCGCCCGGGAGCACCGCGAGCTGTCCGGACGCGGCGTCGTAGAGCTTGGCGAACAGGGTGACCTCGCCGGCGCCGTACACCTTGATCTCGGCGGTGGGCGAGCCGGTCACGGTGAGCGCGGTGTCGAGCGGACGGGTCTCGAAGGTCGCGACCTGGCCGGGCAGGTCGAGCGAGGCGCCCGCCGAACTGCCGCCGCCACCGCCGCCGAGGAGACCGCCCAGACCGGGCACCGAGGAGATCGCGGCCGGGCTGCCGCCGGGCGGCGTGGCCACCTCCTGGTCGGGGCCGAGCAGATCGAGCTGAGTCGTCACGGTGCCGCCGAGCCCGGCGTAGGACGTCCCTTCGGCGTGCAGCAGGACGTTCTGGCGGGTGCCGGGGTCGCGGCCGCCGTCGCGGGAGACGGTGAAGGCCTGGCCGGTGGCCGCGCCGGTCTTCTTCAGGTAGGTGTCGAACCAGCTCAGGGTCTGGTCGAAGACGAAGTCGGTCTCGCCGTCGCCGCCGTCGTGGCCCCCGGCGATCCAGGCGACCTCGACCGGCGCGCCGGTGGCGGCGATGGCCTTGGCGTTGAGGTCGGCGTGGCCGAGCGGGAACAGCGAGTCGCGCTGGCCCTGGATGATCAGCGACGGGATCTTGATCTTGCCCTGGACCGAGACCGGCGAAGACTTCCTGAGCAGGTCGATCGCCTCAGGAGTGGCCTTCCCGGTGGCGGCGATCTGCTGGTAGACCGTGCAGATCGCGGGCAGGAACCGGCCGCACTGCGCCTGCTCGGGGGTGATCTCGGTGGGGGCGGGCTGCGCCGAGGAGCCGCCCAGGAGCCGCGCGAGGCCGTCGGCCTGGCTCGCCGGGTTGAGGCCGGAGCCTCCGGCGCTGAAGAAGATCCCGGCCCACATCTTCTTGAACACACCCGTGGCCGGACCGGCGCCGGACGCCTCGGGGAAGAGGGCGTCGGCCAGGTCGTACCAGGTGATCGACGGCGCGATGGCGTCGACGCGGGGGTCGTGGGCGGCGGTCATCAGGGCGATCGCGCCGCCGTAGGACCCGCCCGCCATGCCGACGCGCGGGTCGCCCGCCGCGTCGAGCAGCACGTCGGGCTTGGCCGCCAGCCAGTCGATGAGCTGCTTGACGTCCTTGACCTCGTAGTCGGGCGAGTTCAGCGCGATCTCACCGGTGGAGCGGCCGAACCCCCGGGCCGACCAGGTGAGCACCGCGTAACCCTGCTCGGCCAGCTGCCCGGCCTGGTCGCGCACGCTGTTCTTGCTGCCGCCGAACCCGTGACCGAGCAGTACCGCCGGCGCCCTGCCGCCGCCCTCGGGCGGGAAGTAGGAGGCGTCGATCAGCACCTTCTGGTCGTCGGCCGGGCCGTCGACGACGGGGATGACGACGTCCTCACCCTGCGGAGGACCGTCGGAGGGCCAGGCCAGCCAGGCGATTGCGGCCACGGCCACGAGCACGGCGGCGAGCACGGCGAGGCCGCGCCGGCCCCCGGGAAACGTCATATCGCGATCGTAGTGGCGCCGGCTGAGAGCCCGCTGAGGACCCGATACTCGCCGGGCACGGCCGCCCAGCCCTTTTCGGTCCAGATCTCCACGGCGCGGCGCGGGATCTCCACGGTGACCGAAACCGTCTCCCCTGGATCGGCGGCACAGGTGCCGAAGGCTGCCAGCCAGCGGGCCGGGCGGTCGCCGGGTTCCTCGGGGGAGAGGTAGACCTGCACGACCTCCCTCCCCGGTCGCGAGCCGGTGTTGGTCAGGGTGACGGTCACCGACAGGCCGTCGACGGCGATCTCGTCGTAGGACCAGGTCGTGTAGCCGAGGCCGTGGCCGAACGGGAAGGCCGGGGCGATCTCCCCACGGTCCCAGGCGCGGTAACCGATGAACCGGCCCTCGTCGTAGGTCAGCACTCCGTCGGCAGGTGTGACATTGATCACCGGGCAGTCGTCCAGCTCGGCGGGCCACGTCGTGGGCAGGCGGCCGCCGGGCTCCTCGGCCCCGGTCAGCACGTCGGCCAGCGCGTGGCCGCCCTCCTGGCCGGGGAACCAGGTCAGCAGGATCGCGGCGACCTCGTCGCGCCAGGGCATCTCGACCGGCGACCCGGCGTTGACCACGACGACCGTTCGCGGGTTCACCGCCGCGACCCGGGAGACCAGCTCGTCCTGGCGGCCGGGCAGCTTCAGGGACGTCCGGTCGAAGCCCTCGCTCTCGACCTCCTTCGACGTGCCGACCACCACGACGGCCACGTCGGCGTCGCGCGCCGCCTCCACGGCCTGCGAGATCATCCGGCCGGTGGTGGGCCGGGGTTCCCGGTGGCCGAGGGTGAAGCCGACGAAGACGGGCGGCACGGGCACGTGCCGGACGGTGTGGATCAGGCTGACCACCACCGGGCCCGGCAGGTCGGCGAGCACCTCGTGCTGGGGCGGGTGGAAGAACGCCTCCAGGGGGTCGTCGCCGGTGGGCCGGACCACGCCGTCGAACAGCGTCTCGCCGTCGGCCTCCAGCACGAAACGCCCGGTGCCCTCGACGGCCAGCGTGTTCCAGCCCTGCCTCGCGTCCAGGACGCCGCTGATCTCGACGGTGTGCAGGTCCTCGTAGGAGACCGGCAGCGTCCCGAACCAGACGAGCGCGCCGTCCCGGAGCGGGAACTCGCCGAGCACCTTCCCGTCGGCGGCGCGGCAGGTCGCGGTGGCCGCCATGACGGCCGGGTGGATCCTGCCGCTCGGGTCGGCGCCCCGGCTGAACGCGACGTCGACCCCGGCGGCGGTGAGGCCCTCGAGGGGCGACACGGCATGTTCGGGGAACACCATCGCGCTCCCACCGCCCATGATCCGGGCGTCGGCGGCGAGCCCGCCGATCAGCGCGACCTTGTGGGCGGGGGCGAGCGGGAGCACGCCGTCATTGGTCAGCAGGGTGAACGACCGCGCCGCGATCTCCCGCGCCAGCGCGACCCCGTCGGGGGCCTCCCGCGGCGAGAGGTCCACCCGGCCGAACAGCGCCTTCAGCCGGGCCACTTTCAGATCGAGCAGTTCCTCCGGTACGAGCCCCTCGAGCACCGCCATCACGAGCGGATCCCCGTAGACGCTCCCCGGCCCCGGCATGGCCAGGTCGAGCCCGCCGAGCGCGCACCTGACGGCGTCGCGGGCGGCCGTCCAGTCGGACATCACCACCCCGTCGAACCCCCACTCGCCGCGCAGCACCCCCTCGATCAGCTCGGTGTGCTCGCACATGGGGGTCCCGTTGACGCCGTTGTAGGCCGCCATCACGCCCCACGGCGAGGCCTTCCGCACCACCAGCTCGAACGGTGCCAGGTAGACCTCCCGCAGGGTGCGCTCGTCCACCCGGACGTCGACGGTCATCCGGTCGGTCTCGGAGTCGTTCGCCACGAAGTGCTTCACCGTCACGCCGACCCCGCCCGACTGCACCCCGGCCACATACGCCGCCCCGATTTCCCCGGTCAGCAGCGGGTCCTCGGAGAAACACTCGAAATGCCGCCCGCCCACCGGTGTCCGGTGCAGGTTGACGGTCGGCGCCAGCAGCACGTGCACGCCCTTGCGGCGGCACTCGGCGGCCAGCGCCTCCCCGGCCCGGCGGACGAGCTCCACGTCCCAGGTGGCGGCCAAAGCGGTCGGCGACGGCAGCGCCAGGGCCGGGTCGCCCGCCATCCACTGTGTGCCGCGGACCCCGATCGGGCCGTCGGAGGTCACCAGGGAGGGCAGGCCGGCCTCGGGCGCGGCCGGGAGGGTCCACATGTCCTGCCCGCCGATGAGGGCGGCTTTGTCATCGAGGTTCATTCGCTCACCTCATCTGTTGATTGCGCCGTGAGTAAAGGGAACGGCACAATTCGCGCGTGGCGACTGGAACAACGATGCTCACGCGGGTGCCCCGCCAGGTTGTGGCCTGGGGCCTGCCGCTTTGGTCGCGTGGCCTACCCGGCCGCCCGACCCCGCCCGATCTCTTCCGGGTGCTGTACACGGCCTGGCTGGTGGCGTTCGTGCTCAAGGTGCTGGGGGCGTCGTGGGACGTCTCGTGGCACTTCCGCTGGCTGCGCGACGACCTCGCGCCGCCCCATCTGATCAACACGGTCGGCACGATGATCGTGGTCGGCCTGACGATCGTGCACTGGTACACCGGTTACGGCGTCGACAAGGCCGCCCAGCGGCTCATCCTCTGGGGGACCGGCACCTTCCTGGTCGCCATCCCCCTCGACCTGATCAACCACAACATCAACGGCCTCGACATCACCGCGTGGAGCCCCTCGCACGCGCTGCTGTTCATCGGCACCGCGTTCATGATCGCCGGAGTGATCCGGGGCTGGTACGTCGGCGCGCCCCCGGGCCGGCAGCGGACCGTCGTGCTGGCGGCGCTCTTCGGGTTCTTCCTGGAGAACGCCATCTTCCCGAGCGAGCACCAGGAGTACGGGGTCATCGGCCTCGCCGCCTGGGTCCGGGGTGCGCCGGAGGCCGACACGGAACTGCTGAACTTCGCGGCCGACCAGCTCAAGCGGCCGGTCGACACGATCGCGGTGCAGAACTTCGCGCTGCCGGTGCCCGACCAGGTCTACTCGCTGTGGGCGGTGATCGTGGGGATGGCGATCCTGGTGGCGGCGCGGATGGCGACCCGCTACCGGTTCACCGCGACCTTCATCGTGGCCGGATACCTGGCCTTCCGGATGGTGATCTGGCCGCTGCTCGTCGGGACCGGGTTCCCTGGCTCGGCGATCCCCTTCTTCCTGCTCCTCGGGGCGATCTTCGTCGACCTGGCGTTCCTGGTGCCGCGGATGTGGGCGCGGATCGTCGTGGGCAGCCTGCTGGTGACCGGGGGCGCGTTCGCCGGGCTCTGGCTCCAGGACACCTACGTGATCGCGCCGCCCTACGCGCCGTGGGCGTGGCCCTATGCGATCGGCGGGCTCGCGGTGGCCTGGCTCGTCGTCGAACTCGCCGGGAAGAGGCTCAGCCGCCCGTCCGCGTGATGACCACGGCCACGCCGTAGGCCAGGCCCATCACGGTCAGCTCGACCGCCGCCCAGGCCGCGAAAGCGGTCGGGCGGCGGGCGACCACGCCCGGCAGCAGCCGGTAGCGGATGTTGGCACCCAGCAGGGCGATCACCCCGGCCAGCACGGTCTTGACGACCACCAGCAGGCCGTAGTCGGTCGTCACCAGCGAGGCGGGGAACGCCGCGGCGGGGGAGAGCGCCAGCTCGACGATCCCGCTGAACAGGCCCGACAGGCTCACCACGATCAGGGCCGTGGTGGCCATCTTGGAGAACCTCGGCAGGGTGCGGGCCAGCAGCTCGCGGTCGGCCACCAGCAGCAGGGCCAGCGCCAGCAGCCCGCCGGTCCACAGGGCGGCGCCGATGACGTGGAGCTCCATGGCGACCATGCTCAGGTCGTGCCAGTACCAGTTCGCGGCGTGCCCGGTCACCGGCAGCGGCAGCAGCCCGAACACCGCCGCGCCGACCCGCAGCTCGGCCGGGACCTTCTCGCCGAACCTGACCGCGAACATCCCGATGGCCGCGCTGAACACCGCCGCCGCCGCGCTCACCACGAGCCCCTGGCCCGAGCCGATCGCGTCGACATACAGCGGCAGGTCGGGGAAGCGGCCCGGCATCACCTCGGCGGCGCTCAGCAACGTCGAGGCGAGCGCCGCGAAGGCCCACACGACGGCCGAGTAGACGGCCCACCGGCGGGCCCGGGACGCCGCCTCCTCGGTGGCCTCGGGGTGGTCGAAGCCCAGCAGCTTCGGCAGGAGGCTGAGACCGACGGTGACGAGCGCGGCGACATCCAGGACAAACCGGGTCACGGGAAGGCCGAACTCGACCCAGGGGCCTGCTGTGGGCAGCCCGAAGGGGGGTTCCGGGAGCACGGCCCACGTGGCGACGACGAGAGCGGTCAGTCCCGCGCCGATCAGGCCCGCCAGCGGGAGGGCCCGCAGCCGCCGGTCGACGGCGGCGGGGCGGGCGGCGAGCAGCGTCATGCGGTCGTCCTGTCGCGGGCCGGGGCGGAGGGCCTGGCCGAGTGCGGGCGGGCGCCGTGGCGGTGCAGCACCCAGGTGGCCAGGCTCAGCATCAGCAGGGCGAAGATCAGCAGGCCCCAGACCCAGCTTCCGCCCGAGGCGGCCGGGATCGGCGCGGACACACTGCCCGGCGCGGGCGCGAGGGTCGCCGCGGCCCCCGTCGGGGTGCCGGTGCCCGCGTTCGTGTACGTGAACCTGATCGTCCCCGACACCGGGTGCCCGTCGTTCGAGACGATCTGCCAGCCGATGACGTACATGCCAGGAGAAACGAGGGGTTTCACCGTCGCGGTCACGACCTCGTCGCGGACCGTCAGACCCGCGTCGTAGCGCGCCCCGTCGGGCCCGGTGAGGGCCAGTTTCGCGAAGTCGGCGCGGACGGGCTGGTCGAAGGTCAGCGTCACTCGGTCGAGCCGGGAGACCGACGCCCCGTCGGCCGGATCGCTCGTCTTGAGGACGTTGTGGGCCGACGCGGGCCCCGGCGTCGACAGGGGCCACAGGAGGGAGGCCAGGAGCACCAGGCAGACGGTGAGAGATCGCACGATTGGCAGGGTAAGCCCGGGCCGCGTGAGCGTCACCTTTCTCACGCGGCCCGGACGCCTCGACGGGCAGAGTCGTTCCGCCCCGATGACCGTGAACCTAAGCCGCGTGATCAGGTGAGTCAATGCGTTCTTTTAAGAAAGTTTACTGATAGTACTGCTTTAAGCCGCTCTTAAGTCTCGCTTAGCCGGGATAGGTGAACTGGTGCCCGCACATGCCGTCGCGCGGTTCGCCGGACGCCTCCTGGATGCGGGCCTCGCGCAAGTAGTCGTAGTCGCCGCGCCGCAGGGACGCCAGTTGCTTCTCGGTGTCCTCGACCGCCTTCAGCGGGCCCTCCTTCCACAGGTGCTCGAAGTCGTCGAGCCGGCCGCCGACGAGCCGCACGGCGTGCTCGAGGAATTTCTCGAAGCCGGGCTGCCCGGCCTCCTTGAGCTGCCGGAAGCCCTCCAGCGCCAGATCGCGCCGCCAGCGCGGGGCCATCCCGGCGGCCCGCTCGTAGTCGCCGTTCAGCACCGCGTTGGGGAAGGTGAAGACGGCGTCACCGGCCTCGGGCAGGCCGCTGTTCTGCATGACCACGACGATCTTCAGGTCGCCGTCGTTGACGAGCCGGTGGACGGTGCCGGGGGTGAACCACACCACCGCCCCGGGTATGAGAGGGGTTTCCTGGAAGCCCTCCCAGGTCAGGGTCTGTACAGACCCGCTGCCGCCGACCACGACGTAGGCCTCGGCACACAGCGTGTGCAGATGGGGCGAACCACCGCAGCGGCCGTCGGCGCCGATCCAGTCGTAGACACTCAGGGCGGTGACGCCTATGCCGAACATGGGTGCTCCTTCACATACGCGATCAGCCGGGACCGATCCCAGCCCCCCGAGCAGACGACGACGCGATAGCCCAGCCGCATGCTCTCTTCACGCCGCAGGTTAACAACCTCGTCGAATGCGATCGAGGGGTTGACCGCAGCGAATGGGGTGATCGGCACGAACCGTGCGTGGATCAGCTCGTCCACGCTCCGCCGTCCAGCCGATGGTAGAAGGGGTCGTCCACGGTCAGTTCGGCTTTGGTCACGGGGCGCTTGCGGTGGGCCGAGGCGTAGATCGCCGTCGCCAGTTCCAGCGCCTGGCGGCCCTGGCGGGCGCTCATGGGCGGGCGCTCGTTCTTCTCGTACGCGTCCAGCAGCACGTCGAGCTGGGCGCCGTGGGAGCTGGGCTCGTCGTCGGGGGGCTGCCACAGGTCGGTCGTGGCGGTCCAGTTCTCGTTGCGGTAGCCGTACAGATGACGCAGTTCGACGGTCGCGTCGGCGAAGTCGAAGCGCAGGTAGCTCTCCTCCCGGCGGGAGAGCAGGCTCGTCACCACGGAGGCCAGCGCGCCGGTGTTGAAACGGACCGTGGCCATGGCGACGTCCTCGTATTCGACGTCGCGGTCGAGCGTCGCGGTCATCGCGCTCACCTCGGCCCAGTCGCCGAAGATCGAGAGCATGACGTCCATCTGATGGATCGCGTGGCCGACCGTCGGGCCGCCGCCCTCGGTCCGGAACCGGCCCCGCCACGGGACCTTGAAATAATCGTCGTCGCGATACCAGGCCGTCACGCACTGGGCCACCAGCGGCCGGCCCAGCAGCGGGGCGATCTCCTTCAGGTGCCGGGCGCCCGAGCCGAAACGGTGCTGCGAGACCACGGAGGCGTAGCCGGGCCCCTCGGCGGCGGTGATGGCGTCCCACTCGGCAAGTGAACGACACGCGGGCTTCTCGATCCACACCCAGGCGCCCGATTTGAGACATTCGATCGCCTGGACGGCGTGCCTGCCCGGTGGCGTGCACAGGTGCACCAGGTCCGGACGCGCCTGTTCGAGCAACTCGGTGACCGATCCGTAGAACCGCGGGATGCCGTGTTCCCTCGCGAACACGGCAGCTCTGGCCCGGTCGACGTCGGCGACCGCGACCACCTCGGCCCGATGGGCCTGGGCGCGGAGCGCCGGAAGATGACAGGCGCCGGCGATCCCTCCGGCCCCGACGACGGCGACCCGGATCATCCGGCGTACCTCCTGTTTTGTTTGTGACCCAGGCGGGCGCCCACGCTCCCAGGGGCGCCCGCCCGGGCGTCTCACCTCACGACCGGGGTCGTGAGAGAACGAGGGCGGGGCCGGGTGCTCTGTGATGCCGAGACATGCGGAAACCCCGCTTCCGAAAGTTTCACAAGATTACCGAGACTTTTCGTTGCGGGTAACGTAAAGGCTGCACGCGGCGCGCGTCAACGCCGAGAGTCGGAAAAGAGTCAGAGAACCCATCCGACGAGCCATGCGGTGAAGATGAGCCCGGTCGCCGTGGGCAGGATCAGCACCGCCGGGGCCTGGTCGCGGAACGCCGCCACCACCGACAGACCGGCCGACACCACCACGAGCACGCTCGTCCAGAAGATGATCGGCGGGATCCCGACGGTGAACGCCACCGGATCGTCGACCGCCCAGACGCTCCACGCCGCCACGGCGCAGAACAGCGCGCCGGCGAGACCGGCCAGCAGGCTCAGCAGCCCGCCCCGGCGCACCGTGATCGCGCCACCGATCACCTGGAAGAGCGACAGCAGCGCGAACGCGCCCAGCGGCGCCAGCGCCCACGGGAAGCCCGCGGCCGTGTAGGCGGCCGGGGTCAGGTGCACGTCGCCCGGCTCGACCAGCGCCCGGGGAGCCTTGGCCGGGTCGCAGGGGGCCGGCGCGGCCGGGTCGCGCAGGAACGCGCCGATCGTCTGACGGCCGCACTCGCTGACCTGGAACACGCCGTAGCCGACACCGGCGAACTCCTGGAACCGGGCGGCGGGCAGCTTCTCGCTCGCGGTCCTGACGGTCTCGGGGGAGATCGCGGGGTCGTACTGCCCCGCCAGGACGAGCACCGGGGCCTGGGTGAGCGCGCCCTCCTCGCCGGAGGCGGGCAGCCGCCACTCGGCGCACGTCGTCGCGTCGTTGAACACCGTGAACATGGCCCTGGAGGTGAACGTGTTGGCGGGCCACTCGTCCTGGCACTGTACGGCGTAGTAGAGGCCCCACTCGCGGCCGTTCATCGTCGAGGCGGCGGCGTCGACCAGGGGCGACAGCAGGTCGGTGTGCCCGTCGGCCAGGCCGTCGACCAGGGCCGGCAGGATCGGCAGCACCTCGGTGTCGGAGACCGACTCGGCCAGCAGGGTGGCCACGTCGTCGCCGCTCAGGGTGACCTCGACGCGGGCCCGGGTGAGCGGGTCGCGGGTGGCCAGGGTGACCGGCTCGGCGTTCAGGTTCTTGATCATCTGGTCGTACCGATCGGCCACGCCGAGCTGGTCGAGCATGCCGCGCAGGGCGGCCGGGGCGTTGTCGTAGGCGGCGTAGGCCTCGGGCAGGTAGGAGTCGAGCACGACCGAGGTGGCGCCGTCGGGGTCCATCGCGGCGGCCAGCAGCATCATGCGGGTGGAGTAGCCGACGCCGAACAGGCTCCACTTGTCGTAGCCGAGGGTCCGGCGCAGCTCGACCACGTCGGCGGCGATCTCCTGGGTGCGGAAGCCGCGCAGATCGGCGGTCAGCCGGGCCCGGCAGGCGCGGGCCGCCAGCGCCATGTCGCCCTTGGACGGCCCGGCGGTGGTCAGCTCCTTGACGGCCCCGGCGACGATCTCGGGACACTCCAGCCGGGGCTCGGAGTAGGCCCCGCCGCGCTGCTCCATGATCACGACGTCGCGGTCCGGCGCGATCTTCGCGATCGTCTCGGTCAGCTGGATGGACGACGCCCCCGGCCCGCCGTTGGTGAACACCACGGGGTCACCCGTGGGCGAGTCCACCCGGCGCACGGCGAAGCCCACCTTGATCGTGTCGCTCTGGTAAGCGTCCCGTCGTTCGGGCACCAGCAGGTAACCGCACGTCGTGTTCGCCGGGACGGGCGCCGGACAGGCGCGCTCCTCGACGGACGCGCGCGCCTGCGCGGGTGCTGAAAGTCCCATGAGCGTGACGGAAGCCGCGATCAGGCTCACCGCCGTCTTCCATCCGGGCACCCGTCAACCTCACTGCTAAATCCGCACTTGATGGGGGATTCCACGCTTTTTCGCGTGATCTCCGCCCGGACCACGGCAGAACCCTAGCGGCAAGGGCCGAGTAACAGCTCCACAACGGCCGTTGATCCCACGGAAAACGGCATGTAACCTCCCTGCCATCAAGGGAAACTATCGGAACTTCATCGAAAGTTTCTTGGAATGTAGTCCGGGACGGAAGGAACCACCGATATGTCGTTGACTCGACGCGCAGTGGTGACAGCGGCGGCGGCCGCACTGCTACTGGCCGGTTGTGGATCCGGAGACGAGGCGCCACCCGCTGCTGGAGGATCGGCGCCGGCGGCGCAGGAGAAGGTCGTCATCGACTGGTGGCACATCCAGAACATCGAGCCCATGCTGCCGGTGTGGGATGCGATGGCCAAGGAGTACATGGCCGCCCACCCCAACGTGACGATCAACATCAACCCGTTGGAGAACGAGGCCTTCAAGGCCAAGATGACCACGGTCGCCCAGTCGGGCGAGGGCCCGGACATCTACCAGACCTGGGGCGGCGGCGTGCTCCAGCAGCAGGCCGACGGCGGCATCGCCAAGGACATCACCGCCGACATCGCCGACTGGTCGGGCACCTTCAACCCGGCCGCCCTGGCGGCGTACCAGTTAGGCGGCAAGACCTACGGCGTCCCCTACGACATCGGCATGGTCGGCTTCTGGTACAACAAGGACCTCTTCAAGAAGGCCGGCATCGAGCAGCCGCCCGCGACGTGGACCGAGTTCCTCGACGCGGTCAACAAGCTGAAGGCCGCCAACATCACCCCGATCGCCCTGGGCGGCAAGGCCAAGTGGCCCGGCCACTACTACTGGACCTACCTCGCGATGCGGATCGCGGGCCTGCCGGCCCTCCAGGAGGCGGCGACCGCCAAGTCGTTCGAGAACCCCGACTTCGTCGCCGCCGGGCAGAAGCTCAAGGAACTGGCCGACCTCAAGCCGTTCCAGAACGGCTTCCTGGGCGCCCCCTACGACACCCCCGACGGCCAGGCCGCCGCGATGGGTGGCGGCAAGGCCGCCATGGAGCTGATGGGCCAGTGGGCCCCGACCGTCCAGAAGGACACGGCCGGTGACCTCGGCGAGGCGCTCGGCTTCTTCCCCTTCCCCTCGGTCGAGGGCGGCAAGGGCGCGGCCACCGAGGCGCTCGGCGGCGGCGGCGGCTTCGCGGTCGGCGTGGACGCGCCGAAGGAGGCCACCGACTTCCTGAAGTTCATCCTGTCGGCCGAGAACAGCCGCAAGGAGATCGCCACCGGCTCCCTCCTGCCCGTCGTCAAGGGCACCGAGGACGCCGTCACCGACCCCCGCGGCAAGATGGTCGTCGACGTGCTGGCCAAGGCGACCGGCTTCCAGCTCTACCTCGACCAGGCCTACCCGCCGGCGGTCGGCGCGCAGGTCAACGACAGCGTGGCCGAACTGATCGCCGGGACCAAGAGCCCCGAGGACACGGTCAAGGCCATCACCGAAACCGCGCAGTCGGAGTAGTCGCGGCGTGAAGATGACGAAAGGACCGGAGAGTGCCGTCAGGGCCTCTCCGGTTCCGCGACGATTGATCCCCCCGCAGCGGCCCCGTTCGGCCGCCGAGAAGCGACGCAAGCTGCGGACCCGGGTCACCATCACCCTGTTCCTGCTACCCGGCCTGATCCTGTTCTCGTTGCTGGTGCTGGCGCCGATCCTGCTGGCGATGTACTCCAGCGTCTTCAAGTGGAACGGCTTCGGCCTCCTGCCGAAGAACTTCGTGGGCCTGGACAACTTCACCCGGCTGCTGGAGAACGAGATCTTCCTCGGGGACCTCCAGCGCGGCCTGATCCTGATCGTGCTGTCGCTGGTGGTCCAGCTCCCGCTGGCCCTGGCCATCGCGCTGCTGCTGAACCAGAAGATGCGCCTGCGGGCCCTGTACCGCCTGCTGTTCTTCGCGCCCTACGTGCTCAGCGAGGTCATCGCGGCCGTCCTGTTCAGCATGCTGCTGTCGCCGGAGCGCGGATTCGCCAACGAGGTGCTCGGTTTCCTGGGCCTCGGGTCGTCGAGCTTCCTGTCCGAGCCCGACACGGTCATGTTCTCGCTGTTCATCGTGTTGACCTGGAAGTACTTCGGCTTCTACATGATCCTTTATCTGGCCGGCCGGCAGAGCATCCCGAAGGAGCTCACCGAGGCCGCCCAGATCGACGGCGCGACCCCCTGGCACGTGTTCCGCTACGTGACGCTGCCGCTGCTCGGCCCGACGATCCGGATCACGGCCTTCCTCGCGGTGATCGGCACCGTCCAGCTCTTCGACCTGGTGTACGTACTGACCGGAGGCGGCCCCGTGCACGCCTCGGAGACCCTCGGCGTGACCATGTACGACTTCGGTTTCAACCGCTTCCAGGTCGGCTACGCCAGCGCGATCAGCGTGGTGATGTTCGTGCTCAGCCTGGTCTTCGCCCTCGGCTACCAGCGGTTCGTGCTCCGGCGCGACCTCGAGGGTGCCACCACGACCATGGGAGGTGGTCGCCGATGAGCGTCCACGCGCGCGATCGCAGGAGCCCGGTGGCTCGTTTCGGCCGGCCGATCGCCCTGCACACGATCGTCATCATCATCGGCGTGTTCATCCTGGTGCCGATCGTGTACGGGATCCTGGGCGGCTTCAAGGACAACCAGCAGCTGGCCAACAACCCGATCGGGCTGCCCGCGCCGTGGGTGCCGGAGAACTACACGAACGTGCTCGTCTCGTCGGAGTTCTGGCGGCAGGTCTTCAACAGTTCGCTGATCGCGCTCAGCACGGCGTTCATCACCGTGGCGGTCTCGGCGATGGCGGCGTTCGTGTTCGCCCGGTTCGCCTTCCGGGGCCGGGAGTTGCTGTTCACCGTGTTCGCGGCCGGGCTGATGTTCCCGTTCGCGGTCGCGATCCTGCCGCTGTTCATCATCCTGCGGTTCTTCGGCCTGCTGAACAATCCACTGGGGGTGATCCTGCCCCAGGCCGCTTTCGGCCTGGCGCTGACGATCATCATCCTGCGGTCGTTCTTCCGGTCGATCCCGCATGAGGTCGAAGAGGCCGCCATCCTCGACGGCTGCACGCCGTTCGGGTTCTTCTGGCGGATCCTGCTGCCGATGGCCCGCCCCGCGCTGGCCACGGTGTCGGTGCTGGCCGTCGTCAACAGCTGGAACAACTTCTTCCTGCCGCTGGTGGTGTTCAACGACAAGGCGTGGTGGACGCTCCCGGTCGGCGTGCAGCAGTTCACCGGCCAGTATTCGGCCGACACCGCCAAGATCCTCGCGTACGTGGTCTTGGCGATGATCCCGGCGCTGGCCTTCTACGCGGTCGCCGAGCGGCAGCTGATCGGCGGCCTCACCGCAGGCGCTACGAAAGGGTGATCGGTGCGGTGCTTTCGCGGACCACCAGATCGGTGGCCAGCTCGACCCGGCGGGCCTCGGGGTGTTCCCCGCGGCCCATCGCCAGCACCATCCGGGTGGCCAGCGCGGCCATGTCCTGGAGCGGCTGGCGGACCGTGGTGAGCGGCGGCCACGCCGACTGGGCCAGCGGCAGGTCGTCGAAGCCGACCACGCTGAGGTCCTCGGGCACCCGCAGCCCGCGCTGCCGGGCCGCCTCGAACACTCCGAACGCCTGCATGTCGCTGCCGGCGAAGATGGCGGTCGGGCGGTCGGGCAGCGACAGCAGGGCATGACCGTGGTCGTGGCCGGCGTCGGCGAGGAAGCTGCCGTAACGGATCAGGCCTGGCTCGACGGGCAGCCCGGCGGTTTCCAGGGCGGCCCGGTAACCGTCTATGCGGGCCCGGCTGCACAACATGTCGGCCGGGCCGCCGATCATCGCGACGCGGCGGTGCCCGAGTTCCAGCAGGTGCCGGGTGGCGGCCAGGCCGCCGTGCCAGTTGGTGGCGCCGACGGAGGCGACGCCACCGGCCGGCTCACCCTCGGGGTCGACCACGACGAAGGGCATCGACCGGGCCGCGAGCTGGTTCTGCAGCCCGGACGACAGCCGCGAGGCGACGACCACCACGCCGTCGGTGCGACGGGCCGCGATGCGCTCCAGCCAGTCGCGGCCCGGCCCGGCGTGGGTGTGCAGGACCGAGATGACGACGCTGGACTCCGCCTCACGGGCGGCCGTCTCGGCGCCGCGCACGATCTCCATCGCCCATGGACTCTCTATTTCGGCGAACACCAGGTCGATGAGCCCGACGGGGCCGTCGCCGGGGCTCACCCGGCGCTGGTAGCCGTGCTTGTGCAACAGCCGTTCCACCCGCTGCCGGGTCTCCGGCGCTACTTCGGGGCGACCGTTGATGACCTTGGACACCGTGGGGACGGACACACCCGCCTCTTGGGCGATTACGGCGATCGTCACCCGCCTTTTCGCTGGCATGGCCGGAAGTGTATCCGAAAGGTTTCGGGTCCGCGTAGCAGGGGCGTCATTCCCGGTGGTAGCGCTCCCAGCTCTTTGTTGACGGTCCGCGAGCAGGATATCTATGCTGCGGCTTGCGAAATATTCGGTGACACTCCGAAACTTTCAAGGGGAACTGATGCCCGACCTGCGCGTGTCCGGATCTCATCTCGTCGACCCGTCCGGGCGTCCGGTGCGCCTTCGTGGCGTCGGGCTCGGCGGCTGGCTCAACATGGAGAACTTCATCACCGGCTACACCGCCAACGAGTCGACCATGCGGTCGGCCGTGCGCGAGGTCCTTGGTGAGGAAAGCTCCGAGCTGTTCTTCGACCGCTTGTTAACCTCATTCTTCGGCCCAGCCGACGCCGATCTGCTGCGTGACCTGGGCATGAACTGCGTCCGCATCCCGATCAACTACCACCACTTCGAGTCGGACGACCGGCCCTTCGAGATCATCGAGCACGGCTTCCGCCACCTCGACCGGGTCATCGCCCTGCTGGCCGAACGCGGCATCTACAGCGTCATCGACCTGCACGCCCTGCCCGGCTCGCAGAACCAGCACTGGCACTCCGACAACCCCACCCACATCGCCGCCTTCTGGAACTTCCGCCAGTTCCAGGACCGCGCCGTGCACCTGTGGGAGGTCATGGCCGACCGCTACAAGGACAACCCGTGGGTGGCCGGCTACAACCCGATCAACGAGCCCGGCGACGTGCACGGCCGGGTCGTCGGCCCGTTCTACGACCGCCTGGTCAAGGCGATCCGCGCGGTCGACCCCGGCCACGTGCTGTTCCTCGACGGCAACACCTACTCGACCGACTTCTCGATCTTCCGCGAGGTGTACGAGAACACGGTCTTCGTCTGCCACGACTACGCCCTGGCCGGCTTCGCCCATGGCGGCCCCTACCCCGGCGAGACGCGCGGCGAGTGGGTCGACCGCTCGACGCTGGAGGCCACCTTCGAGAAGCGGACGGTCTTCCAGCGGGAGACCGGTACGCCCATCTGGGTGGGCGAGTTCGGGCCCGTCTACACCGGCAAGCCCGAGATCGACGAGCAGCGCTACCAGATCCTCCGCGACCAGCTGGAGATCTTCGACGCGCATTCGGCGGGGTGGTCGCTCTGGACGTACAAGGACGTCGGTCTTCAGGGGCTCGCCACGGCCGGTGAACCGTACATGGGAACCTTCGGCGATTTCATCGCCAAGAAGGGCCGCCTCGGCGCCGACCGGTGGGGCTCGACCATGGAGGAGAGCTCGGCCGAGATCTCGCCGCTGCACCAGCTCATGGAGACCGAGTTCCCCACCTGGGACCCCTACCCGTGGGGCGCCCGCTACCAGATCGACGACCTCATCCGGCACGTCCTGATCGCCCAGGCGCTTCTCCCCGAGTACGCCGAGGTGTTCCGCGGCCGGACCGACGAGGAACTGCTGGCCCTGGCCGACTCCTTCGCTCTGGCCAACTGCGCCCGCCGGCAACCCTTGCTCGACCTGCTCAGCGCGAATCTGCACTAGGAGTACACCCCTCATGTTCCGAGCCGTGACGGCCTTGATGCTCGTCCTGTTATGCCTGGCCGTCCCGGCCCGGGCGAATGTCACCACCATCGCCACTTATGACTTCACCTCCGGCGCCCAGGGCTGGGGCCCGCGCGGTGGCGGGGTCGCCCTCGACACCTCCACCGGCGCGTTGCGCGTGACCGGGCGGACCCAGACCTGGATGGGCGCCCAGATCACCCCGCCCTTCGAGAAGGGCGTCACCTACAACGTGACCGCGAAGGTCTCCGGCGCGGTCGCGCTGACGGTCGAGCGGACCCCGGCGGGCGGCTCGACCACCTGGGAGCAGGTCGGGGCGGCGACGTCCTCTCCGGGGGGATTCACCGAACTGTCCGGGTCCTACAGCTACTCCGCCGACTCCACCCTGAACCTCTACTTCGAGAGCTCCGACGCGACGGCCGACTTCACCGTCGACGACGTCGTCATCACGTCGGACAGCGATCCCACGCAGTCGGGCCTGTCCACCGATTTCGAGACCGGGACCGCGCAGGGCTGGAACCCCCGGGGCGGGTCGACGCTGACCGCCACGGGCTCGGCGGCGCATTCCGGCGCCTACGGACTGTCCGTGACCAATCGGCAGGCCTCCTGGGACGGTCCTTCGCTGAACGTGCTGGGCAAGCTGGGCAAGGGTTCGAAGTACACCGTCTCGATCTGGGTCCGGTCGGCCCAGGCGCAGTCACTCGGCCTGTCGATCGAACGGCGGCAGAACGGCACGCCCTCCTATGAGCGCGTCGTCGCGCCGTCGACCGTCACCGGATGGACCGAGCTCACCGGCACCTACACGCTGGCCCACGACGTCGACTTCCTGAGCTTCTACGTCGAGTCCGGCGAAGGCACCCTCCCGTTCGAGATCGACGACTTCACGGTGGAGTACGTCGTCCCGAAACCCATCCAGACCGACATCCCGTCGCTCAAGGACACCGTGCCCTTCACGCTCGGCGCGGCCTTCTACCGGGGCGCCTCGCTCGGCGAGCACGCGAAACTGATCAACAAGCACTACGGGAGCGTCACCCCCGGCAACGCGCTGAAGTGGGACGCGACCGAGCCGGCCGAGGGCCAGTTCACCTTCGCCGAAGGTGACGCGCTGGTCGACTTCGCGGTTTCCAATGATCTTGAGTTCCGCGGTCACACCCTCGTCTGGCACAGCCAGACCCCCGCCTGGGTGTTCGAGGGCGCGACCAAGGAGATCCTGCTCCAGCGCATCGAGAACCACATCCGCGCCGTGATGGGCCGCTACAAGGGCCGCATCGGGACGTGGGACGTCGTCAACGAGGTCATCGACGAGAACCAGCCCGACGGCCTGCGCCGCTCGCCGTGGTTCGAGATCGCCGGCCTCGACTACATCCGGACCGCGTTCCGGGTCGCCCGCGAGGTCGACCCCGCCGCGACGCTGGTCTTCAACGACTACAACACCGAGTTCCCGCGCAAGCGGGAGGCGATGTACAAGGTGGTCAAGCAGCTCCGCGACGAGGGCGTGCCGATCGACGCCGTCGGCCACCAGCTCCACGTCAACATCGAGCACCCGCCGGCCTATTTCATCGAGGACAGCATCGAGCGCTTCGCGACGCTGGGCGTGGAGCAGCAGGTCACCGAGCTCGACGTGTCGGTCTACACCGACTTCGTGTCGACCTACGCGAGCGTCCCGGCCGAGGTGCTGGCGCGGCAGGGCCACCGCTACAAGGAGATCTTCGACGTCTTCCGCAGGCAGGCCGACAAGCTGACGTCGGTGACGATCTGGGGCGTGGCCGACGACGCGACCTGGCTGTCGACCTTCCCGATCAACCGCCTGAACCCGCCGCTGCCCTTCGACGACGAACTCCAGGCGAAGCCGGCGTTCTGGGGCATCGCCGACCCGTCGAAGCTGCCGCCGGTGAATCTTTCACAGATCGTCCCCGCCGGAACGGTGACCGTCGACGGCAAACGCGACCCGCAGTGGGACCGTCTCCCGGACACGCCCGTGGCCCGGGTCGGGAACCTGTCGGCCTCCTTCCAACTGCGAAAAGCCCCTTCGGGTGTGTACGTCTTCGCGAACGTCACCGATGCGACCGACGACAAGACCGACTCCCTTTCGCTGAAGGTCGGATCGACGACGTACAGGATCCAGCGCGGCGGGACCCACGCCCAGGGATTCAAGGCGCACACCAAGAAGACCGGCACGGGCTGGCAGGCGGAGGCGCTGCTGCCCTCCGGCTCCGCTACGGGCCTGGCGCTGACGATCGACGATGTCAGCAGCGGCCCCGACGCGTCGTGGACCGGGACTCTGACCTTCGTTCCCGAGGTCAAGGAGTTCACCGCGCCGAAGGAGACCCCGGTCGTCGACGGCGTGGCCGAGACCGTCTGGAACAAGGCCACCCCCGTCGAGACGGGGACCTGGATCCAGGGCACCTCCGGCGCCACGGCCAAGGTCCGCGCGCTCTGGTCGCCCACCGGGACGCTCTACGTCCTGGCGAAGGTCACCGATCCCCTGCTGAGCGAGGAGTCGCCGAACGCGTGGGAGGAGGACAGCGTCGAGATCTTCGTCGACCCCGAGAACAACAAGAACAAGGGCTACGACGATGACGACGGCCAGTACCGGATCTCCTTCACCGGCGCCGAGTCGATCGGCGGCACCTTCGACGCCTTCGCCATCAAGGACAACCTGACCAGCGCCGTCTCCCGCACGTCGACCGGATACATCGTCGAGGCGGCCATCAGGCTGCCGACGGTGACCCTCGCCAAGGACCGGGTCCTCGGCTTCGACGTGCAGATCAACGACGCGACCGGGACGGCCCGTAGCGCGGCTGTGACCTGGCAGGATCCGACAGGACAGAGCTATCTGTCCACGGCGCGATGGGGAGCGCTACGGCTCGGTAAGTAGTGCATGGTCCAATAGGTTCTGGCGCCGGGCCCCGCCTTCCGCAGCGTGCGGGGCCCGGCGCCTTCTCATCCCGGAGGCTCCACCGGTGTCCACCAACCCGATCATCCCCGGATTCCACCCCGACCCCTCGATCTGCCGCGTCGGCGACGACTACTACGTGGTGACGTCGTCGTTCGAATGGTTCCCCGGGGTCCCCCTGTTCCACAGCCGTGACCTGGTGCACTGGCGGCAACTCGGCCACGTGCTGCACTCACTGGACCTCGACGGGCTGAAGCCCTCGGCGGGCATCTTCGCCCCGACCATCCGCCACCACGACGGCGTCTTCTACATGATCACGACGCTCATGGAGACGGCGGGGAACTTCCTCGTGACCGCGACCTCCCCCCACGGGCCGTGGAGCGAACCGGTCTGGTTCCCCGAGACGCGCGGCTTCGACCCGTCGTTGTTCTTCGACGACGACGGCCGCTGCTGGATGCACGGCACCCGGGAACGGGAGAACAAGGAGTACGACGGCGACACCGAGATCTGGCTCCGGGAACTGGACCTCACGTCGTTGAAGCTGGTCGGCGACGAACACGTCATCTGGACCCCCCACCTGCGCGGGGCGATCTGGGCCGAGGGCCCGCACATCTACCGTGCGCACGGCTGGTACTACCTGCTGACCTCCGAGGGCGGCACCGCCGAGGAGCACGCGGTCATGGTCGCCCGCTCCCGCACCATCACCGGTCCCTACGCGGGCAACCCGCGCAACCCCGTGCTGACCCACCGCCACCTGGGCCTGCGCCACCCGATCACCTCCACGGGCCACCCCGACCTGGTCGAGACCCCGTCGGGGGAATGGTGGTCGGTCCTGCTCGCCACCCGCCCGTACGGCGGGACCTCCGCCACCCCGCCGGAGATGGCCGCCGTGAGGCGCGAACACGGCTACAACCTGGGCCGGGAGACCTTCCTGACCAGAGTGACCTGGGAAGACGAATGGCCCGTCTTCGATCAGGTGACGCCGACCTTCACCGCCCCCTCGCTGCCGGTGCACCGCTGGCCCGCCACCCCGTCGTGCGACCACTTCGACCGCCTCGACCCGGTCTGGCAGTTCCTCCGGACCCCACGCGAGACGTTCTGGACCGTCGGCGACGGCCTTCGCCTGAAGGTGCGCCCAGCCTCCCTGACGGAACACGGCAACCCCAGCCTGATCGCCCGGCCGCAGACCCACATAGACTTCGCCGCCCACACCGAACTCACCTTCACCCCCGGCGCCGGCGAACACGCGGGCCTGGCCCTGATCCAGAACGACGACTTCCACATCCGCCTGTCACTGGGCGCCAACGGCCTCGAACTGGTCCACCGCGCCGAAGGCATCGACACCCTCGCCGCCTGCGCCGACGCACCCGGAGGCCGGGTCTGGCTGAGCTTCGAGGCGCGGGGCCAGGACTACCAAGCTCGGTATGCGCTCACGCCCGGCGAATGGCAGCCCTTGGGCCCGCCGGTCGACGGCCGGATCCTGAGCTCGACGGTGGCGGGGGGATTCATCGGCACGATGATCGCTCTGTACGCGACCTCCGAAGGCCGTTCGAGTTCGAATTCCGCGCAATTCGCCTGGTTTGACTATCAGGCACTCTGAAATTCGAGCTGCTGTTCTACTGAATTGGATGCGCGGACGGTAATCGATCGGTAACGTCCTGACACATGCCATCACCGCCACACGACACACTCAACGAGCTTTTCCGCGAACGCCCCACGCTGACAGTCGAGCTGCTCAGGTGGGCGAAACTGGTCGACCTGCCGGAGGGCCTGCCGGTCCAGACGTACACCGTCGAAATGAGCGACCGGCCCTCCCGCGAACTCCGCCCCGACCTCGTCATCACGGTGGGTCCTCCCGGACATCCGTTCGAGGCCTACATCGTCGAGATGCAGATGCGGCGCTCCGAAGACAAACAGCAGCAGTTCGCCCGCTACGCCATCGCCCTCTGGCTCAACCTGAGCTGTCCGGTCTCGGTGATCGTCATCTGTCCCGACCGCGGGACTGCCGAATGGGCGTCGCAGACGGTCGTGACCAACATGCACGACTACCGCCTCACCCCGCTGGCCTTCGGCCCTGACCGGATCCCGTTGGTGACACGCGCCCAGGTTGCCGACAACCCGGAGCTCGCCACGCTCTCCCTGATGGCCCATGGCGCTGTGACAGGGGTGGCCGAGGACATCCTCGACGGGTTGAAGGACCTGCCCGCCGAACACGGAGCGTATTACTATCAACACGCATACCATTTCGCCGCTGCGGCGGCCAAACATCGAATGGAGATGGTCGTGAAGACCAAGCCCGTGTACAGCCCGTTCGCCAAGGAACACTTCGGCGAAGGCGAGATCCAGGGCGAGATCAAGTCCCTTCTCGCCATCGTCGACGCGCGTGGGCTCGCCCTCGACGAGAGGCAGCGCGAGATCGTGGAGCAGTGCACGGACTCGGAGCGCATCCTCGGCTGGGTCCGGCAGGCCGCGCTCGTCAACGACGCCACGGAGTTGTTCACGTGACCGACGGCGAGGCCGAACCGATCGCGGTCTGGCCGTGCGGGATAGTGCACTTCTTCGGCTAGCCCAGGTGCCGGTTGAGCCAGTGGAGCATTCTCTCTGAGCGGTCGATGCGTCGGTCCAGGCGGGCGTCGTGGGTCAGCGAGTGGCCCGAGTCCGGGTAGAGGATGTAGTCCACCTCCTTCCCCAGTCGTCGCAGTGCCACGAACATCTGTTCCGCGTCTGACGGGGGGCAGCGCAGGTCCTGTTCTCCCTGCAGGAGCAGCAGTGGGGTTTCGATCCTCGCCACGTTGCGCAGTGGGCTGATTTTCCAGAGGTGGTTCACCCCCTCTTCCGACCAGGTTTCGCCCAGATCCGAGTCCACGTCGTAGACGGCTCCGAGGTCGCAGGCGGCGAATCCCGACACCTGGTTGGTCACCCCGTTCTGGCTGATGGCGGCCGCGAAGCGGTCGCTCGTGCCGATGAGCCAGTTGACCAGGAATCCCCCGTAGGAATTGCCGTAGCAGGCCAGCCTTCCGGCGTCGGCCAGGCCTTCGGCGACGAGGTGGTCGAGCACGGTGTGGCAGTCGTCGGCGTCCGGGCCGCCCCAATCGGCGCTCAGCGCCGTGCCCCACGCGTGGCCCCGGTGGAAGGAGCCGCGGATGTTGGGGCGGACGACCAGGTAGCCCGCCGACGCGAGCAGCAACGCGTCGGAGTCGGGGGCCACCGGCCAGGCCCAGGCCGGGCCGCCGTGCAGGGCCAGCACGGTGGGGAGGTTCCGCGCGGTGTCGGGATCGGCGTCGAGGTCGGTGCCGGGTGGGGCGGTCAGGAAGACCTGGATGCCGTCGATCTCGACTTCCCGGTGGACGGGCGCGGGGTGTTCAGAAAGCCAGATCGAGCCCGAAGGCATCAGCCGCGTCAACGGGTCGAGGCGGTAGAGGTCGGGGCGGGCGGCGCCTCCGAACGACGCGATCGCGCAGATGACGCCGCCGCCTTCGGCCAGCGCGTGGACCACGGGGTCGGTGGCCGGGTCGGTGAGATACGTGCCGGTGCGCAGGTCGTAGCCGTATTCGCGGCCGTTGTCGCAGATGACGGTGAGGCGTTCATCCGTGGTGGGGGCCTGGCCGGTGAACCTGTCCAGGTGCAGGGTCAGGGGACTCGATTCGTGCCAGACGGTTTCCGGGTCCCAGTCGGTCGGGCGGCGCACCGGGGGCGCGACCGCGACGACCTCTCCTTCTTCTGTGTACGTGAAGCGGAGGACCGAACCCCGGAGATGAGTGCGCTGGGTGAGTTCGCCCGAAAGGGTCACCTCGTGGACCTGCGGGTTCGGGTCGCGGTCGTCGCCCTCGGGGTCGGCGATGAAGCCGATCTTCTCTCCGTGGACGCGCAGGCACGACGCCCACCAGTCACCACTCGTCAGGCGTCGCACCTCGTCGCCCACCACGTGGACGTGGGTCGGATAGAGGCGCAGGCCGTGGCCCTCCTCGCGCCAGTCGAGGCGGCGGATCACCCGGGCGACGTCGCCCCGCATCACCGAAGACTCGTCGTCGGGGGCCAGGACCGCGAAGCGGGTGTCGTCGAGCCAGGCGTACTCGACGACTCCCCGTTTGAAGGCGGTCACCCTGCGGGCGGGGCCTCCGGAGGAAGGTCGTACATGCACCTGGTTCTTGTGCAGGTAGGCGATGGACGAACCTGAGGGAGAGAAGGACGGCGCGGAGGCCTCGGTGGTGAGGATCCGGGGCCGGCCTCCGGTCGTCGGGACGACGAGGAGACGGTGGCGTTCGCGGCCCGCGACGACGCGGCGCTCGACGACGGCGACGCTGAGACCGTCGGGGGAAACGGCCAGTTCGGTGAGCAGACGGTCGGTCGCCAGGTCCTTCGGTTGCATCGGCGCTCCCGTTATTGCCAAGGTAAAGCCCGCTGTGTTTGAGTAGCGACTCAGTAAAACAGGAAGGGAGGACCGGTGGCCAGAGCGGTGCGGTGCGCACGGCTCGTCGATGTCGTCGGCGAGCAGGTGCTGACCGATCAGCTCATCGTCATCGAGGGGGACCGGATCGTTTCCGTGGGTCCCGACCGGGATTTCGACGGGGAGACCCTCGATCTCGGCGATGCGACCGTGGCACCCGGTCTGATCGACCTGCACACCCATCTCGTCGGGGTGGCGGCGTGCGGCGACTACGCGCAGGAGCTCAAGTACAGCGCCGCCCAGCAGGCCTTCGCCTCAATCCCCAACGCCCGCGACACCCTGCTCGCCGGGTTCACCACCGTCCGCGACGTCGGGACGTTCCGCGCCTTCATCGACGTCGCGCTGCGGGACGCCATCGACGCCGGGCAGGTCGTCGGGCCGCGCATGGCCGTCGCCGGGGCCTATGTCACCGTGCGGGGAGGTGGGGGGATGCTGACCGGGTTCGCCCACGACGTCGAGGTGCCGCCGGAGTTCCGGTTCGGCGAGACGCGCTCGGTGGACGACGTCCGGGAGCGGGTCCGCGAGATCATCTTCCACGGCGCCGATCTGATCAAGCTGATCGCCACCGGCGCGGTGCTGGCCAACGGGACCGTCCCCGGCGCACCCGAGCTGACCGAGGCGCAGATGCGCGCCGCCGTCGAGGAGGCGTCCTGGTACGGGCGGTATGTCGCCGCCCACGCGCACGGGACCGAGGGCATCAAGATGGCGGTACGCGCGGGCGTCCGGTCCATCGAGCACGCCTGCTTCCTCGACGACGAGGGCGCCGAACTGATGGCCGCCCACGGGACCTACCTGTCGGCGGACATTTGGTGGGCCGACTGGATCCGCGAGGTGGGACCGTCACAGGGCTACGACGCCGAGCAACTCCGCAAGAACGACGAGACCGCCGAGACGCAGCGCGAAGGTTTCCGCAAGGCCGTGCGAGCCGGCGTGAAGATCGGGTTCGGCACGGACGCCGGTGGGTTCCCGCACGGTCTCCAGGGGCGGCAGCTGGCCACGATGGTCGAATACGGGCTCTCGCCGATCGGGGCTGTGAAGGCGGCGACCCTGACGAGCGCCGAGTGCATGGGCTGGGAAGACCGGGTGGGTTCGATCGCCCCTGGGCGGTATGCCGACCTGGTGGCAGTTCCGGGGGAGCTCGACATCACGAAGTTCGCCGAGGTGGAGTTCGTGATGAAGGGCGGCGAAGTCATCAAGAACACCCTGCGGGTGTCCTCATGACTTCCGAGCAGCGCGGCGGTATGAATCAGGCGCTTCCGGACGAGAGATCCACGGCTCTGGGCTCCTCGAAACGGCACTACCACCTGGGTGTTCTCGCGCTCGTCTCCGTCACGGCCATCTGGGGATCGACGTTCCCGCTGACCAAGGACCTCGTCGCCCGCCTCCCCATCGCCGACCTCTACGCCGCCAGGTTCGGGATCGCCGTGCTGGTGCTCGTCGCCATCCGGCCGCGCGCCCTCCGGAACCTCACCCCCCGGCTGTGGGGAACGGGCGCCGTCCTCGGCGTCGTCTACGGCATCGCGCTGACCCTGCAGACGATCGGACTGGCCGAACTGCCGTCGTCGGTGTCGGGTTTCGTCACCGGGTCCTACCTGGTCATGACCCCGCTCATCGCCCTCGTCTGGCTGAAGACGCGGGTCAGCCGGTCGACCTGGGCGGCCGTCGGCCTCGCCACCGTCGGCACCGCCTCGTTCAGCCTGCTCAGCGGGCCCGCCAGTGCCCCCGTTCAGGCCGTCGCGCTGACCGCAGTGTCGGCCGCGCTCTACGCCGTGCACCTGGTCGCACTGGGGAAGTGGTCGCGGCCGGAGGACGCCTATGGGCTCGCCGTCGTGCAGATCCTCACCCTGGCCGTCGTCATGACCGTCGCCGCCGCGCCCGACGGGATCGCGTTGCCGCAGAGTGGCGTCGACTGGATGGGTGTGATCTATCTCGCCACCATCGCCGGGGCGGGGACCTTCCTCGCCCAGACGTGGGCGCAGGCGCACGTTCCGCCGACCGCCGCCGCCGTCGTCATCGCGGTCGAGCCCGTGTGGGCGACCGCGTTCGCCGCCGTCCTGTACGGCGAGCCGCTCACCTGGACCGTCCTCGTCGGGGGCGGCTGCATGCTGGCCGCCATGGGGATCGTGGCCCGGCCCGTACCCGAGGAGAGACCATGCCCAGAGTCCCCCGTCTCGGCCGTGAGCTGAGCCCGGAGCAGGCCGACGTCGTCGCGCTGGCGCGGGAGTTCGCCGCCGCCGAGATCCGGCCGCGCGCCCGCGAGGTCGACGAGGCCGACCACGTCATGCCGCGTGACATCTGGGCGAAGGCGGCAAAGGCCGGGCTGACCTCGTTCATGATCCCTGAGGAGTACGGCGGGGGCGGGGTCACCGATCTGGTCACCCAGTGCCTGGTTCAGGAGGAGCTGTGCCACGGCGACATCTCCATCGGCAACCTCATCACCTCCGGCGGGTTCTTCGCGTCGCCCGTACTGGAACTCGGGACCGACGAACAGAAGAAGCGCCTGCTCGCGCCGCTGACCGGCGACGATCCGCCGCTGACAGCGCTGGCGACGACCGAGCCGGGCGTCGGGTCCGACGCCGCGGCGATCACCACCCGGGCCGAGCTCGACGGTGACCACTATGTGCTGACCGGCCAGAAGACGTGGATCTCCAACGCGCCCTTCGCCGAGTGGTTCGTCGTCTTCGCCACGGTCGCGCCCGGCACCCGCTCCAAAGGGGTGACGGCCTTCGTCGTGCACCGGGACACCCCCGGGCTCTCCATCGGGTCGCCGATGCCGAAAATGGGGCAGCGCGGCATCGCGTGCGCGGAACTGTTCCTCGATCGGGTACGTGTCCCGCTCGCCGATCGCCTCGGAGCCGAGGGCCAGGGGTTCTACGGGCTCATGCGCACCTTCGACGCCTCCCGCGTGCTGATCGCGGCGGCCTGCACGGGACTCTCGCGCGCCGCTCTGGACGTCTCGCTCACGTACGCGAAGGAAAGAGAGCAGTTCGGCACGCCCATCATCGGCCACCAGGCGGTGGCGTTCCGGCTCGCCGACATGGCCGCGAAGACCGACGTGTCGGCGTTGCTGACGCGGCGGGCCGCCGACCTCTACGACGCGGGGGAGTCCATCACCGAAGAGGCCGCGATCGCCAAGCTGACGGCGTCGGAGAACGCGGTCTGGTGCGCGTGGGCGGCGATGCAGACGTTCGGCGGGTGGGGATACTCGCGGGAGTTCCTCGTGGAGAAATGGCTGCGCGACGCCAAGCTGGAGGAGCTCGAAGAGGGGACCTCGGACATCCAGCGGCTGATCATCTCCCGGTCGCTGGCCCGGTCATGACGGGGGCGGCGGCGGTGGCGGCCACGCTGGCCGCTTACGACGTGGACACGGTGTTCGGCATCCCGGGGACCCACAATCTCGCTCTGTACGAGGCCCTCTCCTCCCACGGGATGCGGCTGATCACCCCTAGGCACGAGCAGGGAGCCGGGTACGCCGCTGACGGGTATGCCCGGATCTCCGGCCGTCCGGGAGTGGTGCTGACGACGACCGGCCCGGGGATCCTGAACGCGGCCGCCGCGGCCGGGCAGGCCTACTCCGACTCGATCCCGTTGCTGCTCATCTCGCCCGGGGTCCCCACGACCCATCCGCGCCGGAGCACCGGCTACCTGCACGAGACGAAGAACCAGTCGGCGGCGATGGACGCGGTGTGCGCGTGGAGCCACCGGGTGACGACGGTCGCCGAGATCCCCTCGGCGCTGGCGGTGGCGTTCACCTTCTTCGCGGGGGGCCGTCCCCGGCCCGTCCACATAGAGATCCCCGCCGACCTCCTCGACGCCCCGGGCGACTTCAGTGTCCCCGTACGGGGAAGTCTCCCCGAGGCGGCGGCGGCCCTGGCCGGGGCGCGACGAGTCGGCATCATCCTCGGTGGCGGCGCCAGAAAGGCGGGAACCGCGGCCCTCCACCTGGCCGAGACCCTGAACGCTCTGGTCGTCACCACCATCAACGGAACCGGAACCCTCCCTCCCACCCACCACCGCAACCTCGGCCCCGGACTCTTCCTGAAATCCACCCAGACGTGGCTGAACACCTGCGACGTGGTTCTGGCGGTGGGAACCGAACTGGCCCCCTCCGACCTGTGGACCGACTTCACCTACGAGGGCACCCTCATCCGCATCGACGTCGACCCGGCCCAGACGACGGCGTCGACCATCCCCATCGTCGCCCGAGCTGAAGCAGCCCTCCCGGCCCTGGCCGCGCTCGTCGTGGACGCCGTATCCGGCGCAGACCTCCGGGAACGAGTCCCCATGGTCGGCTTGAGCGAAGAGCACACCGGCGAAGTCTCCGTGGCCGGCCCAAGTGGAGAGCCGGTCGGCGAAGGCCCGATCCGACGAGTCAGTGCCCACCCCGCGTCAGGGGAGGTCACTCCAGACCTGGTCGCCGTGATCCAGCAGATCAGCGAAGAACGCGCCGCCCTCTCCTCCCGCTGGTACCCCGAGCTGGCCGCGATCGCCGAAGCCCTCCCCGACGAGGCCGTGATCGCCGCCGACAACTCGATGTTCTGCTACTACGGCGCCCTGGCCACCCTCAAGAACCGCTTCCTGTTCCCCACCGGCTTCGGCACCCTCGGCTACGCACTCCCGGCCGCCATCGGCGCGAAGATCGCCGACCCCGACCTCCCCGTCATGGTCCTGGCGGGCGACGGCGCCCTCCAGTTCACCGTCCAGGAACTGGCCACCGCCGTCGAACTCGGCCAGAACCTCCCGATCGTCGTGTCGCTCAACGGCGGCTACGGCGAGATCAGAGCCGAGATGCGAGCCCGCCCCATGCCCGAGGTCGCCGTCGACCTCCACGCACCTGACTTCGTGAAGCTGGCCGAGGCGTTCGGCGCCAGAGGCATCGCCCACCCGGCCGACCTGACCGGCGAGATCGGCAAGGCGTTCGCCGCCGACGTCCCCACGGTGATCGTCATCCAGGAGCAGACATGACCCCGTTCCTCCAGGTCGTCTGGACCGACGACGTCACCGGCCGCCCCGGCTACCTGGTCATCGACCGCCTGGGCCGGGGCGTCAGCAGCGGCGGCCTGCGCATGCGCGCCGGCGTCACCCTGGACGAGGTCGCCGACCTGGCCAGAGGCATGTCCCGCAAGGAGGCCATCGCCTACGAGCCGGGCCTTGCTTACCAGCCGCTGGGCGGCGCGAAGGGCGGCATCGACTGCGACCCCCTCGATCCCGACGCGACCGGCATGCTCCGCCGCTACATCGCCGCCATGAAGCCCCTGCTCGCGACGTACTGGGCCACCGGCGAAGACCTGGGCCTGCGCCAGGAGTCGATCGAGGCGGCCTGCCACGCCGCGGGCCTGCGCACCTCGATCGACGCCGTCCTCCCTCTCCTGGACGACCCCGACACCGCACTCAAACGCCTCGACGCCGCCTTCGCGGTCACCGTCGACGGCATCGGCCTGGGCGACCTGGCCGGGGGTTGCGGCGTGGCGGAATCGGCCCTGACCGCGGTCGACCGCCTGGGCATCCGGAACCCGACCGCCGTCATCCAGGGCTTCGGCTCCATGGGTGGTGCGACCGCGAGATTCCTGGCGCGGGCGGGCGTCCGCGTCGTCGGCGTCGCCGACACCGACGGCCTCCTGACGGACCCCGGCGGCCTGGACGTGGAAGCCCTCCTCCGCACCCGAGACCCCTTCGGCCGGGTCCCCGGTGACAAACGCCCCAGAGACGAGTGGCTCGACGTCGACTGCGACCTCCTGATCCCCGCCGCCGTCTCCTACTCCATCGGCCTCGCCGAGGCCCACCGAGTGCGGGCGCGCTTGGTGGTGGAAGCGGCGAACGTCCCCGTCACCCCGGAGGCGGAACGCGTACTGACCGGAAGGGGAGTCGTCGTCATCCCCGACGTGGTGGCCAACTCGGCGACGAACTCGTGGTGGTGGTGGACCCTCTTCGGCGACATCCCCGCCGACGCCGACGCGTCCTTCGCCAAGATCCGCTCCTGGATGCGCCGGGTGACCACCGAGATCATGTCCGACCCGTCGCGAACCCCGAGAGAGGTCGCCCACGCCCTGAGCGCCCACAACATGGCGGCCCAACGATGACCGAACCCGGAACACCGGACTCATCGGGGCGGTCCTGAGATGAGCGACGGACTCTTCGATCCCCGTACCGTCGCCGTGGTCGGCGCCTCCGACGACCCTGCCAAGTGGGGTTACTGGCTGGCGAAAGGCGCCTTGAGCGGTGCGTCGCGACGTCCGGTCCACCTGGTGACCGTGCGAGGCGCCGACGTGCTCGGCCACGCCACCCACCGCACCCTCAAGGACCTCCCCGACACCCCCGACCTGGTCGCGGTGGCCACCCCGCCGCACACCTACGAGCAGGTCGTCGACGACGCCCTCGACGCGGGCGCCCGCCACATCGTCGCGATCACCGCCGGCGTCGTCTATCCGGGCGGCCTGCCCGCGCTGGCCGAGCGGGTGCGTTCGGCGGGGGCCCGGCTCGTGGGCCCGACCAGCATGGGTGTGTACGACTCCGCCTCCGCCCTCGCCCTCACCTGGGGCACGCTGACCCCCGGCCCGATCGGGGTCGTCTCCCAGAGCGGCTCGGTCGGCCTGGAGATCGGCTACCTGGCCGCGAGGGAACGCCTGGGCCTGTCCCGTTTCGTCTCCGTGGGCAACGCCGCCGACCTGGGGGTCAGAGAGCTGGCCGAGGCTGTCATCGCCGCCCCGCACACCCGCGTCGTCATCCTCTACCTGGAAGACCTGTCGATCGGCCGCGACCTGATCGCCCTGGCCGGCGACAAACCGGTCATCCTGCTGACGGTGGGCGGTTCGGCGGCGGGCCGCCGCGCGGTCGCCTCCCATACCGGAGCCCTCGCCACTCCCGACGCGATCGTCGAAGCCCTGTGCCGGGCGGCAGGGGTGATCCGGGCCCGCACGCCCCAGGAGGCCGTCCACATGGCCCAGGCCTGCCTGGCCGTCACGACCCCCGTACTCCGGGTGGCCGTCGTCGCCGACAGCGGCGGCCAGGGCGCCATCGCCGCCGAACTGGCCGAACGCCTCGGCCTGGAGGTCCCCGAGTTCACCCCGTCCACAGTCGAAGCCCTGAGAACGCTCCTGCCACCCGAGGCGGGCCTGTCGAACCCGGTGGACCTGGCGGGTGCGGGGGAGTCCGACCTGACGACGTACTCGAAGGTGGTGGACATCGTCGCCCCCGAGGTCGACGCCGTCGTCCTGACCGGCTATTTCGCCAGCTACGCCGCCGACAGCCCATCCCTGGAGGGCCCGGAACTCACCGCCGCCGCCCACCTGACCGAGACGATCACCACCACCCCCTGCCTCGTCCACACGATGCGCCCCGAGGGGCCGACCGTGGATTTCCTGAGGGCGGCGGGCGTCCCCGTCCACGGCACCATCGACACCCTGATGACCGGCCTGAGCGCCATGACACCGCTGCGGCCCGGTGGCGACCCTCCGGAGAGCACCCCGAACCGGAAGCCCGAGATCGACGCGCCACTCTCAGGAGGATCTGCTTCGTCGCCACAGCCGGGCGGTATTTCCGGATTTGTCGCCCTCCGGCGCACCCTCGTAGCCCATGGCGTCGCCTTCCCCAGCGGCCATCTCTACGAGGAGACCGATCCTGCCCTGACCTACCCCGTGGTCCTCAAGGCCCTGGGCCCGGCGCACAAGACCGAACTCGGCGGGGTCGTCCTCGACCTCGGCACCCCGGAGGAACTCCACCGCGAAGCGCGGCGGATGAGGGCAAGGCTCGACCTCCCCCTCTGGGTAGAGGAACAACTCACGACCTCAGGAGTGGAGCTGATCGTCGGGGCTCACCGCGATCCCAACGTCGGGGTGGTCGTCACGTTCGGTGCCGGGGGTGTCCTCGCGGAGCTCATCGCCGACACCGCCACGGCGCTCGGCCCGCTCACCCACGCCCAAGCCGAAGACCTCATCGCCACCACCAGAGTTTCCCGTTTGCTCAACGGATGGCGCGGCGCCCCGCCCGCCGACATTGACGCCATCGCCCATGTGGCGGTCGTGCTGGGAAACATTCTGCGAGCCCATCCCGAGCTCACCGAAATCGAAATCAATCCGCTGAAAGACGGTGTCGCCCTCGACGCCTACGCCAGCTGATCAGGCTCCAGGCCCAGCTCATGTGCCGCCGCCGTGCGGACCAATTCGAACAGTCGGGCCCGGGTCAACATCCGTTTGTGTACGGTCACCTGAACCGTCAGCCCGTCGATCAGCGACATCAACCGCCACGCCGCCCCCTCGGGGTCGGGGCACTTGAAAACCCCGTCAGCGGAACCTGCGGTGAGAATGCCGCGAAGGGCGTCTTTCCATCGCAGGTCAAGCGCCCGGGACACGTCTTCCAGCGCCGGATTGCGCATCGATTCCGACCACGCGTCGATCCACAGCGCCCACGATTTCGATTTCCCGCTCGGCGAATAGAGTTTCAGCATCGCCCGCAGCTT
The DNA here is from genome assembly GCF_001570545.1 of Herbidospora mongoliensis. Lineage (GTDB taxonomy): Bacteria > Actinomycetota > Actinomycetes > Streptosporangiales > Streptosporangiaceae > Herbidospora > Herbidospora mongoliensis. The sequence goes on along the minus strand of NZ_BBXD01000011.1, from coordinate 581,160 downwards.
CTCCAGCGGTTCCCCGGCCGTTTCGAGAAGCGCCTCCAGGTTGTCAAGGTCGCGTTCGGCCGCATATCCGAATGCCGCGGCGAAAAGCTTCTCCTTCGTTTCGAAATGGTAGAAGAGCAGCGCCTGGCTCACCCCGGCCGCCTGGGCGATGTCGACCGTCCGGGTGTGCCCGAATCCCTGGGCCGCGATGACTTCGCAGGCGACCTTGAGCAGATCCTCCCTGCGCATTCGGCTGATTCCCCGTGCCACATCGGAACCCTAGCGCGAGACGGGGATTCGCAGTACGAATCGGGCACCTTTGGCGCTGTCCTCGATGCACAGGCTGCCGCCGTGGCTTTCGGAGATCTGGCGGGCGATGGCGAGGCCGAGGCCGGTGCCGCCGGAGTCGCGGGAGCGGGCGGCGTCGAGGCGGGTGAAACGCTGGAAGACGTGCTCCCGTTTGTCGCGCGGGACGCCGGCGCCGTCGTCGAGGACCTCCATGACCGCTTGGCCGTCCTCCTCGTAGACCTTGACGGTGACGACCGAGTTGGCGTGCCGCTCGGCGTTGTCGACGAGGTTGGTCAGGACCCGGCCGAGGCGCAGGCGGTCGCCGGGGATGATCACGCCGGCGTGGAGTTCGCGGACGACCCTCATCCGGTGCCTGCGCCGGTCCAGCTCCATCGCGGCGAGCTGGCCGAGGTCCACCGGGTCGCTCCGGCCCTGGGCGCCGGAATCGAGGCGGGCGATCTGGAGAAGGTCGTCCACAAGCGCTTGAAGGCGGTCGATGCTGGCCAGGATGGCCTCGCCGGTATCGGCCCAGTTGGTGGCCTCGATGTCGAGCAGGGAGCTCTCGACCTCGGCGCGCATGGCGGTCAGCGGGCTGCGCAGGTCGTGGGAGGCGTCGGAGGCGAAGCGGCGCTGCTGCTCGACGGCCTCCTCCAGACGGTCGAGGGTGGCGTTGGCGGTCTCGGCCAGGCGGTGGATCTCGTCGCGGTAGCGCGGCACCGGCACCCGGTGGCCGAGGTCGCTGACGGTGATCGCGGCGAGTTCGCGGCTGATCGCGTCCACCGGCCCCAGCGCCCGGCCGAGCAGCCAGTACGTCCCCGCCGCCGTGAACCCGACGAGGGCCCCGCTGCTGAGCAGCAGCAACAGGTCGACCCGGGGATCGACCCACCAGGGGACGGCCGGGTCGGCGCCGTACACCATCCATTCGCCGTCTGGCTCGTAGACGCGGATGGCGACGATGGTCATGCAGCTGTCCGGAAAGGCCGGAATATCGCAGATGACCCGATCCTGCCGGACCGACGTCTCCGGCGGCTCGAAGTCCACGATGGGCAATTCGCCCCTGAGACTCGGGCTGGCGGCCTGGACGGTCCCGTCGGGCCGGAGCACCTGGACCCCGGCGATCCCCTGGGCGGGCAGGTCGGTCGGAAGCTGATCGAGTTTCACGAGGCGGACGGTCTTCAGCGCGGCGCTGATGATGCGGTCGACGTTGTACTGACCGGCCAGCCCGCGAATCCCGATGAGGACGGTGGCCGCCACGGCAAGGCACAGGAGCGTCATGACCAGACCGGCGACCAACGTCAACCGGCCCCGCAGCGACCATCGGTGCCATGCGAACAACCTGTTCCCCCTGATGTCCCACATGATCACAGAACGTCGGACGACGGCTACTCGTAGTGGTCAAGGCTGGGCAAACAGGTCGTCTGGCGCAATGCTCGATATATGGACCCGAGCTTCTACCTGATCGCCCGGAATGATCCCGACCGCCTGGCCGTGGTCGACGTCGACGGTACGAAGGTCCGCGCGGGGGACCTGCTCGCCCTGGCCAACCAGGTCTCCCACGGCCTGCGCGACCACGGCCTGACCGCCGGCGACGTCGTCGCCGGCACGCTCCGCAACGGCCTGGACGCCCTGGTCATGCTGCTGGCCACCGGCCAGACCGGCCTCTACTACGTCCCCGTCAACTGGCACCTGACCGAGGCCGAGATCGGCTACATCGTCACCGACAGCGACGCGAAACTGGTCGTCCGGGGCCCGGAAGACGTGGCCGCCCTGGCCCTGGGCAACCCGATCACCGATCCGCCCGACCGGACGTACGGCCAGGTCATGTGGTACACGAGCGGGACCACGGGCTTCCCGAAGGGCGTCCAGCGCCCCAAGTCGGACAAGTCCCCGGAAGACGTGCTGCCGCTGTACGTCTGGTTCATCGAAGCGGTCCTCGACCTGCGGCCCGGCGACGACGTGCACCTGGTGACCTCCCCGATGTACCACTCGGCGCCGTGCGCCCACGCCCAGTTCGCCCTCCACCTGGGCCACACGGTCGTCATCGCACCGAGGTTCGACCCCGAACCCGTACTGGACCTGATCGAGAAGCACCGCGTGACCAACGCGATGATGGTCCCGACCATGTTCCACCGCATGCTCAGGCTGCCCGAGGAGGTGCGGTCCGGCTACGACCTGTCGTCGCTGCGCCAGGTGATCCACACGGCCGCGACCTGCCCCGTCCACGTGAAGCAGGCCATGATGGACTGGCTCGGCCCGATCCTGTACGAGTACTACGGCTCCACGGAGTCGGCGATCGCCTTCGCGGTGAGACCCGAGGAGTGGCTCGCCCATCCCGGCACGGTCGGCCGCCCCGCCCCCGGGACGGAGGCGCGGATCCTCGACGACGAGGGCGGAGTGGTCCCGGCGGGGGTGCCCGGGATGGTCTACGTGAAATCCGCCACCACCTTCGAATACCGCAAGGATCCGGCGAAGACCAGGGCCTCGAAACGCGGCGAGTGGTACGCGCCCGGAGACATCGGCTACCTCGATTCCGAGGGGTACCTGTTCCTGCTCGACCGGCGGACCGACCTGATCGTGAGCGGCGGCGTGAACATCTACCCGGCCGAGATCGAGGCGGCCCTGCTGACCCATCCCGCGGTGGTGGAGGCGGCGGTGATCGGGGTGCCCGACGAGGAGTGGGGCCACTCGGTGGTGGCGCTGGTCCAGACGGCGGAGAAGGTGTCGGAGGAGGAGCTCAGAGATCACCTGGGGGTGAGGCTGGCCCGGTTCAAGCATCCCCGCGTGATCGAGTTCCGCGAGGACCTGCCCCGCACTCCGACCGGGAAGTTGTCGCGCACGAAAGTCCGGGACGCCTACCTTAATCACTAATTCCGACTGTCCGAATAAATGCATATTGATCACGAATCCGTCACTCGTGTCACGGTTATCGAGGGCCGCCGGTATAGATGGGGCGGCATTTATCCGGCTCATGCACGGGCGGTAGGAATTGACGGCGATCACGCATGCGGCGGTTTTATCCGACCCGTCGCTTGCCGACACGATCGGTGAACTGCGCGACCTCGCCCGGAACCCGCGCCTGGCCCGCCGGCGCGACCAGCTCACCCAACTGGCCGATGACCTTGACACCGGCACTGACCTGAGGCGATGGGCGGGTGTCGGGCTGTTTTCCGCCTTTCTGCGGGACGACACCGTGACCCCCGCACCGCGCTCGACGGCGGGCGCGGTCTTCGACCTGCTGCCGGGTGTGCTGATCTTCTTCCCGATCGGCATCACCTGGTGGGGGCTCAAAGACGCCACGGCGGCCTATCGCGAGAGCCGCGGCGATGTCAGCCTGGCCGGGAAATCGTTTCTGGAACAGTGGCAGACCGGTTTCAACGGCCGCCTCAGCGCGACATGGCATTTCGACCGCATCGCCCTCTACACGCTGATAGCGCTCGGAGTTCTGCTTACGATCTCGGTCGTGCAGGCGCTGTTCCGCTGGCGCCGGGACCGGAAGGCCGCGGTCGAGCAGTCGGAGCTTCTCAGCCGGTTGGCCGCCGCGCTCACCACCGTCGAACTGAGGCTGGCCGACTATCGGGTCACCGACCAGTCGCGCCTGGCGACCGGGGTCGAAGGGCTCATCGAGGCCTCCAAGGACGTCCAGGCGACCGTCGACGCCGTGCGGGTCATGCAGATCGAGGCGCACGAGACCCTGCTGGCGGCCCGCCGGTCGATCGAGACGCTGCGGGAGGGCACCGTCCGCGTCGAGGAGGCCGCCCGGCAGGTCGGGGTCGGCGCCGATGATCTCGCGGCGGCCGCGGACGTGGTCGCCGCCTCCTCCTCCGAACTGGCCCGGTCGGTCTCAGCGGGTGAACGCGCCCTGACCACCTCCGTCGGCGGTTCACTCGACCGGGCGGGGGAGGCCATCTCGACCGCCCTGACCGAGTGGCGGACCGAGGGGGCCCTCTACTCCCACCACAACGAGCGCAGCTCCGACCAGCTCGGCATCGTCGCCGCGGTCCTCCAGTCGCTGCAGTCGTCGCTGGACCGCATCCCCGACTCCGTCCACCGCCTCGACGGCCAGTCGGCGGCCACGGCCCACCGGCTGGAGCAGGTCGTCGCCGAGGCGGTCGGCGCCCTGCGGGCCGAGATCGCCCGTAACGCCGCCGGTCAGCCCGGCCTGGACGTCCGGGTGGCCACGATGGTCGCGGAGCTCACCGCGCTGCGCGCCTCCGTGGACGTCCTGGCGTCCCGGCTCGACCGGCGGTGGCCCTGGCAGCGGCGCCCATGAGCCCCCGGCTCGCCATCCCGGCCATCGCCGGGTGGCTGTTCGCCGACCTGCTGCTGGCTTTCGCGATCGTGGTGCTGGGCACACAGGAGCCCACGCCGGTCCCGAAGGCCGTGGCGGCCTCCTCGCCGAGCCCGTCGCCGACCCCTCCGGCGCGCCAGGCCCTGGAGCGCCGCTATGTGCGGCTGACCCTGACCGTCCCGCGCGGCAGGAGCACCAAGGCCCAGGTCGCCGCGCTGCGGAAGGCCGTGCGGGCCGAGCCCAGGCTGGAGGGCCGCAAGGCCGGGATCGTGCTCACCTTCGGGGCCGAGCACGACGGCGGCGAGAAGTTCGCCCGGTCGGTCAACGAGCTGCTCGAACGGGTCGACGGGCGGCTCTTCGCCGACGTCGCGACGCGCGACTTCCAGCTCATCGGGGCAAGCGGCGGCGCCGTGATCCTGCAGATCTACCTCTTCCACGCCAAGTAGGAGCCAGAAGTGAGCGAACAGGTCCTGCCCTTCTACCTCGTCTGTGACGAGTCGTCGTCGATGGACGGCCCGCCCATCGACGCGATCAACCAGGCCCTGCCCGAGCTGCACCAGGAGATCGGCGGCAACCCGGTGGTGGCCGACAAGACCCGGTTCTCCCTGATCAGCTTCAACCACGAGGCGCAGGTCCTGCTCCCGCTCTCCGACCTGAGCGAGCTGACCCAGGTGCCGGGTCTCACCGCGTCCGGCGGCACCAATTACCAGAGCGTCTTCGAACTGCTGCGCGACACCATCACCCGCGACGTCGCCGCGCTGAAGGCCGACGGTCACCAGGTGCTACGCCCGGCGGTGTTCTTCCTCACCGACGGCCAGCCCAACGACAACGCGAAGTGGCCCGCCGCCTACCAGCGGGTGGTCGACCCGGCGTGGGGGCCCCGCCCCAACATCCTCGCGTTCGGGTTCGGCCAGGCCGACCACGCGACGATCCAGCACGTCGCGACCGTGCGCGGCTTCGTCGCCGACGGCACGATGGGGCCCGCCGGCGCCCTGCGGGAGTTCGCCCAGTCGCTGATCCGGTCGATCGTCCACTCGGGCACCTCCGCCGGACCGGGCGGCGGCATGACGCTGGCGATGCCCGACAAGGTGCCGGGATTCACCACGATCCCGGCCGACGTGGTCTGACCACGATGACCTTCGAACCCCCGGTCGTGTACGGCACCCCGCACGCCAAGGCCGGCATCCCGATGGGCCTTCCCGGCCGTCCGGACGCGGTGCCCGACTCGGTGATCGACGGCGCGGACCTGCCCGGCGTGACCGTCCGGGCCGCGTCCCTGCGCGGCGACGACCATCGTTTCTACGGCACCACCCGGCAGGACGCCATGGGCCTGTGGCTGCTCGGCCCGGACGTGCTGCTGGTCTGCGTCGCCGACGGGGTGGGCAGCCAGCCGGAGGCCCACCTCGGCTCCGCGCTCGCCTGCCGGTCTCTCTACGAGGAGGCCGAACCGGTGGCCCGCCGGCTCCTCGACCCGGACGAGGACACGGCCGGGGAGATCGCCGACGGGATCGCCCAGCGCATGCTCGCGGCCATCGCGGCCGATCCGGTCACCTACGCCACGACCCTCACGGCGGCGGTGGTGGAGCTGACCCCGTCCGGCGAACCCCGGCACTGTGTCGTCTTCGCCGTCGGGGACAGCCCCGCCCTGCTGCTGCGGGACGGCGAGTTCACCTCGCTGCTGGACACCGATGCCGACACCGACGGCGACATCGTGGACGGCCGGACCGCCGCCCTCCCCCTCCACCCCGGAACGGTCCGCACGGCCACCGTCGAACTCGGCGCCGACGATGCCCTCGTGGTCTGCACCGACGGCCTGACCGGCCCGATGCACGACGAGAAGGTCCGGGCCCAGCTGGCCGAATGGTGGCGGCGGCCGGTCCCGGGCCTGCTGGAGTTCGGCTGGCAACTCGCCTTCCGCGCGAAGTCCCACACCGACGACCGCACCGCCGTGTGCGTCTGGGGGAGCTGAGCCGTGTACGACGTCTCGCTCGGCGCGCTACGACCGGGCCGGATCCTCGGCAAGGGCGGCCAGGGCAACGTCTACGAGCTCGCCCGTCAGGACGGCCTCGTCTACAAGGAGTATCTGCAGCCGGAGAAGGTCAACGGCACCGCGCTGTTCGACCTGGTCGGCGTGCCCGCCCGGCTGGGCGCCGCCGATCGCGACCTGCTGCTCCGCCAGGCCGCCTGGCCGCTCCACCGGGTGGTCGACGGAACCCGGGTCATGGGTTTCCTGATGCACCGGGTGCCCGCGCCGTTCTGGGGCAGCCAGGTGAGCGGGCCGAAACTCCGCGAGGTCCAGTTCCTGATGTTCCCCCGCAAACCGCTGTGGGGTGACATCCATCCGCTCGACGGTCCCGGCCGGCTGGCAGTGGCCCGCGCCTGGGCGGCGCTGTTCCGGCTGCTCCACACCGCGGGCATCGTGGTCGGGGACGTGTCGATGCGCAACGCCCTCTGGTCGCCGGCCGGTGGCGTCTTCCTGCTCGACTGCGACGGCGCTCGGCTGCACGGGCGGCTTCCGGTGATGGCGCAGCCGGAGACCCTCGACTGGAACGACCCGCTGCAACCGGAGACCGGTCCCGAGCTGGACACCGACCGGTACAAGCTGGCCCTTCTCATCACCCGGATTCTGACCTGCGGCTACGACCTGCGACCCGGCACACCGCCCGCTTTCGTCGCCGGTCTGCCGCCACGCGTCGTGACCGAGGTGACGAAACGCTTCGCGGAGGCGGCCGGACCGGTCGGGACCCGGCCGACGGCCCACCATTGGGAGCGGGCGCTGAGTGACCGCGGGGTGATCGACCTGCCGGCGCCGGGCCCGGTGCGCACGCCGCCGAACCTGCCGAAGGCGCCGATGGACCGGGCGGCCCGCCCGGTGATCGACCTCAGGGGGCGCTGACGACGTAGCCGCCGTCGCGGAACCCGATCACCTGCCACCCTCGCAGGAGCCGTCCGCCCAGTTCCTCCCGGACGGCCATCCGCCACCGCTTGGCCGCCATCGGGTCCTCCCGGCGCAGCCGTTCGATGTCTTCGGGCAGCTGAATCAGCACCACGGGGGCGTCCGTCTCCCGTACGGAAGGACCGTCGGCCGCGACGGCGATCACGGCTTCCGGTATCTCGGTGGGTGGACCGGTCTGCGTGATCCGCCAGACCGCCAGCACCCGATCTGACTCGTCGCCGCCGTTCACCGCGTCCGCCATCGCCCCGTAGAAGTCGATGTGGTACTTCTCCGGCCGAGCCCCCAGTTTCACCAGGTTGAAATAGGCGTTGCGCCGTACCAGAGGATCGAACGTCCACGTGATCGTCGAGATCCCCCGGGCCAGTGCCCACGACCGCTGATGCCGCTTGAGAGCGAGGCCGGCCCCGGGCGTGACGACCCCCGTCACATGCGAATGCAGCGAAGCCTCCCGAGGCGGTGAGCAGAACCCCACCGTCCCCCCGGCCAGCCGCCCGTCGACGAAGGCCCCCGCCACATAGTTTCCCGTGGCGGAAAGGGCCCGCATCAGCTCCACGGTCGCCGGCGGATTGGCCGGATCGGGCCGCCAGATCTCGTCGAACACCGAGTGCAGGGCCTCGAACTCGGCGAGCGTCGTCAGTTCCCGCACGTTCACGCCAGCACCGACCGCACCAATTCCGTCAGCAGCCGGGCCCGCACGGGCATGTGCTCCACCAGGACATGTTCCTCCGGCGCGTGCGCGCCGCCGCCGAGGGCGCCCAGCCCGTCGAGGGTGGGAGTGCCGACCCCGGCGGTGAAGTTGCCGTCGGAGGCCCCGCCCACGGACACCCCGGTCAGCGGCGGCATCCCGAGCGACGCCGCGATCCCCACCGCCCGCTCGAACAGCGCGGCGGAGGCCACTCCGTCGAACGGGGGCCGGTTGGGGCCGCCCAGAAGCTCCAGACGCGTTCCCGCGAGAACGGGGGACAGGGCCCGCATCAGCTCGTCGACCCGCTGCTGCGACGCCACGTCGGGCACTCGCACGTCGATGGCCACCCGGCCCAGTGCGGGGATCGTGTTGGTCGAGGTTCCGGCCGACATCAGCGACGGCGTCACCGACAGCGATCCGGGACCTGAGGAGGAGGACACCTGCTCGGCCACCCGGGTGATGGCGATGATCTGGTGCGCGAGCTCGATCCCGGCGTTGGCGCCCTTCTCGGGTTCCAGGCCGGCGTGGGCGGCGCGGCCGTGCACCAGGAGTTCGTACCGGGAGATGCCCTTCCGGGCCAGTTTCAACGCCCCGCCGTCGGCGCTGGCCTCCAGGACGAACGCGGCGGACAGCCCCCGCGCCGACTCCTCGATCAGCGGCTGCGAGGTGGGCGAGCCCAGCTCCTCGTCGCCGACGACCAGCACGGAGACCCCGTCCAGAGACGGCAGTGCGGACAGGGCGTGGAAGAGCTGGACCAGCCCGGCCTTCATGTCGAAGACGCCGGGGCCGCGCGCGATCCCGTCGCGGTGGCTCCACGGCATGTCGGCCAGCGTTCCGACGGGCCACACCGTGTCGTGGTGGCCGAGCAGCAGGACGCGCGGCGTGCCGAAGGTCCAGCGCAGGTGGGACACCCCCCGGATGGTCACCCGCTCGGGGACGGCGCCCAGCCGCCGGGCGCCGACCTCCGCGACCACGTCGGCGCTCTTCGCGACGGCGGCGTGGTCGGATGAGAACGACTCGCAGGTGACCAGTTCCTCCAGGTCGGCCACCATCTGACCCAGATTCACCGGCGAACCCCCAACTCGGCCTGGAACAGGCGCAGTACGTTTTCGCCCAGGATCAGGCGGATCTCATCAGGGGAGAAGCCGTGCTTCTCCAGTGCCTCGGTCACCAGCGGCAGGCCGCGCGGGCCGTCGAGGCCGGGGATGACGGCGTCGACGTCGAGGCCGGTCGTGCCGTTGGTCTCGCAGCAGGGCGGGGTCAGGTCGAACAGGACCTCGCGGATGAAGTCGGGGCCCAGGCCCACGTGTTCGATCCCGGCCACCGAGGCGATGTGGGCGATGTGGTCGACCAGGTTGTCGACGGTGACCTTCCTGGGGTGCTCGGTCAGGAAGGCCGGCAGGAAGTTCACGCAGATCACGCCGCCGGTGGCGGCGACGCCGCGCAGCTGGTCGTCGGTCAGGTTCCGGTGGTGGTCGAGCAGCGCCCGCGCCGACGAGTGGGTCGCCATCACCGGCCGCCGGGCCCGCTCCAGCACGTGGGCGACGCCGGAGGCGCCCAGGTGGGACACGTCGAAGACGATCCCCAGGTCTTCCATGATCTCCAGGGACTCGACCCCCGCGGCGGTCAGCCGGGAGCCGGTGGCGTCTTCGCCGCTGCCGTCGGCCAGAGGGGTGCGGCCCCAGTGCGCGATCGAGGCGACCCGCACGCCGAGCCGGTGCAGGGTCGGGATGAGCTCCACGCTCGCGTCGAGGCCGGGCATGCTCTCCATGGCCAGCACCAGCGCGATTTTGCCGTCGGCCAGCGCCTGGGAGATCTCGTCCCCGTTGAGGCAGAGGCGGACCTCGTCGACCTCGGCGGCGATCACGTGGGCGGCCTCGATCATGCGGAGGGTCTGCCGCAGGGCGCCCTCGGGCCGATACCAGTCGTCGATGAAAACGGGCAGGACCTGCAGGTTCACCCCGCCCTCGGTGAGCTGGGGGAGCCAGGTGTCGCGGAAGTACTGGACCCAGTGCTTCGGCGGGCGGGCGGCCACGGCCATCAGGAGGTCGTTGTGGGTGTCGGCCACCACCGCGTCGAAGTGCAGCATGGCGTGGCTCCTTCCGGAAAGCGTCTAACGGACGTTACCGCCCCGTTCCGAAGTTGTACGCCCCAGGTCGGGGGCGCCGGGTGAATCTCCGGTAGTCGCGGGCGTTGCGGGGCCAGTTGTTGGTGATCTTCCCAGTGGGGGTCATGTACCAGCTCCGGCAGCCCCGGTTCCAGACCGTGGCCGCGAGAGCCCTGTTCAAAGCGGTTGTGTACGTCGAGAGCGCCCCCTCCGTCACCTCCATCTGACCCCTCTCGGCGATCAGATCGAGGCACCCCATGACGTAGCTGACCTGGGCCTCCAGCATGTGGACGATGGAGTTGTGCCCCAGGTTGGTGTTGGGGCCGTACAGGAAGAAGAGGTTGGGGAAACCGGGCGCGGCCAGGCCCAGATAGGCCTCGGCACCGTCCCGCCACTGCTCGTGCAGGTCGCGGCCGTGGGTTCCGGTGACGGTCATCGGGAGGAGGAATTCGGTGGAGTGGAAGCCGGTGGCGTACACGATGGCGTCGGTTCTTCTCAGCCCCGACGACGTCTCCACCCCTTCTGGGACGATTCGGGTGATCGGGTCGGTGATCAGTTCGACGTTGGGCCTGGTCAGCGCCGGATAGAAGCGGCTGTCGAGGACGATCCGCTTGCAGCCGGGCGGGTAGCCGGGCGTGAGCTTCCGGCGGAGCTCGGGATCGCGGATCTCGCGGTGGAGATGGACGAGCGCCATCTTCCTGATCACGTCGGTGCTCCACCCGTCGACGAAGGCCGGGAACACCGTGTTCTCGAGGTAGGCGAAGATCCATTCTCGGTACGCCCGATGGGCCCCCGGCACCCATCTGAACATCGCCCTGGTCAGCGGCCCGAACTCGCCGTCGGCCTTCGGCAGCACCCAGTTGGGGGTGCGCTGGTAGACGTCCACCTGACCGGCGGTCTCGGCCACCGGCGGGACGAGCTGGGCGGCGGAGGAGCCCGTGCCGATGACGGCGACCCGTTTCCCCTGGAGGTCCCGCGCTCCCCAGCGAGCCGAGTGGAAGGCGTCGCCCTGGAAGGTGTCCATGCCGGGGATGTCGGGCATGGACGGCCGGTCGAGCTGCCCCACGGCCGTCACCACCACGTCGAACCGCTCGGCCGCCTTCGGGGTGACCACCAGCCAGCCGGTCCCGTCGTGGGCGAGTTCGGTCACCTCGGTCCCGAACCTGGGCCGCACGTCGTGCTTGGCCGCGATCATCTCCAGGTAGGCGAGGATCTCCTGCTGCCCCGGATAACGCCGTGACCAGTCACAATAGGGCTCGAACGAGTACGAGTAGAGGTGCGAGGGGATGTCGCAGCCCGCCCCCGGATAGGTGTTGACGCGCCAGGTCCCGCCGACCCCGCCACCCTTCTCGAAGACGACATGGGGGATCCCTTTTCTGGCCAGTTTGACGGCCATGCAGAGGCCACCGAACCCGGCTCCGATGATGGCCACTCGCATGGAGTCCACGCTAACCCGGCGGCCGGTAACCTCCCAGGGTGACCGAGACGATCCTGCACACGGTGATCCGCTCTCTCGAGGCCTCCTATGACCCGGCCACCGCCGAATCGTGGGACGCCGTCGGCCTCGTCTGCGGCGATCCCACCCAGACCGTGGGGAAGGTGCTGTTCGCCGTCGACCCGGTGACGGCCGTCGCCGAGGAGGCCCTCGACTGGGGCGCCGACCTGATCGTCACCCACCACCCCCTCTACCTGAAGGGCGTCACCTCGGTCGCCGCGACCACCGCCAAGGGCCGCATCGTCCACCGCCTGATCCGCTCGAACGTCGCCCTCTACACCGCCCACACCAACGCCGACGTCGCCGACCCCGGCGTCTCCGACGCGCTGGCCCGCGCGGTCGGGCTGACCGGCTCGCTGCGGCCGCTCGTTCCCTTGCCCGACCGGCCCCGGCTGGGTCTCGGCCGGGTGGGGGAGCTGCCGGTGTCGATGAGCCTGGCCAAGTTCGCCGCCCTGGCCGCCCACGGCCTGCCCCGGACGTCCGGGGGCCTGCGGGTCTCCGGTGACCCCGACCGCGTGGTGAAGACCGTCGCGGTCTCCGGCGGCGCCGGAGACTCACTGCTCAGAGCCGCCAAGCGGGCCGCCGTCGACGTGTTCCTCACCGCCGACCTGCGGCACCATCCGGCGAGCGAGTACGCCGAGGACGACGGCCCCGCCCTGATCGACGCCGCCCACTGGGCGACGGAGTGGCCCTGGCTCACCGATGCCGCCGAAAGGCTGACCACGGCCCTCGCGGCGACGGGCAATAATGTGGAGGCGCGCGTCTCCGAGAGGGTCACCGACGCCTGGACCACAACAGCACAGCGAGGATAGGGATGAAAGCCGCACCGGACGCACAGAAGCGCCTCCTTGACCTGGCTGAGCAGGACGCAGCCCTCGACCGGCTCCGTCACCGCCGCCGCACCCTCCCCGAACTGGCCGTCATCGACGACCTGACCAAGCGCCTGGCGCAGATCGCCACCCAGATGATCGCCGCCGAGACCGAGTCGACCGACCTGGGCCGCGAGCAGTCGAAGGCCGAATCCGACGTCGACGCCGTCCGCCAGCGCGGCGAGCGCGACCAGAAGCGCCTCGACTCCGGTGGCGTCTCCTCCCCCCGTGACCTGGCCAGCCTCCAGTCCGAGATCGCCTCGCTGCACCGCAGGCAGGGCGACCTCGAGGAGGTCGTCCTGGAGATCATGGAACGCCGCGAGACGGCCGACGGCCGCGTCGCGGGCCTGCGCACCGAACGCGAGACGATCACCGCCGACCTCGTCGGCGCCGAGAGCCGCCGCGACACCGCCTTCGCCGAGATCGACAAGGACGGCTCCGAGGTCACCACCCGGCGCAAGACCATCTCCGGCGAGATCCCCGCAGACCTCCTCGCCCTCTACGAGAAGCTGCGCGAAGCCAGCGGAGTGGGTGCCGCCCTGCTGCAGGGCGGCCGCTGCCTCGGCTGCCGCACGACGATGTCGATCGCCGACCTGAACGTCATCAAGGCCGCCAAGCCCGACGAGGTCGTGCGCTGTGAGGAGTGCCGCCGGATCCTCATCCGCACCAACGAGTCGGGCCTGTGACCAACTATTCCATCGAGGCCGACGGAGGGTCGCGGGGCAACCCCGGCCCCGCCGGCTACGGCGCCGTGGTCTTCGCCCCCGACGGATCGGTCGCCGCCGAGGCGGCCGAGTCCATCGGGGTGACCACGAACAACGTGGCCGAATACCGCGGCCTGATCGCCGGCCTGACGGCCCTGACCGGCCTGGGCCTCGACGGGATCCCCGTCGAGGTCCGCATGGACTCCAAGCTGGTCATCGAGCAGATGGCCGGCCGCTGGAAAATCAAGAACGAGGGCCTGCGGCCCCTGGCCACCGAGGCGGCCGCGCTCGCGCGCCGCTTCCGGGTGACATGGACGTGGATCCCGCGCGAGCGGAACACCCACGCCGACGCCCTGGCCAACGAGGCGATGGATGCGGCGGCACGTGGTGAGAAATGGTCGAGTTCGAGTACGCGTACGACGACGGGGATCTTCGACCCGGATCCAGATCCGGCGCGGAAACACGAGAATCAAAGTCCGGAAGAAGCGACGGCGCCGAGGCCTGATGGGTCTGCTCGTGCGACTGCTCAGACGTCTGTTCTAGGCGACTCGTCGTCGGTCTCGGTGACCTCACGGACCGAGACGTCGACGACCGTCTCGACCGGCAACCCGTGGACAGGCGCCACCTGGGTGGCCACGACCCTGATCCTCCTGCGGCACGGCCAGACCGCGCTCTCCGTCGAGAAACGGTTCTCCGGCCTGGGCGACCCCGTTCTCACGGAGCTGGGAGAGTCACAGGCAGAAAAGGCCGCCGAGCGCCTGGCCGGGGCCAAGCTCAACGCCATCGTCTCCTCCCCGCTGGGCCGGGCGAGGCAGACCGCCGAGGCCGTGGCCAAGGCGACCGGCCTGCCCGTCCACGTCGACGAAGATCTGCGCGAGACCGACTTCGGCGCCTGGGAAGGCCGCACCTTCGCCGAGATCCAGGAACGCTGGCCCCACGAGATGACGGCCTGGCTGGCCGACCCCGCGGTGGCCCCGCCCGGCGGGGAGAGCTTCCAGACGGCCGGACACCGGGTCCAGCGGGCGCGCGAACGCATCCTGGCCGGGCACCCGGGAGAGACGGTCCTCGTCGTCTCCCACGTGACCCCGATCAAGCTGCTGGTCCGCTATGCCCTGAACGCGCCTCCAGAGGCGCTGTATCGGATGCACCTCGACCTGGCCTGCCTGTCGGCCATCGACTACTACAGCGACGGCCCGGCGGTCCTACGAGTGTTCAACGACACCGCGCACCTCACGTTTTCGCGTTGACTCTCTGACTGACCGCAGTGAGGTTCCGACGGAGCAGTGACACGGCGGATCCCTTCGTCGCACTGACCTTCGCCGCCCCGCAACGGCCCAGCGGTCCAGTGGGCGATCAACGACGCCGCGCATCTCACCTTCTGGCGCGGGCCCTCCGATCCGCCCCGGTGGTTCGGGGACGGGTCGTCGGAAGCGTGATGTCAGGGCTGGCCGGCGGGAGTTCAGCCGCAGGGCGCGGTCTCGGTCGGGGAAGAGGTCAGCGGGAGCCGTACGTCGAGGATCAGGCCGGTCATCGACGGCTGCTCGGCTCCCGCGCTCTTCAGGATCGAGAGCATGCGGGCGTTGCTGGCGTACACACTGGCGGTGATCACCTGCGCCCGCCTCGACGGCGCGAGAGCGAGCGCGTAACGCATCAGGACGCCGCCGAGGCCCCGGCCCTGCCAGCCGTCCTCGACGAGTAGCGCGACCTCGGCCTCGCCGGGCTCCAGGTCCATCAGGTTCGTCATCGCGACGACCTGCCGGGGTTCCCCCTCCAGGTGGGTGACCAGCGTGATGCCCCGCTCCGGGTTGGTGAACATGCGCATGACCGCGTCGCTCAGCCGGGGCAACGGGCCGAAGTAGCGCAGGCGCAGGGTCTCCGGGGAACACCTTTCGTGCATGTCCCGTATGCCCTGGGCATCTTCGAGCGTCATGGGCCGCGTGACCAGGTCCGTCCCGTCGACGCGCAGGCGAGGATGCGCCTGCTGGGTGATTCTGATGGGCCGTGGCCCTCTCGGCGGCCGGTTCATTTCGACTACCCCCTCGCTGTTCGGTGCGACTCCGGTTGTAGCCGCCCCCGCGGCCACCGTCTGTGCCATTGGACGCGGTCACGCTTGCCACGTCCTTGGGGCCCGCTTGAGGATCGGGCCACTTTCATGGGGACCACTCGGCGTCTTTCCAGCTCGGTGGCATGCTCAGCGATGGGCCACTTGGAGAGGGCCACTTGGGTGGCTTGGAGAGCCGATAGGGTTGGAGGTACGGCGGACGAGCCGGCCGGACGGTCGCGTCGAGATCCTTCACGGGGTCTCGCCGAGGAAGGTCCGGGCTCCACAGGGCAGGGTGGTCGGTAACACCGACCCGGGGTAACCCGCGGGACAGTGCCACAGAGAACAGACCGCCTTTCCCATACAGGGGAGGTAAGGGTGAAACGGTGGTGTAAGAGACCACCAGCGCCCCCGGTGACGGGGGCGGCTAGGTAAACCCCACCCGGAGCAAGGTCAAGAAGGGAGTCTCCGGACTCCCGCGCGTGCCGTTTGAGGGCTGCCCGCCCGATGGCACGCGGGTAGACCGCTTGAGACCACGAGCAATCGTGGCCCTAGATGGATGGCCGTCGGTCAGCAATGACCACAGAACCCGGCCTATAGGCCGACTCGTCCGCCTTATAAGCCTTTGCGTGCATGGAAGTGCTCTCCCGGCAAGATCAACTGTCGGGAGGCAGGTCGTGTGCACATCGTCAGTGATCTAGGACGGCGTGAACGTGTCCCGCGCCCGCTGTTTCCGACTCCCGACGGGTGGCGGTTATGGCGGTGGACCTCGGCGCAGGACGCGACCCCGGTTGCCGTCGTGGTCTAAACGCACTGCCTGATCGG
The DNA here is from genome assembly GCF_001570545.1 of Herbidospora mongoliensis. Classification (GTDB taxonomy): domain Bacteria; phylum Actinomycetota; class Actinomycetes; order Streptosporangiales; family Streptosporangiaceae; genus Herbidospora; species Herbidospora mongoliensis. The sequence continues at coordinate 564,923 of NZ_BBXD01000011.1, read as the reverse complement.
CAACGAGCCTTGAGCCTGCTGGGCAAGCCGGAACTGGCCTGTGCGGCGGTCGGCCTGCAAGATCCCCCGCAAAGCATCTCGCCATGGCCAGGTACCGTCTTGCGTGCCATCATGCGCGAGTGATCGAAGTGCTGCCGGATGCATCCGTATCGCACGCAAAGCCCGGCTGGCGAATCGTCAGGGCAGGCGTGGTCGGGGTCATCCTTCCCGTGGTTCTCCTCGGGTGGGTGGCCATGATGGCCAGGCTCTTCCCCGACTCCCCGCAATGCGGCCCGTACACCGGATGTCTTGGCTACCTCGTCCAGGCGTGGGAAGTCGGCCGTTGGGTTGCGATCGCGTTGGCCTGGCCGCTGCTGTATCTCCTACGAGTACGGCCCTCCTTGCCCGTGGCAATCCTCGCCGCCCTCTTCCTGACAGCCATCTGGCAGGTCGCCGAAGCGATGCCGGTCGTCATGTTCGGCGAGGCTCTCGCCCTCATCGTTTTCAGCGGGGTGATCGCGTATCCGGCTGCGGCTTGGTTGGCCATGCCGCGCATCTCCCGCAAACTGCTCACCCTGGCTGTCGCTTCGTCTTTCGCGCTGTACGCCTACGCCTTCCTGCTCACCTATTGACTCCACCACCCGGGTAACAGGTCCGGGAAGCGATCAGCGCCTCCGGGCGCGGTCAGCGCGCCTGCTTCGACGTCATCAGGCCGCCACGCAGGCCGAAGCGGGTCCCATATGGCTGGCAGGTGGAAACCGAGGCTACCGAGAGCTGAGGTCGGCGCATCTGGGCCGCCGGACGGACGGGGGTCAGGTCGACTGTGGCGGATTGGCTGGTTGGAGCTTGGGCCTGTCGATCGCCGCTTCCCGATGAGGACGCGACACGGTTCGGATCCCGCGAAAGCCCAGGTCATGCAGCCTCTCCAGAAGATCCGCACCCAATGCGCCGCCAGATTCCCGGCCCCCGCACCCGTCGCGAGCGCTCGCGAGAGCCGCCCGCTTTTGCTACACCAGCCCCGACTTTCGTCGAAATGCGCAAAAGGCTATGGGCAAGTCGTAGATCAGGCCATATATTACGGCGCAGACCAGCGTTAACCCTCCCGTGTTACAGCGAAACACACCCGGCATCTGTCGTTAGATCGGCCCTATCGGCGGTGCCGTCCCCCTACGCCGTGCTCAACGCGGCACCCTCACCGAGATGGGACCGGGCATGCGGAAAATACCCCTCTTATCCGTCGTACTGATCACCGCCCTCTCAGGGCTCGTCCTGCCCGCTCCAGCGCGCGCCGCCGTGCCGCCCCAAGAGCCGGGTGTCACCCTGCGCACCTACGACGTCCAGGTCGAACTGTCCAAGCTCTGCACGCTCAAGCCTGGTCAGACACCCAACGTCGACAAGCTGATGCCCACGATCGACTGGACCTCCGACGCCGACTTCGGTCTGGTCGACATGTTCGTCACCGAGGTCTCCGGCAACATCTCCATCGCCACCGCGGGCACGTACGAGTTCCGGCTCACCAGTGACGACGGCTCCCGGCTGCGCATCGACGACACCGTCGTGATCACCAATGACGGGCGGCACGGGGCGATCTCCGTGGACGGCACGATCAATCTCACCACCGGCTACCACGCGCTGCGTGTCGACCACTTCGAGCACCTGTTCGGCCAGCAGCTCAAGCTGGAGTGGAAGCCGCCGGGGGCCTCCGGGTTCACCCTCGTGCCGAACTCGGTGCTGAGCACCGACGCGGGCGTGGTGCGGGTCACCGGGCCGGGGCGCAAGGAGTGTGAGAGCGGGGCCGACTCTCCTGGCGACGGGTTGCCGCTGCAGTCCGTACACCCTGACTTCGCGCTCACCGACCTGCGGCCGGGCGGGTTCCAGCCGCAGGTGACCGGGATGGACTGGCTGCCCGACGACCGGCTGGCGATCACCACGTGGGGTGGTACGGACAACAGGCTCGGCGAGGTCTACCTGCTCGACAACGTCACCGGTGCGACCTCGGCCGCGCAGGTGACCACGAAGAAGATCGCCAGTGGGCTTCAGGAGCCCATGGGCATCAAGTACGTCGACGGCAAGCTCTACGTGTCGGAGAAGTCCCGGCTGGTGGAGTTGAACGACACCAACGGTGACGACGTCGCCGACAACCTCAGGACCGTGGCGACCTGGCCGTTCGGCGGTAACTTCCACGAGTTCGCGTTCGGGATGCTCTACCGCGACGGCCACTTCTACATCAACCTCTCCGTGGCGATCAACTACGGCGGCGCGACCACCGACCCGCAGCCTGCTCCCGACCGGGGCACGACCATCAAGGTCAACAAGGACACGGGTGCGATCGAGTACGTCGCCGGCGGTCTGCGTACACCCAACGGGCTCGGCTGGGGTCCGAACGACGACCTGTTCGTCATGGACAACCAGGGCGGCTGGCTGCCGGCCTCGAAACTCGTACACATCAAGAAGGACCGGTTCTTCAACCACTACACCAACCCTGACGGCCGGTTCGACAACAACCTGGTGACCAAGCCGGTGCTCTGGCTGCCGCACAACGAGATCGCCAACTCGCCCAGCACGCCGCTGCTCCTCAAGCAGGGCAGGTTCGCGGGGCAGATGCTGTTCGGCGACGTCACCTACGGCGGGCTCCAGCGCGGCTTCCTGGAGAAGGTCAACGGTGAGTACCAGGGCGCGGTCTTCCGCCTCACCCAGGGCCTGGAGGCCGGGATCAACCGGATCAGCCTCGGGCCTGACGGCGCCATCTACGCCGGAGGCCTCGGCGCCGGCGGGAACTGGGGCCAGGAGGGCAAGCTCACCTACGGGCTGCAGAAGCTGACCCCCAGTGGCGACAAGGCCTTCGACGTCCTGAAGATGCGCGCGATCGAGGGCGGCTTCGAGCTGGAGTACACCCAGCCGCTTTCGGACGCGACCGCCACGTCACTCGCGGACAAGTACCAGCTCACCCAGTGGCGGTACGCCGCCGCCTCCACCTACGGCGGCCCGAAGGTGGACGAGGAGACGCTGACCGTCACCTCCGCCGACCTGTCGGCGGACAAGAAGAAGGTCACGCTGAAGATCGCGGGCCTCAAGGCCGACCGCGTGGTGCACCTGCGGTCGCCGCGCCCGTTCAGCTCGGCGTCGGGCCAGCCGCTCTGGAGCACCGAGGCCTGGTACACGCTCAACACCCTGGTCAACGGCCCGCAGACCGACACCGTGTACGAGGCGGAGAGCGCCTCCCACAGCGGCGGCGCGAACCTGGCCACCGACCACCTGAGCTACACGGGCAGCGGCTTCGTCGCCGGCTACGGGAACCAGGGCGCGGCCACGCAGTTCGCCGTGACCGTCCCCCGGGACGGCGTCTACCACGTCGGCCTGCGCTACTCCAACGGGCCGAACCCCGCGCCCGGCAACAAATCGGTCAGCGTGTACGTCAACGGCACCAAGATCAGGCAGGTTCCGCTGCCCACCACGGTGACGTGGGAGCAGTGGGCCACCCGGGTCGAACCGCTCACGTTGAACGCGGGCGTCAACACCATCACGTACAAGGTCGACAGCGGCGACACGGGCCACGTCAACCTCGACTCCCTCACCGTGGCCGCGCAACGGGTGTTCGAGGCGGAGAACGCCACGCTGGCCGGTGGCGCGAAGGCGAACAGCGATCATCCGGGCCACACCTACAAGGGCTTCGTCGACGGCTACTGGAACGCCGGCGCGAGCACCTCGTTCAGCGTCTGGTCGGACACGACCGGCCCGCACAACGTCGGGCTCCGCTACGCGTCCGACACCGTCAGGTCGGTCAGCGTGTACGTCAACGGCGAGAAGGTCAGGCAGGTGCGGCTGGCCTCCAGCGGCGGCTGGGACGCCTGGGCCGTCCAGACGGAACCGCTCAACCTGACCCGGGGCACGAACGAGATCACCTACAAGTACGACAGCGGTGACTCGGGCAACGTCAACCTCGACCACATCAGCGTGTCGCTCGCGCAGCGGATCACGCTGTTCGACGGGTCGAACCTGGCGGCATGGGAGAAGCGGGCCGGCGGCGTGGCCACGTGGCCGATCGCGAACGGCTCCGTGGAGTCCCTCGGCGGCGACATCCGCACCCGGCAGACGTTCGGCGACTTCAAGCTCCACGCAGAGTGGCTCGTGCCGGACTACCCGGCGAACGTGACCGGGCAGCAGCGCGGCAACAGCGGCATCTTCCTCCAGGAACGCTACGAGGTTCAGGTCCTGGAGTCCGCCGGTGACCCCGCGCCGCTGATCAACGGCGCCGGCTCGATCTACAACAAGCGCGCGGCCGACAGCAACGTGACCAACCCCCCCGGCACGTGGCAGACCTACGACATCACCTTCCGCGCGGCCCGCTACACCAGTACGGGAGCGAAGGTCGACAACGCGCGGGTGACGGTCGTCTGGAACGGCGTGGTGGTCCACAACAACGTGGCCGTCGACGGCGGCACCGGCGACAACATCGCGGAGAGTGTGGCCACGGGCGGAATCCGCCTCCAGGACCACGGCGACGCGGGCGAGAACCCCCGCTTCCGCAACGTGTGGATCGAACCGGTCTCCTGACCTGATCCGACCGGCAGGCCGGGTGCCGCGCTCTACGCGGGGCCCGGCCTGTCGTCACATGCGCGCTGGGTGTGAGACGAGCCCGTGTCGGGTCGTCCGCCCCGAGAGCCTCATCCATGCGTGCTGTCTGATCCCGAGAATTCACGTGAAGCTCCCGCCGAAGCCTTTGTCCTCCGGAAAACGTCCGTAATCCTCATCCGTCCCGGGTTGACCGGCAGGCGAGAGCGCGACAAACATCGAGGCGCCGTGAGACGTCGTGCCAAGGAGGAAGCGTGAAGTCTGAGCCGATCCAGGACACCCCCGCCCCGCCCGGCGGGCGCTCGCGGTGGGCGACCATCGGCATCGTCTATCTCGGCGGGGTCATCGCCGCCATGAGCCTGGGGAAGTTCGCCCCCGTCGGCCCGGTCGTCACCGATCAGCTGGAGCTGTCGTTGTCGCAGCTGGGCTGGGTCATCTCCGCCGTCGTCGGTGTCGGGGCCGTCTTCGGGCTGCCCGGTGGATTTCTGGTGCGCCGTCTCGGCGCGCAGCAGTCGCTCGTGTACGGCCTGGTCCTGGTCGCCCTGGCCGGCGCCGCCAGCGTCCTGGCGGGTGACTTCGCCTGGCTGCTCGGCGCCCGCATCGTCGAGGGAGTCGGCTATCTGCTGGTCACCATCGCCGGGCCGGTGCTCGTCCTGCGCCTGGCCGACGAGCGCGACCGCAGTGCCGCCCTGTCGGTCTGGGCCACGTTCGTGTCCGTCGGCCTGTTCGCGAGCGCGCTCGCCGGCGGTGCGGTCGGTGACGCCCTCGGGTGGCGGGGCTGGACGGGGCTGCTCGCCGGTCTCACCCTCGTCATGGCGGTGGTCCTGTGGCTGTGGTTGCCCCGTGCCGGGGCCGGTCCGCAGGTGGCCGGCGGGCCCGTGCCGCGGCTGCGCGCGCTGCGGTGGCCGGCGGTGCTGGCGGTCTCGTTCTGTCTCACCGCGCTGGTGACCATTCCGGTCATCGTGCTGCTGCCCACGCTTCTCATCGACCAGCACGAGCAATCGGCCGCCGCCGCGGGGGTGAGCACCTCGGTCATCTCACTGCTCAGCGCGGGCGGTGGGCTGCTCGCCGGTCTCCTGCTGCGCCGGGGCGTCCGCGTCGGGGTGCTCGCGCTGTTCGGGCTGCCGGCCGTGCCCACGGCCTGGCTCGTGTACGGCGGCGGGCCGGTCGCCGGGGTGCTCGCGGGCGCCGGGACGCTGTCGCTCACCAACGGGTTCCTGGCCGCCATCGTCTTCGCCGCCCTGCCGCTGATTCTGGAGCGGCTCGACCACGCCGACATCGGCAGCGGTCTGGTGGCCCAGGGGGGCAGCCTCGGCTCGCTGCTCGGTCCGCCGCTGTTCGGGCAGGTCGCGGCCGGGTTCGGGTTCGGGGCGCTCGCGCCGGTCATCGCGGTCGGGCTCGTCGTCGCCGTCGCGGCGCTGCTGCTGGCGGGTGGCCGTGCCGGGGGACGTCCACCGGGCGTCGGCTGAGCCGCCGGTCGACGGCCGTTTCGGACGCCGCCCTCATCCCTAAAAAGGTGTCCCGTTATGGCCACGTCGCAATGTGTTCGTAACGTATCAGTAACGGTTGGATGGCGTGCCCTGGTGTGTTCATCGTGTGAACGCTAACAATTCCATCAGATGTCCCCTCAAGTGAGCGGCTTCACGCGCCTCCAGGTCCTGAGAGCCCGGATACCGTGACGCCGCAGTACTTGCCCTGCCCGGAGCCTGTTTGTCGACGGTGCGGTTCGCCGCTCCGCCGTTGCGTGCGGATCGGGTGGGGCGGGTACTGAATTTGTTAACGCTAACATTTCTGGCGCGATCACGTGTTCATACGAGGGCCAAGCGTGCAAGTGAAGGGAAGGCCATGACGGCATCCGAGAAGTCAGGAATGAGCCGCCGCAATTTCGTGCGGACGTCGGCCATCGGAGTGGCGTTAGCCGCGACGGCCAACGGTGTTCAGACGGGGGTGGCCGAGGCCGCGACCGCGAACGTCACCGAGTCCTTGGCCGGAATCCCGTATGTCGGTGCCGGTAGCAACACCGCGGTCAGGCCGTTCTGGCTGCACCAGATCACCCTGAACGCCGGTCTGCTGCAGGAGAAGCGCGACCGGATGAAGGCGTTCCTGGGGGCGTTCGACGAGCGCCGCTTCCTGTTCCTGTTCAACAACCAGGCCGGCCGGCCGAACCCCGCGGGTGTGACGGCGCCCGGCGGCTGGGAGGACGGGGGGCTGCTGAGCGGCCACTGGGCCGGTCACTACATGAGCGCTTTGGCCCAGGCCTATGCCGACCAGGGTGAGGCGTCGTACAAGACCAAGCTCGACTGGATGGTCACCGAGCTCGGCGCCTGCCAGGACGCCATCACCGCCCGCATGACCGGCACCGGCGGGCCCACCGAGCCCGAGGCGCTGCCCATCGGCCGGGTGGCCGGGAAGTTCGGCAACGCCCTGAAGCTCAACGGCGGCAGCAACGCCGAGCACATCAAGCTGCCCCAGGAGGCGGTGTCCCAGCTCACCAACTTCACGATCGCGACCTGGGTCCACCTCGCCGCGGCACAGAGCTGGAGCCGGGTCTTCGACTTCGGCCAGAGCACCGCGGTCAACATGTTCCTCACCGCCCGTTCCGGCGCGACCGGGAACGCGCCCCGGTTCGCCATCACCACCACCGGCACCGGCGGTGAGCAGCAGATCAACGGCACCACCGCGATCCCGACCGGGCAGTGGGTCCACCTGGCCGTCTCCCTCTCCGGCGCCGTCGGCACGCTGTACGTCAACGGCGTCGTCGCCGGTACGAACACCAACATGACGCTCAACCCGACCAACCTCGGCGTCCCGGGCAACGTCTGGATCGGCCGGTCGGCCTACGGCGACGCGATGCTCAACGCGAGCATCGACGAGTTCCACATCTTCGACCGGGCCCTCACCCCCGAAGAGATCACCTCGCTGCAGACCTCCGCCGCGGGCACCACCGGCGGCGGCAACATCGCCTGGTACAAGTTCGACGAGACCGACGGCGCGTCCGCGGTCGACTCCTCGCCCAACAACCGCCCCGCCGGCATCGTCGCCATCCCGCAGTCCGGCGGTCAGCTCTGGAAGCCCGTCTACGCCGGCTACCTCGGCGCCATCCCGGAGGACGCCGTCATCCGCGTCGGCCCGCCGCGCTACGCCCAGTACGGCGGCAACGCCGCCACGAACGTGTGGGCGCCCTGGTACACCCAGCACAAGATCATTCGTGGCCTGCTGGACGCGTACACCCTGACCGGGAACACGAAGGCACGTGAGATCGTCGTCAAGATGGCCGACTGGGCGCACAACGCCCTGACCACCGGCGACAAGAACCACGCCAACTACGCGGGCCCGATCACCCGCGACAACCTCAATCTGATGTGGGACACCTACATCGCCGGCGAGCTCGGCGGCGTCAACGAGGTGTTCGCCGAGATCCACGCGCTGACCGGCGACCCCAAGCATCTCGAGACCGCCAAGCTCTTCGACAACCGTGAGTCGCTCTTCGGCGCGACGGTCGAGAACCGCGACATCCTGACGGTGACCAACCCGACCGCCTACGGCCGCAGGCGCCCGGCCCGCCTGCACGTCAACCAGCACGTGCCCGGCTTCTCCGGCTACATGCGGATCTTCGAGCAGGGCGGTGGGGACGACTACCTCAAGGCCGCGAAGAACTTCTTCGGCATGCTGGTCCCGCACCGCATGTTCACCCACGGCGGCCTCGGCGGCAACTACCCCGGCTCCAACAACAACATCGAGATGTTCCAGAACCGGGACAACATCGCCAACGCGATCGCCCAGGGCGGCGCGGAGACGTGCTCGATCTACAACGTGTCCAAGCTGGCCAGGAACCTGTTCTTCCACACGCAGGACCCGGCCTACATGGACTACTACGAGCGGGCCCTGTTCAACCAGCTCGCCGGCTCGCGGGCCGACTCGACGTCGGTGAGCAACCCGCAGGTGACCTACTTCCAGCCGCTGACGCCGGGCGCGGGCAAGTCGTACGGCAACACCGGCACCTGCTGCGGCGGCACCGGCCTGGAGATCCACACCAAGTACCAGGAGGCCGCCTACTTCAAGTCGGCCGACGGCTCGGCCCTGTGGGTCAACCTGTTCGTCCCGTCGACCGTGAACTGGACCGAGAAGAACTTCACCCTGACCCAGGAGACGAGCTTCCCGCGCCAGGCGAGCACCAAGCTGACCGTCACCGGAAGCGGCCAGCTCGACATCAAGCTGCGCGTGCCGAAGTGGGCCGTGAACGGTTACACCGTGAAGATCAACGGTGTGACCCAGCTCCTGACGACGCCGGTCCCGGGCACGTACGTGACCCTGAGCCGGAACTGGAGCAACGGCGACACCATCGACATCGCCTTCCCGTTCAGCATCCACATCGAGCGCGCCATCGACCGGCCCGACACCCAGTCGATCATGTGGGGCCCGCTGCTCATGCCGATCCTCGGCAACCCCGGCGGCGGCGCCTACCGTGAGCTGACGCTCTACCGCCACCTCAAGCGGGACGGCGACTACTCCCGGGCGGCCGTCACGGCGGCCGGCGTGAACGCGGCGGGCGACCCGCTGTTCACCACGAGCGGCTTCAACCTGCGCCCGTGGTACGTCGGAGACACCCAGGCCCACTCGGCGTACTTCCGCCGGGTCGAGCCGAAGATCGTCTTCGGTGGCGTCGACTCGGGCGTGCCCAACGTGAAGCGCAACGACGCCCTGCCGAACTACGACGTGCCGGTCACCGGCATCGTCCAGCCCGGCACGGACGGCCCGACGTTCCTTGACCTGCTCTGGGACAACGCGCCGTTCGCCACCCACGCCGCGTTCATGGCCAAGGTCGGCTCCACGGCCGACGCGTTCGTGGCGGCGGGCACCCTGACCGCCGAGCAGAAGGCCGCGATCGTGGCGGCCGCCGACAACGCGCGGGCCGAACTCTCGCCCGAGGCGGAGATCCCGGTCACGGTCACCCCGGAGTCCCGCACCATCGCCGGTTCGGCCTACCTGGCCGTCCGCGTAGTGAACGACCACGACGCTCCTGTGGACGTCGTGATCGAGACCGCCTACGGCAGGAAGGCCTTCATCGGCGTCGCCCCCGGCAAGTCCGCCTTCCAGCAGTTCGCGGTCCGTGCCGCCCAGTTCCCCGCGGGCGAGGTCACCGTGACCGTCACCGGCACGGTCGACGGTGACCAGGTCACGACCGAGATCGTCAAGCCGTACGCGGCCAGCTGATCACATGACAACCGAGTTCGGGCTCTCGGAGCTCTGGGAGCCCGACACCCGCCGCGACCCGCACGCGTTCTACGTACGCGTGCGGGCCGCCGGCCGTCCCGTCCCCCAGATCGACCCGGCGGGCAACCGCTTCTGGGTCGTGGCCGGCCACGCCGACGTCCTCGAAGGCCTCCAGCACCCCGACATCGGCCACCAGCTTCCCGGGCGAGCCTGCCCTCACAGCGAGGCCGAGCGCATCGCGTCCCGCCAGCTCATCTCCCTCGACCCGCCCGACCACACCCGCCTGCGCGGCCTGGTCAGCAAGGCGTTCACCGCCCGCATGGTCGCCCGCCTCGAACCGTGGATCGCGGGCGTCGCCGACGACCTGGTCGCCCGCGCCCTGGAACTGGGCACCTTCGACGGAGTGGCCGACCTGGCCGACCCGCTGCCCGTCAACGTCATCGCCCAGCTCGTCGGCGTCCCCGACGAGGACCGCCCCCAGTTCCGCGCCTGGTCGGCGACCATCGTCTCGGCCTCCGACCACGACGGCACGGCCACACTGGCGTTCGCGAAGTACATCGACGAGCTGGCCGCCCGCCGCAGAACGGCCCCGGCCGACGACCTGCTCTCCGAGCTCGTCGCCCTCGAAGCGCAGGGCGACGCCCTGGACCGCGACGAACTCGTCGCGATGGTGCAGCTCCTGCTCATCGCCGGTCAGGAGACCACCGTGGACGTCATCGTCAACGGCATCCGCCTCCTGCTCACCCACCCCGACCAGTGGCGGGACCTCCGCGACGACCCGTCCCTGGCCGGTGTCGCCGTCGAGGAGACCCTCCGCTTCCGCGGCCCGGTCGAGATCGTCCCCCCACGCTTCACCTTCCGCGCCCTCGACCTCGCCGGCGGCCCCATCCCCGCCTTCGAACGCGTCGCCCTGTCGCTGTGGGGCGCGAACCGCGACCCCGCGATCTTCACGAATCCGGACACGTTCGACATCCACCGCCCCGACGTCCACCGCAACATAGCCTTCGGCCACGGCACCCACTTCTGCCTCGGCGCCTCTCTGGGCCGCCTCGAGGCCCGCATCATGCTCGACCGCATAGCCCGCGAACTGAGCGGCCTGACCCTCGCCGTCCACCCCGACGACCTCGACGGCTTCCGCCTCCACCACGGCACCATGCCCCTGCGCATCCAGGCTGGATGATCGGCAAGCCGTCCGTCCACGGGCGTTCGCGGGTTCTGGAACGGTCCGATGGGCTCTATGGTGGAACTCCAGGTTGGTGTAAGCCCATGGCTCCGAACCCCAGGTGCCCGGAATCCGTCTCTTCGGTTGGGATCCCGAAACGGGAGGCGTCATGCGCAGGTTCCTCACGCTCCTGGCCGTCGTCCTCGCCGTCGTCGCCTGTACCCCCGACCCGAAGGCCCCGCCGAAGGCGCCCGGCCCGAAAGTGGCCGACCTGTGGCGCGACTTCCCGGTCACCTCCGCGCTCGACCGGCCCCTGATCGTCCTGGATCCGCTCCCGCTCACCGACGAGGCGGCCCGGGGCCGCGTTCCCGCTCCCCTCTCGCTGCCCGCGGCCGTCCCGCCGTCGAGGCAGCTCACCGTTCAGGGCGTGTCCCGGTACGTCACCCTCACCAGCCCCCGGGACGCCCTGTCCGCCATCCGATCCCAGGTCACGGCCGGCCAGCCCGAGGTCCGCGTCACGGCGACCGAACTGACCGAATCGGCCTTCACCACCGACCGGGGCTCGATCGACCTTCCGGCCTGGGAGTTCCGGCTGGCCGACGGCGGCACGCTGACGTGGCCCGCCCTCACGGCGGGCTATTTCTGGCGGCTGGGCTCGATGATCCCGTCCAGCCTCGTCAGTGACCTGTCCATCGACGGTCGGACGATGTCGGCGACCTTCACCGTCAGCTGGGGCATGCCGTGCCCGGGGATGCCGGCCCCGCAGATCACCCCGACGGTGGTCGAGTTCCCGTCATTCGTCCAAATCGGGCTGAAGGTGTCGAGCACCGACACGGGCGACTGCGACCAGCGCGTGTCGGTCCCGTTGAGAAGGGCCACGCTGACGCTGCACGCCCCGCTGGGCAATCGCGTCGTGGTCGATTTCACCGGGCGCGTGGTCAAGCGGGCCACGGGATCCGGGTTGACCTCAACCTTTGTTCAAGTTCCAGGATGAGAACGACCGCCCGGCTCATCCTCAGGAGTTCACGTTGCCCGACCTCTTCTTCACGACCGAGTCCAACGCGGCCGACGGCTGGGCTCCCGTCCCGTGGCCCGAGGGCCTCGTGTCCTTCGAGGTGTACGAGAGCCTCGACGCCACCACCGTCCTGACCTACAGCCGATGGACCACCGACGGCAGCGCCTTCCTGACCGGCCTCACCGGCGCGACCCCGACGGGCTACCACCTCTACCGGGACGGGGACGACGGCCGCACGCCCGGCTGCGTGGTCGCGGTCGAGGCGGAGTTCGACGCCCCCGACCACGAACGCCTGCGCCGCTGGATCGACACCGTCTTCGAGGTCATGGCGGGGGAGGAGCCCCACCCCGGCGGCATCTCGGGCCGCTTCCACACCAGCCTCGACGGCACCCGCATGCTCAACCTGGCCGGCTGGACCGACGCCGAGTCCCACGAGCAGGCCACCTCGGTCCGCAACCCGGCCTGGCAGCGGGTCTTCGACTTCCCGGGCATGGAAAGCGGCAGCTTCCGGCGCTATGCCCCCGTCGGCCCCCGCGACCGGCGCCTGGTCATCGAGGAGAAGTCGGTGCCCGGCTTCGGTCAGGAGGGCCTGCGTGAATACCTGTGAGGCGCGGCGCCGTATCCCGCGTCTGATCGCCGAGATCCGCCGCCTGCGGGCAAGCTAGCCGAACCACCCGGGCACGTCGAGGCGGAACAGATCGCCCGGCGTCATCTGTCGCAGGGATTCCTCCAGGTCGTCGAGCCGCTCCGCCCCGAGTTCGCGGGCCCAGCGGCTCCGTAGTTCGTCGAACACCTCGGCCGACCGCCGCAGGGCGTCGACCCCGAAATCGGTCAGGACGACCGTCTTGCGGCGCGAGTCGGCCGGATCGGGCACCCGCGTGACGTACCCGAGGCCCTCCAGCGTCTCGATGGTCTTCCCCGCCGCCTGTTTCGACACGCCCAGCGTGCGTCCCAGCGCGGCGGCCGAGTCGGCGCCCCGGGCGATGGCCTGCAGGACGAAGCCGTGCATGGGCCGCATGTCGGAGTGGCCCTGGGCGGCCAGTTCCTCGTGGAGGGCGTCGATGAGCACGCGGAACGCCATCAGCAGCCGCAGCGGCAGCTCGAACCCGTTTGACATGAAGGACAACCTGATTGACTATATGGACAACGACATTGTCCATCTTAAGGGATCAGAAATGACTGTCATCCGCGCCGCCGCGGCCCGCCGCTCCGAGACCCCCGGTGGGGTCATGACCACCTTCGCCTCACCCACCCAGGGCGGGGCGGAACGTTCCCTCTGGCGGGTCGAGGTCCCTGCGGGCGTCGCCGGGCCGAAGCACGACTTCGACAGCGAGCAGATCTGGGCGTTCGTCACCGGCGGGGCCACCGTCGAACTCGGCGGAGAGACCTTCGAGGTCGCCGGGGGCGACACCGTGGTGATGCCGCCGCGCACCGCCCGCCAGGTCACCGCCGCGGGGGAGGGCTTCACCGCCGTCGTCACCGCCGCCGGGGGAGCCAAGGCGATCCTGCCCGACGGGACCGTCCACGGCACGCCGCCGTGGATCGCCTAGAGCACCGGTCGCGCCGCCGCCAGCCAGGCGTGCGGGTCGGTGGTGTCGACCGGATAGACGAAGAACAGGTCGGCATGCCCTGACGACATGCTGTCCTCGGCCCAGTAGCGGGCGCAGGCCGTGCACCGCAGAACGCCGAGCCACCGCGAGGCGTCGCGCTCGACCGGCTCCAGCAGATGTTCGACGGCCCGGAGGTGCCGGGCCAGGATCAGCCCCTCGGTCTTGTCGCGGGGCGCCGAGAACCGGTCGTGCCCGCATGCGCAGTCGTCCACGAGAACATAGTGGGACACATGTCAGGGGCTCGTCTCGCGCAGGACGGTCGTCGCCCCCACGTCCACGGTGACCTCGCCGACCGGCTGGGTGCCGCCCTTCGGCCCGAGCGCGGCGACCAGTCCGCGTCCGGCCAGGACGTCCTTCACCGTAGGACCGGTCACCGTGATCCGGGGGACGTCGCGGCTCCCCCCGACCAGGTAGTACCACTGCCCGGACGGCGCCTGCCACCACGTCGCCGACACCAGGTGGCGCTTCAACCGGCTGCAGTCCCACGTGCCGGCCAGGCTGCCGGTCGGGATGGTCACGGTCTGGCCGGGGGTGGCGACGGCGAGGACGCCGCGCACGGAACTCGTGCCGTCGGCGTTGGCGAACCGGGCGCACATCCACCGCGCCCGCGCCGCCTCCGGCAGTTCGCCGGACCAGAACTCCCAGGCCGAGGCCGCCTCGGCCTCGGCCGGGGGGAACGGCAGCGCGCACGACAGATGGGCCCACGCGCTGAACCCGCCCGGCGACACGTCGATCTCCTCGGGCCCGAGCCGGTTGACCTCGGCGGGCGGCGGCGCCTGGTGGGTCACGTTCGCGAGCGCGAGGCGTCCCAGATCAAGCATCGTGTACGGCATTCCGTGCGCCACCGAGGGCGCGCGCAGCCGCAGCACCGGGCCGCGCCAGCACGGACCGGCCATGACCTGCGGCACCGGATCGGTCACGCCGCCGGTCACCACGATCGGCCGCCACTTGGCGCCCAACCGGCTCAGGTTGGCCGCCGACACCTCGGTCACCCACGGCGGCAGCAGATAACGGCCCCCCGACAGCTTCAGCGGGCTCGACCCGTCGGCCTTCAGCCGGGGCTCGGGGAACACCTCCAGCGACCGCGACCGGCCGGTCTCGGCATAGCGCGCGACCCGGCCGGAGTCGCGGAGCAGTACGACCGTGGTGCCGTCGAGCCGCCCGGCGAACAGGAGCTGGGGCGCCGCCGGCGGGTTGGGCAGCGCGCCCGACACCGGTTGCGGGGTCACCTCGCCCTGCCAGGCCCGGACCGCCCGGGTGACCAGGCCGTCGTCGTTGGCCAGGTCGCCCCGGGGTTCCCAGGTGCGCAGGTCGAGGGTGGTGGTGGTCCGCCAGGTGCCGGGGGAGACCCGGCCGACCTCGGGTAACGCGGGTTCGGCGGTGGCGGCGCTGACGTCGTACAGACCCAGCAGGTGGGGGACGGCGGAGACGGCGAGCAGGCCGGTGACGGCGGCCAGCGCGATCAGGACCTTGGAGGGGCCCCGGCCGTAGATGCGGGCCAGCGTCGGGTCGGCGGCCGGGCGGTGCTCGGCGAAGCGGCCGTGTTCGTCGTCGAGCGCCTCGATCATCGCCAGCGCGATCGTCGGCTCGGCCACCCCGGCGGCCGCCAGGAGACGGCGGGCCTCACCCGCGTCGAGGCCCTCGATCCGGGTGAGCGCGTAACCGGCGCGGGCGGCGGGCGGGAGTTCCTCCAGCGCGGCGGTGAAGGCGCGTTCGTCGCTGCGGACGACGGCGGGCACCACCTCAAGGCGGCGCCCGAACCCGATGAGCGGGTAGGGACGCCGCTTCAGCACCCGTTTCAGCACGTCGAGACGTGCCTGGGCGGGGTCGCCCGGACGGCGCAGGAGCGCTTTCGCGGCGAGCCGGTGGGCGAGCAGCACCCGCCGCTCGCCACTGTCGGCCGGCAGCGTCAGATAGGCGAGCCACACGAGGTCGCGGTAGGGCCGGGCAAGGGCGGAATTCCCCTTGATGGACCTTGCCATGGAAACGCTTCTCCCCGAGTCGTCACGCGCCGTAGCCGTCTGAACGCGGCTCGTGAATCCTAGGGGCACCGTTCCCATCTCGGTGGGGATGCCGGGAAAGTCGTCAGGCCCGCTTGTCCCAGTCGGCCAGGATCGCTGCCTCCTTGTCCGGATCGATCCCGTGCTGGAACCGCGCCCCGAACACCCGTTCCTCCACCGGGATGTGCCGCAGCCACTCCCACGTGTCCCGCACGGTCTCGCTGACCGGTCGGCACGTCAGCCCGGCCTCCCGCGCCTTCGACGAGTCGGTCAGCCAGGTGCCGGGCATGCTGTCGTCGGCCCAGAGCGGGAACTCGGTCCACATCTGCACGTCGTGCTCGTGCAGGAAGGCGTCGTCGACCCAGACCAGCTCCGCGTCCGAGCCGGTCACCTCGATGCAGTCGCGCAGCCACTGGCCATATGTGGTGTTGGCCGGGACGCCGCCGGTCATGAACTTGCCGGTGGCGCCCTTCTCGACCTGCGCGATCGTGAACGCGGCGATGTCGCGGGCGTCGATGAGCTGCATCTCGCGGTCGGGGTTCCCTGGCGCCACCACCCGGCCGCCGCGCTCGATGCGGGTCAGCCACCAGGGCAGCCGCCCGACGTTCTCGTGCGGGCCGAGGATCAGGCCCGGCTGGACGATGAGGGTCGCCCCGTCGAAGTGGCGGGTGACGGCCAGCTCACACCCCGACTTGGCGGTGCCGTAGTCGCCTTCGGTCGCCTCGGGGTCGCCCAGGAACTGCTCGGACTCCTCGTTGACCCCGATCTCACTCGGGAAGCCCTTGTAGGCGCTGATGCTGGAGATGAACGTGTAGTGGGCGGCGTGCCCGCTCAGCACCCGCACCCCGTCGAGCACCGAGGCCGGCGTGTAGCCGCACACGTCGATGATCGCGTCCCATGTGCGGCCCTCGGCGAGCCGCACCAGGTCGTCGTGGTTCTCGCGGTCGCCGTGCACGACCTCGACGTCGGTCCGGTCGGCGCGGCTCACGCCCCGGTTGAACAAGGTCACCTCGTGGCCCCGCGCGAGGGCCTCCTCGACGTGGGCCCGGCCGAGGAAGACCGAGCCGCCGATCACCAGAATTCTCATGACCCCATCTTGGGCGCCCGATAACCAATGGTTCGCGGGGTTTCACGACGGGCCGATTTCACCCTGTGCGAATTCAGAGGGTGCGGAGCTCCGGCACGGGGGTGAACCCCTCTTCGTCGAGCACGTGGACGCGGGCGGTCGCGATGTCGAAGTAGAGCCCGGACAGCTCCAGCTTCCCGGCACGTTCCAAGCGGTCGACCATCGGATGGCTGCGCAGGTTCTCCAGCTGCTGGATCACGTTGATCCGGCACAGGTGGTCGAGCGGCGGATCGTCGGAGAGGGGCGGGGCGGCCTCGAACCGCTCGACCGTGTGGTGGCCGTGGCGCAGCCAGTTGCCCACCGCCGTCAGGCCCGTCGGCGTCTCGCCGAGCAGCGCCGCCATGGCGCCGCACCCCGAGTGCCCGCACACCGTGATGGTGGAGACGCCGAGCACGCCGACGGCGTATTCGATCGCCGCCGCCACCGAGTCGTCGGCCGGCACCGACTCGAACCGCGGCACGAGGTTGCCGACGTTGCGGACCATGAAGAGGTCGCCGGGCCCGCTCGCGGTGATGACCGACGGCATCACCCGCGAGTCGGCGCAGGTGATGAACAGATGGGACGGCGACTGCTGGCGCGCCATCATGGTCAGCAGCGGCCGGATCAGCGGCGCCGTGCGGCGCTGGTATTCGCGGGTCCCCTCCAGCAGGTCGGCCTCCGTCGCCGGAAGCCGCCGGTAGGACCACGGCAGCCAGGTCCAGTCGAGCTTGGGCGGAGTCTTGGCCGGGTACACCCGGGTCCCGCTGGCGGCGGCCATGTACCAGTTGTCGTGGAGCTCGTCGATGTCGACGGTGCCGCCCGCCCGCTCGTGTTCCAGCCGCCAGTTGTGCAGCGCCTCGAACGCCGCGTTGTCCATGAAGTCGACGTTGAGCAGCAGGTCGACGTTGGCGCCGCGTGGGATCGTGCGCAGCGACTCGGTCAGCCGGGGCACTCCGATGAAGATGAGCGACCCGGTCACCACGACCCGCCAGCGCCCGCCGCCGGGGGTGACCTCGACCGACACCCAGGTCAGCCGCCGCAGCGACAGCAGCGCCGCCAGGCCCAGCCCGATGACGATGCCCTCGGCCAGCCCGATCAGCACGACCGCGCCCATGGTCAGGAAGTAGATCGGCATCTCGCCGTGGCCGCGCAGCCCGCGCGCGGTGCCCAGGTTGACCATCTTCACGCCGATGAACAGCAGCAGCGCGGCCAGCGCCTCCATCGGGATCAGCCCGAGCGCCGAGGCGAAGGCGACCGTGGCGACCAGCACCCACACGCCGTGGAGCACCGTCGACCACCGCGTCCGCGCGCCCGCGCGGACGTTGGTGGTGGTGCGGACCACCACGCCCGACACCGGCAGGCCGCCGAGGCCGCCGGAGACGACGTTGGCGACGCCCTGCGCGCACAGCTCCCGGTCGAGGTCGGCGCGCGGCCCGTCGTGCATGCGGTCGGCGGCCACGCAGGTCAGCAGCGACTCGACCCCGGCGAGCACGGCCACCAGCAGGATCGAGGCGGCGATCGCGTGCCAGTCGCCGGCGGGCAGGATCGGCCCGGCGAGCTGGCCCAGCCCGCCGGAGAGGTCGACCTTGGTGAACTGCCAGCCCGCCAGCGTCGCCGTCAGCGTGGCGATCGCGAGGGCGGCCAGCGGCGCGGGCACGAACCGGACCTTGGGGATGTGGTTCCAGACCAGCAGCACGCCGATCGTCACCAGGCCCACCCTCACCGCGTCGCCGTGGAGGCCGGCCACCTGGGCCGGGACCTCGAGCAGGTTGTCGAGCGCGGAGCGCTGCGGGCTGCCGCCCAGCACGATGTGGAGCTGCGAGAGCGCGATGACGACGCCGACCCCGGCCAGCATGCCGTGGATGACGGCGGGGGAGACCCCCAGGGCGGCCCTGGCCACCCGGAACGCGCCGAGAACGATCTGCAGGAGCCCGGCCGCGAGTGTGATGGCGCAGGTGGCCCGCCAGCCGTACACCTGGACGAGATCGGCCACCACCAGCGACAGTCCGGCCGCCGGGCCGCTCACCTGGACGACGGAACCGCCCAGCGCGCCCGCCACGATGCCGCCGACGATCGCCGCCACCAGCCCGGCCGCGATCGGCGCCCCGGACGCGACCGCGATGCCCAGCGACAGCGGAACCGCCACCAGGAACACCACGAGCGAGGCCGGAACGTCATGTCGCAGCACGTCAAGGAAGCGCTGCGTAGTCGAACTGTTACCCCCGGTCATGCGGCGACCTTATGCCAAGGTCAGCCAGGGGGCCTACACGGACGGGGGAATCAGCGGTAATAGTCGGGTTGGTCGGTCTCCGGGTTGCCGCGGTGGGTGCCGCGCCGGCCGCCACCGCTGCGGGTGGTCTGCTCGGGATAGAGCTCGTCGTAGGAGGGCCAGCTGCCGCCGGTGTTCTGCGGCGGGGCGGGCGGGGCGGGCGGGGCGGCTTCGGCGGGGTAACCCTGCTGGTCGTAGCCGTAGCCGGTCACCGAGTCGGAGTCGTCGATGGTCGCCCAGCCGGCGCTGACCTCGTAGGACCCGGGTGGCGGAACCGCCGGCAGGTTGCCGGTCTGGTAGGCGCCGGTCGAGAAGTCGTTGTAGGTGGGCGGCGGCGCGGGCATCTGGTAGCCCGCGGCGTCGCTGGCCGCCCAGGTCGAGGCGCTGCCCTGACGGGGAGCCTGGGGCTCGTCGAACACGTCGCCGCCGCCGCCCCACGCCGGGGGGGTCGCGGCCGGCGGCTGCGGGTAGTTCGGGGCGGGCTGGACGGCCCAGCCCGAAGGCTCGGGATAGGCCGGCGGGATCGGCTCGGGCTGCGGCGGAGCGGGGAAGGAACCGCTGCCGTAGCCGGTGTCGTAGCCCGGACGATTGGGGAACGATCCCGTCGCCGGCGGGTCGTAGGCGCCCGGCCGACTCTCGAACATGCCGGTCGACGGACCCGCGGAGAAGGGGTCGGTCGAGGCGCCCGGCGGGGTGAACGGGCCGGTCGCGGGGCTGTTCAGATCGGGGGTCGGGGCGGAGAAGGTGACTGTCTTCTGCTCGGCCAGCTGTGAGGAAGGGGTGGCGCGCAGTCCGTCGACCCGGCCGGTATCGGGCGAGAAGAAGCCGTTGGACGGCGTGCCCGTGTTGAGGGGGCCGGTGATCGGGGTGACCACACCCGGGGTGAGCGTGGCCGCGATCGGGGTCACGACGCCGGGAACGGGAGCGGCCTGGACGGGCGGCTGCGCGGCGGCCGGACGCTGAGGGAGGAAACCCTGGACGGTCGCGGCGTTCGGGTCGACGGCGCCCGATGGGGCGGGGGAGGGAGCGGCTTCGGGCTCGACCGGACGGGGGGTGGCCATGCGCTGCCTGATGGTGCCGCCGAACGCACCGTCGTCGGCGCGTACGCGCGACCAGTAGTCGTCGTCGTAGTCGTCGTTGGAACCCCACTCGTCGACGCCGCGCTTGCCCCGGGGGGCACCGACACCGGCGCCCGCGGGCTGCTTGCCGCCGCGCTGCTGGGGCTTGGCGCCCTGGCGGCTGCCCGGACGGGGCGGCCCAGCCGGTTTGGCGGCCGGTTTGACCGGCGGCTTCTTCGACGGCTCTTCGAATGCGTCGAAACCCTCGGGAAAACTCTCGAAGAACGTCTCCTCGGCCGGCCGGCTGCCCTTCTTCTTCGCGGCGCCCTCGGCCATCGCCTTGATGCGCTCGGAGGAGAGCGCGCTCTCTCTCCGGTTCATCGACCGCATGCCCAGCGCCACCACTATCAGCACCAACAGGACAACGGCGACAAGGCCCAAAATGACCGCGGTCATAGCACCACCCTCAAGGCCATGGCCTTCCAGCGGCGCCGGTGAGATCGCGCGGCCATCGACGCGACCTGCCCCCTGTGATCACCTGCGCTCAGCAATTCAGGATCCGATTCTCCTCGACCGCAATGACCGTTGTCACACCCTAGGCGAAGATTGGTACACCACTACTACTTCCGGTCATCAGCATGTCACTCGATGTCAGCCGCCGTGAGGCGACCTCGGGCGATGGTGTGCGACGCGATGGTGGCCAGACTCTCCGAGAGGGGAGCGCCCTGCGGGAGGTCCAGCTTCTTGCTCAGGGCGTAGACGGTGAAACGGTAGCTGTCTTCGGGTCGGCATGGGGGCACATATCCGACTTTTCCATCAGTAGTCTGCCCCTGCCGTGCACCCCGGGGGGTGCTGTTCTCCGCGAGTTCGGTGGTGTCGGGCTCGATGTTGAAGACCACCCAGTGCACCATCGCTTTCTCGCCGTCGGCGTTGTCGTCGACCACGAGGGCCACCGACTTGGCGCCCGACGTACCCGACCAGCGGAGGGGCGGATTGCCCAGGTCTCCCTTGCACGAGTAGCCAGACGGCAGTGGGTCGCCGTCACGGAACTGCGGGCTCGACACACTGATCACGTCGAGGTTGGCGGGCGAACCGCCGCCCACGATCCCGCAGCCCGAGGCCGATGCCGTCAGCGCCGCGACTGCCGCCGGTATGAGAGCGGCTCGGCGCGTGCGAACGGACTTCGTCAGCGACCCCATGCCCGATGATGCTACGCGGATCCCGCTGGTGCGCCGACCGGATCGCGATGATCCATCGCGAGAAGAAACTCCACAAACGCCGGGTTCGTTCGACCGGCCCCACCACCCGAACCCGTGTGACCTGGGATTCCTATGGTTCGGGTGGGGAACGGGTACTCGCCGGTAGAAATCTTCAAGCCCGGGTTGGGTGGTGACCAATGGCACATCCCGACGATTTAGGGTGGACTCGTGATGCCAGATGCGTGACGCGTTGCGTGACCCCGCCAACCAGGTGTCGCCGAGGGCCAGGTCGTTGTGGTTCGCGGAGGCCGTCATCGTGACGGTCCTGCTGGTGGGCGGCCTGGTGCTGCTGTCCATGTGGATGACGGGCTGGGAGTTCCTGCCCCAGTGGCTGCTCGACCGCACCTGGGTGGCCGGGCTGGTGCTCGGCCTGGTGACGGTGCCGTTCGTGCTCGCCGAGCCGGTCGTCCGGTTCGCGGTGCACCGCTGGGAACTGGCCGCCGACGTCGTCTACGCCCGGTCGGGCTGGCTGTCGCGCGAGTGGGTGTTCGTGCCGGTGTCCCGCATCCAGACCGTGGACAAGGCGCAGGGCTGGCTGGAGCGCTTCTTCGGGCTGGCGACGGTGGAGATCCGCACGGCGTCCTACGCGGGGTCGTCCACCATCAAGGGGCTCGACTACGAGGTGGCCGCTCGGCTGGCCGAAGAGCTGTCGCGCCGGGCCCAGGAACTCCGGGACGACGCCACGTGAGCGTCTCCTTCCAGGAGCCGGTGCCCGAGGCCGTCCGGCTCAGTCCGCGACTGCTGCTGATCGACCCGATCCGGGTGCTGCCCTCGCTGCTCATCCCGCTCGCGGGTGTGCTGGTCGCCGGGGGGTTCTCGCCGCGCTCCTTCATCTGGGCCGCGTTCGGCGTCGCCGGATCGGTCCTGTACGCCGTGGTGCGCTGGGCCACCTTCTCCTACACCATCACCGGCGGCCGGCTGGAACTCTCCCGCGCCTTCATCGGCCGCTCCACCCGCGTCATCCCGCTGGAGCGGATCCGGGGGGTCGACGTCACCACCCCGTTCCTCCACCGGCTGCTCGGCCTGGCCGTGCTGAAGCTCGACACCGGCGCCGGCGGCGACAAGCAGGAGGGCGAGCTCGACGGCATCACCGTCGAGGAGGCCGAGCGGCTGCGCGCGGTGCTGCTGGCCCGCCACGGCGTCGCCACCCAGGAAGAGCGGGAGCAGCCCGTCGCCGCCCCGCACGACCACGTGTTCCTGCGGGCTCCGAAGGCGTGGCTGCGCTACGGCCCGCTGTCCGGCGCCTTCCTGTTCACCCCGTTCGCCCTGGTCGCCGGTGTGGTCGGCCTGGCGTTCCAGTGGGGCGGCGAGCTCGGGCTCGACGAAGACGACGCGGTGGCGGTCGGCTCGTGGCTCTGGGGCCACCCGCTGCTGCTCATCGGTGGCGCGGTCGCGCTGGTCGTGCTGATGCCCTTCCTCGGCGCGGCCATGTACGCCGTCTTCAACTGGAACTTCGTGCTGTTCGGCCGGGGCGACCACCTGGTCGCCGAGCGCGGCCTCGTCAACCGGCGCGTGGTCTCCCTCGAACGCCGCCGCATCCGCGGCTACGAGATCGCCGAGAGCCCGTTGGAGCGCCAGGCCGGGGTGGCCCGTCTGTGGGCCGTGGTGACCGGTCTCGGCGACTCCGAGACCCGCGGCCAGCTCCTGCCGGTGGCCCCCCGCGCCGCCGTCGACGACATCGCCGCCGAGGCCGTCGGCCCGTTCAGCGAGGCGCTGCGCCCCCATCCGCCCGCCGCCCGCCGTCGCCGCCTGTTCCGGGCCATCGCGCCGTGGGCGGTTTCGGCCCTGGTTTTGTACGTCCTGGGCCACACCATCATCGGTGTCATCGCCACCGTCCTGGCCGTGGCCGGAATCGCGCTCGGCCTCGACCGATACCGGTCGCTCGGCCACACCTACGACGGCACCCGGCTGTCGGTCCGATCGGGCTCACTGCGCCGGGCCCAGGCGGTCGTCGAACGCCGGGCCGTGGTCGGCTGGACCATCCGGCAGACGTGGTTCCAGCGCCGCGCCGGACTGGTGACCGTGATCGCCGGAGTCGGCGCGGGCAGCGGCGGCTACAAGGCGATCGACGCCGGAGAGACCCAGGCGGCCGCGTTCGCCGCCGAGGTCACCCCCGACTGGATGGCGCCCTTCCTCAAGCGTTAGCCCGAGGCGCTAGTCCTGCTTGGGCGCCCCGAACATGATCTCGTCCCACGACGGGACGGACGCCCGTCGCGCCCGCGACTTGCGGCGCGGAGCGGGCTTGGGCGCCGGAGCGGGCGCGGCGCCCGCGGGCACCGGCTCGGCCGACTTGTCCTCTTTCGGCGCGGGCCGCTGCGCGGGCGGCTTGGCCTGCGGCGGCCCGGTCCGGGGCTTGACCGTCTTCGGCATGACCGCCGGCGTGGGCGATTCCTCGGACTCCTCGGCGACCGGCTCGGGCGAAGCCGCCGGTGCGGCCTGCTGCGGAACCACGGTCGGTGCCTCGGGCGCGACGAAGGGCGCCGCCTCTTCAACGGCACGGTCCACGACCGGGGCGGCGGGACGGTCTTCCGCCGCCGGGGCGGCCTCGGGCTCCGGCGCGACCGGCTCGGCCGCGGGCTCGGCGGCCTTCGGCTCGGATGCGGCCGGACGGGCCTCCTGCACTGCCGGGTCGGCCTGCGTTTCGGGCGTGACCGGACGCGACTCCGCGACAGGTGCGTCGACCGGCGGCTCCGGCGACTCGGCCGACGCGGAGACGTCGGCCGCCTCCGGTTCGGGGGCCGGCTCGGGCCGGGTCTCCGGCACGACGGGCGCGACGGCCTGCGGTTCCGGCTTCTCGGCCGCCTCCTGCTGCGGCTGCTGGGGCGCGGGTGCGGTGACCTGCGGTTCCGGCGTGACGTAATAGTGGGTTGACTGAGACGTGGGCGCGGCGACCTGCGGCTCGGGCGCGTATCGCGGTTCCTGGGGCGGCGGTGCGCTGACCGGCGGCTCAGGCGTCGCGTAGTTCTGGGGCGCGGGAGCGCGGGGCGGCTCGACGTGGGCCGGCCGGACGTCGGGAGGCTCGTGGAAGGCGGCCGGGAGAGAGGGAGGCTCGGGGGTGAAGCGCGGCGAGAAGTGGTCGGGCAGGTTGCCGTTGGGGGCGACCCTTAACGGCGAGGGCTCGGCCATGTCGTAGTCGTAGTCGGGCGGCGGAACCGGAGCGAGTTTGCCCGCTATTCGGGGCACGAACGGGCGCACCGTCGTGTCTTCGGCCTGGGGGTCGACGTAGTCGTCGGCCGACAGGCGCATCGCCTCGTCGTCGTAGGGGGAGACGTGGCGGCGGCGGGGGTCGAAGAGCCACTCGGCGTGGCGGGTGTGGCCGTTCCAGACGTAACCGAGCTTGATGCGCCACAGGTTGTCGTCGCGCTTGCAGGAGTCCCAGTCGATCTCGTCGACGGGGACGCCGCGCCGGGTGAGACGTTCGGCGACCAGTTCGCCGAGCGTGGGCCGGGCGGCCGTCTCGCCGGGGAGGCGGACGGCGACTCGCTGGGCCTGCTGGGCGATGTATTCGCGTTCCTGGAGCACCGGCCCCTCGAACCAGCGAACTCGCTCGACCGGGATGCCCGCCGTGGCGGCGATCTCCTCGGCGGTCTCACCGGCACGGATGCGGGCCTGGATCTCCTTGGGGCGCAACGGGCTCTCCACTTCGATCTCAAATTGACCGAGACGGGAGAAGTTGCCGCGGACGGCAGCGCGGAGCCGGTCGTCGACGGGCAGCGTGAAGCGGGTACCCCTCCCGGCCGTGGCCAGGACGAGGTAAGTGCCGTCCTCACTCACCGCGACGAGACGGAGCTCCTGCATGCGAGTCCCTTCGTCGTGCTGAATCTTCCCCCGGACCCTTGAGTCTCTCGCGTGAGCCGGTTGCCTTCCAAGCACCGTACCCGGCATGTCCGAACATCGCCTTCTCCAGGGGCTGCGGAGGCGACATGACGCCGGTCACATTTGTCGCGTTCACCCTGCTATAGACAGGCTGGTTCAGCAAGCGGTTCGGGGTCCTCGTCGGATTCTCCCGGTTGACGTACCCGATGGAGGTGAACTTGGGTCAACTCGACAGAGAACTAGCCGCCCAGGACACGGTCCAGGTAGGCGTTGCCGAAGAGACGGTCCGGATCGAGCCGGTTGCGTAGGGACACAAAGTCGGAGAAACGGGGATATACCCGCGAAAGATATTCGTAGTCCTGGTTGTGCAACTTGCCCCAGTGGGGGCGTCCGCCCAGCCCGGCCATGATCTCCTCGACCGCCGCGAAGTAGGCGGGGTTCGGGGTCCGGTGGTAGACGTGGCAGGCGATGTACGCGGTGTCCCGGTCGTGGGCGGTCGACAGCCAGGCCGTCGAGGGCGGCGTGACCCGCACCTCCACCGGGAACGTGATCCGCCACGGCGACCGGTCCATCAGGTCGCGCACCTCACGGAGGGCCCGCGCCAGATGGCGGCGCGGAATGCCGTACTCCATCTCCAGGAACTTCACGTCGCGCACGCTGGTGAAGACCTTGTACGCGGTGTCCGCGCTCTCCGACGCCCCGAGCACCAGCCCGGAGAGCCGGTTGATCGGCGGGATGACCGCGGGGAACCGCGCGCCCATGCGGTTGGTGACCTCGAACAGCCGGTTCTCCACGACGACCTCGTCGACCCAGGTCCGGAACCGGCCGGGCGTGTGCTGCCCGCCCGTCGCCCGGTTGTTGCGTTTCACCAGGCACCGGTCGGTGTGCGGGAACCAGAAGAAGTCGAGGTGCTCGTTCTCCAGGGTGAACGTGTCGAGCGCGTCCAGGATCGCCCCGAACGTCATCGGCTCCCGGCGGCTGTGCAGCAGGAACGCGGGCTCCACCCGGAACGTCACCGCCGTCAGCACGCCCAGCGCCCCCAGCCCGACCCGGGCCGCGTCGAACAGGTCGCCCTCGGAGACGGTGACCAGCGAGCCGTCGGCGAGCACGAGTTCGAGCTCGGTCACCTGGTCGGCCAGCCCGCCGATCGAGCGGCCGCTGCCGTGGGTGCCGGTCTGGATCGCCCCCGCCACGGTCTGGGCGGTGATGTCGCCCATGTTGGCCAGGGCCAGCCCGCGCCGGTCGAGTTCGACGTTCAGCACGTGGATCGGCGTGCCGGCGGCCACGGTGACGGTGCCGTCGCCGAACGACAGGATCCCGGTCAGGCTCTCGGGCCGCAGCAGGATCCCGTCGGTGAGGGCCACCCCGGTGAAGGAGTGGCCCGTGCCGATCATGCGGACCTTCAGGCCCTGCCGCCGGGCGTCACGCACGGCCTCGGCGACCTCGGCGGGTGAACTCGGCGTACGCGTCTCAGCCGGGGTGATCGACTGGTTGCCCGCCCAGTTCGTGAACGTCATGAATGTGAACGATACTCAGAAACCACCGGCGTCCGCAGCGCGCTCGAACCGACCAGACCGACCACGGCCGCCAGCAGGGCGCACCCGTACGCGAAACCGTACGCGTTGGAGGCGCCGAACGTCTCCGCCAGGTGCCCGCCGGCCCAGGCGCCGATCGCCACGCCGAACCCGATCGACGTCGACAGCCACGACATGCCCTCGTTGAGCTGCGGGGCCGGGACCATCCGCTCGATCAGCGAGAAGCTGGTGATCAGGGTGGGCGAGATGGCCAGACCGGCGAAGAACAGCGCGACCGCCATCGGGGCCAGCTCGCCGATCAGCACGATCGGGGTCAGGCCGACGGCGAACACGCCGAGGCCGCGCACGAACCTGCTGCGCAGGGTGAGCTTCCAGGCGCGTGAGCCGTACCAGAGACCCGAGACCATCGACCCGGCGCTGAACGAGGCGAGCAGCAGCCCGGCCACGCCGTTGTTGCCGTGCTCCTGGGCGAAGGCCACCGTGACGATGTCGACCGTGCCGAACACGGCGCCCATGCCGAGCAGCACGACCGACAGCAGCGCCACGCCCGGGATCGCGATCGGGGAGCCCCGGTGCTCGCGCACCCGGACGATCGGCGGCTGACTGGCCTTGAACAGCGCGAAGGCGGTCGTGCCGGACACCGCCAGGACGACGGCGACGATGAGCCCGGCGTACACGTTCAGCGACGTGGCCACCACAGCGGTGAAGGCAGGACCGGAGACGAAGATGAGCTCGTCGGCGACCGACTCGAACGAGAACGCGGTGTGCAGCTTCGCCGGGTCGTCGAGCAGATGGGACCACCGGGCCCGCACCATCGACCCGAGCTGCACCGCCGCCATGCCCGCGAGGACGGCGGCGGCGAACAGCGTCCAGATCGGCGCCCCGGCGCCGGCCAGCAGCATCAGCGCCACCAGCGCGCTCCCGTGGGCGAGCACGGCGGGCACCGCGACCTTCGCCTGGCCGAAGCGGTCGCTCAGCCGCCCCATGACGGGCGCCCCGACGGCGGTGGAGAGAGCGAAGACGGCCGTGACCGCGCCGGCCGTCGCGATGGATCCGGTGACGTGCTGGACGAGCAGCGTGATCCCGATGCCCAGCATGGACATGGGGATGCGCCCGACGAACCCTGAGAGGACGAAGCCCTTCGCACCTGGCGTGCGGAACAGACCCCGATACGTACGCATGAGAGCAGACCTCAACCCGAACAAACGCGTCCGGGCGAACCGTTACGGCTGCGGCCATGGGGGACTCGGTGTGATGGCACGCGGACGACTACTGCTGATCCCCTTGAAACTCTTCCGACCTTGTCTCACGGCCAGCCTTGATGGCAAGTGAGTTTCCGGTCGATAAGGTATCAACGTGAACAGGGCTCTCCGTCATCCCCGGTTCACGCCGCTTCTCGCGGTGGTGGCCGGGCTCGCCGCGACCATCGTGGTGACGGTCACCACCGGCGGTGTGTTCCTCCTCGGCGCGGACAACGGCAGGCCGGTGTCCAGCGAGAACGTGCCGAACCTCGTCCCCGGTCAGGTCATCCCCACCGCGCCGCCCTCCATCGGCGGGCCGGGCATCCAGACGACCCCGCCGCAGCTGCTCGGCATCGCGCCGCGGCCGGTGCCGCAGGAGACGGTGCTGCGCATCGCCAAGGTGAAACACGTCCAGAAGGTCGCCCTCGTCGCGGGCGGCGGGGTGAAACTGTCGGGCCATCCGCTGCAGCTGCTCGCGGTCGAACCGGCCCAGTTCCGGTCGTGGACGCCGAAGCCGGTCGCCGAGCACCCTGAGGTGTGGAGCGCGATCGCGCGCGGCGAGGTGGTCGCCGACCCGGCCGTCATGAAGCGGCTCGGCATGGTGCTGGGGGAGGAGTACCAGGTCGACAACGGCCCCCGCCTGCGCATCGCCGCCTCGGCCGCGCTCGGCTTCCCGAACATCGACGGCCTGATCTCCAAGGACCTCGGCGAGCGGCTCGGCTTCTCCGACGGCGTGGTCGTGCTCGTGCACGGCGAGGACGTCAGCGGGCCGCGGGTGCGCAAGCTGATGGGGACGGGCTCCAGCGTCGTCCCGATCGGGGTGGTGAAGGAGCAGCCCGCCGAACGGAACGCCGCCCCTAACAAGCAGACCCTGGTCGGCCGTCCAGAGAGCTACCTGGAGCTCTACCAGCGCTCGGCCGCCGTCTGCCCCGGATTGTCATGGACGGTCCTCGCCGCGATCGGCCAGGTCGAGAGCAGCCACGGCCGCAACAACGGCCCGTCGTCGGCCGGGGCGCTCGGCCCGATGCAGTTCATGCCGGCCACCTGGCGGTCCTACGGCGTCGACGGCGACGGCGACGGGACCGCCGACATCTGGAGCGCCTACGACGCCGTGCCCGGCGCGGCCAACTACCTGTGCGCCACCGGCGCCGCCGGGGGCGGCGAGGCGCTCAGGAAGGCCGTGTGGGCCTACAACCACTCGTGGGACTACGTCGACAAGGTGCTAGGACTCGCCGGGGCCTACGCCCGGGCGTACCCCTGACATCGGCCTGACCGGAGCCGGGCAGCAGGCCACCGGGCAGGAGGTCGGCTCGGGCTCGTTCACCAGGTCGCGGATCATCTCGACGAACCTCGGGTGGGTGCCCGCCGTGCCCGCGCGGGCCATCCGCATGCCCAGCTCGTCGGTGAGCGTCCGCGCCTCCACGTCGAGGTCGTAGAGGACCTCCATGTGGTCGGAGACGAACCCGATCGGCACCAGCACGACCGACTCGACGCCCTTCGCGTGGAGGGTCTCCAGGTGGTCGCAGACGTCGGGCTCCAGCCACGGGATCTGCGGCGGGCCGCTGCGGCTCTGCCACACCAGGTCGAACTCGGCCGCCCCGACCTCGTCGGCGACCAGCGCGGAGGACTCCCGCAGCTGGCGCTCGTAGCCGTTGCCCCGGGGCCCGGCCGACGACGCCATCGACACCGGGATCGAGTGGGCCGTGAAGACCAGCCGGGCGTCGTGGCCCACCTCGTCGAGGGCCGCGCGGGTGCGGTCGACCATGGCCGCGACGAACCCCGGATGGTCGTAGAAGTGGCGCATCTTGATCAGCTCGGGCCCGCCGGGCACCGCCGCGGCGGCCCGGGAGATGTCCTCACGGTATTGCCGGCAGCTCGAATAGGACGCCGTGGCCGCCGTCGCGAACGCCGCCGCCCGCCGGATGCCGTCGGCCTTCATCTGGGCGACGGTCTCCTCCAGGAAGGGGTGCCAGTTGCGGTTGCCCCAGTAGACCGGCAGGTCGAGGACCTCGCGCAGCTCGGCGACCAGCGCCCGGTTCTGGTCGTTGATCGGGCTGGCCCCGCCCATCGCCTGGTAGTGGGCCTCCACCTCCAGCAGCCGCTCGCGCGGCACCCCCCGCCCGCGCACCACGTTCTCCAGGAACGGGAGCACGTCTTCCGGCCGTTCAGGCCCGCCGAACGACAGCACGACCACCGCGTCGTAGTTCCCCATGTGCCCAGCTTAGGGGGGTAGGTTCGACGAATGAGCTCGATCTTCCAGGATGTGCGTGACTACGTCGCCGTCCCCCGGACGGCCTCGCTGCGCCTGGCCCCCGACGGCTCCCGGCTCGTCGCTGTCACGCAGTCCCTGAACCCCGACAAGAAGTCCTACGGCACCGCGCTCTACGACATCCCTCTCGAGCCCGGCGGCGAGGCGACCCGGCTGACCCGGTCGGCGAAGGGGGAGGGCGGCGCGGTCTTCACCGCAGGCGGCGACCTGCTCTTCGTCTCCGCCCGCCCCGACCCCACCGAGAAGGACGACAACGACAAACCGGCCCTGTGGCTGCTGCCGAAGTCCGGCGAGCCCCGCCGCCTGGCCACCCGCCCCGGTGGCATCGCCGGCGTGAAGACCGGCGGTTCCTCGATCGTGTACGTCTCCGACGTGCTCCCCGGCGACCAGGACACCGAGAAGGACCGCCGCAAGGAACGCGAAGAGGCCGGGATCACCGCGATCCTCCACGAGGGCTACCCGGTCCGCTTCTGGGACCACGACATCGGCCCGGCCCACCCCCGGTTCTTCTCCGTGGAGCACGGCGAGCTAACCCCCGACGTGGGCGACGCCCTCCACCGGGCCGCCTTCGACGTCACCCCCGACGGTGCGACCGTGATCACCACGTGGCGGGAGAACGTCGCCGACGGCGAACACCGCAACCGCCTGGTCGCTCTCACCGCCGGCGAGCGCCGGATCCTGGCCTCGGACGACGGCTTCGACTTCGAGGGCCCGGTCGTGATCTCGCCCGACGGCGGCCACGTCGTCTGCCACCGCGAGCGCATCACCTCGGAGACGGTCTCGGGCCGCGTCGAGCTCTGGCTCGTCGACCTCAAGACAGGCGAGCAGCACCCGCTCGGGGAGGGCGCCGCCTCCATCGCCTGGGCTCCCGACTCGACCTCCCTGTACGTCTCCGCCGACCATGGGGGCCGCCGCCCGATCTTCCACGTGTCCCTCGGCGGCGAGTGGAGCCGGATCACCCTCGACGACGGCGCCTACGCCGAGCTGAACGTCGCCCCCGACGGGACCATCTACGCTCTGCGCGGCGCGATCGACAGCCCCCACCTGCCGGCGAAGATCACCCGCGACGCCGGCGACGCCTACGGCGCTTACGTCACCCTCCCCGCCCCGACCCCCGTCCTCGACGTGCCCGGCACCCTCACCGAGGTCTTCGCCGTCGCCGACGACGGCACCGAGATCCGCGCCTGGCTCGTGCTGCCCGTCTCCGAGCGGCCGGCCCCGCTGCTGCTGTGGATCCACGGCGGCCCGGTGAACAGCTGGAACGACTGGTCGTGGCGCTGGAACCCGTGGATCATGGCCGCGAAGGGCTACGCCGTCCTGCTGCCCGACCCGGCGATGTCGACCGGCTACGGCCAGGCGATGATCGACCGGGGCTGGGGCGAGTGGGGCCCGGTCACCCACGGCGACCTGATGGCGATCACCGACGCCGCGTGCAAGCTCCCCGAGGTCGACGAGACCCGCACCGCCGCCATGGGCGGCTCGTTCGGCGGCTACATGGCCAACTGGGTGGCCGGCCACACCGACCGCTTCAAGGCGATCGTCACCCACGCCTCGCTGTGGAACCTCGACCAGTTCGCCGGTACGACCGACGTCTCCTCCTTCTGGCAGCGCGAGTTCGGCCCTCCCGGCTCCGACCGCTACCTGCGCCTGTCGCCGCACCACTCGCTCGACCAGATCACCACCCCGATGCTGGTCATCCACGGCGACAAGGACTACCGCGTCCCCATCGGGGAGGCCCTGCGCCTGTGGTGGGACCTCCAGCGCACCGGCGCCGAGGCCAAGTTCCTGTACTTCCCCGACGAGAACCACTGGGTGCTCAAACCCGGCAACTCGATCGCCTGGTACGAGACGGTCCTGGCGTTCCTGGCTGTTCACGTCCTGGGCGAGGAATGGAGACGGCCCGGCTCGGTAGCCTGATCACATGCCGCTGAACCCGGACAAACTCCTCGATCTCGCCCGGAGCATCGCGATCGAGGCGGGCGACCTGCTCCTCGCCGAACGAGCCGCGCTGTCGTCCCGCCCCGAAGTGGTGGAGACCAAGTCCAGCCCCACCGACGTCGTGACCGCCCTCGACCGCGCCGCCGAGGATCTGATCCGGGCCCGGATCACGGAGAACCGGCCCGAGGACGCGATCCTCGGCGAGGAGGGCGGCGACACCCCCGGTGCGGGCGAGGCGCGCTGGGTCGTCGACCCCATCGACGGGACGGTCAACTTCCTCTACGGCCTGCCCGCCTGGTCGGTGTCGATCGGGGTCGAGGTCGACGGGCGGATCGTGGCCGGTGTGGTCAACGTGCCGCCCATGGGGGAGGTCTTCACCGCCGTCCGGGGCGGCGGGGCGTTCCTGAACGACCGGCCGATCACCTGCACGACCGGGGTCGCGCTCGACCGGGCGCTCGTTGCGACCGGCTTCGGGTACGCCGCGGGGCGCCGGGCCGTCCAGGCCCAGGTGCTGGCCGAGGTGCTGCCCCGGGTGCGGGACATCCGCCGGGGTGGCTCGTGCGCGGTCGACCTGTGCTCGGTGGCGGCCGGGCGGGTGGACGCCTACTACGAGCGCGGGACCAACTACTGGGACCACGCAGCCGGCGGGCTGATCGCCGAGGAGGCCGGCGCGAGGGTCGGGGGGTTGCGCGGGACGTCGTACAACATCGAAATGGGTCTGGCCGCCGCGCCGGAGCTGTTCAACCAGCTCCACGACCTGCTGCTCTCCCAGAACCCCGAGAGGGATCTCTAGGACGACGAAGCGCGAGCCCCCGCCGACCTGTTGGTCGGCGGGGGCTCGCTGCTGCTCGGATTTCTCAGCCTGGGTCAGTCAGCGCTGAAGAGGGATGCCGTGGTCGTCGGCCAGCCTCCGAAGATCTTCGATCTCGGCGGTGAGGGTGTCGGCGAGGAAATCGTCGCCGGTGGCCGTGGCCTCCTGGAGTCCCTTGTAGGCCTGGTCGAGCCGGGTTTCGATCGTGCTCGTGAACTCGCCCATCTCACCTTCTTTCCTAGGGTCTATCGAGCCGACGCGGAAGCGGACGCGCGGGCTCGGGGGTATGACCACCTCTACCCACCCTGCTTAAACGCCTAAACATGGAAATTTCTCCATCCCGGGATGCGCCTTACCGTGCACTTACGGTCACTGACGCGAGAATGAAGCCACCTGATGAAGGAGGAGCCCGATGCGGGTGCTTGTGGTGGAGGACGAGCGAGTGCTCGCCGACGCGATCGCGACTGGATTGCGCCGGGAGGCGATGGCCGTGGACGTCGCCTACGACGGCGCCGCCGCCCTGGAGAAGACGGGCTACATCGACTACGACGTGATCGTGCTCGACCGCGACCTGCCGAAGGTCCACGGCGACGAGGTGGCCCGGCGTCTGGTGGCGGCCCGCACCGCCTCGCGGATCATCATGCTGACCGCCAGCGGTGACGTCGACGACAAGGTCGAGGGCCTGGAGCTGGGCGCCGACGACTACCTCGCCAAGCCTTTCGTGTTCATGGAATTGGTGGCGCGGGTGCGGGCCCTCGGGCGCCGGTCGGCGTCGTCGCTGCCGCCCATCCTGGAACGTTCGGGCATCCGGCTCGACCCCGGGAAACGCCTGGTCACGCGGGACGACAACGAGATCACGCTGACCAAGAAGGAGTTCGCCGTCCTGGAGGAGCTGCTGCGCGCCGAGGGCGCCGTGGTCAGCCAGGAGGACCTGCTCGACAAGGCGTGGGACGAGAACATCGACCCGTTCACCAACGTGGTCAGAGTGACGATGATGACGCTGCGTAAGAAGCTGGGCGAGCCCCAGGTGATCGAGACAGTACCTGGAGTGGGGTACAAGCTGTGACCGAACGCAAAGAAGAGGTGACCGCTGAGCACCCGAAACCGGGTGTCCGGATGACGTCGGCGGTGGGCACGGGCCCCTACAAGAGCCAGCAGCCGCCGCCGCCGAGCGGTCCGCCCGCCTGGGACGGCCCGCCGCCGACCGACCCTCACCCGGTCCGGATGACGGTCGCCGAGCAGGTCCAGGATCTGGCCGGTCGTCTCAGCATCCGCTGGCGTCTCACCATCACCTACGGCGCCATGTTCTTCGCGGCCGGGGCGCTGCTGGTCTTCGTCATGTACTCGCTGGTGGGCTGGGCCATCAAGGACGCCTGGACGCCGGTGCCGCTGGGCGGCGACGTGCCGGCGGAGCTCTCCCAGATGTGGGACGACTACTGGATCGGCCAGCGCAGCGCGACCATCGAGGCGGCCCAGGCCTACGTCCTCCAGCGGTCGCTGATGGCCCTGCTCGGGGTGGGCATCCTCGCGCTGATCCTCGGCTACATCGTGGCCGACCGGGCGCTGAAGCCGGTCATGCAGATGACCGCCACCGCCCGCAGGCTCTCGGAGACCTCGCTGGCCCACGAGCGCATCGACCTCCAGGGCCCCGACGACGAGCTGAAGGAGCTGGCCGACACCTTCGACGCCATGCTGACCCGGCTCAACAGCGCCTTCGACACGCAGCGGAGATTCGTCGGCAACGCCTCCCACGAGCTGAGAACGCCGCTGGCGATCAACCGGACCGTCCTGGAGGTCGCGCTGTCCGACCCCGAGGCCTCCGAGGACCTCAAGGTGCTGGGCCGCACCCTGCTCGGCACCAACGCCCGGCACGAACGCCTCATCGAGGGACTCCTGCTGCTCGCCCGTAGCGAACGCGAGCTGTCGGTGCGCAAGGCCGTCGACGTCCAGGACGTCGTGAAGACCGCCGTCGACCAGCTCGCGCCTTTCGCGGCCGAGCAGGATATCGACGTCGAATACGACCTTCACCCGGCTCAGGCCACCGGTGATCCGGTGCTGCTGGAGCGGTGTGTCAGCAATCTCGTCGAGAACGCGATCAAGTACAACAACGAGTCCGGCGGAAAAGTCTGGGTGCGATCGGGAATCGTGGACGGGGCCACCGTTGTTCAGGTCGCCAACACCGGCATTCTTGTTCCGGCCTATGAGGTCGACGCGCTCTTCGAGCCTTTCCGGCGGCTGCACGCCGATCGGATCGAGTCGGCCAAGGGGGCAGGGCTCGGACTGTCCATCGTGCGCGCCATCGTGCGTGCTCACGGGGGGACGGTCACGGCGGTTCCGCGTGACGGCGGCGGCCTCGTGGTGACGGTGCGACTGCCGGGTTCGGCGCCCGCGGCGAGTCCCTCGGCGCGGTGATCGTGCCCTGCTGCACATCCACTCGCGCAATGTGGTTGGATGTGCCGTCGAACGCGGTGGGTCATCCCGCCAATGCTGTGGTTTCGCCATATTTGGCTAACCGGAGCCGAGGTGGGGAACACCCTCGCGAGTCGGGAGGTTCAGCGTCTATTCATCCGGGGTACCGATTGCCCGGTATAGGCCACCTACCTCCCGAAGCGTCAGAGATACAGATGAGGGGGATGGAGTACGCACATGGCTACCGACTACGACAGCCCGCGCAAGACTGACGACGACCTGAGTGAAGACAGCCTTCAGGAACTCCAGGCGCGGCGCAGCGACAAGTCGTCGGGCAGCATCGACATCGACGAGACCGATCTGGCCGAGTCGCTCGAGCTGCCGGGGGCCGACCTGTCGAACGAGGAACTCTCGCTCCGAGTGATTCCTCGGCAGGCCGACGAGTTCACCTGTTCGCGGTGCTTCCTGGTGCATCACCGCAGTCAGCTGGCCTCCGAGAAGAACGGACAGCAGGTCTGCCGCGAGTGCGCAGCCTGATTCCGGGAAGGGTCCGTTGATGGCTTCAGAAGCGGATCAGACCAGAGATCAGAGTAAAGATCGGGACAGCGACAACGAAGTCGCCGAGATCATCGGCAAGCTCGTCAGCCAGGACGTACCGGGGGAAACTGACGGCGCCGAGCGGCGCAGGCTGCTCGGCCGCCTCAGCGGGGCGCTGGCCACGTCCGCCAGGAAGGCGGGCGCGAGCGGGGTCGGCCGTGGCCGCTGGCTGGCCGACCTCTTCATGAACGTCGCCACGCGGCTCCCGATCCGCGACCTGGCGACGCTGCAGGAGCACCACTACGGCCTGACCGGCGAACAGCTCGCCGACGATCTCGTCCGCACCGCGGCGAAGGCCACGATGGCCGTCGGCGCCGTGGGCGGCGCACTGGCCGCGGCGGAGTTCGCCGCGCCCCCTCTCCTTCTCTCCGCGCCGGCCCAGCTCGTCGCCGAGACCGTCGTCGTGGCCGCCATCGAGGTCAAACTCCTGGGCGAGCTGCACGAGGTCTACGGCGTGCAGGTGCAGGGAACGGGGCCCACCCGGGCCACGCAGTTCGCCATCGCCTGGTCCAAGCAGCGAGGGGTCGACCCCCTGAAGCCCGCGTCGGTCACGCTCGCCCTCGGGGCGGCGGCCAAGACCTCGCTGCGTAACCGGCTGATGCGCACCCTCGGCCGGCACCTCACCACCCTGGGCCCCTTCCTCACCGGCGCGGTCGCCGGCGGGGCGCTCAACCGTATGGCCACCAGACGTCTCGCCACGGCGGTGCGCACTGATCTTCGTCGTCAGCGGGGTCTTCCCCCACCTCCACCACGCTGATACCAAACCGTTACCATCTGGTCTAAACCATTGCGTAACAGGTCACGACCTGCGGGAGATCATTCTCACACTCCGTGTTATGAATTGTGCACGTCGATGGGGGTATGGGCGGTTCCAGAGACCTTACGTATGGTTATCCGTAAGGCGATAACTGGAGGGCTCATGCGTGGCACCAGCTCGTTCCTGATCGTCGCGAACCGGTTGCCTGTCGACCGTGTGGGCGAAAAACAATGGCGCCGCAGTCCTGGCGGCCTCGTCACCGCCATCGCTCCTGTGATGCAGGCGAGAGACGGGGCATGGCTCGGCTGGCACGGCGCGGCCGGCGAAGAACTCAAGCCGTTCGACCACGACGGGATGCACCTCATCCCCGTACCGCTGTCGCAGCTTGAGGTCGAGTTCTACTACGAGGGTTTCTCCAACGCCACGCTGTGGCCCCTCTATCACGACGTCGTGGCGACCCCTGTCTACTCGCGGCTCCTGTGGGACGCGTACAAGGCGGTCAACGACCGGTTCGCGCGGGCCGCGGCCGACGCCGCCGCTCCCGGGGCGGTCGTGTGGATCCAGGACTACCAGCTCCAGCTGGTACCGGCGATGCTCCGTAAGCTGCGGCCCGACCTGAAGATCGGGTTCTTCTTGCACATCCCCTTCCCTCCCGCCGAACTTTTCTGGCAGCTTCCCTGGCGCAAGGAGATCCTCGAAGGGCTGCTCGGGGCCGACCTCGTCGGGTTCCAGCGTCCCGGTGGGGCCTCCAACTTCGTCCGGCTCGCCCGGCGGGTGCTCAACCTCCCGGCCAGCCGCAACGAGATCCAGCTCGACGACCGGATCGTCCGCGCCGAGGCCTATCCCATCTCGGTCGACTTCGGCTCCCTCGACCAGCTGGTGCGCGAGCCGCACATCATGACGCGGGCCAAGGAGATCCGGGCCGAGCTCGGCAACCCCGAGCACGTGCTGCTGGGCGTCGACCGGCTCGACTACACCAAGGGCATCGGCCAGCGGCTGAAGGCCTACGGCGAGCTGCTCGCCGAGGGCCGGATCGAGCCGGGCGAGGCGGTGTTCGTGCAGATCGCCACGCCCACCCGGGAACGGGTCGAGGAGTACATCCGGCTGCGCAACGACATCGAGCTCCAGGTCGGGCGCATGAACGGCGAATACGGCCTGTTCGGCTGGTCGCCGATCAACTACATGCACCAGTCGTACAACAGAGACGAGCTGGCCGCCCTCTACTGCGCCGCCGACGTCATGGTCGTGACGCCGCTGCGCGACGGCATGAACCTGGTCGCCAAGGAGTACGTCGCCTGCCGCCACGACCTGCGCGGCGCCCTGGTGCTGAGCGAGTTCGCCGGCGCCGCCGACGAGCTCAAGCACGCCTACCTGGTCAACCCCTACGACATCGACGGCATGAAGCGGGCCATGATGACCGCCATGCACGAACCGCCCCACGAACTCGGCCGCCGGATGCGCTCCCTGCGCCGCCGCGTCGCCACCCACGACGTCGACCGCTGGGCCAGCGACTTCCTCACCGACCTGGAGGCATGAGAAAGGCGGCCCTCCGGGGAAGGCCGCCTCTCTTTTTCGAAGAAGATCAGTCTTTGAGCTCGTCGGTCACGTCCTGAGCCATGTCCTTCCAGTTCTTCCAGCGCTTGGCCGCCGCACGGGTGGCGATGATGCGGGTGACCTCCATGCCCAGGCCCATCACGACCGCGTAGGCGAGCGCCTCACCGAGGCTCACGTCCGGGGAGTCGACGCTGGCCGGGGGTTTCTTGCCGGTGGCCTTCTCCCAGGCGAAGCCCAGCACCTTCTTCGCGGCGAAGCCGACCGCCAGCCCTACCAGGCCGCCGACGATGCGCCACTGCATGTCCGGTTTCTCTTCCTTACCCGCCATGATCCCTCCTCGGTAACAGCCTTATTCTGGTGCGTCCGCCAGGCTCGTACGCCATAACATCTGGTGGCATGACGACTCAGCGACCACTGCCCCCCGACAGGCCCTCCCTCGACGGCTTGGAGCAGGCATGGGTAGCCCGCTGGGCCGCCGACGACCTTTACCGGTTCGACCGGTCGCGGCCGCGTGAGCAGATCTTCTCGATCGACACGCCGCCTCCGACCGTCTCCGGCTCACTGCACGTCGGCCACGTCTTCTCCTATACCCACACCGACACGATCGCCCGGTTCCAGCGGATGCGGGGCAAAGCCGTCTTCTACCCCATGGGGTGGGATGACAACGGTTTGCCGACCGAACGCCGGGTCCAGATCGTGTACGGCGTCCGGTGCGACCCCTCGGTCCCCTATGACGCCGATTTCCAGCCGCCCGACAAGCCCGGCAAGCAGCAGGTGCCGATCTCCCGGCGCAACTTCATCGAGCTGTGCGAGCGGCTGACCGCCGACGACGAGAAGGCGTTCGAGGAGCTGTGGCGGCGGCTCGGGCTGTCGGTCGACTGGTCGATGACCTACCAGACGATCGACGCCAACGCGCGGGCCGCGTCCCAGCGCGCGTTCCTGCGGAACCTGGAGCGCGGGCAGGCCTACCTGTCCGAGGCCCCGACCCTCTGGGACGTCACGTTCCGGACCGCCGTCGCCCAGGCCGAGCTCGAAGACCGCGAGTGGCCGGGCGCCTACCACCGCATCGCCTTCCACCTGTCGCCCGAGCAGCAGGCGCAGGGGTTCGCCGGGCGGGTCTGGATCGAGACGACCCGGCCCGAGCTGATCCCGGCCTGTGTGGCGC
The DNA here is from genome assembly GCF_001570545.1 of Herbidospora mongoliensis. Lineage (GTDB taxonomy): Bacteria > Actinomycetota > Actinomycetes > Streptosporangiales > Streptosporangiaceae > Herbidospora > Herbidospora mongoliensis. Next base: position 525,588 of record NZ_BBXD01000011.1, on the reverse strand, counting down.
TGGTCGCCCACCCCGACGACGAGCGCTACCGGCCGCTGTTCGGGTCGACCGTGCGCACGCCCGTGTTCGGGGTCGAGGTCCCGGTCCTCGCCCATCATCTGGCCGAACCCGACAAGGGCTCGGGCATCGCGATGATCTGCACCTTCGGCGACGTCACCGATGTCGTCTGGTGGCGGGAGCTCGACCTGCCCACGCGCGCCGTCGTCGGCTGGGACGGCCGGATGCTGCCGGACGCCCCGGAGGGCGTGAACGCGGAGCCGTACAAGGAACTCGCCGGAAAGACCATGCACAGCGCCCGCGAACGCATCGTCGAGATGCTGCGGGAGAGCGGCGAACTGGAAGGGCAGCCGCGGCCGGTGAAGCGGCCGGTCAAGTTCTACGAGAAGGGCGACAAGCCCCTTGAGATCGTGACCACCCGCCAGTGGTACATCCGCAACGGCGGGCGCGACGCCAAGCTGCGCTGGGAGATGCTCGACCGGGGCCGGGAGCTGATCTGGCACCCCGCCCACATGCGGGTCCGCTACGACAACTGGGTCGAGGGGCTGGCCGGCGACTGGCTGATCTCCCGGCAGCGGTTCTTCGGCGTGCCGATCCCGGTCTGGTACCAGCTCGACGCCGAGGGCCAGATCATCCACGAGGCGCCGCTCACCCCGCCCGAGAGCATGCTGCCGATCGACCCGGCGACCGACGTGCCGCCCGGCTTCACCGAAGACCTGCGCGGCAAGCCCTTCGGCTTCGCCGGTGACCCCGACATCATGGACACCTGGGCGACCTCCTCGCTGACCCCGCAGATCGCGGGCGGCTGGCAGCGCGACGACGACCTGTTCCAGCGGGTCTTCCCGATGGACCTGCGGCCCCAGGCCCACGAGATCATCCGCACCTGGCTGTTCTCCACGATGGTCCGCGCCCACCAGGAAGAGGGTGTGCTGCCGTGGAAGCACGCCGCCATCTCGGGCTGGATCCTCGACCCCGACCGCAAGAAGATGTCGAAGTCCAAGGGCAACGTGATCACGCCCATGGGCCTGCTCGAGGAGTTCGGCTCCGACGCCGTCCGCTACTGGGCCGCCAACGGCCGTCCGGGCACCGACACCACCTTCGACACCGGGATGATCAAGATCGGCCGCCGGCTGGCCATCAAGATCCTCAACGCGTCGAAGTTCGTCCTCTCCTTCGAGGCCGGAGAAGGAGAGGTCACCGCGCCGCTCGACCTGTCGATGCTGGCCGCGCTCGACGAGGTGGTCCGCGACGCCACCCGCGCCTTCGAGGCCTTCGACTACACCAAGGCGCTCGAACGGACCGAACGGTTCTTCTGGGCGTTCTGCGACGACCACCTCGAACTGGTCAAGGCGCGCGCCTACGACGGCGACGCCTCGGCGGTGGTCGCGCTGCGGGCCGCGCTCGACATGCTGCTGCGGCTGTTCGCGCCGTTCCTGCCGTTCGTGACAGAAGAGGTCTGGTCGTGGTGGCGGGAGGGCTCCGTCCACACCGCCACCTGGCCGAGCGTGGCCGGTCGCGGCGGTGACCCGGCGGTGCTCGAGGCGGTGGCCGACGTGCTGGCGCGGGTGCGCAAGGCCAAGTCGGCGGCCAAGCTGTCGATGCGGGCCGAGGTGACCCTGCTCGACGTGCGGGGCGAGAAGGCCGATCTCGTGCGGCTGGCGCAAGACGACCTGTGCTCGGCGGGCAATGTCGAGGAGTTCGTGCTGGAGACCGGTGAAGGGCCGCTCGTGGTGAAGACCGTCCTCGAAGAAGCCTAATCCGGTTGCGCGCCGGGCCCTTTCCCGTGCCAGGCTTGACGCGTGATCGCAGAACGTGAGCGAGCCCATCAGGGGAAGGGCCGGCGGGGGCCGGACGTACCGCCGACACTCAACATCGTCGCCGCCTGGTCCTGGCGGGTCATCGTCATCGGCGTGGTCGTCTACATCTTCGCGATGATCGTCGCCAGGCTCAGCTTCGTCACCCTCCCGGTCGCGATCGCGTTCCTGCTGACGGCGCTGCTGTTCCCGATCACCAAGCGGTTGCGGCGGGCCGGGCTGCGGCCGATCTACGCCACCTGGCTGACCATGCTGGTCGCGCTGTCGTTCATCGGCGGCCTCGGCTTCCTGATCGGCAACCGGGCCAACGAGGAGTTCCCCGGGCTGGTCGCGCAGATCCAGCAGACCGCCCGCGACGTGCAGAACTGGCTGCTGACCGGGCCGCTCCACCTGCGCGAGGCGCAGATCGCCGACTTCGTCGACGACCTCACCCAGCAGCTCAACCAGCAGCGCAGCCAGATCACCGACACCGTGCTGACCGGCGCGACCGCGCTCGTCGAGGTGCTGGCCGCGATCGTGCTGCTGCTGTTCGTGACGTTCTTCCTGCTCAAGGACGGCGACCGGATCTGGGCGTGGTTCCTGCGGGCGTTCGGCGGCGCGTCCGACCGGGTCGACCGGGCCGGCCGGGCCGCCTGGCGCACGCTGTCGCACTACGTGCTGGGCACCGTCGCCGTCGCGGCCGTCCACGCCCTGGTCATCGGCATCGTGCTGGCGGGGATGCGGGTGCCGCTGTGGGCGCCGCTCGCGGTGCTGATCTTCTTCGCCTCGTTCATCCCGATCGTCGGCATCTTCTTCGCCGGCGGCATCGCCACCCTCGTCGTGTTCGGCTCCCAGGGCTGGGTGTACGCCCTGATCTTCGTCGGCGTCCTGGTGGTCGAGCAGCAGCTGGAGAACCACGTGCTCCAGCCCCTGATCGTCGGCCGGGCGCTGCAGTTCCACCCGCTGGCCATCATCATCGTGCTGACGGTCGGCGGCGTGATCGGCGGCATCGCGGGGGCCGTGGTCGCCGTCCCGATCTCGGCGGTGATCTACCGGGCGCTGCCCGAGCTGCGCCGCGACCGGCCGGAGGAACCACCCAGGTTGATCGGACCGCCCCCGCCCGAACCAGAGCCCCCACCAGGCGCGGGAGACGCGGTCCCGGGTGGCCCCAACCGGTAGGGTTGCGATCCATGAGTGTCGAGGTGCTGATCCACCGGCTCGACCCTGAGCTACCGCTACCGGCATACGCCCATCCGGGCGACGCGGGTGCCGATCTCTACGCGGCGGAAGACGTCGAGTTGCTCCCGGGTGAGCGGGCCATGGTCGGCACGGGCGTGGCGATCGCGCTGCCCGACGGCTATGCGGCGTTCGTCCACCCGCGTTCCGGGCTCGCCGCCAAATACGGCGTGACGCTCGTCAACGCGCCTGGAACGGTCGACGCCGGATATCGAGGCGAGATCAAGGTGACGCTGCTCAACACCGACCTCAAGGAGGCCGTCCGGCTGCGGCGCGGTGACCGCGTCGCCCAGCTGGTCATCCAGCGGGTCGAGAAAGCGGCGTTCTACGAGGTGGAGCGGTTGCCCGGGTCGGCGCGCGGCGCCGGCGGCTTCGGCTCCACCGGCAGATAGGAAAGGTGAACCAAGTGTTCCGACGCCGACGTGGCGCGGCCGAGGCCCCGTCCGACAAGCCGTCCGACCCCACTCCCGGTCAGCAGGGGGCCGCAGAGCCCAAGGGTTCGGGCCGTGAGTCCGGGCCGTGGGACTCCACCGACAGCTACCCGGAGGCCGACCGGGTCGACCTGGGCGGGCTGCACCTGCCGATCGGGCCCGACTTCGAGGTCCAGCTCCAGGTGGCCGGCGAGCAGATCGTCGGTGCGCTGGTGCTGGCCCAGGAGAGCGCCCTGCAGCTCCACGCCTTCGCCGCCCCCAAGAAGTCCGGCCTGTGGGACGACCTCCGGGTCGAGCTCAGCCGCGACATCGAGGCGGCCAAGGGCACCGTCGAGGAGCACGAGGGCCCCTTCGGCGCCGAGCTCCACGCCAACGTGCCGCAGGAGAACGGCCAGCAGGCGCCGATCCGCTACATCGGGGTCGACGGTCCGCGCTGGTTCCTGCGCGCCGTGATCACCGGCCGCGCCGCCGTCGACCCGGGGGCCGCCGCGGTCCTCGAGGGCGTCGTGCGCGAGGTCGTGGTCGTCCGTGGCGACGACCCGATGGCTCCCCGCGAGGGCATCCAGTTGCAGCTTCCCCCCGAGGCCCGCCAGGCCCTGGAGGAGCAGGCGGACGACAAGCCGTACAACCCCTATGACCGAGGTCCGGAGATCACCGAAACCCGGTGAATTCCCGCTTTTGCCCGGTCGATATGGGACCGTTATGCACCTGGCGGCCCATCGCCTAGGCTGAAGCATCATGAGTACACAGGAGCCCGTCAAAAAGGGCGGACTGCGCGGCTTCTTCCGGCGGTTGGCCACCAGCCAGGCCGAGCTGGAAGCGGCCGAGCTACGTGAGGACCTCGAGAACCACGGGGCCACTCCCATCGCGGCGTGTGGCCAGCGCCAGCGCTTCTGCGTGGCCGGTACTCTCCGTACGGTGACGCTCCGGCCACGGGGCGGCGCGCCGGCCCTGGAGGCGGAGCTCTACGACGGCTCCGACGTCATCGACCTGGTCTGGCTGGGCCGACGCAAGATCGTCGGCATCGAGCCCGGCCGGGTGGTCCGTGCGGAGGGCCTCGTGAGCCTGCAAGATGGTCGCAAGGTCATGTTCAACCCGCGGTACGAACTGCGCCCAACCGGGTGACGAGGAACGGTGAACCACACGTGAGCACTGCCGAAGAGGCGTCCGCGCCCCAGTCGGTGAGCAAGCCGGTGAGCGCCCACGAGACCGTCGAGGCCGTGGTCCGGAACCAGATCGCCAAGGCGTTCGGCGGTAAGCGCGGCACCGTCGAGGCGGCCGTGCCGACGATCGCCTTCACGCTGACCTGGATCTTCACCGAAGACCTCAAGTTCTCCGTGATCCTGTCGGTCGCCCTGTCGGTGGTCCTGCTGCTCGCCCGCATCGTGCAGCGGTCGACCCCGCAGTTCGTGCTCAACAGCCTGTTCGGCATCGGCATCGGCGCGTTCTTCGCGCTGCGCAGCGGCAACGCCGAAGACGCGTTCCTGCCCGGCATGGTCTACATCGCCGTCGTCGAGGCGGTGATGATCCTGTCGATCCTGGTGCGGTGGCCGTTCCTGGGGTTCCTGCTGGGCGCCACCAACCCCGAGGACCCGGTGGCCTGGCACCGCGACAAGGGCATCGTCGACCTGTGCGTGAAGCTCTCGTGGATCATGGCGCTGCCCGGCCTGATCAAGCTCGCGGTGCAGATCCCGCTCTACCTGGCCGGCAACGTCTTCTGGCTCGGCATCGCCAAGGTGGCTCTCGGCTGGCCCGTCTATCTGGCCGCGCTGGCCACGGTCGGCTGGATGCTGGCCCGGGGGCGGACGAACGCCGCCACCCCCGAAGCCGCCTGAATCACTTAGTGGGGCGCGAGCAGCTGCGCCAGTTCGTCTTCGACCTCCTGGCTGGCCACGAACAGCAGTTCGTCGCCGGCCTCCAGCGGGTCGTCGGCCGAGGGCACCAGCACCCGGCCCTCGCGCAGGATCGCGACCAGGGCCGAATCGGTCGGCCACGGCACCGAACCGGCCCGCTGGCCCACCACGGGCGCGTCTTCCGGCAGGGTCAGCTCGACCAGGTTGGCCTGCCCCTGGCGGAACGTCATCAGCCGCACCAGGTCGCCGACGCTGACCGCCTCTTCGACCAGCGCGCTGAGCAGACGCGGCGTGGAGACCGCCACGTCGACGCCCCACGACTCGTTGAACAGCCACTCGTTCTTCGGGTGGTTGATCCGGGCGACCACCCGCGGCACGCCGTATTCGGTCTTGGCCAGCAGTGAGACGACCAGGTTGACCTTGTCGTCGCCGGAGGCGGCGATCACGACGTGGCAGGCGTTCAGCCCGGCCTCGTCGAGTGCGGAGATCTCACAGGCGTCGGCGAGCAGCCACTCGGCCCTCGGCACACTGTCGATCTTGATGGCCTTGGGGTCGATGTCGATCAGCAGCACCTCGTGGCCGTTCTCCAGGAGCTCGGCCGCGATCGAACGGCCGACGGCGCCCGCCCCCGCGATCGTGACGCGCATCAGTTCTCCTCGGTCTCGGCGGGCGTGCCGGACAACAGCTTGTTGATGTGGTCCATGTGGTTGCCGGCGGCGACCACGTGGAGCACGTCGCCCTCCTGGAGCACGGTGTCCTCTCTCGGTACGACCGCCTCGCCCATCCGGTTGAGGAAGGCGACCCGGCCGCCGATGGCGGCTTCGAGGTCTTTGGCGCGGGTGCCGATCCAGGCCGGGTTGTAGGTCACCTCGGCCAGCACGACGGTGCCGGTCGGGTCACGCCACAGCGGTTCGGCGCCCTCGGGCAGCACCCGGCGCAGGATCTGGTCGGCGGTCCACCGCACGGTCGCCACGGTCGGGATGCCCAGCCGCTGGTAGACCTCGGCGCGGCGGGGGTCGTAGATGCGGGCGACCACGTTGTCGACGCCGAACGTCTCACGGGCCACCCGGGCGCTGATGATGTTGGAGTTGTCGCCGCTGGACACGGCCACATAGGCCTGGGCCGACTCGATGCCGGCCTCTTCGAGTACGTCGCGGTCGAAGCCGATCCCGGTCACCCGGCGCCCACGGAACCCGGCGCGCAGGCGCCTGAACGCCTGGGGATCACGATCGATGATCGCGACCGAGTGGCCGTTGTCCTCAAGGATGTGGGCGAGCGTGGATCCCACGCGCCCGCACCCCATGATCACGATGTGCATGCTCCCCGCCGGTGTCGAGAGGTCGATGGGGACAGTATTGCGCCTGAGGGTACTGCCGCGTGCCGAGCCCCAGGCCAGGGGGCTACCATTCACAGTCGTGCCAAAGGTGACGGACCTCGTCAAGCGCCTCGTCGTCGGGCGCGCCTTGCGCAGCACCGAGCTGCACGGGCAGCTCCTGCCCAAGCGCGTCGCCCTTCCTGTCTTCGCCAGCGACGCGCTCTCCTCCGTGGCCTACGCGCCGCAGGAGATCCTCGTCATCCTTTCGATCGCCGGTGTGGCGGCGTACAACTTCAGCCCGTGGGTCGCCGTCGGCGTCGTCGTGATCATGCTGACGGTGGTGGCGTCGTACCGGCAGAACGTGCACGCCTATCCGTCGGGCGGCGGCGACTACGAGGTGGCCACGGTCAACCTCGGCGCCAACGCCGGGCTCACCGTGGCCAGCGCGCTGCTGGTCGACTACGTGCTCACGGTGGCCGTGTCGGTCGCCAACGGCGTCGACTACGTCGGCGCGACCATCCCGTTCGTGGCCACCCACAAGCCGCTCGTGGCGATCGTCATCGTGGTCGTGCTGACGATGATGAACCTGCGCGGCATCCGCGAGTCGGGCATCCTGTTCGCGATCCCCGTCTATCTGTTCATGGCGTCCGTGGTCGGGATGATCCTGTGGGGCGTGTTCCGCCTGGGCGTCCTGGGCGACGAGCTGCGCGCCCCCACCGCCGGGTTCGACGTGGTCCCGGAAGAGGTCGACCTGGCCGGGTTCGCCATGGCGTTCCTGATCCTGCGCGCGTTCGCGTCCGGGTGTGCCGCGCTGACCGGGGTCGAGGCGATCAGCAACGGGGTGCCGGCCTTCCGCAAGCCCAAGAGCCGCAACGCCGCGACGACGCTGCTGCTGATGGGCGTGGTCGCGGTCAGCATGTTCAGCGGCATCATCTTCCTGGGCCTGAAGGCGGGCGTGACGGTCGCCGAACCGGCCCACGTCGCGGGCGGCCTGCTGCGCCCCGACGGCACGGCGGTCGGCCCCAACTACTACCAGGAGCCGATCATCTCCCAGGTCGCCTCGGCGGTCTTCGGCCCGGGAACGGTCCTGTTCATCCTGGTCTCCGCCGTGACGGCGCTGATCCTGTTCCTGGCCGCCAACACGGCGTTCAACGGCTTCCCGGTGCTGGGCTCGATCCTGGCCCAGGACCGCTACCTGCCCCGCCAGCTGCACACCCGCGGCGACCGGCTGGCCTTCAGCAACGGCATCATCATCCTGGCCGCCGGGGCGGCCCTGCTGATCTGGGCGTTCGACGCCGACGTCAGCAAGCTGCTGAACCTCTACATCGTGGGCGTGTTCGTGTCGTTCACGCTCAGCCAGACCGGCATGGTCCGCCACTGGACCCGGCTGCTGCGCACCGAGGCCGACGCCAAGGTCCGCTTCGAGATGATGCGGTCGCGCGTGATCAACGGCTTCGGCGGGGTGATGACCGGGATCGTGCTCATCGTCGTCCTGGTCACCAAGTTCACCCACGGCGCCTACATCGTCTGCATCGCCATGCCGGTGCTGTTCCTGATGATGAAGGGCATCCGCCACCACTACGACGCGGTCGCGGCCGAACTGGCCGCCCCAGAAGACGACGTCGACGCCTCGATGCTCCCGGCCCGTAACCACGCGATCGTGCTCGTCTCCAAGATCCACAAGCCGACCCTGCGGGCCCTGGCGTACGCTCGCGCGACCCGCCCCTCGACGCTGGAGGCCGTTTCGGTCGGCGTCGACCCGGTGGAGTCCCAGAAGCTCCAGGAGGAGTGGGACCGGCGCGGCATCCCCGTCACGCTGAAGATCCTCGACTCCCCCTACCGGGAGATCACCCGGCCGATCCTCGACTACGTCAAGTCGCTGCGCCGCCGCTCGCCGCGCGACGTGGTGACCGTCTACATCCCCGAATACGTCGTCGGCCGGTGGTGGGAGCACCTTCTGCACAACCAGAGCGCCCTGCGCCTGAAGGCCAACCTGCTGTTCAAGCCCGGGGTCATGGTCACCAGCGTCCCGTGGCAGCTCCAGTCGGCCGACCGCGTCATCGGCCGCGCCGAAGCGGCCGCCCCCGGCTCCGCGCGACGGGCGTATGGATCTCCGCCCGGTCGGTCCGATGGTCAGCCCAAGGCATGATGGGGGGATGCTTGAACTGACGGTGGGCCAAGTGGCCAATGGCGGATGGTGCGTCGCCCGGCACGACGGGCGGGTGGTGTTCGTCAGGCACGCGCTTCCCGGAGAGCGTGTTCGGGCCCGGATCACCGAGGAGACGTCCCGTTTCCTGCGCGCCGACGCGGTGGAGATCCTTGAGGCGTCCCCCGACCGGGTGACCCCGCCGTGCCCTTTCAGCGGGCCCGGAAAATGTGGTGGCTGCGACTGGCAGCACGCGTCCTTGGAAGCGCAGCGGCGCCTGAAGGCCGAAGTGGTGGCCGAACAGCTGTCCCGCCTGGCGGGCATCGACCGTGAGATCACGGTCGAGGAGGTGCCCGGGGCGCCCGACGGCCTGGGATGGCGCACCCGCGTGCAATACGCGACCGGGCGCGACGGCCTGCTGGGCCTGCGCCGGCACCGCTCCCACGAGGTGGAGCCGGTCACCGACTGCCGGATCGCCTCCCCGGAGATCGAAGAACTGCGGGTCGCGACCGAGGGCTGGCGCGGCGCCGCTTCGGTGGAGTTCATCGCCTCCACCGGGGGAGACCACGCGGTCGTGGTGACCCCCAAGCCGCACCGCGACGTGCGGATCCCCGAGATCGACGCCAGCGTGATGCTGGATGAGGGCCGGCGGGGAACCCGGGTCGTCCAGGGCCAGGGCACCCTCATCGAGCGCGCCGGCGACCGCGACTTCCGGGTCTCGGCCAGCGGGTTCTGGCAGGTCCACCCCGGCGCGGCCGAGACCCTGCTCGACGCGGTGATGGACTTCGCCCAGCCCAAGCCGGGCGAGTGGGCCCTCGACCTCTACTGCGGCGCCGGCCTGTTCGCGGCCGGCCTGGCCGAGGCCGTCGGCCCCACCGGCGCGGTCCTCGGCATCGAGTCCGAGGCCCAGGCCGTGCAGGACGCCCGCTGGAACCTGCGCGGTGTCTCCCAGGTCTCCTTCGAGCGCGGCCGCGTCGAGGAGGCACTCGACCGGCTGGAGCTGGAGAGCGCCGACCTCGTGGTGGCCGACCCGCCCCGGGCCGGGCTGGGGCGCGAGGTGGTGGAGCGGGTGGCGAGCCTGCGGGCGTCCAGGATCGTCTACGTGTCCTGCGACCCGGCGACGCTGTCCCGGGACATCAAGTGGTTCAAGGAGCTCGGCTACGACCTGGCCGAGATCCGCGCCTTCGACCAATACCCGATGACGCATCATGTGGAGTGCGTGGCGCTGCTGGTCCAGATCTAGATCGTCCCGCTGACCTGGAGTTCCTGCTTCAGGTCAGCCCGTCGCCTGGTACGCCAACCAATCGCGTCAGGAGCGTCGGGTCGCCGATCCCGCGGGGCAACGCTTGGGGTGAGAACCCTGAGGAGCCTCATGAGGATCACCCCCTTACTGGGCCTCGCCCTGGCCCTGACCGCCTGCGGCACCGCTGGGCCCTCCGGCGCCCCGGCGCCCGATCCGATCAACGCGGCCGCCTGCCTGGAGTTCGCCTTCGCCGCCGACGACCTGCGCGAGGCCGCCCGCCGATTAGGGTCCGGCGACGAGCCGGCCTGGGGATCCGCCCTGCGCCACATGGACCGCGCCGTCCAGGCCGCCAACGGCGAGGTCGAGCCGCTGATGGACGAGGCCGTTCTGGCGGCGGAGGACCTGCGGGCCGCCGCCAGCGGCGGACGGGCCGTCGACGCGGAGGCCGCGGCCCTGGTGAACAGGCTCGGCATCGTCGAAGGCGCCTGCCGCAGAGCGGGCACCCCGATCGAGGTGCCCTTCCCGACGAGCGGCGACGCCGTCAGCCCGCCCGCGTGATCTGCTATTGGCGCGGGGCCGTCAGGACCTGGGAGACCTCTTCCCCGGGCATCGCGCCCCTGATCGACAGTTCGCCCAGGCTGTTCTTGGTCTGGAAGGCCACCAGGGTCTTCGCGTCGGCCACCGTCAGGTCGTCGGCGCTGGCCAGCACTGGGGTCAGGCCCAGGTGGGGCCAGGCCGGGCGGTTCAGCAGGCGGGTCAGCTGGCGGTTGGTCGCGTGGGCCGCGTCAGCCAGGGCCCGCAGGTTGTTGCTCGCTCCGGGGGTGAACGGGACCAGGACGTTCACCCGTCCGATCTCCGCGCCGGCCGCCCACGTCGCCTTCAGCATCGCGCGGTCGGCCGTCGACAGGCCCGTCGGCGTCGCGGGCAGGGTCATCGTCACCAGGAGTTCGTCGCCGGCCCGGCGGGCCTCCTCCTGGAGGCGCTGGATCGCGACCGCTCGCCGCGTGGTCGCGGCGGCGTCGGCGGAGTCGGTGACCTCGAAGTCGATGGATTCCGGCCGGTACGCCTTCAGCACCGACCGATAGGCCCGCAGCAACCGGGCGGGCCAGGCGCAGGTCGAGGCCAGTTCGGCGCCCTGGGGGCCGCCGAACGACAGCGCGACCGGGCGGCCGGTCTTGTGCAGGGTCGAGACCAGCGGTTTCTTCGCCGAGGCAGGGAGGCCGCTCCACGTCGGGAGGCAGCCGGTCGCGTTGACGTGGCCGACCAGGTAGGACGGCGCGCGGGACACCCCGCCTTCGGCGCGGATGGCGTCGATGAAGGTCACGTAGGGGACGGTGCGTTCGGCCTTGGGGACCACCGCGACGGCGGGGGCGGCGGCCACGGGCGGGGCGATCGGGGCGGCCCATTCGGGGAGCGGCTCGGCCGGGAGCAGCCACAGCGCGGCTCCGGTGGCCGCGGCGAGGGCGGTCGCGGCGGCCGTGACGAGGGCGCGCGAGGGAGTGCCCACAGGGCGGGGCTGAGTTGCGGAATCCACTTGGGTCACCACCGAGCGTCGCGCGACGACTACTATCCGCAAGGGACCATAGCAAGGGCGGGGCGGCGATAATGGCCGAATGAAGTTGAGGATCTTCACGGAGCCCCAGGAGGGCGCGACTTACGCCGATCTGCTCGCGGTCGCCCAGGCGGCCGAGCGGCTGGGGTTCGACGCGTTCTTCCGGTCCGACCACTATCAGAGCATCAACGGGGGCGACCCCGGGCCGGGATCGACCGACGCCTGGCTGACCCTCGCCGGGCTGGCCCGCGAGACCGAGACGATCCGGCTGGGCACCCTCGTCACCCCTGCCACCTTCCGGCTCCCCGGCCCGCTGGCGATCAGCGTCGCGCAGGCCGACCACATGAGCGGCGGGCGGGTCGAGCTGGGCCTGGGCGCCGGGTGGTTCGACGCCGAGCACCTCTCCTACGGCATTCCGTTCCCCCCGGTGAAGGAGCGCTTCGACCGGCTGGAGGAGCAGCTCGCGATCATCACCGGGCTGTGGGCGGCCGAGAAGCCGTTCTCCTACGACGGCGCGCACTACCGGCTCACCGACTCCCCGGCGCTGCCCAAGCCGGTGCAGGACCCGCTCCCCATCATCATCGGCGGGTTCGGCGCCACCCGCACCCCCCTGCTGGCGGCCACCTACGCGGACGAATACAACATCCCCTTCCGCTCGGTCGCCGAGGTGGCCGAAGGCTTCGCCCGGGTGCGGGCGGCCAGTGAGAAGACCGGCCGGACGCTGGTCTACTCGGTCGCCCAGACCGTCTGCGTCGGCGCCGACGAGGCCGAGGTCTCCCGCCGGGCCGCCGCCATCGGCCAGACACCGGCGCAGCTCCGGGCCGGCGGCCTCGGGGGCACGCCCGAGGAGGTCGTCGACAAGATCGGCCGCTTCGGCGAGCTGGGGGCCGAGCGCGTCTACCTCCAGGTCATGGACCTGTCCGACCTCGACCACCTCGATCTGATCGCTCGCGAGGTCATGCCCCGCGTCTGACCCCGAAGTCGGGCGGCGACAGCCGCCCGACAAGTAGGGAACCACTTAGGGGAAACCCGGTCGCTCCCGGCATTTCGCCAGGGCACACTTCTCCCTGTGCTGCTGACTATCTCGACCACCCGTGAACCGGCCACCGATCTCGGCTTCCTGCTGCACAAGCATCCTGGCCGGGTGCAGGAGTTCCCACGGGCGTTCGGGGTCGCGCACGTCTTCTATCCCGAGGCCGATGACCAGAGGTGCACCGTCGCGCTGCTGCTGGAGGTCGATGCGGTACGCCTCGCCCGCACCCGCGGCAAAACGACCCCCGACTTCAGCCTCGGCCAGTACGTCAACGACCGCCCCTACGCCGCGTCGTCGCTGCTCTCCACCGCCATGGCCGACGTGTTCCGCACCGCCAGGTCGGGGCGCTGCAAGGCGCGGCCCGAGCTGGTCGAGACCGCGATCCCGCTGGAGATCACCCTCCCGGCGCTGCCGTGTCGCGGCGGACCGGGCATGGCCAGGCGCCTGTTCGAACCCATGGGCTGGGACGTCACCGCCGACCCGATCCCGCTCGACCCCGCCTTCCCCGAATGGGGCGACTCCCGCTATGTCACCCTCACGCTGAAGGGTGAGCTCCGCCTCGCCGACGCGCTCAACCACCTCTATGTCCTGCTGCCGGTCCTCGACGACGCCAAGCACTACTGGATCGCCGAAGACGAGGTCGACAAGCTGATCCGCGCGGGCGAGGGCTGGCTGGCCACCCACCCCGACCTCACCCTCATCACGAAGCGGTTCCTCAACCGGAGGGCCGCGCTGACCAGGGCCGCCTTCGCCCGGCTGGCCGAAGTGGGCGACGACGACGAGGAGACGCTGGAGCCCCCGGCCGAGGAGGAGGTCCGGGTCCCGCTCAACACGCTCCGGCGGGACGCCGTGGTGGCGACGATCGAGGAGCTGGGCGCGCGTACCGTCCTCGATCTGGGCTGCGGGTCGGGCCAGCTGGTCGCGGCGCTGCTCGACCGGGGCGTCCACAAGATCACTGGGGTGGACGTCTCCGCGCACACGCTCATGATCGCCGCCCGGCGGCTCAAGCTCGACCGCATGGGCGAGCGGACCCGCGAGCGCGTGGGCCTCTTCCAGGGCTCGGTCACCTACACCGACGCCCGGTTCGCCGGATATGACGCCGCCGTCCTGATGGAGGTCGTCGAGCACCTCGACCCACCCCGCCTCCCGGCCATGGAGCGCGTCGTCTTCGGCACCGCCAAGCCTCTGTACGTGCTGGTCACCACCCCCAACGCCGAATACAACCCGCGCTACGAGAACCTCACCGGCCTGCGCCACCCCGACCACCGCTTCGAGTGGACCCGCGCGGAGTTCCGTCACTGGGCGGGGAGCGTGGTCGAACGCTACGGCTACCAGGTCGACTACCGGCCCGTCGGCGAGGACGACCCCGAGGTCGGCCCGCCCACCCAGATGGCCGTTTTCACCAAGGAGGGTCAGGTATGACCGCGATCAGTGTTCCGGCCATGTCGCTGGTCGTGCTCGTCGGGGTGTCCGGCAGCGGCAAGTCCACCTTCGCCGGGAAGCACTTCAAGCCCACACAGGTCATCTCCTCCGACTACTGCCGGGGACTGGTCGCCGACGACGAGAACGACCAGTCCGCCACCCCGGAGGCGTTCGACCTGCTGCACCACATCGTCGGCGTGCGGCTGAGGCTCGGCCTGCTGACCGTGGTCGACGCGACCAACGTCCAGTGGAAGGCCCGTCAGTCGCTCATCGCCCTGGCCAAGAGCCATGACGTGCTGTGCGACGCCATCGTGCTCGACGTGCCGGAAGAGGTGGCCGCCGCGCGCAACGCCTTCCGGCCGGACCGCGACTTCGGGGCGCACGTCATCCGGCGGCAGCGCAACGACCTGCGGCAGTCGCTGTCGAAGATCTCCCGCGACGGGTTCCGCCGCGTCCACGTGCTGCGCGGCGACGACATCGAGAACGCGGCGATCACCTACGAGAAGTCGTGGACCGACAAGACCGAGTTGACCGGCCCGTTCGACCTCATCGGCGACGTCCACGGCTGCGCCTCGGAGCTGGAGACCCTGCTGGCCGGGCTCGGCTACGAAGACGGCGTCCACCCCGGGAACAGGACGGCCGTGTTCGTCGGCGACCTCGTCGACCGGGGCCCCGACAGCCCGGCGGTGCTGCGCCGGGTCATGGGCATGGTCGAGCGCGGCACCGCGCTGTGCGTGTCGGGCAACCACGAGCAGAAGCTGGTCCGCGCCCTCAACGGCCGCAAGGTGAAGGTCGCCCACGGCCTGGAGAAGTCGCTGGAGCAGTTCGCCCTCGAAGACGACGACTTCACCCAGCGGGCCAAGGCGTTCATGGACGGCCTGATCAGCCACTACGTCCTCGACGGCGGCAAACTGGTCGTCGCGCACGCCGGGCTCAAGGAGGCCTACCACGGCCGAGCTTCGGGCCGCGTCCGGTCGTTCGCCCTCTACGGCGACACCACCGGCGAGACCGACGAATACGGCCTCCCGATCCGCTACCCGTGGGCCGAGCAGTACCGGGGCCGGGCCATGGTCGTGTACGGCCACACCCCGACCACCCACGCCGAATGGGTCAACAACACCATCTGTCTCGACACCGGCGTCGTCTTCGGCGGCCGGCTCACGGCGCTGCGCTACCCGGAGAAGGAACTCCTCACGGTCCCGGCCGAGCAGGTCTGGTACGAGCCGACCCGCCCGCTGACGTCCAAGGGACGGGAGCCCGACGTCCTGGACATCGCGGACGTCACCGGCGACCGCTACGTCGAGACCTCGACCGGCACGATCAAGATCCGGGAGGAGAACGCCACCGCCGCGCTGGAGATCATGAGCCGGTTCGCGGTCGATCCGCGCTGGCTGGTCTACCTGCCGCCGACGATGGCCCCGCCGGAGACGTCCAGGCAGGACGGCTACCTCGAACACCCCGACGAGGCGTTCGCCGAGTTCGCCGCCGCCGGGGTGGAACGGGTGGTCTGCGAGGAGAAGCACATGGGCTCGCGCGCGGTCGCCGTGCTGGCCAGGACGCCGCAGGACGCTCTCAAGAAGTTCGGGATCGAGGGCGTCGGCACGATCTTCACCAGGACCGGCCGCCCGTTCTTCGGCGACGTCCAGGACGAGTTCACCCGCGCCCTGCGCGAGGCCGTCGACCCGCTCTTCGACACGCTCGACACCCCGTGGCTGGTGCTCGACGGCGAGCTGCTGCCCTGGTCGGCCAAGGCCGGCGAGCTGATCCGCAGCCAGTACGCCTCGGTCGGCGCCGCCGCCGCGGCGGCCCTGCCGGTGGCGGTGACGGCACTCGAAGCGGCGGCCGGGCGCGGCCTGGATGTGGGTTCGATTCTTGACCGCACCCGGCGCCGCCACACCAACGCTGCCCGGTTCCGCGAGGCCTATGCCCGTTACTGTGGGCCCGTTTCCGGTATTTCCGGTCTGCGTTTCGCGCCGTTCCAGATCCTCGCCTGCGCCGAGGGCGCCACCGCCGTGACCCGTCCGCACAATTGGCACCTGGATCACCTGGCCGCGCTTGAGCATCCGCTGATTGAGGCCACCCGGCACACGTACGTGGATCTGGAGGACGCCGATCAGCGCGCGGCGGCGACGGACTGGTGGACGGCGCTCACCGACGCCGGCGGCGAGGGAATGGTGGTGAAACCGGTCGTCCAGGGGGCTGGCCGAGTGCAGCCGGGGATCAAGGTGCGCGGGCCCGAATACCTGCGCATCATCTACGGCCCCGACTACCCGGAATCGCTCGATGAGCTGCGCAAACGTTTCCTCGGGCGGAAGCGGTCACTGGCGCTGCGCGAGCATAGCCTGGGAGTCGAGGCGCTCGCGCGACTGGCGGCCGGTGAGCCGCTCCACCGCGTCCATGAGGCGGTTTTCTCCGTGCTCGCTCTGGAGTGTGAGCCTGTCGATCCTCGGTTGTGAGGAGGGTTTCACGGGAGCGACACCTTCGTCACCCCCAAGGTCCGTGGAGAGGGCCTAGCATCGGGGCAGGCGACAGAGCGTGAACTTGCGATCACTCATGAATATACGTGGAACGAGAAAGCCCTGGTTTCACCTGCGTCATGACTGGCAGGACACCGAGCGCATCGGCAACGTCGTGGTGCAGCACTGCACCGTGTGCCTGAAAAGCCGCGTACGCATCCGGTAAGGGCCCCTTAGTGTAGTCATGGCGCTACTTGTCGTAATTGCGGGCAAGTAGGGGACATGGGGGGTCCATCGGTAGCCGCGCACAAGCAGGAGCGTCTCGGCTACGTCACGTTCATCGCGGCCGCCGGTGCCATAGGGGGTTTCCTGTTCGGCTACGACAGTGCGGTGATCAACGGCGCGGTCGTGGGCATCCAGCGCTACTTCAACGTGGGCCCGGTCACCATCGGCGTCGTGGTGGCCATCGCGCTGCTCGGGTCGGCCGTCGGCGCCTGGTTCGCCGGCACCCTGGCCGACCGGTGGGGGCGCACCAAGACCATGCGGCTGGCCGCGCTCATCTTCGCCGTCAGCTCGATCGGGCAGGCGCTGCCCTTCGCGATCTGGGACCTGGCCTTCTGGCGGGTCCTGGCCGGCGCCGCGATCGGCATGGCCTCGGTCCTCGGGCCCGCCTACATCGCCGAGGTCGCCCCGCCCGCCTATCGCGGCAGGCTCGGCTCGTTCCAGCAGCTCGCGATCGTGCTCGGCATCGCCGTCTCCCAGCTCGTGAACTTCGCCATCAACCTGTGGGCGGGCGGCGAGGTCAACAACGACCTCGGCGGCCTGCAGGCCTGGCAGTGGATGCTCGGCGCCTGCCTGGTGCCCGCCCTGATCTTCCTCATCTTCGCCAGCGTCATCCCCGAGTCGCCCCGCTTCCTCGTCTCGGTCGGACGCGACCAGCAGGCCCGCGAGGTGCTGCGCGACATCGAGGGGGAGCACGTCGACCTCGACGCCCGGGTGACCGAGATCAGGAGCGTGCTGCGCACCCGGCGCCGTCCGCGCTTCAGCGACCTGCGCGGACCCCGCTTCGGGCTGCTGCCGATCGTCTGGACCGGCGTCATCCTGTCGGTCTTCCAGCAGTTCGTCGGCATCAACGTGATCTTCTACTACTCGTCGGTGCTCTGGCAGTCGGTCGGCATCAACCAGTCGGACTCGCTGCTGATCAGCTTCTCCAGCTCGATCATCAACATCGTCGGCACGTTCATCGCCATGGCCCTGGTCGACAAGGTCGGCCGCCGTCCGCTGCTGCTGGTGGGCTCGGCCGGCATGGCGATCGCGCTGGCCGTGGCGTCGTGGGCGTTCAGCTTCACCAACAGCATCGACGGGATCGTGCAGCTGCCGCCCGTGCAGGGCGCCGCCGCCCTGATCGCGGCCAACGCGTTCGTGCTGTTCTTCGCGTTGTCGTGGGGAGTCATCGTCTGGGTGCTGCTGGGCGAGATCTTCCCCGGCCGCATCAGGGCGGCGGCGCTGTCGGTCGCGGCGGCGGCGCAGTGGCTGGCCAACTGGGCGGTGACCGTCACGTTCCCGCCGCTGTCGGAGTGGAACCTGGCCCTCACCTACCTGTTCTACGCCGTGTTCGCCGCGCTGTCGTACCTGTTCGTGGTGTTCATCGTGAAGGAGACGAAGGGTCGAAAACTGGAGGAGATGGGCTAGTGGTCTTCAGCCATCGGCTCAGGTCGTCGGCCTGGTCGTAGAGGGCCTCCACGTCGGTCAGGCAGGTCGCGATCACGTCCTTCTGGATGATCCTGCGCCCGCCGATGTGCGCGCCGATGTCGTCGTAGAGGACCTCGTACATCAGCTCGCGCGACAGGATCAGGATCTCCGGGAGCGGGCCGTGTCGCTCCAGGTGCCGCACCGCGGACACGTCGAGCACGCGGGTCCGCTCGCCCACCCCCGCCCGCGCCCTCAGGACCTGAAGCTCCCAGTTCAGGTATGCCGTCTGCGGCTGCTCGGCGATCCGCAGCCGCCGCAGCTCCACCGAGTCGACGACGTCGGCCGCGAACTCCCCGGCCGCCTCCTCGATGAGTTTCATGGCCCGGTCCCAGTCGCCGTCGGCCCAGGCCACCCAGCTCGGACTGTAGGGCTCATGAAAGTGCTGCGCCCGTTCGAGCTTCCACAGCACCCCCTCCATCTCCCGATAGACGCCGTAGAACTCGGTCGTGTACGCCTGCCGGTCGAGCACGACCCCGGGGGCGCCTTGCACGATCTCCCGCACTCATCCTCCATCGGCCGGGTCGGCGATTCGCGCCTCTCGCCGGCCCGCTTCGGTGGTCAGTTACCGTACGAGTTGCTACAGATAGCTGTTTCGTTACGCCCCAGGCGGCGAATGATGATCTGCCGTCTGACGGGCGTACTGGGCGTTGTGTCGTTTTGCGAATGCTTCATCCCATTACCTTCCGTCCCGGTTCCCCGACACGACGTGATCGTAAAGCGGTCCGCGTGGTCGTCAAGGCCCAAAGCAGACGGGACATCCCGGGCGCGCGGCGTGCCGGGCGTAGACGTGGTGGTCGGGCGAGAGCAGGTTGATCCCGTGGACGTAGCCGGGCGCCACCTCGGGCACGCCTGTGACCAGCGAGATGATCGCCTGCGCGACCAGATGACCGGAGATGCCGGCGGAGGTTCCGGTCACGCCGGGGCCGCCGCTCAGGTCGGGGATGCCGCCCTCGGCGCGGTGGGCCTGCTCGGCAGCTGTGACGCACTCGTAACAGGCGCCGTTCGGCGGGTCGAACACGCCGACGGTGACGAGGGGGCCGTTGTAGCCGCCGCCCGCCCACGGAACGCCCGCCGCCGCGCAGGCGCGGTTGGCCCAGACGCGGATGCCCTCGCCCCTGGGCTCGTCGGCGCAGAGGGCGAGGGCGTCGTAACCGGCGACCAGTGATCGCAGGTCGGCCTCGCAGGTGACGCGGTGGCGGTCCGAGGTGACCACGATGTCGCTGTTGATCCTGCTCAGCCGGGCCTGCGCCAGCAGCGCCTTCGGGAGGCCGACGTCGGCCTCGGTGTAGAGGAGCTGGCGGTTCAGGTTGGACAGCTCGACCAGATCGGGGTCGACGCAGTGGAGCCGCCCGACGCCGACCGCGGCCAGCGCCCAGGCGGCGTGACTGCCGGTGCCGCCCAGGCCCACCACGACGACCCGGGCCCGTTTCAGCGCGAGCTGGGTCTCCCACGCGCTGTGGCCGGGAACCAGGTCGACGCCCCTGAAGAAGGCCTGGTTGCGGCTGTAGCGGTCGAGTTCGCGCGCGCTCAGCCCGCGCGGCGGGCGAGCGGCGGCCTCCTCCAGATAACCGGAGCCGACCAGGTCGTCGATGACGCCGCGCGCGTCACCGGGGTCGAGCCCCGGGAACATCACGAGCAGGCGACCGGCCACCTCTTCGGGGCCGCGCCGCCCGTCGAGCAGCGAAAGGGCCGCCCACACCCAGCCCCCGGGGTCGGCGATCTCGGCGGCGAGTCCGTAGATCTCGCCGCCGATCCGCACGGTTCCCTCGGGGGTGCGGAAGGGGCGGTGCTCCGCTTTGACCCGCGGAAACCGCAATCTCGATCTCCCCCGTGACGACGCCTACCTGAATCTGGTGTGTGTACGACGTCCGTGCCGGCCGGCCGCCCCCGCGACCAGCGAGATGATCCACAGGAAGAACAGGATCTTGAACACCGTGAACACCGCACCTGTGGCGATCATGACGATGATCGCCACGACGATCAAGGGCACGAACGGTGCCATTCCGGGCCCCCTGCCCCGCGCGCAGGCCGAAGCCCGCTTCGGGGGACGGGCCAGGTGGTATCCCCAGTTGCCCATGTCGATGCCCGGAGGCACCTGAACCGGCGGAGCCTTGGGCGCCCCCACGCCCTGCCCGCCGGGCAGGTCGGCCAGCACGGCGCCCAGATTGCCGGCGGTCTTGGCGGCGAGCGTGACGTCGAGGCGCTCGTCGAGCTCCTCGCGGGTGATCCGCCCCTGCGCGAACGCGTCGTGCAGGAAGGCGGTCACCTCGTCACGCTCCTTGTCGCCGATGCGCAGCTCGGCGGGCGGAACGCGGTCAGCGGTCATGAGGGTCTCTACTCCTCGTCGGTGTCGCCGTCGGCCAGGACCTGGTACAGCTTGCGCCGGCTCTCGGCCAGGATCTTCTTGGCCTGACGCACCTGGTTCTCACTCCCAGTCTGCGCGATTTGGAACAGAGCGGACGCGGCCTGGCGTGACAAATCAAACAATTCGTGGACGTTGTCCCCGATGTCGGGAGTCATTTCCTCCCACGGGGCGCGGACCTCGTCCTGGTGCTCGGCGATGTAGGCGCGGCCGGCGTCGGTGAGGGTGAACGTCTTGCGCCCGTCGTTCTCCTCGGCGCGCACCAGCCCCTCGTCGGTGAGCTGCTGGAGCGCCGGGTAGACCGCGCCGGGGCTGGGCTTCCAGCCGCCCTGCGACCGCTCGGCGATCTCCTGGATGATCTGGTAGCCGTTGCGCGGCTCCTCGGACAGCAGAGCCAGGATGGCGGCGCGGACGTCACCGCGCTTGGCCTTCCGGCCTCCGCCGAAGCCGCGGGGCCCGAACGGGAACCCGGGCCCGAAGGGGCCGCCAGGACCGAAGCCCGGACCACCTCCCCAGGGACCGCCGCGCCCCCGGGGGCCGCGATGGCGGTGTTCGTGCGGGCCGCCGCGCGAGGTCTCCCAGGTCGCGGCGAGGCCGCGCAGGTTCTCCTTGAGCGCGGCCTTGAGGTTGCGGATCTCATGATGGAACTCGTGGGGGTGGGCCCAGGGGCCGCCTGCTGTGTGTGCGTTGGTCATGATCTCTCCTAGAGTGTTACGCGATGCCTCAACGATATATCGAGAACATGTCGTCAGCAAGAAAAAGCAGTAAGTGACTCAAGTCACGAAAAAAGATGGGAACTCCGGGAACAGGTATTGAGACCGCTCCGTTACATTGGGCAGAGACGGGATTGTTCCGCGCTGAGAGGGCTGGGGGGTGCTCTTGGAGCGGAGCGATCCCGTCTTGCATGCCCGATGATTTTTGTCGGTGCTTTGCCGTACGCTGCCGTGTCGTGATCACGACATGATGGGGCATTCCCATGCGCTGACCGGGGCGATCGTCTGGCTGGGCATCGCGCCCGGGTTGTCCGCGCTGCCCGCCGTTTTCGACTTTCAGCCGACTCTGGCCTTCGCCACGGTGATGTCGCCGGCCGAGTTGATCGCGGGGGCGATCATCTGTGCGGGGGCGGCCATGCTGCCCGACCTTGACCACCCCAGTGCGACCATCGCGCAGACCTTCGGGCCGGCCACCTGGTTATTGAGCAAGGGGGTCAACTTCATCAGCGGGGGGCATCGGAAGGCCACTCACTCGCTGTTGTTCGCGATCCTCATGGGGGTGGCCGCCCACCTGCTGGCGACCAAGTTCACTGTCGGGCAGGACATTCTTGTGGTGCTGTCGATCGGGTTGGCGTTGCGGGCCATCGGGATCGGGATCCCGGGGAACAAGATCGGGTCGGCGGTGGTGAACATCGTGCTGACCGGGGGGATCTTCGCGGCGTTCTGGGGGCTGGGGGTGAGTTACGCCTGGCTGGGGTTCGCGATCGGGATCGGGTGTCTGGTCCATGTGGCGGGTGACTGCCTGACCGAGCGGGGGTGTCCGGTGCTGTGGCCGCTCAAGCACAAGTGGCTGCTGCCGTGGGACTGGGGTCTGAAGACCGGGCAGAAGTTCGAGACCAAGATCCTGGCGCCGGCGCTCTCCGTGGCCGTGCTCGCGCTGCTGTTCCTGCGGTTAATCCCCGCGTGAGAATGCGATATCTTGATATCAAGAGATATTCGCTCAAGGTTAGGCGAGCCTGACCGATCAGCCGCTCCTGTGTATACGGGAGACTGGCCGGGCGAGTTGTCAACAGAAACCTTTGGGGAGGCGAGACTTCGTGTCCGCGAACAGCTTCGGCGCCCGTGACACACTGCGCGTGGGTGACGCGTCGTACGAGATCTACCGGCTGGACAGGGTCGAAGGGTCGGCGCGCCTCCCGTACAGTCTGAAGATCCTGCTGGAGAACCTGCTCCGCACCGAAGACGGCGCGAACATCACCGAGGCCCACATCAACGCCATCGGCCAGTGGGACCCGTCGGCCGCGCCGAGTGTGGAGATCCAGTTCACCCCGGCCCGCGTGATCATGCAGGACTTCACCGGCGTCCCGTGCGTGGTCGACCTGGCCACCATGCGTGAGGCGGTGCGCGACCTCGGGGGCGACCCCGACCGGGTCAACCCGCTGGCGCCCGCCGAGATGGTCATCGACCACTCGGTCATCGTCGACTTCTTCGGCGGCCCCGACTCCTTCCAGCGCAACGTCGACAAGGAATACGAGCGCAACCACGAGCGCTACCAGTTCCTGCGCTGGGGCCAGACCGCCTTCGACGAGTTCAAGGTGGTGCCGCCGGGCACCGGCATCGTGCACCAGGTCAACATCGAGCACCTCGCCCGCGTGGTCATGATCCGCGACGGCAAGGCCTACCCCGACACCTGCGTCGGCACCGACTCCCACACGACGATGGAGAACGGCATCGGCGTGCTGGGCTGGGGCGTCGGCGGCATCGAGGCCGAGGCCGCGATGCTCGGCCAGCCGATCTCGATGCTCATCCCGCGCGTGGTCGGCTTCAAGCTGACCGGCAAGCTCCCGGCCGGGGCGACCGCCACCGACCTGGTGCTCACCATCACCCAGATCCTGCGCAAGCACGGCGTCGTCGGCAAGTTCGTCGAGTTCTACGGCGAGGGCGTCACCTCGGTGCCGCTGGCCAACCGGGCCACGATCGGCAACATGAGCCCCGAGTTCGGCTCGACCTGCGCGATCTTCCCGATCGACCAGGAGACGATCAACTACCTCACGCTGACCGGCCGGTCCGCCGAGCAGACCGCCCTGGTCGAGGCCTACGCCAAGGAGCAGGGCCTCTGGCTCGACCCCCAGGCCGAGCCCGCGTTCTCCGAATACATCGAGCTCGACCTGTCCACCGTGGTGCCGTCGATCGCCGGGCCCAAGCGCCCGCAGGACCGCATCGCGCTGAGCGAGTCGAAGGAGATCTGGCGCCGCGACGTGCGCGCCTACGTCACCGACTTCGACGGCGACGGCGTCGACGAGGCCAACGAGGAGTCCTTCCCGGCCTCCGACGCGCCCGCCTCCAACGCCCGCGCCGGCGCCCCGCGCCCGCACAAGGCGGTGCCGGTCACCCTGGCCGACGGCGCGACCTTCGAGATCGACCACGGTGTGGTGACGATCGCCGCGATCACGTCGTGCACCAACACGTCCAACCCCTATGTGATGCTCGGCGCGGCCCTGCTCGCCCGCAACGCGGTCGAGAAGGGCCTGACCCGCAAGCCCTGGGTGAAGACCTCGCTGGCGCCGGGTTCCCAGGTCGTGACCGGCTACTTCGAGCGGTCGGGCCTCCAGCCCTACCTCGACAAGATCGGGTTCAACCTGGTCGGCTACGGCTGCACCACCTGCATCGGCAACTCGGGCCCGCTGCCCGAGGAGATCTCGGCCGCGATCCAGGCGGGCGACCTCGCCGTGACGGCCGTGCTGTCGGGCAACCGCAACTTCGAGGGCCGCATCAACCCCGACGTGAAGATGAACTACCTGGCCTCGCCGCCGCTGGTGGTCGCCTACGCGCTCGCGGGCACGATGGACCTCGACCTGAACAACGAGCCGCTGGGCGTCGGCTCCGACGGCGAGCCGGTGTTCCTCGCCGACATCTGGCCCGAGCCCGAAGAGGTCTCCCGGGTCGTCGCCGACTCGATCGGCCAGGACATGTTCCTGCGCGACTACGCCGACGTCTTCAAGGGCGACGACCACTGGCAGTCGCTGCCGATCCCGACCGGCAACACCTTCGAGTGGGACCCGAACTCGACCTACGTGCGCAAGGCGCCCTACTTCGAGGGCATGCCGGCCAAGCCGGAGCCGGTCACCGACATCGCCGGCGCGCGGGTGCTTGCGGTGCTGGGCGACTCGGTCACCACCGACCACATCTCGCCCGCCAGCTCGATCAAGGTCGGCACCCCCGCCGCCGACTACCTCAAGGCGAACGGCGTCGAGGTCCGTGACTTCAACAGCTACGGCTCGCGCCGGGGCAACCACGAGGTCATGATCCGCGGCACCTTCGCCAACATCCGGCTGAGGAACCTGCTGCTCGACGGCGTGGAGGGCGGCTACACCCGCGACTTCACCGCCGACGGCGGCCCGCAGGCGTTCATCTACGACGCCTCGGTCAACTACCAGGCCGCCGGCATCCCGCTCGTGGTCCTGGCAGGCAAGGAATACGGCTCCGGCTCCTCGCGCGACTGGGCGGCCAAGGGCACCGCTCTGCTCGGCGTGCGGGCGGTCATCGCGGAGTCCTACGAGCGCATCCACCGCTCGAACCTGATCGGCATGGGCGTGCTGCCGCTGCAGTTCCCCGAAGGGGAGACCGCGGCGTCCCTCGGCCTGACCGGTGAGGAGACCTTCGAGATCACCGGCGTCGAGGAGCTCAACCAGGGCCACACCCCGGCCACCGTGACCGTGCGGGCGGGCGACAAGCGGTTCGAGGCGCTCGTCCGCATCGACACCCCGGGCGAGGCCGACTACTACCGCCACGGCGGCATCATGCAGTACGTGCTGAGGTCGCTGCTCGCGAAGTAGCGCCGTTCGCGCCACCAAGCCGCTCGGGTCCGCCGGACCCGGGCGGCTTTCGTGTTTCCGGGGTTGACCTTGGTTTTTACCTGGGCTTGGTGGGGAGACCAGGTTCTTTGCGGGTACGTTTCTTCATTGTTACCCCAGACAACAAACGTTACCTTCCTGTGTCTTTCTCCCCATGTTGTCTTGGGCGTACGTTGTCCCAAACAACATTCACCCATTAGGTGATGTACACCCCCCAGATAGACCCCCGGCCAGAAAGGACCCACGCATCATGCGCAAGGGGATCCTCAGCATCGGTGCCGCATTCGCGGCCCTTTCCCTCGGTCTCACCGCGTGTGGCGGGGGTGACGAGGGCACGGAAGCCGCCCCGGCGACCACCGGTGCCGCGCCCGCGACGTCCGCCGCCGCGCCCGCCCAGGGCAAGATCGGCGTCATCCTCCCGGACAGCAAGTCCTCCGCCCGCTGGGAGACCGCCGACCGCAAGTACCTCGAAGAGGCCTTCAAGGCCGCCGGGGTCGCGTACGACATCCAGAACGCCCAGGGTGACAAGACGCAGTTCCAGACCATCGCCGACCAGATGATCACCGGCGGCGTGACCGTGCTCGCGATCGTCAACCTCGACTCGGGCACCGGCAAGGCCGTTCTCGACAAGGCGAAGGCCCAGGGCATCGCCACCATCGACTACGACCGCCTGACCCTCGGCGGCAACGCCGACTACTACGTGTCCTTCGACAACACCGCCGTGGGCAAGCTCCAGGGCGAGGGCCTGTCGAAGTGTCTCGACGACGCCAAGGCCGACAAGCCGATCATCTCCTACCTGAACGGCTCGCCGACCGACAACAACGCCACCCTGTTCAAGGAGGGCTACGACAGCGTCCTCAAGCCGAAATTCGACTCGGGCGACTACGTCAAGGGCCCGGAGGACTCCGTTCCTGACTGGGACAACGCCCAGGCCGGCACCCTCTTCGAGCAGCAGCTCACCAAGGAGGCGAAGATCGCGGGCGTCCTCGCCGCGAACGACGGCCTCGGCAACGCCGCCATCGCGGTGCTGAAGAAGAACAACCTCAACGGCAAGGTCCCGGTCACCGGCCAGGACGCCACCGCGCAGGGCCTGCAGAACATCCTCGCCGGCGACCAGTGCATGACCGTCTACAAGGCCGTCAAGCAGGAGGCCGACGCCACCGCGCAGCTGGCCATCGCGCTGGCCAAGGGTGAGAAGCCCGCCGCCACCGGCACCGTCAAGGACACCGAGACCAACGCCGACGTCCCGGCCGTGCTGCTGACCCCGGTCGCCATCTACAAGGACAACGTGAAGGACGTCGTCGCCGACGGCTACGTCACGAAGGAAGAGCTCTGCACGGGCGACTTCGCCGCCCTGTGCACCGAGGCCGGAATCAGCTAACAACATTCCGTCGGGTACGGCCCGCGCCCCCATTCCCTAGAACAAGGGGCGCGGGCCGTACCTCTCTCTGGAAGCAGGAGTAGCCCATCGTGTCCACGGCACCCGTCCTGGAGCTGCGCGGAATCGACAAGAGCTTCGGTCCCGTACAGGTCCTTCACGATGTCGCCTTTTCGGTGTATCCCGGAGAGGTGACCGCTCTTGTCGGCGACAACGGCGCCGGTAAGTCCACCCTCGTCAAGTGCATCGGGGGAATCCACCCCTTCGACTCTGGCGATTACTTCTTCGAGGGCAAGCAGGCCCACGTCAGCAGCCCCCGCGACGCGGCGTCGATGGGCGTCGAGATCGTCTATCAGGACCTCGCGCTCTGCGACAACCTCGACATCGTCCAGAACATGTTCCTCGGCCGCGAGCGCAAGCGCGGGCTGGTGCTGGACGAGGACACGATGGAGGAGATGGCGGCCAAGACCCTGCTGGGCCTTTCCGTCCGGACGGTCAAGTCCCTCCGCCAGCACGTCTCCAGCCTGTCGGGCGGACAGCGGCAGACCGTCGCGATCGCCAAGGCCGTTCTGTGGAACAGCAAGGTCGTCATCCTCGACGAGCCGACCGCCGCTCTGGGCGTCGCGCAGACCGCGCAGGTCCTGGAGCTGGTACGCCGCCTGGCCGACAAAGGCCTGGCCGTCGTGCTCATCTCCCACAACATGAACGACGTGTTCGCGGTCTCCGACCGGATCGCCGCCCTCTACCTCGGCCGGATGGCGGCCCAGGTCAAGACTTCCGACGTCACCCACTCCCAGATCGTGGAGCTCATCACGGCCGGGCGCAGCGGGGAGCTCGGCCTGCAGAACGGCAAGGAAGCGACCGCATGACCACCACAGCCACTCCGGAAGAGAAGGCCGTCGTGGCCCCCGCCGCGTTCGGTCAGCAGATCCGTGACTACGTGGATCGGGTGCGCGGAGGTGAACTCGGCGCCCTTCCGGCGGTCATCGGCCTGATCGTGCTGTGCACGGTCTTCGCGGTCCTGTCACCGGTGTTCCTGTCGCCGGTCAACTTCGCCAACCTCTTCACCCAGGGCGCGGGCGTCACCATCATCGCGATGGGCCTGGTGTTCGTCCTGCTGCTGGGCGAGATCGACCTGTCGGCGGGCTTCGCCTCAGGGGTCTGCGCGGCCGTGCTGGGCGTGACCCTCACCAACGAGGGCTGGCCCTGGTACGCCGCCGTGCTGGCCGCCATGGTCATCGGCGTGGTGATCGGCCTGATCATCGGCTGGCTGGTCGCCAAGCTGGGCATCCCGTCGTTCGTGGTGACGCTGGCGGCGTTCCTGGCCTTCCAGGGCGTCGTGCTGATCCTGCTCGACGAGGGCACCAACATCTCGATCCGCGACTCGGTCATCCTGGCCGTCGCCAACGAGAACATGTACCCGTGGCTCGGCTGGGCGCTCGTGGTCGTCGGTGTGCTCGGCTACGCCGGGCTCCAGCTGGCCAACAACCGCCGCAGGGCGGCCCGCGGCCTGGTCACCGACCCGCTGTCGCTGGTCGCCGTCCGCGTCGGCGCCCTCGCGGTCGCCGCGGGCTTCGCGGTCTACGTGCTGAACCTGGAGCGCAGCCGCAACCCCGGCGTCATCTCCCTGACGGGCGTGCCGGTCGTGGTGCCCATCATCCTGGTGCTGCTGCTGGTCTGGACGTTCGTGCTGCGCCGCACCCGCTTCGGGCGGCACATCTACGCCGTCGGCGGCAACGCCGAGGCGGCCCGCCGGGCCGGCATCAACGTCGACCGGATCAAGATCTCCGCGTTCGTCATCTGTTCCTTCATGGCGTCCATCGGCGGCATCGTGGCGGCCTCCCGGGCCAACTCGGTCGACCCCAACACGGGCGGCAGCAACGTGCTGCTGTTCGCGGTCGGGGCCGCGGTCATCGGCGGCACGTCGCTGTTCGGCGGCAAGGGCCGGGCCCTCGACGCGATCCTCGGCGGCGCGGTCGTCGCGGTCGTCATCAACGGCATGGGTCTGATGGGCTACAGCTCCAGCGTGAAGTTCGTGGTCACCGGTGCGGTGCTGCTGCTCGCGGCCGGCGTGGACGCCCTTTCCCGCAAGCGGGCGTCGGCATCCGGCCGCCGATAGGGTGGGCGCGAACGACGACCCCCCGGCACCAGAGGCAGGACGCATGCTGCGCGCAGGTCCCTCCCAGGAGGAGATCCGCAGGCACAACCTCGGGACCCTGCTGCGACACGTCCATCTCGGTGGTCCCACCTCGCGTGCCGAACTGACCAGCCGCATGGGGCTGAACCGCAGCACCATCATGGCGCTGACGGCCGACCTCACCGCGGCCGGTCTGGTGCGCGAGGAACTGCCCAGAGAGACCGGCCGGGCCGGGCGCCCGTCACTGGTGGTCCGGCCCGAGTCCTCGCGGGTCTACGTGCTCGCCTTCGACGTGGGTGTCGACCGGCTGGTCGCCGCCCGCATCGGTTTGGGCGGGGTCATCCTCGACCGCCGCTGGGCGGTGCGCCCGCGCGGCGCCTTCGACCTCAACGAGTCGGTGGCCACCCTGGCCGGGTTCGCCCGCCAGATGCACCGCAAGACCAGAGCCGACACCGTCTGCGTCGGCGCGGCCGCGGCGTTCTGCGGCGCGGTGCGCAAGGCCGACGGCGTCGTCCGGTTCAGCCCGAACCTGGAGATGGAAGACGGCCCGTTCGGCGAGGAGCTGTCCAAGCGCCTGGCGCTCGGCCTGCCGGTCACCGTCGGCAACGACGCCAACCTGGGCGCTCTCGCCGAACACACACGCGGCACCGGCGCGGGCTGCCGTGACATCGTCTACCTGCACGGCGACGTCGGCATCGGCGGCGGCATCGTGGTCAACGGCCAGCTCCTCGGCGGTGCGGCCGGTTACGGCGGCGAGGTCGGCCACATGATCGTCAACCCCGGCGGCCGGGCCTGCGGCTGCGGCTCCCACGGCTGCCTGGAGGCCGAGGTGGGGGAACGGGCGCTGCTCGAACTGGCCAGCCGCTCCGGCATCCACCGCCTGGCGGCCGGGCGCGGCCGCGACGGCATCCACGCGGTCGTCGAGGCGGCCGACCGCGGCGACATAATCGCGCAGGACGCGCTCCACCGGGTGGGCGACTGGCTGGGCATCGGCGTCTCCAACCTGGTCAACGTCTTCAACCCCGAGGTCGTCATCTTCGGCGGCACGCTGCGCGAGATCTACCTCGGCTCGGCCGCGCAGGTCCGCAGCCGCCTCAACCTGGCCACCCATCCCGCGCTGCGGGAGACGCTGCGGCTGCGGACCTCGGAACTGGGCGACGACGCGACGCTGGTGGGGGCCGCCGAACTCGCCTTCACGAAGGTACTCGCCGACCCGCTCGAGGTCCTCGCGCGGATGAGTGGCTAGCCGGGCGCAGCACCGTGAAGGCCACGACGAAGGCCACCACGAGCAGCCCCGCCGCGACGGTGAACGCCAGCCGAAATCCCTCGGTCAGCGCGACCGGTTCCGGCGTACCCGCCCCGAGCAGGCTCCCCGCCCGCCCCGCCGCCAGCGTCGACAGCACCGCCACACCGAGGGCCATGCCGATCTGCTGCGTGGTGTTGAACAGGCCCGAGGCCAGTCCGGCGTCGTCCTCCCCGGCGTCCGACATGCCGAGGTTCGTCAGCGCGGGCAGCACCAGTCCGCCACCGGCGATCAGCAGCATCACCGGCAGCAGGTCGGTGACATAGTCCGCCTCGACCGGCACGCGGGTCAGCCATCCCATCGCGGCCGCCAGCAGCACCAGCCCCGCGAGCAGCACCGTCCGGGCCCCGAACCGGTTGTTGAGCCGGGCCGAGACGAACAGCGACACCCCGCCGATGGCGACGGCGGCGGGCAGCATGGCCAGCCCGGTGGCGAGCGCGCCGTATCCGAGCACCCGCTGCATGTACAGGGCGACCAGGATCTGGAAGGCGAACATCGCCGCCAGCGCCAGGATCTGCACCACGTTGGCGCCCGACACGTTGCGGGACCGGAACACGCGCAGCGGCATCAGCGGGGTGCGCGCGGTCGCCTGCCGCAGGAAGAACCCGGCCAGCAGCAGGAGCGCCACGGCGCCGGACACGAGGCTCTGCCCGCCGCCGCGCTGCTCGATCCCGACCACGGTGTAGACGCCCAGCATCAGGCCGCCGGTGACCAGGACCGCGCCGGCGACGTCGGCCCCGGCGGCCAGTCCGGCCCCGCGTTCCGACGGCAGCACCCGGATCGCGAGCAGGATCGTGGCCAGCCCGATCGGCACGTTGATGAAGAAGATCCAGTGCCAGTCGAGGGCGTCGGTGAGCACGCCGCCGACCACCTGCCCGATGGAGGCCCCGGCCGCGCCGGTGAAACTGAACACGCCGATGGCCCTGGCCCGCTCGGCGGGCTCGGTGAACATCGTCACCAGGATGCCCAGCACGACCGACGAGGCCAGCGCGCTGCCGGCGCCCTGCAGGAACCGGGCGGCGATCAGCAGACCCGGGCTGTCGGCCAGCCCGGCGAGCAGGGACGCCGCGACGAACACGACGTTGCCGGCCAGGAACACGCGTTTGCGGCCGATCAGGTCGCCCAGCCGCCCGGACAGCAGCAGCAACCCGCCGAAGGGGATCAGGTAGGCGTTGACGGTCCAGCTCAGGTCGGCCGAGGAGAAGCCGAGGTCGTGCTGGATGGCGGGCAGCGCCACGGTCACGATGCTGCCGTCGAGGATCGTCATCAGCATGGCGGCGGACAGCACCGCCAATGCGAGCCAACGGGACATGGTCGTCTCCTGTTCATGGGGGAACAGAAACGACCGTAGCAGATAGTTTTGTTGTAGACGATTATCGGGCGACGCGCTGCCGGGCCCGCCGCGCGCCCTGGGGCGCTTCGACGGGGGTGGCCAGATGACCTTCTGTCAGGTGAGTCAGCAGGCGGACCAGGGTCTTGGCCCCGTCGGCGGGAAGGGCGTCGAGGACCTCGCGGTGGACGCGGTCGGCGATGCGCTGACTCTGGGCGGCGACCTCGGCGCCCCGCTCGGTCACCGCGATGATCCGGGCCCGGCGGTCGGTGCTCGACGGCCGTCGTTCGGCCAGGCCCTCCTGCTCCAGGGCGTCGACCGTGACCACCATCGTGGTCTTGTCCATGTCGCCGATCTCGGCGAGCTGGATCTGGGTGCGCTCCTCTTCCAGGGCGTGCACCAGCACGCAGTGCATCCGCGCGGTCAGCCCGATCTCGGCCAGCGCCGCCGCCATCCGGGTGCGCAGCACATGGCTGGTGTGGTCGAGCAGGAACGACAGATCCGGTTCGGTACGGGAGGGCGCCATCCCCTCAGGATAGACAACCGCTCCCGTACCGGATCGTCCGCGACGGGAGGGTCAGGCGACCCTGGCGTTGGGCGCCGACCACGTGTTGCACGAGGCGAACGACTGCGAATCGTAGCCGCGCTCGAGCCAGAAGGCCTGGTTGCGGCCCTTGCCGTGGACGGTGTCCGTGGCGTGCTTGGCGGCCCAGTCGACGACCTGGTCCCACTCCTCGAACACGACCGGCAGGCTCTCCTGCACCGACCCGAGGAAGACCCCGGCCATGCATTCGGCCTGCTGCTCGACCCGGTGGTTCAGGTAGTTGCGGGCGGTCTTGGTGCGCGCCTGCGCGTAGAGCTGGTTGAACGCCGGGACGATCCCGGCCCGCTGCTGCGCGTGGTGGCCGATCTCGTGGGCCATCGTCTTGGCCAGCGTCAGGCCCCACGGGTTGCGGATCGTGGACTTCGGCAGGATCTGGTAGATGGTCTGCGAGGCGGTGCAGTAGTGCGCCGTGTAGGTGTTGGTGAGCTTGCCGCACGGCGTCCTGGCGCCGGTGGCGCGGATCACGATCTTCGGCACCCGGTAGCTCATCCCGGCCGCCTTGAACTGCCGGGCGTACATCAGGTTCACGCACCGCGCGACCTTCAGCAGGTACGTCTTCAGCGAGTTCGCGCTGCCCGCGCGTGGCTCGCCGGGGGAGCAGGTGAACGAGTCGACGGCGCCCGAACGGTAGAGCCTGTTCTTCGTCAGCACCGTGGGGAACCCGCGCTGCGCGGCGGCGGCCGGCGCGGCCGGTGGGGCCGGGGCGGCCAGACCGGACGGGGCGGCGGCCAGGGGCGGGGGAGAGGAGGTGGCCTGGGCGGCGGAGCCCGTCACGACGAGGACGGAGAGCACGCCGGAGGCCAGTGCGATCAGGGGAATTCGCATGGTGTGGAAGACCATAAACCAGGTCTTATGAACGAGTAAAGTCGGGTAAATACGGATATTTACGGCGGTCACCCCCCGTGGATGACCGCCGCACCGCAGGTCAGGCCACCTGTGAGGCCGGGGCCTTGTAGGTGTTGCAGGCGCTCGGCGAACCCGCCTTGAAGCCTCTGTCCGTCCATGCCGCCCGGCTCTTACCGGTGCCGTGCACGGGGTCCCCCATGTCCTCCTTGATGTAGGTCAGCAACTCCTTCCAGTCGTAGGAGTCGCGTCCCGTGGAGGCCCAGATGCTGCGCAGATACGCCCCGGACAGGCAGTCGGCCTGCAGTTCGAGGCGGGCGTGCCAGCGGTAGGCCTTCTTGGTGTCCTTGGGGGTCAGCTTGTCGTGGGCCTTGATGATCCCGGCCCGCTGCTGGACGTGGTGGCCGTATTCGTGCGCCAGCACATAGAAGAGGAAAGGCGTGCCCTCGTACTCGAGCATCCAGCCGTCGACCAGGACGACGATGCCCTGCGTCTGCTGGCAGTACGCGCCACCCCAGAAGCCGTCGATGCTGCCGCACGCGCGGGTCTTGACGGTCGACTTGTGGATGAACTCCATGCTCGGCTTGCGGAACGGGAGCTTGGCCTTCTTGAAGTAGGACGTCCAGGTGGCGTCCAGGCACAGCGCGCCCTCGCGCAGGTAGTTCTGCGCGGTCAGGTAGTCGGGGATCTCCTCGGCGTATTCGGGACACGACCGGACCGGCAGCTTGCCGGTCGTGTAGATCGGGTTGTTCGTCAGAGCGGACAGTCCGGTCGGAACAGGCCGTGCGTGGACCGTTCCGGGCGCCAGAAGAGGCGCGACCAAGCCCGCGACTAGTAAGGAGATGATTTTTCGCACGAATCCAGGAGAGTACGGGACAAGCCAACCACCCGTAAAGGGATTCCCCAGGCCTTGGATCCGGAAGCCGGGCATTGTCGAACTACACTCCTACTGTTCGACGGCGAACGGGAAAGGAATCGCAGTGGGCCTTCTGGAGTCCCTGAGCGGACCGACCGACCTCAAAGCACTCGACGCGAGCGAGCTGCCCCGGCTCGCCGAGGAGATCCGCGACCTGCTGGTCCGCTCCGTCGCGAACTCGAAGGCCGGCGGCCACCTCGGTCCCAACCTCGGGGTGGTCGAGCTGACCATCGCCCTCCACCGGGTCTTCGACTCGCCCCACGACCGCATCGTCTGGGACACCGGGCACCAGTCCTACGTCCACAAGATGCTGACCGGCCGGGCCGACCAGTTCGACGGCCTGCGCCAGGAGGGCGGCCTGTCGGGCTACCCGAGCCGGGCCGAGTCGGCCCATGACATCGTGGAGAACTCCCACGCCTCCACCGCCCTTTCATGGGGCGACGGCATCGCCAAGGCGTTCCGCCTGACCGGCAGCGACCGCACGGTCGTCGCGGTCATCGGCGACGGCGCCCTCACCGGCGGCATGGCCTGGGAGGCCCTCAACAACATCGCGCTGACCAAAGACCTGCCGCTGGTCATCGTGGTCAACGACAACGGCCGCTCCTACTCCCCGACGATCGGCGGCCTGGCCACCCATCTGTCGAAGCTGCGCGTGACCCAGAGCTACGAGCAGGTCCTGGAGTTCGTGAAAGACCGCTTCGGCAACGTGCCGGTCCTCTACGACACCCTCCACGGCATCAAGAAGGGCCTCAAAGACGTCCTGGCCCCGCAGGTCATGTTCGAGGACCTCGGCATCAAATACGTCGGCCCCATCGACGGCCACGACGAGCCCGCGATGGAGGCCGCGCTGCGCAAGGCGAAGGCCTACGGCGGCCCGGTCATCGTCCACGTGGTGACGAAGAAGGGCCAGGGCTACGAGCCGGCCGAGAACCACGACGAAGACTGCTTCCACGCGCCGCAGCCGTTCGACATCGTCACCGGCGAGGAGCGGCCCAAGCAGCTCGGCTGGACCAACGTGTTCAGCGACGAGATGGTCCGCGTCGGCGCCGAGCGTCCCGACGTGGTCGCCATCACGGCCGCGATGCTCCACCCCACCGGCCTGGCCGACTTCGCCGCCCTCTACCCCGACCGCATCTTCGACGTCGGCATCGCCGAGCAGCACGCGTTCACCAGTGCGGCGGGCCTGTGCGTCGGCGGCCTGAAGCCGGTCGTCGCCGTCTACGCGACGTTCCTCAACCGCGCCTTCGACCAGCTGCTGATGGACGTCGCGCTCCACCGGCTCCCGGTGACCGTGGTGCTCGACCGGGCCGGGGTGACCGGCGACGACGGCGCCAGCCACAACGGCATGTGGGACCTGTCGATCCTCCAGGTCGTGCCGGGCCTCCAGGTCGCGGTGCCGCGCGACGCGGTGCGGCTGCGCGAGCTGTTCGGCGAGGCGCTCGCGGTCACCGACGGCCCGACCGTGGTGCGTTTCCCCAAGGGCGGCCTGGTCAAAGAGGTCGAGGCGGTCGGCCAGGTCGGCACGATGGAGTTGCTCCACGAGGGCGAGGGCGAGCCCGACGTGCTGATCGTCGCGGTCGGCCCGATGGCCGAGATGTGCCTCGACGCCGCCGGGCTGCTGGCCGCCCAGGGCGTCTCCGCCACGGTGGTCGATCCGCGCTGGGTCAAGCCGCTCGACGAGTCGCTGACCCTGCTCGCCTCGGCCCACAAGCTGGTCGCGGTGGTCGAGGACAACGGCCGCGTCGGCGCGGTCGGCGACGCCGTGTCGCGGCTGCTGCGCGACCACGACATCGACGTGCCGGTGCGGAACTTCGGGCTGGCCCAGGAGTTCCTCGACCACGCCAAGCGGCCGAAGATCATGGCCGACGCGGGGCTCACCGCGATCGACCTGGCGGGCGAGCTGTCCGACGCGCTGCGGCGCCGGACCGCGGTCGACTTCTAGCGCTTCTCCGGATTCACCACGCGAGACTCGGCCGGCCCGCGGCCGTCCGTGTCTCGTCTGGCCAGGACCTTCTTCATCACGAAGCCGATCGTGGCCGCGACCACCGCGACCCCGGCCGCGATCGGCATGATCAGCCCCTCGTTCTGGCGGGCCGCCTCCCCGGCGACCGCGCCGATGGTGACGTAGCCGACGACCCAGACCGCGCCGCCGAGCATGGCCCAGAAGCCGAACCGGCGGCGCGGCATGTCGAGGATCCCGGCCAAGACGGGGGTCAGCGCGTTCAGTCCCGGCACGAAATAGGTCAGCGCGATCAGCCAGCCGCTGCCGTTGAGCACCTCTTCCGCCTGCTTCCACTTCTGGTCGCCGACCCAGCGGCCCACCCTGCCCGCGCGGATGCGAGGGCCGAAGTGCTTCCCGATCCAGTGGCCGGAGAACGCGCTCACCGCGACCCCGCCCAGCCCGCCCGCGACCACCAGCGGGCCCTCCGCGACGCTGTCGACCGTGGTCCCCGCGATGATCAGTGACAGGTCACCAGGCACGATCACCCCGATGAGCAGCAGGCCTTCCAGGGCGACGTACAAGAGAATGACGAGGGCGACGAGGGCGGGGCTCTGGGTGGTCAGCCATTCGAGAATCTGGTCCACGGCATCGAACATCACGACACTCTGCCCAGCGGCTATCCGGTCACGCCTTGGATGATCAACCAGACCCCCGCCCCGGCCAGCAGGAGTCCGCTCGCGGCCAGGGTGAGCCGGTAGGCGCGTGGGCTCAGCCTGTGCCTGCCCGCGGAGACGAGCGCGGCGAGGATCACCTTCGAGCCGACGAGCAGGAGATAGAAGCCGGCGAGGAAAGCGGCGGCCGCTGAAAGACCGGTCTCCCAGGCCGCCACGACCGATGGCCCGCCCACGGTGATCCAGAACAGCCACGGGTGCGGGTTCAGCAGGTTGACCAGCACGCCCTTGCCCATCTGGGCGGGCACCTTCTCGCCGGGCGTGGGCAGGGTGGCCGTGCGAGAACTGGAGAACGCCTCGTAGCCGAGGTGGACGACGTACAGACCGCCGGCTACGGACAGACCACGCAGCAGGGCGGAAGGGAGCGCGCCCGCGAGCACGATCGAGAGCACCACGACGGGCAGGTCCGACAGCAGCGGCACGCACGCCATGCGCAGCCCGGCCGGGAAACCCCCGCGAAGGCTCGCGGTGATGACCAGGCCGAGCAGCGCGCCCGGCGCGACCCCGGCGCCCAGGCCGAGACCGATTCCGAGCAGCAGTTCCCGCACAGCACGGGAGCTTAAGGGAGGAAACGGGCTCCGTTGACCGCCTCGGAGACACCGGTCCGGTCGAGGTAGGGCGTGATGCCGCCCAGGTGGAACGGCCAGCCCGCGCCGAGGATCAGGCACAGGTCGATGTCCTGCGCCGCCGCCACGACCCCTTCGTCGAGCATGATCCGGATCTCCTCCGCCAGCCCGCGCAGCGCCCGGTCGCGCACCTGCCCGGCGTTCGACACCTCGCCCGGCCCCGGGTACAGCGTGTCGCCGCCGGTGGAGACCATCGTCGCCAGCGCGGCCGAGACCGCGAACCGGTCGGGATAGGCGGTGTTCATCGTCTCGGCGACGTGCAGCGCGACCGCCGGGCCGACCAGTTTGAGCAGCGTGAACGGCGTCATCGGCAGGCCGAGCCCGTCGAGCGCGTGGTCGGCGACGTCGGCCGAGGTGCCCGTGTCGACCGAGGCCAGCACCTCGCCCATGAACCGGGTGAGCAGCCGGTTGACCACGAACGCGGGCGCGTCCTTGACCAGCACGGCCGACTTGCGCAGCGTCTTGGCCACGGTGAACGCGGTCGCGACGGTGGCGTCGTCGGTCTGCTCGCCGCGCACGATCTCCAGCAGCGGCATGACCGCGACCGGGTTGAAGAAGTGGAACCCGACGAGCCGTTCGGGGTGCCGCAGCAGGGAGGCCATCTCGCTGACCGACAGCGAAGAGGTGTTGGTCGCCAGCACGCAGGTGTCGGAGACGACCTCCTCGACCTCGGCGAACACCGTCTGCTTGACCTTCAGGTCTTCGAACACGGCCTCGATGACGAAGTCGGCGTCGGCGAACGCCTCCTTGGTCAGCGACCCGGTGACCAGCTTCTTCAGCCGGGTGGCCTGG
Source organism: Herbidospora mongoliensis (assembly GCF_001570545.1). Classification (GTDB taxonomy): domain Bacteria; phylum Actinomycetota; class Actinomycetes; order Streptosporangiales; family Streptosporangiaceae; genus Herbidospora; species Herbidospora mongoliensis. The sequence goes on along the minus strand of NZ_BBXD01000011.1, from coordinate 487,828 downwards.
TCGGCGGTGATCCGCCCCTTGGCCTGGAGCTTGTCGGCCTCAGCATGCACGTAGCCGACGCCCTTGTCGACGCGTTCCTGGTCGAGGTCGGTCAGCACGACGGGAACCTGCAGCCGCCGCGCGAACAGCAGCGCGAACTGCGAGGCCATCAGCCCCGCGCCGACCACGCCGATCTTGGTGATCGCGCGCGGCGGCACCGCGGGCACCCCGGCCGGCTTCTTGGCGCGGCGCTGGGTCAGGTCGAAGGCGTAGAGCCCGGCGCGCAGCTCGTCGCTCATGATGAGGTCGGCGAGCACGTCGTCCTCGGCCGCGAAACCGGTGTCGCGGTCGCTGGTGCGCGCCTTCTCGATGAGCTCCAGTGCCCGGTACGCCGCCGGCGCCGCCCCCCGGAGCTTCAGGTCCACCAGCTGACGGGCCTGCTCGACGACGGGCGCCCAGTCGGCGGCCTCGTGCCCCGGCCGGTCGACCACGACGTCGCCGTTGACGACCTTGGCGGCCCAGCGCAGCGACTCCTCCAGGAAGTCGGCCGGCTCGAACAGCGCGTCGGCGAGCCCCAGCCCGTAGGCCTCGGGACCCTTGATCATCCGGTTCTGCGACAGCGGGTTCTCGACGATCAGCTTGATCGCCTTCTCCGGCCCGATCAGCCGGGGCGTGAGGTAGGTCCCGCCCCACCCCGGCACCAGCCCGAGGAAGCACTCGGGGAAGGCGACCGCCGGGGCACCGGAGGAGATCGTCCGGTACGTGGCGTGCAGCGCCAGTTCCAGCCCGCCGCCCATCGCGGCGCCGTTCACGAAGGCGAACGACGGGATGCCCAGCTCGCCGAGCCGCCGGAACACGGAGTGGCCGAGCTGACCCACCACGTGGGCCTGCTCCCGGGACGAGATGGAGCCCGCCTCCTTGAGGTCGGCCCCCACCGCGAAGATGAACGGCTTGCCGGTGACCCCGACGGCGGCGAGGTCCGTGCGCTTCGCGATCGAGTCGAGCGCGTTCTTCAGCTCGTTGAGACCGCCCTCGCCGAAGGTGTTCGGCTTGGTGTGGTCTTCGCCGTTGTCGAGGGTGATCAGCGCCATCGTGCCCGCGCCGTAGGGGAGTTCGACGTCGCGGACGAGGGCGTGCGTGACGAGCTCGCTCATGCCAGGTTCTCCCAGATCACGGTGCCGCCCATGCCGAGGCCGACGCACATGGTGGTGATGCCGTACCGGACGTCGGGGCGCTCGGCCATGCTGCGCGAGAGCTGGGTCATCAGCCGCACGCCGCTGGACGCGAGGGGGTGGCCGTAGGCGATGGCGCCGCCGTAGGGGTTCACCCGGGCGTCGTCGTCGGCGATGCCGAAGTGGTCGAGGAAGGCCAGCACCTGCACGGCGAAGGCCTCGTTGATCTCGAACAGGCCGATGTCGTCGATGCTCAGCCCGGCCAGCCGCAGCGCCCGCTCGGTCGAGGGGATCGGCCCGACACCCATGAGCTCGGGGTCGACCCCGGCGAAGGAGTAGGAGACCAGCCGCATCCTGGCGGTCAGCCCGAGCTCGGCCGCGACGTCCTCGGCGGCCACGATGCACCCGGTGGCGCCGTCGTTGATGCCGGAGGCGTTGCCCGCCGTCACGTTGCCGTGGGGCCGGAAGGGGGTCTTGAGCTTCGCGAGACCGTCCATGGAGGTGCCCGGCCGCATCGCCTCGTCGGTGGTGGCCAGCCCCCAGCCCTCGGCCGCCTTGCGGGTGGCCGTCGGCACCAGGTCGGGCTGGATCACCCCGTCGGCGTAGGCCTTGGCGGCGCGCTCCTGGGAGAGCACGGCGTAGGCGTCGGCCCGCTGCTTGGTGATCGCGGGGTAGCGGTCGTGGAGGTTCTCCGCCGTCATGCCCATGATCAGGGCGGACCCGTCGACCAGGCCCTCGGACAGGAACCGGGGGTTGGGGTCGACGCCCTCACCCATCGGGTGGCGGCCCATGTGCTCGACGCCCCCGGCGATGGCGACGTCGTAGGCGCCGAAGGAGATCCCGCCCGCCACGGTCGTCACGGCCGTCATCGCGCCCGCGCACATGCGGTCGATGGAGTAGCCGGGGACGGTCTTGGGGAGCCCCGCCAGGATCGAGGCCGACCGCCCGAGGGTGAGCCCCTGGTCGCCGATCTGGGTGGTGGCCGCGATGGCGACCTCGTCGACCCGCTCGGGCGGCAGGGACGGGTTGCGGCGCAGCAGTTCGCGAATGACACGGACGACCAGATCGTCCGCCCTGGTCTCGGCGTAGAGGCCCTTGGGCCCCGACTTGCCGAACGGCGTGCGAACGCCGTCGACGAAGACGACTTCACGTGACGCGGGCACGGTATCTCCCTATTTGCGTGGGCTGACACCTGTAATGCTACTCACCAGTAACCATAACGGCTCACGGGGTCCGCGATATCTGTGTCACGGAAAGCTGAGAGATGTCACGATACGTACATGCCCCCTGAGGAGCGCGGATGAACGACGCCCCGACGGTCGTCGAGACGGCGCAGACGGTGACGACGACGGTGGCCGTCCTCATCGGGGGCGGCTGGGCCTACTTCAAGTTCGTCAGGGGCCGGGTCTTCGCGCCCCGCGCCGAACTGACGGCACGGGCGAGCCTGTTCACCGGCCCTGAGGGCACTCTGGTCGTCGGCACCGTGACCCTGACCAACCGCGGCATCACCCGCGTCCGCCTGGAACCCGACGGCAAGGTGGTCAGGGTCCACGCCGGGACCATCACCGACCGGACCGCCGTCTCGCCGCCCGCCGAGCGGTACCTGGGCATCGCGCGCCTCTTCGACCGGCACTCCTGGGTCGAGGGCCAGGAGACCATGGCGGAGGAGATCACGTTCTTCGTGCCCGCCGGCGACTGGGTCTCCCTGCGAGTGGACGCGGAGGTCTTCGCGAGCCGCAGGCGGTGGCGGCGGCGAGGGGTGCGGTGGGCCGCCTCCGTGGTCGTCCCCGGACCGGGGTGGCAACCCGCCGTCGAGACACAGCAGAAGAGGTGAACATGGGAGAGAACGGCAGATACCAGGGCTCGTGGGCCGAAGAGGACCTCGACCGCAACCGTCGTGAGCTGAGAGACATCAGCAGGCGGTCCCCCTCCCTCGCGGAAGCGGAGGAGGACGACGACGAACCCCCGGCCGAGCAGGAGATCCTGCCCGGGAAACGGCGCATCCTATGGCGACGCGGCGGCACCTGATTCCAGACTCGCCAGCAGGGACCGCAACCGGGTGACCTCCTCCTCCCCGCCCGGCAGCGCCGACAGCTGCTCCAGAGCGGCCCCGCCGTAGGTCCGGGCGTCGGCGTCGCGCCCGGCGCGCGCCAGCAGGTAGGCCACGGCGGCCCGGCTCACCGCCGCCTTGAACCGGTCACTGGCAGCGACATGCAGGGCGATCGCCTCCTGGAAGCGGGCCAAGGCCCGGTCGAAGTCGCCCCTCATCTCATGGATGGTGCCGATCTGGTGGAGGATCGCCCCCCGGTCGGCCCGGTCCCCGAGCTGCCCCAGGGCGAGCTCGTAGTACCGTCCGGCGTCGGTGACGGCCGCCGCGGCCTCCTTCGTGAGGTCCACCGTGATGCGTCCGGGTTTGAGGACGCCCTCGTCGACCAACCGCCGGACATGCTCCGCCATCAGCCGTTCCATCGTCTGCATCCGGGTGGAGGCGAGTCCCTGGAGCGCCAGGGCGGCCAGGTCGGAATCGCGGTCGCCCGCCAGTCCGAGGGCCTCCTGGAAGTGGCCGAAGGCGTGGAACTCCTCCCGCGCTCCCGCGTCCTGCTGGTTCAGGTGCCAGTGGCCGATGGAGACGAGGCCGCGCGCCTCCAGGACGACGTCGCCGATCGAGTGGGCGATGTCGGCCACCCGCACCAGGTCGGCCAGGTCCGTGGAGTCGAGCAGCCCGACTGCGGTGTTCCTCGGCTGACCCTCACCCGACCTGCCCCGCCGGAACGCCTCGCGGACCTGAGCCGCCCGTTCGCCGCCGTGCCTGATCGAGGCGAGGGCGGCTCCGTAGCCGGCCAGGATCACCAGGTTCGCGTCGTCGGTGAAGGCGAGGTGGTCGTGCGGAAGGAAGGTGTCGGGAGACAGCAGGCCCGGCACGAGGTCCGCGAGAAGCCCGGCCCAGCTGCCGGTACGGCCCTGGTGCTCGTAGAGCAGGCGTAACGCCTGCATCGGCCCGATGGCCGCTTCCGGGGCCGGTCCGGCCAGCGCGAGCGTCCGGGCGGACAGCAACTGCGGTTCTTCGATCGCGATCAGCGACTTGAGCTCCGGTGAGCCCATGACGACGTTCGCGAACAGCGCGTGGCCGTAGCCGTCGTACTCGGCGACCACGGCCGCGTCGATCCTGGCCCGCGCGGCGTCTTCGACGGCGATCCAGCGGGGCAGCAGCGGGTGGAGGGTGAACAGATCGCCGGGGTGGCGGGCGAGCAGGCCCATGTCGGCGGCCCGGTCGAGGAGGGCGGCCACGTCGTCGTAGCCGGGTCCGGGCGGGCTCAGCCGGGCGGCGATCCGGGTCAGGTGAGCCACCGGGACGTGGCCGCGCATCCGGGTGAGGATCGCCAGGATCTCCCGCTCGTCCGGGGTGAACCGCTGATCGATCGGCGGGGCCTGCGGCGGGTCGGCCGCCGGGTCGAGGGCGAGCCGGAGCGCCAGGGGGTTACCCTCGCACGCCGCGGCGGCGGCTTCCACGGTCGCCGCCTCGGCGTCCGGAGCGAGGGAACGGGCCAGCGCGAGACAGGAGGGCCGGTCCAGCGGAGGCAGCGGCACGCGCTCCACCCCGGTTCCGGCCCAGCGCGCGGGATCCCGGCCGACGATCAGGATCTTCGTGGCGGTGCCGGCGTCCAGAAGCGCTTTCAGGCGGGCCGGCTCGGCGGCCTTCTCGGCGTCGTCCCAGATCCACAGGCCCACATGGCCGGCGGAGGCCGGGAGAGCGGCGCCGAGGACCGTTCGCACGGCCGGGCCGGGCACGCCCTCGGTCCGGGTGTACCAGCGGGCGAAGTCCAGGGCCGCCGTGGTCTTCCCGGCGCCGATCGGCCCGTGCAGGACGACCACGGGAGCACGGTCGAAGGCGCGGTCCAAGGCGATCGTGGTCCCGTCGCGCCCGAGGACCTCGGCTCCGGTCTCGGCCGGCGCGGAGTCCCTGGCGGCGCGCGGCAGGCGGGCGCCCGGCCCTCGCTGGTAGAGAGCGGGCACCAGCCAGTCGTCCTGGGGGAGGCCGGGCCCGCGCGCCGGGGCGAGGGCCGTCCGCCCGGCCGTCGTGGCCGCGCCGGGGTCTCCGCCGGCCAGCAGGGCCTCGTAGAACGCCGAGGTGAAGGTGACGGCGGCGTCGACGTAGACGTCGTAACGCATGGCGACGACCGAGGTCAGGCCACCGAGCAGGGCGTTGCGGGCCAGCGAGCCGAACGTCCGCGCGGGGTCGCCGGAATCGTCGCGGCCGATCTCCCAGGCGTGGGCGGTCTTGGCCGAACCGCAGGCGTTGAGTACCAGGACGGAGACGCCGTACGCGGCGAGCCGTCGCCCGAGTTCGGTGCCGTCCACCAGCTCGCTGTTGCCGGGGGAACCGGGCTTCTCGAACACGATGCGCCCCTGGGGGAAGGTCTCCCCGGGCTTGCCGAAGACGCCGTGCCCGTCGAAGTGCACGAGGTGGAAGGGCTCTCCCCGGGACCGCGCGGCCTCCAGCCGCTCGCGCAGCGCCTCGAAGGTCGGCGGACGCAGCACCTGCACCGTGAGGCCGGGATGGCGTTCGCCCAGGCGCACCAGGTGGGCGCCGATGGACCGGTAGGAGACGTCCCGCCCGAGTCGGGGACGGGACACCACGAGCAGCACCCGCAGGACCCCGTCGACCGGTTCGGCTCCGGCGCGACCGTCGGCCACGTGGGCGAACGACTCCGCCGCCAGCGCGAGGCGGGTGCCGTCGGCGGGGTCCCTGAGCAGTTCCAGCGGAAGGGGGATCCGGTCGTTCACCTGCGTGCCGATCTCCACCCGCAGCTCGCTCAGTGAACGTCGGGCCGCGGCCCACAGCGCGCGGGCCTCGCCGGACGCGTGGAAGATCGAGGTGAAGAGCTCCTCGCCGAGTTCGACGAGGCGGGCCGAAGTCCGGGCGGCGATGATGGGAGCGGGATTATCCGGATATATCCGGAAATCTTCTAAATACCAGCGTATTTCGCTGTGGTCCGATGGGCCGATCGGCACATTCGGAAACGGAACCTCCACCCGGAAAACGGGATGGTCCGGTTCTCGCAGCTCCAGAATCAGAGCCTCGCTCACGCTCATCGTCAGCACGGTTCCCACAGATGCTTCCCTTTCTCCGGCTATCGTAAAAATCCTGACATCTTCGCCGGACGGATGGACATGAATCTCGAAGACGCATACTCCGTGCCCGAGCTCTACGACATGGGTCTGCAGCTCGCACAGCTCCCCCACGGCGATCGGGCGGAGAACATCGACCGGTCGATCTCCTGTTTCGCGGCGGCACTGCGGGCGATTTCCGGTCCGGCGGAAACGGAGCTCATCGGCGGGCTCCTCTATGAGCTCGGCATCAGTTTCCAGGAACGCGTGAACGGCGACCCGCTGGAGAATCGTCAGAACGCCCGCGCCGCATACGAGGAAGGAGCGCGTTTCCTGAGCGGCCGGACGGGTGTCGGCGATCGTCGGCTGCTCGGGCTCACATTGGGCAACCTGGCCGGAATCCACCTGCTTTCCGAGGACGCGGAAAAGGCGCTCGAAACGGCGAAGGCCGCGGCCGAGGTGCAGTCTCCCGAGACCGACCGGCGCGCCTGGGGCGTCACCCACCAGACCATGGGCGACGCCTGCCAGAGCCTCAGGGGCGGATCTCCGCGTGACAATCTGCGGGCGGCCGTCGCCGCCTACCTGACGGCGCTGGAGGTCAGGGATCAGGCAAGCGAGGCGGGGCTCCGGGCGCGGACCGAGGGTAGCCTCGTGATCGCCCGGCGGCGGCTGGCCGAGCTCGACGAGCCAGGGACGGGCCGGACCGATCCGGAGATCGCCGCGCTCTACCACCGGGCCACGGAGCTGGTGACAGCCGACGAAGAGGGGAGCCTGCGAGAGGCCGTCAGGCTCTACCAGGAACTGCTCGACCGCGCGGCTCCGGGCACCCACGGCGAATACCGGGGCGGCGCCCTGCACAACCTCGGCACCGCTCTCCTGGCCGGGGCGGATCCCGACGACGCGCCGGCGGCCGTCGCGGCGTTCGAAGCGGCTCTGCGGGTGCCCGAACGTGCCGCCGATCCGCTCGGGACGGCCATCACCCAGGGCAATCTCGCGGCCGCCCACCTGGCGCGGCGCTCCCCGGGAGAGGCCGACGTCGCCCGGGCGATCGCGGCGGGGGAGGCGGCCCTCACCGTGCTCACCCCGATCGGCGCCGCCGACCACTGGGCGCGGGCCTGCACCAACCTCGGCATGGCCCTGGTCGTCCGGGAACAGGGCCGTCCCCACGGGGAGCAGGAGGAGGCCGGGCTTAGGCGAGGCGTCGAACTGCTGGAATCCGGCCTCAGCCGCACCGATCTGACCGGGGAGCGCAGTCCCGACCCGCGCGTCATGCTCGTCCTCGCCTACAGCGAACTGACCGCCATGACCGACAGCAGACAGGAGCGGCGCGACTTCACCCGCCTTTCCGGCTTGCACGCCGACCGGGTCCGCGAGTCCTTCGGCGACGACCGCGGGGTGCGGCGGGCCCTGGAGACGATCACCGTGCTGCTCTACACCCAGCAGAGCGCCCGCGACCCCGGCGAGCAGACCGAACAGTTCATCGCGCGGGCGGAGGCGCTGCTCGCCGGGCCCGCGCCCCGGGACGACAAGCCGCTGGTCGCCTTCGACGAGATGACGGTCCGGTGGGATCTCGGCCGCGCCTACCTGCACCGGCTGGAAGGCGACCGGCCCGCCAACGCGGAGAGGGCCCGGACCTGCTTCGCCGATGTTCGCGACGCGCTCGGCGCCGACGGGCCTGACCCGAAGGTCGCGAAGATCCACCGCGATCTCGGCGACGCCTGCGACGCCCTCGGGGACGGGCCCGCCGCGGCCGCCCACTACCGGGCGGCGCTGCGGGCGCTCTCGCGTCGCGCCGCCTCCTCCCAGGATGATGAGATCGTCTTCGCCTCGGCCACCTGGGGTCTGGTGAACTCCGACCAGGGGTAGGCGATACTGGAAACCGCTTTCCGGGAGGGTTGTCACTCGTGGTCACGCTCGAAGACGTCGCACGACACGCCGGCGTGTCCCTCGCGACCGCCTCACGCGTCCTGAACGGGAGCGCCCGGCAGGTCGGGGCGGGGCTGCGTGCCAAGGTCGAACAGGCGGCGGCCGAACTGGGCTATCGCACGAACGTGGCGGCCCAGACCCTCGCCCGTGGGGCGGGGAACGTGATCGGGCTCGTCGTCCACGACCTCGTCGACCCCTATTTCGCGGCGATCGCCGACGGGGCGGTGCGGGCGGCGGAGTCCCGCGGGATGGTCGTCATGGTCGGGACGACGCACCGGGATCCGGTGAAGGAGATCGCCTACGTGTCCACGCTGGGGGCGCAGCGGGCGCGGGCGGTGATCCTCGCGGGGTCGCGGATGGACGACCCGTCGGCCGCCGGGCTGCGGACCGAACTGGACCGCTACCAGGCCGGAGGCGGCCGGGTCGCGGTCATCGGCCAGGATCTCCTCGGTACGGACACCGTCGCGGTGGCCAACCGTTCGGGTGCCGCCGCGCTGGCGGAGGCGCTGCTGGCCATGGGGCACCGGGAGTTCGCCGTCCTCGCCGGGCCGCCCCGGCTGATCACGGCGGTCGACCGGTGCGAGGGGTTCGCGGGGACCCTTCCCGGGCTGTCGCCGCAGATCATCCATGGGCCGTTCGACCGAGACGGGGGTCATGCCGCCGCCGCGTCGATCAGGCAGGGGGTGACCTGCGTGTTCGCGGTCAACGACGTGATGGCCGTGGGCGCGCTGGCGGCGTTCCGGGAGCGGGGGATCCGGGTGCCCGAGGACATCTCGCTGGCCGGGTTCGACGACATCGCGACGCTGCGTGACCTGGTTCCGGCGCTGACGACGGTCCGGCTGCCGCTGGCCGATCTGGGGGCGCGGGCGGTCGCCCTGGCCCTGGGCGAGGAAGAGGGGCCGTCGGTTGTCCACGTCGAAGGTGAAGTCGTGATCAGGGAGAGCGTGCGGTCCCGATGAGATTCGCGATCAGTACCCTCGGGCTGCCGGGGGCGTCCCTGTCCGACGCCGTCGAGGTGGCCGTTCGTCATGGGGTCGACGGGCTGGAGCTGCGGCTCCATGAGGACATGCCGCTGGAGGGCGATCTTCAGGGGATCGAGGTGGTCGCGCTCTGTGGCTATGTGCGGATCGCCAAGCCGGGGCCTGACGCGCCGGTGATCCAGGCCCTCCGGGAGCAGCTGGCTCTCGCCGATGAGTTCGGGGCGATGGGGGTCCGGGTCTTTCCCGGGGGTCTGGCGGTCGACGCCGCGTTGAGGCGGCTTTCCGCCGTCGCGGGGGAGACCCGCGCCCGGGTGCTGATCGAGACCCATGACCACATGGCCACCGGGGCGGCCGTGGGCGACCTGCTCGATCGGTTCGGGCGGCCCGACGCAGCCGGGGCCATCTGGGACATCCTGCATCCGTGGCGGAACGGGGAGGCCCCGGCCGACACGATGACGGCGCTGGCACCTCATCTCGCGTACGTCCAGATCAAGGACGCCGTCGGCACCACGCCCCGGCCGATGGGCCTCGGTGAGGTGCCGCTCGACGTCATCGGTGAGCTGCTTCGCGGCTATCCCGGGTGGATGTCGCTGGAGTGGGAGAAGGCCTGGCACCCCGAGGTCGAGCCGCTGGAGGAGGTCATCCCCGGGGCTCAGGAGTGGGTGCGATCAGTCGTTCGTAGCGGGTGATCATTTCCGCCAGGACCTCGTCGGGGTCCCTCGCCCAGATGTCGGCGTTGAAGATCTCGACCTCGATGTCGCCGTCGTAGCCGGCCTTCAGGACCGCTTCGGTCAGAGGCGCGAAGTCGATCACGCCGTCGCCCATCATTCCCCTGCCCAGGAGGACGTCGGCGGGAAGAGGCGTGAGGAAGTCGCAGACCTGGTAGCTGAAGATCTTGGCACGGGCGATCTCGGTGAGGACCTCCGGGTCCCACCACACGTGGAAGGTGTCGACCACGACCCCGACGTCGTCGAACGGCTCCGCCAGGTCGTTGGCCTGTTTCAGGGTGGACAGGACGGCCCGGTCGGCGCAGTACATGGGGTGGAGGGGTTCGAGCGCCAGACGCACACCCGCCGCGGCGGCGTAGGGGGCGAGGACCTCTAGCGACTCCGCGACCTTGGCCCGTGCGGCGGGGAGGTCTCTGGAAATGTCGCCCGGTGGCTGGCCGGGGACCACACCCGGGAGGCCGCCGACGACCATGACCAGGCACGACGCTTCCAGGGCCGCCGCCTCGTCGATGGCGCGGCGGTTGTCGTCGAGGGCGTCGTCGCCGGTCAGGAAGCCGCCCCGGCAGAGGGACGAGACCCTCAGGCCGGCGTCCCGGACCAGTTTCACCGATTCGGTCAGGCCCTGTTCGGCCACGTTCTGGCGCCACAGGCCGATGGCCTCGACGCCGTGCCGGGCGCAACCCTCGACCGCCTCGCGGACGGTCCAGCGCTTGGTCGTCCACTGGTTCAGGGACAGGGTCACTGGCCGTACACCGCCTTCAGGGAGCGCAGGCGGGCGGCGGCGAGGTCGGGGTCGGCGATCAGGCCGGCGCGGCCGGCCAGCCGGTGGACCTCGATCAGGTGGGGGAGTGACCGGGCCGACTGGGCGCCGTTGATCATGGTGAAGGCGTCTTGGTGGCCGTTGAGCCAGGCCAGGAAGACGAGGCCGGTCTTGTAGTGGAAGGTGGGGGCCTCGAAGATCTTCCTCGACAGGTCGACCGTGGGGGCCATGATGCGGTCGTATTCGGCCAGGTCGCCCTCGTCGAGGGCGGTGAGGGCGGCCGAGGCGGCGGGGGCGATGGCGTCGAAGATGCCGAGCAGCGCGTGGGAGCCCGACTTGATCAGGGACGGGTAGTTGAAGTCGTCGCCGGTATAGAGGCGGACCCCCTCGGGGAGGGCGGCGCGGAGGGCGATCTCGTGGTCCTCGTCGAGCAGCGAGACCTTCACGCCCTCGATCTTGGCGGCGTTCTCCCTGACCAACGTCAGGAATTCGAATGTCGCCTTCTCGACGTCGCGGGAACCCCAGTAGCCCGTCAGATTCGGGTCGAACATCTCGCCGAGCCAGTGCAGGATCGCCGGGCGCTCGACCTCGGCCAGCAGACGGCCGTAGATCGTGTGATAGTCCTCCGGATGCCGCGCGAGGGCGGCCAGCTGACGGGACGCCATGATGATCACACCGGCGCCGGCCTCCTGAACGACGGCGATCTGCTCCAGGTAGGCGTCGAGGACGTCGGTCAGGTCGCAGGGGCCGGTCAGCTGGTCGGTTCCGGCGCCGCACGCCACGAGCCCGGGGGCCTCCGCCGCGCTCAGCCTGATCAGCTCCCGGGTCGCGGCCCAGTCGAGGCCGGCGTTGCGCTGCGCGGTGTCCATGGCGTCGGCGACGCGGAATCCGTGGGACCACAGGTGCCGCCGGAAGCGCAGCGTCGCCTCCCAGTCGACGACCGCCGGTCTGCCCGGCGTGTTGTCGGCGAGGGGATCGGCCACGACGTGCGCGGCGGCGTACACGACCCGGCTTTGGAAGCTTTTCACGAGGTCACCGCGATCCGGCGGCCCTCGGCGGCGGAGCGGAGGCCGAGTTCGGCGAGTTCGACGCCGCGCGCGCCCGAGCGCAGCGTGTAGGGGAAGGGCGCGTCGTCGACCACGTGGCGGATGAACTGCTCCCACTGGATCTTGAAGCCGTTGTCGAACTCGGCGTTGTCGGGTACCTCCTGCCAGCCGTCACGGAACCGCGCCGTCGCGGGCAGGTCGGGGTTCCAGACCGGCTTCGGGGTGGCGCTGCGGTGCTGGACGCGGCAGTTCCGCAGGCCCGCGACCGCGCTGCCGTGGGTGCCGTCGACCTGGAACTCCACCAGTTCGTCGCGGTTCACCCGGACCGCCCACGACGAGTTGATCTGCGCGACCACGCCGCCGTCGAGTTCGAACACCGCGTAGGCGGCGTCGTCGGCGGTCGCCTTGTACGGCCGGCCGCGCTCGTCCCAGCGCTCGGGGATGTGGGTCGTGACGTGGGCGTAGACAGAGGTCACCGAGCCGAACAGGTTCTCCAGCACGTAGGCCCAGTGGGGGAACATGTCGAGCACGATCCCGCCGCCGTCGTCGGCGCGGTAGTTCCACGACGGGCGCTGGGCGTCCTGCCAGTCGCCCTCGAACACCCAGTAGCCGAACTCGCCCCGGATCGACAGGATCCGCCCGAAGAACCCGCCGTCGATCAGGCGCTTCAGCTTCAGCAGGCCCGGCAGGAAGAGCTTGTCCTGGACGACGCCGTTCTTCACCGACGCGGCCTCGGCCGTCGCGGCCAGGTCGAGCGCCTCTTGAGAGGTCTCGGCGGTCGGCTTCTCGCAGTAGACGTGCTTCCCGGCCGCGATGGCCCGCTTCGTCGCCGCGACCCGGGCCTGGGTGATCTGGGCGTCGAAGTAGATCGTGTTGGCCGGGTCGCCCAGAGCGCCGTCGAGGTCGGTGGTCCAGTCGGCGATGTCGTGCCGGGCCGCGAGCTCCTTGAGCTTGGCCTCGCTCCGGCCGACCAGCACGGGCCTGAGCGTCACTTTCGAACCGTCGGCGAGCACTACCCCGCCCCCGGCGTTGATCGCCAGCACCGACCGCACCAGGTGCTGCCGGTATCCCATCCGCCCGGTGACCCCGTTCATCACCACGCCGAGTTCGGTCATGCGTTGCTCCTTGTCTATGGAAAGCGCTTTCCGCACGGTACGTCAGCCCTCTCCCCCAGAGCAAGGGGTCTGATTAACTAGGCAAACGACCAGCCAAAAGGGAGTACTCGTTGAGTCAGTGGTGGCGTGACGCCGTTGTCTACCAGATCTACCCACGGAGCTTCGCCGACGGTGGGGCCGACGGCACCGGCGACTTCACCGGGGCGCTGGCCCGGCTGCCTTATCTGGCCGATCTGGGGGTCGAGGCCGTCTGGTTCTCGCCCTTCTACCCCTCGCCGCTGGCCGACGGCGGTTACGACGTGGCCGACTACTGCGACGTCGACCCCCGCTTCGGCACCCTCGCCGACTTCGACGCCTTCGTCGCGGCGGCGGCGGCCCTGGGCATCCGGGTGATCGTCGACATCGTCCCCAACCACTGCTCGACCGCCCACCCGGCGTTCCAGGCCGCGCTGGAAGCCGGTCGCGGCAGCCCCGAGCGGGACATGTTCATGTTCCGCGACGAGCCCAACAACTGGCAGTCGATCTTCGGCGGGTCCGCCTGGACGCAGGTCGACGACGGCCAGTGGTACCTGCACCTGTTCGACACCTCCCAGCCCGACTTCAACTGGCACAACCCGGCCGTCCCGGCGATGTTCGAGAAGGTCATCCGGTTCTGGCTCGACCGGGGCGTGGCCGGGCTGCGGGTCGACGTGGCGCACGGCCTGTTCAAAGACCCCGACCTGCCCAACGTGGCCGACCCGGCGCCCTCCGACCGGCCCTCGCCGTGGTTCCACCGGCCCGAGCTCATTGGGCACTACGCGTCGTGGCGGGCCATTCTGGACTCGTACTCACCGGAGGTCTTCCCCGGCGAGCGCACGGCGGTGGGAGAGTTCTGGGGCACCGAGATCACCCACCTGGAGCCCTACTTCCGGCCGGGCGGGATGCCGCAGGCGTTCAACTTCTTCCTGTTCCAGACCGCCTGGGACGCCGCCGCCCTGAAGCACACCATCACGACCTCGATCGGCCTGGGCGCCGAATCCGACGTCGTGGCCCCCTGGGTGATCAGCAACCACGACGTGGTCCGCCCGGTCACCCGCTACGGCGGCGGCCCGCAGGCCACCCACGACCTCCATGTCGACGTCGTTCTGGGCACCCGCCGCGCCCGCGCCGCGGCGTTGCTGCTGCTGGCGCTGCCCGGCTCGGCCTACGTCTACCAGGGCGAGGAACTCGGCCTGCCGGAGGTCATCGACATCCCCGACGGCTTCCGCGACGACCCCGTCTTCCACCGCACGGCCGGCGCGCGCCTGGGCCGCGACGGCTGCCGGGTGCCGATCCCCTGGTCCGGCACGGCCAAGCCCTACGGTTTCACGGAAGGGGAGTCGACCTGGCTGCCCCAGCCGGGCAACTGGGCCTCACTGACCGTGGAAGCCCAGCAACCCGACCCCGACTCGACTCTGAACCTCTACAAACGCGCCATCGCGGCCCGGCCGCGCGGTCGCGAGTTCGCCTGGCTCGACCAGGGCGACGACGTGGTCGCCTTCACCCGGGGCGACGGCTTCAGCTGCGTGATCAACCTGTCGGCCGCGACGATCCCGCTGACCGGCGAGGTCATTTTGGCGAGCGGTCCGTTGGACGGCGGCCTGCCGCAGGACACGGCGGTGTGGTTGCGCCCGTAGACCTTTCGGGCGGCGCGAGCCGCCCGAAATTTCGTCATATGTAGTTCGGTCCGCGCCACGGCGTCAGGCTCTTCGCCTTGTGCTCGGGCGCTGACGTGGCGTCCTAGATCTCGCCCTTGATCTCCAGCCGCTGGAGCGCGCGGGACATCGGATGGGCCGCCAGGCCGATCTGCCACTCGCGCGCGCCCAGCGCCCGCAGTCGTTCGGCCAGCGTCTCCTCGTCGAGCTCCTCCGGCGGCTCCCAGGTCAGCCGACGCACCGCGTCGGGCTGCAGGAGGTTCTCGGTCGGCATCCGGTGCTCGTCGGCCAGTGCCGCGACGACCGCCCGTGCGGCGGCCAGGCGCTTGGCGGCGGCCGGATCCCGGTCGGCCCAGCGGTTCGCCGGAGGCGGGCCGTCGCCGGGGCCGAGAGGCTGGGGGAGTTCGGTCTCGGGCATCGTGCGCCCGCGGGTGATCGCGGCCAGCCAGTCGCGCAGGTGGCGGCGGGCGCTGCGCCCGGTGAAGGGAGCGATCTCCGTCAGCGACTTGGTCGTGCGGGGCTGGTCGAGGGCCGCCTGGACGATCGCCGAGTCGGGGAGCACCCGGCCCGGGGCCAGGTCGGTCTCACGGGCCAGGGAGTCGCGCAGGTTCCACAGCTCGCGCACCACGCCCAGGCCGCGCAGGGCGCGGACGCGGTGGATGCCGCTGGTGCGGCGCCACGGGTCGGTGCGGGGCGGCGGGGTCGGCGCGTTGAGGATCGCGGAGAACTCCTCCATCGCCCAGTCGAGCTTGCCGGTCTCGGTCAGCTCGGCGTGGAGGGCGTCGCGGAGCTCGATCAGGACCTCGACGTCGAGGGCGGCGTAGCGGAGCCAGTCTTCGGGCAGCGGGCGGGTCGACCAGTCGGCGGCCGAGTGGCCCTTCACCAGGCCGAAGCCCAGAACGACCTCGACCATGGTCCCGAGGCCGACACGTTCGTAACCGAGCAGCCGGCCGGCCAGCTCGGTGTCGAACAGTCGTGTCGGGCGGAACCCGATCTCGGCCAGGCACGGCAGGTCCTGCGTGGCGGCGTGGAGCACGACCTCGGCGCCGGCCAGCGCGGCGTCGAGGCCGGAAAGGTCTGGGCAGGCGATCGGGTCGATGAGCGCGCTCCCACTACCCGTGCGCCGCAGCTGCACGAGGTAGGCCCGGCCGCTGTAGCGGTAGCCGGACGCCCTCTCGGCGTCAACGGCCACCGGGCCGGTCCCGTCCGCGAAAGCGGCCACGGCCGCCGTGAGGTCGGCGGCCTCCGCTATGACGGGCGGAATCCCTTCGCGAGGTTCCAGCAGAGGCTGAACGGCTGTCTCATCGGTCACGTACTGGTCTTCCGGTCTGTCTCTTCATCGGGGCGTCTCGGCCGCAGGGCCGTGACATCTGGCGGCAGGGGGGGTATCCCGGCGGCGATGCACATCAGGTCGCACCAGGCGGCGACGTGCGCGGAAAGATCCTCGTCGAGCGGCGACCATGACGCGCGCAGTTCCAGCTCGGTCGTGACGGGATCGTTGTCCTTGTTGCCGAAACCCTCCGACACCGCTCTGGTAACCGTACCTCCCGCGGCGGCGAAGCCCGCGCCGTGGGTCTCCAGCGCGTCGGTCAGCCAGCTCCACGCCACCGGGCCCAGCAGGGGGTCGGAGGTGATCTCCGGCTCCATGTCGGCGCGGACGTAGGCGACCAGCCGGAACGGACCCTCCCAGCCGCGCTGGCCGTCGGGGTCGAACAGCATGATGAGCCGGCCCATGGCCAGCTCGTCGTCGTCGCGGTAGACCGACGCGCCCACGGCGCCCGAATAGGGGGCCAGCCGCTGGGGAGCCGGGATGTCCTCCAGCTCGATCTCGGGGCGTACGGTCACGGGCCGCAGCGTCGCCAGGGCACGGGTGAACGCCTCGGGCGGCCCCGGGCGGTCACCGATGGTCATGACGGGCGCGCAGGCGGGTCGCGGGACGAGACGGAGCAGGGGGGTGGTCGTCGCGGTCATCTGTGGTGATCAAGCCGCCGCCATCGCAGGAACGAGACGCGGCTCGCATGATGAACCCGCCTCGGAGAAGAACAGGGCGCTCCCGCAGTGAACACACGACCACTCGGGGCACACCTCGTGACCCTCCTGGCAGGGCGGCTGCGTGAACTCGCGCTCGGTGTCGCAGGAGGCACAGCGCTCAGTGCGGTGTTCGGGGGAACTCCACATCGAAGTCATCGCCCTTTCATCGGAACCGGTGCGTCCGACGGTGGCACGTCGCGCCGACAAAACCCCGCATCGCGCTCGGCGTGTCTCGAAAGTGGTATTGGAATCGATGCCGGAGCACCATTTGGCGAACACTTTGCCTAGAGCGGCGCTCGCGAGGCGTTTGACCGGGGTGTCGCGAGGGCCCAACGATACCGATCATTGGGCGGCTCTGTACCCGGGGTCGTGGCACGGACCGGCCCATCCTCGTGGGACTCTGGTTCGGTGAATCCCCAGCTGGCCGAGTCGCCGTTCCTGCTGGCCTGCCGCCGCCAGGCAGTGCCCCACACGCCCGTCTGGTTCATGCGTCAGGCCGGCCGCTCGCTGCCCGAATACCGCAAGGTCCGCGCGGGCACCGAGATGCTCACCGCGTGCGCGACCCCCGACCTGGTCGTGGAGATCACGATGCAGCCGGTCCGCCGCTACGGCGTCGACGCGGCCATCTTCTTCAGCGACATCGTGGTGCCGCTCAAGGCGATCGGGATCGACCTCGACATCAAGCCCGGCGTGGGCCCCGTGGTCGCCGAGCCGATCCGCGACGCCGCCGCGATCGAGCGGCTGCGCCCGCTGGAGCCGGGCGACGTGCCCTACATCACCGAGGCGGTCACCGAGCTGACCAAGGAGCTCGGCCCGACCCCGCTGATCGGGTTCGCCGGCGCGCCGTTCACCCTCGCGTCCTACCTCATCGAGGGCGGGCCGTCGAAGAACCACGACCACACGAAGTCGATGATGTACGGCGCCCCCGGCCTCTGGCACGCCCTCATGGACCGGCTGACCACCATCACGCTGGCCTGGCTCAAGGTCCAGGCCGACGCGGGCGCCTCCGCGCTGCAGCTGTTCGACTCGTGGGTCGGGGCGGTGGCCCCTCGTGACTACCGCGAGTTCGTGCTGCCGTACACGAGCAGGATCTTCGCCGGGCTCGAAGAGCTCGGCGTCCCGCGCGTCCACTTCGGGGTGGGCACCGGCGAGCTGCTCCACGTCATGGGCGAGGCCGGGGCCGACGTCGTCGGGGTCGACTGGCGGGTGCCGCTCGACGAGGCGGCGCGCCGCGTCGGCGCGGGGAAGGCGCTGCAGGGCAACCTCGACCCGGCGATCCTGCTGGCGCCGTGGGAGGTCGTCCGGGAGCGGGCCCGCGCGGTCGTCGAGGCGGGCAGGGCGGCCGAGGGCCACGTGTTCAACCTCGGCCACGGCGTGCTGCCGTCGACCGACCCGAACCAGCTCGCGCGGCTGACCGACTACGTCCACGAGATCAGCGCGCGCTGATGCGGATCGTGGTCGACGACCTCTCGGGGCCGGAGATCGCGGCCTTCCTGGAGGACCACGTCAGGGAGATGCGGGCGATCACGCCGCCCGAGAGCAAACACGCCCTCGACCTCGACGGCCTGCGCCGCCCCGAGGTGACCTTCTGGTCCGTCCACGACGCCGGGGCGATCGTCGGCTGCGGCGCGATCAAGGCGCTCGACGCCGTACACGCGGAAGTGAAGTCGATGCGGACCGCCGCCGCGCGCAAGCGTGGCGGGGTCGCGTCGCTGGTGCTGACCCACATCATCACCGAGTCGGCCCGCAGGGGCTTCACCCGGCTGAGCCTGGAGACCGGTGCGGCCGATTTCTTCGCACCGGCGAGGTCCCTGTACGAGAAATTCGGCTTCACCTACTGCGAACCGTTCGCCGGATACAAGCCCGACCCGCTGAGCGTCTTCATGACGAGAACGCTGAACTGACGAGCTTCCCGCGCCGGTTTCCGTTCCCCGGGACTCTCACCGGATCTGCGCGATTTCTCCCGATCGACCGTTACCGTGACCCCCATGCGGTTGGCCCTGCTCTCGGCGTCGCTCCTTCTGCTGATCGCCTCGCCCTATCTCCCGGGCGGCTACGACCCGCTGGCGATGCCCCTGTCGACGCTGGCGCAGATCTTCGGGGGAGTGGGCCTTCTGGCCTTCCTCACCTCGGTGCCGCTGCTGATCTGGCCGCGCAACCGGTTCTGGAGAGTCGCCCAGACGGTCACCCTGACGATCACCGCTCTGGCGGTCTCGGCGGCCGCCGCGGCCGAGTTCGGGCTGATCCTGGGCCTGGTGTCGCTCGCGCTCTGGGTCGTGGTGCTGGCCCGGCGGCCCTCGCCCGTCTACTTCGTGGTGCTGCCGCTCGTCGCGCTGGCGGGGCAGGCCGCGCTCAACCGGCCGCTGACCGCCTACGCCCGCGACACCGCCATCGCGAACGCGGGCGAGATGATCGCCGCCGTCGAGCGCAGCCGGGCCGACCTCGGCGGCTACCCCGACGCCCTCAACGCCGTCTGGCCCGACTACCACCCGGGTGTCCGGGGCGTCGGGCAGTATCGCTACGCGAAGGGCGGCGACTCGTACAACATCTCGTTCGAACTCCCGAGGTTCTTCTTCGACGCCTTCGGGACCCGCGAGTTCGTCGTCTACAACCCCCGTGACCGGCACCTCATGCCCAGCCACGCCTCCTGGGTGCTGCTGTGGTCCGACGCCCGGCTCCGCAACCAGCAGGGCTGGTACGGATCCCGCGACGCCGGACCACCGCACTGGAGGTCATTCCTTTTCGACTAGCGCCTCATCCCGCTTCTCGGGGACCCGCTCCGCGAGGGGAGCCGCCGGCACCGCCTCCTGACGCCGCCGCATCCGCCGCCAGAACGGCAGCGCGATCACGAGGAAGACGGCGATCACGACCAGCCACGGCAGCAGCGCGCCCACGATCGTCGACAGCGCCTCGGCGAAGTTGACCAGGCCCTTCCAGCCCGCCTTCAGGCCGGCCAGGAAGCCCGTCTCCTCCTCCTGCGGCTGGACCGGGGGAGCCGACGGGCCGACGAGGGTGATCGTCACGGTGGCCATGCCGGTCTGCTCGGCCAGGGACTTCTGCCGGGCCTGGAGGGCCTCCAGGTCGGAGGTGCGGGCCTGGATCTCCCGCTCGATGTCCATGATCTCGCCGATCTTCTCGGCCTTGGTCAGCAGCGTGCGGAACTGCGCCACCGCCGCCTCGGCCGACTTCACCCGGGCCTCGACGTCGGCGACCTCGCCGGTGACGTCCTGGGTGCCCTGGTGCAGCTGCTCGGTGGTGCCGAGTTCCTTGCCCAGGCGGCTGATCGTGCCCGGGTATTGGGCCGGCGGGATCTTGAACGTGATCGTGGACTCCTGGCGGGACGAGGAGGAGTTGGAGCGCTCCTCCGCGACGTAGCCGCCGGACTCGGTGACCATGCGCTTGGCCTGGTCGAGGGCGGCGCCCACGTCCTTGGCCCGCACGGTCATCTCGGCCGTGTAGATGATCGCCCGGTCGGCGGGGGCGACCGCGACTTTCGCCTCGGACGCGGGCGCCTTCTGGTCCTCGCCGGCCTCGGTCGCCTGGGTGTCGCCGTCGGCGGGCACGCTTTTGGCGTCGGGGTTCATCGGCTGGGCGAACTCAGAAGAGCCGCCAGCGGCCGCGGGAGCCGGGGCGTCCGCGGACACGCCGCTCGCCGACTCGCCGTCGCTCGCTCCACACGCCGTCAGGAAGAATGCCGCGACGACAAGCGGCAGTATCGCGCGTGAACGCAATGTGCTCATGCACCATTGACGTTCCCCGAGCGTCACCGGTTTGGGGCTCCGCGTCACGATGCAGTCACGGCCTTAGGGTGATCCTCATGGAGCGATTTCACGTCGTCGTCGTGGGGGGCGGCATCGCCGGTCTGGCCGCCGCCTGGCACCTGAGGAACGACCGCGTCCGGGTGACCGTGCTCGACGGCGCGGGGCGGATCGGCGGCAAGCTCGTCGCCACCGACGTGGCGGGGGTGCCGGTCGACGCGGGCGCCGAGTCGATGCTGGCCCGCCGCCCCGAGGGCATCGAACTGGCCAGGCTGGCCGGGCTCGGCGGCGATCTGGTCGATCCCGGCACGACCGGCGCGAGCATCCTCTCCCGGGGCGAGCTACGGCCGATGCCGAAGCGGCAGGTCATGGGCGTGCCGTCCGACCTGGTGGCGCTGGCCCGCTCGGGGGTGCTGTCTCCGGCCGGGCTGGCCCGGGTGCCGCTCGACCAGGTCCTGCCGGCGACGCTGGTGACGACCGACGTCTCGGTGGGCTCCTACGTCCGGGCGCGGATGGGCGACGAGGTGGTCGACCGGCTGGTCGAGCCGCTGCTCGGCGGCGTCTACGCCGGTTACGCCGACCGGCTCTCGCTGGAGGCGACCATGCCGGCGGTGGCCGCCGCCGCGCGTTCCGAGGCGTCGCTGCTGCGGGCCGCCCGCGACATCGCGGGCGCCGCGCCCGCGAACGCGGGCCACGTCTTCACGTCGTTGAAAGGCGGTCTCGGGAGCCTCCCGCCCGCGCTGGCCGCCGCGTCCGGCGCGCAGGTCCGCACCGGGGTGATGGTGCGGGAACTGTCCCGTACGCCCACCGGCTGGCAACTGATCACCGGCCCCACCCGCGACGAGCACGTCATGGACGCCGACGCGGTCGTGGTGGCCGTCCCGGCGACCCCGGCGGCCCGCCTCCTGGAGAGGGAGGTGCCCAAGGCCGCCGCCGAGCTGGCCCGGATCGACTACGCCAGCATGGCCATCGTCACGCTGGCCTATCCGATCGACGCCTTCCCGAAGCTCCCCGGCGGCAGCGGCTACCTCACCCCGCCCGTCGAGGGCCGCGCGGTCAAGGCCGTCACCTTCTCCAGCGTCAAGTGGCCCCACCTGAGCCACCACGGCTACGTCTTCGTCCGCTGCTCGGTCGGCCGCATCGGCGAGGAGCGCCTCCTCCAGCGTGACGACACCGAGCTGACCACCCTGGCCATGAACGAGATGACCGAGATCATGGGGGTACGCGGTCTCCCGGCCGACACCCGGGTCACCCGCTGGGGCGGCGCCCTCCCGCAGTACGACGTCGGCCACAACGACCGCGTCGCCCGCATCCGCGCGGCGGTGGCCGCGGTTCCGGGGCTGGCGGTTTGCGGGGCGGCGTACGACGGTCTGGGCATCCCGGCGACGGCGGCGACGGCCCGCGCGGCGGCCGCCCGGATTCTCGACCACCTGGATCCCCGGGCAGAATGGCGGCATGACGGACGGCACCACGCGGCCCAAGGCACGTGACCTCAACAATGTGATCCGCTACACCATGTGGTCGGTCTTCCGGCTGCGCGAGGGCCTCCCGGCCGAACGCGACGCCGTGGCCGACGAGGTGCAGGAACTCCTCGACCAGTACGCGCAGAAAGACGTGGTCACCCGCGGCGCCTACGACGTGGCCGGGTTCCGCGCCGACGCCGACTACATGTTCTGGTGGCACGCCCCGACCGCGGAGGACCTCCAGGAGGTCTACGCCCGGTTCCGCCGCACCGCGCTCGGGCGGGCCAGCGAGCCGGTCTGGTCGGCGATGGCGCTGCACCGCCCGGCCGAGTTCAACAAGTCGCACATCCCGGCCTTCCTGGCCGAGGAGGAGCCGCGCGGCTTCGTGAGCGTCTACCCGTTCGTGCGGTCGCTGGAGTGGTACCTGATGGAAGACGGCGAGCGCCGGGCGATGCTGGCCGAGCACGGCCGGATGGCCCGCGACTACCCCGACGTGCGCGCCAACACGGTGGCCTGCTTCGCGCTGAACGACTTCGAGTGGATGCTCGCCTTCGAGGCCGACGAACTGCACCGCATCGTCGACCTCATGCGCCACCTGCGCGGCGCCAAGGCCAGGGAGCACACGCGCATCGAGATCCCCTTCTACACCGGTTCCCGCAAGCCCGTGACCGAACTCGTCAACGCGCTGCCGTAAGTCGCCCGTTCTTGGCATACTCGTGGGCAAATGATGAATATGGCACGATCCACGGGGAAACGCCGCAGGTCACGATCTCGGGCCACAGAGGTGGTCGTCGGTGTCTCGTGCCTGGGGCTCGGAGTGACGGCCGTCGTGGTGCCCCTCCTCGCGTCGCGCGGGGAGCAGGCGCCCGTGCGCGTCGCGTCGATCGAGGAGCCCGCGCCGGCGAAGGCCGCGACCGCTCCGGCGGCGGCGGCACCGGCGGAGGCGGAGAAGGAAGAGAAGGAGGCCGAGCGCAAGGAGTCGAAATACTCCGACAAGGACGCGCTCGCCTACTTCGACGAACGGTGGGACGACGCGACCCACAAGCGGATCACCGACATCCGCACCACCGGCACCTACCTGCGCATCTACACCGACTTAGGGGAGTCTTCCGATAACTCCCCGACCGCGATCCGGCTCTGCGAGCGGGGCATGCAGTATCTGGCCGAGCTCGGGGTGAAGAAGCGGGTGGTGTTCGTGCAGGCCCGCACCGGGGGCAACGGCAACCCGGTGCTGGCCAATGTGCTCGGCCCGAAGGACGACGACTGCCGGGTTACTTATCCGAAGCCGAAGTCCTGAGCTTGAGCGATACGGAGTTGATGCAGTAGCGGTCGTCAGTGGGGGTCGGGTAACCCTCACCGTGGAAGACGTGTCCCAGGTGCGAGTCACAGGCCGCGCAGCGCACCTCGACGCGCGCCATGCCGAGGCTGCGATCCTCGATGAGGGTCACGTGGTCGGCCGCGCTGGGCTCGTAGAACGAGGGCCAGCCGCAGTGCGACTCGAACTTGCTGTCCGAGGTGAACAGCTCGGCGCCGCAGGCGCGACACGAGTAGACGCCCTCGGTCTTGGTGTCGACGTACTCACCGGTGAAGGGCCGCTCGGTGCCGGCCTGGCGCAGGACCCGATATTCCTCGGGGTTGAGCTGGACTCGCCACTCGGCGTCCGTCTTCATGACCTTGTTCATCAGCCACCAGCCTTCTGTGGACGGGTTTTCACCTAGGTCAACTCAACAGGAGGGTGGAACCTTCCCGGTGGGTAGGGTTCGAACATGCCTTCGCCATTCATCGAAATCGAGGCCGGGGGACGGACCGTCAAGGTCACCAACCCCGACAAGATCTACTTCCCGGGCATCGGCGCGACCAAGCGCGAGCTCGTGGAGTACTACCTCAGTGTCGGCGACGGCATCCTGCGCGCCGTGCGCGATCGGCCGACGTACATCAAGAGGCATCCCGACGGGGTGCAGACCGACGCGATCTACCAGAAGCGGATGCCCAAGCACCCCGACTGGCTGGAGACCGCCGAGGTGCACTTCCCGTCCGGCCGCACCGCCGACGCGTTCCGCCCGACCGAGGTGGCCGGCATCGCCTGGTGCGCCAACCTCGGCACGATCGACTTCCACCCGTGGGCGGCCCGGGTGCCCGACCTGCACCACCCCGACGAGCTGCGCATCGACATCGACCCGCAGCCCGGCACCGGCTTCGAGGAAGCCCGCAAGGTGGCCTTCGCGGCCCGTGAGGTGCTCGCCGATCTCGGGCTGACGGGGTTCCCGAAGACGTCCGGGAACCGGGGCATCCACATCACCGTCCGGCTCCAGCCGCAGTGGACGTTCACCGAGGTCAGATACGCCGGCATCGGGTTCGCCCGCGAGGTGGAGAAGCGCGTCCCCGACCTCGCGACCACCGCCTGGTGGAAGGAGGAGCGCGGCGAGCGCGTCTTCATCGACTTCAACCAGAACGCCCTCGACCGGACCGTCGTGTCGGCCTACTCGGTGCGGGCCCGGCCCGACGGGCAGGTCTCGGCCCCGGTGACCTGGGAGGAGCTGGAGTCGTGCGACCCCGCCGACTTCACGATGCGCACCATGCCGGCCCGGTTCGCGAAGATCGGCGACCCCCACGAGGGCATCGACGAGGTGGCGTGTGATCTGACGGGGCTTCTTGAGGTGTACGAGAAGGACGGCCGGGGCGACATGCCCTATCCGCCCAACTATCCCAAGATGCCGGGGGAGCCCAAGCGCGTGCAGCCGTCCAAGGCCCGTCCCGAGTAGGTTTCGGGGGGTCGTCCCCCCGAGTAGCGCCGTTCGGGCGCAGTGTAATCTTGCCGGTCACAGTCGCGGCATTCATCCTGACGGCGTCATGGGGGCCCTGAGAGACCTGCTACTCCGCCCACTGATCCATTCATGTGGCTCTTCCGGCTCCTGTTGGGTAGGGCTCCCACCTGTGTTAAATCGAATGAACGGGTAGGGAAAATCCCGGACGCGAGAATAGGACCTGCATGCGCGACGTCTGGCCTGGAGAGTCTTACCCCCTTGGTGCCACCTGGGACGGTGTCGGCA
Organism: Herbidospora mongoliensis; assembly: GCF_001570545.1. GTDB lineage: Bacteria > Actinomycetota > Actinomycetes > Streptosporangiales > Streptosporangiaceae > Herbidospora > Herbidospora mongoliensis. Next base: position 463,038 of record NZ_BBXD01000011.1, on the reverse strand, counting down.
CCAATTTCTCGATGTTCAGCGAAGTGGCCGAGCGGGTCGAGCTGTGTCTTTTCGACGAGGCGGGCAACGAGACCCGCGTCGACCTCCCCGAGATGGACGGCTTCGTCTGGCACGGCTTCCTGCCCGGCGTCACCCCCGGCCAGCGCTACGGCTATCGGGTCCACGGCCCCCACAGCCCCCGCCAGGGACACCGGTGCAACCCTTCGAAACTCCTCCTCGACCCCTATGCCAAGGCGATCGAGGGCGAGGTCAAATGGAATGAGTCGCTTTTCTCCTACGACTTCGCCGATCCCCGGCGGCTGAATCTCGGTGATTCGGCGCCTTACATGCCGAAGAACATCGTCGTATCGCCGTTCTTCGACTGGGGAAACGATCGCGCTCCGCGCATCCCCTATCACCAGACGGTGATTTACGAGGCCCATGTGAAGGGGCTGACCAAGCTTCATCCGGCCGTGCCGGAAGACCAGCGGGGCACCTACGCGGGGCTGGCCCACCCGGCCGTCGTCGAGCACCTGAAGTCGATCGGCGTCACCGCGGTCGAGCTGCTGCCGATCCACCAGTACGTCCCGGAACACTTCCTGGTCGCCCGCGGGCTGACCAACTACTGGGGCTACAACACGATGGCCTACCTGGCCCCCCACAACGCCTACTCCTCGTCGGGGCAGTGCGGGGAGCAGGTGCTGGAGTTCAAGGCGATGGTCAAGTCGCTCCACGAGGCGGGCATCGAGGTCATCCTCGACGTGGTCTACAACCACACCGCCGAGGGCGACCACATGGGGCCCACGCTGGGCTTCCGCGGCATCGACAACAACTCCTACTACCGGCTCCAGGACGCCGACCGCCGCTACCACCTCGACTACACCGGCTGCGGCAACTCGCTCAACGTGCGCAGCCCCCACGCGCTCCAGCTGATCATGGACTCGCTGCGTTACTGGGTGCTGGAGATGCACGTCGACGGCTTCCGCTTCGACCTGGCCGCCGCGCTGGCCCGCGAGCTCCACGACGTCGACCGCCTGTCGTCCTTCTTCGACCTCATCCAGCAAGACCCGGTGATCTCCCAGGTCAAGCTGATCGCCGAGCCGTGGGACGTCGGCCCCGGCGGCTACCAGGTCGGCAACTTCCCGCCGCTCTGGACCGAGTGGAACGGCAAATACCGCGACACGGTCCGCGACTTCTGGCGCGGCTCCTCCGCCGCGCTCCCCGATTTCGCCTCCCGGCTCACGGGTTCCTCCGATCTGTACGCCACCGGCGGTCGCCGCCCCATCGCCAGCATCAACTTCGTGACCGCCCACGACGGCTTCACCCTCGACGACATGGTCTCCTACGACCGCAAGCACAACGACGACAACCTCGAGGGCAACCGCGACGGCTCCGACGACAACCGCTCCTGGAACTGCGGCGTCGAGGGTCCCACCGACGACCTCGCGATCAAGGCCCTGCGGCACCGCCAGCGGCGCAACTTCCTGGCCACCCTGTTCCTGTCGCAGGGCGTGCCGATGCTGACCGCCGGCGACGAGTTCGGCCGCACCCAGGGCGGCAACAACAACGCCTACTGCCAGGACAACGAGGTCTCCTGGATCGACTGGTCGCTCGCCGAGTCGGAATCGGAGCTGCTCACGTTCGTCCGGGAGATCTCCGCCTTCCGGCACGACCACCCGGTCTTCCGCCGCCGCCGCTTCTTCTCCGGCCGCGAGCAGTCCGACGGAGTCCGCGACATCGTCTGGCTCACCCCCGCAGGCAAGGAGATGGACGACTCCGACTGGCACGCCGGCTACTCCAAGGCCGTGGCCGTTTTCGTCAACGGCGACGCCATCAGCGAACCGGGCCAGCGCGGCGAACGCATCACCGACGACTCGTTCCTGCTGCTGATCAACGCCCACCACGAGGACATCACGTTCACCCTTCCCGGGCGCGACTTCGCGATCAGCTGGAAGTCCCTGTTCGACACCGCCACGGAAGCGGCCGGCGCCGGGCAGTCGCCGGCCGACGTCCGTCACACGGGCGCCGACGTCGAGGTGCAGGCCCGCTCGTTCCGGGTGTTGCGGGCGGTCCGCCGCTAACGGGTCGTCAGCTCCGCCGCCGTCAGCAGCACCAGCACGAACGTGCTCACCCCGGCCAGCCCATGGAGGCCCACCGCCAGCAGCGGGAACCGCTTCTCGGCCCCTCGCGCGTGGCGCCCGCCGCCGAGCCAGCGGGTGAACATCACGAAGCCCAGAAAAGCCACCAGGCACAGGGCGCCGAACGAGCCCCAGGCGTAGGCGCTGACTCTGGTGACCATAAAGGCCACCCACAAACCCAGTCCGGTCACCGCCAACAGCGGATGGCTGAAGATCAACGCCACCGGGAAACTGGTCACCTTGGTGGCCTGCTGACGCAGCCCCCCACCACGTAACCACAGGTAAAGCAGATAGACACCGACCGACGCGGCGAGCAACCACACGATCAACACGACAAGCGGCACGAAAACCCCCTCCGACCACATCTGGTTCGATCCAACACCGAACCTGACAATCGGCGACCGCTTGACATCAAACCGTTACTCCTTGGGACGCTCTCCCTGCTTGTCGGAGGGCTGTGAAAGTGTGGGGTCGTGCGCCAGATACATCCCGAGCCGGCCGACGATCCCGACCTCTCGTCGGTCTACGCCTACCCTCAGGCCGAGTGGCTGCGCCTCAACATGGTGGCCAGCGCCGACGGCGGAGCCTGGCTGAAGGGCCTGTCCAGGGGGCTGTCCTCACCAGGTGATCGGCGGGTCTTCATGACTCTGCGCGGTCTCGCCGACGTCGTGGTGGCGGGCGGCGCGACCGTTCGGATCGAGGGCTACGGCCCCTCGAAGCCCCGTGACGCCTGGCGGCCCCTGCGCGAGGGGCGCTCCGCCGCCCCGCCGGTGGCCGTGATCACCCGCAAGCTCGACCTCGACCTCGGCGGCGCCCTGTTCACCGAGTGCGCCCCCGAGTCCCGCACGATCGTGATCACCACCGAGTCGGCCCCGGCCGACCGCAGGGCCGAGGCGGCCCGCTGGGCCGACGTGATCGTGGCCGGGGAGCAGCGCGTCGACCTGGCCGAAGCGGTCGCCCGGCTCCGCGCCGAGGGCCTCGGGCGCATCCTGTGCGAGGGCGGCCCGCGCCTCAACGCCCAGCTCGCGGCGGCCGCCCTGGTCGACGAGCTGTGCCTGACCGTCTCCCCCCTGATGATCGGCGGCGACGCCGCCCGGGTGCTCAACGGCACCGCCTCCCACACCTCGTTCACGCTGGCCGGGGTGCTGGAGGAGGAGGGCTCGCTGTTCTGCCGCTACATCCGTGAAGCCACTCAGGAGGGGCCATGACCCAGCCCGCACCCGATTCGCCCGTGCCCGGCCTGCCGGTGCGGCCGCCCGTCTCGCCGATGCTGGCCAAGGCGGTCAAGAAGATGCCGGAGCAGAACGGCTCCCTGTTCTACGAACCCAAATGGGACGGCTTCCGCTGCGTCGTCTTCCGCGACGGCGACGAGGTGTTCCTGGGCAGTCGCAACGAACGCCCGTTCACCCGCTACTTCCCCGAGGTCATCGAGGCGATCAAGCGCGAGCTGCCGGAGCGGTGCGTGCTCGACGGCGAGATCGTGGTGATGCGCGGGCCGGTGCTCGACTTCGAGGCCCTCCAGCAGCGCATCCACCCCGCCGCCTCGCGGGTGAAGCTGCTGTCCGAGGCGACGCCCGCGTCGTTCATCGCGTTCGATCTGCTCGCTCTCGACGACGAGAACCTGATGGACCGGCCGTTCTCGGAGCGGCGCCGGTTGCTCGTCGAGGCGACGGCCAAGGCCGGCGACTCGGTGCGGTTGACGCCGATCACCACGAACCAGGAGCAGGCGGTCGAGTGGTTCGAGATGTTCGAGGGGGCCGGGCTCGACGGGATCATCGTCAAGCCGGGCGGGATCGCCTATGAACAGGACAAACGCGTCATGTTCAAGGTGAAGCACGAACGGACCTGCGACGTCGTGGTGGCCGGATACCGCGAGCACAAGTCGGGGCCGATCGTGGGGTCGCTCCTGCTCGGGCTCTACGGCGACGACGGGAAGCTGCACCACGTCGGGGTGTCGGCGTCGTTCCCGATGAAGCGGCGCGAGGAGCTGGTGGCCGAACTGGAGCCCTACAAGGTGACCGATCCGGCCGAGCATCCGTGGGGCGAGTGGGCGGCCTGGGCCGGAGCCGGGGTCGGCGGCGGTCCCGAGGGGCAGCGGCTGCCCGGCGCGATCTCCCGGTGGAACGCCAAGAAGGACCTGTCGTTCATCCCGCTGCGGCCCGAGCTGGTGATCGAGGTGGCCTACGACCACATGGAGGGCGTGCGGTTCCGGCACACGGCCCAGTTCCGCCGCTGGCGCACCGACCGCACCCCCGAGTCGTGCACGTTTGAGCAGCTCGAAGTGCCGGTGGCCTACAACCTCGACGACATCCTGGCCAGGTAGAGATGCCGGAACTGATCGCCGCGTTATCCGACGTCGTCCCCCTCGACTCCATCTACGGCCTCACCGGTGTGAGCGCCGATGGCGGCGATCCCGGCGTCTGGGAAGGCAACTGCCACAAGGTGGCGGGCCAGATCATGCGTTTCCGGTTCTGGGCCTGAAGCCGCCGGAGGTCTGTCGTCGCGAGGTGGGGCGGGAGCGGGTGGCCGGCGCCGGATACGGCGCGGTGCGGGAGCGGCGGGCGGGGCCAGGGTGGGCGGAGCCGTAACGGAAAGTACATGGAAACGGCCCCCGCCTTCTGGACGGGGGCCGTTCCTGCTGGACGTCCTAGCTGAGGAGCTCGGCGTTCAGGGTGATCGTGGTGCCGGTGAGGGCCTTGCTGACCGGGCAGTTGGCCTTGGCGGTCTCCGCGGCGGTCTGGAACTCTTCGGCGGTGAGGCCGTCGACCTGGGCCTTGACCGACAGGACGATGCCGGTGATGCCCTCGCCGGGCTGGAAGGTCACGTCGGCCTTGGTCTCGACCGACTGCGGCGGGGTGCCCGCCTGGGCGAGGCCGTGCGACAGCGCCATCGAGAAGCAGGACGAGTGGGCAGCCGCGATGAGCTCCTCGGGGCTGGTCTTGCCGTTGGCCGCCTCGGCGCGCGACGGCCAGGAGACGTCGAACGTGCCGACGCCGGACGTGTCCAGCGACACGGTGCCGGAGCCGTCGAGGAGCGCGCCCTTCCACTGGGTCGTCGCGGTACGAGTGGTCGCCATAGCGATATCCCTTCGATAACGGTGATGCCACCGACGAACATAACGCCTCAGGCTCGCGCGGCTGCCAGGTGGGCACGGTGTTCGCGGCGCACCAGATCCTCGACCTGGGCCCGTAGCGTGAGGAATTCGGCGGTTCGTTTCACCTCGAGGCCGGTGCCCGACAGCTCGACCCGCAGGTCACGGGCCACCCGGCCGGGGTCGCTGGCCAGCACCAGCACCCGCCGCCCGAGGAACACGGCCTCCTCGACGTCGTGGGTGACCATGACGACCGTGGTGCCGAGGTCCTGCCAGACCTGGCGGATGAACAGCTGCATGTCCTCTTTCGTCTGGACGTCGAGCGCGCCGAACGGCTCGTCGAGCAGCAGGACCTTGGGGGAGCGGGCGAGCGCCCTGGCGATCGAGACCCGCTGCTGCTGGCCGCCGGACAGGCTCCCGGGAAGCTTGCCCGCGTGCTCGGTCAGCCCGACCTCCTCCAGCAACCACTCGACGCGCTCTTTACGGGCCTGGCGGGAGAAGCCACGCGTCTCCAGGCCGAACGCGACGTTCTGGGCGACCGTCCGCCAGGGGTAGAGCGAGGGCGACTGGAAGGCCATCCCCCGGTCGGGCCCCGGGCCGATGATCTCCTGGCCGTCGAGGGTGATCCGGCCCTCGGTGGCCCGGATGAGCCCCGCGACCAGCGACAGCAGGGTCGACTTCCCCGACCCGCTGGCCCCGACGACGGTGACGAACTCGCCCGCCGGGATGTCCAGATCGATCTCCTCCAGGACCGGACTGCCGGCCTGGTAGGCCATCGACACGTTTTCGAAGCGCAGGCTCACACCGACCACCTGCCGACGCGCGCCCTCAGGATTCTGAGGGTGATGTCGATGGTCAGGCCGATGAGGCCGATCACGATGAGGATGGCGAAGATCCGGTCGGTCTGGAGGAACCGCTGGGCCCGGGTGATCCGGTAGCCGAGGCCGGAGGTCGCCGCGATCAACTCGGCCACGACGACGAGGTTCCAGGCCACGGCGGCGTTGACCCGCAGGGCGTCCAGGATGCCGGGAAGGGAGTAGGGGAAAACGACCCGCGCGGCGACGCGCGCCCGCCCGGCCCCGAGCGTGGCCGAGACGTCGAGCAGCCGACGCGGGACCTGCCTGACCACGTCGGCGGTCATGAGCGTGTTGAAGAACACCACCCCGATCACCAGCAGCGCGATCTTCGACGTCTCCCCGATGCCCAGCCAGATGATCAGCAACGGGATGAACGCCGAGGCCGGCAGGTAGCGCAGGATCCCGATGATCGGCTCGAACAGCGGCTGCGCCCAGCCGACGGTCCCCATGAGGAACCCCAGCGGGACGGAGATCAGGATCGCCAGCCCGAGCCCCGCGCCGATCCTGCCCAAGCTGGACAGCAGATCGCTTTGGAGATCGCCGTTGGCGACCATCTCCGTGAACGCCGCCCACACCTCGGGCGGCGCGGGCAGGAACCGGTCGACGACCAGCCCGGAGACGCTGAGCAGCCACCATCCGGCGAAGGGCCCGGCGATCGAGGCGATCCGCAGGATCCAGGCGGTCCGGCGCGACACCTCGGTCTTCAGGAGCTTCACCCGTGGGGCCGGCGAACCGGCCTTCTCCACGGGCGGCGACTCCACGCTCACCACGACTCACCTCCGGCAGGTGGTGCCGGGCTCACGACATCTTCGATGTCATGAAATTTCGGGTTACGTGATGGGTGGCCGCCTAGGTGCGTCGCCGCGCCGGCCATCAGTCACCTCGGTGAGGCGCTGAAGACGGGCCGTCCCCGGCCGCTCCGACCTGCCAGGTCCCGTCGGCGACCGCCACGACCACCTGCCGTCCCGAGTTGGCCACCGGGCCGGTGGGAAGAGCCTCCGCGAACTCGTGGACGACGGCCGGAACGTCGGTCAGTACGGTGATCCGACTCCGGTCCTCGCCCGCGAGCATGGATGCGGTGGCGCGGGTACGTTCGGCCGGCTCGCCCGAGGTGGTGGCGGCGCCCCGGCTACGGGTGGTGCCGCGGTTGCGATCGGTCGATTCGGCTGAGGCGTTCCCACCGGTGGGAGTGGTGCCGCAGACCCGGCCCACTGCTTCGGCCGGGGGCGTTCCGTCAGGAGAGTCCATGCCCTGGGTGCGCCTGGAGTTGGCGGTGCGGCTGGGGGTTCCCGACGAGGTCACGCGGACGCGGTGGTGGTTGGCGAGGGTCATGGCTGGACGGCCTCCACGAACTTGGACACGAAGAGGCCGTCCAGTGGTGGGGCGGCGTCCACGAGTTTGGTTGAGACGAGGAACTTGGATATCAGTTCGGCCTGCTTGCCGAGTTCACCGTTGAAGGCGGCCCGGTTCTGGTCGAGGGTGAAGATCGAGGTGCCCTTGTCGTAGGTCTCGTATTCCTCAGCCGTGACGCCGCCGCGCTTGGCCATGATCTCCACGGCCGCCGCCCGGTTCGCGCCGATCCACTCGATCGTGTCGAACCACGTGTCGACCAGGCCCTGGACCGCCTTCTCGTTCTTCGACACCAGGTCCCGGGTCACCACCAGGTGGTCGGGGATCGCACCGGGGAAGTCGGCCGAGGTCGCGATGGCCGTGCTGCCCTCCCGTTCCAGCGCCGTCGAGGTGAAGGGGGCGAACGCGCCGACCGCGTCCACCTGCCCCGCCACGAAGGCCGCCGCCGCGGCGTCGGTCAGCATCGGGGTGAACTTCACGTCGGCCTCGGTCAGGCCGGCCTTCTCCAGGGCCAGGAGCAGCAGGTAGTGGTCGACGGTCCCCTGCTCGGCCGCGACCGTCTTACCGCGGAGGTCGGCCGTGGTCTTGATGTCCGGTCCGGCGATGATCTGGTCGTTGCCGGTCGAGTTGTCGTTGACCAGGACGATGCTCTGCTGCGCCCCGCCCGCCACCGAGGCCAGCGTGTCGTTCAGGGTCTGGCTGTTGGCGTCGATGGTCCCGGTCGCGAGGGCGTTCAGGGAGTCGGTGTAGCTGTCGAAGTACTTCAGCTCCACCTTCACCCCGTTCTTCTCGAACAGGCCCTGCTCCTCGGCGACCTGCCACGGGAACCAGCCCGGCCAGGCGCTGAAGCCGAGAGTGATCGGCGCGGCTTCGGATGGTGCCGCGGGTTCGGCCGGGGTGCTTCCGCAGGCCGTACCGGCGAACAGGACGGCGGCCACGAGCAAGCGACGGAACATCACGCCGCTCCCTTCTTCTTGGGGAGGTGACCCGCGCGGACCAGGCACCCGAGGGTGTCGCAGATCACGCGGGTGGCGATGAGGGAGGTGATGTCGGCGTTGTCGTAGGGCGGCGAACACTCGACCACCTCGATGCCGGCCAGCGGCCGGGCGCCGGCGATGAGCTGGATGAACTTCAGCACCTCGCGCGGCAGGAACCCGCCCGGCTCGGGCCAGCCGGTGCCGGGCACGAACGCGGCGTCCAGGCAGTCGACGTCGAAGGAGAGCCACACGGCCTCGGCGCCGTCCCAGGCGACCTCGAGGGCCCGCTCGGCGGCGGCCTCGATGCCCATCTCGACGCAGTCGGTGACGGTCATGATGGTGGTGCCGCGCTCGCGGCCGACCTTCACTCCCGGTCTCGGGGCCTGCCAGCCGCCGATGCCGATCTGTACGAGATTCTTCGGCGGCACATTCGGCAGATCCGTGGCGTGGAACCAGGGGGTGGTGTGCATCCGCTCGTCGAGGTCGGTCTCCTGGGTGTCGACGTGGCGGTCGAAGTGGATGATCCCGACGTTCCCCGAATGGTGTTCGGCCACCGCCCGGACGGTCGGGTAGCCGATCGAGTGGTCCCCGCCCAGCACGACCGGGAACGCCCCCGACTCGTAGACGTGCGAGACGCCCTTGGAGATCTGGTCGAAGGTCTTCTCGATGTTGCCCGGGATGGTGAAGATGTCGCCCAGGTCGCAGATCGTGATGGATTCCCGCAGGTCGACACCGAGCTCGAAGCTGTAGGGGCCGTAGAGGGCGCTGATCTTGCGGATGCCCTGCGGGCCGAACCTCGTGCCCGACCGGTACGTGGTCCCGCCGTCGAACGGCGCCCCGATCACCGCCACGTCGTAGTCGCCGCAGAGGCGGACGTCCTCGACGTACGGGGCCTTGAGGAAGGTGTTGATCCCGGCGAAGTGCGGCAGCTCACCGCGCGAGAAGGTGGGGATCGACCGGTCGACGATCGAGTCGGCGCCCTGCAGACCGAGCTCCAGACCCCGGGCGATCTCGCGTTCGTGCATCGTGGTGGGCAGCGCGGCCTCGCGCTCCACGGCCGAGCGGGCCTCGGGTCCGTAGTTGTTGTGGAGGTGTCCCACGGGCACTCCTTTTCGGGAAAAGCCTCAGGTCGAGAGGCAGCCGTCATGACTGTCTCCCGGGCTTTTCTCCCGCCGTGGAACGGCCTGACGGCCGCCTGCACCTCTCGGACCAGCCTCGCGGACGAGCGGAACCCTAGGTGCGCCTCACGCCTTCGTGAGTCGTCTTCATGACACTGCCGACCCGTTTCCTCCGTGTTTCCGGGGCGTAGCACCTGGGTGACTCAAAAACCGGTGACTCACGTGCGGGCCAGGATCGCGTCGATGTCGGGACCCGGTCCGAGCGCGCCGTACGCCCGCCCGGAGCCGCCCAGCCGCGAGGCGCAGAACGCGTCGGCCACCGCCGCCGGGGCGAACCTGATCAGCAGGGACGCCTGGAGGACCAGCGCCATCTCCTCCGCCAGCCGCCGCGCGTCGGCCTCGGTGGCGTGGGTGAGCGTCTTGCGCACCCGGCTGACGGCTTCCGAGACACGCGGGTCGGTGGCGAGCTCGACCTCGGCGAAGAACGCCTCCGCCGCCTCCGGGTCGCGGGTGAGCGCCCGCATCAGGTCGAGCGCGGCGACGTTCCCGGAACCCTCCCAGATCCCGTTCAACGGCGACTCGCGGAACAGCCGCGGCATGCCGGACTCTTCGACGTAGCCGTTGCCGCCGAGGCATTCGAGCGCCTCGGCGGCGTGCCCGGCGGCGCGCTTGCAGACCCAGTACTTCCCGGCCGCCAGCGCCACCCGCCGGAACAGCCCCTCCTGCGTCTGCCCCGTGAGCGCCCGGTCGGTGGCCCCCGCCAGCCGCATCATCAGGACCGTGGCCGCCTCTGACTCGAGCGCGAGGTCGGCCAGCACGTTCCGCATGAGCGGCTGATCGATCAGCGTCCGACCGAAGGCGGTGCGGTGCCGTGCGTGGTGGACGGCCTGCATCAACCCCGCCCGCATCCCCGCCGCCGACCCGATCACGCAGTCGAGCCGGGTCATGTTGACCATCTCGATGATCGTCCGGACCCCGCGCCCCTCCTCGCCGACCAGGAAGGCGACCGCGTCGTCGTACTCGACCTCGGCCGACGCGTTCGACCGGTTGCCGAGCTTGTCCTTGAGCCGCATGATCCTGATGGCGTTGCGGGTCCCGTCCGGGAGCACCCGGGGCAGCAGGAAGCACGAGAGCCCGCCCGGCGCCTGCGCGAGCACCAGGAACACGTCACACATCGGCGCCGAGTTGAACCACTTGTGGCCGTTCAGGGCATAGGTTCCGTCGCCGAGCGGCTCGGCGGTCGTCGCATTGGCCCGGACGTCGCTCCCGCCCTGCTTCTCGGTCATGGCCATCCCCGCGAGCACCCCGCGCTTGTCGGCCAGGGGCCGCAGTCCGGGGTCATATGTACGGGATGCGAGCGCCGCCTCCCACTCACCCGCGAGCGCCGGGGCATGACGCAGCGCGGCCACCGCGGCGTAGGTCATCGAGATCGGGCACCCGTGCCCCGCCTCGACCTGCGACCACACGTAGAACTTGGCCGCCCTCGCGACGTGGGCGCCAGGCCGGGCCATCCCCCAGGGCGCGGCGTGCAGCCCGTTCTCGACAGCCACGGTCATCAGCTCGTGCCAGGCGGGGTGGAACTCCACCTCGTCGATCCGGTGGCCGTAGCGATCATGCGTCCGGAGCACCGGCTCGTTCTCGTTGGCCAGCCGCCCCCACTCCTGCGCCCTGGCGGTGCCGGCCAGCAAGCCGAGCTGCCGCAACTCACCCTCGGCCCAGTCGGCCCCCTCCCGGGCCAGCGCCGCCGCCAGCGCCGGGTCGGCCGCCACGTCGTGACCGGACAGAGCCGGCACCTGATTCATGACTTCATGGCTCATGTCATCCATCTGACCATCTCCGGCGAATAATGCGATGCTCGGGCCGACGAGTGGGAGGACGCACGTGGACGACCACCTGTTCCACCGCCGGATCGTGAGCGGCGACGAACTCGCGCTGGGGGAGCTGTACGACCATTTCTCCGCCCTCCTCTACGGTCTGGCGCTGCGCGTGACCCGAGATCGGGCGGCGGCCGAGGACATCACCCAGGAGGTCTTCGCGACCTTCTGGGAACGCCCGCTCGGCTTCGACCCCGGCCGGGGCAGCCTGCGGACCTGGCTGGCCACCATCGCCCACCGCCGCGCGGTCGACCACGTGCGCTCGGAGGAACGCCGACGGGTCGGCGCCCTTGGACCCCGCCTTTTCGAACGCCCCGCCGACCTGGAGGAAGGCGTGGTCGCGGCCGACGAGATCGTCCGCGTGCGCGAGGCGGTGCGAGGCTTACCCGACGGGCTCAGACAGGTGATCGAACTCGCCTACTACGGCGGCCGGACCTATCGCGAGGTGGCGGTCGAGATAGGCGTACCGGAGGGAACGGCCAAATCCCGCCTCCGCCTGGCCCTGCGACGGCTGGCGGAAACGCTGAACGAGGGGGCGCTGTGAGCCTCGACCGCCTGTACCTGGATCTCCTCGACGAGGCCCCCATCGCCCCGCCCTCCGGCGGCCGCGCCCACCTCCTCACGACCGCCGCCGGTCGCCGGCGCCCCGCCGCTTCGTGCGTCTCCTGGGCCCGCCCCTACGCGGGCCGGATCGCCGCCCTGGACGCCGTCTTCGCCTCGGCGACGGCCTGGGACGTGCCCATCGTCGAAGGCTGGAACCTCCAGGAACTCCTCACCCACCTGATGGCCAAAGACGGCCTGCTCGCGGCGGCCGTCGGGGCCCCCGTCCACGGCCCGCCGATCGCCGAGGACGAGGCGATGGCCCGAACGCGTGACCTGCAGCACCACGAACGCTCCCGCTCCCTGCTGGAGACCCGCCAGTCGTGGCGCGACCAGGCCGACACCCTGTGCCACGCCCTGTCCACGGCCGACCCCACGCGGATGATCTCCCCCGGCGGCCTGCCCCTCCCCATCGGCGACCAGATCCTCGGCCGCGCCCTGGAGACGTGGATCCACACCCACGACACGGCCGTGTCCGAGGGCCTCACCCTGCCGCACCCGGTGCCGGACGAACTCCACGCGATGGCCGACCTCTGCGCCCGCCTCCTCCCTCTGACGGCGATGCTGAGCGGCCTGCATCTCGGCGACCGGGCGATCAGGCTCACCCTGACCGGCGACGGGGGCGGAGACTGGCACATCCCGTTGACCCTGGGCCACCCCGGTTCCGTGTACGAGGGCCAGGAGGTCGCCCTGTCCATTCGGGCTGACGCGGTCGAGTTCTGCTTCGTGCTCGGCGGGCGGGGTGCCGACCGCACGTGGGAAGCGGAGGGCGACCTGGCGCTGGCGGCGGATTTGCGCGCGGCGGCACCCGCGTTGTCGGGCCCATGAATCTCGCCTTACAGGTCCAGCCCCAGCGTCCCCGCCGCCTGCAGCACCAGGTCACGGGCGTAGACGTCGTCGCTCTCCGACAGCACGCGCTGCACCCCCTGCACCGCCCGGTCGTCGCCCCGGATCGCCAGCCCCCGCGTCGCCTCCGCCGCCGTCGTCAGGTCCGCGTCGGTCAGGCGGTCCACGAGCGCCGACCGTAGGTCGCTGTTGTCCTCGTCCAGGGCCGCCAGCCCGAACGTCGCGTAGTCCCGCACGTCAGGCGACGCGTCCCGGGACAGCGAGATCAACGCCGCCAGCCCGTCCACGTCCCCGCCGGGCAGCACCGCCGACAGGGCGACGGGGTCGCGCACGGTGTGCACCCGCCCGGGACGTTCGATCAGCGCCAGCACGTCGGGCAGCACCCGGGGATCCCCCTGCTGGCCCAGCGCCCGCAGGATCGAGTCGATCACGCGTGGATCGTCCTCGCGTTCGGCCAGGTCGCGCAGCACGGGCAGGGTCCGGTCGAGGTAGGGGCGGGTTCCGGCGGTGAAGCCGAACTGGGACAGGACGTCCACGCCGAAGTCGCGCTCCATCGGGTCGGCGCGCTCCATGAGGGCCACGGCGGAGGAGAAGGTCGCGTCGTCGGCCCGGCGCTGGATGGCGTGGACCGCGGCCCACCAGGTCTCGCCGTCTTCGTCCACGTCCCGGTAGGGGACCGCCCGGCGCATCAGCTCCTCCACCGGGGGCCGCTCCCCGAGCGCGTCCTCCAGGAGGGTCGCGATGGCCGCGTGGCCGCGCTGGGAGACCTCGTCGCCGTCGGGGGAGGGTGACGACGCCAGAGTGGTTCCGTCAGCCGCCAGGGACACCACGACGCCGGGGCCGTCGGACAGTTCGGCCAGGTCTTCGGCGGCGAGGGTGCGGGCGACGTCCAGGGCCTCGGGCAGGGGGGTGGCGCCGTGTTCGAGCAGCGTCCAGACCACTCCGTAGGCCCCGAACCTGGCGGCGGCGACCAGGGGAGAGCACAGGTCGGGGTCGGCGCCGAAGTCGAGGAGGAGGTCGGCCGTGGCCAGGTGGCCGAGGGTCGCCGCCCACATCAGGGGGGTCCAGCCCTCGCATTCGGCCAGGTCGGGGTTGGCGCCGGCTTCGAGCAGGGCCCGGAGCGCCTCCTCGTGGTCCCACGACGCCGCCGCGCAGAGCGGCAGGCCCTCGTCCTCGCCGTGCGAGGCCTGGTTCGGGTCGGCCCCGTGCTCCAGGAGCAGGGAGACCATCGGCGCGTTGCCCCGCTGTGCCGCCCGGTAGAGCGGGAGGGTGCCCCGGCCGTGGTTGAGGTCGGGTTCGCGCCGCAGCGCGGCGCGGGCGCGGGCCAGGTCGTCGTGCGCCACGGCGAGCATCAGCTCACTGATCGTCACCCCTCCAGGGTACCTTTATGGTGATATGTCCGGAATTCGGGTTGCCGGGAGGGGGATGTCCCCCGGTCGAATCGGTGGCTTCCCGGCTCAATCGCCCGAACGGATCTCCCTAGCGTGATCGCCATGGAAAAACTTGACGGAATCGCCGGTTGGGTCGTCGGACTGATGGAGACGCTGGGCGCTCCCGGCGCGGGCCTCGCCACCGCGATCGAGAACCTGGCGCCGCCGATTCCCAGCGAACTGATTCTGCCGCTCGCCGGGTTCACCGCCAGCCAGGGTGAGATGAGCCTGGTCGCCGCCATCGTCTGGACCACGACCGGCTCGGTGGCGGGGGCTCTGGTCCTGTACGGCCTGGGCGCGCTCCTCGGCCGCGATCGCACCGTCGCCCTGCTCGGCAGAATCCCCATGGTCACCGTCGGCGACATCGAGAAGACCGAGGCCTGGTTCGCCCGCCACGGCCGCAAGACCGTCTTCTTCGGCCGGATGATCCCGGTCTTCCGCAGCCTCATCTCCATCCCGGCCGGGGTCGAGCGGATGCCGCTTCCGACGTTCACCCTGCTCACCGCCCTCGGCAGCGCCATCTGGAACTCGATTTTCGTGCTGGCCGGATATCTCCTCGGCGAGAACTGGGAAATCGTCCAGCGCTACTCCGGCTGGTTCACCAACGGGGTCGTCGTCCTCTGCGCCGTCGCGGTGGTGACCTTCGTGATCGTCAGGATGCGGGCGAAGGTGAGGTAGGAATCGTCCCAAGGGAGGATCGAGCAGGAGCTCCCGGGGCGTTATGTTCGATGGCATGACCGAACCAGCCGGCATGCGCGCGTCCGACAGCGAGCGCGAGGCCGCCGTCGAGCGCCTGCGAGTCGCCTCCACCGAGGGCCGGCTGACCCTCGCCGAACTGACCGACCGCACCGAGGCCGCCTATCTGGCCCAGACCCAGGGCGAGCTGGCCCAGATCACCGCCGACCTCCCCGGCGGCGGCCCCGCTCCCGCCTACGCCCCCGCGAAGCCCCCGGGCAAGGCCCGGCAGTGGTTCGTCGCGGTGATGGGCGACACCAAGCGCAAGGGCAAGTGGCGGGTCGAGAGCGAGATCGGCGCGGTGGCCGTCATGGGTGACGTCACCATCGACCTGCGCGAGGCCGAGGTGCGCTCGAACGAGATCGACATCGTGGCGACCTGCGTGATGGGCGACATCAAGATCATCGTCCCCGACGGCGTCGACGTGCAGATGAGCGGTGTCACGATCATGGGTGACAAGAAGATCCGCGTGGTCGAGGCGCCCTCCGGCCAGCACGTCCCGGTGATCCGCATCCGCGGCTACGTCCTCATGGGCGACATCAAGGTCATCGGCGACTCTCACGCGACCCCGATCAGACGCAACATGGCCGCCTGGACCGACTGGTGGCTCCACCGCCGAGGCCTCGGGACCGGCTCCATGCACGGCACTATCAACCGAGCCGTCAACGATTCGATCCGCGACACCAACCGCGTGGTCAACGATTCGATCCGCGACACCAACCGGGTCGTCAACGACTCCATCCGCGAGGCCATCCAAGACTCCAAGACGGCCTGGAAACACATGAACCAGGGCACACCCCCGCCCGGCGGCAACGACCGCTAGCGACACGGTGGCCGGCCCGGTGCAACGGATCGGTGGACCCAGGGCGTCATCGTCGGTGACATGAATTCTCCGACGGTGAGGAATCCGCGATGCGCGACCGGGCCGACTTCGAGCGGTATGTCGACCAGCGGTCCGCCCGCCTGCTGCGGATGGCCTACCTGTTATGCCGCGACTGGTCGACCGCCGAGGACCTGACGCAGACCGCGCTGGCCAAGGCCTGGCTGGCCTGGCGGCGGGTGGGCGACAATCCGGACGCGTACGTCTACCGCATCCTCGTCAACACCCACAACTCCTGGTGGCGTCGCATGTGGCGGCGCGAGGTGCCCGCGGGTGAGTTGCCCGATCTGCCCGAGGCCGGTGGCGAGGACGTCATCGAAGACCGGGACGTGCTGCGGGTCGCGCTGGCGGGGTTGCCGCCGGGGATGCGGGCGGTGCTGGTGCTGCGGTATTTCGAGGACCTCTCCGACGCCGAGATCGCCGCGATCCTCGGCTGCTCGGAGGGCACCGTACGGAGCCAGGCCAGTCGCGCCCTGGCGAAACTGCGCGTCGACCCCGCCATGGACTGGAGCAGGCGATGATCCGTGACCTTTTCGAGGATGACACCCGCGAGGCGCCCGTACACAGGATCTCTCTGAAGGAGATCGATCGGCGGGCCGCGCACATCCGGCGGCGCCGCACCGCTCTGGGCACGGCGGCCGTGACGACCGCCCTGGCGGCCGCCGTGTTCGTCGCGCTACCGGCGGGAGGCCCCGGCGGGGCGGACGTCACCATGGCCCAGGTGACCGGGAGCCCGACCCCGCAGACCGTCTACATGCTGGCCGAGCGGTCGGTGGCCGTGCCCGGCATTCTGGAGGACATGTTCTACCCCGGGAACGAGGGTCCGGTGCAGATCTTCGTGCAGTGCCCCGGTTTCCAGGCTCACGCCGGAGTGTGGATCAACGACGAACTGGTCGCGCAGGGCTCCTGCGGTCCGATCAGCGAGTTGCGCTACGACGACCACGCCGACCCCGACCGGCCCACGGGGAAAGACGGCATGGTCAAGGTAAAGGTCCGCGCCTTCCCCTACGACGAGGGGCAGCCCCTCGATGAGGCCGACCTGGTGGAGCGCGCGGAGCAGGCGAAGGACTACCGGATGGGCGTGATGGTGCACGTCTACCGCTACCCCGGGCTGTTCACCCCGCCCGTCGACTGCGCCCAGCCGCTCGTGGTCGATCGGCTGAACGAAGGCCTGGAGACACTCCAGCCGGTCAATTGCGAGATCCCGCCGAAGGACTGAGCTCAGGCGCGGAGGTATTCCAGCCGCTCGGCCGCCACCGCGACCGCGTCGTAGCGGTTCAGCACGATCCGGACCAGCTCCGGCGCGGGCCCCAGGCCGTCGGCCACCAGGTCGGCGCCGGCCGCCAGGGTCTCTCTGGCCACCTTGTCGGCGAAGTGGCCGGGTGCCAGCAGGTAGGGCGCCACCACCACGCGCGGCGCGCCGGCCGCCCGCAGCATCGTCACCGCATCGGCCGGACGGGGGCCCGACGCGCTGGCGAAGGCGGTCGTGACCGCCCACCACGGACGCGACCTCGCCCAGTCGCGGGCGATCTTCCGGATCGTCGCGTTGGCCGACACGTCGCTCGACCCGGCGGACACCAGGACGACCGCCGTGCCGGGGTCGCCGATGCCGGCCCCGGCCTCGGTCAGGCGGCGTTCCAGGGCGGCGGTCAACAGCGGGTCGGGGCCCAGGGTGGGGCTGACCTCGACCCGGGTGCCGATCCCGGCCAGCGCGCCCGGGATGTCGACCTTGCTGTGGTAGGCCGCCGTCAGCAGCAGCGGGACCACCACCGCCCGGTCGAGGGGGGCCAGCGCCGTGGTCAGCGAGGGCTTCACGTGGTCGAGGTAGCTGATCCGGACGTCCAGACCGGGGCGCGCGAGACGTACACGATGGAGAAGGGCCTCGGCCACGGCGGCGGCGCGCGGGTCGCGGGACCCGTGCGCCACGGCCACGAGGGGCATCAAAGGTGGATACCGCACTCGATCTTGCCCAGACCCGCCCAGCGGCCCGACCGCGCGTCTTCGCCGTCGGCGACGCGGCGGGTGCAGGGGGAGCAGCCGATCGAGGGGTAGTTGTCGTAGTGGAGCGGGTTGATCAGGACGCCGTTGTCGGCGATGTAGTTGTCGACCTCGTCCTGGGTCCAGCGGGCGATCGGGTTGACCTTGACCATCTGGCGCTTGGCGTCCCACTCGACGACCTTGGTGCCGGTGCGGGTGGGCGACTCGTCGCGGCGGATGCCGGAGATCCAGGCCAGGTAGGGCTCCAGCGCGCGGTTCAGCGGCTCGACCTTGCGCAGGAAGCAGCAAAGGTCGGGGTTGCGGCCGTTGAGGCGCGGGCCGAGGTCGCGGTCCTGCTCGGCGACCGTGCGCGACGGGGTGATGTTGATCAGGTTGACGTTGTAGACCGCCTCGACGGCGTCCCGCGTGCCGATCGTCTCGGCGAAGTGGTAGCCCGTGTCGATGAACAGCACGTCGACGCCCGGCTTGACCCGGCTGACCAGGTCGATCAGCAGGGCGTCGGACATCGAGGAGGTGAGACACAGGCGGTCGCCGAAGGTGGCCGCCGCCCAGCGGATGATCTCTCGCGCGGGGGCGTCCTCAAGGAACTCGGCCGCCGACTCGACGATGCTCTGGAGGTCGAGCACGCCGCGTCGGCGCTCAAGATCGGCCTCAATGTCCACCAGGGTCATCACGCTCTCCTCACGGGGGGTCACGATCGCACGCCTATCCCCAGGAACTTCACCCGGAAGGCCCGGGCGCAGCTCCGGCAGTACCAGCCGTAGGGCTCCTCTTCGGAGACATACGGTTCAAGATCTTCATCACCGCAGTACGGGCAGTAGTACGGCGCGGCGCGTTCACTCATGTGGAACTCCGGTGGAGTCCGGTGTCTTCCGTCGCGGAGACCCCGGTATTCACTTGAGATCCGCTTCGTCGGCGCGTTGGACCCAGGTGGCGAACGCCTCGTCGTCGTGGCGCTGCTTGGCGAAGTTGGACGCCACCCGCTCGATGTAGTCGGGCAGGTCTTCGGCGGTGGTCTTCAGGCCGCGGACCTTGCGGCCGAAGCCGGGGGTCGCGCCCAGGGAGCCGCCCAGGTGGATCTGGAAGCCCTCGACCTGCTCGCCCGCCTCGTTGACGACGAGCTGGCCCTTCAGGCCGATGTCGGCGACCTGGATCCGGGCGCAGGAGTTCGGGCAGCCGTTCACGTTGATCGTGAGGGGGTGCTCGAAGTCGGGGAGGCGGTTCTCCAGCTCGTGGATCAGCGTCGTCGCGACCCCCTTGGTCTCGACGATCGCGAGCTTGCAGTATTCGATGCCGGTGCAGGCCATCGTCTGCCGCCGGAACGTCGACGGGCGCACCTTCAGCCCGATCGCGTCGAGCCCCTCGATGAGCGACTCGACCCGGTCTTCCGGCACGTCGAGGATGACCATCTTCTGCTCGACCGTCGTGGCCACCCGGTTCGACCCGTGGGCCTCGGCCAGGTCGGCGATCTTGTTCAGGACGTCGCCGTCGACCCGGCCGACCTTGGGCGCGAAGCCGACGTAGAACTTCCCGTCGTTCTGCCGGTGGACGCCCACGTGGTCACGCCGCGCGCCTTCGGCCAGCACCGGGGCGGGGCCGTCGGGCAGCGCGTAGCCGAGGTATTCGTCCTGGAGGATCTGCCGGAACTTCTCCGCGCCCCAGTCGTTGACCAGGAACTTGATGCGGGCCCGGTGGCGCAGCCGGCGGTAGCCGTAGTCGCGGAAGATGCTGATGACGCCGCCGTAGACGTCGCCCACCTGGTCGGGCCGCACGAACGCGCCGAGCCGCTTGCCGATCATCGGGTTGGTCGACAGGCCGCCGCCCACCCAGACGTCGAACCCGGCCTCGCCGGCCTCGTTCACCACGCCCACGAACGCCACGTCGTTGATCTCGTGGACGGTGCAGTGGGCGGCGCAGCCGCTGATGGCCGACTTGAACTTGCGGGGCAGGTTCGAGAACGCCTTGTCGCCGATGAAGCGGTCGAAGACCTCGCGGATCTGCTCGCGCCCGTCGATGACCTCGTCGGCGTCGATGCCCGCCAGCGGGCAGCCCAGGATCACGCGCGGGGTGTCGCCGCAGGCCTCGGTCGTGGACAGGCCGACCGCCTCGAGGCGCTCCCAGATCTCCGGGACCGACTCGATCTCGACCCAGTGGAGCTGCACGTTCTGGCGGTCGGTCAGGTCGGCGGTGCCGCGGCCGAAGTCGTTGGAGATGTCGGCGATCACCCGGAGCTGGCGCAGGTCGAGCTGGCCGCCGTCGATGCGGATGCGCAGCATGAAGTAGCTGTCGTCGAGCTCCTCGGGCTCCAGGATCGCCGTCTTGCCGCCGTCGATGCCGGGCTTGCGCTGGGTGTAGAGGCCGTACCACCGCATGCGTCCGCGCAGGTCAGCCGGGTCGATGGAGTCGAAGCCACGCTTCGAGTAGATGTCGATGATCCGCTGACGGACGTTGAGGCCGTCGTCGTTCTTCTTGTTCTCTTCGTTCTTGTTGAGGGGCTCGCTGTAGCCGAGAGCCCACTGACCTTCGCCACGCGGGCGCTTGTGGTGGCGGTTCGCCGGGCGGGCCGGGGTGCTCATGCGGGACCTTTCCAGTGGTCGTCGCGCGCGTCAGGCTTTCCCTCCCGCCTCGGCTCTGAGTGCGGGGGCATAAGAAAAGACGCCTGTCACGCGCCCTTAACAGAAAGAAGGGGCAGCGATCAACGGGCGTCGAGACAGATGGCGCTGTGGACGCGCTGAAGGTCGACGTGGCGGCGCACGACGAGCATCGGGTCCACTGGCATGTCCGTAACAATACCTCGCGGGTAGTTCATGTCCAAGTTTGCGTCCAGAGTGTGGGACGCCAGGTGCGACAAACGGTTCGACAACGGAGGTCCCGTAGTGTTAACGCCGATGACCTCCGCGAACGCGCCACGGCGCCGGTCCCGTCGCCACTGGTTCGGGCACCGCTCCCGAGCCGGCATGGAGCGCGCCCGCGAGGGGATGACGCGGTTCGCGGGAACCAGCTTCTGGGCGCTGCTGAAGGCCACCACGATGGCCGGCGTCAACTACCGCGTGACGGGCCTGGCGGGGGAGGCGGCGTTCTTCGCGCTGCTGTCGCTGCCGCCGTTCGTGCTCGGCCTCCTGGGTGTCCTCGGTCACCTCTCCGGACTGCTCGGCCCCGAAACGATCACCGACGTCAAGGCGTCGGTGATCGAACACGCCAACCTGCTGTTCACCCCCGACGCCGTGCACCGCGTGGTCGAACCCCTGCTGAACAACGTCTTCAACGGCGGCGAGGTCTCGCTCATCTCGGTGGGCTTCCTGCTCTCGCTGTGGTCGGGGTCCCGGGCCCTGTTCGTGTACGTCGACCTGATCTCCATCGCGTACGGCATGGGCGAGACCCGCGGCATCATCCGCACCAGGATCTTCAGCTTCGGCCTCTATCTGGGAGCCCTGCTGATCGGCCTGGTCGTGATGCCGATCCTGGTCGTCGGGCCGACGCTGCTGATGACCGCGCTGCCGGGCTACGAGCCGCTCATCTCGATCTTCTACTGGCCGGTCGTGGTGGCCGGCTCGGTGCTGATGCTCACGCTGCTCTACCACGTGAGCGTGCCGATGCGGACGAAATGGTGGCGCGAGGTGCCGGGAGCGCTGCTGGCGCTGCTGATCTGGATCATCTGCGCGGCCGTGCTGCGCGAGGTGCTGGCCGCCTGGTTCGACCCGCTGTCGATCTACGGCTCGCTCGCCGCGCCGATCGCGGTGCTGCTCTGGCTCTACATCACCGCCCTCGCGGTGCTGATCGGGGCCACCCTCAACGCCGAGATCGACCGCCTGTGGCCCCTGCCCGGCAACGCCCGCGCCCACACCGAGAGCCGATAAGGTGGGGTTCTCGCTACTGGCGCTATGAGGTGGGGTACCACCGGGGAGCGGAAGCCGTGTCGGCCGTGCGCCTGGGTCGACGCAGTCGTCGAGTTCCGAGGAAGGCGCCCAATGCCCAACCCAGTGTCCGACCACACGCTCAACGCCGTCGACCCCGAGATCGCCGCGCTGATCACCGCGGAAGAACGCCGTCAGACCGACACGATCAAGCTGATCGCCTCGGAGAACTACGTCTCCAAAGCGGTCCTCCAGGCCACCGGCTCGGTCCTGACCAACAAATACTCCGAGGGCTACCCGGGCAAGCGCTACTACGAGGGCCAGCAGGTCATCGACCAGGTCGAGACCCTGGCGATCGAGCGGGCCAAGTCGCTGTTCGGCGTCAACCACGCCAACGTGCAGCCCTACTCGGGCTCGCCCGCGAACCTCGCGATCTACCTGGCCTTCCTGAAGCCCGGCGAGACCGTCATGGGCATGGGCCTGCCGTTCGGCGGCCACCTGACCCACGGCTGGTCGGTCAGCGCCACCGGCAAGTGGTTCAACCCGGTCCGTTACGGCGTCCGCCGCGACACGGGCATGGTCGACATGGACGAGGTCCGCGAGATCGCGCTCAAGGAGCGCCCCAAGCTGATCTTCTGCGGCGGCACCGCGATCCCGCGCACGATCGACTTCCCGGCCTTCGCCGAGATCGCCAAGGAGGTCGGCGCGGTGCTGGCCGCCGACATCGCCCACATCGCCGGTCTGGTCGCCGGTGGCGCCCACCCCTCGCCGGTCGGCCACGCCGACGTGATCTCCACCACGACCCACAAGACCCTGCGCGGGCCGCGTGGCGCGATGCTCATGGCCACCTCCGACGAGCACGCCACCGCGCTCAACAAGGCCGTCTTCCCCGGTCTTCAGGGCGGCCCGCACAACCACACCACCGCCGCCATCGCGGTGGCGCTGCGTGAGGCCGCGACCGACGACTTCAAGGACTACGCGCGCCAGATCGTCGTCAACAGCCGGGCGCTGGCCGAGGAACTGCTCGGCCGGGGCTTCGACCTGGTCTCGGGCGGCACCGACAACCACCTGATCCTGATGGACCTCACGCCCAAGGGCGTCGGCGGCAAGCCCGCCGCGCAGGCCCTCGACAAGGCCGGGCTGGAGACCAACTACAACTCGGTGCCGTTCGACACCCGCAAGCCGTTCGACCCGTCGGGCATCCGCATCGGCACCGCCGGCGTCACCAGTCGGGGCATGGGCGTCACCGAGATGCGCCAGATCGGCGCCTGGATCGACCAGGTCGTCTCGGCCCTGGCCAAGGGCGAAGACGAGGCCAAGCACACGATCGTGCGCGTCCACGCCGAGGTCCGTGAGCTGACCAGCCACTTCCCCGCGCCGGGCCTGAGCTAGCCCAAAAGGAAGCCCCGGTCTCCGCGCGAGACCGGGGCTTCGTCATGCCGGGGAAAGGGCCGGAAATAGCGTTGCGAGGCTCTCCTGGTCTGCGTATCGTTCTTCCAGGCCGGAACGAACCGGTCCTGATTCCTTCGGGGAGGTGGCGACAACATGCGGGTCTTTCTCCTGAGCATGCCGTCAGTCAACCTCCGGGCCGCCCGCTGACCTTCGCGGCGCCCGTTTCATCCTGAAGGGTTTCACCCAAAGTGTTTTTCAACCCGTTGGTTTTCGATCTTTCTCTTCTCGGCTGGGACGACAAGCGCTCGCTTCCCGCTGACACGATCCCGGGCAGGGTCTCCCAGGTGCACCGCGGCGCGGCCGAGGTCATCACCGAACAGGGCCAGTTCCAGGTCCACTACGGCGCCCGGGTGCGCCGCTCCTCCGCCGCCGACCCGACCACGCTGCCCTGCGTGGGCGACTGGGTGGCGCTGAGACTCCTCGCCGAGGGCCGCTACGAGCTCGACGAGGTGCTGCACCGCACCACCGCGTTCGTCCGCGGCGGCGTCTCGCGCGACTCGCGCGGCGGCCTGTCCGGCGACGGGCAGGGTCAGGTGCTGGCCGCCAACGTCGACATCGTGTTCGTCGCCGAACCGGCCATGCACGCCACCGACTTCGCCGACCTCGGCCGGATCGAGCGGCTGACCGCGCTGGCCTGGGAGAGCGGCGGCATCCCGGTCGTCGTGATCACCAAGGCCGACCTGTTCGACCAGGGCCTCGACGACCTCCTGGACGACGTCAGGAACGCCGCCCCGGGCGTCGACGTGCACGCCGTGTCGTCGTTCACCGGCGACGGGGTGGAGGCCATCCGGTCCTACCTGATGGGCTCCAGGACCGCCGTGATCCTGGGCGCCTCCGGCGCGGGCAAGTCGAGTCTCGTCAACGCCCTGGCGGGCGGCGACGTGATGGAGACCCAGCAGGTGAGGGCCGGCGACGGACGGGGCCGCCACACCACCGTGCACCGGGAGCTCATCCCGCTGCCCGGCGGCGGCATCGTCATCGACACCCCGGGCATCCGGCGGGTCGGTCTCTACGACATGTCCGACGGCGTCGACCGGGTCTTCTCGGAGATCGAGGACCTGGCCGAACAGTGCCGCTTCGGCGACTGCTCCCACGAGGCCGAGCCGGGCTGCGCGGTCGTGGCGGCGCTGGAGAGCGGCGAGCTGCCCGAGCGGCGGCTCGACAGCTGGCGCAAACTCCAGCGTGAGGCGGCCTGGATGGCGCGGCGCAGCGACGCCCGGCTCCAGGCCGAGGAGACCAGGAAGTGGAAAATCATCCACAAGGGCATGCGGGGCCGCAGCCGTCCCTGATTGCCGGGTACACCCCAAAGGTGGACCCTTTTCCGGATCGCACGACCGCCGGCGCGCTTCTCGCGGAGGCACTGGCGGGCGTGCCCGCCGACATCGTGCTCGCCCTGCCGCGTGGCGGGGTGCCCGTCGGCGCCGTGGTCGCGCGGGCGCTCGGGGTGCCCCTCGACGTCCTGGTGACCCGGAAGCTGGGCCACCCGATGCAGCCCGAGCTGGGCCTGGGCGCCATCGCCGAGGGCGGCGAACCGGTCTACGACCACACGATGCTGCGCCGCACCGGCATCCGTCAGAGCGATCTCGCGGAGGTCGTGGCGGCCGAACGCGTGGAGCTGGCGCGGCGCGTGGAGGCGTACAGAGGCGGAAAACCACCGCCTGACCTGCACGGGCGCGACGTGATCGTGGTCGACGACGGCCTGGCCACCGGCGGCACCGCCCGCGCGGCCCTGCGGGCGGTGCGGGCCCAGAAGCCTCGCCACGTCACGCTGGCCGTGCCGGTCGGCGCGGCGGCGGCGGTCAGCATGCTCAGGAGGGAGGCCGACGAGGTGGTGACGGTCACCGCGCCCGAGGAGTTCGGTTCCGTCGGCAGGTGGTACGAACGGTTCGAGCAGCTCACCGACGACGAAACCCGGGCGTGCCTTCGCTCGGTGTGATGAACGGTCACTTACGGTGACTGGGTGGATGTTGTGGATGTGGCCCGGTGGCAGTTCGGCATCACCACCGTCTACCACTTCCTCTTCGTCCCCCTCGCGATCGGCCTTTCGCTCCTGGTCGCCCTCCTGGAGACGGCCTGGGTCCGCACCGGTAAGCACGTCTATCTGACCGCGACGCGCTTCTGGGGCCGGCTCTTCCTGATCAACTTCGCGCTCGGGCTGGTCACGGGCATCGTCCAGGAGTTCCAGTTCGGGATGTCCTGGAGCACCTACTCGCGGTTCGTCGGCGACGTGTTCGGCGCGCCGCTCGCCATCGAGGCGCTGCTGGCGTTCTTCCTGGAGTCCACCTTCCTCGGTCTGTGGATCTTCGGCTGGGACCGCCTGAACAAGGTGGTCCACGTGCTGTGCATGTGGGCGGTGGCGATCGGCACCGCGCTGTCGGCCTATTTCATCCTCGCGGCCAACTCCTTCATGCAGTGGCCCGTGGGGTTCGTCAACACCGGCACCCGGGCCGAGATGACCGACTTCGGCGCGGTGCTCACCAACAAGGTCGCGGTGGCCACCTTCCCGCACGTGCTGATGGCGAGCTGGCTGACCGCCGGGGTCGTCATGATGTGCTTCAGCGCCTACCACCTGGGCCGCAGCCGCAACGTCGAGGTGTTCCGGCCGTCGCTGCGGCTCGCGCTGGTGACCACGGTGATCGCGGGCGCGGGGCTGGCCTACACCGGCGACTCGCTCGCCAAGGTGATGACGCAGACCCAGCCGATGAAGATCGCCGCCGCCGAGGCGCTCTACGAGACCGCCCAGCCGGCGCCGTTCTCCCTGTTCACGATCGGCAACCTGAGCGGGACCGAACCGCTGTTCTCGATCGAGGTCCCCGGCCTGCTGTCGTTCCTGGCCACCGGCCGCTTCGACGGACAGGTCCAGGGCATCAACAACCTTCAGGCCGAATATCGGCAGAAGTACGGCCCCGGCGACTACGCGCCCTATGTGCCGATCGCCTACTGGGGCTTCCGGCTGATGATCGGATTCGGCCTGCTGGCCGCGTTCATCGGCCTGTGCCTGCTCTGGCTGACCCGGGGACACCGGCTGCCCCGGAAACGGTGGATCTGGCGGGTCGCCACCTGGGCGGTCGTGCTGCCGTTCCTGGCCAACAGTGCCGGATGGATCTTCACCGAGATGGGGCGCCAGCCCTGGATCGTGTTCACCCAGCTCAAGACCGCCGACGCGGTCTCACCGAGCATCGGGCTGGGACACATCATCGCGTCGCTGACCGCCTTCACGCTGCTCTACGGCGCGCTCGCGGTCGTCGAAATGCGGCTGATGTACGTCTTCGGCACCGCCGACCCGCCCCACGACCAGCCCGAACCCGTCAAAGACCCTGCTCTGGCCTACTGAGAGGACTCCCGTGACGCTCAACGACCTCTGGTTCGCCGCCATCGCGGTGCTCTTCGTCGGCTACTTCGTGCTGGAGGGGTTCGACTTCGGGGTGGGCGTGCTGTTGCCGTACATCCCGAAAGACGAACGGGAACGCCAGGTCATGGTCGGCACGATCGGACCCGTATGGGACGGCAACGAGGTCTGGCTCATCACCGCCGGGGGCGCCCTGTTCGCGGCCTTTCCCGAGTGGTACGCCACGTTGTTCAGCGGCTTCTATCTGCCCTTGCTGTTCATCCTGCTGGCGCTGATCGTGCGGGGAGTGGCATTCGAATACCGGGGCAAACACGATTCGAAGCGGTGGCGGCGCAATTGGGACCGCTGCCTGTTCTGGGGATCGCTGGTGCCGGCGTTCCTGTGGGGCGTGGTGTTCGGCAACATCGTGCGCGGAGTGGCACTCGACGAAAGGCATGAATTCGTCGGCACGTTCTGGGCGCTGTTGAATCCGTTCGCCCTGCTCGGCGGATTGACGACGCTTGCGATGTTCGTCACACACGGCGCGGTGTTCCTGGCGCTGAAGACGCGGGGGAAGGTCCGCCGGAAGGCGAAAGACACGGCGGAACGAGCCGGGGTCATCGCGGCGGTTCTGGCCATCGGGTTCCTGACCTGGACGCAGGTCATGGAAGGTTCATTCGCGAGCGTTCTGCTCACCGTGGTCGCGATCGCCGCGTGGGCCGCGGGGATGGTCGCCAACTTCTTCGGCCGGGAGGGCTGGGCGTTCCTCGGCTCGGCCGTCGCGATCGGGATGGCGACGATCAGCTTGTTCGCGGCGCTCTATCCCGATGTGCTGCCGTCGACGGTCAGCTCGGAGAACAGCCTGAACATAGAAAACGCCGCGTCCACGCCCAAGACCTTGCAGATCATGACGTGGGTCGCGGTCGTGTTCCTGCCGCTGGTGTTGCTGTACCAGTCGTGGACCTACTGGGTGTTCCGCCGCCGCATCGGTGTGCGGAACATCCCAGCAAGCCACTAAAGGGAGGGTTGGCGAAATGCCGGGGAGGGTGGCGATGCGCTTAGGCGACGGCGCTGATGCCGGCGCTCGCGGCGCGACGCATCCGACGGCGACGCTCGGAGGCGCGCTCGTCTTCGTTCAGGCCACCCCAGGTGCCGTACTTCTCAGGGCGGGAAAGCGCGTAGTCAAGACACTCCGCGCGGACCGGGCAACCACCACAGATGGCCTTTGCCTTACGTTCGCGGATGTCACGCTCCGGCTGGCGCTCCCCGTCAGGGCCGAAGAACAGCACGAGGTCCTCTCCCCGGCACGCGGCATCATCCTGCCAACCCCAGCTGGGGCGGGGGCGGGCGAGCTGCCGACGTACCTGAGACATGAGAAACCACCTTTGGTGAGAAGAGGTATTTCAGTGTTTGTGCCGCAATGGACGCTTATGGGTTCCTCTTTTGCAACGCAAGGAGCGTCCGTGGTGTTCCCAGCTTCTTGCGAAGCCTCAGGTCAGCACTGGGGTGAGCTGCTTGAGCTCGGCCAACCTGTAGGTCGTGATCTCTTCGGCGCAGGCGAACCCACACGGTGCCGCGAACACCGAAGGCTCGACCACTACCCGAAAACGGGACGTTCCACCAGGCGCGTTGGTTTGCACAACGCACACGGTGGAGTCACCTTCCGACCGGGAGGATTCCACGGCCACTCCGCCGACCGAGAGCTCGCCCGTGTGTGACCGGACAAAATGCTCGGCGGCTTGCGATGGCTCAGGGAGACCCGCGCGCCCCCGGAAACGGTCAAGAACGATCTTGCCGTCACGGTAGGCGCCTGCTGCCACGATCGCGGCAGCCTCAGACATGCTGCCGTAGTAAAGCCCGTGTGGCAAGCACACGAGGTTGGCGGCGTATCGATCGCCACCAACATGTGTGGTTTCCCACACATTCCCGGGCTGCTTCCGGGAGAGTGATCTCGCGATCGGGAGACCAAAGCGGGCGCAGCACGCGTTGCGCTTGGCGTGCGTGCAGACCAGAAATACCGGCTCACTCACAAGTATGCAGGACTCGGGAAGCGCTCCGTCCACAAGTGCGCCCAGGTCAAGATCGTCTGGATGGTCGAGCCAGGCTTCCGCAAGCCAGGGGTCTTTTCCGGTGGAGGATCCGACGAAAACGTGCAGCGGTTTGGGTCCCTGAGTGGTCTCACGGTCGGGCCGGCGGATGAGCTGCGAACGGATGCCGAGGGCGGTGGCGCGGTCGATGAGGGCCAGCACGCTCTGCGGGAGGCGGCATTCGGGCAGGTAGGCCGCCCAGGGGCCGTTGTGTTCGATGAGGAGCCAGCGGCGGGCGCCCACCGTCGCACTGGCGAGCACGGGCGCCTCGCCCGTGTGCATCGCCCCACCGGCGTGGTCGCACCCCTTGCTCATTGCCCCTATCCGTCCTTCGTGATCATCTCAGATTAGGTAATCCTAACCTTAGACGATGCTGTCAAACGTTCAGGTCTCGAGTGACAGAACGTGGCGTGCCACTTTCAAGGCCGATAGGCGGTCTTCCGGAATCAGCCCGATCCTGGTACGCCGGTCCAGAAGGTCGTGTTCGTCCAGCGCCCCTTCGTGGCGGACCGCCCAGACCAGTTCGGCCCAGGTCGTGGCGCCGCCGGGGATGACCTTCGCGCCGAGCGCCCGGTTGGTCTCGATCAATGCGGTGATGTCCTCCGCCTCGGAGCCGTAGCGCTCGACCAGCCGCCACGGCGCCCTGACGCCACGCGGCGTGGCGCCGACGAGCGGGAGCCGCGCGGTCGTGCTGCGCCGGGCCTGCGGGCAGGCCGCGTCGACGGCGTCCTCGGCCATCCGCCGGTAGGTGGTGAGCTTGCCGCCGACCACGGTGATGACGCCGTCCTTGCCCTTCAGCACCGCGTGGCGCCTGGACAGGTCGGCGGTCCGGCCGGTACCGGCGTCGATCAGGGGGCGCAGCCCCGCGTAGGCGCCCGCGACCTGCTCACGGGTGACGTGGGTCGCCAGCACGCTGTTGAGCGTGCCCAGCAGGGACGCGACGTCGCTCTCCGGTACGTCGGCCACATCCGGCACCGGCCCCTCGACCGGCTCGTCGGTCAGCCCGACCAGGACATGGCCGTCGCTCTGCGGCAGTACCAGCAGGAACCGGCTCGTCTCGCCCGGGATCGGCACGTGCAGGCCGGCTTTCAGCGGGCCCAGCGTGTCTTCCCGGAGCACCAGGTGGGTGCCGCGCGAGGGGCGCAGCGCGATCTCGGGGGCCAGTTCGCCGGCCCACACGCCCGTGGCGTTCACCACCACTCTGGCCTTGATCGTGAACGTCTCGCCGGACAGTTCGTCGCGCACCTCGGCGCCGTCACCGGCCAGGCCGAGCGCCCGGCAGCGGGTCAGCACCCGCGCGCCGTGCCCGGCGGCGGTCCGGGCCAGCGCCACGACCAGGCGCGCGTCGTCGACCACCCGGCCGTCGTAGGAGCGCAGCGCGCCCCGTAACCCGTCGGCGGCCAGTGCCGGGACCAGGTCGAGCGCCGCGCCCGCGCCGAGCCGCGACGGGCCCGGCACGAGCTTCTTCGGGGTGCCCGCGGCGGCGCGCAGGAGGTCGCCGAGCCGGTAGCCGGTCATCAGTTTCCTGGCCGTCGCCGCCGAGACCGCCGGGGTGAGCGGCATCAGGAAGGGCTGCGCCTTCACCAGGTGGGGCGCGATGTGCCGGAGCAGCAGGTCGCGTTCGGCCGCGCTCTCCCTGGCCAGCCCGATCCGGCCGGTGGCCAGGTAGCGCAGGCCGCCGTGGATGAGTTTCGAACTCCAGCGGGAGGTTCCGAACGCCAGGTCGTGGGCGTCGACGGCGACCACCGACAGCCCGCGTGCGGCCGCGTCGAGCGCGACCCCCGCCCCCGTGGCGCCGAGACCG
Organism: Herbidospora mongoliensis; assembly: GCF_001570545.1. Taxonomy (GTDB): domain Bacteria; phylum Actinomycetota; class Actinomycetes; order Streptosporangiales; family Streptosporangiaceae; genus Herbidospora; species Herbidospora mongoliensis. Next base: position 432,640 of record NZ_BBXD01000011.1, on the reverse strand, counting down.
ATGACGAGCAGGTCGGCGACCTCGTCCCGCGCGTCTTCGAGATCGTGGGCGCGGCGGACGGCGTTGAGCGAAGACTCCATGGAGGTTCCTTGATCGGGTCGGGCTTTACCCTTGGGTAACCTAGCGAGAGGGCGGCATCCTGTGGAGACTCCGAGAACCCCCGTGCAGCCCATGCTCTGGTCGGGCTGGGGTGATCCCGGCAAGGCGGTCGGGCTCGACCCCGCCGTGCGGGAGCTGCTCACGGAGGCGCTGGGCGTCACCCCTCCCACCGGCGAACCGGCGGGCTTCGGCGATGTTCGGCTCCCCGCAGCCGAGCTGTCACCCTTCGTGCTGGCCTCGTTGCGCTCCATCGTAGGCGCAGAGCATGTGCGTACCGATGCTGATGCTCGCATCCGCCACACGAGGGGCAAATCCACATCAGATCTGCTGAAGATGCGCATGGGGGACGGTTCCGACGCCCCGGACGCAGTCCTGCTGCCGGGATCCCACCACGAGATCGCCGAGGTGCTGCGCGTCTGCACCGCCGAGAAGGTCGCGGTGGTGCCCTTCGGCGGCGGGACGTCCGTCGTCGGGGGAGTCACGGCGCAGCGCGACGTGTTCGCCGGGGTCGTCGCGCTCGACCTGCGGCGGCTCGACAAACTGGTGTCGGTCGACGAGGAGTCGATGCTGGCCGAGCTCCAGCCGGGGCTGCGCGGGCCGCAGGCCGAGGAACTGCTCAACGGGCACGGGCTCACCCTGGGGCACTTCCCCCAGTCGTGGGAGTACGCCACCCTCGGCGGGTTCGCCGCCGCGCGGTCGTCCGGGCAGGCCTCGGCCGGATACGGGCGGTTCGACGACATGGTCGAGGGGCTGACCGTGGCCACGCCGGTCGGCGATCTGGAGCTGGGCCGCGCTCCCCGGTCGGCGGCCGGGCCGGATCTGCGCCACCTCGTCCTCGGCTCCGAGGGCGCCTTCGGGGTGATCACCTCGATGCGGCTGCGGGTGCGCCGCCTTCCGGCGCGGCGGCGGTGGGACGCCTGGCGGTTCCCGTCGTTCCAGGTCGGGCGCGACGCGATGCGCGCACTGGCCCAGGAACGGCGGCTCCCGGCGGTGCTCCGCCTGTCCGACGAGACCGAGACCATGATCGGCGGCGGTTCGGGCTGCCTGATGGTCATCGGGTACGAACAGGGCGAACCCCCGACGTTCCCCGGCGCCGACCACTTCGGGGCCGAGCCCGCCGAACGCTGGGCCGAAGGCCGTTACGCCGGTCCCTACCTGCGCGACGCGCTCATCGCCGCCGGAGCGACCGTGGAGACGCTGGAGACCGCCACCCACTGGTCGGGGCTGCCCCGGCTCTACGAGGCCGTCAAACTCGCTCTGGAGGCCTCGCTGGGCCGGGCGATCGTGATGTGCCACGTCTCCCACGTGTACGAGACCGGCGCGTCGCTCTACTTCACCGTCGCCACCGCCGCCGGAGACGACCCGCTGGCCCGCTGGGACGCCGCGAAGATCAAGGCCAACGAGGCGATCGGCCTCGCCGGCGGCACCATCTCCCACCACCACGGGGTCGGCCGCGACCACCGGGCCGCCTACGCCGCCGAGATCGGGCCCGTCGGCGTCACCGTCATGCGAGCGATCAAGAAAAGTCTCGATCCTGTAGGGATTCTGAACCCCGGTGTCCTGATCCCCTGAAACCGAGCAAGATTGACGGCATGGCGGACATCGGCGTCGAGGCTGCGGCCGCGCGCGGGAAGCTGGTCTCCTCCCGGATCTCCGAAAGCGGCGCCGGGTGGCACTGCCAGGAGATCGGGAACTTCCAGGCGTTGCGTCCCAACAAGAACTCCTTCACCTGGTTGCATCCGAAGACGCTGTGGCGCTCGCGCAACGAGATCCTGGCCGGGGTGCTGGGCGACCCGTCCGCGGAGGTCCGCCGCCGCTGGGTCGCCTCGATGCGGGAGAACGGCGCCGACCCCGACTTCCGGATGGTCCGCGAGATGGGTTCGGAATACGCCTTCATCGTCATCGGCGACACCGGCGAGGGCGACGCCTCGCAGTACGCCGTCGTGCCCGGCCTGCTCAAGATGGGCGAGAAGACCGACTTCGCGGTCATCGCCAGCGACGTGATCTACCCGACCGGCGCCGCGAGCGACTACTGCGACAAGTTCTTCCGCCCCTTCAAGGACTACGACGCCCCCATCTTCGCCATCCCCGGCAACCACGACTGGTACGACGGGCTCGGCGGCTTCATGCGGGTGTTCTGCGGCGCCAAGCCGCTGACGGTCGAGCGCGAGGGCTTCAAGCTGTCCCCGGCCGGGCTGCGCGGCATCTTCTGGAAGAAGCCCGAGCCGATCGACGAGGCCGCCCTCGCCGAGGCCTGGAAGATGCGCGGCCGGCCCACGCAGGAGGCCAGGCAGCCCGCGCCCTACTGGGTGCTCGACCTCGGCGAACTGGTGCTGGTCGGCATCGACACCGGCATCACCGGTTCGCTCGACCGCGAGCAGGGCGAGTGGCTGCGCCACGTGTCGTCGGCCGACTCCCGGCCGAAGGTGCTCATCACCGGCAAACCGATCTACGTGCGCAACGACTACAAACCCTGCCCCATCGAGGGCGGCGGCACCGTCGACGAGATCGTCCGGAACCCGGCGCACAACTACGTGGCGGCGATCGGCGGCGACGTCCACAACCACCAGCGGTTCCCGGTCATGGTCGACGGCCGGGTGATCCAGTACATCGTCTCGGGCGGCGGCGGCGCGTTCATGCACGCCACCCACACGATCCCGCGCGTCGACAAAGTGCACGAAGACGACTTCCGCTGCTATCCGCTGCGCGGCGACTCGCTGTCGTTCTACAGCCTCCTCTACTCGCGGAAGCTGCGGATGAAGTGGCTCTACCTGACACCCGAGGAGGCCGTGACGCTGATGTCGCGGCGGATCGGCAACGAGCCGGTGCGCGACACCCCCGAGGTGAAGATCACCGCTCGGATGAAGTGGGCGGCCCGGCTGCTCGGCGGCTGGCCGATGCCCTTCCACCTGCCGGTGGGCCGCTTCTTCCACCGGTGGATCTCCGAGCTGACCGACTGGGACACCCCGCCGTTCTTCAAGAGCTTCCTGCACGTGTCGGTCTCGCCGGGCGTATTGCGCATCCGCTGCTTCGCCGCGACGGGCTGCCTGGCCCAGGAACTCGAACCGCCGATGGAGGACGAGGTCATCATCCCGCTGGTCTGAGCCCCTTTTTCGGGGCGGTCGTCTCACCGGCGCGGGCCCGCGCGCCCGCTCAGGCCCGCTCATAGCGTTTTCCGTTACGGCTCCCGCCCACCCTCCGGCGCCCCGGGCACGGGCCATGCCTGGCAGGAAACGAAACTGTCAGTGGGGCCTGGCAGGGTGGAACCGTGCAAGTAGTGGTCTCCGGGGCGAAAGACGGCAGTGGCGAACTGCTGCCCGGCGGCCCGGTGACCGACCTGGCCCCGGCGGTCGGTGAGATCGAGGCGGGGGAGTCGCCCCGGTGGGTGTGGGCCGACACGCGGCGGATCTATCCGGGGCTGCTGGCCAGGGGCGTGCGGGTGGCGCGCTGTCACGACGTCGCGCTGACCGAGAACCTGCTGCTGGCGGCCGAGGGGCGCTACGGCGAACCCCGGTCGGCCGAGGCGGCCCACGCGCGGCTGCACGGGCTGCCCGTCCCGGAAGACCGGCACGACGCGCCCGAGATCGCGCAAGGGTCGCTGTTCGACCCGGAACCGCCGGCGCCGGAGACCGGGGTCGCGGTCGTCGAAGAGGTGGCCGCCGCGCAGGCCGCCCGGATCGCGGCCCTGCCGGAACCCGGGCGGTTCCGGCTGCTGGTGGCGGCCGAGTCGGCCGGGGGGCTGATCGCGGCCGAGATGGGGCACGACGGCATGCCGTGGCGCGAGTCGGTGCACCAGGCCCAGCTGACCGAGCTGCTCGGCCCTCGCCCGGCCCACGGGATGCGGCCGGCCAAATTGCAGGCGCTGGCCGACCAGGTGTCGGCGGCGTTCGGAACACCGTTCAACCCCGACTCGCCGCAGCAGATCGTGAAGGCGTTCAAAGCGGCCGGGGTGCCGGTGGCGTCGACCCGGTCCCACGTGCTGAAGGAGGTCGACCATCCGGGGGTGGCGCCGCTGCTGGCGTACAAGGAACTGGCCCGGCTGTTCAGCTTCCACGGCTGGGTGTGGGCCGACCAGTGGGTGCGCGAGAACCGCTTCCGCACCGAATACGTCGTGGGCGGCGTCGTCAGCGGCCGGTGGGCGACCAGCGGGGGAGGCGCGCTCCAGATCCCGAAGGTGATGCGCAGAGCCGTGGTGGCCGACGACGGCTGGACGCTCGTCGTCGCCGACGCGGCCCAGCTCGAACCGCGCGTGCTGGCCGCGATGGCCGGAGACCGCGGGCTGGCCCGGGCCGCCGGGGAGATCGACCTCTACGCCGCCCTCGCGCAGGCGTTCGGCGGCCAGCGCGACGCCGCCAAGATCGCCATGCTGTCGGCCATGTACGGCGGCACCAGCGGCGACGCCCCCAAACTGCTGGCCGTGATGCGCAACCGGTTCCCCCAGGCCTACGCGTTCGTCGAAGACGCCGCCCGCGCCGGCGAGGAGGGCAGGGTGGTCAGGTCGTGGCTGGGCCGCACCAGCCCGCCGCCGTCCGACCGCTGGCGGGCGATCGTCTCCGGCCCCGACGGGGGCAGGACGGCCCGCGACCGGGGCCGGTTCACCAGGAACTTCGTCGTCCAGGCCACCGCCGCCGAGTGGGCGCTCACGCTGATGGCCGTGCTGCGCGGGCGGCTGAGGGGCCCGGCCAAGCTGGTGTTCTTCCAGCACGACGAGGTCATGGTGCACTGCCCGCAGGAGCAGGCCCCCGAGGTGGCCGCCGCGATCGGGGCGAGCGCGGAGGAGGCGACCCGGCTGCTGTTCGGCGCGACCCCGGTCAGGTTCCCGATGGACGCGGTGGCCGTGACGTGTTACGCCGACGCCAAGTGAACGTTCGGTCGGCCCGGCGGTGACTACGCCGGGCTCTTCAGCGACGTGGTGCCGCGCCGACGCCAAATGACCACCCCGGTGACGCCGGTCAGCGCCGCCGTGATCACGCCGAGCGCCAGGTAGGACACCACGCCGACGATCGCCCCGGCCACCAGCGCGCCGGCCGCGCCGCAGACGTTCATCGTCAGGTCGGACAGGCCCTGTACGGCCGGGCGGCGGTCGATCTCCACCGCTTCGGTGAGCAGCGCCGACCCCGACACCAGCGTGCACGACCAGCCGAGCCCCAGCAGGATCAGCCCGGCGGTGATCACCGGCACGTTGTGCCCGCCGAAGGCGGCCAGCAGCCCGGCCGCGACCAGGATCCCCATGCCCGCCGTGGCGACCAGGGCCCGGCCGAACCGGTCGGCGGCCCAGCCGACCAGCGGCGAGAACATGAACATCCCGGCGATGTGCAGGCTCAGCACCATCCCGATGACCGAGATGCCGGCGTGCCCGTGGTCGAGGTGGACCGGCGTCATCGACATCACCGACACCATCGCGGTGTGCCCGGACGCGATCGTCAGCAGCCCGATCCGGGCCGCCGGGCTGGCCTTCACGGTCTCCACCGCCGCCCGGAGCGGCTGCCGCTTGCGGGCGACGGTCACCTCACGGCCCTGCCGGGCCAGCAGCAGCGGGTCGGGCCGCAGCCCCGCGTTGATCACCACGAGGGCGACCGCGAACGCGAGGGCGGCCAGCGCGAACGGCCCGGCCGAGTGGTTCAGCCCGAGATCCATGCCGAGGCCGTCGGCCGGGTCGGCCAGGTTGGGGCCCGCGACGCTGCCGATCGTGGCGGCCCAGACGACCAGCGACAGGTGGCGGGCGGTCTGGCCGGGTGGCGCCAGGTCGGTGGCGGCGTACCGGGCCGACAGGTTCCCCGCGCTGCCCGCACCGACCAGCACCAGCGAGACCAGCAGCAGCGGCCACGACACCAGCTCGATCGACGCCACCGCCGCCAGGCAGCCGAGGAGCGCCGTGCCGTAGGCGAGGGACAGGCCCGCCCTGCGGCCGCCGCCGTCGGCGGCCCTGGCTGCCGGGAGCGCCATCAACGCCGTGCCCAGCACCGCGGCCGTGCCGGCCAGGCCGCTGATCGCCTCGGAGCCGGACAGTTCGTACACGGTCAGGGAACTCAGCGCGAGCATCACGGCGATCCCGACCCCGGAGACGATCTGGACCGCCGAGAGCACCCCGAGTGTCCGGCGCTGAACCTTCTGGTGGGATGCGAGGGGGATCGCTGTCATGAGCGAAGTCTGGCATGGCTCATGACAGGCCTTAAAGCTGATTTTATGCCGGGCTGAACGAGCTCCACAGGGTCGCGCGGACGTTCGCGGCGCTCTCGGTCCAGTCGTAGTCGGGCGCGGTGAACGTCACCGCGTAGGAGCGGCCGTCGACCGTGACGTAGCGGACGGCCGTGTGGACCGTCACGTTCGCCTCGTTCCGGTGGGTGTACTCCCATTCGGAGGCCGGCCAGCGGTAGTCGACCTGGGCCAGCGCGAGCTGGGTGTACTCCTCGAACGACGCCTTGGCCTCGGTCACCTTCAGCGCCGCCAGGTCGCCGTCGGGGATCTCCTCGATCAGGCCGCTCTGGCCGCTGTCCTTCGGGCCGGTCAGCACGACCGCGCCGTCTTGGGCGGCGACCTTCCAGGTGTCGGGGACGGCCACGGTGACGTTGCCCGCCGTGTGGTTGCGGTAGCCCTCGGGCAGCTCGCCCTCGGGAGAGGCCGGCACGTCGGGTTCGGTGGGGTCGGCGGCCTGGCCGGTCCCGGAGTTCGCCGGACGGCCCTGCGGCTCGGCCGGTGTGCCGTCGCCCGGCACCATGATCAGCAGCACCAGCACGATCACGGCGATCACGGCCACGGCCGCGACCACCGCGAGCAGGCTGCTGCGGCTGCCGCCCCCGTCGTCGTCGGGTTCGCGTCGGCGCCGTGAGGGACGCGGCGCGGCCCCCCTGTCGGGGGCGCCCTTCTCGCCGGGCCGGTCGAACAGGTTCCCGGTGCGCATCTCCTTGGCCAGCTCGGAGACGTCGGGCGCCTCCCGCTGCTCGGGCATCGGCCAGCCGCCGGAGGCCGCCGCGTGGCGGGCCGGACCGGCAGGCATCTGGTTGGGCCCTGTGGTGGGGGCCGGACGGCTCGGGCCACCGGGCTTCGACGGGGTGATCGGGGCGAAGAACGACACGCCGCCCGTGGTGGCGATGTCGCCGGTGGGGCTGCTCAGCGGGTCGGGCTTCTGGACGCCCATGTTGTAGCCGCCGGAGGGGCTGTTGGGGTCGTACGGCACCCGGACCGGACCCGACGGGGTCTCGATGATGCGCGAGGGCATGGGGCCCGACGGCGGGTCGAGCGGCGGGAGCATCTGGACCGGCATCGGGTCGGCCGGGGTCGGCGCGGGGGAGGGCGCGGGCGGGCCGACGGGGCTGGCCGGGCGGACGCCCACGCCGTGCTGGCGCAGCACGTTCTCCAGCATCTCGGAGATCTGCGCGGCGGGCAGCCGGTCGGCCGGGTTCTTGCGCAGCAGGCCCTCGATGACGGGCATCAGCGCGCCCGCGCGGCCGGGCCGGTTGGGTTCCTGGGTCAGCACCGCGCCCAGCACGGCCACGGCGTCGGGCCCCTCGTAGGGGGGCCTGCCCTCCACCGCGGCGTAGAGCGTGGCGCCGAACGACCACAGGTCGGCCGCGAACGTGATCTGGCGCCCCTGGAGCCGCTCCGGCGGGATGTAGGCGGGCGAGCCCATCAGGAGCCCCGGGTGGGTGATCGAGACGTCGCCCTCGATCGCGGCGATGCCGAAGTCGGTGAGCACCACCCGGTCGGCCGTCAGCAGCACGTTGCCGGGCTTGACGTCACGGTGGAGTATGCCCGCGGCGTGGGCGTGCCGGAGGGCGTCGAGGACCCTTATGCCGATCTCGGCGGCCTGGACGACCGGCAGCGGCCCGCTCTGGCGCACCGCCTGCTCCAGCGACCAGGCCCGGACCAGCTCCATCACGATCCAGGGACGGCCGTCTTCCTCGACGACGTCGTGGACGGTGACGATGCCCGGGTGGCTCAGCCGCGCGGCCGAACGGGCCTCGCGGAGCATGCGCGTGTGGGCGGTCTGGCGGCCCTGCTGGTCGAGGCCGTAGGGAAGGATCAGCTCCTTGACCGCGACGTCGCGGTCGAGCAGCACGTCGTGGGCGTGCCACACCATTCCCATGCCGCCGCGGCCGACCGGCGAGAGAAGCCGGTAGCGTCGGCCGACGAGCCTGCCCTGCCCCTCGGGCGTGCTGCCGCCCTGACCATCGGGGACCATACCGAGCAGGCGGTCGGTCGTCATAAGGCGGATCCCCATTCCTCGTCCGGGCCGCGCGGAAAAGCCCGCACGATTTCTGAGGTTGGCCCCCGATTTTAGGGTCAAACCCGCGTCAAAGGGAATTAAACGCGGGCCAAAGCGGCCAGCGCGGCGGTGAAAGCCTCCATCGGAGGACTCACCAGACCCGCTCCGACCTGCCCTGTTCCGGCGAGCCGCCCAGCGATACCCGTATTGACTACCGGCAGCACCGAGGTCCGAGTGACCAGTGTGACATCGATCCCCGCCGGAGTTCCCCGGAACCCGAGACCCGGGATCTGGTAGACGGGGTGCTCGGCGAGCGTGATCTCGTACATGGCCGTGGTGGCCGCGATCGCGTCCGCGACGTCGCCGCCCACGAACCGGACGATCGCCGGCGCCGCCGCCATCGAGAAGCCGCCCAGGCCGACCGTCTCGGTGATGGTGGAGTCGCCGATGTCGGGGTTGGCGTCGTCGGGACCGTAGGCGCCGAGGTAGAGACCGTCGGGCACACCGGCCGGGCCGGTGAACCAGCGGTCGCCGAGGCCGGAGACCTGGATGCCGAAGTCGGTGCCGTTCCTGGCCATCGCGACGACCATCGTCGAGCCGGGGACGTCCCTCGCCGCGTCGGCGGCGACCTTCCCTGCCGCCATGCCGGCGTTGAGGAAGAAGTGGTCGTTGCCGTTGATGAACCTGAGCACCTCGGAGGCCTGGTTCGGGACGGCGTCCACGATGGCGGGGGCCAGTTCCCTGACCATGAGGGAGGTCGCGGCGCGGTTGCGGTTGTGGAGCTCGTCGCCCATCTGGAGCGCCTGCGCGATCAGGTTCCGCAGGTCGAGCGGGCCGGTGAGCTTCATCACCTCGGCCAGGGCGGGCCCGAGGACGTCGCCCATCCACCTGAGCCGCTCGATCACCTCGGGCCCGTAGGCGCCGTACCTGAGGACCTTGCCGAGGCCCTCGTTGAGGGAGCAGTAGGCGGTGCCGCCGTTCTCGGCGTCGTGCACCTCCAGCATCCACATGGACGGCGAGACGACGCCCGCCATGGGGCCGACGGTCCGGTGGTGATGGCAGGAGTCGAGCTTGACCTCCCCGGCGGCGAGCTTCCGCTCGGCGTCCTCGGCATCGGCCGCGAGCCCCTCGAACAGCATCCCGCCGATCAGCGCGCCCCTCATGGGGCCGGAGGCGCGTTCCCACTCGATGGGAGGTCCGGCGTGGAAGAACGTGCCCTTGGGAAGATCCAGTACGTCACCCGCGCGCTTGACGCCGACGAGGTGCGGCCGGGCGGCCAGCAGCCTGCCGACGGCCTTCTCGTTGGCGGCCCGCCGACGGGGATCGGCCATGACGGCTGCCAGGTCGGCGGCCACGCCCTGGACGGGGGGCCGCCAGTCGACCGGGGTGTGGGCAACGGCCTGCTGATCGAGAGCTTCAGCCAGAATCGATGCGCCGACAGAGATGACCGAAGGCTCCGCCGAGAGCATGGCCAGAGGATGCCCAGCCCACCCGCCCTGAGTTTCGCGGTCGGGGGTGGCCCCGGTCTCGGCCGGGGTGGCGACGGCCACGCCCGCGAGGGCTGCGGCCCGTCGGGCTGCCTGGGCGTTCGACGTGTAGACCTCGGCGCCCGCTTCGAACAGCCGGGCGGCCTGGGCCTGAAGGTTCTGGGGGTCGCCTTCCGTACCGACGAGAGCGACCACGACGGCCACACCGCGCGACTTCGCCGCGGCGATGGCGCTCGCGAGGGAACCGGCCGGATCGGGGTCGGAGCCGTGGCCCAGGACCACGTCGAGGAGGGCCACGCCTTCCGTCACCGCGTCCAGGGCCTCCAGCCGGAGGGCGGGGTCGATCATGGGGTGGGCGCGGCCGACGGTGTACTCGTCGTCGCCGTAGTCGGTGAACTCGCCCGCGCCCGCCGCGATCAGGCGGGCCTCGGTGCACAGGGTGCCGCCGGAGTAGAGGCCGCGCAGGGGGCCGGTTCCGGCCTCGGTGTTCCCGGGCCAGCTCGGCCATGCCGGGATCTCGGCGCCGACGGCGCGCAGGACCGACTCGGCCGCCGTGGTCAGGTCGGGCTGGCCTTCGCCGAGCAGGGCCGTGATGACCGGCTTGGGGCTCTGGGCGATGGCCTCGGCGAGGCGGGCGGCCACGTCCGGGTTCGGGGGCTTGGAGATGACGACGATGAGTTCGGTCGCGGGGTCGGCGTTCAGCGCGGAGAGGGCCTGCAACGTCGATCGACCGGCCACGTCGGCGGACAGGTCCCGGCCGCCGACGCCGAGCACGTGGCTGACGCCCACTCCGGCCAGGTCGAGCAGCGAGGTGAGCTGCTGGGCGCCGGTGCCGGAGGCGGCGACCACGCCGACCTTGCCGGGGCGTACCACGTTGGCGAAGCCGAGGCCCGCGCCGCCGACGATGGCGGTGCCGCAGTCGGGGCCCATGACCAGGACGCCTCGCTCACGAGCGAGGTCCTTCAGGGTCACCTCCAGCGCCACCGGCACGTTGTCGCTGAAGATCATCACGGAGTGGCCGCTGTCGACCGCCTCCATCGCCTCGGTGAAGGCGTGTTCGCCGGGCACGCTGACCAGCACGATCGCCGACGGGTCGGCCAGGCGGGTGGCGGCCTTGATCGTCCGGGGGAGTGCCTCGTCGCGGTGGCCGGTCTCGGCTCGGGCGGTGAGCTGTTTCTCCAGGTCGGCCGCGGCCTCGCCGAGGTCCTCGCCGGTCTTGGCCCTGATCGCCACCAGCAGGTCGCCGGAGGTCGCCTCGGGCACGTCGAAGCCGGCGTCCTGGGCGAGTTCCACGTTCAGGGCGGTCGCCATGGCCACGATGGCCAGTTCGACCCCCGGGCGGCCGGTCAGCGCCTGGCTGACCCTCATCAGGCTGACCGAGTCGTGATAGACCCCGGGCCGGATCTCCACCAGGTTCACTCAGCGTCCCTCTCGCGAAGTTCGAGCACGGCCGACACTCCCGTCCGGATCCCCCACGCCAGGTCGGCGCCCGAGGTGTGCCCCAGCCGGAGCAGACGGTGCACGGCAGGTTCCAGCGGCTGGCGGCCGGTGAGGCCGCGCAGGACCGCGATGGTCTCCAGGCCCGCCTCGCCGCGCGCCGCGCAGTGCAGCAGGGTCGCGGAGATCGGGGTGGTCCTCGTACGGGCGTCGAAGGTGACCGCCGCCGCGAGCCAGTCGGCCAGCCACACGGCCCTGCCGACCCCGGCCGCCGAGCCGACGGCGCGCAGCGTCACCAGGAGCCCGGCGAGCATGTCGTCGCCGCTGGGGGTGAGGCCGGGCCCGAGGCCCATGAGCTGCTCGGCCGCGGTGATCGCGTCGACGAGCGAACCCTGGTGGCAGCCGGCCGCCAGCAGCGCGGACGCGCCGCCGCCGTCGAGGCCGGGCCGTCTGTGGGAGGTGGCGCAGATGTCGGAGAGGACGGGGAGGGTGGTCGCGAGGTCCGTACAGGAAAGGGGACCCAGGACGGGAGCCGGGTCCCACCAGCGGCGGACCCGGACGGCCCGGCCACCGGCCTCGACGACCCCGTCGCCGACCCACGCGTCGTCGCCGGCCGCGAATCCCTCGAGCGGTCCGGCGAGTACAACGGCGTTGGGCAACCGGGTAGCCTCTCCGGTCACGAGTGCGAGGACACGCGGCTCGGTGTCGGTCCGCACCTCCAGGTAGACCGCCATCGGGAACGCGGCCAGCACGCGGGCGGGCCGGCGCGGCGCCTCCAGCAGCGGCCGGAGACTGGTGGCGGCGGCCCCTGACAGGTACGTGACCTCGGGTTGCGCCGTCTGCACCGGGCGGCGGCTTCGAGGGCGGGTACCTACAGCCACGAGTCCTCCATCGTCAGAACCCCCATTAGAAGGGACGCTAGAACGGGACCCCCGGGGTCCGTACGGGGAAATCTGCCAACAGTCGGCCAAATGCTTGGCTCTTCCTGACAGTCGCCCAGTCGGGCACAATTTGCTGAGAACGCACAAATTCCCCCGGAGCGCACCATGACGACGGATCCCGCGGCACCCGCGATGCGGCTGGCAAGCACCGGAACGATCATCCACGGAGTGGCCGTCGGAGAGGTCCTGGGAGTGTCGACCCTCGCGGGGGCACGGCTCATCGCCGGGAAGACCGGGCTCGACCGCATCGTCCAACGTCTCAACGTCATGGAGGTCCCCGACATCCTGGCGTGGGTGAAGCCCAACGAGCTGTTGCTCACGACCGGCTACCCGCTCAGGAACACTCCCCAGTCGCTGGGCCGCCTTGTGGCGGATCTTGACGAACGCGGACTGGCGGCACTCGCCATCAAGCTGGGCCGATATCTCGACGAACTGCCCGCCGAGATGATCGAGCAGGCCGACCGGCTGGGCTTCCCGCTGATCATCCTGCCTAACGATGTTGGATTCGATGACATCCTCAATCAGGTTCTCACCGACATCCTCAACCGGCAGGCCGCCATCCTCGCCCGCGCCGAGGACGCCCACCGGGGGCTCGTCCAGATCGTGCTGGCCGGCGGGGGCATGCGCGAGGTGACCGCCGAGGTGGCCGGGCTGCTGGAGGTCGCCGTCGCCGCCATGGACGTCTCCGGCGCCACCCTGGCCGCCGCCGGGGGTTCCGAGCAGGTCGGGATGCTGCGGGAGGCCTATCTGATCAGCGGGCCGGGCCGCGACCAGCCCGAGCCGATGGTGCGGGCCGACGGCCACTACGCCGTCGTGCCGATAGTGGCCGGCGGGCACCACCATGGCCGGATCGTCGCCTTCAGCCAGGCCGGGACCCTGCGGGAGAGCGACATCCGCATCCTGGAGCGGGCCGCGACCGTGGCCGCGCTCGTCATCACCAAGCAGGAGGCCGTCAACGCGGTCGAGAGCAAATACCGCGCCGACTTCCTGCGCGACGTGCTCACCGGCCGGGGCGGCGGGCGCATCGCCGAGCGGGCCAAGGCCTTCGGCTGGGACCTGGAACGCCCCGTCAGCGTCATCGTCGCCGAACTCGACCCCGAGAGCGACGAGCGCACCGCCCAGGACCGGCTGCTGGCCGTCTGGCAGGCCGCCGTCCGCCGCCACGACCCGCGCGGCGCGGTCGCCGGGTTCTCCCACGAGGTCGTCGTCATCGTCGGCGCCGGGGTCGACACGACCCGGCTGGCCGCCACCGCGCAGTCGTCGTTCACCGACTGCAGCTTCTCGACCGGCATGAGCAGGATCGCCTCCGGCGCCGAAGGGCTCGCCGACGCCTACGGGCAGGCGCTCAAGGCCGCCCGGGTGGGCCGCCAGCTCCACGGCAACGGCGCGGTCGCCCACTTCGACCAGCTGGGCGTCTACCGGCTGCTGTCACTCGTCAACGACACGGCCGAGCTGCACTCGTTCGTCCGGGAGACCCTCGGCGCCCTGGCCAGCGACGACGACGCCGAGAACGCCGACCTGCGGCGCACCCTCCACGTGCTGCTGGAGACCAATCTCAACGTCGCGGAGACGGCCCGGCGGCTGCACTTCCACTACAACACCCTGCGCTACCGCATCGGAAAGCTCGAACGCCTGCTCGGCAACTTCACCGAAGACGCCCACCTGCGGCTCAACCTCACGTTGGCGCTCCATGTCCTCAATATGCGCGGCATCTGACCCTGGTTGTTTGGCAGATGCTGCCCGTGTGCTACGACGATCACGGGCCTAATCTGCCCGCAACAGCCCAGGTAGAAGGGCTGATGAAAGATTTGCCGCGCTGGGATGCCCGCGGGGTGGCCACCAGATGTCGGCCCGTAGTAGAGGGGCTTACATGGCTTTCGGGTGGAAGGTACACGGAGAAAAGGGCAGCCTCGCTCCCGGCGAGGTCGTCAAACCGGATGAACGGCTGTCCTGGCCGCGCATGATCGGGTTCGGCGCCCAGCACGTCATCGCGATGTTCGGCGCCACGTTCGTGTTCCCTGTTGTGATGGGGCTCGACCCCAACGTCGCCGTGATGATGAGCGGCGTCGCCACGATCATCTTCCTGCTCATCGTGAACGGGAAGGTCCCCAGCTATCTCGGCACGTCGGCGTCGTTCGTCGGCGGCGCGCTGGCGATCACCGCCTCAGGCGGCTCGCCGGCCGTGATCACCGGCGCCATCCTGGTCGCGGGTGTGGTGCTGGCGCTGTGTGGTGTCGTCATCCACTACATGGGCGTCGAGACGATCAACAAGATCTTCCCGCCGGTCGTGACCGGCGCGGTCGTCATGCTCATCGGATTCGGTCTCGCCTATGTGGTGGCCGACATCTACTGGCCGCAGGACCACTGGATCGCGTTCCTCACGATGCTCGTCGTCTTCGTGATCATCGCGACCTTCCGGGGGTTCATCGGCCGGCTCGGCATCCTGCTCGGCCTGGTCATCGGCTTCCTGCTGTCCTGGGGCGCCGACCTGATCTTCGGCCAGATCACCGCGCCCGACGGCACGGGCAAGATCACCACCCACTTCCGCGTCAACTTCGACGGCGTGGAGCAGGCCAGCTGGTTCGGACTGCCCAACTTCCACGCGCCCTCGTTCCAGCTCTCGGCCATCATCCTGGTGCTCCCGGCGGTCATCGCTCTCATCGCCGAGAACATCGGGCACGTCAAGGCCGTCGGCGAGATGACCGGCACCGACGTCGACCCCGTCATGGGCAAGGCCATCATCGGCGACGGCGTCGCCACCGTGATCACCTCGGCCGTCGGCGGCTCGCCCACCACCACTTACGCCGAGAACATCGGTGTCATGGCCGCCACCAGGGTCTATTCGACGCTGGCCTACTACATCGCCGCCGTCATCGCGATCCTGCTCGGACTGGTGCCCAAGTTCGGCCAGCTCGTCTACGCCATCCCGGGCGGCGTTCTCGGTGGCGTGACGGTCATTCTGTACGGAATGATCGGGCTCCTCGGCGCCAAGATCTGGGTCGAGAACCGGGTCGACTTCGCCGACCCCGTCAACATGGTTCCGATCGGCGCGGGCATCATTCTGGCCATCGGTCCGGTCACCCATCAGGTCGCCGGCGACTTCTCCCTCGCGGGGATCGCGTTCGGGACGATCGTCGTCCTGGGCGGATATCACCTCTTGAGAGCTCTTTCCGGGAGTAGAACGGTTTCGTGAAACCTCCGTCGTTCGTCTATCACGCTCCCGCCACGGTGGCCGAGGCCGTCGAGGCCCTCGCCGCGGCGGGAGCCGACGGGAAGGTGCTGGCCGGGGGCCAGAGCCTGATCCCGCTCATGAACATGCGGCTCGCCGCGCCCGGTCACCTGGTCGACATCAACCACGTCGCCGGGCTCGCCGAGATCACCGCCGAGCCCGGGGGAGTCCGGGTCGGCGCGCTGGCCCGGCACGCCGAGGTCGAGGCGAGCGAGACGGCCCACGCCGCGCAGCCGCTCGTGCGGGAGGCGCTGCGGCTGGTGGCCCATCCGGCGGTGCGGAACCGGGGGACCACGGTCGGGAGCATCGTGCACGCCGACCCGGCCGCCGAGATGCCGGCCGTGCTGGCGCTGCTCGACGGTTCGGTCCGGGTGCGCGGGCCCGAAGGGGAACGTGACATCCCGGCCGGGGAGTTCTTCGTCGGGCCGATGGAGTCGTCGCTGCGTACCGGCGAACTGGCCGTCTCGGTGTTCTTCCCGTCGGCCCGGGGCGGGACCGCGATCCTGGAGGTCGCCCGCAGGCACGGCGACTACGCCATGGCGGGGGTCGCGGCGCTGGTCGCTCCCGATCACGCGAAGGTCGCCTGTCTGAGCGTCGGGGCGGTGCCCGTGGTGGTCGACGTCACCGAGGCCGAGGGTGACTGGAAGCGGGCGGCGGAACTCGTACAGGACCAGATCGATCCGGAGGCAGACATCCACGCCACAGCCGACTATCGACGGCACCTCACCGGAGTGCTGACCGAACGGGCTCTCAAGGCGGCCGCCGATGCATGACGTCTCGCTGATCGTGAACGGGGTGCCGCGCGAGGCGCGGGTGCCCGCGCGGCGGCTGCTGAGCGACTTCCTCCGGCATGATCTCGGGCTGACCGGGACCCACGTCGGGTGTGAGCACGGGGTCTGCGGGGCCTGCACGGTGCTGCTCGACGGGCAGCCGGTGCGGTCGTGTCTCACTTTCGCCGTGTCGGTGGCCGGGCATGAGGTGACCACCGTCGAGGGGCTGGCCAAGGACGGCGAGCTGTCGGCCGTTCAGCGGGGGTTCGCCGAGTGTCACGGGCTCCAGTGCGGGTTCTGCACGCCCGGGTTCCTGACCACGGCGACCGCGTTCCTGCGTGACCATCCCGCGCCTTCCGACGACGACGTGATCGAGGCGGTCTCGGGGAACCTGTGCCGGTGCACGGGTTATCAGAACATCGTGAAATCGGTGCACCGCGCCGCCGAACTGCTGGCCGAGGAGGGCTCGTGACCACCAAGCTGTTCGGCGAACCGGTCCGCCGCAGGGAGGACGCCCGGCTCGTCGCCGGGAACGGCCGCTATCTCGACGACCTCGGCGCGAACGCGCTCGCCGTGGCGTTCGTGCGGTCGCCGCACGCGCACGCCCTCATCACCGGCATCGACGTCGACGACGCGATCGACGTCGAGGGCCTGGTCGCGATCTACACGTGGGAGGACCTGCCGGCGGGCGTGCGCGAGCCGCTGCCGCTGCTGATCCCGCACCCGGCGCTCACCCACGGCCGCACCGCCTACTGCCTGGCCAAGGACGTCGTCAGGCACGTCGGCGAGCCGATCGTCATGGTCGTCGCGACCGACCGCTACATCGCCGAGGACGTCTGCGAGCGTATCCAGGTCTCCTACGAGTTCCTGAAGCCGGTCGTCGGGCTGGAGACCGCCGTCAGCGGGCCCAACCTGGTGCACGAGGACGTGCCCGGCAACATCGGTGCGCACATGATCCAGGAGGTGGCGGCCAAGGACGGTCGTGCCACTCGTGACGTCATCGCCGCCGCCCCCCACACGCTGGAGTTCCGGCTCGACATCGAGCGGTCGGCCTGCATGCCGATGGAGGGCAAGGGGGTGTACGCCCGCTGGGACGCGGACGACAGGTCCCTGCGCGTCTACAGCTCCACCCAGACCTCCACCAGCGTCCGGATGGCCATCGCGGCCAAGCTCGGGCTGCCCCTGCCGAAGGTCGAGGTCATCGCGCCCGACGTCGGCGGCGGGTTCGGGGTGAAGATCGTGCACCCGTGGCCGGAGGAGATCCTGGTCCCGTGGGCGGCCATCCTGCTGAACCGCGAGGTCAAGTGGAGCGAGGACCGGCGGGAGCACTTCATCTCCTCGGCCCACGAGCGGGCCCAGGTCCAGCACGTCAAGGTGGGGTTCGACGACGAGGGCCACGTCCTCGGGCTCGACGTCGAGATCCTGCACGACCACGGCGCCTACACGCCCTACGGCATCATCGTGCCGATCATCACCTCGACGCAGTTGCTGGGGCCGTACAAGATCGGCTCCTACCGGGTCGAGTTCTTCTCCGTCTACACCAACACCGTGCAGGTCACCCCCTATCGGGGCGCCGGGCGTCCGCAGGGCGTCTTCTGCATGGAACGCACGATGGACAAGATCGCCCAGTACCTGGGCAAGGACCGGACTCTTGTCAGGGCCGCCAATTTCATCCAGCCCGACGAGTTCCCCTACGACCAGCAGATGATCTTCCAGGACGGCCGCCCGCTGATCTACGACAGCGGCGACTACCCCGAGTCGTTGCGCAAGCTGAAGGACCTGATCGGGTGGGACGAGTTCCCTCTGATGCAGTCGAAGGCCGCGGAGGAGGGCCGGAAGCTGGGCATCGGGGTCGGCTGCTACGTCGAGGGTACGGGCGTCGGTCCCTACGAGGGCGGCCACGTCCAGGTGACCTCCGACGGGCGGGTCCACGTCTCCACCGGGCTCACCTCACAGGGGCAGGGCCACGAGACGGTGTTCGCCCAGATCGCCGCGACCGAGCTCGGCGTGCCGATCGAGAAGGTGTCGGTCGTCACCGGGGACACCCGGCGGTTCGGCTACGCCGTCGGCACGTTCGCCTCGCGGGCCGCCGTGATGAGCGGCAACGCCATCGCGCTCGCGTGCCGGAAGGTCAAGGAGAAGGCGCTGCGGATCGCCGCCGACGCGCTGGAGGCCGACCCGGCCGACCTGGAGATCACCGACGGCATGGTGCACGTCGTGGGCGCGCCCAGCGCCTCGATCCCGCTCGCCACCGTCGCGGTGCTGTCCAACCCGCTGCGCTACGCCTTCGACGAGGAGGCCAAGCGCGCCACCCAGTTCGCCACCTCCGGCAGCATGGACAAACCCCCCGTCGCGGAGGGCCAGGAGCCGGGCCTGGAGGGCAAGGACTACTACTCGCCGGTGCGCTCGACGTTCGCGTCGGGCATGCACGCCGCCATCGTCGAGACCGACCCCGACACGGCCGAGATAAAGATTCTCCGGTACGCCGTCGTCCACGACTGCGGCAAGATGATCAACCCGATGCTGGTCGAGGGGCAGATCCACGGCGGCGTCGCCCAGGGCGTCGGCGGGGCGCTCTACGAGAAGATGGTCTACGACGAGCACGGCCAGCTGCTGAACGCCTCGTTCATGGACTTCCTGATGCCCTACGTCACCGAGATCCCCTTCATCGAGACGGATCATTTGGAGACCCCGTCCCCGCTCAACCCCCTGGGCATCAAAGGGGCCGGCGAGGCCGGGGTCATCCCGGTCTCCGCTGTCATCGCAGGCGCGATCGAGGACGCCGAGAAGATCGTCATCGACCGGATGCCGATCTCCCCGTCCGACCTCTACGCGCTGCGCGACTCCAGCAGGACCTCCGGAGCGGTCAGCCGCTTGCGGAACACCCAGTAGGTCCACGCCTGGTAGGCGATGACCCCCGGGAGCGCGAGCACGCCGATCCACGTGAGGACCGTGAGGGTGTACGGCGCCGACGCCGCCGACTCGACCGTGAGCCCCGGAAGGGGCTCCGGGTAGAGCGCGAGGAACAGCGAGGCGGTGGTCAGCGCGATCGTGACCGCGGTGCAGGCGAACGCCCAGGCCTCCCGGCCCGCCCAGAGCAGCGCGACCCCGGCCGCGTACGTCGCCATCGCGCCGTAAGCCGGCCAGGCGCCCATGCGCCACAGGGCGAACGCCACGACCGGGACGAGTATCACGCCCAGGACCCAGCCCATCTCGCGGGCGCGGGACCGGACCGGGCCCCTGGTCTTGAGCGCGACGAACACGGCGCCGTGCACCAGCGCGAGCCCGAGCGACAGCAGCCCGCCCATGACGGTGGCGAACGCCGAGCCGAACAGCACGTTGCCGAAGATCGCCCCCCACAGGAAGGCCGGCAGCACGCTCCCGGTCACGATCGCGGCGTCGACCAGCGGCACCTCCTTGGCGCGCACCTTGCCGCGCCACTCGAGGCCCACGCCGCGCACGATCAGGCCCAGCACCACCATCACGGCGGCCAGGTAGAACCCGCTGAGGAACCCGGCGTACCAGGCGGGGAAGGCGGCGAACATGGCGCCGATCGCGGTGATCAGCCACACCTCGTTGCCGTCCCAGACGGGGCCGATGGTCCGCAGCACCTGGCGGCGTTCGGCCTCGCCGCGGGCCAGGAGCGGCATCAGCGCGCCGACCCCGAAGTCGAAGCCCTCCAGGACGAAGTAGCCCGTCCAGAGGAAGGCGATCACGATGAACCAGAACGTGGTCATGTCAGCGCACCTCAGTACATCAAAGTCGGGACGCGGCGTTCGGTCTCGGTCTCCACGACGGCGGGCACCGGTTCGTCCGGCCCCGCCTTCACGTGCCGGACCAGCAGGACGATCTCGGCGACGGTCAGCACGCCGTAGACCACGGTGAACAGCGCCAGCGAGATCGCGACCTCGGCCAGGCTGACGCCCGGCGACACGCTCGCCGCGGTGAGCAGCTCACCCTGGACGGTCCAGGGCTGCCGCCCGATCTCGCTCAGCAGCCAGCCGGAGATGATCGCCGCGATCGGCAGCGGCAGCGCCAGCACGCAGAGCCGGGCGAACCAGCTCGGCACCGGCCGCGCCTTCCGGCCGCGTCCCCGGGTCAGGAACAGCCCGAGGAAGGCCAGCCCGACCGTGGCCAGGCCGAACACGATCATCACGCGGAACGACAGGTAGACGACCGGCAGGTTCGGCGTGTAGTCGCCGGGCCCGAACTGGGTCACGAGGCGCTGGTTGATGTCGTCGATGCCCTGGACGACCGCGTTGGGGTCGTGCGCGGAGAGCAGGCTCAGCAGGTTGGGGACCTCGATGCCCGGCACCGGTGAGAACGCCGCCCCCGCGGTGTCGTGCCGCAGCCCCTCGGCGGCGGCCAGCTTCATCGGCTGCTGCTCGTGCAGGAGCTGCCCCGACATGTCGCCCGTGATCGCGACGATCGCCCCCGCGATGGCCGTCATGACCAGTGCGCCGCGCAGCGCCGCCCGCCACATGTCCACCCCGCGCCGCATGGGCGTGGTGGTGTCGAGGAAGTCCTTCTTCCGGGGGAGCAGCCCGGTGACGTTGCGCTCCCGCAGGATCCGGTAGCCGGCCACCGCCAGCACGAACCCGCCCGCCACCACGAACGACCCGGCCACCACGTGGGGGACCTGCGCGAGCGCGGTCGAGTTGGTCAGCACCGCCCACAGGTCGGTCATCCGCGCCCTGCCGTCGACGACCTCGTAGCCGACGGGGTGCTTCATCCAGGCGTTCGCGGCCAGGATGAAGTAGGCCGACAGGTTCGACCCGATGACCGCCGCCCAGATCGTGGCCAGGTGGAGCTTCTTGGGCAGCTTGTCCCACCCGAAGATCCACAGCCCCAGGAACGTCGACTCCAGGAAGAACGCCAGCAGCGCCTCCAGCGCCAGCGGCGCCCCGAAGACGTCCCCCACGAAGATCGAATACTCGCTCCAGTTCATCCCGAACTGGAACTCCTGCACGATGCCGGTGACCACACCCATCGCGAAGTTGATCAGGAACAACTTGCCGAAGAACTTCGTCAGCGTCAGGTAGTGCTCTTTGCCCGTGCGGTACCAAGCGGTCTGCAGACCGGCGACGAACACCCCGAGGCCGATCGTCAGCGGTACGAAGAGAAAGTGATAGACGGTGGTGATCCCGAACTGCCACCGCGCTAGGTCCAAAGCGTCCATGGTCCCCCCTACGGGATGCCTGAGCTCTACAGGGTGTAGTTCTACTTCAAGTAGTACTACGGGTTGTAGAGCTCGAAGCCCCGTGAGTACTGCGATCTTCGTCACATGACGTGGAAGACCGGGATCCGGAGCTCTCCCAACCCCCGGATCCCGGTGCTCACAACCCCCGTTGCGTCTACGAGAATGCCGCCCCGGGTGTCCCGGGCGACAGGGACGCACGCCCTGTCTCCACGGGATCCTTACGACATCGAATGATCCGGGCCCGGGGGCTTGCGGGGCGTCCGCCGCTGGGCTGATTCGCCGGTACCTCGCGCGGGGGACGGCCGTCCTCGACGGCTCCGTCGGCGGCGGGAACGCCTCGGCCCATCCGGATGAGCGCGGATGCGGGCTGTCGCCGCCGACGGGTGTCAGGCGAACAGAGAATTCTGACGGTACTTATCAAATGCGAGTAATGAATTACGGCTTCACGGCCACTCCGCCGTACGCCCACGCGTGGCCGCCACCGGGAATCGGCTCCTGGTATTCGTTCTCGTCCGGCCGCCACGTGACGACTTCGACGAGGCCGGGAGCGAGGAACGTCCAGTCCTGGAAGAATTCGTTCACCTGTGCGTGAGTGCGCGGGACCATCGAGGCCGGGCCCTTGTCGTAGGGCTTGGTGAACTCGCCCTCGGCCACCTGAGGGGCGAAGTCGAGCGTGATGTGCGACAGCAGCAGATGGCTGCCCGACGGCACGGCAGCCTTGTACCGCTCGACCAGTTCGCCGGGCTTGTCGTCGTCGGTGACGAAGTGCAGGACGCCGGCCATGATGATCGCCACCGGCCGGGTGAAGTCGAGGATCGCGTTGACCTGCGGATGCGCGAGGATGCTCTCCGGGTCGCGCAGATCGGCCTCGATCACCGTGGTCCGCCCCTCTTCGCTGCTCGTCAGCAGGGCGCGTCCGTGGACCAGGACGATGGGGTCGTTGTCCACGTACACCACGCGGGCCTCGGGGTTGATGCCCTGGGCGATCTCGTGGGTGTTCCCCTGGGTGGGGATGCCGGTGCCGATGTCCAGGAACTGGGTGATGCCGGCCTCGCCGGCGAGATGGCGTACGGCCCGGCGGAGGAAGTGGCGGTGGGCGCGCACGCCCTCGCGGGTGCCGGGTGAGAGCTTGATGAGCTGCTCGCCCGCCTCGCGGTCGGAGGCGAAGTGGTCTTTGCCGCCCAGGAGGTAGTCGTAGACGCGGGCCGGATGGGGGATCGTCGGGTCGATTCGCGTGAGGGGCGGGGCGTCGCCGATCGATGATGCCCGTAAACCGTCGCCGAAACCGGCCATTGTGTTCTCCCTCGGTGTTCCTGCGATCGAGCGTTCGCTCACTGTAGTCCGTTAAACCCGTTTCCCCATACTTGCGGGTCATTTGTCGGCGCAACCATTACGGGAAATCGGGCGATGAAATTTTCATCGGACATTTGTTGCATTCGCCGCGTTCGGGTTATTGCGGAGGGAGGAGTTCGTCCATATAGGCGCCGAGGTCGCCGAAGGTGAAGCCGCGCTTCTCGATCTTCCGCACCAGCTTGGCGAAGTCCTTCTCCAGCGGCGGCCGGAAGTGCAGGAGCAGGATGTCGCCCGGGCGGAGCCGCTTGTCCTCGACCTGGTAGGCGATCTTCGCGTCCGACTGGACCGACGCCGTCCACAGGACCACGGCGCGCAGGCCGCACTTCCCGGCGGCGGTGAGGGTCGCGGGGTTCCAGGATCCGAAGGGCGGGCGGAACAGTTCCGGTGCCCTGCCGATGTGTCTCCCGATCGCCTTGGAGGCGCCGCAGATCTCCGCCTTCTGCGCCTCCGGGCTGAGGGTGCGCAGGTCGGGGTGGGTGAGCGTGTGGTTCTCTATCGCCACGCCCAGGTTCTTGAAGTAGGGCCAGCCGCCCGCTCCGACGTACTTCCAGCCGGGCTCGCCGTCCGGCAGGTCCTCGGCCTCGACGGCGTCCCGGGTCGCGAAGACGGTGATGGGGATCCGGCGCTCGCGGACGATCCGGGCGAACCCCGGGTCCTGCTCCCAGCCGTCGTCGATGGTGAGGAAGACGACCTTGCGCTTGGTCGGGATGCTGCTGATGACGGGGAGTCCGTCCTGCTTCATCCGGGCTACCTCACCCGGGCGAGGTAGTCCGCTGGGTGTAGGGGATGGCGACGGTGTCCCGATCGGGGCGGCGGCGGGCGTGGACGGGGCCGCCTTCGGCGGGGGAGCGGCCTCGGGGGCCGCGCAGGCGCCCAGCACGAGGGCCGGCAGGATCATCGTCAGGGCCCGGCGCATGGGGCGTCATCTTAGCTTTGGACCGTGGCACAGGCGGGGACCTTGCCTCGGCGCGCGGCCGGGCGGCTCCCGCCGCCCGAGATTTCGGCATATGGGCCCGTCGAGGAGCCGCGGCACCGGCGCGCGGGCGCCTGCCGGGGATTCCAGCCGGTCTACGCTGTAGATCGTCGTCGTGGGCGGGTTCGTGAACATCTGCACGCTGTTCCCGCTCCCGGGCGGCAGATCTTGCCGTACTCGCCGATCGCCTGGATTCCCTAGTGTGCTCGGCAACCGAGGAGGTTGGCCGTGAAAGTCGTCGGCAATGCCCTGATCGGGGCGGAACGGTCGAAGGTCTGGGACGCGCTGCAGGATCCCGCCGTGCTGGTGCGCACGATTCCGGGATGTCAGCGTCTGGAGGCGGTCGGAGACGACGTCTACACCATGACGATCTCGGCCGGTGTGGCGTCCATCAAGGGCGTCTACCAGGGGCAGGTCGCGCTGACCGAGCCCAAGGAGCCCGAGACGTTCGTGCTCAAGGGGCGCGGCCAGGGCGCGCCGGGGACGGTCGACGTGACGGTGAACGTGCGCCTCACGGACGAGCCGGGCGGGACCCGGATCGACTACGACGCCGACGCCGTCGTGGGCGGGATGGTCGGCGGGGTCGGGCAGCGGATGCTCACCTCGGTGGCCAAGAAGATGGCGGGGGAGTTCTTCGCGGCGGTCGAGAACGACATCCTGGCCGTGCCCGCGGTCTTCCCCGACGCCCTGCCGCTCCCGGCCACGGCTTCCGGGGAGCCGCCGTTCGCGAGTCGGCTGTCCTTCGCGGAGCAGGCGGCCCCGACCGTGTTCACCAGGCCGGAAGACCCCGCTCGGGCACGCCGTGACGGCCCCCGCGCCTGGCCCCTCTTGGCCGCTTTCGGGATGGGCGCCGGGATCGCCCTGGGAAGTGCCGTCATCGGATGGCTTCTCGGACGTGCCAAGAAACGCTAGCGATCGGGCGATCTTTGGGCGTACGTTGTCCGCATGCGGGAGTCGCACGCGGAGGACGCTCGGGCCGAGGCACGAAGGCTGACCACCGACCTGCTGGGGGAGGACCGCCCTACGGCGGGCACTCTCCTGCGGGAGGCGCAGGCTGTGCTGGGCCGTGAACGCACCCGCCGCATCGCGGATCTGGTCCGTCTCGCCCCACTGACTCGGCGCTCAGCCGAACTGGCGGCCGTCGCCGCGCTCCTCGTCGGGACCGATGAGCTCGGCGGCGGTTGGTGGACGGTCAGTCGCGACGGGCAGCTGCCCGCCCCCGAAGAGGCGCTGGTCAAGGCCCGGCCGATCGAGCCGTGGGGTGACCTGACCGTTCTCGAGACGCTGGCCGCGTGGGTCTCCGACGACGTCGCCGACACCCTGTGGGGTCCGCCCGTCGGCACCGCCGACCTCAACTCCTGGCAGGCAGAAGACCGCGTCCCGGTGCCGCCGGGCGCCAGGTCGGGAGGCAAGCTGGTCGTCGCGTTCGACGCCGGCGGCCGTCTCGACGCCGTGGTGGTCCGCCGCTCCGACGACGAACTCGGCACCAACCTCGACTTCAACTCCCTCCGCTACGCCCGCCCGGCCGAGGCCCAGTGGTCGTGGGGCGTCGCAGCCGGTCTGGGGCCGCACCCGCTGCCGGGGGAGGAGCCCAGCCCGTACGACAAGGAGATCGACCCGAAGTCCGGCCAAGTGCTGCGTGAATGGACGATCCGGCACGGCGCCTCCACCGACGAGACCGGACCGGCCTGGCAGACCGTGGGCGAGGTCGTCGCGGCCGTCGAGCGGCTCAACTGGATGTGGCGCAGCGCCGAGTGGTTCGCCTGGTGGCGGGCGGTGTCGGCGCTCGTCGACGGCAACGACGAGCAGCTGACCGGACGGCTTCACGACCTCGCTAGATAAACGGGAATTCGGCCGCACCTGTCACGGGTTGCAGCCGATGTGAAGGTTGAGATCTTTTCTGACGTCATCTGCCCGTGGTGTTACATCGGGCACACCCGCTTCAACGCGGCCGTCCGTGCCTATGGCAAGCCCGTCCAGGTGGCCTACCGCCCGTTCCAGCTCTCCCCGGAGTCCGTCAGCGACGGCACCCCGCTGACGGTCTATCTGGAGCAGCGGTTCGGCAAGCAGTCGCTCCAGATGATCGAGCGCGTGGTCGGCACGGCGGCCGTCGACGGGCTGGAGCTCCGCTACGACCAGGCCATCGGCGCCAACACGCTGGAGGCCCACCGGCTGATCTGGCTGGCCCAGCGCGAGGGCAAGGCCCCCGAGATGGCCGACCGCCTGTTCCGGGCCCACTTCACCGACGGACTCGACGTCGGCGACGCGGCCGTGCTTTCCGACCTGGCCGCCGAGGTCGGGGTGGCCGACACGGGCGAGGGCGAGAAGGAGGTCCTCGCGGAGGTCGACCGGGCCCGGCAGCTGGGCATCACCGGGGTGCCGCTGTTCCTGTTCGAGGACAAGTACGCGGTCTCCGGCGCGCAGCCCGTCGAGGCTCTGGTCGGGGCGCTGCGCGAGGTCGAGCAGCGCGAACCGCTCTCGGTCCCCCAGGGCGACGCGTGCGAGGACGGGTACTGCCTCGTCGGGTAGCGAGACCGGCTCAGCTCTTCAAGCTGAGCCGGAAGCCCGAGTTTCGGTCGTCCGGAAATGGGTCTGCGACCACAATGTCCAAGGTTTTGCCCAAAAAACGGCCCCCCCGGTGACCGCTCTCATGCGATCTTCCGAAGGGCCTACAACGCCGATGACCTGGGGGCACACGTTGTCCGGCGGCCGGAGGTTCACGACCCGGCCGGGCAGGCTGTGACGAGTATTTTGGGATTCTTCGGCACAACCCGCTGATTCCCCACGTCGGGCAGGTCGGTAGAAACGGGGCATGTACAGCGTCCGAATCGGTGTCGACACGGGTGGCACGTTCACCGACGTGGTGCTCGTCGACGAGCGCACCGGCCAGATCGTGACGACCAAGACCCCGTCGACGCCGTCGAACCCGGCCGACGGGTTCCTCGCCGGAGTCGCCAAAGTCCTGGAGCTCCACGGGGGCGGACACGACCTGGCGAGCGTCTCGGCCCTGGTCCACGGCACCACAGTGGCCACCAACCAGCTCCTGGAAGACCGCCCTGACCGGTCGGACCATCTCGGCTTCATCACCACAGAAGGCTTCGAGTTCATCCTGGAGATCGCCCGTCAGAGCGTCCCGGACGGCTACGGCAACTCCTACTTCTGGGTGAAACCGCCCCGCATCGTGCCGGTGCACCGGGTGAAGACCGTGCCCGGCCGCCTCGATCACACGGGCGCGGAGGTCCGCCCGTTCGACGAGGACGCCGCCGCCGCGGCCGCGCGCGGGCTCCGCGACCAGGGTGTCACCGCGATCGGGGTGTGCTTCCTGCACGCGTACGCGAACCCCGCCCACGAGCGGAGGATGCGCGACGTGCTGGCCCGCGAGCACCCCGAGGCCGTGGTCTCCCTGTCGAGCGACGTGCTCCGGGAGTACCGCGAATACGAGCGCTCGGTCACCACGCTGGTCGACGCGGCGGTGAAGCCGATCATGCGGACGTACATAGGAAACCTGTCCGATCGCCTGGGCCGCAGCTTCTCGGTGATGAAGAGCAACGGCGGCGTGCTGTCGGCGGCGGAGGTCGTCAACCAGCCCATCACCACCGTGCTGTCCGGCCCGGCGGCCGGCGCCCTCGGCGCCGCGCTGATCGCCGGGACGGCCGGCCACCCGAGCGTCATCACCCTGGACGGCGGCGGCACCAGCACCGACGTGGCCGTCATCGTCGACGGGGAGCCCTCCCAGACCACGGAGGGCTCCATCGGGCGTTATCCCTGCAAGATTCCCATGATCGACATCGTGACCGTCGGAGCGGGCGGCGGCTCGGTGGCGTGGATCTCGCCGGAGGGGACGTTGAAGGTCGGTCCCCGTTCCGCGGGGGCCGACCCCGGCCCGATCTGCTACGGCAAGGGCGGCACCGAGGTCACCGTGACCGACGCCCACGTGTTCCTCGGCCGGGTCCCGCCCCACCTGCTCGGCGGCGAGATCCCGCTCGACGCGGCGGCGGCGAAGGCCGGGATCGAGGGCCTGGCCGCCAAGCTCGGCCTCACCCCGGAGCGCTGCGCGACGGGCATCCTGGAGATCAGCGCCTTCAACCAGTCGAACGCCATCCGCCAGATCACCGTCAAGCGCGGCCTGGACGTGCGCGACTTCCCGATGGTGGCGTTCGGCGGCTCGGGGCCGCTGCTGGTCTGCCGTCTGCTGGACGTCATGGGCCTGAAGAGCGCGATCGTCCCGCCCGACCCGGGGAACGTCTCGGCGTTCGGCCTGCTCACCGTGGACGTGAAGAACGACTACGTGCGCACCCATGTGACCACCGAACCTCGTCCGGAGGAGATCGAGGAGATCTTCCAGGACCTGGAGGCCCAAGCGGCGGAGGCGCTGACGCGGGAGGGCTTCACCGACCACGTCTACGTCCGCACCGCCGACCTGCGCTACTACGGCCAGGCCTACGAGGTGCGGGTGCCCTTCGACGGCGACGTCGAGGCCCGTTTCCACGAGGCGCACCAGAAGCTCTACGGGTACGGCTACCAGGACGACCCCCGCCACGCCGTCGAATGGGTCAACCTCCGCGTGAGCGGGATCGGCCCCATCACCCGTCCGTCGATCGCCCGCCGCCACGAGCAGATCGACGAGGCCACCCCGTTCTGCACCCGGGACGTCCACT
Organism: Herbidospora mongoliensis; assembly: GCF_001570545.1. Taxonomy (GTDB): domain Bacteria; phylum Actinomycetota; class Actinomycetes; order Streptosporangiales; family Streptosporangiaceae; genus Herbidospora; species Herbidospora mongoliensis. The sequence goes on along the minus strand of NZ_BBXD01000011.1, from coordinate 404,287 downwards.
TCGAGAACTGGGCCCGGACGGTCATCTACCGCCGCCGCGACCTGGGCGCCGGCGCCGTGGTCCACGGTCCGGCCGTCATCGAGGAGTACGGCTCCACCCTCCCGCTCCATCCCGGCTTCACCGCCACGATGGACGACTACGGCAACCTGGAGGTGCGCCGTGACCTTGGCTGACCCGATCCTGATCGAGATCGTCGAGGGGACGCTGGCGTCGGTCGAGATGGAGGTCGAGACCGCCATCGCCCGGACGGCCCGCTCGCCCATGATCCGCGACGCGCACGACTTCCGCGCCGGGATCCACGACGTGCGGCTGCGCAAGCTGACGGGGCGCTCCTACAGCGCCCTCGTGCAGCCGATCGTGCGCGACTTCCCCATCGAGACGATGAACCCCGGGGACGTCTTCTTCCACAACGACGTCTACCTGTCCGAGGGCGGGATCGGGCACCTGCCCGACCTGTGCGTGACGGTCCCCGTCTTCCACGACGGCCGCGTGGTCGCGTTCGTGCAGGCGTTCGGCCATCACGACGACATCGGCGGCTCCTGCCCCGGCTCGATGCCCTCAGGGGCGCGCAGCGTGTTCGAAGAGGGCCTGATGGTGCCCCCGATCAGGCTCTGGGACCGGGGCGTGCCCAACGACGCCGCGTTGCGGATCATGACGCGGAACTCCCGCATGCCCGACTCGCTGGCCGGCGACCTGGACGCGGAGTGCTCGGCCTGCCTGATGGGCGCGCGGCGGCTCGGCGAGCTGTTCGACCGCTACGGCCGGGGGGCCGTGGAGGCCTGCTTCGACGCGATCCTCGACAAGACGACGGAGACCTTCCGGCGCGAACTGCTGGCGAAGATCCCCGAGGGTGTGCACGTGTGGGAGGACTACGCGGAGCACGACGGCGTCGACGAGCCCCGCCTCCACGCCCAGCGCATCACCATGACGGTCGACCACAACGCCCCCGAACCCCTGGTGATCGACTTCACCGGGACCTCTCCGCAGGCCAAGGGCCCCATCAATCACGCCGGCGACTACGCCGACGGGGTGTTCCTGAAGAAGTGGCTGGCCCCGATCCTGCGGAACCTGGCCGACACCCCCGAGCGGATGGCGGAACTCGACGTCAACGAGGGCGTGGTGCCCCTGATCAAGATGGTCTTCCCGGAGAAGGGCACCCTGCTCACGCCGATCTTCCCGGCCCCCACCAACGCCCGGACCTTCGTGATCCTGCGTCTGCTGGGCGTGCTGGCCGGTGTGCTGGCCAAGGCCACCGGCGGGCGGATGCCCGCCGACCAGGAGACCATCCGCTACACGGGCGTCCACGGCCAGGACGCGGCCGGGAACGACTACCTGATGCGCGAGGTCCTCGGCGGCGGCTCCGGCGGCCGGTGGTACGCCGACGGGGAGGACACGATCCACGTCGTGCCCGACTCCCGCAACATCCCGGTCGAGTTCGCCGAGGCCCGGTGGCCGCTGCGGGTCGAGCGGCTGGGCCTGGCCGTCGACAGCGGCGGCCCCGGCCGCTACCGGGGCGGCCTGGGCTACGACAAGCACATCCGCCTGCTGCGCGACGCCTCGTTCATGAGCATCGCCGACCGGTCGATCCTGAGCTGCTGGGGCGTGAACGGCGGCAGGGCCGGGCGCCCGTTCGTGGTGACGGTCGACGGCGTCGAGATGGACGGGCTGGTCGACGACTTCCCGATCGAAGAGGGCCAGATCGTCCGGGTGCGGACGACCGGCGGCGGCGGCTGGGGTTCCCCCTTCGACCGTGAGCCGTCCCTCGTCGCCGACGACGTGCGTGACGGGAAGGTGTCCCGGGAGGCGGCGCGGGAGGAGTACGGGGTCGTCTTCGCGGACGGTCTCGAGGTCGACGAGGTGGCGACCGAGGCGCTGCGGGCGGAGCTGAGGGTGCCGCAGGAGGCGTTCTTCGACCGGGGGCCGGGGTTCCCGAAGCTGTCGGGCGGCCTTCCCCACGCCGACGTGGACGTACGCGAGTAGGCCGGCCCGGTATCTTCGACCTGGAGTTCCGCGGCGTGGCGCAGGCTGGAGATATCCTCACGATCGTGGTGGATTGGGCGCTTCGGCCGGCTTCGCGGGACGACGTCGAAGACGTGGCCGAGCTACGGGCCGTCGTCCTTCGGCCGGACCTCGAACGGCTCGGCCGCTACGACGAGCGCCGGGTACGGCAGCGTCTGCGCGATGGATTCGCGCCGGAGCACACCTGGATGATCGAGGTCGGCGGCGGCGTCGCGGGCTGCGTGGCACTGCGGCCGGAGCAGGGCGTCACCTGGCTGGAGCACTTCTACCTGGACCCGGACGTCCAGGGGATGGGCATCGGCTCGGCCGTGCTGGCCGGGCTGCTGGAGCTGTGCGACCGGGAGGGCGCCGTGGTCCGGCTCAACGTGCTGCGGGGCAGCCCGGCCCGCCGCCTGTACGAGCGCCACGGATTCACCCTCGACACCGAGGACGACGTGGACGTTTTCATGAGGCGCGCCCCCAGGGAGCGGCCGGCCTCGCGACGGTGATCGGCCTGGTGCCGGCGCTCTGGACCGCCATCGCGGCCGGTGAGCCCGCCTCGCGGGAGCCCAACGTGGAGCCGCGCGACACCCGCAAGACGGACCCCGACCAGGTGCCCTGACCAGGTGGCCCGCTGTTTCCCGCCGCGGCCCGGGGGCAGGCCGGAACCATGACCCCTGAGGCGAACGACACCTTCGGCTTCGAGTTCGACGGCCGCTACCGGCGGCTGCTGGACGTGCTGGGCATCCGTCCCGCCACCAGTGGGGTGGTGGTGAGCGGAGACGGCATCCGGGTGCGGTTCGGGCCCTGGGAGCTCATGACCGGTTTCTCCAACCTGGCGGGGGTCGAGATCACCGGGCCGTACACGGCGGCCAAGGCCATCGGTCCGCGTGTCTCGCTCGCCGACCGGGGGCTGACCTTCGGCACGAACACGCGGCGCGGGGTGTGCCTGCGGTTCCACCGGCCGGTTCCGGGTGGCGAACCGACGGGGCTGCTGCGTCATCCCGGTCTCACCGTCACCGTCGCCGATCCGCAGGCGCTGGTCGACCGGCTGCGGCCCTACGTCAAGACCAGGTGATCTCGAAGGTCGTGCCGTCCACCCTCGCGTCGGCCTCGACCGGCTCGCGGGCGAACCAGGCGTCCTCGGCCGCCGTCCACGCGAGCCAGTCGGCGGTGTGCCCGACGCCGTCGCGGGCGGCCACGCGGGCCCGCCGGATCTCCCTGGGCACCTCCACCCACATCCGGATCGCCGCCGGGCACGACGCCCGCGCCACGCTGACGCCTTCGACGATCACCACCTCGACCGGGGGCACCTCCACTCGATCGGCATAGGTGCCCCGGCGCCAGTCGTACCGGAGAAAAGAGGCTGGTGAGCCGCGCCTCAGCGGCTCCAGCACGGCACGTTCGAGATGGGTGAACCAGGATTCGGGGCCCTGGTCCCAGGGGATGGGGAAGTCGTCGCTGTGCACCACGGGCGCCCCGTTCAGCGCCTCGGAGAGCAGGCCGGCGAAGGTCGTCTTGCCCGAGCCTCCCGGTCCGTCGATCGCGACCAGGCGGCTGGGGCCGCACGACGGTTCCAGGCGGGCGATCCGGGCGGCCACGTCTGCGACAGTCGGCATGTCCTGATCGTGCCAGCCTCGGGCGATCCGGGTAGCCTGCGGGCTCCCCGTGAAAATTTTCGGAAGGACTGATCGTGCAGGGACCCCTCACCGGTGTCGTGGTGCTCGACCTGTCCCGGGCGCTGGCCGGCCCCCACGCGGCTCAGATGCTCGGCGACCTGGGCGCTCGTGTGATCAAGATCGAACATCCCCAGGGCGGGGACGAATCGCGCGGCTGGGGCCCGCCCTTCGTCGGCCCAGATGGCGATATTTCGACCTATTTCCTGGCGGCCAACCGCAACAAGCAGTCGATCACACTCGACCTCAAGGCCTCAGACGACCGCGACACGCTCACCCGGCTGATCCGGCACTCCGATGTCCTCATCGAGAACTTCCGCTCCGGTGTCCTGGCACGTCTCGGCTTCTCCACCGAGAGGATCGAGGAGCTCAACCCGCGCATGGTCCTCCTGTCGATCACCGGTTTCGGCCACGACGGCCCCGAGGGCGGCCGGCCCGGTTACGACCAGATCGCCCAGGGGGAGGCGGGCCTGATGTCGATCACCGGGCCGCCCGGACAACCCCACCGCGCCGGGCCGTCGATCGCCGACCTGCTGGCGGGCATCCACGGCGCCTACGGCGTCGCCGCCGCCCTCTACGAACGCGAGAAGACCGGTAAGGGCGGCGTCATCCGCACCTCCCTGCTGGCCTCGGTCGTCGGCGTGCACGCCTACCACGGCACCCAGTGGACGGTCGCGGGCCAGGTCCCGCAGGCCAACGGCAACCACCACGCCTCGATCGCGCCGTTCGGGGCCTTCCGCTGCGGCGACGGCATGATCCAGATCGCGGCCGGCAACGACGGCCACTGGCAGAAGGTCGCCACCCTCCTCGGCATCGACCCCGCCCGGCCCGAATACGCCACCAACCGCGACCGTTTCGCCCACCGCGACGAGCTCGTCAACGAGATGGAGAAGGTCCTCACCACGGAGACCCGCGACCACTGGCTCGGCGCGCTCGCAGAAGCCGGGGTTCCCGCCGGGTCGATCCGGACCATCGACGAGGTCTACACCTGGGACCAGACCCGCTCCCAGGGTCTCCTGGCCGAGGTCGACCACCCCGTTCTGGGCCCGATCGAACTCCCAGGACCGGTGCTCCGCTTCGACCACCACACCTCGCAGGATCACACCGCCCCGCCCGCCCTCGGCGCCGACAACGACGCCGTCCTCGACTGGCTCAAGGGGAAAGAGGCGCCGTGACCCCGGAGAGACCCGACGCGCGCACCCTGATCGAGGTCGTGCTCGACCCCGGCTCGTGGGTCTCCTGGGACCGTCCGCCCGTCGAGGCGGCCCCACCCGGTTCCGAATACGCCGGCGAACTGGTCGCGGCCCGCCTCAAGTCGGGCTACGACGAGTCGGTGATGACCGGCGAGGGCGGTCTCGGCGGACGCCGGGTCGCCGTGGTCGCAGGGGAGTTCTCCTTCCTGGCCGGGTCGATCGGCGTCGCGGCGGCCGAACGGCTGGTCAGCGCCGTCGAGCGGGCCACTCTTGAGCGGCTGCCGCTGCTGGCCGCGCCCGCCAGCGGGGGGACCCGCATGCAGGAGGGGGCGCTGGCGTTCGTCCAGATGATCAAGATCACCGCCGCGGTGACGGCGCACAAGGAGGCCGGGCTTCCCTACGTCGTCTACCTGCGCCATCCGACCACCGGAGGCGTCTTCGCGTCATGGGGTTCGCTGGGCCATGTCACCGCCGCCGAACCGGGCGCGATGATCGGCTTCCTGGGGCCGCGTGTCTTCGAGTCCCTGTACGGCTACCGCTTCCCCAAGGGCGTCCAGGATTCGGAGAACCTGTTCGCCCACGGCCTGGTCGACGCGGTGGTCCCGGCGGCCGAGGCGCGCGAGATCGCCATCAGGGCGCTGAGCGTGCTCTGCGCGTCCAAGGACCTGCCGGTGCTGCCGCCGACGACGGAACCCGAGGCCAGAACCGACGTCCCCGCCTGGGAGGCGATCATCAGCTCCCGCCGCGACGACCGCCCCGGCGTGCGGACCCTGCTGAAGCTCGCCGCCACCGACGTCACCCCGCTCAACGGCACCGGCGCGGGCGAGAGCGACCCGGGCCTCCTGCTGGCCCTGGCCCGCTTCGGCAGCGCGCCGGCCGTGGTCCTCGGCCAGGATCGGCGCGGCGCCCGAGCAGGCCTGAAGATCGGCCCGGCGGGCCTGCGGGTGGCCCGGCGCGGCATGAAGCTGGCCGAGGAACTCGGCCTCCCGCTGGTCACCATCATCGACACGGCAGGCGCGGAACTCTCGAAGGCGGCCGAAGAGGGCGGCCTGGCGGGGGAGATCGCCCGCTCGCTCGCCGACCTGGTCATGCTCGACGCCCCCACCGTCTGCCTGCTCCTCGGCCAGGGCTCCGGCGGCGCGGCTCTGGCGCTGCTCCCGGCCGACCGGGTTTTGGCCGCCCAGCACGCCTGGCTCTCGCCGCTCCCACCGGAGGGGGCGTCGGCGATCCTCTACCGCACCGTGGATTTCGCCCCGGAGATCGCCCAGGCCCAGGGGGTGAGGGCGGCGGACCTGAAACGCGACGGCATCGTCGACCGCATCATCGCCGAATGCCCCGACGCGGTCTACGAACAGCCCGCCTTCACCAAACGCGTGGCCAGGGCGTTGGAAGAGGAGATCGCCGCGCTGCTGGTCCAGCCCACTGAGGGCCGTGTCGACCGCCGGATCGCCCGCTATCGGGCCGTCGGTTCGGCGTGACCCGCGGTCACCAGGCCTTGCCCGCCTGCTCCCGGATCGTGCGGTTGATCCGGTTGAAGAAGTTGGTCAGCGCGATCTCCAGGTTGAGCGCGGACAACTGCCCGTCGTCGAAGTGAGCGGCCGCGGCGTCCCAGATCTCGTCGGTCACACCCGGAGCGCCGTCCTGGATCCGGGTGGCGGCCTCGGTCAGCGCGAGCGCCGCCCGCTCCGCCTCGGTGAAGAAAGGCGTCTCGCGCCAGGCGACCACATTGTGCAGTCGCTCGTCGGTCTCGCCGTGCCTCTTGGCCGTGGCGACCCCGGCGAAGACACACGGGCTGCAGCCGTTGATCTGGCTGGCGCGCACATGGACCAGCCCGAGCAGTCGCGGGTCGACGCCACTGGCGTGGATGGCCTTGTAGAGGTGCTGGATCGCCGTCGTCACGTCGGCGTCCGCCTTGCTCTTCATGCGTGCTTCCATCGGTCTTCCGCTCCCTGATCGGTTACCTGTGCCCGTTCGGGCACGTCATGACCTATGACGGAGCGGATCCAAGGAAGGTAACGGCATGTTCGACAGCGAGGCGTTCGAGGCCCAGCGCGACCGGCTGCACGCGGTCGCCCACCGCATGCTCGGCTCACACGCCGACGCCGAGGACGTGGTTCAGGAGGCCTGGCTGCGGCTCTCCCGTCAGGACCCGGCGACCATCCACAACCTCGCCGGCTGGCTGACCACGGTGGTCGGCCGGATCAGCCTCGACGTCCTGCGATCCCGCCGGACCCACCCCGAGGACCGGCTGCCCGACCTCGTGGTGGTGGCCGACGACGCTCCCGCGCCGGAGGACGACGTGGCGCTCGCCGACTCGGTCGGTCTCGCGCTCCTGGTCGTCCTGGAGTCGCTGGGACCCGGCGAGCGGCTCGCGTTCGTCCTGCACGACCTGTTCGCGGTGCCGTTCGACGAGATCGCCCAGATCCTCGGCAGGTCCACCGACGCCGCCAAGATGCTCGCCAGCCGCGCCCGCAAGAAGGTACGCGCGACCGAGCACCCGGCCACCGCCGGGCCGGAGCAGCGCGCGATCGTCCAGGCCTTCCTGTCGGCGGCCCGACACGGTGACTTCGAGGGGCTGCTGCGGGTGCTCGACCCGGAGGTGAAGCTGACCGTCGACGCCCCCGGCGACGTGGTCGTCGTCCTCGGCGCCACCAAGGTCGCCGCCGGCGCGACCGCGCGGGCCTCCGCCGGCACGGCCACCCGAGGGCGGGCGGTGCTGGTGAACGGCCTCCCCGGCTTCCTCGCCTGGCGCGCGGACGGGACTCCGCTCTCACTCATGGCGTTCACCGTCGTCGACGGCCGGATCGCCGCCATCACGACCGTGATCGACCCGGCCAGGCTCGCGGCGATCGACCTGCCGGATCCGGCCTAACTCGACGTCAGCGGGATGGCGATGCGCTCGACCCTGATCGAGTGCACCTCCTCCCGGGGCACGACGACCTCGTAGGCCCCGTGGTCGACGAGCCAGTAGCCGAGTGCCTCGGCCTTCAGGCCGCTGTGTCCCGTGTACGCGATGTGCAGCCCGCCGTCTTCACCGTCGTCCTCGTCGAGGACCAGGCAGGGCTCGCCGCCGAACTCGCCGACCGTCCGCAGCAGCACCAGACGGTCGAGGTCCTTGATCGTCACGGCCAGGCGGTGGTAGCCGCGCCCCCGCTCGAACCCCCGTTCGGCCGATTCGCTGAACAGCACCACGTCGTCGCCGCCGGGACCGATCGCCGCCGGGTAGTTGCGGCCCCGGTAGGTCGCCATGAACCCCAGTCCTACGGGTTCGATCTCGGCGCTCATGCCGCCGGCCGCCACGAGAGGCCGTCGAAGGCCGCGAACAGGCGTTCGCCCTGGCGGGTGAGGTTGATGATCTCGGCGCCCGCCGGGATCGGCATGGGCATGGTGTGGAACTGCGGCACGACGTGCTCCCGCGAGGCGGTGAAGCCGTTTCCGGCGAAGGGGGGCGAATCGCTCCAGTCGCCGCCCATGTGGGGGCCGTAGGGAACGACGTAGGTGTCGATCTCCCGCGCCAGCCAGCGCAGGATGTAGAGCTCCGGCACACCGTGGACCAGCTCGGACCCCTCGAAGGTGAGGTCGAGCGCGTCGACGATCGCCTGGGGGGTGGTCAGCCGCTCGCAGTCCTGCACCCGGTAGACGTAACCCGAAATAACGGTGCGCCGCCCGGCCAGGTATGGCACGAGCAGACGCGGTGGGATCACCTTCTGCATACGCGTGCTCTGCCCCGGCTCTGTCATGGGGGACAGTTTACGAGCGATTGACTTCCTCACCTCCCCTTAGGAGTGATTCACCCGCCAATGTCCGTGATTGTGAATCGGCGGTGCATCAGCGAGGGCACCGCGGCGCGGACCGCCTCCGCTCTGGCCATGTCGATCACGGCGGTGCCGACGCCAGGCGCGGGGCCCAGGTCCCTGGTCACCACGCCCATCGGGTCGACGAGCATGCTGTGGCCGACTCCGAAGCCGTCTTGGTGCGGCGGCTGGCCGACCGCGATGGTCCAGGTGGTGTTCTCGATCGCGCGGGCCCGGACCATGGTCGTCCAGTGATCCTCTTTCAACGGCCCGGACGCCCACGCCGCGATCACCGCGAACACCTCGGCCCCCTGGTCGACGAGCTTTCTGAACAGCTCGGGGAACCGCACGTCGTAACACGTGGCCAGGCCGACCCTCAGCCCGGCCAGCTCGACGACGACCGGTGCGGAGCCGGGGCTGACGAACTCCGACTCGCGAGAGCCGAACGAGTCGAAAAGATGGATCTTCCGGTACGCCCCCCTGAGCGCCCCGTCGGCGTCGACGGCCACCGCGGTGTTGACGACGCGTTCGCCGTCGGGTTCCCAGACCCCGGCGATCAGAGCGGTGCCGAATTCACTGGCGGCCTCCTGGAGACCGGTGACGAACGGCCCGTCGAGGGGTTCGGCCACGTCGCCGATGTGGCGGCCGAACCGGCTCAGCGTGGCTTCGGGGAAGACGACCAGGTCGGCTTCCGAGGAGGCCAGCGCGTCACGCACGGCCTCCAGGTTCTTCTTCGGCTCGTGGTCGATCGGGATCTGTCCCAGCGCTACGACGGTCACCCGCACCAGTCTGCCTGTTGGGCACCACCTTCATCCAGGTGAGGCACCGCCAAACCCATTCCAGGGGGCCGTAGCGGAACTTCGACAGCCACCACGTGGAGAACGCCCACTGCACGATGAGGGTCACCGCAGTGACCACGACGACGGAGAAGAACGTCTGCGCCCCGGCGGTGATGATGACGAACGAGCTGGTGACGTAGTTGGTCAACGCCATCCGCCCCAGCGGCTCGAACGCCCGGGGGCTCAGCAGCAGGAACCCCGAGGCGTAGACCGCCGCCCCGGCCAGCGCCGCCAGGAATCCGCCGACGCCCCAGAGCGTGAACGCCACCAGCACGACCACGCTGCCCAGGAAGACCGGCAGGCTCGGCTTCGGGCCGCCGTAGTCGACGCAGGCCAGGCCGAGCAGGAACAGGCCGCCGATGAGGGTCCACGGGTTCCCCTGCACCACCGACCAGACGACCACGACGGCGCCCAGCACCGGGTTCAGCCATTTGGGCAGGTAGCCGGCCGGGAGTAGGACGACCACGCCGAAGATGGCGTAGGGGAGCAGCACCTCGCCGGGCATCAGCCACCAGTGGCCGACGCCGAACAGCGCCAGCACGGCCAGCCGCCGCAGCATGATCAGCCGGTCGTCGTGGGCGCGCAGGAACAGGGCGAAGCTCACGCCGAACAGGAAGGCGAAGATCGGATAGAAGCGGCCCTCGACGTGGCTCATGAACGCGGCGCCCTCGATGGGGCGGGGGTCGACGTGCTGCCAGGTGTTGACGAGCATGATGCCGCAGACCGCGAATCCCCTGAGCGCGTCGAGCTCCCGGATCCTGGCCATGCGAACAGAGTAAGTTGTTCGGGTGCTAGTTGGACGTATGAGGGAATTCGGCCCGACGATTTTCGCCGAGATGACGCAGTTGGCCGTCAGGACGGGCGCGATCAACCTGGGCCAGGGGTTCCCCGACGAAGACGGCCCCGCCGCGATGCTCGACGTGGCGACCGAGGCCATCCTGAGCGGCCGCAACCAATACGCCCCCGGCCTGGGCGTTCCCGAGCTCCGGCAGGCGATCGCCGACCACGCCAAGGAGACCCAGGGCCTGTCCTACGATCCCGGCACCGAGATCCTGGTGACCGTCGGGGCGACCGAGGCGATCGCGGCGACGGTGCTGGCCCTGGTCGAACCGGGCGACGAGGTGATCGTCTTCGAGCCCTATTACGACTCCTATCCAGCCGCCGTCGCGCTGGCCGGAGGCACCCGCCGGGCGGTGCCGCTGCGTCCGGTCGACGGCCGCTTCACCTTCGACCCGGCCGACCTCAGGGCGACGTCCAGGACCAAGGCGATCATCGTCAATTCGCCGCACAACCCGACCGGCACCGTTTTCACGCCGGCCGAACTGGAGACGATCGCCGCGTTCTGCCGCGACAACGACGTGATCGCCATCACCGACGAGGTCTACGAACACCTGACCTTCGACGGCGTTCCGCACATCTCGCTGGCGACCTTCCCGGGTATGCGCGAGCGGACGGTGCGCATTTCCAGCGCCGGGAAATCCTTCTCGGTCACCGGCTGGAAAACGGGCTGGATCTGTTCGACGCCCGAACTCGTCACGGCCGTGACGGCGGTGAAACAGTTTCTCACCTTCACCTCGGCGGTGCCGTGGCAGCTCGCGATCGCGCATGCGCTGCGTCATGAACTCGGCTGGGTGAACGACCTTCGTGAACAGCTTCAGGCCAAGCGCGACCGATTGTCGGAAGGTCTTTCCCGGGCGGGATTCGAGGTGCTGAAAACCGCCGGGACCTATTTCGTGCAGACCGACATCCGGCCGCTCGGGCTGACCGACGGACTGGAACTGACCCGCCGGCTGCCTGAGCTGGCCGGGGTGGTGGCGATCCCGACGCAGGTCTTCTACGACCACGAGGAGACCGGCCGCCCTTACGTCAGGTTCGCGTTCTGCAAACGCGACGAGGTGATCGACGCGGCCGTCGAGCGGCTGACGTCGCGGCGCCTGGTCTGAGCGGCCGGGGAGCGACCGGCCGGCCGCCCGCCACCGGCGACGGCGGGTGGTGCCGGGGTGGGCGGAGCCGTAACGGAGAATTCAGATCTTCTTGCCCACGATCCCGTAGGCGCCCCTGACCGCGTCGGGCGGCAGCACGCCGAAGTGCTTCCAGTCGGCCGCCCACACCAGGCCGGGCTCGACCACCTGGAAGCCGTCGAAGAAGCGCATGACCTGCTCGGCGGTACGGTTGGTGACCAGCAGCGGGCCGGTGTTGTAGCTGTCGGCCAGCGCGCCCATCTTCTCCGGCTCGAAGTCGGCCGTCAGGTGGGTGAGCGCGAGGTAGGAGCCGGGGACGGTGGCGTCTGTGTACGCCTTGACGGCCGCCCACGGGTCGTCCTCGTCGCGGATGTGCATCAGCGTGCCGACGATGATCACCGCGATCGGGCGGGAGAAGTCGAGCGTCGCCCGCACCTCGGCGTGGTCCAGCACGGTCTGGGGCCGCCGCAGGTCGGCCTCGATGTAGGTGGTGCGCCCCTCGGGTGCGCTCTTCAGCAGGGTCCGCGCGTGCACCATCACGATGGGGTCGTTGTCCACGTAGGCCACCCGTGCCGCCGGGTTGAGCCCTTGGGCGACCTCATGGGTGTTGCCCGTCGCCGGGATGCCGGTGCCGATGTCGAGGAACTGGTCGATCCCCTGGTCGGAGAGCCATCGCACGGCCCGGCCGAGGAAGGCCCTGTTCTCCCTGGCGCCGGTGACCACGCCCGGAGTGGCGGCCATGACGGCCTCGGCGACGGCCCGGTCGGCGGCGTAGTTGTCCTTGCCGCCCAGCCAGTAGTCGTACACCCGCGCGGGATGCGGGACGTTCGTGTCGATGTGCGGAGCATTCATGGGTCAGGGCTCCACTTATAGGGACGAATTTGGGGCAGATACTAGCGAAGCAGCCCATGTCTTTAGTGGATTAACGGATCTTGCCCAGAGCTCCACGCGTGATGAGGATCACATTTCGGAAGCGGATGGAACGATCCCGGAATGAGATGCTCAAGAATATGACCCGCTCCTATACCTCTACCGTCAGTGATCCCTTCGACCGCGGCCATGAATTCGGGCAGGTACACGCCGCCGACATCGCCCGCACCGTCGCGATCTACACCGAGGTATTCCGGCGGAAAGCAGGGGGGCGGCAGCCAGATTTGGCCGAGCTGGGCAAGCTCGGAATGAAGGCGATCGAGGCCTGGGCGCCCGATCTCGCCGAAGAGATCAACGGAATGGCGGAAGGCGCCCGTCTTCCCGTGACCGACGTCGCCGCCATCAACGCCCGCACCGAAATCCTGTCCTATCTGGGTGGCACTCGTGAGAGTGAGTGCTCGGCCGTCGTGCTGCTCGGCGACGACGAGGACGCCCCGCCCGTGGCCGTGCAGACGTGGGACTGGATGCGCCAGATGGCGGCGAGCTGGCTCGTCTGGACCATCCCGTTCGCCGACGGACGCGTGACCACGACCCTCACCGAATACGGCGTCGTCGGCAAGATCGGCGTCAACAACGCGGGCCTCGGCCTGCTGTTCACCCGCCTCCACCACGACGACGACGGCGCCGAGGGCATCGGCCTGCCGGTCCACGTGGCCGCCCGCCGCGTCCTCGACGAGTGCGACACCGTCACCTCCGCCGCCTACACCCTGACCACGGCCCCCGTGTCGTCGTCCTCGTCGCTGAACCTGGTCTCCCACGGTCCTGAGGGGAACGCCGCCATCACCGCCGAACTCCACCCCGGAGGGCCAGGGTGGACCGTTCCCGAGGACGACGGCATGCTCGTCCACACCAACCACTTCCTCGACCCCCGCGTGATCCCCAACGACCCCTTTCCGCGCCAGCACCCCGGCACCCTCATCCGGCGCGACCAGCTCCGGCGGGGCCTGCGCAACCAGACGGCCAAGCCCGACGCGGCGGCGGTCCGCAAGGTGATGGCCCGGCACGCCGGCGGCGTCTGCCACCACACCGCGGCCGGCCACGACGACGACCACATCACCCTGGCGACGGTCGAACTCGACCTGAAGAAGGGAGAGGTCCACGCGAACGAGGGTGGACCGTGCGGTCGGCGCACTTGGTGAATGTTGCCCAGGGATATGACCCTCGACGGCGAGAGTCGCCAATGCCCGGGAAGGAGCAGGCGGATAGTTTCGCCCTGTGACGGGTGAGCGTGTGTTGATCGCCCTCGGCGGCAACGCGATGACCGCACCGGACGGCTCCGCCGCACCGGCCGACCAGAAGCGCGCGATCGAGCGCGCCATGATCCACGTAGCTCAATTGATCAACACAGGCCACCGGGTGGCGATCACCCATGGCAACGGCCCGCAGGTCGGCAACATCCTGCTGAAGAACCAGCTCACCGCCCACGTCGTCCCCCCGGTCCCCCTCGACTGGTGCGGCGCCCAGACCCAGGGCACCCTCGGCGCCCTGATCATGAACGCGCTCGACCCCATCCCGTGCGCGACCGTGGTGACCCGCACCCTCGTCGACCCCGACGACCCCGCCTTCCACGACCCCGTCAAGCCGATCGGCCAGTACTTCTCGGTCGTGGAGGCCAGGCGCTTCGAGGCGCTCGGCCAGTCGTGGCGGGAGTTCGAACGCGGCTGGCGCCGGGTGGTCGCCTCGCCGAGGCCCGTCGAGATCCTCGACGCGGCCCCGGCGGTCACGCTGATGGAGGCCGGCTACACGGTCATCGCCGCGGGTGGTGGTGGCGTGCCGGTCATCCGCGACGCCGAGGGGAAGTTGCACGGCGTGGAAGCGGTGATCGACAAGGACCACGCGGCGTGCACCCTCGCCCAGGCGGTGCGGGCGGACACCCTGGTCATCGCGACCGACGTCCCGAACGCCATCGCCGGTTACGGCACCCCCGACGCCCGTCCGATCGGCCAGGTGACCCTGGCGGAGATGCGGGTACTCCAGGCCGAAGGACATTTCGCCAGCGGCAGCATGGGCCCGAAGGTCGAGGCCGCGCTGCGCTTCGTCGAGGAGGGCGGCGCGAGGGCAGTGATCACGTCACTGGACAACATCGCCGCCGCCATTTCAGGAAATATCGGTACAACGGTTAACCGGGAGAGCTAGATGCCGGACCCCATCGAGGTACGCAAGGTCGCCATCGAGAGCGTGACCGACGCGTCAGGGCTCGCGAAGCTGATCGACGACGGCGTGATCGAGGCCGCCCGCGTGCTCGCCGTCATCGGCAAGACCGAAGGCAACGGCGGCGTCAACGACTACACCCGAATCCTGGCGGACAGAGCCTTCCGCGAGGTCCTGGCCGCCAAGGGCCACCCGTCCCCGGAGTCGGTCCCCTTGGTCTGGTCGGGCGGCACCGACGGCGTCCTGTCCCCCCACGCGACCATCTTCGCGACGGTCGACCCGGCGACGGCGGTGCAGACCGACGAACCCCGGCTGAGCGTCGGCATCGCGATGAGCGAGGTCATCCTCCCCGAGGACATCGGCCGCCCCGCGATGGTGGAGAAGGTCGCGGCGGGCGTCCGCGAGGCCATGAAGATCGCCGGCATCGACGACCCGCGCGACGTGCACTACGTGCAGACCAAGACCCCGCTCCTCACCCTGTCGACCATCAACGACGCGAAGTCCCGCGGCCACGAGGTGATCACCGAGGACACCGGCCCGTCGATGGACATCTCCAACTCCACGACCGCTCTGGGCATCGCCGTGGCGCTGGGCGAGATCGAGATGCCGACAGCGGACCAGATCCACCGCGATCTGTCCCTCTACTCGTCGGTCGCCTCGTGTTCGAGCGGCGTCGAACTCGACGTGGCCCAGATCGTCGTGGTCGGCAACGTCCGCGGCATCGGCGGCCGCTACCGCGCCGGTCACTCGGTCATGAAAGACGCCCTCGACACCGACGGCATCTGGGAGGCCATCCGCGACAGCGGCCTCGACCTCCCCGAGCGCCCCCACACCAGCGACCTGCGGGGCCGCCTGGTGAACCTGTTCATGAAGTGCGAGGCCGACCCGACGGGCAGCGTCCGCGGCCGCCGCAACATCATGCTCGACGACAGCGACGTCCACTGGCACCGCCAGATCAAGGCGACCGTGGGCGGCGTCGCGGCCGCCGTCACCGGCGACCCGGCGGTCTTCGTCAGCGTCGCGGCCGTCCACCAGGGCCCCAGCGGCGGCGGCCCCGTCATCGCCATCGCCGACCTGGGATAACTACTTTCCTCCGTTACGGCTCCGCCTACATCGGCACCGCCCGCCGCCTTGAGCGGGGGGCGGCCACCCGGCGCTCCTCACCCGCTCAGGGCGGAGCGCCGTGACGATCAGCCGGCGGGCTCGCCGGCCGGTCCCGGGACGTGCCGGGTATCCTCGGCGCTCGTGCCTTCGATTCCGCAGCCCATGGTGCCCGACGACGACGGGCGGGCCGATGCCGCGCTCGCGGGGGTGCTGGCCGCCTTCCAGACCGGTGAGGTCACCGTCGCCGAGGTGCTGACCGCGCTGGGGCCCGCCCGGTTGCTCGTGCCCGTCGTGGCGTTGCTGACCGAGGCCGAGGTCGGGCCCGACGGGCTCAAGCGGGAGAAGGAGAGCGAGATGGCGCTCCCCAAGCTCGTCGGGCAGGACGGACGCATGGCCGTGCTCGCCTTCACCAGCGTCGAGGCGCTGACCCGGTGGCGGGCCGACGCCCGGCCGATCCAGGCGTCCGCGTCGCAGGTCTGCAAGGCCGCCCTGCACGAGCGGGCGGCGGCGGTCGTCATCGACGTCGCGGGACCGGCGCCGTTCGCGGTCGAAGGGTCGATGCTGCACGCCATGGCCGCCATCGAGGACGCCGCCGCGCTCAAGAACCTCGACGTCGACGTCCCCGGGGTGACCGTGGCCCGGTTCGAGCCCCCGGCGCCGAAGAAGAAGAGCTGGTGGCGCCGATGATGGCCGTACGGGAACAGTTTCTAGGCCTGTAACACACATCAGGTCGGCGCGTGCCGACGAAGGGTTAGGGTCGGCCGCGTGCTGACTTGGGGGCTGCTCGCGCTGCTGGGCGTGATCGCGGGGCGCTACGCGCGCGAACTCGCCGGCGGGTTCGGGCCCGATCCCGCCGACACGCGAAAAGAGGCTCGCGCCGCGTTGTCTCACATGGTCAGGACGGTGCCGGTGCCCCTGCGGCCGTTCGTGGTCGAGGGGGTCACCGGGGTCGCTTTCGGGGTCCTCGCGTGGCGTCACGCCGCGACGCCGGAGCTGGTTCCGGCGCTGCTGCTCGCGGCCTGGGCGGGGGTCGTGCTCACGCTGACCGATCTGCGGTGCTGGCGGTTGCCCGACATCGTGACGCTGCCGGCCTATCCGATCCTGCTGATCGCGCTGGCGCCGACCGGGCGGCTGATGATCGCGACCGCGTGCGGGCTGGCGCTGGCCGGGATCTATCTCATCCTGTGGTTCGGACGGCCTTCGGGGATCGGGTTCGGCGACGTGAAACTGGCCGGGCTCGTCGGGCTCGTCAGCGGAGCGGTCAGCATCGACGCCGCGATCGTCGCCGGGGTCGGCGGACAGCTGCTCGGCGGGCTATGGGCATTAGGACTGCTTATCACCCGGAAAGGCACCCGGAACAGCGAGTTCCCCTTCGGGCCAGCTATGATCGCGGGCGCGCTGGTGGCACTGCTGGCGGGAGCTTAACCGCATATCTGAAAGACTTGGTCGCATGCTGCGCTGGTTGACCGCCGGGGAGTCCCACGGCCCCGAACTCATCGCGATCCTCGAGGGCCTGCCCGCCGGGGTGGGGATCACCACACCCGAACTCGAAGAGGCCCTGCGCCGCCGCCGTCTCGGCTACGGGCGCGGCGCCCGCATGAAGTTCGAGCAGGACGAACTGACCATCTCGGGCGGTGTCCGCCACGGCCGCACGCTCGGCGCGCCGATCGCGATCCGCATCGGCAACACCGAGTGGCCCAAGTGGGAACAGGTCATGGCGGCCGACCCGGTCGACCCGGCCATCCTCGAAGGCATGGCGCGCAACGCGCCCCGGTCGCGCCCCCGCCCCGGTCACGCCGACCTCGCCGGGATGCAGAAATACGGCTTCGACGACGCCCGGCCCGTCCTCGACCGGGCCAGCGCCCGCGAGACGGCCGCCCGGGTGGCGCTCGGCCAGGTCGCCAAGAACTTCCTCAAGCAGGCCCTCGGCGTCGAGATCGTCAGCCACGTCGTCTCGATCGGGTCCGCGCTGACCCCGTCGGCCGAGCTGCCGACCCCGGCCGACCTGGCCCGCATCGACGACGACCCGGTCCGCTGCTTCGATCCCGAGGGCAGCGCCGCGATGGTCGCCGAGATCGACAAGGCCCACAAAGAGGGTGACACCCTCGGCGGCGTCGTCGAGGTCGTCGCCTACGGCCTCCCGCCGGGCCTGGGCAGCTACACCCACTGGGACCGCCGCCTCGACTCCCGTCTCGCCGCCGCCCTCATGGGCATCCAGGCGATCAAGGGCGTCGGCGTCGGCGACGGCTTCGAGACCGCCCGCCGGCCCGGCTCCCGCGCCCACGACGAGATCGAGAACACCGAGGGCGGCGTCCGGCGCATGACCAACCGGGCCGGTGGCGTCGAGGGCGGCATGACCAACGGCGAGCCGCTGCGGGTCAGCGCCGCCATGAAGCCGATCTCGACCGTGCCCCGCGCGCTGGCCACGATCGACGTGATCACCGGCGAGGCCGCCAAGGCCCACCACGAGCGGTCCGACGTGTGCGCGGTCCCGGCCGCCGCGATCGTCGCCGAGGCGATGGTCGCGCTGGTGCTGGCCGACGCCGCCGCCGAGAAGTTCGGCGGCGACTCCGTCGAGGAAGTGGCCCGCAACGTCGCGGGCTACCTGTCCTCGTTGATCATCAAGTAGGGGAGCGACCATGCCTGTCGTGGTGCTGATCGGCCCGCCCGGGTCGGGCAAGTCGACCGTCGGCGAACTGCTGGCCGAACGCCTCGGCGTCGGCTTCCGCGACACCGACCTCGACGCGGAGCAGGTCGCGGGCAAGCCCATCAGCGACATCTTCGTCGAAGACGGCGAAGAGGCGTTCCGCGCCCTGGAGGCCGCGGCCGTCCGGACCGCGCTCGCCGAGCACGCGGGGGTGCTGGCCCTCGGCGGCGGCTCGATCCTCGACGCCGCGACCCGCGAACTCCTGGCCGGGCACACCGTGGTCTACCTGAAGGTCGGCCTCGACCACGCGATCAAGCGCGTCGGCCTGGCTTCGGCCCGCCCGCTGCTGGTCCTCAACCCCCGCAGCCAGATGCGCAAACTGATGGAAGAACGCCGCCCTCTGTACGAAGGGCTGGCCGTCCTCACCGTCGTCACCGACGACCTGGAGGCCCCCGAGGTCGTCGACCAGATCCAGGCCGACCTCACCGGAGGCCCTGAGGCGCACACCGACCCGAAGCGGGCGGCCGAGTGACCGGCAGGCTCTCACGGCGTCGGCGACCGCAGTCTGGCCGAGTCGCGACGCGCATTCGCGTCAGCCCGAAGCCCGGCCGCGTGGCCATCAGCTCTTACGGCGTCATCGGCCGCTGTTTCACTGAATTCACCGCGGAGGCCGAGTGACCGCGACCCGCATTCCCGTCTTCGGCGACGCTCCCTACGACGTCGTCGTCGGCACCGGGATCCTCGGTGAGCTGCCCGGCCTGGTCGGGGAGAAGGCTCGCACGGTCGCCGTGATTCATCCGGTGACGCTGCCGGAGCTGGCGGGGCCTGTTGTGGGCGTACTGGAGAAAGCCGGTTTCGACGTGCTGGCCCTGCCGGTGCCCGACGCCGAGGCGGCCAAGGACGTCCGTGTGCTGTCGTCGCTGTGGTCGGCGTTCGGCCGCCACGGCATGACCCGGACCGACGCTGTCGTCGGCGTCGGCGGCGGCGCGACCACCGATCTGGCCGGGTTCGCGGCCGCCACCTGGCTGCGCGGGGTCAGGGTCGTCCAGGTCCCGACGACGCTGCTGGCCATGGTCGACGCGGCCGTGGGCGGCAAGACCGGTCTCAACACCCCCGAGGGCAAGAACCTCGTCGGGTCGTTCCACCCGCCGGCCGGGGTGCTGTGTGACCTCGCGACGCTGGTGAACGTGCCGCGCGACGACTACGTCGCCGGGCTGGCCGAGACGATCAAGGGCGGGTTCATCGCCGACCCCGAGATCCTCCGGCTCGTCGAGGCCGACCCCGAGGCGGCCCGCCGTCCCGAGGGTGACCACACCCGCGAGCTGATCGAGCGCAAGATCCAGGTCAAGGCCGACGTCGTCGGCGCCGACCTGAAGGAGAGCGGTCTGCGCGAGATCCTCAACTACGGCCACACCCTGGCCCACGCGATCGAACGGGTCGAGAACTACACGATCCGCCACGGTGAGGCGGTGGCGATCGGCCTCGTCTACGCCGCCGAGCTGGGCCGCCTCGCGGGCCGGGCCGACCTGGTGGAGCGGACTCGTTCGATTCTGACCTCGGTCGGTCTGCCCACGGTTTACCGTGAGGACGCCTGGCCCGAGTTGCGTGACCACATGAAGCTCGACAAGAAGGCCCGCGGGGCCAAGCTCCGGTTCGTCGTGCTCGACGCGCTGGCCGAGCCGGCCCGGCTGGAAGACCCGTCCGAGGAGTTGCTGGAGGCCGCCTACCGGGCGGTGAGCGGAGGCACCCGTGCGTGACGTTCTGGTATTGAACGGGCCGAACCTGGGTCGCCTCGGCACCCGCGAGCCCGACGTCTACGGCGCCACCACGTTCAAGGACCTGGTGCTGATCTGCGAGACCGCAGGCCGTGAGCTGGGGCTGGCGGTCGAGGTCAGGCAGACCGACGACGAGTCCGAGATGCTGAAATGGGTGCACGGGGCGGCCGACACCCGCACACCCGTGATCCTGAACCCGGCGGCGTTCACCCACTACAGCTACGCGCTGCGCGACGCCCTCGCCCAGCGCACCGCGCCGCTGATCGAGGTGCACATCTCCAACCCGGCCGCCCGGGAGGAGTTCCGTCACACCTCGGTCGTGGCGGCCGTCGCCAACGGCACGATCGCCGGTTTCGGCGTCCAGTCCTATGTCCTGGCCTTGCGAGCCATCGCGGAGATGTGAGATGTACGGGTCGTTCGTCGCCCTCGGCGACAGTTTCACCGAGGGCCTCAGCGACCCGGGCGTGAACGGTGCCTATCGTGGCTGGGCCGACCGTGTGGCCGAGGTCCTGGCTGCCCAGAACCCTTCGTTCGGGTACGCCAACCTCGCGATCCGCGGCCGCATGCTCGACCAGGTGGTGGCCGAGCAGGTGCCGAGGGCGATCGAGATGCGTCCCGACCTGATCAGTTTCTGCGCCGGCGGCAACGACCTGCTGCGTCCCGGCAGCGACCCCGACGCGATGGCCAAGACCTTCGCCGCAGCGGTGAAGGCCCTGCGCGGCACCGGCGCCGACGTGATCGTCTTCACCGGCGTCGACCCCCGTGACACCCCGATCATGCGCCGGGCGCGCGGCACTTTCGCGACCTTCTACCTGCATGTCCGCTCGATCTCTGATCTGTACGGCTGCCATCTGGTCGACCAGTGGTCGATGCAGGGCCTGCGCGACTGGCGCGCCTGGAGCGCCGACCGCCTCCACATGAACGAGCACGGTCACCGTCTGGTCGCCGCCAAGGTTTTGGACGTCTTGGGCGTACCCGGACAAGACTGGCGTTTCAGCTGGCCACCTCGCGACAAGATCGATCCCCGGGTCAAACGCCGGGAAGACGCCGAGTGGCTGCGGGAACACCTGGCCCCATGGGTTCTGCGGCGTCTGCGCGGCACGTCGTCGGGAGACAACGTCGCGCCTAAACGCCCAAATTTGTCGCCTTTCGACTAATTTGGTGCGCCCTTGAGGTGCACTGTCCGCTTTCCGGGGAGGGGGATTCCGGAAGGGGGACAGCATGAAGGGAACTCAGGTCAAGGTCGCTCTGGCGATCGCCATGGGCTACTACTTCGGCCGCCACCGCAAGCTGGCGCTCGCCACCGCCGTGGCCGTCGGAGGTCTGGCAGGAGGGCTCCGGCCCAAGGGCCTGCTGGGCAAGGGTCTCAAGAGCCTCGGCTCGCCGGAACTGGAAGAACTCGCCGGCAAGCTGCAGACCGACATCATGGCGGCCGGCCGCGCCGCCGCCACCGCGGCGACCAACGGTCCGATCAACTCGCTCAGCGACCGCATCCACGACACGACGGAGCGGCTGCGCATGCCCGCCGACGCGGCGGACCCGGTGAAGGACGCCGTGAAGGACACCGCGACGGACTCCGTGAAGACGTCCACGAAGACCGCCACGAAGGCCTCCCCGAAGGGGGACTCATGACGGACACCAAGACCGCGACACCCGTGGCCAGACTCGGCAAGGAACTCGGCGGCATGATCGGCGCCGCCGGCAAGCGCGGTGTCCACAAGCTGACCGGCAAGGTGGCCGGCAAGGTCACCGGAAAACTCAAGGGCAAGGTCGGCGACCTCACCGACCGCCTGACGAACTACGCCACCGGGGAGACGGGCGGCCTGGCCGGCCTCGGCCTGGGAGGCTCGAAGGGTTCGAAGGGCTCCGACGACTCCGACTCGGGCGAGAAGGAAGGCATCTTCAAGCGCATCGGGCACGGCATCAAGGGCGTCTCCGAGATCATGAAGGCCGTCACGGGCAAGGGCGGCAAGGGCAAGGGCAACCGGAAGATCGTCAACATCGTCGAGTCGATCGACGTCGGCGCGCCCCTCCAGGTCGTCTACGACCAGTGGACCCAGTTCGAGGAGTTCCCGTCCTTCATGAAGAAGGTCGAGACCGTCCGCCAGGACGAAGACCAGAAATTGACGTGGAAGGCCCAGGTCTTCTGGTCGCACCGCACGTGGCAGGCCGACATCATCGACCAGGTCCCCGACGACCACGTGATCTGGCGCTCCCACGGCGCGAAGGGTCACGTCGACGGCGCCGTGACCTTCCACGGCCTGGCCCCCAACCTGACCCGGGTGCTGGTCGTGCTGGAGTATCACCCACAGGGCCTGTTCGAGAAGATCGGCAACATCTGGCGAGCCCAAGGCCGCCGTGCGCGGCTGGAACTCAAGCACTTCCGCCGCCAGGTCATGACCCAGACCCTCCTCCACCCCGACGACCTGCAGGGTTGGCGCGGCGAGATCCACGACGGCGAGGTGACTTCCGAGAAGCCGGACGACTCCCAGCAGCCTGAGGACTCCCAGCAGCCTGAGGACTCCGAGAAGGACCAGGACTCCCAGAAGCCGGAGGACGAGGAGCAGACGCCGGATGAGCAGGCGACCGAGTCGCCCGAGGCGCCCCCGCCCGGTTCGGGAG
Organism: Herbidospora mongoliensis; assembly: GCF_001570545.1. GTDB lineage: Bacteria > Actinomycetota > Actinomycetes > Streptosporangiales > Streptosporangiaceae > Herbidospora > Herbidospora mongoliensis. The sequence goes on along the minus strand of NZ_BBXD01000011.1, from coordinate 381,597 downwards.
AGGAACCCGAGGCGCCCAAGGAGGGAGAAGAGAGCGCGGAGCCGGAGGAGACCGAGGACCGGGAGAGAGTCCCCGAAGGCCGGGTGAGCGCACGTGGCTAGCGAGGAGCCCGATGTCTACCTCGATGTACCCAACCTCAGCGTCGACGAGATCACCCTCCGCGTCGCCGACCTCAAGGCCCGGGTCAGCGTGAGCGCCGAGGTCCTGGACCTGCTGAAACTCAACGTCGGAGCGGACGTCTCCCTCGGCGAGGTCGACCTGAGCATCAAGGGAGTCCAGGCCCAGGCACTGCTGAAGGTGCGGCTCGACAACGTCGCCCGAATCGTCAGCGACGTCCTGGAGACCCTGGACCACAACCCGCAGATCCTCGAAAACCTGACCCGAGGCCTCGGCAACGCGACCGAACACATCGGCGCCGGCGCAGGTCAAGCCGTCGGCGAGATCGGCAAGGGTGCGAGCAGCGCGGTCAGCGACGTCGGCGCCGGCGCGGGCGACGCCGTCCGCGACGTGGGTTCAGGAGCCGGTCACGCCGTCGGCGAGGTCGGCGAAGGCGCCGGCCAGGCCGTCAGCGACGTCGGCGCGGGCGCGGGTCACTTGGTCGGCGAAGTCGGCGAAGGCGCAGGTCAGGCCGTCGGCGACGTCGGCAGGGGAGCGGGCCACGCGGTCGGCGAGGTCGGTGAAGCTGTCGGCGAGGCGGTTGGTGATGTCGGCCAGGGCGCCGGCCATGCCGTCAGCGGCGTGGGCGAAGGCGTCGGAAAGGCGGCCGAAGAGGTTGGCGAGGGTGCTGGTCAGGCGACCGGCCAGGTTGGCGAGGGTGCCGGTCATACGGTCGGCGAAGTCGGCGAAGGCGCAGGTCAGGCGGTCGGTGCTGTAGCCCAAGGCGCCGGACAGGCGGCCGGAGCAGTTGGCGAGGGTGCCGGTCACGCAGTCGGTCAGGTCGGTGAAGGTGCTGGGAAGGCGGCCGAAGAGGTCGGCGAGGGCGCTGGTGACGCGGCCGGTGAGGTGGGTGAAGGTGCCGGTCGGGCATCCGAGCAGGTTGGTTCAGGTGCTGGTCCGGTCGGCGAAAGCTCGGTGACCGGCCAGACCGGGGGTCCCGTTCCGGAGCAAGCCGGAAAACGTACCGATCAACCAGGCCAGGCTGACACTGGGCGAACTTCCGCCGACGGTGGCGATCGGGAACAGGTGCTCACCGGCACGGTGGTTGAAGACCACCGGCAATCGGACGGTCCCGGCGCCGACCGGAAGCAGGACATCAAGGGGGAGAGCGCTCCCCAGGCAGCTGAACCTCGCACCCCTTCTGGAGATCATGACGGTCCCGCCCGGGATGAGTCTTCTCAGACCCAGTCCGATCGGATCGACGACGTCGGCACGGCCGGCGAGGCTCCTCGAAAAGGCGACGACTCCAAGGCCGGAGACGGCAGGCAGCCCGCGGCAGACGCGAACCGCTCTCGCCCAGGCGAGGCCGAAGACGCGGCGGATCGAACGCCTGACGAAGGCGGCCGGACCGATGAGCACGAACGGCAAGACCAAGACCAGGGCCGGGCTGGTGACCTGAGGGCTGAGGAGCCGGAGGAGGAGACAGGGTTCAAGCCAAAAGACGAGGACCAGGCCAAAGAGCCGAAGGGCGAGGACCACCCCGAGCCAAAGGGCGAAGCCGAGTCCGAGAAGCCAACGGTTGAGGAATCCTCCGAGAAGGCGGCCGGCGAGGAGCAGCCCGAGGGGCCGAAGGAGGCGGATCAGCCCGAGAAGTCGAAGGACGAGAGCCGGACCAAGCGGCCGGAGGACGAGGACCAGGTCGCAAGGTCGAAGGGCGAGGGTCAACCCGAGAGGCCAGAGGGCGAAAGCGATTCTGAGAAGCCACAGGACGAGGAGAAGTCCGACAAGGCAGGGAGCGAAGATCAGTCTGACAAGTTGAAGGGTGAGGAGCAGCCCGAGGGACCGAGGGACGAGGGCCGGCCTGAGAACCAGGACGAGGAGCAGCCTGAGAGCCAGGACGAGGACCAGCCTGAGAGCCAGGGCGAGGACCGGCCCGAGAGCCAGGGCGAGGACCGGCCCGAGAGCCAGGAAGAGGAGCAGCCTGAAGAGTTCAGGAACGAGAACCAACCTGAGAAGTCGAAGGATGGGGAGCCCTCCGAGAGGGCGAAGGACGAGGACCGACCTGATAGGTCGAAGGGCGAAGAGGTTGCCGAAAGGCCGGAAGGCGAACATGAGCCTGAGGCGTCGAAAAGTGAGGAGCAGCCGAGCGATCCAAAAGGAGAGAGCCGGGCTGGTGAGAAGTCAGAAGGCGATGGGCAGGCTGCGAAGCCAGGAGGACAAGGCGAGGCTGAGAAGCCGGAAAATGAGGTCCCAACCGAGAAGGTGACGGGCGAGGGGCAGGGCGACAAGAAGGCCAGTCCTTCGCGGCCGAAGCGGCCGGACCGGGCCGGGCAGTCGCTCGGGTCCGTGTTGCTGGATCTCGGCCGGGCGGTGCACCGAGCCGGTAGGCATCGGCTGGGGAGGTCCCCATGAGCGGGCGCCCCAGAGAGGAACTGATCGCGCAGGCCGACATCGTGATGTCCGCAGAGATTGAGGCCGACGAGATGGAGGTGCGTGTCGCGCCCGATCATGCGGTCGAGTTCCGCGGTGAGGAGGAGGCAGGAGCCGGGACCGTCCGGGAGAATCTGCCCGATCACGTGACGGAGGGTAAGCGATATCGTGCGGCCCACATCCGCTACACGCTGGCGGCTCGCGCTGCTCGCTTCTTCCGGTTCCGGTGATTTCTGCAACCGTGCTGCACCAACGCCACGACCAAATGACCAACGTCCGCAACTGAGTTCTCCGACGTTGCGTCGAGTTCACAACGCCTGCACCGAGTCCACTCACGTCCGCACGCGGGTTCGCCGTCCGTACTGGAGTTCGCCGACGTGGTCTGCCACCGAGCGATCAGCGTCCGGGACCAAGCTCACCAACCGTGTGCAACCTAGTTCGCTCACGTCCGCGAGCGATCTGGCGAGCGTCCGCTTCGGGGCGCGCCAGCGTTTATGACCGAGCTCATCAGCGTCCGAGGCTGAGCCCGCCAACGTCTGCGACCGAGTTCGCCAACGACCGCGATCACGCTCCCCAGCGCCGCGCTGCACATCGGTCGGCGCGTAACAACCCCGTCCTCGGTGAGGGTCGCTGTCGTCATGCGAACCGCATCCGGCGAAATGGGAAGCATCCGGCGCAAGCCAGATGACCGAGAGAGCGCTTTCTCGTAAAATGAGGCATGGAGCTCTCCGACATCCGGATATATCCCGTCAAGTCGGTGGCGGGCATCCGCCTCGATCGGGCCCAGGTTCTCCCGTGGGGTCTCGAAGGCGACCGTCGCTGGGGCGTGGTCGATCCGCAGGGGGATATCTACTGGTCAGGCGAGCATCCCCAGTATCTCGCCGTCCACGCCACCATCACCCCGGAAGGCGGGCTCATCCTCGCCGCCCCAGGGCTGGGCGAGCTCAAGGTCCCCCCGGCCGACGGCCCGTTGGTCCCCGTCGCCTTCCACGGGCTGGACAAGGCCATGCTCGCCCACGACGACGCCCATGAATGGTTCACCCGGCTCCTCGGCAAACCGGCCAGGTTCGTGTGGCTCGACGACCCCAACCGGCGCCGCATCGTCGAGGAGCACGGCGGGCTCCCGGGCGAGGTGACCAGTCTGGCGTGGGACGCACCCTTGCACCTGGTCACCCGCGAGTCACTGCGCCGCCTCGACGACTGGATCATGGAGGGCGCGCTCCAGCGTCAGGAGGCGCCGCCCGAACCGCTCGACGTCGCCCGGTTCCGGCCCAACGTCGTCGTCGACGGGTTCGAGCCGTTCGAGGAGGACACCTGGTCGTGGGTCCGCATCGGTGACGTCGATTTCCGGGTGTCCGAACTCGTCGACCGCTGCTTCGTCACCACCTGGGCACCCGACACCCGGGAACGCGGCAAGGAGCCTCTGCGCACCCTGGCCAAACACCGTCGGTGGGACGGCAATACCTGGTTCGGCATCCGGCTGGTCCCCAAGAATCCCGGTGAACTGAAGATCGGCGACCGCGTCGTCCCGACGGTCAGGAAGTGAGCCGCTTCAGCGCCGACCGCACCACCTCGGGGTCGGTCGTCCGCCAGTAGGGCGGCAGTGAGTTCAGCAGGAATCCGCTGTAGCGGGCCGTCGCCAGGCGGGGGTCGAGCACCGCGATCACGCCACGGTCGTCCATCGAGCGCAGCAGCCGCCCGGCGCCCTGCGCCAGCAGCAGCGCGGCGTGGGTGGCCGCCACCGACATGAAACCGTTGCCGCCCTTGGCCGCCACATGGCGCTGACGCGATGAGGTCAGTGGGTCGTCGGGGCGGGGGAACGGGATGCGGTCGATGATGACGCAGGTCAGGGACGGGCCGGGCACGTCGACGCCCTGCCACAGCGACAGAGTTCCGAACAGGCAGGTCTCGGGGTCGGCGGCGAACTGCTTCACCAGCAGCGACGTCGAGTCGTCGCCCTGGCAGAGCAGCGGGACCGACAGGCTGTCGCGCAGGGCCTCGGTGGCCGCCTTTGCGGCGCGCATCGAGGAGAACAGGCCGAGTGTGCGGCCGCCGGCGGCCTCGATGAGCTCGACCATCTCCTGGATGTACGCGTCGGGCAGGCCGTCGCGGCCGGGCTGGGGCAGGTGTTTGGCGACGTAGAGGATGCCGGATCGGGCGTGGTCGAAGGGTGAGCCGACGTCGAGGCCGCTCCAGTCGTCGTCCTTGCCCAGGCCCCACTGGGCGGCCATGCCGTCGAACGTGCCGCCGAGGGCCAGGGTCGCCGAGGTCAGCACCACGGTCCGGTCGCCGAAGAGCTTGTCGCGGAGCATGCCGCCGACCGACAGCGGGGCGACCCGCAGGGTCGGGGGGATCCGGCCGTTGGCCTCGTCGAGCCAGACCACCTCGGCCCGGTCGACCTCGGATTCCGCGCCGAAGGCGTCGAGCATCCGCTGCGCGGTGTCGTGGACGTCGTCGAGGACCGTGAACGCCGCCTTCTTCGCGCCGGCGCCCTCAGGGTCGTCTTTGTCGGCGTTGCGCGATCCGAGGGCGGTGATGCAGGTGAAGGCCGCATCACGTACGAGGGCGAGGGTCAACCCCAGCGACTGGGGGAGGTCGTCGACGCGCCCGGCCGGCGCGGCGAGGAGGAGGGAACCGAGGTCTTCGGCCGCCTCCTGGAGGCGGTCGGCGAGGTGCTGTTCGATGAGGCGGCCGGCGCGGCGGGCGGCCAGGCCGACGGTGGCCTCGGAGAGTTCGTCGGTCACCACCGAGGTGACCCGGTCGACCAGCTCGTGGGCCTCGTCGACGACCACGACGTCGTGTTCGGGGAGGACCTGGAAGTCTTCCATCGCGTCGATGGCCAGCAGCGCGTGGTTGGTCACCACCACGTCGGACATCGCGGCCCGTTCGCGGGCCAGTTCGGCGAAGCACTCGGCGCCGCTGGGGCAGCGCTGGGCGCCCAGGCACTCGCGCGCCGACACGGAGAACTGGCGCCAGGCGATCTCGCTCACGCCCGGGACGAGCTCGTCGCGGTCGCCGGTCTCGGTCTCCTCGGCCCACTCCTGGATGCGCTGGACCATCCGGCCCGCCGCGCTCACTTCGCGGGGGTCGAAAAGCTGATCCTGTTCGTCTTCCGGCATGCCGACAGTTGACTTATATCTACACAGATAGTTGCGACGGCCCTTAAGAATGGCGAAATCGGGGCGATGCGGGAGTTCTTTTTCGAGGGCGTCGGCGAGTCTGGGAAGATCACGATCGACGAGCTGGCGCTGCAGCGCGATGGTGGCGGTGGAGATGACGACGGCGCTGTCGGAGATGGCGGCGTGCCGGATCGCGGGGACCAGATAGGCCAGCGACTTCCCGGTGCCGGTGCCCGCCTGAACTGCGAGATGGTCGCCCTTGTCGAGTGACTTCTGCACCGCCTTCGCCATCGTGACCTGCCCCGGTCTCTCGGCGCCGCCGAGCTCCGTGACGGCGATCGTGAGCAGCTCTTCTACAGTTGGCAGGTCGGATTTCGGCACCCCCGAAGGCTAGCGCCCGCCACCGACAGGACGCTGCCGTTATCGGACCGTGACAGGTGAACCGCAGCGGAACCACATCCGAGGGTTCGGGGGTGCGAAGGGGAGTTCCCATGGCACACTGGCCCCACGGGGCGCTAGGTCAAAGACGATCTACCTCGGGCAAACAGGGGAGACCCGACAAGCGAGACGCAGACGGCCTCCGGCCGTGGCTCTCGCCGGGGATCCGCCGCCGTTAATGCCGAGACGTGCGTTTCAGTAGGGTTTCTTGAGGTCGAGTGGACGGATAAGGGCAGGTAAAGGCACTATGTCTGTCATGTCGGAAGTCGTCCCGCTGCCATCCTTTGGCGAGGTTTTCTTTGACGCCCGAGGTCAAGACCGCGTTCTGCGGGTGACCTGGCACGAGGGAACCCTCGTGCTGAGCTTGTGGCGGGGCGAGATGTGCACCGCCAGTTTCCGCATGCCCATGGACGACGTCGGCCGCATCCTGGAGACTCTCCAGGTCGGTTACGCCGAGGCCACCGGGCAGGCGGCCAACCCCGAATCTCCCGGCACGGGCCCGTTCCAGGCGCCCGATCTGGCCGACTACCCGGGTGAATATCCCGGCACGGGGCAGTATTCGCGCCCCCCCGAGCAGCCCATGGCACCCGTGGCCCAGATGCCGCCGATGCCGCAGCAGCAATACCCGCCGTTCCCGCAGGAGCAGCCCATGCCGCCCGGCGGCTGGGACTCGAACGGCTACCCCGAATATCCCGAGGCGACCCCCGCCTACGGCCAGCCCGCCCCGGTGGCGCCGGCCGCGCTGGGCCCCAACGACGTGCTGGTCGCCCGGGGCAACCCGGCCCGCGACCGCCTGGTCGCCGTCGACCAGCAGGCCCCGCCGCGTGAGCGGCCGCGCCGTGCGGCACCGCCGCCCCCGGACTTCCCGCCCTTCGAGGGACCGGTGCCGGCCGAGCCGGTCTACCAGTTCCCGTCGCCGATCCCCGGCCGCCCGGCCTACCAGTTCGAGCCGGAGCCCGAGCTCGAGTCGCCGCAGCAGCCTTTCGCGGCCGACCCCTACCTGCCCGACGCGAACCTCTACCAGACCGGCAGCTACCAGCCGCCGATGCAGCAGCAGATGCCTCCGCAGATGCAGCAGCACGTGCCGCCGATGCCGCCCGCGCCGCAGTATCCGGAGTATCCGGTCTTCCCGCCGGAGCCGCAGCGGCCCCACCTCGTCGAGGCCCCGCAGCCCTACGCGCCGGGCGAGCCGCCCGCGTTCCCCCAGGGCTACACCCAGGGCGCGGTCTACTCGACCGACCCGTCGTTCCAGGTGCCGCCGGGACAGCAGCAGCAGTATCCGCCGCAGCAATACCAGGACCCCCGCTACGGCCAGCAGCAGATGCCGCCGCAGCAACCGGGCGTCGACCCCAACGACCCGCTGGGCCTCGGCCCGGTCTCGCGTCCCTATGTCGAGGGTCAGCAGCCGCCGATGTACAACACCGGCGAGCGGACCCGTCCCGACGGGGTCGACGAGAGGCGCGACTGGAGCTAAGGGACGTACGATGACCGCTTGATGGAAGCGATCACCGTACTCCAGTTGCTGGCCCTCCCCGCCGGGGCTCTCGCCGTATCGGCGTTGGCCCGGCGGATGGACTGGAATGTTCCGCTACTTCTCGTGTTGGCCGGGTTGATCGCGTCGATCCTCCCGTTCGTGCCCGAATACGAACTGAGCCCGGAGATCGTGCTCTTCGTATTCCTGCCGCCACTTCTCTATTCGGCCGCCCTCGACAGCTCCTACCTGCGGCTTCGCGATGTGAAGCGGCCCGTGATGCTGTTGTCGATCGGGCTCGTGCTGTTCACGACCGCCGTGGTCGGGACGGTCACCTACCTGCTGGTGCCCGAGCTGACCATCCCGGCGGCCATCGCGTTCGGGGCGATCATCGCGCCGCCCGACGCGGTCGCGGCCGTGGCCGTCGGCCGCAAGCTCGGGCTGCCGCGCCGGGTCATGACCGTGCTGATCGGCGAGAGCCTCTTCAACGACGCGACCGCGCTGACCGCCTACCGGGTCGCGATCGGGGTGATCGCGGGCGGCGGGGTGACGTTCCTCACAGCGGGCGGGCAGTTCCTGTTCGCGGCGGGCGTCGGGCTGGCGATCGGCATGGCCATCGCCTACGTCGCGGGCTACATCCTGACCCGGATCAAAGATGCCCTGGTGGCCAACTCGATCTCGCTGCTGGTGCCCTGGGGCGCCTACCTGGCGGCCGAGGTCGTGCACGCCTCGGGCGTGATCTCCGTGGTCGTGGTGGGCATCTATCTCGGCCACCAGATGAGCCGCACCTCGTACGGGACCCGGCTTCTGTCGGAGGCCGTGTGGCGGATCATGGACTTCCTGCTCGAGGGCATCGTCTTCGCCCTGATCGGCCTGCAGTTGCTGCCGCTGATCGCCGGGCTCGAAGGCTACGAGCCCACCACGGTCGGCATGTACGCCCTGGTGCTGTTCCTGGTGACGGTGCTGAGCCGGGCGGTCTGGATGATCCCCGGCATCCTGCTGCCGAGGATCCTGTCCAAGAAGATCCGCGCCAGGGAGAAGAAGGTGCCCTGGCAGAACGTCGTCACGCTGAGCTGGGCCGGGATGCGGGGCGTGGTGTCACTGGCGGCGGCCTTCGCGCTGCCGGCCGATGTGCCGCAGCGCGATCTGCTGCTGTTCCTGACCTTCGCGGTGGTGATCGGCACCCTGGTCGTCCAGGGACTGTCGTTCCCCTGGCTGATCCGCAGGCTCGGCATCTCCAACGAGCGCGAGCGGTTCGAAGACGACCTGTCGGAGGCCGCCGCGCAGCAGGCCGCCGCGGCGGCGGCGACGGCCCGGCTCGACGAACTGGTGGCCGAAGGCGTGCTCGACGTCCACGAGGAGGTCGTGCAGGGACTGCGCGACCGGTCCGAGCGGGTGGCCCGGATGGCCTGGGAGCGGCTCGGCGGCGGCACCGGGCCCGAGGGCGAGGAGACGCCCGCGACCGTCTACCGGCGACTGCGCCGGGAGATGCTCGCCGCCGAGCGGGCGGTCTTCATCCGGCTCCGTGACCAGCGCAGGATCGACGACGAGGTGCTGCGCCGGATCATGTCGGAGCTCGACTTCGAAGAGGCCACCCTGGAACGCGACTAACCCATCACGTTGTCGATGAAGCACCACTTCCATGCCTCGCCCGGTTCGAACGACTGCATCACCGGGTGATCGGTCTCCTTGTAGTGAGCGGTGGCATGCCGGCGGGGCGAGGAGTCGCAGCAGCCGATATGCCCGCAATTAAGACACTTGCGCAGGTGGACCCAGCGGGTACCCTCGCGCAGGCACTCCTCGCACCCCTGCGGGGAGGTCGGCGCGGGGTCCCCGGCAACCTGCAGATGTTCGCACATTCCCATGCTTTTGATCGTACGACGCCCCACCCGGCACATTCCGACCTGCCCCTTTCCGATGGGGCGCTTAGGTCACGTTCGCGTGCATTAGGGTTCAGGCCATGCGACTCCTCCCCCTTGCCGTACTCCCGCTGTCGCTCGTGCTGCTCACCGGATGTGGTGAGATCAACGAGATCACTGGTGCGATCGACAAGACGCAGCAGTGCATTCAGGCCGTCGGCATCGTGACCGAGACGGTGGAGAAGGTGACCGGTCTCGCGAGTGACCCGCAGGCCGTCGAGACCGCCCTCGCCGACGGTGCGAACAAGCTGGAGGCCCTGGCCAACGACGCCGCCAACACGACTCTGGCGGAGGCGGCCAACGAGGTCGCCGGGAAGCTGAACGCGTTCGAGATCCAAGACGCCAACGACGCCGTGGACGCCCTCCAGAAGCTCGCCACAGACTCCCTGGCATGGGGTGAGACCCTCACCGCCGCCTGCGCCTCCGGCGAATAGGCCTTTCCGGCAAGACATGCCGGAATTGTGGTGAAATATCCTTTTAATTATGGACGGAGACGAACCGGACCCCCGGTTCACCCTGGCAAACGAACGAACCTTTCTGACCTGGCTGAGTACCTCCCTGGCTCTGTGCGCCGGAGGTGTGGCCATGGCGGCGGTCCCGCCTCATCTCTTCGTCCCGTGGGTCCGCACCACGCTCGCCGTCGTCCTCGTGCTGCTCTCGGCCGTGGCGGCGGCGTTCGCGTACCCGCGCTGGCGCAAGGTCCAGACGGCCCTGCGCCGCGCCCAGCCCCTCCCGCCGCCGAGGCTCGCGCCCCTGTTCGGATACGGGGTCGCGGGGGTCGCGGTGCTGGCCCTGGTGCTGATCCTCGTTGGATAGAGGATCGGGCCAGAGCTGGGACCCGGGCCTGCAGAGTGAGCGGACCCGGCTGGCGTGGGTCCGCACGGCCACCGCGCTGGCGACCTTCGGGCTCGGCGGGGCGGGTGTGGTGGCCCGCGCCTCCGGGCACGCCGTGTCGATCGCGTGCTTCGGGGTCGCGGCGCTGGTGGGGGCGATGATGCTCGCCCGTACGGGGATCCGGTTCCGGCGGGTGCAGGAGGCGTTGCACGGGGAACGCCCGATCGAGGCCGGCGGCGACGCCCTGATCCTCTGGATCGGGGTGCTGGCGGCGGTGGCCGGGGCCGTGGTCTACGTGATCCTCTAAGCTGCTTTGCCCTGGTCTGACCGTCGAGAACCTAGCGTGCTGTGTATGACGCGAATGGCTGCGATCGCCACCAGCGGTGCCGGGCTCGTCGACGTGGACGTGCCCCTGCCGTCCCTCCGCCCACACGACATCCTCGTCCAGGTCGAGGCCGTCTCGGTCAATCCGGTTGACGTGAAGGTCGCCGCGAGCGCCGGTGACGCCCAGCGGATCCTCGGGTACGACGCCGCCGGGACCGTCGTCGGGACCGGGCCCGAGGTGCGCAGGTTCGCGGCCGGCGACAAGGTCTACTACGCCGGTGACATCACCCGGCAGGGCGCGAACGCCGATTTCCATGCCGTCGACTCGCGGATCGCCGGGCACAAGCCCGAGAACCTGACGATGGCCGAGGCCGCCGCGGCGCCGCTGACCACGATCACGGCCTGGGAGTCGCTCTTCACCCATCTCGGCGCACACGCCGGCACGACGGACACGCTCCTCGTCGTCGGCGCGCCCGGTGGGGTCGGCTCGATGCTGGTCCAGCTGGCCAGTCGGCTCACGTCGATGCGGGTGATCGGTACGGCCTCCCAGCAGGCCAGCCGTGAGCGGGTGCTGGCCCTGGGCGCCGACGAGACCGTCGACCACCACACGCTCGTCGAGTCGGTGAAGGCCGTGGCGCCCGACGGGGTCGAGGCCGTGTTCTCCTCGTTCTCCGAGGGCAACATCGAGGCCTACGCCGAGATCGTCAAGCCGTTCGGGCACGTCGTGGCCATCGACGACCACCACCCCGACCTGTTCCCGCTCAAGTCGAAGAGCATCGCCTGGCACTGGGAGCTCATGTTCACCCACGCGATCTACCAGACCCCGGACATGGCCTCTCAGGGGCGGCTGCTCGACGAGGCCGCCGCCCTGTTCGACGCGGGCCGCCTGCGCACCACGCTCGGCGTCGAGATCGGCGACTTCACCGCCGCCGGGCTCCGCCGGGCCCACGAACTCGTCGCCGCCGGATCGTCGGTCGGCAAGGTCGTCGTGCGGCGTTAGTCGGCCGACGCGGCGATCGTCTCGGCGACCTCCACGGCGCGCTCGGCCTCTTCCTTGATGAAGCGCTCCTCGTCGATCTTCTCGGCGATCTCCTCGTCCTGGCGCATCAGGTCGTCGAGGTTCTGCCCGGCCATGTCGAGGACGCCCATGTCCATGTAGGCCTGCTGGAGCCGTGGGCTCCACAGGCCGATGTCCTTCACGCAGGGGACGATGCGGCTGAACAGCAGCGACCGGAACAGCCGCAGGTAGCGCGACTCGTCGACGAGCGTGTTCGCCTCGTCCCTGTCGGCCTTCGACAGGCCCAGGGCCTCCCACTGCTCCGAGCCGCGCAGGCGGTCGCGCATCAGCCAGCAGCCCTCGATCACGAAGTCCTCGCGCTCGCGGCGTTCGGCGTCGGACAGGCCGGCGTAGAAGTCGCGCAGCGCCATGCGGCCGAAGGCGACGTGGCGGGCCTCGTCCTGCATGACGTACGCGAGGATCTGTTTGGGGAGGGGCTTGGTGGTGATGTCGCGCATGACGCCGAAGGCGGCCAGGGCCAGGCCCTCGATGAGGACCTGCATGCCCAGATAGGGCATGTCCCAGCGGGAGTCGCTCAGGGTCGAGTCGAGCAGCGACTTCAGGTAGGGGTTGATCGGGTAGGCCAGACCGACCTTCTCCTGGAGGAACCGGGCGTAGGTCTCGGCGTGGCGGGCCTCGTCCATGGTCTGGGTGGCCGCGTAGAACTTCGAATCCAGGTCCGGTACGGACTCCACGATGCGCGCCGAGCAGATCATCGCGCCCTGTTCGCCGTGGAGGAACTGGGAGAACTGCCAGGCGGCGCCGTGGCGGCGGACCTCCTGGCGGGTCGGCTCGTCCATGCGGTGCCACAGCGGCGAGTCGTAGATCGCGATGGTCTGGTCGGGGGTGCCCAGGACGTTGTAGGGGTCGACCTCCAGGTCCCACTCGATGCGCTTCACCGAGTCCCACTGCTTGTCCTTGCCCTTTTGGTAGAGGGACAGCATGCGGTCGCGGTTGTCGTCGTATTCCCAGGTGAACCGGGCCGAGCCGGCCATCTGGACGTCCCAGGTGCGCAGTTCCGCGGGGATGGTGTAGAGCTCGTGCGTCGACACGTGTTGGCCTCCCGTACGTACGCTGTACGTCTCGACAGTGACACGCAGCTTACCGCCGGTCAATACTGGTCACGTGCCACCGTTGAACCGCCCCCGGATCGTCGCCGCCGCCATCGACCTGATCGAGCGCGAGGGGGCCGACGCCGTCTCCATGCGCCGGATCGCCGCCGACCTCGGGGTCGGCGTGATGTCGCTCTACAACCACGTGCCGAACAAGTCGGCCCTGCTCGACGGCGTGTCCGAGAGCATCCTGTCCGAGATCGAGTTCACCGACGACCCGGCCGCGCCCTGGACCGAACGGGTCCGCATGCAGGCCCGCGCGTTCCGGCAGATCGCCCACTCCCATCCCCGCTCGACCATGGTCGTGGTGAGCCGCCAGCTCAAGTCGGCCGCCGGGATGCTGCCGGTCGAACGCGCCCTGTCCACCCTGCGCGGGGCGGGGTTCGGCGAGCAAGAGGCGGTGCAGATCTTCCGGGTCTTCATCGCCTACGTCATCGGGTCACTCCTGCGCGAGGTCGGGGTGACCCCGACGTTCGCCCCCGTCCACGGGACGATCCGGGCGGGCGACGTCGATCCGGAGCTGTTCCCCGAGATCGGGGCCCTCGCGCCGCACCTGTCCACCTGCGATCACGAGGCCGAGTTCGACTTCGGGCTCGATCTGCTGATCGCGGCCATCGCGGGGCGGCTCGCCGGACGTACCGGCTGATTCACTCGGCCCGCAGCGCCGCCCCGAGAGGGAGCCGGGCGGCGCGGCGGCCGGGGAGGAGCGCGAGCCCGAGCGCCGCGAGCAGGGCGACCGGGGCGAGCCAGATCAGCGCGGCCGACGGCGGGACGTACTGCAGCGGCATGATCCCGGCGGCGATCCGCCACAGCGCCCGGCCCAGCGCCAGCCCGAGCGGCAGCCCGACGACCAGGCCGATCGTCACGGTGACCACACCCTGGACCACCACGACGACGCGCGTCTGGCCCGGCGTCATGCCCAGCGCCCGCAGCACCGCCAGGTCCCTGGCCCGGCGGCGGACGGCGGTGAACAGGGCGTGCGCGGTCGCGCCCAGCGCCAGGACGGTGAGGAACACGCCGAGCGCGACCGGCAGCACCGCGACGTCGCGGATCTCGGCGCGCTGCGGCGGCTCGAACGGCGGCAGCACCAGCAACCGGCCGCCGGACCTGCCGGTGATCAGCGCGGCCATCTTCAGCGGGTCCTGACCTGGATCGAGGAAGACCAGGCCGCCGTGTTCCTTGAATCCGGTGAAGATCGCGTCATACGCCCCCGGGGTGATCCACGCGCCGGTGTCGTAGTCGCTCGTGCTGCTCTCGACCGCGAAACCCAGACCGGTGACGCGCATCGTGCGCGTCGCGGCGTCGCCGGTCAGCGGGATGCGGTCGCCGAGGTGGACGCCCAGGTCGCGGGCGGTCGTGACGCCCAGCACGATGTCGCCGTCCAGCCTCGGAGGACCGCCTTCCGTCAGGATGAGCGGCACCGGCGCCCCCACCGGGTCATAGGTGTGGGCCACCACGCTGACCTGGCCGGACCGGCCCGACGCCACCCTGAGGTCGAGCGCCCCGGCCACTCCCGGCACGGCCGCGATCGACGTCAGCGCCGGCCGGGCCGGCGTGAAATCGCGGCCGCCGTGGCCGAACACCACCATGAGGGCGTAGTGCCGGCCGAACCGTTCCGGCCGGGCCACCGCGTCGGCCACCCCGGCCGCGAAGACGGCCGCCGCGACCACGCCGAGCACTCCGGTCACCGCGCCCAGGAGGGCGACCCCGTTTCCCGGTTCGAGCGCGAATCGAAGGCCGGTCGTCACCGGCACGGGCAGGGCGAGCCGGGTCAGCCCCGACCGGCGGGCCGCCGCCGGGGCGGGGAGCAGGGTGACGACCGCCGCGCCCGCCGTGACCAGCGCGGTCGCGGCCAGCCAGCCCAGGCCCAGAACCGGCCAGTCGGCGTCGGCGCCGGGGGAGGGCTCGTAGAGGGCGGCGGTCCCGTAGGGCAGCCATCGGGACGCGATGATCGCCATGGCGGTCCCGGCTCCGGCGCCCAGGAACGCGGCCGGGCAGACGACCGTGGCCGTCGTCGTGGCCGCCTGACGCCGGGTCATCCCGACCGAGGCCAGCACGCGGAGGTCGGCGGCGGACGTGGTGGCGTACCGGAAGACGGCCTGTCCGACCAGGACCACAGCGGTGAGGAAGGCCGCGACGGCGAAGACCAGCAGGCTGCCGCTCTCGAACCCGATCACCCGGCGCACGTGGGCCAGCGTCTCGGCGCGCTCGATGACCTCGACGTCGCCCTGCCCGGCCAGCCATGCCCGCAGCGCGGGCAACCCGCCGTCGGCCACCCGGACCAGCCCGTTCAGGGGCGCCTGGCGCTCGGGCCCCAGGATCTCGTCCGGGTAGGCCGCCACCAGGCCGGGAGAGAGGATGAGATGGCCACGACCGGCGGGTTCGTCGACGTACCAGGTCGATCTGATCACCCCGACGATCGTGACCGGCACGCGCGGACCCGCCGGTGGACCGGTGCGGGCGCCCGCGATCGCGCCCGCCGCGTCCTGAGGCCTCGGCAGCAGCACGGTGACCTGACGGCCCACCCCGAAGCCCCGGACCGCGAAGGCCGGGGTCACCACCGCCTCGTGCGCGCTCGACGGATCGGGCAGCCGCCCGGCCAGCACGACCGGGCGCTCTATCGCGCTCATCGCCTCGGCGTCGGCCGCGACGAACGGCGAGGGCGGGTCGTCGCCCGGGTCCTCGGCCAAGGGCGCCGAGCTGTAACCGGGAAACGTCGTCACGGCCTCGACCTGCGGTAACGCCCGCAGCCCCGCCCAGTCGAAACCGGCCCGGTTGGGCACCACGACGGCGGTCGCCGGAGTGGTGACCGCCAGCAGGCGGTCGACCGCGCCGTCACCCCGCCGGGCGCCGGCCACCGCGGTCAGCACGGTGGCCGTCCCGAAGGCCACGAGGAGAGCCAGGACGAGCAGCGACCGGCCGCGCCGCCGCACTTCGAGGGGCAGCCAGACCGTGATGATCCCGTCCATGCCGGGCAGTCTGCGCGTTCGTCCCGCGCCCCGGCCAGGGGGCTGGCCCTCCTCAGTACCAGTTGTGGCTGCGGAAGTGGCCCCACGCGCCGCACGGCGAGCCGTAGCGGCCCTTGATGTAGCCGATGCCCCAGCGGATCTGGGTCCTCGGGTTGACCCGCCAGTCCCAGCCCGCCCGGCCCATCTTGTCGCCGGGGAGCGCCTGTGGGATGCCGTACGCGCCCGACCAGCGGTTGCGTGCCTTGTGGTTCCAGTTGCTCTCGCGCGTCCACAGGCTGTCGAGGCAGCGGAACTCGCGGCGGGCCCAGTCGCGGCGGGTGATGAGCCGGTGGGCGTACATCTTGCTGGTCACCTTGGTCGACGTCCGCTTCTTCCAGGTGTGACCGTCCTGCTCACCCACACAGGCGGAGGCGGGGGTGGCCCCGGCGAGCGCGGCGAAGGCGAGCATGGCCGCGACGGTGCCGCGACGTGCGCTGATGCTGTCCAAATCGGTCCTTGTCGTCGGGTCGCGTGCGGTCTTCAGGGGAGAACCCCTGTTCCGGTACGCCCATGGCGTGCGCGCACCGGTCCGCGCGGCCGAACCGGATAACAGCCCAACCCCCGGCAGGCACCGCGACGTGTCCTAGCGCGGATTGAAGTACGCCGGAGGACCGCGCCGCCGCCTCTTCGACCCCCCGAGGACGGTTGTTTGCCGACCCCGTGCCAAGCCCGGGTGATCAGACGGCCCGGCGCAGGCCTGGTGGGGCGGGTGGCAGAGGTCCCGATGGTGGGGAAATACCCCCGGCCTGGGGTTTCAGGTCGGGGTCGCGGGGTGAGCGGGACGAAAGTGACGCTGGGTAGAGTCGGGCCATGACGAATCTCGACATCCCCGTGACCACCCTCGACGGCCGGGCGACGACACTCGGCGACCTCCTCCAGGGGCGTTCGGCACTGGTCGTGAACGTGGCGTCCAAGTGCGGCCTGACCCCGCAGTACACCGGCCTGGTCCGTCTCCAGGACACCTTCGCGCCGCGTGGCTTCACCGTCGTCGGCGTGCCGTGCAACCAGTTCATGGGCCAGGAGCCGGGCACCGCCGACGAGATCCAGGAGTTCTGCTCCGTCACCTACGGCGTCGACTTCCCGCTGCTCGACAAGGTCGACGTGAACGGCGACGACCGTCACGCCCTCTACCGCGCGCTGATCGGCGACGGAGAGGACATCAAGTGGAACTTCGAGAAGTTCACGATCAACGCCGACGGCGAGGTGACTGCCCGGTTCGCCCCCCAGATCGAGCCCGAGTCGGCCGAGGTCGTGGCGGCGATCGAGAAGAACCTGTAGCGCGATCGGCAAGTTTCGGTCATGCGGGCGCGCCACTCGGCGGGCCCGCGCGGCCGTCCTCGTAGGAAGAGAGCACCGGCCCGATTCCGGCCGGAATCCGCCTGCTCTTTCCGGGGGAGGGCCATGGTCGCACCGCGCGCCCTCGCCTGCGTGGGGCTGATGTGGACGTGTCTGGCGGCCGCCGTGCCCGCCTCACACGATGTGGCGGACACTGTGGCGGACACGTTCGTCACCGGAGAGCAGGCCACCGTCGAGTTCCTCCAAGGGTGGCGGATCGGCGGCGATTCGCCCATCGTCGACCCGCACCGCCCGGTCGCCGAGGACCTGCCGTTCACCGGCGCCCCCCTGGAAGCCGTGGGCGTCGCCGCGTCCGGGCTGGCGCTGACCGCCGTGCTGCTGGCCGTCGGGGCGCGCCGCCGCAGGCGAGCCGCAGTCAGGCGGCTGCCGTGAGGTGGCCGGGAGTGAGGTGGGCGCGCGTGGGTTGGGCCCGCATCGGCTGGAAGCGCAAGGGCTGGCTGCGGACCGCCGTCGCGGCGACCGCGTTGACCGCCACCACGATCTGCCTGGCCTGGCCCGTCTACCTGGGCGTTTCGGCCGGACACCATCTTTCCGACGCCAGGGCGGCGTTTCGGCAGCTCGCCGACTCGACCCGGCTGATCCCGCCCGGCCCCGAGGTCGCGGCCCGGGTTCGCGAGGCCAGGAGCAGCGCCGAGGCGGCGACCCGATACACCTCCGGCCGTGACTGGGCGCTGCTGGCCCATCTTCCGTTCGCCGGCGGACCGGCCAGGCTGGCCCGTGACTACGCGCGGGCCGCGCTCGACCTGGCCAAGGGCCTCGAACTGCTGTTGCAGCAGGACCAGACCCGGATCCCGCAGGCCGTCACCCACCTCCAGGCCGCCCGCGCCACGCTGCCCAAGGTCGCCGCGCTGCAGCGGGTCGACACGCTGGCCGCGCTGGCGGGTCTGCGCGGGCGCTTCCTGGTCGCCGTGCAGAGCCCGGACCGGGCCCGCGCGACCGGGGGAGTGGTGCGCGGGTTCGGGGTGGTCACGATCGCGCCGACCGGGTGGACCGTCGAACCGGTCCGCGAGGTCCCGGACGCGCCCGGCACGGTTTTCGACCTCGGCGCCGGTTACGCGGCCCGCTACGGCCGCGACGCCACGCGGGAACTGGCCGCGTCGAACCGGTCACCGCATTTCCCGTACGCCGCCCGCATCTGGGTCGCCCACCACGGTCAGCCGGTCGACGGCGTGATCGGCGCCGACGCGGCGACGCTCGCGCGGCTGTCGGGCCTGGCCGGGCTGCCCGACCTGATGAAGGTCATCGACCAGGGGCACATCCGGATCTGGTCGGCCGACCCCGAGCAGCAGCGGCTGCTGGAGCGCACCCCGCTCGCCGGGACGCTGACCCCCGCCCCGGGGCCGTTCGCCTATGTGGTCGTCAACGACGCCGGCGGCGATGGGATCGGGCGCAACCTTGACCGTACCGTCGAATATCGGGTGTCCCCAGAGTGCGGCAGCACGATTTCCGCGACGCTGCGTAACGGCGACCGTGACGGGAAGGTCTGGGTGTCGGTGTTCACCTCGACGGGGTCGCGGCTGGAGAAGGCCTACCTCGACGGGAAGGTGACGGAGCCGGAAGTGGAGATGGAGCACGGCCACCCGGTGTTCTCCACCACGCTCGACCTGGTGGCGGGGGCGACCAGGACCCTTGAGCTCCAGTTCGTGGAGCCCGTGTCGGCGGTGGCTCCGGTCGTGCCGGAGCAGCCGATGGCCAAGCCCCAGCGGACCGTCATCACCGCCGGGGACCGCAACTGCTCCTGACGATCAGCTCGGTCGGCAGCGACACCGTCCGCGGGCGCCGTCCGTGCCGCAGGACCAGTTCGGCGGCGCGGTAGCCCACGTCGGACGCCGGTTGCGCGATCACCGTCAGCGGGGGCGAGCAGAGCTCCGCCCAGGGGACGTCGTCGAACATGATGAGCGACAGGTCGCGCGGAATGCGTACATAGAGCTCGCGGGCCGCCAGCACGGCCGCCTCGCCGAGCATGTTCCCCCCGGCGATCACCGCCGTCAGGTCGGCCCGCCGCTGGAACAGCCCGGCCGCGGCGGCGTAGGCCGAGTCGCGGCTCGCCCGCGCGAACACCACCAGGTCTTCGTCGAGCAGGTCGCCCATCACCTCGCGGAAGGCGGCGACCCGCTGGTTCATGCCCTGGCGGGCCAGGAAACCGATTTTGCGGTGGCCGAGCCCGGTCAGGTATTCGATCGCGGTACGCAGTCCGGACCGGTCGTCGGACAGCACCGCCGGCACCTCGTCGAGCGTGCGCGCGTGCTGGCCGGCCGACCACACGCGGCGGTCGGCGAACACGACGTTCAGCCCGGCGCGCACCACGCTGGCCCACATCTCCCCGTCGCCGCTCGGCACCGCGATGATCCGGTCCATGCTCTGCTCCAGCAGCCCGCCGACCAGGTCGGCCTCCTGCTCGGCGTCGTCACCGGTGACCCCGATCGTGACCGGCTCCCGATAGGACCGCGCGCACGACAGCACCCCGTCGCACAGCCGCGCGTAGAACCCGTCGGTGATGTCGGGCACGAGCAGCGCGACCCCGCCGCTCCGCTGCTGACGTAGGTTGCGGCCCAGGGCGCTGGGGCGGTAGTCGAGCTTGGTCGCCGCGTCGAGCACCCGCTCCCGGGTCTCCGCGCTCGCCGACCCGCCCGACAACACACGTGACACGGTCGCCACCCCGACTCCCGCCAGTTCGGCGACGTCTTTGATGGTGATCCGGCGCGGTCCAGGAGTGCTCATGGAAACGATTCCATCATCATTCCATCGTTACGGCCAGTCTCGGAACGATAACGCAACACACGATGACAAGGCGAAACCGGGCGAGTCGCTTGACACAGATGTCCGGTTCGGGTGAGATGCATGAAAACGTATCCACTTTTCCCTCACTGGGAAGGCGGCGCCGGGGTCCGCGCGTGCCTTCCGGAGCACGAAGGACGGGCATGGCATCTATCGTTCTGAAAGACGTCGACAAGATCTACGCGGGTGGGGTCAAGGCCGTGAACGGCCTCAACCTGGAGATCAAAGACGGCGAGTTCATGGTCCTCGTCGGCCCCTCGGGATGTGGCAAGTCAACCGCCCTCCGTATGATCGCCGGGCTTGAGGACATCAGCGGCGGCGAGATCGTCATCGGTGACCGGGTGGTGAACCACCTCCCGCCGAAGGACCGCGACATCGCGATGGTGTTCCAGAACTACGCCCTCTACCCGCACATGACGGTCGAGGAGAACCTCGCGTTCGGCCTCAAGCTCCGCAAGATGAGCAAGCCCGAGATCGCCAAGCGCGTGGGCGAGGCCGCCAAGATGCTGGGCCTGGAGCAGTACCTCAAGCGCAAGCCGGCCGCCCTCTCCGGCGGTCAGCGCCAGCGTGTCGCGATGGGCCGCGCCATCGTGCGTGAGCCGCAGGCCTTCCTCATGGACGAGCCGCTGTCCAACCTCGACGCCAAGCTCCGCGTGTCGATGCGCGCCTCGCTCAACCAGCTCCACGAGCGCCTCGGCGTCACCACCGTCTACGTCACCCACGACCAGGTCGAGGCGATGACCCTCGGAGACCGCGTCTGCGTGCTCCGCGACGGCATCCTCCAGCAGGTCGACACCCCGCAGAACCTGTTCGACAAGCCGGTCAACCTGTTCGTCGCCGGCTTCATGGGTTCCCCGTCGATGAACTTCGCCTACGCCGAGCTCGTCCGCGACGGCGCCGGTGCGGCCGTCTCCTTCGCCGGCTACAAGCTCCCCGTGCCCGAGTCGGCGTTCTCCGAGAAGGTCGGCCTCGAGCGCTACATCGGCAAGACCATCATTCTCGGCATCCGCCCCTCCGACTTCGACGACTCGGTCGCCGCCAACGGCAGCACCACCGGCTGGGTGCGCATCCCGGTCAAGGCCAACGTGACCGAGGAGCTCGGCTCCGAGATCAACGTCCTGTTCACCATCGACGCCCCGCCGGTGGAGCACAAGGACACCGTCGCCGCCGCCAACGACGGTGACGAGGAAGAGGCCGCCGCGCTTCCGCTGTCCGGCGACAAGTCGCTGTGGACCGCGCGGGTGAACGCCCGTAGCCACGTGCGCCCCGGCCAGAACATCGAACTGGTCGTGGACACCCACAACCTGCACTTCTTCGACGTCGAAAGCGGCCTCTCGATCGGCCACCCCGCCAACGTGGGCCGCTGACGACATACCCTTCAACGGCAGAGCCCGCCCCGCCAACTTCCCCCTCCGTTTGGCCGGGCGGGCTCTGTCTTTTTCTCTCGGCCGCCGGGGCGACACGCCCCGGCGGCCTCGCCATTTCGCGGGCCGCAAGTTTCGTTATTTCTCCTTAACGAATTCGGCTGAGGCGGGAATTCGACGAATGTAACAAGCGGGATGATCGTCGCGACATGTGGCCGAAATCGAGTCTGCTATGTTTGCCGGGCCTGATGATTTCGAGGCGCTTCGATTCCCGTTTGGAGAAATCCCTTGCCGACACGGTTCAAACGATTAACGTCCGCGCTGGTCGCGGCGGTGTTCGTTGTTCTGATGGCGAATCCGGCGCACGCAGATTTCAACCCGATCGGTTCCGAGCCCGATGTCCCTCACGCCCAGCCGGCCGACCCGGACGTTCCCGAGCGAGGCTGTGCCACGACGCTCTCCGATCCCACGAACGCGGGCGGCGGCATCCCGGCGGCCCAGATCGTCTACGCCTGGAGCGAAGAGAACGGAAACCGCTACGAGCAGTTCGTCGAGCGGATCGCCAAGATCGTCGACCGGCTCGACTGGTCGCTGGACGAGTCCAGCGACTACGACCAGCACGTCAAGCTGAGCTGCCGGACCGGCCCCGCCGGTTACGCCCGCGCCCTCGTGGTCCCCGAGAAGATCGAGGACGCCGAGATCGGCGGCGAGACCGCCGCCCACGTCATCGAGGACGACCTCGTGGCGGCGGGCTACGACCCCGTCAACCGCGTCTACATGGTGTTCGACGACTTCGACGGGACGGCGCAGGCCTTCTGCGAGCTGCTCTGCGTGGCGACGACCGACGAGTGGGACAGCGGCACCATGCTGCACGAGTTCATCCACCTGTTCGACGTCGACCACGCCAAGGTCACCGAGACGGTCCTCCATGAGGACGCCGACGTCATGTCGACCCAATGGCACACCTGGCAGGTGGACCAGGAGTTCAACAACTACTACGACCCGAGCGAGCTCACGGCGACGTTCTACACGAGCGCCTATCCCCACCCTCGTAAGGCCAACCTCGCGACCTGGTCGATGCTGACCGCGCCGGTGTGCTGCGACGTGGGCTACAGCAACGACCTGCTGACCGCGCAGGAACGCACGATCGAGGCCGACGCGCCCTACGGCTATCCCACGGGCTTCACCGTCGCCGGTGGGGGATGGATGCAGGTGACCCCGCCCGGACCTGAGAGCCTGGTGTCCTCCCGCTACTACGACGGCCGCCGGTCGCTGACCATGAACGTCCAGTCATGGGCCGAGGGCAGCCTGTCGGTGACCCGAAAGCCCGCGGTGACGCCGGGGCGGCGGTACAAGTTCTTCGCCCGCCTGACGACCGGCACCTCCGGGACCGTCAAGTTGCGCCTGACCTGGTACAACGCGTCGAACGTGCCGATCTCGACAAGCGACGGCCCGCTCGGTGGCCTGACTTCCGACTGGGCCGAGTACAACTCCACGGGGGTCGCGCCGACCGGGGCGGCGACCGTGCAGCTCTCGGTGGTCAGTCCGGCGGGCCAGACCTTCGTGTACGTGCTGGACAGCCTCCAGCTCAACCGCTGCGACAACACGCGGACCACTGACGGCTGCAGGCTGAACAGCGGCCTCCCCACCTCCTGACGACCGCGCCCGCCCCGGAAACTCACGTTCCCGGGGCGGGCTTTTTTCGGCCGGAATTATTCGGTGAAATCGATGTGAATTACCTCACGCGTAATTGCGGCGCCTGTTCGCCGGCTGACATCTTTCAGGTGTCGATATAAAGCCATCGGAGGAGCCGAAATGACCGCTGTGATCGCCGGCCGGGTGAAATTCCTGCGCCTCACGCTCATCGCCGACGCCGTCGTCACCGGGGGCAACGGGATTGTTTATCTCGTTTTCGCCGATCCCGTCAGCACGCTGCTCGGCCCCGATGCCGGCCTGCTGCGCGGCATCGGCGCCTTCCTGCTCGTGTACGGCGTCGCGGTCGGCCTGCTGGCCCGCCGCCCCGCGATCAGCCCGGCCGCCACCACGGCCGTGATCGCCCTGAACGTCGTCTGGCCCCTGGCCAGTGTCGTGGCCGTCGTCGCGGGCGCCCTCGGCCTCACCACGGCCGGCGCGATCTGGGCCGTCGCCCAGGCTCTGGTGGTCGCCGGGTTCGCCGGGGCGCAGATCGCCGGCCTGCGCAGGCTCTGACCTCCTGTCCGCACCGGGCCCGTGGCTACCGGAATGCGGGCCAGTGCTCCGGCCTTCAGGCCGGGGGTGAAGGCCCGCGCGGGAGTGCCCGCTAGGGCGCGAGCGTGCCTTGACCCGCTTGGTTTTGCTGCTCGGCCCACCAGGCGTAGGGCACCAGGACGGCGAACGGCGTGCCGTTGCGTTCAATGACGGTGTGCTCGCCGAGGTAGTGCGCGGCATTTACGCGGTCGCCCAGCTTCTCGCGTGCTTCTCGTACACCCATGCGAATCTTCACAGATTGGATGGTACACTGTGTACCGTGCGGCTTCGTTATAACTTCCGCCTCTCCCCGACCGCCGGTCAGCGTCAAGCGCTGGCTCAGGCGTTCGGGTGCGCGCGGGTGGTGTTCAACGATGGGCTGCGCTTACGGCAGGACGCCCACGCGGCCGGGCTGCCGTACATCTCGGACGGGGACCTGCCCAAGCGGGTCATCACCGAGGCGAAGAAGACACCCGAACGCTCCTGGCTGGACGAGGTGTCGGCCGTGGTGTTGCAGCAGGCGCTCGCCGACCTGAACACCGCCTACCGCAATTTCTTCGCCTCGGTGTCGGGGAAGCGGAAGGGGCCGAAGCTCGCCGCGCCCCGGTTCCGGTCGAAGAAGGACAACCGGCAGGCGATCCGCTTCACCAAGAACGCCCGGTTCTCCATCACAGCGGGCGGGAAGCTGCGCCTGCCGAAGATCGGGGACGTGCCGGTCCGCTGGTCGCGCGACCTACCCTCTGAGCCGTCATCGGTCACGGTGGTCAAGGACGCGGCCGGGCGGTACTTCGCCTCGTTCGTGGTCGAAGTCGTCAAACAATCCCTTCCCCCGGTCGAAGCCGAGACCGGCATCGACCTCGGCTTGGGCCACTTCGCTGTCCTGTCGAACGGCTGGAAGATCGACTCGCCGCGTGTCCTGCGGCGGGCCGAGAAGAAGCTCAAGCGGCTCCAGCGGGCGTTGTCCCGTAAGGCGAAGGGATCGAACAACCGGGCCAAGGCCCGTAAGGCTGTGGCCCGCCAGCACGCGAAGGTCGCCGACGCGCGCCGCGAGTTCCACCACCAGGAATCCACAAAGATCATCCGTGACAGCCAAACGGTGATCATGGAAGACCTGGCGGTCAACGGGCTCGCGCGTACCCGGCTGGCCAAGAGCGTGCATGACGCGGGCTGGTCGGCATTCGTTGACATGCTGGAGTACAAGGCCGCCCTGTACGGGCGGACCTTCCACCGCATCGACCGGTGGTTCCCCTCCTCGAAGCTGTGCTCCGCATGCGGGGCACGCGCCGAGTCCATGCCGCTCAATGTCCGGGAGTGGACCTGCCCTTGCGGGGCGGTCCACGACCGGGACATCAACGCGGCGATCAACATCCTCGCCGCCGGATGGGCGGAGAGACTAAACACCTCCCACACCAGTGGGCGGGACGGCACACGCCGTCCCGGTGGAGGGCCGGTAAGACCACCGCTCGCTGTGGCACAGCCCCGTGAAGCAGGAAGCCGCAGATGTGCCGCGTGAACGCGCGGCACGGGCTGAATCCCCGGCCTTCAGGCCGGGGAGCGCGTCAATGGAAGGTCATGCGGCTCTCGGGGTAGGGCGAGCGTGGCCGTACCGGGGCGAAGTTCAGCACTCCGCCCACCACCCGGGCCCTGATCCGCTCCAGCTGTCCCGCCGCCTGGGCGAGCGCGTCCCGTCGCGTCCGCCCGGCGCGGGCCACCAGCAGGACCCCGTCGCAGGCCAGGGCCAGCACCGACGCGTCGGTGACGGGCAGCAGCGGGGGCGCGTCCACGATCACCAGGTCGTGGTCGGCCGTCAGGTCCGACATCACGCGGTGCATCCCCGGCGAGCCCGCCAGTTCGCTCGGGTTCGAGGGGACGCGCCCGCTCGGCAGGACGTCGATGTCTCGCCACCGCTGCAACGCTTCGGGCAGCCGGGCGGAGCCGATCAGCACGTCGGTGAGCCCCATCGAGCCGTCCACGCCCAGGTAGCCCGCGATCGACGGACGCCGCAGGTCGGCGTCCACCAGCGCGACCCGCCACCCCGTCTGCGCCACGGCCAGCGCCAGGTTGATCGCCAGGGTCGACTTGCCCTCGCCGGTGCCGCAACTGGTCACCAGCAGCGAGCGCGGACGGCCGTCCACCCCCACGAACTGCAGGTTCGTCCGCAGCGCGCGGATCGCCTCGGCCCGCGGCGACGAGCCGGAGACGATCAGGGGAGGGCGGCGGTCCCGGCCGATGATCCCCAATGTGGGCGCGCCGATCGCCGCGGCGAGGTCGTCGCTGTCGGCGACCGTGGTGTCCAGCCGGGAGCGCAGCATCAGGAAGCCGTACGCGAACACCAGGCCCAGCAGGATCCCGGCCGCCGCGTTGAGCCGTGGACGCGGGGACACCGGCAGCATCGGGGGCGTCGCCGGGTCGATCACCGTCACCCTGATCGCCGACCGCTTCTCCAGGGTGTGGATCAGCCCGCTGAGCTCGCCGCCGATCCGGTTCGCCACCCGTGCGGCCCGCACCGGATCGGAGTCGGTCACGATCGCCCGCAGCAGCACCGTCCCGGGCACGGCCTCCGCCCGGACGTTCCCCGCCAGCGCCCCCGGGTCGAGGTACTCGGCCACGGCGACGTCGAGGAGCACGCGGCGGCTGGTGACCAGGCGCGCGTAGGACTTCACCCGCTGCTGGGACAGCGGGTCGGCGGAGCCCTTCTGGTCGATCATCATCGAGACCGTCGCGGCGTACCGGACCGGCATGGAGGCGGTCACCAGCAGCGCGCAGCCCGCGCCGCCGACGGCGGCCAGGACGAGGATCCACCAGCCCCGGCGCACCAGCCGGAGATATTCGGTCACGCGACCACCGCCACCCGATAGACGTCGACCTGCTGGAACGCGAGCACCCCGACGACCGCAGCACCGGCCGCGCCGGACAGGGCGACCAGGGGCGACACCATGCCCAACGTCATGGCGACACCCATGACGCCACTCACTCCCGCGCTCGCGGAGAGCACCGAGACGATCACCGGGACGGGCAGCCCGATCCGGCGCAGCCGGTGCGCCACGTGATCGGTTCCGCCGCAGGTCAGCGGCCTGTGGTGCAGAGCGCGGGCCAGCAGCACGACGCCCGTGTCGACGGTCGCGGTGAACGTCGCCAGCAGCGCCCCCGCCGGCGCCTGGGCGGGTCCTTCGAAGATCAGCAATGAGGTGCCGGCGACGGTGAAGCCGATGAACAGCGAGCCGCAGTCGCCCATGAAGATGCGGGCCGGTGTCCAGTTGTGGACGAGGAACCCGGTCGCCGCCCCGGCCAGCGCGAACGCCACCAGAGCGGCCCGCCCGGTCCCGGCGGCCAGCGCGGCGGCGCCCAGGGTCAGACCGGTCACCATCGTCACCGTGCCGAGGGCGCCGTCCATGTTGTCGAGGAGGTTGAACGCGTTCGCCGCGACCACCAGCCACGCCGCTGTCAGCGCCACGTCGAGCCAGAGCACGCCCGTCAGGTCGGCCCGCACGCCGTTGACGGCGACCAGGAGAGCGGTGGGGGTCTCCACGGCCAGCCGGGGCAGCCGCCCCAGTGGGCGGGCGTCGTCGATCAGGCCGACCAGGGCGAACACCAGCCCGCCGAAGAGCAGGGCGCGGATGCGGGGGTCGTCGGCGACGCCGAGGACGGGCAGGGCCGTGCCGAGGATGATGGCCGGGCCGCCCAGGCACGGGGTCGGGGCGAGGTGCGCCTTGTGGCCGCCGGGGTGGTCGACCAGCCGGAGCCGCAGGGCCAGCCGCCGCAGCGGCACGACGGCCAGCGCGCCCACGGCGGTCGCCGAGACGGCCGTGCCGAGCATGATCGCGGGGTTCACCGGACGCGGGCCTCGCTGATCGTGTCGAGCAGGATCTCGTCGAGGTTGCGGCGGGGCCGCCAGCCGGTCAGGGCCCGCAGCCTTGAGGAGTCGGCCACCCGGGCGGCCGGTTCGGCGACGCTTCCGTGGAAGGTGATGCCGGATGCGCTCCCGGCCAGCTCGACCACGGCCTTGGCCAGTTCCAGCACGGTGACCTCGTCGTCCGCGCCGACGTCGAAGATGCCGCCGAGGGCGAACGGCTCGTCGAGCAGCAGGGTCAGCGCCTCGACCACGTCACGCACGTGGGTGAAACATCGCACCTGCGACCCGTCGCCCAGCACGACCAGGTCCATCCCGGACAGCGCCTGCCGGATCAGCCTCGGCACGATGTGCTCGTCGCCCTGCCGGGGCCCGGCCACGTCGAACAGCCGCGCGACCACGACGAGCAGGTCCTTCTCCGTCCGCGACGTCGCCCCCGCCGGGGTGTCGCGAGGGGTGTGGTCCGCGGTGCCCACCAGCACTTTGCGGCTGTGGTGGCGGGCCGCGTCCAGCACCGCCCCGCCTTCGGCCAGATGGACGACGGCGTCGCACCCGCTGACCAGCTCGTCGAGCAGCGGCCCGTCATGAACGGACCCCTGGACGAGGCGCAGCGACGGATGCCCGCGCAGATGCCGGAGGTTGGCGGGGGAACCGGTGGACGGATCGTCCAGCACGGTGACCGTGTCACCCCGGGCGAGCAGCGCCCCGGTCAGGTGTGAGCCGACGAAACCGCTGCCCCCGGTGATCAGATGGTGCGCCACGGTGCTCCTCGGTGCTCCTCGCTGTCGGGTGGGCGAGAGAGACGGTAAGGACGCCGCAATCGCCACCCGGAGGTGACACGCACGGGCTTGCGCCACCTTTTGCGGAAATATTGGCGACCCGCGACCGGGCCGTCGCGGCAGCGCGGGGTGGGCAAAAAATACATTCCCGCTCACCACGGCAAACGGGCCGCTAATCCTTCGCAAGCGGATGCCATTACCGCTGGTCACAGCCCCACAATCGGCCCGCGCTGGACAAGACTGCCCGCCGGGCAGACATGCCGCAACGGGGCGAAACGGGGGCCGGGCCATGGGTGAGCGCATCAGGGTCATGCGGGTGATCATGGGGCTGGACGCCGGGGGACCCGCGCTCCAGGCCGTCACACTGCTCGACCATCTCGACCCCGGCCGCTTCGAGCAGCGCCTCTACACCGCCACGCCGCACGACCGCGCGCACCTCCTCCCCGAAGACGGACCCCGCGCGCTGACCCGGCTGGTCAGCGAGATGCGGCGGTTCCGGCCGGACATCGTGCACACCCACACGCCCAAGGCGGGCGCGCTCGGCCGGATGGCCGCGACGATGGCCCGCGTGCCTGCGTGCGTGCACACCTTCGACGTCCACCCCCGCAGGCCCGCGATCGAGCGGCGGCTGGCCAAGGTCAGCGAGCGGCTGATCGCCGACGGCGCGCAGGTCCGCGACGACCTGCTCGCCGCCGGGGTGGGCACCCCGCGTCAGTACGTCGTGGTCAAGCCCGGCGTGCGCATGGGCCCCGGCCCGACCAGGCAGGTCGCGCGGGCCCGGCTCGGGCTGCCGGCCGACGTGCCGGTGGTGGCGTTCGTCGGGCGCCTCACCCGGGACAAGCGGCCCGACCGGTTCCTCGACACGATCGCGCTCGTGCTGCGCGGGCTCCCGATGACGAAGGTCATCGTCGTCGGCGCGGGTGACCTGGCCGCCGACACGCGGGCCAAGTCGGGCCGGTTCGGGGACGCCATCGGGTTCTTCGGCCGCCGCGCCGACCTGGAGATCATCCACGCCGCGACCGACGTCATGCTGCTCACCAGCGACTACGAGGGGATCCCGCTGGAGCTGGTCAGGGCGGCCGCCTCAGGAGTGCCGGCCGTCGCCACGCGGGTCGGCGGGGTGCCCGAGGTGGTCGAGGACCGGGTGACCGGACTGCTCACCGAACCCGACCCGGGGCTACTGGCCGCCTCGGTCGTGCGGGTGCTGCGCGACCCCGGCTACGCGGGCCGCCTCGGCTCGGCCGCCGTCGAGAAGGCCAGGCTCTACTTCGGGCTGCCGAGGTTCGTGGACGAGGTGTCGGCGATCTACGAACACCTGGTCAAATCCTAGGCAGCTCGGCGCGGCCGAGATCAAGGACGGTGGCGGCGCCCGCTATCTGAACCGGCGGCCGATGTGCGTGGAGATACGGGCGGTGAGGTTCTGCGGCAGCAGCCGCCCGACGCCGACGACCAGCTTGTAGCGCAGGTCGGGCACGCTGACGACCTTGCCGACGGCCAGGTCGCGCATCGCGGCCTTCACCACCGGGTCGGCCTCCAGCCAGAGGAACTTCGGGATGCTGGTGGTGTCCATCCCGGCCCGCTGGTGGAACTCGGTGTGTACGAAACCAGGGCAGAGCGCCATCACCCGGACGCCGTCGGCGTTGGTCTCGGCGGCGACGGCGCCGCTGAAGTTGACCACCCAGGCCTTCGACGCGCCATAGGTGCCCCGGGTGAAGAACGCCGCGACCGAGGCCACGTTGATCACGCCGCCCCTGCCCTTCTCCCGCATGTAGGGGAGGGCGGCGTAGGTGAGCCGGAGCACCGCCTCGCAGTGCACCTTCATCATGGTGAGCTCGTCTTCGACCGGCGCGTTGAGGAACATCGCCCGATTGCCGAACCCGGCGTTGTTGACCAGCAGGTCGACGCCCTCGCGCAGCCGCTCCTCGACGACCTTGAGGCCGTCGTCCGTCGACAGGTCGGCGGGCAGCACCTCGGCCTCGACGCCGTAGCGGCGCGTGAGGAGCGCGGCCTGCTCGGCCAGCCGGTCGCGGTCGCGGGCGACCAGCACGAGAGAGAAACCGTCGGCGGCCAGGCGGCGGGTGAACGCCGCGCCGATCCCGGCGGTCGCGCCGGTGACGAGTGCGGTGGGCATGGCCCGCAGCCTAGCCTCCTGCTGATCACCCCGCTCTGCCGACCGGACGCGCGTCCGTTACGCCGCGATTCATGCATTTCGATATGACCGAATTAGCTTTCAGAAGCAGGTATCGGCCGCATGGCCGGATCTCAGGCAAGTGGGCGCCAATAGTCGGCGGGGATTTCGGTCCTCCCTGACCTGTGCACCAGGCGCCGCAGCACCCCTGACCTGCTCCGATTCGTCGGCTCGTCCGTGTTCACATATCCTCTGCCGGTTCGCGTATGACCAGTAGATTTGAGGGAAGTGCCGCTTACGCCCGTCTTATCCCTAGCGGCCTACGCTGCCGCGCACTGTGGCCTGTTGGCATAAGCGGCTACCGCCGCCTGTGATCACGTCACAACTGGAGCTAAGATCCGGGCAAGATTTGGTCAAGTTTTCCAAGATGTAACACCAGTCCCGGTAGCGGGATACTTGGAAAACGGGCACTACTACCTCGTAGACCCGCAAAGCGGAGGTATGGCCCTGTGAATAAATGGCGGGCGGGGTCCGGCACGGCGGCGGCCTTCGTGGTCGCTGCGATGATCGCCGGTCTGTCCGGGTGCGGCGGCTCCCAATACACATTCGTCCGTGACTCGGGCGGCGGCACCTACTTCAAAGTCCCTGCGGCCTGGCAGAAGGTCGACCAGAAACAGGTCGACGCGGCGGTTCTCGGCGATCCGTCGTCGGCCACCAGCCAGGTGCTGAAACAACTGACCTGGACCGTCGCCTACGACGGCCACATGCAACCGTCGATCAATCACGTGATGAGTTCGGTGCCGGGGGGCCCCGACGAGCCGTTCGCGCTCGCGATCGTGCGGACGCTCACCAAGGATCAGGCCAGCGACGTCTCGCTGAACTACCTGCGCAACATCATGAACTTCCCGGTCGCGGCCACCAAGGAAGAACGCACCAAGATGGAGGAGAACCCCGAATACCCGTACAAGAGCTTCGAGCTCACGGCCGACGAGGTGCTCGAGGGCGAAAACGGGGTCAAGGGTGTGCGGGTGCAGTTCAACCTGCGCTACATGGGCGGACCGGTGCAGACGTTCATGCAGACGAGCTACGTCTCGGCCGACGGCGGCAAGACGTCGACGTTCCTGATCCGCTGTTCCGCGACCTGTTTCCAGCAGCGCGAGGCCGAGCTCGGCGCCATCGCGCAATCGTTCAAGGTGAAGTCCAACATCGGGTAAGGAGCCCATATGAAGACGGCCCCCCCGCCGCAGTACGAGGGACTCCGGCCACCCGGTTCGGGCCCCGACGACAGGGATCCGCGGACCCGCAAGAAGATGGCCTTCTGGGATCGCGCCAAGATCATTATCGTTCTCACCGCGGTGTTCCTCCTGCTCGCCGTCAAGACGATGGGCGAGTTCGAAGGCCTCATGTCCTTCTGGGACGCGCTCGTCTACCAGGCGGAAGCCACGCCGTGGCTGCTCTGGCTGATCGGGATCGACCTGCTCCGGCAGGTGCACTTCCTGGTGAGTGAGCGTTCGGCCGCCTATCACCAGTTCTGGACCAAGAAGGTGTTCGGCGGCTTCACCCGCTGGAACCAGCGCACGTTCTCCGACTGGAACCGGTTCCGGATCAGCCGCGCCATCAAGTGGATCTTCTGGGTCACACTGCTCGCCTATGTCCTGGCGCAGCTGTTGCCAGGAGATTTGTCACCTGTCATGGCGCTGTTCCAGTTCCCGGCGCTGGTCTGGTCCTGGCTGCCGATGATCATCCAGTACAGCATGATCCTGGTGTTCGTCGTGCTCCAGTTCGTGGCGATCTTCTGGTTCCTGTCCAGAGGCGGCGTCGAGACCTACTTCCCCGACGACATCAAGACCCGGTTCGCCGATGTCTGGGGCCAGGACCACGTGGTCGACCGCGTCAAGGAGAGCATCGTCTTCCTCGAGCGGCCCGACGAGATCGAGCAGCGTGGCGGATACGTGCCCAGCGGCCTTCTGCTGTGGGGCCCGCCCGGCACCGGCAAGACCCTGATGGCCGAGGCCGTCGCGGGCGAGACCGGCAAGCCCTACGTGTTCGTCGACCCGGGCGCCTTCACCAACATGTTCATGGGTGTCGGCATCCTCAAGGTCAAGTCGCTGTTCCGCAAGCTGCGCAAGCTGTCTCTTCGGTACGGCGGCGTCATCGTCTTCTTCGACGAGGCCGACTCGCTCGGGCGTCGCGGTTCGCTGGCCCAGCAGGGCCCGCGTGGCGGCCCCGGCTTCAGCCCCGCCTTCGGCGACGCCTGTCACGGTTTCTCCTATCTCTCGGAGGGCTCGCAGCAGACGCTCTTCCGGCAGTCGGCCGCCTCCCACGCGACCGAGGCGCCCGACACGGGCCGCCGCAGCCGCTTCATGATGGGCGGCAACATGATGGGCGGGGGCGGCGGTGACATGGGCACCCTGCAGGCCCTGCTCACCGAGCTGTCCGGCCTGAAGAAGCCGCGCGGCATCATCAACCGCCACGTCCGGCGACTGCTCGGCATGCGGCCCAAGCCGCCGCCCAAGTACCGCATCCTCGTCATGATGGCGACGAACATGCCCGACGCCCTCGACGAGGCGCTGCTGCGACCGGGCCGCATCGACCGGATCTACAAGGTGGGCTATCCGGCCAAGCCCGGCCGCATCCGCACCTACCAGGGCTACTTCGAGAAGGTGCGGCACGAGCTGACCGACGAGCAGATCGACAAGCTCGCCACGATCACCCCCTACGCCACCGGCGCCACGATCAAGGACCTGGTCAACGAGTCCCTGATCACCGCGATCCGCGACGGCCGCGACGTGATCACCTGGGCCGACGTCACCAAGGCCAAGCGGCTCAAGCAGCTCGGCCCGCCGGAGGACGTCGAGTACATCGAGCGCGAGCGCCACGCAGTCGCGGTGCACGAGGCCTGCCACGCCGTGGTCGCCTACCGCACGCGGCAGCACCTCGAGATCGACATCGCCACCATCGAGAAGGGCGCCGGCTACCTCGGCATGGTCTCCAGCATCAAGCCGGAAGACCAGTTCACCCGCTGGAAGTCGGAATACGAGTCGGACATCATGGTGTCCCTGGCCTCGCTGGCCGGAGAGCGCATGTTCTTCGGCGACGACAACTCCTCGGGCGTCTCGGGCGACCTGGAGTCGGCGACCTACTTCACCGCGCTGATGGAGACTCACTTCGGCATGGGCCTGGGCATCTCCGCGCTGCCCGCGCTGCAGGAACTGGGCCTCCAGTCGGTCGGTCAGCCGGCCCCCCGGAAGGGGTCGGGCGGCCACATCGGCTTCCTGGCCGACAACCTGAAGGACCAGCGCACCGATGGTCCGAGCGGGGTGACCGACCGCATCGAGGTCAACCTGATCCGGCTGTACGAGGAGACCGAGGAACTGCTCCGGGTCAACCGGGCCGAGGTCCTGGCCGTCGCCCACGCCCTGGAGACGCAGAAGACCCTCAACGGCGAAGACGTCATCGCGATCATCGACCGCACCGTGGGTCCGCTGATCGACGGCACCGTTTACGCCGACGAGGACTTCCAAGCCGACCTGGAGGAATACCACGCGGCGGCGGTCGAGGCGCACCAAGGGCACACCAAGGTCACCGGCACGATGCCGCAGCCCCGGGTGCGTCAGCTGGCACTGCAGCCGGTAGGGGTGGGCGCAGGCAACGGCGCAGTGCCGGCCTTCGCCCCCGCCGGAACCATCACGGGCGAGATCGTTCCCGCCAACGGCTCGGTCGACTTCGTGCCGTGGGCCAACGGCAATGGCAACGGCAACGGCACACCGTTGCCGCCGCCGCCCGAGGCGTCGGGGTCCAAGCCCGAGAGCACCCGTTCGCGCGGGCTGCTCTGGGGCCTGTTCGGGGCCGCGCTCGCGCTGGCCGCGCTGGTGCTCGTGGTGATCGCCGCCTCCGGTGGCGCCATGGGAACCGCGACCGAGATCATCCCCGGTCTGCCGACCGGCACGGTCGTCGTGTTCTTCCTGATCCTGCTGGGGGTCGTCGCGATCGCGGCGATCCTGGTCGGGGTCGTCCGCGCGCAGCAGGCCAACCGGCGGCGCGCGGAGGAGGCCAGGGACCGGGCGAACGAACGGGCCCAGCTCCTCGCCGCCGCGATGGATCCGGAAGTGGCCATGCGGCTGCTCGGGTACGACGGCCGGGAGAAGTAGAAAACACAGATTAGAACCAAGGAACCGCAGTCCTGACACCACCGGACGACGGACTTACCGGAAGATCGTGAGTCGGCCTTGCCTCAACGGCGGGGCCGATTCACGTTTGTCCTCATGAAGCAGCGCCTGACAGTTGTTTTCACACTGATCGTCCTGGTCCTCACCACAGGACTGACGAGCGCCGGAGCCGGGGCAGAACCCCCGCCCAACCGCCAGTACACCGTCGACGGGGTCAGCACCCAGGAGCAGCGCACCGCCGTCTCCCGGACCGGCGCCGCCATCGACGAGGTCGCCGCCGACCGGATCGTGGTCACCGCCACGACCGAGGAGGTCGCGGCCATCCGGGCCCTGGGCCACGACGTCAAGGCCGCGCCGAACCGGCTCACCCCCGTCGTGCCGCAGCCCCTGGACTTCCCGCCCGCCGACAGCGCCTATCACAACGTCGCCGAGCTCAACGCCGAGGTGAACGCGGCCCTGTCGGCCCATCCGGCGATCATCCGCAAGGTCGCGGTCGGCACGTCGTACCAGGGCAGGGAGATCTACGCCGTCAAGATCAGCGACAACGTCGCGACCGACGAGGCCGAGCCCGAGGTGCTGTTCACCCACGGCCAGCACGCCCGTGAGCACCTGACCGTCGAGATGGCGGTCTACCTGCTGAACCTGCTCACCGACTCGTACGGCTCCGACTCCCGGATCACCGACATCGTGAACTCGCGGGAGATCTGGATCATCCCGAACGTCAACCCCGACGGCAGCGAGTACGACATCGCCACCGGCTCCTACCGGAGCTGGCGCAAGAACCGCCAGCCCAACTCCGGGTCGAGCGCGATCGGCACCGACCTGAACCGCAACTGGGCCTACAACTGGGGCTGCTGCGGCGGCTCCTCCGGCACGACGTCCTCGGAGACCTACCGGGGCCCGTCGGCCGAGTCGTCGCCCGAGATCAAGGCCGTGGCCGACTTCGTCCGGGGCCGCGTCGTCAGCGGGACGCAGCAGATCAAGGCGCACATCGACTGGCACTCCTACGGCGAGCTGATCCTGTGGCCCTACGGCTACACGACGGCCAACACCGCCGCAGGACTGACCCAGGACGACCGCGACGCGCACGCCACGCTCGGCTCGCAGATGGCCGCGACCAACAACTACACGCCGGAGCAGGCCAGCGACCTCTACATCACCGACGGGTCGATCGACGACTGGATGTGGGGCGCGTACAAGATCTTCTCCTACACCTTCGAGATGTACCCGGTGGCCTCCAACCCCGGCTTCTACCCGCCCGACGAGGCGATCGTGCCGCAGACCACCCGCAACCGCGAGGCGACGCTGCTGCTGCTGGAGAACGCCGACTGCGTCTACAAGGTCATCGGCAAGCAGTCGCAGTACTGCGGCGGCCCGCCGGCCACCACCGTCTACAGCGACACCTTCGAGACCGCCACAGGCTGGACCGCCAACCCGCTGGGCACCGACACCGCGACCATCGGCCAGTTCACCCGGGCCAACCCCGACGCGACCACCTCCAGCGGCGCCAAGCAGCTCGGCACCACCGTCAGCGGCTCGTTCGACCTCGTCACCGGTCCGCTCGCGGGCTCGGCGGCGGGCGACTACGACCTCGACGGCGGCGTCACCTCGATCCGCTCCCCGCAGATCACCCTGCCGAGCACCGGCACCCTGAGCCTGTCGTTCTCCTGGTACCTGGCGCACGGGTCGAACTCCTCCAACACCGACTACCTGCGCGTCTCGGTGAACGGCACCCAGGTCTTCCAGCAGCTCGGCGCGGCCTCCAACCGCAACGGCGCCTGGGCCTCGGCCTCGGTCAACCTGGCCGCCTTCGCGGGCCAGACCGTGCAGATCACGGTCAGCGCCGCCGACGCCGGCACCGCCTCACTCGTCGAGGCCGCCGTGGATGACGTGAAGATCACCCAGCAGTGATGGACTACCAACCCTTACCGGTGTAAACGTGGCATGTGTGATTAACGACCGGTCGCGGGGCCCTGAACGGGAGCTCGCCGTCCTGCTCCGCACCGGGCCGTTCGAACGCGCGCTCCGGGCCGCCATCGCGGCCCGGGGCCTGTCCCTGGAACGCCTCCACGCGCGGCTCGCCGAGCGCGGGGCCCATGTCAGCCTGGCCAGCCTGAGCAACTGGCAGCGCGGCCGCTCCCGTCCGGAGCGGTCGCGGTCGCTGGCCGCGGTGCGGGAGCTGGAGTCGATCCTCGGTCTGCCCGCCGACTCCCTCGTCACGCTGCTGGGGCCGCGGCGGCCCCGGGGCCGCTGGCTGGGGCACGATCCCGGCGCGATCCGTCAGCAACTCCGTGAGCTGGTGGACGCTCTGGACGACGACGAACTGCCGACTGTACTAGCAGTCGTCCGCGCCCTCAGGGCATCAGACCGGAAATGATATACCGCCGGATTTAGCCGGAAATTTCCTGGAAGCTCAGGGCAGGCGGGTGACTCCGCCCTATCTGACCTGGCGTTTCGTCATGCCCATTTTCTGGGCCTTTCGTATACGTGCGCCATCCAGGAAAGGACCCCCGATGCACCGAATCCCCCGAGTCGCGGCGCTGCTCGCTGCCACCGCGCTCGCGGGCGCGTCGCTGGCCGTGCCTGCTCAGGCCCGCCCGGCCACCGTCATGGGGACCGACAGCCCCGACGCGATCCCCGGCAGTTACATCGTCGTGCTGAAGCAGACGACCGACGTCCGCGCCCAGTCCCGCGACCTCGCCGCCGAGAACGGCGGCCAGGTGACGAACGTCTACAACCGGGCCATCAAGGGCTTCTCCGTCGAGGCCACCGCCAAGGAGGCGCGCGCCTACGCCGCCGACCCCGACGTCGCCTACGTCGAGCAGGACGCCGTGGTGACGATCGACGCCGAGCAGGCCAACCCGCCGTCGTGGGGCCTGGACCGCATCGACCAGCGCGCCCTTCCGCTGAACGCCCGCTACACCTACGCCGGGACGGGGGCGGGCGTGACGGCGTACATCATCGACACCGGCATCCTGTCCACCCACCAGGACTTCGGCGGCCGGGCCTCGTCCGGCAAGGACTTCGTCCAGAACGACAACGACGCGTCCGACTGCAACGGCCACGGCACCCACGTCGCGGGCACCGTCGGCGGCACCACTTACGGCGTGGCGAAGGAAGTGAAGCTGGTCGCGGTGCGGGTGCTCGACTGCGCCGGCCGGGGCAGCAACTCCGGCGTCATCGCCGGCATCGACTGGGTGACCGCCAACGCGGCCAAGCCCGCCGTCGCCAACATGTCGCTCGGCGGCTCGGCCTCCACCGCCGTCGACACGGCGGTCAAGAACTCGATCAAGTCAGGCGTGACCTACGGCCTGGCCGCCGGCAACGAGAGCGCCAACGCCTGCTCCTCGTCGCCCTCCCGCGTGCCGGAAGGCATCACGGTCGGCGCGACCGCCAAGAACGACGCACGGGCGTCGTACTCCAACTACGGCACCTGCCTCGACATCTTCGCGCCCGGCACCGACATCACCTCGGCCTGGTACAACTCGTCGACCGCCAAGAGCACCATCAGCGGAACGAGCATGGCGACCCCCCATGTCGTGGGGGCGGCCGCCCTCCTCCTCTCCGGTACGCCCACCGCGACCCCCGCGCAGATCAGGGACACCCTGGTCCGCAACGGCGTGACGGGCGCCGTGACGAGCCCCGGCAGCGGCTCCCCGAACGTCCTGCTGAACACGTCCGGCGGCGGCTCGTCGCCTTCGCCTTCCCCGACCGCTTCGCCGAGCCCGAGCCCGAGCCCGAGCGTGACGCCGAGCCCGACCGTCTCGCCGCGTCCGAGCGTGACTCCGACTCCCACTGCCTCGCCCACCGTCTCGCCGACGGTTTCGCCCACCCCTCGCCCCTCGGCCTCCCCGACGCCGACCGCGCCCGTGAAGAAGTGCGTGACCGCGACGAACAACGCCCACGTCTCCGCAGGCAGGGCCTACGTGGAGTTCTTCTTCCTCGTGTACGCGGAGGGCTCCAACGACTACCTCGGCCTCACCGGCAGCACCCAGCGCAGCCTCCAGGAAACCCGTTCGGGCTACTGGGACCTGGTCTCCCGCTGCGCGTGACCACCTGATCTGAAAAGGTCCGGCTCCGGCGTGGGGGCCGGACCTTTTCATGTCGTTCGCTGTGCCTCAGTCGTTACGGCGGGAGCCGGGGGCGGCCGGTTGGCGCCGGATACGGCGTGGTGCGGGAGCGGGCGGCGGTGCCGGGGTAGGCGGAGCCGTAACGGAAGAAAAGGTTCTTAGATCCTGAATTCCAGGTCTGGGACGATCTCCGCCACATCCATCTGGGCCTTCTGCAAACGCCCCGAATAGTCCCAGTTCATCGCCTGCCAGCGGGTGAACTGGTCGAGCACCCACACGCCCGACTGGCGGCTGCCGTTGCCCGACTTCCCGTTGCCGCCGAACGGCAGGTGCGCCTCCGCGCCGGACGTCGAGTTGTTGACGCTGACCATCCCCGCCGACACCCCCGCCCGGAACCGGAACGCCGCCTGCGGGTCGCGGGTGTAGATCGACGACGAGAGGCCGTAGCCGGGCAGGTTGGCCAGTTCGATCGCCTCGTCGAGGGTCGAGAAGGTCGTCACGCCGACGATCGGGCCGAACGTCTCCTCCAGGAACAGCCGGTCGGTCGGCCGCACGCCGTCGACGATCACCGGGTGGTAGAAGAGTCCCTCGGTCGGATCGCCGCCGAGGAACTTGCCGCACGGGTTCGCCTCGGTGATCCGGCCGGTCGGGCCGTGGACCGTGTGGTGGTCGTCGATCCAGGTCAGGAACTCCTCGTAGCGGTCGGCGAACTTCTGGTCGAGGAGCGGGCCCATCACCACGTCGAGGTTGGGGTCGCCGATGTGGGCCGTCACGGCCGCGGCGGTGAAGCGCGCCAGGAAGTCGGTGTGGATGGACTCGTGCACGATCACCGTGCCGAGCGAGGTGCAGCGCTGGCCGGCGGTGCCGAACCCGGCGAACAGGGCGCCCTCGGTGGCGAGCGTCAGATCGGCGTCCGGCATGATCACCATCGGGTTCTTGCCGCCGAGTTCCAGGCACGGCGACTGCAGATGCCGCCCGCACAGCTCGCCGATCTTGCGCCCGACCTCCGAGGAGCCGGTGAACCCGACCTTGTGGACGGTGCCCTCGCCGAGGGCGGTCTCCAGCCCCGCGTAGGTCTGCTCGCCGTCGGCGAAGACGATGTTGAACATCCCGTCGGGCAGCCCGGCGGCCGAGAAGATCCGGTGCAGCGCGGCGGCCGACCCCGCCGCGTACTCAGCCGGCTTCCACACCACGGAGTTGCCGCACAGCAGCGCCGGCACCAGATACCAGGACGGCACCGCGACGGGGAAGTTCCCGGCCGTGATGATCGCCGCGACCCCGACCGGTGTGCGGAAGGTGAAGAGGTTCTTGTCCGGCATCTCCGACGGGACGGTCTGCCCATAGAGCCGCCGCCCCTCGCCGAGGAAGAAGTCGCAGGTGTCGACGATCTCCCGCACCTCACCCAGCGCCTCGGCATACGGCTTGCCGATCTCCTCGGTGACCAGCCGCGCCAGCGACTCGGCGTTGGCCTCCACGAGCCGCCCGATCGACGCGATCACCCGCCCCCGCACCGGCGCCGGCACCCGGGCCCACTCCTTCTGCGCCCCGGCCGCGCTCCGGCACGCCGCCGCGAACGTCGCCGCATCGGCCAGCGCCACCTCGGCGACGACCTGGGTGAGCCGGGCGGGGTTCTTGGACAGATAAGGCGTTCCGGACGCCTCGTCCTTGCCCCCGATGACGGAAACGATCTGCCGGGTCACAAGCGACCTCCTCGTCGTGCTGGTGCTGTTCACCCTATTCCGGGCGGCAGGATGGGCGGGTGTACGTCATCCCCGAGGTCGTCCCCGCCGGCACCATGCGCGACCAGCACCAGCCGACGCTGCGGACCGGAGACCTGCTGCTGCGCCCCTTCCGCGAGTCGGGCGACGAGCCCATAGTCATGGCGGCCTTCGCCGACCCCGACATCCGCCTCTGGAACCTGGAACACGAAGCCGACCACGCCAGAGCCGCCCACACGATCGCCAGATGGCGCGCCCGCTGGACGCTGGAGACCGGCGCGTCGTGGATCGTCGAACGCGAGGGCCTCGTCGTGGGCCGCGTCGCCCTCCGCGCCGTCGATCTCGAACTGGGCGTGGCCGAAACCGCCTACTGGACGCTGCCCGAAGGCCGAGGCAAGGGCGCGACCGTCGCGGCGGTGTCGGAGATGACCCGCTGGGCCCTCGACGACCTGGGCCTGCACCGCGTCGAACTCCGCCACGCCGTCGCCAACACGGCGTCGTGCCGCGTGGCCGAGCG
This sequence comes from Herbidospora mongoliensis, assembly GCF_001570545.1. Classification (GTDB taxonomy): domain Bacteria; phylum Actinomycetota; class Actinomycetes; order Streptosporangiales; family Streptosporangiaceae; genus Herbidospora; species Herbidospora mongoliensis. The sequence continues at coordinate 340,834 of NZ_BBXD01000011.1, read as the reverse complement.
AACGGGCTACGCCCTGGAGGGCACCCTCCGCAGCGCCACCCTGCACGCGGACGGCTGGCACGACATGCACATCCACGGGCAGGTCTCTACTCGTCCAGCCTGAAGTCCGCGAACTCGAACCCGGGTGAGACGACGCAGCTGACCAGCACGCCTTCGTCGCCCGCGGGCCGGGCCGCCTGCCAGACGCCCGGCGGGATCAGCACCTGCGGCTGCTGTCCCCGCTGGACGTCCGGCCCCAGGACGACGCTCTCCCCGGTCTCCGGGCGATCACCGTCGCCGCCGAACGTGAGGACCAGCGGCCCGCCCCGGTGCCAGAACCAGAGTTCGGCGGACGCGACGACGTGCCAGGCCGACTCCTCACCGGGTTCGAGGAGGAAGTAGATCGCGGTGGCACTGTGCCGCGGGCCGTCGTAGCCCTCCGGCGAGAACATCACCGGCGACCGCCAGGTCTCCTTGAACCAGCCCCCTTCGGGATGCGGCTCCAGCCCGAGTTCCTCGGCCAGCGGCGGCTTCTGCTGCATCACGGCTCCCCCCACCGGGCACTCTGCCCGGAGATCTCGATGGGCTCCTGCGGCCCCCGGCGAAGCCGGCGGAAGCCGATGGCACCCGGTTGGAGGGTATCGATCTTCCCAGTTGTGTCGGGCTGCCACAGCGCGCAGGTGGTCGTGGCGTTGGGAGGGTTGGCGGGAGCCGTAACGAAAAATGACACGAGCGGACCTCGGCCTTGGCGTGGGGAGCGCTCACGACGGTGGAACACAGGCTGATTGAGGCGCGTGCGTCGTCGTGTGGTTCAGTCGGCGGCGGTCACGCCTTCTTGGTGGGCGATGGCGGCGGCCTGGGTTCTGGTGGTCGCGCCCAGTTTGGCCAGGATGTTCGACACGTGGACGCTCGCCGTCTTCTGGCTGATGAAGAGGCGTTCGCCGATCTCGCGGTTGGATCGACCGGCCGCCACCTGGGCCAGAACCTCGCGTTCGCGGCCGGTGAGGGCGTCGAGGATGCTCGCCGGGACGGGCTCGGCCGGGTCGCGGAGGGTGAAGCGGGCCCGGCGGCCCAGCACGTCGAGGGCGTGGCGCAGCGGGGTGGCGCCCAACTGGTCGGCGACGGCGACGGCGGTCTCCCACTCCGTGCGGGCGCGGGCGCGGTCGCCCTGTTCCAGCAGGACCTCCGCGAGGCGCCGGCGGGTGCGGGCCTGCTCATAGGGGAAACCGCCCGCGAACGCGGCCAGCGCCTGCTCCCAGATCTCGGGGGTGGCGGTGCCGTTCAGGCGGTGCCACTCGGCCTCGGCGCGGGCCGCCCAGCCGCGGCCTTCGGGGCCGAGTCCGTTGCGGAGGCCGGTGGGGCCGTGGGTGGCGGCGTAGCGGGCGCGTTCGACGAACTCGGTGCCGCGCGCCCTGGCCGGGTCGCCGGGCGGCAGGTCGGCGAGGGCGGCCAGGCCGGTGGCGGAGATGCGGATCAGGCCGGAGTCGTTGGACTGCTGGACCGCCACGACCGCGTCGACGTGCGTCAGCGCGGTCGCCGGGTCGCCCTGCCAGAGGGCGAGTTCGGCGGCCATGCCCCGGGTCATGTAGGTCACCAGGTCGTCGGCGCCCCAGAACGGCTCCAGCCAGCGCAGCCGGTCGGCCGCCACCGGGTGGCCCCTGCCGACCTCGACGAACAGGGCGAACGACGACAGGATCGCCTCGGGCGGGGTGCCGACCCGGACGCCGAACATGGCGGCCTTCTTCTCGGCCATGTCCCAGTCGCCGTCGGCGAAGTAGATCAGGTAGCGCAGGAACCGCAGGTCGGTGCCGAACGTGCTCCACATCAGGCCGTTCTCGCGGGCGACCTGCAACCCCAGCTCGGCCGACTTCGCCGCCGCTTCGAGGTCGCCCCGCTCGTATTGCATCCGGCTGTGGGTGAAGCGGGCCCGCAGGTGGATCGACAGCGAGCCGGACGTCTTGCTCGCCGCCATGGACAGCAGTTCCTCGGCCCGGTCGAGGTCGCCGAGCGCCTCCGAGTGGATGCCCAGCGAGACCAGCGCCGCCGTCTCGGCGTCGATCGAGCCGGTGCGCCGGGCCACCGCGAGGGCGCGGGTGGCGGCCTCCTGGGCGTCGGCGATGCGGTCGACGATCCACAGGGTGCGGGCGTGGGTGGCCAGGGCGCGGGCCAGCACCGGCGTCTCGGGGCCGGTGTCGACGGCGGTCACCGCCGCCTGCGCCGCTTCGGCCATGCCGTGGAAGTCGTCGCCGTCGGCCTGGTACCAGGCCAGGCGTTCGTTGGTCTCGGCCACCAGCTGAGGTTCGGTGACGAGCTGGCGGAGCCGCCGCAGATGGGCGATGGCCCGGTGGTTGTCGCCGCTGTCGGCCGCCGCGGCGGCGCTGTCGAGGATGAGCCGGGTGCGGGTCGTGTCGGTGAGCGTGTCGGCGTCGGGGACCTGCTCCCACACCTCCAGCGCCCGGTCGAAATGACGGTGGGCCTCGGCGGGGGCGCCCATGCCGACCGCGCGGCGGCCCGCCTCCAGCGAGGTGATCAACGCGCCGCGCACGTCGTGGGCGGCCGAATAGTGGTGGGCCAGCTCGGCCGCCCGCCCGCCCGAGGCGGTCAGCAGCGCCGCGAACGTCATGTGCAGGCGGGTTCGCTCGCCCGGCAGCAGGTCGTCGTAGACGGCCTCCTGGAGGAGGGCGTGGCGGAAGTCGTAGCCGATGTGCTGATCGACGGTGAGCAGGCCGCGCGACACGATCTCGCGCAGTGCATCTTCCAGCGGGCCGTCGGCCAGCCCGGCCGCCGCGCGCAGCACGTCGTGATCGACCCGCCGCCCGGCCACCGCCGCCACCCGGAGCACCTGCTGGGCCGTGTCGGACAGCCCCTCCACCCGGGCCATCAGCAGGTCGGCGAGGGTCGCGGGCAGCCGGTCACCACTCGCGGCCGCCTCGAACAGTTCCTCGGCGAAGAACGGATTGCCGCCGGCCCGCCCGACCACGCCGCCGATCAGCCCGGCGTTCCCGCCGCCGAGAGTGCTCAGGTGGCTGGCCATCGCGTCGTCGTCGAGCGGCGGCAGTTCGACCGGCACGACCAGCGGCAGCCGCTGCAACTCCGCGAGCACCGGCCGCAGCGGATGGCGGCGGTGCAGATCGTCGGTTCGGTAGGTGCCCAGGAGGACCACCCGCTCCCGCTGCAACATGCGGGTCAGGAAGACCAGCAGGTCACGGGTCGAATGGTCGGCCCAGTGGAGATCTTCGAAGACCATCATGATCGGCGCCTGATCGGCCAGTTCGCCCAGCAGGCTCAACGTGGCCCCGAAGAGCCGCTGCTGCGCCAGCGCCCCGCTGAGCGCGTCGGGCCCGCCCGTGTCGACCCCGGGCAGCAGACGCCGCAGGACGGGACGCGATTCGAGGGCCGAGGCGACCTCCGGACTGCGGAGCGCGTCGGCGAGCGGCAGATAGGGCATCGCGTCGCCCAGTTCGGCGCACTGCCCGACGAGAACGGTGAACCCGCGCTCCCGCGCGATCGCCGACAGCTCGCGGACGATCCGGGTCTTCCCGATGCCCGCGTCGCCCCCGACGAGCGCCACCCCGGCCATCCGGCCGGTCGCGGCGTCGAGCACCCGGGACAGCCGATTGAGCTGGAGCGCCCGCCCAACCAGCCCGGTTTGTGTCTTTCGGCCCACCACGCTGCGAGTATGGCACGTCACCCCGACATAACCCGGAGGCTGCTTCTGTCAGGCGGATTCACGGCGCGCGTTTTGTCGCCCGGCTTGGCTAGGGTGCGGCGCGTGACCGAACGATGGAGTCGAGACCAGGTGCTGGCGCTCGCGCCCGACGCCGCCTCGCAGAAGGCGGCCAACGGGGTGAGCGCGCCCAGGAAGTGGTCTGCCATGGGGGTGTCCGGGTCGGCGCTGTGGGGAGAGTGCGCGGGATCCGGGTCGAAGCCCTACCAGGCGTGCGTCGACCTGTCCGAGCCCGCCTACCGCTGCAGCTGCCCCAGCCGGAAGTTCCCGTGCAAACACGCGCTGGGCCTGCTTCTCCTGTGGTCCGCCGACGGCGTGCCGCCCGCCGACGCGCCGGCCGCCTGGGCGGCCGAATGGCTCGACGCGCGGGCCGAGAAGGCCGCGAAGGCCGAGGAGAAGAAGGCGGAGAAGGCCGACAAGCCCGCCGAGAAGCCCTCGGAGAAGGACGAAGGCCGGGCCAGACAGCGCGAGGAGCGCGTCGCGGCCGGTCTTTCCGAGCTCGAACGCTGGCTGTCCGACCAGGTGGCGAGCGGCCTGTCCGACGCGCGTCAGACGGGCCTGGCCGAGTGGAGCGACCTGGCCAAACGCCTCGTCGACGCCCAAGCGCCCGGTCTGGCCGGCACCTTCACCGGCCTCACCCGCGTCTTCCGCGACGAGAGCTGGCCGGGCCGCCTGCTGGGCGAATACGCCATGGTCCACCTACTGGCCGTGGCCCACCGGAGGGCGGCCGAACTGCCCGGCGATCTCCGCGAGACGGTGCGCCAGCGGGTCGGCTACCAGGTGGCCAAGGAGACGGTGCTGGCTCTGCCGCCGATCCGCGACGAATGGCAGGTCATCGCCCTGCGCGACGAGGAGCGCGACCGGCTGCTGTCCCGCCGGGTCTGGCTGCACGGCAGGGCGACCGGCCGGGTGGCCCTCGTGCTGTCGTTCGCGCCGCCGGGCCAGGCGCTCGACGCGTCCCTGGTCCTGGGCACCCGGGTCGACGCCGACGTCTCCTACTACCCGGGCGCCGCGCCCCTGCGGGCCCTCATCGCCGACCGCTACGGCACCGCCGTCCCGGCGAAGACACCGGCCTCGGGGGTGAACGTCGAGGGCGTGCCGCAGATGATCGCCGACGTGCTGACCCGCGACCCGTGGACCGAATCGTGGCCTTTAGTCATCACCGGTGCCCGGGTCGGCCGCGACGGCAAGGAATGGTGCCTGCTGGGCGATTCCGGCCAGGGGTTGCGGCTGCATCCTTCGGCCGGGGATCCCTGGAAGTTGATCGCGGTCTCGGGCGGCCACCCGGTGACGGTCAGTGTGGAATGGACCCCTGACGGCCTGCGCCCTCTCACGACGTGGGACGAAAACGACGAGGTGGTGGTCCTGTGAGCTCGTCTGATCGGCTTGATCGGCGTCATGGGTGGAATGAGCTGGTCTCCACCGCTCTCGTCGGGACCGAGCGCCGGGGCACCGACTCGCCCTTCGACCTGCTGGAGCAGGCCGCCGCCCAGGTGGTCGCGCGGCGGGCGGGGGAGCAGCCCGGTGGTGGAAGTCCGCTCGCGGAGGCACCCGCCGACACCACCCCGCTGGCCCCGGGGCCGGCCGCCGACCGGCTGGCGAGGCTGCTGGGCGGGGAGTTCGTCCGGGTGCTGCCGGAATGGCTGGAGCTCGCGGCCCGGAAACCGCTGCGGGTTCCGGCGCGGTTGTTGCCGCAGCTGCTCGCCGCCGGGGCGCGGGACAAGTCCATCCGGGCCGATCTCGCCGCTGTGGCAGGGGCCCGGGGTCGCTGGCTCGCGGGGTTCAATCCCGAGTGGAGTTACCTGCTTCAGGAGAGTTCCGGCAAAGACGTGCTCGCTCCCGAGGGTCTCGACCACGGTCCCTGGGAGTTCGGCACCCGCGGCGACCGCCAGGCCTTCCTCGCCGCGCTGCGCCAGGCTTCCCCCGGCGACGCCCGTGAGCTCCTCAACGTCTCCTGGGCCAAGGAGACCCCCGACGACCGGGCCGCTTTCATCGGCGTGCTGGCCGAAGGGCTGACCATGGCCGACGAGCCCTTCCTGGAGCAGGCCCTCGACGACCGGCGCCGGGAGGTCCGGCAGGCCGCCGCCGACCTGCTCACCAAGCTGCCCGACTCACGACTCGGCAGGCGGATGGCCGGGCGGGCCGCCGGGCTGCTCACCCGCGACGGCTCCCGGCTCGCCGCGGTCGCGCCGGCGGCCTGTGACTCCGTCATGGAGCGCGACGGAGTCAGGTCCCGGCCGCCGGCGGGCACCGGGCCGCGAAGCTGGTGGCTGCAGCAGGTCATCGCGCACACACCGCTCCGGTTCTGGCCCGGCCACCTGGGCGCCGACCCCGCCGAACTCGTCCGGATGACGATCGGCGACTGGGCCAGGGAGATCCACATGGGCTGGATCCGGGCCGCCATCCTGCAGGACGACCCCGTCTGGGCCCGCGCCCTGTTCGACGCCGAACCGCTGACCGACCTGCTGGCCGTCCTGCCGCCCGACGAGCGGTCGTGGCGGGCGGCAGAGATCGTCCGGACCGGGAACGTCGACGGTCAGCTGATCATGATGCTCGGCGGGGTGCCCGGACCGTGGAGCGGGCCGCTGGCGGCCGCCGTCCTCCAGCGGGTCGCCGACATCGCCTCCAGCCAGCCGTGGAACGCCGGGGAGCTGGCCCGTCTCGCGGGCGAACGGCTCGACCCGACCGGCCACTACGACCTCGACCAACTGCCCGACATCGGCGAACTGCGGACCGCCACCGCCCTGCTCCGCTTCCGTTCCGACATGATCAAGGAGTTCTCGTGACGACCCCCACCGTGCTGCGGCCTCACGCGGAAGACCAGTACGCCGACGAGCTGGCCGTCCTGGCCAAGCACGACGAGCGGCCCCGCCCGCCCGGCTGGCGACTGTCGCCGTGGGCGGTGACCACCTACATCCTGGGCGACGCCGACCACCCCGGCGGGGTGATCACCCCGAAGTACATCGGCCCTCGCCGCATCGTCGAGGTCGCCGTCGCGACCCTGGCCACCGACCGGGCGCTGCTGCTGCTCGGCGTGCCCGGCACCGCCAAGACCTGGCTGTCGGAGCACCTCGCCGCCGCGATCTCGGGCGACTCGACCCTCCTGGTCCAGGGCACCGCCGGGACCGCGGAAGAGGCCGTCCGGTACGGCTGGAACTACGCCCGCCTGCTCGCCGAGGGCCCCTCACGGGAGGCGCTGACGCCCAGCCCTGTGATGCGGGCCATGGCAGAGGGCCGGTTGGCCCGGGTCGAGGAGCTGACCCGCATGCCCTCCGACGTCCAAGACGCCCTGATCACCGTCCTGTCCGAGAAGACACTGCCGATCCACGAGCTCAACGAGGAGACGCAGGCGGCCAAGGGCTTCAACGTGATCGCCACCGCCAACGACCGCGACCGGGGCGTCAACGAGCTGTCGAGCGCGCTGCGGCGACGGTTCAACACGGTGGTGCTGCCCGTCCCGGCCACGGCCGAGGAGGAGGTGGAGATCGTCTCCCGCCGGGTCGCCCAGCTCGGCCGGTCCCTGGAGTTGCCGGAGACCCCGGCGGGCATGGAGGAGATCCGCCGGGTCGTGACGGTCTTCCGCGAGCTGCGCTCCGGGGTGACCACCGACGGCCGCACCAAGGTCAAGTCGCCCAGCGGCACGTTGAGCACGGCCGAGGCGATCTCGGTTCTGACCAGCGGCATCGCCCTGGCGGCCCACTTCGGCGACGGGGTGCTGCGGCCCTCCGACGTGGCGGCCGGGATCCTCGGCGCGGTCGTGCAGGATCCGGTGTCCGACCGGGTGGTCTGGCAGGAATACCTGGAGACGGTCGTCCGGGAACGGGAGGAGTGGCGTGACTTCTACCGCGCCTGCCGCGACGCCGGCTGACCCGATGACGATCACCCTGCTGGGCGTCCGCCACCACGGCCCCGGTTCCGCCCGCGCCGTGGCGGCCGAACTCGCCCGCCTGAAGCCCGACATCGTGCTGATCGAAGGCCCGCCCGAGGCCGACGGCCTGGTCGCCCTGGCCGCCGACCCGACCATGGAACCGCCGGTGGCGCTGCTGGCCCATGTCCCGGGCGACCCGACCAAGGCGGCCTTCTGGCCGTTCGCGACCTTCTCCCCGGAATGGCAGGCCCTCCAGTACGCGGCGGAGGCCGGCATCCCGGCCCGCTTCTGCGACCTGCCGGCGGCCCATTCACTGGCGGAGAAGGACCCCGACACCGCCGAGGGTGACGACGTTCCGGAGACCAAAGCGGCGGGCAGGCGAGCCGGCGAGGTCCCCGCAGCGCCCAGTGGCGGCGCCGTCGTGGCCTCTGGCCATGACCCGATCGATGCCGGAAATATCGCCCATGACGGGGCCGCCCTTCCCGAGGGACGGGTGCGCTTCTCTGCTCACGCTTCGGTGGAAGCCGGAGATGTCGTCCAAGAGGCCGAGGGTCTGACCCCGGCGCAGGCTGTCCGGATCGATCCCATCGCCGCGCTCGCCACCGCCGCCGGTTACGACGACCCCGAGCGGTGGTGGGAGGACGCCGTCGAGCACCGGGGCGACACCCCCTTCGAGGTCATCGCCGAGGCCATGGCCGCCGTCCGGGAGGGATACACCCCCGACGAGCGGGAGGCGCGGCGCGAGGCGTACATGCGGCGGACCATCCGGGTCGCGATGAAAGAGGGGTTCACGAACATCGCGGTCGTGTGCGGCGCGTGGCATGTCCCGGCGCTGACCACGATCGGGCCGGCCGCCGCCGACGACCGCATCCTCAAGGGCCTGCCCAAGGTCAAGGCCGAGATGACCTGGGTCCCGTGGACCCACGGCAGGCTCGCCCACTGGAGCGGCTACGGGGCCGGGGTCACCTCCCCGGGCTGGTACTCCCACTTGTTCGCCACCCCCGACCGGCCGGTCGAGCGCTGGCTGACCGCCGCCGCCCAAGTGCTGCGCGACGAGGGGATTCCCGTCTCGTCCGCCCACGTCATCGAGTCGGTCAGGCTGGCCCAGAGCCTCGCGATCATCCGGAACCGGCCGCTGGCCGGGCTCGCCGAGGTCACCGAGGCCGCGCGGGCCGTGCTGTGCGAGGGCGACGAACTGCCCGTCGAGCTCATCCAGCGGCGGATGGTCGTGGGGGAGCGGCTCGGCCACGTCCCCGACTCGACGCCCATGGTGCCGCTGCAGCGGCACCTCCGCGAGGAGCAGCGGCGCCTCCGGCTCAAGCCCGAGGCGCTCGACCGCGAACTCGAACTCGACCTGCGTAAACCGCTCGACCTCGACCGCAGCCGCCTGCTGCACCGCCTCAGGCTCCTCGGCGTCCCGTGGGGCGAACCCCGGCACACGCGGGGGAAGGGCACGTTCAAGGAGGCCTGGGCGCTCCAGTGGCGGCCCGAGTTCGACATCTCGCTCATCGAGGCGGCGCCGCTCGGGGTGACCGTCCCGAGCGCCGCGGTCGCCAGGATCGGCGAGCTGGCCGCCAAGGAGGGGGCCGCGCTGGCCGACCTCACCGGGCTCGTCGAGCGGGCGCTGCTCGCCGACCTGCCGGGGTCGCTGCCGTCGGTGCTCGCCGCGATCAGTGACCGGGCCGCCGTCGACACCGATATCCGGCACCTCATGGCGGCGCTGCCCGCGCTGGTCCGCGCCCAGCGATACGGCGACGTCCGGGGCACCCCGGCCGAGGGCCTGGCCGTGATCGCCACGTCGCTGCTGGCCCGGGTCTGCGCCGGGCTGTCGGCCGCCGTATCGGGGCTCGATGATGAGAACGCGCGCGGCATGGCCGCCCACATCGACGCCGTGACCAGCGCGTCCGCCCTGCTCGACGAGGGGCGGGAGCGCTGGCTGGCCGCCCTGCGTACCCTCGCCGACCGCACCGGGCTGCCGGGCGTCGTCGAGGGCCGGGTCATCCGGATCCTGTTCGACGCCGACCGTCTCGGCGACGCCGACGCGCGCATGTCGCGGGCCGTGTCGATCGCCCATCCGCCCGCGCGGGCGGCCGCGTGGATCGAGGGGTTCCTGTCCGGCGGCGGCCTGCTGCTGATCCACGACCCGCGTCTGCTCGCCATGGTCGACGACTGGCTCATGGGCCTGCGCGGCGACGCATTCGTCGAGGTCCTGCCCCTGCTGCGGCGCACCTTCGGCTCCTTCGCGCCGCCGGAGCGCCGCTCGATCGCGAGCCGGATCCGCTCGGGCTCGGCCACCGAGAAGGACATCGTGTACGACGACGACCGCGCCGCCCCGGCCGTGCGCACCGTCATGGGAATCCTGGGGAGCAGCTGATGGACGTGAACGACGACGAGCGCGCCCGCCGCTGGCGGCTGGTCCTCGGCGGCGAGGCCGACAACGCCCCGGGCGGCGGACTCGGCGGCCTTTCGGGCAACGACGCAGGCATGGACGCCGCCCTGGCCGCCCTCTACGACCTCGACGGCAGCGGCGACTCCTCGCCCCGCTCGGCCGGGCTGGGCGGTTCGGCGCCCAAGGTGTCCCGCTGGCTGGGCGACATCCGCACCTATTTCCCCTCGACGGTCGTCCAGGTCATGCAGAAGGACGCCATCGACCGCCTCGACCTGAGCCGTCTCCTCCTGGAGCCGGAGATGCTCGAGGCGGTGGAGCCCGACGTCCACCTGGTCGGCACCCTGCTCTCGCTGAACCGGGTGATGCCCGAGAAGGCCAGGGAGTCGGCGCGGGTGGTGGTGCGCAAGGTCGTCCACGAACTGGAACGGAAGCTGCAGAACCGCACCAGGGCGGCGGTGACCGGCGCGCTGAACCGGGCCGCCCGGACCAACCGCCCGAGGCGTCCGGCCGACATCGACTGGAACCGGACCATCCGCGCGAACCTGAAGAACTACCTCCCCGACCGCAACACGGTCGTCCCGGCCCGGCTGATCGGCTACGCCCGCAAACAGCAGTCGGTGCAGCGCGAGGTCGTGCTGTGCATCGACCAGAGCGGCTCGATGGCCGCATCGGTGGTCTATTCGAGCGTGTTCGGGGCGGTTTTGGCGTCGATGCGGTCACTGAAGACGTCCCTGGTCGTCTTCGACACCGCCGTCGTCGACCTGACCGACCAGCTCCACGACCCGGTGGAACTCCTCTTCGGCACCCAGCTCGGCGGCGGCACCGACATCAACCGCGCCATCGCCTACTCCCAGGGCCTCATCACCCGCCCGGCCAACTCGATCTTCATCCTGATCAGCGACCTCTACGAGGGCGGCGTCCGGGCCGAGATGCTCAGACGCGTGGCCGCGATGACGGCGGCCGGCGTCCAGGTGATCGTCCTGCTGGCCCTGTCGGACGAGGGCGCCCCCTTCTACGACCACGAGAACGCGGCGGCCCTGGCCGCCATGGGCGTCCCCGCCTTCGCCTGCACCCCCGACGCCTTCCCCGACCTGATGGCGGCGGCCATCGAACGCCGCGACCTCACCGCCTGGGCCGAACGCAACCTCGGCGAGGGCAAAGGCGCCTGACCAAAGGTCATCGGTCCAAGGTCCCATGCCTTCTCGGGCCAGGGCCCGATCCCCGATACGCTTCCCCTTCGTAATGTCCGAAACATGGTTTCCCTCATGACATCCACATCGCCACCACCGGCGGTCTTCTCGGCCCGCTACCGGGCCCTGAGCATCGGCATCACCGCCCTCATCGTGCTGGTCGCGTTCGAGTACCTGGCGGTCGCGACCGCCATGCCCGAGATCGGCGAGGAGCTGCAGGGCTGGGGCCTCTACAGCCTCGCCTTCAGCGGTCCCGTCGCCGCGGCCCTCATCGGCACGGTCGCCGGTGGCCGCTGGGGCGACGTCTCCGGCCCCGACAAGCCGCTCTGGACGGGCCTGGCCACGTTCGTCGCCGGCCTGGTCGTCGCCGGTCTTGCCCCCACGATGGAGATCTTCATCGCCGGTCGCCTGATCCAGGGACTGGGCGGCGGGATGTTCAACGTGGCCATCTACGTGCTGGTCGCGCGGGTCTATCCGGGCGCCATGCACCCGAAGATCTTCTCGCTGCTGGCCGCCGCCTGGGTGCTCCCGTCGGTGGTCGGCCCGGCCATCACCGGCACGGTCACCGACGCGTGGACCTGGCGGGCCGTCTTCCTGGGCGTCGCGGTGCTGGCGATCCCGGCTTCGGTGATCTTCTGGCGCGGGCTGGCCTCCCGGGAGCCGTACCAGCAGGAGGAGGAGAAGCCGGAACCCGGTCCGTTCGCCGCGCGGCTCGCCTGGGGCGCCGGCGCGGCCGTGGGCGCGGCGGTGCTCCAGTACGGATCCGACGACCGCAGCTACCCGCTGATGGCGCTCGGCCTGGTCGTGCTGCTGGTCGCGCTGCCGATGCTGGTCCCACGCGGGACGCTGCGGGCGGCCCGCGGCCTGCCGACCGTCGTGGCGCTGCGCGGGCTGAGCATGGGCGCGTTCTTCGCCGCCGAGGTGCTCATCCCGCTCATGCTCCGCAACGAGCGGGGCCTGACCCTGACCGAGGCGGGTCTCGTGCTCACCGGCGGCGCGCTGGCCTGGTCCGCCGGGTCGTGGTTGCAGGGGAAGTACCCGGGCGGGCGCGTTCTGCGGCTCTGGGGCGGCCATCTGCTGGTCGCCGTGGGGATCTCGGCGACCGCGCTCGCCTTCCTGCCGGCCGTCCCGATCTGGGCGCCGTTCATCGGCTGGGTGGTGTCCGGGCTCGGCATCGGAATGATCTACCCGACGCTGTCCGTGCTGGTCCTCGAATTGTCCAAGCCCGGCGAGGAGGGCAAGAACAGCGGCTCACTGAGCGTCGGCGAGTCGGGGGTGACCGTGGCCGCGGTGGCCGTCACGGGCGCGGTTCTGACCGCGACCGGTGCGTACGCCGTCTGCTTCGCCCTCCTCGTGGTGATGGCACTGGCGGGGGCGCTGCTGTCCCGCCGTGTCACCATGGAGGTCTGAGAGCGAGACGCGGTCGGCCGAAGGCCGGCGTGGCTCGCGCAGGGAATGTGCCTCAAGAACAGGAGGGGGAACCATCTGTGCCGCGTGTCCGTGAGGTCGATGTGTTCCGGCTGGTCCTGCCCTATGGCAGGCGGCCGGAGAGCATCCTGGTCAAGCTCACCGATCACGGCGGGATGGCGGGGTGGGGAGAGGTCGTCAACCCCGAGCCCAAGGCCTGGAGCACGCTGGAGGAGAGCCTCGCGCAGCTCCTGATCGGGGTCGACTGGGAGACCCCCCACGACCTCCCCGACATCGGTTCCGCGGCCGACATGGCCTGCTGGGACCTGGCGACCAGGATGACCGGCGTCCCGCTGGCCCACGCGCTGGGCGGCACCCGCACCTCGCTCATGGCGACCGTCCGGCTGCCCGCCGTCAGGTCGCTGCAGTCGGCGGTCGACGGGGTCAACCGCTTCGTCGGAGCCGGATACGCCCACGTCACCGTCGAGATCCATCCGGGGTGGGACGTCGAGCCGCTCCGCGCGATCCGGGCCGCCTACCCGGTGCTCGCGATCACGGTCGACGCGCGGGGGGCGTACACAGATCTCGGGCAGCTGGAATCTTTGGCCGGATATGACCTGGTGGGCATCGAACGGCCCTGCGACGACCTCGACCTGAGCGCCGAGCTGCAGTCGCGGCTGACCATCCCGGTCGTCGTCGAGGCACGGTCGCTGGCCGAGCTCGACGAGGCGATCGCGGCGCGGGCCGGCCGGGCGCTCAGCCTCCGCCCGTCGCTGTTCGGGTCGCTGGCCAGAGTGAAGACCGCCCACGACCGGGCCCGCCGCGCCGGCTGGGACATCACCTGCGCCGACGGCCGGGGCGCCGGCCTCGCCCGCGCCGCGACCGTGGCCGTGGCCGCCCTCCCGGGCTGCACCCTGCCGAGCGACGTGACCGAACCGCCGAAGAACGTCCAGATCGTCGACCCGCCGGTCGGCGCTTCGGGGGGAGTCGTCGCCATCCCGCTGACCCAGCCGGGGCTGGGCCACACGGTCGACGAGGAGCGGGTTCGGCGCATGGCCCGCGACAGCTTCGCCTTGCGTTAACTTCTTTCCGTTACGGTCTAAAGCTTCTTTTCTCCGTTACGGCTCCGCCTACGACGGCACCGCCCGCCGCGCCCGGCCCTCGCCGCATCCGGCGCCAACCCCCGCTCCCGCCGCGCGGCCCGACGAGGGTGGTGCCACGATGCGGCGCCTCACGATCTCGGGCCATGCGCCAGGCAATCGGTCCACGCTGCCTGCTCGTGGTCGGTCCACGCCGCTTCCTCGCGGTCGGTCCGCGGTTGCCTCTTCGGCTGCCGGACCTGGGCGGAGACGCGCCGATCAGGGTTCGACCGGTGCGCAGCCCTCGGCGATCTTCGGGGGCCGGGCCGGGCCGTGCCCCCCGGTCCCTCCGGTGATGGCCCGTGCGGCGGTGGTGCGGATCAGCCCCCAGTCAGGGGTGGCGGTGCTGATCATCGGCGGGACGAACTGGATGCTCGTCACCCCCGACTTCTTCGCCTTCGCGGCCAGCGGCACCAGGTGCTCCAGCATCGGGTTCGGGATGTCGGTCTCCAGCAGCCCCTCGGTCGCCGTGGCGATCTCGGTGAAGCGGGTCAGCACCGTCGCGGGTTCGGCCTGGTCGAGGAGTGCCGCGAACACGCACTTCTGCCGCCGCATCCGCGCGTAGTCGTCGGAGAACGTGCGGGACCGGGCGAACCACAGCGCCTGCTCGCCGGTCAGCCGCCGGGTTCCAGCGGGGATGAGGCCCTCCTGGCGGCGGCCGTAGACGACGTTCTGGTCGACCGTCAGCTCCAGCCCGCCGATCGCGTCGATGATCTTGGCGAAGCCGCCGATGTTGACCAGGGTGTACCAGTCGATCCGCAGCCCCAGGATCTCGCCCACGGTCTCCTTCAGCGTCTGCGGCCCCATGCCGGTGCGCCCCCCGAAGACCTCCGGATGCTGGTCGGCGTACTCCCACACCGAGAACAGCAGGTCCTCGCGCGCCCCCTCGGGCCCGGACGGCAACCGGAACCCGAACGGGAAGTGGTTGTACATCGGGCTGCCCTGCGGGAACCGCACCCCTTCGAGGTTGCGCGGCAGCCCGAACATGACCGTGTGCCCCGTGTGCACGTCGACGCTGGCCACGTTGATGCTGTCGGTGCGCACCCCCACCCGGTTCCCGGCCAGGTCGCCGCCCAGCAGCAGGATGTTGACCCGTTCACGTCCGCCGAACGGCGCACCGGGGGCCGGCACCTCGCCCGAGCTCTTGAACAGTCCGTCGATCGTCCGCTGCGACACGGCCGCGTAGTGGGCGGTCAGCCCGAACGGCAGCGCCGCCCCGACCGCCAGCACCCCGGTCAGCGCCCCCGAGACGACCTGCGCCCGCACCGACAGGCGGCCCGGCCGCAGCACCACATAGGAGTGCACCACCAGCACGAACCAGGCCACGCCGAGCGTGCCCGACATGACCGCCACCAACCCGAGACGGCCGATCAGCCGCCCGGCAAGATCGGCCCCCGAGACCACGGCCACCGTGATGACCACCGCAACGCCCGACAGATAGATCGCCAGCACCGAGGCTCCGGTACGCCGCCAGCCCGCCCGCAGATGTGCCACCCCCGGGAACAGCACCGACAACGCGACCCATCCGACCACCTGACCTGGTTTCCGCACGCCCATCCCCGAAGAGCTCGATTTAGTGGTCACGGACCGTGTCGCCACGATTACATTGAACCGTCCAGGAGGGCCGAACGCCTTTACCTTCCAGACACCGGCGAGTTCGCAGGCGATTCATCCGGTTCGCGTACCCTGTCGCCCATGTCGGAGGACATCCTTGGCGCGGACTATGACGTCATCACCATCTCCCTGCCGCCCGACGAGGAGGGCGAGGTCGTCGCGGCGCTGGTCCGCCGGGTCGTGCCGGGAGCCCGCCGCGCGGTCCTGTATCTGCACGGCTTCACCGACTACTTCTTCCAGGCCCACCTGGCCGATCACTACGTGAGCCAGGGCGTCTCGTTCTTCGCGCTCGACCTGCGCAAATACGGGCGGTCGCTGCTGCCGTACCAGACGAGGGGCTTCGTCCGGAGCGTCACCGAGTACTTCCCTGAGATCGACGCCGCCGTCGAGATCATCCGTAAGGACCACGACGAGCTCACGATCAACGGCCACTCGACCGGCGGCCTGGTCGCCGCCCTGTGGGCCGACCGGGTGCGCGGCAAGGGCCTCGTGCAGGCGCTCATGCTGAACAGCCCGTTCCTCGACCTGAACGTCCCGGTGCTGGTCAAGGGGTTCGCCGACGCGCTGAAGGGCGTCTTCGCGCGGCTGCCCGCGAGCGCGGTGCTCCCGCTGGGCGTCTCGACGATCTACGGCGACAGCATCCACCTGTCGCGCGACGGCGAATGGGACTACGACCTGGAGTGGAAGCCGCTGGGCGGGTTCCCCGTGCACGCCGCCTGGCTGGCCGCGATCCGCCGGGCCCACCATCGGCTGCAGGGCGGGCTCAGGGTCGACGCGCCGGTGCTGGTGCTCTGCTCCGACCAGAGCCTGCGAGTGAAGGACTTCGCGCCGGAGGTGCACAACACCGACGTCGTGCTCGACGTGGAGCACATCACCCGTTATGCCACCCGGATCGGGCCCCGGGTGACGGTGGTGCGGGTGGCGGGCGGTGTGCACGACCTGGTCCTGTCGGCCGAGCCGGTGCGCAAGCAGGTGTTCGACGAGATGGACCGCTGGCTGGCGTACGCCCTACCAGGGAATGCCGAATAGCCCGTAGTAGGCGGCGGTGATCAGCATGAGGGCGGTGCCGCCCAGCACCCCGCTGAGCGCGACCCGCTGCCACCGGGTGGTCTGCCAGCCGTCGCGCAGCGCCACGAGGACCTCGCCCGTGCAGCCCACCACCTGCGCCAGGATCACCACGGCCAGCACGCGCACCACCAGCCAGCCCGACTGCACCGCCGGCCAGGCGCCGGCCTGGTTCACCGAGAACAGCACGATCAGCATGATGAACGCGAGCACCGAGGCCAGTAGCGCCAGGTTCGCCCAGATCATGCGCCGCAGCCGTCGCCGGATCGGCGGCCAGACGCGGGCGTTGGTCTGGTGCGGGAAGTCACGGCCGCGCAGCCGGACGAACATCTCGGTCACCGGCGCCGCGACGTAGCCGAACGCCGCCAGGGTCAGGGTCAGGCCGAGGAAGGTGCTGCCGCCGTACCAGGGCGCGGCGGGCACGTCGCTGGCCTCGAAGCGCTGCACCGGTTTGGCCCCGGCGATCTTGACCGGCGACTGGGTTGGCAGGCCGGTGATCCAGTTGGCCAGGGTCGGCAGGTAGTCGGGCACGAACGGCCCGCCGTGCCGGCGCATCGCGTGGTCGGCCCCGGCGAAGAACCGGATCGTGTAATTGTTCGAGGGCTTGGCGTCGATCAGGGTCTGGGTGCTCTCCACGAACGGGATCGACGGGTCGCCCGTGCCGTAGAGGGCGAGCGTGGGCTGCCGCATGCCGTGGAGGGCGGGGGCGCTGTCGTAGCGCAGGAAGTTGAAACCGACGCCGCCCATGGCCCGGGTCAGCAGGTCGCGCACGCCGTTGGGCGCGTGGAGGCGCAGGAGCTGCTCGTTCAGCGCCCACGCGACCTGGCGCATCGGCGAGACGTTGGGGGAGGAGACCAGCACCGTGTAGGCGATGTCGGGGGTCATGGACGCCGCGATCGGCGCCACCCAGCCGCCCTCGCTGACGCCCCACAGACCGGTGCGCAGCGGGTCGACGCCGGGACGCTGGCGCAGCAGCTTGATCATGGTCACCGCGTCGTCGGCGAGCAGCGAGAAGTCGCGGCTGCGGAAGGAGTAGCCGTTGACGCGCTTGTCGTAGGCGACGGTCACGATGCCGTGCTGGGCCAGCCACTCGGCCTGGGAGGTGAACTCGCCCCGGTCGCCGGAGCCCGACCCCTGCACGAACACCATCGCCGGGAACGGACCGGGGCCCTGGGGGGTGCGGATCGTCGTGATCAGATTGTCACCCCGCACCGGCACGGTGATCGTCTCGGTCTGGACCGGATAGGTGGCGGCCGGGGGGCGCGTCTCACCGACCGGCTGGGCGGGCAGATCGCGGAAGGCGGCCGGCGGTTCCAGCGGTGGCGGATCGAACGTGGGCGGCGGAAGGAGATAGCCGATCACGGCCAGTAGCGCGACCAGGGCACCGGCGAGAATCGTCAGCGTGCCCCGCCCAACGGTCATCAGGCCGCTCCTCGACGGATCATCCATATTCCGAGTCGTGCCTTCCTCCTTACGATGCCCCCCGGTCGCCAGGTTAAGTCATTACGTGATGACCTTGTTCCGGGGGAGGCCCAATTTGTCGGTGAGACCTGTTAGCTTCGTGCGCCATGCGGCTGCTGCACACGTCCGACTGGCATCTGGGCCGATCATTTCACCGCGAAAGCCTACTTTCGGCCCAGGCGGCGTTCGCCGACCACCTGGTCGAGACGGCGCGGTCCGAACGGGTCGACGCCGTACTGGTGGCCGGTGACGTCTACGACCGGGCGCTCCCGCCCGTAGACGCGGTGGCCCTGTTCGACGACACGCTGCGGCGGTTACGCGGCTTGGGCGTGCACACCGTGATCATCAGCGGCAACCACGACTCACCGGTCCGGCTCGGCTTCGGCGCCGGCCTGATGGACCGCATCCACCTGCGCACCGACCCCCACCAGGCCTGGTCACCCGTTGTCGTGAACGACGTCGCCTTCTACGGGATTCCCTACCTGGAGCCCGAGCTCGTCCGCACTCCGTGGAACCTTCCCGAGCGCACCCACACGGCCGCCATGACCCACGTCATGGATCGCGTACGTCTCGACGCCGCCCCCTCGAAGGTGGTGCTGGCCCACGCGTTCGTCCTGGGAGGGGCGGCCAGTGACAGCGAGCGCGACATCACCGTCGGCGGGGTGTCCCACGTGCCGCTGCGCGTCTTCGACGGCATGTCCTACGTGGCTCTGGGCCACCTCCACGGCCGCCAGACCATGAGCGAGCACGTCCGCTATTCGGGCTCTCCGATCGCCTACTCCTTCTCCGAGGCCGATCACGTGAAGGGGTCGTGGCTGGTCGAACTGGGCGGCTCGGCGGAGTTCGTGCCCGCGCCGGTGCCCCGCCCGCTCACCCGGATGCGAGGGCACATCGACGACCTGCTCGCCCTGCCGACGTCGGAAGACTGGATCCAGGCGACCCTGACCGACCCCGTCCGCCCGAAGGCCGCGATGGAGCGGTTACGGGCCCGCTTCCCCCACACGGTCGACCTCCAGTTCGCCCCCGACGACGTGCCCGAGGCGGCGCCCGCGCGCGCCCGGCTGGCCGGGCGGCCCGAGATCGACGTGGCGCTCGACTTCGTCCGCGAGGTGCGCGGCGAATCCGCCGATCCCGACGAGAGGCGAATCCTCGAAGAAGCCGCGATGGCCTGCCGGATCAAGGAGACGATGGCCTGATGCGTCTCCACCGGCTGACGATCTCGGCCTTCGGCTCCTTCCCCGGCACGGAAGAGGTCGACTTCGACCGGCTCGGCGAGGCCGGGCTGTTCCTGATCCACGGGCCGACCGGGGCGGGCAAGACGACCATCCTCGACGCCGTCTGCTGCGCCCTGTTCGGCGTCGTGCCCGGTCAGCGCAACGACGCGAGATCGCTGCGGTGCGACCACGCGCCGCCGGGCACCGGCCCGCATGTCGTGCTGGAGACGACCATCCGGGGGCGGCTCCTGCGCGTCACCCGGTCGCCCGCCTGGGCCCGGCCCAAGCTCCGGGGGCAGGGCACCATCCAGGAGCAGGCGAAGGTGATCGTCCAGGAGTTCAAGGCCGGCGACTGGGTGTCGGTGACGGCCCGCAACGACGAGGCCGGCGACTTCATCGGCCAGCTCCTCGGCATGAACGCCGCCCAGTTCGGCCAGGTGGCGATGCTGCCGCAGGGCGACTTCGCGAAGTTCCTGAAGGCGTCCGGCGACGACCGCCGCAAGCTGCTCGAACGCCTGTTCACCGTGCGGGTCTTCACCGACATGGAGAAGTGGCTCGCCGACCACCGCCGCGAAACAGGCCGGATCGCCGACCAGATGGCCGATGAGGTCCGCGCCCGCGCCGACCGCATGCGCGGCGCCGCGGGACCCGACCTGTTGTCCCAGGTCGCCGACTCCGACGACCCGCTGGAGTGGTCGTCCGCCCTGCTCGCCGCCGCCACGGCCGCCGTCACCTCGGCCGAGGCCGCCGTCTCCGACGAGGCCCTGCGGCTGGCCCGCGAACGCCTGACCGAGGCCCGCGACCTGGCCGACCGCCGTCGCCGCCACACGGCGGCCCGTGTCCGCCGCGACGAACTGGAGGCCCGCGCCGAGGAGCGCTCCGACCTGGAGACGATCCTCGACGAGGCGCGCTCGGCGGCCCAGGTGGTCCCGCTGCTCGACCAGCTGTCCTCCCGCGAGCAGACCGCCGCCACCGCGTCGTCGGCCTTCGAGGCGGCCACGAGGGGTCTGGCCGAGACCGACTACCGCCTGGCCGAACGCACCCGCCACGACGAGCTGATCCGCCTGGAAGAGGCGCTCGGCGACGAGGCCCGCCTGCAGGCGGTGGTCCGGGAACAGACCCACCTCAACGACGAGATCGCGACCCTGGAGAAGCGCCTCCAGAGCATGTCCGACCGCTTGGAGGCCGCCACCGCCGAACTCTCCGAGGCCGAGGAACAGCGCGCCGCCGCCACGGTCGCCGAAGCCGCCCTCCCCGGCGCCGAGGCCTTCCGCGACCGCGCCACCGGCCTGCTCGAAGCGGTGCGCCACCGCGACACGATCACCGCCGACCTGGCCGAGGCCGTCGCCGCCCGCACCGCTGCCGGCCATCCGGGCTTGGACGAATCCGAGCTCACCGCCCTCGAACGCGACCGACGTGACGAACTCGCCCGCCTCCACGCCCTCGACGCAGAAGAGTCCCGCCTGACCGTCCTGCGCGCCGACCGCGAGGCGGCCGACACCGAGACCGCGCGCCTGGCCGGAGTCGAGGCCCAGCTCGCCGACCGCCTGACCACCCTGCCCGGCCTCCTGGCCGAGGCGGCGGCCAAGCTGGCGACCTGCCGCGAACAGGCCGCGGCCCTGCCGGCGGCCCGCTCCCGCCTGCTCGCGGCCGAAGAACGCCTGGGCGCGGTGATCCGCCGCGACGAACTCGCCGCCGACCTGGCCGAGGCCGAAGACGTCCGCCGGATGGCCGTCGACGCCGCGCAGGCCGCCGTCGACCGCCTCCACGAGATCCGCCAGGCCAGAATCGACGGCATGGCCGCCGAACTGGCGGGCCGCCTGTCCGAGGGCGACCCGTGCGCGGTCTGCGGTTCCCCCGACCATCCGGCCCCCGCCGAGCCGCTGTCCGGCATGGCCACGGCCGACAACGAGGAAGAGGCCCAGGCCGAGGCCGACACCGCCCAGTCGGCCCGCGAAGAGGCCGAATCGGCGGTCATCCACCTGTCCAACCAGCACGAACGCGCGTCTGACGCGTCCGACGGTCTGTCCCCTTCCGAGGCCGAAGAAGCTCGCCACGCGGCCCAGGCCGACCTGACCGAACTGGAGACGGCGGCCTCCCACCAGGGGGAACACCACGACGAGGTCACCCGCCTGGAAGCGGCCCTCGACGTGGCTCGGGAGAGGGAGGCCGAGACCGCCCTGGCGCTGCGCGGACTCCAGACGAAGGAAGAGACCTCACGAGCCGAGGAGGAGCGGATCCTGGTCCGCCTGTCCGCCGCCTTGGACCCGGGCGAGACGGTCGCCTCCCGCCGAACCCGGCTGACCGGCGAGGCCGCTGCGATCAGCGCGGCCCTGGCGGCGGCAACCGAGGCGACAGCTCTGTCCGATCGTCTGGCCGAGGCCAGACGCCAAGTCGCAACGGCGACGCGGGGCACCGCCCTGGAATCGGGCCATCGCGCCGCCGCTTCAGTTGGGCCTCTCGAGCTCGGAGAGCCAGGTGCCGGCGAAGCAGGTTCGCCGGGCGTGAGTTCTTTTGGCGAAGGTCCAGCGGGGAGCGGTCAGGTTGGCGTGGACTCGTCTGCTGAAGGTCAAACGGGGACCACCGGGGATCCTGCGGTCTGGCCTGACGTCCCCGCAGCTCAAGACCTGTTGGCCAAGGCCGAGCAGGTCGTCGGGGACCTGACAGCCACCATCGGTCGCCTCTTGGCCACTCAGCGGACCTCCGGGCGCTTGAACGAAGAGGTCAGGAACCTCCGGTCCCGGGAGACCGACGACACCAAGCTCCTCGTGGAGACTCAGGCCGCCCGAGGCCGGTTCGCCCAAGAGGAACAGCAGCTGAAAGTCCGTCTCGACCGCCTGCGCGGCGACGACGCCTCCATCCACGACCGCGTCACCCGCCTGCGGGCCGAAACCGGCGCCTACCGCCACGCCGCCGAGGTCTCCGAAGCTCTCGCCGAGGCCAGAAGAGAACTCGCCGCCGCCAGGAACACCGCCCTGTCCGCCGCCGTGGACGCCGGCTTCACCGGCCTCGACGACGTGGCCGCCGCCCGCCGCAACCCGGCGGAGATCGACGAGATGGGCCGCCGCCTGCGCGAACTGGGCGACGAACTGGCCGCCGTGGTCCGCACCCTCGCCGACCCCGAGCTGATGGCGGCCGCCGCTCTCCCCGAGCCGGATATCGCCGCTCTGCAACAGGCCCACGACGAGGCCGACGCGGCGCGGTCGGCCCAGGTCTCGACCCGCGACCGCGCCGCCGCCCGGCTCACCCAGCTCAGGGCCCTGGCCGGCGAACTCACCCGGGCCCAGGAACGCCGCGCCCCTGCCGACCGCAGCCACCGGCTGGCCCGCCGCATGGCCGAACTCGCCAACGGCACCTCATCCGACAACCAGTGGGACATGCCCCTGTCGTCCTATGTCCTGGGCGAGCGCCTCCGCCAGGTCGCCGACGCCGCCAACGAACGCCTCACCCACATGTCAGACGGCCGCTACCTGCTCCAATACGACGTCAGGAAGACGGCTGGCCACCGAGGCAGATCGGGCGGCGGCCTGGGCCTTCGCGTCCTCGACGCCTGGACCGGCATCGACCGCGACCCGGCCACCCTGTCGGGCGGCGAGAGCTTCATCACCTCCCTGGCCCTGGCCTTGGGGCTCGCCGACGTCGTCGCGGCTGAGGCGGGCGGCGCGGAACTCGGCACCCTCTTCGTCGACGAGGGCTTCGGCACCCTCGACGAGGAGACCCTCGACGACGTCCTCGACATCCTCGACTCACTGCGCGAGGGCGGCCGAGCGGTCGGCGTGGTCAGCCACGTGGCCGAACTCCGGGTCCGCATCCCCACCCAGCTCCGGGTTCGCAAAGGTCGGGCCGGTTCGACTTTGAAGTGACGACGGACCGGGCTCACCTGCCTGGAACTAAGGACCTGGCTGCGCTGATCTTGCGTCGCTGGTTCGCGCCTGGCCGCCCAAGGGAAGCCGTTGGAAGGCCGCCGCTCGGTAGCAACGCCCGCTACCGATAGCGGTGGTTTCCAATGTTCGGGCGCGCTAAGAAAGCAATTTGTGCGCTGCCTGTTCGATTTCCTGTTCGCTCAGCAGCACATGGTCGGCCGCCGCGCCCAGCGGCACGAAGCTGTCCTGGGAGGTCACCCGGGCTATCCGGCCGGTGAATCCGTTGTCGATCAACGCCGTCACGATGGCTTCCGACACGCCGCCCGTTCGCCGGGTCTCGTCCGCTATCAGCACGTTCCCGGTCAGTTCGGCCGAGCGCATCAGGTCGTCGATCGGCAGAGGCGAGAGCCAGCGCAGGTCCAGGACCCGGCACTTCTTCTCCTCCTGAGTCAGCCGGACCGCGGCGCGCAGGCTCATCCGGAGGCCGTTGCCGAAGGTCACGATCGTCAGGTCCGTCCCGTCGCCGTAGGAGCGCGCCCGTCCCACCGGCACGTGCGTCTCGGCCCATCGCGAAGGCGCGGCGTAGGGCGCGGCCCAGCCGTTGTCGCCCTCGTCGAACAGGTCGCGCGTGTGGTAGAGCGCGATCGGTTCGACGAACACGCACACCGTGCCGTGGGCGCGGGCCGTGGCGAGGCAGGTCCGGAGCATCGCGGCGGCGTCGTCGGGGCGGGCGGGGGCCGCGACCACCAGGCCGGGGATGTCCCGCAGCGCCGCCAGGGAGTTGTCGTTGTGGAAGTGCCCGCCGAACCCCTTCTGGTAGGCGAGGCCGGGGACTCGTACGACCAGAGGGTTCTGGTAGGCGCCCTGGGAGAAGAAGCTCAGCGACGACGCCTCGCCGCGGATCTGGTCGAGGGCGTTGTGCAGGTAGGCCAGATATTGGATCTCGGGGACCGGGGTCAGGCCCGAGACGCCGGAGCCGAGGGCCAGGCCCAGGATGGCCTGTTCGTCGAGCAGGGTGTCGAAGACGCGGTCGGTGCCGAACTGGCGCACGAGGTTGCGGGTCACGCCGTAGACGCCGCCCTTGCGGGCCACGTCCTCGCCGAAGACGATCATGCCGGGGTCGTGGATCATCTGGTCGGCCAGGGTCCGGTTGATCGCCTGGGCCAGGGTGAGGCGGCCCTCGTCCTCCGGGAGCGTCCGGAAGCTTCCCTCGCGTTCCGGTGACGACCGGGCCGAGTCCGTCGCGACCACGACCGGGTCGCGTGGGGAGAGGGGGGCCATGATGTCGCGGGCGCTGGTCAGCTTCGGGCGGCGGGACGCCTCCTCGGCCATGCTGAGCACCTGGTCGCGCTCGGCCTCGTACCGCGAAAGGAGACCCTCCGGCGTCTCCAGGCCGGCCTCGACGAGGAGGCGGGCGGTCGCCACGAGCGGGTCGTGATCGAGGTCGGCGGCGATCTCGCGGCGGGTGCGGTAGCCGATCTCGACGTCGGAGCCCGCGTGGCCCATCAGGCGGACCGTCTTCAGGTGCAGGTAGGCGGGCGCCCGGTTCTCGCGGGCGTGGGCCACCGCGCGGAGGGCGGCCTCGTAGGTCTCGGCGACGTCGGAGCCGTCGGCGGTGAAGTATTCGATCAGGCCCTGCCGCGACGCCTCGACCCAGCCGGGCGGGGTGCGGACGCTGATGCCGATGCCGTTGTCCTCGCACACGAACAGGATCGGCAGCGGCAGGCCACGATAGGTGCCGTAGGCCGCGGTGTTGAACCCCGACAGGGCGCTCGCGTGGTTGACCGAGGCGTCGCCGAAGCTGCAGACGGCGATCGCGTCGGTGGGCCACGTGCCGGGCGCCCCCAGCAGGCGGCCGCGTTCGATCGCGAACGCCACGCCGACCGCGCGGGGCAGGTGGCTGGCGATCGTGGAGGTCTGCGGGATGACGGCCAGGTCGGGGTGGCCGAAGACCTTGTGACGTCCACCGGAGATCGGTTCCTCGGCCGAGGCGGTCAGGCCGAGCAGGACGTCGCGCACGCCCTCGTTGGCCACCCGCCCCGCCTGCGCCGACCGGGCCAGGTAGAAGGCCCCGGATCGGTAGTGGAGCAGGGCAGGATCGGTCTCCCTGAGGGCCAGGGCGACGGTGGCGTTGCCCTCGTGACCGGCCGAGCCGATCGTGTAGTAGCCCAGGTCGGTCTCGCGCAGGCGGCGCGCGGCCACATCGCAGAGGCGGCTGGCGAGCTGGGCGTCATACACCCTTCTGGCCTGTGTCCCGGTCAGTGGTGAGCCTGGTCTGACCGGAAGCTCCGGGTCACCCTTCTCTGCCGGGGGGCGTAGCGCCCCGACGACCTCGGCGAAATGCGTCTCAACAGTGTCCCGCGCCACATGCCCGATTATGTCGGCACCTCGCGGGTGCCGTCCTGCCCCTTGCGCATACGCGCCACATTTGACACGTTTTCATGACAACGTGTCAGGCGATCAAACCATTTGGCCACAAAAGCCGTCTACTAGTTAGGAAAAGCGCGGCACCCTCATGTCGCGCGTTCAACACTCTGGGGGAAGGAAACCACCCGCATGTTGAAACGCATCAGCGCCGTGATTCTCGCGGCGGCTGTGGCATCGGTGGGATTAGCCACCGGTTCCGCGGCGAACGCCACTACGGTGGACAAGCCGACCGTCACCGATCTCACGATCAGCCCGAGTCCCGTGGTCGTGACCGGTCGTGACAAGGTCACCGCGACGTTCACCTTCGTGGTGGGCAAGGCGGCCAAGAACGTCGAAGCGACGATCGCGCCCCGGCGCGGCAAGGCCGAGGCCCTCACCCTGACCAAGCCCGAGGGCACTCCGGACGGCAAGTACTCCGGAACGTTCCCGTTCGGCCGCGGTCAGTCGGCCGGTGAGTGGAAGCTGGTCGTCAAGGCGACCAACGATGGCGGCGTCACCGAGGCCACCAAGGAATTCAAGGTGGTCCAGGTCTGGTCCACCGACATCGTCAGGTTCGGTGTCAACCCTGAGCCGGCGAAGTTCGGCTCCGTCCTGACCGCGTCGGGGCGCCTGGTCATCAACGGTTCCAAGGGCCACGACGGCCTGAAGAACCAGAAGGTGACCATCCTGTTCAAGGAGAAGGGCTCCTTCCGCTGGAAGCGCGTCGCCTGGGACCGCACCAACTGGCGCGGTGACTTCTCCGTCCGCGTCAAGGCCTTCAAGTCCGGCTGGTGGAAGGCCGAGTACGAAGGCGTCCGCGGCTTCACCCACGGCTCGAGCAGCGACAGCGACCAGGTCACCGTGTTCAGGCCGCGCCCGCCGAAGCCCGATGCGGCCAGCCGTGTCGTCGACTTCAACGCCTCCCCCGAACCGGTGAAGAAGGGCAAGAAGCTCTCCCTCATCGGCGAGCTGCAGACCTGGGACCACGGTCGCTGGGACGGCTACAAGGGCAAGGTCGCCGTCTGGTTCAAGGCGAAGTCGGGCAAGTGGACCTACGTGAAGACCGCGTGGACCGACGGCTCGGGCGAGTTCGCGACCACGGCCACGGCCACGAAGTCGGGTGACTGGAAGGTCCTCTTCGAGGGCGACAAGGACACCAAGCCCAGCAACAGCAAGTCTGACTGGGTGCCCGTCAAGTAACACCCGTACATGAGAGTGCCCGGGACACCCCACGCGTCCCGGGCATTTTCTTATTCGGTACGTCTGAAGCGCGCCACCGCGAGCTGGAACAGCGCCAGCCCGATCAGCGCCACCAGGACCAGCTCGAACCAGATCGGCAGCCGCCAGTCGAACCAGGTGATCCCCGGGTTCAGCACGGCCGCGACGTGCGGTTCCACGGTCAGGTGGCCGAAGACCGCCTGCCGCATGGGGTCGACCGCGTAGGTCAGCGGGTTGATCACGGTCAGGATGTGCAGCCAGGCCGGCAGGTTGGACAGCGGGTACATCGCGCCGGACAGGAAGATCATCGGCATGATCGCCATCTGCATGATGCCGAAGAACGTCTGCATGTTCTTCATCCCGGCGGCCAGCAGCGTGCCGAACGCGGTGATCGTGAACGCCGCCAGCAGCATCTCGGCCAGCAGCGTGATGATCAGCACGGGGTCGTACGGCACCCCGACCAACCCCGCCATGGCCAGGATGATCACGCCCTGCCCGGTGGCCACGAGGGCCCCGCCCAGGCACTTGCCGAGCACGATCGCGCCCCTGCTGACCGGCGCGACCAGCATCTCGCGCAGGAACCCGAACTCGCGGTCCCACACGATCGAGGCGGCCGAGAACATCGCCGTGGTGATCACCGTCATGGCGAGCACCCCGGGGTAGATGAAGGTCCGGTAGTCGACGCCGGGGATCGCGTTGCCGACGATCGAGCCCAGACCCGTACCGAGGACGAAGAGGAAGAGAATCGGCTGGGCCAGCGAGGACACCAGCCGCGTGTGGTCGTTGACGAACCGCAGCATCTCGCGCCGCAACACGACCTTCACCGCGCGCACGTCGTGGGCCAGGCCGCCCGTGGGCAGCCGGACCTCGGCGATGTCCGTCGTCGTCATCGGCGCAGCCTCGCTCTCATCATCTGGTTCATCCCCCCGGAGGACTCCTCTTCGGCGTCCCGGATCGTCGAGCCGGTGTAGTTCATGAACACGTCGTCGAGCGTCGGCCGGTGCACGCTGACCCCGGTGATCGGCAGCCCGAGTCCGGCGAACAGTTTCGGCACGAACTCCTCTCCTGAGGCCACCGCGAAGGTCACCGCGCCGTCGTGGACGCCCGCGTCGAGGTCGAACCGCTCTTTCAGCGCCGCGATGGCGGCCTGGTCGTCGGACGTGTGGATCTGCACCCTGTCCTTGCCGATGCTGGCCTTCAGCGCTTCGGGGGAGTCGATGACGACGATCTCACCGTGGTCGATGATCGCGATGCGGTCGCAGTATTCGGCCTCGTCCATGTAGTGGGTGGTCATGAAGATCGTGATGTCCTCGGTGCGGCGGAGCTTGTTGATGTAGCCCCAGATCGCCGAACGGGTCTGCGGGTCGAGCCCGACCGTCGGTTCGTCGAGGAACAGCACGCGGGGGGAGTGCAGCAGGCCCCGGGCGATCTCCAGGCGGCGCTTCATGCCGCCCGAGAAGGTGCTGACCTTGCTGTCGCGGCGGTCCCACAGGGCCACCATCTCCATGACCTGCTTGAGCCGGTCGCCCACGGCCGATTTGGGGACGCCGTAGAGCTCGGCGTGAAAGCGGAGGTTCTGCTCGGCGGTGAGGTAGGAGTCCAGGGTGGGGTCCTGGAAGACCAGGCCGATGTTGCGCCGGACCTCGTCGCGTTCGCCGACCACGTCGTGGCCGGCGACGCGGGCGCGTCCGCCGGTGGGGTTGATCAGGGTGCAGAGCATGCTGATCGTGGTGGACTTGCCGGCCCCGTTCGGGCCGAGGAAGCCGAACACCTCTCCGTGCGCGACATCGAAGCTGACGCCCCTGACCGCCTCGACCTTGCCGTAGGACTTCTTCAGGTCGGTGACCTCGACGGCGTTCATCGATCTCCTTCCTCGTCGTCGTCACCGGCGAGGATGCGGAACATCTCCCGGCGGGTGTTCTTCAGCAGTTTCTTGGTCTGGGCCACCTGTTCGTCGGTGGCGACCTGGGTGAGATGGATGAACGCCTCGGCGAGCTGACCCCAGAGCAGCCGCATCTCGTGGCGGTCTTCGGTCAGGCTCTGGGCCACTTCGGTCCAGGGATCGGGTCCTGTACGGCTAGTCGCCGCCGCCTGGCCGTCGTCGGTCAGCCGGTAGACGCGGGTGCCCGCCGACTCCGCGGCGACGACCAGGCCCTCGTCCTCCAGCTGCTGGAGCGACGGGTAGACCGAGCCGGGGGAGGGCCGCCAGACGCCGCCGCTGCGGCGGGAGATCTCCTCGATCATCTGGTGACCGTTGCGGGGTTCCTCGGCCAGCAGCGCGAGCAGCGCGGCCCGGACGTTACCCCGTCTGACCTGGAGGAGGGATGGTATGGGGGGAACAGGCATGACGAAGCCTCCAACTATCGAGATATTCTCAAAGATATATCTCGATAGTTGAAGATGTCGATGTGATTTACAACCAGTCGCGCGCCTTGAACACCAGGTAGAGCGTGACGCAGACACATCCCATGAGGAACACCGCGAACGGGTAGCCGAGGGCCCAGTGCAGCTCGGGCATGTGGTCGAAGTTCATCCCGTAGATCGTGCCGACCAGCGTGGGCGCGAACAGGATGGCCGCCCACGCGGAGATCTTCTTGACCTCGTCGCCCTGCGCGATGCTGGCGCTGGTGAGTCTGGTCATCTCCTCGTTCTGGGCCTGGCCGACCAGGGTGGAGTTGACGATGAGGATGTCCTGGAGCATCTGCCGGAACCCGGCCACCCGCTCGGTG
Source organism: Herbidospora mongoliensis (assembly GCF_001570545.1). GTDB lineage: Bacteria > Actinomycetota > Actinomycetes > Streptosporangiales > Streptosporangiaceae > Herbidospora > Herbidospora mongoliensis. The sequence goes on along the minus strand of NZ_BBXD01000011.1, from coordinate 311,565 downwards.
ACGGTGATCGCGTGGTCGGACACGTCGCGCAGGTAGCTCTGCAACTCCGGGTCGACGCCGAACTTGGGGGCGTGCTGGATGAACCCCTCCAGCATCTGGGCGAGCGGCACGGTGGCCCGCTGGAACTCGATGACCTCGCGGGACAGTTCGTAGATGCGCCGGGGGGCCGCCGGGTCGCCGCCGAAGACCTGCACCTCGATCTCGTCGATGTCGTTCTGCAGGCCGGCCACGACCGGGGCGTAGGCGTCGACGACGGCGTCCATGATCGCGTACAGAACGGCTTGGGGACCCTGCCGGAGCAGGTCGGGGTCGTTCTCCATGCGCTTGCGGACCAGCGAGAGGTCGGGGGCCTCGCTGTGGCGGACGGTGATGACGAAGTCGGGGCCGAGGAAGACGTGCAGCTCGCCGAACTCGACCTCCTCCTCGGCGTCGAGGTAGTTGGCCGCCCGCAGCACCATGAACAGGGTCTCGCCGTAGCGGTCGGCCTTGGGCCGCTGGTGGGCCACGATGGCGTCTTCGATGGCGAGGTCGTGCAGCCCGAACTCCTCGGCGACCTTGAGGAGCTCGCTGTCCTCGGGGCGATAGAGACCTATCCACGCCATCGAGCCCGGGTTGGCGCGCAGTGAGGCGAACGCGCCCGCGAGGGACAGGGGTGAGTCGACCCGGTGTCCGTTCAGGTAGATGGCGTTGTCGATGACACTCTGTTTGACCAGGATGTCTTCGGGCTTTCTGGGGTCCATCGAGGCCTCGGGGGAGGCGTCACGTCTCATCCACGTCCGCATTCGAAGCTTTGCCACACGGTGACGGTATCCCCCCATACTCGGATCAATCCTCTGAGGTGCCAAAGCCCCTAGGCTTCTCCCTGGACGAGACGCTCACGGCCGTAGGCCGCTGTGGTTCGCGCTGTGAATCTGCCTCAGAAGGTGGCCCCCCTGAAAGCCCTCTGGAACCAGCTCATCGACACCCACCCGGCGCCCGCGCTGTGGGTGATCGCGGTCGCGGGAGTCGTGGCCTTCGGCATCGTGGCATACCCGCAGACGTGGCACCTGTCACGGGGTCTGATCACGATCGCCCACGAGGGCGGCCATGCCTTGGTGGCCGTGCTGACGCGCCGCAAACTGCGCGGCATCCGGCTCCACTCCGACACCTCCGGGGTGACGCTGACACGCGGCCGCCCGACCGGTCCCGGCATGGTGCTGACGGCCGCGGCCGGATACATCGCCCCCTCGCTCGTCGGCCTGGGCGCGGCCTGGCTGACCGACGCCGGGCACGTGACGCTGCTGCTCTGGCTGGTGCTCGGCCTGCTCACGTGCATGCTACTGCTGATCAGGAACGTGTTCGGGGTGGTCTCGCTGCTGGCCGTCGGCGGCGCGGTGTTCTGCGTGTCGTGGCTGGCGCCGCCCGACGTCCAGGGCGTGGTGGCCTACGGCGCGGCGTGGTTCCTCATGCTGGGCGGCGTGCGCCCCATCCTCGAACTCCAGCGCAAGCGGCGGCGCGGCCGGGCCCCCGATTCCGACGCCGACCAGCTCGCCCGGCTGACCCGGGTCCCCGGCGCATTCTGGGTGTTTCTGTTTTTCGTGGTGTCCCTGGTGGCATTGGGATACGGCGGCTATTTGCTGGTGATGTGAAGAAAAGTCGTGATTTCGGCGGCTTCACGATCGAGTGGAATTGTGGCGCTCGTCACTACTTTGTTTCGCTCGATCGACCACGTGCCGATGATCGTTCCGTCCTTGACAATGGCCGGCCGGATGATTCCCCCACCGGGGGCGATCGTGGCCGGTGGAACGGTCATCGGGGCACGTTCCTTCCAGCCGAGCAGAAACTCATCGAATGCGGGCAGTAGCCGTATCCCTTCCCACGGCTCCTTTTCCGGTACGACCTGATAGGCACTCTGCGCGTCTTTCAGGCTGAGCCCCGACCAGTAGGCGAGGTCCTCGGGCGTGGCCGGGGCATGGCACCGCGCGTAGCGCAGGCCGAGCTCCCTGAGCGCGCGGTCGCGGTCGGGCTCGAAGGCGATCGGCGCGCCGAGCCAATCTGCGGTGTGGACATAGGTGGCCTTGCCGTTCCGGTCGGGACCGAGCACCAGCCTGCCCTGCTCGGCCGCGACAGCGGCCAGATGGACGATCGCCTGGCCTTCCGCTTTGAGTCTTTGACCGAGTTCGGCCTTGGTGAGGGGCCCTTGCCCGAAAGTGGCCTTCTCGACGCGTTCCGCCAGGTCGTCGCCAGTGACGCCGAGCTGGGCGAGCCGTCTGGCGATCGTCGCTGTCGAGGACCGAGTGAGGGAGAGCAGCCAGGGCAGGTCATCGGTCCTGATCAGGTGCAGTGTGCCCCGCGGACCCCAGGCCCGGACGATCTCTCGCCTTTCGATGGCTTCCTGCACATCGTGCCTGGTGAACCCGGCGCCCCGGGCGCGCAGCGCGAGCGCCGCCGCCCTCGAATCCTGAGCCTGTACGGCCAGGAGCTCTCTGACGAGCTCGGGCACGCCCGTCCTCGGGCGGTCGAGGAGTTGTGCGGCGGCCCGCCTCGGCCATGGATCGTTCACGGGTCGATCTTAGGAACACGGAATGTCGGAGGGGTGCCCTACGGTGGGGCGCGTGCTTCCCGAGACACTCGACTCGGCGCTGTCCGACGAGGCGGTGCTGGTCACCTACCGCAGGATGTTCGCCGCGCTGGCCCGCGACAGCGGCGCCGTCATCGACGACCCCGCCTTGGTCGACATCGCCGAGACCCTGTTCGCGGCGTTCGCCGAAGCGGGCGAAGAGTGGCTCACCCACGAACAGATGCGCCACGCGTGCCGGGCCCACCCCGTCGAGCAGTTCGAGAACCGGCTCCGGGTCCTGCGCGGCCTGGGCGCGATCCGTGAGGTGTTCCCCAAACCCAACCAGCTCCGCTATCGGGCGTCGTTCACCTCGGTCGTCGGCCTGATGTTCATCCGCCGCATGATGGACGACGGCGGCCAGAGCGAGATGCACCGCCTGCTGGCGCTGGAAGACCTGACCGTCGCGGGCCCCCGCACGACGATGGACCAGGCCCGCCGATCGGCCGACATGCTGTCCCGCGCCTTCCGCCTGTGGGCCCTGGAACTCGTGACCCTGACCACGGGCACGATCGAGGAACTCCGCGAACAGGCCCCCAAGCTGTGGGGCACGGAGGAGATCGCCCGCCGCGCCCAGAGCCTGCACACCACGATCCTCACCCGCTGGCCCGACCTCGACCGTGTCTGCACCGACCTGCGCTCGGCCATCTACGCCTACAGCGACGCCTCCCGCCGCGCGGCCGGCCGCCTGGCCGACTCGGCCGGCACGACCCGGAACCTGACGCTGCTGCCGGCGGAGACCTGGCGAACCTTCGCCCAGACGGCGTCGAGGGAACGGCTCGCCGACGTGCTGGAAGGTTTCGTCTTCGACGCCGCCGCACCGTGGCACGACCCCGGCGCGATCGTCCGGGCCGTCGACGAGGCACCCCGCCCGGTGCCCGTGCGTCCCGCACCACCTCGCTCGGCTCTCCCCGACGACGGGGCTTCGTCATCGCTCACGGCGGCCGCCCCCGGGCGGTTCGCGGAGGTGGCCGAGTCGCTACTGGGGGATCGGCAGGCCGTGGCCCTGGAAGAGGTGCTGATAGGAGACTGGTCCACGATCCGCCGGGTGCTCGCCGACCTGGCCTCCGCGGACCTGCATCCGGAGGCGCCTTACCGGCTGGCCTGGTCCGACACGCTCACGGCCGATCCCGCGGGGCGGCCGAGCTGGCTGTCGCACGGCCGTCTGGAGCGAACCGATGGGTGAGGGCCGGATTCATGGGTGAGCTTCATGCTGAGGCGCGATCGTCTGGCCTGGTGGCGCTGACCGGGTCCGTGCCGCCCGGGTTCGTCCGGGTAGGGGCAGTCGGGGTGCCCGTGTGGCCCGACGGGGCGTCGCCCTCGTTGCTGGAGGAATACCAGATCGCGTCCTCGCCCGTGGAGCGGGCGGGGGAGACGCGGCGGGTGCTGGCGTGCTGTCTGCGCATGTGCTGGGCCGATCTCGACGCCGAGCCGTGGCCCGGCGTGGTGGCGGCGGTCGACGACGTGCTCGCCTGCTATCGCACGATGGTCGGCCGGACCGACGACTCCGTGCGGAGCTGGGCCGTCGGGGCGCTGCGGCGGCTCCACGACACCGGCTGGATCGTGCTGGCCGGAGACGGGACTCTGCGGCTCGGGCCGCGCTGTGTGCTCTGGACCGCCGACGGCCATGCTCAGTTGCGGGAGCTGATGCGGCGCATCGCCGCGCCCGCGCCTTCAGGTGAGGTGACCCCGGTCGTGGAGTCGCGCGACGAGGGGCCGGAGGAGTTCGGCGACCTGCTCGGGGCGTTCGACGAGCGGCGCAGGGCCGAGCTCGTGGCGGCGTTCGTCGCGGTCGAGACGGCGGCCGAGCCGGTGCACGAGGCGCGGTTCGCGGCGTTGCGCGATCCGGCGCTGCGGCGGGCGCTGATGGAGATGCTGGCCCGGCGCGGGCGGGTGCTGCTCCAGCGGAAGGACTCGTGGATCTCCGGCTACGCCGACGCCTACCGGGTGACCTCGCTGCCGGAGGCCGAGCGGGCGGTGCTGGCGCTCGTGCTGGTCCACACGGTGGCGATCCCCCGGGCGGAAGGGCTGCTGGGGGAGGACACCTGGTTGTCGCCCCATCCGGTCGCGACCGAGGAACTGCGGCGGCGCACCCTGCTGCCCATCGGTGAGCTGGAGGCGGCGCTGCGGTCGCTCCGCCAGGCGGGCCTGATCGCCCAGCAGAAGACGAGCGAGGAAGGCGCGGGCGGCTACGTGCCGGGGCCGCAGTTCCACCGGCTGACCCGGGCGGCCCGCGCGCGGCTGCAGGAGGAACTCATCCTCGCGGCCGGTCCGCAGACGCCGCTGGCGGTCGCCATCAGGGGCAAGCGACGCCGCCACGAGCCGCAGGGTTCGGACGAGGTGGCGTGATGGATGTTCGGTTCGGTTCGGAAAGGGGGCGGGGATGACTGAGGTCGTCGATCTGAGTGGGGACAAGCCGGGGGAGCCCGGGGCCTCCGGGTTGTTCCAGGTCGTCGTGCCGATCGATGACGTGCGGCCGGTGCGGGTGCCGCAGGACAACATCGTCGGCGATCGGGTGCTGGTGGCGTTTCAGCCGGTCAACATCTCGCGGTTGTCGACCCATACCGTCCCGATCGTGCCGGGCACGCTCGTCGTCGTCGCGGGGGCCGGGCCGAAAGACTCCAACGGGGCCGGGAAGTCGTCGTTCATCGCCGCGATCACAGCGCTGCTGGGCGACGAGCAGTGGCGATTCGCCTCCGGGGCGAAGGCCGTCTCCGAGCTTCTCTTCAACGCCGAGCTGGCCGCCCACGGCGACCAGCAGTGGGCCAGCGCCGACCACGGCTACATCGTCGGGGTCTTCGACGTGCCGTCGGCCGGGGTGCCGGTGACCGTGTGGGTGCGGGTCAACCAGGAGGCGCCGCATCTGGAGGTGCGGTGGGCCGAGGGCGTCCACCTGGCGAGTGCCGCCTCGGAGGCCGAGCGGGTCACCCACGCCGACGTCATCTGGTCGGGGCTGCCCAAGAGCGCCGGGCGGCGCGACGTCGTCGCCCGCGACCTGACCAAGGTCCTCTACGGCGACCGCGTCAGGTGCGTGTCGTTCCTGTCGACCTCGGTACGCAGCAAGGTCGCCACCAACCTCCTCTCCCAGCCCCTGAACGAGATCTCGCCCGACCGCATCTTCGAGGCCATCGCCGCGCTGACCGGCCTCGACGCCGAGCTCGACCAGGAACGCGAGGCCCGCCGCGACGAACACGCCAAGCGGGTCCGCGCCGACGACGCCCGCCGGCGCCTGGCCGACTTCGAAGACGAGTCCCGCCACCTGCTGGCCGCCTTCGACCGCCGCGACCGGTCCCGCGAACGCCTGGCCGACGCCCTGAAGCACTGGCGCGGCAGGCTGGCCCGCCGGGCCGCTGACGCCGCCGGGTCCGAGGCCGTCCTGACGGCGCAACGGGCCGAGTTCGACGCCGCCACCGACACAGCCGAGACCGCGATCGCCGAGGTCAGAGCCGAGATCGCGGCGCTGCGAGACGACTCGCTCGACCGCGCGCTGTCGGCCGCCCGAAGGGAACTGGCCGCCGCCCAGGCCAGCGCCGCCCGCGTCGAGGCCGAACGCGCGGTCGCCCAGAACACCGCCGACCAGCTCCGCGCCCAGATCCCCGCCCTGGAGGAACAGCGCCGCCGCGCCGACGGCCGTGACCCGGAGCAGGCTCGCGCCGAACTCACCGAGGCCAGGAAGGTACACGCCGAGGCGCTCAAGGCCCTGGGCGTCGCCGACCGCGAACACGAGACCGCCCAGGCGGCCCTCCGCGACGCCGAGAACGGCCCGGCCGCCGTCCAGCTCACCGCGCTGGGCCTGGCCGGAATCCCGGCGGCCGGCCTCCTCGACGCCCTGGACGTCGCCGAACAGACCCGCGACGCCGGCGCCCGGCACGCGAACGGGGCAGGCGCCCGTGACGCCTCCGCGCGCGACGCGGTCGTGGTCGACTCCGCCGACATGGCCGCCGCCGCGAAGGCCCTGGCCGCGCTGCCCGGGTCTGTCGTGGTCTCGTCGTCGGGCGTGACCGTCGTCGGCCAGGCCGAGTCGCAGGTCACCGGTCGAGAGGCCCGCATCAAAGCCGTCGCCAACCGCGTCGAGCGGGCCGTCGCGGCGCAGGAGAGTGCCGCCGCCGCCGTGAAGAAGGCGGAAGACGGTGTCACCGGCGCCGAACGCCGGGTCGAGGGCGCTGAGGCCGCCGACCGGCTGGCGGAGCTCGCCACCCGCCTGACCGCCCAGCGTGACCGGCTCACCGAGCTGACCACCGCCGCCGCCGAGCTCACCCCCGTCCTCGACGCCGCCGAGGAGCAGGTCGCCGCGCTCGACTTCCGGGCCCGCACCCGCGACGTCGAGGCCGACCGCCTGGAGGGCCGCCGTCACGCCCTGGCCGCCCGCCGCGACGAGGCCCGCGCGGGCGCCGCCCGCATCGAGGCACAGCGGGTCGCCCTCGGGCTCGACACCCTGGTCAGAGACTGGGGCGGCACGATCGAGGGGGCGGTCGAATGGCTCGCCGACAACGAGCTGAGCGCCGACGAGTGGTGGCGCGCCGCCGAACGCCATCTCGACGCCGCCCTGCGCGGCGCCTTCGACGACGGCGAGGAGCTGCCCGACGAGCTCGCCTACCTCATCGCGGCCCGCAAGGACGGCCGCGCCGCCGAGGAGCTGGCCACCTTCCAGGCGGTGTGCAACGCGCTGGGTTCCTACCTGCGGGCCCAGGAGGAGTTCGAGCGCCACCAGCGCCGCCAGATCGAAACCCAGATCACGACCCGCCACCGCGACCTCGCCGCCGCCACGAGAGGCGCAGAGGAGGCCGCCCAGTCGACCGCCGTCCACCGTGCGACCCTGACGGAGGCCATCCGCGCGCGCCTGGCCCGAGTGTCCGAGGAGTTCGACCGCCTCGACACCGGCTACGGCGGCTACGGCGCGTCCCTCGACTTCCCCGTCCCTGCCGCCCCCGCCGACCCGGAACAGCGCTGGTCGTGGCGGGTGATCCCGAAGTGGAAGCGCGGCGAGGGTCAGGGCTACGTGCCGTACAACCGGCGGGCCAACACCGCGCTGATGGACGAGAAGGCGGTCAAGCTGGTCTGTGCGGCGGCGATCGCGTCCAGCGGAGGCAAGCACCTGACGCTGGTCCTCGACGAACTCGGCCGCAACCTCGGCAAGGAACACCGCCGGGAGGCCGTCGCCCTGTTCCGCCGCATCGGCGAGACCTACGGCATCACCGTGATCGGCGCGCTCCAGGACGACATGGAGCCTTACGCCATCGACGCCTGCGGACAGTACGTAAAGCTCCGCAGGTCATCCGACGCGATGGCCTACAACGAGCCGCCCATCATCATCGCCCACGACAAGCACGCCGACCGTGTGCGGATGCTCACGGACTATGTGACCCGCACCTGACCGGGTAGGTGCAGGCGGGCCGACCGCACACCCGGGATGGGTCTCGATCCACCGCCGGGCCGCGCCGTCGTCGCCCTCCCCGCACGTCCGATCCAGGAGGTGCGCCCCTGATGGAGCGCCGGGGCGAGCCTTCAAGGCCGGGTCTTCGGCCTGCCTTCGCGCAAAGCGACCGAAAGGGGAGCGGCCGGCGTCGTGCCATCGAGCAGGAAATCTACTTTGTAAAGGCGTCGGCTCGGCGCATGTTAATCGCGGCTAACAGCTACCCGCAACGACGCCCGAGCCATGACCTCCAGCACTGAGGCCATCTCCTCCCGGCCCAGCTCGCCGACGCTCCGAGGCGTCGAGTTGAGCAACCCGAACACGGCGTGCACCGCTGCTCGTACACGCGAGACCGCGCACCCCGGATGCAGGTCACGCACGACCCCGACCCACTCCTCGACGTAGAGACGCTGCAGCCGGCGGATCGCCCGCTGGTCGGCCTCAGGCACGTTGTGCAGCTCGCGCTCGTGCACCCGGATCAGCTCGGGGTGGCTCAGGGCGAACTCGATATGGCCTCTGAGCAGCACGTCCAAGGCGTCAGAGGGGTCGAGGGCAGCCGCCGACTCGCCGGCCGCCGACAGCCGGGCCGAGATGTCGAGCAGGATCTCGGTCAGCAGGGCCTCCTTGCCGCGGAAGTGCCGGTACAGAGCGGGCCCGGACACCCCGACCGCCGCGCCGATCTCCTCGATGGACACCCCGTGGAAGCCGCGTTCGGCGAACAGGCCGGCCGCCGCGTCCAGGATCTCGGTCCGTCGATTCCGGGTAGGTGTGGTCACAAGCCCCCATAGTAGACGCCCATGTTAATGGCGACTAACGTGAGCGCCGTAACCCAAGGAGGAGGTGGCTGACGTGTGGCCGGTTCTGTCCAGTTCGGGTGACCCGGGCGGGGCGCCGTACAAGAAGAACGCCGAGGTCAATGAGCGGCTCGTCGCCGAGCTGCGGGAACGGCTCGACACCGCCGCGAAGGGTGGGCCCGAGCGGTCGCGCGTTCGCCACGTCGAGCGCGGCAAGTTGCTCCCGCGAGACCGTGTCGACTCGATGCTCGACCCCGGCGCCCGCTTCCTGGAGCTCTCCCCATTGGCCGCGACGGGGCTCTACAACGACGACGCCCCGGCGGCCGGGATCATCACCGGCATCGGCCGAGTCAGTGGGCGTGAGGTCGTGGTCGTCGCCAACGACGCGACCGTCAAGGGCGGCACCTATTACCCGATGACGGTCAAGAAGCACCTCCGCGCCCAGGAGGTCGCCCTCGACAACCATCTCCCGTGCGTCTACCTGGTCGACTCGGGGGGCGCGTTCCTTCCCAAGCAGGACGAGGTCTTCCCCGACCGTGAGCACTTCGGGCGCATCTTCTACAACCAGGCGACCATGTCCGCGAAGGGCATCCCGCAGATCGCGGCGGTGATGGGCTCCTGCACCGCCGGTGGCGCGTATGTGCCGGCGATGAGCGACGAGGCGGTGATCGTCCGGAACCAGGGCACGATCTTCCTCGGCGGGCCGCCGCTCGTGAAGGCCGCCACCGGCGAGGAGGTCACCGCCGAGGAGCTGGGCGGTGGCGACGTCCACTCGCGGATCAGTGGTGTCACCGACCACCTGGCCGACGACGACGCGCACGCCCTGCGGATCGTCCGGGACATCGTGGCCACCTTCGCTCCCAAAAAGGCGGCGTGGGAGCGTACCGAAACAGAAGTCCCCAAACACGACCCCCGCGAGCTCTACGGCATCGTGCCCCCGGACACGCGCACCCCTTATGACGTGCGGGAGGTCATCGCGCGGATCGCCGACGGCAGCCGGTTCCTGGAGTTCAAGCAGGAGTACGGCCCGACCCTCGTCACCGGGTTCGCCCGCATCCACGGCCACCCCGTCGGGATCATCGCCAACAACGGGATCCTGTTCGCCGAGTCGGCTATGAAGGGCGCCCACTTCGTCGAGCTGTGCGACCGTCGCGAGATTCCGCTCGTTTTCCTGCAGAACATCAGCGGGTTCATGGTCGGCAAGGCCTACGAGCACGGCGGCATCGCCAAGCACGGCGCGAAGATGGTCACCGCCGTCGCCTGCGCGCGGGTGCCTAAGCTGACCGTGGTCATCGGTGGGTCGTTCGGGGCGGGCAACTACGCCATGGCAGGGCGGGCCTACTCGCCGCGGTTCCTGTGGATGTGGCCGAACGCCCGCATCTCGGTCATGGGCGGTGAGCAGGCCGCGACCGTGCTGTCGATGGTGGGCGACGCCGATCCGGAGGCGATCAGGGCCCAGTACGAATCCCAGGGCAACCCCTATTACTCGACCGCCCGCCTGTGGGACGACGGCGTCATCGACCCGGCCGACACCCGGACCGTCCTCGGTCTGGCCCTCGGCGCCTGCGCGAACGCACCGCTGGGGCCGGTCGGCTACGGCGTCTTCAGGATGTGAGAGCCATGTTCGACACCGTTCTGGTCGCCAACCGGGGCGAGATCGCCCTCCGCGTCATCAGGACGCTCCGCCGCCTGGGCATCAGGTCGGTGGCCGTCTACACCGAGGGCGACAGCACACATGCCGATAAAGCCGATATATCGGTAAAAATCGCCAGCTACCTCAGCATTTCCGAAGTCCTCGAAGCGGCCCGGAAGACAGGCGCCCAGGCCGTTCACCCCGGCTACGGCTTCCTGTCGGAGAACACGGCCTTCTCCCAGGCCTGCCACGACCACGGCATCGCGTTCGTCGGGCCGCCCGCCGGGGCGATCGAGGCGATGGGCGACAAGATCCGCGCCAAGGAGACCGTCGCCGCCGCCGGGGTCCCGGTCGTTCCCGGCGCGTCGACCGGCCTTGAGGACTTCAGGGACTTCCCCGCGCTGATCAAGCCGTCCGCCGGTGGGGGAGGCAAGGGCATGGTGCTGGTCCGCTCGGCGGAAGAGCTGCCCGACGCCCTCGCCTCGGCCGCGCGGACCGCGCTCGCCGCCTTCGGTGACGGCACCCTCCTCATCGAGCGGTACGTCGAGAGCCCCCGCCACATCGAGATCCAGGTCCTGGCCGACAGCCACGGCAACGTGATTCACCTGGGCGAACGCGAGTGCAGCCTGCAGCGCCGGCACCAGAAGATCGTCGAAGAGGCGCCCTCGCCCCTCCTCGACGAGGCCACCAGGGCCAAGATGGGCGCCGCCGCCGTGGAGGCCGCCCGCAGCGTCGGCTACGTCAACGCGGGCACCATCGAGTTCATCGTCCACGGTGCGACCGGCGAGTTCTTCTTCATGGAGATGAACACCCGCCTCCAGGTCGAACACCCCGTAACCGAACTCGTCACCGGCCTCGACCTGGTGGAACTCCAGCTCAAAGTGGCGGCGGGCGAGAAACTGCCCCTCACCCAGGACGACGTGAAGCTCGACGGCCACGCCGTCGAGGCCCGCGTCTACGCGGAAGACCCGGCGAGGGGGTTCCTGCCGAGCACCGGCCGCGTCCTCAAGCTCAAAGAGCCTGAGGTCCGCTTCGACTCGGGCATCGTCGAGGGCAGCGTGATCGGCACGGGGTACGACCCCATGCTCGCCAAGGTCATCGCCTGGGCCCCCGCGCGAGAAGAGGCGCTGGCCAAGCTCGACAAGGCGCTACGGGAGACGGTCATCCTCGGCGTGACCACGAACCTGGCCTTCCTCCAGAGACTCCTGCGGAACGACCAGGTCCAGAAAGGCCATCTCGACACCGGTCTGGTCGAACGCGAACTCGACCCGACCGAACCGCCGACACCCGGATATGTCCTGACAGAGGCGGCCCGTGTCTTCACGCCGGAACCAGCCTCCGACGACCCCTGGGACATCCCCGACGGCTGGCGGCTGGGCCGGCACCGCCCGCTGACCCACCTCCTGGAAGTCCGCGGCGAGATCGTCGAGGCTCCGGAACCAGACGGTCTGACCAGGCGTTTCACCACAGCCCGTGACGGCGGGACCTTGTGGCTGCATGCCGAAGGCCAGACGTACAAGATCACCAGACACGAACCCATCGAGGAGAAGTCGGCCGCCGCCCAAGCGGGTGACGGCGCGGTCCGCAGTCCCATGCCCGGGACGGTCCTGGTCGTGAAGGCGGCCCAGGGTGACGAGGTGACGGCGGGCCAGCCGCTGCTGATCGTGGAGGCGATGAAGATGGAGCACACCATCACCGCGCCCATCGACGGCACGCTCACCACGTTCGGCGTCCGCGCCGGTCAGCAGGTCGCCCTCGACGAAGTGCTCGCGATCGTGGAGGCAGGGGAATGACGTACAGGATCGAGGGTCTGCCCGAAGCGGTCACGATCTACGAGGTCGGCGCCCGCGACGGCCTGCAGAACGAGAAGACGATCATCCCCGTCGAGGTCAAGGCGGAGTTCGTCGAACGGCTCGCGACGGCGGGCCTGAAGGTCATCGAGGCGACCAGCTTCGTCCACCCGAAGTGGGTCCCGCAGCTGGCCGACGCCGAAGACCTGCTGAAAAGCATCAAAAGACACGATCGCGTCCGATATCCGGTCCTGGTCCCGAACGAGCGCGGGCTCGACCGCGCGCTCGAACTCGGCTGCACCGAGATCGCGATCTTCGGCAGCGCCACCGAGACGTTCGCCCAGCGCAACCTGAACCGGTCGCTGAAGACCCAGTTCGACATGTTCGCCCCGGTGGTGGAAAGAGCCCGGCAGAACGGTCTCACGGTCCGGGCCTACGTCTCGATGTGCTTCGGCGACCCGTGGGAGGGCCCCGTCCCGATCAGTCAGGTCGTGGACGTCGGCAGCAGGCTCCTCGACCTCGGCTGCGCCGAACTGTCGCTGGGCGACACCATCGGCGTCGCGACCGCGGGGCACGTCGGCGCGCTGCTCGACGCGTTCCCCCGGGAGAGGCCGCTCGCGGTCCACTTCCACGACACCTACGGCCAGGCCCTCGCCAACGTCGTCGAGGCCCTGCGCCACGGCATCACCGTCATCGACGCCAGCGCGGGCGGCATCGGCGGCTGCCCCTACGCCAAGTCGGCCACCGGCAACCTCGCCACCGAGGACCTGATCTGGCTGCTCGACGGCCTCGGCATCCGCCACGGCGTCGACCTCCGCGCCCTCGCCGCCACCAGCCACTGGCTCGCCGGGAAGCTCGGCCGGCCCAGCCCCAGCGCGGTGGTCCGCGCGCTCACCCAGGAGTCCTGAATGCTCACCGAAGACCACGAAGACCTGCGCGAAACCGTCGAGGCGTTCGCCCGGGACGAGGTCGCCCCGGTCATCGGCGATCTTTACGAGAAGGGCGAGTTCCCCTACGAGATCGTCCGCAAGATGGGCGCGATGGGCCTGTTCGGCCTGCCCATCCCCGAGGAGAACGGCGGCATGGGCGGCGACTACTTCGCCCTCTGCCTCGCGCTGGAGGAACTCGCGCGGGTCGACTCCAGCGTCGCCATCACCCTGGAGGCCGCCGTCTCCCTGGGCGCGATGCCGCTGCACCGCTTCGGCACCGCCGCGCAGAAGGACGAGTGGCTGCCCAGGCTGGCGGCCGGTGAGCTGCTCGGCGCGTTCGGCCTGACCGAGCCCGGCGGCGGCTCCGACGTGCCCGGCGGCATGCGGACCACGGCCGTCCTCGACGGGCACGAATGGGTGATCAACGGTTCGAAGGCGTTCATCACCAACTCCGGCACCTCCATCACCGGCTTCATCGGGGTCGCCGCGATCACCGGGCGGCGGCCCGACGGCAGGCCCGAGATCTCCACGATCATCGTCCCGGCCGGCACCCCCGGCCTGGGAGTCTCGGAGAAGTACTCGAAGGTCGGCTGGTCCTCCAGCGACACCCGCGAGCTGTCCTTCACCGACTGCCGGGTCCCGGCCGACAACCTCCTCGGCGAGCGCGGCCGGGGCTACGCCCAGTTCCTCCAGACGCTGGACGAGGGCCGGATCGCCATCGCCGCCCTCTCGGTCGGCCTGGCCCAGGGCTGCGTCGACGAGTCGGTCCGGTACGTCGCCGAGCGCCACGCCTTCGGCCACCCGATCGGCCACTACCAGGCCATGCAGTTCAAGGTCGCCGACATGGAGGTCCGCGCCCACACCGCCCGCCTGGCCTACTACCACGCCGCCGAGCGGATGCTCCGGGGGCTGCCGTTCAAGAAGGAGGCCGCCATCGCCAAACTGGTCGCCTCCAACGCGGCGATGGACAACGCCCGCGACGCCACCCAGGTCTTCGGCGGCTACGGCTTCATGAACGAATACCCCGTCGGCCGCTTCTACCGGGACGCCAAGATTCTGGAGATCGGTGAGGGCACGAGCGAGATCCAGCGCCTCCTCATCGCCCGTGAACTGGGCCTCGGAGGCCTCTGACCACGATTAATTAATCCTTAGAAAGCTGATCAAGCGTTCGGGTCCGCTCCCGGCTGCTGGTTGTCTGTGTATGACATCCAGCAACCCACATGAAGGGCATCAAAGTGGACTTGAACCTCACTCGTCGCCGCGCCATCGGCACCGCCGCGCTGGCCGGGGTCGGCGTCGCGGTCGCGGCGTGTTCGGGAGAGCAGCCCACGGCCGCCGAGCCGGCCCCCGCCGACACCTCCGCGGCGGCTCCGGCGGAGAGCGCCCCCGCGGCCGGTGGCGCCGCCATCGCCGCGACGGCCGATGTTCCGGTCGGCGGTGGCGTGATCACCGAGCAGGCCGTGATCACCCAGCCGGAGGCCGGCACCTACAAGGCCTTCAGCCCGATCTGCACCCACCAGGGCTGCAAGGTGAAGACCATCGAGGCCGACAAGATCGTCTGCCCGTGCCACAACTCGCAGTTCTCGATCGCCGACGGTTCGGTCCAGGGCGGGCCCGCTCCCACGCCGCTCCCGGAGGTCCCGATCAAGGTCGAGGGCGACTCCATCCTGCTTGGATAAGTGCGAAAGTTTGGCACCATTACCACCAGTGGTACGTGGCCGGACGTACCACTTCCCACCTGCTTAAACTTCCGTTAAGGCGGGCGTTTCGGGTGGGCTGAGTAGCCGGGTGACCGCATCCCGGTGATGGACGTGCAGGTCGGGCGGATCCTAGAGTCGCCTCATGACGTCCGGTGATCTCCAGCTTCGCAGAGCAGAGAAGACCGATGCGGAGCAGATCTTCGCATTGGCCCGGGAGTTCGCCGTGTCATTCCGGCCCGAAAGGGCCTCCTTCGACGCCGCGTTCCCGGAGCTCCTGGAGAACGAGGAGGCGCGTCTCCTCGTGGCCACCGTCGACGGCACGGTCCGGGGCTATCTCCTGGGGTTCACCCACCTGACGCTGTTCGCCAACGGGCGGGTCGCGTGGGTGGAGGAGGCCATCATCGAAAGCGGGTTCCGCCGCCTCGGTCTGGGCCGCCACCTGCTGCGGGAGTTCGAACTCTGGGCGCGTAGCCGCGACGCCGGATACGTCTCGCTGGCCACGCGCCGGGCGGCCGAGTTCTACAAGGCGACCGGCTACGAGGTGTCGGCCACCTACTACCGCAAACTGCTCCGTCCTAAGACGTGAGCTGCGCGTCCAGCCGGTAACCGTCGACCGTCACGTAGACCGAGTCGCCCGGCCGCGCGTTCAACCGCATCAGCACCGGCTGCAGCGAGTCGAAGACCGGCTGCCGGTCGCGCCACACGAGCACAACGGCGTTGTCGCCGGGGCCGGTCACCGACAGCAGCGTGCCGGGCCGCATGCCCAGCTGCGCCGCGTAGTTCTCCGGCACCGCCACCGGCTCACCGCGCAGGTGCCCGCTGGTCACGTCGATGCGCTGCCAGCGGCGCGGGTCGGACGCCGGGCTCGGCGTGCTGCGCGGGCTGGGCACCAGGTGCGGGCGCGGCGCGCCGCCGGTGAGGGCGTTGAGCGCGGCCAGCGCGGTCTGCGGGTCGGGTCCGCTGTGCGCCATCTTCGGTATGGGAACGCCCGCCGGACGGGCCGGGTGGCCGTTGGCGCCGGGGGTCCGGCGAGGCAGCGGGGCGTCGCCGACGGGGGCTCCGCCGTTGGCGGAGGACGGGTTCGTGAGGCTCTTCGGCAGGGCTTCCATCCAAGCTTTGGCGGAGTGGGAACGGATGCCGAGCTGACCGAGCAGCTCGATGACGTCGGCATCGGCCGCGTGGGCCGACAGCAGCTGGCGGGTGCGGTCGCGCAGGCCGCCCAGGTCGCCCACGACGAGCCAGCCGTCCTGCAGGCGGCGGTCGGGCATGAGGGTCACCAAAACGCGCCACAGGGGCGTACGCAGCGCCGGGACCTCGATCGGGTGGGAGGCGTCGGCGGCGATCAGCTGTTCCTGGGTGGCGGCGGTGCCGAGCCACTCGGTGAGGCCGAACAGGTGGCCCGTCAGGGCGGCGGAGTCGGGGGAGCGCAGCCACATCAGCACCCGCTCCTCGGCGGTGCGCTGGGCCTGCGACAGCAGCTCACGGTCGACGCCCAGCTCGTGGGCGAGGGTGCGGAGGCTGATCGGCTCGGCGGCGAACAGGCGCTGCGCGGCGACCGCGCGCTCCAGCTGGTTCCACTCGCGGAACAGGTGCTCGACCAGGCCGACCATCGGGTGCTCGGCCGTGTTGAGCGGCGCGGGCTCGGGTTCCTTCGCCTTCGGCGGGCCCGACACGAGGGGCGTGCCGTTGAGGGGCGGTTTCACGCCGTTGACCCGGCCGCGCGCCGGGATCGCGGCCATCATGCCGGTCTCCTCGACGGCCGGCACGGGCGCCGACAGCGGCTGGGCCGGGGCCTTCTGCTGCACGGGCTGCTGCACCGGCTGCTGCTTGGGGGCCTGCTGCTGTACTGGCTGCGGGGCGGGGGCCTGCGCGGCGGCGTCGGCGGGGATCTCGATGCGGATGTGCGCGAAGATCTCCTGGAACACCGCCGTGAGCACCGTCTCGGGCGAGGCCGCGGACGACGGCGCCGCCAGGTCGCCGGCGGTGAGACGGCGCAGGCGCTGCCAGCCGCCCAGGCCGATGATCACCGAGCGGACGGGGTCGGGCCAGCCGGGCAGCTGCCGGTCGACGGTGTGCACCTGCAGGGCCGGCATGAAGTCGGTCAGCGGCAGGTGATCGAGATGGGTCACGGCGAGCCGGGCGAGCCGCTCGCAGACCCAGTCAACTCCGGTCGTGCCGAGGGCACGGCCCAGCGCGACGGAGCCCCACCAGCCGCCGGGGAGGCGTGGATCGGCCAGTATTTCGGCCACCTGCTGGGGGCGGCTCCAGCGCAGGGCGGGAACCAGATCGCTCAGGCAGATCGTTGACTCGGCGTCCATCGGTTGACCGCACCCTCCCGAGAGTGACGCTTGTTGCTAATGGTGCAGCTTACGCCGCAAGCTATCAATTGGTGTCAATAGGGTAAAGCTCAGATGCGTTCTTGACGGCCGGGGGACGGCCGCCGACGAGGCCAACGGCCCGCCTGCCTGCGCGGCAGCCCGCTTCGAGACATTCGGAACCGGTGGAACCCGCGAGTCGCGCCGTGAGGAACCCGGCCGCGAACGCGTCTCCCGCGCCGGTGGAGTCAACGACGCGGTCACCCGGCCCCGCCGCGACGGCACCGGCCCGAGCAACGATACGCCCGTCTTGGGCGAGAAGCGCGCCCGCCGGGCCGAGCTTCACAACCGCTGTGCCATAGATGCCGCCGAGGAGTTCGGCCGCTTGCTCGGGTTCGGTGGCTCCGGTCAGCACGAGTGCCTCGTCCCGGTTGGGGATGATCACATCTGCTGCCCGTGTCTCGGCCACGAAACGTTCGGCGCCGAACTCGTGCAGGAACCTGGTCGACGCCGGATCGACGCTGACGGTGATGTCCTTGGCGGCCCGCATCGCGACGCGGGCCAGCTCCAGCCCCTCCGGCGTCCACATCAGGTAGCCGGACAGGTGGAGGCAGCTCACGCCGTCGAGCAGCGCGTCGGTCCAGTCGCCTGGGCCCAGATGCCGCGCCGCGCCCCGGTTCGTCAGGAACGACCGCTCGCCGGCGTCGTCGACCATGGCGATCACGACGGCGGTGGGGCGGGCGGGGTCGACGGTCACATGGGTTCTGACGCCGCTCAGCGCGTTCAGGTGCCATGCCGCCGTGTCGGCCCCGACGCGGGCCAGCAGCCGCGCGTCGGCGCCCAGATGGGCCGCCCACGCCGCGGTGTTGGCGCCCGAGCCGCCCGGCCGCAACGTGATGTCGGCCTCGGTGTCGGTGCCCGTGGCCACCGGCTCACGATGGAGGGCGACGACATCGGTCACGACATCGCCGATCACCAAAAGGCCTCCCATGTCCCTCAGATCTCCGGCGTCCAGGATGACGCGATTTCCGCCGCGAGGCGGGTGTTTCCGCGTACTGCCGCGAGGTTGGCGGTAAGTGAGGCGCCTTGGGTGGCCTCGACCAGGTATTCCAGCAAGTAGGGGGTGATCGCCTGACCTGTCACCCCGCTGGTCTCGGCGGCGCGCAGGGCGTCGGCGAGCACGCGGTCGTGCAGGGCCGGGTCGAGCTGCTCGTCCTCCGGTACGGGGTTCGCGACGATCAGCGCGGTCTCCGGGCCCCCGAAGGCGTCCTGGGCGCGCATGATGCCGGCGGCCTCCTCGGCGCTCTCGATGCGCCAGTCGACCGGCTCGCCGGAGGTGTGCAGGTAGAAGCCGGGGAACTCGTCGGTGCGGAACCCGACCACGGTGACCTGCCGGGTCTCCAGGCGCTGGAGCGTGGCGGGCACGTCCAGGATCGACTTCACGCCGGCGCAGACGACCGTGATGCGAGTGCGGCTCAGCGTGTCGATGTCGGCCGACTCGTCCTGCACCGAGGTGTAGCCCCGGTGCACCCCGCCCAGGCCGCCCGTGGCGAAGACCCGGACGCCGGCCCGCGCGGCCAGGAACGAGGTCGCCGAGACCGTGGTCGCGCCGCTCAGCTTGAGCGCGGCGCACGGCGGCAGGTCGCGGAAGCCGAGCTTGCGCAGGCCCGGCTCGGTGGCGATCCGGACCAGGTCCTCGTCGGTCAGCCCGACGCGCGCGACCCCGTCGAGCACCGCGATCGTGGCCGGCACCGCTCCACCCGCGCGCACCAGATTCTCCAGCTCACGCGCCACTTCGAGGTTCCTGGGCTGCGGCAGCCCGTGGGAGATGATGGTCGACTCCAGTGCCACCACGGGGCGGCCCTCCGCGAGCGCCGTCGCCACTTCCTCGGAACGCTTGATCATTTGAAATTTCCCCATACGTCGCAGGTGGTACCAGAGCACTCACAAATGTAGGGTGCGGGCATGGTGTCCCAGCCGCAGCCCCACTGGCAGACCGGTCTCTAGCCCCGCTCCGTTTTCGTCCAGCCACGAAACGAGGGGATTCACCATGTTCGACGTCGTCATCGCCGGTGCCGGTCACAACGGCCTGGTCGCCGCCGCCTATCTCGCCCGAGCCGGCAAGAGCGTGCTCCTGCTGGAGCGGTTCGGCCATGTGGGCGGCCTGGCCGTCTCGGCCCAGGCCTTCCCGGGCGTCGAGGCCCGGGTGTCGCGCTACTCCTACCTCGTCAGCCTGCTGCCCTCCAAGGTCGTGAAAGACCTCGGGCTGCCGCTCGATCTGCGGCGGCGGCGCTTCTCGTCGTACACCCCGGTGGGAACCGGTGGTCTTCTGGTGGACGGCGGCGACGAGGACCGCACCGCCGCCTCGTTCGCGAACATCACCGGGGGCGGCCACGAGATCGTCGCCTGGCGTCGTTTCTACGCCATGACGGCCGCCGCCGCGACCGCGATCGCGCCCACCCTGATCGAGCCGCTGCTCCCGCGCGAGCGCCTCAAGGAGCTGGTCGGGGCGCCCTGGACCGATCTGTTCGAACGCCCCATCGGCCAGGTGGTGAACGAGCTGTTCGCCAACGACGTGGTGCGCGGGGTGGTGCTGACCGACGCGCTCATCGGCACCTTCGCCGACCCCGACGTCGACTTGCTGGCGAACCGGTGCTTCCTCTACCACGTCATCGGTGACGGCACGGGCGACTGGAACGTCCCCGTGGGCGGCATGGGCGCCGTCACGGGCGGGCTCGCCGCCATCGCCACGAAGGCGGGCGCGGAGATCCGCGTGAACGCCGAGGTGGTCGCGATCGACCCGGCGACGGGCGAGGTGACGTACCGAGACGAGACGGGCGAGCACACCGTGACCGGCGGGAAGGTCCTCGCGAACCTGCCCCCCTTCACGCTCGCGCGACTGCTGGGGGAGGAGCCCTCCGAGCGGCCGGAAGGCGCCCAGCTCAAGATCAATATGGTGCTGAAGCGGCTGCCGGAGCTGAAGGACCGCTCGGTCGACCCGCGCGAGGCCTTCAGCGGCACCTTCCACATCAACGAGAGCCGCGACCAGCTCGCGCTCGCCTTCCGGCAGGCGTCGGCGGGGGAGATCCCCACGTTGCCGCCCGCCGAGGTCTACTGCCACTCGCTGACCGACCCCTCGATCCTCGGCGCCGACCTGCGCAGATCCGGCGCTCAGACGATGACGCTGTTCGGCCTGCACATGCCCGCCCGGCTGTTCGACCGGCCGGGGGCCAAGGAGGAGGCGGTTCGCCGCACCCTCGTCTCGATGGATTCGGTCCTGGCCGAACCGATCGAGGACGTGCTGCTGACCGGTCCGGAAGGGGTGTGCCTGGAGGCGAAGACCCCGGTCGATCTCGAACACGACGCCGGGCTTCCGGGTGGCCACATCTTCCACCAGGACCTGTCCTGGCCCTACGCCGAAGAGGGCCGCTGGGGCGTGGAGACCGTCCACGAACGCCTGCTGCTGTGCGGTGCGGGCGCCCGGCGCGGCGGCGGGGTGAGCGGGATCCCCGGTCACAACGCGGCGATGGCCGTTCTGGGACGTTAAGGGTCTTCTCAGAGGCGGTCGTTACGGTATGAACGTGACGGACGAAACACCCCGGCTCCTGGTAGTGGACGACGAACCCGCCCTGCGCGACGCGCTGCGGCGCAGCCTGGAATTCGAGGGATACCGGGTCGGCCTGGCCTCCGACGGGCTGGCGGCGCTGGCCGAACTCCAGCGTGAGTCCTACGACGCCGTGCTGCTCGACGTCATGATGCCGCGCCTCGACGGCCTGACCACGTGCCGTCGGCTGCGCGCGGCCGGCGACCACGTGCCGATCCTGATGCTGACCGCCCGCGACGCCGTCGGCGACCGGGTCTCCGGCCTGGACGCCGGCGCCGACGACTACCTGGTCAAACCCTTCGAACTCGACGAACTGCTGGCCCGGGTGCGGGCCCTGCTGCGGCGCAGCGCGCTGGTGGCGCCCGTCTCCGACGAACTGGCCTTCGAGGGACTGCGGATGAACCCGGCGACCCGGGAGGTCCGGCGCGGCAGGCGGCCCCTTGATTTGACCCGGACCGAATTCCTGCTGCTGGAGCTGTTCCTGGCGCATCCCCGGCAGGTGCTCAGCCGGGAGCAGATCCTCAGCGCGGTCTGGGGGTTCGACTTCGAACCGTCGTCCAACTCCCTGGACGTCTATGTCATGTACCTGCGCCGCAAGACCGAGGCCGACGCGGAACCCCGCCTGATCCACACGGTCCGCGGAGTCGGCTACGTGCTGAAGGCGGCGGCGTGAGCCTGCGGCGGCGCGTGACGATCGTGATCGCGGTGGCGGTGGCCGTCGCCATCGCCGTCTGCGCCGGGGCGAGCTGGCTGATCGTCCGTGACCAGATGCGCGACCAGCTCATCGAATCGCTGGAGCAGTTCCCGGTGCGCGACGACCAGGTCGCCCAGGCGCTCGCCCGCTGCGGCCAGGAGGACCGTGACCAGCCGTGGGACCCGTCCGGGCGCGGCTGGCAGCTCGTCCGTTCCGACGGGTCGATCTGCCAGGGCGGATCGTCGGCGCTCGACCCGCTTCCTGAGGAGCGGGCGCTGTGCTCCTCGGCCGGCCCTCCGGTGGTGCGTGACGGCATCCTGCGTGGCCACTACCAGACGCCCGTCATCGCGCAGACCAGGGCGTTCGAGCCCGGGACCGCGCTGACGGTGTTCCGATCGACCCGCGAGATGGACACCTCGCTGCGCGTGCTCGGCCTGGTGCTCGCCGGGGTCTGCGCCGCCGGGGTGCTCGGGGCCGCGCTGACCGGCCGATCGCTGGCTCGTACGGCCCTGCGCCCGGTGGCCTCCCTGACGGGCACGGTCGAACACGTGGCCAGAACCGAGGACCTCGAGATCCGCATCCCCGTCGACGGCAAAGACGAGATCGCCCGCCTGGGCGCCGCCTTCAACACGATGACCTCGGCGCTGGCCGCATCGAGGGACCGCCAACGCCAGCTCGTCTCCGACGCCGGCCACGAGCTGCGCACCCCGCTGACCTCGCTGCGTACCAACATCGACCTGCTGCTCCGCAGCGAGAACACCGGCCGTCCGCTGGAGGCGGAGGCGAAACGCCGGCTCCTGGTCAGCGTGAAGGAACAGTTCGAGGAGATGTCGTCCCTCATCGCCGATCTGCTGGAACTCTCCCGGAACGCGGAGACCGCCGGCGCTTCCACCGAGGTGGAGTTCCAGGACGTGGTGTCCGCCGCCGTCGACCGCGCCCGGCGGCGCGGCCCCGGGCTGGTGTTCGACGTGGAGTTGTCCCCGTGGCGGGTGTGCGGGGACGTGCGCGGGCTGCAGCGCGCGGCGGTTAACATTCTGGACAATGCGGTCAAGTTCAGCCCAGAAGGGGGCACGGTGACCGTTCGCTTGCGGGACGGCGAGCTGACCGTCCGTGACGAGGGCCCAGGCATCGCCGACGAGGAACTGCCCCATGTCTTCGAGCGCTTCTGGCGCTCACCCGCCGCGCGCAGCCTGCCCGGATCGGGTCTGGGCCTGGCGATCGTGGCGCAGGGGGTGCGGGCGGCCGACGGGCGGGTGTCGCTGGCGAGCGGCCCGGACGGCGGGACGACGGTGACGGTGGTACTCCCCGGATCCGCCGCGTGATCGAGATCGTGCTGCCCGTCTACAACGAGGAACGGGTGCTGGCGTCGAGCGTCTCGACACTGCTCGACCATCTCAAGCGGGAATGTCCCTTTCCTGTTCAGGTGACCGTGGCCGACAACGGCTCCACGGACGCGACCTGGTCGGTCGCCAGATCCTTGGACAATGTTCGGACAATCCGGCTGGAGGCCAAAGGACGCGGTCGGGCCCTGCGTGAGGCCTGGTCGTGGAGCGAGGCCGACGTGGTCGCGTACATGGACATCGATCTGTCCACCGACCTGGACGCCTTCGTGCCGCTCGTCACGCTGTTGCTGTCGGGGGAAGCTGACATCGCGGTCGGAACGCGCCTCGCGCCCGGCTCCTCGGTCATCCGCGGCCGGCGGCGCGACCTGATCTCCCGCACCTACAACCGGCTGCTGCGCTCGGCCGGCGCGGAGTTCACCGACGCGCAGTGCGGCTTCAAGGCGCTGCGCGCTTCGGTGGCGCGCGAATTACTTCCGCACGTGACCGACGACGCCTGGTTCTTCGACACCGAGCTCCTGCTCAAGGCGCAGTGGCGCGGCCTGCGCATCCACGAGGTGCCCGTGCGATGGGTGGACGATCCCGACAGCAGCGTGGACATCGTGCGGACCTCGATCGCCCAGCTAAGAGGCCTGGCCCGGGTGGTGTCGGAGCGCGAACGAGGGGTAGCCGGAGGCGCATGGACAAACAGGCATTCATCGCGCTCCTGAACGAGGACCTTGAGAGCGAATACCGCTCGATCGTCCAGTACACCCAGCACGCGGCGACCATCAAGGGCGCCGAGTACCAGCCCATCGTCGAAGAGATGCGGGCGCACATGACGCAGGAGCTCGAGCACGCCTCGGCCCTGGCCCAGCAGATCGACTTCCTCGGCGGGGTGCCCTCGGTCAAAGTCCCGCCGATCCCCGACACCCCCGACGGCGCCGCAGCTCTCCGGCTCGACCTGGAGTTGGAGGAGAACCAGCTCATCCGGTATCGGGAGCGGGTCGAGCAGGCGATCGAACTCGGGCTCCCCGATGTGGCCGAAGCCCTGCGTCCCCTGCTGCAGCAGACGCAGGACCATGTCATGGACCTGCAGGGCGCGCTCGGCACATGACCGCGTCGACCGCCGTCGCGGTCCGCCCGCGCAGGATGACGGGGTTGACCTCGGCGAACACGAACCCTTCCTGACGGGTCATCTCGGCTACGGCGACGGCGGTCCGGGCGAGTGTCGCGATGTCCGGAACGATCCTGGCGGCTCTCATTCTCTGTACGTGTTTCGCCACGCGATCCGCAGTGATGGGGAGCGGGATGACGGCCGCGTCGTCGAACACCTCGACCCAGGCGCCGCCCAGCGCGATGACGACGACCGGGGTGACGGCGTCGTACCTGACCGAGATCATCACCTCGACGCCAAGGGGGACCATCTCCTCGACGAGGACGGGCGGCGGGATCTGCCTGAGCGCCCGTTCGAGGTCCTTGTGGGTGGAGACGCCGAGGATGACGCCGCCTTGAGCGGCTTTGTGACGGATGTCGGACCCGTCGACCTTGACCACGACGGTGCCGAGCTCGTCGAGGAGCGCCTCGGCCTGGGGGAGGTCGGCGGCGACAGCGCCACGGGGAACGGCGATGCCGTGGGCCTTGAGGTAGGCCTTGCCCTCTACTTCTCTGAGCCAGAAGCCTGATCCGAGTGAGCCCCCACTTTGGCCCGTTGGGTCCGACCTCAACGAGGCTCGGCCGCTTTGGCCTGATCTGAGTGAGGTGCGGTTTTCCTGGGATTGACGGGAACAGATGGCGATCTCGCTGATGCGGCGCAGGTCGAGGTGGGCGGTCATGGCGTTCGCGCAGACCAGGCCCTCGGTCAGGCCGGCCACGGGGATCACGCCCAGGTCGGTGAGGTGTTCGGCGGTGGCCTCCGGCATGAGCTCGGGGAGCGTCGCGGCCACCACGACGGGGACGGCGAGGTTGCCGGCCGCGAGGGTGATGCCGTCGAGGGCGGCGTCCCATGCTTCTGCCTGGTCGGCATCCATCTCGGCGGGGCGGTCGTAGTAGGCGAGGACCACGCCGATCGACGGGTCGCTCGCGGCCGTGGTGATGATGTCGGCGGTTCTCCGCGTCTCACCGAAGATGACGGCGGTGTAGTCGAGGGGATTGGCCGCAGTGGCCGTATCGGGGAGAAGGCCTTTCAGTCCTTCACCGGTGACGGCGCTGAGCGCCGGAAGCCGCACCTTCAGCCGAGCGGCCTCGTCGGCGGCGATGGCGGCATCGCCCCCGGAACAGGTGACGACCAGAACTCCCGGCTGGTCGGCTTTCCCGAATGACGTGCCCTGACCTGATGGACGACGGCTGCCCCACGCCTGGCCCGGCTCGATGCGGATCGCGTCAGGGCTCTGCCGGCCGATGCCGCCCAGCGCTTTGGCCAGTTCGAGGAGTTCGTGGGGGTTGCGCGCCCAGGCGCCTCCCGCCTCCTCGATCAGCGCCCTGAGGACGCGGTGGTCGCCCGCGACGGCGCCGGTGTGCGCCGCGGCGGCGGCGGCGCCCAGTTCGCTGGAGCCCGCTTTCAGCACAGCCACCCGGATGCCGCGTTCCGCAGACAGCGCCAAGGCCTCCGGCAGACCCGCGTCTTCGGTTTCCAGGTAGAGCGCGACCGAGGTGACGCCGTCGAGTTCGGCCAGGGCGGTGAGATAGTCCGAGGCGGTGAGGACGGCCTGGTTGCCGCAGGAGACGACGGTGTGCAGTCGCAGCGCGCGCCTGCTGAGCAGGGCGTTGACCGCGACGTTGCCGCTCTGGGAGATCAGCGCCACCGGGCCGGCCCGTCTGGGCAGGTAGGCGTCGCCCCACAGGGGCGCCCTGCCGACGACGGAGACGATGCCGTTGCCGTTGGGGCCGCAGACCGGAAGGTCGTGGGTCAGCGCGGTCTGGCGAAGCTCGTCCTGGAGCGTCCGGCCCTCGGGGATCTCGGCGAAACCGGCCGCGAGTACGACCGCACCGCCACACCCTCGTTCCCCCGCCTGGCGGAGAAGGTCCGGCACGGTGGCCGCCGGAGTGGCGATGACGAGCGCGTCGGGAGCGATGGGCAGGTCGCCGATCGCAGGCACACACGGCACGCCGTGGACCTCGCGGGCGGTCGGGTGCACCCCGTACACAGGACCAGGGAAACCGGCGGCGACCAGGTTGGCGACCGCCTGGTTCCCGTAGGAGCCGGGACGCGTCGAAGCGCCGACGACGGCGACCGAGCGGGGAGCGAGCAGGCGCGCGGGTCTCACCCTCTCCACACTGGTTGGTCGACCAGTCAGCAGTCAAGGTGTGTCGTCGACGCGAGGCGGTGCTGGGGTAGAGTTGCCGGGTGCGCAGCGCGGAGGGCGCCCGGAGCAGCCGGGCCGATCAGGCAGATCAGCGCCGGGCCGAACTGCTGGACGCCGCCCGGCGTGTGGTGCTCGAGCGAGGACTCGCCAGCACCCGGGTCTCCGACATCGCGAAAGCGACCAACGTCAGTGGCGGGTTGATCCATTACCACTTCGCCACCAAAGACGACCTGATCACCGCCATGCTGCGGGCGACCTCGGAGAGCGAGGTCAGGCGGCTGCGGGAGATCATCGCCGGTCCCGGCACGGCCATTCAGCGCCTCGACCGGGTGCTGCGCTTCTACATCCCGAACTCGCGTTCCGACCAGAGCTGGATTCTCTGGCTCGACGCGTGGGCGCTCGGGGTGCGCGAGCCGCACGTCCGGGAGATCCTGCTCGAGCTCGAGGGCGGCTGGATCGAGATCCTGACCGAGGTGATCTCAGAGGGCATGAAGGCCGGCGAGTTCACCTGCGACGACCCGCAGGGGGCGGCGGAACGGCTCGACGGGATGCTCGACGGGCTCGTGGTCCGCTACACGCTGCACTCCGGGGCGATGTCGCGGAGGCGGCTGCTGGAGCACGCGCGGATCGCCGCGGCCCGCGAGGTCGGCGTGGAACGGTCGACCTTCCCCGCCTGAGCTCTGGTGATCGCGTCGGTGCCGGTGGCTTGACAGGATGATCGCTCCCCTATTTGACTGGGTCACCAGTCAGGGATCGTTGGGGAGAGCGGCATGTCGCTGATACGGCTGTCGGACGAACAGATCGAGTTGCGTGACCGGGCCAGGGCCTTCGTCGACGACATACTGATTCCACGCGAGGAGTCCGCCGAGCGGGCCTTCGGGCGACTGCCCTCCTCGGACGTCACCGAGATCATGAAGGCCGCTCTCGCCGCCCGGCTCAATGGCGGCAGGCACTCCATCGAGCACGGCGGGCAGGGGTGGTCGGCCACCGACTACGTCGTGGTGCAGGAGCAGTTCGGGCGGAACACCAATGGTCTGTGGTGGTGGGTCCCAGACGCCTACAACGTCCTCTCCGCCGGCAGTCGCGAGCAAATCGACCGGTATCTGCGACCTGCCCTGCTGGGAGAGGGATGGGTGTCGTATGCCGTGACCGAGGAGCACGCGGGATCCGACCCCTCCGGGATCGCGACCTCCGCCGAACGGGTGGGCGACCGCTGGCGCCTCGACGGCGAGAAGTGGTTCGTGACCAGCGGCGACGTGGCGGCGGTCCACATCGTGGTGGCCCTGGCCGAAGGTTTTGGGCCGACGTTGTTCCTCGTCGACGCCGAGGCAGACGGGGTCGAATACCTGGACGATCCGCCCTTCACGCACTCGTTCCCGCACGGGCATCCGACCCTGCACCTGAACGGGGTCCTCGTCGGAGACGACGCCGTGCTCGGCGGCCTGGGGCAGGCCGATGCGCTGCAGCAGAACTGGTTCGTGGAGGAACGGCTGGGGATCGCCGCCCACTGCGTCGGAGCGATGGGGCGATTGCTGGAGGAGGCCGTCTCGTGGGCGTGTGAGCGAGAGCAGGGCGGTGCGCGGCTCATCGACCACCAGGGCGTGGCGTTCCCGCTGGCCGACTCCGCGGCTGACGCGGCGGCGGCGCGGTTGATGGTCTACGAGGTGGCGGCGCTGGTCGACGCGGGGGCGGATCGGAAGGTCGTCCACGCGAAGGCGTCGCTCGCGAAGCTGTTCGCGTCGGAGGCGGCGTGGCGGTGCGCGGACCGTGCGGTGCAGACGTTCGGCGGGCGCGGTTATATGCGGACCAACGTGGCCGAACGGTTCCTCCGGGAGCTGCGGGTGGACCGGATCTGGGAGGGCACCAGCGAGATCCAGCGCCTGATCATCGCCCGCTCGATGGAACGGCGAGGAGTCAGGCAGGTCATCGCCTGAACCCAGGTGCTCCGCCGCCGTCGCGGAAAAACTTTTTGTTACGGCTGCCGCCCACCCCGAGACCATCCACGGCGCGGCCGAAGCGGCACAGAGCTCCTGGCCGGATTCTGTCGGTGGGCGTTTGTAAGGTCCTGGCATGACTCCAGTCACGATTCTCGGACTAGGCCCGATGGGGCAGGCGCTCAGCCGGGCATTCGTCACCGCAGGTCATCCCACGACGGTGTGGAACCGGACTCCGGGCAAGGCCCCGGAGGGCGCGGTGGAGGCCTCGACGGTGGCCGGGGCGGTCGGGGAGCTCACCGTGGTCTCCGTGATCGACTACGACGCGGTGTCGGCGATCCTCGACCATCGACGAGTGCGGCGCGAACCTCGACGCGGGCGAGCACCCGGGCACGGCGTCGTCGATCCGGTCGACACGCGCGGCGATCTCCCATGTGATCGCAGCCTCGGAGCGTGCCGGGCTGGAGACGGGCGCGCTGCGGGCGGCCCGCGACTACACCGATCGGGCGGTGGCCGACGGGCGGGGAGACGAGGGATTCTCGTTGCTGACGGAGTATGTCGAGAAGCGTGTGGGGTAGCTCGTCCCGGTATCAGGAGAAACATGGGTGAGTGTCAGCGCTGGCTGTGGTTTGATACGGCACGCGCGATGAGCCCACGGGCTCGCCGCGCTTCCAGAACCTCGGCATGCGGTGAACGGCATCCGCATCGGCGATCAGGGCGGTGGCTTCCGTGGCCGGATGGTGGCAATGATGAGTCGCACCGAAGACCTGCTGTCGGGGATCGCATCGACTGACGGCGTGCCCGACCTCGGCACCTACCCGTTCCACGAGCCGGACGCGCTCAGGGAGGCGCACCTGCTGGATGTCCGCATCGAGGCCGTCTCGGCACGAGTCGGGCTCCTGTTCGATCTCCGCCATGCCATCGACTTCGGCCCCGGCAACACGGGCGTGCTGATCGCGGCAGGGGTGACGGAATGCTCCTGGGTGGCCGAACCGCAGTCGACCGGCAGGACGGCGTGGACTGTGATGGGCTTCGACGTCCATGTGGGCGGCGCTTTCGTCGACGCGGACGTGTTCTGCTTCCCCAAGGCCCGGCTGACGATCACGGCGAGCCGTTTCGACTACCTCGCCGTCGACGTCGAGGACCTGACGAAGGTCGCCGACCACGGCCTCGACTCCGAAGAGGCGATTCGGGCCAACCTCGCACAATGGTCGTCCCCGGTCCGGCTGCTCGGAAAGTCGAGCACCGCCGGATAGCGAGCCGACGATCGATACGTGCTTCGTCATCCTCTACGGAACCTTGCTGATCTGGGCTTTCTGGAGTGGCCCCCGCCGTTGCACCAGCCACCCGAGCAGCAACGCCAGCACCGACGCCAGCACCAGCAACGTCGCCAGTGCGTTCAGCGCGGGGGTCGGCGCATTTCGTACAGAGCTGTAGAGCTTGATGGGCACGGTCACCGACGACGCGTCGGGGGACAGGAACGCCGAGATGACGAAGTCGTCCATCGACGAAGCGAAGACGATCATCGCGCCGGCGAAGACGGCCGGGGCGAGCAAGGGGAGCAGGATCAGCCGGACGGCGGTCAGGCGGCCGCAGCCCAGGTCACGGGCTGCCTCCTCGTAGTCGGTCCCGATCGACGCCAGTCGCGAGCGGACGATCACGACCACGTACGACACCGAGAACGTCACGTGCCCGATGACCTGCGCGGGCTGGCCCAGTGGCACGAACAGGTAGAGGTTGGTGAAGACGAGGTACAGCGCCGAGCCCATCACGATCTCCGGTGTGGCCAGCGGCAGCAGCGTCAGGCCGCCGACCACGCGTCCGGTCCGGCCCCGCCATCGCGACAGGCCGAGCGCCATCGCCACGCCGAGGGGAGTGGCGATCAACGTCGTCAGCCCGGCCACCACGAGGCTGTTCACCAAGGCCAGTCGCAAGGAGGGGTCCTCCGCCACCGAGCCCGACGAGCCGAAGTACCACTGCAGGGAGAAGCCCTGCCAGGTGCTCCGCGACCGGCCGTCATTGAAGGAGAACTGGATCGCCACCAGGATCGGCACCAGCGACCACACGATGTACGCCCACGTCACCGACGCGAGCACCCACGGACGCCGTCTCACGACACCCCTTCCTCGGCCCGGCGGCTGGAGATCAGGTAATAGACCATCAACGCCATGAGCAGCGCCGACAGCAACAGCACAAGCGACGCCCCCAGTTCCTTGCGCGTCCCGCCGAGCAGGTAGAACTCGATCTGATTGGCGATCATCGTGGTCGTCGGCGACCCGGACACGATGGTGTTCGTGTAGTAGTCGCCGAACATCGGCAGCGCCGTGATGGCCGATGCGGTCAGCAGGCCCGGCCGCGACAGCGGCAGCGTCACGTGCCAGAAGGCTCCCCGCCCCGAACACCCGAGGTCCCGCGCGGCCTCCAGCAGCAGGGGATCGATCCGGTCGAGGGTGGCGAACAAGGGCACGATGAAGAACGGGATGTAGCCGTAGACCAGCGCCAGTACCACCGTCGCCGGATTCCCGGACAGCCACCGCACCGGCTCGTCGACGATGCGGGTGAACAGCAGCAGGTCGTTGACGTATCCGTCGTCCTGGAGCAGGTTGAGCCACGCCAGCATCCGCGTCAGGTAGTTGACCCACCACGGCGCCAGGATCAGCCCGAGCAGCAGGGCCCGATATCGACCGGCGTGCCGGGCCACGTAGTAGGCCACCGGATACCCGATCGCCACACACAGCCCCAGAGCCAGCGCGACGTAGAGCAGCGTCCGCAGGAAGACGGGCCGCAGATCACCGGACACCGACCGCGCGAGGATCTCGGAGAACGCGGTGAAGTCCCAGTAGCGAGGATCCCATTCCGGTACGGGCGCGTTGAAGACCGGATCGGTGTACCCGAACGCCACTGCGGCGATGGCGTAGAAGGGCACCGCGAACAGCAGGACCAGCCAGAGCGTGCCGGGCGCCGCGAGCAACGCCCACAATCCGCCACCACGGGCTCGGCCACGCCGCCGGGAAGGTTCTGGATCGCCGATCGAGCCAGTAGGGGCCCCGGCATTTCGCCGCTTTTGGGGGATCGCATCCGAGGAAGGCGACACCAACGCGCCTTCTGGGGGGATGCCCGACCCGGAACGCCGCCCTTCGTCGCGCAGTCCGCTGGATTCTCCCGGGGGTTCCGAAGAACCCCCACCGTCCCCGCTCACTGACCTGCCTTGAACTGCGACCACGTGTCCAGCCACACCGCTTCGGCCGCGGGTGAGATCTGGAAGATCTGCTGGCTCCGCGCGTAGACCTCCGGCGTGACGATCGCCGACTTCAGGGCCTCGGTCACGAACTCATCGGTGACCATCTTCTCGGGGGTGATCGCCGACAGGGCCGGCTGATAGCCCGTGAAGGAGAAGTTCTCCTGCGCCACCTTGGGATCCAGCAGGTGGTTGAGCAGCATGTGCGCCAGCACCGGCTTCGACGCCGAAGCGGGCACGGCGAGGGAGTCGGTCCCGACCACGCCGAGGTCGTCGGAGGGATACCAGTAGCCGAGCACGTCCGGGTCCACACCCTCGGGCAGATACGACTGCGCGTTGATCATGTCGCCTGACCAGCAGTGATGCACCGTGGCCTGTCCTTCGGCGACGAGCTGGTAGGCCGCGATCCCGGTCTTGATGTTCATCAGCGGTACGAGCTCATGAAGCCACGTCCCCGCCTGCTTGATCTTCACGGGATCCTCGGTGTTGATCTCCCGGGACCCGTTCTTCAGCATCGCCAGGGCCAGCCCCTCACGATGATCGTCGATCAGGTAGGTCTTCCCCTTGTATTCGGGGTCCCAGAGCAGCCCGTATCCGAACCCATCGGAAACCCGGTCGGCCCGATAGCCGACCCCTGAGGTGTAGGCGCAGTAGGGCACCGAATACCGCGACCCGTCGTCATAGAACGGCGACTGGAGCTGAGGCCAGGCGTTCGAGAGGTTCCCGAGGTAGGTCTTGTTGAGCGGCCGCAGCAGCTTCCCGACGGCGGCCTTCCCGATCACGTCGGGCGTCGGGAACCACACGTCGAACGAGGCTCCGGGCGTCCGGAGCTTGGAGATCGCGTCTTCCATCGTGTTGAAGGTCGTCAGTTCGACCTCGACCCCGTGCGTCTTCCCGAACGCCTTCAACACGTCAGGCGACACGTACTCGGGATAGTTCAAGATCTTGAGCACCCCGCCGGACTCCGGGGAGAGGCCGTCCGCTATCGGTGGGATGTCGTCATGCAGGGGCAGTGCGCCCGGTGAGTCTGTTCTGGTGAGCGGCACTGCGGAGGACCCCGTCGAACGACCTGGCCGTTCGCCTCCACATGCCGCCGTCGCAGCTAAGGCGCTGACCAGCAGAAACCTGCGTCGATCCATGCTGTTTCCTTTTCTGGTACCGAATCTCCTCTTGCCAGACTGACTGGTTAACCAGTTAGTCTGCTGGTGTGGCCCGCATGGGCCGCAAGGCGTGCGGGCACAAGTTTTCCGGGTCGTCACGCCATGCAGAAGGGGTTCAAGCCGGTGAAACACGCATACGACGCGATCATTGTCGGAGGCGGGCACAACGGGCTCGTCGCCGCGGCCTATCTCGCCCGTGCCGGACTCTCCACCCTCGTCGCCGAAGCCCGCCCGGTCACCGGTGGCGCGGCCACGACCGAAACTCCCTGGGGCCCTGACTTCAAGGTCACCGCTCTCTCGTACGTCATGAGCCTCATGCCCCCCACGATCCTGCGTGACCTGCGGCTCAAGGATCACGGCTACGACGTCATCCCCATGGGCCCCAGCTTCGTCCCCTTCCCGGACGGCCGTTCCCTCCTGACCGAAACGGGCGATCCGGCTAGAGACCACGCCCAGCTGGCCGCGTTCTCCAAGAAGGACGCCGAAGCGATGCCCCGCTACGAGGCCTGGCTCCAGGGCATCGGCGACGTCCTGTCCCCGCTCCTCATGCGCACCCCGCCCAATGTCGGCTCGATGAGGCCGAAAGACCTGATCGACCAACTGCGACTGGCCTGGGGCCTGCGGGGTCTGCGCACGCGGGGGACCGCCGACGCGGTCCGCCTGTTCACCATGTCGGTCGAGGACCTGCTCAACGAGTGGTTCGAGTCACCGCAGGTCAAGGGCGTGATGTCGATCAACGGCGTCATCGGCACCTGGGCCGGGCCGGCCGAACCTGGCACCGCTTACGTGATGATGCACCACACGATCGGCGACGTCGGCGACGGCCGGATGGGGTCGTGGGGTTACCCGATCGGCGGCATGGGCGCGGTCAGCGATGCCATCCGTAGCTCGGCGGAGGCGTTCGGCGCGACCGTGCTCACCGATGCCCCCGTCCAAAAAATCCTGATAAAAGGCGGCAAAGCGGTCGGGGTCGTCCTCCAAGACGGCCGAGAGTTCGCCGCGACAACAGTCGTCGCGGCCACCCACCCGAAGACGACCTTCCTGCGGCACATCGACCGGAAGCACCTGCCCGACGACTTCGTCCGCGACATCGAACGCTGGCGCTCGCGCTCGGGCGTCGTGAAGATCAATGTCGCCCTCTCCGAACTCCCGGCCTTCCCGTCCAACCCGGACGCCGACCTCACGGGTTCGGTCGAGCTCTGCCACTCCATCGAGTACGTCGAACAGGCCTTCCAGGACGCCCGGTCCGGCGTCGCGGCCAGGATGCCGTTCTCCGACTCGGTCATCCCCTCCACGGTCGACCGCACGATCTGCCCCGAAGGCACCCACATCATGTCGATGTTCACCCAGTGGGTCCCGCACACCTGGAACGAAGCCCCGCACACCGAGGAACTCGACGCCTACGCCGACCGCGTCATCGACGGCTACGACCAGCTGGCCCCCGGCTTCAAGGCGTCGGTCATCCACCGGCAGGTCATCGGCCCGCACCAGATGGAACATGAATACGGCCTGCTCGGCGGCAACATCTTCCACGGTGAACTGTCCCCCGACCAGCTCTTCCACCTGCGGCCCGCCCCCGGCTACGCCGACTTCACCACCCCGGTCAAGGGCCTCTACCAATGCAGCTCCGCCACCCATGGCGGCGGAGGAGTGACCGGCATCGCCGGCTACCTGGCGACCCGCCGAATCCTGAAGGACCGCACGAAGCCGTGGAGCAAACGATGATCTGGGCTATCGGAAACGCGCTGCTCAAGGACCTGATCCAGCCGACTGTGGTCTGGCCACCCGACAAGGCCGACGCCGTCGGGCCGGCGGACTGGTGTGGCACGGGCAAGGCCCCCGACGGGTGGTGCAAGCGATGATCCCGGCCCCGTTGAACCTCGACGACGTCCGCAGATGTCTCAAGGCCCCCGGTCAGATGCTCCCGCAGGCCGCCTACACCGCCGGTGACGTCCTCGCCTGGGAGCGCAGGGTCATCTTCGCCGGGGGCTGGGTCTGCGCCGGGCGCTCGGCGGACATCCCGAACCGGGGCAGGAAGGCCGTCGCCGTCGGCGACGATTCCGTTCTTCTCGTACGCGACGACGACGCCACCCTCAGAGGCTTCTACAACGTCTGCCGCCACCGCGCCCACGAGCTCCTGCCGTGCGGCTCCTCGGCGACCGGCAGGTTCATCGCCTGTCCGTACCACAACTGGGTCTACAACCTGAAGGGCGACCTGCACCGCATCCCCGGTGAACCGGCGCCCAAGCTCGGCCTGACGGAGGTCCCGGTCACCGAGTGGCACGGGATGGTGTTCGTCAACGCCGACGGCCAGGCGCCGCCGATCCACGACTACCTCCACGGCCTGGAGGACATCGTCAGCCCGTACACACTCAGTGACCTCGACGTCGCCGCGTCCCACGAATACGAGCTCGACGCCAACTGGAAACTCGCCGTCGAGAACTACCACGAGTGCTACCACTGCCCGGCGATCCATCCGGAACTGTGCGCCGTCTCCCCACCCGACAGCGGGGACAACTACGTCCCGACGGGCCTGTGGGCCGGCGGGCGGATGGACCTGATCGACGGCGCGGAGACGATGTCGATGGACGGCGCCTCGGCGGTCGGGCCCCTCCCGGGCATCGAAGGCGAACGGCTGCGGATCGTCGAATATCTGCACCTGTTCCCGAACCTGCTGCTCAGCCTCCACCCCGACTACGTCATGACCCACGTCCTGGAACCGATCACCGCCACCCGCACCCGGGTCACCTGCCAGTGGCTGTTCCCCAAGGGCGTCACCGACGTCGGGTACGCCGTCGACTTCTGGGATCTCACCAACCGGCAGGACTGGGCGGCCTGCGAAGGGGTCCAGCGCGGGGTGTCCTCGCGCGGCTACCTGCCGGGCCCGTTCTCGGAGGACGAGGACGTCACCTTCCAGTGGATCGCCACCGTGGCGACCGCTTATCTCACGGGCCGCGCGCCGGCCCTGCCCGAGAGGATCTGAGATGACCGTCGTCAGCGAGCCGACAACGGCTCGCGTACTGGACGACCTGATCGCCCTTCAAGAGGTCGCGTTCCTCGCCCGGACCACCGAGTCGCGGCGAGCGCGCACCGAATGCTCCGATGTCTTGCCCGGGGGAGTGGCCTCCAACTGGCAGGACGCACCGCCCGGGGTCGTGTGGATCTCGCACGGCCAGGGGTCCCGGGTCGTCGATCTCGACGGCACCTCGTATGTCGATCTGCACGGCGGGTTCGGGGTCAACCTCGTCGGGCACGCGAATCCTGCTGTGGTCGCGGCCGTCGACGAACGGGTCAGGAAGGGCACCCACTTCGCGCAGCCCACCCGCGACGCCGTGGTGGTCGCCAGGCTCCTCGCGCAACGGTTCAGGCTGCCGATGTGGCGGTTCGGGAACTCCGGCACCGAGGCCACCATGGACGCCGTGCACCTCATGCGGGCCGCCACCGGCCGTATGAAGATCCTCAAGGTCGAGGGCAGCTACCACGGCCACCACGACTCCGTGCAGGTCAGCGTCTATCCCACGATCGAGGAGGCGGGGCCGCCGATGCGTCCTCGCTCCGTGCGCTACAGCGTCTCCGTGCCGCCGGACCTCGCCCGGCTGACCATCGTGGTGCCCTTCGGCGACCTGGAGGCCGTCGAGCGGGCGCTCATCGAGCACGGCGGCGAGATCGCCGGCATGATCCTCGAACCCGT
Source organism: Herbidospora mongoliensis (assembly GCF_001570545.1). Lineage (GTDB taxonomy): Bacteria > Actinomycetota > Actinomycetes > Streptosporangiales > Streptosporangiaceae > Herbidospora > Herbidospora mongoliensis. The sequence goes on along the minus strand of NZ_BBXD01000011.1, from coordinate 275,450 downwards.
CATGATGAACATCGGGCTCATCCCGCCGCCCGACGGGTATCTCGCGGACCTGAAGAAATTGCTGCACCGCCACGGCGCCTACCTCGCCTTCGACGAGGTCAAGACCGGGCTGTCGGTGGCGCCCGGCGGCGCGTCCGAACTACTGGGCGTGACGCCCGACATCATCTGCCTGGCCAAGGCGCTCGGCGGCGGCCTGCCGTGCGGCGCGATCGGCGGCACACCCGACCTGATGAGGCTGATCTCAGAAGGGGTGTACGAGCAGGTCGGAACGTTCAATGGAAATCCACTGACCATGGCGGTCGCGGCCGTCGTGCTCCGGGACGTCCTTGATACGGACGCTTATCGTCACTTCGATCGGCTGCGCTCGGTAATGGTGGAAGGAGTGACCGGCATTCTCCAGAGATATGGAATGCCGGGATATGTACAGGCGTATGGCGCGAAGGGCTCAGTAATATTCCACCAGAAACTCCGCGACTATCGCGATTTCCTGGACTACCCCGACGAATGGGGTCAGGCGCACTGGCTCTACCAGCACAACGGCGGGGTCTTCCTGCCGCCGTGGGGAAAATGCGAGCAATGGACGCTGTCGGTCCAGCACAGCGAGGCCGATGTGCGCAGGTTCCTGGTGAACCTCGAGGCCATGGGGCGTGACTACGCCGGCAGCGCGGCCATCAGGTAGGCGAGACGGGCGGCGGCGTCTTCGACCGACTCGACCGTGCCGAGCCGGTAACCCCACGAGGTGACGAAGGCGCCGAGGTCGGTGCAGGTCACCGTTTCCTCGAGCGTCTCGGAGAAGCGATTCCGTACGTGCACCGCGGGCGGGTTGGCGCTCAACAGGCGCACGGACAGATCGATGTGATCTCGTGTCGCATCGGCGAATCGCTCAAGACACCACAATGTGTCAACCATCGCACAATCACCTCCCGGCTGAGGGAAAAGGATTGCACGCTCCCGTCACATGAGGCAAGCAATTGCTCTTAGGAATCAGGAGATTGTTTCCCCAATTCGCCGATCACTCGGACGATGACCGCGCGCGCCTCGTCGCGATAGGAGGCGGCGCCCGCGAAGTCGTCGAACGCGCGGCCGTAGAAGGCGATGTCGTCGGCGTCTCTGAGCAGCAGATCCTTGGTGAATGTGGCCACGCCGACGAGCGCCTCGTTGTAGATGGCGAAGCTGTTCAGGGGGGAGGCCGGCAGCGCCGCCTCGAACGGGATCACGCCGAACTCGACGTTGGGCAGCGTGGTGATCGCGAGCAGCCGGTCCATCTGACCGCGCATCACGTCGATCGGGGCCAGCCGCACGTGCAGCACGGCCTCGGGCACCACGAACCTGAACTGGCGCTGGGGATCGTAGAGGATCTCCTGCCGCTGCATGCGCACCCGGATCGCCGCGTCGACGTCGTCGACCGCCTCGTAGACCCGGCGGACCTTCTGGAAGATGTGCCGGGAGTACTCCGCGGTCTGCAGCAGGCCCGGGACCAGCCCAGCCTCGAAGATCCGCAGCGTGCGGATCCGCGCCTCAAGATCGCGTACGTCCTCCTGAAGCGCCGCCAGGCCGCCCTTGTGCCTGGCCTTCCACGAGTCGTGCCGCTCGACCAGGCCGACGGCCTGCTGGATCAGCAGGTCGACCACGCCGGGGTCGGCGGTGACGGCCTGCGCCCAGACGACCACGTCGTCCTCCGTCGGGGTCTGGCGGGCGTTCTCGATCCGCGAGACCTTCGACGGTTGCCAGTTCAGGCGCTCGGCGAGGTCCTTGCCCGACAGATGAGCGGCCTCGCGAAGCTGCCTGAGCTGGATGCCCAAGTCGATTCGGGCCTGCTGAAAACCGCTCACTCGATCCCTTTCGGCATGGTGCGGACCAAGCTAGACCGCGGCTCGTCACTCAGGCCATAGGGAGCTCCCTAATCGTGATCAGGTCAAGACCTTCCGGGCGATCTCGACCAGGAGCTCACGCGGGACCTCGACCGCCGTCTCGTCGTCGGCGAGGTGCCGGAGATCGGCCCTGGCCTCCGGGTCCACCAGCAGGGTGCCCTGCACGACGATGGTGCCGCGGTCGGTCTCGTAGAGCGTGGGGCACGAGGTGGCCTCGGAGGTGGTGCCGAGGAAGCGGAGGCGCATGGCAGTGTCCTTCCGTACAGCCGCAATTGCGAGCAATTGTAGGAGGGCTCACGTTTCGTCGGGGTCCGGTTCCGATTGCGGTATGGACTCAGGGCAACGGAACCGGTATCGCGCGCAGGCGCTCACCGAGCGCTTTGGCCTGGGCGTCCATCAGCGGGCTGGCGGCGACGCCCCGGCCGAGCAGGCCGTGCACCACGAAATTGACCGCGAGCAGATTGGGGAAGACGAAGCGGTCGACGCGCAATCCGGCGACTTCCGGAAGCAACTCCGGCAGCCGGTCGGCCGTCAGGTAGCTCGCGAGCCAGGCGTAGTGATCCGGATTCCGCACCCACACGCCGAGGTTCGCGTTGCCGCCCTTGTCACCCGACCGGGCACCGGCGATCAGGCCCAGAGGTCGGAGCTCTTCCTCCACGGACAGCGGGATCGGCATCGGCGGGGAGAACCACGGCCCGGCCTCCGCGGGCGCGTCGGGGAGTGGCGCGCGCGGCACCCGGGGGGCGTTCTCAGGCGCGTCATCCCCGAAGGGGATCGCCGAGCCGTCGAGGGCCACCTCGACGTGCACCGACTCGCGGGGGACCGCGACCGGCCAGTAGACGCCGTAGGGGGACGCGTCGCCGGGCGGGGTCAGCCCGTGGAAGCCGGGATAGCTGGCCAGGCCCGTCTCCACCACGGCGGAGGAGAAGAGGCGGCCGGCCTTGCGCCGGTCGGAGTCCATGACCGTGATCCGGAGCAGGTCTCCGGTCAGTTCCGTGTACGTCTGCTCGAAGCTCTCCCTGGGCACGCGCGCCCAGATGGCCTCCTCGGCGACCCGGGCCTTCCCGGCGACGTCGAGACCGGTCACCACCAGGGTCATCGTGTTGCGATAGCCGCCCAGCACGTTGACGGCGGCCTTCAAGGTCGGCGGGGGTGAGTCACCCCGCACACCGCTGACCGACACGCGGTCGGGGCCGTCCTGCATCAGGCGGATCGTGTCGAACCGGGCCGTCACGTCGGGGCCCGGGTAGGAGGGGCCGCTGATCTCGTACAGGAGCTGGGCGGTGACGGTCCCCACGGTGACCGTGCCGCCGGTGCCCGGGTGTTTGGTGATGACGCAGGAGCCGTCGTCGTGGAGTTCGGCGATGGGGAAGCCGCAGTGGGCCAGGTCGGGGATCTCCTCGAAGAAGGAGTAGTTGCCGCCGGTGGCCTGGCAGCCGCATTCGATGATGTGGCCCGCCACCACCGATCCGGCGAGCGCGTCGAGGTCGGTGGGGCGCCAGCCGTACCGCCAGATTCCCGGCCCGGTGACGAGGGCCGCGTCGGTGACGCGGCCGGTCACCACGACGTCGGCGCCGGCCGAGAGCGCGGCGGCGATCGGGAAACCGCCCAGGTAGGCGTTGGCGGTGATCGGGCCCGCCGTGAGGGTCTCGCCGGTGTCGAGGTTGACCAGCGGGCCCAGCTCCGGCAGCCGGGGCATCAGGTCGTCGCCGGTCACGGTCGCGACCTTGGCGGGAAGACCGAGATCCCTGACGGCCTGGGCGCAGGCCGCCGGGTCGAGGCCGCCCGCGTTCGACACGACCTTGATGCCGCGGTCGAGGCAGGTGCCCAGCACGTCGGCGAGCTGCTTCACGAACGTGGTCGCGTAGCCGGGACGGCCCTTCAGCCGGTTCCCGGCCAGGATCAGCATCGTCAGCTCGGCCAGCCAGTCACCCGTCAGGACGTCGATGTGACCGCCTTCGACCTGCTCTCTCGCGGCCGAGAGGCGGTCGCCGTAGAAGCCAGAGCAGTTGGCGACGCGGAGCATCAGACGGCCCAGGCGGGCGGGCGCTTCTGCAGGAACGCGCTCATACCCTCCCGGGCCTCGGGCGAGGAGAAGAGCTTCGCGGACAGGGTCGCCATCTCGTCGCCGCGTTCGGCCAGCAGCCTCCGCACCGGCTCGGTGACCAGCCGCTTCGACTCCGCCAGACCCTGCGGCGAGGCGGCGCGCAGGCCTTCGAGGACCGTCTCCACCGTGTCGTCGAGCTGCGGCAGCGGGACCGCCTGGGTCAGCAGGCCCATGCGCTGGGCCTCCATCGCGCCGAACGTCTCGCCGGTGATGAAGTAGCGCCCGGCGGCCCGGCCGTCGAGGCGCGGCAGCAGGGTCAGCGAGATCATCGCGGGGGCGAGCCCGAGGCGGGCCTCGGAGAACGCGTAGTCGCCGCCGTCGTCGGCGACGACGATGTCACACGCGCCGAGCAGGCCGAGCCCGCCCGCCCGTGCCTTGCCCGCGATCCGGCAGACGACCGGCTTGGGCAGCTCGACGACCAGCGTGAACAGTTCGATCATCCGGCGGGTGCCCGCCTCCATGCCCTCGGCCGCGGCCTCCGACAGGTCGGCCCCGGCGCAGAACACCGGGCCCGTGTGGGTCAGCAGCACCGCCCGGACGTCGTCGTCGGACCCCGCCGCCTCAAGATGGGCCGACAGCTCCTCGACGAGCTGACGCGACAGGGCGTTGCGGTTGCGCGGCGAGTCGAGAGTGACCGTGGCCACTCCCCGCTCGACCGTCAGGTGTACGACCTCGGTCACTGTGTCACTTCCTTGATCACCGCCAGGGTTGTGCCCGCGTCGACCTGCCGCCCCGCGACGGCGGTCAGCTCGGCCACCACCCCCTCGGCGGGAGCCGTGATGCGATGTTCCATCTTCATGGCTTCCAGCACCACGACCGTCTGCCCAGGTTTCACCTCGTCACCCACGCCGACCTCGACCCGCAGCACGGTGCCGGGCATCGGGGCGGGCAACGACCCAGGAGGAGTCTGCACCACCGGCACCGGCAGCCTCGCGAGGGGGGTCAGCCGAACCGGGCCGAGCGAGGAGTCGACGTACACGGCACCGTCGTAGAAGGCGACGTCGAACACCCGGCGCACGCCGGAGATCTCCAGCACGACCTCGTCTTCCGAGGCGGAGATGAAGGTGGCCTCGGGGGAGGACTTCAGGCCGTCGCGGGTGTGGAGATAGGTGATCTCGCCGGCCTCGGCGAACTGGACTTTATGCGGTTGTGAGACGACGTTGCGCCAGCCGGTGGGCAGGTCGCCGAGTGTCCTTCTGGGTTTCGCCGCCTGCGCCAGCGCCGCCGCCAGCGCGGAGAGACGCACGGCCTCGACGCCCGCGAGGGGAGCGAAGAGCTGCCGGGCGTCAGCGTCGGGCTCCTGCTCGACTGGCAGGCCGTGGCGGGTCAGGAAGCCCGTGTCGGTCATGCCCTGGAGGAACTCGGGGTGCCGCAGGACGCGTACGAGAAGATCGCGGTTGGTCGTCGGCCCGTGGATCTTCGCGAAGGCCAGCGCGGTGGCCAGCCTGCGCGCCGCCGCTTCCCGCGTGGGGGCGTAGGCGATGACCTTGGCCAGCATCGGGTCGTAGAAGGTGCCGATCTCGTCGCCCGAGACGATGCCGGAATCGAGCCGCAGGCCGCCTTCGCCGAACTCGGCCTCCACGCCGGGCACCTCGAACCGGTGCATCGTGCCGCTCTGGGGGTTCCAGCCGTCGGCCGGGTTCTCGGCGTAGAGCCGCACCTCGATGGCGTGGCCCACCGGGCTCGGCGGCAGGCCGGGCAGGGCGGCGCCCTCGGCGATCTCGATCTGCAGGCGCACCAGGTCGACGCCGTAGACGGCCTCGGTCACCGGGTGCTCCACCTGGAGCCGGGTGTTCATCTCCAGGAAGTGGAACTGGCCGTCTGCCAGCAGGAACTCGACGGTCCCCGCGCCGGTGTAGCCGATCGCGCGGGCCGCGTTCACCGCCGCCTCGGCCAGCGAACGGCGCAGCTCCGGGGTCACGCCAGGGGAGGGCGCCTCCTCCAGGACCTTCTGGTGACGCCGCTGGATCGAGCACTCGCGCTCGCCGAGCGCCCAGACGGTGCCGTGCGTGTCGGCGAGGATCTGTACCTCGACGTGCCTGGCCTGCTCCAGCAGCGGCTCGGCGAACATGGTCCCGTCGCCGAACGCCGCCGCGGCCTCGCGCCCCGCCGACTCCAGCGCCTCGGCGAGCTCCTCGGCCGACCGGACGATCCGCATCCCGCGCCCGCCGCCTCCCGCCGACGCCTTCAGCAGCAGCGGGTAGGTGAGATCGGCCGGCGGTTCGGTGAACGCGCCCCCGAATGCCAGGGTCGGCAGGAGAGGCACCCCCGCCTCGGCCATCAGCGCCTTGGCCTCGATCTTGTCGCCCATCGCCGCGATGGCCTCGGGGGAGGGCCCGATCCAGGTCAGCCCCGCCTCGATCACCGCCCGCGCGAACCCGGCGTCCTCCGACAGGAACCCGTAACCGGGGTGCACCGCGTCGGCGCCCGCGGCCCTGGCCGCGGAGACCAGCTTCTCCACATCCGTGTACTTGGACAGTCGTACCGCCGACCCGGCTTCGGCGACATGCCGCGACCCGGCGTCGGCGTCGCTGAACACCGCCACCGTCTCGATGCCCAGCGCGTCGCACGCGCGGATCACCCGCCGGGCGATCTCGCCGCGGTTGGCCACCAGAACCCGTCTGATCATCTGACTCACATCCGGAAGACGCCGAAACCGGCGGCGGGCGACTCGGCGGCCGAGCCGATGGCGGACAGGCACAATCCAATGACGGTACGGGTGTCGCGCGGGTCGATCACGCCGTCGTCGTAGAGGCGGCCGGACAGGAAGAACGGCAGCGACTCGGTCTCGACCTGCGCCTCGACCATGGCCCGCATCGCCGCGTCGCCCTCCTCGTCGAACGCCTGCCCACGCGCCTCGGCGGCGGCCCGCCCCACGATCGACAGCACCCCGGCGAGCTGCGCGGGCCCCATCACGGCAGACTTCGCGCTCGGCCAGGTGAACAGGAACCGGGGGTCGTACGCCCGCCCGCACATCCCGTAGTTCCCCGCGCCGTAGCTGGCGCCCATGACGATCGTCAGGTGCGGCACCGTGGAGTTCGACACGGCATTGATCATCATCGAGCCGTGCTTGATGATCCCCGCCCGCTCGTAGTCCTTGCCCACCATGTAGCCCGTGGTGTTCTGCAGGAACAGCAAGGGTGTGCGCGCCTGATTGGCGAGCTGGATGAACTGGGCGGCCTTCTGCGCCTCCTGGCTGAACAGCACGCCCTGCGCGTTGGCCAGGATGCCGACCTCGTGGCCGTGGATCGTGGCCCAGCCGGTGACCAGGCTGGGACCGTAGAGCGGCTTGAACTCGTCGAACTCGCTGCCGTCGGCGATTCTCCCGATGACCTCACGCGGGTCGAACGGGATCCGCAGATCCTCCGGCACGATGCCGAGCAGGCCGTCCTCGTCGAGCAACGGCGGCTTCGAGGCTTTCGGCTCACGGCCCTTCTTCCGCCAGTTCAGCCGCTTGACGATGTCGCGGCCGATCCTGATGGCGTCGTGTTCCGACTCCGCGAGATAGTCGGCCAGGCCGGAGTCGCGGGCGTGCATCTCGGCGCCGCCGAGCGACTCGTCGTCGGCGTCCTCACCGGTCGCGACCTTGACCAGCGGCGGCCCACCGAGGAACACCTTGGCACGTTCCCTGACCATCACCACATGATCGGACATACCCGGCACGTAGGCGCCGCCGGCCGTCGAGTTGCCGAAGACCAGCGCGATCGTCGGGACGCCCGCCGCCGACAGCCGGGTCAGGTCACGGAACATCCGGCCACCCGGGATGAAGATCTCCTTCTGGGTCGGCAGGTCGGCACCCCCCGACTCGACCAGATTGATCAGCGGCAGCCGGTTCTCCAGCGCGATCTGGGTGGCCCGCAGCGTCTTGCGCAGCGTCCACGGGTTCGACGCGCCACCCCGGACGGTCGGGTCGTTCGCGACGACGACACACTCGACCCCCTCGACCACGCCGATGCCGGTGACCACACTGGCGCCGACGGGAAAGTCGGAGCCCCACGCGGCCAGCGGGGACAGTTCGAGGAACGGCGCGTCAGAGTCGAGGAGCAGTTCGACGCGCTCACGGGCCAGCAGCTTGCCCCGGGCGTGATGACGGTCGACGTACTTCTGGCCGCCGCCTTCGACCGCTTTGGCGTGCTCCGCCGCCAGTTCGGCGAGTCGGCCGAGCATCGCGGTACGTCGCTGCTGCGTTTCCGCCGAGTCGGGAGGTTGGATCACGTTCGGTGAGTTTAAGGGTTTGTGGGGGGGCTGGCGCGGTATCCGGGGGGACGACCCCCCGAGCCCCCCGATGCGAAGGGGCTTTCGCCCCCTCGCGCTCCCCCTGGTCGCTTCGCGCCCGACGTCGCTACCGCTCCGGGGTCGCTGCGCTCCCTTGCGATGGTGCTCCGCCCCTCGCGCTCCCCGGCAAGGCCTCGCTTCGCTCGGACGGCTGCTCGCTTCGCTCGTGAAGCTTCTTCCGCTACGGCTTCGCGTGGTCGGCCACCCGACCATCTCTGGCCACTCGATCGCTGTCAGGGGGACGGTGAGCGCCTGCTTTGCAAGCAGGATTTCAGGAGTTCGAATCTCCCAGGCTCCACCAGCATAAACAAAACACACCCCACTAATGATCGCTTAGTGGGGGTGGTGTCTAACTGGGTGCCTACGTATCCCCGCTCATGGGGAAGATGTCGTCCATGGCTTCCGCCCCTTGCAGCAGGACAGATGGGAGCTGGAAGCGGTAGGCCGTCTGGGTGTTCGCGTAACCGACCAGGCGTGAGATGTACTCGAGTGACACTTCGCGGTCGAGGTGACGTGAAAACGGCCGCTATATGATCATCGGTACTTGTGAATTTCAGCTCACCGGTGAGAGGAGCGAGGGGCAGACGGCCGAGATGCTGGATCTGACCAACGCCTGACGCGGCCACCATCCCCAGCGCCGTCGCGTTGCTTCCTGGACTCCCCGGTGGCGCCTACGACCCCGCAGCACATATCTCGGGCGCGGCGCTCAGGATTCGCCGGCGTCATTCCTTCGCGCGATGAAGACGGAGCCGACGACCAAACCCAGGGCCAAACCCAGGGCGACACCGAGAGCGATGTTGTCAAAAAAAATCCCGACCGTGGTGCCGAAAATAGAGCCAAATGCGAGCCAGACCCCGAGATTTCCCGAGATCCCGAGACCTTCGGCGCCTGAAGGCATGTTGTTGCTCGTCATCGCATCTCTCCAGGACGTGGGCGGAAAGGCTGACAAACTGGCGGCCCACCACGGCGGATGCGCAACCACCTTCCTCCACAACATAACACCTGATATCAAAGTTCCCGCCCGCCATCGCATGATCTTTGGTTGTCTTCACAAACTCCGAATGATCTCGCGGTGGCCGCCGTTGTGTGATCCCCAGGAGAGCGGTCGAAGGGGAGTCATTGGGATTCGCGAACAACGGAACACCGCCTCTGACCTGAAGTTCAGCAGTGTCAGAGGATGGTACGGGCGGATGACCGCTGGACTGTGATCCAGCCTCCTCGTTGGCCGATTCTCCTGGACGAGCCCACCGAGTCAAGGGCTCCTGTCGGCGTCGCTTCGCCATCAGCTTCGCTGACTTTTGACACGGCGCGCTCGCTTTGCGGATCGGCAGCTACGAGGAGGAGGGGGAAGACCGGGGGCCTGGTGAACGGATCCGCTCATTTCGTGCCTGTCGTGTGCTCGATTGGGCGGGAAACGAGGGGGAACACCGGGGATTCACGGGGAACGCCATCAGCACGCTGAGCTGTGTCTTCGCAGGGCGAGCAAAATCGGTAGCCGTCTTTGCAGGCAGAATGTCAGGAGTTCGAATCTCCCAGGCTCCACCACACGTCAAAGACCACTTCCCATGATCAGGAAGTGATCTTTGATCTCATACAGCAGTAGATACAGCACGGTCAGACTTCCTGCGGAGCAGATTCATGGTGATCGCATCCTGCATGAGGCGGTCAACGTCGTGTTCCTCGCCTGCGCCGCCTCGGGCCTGCCGGGACCGGGTGAGACGCTCGGCCTCCCCGGCGGACGGGTCGCACTTTTCACAGGTGAGGCGATCGAGGGCCGCGTACAACGGGGCACACGGTGCCCGTACATGCGCATCCCGAACACCGCCATCTCGCCACGCAGGACACCAGCACGCTGGTCCGGTGCCTGCTGCGCGCCGCCGATCATGTGTTGCGAGCGGTCATCTCCAGCGGGATGCCAACCGACGCCTCTTCCGCCAGGCTTCATCGCGTGCTCGTGGTGGCGTCACCAGCGCTTCTTGGGTGATCTCTTAAATCAAGTGCTTGTGCCCTTGATCCAACTGGGCGCAGCGGGGGCGTTGCCTCCGTGTCATCACTTGACCCGAGGTCCCAATGAAATCGATGGTCTTGAACCATCCACGTACGAAGCTTCTGCTGGTGGCGCTCGCCGCAGCGACGACGCTGGCGGGCGTACCCGCCGCCGCGTACGCGGAAGGCAGTCCACCTGCGCCGGTGACCGGCGGAATCCCCTTGATCAACACGGACGAGAAGATCGGTCCGGGAATCAACTTAAAGCACGTGAAGGCGCTCGACCAGAAGGGCTGGTACGACGCGCAGTTCCTCACCGTTGACCTGTCCAACAGCGCGGTCAGCACCGACCTGCTGACCGCCGGGCCGGTCGCGTTCGGCGGGCCGCTCAGCGTGGCCGCCAACAAGGCCGGCGCTGTCGCGGGTGTCAACGGCGAGTTCTTCGACATCGGCAACTCCAACGCGGCGCTCGGTGGCGAGGTCCAGAACGGGCAGCTCATCAAGACCGCCGACATCGGCGGCCGCCAGCACGTCGGCGTCAGCGATGACGGCATCGCCCAGCTCGTGAACCTCATGGTCAACGCTGCCGCGAACTTCGCGGGTGCGGACCACACGGTTCTATCTGTCAACGCGGCGAACGGCGGTGGGGTCCCTGCGGACGGGCTGATCGCGTTCACGTCCGCGTGGGGCGATTACAGCCGCAACCGCGGCCTGACGGGTGTGGCCAACGACCAGATCGCCGAGGTGCTGGTCCAGAACGGCTCGGTCGTGTCGGTCACGCCGAATGGGCCCGCGGGCTCGGGGACGATCCCGGACGACGGCTTCGTGCTCGTCGGGCGCGGCGCCGCGGCGACCGCGATCCGCGCGCTGCAGCCCGGCAACCCGGTGACGCTCAGCTACGCGCTCGCCGACGACGCCGCGAAGACGATGAAGTTCGCGCTCGGCCACGGCGGCACCATCGTCACCGGCGGCCAGGTCGTCGGCGGCCTCGACCCCTCGATCGCCCCGCGCACCGCGCTCGGCTTCAAGGACGGCGGTCGCACGCTCGTGCTCGCCACCTGGGACGGTCCGGGCGGCACCGGCAAGGGCGGCGTCGGGATCGACAAGGAGGCGCGTGACCTCGTCGCGATGGGCGTGCAGACCGCGGTCAACCTCGACGGCGGCGGCTCGACCACGATGGTCGCCCGCGAGCTCGGCCACGACGACGCGACCGTCCGCAACGTCCCGTCCGATGGCCGCGAGCGCAACGACCCGAACGGCGTGGGGGTGTTCGTCGCGAAGGGCGACGGCAAGCTGCATGAGCTCCTCATTAAATCCGTGTCCGGCCTGAAGGTCTTCCCGGGGATGCACCTCACGTTCGTCGCGGAGGGCGTCGACAACCACCAGACACCGGTGGGCGTCGACCAGAAGTCCGTGCAGTGGTCCGCTCGTGGAGCGTCCGTCGAAGGCGGGACACTCGTGGCCCCGGCCAAGCCGAACGGCCGGATCACCGTCGACGCGCGGGTGGGTTCCGCGGTGGCGCAGCCCGCCAAAGTCACTGTTCTCGACCCGGTCGGCAGCGTCGAGCTGTCGTCCCAGCGCCTGTCGATCGCCGAGGCGACGCCCGCCCACGCGGTCACCGTCTCCGTGACCGGCCGCGACGACCAGGGTTACACGGCCCCGATCGACCCGCGGGACCTCGCGCTCGACTACGACCACAACGTCGTCGACATCCAGTCCGTGGACGGCAAGCTGAAGATCACCCCGCTCACCGCCGCGGGCACGATCCTCACGGTCTCGCTCGGCGGCAAGTCGGTCCAGCTCCCGATCACGGTCGGCGTTGAGACCAAGACGGTCTACGACTTCAATGACGACGTGCTCGCCCACTGGCGCAACAACAGCACCGCGGCCACGACGTTCTCGGTGGACCCCGACGGTCTGCGGATCGACTTCAACGCGATGCGCAACGTGGGCATCACGGCGACGTCGGCGGCCGGGCGCGTCGCCGTGCCCGGCCAGCCGCTGCGCCTGCGGATGCGGATCAAGTCGAGCGTCAACGTGCCGAGCGGCCTGACCTACATGGCCTACTACGACGCGACCGGCAAGAGCACCGGCATCTACGGCACCGCCCTGACCGCGAGCAACGACTGGCAGTACGCGACGTGGACGCTGCCGGCGAACACGGCGTTCCCGATCTCGATCTCGGGCTTCCAAGGCATCAACACGAGCGTCCCCGAGCAGAAGGCGGGCACGTTCGTCCTGGACCGCATCGAGGCCGACGTCCCGACGTCGATCGACTTGCCTGCCCAGCCCGGCCTGAGGCCCGACCCGCTCATCTCCGACGACGGCTCACTGCCCGAGGGCCCCGGCACGTGGCAGTTCGCCACGCTGTCGGACGTGCAGTTCACGGCCGACAACCCGGCGCTGACCCAGGTCGCGACGGCCGCCATCAAGCGGATCCGCAAGACCGAGCCGGACCTGCTCGTCCTCAACGGTGACATCACCGACCGTGGCCTGCCGCAGGACCTCACGCTTGCCCGCCAGGTGCTCACCGATGCCGGGTGCGACCTCATCCCGGTCGGCCAGGAGCCGTCGGAAGACAGCACGCCGAACCCGAACGCCGGCTCGATCCCGTGTTACTACGTGCCGGGCAACCACGAGTCCTACGGTCTCAACAACGTCCAGTCCGACCTGACGAACTTCACCAAGGAGTTCGGCCGGCCGTACCGGACCTTCGACCACAAGGGCACGCGGTTCATCCTGCTCGCCAGCTCGCTCGGGTCGCTGCGCTCGTCGGCGTGGGAGCAGCTCCCGATGCTGCAGAAGGCGCTCGGCGACGCGGAGAAGGACCAGTCGGTACACAACGTCGTGGTGTTCGCCCACCATCCGGTGGACGACCCCGCCGAGGCCAATTCCAGTCAGCTCGGGGACCGCGACGAGGTCGCGCTCATCGAGAACATGCTCACGGACTTCCGTGACTCCACGGGCAAGGGCACCGCGATGGTCGGATCCCACGCTCAGATCGCCGACGTCCACCGCCTCGAAGGCGTGCAGTACATGGTGCTGCCGTCGTCGGGCAAGGACCCGTACGGCACGCCGGACCGCGGCGGTTTCACCGGGTGGGTCAACTGGTCTGTCGACTCGCGGCGGGACGCGGACAAGCAGTGGCTCGAGGCCGAGGTGCGCGCCTTCGCGCAGTCCATCACGCTCAACACCCCTGACTCGCTCGAGGTGAGCGGGACGGCGCAGCTCTCGGGCAGCATCGTGCAGCCGGCGGGCGTGTCGACGGGCACGCGTGTGGTGCCGCTGCGGTACCCGATGTCGGTCGGCTGGAGCGGCTCGTCCAACCTGGCGATCGGCAGCGGGCAGGATGCCATCGACACGGCCCTCCGCAAGGGCAGGGTCGCGATCCTGGACCCGCAGACCCGGACGCTCACCGCGCTGAACCCCGGCTCGGTGACCGTGACGGTGACGAACGACTCGATGCGCGCCTACACCGACGACAGCTCGCTCGCGCCGATCACGACCTCGAAGACCATCCAGGTCCTGCGCGGCAAGTGACCGTTACCAACACCTGGCCCGCAACCGCTACGGATCGGCTCCTGAGCGGTCTGACGCGCGGGGCGGCTTGACTGAGGGCGAGCACGTACATGCTCGCCCTCAGCGTTGCCCGGCCGATGTTGCCACCACACGTCTGAACGGGCCACGGAGCTCTCCACGTGATGGCTGGCTCCCGTTTGCAAGCAGGATGTCGGGAGTTCGAATCTCCTCGGCTCTACCCATGTAAAAGCCCAGTTCAGATGCTATTCCTCTGGGCTTCAATGTTTTATCGGGCTGGTTTCGCTTCCGTGCCCGTTGCGTGCCTGATGGTTTCTCCGGTGCCCGTCGGGCGGGGTCGTCGAGCTTGTCGGCTATCTCGCGCTGTCGTCCGTCGGTGGAGTGCGGGTCGTGGAAGTGGATCTTCAGAAGCTCTGCGTCTGTGAGGGCCTTGGACCACACACGGCGGTTGAAATTGACGTCCGAAGGTCACGTCGACGCAGGCAGTTTGAGGAAGGATTCCTGGATGTCCGCGCGGGCTTCCCGGCGGATCCGTCCTCATAACGCGCGCTGAAACCAGATCATATTGGCCTGAAAATCCCTTATTGGCGGAGGGTCTGAAAGTCAGTCCGCGCCTAGTGCGTGATCATAATGACGGCCTTCTTCCCCTGGACCGCCAGCACCTCGAAGTTGACGTCGTTGATGGTGCTGGGGCCGCCTTGGTCCGGCGTCTGCTCGGACATGCTTATCTGCGCGCCGGACGCCGTGACCGCGTTGAAGGCGACCGAGTCGTCTTCGACGGTGACCTCGACCGGCGCCAGGCCCCACTTGTCGTCCAGCGTGATGACCTGGCCGTTTGAAACGAGCACCTCACAATTCGCGTCCCGGCACGCCCGAAACTTTGTGCCGTTCCTGGCTATTGGGAGTGACGCCGCCCGCGGCAGGGAAGTCGATGGCGGAGAACTTGCCATAGAAGACGACGGTGCCGGAGCGGCGACGACCTCGTCGGGACGGCGGGTGAGGCCGTTTGCACCGCTGCGGAGCCGCAGCTGGTGAGCAACCCAAAACAGCCACCCCGCGCCCGTCAGTATCACCCGATTGGTCGGTCTGCCGGGCATCTCGTCCCCTTGCGCTCGGCAACGTCAGGCACCAATATCGTGCCAAAGCTTCGGGATCTATCCCGTCGCAATGAGGTTTTCTCGGTGAAATTGATCCGGTCAGTAGGGATGGTTCCGGGTCGATTCGGGTGATAGCTGTACTTGGCGGAAACTCCCGAAACAGGCGTGGAGCCCCGGCCGGGTCGGCTGAAACTCGTCGAGAAACCTTAATGTCGATAGAACTACGCATATCTGTCGAAGGGGAAACCATGCATAGGATGGCCATAACCGCCCTAACCCTCGCGTGCGCCGTGGTCGTGACGCCCGCCGTGGCCGCTGTCCCGGCCACCGCCACCGCCAAACCCGCCTATCGCGGCTGCTACGACGGGAAATGTCATTTCACCTTCTCCAAATCCGTCAGTTTTCGCATTTCCAAGAAGCGTTACGGCTTTTCGAGGGTGTACGTGTCGAAGAAGTTCGTCGGCGGCATGTTCAACACGGACATGGTCGTGGTGCGGGGACCTGGCATGACCTCTTCCCTGGGCGAAGGCGCTCGAGGAGGCCTGCGCGCAAACGGCAAGAACACACTCTCTTTCCGCGTGGTGGCCATCACGAGCCAAGGGGCCACGATCCGTTTCACCGGATGACCCGACTGGTCGGTGCGGCCTAGCCGAGCAGACCGACGAATGGAGCGAGGTCCGCCGCTACATCGGGATGGACATTCTCGCCAGAGCCCAACTTCGTGTGATCAATGGCGACGCGCCGATCCCGAAGGCATCGCAGGAGATGCTTACTGCTTGACCTGCAAGAATAGATTCACGCGAAAACCGATCTCTTACGCCACTCCACTGGATGTGACGGTCTGATCTGGTATGCGTCATTTGTCATACTGTCGTCTATGGCTTCTCTTGTGCACCATGTGACCATCGACTGTGCGGACACCTACCGGCTCGGGACGTTCTGGGCGGAGGTGCTCGATGCCAAGCTCGGTGATGATGATCATCCTGGTGACCCCGAGGCCCTGGTCGAGGCGGAGGGCGTCGCGATCCTGTTCGTCGCCGTCCCGGAGGGCAAGACAATTAAGAACCGGATCCACTTCGACATCCAGCCCACGGATCGCAATCGCGATGAGGAAGTCGAGCGCCTGCTCTCCCTTGGTGCCACTCTGGTGGCCGACCGCCGCCGCCCCGACGGCTCCGGCTGGGTCACTCTCGCCGACATCGAAGGCAACGAGTTCTGCGTCGAGCGCAGCGCCGCCGAGCGTGCCGCCACCACATCCTGACCTTCCTGTCGAGTGTCGGTGCGCCAACCCTGCGTTCCGCCGATCGCAACCAATCACTCAGGAGGGCGCCTTCCCTGATCGACCTCGGCCCCCTCATGGCCTGACGGGCAGACCTTTTGGCCGCTGCAGGAGGGCCGCCGTCCTAGAGTCCAGTCGGCATCCTGGGGCAGTCACGGTGGCTTCCCGCCCGGTCGCGTGCGGGTGATCTTCGGCCAGGACACGGATGCAGTCGGCGTGCCGCATCCGCTGCCTCGGCTCGGGCATGCCGCGCTGCTCAGGTCGTGGGCTGTCGACGTCGCCACCCCGAGCGCCTGGCCCTCGGCAGGCCGGGTGAACTTCTGGCGGGAGTGGGCGAGCGCAGCGACTGTCGGCGTGCAGGAGGTGACGACGCGGTCGAGAACCGACGGCCGAGCGGGGTCGGGGTGGCTGGAATGGTGTCCGGCCGCGTGGAGGGCAGCAGCCCGAGCAGCCCGCCGGGCGCCCACCAGACCCTCGGCCATTCCTTAGCGGAGTGCCCGGAGGTGGCGGCCTTCGGTGGCCCAGGGCGTTCAGAACAGGCTCTGCGGCGACTTGCCAGAGCCATGCCAGGATGGCGCGCATCTGATCCTGGGCTGCGAAGGTGTCGCGGCCGGTGTCGGTGCTTTCGGCCGGCGCCTGGTGGAAGGCGTCGACCTGATCGTCAGCGGTGGCTCGGCAGGGGGCAGGCCACCGCATAGGCGGGTTCGACGCCCGGCCGCAGGCCGGGGCAGGTGGCCGAACGGGGCAACCAGCCACGCTGTCACGTCTTTGGCAGGAGTGCGGTCACAGCCATTCCGCCTTCATCTTCGAGATCGAACCCGGCCGGTTGTAGATGACGCCGCCGACCGCCGCCATGTTCGGCGCTGCGCCTGTTGCCGGGTGCACCTGGCATATATCAGCTTAATTCGCACTATTCCAAAATCGCCCAGCACAGCATGAGAAGATCCATATTTTACCAATGCCGGGACTGTATACCTTTATGGATTTATGTGCCCCGCCTGGTCCGAACAACTGAGATCTGAACGTATGTCCCGCAACGAGCTTGACTCCGTCGATCGGTAGAGTCGGCCTGAATGCGAATAATCGGTTATCTGCCTGGGTGCGGAACTGCCGATCTAAAAGGAAGATGATCATGGTTGATGCCAGACACCCGCGTGTTGTGCCGCGGCGTATCGTTCGTTCCTGGCTGGCCGGAGTTCTTACAGCCACGGTCGCGACGGGGCTTCTCGTCGCGACACCACATGCTGCCAATGCGGCTGTTGCGGTAAATCTCGGATCGGCCGCGAACTTCGCGGTCCTGGCCGGCAGCACCGTCACCAACACCGGTCCTACTCTGGTCACCGGGGATCTTGGATCGAGCCCGGGGGCGGCGGTCACGGGCTTTCCGCCCGGCATCGTGGTCGGCGCCATCCATGCGGCCGATGCCGTGGCCGCCACGGCCCAGACCGACCTGACCGCCGCTTACAACAACGCCGCCGGACAGGCTCCCGACGCCACCATCCCGACAGAACTCGGCGGGACGGTCGTGACACCGGGCACGTACAACTCCGCTGCGGGCACCTTCGGGATCACCGGAAACCTGACCCTCGACGCGCAGGGAGACCCGAACGCGGTCTTCATCTTCCAGGCCGCCACCACCCTCATCACCGCAGCAGCCAGCACGGTGACCCTCACTGGTGGCGCCCAGCCGTGCAACGTCTTCTGGCAGGTCGGAAGCTCGGCCACACTGGGAGCCGCCTCCGGACTCGCCGGGAACATCCTCGCGCTGGCCTCGATCACCGTGGGCGCGGGCGGGACCGTGAACGGCCGCGCGCTGGCCCGCAACGGTGCCGTCACTCTGGACACGAACACCATCACACGGTCCGTCTGCGCGGTTCAGCCTTCCGGCACGACCACCACGCTGAACTCGTCGTGCGCCATCAACCAGCAGGGCCCGATCACTTTCATCGCGACAGTGAGCTCTCTCGGCCCCAATGTCCCCACCGGCCTGGTCGAGTTCTTCTCCGACGGGGTGAGCCTGGGGACGGCTCCGCTTGATGCCAACGGCCAGGCCACCCTGACCGTGGCGACCCTTTCCGAGGGCGCGCACGAGATCGTCGCCAGTTTCCCTGGCTCGGCCGAGTCGGATCCCAGCACCTCAGCGGTGTTCATCCAGAAGGTCGATGCCAATGGCTTCTGCGCGATAGAGGCCTGCCAGTGCGAAACATGCACTGTGCCCTGACTATCTCCTGACGCGAATCATCTTATTCTTCCGGGCGATCTTTGGATGGCTCTTACCTGTCTGTCATGGAAGCCATCTGATCGCGATCCAGAACGGTACGAAGTAAATGAACTCTGCTAGAAGACAAAGCTTTTTTGTCGTACGGTCCGGCGGACATCTTCAGGCTCGGAGAGTTGCGGCCACCCTGGCGGGAGCTTTTCTCGCGGTATCACTCCAGACGCCGGCGGCCATCGCCGCGGAGAAGTTTGACGTCGTTTCCACGGATTATCCTGTCCGCGGTGACGAGACGGTTCCAGCTCGTCACCACAAGGACATCTACCGGAAACCGCCCCCGTACGCGAAGAAGCGCTGCTGGGAGAAGTGCCGTTGGTCCCACAAGTGCAAAAGCACCTGCTGCACCTGCCACCGCGGTCCGCGTGGTTGGCGCGGACCTCGGGGATGGCCCGGTAAGGAAGGCCCGGCAGGCCCGAAGGGCCCAAAGGGCAAAGACGGACGAAAGGGCCCGCAGGGACCAGCAGGCCCCACTGGTGCCACAGGTCCGGCAGGCGCTGACGGCCTAGACGGTCCCGCAGGCCCCACAGGCGCGATGGGCCCGGGCGGCCCAGCGGGCGCAACGGGGGCGACAGGCCCGGCAGGGGCCAACGGCTCGGCCGGACCTGCGGGTCCTCAAGGCGTGACGGGTCCCTCCGGTGCCACAGGTCCGGCAGGGGCGAATGGTCCTGCCGGACCTGCGGGCCCTCAAGGTACAGCGGGCGCAACGGGCGCAACCGGTCCGGTGGGCCCGGCGGGGGCCAATGGCTTGACCGGGCCTGCGGGTCCTCAAGGCGCGGCGGGTCCCACGGGTGCAACAGGTCAGACAGGAGCGAATGGTCCCGCCGGACCTGCGGGCCCTCAAGGTGCAACGGGCGGAACCGGTCCTGCCGGCCCCCAGGGCGCGACGGGCCCGTTGGGTGCCACAGGCCCGGCGGGAGCGAACGGCGTGGCCGGACCTGCGGGTCCTCAAGGTGCAACGGGTGCAACGGGCGGAACCGGTCCGGCTGGACCGGTCGGTCCTCAGGGCGCGGCGGGTCCCACGGGTGCCACAGGTCAGACAGGAGCGAACGGCTCGGCCGGACCTGCGGGTCCTCAAGGTGCAACGGGTGCAACGGGCGCAACCGGTCCGGGTGGACCGGTCGGCCCTCAAGGCGCGACGGGCCCGTCGGGTGCCACAGGCCCGGCAGGGGCCAACGGCTCGGCCGGACCTGCAGGTTCTCAAGGCGCGACGGGTGCGACGGGTGCAACGGGCGGAACCGGTCCGGCCGGCCCTCAAGGCGCGACGGGCTCGTCGGGTGCAACAGGCCCGGCAGGGGCCAACGGCTCGGCCGGGCCTGCGGGTCCTCAAGGCGCGGCGGGTGCAACGGGTGCAACAGGTCAGACAGGGGCGAATGGTCCTGCCGGACCTGCGGGTCCTCAAGGTATAGCGGGCGCAACGGGCCCGGTAGGCCCGGAGGGCCCGGCAGGGGCTAACGGCTCGGCCGGGCCTGCGGGTCCTCAAGGCGCGGCGGGTGCAACGGGTGCAACAGGTCAGACAGGGGCGAATGGTCCTGCCGGACCTGCGGGCCCCCAAGGTACAACAGGCGCAACAGGCGCAACGGGCCCAGAAGGACCGGCCGGCGCCAACGGCTCGGCCGGACCAGCAGGCCCTCAAGGCACAACGGGCGCAACCGGCCCGGCAGGGGCCAATGGCTTGGCCGGACCTGCGGGTCCTCAAGGTGTGACAGGTGCAACGGGTGCAACCGGTCCGGCAGGACCGGTCGGCCCTCAGGGTGCAACGGGCCCGTCGGGTGCCGCAGGCCCGGCAGGAGCGAACGGCTTGGCCGGACCTGCCGGCCCTCAGGGTGCAACGGGGGTGACGGGTGCAACGGGGGCAACGGGCGTAACGGGCGCAACTGGTCCGGCAGGACCGGCAGGGGCCAATGGCTCGGCCGGACCTGCAGGCCCTCAAGGCACAACGGGGGCAACGGGTGCCACAGGTCAGACAGGAGCGGAAGGTCCTGCCGGACCTGCGGGCCCTCAAGGCGCGACGGGCGCAACCGGCGCAACCGGTCCGGCGGGACCGGTAGGACCGGCATGTCCGGGACAATGCTCCACCGAGAAGTGGGGCGTCATCGGCCGCAACAGCGCGGGGGGCCCAAGCGCCGTCAATCGCGTCGGTCCGTACGGCCGCAGAAACCCCACCGTCTCTGCGGCCGATATGCCACCGCCCTACGGCGTCGGCAGTCTGGGGATCATCGTGGGCGAAGGGACGGACAGGATCGCCTACGGCAACGAGACGAACTTCGCGGATTTGCCGATCAGCGAACTCGTCACCCTGAAGTACTGGGTGTTCGCCGGCACCAATTCAATGGCGGGGGTCTCACTGCCGGCCATCAACATCGAGGCCGACCCCAACGTGGGATTGGTGAACGAGACCACGTTGATCTACATGCCCGACGTTTCCGTCAGTCCGTCGGCCCCTGTAGTCCGGGTACCCAACGTCTGGCAGCAGTACGACGCCAGTGCCACCGGCAGCAGATGGTACGCCAGTGGCGCGACGGGAGTCCTGATCAACTGCACTGCGGTTTCTCCGTGCTCGTTCGACGAGCTCAAGACCAGACTGCCGGACGCGGTGATCACTTACAGCCTGGGATTCAACAGCGACAACTCCTTCATCGGCGCGATCGACGGACTACAGGTGAACAACACCGTCTATGACTTCGAGTCTTTCGGAGTCCGCAAGAGGCTTCTGACGCCATGAGCCAAGCACGGTCAGATTCCCGGATCACTCATGGCCGATGTGGTCTCGATCATCGCGGGGGAGAGCTCATCGGTTCGCGGGCGCCAGACCGTCACCGGCCAATGGTAGCCGTCATGTCAGGATCGTCGTCCACCAGTCGGACCTGGAGGGCGGACGGCCTCGTAGAGGCCGCTGATCGCCTCAGTGCGACCGTTCGAGATTCTTCATTCGTGCCGCCGGTCGAGCTGGATGGAGGAGTTCGAGTAGGCGACCGTTAGCTTCACGGGAAATGAATGGCTCGTGGTTGTTGCCCCTTCAGGGCACCTGCCACGGGCCATTTCGCGTTCGCGTACATGGGGGACGACCCCCGAGCCCTTTGATGCGAAGGACTATTCGCGCTCGGCTGGCCGGTAGGTGTCGGCCGTGCCCGTCGATCGAGCTCGTTCGGCGAGTTCATCATGATCGCCTGTGGCGATCGGCGCGAAAAGAGCTTGGCTCTCCATTGCTATGACGGGTCGCGCCGGCGTCGCCGCAGGAGGTGGGACTCGGCCAAGCCTCGAACCATCCGAGGTCGGCGTCGGTTTCTGTGCGGGCTTGACCTCGGAGTCGGCGTCGAGAATCCCGACCTGCCACACCCGTTCGCCGATCTTCTTGCGTGCAGGCTCGTCAGCGGACATGTTTGAAAAATGCTCCCGGAGACACCGAAATTCGGCATGTGCCAGGGCGGCCTCGATCCGCTGCGTGTCGACGATCTCGCGGCGCGCGTTGATGATGCGCTTGCCGGCCTGGGTGGACCTACAGCTCATGAGATGGTCATCGAGTTCGGCAAGATCTTGAGTGACAGGTCCGAGTCGGAAATCGGCTACGACACCCAGCAGGTGATCGAAGCCTTTGAGGAACGGGCGAAGCAGTACGAGGAGCGATTCCCGCAGGAATACAGACGAGTTCTCGGGCTGTCGGTCTTCGCCTGGAGACACGTGGTGCCTCCCTTCGTGGCGATCGTGACAGGCCTCGTAGCCCTCGGGCTGACCATCACCGAGGCCATCAGGTGATGGCCGTCGGCTGTGACTGAGCACATGGCTTGACGGCCATACCGTGCCCGTACGGCCGACTGGGACATGATCCCAACAGGCCTTGGTTTCTCATTCACGTGCCGGATCAGCTCGCGTCGTGCCGCTGAACCAGCGGATCGCGGGGACGGTGGACCGAGACGTCGGGTAGTCCGGTAGCGGCAATCGCCTGTAGTGCCGTTCAGAAGCTGGGCCTCCTCCTCTCCGAGTTCTTCAGAGGAGAACAGCAACTCGGACAACACGATCTCCACGCAGGCCAGGGAGAACCGGTCGAGCCAGGCTTCCCACGCTTCTTCAGTACCTCATCGGGGTTCAGGGGACCGCATGCTCCTTTGAAGTGGTGCCGGGTGCCACCCGAACGTGCACACAGTCACTCTCGGTGCTGATCTCCCATACAGTATGTGCCATACACTATATCCCAGCGCAAGTGGGATGGACGGAGTGACCTAGCATGCGGAGATGCGGACAACTGCGGGCGTTGTGCTTGCGGGCGGGCGTTCCACGCGAATGGGGCAGTCCAAGGCCTGGCTGGAGTGGCACGGTTCGACATTGCTGTATCGAGCCGCCGCGGTCCTCGCCCGGACGGTCGACGGCCCGGTGATCGTGGTGGCCGCGCCTGGGCAGGAGCTTCCGGCGCTTCCCTCGTACGTCTCGGTGGTCGAGGATCCCGTGGAAGGTCTGGGCCCGATGCAGGGGCTGGCCGTAGGGCTCGCGGCGGTGGCCGACCGGGCCGAGACGGCCTTCGTGTGCTCCACTGACATGCCGTTCCTCCACCCCGCCTTCGTCCGCCGCGTGCTGCGCGCGCTGCCCGACGGGACCGACGTCGCGTTGCCGGTGGCGCGGGGGTTCCGGCAGCCGCTGGCCGCCGGTTACCGGACCTCGCTGGCGCCGCTGATCAAAGACCTGCTGTCCAAGGGCGACCTCCGGCCGGGCATGCTCTTCAAGCACTGCGAGGTTGTGCAGCTGAGCGACGAGGAACTGCTGGCCGACGCCGAGCTCATGCGGCGCGACCCGACGCTGGAGTCCGTGGTGAACGTCAACTCTCCCGACGACTACGCGGAGGCCCGCGACCGGGCGCCGGTGGAGGTCGTGGTGGAGTGCTTCGGGGCGCTGGCGAGGAACGGCAGTCATCGGCCGCACGAGGTCCGGGCCGCCACCCTCGGGGCCGCCGCGACCGCGGTCGGGCTCACCCTCAACCGCCACGTGGTGGCCGCGCTCAACGGCGACCAGGTCACCCGGGACGAGTGGCTGCCTCTGGTGGCGGGCGACACGGTCTCCTTCCTGTCCGCGGACGCCGGAGGCTGAGAAAATGGCGCCAGGTGGATTCTTCGGACGGGCCCTGATCGTGGACGTCGCCGGGCAGCTGGCGACGAGCGCTCCCTACGAGCTCGACGATCGGGTGCTGCGGGCCTATCTGGGCGGGGTGGGCCTCGGCACCTGGTTGCTGCACCGGCTGGCGCCCCCCGGGGTCGATCCGCTCGCTCCCGAGGCGCCGCTGGCCTTCGTCTTCTCCTCGCTGGTCGGCACCCCGTTGACGACCAGCGCGAAGTTCGCCGTGGTGGCCAAGTCGCCGTTGACCGGGCTGCTGACCGACGCCCTCGCGTCCAGCCAGTTCGCCATCGCGGGCAAGCTGACCGGGCACGACGCGATCGTGATCCGGGGGCGCGCCGACGTGCTCTCGGTGCTGCTGATCGACGGCGACGGGGTGCGTCTCGAACCGGCCCCTGAGCTCGCCGGGCTGGCAGCGGCCGAGGCGGAGTCCGCGGCGCGGGAGCGGTTCGGCCGCACCTGGCGCACCGCGGCCATCGGGCCGGCGGGGGAGCGTCAGGTGAGCTACGCGACCATCAGCCACGACGGCCGGCATGCCGGACGGGGCGGCCTGGGCGCGACGATGGGCGCGAAGAACATCAAGGCCGTGCTGGTCAGGGCGGCGACGAAGGTGTCGGTCGCCGACCAGCCCGGAGTGCTCGCCGCCGCTCGCGACCTGCGCAAGCGCAGTTTCGGTCCGGCGACCGCGAAATACCGGGAGCTGGGCACGCTGGCCAATCTCCTGGCGTTCAACGCCGTCAGCACCCTGCCCACCCGCAACTTCACCGCGGCGACCTTCGAAGGCGCGCAGCAGCTGGCCGCCGAGGAACTGCACGAGCTGCGCGGAGTGGCGCGCAACAGCTGCGCGTCGTGCTCGATCGGCTGCGAGCACATCTACTCGCGCAAGGGCGGTGGCAGCCAGCGGATGGAGTACGAGAACGTCTTCGCGCTCGGGCCGCTCTGCGGCGTGTCCGACCCCGACGAGGTGTTCGCGGCCAGCGCCCGCTGCGACGAGCTGGGCATCGACACCATTTCTGCGGGCGGCACGATCGCTTGGGCGATGGAGTGCGTCGAACGCGGTCTGCTCGACGAGCCGTGGCTGCGGTTCGGCGACGGCGCGGCCCTGCTCCGCGCGCTCGACGCGATCGGGGAGCGGTCGCCCGGCCTCGGGGAACTGCTCGCGCAGGGCTCGCGCCGGGCCGCCGCCGTGGTCGGGCACGGTTCGATCGACTTCGCGCCCCAGGTCAAGGGGCTGGAGCTGCCCGGTTACGAGCCGCGCAGCCTGCAGACGATGGCGCTCGGGCTCGCGGTGAACGCCCGGGGAGCCGACCACAACCGGTCGGGCGCCTACGAGGCCGACCTGTCGGGCGACCTCGACCGGCTGGCGGGCGGTTCCGCCCACGTCACCGCCGCGATCGCCACCGAGGATCGCGCCGCGGTCATGGACTCGATGATCCTGTGCAAGTTCCTGCGCGGTGTCTTCGACGACCCGTTCACGGAGTGGGCCGCGCTGCTCGCGCTGGTCACCGGATGGCAGGTGGACGCGGCCGAGCTGCGGGACACCGCGCGGCGGATCGTCCGGGCCAAACGCGCCTTCAACATGCGCGAGGGAGCCACGGCGGCCGATGACACGCTGCCGGCCCGCATGCTGACCACGCCGCTGGAGCTCGGCTCCGGCCGCCACGCGACGCTGGACGCGGACCGGCTGCGGTCGATGATCGCCGGCTATTACGCGGCGCGCGGCCTCGACGAGGAGGGCCGCGTCGTGACCGAAATCCCTGACCTGCTGCTGGACGCATAGCCTGGCAGTTGAACCAGGACAATTGCGGCAGCGAAATTGTATGCCGTATGGTGTATGCCAATAGGTTGCTCGGCTGACGAGGTTGAGATGACGATGCTTGAGGTGCCGGAGACGGCCCTGCGTACTGTTTCCGTCGAGATCGACGGCCGCGCTGTGACCGTGCCGGAGGGCACCAGCATCTACGATGCCGCGAAACAGCTGGACATCGACATTCCGGTGTTGTGCCACGACGAGCGTTACGACCCCGTCGGGGTCTGCCGCATGTGCGTGGTCGACACCGGTGGGCGGGCCTTCGCCGCCGCGTGCGTGCGTCCCTGCGACGATGGCATGCAGGTCAAGACCAGCACGCCGGAGCTGGAGCGCAGCCGGGCCACCCTGACCGAGCTGCTGATCTCCGACCAGCCGCTCCGCGCGGAAGACCCGAAGCAGACGACCACCGGCGACAACATGCTCCTCGATCTCGCCGACCGGTTCGACGTGGCCAAGGAGACGACCGACCTGCCGTGTGGCTCGGGCCGGGGCTTCGACATCTCGAACCCGGTGATCGCCGTCGACCACGACGCGTGCATCCTCTGCGACCGGTGCGTCCGCGCGTGCGACGACATCCAGGGCAACGACGTCATCGGCCGCTCGGGCAAGGGCTACTCGACGAAGATCGCCTTCGACCTCAACGATCCGATGGGCAGCAGCTCGTGCGTCACCTGCGGTGAGTGCGTGCAGGCCTGCCCCACCGGCGCGCTGACCAACAAGCCGATCAACGACATCCCGATCCGGCCCCGCCTGGAGCTCGACGCGGTCGACAGCGTCTGTCCCTACTGCGGCGTTGGTTGTGCGCTCACCTACTACGTCGACCGCTCGCGTGGCGCGATCGCCTTCGCGGAGGGCCGTGACCAGCCCGGCTCGAAGGGCCGCCTGTGCGTCAAGGGCCGCTACGGCTGGGACTACGCGGCGTCGCCGCAGCGCCTGACGGTGCCCCTGATCCGGGTGGATTCGTCCTACCCCAAGGGCCCGCTCTCGGCCGACGTACGCGGCGACACCGGCGAGGGCCGCAGCCGCAACGGCGGTCGCAAGCTGGGCAAGAACGGCAAGGACGGCCGGCGCAAGCCCGGCGGCCTGGTCGACTACGACGAGGTGCTGCCGCACTTCCGCGAGGCCACCTGGGAGGAGGCGCTCGACCTCGTCGCCCGGCGGCTGAGGGGGATCCACGCGGAGCAGGGTCCCGGCGCCATCGCGGGGTTCGGATCCGCGAAGTGCTCCAACGAGGAGGCCTACCTCTTCCAGAAGCTGATCCGGGCCGGCTTCGGCACCAACAACATCGACCACTGCACCCGGCTCTGCCACGCCTCGTCAGTGGCCGCGCTGTTCGAGGGCGTCGGCTCCGGCGCGGTCTCGACCACCTACGGCGATGTCGTCAACGCCGAGGTCGTGATCATCACCGGGTCGAACCCGACGGCGAACCACCCCGTCGCCAGCTCCTTCTTCAAGCAGGCCCGCCGTCGCGGCACGAAGATCATCTATGTCGACCCGCGCGCGAGCGTCGTGGCGGAGCACGCCGACTACCACTGCCAGGTCAAACCCGGCACCGACGTGGCGTTCTACAACTCGGTCATGCACGAGGTGATCCGGCTCGGCCTGATCGACCTGGAGTTCATCAAGGCCCGGGTGTCGAACTTCGAAGATCTGGTCCGCACCGTCAACGACTATCCGCCGGAGCGGGGCGCGCAGATCACCGGCGTCGACGCCGACCTGATCCGGCAGGTCGCGCGGGTCTGGGGCGAGGCCAAGGCCGGGGTCATCTACTGGGGCATGGGCATCTCCCAGCACACCACCGGCACCGACAACGCCCGCTGCCTGATCGCGATGTGCTCGATCACCGGCAACGTCGGCAAGCCGGGCACCGGCCTGCATCCGCTGCGTGGTCAGAACAACGTGCAGGGCGCCTCCGACGCCGGGCTGATCCCGATGTTCTACCCCGACTACCAGGGCGTCGACCGAGACGCCACCCGGCGGCGGTTCGAGGAGGCCTGGGGCACCGAGCTCGACCCCAACCGGGGCCTCACCGTCACCGAGATCATCGGGTCGGTGCTGAAGCCCGGCGGCGTGCGCGGCATGTACATGCTCGGCGAGAACCCGTTCCTGTCCGACCCCAACATCAACAAGGTGCGCAAGGCGCTGTCGCAGCTGGAATTCCTGGTCGTCCAGGACATCTTCCTGACCGAGACCGCCGAGTTCGCCGACGTCATCCTCCCGGCGTCGTCCTACCTGGAGAAGGACGGCAGCTACACCAACACCGATCGGCGCGTGCAGCTGGGCCGCAAGGTGATGGACCCGCCGGGCCAGGCCCGCGTCGACTGGGAGATCATCCAGGACATCGCCCAGCGCGTCGGTCTCGACTGGTCCTACACCACCCCCAGCGAGGTGTTCGACGAGATGGTGGCGCTCATGCCGTCGTACGCGAACCTGCGTCACGACAACCTGGGGCTGACCGGGAAGCTCTACCCCAACGCCGACCCCGAGCACTCCGACGGGACCGTGGTCCTGTTCGACGAGCGGTTCAACACCGACGACGGGCTCGCCCATCTGGTCCCGGCGCAGTGGCTCCCGGCGAAGGAGCTGCCCGACGGCGAATATCCGCTGGTGCTCAACACCGGCCGATTGCTCGAACACTGGCACACCGGGTCGATGACGCGACGGTCCTACGCGCTCGACACGATCTCGCCGATCGCCGAGGTGTACATGCACCCCAAGGACGCCGCCGACCGGGGGCTGGCCCACGGGCAGATGGCCCGCGTGTGGTCCCGGCGCGGCGCCATCGAGCTGCAGGTGCGCATCTCCCACCGCGAGCAGCTGGGCAACTGCTTCATCCCGTTCCACTTCCGGGAGGCGGCGGCCAACCTGCTGACGATCGACGAGATCGACCCGCACGGCAAGATCCCCGAGTTCAAGTTCTGCGCGATCCAGGTCGAGGCGGCGAGATGACCCTGAGTTTCGACCGAGTGCCAGGTGTGGAGGCACGGGCCGGCAAGTTCCCCGGTCCTTCGCTGATCCCGGCGCTCAACGCGATCCAGGCGCGGCTGGGCTGGTTGCCGCGCGAGGAGCTCGAAGAGCTGGCCCGCACCATGAAGCGCCCGCTCTACGAGATCGAGGGCCTGATCTCGTTCTACCCGCACTTCCGCACGACGCCGCCCGCCAAGGTGGCCGTCAACGTCTGCCACGACCTGTCGTGCTGGCTGCGCTCCGCCGACGACCGGATCGCCGAGGTACGCGCCCGGCACGGCGACGACACCGAGATCGAACTCGTCGAGGTCTCGTGCCTGGGCCGCTGCGACAGCGCCCCGGCACTGGCCGTCAACGAGTTCCCCGCGCCGGTCGCCGACGTCGACGCGCTCGTGTCCGCCGCGCGTGACGGCGAACTCGGCGAGGCCGTCGTGACAGGCCGCGCCGAGCCGTGGCCGAACGACCCCTACCCGGCCGGCTCCGATGTCCCGGCCCGCTACGCGAGCCTGCGCGCGCTGCTGTCCGGTGAGCTGAGCGCCGAGAGCGTGGTGGCCACGCTGGAGGCGAGCGGGCTGCGCGGCATGGGCGGCGCCGGCTTCCCCACGGGCCGGAAGTGGGGCCTGGTCCGCGCGGCCGAGCCGGGCGGCATCAAATACGCGATCTGCAACGCCGACGAGTCGGAGCCGGGCACCTTCAAAGACCGTCAGATCCTCACCGACCAGCCCCACCTGGTGATCGAGGGCATCCTGCTAGGCATGGCCGTGGTCGGCGCCGAAGAGGGCTGGATCTTCATCCGGCACGAATACGGCCCCGAGGAGCGCGTGCTCCACGCCGAGATCGAGGCGCTGCGCGCGGCCGGGGTGATCGGCGAGAACGCCTGCGGCAGCGGCCGCCGTCTCGACCTCGACATCTTCGTCTCGCCCGGCGGCTACATCCTCGGCGAGGAGACGGCGCTGCTGGAGTGCATGGAGGGCCACCGCGGCGAGCCGCGCAACAAGCCGCCCTTCCCCGGCAACTACGGCCTGCACGGCCGCCCCACCCTCATCAACTCGGTGGAGACCTTCGCCGACGTGCCGGTGATCCTCCAGCGCGGCGCCGACTGGTGGGCCGAGCAGGGCGAAGGCGACTCCGTCGGCTGGAAGTTCTTCGCCGTGTCCGGGCACGTCGAGAATCCGGGGGTGTACTGCGTGCCGATGGGCACCACGGTGCGCGCCCTGATCGACCTCGCAGGCGGTGCGCTCGACGGGGCCGAGATCGGCGCCGTGCAGCCGGGCGGCGCGTCGTCCAACTTCATCGGCCCCGACAAGCTCGGCCTGGCGCTCGACTTCGGCACGCTCGCCGAGGCCGGGACCATGCTCGGCTCCGGCGCGATGGTGGTGCTCGCGGAGGGCACCGACCTGCTGGCCGCCTCGACGAACGTGCTGCGCTTCTTCCGCAACGAGTCGTGCGGCAAGTGCGTGCCCTGCCGGGTCGGCTCCACCAAGGCCCATGACCTGCTGCGCGACACCCTCGACTCGGGATCCTCCACTCTCGACGACACGAAGAGGAGCCGGATCCTGCAGTTGGAGGAGACCATGCGCAAGACGTCCATCTGCGGGCTCGGCCAAGTGGCGCTGGGCCCGGTCGTATCGGTGCTCGGGCTGAACAAGGGCGGCGCGGCGGCCCGTCCGCAGCCCCGGCCCGAAGGTTCTGAGGAGCAGCCCGACCGGTGAGCGGCAAGGAGTTCTTCACCGCCCGCACCCTGTCCGAGGTGCGGGCCGGTTTCCGGCCGGCCCATCGCACCCCGGTGGAGCGGGTGCCGTTGTCGGACGCGCTGCACCGGGTGCCCGCCGCCGACATCACGGCCCCCGCCGCGCTGCCCGGCTTCGCCCGCTCCACCGTCGACGGCTTCGCGGTCCGGGCGATGGACACCTACGGCGCCTCCGACGGGCTTCCGTCCTACCTCGACCTGATCGGCGCGGTGCAGATGGGGGCCGCGCCCACCGTGGCGGTCCGGGCGGCCGGATGCGTCGCGATGCCGACCGGGGGAGTGATCCCCGACGGCGCCGACGCGGTGGTCATGGTCGAATACACCGCCGAGACGATGCCGGGCACGATCGAGGTCACCCGGCCCGTCGCACCGGGCGGCGGCATCGTGCGCGCCGACGAAGACGTCGTGGCGGGCGGTGTCCTGGCGCCCGCCGGCCGGCCGTTGCGCGCTCCCGATCTGGGGTTCCTCGCCGCGGCGGGGGTGACCACGGTCGCCGTGCACCGCCGTCCACGGGTGGCGATCGTCTCCACCGGTGACGAGGTCGTGCCTCCCGAGACCGTGGCGCTCACGGCCGGGCAGGTCCGCGACGCCACCGCCTCCGCGCTGGCCGGGCTGGTCGCCGACGCGGGAGGCGAGCCGGTGATCGCCGGTATCGTCCCCGACGAACCCGGCGCGCTCAAGGAGCGGCTGACCGAGATCCTGGCCGAGTCCGACCTGGTGGTCGTGTCGGCGGGTTCGTCGGTCGGCGCGCGCGACGAGACGGCCGGAGCGGTGGCCGCCGTCGGCGACATCTGGTGCCACGGGATCGCCATCAAGCCGGGCAAGCCCACGCTGCTGGCCGAGTGCGCCGGAATCCCGGTCATCGGGCTCCCGGGCAATCCGCTGTCCGCATTGGTCGTGTTCGGGCAGGTGGGGATACCCCTGCTGTGGCGCATCGCCGGGTGCGAGACACCGCCACCACAGCCGGGCACGCGGGCGCGGCTGTCGCGCGACCTGGCGTCGGCGGCCGGTCGGCTCGACGTCGTCCAGGTGACGGTCCGCGAAGGCGTGGCGGAGCCGATCTTCGGCCCGTCGGCGCTACTGTCGGTTTTGACCCGTGCCGACGGATACGTGATCGTGCCCGAGCCGGCCACCGGTCTCGACGCGGGCACCGAGGTAGAGGTCGTGTTGTACCGATGAGCGCGGCAAGTCCGTTCGTCTCCGACGTCCCCGCGGCGCAGGCCCACTCCGTCTGGCGCGAGACGCGCGCCGCCGCAGGGTGCCCCGCCCGGGTCGACGCGGTCCGGGTTCCGGTCGGAGCCGCCGTGGGCCGGGTGACTGCCGAGCCGGTGTGGGCACTGCGGTCCTCGCCCGCATTCGACTCCTCGGCCATGGACGGCATCGCCGTCCGCGCCGCCGACACCGTCGGCGCGTCCGAGACCAGCCCCGTGTTCCTCCCCGTCGACGACTTCGCCGTCGTCGACACCGGCGACCCGCTGCCCGACGGGTACGACGCCGTGGTCATGCGCGAGCACGTGCACCGCACCCCGGCGGGGGAGGCGGAGCTCCGGGCGGCCGTCCCGCCCTACCAGCACGTCCGCTCCATCGGTGAAGACATCAGCGCGGGCGAGCTGCTGCTCCCGGAGGGCCACCGGCTGCGCCCCGTCGACATCGCCGCGTGCGCCGCGGCGGGAGCCGTCGAACTCGGCGTCCGCCGCGCGCCGCGCGTGGTGATCGTGCCGACCGGCGACGAGATCCGCCCGATCGGCGCGGAGCTCGCCCCCGGCGACATCCTCGACACGAACTCGATGATGCTCGCCGCGCAGGCACGTGAGGCGGGCTGCGACGCCCGGGTCACCGGCATCGTCCCCGACGACCCGGAAGTCATCACTTCGGTGCTCCGGGAGGCCACCCGCGACGCCGACCTGGTCCTGCTCATCGCGGGCTCCAGCGCCGGACGCGACGACTACACCGCCCGCGTGGTCGCCGGGGCCGGCGTCGTGGCCGTCCACGGGGTCGCGGTGCGTCCCGGCCACCCCGTCGTCCTGGGCGCGGTCGAGGCGACGCCCGTGATCGGCGTCCCCGGCTACCCCGTCTCGGCGGCGCTGACCTTCGACATCTTCGCGGCCCCGATGCTCGCCGAACTGGAGGGCGCAGCCCCGCGCGAACGCCCGTCGGCGACCGCTCACCTGGCCAGGAAACTGCCTTCCGCCATCGGCATGGACGACTGGGTGAGGGTGCGCCTGGGCCGGGTGCGGGATCGGCTCGTCGCCACCCCCCTGCCACGGGGCGCCGGTGTGCTCACCTCGCTCGTCCGCGCCGACGGACTGCTCGTCGTGCCGTCGGGCGTGGAGGGCCATCACGCCGGGGAACAGGTCCGCGTCGAACTGCTGCGCGGGCTGTCGGAGATCGGCCGGACCATCGTCGCGATCGGCTCGCACGATCTGGTGCTCGACCTCGCCGCCTCGGCCCTGCGCGCGGCCGACCCCCTGATCACCCTCGCGTCGTCGAACGTCGGCTCGCTCGGTGGCCTGGTCGCGCTGCGCGACGGCCTGTGCCACGTCGCCGGGTCGCATCTGCTCGACCCGGCCACGGGCGAATACACGCTGCCCTACGTCGACAAACTGTTCGGCGCCGGCGCCGACATCGCCGTGATCAGACTGGTCCACCGCGACCAGGGGCTCATCGTCGCCCCCGGCAACCCGCTCGGCCTTGACGGCGTCAAAGATCTGACCAGGCCCGAACTGCGCTACGTGAACCGGCAGCGCGGCGCGGGCACCCGGGCGCTGCTCGACCACGAGCTGGCCAAACTCGACATCGACCCGGGCGAGGTGCCCGGCTACTCCCGCGAGGAGCACACCCACCTGGCGGTCGCGGCGGCGGTGGCCGCCGGACGCGTGGACGCGGGTCTGGGGATCCTCGCGGCCGCCCGTGCCTTCGGACTCGACTTCGTCCCCGTGGCCCAGGAGCCCTACGACCTGGTAGTGCGGACCGGCGCGCTGTCCGACGGGCTGCTGGCTCCGCTGTGGGCGCTCCTGGATCGGCCCGACTTCCGGGCCGAAGTCGAGGCGCTGGGCGGATACTCCTGCGTCGAGACCGGGCGCCGCATCCGCTGACCAGCGGTGGCGGTTCTTGAACTGTACGAAACGGTATCGTACAGTTCGGGGATGCTGATGGACTCCCCGCCCCGTTCCCGCATGAAGCCCGAGCGCCTGGCCGAGTTGTTCGAGGCCGTGCGCGCGTTGCTGTCGGAAGCCGGCTACGAGCGGCTCACCTTCGACGCGGTGGCGGCCCGTGCCCGAACGAGCAAGGCGACGCTGTACCGGCACTGGGGAGGGAGCAAGGCCGACCTGGTCATGGCCGCCCTCACCCATCAACGCCCGGCCCTGCCCGACTACGCCGGGGCGACCTCGCTCGACGAGGTGTTCGCGGGGATGGCCCGCGCCGGCGGCATCCCGGCCTGCGACCTGCACCTGGGATTCACGCTGTTGCACGCGGCGTCGGCCGACCCCGATTTCGGCGCCGCGCTGCGCAAGGAGATCATCACCCCGGCCGTCGACTCGCTGGCCGCCGTCTTCGAGGCCGCCGCCGACCGTGGGGAGGTCGTGCGCGACTCGCCGCTGTTCCGGCGGCTGGCCTACCTGATCCTCGCCGACCTCGCCTTCTCTCCCCTGATCAGCGGTTGGGAGACGAGCGAGGCGTCCCTGCGGGAGCTGTTCCGGACGATCGTCCGGCCGGCACTCACCTTCACCCGAGGCGGAGAATCGTCATGAGAGTTCTCGTGTACGGCGCCGGGGTCCTCGGCAGCCAGTTCGCCGTCCGCCTCCACGAGGCCGGGCACGACGTCTCGCTCCTCGCCCGGGGCGAGCGCCTGGCTTCCCTGCGCCGGGACGGCGTGCAGCTCGCCGAGGTCGGCAGCCCGGTCGTCAGGCGGGTACCGATGCCGGTGGTCGAACATCCGGCCGGAGGTTACGACCTGATCGCCGTCCTCGTCCGAACGCATCAGGTCGACGCGGCGCTGGAGTCACTCGCCGGCGCCGAGGGCGACGTGCTGTTCCTGCACAGCTGGGCGGCCGGTGCGCAGCCACTGGGCGCGGTGATCGGCCACGAGCGGGTGCTGCTCGGCTTCCCCACGTCCGGCGGCACGATGGACGGCGACGTGGTCCGCTACCGCGCGAGCACCTTCCTGACCCGCCGGGTCGCGATGCCGATCGGCGAACCCGACGGCCGCTCCACCTCGCGACTGGAACGGATCGTGAAGACGTTCCGCGCCGCCGGGTTCAACGCCAGAGCCCAGCCTCACATGGACGCCTGGCTCAAGACGCACGCCGCGTTCGCGGTGCCGCTCGGGCAGGCGGTGCGGGTGGCGGGCGGCCCGGCGACGCTGGCCGACGATCCGGACGCGGTCCGCGGCATGCTCCACCTCATGCGGCGGAACCTAGCCGCCCTGCCGACGCCACCGGTCCCTCGCGGGTTCGCCGCGCTGCGCGCTCTGCCGGAGGGGCTGCTCGTGGCCGTGCTGCGGCGCTTCCTGCGGAGCCCGACGGCCGCGAACAGCGGACTCGGCAACACCTCGCCCGCGGAGTCGGACGAGCTCGAGCGCCTGGCCGAACAGATGCGTATTTAATCCCTGGACGTCCGTCAGCGACGGCTGGTTGGGTTGATCGACCTGTGACGCCAGGACCTACATGCTGGAGACTTTCGTACATATGGCTCATATCGGGATGTTCGCCGTGCCTGCCCATGGTCACGTGAACCCGTCGCTGGCCGTCATCTCCGAGCTGGTCCGGCGCGGCCATCGGGTGACGTTTCCGACCACGGAGGATTTCGCCGAAGCGATCGCCGCATCCGGGGCGCGGCCGCTTCTCCACGACTCCGTCTTCCCCGCCCCCGGGAAGCCGTGGCCGTATGCGGACGACGACATCCTGATGGCCTTCAGGTCGTTCCTCGACGAGGCCGTCCACGTGCTGCCGCAGGTCGAGAAGCTCTACGCCGATGACAGGCCCGATCTCATCCTGTACGACATCGGCGGCTACCCCGGCCGCGTGCTCGCCCACAAATGGGATATCCCCATCGTCCAGCTGTCACCGACCTACGTCGGCTGGGACGGCTACGAGGAGGAGGTCGCGGCCGGCGTCGAGGAGCTCGTGCGTTCGGTGCCCGGGGGCGACGACTACTACGCCGACTTCACGTCCTGGCTCGCCGGGAACGGCATCGAGATTCCGTACGACCACTTCACCGGTCGCCCCCCACGCTGCATCGCGCTGATCCCGAAAGTGCTTCAGCCCAACGCCGACCGGGTCCCCGAGACGATCTCCTTCGTCGGGCCGACCCTCGCCGACCGGGCCCACCAGGGCACCTGGACCCCTCCCGACGAGAAGCCCGTCCTGCTGGTCTCGCTCGGGTCGGCGTTCACCGACCGGCCCGGCTTCTACCGGAACTGCGTCGCCGCGTTCTCCGGACTGGGGTGGCACGTCGTGCTGCAGATTGGGTCCCAGACCGACCCCGCCGCGCTCGGCGAGATTCCGGCCGACGTCGAGGTGCGCCCGTGGGTGCCGCAGCTCGCGATCCTCGCCCAGGCGTCGGCGTTCGTCACGCACGCCGGGATGGGCGGCACGATGGAGGGGCTCTACCACGGCGTCCCGATGATCGCGGTGCCGCAGGCGGCCGACCAGTTCCAGAACGCCGACCGGTTGCGGGAGCTCGGCGTCGGGGCGCACATACCGACGGAGGAGGCCACCCCCGAACGGCTGCGGGCGGCGCTGCTCGACCTCACGTCGGATCGTGACGTCGCCGCGCGGCTGGCCGCGATCAAGGCGGAGCTCCGTGACAACGGAGGCACCGCCAAGGCGGCCGACATCGTGGAGGGCCTGCTCTAGTTGCAGTGGGTCCAGGCGCTCTGCCACGTCGCCTTGGCGAAACCGCCGCCCCAGACGATGCACTTGTTCTTCGCCAGGAGGCGGATCGGGCCGGCGTAGGCGGAGTAGCGGCCCCAGTCGTTGTCGTGGGCGCCCTTCTGGACCTTCAGGACGGCGCCCATCTTGATGGTGGCCGGGATGAGGTTCTTCGACAGGGTCACCACGCAGTTGAGGCCGCTCGCCGGTTCGTACAGGAGATAGGTGGTGGCCCTGCCGCCCTGCCACCTGCGCTGGTCGACGACCGCGAACCCGGCGCCGCACAGACCGGCGGCGGTGTAGGGGTTCGGCTCCTTGACGTTCGGTGCCGGGGTCGGCTGCACCGTGGGGGTCGGCGACGGCGAGGGACTCGGCGACGGGCTGGGGGACGGGGTCACGCTCGGGCGTGGTTTGTCGACCACGGCCGGGCGCTCGGTGGAGGCCTCGGGCGTCGGCGCGGGCAGCGAGGGCTGGGCGGCGACCGGTGACAGCGACGGGCGGGGCGCGCGTTTCGACGGGGTGACCTGGGCGATGACCGGAGCGGCGGTGGGGGCGGCGAGCGGGGTGCCCGGGTCGGGAGTCGTCATGACATAGGCGACGCCGCCGAGGAGAAGCACGGCCGCCGTGCCGGCCAGGACCAGCCTGCCCCTTCGCGGCCCCTGGATGCGGATCGCGGTGGTGTCGCCTCTCAGATAGGCGATGAGCTGGTCGGGGGTCGGGCGGTCGGCCGGGTTCTTGGCCAGGCACCGGGCGATCAGCGTGCGCATCGGCTCTTCGAGTCCGCCCAGGTCGGGCTCGGAGTGCAGGATGCGGTTCAGGACGACCGGGATCGAGTCGGCGCCGAAGGCGGGGCGGCCGGTGGCCGCGAAGACCATCGTGACGGCCCACGCGAACACGTCGGAGGCGGGGCTCGCGGTCGCCTCGCTCAGTAACTCGGGGGCCAGGTAGGCGGGGGTGCCCATGGTGGTGCCGCTCATCGTGGCCTGCGGGGCGTCCAGCGCCTTGGCCACGCCGAAGTCGATCACGACCGGGCCCTCGGGGCCCATCAGCACGTTGGCCGGCTTCAGGTCGCGGTGGGTGATCCCGGCCTGGTGGATCGCCGACAGCGCGGTCGCGGTGGCCAGGCCCAGGCGTTCCAGCGCCGCGCCGCCGCGCGGGCCCTCCTGCTCGACCAGGTCTTTCAGCGACGGTCCGGGGACGTATTCGCTGACGATGTAGGGCCGGTTTCCGGCCAGGTCGGCGTACAGGACGGGGGCGGTGCTGAAGCGGGCCACCCGCCTGGCCAGGCTGACCTCGCGCAGGAACCGGGCGCGGGCGGTCGCGTCGGAGCTGAGCCGGGTGTGCAGCAGTTTCACGGCCACGGTGGTGCCGTCGGGGGTCAGACCCTTGTAGACGACGCCCTGGCCGCCTTCGCCGAGCCGATCGACGATCTCGAACGGCCCCAGCTGCGTGGGGTCGCCTTCCAACATGGGAAGCACGGTATCAGTGGGTCAGATGGCCTTGCCCGGGTTAAGCAGGTTATGAGGGTCGAAGACCCGCTTGATCCCGGCCTGGAGCGAGGCCACGACCGGGCCGCTCTCCAGTTCCAGCCACCGTCGCTTCAGCAGGCCCACGCCGTGCTCGCCGGTGAGGGTGCCGCCGAGGGCGAGCGCGGCGCGGAAGATCTCGTCGGCCGCCGCCCACACGTGGGGCGGGGGCTCGGGCAGGCCGCGCTCGAAGACAAACACCGGGTGCAGGTTGCCGTCGCCGGCGTGGGCGACCGTGCAGATCAGCACGTCGTGCCGGCGCGCGACGGCCTCGATCTCGGCGATCATCTCGGGCAGCTTCGAGCGCGGCACGCAGACGTCCTCGGTCAGGCACGCGCCGATGCGCTCCTTCGCCTGGTAGGCCATCCGGCGGACCGCGATGAGCTCGGCGGCCTCTTCCGGGGTCGTCGACCGGGCCGCGAACGTGGCGCCGTGCTCCTCGCAGAGCGCGGTCATCCGGTCGGCGGCCGCGTCGGCGTCGGAGGCGTCCGACTGGGCCAGCAGCATGCCCTGGGTCGTGGGCTCCAGGCCGATGTTCTTCCAGTCGTCGATCGCCTTCAGGGTGTTGCGGTCGATCAGTTCCAGCATGGACGGCTGGCAGCCCGCCGCGATGATCGCGGCCACCGCCGAGGCGGCGTCGCGCAGCGAGGTGAACTCGGCGGCCACCGTCACCGGTTCCTTGAAAGGAGCGCGCCGCAGGCGGACCGTGGCCTCGGTGATGATCCCGAGGGTGCCCTCCGAGCCGACGAACAGGCCGGTGAGGTCGTAGCCGGTGACGCCTTTCATGGTGCGGCGGCCGGTGTTGATCACCTGGCCGTCGGCGAGCACGACCTCCAGGCCGAGGGCCGAGTCGCGGGTGACGCCGTATTTCACGCAGCGCAGGCCGCCGGCGTTGGTGGCCAGGTTGCCGCCGATGGTGGAGATCTCGTAGGAGGACGGGTCGGGGGCGTACATCAACCCGTGGGCGCGGGCGGCGCGGTCGAGGTCGGCGGTGATGACTCCGGGCTGGACCACCGCCACCTCGTCGGCGGGGGAGAGTTCGACAATCCGAGTCATGCGGGCCAGCGACAGCACGATTGACCCGTCTCCTGCCACCGCCCCTCCGGCCAGCCCCGTGCCGGCGCCGCGCGGCACCACCGGGACCCCGTTGTCGGTGGCCCATTTCATCGTCGCCACGACGTCGTCGCGCGACTCCGCCAGCACCACCCCGAGTACCGCTCCAGGCTGCAGGAACGTGCGGTCACCCGCGTAGGAGGCGGTCACCTCGGGGTCGGTCAGCACACGTCCGGGGGGCAGCGCTGAGATGAGGTCGTCCACATCGCGAAACAGTATCAATCGGCCTGACACCGGCCGTAAGGCGGATGGTCGATATCGGTTTCGTAACATGCCGATTTGACTTTACTTTTCCTTTACCGAGTCATCTAACGTCCCGGTTGCGACTGGTGTGGCTGATTTGCCGTGCCCGTCGTAGCGGTGGCGCGCAAACACCCCCCCCGCGCGCCTCGGAAAAGCCCGGCTGACTACCGGGTGAGGGAGGAACATTTGTCAGCCTTTGCAGCATCCCCTCGCAGAGCACGGCGCTTAGCAGCCATCGTGCCCGCGCTCGGGCTGCTGGCCGCGGGTCTCACCGCGGCCACTGCCCCGGCTTCTGCGGACACCTCGGTGGCCCGCTGGATCCCGTCGCTGAGCGACCACTACATCAACTACTCGCCTCCGCGCGCGCAGTCGGACACCTCTGACAGCTCGGCTGAGAAGCTGAGCGAGGCCGCCAAGGCGAGCCGGCAGACCACTCAGGCCATCGCCGAGGAGATCGACCACAAGTACGCCGGCGGCAACCCGGTCGCCGCCCGCGGCCTGGCGAACAACGAGCGCCGCGCCATCCGCACCGGTCAGAACCCGTTCGACTTCATTTACAAGAAGGCGGGCACGAAGCGTACGGCCAAGCTGCTGACGCTTCTCGTGGAGTTCAACGAGAACGCCAACGACGACTTCTCCGGCTTCACCCGTCCCGTGTCGACCGCCGACATCAACACGTGTGTGACCGAGCCGGCCGGTACGAAGATGAACGGCCCCCTGCACAACAACATCCCCGACCCGGCCACGGCCGCGGGCGGCGGCAAGGACAACAACTCCTTCTGGGTGCCGAACTTCAGCACCGACCACTTCAACAAGATGCTCTACTCCGACAAGGGCATCACCGAGCGCGTCCGCAAGGACCTCAAGGACCCGCGCGACGGTAAAAAGGGCATCGACATCTCCGGCTTCACCATGAAGAAGATGTACGAGGAGATGTCCAAGGGCGCCTACACCGTCTCCGGTGCGGCGATCGGCTGGCTGAAGGTCCCCCACTCCGAGGCCTGGTACGGCGCCGGCGAGTGCGGCACCTACCCGCAGCAGATGGCCGGCCACCCCGACAACCCGGCTGGCCCGGCCACGCTCGGCGTTGACGCGGTGAACGTGCTGGCTCAGCAGCAGCCGAACTTCCCGTGGGCCGACTACGACATCGAGGACACCGCCGACGCCGACGGCGACGGCAACATCCTCGAGCCCGACGGCGTCATCGACCACCTCGTGCTGGTGCACTCCGGTGAGGACAAGTCCGGCGGCGGCGGCGCCGAGGGCACGTACGCCATCTGGGCGCACTCCTCGACCATCCCCGGCGGCTACACCATCCCGGGCACCAACAAGAAGATCGCCAACTACATCGTGCAGCCGGAGGACTCCGGCGTCGGCGTCTTCGCCCACGAGTACGGCCACGACCTGGGCCTGCCCGACCTGTACGACGCCTCCGGCGCCGGTGACAGCTCGGTGGAGTTCTGGGACCTGATGTCGACCGGCTCGCACTCGGGCCCGATCTTCCAGTCCATGCCGACCCACATGGGTCTGTGGGACAAGTGGGTGCTCGGCTGGGCCGACCCCGAGGTCGTCAACCCCGGTGACAGGACCAAGCTCGTCACCATCGGCCAGACCTCGCGGACGCCCAAGCTCACCGAGGACGGCCTGCGCATCAACCTGCCGTCCAAGCACGTCACCATGGCCACGCCCCACTCCGGCGCGAACATGTGGTGGTCGAACAACGACCAGATGTGGGCCGACACCAAGCTGGCCAGGACCATCCAGGTCCCTGCCGGTGACCCCAGGTTCTGGATGTGGAACGACTACACCATCGAAGAGGAGTGGGACTTCGGCTTCGTCGAGGTCTCGACCGACGGTGGCGCCACCTGGACCCAGCAGAAGGTCTACTCGGAGGACGGCGCCCTCGTCACCACCGACGACGGCTACGGCGACCCGAACGGCCGTCTGCACGACTTCGGCCGCAAGTACGGTCTGACCGGCGACACCGGCGGCTGGCGTCACGACTACGTCGACCTGGCTCCGTACGCGGGCACCACCGTTCAGATCCGCCTGGTGTACAACACCGACGAGGCCGCCATCGAGCGCGGCTGGTTCTCCGACGACTTCAGCGTCACCGCCGGTGGCGCGACCGTCTGGAGCGACGACGTCGAGAGCGGCGCCAACGGCT
This sequence comes from Herbidospora mongoliensis, assembly GCF_001570545.1. GTDB lineage: Bacteria > Actinomycetota > Actinomycetes > Streptosporangiales > Streptosporangiaceae > Herbidospora > Herbidospora mongoliensis. The sequence continues at coordinate 234,474 of NZ_BBXD01000011.1, read as the reverse complement.
GGACCGGCACCGGCGGCACGTTCACCGACACCACCGGCGCGGGCTGGGTCATCCATGGCGGCTCGCTCAACTCCGAGCAGTACTACCTGGCCGAGTGGCGTAACTACGACGGCTTCGACCAGGGCCTCAAGTACACCTACGACACCACCTGGCAGCGCGACGGCGCCTGGAAGGTCGAGAAGGTGCCCTACAACGCCCCCGGCCTCCTCGTGTGGCTGCGCGACGCGTCGTACGGCCAGAACAACGTCGCGGCCAACCACTTCAACCTGCCGTCGGTGGGTTCGAAGGGCCAGTTGCTCATCGTCGACTCGCACTTCGAGCCGCTGCGCCGCTCCGGCGTCGCCGCGACGAAGGATCCGAGCGCGCTGAAGAACATCCCGATGCGTCCGCAGGCCGCCAACGCCGCCTTCGGTTTCGGGAAGTCCTACCAGTTCAAGGAGTGCCTGGAGCCGGCGGCTGAGCCGTTCAAGGAGTACTGCACCACGTTCCCCGGCCAGAACCCGGTCAAGGAGTTCACCGACGCCAAGACCTGGTACCCGGGCTTCGAGAACCGTCCCGACGGCCTCTACTACCGCTCGCGCGACGCCTCGGCGGTCGTGCCGTCCCACCAGAACCAGGCCTACACGGCCCGGATCGTCAACCCCGACGGCAGCCCGGCCACCGACCTGTACGGCGAGAACGTCAACGGGTTCGTGCTCGGCACCGGCAACCCCGGTGACGAGGCCAAGCAGCTCGGCGTGAAGCTCAAGCTGATCAGCCCGCTGCCGCTGAACCTCGGCGTCATCGTCCAGGTGACACCTTCCAAGAAGTGAACGTAAAGATCGCGTTCGACTGACTGGTGCCCGGCGGGAGACCGCCGGGCACTAGCATGTGGAGGGTGCGGAGCAAGCCCGACCATACGGCGGCCATCCGGGATAATCGCCGGGCCGCTGTCGTCGTGAACACCAAATCACGCCGTGGCCGCAAACACTTCGCTGAAGTGGTCCGGCTCATCCGCGAATCCGGCTTCTCGCCGCTGGGGGTCTTCCCCGTCGACGACCCGCGCCGCCTGCGCGACCGTCTCGACGAGGCGCTCGGCCTCGGCCCCGACCTGCTCATCGTCGGCGGCGGCGACGGCACCCTGTCCAGCTCGATCAAGCACATCGCCCACCGCGACGTCGCGCTCGGCGTGCTGCCGCTGGGCACCACCAACAACTTCGCCCGCAGCCTCGGCCTGCCGCTGACCCGCGCGGGCGCGGTGCGCGTCTTCAGCGAGGGCAAGGTCGCCGACATCGACCTCGGCCTGTGCGGCGACCGCCCGTTCGCCAACCTGGCCAGTTTCGGGGTGTCGGTCGAGGTGGCCGGGACCGTGAAGCCGTGGCTGAAGAAGCTGGCCGGCCGGGCCGCCTACCCGCTGACGGCGCTGACGATCCTGCCGGGCCACACGCCGTTCCGCGCCTTCATCACCGTCGAAGGCCGCCGCCACGAGCTGCTGACCCACCAGCTCAACATCGCCAACGGCCGCTTCCACGGCGGCTGGCAGATCGCCAGCGACATCTCCATCGACAACCGCAACCTGGTCGCCTACCAGCTCGGCTCGGGCAAGCGCCTGCGCCTGCTCGGCGAGACCTTCCTGCGGGCCACCACCGGCAAGTGGCGCAGCCTCGCGGGCGGCCCGTTCGTCGTCGGCAAGGAGATGCTCCTGGAGACCGACCCGCCGATGGCCGCCGACATCGACGGCGAGGTGCGGCTGATGACCCCGCTGGTGATCAAGACGATCCCCAACGGGGTGCGGGTCATGGTTCCTCAGGGCTTCGTGGATACGTAAAACTCCGGTAGGCCGGGCGCAGCAGGTCGAGCAGCGGGATGTGCCTGACCTTCACCTTCGGCGGTTCCAGCGCCCTGAGCAGCAGGTCGGGTGGGGTGTCCGGGGCCTGCGCGCCCTTCAGCCGGGCGGGGGAAACGTTGAGCGCGTAGAAGTCGGCGAGCCGGTCTTCCAGGCGTTCGTCTGCGGGGGTGCGGAGGTCGTCCAGGAGCTGCTCCCGCGGTTTGCCGCGCCAGGCCAGCACCAGGAACGGATCGTCGTCGAACGCCTCGGCCAGCAGATAGAGCACGGCGGAGACGTGCTTGCACGGATTGCCCCAGTCGGGGCAGCCGCAGCTCATCTCAAGCTCGCCCTGCTCGGGGAAGATCGGGAACCCGGCCCGCGAGAACAGCGCGTCGAGCTCGGTCGGCATCTCACCGGCCAGCAGCCTGGCCCGATGACCGGCCTGACCAGCGATGACCTTTTCGAGAACGCCCCATACCTCCTGACCGTAGGCTTCGATCTCGATCTCTACTCTGTACGGCTCTGGGCGCGACCCCTGCACCACGGCTTCGACGACCCCGTCTCCCACGGACATCGAGACCACCTGACCCTTGCGGGCATACGCCCGCCCCCGCGCCAGCCGCCCGGGGTCACAGACGCGTTCGAGGATGTCGACGAACCGCCGCGACCACCACTTCTCCCCGAGGGTGCCCCTGCGGCCGCGTGCCTTGATCCCACCCTCGACCTTGATGGGCGTGCCCGCCTCGAACCAGCCGTCTTTCCCGACGGGACTCATGCCACCGCCTCCGGACCCAGTGCGAACAGGTCTCTGAGCTGGTCGGTCGACAGGGAGCTGATCCAGTCTTCCCCGGTGCCGACCACGCTCTCGGCCAGCGCCTGTTTGCGTTCGATCATCTCGTCGACGCGTTCCTCGATGGTCCCCGTGCAGATGAACTTGCGGACCTGGACGTTCTTCGTCTGGCCGATGCGGAACGCCCGGTCGGTCGCCTGGTTCTCCACGGCCGGGTTCCACCACCGGTCGACGTGGATGACGTGGTTCGCGGCGGTCAGGTTGAGGCCGGTGCCGGCGGCTTTGAGAGACAGCAGGAAGATCATCGGTTCGTCGTCGGTCTGGAAGCGGTCGACGAGTTCGTCACGCCGTTTCTTGGTGAGCCCGCCGTGCAGCCACAGCACCGGCCGGTCGAGCCGGGCCGCCAGGTGTGGCAGCAGGAGCGAGCCGAACTCGGCGTACTGGGTGAAGACCAGCGCCTTCTCGCCCTCGGCCAGGATCTCCTCGCAGAGTTCCTCCAGGCGGGCCAGCTTGCCCGACCGGCCGGGCAGCCGGGAGCCGTCTTTCAGCAGGTGGGCGGGGTGGTTGCAGACCTGCTTCAGGCGGGTCATCGCGGCCAGCACGTTGCCGCGCCGCTGGATGCCGTCGCTGCTCTCGATCTTGCCCATCATCTCATCGACGACCGCGCGGTAGAGGCTGGCCTGCTCAGGGGTGAGGGTGCACCAGACCTTCATCTCCAGCTTGTCGGGCAGGTCGGAGATGATCGTCTTGTCGGTCTTCAGGCGTCTGAGCACGAACGGGCCCGTCGCGCGCTTGAGGGCGGCCACCGCGTTCTCGTCGCGGCGGACCTCGATGGGCTCCTGGAAGCGGTCGCGGAACGTGCGGGCCGTGCCGAGCAGGCCGGGGTTGCAGAACTCCATGATCGACCAGAGCTCGGCGAGGTGGTTCTCGACCGGTGTGCCGGTGAGGGCCAGTTTCGTCCGGGCCTGGATCGACCGGACCGCCAGCGACTGCCGGGCCGCGCTGTTCTTGATCGCCTGCGCCTCGTCGCAGACCACCCGCTCCCACGTCCGCTCCGCCAGATGCCCGACGTCGCGCAGCGCGGTGCCGTAGGTGGTCAGCACCAGATCGGCGTCGGCCAGCTCGCGGCCAGACCCGTGATAGACGTGCACCCGCAGGCCGGGAGCGAACCGGGCGGCCTCCTTCTGCCAGTTGCTGAGCAGCGACATCGGGCAGACCAGCAGCGTCGGCGCCGGTTCCCCGCGCTCCCGCTCGGCCAGCAACAACGACAGCGTCGTGATCGTCTTGCCGAGACCCATGTCGTCGGCCAGCACCCCGCCCAGCCCCAGGTCGGACAGGAAGCTCAGCCAGGACAGACCTCTCTGCTGGTACGGCCGGAGCGTCGCCGTCAGCGTCTTGGGCACCGGAACCGGCTCCAGCCGCCGATCGGCCTCGCCCGACAGCAGGTCGCCGAGCAGCCCGTCGGCGTCGACCGCCGTGATCGGGAGGTCGTCGTCACCGCCGAGCACGACCTCGTTGATGACCTCACGCGCGGACAGCTCACCCTCTCTCCGCTGCTCCAGGATCTTCAACGCGGCTTTGAGCTGCCGGTCGTCTAGCTCGACCCACTGGCCGCGTATCCGCACTAACGGGACTTTCAGCCGGGCCAGCTCGGCCAGTTCGGCCTCGGAGATGATCTCGTCGCCCACGGCGAGATCGACCCGGAAGTCGACGATCTGGTCGAGCCCGAACCCCTGGCCTCCCACCGCCTTCGGTCCCTGTCGGGTACGAGTGGTGAGCTTGAGCCCCAGCCTCGTCTTGCCCGCCCAGACGGGCAGACGCACCCCGAACCCGGCCGCGCTCAGCAGCGGCGCGGCGTTCTTGAGGAAGGCGAACGCGCCCCGGGTGTCGAGCGGGAGCCCCTCCGGCTGGGGGTCGCGGAGCGCCCGGTCGAGCTCCGGATAGAGCCGCACCGCCCGGCCCAGCCCCGCGAGCAGCTCGTCTTCCGCGACGGCCCCCGGGAGACGCGCCCCGCGCCAGACCTCGGCGGCCGGAAGGTCGAGGCTCGGATCCTCGGACGACTGGAGCGAGAAACCGATCTCCCACCCGTCGTCGCCGATTTCTTTGAGCGTGAAGGCGGCCCTGGCCGGACCGTCGAAGGCGTGGGCCGCGTCGTGCCACCGGTCGAGCTCCCCGCGCAGGTCGGCGAGGTCGCCCTCCAGGTGCGTGTCGTCGCCGATGAGCTTCACGGCCCACTGGTCGGCGACGGGACTGCGCCTGCCCGGCCGGTGGCCCATGAGGATGCGGTCGGGGAGGTCTTTCCTGACGGCCCGGTCGGCCAGGCGCATCAGCGCCTCGGCCAGCAGTTCCCGGACCGGCCGGGTGTCGGCCGCCCGGAACACGGGCGGCATCGCGGCGGCGAGTTCGGCGGCCCTGGTCGCGTCGGCGCCGGTCAGCACGGGCCGCCAGCGGGCCTCACGCCCCACCAGGCCCGGCAGCACGCGCCCGCGTCTGACGAGGTCACGCGCGAAGTCGTCGAGGGCGGCGAGGAAACGTACCGAACCGGAAGGCTCTTCCAGCTCGGGCGAGGTGTCGGGGAAGACCGCCGGCAGGGACCACTCGCGGAGATGGGTCGCCGTGGTGAACGAGGAGTGCACCGGCCCGTCGGCGTCGGACGGGAGCCGGAGAACGATCTCCTCGGGCACCCCGTCGAGCTCCTGCGGCGGCTCGGCGAAGGGATGGTGTTCGGACGTCGCGGGGCGCGGCGAACCTTCCGCCCAGAATCCGGCCCGCCCCCCGGCCCAGACCGCGTGCACTGGCATCAGGCCAAGTTACCTCCCGTCCAGACCCCTTCGAGTACGGCGGCGACGGGCTGTGCGGGCTGACCAGGCCGGGTGCTTTTTTGTCGGTCGGCGCTGTTATCAATTGCGGCATCACATGATCGCTTCACGAGGACGGATGCCCCCCGATGGCCTTGGTGACGTTTCGAGATGAGACCGCGACCGGTCGCGCGCTGGCCGAGTTCTCCCTCCCTGACCTGCCCGAGCGCATCTCGGCCCGGGAACTGGTCCGGTTGCGCGTGCGGGAGGAGGTGGCGCGCTACAACGCCGCCCCTACCGATCACTTTCGCGGCCTGGTGAAGCCGACCGAGGCCGAGGCCGAGCTGAACGGCTACCGGATGCGGTCGGCGCGGCGGCTCGACTGGGAGAAGCAGGCCGACGCGGCCGAGGTGGCGTTCGGCCGCAACGGCTTCCTGCTGTTGATCGGCGACCGCCAGATCCTCGACCTGGATGTGGAGATCGACCTGATCGCCGACCCGATCGTGTCCTTCGTCAAGCTGGTGCCTCTGGTGGGCGGCTGACATGGGCGTGCTCGACGGTCTTCCGGCCCGGCACCGCGACTGGCTCGACGAAATCGACCCGGCGACGCTGGAGCTGTTCGCCGCTTTCGACGACACACTGCTGTGCGCCCAGGACCGCCACCTCTTCGTCGACCACCGTCTCCTGAAAGAGCACTCCGCCGCCTGGGGCGAGATCGAGTGGCGGACGATGGCCCTGTGGGCGCATCTGCTCGCCCACACCGCCAACGGCGTCGCCACCGAGGACATCGTCTGGAGACTGGCTCAGCGGAAGCTGCGCTGGACTCCACAGCAACGTGACCTGCTGTGGCGGGCCACGAACAGCTGGCCCGACCCGCCACGGAACGATTACCGCTACCGCATCCCGATGGCAGCCATCAAAGGCCTGACCGCCGAGGAGCGGGAACCCCTGCTGTCTCGTCTCCTCCAGGCGCAGAAGGACATGAAGGAGACGTCCTACTCTCCTGAGTGGACGACCCGGCGCATCCTCGATGATCTCCTCGCCGGCCACCTGGCCGTCGACCCGGTCGAGGCCGCCCACTCCCTGATTCCCGCCTGCGACCCCTTCGCCGCCCTGCTGCGCGACGAGTACGCCGCGCGTCTCGGCACGACCGGTGCGCTCCCACTGCTGCGCCACTGGGCCACCGCGACCTCCGCGACACCGCCCAGGGGCTGGACCGACCGCGCCCGCGACCTGCTCACTCCCGCGAACACCGCGCTCCTACGCGAGATCCTCGGCCGGGTTCCCGCCTACCGGGAGAAGCACTGGGGCTACCGCGATGTCGTCACCTATCTCGACAAGCGCACCGCCGACCTGCTCCGCGGCATGCTCTGGACCTGCGAGGTCATCGACGAGCCCTGGGTGATCGGCCTGCTCGGTCAGGTCGCCCTGGCCACCGGCATCGGGATGGGCGGCTCCGGCCCCAACTCGCGCAACGAGCGGGTCGCCAACGCGGCGCTCAACGTGCTCGACCGGCTCGGCGGGCTCGAGGTCGTCGCCCCGCTCGCCCTGGTGCAGGCGAAGGTCCGCAGGAAGAGCATCCTGACCAAGGTCGCCGGGATCCTGGAGTCGATCGGCACCCGGGAGGGGATGTCGCCCGACCACCTCCTCGAACGCACCGTGCCTGCTTTCGGCCTGGGCGCCGACGGCACCCGCACCTCACAGGGGCTGACGCTGTCGGTGACCGGCGCGATCACCTACGAGGGCCGCAAGACCGTCCCCAAGAGCGTCGACCGTGAGCTGCTGGCCGAGTTCCGGGCCACGTCCAAGGAGCTGAATAAGGCGCTGCCCGCCGAGCGGTTCCGCATCGAGCGAGCGCTGGCCGCCGAGCGGATCTGGCGCTGGCGCGACGTCCGCGCGCTCTACCTCGACCACCCGGTCACCGGCGCCTACGCCCGCACCCTCATCTGGGAGATCCTCCAAGGTCCGGCCGGACTGCCCGTCCGGGTCGACGGTGAGTGGGAGCTGACCGACCCGGCCGGACGCCGGATCCAGCCCGACCCCGAGACCCCGGTCCTGCTGTGGCACCCGCTGTCCCACACCGCCGACGAGGTGCGGATCTGGCGCGACCATCTGCTGGACAAGGGTCTGCGCCAGTCGTTCAAGCAGGCCTTCCGCGAGGTCTATCTGCTCACCCCCGCCGAGGAGGGCACCCGCGACCACTCGCGCCGCTTCGCCGACCACCTGCTGCGCTACGGCCAGGCCAAGGCGCTGCTCACCGAACGCGGCTGGAGCGGCATGTCGCTGGGCTGGTGGGATGGGGAGGGCGGGTCCGACCGGTGCACCGCCACCAAGCGGCTGCCCAGCGGGCTGACCGTCGCCTGGGACTTCCACCTGGGCGCGCACGACGTCGACCGCGAGGACTTCGGCGCCACCGCGTCCATCTGTGTCAGCGGTGATCTGCGCTTCTACGACGGCGACTACCACCAGTACTACGACCGTGCCGTCCTGGTCCCGGTGACCGAGGTCCCGGCGCTCGACCTGTCGGAGGCGCTGCGCGACGCCGACCTCGCCGTGGGGGTCACCTCGACGGGCCTCGACCCGGAGGGCGAGGGCGACTACTGGCGGTCCTACGGCTTCGGTGACCTCGCCGAGAGCGCGCGAATCAGGCGTGACGCGCTGACCCGGCTGCTGCCCCGCCTGGCCATCGCCGACCGTTGCGTCCTGACCGACCGGTTCCTGGCGGTGCGGGGTGAACTGCGCACCTACAAGATCCACCTGGGCTCCGGGAACATCCTGATGGAGCCCAACGACGCCTACCTGTGCATCGTCCCGACCGGCGGTGGCGACCGGGTGTTCCTGCCGTTCGAGGAGGAGGGCGGCATGTTGTCGATCGTGCTGTCCAAGGCGTTCCTCCTGGCCGCCGACACCGGGATCACCGACCCGAGCATCACCCGCCAGATCCGACCCTGACCGAAATGACGGACATGGAACTCTCTCCTCTCGCGAACCGCCTCTACCGCGTGCTCGAAGGAACCGCCCAGGACACGACCACTCTGGCCGGGGCGAACATCCCGGACATGCGGGTGATGGCGGCCCCGGCTCGCGAACTGGTCGAGAACAGACTGAATGATTCCCATCCACGCCTGGGGACGTGGCCCACCATGGTCGCGGCGGGGATGGGCGGTATGGACGCCGAACTGGCCGCCCATCTCGCCGGGCGGCAGGGCGCCATCGCGGTCGCCGAGAACGCGGTGATATTCGGCTGGGACGTCGAAGGGCGGGCGCTGTTCGCCGAACTGGTGCGCAGCGTCGCCGGTCAGATGCCCCTCCCACCTCTGCCGGCCGGCGGGCTCGACTGGCTGGCGGCTCAGCCCGGCTACCTCGACTTCGCCCGCATCGCGCTGGAGTCGGCCCAGGCCAGGGCCTTGGCGATCCAGGCGGGCGAGATCCCGTACACGACCAAGGCCTTCGACGAGGCGGAGATCGCGAGCCTCGGCCGGGCCGCCCGGCTGGCGCTCCACCGCGACGAGGAGTGGCTGCCCGAACTGCTCGACAGTCTCGTACGCGGCATCGCGGTCGCTCCCACCCAGGCCAAGACCCTGCCCTCCCAAGGGTTGCTGTTCGAGATCGCCCGCGCGGTCGAGGAGCGGCCGACCCCCGAGGCGATCTCCTCGTTGCGCACCGCCCGCCGGATCACCCGGCACGCGGGGGTGCCCAAGGAGCTCGACAAGAAGTTCAAGCGCATCGAGCCCGCGCTGGCCGAACGGCTGGACGTGGCGTTCCGGATGCCCGACGGGCGGCTTCGCGAGCAGGTCGGCGAGCACACCGCGGTGATCTCCGCTGAAGGCGAGCTGTCCTGGTGGCACGGCGACAGGAAGCTCAAGTCGGTGCCCGCGGCGGTCAGGCGCGACCATCCCGAGGAGGCCAAGCGGCTGAAAGACCTGGCCAAGCAGGCCGCCCAGCAGCAGGTCACCCTGGCCAGGGCGCTGGAGGCCGGATACACCGGCGAGACGCCGCCGCCCTACCGGCAGCTGACCGGCAACCCCGTCACCGACCGCCTGATCTGGGAGTTCGAGGTCGCTCCCGGGGAGTGGCAGGCGAGTCTCGGGCTGACCGTGCCCGACGTGCCCGTCCGGCTGTGGCACCCGGCGCGGGCGTCGGTGGAAGAGGTGCGGGCCTGGCGGGAGGTCGTCCAGGACAAGGAGATCCGGCAGCCGTTCAAGCAGGCGTTCCGCGAGGTCTACCTGCTGACCCCCGCCGAAGAGGCGACCCGTCACTACTCCAACCGGTTCGCCGATCACATCGTCGTCTATCCAAGGCTGCGGGCGCTGTTCAAGGATCGCGGCTGGACGTCCCGCTACCTGGGCTTCTGGGACGGCGGTCACGACGACGGATCGGCCCAGCGGATCATGGCGGGCGGGCAGTGGCGGGCGGCCTACAGCCACAGCCTCTACGAAGAGGGCTACGCGCGCACCCATGATGTCCACTTCCACCGGCTCGACCGGGGATCCTGGCGCGAGACGCCGTTACCGGAGGTCCCGCCGCTGGTCTTCAGCGAGGCCATGCGCGACCTCGACCTGTTCGTCGCGGTCACCTCTATCGCGACCGACCCTCAGTGGGCCGACCGGGAGCCGGGCGAGATGCGCGGCTACTGGCAGAACGGCGCGTTCGCCGAGCTGTCGTCCTCGGCCGAGGTCCGCCGCGACGCCCTGGCCCGGCTGCTGCCCCGCCTGGCCATCTCCGACCGCTGCGTCCTGACCGACCGGTTCCTGGTGGTCCGGGGCGACCTGCGGACCTACAAGATCCACCTGGGTTCGGCGAACATTCTGATGGAACCCAACGACGCCTACTTGTGCATCGTCGCCGGATTGGGGACGTCCACGGGCCTGTTCCTCCCGTTCGAGGAGGACGGCCGGTTGTCGCTCATCCTGAGCAAGGCCTTCCTCCTGGCGGACGACACCGCGATCGACGACCCCTCGATCGCCCGCCAGATCCGAGCGTGACCCCTCCGCCAGGCGACCGATCTACAGGAAGGACATGAACAGGTCCACGGCCGACACGAGTGCCGCTCCGGCGAGGCTGACGACCAGGACCAGACTGACGACTTTCACCCAGGGCTTCACCCGGGCCATGCTGGGTCGTGCCCGCGCGTTACGCAAATCGCCGCGCGGCCCGGCCGGGCCCGGGGAGCGCGCCGTTACCGACCATGCGGGAGCGCCGGTGCTGATCCACGCGGATGTGCCGGTGCTCGCCTCGGAGATGGGCGGGTGCTGAGCTCCGCGGGCATGTAATACGCTCGGGCCCGGAGTTTCGAAGGAGGGAATCGGGTGTCCCGTCGCGTGAGCACACCGTCGGCGGCTCAGATCCGGTTCGTCAACGCCGCCGCCGTCTACGACGCCATGCGTCCGCTCGACTCCTGCACCGCCAAAGACCTCATGTCGATCACGGGGCTGTCCCGGCCGACCGTCCACACGACGTGTGACTGGCTCATCGGCCAAGGTCTGGTCGTCGAACTCGACAGCGACCCGGGGCCTGACTCCCAGCCGGGCCGCCCGGCGCGCCGTTATCGCACCAACCCCCGGGCCGGGTTCGTGATCGCGATCGACATCCGGGAGAGCCGGATCGTCGCCGCCGTCGCCGACCTGGCCGGCGCCGTCTGCGCCGAGCTGGCGCGGGAGATCGAGACCGACGGGGAACTCCGCTCCCAGGCCACGGTGCACGCCCCGGCCATCGCCGCCGAGCTGTTGGAACTGGCCGAGCTCACCCCGAATCAGGTGTGGCAGGTCTGCGTCAGCATTCCGGCTCCGGTCCAGTCGAATGGCTACGACCCGGGCACGGCCGCCGCCTATCGGTCCAGTGCCCGTGACGTCATCGCCGAGCTGGAGAGCCACCTGCCGTGGCCGATGGTCGCCGAGAACGACGCCAACCTCGCCATGATCGGCGAGCAGTGGCAGGGCTCCGCGCGTGACCGGGCCAACGCCGTGCTGCTCGACGTCTGTGAGAACGGCTTCGGGGCCGGGCTGATCGTCAACGGCGCGCTGGTGCGCGGCAGCAACGGCTTCGCGGGGGAGATGACCTCGGTCGACCTGCTGTCGGGCATGGGCCCGGCCGGGGGAGTGCTGCGCAAGGCCGCCCAGCTCGGTGCTGCCGCCCTCCACGAATCGACAGCGCTGGCCGAGCTGGCCGGGGGCGATCCGGCCAACGTCACCACCGACATGATCTTCAAAGCGGGCGACGCCGTGTCGGCCCGGGTCATCGACGAGGTCGGGGCCATCGTGGCGCGGCCGATCGCGATGCTGGCCACGTTGCTCGATCCCGAGCTCGTGGTCATCTGCGGGCTGCCCGCCGACGCGGCGGCCCGGCTGATGCCGGCCATCGAGACGCAGACCGCCGCGCTCTACCGGCGGCTGGCCGCTCCCGCACCCGAGCTGGCGCTGGCCGAGCTCGGGGGCCGGGCGACCGTGCTCGGCGCGATCCGCCGGGCCGTCGTCGAGGTCGAGAGCCGCCTGTTCGGCGTCTCGCCGTTCCCCGCCGCCTGAACCTTTACCGGCCGGCCGTAACGGTTAGTACCGGACATAAATTAACCTCTGAGGATGGTTGACGCAGGTGTGGCCTGGGTCTATGGTTACGAAAAATATTTAATAAATACCTCTTCTTAACACTGCGGTAACGCACCCCCAAGGGACTGCACGTGAGAAACCCCACCCTGAAGGCCGCCTCGGCCGCCCTGCTCGCCCTCGCCGCCCTGGCCGCCTGTGGCCGTGACGCCACCCCGGAAGCCGCGCCCGCTCAGAACGCTCCGGGGCAGAGCGCCGCGCCCGCCACGCTGCTCGTCTGGGCGATGGGCACCGACGGCGACAACCTGCCCAAGCTGACCTCGAAGTTCGAGGCCGAGAACCCCGGCTACAAGGTCGAGGTCACCTCGATCCCGTGGCAGGACGCGGCGGCCAAGTTCCGCACCGCCCAGGCCGGCGGCGTCACCCCCGACATCGCCCAGGTCGGCACCACCCTGATGGGCGGCATCACCGACGCCTTCCAGGAGGTGCCCGCGGGCACCGACACCAGCGTCTACTTCCAGGGCCCGCTGAAGTCGGCCCAGGTCGGCGCCCAGACGGTCGGGGTGCCGTGGGTGGTCGACACACGCGTCCTCTACTACCGCACCGACCTGGCGAAGAAGGCCGGGTTCGACGGTCCGCCCAAGACGTGGGACGAGCTCAAGGCCATGGCCAAGGGCATGCAGGAGAAGGCCGGCGCGAAGTGGGGCATCCGCATGTCCACCACGCCCGACCAGGAACTGCAGAACTCGCTGGCCTTCCCGTGGTCCAACGGCGGCCAGATCGTCTCGGCCGACGGCGCGAAGTGGACGCTGAACGACCCGGCCGTCGTCGACGGCGTGAAGTTCTACCAGAGCCTGTTCACCGAGAAGATCGCAGACCCGGCCCCCGACAGCGGCGCGGGCGCGGCCGAGTCGGCCTTCGTCAGCGGCGACCTGGGCATCCTGGTCGCGGGTCCCGGCGAGTCGACCGCCCTCGACGAGGCCGGCGGTGACGGCTTCAAGGACAAGTACGCCCTGGCCACCTTCCCCGTCCAGAAGAGCGGCACCTCCTTCGCCGGTGGTTCCGACCTGGTCGTGTTCAAGGCCAGCAAGAACGGCCCCGCCGCCTGGAAGTTCGTCGAGTGGCTGTCCAAGCCCGAGGTCCAGGTCGAGTGGTACAAGATCAGCGGCGCGCTCCCGGCCGTGCAGTCGGCCTGGCAGGACCCCGCGCTGTCGGGCGACCCCCGCCTGGGCGTGTTCGGCGAGCAGCTCAAGGACACCAACTCGCCGCCGCCGAACGCCACCTGGCTCCAGGTCGCCGACGTGCTCGGCCAGCAGATGGAGCAGGTCGTGAAGAACGGCAAGGACCCGGCCGCCGCGCTCGGAGAGGCGCAGGCCGCGGCCGACTCGATCGGGACCGGTAGCTGACCTCGATGGCCGCCATGTCGACAAGGCGACGCCAGGGGGTGATCGCGTGGGCGTTCGCGCTGCCGTTCGTGCTGCTGTTCGGCGCCTTCACCTTCATCCCTCTGGTGTCGTCGTTCGGGATGTCGTTCACCGACTTCCACAGCTCCGACGTCCAGACGCCGTTCGCGATCGACTTCGTCGGGCTCGACCAGTACGTCAAGCTGTTCCAGACGCCGCAGTTCCTGCGGTCGATGTGGACGACGGCCTACTACGTGATCGTCGGCATCCCCCTCACGATGGGTGTGGCGCTGGGCCTGGCGGTGGCGCTGAACAGCGGGATCAACCGGTTCCGGACCGCTTTCCGCACCGGTTTCTACACCCCGGTCGTGACGAGCATCGTCGCGGTGGCCGTGGTGTGGCGGTTCATCCTCCAGCAGGAGGGCCCGCTCAACACCGTCCTCGGCCTGGTGGGTATCGACGGCCCCGACTGGCTCAACAGCACGACCTGGGCGATGCCCGCCATGATCATCATGGGTGTCTGGCGCAACATGGGCACCCTGATGGTCATCTTCCTGGCCGGTCTCCAGACCATCCCGACCGAGCTCGACGAGGCCGCGCGCACCGACGGCGCCGGGCCGCTGAAGAGGTTCACCAGCATCACGCTGCCGCTGATGCGGCCGACCCTGCTGTTCGGGGCGGTGCTGCTGTCGGTCTGGTACCTGCAGTTCTTCGAGGAACCCTTCGTCATGACCCAGGGCGGCCCGCTCGACGCGACGCTCTCGGTCAGCTACTTCGCCTACAAACAGTTCGGATTCGGCAACTACGCCTTCGCCTCCGCGGCCAGCTACGTCCTCTTCGTGGCGATCGCGCTGCTCAGCATGGTGATGTTCCGGGCGCTGAGGTCGAAAAAATGACTCGTCGATCAATCGTCTACCTGGGCCTCGTGGTGGCCGTCGTCGCCACCCTGCTGCCCTTCATCTGGATGTTGCTCGGGTCGTTCAAGACCCAGGGCGAGATCCTGCGCAACCCCTCGGGCTTCTGGCCGCAGGCCCCGACGGCAGGCAACTACGCCACCTGGTTCACCGAGTTGCACCTCGGGCAGTTCTTCCTGAACAGCGTGGTCGTCGCGGCGGTCACGGTGGTCGGGAACCTGCTGTTCTGCTCGATGGTCGGCTACGCCCTGGCCAAGTTCGAGTTCCGCGGCAAGCGGTTCATCTTCACCCTCGTGATGATCACGTTGATGGTGCCGGGCGTCGTGACGTTCGTGCCGCTGTTCGTGCTGGTCGCGAAGCTGGGGCTGACGAACACGTACACGGCCCTGATCCTGCCGTTCCTCACGTCGCCGCTGGGCGTGTTCATGATGCGGCAGTTCATCGCCGACATCCCCGACGCCCTGCTGGAGGCCGCCCGCATCGACGGCGCCGGTGAGCTGCGGATCTTCGCCCGGATCGTGCTGCCACTGTGCGGGCCGCCGCTGGCCACGCTCGGGATCCTGACCTTCCTCGGGTCGTGGAACAACTTCCTGTGGCCGCTCGTGGCGGCCCAGACCCAGGACATGTACACCCTTCCGGTGGCCCTGTCCCTCTACTCCACCGGGCAGATCGCCACCCAGTACGGACTACTCCTGGCCGGATCCGTGCTGGTCATCGCCCCGATCGTGCTCGTCTTCGTCTTCCTCCAGCGCTACTTCACCCAGGGCATCGCGACCGTGGGCGTCCGTTAGAAAGGCACTTCCTTGTCTCGGTACGACGAGATGACCTACCGCCGGCTCGGCAACTCCGGCCTGCTGCTGCCGCAGATCTCCCTGGGCCTGTGGCAGAACTTCGGCGACGACGGCCCCCTGGAACGCCACCGCCAGATCATCACCCACGCCTTCGACCGAGGTGTCACCCACTTCGACCTGGCCAACAACTACGGCAACCCGCCCGGCTCGGCGGAGGCCACCTTCGGGACGGTCCTGCGGGACGACCTTTCGAAGCACCGGGACGAGCTGGTCATCTCCTCCAAGGCGGGCTACCGCATGTGGCCCGGACCCTATGGGGAGTGGGGCTCGCGCAAGTACCTGATCGCCAGCCTCGACCAGTCGCTCAGACGCATGGGCCTCGACTACGTCGACGTCTTCTACAGCCACCGCCCCGACCCGAACACCCCGCTGGAGGAGACCCTCGGCGCGCTCTCGGACATCGTCCGTTCCGGCCGCGCCCTGTACGTCGGCCTCTCGAACTACGACGCCGAGCAGACCGCCCTGGCGTCCAAGATCCTGGACGTCCCCCTGACGGTCCACCAGCCGCGCTACTCGATGCTCGACCGGACCCCGGAACAGGGCCTGCTCGACGTCCTCGGCGGCCGGGGCATCGGCTGCGTGGCCTTCTCCCCGCTCGCCCAGGGCCTGCTGACCAGCCGTTATCTCGACGGAACCCCGGGCGACTCCCGGATGGCACGCGGAGACTCCCTGCGGGAATCGGTACTCAACGAGGGCCTGCTGACCACCCTGCGCGGCCTGAACGCGGTGGCGGAGGAGCGCGGCCAGTCGCTCGCCCAGCTCGCCCTCACCTGGGCGCTGCGCGACGACCGCGTCACCTCGCTGATCGTCGGCGCCAGCAGCGTCGCCCAGTTCGACGACAACCTCGCCGCCCTGGACGGCGCCCCCCTGACCGACGACGAGCTCACCCGGATCGACACCCTGCTGGCCCCCGTGGCCGGCGCCGACCTGTGAGCCGCCCGTTCACCGGCGCGCCGCAGCGGATCCCCGGCCGGGTGATGTGCGCCTTCTACGACCTGGGCGGAGAAGGCGTCGCCTACCACGACCGCCACCACCGCAACCACGGCAGCGGCGGCCTCAACCCGATCGACGGCAGCTACCTGAACGACTTCCGCGCCGACGAGAACGTCGGGACCAGCTACACCAAACCCGACGGCATCGACAACCACCCCTACCAGTCGCACCGCCCCGACATGGGCATGCTCTATGTGGGCTGGACGACCCCGGGCAACTGGCTGCGCTACACCGTCGAGGTGGCCGAACCGGGGGAGTACGAGGCGACGCTGCTCTACGCGGCGGCGAAGGACGGCTCCATCAGGATCGACCTCGACGACGACATCGGCGGCGAGGTGGAACTGCCGTCGACCGGCGCCGACGACGACATCGAGTGGCGCCGGTGGCACCACTGGGCGCTGGTCAGGTTCGAGCTGCCCTGGCTGGCGGCGGGCCGGCACGTGCTGACCCTGCGGACGACCCGCACCGGCGAGATGAACTACGCCTACCTCGACTTCAGCCGTCTCGGCGGGCGCGCGAACGGTACTCTCGCACCTCCGCCGTCGTGATCAGCCCGTCTTCGATGGCGCGGGCCGGCAGCGCGTCCTTGGACGCGCGCCAGCCCGGTCGCCTCGAGCTCGGCCCGCTTCTCCGACAGTGCGATGGCCCTGCGCGCGTTGGCCTCCAAGGCGTGCGCGCCCGCGCTGTAGCCGAGCTGGAGGGTGACGCTCCCGGCGATGACCATGAGGAACTTCGCCACCGAGGCCTGGTCGAGCGACCCCCAGCGTCAGCGCGATGACCATGAGGGCCGCGTTGGCGGCCAGGAAGCCGACCAGCTCCGACTGCCGACGCCGCCAGAAGATCAGGCACCCGAGCCACCCGACCGACCCCCACCCCCAGTTGGCCGGGCCCACCAATCCGTCGGGAGCCGTGGCGGCCATGAGGGTGACGTCGACGGTGAGCGCGAGAAGGGCGTACCAGAACCAGAGAACCGGCACCCGGTCCCTGACCAGCAGTGACCAGCCCGCGAGCACCCCGACGACGAGATGCGCCAGCCACGCGGCCGCGACCGGGATCCGCCACGGACCGTAGCCGGGCCAGTTGGCCATGGTCGATGTGAGGTCGAAGCCGATGTGCCAGGCGGCGGCGCAGACGACGGCCGATCTTCCCCGCCTGAGCGTGGCGCCGCGCGTGCTCGGCGATGGCGCTCCGGCCCAGCGTGGTCACGGTCGCCACCTCGGAAGAAAGCGCCTGGCGGCCGATCATGGTCGCCACGCGAGGAGCACACTGGTCCGTACGCTGCCCTGAGCGACCGCCGTCCTCGGCCCCCGCCATCCGGGCCCCGGCCAGGTGGCACCCCGCCACGAGAAGGCCGCACGGGATGGAGAGCCGCCCCCGCCAGGCCAGGCCCGCCATCACGAAGGTCATCGTGACCAGCCCGGCGACCCAGCTCGTGCCGCCGGAGACCATGTCCGCCGCGACCAGGGCACCCTGCCCGAGCGAGAGCGCGCAGGTCAGCGCCACCTATCCGGCCATCAGCCAGGGCCGGAACCCGCGCGTCAGCACGACCCGCACGAACACCGCGACCCAGAGCGTGTTCACCACGACCGCGACCGTCGTCAGTGCGCGGAGCACCGAGTCAGCCCAGCAGTAGCCTGACCAGTTCCCCGACGCCCAGCGCCAGCCCTATCGAGACGATGGCCAGCAGGATCGAGTAGAGGCAGCCGGTGTGGCCGCTGATCGGCTTGCTCTCGGCGGCGCCCGGGCCGGGCCCCTTCCACAACGGTCTCGGCTCCAGGACCAGGAAGAGCAGCGCGCCGATCTCCCCGACGGTGAACAGCCAGAACCACGCCCACCGGTTCCCCAGCCGGGGCCGCGAACCCACCATCACGACGAACGCGATCACCCAGGCGGCGGCCAGCCACGGCAGGAATCCGACGCCGGGGAACCAGAAGGGCCACTCCGGCAGAATCGAGCCGCTGTTGCGATTGTCCAAGTGCTCGGCCAACGGCCGGATCCGACTGCGATCGAGATCGGCGTCGAGCCGCTCCGGCGTGTACGGCCCCCCGTCGCCCGCCAGCTTTTCCGGCGGCGCCTCATGCCAGATCAGCGGCGACTCCGACCAGTGCAACTGCCAGATGCCGCCGGAGTCGCCCCGCCACGTCACCCGGTCGACCTCGCCGGCGGTCAGCGCCGCGCGGAACTGGCCGAACGTACGGGCCGACGGCCGGGACGTGGCGCTGACGACCAGCGCGCCGTAGAGCAGGACCAGCAGCAGCGCTATGCGAAGACCGAATTGGACCCGGTATAAGACGCGATTAGGCGATTCCGATTCCACACTTCGTATCTAACCCCCGATCACAGCGCTTGACGCGCCTCGATGCTCATCAGGGCCCAGACCCATTTGCCCCGGCGGGGGATCGGTGTGGTCCCGTGCTTCACCGACAGCGTCTCGACGATGAACAGGCCGCGGTGGTCCTCCGCGTCGTCGCCGGGCAGCCCGGGGATCCCGGGAAGGTTCGGGGAGCAGTCCCAGCAACTCAGGACGAGGCCGTCGGTCCGTAGCTCGGCCTGGACCGCGATGCGGGTGCCGGGCGCCTCCGCGACGGCGTTGGTGGCCAGTTCGTCGATGACCAGACGTGAGTCGTCGACGAGCTGGTCGAGTTCCCAGGCCAGGAGGGTCGAGGCCACCGCGTGGCGGATGACGCCGAGGCTCCGTTCCTCGGCGGGCAGTGCCAGCAGCATCCTGCGGTCGGTCATTGTCACAGGACAGCCGAAATCATGCTCAACCCGTAAGGCGTGAACCAGAGGCGGGGGAGTGCACGGGGGGCGTGCACGTATGCGAAACCGGATGTAGCGCACAGTGATGCGTGTGACACTGTCCGCATCCGAGGCGTTCGGAGGCAGTGATGGGCAGACAGCCCAAACCACCCAACACCCGTCTGGCCGGGCTGGCCGACGAGGCCGGGTTGTCGAACAAGGGACTCGCGCGCCGCGTCGTCGCACACGGCGGGACCAGAGGTCTGGACGGGCTGCGCTACAACCACAGCTCGGTGGCTCGCTGGTATGAGGGCGAGCAGCCGAAGGAGCCGGTCCCCGAGCTCATCGCCGAGGTCCTGACGACCGCGCTCGGGCGGCAGGTCACCGCCGACGACATCGGGATGAGCAGCAGCACGGTCACCGCCGAAGTCGGGCTGGAGACCGACGGGCGGTGGACGGATCGAGTCCGGGCAGTGACCGGGCTTTGGAGGGAAGACGTGCGACGACGCCAATTTCTCACCGACGCCACCATCGCCGTGGCGGCGTCGTCCACCGCCGCCCTGAGGTGGCTCACCGCGCCCGGGGCCGAGCCCCCGATCGGGCGCGGGCTGCGCCGCGTCGGGCCCGCCGACGTCGCGGCCATCCGCGAGGTGACCCGGACGTACCGCTCCCTCGACAACCGGCTCGGCGGGGTCCGGATCCGGAGCGTGGTCGTCAACTACCTGAACAACGAGGTGAGCCCGCTGCTGCGGCACGGGAGGTACGGCGACGAGATCGGGCGCTCGCTGGCCGGGGCCGCCGCCGAACTCGCGCAGCTGGCCGGGTGGCTGAGCTACGACGCCGAGTCGCACGGTCTGGCCCAGCGCCACCTGCTGCAGGCGCTATCCCTCGCCGAGTCGGCCGGCGACAGCGCCCTGTGCGGGGAGATCCTGGCGGCCATCAGCCACCAGAGCGTCTACCTCGCCCAGCCGGCCACCGCGATCGACGTCGCGCGCACCGGCCAGGCGGCGGCCCGGCGCGCCGGGCTGCCCACGCTGCTCACCGAATGCATCGTTCTGGAGGCCCACGGCCACGCCGCCCGGGGCGACGCCCGCGCCTGCGCCGCCGCGCTCGTCCGGGCCGAGAAGACGTTCGACCAGGCGAACCGGGCGGACGTGCCGGCCTGGCTCACCTACTTCGACGCGGCCTATCTGGACGCGAAATTCGCCCAGTGCTTCCGCGACCTGGGCCACGGCGACATGGCCGAGCGCCACGCGAGACTGTCGCTCAACATGGACGGACGGTACGCGCGGGGCCGGGCGTTCAACCAGATCCTGCTCGCCGTGGCGCACGTCCAGCAGGGGCGGATCGACCAGGCCTGCGCCGAGGGCCGCACGGCGGTGGAGCTGGTCAGCGGCCTCAACTCTCACCGCGCGGTCGGCAACCTCAAAGACCTGTTCCGCCGGCTGCACCCCTATCGGGAGACCGCCGAGGTGCGCGAACTGACCGACCACGTGAACGTCACGCTGCCGGACCTGCTGCGGCCAGCAGGGCATGTTGCACACCGATGACCGTCGCCGCGCCCAGGATCTGGCCCGATGAGATCATCTCGCGCGCCTTCGCCAGCGGGATCCACTGGACGTATTCGGCCTCGTCCACATCGGGCTCCCCGACCTGCTCGGCGCCGCGCGCCAGATAGAGGTCCTGCGGATAGTCGGCGTTCCCGATGGCGGGCTGGAAGCTGAGGACCTTCTCCAGACGGCGCGGACGCCACCCGGTCTCCTCCTCCACCTCGCGGGCCGCCGCGGCGGGTTCGTCCTCCCCCTCGTCGACGTAACCGCCGGGGAGTTCCCAGACCCAGGCGTCGACGATGAACCGGTGCCGCCACATCAGCAGCACGTTCTCGGCGGCGTCGTCGAGGACGACCGTCATCGCGCAGCGCCGCATCCGCATCACGTACTGCTCGAAGGTGACCCCGTTCGGCAGTTCCACCGAGGCGATGCTCAGTTTGATGTGGGGGGTGTCGTCGACGACCCGTTCACCGTGGATCGTCCACTTGCTGCGCTCAGGGAGAATCGCCACGGACCGAACCGTACCCGGAAGGTCTCAGGGCCTTGACGAGGGACTCCAGGGGGACGGTCGCGAAGCCGATGCGATTGTCGCTCGCGCCGTACGGAATCCACACGACACCCTCGTGCAGCAGGCCGCCACAGGAGTACAGGACGTTGGGGACGTACCCCTCGCGCTCGGAACCCTGGGCGGTCAGGAGCGGGCTGGGCAGCTCGGCGATGACCTTTTCCGGTTCGTCGAGGTCGAGCAGGAGGGCGCCCAGCGCGTAGTCGCGCATCGGGCCGACGCCGTGGGTCAGCACGAGCCAGCCGTGCTCGGTCTCGATGGGCGATCCGCAGTTGCCCACCTGGATCAGTTCCCAGCCGTGGAGCGGGCTGTGGAGCGGCACCGATGTCTGCCACATGTGCTGGTCGTCGAGGGCGGTCAGGCCGATGGTCTCGCCGTCGGAGCGGCACAGCGCCAGGGTGCGCCCGCCCACGGGCCGGGGGAACAGGGCCAGGCCCTTGTTGGCGGAGGCCGGGCCGCGCATCGGGGTGATCTCGAAGCTGCACAGGTCGTCGCTGGCGATCAGCTGGGAGCGGATGTGCCGCCCGTCGTAAGCGGTGTACGTGGCCAGGTAGGACCCATCCGAAGTCTTGACGAAACGGGCGTCCTCCATGCCGTTCGACTCGGCCGCGGTCGCCGGCCAGAGCACCCGCCGGTGCAGGGGGAGGTCGGCCGGGAAGGTCACCGCGTAGTCGGCGCGGGTCGCCCGGCGCAGTTCGTCGAGGGTCCGCTGCGTGGTCGTCCGGGTGAGCAGATCGGCGGGCAGCCGGGCGATGGCCTGCTCGAACTCGTCGTCGGTGAAGATCTCCGGCAGCGACTCCAGCATGGTGGCCGAGGCCTCGTCGTCCCAGGCGTGGTCCGAGAGCCCGGCGGCGAGCAGGTCTCGCCGATGCCGGGTCGGCTGCCTGCTCCCGACGGACAGCGGGCCGCGGCGGTCGTCGAGGACCAGCGTTGGTCCGGGGCCGAGCACGCCGGTGACGAAGCCGATGGACGACAGGTGCCCCTCGCCGATCTGCCGCAGGCTGATCGCCACCCGGAGGTGTCCCGGGTCGAGGCCGCCCTGGTCGGGGTGGGGGACCATCGAGGGATTGCACAGCGCGGCCCCCTCGACGGCGTACTCGTGGCTGAAGTAGGCGCCGACGAGGAGGCGGGTGGCCGGGGAGAGCTCGGCGTCCCGGGGGATCCGGTGGCCGACCAGGTCGCAGTGGTGGGCGAAGGTCGCCTCGAGGTCGTCGTGCCGGTCGCCGAAGCGGGCCAGCGTCGCGTCGAGCAGGGCCGCCGTCGCGTCCTCGTCGAGGAGCATGACCCGCTCGATGAGCGCGGCGGCGCGGGTGCGGGTGACGGCGCCGTCCTCGCCCGGCACGAACAGCTTGACGATCACCCGGCGGGGGTCGGGGGCCATCGTCACTGGGAGCCGGGTGGCCAGGTCGTCGCAGGTCAGGACAGCTCCTCGTGGCGTTGCATGGTGGAGATCAGCGCGATGGTGGACTCGGCTCCCTGGTTGAGGTTGGGACCGTGCTCGGTCAGGCCGTCGTAGCCGCCGCCGGTCGACGGGTCCCACATCAGGGTGTCGGCGTCGTTGGCGCCCTGGAACCAGTCGGCCGCGCGCCTGATCCCGTCCTGCCACAGCAGGTCGCCCGTCGCCAGCGCGGCGGCGGCGCAGGCGTCGGCGAGCGCGGCCACCTCGATCGGCTGCTGGTCGAAGCGGGCACGGGGTTCGCCCCGCCGCCAGCCGGAGACGGCCACCACCGAAAAGCGGTCGTCGCGCGTCTGCACGTCGCACAGCCAGGCGAGCGACCGCAGGCCGCTGTCGAGCAGCTGTTTGTCGCCGCTCAGTTCCCCGGCCACGATGAGCACCTCGGCCAGCGCGGCGTTCGCGTAGGTGAGCCGCGGTTCGGGCCACGGCCAGTCGGGATCCTCCGTCGGCGTGCCGACGGCCTGCGCGGCGTCGGTCAGCAGGGCGGCGGCCACGGAGCTGTCCGGGTCGGCCCGCAGGACCTCCGCCGCGCCGAGCCCGGCGAACGCCATGGCGCGCGCATCGGAGGACCGTTGTTCCGCGCCGGCGACGAAGGCCACCAGCGCCTCTTCGCGCACCCACGGCGCGGCGCTGCGGGCCGCGGCGGTGCCCAGGCCCCACATCGCGCGGCCCCACCAGTCGCCGAGCCCCGGCTCGTCGATCCAGCGCCGGTCGAACCCGAGCCGGTTGCGGAACGCGCCGGACGAGCCCTGCGCGTGAGTGAGGAAGGACAGATACGTCTCGGCCAGCCGGATCAGCCGATACGACGGCCGCTCCTCCCGGCTGA
Organism: Herbidospora mongoliensis; assembly: GCF_001570545.1. GTDB lineage: Bacteria > Actinomycetota > Actinomycetes > Streptosporangiales > Streptosporangiaceae > Herbidospora > Herbidospora mongoliensis. The sequence continues at coordinate 211,243 of NZ_BBXD01000011.1, read as the reverse complement.
CGACGACCAGTCCCCTGGAGACGTCGTCGGTGCAGTATCCGTGTTCGCGCCGGACGACGGCATGGCGCGCGTGCTCGTACAGACCGGTGTCGTCGCTCAGCCGGACGAGATGCCGGAATCCGGGAGTCGGAGAGGTCATCGCATCGCCGGAGTCGGCCGTTCGGCGAGCAGCGACGCGACGAGACCGGCATACCGGTCGGCGACCGCGGGCCACAGGGGCGCGGAGGCCAGCGCGTGGGTCCGCCCGGTCAGTTCGTCGGCCAGCCCCGGCTCGGTGAGGACCCGGCGCACGGCGTCGGCGAGCGCGGCGTGGTCACGGTGCGGAACCAGCAGCCCCGGACCGTCGGTCAGCAGCTCGACGGCGTGCGGGAACGAGGTGGCGACCACGGGGACCCCGGCGGCCACGGCCTCGATCAGCACACCCGAGGTGACCTGCTCGGTCGAGTCGTAAGGCAGCACGACGACATCAGCGGACCGGACCAGCCTGCTCAGCGACTCCTGGTCGCGATAGACCGGGTCGTGCCGGACGGAGGAGGACACCCCGAGCCGGTCGGCGATCTCGTAGAGGCCGTCCCGATACGCCTCGCCCTGGTGCTCCAGCACCTTGGGGTGCGTCTTTCCCGCGATCGTGTACGTCGGCGCCAGGTCACCCAGGTGCGCCAGCGCCCGGACCGCCCACTCGATGCCCTTGCCGGGACCGATCAGCCCCCAGGTCAGCAGGTGCGGCCGGGCCCGTCGCTGGGCGGGCACGCGCATGTGGTCGGCGGTCCCGTGCGGGATGACGGAGATCTTGGCCGGGTCGACCCGATATCCCGCCAGCAGCCGGTCGCGGGCGGTGGCGGTCATGGTCACGACCGCGCCGGCGGCTTCGACGATCTCCTCCAGCAGGATCTTCTGCTGGTTGGTCGGCCGGACCAGCACGGTGTGCAGCACCACGACACTCGGCACGCCCAGACACCGCAGCAACGGCAGCAGGTCCTGGCCGTCCGGGCCCGGGTAGATGCCGTATTCGTGCTGGACGATCGCCACATCGAACCGTTCGAGCGCCTCGGCGGCGTTGCTCCAGCCGCCGAACTCGCGGGCGGCCCAGGTGTGCACGACGCCCGGCAGGGGCTGCTCGTCGTCGCCTTCCGCGGTGACGCGGACGATCCCGGTGCCCCCGTTGAGATGGGCGGCCAGCGCGGAGTTGAAGGTGGCCAGACCGCATCGGGTGGGCGGGTGCGTGCTGAGGAAGCCGTAAGTGACGGCCAAGGGTTTGCCTTCCGGTAGATGCCCGCACACGGTGATGCCATCGCGGGCTCGCTCGATGAAGTCGGCGTAGGTTTGCCTGAGCGGAGAGTTCCGACCGAATCACCGAGGGCCCGCCCTCGTGCGGGGGCCCGGCTGCCGCGTTCCTCGACCGATGGCGGGAAACCGCGACTGTGCCAGACTACCCGTCGCTACTGTGTCCTAACGTTTCGCGATATACACGCAGATAATTGGTGACCATCTGGTCGACGCCGAACCGGCCCTCCGCGTGCGCCCGGCAGCCTTCCCGATCGATCGTCTTCACCCGCCCGACCGCCTCGACGGCCTCGTCGGCCGAATCGACCAGGAACCCCGTCACCCCCGGGTCCACGACCTCGGCCATCGACCCCCGGCGGTAGGCGACGACGGGCGTGCCGCACGCCATCGCCTCGACCACCGACAGCCCGAACGGCTCGTCGAACGCGATGGGATGCAGGAGGGCGGCCCCGCCGCCGAGGACCTCCCCGCGCTTGTCCGGCCCGACCGACCCCAGGAACCTGACCTGATCGCCGTCGATCATCGGCGCGACCTGCTCCTCGAAATACCGTTCGTCCTGGACGATCCCGCAGATCGTCAGCGGCATCCCGGCCCGGCGGGCGATCTCGATGGCGGTATGGGTGCCCTTGTCGGGGTGGATGCGCCCGAAACTGATCAGTCCCGGGCCGCCCTCGGGCGAGAAGGGGAACGCGCCGAAGTCGATGCCGTGGTGAACGGTGGCGACGTAGTCGAGGTCGGGGGAGCGGTCGGAGTCCGAGATGGAGACGTAGGCCGACGCGGCCCGCGCGTAGGCGGGCAGGATGAGCGGCCCGGAGAAGCCGTGGATGGTGGTGAGCAGCGGCGCCCGGCAGTGATCGGCGAAGGCCAGCGGCAGCCAGTCGAGATGACTGTGGACGAGATCGAACTCGGCGGACCGGCTGAACACGTGCGCGACGTGCAGAGCCTCCCAGATGCGCCCGTCGACGGACGGATCGTCGGCGTAGCCGCGCGGGAGGACCCCGTCGAGCTTGGCCGAGGTGACCGAATCGAGGGTGGCGAACAGGGTCACGTCGACGCCCCGGGCGACGAGCCCTTCGGCGAGCAGGCTCGTGACCTGCTCCCACGGACCGTAGTGAAGCGGTGGTGTACGCCAGGCGACCGGGCCCAGCAGAGCGACCTTCACGAATCGCGGATCAGGGTCCGATGGCTCATCGCGCACCTCCCGGTGTGCCGGAGATCTCCGACGCTACACCTCGCCCCACGTGGAAAGCCCCGCCCCCCTGCGGAATGAGGGGCGGGGCCGTTTTGGGGGCCCGCCTCCCCCAGAGGGGTCCGTCTGGGGGAGGCGGGCGGCTTGGGGTCAGGCGGGGGTGCAGGTGAGCGTCGGGGTCCCGTTGGCGCCGGACCAGTTGCCGTTGAAGCCGAACGCGGTCGACGTGTTCGGGGTCAGGTTGCCGTTGTAGGAGAGGTTCCGGACCGCCACGGCCGAGCCGGTCTGGGTGTGCTGGCCGTTCCAGAGCTGCGAGATGGTCTGGCCGTTGGGCCAGGTCCAGTTCACGGTCCACCCGGTGATGTTGACCGCACCGGAGTTCCGCACCGACACCTCGGCCCCGAACCCGACGTTCCACTGGTCGGTGACCCGGTAGGTCGCCGCACAGGCCTTACCGCCGGGGGAGGGCGACGGACTCGGCGACGGGCTCGGTGAAGGCGAAGGTGAAGGTGAAGGTGAAGGGCTGGGGGAGGGGCTGGGCGACGGCGAAGGGCTGGGCGAGGGGGACGGGCTGGGGGAGGGCGAAGGTGACGGGCTGGGCGACGGTGAGGGGCCCGTGCCGGGCACGTTGCCCCAGATCTTGGTCGTCCCCGCGTACAGCGGGATGTTGTCGACCCGGACCGGGGTCGAGCCCGGCGTCGTGGAGACGCCCACGTACGACCAGTCGTTCGCCGCGCTCCACTGCTTCGAGCTCGCGATCCGGAACTGGACCTCGCGCCGGTGCTGCGACTGACCGGCCGGTGCGATGTTCTGCCCGGCGCAGTTGATCGTCACGTAGTAGATCGCGCCGGAGTGCTGGGTGGGACCGGTGGGCGCGCTGCACTGGTTGTAGTTCGCCGTCATCGTGATGTCGGCGGGCGTCGTGTCCCCGTCCAGGGTGAAGTAGTAGCGGAACGCGCCGTTGGTCAGGTTACGGGCCGGCCAGCCCGACTGGTTCCGGACCATCACCTTGACCTCGGTGAAGTTGGTCCCGGTGGCGTTCACGGAGGCCTCGGTGAAGATCTCGGCCTCGGGGGCCGGGACGGCCGTGGGGAAGTTGGACAGCGGCGTCCCGCCGTACTCGCCGTAGAGGCGGGCGAGGGCGCTGGTGAAGCCCGCGTTGTAGTCGGTCGCGACCTCGTTCATCACGTAGTCGTCGCGCTTGTCGGTGTAGGCGTCGTTCGGGTCCGGGGGGCCGCCGACCAGGGCGCCGTACAGGGTGTGGCGGGTTTCGACCGGGTTGGTCATCTGGTCGGTCCAGGAGCCGTGCGCGGTGCGGTGGTGCGGGTTCTTCGGCGGGTTGGCGCCGAACCCGATCACGTACGAGGAGTTGCGCGGGTTGTCGCCCAGCGCGTAGTCGATCTGGCGCTTCGCGAAGTCGTGGTAGCGCGCCTTACGCGTGGCGTCGGTGATCGAATCGCTGTGGACGAGAGCCGCGAAGGCGGTGTTGGCGGCGTACCGGAGAGAACCCCAGCGGTCCAGGACCGCCTGACCTCCCGGCGAGTAGGCCACCCGCTGACCGTTGACCCCGACGGTCCAGAAGTCGAGCCAGCGGTTCGCGTCGTCGAGGTACTGCTGCTTGCCGGTCAGCTTGGCCAGCAGCACATAGGCGCCGTAGGACTTGTCGTCCCACGCGATCGTCCACTTGTACGACTTGGTCGTCGACTGCGGCTCGGTGCCCAGGTTGGCGTAGCCGGCTTCGGCCTTGGCCAGGTAGGAGGCCTCCCCGGTCGCCCGGTAGAGCCAGAGCGCGCCCCACACGATCTCGTCGTTGAAGCCGCTCCACGAGCGGTAGTAGCCCGCCGCGTCGGTGATGCAGTCGCTGTAGGCGCGCCTGACGTTCTCGGCGAACGTGTAGAGCTGCCGCGCGTGGGTCACCAGCGTGTTGGCGTACGTCGCGTCGGTGGGCCGGAACACGATCGACGAGGCCGCCATCGCGGCCGCCGTCTCCCCGGCCAGGTCGGCGCCGCCGCAGCTCGCGTCGATCTTGTACGAAGGACGGTTCATCTGCATGGCCTCTGCGGGCCCCCACCAGGCGTGGTCGAGCCCACCGTTGCCGACCTGCCCGTAGAGCACGTTGGCCGAGGGGTGCGCCTTGATGAAGTAGTCGTTGACGAACCGCAGGTTGTTCGTCAGGTGCGTGAGCTGGCTGCCGTACGCGGCCCGGTTCTCGACCGCCCCCCACGCCAGCATCGTCGTGGCCGCCGCCATCGGGAGCCCGAACTTGACGTGGTCCCCGGCGTCGTACCAGCCACCGGTCAGGTCGAGCCCGACGTCGGCGCCGTCGGTCAGCCCGGAGGGCCCGCGCCACGAGACTCGGTTCCAGGAGGGCAGCGGCCCGGCCTGCTGGGCCTCGTAGAACAGGATCGACTTCTGCAGCGCCTCGCCGTAGTTGAACACGGCGGCCGAGGCCTGTTGCGGTTGAAGGGTGACCGCGGCGACCAGGGCCACGGCCGCGATGCGGAGCGTTCGGCGCATAGAAGCGTCCTTACGGGGCGGAGGGTGTCGGGGGTGCGACAGCGGGTCAGGCGCCGTCGCACCCCTGGCCTTCGGAGCGTGGGAGCGCTCCCAAATCGAATTTCCTGGACCGGGGGACGGATGTCAATCAAGCACCGTAAGGCTCACCCGGACCGCGCGCCGCGTTTGCGCTCCGGGCTGGGCTTATGCCGTTCAGGGCCTGTGACCAGTGCCTTTGCGCGCTGAAACTTTCACTTCCCGGGCGCGGGCGTACCGGAGAAAAGAAGGAGCCCCCTCGGGAGGGGGCTCCTGTCGTGCTGGTACAGGGGAGCGACGGCGGGTCCGGCGCCGTCACCCCCCAGCTCGCGGGATCAGCCGTTCGGGAAGAGGCGGCCGAATTCGCCCATGGCGACGGCTACGTCGACCTGGGCCCAGAAACGGTGGTAGGTGAAGGTCGGGGCCGGGCCGGTCCCGTCCAGGTAGGACTGGACCTTGGGCCAGTCGGGGTCGTCCTTGTAGAAGGAGCGGATCGACAGGAAGGTCGAGTTCTGGTTGATCGGGTCGCCGTTCGGCATCGTGCCGGTCCAGCCCGGGGGCACGTAGATCGGGTCGTCGATGCGGTTGTAGTCGGCCTTCGTCTCCGGGACCGACACGCCCTTGGCGTCCTGGACCAGCCACAGGCCGTCGAGGATCGCCTTGGCCATGTTCTTGGCGCCCGTGTGGTTGGCGCGGGCGGCGTAGTACATCAGGACCTTCGCGTACGAACCCGCGACGCCCACATCCGTCGTGTGGTCGGCCACGGTGACGTGCAGCCCCGGGTTGGCCGGGGGCATGCCGGTGGGCGAGTTCCAGTTGCCGACGGGGGCGCCGGACCAGCGCAGCGTCGACGGGATCTGGTAGGTCCCGTTGGCGTTGATGATGGTGTTCGACATCGCCCAGGAGACCCACTTGTCGAGGATCGTCTTGGCGTCGGCGTTGCCGCTGGCGTAGTAGAGCGACGCGACGCGCTCCATCGACCAGGCCTGGAAGCCGAACCACTGGTTCGACGGCGGGTCGTGGTAGACCGGCTGCCAGTCATAGGTCATGCCGTGGAACTTCGGCAGGTTCGACGGCGGGGTCGCGTAGTGACCCTGCCACGAGTTGGTCGCACCGCCGGCGATGGCGCCCTCGTCCGACTGCAGCCACTTGTAGAACTGCAGCTGACGGGTGAGCGAGGTCGCCCAGTCAGAGGCGCCGGTCGCCGAGCGGGGGCGCAGGTCGGTCTGGGTCGACAGGGCCCAGGCGGCCAGCGGGTTCTGGTAGCCGCCATGGTTGTGCGACGAACCGATCCGCCAGGCCCAGCCGGCCGACGCGTCGGTCGCGCCGCCCCACGCGTAGTACCAGCTCAGCAGGTAGTTGGAGGAGTTCTTGCCGGTGCCGGCCGGGCACGAGGTGCTGGTGCAGCCGGGCTGCTTGAAGTACTTGTCGTACATGCCGTAGCGCAGGTAGTCGCCCATCTTCGCGGCCTTGGCGACCGTGGCGGAGACCTGCGAGCCCTTGCCCTGGGCCTTGGCCCACTCGTTGGCGTAGTAGGCCACCTGCACGGCGCGGGCGTCGGCGTCGGGGGCGTTGGTGTACTTCCACTGCTTGGCGTAGCTGCTGTCCTTGATGAACAGGTCGAGGTAGCCGTTGGGGCCACCGTGCGCGAAGGTGTCGCACGACGGCTGCGGGATGGTCTCGAAGACCGACTCCTCGGGGCCGCGCTGGTAGGTGTTGATGTAGACCGGCTTGGTCGTCTCGTCGCCGCAGCGGCCGAAGCCGTAGGTGTTGTCGACGTCCAGCAGCCAGTGCATGCCGTAGATGTCGCTGGTGCCGTACGTCGACCGCAGCTCGGCCGCGATCGGGTCGACGCCGACCGAGACGCCCTGGGTGATCTGCGACGGGTAGGAGCTGATGGCGTCGAACTCGCCGGCGTAGGTCGCCGGGCTGCTCGCGTTGTAGAACGAGTTGGTCGGCTGGTCCTGCGTGGAGGGGATGATGTACCTCTCCATCGACGCCCACGCGGTGTTGAACTTGGACCAGTCGCCGGTGACCTGGCCGTACACGGCCTCCAGCCACAGGTAGTAGCTGTAGGCCTCCGACGTGGTCTCGTGCCCGTGGTCCGGGGCCTCGACCAGGAGCGTCTCGACCGAGTGGTAGGGCACGCCCTCCGGCGAGAAGTAGCCGTTCGCCGGGTCGTGGATCTTGTTGTAGAGCGAGGTGAACCGCTCGACGTACTGGTTGCCCGGCGTGCCGTCGTCGTCGGCCTCGGTGGCGTCCAGGAACGAGGAGAAGTACCAGACCCCGCCCCCGTTCGTCGACAGGGACCATCGGGCGGTGCCGCCGGTCGTGTCGGAGTCCTGCGCGGCGCTCACCGTGACGATCTGGGGGACGTTCCAGTTGCTCGGCGTGAAGGTCAGCGTCGTGGACGCCGTGGTCAGGTCGGCGTCACCGCCGGTCGCCTTCGACAGGGAGACCGTGACGTTCGAGTTCGGCTGCAGTGACAGCGACACCCCGGCCGTGGCGGACCCGCCCTCGGGGACCAGCACCGACGTCGGCGAGACTCGGACGAACCCATCGGGCTGCGGGCTCGGGCTCGGGCTCGGACTGGGGCTCGGGCTCGGGGAAGGGCTCGGGCTCGGCGAGGGGCTCGGCGACGGCGACGGCGACGGCGACGGCGACGGGCTCGGGGAAGGGACGCCGCCGCAGACCACGTTGTTCACGCGGAAGCTGGTGGGCTTGGGGTTGCTCCCGGACCAGGTCCCGTTGAAGCCCAGCGACAGGGTCGCGCCGCTCGGGAGGGAGTTGTTCCACGGCATGTTGGCCGCCGTGACGTTGGCGCCCGACTGGGTCCAGTTCGCCGACCAGCCCTGAGTGACGCGCTGGCCGGAGTTGGGGAAGGTGAAGCCCAGGTTCCAGCTGCTCAGAGCGTCGCCGGTGTTCCTGACCGTGACGTTGGCGGTGAATCCGCCTTGGCCGGGGCTGGTGGTCCAGTCATTGGTCACGTACGTCACGTCGCACGTCACGGCGGCGGACGCCGGTTGCGCGACCATGGTCACGGCACCCGTGCAGAGGGCCACCACGGCCGCCCACAGGGCACGTTTGCGATAGGCACGTATCGCCATTGTCGGAGGTACTCCAAGCTCTCAGGGGGCACAGGGGGATGGGAGCGCTCCCACCGCACAGCATGCCCGGATAGCCCGAATCCCTGTCAATCGACGTCCGCATTCGCCGCCCTTTGCCCTGCGTGAAGTTGAAACTTTCACCTCATCTGTCAAAGCGTGTGAGGGCGTCACCTGCGGGTAGTCGCGCGCGCATGGCCAACGAGAGACTGAACGATATGACCGACGCCGCCAAGGTGACCGCCGCCAAGATCGAGGGCGCTTTCCACGAGACCGCCGCCAAGGTCGCCGCGACCGTCGAGGACAAGATGCCCGAGGTGCGGGAAGCCGCCCAGAAGGCGGTCGCGAGCGTCGAGGAGCACATCCCCGACACCGTGAAGGAGAAGGTGCGCGGCGCCGGCGAGGTCGTGTCGGCCAAGGCCGCCGAAGTGACCCCCGACCAGTTCAAGGACGCCGCCGACCGCCTGACGGCCGAGGCGAAGAAGCGCCCCGGCGTGGCGATCGCGGTGGGCATCGCGGCGCTGTTCGTGCTGCGGAAGGTCATGCGCCGCAAGCGTTGATCAGGTGGTTCGCGGTTGGGGGCCGCCGGGCAGGCTTCCCGGCGGCCCGTTTCTCCGTGCCGGACATCGTGATCACGTGAACTCGATCCAGTTGATGCTCACGATGTCGCCGGGCCGGGCGGCCTTGCAGCGCAGCACCACCGTGTGCTTTCCGGTGAAGCGATTGATGGCCTCCACCTCCGTCTTCCAGTTCTGCCAGTCACCCGTGAGGGGGATGCCGAGCGTGCCGATGGGTGTGACGCCGTCGAGGAGAACCTCGATCTGCCCGCCGGCGCTCTCCGTCAGCCCGCTCGCCAGCCGGATCCGGATGCTGCTCGCCGTCTTGGGGCCGAGGTCGATGTCGTAGGAGAGCCGGTCGCCCCTGCTGATCCCGGTGACCGCGCTGAACCCGCCCGTGACGTCCCCGGTGGGTTCGCGACGCACGCCGGTGCCGGTGGCCGACTCGGCCTCGATCCGGCGGCCGAGGTCTCCTGCGGGGACCTCTGCCGGCGAACTCACCAACCTGTTGGCGAAGGGCGCGCCGACGGTGGTGACCACCGCGATCGTCAGAGCCGACAGCGGTGCGGCCAGCCCGCGCACGCTCAGCAGCCCACGGATCCGGTGCCACGGCTCCCGGGCGAGCCGCATCAGCCGTCCCTCCCAGAACAGCCCGAGGACGACCGCGAGGAGGGTCACCTCCCCCATGACGATCGCGAGCAGCCTGAGTCTGTCGCCGGGCGGCTCCGCGCCGAAGAGTTCGGGCAGGATGGCCGCCACTTCGACGAGCAGGACGGCGACCAGGAGATTCGCGGCCTTGGAGAGGGGATGGTCACCGCGGATCCGCGGATAGAAGTACCCGTAGATCAGCCCGAAGAGGGGCAGCCCGAGGAACATGCGCGTCCCCAGCAGATGGGTGACGGCGTCGGTCGGCTCGGCGAAGGGCCGCTTGTAGACCAGAGTGAACGGCACCGTCACCGCGAGGGCCACCAGTAGTCCGGCGACGCCGTTCTGCCAGGGCGTGCGCCCGCCCGAGGTGGCGAAGGCCAGGTCGGGGTCGACGGCGCCCGGATGGTCGGAGGCGATCGCCCCTTCGAGCGCGGTGCGCTGTTCCTCGAACGACGCGGCGGTCATCTCCCCGGTGCCGAGCCGCGTCCGCCCGGTGCGGTACAGGTGGCGCAGCGCCAGGCGCATGAACCGGCGATGGATCGCCGCGGCGACGACCGCGGCGTGCGCTTCGGTGGTGATCGCGGCGAATTCGGGCGGACGCTTGGCCGCCGCTCCTGACAACAACCACCAGACGGCCGCCAGCGCGACCAGAGACGCCAGTCCGATGCTGCCGATCCCCGCCGGATACAGATAGAACACCATCGCCAGGAACGCCACCGACGCACGGGTCTCGCCCAAGGCGACCGCCGCGGGCAGCCGCCCGAGCCGCCGGAGGCGGAGCATCAGCAGGATGACCAGGAGCAACGGCGCGGTGAAGGTTGCCAGACGTAGCCAGTCCAGGGAGCCTTGCACGCTCCACTGCGCGACGTGAACGGCGGCGGCGCCCATGACCAGCGCGAGCGCGTGCGTTCCCGTCCAGCCGCCCGCGCTCACCGCGATGGCCGCGGCCAGGACGACGAGCCAGATGAGCGTGCCGGCGATCGCCGCCAGTTCGAGCGGCAGGCTCGGCGCCCGCCCGCCCGCCGAGAGGATCAGGCCGAGAGTCGCGAACGTCACCCCGGCGACGGGCAACGCCATGCGGCGCCACGACCGGATCACGGTGAACAACACGGGCAGCGCGACGACCGGCAGGACCGCGATCCATTCCACGGACTCCAGACTCCACGACAATGCCGTCACCATCAGTGCCACCCCGGCGGCCAGTAGGACCGCCGAGCCGATGAGCACATCGCGACGAGCCCAACGTGGCGGCCCGACCCTGCGCACCGCGTGGTTGACCGCGAGCGCGCACACCAGCGCCACCCAGATCAGCGCCCCCGCGTAACCTGCCCAGTCCGAGTTGAGGAGAAAGGCGGACGCGAAGTACAGCGTGACGGTCCCGGCCACCAGGAACCGGTTGAGGCGCCGCCGCCACCAGGCTCGCCCCAGCCACTGCACGACCAGCACAAGTAGTGCGAGAACGGTCGCCGCCATCGGTAACCCCTCCCGCACGATGGACAGATCGGGAGCGGCGGCCTCGGGGGGCTCAGCCGCCCTGTCGGTCAGTGTGCCGCCTTGGGTCAGATATGCGGTGAAGTCCGGTATGTCCGCGCCAGGCTGGGCCAGCGCGATGCTGGTCGCCACACCGCCGACGAGGTCCAGAGCTCCTGTGCTCAGCCTGGCGGGAACCTGTCCGACCACGCCGATCACATCCCAGCCCTCGAAGCGGATCTGGACGATGTGCGACCCGACCACCGCTTCCGTGTACGAGTCCGAGCCGCTCCACGCGGCCAGCTCCAGCCCCAACAGCGGTTCCTTCTCCGGGAAACTGCTGTATCCCAGGCCGCGGACGGTGACGACGGCACCTCCTCCGGTGTCCGGTGTCACTTGCGGCGGATAAAAAAAGGTCTGCAGGTATTTGGTGGTGGCATCCGTGTCTATGGACCCGAGTCCCGACTGGATGAACGCCGTGCTGAATTCCACTGCGTCCGGCGATCTGGCATCCGCGAGAAGCGGGTCGCCCTCCTTCAGGCGGAGGGTGTGCACGATCGAGACCTTGACGAATTCAGACCCGGCGGGTGGAGGGTCCGGTACCACCATGTATCTCTTGAGCTCGTCCATGAGGGGAAAATCATCGGCTTGCGCCCGCGTCGCCGGTTCCACCGTCACCCTGGTCCTGGCACTGCGGGCCGGGTGCCCGGCTTCGCCCCATCCGTCGAAGCTCGCATAGGCGAATTCCGTGGGGTCGCCGCCGAGTTCGAGCATGACACAGGGGTCCGTGTCGGGTACGGCCTCGGGGGTCTCCGCCACCGGGACGGGGTCGCCGGTGGAGGTGACGGTCACGGTCGGACAGGGGGCGGACGCGACCGGGTCGTGCGATGACGTCGCCTCAGGGAATCCCCCGGCCGCCCAGAAAGAACCGCCGACAATGACCAAAAACATCAAGGCGCCGAAAAGCGCACGCCGCGAGGTCGGTGAGAAAAAAGAATTTATCGCTGGATTCGGCTCATCGGCCATACCGCCAATTGCTACCAAACAAAGCGGGCGATATCCAGGCTGGTTCGCCGGCGAGGACTTTCCGGAATTAAGGGAACGGCCCAGCCCGGACGATCAGCTGCCTGGGCCGGGCCGCAGGACCCGGGTGCCGCCCGCGATGAGCGCCGTGGCCAGGATCCAGCCCGCCGCGATGAGGGCGTTGGCCACCCAGATCGTCCAGCCGGTGGGCTCCCAGGCGGCCCGTTGCTCGAACAGGCTCACCGGCACCAGGTGGTCGAGGGTGTAGACGAAGGCGTTGAAGTGGCGGGGGCGCTCGTCCAGGCTGATCTGGACGGGGTTGACCAGGGAGAAGACGACCGTCCCCGCCGTGAGCAGCGCGCCCAGCCACGCCCCGGCCAGCCAGGGGCGGAAGCCGTAACCGACGACGGCGTCGAGCACGAAGCCCCAGGCCCGCCCCGTCACGCGTAACGTGCGCCGGCGGGCGCGCTGTTTGGCCAGCAGGACCCGGCGGGAGTCGGGCTCGTGGCCGATCCGGCGGTAGTAGGCGGCCAGTTGCTCGTAGGGCTGCGGGCGGTAGCCGACGGGGTGTCGGGTCAGCCACGCCAGGCGGTCGCGGAGCGTCGCGGGGCTGCGGAGAGATTCGTACACGAGCCCGTCGAGACGGACCGAGCCCGGATAGCTCTCCGGACGGTCGGCGAGCAGCCCGACCCGCGTGTATCCGAGGTCGACCCCGCCCTCGATCGACTCTGGCGTGAGCAGGAGTTCGCCGACCTCGAGATGCCGGGTCTGCACGACCAGGCCCTCCTTGGCTTTGAGCCGAGCCCCGTTGAACGACAGGGTGCCGCTGATCCGGGCGACGCGCAGGCTGATCTCGCCTTCGGCGGAGAATCCCTCGGCCATGTTCATGACCGTGGCGTGCAGGTAGTCGGCGTGGACGGCGTAGCGACCGGTGGCGGTGATCGTGGTGTCCTGGAGCCACAGGCCGCCGTTGAAGCGGGCGCCTGTCAGCCGCAGCCCACCAGTGACCGTCATGCCGCGCAGGAACGCGCCGCCCTCCACCACCAGCCCGCCGGCCCAGAGCGCGGTGTGCTTCTGGTCCTGTTCGCGCGGGTCGCCGGGGTAGCGGGCGCTCGACCATCCCGCGTTCTCGGGGGTCCAGCCGCCGGGGCAGCCGAGCCGGCATCCCGACATCCGTAACTGCCCGCTGACGTGGGCGTTGTCGAGCCGGATGCCCTCCTTCAGCGTGCTGCCGCCGACGTCGAGAACACCGTCGATCCGGGCCCGCCCAGCCCTGAGCCGCAGGATCTCGCAGTCGCGGAAGCGCAGGGCCCGCGTCTGCGCCTCGACCAGGTCGATCACCCCGGCGACCCGACAGTTGATCAGATGCAGGGTCGAGGTCACCTCGGCCCCGGAAAGGTCGAGATCCCCGACGATCCTGGCACCGATCAACCGGATCGCGGCCACCTGCCCCGGCGCGGCGGGCCGCACTCCGAGCAGCAGGGCCCGGATCACCTCGGCCCGCACGACGCGGTCGCGACCTGCCCGGAGGGTGGTCAGACCTCCGTAGGCCGATGAGAGCCGATCGGCCCAGGTGGCCTGCCCCTGTTCTTCGTGGACGTCGACCCATTCTCCCGTCGGGTAAGCCGCTACCAACCTCTTCTCCGCCGAGGTGAGCCGCCGGAAGGGGAGTGATCTTCGCATGCCCCGACTGTATTCACCGTTTCATCGCGCCGTCGGCGATGGCGTCGGCCGCCTCGCGGATCGCGGTGCCCACGATCTCCAGGCGGCGCACCAGCTCGCGTTCCCGCAGCGCCTCGGGGGTGACCTCCGCCGACAGGATGCGCGCGATCTCGTACTGATACATCCGCTTGATCGTGCCGCCGGCCTTCTTGGCCTCCAGCGCGTCGTGGCCGACCGCCGACGAGCGGGTGGCCAGGTCACGCACCGACTTCTCCAGCGCGTCGACGCCGACGATGACCTGGTCGAGCATGGGCGCGAACCGCTGGCGGCCGCGCACCCGGTAAAGATGCGATTCCCGGACGAAGTCGCGCAGCGAGTCGAGGATGTCGTCGATCGACCGGGACAGCCGGAACAGGTCCTCCCGGTCGATCGGGGTGATCAGGGCCCCGGACAGTTCGGCGACCAGGCGGGCCCGGCAGGTGTCGCCCCGGTGCTCGATCTCCCGCATCGCCTGGTGGGCCTTGGTGCGGCCGATCTCGCCGCCGCTCATGGCGATGGCCAGCCACGCGCCCTCCCTGGTCGCCTCCAACTGGCCGATGAGTGCCTCCGACAGGGTGCTGTCCATGCGCCCCCGCATCATGCCGACCACCCGCCGGAACCGCCTCAAGCGGCCACCCCCCTGATCATCAGTCCGGCCGCCAGCCCCAGGAGGCCGCTGACCGGCAGCGTCAACGTCCAGGCGAGCACGATCTTCATCGTCGCCGCCCACCGCACCCGGCGGACGCTGTCGGCGACCCCCGCGCCGACGAAGCCGCCCGCGATGGCCTGCGTCATGCTCACCGGCGCTCCCGCCGCCGCGCAGCCGATCACCGACAGCCCGCTGCCCAGCCCGGCGGCCACCGCGTGCAGCTGACGGGCGGGCAGCAGTTGCCGGCTGAGGGTCCGCGCCGCACGCGGCAGCCCGTAGACGGCGCCGACCGCGAAGAGCGCCGCGACCAGCAGACAGACCAGGGGAGGAGCTCCGCCCACCCCGAGCCCGACGAGGAAGACGGCCAGCATCTTCTGCCCGTCGTTGGCGGCATAGGCGAGACACTGCATCGCGAACCCGCCCCAGTGCAGCCGCGGCAGCGACTGCGCCCGCCCCAGCGACACCACCCGGCTGGCGAGCACCGCCACCGTGGCCCCGACGAAGGGCGCGGCGATCCCCGCTCCCAGCACGAGCCCCACCGCACCCGCCGACACGGGCAGCCCGAGGCCGACGGCCGCCCCCGTCAGCCCGCCGACGATGGCCAGCGTCAGACTGGTCGGCCACCCCCGGCTGCTCAGGACCAGGACCACCACCAGCGCGCAGACGACCGCGACGGTCATCGCGACCTGCCCGGCCGCCCCGGGCAGTGAGGCGAGCCGAGTGGTGAAGGTGGCGGCCACCCGTGAAGTGAGCATCGGCACCGCGGCCACTGCGGCGACCAGGACGAAGAGCGCCACCAGCGGGCGCACACCGGGGACCCGGAGACCGGCGCCGAGCAGGGCGCCGCCGTCGTTGACCCCTGAAACGATTGCGAAAACTCCGGCGAGAACAGCCAATGAGGCAGACAAATATCTCCTCGTTTGCCTTTTGTTCACCATTTGTTTACCTAGTGATTCCCGGCCGAGGGGGTGATCACTCCGGGGAAGATCTGGGGACGATAGGGAAGTGACCGTGTATCCAGCCCAACTCGGGCGTTACTACGAGGATTTCGTCGTCGGCGACGTCTACCAGCACCCCTTGGGCCGCACGATCTCCGAGGCCGACAACACCTGGTTCACCCTGCTGACGATGAACACCAACCAGAACCACTTCAACGCCCACTTCGCCGCGAAGGCTCCCGTCGGCAAGATCATCGTGAACTCGGGCCTGTCGGTCGCGATCGTGCTGGGCCTGTCGGTCATCGACGTCAGCCAGAACGCCTCGATGAACCTGGGATGGGACGAGATCCGGCTGACGCATCCCGTCTTCATCGGGGACACGTTGTATGCGGAGTCGCTGGTCGAGGCCGTGAGGGAATCCGCGTCGCGGCCCTACGCGGGCATCGTGACCTGCCGGACCCGCGGCCTGAACCAGGACGGCGACGAGGTCATGTCGTGGCGTCGGTCGGTCATGGTCTACAAGCGGGACGCGCCCCACGACAAGGGCTTCTTCCCGGTCGCGAAGAACGGGCCGCTGGCATGAACTTCGACCTGACCGAGGAACAGCGCCTCTTCCAGCAGACGCTGCGTGAGTTCGTCGACGACGAGATCGTGCCGGTCGCGGTCGAATGGGAACGGTCGGGGCGGTATCCGGCGGAGATCGTGTCATCGTTCAAGGCGCTTGGCCTTTTCGGGATGACGGTTCCCGAGGAGTACGGAGGGCTCTCACTTGATCGGGTTTCCTTCGCCCTCGTGTTCGAGGAGATCGCACGCGGGTGGATGGGAGTGGCGGGGATTCTCGGGTCGCATTCCCTGGCTACGTGGATGGTGGCCCAATACGGGACCGCTTCTCAGAAAGAGGAATTCCTGCCGGGGTGGGCGTCGGGCGAACGGCGTACCGGAATCGCTCTGACCGAACCTGGGGCCGGCACCGACCTGCAGGGAATCACCACCCGCGCGGTCCGCGACGGTGACCACTATGTGGTGACCGGCACCAAGACGTGGATCACGAACGCCCGCCACGCCGACCCGCTGCCCGTGCTGGTGAAGACCTCGGCGGAGACGCCGGCGCACAAGGGCATGTCGGTGCTCCTGATCGACCAGAGCGACCTTCAGGTCAGCCGTGACCTGCCGAAACTCGGCTATAAGGGGACGGAGACGTGCGAGGTCGTCATCGACGGGGCGCTTGTCCCTGTCGAGCGACTGCTGGGCGGGGTCGAGGGCCGGGGGCTGCAGCAGGTGCTGGCGGCGCTCGAACTCGGGCGCATCAACATCGCGGCCCGCGCGGTGGGGGTGGCGCAGTGCGCTTACGACGCCGCATTGACGTATTCGAAGGAACGAACCGCGTTCGGCCAGCCGATCTCCGAATTCCAGGCCGTTCAGTTGAAGCTGGCCGACATGGCGACCGAGATCCAGGCCGCGCGGTTGATGACCTATTGGGCGGCGACCCGGTCGGAGCAGGGCGCGGTGACGGGTGAGGCGGCCATGGCGAAGTATTTCGCCTCGGAAATGGCGCTGACCACGACGATGGAGGCCATGCGCATCCATGGTGGCTATGGATATTCGCAGGAGTTCGTGCTCGAACGCCTCTACCGCGACGCACCGCTGATGGCCATCGGCGAGGGCACGAACGACATCCAGCGGATGGTCATCGCCCGCGCTCTGCTGAAGGGCACGCTCAAGGTCGGCTGGTGAGTCGGTTGGGAGCTCGACGGCTCGGATCTCCCTGCGGGTGTGTTCAGCGTTCGATGCGCGTCATGTGAAGTGGGTGGTGGGTGCGTTTCAGACACCGGGATCCCGGCGCGGAGCTGGTCACACTTTGAAGTACTGGTTGAAGCCCTCGTCGTCCAGCCCCCCGAAGACGGAGGGAATCACGAGAAAGAGCAACGCGAACAGCGGTACGACAGCGAGGACGTTCTGCCGAACTACATGCCGTTCCAGCCCGGCGAGCGCCCGGTCCTCGTCCGGGGTCACGCCCCGGCCGGCGGTGGCCGCCTGCGCGTGGATCCGCTCGCGCTGCTGGCGGACATGGGCCAGATTGTTCTTCATCACGTACTTATACGCGTCCCCCATCAGCGCGAGGTAAAAAAGTACGAGCCCCCACCAGTTGGCCAGCCCCTGCACGTGCGCGAAGAAGAACGTCGGCACCCACGCCGCGCTGACAGCGAGCACCAGCACGACGAAACTGTCCTGCAGGATGCCGTGGAGCGGCCGGTTCGGAGTGAACTGCCGCGGCGGGCGCACGCCGGGCAACGTAAGCGCGGCAAGGGCAGGGATCAGCAGGCAGGCGGCGGCGCCGACGAGTAAGCCGACCAAGCCGGGCACGACACCGCGGCTGGTGTCAGCGGCGGACGACTGCAGCGCCGGGCCGGTCATCCACACAGTCGTCGCCGCGCCGGCGATGCCGCACGCCACGGCGACCAAACGTTCCCCCCACCCGATGGCCACGTTCTGCAGGTATCCGGCGTTGCTGATGATCCCTTCGGTGACGAAGCAGAACGTCACGAAGCCCGCCAGGGCGGACAGCGTCAGCGGCAGCCAGCCCGCGAATCCCTGCTCGCCGATCGACGCCGCCAGGGCGGCGGCGAAGCCGAGGCACAGCGCTATGACCAGGGCGTGTCGGGTGCCGCGGCCGATCGGCAACGCGGCGGTGAGGGCGAGTCCGGCACACGTCACGGCGATGATCGCGACCACGCCACCGAGGCGGAGCGCGTCCGCCCAGGAGACCGACCCCGCAATCCAGTCGGCGGCCGGGGTCGTGCTCCCGGCGAAGACGATACTGGCCAGAACAGCGCCAACGTAGGCGACCGCGATCCCGGCGTACGCCCGCATCTTGAACTGGCCGAGGCGCGGCGCTACCGGGCCGTCCTGCTCGGCCTCGATGACCGGCTTGAACTGGGCCCGAATGGACCGGCCGGTAACTGTCACGAAGAGGGCGGCGGCCATTACCCCGGTCAAGTTGACGGCCAGGGGGTTCGCCGGCTGGTGGGCGGCGAAGTACTGGCCCGTCAGCGCGTATCCGACCACTGGCACCATGCCGAGGGGAATCACCCAGGTCCACAGCGGATCCGCCCGGTCATCGCGAAGTAGCCGGAGCGCGAGGGTCGCTGTCAGGACGAGCACGACGCCGACGACGGCGACCGTGATGAGCCGAGGTGGCTCCGCCGCGGCCATCACAGCCTGATGGATCGGTCCGACGGCGCATACGAGCAGGATCGCGGAAAGGACGCACCGCTGAGCCACGGTGGCCGCAGCGAGTGCGCCGGCGGCGAAGACGCCTGTCAGCCCGGCGATAACCACGACCAGCGCGATCCACAGGTCGTACCGCGGGTCGCGCGGGAACGCATAGGCGAGCGCGCCCGCCGGCAGCAGCGCCGTGATCACCAGCTGGGCGGCCCGGCCGAGCAACCGGCCCCGTGTGGCGAGCCCGAGCAGCACGAGGGCCAGCACCGCACTTGTGCCGAGGTGCAGTGCCAGCAGTTGCGGCACGTCACGAGGGGTCGCGGCGTTGTCCACGGCGAGGAGCGCCATGAAGCCGAATGCCGTGGCCAAAGTGCCGACCGCACCCAGAGACCGGATCCGTGACTCGACCACCGCGATCCCCTCGTCGCGCAGCCGCGCAACAACGGCGATCGCGGCGCCCCCCAGAAACGCCATGACCAGTGCGAAGAAGGCAGCATGCCACCAGCCGGGCATAGTGAAGTAGTGCGCCTGCGGCAGCGTCCAGTTGACCCGTGGCTGTGGGTTCAGCAGCCACTGCGCCTGAACTGCGGCGCCAGCTAGGAAAAAGACCACTGAGGTGAACGCGACGACCCGGCGGCGGAACGCGGCGACGCCGCCCGACGCACGCACGAACGCGTAGCTCAGCAGAGGCAACAGCAGGCCATCCCCGATGGTGGCGGCCCGGAACGTGAACAGCCCCGGCAGGCCGTCGGTACCCAGGCCGAACCCCGAGAACACGGTGAGCGCGCCGAAGCCCAGGACGGCGACTCCGACGGCGACCGGGAGTGCGGCGGAACGCGGCGCGAGAAGGCTTTGGTCGACAGGCGCAACAGCCATGCGGGCGACTCCCGGAAGCGTATTCAGGCGAGTAGGAACAAGCGGGTTCTTCCTGGACGGTTGGTGACCCGTCGCGGATGACGCGCACACCCAGCTATGGCTGTCGGTCAAATGACCGACACACGCTCCTGCCGCAGCTTGCCATGGACTCTGCTGCCAGCTTTCAGTATGGCTGAAGTAGCACGGTCCGATTCGCGAGGGGGCTCGTCATACCCTGGTGCGGAGCCGGCACTGTCTATCTTTGTGTAATACGGTGATCCTCTTCCGAGGAGACATGGTGAGTGCAGCGAAAGTCATCGTGGTGGCTCCACCGGCGGTCGCATGCGAAAATCCTGCCGAAATGCGATACGGAGGCGTCGAAAGGGTCGCCTGGCGGCTGGTGCGGATGTTGACAGCGCTCGGCTGTGATGTGGTGCCCGTTGCCTCCGCCGACAGTGACTTCAGTTCCTCTGTCACGACGCGCGGATTGTCACCGGTCCCATCCTGGTGTCGGCCGGATCGGACGCCCCAGGTATACGCCGAGGACACTACGGCGCTGCTCGACCGCTTCGGTGATCATGTGCGACGGGTTGTCGAGGCGGAACGGGCTGACGCGGTCCTGATGCTGGGCCCCAGTCTTCCGGTCCTGCGGGAGACATTGACCGCCGCCCGAGCGGCTGATTCCCGTGCGGCCGTAGTCCTGCACAATGGTCCGGTTGACAACGTCGACACGATGCCATTGCTCGCCGCCGCCGACGTCACGATCTTCTGCCTCTGTGAGGCTCAGCGCTCTTCTTTCGGCGCGTTGGCGCAGCGGATGGAAGTCGTGACGGACGGCATTCCGGTTGATACGGTGCCCTTCTCTGGCGACCCCGCGCTGACACGGAATCGACTTTCCCGTGACCCCGCATATGCTGGCTTGCAGCTTCGCGCCGAGCGTCCACTGGTTGGTCAAATCGACTATTTCCATGTGAACAAGGCCATGCTGACCACACTCCAGATCTTTCTCGACTCGGGGCTGTGGCGCACTCACGATCTGCTGCTCGCCGGCGGGCCCGGGTGGCAGTTGCCGAGCCGGTCGAACTCCGCCGAGGAGCCTTACCTGAATCAGATGCGCGCCTTCGTGACACGAAATGATCTTGATGGTTGCGTGCGCGTCCATGGCGAGCTGACCGGCGTCCAGGCTGCCGAGCTGTACGGTGCGATGGATGTCTGCGTCAGTCCAGTACGACTTGAGAGCCGGTCGGAATCCCGGGACGCCGAGTCATACGGTCAAGGACGTGCGATCGCCAACAGCGCCGGCACGCCGGTGCTCATGTCCACTGCCTACGACCGCTCTTTCAGCGCCCGGCCGGAGTTCCGGTTCGATAGCGCCGAGCAGGGTGCCCAGTTGCTCGGTGACCTTACCGTCTCCGCCGAGACGCGCCACGAGATGAGGGCCTTCGCCGAGCGTCGTGATTCGATGGCTCCGGCCCTGGCTCGCTATGCCCAGTTCGTCGGGCTTCATCGGACCCAGGACGACGTGGCGCAGGCGGTGGCACAGGTAGTAGACAGCGAGGTCAACCGAGGTCGGCACTGAGTCATCGGTCGCGTGCCTGCCATGTGGTGCCGCTTCCCGGCATCGCGGCCTGCTCGTGAGTTCGGACGCCGACTGGGGGCCTCGGGAGGTGCCATCGTCTCGGCTGAGAGGCCGCGTAGAGCAGTTCGCCCGCAGCTGGAGTGCTCGCTGCCGATTTCGGTCAACATTTCCAGGGTTTCCTGTATTCGCAATGCTTGTCCACGCTGGCGCCGCAATGCGTAAAAGTAGGCATACAAATCTGGAAAATCTTGTTTGATCATGAAATTGTCACGTTTTGGGTGGTGATGGCGTCTGGTCCCGGGACTACGGGCACTGTCGATATCGCCTTGCGGGCGACGAAACGGGAATAAAGGACGCATATTAGGATAAAGTCGCTTGCCTTGCTGGCCTGAGGGGATGAGCCCACACTGTCGTCATTCCATCATTAAGGGGGCCGGCGCGTGTGGGCTCAGATATTGACTCTCGCAGGAGTCGTGATCGGCGCAAGCGTTTCCTTTGTCTTCACGTCACGTGCTGAGAAGGCGCGCAACCAAAGAGAGATGCTCATCCGCTGGGATGTTCGCAGATATGAGGCGTTTGCGGACTATATCGGTGCGGTCACTCAGATGGCCCGGGTGGCTGGCCAGCTCACTCAGGGGCGCGGTTGGGATGAGATCGCCTGCCCGATCGACCAGGAAGTCGGAATCGCCGCGATGGATCGGTTTGAGAACACTCGCACAGCTGCCTATGAACGTCTGGTCATGCTCGCCAGCCAGGATTGCATAGATGCCGCCGACATTCTCAACAAGGCTGTTTGGCGGCTGGAGTGGATAGCGCGAGAGGCCGTTAACGGCTCGATAGAGGAATGGCAGCTGAGCCTGGATGCCTACACCTCGGCGTTGGACTCTTTCCAGCAGTCTGCCCGGACCTGCCTGGTACTGCCCCTGGCGTCGTTCGCACGGCAGATCCACCGTCCCGCAATCGAGCCCCCTCAGGTTGCCGGAGCAGAATAGAGCGATGCAGCAGCACCCGGCCGGCCGGGCCGGGACCCGACATCGACGCCCGTTGGAGATCTGGACGTGACCCCCAGCCACGACGCGGATCCGACACAAACTAGTCTCGCGTGGGTGAGCGACTGCCTGTTCTGCGAGATGGTGGCCGGCGAGAAGGACACCGTCGGTGTCTACGAGGACGACGTCGTGTTCGCCTTCCTCGACCATCGGCCCGTCTTCAAGGGCCATGTCCTGGTCGTGCCGAAGACTCACGTCGTGACGCTGCTCGACCTCGTCGAGGTCGGTCCCTACTTCGAGCGCGTTCAGGCCATCACCCGTGCCGTCATGACTGGGCTTGAGGCGAAGGGCAGCTTCGTCGCGCTCAACAACGTCGTCTCCCAGTCGGTCGCGCACCTGCACACCCATGTCGTCCCGCGTAACCCGAAGGACGGCCTCAAGGGCTTCTTCTGGCCGCGTACCAAATACGCCTCCGATGAGGAGGCGCGGGAGTACGCCGCGAAGATCCGCGCTCAGATGAGCTGATAGACCAGCTCAGGCCGCCCGATCCCGCCATATTGCGGCAGCCGCCTGGCCGCCCCGCTCTCCGTGAGGTGTTCCAGATAGCGGCGCGCCGTCACCCGTGACACCCCGACCGAGCCGGCGACCGCTGCCGCCGACAGGCCGTCGACGGTGCGGCGGAGCTCGGCGACCACGGCCTCCAGGGTCGGCTGGGTCAGGCCTTTCGGCAGGTGGGAGCGGCCGGGGCCGCGCAGGGTGGCCAGCATGTCGTCGACCTCGCCCTGGCCGCTCGCCTCGCCGGAGGCGTCGGCCGAGGAGCGGAACTTCGCGTACTGGCGCAGTTTGTCGTTCAGTGCGGCGAAGGTGAACGGCTTCAGGACGTACTGCGCCACCCCCGCCGACACCGCTGACCGGACCATCGACAGGTCGCGGGCCGAGGTGATGACGATGACGTCGCAGAGGATCCCGGCGCCTCTGATCGCCCGGCACACCTCCAGGCCGTGCATGTCGGGCAGGTAGAGGTCGAGCAGCACCAGGTCGACGGGCTGCCGCCGCAGGAACCGCAGCGCGTCGCCGCCCGATCTGACCACTCCGGCCACCTCGAACCCCGGCACCCGTTCCACGTAGACGCGGTTGGCCTCGGCGGTGATCTCCTCATCCTCGACGACGAGCACCGAGATCATGTTGCGGTCCTCTCCTGTGACGACCGGGGCATCGCAGTCATCGCGCGACCCTTTCCGCTCGTGGAGACGGGGATCGAACCCTCACACTTGAGCGTCGGCCTCATGATGCGGTCCTCTCCGGCAAGGGCAGTCGTACGGTGAAAACCGCACCCTGATCTGCGGAGACCTCGATCGTGCCGCCCAACCGCCGCACGGCTTGGACGGCCAGTGGGAGGCCCAGGCCGCGTCCGGTGCCCTTGGTCGTCCACCCTCGCTGGTAGGCCTCCTCGACGCGGGCCGGATCCAGTCCCGGTCCGCTGTCGGCGACCCGGATCTCACAAGAGGAGTCAGACGCCCCTACGTGTACCTCCACCCGAGCGGGTGGCGCGCCGGCCATTGCCGCGTCGACCGCGTTGTCGATCAGGTTGCCCAGGATGGCCACCAGGTCATGCGGGTCCAGGCCCACGTCGTCGAGTTCGCTCTCGGGGCTGATTGACAGTTCCACCCCACGCTCGGCCGCCTGCGCCGACTTCCCGAGAAGCAGCGCCGCCAGCACCGGTTCACGCACGGCCGCCACGACTCGGTCGGTGAGTTCCTGGGCCGCTTGGAGTTCCTCGGTCGCGAAGGTCACGGCCTCTTCGGGGCGGCCCAGTTCCACCAGGGTGATCACGGTGTGCAGGCGGTTGGCCGACTCGTGGGCCGCAGACCGCAGGGCGTCGGCGAAGCCGCGTTCGGCGTCGAGTTGGCCCGTCACGTCCTGGAGTTCGGTGTGGTCGCGCAGGGTCACGACGGTGCCGAGGGATCGGGTGCCGGAACGGACCGCCGCCACGCTCACGAGCAGGACCCGGTCGCCGGTCAGGTGGATCTCGTCGGTGCGGTCGCCGCCCGAGGACAACAACTCCGTGAGGGAGGGTGGGAGGCCCAGGTCCACAACCGGCCTCCCTTCGGCGTCAGGTGGAAGGCCGAGGAGTTCGCGGGCGCCGTCGTTGCACAGTGTCAGCACGTTCCGGCCGTCTACCAGCAACAATCCTTCTCGGACGGCGTGCAGGATCGCCTCGTGGTAGTCGTACATCAAGGTCAGTTCCTGGGTTCCGAGGTCGTGGGTGTGGCGGCGGAGGCGGCGGCCGGCCAGGTAGGTGCCGGCGGTTCCGGCGGCCAGGCCCAGCAGGCCGGCGAGGACGCCGGCCTCCAGTTGCTCCCGGAGGCGGCCGCCGATGTTCTCGACAGTTATACCGGCGCTCACCAGGCCTCTGACCTGACCCGAAGCATCCTGTACGGGTGTGATCGTGCGCATCGACGGGCCCAGCGTCCCCGTGTAGGTCTCGCTGACCGTCTGCCCGGCGGCGGGGATGGTGCCCAGGTACTGCCGCCCTATCTCCGCGGGGGTCGGATGCGTGTAGCGGATCCCCGAAGGGCTCATGATCGTGATGAAGCCCACCCCCGTCTCCAGACGCACCTTCTCGGTATACGGCTGCAGCAGGGCGGTCGGGTCAGGGCCGCCCAGCGCCGCCAGCACCGACGGGGCCGACGCCACGCTCACCGCGACCGCCTTGGTCACGGCGGTCGCGTCCTCCGCCACCAGGTCGCGGGTCTGGAGCACGCCCATCACGGTCCCGGCCGCGACGGTCGCCACCACGACGACGATCTGGAGCGCGAACATCTGCCGCGCCAGGCTCCACCGCCGCATCGCCTTCACCTCTCCTGACTCAGTCCAGTGAACGAAATGTACGCAATAGTGACCCAGGTCACTCCCCGGGCAGATAGTCGGCCCATCGAACAACCCAGGGAGAGTGAATTGCCATGTCCGCACCAGCGGAGTCCCCCCAGGCAGCAGCCCCCGAGCGGCGCGACAAGACCCGTTACCTCTATCTCGCGGTCATCGTCGCGGCCGTCGCCGGGATCGCCGTCGGATTCATCGCCCCGGACCTCGGGGTCGCGCTGAAGCCGCTGGGCACCGCCTTCGTGGCGTTGATCAAGATGATGATCAGCCCGATCATCTTCTGCACCATCGTGCTCGGCATCGGCTCGGTCGCCAAAGCCGCCAAGGTCGGCCGGGTCGGCGGGCTCGCCCTCGGATACTTCCTGGTGATGTCGACGGTCGCCCTCGCGATCGGCCTGATCGTGGGCAACATCGTCGACCCCGGACAGGGCCTGCAGCTTACCGACTCGGCGCGTGAGGCCGCGGCGGCCGAGGCGGCCAAGGGCGGGGAGAGCGACACCGTCACGTTCCTGCTCGGCATCATCCCCGCCACCCTCGTGTCGGCGTTCACCGAGGGGTCGGTGCTGCAGACGCTGCTGGTCGCGCTGCTCGCCGGGTTCGCCCTTCAGGCCATGGGGTCGCGGGCGAAGCCGATCCTCAACGGGATCGAGCACATCCAGCGGCTCGTCTTCCGCATCCTCGCCATGATCATGTGGGCCGCGCCGGTCGGCGCGTTCGGGGCGATGGCGGCGGTGGTCGGCGCCACCGGGGTCGACGCGCTGACCAGTCTCGGCGTGATCATGCTCAGCTTCTACGCGACCTGTCTGCTGTTCGTGTTCCTGGTGCTCGGGCCGATGCTGCGTCTGGTCGCGCGGGTCAACATCCTGTCGCTGTTCGGGTATCTGCGGCGGGAGTTCCTGCTGATCCTGTCGACCTCCTCGTCCGAGTCGGCGCTGCCGCGGCTGATCGCGAAGATGGAGCACCTCGGGGTCAGCCGTCCGGTCGTCGGCATCACCGTGCCGACCGGCTACTCGTTCAACCTCGACGGGACCGCGATCTACCTGACGATGGCCACCCTGTTCGTGGCCAGCGCGACCGGGGCTCCTCTGTCGTTCGGTGAGCAGGTCTCGCTGCTGGTCTTCATGATGATCGCGTCCAAGGGCGCGGCCGGGGTCACCGGCGCGGGCCTCGCCACGCTCGCCAGTGGGCTGCAGTCGCACCGGCCCGAGCTGGTCGACGGGGTCGGGCTCATCGTCGGCATCGACCGGTTCATGTCGGAGGCCCGCGCGCTGACCAACTTCGCCGGGAACGCCGTCGCGACCGTCCTCATCGGGAGCTGGACCGGGGAGTTCGACCGGGAACGGGCTCAGGAGGTGCTCTCCGGCCGCGATCCGTTCGACGAGACCACGCTGCTGGACGATGAGCACGAAAACGTCTCAGAAGAGAAGGTTCCCGAACCGGTCCGGTAGGGTTCGCGACGTGGAGCCCCTGGTCGCCGTCCTGGTGGTCGTAGCCCTGGTCGGTGTCCCTGCGGTCGTGCTCTGGCGAGTGCTGCGCGGCCGCCGGGAGCTCGGCAGCGGGCCGGCCGAACGGGCCACGTTCGAGACCCTGCACACCGCCAGTCTCGCGGCGCCCCCGCTCCGGGCCGGGCTCACCCAGGCGGGTGTGCTGAAGGCTTCACGTCATCTGCGGCAACTCCTCGGTTCACCGGCGATAGCGATCACCAACGCCGAGGAGTTGCTGGTCTACGACGGGACCGGCGACCACCACGCGCGCGAGGCGTTCGACCACGCCAAGAGCACGCTCGCGGACGGCCGCATCCAGGTCCTCCAGCTCTCCTGCACGCTGCCCGAATGCCCGATCAGGCACGCGGTGGTCGTCCCGCTCACCACCGACGAGCGGGTGGTGGGCTCGCTGGCCGCCTACGGCGACCACACCTCCGCCGGTCTGGTCCGGGCCGTGCAGGAAGTGGCGCGGTGGGTGGACTCGCAGCTCGCGCTCGCGGAACTCGACCGGTCGCGCACGCTGCTCATGGAGGCTGAGGTACGAGCCCTCCGGGCCCAGATCTCGCCCCACTTCATCTACAACTCCCTCACGACGATCGCCTCGTTCGTGCGGACCGACCCGGAGCGCGCCCGGGAGCTCCTGATCGACTTCGCCGACTTCACGCGTTATTCGTTCCGGAGGCACGGCGACTACACCACGCTCGCCGAGGAGCTGCGGTCGATCGACCGCTACCTCACGCTGGAGCGGGCCCGGTTCGGCGACCAGTTGCAGGTCACGCTGCGGATCGCGCCCGAGGTGCTGGCTGTCGCGGTGCCGTTCCTGTGCATCCAGCCGCTCGTGGAGAACGCGGTCCGGCACGGGCTCGAAAGCAAGCCGGGCGTCGGGCGGATCACGATCATCGCCGAGGACGCCGGGGCGGAGTGCTCGATCACCGTCGAGGACGACGGGCTCGGGATGGACCCCGAACACCTCAGAAAGGTGCTCGCGGGGGAGGAGCGCGCGACGGGCGTCGGCCTGGCCAACGTCGACGAGCGGCTCCGCCAGGTCTACGGTGACGAGTTCGGGCTGGTCGTCGAGACGGGCAAGGGCGCCGGGACGAAGGTCGCCATGCGCATGCCGAAATACCGGCCGGGGGTGGCCGTCCGCTAGCGAACGATCCACTCGGATGGTCATGGATCGCTCGTCGCCGGGCGAACCGGGAGCGAGTGGTTGGCGCCGCTCACGGTGCGAGCCGGGGGCGGTGGTCGGGGCCCGGTGGGCGGGGCCGTAACAGAGAAAAAGTTTTCGTTGTGACGATTCATTGACTTCCAAATGCTGATTTATCACGCTCTAGGGACTCATCGAGTGAAGGGATAACACGTGAGCGGCTTGCGGGTGCTTGCTGTGGATGATGAACAGCACGCCCTTGAAGATCTGGCCTATCTCCTGCGCGCCGATCCCCGTATCGGCGAGGTGCAGACCGCCCGCGACGGGGCCGCCGCGCTGAAGCTGCTCGACCGGGCCATGGCCGAAGGCCGCCCCATCGACGCGGTGTTCCTCGACATCCGCATGCGCGGGCTCGACGGGGTGGTGCTGGGGCGGTTGCTCACCCAGTTCTCGCGTCCGCCGAAGGTCGTCTTCGTGACGGCCTATGAGGACCACGCCGTCGACGCCTTCGAGCTGAAGGCCGAAGACTACCTGCTCAAGCCGGTGCGGCCCGATCGTCTGGCCGAGGCGATCCGGCGTGTCTGCGCGGGCAGCGAGGCCTACACCGAGCCGGAGACCAGCGACACCATCCCGGTCGAGCTGGGCGGGGTGACCCGGTTCGTCGCCTCCACCGAGGTGCGTTACGTGGAGGCCCGTGGCGACTACGCCCGCCTCCACACGGCCACCGGCAGTCATCTCGTCCGCATCCCGCTCGCCGCCCTCGAGGAACGCTGGGCCTCGGCGGGGTTCCTGCGCGTGCACCGCAGCCATCTCGTCGCGGTCAAGCACATCGACGAGCTGCACATCGACTCGGGCCGCTGCGTGGTCCGCATCGGTGACACCGAGATCCCCGTCAGCCGCCGCCACACCCGCGAACTCCGCGACCTGCTGGTGCGGCGCGCCCGCCGGGCCAAGCCCGACCAATGACCAAGTCCCGCCGGGAGACCGTCACCAGCCCGCGCACGAGCGCCGCGCGGCGGCCCCGCTATCCCGTCACCCGGGAGATCGACGAGCAGACCCGGCTCGGCGAGGTCTACATGAGCTCGCTGATCCGCACGCAGTTGCGGCTGGCCCTGTTCGTCTGCACGCTGCTGGCCTGTGTCATAGGGGGGCTGCCCTTACTGTTCCTGCTGGTCCCGTCGCTGCGCGAGGTCGTCGTGCTGGGGCTGCCGCTGCCGTGGCTGGTGCTCGCCGGGCTCATCTACCCCGCGTTCGTCATCGGGGCCTGGCTGTACGTCAGGGCGGCCGAACGCAACGAACGGCGGTTCGCCGAGCTGGTGGAGGGCGATTGAGTTCCCTCGTCGCGATCGTGCTGGTGGTGCTCGCGGCGGTGTTGATCGGGGCGTTCGGGGTCAGGGTCTCGCGGACCACCTCTGACTTCTACGTCGCCTCGCGGACCGTCACCCCGCTCTGGAACGCCTCGGCGATCGGCGGGGAGTATCTGTCGGCGGCCTCGTTCCTGGGCATCGCCGGGCTCATCCTCACCTACGGCGCGGACATGCTGTGGCTGCCGGTCGGGTGGACCGGCGGCTACCTAGTGCTGCTGGTGCTGGTGTCGGCGCCGCTGCGGCGGTCGGGGGCGTACACGCTGCCCGACTTCGCCGAGGCGCGGCTGGAGTCGATGGTGGTGCGGCGCGTGTCGAGCGTGCTCGTCGTGCTCATCGGGTGGCTCTATCTGATGCCGCAGTTCCAGAGCGCCGGCATGGTCTTCCGGGCGATCACCGGGGCGCCCTCGTGGGCCGGTGGGCTGCTGGTCGCGGGCGTCGTCGCGGTGAACGTGCTCTCGGGCGGGATGAAGTCGATCACGTTCGTGCAGGCGTTCCAGTATTGGCTGAAGCTGACTGCGCTGGCCGTGCCGCTCGTGTTCATGCTGCTGGCGTGGCGGGCCGACGGGTCGCCGGGGCTCCAGCCGGGCGACCCCTGGGCGCTGCCGCTGCACGGGCGGGAACATCCCGTCTACGCGACGTATTCGCTGATCCTGGCCACTTTCCTGGGCACGATGGGGCTGCCGCACGTGCTCGTGCGGTTCTACACCAACCCCGACGGACGGGCCGCCCGGCGGACCACCCTGGTTGTGCTGTCGCTGCTGGGAGCCTTCTACCTGCTGCCGTCGATCTACGGCTATCTCGGCCGGGTCTACCTGCCGCCGCTCGACGGGCCCGACTCCGTGGTGCTGGCGCTGCCGGGGCATCTCGTCGGCGGGGTCGCGGGGGAGCTGCTGACCGCGCTGGTCACCGGCGGGGCGTTCGCGGCGTTCCTGTCCACCTCGTCGGGGCTGGCCGTCTCGGTCGCGGGTGTGCTGGGGCAGGACATCCTGCGGTTCACCGACGGCGTGCGGTCGTTCCGGGTGGCGACCGTCATCGGGGTCGCGGTGCCGTTCGGGCTGGCGGTCATCGCGCGGGCGCTGCCGGTGGCCGACGTCGTCGGGCTGGCGTTCGCGGTGGCGGCCTCGTCGTTCTGCCCGCTGCTCGTGCTCGGCATCTGGTGGCGGCGGCTCACCACGTCGGGCGCGGTGGCCGGACTGCTGGCCGGAGGCGGGCTCGCGGCGGTGGCCGGGCTCGTGACCATCGTGGGCGGGCCGCACGGTGGGTGGGCCGGGGCGTTGCTGGCCCAGCCGGCCGCCTGGACGGTGCCGATCTCGTTCTCCGTCATGGTCGTCGTCTCGCTGCTCACCCCCGCCCGGGTGCCGCCCAACGTGACGCGCACGATGGTACGTCTCCACACACCCGAGACACTTGACGTGGACCGGGGCGATTGGCGTCCACGGTCGTCATAACGGACAGTTGAGGTCGGCCGAAAAGGCTGCCGTTCGTCGTGGATAGGGGACCATTCGGCGCAAGCCGTACAACACTGAGCGCCTTTGCTCGTCGGCTCGGCGAAGGACGGGTCTCCGTATCTCCTCCGGAGGTAGCGTCCACTCCTACCTTGTGGGTGATCCAGATCACAGCGTGGGAGGTCTCGTGACGACTCAGCATCATGACTCGTCGGTATATGAGCAGATAAGAGCGACGGATCGGTTCCAGGAGCTGCGCCGGCGCTATCGCTCATGGGCGTTCCCGATGACGGTCGCCTTTTTGGTTTGGTACCTGCTGTACGTCGTGCTGTCCGCGTTCGCGCGCGACTTCATGGCCATCAAAGTGCTGGGCAACATCAACATCGCGTTGATCTTCGGACTGCTCCAGTTCGTTTCCACCTTCGCCATCTCGTGGGCGTACGCACGGCATTCGGCCGCCAAGCTCGACCCCCTGGCCGACGAGCTTCGCGGTGAGATCGAGAAGGTGGAGAAGTAAATGAGCCACACGACACTCGCCACCGTCCTGTTCCTGCTCTTCGTGGTCGGGACGCTGGGAATCACCTTCTGGGCCAGCCGCCAGAACAAGACCGCGGCCGACTACTACGCCGGCGGGCGCTCGTTCAGCGCGGCGCAGAACGGCCTGGCCATCGGCGGCGACTACATGTCGGCCGCCTCGTTCCTCGGCATCGCCGGCCTGATCGCCCTCTACGGCTACGACGGCTTCCTCTACTCCATCGGCTTCCTGGTGGCGTGGCTCGTCGCGCTGCTGCTGGTCGCCGAGCTGATGCGGAACTCCGGCAAGTACACGATGGCCGACGTGCTGGCCTTCCGGATGAGCCCCCGGCCCGTCCGCACCGCCGCCGGCGTCTCCACCATCGTGGTGTCGATCTTCTACCTGCTCGCCCAGATGGTCGGCGCGGGCGCCCTGGTCGGCCTGCTGCTCGGCATCACCTCCGACTCGGGCAAGGCGCTGACCATCGTCGGCGTCGGCATCCTGATGATCGTGTACGTCGTCGTCGGCGGCATGAAGGGCACCACCTGGGTCCAGATCGTCAAGGCCGTGCTGCTGATGAGCGGCGCGACCCTGGTGACCCTGCTGGTCCTGGGCAAGTACGGCTTCAACCTGTCCGGCCTGATGGGCGAGGCCGCGGAGAAGAGCGGGAAGGCCGCGGCCTTCCTGGAGCCGGGCCTGCGCTACGGCACCGAGGCCCAGGGCATCTGGGGCAAGTTCGACCTGATCAGCTTGGGCCTTGCTCTGGTTCTCGGTACGGCGGGTCTGCCGCACATCCTCATCCGCTTCTACACCGTGCCCACCGCCAAGGACGCCCGTAAGTCGGTCCTGTGGGGCATCGGCATCATCGGCACCTTCTACCTGCTCACCCTGGTCCTGGGCTTCGGCGCGGCGGCCATGGTCGGCAGCGACGCGATCAGGGCCGAGAACCCGGCCGGCAACACGGCGGCGCCACAGCTCGCCCTGGCGATCGGCGAGGCCATCTTCGGCGAGGTCGGCGGCACGATCCTGCTGGCTGTCATCGCCGCCGTCGCCTTCGCCACGATCCTCGCGGTCGTCGCCGGTCTGACCCTCGCCAGCTCCTCCAGCTTCGCCCACGACCTCTACGCGCACGTCTTCAAGCGCGGCAACGTCTCGGAGAAGCAGGAGATCCTGGTCGCCCGCATCTCCGCGTTCGTCATCGGCGCGGTGGCGATCGGCCTGGGCATCCTGGCGCAGGCGCAGAACGTGGCCTTCCTGGTCGCCCTGGCCTTCGCCATCGCGGCCTCGGGCAACCTGCCCGCGATCCTCTACAGCCTGTTCTGGAAGAGGTTCAACACCTCCGGCGCGGTCGCCTCGATCTACGGCGGACTCGGTTCCGCCCTGATCCTGGTGATCTTCTCGCCGGTCGTGTCGGGCCGCCCGACCTCGCTGATCAAGGACGTGGACTTCCACTGGTTCCCGATGGAGAACCCGGGTCTGTTCTCGATCCCGATCGGCTTCCTGTGCGGCTACATCGCCACGCGGATGAGCAAGGAGTTCAACGAGTCGAAGTACGCCGAGATGGAGGTCCGCTCCCTCACCGGCGTCGGTGCCGAGAAGGCGTCCAGCCACTGATAGCTCCTCCAGGAGAGAGAGGCCCTCGGGACCCGCCCCCGGGGGCTTCTCGCTTGTGTAAGGCGGGTATCCCTTTTCCGGCATGTCGGGCCGGTGGGGACAACGGTTATGGTCGGCGCGTGGACAGCCCTTCGGACGCGCGCAGCCGGATCCTCGACGCCGCCGAGGAACTGTTCGCCGGCGGCGGCTACGACGCCACCCCGACCGCCCGCATCGCCCAGGTCGCGGGGGTGCCCAAAGGGCTCGTGTTCCACTACTTCCCCCGCAAGATCGACGTTTTGGTCTCCCTGGTCGACGAACGCACCCTCGTCACCGAGGAAGACCCCGAGCCGCAGCCCGACGACCCCGCCCGCGCGCTGTCCCGGCTGGCCCGCCGCATCCCCCTGACGGCCTCGCCGTCGATGCGCCGCATCCTGTTCCGCGAGGCCGACACGCACCGGTCGGTGAAGGACCGCATCCACGGCCTGAACAGTGAGATCATCCGCCGGACCCGGTTCGCCCTGGAACTGGCCCTGCCCGGCGGCCGGGGAGACGCGGCCCGGCTCGAAGCAGCGGCGGCGACGTTCGCGGCGGTGCTGCTCTACCAGGAGAGCATCAGCCACCTGACCGGCCACACGATCGACGCCGACGTCGTGGCCGACCTGATCGCGACGGCCCTGTTTGGCTGATTTCGGCTAGAGGTGTCGAAAAACGCCGTTCCCGTTCGAGGAGAAGGCATGAACCGAATCATGCTGACCCTCGGCGCCCTCGCCGGCCCCTTCTACGTCGTCGTCTCCCTCCTCGAAATCGTCACCCGTGACGGCTTCGACCCCCTGCGCGAGCCGTGGAGCGCCCTGTCCCTGGGCGATCTCGGCTGGATCCACGTCGCCAACCTCGCGCTCTCCGGCCTGGCTGTCATCGCCGGAGCGTCCGCGTTCACCGGGCTGCTCAGGGTCCTTTTCTCTCTGTACGGCCTGAGCCTCCTGGGCGCCGGAATCTTCACGATCGACCCCGTCGGCAGTGAGGTGAGCGTCTCCGGCACCCTCCACTTCGTCTGCGGCGCGATCGGCTTCACCGCCATCACGGTCGCGGCCCTCGTCCTGGCCCGCCGGTTCCGCGCCGAGGGTGAGCCCGGCTGGGCCCTCGGCTCAGCTCTCGGCGGGATCTTCTTCATCGCGGGCTTCGCCGCGATGGCCTCGGCGGGCGGAGCCGGTTGGAGCCTGCTCCTGTTCACCGCCGGGGTCATCGTGATCTCGGCCTGGTTCACCGCGATCTGCGTGCGACTCCTCAGGTCACCGGCCGGTGCCCAGAGTGCGCAGGCCCGGTAGGGCGCGGTCGGTGTAGTCGAACAGGGCCTGGTTCTCCCAGCCGTTGCCCGAACTCGGGTCGGCCGGGTCCCAGCCGTTGCCGGGCACGCCCGTCCAGGTCGCCTCCCAGTAGAAGAGGCCCAGGCCCAGCCCGTTGGGGACGGCCCTGATGATGTCGTACATCTTCTTCAGGAACGCCACCTGGCCCTGCGGGGTCGCCGGATAGCCCGGGTAGGGCTCGGCGGACAGGATGATGTTCTCCCAGCCGTCCTTGTCGGCCGTGGTGAACGGGTAGGCGGTCTCGGCCACGACGACCGGTTTGCCGTAGCGGGTGGCGACGTCGTTGAGGTTGGCCTGGAAGGCTTCGAAGGTTCCGTGCCAGTACGGGTAGTAGGACAGGCCGATCACGTCATAGCGGATGCCGTGGGTGGCGGCGTTGTCGAACCACCAGCGGTAGAGGCCGTTGTCGCCGCCGTTGGCCAGATGGATGATCACCTTGGTGTTACGGGAGACGGCCTTGACGGCGTCGTATCCGGCGTTGAGCAGGCCGGCCATGCCGGGCCAGTCGGTGTACTGCCCGTCGGGCCAGAGCAGGCCGCCGTTGAGTTCGTTGCCGATCTGGACCAGGTCGGCGGTCGCGCCCTGCCGTTTCAACGTGTTCAGGACGTCGAAGGTGTGGTCGTACACGGCCTGTCTGAGCTGGTCGTAGGGGAGGGCGGCCCAGGCGGCGGGCTTGTTCTGCTTGCCGGGGTCGGCCCACGAGTCGGAGTAGTGGAAGTCGACCAGCACCTTCATGCCGAGCGCCTTGGCCCGTTTCGCGACGGCGACCACGTGGGCCTTGTCGTTGTAGCCGTCGGCCGGGTACACCCAGACCTTGAGCCGGATGTGGTTCACGCCGGCCTGCTGCATGATCCGCAGCGCGTCACCGTGTCTACCGCCCGGGTCGCGGTAGACACCCCCGTACACCTCGGACTTGGCGAGGCTGGAGACGTCGGCGCCGCGGATCGGTACTGGCGGCCCGGCCTGCGCGGGTGCTGGTAACCCGAGCAGACCGAGAGTGGCCGCGAGGGCCACGAGCGTGCGTTTCACCTGGTTCCTCCGGTTGGGGCGTCAGGGGGTGCGCACGACGCACACCCCACCGGCGGGCACCTCCCCGGTGAAGGGGGCACCCGAGATCAGGTCCGCGCCGACCACGCCCGGGACCGGGGCGGCGGCGTCGGCGTGGTTGATGAGGAAGACATAGGGGCCGCGCTCGACCATTTCGAGGGCGTCAGGGAGCTCGCCCGGCCGGGTGACACCGGCTCTGACGACGATCTCGGCGAGGAGTTCCCGCAGGTCGTCGGGGGCGGTCGCGATGTACCAGGCGACGCCCGCGCCGAGGTTGTGCCTGGTCACGGCCGCGTGTCCGGCATCCGGCCCGGTGGCGAAGCTCTGGACGGTCCGCGCTCCGGCGGGACGCACCCGCTCGGACCAGATCCGCCCGACCCCGTCGGGCCTGCCGAGGGCGACGGTCTCGTCGTCCCTGAGGGGGTGGAACTCTTCCACGCTCAGGCCGAGCACCTCGCGCAGCACGCCCGGGTAGGCGCCCGGGTGAATCGTGTCGTGCTCGTTGACGATCCCGGAGAAATACGACACCACGAGGCTGCCGCCGTCTTCGACGTAGCGCTGGAGGTTCTTCGCCGAGCCTTCGGTGAGCAGGTAGGCGCTCGGTGCCACGACCAGCCGATATCCCGAAATATCGGCCGATGGATGGACGAAATCCACCGTCACGTGCTCCCGCCACAGCGCCGCGTAGTACGCCTCCACCCGTTCCAGGAACCGCAGCTCAGTGGACGGACGCCAGTCCAGTTCGAGGGCCCAGTACGACTCCCAGTCCCACACGATCGCGACCTCGGCGCTCACCCGGCTCCCCGCCACCTCGGCCAGCCGGCCGACCTCCGCGCCCAGGCGCACCACGTCGCGCCAGAGCGCCGAGTCGGTGCCGGCGTGCGGGACCATCGCCGAGTGGAACTTCTCGGCGCCGAACCGGGAGGCCCGCCACTGGAAGAACATCACCGCGTCGGAGCCCCTGGCCACGTGGGCGAGGCTGTTGCGGCGCATCTCGCCTGGACGTTTGGCGACACCCCACCGCTGCCAGTTGACCGCGCCGGTGGAGTGCTCCATCAGCAGCCACGGGCCGCCCCCGGCGAGCGAGCGGCTGAGGTCGGCCGACATGGCGAGGTGGATGTGGTTGTCGGGGCGTTCGGCGTCGAGATAGTGGTCGTTGGCGATGACGTCGACGTCGCCGGCCCACGTCCAGAGGTCCATGGACTTGCAGTTGACCGTCCCGGCGAAGTTGGTGGTCACCGGTTTGCCGGTCAGCAGTTCCTTCTGCAGCAGGTAGTGGCCCCGGTGCTCATCGTTGGCGAAGCGGGCGTAGTCGAGGCGCTGGGCGGGGTTCACCACTGTGTGGCTCCAGCGGGGGGCGTCGATCTCGGCCCAGTCGCCGTAGTGCTGACCCCAGAACGTGGTGCCCCAGGCGTGGTTGAGGGCATCGAGGGTGGCGTACCGGACCTTGAGCCATTCTCTGAACGCGGCCACGCTGGCCTCGCAGTAGCACTCGCCGAGCGGGGCGCCGTATTCGTTGTGGACGTGCCACATCACCACCGCCGGGTGGTCGCCGTAGCGCTGCGCCAGGCGGGAGACCAGTTCGGCGGTGGCGTGGCGGAACGCGGGGTGGCTGGAGCAGGCGTGCTCCCGGCCGCCGGTGCCGACCCGGCGGCCCTCCCGGGTCACGGGGCGCGAGTCTGGATGTTTCAGGGAGAACCACGGCGGCGGCGCGGCGGTCGGGGTGCCCAAGTTGACCGCGATCCCGGCCGCGTGGAGGCGGTCGACGACCTCGTCGAGCCAGCCGAACTCGTAGCGGCCCTCGGCCGGTTCGAGCAGGGCCCAGGCGAAGATGCCCAGGCTGACCATGGTCACCCCGGCCTCCCGCATCAGCCGGACGTCCTCCTCCTGCACCTCGCGCGGCCACTGTTCCGGGTTGTAGTCGCCGCCGAACGCGATGCCTGCCACGGGTCCCCCAGTGCTTTGGTTCTGTGAACGTGCACAGTAATTCACGGCGGTAGGGCCGTCCAGTTAACGAGCATGTAACGGGGCATTGACAGCAAATCGCCGTGCTTTCAGTCTGTGAACGTTCACAGAGACTCCTCCCGGAGGTTCGGATGCGTACGACACGACTGGCCTTCGCCGCGCTCGCCGTCACCCTGGCCGCCGGGTGCAGCAGCAGCGGCACCGTTGAAGAACCCCAAGCGGTCGCGCCCGCAGGCCCGGTCGCGCTGACCTACTGGACCTGGGCCCCGAACATGGACAAGATCGCCGAGGTCTGGAACCAGGCCAACCCCGACATCAAGGTCACCGTCAGCAAGCAGGCCGGCGGCGACGACGCGGCCGCCAAGTTCCTCACCGCCGCCAAGGCCGGCAACGCCCCCGATCTGGTCCAGGCCGAATACCAGCACTTACCGTCGTTCGTCGCCGCCGACGCGGTGGCCGACCTGGCCGCCGACACCGCCGCGATCAAGGGCGAGTTCAGCCAGGGACTGTGGGGCCTGGTGACCCTGGGCACCGACGGCGTCTACGCGATCCCGCAGGACAGCGGCCCGATGATGCTCTACTACCGCAAGGACCTCTTCGAGAAGTACAAGATCGCCGTCCCCAGGACCTGGGACGAATACGCCGAGGCCGCCCGCACGGTCCACAAGGCCGACCCCAAGGTCTACCTGGGCAGCTTCTCCAGCAAGGACCCCGGCTGGTTCGCGGGCCTGGCCCAGCAGGCGGGCGCCCAGTGGTGGACGATCGCCGGCGACGCCTGGAAGGTCGGCATCAACGATGCCGCGACCACGAAGGTCGCCGAGTTCTGGGGCGGCCTGGTGGCCGAGGGCGTCATCGACGACCAGCCCTACTTCACCCCCGAATGGAACAAGGCCCTCAACGAGGGCACCCAGCTCAGCTGGCCCTCGGCGGTCTGGGGCCCCGGCGTCCTGGAGAGCAACGCCCCCGACGGCAAGGGCAAATGGGCCGTCGCCCCGCTCCCGCAGTGGTCGGCGGGGGAGAACTCCAGCGGCTTCTGGGGCGGGTCGTCCACCGCGATCTCGTCCGGTACGAAGAACAAGGCCGCCGCGCTGAAGTTCGCGACCTGGCTGAACACCGACCCCGCGGCCCTCGACCTGCTGGTCAAGGAGGCCTTCATCTACCCGGCGTCCGGGAAGGGCCAGGCGTCTTTGGGCGAGCCCCCGGCGTACTTCGCCGAGAGCCAGCCCGACTTCTGGACCCAGGCCGCGGCGATCGGGGCGACGGCGCGGGGCTTCACGTTCGGTCCTAACGTCGGGGTGACGTACAACGCCTACAAGGACGGCTTCGACAAGGCCCTCCAGGACAAGTCGGCCTTCGGCGGCGCGGTGACCTTCATGCAGGAAGCCACCGTGGCCGACATGCAGAAGTCCGGCTTCACCCTGGAGGACTAGATGTCCATCCGACCTGACGGCGCTTCTCAGATCGCGTCCAGCAAAGACAGCCGCACCTCTCGGAGCGGCTCGACCCGAGAAGGTGGCGTTTCCCGGGGTGCCGCGCCTTACCTGTTCCTGGCACCCGCGATCGTGCTGTTCGTCCTGTTCTTCGCGTTGCCCATCGCCTACACCGTCTTTCTGAGCTTCCGTCGCACCCAGGTCTCCGGGCTCGGCCTGGGGCGTGGGGCCCGGCAGGAGGTGTGGGCCGGGGGCGCGAATCTCCAGGCTGCGGTGAGCGACGGGGAGCTGTGGGCGGGCTGGTTGCGGGTGCTCGGTTATGGGGCGCTCGTGCTGGTCGTGATGCTGGGGCTGGCGTTGTTGTTCGCGTTGTTCCTGGACTCGGCCCACGTCAGGCTGGCGCGGTTCAGCCGGATCGCGATCTTCCTGCCCTACGCCGTGCCGGGGGTGGTGGCCTCGCTGCTGTGGGGGTTCCTCTACCTGCCGAGCCTCACGCCGATCGGCGGGATCGACTTCCTGGGTGCGACCGCGGTGACCTATTCGATGGCCAACGTGGCGGTGTGGGGTGGGACGGGGTTCAACATGCTCGTCCTCTACACGAACCTGCGGGCCATCCCGCGTAGCTACTACGAGGCCGCCCGCATCGACGGGGCCTCCGAACTCGCCATCGCGCTGCGGATCAAGCTGCCGATGCTGGTGCCGGCGATCGTCCTGACCACGGTCTTCTCGCTGATCGCCACCATTCAGGTCTTCACCGAACCGACCACCCTGCGGCCGCTGACCAACACGATCAGCTCGACCTGGAGCCCCTTGATGAAGGTCTATCGGGACGCCTTCGTGACCGGCGACCTCTACTCGGCGGCGGCGACGTCGCTGGTGATCGCGGCGGTGTCGATGGTCGTGTCGTTCGGGTTCCTGCGCGTGGTGCGCGGGCGTGCGTTCGGGGAGGCCTGATGACGCCTCAGCGTCTGATTCCGACCGGGATCCTGCTGATCGGGGCGCTCTACTGTCTGCTGCCGGTGAGCTGGGTGCTGGTCTCGGCGACCAAGTCGCCGGGGGAGTTGTTCACCCTCGGCACCTTCACCCCCGGCACGGGACTGCTCGACAACCTGGCGGAGCTCAATTCGTACAGGAACGGGGTTTTCTGGAAGTGGATGGCCAACACCGCGTTCTACGCGGGCGGTGGCGCGCTGCTGTCGACGGTCGTGTCGGCGGTGGCGGGGTTCGCGCTGGCCAAGTATCGGTTCCGGGGACGGAACCTGATCTTCAACGTGCTGATCGGCGGGGTGCTGGTCCCGTCGGTGGTGCTGGCCGTGCCGCAGTATCTGCTGTTCGCCAAGATCGGGCTCGCCGACACCTACTGGGCCGTGCTGCTGCCGCAGATCCTGCATCCGTACGGCATCTACCTCGCCCGCATCTACGCGGGTGCCGCCGTGCCCGACTCACTGCTCGAAGCCGGCCGGATCGACGGCGGTAGCGAGTGGCGGCTGCTCGGCAGGGTCGGCGTGCCGCTGATGGTGCCGGGGATGGTGACGATCTTCCTGTTCCAGTTCGTCGCCATCTGGAACAATTTCCTGCTGCCGTTCATCATGCTCGGCGACGACGGCAAGTTCCCGCTGACCGTCGGCCTCTACACCCTGCTCGCGGCCGGGGCCAACCAGCCCTCGCTCTACAACCTGATCGTCACCGGCGCGCTGCTGTCGATCATTCCGCTGATCGCGCTGTTCCTGACGATGCAGCGCTACTGGCGGACCGACCTCTCGGGCGGAGCCGTCAAAGGTTAGTGGAGAATAACGGCGTGAAACGGCCCACCATCCACGACGTCGCAGCGGCGGCGGGCGTATCGCGCGGGACCGTCTCCCGGGTGCTCAACGGCGACCGATACGTCAGCACCGCCGCCCGGCTGGCCACAGAAAGGGCCATCGCCGAGACGGGCTACGTGGTGAACCGCAACGCGCGCAGCCTGGTCACCCAGCGCGCCGGTTCGGTGGTCATGGTCCTGTCGGAACCCAACGAGAAGATCTTCGAAGACCCCAACTACAGCACCACCATCCGCACCGCGATCCGCCGCCTGGCCGCCCGCGACCTCTCCCTGGTGATGATGATCGCGGGCGACGCCGGCGACAGAGACCGGGTCCTCCGTTACGTCAAGGGCGGCCACGCCGACGGGGTCCTGCTCCAGTCGACCCACGCCGGAGACCCGCTGGTCGAGGCCCTCGAAGGGCTGCGCATCCCGGCCGTGTCGTGCGGCGCGGTGATCGGCATGGAGAACGTCATCCCCTTCGCCGCCTGCGACGAGCGCGGCGGAGCCCGGCAGATGACCCGCTACCTGGTCGAACAGGGCCGCAAGAAGATCGCCATCATCACCGGTCCGATGGACACCCCCGGCGGCATCCAGCGCCTGGAAGGCTTCACCGACGAACTGGGCCGCCGGGCGTCCAAGAAACTGATCGAACACGGCGACTGGACCCGCCTGTCGGGCGAACAGGCGATGGCCCGCCTCTTGGAGCGCTCCCCTGATCTCGACGCCGTCTTCTGCGCCTCCGACGTCATGGCCGGGGGAGCACTGGCGACCCTGCGCGCCGCCGGCCGGCGGGTCCCCGACGACGTGGCCGTCGGCGGCTTCGACGACTCCGACGTGGCCATGTCGACCCACCCGCCACTGACCACGATCCGCCAGCCACTGGCCGAGATCGCCGAGGAGACGGTGCGGATCCTGCTCGACCTGATCGACGGCGCGGAGCAGGTGGAGTCGGTGACGGTGCCGACCCGGCTGGTGATCCGCGAGTCGGCCTAGAGGGCTAACCCCGTGGCGTGACCATCCCGTTCCGAGGCGCAATGGACCCATGTGGATGTGGGTGTGGCTCGACATGCGACGCCGGGCCCGGACCCTGGTCGCGCTCGCGGTGCTGGTCGCTGTGAGTTCGGCCGCCGTGACCGCCGCCGCGACGGGCGCCCGGCGGGGCGGCTCCGCCGTCGACCGGCTGAGCGCGGTGACCCTGTCCGCGACCGTCCTGGTGCAGCCGAACCGGCCCGGGTTCGACTGGGACACTGTCCGGCGGCTGCCCGGGGTCGAGGCGGTGGCCACGTTCCTGATCAGCGACATCCTGTTCGAGGCGCTCCCCGAGCCGGGGATCAACTACGCCTCACCCGACGGGAACCTCCTCGTCACCGTCGAACGTCCGGTTGTGATCGCGGGCCGCGTCGCCGACGAGAACCGCGTCGACGAGGCCGTCGCGACCTCCGACTTCAT
Source organism: Herbidospora mongoliensis (assembly GCF_001570545.1). Classification (GTDB taxonomy): domain Bacteria; phylum Actinomycetota; class Actinomycetes; order Streptosporangiales; family Streptosporangiaceae; genus Herbidospora; species Herbidospora mongoliensis. Next base: position 170,008 of record NZ_BBXD01000011.1, on the reverse strand, counting down.
GGCGGCCAACCGGCTGCGGGTCGGCGACGTCGTCGTCGCCACCGCCGGTGGGAAGCGGCAGCCGGTGCGGGTCGTCGGCGTCGTCCGCTATCCGTTCGCCCTGATCATCCCCGCGATCACCACGACCCGGGCGTTCGGCGAGCGCTACCGCGCCGACCTGGAGAACCTCTCCGACGGGGCCATCTACAACGCGATCGTCCGCCTGCGCGGCGGGACCGCCGCCATTCCTGAGTTCCAGCGCGCCTTCGCGGCTCTGACCGGTCGCAACGACGTCGAGATCCGCGACCTCCACGAACTCGCCGGCAAGATCGATCAAGGCGCCGAGTTCGAGGCGCTCATCCTGCTCGCCATCGCCGCGGCCGCGCTCGTGACCGTGCTCGCCCTGCTCGGTCAGGCCGTCGCCCGCTACGCGGCGGGCTCGGCCACCGACCTGCGCGTGCTGCGCACGATCGGCATGCGTCCCCGGCAGGCACTGGTCGCCGCCGTCTGCGGCCCGGCGTTCGCGGTGCTCACCGGTGCCCTGACCGGGTCGGGGCTCGCGGTCGCCGCCTCGCCGATCTTCCCGATCGGATCGGCCGCGCGGGCGGAACCGCAACAGGGTGTGTACGTCGACCTCCCGGTCCTCGCCGGAGTCGCCGCCCTCGTGGTGATCGTCCTGACCGTGACGGCTGCCCTGGCGGCCTGGCCCGCCGGAAGGACCACGGGACCGGCCCGGCGATCGGTCGCGGCCGTATGGGTGTACCGATTGGGACTCCCGGTCCCCGCCGTCGTGGGAGTGCGCCTGGCCCTGGAATCCGGCACCGGACGCTCGGTCACCCCCGTGCGCCCCGCTCTCGCGGGGGTCGTGATCGGAACGGCCGGAGTGCTGGCCGCGCTGACCTTCCAGGCCGGAGCCGCCGACGCGGATGCCTCCCGCTTCGGCCAGACCTTCCAGCTCTGGGCCATGACCGGCTTCGACGGCCGCCAGACGACCCCGGTCGCCCTGCCGGGACAATGGGCCGCCGACCCCGACGTGGTCTCGGTGACCGACACCCGGGTCGGTGTGGTGACCATCGGCTCGACCCCCGTCACCGTCTTCACCCGCACTCCGGTGGGCGGCACCCCGCTCCGGCTCGTCGCGACCCGGGGACGCCCGCCGTCGGTCCCCGGCGAGATCGCGCTCGCCCCCGACGCCGCCCGTACGATCGGCGCCGACATCGGCGACACCGTGCGCGCCGCGGCCTACGGATCCGCGGACCTTACGGTGACGGGCATCGCGTTCGTCCCGGAGAACCCTCACAACGGCTACGCCGACGGCGCCTGGCTGACCGAACCCGACTACGCCCGGCTCTTCCCCAACGGCTTCTTCAAGTTCCGGGAGTCCCTGATCGCGCTGCGCCCGGGAGCCGACCCGGCCGGGGTCGCCGCACGGCTCGGCGCGGGATCCATGCCGTCGATGGAACCGGGCGCGCTCGCCCAGATCCGCAACGTCCAGGCGATGCCGCCGATTCTCGGGGGATTCCTCGCCCTGCTGGCCATGGGCGCGATCGGCCACGCCCTGGGCACCGCGACCCGGCGCCGCCGCCACACCGTCGCCGTATTGAGGGCCGTCGGCATGACCCCACGTCAGAGCCGTGCCATCGTTTTCACCCAGGCAGGCACGCTCGCCGCCGTAGGCCTGGTTGTGGGCGTCCCGCTGGGCCTGGCCGCCGGACGGCTGGCCTGGCGGGCGGTCGCCGACCTCACGCCTCTGTTGTATGTGCCGCCGCTCGCCACGCTCGCGCTGGTGCTGGCCGCCCCGGCCGCGCTGCTGGCCGGGGCAATGCTCGCCGTCCTGCCCGCACGCCGGGTGGCCCGGTCGAGGCCGGGTGAGGCACTGCGGGAGGAGTAGCGGCTAGTCGGAGTCGATCGAGTCGGCCAGCTTCACCAGTTCCGCCATCGCCTCGCGGAGATGGTCCATGATGCGCCATACGTCCGGCACCCTGGCCGGACACGCGACGACGCCGAAGTCGAGGCTGCCGTCGTAGGAGAGGCACGTGATGGACAGGCCGCCGGTCACGTCGGTGAGCACCGACATCGGGTAGTAGGCCATCAGACGTGCGCCGCACATGTAGAGCGGCAGCTGCGGGCCCGGTACGTTCGACACGATCAGGTTCACGCCGGGCGTCACCCGGCCGGCCAGCCGGAAGAAGTGGGGCGTGGCCAGGTTCGCGATCGGGGCGGGCAGCACCGAGCAGATGTCGTTCAGCCAGCTCGTGCGTGACTGCGCGAAGCGGCGCTTGGCGGTGGACATCAGGCCGCGGACCGTGGAGAGACGCTCCTCGGGGTCTTCGACGTCGGTGGCCAGCGGGGTGATCATCGCGGAGATCTGGTTGCCGATGGTGTCGGAGCCCTTGCTGGTCCGCACGGCCACCGGCACCGCCGCCACCAGCGGCTGGCCCGGCAGCGCGGCGTGCTCTTCGAGCCATGACCGCAGCGCGCCCGACACGACCGTCATCACGACGTCGTTGACGCTCATGCCGTAAGCGCGGCCGACGTGCTTCACATCGGAGAGTGCCACAGAGCCGTACGCGAAGGTCCGCATCCGGGTGATCGGGCCGTTGAACGGAGTGCGCGGCGCCGCCAGCGAGGGCAGCGGCGGCAGGGGCTTCTCGCCGAGCAGCCGGCGCGCGACCGTGGCCAGGCGATGGGCGCCGGGCAGGCCGCCGGAGACGGGCATCGCGTCGAGGTCGGCGACGGCGCGGGCCAGCGACTTCACCGCGTCACCGGGCTGGGACAGCATGCGCCCGAACGCCCCGGCCAGCATCTCGGCCTGGTTGGGCGCCTTGGCGCGCGGCGCGTCGTCGGCGGGCGGCTCGACCTGCCGCTGTTCGTGGCTGAGGTCGAGGAAGGCACCAAGGATCTCCGACCCCGACACTCCGTCGATGGCGGCATGATGAACCTTGGTGTAAACGGCCACGCGGCCTTCGCCGAGGCCGTGGATCAGGTGCATCTCCCAAAGCGGTTTTCGCCGGTCGAGCCGGCGCGCGTGGAGCCTGGCGACGTGGACGGCGAGTTCGTCTTCGTGCCGCACCGTCGATTCGTGGACATGGTCGGCGACGTCGAAGTCGTCGTCTTCGGTCCAGTAGGGCCGATCGAGCCCGAAGGGCACGTCGGCGAGCCGCATCCGCAGTGGCGGTGCGAGGTGGACCCGTTCGCGCAGCAGCGCGACCAGGCGGTCCCGGGTGACGCTGCCGTCCAGGACGGCGACGCCGGCGACGTGGGTGACCGTAGTGTCGGACTCCGTGCTGAGGAACTGCGCGTCGAGTGCCGTGAGCTGGGCCATGGGCAACCTCCCCTGTCGTTCTCCGCCGGTTTCCGCCCCCATCCTCGCCAGGAGCGGTTACCGGGGCGTTACCAAGACGTCTCCGGGAGCGATTCTGACAGCGCGGAATCGCCTACCCGTACTTCCCCCATAGGCGGCCAGCCCCCCGCGAACCCCCGCGAGCTGCACGAAAAACCGGCGAACCTTCCGCAAAGGTAACACTTCGCTACTCGACGATCACCGGGTGCGCCACGATTGCGGCGTGTTCGATTTCTGACTGCCTGTACCCATTGTGATCTACCGCCCTGGCGAGGAGCACGCCGGGGCCCTTCTCGCGCGGACACCATTCGACGTGCCAGGGCGTCCAGGCCCGGGTGCCCCGCCGGTAGAAGGCCTTCTGCCACGTCTGGCCGCCGTCGGTGCTGACCTCGATCTTCGCGATCCCGGCGGCCCCCGACCAGGAGCGGCCGCGCAGGACATGCCGTCTCCCGAAGGCTACCTTCGCGGGCCAGGGAAGCTCGAACGCGCTCTTGACCGGCGGGGTGGTGACCGCGGTGGCGAACGGGCTGGTGAGAGGCCGGGTGCCGACCTCGATCTCGCCGAGCCACTTGATCGACGCGATCCCCGCCCACCCCGGCACGACGAGCCGCGCCGGATAACCGTGATCCGGGGGAAGCGGAACCCCGTTCATCTCGTACGCGATCAGCGCGTCGTCCAGGGCCTTGGTCAGCGGAATGGAATGCCGCACGCGGCCCCGCCCCTCGACCGGGTCGTCGAGGCCGGTGGCCAGCACGTCGAGGGCGCCCGGCCGGACCCCGGCGAGCGTGAGGACCGCCTTCAGCGGCACCCCGCGCCAGCGCGCGACCCCGATGCCGCCCAGGCCCCACGGAACGCCGTCGGTCCGCTGGGCGGGGAAGAGCGACCGCCCGTTGTCGGCGCACTCGATGGCCACGTCGAGGGTGCGGGCGGGGAGTCTGCGCAGGTCGGTGTACGTGAGCGACCTGGGGCCTTCGAGGCCGTCGCCGTGCAGGCGAAGACGCCAGGAACGGGCGTCGATGAACGGGGTCGCGGTGTGGCTGCTGACGAAGAACCGGTCGTTCGGCGTGTGATAGCCCTGGCCCGCCATGGCCTCCCATCGGGTCTCGGCGCACGTGCCGGTGCCGGTGTCGTGGACGGTGAACAGGTCGCCGGGGAGCGGTTTGACGATGGGGTTGAGGTGCGCGGCGAGGGGGGCGACGTCGCCCAGGGTGCACAGAGCGGTCCGGTTCATGAGGAGCCCCTTCCCTTATGGGTATTTCCTACCAGGAAAGTTGCAAATACTTCAATGGCCCAGGTGGGGACTGCTTGATTTGTCCAAGCGGGCATCCTGGACATCTGGGTTTGTCCAGAACGTGAGCGGTACTCGGGTCGGCCTGATCTCCGGCCGCTACCGATTCTTCAGCGTGGTGGCCCGGGGCACGCGGGGTTCGACCTGATTCGTGCGTATTTGGGGTTGTCCAAAGACTCTGGCCGCACGTCACTCGTGACGGTGGGGGCCGGGAGCGGGTGGCCGGCGCCGGATACGGTGCGGGCCGGAGACGGTGGCCGGTGCCGGCCAGGCGGGAGCCGTAACGGAAGCAAAAAACCATGGCCGGAGATCAACTCATCGGCGGCGCGGAGCTATCGGCGGCCCAGGAAATGGAGCAGTTTGTCGATCGGCCAGGTGTTGATCACGTCGTCGGGGGTCAGCCAGCCGCGTTGGGCGATGCCGACGCCGAACTTCTGGTTGTCCAGATGCGGGATGGCGTGGGAGTCGCTGTCGATGGAGAACTTGACGCCGTGGTGGCGCGCCAGGCGCACGAGATCGGAGGGGAGGTCGGCGCGGTCGGGGTAGGCGTCGATCTCCAGGGCGGTGCCGGTGCGGGCGGCGGCGCGGAAGACCGCGTCCCAGTCGGCGTCGACGCCCGGACGTTTCCCGATTTTCCGGGTGGTCGGGTGGCCGATGATGTCGACCCCGGGGTTCTCGCAGGCCGCGATGAAGCGCCGGGTCATCTCGTCGCGCGACTGGTTGAAGTGGGAGTGGACGCTGGCGACGCAGACGTCGAAACCCGCCAGGATGTCTTCCGGCCAGTCGACGCCGCCGTCGGGCGCGATGTTGAGTTCGCTGCCGTGCAGCAGCCGCATGTTCGGATAGCTCTTCTGCAACTCGTCGAGCCGGGCCCGCTGCGCGAGCGCCTTCTCCAGCGTCATGCGCTGCATGACCAGGTCAGGAGCATGATCAGTGACGGCATAGTAGGCGTAACCGCGCTTGGCGGCGGCGGCCAGCATGTCTTCCAGCGTGGCGATGCCGTCGGTCAGGTCGGTGTGGGTGTGCAGGTCGCCCTTCAGGTCGTCGAGGGTGACCAGCTTCGGGAGTTCGTGCTTGAGTGCGGCCTGGATCTCCCCGCCGTCCTCCCGCAGCGTCGGCGGGATCCACTCCATCCCGAGAGCGGCGTAGATGTCTTCTTCGGTCGCGGCCGCGATGACGTTGTCGTCGGCGTCGAACAGGCCGTATTCGGAGAGCTTCCAGCCCTTCTTCACGCACATCTCGCGAAGGTGGACGTTGTGCTCCTTCGATCCGGTGAAGTAGATCAGCGCGGCGCCCCACGACTCCGCCGGCACCAGCCGGAGGTCGACCTGGATGTTCCGGTCGGTGCGGACGGACGTCTTCTTCTCGCCGCGCGCGATGACCTCGGTGACGAAAGGCTGATGCGCGAAGGTCTCCATCAGCTCCGGCGAGCCGACGGCCAGGATGTCGATGTCGCCGATGGTGTCGCGCATTCTCCGAAGCGACCCGGCGAAGGCGATGCGGTCGGCGTCGATCGAGGCCATGACCTTGTCGGCCAGGTCGGCGGCGATCCCCAGGTGAACGCGGGTCTCGGCCATCTGCGCGATGCCCTTGAGGATGTTCTCCTCGGTCTTGGCGCCGAACCCCTTCAGACCCTGGAGCCGGCCTTCGCCGATGGCCGTCGCCAGGGCGTCGGGGGAGTCGATGCCGAGCTCCTGGAAGAGGAACAGCGCCTTCTTCGGCCCGAGCGTCGGGATCTTCGTCAGTCGCCGCACGCCGTCGGGGACCTTCGACCGCAGGTCGTCGAGCTGGCGGAAGCTGCCCCGCTCCAGGAACTCCTCGACCTTCTTCGCGATGGCCTCGCCCACGCCGGGGATCTCGCGCACCGGTGTCGCGCGCAGGTCCTCCGGGTAGCCGGCGATCGACTTGGCCGCCTTCTGGTAGCTGCGCACGCGGAAGGCGTCGCCGCCGTTCAGCGCGAACAGTTCGGCGTACTCTTCCAGGGCCGCAGCGGCCTCGTCATTCGCCCGTGCCATGTCGATCAGCGTACATAGCGGTGCTTGACGCCGGGCGGGAAGTCGGTGGGGTCGGCGTAGGGGCGCAGGGTGATCAGCGGGAGCTGTTTTCTCTCGGGGACGTAATGGGTGAACTCGCTGTTCAGGCGCCTGAGGTGGATGAGGATCCGGGCGGCGATCTCTTTGGCCAGGTCTTCCGACGGCTCCTGCCGCCGGGCCAACTCGACGGTGACGTGGAGACCCTCGGCGCCTTCTGGTGCCTCCAGGACGAACTTGCCGGTCACGGCCTTGTTGACCTCGGGCTGTTCCAGGCCCACCGAGATGTTCTCGGCGTAGACGTTGGCGCCGTAGAAGGAGACGGCGAAGCGGCTGCGGCCGAAGACGTACACGAAGGGGAGTTCCGGGCCTCGCTGCTTCGGCTGGAAGCCGATCTTCTCCAGCATGTCGGCGTAGGGGATCAGGCCGCCCTCGTCGGCGATGTGGTAGCGGATCAACGGGACGCCGTTGTCGCCCGTGAAGAGCAGGGTGCCGTCGGACTCCTCGAAGTAGCGGACTGCCGGGTCGTATTGGACCAGCGTGGGGAGCCGGTCGGCGCCGAAGAGTTCCCTGGCCTTCTCCGGATGGGCGGCCAGATGCCTTCTGATCTCGATGGACAGCGGCGTCTCGTTGCCCAGGACGCCGGCGTCGGCGGTGCCGTACAAAGATGCGAAGGATGTTTCGGGGTCGGCGATGCCCGCGCGGTCGGCGACGAGCGTGCGCCACTCCTCGGAGAAGACCTCGCCCGCGGTGACGATCTTGATGTTGTACTGGTCCCAGGGGACGTCCGGGGTGTCGATGACGTCCTTGATGAAGGGCGGATATCCGAAGAGGACCGTCTGCTCGGCCAACGGCGCCAGCTTGGGGACGACCCGAAGGATTTCGGCCGGGTTGTTGCCCGGTGCCACGACGGTGATCGGGTAGCCGCGGTCGGCCAGATGCCTGACGCAGGCAAGCGTGAACAGCCCGCCCACCCAGGTGCCGAGCGAGAAGCAGATGACGGCCAACGTGGGTTTGCGGCCGAAACCGTCGAGGACCTGGGCGAAGCGGTCGGCGATGACCTTCTCGTCGTCGGTGGTCCTGGCCCAGAACGACGGTTCGCCGGTCGAGCCCGAACTGACGGCGATCATCCCCTGGAGCGTGCCGTCGCGGCAGAGGTCGTTGAGAGGATGGCGCCTCGTGTAGTTGTCTTTGGTCGTGAAGGGGAGCGTTTCCCAGTCGGCGGCCGTCTGGATGGCGGCGGGGTCGATGCCGTGGTCTCTGAGGAAAGCGGCATAGGCCGGGACGGTTTCCGCGACGCGGTGGAACAGCTCGAGGGGCGCCATGAGGGCGACTTTAGCGGGAGGCTTGCGGTGGGCGTTCGAGGTGTAGTGCGGGAGTGGAACGCCGACGAGGGTTGGGGAGTCATCGACTCACCGGAGACGCCCGGGGGGTGCTGGGCGCACTTCAGCCATATTCGTGCCGAAGGATATCGGGCGTTGAAAGCCGGCCAGGAAGTGGACCTCGAATGGGAGTCGCCGGGTCAGGAAGGATATCCGTTCCGGGCGGTGTCCGTTGTGGAAGCAGGCTGATCCGGCCGGCGTGGTCGCGGATCTCAGGAGAACCGCCGCATGTCCGCGGCATACGGCGGCCCGGTGCATCGCCGGTCAGAAGCGAGCTGACCTGGGCTGATAGGGATCCTGCAGGGTGGCCAGTTCCTTCTCCGACAGGTCGAGGCCGACGGCGGCCAGGGCGTCGGGGATGTGGCTGTCCTTGGTCGCGCCGATGATGGGGGCGACCATGCCGGGCTGGTGGAGCAGCCAGGCCAGGGCCAGTGTGGCGGGGGCGACGCCGCGTTCGTTCGCCAGTTCGGCGACCTTGGCCAGCACGTCCTCGTCGCCGGGGCCGCCGTAGAGGAAGCGCTGGCGGTTGCCGTCGCCGTCCTGGCGGGTGGTGTGCTGGTCCTGTCCGGCGCGGGCGAGGAGGCCCCTGGCCAGAGGGGACCACGGGATGAGGCCCACGCCTTGGTCTGCGCAGAGCGGGATCATCTCGCGCTCCTCCTCGCGGTAGAGGAGGTTGTAGTTGTGCAACTCATGCATGATGAGGCGTATGCAGAAGCTCTCGGTAGCGCTGACCAGCGGGATGATCCCTGTCGTGTCCTACGCTCGCGCCTCTGCCGACATTCGGCGGGATGAGCACAGCGTGGAGGACCAGCACCGCATCAACCACGAGACGGCGAAGAAGAACGGCTGGGTCGTGGTGGCGGAGTTCACCGACAACGACAAGTCGGCCGCGAAGATGGACGTGGTTCGCGACGACTTCGAGCTCCTGCTGAAGGTCCTCAAGGCCGGCGGGCTCTCGGACGGCACATCTGTTAGCGGCCTGGTGGTCGTCGCCGATGACCGATTGGTGCGGCGTCCCGGTGACTATCAGCGGGTCGTGGACGCCTTCACCCACCGGGACGGGCGGGTCTACGCCGACAAGCGGCAGGTCAAGGACCTGTACAGCGAAGACGTGGAGAGCATGGGCCTGTTCGGGGCGGTGATCTCCAAGATGGAGGTCCGCAAGATGCAGCGCCGGATGCGCACCTCTCACCAGTCGCGCGCACAGCGAGGCGTTCCAAGTGGCGGACCTCGGCCGTTCGGGTGGAACGAAGACCGGCGCACCCTCAACACGGCTGAGGCTGACCTGGTGCGTAAGGCGGCTCAGGACTTCATCGGTGGCCGGTCCGTGCATTCGATCGTCATGGAGTGGCAGCGCCTCGGCGTGAAGACCAGCCTCGGCAACGAATGGATCTCGCGGTCTCTCAAGGTGGTGTTGACGAACCCACGTCTCTGCGGGTGGCGGGAGATCGGCGGGGAACTCGTCAGAGGTCCTGACGGCAATCCCGTGACGGGCGTGTGGGAGACGATCATTTTGCCGGAGGAATGGCAGGCCATCCGCGACATGTTCGACGCGCGAAAGGGGCGCTTCGTCCTCCGGAACGGCGAACTGGGCCCGGCGCACTCGCCCGACTATCGGGATGCGCGCTACCTGCTGGTGGGCATCCTGCGGTGCGGGAAGGCCAAGCCGGACGGCGTTCGGTGCAACACCAAACTGCGGGTGACACGGCAGAAGGACGTCGAGCACCACCTGTACTCCTGCCCGTCCAAGTCGGAGGGCGGTTGCGGCGGCGTCGCGCGGCGGGGTGACCTGGTGGACGAGTTCATCTCTGAGGCTCTGCTGGCGAGCCTGGAAGACAAGGAGATGGCCCGGCGGCAGGGAATCCGGTCTCAAGAGTGGACGGGCGAGGAAGAACTGAACGACGCCCAAGGGCGCCTGAAGGCGCTCTCTGTCCAGTGGAGTTCAGGCGGCATGTCCAATGACCTGTTTTTCCAGTTGGCGGGTGATCTGGAAAAGACGATCGCCCGCCTTCGTGGTGAGTCGAAGAAGCACACGGCGGCGGTGGAGCGGGATGCGGCCCGGCAGGTCATCGACGTGGAAGACTTCCGGCGGCGCTGGTACAAGTCGGAGGAGGAAGGCGGTATGCCGCTGTCCACGAAGCGGGCCTATCTTCGCGAGGCGTTTCGAGCGGTGATCGTCTATCCGGGAATCAAGGGGAGCAAGGTGTTCAATCCCGACCTACTGGACCCCATTTGGTCTGAAGGCTGAATCACGTTCGGGAACTGTCGGTGTGGCCTGGTAGTTGTAGATGGCACGGAGACACGCGAGTGGCTCTCAGGCAACTACGAGTCGCATGCCGGGGTGGCGCCTGGCGCGGGGTAGCTCCCCAGCGGGGTATTCGACCGCGAACCGCTGACCTAAGCCAACATACAAAAAATAAAAGATGAGGCTGGGGTGGGCTCTCGGCCGCCGGGTGGCGCCAGTGGAGAACGTTTCCACATCAAATAGCCAATACATGATTGCCTCCAAATAACTCTCGATGAAGCGACTCGTCGGGGCTTGTCGTCGGTGCCGACACTGCTGCGCGCGGCGACGGCCTCACCTGTGAGCTTGCTTTCTGGCGTGCCTCCACTCCTTCGAGAGTTAGGAGGTCACCGCTTGACTATGCGCCCTGCAACCTCAGCTCGTGAGTGGGGCAGGAAGAAAGCCGCCGAACGCCCCCGGTGGTCAGATCAGAAGTGGCAGCGAATTGGCTGCATCCTTGGTGTCGAGATCAGTGGCGACATCGACGAACCCGCCTCCTCGTCTTCTGGAGAGGAGGCGATGGCCTCATGACCGGACGCTTGACCGCCGACATGTACGCCGCTGCCGAACGGGCGGCACTGCCGGACTTTTCTCGCTGGCAGCAGATGGTCAAGGCCACGGGCGGGTGCGCCCAACCGATCCGGCTGCATGGTGAGCGGTACGTCGCCGACGCACAGACCGGCGAGATCGTCGAAACCTACCGGACGGCTGACGAGCCGACCGGCTACCTGCTGACCGCCTGCGGGAACCGGCGGGCCTCCCGGTGCCCGGCCTGCTCGGAGGTGTATCGGGACGATACCTTCCACCTGATCATCTCTGGGCTGCAGGGCGGCAAGGGCGTGCCGGAGGAAGTCAGCGTGCACCCTCGCGTGTTCGCCACCTTCACTGCGCCGTCCTTCGGGGCGGTGCACTCTCGACGTGAGCGGGCAGGCAAGGCCATGTCGTGCCGTCCTCGGCGGGGCGACCCGCTCTGTGTGCACGGACGCCCGGAAGGGTGCCGGGTGCGTCATGGCGAAGATGACACACGGCTGGGGCAGCCCATTTGCCCCGACTGTTTCGACTACTCGGGCGCGGTCCTGTGGAACGCCCACGCCGGGGAGTTGTGGCGGTGCTTCACCCGGGACGTGCTGACCACGCTTGCGCATCAGCGCGGGGTGTCCCGGGCCGAACTGCGGCGGAGCCTGCGTGTCTCCTACGCCAAGGTTGCCGAATACCAGACGCGCGGCCTGGTTCACTTCCACGCCGTGATCCGCCTCGACGGCCCGGCCGGTCCTGGCGACCCTCCGCCGTCGTGGGCAACCGTTCCCTTGCTGGACGAGGCGATCAGACGAACTGCCGAACGGGTGAAGGTGACGGCTTCGACCGGAGTACGGGGCGACGAGGAGCGTCGTGTCGTTCTGCGGTGGGGTAGGCAACTCGACGTGCAGCCGGTCTACGTCGGCGCGGAATTAGGCGGGATGACGGATGGCCGGGTGGCGGCCTACATCGCCAAGTACGCCACCAAGGGTACTGAGTCGGCCGGAACGGTGGACCGGCGGGTGAGACATCCCGAACAGATCGACCACCTCAAGGTGAGTGAGCACGCTCGGAGGATGATCTACACCTGCTGGGCGCTGTCGATGATGCCGGGCTTCGACCACCTGCGACTCAAGCAATGGGCGCACATGCTCGGCTTCCGGGGCCACTTCTCGACCAAGTCACGCCAGTACTCGACGACCCTGGGCGCTCTCCGCCAGGTCCGTGCCGACTATCGGGCGTCGTTGGCTCGCGAGTCCTTGGGACTAGCAGACGACGACCGGGAAACGGTCACCATGTCGCAGTGGCGGTACGGGGGAAGCGGGCATGGCAAGGGCGAACACTTCTGGGCGGAGATCGCTCGGCAACAGGTGTCGACGGCTCGGCGCATCAAGCGGGAGAACGAACGGCGGCAGGCTGCTCAAGGTTGAACGGTGGGAGTGGTGGGCCGGCGGAATGCCGTAGGCACCCGAAGGGGGAGCGAAGCGAGTTCGGACGACGACGTTCGGCGAAGCTCTCTATCCCGGCCGAAACTCCTCCGATGGCACCTGGGCCGCTGGTAAAAATATCCCATGCGCTTTCAGATTGAAGTGGACCACGACATCGTTCTCATGTTTGAGCCGACCGCGCGGGAGTATTCACTCCGCGCAGGCGAAATAATCACGGTGGAATGGTTCGACGGGACCGAACAAGGTATGGTTCGACTGACTGAAGGAGTTATAGAAGTCTGCGCCACGGTGGGCGGATATACGCGAGCTTGGGATTCGCAAGGAGTCGAAATATACGTCGGGCCGGAGTCGGGGGATGAGTCCCGTATTTAGCTGAAAGAGTCGGCGCCCCATGGTCTTACCGGGAGACAGGCCACGCTCGGGCGCGGCAGATCTCCTCCGACAGGTCGAGCAGGCTCCCTGATGGTCCTCCTTGAGGACTTGCCGAGAAGACGAGCCTGACGGCTGTCTTCAACATCACCTCACTGCGAGCCGACACCACTTCGCGGGTGAACTCGGTGACGGTCGCGGCGATCGGCTCGGCATCTGACCACGCCTCGGCCATGGCAAGCGCCAGGAAGAGATGAATCAGATCGTTGTATGCCGCGCGGCCCCATTCTTCGCCGTGCGCTGTGATGCTTGTGCCATTCGCTGGGGCGTAGGGGTCGCGGCGTATCCGGCCGTGCGCGGCGTCGTTCAGGTGGGGCATCGCCGCCGAGTATTCGCCCAACTCCAGATAGAGCAGGCCTCTTTGAACGGCCATTTCCGAGGAGTCCAGCCACCACGTCCAGTGAGGGTCACGTGGATGCACCGAGTCGAGCAACGCGCTCTCGGCCTGGGCGAGAGTTTCGAGTGATCGGCGCCGGTCTCCTGATTGAGCCAGTGCGCGTGCTGCCCGGATCTTGAATAGTGCTCCGAGCCGAGGGGCGACAACTCCCGGATCCATGACGCTCTCGGCAATGCGCAAGGCGTCGCGTGAGTGTCGCTGGTGTAGGTCGATCAGGGCCAGGTGGGAGAGCGAGAAGAGTTCCATGGCCCGATCACCTGCGAGCCTGGACATGAACATCGCCTCGTGGGTGACCGCGCGTGACTCGTCCAGTCGGTCTCCGTCGTACAGGCACCATGCGGCGATCTCGCCGGTTTCGCCTGCGGCGGCCTGGAGATCGGTCTCGCTGGCGTTGTGTGCCCCGGTCGCGATCGTGCGCCTGGCGGAACGGAAGGCTTGAAGCGCGACGTCCGCGATTCCGGTTCCTCCGTACCGTGAGTCGAGAGCGATCAGATGGAGGTTCGTGTCTCGGATCTCTGAGACGTAGTCGGCCGTTCGCGGTGGCTCTGCGGGCACTGGGTAATGCGGTGCAACGGAGATCGATCGGGAGTAGAGCGAGAGTAACTCGCCGTTGGCGGAAAGCGCCTTGTCGAGAGCTGCGGCGACTTGTGCGCTGGGCGCGCGTCGGCCGGTCTCCAAATCGGAAATGTGGCTCTTGGACACGGCGGCCCGGCGGGCGAGTTCGCGAGTCGTGAAGTCACCACGCAGACGGCGTAATGCTGCGCCGAATGTCTCCAAGATCGGCTCCTCGATCGTGGCGGATTTGTTTGTCCGCAGTGTGCGGACGCCATGCGGACAAGAACCCGTGGTCATCCAACTACGAGTCTAGACATGCTTGCCGCAGATCCCGAGTAAGTGGCAGACGATCACTTTCGTCGCAATTGCCGGAAAAGTCGGACCCGCCCAAGTGCGAGCACACAAGGGCGGATCCTTGATCGCACATGTGGAGGTGCGCGACCCGTGCAACATGCTAGAGGCGTACGGTACCGGGACATAAACGGTCCACCGGGAGTAGTGACTGATCTCGGGGAACCCAACTGGGATGCGGCGATGAGGGCGACGGCTGCGGGTCTCGACCTCGTCGAACCGGCCTGGGTGGTCTTCTACGGTGTCGCCAGTCGCCGGTTCTGGGCGTTCGCGGCTTGGCCCGCCGCATGCCCCGTCATCGTCGACTCGGTCAACGTCGATGATCTTCGTAGTCAGATGCGCGCGGCCGAAATGGCTGGGGGCACTTTCACGGGCGGTTTGGTGGCGCGCCGGTGAACGCCCGTACGGCTGGAGAGCGCCTCATTGCCGAACTGGCCAGACGTAACGTGCCCAGCTATCTCGTCGAACTCAACAGTGGCTTGGTGGCGGTGTGTATCTGGCACGGTCTGATCGCGCGTGCCGATGGAGCGGTGATCTGGTGGCAGGCTCCTCGCCTCAGTCGTCGCGGGCATCCTCTTGCCACTTACGCGCACAGCGTCACGGGGGCCGCTCATCGTCTCTGTGACCAATACATCAGGGCACGTGAGAGCCACATCGTTCCGCCGATCTATGGGGACTTCCGCGCGTTCTGGGGACCGCTGAACATGGCTACCGATCAGGTCAATACCGGATGATCGTCGGCGATTGTCTCGGTTATCCCGATGGCAAGTGGACCCGTACCGCAGGGAGCGCCAGCGACTGAGGAACGGAAGCCACGCGGCAGCCAATGCCCGTATGACTCCTCCGGAACGGCATGGCTCCTCGGGGCGCGGACGGGGAGCGCCGGGTGATAGCCCCCGCTTGCTCGGTCCGATTCGGAGGTTCAGAGGGTGGGTCGGATTGAGCACTCGTCCGGTGAGTGTTGTCCGGCCCACCCTCGACTTAGAGCGGCAGTGCTCCGGGGTGCGGCGAGTGTGCGCGGTGTGGCGGCCGGCCGGTGCGGCGAAGCGGCCCAGAGCTGCCGCCGCCGGGACCGGCCCCCAGGCCGCAGCCCGGCGAGTGGCAGAGCGGAGGGCCGCTTACGGCGGCGCGGAGCACTGCCGCTACGCGGGCTGAATCGTCAGTGCCCGACGAGCTTCATGTGTGCCTCGGAGTATCGGTCACCGGCTACGCCTACTCGGGCGGCCAATGCGTCGAGGTCGGCTCGTTCATCGGCGGACAGCCCGATCTCGGTTGCGCCCGCGTTCTCCTGGAGCCGGGACAACTTGCGGGTTCCGGGGATCGGTGCGATCCATGGCGCCTGGGCCAGTAGCCATGCCAGAGCGACTTGTGCCGGAGTGGCACCCTTGCCATCGGCCAAGTCGCGGACGTGGTTGACGAGCGACTGGTTCGCGGAGAGATTCTCAGCCTGGAAACGCGGGATCGTGGCTCGCATGTCGCCCTGCGAGAAGGAGGCGCTTGAGTCGAGGGCTCCGGTGAGGAATCCGCGGCCGAGGGGGCTGAACGGAACGAAGCCGATGCCCAGTTCCGCGCAGGTGGGGAGAATCTCGGGCTCGGGGTCTCGTGTCCACAGCGAATACTCCGACTGCACTGCGGTGACCGGGTACGTCGCGTGCGCCTTGCGGAGTGTGTCGGCTCCTACCTCGGACAAGCCGAAGTGCTTGACCTTGCCCGCCTGGACGAGCTCGCCGATCGTTCCGGCGACGTCTTCGATGGGGACCTTGGGGTCTACCCGGTGCTGATAGAACAGGTCGATCGTCTCGACTCCCAGACGCTGCAAGCAGGCGTCGGCGACCTTCTTGATGTGCTCGGGGCGTGAGTTTAGACCGACGGACTTGCCGTCCTGGATGTCCCAGCCGAACTTGGTTGCCAACTGGACCTGATCACGGATGGGGCCGATGGCCTCACCCACGAGTTCTTCGTTGACGTAGGGGCCGTAGTACACCTCAGCGGTGTCGAGGAACGTCACTCCGACGTCCACGGCGGATCGGATCACGTCCACCATGTCTTCGCGGGAGCCAGGGTTTGGCCCATAGCCCTGAGACATACCCATACAGCCCAGACCGATGGCCGAGACCTGCATGCTCTGCCCGAGTCTCCGGATGTGCACCACTACCTCCGTGCTTGATGGCGACGCCAGTCGGATTTGATAGAGATGTTGAAGATCGATTCGACCTCGCGGTCCATGCAGAATTAACTCTTTCACGTGCATGATCGCGACGCCTAGGCCAGGGTGTCGCACCAGCTTGGGCTCGGGTACGTCGACGATGCGAAGGCGAGCAAAGCGAACTCAATAGATGCTGACGTAGTGAAGAGTCACTTAGGGTCTGGTCCAGAACGGCTGGTATGGGTCGGGCTGAACCGCAGCGTCGGCGTCCATCTGCTCCAGCATGGCTTGCGCCTCCGCCGCATGCACCGGCCCAAGGCATTCGGAGTTGTTCACTGAAAAAATCAGCGCAGCGCGAAGTGCAAGCCTCTTCTCGTCTTCGCCGTTCGCAAGCGTCAACTTGTCCGATAGTTGGGTTAGTGCATCTGCGACCTCCATGCACGGATCAGGGGCTGGCCCGAAGAACGCCTCGAAGTTACGTCCGATTGTGAACGCCCCTCCGACGAGGACTCCGACGAGGACGGCCAAGCCGACGAACCAAGGCCACCTCCGGCGTCGGCGAGCAGACGAAGGCGGCGGGGATTGCACCGTTACTGGTGTGAGGGGGTTTATCATCGGGGTCCACCTGTCAGAGGGCGAAGAGGGGGGCACCAGTGTGACGCCTGAGTCGGGCGAGAGGACGGCACAGGCAGGGGGCACAAGAAGGCTGCCAGGCGGCCCGAGAAGGTGGCGAACGGTTCGGCGGTGAACTGTCCGTGGTCGCCGATGATCGGCAAGCCTGCGCCCTGGCAAGTACGGATAGCATTTGCACAGACCGAGGGCGAGAAAATCGGACGACGGGTCCATCATCACCAGCATGATCAGAAAGTCATCAGAGCCATTCACTGAGGCTGAAGCGCTGCCCTATCGGCCTTCTTCATGAGGCCGAGAGCCGCGCGTTGTCGCCACTCAGGGCGGCGACATACGCCTTGCCCATGATTGCTTTCAGCCGTGGACGTCCATGTAACTCGTCTTTGACAACCCCGAACGCCCTGATGCTCTGCTCCATCAACCGACATCGAGTATGGCAAAACGTGTCGCCCAATTCGGACCATCAGACGCGGCGCGGTTCGGGGTGTGATCTGGCCTGCTCCTGTTGCTACGCTTTGAGGGCACCATCTGAGAGGCTTACTGCAATCCTCCGATACGCGTACTGCGTTACCTGCAGCCGCACTGCAGTCTTGATTGCCGAGTGCCTCCCTCCTGCTAGGGCCTGGGTGGGGTGGGAAAGACGCAGATAGCAACGAAATCTTCATAGGTTGGTCCGCAACGAAACTCAGTCGGATCGAGATCGTGCGACCAGTGGTGCATGAGGCGGGATGGATAGCCATCCCGCCATTTGGTGTTTCTGTCGTATTGCTTTAAATCACACATCATGTACTCGTAATACAGAAATGGAATTTTCGGCATGACCGAAATTTCTACCACGAGTTCTTAGGGTGCCCTAAGGGACCGAAATTGTGACCGAAATTGCTTCATGATGACGGAATGGCATCTGCGAGCACTCGACGTGCCGTGGAGGTCGCTTATGCGCCAATATGAGTGCCGTCCCCGCGAGCGCCGCCGATGCAATGGCCCATCACAGCTCAATGACGTCGGCGGCGCTCACCCACCAAAGGCTTCGTAACCGCCTCTGGCAGGAAGGCAAGTGAGTGACTTGGATCATCCACCTACCAACCCCCATCCTTGCGCATGTGTGCGGGTGAGGGGTATAGGGAAGCAGTTCGGGAGGTGGTGTCGCGCGAAGGTGCGATACCTGATTGGCCTCCCGCTTGCGGCTGCGACTGCCGTCTGCGCGGTGTGCGTTTGGGGTGCAGCCCCGGTCCTTGCGGTTGTCGCGGTCGTCACCCTGGTCTACACGACCTTGAAGGGCGGGAATGACGCAGGGGACGGTGGCGACGGGCCGAATGGCAAGGCCAGGCCGGCAGCTCTCCACGATGGCGGGTCAAACTCGCCCGAAGGTCAGTTGGCTGGCTTCGATGCAGCGCACGACGACCCCCCGCAGCGATAGCAAGATCATCTAGCTGCACAAAGGACGGCACACGGACCGGGCCCGGTACTTGCTGGGCCCCGTCCGTGTGCGTTCACCCTTAGGGAGATCAAGTGCCTGCGTCTGAATTCCTGGATGAGGGCTCGATCTCATTTAGTAATTGGTCAGCCGCCACTTCCGGCATGGCCGAGCGCCTCACTCAGGGTTCGGACCCTACCCGCCAGTACGAGCTCCATCATCAACGAACCGACGAACTATTCCGCCTCAAGCACTACTAGATGACGCAGGCGGTTTGTGCGGCGACCGGCCAAGTACTGGCGGCTGGGCCGCGTCACATAGCGCGCAGCACGCCGGAGGCGGGGTGCCTTGACCGTGTAGAGAAACTCGTCGCCGATCAGTCTTGGCTTGAAAGATCGTTTGGATGAGAATCTTGTGCCAGACGGTATGGCTGGGAGCATTGCAGCAGCTCAACCGGCCTTCGTCGTCTCGTCGAGGCGATCTGGGGCGATGCTATGCGGTCCCGGTTTTCTTCCCGCGACAAGTGAAGTACTTGTTGTAATGGTTCTGCATCGCGACGAACTTGGTCCAGCCGTTCTTCTCCGCTACGTGCTGGGCCTTGGCGAACTGCCACGCCCTCATGCTGGAAGCGCCGATGTATCTCGCCTTGCCGGCCTTCACGACATCATAGAGGGCTTCCATGGTTTCTTCGATGGGGGTTTCGTCGTCCCAGCGGTGGATCTGGTAGAGGTCGACGAAGTCGGTGCCCAGGCGGGTGAGTGAGTCGTCGATGGCGGCCATGATGTGCTTGCGCGACAGGCCCTTGTCGTTGTGGCCCTGGTGGACGGGGAAGAAGACCTTGGTCGCCAGGACGTAGTCGTCGCGCCGCTGGAAGAACTTCCTCAGCAAGTTGCCCGTCACGACTTCGGACGCGCCTGCGGAGTAGACGTCGGCGGTGTCGAAGAAGGTGATGCCGCCTTCGACGGCCTGGCGGACGAGGGGTTCGGCCTGGTCTTCGGGGAGCATCCACTCGGAGCCCTCACGGGGTTGGCCGTAGCTCATCATGCCGAGGCAGAGGCGACTGACCTTCATTCCGGTGGTGCCCAAACGTACATAGTCCATGACCTGCAGACTAAGTCCTGTGCCCGTCCGCGCCCGCTGTGACGGCTTCCTCTGATGTGCGGGGCCGCCACGGGGGCTTCTCGCTGAGGACCTTTTGGCCTGGTCGGGCTGTCGGCACGGGTGGGAATAGGGCGGTGGGCGGATCAGCGGGGGAATTGTCCGGGACTCCGATGGCAATCCCGCCAAGGCGTGCAGGAGACGATCATTTCGCCGGAGGAGTGGCAGACCATCCGTGAATGTTCGACGGGTGACAGGGCCACTTCGTCCGGCTGAACGGCGAACTGGGTACGGCTCATTCGCCGGACTACCGAGGCGCGTGTTACCTACTGGTGGGCGTCCTGCGGTGCGGAAAGCCCGGGCCGGACGGCACAGAGTCGCGAACTGCAAGTAAAGGTATCGGGCTCAGTTGGGCAAGAGTGCGAGCAGCCCCATTTCGAGTAAGTGCAACTGCAGGCTATGAGCATTATTGCCACACGGACGAGATCGGGGAGATTATCTGGAGGGCCTCCCATAATCAATGCAAGGCCCTCCTTCAGGTTGTTCTGATTCGCTTAGCAATTGGCCATTGACAATGCAGGTGGTGGCCAAGACCACCGAGTGGACCTCAGGGTTGGCGCGAGCAAGCGTGCGCCTGACGTCCTTCGAACGCCGCCCGCCGGTGACCGGGCTCGCGCTCGACGTGTGGCGGACTCCTGTCTCCCCTTGCGGCAAGCGGCGTAACCATTTGCCGCGGTGCCCATCGCCGTGGCCGTGACCGCCGGGGTCGAGATGAACCGTCGATTCGACATTCTCGAATGCCGGTGAGGAATCCGTCGATCGGCCGGGAAAGTCCACGAATCGAAACCCTTGACAAGGTGTATCGCATTTATCAAGGCTGTGAGCAGGTACTAAAATCGAAGAGGATTCGAGTTATTCGAATGGTGACGACAGGAATGCCGACGACGAGGAAGTCGCCGAGTGCGATTAAGGGGTTCGAGCTGCCGGAGACGGCGGCGTCCCCCGGCACTGCGGGTGCGAGCCCGTACGATCTGGCGGCCTCGTCCCCTGTCGCGGTCAGCACGGCCCCCCGCTACGCCGCATCCCTGCTTGAGCTCGGCGTCCTGGAGAAGGACGGCGGCGGCCGTTACCGGCTCGTCGACATCACGATGACCAAGAAGGACACGATCGACCACCCCGACCGGCCCAGCCCATTCGCGTACGGGGTCGAAGCCGAGGTTCCTCACACGGTGTTCAAGGACAGCCCGTCCATAGACATGTCCGTGGGCGAGGAGTCGGCCTGGGGTTCGCCTGCGATGGACATCGTCACGGCCGTCGACACCTTCCTCATCTGCCAGGACGTGACGGCCGCCCTGGTCGGCGACTCGACCGGAAGCACGCTGACGAGTGCGACTCACAGGTGACGCGCACGTCTCGCACGAACTCTCGGCACCCGTCGAGTCCGGTGCGACCGCGACGCTCGTGCTCACCGATGGAGGCGGGAAGGAGTTGCTGCGCGCGAGCGTGACCGACGAGTGAACCGAACCAACGCACATCGGCACCCGTGACGGGGGCCGCGCCTCACGCGCGGCTCCGAGGCCCAAAGCGGCACGAACGGACGCCTTGCTCAACGGAGAAGGAAGCGCAATGAGAGCAACAACTCGCAATCTCGGACGTCGCTCGGCTGTGGCGGCCCTGAGCGCGGTCACCCTGGGGGCATCTCTGCTCCTCGGGGCGATACCGGCCGCCGCGGACGGGCCCGTCGCCTCGATCACCTTAGGCGAGGTCAACGAGGAGAACGGTCTCCGCCAGATCGAGCAGGGCGACGGCACGACCGCGCCCGTGACGGTCGGCGGGCTGAGCGCACGCAAGACCGTGCAGACCTCGGCGCCGGCGCAGCACATGTACTTCCAGGTCGACGACGCGGTCGCCTTCGACGGCGCGTACGTCGCGTGCCTGCAGGTCGAGTACTTCGACGAGGGCGGTGCCACCTTCCGCGTCCAGTACGACTCGACCAGCAGCGCGTACGCCGGGACGGGTTCGGTGAACCGCACCGGGTCGAACACGTGGAAGACGGCGGGCTTCGAGCTGATGGACGCCCGGTTCGCCAACCGCGAGAACGGCGGCGCCGACTTCCGCGTCGAGGCGGGCACGACCGGGGTGACCTTCCACAGCGTGAAGCTGACGATCATCCAGGAAGACGACGGCGTGACCCCGCCGTGCGCGGCCGCCGACCCCGACCCGGAACCCACCCCCATCCGCTGGCGGCTCAAGTACGACGAGCCGTTCAACAAGAAGATCCGCACTGAGGCCAGCCCGTGGGTGCTCGACGACTACAGCGAGCCGGTCGACGACTTCAACGACGACAACGGCGACCTCTACCGCCTTCAGCTCGGTCCCGAGTTCGACGCGTCGATGGCGACCATGCGGACCTACCGGCAGGAGACCGAGTTCGGCAATGACGGCTGGCTCACGGCGTCCCTCTCCACGCGCGAGAGCGCTGGGCGGGTCGACGACAGCTACACCGACACCGCCGAACGTCCGTCGATCAAGACGGAGAAGCTGGACACCGTAGGCGCCGTCGCCAACATCACGGTGCCTCACTACACAGGTGGCGCGATCATCCGCAACACCGAGCCACTGCCGAAGTATTACCGCATCGAGTACGAGCTCAAGACACTCGACTTCGGTGGCCTGCGTAACGGCTCGCTGTTCTACGACGGCAAGTACAACGGGTACACCCTCGGGGAGTGCAAGACGTTCTACCCGTGGGTCAGCAACCCGAACGACATCGACCCGGCCGACCCCTGCGCCACCCGCTCGGTGCGGGAGGACAGCAACGAGGCGTACAACGCGTTCCACTTCATGTCGATCCTGGACTTCCCGGCGATGCCCCGGAACCTGGCGATGTACCACTGGCACCGCAAGGTGCTCATGGACCAGTTCAGCCCGGCCCCGTCCCGGAACACCAACGGCTACGACGTCTGCAACTCGCTGACCGGTCAGAAGTACCCCTGGGACACGAGCAACAAGACCACGGTGAACATGCTCTACTTCACGGGTTCGCTCGGCCAGTCGCAGACGTTCGTGACGAGCTGCGACCGCCGGCCGGTTTCCGGCGTGCAGAAGTCGGCCGTGGAGCTGCAGCCCGAGCTGATGCCCCACAAGGACTACGCGTTCGCCATCGAGCGCACCCCGGCGGGTTACACGATGGAGGTCAGCGGCGTCTTCAAGAACGTCGGCAAGCAGACCTACCGGTTCACCCGGGGCTTCATCGACGACGACGCCGGCGTGATCGGGGCGAACGTGCCGATCTTCCACTACAACACGGACGCCGGGGAGTACAACGGCCAGTTCAACACGTCGCACCGCGCCACGGGCGCATTCGGTTCCAAGACGTGGGACAACCAGTGGCCGGCCGGCTCGGCCTACCCGGACTACTTCGTCATCGGTGAGCCGTACACGAACGTCGGCGAGGGCCAGGCCCGCATCGACAACATCCGGCTGTACGTGCCGAAGGAGTAGGCACGAGAAGGTCGCGATCGAACTGACGCAGCCGCGCCCCTGGGATGCACCCAAGGGCGCGGCCTGCCCTCCGGTTTGTCAACCAAGAGGCGACTGACCTTGAATCCGGTGGTGCCCAAACGTACACAGTCCCTGTCCCGACACCAGATCGTGGACGTGAGACGGCGCAGTGGTCTAGCTGAACGACACCGACTGCACGCTGCAGGTGGTGAGCCACGGGCCCGGATAGACCGGAGCCGTCGTGCAGGTCACGCTCGCGGTGATGGCGGTCGTTCCGGCGGGGATGCCGGTGATGCTGGTCGACCCGCTGAAGTCACCGGGTGGGTAGTGGCCGCTGCTGCACAGGGCGGAGATCCCCACGGACGTGGCCCCGTCGGGCAGGGCCTTGGCGAACTGGAACGCGTGCGTGGCGGGGACCGCGACCAGGCTGGGCGCGGACGAGGGCGGCGAGGTGTAGACCTGCACGCTGTAGGGGTACCAGTCGCGGGTGTCTCCCGAGTAGTTGACGTTGAGGCAGTCCACCGTGGCATTCAGCACGGCGACGGTCGCGTTGGCGGGTTGCGCCAGGCCCACGATGCCCAACGTGCCGGTGGTGACCAGTGCGAATCCGAGTGCACATGCTCGGCGGATCTGTGTCGCGGCAAACATCGCCATCCTCCCCAAAGGTGCTGACATCGGCCACCGCGAATTCAGCATCTTCCGCGCACCATGGTCAACAACCGGACACTTTCGACCCGGCCATAACCACCCGGGCGGCGAGATCCGAAGGGCGATTCCGTCCGCCGGCCCATTCGTTGACTTTCGAGGGATCGGCCGCCTGGAGGACCTGTCACCAGCGGCGTCGATGAAATCCTCATCGGATCCGGGGATTCGGGCCGCCGGTTGTGAGCCGCGATGGTCGCGTTGAAAGGTTCAAGCTCCTTCGCCGCGAGGTCGCCGGTGATGACCTTGGATCGGTTCACGTGGCAGGCCTCGCCGCTTGAGGATTCTCCCGCACAGGCGGCCGATCGAAGACCGTTCCTGAGGCCTGTGCGAGTTCGGCCACTATCTCCTTTTCCCGCACCCGCTCGTTGTCGATCCACTTCTTCCCCTCCGCGGCGATCCCTTCAAGGAGATGCAGGGTGTTACCGAGCCCGGCCGAGTCGAGCGTCAGCTCTGACACCTCGGGCAGGTCGTCTTCTTCACCCGACACGGTGAGCTTGATCGGATCGCCGTTCACCAGGGTGAGCTCGAAGGTCTTCCGGCCGAAGACCGGCTCCACCCGCGCGGCCACCACTTTGTCGTACTGGTAGCTCAGACGGGTTCCAGGCCGGATCTCGGTCGTCAGGAAGTCGAGGTTCATGGCCATCTGCCGGACACCTTCACACGTCAGCAGGAGCACCTGGATCCGATAGCGCGAGTAGCGCCACGGGCCGTCATTGACCCGCGCTCTTCTGTACGATTTCGCGGGTCCCTCGATGAAGGCGTGCGCGACGATGTCCCGCGCCGCGAGTTTGTAGCGCGTCATGGCTTCGGCCATCAACGCCTTGCGATCATGATCCAGCCAGTCGGCCATCTCGGTGTCCTGTGGCCGGTCCGAAAGCCTGTGCTTCCACTTCTCGTAGGCGACGAGCCGATCGGCCAGCACGCCCGCGTGTCCCTGCTCTTCGGCCGCGAACCTCCGTCGCTCGGCTCGGATGTATGACCATCTTTCGGCGGCGGTCCAAGCACAGACGAGGATGACCATCGCGGCGAGTGCGCCGGTCACCGGGCGGAGGTGCACTGCGCTCCACGTCATGATCACCGTTCCGGTGAGCAGCGCGACGGCTCCGCCGGCGAACTGCGCCCTCGTGGCGAAGGGAACGGTCAGCGGCTCGCGGGACTCCCACAGCGTGCCCTTCTGCCAGCGCCTCCTGACGTGGGTCACCATGTGCCGGATGAGCCAGGCGACGTCGTCGGCGTTGGTTCTGTCTTCTCGGTAGAGTTCGACGACCTCGTCCCGGAGAATGCGGCGTTCCCCTTCGGTTTCGCTCAGCCAGATGTCCCGGTCGGCGTTCTCAGGCAGATATCTCGCGAAGTATTGGTCGAACTTCCGGTCGACATTGTTGGCGAAACCCCGTGCCGGGGCGGCCGGTCGATGAGCCGAGGTGTGTCGCTCCGAATATCTGGCCTTTCTCCGCGCCTCGAGATGACGCCATTCGAGGCCGTTTCTCACACAGAGATGAGCTCCGGCTGCCAGGAAAAGCAGGCCGGTGACCGTGGCGGACCAGCTGCTCTGCCACGAGGCGACCGTGAGCCAGAACAGTGACCAGGCGCCGACGGCGGTGGACGCCCACGCGCGTGCCTGGTCACCGAAGGTCACCCGGGCCGGGGTGGGCAGGCGGGCCCGAGGGCCGGCTGGTTCCGGGTGGAAGAACTTCCACGCTCGATCGAGGCGGCCGTTCTCGTAGCGCTTCGCATGCGCCGAGTCGAATGCCCGCGCCCAGAGACCGTCGAGGATGGGGCCGTTCAGGAACATGTCCAGGTGGCGGAGGATCTCGTCCCGCTGCTGGGGGTCGATCTTCTTGAGGTGTTCGTCGACGGCCTGTGAATCCAGATCTTCCTTGGCCAGGGCCGCCAGGAGATCGTTGATCGTGCGGATCCCACGCGACCAGGAGTCGTTGGCCTGGTCGTCCAGACGCCTCTGCGCGGAGCGGAGCAGGTTGAACTCCGACTTCGGCACCTGCTGAAGGGTGCGGCCGCTCAGCAGGGCGAGCAGCAGGTAGAAATAGGAGCGACTGCTGATATGGCCATGGAGCACCGCGTGACCGATATGTTCTCTGGCCTTGTCCGGCATTCCTCCGCGCAGATATTTGACGCCTACGTTGAAATGGTCCTGAGAGGTGGGGGCGGCCGGCAGGTGGTAGACGTTGTGGTAGATGTCGCCGTGCACGGCCTCGGCCTGCACGCCTATGGTGGAGTTCTCGGCGTAATTGGTGGCTCTCGGGTCGAAGTCGTTCATAACGTGCCCTTGATCGCGGCGATTATGGCCACCACCCGGGCCGCGAGGTCGGCCACGTCCATGAGCAGGCCGCTCACCTTCTTGAGGGCGAGCAGCGCCGTGTTCCGGCCCTCGGGCGTGCCTTCCGCCAGAGAGTCGGTGGCGACGTCGATCTCCTCGCCTGCCGCGGTGTAGGTCGCCTCGTCGACGGTTCCCGCTCTGCGCGCCGCGCCGAGCAGGCGGCGCAGCTCCGTGAGCGCGACCTCGGGGGCCTGGTGCGCGGTGGGGGTCTGGCCGACGGTCACGCCGCCGTGGATGGTTCCGGCCTGTACGCCCACCTGCGCGCCGCCCTTGGCGATGTTCGTCACGCGGTCACTCATGGCGTCGTCCTTCGTCTCGGTGGTGTGGCCGGCCTCCTTGGCCAGTTCCTCGGTCACCGCGACGGCGAAGGCCGCCGCGTTCGCCGCCGCCTTCGGCTGCCAGCCCGCGCCGTCGGTGGTCGTCTTGGTGCCGTCGGCGCGGTCGCTGATGCCTCTGATCACGACCATCGGGAGCGACCTGTTGAGATGGGCCGCCTGAGCCACGCCGGCGGACTCCATCTCGATGGCCTGGGCGTCGTTGTACGTCTGGCGGACCCACCGCGCGTGGGCGGAGACGGCCGAGTTCTGCACGATCTCGCCCGCGGCGATGGGGGCGAACCGTACCTTCGGTTCCGGCTGGCCCGCCGGGAGGTGGCGTTTCCAGCCGCCGTCGCGGTGCAGGAAGTGGGTCAGCTGCTCCACCTCGTGGGAGGTCTCCCAGGCTCGGGGGCGGGCCTTGAGGCCGTCGTCCTCGCTGGTGCCGCCGTGGTAGGCGTACACGTGGCTGGCGACGACCACGTCACCCAGGTCGATCTGCGGCCACAGGGCGCCGGCGACACCGGCGAAGACGAGCGCGTGGGGCTGGAACTCGGAGATCACGCGTTCGGTGATGACGGCCGACGTGTGGTTCCCCTTGCCGACCTGGGCGAGGACCACCCGGTGGCCGGCCAGGCGGCCGGTCTCGAATCGGGTGCCGGCCGAGTGGCGGTAGGGCTGGAGGTTGGTCAGGTGCGCGCGGACGGCCATGTACTCGAGGTCGAGTGCGGTGAGGATGACGATGGGGCGACGGGTCACGTGCGCGTCTCCTTTACTGGGCGGAGCGGGCCATGGGGGGATAGAGGGTCTGCATCGGGCCCGCTTTGAAGAGCCGGGCCGGGCGGCCGTTCTCGGTGCGTCGCATCGGTCCCGCCGGGACGATGAATCCCTCGGCTTTCTGGACTTTGCGGTAGAAGTTGCGCGGGTCGAGCCGCACGTCCCAGACGGCCTCGTAGACCTGCTGCAACTCGGAGATGGTGAAGGTCTCGCGGCAGAACGCCGTGGCGAGGGCCGAATGCTCCAGCTTCACCCGGGCGCGCTCCACGCCCTCCGCGACCATGCGGCGGTGGTCGAACGCGAGGTGCAGCCGGGCCGACAGGACGTCGTCCACGGGTCTCCACCAGGCCTCGGCCGCGTCTGTGCCGGCCACCGGTTCCGGCAGGCGCGGCGCGACCGCCAGGTAGGCCGCCGAGACCACCCGGCCACGTGGGTCACGCCCCGGTTCGCCGTAGAAACCCAGCGGTTCGAGGTGCGGAACCTCGGACAGTCCCGCCTCTTCCGTCAGTTCCCGCTGGGCCGCCGCGAGGATGTCCTCGTCGAGGTCGCGGAGGAATCCTCCGGGAAGCGCGAGCGCGCCCTGATGGGGCTCGACGCCGCGCTCGATGAGCAGGACGTGCAGCGAGGGCCCGCGCAGAGTAAGGATCACCAGATCCACCGCCAGCAGCACGCGGGGTGCTTCCCAGGAGTCAGTGTTCACTGGGCTCAACGTAGCTTCTTGTCAGATTGACAGGAAGTCGAAAACGTCAGGGGTTACCATCATCTGTCCACGGAGGTTACGCGGCGGTGTCCAGGGTTCCCAGGATGACGTCGGCGGTCTGGATCAGTTGCAGAACATACCCGGCGTTCTCCCCCCGGAGACCGGGATGCAGCGCGCGCAGCTCGTGGGCGCAGCTACTCAGCGTCGCGATACGTCCCACGTCGAGATCCCCCTCGTTCTGGACGTACGCCGACACACACCCCGCGATCACAGCGTCGAGGTAGGCCACCGGTTCACCGGACGCGGTCGCCATGAAGCGCAGCCCAATGGGTAGAGGCGCGGCCAGGTGCTCTCCCCAGAGGTTCGAGACCGCCGCGTAGGCCTCAGATCGTCGGCTCAAGGATGTCGTACTGACGGTAGGGCAAGGGTGTGATCACGGTGAGGGACCCCTTCTCCTTGTGCTTGGCTGCCTTCCATAACGCTCCGAACGTGGCCTTCAGATCACGTAACGGCTCCGGCTCCAGACCGTTGGCGATCGCCAGGCGGTGACACACCACCACGAACGTGTGGATGAAGCGCCAGTCGGGCAGCACGTCCCGCCGTCCTGACAGGTAGTCGGACAGCGTCGAGTCGGGGAGTCGCACCCAGCCGGCGTTCTCCTCCTCGACGCACAGGGCGGCCGCAGCCTTCTCGACCTCTTTGAGTGACGGGTTGCCGGCGTCGACGCGCAGGCCGACGGCCGTGTCGCGGAGCAGGTCTCTGGAGGCCTTTCCGGCGAGCTCATCACGCATGGGGGATCCGTTTCTGGACGCGGTGATAACCGTGACAATTGTGAGAGTAATGCCTGTCGTGATGGCATGCACCATTGATTACTGATTTCCAATCGGCCTGCCGATGTGCGGATATGGCGAGAAAATTCCGATGGAATCCGTAGCTGTCCGGAGGCATCCGGCCACGTCCGGGCAGGCGGAAAATCGCAGGTCCGACGGTATCCGGCGGGGGGTGTGTATAAGTGGATCCGGAAGGGCGTCCCGCCTGGAGAAGGGGAAGCTCACTGTGCGTATCACTGGGCGTATCACTGCGCGTAGCGTCGTGCCGGTCGTGGCGGCTGGCCTGCTGGGAGTCGCGGGTCCCGCCTACGCCGACCACACCACCGACATCCGCGTCTACAACCGGATGGACGGCAGCCGCCTCGCGGTGACCGGGAACAGCACCGCCGAGGGCGCCCGCGTGATCGGCCTGCGGTCGCCGAGCCTGCAGTACACGACGGCGCGCTGGTCGGTCGACGAGCGGCCCGACGGCTACACGGTCTTCAGGAACGAGCTGGCCAACAAGTGCCTCCAGCCGGGCACCGACAACCCCGTCGCGGGGGACCCCCTGGTCATCCGCACCTGCGACGGCTCGAAGCTGCAGGACTGGTCGCGCCGGGCCGAGGAGACTTTCGCCGATTCGCCCACCGGGTGGGGGACCTTCCGGCCCCGGCTGAACTCGGGGCTGGCGATCACGATCGCGACGTGGGAGGGCGGCGGGAGCTGGGACTCGCTCTACCTCGACGCCGACCAGAACTCGACCGACCGCCTCTGGCGCCTGGCCAGGGGAAACAACACCTGGTGGTAGCGGTGAACCGGCCGCGGTGCGGGGGCGGGCCGCGGCCGGTCTCCATCCAGTGAGGCGGGACATCCGCCGTTCCGCGCCCGCAGGGTCACAGGGAACGGTGTGGAACGTGCTGTTTCGCCCTGTCTCGACCCAGGAGTAACATCCGCCAGATGCGTCTCCTGATCCCCGCCGTCCTGCTCGTCTCCGTGCTCCCGGCGGCCCCGGCTCAGGCGGCGGCCGTACAGATCATCGGAACGGGAACCCCCGCCGGCTGCACGTCGCAGGCCGTCGTCCGCGCGGTCGCCAAGGGCGGGACCATCCGCTTCAACTGCGGCCCCCGGCCGGTCACGATCAAGATGGCCGCCACCGCGAAGGTCCGCAACACCAGCCGTGACGTCGTCATCGACGGCGGCGGCAAGGTCACCCTGAGCGGTGTGGGCAAGCGCCGCATCCTCTACATGAACACCTGTGACCGGGCCCAGGTGTGGACCACGTCCCACTGCCAGGACCAGGCCACGCCCCGCCTGACCGTCAAGAACATCGGCTTCGCCGACGGCAACTCCATCGGCCAGGTCACCGAAGGCGGCGGGGGCGGCGCCATCTTCGTCCGCGGCGGGCGTCTCAGCGTTGCCAACGCCACCTTCACCCGCAACCGGTGCGAGGCGAGCGGACCCGATCTCGGCGGCGCGGCCATCCGCGTCCTCGACCAGTACAGGGACCTGCCCGTCACCGTCGTGAAGAGCAGGTTCACGAACGGGACCTGCGCCAACGGCGGCGCGCTGAGCAGCATCGGCGTCTCGTGGGTGATCCAGAACAGCGTGTTCAGCGGCAACCGGGCGACCGGCTCGGGCGCGAACCCGGCCCGCAGCGGCAAACCGGGCGGCGGCAGCGGCGGCGCGCTCTACATGGACGGCAACTACTTCACCGTAAAGATCACCGGCTCGACGATCCAGAACAACCGCGCCAACGAGGGCGGCGGCGCCATCTTCTTCGTCAGCAACGACAACTCCGGCACACTGCACATCACCCGGTCGAAACTCCGCAACAACCCGAGCCTGAAGTTCGAGACCGCGGGCTTCCCCGGCATCTTCTTCAAGGGCAGGGGCAAGCCCCAGATCACCAGATAGAAGCCTCTCTTCCGTTACGGCTCCGCCTACCCCGGCACCGCCCGCCGCCCCCGGCCGGCACCGTAACCTGCGCCAACCGGCCGCGCACACCGCGCGCCGCAACGAGCCAGAAGACGCGAAGATGGCCGGGCCCCCCCGAGGCCCGGCCACCCCTTCACTCCCCATTCAGATGGCTATGCGTTCCACTTCTGGTTGGCCGCGCCGGTGCAGGTCCAGATCTGCAGCCTGGTGGCGTCGGCGCTGGAGTTGCCCGTCACGTCGAGACACTTGCCGGAGGCGGGGTTCACCAGATCCCGGCCCGTCGTGTACGTCCACTGCTGGTTGGCGGTGCCACCGCAGTCCCACAGCTGGAGCTGGGCTCCGTTGGCGGTGCTCTGGCCGGTCACGTCCAGGCACTTGCCGAAGGCGCGGACCGTGCCGTCACCCGGGCGGGACCACTGCTGCGCGGTGGTGCCGTTGCAGGTGTAGAGCTGCACGGCCGCGCCGTTCGCGGTGGAGGCCCCGGCCACGTCGATGCACTTCCCGGCCAGGCCGGTGATCGCGCCGGCGCCGGGGTTGCCGGTGCCGCCGCCACTCTGCGTGCCCGTCCACGTGAAGGTCGCGGTCGTGCGCGCGGGCAGGGTGTAGGTGAAGGCCTGGTTGCCCCAGTTCACCCGTACCGACTGGGACGATGTGGTGCCGTTGTGGGCGATCAGGGCCTTGGTGCCGTCGGTGTTCTTCCAGGCGACGTTCTGGACGGTTCCGTTGGCGCTTGACTCGATGCGGGCCGCACCCGGCTTGACGAACTTGGTCAGATGGCCTGTCGTGTAGTACTCGATGGTGTTGTCCACCTGACCCGCCCGCGCGCCGCCCTCCTGGACGGTGACGAGGCCGGTGCAGACGTCGCAGCCGCCGTTGTGCGGGCCCATCGACTGGTTGAGCGCGAGCGACCACTTGACGATGCTCTTCGACCAGTTCCGGGTGTAGTTCACGATGTCGGACATGTCTTCGTTGTGCTGGTTGCCGATCCAGGTGCCGCCCGAGTGCTCCGTCGAGAACTGGTTCACGTTCGGATACTGGTTGTGGACCTGGGTGCCGACGTTCACGTCACCGAAGTAGCCGTGCCAGGCGATGCCGCCGAACAGCGGATCGTTGCGGACCGCGGCGTCGGCGATGATGCCCGAGCCGATCTGGGCGTAGTCGCCGTAGTTCCAGTCGTGGACGAGCACCTTGGTGGTGATGCCCGCCGCCCGCAGCGCCGGGTAGAGGTGGTTCTTGGTGAGCTCGGTCAGGCCGGAGGCGTTCCAGCTCATGCCGGGATAGTTCATCGCGGTCGGGTTGCCCGCCTGGCAGCAGTTGGGCTCGTTCTGCACCGAGATGTAGTCGACCGGCACGCCGATGGCCTGGTAGCTCTGGATGTATTTCACCAGGTACTGGGCGTACATCGGGTAGTACTGCGACTGCAGCCAGCCCATCTGGTCCATCCGGCCGTTGTCCTTCATCCAGCCGGGGGCGCTCCACGGCACGCCCTTCACCCGCAGTTGCGGGTTGAGCTGCTTGGCCTGCTGGGTGAGCAGCCGCACGTTGGTGTCGTAGCCGTTCGACCCGAAGTCGTTGAGGTTGCAGCAGGTGTCGTCGAGCGAGACGTGGCCGGGCCGGGACAGGTCAGATGCCCCGATCGGGTTGCGCACGAACGACAGGCCGATGCCGTCGACCGGGTGGAACAGGCGGCGCATCACCGCGTCCCGCGTCGCGGCGCTGATCGCGCCGCCGCGGAACAGATGGGCGGTGGTGTCGGTGATCGACGCGCCGCCGCCCTCGAAGGTCTGGTAGGTCGTGTTCTCGTTCACCGTGATCGTGTGGGTGGCCCCACCGGCGGTGGTGCTGAAGTTGACGGGGGACTGCTGCTGAAGGCCGCGCGTGACGTTCCGGCCGCCGCCGTCGGAGGTGGTGGTGAGCCAGATGTTGACGGTCTCGTTGGCGGCGTAGGCGGGGGCCGTCAGCAGCGCCGCGGTGGTGATGAGGGCGGCGCCTGACGCGACGGCCCGGCGAAAGCGAGGTAACACCGTGATTCCTCTCGCGGTCCGCGGGACGCCGGCTGGCGGACCTGTAACAAATGAAACAGGAAAGAAACCTTGCTGTGCGCCACAGCACAACATGCTCGGGAAAACCTGTCAAGGTCAGTGTGAAACAAGTGGAACAGCAGGGACCGGTCCAGTGGATTCCCGGATGACGAGCTGACTGCCCAGGGAGACGTGCAGCGCCTCGACGGCCTGTTTGCCCAGGATCCGCATCAGCAGGGTGACCGCTGTGCGGCCCATCTCCTGCAGAGGTTGACGGACCGTGGTCAGGGCCGGGCTGGTCGCGCGGCTCACGTCGATGTCGTCGAACCCGGCGATGGAGAGGTCACGCGGGATCGACAGGCCGCGCTCGGCGGCGGCCCACATGGCCCCGACGGCCATCTTGTCGTTGAACGCCACCAGCGCCGTCGGCCGCTCGGGCAGGTCGAGCAACTCGGCCGCCGCGCGGTAGCCGTTCCCGGTGTTCGGCTCGACGACGGCTCTGGTCAGTTCCGGCAGGGGCAGCACGCCCGCCCCCGCGAGAGCCGAGGCGTAACCGGCGAGCCGGGCCTCGGCGGCCAGCCAGTCGACCGGACCGCCGATGATGCCGACCCGGCGGTGCCCCAGGCCGACCAGGTGCGCCATCACGGCCCGCCCGCCGGCGAAGTGGGCGGCTGACACGGCCGCCATGTCCTTGGCGGGTGGGGTGCGGGGATCGACGACCACGAAGGGGAAGGACTGGTCGCGAAGTCGTACAAGATCAATGGGCTCTTCGGGAGGCAGGATCAGGATCGCGCCCGCGATCCCTGAGCGGCCCGGAAGGGTCTTCAGGATCTCGGCCGACTGGGCCGTCTCGCCCGCGTTGAGGATCATCTGACGCCCGTGCAGATCGATGGTCTCCGCCACCGACGACACGATCAGCCCGAAGTAGTCGGTCAGCAGGTAGGGGCAGCGGACGTAGACCGCCCCCGCCGCCGGTTCTGCGCGCGGCCGGGGGGCCTGGTCGCCGAGGCGGCCGACGGCGGCGAGCACCAGCTCACGCGTGTGCGGCGCGACGTTGGCCTGCCCGTTGAGCACCCGGGAGACGGTCGCGATCGACAGCCCGGTCGCCGCCGCGACATCACGCACCGTCGCCCTGTCTCTGGCCAACGCACCTCCAACAAATCCTCAAGCCGCCACCAAGCCGGTCATCATACAAAAGAGGCATGGAACTGACGCGCCCCAAACCGGCGGACGCCCAGGCGATCTACGACCTGATCGCCGACCTCGACACGATCGTGGTCGGACAGCCCGACTCCACCCTCGACGACATCGCCGACCTGCTCGCCGACCCCGACTTCGACCCGGCGACCGACGGCTGGCTCTGTTTCGAGGACGGCCGCCTGACGGGCTTCGGCCAGGCGCTGCGCAAGGGCCGCACCGACGAGATCATGGTCGATGTCCGTGCCCGCAGTGTCGCCGCGGCCGAGGTGCTGTGGGAACAGGTTCTCGGCCGCTTCAGCGACGTCACCGCCGAAATCGGGGTGTACGCCCAGGACACCGTCCAGCGGGCAGCCGTCGAGTCACGTGGTTTCGCCTATGCGACCAGCTTCCACCGCATGCGCATCGACCACGCCGCGCAGCCCGAGGTGGAGTTCCTGCCCGGCGTGACCGTGGAGGCCGGCGCCTTCGACAAGGACTCGATGCTCCGCGACGTCCACCGCGTGCTGGAGATCGGCTTCGCCGAGCACTTCGGCGCCTACGAGCGCACCTACGACGAGTGGTACGAGTCGCGCGAGGCCTCCAGCTCCAACGACTGGGGCCAGATGCTGCTCGCCCGCGTCCACGGCAAGCCCGCCGCCGCCCTGATCGGAACCGACAACTTCGTCCCCGACGAGAACTGCGGGTACGTGCTGCGCCTGGCCGTGCTGCCGGAGTATCGCGGCCGCGGCCTGGGCGGACTGCTGCTCAGCCGGGCCTTCGCCGCCGACTTCCGGCGCGGCCGGGTCGGCACGATCCTGGACGTCGACTCGAACAACGTGACTCCCGCGCTCGGTTTGTACACGTCGATGGGGATGCGGCCGTACATGACCCTGGACATCTGGAAGAAGCGCCTCTAAAGCCACCTGGCCGCGACCGCGGACGCGACCGCCGTCGCGGCCAGGCACACCATCGTGATCGCGATCGACCCGCTCGACAGGAACAACGTCCCGAACGCGGCGACCCCCACCACTTGGCCCAGTTGCAACATCATCGCGAGCAGCCCGCTGGCGTCCGGCGCGTCGGCCGGCGCCACCCGGGCGAGCGCGACCGTCATCAGCGGACTGAACGCCCCCGCCATCCCGGCCCCGATCACGGCCAGCACGACCAGCAGGTACGGCATGCCGTGCCCGCCCCCGGAGAGCACCCCCGCCAGTGCGACCAGCCCGGCGGCCACGACGACGGAGGCCGAGACGATCAGGCGCCGGTGCAGCCGGGCGGGGACCCGCTTCCAGTTGAGGCTCACCAGCGCGAAGGCGGCGGCCATCGGAACGAAGGTCAGCCCCGCGCGGAGCGGGGAGTCGTGGAGGTCGTTCTGCAGGTGCAGGGCGTTGGAGAACAGGAACCCGCCATACACGGCCATCACCCCGAAGATCGCGACCCCGGCGGCCACGAGCCCGGGAACCCTGAGCAGATGACCGGGGATGAGCGGATGCGCGACCCGTCGCTGAATCAGGACGAACCCGGCGAAGACCAGTGCCCCCGCGATCATGAACAGCCATCCGCGCTCCAGCACGAGCGGCACCACGACGAGGCTCGTCGCCAGTGACAGGGTGAGGAGCCCCGGGAGGTCGAGCCCTCTTCCCGGCTTCGGCTCGTCGGCGGGCAGGTTCCTGGCGCCGAGCCAGAGGAGCACCAGCCCGATGGGAACGTTGACCAGGAAGATCGGCCGCCACGAGGCGCCGAACAGGTCGAGCGTGACGAGCAGCCCACCGAGGATCTGCCCGCCGACCGCCGCGAGAGAGATGACGGCGGCGTAGATGCCGAGCGCCCTGGCCCGGCCGGCCTGCGGAACGCTGACCTGGATGAGACTGAGCACCTGCGGCACCATCAGGGCGGCTCCCGCGCCCTGGAGCAGCCGGAAGACGATCAGCGTGGCGGCGTCGGGGGCGATCCCGCAGAGCAGCGAGGCGGCGGTGAACACGGCGAGCCCGGCGAGGAACCACCGGCGATATCCCGACCGCCCGCCGAGCCTGGCACCGGTGATGAGCAGCATCGCGTAGGCGATCGTGTAACCGGCGACGATCAGCTGGAGCTCGGCTCCCGACGCCGCGAGATCGGCCTGGATGGTGGGGGCGGCGACGTTGACGATCGAGACGTCGAGGATCGCCATGAACTGGCCGGTCAGGATGAGGCCCAGGAGAGGGCGGGACCGGGTTTCGACGAGGGGCATGGTTGTATGGTGGCGGTGCGCTTATCCAGTTACTAAGAGCCTGCTTATCCTGGTATTGGGGCTACCACCATGGTCCGTGGAGAACTCGCCGCCTTCCTGAAGAACCGCCGCGCCCGCGTGTCGCCCGAAGACGTCGGGCTGCCGCCCGGAAGCCGCCGCCGCACACCCGGCCTGCGCCGGGAGGAGCTCGCCCAGCTCGCCGGGGTCGGGGTGACCTGGTACACGTGGCTGGAGCAGGGCCGTCCGATCAACGTGTCCGGGCAGGTCCTCGACGCGGTGGCCCGCACCCTGAAGCTTGACGCCACCGAACGGGAGCACCTCTACCGGCTGGCCGACGTGCCCGGGGGAGTGGCAGGGGATTCGGGCGACACGGAACTCGACCCGGCGGTGCGGGTCATCCTCGACGGCCTCGACCCGCTGCCCGCCGCCGTCTACAACGCCCGCTACGACCTGCTGGCCTGGAACGAGACCTACGCGGCGCTCTTCTGCCGGTTGGTGACCGTGCCGCGGTGCGAGCGGAACGCGCTGTGGCAGATGCTCAACGGGCCCTCCTGCTGCGCGGTCATGGTGAACCGCGACGAGGAGCTGCCGCAGATGGTGGCGACGTTCCGGGCGGCGTACGGGCGGCATCTGGGCGAACCGGCGTGGACGGCCTTCATCGACCGGCTGACGGTGGAGAGCGCCGACTTCGCCCGGATGTGGGCGGCACATGACGTGGCCCGGTCGTGGACGCGGAACAAAATCATGAGGCATCCGTCGGTGGGGCTGCTGAATCTGATTAGCACCAGCCTGACGCTGGCGGCGCCGGGGGAGTCGCGGATCGTGGTGTACACACCGGCCGACGAGACGAGCCGGGCCAACGTGGAGTGGCTCCACGCGAACAAGCCGGGCCTCGACCACGATCACTGAACCCCGGTAAGGGATGACCGGCGTCAGTGCGTACACAAACACCGGCCCGCCGTCCGAAGGAGTGGACGGCGGGCCGGCTGGTGAGTTAGCGGCCGATGGCCAGGCAGGTCGCCGTGGCCTTCTTGGTCGGGTCGCTCTCCGAGACCGCGGTCAGCTTGATCGTGGCCAGGAGGCTGCCGCCCTTGGCGCGGATCGCGTGGACCGGGACCGTCACCGTCTTGCCGAACTCGGCCGAGGTCAGGAAGTTCGGCACGTTCGCCGACCAGCCCTTCCCGTTCACCGTCGTCGACACGCGGTACACGTCACTCTTGGTGTAGGCCGAGACGTCCTCGGGGTGAGCCGCGGTGGAGGTTGCGGCCTTGCCGGTGTTGGTCAGCGGGAACTTGCAGGTCGCCATGCCGTCGCCCAGGGTGATCCCGGCGGCGGGCAGCACGCGGACGCCGCGCTTCTGCGGGCCCGAGCCGTCGAGGGACCGAACGGCCACCTTGTACGACAGGGTCCCGTCCTTGGCCCGCTTCAGGTCCAGGACGTAGAAGTGCAGGCGGTTGGCCTCGTCGGTGAACTCGTACTCCGAGCCCGAGTCGGCGCCGGCCTTGAACAGGGCGTCCGACAGCTGGCGGTAGTCGCCGATCGTGATGGGCACGGCGGTGCCGTCGGGCAGGACGTAGTCGGTCATGCCGATGTCCTGCGGGTTGGCGTCGACGACCCACTCGAACGGAGCCTGGTCCTGGTCCTTGGTCTTGGCCAGCAGGACGCCCGAGTCGGGGGTGAACGAGTCGGCGCCGACGCGGTCGACGACCTCGAGCGTGTAGTTGTTGTAGTTGCCGCCGTCGCACAGCGGGTTGGTCTGCCACTGGCAGGCGGGGGACTTGTCGCCGGTCTGGAAGGCGATGTTGAGGCCCGACAGGCCCTTGGCGCCGGGCTGGATCGCGCGGGCGGTCACGTCGGCCACCACGAGGCCCGACTCGTCGAGCTGGTCGCGGTTGAGGCGCAGGACGTTCTGCTCGTCGACCATGTTGAGCACCATCTTGTTGCGCAGCATGTGCTGGGCGCCCATCGAACCGCCACCGGTCGGCGGGATCAGCCAGCGGCTGTGCGGGCCGCCGGGGCCGTTGAAGCTACCGCGGCTGAGCATCTCCCAGATGCCGGTGTACGCACGGCGTACCGGAACCCCATAAGGGTTGTTGTAGTTGTCGGCGATGCCGAAGATGTGGGACAGCTCGTGGGCGTAGACGCCCATGCCGGAGCTCTCGGCCTGGACCGAGTCGACGCCGAAGCGGGCGTTGGGCCAGAAGGTGGAGCCGGCCTGCCAGGAGGTCCACTCGACGTAGCGGGTGGCCGACCAGTTGGGCAGGGCGGGGTCTTCGGGACCGAACTCGTCGGTCACGTCCTCCTTGGTCGGGAACTTCATCATCCCGAACTCCTGCCAGGTGGACGACTCGTCCTGACCGGCGCTGAGGAAGAACACGAAGTCGTACTGGTCGAGGACCTCCTGGCCGACGGCGGCCAGCCACGCGGCGTTGCCGTCGTTGCGCAGGTTGCGGTTGCAGGTGTCGCCGGCCGGGCACGCGTTGCGCTGGTACTCCAGCGCGTACTCGTGGTCCTTGCCCGGCATCAGGTACGGGCCGAAGCCGGTCAGGTCGACGCCGATGCGGCCGCCCGAGTCCTCCATCCAGTATTCGTGGATGGTGTGGCCCTTGTTCAGGTCGTTCGGGGTGTTCAGGAAGTCCTGGTAGAACTTCGCGACCTGGTCACGCGGCACGTCGTGGGCCTGGGCGGACGGGTTCTTGAAGACCGTCGAGCCCTGCGGCTGCGTCACGACGAACGGCTGGTTCGCGTAGTCCAGCAGGACCAGGGCGCCCTTGAAGGTACGGTCGCTGCCCTTGACGCTGGGGTCGTTCCACTTGGTGCCCGGGGGCTTCTTGTAGTCCGACCACGTCATGTTGTCGGGGTTTTCCCAGTTCTGCGGGTCGACCGGCTTCGGCATGTCCGAGTGGCCGCCGAGGGTGCGCAGCTGGGCCGTCGGCTCGTCCTGCTGCCAGGGCTGGGTCTGGGGCCAGTGGTTGTACCGCCACGGGGTCTCCGGGTCCGGCAGGGGTTCAGCGGCGAACGCTTGGGTGGCGTTCGCTAAGGCGAGGGGTGCGAGCAGTGCTGCCGCGACCAGCAGCCTGAGAGGGCGTTTCATAAAATGTCACGTTATACATCCCTGTTTGGGGGATCAACAGTCACTCTGTTATGACTGGTGTCATGTTCACCCCTCCCAGGGAACTACCAGACGATCTTCTCCGTACCGTGATCGCGGAGACATGGAATCTGGACCCGGGAGGTCTTGACTACCTCCCCCTGGGCTTCGGCAGCCACCACTGGAAGATCGGCGACGCGTGGTTCGTGACCGCCGACGACAAGCCGTTCGACGCGCTGGCGTCGGCCCTCAGCGCCGTGCCCCCCTCGGTCGGGATCGCGCCGATCGGCCCTCTGGTGGCTGTCGGGCGGTGGACGGTCGCGCTCTATCCGTACAAGACCGGAGAGACTTTCGAATGGGGTGAGTTCAGCTCGCCCGAACACCGGGCGCAGACCCTCCGCATGGTCCGTGAGGTGCACCGATCGCCGTTCTGTCAGGCCCGGTTTGACACGTTCCAAGTCCCCGGCCGCGCCGCGACACTGGCCTTCACCCCAGGTGCGGGCCCGTTCGGGGCCCGCGCCGCCGATCTGCTCGCGCACGGTCAAGACAAGATCAAAAGACTCTGGGTCCGGTACGACCATCTCGTGCGCGACGCCCTGAACCTGCGTGACCGGATGGTGCTCACGCACGGCGAGCCCCACCCCGGCAACACGATGCGCACCGACGACGGC
The DNA here is from genome assembly GCF_001570545.1 of Herbidospora mongoliensis. Classification (GTDB taxonomy): domain Bacteria; phylum Actinomycetota; class Actinomycetes; order Streptosporangiales; family Streptosporangiaceae; genus Herbidospora; species Herbidospora mongoliensis. Next base: position 130,444 of record NZ_BBXD01000011.1, on the reverse strand, counting down.
TGGCGGCTCATCGACTGGGACACCGCCCTGATCAGCCACCCCGAACGCGACCTGTGGCTGCTCGGCGAGACCGAGGGGACGCTCCCGTGGCTGCTCGACCTCTACCGGCTGCGCCGGCGGCTCAACGACATCGCCGAAGAGGCGAAACGATTCACGATGCCCCACACGGGCAGCGAAGACGACGAGTTCGGGTGGACGATCCTCCGCGACAACGTGAATGATCTCTGAGATGGACCGAACCTTCGACCTCGACGAGGCCGACGCACTGATGCCCGAGGTGCTGGCCCGCACCGCCGTCCTCGTCGACCTGCGGGCCGACCTGGCCGAGCTCACCCACGACCTGCGCGCCACCGGCCACTCCCGGCTGGGCGGGGTGGCCGAGGCGAAGGGCCTGGAGGCGCGGCTGTCGGAGTCGTTCGGCTGGTTCACCGAGACCGGCATCGAGGTGAAGGGCATCGCCCCGTTCCTCATCGACTTCCCGTCGGTCCTCGACGGCGAGTCGGTCCGGCTGTGCTGGCTGGAGGGCGAGTCGTCACTGGCCTGGTATCACCTGACGACCCTGGGCTTCCCCGGCCGCCGCAGGATCCCGTAGCCGCCCTCAGCGCTCTTCTTCGCCGGTGTATTCCTCGTCGTAGTCGGGGTCGAGGCTGCCCCAGACGGTTCCGTAGCGCAGGGTCACCAGGCGGCCGACGGCCTCGTGGGCGCCCAGGGGCGCGGAGCAGTTGTAGTTCTCCGTGAGAGCGCTCACCCGCTCGGCGTCGGCTTCCGGGCCGATGATGAACGGGGCCAGGGCGATGCGGGAGGCGCCGATGTTGCGCAGCCGCTCGGCCGCGTCGGCCACCGTGGGACGGCCGTCAAAAGCCGCAGGAACGACGGGAAGGGCCAGACGGGCGGCCAGCAGGACGGCGGTCGCGTCGGCGCCACGGGCCGACTCGTCGCCGCCCACGGTGGCCACGATGATGCCGTCGACCGGTGAGGTCACGTTGAACAGGCGTATGCGGTCGGCGCGGGCCAGGCCGCGTTCGGCCAGGCGCACGTGCAGCGCCTCGGCGAGGAGGGGGTGCGGGCCGAGCGGGTCGGTGACCACGACGGCGGCCTCGCTCTCGCGGGCGGCCTCGCGGACCGCGCGGACGACGCGCGGGTGGGGGCCGGTGACCAGCGGCACCACGACGGCGGCGTGGCCTTCGGCGGAGCGGGCGTTGCCGATGGCGGCGAACTCCTTGGCCGCGTCGGCGCCGCCGTCGCTGAGCGAGATCAGGCGCAGGTCCAGCGTCGGGTTGTCGACGCGGATCGTGTTCGCCAGTTCGGTCACGACGTCGTCTACCGCACCCGGGACCGCGAGCACCAGAACGGGCGCGTCGGGGGGCAGCGTGACGGGCAGCGGGCGCCGATGGCGGCCGCCTCCACCCGGGCGGGACGAGCGTTCCCGCGTGGGGAGCTTCGCCGGAACGTCATGACCTTCGTTCACACCGGCGGATTCTAGGACCAAGCAGGCGATTTCGTGGAGTCGACGGGCCGAGTCGTTCACAGAGAGGACCATTGATCCCATGATCACAGTGTTCGGCAGCGCCAATATGGATCTTGTCGCGTACGTGGAAAAGGCTCCTGAGCTGGGAGAGACCGTATCAGGCCGGGAATTCCGCACGATCTGCGGGGGTAAGGGAGCCAACCAAGCAATTGCCGCTGCACGTGCGGGGGGAAACGTCCGTTTCGTCGGAGCGGTCGGCGACGACGCCTTCGGCCGCGAGCTCCGCGACGCCCTCGACCGGTCAGGTGTGGACACCCACGACCTCCGGACCGTCGAGGGACCCTCGGGCATCGCCCACATCGTCGTCGAGGACGGCGGGGCCAACTCGATCATCGTCGTGCCCGGCGCCAACGGGAAGGTGACCGAGCGGGACGCGGCCGACCTGTCAGGCGACGCGCTGCTGCTCCAGCTCGAACTGCCGATGGAGGCCGTGGTCGCGGCGGCCCGGAACTTCTCCGGTCTGGTGGTGCTGACGCCCGCGCCGGTGGCTCCCTTGCCGCGGGAGCTTCTGGACGCTGTGGGGCTTCTCCTGCCCAATGAGCATGAAGCAGCCGCCATCACCGGTCTCACAACGCCCGGGGAGGCGCTGGAAGCCCTTCTGGAGCTGGTTCCCGAAGCGGTGGTCACAATTGGTGCCGACGGGGCGATCTACGGCTCACGGGACGGCTCACGCCTCCGCGTGTCCGGTCGGCCGGTCAACGCGATCGACACGACGGCGGCGGGGGACACGTTCGCGGGGGCGTTCGTGGTCGCGCGGACCGAAGGACGTACCGCGCAGGAGGCTCTGGAGTTCGCCACGGCGGCCGCCGCGCTGTCGGTGCGGCGGCCCGGCGCGTCGACCTCCATGCCTACAAGAGCGGAAATCGACGCCGAAGTAGGGTGAGGGGCATGCCCGGTGCGGAGATCGTGGAAGCCGGCGGGCGCGAGGTGACGATCACCAATCCCGATCGGGTGGTCTTCCCGAGCACCGGCCACACCAAGCTCGACCTGGTCCGCTACTACCTTGCGGTCGGCGGGGGAGCCCTGCGCGGGGTCGCCGACCGGCCGACCGTGCTCAAGCGGTTCGTGCACGGCGTCGACGAGGAGCCCTTCTTCCAGAAGCGGGCGCCGGCCAAACGGCCCGACTGGATCGAGGTCGCCGAGTTCCGCTACCCCAGCGGGCGCAGCGCGGAAGAGGTGATCGGGCGCGACCTGGCGACCATCGCCTGGTGCGTCAACCTGGGCTGCGTCGACCTGAACCCGCATTCTGTACGTTTTCCCGACATCGACCACCCCGACGAGCTGCGCGTGGATCTCGACCCGGTCCCGGGCGTGCCGTGGGAGGAGATCATCGAGGTCGCGCTCCAGGCCCGCGACGTGCTCACCGAACACGGGCTGACGCCCTTCCCGAAGACCTCCGGATCGCGCGGATTCCACGTCTACGCGCCGATCACGCCCGGCTGGACCTATCCGCAGGTGCGCAAGGCCGCCGAGGCGGTGGCCCGCGAGGTCGAGAGCCGGGCGCCCGGGATCGCCACCTCCCACTGGTGGAAGGAGGAGCGCCAGGGCGTCTTCGTCGACTTCAACCAGAACGCCCGCGACCGCACCACCGTCAGCGCCTACTCCGTCCGCCCGACCGGCCGGGTGTCGACCCCGCTGGCGTGGGACGAGGTGCCGGGGTGCGATCCCGAGACGTACACGATGGAAGTGGTGACGGCCCGCTTCGAGGAGCGGGGCGACCCCTGGGCGGCCATGGACGGCGTCGAGGGCTCGCTCGATTCGCTTCTGGCACTGTCCAAAGCGCAGGGACCGCGCCCGAAGAACCCGAAGGGCGCCGGCCGTCGAGAGCCGACGATGCCGCTCATCGAGATCGCCCGCGCGGAGAAGAAGGACGACGCGGTGAAGGCCCTGGACAACTGGAAGGGCAGGCATCCGGAAGCGGCCGCGCTGCTCGAACCCGCCGACGTCCTCGTCGACTCCATGCGCGGCCGCTCGTCCACCTGGACCCGGATCCGGATCAATCTCCAGCACGTGCCGGAAGACCTGAGGCCCCCGCAGGAACCCCTGGAAGTCGATTTCGACCCGTGGGCGGGGCTGCGCCCCGGGTCGTAGGAGCGGTCCGGGACGCGGTCCCCTTAAAACGCCCGCGCCCCGGCCGCGGCCTAGCGCCCAGGGCCGTAGATGTCCCAGAGCTCGCCGAGGAAGAAGCTGCCGAAGCGGGCCAGTGTCGCCAGGCCGTTCGGGCCGGTGGTCTTGAACGTCGTCAGCATGCGTGCCAGATCTGACGGCGAGATGTGCATCGTGCCCGAGCCGAGCGGCTTGGCCGGGTCGTCTTCCTGTACGTGGCCTTCGAGCAGCCTCGTGTGCAGGGTAGAGGTGTCGAGCCAGAGCCGCGTGGGCGGGCCGTGCTCGACGTGTTTGACGCCCGCCAGTGTGCGGGGCTGGCCCTCGCCGTCGTGGAAGTGCAGCAGATACCGCATCTCCCGCCGATCGGTGGCCTCTCCGGGTGCGAAGAGGTTGAACCAGCCCCGCTCGATGGGACGCCGGCCCCCGCAGACAGCGGCGTCTATCCATCCCTCGACCGTGGCCGTGTGGTCCGGTTCGCCGAGGAAGCGGTCGACGTCGTCGGCCGTGATGGTGATCCGGAAGCTGATCGGGTCGCTGCCGTCGAGCGACCCGCGCATCTCCTCGGTGAAGGAGAGCGAGGTGACTGTGCGGATTCCCATCAGACGTGCCTTCTTGGTCGTGTTCATTCGGTCTGCCAGCCGGATGGCCAGCCGGTCGGCCATGGCCGCGATGGTCAGGGCCGGGTTGGCCCCCACCGGGCCGGGCATGGCGGCGCCGTCGGCGACGTACAGGCCCTCGTGGCCGAAGACCTGGCCGTCGCCGTCGATGACGCCCTCGCCGATGTGGCGGCCCATCGGCGCGCCGCCGAGCGGGTGGACGGTGACCACCCGCTTCAGCGGCGCGTCGGAGTAGTCGGCGCCCAGCACATCGCCGATCCGGCGGATCGCGCCGCGCACCTGGTCGAAATATGCGTCGCTGGTCTCGGCCGTCCAGTCGAGAACCAGCCGGTCGCCCGAGAGCCGCAGAATGCCGTCGGGCACGTCGCGGCCCATCGCCAGCATCGGCAGGGACCGGTCCGAGAGCTCGCCTCTCCCCATGAGGCGGGCCATCTCGGCCGACAGATTGTGGTCGCGGGTGACCAGGCCCCGTACGCGCTCCAGCGCGAACCTGACCGCCCGCTTGAACTCGTCGCCGACGTCGGCGGCCTCCGCTATCCAGTCGACGAAGGCGGGGAAGCCGCCCTCCTGGATGTACGCCGACCCCGGCAACTTGACCACACTCGTGATGACCGGCCCCCTCGACGCCGCGACCGGACGGTCCTTGGTCCGCAGCAGGAACGCGATCAGATCGCCGTTGCCGGAGAACCGGGTGCCCAGCATGTGGCTCATGCCGGGCAGTTCGTGCCGGTTCGACAGCAGCAGCTTGACCGTCCCGTAGGTGCCGGCCGCCAGGATCAGCGCGTCGCAGCTGATCGTGTGCGGGCCGGTCGCCGGGTCGTGCTGTACGTAGCCGATGTCATAGCCGCCCCCCGTGCGCGGCTTGATCGACTTCACCTCGTGCAACGTCCGGATGTCGGCGCCCTTGTGGCGCGCGGCGGCCAGATAGTTGTGGTCGAGGCTGTTCTTGGCGCCCACGTTGCAGCCGATGTTGCACTCGCCGCACAGGACGCAGGTCTTGCGGCCGGTGGCGTGCAGGCTGCCGTATTCGGGCTCGATGATCGGGAGGCCCAGGCCCGGCTCGGCGCCGGGCTTGGGGGCGAAGCTGACCGCCAGCGGCGGCAGCGAGAAGTCGAGGCCCAGCTCGGCCGCGGCGTCCTGGATGACCCGCGTCTTCAGCGTGTCGCGGTAGGCCGGGCGGTCGAGCGGGTAGGTGGTGGCGCCGAGCATCCGCTCGACCTCGTCGTAGTGGGGCTCCAGGTCGTCCCGGCAGATCGGCCAGTGCTCGTAGCCGCCGCCGGGCAGCGGCGACTCGTGCACGAACGCCTTCTCGTCCTTGCGCAGCAGCACGTTGGCGTAGATGAGCGAGCCGCCGCCGAGGCCGCTGGAGACGATCGAGTCGCACGCGCCGAAGCTCCACACGTCGTACATGCCGTGCAGGCCCTCGGCCGGGTCCCAGAACGCCCGGCCCATCTGGGCGGGGCTGCGGGGGAAGTCGCCGGGAGCGTAAGGGCGGCCGCGTTCGAGCACGACCGTCGACAGGCCCGCCTCGGCCAGCCGGTAGGCCGCCACCGCGCCGCCGAAGCCGGAGCCGACGACGACCGCGTCAACGTGCTCCACGGGCGCTCCCGTGCTTCTGGATGAACTCGAGGATGTGCGGGAAGACGTCGCGGTGGGCGTTCTTGCCGATGATCGGGTCGACGTGGCCGTAGCCGGGGAGGATCTGGAGTTCGTGCAGGCCCGGGTTCTGCTTCGACATGACGTCGTGGCAGACGATGTTGGAGTCGGTGAAGACGTGGTTGCGGTCGCCGGTGAGGAACAGCACCGGCACGTCGATGTCGGACGCCGCCTTCAGATAGTCCTCGGGTAGCTCGCGGAACCTGTCGTCGTGCCTGACGGCGTGGCCGGCGCGGGACATCCTCCGCATGTGGCGGTAGTAGTGGACGCCGTTGGCGCCGAACAGGTCGGCCACCCGGTGGTGGGTCTCCTCGGCCAGGTTCTCGTGGCTCCACAGCCCGGGGTTCCCCGCGCCCCACATGAAGCTGATCATGTGGCAGGAGCGCACGTCGCACTCGCGGTGGAACAGCGACACCATCCGGGAGATCATCCAGCCGCGCGTCATGACCGGCGCGTCGCCGAACCGGGGGTCGAGGAACGGCACCCCGGCGATGTAGTCGAAGAAGCCCGGCCCGAACGCCAGCTTCAGCTTCGACCAGGTCGGCACCCGGATCGACAGGGCGACGCTGTTGGAGGTGACGCTGCTGATCCCGTCGACCAGGCCGGCGGCCAGGCTCATCATGAACGACACCGACCCGAGGCACTGCGCGATGACGTGGATGCGCTTGTGCGGCCCGATGTGCCGGCGCAGCTCGGCCAGCCCGGCCGGGTGGTCGAACAGCGCGATGTCGTCGAGGGTGAAGCGGTGGGTCTCGGTGTCGTACGGGTGGCGGCAGCTCATCCGGAAGTCGAGTGACCAGACGTCGGTCAGCCCGTTGTTGAGCAGGTAGGTCACCAGGTTCGTGTGCTCCGGCATGATGAACATGTCGGTGGAGGCGGGCAGACCGTGCAGCAGCAGCACGACGTCGTCGGAATCGGCCCGGAAGAACCTCGTCAGTTCCAGGCCCAGACCGTCGTCGGTCGGGAACGGGTACATGCTGATCTCGGCGTCGCTGACGCCGTCGTTGGTGAACCGGGCTATGCGCATGAGTCCGCCTCCTCTCGGAACCACAATGCCAATAGGGGGCACACCCCTACATCGTGGAAAACTCGTACATTCAGCCGAGCTGTGCGAGCGTGGCCGTGAGACTGCCGCGAGAGCTCACGCCGAGCTTCTCGAACGCCCTGGTCAGATGGGTTTCCACGGTGCGTACCGAGATGTGCAGGCGGTCGGCGATCTGCTGGTTGCCGCACCCCTCCGCGACCAGGCGGGCGATCTCCAGCTCGCGCCCGGTCAGCCCGTGGGCCCCGGCGGCCCGCGCCGCCGCCACCCGTTTGCCGGCCCGGCGCTGCTCCCTGATCGTCGTGGCGGCCAGGCCGCGCGCGCCGCACGTGGTGAAGATGTCGCACGCCGCCTCCAGGTAGGGCAGCGCGGCGCGTTTCCTGCCGCCGTCGACGCAGGCCGTGCCCGCCCGCAGCAGGGCCCGCCCGGCGTCGTAGCGGCGGCCGGCTTTGGTCAGGATCTCGGCGGCGGTGACGGCCAGCTCCTCGGCCTCGGTGTCGAGCGTCGCGTGGGCGCGGGCGAGGCGGGCCAGGCCGTCGGTGAACTCGAGCTCGGGGCGGACCATCCCGGCCGCCCGCTCGGCCCAGTCGGCCGCCTCCTTCGCCTCGCTCCTGGCGGCGTGGGCGGCCGCCATCGTCTCGCAGAAGGCCAGCATGCTGAACTCCTCGAGCCGGTCGCCGGTGTACGCCTCCTCGACCGCCGCGATGGCCTGCTCGTCGAGCCGCCCGGCGCGGGCCAGCGCGGTGGCGTAGGCGTAGCGGGCCTGGGCGCCGTGCCACTCGGTGGTGCTGAAGCCCGACGTGGCTGCGGCGTGGCCGAGGCGGATGGCGTCCTCCTCGTCGCCGGCGGCGCCGGCCAGCAGGCTCTGCTGGGCCAGGGCGACGACGCTGGCGTACCCGGAGTTGAGCAGCAGGGCGATCTCGGCCGACTCCTCGGCGGCGACCTGGCCCTCGGGGATGCTGCCGAACACGCCGTGCAGGTTGCCCAGCCCGGCCAGCATGTTGGTCAGGATGAACGTCTGGCCGGTCGCCTTCACCGCCGCGATGGCGCGCTCCAGCCTGGCCAGCGCCGGGCGGTGGTGGCCGAGCCAGATCTCCGACCAGCTCATCCAGGCGACCGTGTCCATCCAGGCGAGCTGGTGGATCTCCGGGGTCGCGTCGGCCAGCGCCTGCGCGGCGGCGACGTGCCGCAGCGCCTCCTCGACGCGGTGCCCGGCGTAGGCCGTCATCGGGCGCAGCATCGCGATGGCCAGCCGCAGGCCGGGGTCGTCGGTGTCTTCAGGCATGAAGTCGAGCACCGCCTGGGCGGCCCGGTGGTCGCCGCGCATGAGGCTCTCTGCGACCAGGCGCAGGCGCATCGGCAGCGCCGCGGGGAGGCGCGGCTCGGGGATCTCGCGCAGTTCGGAGACCAGCACGGCCCGGCCCTCGCCCGGCCGGTCGAGCAGCCGCTCCACGAGGGCGCAGAACCGGGCGGCCTGGGCCCGGCGGGCGTAGTCGTCGCGCGGCAGCAGCCGCAGGACCTCGTAGGCGGTCGTCCGGGCCTCGGTGAGCTGGCCGCTCACGGTCTGGTTGCGGGCCAGTTCCAGCAGCAGGTCGAGCCGGTCGGTGGAGTCGGGCAGCAGCCCGAGGGCCACCTGCAGCCAGTGGGCCGAGGTCGCCGGGGCGGTGGTGGAGACCTGGCGGGCGGCGTTGACCAGGACGTCCACCGCGTCGCGGTCGCCGAAGGAGGCAGAGCGTTCCACATGGTGGGCACGCAGCGGCGCGGGCGCGTCAACGGCGGCCAGGCGCTCGGCGATCCGCTGGTGGGCCGACAGCCGCCAGCCGGGTTTGGTCGATTCGTACACGGCCTGGCGGACGAGCGGGTGCCGGAACCGGAACCGGCCGCCGACGGGGCGGACCAGGTCGCGGTCGGCGAGTTCGTCGAGGGCGTCGAGCGCGGTGGCGATCGGCACCTTGGCGGCCACGGCGGCCAGTTCGGCCTCGAACTCGTCGGCGGCCACCGCCGCGCCCTGGGCGACCTTCAGGGCGTCGCCGGACAGGTCGCGCAGCTCCAGGGCGAGCGCGTCGTTCTTGGAGCCGGGCAGGTCGCCCGCCTCGACTCGCGCCAGGGCCTGTAAATAGAAGGGGTAGCCCTCGCTGGCGTCGTACAGGGCCTTCTTGCGGCTCCGGCTCACGCCGGGGCCGAGCAGTTCGCCCGCCTCCTCCTCCGAGAGCGGCCCGATGGGGACGCGGGACCCGCCGACGGCCAGCTTGGGCGGCGCCTGCTTCGGCCGGTACGCCACCACGACCATCAGCCGCGCCTTGGGGGAGTGGCGGCTGACGTGGTCGAGGAACTCGATCGTGGCCTCGTCGGCCCAGTGGACGTCGTCGAGCACCAGCACCAGCCCCGCCGGGCGGGCGATGCGCGTCAGCAACTGGGCGACGGAGCGGTAGAGGCGGTAGCGGACCAGCGCCGAGACGTCGTCGGAGGGCTCGGCCGTCGCGCCGAGCGCGGGGAACACCGAGGCCAGCAGCGGGTCGTCGTTCTCGATGGACTCCAGGTGGCCGTCGAGCGCGTCGACCAGCGCGGAGAACGGCATGACCTGCTCGAACTCGGCGGCCCTGCCCCACAGCGTGAGGCAGCCCTGAGCGTCGGCCAGTCTCTCCAGCTCGGCCAGCAGCCGGGTCTTCCCGGCGCCGGGCTCGCCGACGAGCGCGAGCAGCCGGAACTGCCCGCTCACGATTGCGTCCAGCGACCCCCGAAGATCATTCAGCACGTCCCGCCGGCCGACCAGGGGGGCAGAATGATCATTCATCGGCGGCACCATGATCACTTGCCTGCTATCTCACAGCGACTGTACAGCTACCACGAAAACGATGCCCGGCAATATCTCGCATCACCGATACTTTCGACGCATAGTCATGCAAATCGTGACGGCCTGACGTGCGGTTCTTGCGGTCCGCCGTCAGGGTTGGCGCATTTGGGCAATGCGATTCTGATCTGGGACGTCTTTCCGCTGTCGTCCCGGCCCGGCGGTCGTCATACGCCGCGTCATCAGAAACCCGCGGCTTGCGTGCGGATGCCGAAACGGCCCCTCCGCGTGGAGGGGCCGTGTTCATGACTGCGGGGTGGTGACTACACCAGGCCCTTGGCCTCCAGGACCGAGCAGCAGGTGTTGGTGATCAGGCGGGTGACGATGTAGGGGTCGATGTTGGCGTTGGGACGCCGGTCTTCGATGTAGCCCTTCTTGTCGACCTCGACCTGCCACGGGATGCGCACCGAGGCGCCCCGGTTCGACACGCCGTAGCTGTAGACGTTGTAGGGCGCGGTCTCGTGGAGACCGGTGAGGCGCTGCTCGATGCCGAAGCCGTAGCCCGCGATGTGCTCCTCGACCTTGCCCTCGGCGCCGAGCGCCTCGCACGCCGCGATGATCGCGTCGTAGCCCTCGCGCATGGCCTTGGTGGAGAAGTTGGTGTGGGCGCCGGCGCCGTTCCAGTCACCCTTGGCGGGCTTGGCGTCGAGCGTGGCCGACACGCCGTAGTCTTCGGCGATGCGGTAGAGCAGGTAGCGCGCCATCCACATGTGGTCGGAGCACTCGAGCGGGCCGGCCGGGCCGATCTGGAACTCCCACTGACCGGGCATGACCTCGGCGTTGATGCCGGAGATCTTCAGGCCGGCCTCGATGCAGGCGTCGAGGTGGGCCTCGACGATGTCACGGCCGACGACCTCGTCGGCGCCGATGCCGCAGTAGTAAGGGCCCTGCGGGCCGGGGAAGCCGCCGACCGGGAAGCCGTAGGGGCGGCCGTCCTTGAAGAAGGTGTATTCCTGCTCGATGCCGAACCAGGACTCCTGCGCCTCGAACTGCTCGGCGATCGGGGTCAGCAGCGCGCGGTGGTTGCTCGGGTGGGCCGAGCCGTCGACGTTGTAGACCTCACACAGCACCAGCACGTTGTCGCCGCCCCGGATGGGGTCGGGACACGAGAAGACCGGCTTCAGCACGCGGTCGGAGTCGTGACCCTCGGCCTGGTTGGTGCTCGAACCGTCAAAGCCCCAGGTGGGGAGGTCGGCACCGTCGGCCAGCACCCGGGTCTTGGACCGGAGCTTCGCGACCGGCTCGGTGCCGTCTATCCAGATGTACTCGGCCTTGAACGCCACGTCTTTTCCTTCCCTGGAGGCGGACCGGGGTCGATGGCCGCCACGCCGAGATTCCCAAGAAGCCATTTCATGTCCATTGCCCGTTTGTGAACACGATGTGAAACGGGAGGTCCGTGTGTTAAATCATCTGGCTCAAACGCTGGTGATCACGGCGAAGCGGGCGCCGAACTGGTCGGCCAGCACGGCGAACCGGCCTACGGTCTCGACCGAGACGGGCGGGTCGAGGATGGTGCCGCCCTCGGTGACGGTCGCCTCGACGGCCGCGTCGACGTCTCTGACCTCGAAATAGGGCAGCCAGAACGGCTTGGTGCCCGGGTTGAGGGTGATCACGCCGCCGATCGTCGGGCGGTCGCCGCCGGGCAGCCGGATCGTGGTGTAGCCGACCCCGGCGACGGTGGCCTCGATCGACTGGTGGTCGAGGGCCGCCGCGTAGAACGGCGCCACGGAGGGCGGGCTGGCGACATAGAGCTCGGTCCAGCCGAGGCTGCCGGGCTCGGTCACGGCGTCGAGGCCCTTGCGGCCCCGGCCCTGCCAGATAGCGAAGTCGGCCCCGGCCGGGTCGGTCAGCGCGGCGGCGCGGCCCTGGTCGAACACGTCGTAGGGGGCCACCCGGACGGTGCCGCCGGCCTTCTCGGCGCGGGCGGCCGCGTCGTCGGCGTCGGGGGTGGCGAAATAGATCGTCCAGGCGGAGCCCGCGCCTTCTTCGGTCAGCGGGCCGACCGCGGCGACGATCTTGCCGTCGTGGAGGAAGAAGCCGTAGCCGCCCGCGTCGGGCCCGGCCGACCGGAACTCCCAGTCGAGCACGGCGGCGTAGAACGTGGCCGAGGCGCCGGTGCCGGGCGAACCCAGGTCGACCCAGCAGGGGGCGCCCGGCAGGTAGTCGGTCGTGAGCATGTGAGCTCCTTCGAACAGATTTTCGGTGACGACAACTCTGGCACGTCCTGCCGACATTTTTTCCAGCGCCGACCCCGCGCAGCGGTTCCCCCAGGAGCCTTTCCGGCGAAATGGGACGTACGTGACCCCGGCCGTAGTAGTGCCTGCGATCATGAGAAAGCTCCCCCGGCGTCGGACGAAGGGGTGGCCGTGACCCTGCGGGGGTGGCTCCTGAACGGGCTCACGGCCGATCGGGGGCAGCTGGAGCACGGCCCGGAGGCGAAGCACGCCTGGTGGCGGGTCATGTGCCTGACCGGCGTCGACTACTACTCCACGCTCGGCTACCAGCCGGGCATCGCCGCGCTCGCGGCCGGCGCGCTGTCACCGGTCGCGACGCTGTTCCTTGTCGCGCTGACCCTGTTCGGCGCGCTGCCGGTCTATCGGTACGTCGCCGGACAGAGCCCCCACGGCGCGGGCTCCATCGCGATGCTGGAGCGGCTCGTCCCGGCCTGGCAGGGGAAGCTCTTCGTGCTCTGCCTCCTCGGCTTCGCGGGCACCGACTTCGTCATCACGATGACCCTGTCGGCCGCCGACGCGACCGCCCACATCATCGAGAACCCGTTCGCGCCCGATTGGCTCGACGGCCAGGAGATCCCGATCACCCTGGTGCTGCTGGCCGCGCTCGGCGCGATCTTCATGGCCGGGTTCACCGAGGCCGTCGGCGTGGCGACGGTGCTGGTCGTGGCCTATCTGGCACTGAACGCGGTGGTCGTGGCGGTGGGCATCGAGCACGTCGTCGCCAACCCGGCCGTGTTCGGCGAGTGGGACCGGCTGCTGGAGGCCCGGCACGCCTCACCGCTGGCCATGATCGGGCTGGCGCTGCTGGTGATGCCCCGCCTGGCGCTGGGCCTGTCCGGGTTCGAGACCGGGGTCGCGGTGATGCCGGTGATCAGGGGCGACATCCCGCGCCGGATCAGGTCGGCCAGGAAGATGCTCACCACGGCCGCGCTGATCATGAGCGTGTTCCTGATCCTCAGCAGCTTCGTCACGACGCTGCTCATCCCGGCGCCCGAGTTCCAGGAGGGCGGCAAGGCCAACGGCCGGGCGCTCGCCTATCTCGCGCACGCCTATCTCGGCGAGTGGTTCGGCACCCTGTACGACGTCAGCACCATCGCCATCCTCTGGTTCGCCGGCGCCTCGGCGATGGCCGGGCTGATCAACCTGGTGCCCAGATTCCTGCCCAGGTACGGCATGGCCCCCGAGTGGGCCTCCGCCGTCCGGCCGCTGGTGCTGATCCTCATCGCCATCGCGTTCGTGATCACGTTCCTCTTCGACGCGAGCGTCGACCAGCAGGCGGGCGCGTACGCCACCGGCGTGCTGGTGCTGATGCTGTCGGCCGCCGTCGCGAGCGCGCTGTCGACCCGGGCGAAGGGGCGGCGCCGGGCGTCGTGGATCTTCGGGATCATCAGCGCGGTGCTCACGTACACCCTGGTCGACAACGTCATCGAGCGGCCCGACGGGGTGAAGATCGCCGGCTTCTTCATCGTGGCCATCGTGGTCACCTCGCTGATCTCGCGGGCCACCCGGTCGACCGAACTGCGGGTGACGCGGGTGCGGCTCGACTCGCTGGCCGAGCAGTTCGTCAACGAGTGCTGCTCCGGTGAGCTGCACCTCATCGCCAACGAGCCGCAGCGCCGCGACCAGGCCGAATACAACGACAAGCTGCGCGAGAACTGGTTCATGCACCGGCTGCGCGCCTCCGAGCAGGCGATCTTCGTCGAGGTCACGATCAACGACGCGTCGGAGTTCGAGACCGAACTCTACGTGCGCGGCGAGGAGCGGTACGGGAACAAGGTGCTGGTCGTGGTGAGCGCGACCGTGCCCAACGCGCTGGCCGCGCTGCTGCTCTACCTGCGCGACCGGACCGGCCGGGTGCCCAACATCTACTTCCACTGGACCGAGGGCAACCCGATCACCCAGATGCTCCGCTATCTGATCTTCGGCGGCGGCGACGTGCCTCCGCTGACCCGCGAGGTGCTCCGGCTGGCCGAGCCCGATCCGCTGAGGAGGCCACACGTCCATGTGGGGTGACCTGAGAACATCGGGAGGTGAACGTCGAATGCGCCCGACAGCGACCGAGCGTGAGCGCCGGCCTCCGGGCCGTCCGCGCCGGGAGGGAACGCGACCGCCCGGCCGGGGAGGTCCGCGCCGCTTTCCGCCGCCGTACTGGCGTCCGAGCAGGTGACTTCGGCGGATGACGGTCCGGGGACGGCTCCGCGTCTACCTGGGTGCGGCGCCGGGCGTCGGCAAGACCTTCGCGATGCTCGGCGAGGGCCGCCGCGCCCTCGAACGGGGCCGTGACGTCGTCGTGGGCCTGGTCGAGACGCACGCCCGGCCGAAGACGGCCGCGCTGCTGGCCGACTTGGAGACGGTGCCGCGCCGTGAACTCGTCCATCGGGGCGCGGTCTTCGCCGAGATGGACGTCGACGCCGTGCTGGCCCGCCGTCCGAAGGTGGCCCTGGTCGACGAACTCGCCCACACCAACGTGCCGGGTTCCCGCAACGCCAAGCGGTGGCAGGACGTCGAGGAGCTGCTCGACGCCGGCATCGACGTCGTCACCACGGTGAACGTGCAGCATCTGGAGTCGCTCAACGACGTCGTCGAGGAGATCACCGGCGTGCCGCAGCGGGAGACGGTGCCCGACGAGGTGGTCCGCAGGGCCGACCAGATCGAGCTGGTCGACATGTCGCCCGAGGCGCTGCGCCGCCGGATGGCCCACGGCAACGTCTACGCGCCCGAGAAGGTCGACGCGGCGCTGTCCAACTACTTCCGCGTCGGCAACCTGACCGCGCTGCGGGAACTGGCGCTGCTCTGGGTCGCCGGGCGGGTCGACGACCAGCTCGACCGCTACCGCGCCGAACACGGCATCGCCACCACGTGGGAGGCGCGCGAACGCGTCGTCGTGGCGCTGACCGGCGGCCCCGAGGGCGACACGCTGATCCGCCGCGCCGCCAGGGTGACCGCCCGCACCAAGGGGGCCGACCTGCTGGGCGTCCACGTCACCCGGGGCGACGGCCTGATCGGCGGAGACCCCGCCCACCTGGCCCGGCAGCGGGCCCTGGTCGAATCGCTGGGCGGGACCTATCACCAGGTCGTCGGCGACGACGTGCCCCGGGCGCTGCTCGACTTCGCGCGCGGGGTGAACGCGACCCAGCTCGTGCTGGGCGCGTCCCGGCGGGGGCGGCTGGCCCAGATCCTGTTCCGGGGGGTCGGGGCCGAGACGATCGCGCGGTCGGGCTCGATCGACGTCCACATGATCACTCACCAGCAGGCGCGGCGGGGCCTGCCGCGACCCGGCTCACGGGCCGCGCTGACCCTCACCCGCCGCATCGCCGGATGGGTGACCGCGCTGGCCGGCATGCCCGCGCTGACCGCCCTGGTCTATCCGCTGCGCGACCTGCTCGCACTGTCCGGCCAGATCCTGCTGTTCCTGCTGATGGTCGTGATCGTCGCCCTGGTCGGCGGCATGTGGCCCGCCATCACCGCCGCCGTCTTCGGCTTCCTGCTGCTCAACTACTTCTTCACCCCGCCGATCGACAAGTTCACGGTCGCCGACCCGCAGAACCTGTTCGCTCTTTTCGTGTACGTCCTGGTCGCCGTCCTGGTGAGCCTCGTCGTCGACCTGGCGGCCAGGAGGACGCGCGAGGCCGCGATGGCGGGCGCCGACGCCGAGGTCCTGTCGACCCTGGCGGGCCACGTCCTGCGCGGCGAGGCCGCCCTGCCCTCCCTGCTGGCCCGCCTCCGCGAGACCTACGGCCTGACCTCGGTCACCCTGCTCGAACGCCGATCTCCACCGGCCCCCGACGACCGCGCCGACCCCGAGGCGTGGCGCATCGTCGCCGCCGCCGGAGGCGTGCCCTGCACGAGCCCCGGCGTCGCCGACACCGACGTGGTGATCGACGAGAAACTGGTCCTGGCCGTCAGAGGCCGTCTGCTCGGCGCCTCCGACCGCCGCGTCCTGGAGGCCTTCGCCGCCGAGACGGCCGTCGCGCTGCGCCAGCGCCGGTTGGTGGCGGAGGCCGAACAGGCCAAACCGCTGGCCGAGGCCGACCGCATGCGCACCGCGCTGCTCGCCGCCGTCAGCCACGACCTGCGCACCCCGCTGGCCTCGGCCAAAGCGGCGGTCGAGAGCCTGCGCAGCACCGACGTGACGTGGTCGGCCTCCGATGAGGCCGAACTGCTCGAAACCGCCGACGAGTCCCTGGTGAAGCTGACCCGGCTGGTGGAGAACCTCCTCGACATGAGCCGCTTGCAGGCCGGGGTGCTCGGCGTCTCCCTGGAGCCGGTCGCGCTGGCCGAGGTCCTGCCCCGCGCGCTCGAAGACCTGCCGGTGCGGATCGACGTACCCGACGACCTGCCCGAGGTGAGCGCCGACCCGGCGCTGCTGGAACGGGTGCTGGCGAACCTGGTCCTGAACGCGGTCCGCTACAGCCCCGGCTACGTGCTGCTCACCGCGAGCTCACATGACAACAAGGTGGAGATCCGGGTGGTCGACCGGGGCCCCGGCATCCCGCCGGAGGCCCACGACCAGGTCTTCCAGCCGTTCCAGCGCCTCGGCGACCGGGACAACCACTCGGGGGTCGGGCTCGGGCTGGCCCTGTCACGCGGGCTCGCGGAGGCGATGGGCGGTGCCCTCACCCCGGACGAGACGCCCGGGGGAGGGCTGACGATGACGATGACCCTGCCGATATCGAACATGTGATCGAATGATGTTTGCGCGACGACGACCGCGCCTACGTGTTCGCCATCGTTCATCACGGGGTGACCCTGTCGGCAGACGACACGCTCGTCGACGCCGGACGACTGGTCGACAACGTGGGCGGGCAGGGGATGACCTTCAACCGGCCCCTGTCTCCGGGGGTCGACGTCTTCGGCTACCAGGGGCCGACGTTGGAGCACGCGACCGGGCCGAGGTTCCCGGTCGACCTCACCCATCTCCCCTCCGACCGGCCGGTCGGGGTCGACTCGGCCTGGACGGGTGAGGGGGCACTCGGGTCGTCGTGGCTGGCCGATCACGCCGGCGGGCTCGGCTACCTCAACGGCGTCACCATCGGCGTGGCCGACACCGACGGCGACGGCGTGACCGACACGGCGGTGTCGCCCTACTTCGACGGCGACGCGTGGTCTGTCTTCAAGGCCGTTTCCAGTTACTGGTCGGGCAGGATCGTCTAGCTCAGCGCGTCGCGGGCGTCCATGAGGGCGAAGCCGAGGAGGTTAAGGCCCTTCCACGTCTTGGGGGAGGCCGCCTTCTCGGCGGTCGCCGTCACGCCGATGCCCCAGACGCGGTCGTAGGGGCTCGCCTCCACCAGCACCCGGTCGCGGGTGCCGAGCAGGAAGTCGCGCAGGTCAGGGTGGGCGGTGAACTTCGCGATGCTGCCGCGGACCACGATGCCGGACCGTTGCGCGGTCCAGATCTTGTCGGAGTAGCCCTGCACGCTGCGGCCCAGTTCCTTGGCCTCGCCGGGGCTGGGTGCGGCGAGGACCTTGGCGGCCGTCTCCTCGTCGCCGAAGAGCCAGGCCTTGTGGGCCATCATGTAGTGCTCGGCCGTGGGGAAGAGGTGGCCGTCTTCGGTGAAACCGGCCTCCCACCACTGGCTGAGGCAGCCCGCGCCCACACCGCCGTCGCGAGGGGGACGATGGCCCCAGAAGAAGAGGTAGTGCAGAACCTGACCGGACGCCTCGGCGTTGACGGCTTCTTCGACGGAACGGGGTAGCGTCACCGGGCCAACCTACCGGTCGTGGGCTGCGGTTCTGCCCTTCGGTCCGGTCGGCCTCGGCGCGGGCGCCGGTTTCGGGCGACGCTGGTCGTTGCGCGTGGGCGGGGCGGTCTGCTTCGGTTTCCTGCTGATCACGGGCACGGTCCCGACGGTTCGATGGCGACGGTGATGTCGACCTCGGAGCCGCGTGCCACCGGCGTGCCGGCGTCCGGGCTCTGATCGGTCACCTGGTCGACGTCGTTGCACAGCCGGTCGACGACGCGGAACACCGCGCCGAGGTTCAGGCCCGCGGTGGTGATCCGGCTGACCGCGGTGTCCTCGAACAGGCCGGTCACGTCGGGGACGAGCACCACGGTCGGCGGGCTCGGCCCGCTCGTCGGCGTCGGGTCGGGTGTCTGCGTGCCGACGACGACCAGGGTGGTCGAACGGCCCACGGAGATGGTGCTCACCGTCGAGGTCATCGCGGCCGGGTGGGCGGTCAGGGAGAAGGGCTGGGTGGAGCCGGTGCCGAGGGCGCCGGCGGTGTTGTCGCCCCAGGTCAGCACGGTGCCGTCGGCCGTGGTTCCGGCCGAGGTGCCGCCCATGCCGGGGTCGGCCCAGGTCAGGCCCATGATCGGGGTGATCGTGGGGGTGCGCCTGGCCGTGGTGGTGCCGTCGCCGAGACGTCCGCTGGTGTTGTCGCCCCAGGCCCACAGACGGCCTGCGGCGATGGCGAACGTCGACTTCTCGCCGGGCATGACCATCTGGGCGTCGGTGATGCCGGGCACCCGAACCGGCACGTACGACCGGGGGGCCGCCCCGATGCCGAGCTGACCTGAGGCGTTGCTGCCCCACGTCCACACCGTTCCGTCGGTCTTCACCGCGGCGGAGTGGACGCCGCTGCGGGAGGCGAGGGCGGTCCGGACCCCGGAGATGCCGGTGACCTGGACGGGAGTGGGCCGGTTGACGGTCGTGCCGTCGCCGAGTTCGGCGAAGCCGTTGTGGCCCCAGGCCCAGACGGTGCCGTCGGTCTTGACGGCCAGGCTGTAGCGGTATCCGGCCGACACGCTGCGCACGCCGGTCAGTCCGGCGATCATGCGCGGGTCGGGCCTGCTGGTGGTCGTACCGTCACCCAGCTGGCGGTAGGTGTTGTCGCCCCAGGCCCAGACGGTCCCGTCCACGGACAGCGCCAGGATGTGCCGATCTCCCACGGAGACCGCGGTGACGGGGGGCAGCCCGCCGACCCCCTGCGGGACGGTCGCGTCGACCACGCCGGGCAGGCTGCCCCACTGGAACACGTACCCCCGGTCGTTGACCCCGGCGCTGAAGGTGCCGCCGGCCGCCACCTGCTGGATGCGCGCCGTGCCGTGCGGGCGGCCGGCGGGCAACCGGCCGACGAGCACCGGGACGGAGCTGTCGGTGGTGGTTCCCTTGCCGAACTGGCCGCTGGTGTTGAGCCCCCAGGCCCAGAATTTCGTCCCGGCCCATTGCGGTTCAGGAGTGAACGCGGCGAGCGCCGCCACGACCGCCATCACGGCGGCCAGAATCTTCATCGATCTCACATCAGGGAAGGCGTTCCCTCACCGGTCCACCCGGATGGAACACCATGTCACACGGTGGATCACCCGGTGGGTTTCACCAGAGCACGTAGCCCCTCGGCCAGTTCCGGACCGGGCTGCACACGCCGGCCGTCGTCGGCGTGGGGGCGATGCCGGCGCTCGCGGCGGTGTCGCTCTCCCGGAGAACCGGGCGCGCTAGGACAACGCCGCCGTCGTGATCCTTGTTAGCCTCACCCCTCTGACGGAGCACCGGGGGTAGACATGTGGGCGGTCGTGATCGCTGCGGTTCTGGCGGGCGGTTCCGGCGTAGTGCCGGCCGTGAGCGCCGAGGCTTCGACCTGGCGGTATGCCCAGCTTCCGCCTCGCGTGGGCTTCGACTCCTTCGGCCACGTGGCGGCCGGGGGCCCGAAGGACATCTGGGCCGCCGGTTCCAACCCCGACCTGCTGGAACATTTCGACGGCAGGCGCTGGCGGTCGATGCCGAGGCCGTCCGGCCCGATCACCGCCCTGTCCGCCGCGTCGCCCCGCGACGTGTGGGCGCTCACCGCGGGTAAGGCTCACCGCTGGGACGGCAAGGGCTGGAAGGCCGTGCGGTCGCTGTCGAAGTCGGCCTATGTGCTGCTCGCCGCGGTCCCCGGCGGGGCCTGGGTGTCGGAGCAGGGGAAACTGCTCCGGTACGACGGCAGGAGCTGGCGCACCGTACCCACCCCCGCCAAGCTGGAGATCGGCGGCATCCACGCCCGGGGTGCCAATGACGTCTGGGTGGTCGGCCGGTACAAGTCGGGCAAGGCCGTCTACGACGACATCGAGGGCGGCGTGCCCGCCGTGCTGCACTGGAACGGACGTGCCCTGGCGAATGTGCCGGTCGCCGCGCCGGCGGGCATCCGGTCGGTCCTCCAGCTCGACGACGTGACCGTCGGCAAGCGCGGTGAACTGTGGCTCGCGGGCTATTCGGTCCTCGACGGCGACCGCCTGCCCGTTCTGCACCGGAGCGGCTCGAAGTGGACGACCCGGACCCCGCCGCGCACCACCCCGCCCGAGAAGATCGAGCCCGACGGCGCCGGGGGCGTCTGGTTCGACTACGGCCTCGACCAGCCGCTGTGGCGCAGCCGCGCCGGTAAGTGGACGAAGGTCGCCGCCCCCAAGCCGCCGCCGGGCCGTGCGTTCGGCCTCTTCACCCATCCCGGCAGTGGCGTCACGGCCCACATCCCGGGCACGAGGCTGCTGGTCCGGGCGGGCGCGACCCACGTCTCGCCGGGCAGGCTGATGACCCCGGAAACGAGCGAGCGCGCCCAGAAGTCGACCGACCGGATGCTCATGACCGGCCCGTATGGCTGACTTTGTCGGTCCTTGCTGATTCATCTGACGAAATGTCAATATTTCGGTTGGTCAGGGATTTTGTTAGCGTCTTCAGGCAATGCCATTGATCATCTCCGCATTCCAAGGAGCACTACCTGACGGCCGGCACTGTGGTCGAGTCGAAGAAGGTCCCCGTCGCGCCTGTCCACGTGTTGAGCGGGATCACCACGATCGCCTCGCGCACACCGGTGCTCAGGGCGAACCAGGTGGAGATCGAGCACGACCCGGACGCGCCGGACCAGGGCACTGGGCAGATCTGGACCGGCGTCGCCGCGCCGCTCCACAACACCGTGCCGGAGATCAGGGTTCCCGGCGGCGTCCTCCAGGCCCGAAGCGTTTGGGTTCCGGACGACGCCGTCGGCCCCGGGTCCGGAACTGCGGGCCATCGTGTATCACCAGTTCGGCTTCTCGCTGAACGCGGCCTTCGAGGTGGCGCACGATCCTGACGTACCGGAGCAGGGAACCGGGGTGATCTGGACCGGCGAGGACCAGAGAGACATCGTGCCGGCCACGCCCGCGAAGGTGACCGTCCCCGGCGGTGCGCTGGAGGACGGCTGGCAGATCCGGTGGCGGGTCCGGGCCGAGACGGTGGACGGGCTGCTCGTCGGCGAATGGTCGGAATGGCAGGAGGCGACCGTTGATACGACGGAATAACGTCGACATTTGTCGGTCATTGCCAATTCCTTGGCCGGAAAGTCAATATTTCGGTTAATGGGAGAGTTTGTTAGGTTCCTTGCGCGAGGTCATTGATCATCTCCGCATTCCAAGGAGCCTGATGAGGGCGCTCTCCCTGATGGTCACACTCACGACGGCGGCCGCACTGGCCGCCGTCCCCCTTCCCGCAGCCGCGGATCCGCCGATTCTCGAAATCGTGCGGTACATCGGCCCGAACGACGACATCCGGGTGTTCTCCGGTAATACCGAGAACTTTCTCGCGTTGCCGGGCGCGTCGCAATTGCAGGTGGGCACGGACATCAAGGGTTACCAGTCCCGGGGATACCTGAGATTCGACCTGTCCTCGCTGCCCGAGGGCGTCGTCACCTCTGCCACGCTGACGTTGACCGGCATCCGCGCGCCCGCGTGCGGGCCGGTGGTCGGGGAGGGGATTCAGGTGCGCCGGGTCACCGGAGCCTGGGCGGCCGACTTCCTCCACTGGAACAACAAGCCCGGCTCGACCGACGACGACGCCCAGATCGCCACCAAGGGCGTCAACTCAAGCTGCCCGGTCTACCCCGACTCGGTGGAGTGGCCGGTCACGGGCATCGTCGGCGACTGGATGAGCGGCACGGAGAACCACGGCCTGGTGCTCCAGTCTCCGGACGAGACCACCAACGACGGTTCCTGGACCTTCACGTCGTCGGAGAACTTCAGCTACGACCCGCCCCTTCTCGCGGTCACCATGGACGTCGTCTCGGCCCCCCAGGTGCGGGAGGCGCGTCTCATGCCGGTCTACCAGGAAGACGGCCTCACCCGGGTGGCCTCGCTGACGCCCCGCATCTACGTGAACGCCACCGATCCGGCCGGCGGCCGGCTGGCGGGCGAGGTGGAGGTCGAGCACGACCCCGCCGCCCCCGCCACGCAGGGCACCGGGTTGATCTGGACCGGCGTCTCGCCCCCCAACGTGCCGAAGCCGACGGTCCAGGTTCCCCCGGGGAACCTCCAGGAGGGCTGGCAGATCCGCTGGCGGGCCCGCGCCCACAACACGAGGGCGGGCACGGTCTCCGACTGGGGATCGTGGCACTCCGGCACCGTCGAGACCCTCGCCGCCCCGGAGGTCACCGCGCACGAGGTCGTCCCGTCGTACGAGGAGGGGGGTACGACGGTGAGTCTGGGGCTCACCCCCGAACTGCGGGTCACCGTGACGCATCCGTTCGTCGACTCGCTGAGGGCGGAGTTCGAGATGGAATACGATCCGGACTCGCCGATGTCGGGAACCGGTCTGATCTGGGAGGAGTACTCCCAGGACGATATTCCGTCAGGTGGGCAGGCAGTGGTGACCATCCCCGCGGGCCTCGTCGAGGGCGGCCTGCGGGTCCGCTGGCGGGCTCGTGCGATCGCCGGGCCGTACCCGTCGGAGTGGTCCGGCTGGCAGAAGCTCACCCTCGACATGTGAGACCCCGCGCGTGCTGAGGGCGGGTGCCCTGCGGGGGCGCGCCCGCCCTCAGCACGCCGTCAGGGTGACGGCGGCACCGCGCGGAGGGCGTCGGGAGTCAGGTCGGCCAGGGTCGGATAGCCGTCCACGGCCATGATCAGGTCGGCCTCGGCCAGGATGGTGCGCAGCACGTGGACGATCCCCTCGACGCCACCCAGCGCGAGTCCGTAGGCGTAGGGGCGGCCGATGCCGACGGCGGTGGCGCCGAGGGCGAGGGCTTTGATCACGTCCGCGCCCGAGCGGACGCCCGAGTCGAAGAGGACCGGCAGGCCGTCGGCGGCCTCCACCACGCCGGGCAGGGCGTCGAGGGCGGGCAGGCCGCCGTTGGCCTGGCGTCCACCGTGGTTGGAGCAGTAGATGCCGTCCACTCCCGCGTCTTTGGCGCGGCGGGCGTCGTCGGGGTGGCAGATGCCCTTCAGGATGAGCGGCAACGTGGTGGTCGAGCGGAGCCAGGTCAGGTCGTCCCAGGTCAGCGGATTGCCGAAGACCTGTGCCCAGCGGGCGACGGTGTCTCTCGGGTCCTCTCCGGCGATCCGGAAGACCGGGTCGGACGTGTAGTTGGCCAGGCAGAACCCCCTGAGCTGGGGGAAGTTGGCGGTGCGCAGGTCGCGGGGGCGCCAGCCGGTCACCCAGGTGTCGAGGGTGACGACGATGCCCTGGAAACCGGCGGCCTCGGCGCGGTGGATCAGGCTCTCGGCCAGGTCGCGGTCGGTGGGGGTGTAGAGCTGGAACAGGCCGGGGGTCTGGCCGAACTCGGCGGCGACGGTCTCCATCGGGTCGGCGGAGAGGGTCGAGGCGATCATCGGGACCCCGGTGCGGGCCGCCGCCTGAGCCGTGGCCACATCGCCGTGGCCGTCTTGGGCGCACAGGCCGATCACCCCGACCGGGGCCATGAAGACGGGGGTGGGCAGGCGCATTCCGTACAGATCAATGGAGAGATCGCGCTGAGCGGCGCCGACCAGCATGCGCGGCATCAGGCCCCAGCGGCGGAAGGCCGCGACGTTGGCCCGCTGGGTGTGCTCGTCGCCCGCGCCTCCGGCGACATACGACCAGATCGACGGCGGGAGCGCCGACTCGGCCCTGGCCTCAAGCTCGGCGAAGGACATCGGCAGGGCCGGCCGGAGGCCGCGCAGACCGGCCGCGTAGATCTCGTTCTGGAAGTCGCCGAACTGCGGGCTCATGCCTGTCTTCCCTGGTAGACGCGGAGATTGAGGGTGACCAGGTCGAGCAGCGGGACCGGCACCCCGAGCTCGCGGGCCCGCCTCGCGAGATCGCCGAAGATCTCCTCCACCTCGACGGGCCGGTCGCAGACCAGGTCACGGTAGGCCGACGAGGTCATCGGGGAGGGGGTCGCGGTGACGGTCTGGCGGGTGTTCTCCAGCACCTCCTTCGGCACCGGGTGGCCGGCGGCTTCGGCGACGGACGCGCATTCGTCCAGGACCGCCTCGGCGAACTCGGCTCCGCCGGGGGTGGACGCGACCTCCCCGATCGTCCCGCGCATCAGGCAGGTGACCGCGCCGGTGGCGGCGATGAAGACCCATTTGGCCCACATCTCGGCGACGATGTCGGCGGACTGGCAGGTCGCGAACCCGGCGTCGCCGAGCGTGCCGACGAGCCGGTCGGGGGCGAGCCCCTCGCGGGCGCCGTAGGTCAGGCTCTGCACGTCGCCGAGACGGCGGACGTCGCCGTTCGCGTCGACGGTGGTGTTCACCAGCACCACCCCGCCGAGGACCCTCGGATCGCCGAACCGCTCGGCCAGGACGTCGATGTGCCGCATCCCGTTGAGCACCGGCAGGATGAGAGTGTCCGGGCCGACGGCGGGGGCGAAGTCGTCGATGGCGGCGCGCAGCGCGTTGGCCTTCACGGCGAGCAGGATCAGGTCGAACGGCTGAGCGATCTCGTTCGCTGTGATCGTGTACGGGTGAAGCGTGGTCTCCTCGCCGAGCCCGACGATCCGCAGTCCGCGCTCCCGCAGCAGGCGTCTCCGCCCGGGACGGACCAGGAACGTCACGTCCCGCCCCGCTTGGACGAGCCGGCCCCCGAGATATCCGCCGACCGCTCCGGCGCCCACGACCAGGATCTTCATACTCAAAACGCTATGCATGGGATATTTCGAGGGCAATCCAGGAATGGTCGAAAGACTCAAAACCTTGCCGTGTACGTCGCGATCGCCGCCTCGTCCCAGTCGAGGCCCAGCCCCGGCCCTTTCGCGGTGATGCGGCCCCCGGCCGGACGGCAGGGCTCGCGCAGGATCGCCCCGGCCAGATCGAAGTGCTCGATCCAGTCGGCCGTAGGGGTGACGGCCATGGCGTGGGCGCTCGCCTCGGTGAAGAGGTGACTGGAGACGGGGAGCGACGCAGCCTCGGCCTGGCCCGCCGCAAGCATCCAGCCGGTGAAGCCGCCGATCTTCATGATGTCGAACATGGCGAAATCGCAGGCCGACGCCTCGATGGCCGCGCGACAGCCACCGGGGAACCACCAGTTCTCGCCGGTCTGGATCCTGGCGCCCGTCGCCCGGCGGACGTAGGCGTGTCCGGCGAGGTCTTCGGCCGGTACGGGCTCCTCGACCCAGTAGAGGCCGAAGTCGCGCAGCCCGTTGACGCGGCGGCGGGCCTCCTGCGGGGTGAGGGACTGGTTGTAGTCGACCATCAACTCCACATCGGGACCGATGATCTCCCTGACCCGCCGGACGACCTCGACGTCCTGTCCGGCGTCGGGATGGCCGATCTTGATTTTGATCCCGAGGAATCCGTCGTCGACGGAGGTCCGCAGAGCCTTCTCCTCCTGGACGGGGTCGATCATCCCGTAGCTGTCGTAGGCCCTGAGCGGGAGGGGTTCCCCGCCGAGCAGGGTGGCGACGGGCTTGGCGGTGAGCCGGCCGAGGGCGTCCCAGAGGGCCATCTCGACACCCGACACGACCATGCCGACGAGTCCCTGCATGCCGGGGAGCCGGAACCGCGCCTGGAACTCCCGCATCCGGCTGACGGGGGAGACGCCCTTGCCGGCGAGGCCGGGGGCGAGTTCGGCGGCGATCGAGGTGAGGGCGGGGAGCAGCGCCGGGTCGTAGGCGAAGATGTACGACCGCCCGATCACCCCGCCCTCGGTGACCACATCGAACAGCAGGAGCGGAGCGGCCGTCGCCGACCCGGACGCCGTGCGCAGCGGCCGCGCCATGGGCACGACCACCGGACGCGCCCGCAACCGCGAGATCGTGTCAACGCCCATACCTCGATGCTGGTCGAACACCGTCCCGGGGCCAATCCGATTCCACCAAAGAGGACGGCGCGGAAGATCTACCGAGTCCGGTGACGGGACCCGGAACTCCTGGGTCGCCGCCTCGCCGTCATCGAACGCGACGAGCGACCTCCCTGACCGCGCTGAGCGGCTTCCTGCCTCGCGACCTGTGCCTGAACCCCGGAATTCAGCGCGGCTTCAGCGTGGCCGTAGATGCTCCCTCGCACCGGACCCATCGAGCGGCTGCGAGGAACGGATGAACAGTGAGATCCCCGACTTCCCGATGAACCGAGGCTGTCCCTACCACCCTCCCGCCGGGTATGAGCGGCTGCGGGCCACCGGGGTGGCCGCGCCCGTCCGGCTCTACGACGGGCGGGTCGCCTGGGTGATCACCGGGCACCCCGAGACGCGGGCGCTGCTGCTGGACCCCCGGCTGTCGTCGAACAGGGCGCGGCCCGACTTCCCGGTGCTCGTGCCGAGAATGGCCGCCGCCAAGCTCACCGCCCTCGTCGGCATGGACCCGCCCGAGCACGACGTGCAGCGGCGGATGCTCGCGCCGAGCTTCACCGTCAACGGGCTCAAGGCGCTGCGGCCGGTGATCCTGCGGATCGTCACCGAGCGGATCGACGCGCTGGTCGACAAGGGGCCAGGGGCCGACCTGGTGCCCGAGTTCGCGCTGGCGGTGCCGTCGACCGTGATCTGCGAGCTGCTCGGGGTGCCGTACGGCGACCACGATTTCTTCGAGGCGCAGACCAGCAAGATGCTGCTGGCGACCAGCACCTCCCAGGACGCGGCCGACGCCGCCGTGGCGCTCACCGCCTACTTCGACGAGCTGATCACCCGCAAGATCGCCGAGCCGGGTGAGGGGGTGGTCGACACCCTGATCAGGGAACGGCTGTCGACCGGGCAGCTGACGCGCGCCGAGGTCGCCTCGATCTCGATGTTCCTGCTGGTCGCGGGGCACGAGACGACCGCCAACATGATGGCGCTGAGCATCCTGACCCTGCTCGAGCACCCCGGCGAGCTGGCCGTCCTGCGGGACAACCCCGACCGGACCAAAGATCACGTCGAGGAGCTGCTCCGGTTCCTGTCGGTCGCCGACGAGCTGCAGCGGGTCGCGGCGGCCGACATCGAGGTCGGCGGGGTGACCATCCGCGCGGGCGACGGCGTCTACCTGCCGAACGCCGCCGCCAACCGGGACGAACGCGTCTACGACGACCCCGACCGCCTCGACCTCGGCCGCGACGCGCGCGGGCACCTGGCGTTCGGGCACGGCGTGCACCAGTGCATCGGGCAGAACCTGGCCCGCGCCGAACTGGAGATCGGGCTGCGGGAACTCGTGACCCGCCTGCCCGGCCTGCGCCTGACCGAGCCGGTGTCGGACCTGGGCGTCAAGCCGGGCGGTTCGGTGCAGGGGATCCACCGGCTGCCCGTCACGTGGTGACGGCGAGCCGCTCCTCCAGGAAACCGGCCACGGCGGCGGGGGTCGGGTAGTCGTAGAGCAGGACGGGCGGCAGGGTCAGCCCGGTCGCCTCGCACAGCCGGTTGCGGACCTCCAGAGCGCTGAACGACGAGAAGCCGATGTGCAGGAAGTTGTCCTCGGGGTCGATCAGCTCGGGGGCGGTATGCCCGAGCACTTCGGCGGCGTGGACCCGCACGAGGTCGAGCAGTGTCACTTCGGCCGGCTGGGCGTCCGGGCGGGGTGGCCCGGCGATCGAGGTGTTCTGGGCATCTGGGGCATCCAGGGAGTCCGGGGCATCCAGGGAGTCCGGGGCATCCAGGGAGTCCGGGATGGACAGGGTGGGGCGGGTGGACAGGGTTTCTGACGGCCACCAGTGGTGTTTGCGTTCGAAGGGGTAGGTGGGCAGGTCGGCGGGTGGGGCGTGGTGGCCTTCGTACCAGCCCGACCAGGTCACCTCGCCGCCGGCCGCGTGCAGCCGGGCGACCAGCGAGGCCACCGCCTCCGGTTCGGTGCGGTCTCTGGTGAGGGCCGGGAGCACCAGCGCGTCGTCCGGTAGTGCGCGCGCCGCCATCGGGGTGAGCACGGCGTCGGGGCCGACTTCGACGAACGTGGTCACTCCGGCGGCGTGGAGGGTGGAGATCACGTCGCCGAACCTGACCGTGTCCCGTAGGTGGCGCACCCAGTATTCGGGGTCCTTCAGTTCTCTGTACGAAACCTCGCGCCCCGTCAGCTCGGAGATCAGCGGGATGACCGGTTCGCGGAAGGTCACCCGGGTCAGGGCCGCGCGGAAGGCGGCCAGGGCTCCGTCCATGTGCGGCGAATGGAAGGCGTGGCTGACCCGGAGCCGGTTGGTGCGGTGGCCGCGCGCGGTGAACCCGGCGGCGATCTCGGTGACCGCGTCGGCGTCACCGGAGATCACCACAGCTCGTGGGCCGTTGACGGCGGCCAGATCCACTCTTCCTCGGTACGCCGCCAGCACTTCGGCGACCTCGGTCTCGGTCGCCTCTATGGCGGTCATCGCGCCGCCTTCAGGCTGGGCCTGCATGAGCCGGCCGCGCGCGGCGACCAGGGCGCAGGCGTCCTCCAGGGACAGGACCCCGGCGGCGTGCGCGGCGGCCAGCCCGCCGAGCGAGTGCCCGGCCACCCTGGACGGGGCCGGGGCAAGCCGTCCGAGCAGCCGGAACAGCGCGATCTCCAGGGCGAACAGAGCGGGCTGGGCGTATTCGGTCCGGTCGAGGAGCGCGGCGCCCCGGCCCGTGTTTTCCCGATCGGCGAAGAGCAGGTCCTTCAACGGGCGGTCGAGGTGCGGGTCGAAGGCGGCGCTGATCTCGTCCAGGGCCGCTGCGAAGACGGGCCACTCGTCGTAGAGGCCGCGGCCCATTCCGGGGCGCTGGCTTCCCTGGCCGGTGAACAGATAGGCCGTTCCGGCGCGCTCGGCGGCCACCGCCCGAACCAGGTTCCGTGAGGAGCGGCCCGCCGCGAGGTCGGCCAGGGCCCGCAGTCGCTGGTCGCGGTCGCCGGGCAGCAGGACCGCCCGGTACTTCAGCGGAGTGCGGCCCAGGGAGAGGGTGTGGCCGACTTGGGTGTCGCCCAGTCCCGGGTGGGCGGTCAGATGATCGAGCAGGCGCGCCGCCTGGGCGTGGAGCGCGGTCTCGGTCCGCCCCGACAACGGCCACGGCGCGGCGGGCGCGGTTCCGACGCTGGGAGCCTCTGCTCGGCCAGGCGCGATACCTCCGGACGTCGGTGCGGTGACGGTCCCAGGAGCCTTTGACGGTTCGGGTGCGGTGCTCTGCCCGGATGAAGTGGGGGCCTCTTCGATGATGACGTGGGCGTTGGTGCCGCTGATGCCGAAGGAGGAGACGCCCGCTCGTCGAGGGCGGTCGCCGCGCTGCCAGGGGATCGGTTCGGTGAGGAGGCGGACCGTGCCGTTGTCCCAGTCGACGTGGGGGGTGGGTTCGTCCACGTGGAGGGTGCGGGGGAGTAGTTCGTGCCGGAGTGACTGGATGATTTTGATGACTCCGGCGACCCCGGCGGCGGCCTGGGTGTGGCCGATGTTGGACTTCACCGAGCCCAGCCACAGCGGCTGGTCCCGGTTGCGGCCATACGTCTCCAGGATCGCCCCCGCCTCGATCGGGTCGCCGAGGCGGGTGCCGGTGCCGTGGGCCTCGACCGCGTCGATCTGCTCGGGGGCCAGACGGGCGTCGGCCAGGGCGGCGCGGATCACCTTTTCCTGGGTGGGGCCGTTGGGGGCGGTCAGGCCGTTCGAGGCGCCGTCCTGGTTGACGGCCGAGCCTCGGAGCAGGGCCAGGATGGTGCGGTTGTTGCGCTGGGCGTCCGAGAGGCGTTCCAGCAGGATCAGGCCGACGCCCTCGGCGAAGCCGGTGCCGTCGGCGGCGGCGGCGAAGGCCTTGCAGCGGGCGTCGGGGGCCAGGC
Organism: Herbidospora mongoliensis; assembly: GCF_001570545.1. GTDB lineage: Bacteria > Actinomycetota > Actinomycetes > Streptosporangiales > Streptosporangiaceae > Herbidospora > Herbidospora mongoliensis. The sequence goes on along the minus strand of NZ_BBXD01000011.1, from coordinate 100,533 downwards.
CGCGCTGGCGGCTGAACTCCACCAGCAGGACCGGGGTGGCCATCACCGTGACGCCGCCCGCCAAGGCCAGGTCGCACTCGCCGCGCCGCAGCGACTGGGCGGCCAGGTGCATGGCCACCAGCGACGAGGAGCAGGCCGTGTCGACGGTCACCGCCGGGCCCTCCAGCCCCAGGTGGTAGGCGATGCGGCCGGTCGCGACGCTGGTCGCGTTGCCGGTCATCAGGTGGCCCTCGTAGCCGTCCGGGACCCGCTCGGGCGGGGGGACGTAGGCCTGGGACACCACTCCGGCGAACACACCCGTGCGGCTGCCGCGCAGCGAGCCCGGCGCTATGCCGGCCCGTTCGAAGGTCTCCCACGACGTCTCCAGCAGCAGTCGCTGCTGCGGGTCGGTGGCGGTCGCCTCACGGGGGCCCATGCCGAAGAAGGCCGCGTCGAACTCGGCGGCGTCGTAGAGGAAACCGCCTTCTTTCGTGTACGTCGTCCCGGGGCGGTCCGGGTCGGGGTCGTACAGCGAATCGAGGTTCCAGCCCCGGTCGGCGGGGAAGCCGCCGACGGCGTCGACGCCCTCGTCGAGCAGCCGCCACAGGGCCTCGGGGCTGTCGGCGCCGCCGGGGAGACGGCAGGACGCGGCGACGATCGCGATGGGTTCGTGCCGGCTGTCCTCCAGTTCGCGGATGCGCCGGCGGGCCTGGCGCAGGTCGGTGGTGGTCCGCTTGAGGTAGTCGCGCAGCCGGTCCTCGTTGCTGGTCATGTCGTCTCCTGGATCACAGCAGGGTTCACAGCAGGGGTCACAGCGGGTCGAGCTCCTCGTCCAGGGCGCGGAACAGTTCCTCGTCGGTCGCCGCCGTGAGGTCCTCGTCGTCCGGTTCGGCGGGACGGGAGCCCTCCTCCCAGCGCCACAGCGCCGTGCGCAACCGGTCTTTGATCTTGGCGAAGTCGGGTCCGTCGGCGGTCACGCTCGCGAGCAGCCGGTCGAGTTCGGCCGCTGTGTCGTCGGGGGCCAGCAGTCCGCGCAGGTGGACGGCCAGGGCCGCCGGGGTCGGGAAGTCGAAGGCCAGCGTGGTGGGCAGCCGTAGCCCCGTCGCCGCCGCCACCCGGTTGCGAAGCTCGACCGAGGTCAGCGAGTCGAAGCCGATCTCCTTGAACGCCTGTCCTGCGGTCACCTCCGTGACTCCGGAGTGCCCGAGCACGGCCGCCACCTGCTCTCTGACCAGGGTCAGCAGCGCCTGCTCCCGGTCGGGACCGGGCAGCGCCGCCAGCCGGTCGGCCAACGTGGCGGGCGACACGGGGGCGTGGCGGGCGGCCCTCCGTACAGAAGGAGCGCGCACCAGCCCACGCAGGACCGCCGGCACCTCACCGGCCTCGGCCCGCGCCCGCAGCGCGGCCTCGTCGAGCAGGGCCGGCACCAGCAGCGGCCGATCGGCCCGCACGGCGGCGTCGAACAGCGCCAGCCCCTCGTCCAGGGACATCGGCGTCAGCCCGCCCCTGGCGATGCGGGCCAGATCGGCCGCGCCCAGGTGACCGGTCATGCCGCTGGCCTCCCGCCACATGCCCCAGGCGAGCGAGTTCGCGGGCAGGCCGCGTTCTCTGCGGTGCGCGGCGAGGGCGTCCAGGAAGAGGTTGGCGGCGGCGTAGTTGGCCTGACCCGCACCGCCGAGCAGCCCTGAGGCGGAGGAGAACAGCACGAACGCGTCGAGGTCGCGGGTGAGCTCGTGCAGATTCCAGGCGGCGTCGACCTTGGGCCGCAGCGCGGCGTCGATCTTCCCCGGCGTCAGCGAGGCGAGCACCCCGTCGTCCAGCACCCCGGCGGTGTGGAGCACGGCGCGGAGGGGCCGGTCGGCCGGAATAGTGGCCAGCAGATCGGCCAGCGCTACGCGGTCGGCGGCGTCACAGGCCGCGACCCTCACCTCCGCGCCCGCCGCAGTCAGGTCCGCGGCGAGTTCGGCCGCGCCGGGCGCGTCGGGGCCGCGGCGGCTTGTCAGGAGCAGGTGCCGGACGTTGTGCACGGCCACCAGGTGCCGCGCCAGCGCCGCCCCGATCGTGCCGGTCCCGCCGGTGATGAGAACGGTTCCTTCTTGTGCGGAGGGCTGGTGCCGGGCTGGGGCCGCATCGGCCGGCACCTCTCCTGTCTGTGTGGGCGGCAGGATGAGCACCAGCTTGCCCACGTGGGTGGCCTGGGCGAAGTGCCGGAACGCGGCGGGGGCCTGGCGCACGTCCCAGGTGGTGAGTCGCGACGGGTGCAGGGCGCCCCGCTCGAACAGGGTGAGCACGCCTCGGAAGGCCTCGGAGACCTCCTCGACCGGCATGTCCAGCAGTTCGAACGGCAGGTAGGCCACGCCGGGATGGTCTTCGGCCAGTCGCTCGGGGTCGCGGGGGTCGGCGATGCCCATCTCGACGAAGCGGCCGCCTGGGGAGAGCAGGCCGAGTGAGGCGTCCAGGAGGTCGCCGGTCAGCGAGTTCAGCACGACGTCGACGCCGCCGAAAACGGACGCGAAACCGTCGGTGCGGGAGGAGGCGATACGGGTTGGCGCTACGCCCAGGGCGCGCAGTGCGGGCCACTTCGCGGGGCTCGCCGTCGCGTACACCTCCGCGCCCAGGTGGCGGGCCACCTGCAGCGCGGCCAGGCCCACCCCGCCGGCGGCGGCGTGGACCAGCAGGCGTTCGCCTGGTTGGACGCGGGCCAGGGTGACCAGGCCGTGGTAGGCGGTGGTGAAGACGGCCGGGACGCTCGCCGCCTCGGCGAAGGACCAGCCGTCCGGGATCCGGGCGATGAGCCTGCGGTCGGCGACCGCGACCGGGCCCACCGCGCCCGGCACCAGGCCGAAGACGCGGTCGCCCACGGCCAGATCGGTGACGTCCGCGCCGGTTTCCAGGACGGTGCCCGCGGCCTCCGCGCCCAGGGGGGTCGCGGAGGGGACTATGCCGAGGGCGGTGAGGACGTCGCGGAAGTTCAGCCCGGCGGCGCGGACGCCGACTCTGACCTGGTGTGGGGCCAGGGGGGCCAGGGCCTCGGGGAAGGAGGCGGGGTGGAGGTCGTCGGGGGAACGGCCCGAGGTGGCCAGGCGCCAGGTGTGGTCGTCGGGGAGTTCCAGCCTGAGGTGACGGCTCACGCGGGTCAGGCGGGGGACAAGGGCGACGCCGTCGCGGAGGGCGAGTTGGGGTTCGCCGCTGGCCAGGGCGGCCGAGAGAACCGAGGTTGTGGCGGCGTTCAGGTCGACGATCTCGGTGGTGACCGACTTGGTCGTGTCCGACGGAGAAGTCGAGGTGTCGTTCAGGTCGATGACGATGATGCGGCCGGGGTTCTCGGTGGCGGCTGATCTCGCGACGCCCCACAGCGGGGCTGCTGCCAGGTTCACCGGGTCGCCGGGGCGGGCGGCCACGGCGTTGTTCGTCAGGATGGCGAGGGTTCCGGATTCCTCGGACAGCCAGGTGGTCAGGCGGGCGACCAGGGCTCGCACGTTCGCGGCCACCGTCTGCGGGAGATTGGTCTCGTCGGCGACGGGGGTCGGCCACGCGAGGACGGTCACGTCTGCGGGGTTCCCGGACGCCTCGGGGAGGGGGATTTCGGTCCAGGCCAGTTCGTACAGGGATGTGGGTTCGGCGGTTTGCGGCGTGGGGGCGGCGCGCAGGGTGAGGGACTCGACCCGGGCGATCGGGGCGCCGGTGGGGTCGGCGAAGGTGAGGGTGAGGGTGTCCTCGGCTCCGGGGGTGAGGGTGACGCGGAGGGTGGTGGCGCCGGTGGCGTACAACTCGACGCCTGACCAAGTGAACGGGAGCCGCACTCCCTCGCCGAGGAAACCGCCCAGGGCCATGGCGTGCATGGCCGCGTCGGACAGGGCCGGGTGCAGGGCGAACCTGGTCGCGTCGTCCTCGTGTCCTTCGGGCAGGCGCACTTCCGCGTGGACGACGTCGCCCGCCCGCCAGGCGGCGGTCAGGTTGCGGAAGGCGGGGCCGTATTCGTAGCCGAGGTCGGCCAGACGGTCGTAGAGGTCGTCGATCTCCAGTGGGGTGGCGTCCGGTGGGGGCCACGTGGTCGTCGCGGCGGGTTCGTCGCCGGGCTTCGGGGGCGCCAGGACGCCGGAGGCGTGGCGGGTCCACTCCTGCTCGCCGCTCCGGCGGGAGTGCACGGTCACACGGCGGCGGCCGGCCTCGTCGGCGGCGCTCACCTCCACCTGGAGGCGGATGGTGCCGCGTTCCGGGAGGTAGAGGGGGGATTCCAGGGTGAGTTCGTCGACTCGGAACGTGGTGCCGGAGAGCTGGCCCGCCTGGAGGGCCAGTTCGAGGAGCGCGGTCGCGGGGAGCAGCGCCGCGCCCCGGACGGCGTGGTCGGCGAGCCAGCCGTGGGAGTCGCGGGAGAGACGGCCGGTGACGACCAGCGCTCCCGTCTCGGCCAGGGCGGTGACCGCGGTCAGGAAGGGGTGCTCGGTGGTGTCCAGGCCCAGGCTGCCGGCGTCACCACCGACGGACGGGCCGGTCAGCCAGTAGCGCTCGCGCTGGAAGGGGTACGTGGGGAGGTCGGTGACGCCACTGTCCGGGAGGTGCCAGGTGACCGGGTGCCCGCTGGCGTGAAGGGTGGCGAGGTTCTGGTGGAACTGGCGCAGGGTGCCCTTGTGCCTGCGCAGGGTGCCGGTGACCAGCAGCGACGGGTGCTCGATGGTGTCCTGGACGGCTGTGGTGAGGACGGGGTGTGGGCTGGTTTCGATGAAGGTGGTGTGGCCGTCGTCGACGAGTTTGGTGAGGGTTTGGTGGAAGTGGACGGGGTTGGCGAGGTTGTCGAACCAGTAGGCGGGGGTGAGCTGGGACGCGTCGATGATTTCGGTGGTGAGGGTGGAGTAGAGGGGGATGTCGGCGGGGCGGGGGCGGATGTCGGCCAAGTCGCTGAGGAGCCGGTCGCGGAGTGGGTGGACGTGGGGGCTGTGGGAGGCGTAGTCGACGGGGATTCTTCGGGCGTCGAGGGTTTGGAGGAGGTCGTCCAGTTGGGTGGGGTTGCCGGCGATGACGGTCGCGGTGGGGCTGTTGTGTGCGGCGATGTGGAGGTCGTCGTAGTTCTTGAGCAGGGCGGCGAGGTCGGTGGCGCCTAGAGAGACGGAGGCCATTCCGCCGGTTCCCGCGAGGGCGAGGAGGGCTTTGGAACGGAGGGTGACGATTTTGGCGGCGTCGTCGAGGGTCAGTGCTCCGGCGATGTGGGCGGCGGCGATTTCGCCTTGGGAGTGGCCGATGACGGCGTCGGGGTGGACGCCGTGGTGTTGCCAGAGGCGGGCGAGGCTGGTCATGACGGCGAAGAGGGCGGGTTGGATGACGTCGACCCGGTCGATGGGTGGGCTGTTGAGGGCGTCGATGAGGTTCCAGCCCGCATACGTCTCGATGGCCTGGGCGGCTGCTTCGAGGTGTTCGCGGAAGACGGGTGAGGTGGCCAGGAGGTCTCGGGCCATGCCGTCCCATTGGGAGCCCTGACCAGGGAAGACGAAGACCGTCTTGCCCAGCGGCTTGACCTGGCCGCGCACCAGCAGGGGGTCGTCCCGGTCGTCGGCGAGGGCGGTGAGTGCGGCCAGCAGGTCGTCCCGGTCTCCGGTGACGACGGCGGCCCGATGGGTCAGCGCGGCGCGGCCGGTGGCGAGAGCTCGGGTGATGTGCGACGGCAGCAGAGCGGGGCGGGAGGTCAGGTGGTCGTGCAGTTGGCGGGCCTGGGCTCGCAAAGCCTGCGGGTTGTGGGCCGACAGGAGCACCGGCACGTCGGTGGTGGTCGGGATGTCCTCAAACGCCTGCGGGCCAAAGACCGACGACGGTGCTGGCACGTCGGTGGTGGTCGGGATGTCCTCCAATGCCTGCGGGTTGTGGGTCGGCGGGACCTTGGCCGGAAGACGGTCGGCGGGGGCCTCCTCGATGATGACGTGGGCGTTGGTGCCGCTCATCCCGAAGCCGGAGATGCCCGCTCGCCGGGTTCGGCCGGCTTCCCCAGCCCATGGGCGGGCCTCGGTGAGGAGGCGCACGTCGCCGGCATCCCAGTCGACGTGCGGGGTGGGTTCGTCCACGTGCAGGGTTCTGGGCAGGACGCCGTGCTGGAGGGCCTGGACCATCTTGATGATGCCGCCGACTCCGGCCGCCGCTTGGGTGTGGCCGATGTTGGACTTCAGTGAGCCGAGCCAGGCCGGTTCGTCCCGGTTCTGTCCGTAGGTCGCGAGGAGGGCTTGGGCTTCGATGGGGTCGCCGAGGCGGGTGCCCGTTCCGTGGGCTTCGATGGCGTCCACGTCGGAAGGGGTCAGTCCGGCGTCGGTCAGGGCCGCGCGGATGACCGCCTGTTGCGATGGGCCGTTCGGTGCGGTCAGGCCGTTGGAGGCGCCGTCCTGGTTGATGGCCGTGCCGCGGATGACCGCGAGGACCGGGTGGCCGTTGCGGACGGCGTCCGAGAGGCGTTCCACCAGGAGCAGGCCGACGCCCTCGCCGAAGGCGGTGCCGTCGGCGGCGGCGGCGAAGGCCTTGCAGCGGCTGTCGGCCGACAGGCCGCGCTGGCGGCTGAAGCCGATGAAGATGTCGGGGTGGGACAGGACGGTCGCGCCGCCCGCCAGCGCCAGGTCGCATTCCCCGCCGCGCAGGGCGCGGACCGCCAGGTGCAGGGCGACCAGCGACGCCGAGCAGGCGGTGTCCACGGTGACGGCCGGTCCGCGCAAACCCAGGGTGTACGCGATCCGGCCGGACGCGATGCTGCCCGCGCTGCCGATGCCGAGATAGCCCTCCATGTCCGGCGGCAGCCTTACCCGCGAGCCGTAGTCGGTGTAGACCACGCCGGCGTAGACGCCGGTGGCGGAGCCGTGCAGCGAGGTCGGGTCGATGCCGGCGCGTTCGAACGCCTCCCAGGCGGTCTCCAGCAGCAGCCGCTGCTGCGGGTCCATGCTGATCGCCTCGCGGGGGCTGATGCCGAAGAAGGCGGGGTCGAAGTCGGCGGCGTCGTGCAGGAATCCGCCCTCGCGGGCGTAGGAGGTGCCCGCGTGGGAGGGGTCGGGGTCGAAGAGGCGCTCCAGGTCCCAGCCCCGGTCGGCGGGGAACGGGGAGATGACGTCCCGCTCGCCGGACACCACCGACCACAGGTCCTCGGGGGTGCGCACGTCGCCGGGGTAGCGGCAGGCCATCGCCACGATCGCGATCGGCTCGTCGGCGCGTCCCGGCGCTGTGGGGGTTTCGGCGGGATGGTCGGTGCCCAGCAGTTCCGAGCGGAGGAAGTCCGCCAGTGCACGTGGGGACGGATGGTCGAAGATCAGCGTGGTGGGGAGCTTGAGGCCGGTGGTCGTGGCCAGCCGGTTGCGGAAGTCGACCGCCGTCAGGGAGTCGAAACCCAGGTCCTTGAACGCACGGGTGACGTCGATGCGGCTCTGGTCGGAGAAGCCGAGCACGGCGGCGGCTTGGGCGCTGATGGCGTCCAGCAACAGTCTTTCCTGGTCGGCGGGCGAGCGGCTCGCCAAGGTGGCGAGCGCACCCGCCGCACCTGCCGCGCCCGCTCCGGCCGGTCCGGCGAAGGGGCGCAGCGGCGGCGGCAGCAGGCCCGCCGAGGCCAGCGCACGCAGCGCGGTGGTCGCGGGACGGGCCGCCACCAGCGCGGCCCGCGCCGAGCCCAGCGCCAGCCCGAACAGCGGCGCGCTCTGCCCCGCGCCCGCCGGGATCAGGCCGGGGCGTCCGGAACCCGCGTCCTCCTCCCTGGGACCCCAGGCGATGGCGACGCCCGGCAGGCCGAGCGCGGCCCGGTGGTGCGCGAGCGCGTCGAGGTAGGCGCCGGTCGCGGCCCGCGCACCCTGTCCGGTGCCGCCCAGAATGCCGGAGACGTGCGGGGTCAGCAGGGCGAAGATGTCCAGGTCCAGGCCGAGGGTCAGCTCGTGCAGGTTCCAGGCCGCGTCACCGGCGCGGCGCAGCCCGAGGGTGAACTGCTCGGGCGTGTACGACGTGAGCACCGTCTCCACGTCGTCGGCCGCGACGTGGACGACTCCGGTGAGCGGGTGCTCCGGAGGGAGCAGCGCCAGCGCCTCGGCCAGGGACTCCCGATCGGCTGCCTCGTCGGCGGCCACCATGACGTCGGCGCCCAAGCTCTCCAGGCGGCCGGCCAGGGCGGGGTCGGTGCCCACGAGGAGGAGCCGGTTGCGTCCGAGGACGGTGACCAGGTGTACGGCGGCGGCTTCGGCGAGATCGCCGGGACCGGAGACCAGGACGGTGCCCGGCCTGGCCGCTGGGGCTTCGGGGAAGTCGGCCGGGGTGGTGGTGGTCAGGCGGGGGATGTGCGCGACGCCCTGCCGGAGCGCGACCTGCGGCTCGCCCAGAGCCAGGACGGCGGGGAGGGCACGGAGGGACGTCTCGTCGCCGTCGAGGTCGATCAGGCGGATTCTGCCCGGGTGCTCGGATTGGGCTGCTCGGACGAGTCCCCAGACGGGGGCGGGCGCGAGGTCCTGGACGTCGTCGGCGGTGACTGTCACGGCGTGCCGGGTGACGATCACCAGCTGGGCGGGGGAGTCACCGGCCAGCCAGGTGAGCAGGTCGGGCAGGAGGGTGCTCGCGGAGGTGACGGGGAGGAGGACGAACTCTGGAGCATCGGGCGCCCCGGTCTCGCCGGTTGAGAGCCGTTCGAGCAGGCCGGCGAGGGTCGGGTAGGTGGACTGACCGGCCGTACCGAGGGCTTCCGCGAGGCCGGGGATGCCCGGGGCGAGCACTGTCCAGGAGTCGGCTCCGGTGTTGGCGGGGTCGGCCGGGAGTGTCGCCTCGGGCCAGTCGAGGGTGAGGAATCTGTCGGGGCGGGCGGCGGCGGGGCGCAGGCCGTCGAGGCGCCGGAAGCGGACCGACTCCACTGAGGCGATGAGGACGCCGTCCGGGTCGGTGATGGTGAGGGTGAAGTCCTGGTCGGCGGTTCGGGTCGCGTGGAGGCGGAGTGTGGTCGCGCCGGAGGTGTGCAGGATCGCGCCGCGCCACTCCGCCGGGACTGAGGCGGGGGGCGCCTCGGCGAGCAGAGGTTGCAGCGCGGCGGTGAGCAGCGCGGGGTGCAGGGCGTATCGGGGCGAGTCCTGGGCGATGGGCCCGGGGGTGGTGACCTCGGCGAAGATCTCGTCGTCGCGGCGCCACAGACGGGTCAGGCCTTGGTAGGCGGGGCCGTGGTCGTGCCCTGAGGAGGCCAGGGCCGCCTGGATCTCGGCCACGTCGAGTTCCGCCGCGTTGGGCGGCGGCCAGGCCGGGGCCGCTGACGGCCGGGCGGATGGCGGGGCGGATGGCGGGGTCAGGACGCCTGAGGCGTGGCTGGTCCACGGTGCTTCGTCCGCGTCGTCGGGGCGTGCGTACAGGGTGAAGGGGCGGCCGCCTCGGTCGTCGGGTGGGCCGACGGTGAGTTGGAGGTCCACGCCGCCCTCGGCGGGTGGGGTCAGTGGCGGGCCCGCGAGCAGGTCCGCGACGGTGAGGCCGCCGAGGGCTCGTCCGGCCTGGAGGGCCAGGTCGAGGTAGGCGGCCGGGGGGAGCACCGGCGTGCCGTGGATCGCGTGGTCGGCCAGCCATGGGTGGACGCCGGTGGCGGCTCGTCCGGTCAGCAGGAGGGTGTCGCCCTGGGCGTGGTTGGGCGCGAGGGTGGTCGCGGCGGCCAGCAGCGGGTGGCGGGTGGCGCGCAGGCCCAGGCTCTCCGGGTCGCCGGAGGTGGCGGCGTCCTCCAGCCAGTAGCGCTCGCGCTGGAAGGGATAGGTGGGGAGGTCGGTGACGCCTTCTTCCGGGAGGTGCCAGGTGACCTGGTGGCCGCTGGTCCGCAGGGCGGCCAGGTTCAGGTGGAACTGGTGGAGGGTGCCCTTGTCGCGACGGAGGGTGCCGGTGACCAGTAGGGCCGGGTCGTCGATCGTGTCCTGGACGGCTGTGGTGAGGACGGGGTGGGGGCTGGTTTCGATGAAGGTGGTGTGGCCGTCGTCGACGAGTTTGGTGAGGGTTTGGTGGAAGTGGACGGGGTTGGCGAGGTTGTCGAACCAGTAGGCGGGGGTGAGCTGGGACGCGTCGATGATTTCGGTGGTGAGGGTGGAGTAGAGGGGGATGTCGGCTTCCCGGGGCCGGATGTCGGCGAGGGCTTCTAGGAGTTCGTCGCGCAGGGGGTGGACGTGGGGGCTGTGGGAGGCGTAGTCGACGGGGATTCTTCGGGCGTCGAGGGTTTGGAGGAGGTCGTCCAGTTGGGTGGGGTTTCCTGCGATGACGGTCGCCGTGGGGCTGTTGTGTGCGGCGATGTGGAGGTCGTCGTAGGCGGCCAGGTAGGTGCTGACCTCGTCGGCTCCCCGTTGGACGGAGGCCATCCCGCCGGTTCCCGCGAGGGCGAGGAGTGCTTTGGAGCGGAGGGTGACGATCTTCGCGGCGTCGTCGAGGGTCAGTGCTCCGGCGATGTGGGCGGCGGCGATTTCGCCTTGGGAGTGGCCGATGACGGCGTCGGGGTGGACGCCGTGGTGTTGCCAGAGGCGGGCCAGGCTGGTCATGACGGCGAAGAGGGCGGGTTGGATGACGTCGACCCGGTCGATGGATGAGCTGTTGAGGGCGTCGATGAGGTTCCAGCCCGCATACGTCTCGATGGCCTGGGCGGCTGCTTCGAGGTGTTCGCGGAAGACGGGTGAGGTGGCCAGGAGGTCTCGGGCCATGCCGTCCCATTGGGAGCCCTGACCGGGGAAGACGAAGACCACCTTCCCGCGCGGGGCGGCGACGCCCCTGACGAGGTTCGCGTGCGGGCGGTCGGCGGCCAGCGCGTCGAGCGTGGCGAGCAACTCCGTCTGGTCGCCCGTGATGACCGCGGCTCGGTGGGTGAGCGCGGCGCGTCCTGTGGCGAGGGTGTGGGCGATGCGCGCGGGTCCGAGCTCGGGGCGCGTGGTGAGGTGGTCACGCAACTGCCCGGCCTGCGCTCGAAGGGCCTCGGGGCTGTGGGCCGAGAGGAGAACCGGCGTCTGTCCGGAAACCGTGCCGGGACCGGTCGCGGCGGGTGCGGTGGCGCTCTCCGGCTCTTCCAGGACGACGTGGGCGTTGGTGCCGCTGATGCCGAAGGACGACACCGCTGCCCTTCTGGGCCGGTCGTCGTGTCGTCGCCATGGTTGTGCGTCGGTGAGGAGGCGGACGGCGCCGCTCTCCCAGTCGACGTGGGGGCTCGGTTCGTCCACGTGCAGGGTCTTGGGCAGAACGCCGTGCCGCATGGCGTGGACCATCTTGATGATCCCGCCGACCCCCGCAGCCGCCTGCGTGTGCCCGATGTTCGACTTCAGCGACCCCAGCCAGGCCGGTTCCTCCCGGTTCTGCCCGTAGGTCGCCAGCAGGGCCTGGGCCTCGATCGGGTCGCCCAGGCTCGTTCCCGTGCCGTGCGCCTCGATGGCGTCCACATCGGCAGGGGACAGGCCCGCGTCGGTGAGGGCGGCGCGGATGACGCGCTGCTGGGCGGGGCCGTTGGGGGCGGAGAGCTGGCCGCTCGTGCCGTCCTGGTTGATCGCGGTGCCGCGGACCACGGCGAGCACCGGGTGGCCGTTCCGCTGGGCGTCCGAGAGGCGCTCGACCAGGAGCAGGCCCACGCCCTCGCCCCAGCCGGTGCCGTCGGCCGCCGCGGCGAAGGCCTTGCAGCGGCCGTCGGGGGACAGGCCGCGCTGGCGGCTGAACTCGACGAACAGGCCGGGGGTGGCGATCACGGTCGCGCCGCCCGCCAGGGCCAGGTCGCACTCGCCGGCCCGTAGGGCGCGCACCGCCAGATGGAGTGCGACCAGCGACGACGAGCAGGCCGTGTCGATCGTGATGGCCGGGCCCACCAGGCCCAGCACATAAGAGAGGCGGCCCGAGGCGACCGAGCCCGCGCTGCCGGTGCCGATGTACCCCTCCAGCTCCTCGGGCGCCTGCCGGATGCGGCCGCCGTAATCTCCGTACATGACCCCGGCGAAGACGCCCGTCCGGGAGCCGCGGGCCGATTCCGGGTCGATGCCGGCGCGTTCGAAGACCTCCCAGGCGGTCTCCAGCAGCAGCCGCTGCTGGGGGTCCATGCTGATCGCCTCGCGGGGGCTGATGCCGAAGAAGGCGGGGTCGAAGTCCGCGGCGTCGTGCAGGAAACCGCCTTCTTTCGTGTACGTCTTCCCGACGCGCGCCGGGTCGGGGTCGTACAACGCGGGGACGTCCCAGCCCCGGTCGGCGGGGAAGGGGGAGATCGCGTCCACGCCGTCGCTGACGACCCGCCACAGGTCCTCCGGTGACCGCACGCCACCCGGATAGCGGCAGGCCATGCCGACGATCGCGATCGGCTCGCGGCCGGCCGACTCCACCTCCGCCAGCCGCTGCCGGGTCTGCAGCAGGTCACCGGTGACCCGCTTGAGGTAGTCGCGGAGCTTCGCCTCGGTATTCATCGGGGCGTCACCTCTCCTCGTGGTCGGAACCGAGTTGCGTGTCGATGAGCTGGAAGAGTTCGTCGTCGGTGGCGTCCTGGACACCGTTCGCCGCACCCGTGGGGGACACCAGCGCGAGCAGTGCCGACAGCCGGGCCGCGACGAGTTCCCGGTCGCGTTCGCCGAGCGCGGCGGCCGTCTCGGCCAGGGCGTCGAGCGCGGTCAGGGCCGGTCCCGCGCCGCCGGGGAGACGGAAGGCGAGCTCTCCGTGCAGGTGCGCGGCCAGCGCGTTCGGCGTCGGATGGTCGAACAGGAGCGTGGCCGGCAGCCGCAGCCCGGTCTCCACGGCCAGCCGGTTGCGCAGCTCGACCGCCGTCAGCGAGTCGAACCCGAGGTCGAGCAGCCCGCGCTCGGAGGGCACGGTCCTCCCCGAGGGCAGCCGCAGCACGTCGGCGACCAGATCCCTGACGCGGCTCAGCGCGAGTCCGGGCCGGTCCGCCGGCGGCGCGCCCGTCAGCGTCTTGACCAGCGCGGGAACGGTGTCCTGCTGCTTTCTCGCCATGGGTTTCGCCGGGAAGCGCACCAGTGAGCGGAGCAGGTGAGGCACCCGCTCGGCGTCCCCGGCCGCGCGCAGCGCCGCCGTGTCGATCCGGGCCGCGACCACGTTCGGGACGTCACCCGCAAGCGCGGCGTCGAAGAGGGCCAGCGCGTCGCCTGGGTCGAGCGGCGCGATGCCTGTGCGCGCGATCCTGGCGAGTTCGGCCGCGCCGAGCCCGGCGGCCATGCCGCCGTCCTGCGCCCACAGCCCCCAGGCGATGGACGTGGCCGGCAGGCCGCTCGCCCTTCGGTGCTGGGCGAGGGCGTCGAGGTAGGTGTTGGCGGCGGCGTAGTTGGCCTGTCCCGCGTTGCCGATGATCCCGGCGACCGAGGAGAACAGCACGAAGGCGTCCAGCGGCCGGTGCCGGGTGAAGTGGTGCAGGAAGTGCGCGGCGTCGGCCTTGGCGGTCAGCACGGTGTGCAGCCGTTCGGGGGTGAGGTCGGTGACGGTGGTGTCGTCGAGCGTGGCGGCGGCATGGACGACGGCGGTGAGCGGGTGGGCGGCGGGGATGCCGTCGAGCAGCCGCCGGAGCTGGATCGGGTCGGCGGTGTCACAGGCCGCCACCACGGGCGCGGCACCTAGGTCGGTGAGCCGCTGGATGAGCGCGCCGGCGGTGGGGGCGTCGGGGCCGCGCCTGCTGACGAGCAGCAGGTGGCGGACGCCGTAGCGGGTGACCAGATGCTCGGCGAGAATCGCGCCCAGCGATCCGGTCGCGCCGGTCAACAGAACCGTGCCTTCAGGGCGGAGCCGCCCACTGCCCGAGCGGGCCGTGGCGGGTTCCCCCAAGCTGGCCGTGATGGGTCTTAGCGCGGGTAGCAGGGCCTCGCCGTTGCGGAGGGCGATCTGGGGTTCCTGGAGGGCCAGTGCCTGGCCGGGATCTGCCGAGTCGTCGGTGTCGATGAGGACGAATCTGCCGGGGTGCTCGGTCTGTGCTGTGCGTACCAGGCCCCAGAGGGCCGACTGGGCCAGGCCGGTGATCGGGTCGTCGTCGAGCACGCCTACGGCGTTGTGGGTCAGTACCGCCAGCCTGGCCGGGACATCCTTCTCCAGCCAGGCCTGGACGACCTCCAGCACGGCCGAGGTGACCGGGCCGTAGCCGGTTCCGCGTAGGTCGAGCACCACGTCGCCGGGTCCGGGGGCGCGCAGATGGTCGAGCGCCTCTCCTGCCGTGCGGAGCAGCGTGTAGGGCACGGCGGTGCGGTGGGGCGTTCTGGTCCACTCGATTCGGTGGAGCGCCATCGCGTTCCTGATGGGTGCGGTGGTCCGCACGGTTTGCACGGCCAGTTCGGCCGTGAGGACTGCGTCGCCGTCCGGGGTCGTCAGGGACAGCGCGAACCGGTCGTCGCTCAAGGGGGTCAGCCGGGCTCTGATCGTGTCCGTCGCGGTGACGCCGCGGCGCACGCCCGTCCACGAGAACGGCAGCCTGATCTTGTCGCCTGCCAGGGCGAGGGGGTGCAGGGCGGCGTCCAGGAGTGCGGGGTGCAGGGGGAACTCGTCGGAGTCCGTGGGGAGTTCCAGTTCGGCGTGCAGGTCGTCGCCCTGCTGCCACAGCGCGCGCAGGCCTTGGAAGGCCGGGCCGTAGGCGTAGCCGAGAGCGGCCAGACGTTCGTAGGCGTCGTCGATGTCGACGGGCTCGCCGGGTGGCCACGGTTGAGGCGCGGGCGGATCTTCGGCGGTGTCTTCGGTGAGGTGGCCGGAGGCGTGCAGTGTCCACGTGGCGTCTGGTGCGTCGGCGCGGGAGTGGATGGTCAGGGGTCTGCGTCCGTCGGCGGCGGGGGCGGCGATCGCCACTTGGACGAGGGTCGCGCCGTCGGTGGGGATCGGCAGGGGGGCCAGCAGTGTGAGTTCGTCCACGACCGGAGTGCCGATGCGGTCGCCCGCGTGGAGGGCCAGGTCGAGCAGTGCCGTGGCGGGGAACAACGTCGTGCCCGCGATGGTGTGGTCGGCCAGCCAGGGATGGGTGCGGGTGGACAGGCGTCCGGTGAGGACGGTGCCATTGTCGCCCGCCAGGTCGACGGCCGAAGTCAGCAGCGGGTGGCCGGATGCGTCGGTGGCTCGCCTGTGCGGGGGGTTGAGCCAGTAGCGCTCGCGCTGGAAGGGGTAGGTGGGCAGGTCGGTGGACTGGGATGGGGAGGGGTGCTGCGTCCAGTCGACCTGGTGGCCGGTGGTGTGGAGGGTGGCGAGGGTTCGGGTGATGGCGAGGGGTTCGGGTTGGTCGCGGCGGAGGGTGGGGTGGGCGGTGTGGTCGGGGAGCAGAGCGGTGAGGACGGCGTCGGGGCCGACCTCGACGAACGTTCGGATGCCCGATTCGACGAGTGTGGCGATGGCGTCGGTGAAGCGGATGGGTTCGCGGACGTGTCTGACCCAGTGTTCGGGGTCGTCGAGTCCGCCGAGGTGGCCGGTGCGGTCGGAGACGATGGGGATCGTCGGCGGGTGGAATTCGAGGGTGTCGAGCACGGCGCGGAACTCGGTCAGCATGGGTTCCATCAGGGGTGAGTGGAAGGCGTGGCTGACGGTCAGGCGCTTGGTCTTGGCACCGTGGGCACGCTCGATGACCTGCTGGATCGCGGGGTCTGTGCCGGAGACGACGGTGGCGCGTGGTCCGTTGACGGCGGCGAGTCCGACTTGGTCGGTGAGTCCTTCGAGCAGGGGGAGTGTGTCGGTTTCGCTGAGGGAGAGTGCGGCCATGGCTCCGCCGGGCGGGAGTTGTTGCATGAGGCGGGCGCGGGCGGTGACGAGTTTGGCGGCGTTCGGGAGGTCGAGGATTCCGGCTATGTGGGCTGCGGCGATGGAGCCGACGGAGTGGCCGAGTACGGCGTCGGGGTGGAGTCCGTGGTGTTCGAGTAGCCGGTAGAGGGCGGTTTCGATGGCGAAGAGTGCGGGTTGGGTGTGGCCGGTCTGGTCGAGTAGGGCGGCTTCGGGGGTGCCTGGTTCGGCGAAGATGATTTCGCGGAGTCCGGGTTCCAGCTCGGCGAGGATCTCGTCGAGGGCGGTGGCGAAGACGGGTTCTGTTCGGTAGAGCTCGCGTCCCATGCCGGCGCGCTGGCTGCCCTGGCCGGTGAACAGGAAGGCGGTTTTCGGCTCGCCGGCCTCTCCTTGGATCAGCGCGTGGTGATGGTCTCCGTCGGAGAGCGCGGTGAGTGCGGCCAGAAGTTCGGCGCGGTCGCCGGTGACGACGGCGGCTCGGTGGGTCAACAGCGCCCGGCCGGTGGCCAGCGTGGGGGCGATGGCATGCGGGCTGAGAGCAGGCTCGGCGTAGAGGCGGTCGTACAGCCGGTGCGCCTGCGCCCGCAGCGCCTCAGGGCTGTGCGCCGACAAGAGAATCGGCACTGCCTCGGACACCGGGTTCGTCGTCACGACGGGGGTGGGTGCGGGCTCTGGTTCTTCGAGGACGACGTGGGCGTTGGTGCCGCTGATGCCGAACGACGAGACGGCGGCCCGGCGGGGGCGGTTCTCGTGCTGTGGCCACGGGGTGGACTCGGTGAGGAGGCGGAGGGCTCCGGTGTCCCAGTCGACGTGGGGGGTGGGTTCGTCCACGTGCAGGGTTCTGGGCAGGACTCCGTGGCGGAGGGCCTGGACCATCTTGATGATGCCGCCGACCCCGGCTGCTGCCTGCGTGTGGCCGATGTTGGACTTCAGCGAGCCCAGCCAGGCCGGTTCGTCCCGGTCTTGTCCGTAAGTGGCGAGGAGGGCTTGGGCTTCGATGGGGTCGCCGAGGCGGGTGCCCGTCCCGTGGGCCTCGATGGCGTCTACTTCGGAAGGGGCCAGTCCCGCGTTGGCGAGTGCTTGGCGGATGACGCGTTCCTGGGAGGGTCCGTTGGGGGCGGTCAGGCCGTTGGAGGCGCCGTCCTGGTTGATCGCGCTGCCGCGTACTACGGCGAGGATGGGGTGGCCGTTGCGCTGGGCGTCGGAGAGGCGTTCGACCAGGAGGAGGCCCGCGCCTTCTGACCAGCCGGTGCCGTCTGCTGCTGCGGCGAAGGCTTTGCAGCGGCCGTCGGTGGACAGGCCGCGCTGGCGGCTGAACTCGACGAAAGTCGCGGGGCTGGCCATCACCGTCACCCCGCCCGCCAGGGCGAGGTCGCACTCGCCCTGCCTCAGCGCCTGGGCCGCCAGGTGCAGGGCCACCAGCGAGGAGGAGCAGGCGGTGTCCACGGTGACCGCCGGGCCCTCCAGGCCGAACGTGTAGGCCACCCGGCCCGACGCCACGCTCCCGGCGCTGCCACTGACCAGGTAGCCCTCGAAGCCCTCGGGCGATCGGTCGGCCTGGTGCAGGCGTGCGCCGTAGTCGTTGTACATGACGCCGGCGAACACGCCCGTGCGCGAGCCCCGCAGCGTCCCGGGGTCGATGCCGGCGCGTTCGAAGGTCTCCCAGGCCGTTTCCAGGAGCAGGCGCTGCTGGGGGTCGATCGCCGCCGCCTCGCGGGGGCTGATGCCGAAGAAGTCGGCGTCGAATCCGGCTGCGCCGTACAGGAATCCGCCGTCGCGGGTGTAGCTGGTGCCGGGGGCGGCTGGGTCGGGGTCGTACAGGGAGTCGAGATCCCAGCCCCGGTCGGTGGGGAAGGGGCCGACGGCGTCGACGCCGCCTGCGACCAGCCGCCACAGGTCCTCCGGGGAGGCCACCTCGCCCGGGTAGCGGCAGGCCATGGCCACGATGACGACGGGATCGTCGGTGCGGGCGGCCGTCTTCACCACTTGGGGCTTCGGGGCCTCGTCCAGGAGGCGGGAGCGCAGCCAGGTGGCGAGGGACGCCGGGGTGGGGTGGTCGAAGACCAGGGTCGTGGGGAGTTTCAGGCCGACGGCGGTGCTCAGGCGGTTACGCAGGTCGACGGCAGACAGGGAGTCGAAGCCCAGATCGGTGAAGGCGCGTCCGGCCGCGACCGGGTCGGCGGACGCGTGTCCCAGCACGGTCGCCGCGGTCTCCCTGACCAGGTCCAGCAGGTCCCGGTCCGTTCCGGCGCGCGGCGTGGGTGCGGGGCGACGCGGTTTCTCCGGTACGAGCGATCGCAACGGCGGTGGGACGACCGCTCCCGGCGCGGCCAGTGCCTTGGTGTCCAGGCGGGCCGTCACCAGCACGGGGTGCCCGGCCCAGCCGGTTCGCAGGGCCGCGTCGAACAGGGTCAGCGCGTCGTCCTGGGTGAGCGGGGCGATGCCGTTCCTGGCCAGCCGGGCCAGGTCGGCTGCGGACAGGCGGGCGGCCATGCCGTCGTCCTGCTCCCACAGGCCCCAGGCGAGTGAGGTGGCGACCCTGCCCCGCGCGTGGCGGTGGTGGGCCAGGGCGTCGAGGTAGGCGTTGGCGGCGGCGTAGTTGGCCTGACCGGCGGTGCCGACGGTGCCGGTGATCGAGGAGAACAGGACGAAGGCGTCCAGGTCGTGGGTGAGGCGGCTCAGGTGGTCGGCGCCGTCGGCCTTGGCGGCCAGAACGGTGTGCAGCCGATCGGGGGTCAGGTCGGTGATCGTCGTGTCGTCGAGGACGGCCGCGGTGTGGATGACCGCGGTGAGCGGCCGGTCGGCGGGGACGGTGTCCAGGAGGCGGGCCAGCGCGGTCCTGTCGGCGATGTCGCAGGCGGCCAGTTCCGGGATGCCGCCCAGGGCGGTCAGCCGATGGAGGAGGTCCGCCGCGCCGGGGGCGTCGGGGCCGCGTCTGCTGACCAGCAGGAGGTGGCGGATGCCGTGCCGGGTGATGAGGCGTTCGGCGACGAGTCCGCCCAGAGAGCCGGTCGCGCCGGTGATCAGGACGGTCCCCTCCGGCCGCAGGCGGCTCGCGCCGGCGCCTACGCCGACTCTGGTCAGGCGGGGGACCAGGACGCGGCCGTCGCGGAGGGCGAACTGAGGTTCGTCCAGGGCCAGGGCGGCGGGGAGAGCCTGGTCGGAGGCGGCGGTCCCGTCGGTGTCGACCAAGGTGAACCTGCCGGGGTGCTCGCTCTGGGCGGTGCGGACCAGACCCCAGACCGCTGCCTGGCCCGGTTCTTCCACGGGCTCGTCGCGGCGGGTGGCGACGGCCTGGGTGGTGACGAAGGCCAGCCGGGGGGTGTCGCCGGACAGTCGGGCCTGGATCAGTGCGAGCGCCCATTCGGCCGTTTGGCCTGCTGAGCCGAGTGGCACGTGCGCTAGGTCGGTCGCGGCCCCGCTTTCGCCGGAGAGCCCGGTGGGGAGCGCGGCGGGACGCGCGGAGGGCGTGCCGTTCAACGGGGGCTGCCAGGTCAGCTCGTAGGCGGGAGCCGTCCGCGCACCGGCACGCAGGACCACCTTCTCGATCGAGGCGACCGGGCGGCCCGCCGGGTCGGACAGGGTCAGCGTCGCGCTGTCCTGGTCGGTCAGGTCGATCCGGACCCGCAGCCCGGTCGCGCCGGAGGCGTGCAGCCGCACGCCCGACCAGGAGAACGGCAGCCGCAGTCCTGAGCCGTCGCCCGTCACGGGCAGCGGGTGCAAGGCGGCGTCCAGCAGCGCGGGGTGCAGCGCGAACCGGTCGTCTTCCGGGAGGTCGAGCGCGACCTCGGTGAAGATCGTGCGACCGGACCGCCAGGCCGCCCGCACGTTCCGGAACGCGGGACCGTATTCGTAGCCGAGATCCGCGAGGGTCGCGTACCACTCGTCCACATCCACCGGCTCGGCCCCCGGCGGCGGCCAGGCCTCCGCGTGAACGTCGGGGACGGGGCCTTCGGTGGTGAGGTGGCCGGAGGCGTGCCGGGTCCACGGCTCGTCGCCGGTGGTTCTGGCGTGGACGGCGAACGCGCGCCGGCCGTCGTCGCCCGCCGGTTCCACCAGCACCTGGAACCGGGCCGGGAGGAGCAGGGGCGCTTCGAGGGTCAGTTCGTCCACGACCGGAACACCCACGTGAGCGCCCGCCTGGAGGACCGCGTCGGCGAAGAACGCCCCGGGGAGCGGGGTCGTGCCTGCGATGCGATGGTCGGCCAGCCACGGGTGCGCGCCCGGCGACAGGTGGCCCGCGAACAGCACACCGCCGTCGGCCAGCTCGGTGACCTGCGAGAAGAGGCTCTCCTGGGGGGTGGCGTCCAGCCAGTAGCGGGCCCGCTGGAAGGGATAGGTGGGCAGGTCGGCCGGTGGGGTGCCGTCCACTATGAGCCGGGTGAAGTCGAGGGGGGTTCCCTTCGTGTACGCCGCCACGATCGCCGCCCACAGGGTGCCGGCTTCGGCGTGGTCACGCCGGAGCAGCGGGATCCCGTCCCCGGTGAGGGCGCTCAGCACGGCGTCGGGGCCCAGTTCGAGGCTCGTGGTGACGTGGTGGGCCCGCAGGGTGGCGACCGCGTCGTGGAACCGCACCGGACGGCGGATCTGACCGGCCCAGTACGCCGGGTCGGCGAGTTCCTCCGCCGTGGCGATCCGGCCGGTGACCGTGCTGACGATCGGGACGGCCGGAGGGCGGTAGGCAAGGGTGGCCGCGACGGCGCGGAACTCGTCCAGGACCGGGTCCATGTGCGGGGAATGGAAGGCGTGACTGACCGTCAGCGACCGGACCCGGCGGCCCTGTTCGGCGAACCGGGCGGCGACCGCCTGGGCGGTCGCGGCGTCGCCCGCGATGACGATCGCGTTCTCACCGTTGACGGCGGCCAGGTCGAGGCCCTCGGTGAGGTGGGGGCGGATCTCCTCCTCGGTGGCCTCGACGGCGATCATCGCCCCGCCCGCCGGAGCGGCGTGCATGAGCCGGGCGCGGGCGGTGACCAGCGTGGCGGCGTCGGCCAGATCCAGGACACCGGCTACGTGGGCGGCGGTGACCTCGCCGATGGAGTGGCCGGTGAGGAGGTCGGGCCGGATGCCCAGATGTTCCAGCAGCCGGAAGAGAGCGGTTTCGAGGGCGAAGAGGGCGGGCTGGGTGTGGCGGGTCTCGTCCAGGAGAGCGGCTTCCCGGCTGCCGGGTTCGGCGAAGATGATCTCCCGGAGCCCGGGTTCCAGAGCGGCGAGGACCTCGTCGAGGGCGGCGGCGAAGACGGGTTCTGTCTGGTAGAGCTCGCGTCCCATGCCCGCGCGCTGGCTGCCCTGGCCCGTGAACAGGAAAGCGGTCCGGGGCTGGGTCGCGGCCTCCCCCCGGACGATCGCCGGATGGTCTCCGCCTTCGGCCAGCACGCCGAGAGCGGACACAAGCCCGTCCCGGTCGGCCGCGACGACGGCGGCGCGGTGCGGGAGATGCGCACGGGCGGTGGCGAGGGTGCGCGCGACGGCTCGGAGGCCGAGGTCGGGGCGAGTGGCGAGGTGGTCACGCAACTGCCCGGCTTGGGCGCGCAGGGCCTCGGGGCTGTGAGCCGAGAGGAGAACGGGCACCGGGCTGGGCGTTCTGTCGGGCTCCAGGATCGGCGCTGGGCCGCGTGTCGCGTCGGTCTCTCGGCCAGGCACCCTTCCGGGCGCTGCGCCGGACTCTGAGGCCGGTGCCTCTCCAGGCGTTGCTCCCGGTGTCGCTGCAGGTCCTTGCGTTGGCGACGGGCCGGGCGCTGCTGTTGATGACGGGTTCGACAGGCGGTCGGGAGCCGGTTCGGGCGCGACGTGTGCCGCGGCGGGTGAGTTCTCTGGTTCTTCCAGGACGACGTGGGCGTTGGTGCCGCTGATGCCGAAGGAGGACACCGCTGCCCGTCTGGGGCGGTCGTCGTGTCGGTCCCATGGTTGTGCGTCGGTGAGAAGGCGGACCGCGCCGCTCTCCCAGTCGACGTGAGGGCTGGGTTCGTCCACGTGCAGGGTCTTGGGGAGAAGCCCGTGCCGCATGGCGTGGACCATCTTGATGATCCCGCCGACTCCGGCCGCCGCCTGCGTGTGCCCGATGTTCGACTTCAGCGACCCCAGCCACAGCGGACGGTCCGCCGGACGGTCCTGGCCGTAGGTGGCCAGCAGGGCCTGGGCCTCGATCGGGTCGCCCAGCCGGGTGCCCGTCCCGTGCGCCTCCACGGCGTCCACATCGGCAGGGGACAGGCCCGCGCCCGCGAGCGCCTGCCGGATGACGCGCTCCTGGGCGGGACCGTTGGGCGCGGTCAGGCCGTTCGACGCGCCGTCCTGGTTGACCGCCGTGCCGCGCACGACCGCGAGGACGGGGTGGCCGTTCCGCCGGGCGTCCGAGAGGTGTTCGACCAGGAGCAGGCCCGCGCCCTCCGACCAGCCGGTGCCGTCGGCCGCCGCCGCGAAGGCCTTGCACCGCCCGTCGGCCGACAGGCCGCGCTGGCGGCTGAACTCGACGAAGGTCCCCGGCGCGGCCATCACGGTCACGCCGCCCGCCAGCGCCAGGTCGCACTCGCCCCGGCGCAGCGCCTGCACGGCCAGGTGCAGCGCCACCAGCGACGACGAGCAGGCCGTGTCGACGGTCACCGCCGGGCCCTCCAGCCCGAACGTGTAGGCCAGCCGTCCCGTCAGCACGCTCCCGGTGTTGCCCGTCAGCAGGTAGCCCTCGAGGTCTTTGGGCGCCCGCGTCAGCCGTGCCGCGTAGTCGTTGTACATGACCCCGGCGAAGACGGCGGTCCGCGAGCCGCGTACCGAATCGGGGGCGATGCCGGCCCGCTCGAACGTCTCCCACGCCGTCTCCAGCAGCAGCCGCTGCTGCGGGTCGATGGCCGCCGCCTCGCGGGGGCTGATGCCGAAGAACCCGGGGTCGAAGTCCGCGGCGTCGTACAGGAAACCGCCCTGTTCGGTGTACGACGTCCCGATGTGGTCCGGGTCGGGGTCGTACAGAGAATCGAGATCCCACCCCCGGTCGGCGGGGAAGGGGCCGACGGCGTCGACGCCGCCCGCGACCAGCCGCCACAGCTCCTCGGGAGTGGCGACCCCGCCGGGATACCGGCAGGCCATGCCGACGATGACGACCGGATCCTCGTCCAGCACCCGCCTTTCCAGCGCGGTCTCGCGGGTCGTCGCGCCGGGGAGCAGACCGGTCAGGTAGGTCGTGAGCGCGTCCGCCGACGGGTGGTCGAAGGTGACCGTGGTGGGCAGCCGCAGTCCGGTCACCGTGCCGAGCCGGTTGCGCAACTCGACCCCGGTGAGCGAGTCGAAGCCCAGATCCCGGAACGCGCGGCCGGAGTCGATGCCGGTCGTGCCGGCGTGACCCAGCACGTCCGCGACCGCCGTGAGCACTGTCTCGGCGACGGCCCGGGGCCGCTCGGGGGCGGCCAGGGCCGCGACCCGGTCCACCCACGACCCGGCCACCCGCTTCTCCGCCCTGCGCCGGACCGCCGGAACGAGCCCGCGCAGCGTCGCGGGCAGCGGCCCTCCGGACGCGCGGCGCCGTAGTGCGGCGAGGTCGATCGCCGCCGGTACGACCAGAGCCTCGCCCCCCGCCCCGAGCGCTGCGTCGAACAGCGCAAGGCCACGGGCCTCCGTGAGCGGGGACAGACCCGAGCGCGTCCAGCGGGACCGCGCGGCGGTGTCCAGCGTGCCGCCCATCCCCTGGCCCTGCTCCCAGAGCCCCCAGGCGAGCGAGAGCGCGGGCAGGCCGCCGGCCCGGCGGTGCAGGGCGAGCGCGTCGAGGTAGGCGTTGGCGGCGGCGTAGTTGGCCTGTCCCGCCGTGCCGACGAGCCCGGTGACGGACGAGAACAGGACGAACGCCGTCAACGGCAGGTCCCGGGTCAGCTCGTGGAGGTGCGCGGCGGCGTCCGCCTTCGGCCGCAGCACGGAGTCCAGCCGTTCCTCGGTCAGCGACTCCAGCGTGCCGTCGTCGAGCGCGCCCGCCAGGTGCACCACGGCACTGAGGTCCTGTACGGACGCCAGCACCGCCGCCAGGGCCTCCCGGTCGGCGACGTCCACGGCGGCGAACTTCGCGTCGGCGCCCGCCTCGGCCAGTTCGCGGGCGAACTCGGCGGCCCCTTCGGCGTCGGGGCCGCTCCGGCTGAGCAGCAGCAGGCGCCGCACGCCGTGCCGCTGGACCAGGTGGCGTACGAGGGGCCGCGCCAGCCCACCTGTCCCGCCGGTGACCAGGACCGTCCCGTCTCCGAACGTCGTCGCCGGACCCGAGGGCTCCGCGCGGGTCAGCCGGGGGACCAGGATCACACCGTCGCGGACCGCGAACTGAGGTTCGTCGACGGAGAGGGCGCTGCTCCGGGTGTCCGGCGGCACATCGGCGACGGCGAACCTGCCGGGCTGCTCGGTCTGCGCCGCCCGCAGCAGGCCCCACACGGCGGCCTGCCATGGATCGTCGACCCGATCGCCCTCGACGGCGGCGACCGCGCCGTGGGTGAGGAAGAGCAGCCGGGTGTCGGCCGACTCCTGGATGGCGCGCAGGACGAACGCTGCCGCGCCCCGTCCGGACGGGACCCGGATCACCGCGACACCGGGATCGGCTGACGGCGTGGTCTCGGGGATCGGGGTCCAGGTGAGGCGGTGCAGGTCGGCGAGAGAGGCGCCGAGGGAGGCGGCGGGGATCCGGCGCAGGTCCACGGAGGCGGCCGTGAGCACCGGGAGGCCGGTGTCGTCGGTGGCGTCCAGCTTCCAGCCACCGGTCGGCGTGGGTGACCAGGTGATCCGCAACGTCCGGGCGCCCGTGGCCGAGAGCTCCACGCCCGACCACGAGAACGGCACGGGCAACCCGTTCGCCGCCGCGTTCTCCCGGCCTGCGATGGGGGATCGCGCGAGCGGTCTGTTCGCCGCCGTGAGTTGCCGGCTCACGAGTGGGTGCAGCGCCGCATCGAGTAGTGCGGGGTGCAGTGCGAACTCACCGGAGTCTGTGAGGAGTTCTAGCTCGGCGTATAGGTGGTCGCCCTGCCGCCAGGCCGCCCGGACGCCCTGGAAGTCGGGGCCGTAGGCGTAACCCGCGTCGGCCAGTTCGGAGTAGAGCAGGTCGGGGTCGATCGGGTCCGCGCCGGCGGGCGGCCACGCGGTGGGCGCGGGGACGTGGGTGGTCGTGGCGGGGGAGAGCAGGCCGGTCGCGTGGCGGTGCCACGGCTCGTCCGGGCGGTCGGGTCTCGCGTGGATGCTCAGTGCGCGGGCGCCGTCGTCGGCTCGGGGGCCGACGATCACCTGAAGCGCCACCCAGCCCCGGTCCGGCAGGACGAGCGGCGACTCGATCGTCAGCTCCTCGACCCGGGGAGATCCCGCGCGGTCGCCCGCAGCCAGGGCGAGGTCGACGAACGCCGTTCCCGGCAGCAGCACGGCCTCGGCGATCCGGTGGCCGGTCAGCCAGGGGTGGGCGTCCAAGGAGAGGCGTCCGGTGAGGAGCAGGCCCTCGTCGTCGGCGCGGTCGACCGACGCGCTGAGGAACGGATGGCCGAGCGGCTCCGGTCCGGCGTGTGGCCTGCTCGTCAGCCAGTAGCGCTCGCGTTGGAAGGGGTAGGTGGGCAGGTCGGTGGACCGGGGTGGGGTGAGGTGTGTCGTCCAGTCGACCTGGTGGCCGGTGGTGTGGAGGGCGGCGAGGGTTCGGGTGATGGCCTGGGGTTCGGGTTGGTCGCGGCGGAGGGTGGGGTGGGCGGTGTGGTCGGGGAGCAGAGCGGTGAGGATCGCGTCGGGGCCGACCTCGACGAACGTTCGGATGCCGGATTCGGCCAGGGTGTCGATGCCGTCGGCGAAGCGGATGGGTTCGCGGACATGCCTGACCCAGTGCTCGGGATCGTCGAGTCCGCCGAGGTGGCCGGTGCGGTCGGAGACGACGGGGATTGTCGGGGCGGAGAACTCCAGCGTGTCGAGCACGGCGCGGAACTCGGCCAGCATGGGTTCCATCAGGGGTGAGTGGAAGGCGTGGCTGACGGTCAGGCGCCTGACCTTTATGCCGTCGGCGCGTTCGATGACCTGCTGGACGGCGTCCAGGCTGCCCGAGACGACGGTGGCACGTGGTCCGTTGACGGCGGCGAGTCCGACTTGGTCGGTGAGTCCTTCGAGCAGGGCGAGTGTGTCGGTTTCGCTGAGGGAGAGTGCGGCCATGGCTCCGCCGGGCGGGAGTTGTTGCATGAGGCGGGCGCGGGCGGTGACGAGTTTGGCGGCGTTCGGGAGGTCGAGGATTCCGGCTATGTGGGCTGCGGCGATGGAGCCGACGGAGTGGCCGAGTACGGCGTCGGGGTGGAGTCCGTGGTGTTCCAGGAGCCGGTAGAGGGCGGTTTCCAGGGCGAAGAGTGCGGGTTGGGTGTGGCGGGTCTGGTCGAGTAGGGCGGCTTCGGGGGTGCCTGGTTCGGCGAAGATGATTTCGCGGAGTCCGGGTTCCAGCTCGGCGAGGATCTCGTCGAGGGCGGCGGTGAAGACGGGTTCTGTTCGGTAGAGCTCGCGGCCCATGCCGGCCCGCTGGCTGCCCTGTCCGGTGAACAGGAAAGCGGTGCGGGGACGATGGCCCGCCACGCCACGGACCAGCGCCGGGTGGTGCCCGTCGTCGGCCAAAGCGGTCAGGGCGGCCAGGAGTTCGGCGCGGTCACCGGTGAGAACGGCGGCGCGGTGGGTGAGCGCGGCCCTGCCGGTGGCCAGGACGTGGGCGGTGGCGGCGAGGTCGAGATCAGGATCGGCGGTCAGGTGGCCGTGCCACCGGCGGGCCTGGTCGGCGAGAGCCTGTGGTGAGTGCGCCGAGAGCGACCAGGGCAACGGCCGCCCGGCCCCACTGCCGGCGTCGGAGCCGATGGCGGGTTCTTCCAGGACGACGTGGGCGTTGGTGCCGCTGATGCCGAACGACGAGACGGCGGCCCGGCGTGGCCGGTTCGCGTCCTGTGGCCATTCGACCGGCTCGGTGAGGAGTTTGAGGCCGTCGCCCCAGCGCACGTGTGGGGTCGGGGCGTCCACGTGCAGAGTGCGAGGCAGCAGGCCGTGCCGCATCGCCTGCACCATCTTGATGATTCCGCCGACACCGGCCGCCGCCTGGGTGTGCCCGATGTTCGATTTCAGCGAGCCCAGCCATGCGGGCCGGTCCGCAGGCCGGTCCTGTCCATATGTCGCGATCAGCGCCTCGGCCTCGATGGGGTCGCCGAGGCGGGTTCCGGTGCCGTGGGCTTCGATGGCGTCCACGTCGGAGGGGGTCAGTCCGGCGTTGGCGAGCGCTTGCCGGATGACCCTTTCCTGGGAGGGTCCGTTGGGGGCGGTCAGGCCGTTGGAGGCGCCGTCCTGGTTGATCGCGCTGCCGCGTACTACGGCGAGGATGGGGTGGCCGTTGCGCTGGGCGTCGGAGAGGCGTTCGACGAGGAGGAGGCCTGCGCCTTCTGACCAGCCTGTGCCGTCTGCTGCTGCGGCGAAGGCTTTGCAGCGGCCGTCGGTGGACAGGCCGCGCTGGCGGCTGAACTCCACGAACATGCCGGGCGTCGCCATCACGGTCACTCCGCCTGCCAGCGCCAGGTCGCACTCGCCCTGCCGCAGGGACTGCACGGCCAGGTGCAGTGCCACCAGCGAGGAGGAGCAGGCGGTGTCCACGGTGACCGCCGGGCCCTCCAGGCCGAACGTGTAGGCCACCCGGCCTGAGGCGACGCTGACCGTGCCGCCGGTGAGCAGGTAGCCGTCGGAGCCCTCGGCGGGTTCGTGCAGGCGGGGTCCGTAGTCCTGCGAGGTGCCGCCGATGAACACGGCGGTGCGTGAGCCGCGCAGCGTCCCCGGGTCGATGCCGGTCCGTTCGAAGGTCTCCCAGGCCGTCTCCAGCAGCAGGCGCTGCTGGGGGTCGATGGCGGCGGCCTCCCTCGGGCTGATGCCGAAGAAGCCGGCGTCGAAGGTGGTGGCGTCGTACAGGAAACCGCCCTGCCGGGTGTAGCTGGTGCCGGGGGTGGCGGGGTCGGGGTCGTACAGGGCGTCGAGATCCCAGCCTCGGTCGGCGGGGAAGGGGCCGACGGCGTCGACACCGTCGGCGACCAGCCGCCACAGCTCCTCGGGCGACTCCGCGCCGCCGGGATACCGGCAGGCCATGCCCACGATGACGATGGGATCGCCGGTGTTGACGGCCGTCGTCGCGAGCCTGACCTGATCGGGGGCGCCGGCCAGTTCCGACCGCAGTGACGCGACGACCGCGTGGGGGGTCGGGTGGTTGTAGACCAGTGCCGTCGGCAGGTTCAGCCCGGTCGCCTCGGCGAGTCGCTCGCGGAGTTCGACGGCGGCCACCGAGTCGAAGCCCAGGTCCTTGAAGGTGTGGTCGCCGTCGACCGCGTCACCGGTCACGTGCCCCAGCACGATGGCCGTCTGGGTCAGCACCAGGTCGAGCAGGTCAAGCGCGGGGCCGTCTGCGTCCCTGAACGAGTGGCGGTCCTGGGACGCGGGGGTTGATCGCCGTGCCACCCGTCCGGTTGCCTGCCCGGTCAGCTCCTCGTGGGGGGCGTCCACATCTGCGAACCAGTGGCGGTCTCGCTGGAATGCGTAGGTCGGCAGTGGTAGCGGCCGGCCGCCCGCGAGGCCGCCGAAGTCGACGTCGGTGCCCCGCACATGCGCGGACGCCAGTGCGCGCAGGAGGGTGGCCGGCTCAGGACGGCCGCGTCGCAGCACCGCGTGACCGCCCGGGACCAGGGCGGACAGTACGGCGTCCGGGCCCAGTTCGAGGAACGTGGTCACGCCGTCGCCGCGCAGGGTGGTGACGGCGTCGTGGAATCGCACGGGACGCCGGATGTGCCGGGTCCAGTAGGCAGGGTCGGTGAGCTGCTCCGTCGTGGCGATTCGCCCGGTCACGTTGCTGATGACTGGGATGTCCGGTGCTCGGTAGGCGAGGGTGGCGGCGACGGCGCGGAACTCGTCCAGGACCGGGTCCATGTGGGCCGAGTGGAAGGCGTGGCTCACTTTCAGCGCCCGGGTCCGCCTGCCCTGCGCGGCGAACAGCCCGGCCACCCTCGCGACCGCCTCGGCGTCGCCGGACACCACCGCCGCGTTCGGCCCGTTGACCGCGGCGAGGTCCACGCCGTCGCCGAGGTGCGGGCGGATCTCCTCCTCGGTCGCCTCGACCGCCACCATCGCGCCGCCCGAGGGCGCCGACCACATCAGCCGGGCCCGCGCCGCGACCAGGGCCGCCGCGTCCGGCAGCGACAGCACCCCGGCCACGTGGGCGGCGGTCACCTCGCCGATGGAGTGGCCGGTGACCACGTCGGGCCGGACGCCACGGTGCGCCAGCAGCCGGAACAGCGCCGTCTCCAGCGCGAACAGGGCGGGCTGGGTGTAGCGGGTCTCGTCCAGGGGCCCGCTTTCGATGATCTCCGTGAGCGGCAGGTCCAGGTGGGGGTCGAGCGCCGCGGCCACCTCGTCGAAGGCGGCGGCGAACACCGGTTCGGCCCGGTAGAGCTCGGCGCCCATGCCCGCGTACTGGCTGCCCTGTCCGGTGAACAGGAACGCCGTCCGGGGCTGCGGCACCGCGTCCCCGCGCACCACCGACGGATGCTCCCGCCCCTCGGCGACCGCCCTGAGCCCGTCGGCGAGCCCGTCGAGGTCCTCGGCCAGCACCACGGCGCGGCTCGCGAACCGGGTCCTGGTCACGGCCAGCGAGTACGCGAGATCGACCGCCCGGCCGCGCGGCTCACGGGCCAGCCGGTCGGCCTGCGCCCGCAGCGCCGCCGCGTCCCGCCCGGACACCACGAACGGCAGCAGCGGTCCAGGAGTCTGTAAAGCCGGTGTCACCGCCGCCGGTGCCGTCTTGGACGCCGACCGCGGGGGTGCCTCCGCCACCACGACGTGGGCGTTCGTGCCGCCCATGCCGAACGAGCTGACTCCCGCCACCGCGCGCCCCTCCAGCGGCCACGCCACCGGCTCGGTCGCCACCCGCAGCCCCAGCTCATCGAGCGGGATCGCCGGGTTCGGCTCGCGGAAGTTCAGGCTCGCGGGAACCCGGCGGTGCCGGACGGCCAGCACCGTCTTGAGCAGGCCGGTCAGCCCGGCCGCGCCCTCCAGGTGGCCCACGTTCGTCTTCACCGACCCGACCAGCAGCGGGCGTGAAGAACCGAGGGCGGCGGCCAGGGCCGCGGCCTCGATCGGGTCGCCCACCGGGGTGCCGGTGCCGTGCAGTTCCACGTAGCCAACATCGGCGGGGGTGGTGCCGGCGCGGGTGTGCGCGGCCCGGATCACCGCCTCCTGGGCGGCGCGGCCGGGGACGGTCAGTCCGGGCGACGCGCCGTCGTTGTTGACCGCGCCGCCGAGGAGCACCGCGTGGACCCGGTCGCCGTCGGCCAGTGCGCGGTCCAGCGGCTTGAGCAGGACGGCCACTCCGCCCTCGCCGCGCACGTAGCCGTTGGCGCGGGCGTCGAAGGTGAAGCAGCGGCCGTCCGGGGACAGGGCGCCGAAACCGGCGCTGCGCGCCTGGCTGTCGGGGGACAGGATCAGGTTCACGCCGCCGACCAGGGCCAGGTCCGACTCGCCCCGGCGCAGGCTCTCGCTCGCCAGGTGCACCGCCACCAGCGACGACGACTGCGCCGCGTCGACGGTCAGGCTGGGGCCCGTCAGGCCGAGCACGTAGGAGAGCCGGTTGGCGAGCAGGCCCCGGCTGAGGCCGGTCATCGCGTGCCGGCCGGGCCGTGCGCCGCCCTGGTGGTGGAGGGTGGCGTAGTCGTCCCAGAGGGCGGCGGCGAAGACGGCGGTGCGGCTGCCGGCCAGCGAGGCGGGCACGATCCCGGCCTCCTCCAAAGCCTCCCAGCCCAGTTCGAGCAGGAGCCGCTGCTGCGGGTCCATCGCCGCCGCCTCCTTCGGCGAGATGCCGAAGAAGGCGGCGTCGAAGCGGTCGACCTCGTCGAGGTAGGCTCCGCGCGCCTCGTCCAGGCCGCGCCCGACGGGGGCGCCGCCGACCGCGTCGCGGCCTTCCGACAGCAGCCGCCAGAAGGCGGCGGGGTCCGCCGCGCCCGGCAGCCGGCAGGCCAGGCCGATCACGGCGATGGGTGTGCTGGTGTGGGAGTCGGACATACAACGCAGCTTGGCCCGAACCGCTAATGATGGCCTTGGGGCGGTCTAAAGGTCGCGGTCAGGGCCATAAGCCGTGCTTCAGGGCGGCTAGATGTTCTACGGCGATTCGGTGCTGTTCCTCCGGTACGTCCGGGCCGCCGAAGGCGTGGTAGAAGCCCGGGAAGTTGTGCAGTTCGACCGGCACTCCGGCTTGGGCCAGCCGCAGGGCGTACAGGATGCCCTCGTCGCGGAGCGGGTCGAGGCCCGCCGTGGAGATGTAGGCGGGCGGCAGGCCCGCCAGGTCCTCCGCGCGGGCGGGTGCGGCGTAGCCGGAGGCGGCCACGTGTTCGCCGCCCAGATACAGCCGCCAGCTCTCGGCGGCCAGCCCCCGGTTCCAGATGGGGGCGTCGGTCAGCGTGAGCATCGAGGCGGTGTCGAGGCGGTCGTCGAGGGCGGGGGTGGTCAGATGCTGGAACACCAGCGGCGGGCCGCCCCGGTCGCGGGCCAGCAGGGCCACTCCGGTGGCCAGCGCAGCGCCGGAGCTCGCCCCGGCGACGCCGAGCCGCGAGGCGTCCACGCCCAGATCGGACGCCTCGGCGGCCAGCCATTCGAGCGCGGCGTAGGAGTCCTCCAGTCCGGCCGGATAGGGGTGCTCCGGCGCGAGCCGGTAGCCGACCGCCACCACGACGGCGGAGGCGTACGCCGCCGCCTGCGCCGCCGCCTGGTGCACGTGGTCGATGTTGCCGAGCACGAACCCGCCGCCGTGCAACCACAGCGTCGCGGGCAGGGGACCGGTCAGGCCGCGTGGACGGTAGACGCGTATCAGAACGGGGTCGGTGCGCTCGGTCACGTCCACGGAGTCGAACGTGGGCAGCGCGTGCAACGGCTGCGGGCGGGTGCCCGCCCGGTCGGCGACGGCGTCGGCGAGGGTTCCGCTGATGGGCATGGTCACGCCTCCAGAGACAGGGCCTGTGACGGGCACAGGTCGAGGATGTCCCGGAAGCGCTGCTCGTCCCCTTCCGGCACCTCCGGGTCGAGCACTTCGACCAGCCCCAGGTCGGACTGGTCGAAACGGTCGGGCGCGGACAGCACGCACTGTCCCGCGCCCAGGCACCGTTCTTGGTCGGCGGTGATGCGCATGACACTCCTCTCACCAGGTGACGGGCAGTTCCCAGACACCCTGGACGCCGCCGGCCTCCTTGATCGGCAGGTCGGCGAGGTCTCTGGCCAGCCGCAGGCCGGGCAGCCTGCGGAAGAGCGTGCCGAGCGCGATCTCCATCTCGGCGCGGGCCAGGTTCTGGCCGATGCACTGGTGCACGCCGTGCCCGAACGAGACGTGGTGCCGCGCGCCCCGGTCGACCGCGAACGCGGCGGGGGACGGGAAAGCGCCGCCGTCCCGGTTGGCGGTGGCGATGACGATGACGACGCCGTCCCCGGCCCGCACCTGATGGCCCGCCAGGTCGGCGTCGGCGGTGGCGAACCTGGCGATGCCGTCGGCGATGGCCATGAAGCGCAGCAGTTCCTCGACCGCCGTCGGCAGCAGCCGGGCGTCCGACCGCAGCGCCGCGAGCTGTTCCGGGTGCTCCAGCAGGGTGACCACGCCGAGCGCGATGGCGCTCGCGGTGGTCTCGTGCCCGGCCACGAGCAGCAGCAGCGCGATGTCCACCAGCTCGCTTCGGGACAGCGCGCCCGTCTCGACCTGCTCGGCGATCAGCGTGTCCAGCAGCCCGTCGCCCGGCTCCCGCTGTTTGCGCTGGATCAGCTCGTCGAGATAGGCCTTGAGCTGGGTGAACGCGTCGGCGCTCTCCTCCAGGGTGGTGCTGCCGGTGACCACGCGCCGCGACTGGTGCTCGAAGAAGGCATGGTCGGTGTACGGCACCCCGAGCAGCTCGCAGATGACGATCGACGGCACCGGCAGCGCGAATTCGGGCACCAGGTCGGCGACCGGCCCCTTGGCCTCGATCTCGTCGAGGAGCCCGTCGACCAGCGCCTGGATACGGGGGCGCAGCGCGTTCGTCTTCTTCACCGTGAAGCTCGACAGCAGCATGCGCCGCTGGACGGTGTGCTCCGGCGGGTCCATGCCGATGAAGTTGCGCACCTTACGGGCCGACTCGAACCGGGGGGCCAGCGCCGGATAGTGCGGGTGCACCCGGTCGGAGGAGTAGGTGACCGGATCGAGCAGCACCTGCCGCGCCTCGGCATGGCCGGTCACCGCCCACACCTCACGCCCGTTGTAGAGCCGGACCTTCGCGACGGGCGCGTAGTCGGTGTAGCCGTCGGCCGGGTGGAACGGACAGCCGCGGGCCTGCGGATAGTCAGGCAGGACGGTCATTCGGTCGCCTCCTGAAGGGGCTTCTGCGCGGGTGCGGGTGTGGGCGACGGGCGTGACGGGGTCCGGTCGCGCCGCGACACGCTGAACCGCCGTACCGCCGGGGTCTCCACGAACGTGAACAGGGCCCAGGCCAGCACCAGCGCGACCGCGAGCGCCAGCACGAGAAGCCCCGTTCCGGCCAGGGGCGTGACCTCGCCCTCGCCGACGAGATAGCGGTGGATGTAGGTCACCGTCAGGCCGTGCACCATGTAGAACGCGAACGACCACTCCCCGAGCCGCACCAGCGCGCGCCCCCGGAACGGAGACCGGGTCAGGTTCAGATCGGCCTGCGCGGCGGCCACCACCAGGGGCGTCAGCCAGATGGCCGCGGTGCCTGCGATGCCGTACAGATAAGGGACGTTCGCCTGGACGACGTAACCGCCCGCCGCGATGAGCAGCGCGGGGGCGAGCCCGAGCCGGGGCCAGGAGCCCTGCAGAGCGAGGCGCGCCGCGACCACGCCGAGCACGAACTCGGCCGCTCTGACGGGCGGGAAGAAGTACACGAACCAGATCTGCTCGAACGACAGCGTGCCGTCGGAGATGAACGGCAACGGCTGGCCGCCGATCAGGTACATCGACACCAGCGGCACGAGCAGCGTGACCGCGACGAGAACGCCCGCCGTGGTCCACAGGGCGCGGGTCGAGAAGCGGTTCAGCAGCCGCAGGATCCACGGGAACGTCAGGTAGAAGAACAGCTCGCACGACAGCGACCAGCTCACCGAGTTCATCGTGTTCGGCACCGTGATGTCGGGGATCCACGCCGACAGCAGGAACAGGTTGGCCAGGGTGCCGGTGGCGGTGAACACCTGCGCGGTCACCAGCATCAGCACCCCGGCCACCACGAAGGTGACGAGATGGTTGGGGAAGATCTTGACCAGTCGCCGCCGCCACACCTTCGGCGCGGTGTCGCCGGGCCGCGCCGACCAGGTCAGCACGAACCCGCTGAGCACGAAGAAGAAGGTGACGCCGTAGAATCCGGCGCTCTCGAACACCGATGTGTCGACGAACTTGGTCTGCCAGGTCGTGTGGAAGGCGAACACGAGCAGCGCCGCGAGGAAGCGCAGCCCGGTCAGCGATGGAAGTCGGGCGCCGCGGGTCTGTTCAGGTGAGCTGGTCATGAGCATGAGGCTCGCAGCGCGGTATTGGCCGGGTCTAAAGCCGTTCTTGTGCCGGTTCGTGAGCGGTGCGGGCCCGTCGTGGCACCGCGTCCAGAAGCGCCTTCGTGTACGGATGCGCCGGCCCCGCGAACACGTCTTCGACCGGCCCCGACTCGACGACGACGCCGTCCTTCATCACCATCACCCGGTCGCATACCTCCCGCACCACGGCCAGGTCGTGGGAGATGAACAGGGTGGCCAGCCCCAGTTCCTCCTGGAGGCGGCGCAGCAGGTCGAGCACCTGGGCCTGCACCGACACGTCCAGCGCCGACACCGGCTCGTCGCACACCAGCAGCTTCGGCTGCGGCGCCAGCGCGCGGGCGATGGCCACCCGCTGGCGCTGGCCGCCCGACAGCGCGGCGGGCCGCCGGTCGAGCAGGTCGGGGGTCAGGCCCACCCGCTCGAGCAGCAGCACCGTGCGCGCGGTGCGTTCGGCGCGGGGCACGCCGGTCGCGGCCAGCGCCTCGCCGACGACGCGGGAGACCGGCCAGCGCGGGTCGACGGCGCTGAGCGGGTCCTGCGGGATGAGCTGGATCGTGCGCCGCCTCGACCGGCGGGCCCGCTCGGGGACGCCGCTCCAGGGCGCGCCGTCGAGCAGCACCGTGCCCTCGTCGGGCGCGGCCATCCCGAGCACGACGCGGGCCAGCGTGGTCTTGCCGGACCCCGACTCGCCGACCAGCCCGAGCGTCTCACCCGGGCGGAGCGTGAAGTCGGCCCCGGCGACGGCGGTGCGGGCGCCGAAGCGCTTCACGACTCCGGTGACGGTCAGCAGCGGGTCACCCTTGGCAAGAGGGCCACGTGGGGGCCTCGGCCGGGTGCCGGGGACGGCGGCGAGGAGCTCCCTCGTGTACTCATGTCGCGGGTCGTCGAGCACCCGATCGGTCGGGCCGGTCTCGACGATGACGCCGTGCCGCATCACCGCGACCTCGTCGGCCAGTGCCTCCACCACGGCCAGGTCGTGGGAGATCAGCAGCAGCCCGGTGCCCTGTTCCTTCAGCTCGTCGAGCAGGGCCAGCACCCGGGCCTGCACGGCGGCGTCGAGCGCGGTGGTCGGCTCGTCGGCGATCAGGATGCCGGGCTCGGCCGCGATGGCCGAGGCGATCAGGGCCCGCTGGCGCAGCCCGCCCGACAACTGGTGGACGTACTGGCGGGCGCGTTCCTCCGGCTCCGGCACGCCGACCCGGGTGAGCAGGTCGACCACCCGTTCGCCGACCTTGTTCCTGGGCACGGTCCGGTGCGCCAGCAGCGACTCGGTGATCTCGGCGCCGATCGGGCGCAGCGGGTCGAGGGCGACCAGGGCGTCCTGGGAGACCAGGCCGACGTGCCGGCCGCGCACCTTGCGCCAGTCGCGCGGGCCGAAGCCCCGGGTGTCCTGCCCGGCGATCCGCAGCTCCCCGGCGGTGACGGTGGCGGTCGGCCCGGCCAGCCCGAGGAGCGAGCGGGCCAGCGCCGACTTGCCCGAGCCCGACTCGCCGACCAGGGCCAGGCAGCGGCCCGGCTCCAGCCGCAGCGACGCGTCGCGGACGGCGTGCACCCGGCCGCCGGCGAACCAGACGTTGAGGTCTACGGCCTCGACGAGGCTCATGAGGCGTACCGTCCCTCGGATCGGTTCTGCGCGTGGCGGCCGACGACGGTCACCGCGATGACGGTCAGGACGAGCATCAGCCCCGGGAAAAGCGCCGCCCACCAGGCCAGATGGAGGAAGCCCTGGCTCTCGGTGAGCATCGCCCCCCACTCCGGCGTCGGCGGCTGCGCGCCCAGGCCGAGATAGCTGAGGGCGGCGCCCGTCGAGATGGAGATGCCGAGCGTGACGGAGGCCAGCACCAGCAGCGGCCCGAACGTGTTGGGCAGCACGTGCCGCAGCGTCACCAGCGGCCGGGGGACGCCCAGCCCGATGGCCGCCTCGACGTAGCCCGACCGGCGCACCACGAGCGCCTGGGCGCGCACCACCCGGGCGAACCCGGGCGCGATGCCCACGGCCACCGCGAGCGTCGCGCCGATCACGCCCTTGCCGGTGATCAGCACCACGAGCAGGGCCAGCAGCAGGCCGGGCAGCGCCAGCAGCGCGTCGGCCACCCGCATCAGCACCG
Organism: Herbidospora mongoliensis; assembly: GCF_001570545.1. Classification (GTDB taxonomy): domain Bacteria; phylum Actinomycetota; class Actinomycetes; order Streptosporangiales; family Streptosporangiaceae; genus Herbidospora; species Herbidospora mongoliensis. Next base: position 64,264 of record NZ_BBXD01000011.1, on the reverse strand, counting down.
CGTCGCCGAACCGGCCCGACAGCGCCGCCAGCAGGCCCCACACCACGGCGATGAGGAGCCCGCCGACGGTGGCCGCCGCGCCGATGGCCAGGGAGTGGCGGGCGCCGTACACGACCCGGGTGAACACGTCGCGGCCGAGCTGGTCGGTGCCGAAGAAGTGCGCGGCGTCGGGCGGCAGGAGGGTGGCGAGCGGGTCGGTGGCGGTCGGGTCGCCTCCGGTGAGCAGCCCGGGGAAGGCGGCGGCCGCCAGGATCAGCCCCAGGAGCAGCGCCGCGATCACGGTTCCGGTGTGCTTCATATCGCCTGCACCCCCGTTCTCCTGCGCAGCCGGGGGTCGACCACCGCGTACAGGACGTCGATCAGCGCGGCGACCGCGACGAACACCACCGCCGACAGCGCCACCACGCCCTGCACGACCGGCAGGTCGCGGTCGCCGACCGCCTGGAGGGTGATCCGGCCGATGCCCGGCCGGGCGAACACGTTCTCCACGATCACCGCGCCGCCGAGCAGGGTGCCGGTGAACCAGCCCGCCATGGTCAGCGCCGGGATCGCCGAATGGCGCAGCGCGTGGCGGTAGCGCACCGCCGTCTCGGGCACGCCGCGCGCCCGCGCGGTCACCGCGAACGGCTGGTCGAGCGCGCTGAGCAGGCCCTCGCGCATCACCTGGGTCAGCACCGCCGCGATCGGCAGCGCCAGCGTGATCGTCGGCAGGACCAGCGACGCGACGCCGCCGGTCTCCGCCACGGGGAGCCAGCCCAGCCGGAAGGAGAAGATCGTCAGCAGCATGATGCCGAGCCAGAACGACGGCGTGGACACGACCACCAGCTCCACCGCGGCGGCCACCCGGCGCGGCCAGGCCGCCCGGCCCGAGGTGGCCACCGCCACCAGCACCGCCAGGAGCGGGGCCAGCACGGTGGCCGCCAGCGCGAGCTGCACGGTCGGCCACAACTGGTCGGCCAGCACCGTCGAGACGGGCTGCTGGAGCTGGTAGGACTCGCCGAACCGGAACGTCGCCAGCCGGACGACGTAGTTCAGATACTGCGCCACGAGCGGCTGGTCGAGGCCGTACTCCTCGCGGATCCTCTCGTGCTGCTCCTCGGAGACCAGCGCGTCGGAGCCGACGATGGCGTAGACCGGGTCACCGGGGATCAGCTGCAGCACCAGGAAGGCGCAGGTGGCGGCGGCCCACACGACGAGGGCCGCGCTCACCAGCCGGGCCAGGACACCCCTCACGGGGATTCGACCCAGGCGGCGTAGAACTCGGGGTGCGCCGAGATGCTGAGCCGCAGGTCGTGCACCTTCTTGCTGGCGCCCAGGTTCTGGGTGTCGACGTAGGTCGGCACCACCACCGCGTTCTCGATCGCCCACTTCTGCACCTGGGCGTATTCGGCGGCGCGCTGGGCCGGCTCCTGGGCGGTCTGCGCCGCCGTCAGCCACTTGTCCACCCCGGGGTCGGTGACCTGGGCGAAGTTGTGCCCGCTGTTCTTGGACGTCTGGTCGGAGAAGAAGAAGTGACTCAGGATGTCCCCGTCGCCGCGCGCCCACGACAGCTCGACCACGTCGTAGCGGCCCTCGTCGAGGCGGCCGCCGATCTCGATCGCGTCGGTCGAGGCCAGCAGGTCGAGGTAGATGCCCGACTTCTTCAGGTCACCCTGCACCGCCTGCGAGAACGTGCTCGCCTCGCCGTAGATCGGGGCGACCACGGTGAGCCGCTTGCCGTCCTTGGTGCGGTAGCCCTCGGAGTCGCGGCCGGTCCACCCGGCCTCGTCGAGCAGCTTGCCGGCCAGCGCGGTGTCGGTCGGCCAGGTGTTCTCCAGCGAGGCGTCGTAGCTGGACGGCGTCGTCGGCGACAGCGGGCTCCAGGCGCGTGGGTAGATGCCCTGGAACACCGACTTCACGAGCGTGTCGACGTCGATGGCCCGCTGGAAGGCCTGGCGCACCTTGACGTCGGAGAACAGCGCGCCCTTGGTGTTGAGGTAGAAGGCGTTGACCGCGCCGGGCACCTGCTTGTCGAGCACCTGAAGTTCCGGGTTGGCCTTCAGCACCCCGAGCTGGTTGGCCGGGATCTTGCTCGCCGTGTCGACCTGGCCGGAGCTCAGCGCGCCCACCCGGGTCGCGTCCTCGGAGATGAATCGGACCTTCACCGAGTCGAGCCGCGCGGGACCGGCGTGCCCGGCGTCCTTCGGCGCCCAGTTGTAGGCGGCGTTCTTGGCGTACGTCCGCTCCTGGCCGCGCACGTAGGCGCCCGACGTGAAGGGTCCGGAGCCGACCGACCCGGCGCCGGCCGCGCACAGCACGTCGGATCCGGCCTTCAGCGAGGCGGGGGAGGCGATGCCCAGCGCCGTCGTGCTGGCCGCCTGGAGGAACGGCACGTAGGGACGGGTGAACTCGATCTTCACCTGGTTGGGCGCGACCACCGAGACCCCCTTGTACGGCCCGAGCAGCCCGGCCGCGTACTGGGAGTTGGTCTCCTTGGCGGTGATGTGGTCGAAGTTGGCCTTGACCGCCTCGGCGTCGAGCTTGGCGCCGTCGTGGAAGACCACGTCCTCGCGCAGGGTGAAGGTGTACGCCTTGGAGTCGGGGCTGACCTCCCACTTGGTGGCCAGCCACGGCTCCAGGGCGCCGTCGGGCGTCTGGTAGACCAGCGAGTCGTAGACCGGGCGCTGGAGGAACGAGGTGACGTCCTGCGCGCTGACGTGCGGGTCCCAGCAGTCGGGCTCCTCGTCGACCGCGTGCGTGAGGGAACCGGACGTGACCGGCTTCGCCGCCTCACCGGCGCCGCCGACGGCGGGGGTGTTCTCCGTGCCGCACGCGGCGAGGGCGATAAGGAGGGCGGCCGCCAGTACGGCACGTGAGGGGGGCATGCGAACTCCAGGTAGTTCGGTGGTGCGATTTTCTGAACTATCGGGAGTCGCTCTAAAGCGGCGCTGAAACGACGATCTCGGCGGCCTCGGCCAGGAGCTGGAAGGACCGCAGCCGGTCGTCCTGCGAGGGCACCACCGTGAGGGCCATCAGCTCGTCGGCGCCGGTGTCGCGCATCAGCCGGTCGAGTTTGCCCGCCACGGTCTGCAGGCTCCCGATGAGCTGCGGCTCGGCGATGGCCTCCACGAACTGCCGCTCGGGCGCCGACCACCGGTGCCCGGCCGCTCTCGCCGCGGCCGGGAACACCTCGAAGTGCGGTGAGGTCCGCATGAGGACCTTGCCGAGGAGGTAGGAGGAGGCCGCGGTGAAGGCCTCCTCGTCGGTGGCGGCGACGGTGACCAGCGCGGCGATGAGCGTGCGCGGCCGGTCGAGCTGCGCGGAGGGCCGGAACGCGCTCCGGTAGGCGGCCAGCGCCTGCGCCGTGTCGCGCGGGTTGATCTGGTGCGCGTAGGCGTAGGGCAGCCCCAGCGACCCGGCCAGCGCGCCGCTGCCGGGGCTCGACCCGAGCACCCACAGGTCGGGCCGCGCGTCGGCGGCCGGCACCGCGACGATGCCGCTCGACCGGTCGGCGGGCGCGAAGTAGCCGCTCAGCTCGCCGATCTCACCGGCGAAGTCGGCGGCGCCCTCGGGCGAGCGGCGCAGCGCCCTGGCGGTGCGCGGGTCGGTGCCGGGGGCCCGGCCGAGCCCGAGGTCGATCCGGCCGGGGTAGAGCGCCTCCAGCGTGCCGAACTGCTCGGCCACCACGAGCGGGGCGTGGTTGGGCAGCAGCACCCCGCCCGACCCCACCCGCAGCGTCGTGGTCGCCGCCGCCAGCGCCCCGGCCAGCACGGCCGGGGCGGAGGTGGCCAGGCTCGTGGTGCTGTGGTGCTCGGCCACCCAGTAGCGCAGGTAGCCCAGCTCCTCCACCTGCGGCGCGAAGGCCACGGTGTCGGATAACGCCTGGGTGGCCGAGCCGCCCTCGAAGACCGGGACGACGTCGAGAACGGAGAGGGGCAGGGTCATGACAGGGCTCCTTCTGAGGGCGCCGGTTCGGCGACCGGCTCGGCGGGTGCCTCCGGCTTGCCCGGCAGCAGCAGCCCGGCGGCGAAGACCACGGCCGCCGCGGCCACCGGCCACCAGAAGGCGTCGCCGAACGAGGTGACGGTGGGCACGGCGTGCGCGCCGCCGCCCTGGAGGATGAGCGCGACCACGGCGATGCCGAGCGAGGCGCCGATCTGGTTGAGGATGAAGACCGCGCCGGTCGCCCCGGCCACCGAGTCGCCGGGCACCGTGCGGTAGACCGAGCCCATCGTCGGCGCGCCGACCAGGCCGAGGCCGAACCCGGTGGCGAACTGCGCGCCGGTCAGCAGCACCTGCGAGGTGCCCGCGTCGGAACCGGTGAAGGCCAGCGCCCCCAGCCCGATGAGCAGCGCCCCGACCGGCACCAGCCGCTTCGCGCCCAGCTTGTCGGCCAGATTGCCCGCGATCGGCATGCCGATGAGCGTGCCCAGCCCGAGCGGGGCCAGCAGCAGGCCCGAGGCCAGCACGGACTCGCCGCGCACCTCCTGGTAGTAGAGCGGCAGCAGGAACAGCAGCGAGAACAGGCCGCCGCCGATGAGGAACATGGTGGTGACGCTGGCGCTGAACCCCTTGCTGCGGAACAGCCGCAGGTCGAGCAGTGGCGTGCCGGTGGTGCGCAGCGCGTGGGTGATGTAGGCGGCGAACAGCGCCAGCCCGACGGCCAGGCCGATCAGCACCGAGGGGCTGCCGAAGCCCTCCGCGCCGGCCCGCGACAGGGCGAAGACCAGGGCGGCGAAGCCGGGGGAGAGGGTGAAGACGCCGATCCAGTCGAGCGGCGCGCGGCCCCCGGGCTGGTCGGCCGGCAGCACGACCAGGGCCAGCACGATCGCGGCCAGCGCGAACGGGATGTTGACCAGGAACATCCACTGCCAGGAGAGGTTCTCCAGGATCAGGCCGCCGACGATCGGGCCGACGACCGGGCCGAGCGTGATGGGGATGGAGATGAGCCCCATCACCCGGGCGATGCGGGCCGGACCGGCCGCGCCCGCGACGACGGTCATCATGATCGGGTCGACCATGCCGCCGCCGAGGCCCTGCAGGATCCGGAACGCGATGAGGCTCTCGGCGTTCCAGGCGAAGGCCGCGAGCGTCGACCCGGCCAGGAACACGGTCAGGCCGAGCAGCCACATGCGCTTGGCGCCGAAGCGCGTCATCGCCCATCCGGCCAGCGGGATGGCGAGCGCGACCGCGAGCAGATAGCCGGTGGTCACCCACTCGATCGTGGACAGGGTGGCCTCGAACTCGGCGGTCAGCGTGCTGATGCCGACGTTGACGATCGTCGCGTCGAGGTAGGACATCATGCCGCCGAGCACCATCACGCCGATCAGCGTGAGCAGCGACCGGTCGAGCCGGGCCGAGCCTGACATGACAACTCCTTTGAACCGGGGAGACAGTAGAATTGAACTGGCGAGTTCAAATGCCTGCCTGGGACGGTAGCATGGAGAAATGAGCCTTGGCGACACCGAGAATCTGACCTCTGACCGAGGGCGGCTGGACAAGCGCCGGGCCATCGTGGAGGCGGCCCTCTTGGTGTTCGCCCGCGTCGGCTACGCCCAGGCGAGCCTCGACATGATCGCCGCCGAGGCGGGGGTGGCGAAGCCGACCATCTACAACCACCTCGGCTCCAAGGAGAACCTGTTCCGCCACGTCATGACCGAGACCGCGGCGCGGGCCAACGGCAAGACGATGGAGGTGCTGGAGTCCTTCCCCGGTGACGCCGACCGGCTGCGGCCCGGCCTCGAAGACGTCGCGGGCAAGCTGGTGGCCTGCTACGTCGACGAGCAGTCCCAGGCGGTCCGGCGGCTGCTCTACGCCGAGGCCGTGCGCTTCCCCGACCTGTTCGACCAGGTGCGGGCCAGCGGCCCCGACCAGTTCATCGAGGCGCTGGCCGGGCGGCTGGCACGGCTGGCCAACGCCGGCCACCTGCGCATCGACGATCCCGTCCGGGCGGCCAACCAGTTCATCGCCCTGGTCTACGAGGAGCTCCCGACGCTGAGCACGTTCGGCTCCCGCCCGCTCGACACCAAAGAGGCCGAGAAGGTCGCCGTCGCGGGGGTCGACACCTTCCTGCGCGCGTTCGGATCACAGGGCGGCTCATGAGGCGTACCGGAGCTTCGAGAACTCCCTGGTGAGGGCCACCCGCTGCGGGGCGAAACCGCCGTGGAGGCGGAGCACCGACAGCAGCGTCCACAGCCGGGTCTGCGCGAACGACGACGGCGCGCCGTGCACGTCGTCGTGCTCCAGCACCCGCACCCCCCTCACCCGCTCGCGCAGCAGGGCGGCGTCGGCGGGCGGGATGATCTCGTCGCGCAGGCTCGTCACGTGCGCGACCGGGATCCGCAGCGCCGACAGCTCCTCCGGGGGCAGCGCCCAGTCGTGGATCAGCGGGTAGACCTTGGCCGGGTCGACCCCGGTGAGGTGGGCCAGCGTCTCGGTGGTGACCCTCGGCACCCTCGCCTGCCAGGTCTCGTCGGTGAAGAAATGGTGAAGGGGCGCGCCCGCGCCCACGACGCCCCTGATCCGGTCGTCGTGCAGGGCGGCGCGCAGCGCGAGGTGGCCGCTGAAGCTCAGCGCCAGCAGATAGGTCCTGGACGTGTCGGCGCGGCCCTCGACCGCGTCGAGCAGGGCGGGGAAGAACCGCCAGGCGTCGGCGTCGTAGGCCACCGGGTTCTCCCCGACGCGGGGCATCTCGGTGACGATCCCGGCGAAGCCGAGCGCGTCGAGCTGCGGCAGTACCGCCGCCCACTGCTCCTTGACGGAGATGATGCCGCCGGTCAGCACCAGCAGCGGCCGGGGCTCGGGGGCGTCCAGGCCGACGGTCCAGCCGGGGGCCGGGCCCTCGAGCGGCCTGATCGCCGGGAAGCCCGCCCGCCAGCGGTCGAAGACGGCCCGGCTGCGCGCGGCGGCCTCCTGCCGCGCCGGGCCGTCCGCGTAGGGGAAGCGGGCCATGATGTAGTGCCCGTTCGCCTCCAGCAGGCGGTCTTCTCCGGCCAGCCGGTCGCCCTCGGCGCTCCATGCGCGCACCCAGGAGTCGTCGTCGTGGATGCGGCCGAGGACGGCGGCGGAGTGGTCGGGCGGCAGGCCCTGCGAGCGGGCGTGCGCGATCACGTAGTTCTTCAGTTCGTCCAGGTAGGTCACAGGTTCTCCAGGCTTTCTTTCACCTCGGTCAGCACGTCGGCGGCCTCGGCGCCGTCGATCACCCGGTGGTCGAACGACAGGCTGAGCCGCAGCACCGGGGCGACGGCGGGCGCGCCGTCCCGCACCACGACCCGGTCGACGATCCGGCCCACGCCGAAGGTGGTAGTGGTGCCGCCGACCGAGTGGAAAGAGTCGACGGCCCGGTGCCCGAGCGAGGTCACCGCGAAGGTGCCGGTCAGGTGGGGGCGCAGGGTCAGCGACCCGGCGGCCTTGCGGAACTTCCTGCGGCCCAGCGCCCACGGCGCGCGGTGCAGCCGCCGTACCCCCTCGAAGTCCTTGAGCTTCTCCGGGTCGCCGTGGCGCACCCGCGACAGGTGGGCGTCGATGTCGGCGATGGAGGCCTCGTGCAGGTTCGGCACGACGGTGCCGAGCACCACCCGCCGCCCGCCGAGCGTGCGGTCGAGGGTCACCTTGCCGCTGACGAACGGATAGCGGGCCACCTTCGGGCGGAGCCGTCCCTGGATCGCCGCGTTCGCCTCCGGGTGCTTGGCCAGCACCCGTCCGGCGGCGTGCAGGACGTAGGCGGTGATCGCGTGGCGGTGGACGGCGCGGTGCGCCAGCACGGCGGTCATGTCGACCTCGGTGTCGAGGAAGACGGGGGAGAAGTCCCTGATCACCTCCAGGAAGAACAGCGTGTGGCGGCGCTCCCGATACGGCTCGGTCACCTCGACGGCGGTCATGACGTGGTGGCCAGTTCGTAGACCGCGGCCAGGCTGGGGGCCTCCAGCACCCGGGCGAACGGCAGCGGCCGCCCCGTCTCGCGCTCCAGCAGCGTGCACAGCGTGAGCAGGTGCACCGAGTCCCACGCGTCGACCGTGTCCAGCGACCGGCCGAGGTCCTCCTCGGTGACCGGGAGGGCCAGCTGGTCGCGCAGCAGCGCGACGTACTCCTCGACGGTGATCATGATTCCTGTCCTCCGAATTCGGCGCTGAGGCGGATGTGCGGCACCGGTTCCGGCGGTCGGGTCAGGTCGTGCCGGAACTCGGCCCCCGCCTCGTCGGCGTGGACGGTGGCGAACCCCGCCCCCGGATAGAAGCCGGCCACCTTGCCGTTCTTGGCGGTACGCCGGTAGGAGGCCCGCACCTCGCGGACGGCCGCGCCGCGGGCGTCCGCCAGCACCGCGCCCAGCACGGCGTGTTCGATGCCGCGCCCGAACACCCGGCAGCTCAGCAGGAAGTTGTCCACCCGCAGGACTCCGCCGTCCCGGCTCAGCAGCACCGCGCCGACCAGCCCGTGCTCGCCGAATCTGTCGGCCGAGGCGATGGTGAGCACCTGGGCCCCTGAGTCCCCGGCGAGGTCGCGCACCTCGGCCGGGGACAGCCTGTGGGCGGTCAGGTTGAACTGGTTGGTGCGCAGGGTGATCTGGGAGACCCGGTCGAACTGGGCGGGCGCGGCGGGCGCGAGCGTCACCTCGATGCCGAGTTCGGCCAGGTAGCCATCGAGGGAGTCGAAACTCTCCAGGAAGCTCCGCCGGTCGCCCTCCTCGCGGTAGCGGGACGGCCGGGCCAGGTCTTCGGAGGTGAGCCGCGGCACGTCGAACCAGCCGTCCCGCAGCAGCGCCGCGACGTGCAGCGCCGGTTCGCCGGTGAGGTCGACCACGGCGACGCCGGGCAGTTCGCGGCGCACCAGGCCGCGCTCGAAGGAGCTGTCGTCGGCGAACACGAAGCTGTCGGCGCCCAGGTTGAGGTCGGCCGCCAGTTCGGCGAGGTTGTCGTGCTTGGGCCGCCAGTTGGCCCGCACCTGGACGAAGTCGCCCTCCCGCAGCGTCATCCCGGGATGGTCGCGCAGCACCCCGGCCACCGGCTCCGGATCGTTCTTGCTGACCGCCGCCAGCAGCACCCCTTGGGAGCCGAGCTGCCGGACCACCCGCTGGAACCGGGTGAACGCCTCGCCCCGGTAGCCCTCGGCTACCTCGATGCCCTCCGGCCCGGCCTCGCCGAGCACGCCGCCCCAGACGGTCTCGTCCAGGTCGAGCACGAGCACCTTCTTGGCCGGTCCGGTGGCCTGCCGGGCCAGGTGGGCGACCTCCCTGGCGTAACCGGCGAGCAGGTCGTCGGTCAGGTGGGCCTTGGCGTAGACGCTCTGCCGGGGGTCGCGGGCGCGGACCCCTTCGGCGAGCAGCGGGTCGAGGTCGACGACGGCCACCTCGGGGCGGTCGAACCGGAGCAGCCGCGCGTTGGCCTCCCGCCAGGCCGCGCCGAAAGCGGCCCGTTCGCGCCGGTCGAGGAGCTGCGCGGTCAGTTCGCGGGGCATAGGGAGGGTGTTGAGCACCAGCGTGGCCCCGCGCGCGGTCGCGGCGAAGGTCTCGGTGAGTTTCTCCAGCAGCGCGACCTTCGCGTCGAGCACCCGGATCGCGTCGTCGGCCCGCCAGGGCGCGGGCAGTTCGGCGGCGACGATCTCGGGGTCGAGCACGGCCAGCGCGAACGCCGGTCCCTCGGCCTTGGCGAGCGTCGTGTAGAGGTCGCTGTCGGGGTCGGCCAGGTCGCGGACCCAGGCGTCGAAGTCGGCGAGCGTGATCCCGGCCAGCAGGCCGTGCCTGGCCAGTTCCACCGACAGCGCCGGGCGCAGCGCGGCCAGGGTGCCGTGGCCGGTGACGTACAGAGAGACGAAGGGCGTGGCCGGATGGGCGGCGAGCACTTCAGCGGGGTCGAGCCGGGCCAGGAACCGACCGGCGCGCGGGAGCTCGTCGTCGGGCAGCTCCGCCAGCGATCCCCGCACCGACGGCCACTCCGCGGCCGATGGGAGGCCGGTCACGGCACGCCCCCTTCCAGCGCGAACCCGGCCTTGATCCACTTGCTCGACTCGATCGACACGCCGATCGCGCGCTCGCCGGGGGAGATCCCGGCCAGCGCCCGCTCCAGCTGCAGGAAGACGATGGCGTTGCCGCAGTTGCCCGCGTGGTCGACGACCGAGACCTCCCTGGCCGACGGCAGCGCCAGCCGGTCGGTGATCAGCCGGGTCATCCGGCCGGAGAGCTGCGGCGGCAGGACCAGATCGACGTCGCGGTCGGTCCAGCCGGCGGTGTTCAGCAGCTCGCGCAGCACGTCCTCGGTCATCTCGGGCACATACCGCTCGATCGCCTTGTAGTCCTCGGTCGCGGCCGGGCGGTCGTCGTCGCGGTCGGCCGGGCCGAACCACTCCAGCACCGCACCGGGCTCCCGGCCCAGGCCGACCAGGCGGGTGAACAGCGCCCTCACCTGCGCCGATCCGGGACCGGGGTCGGCCGACACCACGGCCGCGCCCGCCGCGTCGCCGAACAGCACATAGTTGACCAGTTCGGCCGGGGCCGCCCTGGTCAGGTCGCGGGTCACGTCGTAGAAGCGCGCGATCACGTCGCCGCCGAGCACCAGCACCGTGCGGGTCTCCCCGGCCAGCAGCAGCTGCCGGGCCAGGTCGAGCGCCTGGACGGCGCCCGAGCAGCCCGACTGGAGCTGGAAGGTGCGCACCTGGTCGATGCCGAGCCGGTCGGCCACCATGTTCACGGTCGCCGGCATCAGCCGGTCGGGGGTGGCGGTCGCCAGGACCACGGCGTCCACCTCGCCCGCCGTCACCCCCGCCGCCGCCAGGGCCCTGGCCCCGGCGTCGGCGGCCAGGTCGGTGAGGGTCGTGGTGACCTTGCCCGACTCCAGGTCCAGCGCGAGATGGCGGGCGGCGGTGCCGATGAACACCTCCACCCACTGCTCCCACAGCGCGTCCATGCCGAAGCGGCGGGCCAGCGCCGCGTTGTCGACGGGCGGTCCTGGCAGCGCCGAGGCGGCCGAGAGGATGTGCATCAGCCGGCGAGCAGGATGCGCGCCTCTGCCGAGGCCCGCACGCCGGTCATGCGCCAGGTGCGGAATCCGGTGAGGCCCTCGTATCTGCCGCCGGTGCCGGTGGCCGGGTAATAGACCCACTCGCTGGTGCGCACGTCGTTGAAGTCGGCCCAGCCCTCGGCGTGGATGGTGCCGTCGGTCAGGGTGATGTCCTCCGTGTAGTAGGTCATCAGGCCCCCGTCGCCGGGGCGCACATACTCGATCTTGAACGAGCCGTGCGAGGTGCCCAGCAGGTTGCCGTCCTCGTCGTAGATCTCGTCGTCGAAGGTGCCGACCTGTCCGATCTGCGGGTCGGCGACGGTGACGTCGTCGACCACCTTCACCACGATCTCCTTGGGGGAGCGGATCACGATCTGGTCGGACATGAGAGGTCCTCTCGGTTCAGTGGAGCGGGAAACGGGCCGGGGGCTCGCCCGCGATCAGGGGGAGACGGTCGCCCGCGTTCTCCGGCAGGGACGGTCCCGGCGGCGCCGGGAAGAACCGCTCCACCGGGTGACCCGACAGCACGGCCCAGAAGTCGTGCCGGGTCCACGTCCCGGTGTTGACCGGGTCGTTGTCGCGGAAGGTGTAGGGCGCGTACGCGCGGCGGGACGGGTCGGGCTGGGTGAAGCGGCCCCAGTAGCCGTTGTAGAGGTGGTCGTCCAGGACGTGCGCGCTGCGCAGGAGCTGGTAGGCGCCCAGGAAGCGCAGCGGGTTCGCGGCCGCGGCCGGGCCCTCGGCGGTCACCGCGCCGTGCGGGGTGTAGCGGTAGCGGGCCGTGATCTCGCCGTCGGCGCCGATCAGGGCCAGCACCGAGCCCTGGTGGTCGGTCACGATCCAGTGGTGGTCTCCCCCGGCGGTCACCAGGGCGAGCGGCAGGCCGCCGGGGGAGCGGACCAGGTCGGTGGGCGATCCGTCGTCCACGACGCGGAGCAGCCCGAGCTCTGACCAGGTCAGCACGTGGGTGACGGTCCGGCCGTCGAGGGTGGTCTCGGTGATCCGGCGGGGGGCGCGCTGGTCGAGGCCGTCGTAGGAGACGTCCACGACCTGGACGCCGCCGAACACGCCGGTGAGGGTCTGGTGGGTGGGGCTGTAGGCGAACGAGCCGGTCGGGTTGACCTCCTCGACGAAGTCGCCCGCGCCGTCGTAGGTGAACCCGGTGTCGCCGAAGCGGGTCACCTGCCCGGCCGCGTTCAGCGTGAAGGCCACCTGGCCCAGCCGGACCAGGTTGTTGGCGCGGTCGTAGGCGTAGTCCGTCTCACCCGCCCTGACCAGGCGGCCGAGCTCGTCGTAGGCGTAGCCGACGGTCCGGCCGTCGATCTCGGCGCTGCGCAGCAGGCCGCCGTCGTGGGTGTAGCGGGAGGCCAGCCGGGGTTCGCCGTCCGGGCCGCGCACGGTCAGCGCGGTGCGTCGGCCCGACGCGTCGAATTCGATCTCCTGTACGGCCACTCCCAGATCCACCCGGATCAGCCGCCCGGCGGCGTCATGGGTGAGGCGGGCGACGTGCCCGCCCGGGGTGGTGACCGTGGCCGGGCGGCCCCGGTCGTCGTAGGTGTACCGGGTGGTGCCGCCGGGAGTGGTGACCGCGAGCAGTTCGCCGTCGGGGGCGTGGTCGTAACGCAGCTCCTCGGCCGGTTCGCCGTCGGTGGTGCGGACGGCCCGGCTGATCCGGGGGCCCGCGCCGGTCGCGGTCCAGGTGTGGGCGTACGACCAGCCGGGGCCCGAACGGCGGGTGACCCGGCCGAGGCCGTCGTGGGAGAACGAGGCCAGGACGGTGCCGGTCGCCTCGTCGACGACCTCGGTCAGGCGTCCTGAGGGGTCGTGCCGGTAGCCCACCCGGCGGCCGTCGCCGTCGGTCACGCCGACGATCCGGGACAGGCCGTCGTAGGCGTACCGGATCGGGCCCAGCGGCGCGGGCGGGGTGACCGTGGTCAGGTTCCCGGCCGCGTCGTAGCCGAAGGAGGTGGTGTGGCCGTTGCCGTCGGTGACCGTCAGCGGGCGGCCGTGGATGGGATGGTAGGTGCGGATGTCCAGCGGCTCGGCCCGGCCGGGCACCAGGGCGCGGACCAGGCGGCCGTCGCCGTCGCGTTCGAGGATGAGCTCACGGCCCGCCGGGTCCCGCAGCACGGTGCGTTGCGCGGTGCCATTGTCCGGGCCGGTAAGCGGGCTGTATGTCGCGCCGCTCTCCTCACCGGTCGGCAGCCGGAGCACGGTCAGCCTGCCCTCGTCGTAGGCGCGGCCGAAGACGCCGCCGAGGGCGTCGGTCTCCTCTTCGAGGAGGTCCCAGGCCCAGCGCCGTCCGTCGCCGAGGGCGACCAATCGGCCCTTCTCGTCGAAGTCGTGGACGCTCACGCGCCCTGCGGCGTCGGTCACGGTCGTCCGGCCGGGGGAGTAGGCGAAGGTGAGGCGGCCCGTCCCCCAGTGGATCGCGGTCACCGCCCGCCCCTCGTAGGTGAAGGCCAGCACCCCGCCGGCGGGGTCCTCCAGGGCGGTCAGGCGGTCGTCGTCGTCCCAGCGGAACACGGTGATGCCGCCGGCGGCGTCGGTGTGCCGGACCGGGCGACCGGCCAGGTCATACAGGAACGTGGCGGCCTGCGCGCCCAGCGGGTCGACGATCTTCGTGATCAGGCCGCCGGTGTCGCGGTGCAGGGTGACGGTGCGGCCCTGGTCGTCCACGATGACGGGTTCGCCCGCCGGGCCCCGCACCGGCGCGGGACGCAGCCGCCAGCCGGGCCCGAGCCCGGCCTCCTCGCGGACGCCGCCCCGATACTCCCTGACCAGCCGCAGGTGGGCGCGGGTCCCGGCCACGACCAGGTCCAGCCAGCGCACGACCGGCGTGCCGTCGCGCAGATCGACGAGCACCTCGGCGGCGTCGCCGAGGGGGATGCGCCGTACCGAATGGCGGGCGTGGACGTCCCGGAGCGTGGACACAGGCGGCTCACCCTTCCTATCGGCCGGTTCGGCGAGCTCATCTTTGGCCGCGCTTCTAAAGCTGGGCTTAACGCCCCCAAAATCCGGTTCGCGGTATTTTGCGGGGATGTGTCGTGCCCGGTCAGAGGGCACCGGAGTCGCGACGCGGCATTTCCGGGCGGTGATCGAGGGGCATTCCGTTTGCGCCCAAATCAGGGAGACCGCGATGAGTGGGTATGCTTTACCCCTATTCCAGTAGGTTTTTTTGGGAAACCCTGGGGGGCTTTCGCGAAGATGACGGTCACCGCTCGTGCTCATGAGATCAGACACGTGGAGTTCGACCGCCTGACCCATCTTGTCCGGGCCGCGCCCGATCGCCACGGCCTGATCACCGAACTGACCGGCGACCCCGGAGCCGGTAAGTCCTGGCTGCTCGCCGGTCTCACCCGGGAGGCGCGCCGCGACGGCGTCACGGTGCTGTCGGGCCGCTGCTCGGAGGCGGGCGCCGAACAGCCCTTCCATCCGTTCCTGCACGCCCTGGCCACCTGGCGCGGGCCGGGAGGCCGCATCGTGCCCGCCGCCGCGGCGCTCATCGACGTGCTCGGGGTGGCAGGGGAAGGGGAGACCGCCTCGTTCGCCGCCCGCCACCAGCTCTTCGTCACGGTGCGCCGGGGCCTGGCCGACTGCCTGGCGACCGTGTCCGGCGACGTGGTGCTGCTCCTCGACGACTTCCACTGGGCCGACCCGCTCTCCATCGCGCTGCTGGAGATGCTCATCCGCCGTCCCGTCGACGGCCCGCTGGCCACCGTCGTCGCGCACCGTCCCCGCCAGTCGCCGGTGCGGCTGCGCTCGGTGCTCGACCTCGGCGGCGTCGCCTCGGTCGAGCTCGGCCCGCTGAGCCCCGGGCAGTCCGCCCGGCTGCTCGACGGCATCCTCGTCGAACCCTCCGCCTTCCAGGACCTGCACGACCATTCGATGGGCAACCCGCTCTACCTGACGGCGCTCGCCACCAACCCGGATGACGGCGGCCCGTGGGCGCGCGGCAGCGTCGGCGCCCGGCTGCTGGCCGAGACCGAACCGCTGCCGGCGGAGGCACGGCTGGTGCTCGACGCCGCGGCCGTGCTCGGCGACCTCTTCGACGCCGCCGGCGTGGCCGCCGTGGCCGCGGCGGCCACCGTGGCCGACCGCGACGCCGCCTGCCGGGTCCTGGCCGAACTCCGGCGCCGCGACCTGGTCAGGCCCGTCCCCGGGAGCCCCGGCAGGCTCACCTTCCGCCACCCGCTCGTCCGGCGGGCCCTGTACGGAGCCATCGACCCCTGCTGGCGGTCGGCGGCGCACGGCAGGGCCGTCCGGCACCTGTCGGCCACCGGCGCGCCGCCCGCCGAGGTGGCCCGGCACGCCGAACGGTCGAGCGCCGGGACCGGCTCCTCCGACGCCGGGCTCCTGATGGCCGCCGTCCACGACGCGCTGCGCCACGGCCGCCCGGCCGAGGCCGCCCACTGGACCAGCTCGGCGCTGCGGGTGCACCGCGCCCACGGCACCGAACCGGGCCCCGAGCTGTGGCGGCCGGTCGTCCGCGCGCTTGCGGCCGACGCGGACGCCGCCGGTGTGCGCGGCCTGGCCAGGGAGATCCTCGGCGGCCGGACCGGCGCCCGCTCCGTCGCGTTCCTCTCGTCGGTGACCGCCGCGCTCGGCGACGGAGGCGAGGCGCAGGCGCTCGTCCTGGCCGAACTGACCGGGCTGACCGCACGAGGCGACGCCGACCCGGCCGCCCGCGCGCTGCTGCACGTGCAGGCCCAGCTCGCCAAGGTACTGGCCGGCGAGACCCCGGCCCGCGCCGACGTCGAGGCGCTGGCCAGGGACGCCGCGCACGAGGACCGCGTCACCGGGGCGGGCCGGCTGGCCCTGCTCGGCATGTGCATGGTCATCGGCGGCGACATCTGCGGTGCCACCGAGCCGCTCCGCGCCGCCGCCCGCCTCCTCGACGGGCAGGAGGCCCCGGCCGGATCCCGGGAGGCCGCTCACCTGCTCGTCCTGGCCTGGGCCGAGGCCCTCCTCGGGTGGTACGACCAGGGCCGCGCCCACGCCGAACGCGCGCTGTCCGGCGCCCGCGAACGGGGCGAGGCGCACCTGATGGCCCCGCTGCTGGGCACCCTGAGCTACATCCTGTTCCACATGGGCCTGCCCGCCGACGCGCACACCGCCGCGCTGGAGGGGCGGTCCGTCGCGCACCGGATCGGCCGCGACGACCACGTCGGCCTGGCCGACGCGCTGATCGCCGCCTCCTGGGCCAGGCTCGGCCGCCCCACCCTGCCGAGCGCCCACGACGCCGACCGGGCCGCGTCCAGGACCCCGATCAACGCCCTGCTGTTCGCCGAGGCCGCGCTGGCGGGCGGCGAGCCGGGGCGCGCGGTCGCGCTGCTGCTCCCGTACGAACCGGGCGACCCGGTGCCCGAGCAGGTGCCGGAGCCGGTCCCCGTCTACGCGGCCTGGTGCTACGAGCTGCTGGCCGCCGCGAGCCTGCGCGCCGACGACGGGCCGCACGCCCGCGTCCAGCGCTGGGCCGAGGCCGCCGCCGACGCCGCGGTCGCCGTCGGCCTGCCGGAGGCCGGCGGGCACGCCATGCTCGCGAAGGGGCACGTGTTCGCGCACGCCCGCCGATGGGACCGGGCCGCCCGCTGCTACGAGGACGCGCTGGCCGTCCTGGGCGAGGGCACCCCGGGGGCGGCGCGGGCCCGGGATCTCGCCCGCGTGGCCGTCCAGAACGCGGTTCCCGGCCCGCAACCGGGCCTGACCTCACGGGAAAGGGAGGTCGCCGACCTGGCCGGTGAGGGGCTGAAGACCAAGGACATCGCCGAACGCCTGCGCATCAGCCCCCGCACGGTGGACGTCCACCTGAACCGCATCTACGCCAAGCTCGGCGTCAGCTCCCGGGCCGCGCTGGTGCGTTTGCTGAGCGTCGCGGATCCACCTGGACCAGGTCCGCGATAGCTCGGGGCCGGCTTCCGGGCGGCGCAGGTGCGCCTGCTCAGCGTCGCGGAACCGCCCGGATCAGGTCCGCGATGAGGCGGGCCGTGCCCGGCGGGTCGTCGGCGATGAAGAAGTGCCCGCCGGGGAACACCCGCAGGTCGAACGGCCCGGTCGTGTGGTGCCGCCAGGCCGCGACGTCCTCGACCGGCGCCTCCTCGTCCAGCTCGCCGGCGAAGGCCGTCACCGGGCAGGAGATCGGCGCGCCCGGCGTGTCCCGGTAGCCCGCCAGGGCCCGGTGGTCCCCGCGCAGCGCGGGCAGCACCAGCTCCAGCACGTCGGGGTCGGTGAGGCGGTCGGCGTCGGTGCCGCCCAGCGCCCGCACCCGCGCCAGGAGCGCGGCGTCGCCGGACGGCTCGGGAGAGGGCCGCCGCCGCGAGGGCGCCCGGCGGCCTGACAGGATCAGCCCGGCCGGGGCCGCGCCGGTGCGGCCCTCCAGCCGTACGGCCACCTCGTAGGCGAGCGACGCTCCCATGCTGTGCCCGAGGAACACACGTGGCCGCGCCACCGGTTCGCCGAGCGCCTCGGCCAGCCGGTCGGCCAGCTCGTGCAGATCGGTCACCGGCGGCTCGCGGTGGCGGTCCTGCCGCCCCGGATACTGCACCGCCAGCACCTCGACGCCGGGGGCCAGCAGCGCGGACAGCGGGAACCAGTAGGCCGCCGCGCCCCCGGCGTGGGGGAAGCAGACCAGCTCGGCCGTCGCGGCGGGGCCGACGTGATAGCGGCGCAGCCAGGTATCCGTGGTGGTCAACTGGCCGTGGCCAGGTCGATCGGGGCGTCCGAGGTCAGGATCGCGTGGTGCAGTCGGCGCAGCGCCTGGCAGGGCCGCACGCCGAGTTCGGCCTGCAGCACCCGCTGGGCCGTGCGGTAGACCCCCAGCGCGTCGGCTCGCCGCTCGGAGCGGTAGAGCGCCAGCATGAGGTGGCGGTAGAACGACTCCCGGAGCGGATACTGCGTGACCAGCCCGTTCAGCGGGCCGATCACCTCGCGGTGGCGTCCGAGCGCGGTCCGCGCCTCGATCGACAGTTCCAGGCAGTCGAGCCGCTCCTCCTCGGCCCACGCGGCGAACGCCGCCAGCACGGGGCCTTCGGGCGCCTGGTCGAGCACCGGCCCGCGCACCAGCCGCAGCGCCTCCTCGAACTGGGCCAGCGCCTCTTCGTACCGCCCGGTCTGCAGCAGGAGCCTGCCGTGCGCGACGGCGCGCTGGAAGTCGTCGACGTCGTATTCGGCGTCCCGCAGCCGCAGCACGTATCCGGAGGGCCGGGTGACGATCGCCTCGCCGGAACCGAGGAACTTGCGCAACTGGGAGATGTAGACGTGGAGCGCGGCGGAGGCGCGGGGCGGCGGCGACTCGCCCCACAACTCGGTGACGAGCTGGTCTTTGGTCGTGACCCGTTCCGCCCTGACGAGCAGGATGGCCAGGGTCGTCTCCATCTTCGGGGCGCTGAGGAAGTGGTACCCCCGGCCGTCGGAGACGCGGAGCGGCCCCAGCAGTTCGTAACGCATCGGCATGCGCTCCACACTGTGCGGCCGGGTCGCCCCGCACATCAGCGAAACTACGTAGATACCCTAATTTCCTACATTTTTTGTAGGGAAGATCGACCCGGGGTTGACAACCCCAAATACCTACTTGAATAGTAGTAAATATGAGCGCCCCCGGTACCGCCGTACTCAACCGCCTTCCCGGCCTGTCCCGACGCGTCTTCATCGGAAGCGCGGCCCTGACCGCCCTCCTCACCGCCTGCGGTACCGGGACCACGACCACCCAGACCCAGCCCGCGGCCCAGCCGGCGCAGGCGCCCAAGCGCGGCGGCCTGCTCAAGGCCGGGTCGCCCCCGCCGCCCACCGAGGTCGACCCCGTCACCATGTACGACGGCACCGCCATCGCCATCGTGCAACTGGTGGCCGACTACCTCATCTGGCTCGACAAGGACTTCACCCTCGTGCCGCGCCTGGCCGAGAAGTGGGAGACCACCGACGGCGGCAGGACCTGGACGTTCACCATCCGCCAGGGCGTCACGTTCTCCGACGGCACCCCGCTCGACGCCGACACCGTCAAGGCGTCGTTCGACCGCCTGCTCGACCCCGACTCCAAGTCGGCCGCCCTGTCGGCGTTCGACGGCGTGCTCAAGGAGGGCGGCGTCGCCGCCCCCGACGCGGGCACCGTGACGTTCACACTGGAGCGGACCTTCTCCGACTTCCCCTACCTCGTCTCGGCCGGCAACTACAACGCGCTGATCCTCAAGAAGGACTACGCGAGCGGCGGCGGCATCATCGGCACCGGACCCTTCACGCTGACCAAGTACGACGTGTCGACCGGCGCCTCCTTCGCCCGCAACCCGAAGTACTGGCAGGAGGGCCGACCCTTCCTCGACGGCGTGGAGATCAGGTTCTACGCCGACGACCAGGCCGACCTGCTCGCCCTGCAAAGTGGCGAGATCGACGCCCAGATCCTCAGCCGCCCGCAGCTCGTCGGGCCGCTGAAGGGAACCGGCGACATCGTGGTGGACCAGGTTCCCGGCACCGGCCTGACCGCCTTGACGCTCCGCACCGACCAGGCGCCGTTCGACCGCAAGGAGAACCGCCAGGCCGTCGCGTACGCACTGGACCGGCCCGGCGTGAACACCACCATCTACGACGGCGTCGGCGCGCTCGGCAACGACCACCTGTTCGCCGCGCTCTTCCCGGCCGCGCCTGCCGACATCCCCCAGCGGGCCAAGGACCCGGCCAAGGTCACCGAACTGCTCGGCGGCCAGCCGCTCAGCTTCGACCTGACCTTCGACCCGCCCGGCAAGGACCTCGCCCTCACCCTCCAGGCCCAGCTCAAGCAGGCGGGCATCGAGGTGAGGCTCGACCAGCGCACCTCGGCCGACTTCTACGGCGGCGACCAGGAGAAGGACACCCCGTGGCTGTTCACCTCCGCCAACCTGGTCGGCTGGGCGGGCCGCGCGGTGCCCAGCCAGTTCATCGTCCCGATGGTCATCAGCGACGGGATCTGGAACGGCTCCAAATACGCCAACCCGGCCCTCGACGCGGCGGCCCGCGCCTACGACGCGGCCACCACCGACGAGGAGCGCAGGACCCAGGCGGCGATCATCGCCGAGGCGCTGCACGAGGACGTCCCGGTGATCATCTCGGTGTGGTCGGGGACCGTGCGCGCCTACAACGGCAAGAAGGTCGCGGGAATCCAGGCCCACCCGTCCAGTTACGTCGACTTCAGCGAGGTCACGGTCCTGTGAGGGGCTACCTGCCGCGCCGCGCGGCCGGCTCTGCCGACTTCGGTGAGGTCACGGTCCGATGAGGGGCTTCCTGCTGCGCCGGGCCGCCACCGTGCCGCTCACGCTGCTCGGGGTGTCGCTGCTGGTGTTCGCCGCCACCGAGCTGGTGCCCGGCGACGTGGCGCGCACCATCCTCGGGCGTGAGGCGAGCCAGGCGTCGGTCGAGGCGCTGCGGGACCAGCTCGGCCTCGACCGGCCGTGGTTCCAGCGGTACGCCGACTGGCTGGGCGGCTTCCTCACCGGCGACTGGGGACAGTCGTACACGCTCGGGGTCCCCGTCCACGACCTGGTGGTCGGCCGTCTCGGGCACTCGCTGCTGCTGGCCGGGGTCGCGTTCGCGGTGCTCGCGCCGGTCGCGGTGAGCCTGGGGCTCTGGGCCGGAGTGCGGCACGACCGGGCCGCCGACCGGGTGATCAGCGTCGGCGGGCTGGCCTTCGGCGCGGTGCCCGAGTTCGTCACCGGGGTGATCCTGCTGGTGGTGTTCGCGGTGAACCTGCGCTGGTTCCCCTCCGGCGCGCAGGCCCCCGAGGGGGCGGGGCCGCTGACCGTCCTGTGGCATCTGGCGCTTCCCGCGCTGTCGCTGGTGCTGCTGTGCACCGGTTACGTCGCCCGGCACGTGCGGGCCGGCGCCGTCGCCTCGGTGGAGAGCGCCTACGCGCGGGCCGCCGAGCTGCGCGGGCTCACACGCGGCCAGGTGGTGCGGCGGCACGTGCTGCGCAACTCCACGGTGCCGGCGGCGAGCGCGCTGGGCGTGCAGCTCCAGTTCCTGCTCGGCGGGCTGGTGTCGGTGGAGCTGCTGTTCGCCTATCCCGGCATCGGGGCGCTGCTGCTCCAGTCGGCCGTGGACAAGGACCTGCCGGTGCTCCAGGCGGCGGCGCTGGTGCTCGGGGTGCTGTACATGGTGATCGTGCTGGGCGCCGACGTGGCCTACCGGCTGCTCGACCCCAGGGTCCGGCTCGGGGCGGTGGCGTCGTGAGTGCGGCGGGCGCGACCGTCGTCCGGGCAGTCACCCGGACCCGCGGACGGTTCCGGGTCGCGCTGGGCGTCGGCGTGGCGCTCATCGCGGCTTGGACCGTCGTCGCGATCTTCTGGCCGGGGCTCGCGCCCTTCGACCCCGAGGCGCAGGATCCGCTCTCCCGGTTCCTCGCGCCGGGCGGGGCCCACCTGCTGGGCACCGACCAGTTCGGGCGGGACGTCTTCTCGCGGATGCTGGCCGGCGCGCGGCCGGTGCTCCAGGTGGCGCCGTTCGCGACCGTGCTGGGCGTGCTGCTCGGCACGGCCGTCGGGCTGGCCGCCGGGACGCTGGGCGGGATCGTCGACGAGATCGTCATGCGTGTCCTCGACGCCGTCGCGATCTTCCCCGCGGTCATCGCGACCGTGCTGTTCGTGGCGCTGGCGGGCCGGTCGGTGACGGTGATGGTGCTGGTCATCGCGGGCGCGTTCACCCCGATCGTGGCCCGGAGCGTGCGGGCGGCGACCCTGGTCGAACGCGAGAAGGCCTACGTCGAGGCGGCCCGGCTCAGGGGCGGCTCGACGATCCGGGAGATCCTGCCCAACATCGGCCCGACCGTCCTGGTGGAGGCCACCTCCCGGTTCGGCGACGCGATCTTCGCGGCGGCCACCCTGTCGTTCCTCGGCCTCGGCCAGCCGCCCGGTTCGCCCGACTGGGGCGCGTCGGTGTCGGACAACCGGCTCTGGCTGACCAACGCCCCCTGGACGGTGCTCGCCCCCGCCCTGGCCATCGCCTCCCTGGTGATCGGCATCGCGCTGACCGCCGACGCCCTGCGCGGCCGGCGGGAGCAGCGATGATCGCCGTGGAGGGCCTGTCGGTCGCCTACCAGGGCGTGGACGTCGTCCACGACGTGTCGTTCACGGTCGCGGCGGGCCGCACCTACGGGCTGGTGGGGGAGTCGGGCAGCGGCAAGACCACGCTGGGCCGGGCCCTCGGCCGCTTCGGCGGAGACGTCACCGCCGGCCGGATCGACGTCGACGGGACCGACGTGCTCGCCCTGTCACCCAAGGACCTGCGCGCCTGGCGGGCGGCGTCGCTGGCGGTCGTCCACCAGGAGGCGGGCGCGGCGCTCGACCCGACGATGCGGGTCGGCGCGCAACTCGCCGAGGCCCTGCGCATCCAGGGCCGCCCGCGCGGCGACGTGACCGAACTGCTGGACAAGGTCCGGCTGCCGGGCGAGGCGGCCCGCCGCTACCCGCACCAGCTCTCCGGCGGCCAGCAGCAGCGCGTCGTCATCGCCGCCGCGCTGGCCGGCCGCCCGAAACTGCTCATCCTGGACGAACCCACCAGCGGCCTGGACGCCACCGTCGAACGCGAGATCCTCGACCTCATCTGGGAACTGCGCGCCGAGATCGGCGCGGCCGTCGTGCTGATCAGCCACGACCTGGCCCTGGTCGGCCGCCTCTGCGACGACGTCGGCGTCCTCCACGAGGGCCGCCTCGTCGAGGAGGGCCCGGCCGCCCGGGTGCTCTCGCTGCCGCGGCACCCGTACACGAGACTCCTGATCGACAGCGCGCCCCGGATCACCCAGAAGCGCGGGCGCGAGGTCCCGCCACTGCTGGAGGTCAGGGGCCTGACCAGGTCGTACGGGAAAACCAGGGTTTTGGACGACGTCTCGCTCACCATCGGCCGGGGCGAGATCGTCGGCCTGGTGGGGGAGTCGGGCAGCGGCAAGACCACCCTCGCCCGCGCCGTCGCGGGCCTCGGCCACCGGGGCGGCGGAGTCATCACCCTCGACGGCGCCGAACTGCCCACGCGGGTCGGCCGCCGCGACCCCTCCACCCGGCGGCGTATCTCCATGGTGTTCCAGGACCCCGACGCCTCCCTCAACCCGTCCCACACCGTGCGCACGATCCTGGCCCGCGCCCTCGGCGGCTTCGAGGGAGTGGAGGAGCTGGCCACGCTCGCCGCGCTGGAACCCCACCTGCTCGACCGGCGCCCCCATCGGCTGTCGGGCGGGCAGAAGCAGCGCGTCGCCATCGCCCGCGCGTTCGCCGGGCGGCCCGACCTGATCGTCTGCGACGAGCCGGTCTCGGCGCTGGACGTCAGCGTGCAGGCCGGGGTGCTGCGCACGCTCGCCGACCGGCAGGCCCTCACCGGGGTCTCCTACCTGTTCATCTCCCACGACCTGGCCGTGGTCTCCCAGCTCGCCGACCGCGTCGCGGTCATGAGCGGCGGCCGGATCGTCGAAGAAGGGCCCGCCGACCAGATCCTGTGCGAGCCCCGCCACCCGTACACGATCGGTCTCCTGCGGGCGGCCGGTCACGAGCCCTCTCAACGGAGGCGTCATGTCCACTGAAGTAGCCGAGCGGGAGTTCACCTCGCTCGCCGGAATCGCGGCGCAGCTCGGCATCCGGCCCCCGGGGCCGCGCCACATCCAGCGGCGCTGGGTGAGCATCGTCGAGGGCGGTCACGTGAGCGGCCTGACCTGGGGAAAGCCGTCACATGACCTGGTGCTGCTGCACGAGGCCGGCCGCAGCGCCCGGCAGTGGGACCGCCTGCTGCTGTCTCTGGGCCGCCCCGCGCTCGCCGTCGACCTGCCGGGCCACGGCCGCTCCGACCGGCGCGGCAACAACAACTACGTCCCCCGCCGTCTGGCCGGCCCGGTCGCCGAGGCGATCCGCTCTTTCGCCCCCGGCCGCAAGACCGTCGCCGGGGCAGGACTCGGCGCGCTGACCGCCATCGCCCTGTCCATCCGCCATCCCGAGCTGATCGGACGGCTGGTCCTCATCGACACGCTGCCAGGGACGCTCGGCGCGCTGCCGCCGTACAAGACCCACTCCTCACCCGACGAGGCCCGCGCCTGGCTGGAGGAACACCGGCCCGGCACCGACGACGACGTGCGCACCGAACTGCTCCGCGAGGCCGACGGCCACTGGGTGTGGCGGCACCAGCTCCCCGTCCAGCCCGACCTCGACGACGACACGCTGTGGGCGCCGCTGGCGACCGTGCAGGCCCCCGTCGTCCTGGTCCGCGGCCCCCACCTCGACGACGCCGCCGTCGAGAGATTCACCTCCCGCGTGCCCGGCGCCCACGTGACCACCGATCTGCACACGACCCTCGGAGGAACCCAGTGACCGTCGTCGACTTATCGCTCGCCCTGAGCGACGAAGCCCCGCAGGACCTGCTCGACTCCGTCCGCGAAGCCGCCACGCGCATCGGCATCATCCAGGTGGTCAACCACGGCGTCGCGCCGGAACTGATCGACGACTTCCACGACCGCGTCGGCGCGGTCCTCGAACAGCCGCGCGCGGAGAAGGCGAAGCTGGCCAGCCCCACCGGCCACCCCTACCGAGGCTGGCGCCAGTGGCCCGACGACCTCGGCCGCCTGGAGCTGGAGCGCTTCAACATCGGCCAGTTCGACTCGGTGGAGGAGGCCGTCGCCGCGGGCCTCCCGGAGGAGTACGCCCAGCTCTACAAGCACCCCATCGTATGGCCCGAGGGCCTGCGCGAGGTCGCCCGCGCCTACCACGACGCCTCGGTCGGCGTCGCGGAGAAGGTCCTGGCCCTGTACGCCAAGGTCCTCGGCGTGCCGGTGGAGACCTTCCCTCTGACGGGCCGCCCCTACTACACGAGCTTCGTCGTCAACGACTACCCCACCTGGCCGGTCGACCAGGAGGACGACGACAAACTGCTCCTCCTGGAGCACGCCGACGGCTCGGCCCTGACGGTCCTGCACCAGCGCGGCGACTACGCCGGCCTCCAGGGCCAGGCCCCCGACGGCAGCTGGATCCCGATCCCGATCGTGCCCGGCGCGCTCCAGGTCTTCTCCGGCCACATCCTGGCCAAGTGGACCAACGACCACCTGCGTGCCGGCCGCCACCGCGTCGTCGCCGGGGGCACGGTGACGCGGCGCTCGACCGGCGTGTTCTGGCACCCGTCTCTCGACACGGTCATCGAGCCGCTGCCCCCGTTCGTCGGCGACGACGGCACCGACTACGAGCCGTCGCTGCTGTGGGACCGGGCGAAGAACTCGGTCGAGGACTACCTCCAGGTCTTCGGCCGCCCCGACCAGATCGCCGCCTGGCGCGAGGGCCGCCCCTACGTGGCCGAACTGGCGGACGCCTGATGCCCTACGACGGGACCTTCAACTGGGAGCCGAGCCGCCGCTGGGTCCGCGGCGTCAGGGGCGGCACCACGGTCGTCGACAGCAAGGCCCCCGTGCTCGTCTGGGGCCCCGACCATCCCGTTCCCGCTTACGCCTTCCCGATCTCGGATGTTTCCGGGCTGACCGGCGCGTCCGATCTGACCGTCGAAGGGGAGACCTCGGCGGGCGTGGTGTCCACCTATCCGGAACTGCCCGATCACGTGTCGATCGCCTGGTTCCGCTACGAGGGGACGGTCCTCGACCACTGGTACGAGGAAGAGGAGGAGATCTTCGTGCACCCTCGCGACCCGTACAAGCGGGTCGACCCCATCCCCAGCTCACGCCACGTCCGCGTGGAGATCGGCGGCCGTGTGGTCGCCGACACCCGAAACCCCGTTCTCCTGTACGAGACGGGCCTGCCCACCCGCTACTACGTGCCACCCGGCGACGTTGACTTCGCACTGCTGGAGCCGACCGACAGTGGCACGCGGTGCCCGTACAAGGGTGAGGCGTCCTACTGGTCGCTGCGCGAACCCGTCGAGGGCGTGCCTGCCGACGTGGCGTGGGCCTACCACGACCCGATTCCGGCGGCGGCGGGGATCAAGGACCACGTGGCGTTCTACAACGAGTTCGTCGACATCATCGTGGACGGCGTGAAGGAGGACCGGCCGGAAACGGTGTTCAGCAAGCGCTAGACGGTACACGCGAAAAAGGCGACAGCCGTCGGCCGTCGCCTTCTTCGGACGGGTTAGCGGAGTGGGGCGGTAAAGGGGCGGTTCTCGCCGGTGAAGCGGACCAGCGGGTTACCGGAGCGCTCGAAGAAGACCTTCCCCTGCGGGCTGCGGACCTTCAGGAAGTCCAGGTTCCAGTTGTCACCGCCGAAGCCGCCGCCGAACGTGGTCGTCAACGTCAGCCGGGCGAACCGGGCGGGCGGCGCGGGCGTGGTCAGGGGGATGCGGACCGTCTGGGTGTGCCGGTCGATCCACCGCGCCCCCCGGTTGAGGTTGGGCACCACGACGGGAGGCCGTCCGTCGATGTGGATGGTCGCGTTGACGTTGTCGTTGCCGCCGCGCAGGTCGTCGCCGCGCGTCCCCAGTTCCAGGATCAGCTCGTTGACCGCGTCGGGAGCAGGCGCGGGCGGGTTCGTGAAGGCCGGGGGGTTGCGCGGCCGGTAGCGGGTGTCGACGAAGTAGGTGCGCCAGACCTTCTCCGGGTGCTCCAGATAGGTGTACGTGTGCGCCGACGGCTGCGGCACCAAGGTCGTGATCTGGCCGGGGAAGTTCGGGTCCAGCACGAAGATCTTCAGGTCGGTCTGGTGCGGGCCGAGGTCACCGGCGTACCGCCCGAGGTCGTAGCCGACGGCGATGACCTGGTGGTGCGGGCCGAGCGGGTTCCCCGTCGGCTTGAACAGGCCGAGCGGCACCGGCCGTCCGGCGTCGATGTTCTCGCGCAGTTCCTGGAGGCGGCCGCCGTTGAAGCCCTGGAGGCCCCAGTTGAAGAACTCGGCGTTGCGCCACCCGAACGGGTTGAAGGTCAGCTCGGTCCACTTGTCGAGGTTCGGCGTGATGGACTCGATCTGCCGGTCGAAGATGTAGCGGTGCAGCGCCGAGCCGTTCGGCGGCAGGGTGTTCTGGGTGGGGATCGGCCGGTTGTGGAAGAAGTGGTCGAGGGCCGCGTACGACCAGCCGCCGCACAGACCGCCGAACCGCACCTCGGCGATCGGCTGGGTCTGGAACTGGTTGTCGAACGCGAAACCGTGCCTGGCCTCGTCGAACGAGGTCATCCGGCGGCCGACGTCGGCGGGGGAGACACACCGGTGGTCGCCGGTGGCGTGGGCCTGCGCCCACACCTTTCCGTCGGGGCACGGCCCGGCCGCGACGGCCGGCTGCGAGGTGAGGGCGGCCAGGCCGAGGGTGAGGCCGGCGAGTGCGGCGAAGGCCGTCAGGCGGCGCCGATCGGTGCGGGTCATGTCGATTGCTCCCTTGTCGAAGAAGATCAGAACGAGTCGATGACGACGGGCATGGTGAACGACTGGCCGTCGCCGAACACCCCGGAGGCGGTGCTGCGCACGGCCCTGGCGTTCAGCGGGTAGCCGACGGCGGTGTCGCGGCAGTCGAGCCCGGCGCTGTTCTCCACCCGGCAGTCACGCGGGGCCGGGGGCACGAAGCAGCCGCTGCGCAGGCACTCGCCGTTGCCCGGTTCGCCGACGCGCCGGGCCTGGTAGTCG
Source organism: Herbidospora mongoliensis (assembly GCF_001570545.1). Lineage (GTDB taxonomy): Bacteria > Actinomycetota > Actinomycetes > Streptosporangiales > Streptosporangiaceae > Herbidospora > Herbidospora mongoliensis. Next base: position 36,753 of record NZ_BBXD01000011.1, on the reverse strand, counting down.
TTGTGGGCGGTGATCACCCTGGCCGGGCGCTCGACCCAGCGGCCGTCCTCGAAGTGCTCGATCTTGACCGAGGAACCGGCGTCGGAGCCGAAGAACCAGTACTCGTGCACGAACGCGGTGAGCGTCGCCCGCCAGTAGCCGTTGCCCGAGCAGCGGACCGCCTGCTTCGGCGTGACGCTCTCGGTGGGCAGCCCGCCCTGGCTGCGGCAGTCCGGCTGGGGCGCCCTCCGGGACGCCGCGGCCGCGTTGTCCGCCCGCGCCTGCGCACGGGTCTCCGGTGTCACACAGACCCGGTCGTCCGGGGTGGCCTCCCGCCAGACGTGCCCCCGGGTGCATGTGTCCGGCCCGAACGGGCCACCACCGGGTTCGCGGCGGGCATCGGCCAGGCTGTTGTCGATCCGGGTCTCCTCCCGGATCCGCGGGGTGACGCAGACCCGGTCGACAGGGGTGGCCTCGCGCCAGACGTACCCCTGGCGGCAGGTGTCCGGCCCGAACTCGCCCTCGGCCTGGGCGGGGGGCGGGACGGCGGCGAGAGCCAGTCCCGCCATCGCCGTCGCGACGGCCGTACGCATCACGGGCATCGTTCCTCCTGGTCAAGCGGCTGGTGAGGCCAGATTCCCGACCGGGGACGATGTGCGGGAGAGGGACGGACAAAGCGCGAACGACCGTCGCACAGGGGGTCCGGCGGATAGGCTGCGAGCCCGGGTTCTCGTGGAGGCTGGGTTGGCACCTGGGAAAAAAGTGGTCGACGCGTCAGACGGGCCGATCGCGGCGTTCGCCGCCGAATTACGGCAGCTCAGAGACGAGGCGGGGCGTCCCTCCTACCGCGACATGGGCAGGACGGGGAACGCGGCGTTCTCCAGCCTTGCCCAGGCCGACACCGGCTACACGTTGCCCACGAGCGAGATGGTCGAGGCCTATGTGAAGGCCTGCGGGGGCGGTCCTGAGCTCGTACAGGAGATGGAACGCCGACGGCGCAGGGCCAAAGCCGAAGACCTGGCCAGGCGACGTGAGCAGGTCCGGCCGCTGGCCGCCAGGGGACCGCTCGAAGTGGGCGGCTTCCGGCTGTGGGCCCGCCTCGGAACGGGCGCGATGGGCCAGGTCTACCTGGGCGAACGCGCCGACGGAGAGGTCGCCGCCGTCAAGGTGATCCGGCCCGACCTGGCCGACGACCCCCTGTTCCGGCGCCGCTTCGCCCACGAGGTCCGCGCGCTCTCGGCCGTCGACAGCCTCCACGTCGCCTCGTTCGTCGACGCCGATCCGGACCCCGCCGAAGGACAGCCCTGGCTCGCGGTCGCCTACGTGCCCGGTCCCTCCCTCCGCGACGCGAGCCCGCTGCCCGCACCGGTCGTGACCAGGATCGCGACCGGCCTGGCCGAGGCCCTGGCCGCCGTGCACGCGGCCGGGATCGTGCACCGCGACCTGAAACCGGGCAACATCCTGCTGACCGAAGACGGCCCGAGACTGATCGACTTCGGCATCTCCCGCTCCCTCGACGGCACCCAGCTCACCCTGACCGGCCAGCGCGTCGGCACCCCCGCCTTCATGGCTCCCGAAGAGATCGCCGACGACCGCCACACCGGCCCCGCCGCCGACGTCTTCGCCTTCGGCTCGGTTCTCGTGTACGCGCTCACTGGCCGCCCCCCATTCGGCGAGGGCCCCACCGAACAGGCCGTTCTCCGCCGCGTCGTGGAACAGCCCCCCGATCTGTCGGGCATCACCGACACGCGCCTCCGCGACCTGATCGAACGCTGCCTCGCCAAGAACCCGGACGACCGCCCGACCACCGACGACCTCCTGCGAACCTGCACAGCCCTCATCGGCGGCTCACCTGGAGCGCTCCAAGACGAGACCGCTGTCACCGTCACCCCACCCCGTCGCGAGCGCCCCCACCGAGCCGGTGTGCTGTTTCTGGTCCTGATCCCGGTGATCGTGATCTCCGTGACCGTGGTGTCGATCACCGTGATCCTGCCGCAGATCCGCTCAGAGTCGGCCTTCATCGGGGGAGACCGCCTGACTTCAGCCCCACCCGAAAGCACCCCGGCGGCCGAAGACACTCCGGCGGTGGCGAGCACCCCAACTGGAGGTACCCCGGCAGCCGAAGACACCCCGCCGGTGGCAAGCACTCCCCAGCCCTCCGACCCCGGCTCCCGCCCGGTCGAGACACCTTCGGGTGACCTGCCCGGTGAGGTGAACGAGGAGCGTCAGGTCAGACTGCACGCCACCGAACCCGGCTTCGCCTCAGTGGAAATCGACTACTGGCGCCAGGAACTGGACAACCCCACCAGCACCCCCAACGGCGATCTGTGGATGAAGACCGACCACGTCCACACCGCCAAGTCAGCCGCTCTGGCGAAGGTCGAATCCAGCCCGGACGCCACCCCCACCCGCTGCGCCCGCATCACCGCCTGGACGAACAGAGTCGACTTCGCCGACCTCCAACCAGGCGACCAACTCTGCGCCCGCAGCGCCGAGGGCCGCTACGCGATGCTCCGCATCGAATCCCTCCCCACCTCACCCCAGGGCGACGGTTACTTCGCCTTCTACGGTCGCGTCTGGAAGCAGATGCGTCAGAGCTGAAGAGGTCCTGGAGAATCCAGGACCCCTTTCAGGGTGACGGATGAAAAGGGATCAAATCAGCCGCCGCCGTTACGTAGCCGGAAATACTGTGACGTCCGATTGGGCTGTTCCCGCAGGCGGCCAGAGATGTGCGTGCAAATGTCCCGCGCGGCCGGTACGCGCCCGGGACAACTCTCCGAAACCGTGAACAGCCTTCGAGCAGCCGAGTCCCAGTCACCGTCACACGCTCACTCGGTGCCGAGTCCCCAATCAGCCAGGTGAGGCTCGACGTTGATCCGGGTCACGCCGTCGTCCGGGTGCACGATCGGCCCGGCCGGCTGGAACGCGGCGAAGTCGGTCGTCTCGCGGAAGGCCGGGATCCGGTAGAGGTCACGGGCGTAACGCCACAGGTTCGGATAGTCGGTCAGCCGGCGCTCGCTGATGCCGTTGCGGGGATTGGTCAGCAGGTCGAAACGGACCAGCGCCACGAACAACTGCACGTCAGACGCGGTGACGTCGTCACCGAACAGATAACGCGAGCCAGCCAGGCGGGCGTCGAAACGGTCGAGCGTCGCGATCACAGCGGCCCGCCGCTCCTCGTACTCCTCCTGCGTGGCCGCCCGGCCCACCCCGTGCGCGGCGAGACTGAAGTCGCGGGCGATCTCCTCGTCGAAGGCGATGATCTCGGCGCGCGATGCCTCCGGATAGAGGTCCAGCCCGGTCCCGCCGAACTGGGTGCCGAGATCGATGGGGATCTCCGGATAGTTGTTGCTGACGACCGTGCCGGTCTGCCGGTCCCACAGCGTCGGGACGGAGATGTGGCCGGGGTAACCGGCCTCGGTCGCCTCGTAGGCCTCCGCCAGGAAGCTGAACCCGTTGACGGGATCGGGCCCGCGGTTCTCCCGGAACGCCCACCCCCGGGAGTCACGCGCGTCATCGAGGTAGGACAGAGACACCACCTCCTGCAGCCCGGCCAGGTCACGGATGATCGCCACGCGCTGAGCCCACGGGCAGACGTAAGCGAGATAGAGGTGGTAGCGCCCAGGCTCGGCGAGGTACCCGCTGGAACCGTCGGCGGTGATCCGGTTCTGGAACGGATAGACGGGACGGTCGCTCACGCGGTCGAGACGGCCCGGCCCATAGGGCCCGAAGGTGGCGACGTCGACGGGACCGGCGTAGACAGGTGCGTAAGTAGTCACGGAGTCTCCTCGGAACGACTATTTGCACAAAACCTACCAAATATATAGGCTTTTGGCATGAGGCAAGTGCTCGTCAGCGCCCAAGACGTGGCCGCTGAGCGGCCGTTTCTCATCGACGTGACAGTCCGGCTCGCGAAGCCGGAGTTCGACGGCGACTACCGCGCGGAGTCCGGCGCCGTCACATGGCGAGCCGGGCACATCCCCGGCTCGATCCACGTAGACCTGCTCACCGAGCTGGCAGGCCCACCCCAGCCCTACCACTTCCCCCACCCCGACCCGGAAACAGTCCGCCGAGAACTCACCCGCATCGGCGCGACCCCCACCGACCGCATCGTCTTCACCGACGACGGCTCCATGCAATGGTCGGCCCGCGCCTGGTGGACCCTGCGCGACGCGGGCATGGACGCCCACATCCTCGACGGCGGCCTCCGAACCTGGACCGACGAGGGCCTTCCACTCGCCTACGGCGACCCGAAGCCGCTACCTGCGACGAGCCGACGACTCCCGAGCGGCGAGGGCGGCCTCCCCGAACCAGGAGGCACAGAGCCGTTCCCGCCTGCGGAGAGCCGCGGACTCTGGGCCGACAAACAGGATGTGCTGGACATCAGCCAAGGTCGGCGCCCCGGGACGCTGGTGTGCGCGCTGAGCGCCGGACACTTCAACGCCACGGTGCCCACCCGCTATTCGCGCCGAGGACACATCCCCGGCAGCGTGAACCTCCCCGCCGGAGACATCGAGGACCTGACCACACCGGCCGTCCTCACCGAGCCCGTGGTCGTCTACTGCGGCGGCGGCGTCTCCGCCTGTGTGGTCGCGATCGCGCTGGTCCGCGCGGGTCATCGCGACGTCAGGGTGTACGACGGCTCGCTCGAAGAATGGACCGCCGACCCCACCCTCCCCCTGAACGTGTGACCGAAAGGAACGACCATGCCGCTGCCCACCGCCGAAGACGTCGCGGGGGCGCTGGAGGAGCTGCGCTCCCAGGTGCCGCTCGTGCAGTCCCTCACCAACATCGTGTCGGCCAACTTCCTCACCAACGTCCTGCTGGCCGCCGGCGCGACCAACGCCGTCATCGACAACCCGCACGAAGCGGAGTTCTTCGCCACGATCGCCGGAGCCGTACTGATCAATCTGGGCACCCCCACCGACTTCCAGGCCGAGGCCTTCACCCTCGCCGCGAAGTCGGCCCATGAGTCCGGACGCCCGTGGGTCCTCGACCCGGTCGGCGTAGGCGGCCTGCCGTGGCGGACGAAGCTCGCCGTCGACCTGCTGACCCACCGCCCGACGGCCATCAGAGGCAACGCCGGCGAGATCGCCGCCGTCGCCGGCCAGAGCGGCGCGACCAGGGGCGTGGACAGCGTGGCCGAAGCCGCCGACGCCGTCCCCCTGGCGCTCAAACTGCTCGACATCAGCGAAGCGGTCTCCGCCTCCGGCCCCGTGGACTATGTGTCAGGTCGTACACGAGAAGGAGACATCGGAACCGTCCGGGTGCACGGAGGCAGCGCCCTCCTGCCCAAGGTGACCGCGACCGGCTGCTCCCTGGGCGCACTGTCGGCCGCCTACCTCGCCGTGACCGATCCGTTCACCGGCCTGGTCGCCGCCCACACCCACTTCTCCGTCGCTGCGGAAGTGGCCGCCCGCGCCGCGGCCGGCCCCGGCACCTTCGTGCCCTTGTTCTTGGACGCCCTGGCCTCGACCACCCCCGGCGACCTCCGCGGCAAGGGCCATATCGAGCCGCATGACCAGCTCGTATGAGCATCAAGACCCTGTGGTACCTGACCCCGGCCGACGGCGAGTACCCGTGGAGTCCCGGCGGCCTCCACCCCTTCAACCCCGCCCGCTACCTGGAACTGGCGCGGACCATCGACCGGAGCGGGTTCCACGGGGCACTCGTGGCCACCTGGCCGAACGACCCGTTCGTGTCGGCCGGTTTCGCCGCCGCGCACACCACCTCGATGCGCTTCCTGATCGCGGTCTACGCCCGGATGATCCCGGCCCGGCTGCTCGCCGAGAAGGCGTTGGCCTTCGACGCCTTCAGCGGTGGCCGACTGCTGATCAACTCGGTCAACGGCCGCGACAACATCCTCGTGAAGTACGGCATGGACACCGACCACGACGAGCGCTACGCCCTCGGCAAGGACTACTGGAGCGAGTTCCGCCGCCTCTACGCCGAAGGCGCCGACTCCAACTTCCCCAACACCCCCCTGCGCATGGAACCGACCCATCCGGGTGGCGTGCCGGTGTGGGGCGCGGGCGACTCAGAGGCCGGCCTGGCCTCCTCGGGGGAGGTCCTGGACACCTACCTGACGATGATGCGCCAGCCCACGTTCCTGGCCGAGAAGTTCCAGGCCGCCCGAGACTCGGCCCGTGCCCACGGCCGCACCCTGACCGACTTCGGCGCCCTCGCGGGCGTGGTCGTCCGCCCGACCGAACGGGAGGCCCTCGACCGCTTCCGCTCCCAGTTCGAGGAGACGGGCGTCGACCAGATCACCGACATCCTGGACGGTGCCGTCCGCCGCCGCACCCACGGTGCTCAGGACCTGCGCACCTTCACCGCGCGCGACCCCCTCCGCCAGAAGTGGGTCGACACCATCCTCGACGGACGCCTCCCCGACCCCCGCGACCTGGCCCTGGGCGACGGCCTGTACGCGGGCATCACCGCCTGGTCACCACTGGACATCTTCAGCACGGGCTCATCGGCCGTCTACCTCGTCGGCACCCCCGACGCCATCACCACCCGGGTGGCGGACCTGCGCGAACGTACCGGACTGTCGGCCCTCATCCTGGCCGGCTGGCCCCTGACCGAGGAAGCGGCGCAGGTCGCCGAACACCTGCTGCCCCGCTTCGCTGCCATCACCTGACCTGCCCGACTCCGGCGGCGATGGCGTTCCACAGACCGCTCCCGCCGGCACGACGTCGTCGCGAACGGCACGGATCGCATGTGCGGAACGACCACCGCGCACCGCACCGACCGGCAGGTCCCGATCTTCGGCAGCGGGAATCCGAGCCCATCCTGAGCAAAGCGGCGTCGCGGATGTCCTAAGCGAATTCGCCCTCAGTGAGTGGTCGGCGTGGCGGTGCGGGCAGCAACGTCATGCCACCCAGTAACCAGTCGGCCAGCTCGTCACGCTCCACGATGATCAGCGGTTGCCGGGCCGCCGCGGCCTCCGCCTTCGCCTGCCGGGTCAGTGTGCCCGAGGTGACCAGAATGCCTGTATGCCCCGAGAACGCATTGGCCAGCGCTCCAAGGAAGTTCCGCACCTCGGGCGCGCCCACGGTGCCCCGATACCGCTTGCACTGAACGGCGTAGCGACCATGACCGAACGCGTTGGCCGTGATGTCGACCCCGCCGTCACCGGTGCCGCCGCGCCGGGCGACCTGGCGGAACCCGTCGGAGTGCAGCCGCTCGGCGATCAGGCGCTCGAACTGCGGACCGGTGAGCCGGTCGACCCGCTCCAGCTCCGTATTCGCGGCCAGGAACCGCCGCCGATCGGCCTCGATGATCCGATGCCGTAAGTAGAGCCCCCCGCCGGTCACCGCCAGGAGCACGACGGCGATGGCGATGGCCCACCCCGGGTAGGCACTGACGAACCGCCACAGCGCGACCCCCACCACGACGACGACCACCGCGACCAGGAGCCAGAGCTCCTCGCCACGGCCTTTCCTCTTCCGCCCGTTTCTCCGCCTCGCCACGGAACCCCCTTAGACAGACGCCCTTGAGGGTGAGTGTGGACTCTGCCACCGACAAAAACGCGACCGCCGCGAAACTCTCGATCGCTGGTGATTGATAAGTAACCCCGAGAGTTGACATGTGCCCATTTGCGGTCATCGAACCGTATGCCCAGGGGCAGTCCACGCATATCTCCACAAAGCGCGCCCAGGATGGAGCGGAACGGGCCGTGGCTGAGGAATTCACCCATTCCGAGAATCGCCGGCACTGGTTCGCGACCCGCTCGATTCCATGCGGCTTTCATCGCCATCGTGTAGGTACATCCCGGCGAACCGGCGAGGCCGCGTTCACTCGCCGCATTCCTCAAGGCCGTCGTCGCCCTTGCCTTTGACGTATAGGTCAGGGGTTAACCTCGCGCAGCCCTGCCCCGATCGAGCCACGCGAGGAGCTCTCATGCCCGATACATCCCGTGAAGTCCGACTGGCGACACTGCCCTCCGGATTGCCCAGGCCGCAGGACTTCGCTGTCGTAGAGACGCCCATGCCGGTGCCGAAACCCGGCCAGGTCCTGGTCAGGAACCGCTTCTTCCACGTCTTCGCGGCGCTGCGGACGCTGATCGGCGGAAGCGTGCCAGGCGCGCCCTTCCCCGGCCTCAGCCCCGGCGACACCCTGTTCGGCGCCGCGATCGGCGAGGTCGTCACCGCAGACGGGGACGACGGGCCGCGCCCCGGCGAGTGGGTCTCCCACTGGCTGGGCTGGCGTGAGTACGCGGCGGTGCCGGTGGCCGAATGCACGCCACTGGGCGACACGTTGCAAGATCCCGTCGCGCACCTCGCCCAGGGACGGACCGCCTACGGGGCGCTGACACGGGGCGCGGAGGTTCGTCCGGGCGACACCGTGTACGTCTCCGGCGGCGCGGGCTCGGTGGGTTCGATGGCCGGTCAGATCGCCCGGCTGCTCGGCGCCGGCCGGGTGATCGGCAGCACCGGGTCGCCGGCGAAGGCCGGGCGTATGCGCGCCGAACTCGGCTACGACGAGGTCCTGATCCGCGGCTCGGATCCCATCGCCGACCAACTGGCCAAGGCCGCCCCGGACGGTGTCGACGTCTTCTTCGACAACGTCGGCGGCGAGGAACTGCGGGCGGCCGTCGGCGCGGCGAACAAGTGCGCGCGTTTCGTTCTGGTCGGGGCGCTTTCCGGGCAACTCGCCGAGGAGGGCACAGGCACCACGTCTCCGGTCGAACTGGACTCCTTCCAGCTTCTCATCAGGCAGGTCACGCTGCGCGGCTACAGTCCTCAGGGCGACCCCGGAGTGCGGGGGGAGTGGCTCGACCGGTTCGCCGGATGGTTGGGGTCAGGACAGATCACCTTCCCGTACGACCGCGTCGAGGGCATCCAGAACGCGCCGGTGGCGTTGCACGACATGCTCACCGGCCACCACTTCGGGACGGTCGTGGTGGCACTTTAGGAGGACCGATGCGGATCGGTGACGCGGCGGCGGCGGCCGGAACCACACCCCGCGCCCTGCGGTTCTACGAGCAGAGCGGCCTGCTGTCCCCGCCGCGCCGATCGGTGGCCGGTCAGCGTGAGTACGACCGGCGTGACGTCGCCCGCGTCCGCGTCATCAGGGAACTGCTCTCGCTCGGGCTGACCGTGGCCGACCTGCGTCACTGCGCCGACCGGCTGGACCTGCTCGAAGGGGACGCGCTGCCCCCGTACGGAGAACCGGGCGTGTGCGCCAAGCCAGACGGCATCGCGCGCCGTCGGATCGCCGCCCTTGACGAGGAGATCACCCGACTGGCGAGGCTCCGCGACGGACTGGCGGCCCGGATTGGGAATGATGTCCGGGAGTGATCTTCGAGAGGAGCCGGATATGCGGATCGGTGTTGTTTTTCCCCAGTCGGAAATCGGGGGCGATGTGGGCGCGGTGCGCGCCTACGGAAAGCGGGTGGAGGAACTCGGCTTCGGGCACGTGCTGGCCTACGACCATGTGCTCGGCGCCGATCCAGCCGTCCACCAGAACTGGAGCGGCCCCTACGACGTCAACACGACCTTCCACGAGCCGATGGTCCTGTTCGGCTATCTGGCCGCGCTGACCTCGCTGGAACTGGTGACCGGGATCATCATCCTGCCGCAGCGCCAGACGGCGCTGGTGGCCAAGCAGGCGGCCGAGGTCGACATCCTGACCGGCGGAAAGTTCCGGCTGGGCGTGGGCTTGGGCTGGAACAAGGTCGAGTACGAAGCGCTGGGCCAGGACTTCACGACCAGGGGCCGCCGCATCGACGAACAGGTCCCCTTGCTGCGCCGCCTCTGGACCGAACTTTCGCTCAGCTTCACCGGCGAGTTCGACCAGGTGACCGGCGCGGGTCTGGCCCCGCTGCCGGTGCAGCGCCCGATCCCGATCTGGTTCGGCGCACAGTCGGCTCCTGCCTACCGCCGCGTGGGCCGCCTCGCCGACGGCTGGTTCCCGCAGGTGTCTCCCGGCCCCAAACTGGCCGAGGCCAAGGCCGCTGTGGACGAGGCCGCGACGTCGGCAGGCCGCGATCCGGCCGCGCTCGGCATGGAGGGCCGCCTGTCCTGGCAGGGAGACCCGGAGGCCCTCGCCGACCTGGCCGGGCAGTGGCGCGAACACGGCGCGACCCACATCTCGATCAACACGATGAACGCCGGCCTACGCACCGTCGACGACCACCTCGCCGCCCTGGAGACGGCCGCCGGCGTTCTCCTGCGCCCCGGCATGTGACGGTATGAGCGACACGACGTGGAAGCACGTGGCGGACCTGGTCCGGTGGCTGGACGCGAAGAACGGGACGGCGGACCCGGAGCCTCTGCTTCGGGTCCTCAAGGTCCAGGAGGAGGCGGGCGAGGTCGCGAGCGCGGTGATCGGGATGATCGGCCAGAACCCGCGCAAGGGCAGGACCCACACGGCCGACGACGTCGCCGCCGAACTCTGCGACGTCGCCCTGAGCGCGCTGGTCGCGCTGGCCTCGTACACGACCGATTCTCGGGCGACGTGGGAGGCCCACGTCGCCAAGGTGGCCGCGCGGGCGGGCTCAGCGGCAGACCGATGAGGCGGCGCCCTCGGTCAGCCGCCCGGTGGCCGCCCGTGACAGAGCCGCCGAGAAGGTGCCGTAGTAGTCGTCGCCGACATCGGTCACCGCCCCGGTCACGATGGCCCGCGCGCACCGCCGGAAGACCTCGCTGAACCTGCTGTAGTGCGGGATCGGCGGGCGTAGCCCGGCCTCGCCGATGGCGTCGCGCACGGTGGTGGCCAGGACGCCGAACTCGGCCCGGTAGCTCGTCGCGTCGGGGGAGTCGCCGAGGTTGAGGCAGGCGTCGGCGGTGGTGAAGCCCAGCCCGGCGTAGGTGTCGAGGTCGTACGACTCCGACAGGACGGGGGCGTAACTCCCGCAGGTGAACAACTCGGCTTGGGTCTGCGGCGCGGTCAGATGATCGACCAGGACGCGGGCGGCCGCCGCGCGGGCGTCGTCGAGCCCACTGGAGATCGCCAGAACCGACCCGCCGAGCACACCGCCGGGCACCGGCTCGATCGTGAACGACAGACGGCGGTCCTTGGTACGGAACCGGTCGCCCGCGGCCAGCGCGCCGAAGGACGACGGCCAGTTCCGCATCACCACCGGCCCCTTGGAGAGCCGGAACTCCTCGACGCTGTCGCGCTCCTTGTAACCGGCCGACCTGCGCATACCCGGGGTGTCGTCTCGATAGAGGCGCGCCCACCGGCTGAGACCGGGCTGGAACGCCCGCCGTAACGCGGCCGCGCCCGGCACCTCCTCACCGAAGTTGGCCAGGTTGCCCAGCCCGATGGCCTCCATGAGGTTGACCGAGGCCCCTTCGTAGTCGTCGAGCTGCACGATCACCGTGCCCTCGGCCCGGCTCTCCGGTACGGGCTCCCGGCTCCAGGCCCGCCGGACGAGGTCGGCCGTGTCGCCACGCGAGTAGAGCAGCGGAACATCGGCCGCGAACGGCACACCGTACTGACGACCCTGGTAGACGCCCGCCTCCACAGTGCGGGGCAGGAACGAGCGGCCGGGCGGCAGAGTCACCTCGGCTATCGCCCCGGAGGCGGCGAACTCGGCCAGGTGGGCCACGTCGAGGATCAGGATGTCGAACGGACAGTCGCCGACGGAGGCGGCCATCTCGACCCGCTTGTCGTCGGTGACGGGCGAGATCTGCGTGAACGCGGCCCGGAAGCCGTTGTCGCTCCAGGCCTTGATGATCCGGGCCCGCTGCTGGTCGATGCTCTCGTCCCATCCCGCGGCGACGGTCAGCGTGCCCCCGGCGGCGGCGCACCCGGAGGTCCCGGCGGGCTGCCAGGCCGGCCCGAAGACGAGCCACCCGACCAGCGCCCCCACCAGGGCCCCGGCCAGCAGCCTGACCGTGGCGGCCCGCGGACGGCGGATCATCGTTTCCTCGCCCAGGTCAGCAGCTGTCCGACGTCGAGGTCGCTGACGCAGGTCACCGGGGCGTCCCGGGCCGCGTCCCCGGGTTCGGGGAGGGCCTCCGGACAGGGTGAGGAGCCGACGTTGACGATGGCCAGCCGCGATTCCGTGGCCAGCCCGCGCACCCGCCGCTGGAGATCGGCCACGGAGTCACTCAGATCGGCGGCGGTGCCGGGAGCCGTGTCGGTGATCGCCACGAACACGTCGGCGTCCGCGCGGGCGGACGCCAGCAGTTCGACGGCGGTGTCGAGCTTGAGGTCCCAGTCACGGGGCATCCACTGCTGCACGTACCGGCGGATGTTGTCCGATTGCAGCGCGGCGGTCTCCAGGGTGTACTCCTGCCGGATCTCAGGCTGCCCGTCACCTCCACCGGCGAGACGACGCGGAACGGTGAGCGAGACCTCGTCGGTCGAACGCAGCTCGTCCAGGATCTTCTCGACCGCCTCGATGCCGTCGGCCAGATGACGACGCATCGACCCCGACCCGTCGAGCAAGAGGGCGATGGCGACGCTCTGCTCCGCCTGCGCGGCGGAGGCCAGCGCCGCACGCAACTGGGCGGGCGTCCCCGAAGGAGACGCGGCGGCCGGGGCCGGCGGCCCGAAATGACGCCCCCGCAACCGCTGCTCGGTCACGAGCCACCGCGCGAGCGCCCGGACCGCTTCGGCACGCGCCGCCCCACGCCGGTCGGGCCAGGTCAGCAACACCGCCGGATAGTCGAGCCGCCCCAGCGGCGCAACCACCGGCAGCGGCTCCCATTGCCCCGGCCCCAGCGCCTCCGGGCACCGGTCGCGCAGCCCTTCCTGATACTGACGGCGCAGATGGTCGGGCACGACCAGGGCGGAGCGCCGCAACTCCTCACTGGCCTCGGAGGAGGTGGTGGCGGGCCCGAGCATGGTCCCTTTCCGGTACGCGCACAGCAACTCCAGCGGATCGGTGAACCGGCGGCTGTCGGCCGCACGCAACACCTCCTCGGCCGCCTCGGTGGACCCGAAAACGGCAGACTCCCCGATCATCGGCATGGCGGCGAGCCCCGTACCGGAAATGAGAGGATCAGGCCGCTGAACCTTCCGCCCCTCCGAAGTGAAATGCCGCAGCAGCAGATCCCGGGTCTCCCCGGCCCCCTCGGCGTTGGCCGCGGCGAGAGTGTCCTGAAGGATCCGCCGCTGCGCCTCCGGCACCGCCAGCACCAGCTCATCGGTGGCCACCGACCCGAGCCGCTCCGCCGCCACCCCATGAGCCACACTCGTCCCCGCCAGCACCGCGTCCGCCACCGCGGAACTCTCCGCCACCCACAGATCAGGTCGAGGCCCCAGCAACCGCACCCCGTCGGCGGTACGCCACCCGGCCGCCAGCGCATCCCCGATCCGCGCCACCGGGGGAGCCCCCCGCACCCCCACCCGAACGGAAGGACACCCGGCGATGGCCAGCCCCGCCTCGTGCTCGCGGGCCATCGCCGCGAAGTCGTCCACATCCTCGGGCGGCACCATCGCGGTAAGTTCGAGCGGCGGCGCACAGGGATCGTTGCGCAACGCCAGCCAGCGATCGAAAGTCAGCCCCAGCGACACCACCCCCATCGCGGTGACCACCACGAGCAGCCAGAGCAACCCCGGCCAGGCCTTCCCCCAGAGCCCAACGAACCGGTTCCGCACTCCTGCCCGGCTCATCCCCCAGCCGACGGTCAGCCCGACCAGCAACACGAACCCGGCCGCCGTGGCGACCTGAGCCGCCCAGGGGTCGTCGCCGACGAGTTGCTTGAGTACCGCGTTGCCCCCCGCGACCAGGGTGCCGATAGCCGCGACGACCGCAGCGGCGGCCTCCAGCACCCTGACCGCCCGACCGAGCCGCGTCGGCCGCTCCTCGCCCTCGGCGGGGGGCGTGGACTCGGTCATGGCTCGACATCTCCCTCACGACATTCACGGCCTGGGCATCAGCCCCATCCTGCCCCGTGAGAAGCGTGCGACAAATGGTTATCGATCAACTCGTATCATGCGTTCAGCGCGTGATTGAGCTCGCCGTTCAGCTCGCACGAAGACATGGACGGACGCCGTTCTCACCGGTGAAGGAGCCGACTCGCCGGAAGCCGTGCTTCTCGTAATAGCGAATGGCGCACGAGTTATCGGAGATAGCGCCGCCGAAAAGGATGATTCCCGTCCAACCGAAACGCTGCGCCTGCGATTAGCCTCGATTTGCGGCACGTATTGGGTTCATGCCGCGCTGGAGGGTCGTCCAACACCGGGACGCGTCGGAGGGGCGGCCGATCGCCAGCTCGATTGGGTGGACGGCGAACTGTGCCTATCCTTCTTCCGTGGCACTGCGGTTCGAGACTCGCGCCTCCGACTCGCCGTGGGTCGACACCGTGTGGACCTGCACGAGCGAGCAGGTCGCGGAGATGACCTCGGTGGCGGCTGTCTGCTGGGGTCTGGTGTTCTGGGAGCTCGAAGGCACGGCGTATGCGAGCATCTCCGGCCCCGAGACCAGAACCGGCACCGCGCCGGTGCCGGAAGGCGCGACCTTCGTCGGCATCGAGTTCGCAGTGGGCACCCGCCTCCGGGCCATGCCCACGCCGGCCCTGGTCGACCGCGGCCTCGAACTCCCCGACGCCACACACAGAACCTTCCGCCTGGACGGCCTCCGTTGGGAGACCCCCGGCCCCGACGACGCCGAAGCCCTGGTCGACCGCCTGGTCCGCGCCGGAGCCGTGATCCGCGACCCACTCGTCGCCGAGATCCGCCAAGGCCGCCGTTTAGCGGTCTCGGACCGCACCGCCGAACGCCGTTTCCGCGCGGCGACCGGCCTCACCCAAGGCGCCGTGAGACAGATCGAACGCGTCCGCAGGGCTGCGGCGCTGCTGGCCGCCGACACCCCGGTCGCCGACGTCGTCTCCAAGCTCGAGTACTTCGACGAGCCACACCTGGCCCATGCGCTGCGCCGCTACGTCGGGCGTACGGCGAGACAACTCCGCGAGGGCACCGGCGGCGCGATCGCCCTGGACCTGGATCAGCCGACGACGTCGTAGATCAACTTCAGGACGCCGTTCGGATAGGCCGCGGACTCACGAAGACGCAGCGCCTGCTTGTCCTTGTCCGAGCTGCTGAACAGACTCTTCCCCGCGCCGAGCAGCACAGGGAAGACGAGCAGGTTGTACCGGTCGACCAGCCCCGCGTCCGACAGCCGCCGAGCGAGCTCCGCACTCCCATGGATAAAGATCGCGCCCCCCTCGCCCTTCTTGAGCTCCACGACGTCCTCGGCCGAGCGCAGAATCGTCGTCGGCCCCCAACCTTCGACAAGGGCGTCGTCAGGCAGGGTGCTCGAGACCACGTACTTGGGCAGCTCCTTGTATGCGGCATGGTCCTCCGAGTCCCGCCAGGTCGGTGCGAACATCTCGTAACTGCGCCGCCCGAACATCAGCGCCGTCGTCTCCTCAAGCTCCTCGCCCTTGAGCGAGAACGCCTCAGGCAGAAACTCGATGTCCTTGACCACCCAGCCCCCGCTGCGATGCTCCTCACCCGGTCCACCGCCGGGGGAGTCCACAACGCCGTCGAGCGAAACGAACGCGGTATAGACCAGATCACGCATGTGCTGTTCTCCTCATTATCGGTCGACAAGGCCGCCAGGCAGATCGACGGATGGCAGTGCCACACCGACGCGCCGCAGCGGAGTGCCCATGCTAGAAGGCACCGCTGTGCCCGTCTTGTACGGAAACGACGGCCCGAGAGACGCCCCAATCCGGCGCCGATATCAGCACAGTCGCTCGTCCAGGTAGCCACTCGCGCACTGAAACCGGATGTCACGGCGATGAAGGCTGCTACGTGGATCCGATGCGGTCGGAAGCGGAGAACGCTGTGCCTTCCTCAAGGAGGCCATCGCAGCTCGGCGGTTCCGGGCTGAATGACCCGTGGTGTGACACAGCCGTGAACGCCTGAGGGTGCCGACTGATCCGCTCCACCGTACGCGCTGGCCGGTGCCCACAGCATCGATGTCCAGGGGCTCGGGGCTCCAGACCAGTTTGAACTGCTCGCCGAAACTGAATTCGGCACCTTTTATGCACTTATCAACCGATCTTTATCGGCCCGAAAAGGTGCGCAAGGTAGATATCTGGACAATAGGTAAAAGTCCGACTTTGTGTATTGATGAAAATCGAGGCTACTGTACACCCAGGTAATTCAATTGATGTCGGCGTGTTCCTGGTGACGCATCGAGTCCATAGGGAGTTGTCCATGGAAGAATCTAATTTGGTGCTCCAACTTCAGGAACTGGCTCGGCTGCATGTGGACGGCGCCCTCACCGATGAAGAGTTCGCCTTAGCCAAAGAGCGACTGCTGAGACGTCCCGAAACCGCCGCTCGGCTGGTCAAACGTGCGGCGCCCGTCGATGATGAAAAGCCTTTCACTGATCATTCCCCTGTTTCCTCTCCAGGAGGGTCAAGAACGCCGCCACCTGGTGGTAGTGGGGCCGCCCTCACATCTTTGATCGGCTCGACGGCGGCCTTGATCTCGTTCTTCGCGCTGCCTGTGATCACGCTTCCTTTCGTAGGGGCGGTGACCGCCCCTTCGCTGACCGCGCTGTTGTCGTCCGGTGAGAACGGAATGGGCTACCTGTGGTTGATCCCGTTGGCGGCTGCTGTGGCGGTCGGTCTTGGTCTGTGGCTGTGGCGTGGATCGGTCATCACCCCCAATGCCCGGCGTAGGACCTGCCTCGCAGTGATCGCCGCGGCCGTTCTGGCGATCGCCGTGTACCTGATCTGGCTGGCTCGGATTCAAACGGCCATGGAACAGCGAGGGTCCTCGGATCACATGTTTGACGCCGGCTTCTTGACCGGCCCCGGTTTCTGGTTCGTCGTACTCGGCATGATCGTGGCCGGCATGGCGGCCTTGGTCGAATTCAACCGCCCCGCGACCTCGGCCGATGATGCGAAGGAGCCAGGCGTCGAACTCGGAGAGGAATCGGATGCCTTCCAGCCGCCCAGCAGGTTCAGTGGTGAGCTGATCGCGATTTTCGCGATCGCAACGATTCTCCTCATCATTCTCGTCGTCGCCTTCGTGCGTTCCGCCGATTCTTCCGAAACGCAGACCGAGGAGGGGAATCCCCCGAACTCCACACCCGCTTTCGTTCCGTCGGCAGCGCTCGTCAACCCGGATGGCCGCCGTCTGTACCTCCCGTGAGGGAAACAGGGGGTTCTCGGCTTCATCAACACGGTGACCCGCGAGTCACCAACCCCAATCACTGTCTCCTCGGATGCGGCGACGCTCACGTTGCGACGCGTAATCCGGACATCCTGCGCGGGGTCGCGCTCACATGAGACGCCGACCGTCGAACAACCCACCTGAGGGCGACGGCCATCGAGGGTGGGGACACAAGTGACCCATTTGCAGTCGGAGAGATCGGACGAGAACCATCGGGATTCGCCGCCGCCGCAGAACCCTGGACTCTTTCCCCTGATCTTCCAGATCATCGGCAATGTGGCCAACGGACTGGCGATGGCAGGTCATCGTCGGCGGCTTCGCGATCGCCGCCGTGATCGTGGGCGGCATCTGCGCAGTTCTCGCGCTGACGACGACCATCCGATCCTGGGGCAAGGCGCTTGGCGTGGCCGTGGCGAGCGGCTCAAGCCCTTCACCTTCGATCGAATCGACATCTCAGGTCAGCTACGTCTTTCGCTGAAAGCGACCCTCATCGACGGAAAGCCCGAGAACATCGTGACGGTTCTACCCGCCGTCTGGGGAGACGCGGCCCTCACCAAATAACGCAGCGACTGCTTGCGGGCATCAGGGTGAGAGAAGCATCCACAGCCAGGAACGTCATGGCCCGGGACCGACGAACCGGTCAGAGCGGCAGTCGCAGGACGCGTTCGCCGTCGTGGTCGACCCCGGTGTCCTGGAAGCCCAAGCGCAGATAGAAGCCCATCGGGGAGCCGATCTCGCCGGGATGCACGCTGGTGAGCAACTCAATGGCGCCGGGGCGAGTACTCAGATAGTCGCCCAGCGCGGCTAGAGCGGCTCGGCCGTACCCGCGCCCCTGGTGCCCGGCATCGATGAGCAGACGCCACAAGAAGTACGGGCCTAGGATCTCCGGATCGCCCGGCGGAACGTTGTCACTGATCATGAGAAATCCGACCGGTGCCTCGTCTGCGTAGATCGCCCAGTAACGCGGCATCGCCTCCGGGTAACGCTCAGCGTCGGCGAAGGAGTCGGCGACACTCGCCACGTACTCCTCCTGCACGGAGGTGACTCTCAGAGCTGTCACTTCAGCGCGATTGTCATCAGTGACGGGACGAAGCGTGACATCGGCCATGGCGGGATCATGCCACGAGATAAGCGGCGGACTGCCCGCGATCGGCACACCGAGATAGCCGCGCGAGCGGGCGGAAACACCTCGAAGGACCCCGGCATGCTTCAGACCGGGCACCGGAAGGCCCAAATGGCGAGCGAAGCGAGACTGCCAGGGAGCTCAAGGGGCGGCCTGTCGCAGGAAGCGAAGCGAAACGACGCCAGGAGGCGAACGCGCTCACTCCATCGTCCTTGAGGCGCTCTCCTCGGGCCGGACTACATGCTGATCACCCCAGAACGCCCCTGAACTGTGCAGACGTCCATAACGCGAACGTGTCATTCTTGGTCGACGGTGTACCGACGCGCCCGTGGGTCCCCCACATCGAGGCCCGACATCATCAAGGGGGGCGAAGCCCGCAGATTCCCGAGCGACGCGAGGCCTTGCCGGGGAGCGCGAGGGGGCGGAGCCCGATCGCAAGGAGCGCAGCGCCCCGGAGCGAAGCGACGCCAGGGGTGCGCAAGCACACCAGGGGGAGCGTGAGGGGGCGGCAACCCCCCTGACAGCGGGGGGTTCGGGGGGCCGTCCCCCCGTATAAACGAAGGAGACCCGCGGAAGCGCCCAAAGGCGCGACCACGGGTCGTCCGTCTCCTGGTGGACGATACAGGGATTGAACCTGTGACCTCTTCTGTGTCAGGGAACTTTCGCGAGTCGATCTAAGGTCGCGGTGAGTCTCGGGGAGTCGGAAGGCGTTGGCTCCCGAATTGGCTCCCGTGGCTTCCTCTGGGGCGGGCAGCGGCCAAATGACCTACACATTAACTATTCAGGTGCCACGCGCTCTTTATGATAAACGGCTTCATCTCGGCCGCGTCGATGGTAATTCTCAGTACGGGTCGCAGGGACGACCGTGCATCGGGTTCGGCTTTGAGAAGAAGGGCACCGCCTCGGCCGGGGTGCAGCAGCAGTACACCGGAACTGCCGGGAAGATCACCAACTGCCAGATCGGGGTCTTCCTCGGCTACTCCACCAGCCGCGGCCGCGCCATCGTGGACCGCGAGCTCTACCTGCCACGCCAATCCTGGATCGAGGAGGAGGCAATGCGTCAGAAGGCCAAAGTTCCAGCGCATACCGCCTTCGCCGCAAAGCCCAGCTTCTGCAAACCATGATCGAACGCGCCATAATCGCGGATCTCCCCTTCGGCTGGGTCACCGCCGATGAGCCTGCGGTGACAACGGACCCCTGTGCCGTTCCTGGAAGCCCGGCAACTCGGCTACGTCCTAACCGTCGCCCGCTCCCACCGCCTGACCACCGCCGTCGGTATCTTCCGCACCGAGGTGATGGCCAAGAAGATCCCCGCATCCGGATGGCAAAGCCTGTCCTGCGGCAACGGAGCCAAAGATGAACAACTCTATGACTGGGCCTGGCCGCCACCATCAGCCCTATCCACTATCTGCTCATCCGCCGTCCCATCAGCGGACCTTGGGAACTGGCCTTCTTCCTCTGCCGCACTCCCACCCCTGCGCCACTGAACCGGCTGGTGACGGTGGCCGGCACCCGCTGGAGCATCGAGGAATGTTTCCAGCCGGAAAGAATGAAATCAGCTTCGACCATTGCCAGGTCCGAAGCCATCCTGGCTGGTATCGGCACATCACCCTGGTCATGCTCGCCCTGGCCTACCTCGCCGTCACCCAGCCATGCTCAACAACGAATCCGACGCCGCACCCCGTCTGGCCGACTTGATCGCGGTCTCTTCCAACGAGATCCGCCGACTCCTCGCCTTGCTGACCGGGCCCACCCCGGACCACGACCACATCGGCCGTTGGTCCCGATAGCGACGACGACACCAAACCCAAGCCCGTCGATCCCACTACCAGCGACAACGACTCAAAGATCTATAAGTGTTACTGGAGTACTAGGGTGCTTTGGTGATTTTCGTCCCTTGTGGTGCCGGCGCGTTCGTCGCTTCCATGTTCATTTGTCTGAGTTGAACAGACGGGATAGCCCGTCAGGGTCTATATATGCCGAAGTCGGGCCGACGCCTTCGGGATGGTACCGCCGCGTCCGGATTTCAGCCGAGTGACTGCCGTAATCGCATGAAATGTGCGCCATGTGACGCAAGGGGCGGCATGATGGTCGTGTGGCTCTTCATCGCGATGCGCACGGCGAAGACAGCGATCTGGCTGAATATGAACCGACCTCAGGTATGAAGATCGAATTGAGCCGACATCCAGCTTTAGTAGTGCTGCCCTATGCGGCAGCCGCGGCCCTTTTTGCTCTCCTTTGTCTATGGCTCTACCTTCTGGGGCCCCAAGCTCCTGACGTGGCGCAGGTCGTCGGACTGCCAGTGAGTATTCTGTCCGTGGCCGTTGCCGTGATTCTCCAGCGTCGACCACAGTCGAACGTTCAGGAGGGGAGGGGAGCGCACAGGAAGAACAAACGCCGTCCATTCGTGATTGTCCTCAGTCTCGGCTCGATCGTTATATCTGTCTATCTCGGTGTCTTGCTGTTTCGGGACGGTCTGGACGGAGACATCAGGGCGTCGATCAAAAACGAATGGCCGAGCATGGCCGATGGCTCCACGGGTAACATCAGAATCCCCGCCCCCTTTGACTGGGACAACCTGACTCTGCGATTCGCACTCAAGAATAATTCTGCGGTCGGCAACTGTGTGACTCCGGCCGAACTTGAAATAAATCCCTTCTTTGATCAAGAGGAGGGGGTCCCGGCTCCTGTCGCCGGGAGGATTCGCTCGAATGAGACGATGAACATATCGCTGCGAGGCGCCCTCGGGGAGGCGACTGTCTATTTCATTCTGCATGTGCCCGATCCCGAGTGTGTACTGGATGTCCGTCTCGCCGAGGCCAGGCTGTCGGATTAGTGATCATCGAGATCGGTCCGGCGACAAGGAGGAATCAGATGGCAATCCTGCGGATCATCGGTGTCATGGCAATACTGGTGCCGACTCTGCTGTGTGGTTGTACGGCCGGCGCGTCCGAAGGTGGTCAGGCTCCCTCGGCGACTTCGGCTTCCCCGTTTACAGACATCAAAGCCCGTGGCTCGATAAATGTTGGTGTCGTCCCGGACATGCCGGGATGGAGCCTCTTGGATCAATCGAGGGCAACCTGGGGCGGGTTCGACATTGCGCTGGTCGAATGGATATCCAATCGCCTCGACCTGAAACCGAACTATATCCCCATAACGGTCGGGCAGAGAGAGATGATGTTAGGCGGAGCCGGCACTTCTCCCCGAGTCGACCTCGTCGTCGCCGCTTATTCGATAACCGACGCACGCAGACAGAACGTCGCTTTCGCCGGGCCATACATAAGGACCCGGCAGGGCGTGATGATCAGAAAGGGAGATAAAATCTCGTCTCTCGATGATCTCAAGGACAAAGACGTCTGCACTGTGCGCGGCAGCACGTCCGCGAAGCAGCTCAAGGAATACGGTATTCCCTACTCGGAGGAAGAAGGATTCGGGGTGTGCATCTCCCGGCTCCTCCAGGGCCAGGCAGTGGACGCCGTTTCCACCGACCAATTGATCCTCGCTGGTTTTGCGCGGGAGCATGCTGATGATCTGTATGTTGTTCCAGATCTCACGTTCGGCTCGTTGGAGTTCTATGGAATCGGCATTCCCCGCGGCGACATCGAATCGTGCAGGACTCTCACAAAGGAGCTTAGTGCGTTCATGACGTCCGGAGACTGGGCCGAGGCGTTCAACCAGAGATTTCCAGGCCTGAAGTTCGACAACTACAGGCCTGATCCCTACAACCTGGATTCTTGCGTGTGACCCGCTGACCTCGTGGTCTCGATCGCGCCGGCATTGTTCCAAGAGGCCATCAGCACTACACAGTGCGGGCAGCAGGAGGTAGGCGTGCGCGGGGAGCTGAACCTGCCAGAGCTTAAGGCCCGTTGTCTTGGCTCTGGGGGAGAGGCTCAGCGGAGCCCTCTTCACGCCCGAGTGGCTGGGTCCTGCCCGTTACGTCTTCAAGATCGTCGACCTGCTGCCCGACGCGATCGTCGCGAGCGCCTATCTCAGTCCCCGGGCACTCCTTCCTGGACGCGCCGGAGTTCGCGCACATCCTCGCCGATCCGTCGCCCGGGATGGCGGCGGCCGTCACCCGGCAGATCGCCGCCGCTGTCATGGCGATCGCCGGGATCGAGGACTCGCTGGCGGGTGAGGTTTGCGATTGCTCTCGTAGGTGAGCGGTCCCCGGGGGAGCGTGCGGAACTGCGTGATCGGTTGTTCTGGGAGGCCGGAGCGGCCGTCGGACGGGCGAAGTCGCTCGGGCGCGGCCCCGAGGCGGCCCGGCTGGAGTTGACGGGTCACGCGCCCTGTCCTGCACCGGGCGTTGGAGCCCGTGCCTACCGTGCCGGCGAGCGCCGCCAACGGGCGTCGCCTCGCTCGGCATGGCAAGGTAGTCGGTCAAGTTCCATAGCTTCCGGCACCGATGTCCGGTGCGTGAGGCGAAGCGATCAGATCACCCGAGCGAAGCGAGAGCAATCGAGCGAAGCGAGGTTTCCAGGGAGTGCGAGGGGCGGAGCCCTTCGCAAGGAGCGTAGCGACCCGGAGCGCAAGCGACGAAGGGACGCGAAGCGGCCAGGGGGAGCGTGAGGGGGCGAAGCCCCCTGACAGCGGGGGGTTCGGGGGGTCGTCCCCCCGTACAAACGAAGGAGACCCGCGGAAGCGCCCAAAGGCGCGACCACGGGTCGCCCGTCTCCTGGTGGACGATACAGGGATTGAACCTGTGACCTCTTCCGTGTCAGGGAAATTTCGCGGGTCGATCTAGGTCGTGCTGAGTCGATTCGTAAGCCCTCTCACCTGCATCTATGCCCTGAGGGGGTCGTGGTGGGTCTGGGGAAGCCGGAAGGCGTTGGCTCCCCGAATTGGCTCCCGTGGCTCCCGGGCGAAAGAGGAGTCTCAATGGCCATCAGGACGACACCATGATGGGCCCGATCGATTCCGAGGAGCCCGGCCACGGCCAGTCGGTGCCGGGCAAAGGGCTATAACGGGCAAATCAAGTGATAGGTCTGCGCTCGGTCGTATCTCACGGCCCTATCTCACCCGGCCATTGAGATCCCTGCACCACAAAGACGCGGGACCTGTGACACATTCCGCCGACCGGGCCTGACAGGCCTTCCCGCGCACATAGCCCTGACCTCCGGTGTCGCATCATGCATCTGCTTCGCTGATCCGATGGTTATAGGTCCTGCCGGGAATGAGAAACCAGTCGTCATCGATGAAGCGGCCCGTCATACGTCCGACGATGGTCAGAAAGGCATGGGCTAGTTTTTCCTCGCCTGTTTCTTCATCGCCTTCGCGTGGCAGTCCGAGAGAGAACGGCTCCAATTCGGGGCCGGGATCCAGTTCACCGCTAGGGAACGATGGAATTGCTTCGACTAGATCGCCGTCGCGGAAGAAGTTGAGGTCGTGGAGACCGTGGATTTCCCACAACCAGCCGATCGTCAGGAGACGATTGCCGGTCTTGACCAGAAATCCTGTCGTCCGCGGTTCGAGCGTACTGATCACGATCGACCAGCCGGGGCTGTGCGATCCAATCCAGATGGATTTCTTCTCATCCAGGTAGGTGGATGGGTCGGTCATCGTGGGCACCTCCTCAGCTAGAAGCCGGTCGTGCCGTGATCGCGGTTCGAGACGAAGAAGCCTGGCAAGTTCGTCAAGATTGTCCTGCTCCACCCATAAGCAGCTGAAAGCCTCGCCGAAGCCGCGCGCCACCAGCAGTCCATGCTGATCATGCTCCGGCAGGGAACTCATGAGATCGCTCATGTACCTGTCCTTTAGTTTTATATGCAGGTCGAGGTGCCGGCAGTTGCCGGCACCTCGACGGACTATCGGCTAATTAGGGAACTATCCAGACCCAGAACGGGTCGCCTGTGGTGATGCGGGTCCTGCCGTAGAAGCTGCCCAATGCGGCTCCATGGCTATCTTCACCCTTGTTGTGTTCCGCCGAGACGGCCAGGACGGAAAAATTTCCTTGCGCGTAATAGGCGCCCTGCATGGTCGAAGCGAACGGGTATTCGTCGCACTCGATCTTCCCGCTGGGAGAAAGCTCGCAGCGGTGGTGCTTCTCGGGCCAGCCGCTGGTGTTCGGCGCGGCAACAGCGGCTCGATCGGCGCACACTGGGGTCGGCCAGATCGAAGGGATAGCGGCGATTGCGCAACACCACGCCATGATCGCCGCGCATCGGGGTCCCGCGCGGCGACCAGGGTGTGCGGACCGATATCCACTCTTCCCAGACGCTCAGTAAACGATCTAGTTCCCCGGGAATGCTTGACGAGTACAGATAGATATCGGGATATATAGGGAACGTTCCCGATGGTCTGTATGCAGCCGATCTTGAGCGCACGTGAAAGGACTCGAAATGGGCTATAGCCGACAAAGGGAACACCGAGTGCTGATCATAGTCATCACCTTGGCGGTCCTGGGGGCTGGGTCAGCGGTAATAGCTGCGTTTAAGATCAGCAGTCCGTGGGTGATCGGCGGTGGTGTAGTCATGGTCGCCGCTGTTGCGGCGGTCTCTGAGCTGTGGCGCGAGCGCTACAGGCGGATCGCCGCCCGCCGTGACGAGAGCATGCTCAAGCTGGAAGACGGTTGCCTGGTACTACCCGACGGGCGACTGCCGAAGGTAGGCCAAATTGATGACCCGGTCCGTCTAGGTGTGCATCCGGCGATATTTTTATCTATGGCGCCCGACGGCGATCCTCCCCTCTATGTACCACGTGATGTCGATGAACAGGTGCGTGGGCAGTTGGCGAACACAGGTTTTGTCCTACTTGTAGGCGATTCCACAGCGGGCAAGTCTCGTACTGCCTATGAGGCTGTACGCGCCACACTGCCTGAGCACGTGCTGATAGCTCCCCACGATCGCACCGCGCTCCCAGCAGCTATCGAGTACACAGTTCGCGAAAGCAGGGCGGTGCTGTGGTTGTCGGACCTAGAACACTATCTGGGGACGGGCGGCCTGACCCGCGAACGCATCGCTCGCATTACCGCAGGCAAGGGGCACCGGGTGATCGTGGCGACTTTACGCAGTGCCGAGCAAGCGCGCCTGACCAACCCATCTGAGGACGCTGACGACACTACTCGCTCAGTCGGACGGCAGGTGCGCGAAACCTTAGAGCAAGCACGTACGTTCCGGCTGGAACGTCTGTTCACCGCTGGTGAGTTGGAGGGAGCGGTCGCCTGTCTTCAGGATCCGCGCATCTCCTCAGCCGTGCGGCAGGCCGCCGACTTCGGCATCGCGGAATATCTGGCATCAGGTCCAGAACTGGTCCGTGATGTCGAAGATGGCTGGGATGTGGGTGTCAATCCGAGGGGGGCGGCGCTGGTGTCAGCAGCGATCGACTGCCGCCGCGCAGGCTACACCGGTCCCGCTCCGCGCGCACTGATCGAAGAAGCCCACTTCGCATATTTAGAGGCCAAAGGCGGTGAGCGGTTGCGGCCGGAGTCCCTGCAAGAGGCGTGGGCGTGGGCGATACGCCCACGACGGGCTACCACCGCATTACTGTCGCCAGTGGCTAACGCGCCTGGGGCGGGAGTGACCGTATTCGACTACCTTGTGGACCGTAGGCAGAAAACTGAAGGCCCTCTCGCTCAAGTCGACGAACCGGTGATCCTTGCCGCTCTTGCGCACATCCACCGTTCTGAGGACGCGGAGCAGATCGCCGCCACTGCGGAACGTCAAGGTCGTTTTCGACATGCTGAAACCGCATACCGGATCGCATGGAATCTGCGGCAGCGTGAATTGAGCGAGGAGCATCCCGACACATTGATCAGCTGGAACAATCTCGCAGTTGTACTGAGACGGCTAGGACGACTTGAGGAGGCAGAGGCTGGGTTCTGGGACATATTGGCAATACGTCGTCGAATCCTAGGTGAGGAACATCCCCACACGCTGACTAGCCGCAACGATCTGGCGGGCGTATTAAAAGAAGTAGGGAGATCAATTGAGTCTGAGGCTGAACACCGCGCTGTCTTAGAGGTACGTCGCCGAGTCCTTGGTAGAGAACATCCGGACACACTCATCAGCTGGAATGACTGGGCCAGCGTACTGAAAGACCTGGGTCGGTTGGAGCAGGCCGAGGTCGAGCATCGGGCAGAGTTGGAGGTATGCCGCCGGGTCCTGGGTGAGGAACATTTATGGACCCTGTTCGGCCGCAACAATTGGGCAAATGTATTGAGACATCTGGGCCGACTGGAAGAGGCGGAGGCCGAATTTCGAGACCTTCTGGAGGTAGATCACCGAGTCTTGGGCGAGGAACATCCTTTTACGTTGATAAGTCGCAATAATTTGGCACTCGTGCTCGGAGGTATGGGGCGATTAGAGGAGGCCGAGGTTGAGCACCGGGCTGTTCTGGAATTACGTCGCCGGATTCTCGGTGAGGAACATCCACACACATTGACCAGCATAAGCAATCTGGCGCTCGTACTGAGGGCGCAGGGGGGCAGTTGACCCAAAAGCCTGTCATGAAAATCAACGACGACGGGAAGCCTGGTCTTTGGGCTGCCGTGGTGTGTCCAACGTTGCCACCGAACCCGGGCGCGGGCTGAACGCACGATGGCCGCGTGGCCGGAGAGCTTCCACTCCATCAGTCTCACTGGTTCCCGCGTGCAATCGGCGCTCGTCGACCTGTGGGGTACCGCGCGCATCGGCCTTGCTCCAGGTCAGACCGCGAAATACGCGTTGGGACGCATCCCTGAAATCGAGTCGGCGTTAGGCGCCCGCCGTGGTAGCGTGCGCATCCATTCGGCACGCCGAGGTCAGAGATTTCGTCGGCAGGAACGTCGCCGAACTCGTTACCGCGCCCGAGGGAATAACCGGCCGCTCCCAAGCAAGGCGCTCACGTTCGCTCAGGCAAATGCCGTCCTGCAAGCCGCCGAATCCTCAGCCCTGTACGCGTACGTCGTGCTCAGCCCAATGCCCGGCGTCCGCACCGAAGAGGCCCGTGCCCTGCAATGGGATCACGTTGTCGCATGGGTGAAGAAGCTAAGGCTGCCGGCCCGGCGCCGAAGCCGGATTCGATTACCAGCGATTCGCCATCTACGTCTGGCGCGCCGACCGCATCGGGGGAGACACCAGGACCTGCACCTGCCGCACCCTCGCGGTCCCCACCCAGGTCGGGACCGCGCTACGACGCCAGTGTCCACATCGAGACGCTCGCCGATCTCGTCGGCCACGCCGACATTCGCGTCACAGAGTCCGCCTACCGTCTCCAGTTCAGCCCGGAGATCACGCAAGCGCAGAGGCAAGGAACGAGATCTTCGGAGCACAGGAACAGTCCGACTGAGGGGGCCCACGACCCTCAAAGATCGAAAGGGTCCGGAGAACCTCCGAGACCCTGTTCACCTGCGAATATCTGGTGGACGATACAGGGATTGAACCTGTGACCTCTTCCGTGTCAGGGAAATTTCACGGATCGGTCTAGGTCGTGCTAAGTCGACTCGTAAGCCTCTTACCTGCATCAACGTCCTGAGGGAGGCGCGGTGGGTCTGAGGGAGCCGGAAGACGGTGGCTCCCCAATTTGGCTCCCGTGGCTCCTTCCCAAGGGGGAGAGGCGACCGGCCCTAGCGACAATGCACCGTTTGAGTAAGGATCCCTAGATTGACTTAGAGCCTGTGCGGAGTTCGGATCTTTAGCGGGGTTGGAGGCTCCGGATCCACAGGATGGCGCCGCGTAGATGGAGTCCGGCCAGGTAGCTGGCCGGGGTCTTGTCGAAGCGGAAGGCCAGGCCGCGCCAGACTTTGATCTGGTTGATGCACCGTTCGGCGGTGTTGCGCTGCTCGTAGAGATCCGGATCGTGGCGGATGGGGCGGCCGCCGCAGGAACCTCGGTTCTTACGGTGGGCCGCCTGGTCCCTCTTCTCCGGGATGACGGCTTTGATACCGCGTCCGCGCAGGTAGGAGCGGTTGGCGCGGGAGGAGTAGGCCCGGTCGGCCGCCACCGCGTCCGGGCGGGTACGGGGACGCCCGACCGGGAGCCGCACCTTGATCAGGGACAGGACGGCACGGAACTGGGGGCTGTCTCCGGCCTGGCCCGGCGTGAGCACGAAGGACAGCGGGCGGCATCGCCGGTCGGCCGACAGGTGAATCTTGCTGGTCAGTCCGCCGCGTGAACGTCCCAGCGCGGCGGCTTTCAGCCGGATCGCATGCCGCAGCCGTAATCTCCGCCGGAACGCCCGGCCCTCGGTTTCTCCGGGCGAGCCGGCCGCTTCGTCCGGGCGGGCTAGGTCATCGCGGGCGGTTTGCCCCCTTTGGCGCAGCCAGTTTTCCTGGTCGGCGGCCTCGGCCAGCGCGGCTGCCAGCTCGCCGTCCACGACCATCCCGGCGGCGTGGTGATGGGCCCGGACCGTGGCGGAGTCCACGCTGACCAGGCTCAGATCGACCTCCCCCGCGTGGCGGCCTCGGCGATCATCGCCGCCATCAGGTCCTGGAAGACACCCGCCCTGGCCCAGGCCCGGAACCGGTCATAGGTGGTCGACCACGGCCCGTACTCCACCAACAGATCCCGCCACGGACTGGCCGTCCGGAACCGCCACATCACCGCGTTGAACTGATGCCGCAGATCCGGGATCAGGCCCCTCTCACCCAAAGGCAGGTGAGGCTCGATCAGGGACCACTCGTCATCGGTGAGGTCTCCACGCGCCATGACAGTGACCTATCAGGGCTCCGGTTCGCGCGCAGGCCAATCCGGCTGATCTCAACTCCGTACAGGCCCTAGCGGATGAACTTCGCAGCCTACCGCGCCGTCGGTGCGCCCCTGGACCATGACGGAGGACATTGTTGACGCGGCCATAGTCGTTGGTGTAGTGAGACGGGCGATCTGGATTGGTAGTCGGAGCCGCCGCGGGCGAAAGGGCTGACGCGGAGGGACTCCCTCAAAGATGTTGCGGCGATGGCGAACAGCGGTGGCAGCGCCGACTTTATGGGGGATGCACCAGTCACTGCGCACTCAGGAGCTTATCCGCCTGTTGACTTTTCCACTCCGCCGCTATCGCGATGTGGAAATTATTCCGGTCGGATCCCTGATGCCCGCCAGTTCGGCGTATCCTAGCGCATATGTGCGCATGGCTGCCTGGATCCCCCGCAGTTCCGTCCGGCATTCCGCGTTGTCCGGCCAGGAACTTTCCGGCGCGTCGGGGGAGCGCTTCTCGAACTCTCGTAGCCGCGGATGCCACTTTGACAGAAATGGCCGGAGCTCGTGATTGAGCATAGTAATCGCGAAATGTTCGACCGTTTGGTCCCCGGAGGCCGGCACGGAAGGCCGACTGGCCTTAAGTACGTCTCTGGTGATGGCGAACAGCCCGTATAAGGAGTTCATCGCCTCCCGGATTAGCCCATCGTCATCGTCCAGTGGCTGGGTGGAGACCCGTGTGACGGTTTCGATGAAGAGTTCCCAGGCGACCTGGCGGCTTTCGTTATTGACCACGAATTTCAGCTGGCTCACCTGCGGCACCGATACGGTTACTTCGGTCAGGCGGGCGGCTCTGTTGTACAGCTGAAGGGCGGCGACGGCGGCGATTCCGGCGAGCGTGCCGGTGACGACGAACACCCAGCGGCCCCCAGCCTGGCCGACCTGGTAGGCGACCAAGCCGACCAGGCCGCCGATGAGGGCAGCGGCCAGTAAGCGAACCGGGCGTCGCTGCATGATCGAGATGATGCGAGGTTTCATGAGCGACTCCCGAGGGCTGCGTAGGTGACAACTTTACTGCGCCAGTGCATCAGCTGGCGCATTCGACCGATAGAAAGACAGCCGACTCTATGTCGGCTTCTTGCCTGCGGTCAGCGCGAAGGCCCTGAAGACCATGGGTCAGCAGGTTCGCTACTGACGGGATACATCATCGCGTCGGACTCGATCTGAGACAGCTTGCCCATTGGATGAATCCAATGGTGTCGGGCTGGATGACGTACTGCGTCGGCTCTACCGGTTGGTGTTGTATCTCCTCCTGTGATGTGTCAACACCTACCTGATGCGGTGGGCTCAGAAGAAGTACAAGCGGTTACGCGGCTTCAATGCTTCAGAATGTAGTGGATCGGGCTGATCGATCGAGAGCTCGGTCTGTTTAAGTACTTTGGGCGTGGACGAGTGCGTCATGACGGATTCGGTGAGAAGTGCGGAGTGACGGGAGACTGTTACGTTCCGTTTCTGCGGTAGCCCTGGTGGGACGCCCCAGGATCACCCGAACGATTCTCAAACTCCAGACGCGCGCACTTCAACGAGACAGTGACAGACTCCCCTGGGACCGAACAAGCGGGTCCGTCGCGTCGCCCCCGACGAGAAATCGCACCCAGACCCCACAGAATCACTGATGACTCGCCATCTTCAGCGAGAACGGACCACGTGTGAGCCAGTACTGCCATCCTTGAGCCTGTGACCGATAAATGGCCCTTAAGTCGATCTCGGTGCAGCAGGGCGTCCTTGCTTCTGCTGCTTGCCGTTACCCTGGTGGTCACGGCTGGTTCGGTTGAGATCGGGAGTCCGAGCCAACGGGATAGACCATCCGCATCGGCCGGAAGCGAATCTACCCGATTCCAGTTTCTCTGGGAGCAGCGGATCCAGGCTGTCGAGCAACCAGTCGCGGCCGACAGGGCGATCGTTTTCCATGCTCTTGGAGAAAACGGACAACTTCAAGTTGTCAGCCTTGATCCGGCAACTGGCGAAATCCTCTGGACGTCACCCGCCAGCCCGTCGGAAGTGGCACCGGAGCGGGGCGTTAGAGTGCTCACCCTCGAAAAGCCGTCCTTGGTCGTCTGGATGCAGCCCGGGGATTATATGCCATCGGGGGACGTTGCTCTCGTCGCGGCGGACGCGTGGACCGGGAAGATCATATGGAGGTTCGGGAATCGTTGGCTCCGGGTCACGGCCCCTCCGGCGACATGTCATGAAAATCGTGTGATCTGCTTGACCGGCTCACTTGCGGGCCCCAGATATGGGATGATCATGATAGATGCGGCTACGGGCCGGATGTTGCTGAGCAACACTAGTGATGACCGGAAGTCCGTTCGGGAGATAGCCGAGAGACTTCGTGACAGTGGCACCGCGTTAGAGCGTTTGAACGAAGATGGCTCAGTGCGGTGGTCCCGTCCATATGCGGCGCTGTTCGGCGAACGCCAAGTCAGTCCTGAACAGGGCTGGACTTTCGCACTTCATCATGGCACGTACGTGGGCTCGTTTGGCATGGTCCGCCCCCTCTCCACATCAGATCGGGGGCGGGTCAGTAGATCACTGGACGACAGGTTTGTCACGGCTGGCATCGATGCAGATACTGGGCGCACCCTCTGGACTAAGTCCGGTATGTCGGTCATATGTGGCGACCTGGAATTCGATGTCGATCACCCAGTACGCTGCCGGCAGCAGGGGAAGGCGGTATGGGTCGAGGGCCGTCTAGCTGACTTAGTCAGACCAAGCGTGATACTAGAGGGATTCGACCTCGTCAGCGGCCACGCAACCTGGAGATGGCGGCTGGGAGCCGTCGCAGGATTGATGTTCGTGTCCGGAAAAGCAACCGGAGACTATCGCGACGTGCTGCGGATCGACCGCACGAAATATGCAATCGAATCCGGTGATCAAAGGTTTCTCCTCGATATGGATAAGGGCCCTCTCGTTGACTCCCCCCCGGAGGTTGGGTGGTGCCGCATTGAGTCCGAGGTCAATTTACTCTTCCAGATAAGAGCACTCGACACGTCCATGTACACCAAGCGAAACTGGTATCCATGCACCAGCTCCGGGTTGGAAAAGCGGACGCCCTCCAGCGCTCCGGCCTTCGCCGGGGCCAGAACGAGTGGTGTCTTCGTATGGCTAGGGAGGGATGGCTCGGTTCGCGCGGCACGGTCGACGTAGGAAGGCCGCTGGCGTGAGAGACGATTTCAGATACGACGCCTTCATCTCGTACGGCTCGGCCGCCGACAGACAACTGGCCCGGGACGTTCACCGCGCGCTGCACAGGCTCGGTCGGCGATGGAATCAGGTCAGGGCAGTTCGCGTCTTCCGTGACGACGAAACACTCGGCGTCAGCAACGACCTGTGGGGTGAAATCCAGAAGGCACTGGACAGTTCCCGGTTCTTCATCCTGCTCGCGTCTCCGGCCGCTGCCGCTTCGCGATGGGTGGAGCGTGAAGTTCACTATTGGATGGAGCGGCACCAGGCGCCCGATCGGTTGTTGATCGTGTTGACCCGCGGCGATCTGCATGTATCGCTGCCGGCTTACCTGCAAAGGACGGACTATCCCGAGCCGCTCTATCTCGATCTGAGTTGGATGAACGGGTCGACCGATTCGAGGGCGAAAAGCGCGCGTCTGGCCGAGGACATGGCCCGCCTCGCTGCCCCGTTGCATGGCGTGACAAAGGACGAACTCCTTGGCATGGATCGCCGCCGGCAACGGAATCTGCGCCGGATCATCCTGGCGGTCACAGCAACCCTGGGTCTCCTGGCCGCACTGGCTATCAGCATGGCGATTACCGCTACGGAACAGCGGGACCTCGCAAGGGTTGAGAGCAAGCGGGCCACGAGTCGCAGCATGATCCTGGAGGCCGAGAGCTTACGTGAGACGCAGGCAGGAACCTCTGTGTTGCTCGGTGCCGCCGCACTGAGCCTCGATCCGAGCGCCAATGCCCGGGCCAGCCTGGTCCAAACCCTGCTGAAAAATCAATACGCTGGCATGCTTGAGGAACAGAAGGGGATCGTCACGGACATTGCCATCAGCAAGGATGGCACACTCCTGGCGGCGGCCTACGCCCCAGGCGGCATCAGCCTCTGGCGGATTACTGGCCCGAGACCGAACAGACTGGCAATTCTCAGAGGCCATGATTGGCCCCTCGGCGTGGACTTCAGTCCTGATGGCAGGCTCCTCGCCACCGTTGGCTCCAACGATCGGATGCTGGTCTGGGGTATCGCCGATCCAACACAACCGAAGATTTTGTCGGCAGTCTCCGTCGATTCTCCAAATTCGGTTTCGTTCAGCCCCGATGGGCGCATCCTGGCCACGGCGGGATTCGTGCTGGGGGACAGCTATGCGAATGCCGTGCGGCTATGGGATATTCGGAGGCCAGACGACCCACGTGCAGTCGGGTTGCTCCGAATGGGCTCCGGTCCGATCAGCCAGGTCCGTTTCACTCCGGATGGTCGGCGGATCATCGCAGTGGGTGTGGATAGAGCCGCGCTCTGGAACATCTCCCCGCCGACGAGCGAGGCCATTCCTGACTTCGTCTTCCCGGGCTTGACGTCCACCGTGAACACGGTCGACGTGCGAGATGACGGACACCTGATCGCTATAGGAGATTTCGACCACAATGTCAGTCTGTGGCGCATAGACGATGACGGACGCGTAGTGCGGAGTGCGGTGTTCGGAGCCGCCGACGCGCCAATCTATTCGGTGTCCTTCGCCCCTGACGGGAATACCTTGGCCATCGGATCAGGAGATGATCGAATAGCGCTGTGGAATGTCGCCAGGCCCGGTGAACCAGCGCCGCTGGCCCAACTGGCCGAACACGCCCAAGATGTGAGACGTGTCTGCTTCTTCCCGGATGGAGCAATGCTCGTGAGCGGTGGGAATGACGGGCAAGTGAACTTCTGGAGGACCATTCCATGGGCGGAGCCACGGATGGAGAAGCAGTTCCGACTTACCGGGGGTTACGCTCAGGACTTGGCTGTCACAGAGGACGACGACACGTTGTGGATAAGCGACAGGACAGGGTCTCTGACTTTCCGTGACCTGGAGCACCCAGAGGTTACCCGAAGGTCAGTTCTCAGTCGAGGCGGCGACGAAACTATGCGCATGCGACTGTCTTCCGACGGACATATGGCCCTGACCGATTGGGAGGCGCGCAATCTCAGCATCCTTTGGGACGTGCGCGACAGAGAGTCGGCAAAGTGGCTGGCCTCGATCGCGGATATCGAGCAGGGTGCGAGCACAGATTTTGACATATCTTCAGATGGCAGGCTTCTCCTGGTCGGTCAAGAGAGCCATGACGCTCCACGGGGCGCCATTCTATGGGATATATCGAATCCGATATATCCTAGAAGGTTGGCGGTGCTCAACATCGACAACAGCCCAGCCACCAGAGTTAGCATCAGTCAGGACGGCCGGATTGCCGCCGTCGGTTCGGGGGTACGCCGTTCCACCGAGGTCACGCTCTGGGACATCTCTATCGTTACCGAACCACGGTACGTCGGTCGAGTTAATGGGAATACGGACTTTCTCCTCGATATCACTTTCAGTCCGGTCGGGAGAATTTTGGCGACCAGCGGCAACGACCAGGTGACCATCCTCTGGGACATTCGTGATCCTGAGCGGCCGCTACGCCTAAGCATGATTTCTGCGCATTCTGCGCAAGTCACCGCCGCGGTTTTCAATCCCGCCGGCACCATAATGGCGACTGCCAGCGAGGATGGCAGTGTGATCCTTTGGGACGTCGTCGATCCCACGGCTCCCATTCAGGCTGCAGTCCTAGGCGACAGCACCTATTCCGTTACTGCGGTGGCCTTTACGTCCGGCGCTGACCAGGTGATTGCCGCCCGAGGCGACGGGAGCATTCAAATCTGGAATATCGAGCATCTTCGTGACCTGATCCATGATCCACTCAAACAGGCGTGTGATGTATCAACGCGTCCACTGACCCAGGCGGAGTGGCGGCGCTACGCTCCAGGACAGCCCTTCGAGCGCGTATGCAACTGAGTAGAAGCCTGCCTCCCGCATATCTAGGTTCGACTTAGGGTAGCGCCGAATGCCTCTGGCTTCGAAGAATGGCGAACCACGGACGTCCATTCGGAACGCAGTCGCTTGCCCACCGTTTTGAACAGGATGGTACCTGACACACAGTCGGGCGCGCTGTATTCCGTATTGAAGGTCAGCAGATCGGGTTCCGTGCGCGACAGTCGCAGGACGACATTGCAGGTTTGGGCATATGCATCCTTCGTCTTTGACGCGTTTCGCAAGACGAACATCGTTGCCATCGCGAATGGTGTGTTGGCTGTGAAAGCGACCACGACTTCCTCTGTGGGGTCTGCCTTTCGCCAATACCATATACCGGAAAGGGGCGCCAGCGCCGACGGGGTCGCCCCATCCCCGGCGGTCATCGATGTGCCGCTCGGCACTCGGGTGGCCTTGGCCTGAAATTTGCCTTCCGCGGTCAGCTTGCCGCAATTGTTGAAGCAGGGCCTAGACCTGCGGATTTCGTACTTGCCGCGAATGCCTATTGAGGTGGCCAAGGGCGGTAGGGTGCCTCGAGAGGTGCTGGCGACCACCTGGATCGTAAGCGTGAGCGTCAACTCCAGGGTCGAATCGGGTCCGAATAGTGGTCCGCTGAGATAGAACGCGGCGCCTGTGCCGGAATACTCATTGTGGGTTGGCGTCAAGGTGAGCGCTCCACCTAGCTGCTGGTTCTTTACTAGTGGATTAGCCCGGCGCTGGCTGAGATGAAATGGGCCTTCGAATGGTAACTGGACTTCCACCGGGTTCCACAAGTAGCTACATGTGCCGTTGTTGCATTGGTCACTGAACAGCCATGTACTTGTGTTCCCGATTTTCTGGACGGTTTCCGAAACTCCGGGCTCCTTGTACGATTTGAGCTTCCACACACCTTCTAGTCTTGGGGATCCTGATGGCATCATGCTGGACTGGGTGGGCGACATAAGAGAAAGACTTGGCTCGTCGACCTCGCTGGCGGGAATGATGCGTATGGCTAGAACTAACCCCACCAGCAAGGAAAGAAGAGAAAGCGATATCAGTGTGATTACAGAGCGCTGATTGCGACGCCGATCGGATGAGGGTTCACTCGCACCGTGATGACCACTCTCATCAG
Source organism: Herbidospora mongoliensis (assembly GCF_001570545.1). Lineage (GTDB taxonomy): Bacteria > Actinomycetota > Actinomycetes > Streptosporangiales > Streptosporangiaceae > Herbidospora > Herbidospora mongoliensis. The sequence continues at coordinate 787 of NZ_BBXD01000011.1, read as the reverse complement.
TCATTCGAGTTGCCTTCCTCAGTTCTGGATTTCCCGTATAGGAGGGTACAGTCGGTGCGCGTACATGCCGTCCGAAGATGTTGGACTGTTATAAAAAGTCCGAAGCGAATGATCTGCCTGGGGTTCATGCGAAGATCGGGTGCTCACACATGAATTTCCTTCTAGAGCGTTAAGGGCTTGGGTTACGGGCTTGTGGTGGTCTGGGAGAGCTGACCGCGACTGGTTGCGGGGTTATGCAGGTGGGGACGCACAGGTGGCGCGGGAGTTCCGGGTGTCGCGAATGTCGGCCAACCGGTGGCGGCACGCCTTTGAGTCCGCCGGCCGTGAAGGACTGCTGTCCAAGGGGCCGGGCGGGGAGGTCTGCCGGCTCGACCCGGACCAGGTGGCGGAGCTGGAGACAGCGCTGGAGGCCGGACCGGCCGTGCACGGGTGGGACGATCAGTGCTGGACGTTGTCCCGGATCGCCGAGGTGGTGCGCCGCCGATTCGGGGTCGGCTACACCCCGGCCGGGATCTGGTACCTGCTGCGGCGGGCGGGATGGTCCTGGCAGGCGCCCTCCCGCAGGGCGGCCGAACGCGATGAACAGGCCATTGCCGCCTGGAAGGACGAGCAGTGGCCGATCATAAAAGGACCGCGACCCGGTTGGGGGCCTGGCTCTGCTTCGAAGACGAGGCGGCCCAGACCTTGAGATCACCCAAGGGCCGGACCTGGGGACGACGCGGGATCACCCCGGTGGTGGCGGTGACCGCCAAAGGCGGCGGCCGGATCTCCATCGCCGCGCTGGTTG
>NZ_BBXD01000010.1 GCF_001570545.1 Herbidospora mongoliensis | reverse complement strand
CCCCACTGCTGCCTCCCGTAGGAGTCTGGGCCGTGTCTCAGTCCCAGTGTGGCCGGTCGCCCTCTCAGGCCGGCTACCCGTCGTCGCCTTGGTAGGCCACTACCCCACCAACAAGCTGATAGGCCGCGAGTCCATCCCTGACCGAAAAACTTTCCACATCCATCTCATGCGAGAAGACGTCATATCCGGTATTAGACCCAGTTTCCCAGGCTTATCCCAGAGTCAGGGGCAGGTTACTCACGTGTTACTCACCCGTTCGCCGCTCGAGTACCCCGAAGGGCCTTTCCGCTCGACTTGCATGTGTTAAGCACGCCGCCAGCGTTCGTCCTGAGCCAGGATCAAACTCTCCAAAAGATGTCTTCAGAGAATTTTCCCGGCTGACATAATGTCAACCAAAGGAATCCGTCATAAATGACGGGGTTTGTGCATCATGCACTGGCTTTTAGCACACTGTTGAGTTCTCAAGAAACGGACCCGCATTTAGTTCTTTTAAGCTTTTGTCTTGCTGTTGTGCCTTTATCTTTTCAGCAGTCCCGGTTAGTGTCAAATCCAGCGACTTGACATTTACCGTTTCCCCAGAAGAGAAATTCGGCCGCTCCCTCTCGAGAGCAACCCGGCCAACTTACCCGCGATTCAGGCGATGTCAAATCGCCCGGTTTCCCGGAGGAAGATGGTGGGTCCGCTTCGGGCATCTGGCCGCCCCGGCTCTGTTGAGTCCGGGCCGCGCCGTCCCGCTGGCGTAAGAAGAACGTTAGCACCTCTGCGGGGCTGCCGCGACCTATTTCGGCAACCCCGCAATCATTCCCTGGCTACGAAACCCTAAACCCGAGGCAATGCGGCAAGTTGAGCCTCGAGCCGGGCGATGTCCTCGGCCGCCTGGGCGGCGCGTGCGCGCACCTTCGCGACGACGTCGTCGGGGGCCTTCGACATGAACTGCTCGTTGCCGAGCTTGCCCGTGACCTGGGCTTCTTCCTTCTTCGCGACCGCGAGGTCCTTCTCCAGGCGCTTGCGCTCGGCGGCCACGTCGATGGTGCCGGCCGTGTCGATCTCCACGGTGACCGCGCCCACGACGAGCCGGGCGGTCGCGGCGAAGTCGTCTCCCGACGGGTTGAGCTTCAGCAGGGATCGGATGGCGGCTTCGTGCGCGGCGGCAGCCGTACCGGAGAGAGAAAGACGGGCCGCCACCTTCTGGCCAGGCTTGAGACCCTGATCGGAGCGGAAGCGGCGGACCTCGGTGACCAGGTTCTGGACCGTCTCGATCTCCGCCTCGGCCGTCTGATCGATCCTGGCGGGATCGAAGACCGGCCAGGGGGCCACGACGATCGACTCCTTGCCGGTGACCGCGCGCCAGAGCTCCTCGGTGACGAACGGGGTCAGCGGGTGGAGCAGACGCAGCAGCGCGTCGAAGACGTGGCCGAGGACGCGCTTGGTGTTGTCGGCGACCTGGCCGCCGCCGGCGATCTGGATCTTCGCGAGCTCCAGGTACCAGTCGCAGACCTCGTCCCACGCGAAGTGGTAGAGCGCGTCACTGATCTTGGCGAACTCGAAGTCGTCGAAGGCGGTGTCGACCAACGCGACCACCGACTGGAGGCGCGACAGGATCCAGCGGTCGGCCGCGGTGAGCTCCTCGGGCAGGCCGTCGCTGACGGCGCCGTTCATCAGAGCGAACCGGGTGGCGTTCCAGATCTTGTTGCAGAAGTTGCGGGAGCCGGCCGCCCAGTCTTCGCTGATGGCGACATCCGAACCCGGGTTCGCGCCGCGCAACAGGGTGAAGCGGGTGGCGTCGGCGCCGTAGCGCTCGATCCAGTCGAGGGGGTCGATGACGTTGCCGAACGACTTCGACATCTTCTTGCCGAACTGGTCGCGGACCATGCCGTGGAGGGCGACGGTCTTGAAGGGCGGCTGGCCGTCCATGGCGTAGATGCCGAACATCATCATTCTGGCGACCCAGAAGAAGAGGATGTCGTAGCCGGTGACCAGAACGCTCGTCGGATAGAACTTCTTCAGATCGTCGGTCTGCTCGGGCCAGCCGAGCGTCGAGAACGGCCACAGACCCGAGGAGAACCAGGTGTCCAGGACATCGGGATCCTGCGTGTAGCCCTCGGGGATCTCGTCGTCGGGACCGACGCAGACGACCTCGCCCTCGGGGCCGTACCAGACCGGGATGCGGTGACCCCACCACAGCTGGCGGGAGATGCACCAGTCGTGCATGTCGTCGACCCAGTCGAAGTAGCGCTTGGCCAGCTCCGGCGGGTGGATGCGGGTGCGGCCGTCGCGGACGGCGTCGCCGGCGGCCTTGGCCAGCGGCGACACGTTGACGAACCACTGCAGCGACAGGCGCGGCTCGACGACGGTCTTGCAGCGCGAGCAGTGGCCGACGCTGTGCAGGTAGGGGCGCTTCTCGGCGACGATCCGGCCTTCGGCGCGCAGCGCCGCGACGACCGCGGGGCGTGCCTCGAACCGGTCGAGCCCCTCGAAGGGGCCGGAGGCGGTGATCACGCCGCGTTCGTCCATGACCGTCAGGGACGGCAGGTCGTGGCGGCGGCCGATCTCGAAGTCGTTGGGGTCGTGGGCCGGGGTGACCTTGACCGCGCCGGTGCCGAACGCCGGGTCGACGTGGTCGTCGGCGACGATCGGGATGCGGCGGCCGGTGAGCGGCAGTTCGACCTCACGCCCGACCATGTGCGCGTAGCGCTCGTCGGACGGGTTCACCGCGATGGCGGTGTCACCGAGCATGGTCTCGGCGCGGGTGGTGGCGACCACGATCGCATCGGCGCCGTCGCCGTAGCGGATCGAGACGAGCTCGCCCTCGTCTTCCTGGTGCTCGACCTCGATGTCGGACAGCGCGGTCAGGCAGCGGGGGCACCAGTTGATGATGCGGTTGGCCCGGTAGATGAGACCGTCGTCGAAAAGGCGCTTGAAGATCGTCTGGACGGCCCGCGACAGGCCCTCGTCCATCGTGAAGCGTTCGCGCGACCAGTCGACGCTGTCGCCGAGCTTGGTCATCTGGCCGAGGATGCGGCCGCCCGACTCCTCTTTCCACTGCCAGACCCGGTCGACGAAGGCCTCGCGGCCGAGGTCGTGGCGCGAGAGGCCTTCTTTGGCCAGCTCGCGCTCGACGACGTTCTGCGTCGCGATTCCCGCGTGGTCCATGCCGGGCAGCCACAGAGCGGCTTTGTCCCGCATGCGGGCCCGGCGGGTCAGCGCGTCTTGGATCGAGTGGTCGAGGGCGTGGCCGACGTGGAGCGAACCGGTCACATTCGGCGGCGGCAGGACGATGCTGTACGGCTCTCGCCCGTCTACCGCACTGGCTCCGAAGTGACCGGCCGCTACCCAACGCTCATAGCTGGGGGCCTCGACGTCGGCAGGGGCATACTGGGTAGGCAGTTCAGGCGTCGTCACGAAAGCCAATTCTAGAAGCTCCGGACGAGCACCCCGGCCCAATATGTGTTATGCGGACTTCTCTCGCGGGGTGCGCTGCTGCTTGAGCTGGTCACGCGGGATCAGCGTCGGGTTGACGTGTTCGAGGACGGCCTCACGGGTGATCACGACCCGGGCGACATCCTGTCGCGAGGGCACTTCGTACATCACCGAGAGGAGGACCTCCTCCAGGATGGCGCGCAGCCCACGAGCACCGGTTCCGCGCAGGATCGCCTGGTCGGCGATGGCCTCGAGCGCGTTGTCGGTGAACTCCAGCTCCACGTTGTCGAGCTCGAACAGCCGGCGGTACTGCTTGACCAGCGCGTTGCGGGGCTCGGTGAGGATCTGGATCAAGGCCTCGCGGTCGAGGTTGTGGACGCTGGTGATGACCGGCAGACGGCCCACGAACTCGGGGATCATCCCGAACTTCAGCAGGTCTTCCGGCATCACGTCGCCGAAGATGTCGATCGCGTCGACTTCTTCCTTGGACCGGATGATGGCGTTGAAGCCGATGCCCTTCTTGCCGACCCGGGACTCGATGATCTTCTCGAGGCCGGCGAAGGCGCCACCGCAGATGAACAGCACGTTGGTGGTGTCGATCTGGATGAACTCCTGGTGCGGGTGCTTGCGGCCGCCCTGCGGAGGCACCGATGCGGTGGTGCCTTCCAGTATCTTCAGCAGCGCCTGCTGGACACCCTCGCCGGAGACGTCGCGGGTGATCGACGGGTTCTCGCTCTTGCGGGCGATCTTGTCGACCTCGTCGATGTAGATGATGCCGGTCTCGGCCTTCTTGACGTCGTAGTCAGCGGCCTGGATCAGCTTCAGCAGGATGTTCTCGACGTCTTCGCCCACGTAGCCGGCCTCGGTGAGCGCGGTGGCGTCGGCGATGGCGAACGGCACGTTGAGCATCTTGGCCAGGGTCTGGGCCAGCAGTGTCTTGCCCGAGCCGGTGGGGCCGAGGAGCAGGATGTTGCTCTTGGAGAGCTCCAGCCCGTCGTCGCGGCCGTGCTCGCCCGACTGGACGCGCTTGTAGTGGTTGTAGACCGCGACGGAGAGGGCCTTCTTGGCCCCGTCTTGGCCGATCACGTAGGCGTCGAGGAATTCGTAGATCTCGCGAGGCTTCGGGAGGTTGTCCCACTTCAGCTCGGAGGACTCGGAGAGCTCCTCTTCGATGATCTCGTTGCAGAGCTCGATGCACTCATCGCAGATGTAGACACCTGGTCCAGCGATGAGCTTCTTGACCTGCTTCTGGCTCTTGCCACAGAACGAGCATTTGAGCAGGTCTCCCCCGTCGCCGATGCGTGCCACCCCAGACTCTCCTTTGCGTGGGACCACCCTGCTACCGCGGTCCGTCCATTCGCGCCGGTCACTTCGGTGCGAAAACGTCATCCCGCTCAGGTTTCGACGTTACCGTCTTCCGGGCCCATAGTGAGCCCCCTAGCGGTGAGTCGCACCGGAAGGTGCCCAATTGGGCACCGTTCCGGTGCACTTGCGACCTTCGAACTCTCTTACGAGGAGACGGCAGCCGCTTGGCGCTTGCGCGACGGAATGATGTCGTCGACGATTCCGTAGGCCTTGGCTTCGTAGGCGCTGAGGATCTTGTCGCGCTCGATGTCGCGACGGACCACAGACGGCTCCTTGCCGGTGTGCTTGGCCACGATCTCCTCCAGGAGGTCCCGCATACGCAGGATCTCACGGGCCTGGATCTCGATGTCCGAACCCTGGCCGCCGCCCTCGGTGGAGGGCTGGTGGATCAGGACCCGGGCGTTCGGCAGGGCGAAGCGCTTGCCGGCCGTGCCGCCCGAGAGCAGCACCGCGGCGGCCGAGGCCGCCTGGCCCAGGCACACCGTCTGGATCTCCGGCCGGACGAACTGCATCGTGTCGTAAATCGCCGTCATGGCCGTGAAGGAGCCGCCGGGCGAGTTGATGTAGATGCTGATGTCACGGTCGGGGTCGAGCGACTCGAGCGTCAGGAGCTGCGCCATCACGTCGTTGGCCGACGCGTCGTCGATCTGCACGCCGAGGAAGATGATGCGATCCTCGAACAGCTTGTTGTACGGGTTCATCTCCTTCACGCCGTACGTCGTGCGCTCGACGAACGAAGGGATGATGTAGCGGCCGTTGATGTCACCCGGCCGAATCAGGTCACTCATGGACGCTCCCGTCATGAAACGGCGCCCTCGGAGGGCACCTGTCGCGCGCTGCGGACGACTTGGTCGATGAAGCCGTAGTCCTTGGCCTCGTCGGCCGTGAACCAGCGGTCGCGGTCGGAGTCACGCTCGATCTGGTCGAGCGCCTGCCCCGTGTGGGAGGCGATGCGCTCCGCCAGGGTCTTCTTGACGTAGAGCATCTGCTCGGCCTGGATCGCGATGTCGGCGGCGGTGCCGCCGATGCCACCCGAGGGCTGGTGCATCATGATCCGGGCGTGGGGCAGGGCGAAGCGCTTGCCAGGTGTGCCGGCGCAGAGCAGGAACTGGCCCATGGAAGCGGCCAGGCCCATCGCCACCGTGACTACGTCGTTCGGCACATATTGCATCATGTCGTAAATCGCCATGCCGGCCGTGACAGAACCGCCGGGAGAGTTGATGTACATCGAGATGTCCCGGCTGGGATCGTCGGCGGCGAGCAGCAGGAGCTCCGCGCACAGACGGTTGGCGACCTCGTCATTGACCTGAGTGCCGAGCACCACGATTCGCTCACGCAGCAGACGCTGGTAGAGCTGGTCTTCAAACCGAGCGGGGCCATTCTCCCTGCCACGCGACTCAGGCTCGAAGCCCATGGGCTGGAAGAAGGTCGGCGGGCTGGTCACAGCGTCACCTTCCGATGCGTCGTTATCGATTGGCTTTGCTCGACCCTAACGCGCGCCGCCGATAGCTCATGCCCCCTCGCCCGGGTGTTCGCTGACGGCGCATGCTCCCCCACGCCCTGTTTGTACGACTTTCGCCTTCAGCATGACGTACCGAACAAATGCCAACAGGCCCCCGGTGACAACCGAGGGCCTGATGAACGGCGTTGAGCTCTACTCCGCGGCGGCACCGGCCGGGGACTGCGCGAGCCCCTCAGCGGTCTGCTCGGGGTTGAGCTCGACGTAGATGGCCTTGAGGTCGACCTCGTTGCCCTCGGTGTCGACGACCTTGGCGGCGTCGCCCACGACCGACTTGGCCTTCTCGCGGACGATCTCCATCATCGCGAGGGTCAGCTGGTCGTTGTCGGCGAGGTGCTGGGCCAGCGTGTTCGGCGCGACACCCATCTGGGCGGCGCGGCGGACGACGAACTGGGTCAGCTCTTCTTCCGCGACACCGATGTCCTCGGCCTTGACGATCTTGTCGAGGACGAAGCCCATCTTCAGCGCCCGGGCGGAGTTGGCGTCGAACTCGGCGAAGCGCTCCTCCTCGGACGTCTGGTAGAGACGGAAGTAGGCCTCGCGGCTCAGGCCGCTCTCGGAGATCTGGTGCTCGAGGTTGTGCTTGCGCGCGTCGATCTCGGACTTGAGCGCGCTCTCGGGCAGCGGGATGTCGAGGGAGCCGATGAGGGCGTCGACGGCCTTCTCGCGGGCCTGGACGACCTGCTCGATCAGCTTGTTGCGGCGGACCTGCTCGCGGATGCTGTTCTTCAGCTCCTCGAGCGTGTCGAACTCGCTGGCGAGCTGAGCGAACTCGTCGTCGAGCTCGGGGAGGACCTTCTCCTTGACCGACTTGACGTTGATGATCACGTCGGCCTCTTCACCGGCGTTCTCACCGCCGACGAGCGTGGTGCTGAAGGTCTTCTCCTCGTCGGCCGACAGGCCTTCGAGCGCGGCGTCGAGGCCCTCGAGGACCGAACCGGCGCCGACCTCGTAGGAGACGTCGGCGGCCTGCTGCTCTTCGAGGTTGCGGCCGTCGATCTCGGCGCGCAGGTCCATCACGACATAGTCGCCCTTGGTCGCCGGACGCTCGACGCCGGCCAGCGTCGCGAACCGCTGGCGCAGCGCGTCGAGCTGGACTTCGACATCGTCGTCGCCGACGGTGGCGGGGTCGACCGTGACCTCGGTGCCCTCATAGACGGGCAGGTCGAAGGTGGGACGGACGTCGACCTCAGCAGTGAACTCGACCTGCTGACCGTCGTCGATCCGGGTGACCTCGATCTCGGGCTGGCTCACGGGGAAGAGATCGACTTCGTCGACGGCGCGGCCGTAGAGGCCGGGCAGCGCGTCGTTGAGGGTCTCCTCGAGCACGACCGCGCGGCCGAAGCGCTGCTCGATGATCCGGGCCGGAACCTTACCGGGGCGGAAGCCGGGGACGCGCACCTGCTGCGCGACCTTCTTGTAGGCGGCCTTCAGGCTCGGCTCGAGCTCCTCGAACGGCACCTCGACGGTGAGCTTCACCCGAGTGGGGCTGAGCTCCTCGACAGCGGTCTTCACGGGGTGGTCTCCTAAATAACAGCATCTGGTGATCGCGGGCGCGTCATGCACAGCTACCGCGGCACGTTACGCGCGCCGCGCCACGAAGAGGGCACCTGGGCATGCTCCACTGCGGCGGGGCGTCCAGCGCCAAACTTCAGCATAGAGCAGAGCAACCCTCCCGCGTGACGCCTCAGAGCTCGCGCGAGATCTTTCTGAGAATGTCGACCGTCTCGGTCGGTGTGGTGGAGACCGCGCACAGTCTCTCCATCACCTCGCTGTATCGGTCGACTTCATCGCGTTTGTCGAGGTAGAGGGCGCTGCCGAGCTGTTCGACGTAGACGATGTCGGGGAGCTCCGCCTCGGGGAAGCGCAGGATGCTGAACGCCCCGCCCTCTGCGGCGTGTCCGCCGAAATGAAAGGGCATCACCTGGATCGTGACATTCGCCTGGTCCATCAGCTCGATCAGATGCTGGATCTGACCGCGCATCACGTCGACGCCTCCGATGGGACGGCGCAGCGCCGCCTCGTCGATGACCGCCCAGAAGGTGGGCGGCTGGTGGCGTTCGAGAACCTGGCGCTGGCGTTCGAGCCGCAGGTCGACCCGGCGGGCGATCTCCTCGGGGGCGGACCCGACCGCACCGGCCGTGATGACCGCGCGGGCGTATTCCTTGGTCTGGAGGAGGCCCGGCACAAACTGGACCTCATAGGTGCGGAGGCGGGCGGCCGCCTCTTCAAGACCGACGTATGCCTGGAACCAGCCGGGCAGCACGTCGCTGAAGCGGTGCCACCAGCCGGGCTCATTGGCCTGCTTGACCAGTTCGAGGATCGGCTTGCGGGCGGCGTCGTCCTCCACCCCGTACATGGTGAGGAGGTCTTCGACATCGCGTTCGCGGAAGCTGACGCGGCCCAGCTCCATGCGGCTGATCTTCGACTCGGAGCCCCTGATGAGGTGTCCGGCCTCGAAGCGCGTGATCCCCCGGTTCTCCCGCAGCCTGCGCAGCTGGGTGCCGAGGAGGATCCGCAGCGCCGTGGGACCTTGTCCCGGCTGGGTACGTGTCACGGCGCCTCCCCCTCTGCTCGACTCGCCGGAGACGGTCGAGCCGACACCCCCAGCCCACACAGTGTCACCACTTCCGGCCAGGAAGACAAGGCTTGAACCCCCCGTCCATTTCACAATCGCTCAACGTTTTGGGCAAGTGCACAACGCACCTGCACGTGCATTTGGGTCTTGCAGGGGGCGGGCCGTTGACCCATGATGGCCTAGTGCATATTGGGCCAAAGGTGCACTAGTTCTCAAATCCGGCGATCGGGAGGTGCGGGCAGGATGTTGGATAATCCCATATCCGCCCGCGATGTAGGGGTAGAGCGTCTCGTGCGCACCGCCCCCGAGTCCGATGCCACCACCTGCCCGTTACGCCCCCTGGCAGATTCGGTCAAGACCGCACGCGATGTTACGCGATCAACGCTGCAGGGTTGGGGACTTTCGGAACTTACCGAAGATGCCACCCTGGTCGTTTCGGAGCTGGTGACCAACGCGGTTCGTTACGCTCTGTATCCATCTGGGGCGTCTGATGAGCACCCGATAACGCTGATGCTGGTCCGGCTGGCCCCTCACGTGCTGCTCGCCGTGGCCGATCCCAGCAACGAGGTGCCGACGCCCAAGGAGCCCGACTTCATCTCGGAGAACGGGCGGGGGCTGTACATCGTGGAGACCTACAGCCAGGCGTGGGGCTGGGACCCGCTGGACGAGGGCGGCAAGGCCGTCTGGGCGATGTTCCGGGCCGGCAGCTGAGCCTGCGGCGGCCCCACAGTTCCGTACCTGTTCGGTTGTAGCGCGCCGCTCCGATGGTCGGTATTCGGGGTTTCGGACGGGCGGAAGGCCACTGGGCGTTGCCGATCGGGATGCTCCTGGGAGGGATGCGCTCCGTGGTGGAGCGCATCGCGCCTCTCTCACCCCCGGCGGGACGAAAGTTTCAGGGGGTCTGCTCCAGGACGTACAGGACGAAGCCTTCGTCGTCGACGGTCGTCCGGGTGAAGCCGAGTTTCTCCAGAAGGCGGACGGAGGCCTCGTTGCCCTGGTGGGGGTCGGCGTAGAGCGGGCGTGCCTCTTCTTTCTCGAGGAACAGGGTCAGGGCGCGGGTGCCGACGCCGCTCCCCCAGAACGCGCGGCCGAGCCAGTAGCCCAGATAGCGGTGGTCGCCCTCCCACCAGGCGACGACGTTGCCGGCGATCTGATCGCCCACCTCGACGGTCTGCACGTGGTTGGTCTCGTCGGCCAGCACCCGCTCTCGCCAGTGGGTGAGGAACTTCTCCCGTTCACGGGCGGGGAAGCGGGAGCGCCGGGTGGCCTCCGGGTCTTGTTCCTGGGTGTGGAAGACCTCGAGATCGGACTCCCGGACATCTCTCAGACGAACGTGCATTCGCAGGCGCGCGAGGTCGGTCATGTCCTTCTCCCTGCGCGGCAGGGTCGGAACCCAGACCGGCATCATTTCCTTGATCTCGATCTGCGCGGCCAGACTGATGACCGGGCAGGTCAGACCGTTCAAGCTGCCCATGGGCGCGTCGAGCAGGCCGGTCGGCCAGGGTTCGCCCCGGTAGGGGCCGCCGGCCACGGTCAGGTCGGGGGCGAGGAGCGCGAAGCTGACCTCGACGCCGTCTCTGACGAAATCGCGCTGCTGGTCGCGGGGCGGACCCGGTTGCGGGCTGAATCGGTGCTCGATCAGGGCCGCTTCCAGGCGGTCGGCGTCGTCGAACCAGGCGAACCAGTCGATATCGATATGGTCTCGGGTCACTTCCCCGAGCGTGAAATCCATCGCCCAGCCGCCGCGCAGCCACACGTCAAAGCCCATTCCCGCGACTTCGGCGATGGCCGTCAACTGGCGATCTCTCATCGGTAGCCCGTAGTGTCGGCCGACTTTCCGGGGTCCTGGACCTCGACCATGTAGCGCCAGGCGTCGGGACGGCTGCCGTCGACGTCGGTGAAGCCGTAGACCTGGGCGAGGCCGCCGCTGGAGAGGGACAGGCCGTTCCATTTCGCCCGGTCAGGATCGTGGACGAGCGCGGCGACGGCCCTGCCCACATAAGCCGGCGACTCGGAGATCGCGAAGTGGGGCTGCGCCTCGAGCGCGTCGCGCCAGGTCGCCTCGGTGACGCTAAAGGCCTCCAGCATCATCTCCGACCGCAGCCACCCCGGGGTCAGCGCGACCGCGGTGGCGCCTCTCGGGCCGAGTTCCTTGGACTGGGCGAAGGCCATGCGGATGACCGAGGTCTTCACCAGGTCGTAGAAGAAGGAGAGACGGTAGTTCGTCGCGTTGTAGTCGGCGGTGCCGTCGGTCATCTCCACGACCAGGCCGCCCTCGTTCTTCAGCAGGAGCGGAAGCGCGAAGTGGCTGGTGATGATGTGGGTGTCGATGGCCAGGCGGAGCATGCGCATGCCGGCGTCGAGGTCGTGCTCCCACAGCGGCTTGTCCCAGCTGAACAGGTTCTCGCCGCCCCAGATGTTGTTGACCAGGACGTCGAGACGGCCCTGTTCCCGGTCGATTCTCGCGACCAGCTCTTTGACCTGGTCTCTTTCGAGATGGTCGACCTGCACGGGGATGCCGCGACCTCCCGCCTTCGTGACGAGGTCGGCGGTCTCCTCGATGGTCTCGGCGCGGTTGTATTCCGATCGCTGTTCGCGGGTGGTGCGGCCGGTGACGTAGACGGTGGCCCCGATCGCGCCCAGCTCGGCGGCGATCCCTCTCCCGGCTCCTCGGGTCGCGCCTGCGACGAGTGCGATAGTCATGAACCTCAGTCTGTCGGCCGCCACCGACAAAAATGGCGCTCAGGCCGGCGGCAGGGCCTCCTGCCAGGAGTCGGCGAACCGCACACCTTCTTCTGTGAGCGCGACCACGGCGGCCCGATAAGGGGTCCGGCCCGCCAGGGAGTCGTTGACGAAGGGGACCACCGTCACCGGGATGCCCAAACCGGGCGCCTCGGACAGCAGGCCCAGGGCGTAGGTGTCGGTGATGCCCAGCGCGAACTTGTTGACGGTGTTGAAAGTGGCCGGATAGACGAGGATCGCGGTGGCCCGGGGCGGTTTGGGTTCGCTGGGGTGGCGGTAGTGGACGCGCACCTTTCTGCCGGTACGCCGCTCGAGGTCCGCTTCGTCGATGAAGTCGACCGCTTTGGGGGTGGCGACGATCTGCACCGTCCACGATCGTGACTGGGCTTCGGCGATCAGGTCGGGGAGGTCCTGCACCGGGCCGGCTGCGCAGACGATGACGTAGAGGTCCATGGGTCTCCCGGGTAGCGTGCGGGCATGCCTGACCATATTGAGGTTCGCGTCACGGCCGGATCCCGCGACGAGGCCGACCGGCTGGCCGACGCCGTGGTCGGGCGGCGCTTCGCGGCTTGCGCGCAGATCATCGGGCCGATCACCTCCGTCTATTGGTGGGACGGGGAGATGACGCGGTCGCAGGAGTGGCTGGTGCTGTTCAAGACGACCGCGGGGCGGTTCGGGGACCTGGCGGGGTGCGTGCGGGAGGTGCACTCGTATGACACACCGGAGATCATCGCGGTGCCCGTCGCCATAGGGACCGCCGAGTATCTCGGGTGGATCGACCGGGAGACGAGTCGCTGAACTCAAAGGTGCTCCGCCGGCCCGTCGGCATGGAAGATCGACATTTAAATTCAGAAATATGAAAGGCCAGGCCCCACACAGTGGGTGACCTGGCCTTTCGAGCGAGAGCGGACGACGGGAATCGAACCCGCGTAGCCAGTTTGGAAGACTGGGGCTCTACCATTGAGCTACGTCCGCGCACGACGGTCGGCTTCTGGTCTAGACTTCATCCGGCCGTCAAGGCGTAAGCGTACCGGAGATCTCGGGGCGTCGGCGCCAGGCGGGCAACGGGGTGTGGCGCAGCTTGGTAGCGCACCTGCTTTGGGAGCAGGGGGCCGCAGGTTCAAATCCTGTCACCCCGACACACATCTGCCTCGGCGCGTCGATGGGCGCGCGAGGCTCGGGCGGGCGTAATGACAAAAGGTAATAATTCCCGCCGCCGGACCCATCGCCTGATACCGGGCATTCGGTCGTGAACGCCGACGAACACTACCTTTCCGCGCAGATGACCTAGGCGCGCATCCACCCCTGGACGATCGATGCGGTCTTGACCCTGCGATCCACCGGGTAAAGCGCCGTACAGTCTGGGAAAAGGCATGAAATGCCTCGGTTGTCCTCCCTACGATGCGGAACTGATGAACCGGAACAGCGTGATCAAGACGCCGGCGCCGGGTGACCGGCTCGAATGGCGACAGGCCTCGGCGGCCTCGGCTCAGGAGCGGCTGGCCTATCTCAATGAGGCCAGCCGACGCATCGGGACGACCCTGGATCTCGGTGAGACGAGCCGTGAGCTCATGGACATCGCCGTGCCCAGGTTCGCCGACACTTCGGCGATCATGGTGCAGGATCGGCTTGTCATCGACGGGGAGTTTCCCTCCCGGCCCGTCGACGGGACGGCGCTCGTGCGGCGGATCGCCCTGGGGGTGGCGGAGCCTGATCCGGCCGAGTGGGTCGAGGCCTTTCCGATCAACGAGGTCACCGTCTACTCCGCCCAGCTTCCGCAGGCGCAGTGCATGTCGACGGGGCATCCGATCATGTATCCGGAGCTCGACGAGCACACCGCGGAGCTGATCGGGGCGACCCTCGACCGCGACGTGGTGGCCAAGCTGCTGGTGGGCGGGTCGTTCATCGCCGTGCCGCTGCGGGCCCGGGGGCGGGTGCTGGGGTGCGCGATCTTCACGCGGAATCCGGACGGGCCCGCGTTCGAGGAGCAGGACGTCGCGGTGGCCGAGGAGCTGGCCGCGCGGACCGCCGTCTGCATCGACAACGCGCGGCTGTACGCCCGGGAGCGACGTACCGCCCTCACTCTGCAGAGCAGCCTGCTGCCGGCCGACCTGCACCAGCCGCTCGGGATGGAGATCGCCTCCCGCTATCTGCCGGCCAGTGACCTCATGGGGGTGGGGGGCGACTGGTTCGACGTCATTCCGCTTCCCGGCTGCCGGGCGGCGCTCGTGGTGGGCGACGTCATGGGGCACGGGACGCGGGCCGCGGCCACGATGGGGCAGCTGCGAACCGCCGCGCGGACACTCGCCTCACTTGATCTTCCGCCGGACGAGGTGCTGTTCCGGCTCAACCGGATGAGCCAGGACCTCGACCCGACCCAGATCGCCACGGCGGTCTACGCCACTTACGACCCCGTCACCCGGACCTGTGCGCTCTCCCGGGCGGGGCACCTTCCCCCGGTGCTGCTGTATCCCGACGGTCGTACCGAGATCATCGAGCTTCCTTCGGGGTTGCCGCTGGGGATCGGGAGTGAGCCGCTGGAGACGGTGGAGATGGTGCTGCCGGCCGATGGGGTCCTCTGTTTCTACACCGACGGGCTCGTGGAGAGCCGGGACCGGGACATCGATCTGGGGATCATGGCGCTACGCAGGGTGCTCTCGGGGCCGAGCCAGGATCTGGAGGAGATGTGCGACGTGATCATCAACAGTCAGCGACCCGGGCACGAGCGCGACGACATCGCGCTGCTGCTTGCCCGGGTCCATGAACTCGCGCCCGACGAGATCGCCTCCTGCTCGCTGCCGGCCGATCCTCGTTTCGTCAGCCACGCGCGCCGGTTCGTCCGGGCGACGCTGGCGGAGTGGGGGCTCGGGTCCGTCTGCGACATCACCGAGCTGGTGGTCAGCGAGCTGGTGACCAACGCGCTCAAGCACGGCTGGCCGCCGATCGAGCTGAGGTTGCTGAGGGGCCGGGGCAGAACCCTGGTCTGTGAGGTCGCCGACGGCTCGCCCACGGTTCCGGCGCTTCGCTCTCCGACTTCGGAGGACGACACCGGGCGCGGACTGCAGCTCATCAAGAAGCTCACCTACCGGTGGGGTACGCGCCCGACCCCTCTTGGGAAGATCGTCTGGGTGGAGCAGCGGCTCCCCTAGGCGAGGCTGCCGCGCGGCGGCACGACCAAGCCGTAGATCACCACCACGGCCAGCGCGACGACGATGAGCGACCAGATCGGGAACGCCCCCGCGTAGGCGAACTGGCCCAGGATGACCAGTGCCGCCAGGACGATGCCCAAGGTCCGGGCCCACATCGCGCCTTGCAGGATGCCTACGCCCGCGATGACCATGAGGACTCCGGCGACCAGCCAGATGATGCCCCATGCGGTGAGGTTGAAGATCAGCACGCCGGATGATCCGACCACGAGGTAGTGGCTCCTCAAGATCGCGGCGAACCCGCCGACGATGTTGAGCAGCCCTACCACGATGCCGAGGATCCCGGCGAAGCGAAGCCAATTGGAGGGGTGCGGCAGTCGTCCGCCCGTAGTGGGTGTCGTGGATGCGGTGGTCAACGCGACCAGCTCCTTCCTCGTCGACTAGCAATAGCCACCATAACCACATAAATCGCCACAAATGCCTCACATGGCGCACTGTTGGCGATGCAAGGCTTTCTTTTGAGAAGCCCACGGGTATTCCCGGTGCATTGAGGCCGGGGGGACGCGGAAATGCCGAGGGCGACGTGGGTGAAGCTGCTGGCATTGGTTTTGCCCGCATTGGTGGTCGGCGTCGGGTCGAGTCTCGTTCTGTTCGGTATCACCGAGCTTGCCGACGTGTTGGAGCGCCTGATCTGGCCCTCGTTCGAGTGGTGGCGGATCCTGCTCGTCCTCACCCTGGCGGGAACCCTTACGGGGCTGCTGATCTGGCGGTTTCCCGGGCACGCCGGCCCCGATCCGGCCACCGAGGGCCTGGTGGCGCCGCCGATGCCGGCCTGGGTGGTGCCGGGGGTGCTGCTGGCGGCGATCGTCACCCTTTCCTGCGGGGTGAGCCTCGGGCCGGAGAACCCGATCACCGCCGCCAATGTGGCACTGGCCTTCGCCTTGGGGAGGTGGCTGTTTCCGCAGGTCGATGGGGTGATCTGGGTCGCTCTGGGAGCGGCGGGGACGATCGGGGCGCTCTTCGGGACCCCGGTCGCCGCGGCGTTGATCCTCTCGGAGGTGCTGATCACGCGGCACGGCTCCGCAGGGAACGGCCCGACGGATCAGCCTGAGATGTCGCTGTGGGACAAGCTCTTCGCTCCCCTGCTCGCGGCCGGCGCCGGCGCGCTCACCACGATCGTCCTCTCCGGGGAGACGCTGAGCATGAAGGTGCCCGGCTATCCGGGGTTCCATCTCGTCGATCTGGTCTCGGGGTCACTCGTCGCGCTCATCGGCGCTGGTCTGGGGCTCGTTGCGGTCTATGTGTTCCCGTACGCCCATGCGGCCTTCCATCGCATCCCCCACCCGGTGCCCATGGTCACGGCGGGCGGCCTGATCCTGGGCGGCCTGGGGATCGTCGGCGGCGAGGTGTCCCTGTTCAAGGGGCTGACGCAGGCCGGCGAGCTCCTGGAGAACCACTACGCCACCGGCACCGTGCTCCTGGTCCTCCTGGTGAAGCTGGTGGCGCTGACCGTGGCGGCGAGCTGCGGGTTCCGGGGCGGGCGGATCTTCCCGGCCATCTTCATGGGCGTCGCGCTGGGCGTGGCGGCTCACGCACTGGTCCCGGCGGTCCCGTTGTCGCTGGCGCTGGTCTCGGGGGTGCTGGGGTTCGTGCTGGCGATCACGCAGCAGGGGTGGCTGAGCCTGTTCGCGGCGGTCGCGATCGTCGGCGACCTGGCGCTCATTCCCGTGGCGTGTGTGACGATTCTGCCCGCCTGGCTGCTGGTGACAGGCAAGAAACAGATGATCGTCCCAGAGCCTGTGCCAGAAATGCCCTAAATTGTCACTTCCGTCCTAAGCCCCATGACGTGGGCTCGTGTTCGGGTTACCGTCGAATTGTGACGATCGGAATCGCAGACGCCTACCGCCGGGCCCTGGACGCCTTCGGTACGCGCGTCCACCTCATCAAGCCCGGCCAGTGGGACCTGCGGACACCGTGTGTCGACTGGGACGTGCACGCCCTGGTGAACCACCTCGTCTACGAATCCCTCTGGGCGCCCGAACTGCTCGCCGGGCGCAGCATGGCCGAAGTGGGCGACGTCTTCGACGGCGACCTCCTCGGCGACGACGCCTTCAAGGCGTTCGACTTCGCCGCCCACGCCGCGATCACGGCAGCCGCCGCGGAAGGCGTGCTCGACCGGACCGTGCACCTGTCTTTCGGCGACGTCTCGGGACGCGAATACGTGACCGAGCTGTTCGCCGACGCCCTCATCCACACCTGGGACCTGTCGAACGCGATCGGCGTGGCCGACCGGCTCGACCCGGAACTCGTCTCGCTCTGCGCCGCCTGGTTCGCCGACAGCGAGGAGGGCTACCGCAGCTCGGGCGTCATCGGCGGACCGGTGCCGGTGCCGACGAGCGCCGACGCGCAGACACGGCTGCTGGCAGCCTGGGGCCGGCAGGCCGGCTGACCTCTCCCCACGATCCAACATTTTCTATGAGATGATTTGTTGGAACGTGTTGAACAGGAGGGGCGATGCTGGCGCAGCAACGGCAGCAGGCGATCCTCGAGCGGGTCCGGCGCATGGGCGGGGTGCGGGTCGCCGACCTCGTCCGCGACCTGGGCGTCTCCGACATGACGATCCGTCGCGACCTCGAGGCGCTGGCCGATCGTGGCCTGATAGAGAAGGTGCACGGCGGGGCCACCGTCGCCGGGCCGGGATCGACCGAGGAGCCCGGGTTCGCCGCCAAGTCGGTGCGGCAGCAGCCCGAGAAGGAGGCCGTCGCCCGCGCCGCCGCCCATCTGATCAGGCCGGGCAGCGCGGTCGCCCTGTCGGCCGGCACCACGACCTGGACATTCGCCCACCATCTCGTCGACGTGCCCGACCTGACCCTCATCACCAACTCGGTGCGGGTGGCCGAGGTGTTCCACCGGGCCGGGCGGCCCGACCAGACGGTCGTCCTGGTGGGGGGCGTCCGCACTCCGTCCGACGCCCTCGTCGGCCCGATCGCGGTCCAGGCGATCCGCTCGCTCAACGTCGACACGCTCGTCCTCGGCGTGCACGGCATGAACGCGCGGGCCGGGTTCACCACGCCCAACCTGCTGGAGGCCGAGACCGACCGCGAGCTGGTGGCCGCCGCGCAGCAGCTCGTGGTGCTGGCCGACCACACCAAGTGGGGCACCGTCGGCATCTCCACCATCGCCCGGCTCGACCGGGCCAACGTTCTCGTCACCGATTCCGGCCTGGACAAGGAGGCCCGCGAGGAACTCGCCGCTCACGTCGGCGAACTGATCGTCGCGGAACCCTAAATGAAGCGTCACCCCATCCACCTGGCCGACGGCCGGGAGCTCATCTATTTCGACCTGACCCCCCGAGACCACTCCGCGAAGGACCCCCGCGACCTGCCGCCCCGGCCGGAGCCCTCGGAGCTGCGGCACGACCCGGTGCTCGACGAGTGGGTCGCCATCGCCGGGCACCGGCAGGCCCGCACCCATCTCCCCCCGCCCGAGGAGTGCCCGCTCTGCCCTGGACGCCCGTGGTCGGAGATCCCCTCGGCCTACGACGTGGCCGTGTTCGAGAACCGGTTCCCCTCGTTCAGCGGGCCCATCGGGCGCTGCGAGGTGGTCTGCTTCACCGACGACCACGACGCGTCGTTCGCCGGCCTCAGCGACGAGCGGGCCGGGCTGGTGATGGACGCCTGGGTCGACCGCACCCGCGAGCTCTCGAAACTCCAGGGCGTCGAGCAGGTCTTCTGCTTCGAGAACCGGGGCGAGGAAATCGGCATCACTTTGCCTCATCCGCATGGGCAGATCTATGCGTATCCCTATGTGACACCCCGCTCCCGGCGGATGCTCACCGTCGCCCGGCCAGGTTCGCTCGCCGCCGTGGTGGCGCAGGAGCGTGCCGGGGAGCGGGTGGTCGCCACGAACGACCACTGGACGGCCTTCGTGCCGAGGGCCGCCCGGTATCCGTTCGAGGTGCACCTCTATCCCCACCGGCAGGCGCCCGACCTGCCCTCGCTCACTTCCGAGGAGCGGGCGGCGTTCGGGCCGCTCTACACCGGGGTGCTGCGGGCCCTCGACGGGGTGTTCGGGGTGCGCATGCCCTATGTCGCCGCCTGGCACCAGGCGCCGGTTCGCTGGGGGAGAGAGGTCGCGTACATGCACATGGAGCTCTTCAGCATCAGGAGGGCGCCCGGGAAGCTGAAGTACCTGGCAGGTAGCGAATCCGGTATGGAGGCGTTCATCAATGACGTGCGCCCGGAAGAGGCCGCTTCTATGCTCAGAGCGGCATCGGGAAAGATGGAACGCCACATAACAGACTGATATCCATCAGGCTGCAACTTTGAGTAGCAGTTGCCACATCTTTGCCACTACTATCCACACCAGCCCGCCGAGACCTCGGCGGACCTGCCTAATCCCGGGCGTGTCGCCTGGGAACCGGGGACCCACCAGAACCTGGGGTGAAGGCGCCGTCGAGCGCCCGGGCTCCTCCGCCCGAATCCGTCAGCTAACCCGGTAGGCGCTAGGAGAGGAGTCGGCGCTGCGCGCCACGTCACACCTTCGCAACCACGGGCCCAGCCACCGGTCGGTCCTGCTGCCGGTGGTGGCTTTAGTGGTCGCCCTCGTGGCCGTGCTGACCCCCGGCACCGCGTCCGCGGCCCCCAAGCCGGACGCGGACAAGTTGCGCAAGCAGCTCACCAGCCTCGACAAGAAGGTCAACACGCTGATCGCCGAATATCACTCGGCGCGCGAAGACCTCGCCAAGGCGAAGACGGCGTCCAAGGCCGTGCAGGAGAAGCTGACGAAGGCGAAGGCGGAGTTCGCGGCCGCCCAGCGGGAGATGGCCCGGCTGGCCGGGCTGAGCTACCAGTCGGTGCCCGGCAACGGCGGGATCCTGCTGCCTCCCGGCATGGGCATGTCGCCGCTCGCGCAGCAGCTCGGCAACGAGCAGGCCGCGACCGTGCGCAACTACAAGCAGAAGGAGAAGGCCCAGGCCCAGGCGCTGGCCGAGGCCAAGGACCTGGTCGTCCAGATCGACGAGAAGTCCAAGGACATCGAGAAGCGCCGCAAAGAGGCGGAGGAGCTGATCGGTGACATCAAGGACAAGCTCGACGACCTGATCCCGATCGCTCCCGGCAAGCTCACCAACGGCGGCTGGGCCCCGCAGCTGCCGACCGGCGCCGACAACATCACCTCACGCACCCGTCTGATGCGCGAGGAGGCCAAGTCGGCCTTCAAGCTGCACAACTCCATCGGCTGCTTCCGGGTCGACACGAGCGGCGAGCACCCGCTCGGGCGGGCCTGCGACTTCATGATGACCACCGGCGGCGTGATGGCGACCGGCCCGGCCCAGGCGCTGGGCGACT
This sequence comes from Herbidospora mongoliensis, assembly GCF_001570545.1. Classification (GTDB taxonomy): domain Bacteria; phylum Actinomycetota; class Actinomycetes; order Streptosporangiales; family Streptosporangiaceae; genus Herbidospora; species Herbidospora mongoliensis. The sequence continues at coordinate 643,111 of NZ_BBXD01000010.1, read as the reverse complement.
CGCTGGCGGCCTGGGCGCTGAAGAACCGGCTGAAGCTGGGCGTGAAATACGTCATCTGGCGGCAGCGCATCAACAGCGGCACCGGGTGGCGCTTCATGAGCAACCGGGGCGGCAACACCGCCAACCATTACGACCACGTGCACATCTCGATGTTCTGATCCATGAACCACGGCCGGCGTCGCGACGACCCCCGCGAACCGGCCCCGGACAACTCCACAGACGACCCCCGATCGGCTGTCACCGCGACTGACCTCAGCGAACGGCCGGCTCACCGACCGACCCCACCCAGAGAGTTCTCAGGTATCCGGACTACTCTGCGAATACCATGGGACCCAAAACCCCCTCAAAGCCCATCGAACACCCCATCCACCCCCAGAGACCATCTGCCACACCCACCGGTCACGCGGGTGTGCGCGCCCAGCCCCCGCGGCTCGCACACCCGCGTGATCATCCTTCGGAACCCGAAGTAAGTGATCATTTGCAGAAGCGCCCGAAGGTTTACCGAGTTTCATAACGATCATGTTTCAGCGCCATTCAGAGGCCTGGTTACGCGCATGTGAATTCTGCAGCGGAAGCCGACCTCCGGAAGGGTGCCGAAACCCCCCAACCTGGAGCCCCTACCCCCTCCGACCTGGAAAGTCACCCTTTGCACCATGTTTACCTTCCGCCACTCCCTCACTACAGATAAAAGTTTCAACGACAGCACCGTTGACACCGACTTATCCCGAAATTAGCTTATGGAACGGTACACCTCGGGACCGTTGTGGCACCCGTTCCAGCTGTGACTCTTCGCAGTCGGGCGGGCGCGGATCCCGACTCTCTCCCTCCCATGCCACGCGAGAGGACCAGCGTGAGATCCGCTGATTTTTCCCCGGCCCGCGGTCACCGGGTCCGCCGAATCGGCTCGGCAATCGGGTTCACCCCTTCCTAGGGGCCCGACCTCATTTATTGACTTCGAGTCCGAAGTTGACATTAAAGCCGAACCAAAAGTGAGCTCCGCCGGTCATCTCATTTCCTGAGATTCCCGGAACGACTCGGGGCGTTCTTTCGCGTGCGAAAAAGCTCAGGAGAACAAGGTCGTGGGGTCTGATTCATGAGTTGGCTCGATACCGCCTATGAATGGCTGGTGAGATCGAGCGCCAACGGCAGCTGGCGGGACATCGTCCCGCTCGGGTTGGCGGGTGCGCTCGTCTGGGGGCTGTGGGTCTACCGGGTCGTGCTGTCCCGGCTGGCCAAGCCCGTCGTCAACGGTTACCGCGCGTCCGTTTCGGTCGTGGTGCCGTCCTTCCGCGAGGACGCGGAGATCCTGGTCCGGTGTCTGGACAGCTGGCTGTCCCAGAACCCGGGCGAAGTGATCATCGTCGTCGACATCGGGGACACCGAATGTCACGCGAAGCTCCGTGAGGTCAACGACCCCCGGCTGCGCGTGCTCATTTACGAACACTCGGGCAAGCGCTCGGCGCTGGGGGTCGGCATCCGTGCCGCCCGCGGCGACATCGTGGTCTTCGCCGACTCCGACACCTGGTGGGAGCCAGGTCTCCTCGACGCGGTGCAGATGCCGTTCGAGGACCCGCAGGTCGGTGGCGTCGGTACGCAGCAGAACGTGTTCCAGCGCACCACCAGCGTCTGGCGGCGCATCGCCGACTGGCTGGTCAACCTGCGCTACTACGACTACGTGCCGGCCATGGGCAGCCGTGGTGGCGTGGCCTGCCTGTCCGGCCGCACCGCCGCCTACCGCCGGTCGGCGATCATGCCGGTCGTCCACCACCTGGAGAACGAGTTCTTCCTCGGCCGCCGGTGCATCGCCGGTGACGACGGACGGCTCACCTGGCTGGTGCTGGCCTCCGGTTACAAGACCGTGCACCAGTCGTCGGCGCGGGCGATCTCGATGTTCCCGAGCTCGTTCCGGGCCTTCTTCAAGCAGCGCATCCGCTGGAGCCGCAACTCCTACCGCTGCTACCTGACCGCCCTGTGGAAGGGCTGGCTGTGGAAGACGCCGCTGGTCACCAAGGTGACGGTGCTGCAGATCCTCCTCACGCCCGTCACCATGGGCGTCACGCTGGGCTACCTGTTCTTCAGCCGTCTGGAGCTGACCCCCTGGGGCATCGGCACCTGCCTCGGCTGGCTGCTGATCGGCCGCGGCATCCGTGGCTGGTCGCACCTGAAGCGCCACCCGCAGGAGATCCTGCTGCTGCCGCTGACGACCCTGGTCATCATCGGGATCGCGCTGCCGATCAAGCTCTACGCGTTCATCACCATGAACAAGCAGGGCTGGCTGACCCGCAAGGCCGATCAGGCGGGTTCGGAGGGCCAGACGGCCGCCACGTTGCAGGGACTGTCCTGATGGCCGTGAGCAGAATCGTCGCGACGGCCGGGGCTCTGCTGCTCTGTTCGCTCACGGTCGGCGTCATGCCGGCCGCGGCCGCGCCGTCGCCCTCGGCGACCCCGTCGGCCAGGGCGTCGGCCGGCACGTCGGTCAAACCGTCCGCCACTCCCTCGGCGACCGGCAGGACCAGGGGCCAGACCGGCATCACGGACACCATCCCGAGCAAGGCGCCCCGCCCGGCCGCCACTCCGGCCGCGACCGGGGCCGCTCCCAGTGCGGCCCCCAGTGACGCGCCGAGCATTCCGAGCTCGGAGCCCGCCCCGCTGATCCAGGTCTCAGCCGAGGACGCCGAGGCGCAGTCCTTGCTGGTCGACATGGAGGACCAGCGGATCCTGCAGACGCGGGCGGCGCTGACCGCGCTGTTGCAGACCGGCGGCATCGCGGCGGCGCAGCGCAAGGCGCCGCAGATCTTCTCGTCGACGTTCGGGCGCACGATGGTGCTGCCCTCGCGCAACGACGGCAAGCCGTACACCCTGAAGGATCTTCAGAAGGTCGAGAACGGCAAGTACGTGCGCCTGATGACCGACGGGTCCTACCTGCTGGGCATCCACCTCTTCGTGGCCGACGGGGCGACTCTCCAGCTCCGCGGGCCGATGACGCTCCGGATGGGCAGCATCCCCGGGTCCTTCAGCTCGATCGTCACCTTCGGTGGCAACATCGACATCAAGGGCACCGCGACCAAGCCGGTCCGGATCACCAGCTGGGACGTCAAGGCGAGCAGGCCCGACCTCGACACCACCGACGGCCGGGCCTACCTGCGCGCGGTCGGCGGCGCGTTCGACATGGTCTACGGCCAGGTCTCCGACCTCGGCTTCTGGAGCGGGCGGACCGGCGGCATCGCGCTGACCGGCACCGAGCGTCCGTCCTCCACCTACCGCCACCGCACCAAGACCCAGCGCCACGAGGACAAGGCCGACCGCCTCGACCGCAACACCGAGGAGCCGGGCGGCGGCAGCTACGGCGACGTCGAGACCTATCCCGTCGGACCCGGCACCGCTTCCCACGTGCCGGCCGACGAGCTGGTCACCGGCAAGATCGCCAACAGCGTCATCACCCGCGACGCCTACGGGCTGTTCGTCTCGGGGTCGAACCAGACGCAGATCCTCAACAACAAGATCCGCGACAGCATCGTGCACGGCGTGTTCATGCACCGGTTCGCCAAGAACGCGACGATCTCCAAGACCGAGGTGACCGGCAGCGGCGGCGACGGCTTCGTGCTCTCCCGCGCCACCGAGAAGGTCCAGGTCAACGACTGCCTGGCGGAGGGCAACGGCCGCAACGGCTTCACCCTCGACGGCCGGGCGCTGGCCCACGGTCCGTCGGCCTCGGGCGAGTCGCTGGCGGTCTACGGCGACAGCTCGGTCAACAACAGCACGGCCCGCGACAACGGCCGTTACGGCATCGAGGTGCTGGGGGGCATCCGGCAGGCCGTGCAGACCAGTGAGGTCGTCGGCGGCGAGATGGGCATCGTGGTCCGCGCCGGGGCCGACAGCGTGCAGCTGTCGGGCAACAAGCTGACCGGCCAGACGCGCCAGGGCATCGCGCTGCGCGACGGCGTGAAGAACGCCCACGTCTCCGGCAACACCATCACCGGCGGCCCGACGGGCGTGTACCTGCGCGACTCCAACGGCAGGGTGGTCGGCAACAAGATCACCACGCTCAAGGACCCGAACGCCCACGGCGTCACCCTCGTCGGCCTCGCCGACGGTTCGGAGATCGCCCGCAACACGATCGTGGGCTCCGGCACCAGCGCGGTCAGCAGCGCCCGATCCACCGGCAACGTGAACGACCACAACAACAACGAGGAGCAGTGGGTCGACACCTCGACCTTCTGGAGCAAGGCCAAGCGTTACGTCAAGCCGATGAACGTGATCTGGGCCGGCGTGATCCTGCTCATCCTCGTCTCCGCACTGCGCTCGCGCGGCGTCATGGACCGGCGCCGCAAGCGCATCATCGACCCGTACGAGCTTCAGCAGGCGATGGAGGAACGTCCCTCCTGGACCCTGTCCAACCCGGCCACCGCCTCACCCGGCGGCGGGTTCAACGGGCGTACCCGGCCGACGCAGCCGGCGGTTCCGACGGTCACCGTGGGAGGTGGCCGATGAAGAAGGCCTGGATCACCTTCTTCGTGATCCTCCTGCTGGGGGCGAGCGTCTGGGCGTACGTGTCCTACACCGACCAGCCCCCGCCCGTCCCCGCGGTCGACGACGTCACCGCCGCCGACGCCAAGCAGCAGTCGAACCTGGTCGACCAGGAGGACCTGCGCATCATGCAGACGCGGGCGACGCTGATGTCGGCGATCGCGCGCGGCGGCCCCAACGCCCAGCGGGCCAGGCAGCCGCACATCTCCAGCTCGGCCAACGGCCAGACGCTGGTGCTGCCCTCCAGGCGCGAGGCCTACCGGGTCGTCGACCTGGAGAAACTGGGCGGGGAGTACTTCCAGAAGCAGAACGACGGGTCCTACATCCTGGGCATCAACCTGTTCGTCGGCCCGAACGCCAAGCTGGTGCTCCAGAACGCGACGGGCCCGCTGGTGATCCGGATGCGCAGCGAACCGGGGTCGTTCGCCACGATCGTCGGCTTCGGCGCGAACATCCGCATCAACGGCTCGCCGCAGAACCCGGTGCGCCTCACCAGCTGGGACCCGAACATCAACACGGCCGACACGCGCGTCAACGACGGCCGGGCCTACATCCGGGTCATCGGCGGCGAGCTGCGGATGAGCCACGCCCAGGTCGAATACCTCGGGTTCTGGAGCGGCTCCACCGGCGGCCTCGCGCTGACCGGCAGCGACCGCACCACGCTGGACGCCGACGTCACCACCCCGACCCCGCCCACCGACGAGAAGGTGCTGCTCCCCGGCGGCACCCTCGTGCCCCGCATGGGCGGCGACGACCAGGTGGAGATCACCGACGGCAAGGGCCTGAAGAAGGTGGCGTACAAGCTGCCGGAGGCGAACCTGGTCACGGGCGAGATCACCGAGACCGCGATCAAGGGCAACGCGTACGGCATCTTCATCACCGCCTCCAACCAGACGCGGATGGCCAACGTGACCGTGGCCGGGAGCCTGGTCGACGGGGTGCTGCTGCACCGGTTCGCCCGCAACGCCACCATCGAGAACACCACGGTGACGGAGTCGCGCGGCGACGGGTTCGTGCTCTCGCGCGGCACCCAGAACGTCACGATCACCGGTTCCGGCGCGGTCGCCAACGGCGGCAACGGCTTCACCATCAGCGGCCTGCCGCTGGCACGCGGCCCGTCGGCCTCGGGTGAGTCGCTGACCAGCTTCGGCGGCAGCTCGGTGACCAGCTCGTGGGCCAGGGAGAACAAGCGCTACGGCGTCGAGATCCAGGGCGGCGTCGACCTGTCGGTGCAGACTACCGAGGTGACCGGCGGGCAGACGGGCATCGTGGTGAACAAGGACGCGACCGGGGTCCGGGTCTCTGGGAACCGGATCAGCGGCCAGTGGAGCCAGGGCATCGCCGTCCGCGACGGCGTCACCGGCGCCAAGATCGTCGGGAACATCGTGAGCAACGTCCCGACCGCGGTCTACCTGCGCAACGCCGAGGCGGAGGTGACCGGCAACACCGTCAACCAGGCGACCCTGCACGGCATCTCGGTGCTCGGCGTCGCGACGGGCACCGAGGTCACCGGCAACACGCTGGGCGGCGCCGGCCGCAGCGCGCTCGACACCGACCGCGCCACCGGCGTCAGCGCGGTCACCACCAACAACGTTGACGGCTGGCAGGACACCGCGGACTTCTGGACCACGGTCAAGCGCATCGCCAAGCCGATGAACCTGATCTGGTTCGGCGTCATCCTGGTCATCGCCATCTCCGCGTTCCGTGCCCTGGGCAACAACGGGCCGCGGGTCGGGCGTCGCGTCGTCAATCCGTACGAGAGGCAGGCCGTCATGGAGGAGCGCCCGGTCTGGTCGCTCACCGGGGCGTCCGCCGAGAGGAACTGACCATGCGCATCGAGATCGACATCGACAAGAAGACCCTGATCGGAGCGGCGGCCGGTGCGGCCATCACGATCCTGATCGTGGTCGTCATGTACGGGATCTTCGGCGGCGGTGGTGGGCAACAGGAGCAACAAGCGGGAGGGCCGGCGGTCGAGAACATCTCGCCCGAAACCAATCAACCCCTCCCGACACTGGACAACAGCGGCGGCGGGGCCGAGGAGGACTTCCCGGAGGAGGAGCAGGTGCAGGAGGACAAGCAGAAGAACGAGGACTTCGAACCGTTCGCCGCCAGCCAGCAGCCTCCGGACATCGCGATCCCCGACGGTGACGGCAAGATCGCCTGCCCCGAGGCGACCGTGACCGTGACCAACGCCGACGAGCTCACCGAGGCACTCGCCGCGGCCGAGCCGGGCGCCGTGATCTTCATGGAGCCGGGCGAGTACCAGGGGCACTTCGTGGCCGCCACCAAGGGCACCAAGGACCAGCCGATCTTCGTCTGCGGCTCGCGCGATGCGATCATCGACGGCGGCGGCGTCAAGGAGGGCTACGCCTTCCACCTGAACGAGGTCGACTACTGGCGCCTGATCGGTTTCACGGTCCGCCACGCCCAGAAGGGCGTGATGGCCGACAAGACCAATTTCTCGGTGGTCCAGGACCTGGACGTGAACCACATCGGCGACGAGGGCATCCACTTCCGCAATTTCAGCTCTGACAACATCGCCCAGTACAACATCATCTGGGGCACCGGCCTCCGGAAGGACAAGTACGGCGAGGGCGTCTACTTCGGCACCGCCGAGAGCAACTGGGCCACCTTCTCCGGCGGCCAGATGGACAAGAGCGACCGCAACATCGCGCGCGGGAACGTCATCCGCGCCACCGCTGAGGCCATCGACATCAAGGAGGGCACCTCCGACGGCAAGATCATCGGGAACATCTTCGATGGCTCGACGATCACCGGCGATGGTCACAACGACAGCTGGGTGGACGTCAAGGGGAACGGCTACCTGATCGAACGCAACACCGGCCGCGGCTCCCCCGCGGACGGCTTCCAGACCCACAAGATCATCAATGGCTGGGGAACCGGGAACACCTTCCGGCTCAACATCATCGATCTGGGCGGTTCAGGGGGCTTCGGCATCAACGACACCGCAGGCGGCAACACCATCGCCTGCGACAACGAGGTGACCGGCGGCCCGCTCACTAAAAAGAGCGAATGCTCCTGAGTTTCTGCGAGAGAACTGACAATGACTGAAACCGCACTCCCCCGGCTCACCGTCATCGGAACCGGGTATCTCGGGGCCACCCACGCGATCTGCATGGCCTCCCTGGGCTACGAGGTCGTCGGCCTGGACACCGACCCTCGCAAGATCGAGCGGCTGCAGTCCGGCGAGGTGCCGTTCTTCGAGCCCGGTCTGCCCGAACTGCTCCAGAAGACGATGGAGACCGGACGTCTCCGGTTCACCACGTCGGTTGAAGAGGCCGCCGCCCACGGCGACGTCCACTTCATCTGTGTGGGCACCCCGCAGATGCCCGGCCTGGACGCGTGCGACCTGACCTACGTCGACGCCTCCGTGACCGCTCTGGCCCCACTCCTGGACCGCAAGGTGCTGGTCGTCGGCAAGTCGACCGTCCCCGTCGGCACCGCCGCACGACTGACCGCCCTGGTCAAGGAGCTGGCCCCGGCCGGCGACGAGATCGAGCTCGCCTGGAACCCCGAGTTCCTGCGCGAGGGCTTCGCCGTGGACGACACCCTGCATCCCGACCGGCTGGTCTTCGGCGTGTCCTCCGACTGGGCGCGTGAGCAGCTGGAGGCCGCCTTCAAGCCGATCATCGAGCTGGGCACCCCCGTCGTGGTGACCGACCTGGCCACCGCGGAGCTCGTGAAGGTGGCCGCGAACTCGTTCCTGGCCACGAAGATCTCCTACATCAACGCGATGGCGGAGATCTGCGAGGCCACCGGCGCCGACGTCCGTCACCTGGCCAAGGCGCTGGCCCACGACGACCGCATCGGCGGCAGATTCCTCCATCCTGGTCTCGGGTTCGGCGGCGGCTGTCTGCCCAAGGACATCCGCGCCTTCGCCTACCGGGCCGAGGAGATCGGCGTCGGCCAGGCCGTGTCGTTCCTGCGTGAGGTGGACGCGATCAACCGCCGCCGCCGCTCGCGCACGATCGACCTGGTCCGCGAGATGCTCGGCGGTCAGCTCAACGGCAAGAAGGTGGCCTGCCTCGGCGCGGCCTTCAAGCCGAACTCCGACGACATCCGCGACGCCCCGGCGCTCGACGTGGCCCGCACCATGCACGGCCTGGGCGCCAACGTCCGCGTCTACGACCCGGCCGCGCTCGACAACGCCCGTCGCGCCTACCCCGAGCTCCGCTACGGCACCAGCGCCATGGACGTGGCGGCCGACGCCGACGTCGTGGTGCTGCTGACCGAGTGGGCCGAGTTCCGCGAGATCGAGCCCTCCGCCCTGGCCGCCGTGGTGAAGCACCGCCGCATCGTGGACGGCCGCCACGCTCTCGACGCAGAGTTCTGGCGCGGCGAGGGCTGGGAGTACCGGGCGCTCGGCATGCCGTAAGCACCACCGAAGGGGCGCGCAGCTTTACGCTGCGCGTCCCTTTTTGTGCTGTATGGGGCATTTACCCAGTTCGCTGCTTGTTAGTTAGGACAAGCAAGTAATCGGGGGCCTCATGTCGAACCGGTATCCGTGGATCGCGCTGAGCAACACCACCCTGGGCATGCTGCTCGCCACCCTCAACGCCTCGATCGTGATCATCTCGCTGCCGTCGATCTTCCGCGGCATCCACCTGAACCCGCTCGAACCCGGCAACGTCTCCTACCTGCTGTGGGTCCTGATGGGCTACATGCTCGTCTCGGCGGTTCTGGTGGTCACGCTGGGCCGGCTCGGCGACATGTTCGGCCGGGTCCGCATGTACAACGCGGGCTTCGCCGTCTTCACGATCGGCACGGTCATCCTGGCGCTCGACCCCTTCCAGGAGTCGGCCGGGGCGCTGTGGCTCATCGGCTGGCGGGTGTTCCAGGGCATCGGGGGCGCGCTGCTGATGGCCAACTCGGCGGCGATCCTGACCGACGCCTTCCCCGCCGGGCGGCGCGGCATGGCCATGGGGATCAACCAGGTCGCCGGGATCGCCGGCACCTTCCTCGGGCTGGTCGCGGGCGGGCTGCTGTCCCAGGTGAACTGGCGGCTGGTGTTCTTCGCCTCGGCGCCCATCGGGATCATCGGGACGGTGTGGGCGTACAAGAGCCTGAAGGAGACGGTCACCAAGGTCGAGGGCGCGAAGATCGACTGGTGGGGGAACCTGGCCTTCGCGACCGGGCTGACGATGGTGCTGGCGGCCGTGACCTACGGCATCCAGCCCTACGGCGGCCATCCGATGGGCTGGACCAACCCGCTCGTGGTCGGCGGCATCGTCGTCGGTCTGCTGATCCTGGCGGCCTTCTGCGTGATCGAGACCAGGGTCGCCCAGCCCATGTTCCACCTGTCGCTGTTCAGGATCAGGGCCTTCGCCGCCGGGAACGTCGCCGGGCTGCTGGCCTCGATCGCCCGGGGCGGCCTGCAGTTCATGCTGATCATCTGGCTCCAGGGCATCTGGCTGCCGCTGCACGGCTACCGCTTCGAGGACACCCCTCTGTGGGCCGGCATCTACCTGCTGCCGCTGACGGCGGGCTTCCTGCTGGCCGGCCCGGTGTCGGGCTACCTCTCCGACCGGCACGGCGCCCGCGCCTTCGCCTCCGGAGGGCTGATCCTGTCGGCGCTGGCCTTCCTCGGACTGCTGTTGGTGCCGATCGACTTCCCCTATTGGGTGTTCGCGGCACTGATCTTCCTGAACGGCGTCGGCTCGGGCCTGTTCACCGCGCCCAACACCACCGCGATCATGAACGCGGTCCCGGCCGGGCAGCGCGGCGTGGCCTCGGGCATGCGCGCGACGTTCACCAACGCCGGGATGGTCCTGTCGATCGGGGTGTTCTTCTCTCTGATGATCGTGGGACTGGCGGACACGCTGCCGCAGACCCTGACCAGCGGCCTCGCCCAGCACGGGGTGTCGCCGACGGTCGCGGCGCAGATCGGCGCGCTGCCTCCGGTCGGCACCCTGTTCGCCGCCTTCCTGGGCTACAACCCGATCGAGAACCTGCTGGCCCCGACCGGCACGCTCGCCCACCTGGCCCCGGCGAACGCGGCCACCCTGACCGGCCGGGAGTACTTCCCGCACCTCATCTCCGGCCCCTTCCACCAGGGTCTGGTGGTGGTGTTCGCGCTGGCCATCGCGATGTCGCTGATCGCCGCCGTGGCATCTCTCCTGAGAGGCGGCCGGTACGTCCACGACGAACTCCCCCTCGCGGCGGTTACGGTGAGCAGACCATGACTGACGTGGATGTTCTGGCCGAACGGCTCAAGTCCGCTCTGGCCCGCCTGGGACGGCGCAGCCGGCAGCAGATGCGCGGCGACCTGACCGCGGGCCAGACCTCGACCCTGGCGGCGGTCGCCCAGCTGAGCCCGGTCCGGCTCGTCGACCTGGCCACGCACGAGGGCATCAGCGCGCCCACGCTGAGCCGGGTGGTGGGCGGGCTGGAGGGCCTCGGCCTGATCGTCCGCATCCCCGACCCGGCCGACGGCCGGGCGTCCCTGATCAGCCTGACCCCGACCGGCGAGGCCGAGCTGACCCGGTTGCGGGGTGACAGCATCGCCTTCTTCGTGGCCCGGATCTCGGCGCTCCCGCCGGACCAGCGGGCGGCGCTGGCGGCGGCCCTGCCGGCCATCGAGGCGCTGGCCGGGGCGGGCTAGGGAAACACCTGGTTCCGCACCCGAGGTGACCCCGATGCGGTGCTCCGTAGCGTTCTGAGCAGTTGATTCAGACGAAACGGAGCGAAACTCATGGCAGAGAAAAAGGGCTCGATCGGCATCCCCACCGGGCTGCTGCCGACCCTGCTCGCGGCGGAGATCAAGGCCGAGGTGCTGGACCCCAACGGGGACCCGGGCGACATCGTCCCCAAGGGGACGGACCTCCGCGTCAAGATCACCTGGAAGCTGACCGGAGTGCTGTCGACCATGATCGCCGGCAGGTTCCAGCCGCAGGCCAGGTTCAACGCGATCGGCGCCACTCACAACTTCGCGGTGGCAGGGGCGTTCGTGCCCGCCGCCCCGCGCCCGGCGGGCGGTGAGTACACGGCGGAGGTGCTCGTGGCGGCCGCGACCTTCACCGAGCCGTCGTACGAGGTCGACGCCTTCCTGTTCTTCGAGGACGGCATCGGCGCCCCCGGCCCCATCACGGGCAAGGTCGACCTGGAGAGCATCCTCTTCACTCCTTGAACCGATGGGCCAGTTGAGCCCGTGAGCCGACACCGAGCTTCGCGTAGACGTGCCCGAGGTGATACTCGACCGTTTTCACGCTGAGCACCAGCTCACGAGCCACCTGCCGATTGGTCAAACCGCTCGCCACCAGCCCGGCGACCGTGGTCTCCTGCGGGGTCAGTCCACGGTCGCCGGTCTGTTCACCGATCCCGCAGGCGGCCAGTTCCCGGCGGCACCGCACCTGGCCGGGCACCGCGCCGAGCTGTTCGAACAGGCCCCGCGCGGCGAGCAGGTGCGGGGCCGCCAGCCGCCGCGCGGCGCTCCGGCGGAGCAGGGCGCCGTACTCCAGGTGCGTCAGGGCCCGTTCGAAAACCGAGGGCTGCCCAGCACTCAGGGCCGCCTCGAAGGCGGCCTCCGCAGCCGCCCGCTCGCCGCGCGCCGCCGCCAGCATTCCGCGCAGACGGCCCGGAGCGCCATCGAGCAGTTCCGCCGCGGTCTCCCACTCGCCGACCGCGATCAAGGCTTCTGTGTACGGCTCCCGCCAGGGCACGCCCGGCAGTCCACGCACCGGAGCGAGCAGTAGCAGCGCGTCCTCCGCCGGAGCCAGGGCCGCCCGGGCGAGCGCGGCGAAGGCCCGGTCGACCGGGAAACAGGCCAGCTTCCCCGCCTCCCCCGCATGCCAGGCGGCGTGTTCGTCACCCCGGCGCGCCAGCACCCGGGCGGAGATCGAGTGCGCCAGCGAGGCGACCCACCGGTGCCCGCTGTCGGCGGCCGTCTCGGCGTTCACGAGGGCGTCGTCCCAGGAACCGAGCCGCAGTTGCGCCTCCGCCAGGCAGACCCGCGCCGCCGGATTCACGACCGGGCCGAGATCACGGCAGACGCCGTCCAGTTCCCCCGCCCACAGCCCGAGCACTCCGCGCACCACCTCGCCCGGACCCGCCGCGAACGCGTCGGAGAACCGCCCGGCCAGACCATGCGCGAGAGCGAGCAGGTCAGGATCGGGCGTCCCGGCGCGGGCCCACGTCAGGGCGGCGGCGTGGTCGCCCTCCGCCAGCGCCAGCCAGGCCAGACCTCCGGCGGCGGGCCGATGACCGCGCCCCCACGCGTCGAGGAACAGCGCCCGCGCCTCCTCGGTCCGCCCTTCCGCCATCGCGAGCCGCCCCATGACATGCCGCCGGACCGGATCGGCCGGCGCCCACTCGTCCCCCATGACCAGAGCCGCCGCGGCGGCCGGGACGCCCGCGTCGAGGAACCGCCCCGCGGCGTCCAGCAACCGCGCCTCACGACCGGCAGGCGAAGCGACGAGCGAGAGCCCGCTCCCGTGTGGGGTGAGCCGCGCGGCGGTGACGAGGTGGACCGCGGCCTGCGCCGGATCGCCGCGCGACGCCTCCTCCGAGGCCAGCGCGGACAACTCGGCCGCGATCCCGGCGTCCACCCCGACCACCGCCGCCGCGCGGTGGGCCAGCGCGCGGGCGGGATCGGGCTCGCCGGCGGCGGCCGAGGCGTGCAGGCGGCACCGGACGGCCAACCCCATGTGCTCGTAGACGGCGGTCCGGGTGAGCGGGTCGGCGAAGGCGATCAGCGGACCGGCCCCGGCCGCGCCCAGCAGCCCGGCCGCCCCCTCAAGGGCCGTCAGCGGATCGGCGACCCCGGCCACCTCGGCCGCCCGGGACAGCTCGCACCCGTCCCCCAGAACCGCCGCCGCCCGGACGAGCCGCCCCGTCTCGGCCCCCCGCCGGGCCAGGTCGTCGCAGACCCGTGCGGCGAACTCCTTCGGCGCGGGCAGCGGCCGGGCCGGGTCCAGCAGGTGGGGCACGGTCACCTGCTCGACCAGGGCCAGCAGGTGCCGGGGATTGCCCAGCGTGTGGGCCCGCAGCCGGTCGGCGACGGGACCGGGCAGGCCGGTCAGCTCACGGACGTTCGCGGTGCTGAGGCCACCCAGCCGCACCTGGACGGCGTCGTCCTCGGCCAGCAGCCGCCCCAAACCCTCCGGCAGGTCCCCGGGCTCCGGCGCGACCACCACGCCGGACGCCTTCGCCCGGCGCAGCGCGAACGCCAGCGCCGCCAGCGAGGCCGGATCGGCCCAGTGCGCGTCGTCGACCACCACGACCACGTCACCCCGCCCGCCGAGTTCGGCCACCAGACACGCCCCGGCCGTCAACGGCCCGGCGCCGGCGGGCGGCTCTCCGGCGAGAAGCTGGGCGAGGACGCCGTACCGCAACGAGGTCTCGGCGGCGGCGCCGCTGGCCCACCGCACCTCGAGCCCGGGATGCGCGGCGAGGAAGCGCCGCACGAGAGAGGACTTGCCGATCCCGGCGGGCCCCTGGACGGCGGCGAGCCCCGGGCGGCGCGACACCGTGTCGAGCAGGGCGAGTTCGGCCCGGCGGCCGACGAACATGACGGTCTCCACATCGATGCGGATCCCCGGCGCCCGGTCCTGATACAGCTAGACGGTCAGCCACTCGGTGACGACGGTCCGCCCGGCCAGCTCACACCGCAGACTCAGCGACCCGGCGGCCACCTCGTCGGCCGCGAACCGCCCGAGGTCGTCGGCCCGCACCGGCGGCCGCCCGTTGACCACGATCTCCGCCTCCTGCGGCGGCAGCAACTGCCCCAGCAGACGGCCCCCGTCGAGCTCCACCTCGATCGTCAGGCCGGGTGCCGTGAACGTCAGCAGCCGGGCGTCCTGCCCCCTGACCAGCTCGGGCTCGTCGAGGGAGTCGAACGCCAGCGCCGCCAGCTCGCCGTCGAGGTTATGCAGCGCGAAGGCGTCGACGGCGACCTGCACCAGGTCGACGGGCGGTGGGTCGAACATCGCGGCCACCTCCTGGAGTTCGGCTTCCAGTTCGTCGTCGGTCACGCCACGCCCTGCTCGGCCAGCAGCGTCCGCAGCCGCCCGAAGCAGCGGGCCCGGATCGGCCCGATGCTGCCCACGGCCAGCCCGGTCGCCGCCGAGATCTCGGCGTAGGAGGGCGGCGGGCTGGTCATCAGCACCCGGACCAGCCGCTGGCAGGTGTCCGACAGCTCCCGCACCACCTGCCAGAGCACCCGCGCCCTGGCCATCGCCGCCTCCTGCCGCTCGGCCTCGACGACCACCTCTTCTGGCGTCGGCGCGGCCGAGGACAGGTCGAGCAGGGCGGGATGGTCGTCGAGCGGCACCGGCCGGACCGAGCGGGCCATCTTCAGCGCCTCGTGGCGCGCGGTGCTGGCCAGCCAGGCCCCGACCTTGTCGGGCTCGCGGATCCGGCCCAGGTGCTGGACCAGCTTGAACCAGGTCGTCGCGAAGACGTCCCTGGCGTCGGCGTCGGACAGACGGTAGGAGCGCGCGATCGACCAGACGAGCGGCGCCAGCCCCTCGACCAGCCCTTTCCAGGCGGCCGAGTCACCGTCGGCGGCGGCGGTGAACAGCTCGCCGATCTCCGCACGCTCCATGTGTCCTCCGTGGGTCAGTACTGCTCGTACACGGTGCGCCGTTGCCAGGTCTCGGGAAAAACGACCGGATACGGGCGATCGTGGATCATGAGTTTCGGCGCCGAGCCGATCAGATCCGCGGCCGCGTCACGCGGGTCCACGTTCTTGTCCGCCGACATCCGGTTGGCGATCATGGCGGCGACCAGGGGCGTGGAGAACGACGTGCCGCTCCACTCCGCGAACCCGGTGAACTCGGCCATCTTGAGTTCCCTCTGGTCGGCCTGGTCCCCCGCGTCGAAGGGGCGGCCCAGGGACAACTCGCCGATGTGCCGGGGCCACTGGCAGGGGCACACGTACTTCGCCTCGTGGCGGCACCGGCTGTAGGTGGTGTGCTGGTAGTCGTACTGTGTCCTCTCCTCAAGAGGGCTGACGGCGTTGACCAGCCGCTCACCCGGCGCGAAGACCTTGACCCATCGGCCGTGGTTGCTGAAGCAGGCCTCCGCCCGGCCGTCGGCCCGCAGCGCGCCGACCGAGACGACCATCGCGGCGGCGCGTCTGGCCTCGGCGCGCTGGGGGTCGTTGGGTTCGAGTTCGGGCCAGGCCCCGGGATCGGCCCAGGCCGCGGGCCAGAACGGCTCCTCGGAGGCGTTGTTGCCCGCGGCGGCGACCAGCACCGTCTTCTCCGGGCGGAGCTTCGCCATGAAGGACCGCAGCGCCAACGGCTGGTGCCCCTCGGCGGTCGGGGTGCCCGACGAGAGGCTGATGATGTCGGGCCAGTAGTCCATTTCGTCGACGATCTTCAGCAGCTCCTCTCCGAGGTGGTGATCCTCGATCGTGCCCGCGTTGGCGAACGGATTGGCGACGGTGATCCTCGCATCGTGGGCGACGACCGAGATGAGGCCGGCGATGAAGGTGCCGTGACCGACGTACTGGCGGAGCACGTTCCGGTCGTCCAAGGGGCTCGGCTCGGCGAAGGTGCCGAGGGTCTTGCCGTCCGTGGTCTGCGGGATCACCACGTTCCGCGCCAGCCAGTCGTGCTTCTCGTAGTTGGGGACGAGGCCGGTGTCGACCACGAGGATCGAGACCTGGCGTTTGGACGGGGGCCTGGACGTCGGCAAGGTGGGGTTGAGCTGCTTCCGGGTGGCCGGCACCGGTTCGTCGCCGGGACAGCAGTTGACGTCGCAGATGGTGATCAGGTGGTTCCTGGTCGCCTCGATCTGGTGCCTGCGCAGGGCGTGGATCACATCGGAGACGGCGGGGTCGTTCCAGCGGTCGCCGCCCGGTGGTGTCGGCAGCACGATCCGTGCGACCCCGGTCCTTTCCGAGACCTCGACGACAGGTTCAACCGTGGTGCCGAGCACCTGGCTGATGATCTCCCGCCATGGCTCCGTGGGCATCTCCGGCTTGTCGGGGTCCTCCGGCTTGTCGGGGTCATCCGGCTTGTCGGGGTCCTCCGGCTTGTCGGGGTCCTCCGGCTTGTCGGGGTTCTCCGGCTTTTCGGGGTCTACGGGGTCCTTGACGACCACCGGGTCTGTGACGACCACGGGATCTGTGACGACCACGGGGCTCGCGGCGAACCCCGTGTCTCCGGCAGCCACGGCGGCCCTGGCGGCTCTGGGCTTGACCACGCCGGGCGGTATGAGCACCACACCGCGTTCATAGAGGTACTGGGGGGCGCCGCTGGGTCCGGCCACCATTCGGGGGCCGCTGGATAGGTCATAGCTCTGCTGGATCATGTCGAACTGTTCGCGGAAGCGGTCTGGCTCCATCTCGCGGTTCCTTTGATCGGAGGGGTTCCTTCGTGGAGTGGAGCCGAATTCCCAGCCGCTGATACAGCATGATCACCAAGCGTTTACGCCTCGTACCCCAACGTCTAACATCGATCTGTGCCGGGGGGAAGGTCACCTTTTAGAGGCATTCCGGGGGACCTGCTCCCCCTCGTCTTCGCTCGCCCCGCCGACGCCCTCGCAGGCGCGCGGGCCCTACTCGACGGCCGTCCCACCAGGTCTGAGGCCTCCATCGCGCACCAGGTCATCGGCATCTGGGAGCGCGACTTCGGCCGACTCACGGCCGCCCTGAAGCACCTCAGGAAGGCTGTCTCGCTGGCCGATTCCGCTGACAGGGAGGCCGATGTCCTGGCCACTCTGGGCGCGGCGCTCGTCCACGCCGGTCACACCCGGCGGGGGCTCGCCGCGCTGGAGCGCGCCGTCGCGCTCAGCGAGGGCGGCACGGCCGCGCGGGTGCTGTTCCGCCGCGCCTACGTGCGCTGGGTGGTCGGTGACCACGAGGGCTCTCTCTCCGATGTACGTCGTGCGCTCCCCGTACTGAGAAGGGAGAACGACGTCATCTGGACGGCCCGCGCCCTCACCCTGCGCGCCACCGTGCACCTGGCGGTGGGCGCCGCCGACCGGGCGGGGGCCGACTTCACGGCGGCCGACGAGCTGTGGGCCCGCACCACCCAAGACCACGACAAGGCCAAAGCGGTCGAGAACCGCGGTCTGGTGGCCTGGCGGGCCGGTGACGCCCCGGCGGCGCTGCGCCACTTCGACGAGGCCGCCCACCTCTACGAGACCCTCGGCACCCCGGCCGTCATGCTCACCATCCAGCGGTGCGGGGTGCTGCTCTCCGCAGGGCTGGCCCGCGACGCCCTGGACGAGGCGCAGGCCGCCCTGACCGGCCAGGCCACCCGGGCGGCCGAACTGCGCCTGGTGGCCGCCCGCGCGGCCGTCGCCGCGGGAGATCCGGGCCTGGCCGTCGGGCACGCCACGGCGGCGGCCCGGGTGTTCGCCCGGCAGCGCCGGGGCTGGTGGCACACCCACGCCCGGCTGGTCCTGCTCCATGCCCGATACGCGGCCGGTGACCACACCGCGCGCGACGCGCCCGCGCTGGCCGACCGGCTGGCGGAACTCCGCTCCCCCGAGGCGGCGCAGGCCCGCCTGCTGGCCGGGCGGATCGCCCTGGCGCGCGGGAACCTCTCCGCCGCCCGCCTGCAGCTGGGGGCCGCCGCCGAGGCCCGCCGCCGGGGGCCCGCCCAGGCCCGCGCCGACGGCTGGACCGCGCTGGCCCTGTTCGCCGCCGCGACCGGCGACCGCCGCCTGACCCTCGACGCCTGCCGCAAAGGGCTCGACGTCCTCGACGAGCACCGCATGACCCTGGGCGCCGCCGAACTGCGGGCACGCGCCACCGTGCAGGGCGCCGAGCTGGCCACGCTCGCCCAGCGGGCCGCGACCTCCCCGCGTGAGCTGCTGCGCTGGAGCGACCGGTGGCGGGCGACCGCGCTGGCCGTGCCACCGGCCCGCCCGCCCGCCGACCCCGAGCTGTCCCGCGACCTGACCGCGTTCCGCGAGATCGGCAGCCGGGCCGAGGCGGCCCGCGCGGCCGGGTCTCCCCAACCGGCGCTCGACCGCGAGCAGCGGCGGCTCGAACGCCGCATCCGCGCCCACACGCTGCGCCTGCGCGGCACCTTCAACGGCGACCGCCTCGACGTGGCCGCCCTCCTGACGGCCCTGGGCGACGACCGGCTGGTCGCGATCGTGCCGGTCGACGGGATGCTGCACGCGATCGTCTGCGGCGGCGGCCGGGTCCGCCGGTTCCCGGCCGGTTCGGCGGCCGACGCCGCCCTGGAGGCCGAGCGGCTGCGGGCGGCGCTGCGGCGGCTGGCCCACCGGGGCTCGGCCGACTGGCTGCCGATCGTCGCGGCCGGGGCCCGCCGGCTGGAGACCGTCCTGTTCGGCCGGGCCCTCGGCCACCTGGGAGACGGGCAGGTCACCGTGGTCCCGCCCGGCCGTCTGCACGGCGTGCCCTGGGCGGCCCTGCCGTCCCTGCGCGACCGGGCGGTCGGCACCTCCCCGTCGGCGGGGGCGTGGCTGCGGGCCCGCCGCATCACCCCGCCCGGCGGCGACGTCGTGCTGGTCAGGGGGCCCGGCCTGGTCTCGGGCGGCGCCGAGGTGCCCCTCCTGGCCCGCGACTACGGCGCCGCGACCGTGCTGGCCGACGGCGCCGCCACCGCCGGGGCCGTGCTGGCCGCGCTCGACGGTTCACGGCTGGCCCACATCGCCGCCCACGGCACCTTCCGCGACGACAGCCCCATGTTCTCGGCCCTGCGCATGGACGACGGGCCACTGACCGTCCACGACGTGGAGGGGCTGCGGGCGGCGCCGTACCGGATGATCCTGTCGAGCTGCGAGGGCGGGCGGCTCGCGCCCGCCGGAGCCGACGAGCTGCTGGGCCTGGCCGCCGCCCTGCTGCCGCTCGGCACCGCCGGGCTGGTGGCCAGCGTGGTCCCCGTCAACGACGCGGCGGTGGTCCCGTTCATGGTCGCCCTGCACGACGGCCTGCGCGCCGGGCTGACCTGCGCCGAGGCCCTCAGGGACGCCCGGCGGTCGGCCGACCCGGCGACCGGCTGGTCGTTCTCGGCGATCGGCGCCTCATGACGCCGACATCTTCATCATCTGCGGCGGCTTGTTCCCGGCCCCGAGCCCGCCGTCGACGGGCAGCGTCACCCCGGTGATGTACGACGACTGGTCGGAGAACAGCCAGATCACCGTCGCCGCGACCTCCTCGGGCAGCCCGACCCGGCGCATCGGGGTGGCGTTCCCGGCCTTGCGCTGGACGTCCTCCCCCGCAGCCTCCAGGTGGTAGGTCAGGATCGGCCCGGGGGCCAGCACGTTCGCCCTGATCCCCTGGTCGGCGTAGTCGAGCGCGGCCACCTTGGTCAGCCCGATGATCCCGGCCTTCGCCGCGACGTAACCGGCGAGGTTCGCGGTGCCCTGCACGCCCGCCACCGACGCCATGTTCACGATCGACCCGCCCCCGGACGCGAGCATCGCCGGGATCTGGAACTTCATCCCGAGGAAGGTCCCCCGGACGTTGGTCCGGATGCCGAGGTCGAAGTCGAGCGGGTCGATCTCGGCCAGCGGCGCGGGCACCGGCCCGTCGGTGGCGTTGTTGAACGCCGCGTCGAGCCGCCCGAACTTCTCCAGGGTCAGGGCGACGAGCCGCTCCGCCGAGTCGGAGTCGCCCACGTCGGTGGGCACGGCCATCGCCCGCCCGCCGAAGGTCCGGATGTCGGCCGCGACGGCCTCGATGGCGGTGGAATCACGGGCCGCGAGGACGACGGCGGCCCCGGCACGGGCCAGGGCCCGCGCGGTCACCGCACCGATGCCCCGGCTCGCTCCGGCGACGATCGCGACTTTCCCGTCAAGTGTCATAACGGTCTTGTTCCCGGTGATCGGTAATCCGGAGGGCGAGAGACCCTCTATACCTGGGCCGCGAGCGACTTCGGCGCCACCTGCCGGAACGCGTCGGCCACGATCCGCCCGATCTCGTCCCAGTCGACGGGGACGTCCAGATAGACCCCCAGCCACCCCCGATGCCCCACGTAGGGCGGCCGGAAGAACCGGTCGGGCTCGGTCTCCACCAGCTCGGCCTGCACCCCGGGCGCCGCCGCGCACCAGAAGGCCAGCCGGTCGACGTGGTGGTGGTCGGCGAAGGTCACGAAGGTCTTCTTGCCCCGGACGAACCATGTCGGCTCACCGTGGCTGAGGCGTTCGGTCGCTTCCGGCAGCGCCAGGCAAATGGCGCGCAATCGCTCCAACTGCTCCATGGTGGCACCATAACCGCATGAGAATCGACCCTCCCCTCGCCGGCGACGAGCGCGCCACCCTGATCGGCTTCCTCGACTACCAGCGCGACACCCTGGCCTGGAAGTGCGAGGGCCTCACCGGCGAGCAACTGCGCCTGCGGGGCGTCGAGCCCTCGTCGCTGTCGCTGCTCGGCCTGGTCAGGCACATGGCCGACGTGGAGCGGGCGTGGTTCCGCATCCGTCTCAACGGCGAGGACCTGCCGCCGATCTTCTTCACCGACGAGCACCCCGACGACGACTTCGACGCCCTCGACTCCGCCCCGGTGGAAGAGGTCTTCGCCACCTGGCGGACGGAGATCGAGACCGCCCGCAAGATCAGCGCGGAGACCGACCTCGGCGCCCTCATGAAGAAGCCCAACCGCGCCGGCGAGCTCATGTCGCACCGGTGGATCCTCGCCCACATGCTCGAGGAGTACGCCCGCCACAACGGCCACGCCGACCTGCTCCGCGAGCGGATCGACGGCGCGACCGGCGAGTAGCTAGCCGCTCAGCCTGATGGGGTTGACGATGTCGGCGAAGATCAGCAGGCCGCCCATGAAGAGCAGCACCACCGCCATCGCGTAGGTCAGCGGCAGCGCCTTGGCCACGTCGACGTAGCCGGGCGCGGGCCGCCGGGTGAGGCGGGCGAAGCCGCGCTTCAGGCCCTCCCACAGGCCGCCCGCGATGTGGCCGCCGTCGAGCGGCAGCAGCGGGACCAGGTTGAAGATGCCGATCGCCAGGTTCAGCCCGGCCAGCAGGTTGATGAAGATGACGATCTTGTTCTCGAGCGGCGCGGCCGAGGCGGCGATCTCGCCGCCGAGCCGTCCCGCGCCGACGATGCCGATCGGCCCGTTGCGGTCGCGCTCCTCGCCGGAGAAGGCGGCGTGCCAGACGCCGACCATCTTGGACGGGATGTCGACCATCGACACGGCGGTCCGGGTGGTCATGTCCCACATCTCGGCGGCGACGTAACCCGGGCCCTGGCGCTCGATCACCTGGGTCGGCTCGACCCCGAGGAAGCCGACGTTCTGGACGACCTTGCTGGGGTCTTCCAGGTCGGGCCGCTCGGTGGCGATCAGGTTCACGGTCACGGTCTGCTGCTCGCCGCCCCGCTCGATGACGATGGGGACCGGCCCCGCGCCGTGCGCCCGGATGGTCGCCGTCGCGGCTTCCCACGTGGGCACCGGCTTGCCGTCGATGGAGACGAACTTGTCGCCCTTCTGCAGCCCGGCCGCGAGGGCGGGCGTCTTCGGGTCGGTCGGCTTGCAGTCGCGGTTGGCCTGGGAGGCCGGGACCACACACGGGCTGACGCCGTTGACGGTCGGCTTCAGCACGGTCACGCCGAAGCCCATCATGACGATCGCGAACAGCACGAAGGCCAGCACGAAGTTCATGAACGGCCCGCCGGACATGATGATGACCTTCTGCCACCACGGCTTGCGGTAGAAGACCCGGCTCTCGTCGCCGGGCTTGATCTCCTCGCCTGCGACCTGGCGGGCGTTCTCGATGAGGCCCTGCCACGGCCCGGTGGAGATCGACCGCAGTTTGTTCGGGTCGTCGCTCGGGCGTGGCGGCAGCATCCCGATCATGCGGATGTAGCCGCCCATCGGGATCCACTTGATGCCGTATTCGGTCTCGCCGCGCCTGCGCGACCACATGGTGGACCCGAAGCCCACCATGTATTGGGTGACGCGCACACCGAAGATCTTGGCCGGCACGAGGTGGCCGATCTCGTGGAGGGCGATCGACACCAACAGGCCGACGAACAGGATCACGAACCCGGCAACGAACTGCCAGCTCATCGGCGCATACCCCCGGCAGGCGGAAAATCAGTCTCGCCTTGAGAGTAGCCCACGCCGTCCGGCGTCCAGTCGTGTCCACATTCGCGGGTATTTCTCCCTGGCAACTTGCGGTCGGTTTGCCGAACGTAGAGACTTCAATGACACTGTGCGTCTGGCCGATCACCCTGAGGTATGAAATGGGGGCTCATGATCAGGATCTTGGTGGCCGAGCACCTTCCTTTCGTCCGGCATGGCCTGGTCGCGTCCCTCAACGGGGAGAGCGATCTCGAAGTCGTGGCGGGGGTGGCCTCGGGGGAGGACGCCATCCCGGCCGCGCTCCGGCTCCGGCCCGACACTGCTGTGATCAACATCGACCTGCCCGCCATGGGCGGTCTCACGGCCGCGACCCGCCTCCTCGAGAAGATGCCCGCGTGCCGGGTGATGATCCTTTCCTCTCAGGCCAACCCTGGGCAGGTGCGCCGGGCGTTCGCGGCCAAGGCGCTGGGCTTCATGGGCACCGAGGCCGGGCCCGAGAAGCTGGCCGAGGGCATCCGGCTGATCGCGGCGGGGCGCCGGGCGATCGACTCCGACCTGGCCGTGGCCGCGCTCCAGACGGCGGAGAACCCGCTGACCCGGCGCGAGCTCGACGTGCTGCGCATCGCCGCGCAGGGGGCGCGGTCGAAGGAGATCGCCGACGAGCTCTATCTGTCGGTGGGGACCGTCCGCAACCATCTGTCTCGCATCATGTGCAAGACCGGAGCGAGGAACCGGGTCGACGCGGTCCGGATCGCCAGCGACTCAGGCTGGTTATAAGGGGCCGGGCCTCCGCAGGTGAGCCGCGCCGCCAACCTGAGGAGGCCCGGGGACCCTGAATGGGGCCGCACTCCGGCGACACCCCCGTACCGCCGGCGACCGGATCAAGAGTCTCAATTGCCGTCAAGCACGGCCAGTGACTGTCTATACACAGAAAGCCATGATGAAAGTCACGGTCGCCAGATGAGAACGAGGGCGCAGTCGTCGTTGTGACCCGACGACATCGCGGTCACGAGCTGGCGGGCGCTCTTGGAGAACCCGCCGGGCAGCAGCCGTTCGGCCTCGCCGAGCAGCTTGTCGAGGCCGGCGTCGATGTCGCGCCCCGGCTGCTCGATCAGCCCGTCGGTGTAGAGCATCAGGGCGTCGCCCTTGCGCAGGGTGCCCCGGTCAGGCTCGCAGGCCAGATCGGGCACCACCCCGAGCACGACACCCTTGGCGGCCGAGACCCGCCAGGTGCCGGTGCCGGAGTCGAACTTCACGACGGGCGGGTGGCCCGCGGAGGTGATCTCATAAGCGCCGGTGGCCAGGTCGAGGCTCAGGTGGACGGCCGTGACGAACCCCTCGCCCTCGCGCTGACGCCGCAGGTAGGCGTTGCACGCCCCGAGGAAGTCGGTCACCGAGCCGAGGAGGCCGCCGAACGTGCCGGAGAGAAGAAGGGCTCGGGTGCCCGCGTCGATGCCCTTGCCCGAGACGTCGACCACGGCGAGCTCGACCCGTGTCCCCTCGCGCATGGAGACCACGAAGTCGCCGCCGAACGACGACCCGCCGGCCTGTTTGAGCACGACCTTGCCGCCCCACGCCTTCGGGAAGGAGGGCAGCTCACTCTGTTTCTTCAGCCGGTCGCGCAGTTCCAGCAGCATCGCGTCGCCGCGCAGCCCCTGCACGCCGAGCGTGCCCCGGGTGCGCGCCATCAGCCAGGCGAGCACGACCGTGAAGCCCATGGTCAGCAGATAGCCGGGCCCGACCTGCCGGGCCCCGTAGGTGATCCCCAGATAGGTGACCGACGCGGCGACGGCGACCAGCAGGGCCGCCAGGCTGCGCAGACGCAGCTGGAGCCCGCCGGCGAGAGTCACCAGGATGAGCAGCGACGGCGAGAACCAACGCGTCGAGACCTGGACGCCGAGCACTCCGATGAGCAGGCTCACGACGACCAGGGCGATCAGCAGATGGCTATCTTTCGACGAACTCTTCCTTACGAACCGGACGATCGGCACCAGAAACGGGACCCGCACCAAAATCGCGCGGAGCCGAGGGGGAATGAGCGGCACCGGACGGGAACTCATGATGACGACGACTGTATCGGTCGGCTTCGTGGTAAGGCGCTGTCTTGACCAACACCTTGATCATTTAGGACGTATATTGGGTGGCCGTCCCTCTTTGCCCGGCCCTACGGTGGTGCCGTGAATCACCCCGTTCGCCCTATCGCCGAATCTGAGTTCCCCGCCGTGTGCGCCCTGCTCGACGAGGCGTTCGTCTCCTCCTGGGCACCCGGCCAGATCGAGCGGTTCAAGGGGGTCACCGAGTTCGACCGGTCCCTGGCGGCCTTCGACGGCGACCGCATGGTCGGCTACACCCAGGTGATGAGCTTCGACATGACCGTCCCCGGCGGCGTGCTCCCGGTGGGCGGGGTCAGCGCGGTGGGCGTGCTCGCCTCCCACCGGCGTCAGGGCGTGCTGAGCTCGCTGATGCGCAGGCAGCTCTCCGACATCCGCGACCGGGGCGAGTCGGTCGCCGCGCTCTACGCCTCCGAGGCCGCCATCTACGGCCGCTACGGCTACGGCCGCGCGGTCGACAACGTCTTCTACACGATCCCCAAGCACTCCAGCGCCTTTCGCCCCGACGCCCCGGTCGACCCGGCCCTGCGCCTGCGGGTCGAGCCGCCGGAAAACGTCCGCGACGAGTTCGTGAAGCTCTTCGACCAGGTCAGGACCTCCCGGCCGGGTCTCTACACGCGCACTCCTGCCCGCTGGAACGCGGTGCTGGCCGACGACGACAACGCCCGGCACGGTTCGGGGCGGCTGCGCTGCGTGCTGGCCGAAGACGACCAGGGCGTGCGCGGCTACGCGCTGTTCCGGGTGAAGCGTCAGACCACCGACCACGACGTGCCCGACGGCCTGGTGGACCTCGAGGAGCTGTTCGCCCTCGACCCGGCCGCCTACGCGCTGGTGTGGCGCAGCGTCCTCGACCGGGATCTGTGCTCGCGCGTGTTCGCCGGGAACCGGCCCGCGGACGACCCGATCATGCACCTGCTGGCCGAGCCCCGGCATCTGACCGCCGGCACCCTCGACGAACTGTGGATCCGCCTGGTCGACGTGCCCGCGGCCCTCACGCAGCGCGTCTACAGCGCGCCGGTCGACCTGGTCGTCGAGGTCGACGACGACGTGTGCCCGTGGAACGCCGGGCGCTGGCGGCTGTCGACCGCCAAGGGCACGTGTGAGCCGACCGAAGACGCGCCCGACCTCAGCCTGCCCGTCAGGATCCTGGGCGCCGGGTATCTCGGGGGGCGGTCGCTGGAGTCGTACAGACTGGCAGGTCAGATCGCCGAGCACCGCGAAGGCGCGGTGCGGGAACTGTCGGCGGCGATGTCGTGGAGCCCGCTGCCCTGGGGTGGGCTCGTCTTCTGAACTACCCTCAGACCATGGCCCTGACGAGTTTGACGATCACGGCGATCACCGCCATGCGCGCCCGCGACGTGTCGCGTCCGTCGAAGGAACAGCAGGAGGCCGCCGACCGGCGGCCCCTGCGTGACGAGGCCCCCCGCAAGGAGATCCGCAAGAAGCCTTAGGGCAGCGGGGGCAGTTCGCCGCTCTGCTCGTAGTCACTCAGCATGTCGATGCGCCGGGTGTGGCGCTCGGCGCCCGAGTAGGGCTCGGCGAGGAACAGTTCGACGAAACGGGTCGCGTCGGCCTCGGAGTGCATCCGGGCGCCGATGCTGATCACGTTGGCGTCGTTGTGCTGCCGCCCGAGCCTGGCGGTCTCGTCGCTCCACGCCAGCGCGGCGCGCACGCCCTCGACCTTGTTGGCGGCGATGGCCTCGCCGTTGCCAGAACCGCCGATCACCACGCCCAGCGAACCGGGCTCGGCCACCACCCCGGCGGCCGCACGGAGCACGAAGGGCGGATAGTCGTCTTCTGCGTCGAAGACGAAGGGACCGCAGTCGACCACGTCGTGGCCGTTTTCTTTGAGCCAGCCGACCAGGTGGTTCTTCAGGTCGTAGCCGGCGTGGTCAGAACCGATGTAGACGCGCATACGGAGAGCTTCTCAGGTCCACTAGAGTAACGGCCAGTTACCCCCGTCAACCCTTACAGCGGAGGGCATGATGCGCGAGATCCGGTATATCGGAGATCCCGTGCTGCGCACCCCGGCCGAGCCGGTGACCCAGTTCGACAAGGACCTGCGCCGCCTGATCGACGAGATGTTCGCCACGATGTACCTGGCCGACGGCGTCGGTCTCGCGGGCCCCCAGATCGGTGTGGGGAAACGCCTTTTCGTGTACGACATCAGCAACCGCAAGGGCGCTCTGGTCAACCCCGAACTCGTCATCGACGACGACGCCGAGATCCTCGAGGAAGAAGGGTGTCTGTCCGTCCCGAGCAAGGAGACCGGCAAGCCGCTCTACTCGACCACCCCGCGCGCGTCCGGAGTCACGGTGCGGGGCTTCGACCGTCTCGGCCGCCCGGTGGAGATGAAGGCGCGCGGCATGCTGGCCCGCTGCTTCCAGCACGAGTTCGACCACCTCAACGGCACCCTCTACGTCGACCGCCTGCCGAAGAACGCGGCCCGCCGCATCATGCTGCAGACCCCCTAAGGCACCTCCCAGCGGCTGGGCTCGGGGCGCTCCAGCCGGTAGGTGGCGTCCAGGACCGCCTGCTCCGGCGTCAGCCACCCGAGGTCACCGCCCAGCGTGTGCACGATGACGAGGTCCCACGGCTCGGCCCGGGGATCCGGTGCGCGTTTGAGGAACTCCTCCCCGACCGAGAGCTCCACCACCAGCGGATCGGTGAACTCCACCCGCGCGCCCAGCCGCCGCAGCTCGGCGATGATCGGCGCGGCGGGCGTCTCCCGCGCGTCGGCCACCCCCGGCTTGTACGACACCCCGGCGATCAGCACCTTCGCGTCCCGGATGTCCCGCCCGGCCGACGCCAGCATCTCCAGCGCCCGCCGCACCACCGCCTGCGGCCGGGCCGCGATGGCCCCCATCGCGGCGGTCAGCACCGTCGGCGCCGCCCGGCGCAGCCGCCACAGCAGGTAGTAGGGATCGGAGGGCACGCACTGCCCGCCGACGCCGGGCCCGGGGTCGAAGCGCATGAACCCGAACGGTTTGGTGGCCGCCGCCTCGATCACCTCGACCGGGTCGACCCCGACCTCGCGGGCGATGTCGGCGAACTCGTTGGCCAGCGCGATGTTGACCGCCCGGAACGAGTTCTCCAGCAGCTTGCACAGCTCGGCCGCCTCCGGCGAGCTGACCCGGTGCACCTGCGGCGCCACCCGCTTGAGCAGTTCCTCGGCGCGGTCGCCCGCCCTGGCCGAGGCCGGCCCGAGCACCCTGGGCACGTGTTCCAGCGGCCGCCCGCCGGGGCCCGGATCGACGCGTTCCGGGCTGAACACGACGTCGACCCCTTCGAGCCGGTCGATCAGGAGGTCGCGGGTGGACCCGACATAGGTGGTCGAGGTCAGCACCACGAGCTGCCCGCGCACCGCGTGGGCGACGACCGTGCCGCAGGCCGCTCTCAGCGCCTTCAGGTTCGGTACGCGCCGCTCGTCCACCGGCGTCGGCACACAGATCACCACGGCGTCGGCGGTGGCGATGGCGGCCGGATCGGTGGTGGTCACCAGCCGGTGGCGGCGCAGCCGCGCGTGGTCGCGGGGCGACAGGTCGGCCTCGCCCGAGCGGATGGCGGCGAGCCGGGCGGCGCTGACGTCGTAGCCGGTGACCCGGCAGCCCGCTTCGAGGAAGGCCAGCGCGGTCGGCAGCCCGACGTAGCCCAGTCCCACGATCAAGACGTGCATGACTTTGTGTATCTGTGCCCGGGTCAAGCCGGAAAGATCACATCTGCAAAGACTTGACCTGGAGGAACTCGTCGAACCCGGCCTCGCCCAGCTCCCGGCCGACGCCCGACTGCCCGTAGCCGCCGAACGGGGCCAGCGGGTTGAACCGGCCGCCGTTGATCGCGACCTGCCCGGTGCGCAGCCTGCGGGCCACGCTGACGGCCTGCTCCTCGTCTTTCGCCCAGACGGCGCCCGACAGGCCGTAGGGGGTGCCGTTGGCGATCGAGACGGCCTCGTCGACGGTGCCGTAGGGGACGATCGACAGCACCGGGCCGAAGATCTCCTCCTGCTCGATCGTCATGCCCGGCGCGACGCCAGCGAAGACGGCGGGCTCGACGTAGTAGCCGCGCTCGTGGACGGGCTCGGTGCCCCCGGCAACGAGCCGGGCGCCCTCCTCCTGGCCGACGTTGAGGTAGCGGATCACCCGGTCACGCTGGACCTTCGACACGAGGGGCCCGATGCGGGTGTCGTCGGCGAACGGGTCGCCCACGGTGTATTTGCGGGAGAACGCGACGGCCATCCGCACGGCCTCGTCGTATTGGTCCCACTGGACGAGCATGCGGGTCAGCGCCGAACAGGTCTGCCCGGCGTTGGTGTAGGCCTGCCCGACCCCCACCTTGACCGCCGTCTCCAGGTCGGCGCCCGGCAGGATCACGTTGGCCGACTTGCCGCCGAGCTCCAGCGCTACCCGCTTCACCGAGCCGCCCGCCAGCACGGCGACCCGGCGCCCGGCGGCGGTCGAACCGGTGAAGGAGACCATGTCGACGTCGTGATGGGCGGCCAGTGCCTCACCGACGGTCTGGCCGGGCCCGCTCACCAAGTTGAAGACGCCCCGCGGCAGCCCCGCCTCTTCGAGCACCTCCGCCAGCGCGTAGGCCGCAAGCGGCGCCACCTCGCTGGGCTTCAGCACGACCGTGCACCCGGCCGCCAGCGCGGCGCCGACCTTGCAGATCGCCTGGTGCAGCGGATAGTTCCAGGGCGTGATCGCGGCGACCACGCCCACCGGCTCCCTGACGACCAGGGAGTTGCCCACCCGGGTGGTCTCGGTCTGCCGCCCGGCCATGCCGGCGAAGGATTTGAGCACCGTGGCGGGCATCTGCGTCTGCGTGCGCAGCGCGAAACCCAGGGGCGAGCCCATGTCGGTCGCGATGATCTCGGCGATCTTCCGGGCCCGTGACTCGATCAGCTCGGCCGCGCGGGACAGCAGCGCGCCGCGTTCCTCCGGCGGAGTGGCCGCCCACCGGGGGAAGGCGTGCCGGGCGGCGTCGACCGCGTCGGCCACGTCGTCGGCGCATCCGGCCGGGACCCGGTCGACGACCTCCTCGGTCGCCGGATTGACGACGTCGACGCCTTCGCCGGACGCCGAGGGCACCCAGGCACCGTTCACGAAGAGCTGACGCATGCGCCCCATCCTTGCGTGAACGGTGTCATATGGCGAGTTCCACCTGTCAATCGAAGATGGGGTCCCTGGTGCGGGTCCGCTTCAGTTCGAAGAACCCGTCGGTGGACGCCACCAGGACCACTCCGTCCCACAGCCGGCCCGCCGCCTCGCCCTTCGGGGCGGGACTGATCACGGGGCCGAAGAAGGCGACGCCCTCGACCGCGACGACGGGGGTGCCGACGTCCATGCCGACCTGGTCCATTCCCGCGTGGTGGGAGCGGCGGATCTCCTCGTCGTACTCCGTGGAGTCCATCTCGCCCGCCAGAGCGGGGTCGAGCCCGGCCGCCACGAGCGCCTCGGCGACGACTTCCTGGAGATCGCCGAGGTCCTTGATGCGCTGACCGGGGTGGAAGCGGGTGCCGAGCTGGGTGTAGAGCTCGCCGACCACCTCGTCGCCGTACTTGCGCTGCGCGGCCGCGACGACGCGGACCGGCCCGATTGCCTTGCTCGTCCGTGCCTGATATTCCGCCGGGAGATCGCGTCCCTCATTCAGGAAGGTGAGGCTCATGAGATGCCAGCGGATGGTGACCGGCCGCACCTTCTCCACTTCGAGCATCCACCGCGAGGTCAGCCACGCCCAAGGACAGAAGGGGTCAAACCAGAAATCTGCGATCTTGCGTTCGGACATTTGTTCACTCTCCCGACAAGAATGTGGTTCCATCGATCGACAACTGGAGTCAGGGATCTACCTATTCCAGGTAGGGAAACATTTGAGTGCGGCTTTGTCCGGTCGCCGTGGCAGGATGCGGTCATCCCGGTCGCGACGGTGCGGCGGGCCGTGTGTGAGGAGCGGATGTGGCAGGCAATCTGACCCGTGACGAGGCCCGGGAGCGCGCCCGGCTGCTGACCGTTCAGTCTTATTCGGTCGAGCTCGACCTGACCGAGGGCGAAGATCGGTTCGAAAGCGTCACGACGGTCCACTTCACGTGCGCCCAGCCGGGTGCCGACACCTTCATCGACCTGCACAACGCCAACGTGCGCTCGGTGATCCTGAACGGCGCCAGCCTCAGCGTCAGCACCTACGACGCCGACGCGGGCCGCTTCCCGCTCACCGGGCTGTCGGAGCAGAACGAGCTCCGCGTCGACGCCGACTGCGGCTACATGCGCACCGGCGAGGGCCTCCACCGGTTCGTCGACCCGGTCGACAAGCGCGTCTACCTGCACAGCCAGTTCGAGACCGCCGACGCCCACCGCATGTACGCCTGCTTCGACCAGCCCGACCTGAAGGCCACCTTCGAGCTGACGGTGCTGGCCCCGGCCGACTGGGCGGTCATCTCCAACTCGGCGCCCGACGACACGATCTCCATGGACGCCCACGAGGGCCGTCATGGCACGCTCCAGGCCGCCAAGCGGTGGCACTTTCCGGCCACGCCGGTCATGTCGACGTACATCACCGCACTCGTGGCGGGCCCATACTCGTCGGTCCACGACGAGCACGACGGCATTCCCCTGGGCATCTACGTCCGCCAGTCTCTGGCGGAGCACCTCGACGCGGACAACATTTTCGAGGTAACCAAGCAGGGCTTCGATTTCTTCCACCGCGTCTTCGGCCTGCGCTACCCCTTCGGGAAGTACGACCAGCTGTTCGTCCCCGAATTCAACGCCGGCGCGATGGAGAACGCGGGCTGCGTCACCTTCCTGGAGGACTACGTCTTCCGGTCCCGGGTGACCGACGCCCTGATCGAGCGCCGCGCCGAGACGATCCTCCACGAGATGGCCCACATGTGGTTCGGCGACCTCGTGACCATGCGCTGGTGGGACGACCTGTGGCTGAACGAGTCGTTCGCCACCTACATGTCGGTCCTGTGCCAGGCCGAGGCCACCCGCTGGGGCCAGGGCGCCTGGACGACCTTCGCCAACGTCGAGAAGGCCTGGGCCTACCGCCAGGACCAGCTCCCCTCGACCCACCCGATCGCCGCCGACATCCCCGACATGCACGCCGTCGAGGTCAACTTCGACGGCATCACCTACGCCAAGGGCGCCAGCGTCCTGAAGCAGCTGGTGGCCTACGTCGGCCTCGACAACTTCCTGGCCGGCGTCCGCGACTACTTCAACGAGCACGCCTGGGGCAACACCGAGCTCAAAGACCTGCTGGGCGCCCTGGAGCGCACCTCCGGCCGTGACCTGTCCTCCTGGTCGAAGGAGTGGCTGGAGACCTCCTGGGTCAACACCCTGCGGCCCGCCTTCGAGGTCGACGCCGAGGGCCGGTTCACCCGGTTCGACGTGCTCCAGGAGGCCCCGGCCGACTACCCAACGCTGCGGTCCCACCGGGTTGCTATCGGCCTCTACTCCGACGTCCTCGGCGTGCTGACCCGGGTCAAGCGGGTCGAGCTCGACATCGTCGGCGCCCGCACCGCCGTGGCGGAGCTGGTCGGCGAGGTCCAGCCCGACCTGGTCCTGATCAACGACGACGACCTGACCTACGCCAAGGTCCGCCTCGACGAGCGCTCGCTGGCGACCGTGATCAACGGCGGCATCGTCAGGTTCGCCGACTCGCTGCCGCGCGCCCTGTGCTGGTCGGCCGCCTGGGACATGACCCGCGACGGTGAGATGTCCACCCGCGACTACGTCACCCTGGTCGACAGCGGCATCCACTCGGTCCGCGACCTCACCGTCCTCCAGACGGTGCTGCGCCAGGCCCGCCAGGCCGTCCAGCAGTACGCCGCCCCCGAATGGCGCGACACCGGCATGGCCACCCTGGCCGCGACGCTGCGCCGCCTGTTCCAGGGCGCCGAGGGCGGCTCGGACCACCAGCTGGCCTACCTCAACGCCTTCGCCGAGACGGCCACCTCCAAGGCCGACCTCGACTTCCTGCACGCCATCCTGCTCGGTGTGTCGGCCCCGGCCGGTCTGACCGTCGACGCCGACCTGCGCTGGACCCTCACCCGGGCCCTGGTCGTCGGCGGCGTGCTCGACGCGGCCGACATCGACGCCGAGCTGGTCCGCGACGCGACCGCGACGGGCGAGCGCTCGGCCGCGCAGGCCCGCGCCTCGATCCCGACCGAGGAGGCCAAGGCCAGCGCCTGGGCCCGCATCGTCGGCGGCGAGCTGAGCGGCGCGGTGCTGCGCTCGACCATCCTCGGCTTCGCCGAGCCGCGCCGGGTCGACCTGCTGGAGCCCTACGGCCCGGCGTTCTTCGCCGAGGTCAACGGGATCTGGAAGAGCTGGACCAGCGACACGGCCCAGAACTTCGCGATCGGCTGCTACCCGACCCACCTGATCCGCCAGGAGACCGCCGACACCACCCACGAGCTGATCACCTCCGCCCAGCCGCCCCACGGCCTGAAGCGGCTGCTGCTCGAAGGCGCCGACGGCGTCGCCCGCGCTCTGCGCGCTCGGGCCAAGGACGCCGCATCCGGCTGAACGGTCACGTAGGTTCTGGGGAGGCCGGGCCCGCGCCCGGCCTCCCCCGTACCCCGTGAGAAAGTGAATGGATGGAGTCGGCCCACGACCTGCTCATCGCGCTGGCCCGCCGTTATTCCTTCGGCGACGTCGGCGCCCTGTCCAGCTCCGTGCTGCCCGACGAGGCACGCGCGGCGCTGGTGGCGGCCGTCTGCGAGTTCGGCCAGCGTCTGCTGACGCTCGACGCCGAAGATTTCGCGAGCGAGCTCGACGCCCCGGTGATCCCCGCTGACCTGCGTCGCCGGGCCCGCGCCTGCCACATGCCGCAGACCCCGAAGGAACGCCCCCGCGGCGCCCTCGACTCGCTGCGCCCGGCCTACTCCCTGCTCCTTGAGGTGATCAAGGTGCGGTGGGACCAACGGGAGCTCAGCGCGATGATGGCCGCGCTGCACATCACGTCCGAATACCTGCCGCTCCTCGCCTTCGAAGAGGCGCTGGGCCACTCGGGCGACCCGGCCCGCTGGCCCGAGGGCCTTCAGGCGCCCGGCAGCCGCTTCGGCGTCATCGGCGAGAAGGAGTGCGACCACACCCGCTCCGAGCAGTCGGCCACCCAGCGATCGCTCCGCGTGGCGTCGGAGCCGGCCGAAGGCTGGCGGGCCTACTTCGACCGCCAGCACAGCCAGGTCGCCGGCGCGATGGCCGTCTGCGTCGCCAAGTGCCGCACCCCCTGTACGGCCATGGACTGGGTCCCCGACAAGGACACCCTGGCCACCCGCTGCCGCACCGCCCTGGCCTTCGCCGACACCCCTCTCGTACGGCTCCGCCACGCCGCTCCGGTCGGGCACGGCTTCGGCGTGCCCTCACCCGAAGAGGTGCTGGAGGCCTGGCGGCGGAGCAGGGCCGTCCTCGACAAGAACGCGGTCGGCCACGAGGTCACCGCGAACGACGGCTTCCCGCTGGAGGGCCTGCCGAGCCTGGTGTCCGCCATCGCGGGCACCGACGTGAGGCCCTCGGGGCTGCTGGCCGACGTGTCGGAACACGTCGTGTCCCTACTTATCTAGGGCTCACCAGCCGGGTGGGCGGCGTTCTCCCCAGAAGCCGCCCACGGCCGCCTCGACCTGGGCCGAGAGCGCGATCAACGTGCCTTCCCCGGCCCATCGGCCGCCCAGCATCACCCCGATGGGCAGGCCTTCGGGCGTCCAGTGGATCGGCAGGTTGACCGAGGGCTGGCCGCTGACGTTGTAGACGGCCGCGAACGGCGCGAACCGCTTCATCCGGGCGAAGGTCTCGGCGGGGTCCTCGACGTCCTCGAACCAGCCGATCTCCGGGGTCGGCCCGGTGACCGTGGGCGTCAGCACCGCATCGAACTCGTCGGTGACCAGCAGCGCGAACCGGGTGGCGAGCTGGATCGCCGACTGGGCCCGGAGGAAGTCGGGCGCCGAGGTGGCGAACCCGCGTTCGCGCAGCCACGCCGTGACGGGCCGCAGCAGGTGCTCCCGGTCGGGCGCGACGACGTGCATGCAGGCGAAGCTGAACCACATGCGCTCGAACAGCGCCACGGTGTCGGCGCCGTAGGGGTTGGGGATGTCGACGACCTCGTGCCCGAGTCGTTCCAGGAGCTTCGTCGCGTGGTCGTAGGCCGCGATCACTTCGGTGTGGAGTTCCGCCCCCTCCACCACCGGGTCGCAGTAGCGCGCGATCCTGAGCTTCCCCGGGTCTCTGCCGACATGGGCGGAGAAGGACGTCCCGGGATCGGGCGCCCAGTACATGTCTCCTGGCTGGTGATGGGCCAGGACGTCGAGCAGCGCCGCCGCGTCGGCGACGTTGCGGGCCAGCGGCCCGTTGGCCGACAGCCCCGCCAGATCGGGGATCA
Organism: Herbidospora mongoliensis; assembly: GCF_001570545.1. GTDB lineage: Bacteria > Actinomycetota > Actinomycetes > Streptosporangiales > Streptosporangiaceae > Herbidospora > Herbidospora mongoliensis. The sequence goes on along the minus strand of NZ_BBXD01000010.1, from coordinate 608,119 downwards.
TCGGGGCGAACGACACCCGTCCACGACTGGGCTTGATGCCGAACAGGCCGCAGGCCGCGGCCGGGATGCGGATCGACCCCGCTCCGTCACTCCCGTGCGCGACCGGCGCGAGCCCGGCGGCCACGGCAGCCGCCGCTCCCCCACTCGACCCACCCGCCGACCTGGTCACGTCCCAGGGGGTGCGGGCCGGTGGCCCGAAGGCTGGTTCCGTGTAGCAGGGCAAACCGAACTCTGGCGTATTGGTCTTACCGGTCAAAACGGTCCCGGCCTCGCGCAGCCGGGTGACGATGGAGTCGTCCACGGGCGCGATGAAGTCCTGATAGGTGGCGGAACCGAACCTGACGGGCACGCCCTTCACGAAGTTCAGGTCCTTCACCGGCACCGGCACGCCGAACAGCGGCCGATCTCCCGGGTCTTCGTTTTCGAGGCGTCGCGCCTGGTCAAGGGCTATCTCGGCGGTCACGGTGACGAACGCGCCGACCTCGTCGGTCCGGGCGAGGAAGTGTTCCGCGATCTCGACGGGCGACAGCTCGCGGGCGCGTACCGCGGAGGCGAGTTCGAGAGCGGTGAGATCATGAATGCCGGCCACTGCCGGAAGATATCTGGAGATGATGCCCTATACCAGCATGGGCGAATCAACAAATGTTGGCCACAAAAGTATGAACAAGGCTCCACTAGGCAACAGCTTGGCGCCTCAACTACGGTCTGTTATGTGGATAGCCGTCTAGCGCCCGAAGAGGGTCACGAAGCGTCACCGATCTGGGTGAGCGATCGTGAGGAGCGCCCCCCGACGCGACCCGACACGCCCGCGTCGACCTACGCGCCTGTTGAGCGCGCGTCCCTGCGGAGCACCTTGCAGCAACCCAAATACCAGGATCTGGCGCGCCGAGCAGCCATCTCCGTCGCGGTGGGGATCGTGACGGGTCTGTTGTTCGGGAGCGTCCGAACGGGTCTGCTGTTCTTGGTGCTGACCGCGATCGGGCTGACCGTCTACCGGGCCAGGACGACGTCGTCCGTCCCGGCGTGGCGGCGGCCTTCAGTCGCCGAGAGGCGGACCGAGGCCCAGCTGAAGAAACTCGAACGGGGTGGTTACCGCACGCTCCACGCCCGGTCGATTCCCGGCAGCGACGCCCAGATCGACCACCTGGTGGTGGGCCCGACGGGGGTGTACGCCGTCGACTCCGAGAAGTGGGACCGGCGTCTTCCCGTCCGCGTGCAGTCCCACCGCAAACTCTTCCACGGACCCTTCAACCAGAAGCCACGCCTCGACGAGGCACGCTGGGAGGCCACCCAGGCCGGTGACCTGATCAGCAAGGCGATCGGCCGCGAGATCACGGTGGTCCCGTCGCTGGCCATCTACGGGCCGGCGATCCCCTGGCGGATCCTCAACGTCCGCGAGGTCGACGTGTTCTCCGGCAGCATGGTCCGCAAGTGGATCACCAAGCGAGAGAAGTCGCTCACGACCTCGGAGGTCGACTCGATCTTCAAGGCCGCCGAGAACGTCCTGCCGTCGCGCTACAGCGAGGTCTGACGGAGGAACGTTCTAATCCCCTGTCCGAACAGGCCCGCGCCGGATCACGGCGCGGGCCGTTTCACGTTCTGGGACCCGTGTCTCAGCGGTCGGGCGGCAGACTTACCATGTATGGACCCGTGATGCGATCGCATCACGGTGACGGTCTTCTGATGGGAGTCTGGCCATGCCCGCCCTCAGGTCTCGAACGGTCACTCACGGCAGAAACATGGTCGGTGCCCGGGCCCTGCTCCGGGCGACCGGTGTAGCCGGAAGCGACTTCGGCAAGCCCATCGTCGCGGTGGCCAACAGTTTCACCCAGTTCGTGCCCGGCCACGTCCACCTCCGCGAGGTCGGCGAGGTCGTCGCCGGCGCCATCCGCGAGGCCGGCGCGATCCCCCGCGAGTTCAGCACCATCGCCGTCGACGACGGCATCGCGATGGGCCACGGCGGCATGCTCTACTCGCTGCCCTCCCGCGAACTGATCGCCGACGCGGTCGAATACATGGTCAACGCCCACTGCGCCGACGCGCTGATCTGCGTCTCCAACTGCGACAAGATCACGCCCGGCATGCTGCTGGCGGCCATGAGGCTGAACATCCCGACCGTCTTCGTCTCGGGCGGCCCGATGGAGGCCGGCAAGGCCGTGATGAACGGGAAGATCCGCAAGCTCGACCTGATCGACCCGATGATCTCCGCCGCCGACGAGAGCGTCTCCGACGAAGACCTCCTGACGATGGAAGAAGAGGCCTGCCCGACCTGCGGCTCCTGCAGCGGCATGTTCACGGCCAACTCGATGAACTGCCTCGTCGAGGCGATCGGCCTGGGCCTGCCCGGCAACGGCACGATCCTGGCCACCCACAAGGCCCGCGAGCAGCTCTACAAGGACGCCGGGAAGACGATCGTCGAGATCACCCGCCGCCACTACGAGAACGACGACTTCTCGGTGCTGCCCCGCTCGATCGCCACCAAAGACGCGTTCGAGAACGCCATGGCCCTCGACGTAGCCATGGGCGGCTCGACCAACACGATCCTCCACATCCTGGCGGCGGCCCGCGAGGGCGGGGTCGACTTCGGCCTGAAGGAGATCAACGAGATCTCGCTGCGGGTGCCGTGCCTGTGCAAGGTCGCCCCGGCCACGAACAAATACCACGTCGAAGACGTCCACCGGGCCGGCGGCATCCCCGCGATCCTGGCCGAGCTCTCCCGCGGCGGTCTGATCCACCGCGAGACGGTCACGGTCAACGGCGGCACCCTCGGCCAGATGCTCGACGAGTGGGACGTCCTGTCGCCGCAGGCCGTCAACACCGACCTGTGGTACGCCGCCCCCGGCAACATCCGCACCGTGAAGCCCTACTCCCAGAACGCCCGCTGGGAGACCCTCGACCTCGACCGCGCCGAGGGCTGCATCCGCGACGTCGAACACGCCTACACCAAAGACGGCGGCCTGGCCGTCCTCTACGGCAACATCGCCGTCGACGGCTGCGTCGTGAAGACGGCGGGCGTCGACGAGGAGATCTGGAAGTTCTCCGGCCCGGCCGTGGTGTTCGAATCGCAGGAATCCGCCGTCGAGGGCATCCTCGGCGACAAGGTCAAGGCGGGCGACGTCGTCGTCATCCGCTACGAGGGCCCCAAGGGCGGCCCCGGCATGCAGGAGATGCTCTACCCGACCTCGTTCCTCAAGGGACGCGGGCTCGGCAAGGCCTGCGCGCTGGTCACCGACGGCCGCTTCTCCGGCGGCACCTCGGGCCTGTCGATCGGCCACGCCTCCCCCGAGGCGGCCGAAGGCGGCACGATCGCCCTGGTCCAGAACGGCGACCTGATCGAGATCGACATCCCCGGCCGTTCGATCGAGCTGCGGGTGCCCGAGGCCGACCTGGCCGCCCGGCGCGAGAAGCTGCTGTCGGAACTGGGCCGCTACCGCCCGGTCGACCGCGAGCGCCCGATCACCGCCGCCCTCCAGGCGTACGCCGCGCTGACCACCTCAGCCAGCACGGGAGCCTCACGAGACCTCTCCCAGCTCGCGAACTAGTTCGAGAAAATGTCAGTGGGCTTAGTTAAAATCTAACTATGGCCACTGTCATTCGGCACACCGGGTCCCTGACGACCGCCGAGCTCGCCGCGCTCGCGCTTTCGCTCGCCCACCTCGGCGCCGGTCCGCAGTCCGTGACCGCGCGCCGGGGTCTGCGCCACGCCCTCGACCACATCGAACTCGACGACGACGTGATCGCGACGACCCTGTCCACCCTGACGACTCCCCTGTCTCCCGACGTCGCCCGCCGCGCCCGCGCGGTCGCCCAGGCCATCACGTCCCGGCTGGTCGTCCGCATCCACTACCTCGACGCCGCCGGGAACCTGAGCGTGCGCGACGTCGAACCCGTCACCTGCCTCGTCCACCGCGAACACTGGTATCTGGCGGGCTGGTGCCGGCTGCGCCGGGGCATCCGCGCCTTCCGCTTCGACCGCATCATCTCGGTCGAGTCCACCGACATCCCGGCTCGCCCCCACTTACCGGAACGTTTCCTGCCGTTCCAGCGCCGGAGTAAGACTGCGGCATAACCGCGTGTCGTAAAACCGCTGGTCAGGGCCCTCGACGGAGTCTGTGATCATGAACCCGAGGTCCCTACCGGCGGCATGCACGCAGGTCAGGCCCGCACGCCTGGCCACCACCCGCCCGCCCTGCACCGGACCGGCCCGTGAGGTGCCCATGGCTTTCGGTCCCGCCGATCGCCTCACGCTGACCCGTGAGGTGGCCGCCTACCTGCGGGCCCGTCCCGGCCGGGGCGCGGTGGCGGTCCACGACCGCCTGACCGGGATCCGCTTCACGATGGAACCGACCCCGGGCACCTTCCTGCTGGCCAGCGTGGCCAAGGTGGGCATCCTGCTGGCCACGCTGCTCAACGCCCAGTCGCAGACCCGCGACCTGACCCCGGCCGAGCGGGTCCGCGCGGAGGCGATGATGCGCCACAGCGACAACGCGGCGGCCCAGGCCCTGGCGGTGGAGCTGGGCGGCAAGGAGGGCATCACCCGGTGGCTCCGCGCGCTGGGCGTCGACCAGACCTGGCCGGCCACCGCCTGGGGCACCACCCGCAGCTGCCCGGCCGACCAGCTCAAGCTCCTCGACCTGCTGATCTCTTCCGGCGGCCCACTGACACCCGGGCACCGCGCCTACGCCCACGCCCTGATGACCTCGGTGGACCCTGCGCAGGCCTGGGGCATCAGCGCGGCCGCCCTGCCGGGGGAGCGGGTCGCGATCAAGAACGGCTGGATGCCGATGAAGGCCCACGACGGGAGATGGGTGGTCAACAGCGTCGGCCGCCTGTCGTCGGAGTCGTCCGACCTGCTCATCGCCGTCCTGACAGAACACAACCCCGACAGGGAGACCGGCATCAGAACCACGCAAGAGGTGGCCAAACTGGTGATCACGGCTCTACGCCGCTGATCTCCAAAGTCACGCTCATCCACGCGCCCAGCGGGGGTTACCCCTCAGGGCTGGTGACGCACTCCCGGGTCAGCCGCAGCAACCCCCACCGCAGCAGCCACCACCACCGCCGCCGCTCGACGGGCGGGGGGCCGAGCCGCCGCTGGCGGTGCCGGTGACGGCGACCGTGGACAGGAGTTTCACCGTGTCGCCGTGGCCGTCGGGGCAAGGCGCGGGGGCGTTGGCCTCGGCCATGGGGCGGTTGAGTTCGAAGGTCGAACCGCAGGCGCGGCAGCGGTAGTCATATCGAGGCATGCCACCAGAGTAAGGGGCTCAGGCGAAGGAGACAGAGGCGTAGTCGCCCACGGGGACGTAGCCGAGCTTCTGGTAGATCGAGTTCGAGGTCGGGTTGGACAGGTCGGTGAAGAGCAGGACCTCGGAGGCGCCGGCCGCCAGGGCGGAGGTCGTCGCCGCGTGGGTGACGGCCGAGCCGTAACCCTTGCCGCGGAGCTCCGGCGGCGTGTAGACCGGGCCGATCCGCGACATGCCGCCGATCGGCTGGGAGAAACCGGCCACCGAGACGGGGGCGCCGCCGGCTTCCCAGTAGACGAGCTCCTCCCGGTTGGTCCGGGCCGAGACCACGGGGGTCGGGTCGGTGTCGCGGTCGACGTGGGCCTCGTGCTGGAAGGCGCGGAACCAGCCGACGAGATGGTCGAGGTCGGGGGCGGTGGCCGTACGGGAGGATCCTGAACCGCCGTTCGGGGCCAGGGTGGTCAGACGGTAGAGGCGTTCGCTGCGGCGGCGGGTCTCCGGGCGCCACCAGAGGCGGGTGAAGGCCTCGGCCACCTCAAGGGGGGCGGAGATGCCGGGGATCGCATGATCCATCGCGATCAGCTCGCGCGCCAGCGACCCCAGGGCCCTGATGGGCACCGCTCCCAGCAGGAGCGGGTAGGGCGGGGTGTGCAGGACCGCGCCGGCGATCTCGTCGTCTTCGACGAACCAGCCACAGAGGTTGTCGTCGCGGAAGACGCCGCCCCGCAACCCCCGCAGCACGGTCAGTGGGACCGTGTTGCGAACGGGGTCGCGGAGCAGCCAGTCTTCGGCGTCACCGGGGAAACCGGTGACATCGTGGCTCAGAACCCAGGTCATGCACCGGATCCTAGGCCGCCGACTCCTCGAGGTAGGGAGCCCATTGCGGGTCCCCGTCGAGCTGGGCGCCGATCAGCCTCCAGTGGGGCCCGTGCGGGACCACCGGGAGCACCCGGAGCTGCCAGCCGATCTCCTCCAGGAGCTTGTCGGCCTTGCGATGGTTGCAGGGCATGCAGGACGCCACGCAGTTCTCCCACGTGTGCGGGCCGCCCTTGGAGCGGGGGATGACATGGTCGATCGTCTCGGCCCGCTGCCCGCAATAGGCGCAGCGGAAGTCGTCGCGGCGCATCAGCGCCGCCCGCGTGAGCGGGATTCTCGACCGGTAGGGAATGCGGACGTAGCGGCGAAGCCGGATCACCGACGGGATGTCGAGGGTCCGGGTCGCGGATCGGAGCACACCACCACGGCCGTCACGATGAATGATGTCCGCCTTCTCCCGGAGCACGAGCACGATCGCGCGGTGCATCGAGAGAGTCGTCAGCGGCTCGTAGGTGGCATTGAGGAGGAGTACCTGGCGCATCAGCCGACCCCCTCGGCCGTGGCTGTGCGCCGAAGTTGTGGCCCCACCTGTTGGGACTCAGGTCGTTCTTTCACACGGACCTCCGCCGGACGGCCCAGCGGATGGTCACCACGGCACCGTCCTCAACCAAAGTGTGTCCTTTGTGAAGACAAGTCCGCCACCCCATAACCTGGGCAACTGGTACGCCTGATGCTCTTTATGCCCCGGCGATCATCTTTTTACTCCCCTGGCGAAGCGTGTCGATGGCGCTGTCGTCCCGGTGTCTGCCTGTCGGTGAGCTGCCTTAGAGTGCCAGGCATGACGCGACCTTCCTACCCCGCCGCCAGGCGTGCCGACGCGGCCGACGTGCTCCACGGCACCACCGTGCCCGACCCCTACCGGTGGCTGGAGGAGCCGGCCGCCCCGGAGGTCGCCGACTGGCTGTCCGCGCAGGCCAAGCTGTTCGGCGAGGCCGAGATGGCCGGGCGCGGGCGGTTCCGCGGGCGGGTGGCCGAGCTGCTGAAGTCGGGCTCGATCGGGGTGCCGGCCTGGCGGGGCGCGCGGCGGTTCTTCATGCGGCGCACCCCCGACCAGGAGCACGCCGTGCTCTACGTCATCGAGGGCGACGGCGCCGAGCGGGCCCTACTCGACCCGATGGCGCTCGACCCCAGCGGCCTGACCACTCTCGACACCTGGCAGCCCGACAAGGAAGGCCGTCTGCTGGCCTACCAGATCTCCGTGGGCGGCGACGAGGAGTCGAAGCTTTACGTCATGGACATCACGAGCGGCGAGATCGTCGAGGGGCCGATCGACCGCTGCCGCTACTCCCCCGTGGCCTGGCTGCCCGGCGGGGAGCGGTTCTACTACGTCCGTCGCCTGGCCCCGGAGCTGGTGCCCGAGGGTGAGGAGCAGTTCCACCGGCGGGTCTACCTGCACACACTCGGCGCCTCGCCCGACGACGACGTCCTGATCTTCGGCGAAGGGCTGGAGAAGACCAACTACTACGGCGTCTCGGTCTCCCGTGACGGCTCGTGGCTGACGATCTCGGCGTCCCGGGGCACCGCGCCGCGCAACGACCTGTGGATGGCCGACCTGCGCGGGGGCGACGTGGCGGCGCCCGCGCTGGTGACCGTACAGGAAGGGGTCGACGCGCAGACCGGGCTCCACTTCGGGCGCGACGGGCGGCTCTATGTCTTCACCGACCGCGACGCGCCCCGCGCGCGGGTCTGCGTGACCTCACCGGCCGAGCCGGACTACGAGTCGTGGCGTGACCTGCTGCCCGAAGACCCCGAGGCGGTGCTGAGCGACTACGCCATCCTCGACGACCTCGACGAGCCGATCATGCTGGCGGCCTGGACCCGCCACGCGATCTCCGAGATCACCATCCACCGGCTCGACACCGGTGAGCGCATCGGCTCGGTGCCCACGCCCGGCATCGGCACGATCGGCGGCATCGCCGAACGCCCCGAGGGCGGCCACGAGGCCTGGTTCGGCTACACCGACAACACCACCCCGCCGACCATTCAGCGCTTCGACGCCAAGACCGGCGAGACCACCCTGTGGGCGGCCTCCCCCGGCTCGGTCGAGGTGCCGGCGGTCAAGACCGAACACCTGGTCTACCCGTCGGGCGACGGCGCCGAGGTCCACCTGCTGGTGATCTCGCCGGTCGACCGCGACGGGCCGTGCCCGACCATCCTCAACGGCTACGGCGGCTTCGGCATCTCGATGACGCCCGGCTACTCGGCGTCCGTGCTGAGCTGGGTCGAGGCGGGCGGCGTCTACGCGATCGCCCAGCTCCGGGGGGGTGGCGAGCAGGGCGAGGAGTGGCACCGCGACGGCATGCTGGCCAACAAGGAGAACACCTTCCGCGACTTCGAGGCCGCGGCCGAGTTCCTGATCGCCCAGGGGATCACCACGCCCGAGATGCTCGGCATCTCCGGGGGCTCCAACGGCGGTCTGCTGGTGGGTGCGGCGCTGACCCGTCGTCCCGACCTGTTCGCGGCCGTGGTCTGCTCGGCGCCGCTGCTCGACATGATCCGTTACGAGAAGTTCGGCCTGGGCGCGACCTGGAACGTCGAATACGGCTCGGCCGACGACCCCGAGGAGTTCGGCTGGCTGTGGGCCTACTCGCCCTACCACCACGTGAAGGAGGGCGTCGACTACCCGGCGACCCTGTTCACCGTGTTCGCCAGCGACACCCGCGTCCACCCGCTGCACGCCTGGAAGACCGCTGCGGCGCTCCAGCACGCCACGAGCGGCGACCGGCCGATCCTGCTGCGCAACGAGGCCGAGGCGGGCCACGGGGCGCGCGCGGTCAGCAAGAGCGTCGAACTCGCCGCCGACCAGCTCGCCTTCTTCGCCACCCACCTCGGTTTGAAGGTCTGACAAGGCTCACCGTCTTCGCGGGCCGTTTCGGGCCGGCAGGCCGATAGCCATGCCGCCCGAAACGGTCCACCGCGAGGCCTCATGGGCTGGAGTCGATAGGGCTCGTCATCGCGGGTCCCCTTGGCCGGTGGCCTGATGGATCGCACCACCCAAAACGGCCCGCCGCGAGCCCGGCCACCTCAGGCTCACCGCTTTCGCGGAGCGCCTCAGGCCGGCAGGCCTGGGGATCACACCGCCTAGAACGGCTTCGCCGCGAACGCTTCCGGCCTAACGGGGGAAGATGACCGTCTTGTGGCCGTCGAGCAGGATGCGGTGGTCGGCGTGCCACTTGACGGCTCGTGCGAGGGCCTGGCTTTCCAGGTCCTTGCCGATGGCGACGAGGTCTTCGGGTGAGTGGGTGTGGTTCACCCGGGCGACCTCCTGCTCGATGATCGGCCCCTCGTCGAGGTCGGCGGTCACATAGTGGGCGGTCGCGCCGATCAGCTTCACGCCCCGTTCGGCGGCCTGGTGGTAGGGGCGCGAGCCCTTGAACGACGGCAGGAACGAGTGGTGGATGTTGATCACCCGGCCGGCCAGCTTGGCGCACAGGTCGGTCGACAGCACCTGCATGTAGCGCGCCAGCACCACCAGGTCGGCCCGATAGTGGTCGACCAGGGTGAGGATCTCCTGCTCCTGGCGCTCCTTGGTGGCCGGGGTGACCGGCAGGTGGTGGTAGTCGATTCCGTGCGACTGGGTGAGCGGCCGCAGGTCGGGGTGGTTCGAGGCGACCGCGACGATCTCGATGCCGAGCGACTTCGACCTGACCCGATAGAGCAGGTCGTTGAGGCAGTGGTCGAACTTGGAGACCAGCACCAGCACCCTCGGCAGCACCGCCCGGTCGAAAAGCTGCAGTTCCATGCCGAAGTCGGGCGCGAGGGCGGCGAAGTCGCCGCGCAGCCCGTCGGCGGCGACCGTCGCGGTGAACTGCACGCGCATGAAGAATCGCTCGGAGACGGGGTCTCCGAACTGCTGGCTCTCGGTGATGTTGCAGCCGTGGCGGGCCAGCAGCCCGGAGACGGCGGCGACTACTCCGGGACGGTCAGGGCACGAAAGCGTCAGCACGTATTCGGCGGTCATTTCCGGAAACCTTCAGTCGAAGGGGTGACTCAGACGGAGAATGATACCCGGCCCGAGCCCGGCGGATGGGGGACGACACCGTGGCTGAAACCAGACCGGCCGCCCGCGTCGTCTGCCTCGACGGCGACGGGCGGGTGCTCTTACTGCGCTGGCACGACCACGTCAGCGACGAGATCTTCTGGGAACCGCCAGGTGGCGGCATCGACCCCGGTGAATCCCCGCTGGCGGCGGCCCGGCGCGAGCTGGCCGAGGAGACCGGCCTGCCGGGTGAGGCGGTCGAAGACCTCTGGGTGCCGGTGGAACGCGATTTCCACTGGCTGGGCGTCCACTACGTGAAGACCGAGCCCTTCTTCCTGGCCAGGTTCGCGGGAACGCCGCAGGTCGGCAGCGTCGACTTCACCTCCGAGGAGACGGGCACCTACCGGGGGCACGCCTGGCACACGCCCGACTCGCTCGACGCGTTGCCGGAACGGGTGGAGCCACCGAATCTGCGCGACGTCATCGAACGCCTGACGTAGTAAGCGATGGAACGACGCGACTCGCGGCGTTTCGTGGCCGACCGAGACGTCGTCGAACTCCTGACCCACAACCCGCCATCTCACGGTCGGACTCCTGATGCGGTCACCGATGCGATCGCGATCAGCAGGGTGCCGCCCAGCAGGACCGAGATCGCCGCCGCCGGGCTCAGTGCGGCGAAGCCCGGCTCGCCGGTGGCCACCACGGCAACCATGGCGAGCGCGGTGGCCAGCCGGGCGGTCTCGGCGCCGAGCATCAGCGAGCGGGCGTCGCGGCGGTCGACGTACACCCCTCCCGGCAGGTAGAGCACCAGGTAGGGGACCATGCCGACCGAGGCGATCAGGCCGGCCGCGACCGGTGACTCCAAGATGGCCAGGGCCAGCAGCGGGTAGGCGATCGCGGTCGCCCTGGTGCCGAGGAACGAGATCGTCGATCCCGTCCAGAACAGGATGTAGGCCCGGATCACGGACCGAGGGCGTGCCGGATGTCGGGGTCGGCCGGGTCGAGGTCGTGGGCCCTTCTCAGGTCCTCCTGGGCCGCCTCCTCCTCGCCGAGGGCGCGGTGGGCGACGGCGCGGTTGAAGTAGACGGCGGCGTTCTCGTCGAGTTCCAGGGATCTCGTGAGGTCGGCTATCGCGCCGACGGGGTCGCCGGTCTCGTACCGGAGGATGCCTCGGTTGGCCCAGATCGAGGCCAGGTCGGGGGCCCCGGCGAGGGCCACGTCGAAGGCGGCCATCGCGGCCGGGTGGTCGCCCTGGGCGGTTTCGAGCTGGCCGAGCACGGCGTGCAGGTGAGGGTTGCGCGGGTCGAGGGCCAGGCCCGCCCGCACGTCGCCGCGGGCGGCCTCGTGGTCGTCGAGCATCTCCAGGATGCCGGCGCGGTTGACATAGGCGTTCAGGAAGCCGGGGTCGAGGTCGAGCACGTGGTCGAAATCGGCCCTGGCGCCCGCCAGGTCGCCTTGGCCCAGGCGGAGTTCGCCTCGGTTGTAGTAGGCCTCCGGGAGGGGCGGGCTGACCTCGATCGCCGTCTCGTAGTCGGCCAGCGCGCCGTCGGTCTGGCCGAGGCGCAGTCGAAGGTTGCCCCGGTCGAGGTAGTGGTCGGGGACGGCGGGGTCGTACGCGATGGCGCGGTCGAGGTCGTGCAGGGCCTCTTTCGGATGGCCCGTCGTGGCCAGGAGCTGGGCGCGGTTGGCCAGCAGCACCATGCGGTGCAGCGGGTGGGCGTCGTCGGGGAGCTCGCCGGCCAGAGTGATGGCCGATTCGACCAGGTCGAGGGCGGCGTCGAGGTGGCCTCGGCGGAGTTCGATGAGGGCCTTGCCGTTCTGGTCGAAGCCCAGCTTGAAGGCGCGTTCGTGCGGGTCGGGCAGGATCGTGGAGATCGCGATGGCCTCGTTGATCCAGCCGGTCGCCCGGCCCAGGTCCCGCTGGGCGGGGTCGGGGTGGCGGGCGTCGAGCATCGCGGTGCCGTAGGCCGACGCCGCGTGCACGGCGGGGTCGAGGCTGGTGCGCCGCGCCTGGTCGTACACGACCAAAGCTTCTGAGGGGCGGCCGAGGCCGCCCAGAGCGGTGGCGGTGCGTTGCGCGAACCGCCACCAGGCGGGCGAACCCGGTTCGGAGAGTGCCATGCCCCGGCGCCCGAGGTCCACGACGGCGTGCAGGAAGCCCTCGCCCACGCAGCGGTCGACGGCGGCCCAGATCGCTTCGGCGGCGGCCGCCGGATCGCTCCCCCGCTCCAGGTGAAAAGGCAGTGCGCCGAGCATCTCCGCAGGTCCGAGCTCTGCGGCGCGGCGGTCATGGAGGCACTTCCGGACGGCCGGGTCGAGCGCCTCGTAGGCCGCCCAGGCCGCCGGCTGGTCGGTGGTGCCGTCGGAGGCGATCACGTCTTCGGCCGCCGAGGAGGCTTCGAACATGACCACGGTGACGCCCGGCAGCCGCCGGGACAGCACCTGGAGTAACTCCAGGTCGGTCGGATCCGCCTCGTGGACGTTGTCGGCCACCAGCGAGACGCCTTCCGGCATGACTTTCAAGGCCAGCTCGGCGATGCCGTTGGCCAGGCGTAACGTGCGGCGCGGCGCCGGGACCAGGATGCGCTCGTCGTCGGGGAGCGTCGCGTCGATCGGACGCCGTCTCCCCGGGACAGCCTCGCGCAGGCCCGGGAGGACGGCGTCGATCTCGATGTCGAATCGGTCGGCAAGACCGGGGGAACGCTCCATCGCCTCGGCCACGAGCACACGGAGCAAGGCTCCGCCGAACGTGTACGGCCCGCGTAGCCGCCGATGCGCGTTGACGGCGGCCATGAACAGAGGTGGCGCTCCCAGACTGCGGAGCGCCGCCAAGCGGTCACGAGAGAGATCTCCCCGAACCCAGATCTGCCGAGGCCGGGCCCTCACCCCTTGTGGATGACGCTCGCGGTCCCGGTGAGTTTGACCGTGCCGGGCTTCCGGACAATGATCTTCTTCATCGTGCCTCTTTCCCCGCCAAAGAGTTCCCCACTTTGGGCAACAACGCACAATTATTAGTACGAATGTGCGTTTAGCCAATAGTCGAGACCGACTATCTGGGGGTGAATTGCGAAGAACGGGCAGAAGTCAGGACTTTCTCCCCATAAAGCACAACCGAAACGCCTTTTTCCTCCCTGCTCACTTCGCGCCATCCATACTTTCGATAGAGGGCCATCGCGGCCCCCTGCTGCAGGGTGGTGTCACCACGCAGCACCGAGTAGCCGAGTTCGCGGGCCCGGTCTTCCAGGGTCTCCAGGATCAACGCGCCGTAGCCGCGCCGCTGGAAGTCGGGATGGACCCGCAGGCGGCACATCTCGGCCACCTGGTCGTCGACCCGTCGCAGCCCGCCCATCGCGGCGATGTGACCGCTGGGCACCTCGCCGACCAGGAACTCACCCCGATCCTCCAGGTAGATCTCCTTGATCCGGGGGAAGTCGTCGTCGTAGTAGACCCCGCCGCCGGGAGTCAGCCCGACCTGGGCCAGGCTGACCTGGTGCAACGCCCATACCTCGTCGAGATCCGAGAATCGGTATCGGCGGACCCGTAGAGGGGCCGTCACGTGTTCGCCGGGAGGTCGTCGAAGTTGATCATCGCGCGCTTCAAGGCCTCGTCCTTCAGCTCGGCGAGGCCCGCCACCTTGTCGCCGTTCTTGGTGGTGATCGCTCTGATCAGGTCATGCACCCGGCCCATGACCAATTCCGTGCGGTGAATGTTCTCGATGCGGTGCAGGGCGTCGAGTCCCTGCTTGGCCGCCTCTTCCGGGTCGCCCTCCAGCAGCCGGCACATGGCCAGATCGATGCGGATGAGGGTCTGGTCGAGTGGCTCGCCGGCGTATTGGCCCAGGGCCTGTTCCAGCACCACGTCGGCCTCCAGCGTCTCGCCCAGCTTCACGAGCACGTCGCCCTGGTAGAAGTAGAGCTGCCGCTCGGTGTAGCCGAACGCGGCGTCCTCCTGCTCCGAGGGCACCATCTGGGCGAAGGCCGCCCGAGCCCGCGACAGGGCCCGCTTGGCCTGCTCCACGACGTCTTTCTTCTGGCCGGTCGCACCGGCCAGCATCGCCAGCGCGCGGGCCTCCACGACAGGGGCCATCGTCTTGGCCGCGCACGGGGTCTGCCCCGCGAGATCGCGGCTCTTCTTCGCGAGGGTCAGGGCCTCGCGCGGATCGCCGTAGTAGAGCGGCACCAGGGATTCACGGGCCGTCACCCAGGCCCGCAGCGCGCGGTCGCCGGTCTCGTCGGCGGCGGTGCGCCCGGTGCGGAAGAAGGTCCGGGCGAGCCGATGGTCGCCCAGGTCGATCAGGATCATGCCGGTGAGGCCCGATAACTGCGCGGCCATGCGGCACAGCCGCTCCTGGAGGTCGACCGGCTGGCGCCGCTCCAGCGCCTTGCGGACCGCGGCGAACTCCAGTTGCACATCGCAGAGCAGGCGTAAGGGCGGGGTGTTCATATATTGGCGGCCGAAGCCGATGGTGGCCTCTTCCCACTGGTCGAGCATCGCCGGGGAAACCGTGGCCGACACCATGACGTCGTCCATCTTGCGCCGGTTGTTCTCCGTGGCCGCGAGCACCCGGGCGTCGAGCCCGACCGCCCCGGCACCGGCACCACCGGCGAGGAGCTGCAGCAGCGTCCTCCGTAGCACGTTCTCGTCCTCCTCGCCCCCGCCCTGCGCGGTGCCACCGCCGTCCGTCTGGAGCAGCAGTTCGCGCGGGACCGGGGAAACGTCGGGTCTTGCCTCTTGGGGGTCGCCACCGCGTACGACGCCCGGCATCCGGTGGCCGTGGCCACAGATGCACGGACCCTCGTATCCGAGGGCGACCGGTTCAACCCGGTAGACGGTGCACAGGTAATGGAGGTATTCGGGCCCGGGCCGCTTGAGCCCCGACTCGTACGCCGACAGGAGGGTCTCCCCGATCCCCGGAGGGTTCTTGCCGTCTCGCTCGAAGAGAGCGCGTACCTGTTCGATGACGTCGGCCAGTGCGATGCCGTACGAGAGGCGGTGGCATTTGATCCGGGACGTACCGAATTGAACCGAGCACGCCTCGAAGATCTCTTCGGCGATGATCGGCAGACTCCGCCCGTTGGCCAGGCCTCTGGCCCGCACCCGCCGGGCGGTCTCCGTTTCCTTGTGCTGCCTGCCGGACATACCGGCCCCTCTCCGTGGCCGGCCGTACGCGCCGTCCACATGTCCCGACCGGTCCACAATTCGTTGACACAGCGTAACCTTGGGGTTGCACTACGCCCAGGAGAAATAATGGACCAGATTTGGTGTGGCCCGGACCTGCAATAGAACGTGCTGATAGAGGATCGTCCACCGGCGGACGACATTCTTCAACCCACTTGGTGTTAACCGCATCCAACAGCCACTTATCACCTCGTTGACCCGTCAGGCCCGGTGAGTCATCTTTGGCCAACCAGCCCCGAACGCAGGGTTCGGGTGGCGGGAGAGGAAGGACGAACGTTGGGGGAGGACGATTTCGGGCATCTGGAGCGACTCGCTTCGGAGCTCGACTCGCGGGGGCTCCTCGCACGAGTCGTAACCACCCAATCGGGCCGGACCTTCGTGCGAGTGATCAACCCGAAGGCGACGAGTCTCACTGAGAACGTCGTCTGCAAGTCGGCCGACTACTGGTGGTCTTGGGGGGAGCGGATGCATCGAGTTGATGATCCGGCCGGGGCCGCCACGAAAGTCGCCCGCGTTCTCGCCGCGGTGGGCGAGTAGATCGCAAACGGCGACGGGCCGGGTGAAGCGCAGTCACCCGGGGCCCGTCGCCACCGCCGCGGCTTCACGGAGCCGGCGGGCGGCCCGGTGCGGAACGTTCCCTCGGGGACGTTGTGGCCGGCCCGCCGGCTCCGAATTCACACGGTAATTCCCACGGTTTTCCCCGGTCCGCCATCCGCTGGTACGGGTGGCGCTGGGGGGGATCCCCCTCTCGGAGAAAGGCATGAGACACGCTTCCGGGTGCGCGTCTCCGCCCAGCTGACCGCCACACGAGCACCTGTCCCTCCGCCCTCCGCGGCCCGGCGAGACGATGCTCACGTCCCCCGGCGTGAATGTGACGGCAGCCGGTTCGATCGGCAGTATTGGGTGCAGGCCTGCCCGATTCCGACCGAACCGATCCGAGGGGGATCCACTCCGTGTTCCTGCTCTCCCCGAGCCCGATCCCTACCCCCACTCCGTCTCCTACGCCGCCGGGTCTCATCCCCGACGCCAAGGAGGCCGCGAGTGCGCTGTGCAGTACAGACGACTTCGGGCTCTGCAACCTGATGAGCAGCCTCATATCGAACGGCGATTGGGCCAAGATCATCGCAGGCCTGCTCAGCGCGACCATCGCGGTCGTGCTGATCCTCGTTGTCGCACTGATACTGCGGGCCATCGTGCACCGCCTGATCAAGCGCGTCTCCAACCGCGCCTCCTCCGTGTCGATGCCGGAGAGGCTGCGCTCGCGGTTCGGCGGCCCGCAGGAGGGCCTGGACGCGATCCTCGCCGAACGACGCCGCCAGCGCTCCGAGACCCTCGGGTCGGTCTTGCGGCACGTCACGTCAATAGTGATTCTCGGCACCGCCCTGCTGATGGTCATCTCCCGGCTCGGCCTTGACCTGGCGCCCCTGCTGACCAGCGTCGGAATCCTGGGCGTCGCCATAGGGTTCGGCGCCCAGGAGCTCGTCAAGGACTTCATCGCCGGCATGTTCATGCTGATGGAAGACCAATACGGGGTTGGCGACGTGATCGACGTCGCGGTGGCCACGGGCACCGTCGAGGCGGTCAGCCTGCGCATCACCCGGGTCCGCGACGCCGACGGCAAGGTCTGGTACGTCCGCAACGGCACCATCACCCGCGTCGGCAACGAGTCCCAGGGCTGGTCGCGCGCGCTCGTGGACGTCCCCGTCGCCTACGACTCCGACGTGGCCCAGACCAGGGAACTCCTGGTCGGCGTGACCTCCGAGATGTGGGAGCACCAGGATTATCGCGACATCATCATCGTCGAGGAGCCCCAGGTCTTCGGCATGGAGCAGATCTCCGGGACGGCCATCGTCTTCCGCGTCGTCGCCAAGACCGCGCCGGGCAAACAACACGAGGTGGCGCGCGAGCTGCGTACCCGAATCAAGAGGGCCTTCGACGAGCGCGGGCTGGCCATCGCGACGATCGCGTGACACCGGCACTCGGGAGCTGTTTTAACCTGAGACGGTGAGTAGCGAGCAGACGTTTTACGATCTTGTCGGCGGCGAGGAGACCTTCAACCGCCTGGTTCACCGATTCTACGAGGGCGTCCGCGAAGATCCGCTGCTCAAACCCCTCTACCCAGCAGACGACTTCGAGGGCGCCGAAGATCGTCTGCGCATGTTCCTGGTGCAATATTGGGGTGGCCCGAATACCTACAGCGTGGAGCGCGGCCACCCCCGGCTGCGGATGCGCCACGCCCCCTTCGTGATCGGCGAGGCCGAGCGCGACGCCTGGCTGAAGCACATGGGCGACGCCGTCAACGAGCTCGGGCTCCCCGCCGAACAGGAGAGCAAGCTGTGGCAATACTTGGTTTACGCCGCCCAAAGCCTGGTAAACGCATGAGATGACTTCTCCCTGGTGGCGCGACGCCGTCGTCTACGAGATCTACGTCCGCAGTTTCGCCGACGCCTCGGGAGACGGCGTCGGCGATCTGCCCGGAGTGACCAGCCGTCTCCCCTACCTGTCGGAGCTGGGCGTCGACGCCATCTGGCTGACGCCGTTCTACAAGTCGCCGATGGCCGACGGCGGTTATGACGTGGCCGATTACCGCGACGTCGATCCCACCTTCGGGACGCTCGCCGATTTCGACACTCTCGTCGAGAAGGCCCATGGCCTGGGGATCCGGGTGATGATCGACGTCGTCCCCAACCACAGTTCGATCGAGCATCCGTGGTTCCAGGAGGCGCTGCGCGGGATCAAGCGCGACCGCTACCTGTTCCGGCAGACGACCAACAACTGGCAGTCCGTCTTCGGCGGACCGGCCTGGACCCGCGTCGCCGACGGCTCCTACTACCTGCACCTGTTCGCCCCCGAACAGCCCGATTTCAACTGGCGCAACCCCGAGGTCCACGCCGAGTTCCTCGACGTGCTGAGGTTCTGGCTCGACAGGGGCGTCGACGGCTTCCGGATCGACGTGGCCAACGGCCTCTACAAGGCCGAAGACCTGCCCGACACCACCGCCGGGTTCGTGTCCGACAGCCCGATGTCCAGCAGGCCCGAGGTCCACGGGGTCTATCGGGAGTGGCGGGCCCTGATGGACTCCTATCCCGGTGACCGGGCGTTCGTCGGCGAGGTCTGGACCGACACTCCGGAGGACCTCGCCCTCTATGTACGTCCGGACGAACTCCACCAGAGCTTCAGTTTCGCCTGGCTGAAGGCGCCCTGGTCGGCCGACGCGTTCCGCGCGGTGATCGACAAGACCCTGACCGAGATCACCGCTCCGACGTGGGTGCTGTCCAGCCACGACGCGGTGCGCCACGTCACCCGCTACGGCGAGGGATCGCTCACGCCGTCGGGCGGGGTCGACCGGGCGAAAGCCGCCCTCCTGGCGATGCTGGCGCTCCCGGGGTCGGCTTATCTCTACCAGGGGGAGGAACTCGGTCTCCCCGAGGTAGTGGAAATTCCCCCGGACAAGCGTCAGGACCCCATCTTCTTCCGCACCGATGGCGAACTGCCCGGCCGCGACGGCTGCCGGGTCCCGCTGCCGTGGTCAGGCTCTTCGAGCCCTTATGGCTTCGGCACGGGGGAATCATGGCTCCCCCAGCCGTCGAGCTGGGCGCTGCTCTCCGCCGAGCGGCAGTCCGACGATCCGACCTCGACGCTGTCCTTCTACAAGGCGGCCCTCGCCTGGCGGAAGCGGATCATGGAAGGCGACGCGATCGAGTGGCTGGCCGGTCCCGACGACACACTGTTCTTCCGCCGGGGCTCGGTGATCTGCGCGATCAACTGCGGGGACGTCGCGGTCGATCTGCCCGGCCACAAAGAGGTGCTGCTGGCGTCGGCGCCACTGGTCGGCGGTCAGCTGCCGCCTGACGGCGGGGCCTGGCTCCTCGCCTGACCTCGGACACGCCCGGAGGGCGTTTGTCCCGAGGAGGAAAGAATTCCACCCACGCGCTTCTCCCGCGGACATCCACCCCGGGCGGAGAAATCTCCACCTCGGAGCAGAAATCCGTCAAGCGCTCCGCTCCGACGCGTAGGGGAACAGCACACCATCGGCGGAGACCACGGAATCGGTGTCGTCGACGAACGCGACCCGCACCGGGCGTCCGTGATCAGCCGAACGCCGCAGAACGGACGGCCCCGAGGTCGGCGGCCGGTGCTCGTCGCCCCACTGCTGCAGGGCGGCGAGCACCAGCAGCAGTTTCTCGCCCGCCGGAGTCAGGTGGTAGCTGTATCGGGTTCGGGCGCCCGGCTCGCGATAGGGCTGCTTCTCCATGACGCCCGCCTCCAGCAGGATGTTGAGGCGGTTGCTGAGGATGTCCGGGGCGATCCGCAGGCCGGTTCGGAAGTCGGCGAAGCGGGTCACCTTCCGCAGCGCCGCCTCGCGCAGGATCAGAATGGTCCACTTGTCGCCGACGACCTCGATCGTGCGCGCGATCGAGCACATCTCTTCCGGCGCGCAATTGACATCATTCATGTCAACCAGCCTAATCCCTGAGTAGCACATTCCTACCCAGTGGGCGGGGGGTTACCGGGCTGCCGGCAGGCCGGGATAGAGCTGGTCGAGCGGGCCGGAGAGGGCGGCTCGGGCACCGCGGCTCGTGTCGTCGGCGACCACTTCGAGGGCGCGCGCCGCAACGCCGTCCAGAGCCAGACCGGCGACCCACGCGGGGTCGACCTTGTTCGCGCTGTCGACGTAGTCGGCCATGTCGGTGTCCATGTAGCCGACGTGGAGGGCCGTGACGTCGATGCCGGCGGGGGCCAGTTCCTGGCGGATCACGTTGGTCATGGCCAGTTCGGCGGCCTTGGCCGCGCCGTAGCCGCCGTAGGACGGATAGTGCACCCAGGAGAGGACCGACAGGACATTGAGGATCGCCCCTCCTCCATTGGCGGTGAGGACGGGGGCGAAGGCGCGCGTGACGCCGAGAGAGCCGAAGTAGTGGGTCTCCATCTCCAGTCTGATGTCGGCGAGGTCGCCGTCGATCAGTCCCACGTGCGTGCTGACGCCGGCGTTGTTGATCAGCAGGGTGACGTCGGGCGCACTTTTCGCCGCCTGTGCCACCGAGGCGGGGTCGGTGATGTCCAGCTGGAGGGGCACCGCTCCCGGCAGATCGACCGAGTCGGGGCGCCGGGCGCCCGCATAGACCTTCTTGGCCCCACGCTTGAGCAGCTCGGCGGCCAGGTGGCGGCCCAGACCGCGATTGGCCCCGGTCACCAGTGCGACGGCGTTCTGGATGTCCATGTCTACTCCCCCTGAGTTCTGAATACCTATCCAGAACCTAGCCTACCTGAGTAGGCATGTCCAATTCAGGTGTCGCGCGCAGAAGGGCGGGAACGGCCAGAAGGCCAGTGACTACATGCCATGCGCGCGCAGGTCTCGGCCCGGCCGACGCGCCGCCCCGGTCGAGCCACACGGCGCGCATGCCCGCCTCGGCGGAGGCGGTCACGTCCTCCACGAGGTGATCGCCGACATGGACGCATTCCCGCGGGCGGACGCCGAGTCGCGTCGCCGCGTGTCGATAGATCTGCGGGTCGGGCTTCCGGTAACCGCACTCGGCGGCGACCACGGTGCAGGCCAGGAGGCCAGTCAGTCCGAGCAGCTCGGGACGGGAATTCCCGTTGGTGATCAGCGCCAGCCGATGGCCCATCGCCTTCAGTTCGCGCAGGCACGGCAGCGCGTCGGGATAGAGCGTGACTCCGGCGTGCCGGGCGCGCATGTATTCGGCGTGGACCCGCCCGGCGAACCCGGCGCCCGCGCCGGTCCGCTGGGCACACTCCTCGAACGCCACCCGCCGGATGTCCTCCATCAGCGCGTTCGCGAACTCAGGCCGGCCCGCCACCACATCGCGGACCTGGGCCAGCCACACCGCCGTGACCGGCCGGCCCTCCAGGGTCACCCCTTCGGCCGCGAACAGCTCCGCCGCGAGCGCCAGGGCCCGGCGCATCGCCCCCTGGAAGTCCCACAACGTCTCATCGCCGTCGAAGGTGATCACTGACACGTCACCGGCCGTCACCCGTCTCGGCATGCCCCGCGCGGTGGTCGTCTAGTCTCCTCTTCGTGATCGCCAAGCTGCAGTGCGTGGTTCTGGATTGTGCTGATGTGAACGAGCTGGCCTGGTTCTACGCGTCACTCATCGGCGGGGTGGTGAACCGGCCGGACCCGCGCTGGGCACTCGGTGACACCTGGGCGACCCTGCACACCGACAGCGGGCTGGTGTTCGCCTTCCAGCGCGTGGACGACCATCGCCCGCCCCGCTGGCCGGATCCCGCCCGCCCGCAGCAGGTGCACCTCGACCTGGGGGTCCCCGACCTCGACCGGGCTCACGACCACGTCCTCAAGCTCGGCGCCACACTGCTGGACACCGGCGGCGACAGACGCGGCTGGCGGGTCTACGCGGACCCGGCGGGGCATCCGTTCTGCCTCGTCCGGGAATGACGTCCGGGCTACCTTCGGAGGATGGATTTACGAGCGGGCATGACGATCAGCGTCCGGACGCGCCGGGACGTCGTGGTCGTGGATCCGGCGCGTTTCCTCGCGGCAGCGCGGGCGGCGTTCCGGGAGCTCCACCCTGACGTCAGCGACGAGGAGGCGGCCGAGATCGTCGCGGATGTGTATGACGCGGTCGGTGTCCTGCTGGACCTGGACGGAAAGCTGGCGGCCGACGCGCCGGAGATGCCGATCGGGTGCCGTGGAACGCCTCCGGGCCAGCGCGTGCTCGACCGGCCTGACGGTCTGTCCCTGGCGGGCGAGCTTCAGCAGATCGTGCTCGACGATCCGATGCCGTTGCAGGACTACGGCGTCTTGGTGCCCGAAGATCCGTTCGCCCTGCCTTCCTGATCGTGGCGCCGGAGATCTGTCGTCGCGGCGGGGAGCGGGAACGGGCGGTCGGCGCCGGGTGCGGGGTGAGGCGCAGGCGGCGGGCGGGGTGGGGGTGGGCGGAGCCGTAACGGAAGAAGATCTTCAATGAGTTCAGCTTCCGGCCCGGGGCCCTCTCCAGGGCTGACGAAGACCCGTGTCGACGGCGCCAGAGCATGATGCCCGGCAGGTTTCTGCTCCGCAGCCAGAGTTGGCGACCACGAATTCGCCGGTGGGGCCCGACAGGCTGAAGGTCGCGATCAGGCGGGACGCCGCGTAGGCGACCTGAGCGAACCGACGCGAGAGGGCTTGACCCGTGCAACGGATCAAGCCCTCTTCACTGTCGAACGATCAGTCGCGGGTCAGCTTCCGGTAGGTCACCCGGTGGGGCCGGGCCGCGTCGGCGCCCAGGCGCTCGATCTTGTTCTTCTCGTAGTCGGCGAAGTTGCCCTCGAACCAGAACCAGTTCGAGCCCTCTTCCCAGGCCAGGATGTGGGTGGCGATCCGGTCGAGGAACCACCGGTCGTGCGAGGTGATCACCGCGCACCCGGGGAACTCGAGGAGCGCGTTCTCCAGCGACGACAGCGTCTCGGTGTCGAGGTCGTTGGTCGGCTCGTCGAGCATCAGGACGTTGCCGCCCTGCTTGAGGGTCAGCGCGAGGTTCAGGCGGTTGCGCTCGCCGCCCGACAGCACGCCGGCCTTCTTCTGCTGGTCGGGACCCTTGAAGCCGAACGCGGCGATGTAGGCCCGCGACGGCATTTCCACGTTGCCGACCTTGATGAAGTCGAGGCCGTCGGAGACGACCTCCCACACGTTCTTCTTCGGGTCGATGCCGCCGCGCGACTGGTCGGCGTAGGAGATCTTCACCGTGTCACCGATGACGATCGCGCCCTTGTCGGGGGTCTCGTCGCCGATGATCATGCGGAACATGGTCGTCTTGCCGACACCGTTGGGGCCGATGATGCCGACGATGCCGTTGCGCGGCAGGTCGAACTCGAGGTTCTCCATCAGAACCCGGTCTTCGAAGCCCTTGGTCAGGTGTTCGGCCCGGATCACCGTGGTGCCCAGGCGGGGGCCCGGCGGGATCTGGATCTCTTCGAAGTCGAGCTTGCGGTGCTTGTCGGCCTCGGCAGCCATCTCCTCGTAGCGCTGGAGACGGGCCTTGCTCTTGGTCTGGCGGGCGCGGGCGTTGGAACGCACCCACTCAAGCTCGTCTTCAAGACGCTTCTTGCGCTTGGCGTCCTTCTGACCTTCGACCCGCAGACGCGCGGCCTTGGCCTCGAGGTAGGTCGAGTAGTTGCCCTCGTAGGGGAAACAACGGCCACGGTCGAGCTCGAGGATCCAGGTCGCCACGTTGTCGAGGAAGTAACGGTCGTGCGTGACGGCCAGGACGGTGCCGGGGTATTTCTCGAGGTGGGACTCCAACCAGTTGACACTCTCGGCGTCGAGGTGGTTGGTGGGCTCGTCGAGCAGCAGCAGGTCGGGCTGCTCCAGGAGCAGCTTGCACAGCGCGACGCGGCGGCGCTCACCACCCGAGAGGGTGGTCACCTCGGCGTCGGGCGGCGGGCAGCGCAGAGCGTCCATCGCCTGCTCGAGCTGCGATTCGAGATCCCACGCGTTGCGGTGGTCGAGCTCGTCTTGCAGTTTGCCCATCTCGTCGAGCAGGGCGTCGCTGTAGTCGGTGGCCATCTGCTCGGCGATGGCGTTGAAACGGTCGAGCATCGCCTTGGTCTCGGCGACGCCCTCCTCGACGTTCCCAAGAACGGTCTTGGACTCGTTGAGCGGCGGCTCCTGCTGCAGCATGCCCACGGTGAAACCGGGCATCAGGCGGGCATCGCCGTTGGAGGTGGGTTCGATCCCGGCCATCATGCGCAGCAGAGTGGACTTGCCCGTTCCGTTCGGGCCAAGCACCCCGATCTTCGCTCCGGGCAGGAAGGACAGCGTGACGTCGTCAAGGATCACCTTGTCGCCGTGTGCTTTGCGCACGCGCTGCATGGTGTAGATGTACTCGGCCATGCAAACAAGCTTAGTGCCAACTCAGCACGCGGTTGCTGGCTTACCTCCGGACGGGGGCATCTGCTGGGCCGGCAGGCAGACCCGATCGCGCCCGAGCTCCTTGGCCCGATAAAGCGCCAGGTCAGCGGCGGCCAGCAGCTCAATGAGATCATGCCCGTGGACGTTCATGATCGCGACCCCCAGCGAGATCGTGACCGTGATCATCGCATCGTCGGCCGGCACCGCCATGCGGCCGACGCGGCTGCGCAGCCGCTCGGCCACCCGCCTCGCCTCGGCCAGATCGGCCCGTGGCAGCAGGACCACGAACTCCTCACCGCCGAACCGCCCCACGACGTCGTAGTCGCGCAGCTGGCTGCGCAGCGTGGCCGCCACCCCGACCAGAACCTGATCGCCGACGAGGTGCCCGTAGGTGTCGTTGACCCGCTTGAAGTGATCGATGTCGACGATCAGCAGGGCGAGCATCTCGCCCGTTCGGTGGGCCCGGACGATCTCCGTGTCGGCCTCCCGCTGCCAGGCGGCCGCGTTGAGCAGCCCGGTTTTGGGGTCGGTGCGGGCGGCGGCCTGGAGCTGGGCGTGCATCAGGCTGCGTTGCAGCAGCATGACCGGCGGCAGCGCCAGGACGAGGAGCAGCATGTTGAGCCCGCACATGATCGCGACGATCAGCCCGAGACACAGCTCGACCGTGTCGAGTAGCAGGCTCTCCCGATCCCACAGCACGTCGCGCCAGCGGAGGTCGGGATCGGCGGTGTGGGCGGCGACCGCGATCAGGCCGGTGTTGAGGATCGTGAACAGCGCCGCGCAACCGACGGCCAGGACGATCGGCCACCCCACCCCCTCGGTCAGCCGGGCGGGATCGTCGACCTGCGAGTGGAAGACCAGCGAGGCGGCCCCCGCCGCCAGCCCGATCGCGGCCGAGGTGACCACGCGCCGGTAGGCGACCGTGGCACGGACCCGCAACTGGAGCAGGATCTGCAGCGGAATCGGCGCCAGCAGCGCGTAGACCGGCGGCAACAGCAACGCCACCGGCAGCCACCAGGCCGAGAGCAGGTCACGGGACACCCCGGCGGGCATGCCGAGCCGCCGGGTCGCCTCGATGCACACGGCGCCACAGGCCATCAGCGAGCAGAACACCAGCAGATCGCCGATCGAGGGGACGGTCCCGAGGGCCAGCCCGACGATCGCGGCGAGATCGATGGTGACGATCAGAAAGAGATAGCCGACCAGCGGGCGTCGCTGGGCCATCAACGGCCAGCGGCCCGCCCGTGACGGAGGCCCCCCGATTGGTTTGGCCGAGGTCTGACTGGGCGCTGTCATCCGCTCCCCCAAACGCTTCTCATCCGCTGAACGCAGCGTCTCACGATGTGTAACACAATAGTTGCGGAGTGTGCGGCGCGCGACGGGAACCGCTACCTTGGGCGAGGTGGTCATCACATTCCGATGGCCGGCACGGAGGTAACCGCTCAATCGGAGCGGGTTGTGCGTGGAAAGGAGCAGCCATGGCTCGGGGCGTTGTCTGGACCTGATCTGTCTGGTGCTCTAGCAGCGACACGTTTAGTCGCCATCGGCCGTCCTCCCCACGCTGGTAAGACAGCGTTCGGGGTACCGGCCGCGCACGGCCGATGCCCCCTCCATCGCGCACCAGCGACCGTCTCTCAGATGTACAGCTAGTAGATGGCCGCTTCCGGATCTCCCCATCCGGAGCGGCGAACCGGGTCCCCCAACTTTTCCTGGACCTGAAGATCACTAACCAGATCTGGCGCACGACTGCCAGGTCTGGTTTTTGGGTTTTCCGGCGGTGTTCGGGGTTGTCCACAGGGCTTCTGGCGCGATCAGGGTTATCCACAGAGCCGGCTTCTGTCCGAGTCGCCCCGAGGAGAACGGGCGAATGTTGTGCCGAGCCCGGCGAGGGTCCGGGCAGACGGAGGACAGAGAGCAATGAGCGAGATCTACGTGACGCTGACCGGCAACGTCACCGACGACCCCAAGCAGTTCACGTTCGGCGACGGGTCCCGGGCCACCTCCATGCGGGTGGCCGTCGACCGCCGGGTGCTCGACCGCCAGTCGCAGACCTGGCGTGACGGCGAGACGACCTTCTACACGGTCCGGTCTTACCGGGGGCTGGCCGACCACGTCGCCCAGTCGGTCCGGCGGGGCCAGCCGGTCGTGGTGGTCGGCAAACTCCGGGTCAAGCAGTTCGAGCGCGAGGGCGAGCAGCGCTTCTGGGTCGAGGTGGAGGCCACCTCGGTCGGCCACGACCTGAAGTGGGGCATCTCCACCTTCGAGCGCCCGGCCCGTGGCGTCTCGCGGGGGCCCGCCACCGACGACGACCTGCGGGGGATGGAAGACGACACCCGCGACTGGGAGCTCAACACGCCCGGCCTGCGCGTTCTGGAGGGCGGCGCGGGCGAGCCTTCGGAGGACGACTCCGAGTCGTGGCCCGAAGAGCTGGTTCCGGCGGCCGCCTGACCATCCGAACCGCCGACTTGTCCAGCTCACCTGAGCAGGTCGGCAGTCGGCGCGGGACGCGGTTCGATCAGCCTGCCATCCCAGGTCAGGCTGATCGATGGGTCCCGTGGCCGCTAGCGGCGCGAGGTGTCCAGGGCCGCGAAGTAGTCGTTGTATCTGGTCAGTTCGCGTTCGACCGGTTCGATCACCAGGTCCTGGGCCACGGCCGCCACGCGGCGGCGCATTTCGCGCTCCAAGCGGTCGCGCTCCTTGCCGGCGGCCATGACCACGAAGTTGCGGCTCGCGACGGCGGAAAGGAGGCCCACGCCCAGCACGCTGACCATCATCAGCAGCACCCACGGGAGGGCGGCCACGTCTCCCAGCAGCTCGGCGGGGGGTTCACCGGCTTCGAGCACCCCGTAGACCAGGATCGCCCCCGTCACCCCGAGGCCGGCCACGAACAGCAGCACCAGGAGGTACTGCCAGGTCTTGGCCAGCCGCCACCAGCCGGGCACCCGGTCGAGCGGCGGCGCGATCTCGGCCAGTTCGTCGGTCAGCACCTTGGGCAGCTGGCCCGACCGGGAGCGGGCGGCGTCGCGGACGGCGTCCTGCCAGGGTTCGGGCATGCGCTGGGTCAGGCCGTCCGACAGGGCCTGGACGGCGTTGTCGACCTCGGCGGGCTGGGCGCGCACCGATTCGGAGACGAGGCTCCGGATCTCCTCTTTCACGTCGCCGAGCTTCAGGTGCTTCAGCGGGTCGCCCTGGAATCGGGCGGCCCAGCGGGCCCAGGGCCAGCCGACGAAGTCGATCGAGCGGGTGCCGTGGACGTTCTCCAGGGCCTCGCCGACGGCGGGGGAACCTACCGCGTCGCACAGGGCGTCGGTCAGGCCGGCCCGGCGGGCGGGGTCGATGGCCGGGTCGACCTTGAGCATGGCCGGCATGTCCTTGGCCAGGCGCAGCATCAGGCGGTCGAGGTCGGCCTCGATGCGCAGGTAGCCGGCCCGGCGGGCGCTGACCGACTCGGCCAACTCGGCCCTCAGGTCGACGATCCCGCCGCCGGTCACGGCCGAGGTCGCGACCACGCGGGGGTTCTCGACGCCTTCGCGGGCCAGCAGGGCGCGGAGGTCGGCGAGGCATTCCTCGACCTCGTCGGGGGTCAGGCGGTCGGCCTGGTTCAGGGCGAAGACGGTCACGGCGTCGTGGCCGGCGAGTTCGGTCACGTAGCGGCGGTGGGTGGAGGCGTCGGCGTACTTCTGGGGGTCGAGGACCCAGACGATCAGGTCGGCGGCCGTGATGAGGCGGTCGGCCTCGGTGTCGGTGAGGGCGCGGATGGAGTCGTGGTCGGGGAGGTCCATCAGGATGAGGCCGTGGAGCTGGCCGTCGTCCTTGTCGAGGGCGCTGGCCCGGGAGAAGCGGTGGCGCCACTGGATCTGGAGCCAGTCGAGCAGGGGGGCCGCGCCTTCCAGGCCCCAGACGCAGGCGTGGGTTCGGGCCGTGGTCGGACGGCGGACGCCCGTCGGCGACAGTTCCAGGCCCGAGATGGCGTTGAACAGGGAGGACTTTCCG
Organism: Herbidospora mongoliensis; assembly: GCF_001570545.1. Taxonomy (GTDB): domain Bacteria; phylum Actinomycetota; class Actinomycetes; order Streptosporangiales; family Streptosporangiaceae; genus Herbidospora; species Herbidospora mongoliensis. The sequence goes on along the minus strand of NZ_BBXD01000010.1, from coordinate 579,981 downwards.
CTGCCCGTCCCGCCTGCCAACGCTACGACGGTGTGGTCGGGGGAGAGTTTGAGGCGGTTGCCGGCCCGGATGATCAGTTGGGTCGCCTCGGTCAGCAGGTCGGCGTCCTCGCGCCCCTGGCCGAGATCGACCACCCTGGTCAGGGCGGCCAGCCGCGTGCCGAGGCCGTGCCTGGGCTCGGCGGTTATCGTCATCTGGCTACCTCAAGGTTGTACGTGGCCTGGTAGAGGCGGGTGGCCGCGGCCTCGTCGGGGATCCCGGCTCCGTCGAGTGCGTCGACGTAGCGGAGCGTCTCGTCGTCGAACAGTAAGCCGATGCGGGCGCGCAGGTCGGAACGGGCCTTTCCGCTGATGCTGCGCAGCGACTCGGCGCCGAGCAGGCCGCGCAGGAGGCGCTGCGGCAGGGCTCCGTTGCCGCCGGGGGCGTCGCCGGTGCCGTAGCCGAGCAGGCCGACGGTGAAGATCAAAGCGAGCGACTCCACGTCGAAGGAGACCAGACGGGCGACCGACCGCTTGGTCACGCCCTCGGTGCGGACCAGCTCGGTCACATGGTCCTGCCAGGAGGCGACCATGCGGGCGGTGTGGCGGTCGATGTCCTCCTCCGGGCGGCCCAGGCCCGGCAGGGCGGCCAGGCGGTCGCCCGCTCCGGCGCGCTGGCGCCAGCGGGTGACGACCTCCTCGGAGGCGCGGTGGACGGCGGTGCTGATGACCGATTCGAGGCCGCTGCGCAGGGCGCCGCGCAGCGCGCCGATGCGTTCGGGGCCGTGGTTCTTGGCTTTGCGGATCTGGAGGGTGCGCATCAGGTCGCCGGAGCCGGCGAAGTCCTGCCAGCGGGCCAGCACCTCACCGCGCAGCAGCGAGCCGTCGCGGGTCGACTCCTCGATCTCGGACAGGGCGCTGGAGAACGCGGCGTCGATGTCCGAGCGCAGGTCGGCACGCAGCGCGACCTGGGTCTCCAGGTGGCGGGCCAGCGCGGGGACGCGGGCCCGGAAGCTGTTGAGCACGCCGTTCAGCGTCGCCTGGACGGCCAGCGCGCGGCGCTGCTCGTCGACGGAGAGCTCCGACAGCCACATGCGGAGGTCGGCCACCTCTTCGTCGGGCAGCCTGCCGTTGGTGACGGAGGTCTCGTTGATGATGAAGCGCTCCACCTCGCCGAGGCCGTATTCGTCGAGCATGCGGGTGAAGTGCTTGGAGATGACCTCGCGGGACCGTGCGGGGACCCGGGACAGGACGATCACCAGGCGGGCGCCGCGTTCCTTGGCCAGCTTCAGCAGGCCCCACGAGGGGGCGTCGGCGTAGCGCGAGGCGCTGGTGACGAAGACCCACAGGTCGGCCGCGTCGAGCATGCGGTGGGCGATGTCGTGGTGTTCCTCGACGACCGAGTCGATGTCGGGGGTGTCGAGCAGGGCCACACCGTGGGGCAGCCACTTGGTGGAGGCGACCACGATCGAGTCGGCGCCGGGGCCCTCCCCCGGTTCGTCGACCCGGGTGAGGCCGCTCAGCAGCGTCCCCTTCTGGAACCACAGTTCGTCGGCCGGGTTGCAGACCAGGACGGGGGTGCCCGTGGTGGGGCGGCGGACGCCGGTGGCGCTGACGGTCTGCGCGGCGAGGGTGTTGACCAGGGTGGACTTCCCGGCCCCCGTCGATCCGGCGACGACGATCAGGGCGGGGGCGGTGCTCATGTGGACGCGGGGGATCACGTAGTCGTCGAGCTGGGCCAGCACCGCCGCCTGGGATTTGCGGGCTTCGTCGGCGCCGGGCACGTCCAGGCCCAGATGGAGGCCGGTGACGGCCTCGCGGAGCTGGCTGAGGGCGTCGGTCAGCGCGCTGGACACCTGCTCGGGGAGGTCGAACTCCTCCTCCTCTTCGGAGAAGTCGTCCTCGACAGATGGTTCTTCTGGCGGTTGATCGTCCGTGATGGCCCGGAAACTGAGCGTCTGCTCGCCGGGCGACTCGGGTTCTTCCTCGGGCATGACGGCCTCGTCTGCGGGTTCGGACCGCGGTGTCTGGTTGGCAGCCTTCATCGGGCTCGCTCCGCTCGCACCATTTCGATCTCCTGACCGACCTTGACGACGTCGCCGACGATGACGATCGCCGGTGGCCGTACGCCCGCGGAGTGGACGCGCTCAGCTACGTCGTGCAAGGTGGCGCGCACCGCCCGTTGGGTGGGAAGAGTACCGTCCTGTACCACCATTACGGGAGTTTCCGGCGAACGTCCCTCACGCAGCAAAGTGTCGGCGATCTCCGCTATGCGTTCCACGGCCATCAGCAGTATCAGGGTTCCCTCTGATCCCGCCAATAGCTTCCAGTCAACGGTTGACGCCGGATGTCCGGGGGCGACATGCACCGAGACGACGTGGAAGTCCTGACTGACGCCCCTGTGGGTGACCGGGACGCCCGCCGCAGCGGGCACCGCGACCGCACTGGTGATCCCCGGGACGACGATCACGGGGACCCCCGCCTCGGCGCAGGCCAGCATCTCCTCGCCGCCGCGGCCGAAGACGAAGGGGTCGCCGCCCTTGAGGCGGACGACGAACTTCCCCTCCTGGGCGCGGGAGACGAGCAGTTCGTTGATCTTCTCCTGGGCCAGGAACCTTCCATAGGGCACCTTGGCGGCGTCGATCAGCTCGACGTCGGCGGAGAGTTCGTCCAGAAGGGAACGGGGGATGAGGCGGTCGGCGATCACGACGTCGGCCTGGGCCAGGAGCTGGCGGCCCCGCACGGTGATCAGGCCCGGGTCTCCCGGGCCGCCGCCGACCAGCGCGACGCCGACGGGCTTGTCGCGGTGGCGGCGGGCGTCGATCGCGCCGTCGCGGAGGGCGTCGACCACGGCGTCGCGGATGCCGGCCGCGCGGCGCGGGTCTCCCCCGGCGGTGACCGCGACACCGATCTCGCCGACCCGGCCGCTCGCGGGCGTCCAGGCGGCGGAGGCGTCCTTGTCGTCGGCGCGGACGCACCAGATGCGTTTGGCCTCGGCTTCTTCGGCGATGGTGGCGTTGGCGGCGCGGTCGCTGGTGCAGGCGTGCACGAGCCAGGCGCCGTCGACGTCGCCCTCCTGGTAGCGGCGGCGTTCCCAGGTGACGCGGCCGTCGGCGATCAGGTCGTCGAGCGCGGGGGTCGCGCTGGGTGAGACCAGCGTGACCGAGGCGCCGGCGTCGAGCAGAGCGGGAATGCGGCGCTGGGCGACCCGGCCGCCACCGACGACCAGCACCCGCCGCCCGTCGAGCCGCAGGCCGAGCAGATAGGGGGCCATTTCTCCCTCGTTGTGGCACAGGTTTCGTTAGGCAGTAAACCTACCGGCTGGCCTGGGACGGGACTCAAGAGATCGTCGTTATCGGTCTTGTCACCCATGAGGAGTGACCTCGGTCACACTGCTGTTGAGTGGGTAATTGACCACATAACGGGGCCTATCGCAACTCCTACTGTCATTCGCAGCACCCTCGAAACGACAAACAGGAGTTTCCCGAAATGCTGCGCACCCTCATCGTCCCTGGTCTCGCCCTCGCCGCCGCGGTGGCGGCCACCCCCGCCGCCGCCAATCCCGGGCACGAGCACGGGACTCCGGCCACCTCGCAGTCGACCCAGGCCAACGCGCTGTCCGGACACCACAGTTCCGACGCCTACTTCGCGGCGACGCTGCTCGGCAAGAACGAGGTTCCGGCGGCGGGCGCGAAGGTCGGGGACAAGAACGGCATCGCGGTCGCGGCGTTCCGGATCCGCGGCAACAAGGTCGAGTACGCCATCCGCTGGCAGGGCACCGCGGCTCCCAGCGCCTTCCACATCCACCAGGGCAAGAAGGGCGCGAACGGCGACGTGAAGATCCCGTTCTTCGGGAGCGCGCTGCCGACCAGCCTGAGCGCCGTCAAGGGCATCGTGACGATCAACGACGCCGGCCTCCTCAACCGGATCAAGAACAACCCGTCCGCGTGGTACGCCAACCTGCACACCGCCGAGTTCCCCGGCGGCGCCGTCCGGGCCCAGCTCCACCGCATCAAGCCGGTCGAGCTCGACACGGTGCTGGCCACCGGTTCGCGTTCGACGCTGACCGCGATCGCCGACGGCCGCCAGGAGGTCCCGGCCCCCGGGACGAAGGTCGGCGACAAGAACGGCAAGGCCGTCTGGCTGGTCTGGGCCAAGGGCACCAAGGTCCACTTCGCGACCGTCTGGGAGAACATCGCCGCGCCGACCCTGGCCCACATCCACAAGGCCCCCAAGGGCAAGAACGGCCCGGTCGCCGTGGACTTCTTCGCGGCCTCCGCGGGCCTCCCCGCGGGCATCAACGGTCTCGCCGGCACCGCCACCGCCTCGTCGTCGCTGGTCAAGCGCATCAACAAGGCCCCGAAGAACTGGTACACCAACCTCCACACCGCCGAGTTCCCGGGTGGCGCGGTGCGCGGCCAGCTCTACGGCGGCCGCTGGTAGACCGTCAGCGGCCGTCCAGTAGCGGCTGACGGGGATCCCACGGCTCGCCCGACCGTCTCCGGGCGATGGCCGACAGGGCCTCCAGGACGACCCGGTTGCCCAGCAGGGCGGTGATGTCGGCATGGTCGTAGGGCGGCGCGACCTCTACGACCTCCAGGCCGACGACCGGCAGTTCATAGCAAATGCGGCGGACCGAGTCGAGGAGCTCCCGGGCCGACAGGCCCCCCGGTTCGGGGGTGCCGGTGCCGGGGGCGTGGCCCGGGTCGCAGACGTCGATGTCGACGGACAGGAAGATGCCGTCGCAGTCGTCCAGGGCGATGGTGAAGGCCTCGGTGAGGCACTCAGGAAGGCCTCTGTGGACGATCTCCGTCATCTCGTAGGAACGCATGTTCTGCGCGGCCATCCAGGTCAGCACCTCGGGGCCGGGCCAGTAGCCGCGCAGCCCGATCTGGAGGAACCGGTCGCCCCGGATGGCGCCCGACTCGATCAGGCGGCGCATGGGCTGGCCGTGGCCGTAGAGGTGGCCGAACTCGATCTCGCCGGTGTCGGCGTGGGCGTCGAAGTGGATCATCGAGACGCGGCCGAAGCCGTGGTGACGGGCCACGCCCCGGGCGTCGGGGAGCGCGATCGAGTGGTCGCCGCCGAGGATCACGGGGATGGCGCCGGAGGCGGCGATCGTGTGCACCGCCGCCTCGATGTCGCGGATCGAGGTCTCCAGGTCGCCGGAGAAGCACTCGACGTCGCCCGCGTCCAGGACCCGGATGTCCTTGAGACCGTCGACACGCAGGGCGAGGCTCGGCCGGGAGCCGTCGTGGCCCAGGTAGCAGGCCTGACGCATGGCCGAGGGACCGAAGCGGGCACCCGGCCGGTGGCTGGTCCCGCCGTCGAACGGCGCGCCGAGGATGACCACGTCGGCGTCCTCGAAGGACGCGGGGTCGGTCAGATCGCAACGGTCGACGCCGAGGAACGTGATGTCGGGGCCGTACATGGGGCCGTAGCGGGTCATGCGAGGGCCTCCTTGTCGGTGACGCCGGCGGCGTCGAAGGTGGCGACCTCGTGCAGCACCCGGGCCGCCGCGACGACCAGCGGGTGGGCCAGCAGGCCGCCCGTGCCCTCGCCCAGCCGGAGTTCCAGGTCGACCAGCGGGCGCAGGCCCAGGTGGGCCAGCGCGGCGGTGTGGCCCGGCTCGGCCGAACGGTGGCCGGCGATCCAGTAGCCGACGGCGTCGGGCTCCAGCGCGGCGGCGGCCAGCGCGGCCGCTCCGGCGATCACGCCGTCGAGGATGACGGGGATCCGCAGTTCCGCCGCTTTCAGCAGATATCCGGCGATCGCCGCGTGCTCCAGCCCGCCGAGAGCGGCCAGCGGATCGCGGCCCCGGTTGACCTCCAGCGCCCGGGTGACGATCTCGATCTTGTGGGCGAGCATGGCGTCGTCGATGCCGGTCCCGCGTCCCGTGACCTCGCCCGGCTTCTTGCCCGTGTACGAACAGATCAGCGCCGCCGACGCCGTCGTGTTGGCGATGCCCATGTCGCCGGTGACCAGGCACCTGGCTCCCTGGGAGATCAACTGGGCGGCCACCTCGGCGCCGACCTCCCGGGCCCGCGCCGCTTCCGCGTCGGTCATCGCCGGACCCAGCGACAGGTCGGCGGTGCCTCTGCGGACCTTGCGGGCGATCAGGCCGGGCGCCTCCGGAAGATCTCCGTTCACGCCGACGTCGACCACGGTCACCGAGGCGCCGATCTGGCCCGCGAACGCGTTCGCCACCGCGCCGCCCGCCAGGAAATTGGCGACCATCTGCTGGGTCACCTCTTGGGGCCAGGGAGAAACCCCCTGGTCGTGTACGCCGTGATCCGCCGCGAAGATCGCCAGCGCCACCGGCTGGGGCAGCGGCGGGGGTGAGAGGGCCGCGATACCCGCCAGCTGGACCGCGACGTCCTCAAGGACGCCGAGGGCGCCCCGGGGTTTGGTCAGGCGGTCGTGGTGTGCTCTCGCATCGGCCATGGCGGCGGGGTCAAGCGGGCTGATCATCGCGGGCCTCCTTCAGCGCCGCCAGGAAGGCGGCCGTCGTCTCATCGTCGCGCACCGCGACGCGTAGCCACTCCGGGCCCAGGCCGGGGAAGGTGTCGGCCCTGCGCACGGCGAAGCCCCTGGCCCGGAGGAGGGTTCTGAGGTGGAGGGCGTGCGGGAGACGTACACAGACAAAAGAGGCTTGGGGGTCGGGCACGACATAGGCCCCCAGATCGGTCAGGCCATCAATGAGAGCCTGGCGCTGACCGGCCATTTCCTCGGCCCACTTGAAGGATTCCGCCTGCGCCCGCGGCGAGACGCACGCCTCGGCGGCGGCCAGCGCGGGCGTGGAGACCGCCCAGAGCGGCTGCGCCTCCCGCATCGCGGCGATGAGCTCCGGCGGCCCGATGACGTAACCGATCCGCAGCCCGGCCAGGCCCCAGGTCTTGGTGAGGCTGCGGATGACCACCAGACCGGGCAGCCTGGCCGACGCCAGCGATTCCGGTTCGCCGGGCACACAGTCGGCGAAAGCCTCATCGACGACCAGATACCGACCCTCACGGGCAAGCGAGGCGATCGTCTCGGCGGGGTGCAGAACCGACGTCGGGTTCGTCGGATTGCCGATCATCACGAGATCGGCGTCGTCCGGGATGAGCGACGCGTTCAGCACGAAAGGATCCGGCAGCAACACCCGCCCGGGGTTGAAGCCGACCGCACGCAGCGCCGCCTCGGGCTCGGTGAACTGCGGATGCACCACAACCGGCCGCAGCACAGGCAGCACCCGCGAGGTAGCGGCACCGTCAGCATCCGGCCGCCCCGTAGAGAACTCCCGCACGGCGGCGGGTTCATGACCTGGCCGACCCATTGAAAGAACCCGGGCGAGCAATGTGAACGCCTCTGCCGCGCCCACGGTCAGCAGGACCTCTTCGGGGACGCGGCCGTGGTGTTCGGCGACGATGCGGGTGGCTCGCTCCGCGTTGGGATATGCCGAAATTTCCGACAAAGACGTCACGAGGATTTCGCGGAGCCACTTCGGAGGCATCCCCTGGCGGACGTTCACCGCCAGGTCCACCAGGCCGGGCCCGACCTCGCTGTCCCCGTGGTGGCGCAGGTCATGGTGATCGGGCCCACGGCCGGTAGACCCGTGGTTGGAGCCGGAAGGCATCAGACGATGGCCGGGACCGGGAAGATCTCCTGGAGCCGTTCGGTGGCCAGGGCGTCGGCGTAGCGTTGGCGGGCCGTGGTGGCGGCGGCGCCGGCCAGGGCCTCCTCGTAGCGGTCGATGACCACGTCGGCCAGGCCCTCGCAGTCGCCGATGACCTCGGCGCAGCGGATGTCCAGGCCCTCGTGGTTGGCGCCGTAGGCCAGGGCCGCGGCCCAGATGCGCTCCAGCACTCCACCGGCGAACAGGACGTACGGCAGCACGATGACCCGCTTGGCGCCCAGGCGGCGGCAGCGTTCCAGGCCGCCGGGGACTCCCGGGCGCGCGTGGGACACGTAGGCCGTCTCGACCGTCAGGTAGTCGGCCGCGTGGGTCTCCCAGAACAGCCGCGACACCCGGTGGACCTCGGCGTTCGCGGCGGTGCTGGGCGAGCCGTGGCCGACCAGGACTACCGCCGTCTCGGCGGGCGTGATCGGCTCGGGCTCCTCGACGAACGCGCCGCGCACGAAGGTGGGCATGTCGTCGGCGGCGTCGGCGAGGCGTTCGGCCAGGAGTTCCAGGATGCGCGGATCGGGGCCGAGCGGGCGGCCCAGGTCGTATCCGAGCGTCGGGTGGAGTTCCTGGGCCAGCGCGAGCGTGCCGGGAATGTCACCCAGTGCGGCGCGGTCGCCCGTGAGGCTCAGCGGCTGCGCGACGAGGTGGTGGTGGCCGCGCGCGACGAGTGAGGCGATCGACTCGCCGAGTGGTGGCCGGGCCCCGCTGACGAAACCTCCCGAGACGTCGGCGACGTCTCGGTCGAGGCGGCAACGGAGCCGATGGACGAACCGGCCGAATTCGGCTACGCCGGTATCGTCATGCGTGCCGTGCCCGATGAGCAGCAGCGGCGGTCTCATCTCAACGATCTCCCCTGGCTTGACCTGCTCCGCAAAGATAGCCGAGCTTGTCGTGCAATGGGGCATTCTTCGTAGGTTTGCCCAGCTCAGAGCTCACCGATCAAGAGGCCGTAAACCACCGTGTCGGCTCTTCCGCCGGGAACCGGGATGGCCCCGCGCAGAATTCCCTCCTCGGCGAAACCGGCCTTCTCGGCCACTTTCCGGCTGACCAGGTTGCCCTCGGCGATCAGCAGCTGCACCCGCGCGAACCCCTGCGCGAACAGGAAAGCGGTGAGTGTACGGGTGGCCTCGACGGCGTATCCCTGCCGCCGCGCCCACGGCGAGATCCAGTAGCCGATCTCGGCGTCGCCGCGCTCCCGGTCGGCCCGCACCACGGAGATCGCCCCGGCCAGCCGCCCGCCTTCGACCGGTTCGAGCGCGTAGGTGACACTCTGCCGCCGGTCGGTGTGGGCCTGGTGGGTGCACCAGTCGAGCGCCTTCTCCAGCGTGTAGTCGACCGCCCACGGCATCCAGCGGGTGATCTCGGGGTCGTCCCGCACGGCCGCCAGCACGTCGAACGCGTCGCGTTTGGCGAACGGCCGCAGCTCCAGCCGGTCGCCGGCCAGCCGCGAGGGGAACCCGCTCGGCCGATCGCCCCGGAGTAAACCGAAGACGACCACGTCATGGGGCCCGTCGTCTTCGAACCCGGCGCCGCGCAGCAGGCCCTCACGGGTGAACCCGGCCTTCTCGGCGACCCGGATCGAGGCGGCGTTGCCCGCGATGGCGCGCAGCTCGACCCGCCGCAGCCGGGCCTGGCCGAGCGCCCAGTGAGCCAGCCCGCCGAGGGCCTCGGGCGCGTAGCCGTTGCCCCGGTGGGCGGGGTGGACGCCGTAGCCGACCTCGGTCGTCCCGGCGCCCCAATGGGTCTTGAACAGGCTGATCGCCCCGACGATGCGGCCGTGCCGCTCCATCGCCAGGTGGATGCCCTGGTTCGACCGCCGCAGCTCGTGGACGCCGTTCACGAGCCACGAGACGATGCCGCCGGCGTAACCGGGGGCTCCCGGCGGCAGGGCGGTCGGGTGGGCGCCGTCCTGCACGATCGCCCGGACCTGCTCGTGGTCGGCCGGACGGAAGTTACGCAGGACGAGCCGATCAGTGGCGATGGACAGATGCTCGTCGAACACGCCCAATACCGTACGACTACCCGATGGCGATGACGACCTCGAGCGTCCGGGGCCCGTGCACGCCCTCGACCCGGTTCAGCTCGATGTCGCTGGTGGCGGAGGGTCCGCTGATCCAGGTCAGCGGGCGGGTCGCGTCGAGACGGGCGATCGCGTCCGGGACGTTCGGCACGATCTGATCCTCCCGGACCAGGCACAGGTGGTAGTCGGGGATGAGGGTCTGCGCGCGGGTGCCCTGGCCGGGGCCGGCGTCGAGCACGATCGTGCCGGTCTCGGCGATGGCGACCGCGCAGGTGGAGATGACCCCGTCGGTCTCGCCCTCAGAGGGGGCGTACCAGTGCGAAGGGAACCCTTCCGGCACGGCCAGCAACCTCTGCGCGGTGATCCCGGCGATGGTCGCGGCCACTTCGGCGCGCGGAACGACGTGCACGACCGCTTTGTAGTCACGGACCCGTTCGGCGAACAGCTCGACATCGCCCGGTTCGCCGGTGATGCCCTTGTAGCCGCGGACGATCTCCGCCTCGGGCGCGCCTTCGACGGCCGAGCGGATTCGCCGCAGGATGACCTCGCGTGCCGCCGCGCTCATCGCTTCCCCTCCCTCATCCACCAGTCGCGGAACGACTCGGCGGGGATGTCCGGCATGTCTCGGGTGTCGGTCCAGCCCGACAGCGGGCCGGGCAGTCGTTTGGGCACCAGCTTCCGCATCCGCCCGCCGAACCGCTGCGCCTTGGCCAGCCGCTTCGAGCGGTTGAACACCCACCCGGCGGCGGCCATGCCCGCCTTCTCCGCACGGGTGTGCCGTGCCTTCCCGCGCAGGTCGACGAGCACCGCCGGGATGTCGATGGCGACCGGGCAGACCTCGTAACACGCTCCGCACAGCGACGACGCGTAGGGCAGCGACCGGTCGAGCGGCGTGTCCATGCCCCTGAGCTGCGGTGTCAGGATCGCCCCGATCGGCCCCGGGTAGACGGAGCCGTAGGCGTGCCCACCGGCGCGCTCGTAGACCGGGCAGACGTTGAGGCAGGCCGAGCAGCGGATGCACCTGAGGGCCTGGCGTCCCACCTTGTCGGCGAGGACCGAGGTGCGCCCGTTGTCGAGCAGCACGAGATGGAACTCCTGGCCTTCCGTCGCGCCGGTCCACATCGAGGTGTACGGGTTCATCCGCTCCCCCGTGGAGCTGCGCGGCAGCAGCTGGAGGAACACTTCGAGGTCCTGCCAGGTGGGCAGCAGCTTCTCGATGCCGACCACGCTGATCAGGGTCTTGGGCAGCGTGAGGCACATCCGCCCGTTGCCCTCCGACTCCAGCACGACGAGCGTGCCGGTCTCGGCGATCATGAAGTTGGCGCCCGAGATGGCGACCTTGGCCTCCAGGAACCGTTGGCGCAGGTAGACGCGGGCTGCTTCGGCGAGGGCGCGGGGCTCGTCGGACAGGTCCTTCGGCGCCCCGGCCATGTGCTTCAGGAAGATCTCGCGGATCTCGGCCCGGTTCCGGTGGATCGCCGGCACGAGGATGTGTGACGGGAAGTCGTCGCCGAGCTGCACGATCAGCTCGGCCAGGTCGGTCTCGTAGGCGTTGATGCCCTCTTCGGCGAGCGCCTCGTTGAGGCCGATCTCCTGGGTGGCCATCGACTTGACCTTGACGACCTCGGTCTCGCCGGTCTCCTTGACCAGGCGGGCGACGATCCGGTTGGCCTCGGCGGCGTCCCGTGCCCAGTGGACGGTGCCGCCGGCCGCGGTGACCTTCTCCTCCATCTGGATCAGATAGTCGTCCAGGTGGCGGAGGGTGTGGTCTTTGATCGTCTTGCCGGCCTCACGGAGTTCGGCCCAGTCGTCGAGCTCGCCGACGACGGAGGCTCGTTTGCCCCGGATCGTGTGGGTGGCCTTGCGGAGGTTGAACCTGAGCTGACTGTCCTGGACGGCCTTGGCGGCGTTCTTCGGGAACGTCGGCATGCCGACGAAGGTGCCGCTCATTCGGCGCTCTCTTCGGTCGACGCGAGGATCTCGGCGAGGTGCCGGACTCGTACACCCGATTTCTGGCGTTTGAGGGTGCCGCCGATGTGCAGCAGGCACGAGTTGTCGGCGGCGCAGAGCACCTCGGCGCCGGTCTGCATGACGTTGCCGATCTTGTCGGCGCACATCGCGGCGCTCACGTCGCGGTTCTTGACCGCGAAGGTGCCGCCGAAGCCGCAGCACTCCTCGGCGCCCGGGAGGGGGACCAGTTCCAGGCCTCTGACGTTTTTGAGAAGGTCGGTCGGTTTGTCGCCGACCTTCAGGCCGCGCAGGGAGTGGCAGGTCGGGTGGTAGGTGACCTTGTGGGGGAAGTAGGCCCCCACGTCGGTGACCTTGAGGACGTCCACCAGGAACTCCGACAGGTCGTACACCTTCGGGATGTTCTCGATGTCGAGGTGGGGATACTGCTCGCGGACCATCGCGGCGCAGGATCCGCTCGGCGCGACGACGGCGTCGTAGCCGCCGAAGGTGTCGGTGAAGCGGTTGGCCAGTTTGACGGCTTCGTCGCGATAGCCGGTGTTCAGGTGCATCTGGCCGCAGCACGTCTGTGCGAGGGGGAATTCGACCTCGACCCCGAGTCTTCGCAGCAGCCCGACTGCCGCCTTCCCGGTGTCCGGGAAGAGTGTGTCGTTGACACAGGTGATGAACAGCGCGACCCGCACCGGGACTCCCGCAAGTATGGTCAGACCAAATATGGTCAGACCATACACCTTTCCGGCGGAAGGACCACGTGTGCGGACGTTCGAAGCGGTTCTCGCTCAAATCGAACAGCGCATCGCGGCTGACGGGCTGACGGTCGGCGACCGGCTGCCCGGCGAGCGGCAGCTGGCCGGGCAGTTGCAGGTGGGCCGGTCGTCGGTGCGCGAGGCGCTGCGGGTGCTGGAGACGCTGGGCGTGGTGTCGTCGCAGGTGGGGCGGGGGCCTGATGCGGGAGCGGTGCTGATCTCGCGCCCCGCCGGGACGCTGGCCGACCTGTTGCGGCTGAACCTGGGGCTGGCGACGATGTCGGCGCGCGAGGTCCTGGACACGCGGCTGATGATCGAACGGTGGTCGGCGGCGCGGGTGACCTCGGCCCCTCCGGCGATGGCGGAGGCCCTGACCGCGATGGACGGCGCGGCGTCACCGGAGGAGTTCGTGACGCACGACATCGCGTTTCACGTGGCACTGACGGACGCGGCGGGGAACCGGCTGCTGTCCGCCGTCATGCGGGCGCTGCGGGACGCGCTGGTGTCCAACGCGGTCGAGGCGGTACGGCGACTGGGCCACACGGACGATCTTCAGTCGGACCATCGGCGCATCCACACGGCCATCGAAGCGGGCGACGCCGACGAGGCGGTGGAAGCGGTCACCGCCCATCTGGCCAGGGCCTACGAGCACGTCCTCCACTGACCCGGCGGCCTTCCACTGATCCAGAACGTGTTCTAGTTTCGCGGTATGAAGCTGGGTCTGAATCTCGGTTACTGGCAGCGCACCCCCTCCGACGCAACCGCCCTCGTGCAGGCCGCCGAGCGGCTCGGTTACGACTCGGTGTGGACGGCCGAGGCCTACGGCAGTGACGCCTTCACCCCCCTGGCCTGGTACGGCGCCCAGACCTCACGGATCAAGCTGGGCACCTCGGTGGTGCAGCTCAGCGCGCGGACCCCGGCGGCGACCGCGATGACCGCGATGACCCTCGACCACCTCACCGGCGGGCGACTGCTGCTCGGGCTCGGGGCGTCGGGGCCGCAGGTGGTCGAGGGGTGGTACGGGGTGCCGTTCGCGCGGCCGCTCGCCCGGACCCGGGAGTACGTCGAGATCATGCGCAAGATCTGGCGGCGGGAGGAACCTGTTACCAACGACGGGCCGCACTATCCGCTGCCGCTGCCGCTGGGCAAGCCGCTCAAGCTGATCACCCATCCGCTGCGGGCGGACATCCCCGTCTATCTGGGCGCAGAAGGGCCGAAGAACGTCGCGCTGGCCGCCGAGATCGGTCAGGGCTGGCTGCCGCTGTTCGCCATCCCCTCCATGATCGAATCCATGTACGGGGACGCGCTCGCCACCCGTACAGAGGAATTCGACATCGCGGCCATGGTCATGGTGCTGATCACCGACGACGTCAGGGCCGGGCTGGACGTGGTCAAGATGATGCTGAGCCTCTACATCGGCGGGATGGGATCGTCCAAGCGGAACTTCCACGCCGACATCATCGGCCGCATGGGCTTCGCCGAGGAGGCCGCGCACATCCAGGCCCTCTTCCTCGACGGGCGCAGAGACGAGGCGTTCGCCGCCATCCCCGACGCGCTGGCCGACGGGATTTCCTTGATCGGACCGCCGGGACGGATCAAGGAGCGGCTGGCACCGTGGCGGGACAGCCCGGTGACGAGCCTGCTCGTCATGGGCCCCAGAGACGAGGACGAACTGCGGACGATCAGGGATCTGGTCGTCGAATAGGGGGATTGAACAGGCGTTGTCCAGATGGGCGATCGTCGGGTACTGGGGCGAGGAGGTCCCGCCCCGCCGCAAGGCGACCCGCGCATGGCAGGCCAACGCCCGCGAGGTGCTGGTGAGATCATGATCGGATGCGCTTCCCCCGTGCACTGATCATCCTGTTGCTGGCCGGTTGCGGAAGCGAACCCGTCGCCGCGCCGACGCCCTCCCCGACACCGTCTCTCCTGGCGACGGATGCGGCCGGGGCGGCCGACGGGCCGATGCCGCTCGACCGCTATGTGCCGACGGCGAGGTACCTGGCCGACCTGACCCTCGGCCAGGACGCGGCGATCGGAGACTGCATGCGCGAGCGCGGGCATCCCCAGTGGGTCGACGGGACATTCTCGACCTGGGGCGTGAACGACTTCGAGGAAGTCGACCACGTCACGTCCCTCGATCCCGGGACCGCCGCCCGGGACGGATATCCCCGCGAGGCACCCGATCCCCGGCTGGTCCGGCAGAAGAACGTGCGTTTCGAGCACCAGCCCTCGGGTGACCAGATGGCCTTGGCCGACAAGTGCTTCGAGGTGGCCCGCACGAAGATCTATGACCCGGACGATCTGCCGACCGACCCGGGCGAGCTGCTCGGAAACGCCAAGAACGCCGCCTGGGACGACCCGCGGGTCACGCCACTCGTCAAGGAGTGGGTGACGTGCATGAGAGATGGCGGGCACGCCTACACGAAACCCATCCAGGCGGTCTTCGACGAACGGTGGGAGCCCCGGCCAGCCGGGAAACCGGCCGGCCGGGAGGAACGTCAGGTCGCCGCCGCCGACGCGACCTGCCGGGCAGAGACCGGTCTCACCGAGACCTATCTGCGGGTGCGACGGGCGTACGAGCAGAAGGCTCTCGACGAGAACCGCGAGAAACTCGACGCGGCGCTGAAGGTGATGCGGGTATGGCGGGCCAACGCCCGCGCGGCCTTGGCCTGATCACGAGGTCGGCGGGGCCTTCGGCTACTCGGGCAGTTCGGACCAGCCCGACTCTAGGTAGGCGATCGCGGTGCCCTTCTTGGCCGGAATCATCACCGAGCCCGGCGGGGTGTCGGCCTGCTTCTCGTCCTCGCCCTCGTAGATATAGGCGAGCAGCTTCGCCGTGTCCCTGTCGACGACGAGCGTGTGGTCACCCGTCGCATCGGTGATCGAGACGCCCGGCCGGTTCAGCGGATCTTTCGACGTCTCGTCGAGGCGGAGGCCCTCCTGGTCGGCGAGGATGCGCAGCAGCGCGGCCCTGGTCTCGTTGGAGGCGGGCGAGGTCAGGATCGTGCGGGCGGCGCCGAAGGTGAACGCCCCCGCGTCCTCGCCGTCGGGCCGGGCCTCGTCGAGCCACTTCTGGAGGGCGGCCCGATCGGTGGGCAGCCTCTTCACATCCTCCTGCCGGACGTCCTTGTCACCGATCCCCCAGGCCAGGACCATGCCCGTGAACGACCGCTCCTCCTTGTCACCGGGGAGTCCGGGCCGGCCCTGAGCGCGCCATGCGCTCTCGGCCTTCGCGTCGGCGAAGGTGGTCTGCACATCCTGAGCGGGCTTGGTCCTGCCGCCGCTGCCGTCGTACCAGGTCTCGTCGGTCGACGCGACGATCACGCCCTCGGCCGGCGTCGTGAAGGTCCGGATCTTCTCGTGCCAGTACGTCCCGGCCTCCCGCGACGTCTTCGCCAGCGTCTCGGCGCCGGCCAGCAGCACACTCCGCGCGGTCAGCTTGGCCGGTTCGGTCACCACGGTCACCTGCTGCGGCCCCTCCATCGTCACGACCGTCGCGGACGGCGCGAACGCCACGAACGCGGCGGCGGCCGCCGCGAGCAGGCCGGAGGCGACCAGCAGCGGAGTCCGGCGCCGTGGCTTGGCAGCAAAGGCCTTCTGGAGGTCCTCGGGACGTCTGGCCTGGTAGGACTCCTCGGTCACGTCGTCGGGCCGCAGGCTCTTCACAAGGTCGTCGATCATGGTTGCTCCTGGAGGGTTCGGGGGCGCAGGGCCTCGGTGAGACGGCGGCGCGCGCGGTGGAGGCGGACGGTGAACGCGCCGGGGGCGCAGCCCGCGATCTTCGCGGCCTCGCGGGGGGCCAGGCCGTACCAGCTGGTCAGGATCAGCGCCTCGGCGTCGGCCTCGGCCATGGCGGCGAGCGCGCGCAGCGCCGCCTCCCGCTCGGTGACCTGATCGGCGACGTCGGGACTGTCGGCCGCCGGCAGGTAGGCGAGCAGCCGTTCAGCCCGGATGCCCGAGTCGCGCTGTTTGCGGAGGAGGTTCCTGGCCACGCCGAGCAGCCACGGCAGCGGCTCCGGCGGCAGATCGGCGAACCGCCGCCAGGCGATCAGGAAGGTCTCCCCCGCCACGTCCTCAGCGGCGGGCCGGTCGGCGCGCAGCAGGGCGTACCCGAGGACGGCCCGGTAGTGCAGGTCGTAGAGGTCGGTGAATCGTGTCTCTGGATCGTCCACACCCAGTAGTCCCGCCAGTCGAGCCCGGATTACACATGACATCATTCCGGGGTGAAGGTGCTGATAGCCGACGACCAGGAGCTGGTCCGCACGGGCTTTCGCATGATCCTCGACGCGCAACCCGACATCGAGGTCGTGGCGACGGTGGCCGACGGCGCGGCGGCGGTCGCGGAGGCCCGGCGACTGCGTCCCGACGTGTGCCTGCTCGACATCCGCATGCCGAAGCTCGACGGCATCGAGGTCACCCGCCTGCTGGCCGGGCCGGGGGTCCCCGACCCGATGCGGGTGGTCATCGTCACCACGTTCGACCTCGACGACTACGTCTACGGCGCGCTCCGGGCAGGAGCCTGCGGCTTCCTGCTGAAGGACAGCGGCCCCGCCCTGCTCATCGAAGCGGTCCGCGCCGCCGCCGCGGGCGACGCGCTGGTCTCCCCTTCAGTGACGGTACGTCTCCTCGCCCACCTCGCCCGCCCGCGTCAACCGGTCGCTCCCCCCGAATCGCTGACCGACCGCGAACTCGACGTGGTCCGCCTGGTCGCCCGCGGCCGGACGAACCAGGAGGTCGCCGCCGAGCTGTTCGTCTCGCTGTCGACGGTCAAAACGCACCTCGCGAGCGTCCAGTCGAAACTGGGTCTGCGGAACCGCGTAGAGGTCGCCGCATGGGCCTGGGAGTCCGGTGTCGTGAGTTGACCGGATTAGCGGAGGTTCTCCCTGGAAACGTAGGGATCAAGTAACACCGGGGGGAGAGTTCCGTGCATACGCCACAGAGATCCGAGTTCGGCGTCTATGCCGCGCTGACCATACAGATCACCTCCCTCGCGGCCCTGGTGACCTTCGAGGAACTACGCGGCCGCGACCTCGCCCAGGAGGTAGCGGTCTTCGGCGGCGACCCGAAAGCGCCGGGAGCCCAGGCGGTCGTCGGCGACGTGACCATCTTCGCCGTCTTGGTGATGGCCGTGGTCGTGACGACCCTGTTCGCGGCGGGCAGCTACCTGAGCTGGCTGTCCTCAGCGACGAGAACCAGCAAGCTGACGGCGACGGCGGCGTGGCTGGTCCCCGGGGTGAACCTGGTGGCCCCCATGATCCTCGCCGACCAGGCTTGGCGGGAGTCGGGCAAGGACTCGCGACTGCGCTGGCTGCTCCTGCTGGGCGGCTGGTGGGCGGCCGGCCTGACAACGCTCTGGCTGACCGCCGAAAGCCACGCGACCCACACCAACCTGACGGGACTGGGCGTCCGCGAACTCACGGCGGCAGCGGTGACGGCCATGCTGTGCGCGGCGACGGTGTGGGAGGTCTCGTCTCCGCGCATGGTCCGCGTCATGAGCCGTCAGGCGATCGCGGCGTCGAAATAGAACGCCACCTCGGCGGACACGTTCACTCCCCCGCAGGAGAACGTGCCCGCCGGTGTCACTACACGGTCGTGGAGGCCCGCGCGGACTCTCCCGCCTTGTTGAAGGCCGTCACGGAGAGCACGTCGCCGCGGTTGAGGATCAGGGTGCCGCGGAACTCGGTGGTGCCGGCCGCCAGCGTGGCGACCAGCGTGTCGTTCTGGTAGACCCGGAAACCGTCTTCGTCGGAGGAGTTGTCGCTCCAGGCGAGGAAGCCGTAGAAGCTGTCGATGTGGACGTTGCCGGGGGCCTTCGGGACCGCGGGCTGCTGCGGATTCCCGTCGTCGCCCCCGCCTTCACAGGTCCCGACGTCGAACGTGAGCGTGTGGGCGTTGTCGCCCTCGTCCGACTCCTTGATCCGGTTGTCGAAGTCGGCGATGAACCGGAGTGTGTGCCGGCCTGCGGTGATGTTCTTCCAGATGTGGTCGTGGGTGTCCGTCGAGCCGCCGCCGATGCTGGAGTGCCCGCCGTCGAAGGTTGCGCCGCCGTCCACGATCCACCGGATGTTGAAGAACTCGCTCCGGGACGAGCCCTCGTTGTGGATGTACGCGCGGAACGTCGGCGACCTGCCCGCGCAGAGCGGATCGCGCTTCAGGTCGATGACCTCTGTGACCCGCAGGTCGGGCAGGGCGGCCGAGGTGCACTCTTGGACCGTGAAGGACTGGGTGAGGGTGTTGTTGCCCTCGTTCGACTCCGCGACGTCCTTGCGGGAATCAGCGGTGAACGTCACCTTATAGGTGCCCTTGTGTACATTGTTCCATTTGAGCATGGTGCCGGTTATCGTCTTGCCTACCGCCACTCCTGGGTGCCGCCGGGAAAAACTCGCCGCCCTGCTCGTCCATTTCCCCCAGAATCCCGGACTGGCCGCAGACCCCTTGTTCGAGATCTTCGGGTGGAGTGTGACCGAATCACCCACGCAGATCTTGTCCGGAATCCCAGATATCCCGGTGACCACCAGGTCAGGCCGCTTGAAGAGCGAGGCCAGCCACTTTCCGGCCTCCTTTTGGTACGTCCCGTATTTCATGTGCTCACAGACGCCCTGTTTGCCACCGTTCTTTTCGTAACAGTTCAGGAACCGCTTGAGTTCGTCGAAGTCGTAGGCGCAGATCGGATCCTTCGCCCGGCAGTACGTCTTGGCCTGATTCACCCAGGAGGGGATTTCCTTCCAGAAGACGATCCCGTGGACGGAGCCGTCGGGATTCTTCTGTCTCGCCGGATCGAAGTCGCCCGCGCGGAACTTGTCCTTGGCCATGAACCTGGGGCTCGCGATCAACACCACGGCCTTGATGTTCTTCCGTACCGATGGCTTGAGCTGCCCTAACACGGCCTGGATGGCCCAGGCTCCCTGGCTGTAACCGACGAGCACCATCGCCTCCCCCGGGCAGGCGGCAGCCCGGAGTTCGACGGCCGTGTTCAGCAGACCGACGCCGTCCCTGACGCTGGCGGAGAGCTTCAGGAACTCCGGCACATAGTCTTTGATCTTGGTGTCCGGGTCGATGGCACGCGCCGGATAGAGAATCGCCTCAGGTTGTATCGTCATGCCGGGCAGCCGCTTCTTGAATTCGTCGAAGACCGCTTTGACCGGCCCTCCCATGTTCAGCGGCCGGTCCGGATTCTCGTCGGCCAGCGGCTCGCCGGTCCCCCGAAGTCCGTAGAAATGAATGTCGGCGCATTTCTCGGCGGCGGCGACGACCGGTCGGGTCTGGGCAGCGGCGGGAATCGACAGGAAAGGAATCACCATGGCGACGGCCATGAGATTTCGCAGAGTTTTCCGCATGGTGCCTTCCTAAGGGTGACTCGGACTAGCAAGTATCGTGATATCCGGAATAAGATACGAGATCGATCTGTACCGTTCGTCGACCCGATCTGTGTCGATCCCCGGGAACCCACGGGAGGGCTGAATGGCTGCTGGAACGTTCCGGGGAGAACAGGCCAGAGAGGTGCTGGGCCGCTGCCTCGACGCGCTGGGCAGGCAGGGCGCCGCCATGTCGGCCTCGGCCATCGCACGACGGCTCGGCCGTGATGAGGGCCTGGTCAGGAAGATCCTCAACGGGGAGCGGCCACTTCGACCCGACTTCGTCCGCGACCTGGGGATACTCGCCGGGGTGCCGGTGGCCGAGCTGTTCCAAGCCCTCGACTGGCTGCCCGAGGACGAGATGCCGTCGCGATCCCTCACCAGCCTGGCCGACGGCCTCGACGCCGCGTTACGGGCGCTCGAGGACGCCCACCCCTACCTGGCCGGGCTGACCGCGCCGGTGCCCGCCGCACCCTTGACAGCAGCCGAGGTGCTGCTCCGCGACCCGGCCGGCGCGGAGCGTTTCGAGGTCCGGCTGGCCCAGGTCATCTCGCGCGGACGATACCGGACCGCCACCACGACGTTCGGTGAGTTCACGCTGCGGCCGGGAGAGAAGCCGCTGGCCGGCGGAGACCTGGACCACCTGGCCGCCGTCGCGGGGATCACCTCCGATCAGGGCGACGGCGAACACCACGACCAGGTCCGCATCGAACTGCTCGCCCGACTGCGGGCCGCCCTCGACGACGGTCAGGAGTACAGCTGGCAGGGCGATCCCGGCCATCGCACCTGGCGCAGCGCGGCCCGGCACTGGCCCACCCACCTGCTCGTCCAGGACGCGATCAGTGGTCGCCAGCAGCCCGCCGGAGCCCACCCCTGTTCCTGGCCGGGTGCCAGGACGATCGTGGTGATCGGCGGCCGGCACGGCACGGGCCCCGCCGCCGCGCTGCTCGCCGAGGCACTCGGCTGGCGTTTCGTTCTGGTACGCCCGAATTTGGATGTGACCAGACGAGGACACGTCCAGGCGGTACCGACCGGGGTCAGCCGCCCGCGCACCCGAAGCTGGCAGGCGGTCACGGCGCACATCGCCCGGATGGCCGCGGCGGGCACCCCCTGGCAGGCGGTGGTCCTGGTCCGCCCTGCCGCCCTCTCCACGCCCGAGGCCGTGGCCGCACTCCGGGAGACCGAGGCCCGTCTCGTGTACGCCCGCCCTCCCGCCGAGTTTCTGCGCTGGTGGGGGGCTCGCATCGAGGGCGATCACCGCCCCGGCGAGTTCGACGGAGCCGATTGGGCCGAGCGTACGAAGCGTCTCTACGAAGAGGTGGAGCACCACCTCGGCGATCGCATCGCAGGCCGGGATCTGCTGCTGCGGATCCCGGCCCCGGCTCGGGAGCTCCTCCCCCACCTGCCGGAACTGCCGGGCGAGGTCCTCGACCAGACCGTCCGGGTCGCCTGGACGGCGCTCCAGTCGCTGGCCGGGGACGTGCCCGGCGCCCCTGTCGCCGGCAGGCTCCTCGCCTGGCGCGAAGAACTCGGCCGCGATCCCCTCGCCTCGGTTCCCCCGCTGTCCGACCTCGGTCGCCTCCGCTAAGCGACGTCGCCGTCCTCTTCGCCTCCCGTCATTTCACTGCCCTCCCCTCGCCTGCTCTCGCGTGCCGACATCACTCAGCGTGGCCAGCCAGGCGGCAGGAGGAAAGACCTCCCCTGAGAGGTCACCGGGGAGGGATCACCGAGGAGTGGACCGGTAGTCGTCCACTTGGTCGGGCCGGATCAGGCCGTCTTCGATGCAGCGCGCCAGCAGCGCGAAGTTGGAGGCGCACGGGCGGCCCATGGCCGCGAACTTGGCCCGGGCCCGGCCGATGTACTGCTTGACCGTGGCCGGGCTGATCGCCTCGCCGCCCGGCTTCTTCATCCGCCGTGCGATCGACTCGTGGCTCATCCCCTGGAACAGGTAGACCAGCGCCTCCCGCTCCCGTTCCGAAAGCCGCGCCCCCTGGAGCAGCCCGCCCGCCATCGAGGGCGTCACGTAGGGCTCGTCCTTGGCTACCGCGGCGATGGTGTCGACGAAATGGTCCTTGCCGGTGCGTTTGTCGAGGAAGGCGCAGGCGCCGGCGTCCATTACGGCCTGCACCACCAGCGGCTTGACGTGCACCGAGAACACCACCACCCGCAACCCGAGGTCGCTCAGTTCGGGAACCCGGTCAGTGACCATGTCCCTGCCGAGGTCGAGGTCGAGCACCACCACGTCGGCGGTACGGCCGTCGCCCTCGAGCAGGGCCTCGATGGTGTCGACGACGGCGGTCACCCGCACCCGCCGCCCCGGATCGGCGGCGACCCACGAGCGGACGCCCTCGACCACAACCTCGAGGTCCTCCACTATCGCGGCGGTGACGGGACGCTCCACCTGGCCTGGGCCCACAACAGGTCTCCTTCCATGTCGTAGTTCACCCGCACGGTCCCGTGGTCAGAAGGCATCAGCGGCGGCATGGCGGCATCGGCGATCACGGCCACCACCACCTCTTCCGCGTTGGACACTGTGGTCACCCGGGCATGGGTCTCGGTCGCCGCGAGCACCCTGATGATCGGTTCGGTGAGCGCGTGGCGTTCGGCCAGTAGCAACGCCGGAATCGACCCGACCGGCGCCTGGAGGTCGACCTCGACGCCACGCCGTTCGGCCGCGTCGGCACAGGCCCGCAGCTCGTGGATGAGCGCCTCCGGCACGTCGTCGGTCTCGACCATCAGACGGCGCAGCCGCGCCACCGCGACCCGGATCCGCTGCTGTGTGGCGGGCTCGTGCAGGTCGATCCGGCCGGACGCGATCTCGCCCAGCAGCGCGGAGACCGTCTCCTGGACCATCTCGTAGCGGCGGGCTCTGGCCGTGGCCACGGCCTCGGCGGCCAGTCGCAGAGTGGCGGTCCTGGCCTGGGCGGCCTGGGTGGAGGCGGTGCCCCGGCCCACGTCCACCAGCATGCGGCAGCCGACGAACAGCGCGACGGGGATGATGCACACGCCGTGGCCCAGTACCAGCAACTGCCCGAGCCCGGCGGCGTCCACGTGGTCGTCGGCGATGACGATGCCGAGCCCGATCAGCGTGTTGACGACGCCGTACAGGACGATCTCCCACAGGCTCCGTCGCCAGAGCGCGATGAGCGCCACCCAGCTGCCCGAGGCGAACCACCAGTTCGGTTGGAGCACATGCTGGTCGGTAGGCGGCAGGAGCAGAGCGGTGGCCACGACCCCGGCGAGCAGCGGCGGGATCACTAAGACCGGCAGGGCCGGACCCTGGCCTCCGCCCCGCAGGATCACCCAGGAGGAGATCAGGGCGAGCACGGTGAAGGCCAGCCACAGCGCCAGGCCCGCCGTCCGGTTCGGCATGGCCAGCGAGGCGGGCAGGTCGTTGGCGAGGTGCCAGGCGAACACGATCAGCAGGGCGGCGCCCAGCGCGCCCTGGTCGAAGCGGTCCCGGACCGTCGAGACACTACTCACGGGGCCATCGCAGTTCCACCCGGGTGCCCAGGCCGGGCGCGGAGATGACTGCCGCGCCACCACCGGTCTCTTCCATCGCGCCGATCACCGCACCCCGCAGGCCGAACTTGGAGGCGGGGACCAGAGCGGGCGTGAAGCCGGCGCCCTGATCGGCCACGGTCACCGCCACCTCCCCGTGTTCCTCGGCGAGGGTGAGCCGCGCGTCGGCGACTCCGGCGTGCCGCACCACGTTCTCCAGGCACTCGCGGACGGCGGCGCCGAAGGAGTCGGCGACCAGGTCGGGGACCAGGCACGGGTGTGTGGTGGCGGTCACCCGGAGCTGGGGTTCGTACCAGACCACCACCTGGGCCAGGCGTTCGTCCAGGCGGGCGTCTGGGGCCTGACCGTCGCGGGCGGCGGCCAGGCGGGGCAGCTCGGCGAGGTTGGCGGCGGCGTGACGGCGAAGGGTCGGAGTCGGGACGTCGGTCTCGGTGTGCAGGACCATGGTGAGGGTGGTGAGCGGGCCGTTGTGCACCAGACGGAGCTGGGTCAGCGCGTCGGCGCGTTCCGCGGTCTCTATCTCGGCCTGCCGCTCCTCCCGTTGCAGGGCGGTGAAGGCGTGCGAGGCGGCGACGCCGGTCCGGGTCGCGACGAGCATCG
This sequence comes from Herbidospora mongoliensis, assembly GCF_001570545.1. Taxonomy (GTDB): domain Bacteria; phylum Actinomycetota; class Actinomycetes; order Streptosporangiales; family Streptosporangiaceae; genus Herbidospora; species Herbidospora mongoliensis. Next base: position 556,126 of record NZ_BBXD01000010.1, on the reverse strand, counting down.
CCGCGGCGGCGACCAGGGTCTGGATGGCCAGTGTGATCGTGTGCGGGACGCCGCCGTCGGCGGACTCCGCCAGCCGGGCCCCGATCAGATAGGCCGCCGGGACGAGAAGGCCGACCGGGACCGAGACCGGCGGGCGCCCGGCGAGCTGGGCGCAGATGGCGGTCAGGCTGGCCACGGCGGACACCCAGCCGGTGCCGCCGGGAATCATCTCCGGCGGCACCAGATGGCGGATCAGCAGGCACAACGTGCACACGAGCGCGATGTCGACCGCGATCACCCCGGCGGTCAGCCCCCGCGTCCAGCAACTGCGCACGTAGACCGCGGTCCAGGCGCAGAACGCGGTCAGCGCCAGGCCGAGCCAGTAAGGGGAGATCTCGGGCTCGGTCGTGAGCGGGGCACCGATCGCCACCACGACCGCCACTGAACCGCGCATCATCGCGGCGAACCGCGACATGGCGATCCACACGGGATCCAATTGCGTCAGGTCAGACGATTTCCGGCTGCCGGCCATGGCCTCACCGCTTTACCGCCGATTAACAGCACCTGGGCAAAGGATACGAATCATCCGTCCGTCCGCCGATCGGGAATCGTGTTATCGAAGCCCGATTGAGATGTTCAGCTGCCTCCGCATTCCTGGACTGTGAAGGTGAAAGTCCGGCTGTTGTTGTTCTCGTTGTCCTCGGGGATGCCGCCGTCGAAGTCGGCGGTGAACGAAACTGTGTGAACGCCTGCGGTGATGTCGTGCCAGATGTGGTCATGGCTGTCGACGGCTCCGGCCGGGATGCTGAAATGTCCTCCGTCGAAGATCGTGCCGGCGTCGTCCACCCAGCGGATGTTGAAGAAACCGGTCTCGACGGTGCCCCTGTTCTTGATCAGAGCCCGAACCGTCGGCGAATTCCCCGCGCAGAGCGGAACTCCCGGCAGGATCGACATCGCGGTGACCGCCATGTCGGGATGGGGTCCGGGCGGAACACATTCCTTCACCGTCAGTTTCACGGTCCTGGTGTTGTTCCCCTCCTCGGATTCCCTGATCTCCCGATCGGGATCGGCGATGAACTTGACGATGTGCGTGCCTTTTGAGATATCCGGAAGTACGAGATCGACGACGCCCGACCCGCCGGCCGCTATGTCGGTATGCGTGGAAGTCTCCACGACGCCGTCGTTGTCCTCCCAGCGATAGTCGAACGCCCCGGTAGGCGCCTGCCCACTGTTATGGATGGTCGCTCGCACGGTCGGCGAGTCTCCCGGACAGATCGTGGCACCTGTGGTCTCCACCAGCCCGGTGACGTTGATGTCGGGGCGCGATTCGGGCTCGGCCTGGGCGACACCGCCCACCAGTGAGAGCAGCCCGGGAAGCGCCAAGGCGATGATGAGAATCCGGCGTAATCGAAGAACCATGAGGTGTGCCTTCTTTCGCGATTCGGTCCTCGATTATCACGAGCGGGCCCGCCGGAAAGGGATGGCGTTCTGTACCGTTTATCGGGCGAAATGTATCGGAAGGCGAATCAGTGTCCCGCAGTCACCCGGTTCGGCCCCGCGCCCGAGCTGCCCATGCTGGCGTGCCACAACACCCGCTGGGGTTCCTTGACGCCCAGGTCGGCGTAGGGCGACAGTTCGTAGCCGTTCTCGTAGGTGATCTTCTTGCCGCCGATGGCGCCCCGCGTCTCTCCCGGGCGGTCTGCGAGGAGGTCGCGGACCGCTTCGATGCCGTGGGTTCGCCACAGCCGGTCCAGGTCGGGCAGGTTCCAGGCGTGGACGGCGCGCATCGAGATCCCGCGACGGCCGGTACGCCGGATCACCCCCCGCGCCACCAGCAGCCACGACCCGAACACCGTCGCCGCCGTGTGCGCCTGGACCGACTCGAAGAAGGTCAGGTCGATGGGGCCGGTGGAGTCGTCCAAGGTCGTGAAGATGACGCGTTGCCCGGAGCGGACCGCCGGGGTCTGGGTCGCCACCTTCACTCCGGCGACCAGGATCTCCGCCCCGTTGCGCTGGCGGAGGAGGTCGCGGGCGCGGACCACGCCGATGGCGTCGAGGAAGTCGTCGTGGAAGGCGATCACGTGGCGGGTGACGTCCAGGCCGAGGACGCTCAGTTCCGCCTCGACCGCTTCGGCCTCGCTCATCTCCGGGAACTCACCCGGCACCACGTGGTCGGCGAAGTTCATCGGCAGCTGGCCCGAGCCCTGACCGCCTGCCCGGTCGAGGGCTCCCACCTGGGCCATCAGGTCGCGGCGGGTCAGGCGGCCGGGGCGCCAGCGGGGTTCCCCGGGGCGCAGGTCGTGGATCGCGTCCAGGCCGCCGACCTCGATGATGTGCTCGGCCACGGGGCGGGACGGGCGGGCGCGGTCCCAGAAGTCGGACATCGAGACGTAGGGCCGGCCCGCGATCATGCGGTCGATCTCGGCCGTGCTGATGCCCTTGATGGCGGAGAAGGGGACGCGGAGGCCGTACCCGCGACCGTAGAACGGCGGGTCGGCGACGCCGGGGGCGAGTTTCTCCACGCGCCAGTCGCGGGCGGAGCGGTTGATGTCCAGCGGCAGCACTTCCACGCCGCATTGGCGGGCTTCGTCGAGGATGACGCGGTTGGGGTACATGCCCGGTTCGTGGGTGAGGAGGCCGGCGAAGAAGGCGGCCGTGTGGTGGCGTTTCAGCCAGGCCGACTGGTAGGTGGGCAGGCCGAACGCGGCCGCGTGGGCCTTGCAGAAGCCGAACGCGCCGAACGCGTCGAGCACCCGCCAGGTCTCCTCGACCGTCGCGGCGTCGAACTCGGGGCGGACGTTCATCTCCCACCATGTCCGGACCCGGGAGCGTCCGGCCGGTGAGGACAGCGTGCGGCGGACCCTCTCGGCCTCCGACAGGCCGCAGTCGGTCATGATGTCGACGATCTTCAGGACCTGCTCGTGGAAGACGACGACGCCGTTCGTCTCGGCCAAGGCCGGGCGCAACGCCGGGTGCGGATAGACGGCCTGGCGGAAGCCGTGCCGGGACTCCAGATAGGGGGTCACCATGTCGGAGTTGACCGGGCCGGGGCGGAACAGCGAGATGTCCACGATCAGGTCGTGCATGGTGCGGGGTTCCAGTTTCGCGACGAGTTCGCGCTGACCTGGGGATTCGATCTGGAAGCAGCCGATGGTACGGCTCTCGCGCACCATGTCGTAGGTCGCCGCGTCGTCGTGCGGAACCGCATCGAGATCGACTTCGAGCCCGTCCACCCGGTGGATCTCGTCGAGCGCGTAGGCCATGGCCGACTGCATCCGCACGCCCAGGACGTCGAGCTTCAGCAGTCCGGCGTCCTCGACGTCGTCCTTGTCGAACTGCGACATCGGGAACTCCAGCAGGCTGCGCTCGACCGGGGTGCGGCCGCGCAGGCCCATGTTCCCGACCAGCACGCCACACGGGTGCAGCGCGATGTGCCGGGGCAGGCCGTCGAGGCGTTCGGCCAGCCGGAAGACCGTTTCCAGCGCCCGGTCGTTCAGGCCACTGTCGCGCAGTTCCGGCAGGTCGTCCAAAGCCGCACGAATCTGACGAGCGCGCACATGGGGAAAAGCCTTGGCGATGGCGTCGATCTCGTGGGGCGGCAGGCCCATCGCGGCGCCCACGTCGCGGATGGCGCTGCGGGCCCGGTAGGTCTCCATCATCGAGACGCAGGCGACGCGCGACTCCCCGTACCGATCGAGGATCGCCCGGTAGCAGTCGAGGCGACGGGCCGACTCGACGTCCACGTCGATGTCGGGCAGGCCGACGCGGCCCTCGGACAGGAAGCGCTCCATCAGGAGGCCGTGCTCCAGCGGGTTGACCTCGCCGATCTTGATCAGGTAGTTCACCAGGCTGCCCGCGCCCGAACCCCGGATCGCGCAGCGGACGCCCATGCCGCGGATCATGTCGGTGATCCCGGCGACCGCGACGAAGTAGCCCGACAGGCGCTTCTTCTCGATGATCGCCAGCTCGGCGGCCAACCGGTCCCTGGCATCCCGCGAGTTCCGAAGGCCCCGGTCGAGCAGGCCGTCTTCACACCGGTGCCGCAGCAGCGGGATCGGATCGCCGCCGATCTCCGGGAGGTGCACCACCGGATCGACCTCGTCGATCAGCGGCACGATCTCCACCGGGTCGAGCACGCACGCCTCGGCCGCGCGCCAGGTCACGCCGAGCAGCCGGGTCGCCCGCGCCTGGTCGCCGCCGCACACGCGCAGGGCGACGCGTGCCATCTCCTCGCCGCTCTTCAGGTAGGCGTGCGACGACGACTCCACGTGCCTTCCATGCAGCGGTACGAGTTTGCGCGCCGCGTCCAGCACGTTGCCGACCTGGTAGTCGGCCGGGTCGAGGTGCCTGACCGCGTTGGTGAGGATCGCGGGCAGGCCCAGGGAGTCGGCCAGGGCCAGCAGGTGGGTGGCGGTGTTGACGTCGCGGTAGCCGTACAGGTCGACGATCTCCACAGCGGCGCCCGGCACCGCCGCGCGCCAGCGTTGGAGCAGGTCGCGGGCCTGCTGGTCGCGGCGGGCGGCGACCGCGCGGCCGACCTCCGAGCGCGGGCCGAGCAGTACGGTCAACCTGCCGTCGGCGGCGTGCTGACCAACCAGGTCCATGGTGACCCGGGGTTCGCCGCGTTCGCCCGCGTAGTGGGCGGCGGTGACCAGACGGCACAGGTCGCCCCAGCCGTCGTGGTTGGCCAGAACCACGATGCGGTCGTCGTCATCGGACCCAGAATCAGACAGGGCCAGATCGACGCCGACGACGGCCCCGATGCCCGCCTCGTGACAGGCCCGGACGTGTTTGATCGCGCCGTAGAGGCCGTCGCGGTCGGTCAGCGCGAGGGCGTCCATGCCGTGTTCGACCGCGCGGGTGACCAGGGCCGGTGGGAACGCGGAGCCGTACCGCAACGAGTAGGCCGAAGCGACGTGGAGGTGCCGGAACGGCCCCATCAATCCCACGCCCGCAGCAGCAGCCACGCGTCGGTGGCGGTGTCGAACCGCAGTTCATAGGTGCCCGTCTGGGCTTCCAGCCGCCAGAACCGGCGTTCGCCGGGATCGGTTTCGGAGGTTTTCCACCATTCCCGGGCGACCACCCAGTGGTCGAGGATCTGCCGGACCACATAGAGGCGGTCACGCCAGACAAACCGGACAGGCTGGCCGTCTTTGACCCATACCTCTATCGGATCGCCATAGAGTCTGCTCACGGACCTTCTCCCGATGGCTCTCAGTTGCCTGTGATCGCCACCCGGGGGAAGTGGGCGGGCGGTGCTGTATCGAACATATGTTCACAGCGCCTTGAACGCAAGTTCGAACGTCAGGGTATGACGTAGTTCATTTCCCCTGGTTTCTGTACGGTGGGTCGTCGTGGCGAACGAACCTCAGCAGATAGGGCCTTATCGCATCACCGGCCGCCTCGGCCGGGGCGGTATGGGCACCGTCTATCTCGGCCAGGACGACGCCGGCCGCAAGGTCGCCGTCAAGGTGATCAACGCGGAGTACAGCCAGAACGAGAACTTCCGGGTGAGGTTCCGCCGCGAGGCCGACTCGGCCCAGCGGGTACGCCGTTTCTGCACCGCCGCCGTGCTGGCCGCCGACCTCGACGGCGAGCAGCTCTATGTCGTCACCGAATACGTCGACGGCCCCAACCTCGAACAGGCCGTGGAGAAGTCGGGCCCGCTGACCGGGTCGAGCCTGGAGGCCCTGGCGGTCGGGGTGGCCACCGCGCTCACCGCGATCCACTCCGCCGGGATCGTGCACCGCGACCTCAAGCCGTCCAACGTGCTGCTCTCCAACGTCGGCCCCCGGGTGATCGACTTCGGCATCGCCCGCGCGCTCGACACGTTCGGCGGGGTCACCCACACCGGCGAGCTGGTCGGCACCCCCCGCTACATGGCGCCCGAGGTGCTGCGCGGCGAGGCCATCTCCCCCGCCTGCGACGTGTTCTCGTGGGGCTGCCTGGTGGCGTTCGCGGCCAGCGGCAAGGCCCCCTTCAACGGCGAGGCGCTGCCCGCCGTGATCTTCCAGGTGCTCAACGCCGAGCCGGTGCTCGACAACCTCGAACCGCAGATGCGCCAGCTCGTGCTGGCCGCGCTCGACAAGGACCCGGGCAAGCGCCCGACCGCCCAGCAGCTCCTCGACAGCATGGTCGGCCGGGTCACCCCGGAGATCGCCCAGCACACGGTGGCGCAGACCTGGAAGCAGAGCGCGCCGACCCTGCGGCAGCGCACTCCGAACCGGGGCCGCCTGATCGCCGGGGTCGCGGTGGCCGCGGCGGTCGCGATCACGGCGGGCATCATCGGCGTGCGCGCCCTGGCCGGGCCGAGCGGCCCGCCGGAGCACCTGTCCCGCCTCTACCTGGAGGACTTCACCAGCAACGGCGACTGGTCTGGCACCTACGACCCCGACAACGGCTCCGTCTACGGATACACCCCCCAGGGCACCTACGCGCTGGACCTCAACACCGAGAACCCCGAGGGCATCATTCCGGCGCCGATCCCGTTCGTCGCGGTGCAGAAGGCCGACCCCGGCCCCTCGCCCACCCCGGTCACCCCCCTCAACCTGCTCATCAGCGTCTTCGCCGAGGCCAAGGAGCCGGTCGGCACCGGCGAATACGGCCTCTTCTGCCGGGGCAGCGACAACAACTACAAGGCCAATCGCTACGAGTTCCTGCTGAACAGCTCGGGCGAGGCCCGCATCCGCCGGGTCTCCGGAGGCTCCGGCGGCATCATCGCCAAGGGCGCCGTCGACCTGCCGAGCGGCAAGAACAGCCTGACCGTCTCCTGCGAGCCCGGCGCCGACAAGACCGTCACGCTGACCATGTGGGTGAACGGGAACCAGGTGGCCACGGCCATCGACAACAACGGCCTCGCCACCGGCGACGTCGGCATCATCGGCCGGGTCCAGGCCGACGGGGAGTCGTCGATCAAGCTGGCCTTCGACGACTTCGAGCTCAGAGGCCAGATCAACGGGTAGAACAGGCGCCATGCGAGCGATCGTCATCACCACACCAGGCGGATCATCGGTTCTCGACCACGCGGAGGTGCCCGATCCCGTTCCCGGGGAGGGCGAGGCGCTGGTCGAGGTCGCCGCGAGCGGCGTCAACTTCATCGACGTCTACCACCGCGAGGGCCGCTATCCCCTCGCCACCCCGTTCGTGCCAGGTTCGGAAGGCGCCGGTACGGTGAGCGCCACCGGCCCCGGCGTCACCGAGGTCGCCGTGGGCGACCGGGTGGCCTGGGCCAACGTGCTCGGCAGCTACGCCGAGAAGCAGGTCGTGCCGACGGAGAAACTGGTCCCGGTCCCCGACCCGCTGGAACTCGACCTGGCCGCGGCGGTGATGCTCCAGGGCATGACCGCCCACTACCTGACCCACTCGACCTACGCGATCCAGCCGGACGACGTGGTTCTGATCCACGCCGCCGCCGGTGGCATGGGCCTGCTGCTCACCCAGATGGCCAAGACCCGCGGCGCCCACGTGATCGCCACGGTCTCCTCGGAGGCCAAGGGGAAACTCGCCCGCGCGGCCGGCGCCGACGAGGTCCTCCGCTACGCCGACGTGGCCGCCGACGTGCGCAAACGCTGTCATGTCGTGTACGACGGCGTCGGCGCCACCACCTTCGAGGACTCCCTGGCGGCCCTGCGCCCCCGCGGCGTCCTGGCCCTCTACGGCGCCGCCAGCGGCCCGGTTCCCCCGTTCGACCTGCAGCGCCTCAACGCGGCCGGTTCGCTGTTCGTCACCCGCCCGACCCTGGGCCACTATGTGGCGACCCGTCCGGAACTGCTGGAGCGGGCGGAAGACGTGCTGGGCTGGGTCGCCGACGGGTCGCTCGACGTGGCGGTCTGGAAGCGCTACCCGCTGGCCGAGGCCCGGCAGGCCCACGACGACCTGGAGGGTCGCCGGACCACCGGGAAACTCCTGCTCATCCCGTGAATACCGTGAAACACAAGGCATAGGTTGGTTGACGTGAACCAGACGGCGTTCGTACTCGGTGGCGGCGGGGTTCTCGGCGCCCACGAGGTCGGCATGCTGCGCGCCCTCGGGGAGGCCGGGATCAAGCCCGACCTGATCGTCGGCACCTCTGTGGGGGCGCTGAACGGGGTCGTCCTGGCCGCCAACCCGACAGACGCCGTCGACCGGCTCAGCGAGCTCTGGAGCTCCCACATCGTCCGGACCGCGTTCGCCGGTTCGTGGATGACCCGCCTGTCCACCCTGGCCAGGACCGGCACCCACCTTCACCCGATCGACCCGCTGCGCCGCCTGCTGGGCGGCCACCTGCCGGACACGTTCGACGACCTGGAGATCCCGTTCCAGTGCGTCGCCGCGTCGATCCAGAAGGCCCGCGCCCACTGGTTCACCGAGGGCCCGCTCGCCGACGCGGTGCTCGCGTCGTGTGCCGTGCCGGGTCTGCTGCCGCCCGTGCGCATCGACGGTGAGCACTTCGTCGACGGCGGCCTGGTGCACAGCATCCCGGTCGGCCGCGCGGTCGCCATGGGGGCCACCCGCATCTTCGTCCTGCACGTCGGCCGCATCGAGAGGCCGCTGGAGCCCCCCGCGAAGCCGTGGGAGGTCGGCCTGGTCGCCTTCGAGATCGCCCGCCGCCACCGCTTCGCCGAGGAGATGGCCGCGCTGCCCGACGACATCGAGGTCCACGTGATGCCGGCCGCCTTCGGCGGCCGCCCCGGCCTGGGCGACCTGCGTTACCGGGACGCCTCCCGGATCGCCCGCCACGCCGGGCGCGCCTACGAGGCCTCGGCCGCCTATTTGGCAGCGCTATGAACAAAGCGAGACGCGGATGGCCGAAGGCCGGTCGTGGCTCGCGCAAGGAATCTGCCTCAAAGAAACGAGGTCGGTCATGCTCCCTCCCCGGATCGTCCGGCGGCTGATCTTCGCGCCGCTGGTGATCGTGCTGACCGTCGCCATCGTCATCACCCTGCCGGTCTGGCTCGTCTTCGGCCTCATCGTCAGCCTCCGCCTGCCCCCGCCGCGACGGCGGGGGCTGCGACTGGTCGTGTTCGCCGTGGTGTGGCTCGCGCTGGAGTCGGCGGCCCTGATCGCCAGCCTGGAACTGTGGGTCGCGTCGGGCTTCGGGGGGCGCCTGAGCGAGGCCAGCCACCAGGAGCGCCACTACGCCCTGATCCGCTGGCTGCTGACCAACGTCTACGGCGCGGCGGTGGCGATCTTCCGCCTGTCGGTGGAGATCGAGGAACCCGCGCTGACCGGGCAGGAGATCGAGCGCAGGCTGACCCGCCCGATCATCGTGCTGTCCCGCCACGCCGGCCCCGGCGACTCGTTCCTGCTCGTCTACCACCTGCTGGCCCGCTACCAGCGGCGTCCCCGGATCGTCATGAAGGCGGCGTTGCAGTTCGACCCGTCGCTCGACGTGGTGATCAACCGGCTGCCCAACGCGTTCGTCCCGAAGAAGATCGCCGAAAGCGGGATCGTGGCGGAGATCTCCCGGCTGGCCTCCGACATGGACGCCGACGACGCGCTCGTGATCTTCCCGGAGGGCGGCAACTTCACCCCGGCCCGCCGCTTCAGGGCGATCAGGCGCCTGCGTGAACGAGGACTGCGCAAGGAGGCCGCCCGCGCCGAACGCCTCGACCACCTGCTGCCCCCACGCCCCAACGGCGCCATCGCGGCCCTGACCGCCTGCCCGGCGGCCGACGTCATCTTCGTGGCCCACACCGGCCTCGACGACCTGATCACCCTCGGCGACATCTGGAACCACCTGCCGGAAGAGGCCCGCATCACCGCGAAGTGGTGGCGCTGGGCGGCGGAGGACGTCCCGAGAGAACGCGAGGACCAGATCACCTGGCTCTTCGACCAGTGGACCGCCATCGACAACTGGATCACCGCCCAGAAGGCGGTGGCCGCCACGGACGGCGGCGGTGGTGTCGTCGAGCCGTTGTGAGCAAGGCGATTCCTGTCAGCACGCCCACGGCGGCGACGGCGGCGGTGGCCGCGATCACGACCATCGGGGCCCTCCCGGCGGAATGACCGCCTTCGCCGGCCCCGCCCCTTTGTTGATCAACTCCTGGAGCGCTTCGGTGTCCATGTGGTGTTCGATCAGGTCGCCGATGGCGTCGAGGCGGTCTTCGCGCAGCTGGGCGAAGTCGACCGTGCTCTCGACCGGCAGGCCGATCTCGGCGAGGAACGCGCGGCGGAAGCCGTCGTTCTCCAGCGCGCCGTGCCAGGTGGTGCCCCAGACGTTGGCCCGGTGGCACCCGTCGAGGAACGGTTCGGTGCCCGGGGCGGGGGTGACGATGCCGTGATGGATCTCGTACGCGGCCACGCGGTGACCGTATGCCGACCCGGTCGGCCTGGCCAGCACTTTTTCCTGGACGAACCGGACTGTGGCCGGGAGGAGGCCCAGCCCCGGCGTGGTGCCCTGCTTGGACTCGACGTCGTCGTGGATGGTCTCGGTGAGCATCTGGTAGCCGCCGCAGATGCCGAGGATCGGGCCTGCCCTCCGGGCCAGGGCGTCGGCGATGCCGCGCTCCCTGAGCCAGGCGAGGTCGCTGACAGTGGCGCGGGAGCCGGGAAGGATCACCAGGTCGGCGGCGGCGATCTCGCGGGGTGAGGTGACGAACCTGACGTTCACCCCGGGTTCGGCGGCGAGGGCGTCGATGTCGGTGAAATTCGAGATGCGCGGATATCTCACGACGACGATGGTGATGTGGCCGTCGCCGGTCTCCGGCCGGTTGTCCAGCGCCAGGGAGTCCTCGACGTCCATCCACATCCCGTCGAGCCAGGGCAGCACGCCGTAGACCTCGCGGCGGGTGAGGTCGCGCAGCATGTCGAGGCCCGGTTCGAGCAGTTCCTTCGCGCCCCGGAACTTGTTGATCACGAAGCCGGAGACGAGCGCCTGGTCCTCGGGTTCCAGCAGCGCCAGCGTGCCGTAGAGGTGGGCGAACACCCCGCCCCTGTCGATGTCGCCCACGACGATGACCGGCAGGTCGGCGGCCCGCGCCAGGCCCATGTTGGCGATGTCGTTGGCCCGCAGGTTGATCTCCGCCGGACTGCCGGCGCCCTCGCAGACGACGACGTCGTATTCGGCCCGGAGCCGGGCCAGCGACTCCAGCGCGACCTCCTTGAGGTGCCGCTTCATGGTCGGGTATGTCAGCGCGTCGACGTCGGCCAGCGGCCTGCCCTTCACCACGACCTGGCTGCGGCGGTCGCTGCCCGGCTTGAGCAGCACGGGGTTCATGTCGGCGGTCGGCTCGATGCCGCACGCGGCGGCCTGGGTCGCCTGCGCCCGCCCGATCTCGGCGCCGTCGGCGGTGACGTAGGAGTTGAGCGACATGTTCTGCGCCTTGAACGGCGCGACCTTCACACCCTGCCGGGCCAGCCACCGGCAGATCCCGGCGGTGACGACACTCTTCCCCGCATCGGACGTGGTCCCGGCGACGAGCAGGGCGCCTTTCATCTTTGTGGTCATTTCCGCCTCGCCAGGACCGCCAGGACCGCCAGGGCCGCCGCCGCCCAGGCCACCCGCCGGGCCAGCGTCACAGATCGCGAAATATCCGCCTTCGTCGGCCGGGGGCCGTCGCCGAGTTCGGGGCGGTGTTCCAGGCGGCCGCCATAGTCGTTGACGCCGCCCAGCGTCACGTTCAGGGCTCCTGCGAAAGCTGCTTCGCACTGACCGGAATTGGGACTGGGGTGGCGGGAGCCGTAAAGAAAAACAGCTCTGAGGGTCGGCCGGAACCGACCGGAACACAGCGCGGCGAGCAGCGCGGTGAGGCGGGCGGGGATGTAGTTGACCACGTCGTCGAGGCGGGCCGCCGCCCAGCCGAACTTCTCGTATCGCGGCGAATGGTGACCGACCATCGCATCCAGCGTGTTGATCGCCCGATAGGCCAGCAATCCGGGCACGCCCGCCACCGCGCCCCAGAACAGAGGTGCGACCACGGCGTCGGAGGTGTTCTCGGCGATCGACTCGACGGTGGCGCGGGCCAGTTCGTCTTCGCCCAGATTGCTCGGGTCACGACCGCAGAGGTGCGGCAACCTGCGACGGGCCGCGTCGATGTCATCGTCATCGAGGTGGCGGGCCATGTTCGCGCCCTCGCGGGCCAGAGTGGTGCCGCCGAGGACCGCCCACGTGGCGGCGGCCGTGATCACGGTCTTCTTCGGGAGCAAGACCCCCAAAGCGGTCACGGAGCCGACGCAGACGGCGGTGAAGATCAATCCGCGGGTACGCGAGTCGCGATAGACCCGCCGTTCCAGTTCCGTGGCGGCGGTCCCGAACAGCGCCACCGGGTGTCCCCGCCGGGGGTCTCCGATCAGTGCGTCCAGAGCCACCCCGAGCGCGATCCCCCGCGCTTCCTCCCCCATCACGCACGCATTCTCTCCTATTGGAGGAAACGGTGCAGAACGTCCTCATTCGCATCAAGCCACGCGGCGGCCCGCCGGATGCGCTGCCCGGCCCCCGACTCCCACATGACCGCCCAGCCGCCGCCGTCGGTCTCGGCCTTGCGCTTCATGGCGGCGTACGAGCGATCGAATCGCAACCGCGCGGTGGGGATGAGCCGCAGCCTCTCGGCGGCGCTCAGCCCATAGGCGTCGGCGAACAGCCTGATGCGCCGGCCGGTGTCGAGATCGGGATGGTCGCGGTCGAGCGGATCGGCGATCGGCGCCCAGTGACGCAGCGTGGTCACCACGTCGAACAACCGGGACACCGGCCTGGCCATGTCGAAGTCGATCAGCGCCACCGGCAGCCCGTCGCGGAACACCACGTTCTCCGGCGTGATGTCACAGTGCCCGACGACCTCGGGCTCGACGTCGTCGACCGACCCCTCTTCCCAGGTGGCGCCGGGCTTCGGCCGGAACCCGGCCACCGCGTCGTGGTAGCGCCGCTGCAGCCCGGCCAGCTCGGCGAGCACGTTCTCGCCGGCCGGAAAGGGGCGCCCGGGAACATCTCCCGGTACGAAGGTCAGCACCTCCCGCCCCAGCTCATCGATGCCCAGCACGCGAGGCGCGGCGTCGAACCCGACGGATTCCAGGTGGCGGAGCAGGGCATGGACGGCGGACGAGGTGGCCTTCAACGGGCGGCGGACCGTGTCGCCGACACGGACCACGCCTTCGGTGACATCGCCGCCGGACAACGGGACTTCATCGGCCCGCGACACAACGAACATGCGTATTGAGAGTAGTGGAACAAGGTTCGGACGGCACTGGAAAAACGTGTCACAGCCTGCTACGGAGCGTGACTACTGTCGGGTAGGCTCGCCGCAAGCAAGGGCTTGATCGTTAAGTCACTGCGCTGCGAAGGGACCTGGACACGAAATGTCTCTCCCGTGAACGCCAGGTGGGTCGTGCCCACGTCGAGCGCCGCTGCCGCCGCGGGGTCATTCGCGATGGCCCCGGAGGACTCCACCGGCCTGTTTCTCGCCGTCGCGCTTGGAGTGGCGGCCGTGCTCGCGATATTGCTGGTCATCGAGGCGTCGACGGCGACGTTCTCCGAGAAGCACAGCGCCAGGGCCCTGAAGGTGCTGGCCCTGCTGTTCGGCCGGGACGAACCGGCCGACGAGCCTCAACCCGAGGAGCCTCATGAATGAGGGAAGGTTGGCGCGCCCTGAGGGATTCGAACCCCCGACCGGTGGATTAGAAGTCCACTGCTCTATCCGACTGAGCTAAGGGCGCCCAGTGCCCCATTCTGCATGATCCTCCGACTGGTTTCACACCGCAATTCCGGGGTGTTGACACTCGCGACATGTCTCGAAATACTCGAAGTCGAGTAAGGGGGGATATTGGGCGCACGTCACCGCAGCAATCCGCTGGCCCTCGCGGTGCTGGCGCTGCTCTACGAGCAGCCCATGCATCCCTACGAGATGGCCACCACCATGCGCGACCGCCGCAAGGAAGACTCGATCAAGCTCAACTACGGGTCGCTCTACTCGGTCGTGCAGTCGCTGGAGAAGCGCGCGCTGATCCAGGCCAGGGAGACCGGGCGCGACGGCCGCCGGCCCGAACGCACGGTCTACGAGATCACCGCCGGGGGTGGCGTCGAGCTCCTCGACTGGCTGAGCGAACTGGTCTCCGTTCCGGCCAAGGACTTCACCGATTTCGAGGCGGCGCTGTCGCTGCTGGGGTGTCTGCGGCCGGAGGAGGCCGTGCACCTGCTCGAAGAGCGGGCGGTCCGGCTGGAGCAGGAACTGGCGCAGGCCGAGGCGCTGCGCCGGCACGAGTCGATGGCCAAGCTCGACCGGCTGTTCTACATCGAGTGGGAATATCGGCTGGCCCTGCGGCGCACCGAGCTCATCTTCGTGAAAGACCTGATCAGAGACATCGGCGACGGTTCGATCGCCGGGCTCGAACACTGGCGGGCCTTCCACGCCGACCATTGAGAGCCCCGGGCGGGTGTTGCAGCACCCGGCCCGGGGCGAACCGACAAAGGCCGCCGGTAGCAGCCGTCATCGCAACAGACTCATGCTACGCGGGCAGCCGGAAAGATCATCAATGATCACCGCTGATCGACTGGTCAAGGACTACGGGAAGGTCAGGGCGCTCGACGAGCTGACCCTCGACATCCCGCCGGGCATCGTCTTCGGGCTCCTGGGGCCCAACGGCGCGGGCAAGTCCACCACTATCAAGATCCTCACCACGCTGTCGGCTCCGACGAGCGGCTCGGCCGTGGTCGCCGGCCACGACGTCATGAAAAATCCAGACAAGGTGCGCACCGCGATCGGCTGCGTCACCCAGAAACCCGGCATCGACCCCGCCGCCACCGGCCGCGAGAACCTCCGTCTCCAGGCCGCCCTGTACGGCATGCGGACCTCCGACCGGAACACCCGCATCACCCACCTGCTGGGCAGATTCGGCCTCGACGCCGCCGCCGACCGCCCGGCCCGCACCTACTCAGGCGGCATGCAACGCAAACTCGACATCGCGATGGGCCTCATCCACCGTCCCACCGTGCTGTTCCTCGACGAGCCCACCACGGGCCTCGACCCGGAGGCCCGCGCGGAGACCTGGGCCGAGATCGGCCGCCTCACCGACGAGGGCATGACCATCCTGCTCACCACCCACTACCTGGAGGAGGCCGACCGGCTCGCCGCCCGGCTGGCGATCGTCGACCGGGGCCGGGTGGTGGCCCTGGGGACCCCCGACTCCCTCAAGTCCGAACTCCAGGGCGACGCCATCCACGTCGACCTGGCCGACCCGGCGGCGGCGACGGAGGCCGTACCGATCCTGAAGACCCACGGCCGCGAGGTCACGGTGAGCGGCCGGACGGTCCGGGCCCGCGTGCACGACGGCGCGGCGGCCGTCCCGGCCGTGCTGGCGGCCCTCGACGCCGCGGGTGTCACGGTCGCGTCGGTCGCGGTGTCCCGGCCGTCGCTGGACGACGTCTACCTCCGGCACACCGGCCGCAGCTTCGCCGACGCCTCCGGGGAGGTGGCGGCGTGATCACGCACACCTTCCACCTCGCCGCCCAGTCGGTGCGGGCGCTGCTCCGGCAGCCGTTCTTCGTGCTGATCTCGCTGGTCCAGCCGATGATCTGGCTGCTGCTGTTCGGCGAGTTGTTCAAGCGGGTCGTCGAGCTGCCCGGGTTCGCCACCACGAGCTACATCGACTTCCTGATCCCCGGCATCGTCGTGATGAACGTGCTGTTCGGCGCCAACTGGGCCGGGATGACGTTCATCGAGATGATGCAGCAGGGCAGCCTCGACAGGATGCTGACCACTCCGCTGCGCCGGGGCGCGCTGATCCTGTCGTCGCTGGTCTACAACTCGATCACCACGGTGGTCCAGACGACGATCATCTTCCTCGTCGGCTGGCCGCTCGGGGCCCGGTTCACCCTCGGCGGCGTGCTGGTCACCTACGCCGCCGCGATCCTGCTCACCGGGGCGATCTGCTCGATCTCGAACGCCTACGCGCTGGTGCTGCGGAGCCGGGAGGCCCTGATCGGGCTGTCGGTCATGCTGGCGCTGCCGCTGGCGTTCCTGTCGACGGCGCTGCTGGCCCAGGACGCGGTGCCCGGGTGGATCAGGACCGTCGCCAGATACAACCCGATCGACTGGGCGGTGACGGCCTCGCGCGAGGCGATGGCCGCCGCGCCCGACTGGGCCGGGGTCGGCGGGCGGCTGGGGCTGCTCGTGCTGGTCACGGCGGCGCTCGCGGCGGTGGCGACGCGGACGTTCGATTCGTACCGGCGTTCGATATGAAAAATGTCGGCCCGGGTCGCTAGCGTAGGGTGATGGACTCTCAGCTCATCGGGCGGGATCACCCCGTCGGGTTGCTGCGTGCGGAGATCGGCCGGGCCCTCGACAGTCACGGGGGCCTGGTGCTGGTCACCGGGGAGGCCGGGATCGGCAAGACCACGCTGGTCACCGGTGGGGTCGAAGAGGCCAAGCGGGCCGGGGCCCTGGTGCTCGGCGGGTCGTGCTGGCAGTCCGACGGCGCGCCCGGCTACTGGCCCTGGGTGCAGGTCATCCGCGCGCTGCGGCGCGCCCCCGAGTGGTCGTCGGTGGGGGCCGACACCACCGAGGTGCTGGCGATCCTGCTGGGTGAGCGGTCCGGTGCCGGCAAGGAGCCGTTCGAGGGGTTCCGGCTCTACGACGCGGTGGCGACGGCGCTGGTGTCGGTGGCGCAGAGCCGTCCGGTCGTGGTGGTGCTCGACGATCTCCACTGGGCCGACACCGCGTCGCTGAAGCTGCTGGAGTTCGCCGCCCAGCACACCTGGTTCGAGCGGCTGCTGCTGGTCGGCACCTACCGCGACGTCGAGGCCGAGGCGCCCGGTCATCCGCTGGCGCCGCTGATCATGCCGCTGGTGGCGAAGGCGACGTGCATCTCGCTGACCGGGCTGGGGCGCGACGAGGTGGGCGCGCTGATGACCCGCACGGCCGGGCGGGTGCCAGATCCCCCTTTGGTCGACGAGGTGCACCGGCGCACCGGCGGCAATCCGTTCTTCGTCGAGCAGACCGCCCGGCTCTGGCAGGGCGGCGGGTCGGTGACCGCGATCGCGCCGGGGGTGCGCGACGCGGTGCAGAAACGCGTCTCGTTGCTGTCACCGCAGGTCGCGGCGTTACTGACCGACGCGTCGGTGCTGGGGCGCGAGTTCCAGCGCGACGTGCTGGCGGCGCTGGCCGGGCTGCCGGCCCACCGCGTCGACGCGCTTCTCGGGCAGGCCGTGGCCTCGCGCCTGGTCGTCCAGCTCACCGAGGGGCGGCTGGGCTTCGCCCATGATCTCGTACGCGAGACGCTCTACGAATCCCTCGGTGAGCACGCGGCCGGGCGGCACGCCGGTGTGATCATGGCCCTCGACGCCGATCCGGCGCTGGCCGCCCACATCCTCCCCGCCGACCAGGCCCGCCACGCCTACCAGGCGGGCCACCAGCTGCCGTCGACGGTCACGGTCGCGCGGCTGCTGTCGGCGGCCGGCGAGGCCCACGGGCGCATGGCCATCGAGGAGTCGATCGGCCATCTGCGCAAGGCCGCCACCCGGGGCGAGGGGCTGGAGCCACGACGCCGGGCGATGATCGCGATAGAGCTGAGCGCCTGCCTGTTCCACGTCAACGACGTCGGCGAGACCCGCGCCACGCTCGAGTCGGCCTGGTTCTTCGCCACCCAGACCGGCGACGCCGACGTGCTGGCCCGGGTCGCGATCAGCTACTACCGCATCGACGGGCCCGGCATGATGGGCGGCGGTCCCGGCGGGGGCCGCAGCGCCGAGATCGTCCGCCAGGCCCACCGCGCCCTGATCGGCGGCGACCAGGCCACGTCGACCGACGCGATGGCCGACGAGCTGACGATCCACATCGCGGCGATCGCCCGCGCGGGCGACGACGACGAAACGCTGGCCTTCGGGCTGGCCGCCCGCCACGACGTGCTGTTCGGCCTGGGCACCGCTGCCGAGCGCATCGAGCTGACCAGCGAGATGGAGACCGTCGCCCGGCGCAGCGCCGACACCGGCACCGAGCACTTCGCCGCCTCGCTGCGCTGGGTGGCGCTGCTGGAGGCGGGCGACCCCGCCTACCTCGACCAGTTCACCGAGTCGACCGCGTTCGCGCTGCGCGTCGGCGGCGAACGCATGATCTTCTCCGCCCGGATCGACCAGTCGATCATCATGACCCTGGCCGGCCGGTTCGCCGAGGCCGAGGAGTTCGTGCGCGGCGCGATCGAGGTGGTCGACGAAGACAGCCGCCACAAGTTCGCCTTCATGGTCGACCACATCCTGTGGGCGGTGCTGCTCCACCAGGGCCGGTTCACCGAGATCCCGGCGGTGCTGGCGCGGCTGGAGACCTCCGGCCACCCGCAGGCCGACCTGCTGAGAGGCATCACCGCACTCCAGTCGGGCGACCTCGACACCGCGCTGGCCACAATGCCCGACGACGGCGCCGACTCCTATCCGCGCGCGTTCGCCCCGCTGGGGCTGCGGTTCATCGCCCAGGCGGCGGCCGAATCGTCCGACCCGGCGCTGACGGCATGGGCGGCCGAGACACTGGCGCCCCATTCGGGCAACTGGCTGGTCAGCATCGGCGGCTGCGACATCGCCGGACCGGTCGACCACTGGCTCGGCGTCCTGGCCGCCTCGCAGGGGCGGTGGCACGAGGCGTTCTCCCGGCTGACCACGGCGCGGGAAGCGGCGGTGGCCATGGAGGCGCGGCCTTGGGTGGTGGAGGCCGGAGTCCACATGGGGCGGGCCCTGCTGGCCCTCGGTGATCGGGAGCGGGCCCGGGTCCTGCTCGACGAGACGGCGGCCGAAGCGGCCGAGCTGGGCATGAGCCACATCCGCGAGCAGGTCACCCGGGTCCGGCGAGAGATGGCGAGGCCGCCGACGGACAGTGGCCAGGTCGGCCACGCGGGCGGGTCGGCCCTGGGCAGCGCGTTCGCGGAGGTTCGGCGGGAGGCCGCCGAGGTCGGGCGATCCCAGATCAAGCCCACCTTCCGTCGTGACGGCGACGTCTGGGAGCTGGCCTACGACGACCTGGTGATCCGCATGCCCGATGCCAAAGGCCTGCGCGACCTGCACAACCTGCTGGGGGCTCCCGGCACCGACATCCCGGCGGTCCGGCTGCTCAACCCCGAAGGGGGCAGGGAGGCGGTCGCGGCCCGGAGCTTCGGCGGCGATCCCGTGCTCGACGACGAGGCCAAGGCGCGTTACCGGCGCCACCTCGCCCGGCTCGACGAGGAGATCGACCGGGCCGCGTCTCTCGGCGACGACGACCGCGCCGCCACCCTCGACCGGGAGCGTGAGGCGCTGCTCGCCGAACTGCGCGCCGCCGCCGGTCTGGCGGGGCGCGACCGGCGGCTGGGCGACGAGGCCGAGCGGGCCCGCAAGACGGTGACCGCCCGGATCCGCGACACTCTGCGCAAACTCGGCGAACGCCATCCCTCTCTCGCTTCCCACCTGCGCGAGTCGATCAGCACGGGCTCGTCGTGCCGCTACCGGCCGGAGTCACCGGTCGGCTGGCGGCTCTGAATTCGCCGGAGGAAGACTCCCGGGCCGCCGTGCCCCCGTTCAGGCGGCGGCCCGAAAGCCTTACTTCCTGTTGTACGCCCGCATCGTCAGCGGTCCAAAAATGGCCAGCAGCGCCACCGTGGCGATGAACACCCAGGTCAGCTCGCCCATATCCGGATTGCCGTCCATCAGGCCCCGAACCGCCGCCACCAGCCGCGTGATCGGGTTGATCTCGACGAAGGCCTGCAGCCACCCGGGCATCGTCGACGGGTCGACGAAGATGTTGCTCAGGAACGTCAAGGGGAACAGCACGAGCATGCTGACCCCCATGACCGACTTCTCGCTGCGCAGGTAGAGCCCGCACATCGTCCAGATCCATGAGAACGCGAACGAGAACACGACCAGCAGCCCGATCCCCGCGGCCACGCCCATCACACCGCCGGCCGGCCGGAACCCCAGGATCAGCCCGACCACAGTGATCACCAGCGACGCCAGCACATAACGCAGCACGTCGCCCAGCAGGTTGCCCACCATGGCCGCGGGCCGCCAGATCGGCAGGGACTTGAACCGGTCGAAGACGCCCTTGGCGATGTCGACGTTCACCGCGATCCCGCTGTACATGGTTGTCATCACGACGCTCTGCACCATGATCCCGGGCAGCAGGAACTGGAGATACTCCGTGGTCGACCCGGCCAGCGCACCGCCGAACAGGTAGGTGAACATCAGCGTCATCATGATCGGGAACGCCGTCACGTCGAACAGCTGCTCCGGCACATGCTTGATCTTCAGGATCGCGCGCCACCCGAACGTCAGCGACGCCGACAGCGCGCTCGGCCGGGGTGGTCGCGCCCGGGGGTCGAGGATCGCCCCGATGGCCTCGGCCGTGGGGACGTAGACCGGCTCGGTCGTCTCGGTGGTCTTCTCGGTGACGGTGCTGCTCATGCGGCGTCCTCCTGGGGGGTGGCGGGGTGGTCGGTGAGGGCGAGGAAGACCTCGTCGAGGGAGGGCTGGCCGAGGGAGAAGTCGTCGATGACGATCCCGGAGGCGGCCAGGGCCGACAGGGCCTTGGCGGCGTCTTCGGCCGCGCCGCGCTCGGTGCCGTGGCCGGGGACGCGCACGGTCACCCGGACCGGATCGGGCCCGGGGATCACCGGAGCCGCCAGCACACCGGCGAGGATCTTCTCGGCCTCGGCCCGCTGGGCGGCGTCGCGCAGCCGCACGTTGACTGTTCCGGCGCCCACCGACGACTTGAGCTCGCCGGGAGTGCCCTCGGCGATGAGCTTCCCGTGGTCGATCACCGCGATGCGGCCGGCGAGCTGGTCGGCCTCGTCGAGATACTGCGTGGTCAGCAGCACGGTCGTGCCGTAGCTGACCACGGCGCGGATGATGTCCCACACCTGGTTGCGGCTGCGCGGGTCGAGACCCGTCGTGGGTTCGTCGAGGAAGAGCAGGCGGGGTGTGTTCATCAGGGTCGCCGAGATGTCGAGGCGCCGCCGCATGCCGCCGGAGTAGTTCTTGACCAGCCGGTCGCCGGCCGGGGTGAGGCCGAACGCCTCCAGGAGCTCTTCGGCGCGGGTGCGGGCGGCCTGATGGCGGAAACCGAGCAGCCGGCCGATGAGGATGAGGTTCTCGCGGCCGGTCATGTCCTCGTCGAGGGAGGCGTATTGGCCGGTGAGGCCGACCAGTGACCGCACGGTGTCTGCCTCGGCCATCACGTCGTGGCCGAAGACGCGGGCGGTGCCGCCGTCGGGGCGCAGCAGGGTGGCCAGCATGCGCACAGCGGTGGTCTTGCCGGCGCCGTTGGGGCCGAGCACGCCGAACACGGCGCCGGCCGGAACCGTCAGGTCGAGCCCGTCGACGGCGCGGTTGTCGCCGAAGACCTTGACGAGACCGTTCGTCTCGATCGCGGTGTCTGTCATGCCCTATAGGCGCGAGACCGCGTGCTAGATCGGATCTAGCGGCGACTCGCGGGATACGGTCGTCTCGGAGATCAACGGGAGGAAGAGATGGCTGACGTCTTCGACGTGATCGTTATGGGCGCGGGCCCGGTCGGGGAGAACGTGGTCGACCGGGCCGTACGCGGGGGCCTGTCGGTCGCCGTGATCGAGGCCGAACTCGCCGGAGGCGAGTGTTCGTACTGGGCGTGCGTGCCGAGCAAGGCGCTGCTGCGCCCCGTCGACCTGGCCGGAGAGGTCGAACGGGCGCCCGGTCTGACGGTGGGACCGATCGACGTGCAGGCGGTGCTGGCGCGGCGTGACTGGGCGGTGAACGACTACAGCGACAACGGCCAGGCGCGCTGGCTGGAGTCGCTGCCGTCCACGTACATCAGGGGCCGGGCGCGGATCGCCGGGGAGCGGAAGGTCGAGGTCGGGGGCCGGGTGCTGACCGCTCGGCACGCGGTCGTGGTGGCGACGGGCAGCCTGGCGGCGATCCCGCCGATTCCGGGGCTGGCCGAGGCGAACCCGTGGACGAACCGCGAGGCCACCGGCGTGAAGAAGGTGCCGGGCCGGCTGATCGTGCTGGGCGGCGGCGTGGTGGCGTGCGAGATGTCCCAGGCGCTCCATGCCCTGGGCGCGACCGAGACGACCATGATCGTGCGTGGCCACCGGCTGCTCGGCCGGTGTGAGAACTTCGCCGCCACGA
This sequence comes from Herbidospora mongoliensis, assembly GCF_001570545.1. Classification (GTDB taxonomy): domain Bacteria; phylum Actinomycetota; class Actinomycetes; order Streptosporangiales; family Streptosporangiaceae; genus Herbidospora; species Herbidospora mongoliensis. The sequence continues at coordinate 534,117 of NZ_BBXD01000010.1, read as the reverse complement.
TGGTCGCCGACGCGCTCGTGGCGCGGGGCATCGACATCCGGTTCGGCACCGAGATCGAGCGGGTCGAGCGGACCGGCAGCGAGGTCGTGGCGCACCTGTCCGACGGCACGACGCTGACCGCCGACGAGATCCTGGTCGCGACCGGGCGGCGCATCGGCGTCGACATCGGCCTCGACACCGTCGGCCTGCCGGACGGCCGCCCGATCGAGGTGGACGACAGCATGCGCTCGCCCAGCCACGACTGGCTCTACGCGGTCGGCGACGCCAACGGCCGGGCGCTGCTCACCCACATGGGCAAATACCAGGCCAGGTTGTGCGGCGACGTCATCGCGGCCCGCGCCAACCGCCGCCCCGACGACCTGCCGTCGATGCGCGACCAGGCCGACCACTACGGCCCGCCTCAGGTCGTCTTCACCGATCCGCAGGTCTGCGCGGTCGGGATCACCGAGGAGGAGGCGCGGCGGCGGGGGCTCAACGTCCGTTCCGTCGAGTACGACATGAGCGGCATCACCGGCGCCTACCTGTCGGCCGACGGCTACATCGGGCGCGCGAAGGCCGTGGTCGACGAAGATCGCAAGGTGCTCGTCGGAGTGACCTTCGCGGCCCCGGCGGTGGCGGATCTCCTCCACTCCGCGACCATCGCGATCACCGCCGAGGTGCCGATCGAGAAGCTCTGGCACGCGGTGCCGTCGTTCCCCACGGTCAGCGAGGTGTGGCTGCGCCTGCTGGAGACCTACGGCCTCTAGACCTGATAGGCGGAATCTCTGACATCGGTGATCGCCATGTGCCCCGGCGCATGGCCGATCGCGAACGGGATCCCGGCGGCCATCACGGCGGCCTGCGGAGTGACTCCGCAGGCCCAGAACACCGGCACCTCCCCCGGCCGGACCTCGACCGGATCGCCGAAGTCGGGCGCGGCGAGGTCGTCGATCCCCAGGCTCGCCGGATCACCGATGTGCACGGGGGCTCCGTGGACCTGCGGGTAGCGCGCGGTGACGCGTACCGCGTCGGGGACCGAACCGGCCGGAATCGGCCGCATCGACACCACCAGCGGCCCCGACAGCCGTCCGGCCGGGCGGCAGGGCACCGACGTGCGGTACATCGGGACGTTGACGCCCATCTCCAGATGCCTGACCGGAATGTCCTCCCGGATCAGCGCGTCTTCAAAGGTGAAACTGCACCCGATCAGGAACGGTACGAGATCATCCCGCCAGAACCGGGAGACATCGGTCATCTCGGCGACGGGCGCGCCGTTCTCGTACACGACATATCCCGGCAGATCAGTGCGCAGATCGCCCGCGAAGATCGGCAGACTGGTGGCCCCGGGATCTCCGACGTCCAGAATCGGACAGGGCTTGGGATTGCGCTGCGCGAAGAGCAGCATGTCGTATGCGAGGTCCGCGGGCACGGCGAGCAGGTTGGCCTGGGCGTAACCCGGACACCACCCTGCGGTGGGCGTCTTCAGCCCGGCCCGGAACCGCCTCCGGGCCTCGTGAGGGGTCATTCGGGCACGTCCTCCGGAATAGTTGAATCCTCAACCAAGTTGTGGGTCCATAGTCGACCAAGCGAGACGCGGTGAACCTGCCCAGAAGGCAGGGCCGGCTGTGGCTCTCGCTGTGTACCTCTCTTGCGAAACAGGAAGGAGCCCCAGATGCCCGCCGTAACCGTGGACAACCCGCTCACCCTCCCCCGGCTGCCGGAGCCCATGGCGGCCGTGCACGAGCGCAAGGTCCTGACGGTCGCCACCGCGCCGACAGGCTTCGAAGGCGAGGGATTCCCGGTCAGACGCGCACTGGCCACGATCAAGCCAAAGTATCTCGATCCGTTCATCATGATGGACCAGATGGGCGAGGTGGACTACGCCCCGGGCGAGCCCAAGGGCACGCCGTGGCACCCCCACCGGGGGTTCGAGACGGTGACGTACATCATCGACGGCGTCTTCGACCACACCGACTCCCACGGCGGCGGCGGAACCATCACCAATGGGGACACCCAGTGGATGACGGCCGGTTCCGGACTTCTGCACAAAGAAGCGCCGCCGGAATGGCTCGTCCAGAAGGGCGGCCTTTTCCACGGCATCCAGCTCTGGGTGAATCTGCCGTCCAAATCCAAAATGCTGGCGCCCAAATATCAGGACATCGGCCGGACCAAAGTCTCCCTGCTGAGCAGCCACGACGGCGGTTCCCTCGTGCGGGTCATCGCCGGTGACGTCGCCGGGCACCTCGGCCCAGGCGCCACCCACACGCCGATCACGCTGATCCACGCGAGCATCACGCCCGGGGCCCGGCTGACGATTCCGTGGCGGGCCGACTTCAACGCGCTCGCGTACGTGCTCTCCGGCCGGGGAACCGCCGGAGCCGACGGTCAGCCGATCGAGATGGGGCAACTCGCCGTGTACGAGGGATTCGGCGCGACCCAGGCCGAGACGATCACCCTGACGGCGGCGAAGACGCAGGACACCCGGTCACCGAACATGGAAGTGATCATCCTGGGCGGGAAGCCGATCGGGGAGCCAGTCGAGCACTACGGGCCGTTCGTGATGAACACGAAGGCGGAACTGGCCCAGGCGTTCGAGGACTTCCAGGCAGGGCGGCTGGGGACGATCCCGGCCGGACACCACTGAGCTCCGGCTCAGAAGAACGGCCAGGCCACAGGCCTGGCCGTTTGCTTTTGGACGAACGCTCGGACAAAAGTACGACCTCACGCGGCAGGGCGAACGCCCGGACAGCCGACCTCAGACAGCGGGCCGAGCTCCGGACAATAGTCGGCCTCTGCCGGTGCTGGCTGGTGTGCTTGAGCATCGGGTTCCGATGCGACCATCCGTACACGAACAGGCTTGAAACGGGTGGATCTCGGCGAGCTGTGCGCCAAACTCGCCGAGATCCGCGACGATCCCGTCCACCCGCCGGTGGCGGGACGGTATACCTGTTCCCGTTTGGTTCTCGTGCCGTCGGCACGGGAACTGCCCGTGGGACCGACCAGTTCCCGGACGTCAGACGATCAATCGCGATCCCGCCGATTTCCTCTCAACCGGTGAGTGGCGGAGGGGCGGCGGAACTCGCCGGTCTGGTCGAACTCCTCGTCGCGGCGCGGCCCCTCAAGGGGCTCGATCCGGCGCAAGGTGAGTCGCGTGGTACGCATCTCAATATCCCCCGATAACGTGGTGCCTTTCGTGAGTTAGTTGTATTTGGCATCGCTTGCAACTCGCTTGCCGCTTGACTGATCGCCAGGTCGAAGCCCGGAGATTTCATCTTGTATCTATTGAAAGCGGGCGCATGGTTCGCTTCGGTGGTGTCCCATGAGTGAAATGGTGGGCGCGGGTGTGGGCCGTCCCGTCGTCGTCGACGCGACCGTGGTCCGCGACGCGTCCGGGGAACTGGCCCGCGAGGGCAACCGGGTGCCGGACATCGTGGTCCTCGACGCGCGCCGCTGGATCGTCTGCTGGCGCTCCGGCATCCACGACCCGCTCGACCGCACCCCCACCGACCAGGGCACCATCAAATACGCCGTCACCAACGACGGCGGCATCACCTGGAAGAAGGGCACCCTGGCGGCGGCCACCGGCACCCATCGCTACCACTACGCGATGCTCTTCACCGAAGGCGCGGTCGTGTACGCCCTCCTCGGCCGGATCACCATCGCCGAAGACCGCGAAGAATCCGACGTCGATGGGTTCCCGGTCCACCTGACCATGAAGCGCTCGTCCGACGGCGGCACGACCTGGACGAACCAGCCGATCACGGTCGACGTCCCGCCGAACACCCGCGGCGTCGTGGTGGCCGGCAAGCCGGTCAAGGTCGGCGGCGTGTGGACGATCCCGTTCTGGCGACAGGGCGCCGGGGCGTCCCAGGCGGCGGTCCTGCGCTCGACCGACCTGAAGACCTGGACCGCAGGCGCCCTGGCCACCAACCCGCCCGGCGTCGGCGTCGAGGAACCCCAGATCGCCCTGCGCCCCGACGGCACGCTGGTGATGGTGACCCGGGCACTCGTGCGCCGCGCCAAGCCGGAGGACCGCGAGCCCTACTACCGCGTCTCGGCCGCCCACTGCGCGACCACCACGAGCACCGACGGCGGCCTGACCTGGGCACCGATGCGGCTCCACCCCGACCTGCCGAACTTCTACGTGAAGACGTTCTTCATGATCGACTCAGCCGGCCGGGAGATCGCCGTCTACAACACGTTCGGCGGCCCCATCAAGGAACCCCGGCCCGACCGGTTCCGTGAAGTGCTCCACTACAAGGTGGCCAACCGGGGCGAACCGTGGCAGCCCGGCCGCTTGTTCGCCGACGGCCCCCGCATGACGAAGACGACCGCACGCGGCTGGGACGTCTACCCGAGCGCGGCCGAGATCTCCCCCGGCGTCCTCGCGGTCGTCTGGGAACACAACCAGATCGAGATCAAAGTCGCCCGACTGACCCTGGACACCCCCGTCCCCAAGGACCTGGCACCCGGCCGCTGGACGCTCGACGCGGGCGCGGCCATCGGCCCCGACGGCGGCCTGCGGCTACGGTCGACGACCGCCAAAGCCGTCGGAGCCCGGAAGACCCTTGCCGAGATGTGCGACTTCACGGTCGAGTTCCACGGCGAGATCGTGGACGACAGCGCACTCGACCCCGCGACCGGGCAAGGGGTCTGCCTGGGGACGAAGGTGTGCAACGGCGCGCGACGGCTCATGCTGACGGTCCAGAAGGGCGGCGTCTGGACCATGCGCAAGGGCTCGACGACATGGGAACGCGTCCTCGCCACCCCGGCGACACCGGCGGTGTGGAAGGTCGTGACCGACAGCGCGGGAGTGGCCCGGCTCTACCGTGACGGCGCCGACACCGGGGTGACGTGGGTGATCCAGGACAGCGGCGAGACACCCCAGCTCAGCCACTGGGTCATGGGCACACGCGGGGGGAACACGGCCGAGGCCCGGATCGCCTGGACGCGCCTGACCCCGACGATCGAAGAGAACCCGGCCTGACGGCGGCGAAGAGGACCTCAGGCAAGGCCCAAGGTTGACGTCGCGGAAATGCCGAATCGCATAATGGCGGCCACCACGCCACGGCGGACCTGCCCGTATTCGAATCCCTCCAGCTTGTCACGCAGGGCCCCGATGGTCTCGCCGACCCCATCGCACCGCATATCCGCCTTTTCCGAACCCGAACCGGGCTCCGGCTCACCCCCAGCCGTCTCCATCGAATCCGCCATGATCCGCCGTGAATATGCGACTTCGGCGACTTGAGGCGAGAACCGGGCTCCGGCTCACCCGCAGCCGTCTCGGCCGAATCCGCCATGATCCGCCGAGATTGTGCGACTGCGGCGACTTGAGGCGAGAACCGGGCGAGCCGACCGCGTCGCCTGATGACACACCGGACTCAGCGCGGCACCGCCCGGGACAGAACCAGCGCGAAGTCCCCGTCTGGGTCCGTGTACCAGCGCTCCACCTCGAACCCCGCCATCGCCAGCTCCCGGGTCAGCCCCGCCCGCCGGAACTTGGCGCTGATCTCGGTGCGCATCTCCTCGCCCTCGGCGAAGGACACCTTCAGGTTCAGGGCCTTGACGTGGACGACCATGTCTTTGGTCGCGCGCAGGCGCATCTCGATCCAGTCGTTGTCGGTGTCGTAGATCGCCACGTGGGCGAAGTCGGCCGGGACGAAGTCGGCGTCGAGGCGCCGGTTGATCACCCGGAGGACGTTGCGGTTGAACGCAGCCGTCACCCCGGCCGAGTCGTCGTAGGCCGCGATCAGCCGGGACGTGTCTTTCACCAGGTCGGCGCCGAGCAGGAAGGTCTCCCCGTCGGTCAGGGTCGCGCGGAGTTCCTTGAAGAAGACCTCGCGTGCCGGTGGCTCGAGGTTTCCGATCGTGCCGCCGAGGAAGGCGACCATCCGGCCCTGCCGTTGCGGCAGCTGGGACAGGTGGTTCTCGAAGTCGGCGCAGACGCCGACCACCTCGAAGCGTTCCGACAGCCGGTCGGCCGCCGCCTTCAGGGTGACGGAGTCGACGTCGACCGGCATGTAGGTGCGCAGAGTCCCGGCCGAGGCCAGGGCGTCGAGGAGCAACTCGGTCTTCTCGGAGGTGCCGGAGCCGAGTTCGACCAGGGTCGCGGCGCCGCTCACCGCGGCGATCTCCCGTGCGTGGGCCTTGAGAATGGCAAGCTCACGGCGGGTTGGATAATATTCGGGCAGGCGAGTGATCTTGGTGAAGAGCTCGCTGCCGCAGGCGTCGTAGAACCATTTGGGCGGCAGCCATTTCGGCGCCGCCGCGAGGCCCGCGCGGACGTCGTTCTCCAGCGCCTGACGCAGGTAGTCAGCGTCGATCAGGTTCACAGGTCCCTCCAGTCGATTCCGTCGGGCGTGACAATCACGAGGGTCCGGTCGGGCACGCTGACCCAGCCGTCGTCGCGGTCGTCGAGCGGCTCGCTGGCCACCAGCACCCCCTCCGGGAGTGACCGCACGAAAAGCGTGTCGCCCCAGGTCGTGGCCGCGATCGTCTGTCCATCGGAGGCGAGGAGGTTCACTCTCGCCTCGGCGTCGGCGCCTCCGGCCGCCGTGGTTATCTCGGCGAGGGCGTCGCCGAGCCCCCACCCCAGCCGCCCGAGCGCGAACACCCCGGCGGCGAGCTTCGCGGAGTCGCAGGTGCTCTCGGCCTCATGGGCCTTCAGGCCGGTCAGCGCCTCGCCGGGGACCCGGCCGTTGTGGCTGAGCAGCCACTTTCCCTCCATGAAGGGGGCGGTCGCGGTCTCCTCTATCGGCATGCCGACACTCGCGGAGCGGACGGCCGCGATCAGGCAATTGGAGATCGCCGACGCGGCCAGACCTTCGAGGTTGGCGTCTGCCCACATCGGGATGGATCGGCGATAGCGGATGACGCGGTCGTTGGCGTACCAGCCCATGCCGAAGCCATCGGCGTTGACGGTGCCCCAGCGCTGCCGTCTCGGCACATAGGACTGTTTCAGCAGGCCGTGGTCGGGTTGCTGGATCAGCGACGACAGCGGGCGGGGTTCGCCGAGCCAGGCGGCGTGGCGGCACATCAGTGAACCTCCGCCGGGGCGGCGTCGCGGGCGCACCGGAATCCCGAGAAGATCTGGCGGCGCTGCGGATAGTCCCAGTTGCGGAAGGTCGCCCGCACCGCAGCCGGGTCGGCCGCCCACGAACCGCCGCGCAGCACGCGGTAGTCGGGCCCGAAGAAGACCTCGCTGTATTCGCGGTAGGGGAACGCGCGGAAGCCCGGATAGGCGTAGAACGTGGAGGACGTCCACTCCCAGACGTCGCCGATCATCTGCTCGGCGCCGTAGGGGCTCGTCCCGGCCGGGTAGGCGCCCACGGGCGCGGGTCGCGCGGCCCGATGGCCCAGGTTCGCCAGCTCCGGGGTCGGCGGCTCGTCGCCCCACGGGTAGCGCCGCGACCGGCCCTCTTCCGGGCTCCAGGCGCAGGCCTTCTCCCACTCGGCCTCGGTCGGCAGCCGCCGGCCCGCCCAGCGGGCGTAGGCGTCGGCCTCGTACCAGCACACGTGCTGCACCGGCTCGTTCGGCGGGATCTGCTCGGCGCGGCCGAAGCGGGTGCGCCACCAGGTGCCGCCGTCGTCGCGGGTCCAGAACAGCGGGGCTTGGAGGCCCAGCCGGAAGCCGTCGGGATGCCACCAGCGCGGGTCGCGGTAGCCGCCGTCTTCGACGAAGGCCAGATAGTCGCCGTTGCTGACGGGCACGCGATCGATCCAGTAGGCCGGGAGGTCGACCGTGTGCGCCGGACGCTCGTTGTCGTAGGCCCACGGGTTGACGTCGGTGCCCATGGTGAACGGCCCGCCCGGGACGAACACCTCACCCGACACCGGCCGCCCGATGGGTAGATCGCCGTCACCGACCAGGCCCGGCTCGCGGGAGAGCTGGAGCGTGGCCAGCATGGTCTCGTCGTGCTGATGTTCGTGCTGGATGACCAGCCCGAACACGAACCCGCCCGACTTGAGCGGATTCGGATCGTCGAAGTCGACCTTGTCGAGGACGTCGAGCACCCGGCCGCGTACACCCTCGATGTATTTGCGCGCCTCCGCCGGCCCCAGCATCGGCAGCGCCGGACGGTCGCGGCGCGGCGTCTTGAACGCGTCGTAGATGTCGTCGATCTCTGGCCGCAGCGGCGTGATCCCGCCGACCTCGCGCAGCACCCAGAGCTCCTCGTAGTTGCCGACGTGGGCGAGGTCCCAGACCAGCGGCGACATCAGCGGGGAGTGCTGGTGGACGAGGAGGTGGTCGTCGGCGTCGGTGTAACTCAGGGACCGGTCGCGCACGGCCATGAGCTGGGCGGCGATCTGTTCCTTCATCGGCTCTCCAAGAGGAGGTCGGCGGCCGGGGACCGGCCGGGTTCCACGAACCGCACGGCGTAGTCGGTGACCTGGTCGATCAGGCTCTGAGGCGCGCCACATCGGGGCAACGCCGTGATGGCGGCGCGGAAGGCCGCGACAGCGGCCCGGCGCATGGCCGGCGAGGCGAGCCCGCACCGCGCGGCCTCGGCCCACTGCCCGGCGACGGCCAGCGCGTCTTCGGCCGCCGCGGCGGCGGCCTCGTCGTCGATGACCAGGGCATAGGAGACGGCGACGGCGACCGGCCAGGCGACCGGCCCGAGGGCGTCGAGGTAGCGGATCTCCATGAACCCGCGCGGCCGGACGGCCGGAAAGAGCGTGGTGGCGTGATAAGCCAGGTCATCGACGGTGGGCGAGCGCCCTGCGGCGAGATGGAAGTCACGGAAACGATGGGCCCCCGCCCCCATCTGCCGGACCGACGCGTCAGGCTCCCGCACCAGCATCAGTCGTGCGGCCTGAAGATAGGCGGCCCAATCGGACGGCGGATAGCCCCGGCCGGGCACGTCGACCATCCCTGCGGCCTTCAGGGACGCGGATTCCGCCGGGACGGCGTCTGACAGGACGCATGAACACCCGAGACCTGAATCAGCAGCCCGGTCGATCGGCCCTGATCCCGCCACGTGCTGTCCGGATCCATCACACACGGAACACGACCCACTGCGGCTCTCCACCACAGGCACCGGCCCAAGCAGCCCCTCATCCGAACCGTCGCATGCAACACACGAATGACCAGGCTCTCGCCCGGCTCCCGTGAACGTGCCGTAGGACTGATCCGGTATCGGCTGTGAGGCGCCCGCCGGGTCACCCCCCACCGGTGCGGTGCGGGAAGGGTCGAGGGCCAGCCAGATCGCCTGCCGCCCCGACAGCCACGACTCGAACCCCGGCACCGGCCCCGGCGAGTTGGCGAACGCCGCCACCAGCACGGGACCGAACAGATGGGCCCGTCGCCATCGGGCGAAAGGGTCGGCGCCGAAGTCGAGGTTGACCTGGATCGACGCGGTCGAGCACATCATCAAGGGCCCGTAGGGCTCCCCCAGGCAGGCCGCCATGGCGTCATAGCGCGGTGTGTGAAGCTGGCGCAGCGGGCGCCGATGACCGTCGACCCCCGACCGCCCGAGGGCGAGGCCGGCGGCGCCAAGCGCGGACCGGACAAGACCGACGTCTCGCTGGAGTGCGGCCACGGCGACCGGCAGGGACCCCGGTGGCGCCGACAGTTCGATCTGGCCTCCGGGCTCGAAGGTGATCACGCTGCCGCCGGGAAGGGTCAGCCCGCCGAGCGCGTCGGTGACCCGCGCGATGGGCACGGTCAGCGCCGGGTCGGTCACGTCGTGGACGAGGAACTCCAACTCCACACCGACCTGATCGCCGGGACTCCCCGTGAAACAGCCTTCCGCGAACGCCAGCACATCGGCCATGAACACTCAGATCCACGACCGGCCCTGGCGTTACACCTCGTCGCGAAGTTTCTGGAAGGCCGTCATCAGGCGGGATCGCGTCTGCGGGGACAGGCCGGGGGCGGGAAGCTCACCGAGGGCGGTGATGGTGGCGGTGAAGCCGCCGTAGAGACCGGCGCAGGCGGAGCAGCACGCCAGGTGGTCGAGGAAGAGGGGACGGGAGGAGGAGTCGAGGGCGTCGTCGAGGAAGGCGGTCACGAGTTCGGCGAACTCGTCGCAGTTCATGGCCCTCCGATCCCGTCGTAATAGGCCGCCAGATGGTCGCGGACGGCCGCCCTGGCGCGGTGGAGCAGCACCCGCTGGTTGGCCGGGGAGATCGACAGGATCTCGCAGACCTCGTCGGAGCCGTAACCCTCCATGTCGCGCAAGGTGATCACGGCGCGCTGTCGGGACGGGAGGGTGCCCACAACCTTCTCGATCAGCGCCCTGACCTCGCCGGCCAGGGCCGCCCCTTCGGGACCGCCTTCGGGCCTGGCGCCGTCGGGACGTTCACCACCGACGCTGCTCACCGGGATAGTACGGCTCTCACGCTCCCCGCGTCTGCGGGCGGTGTTGACCAGGATGCGGTAGACCCACGTGCGCAGCGACGAGCGGCCCTCGAAAGTGCCCACGGCCCGGATCACGGCGAGCCAGGTGTCTTGGACGACCTCCTCCGCCGACGCCGCCGTCGACACGTATGACCTGGCGAGCCGCAGCATCCCTCGTGACCACTCGTCGAGGAGCAGCGCGAAGACCTCTTCGTCGCCGCTGCGCAACCCGGCCACGATCACCGGATCGGGCGGAAAATCGGTCACCTCACCGACCCTAACGACGCCCTCCGACATTCCCGCGACCCTCCCGTGAACGTCCGATGCCCGAGATGTCCCCCCTGCCCGACATCTCCCAATGTCCACCTAATCACCCTCTGTGAACGACCTTCCCGGCAGGGTCGCCGGGGAAAGTGACGATCGCGTGCTCTTCCCGGTGGATATCCCGTGAATACACGCGGATCCGATAGTTGCCCGGCCCGGCGGGCGTCAGATTCGGCGCCCCTTCATGGTTACTCATGGTGAGAATTCCGTTGACGGTGGAGATCGACATTTCGACGACCCGGTCCCAGTCTGCGCTCATGAGGGGCGGTCTGGCGGTCGCGGGCTTGAACGTGACGCAGAGTCGGTCACCCTCGTCCAGCCCGCTCAACACGTGGACGATCCCGCCGTCGGCGTCGGCCAGTTCGCCGGCCTCGACATGCGGATCACCCTTCTCCTGGTGGCCCCTGAGCCAATATTCGGCCCCGGTCAGTTCATGGGACACCGTGGCCTGCCCGGGGACCACCAGCATCGGCAACGAGTCGGGGCAGTCGCGGTCGAAGGCGGCCTGACGGGCGGCGTACACATCAGGGCAGAGCAACCTGAGCGGCCGGTCGACCCGCTCCCAGGTCCGCCCGATGGTGGCGAGCAGTTCGGCGGCCAGCGGACCGTCACGGTCGTCGACCTCCCCGCACAGCCACCGGCCATGGTTCACGATCTGCTTCTCGGCGAAGGCACGCGGATAGACCGGACCCCATGTGCGCGGGTGGTCCCACTGCCGCGCCGCGCACAGGAACCTCTCCTCCGGGCTCACCGAGACGGGGATCGGAAGGTCGAACTTCGCGACCATGCAGTCGTCGAAGGACACGTTCATCCGCAGGTCGTCTTCGGCGTCGACGACCAGCAGTGCCGTGCCGAGCGCCACCGTCAGCAGAACGCCCCTGGTCCGGGGGACGATCAGCAGCGCGACCACACCCACGAAGATCATCATCGAGAGCGACGACTCCTGCTCCCGCGCCCAGACCACGCAGCCCTTGCCCAGCGCCCCATCGGCCAGCACCGCCACCAGCGGGATCACCGCCTGGGCCAGCACATATCCGGCCGCGACGAACCCCGGCGCCCGCCCACGCCGCCACAGCCAGAACCCGAACGCCAGCGGCACCACCAGCCAGTCCCACCCGAAGACGGCCTCCACCATGATGGGCGAGTCACACGTCCAGAGATTCGAGTCGTACCGCGCGACGTGGACGGGACCGCGCGCGTGGTGGGAGTAGCCGGTGAGGACGATGGCGGCGATCCATCGCCAGGTGCCGGGGGGCGGGCGCCTGATCATGAGCCGAGACCCTACAAGTCCGGACGTCGCCGCCGAACCGGGCGAGGACCCGCTGTGGAAAACCTCCGCCAGGGCCAGAAGCCGGATCGCCAGCGGAAACACGGGCTCGATCATGGAAATCGGTGGCGAGTTCCTTTCGAGGCGAGGGTGTATCCGCAGCTGGGCCGGGTTCTCCGCGACAAATCGGTTATCCACAGGCGGAGTCCCCGCGTCGTCCGGCCGGGGCGGGGACGGTAGGTTCTTGAACCGTGACTTTCATCGAATCCGGTGCTCACGGTGTTGGGCTCGCGACCGTCACCCCCGAAGGGGCGGTCCTCGACGTCTGGTTCCCCAACCCCACCCTTGGCGACCCCGATGAGCCGGGAGTCCGCCGGCTGTCCGCGGTCGAGGTCGGCGAGCTGGCGAGCCTGGTCAGGGAAGACCCCGACCGCGATGTCGAGGTCGTGGCCGTCCAGGTCGGGATCGGCAAACTGACCGACCCGCCGGCCGACGCCTATGACGCCTACCTGCGCCTCCATCTGCTTTCCCACCGTCTGGTCCAGCCCCACCAGGCCAACCTCGACGGCGTCTTCGGCCTGCTGACCAACGTCGTGTGGACCAACCACGGCCCCTGCCAGGTCGAGGGCTTCGAGAATGTCCGCGCCCGGCTGCGCTCCCGCGGCCCGGTGACCGTCTACTCGGTCGACAAGTTCCCCCGCATGGTCGACTACGTGCTCCCGAGCGGGGTGCGCATCGGCGACGCCGACCGGGTCCGGCTCGGCGCCCACCTGGCCTCCGGCACGACCGTCATGCACGAGGGATTCGTCAACTTCAACGCCGGCACGCTGGGCACGTCGATGGTCGAGGGCCGCATCTCGGCCGGCGTCGTCGTGGGCGACGGCTCCGACGTGGGCGGCGGCGCGTCGATCATGGGCACCCTGTCGGGTGGCGGCAAGGAGACCATCAAGGTCGGCCGACGCTGCCTGATCGGCGCCCAGGCCGGCATCGGCATCTCCCTGGGCGACGACTGCGTGGTCGAAGCGGGCCTCTACGTCACCGGCGGCACCAAGGTGACCCTGCCCGACGGCACGATCGTCAAGGCCAGCTCCCTGTCGGGCCAGAACGGCCTGCTGTTCCTGCGCGACTCGGTATCCGGCGCCGTCGTGGCGAAGCAGCGCACAGGCGGAAAGGTCGAACTCAACGCCGCCCTCCACGCCAACGACTAACCGAACCACACAAGACCGGGCCCAAAGGTTCGGAACGGGGCTGAGCACGAGCGGGCGCCCTCGCCCGGGAACACGTCCAAGGGCGCGTGAAACTCAGGCTCAGAACCGCGCGCCGCCCTTGACCGCCGAAGGCCGGCTCGGAACACAAGGGAAGGGCGGCGCAATGATCAGCGCCGCCCTCGGGCCCTTCCGTCACACGTGTCTACGCCAGCGATTCCTGGATCTCCGTCACCCAGTTCTCCGGGTCGCCCATCCCGTACTCCAGGTAGACCTCCCGGCTGAACCCCACGCTCCGCTCGCCGTGGTCCTCGATCCAGCGGTGCAGGTTCTGGATGGTCGCATCCACCCCGTCCATCGGACCGTGGTGGATGATCGTCGCGGCTCGGTCGATGCCCGGCAGGTCGACGACGTCGAAGTCATAGGCGGGATCCGGGGACACGTTGACGGGGAAGCTGGCGTGGATCTTCACGCCGCCGTCCGCGACCTCCTCGTAGTAGGCGATCCCGGGGCCCGCGATCTCCACCCCCGCCTTGTTCAGCCGGGCGTGCAGCTCTGGGTAGAGCGGCTGGATGACGGGGCCGATGTGCTCGGACGCGAAGCTCTCGGCGACCGCCGACAGCTCGGCGACCCGGACGGGGGGAACCGGTTTCACGATGACTTCAGCAGGCAAGACGCCCTCCTTCTCGATGATCCGGATCCTCGCCTCGACCCCCCGCAGCCTCATCCCGTCGGCGAGGACCTGGGCCTCCAGTTCGGCCCGGCGGAGCCGCAGCATCCCGTGCAGTTCCGCCACCCCGACCTTGTCGTCGAGGATCTCGCGGACCTGCTGGAGCGTGAATCCGAGATCCTTCAGGGCGACGAGCCGGTTGAGGCGGCTGAGCTGGGCGGCCTCGTAGGAGCGGTAACCCGTCGCGGGGTCGACGCGGGCAGGGGTCAGCAGGCCGAGAGCGTCGTAGTGGCGCAACATCCGCACCGATACGCGGCCGATTCTGGCGAAGTCTCCGATGCTGTACATGACACCTCCGGGTCTATCGGCTGACACCGTGTGAGGGTCAACGGCTGTCCCTGAGACGCCCCTGAGTTGTCCCTGATGTTGCCGCCTGACCCGCGCTTTCTCCCCGAATCCGGCTTACCGTGAAGCCTATGGGACGCATTCTTATGTACGCCGTCATCGCCATCGCCGCCTTCTTCGTCATCGGCTGGCTCATCGGGCTGGTCTTCGGCCTCCTCAAGTGGGTTCTGATCATCGGCGTCATCGGCCTCGCCGTCATGGGCGTCATGAAGCTGGCCCGCGGCAGCAAGAGCAAGTCGCCGGACTGGTCGTGAATCTGGCTGAGCCCCGGCGCTGAACGGCACCGGGGCAAGCCAGAACTCAAAATCTTGCTCCGTTACGGCTCCGCCCACCCAGCACCGCCCGCCGCCCCCGGATCCCGCCGCAACCGGCACAAACCCGGCCGCCCCCGGTCCGCACCGCAACGACGGCGGACCGGCGCCACGGACCGGCGAACAGCCGCCCTGAACGTGATTTCGGGATCCGCCCCCAAGGCGACCGACAAGAAACCGGCGAGCCCACCCAGGCGCCGAACGCCGGAGAGCCCCGGCGTCGAAGACACCGGGGCTCCCGTCTGAAACGTACCCGCTAGCTGATCGGCGGGTAGGCGTTGGCGAGGAGCTGACGGAACTGGGCCGAGAACCAGTGGCCCGACAGCGGCGCGCCGGACAGAGCACCGGTCACGTTGTTACCGTTCCGGTCGTTACCGGTGTAGGTCGGGTCGCACATCCGGTCGAAGCCCTTGCCTTCGCTGTTCGGGATCTGCGTCGAGGAACCGTCCGACTCACCCGGAGGCTTGACCCACACGTAGGCGTCGATACCGGTGGCCGGGTTGGCCCTGGGACGCTCGCCCAGACCCGCACCGCTCTGGTTGCACCAGTTGCCGGCGTGGGCGCGACGGTCCACGCGCGAGTTGTTGACGAAGGTGTTCAGGTCGGTCGAGGTGCTGGCCGCGGTCGGACGGGCCGAGCCGCCCCAGCCGTTGCGCGAGGTGTCGATCAGCATGCCGATGTTGGAGGAGAAGCCCTCCTGGACCAGGCGGGTGCGGAAGGCCTGGGCGAAGGACAGCTCGTCGATGTAGAAGTTCCAGTCGACCCAGCGCGACTGGCGGATCTGCTGGCCGTTCACCGAGCCGTTGACCGAGAAGTACGGCTCGGTCAGCGCGCTGTAGTTGGCGGTGTTGGTGATGAAACCGTGCACCGTCGCCTTGCCACCGGTCGCCAGGTCGGCCGTGGAGCCGAACAGGTCAGCCGAGGGGCCGAAGTTGGTGTCCCAGCCGAGCCAGCCGTGGTGACCGGCGTCGACGTAGTTGTAGACGTTCGGGACGGCGTACAGCTTGCCGAGCGCGTAGGCCACACCCTGCTCGTAAGCGCCGCTGTTCTTGGCCTCCTGGCAGGTGGCCAGGTTCAGGTTCGTCACCAGGTTCGGCAGCGAGTCGATTTCCACGATCGCGACGATGCGCAGGTTGCGGTACTTGGTGTCACCCATGATCGCGGTGATCGGGTCGATGTACTCGGTCTTGTACCGGTTCAGGCCGTTCTCCGCGACCTTCAACTCGCCGTTGGAGGCCAGCGCCGAGCAGTCACGGTTGGGCAGGTTGTAGATCACGACCTGGATGACGACCGGCGTGGAGCCGTTGGCGGCGTCCTGGGCGACGGCCAGGTCCAGGTGGTCACGCAGACCCTTGCTGTTGTTACCGGCCGAGCCGCTGGTGATCGCGGCGATCCGGTCCAGCCAGATGGCCGTCGAGGTGTTGGCCACGGCCGAGCCACCCGGCTCGGAAGCGGCACTGGCCGACCAGTCGGGGTTCACATAACCGGCCGCACCCACATAGGGGTTGTCCACTCGAGGGCCGGGCGGTGACGGCGACGGAGAAGGCGAGGGCGACGGACTGGGCGAAGGCGACGGGGACGGTGAGGGAGACGGCGAAGGCGACGGGCTGGGCGACGGCGAAGGCGACGGGGAAGGCGACGGGGACGGTGAGGGAGACGGTGAGGGAGACGGGCTGGGCGACGGGGAAGGCGACGGGGTGCCGCCGCAGGTCACGCCGTTCACCGAGAAGCTGGTCGGCTTGGGGTTGCTGCCGGTCCACGTTCCGTTGAAGCCGAGGCTCAGGGTGGCGCCGCTCGCGAGGCTGTTGTTCCACGGCATGTTCGCCGCGGACACGTTCGCGCCGCTCTGCGTCCAGTTCGCCGACCAGCCCTGGGTCACCCGCTGGCCCGAGTTCGGGAACGTGAAACCGAGGTTCCAGCTCGAGAGGGCGTCGCCGGTGTTGCGGACGGTCAGGTTCGCGGTGAAGCCGCCCTGGCCGGGGCTCGTGGTCCAGTCGTTGGTGGTGTAGGTGACGTCACACGTCACCGCTGCCTGGGCGGACGTCGCCGTGACGACGGCCAGGGTGGATCCGAGCGCGGCCACCGCGAACGCGGCGAGGCCGCGGCGCAGTCGGGAACGCGCGGCTCCGGATCGGGGGGTGGATCTCATTGAGGGGGTCCTCCTGCGATGATTCACTGCGCGCTGGGAGCGCTCCCACGGACCATAGGTGCGCGGTCCAGCGCCGTACAGGAAGACCGTCCGCTTCCAGCCTCCCGTGAAATCGACGGTGAACACCAGCACCGGCGGCGACCAGCGCACACGTCACCCGGTCACCGCCCGAAAACGCCCTTTGTGACCTGAAAGTTTCAGCTAGATTCGCATCGCATGACGGATGTCTGGCGTCACAACAGCCACTACCACCGCCTTCTCCTCAAGGCGATGCCTCCGAACTGCGGCTCCGCCCTCGACATCGGTTGCGGTTCCGGTCTGCTCACTCGCAAGATCGCCGAGCGCTGCCCCGACGTGACGGGAATCGACCGGTCGGCCGAGATGATCCGCCAGGCGACGGAGACGGGGGGCGGGGCGAAATACGTACAGACGGATATTCACGACTGGGCGGAAGGGCCCTACGACTTCGTCACGTCCGTGGCGGTGATCCACCACATGGACTTCGAGACGGGACTCAAAGCCCATGCTGATCTTGTACGGCCCGGCGGCACCCTGGCCGTCCTCGGGCTCGCCCGTGACGACGTCCCGAAGGATCTGCCGCTCGCGCTGACCGGCATGGCCTGCTCATTCGTCCTGAACTGGATCAACAACGGCAGCCCGCGCTATCCGCCGGAGCAGCCCGGCATGCCGATGATCATGCCCGAACTCACCTGGGCCCAGGTCCGCGAACGGACGAGAAAAGTGCTGCCCGGCGCCGTCTTCCGCCGGCATCTGCTGTGGCGCTACTCCATCATCTTCACCAAGGCCATAGAATGAACCTAGATTCATTCTAAAACCGGGGAGCCTGATGCCACGGACGGTCGAACAGAACGAGGCGCTGCGGGCGACGACGCGGGAGGCCGTGCGGACGGCGGCGATCCGCGTCTTCGCCAGAGACGGGTTCGCCACCTCGAACATCCGCGACATAGCGACCGAGGCGGGTCTGAGTGTCGGCTCGATCTACCGCCACTACGCGACCAAGCACGAGCTGTTCGAGGAGTTCCTCGACCAGGCGGTGGCCGGTCTCCACGCGGCGGCGGCACGACTCGGTGGAGCGGGCCGGCCCCTCGATCTGGTCCGCGAGTTCACGACCGCCTATCTGTCGGATCTGGCCGCCGACGACGGCGCCGCCGAGTTCTTCGTGGTCGTCAACCAGGGGTTCGGCACCGACACCCCGGCCGGGACGACGGCGCGCCTGCTGGCCCCGCATCGCTCCCTCTGGCAGGCCTTCGCCGGGGTCGTGCGACGCGGTCAGGAGCAGGGCCACTTCACCCACGGCGACCCCGAGACCATGACGGTCTGCTACTTCGCGACGCTTTCCGGTCTGACCACAATGCGCCTCGCGCTGCACGGCGACCTGACCCTGCCCAGTGCCGACCAGGTGCTCAGGACGCTCACATGATCGAGATCAGGCGCGGCGACGAAGCGGACCGGCGTGGGATCACCGACGTGCTCGTGCGGGGATTCGCCGGGGATTTCGCCTTCTTCTCCAGGGATGCTCAGGTCCTCGCCGACGCCTTCGAGCACATGATCCTGCTCGATCGCTTCTATGTCGCCCTCGCCGACGGCGAACCGGCCGCCATCGCCTCCCTCACCGAGGGCGCGCAGGAGTGCTTCGCCCCACGAGGGGATGAGTTCCGGCGGCACCTCGGTCGCGTCCACGGCACGATCAGCCACGCCATCATCCGGAGTCAGTTCCTCGGCGCCTACGACGGCGCGCGTGCCGGGCTCGCGGAGATCGGATTCGTCACCACCGCGCCGAGGTTCCAGGGACGCGGCGTCGCGACCACGCTCATGCGCCATCTGCTGGCGCTGCCGGAGTATGACGAATACGTCCTGCGCGACATCAAGGACACCAACGCCCCCGCGCTCGGCCTCTACGCCAAGCTCGGCTTCCGCGAGTTCCGGCGGCGCCGGGTCAGGTTCGCGAAGCGGGCGGGGTTCTCCGCCTACATCTCCATGAAACTCGTGCGTAACTGACACCGTTTGCCGCAAACCCGTGGCCTGAGCATAAGTGGGCCGCCACTGGCGAGTAGCATCCGCAGGACCACGTACACCGCCCGAAGGGGAATCGTCATGACCGTCAAAGTGACCGTCACCGGCGCGGCCGGCCAGATCGGTTACGCCCTGCTCTTCCGCATCGCCTCGGGGCACCTGCTCGGCCCGGACGTTCCGGTTCAGCTGAGCCTGCTGGAGATCACTCCGGCGCTGAAGGCCGCCGAGGGCACCGCGATGGAGCTCGACGACTGCGCCTTCCCGCTGCTCAAGGGCATCGACATCACCGACGACCCGAACTACGCGTTCAACGGCGCCAACGTCGCGCTGCTTGTCGGCGCCCGCCCCCGCACCGCGGGCATGGAGCGCGGCGACCTGCTGTCGGCCAACGGCGGCATCTTCGGCCCGCAGGGTCAGGCGATCAACGACCACGCGGCCGACGACGTGCGCGTGCTGGTGGTGGGCAACCCCGCCAACACCAACGCGCTGATCGCCCAGCAGCACGCGCCGGACGTCCCGGCCGACCGGTTCACCGCCATGACCCGGCTCGACCACAACCGCGCCCTCTCCCAGCTCTCGTCGAAGCTGGGCGTCCCGGTCACCGAGATCAAGAAGATGACGATCTGGGGCAACCACTCCGCGACGCAGTACCCCGACCTCTACCACACCGAGGTCGGCGGCAAGATCGCCGCTGAGCTGGTCGACCAGGCGTGGCTGAAGGACACCTTCATCCCCACGGTCGCCAAGCGCGGCGCCGCGATCATCGAGGCCCGTGGCCAGTCGAGCGCCGCGTCGGCCGCCAACGCCGCGATCGACCACGTGCACTCATGGGTCAACGGCACCCCCGAGGGCGACTGGACCTCCGCCGCCATCGTCTCCGACGGCTCCTACGGCGTGCCCGAGGGCCTCATCTCCTCCTTCCCGGTGACCTCGCGGAACGGCCAGTGGGAGATCGTCCAGGGCCTGGACATCGACGACTTCTCCCGTTCGAAGATCGACGCCACGGTCAAGGAGCTCCAGGAGGAGCGCGACGCGGTCAAGGAGCTCGGCCTGATCTGACGCCCTCTGGGCAGGTAGCCGGGCATGAACGAATTCGACGTGATCGTGCTCGGCATGGGCCCAGGTGGCGAGGACGCCGCCGGCCGGCTGGTCGAGGCCGGGCTGAGTGTGGCCGCGGTCGAGGCCGGCCTGGTCGGCGGCGAATGCCCTTATTGGGGCTGCGTCCCGTCGAAGATGATGATCCGGGCCGCCCACGTGCTGGGCGAGGCCCGGCGCGTCTCCGGCCTGGCCGGCTCTTCTGCTGTCACCCCGGATTGGTCACCGGTGGCCAAGCGGGTGCGTGAGGAAGCGGCCGACAACTGGGACGACAAGGCCGCGGCCGACCGCTTCGAGAAGAAGGGCGGTCATCTCGTACGCGGCCATGGAACCGTCACCGGCCCGCGCGAGGTGACCGTCGGCGACCGGGTGCTGCGCGCCCGGCGAGGCTTGCTGATCTCCACCGGGTCCACCCCGGTGATCCCGGACATCGATGGATTGTCCGAAACGCCGTATTGGACAAACCGCGACGCGGTCTCCACCGAGAGCGTGCCCGAGTCGATGATCGTGCTCGGCGGCGGGGCGATCGGGCTGGAACTGGCCCAGGTGTTCGCCCGCTTCGGCAGCCGGGTGACCGTGATCGAGGCGGCCCCCTCACTGCTGTCCGGCGAGGAGCCCGAGGCCGGAGAACTGATCGCGAAGGTCTTCCGGGACGAGGGGATCCGGGTGCTGACCGGCGTCTCCGCCTCCCGGGTGCGCTTCGAAGACCGTTTCGCGGTGACGGCCGGAGACGAGGTCATCGAGGCCGAGACACTCCTGGTCGTGGCCGGTCGGAAGACCGACCTCACCGGGCTTTCCGTCGTGGGGATCGAGGAGAACCAGAAGTTCATCCCGACCGATCCCCATATGCGCGCGGCCGACGGGGTGTGGGCAGCGGGCGACGTGACCGGGCGGGGCGGGTTCACCCACGTGGCCAATTACCAGGGGCGGATCGCCGCGCTGGACATCCTCGGCGAGGAGGTCGCGGGGGCCGACTACCGCGCGGTTCCCCGGGTGACCTACACCGACCCGGAGGTCGGCGCGGTCGGGCTGACCGAGCGGCAGGCCCGCGACGAGGGGCTGGCGGTGACCGTCGGTGTCACCACGGCCGGGGCCCGGGACTGGATCCACGGGACCAAGGACATTCTGATCAAGCTGGTCGCATCCGATGGCGTGCTGGTGGGGGCCACCGCCGTGGGGCCCGCCGGCGGCGAGGTGATGGGGGCGCTCGCGGTGGCGGTGCACGCCCGGGTGCCGGTGATGACCCTGCGGTCGATGATGTACGCGTACCCGACCTTCCACCGGGGCATCGAGGACGCGCTCAAGAACCTCCTGAATCAGGACCGCCCCTGAAATATGGTCACCCGGTGGCCTTTATCGGTACTCCCCGCCCCGCCCTGCGCTGGCACCACGCCGAGAGCGAGCTCGACGACTTCGCGATCGTGAGTTTCCGGGTCTCCGCGGAGAGGCTGGCCACGCTGCTGCCGCCCGGGTTCGCGCCCATGCGGTTCGACTGGGTCTCGGGCGATCAGGGCAGCCTGGTGTCGGCGGTGGCGTTCCGGGATCGGGACTTCCACTTCCGGTTCTGCCCGCCCGTCGCGATCGCCTGCGGCCAGATCAACTACCGCGCCTACGTCACCCGCGACGGCGAGCCCGGGGTGTGGTTCTTCCGGACCGCCCTCGATCACCCGCTCGTCGCGGTGCCTCGGCACCTCTGGGGGATGCCGTGGCGGCGCGACCGGATAAGGATCACGGGCGACTGGGGCGCGGAACCCCGCTGGGAACTCGACGCCGGCGACGCGGAGTGCCGGGCGGCGGGCGTGGCGCCGTACACACCGGATGGGCTGGGAGACGACTGGTTGTCGCTGCTCACCCATCCCACCCGTGGCTGGTTCCAGGGGCGGCGATCGGTCGGGACCTACAGCGTGTGGCACCCCGTCATGGAGCCGGTGTTCCTCAGAGCTGAGCGCGCCAGGTTCCGGCTGTTCGAGGAGCTGGGGCTGGTCGAGCCGGGGCAGGAACCCCATTCGGTGCTGGCGCAGGAGTCGATCCACTTCGACGTCCATGTCCCGCCGAGGGGGGCGCGCCAAGCGCGTGGCACGCCCCCTGGCCCAGTTTGATCGCGTGCGCCTGGGCCCGAACCCCGGTCACAGCATGCCCAACCGGTTAGATGCGGACCAGAACCACTACGGGGCCGTTTCCGGGTCGGAGAGGCGGAACCAGCGGCATCCGTAGTCGTCCACGTCGATCTCGGCCTCGCCGCCCTTGATCTCCACGACGTCGTCGGAGAACAGGTCGGCCAGCACCTTCCCGTCTTCGTCGAGGTCCAGGGTCACCTTCGTGGTCCGCCCGGCGAAGTTGTGCAGGGTGACGATCCCCTCGTTGCGGAGCACGAGGACCGAGTCGTCTCCCCCGTCGAGCACCTCGTAGCTGCCCCAGGCCAGCTCGGGCGCCTCCCGATACTGCTCCACCAGCCGCCCGATCCACGACAGCAGTGACTCGGGATCACGCCGCTGGGCGCTCACGTTGACCTCGGACGGTCCGAACGCCCCGCCGGTGACGGGGATCGCGGGTTCGACGTCGCTGAACCCGGCGTGCTTCCCTGCCGTCCACTGCATCGGGGTGCGGACCGACAGGCGCCCCTCGATGGCGAGGTTCTCCCCCATGCCGATCTCCTCGCCGTAGAACATCACGGGGGTGCCGGGCAGGGCGAACAGGAGGCTGTAGACCATCCGGATCCGGCGCGGGTCGCCGTCGAGCATCGGCGGGAGCCGGCGGCGGATGCCCCGGTCGAAGATCCGCATGTCCTCGTCCGGGGCGAAGGCGGCGAAGACCTCTTCGCGTTCCTTCTTGGTCAGTTTGTCGAGGGTCAGTTCGTCGTGGTTGCGCACGAATGAGGCCCATTGGCTGTCCTTCGGCGGCAGCGGCCGCTCCCGCAGCGCCTGGGCCAGGGGGGTCGCGTCCTCCCGGGCCAGCGACAGGTACATGCGCTGCATCCCGATGAAGTCGAAGCACATGGTGATCTCGTTGCCGAGCGGGGTGTCACCGAAATAGGCCATCAGGTCCTTGTACGGCAGATTGACCTCCCCCAGCAGCATCGCGGTGCCGTCACGACGGTTCATGAAGGCGCGCAGATCGGCGAAGAACAGGTGGGGGTCGGGAAAGCTGTCGTCCTTCTCCAGGACGCGTTCGACCAGGAACGGCACCGCGTCCACCCGGAAGCCCGACAGGCCCAGTTCCATCCAGAATCCCAGGATGCGGGCGATCTCGTCTCTCACCTCGGGATTGGAGGTGTTGAGGTCGGGCTGGAACTTGTAGAAGCGGTGGAAGTAGTACTGCCCGGTCTTCTTGTCGAGTTGCCAGAGGCTGTTCTCCTGGTCGGGGAACACGACGCCCTTGGGGTCGTCGGGCTCCGGCTTGTCCGACCAGATGTACCAGTCACGGTGCTTGGATTTCTTGGACGACCGCGCGTCCTTGAACCAGGGGTGCTGGTCGGAGGTGTGGTTCACGACCAGGTCGGCGATCACCCGGATGCCCCGGTCACGGGCCACCCGCATGAACTCCACGAAATCGCCCAGGGTGCCCAGGCGGGGGTCGACGCTGTAGAAGTCGACGATGTCGTAACCGTCGTCGCGGTCGGGGGTCGGGAAGAACGGCATCAGCCAGATGCAGGTCACACCCATACGGTCGAGGTGGTCGATGTGCTGGATGGCGCCCCGGAAGTCACCGATGCCGTCACCGTTGCCGTCGGCGAAGGTCTCGATGTCGAGGCAGTAGACGATGGCGTTCTTCCACCACAGTTCAGAAGTCTGGGTCAGCCGCATGGGCTGCGCCCCTACCCATCCCGTGACGAAGAAAGCCGACCGCTGCGCAAGGCATCGGTCGGCTTCTGTGTTGTTGCGGGTGGAACTAGATCGGCGTCACGTTTTCAGCCTGAGGACCCTTCTGGCCCTGCACGGTCTGGAAGCTGACGCGCTGGTTCTCGTCCAAGCTACGGTAGCCACCGGCGTTGATAGCCGAGTAGTGGACGAACACGTCAGGGGTGCCGTCGTCGGGGGCGATGAAGCCAAAGCCCTTTTCGGCGTTGAACCACTTGACGGTGCCTTCAGACAACTGCTTCTCCTTATTAGGAGCCTCACCGTCTCGTCAGGTCAACGAGACGGGCTGCCTAGCGGACCAGCCCTGCATCCGCCTACGTCGGAAAAGCAGTACGCCCGCTACCGGTCGCAAAACCGGAGGCGTTCTTTACAAAACACCACTGCAACACGTCAAGCCTATCGCACCCCGAGGGCAGGAGCAGCCATGTACCACCTCGCGTGGCCATCGCCTCTGGTCAGAGAGTCGAGACGGCGTGGAAGTTCTTGTTGGGAGAACGGATCGCCGAGTGCGTTGCGGATGTGGATGCCGACCGCGTACATGTCCCTGACCTCCATCAGGGTCGCGTATCCGGGCCAATCCCGCAGGTCAGAGCCGTAGGCCTCGGCGAAGGCGTCGACGTCGCCGGCCGAGAGGCCGAATCTGCGCTGTCCGTGGTACGTGTGGACCAGATCCCACTCGCGGGGACCCACAGCCACGCCGTCCCAATCGCAAAGAATCGCATTGCCGTCGCGGCACCGGAGGAGGTTGTCGATCCAGGCGTCGCCGTGCAGAAGAACAGGCGGGCCGGAGTCGAGGTGGTGCCACTGGTCGGTGAGCTCTTCGATCCGGTCGCCGAGCCAGCGACGCTGATATGGGGTGAGCACCTCGGCCCGGTGTTCGACCGCGTGCCGGACCTCGGCCAGCGGGTCGTTGAGACGCCGCAGCGCGATCGACGTCGGCACCGGCTCGCGATGGAGATCGCGCAGCACGTGGCCGAGCTCGGTGGTGGTCGGGGAGCCGTTGGAGCGGACGTACCGCCAGAAGGTGACGGCCCGGCCGCCGTGCACGATGGGCTGGTGGGGGATCTCGTCGACCGGACGGACCGTCGGGAACCCCCGGTCGGCCAGCCAGCGGGCCACCGCCAGCACGACCGGCAGGCGGGTCAGGGCGTCGGGGGCGGTGGCGATCCGGACCACCATGTCGCCCCGCAGCTTGAAGACGGCGTTGCTCCGCAGCCGCATCAGCCGGGCTCCGGAGGCGTCGACGCCGATGCGGTCGCAGACGGCACGCAGAACCGTGTACGCCTCGTCCGCGAGCGGCCGGGCGGTCGTGGCGCGGGCCAGGTGCGTGATCGTCACGTGCGAGGCGCTCATATGGCCAGCCGGAGAGACGACTCCGACAGAACCTGGTTCAGGTTGCGGACGGCGGGGAGCCGCGGGTCGGCCTCGCTCAGCAGCGCCTTGGCCCTGGTGATGACGATCGAGGTGCGGTGTTCGGCCGGAACCTGGCTGAGCGCCTGGGCGGCCAGCCGGCAGGCCTCCTCGTAGTCGCCGTGGCGGGCCAGGTGGGTGGCCTGGTCGAGCAGGATCAGCGCCGGGTCGATGGTCTGGAACCCCGAGTCGAGTTCGAGGTTCTGGAGCTGTGAGTCGTCGCCGAGCTCGATCAGGGTGCCGGTGCGGTAGAAGCTCATGCGTTTCTCGGTGAAGACGAAGGCGAGGTCGTCTTGGCTCATGCCGCGCATGCGGGCGAAGATCTGCTCCGCCTCGGCCAGCGCGATGCGGGCGGCCTTGCGGTCGCCCATCCGGGCCAGCGCCCGCGCCTCGGCCGCCGCGGCGAGGGCTGCCGGGGAGCTGGGGGCCGAACCGGCCAGCATCCGGGCCTCGCGGGCCAGGCGCACGGTCTCGGTGAGGTCGCCGTAGTAATAGGGCAGCATCGTCTGGTTGGCCCGCACTAAAGCGCGTAAGCGCAGGTCGCCTACGTCGTCGGCGGAGGTGCGGGCGGTGCCGTACCAGGCGTGGGCCTGGCGGGTGTCGCCGAGCTTCATCAGGGCGTCGGCCGACAGCAGGGACAGCATCGTGGTGGCCGTCAGCAGACGGCGCTGCACGCCGGCGGGCTGACGCGCACCGGTCAGTTTGCGTACGTCGGCCAGCTCCAGCATCACCCGGCAGAGCATGGGCGTGGGCGGGGTGGTCATGTATTCCCGCCGGTAGCGCAGCACCTGCTCGTCGAGCCGGTCGAGCTGGTCTTCCGTCACCGTCGTGGTGGCCAGGGATCGGTCCAAGTCGTGCCGGGTGCCCTCGACCTCGGCGAAGAAGCGCCCGTTGGGGGTGCCCATCAACATCGCCTGGTGGAACAGCGCCCGCCGGTCGGTGTCGTCGTCGGCCAGGTCCTCGACGTGGACGGCGTCCTCGGACGACCCGTTCGCCACGACCACGACCTTCTGGCTCACGCCGGGGTCGTCGCAGTAGTCGGAGGCGAGGCCCAGACGTACCGC
Source organism: Herbidospora mongoliensis (assembly GCF_001570545.1). Classification (GTDB taxonomy): domain Bacteria; phylum Actinomycetota; class Actinomycetes; order Streptosporangiales; family Streptosporangiaceae; genus Herbidospora; species Herbidospora mongoliensis. The sequence goes on along the minus strand of NZ_BBXD01000010.1, from coordinate 508,008 downwards.
GTTGGCCTTGTAGAGCCGGGCCAGCAGGTCGATCGTCTGGGGGCGCGGTCGCGCCCGGTTGTTCTCCCATGCGTTGAGCAGGTCGATGCTGGCCCGTGGCAGGCCGAGCGACTGCTGCTCACAGAGGTATTCGAGTTCTTCGATCGCCTGACGTGCCGACCATCCCCGGCCGAGCCGGTGCGCCTTCAGCATGCTGACGCCGCAGCACCCGTGGATCGCCTGGACCGTCTGCCACATCGACCACTGCCGTGCCTCGGCTTGCTCGCGCCAGCGACGAGCACATGCCGGAGAGTGCTCTCCTCGGGCCATCCCGCCTGCCCTTCCGCTGCTGACATCCCACCAGGTCCAGTTTGCCCCGGACCCGCCGTGATCCGCTATTACGGATATTTCCCACAGGTTAACCGGCACGCACCCAACCGCCAGCACTGTTATGGGTTCGCGACCCGGGAACCGTGGGTCTTCCACTGAATACCAGCGGGTTCCCTGGTTATTGCACGTATTCGGCTAGTACGCCCGATTGCCGGGCAGTCATCCCAGGTTCACCCTTTCCGGAGAAAGGTCGCAACGTCCCCGGGAGACCACCATGGCGATGAAGGCAGATCGCAGCGAGGCGATGGACCACCTAGAACGACTCGCCGCCCAACTCGAGGCGCACTCGTTCCAGGTACGCCTGTCGGCCCCGGCCGGCCTCTACCCCCGGCTTCGGGTGGTGAACCCGATGGCCCCGGCCATGGCGGAGGATGTTCTGGCGTCCGACACCAATGACGGAGAGTGGTGGTACTGGCTCTCGTGGGCCGGCCGCATCGGGCACGCCTCCGATGTCGTGACCGCCGCCGAACGCATCGCCTCCGTACTGCACGTGATCCGCCGATAATTTCGGACACCCCTCAGCCGGTACGGCTCGCGCCTCCCGGCGGCCAGTTGTCAGGCGGCAACCGCGTCCCCCTTCACGTCAAGGAAGGGGCCGCGGCCCACCCCACGCCGACCCGGACCGACAGTCGCTGACCGCCCCCGCCCACCCACCGGGGGCGTGGGCCGTACCTCCACCCGACCGATTTGTCCAGAGCTGCCCCTTCGCCATGACGGGTGATTCATTACCCCGTCAACCCGTTTGACCTGTCTCACAATGAGGCATTCATGATGTGCACCGCACGTCTGCCCGTTTCTATCGACAGGACGCGGATTTCTGGCTTACCCTCGGGTAGGTGGGACTTCGCCTATACGATACTTTCAGCCGGTCGGTCCGCGATTTCTCCCCCCGAATTCCGGGAATCGCATCGATTTATCTTTGCGGCCCCACTGTCGTCGTCCCGCCACATGTCGGGCAAATACGTTCGCAAGTGAATTTCGATATCCTGCACCGCTGGTTGATACATTCCGGATATCGCGTTCTTTTCTGCCGAAACGTCACCGACATCGAAGACAAAATCATCAGCCGCTCGCTTTCCGAGGGCGTGCACTGGTGGCGGATCACCGACCCGGTCTACCGCGCGTTCGAGAGCACCTACGAGGCCCTCGGCTGCCTTCCGCCCAGCGTGGAGCCCCGGGCGACCGGCCACATCCCCGAGATGCTGGAGCTCATCGAGCAGCTCCTCGACTCCGGCAACGCCTACGTCTCCGACGGCGACGTCTATTTCTCCATTTCCTCGTTCCCGGGCTACGGCGAACTCTCCGGGCAGCGCCCGAACCAGATGCGCGACGGCGAGGAACCCGGCCAGGGCAAACACGACCCGCGCGATTTCGCATTATGGAAAAGAGGCCGTCCGGGCGAACCCGTATGGCACGCGCCGTGGGGTGCCGGACGCCCCGGATGGCACCTGGAATGCTCCGCGATGGCCCGCAAATATCTGGGCTCCGAATTCGACATTCACGGCGGCGGCGCGAATCTTATTTTTCCCCACCACGAGAACGAGATCGCCCAGTCCCGCGCCGCCGGAGACGGTTTCGCGCGATTCTGGATCCACAACGGCCCGGTGACGCACCGAGGCGAGAAGATTCGCAAGGTCGCGAGCAACCCGCTGTCAGTCAGTACGCTGCTGCGGCGCATCCGGCCGGTCGAACTGCGGTTCTATCTGGCCGCCGCCCACTATCGCTCGCCGATGGAATTCTCGGTGGGGGCGGTGGAGGAGAGCGCGGTGGCGTACCGGCGGATCGAGCGGTTTGTTCACCGGGTGGCCGTCGCGACGCCGGGCGAGCTTCCGCCGCAGTTCAGAGAGGCGATGGACCACGACCTGAACCTCCCCCAGGCGATTTCGCTGATTCACGCGGCCGTCAATGAGGGGAACGCCGCCCTCGATTCCGGCGACGCTCACAAGGCGATGCGGAAATGCTCCGAGGTTCGGGCGATGCTGGACGTACTCGGGCTCGATCCGATGTCCGAGCACTGGTCCAGGGAAACGCGACTGCGCGAAGTCGCCGGGGCCGTGTTACACGTGGTCCGAAATCTCGCGGAGGCGAGTGCGGAGCGTGGCGAGTTCGAACGAGCGCGGATCATGCAGCGGCAGATCGACTCGGCACTGAAGATTCGCGAGCGGGTTACCCTCTGAGGCGTGCCCGCACCAAAGAAGATCCTCATTGACTGCGATCCCGGGATCGACGACGCCCTGGCGATCACCCTCGCCCACGGCTGCGAAGCGCTGGACCTGGTCGGCATCACCACGGTAGGCGGAAACGTCTCCCTCGACCTGACCACGGCCAACGCATTGAAGCTGCGCGAATACCTCGGCTTCCCCGCCGTCCCCGTGGTCGCCGGCTCCGCCGGAGCACTGGTGATCAGCAGGATCGACGCGGCCGAGGTCCACGGGTTCGGCGGGCTGGGCGGTGCGGTGCTGCCGGAGCCCCGGCTGAACGTGAACGATGGGCACGCGATCGACTTCATCATCGACACCCTCGCGGCCTCCCCCGGCGAGATCTCCCTCACCGCCGTCGGCCCGCTGACGAACATCGCCCTCGCCGTCCGCAAAGAACCCCGGATCGTGGAATGGGCCCGGGAGTTCGTGATCCTCGGCGGAAGCTACACACGCGGCAACCGCACCCCCGCCGCCGAGTTCAACATCGCCGCCGACCCCGAAGCGGCGGCGATCGTGTTCGGCGCCGGGTGGACGGTCAACCAGATCGGCCTCGACGTCAGCCTGACGGCGCTCGCGACCGGCCCTGTGCTGGCGCGGATGCGGGATCTGGGGCGACTCGGCGGTGAACTGCTCATCCCCGCGCTGGAGTTCTACGGGATGACAACGGCCCACGACGGGCCGGCCGTCCACGACGCGCTGGCGATCGCCTACGTGGCCGACCCGAGCCTGTTCGAGTTCACCCCCGCTGTGGTCGACGTGGAGACGGTCGGGCGCTTCACGTCGGGGATGACGGTGACCGACTTCAACCTGCACGGCCGCATGCCCAACGCGAACGTGGCCAGGTCGATCGACGTGGCACGCTTCTGGGAACTCACGCTGGATAGCTTCGCCCGGGTGTCGGCTCAGCTTCCCTGACAGGGTGCCTGGCCGGCCCCGCAGCGCATAACGCACTTGATCTCGTCAACTCCTCGGTCCGGCCCCTCCTGAGGTCGATTGCATTTATTGCACTTGCTGCGCATAATGCAATAGAGAGGGGGCCGATGATGACTGTACGAACTCCAAAGTCCCTGGAACCCGGCAAAGTCGACGCGCAGGATGCCGGCCGCGCCATGCGCCGGATCAAGGACTACCTGGCCACCCACCCCGGCGCTGACGACATCCTCGTCACCGGAGAGCTGGCCGGTGACGAGACGCTCGTCCTGCCTCGCGATGTCGTGACGATGCTGGCCTACATGCTCACGCAACTCGCCGAAGGGCGAGGCGTGACCGCGATGCCCAACCATGCCGAGCTGACTACCCATCAGGCCGCGGACCTGCTGAATGTCTCCAGGCCCTACCTCATCGGGCTGCTCGACGCGGGCAAGATCCCGCATCGGCTCGTCGGGCGGCACCGACGCGTCCGGTTCGAAGATCTCATGGCGTACAAGCGCCAGAACGATGTCGACACCCGCAAGGCGGCCGATGACCTCATAGCTCTCAGCGAGGAACTGGACCTGTACTGATGACGTTCGCCGCGGTGTACGACGCGAATGTGCTGTACGGCAACGAGGTCCGCGACCTGCTCATCCGGATCGCCCGATCCGGCACGGTCCGCGCGCATTGGACCAACGAGATCCTCGACGAGATGGTTCGCAACCTCGCCGGGAACCGGCCGGACATCTCGCCGGACAAGCTGGTGACTCTCCGCGAGCGAATGAACGCCGCTCTGCCAGGGGCGCTGGTGGCGGACTACGAAGCGCTCATCGAAAGTCTCAAGCTGCCCGACGCCGACGACCGGCACGTTCTCGCCGCTGCCATCAAATGCGGCGCGGAGGTCATCGTCACCTCGAACCTGAAGGACTTCCCCGTCGGCATGGTCGAGACTTACGGCATCGTCGCCAAGACCCCTGACGACTTTGTCCTCGACCAGCTTGACCTCGACGAAGGCACCGTTCGCACCTGCGTCCAGGAAATCGCCAACGGCAGGACTCGGCCGCCCAAGACCTTCGCGGCCATCCTCGACGCACTCGAGCGCGCCGGGCTCGTCGAATCAGCCGCAGCGCTCAGGGACTGACCCCCTCACCGGTCTGTTCGGCGAGTTCGACCCGGCGCCGCGCATCGCTACGTGGATTTAACACGTCACGGTAGGCACAGAATCGGCCGTCGGTTACATTTTGTCGACAATCGACGGTAGGTGCAGCCCCTGTACCCGGCACTGGAGGGCTAGTGGATCTGCAGATTTCGGCGTTGAAGGCGGCGTACAAGAGCGGGCTGCACCCCCGTGAGGTCGTCGCAGAGGTCTACCGGCGTATCAAGGCCAGAGGCGACGACAACGTCTGGATCAGCCTCAGACCCGAAGACGAGACCCTCGCCGAACTGCCGGACGACCCCGACCTCCCCCTCTACGGCATCCCCTTCGCCGTCAAGGACAACATCGACGTCGCGGGCATGCCCACCACGGTCGCCTGCCCGGACTTCGCCTACCGGCCCGACAGGTCGGCGCCGCTGGTCGACCGGCTGATCAACGCGGGCGCGATCCTCATCGGCAAGAACAACCTCGACCAGTTCGCCACGGGACTGTCGGGATCGAGGAGCCCTTACGGCTCGGTCGAATCGCCGCTGGTCGAAGGGCTGATCTCGGGTGGCTCGTCGTCGGGGTCGGCGGTGGCGGTCAGCGCCGGGCTCGTCAGCTTCTCGATCGGGACCGACACGGCGGGGTCGGGCAGAGTTCCGGCGGTCATGACCGGAACCGTGGGGCTCAAGCCGTCGAAAGGCCTGGTCAGCACGCTGGGGGTCGTCCCCGCGTGTGCGTCGCTCGACTGTCCGAGCGTGTTCTCGCTGAACGTCCCCGACGCCCGGACGGTCCTGGAGATCATCGAGGGTTACGAGCAGGACGACCCCTGGTCGAGGCGGCTCCCCCGCGTCACGGCGCCCATCAGGAGGATCGGTGTCATCCGGGGCGACGAGAACTGGACCGAGGTGCTGAGCAGGCTCGAAGACCTCGGGTACGAACTCGTCGACATCGGCATCGAGCCCTTCCTGGCCGCCGGGCGGCTGCTCTACGAGGGCCCGTGGGTGGCGGAACGGTGGAGCGTCCTCGGGGCGTTCGTCGAGGGCCACCCCGAGTCGCTCCACCCGGTCACCGCGGAGGTTCTGCGGAGCGGCGGCGACGTCACGGGGCCCGACACCTTCCGGGGGATCCACCGGCTCAGGGAGTTGCAGGCCGAAACCCGCCAGACCTGGGCGAAGGTCGACGCCATCGCCGTCCCCACCGTCCCGAGAACGTTCACGCTCGACGAGATGGCCGAAGATCCGATCGCCAGGAACTCCGTCCTCGGCACCTATACGACCTTCGCCAACCTCCTGGATCTGGCCGGGATAGCAGTCCCGGCCGGCACAACGTCCGCGGGCAGACCGCACGGCGTCACCCTGCTGGCCCCCGCAGGCGCCGACGGTCCGCTCGCGGACGCAGCCGAACGTTTCCACACGGGTCGTGCGGGAGCCACGCCGTACCGGATCCAGAACGGCAGGAAGCTGCTGGCCGTGGTGGGAGCCCACCGGACCGGCCATCCGCTGCACCCGGAGTTGCTGGCGCTGGGCGCGACCCTGGCGGGCATCGCCCACACGGCCAAGGCCTACCGCCTCTTCGATCTGGGCGACCGGCCGGGGCTGGTCAAGACGGCCGATGGCGAGAGCATCGAGGTCGAACTCCACTACCTGACGGCGGAGAAGCTCGGCGAGCTGCTGGTGACCATCGCCCCGCCGCTCGGGCTCGGGTCGGTGGAGCTCGACGACGGCACCCACGTCACCGGGTTCCTCTGCGAGGCCCATGCGGTACGAGAGGCCAGGGACATCACGGGTTACGGCTCCTGGCCGAGCTACGTGCACGCCCGGCCGTAACATCCGGCGGCATCACGCGAAACATCGGTTTCCTACGCTCCGGACATGGCGGACATATTCGACTCATATGCCCTGGCCGATGCATGGGACGAGATGTTCGAGCGTCCGGGGATCCCCCGGCCGCCGTATCAAGGGCTGTTCGCGGCCCTGCAACCCCTCGGGGCCGACGAGCTCCGTTTCCGGGCCGACCAGCTGACCCGGGTCTTCACCGACAGAGGCGTGACCTTCGACTACGCGGGCGAGGAGCGACCCTTCCCGCTCGATCTGATCCCCCGCGTGATCGACGCGGCGGAGTGGGATCTGATCGCCCGCGCGGTCCGTCAGCGGGTCCGCACCCTGGAAGCCTTTCTGGCCGATGTGTACGGCGGTCGCCAGATCTTCCACGACGGGGTGGTCCCGTGGTCGCTCCTGCACAGCTCCCCTCATTTCCACCGGATGGCCGACGGGATCAGACCGGCGAACGGGGTCCGCGTCCACATCGCGGGCATCGACATCATCCGCGACGAGCTGGGCGCGTTCCGGGTGCTGGAGGACAACGTCCGCACCCCGAGCGGGGTCAGTTACGTCCTGGAGAACCGCCTGGCGATGATGCGCACCCTCCCCGCGCTGTTCACCGAACAGAGGGTGCGCGCGGTCGACGAGTATCCGGGCCGGCTGCTCGCCGCCCTGAGACGGGCCGCACCGGCGACGATCAACGATCCCACGGTGGTCGTGCTCACCCCGGGTGTCTACAACGCCGCCTACTTCGAGCACGCCCTGCTCGCCCGGTTGATGGGCGTGGAGCTCGTCGAGGGCCGTGACCTGGTCTGCGAGAACAACCGGGTCTACATGATCACCACACACGGCAAGCGGCCCGTCCACGTGATCTACCGAAGGGTCGACGACGACTATCTCGACCCCTTGCACTTCCGCCCCGACTCGACCCTCGGCTGTCCCGGCCTGCTGAACGCCGCCAGAGCGGGCACGGTCGCCATCGCCAACGCGGTCGGTAACGGGGTGGCGGACGACAAGCTGCTCTACACCTACATACCGGACATCATGAAGTACTACCTCGGCGAGACCCCGCTGATCTCCAACGTCGAGACCTACCGCCTGGAGGACGCCGACACGCTCGGATGGGTCCTCGGCAACCTCGACCACCTGGTGCTCAAGCCCGTCGACGGAGCCGGTGGCAAGGGCATCGTCATCGGCCCGAGGGCCGAGGAGGAGACGCTGGTGGCGCTGAAGGAGAACGTACAGAAAGATCCTCGGGGGTGGATCGCCCAGCGGCCGGTGGCTCTGTCCACCTCGCCGGCCATGATCGGCGATCTCCCGAGGCCCCGGCACATCGACCTGAGACCGTTCGCCGTCAACGACGGCGACGACGTCTGGCTGCTCCCGGGCGGTCTCACCCGGGTCGCCCTCCCGGAAGGCGAACTCGTCGTCAACTCCAGCCAGGGCGGGGGCTCCAAGGACACCTGGGTGCTGTCGGAGCCGGGATCGCGCATTCCGCACGTCGCGACCGGCGGGCACATGCCGCCGGCGCATTGGCAACCGAGCCGCAACGCCGCCTGGGACGGGGAGGCCGAACAGTGAGAGAGCTGCTGAGCCGCATCGCGGAGACGCTGTACTGGATAGGCCGGTACGTCGAACGCTCCGACGACATCGCCCGCCTGCTCGACGTCTCCCTGCACCGCACTCTCGGCGACGACGAGGACTGGTCGACGGTTTTGGCCATCCTCGGCCACGAGGGCGGCGACAACCCGACGACCGAGACGATGATCCAGCGCCTCGCCTACGACTCGGCCACCCCGAGTTCGATCGCGGGCTGCGTCCGGGCGGCCCGCGAGAACGCCCGAGGTGTACGGGAGATCATCTCCAGCGAGGTCTGGGAGTGCCTCAACGTCACCTGGAACGAGCTCCCGATCCGCCAGATAGGGGCCGAACGGCTCGGTCCGCACGGCTATCTCCGGTACGTCCGCGAGAGGGCCGCCCTGTTCTCCGGTCTGGCCGACGCGACCATGAGCCGCGACGACGGCTGGCTGTTCATGGTGCTCGGCCGCAGCCTGGAACGGGTCGACATGACCGCCCGCCTGCTCGCCGTGCACGGTGAGGTGCTGCCCAGCGAGTTCGCCCCGCCGTCGGAGTCGAGCGGCTGGAAGGTGCTGCTGGAGGCGTGCGGCGCCGACGAGTCGTTCACCAGAACCCACCGGGGCGACTCGAAACGGGTCCTGGAGTTCCTCCTCCTCGACCGGCTGTTCCCCCGCTCGGTCATGCACGCCCTCACCACCGCCGAGCAGTGCCTGGCCGAACTCAGCCCCAACCAGGGCAGAGCGGGCATGAACGACCCGGCGCGGGCGGCGATCGGGCGGGTCCGGATGGCCCTGGAATACGCGGACACGGCGGGCCTGGAAGATCAGCTGCCCGAACTGCTGATCACCCTCCAGGCGGCGTGCGTGATCGCCTCGGAGGGGCTGACGGAACGGTTCTTCCAGCACGTCGCGACGGTGCGCTGGGAGCTGGGCGTGCAGGCGCTGGGAGGTGTGACATGGAAACCGGCTGGCGTGTGAAGATCCGCCACTCGACGTTCGTGGAGTACGAAGGCGACGCGGCGTCCTCCTACAACGAGGTCCGGATGACCCCGGTGGACGACCACCGCCAGGCCACCCTGGACTATCAACTGATCATCCGGCCCGGCACACCGGTCTGGACCTACCGCGACTACTGGGGCACCAGCGTCAGCGTCTTCGACGTGTCGGGCGGCCACCGCACGCTGTCGATCGAGGCGGTGGCACGGGTCGACACCTCACCGGTGCGGCCGCTGGCCAAGCCGCTCCCGTGGGAGGTCCTGAAGGCCGTCAATGGACCGGTCGCCGAGCTGCTGCGCCCGACCGACCGCACGACGATCACTTGTGGCGACGTCGGGCTCACGCAGACCGCCGGCCGCGACCCCCACGAGGCGGCCGAGGCGATCGCCTGGGCGGTCCATGAGCGGGTCGAGTACGTCCCCGGCACGACCGGGGTCCTCACCAGCGCTCAGGAGGCCTGGGACCAGGGGAAAGGCGTCTGCCAGGACATGGCCCACCTGACCGTCGCGCTGATGCGGGCGGCGGGACTCCCGGCCCGGTATGTCTCCGGTTACATCCATCCGGCGCCCGACGCGGCCATCGGGGAACCGGTCGCGGGGCAGTCGCACGCGTGGGTGGAGTACTGGGCCGGCGAGTGGAACGCGCTCGACCCGACAAACCGCTCAAAAGTAGGCGAAACACATGTAGTGGTAGCGCGCGGGAGAGACTACGCTGACGTACCCCCTTTGAAAGGTATTTACCAAGGACCACCTGCGGGAAGACAAGAAGTAAAGGTTGAAGTGACCCGGTTGGCGTGATCATTACGTATTACTGGGAAGGCTGAGACCAAAACGGGAGAGGAGAGCCTCTTGTGAAAAGGGTCCAGATCATCCAGCGTCCCCGTCCGCCCCGGCAACCGCTGCCCATCGACCTACGCACTCCCTCAGGCCGGGTCCTCCCTTTTTGACCCGGCCCCCGACCTACCGCCGGCCCGAAGGCGCGTCGGCGGCCCGTTCATAACAGCGTTCGAACCCTTCAAGGACCACCGGCCACGAGCATCTGACCGGCGACGTCGACCGATTGTGCTCGGCGATCGCCCCTCGTAGCGCAGGGTCCCCCGCGAGCCGTGCCACCGCACCGGCCAGCTCGTCGAAGGTGCGCCCCAGCAGGCCTTCCTTGCCGGGGCTCACGAAGTCGGCCACACCGCTCTGCGAGCGTGCCACCACCGGCACCCCCGCCGCGCGTGCTTCCAGCGCGGCCAGACCGAACGACTCCCGGGGCGCCGGGGCGACGAAGACGTCGGCCTCCGCCAGCAGCCCCCTGATCTCCTCCCGGGTGTACCTCCCCGGCATCTCGACCCAATCGATCCGCTTCGACCGCAGATGGCGCTCCATCTGCCCCCGTGCGGGCCCGTCGCCCACGATCGTGGCCCGCAGGGTGATCCCCTTCGGAGCCCTGGCCTTGGCGGCTTCCAGGAGTTTCAGGAGTCGTACGGGCTGCTTGCGCGGCGCCAGCCGGCCCACCGCGACCACATGGACCTCGTCGGTGGGTGTCCGGGCCGGGCCTTCGGGCCGCCAGTCGGACAGGTCGAGCCCGTTGGACACCACGTGGACGGGTGTCCGCGGCCCCGCCACGCGGCGGATGGGGCGGGCGGCGGCCTCGGAGACCGCCGTGCCCACGAGACCCCAGTCTGCCCAGTTCGAGATCTTGAGTGCCCGGTAGAGGTTCGCGGTGACCGGATCCCACATGCTGTGCACGGTCACGACGGTGGGGATCCTCACGCGGCGGGCGGCCAGCACCCCCATCCACGCGAACGGCGACACCGCGCCGGTGTGGACATGGACGACATCGGGCCTGTATCCAGCCATGATCCGGGTCAGATGGCCCGTCCCGCGCGGGTGGACCGGCAGGTCGAAGGGCATGCGCGCGGTCACCCGGTGAACCCCGGGAAGCGGCTCGCCCGGCGTGGCGGTGACCACCTCGACGTCGTGCCCCGCCTTCCGCTGGCTGCCGATCAGATCGGCGACCTGCACCTCGATGCCGCCCAACCGGGGCAGGTAGCAGTCGCTCACGTGAAGGATGCGCACCCGATCAGCCTGACAGAGGTCGGGACCCCGCTCAAACGCGCGATCAGAGGGTGGGATCATGTGTCGGGTGAAGACAGCGGTGTTCTTTCACGCCCATCCCGACGACGAGGCGCTGCTGACGGCCGGGACCATGGCGATGCTCGCAGCCGAGGGCCACCGCGTGGTCCTGGTGGTGGCCACAGCGGGCGAACACGGCCTGGCCGAGCTCCCCTATGGCGACGAGCTTGGCGAAACCCGCATGAACGAGCTCTACGACTCGGCCGCACGACTGGGCTGCGCGCGCGTGGTCCAGCTGGGCTACGCCGATTCGGGCCTGGAAGCGGGCGGCGGCGCCGAAGACCGCCCGGCCGACGCCTTCATGGACGCCGACATCGAAGAGGCGGCCACCCGCCTGGCGGCGGTCCTCGACGAGGAGAAGGCAGAGCTACTGACCATCTACGACCCATCAGGCGGCTACGGCCACCCCGACCACGTGCAGGTCTACCGAGTGGGCACCCGCGCGGCGAGACTGGCGGCGACCCCGCCGATCCTGCTGGAGGCGACCGTGAACCGCGACCCTCTGCTGAAAGGTGTGCGCCTGGCGGCCCGGCTCTATCCCCAGCTGGACATCCGCTCGTTCGAGACGGCCTACTCGGCCTCGGCCGACATCACCCACCGGGTGAACGTCCGCAAGTGGACCTCGGTCAAACGCCAGTCGATGGCCGCCCACGCCACCCAGGCCAGCGGCGGAGACGGCGACCGGACCCTGGCGGCCCTGCTGAAGATCCCGGCCCCGGTCTACCGCTACGTGTTCGGCACCGAGTGGTACGTCCGCCGGGACCTGCCGCCGGGCACCAGGATGAGCCACCCGTTCGACGACTGAGTTCGTACCAGAGGATGAGCGAAGCGCTCTGCGCGCCCGGCAGACTTGGCGCATGAACAGGTGGGTGCGGGTCGGTATGTCGGTCGCGTCGCTGGCGCTGGCCGCGGGGCTGATCGTCTACCTGCCCACGATCATCGGGTCGCTCACCGGGGCGACGATGTCGTGGGGTCAGATCGGCGACCTGTTCGCGGCGGTCTCCTGGCAGATGGCCGCCCTGATGACCGTCGTATGGCTGGCCAGCCTGCTCTCCTACACGTTCGTGCTGACCGGGTCGCTCCCCGGGCTCGGGCACACGCAGGCGCTGACGCTCAACGCCGCCGGGAGCGCGGTCAGCAATCTGCTGCCGTTCGGCGGGGCGGCCGGGGTCGCGCTGACGATGGCGATGACCAAGGGGTGGGGGTTCCCCGTCGGCGCGATCGTGGCGTCGACGCTGGTCAGTGGCGTATGGAACATGATCTTCCGGTTCCTGCTGCCGGCGATCGGCATCCTGGCGCTGCTGTTCTCGGGGACCGCGCTGTCCCCCGAGGTGACCAAGGCCGGGTGGATCGCCTCGGCGTCGCTGCTGGCGCTGGTGCTCGTCGTCGGGGCGGCGCTGTTCTGGGAGCGCGGGGCCAGGGTGATCGGGCACGGCGCCGACCGGGTGGCGGCGCTGGCGCCCAGGAAGATCCGGCCCCCTGAGCGCGGGGCCTCCGACGCCATTCACAAGCTGCGGGCGAACATGGCGGGGGTCGTCAGGACCGGCTGGTTGAAGATGTCGTTCGGGATGGTCTTCTTCCTGGGGTTCCAGTGGCTGATCCTGGCGTTGTGCCTGGTCGGCACCGGGTCGTGGGTGGGTCCGGCGCAGTCGATCGCGGTGTTCGCGCTGTCCCGGGTGCTGACCAGCGCGCTGGCCACTCCCAGTGGCGCCGGATTCATGGAGGCGGGCACCGCGCTGGCGCTGATCGGGTTCGGCGCGGGCGAGGCGCAGGCCACCGCGGCGGCCATTCTTTTCGGGTTCTGGACCTACACGATCGAGATTCCGTGGGGCGGGCTGGCTCTCGGCGGCTGGGCTCTGTTGCGCCGTCGAGATGGGAAGCGCGAATCCCAACCTGTCACTCGCGAGAAAGCATCATGATCTTGCGCGACAATTGACCTCACTCTCCCCGAAGTGAGGTTGACCGGTGAACGTCTTGTGTACCGTTTGGCGGCGCGCATAGCGTGGCGGCTGACATGAGCACGGTGGGCTTCCGGGTCTTGGGTCCGGTCGAAGCGTATGACGGCGACAACGAGCTCGATCTCGGCGGCCTCCGCCAGCGGGCCGTTCTGGCCCGGCTTCTCGTCGCCCGGGGTCAGGTCGTCCCCGTCGACACTCTTCTGTTCGACCTGTGGGCCGACGACGCCGCCAAGGGCGCGCAGTCGGGCCTCCAGGTGTACATCTCCCGGTTGCGCCGGGTGCTGGAGCCCAACCGTCCACGGGGCGGGCCCAACCGGCTCCTGGTCACCGTCGCCTCCGGCTACGCCCTCCGGGCCGCCCCCGAGCAGGTCGACGCCCTGCGGTTCGAGGCGACCGTGCGCGCCGCGGGTGAACGCCTCGACGAGAATCCGCAGACCGCGCGGGCGCGGCTGGAGTCGGCGCTGGGGCTCTGGCAGGGCACGCCCTACAGCGACTTCCAGGATCAGCCCTGGGCCGAGGCCGAGGTGACGCGGCTCAGCGAGCTGCGGCTGGTGGCGCGGGAGCGCTATGCCGACGCGGGGCTGCGCCTCGGGCTCCACGCCGAGACCGTGCCCGACCTCGAGGCGCACACCACCGAGCATCCGCTGCGCGAAGAGGGCTGGCGGCTGCTGGCCCTCGGGCTCTACCGCTGCGGGCGGCAGGGCGACGCGCTGGCCGCGCTGCGCCGGGCCCGAACCATCCTCGACGACGAACTCGGCATCGACCCCGGGCCCGCCCTGCGCAAGCTGGAGAGCGACATCCTGTCGCAGGATCCGGGGCTGGAGCTGACCGTCCTGCCGCGCCGGGCCGAGACGACCTCGACGTGGCCGCCGCGCCCCCTTGAAGTCACTCCGCTGCCGCCGCTGGAGACCGAGCCGTTCGTCGGCCGCGAGACCGAGCTGACCGCGCTGATGGCCGCCGTCCCCCACACCAAGTCGGGCCGTCTCACGATCGCGCTGGTCGGCGGCGACCCGGGGGCGGGCAAGACGACGCTGCTGCGGCAGCTCTCCGGCCATCTCGAGGAGCAGGGCTGGATCATCGCCGCCGGCGGCTGCCCCGACAGCCCGGCGACCCCGCCCGGCTGGGCCTGGGTCGAGGTGCTGCGGGCGCTGATCGCCCGGCGCGGCGCGGGGGAATACGGCGCGCTGCTGGCCCCCCTGATCGACGACCACGCGCCGCCCAACGACGACGACACCTCCGGTGGGTTCCGGCTCCACCGGGCGGTTGGCGGATTCCTGTCCGGCGTGGCCCGCGAGGCGCCCCTGCTGATCACCCTCGAAGACCTCCACTGGGCCGACGACCAGACCCTCGCGCTGCTGCGCGCGCTGCCGAGCCTGCTGGCCGCCAGCCGGGTGCTGCTCGTGGTGACCTGCCGCGAGGGCGAGCTCAGCGACCAGCAGCAAGACGTGCTGGCCGCCCTGGCGCGTCTCGGCCCGGTCCGGGTCGAGCTCGACGGCCTGTCCCCCGCCCAGACGGCCGAACTCGTGCGCGCGACGTTCGTGCGCGGCGAGATCGACCACGACGTCGTGGCCGCGATCGTCGAACGGACCGGCGGCAACCCGTTCTACGTGAAGGAGACCGTCCGCCTCTTCGAGGCGGAGGCCGACATCTCCCAGGTTCCTTCGGGTGTACGCGATGTGCTCCGCCGCCGCGTCGCGAGGTTGCCCGAACGGGCCCAGCAGATCCTGCTGCAGGCCGCCGTGATCGGCCGCGACGTCGATGTCGACGTCCTGGTCGACATCTCCGGCGAGGAAGACTCGGTCGTCGACGCGATCGAGGCCGCGCTGCTGGCCGGCCTGGTCACCGAACCGGGCGCCGGTCGTCTGCGGTTCGACCACGAGATGGTCCGCGACACCCTCTACTCCGACGCCTCGCGCCTGCGCCGATCGCGCCTGCACGCGGCGGTGGCCTCCGTCATCGAGGCCCGCACCCCGGGTGACGTGGCCGCGCTCGCCCACCACTACGACCTGGCCGGCACGGCCGACACGGCCGCCAAGGCGGTCCGTTACGCTGGCCTGGCCGCCGAGCAGGCCGAGCGTCGCTACGCCTACCGCGAGGCCGCCTCGCAGTGGGAACGCGCGATCATCGCCTACGACCGGGCCGGTGGCAGGCAGGGCAAAGACCGGCTCGAACTCCAGGTCCGCACCATCCACGCGCTGGCCCTCGCCGGTGACATGACCGCCGCGCGGGCCCACCGCCGCGACGCGATGGACGTCGCGCTCCCCCTCGGCGACCTCGAACTGACCGCCCGGGTGGCGGCGGCCCTGGCCGTCCCGCACAAGGGCATCGCCCGCGACTTCACCCGCACGGCCTGGGAGATCGTCGACGTCACCGAGAAGGCGCTGCTGGAACTGCCGCCCAGCGAACACTCGCTGCGCGCCAGCCTCCTGGCGACCCTGGCACTGGAGCTCGAAGGCTCCGCCACCCCGCGTGGCGAGCAGGCCTCACTGGAGGCCGAGGAACTGGCCCGCGCCAGCGGCGACCCCAACCTGCTGGCGATGGCGCTGAGCGGCCGGCTGCGCCAGTCCTACACCCTGGCCCAGGTCGACGAGCGCGAGGACATCGGCCGCGAACTGCTCCGGGTCGGCGCCGAGTCTGGCCAGATCTCCGTGCAGACCCTCGCCCACCTGGTCCTGCTCGAATGCGCCGCGGCCCGCGGCGACTTCGCCGAGGCCGACCGCCAACTGGCGCGGGCCGACAAGCTCGGCCAGCAATACGGCCTGGCCGCCCCCGCGGCGGTCGGCGCCTGGTACGCCGGCCAGCGCCTCATGATCACCGGTGACTACTCGGCCGCCGAGATGGCCTACCGGAACGCGGCCCGCCTGACCGCACGGGCCGGAATGCTGGAGGGCCGCCAGGACCTCCCGCTGATCGCGACCTTCTGCCTCCACCTCGTCCAGGGCAAAGCAGACGAGATGGCCGACGCCCTCGGCGAGGCACACACCCGTGGCGCCAAGTGGACCCTCGATGCCTACGCGGTCGCCCTGGCCGAGGCCGGGCACCTCCGCGACGCCCGCGCGGTGGCCGTGACGAGGGAACCGGTCCGAGGCGACTTCCTCTACGAACTCGCGATGACCTGGCGCGCCCTCGCCGGCCTGCGCCTCGACGACGTCGACCGCATGCAGGAGGCCTACGCAGCGCTGCGTCCCTTCCACGACCGCATCGCCGGCGCGGGAACGGGCGTGGTGGCCCTGTGGCCGGTGGCCCGGACCTTGGGCGACCTGGCGGTGAAACTGGGCCACGCCGACGCACGGGCCCACTACGAGAAGGCGCTGACGGTGGCCCGCCGCGTCAATGTGCAGCGATGGGTGGACGAAGCGGAAGCCGCCCTCGACCGCGTCTGAATGATCGGCTAGGCGAGAGCGCGAAGCCGCCGGGCGAGTTCGGGGACGTCGTCGAACTCGCCCTTGGCCAGTGACATGACCAGATGTTCCGCCTCGTCGATGTCGCGGTAGACGAGAGTCTCGCCGTTGTCTTCCAGGAAGGCCACGGCGGAGGCCCAGCCCAGTCTTTTGTTGCCGTCGACGAGCGGATGACCCGCGACGATGCTGTGCATCAGGGCCGCCGCCTTCTCCCACAGGTCGGGGTAGGCGTCATCGCCGAAAACCGATGTCTGCGGGCGCAGCACCGCCGCATGCAACGCTCCAGCGTCGCGCACCTGAACTATGGGGAGGATCGCCCCGGCCAGCGCGAGAATGTCTTCGGTGGTCGGGAATACCGTCATCGCGACAGGCGCTCCAGAAGCTCCTTGTCACGCTGCGCGATCTTCCTGCCCATCTCTTCGTATCGCTCGCGCCGACGCCGGGCGATGTACTCGTCGATCGCCACGATCAGCGTGGAGTTGACACTCTCGTCGTCTCCACTGGCAATCTGTTTGATCTGCTCATAGGTCTCGTCCGGAAGACGGAGTCTCGTCTCAGCCACCCACCGACGGTACCACTTTATGGTGTCAGTCTTCGGTGACAGGCGGCAGGTACGGGAACTCGTTCCTCGGCTTCGAGGTGACCGATTCCTTGCCGATGCCCAAGGTCAACGGCGTGTTCGCGGCGAAGGAGAACATCACGTCCGGGGCGTTGTCGGTCATCGCCCGGCCGTTCCAGCCGGCGAAGGTGAAGCCCGCCTTCGTGCCGATCGTGTACGGCAGCATGTTCGGGAAGATGCGCTCCACGACCATCTGCGCGTAGGCGTCGGGGTCGGCGGACGTCCCGTAGGCGCGGACCACCCCGGCCACCTTCGAGCGGACCACGTCCCCGTGGATGCGGATGTCATCGGCCGGGCCGTTGGTGTTGAGGCGGTCGCCCAGGTCCTCGTCGTACTGGGTGAACAGGGGGTGGATCATGGGCAGGCCCGCCCGGTTGATGGGGCGCCAGCCGCCGCTGTCGGTGGCCAGGCTCGTCTGGAGCCAGACGCCGATGCGCCCGTCGGGCCCGGCGATGCGCAGGAGTTCCTCGTCGGGGAGTTCCAGGACGGTCGAGTAGACCGTGTGCCCGGCGAACAGGTTGCCTGCCTTGTCGGGGTTCCAGCCGGTCAGGTCGACGGTCGTGCCGTGCTGGAAGGCCTGGCCGACGGCGTGCAGGACGTCCGGTTCGATCCAGAACGGGTCGCCCGCCTGGCCGGTCCAGACGCGGCCGCCGCCGCGCAGTTCGACCACCTCGCCCATGCGGCCCTCGGCGATCAGTTCGTCTCCCGCGTGCAGGCTGAAGCTCTGGATACCCTCCGCGTCGCGCTCGCCGAAGGTGAAGCGGAAGGTCAGGTCCTCGACGGCGTCGCCGTTGCCGTCGATCTTGATCTCGTAGCGGCCCTCCGGGTGCAGGCCCTTGGGTGCGTCGGGGCCGGCGAAGGAGTGGCTGTGGTCGGCGGCGAAGACGGTGCCGCGGTCGCCGCGGAAGACGAAGAGGTCGGTGATGTCCAGGCGCGGGTCCTGGCGGGCGAGGGGCGAATCGAGGTGGTGGGACATGGGTGCTCCTGGATCGCAGGGCTGTCCTGACTCGGACGGCCCTGCCCCGGCCCGGGAAGATACAGGCCCATGAATCAGCAGGTCACCTGGAACTTCTCGCTCATGGTCCGGTCACCCGACACGTCCAGGATCGCCCGGTAGGTCCCCGGGTTGCCGGGAACCCGGACGTGCCAGTCGACGGTCCGGCCCGCGCCGTCGAAGCCGCCCGTGGTCGACAGGTAGTCCTGCCAGACCCCCGACCGCGCGCTGAAGCGCTGCAGCGTCCACTCGTAGGCGACGGCGCCCGATTCGACCGCGCTGCTGACCCGGTAGGAACAGTCGGTGAGTTCGCCCACGCTCACCCGGCCCGGTGCGAGCGCGATCAGGCCGTTTTCCGCGGGGATCGACTGGGCCGACAGGGTGAGGGTGCGGGACGGCTCGTCGGTGAGAGTCGCACCGGTCAGATAGGCGGCGGCCACCGCGGCGGCGGCGATGAGGAGTCGCAGCGCGGTTCCGCCGACGCTCGCGACGAGGCTGCGGGATTTCATACCCTTTTTGTAGAACGCCGTGGTTGAGCGGTGGTTGCCGTCCGGTTGCAGGGGGTGTGGTGCCTGGCGCGGTCCACGGAGGCTCGCTTAAGGTAAGGCTGTCCTAATTGTTCGTCCCGAGGCGGCACGGTGGAGTTCTCAGACCCGATGGCGGCGTCGTTCCTCGGGCTGCCCTACTGGCTCGTCGGCGCGATCCTCACGGTCGCCCTCTTCGGGGCGTTCCAGGTCTACTACTGGGTCGGCCACAAGGTCGGCGACGCCGTCTACGAGTCGCGGCTCGGGCGCAGGATCGGGCAAGAGCGGATCATCAAGGTCGAGAACGTCGTCCGCAAATGGGGGGCACTCGCCGTCTACGGGTGTTTCTTCGTGCCGGGGCTGCGGCACACGCTGCCGTGGGTGGCCGGCGTGCTGCGGATCAACTATCGCTGGTATCTGGTCGCGAGCGCGCTGGGCTGTCTGACCTGGGCTCCGCTGGTCTGGTTCGGCCTCTATTCGGTCATCTGGGCCTGGCTCAGGCTCGCCGCCGACTCGCCGGTGCTCGCGGTCACGCTCGCCGTCGTGGCGCTGGCCCTGCTGGTCGTGTACGTCATCTGGCGCCGCCGCAGCCGCGACGCTCCGGCGGCGTCCCAGGCGAGTTAGACCTCCGAGTCGTCGAGGGCCGCCTCGGGGGCGGTGCGGCGCACCGACTCGATGCCGTTGACGCAGGCCGCGCGGCTGGTGAAGGGCTCGCTGACCGCGAGGGTCTGCCCGTTGCCCATGACCAGTCTGAACCGGTATGCCCCGGCCGTGTCTCTGCTGATGACGAATCTGCCCGCCATGATGTTTCCCCCCGAATGCCGTCCGGCCGTCGCGTGTGTACCCGTGCGATCATGCGGGCATGCGTACGACCGTTCTCGTCAGCGCCGTCCTCACCTGGGCGGTTTTTCTGTCAACTCCCGCCCATGCCGATCCCCGGGTGACCGCCTCTGAGGTGTATGTCGTGGATCTCACGTCGGGAACGGTCCCGTACGCCAAACACGAGGACCGGCGGGTGCCCGTCGCCAGCCTGACGAAGGTGATGACGGCCTATGTCGTGCGGAAGCAGGCCGATCTTGACGACCTCGTGACGATCACCACCACCGACGTGAACCACGCCCGGAACAGCGGCGCCACCCACGCCGGGCTGCGGGCCGGTGAGCGGCTGACCGTGCGGCAGCTCCTGTACGCGCTGCTGCTGCCCTCGGCGGCCGACGCCTCCAACGCCCTGGCCAGGGCATACGGGCCGGGGAAGGCGCGGTTCGTGGCGCGGATGAACGCCGCAGCGCGGTCTCTCGACCTCGACGACACCCGGTTCGTGAACGCCGACGGGCTGCCCGCCTCAGGGCAGTATTCGACCGCCCGCGACCAGCTGGAGCTGACCCGGGTCGTGCTGAAGGACCGGGTGCTGTCGCAGATCGCCCGGACCCGGGTCGCGAAGGCCGCCGGGCACACCTGGACGAACACCAACAAGCTGCTCGCGACGACGCCCGGGGCCATCGGGCTGAAGACGGGCTACACGAAGGCCGCCGGCTACTGCCTGGCGTTCGCGGCGCGACGGGACGGCCACACCTACCTGGGCGTGATCCTCGGCGACACCGGGGACCTGCGCCGGTTCACGACGGCGCGGAACCTGCTGAGCTGGGCCGAACGAGTGAGTGACAGGCGATAGCGGCGGCGGCCACGACGTTGAGGGAGTCGACGCCGTTCTTCAGGGCGGCGGGGCTCATCGGGATGCGGACCCGCTCGGTCGCCTGGGTGAGCCAGCGGGACGACAGGCCGTCGCCCTCCGAGCCGAGCAGCAGCGCGGTCTTCTCGCCCAGCCTGACCTCGTCGATCGGGACGGCCGAGGCGTCGGGGGTCAGCGCGAGGAGGTCGTAGTCGTCGAGGGCGGCCAGGCCGCCGTGCCAGTCGTCCATGCGGGCCCACGGGACGGCGAAGACGGCGCCCATCGAGACCTTGATCGAGCGGCGGTAGAGGGGGTCGGCGCAGCGCGGCGAAAGGATCACGGCGTCGACGCCGAGCGCCGCCGCCGACCGGAAGATCGCGCCGACGTTGGAGTGGTCGACCAGGTCCTCCAGGACGACGATCCGCTTCGATCTCCGCGCCAGATCGGACACCGCCGGAAGGGGAAGCCGCTCGAAGGAGGCCAGCGCGCCCCGGTGGACCGGAAAGCCGGTCACCTGCTCCATGAGGACGTCGCTCACGACGTACACGACCTGGTTTTCGAGCACGTCGGCCAGGTGGGTGAGCCATTTCGGGGTGGTCAGGAAGGCCCGCGCGGGGTGGCCGGTCTGGAGGGCGCGGCGGATGACCTTCTCGCCTTCGGCCAGGAACAGGCCGTGTTCGGCCTCCAGGCTCTTGCGGAGCTCGACGTCGCGCAGGTGGGTGAAGTCGGTCAAGCGCGGGTCAGCCGGGTCGTGGAGCTCGATGACCATCCCGCAAGCCTACCCTTGCCACCCCTTGGCGACGGTGTAACAGAAGTGACCGATCGTGACCGGTACAGTACTCAGCGCTGTATCCGGCGGTGTGAGGGCGATCGGGGGTCAAGGTGCCTGACCAGCGGACGCTCACGCGCCCGGCCGTTGTGGCCGAGAGCTGGCTGAGGGACGCCCGCCGCGCGCGCCTGCTGTCGGTGGCGACCCTCGGCTGGCTCGGCGCCGAAAGCCTGCTGGGTGTGTACGCCGGTTACACCGCCGACTCGGTGGCGCTGTTCGGGTGGGGCCTGGCGGCCCTGGTCGAGGCGCTGGCCAGCCTCATCGTGCTGTGGCGCTTCACCGGCACCCGGCTGGTCTCACCGACCGCCGAACTCCGCGCGACCCGCGCGGTCGCGGTGAGCTTCTGGCTGCTGGCGCCCTATCTCGTGCTCCACGTGCTCCACGACCTGGACCAGGGTCACCGGGCCGCGCCGACCGGGCTCGGCATCGCGGTGACCACGATCAGCCTGGTCAGCATGCCGGTGCTGGGGTGGGCCAAACGGCGCGTCGGCGCCCGCCTGGCCTCGGCGGCGACGACCGGGGAGGGCACCCAGAACGTGCTCTGCGGGCTGACCGCCGCCGGGGTGCTCGCCGGGCTCGCGGCGGCCTCGATCGGCTGGTGGTGGGCCGACCCGCTGGTGGCGCTCTCGCTCGCGGGGATCGCCGTGCGTGAAGGCGGCAGGGCCTGGCGCGGGCACGTCTGCGACCACTGAAGCGACAGCACGGCGACGTCCATCCCGGCTTCTCTGAGGGCGTCGATCACCTCGGCGGCGCCGCCGGGGATCGTCCACACCCGGCCGTGACGGCCCGTCAGATGCACGGCGCGCAGCCCGGGAAGGGCCCGCAACGCCTCTCTGGCCGAGGGCGGCAGGCCGGGGCGGTTGAACTCCAGCAATAGGAGATCTCCGTCGCGCATCCGAGCCCCCGGGTGCAGATTCGCCTGATGTGAAGAACACGATACATCGCGAGATGACGCTGTCAAGATGTATCGCGATGCCCATCATCGCAGTAAAAGGTACGTTTTGCCGGTCTAATGGTTGCCACTATGGTTCCGTAAGCATTACGGAGAATCTCCCTTTATGCCTGGACGGGGAGACCGAACGACTGACGAAGAGGCCATCGTGGGACGTCACCGCACTGACGAGATCGAGGGCGGTTACCCCGCATACGAGCAGCCGCCGGCCCGGCGGAAGTCTTCCGGACCGGGCAAGGTGCTCGTCCCGCTGGCGGGGGCCGTGGCTCTCGCGGTGTTGTTGGGCGTGGCCGCGTATGTCGTCGTGAACAAGGACACGGCCGGATGTTCCGGGGAGAAGGTGTCCCTGTTCGTGGCCGTCGCCAAGGACATCGAGCCGGCCGTGACCGAGATCGCCGGGCGGTTCGTCAAGGCGGAGAAGACCGTCGACGGACGCTGCGTCGAGGTGGCCGTGAAGGGCACCGACTCCGACGGCGTGGCCGCCGCGATGGCCGGGACCGGCGGCGCCAGCTCCGCTCCCGACATCTGGATCCCCGACTCGTCGCTGTGGCTGTCCCAGATGCCGGAGAAGTCCGCACCCAAGGTGACCGGGAACCTGGCCCACTCGCCGATCGTGCTGGTCGCGCCGAAGGCCGCCGCCGCGAAGCTGGCCGAATCGTTGCAGCCGAGCTGGACCGGCCTGATGTCGGCCGCCAACGCCGCCAACCCCGACGGGCTGGCGAGCAAGGTCCGCGTGGTCGTGCTCGACCCGGCCAAGAACGCCGCCGGGCTCGGCGCGCTGCTGGCCGGGGCCGGGATCCTGCAGCAGAGCGGCGACGAGGGCTCCGAGGAACTGCTGGTCGGCGTGATGCGCCAGCTGTGGGACTCGAAGGTGACCTCGCCCGACAACCTGTTCGCGACCCTGTCGAAGGCCGCCAAGCGGGTGCCGATCGGGGTGACCTCCGAGCAGTCGATCTGGGCGTTCAACAGCAAGAACAAGAATGCCGCCGTGGCGCTCTATCCGGCCGAGGGCACCGTCGACCTCGACTACCCGATCATCACCACGGCGAAGGACCCCGAGAACGTCCAGGCCGCCAAGCTCTTCACCGACGAACTGGCCTCCGCCGCGTCCCGCAAGACCGTCCAGCAGCACGGTTTCCGGACCCTCGAAGGTCAGGGCACCGTCCTGACCGCCGAGGCCGGCATGCAGACCGAGGCTCCGACGTCCCTGCCGATCCCCGGCGCGGCGATCGTCACCGAGCTCGCCCAGTCGTGGAAGCGCGTCGGGTTGGGCACCAAGCTGCTGTCGCTGCTCGACGTCTCCGGCACGATGGCGCGGCCCGCCGACTCGACCGGCATCACCCGCATGCAGGCCATCTCGCAGGTGAGCATCGAGGGCCTCAAGCTGTTCCCGGACAAGACCGAGATCGGCACCTGGATCTTCTCCGACAACCTCAACGGCAAGAAGGTCGACTGGAAGGAGACGGTCCCGATCGGGCCGCTCGCCCAGCAGATCAACGGGGTCACCCGGCGTGAGGTGATCGCCGGGCAGCTGACGCAGATCAAGGCCATCCCGACGGGCAACACCGGTCTCAACGACTCACTGTGGGCGGCGTACCAGAAGCTCACCAAGGAGTACGAGGCCGACAAGATCAACACGATCCTGCTGTTCACCGACGGCGTCGGCAACGACGACCCGACCGGCGGCATCACCAACGCGGGCATACTCAAGCGGCTCAGGGAGTCCTACGACCCCGCCAAGCCGGTCTCGATCCTGGTCATCTCGTTCAACACCCAGGGTGACGAGAACCGGCTCCAGATGCAGAACATCGCCAAGGCGACCGGCGGCGACGCGTTCTTCCCCGAGACGGTGCTGGAGATCAGGAACATCTTCCTGCAGGGCATCGCGCGCCGTCTGTGCGCGCCCAACTGCCCCAGCGCGCAGTAATCGTCACCCGAGTCACAGGAGTCGCTGTCTTCCCAGGTCATGCCACTTGAGCATGGCCTGGAAGACAGTAAACGCGGAGCCGGAAGGCGGCGTCCTTCTCGTGTGGGGATCCGCAGGTCCCCTGTTCTCGGGGAGGAATTCCGTTGCCCGGATGGCCGACTGTCGGCCGAGCCGACGACAATCGTCTGCTCGACGCGCTGAAGCGCACCGACGCGCACGCACCAGCGAGCCTGTACGACGCGTACGCCGATCGGCTGAACGACTACGCCTACTCCAGGCTGCGCGACTTCGACCTGGCCGCGAGCGCCGTGCACGACGCCCTCGTGCTCGCCACCGCCTCGGTGCGGCGGTTGACCGAGACGCAGCGGTTACGCGCCTGGCTCTACGCCCTGGTGCGCTTCCAGTGCGCGGCCCGCACCGCCGCCACCGCGCCGATATCGATGGACCTCGCCGACAGCCCCGACCCCGAGATGACCGTTCTGGTCCACGAGGCGCTGGGTGAGCTGAGCGGGCCCGAGCGCGAGGTGCTGGAGCTCTCGCTGCGCCACGACCTGACCCCGGCCGAGGCGGGCGCCGTGCTGGGGCTGACCTCGCGGCAGGCGGCCACGAGGCTGGAGCGGGCACAGGACCACTTGGAGAACTCGGCCGCCGCGGTGGTGCTGGCGCGGACCGGCCGGGCCCACTGCCCCGACCTGTCGGCGATGGTCGACTCCTGGGACGGTCCCCTGAGCACGCTGCTGCGCCAGCGGCTGAGCCGCCACATCGGCGGCTGCGAGGTCTGCACCGAGGGGAAGCAGCGGCACGTCGCGGCCCCGAAGCTGCTGGAGATGGTGCCGGTCGCGTTCCCGCCGCTGTCACTGCGGCGCCGGTTCGTGGACACCTGCGCCAATCCGGAACGGGACGAAACGAAGATCCTGATCGCCCGGGAAGGCGATCACTTCGACCGGAACGGGTTCCCCGTGCCGGTCGGGAGGCGGCCCCGAGTGAAGCGGGGCCGCCGGGCGGGGGGCGTGTCACGGCGGGCGGCGGGGAAGAAGAAGTCCCGGCGCGCGACGCCCGTCGTGGCCGCTCTCGGCGTGGTCCTGGTCGCCGGGGGCGGGGTGTTCTGGCTGAACGGGGTCAGCGCGGGCGCCCCCGCCCACATCGAGGCCATGCCCCAGCCGCAGCCCACCGACGACGTCGTCCAGGCCCCGCAGTACGAGGTGGACACCGAACCGCCGGCCGAGGAGCCCATCCCCGACACGCCGCCGCCGTCGCCGTCGCCTGAACCGGAGGAGGCCGAGCAGACGTCGTCCACGCGGGTTCCCGGGCCGGTGCCGACGGCGGCGGGCGTGCCCTCGGCGAGGCCCAAGCCGACGCGCAAGCCCGCCAGACCGACCAAGCGGCCGACGATCGCCAAGGGCGCGCTGTCGATGACCTGCCCTGGTGACGTCGGCGACGCCACCGGCGGGGTGCTCTACCTCACCGCCAGGAACGCTCCCATCGCCTGGAGCGCCCGCACCGGTGAGGGCGTCTCGATCGCCCCGGCGCGCGGTGTGCTGCAGAAGGGCGCCAGCGGACGCATGACGATCTCGATCGTCAACCCGCGCTCGGCCGGCAGCGCCACGATCGCGATCAGCTCGCCGGGCGGCAACCCGTCGTGCAAGATCTCCTGGCGCGGCGACGGCTACGGCCCGCCGCCCGGCGGGTGGCCCGACCCGACCAACCCGCCGCCCCGGCCCTCGCCTTCGCCCACCAAGCCCGACGAGCCGACCCCGGCGCCCACCGAGACCCCCGCGACGCAGACGTCAGGGGAACCTCAGCAGTAGTACGGGCGGTTGCCGATCCGTTACCGATAGAGTCCCTGTTCTTTGTGAACCGGGAACCACGCAAGAGCGTCGGCATTGACGTGCTCGTTCCCGGTTGATCCTATGAAGTGCCTCCACCAGCCGGGAGAGTGACATGGGGACCAGCCGGACCATCCTGATCGGTGTGACGGGCGCGCTCTGTCTAGCGGGAGCCGTGCTCGCGCTGGCCGACGTCCAGACGCCCGCCAGGCTGATCTTGACCCCCATGTTCCTGCTCGTGGCGCCCGGCGCGGCCATCGCCGGACTGTTGCGTGATCGTGACCCTCTATCGGCTCTAACCGTCGGACTGGCCGCCAGTCTGGCTGTCAACGTTCTTCTCGCCGAGGCGATGCTCCTCCTCGACGCCTGGTCCCCGCGTGCCGGCGTGGCCACCGTCGCAGTTGTGAGCGCGTTTCTGGTGATCCTGCGCCAGCTTCACCGCCCCCGCACTCGCGTCACCCCCGCACAGCACAGCGGGTGACGACCCCACACCACCCTCTGCCCCACGA
Organism: Herbidospora mongoliensis; assembly: GCF_001570545.1. GTDB lineage: Bacteria > Actinomycetota > Actinomycetes > Streptosporangiales > Streptosporangiaceae > Herbidospora > Herbidospora mongoliensis. Next base: position 481,661 of record NZ_BBXD01000010.1, on the reverse strand, counting down.
CCGGGACGAGTTCCAACGCCATCTCGTCCAGTCGCGCCGGTCCGCTGGCAGTCTCCGCTCATGACAGACCGCCCGGAAGGACATCTCCGTCACCATGAGTCCCGAGATCACCGGCTTGCGGCCGCTTCCGCACGTCGAGCGATACACCGCCGTCGGCCCTCACCTCGCGGTCACGCCGACCGTCAGCGTCGTCGTGCCGGCCATGAACGAGGCCGAGAACCTGCCCCACGTCTTCGCGACCCTGCCGACGTGGGTGCACGAAGTCGTGCTGGTCGACGGCCATTCGACCGACGACACCGTCGAGGTGGCCCGGCGACTGCGGCCGGGCCTGCGGATCGTCCACCAGACCGGGCGCGGCAAGGGCGACGCCCTGGCCGCAGGCTTCGCGGCCTGCACCGGCGACATCATCGTGATGATCGACGCCGACGGCTCGACCGACGGCCGGGAGATCATCCACTTCGTGAGCGCGCTGGTCGGCGGGGCCGACTTCGCCAAGGGGTCGCGGTACGTCCCCGGCGGCGGCAGCGACGACCTCACGGTCACCCGGCGGGCCGGCAACAGCGTGCTGCGCACCATCGTCAACACGCTCTACCGCACCCGCTACACCGATCTCTGCTACGGATACAACGCCTTCTGGGCCCGCCACCTGCCCGCGCTCGACCTCGACTGCGAGGGCTTCGAGGTCGAGACGCTGATGAACATCCGGGCGGCCAAGGCGGGGCTGCGGGTGCACGAGGTGCCCAGCCACGAGCGCAACCGCATCCACGGGGAGTCGAATCTGCGCGCGGTCCGCGACGGGCTGCGGGTGCTGCGCACGATCGTGCGGGAGTGGCGGCGGCGCCGTCCGGTCCCCGGGCCGCTGGCGCAACCGGCCACGGCCGACCAGGGCGCGATATGAACACCTCGGTCGTGATCTGCGCGTACACCGAAGATCGCTGGGACGACATCGCCGCCGCCGTGGCGTCGGTGCGCGGCCAGACGGTCCAGGCGCGCGAGCTCATCCTGGTCGTCGACCACAACCCCGACCTGCACCTGCGGCTCAAGCGTTCCTACCCCGACGCGATCGTGCTGGAGAACGTCCACGACAAGGGCCTGTCCGGTGGCAAGAACACCGGCACCGAGGCGGCCACCGGCGCCTACGTCGCGTTCCTCGACGACGACGCGGTGGCCGACCCGGGCTGGATCGAGGGCCTCGAGTCGGCCATGGCCGAGCCCGGCGTGGTGGGGGCGGGCGGGCTGACCCGCCCGCTCTGGGCGACGGGACGGCCGGGCTGGTTCCCGGTCGAGTTCGACTGGACGGTCGGCTGCACCTACAAGGGCATGCCGGAGACCCGGGCGCCGATCCGCAACGTGATGGGCGGCAACGCGATCTTCCGCCGCGAGGTGATCGGCGCCGTGGGCGGGTTCTCCACCGGCATCGGCCGCAGCGTCGAGGGCGGCAAGAGCCGTCCGCTGGGCTGCGAGGAGACCGAGTTCTGCATCCGGCTCACCCAGAAGATGCCCGGCGCGGTGCTGCTGTTCGAGCCGTCGGCGGGCATCGGCCACCGGGTGCCGGCGGCGCGGGAGACCTTCCGCTACTTCCGGTCGCGCTGTTTCGCCGAAGGTCTGTCGAAGGCCCTGGTCACCCAGAGCGTGGGCAGCGGCGACGGGCTGGCGAGCGAGCGGTCGTACACCTTCAGGACCCTGCCCCTCGGAGCGCTCCAGGGCCTGATCACTTTGAGACCGGGCAGGTCGGTCGCCATCGTGGTCGGACTGGCCTGGACGACCTGGGGATACCTGGTCGGAAAGGCACGCGGATGACCCGGGTGCCGATCCTGATGTACCACTCGGTCACCGACCGGCCCAACGCGGAGACCCGGCCGCTCGCCGTGCGGCCGGGCGACTTCGCCGGGCAGCTCGACTATCTGGCCGCGAACGGCTTCACCCCGATGACGTTCGCGGGCCTGATCGCGGCCGTGAACGGCACGGGCGTCACCCTGCCGGACAAGCCGGTGGTGCTCACCTTCGACGACGGCTACGCCGACTTCCACACCGAGGCGCTGCCGATCCTCGATCGTTTCGGGTTTCCGGCCACCCTTTTCCTGACCACGGGGTGGGTGGCCGACGCGGGCGGCGAGGCCGCGGGGAACCCGCTCGACCACATGGTCACCTGGTCGCAGGCCCGTGAGGCGGCGGCGCAGGGCCACGAGATCGCCGCGCACAGCCACAGCCACCCGCAGCTCGACCAGTTGCCCGACGCCGAACTCCGGCAGGAACTCCGGCGCGGCAAGGCGGTCCTGGAAGACAGACTCGGACTCCCGGTGACGACGATGGCCTATCCCTACGGCTACTCCAGCGCGCGGGTCCGCCGCGAGGCGCGCCGGGCCGGGTTCTGGGCCGCGTGCGCGGTCGCCAACGATCTGGCCGAGCTGCCCGCCCCCGACATGCTGGCCGTTCCCCGCCTGACGGTGAGCCGGACCACCGGCCCCGGCCGGTTCGCCCGCGCCGTGGAGGGCCGGGCGCTGCCGCTGGTCTATCTCCGGGAGCGCGCGCTGACCCGTGGCTACGCCGTCGTGCGCCGGGGCAGGTACGGGATCGCGCGTTTCGCCAGAAGAGCATAAGGGGAGAAAACAGGGCGACCGAGGACATGAGGGGGCACAGTGGCCCAGGCATGGCTACCCGTCGCCAGTCGCATTCCCGCTCCCCAGGACGCCGGCCCCATGATCGGGGGCGCGCCCAGGGTGGTCTGGTTCATTTGGCCTACGGACCCACAAGGGATCTCGGCCAAATCCGTGGCCCAGCGGCTCGTTCAGCTCAACCGCCCCGCCCACCTGGTGTGGAATCCGGTGACAGGGCAGATCATCCAGCAGTTGTCGCCGACCCGCGCGGCCTGCGGCCTCACCGGAGACCTCAATCGGCACGGCCGGGTGTGCGTCCAGATCAGAGTGCTGGGGTCGGTGCACGAACCGTTCACCGACAGCAAGCTCGACGGTCTGGACGAGATCCTCGCCTGGCTGGATTCGTGGGAGGTCCCCCGGCGCTGGCCCGCCGGTCCGCCCCTACCTCCACCCCATTCGCTGGTGCACGACGGCGACCGCCGTCTCTGGGCCCGTGGGGGGCATTTCGGGCATTCGCAGGTTCCGGGTTCCGCCGAGGGGGATCCAGGGGCCATCGACGTCGCCCGCATCATCGGAGACGGCGCACCGCATTTAGAGGTGCCCCGCCCCCGGGAGGAGCTCCGGCTCCTGGAGAGCGTGGTCTAGGAGCGTTCTGACGATTCCGCAGCCCCGGCGGACGTCGTGGAGTGCGGCCGAGCCGTACCCGACGACCAGGCCGTGGACGCGGGGCGGGCCGTGGTGGTGGCGGATGGTCGTGTCGACCAGAACGCCCCGCTCACGGGCGCCCGCGACGATTTCCGGCACCACGTGTTCCGGAAGTTCCGCCAAGACGTGCAGCCCGGCCGTGTCGCCCTTGGTCCACGGACCGAGGGCGGCCACCACGGCCTCGCGTCTGCGGGCGTATTCCAGGCGCATGCGTCTCAGGTGCCGGTCCAGGTCACCGCGGTCGAGCATGATCGCGACCGCGCGCTGGACCGGGCCCGAGGTGCGGTCGGCGAGTTCCTTGCGCCTCCTCGCGACGCGGTCGAGCAGCGGCGGGTTCGCGACCAGCCAGCCGACCCCGACGTCGGGGCTGAGCGACTTCGACAGGGTGCCGAGCAGCACGACGTGTTCGGGGTCGAGGCCGTAGAGAGCGGGCAGCGGGGCCACGTCGTAGCGGAACTCGGCGTCGTAGTCGTCTTCGACGACCAGGGCGCCGGTGGCGCGGGCCCAGGCGAGCAGGCGTTCCCTGCGCGGGATCGGCAGCCGGCCGCCGGTCGGGAACTGGTGCGCGGGGGTGGTGTAGATCATCCGCAGGTCGCCGGGCAGGTCGTCGACGATCACTCCGTCGGCGTCGACCGGGCAGGGCACGATCTCGGCGCCCCTCCCGGCGAAGATCCACCGGGCCGCGCGGTAGCCGGGCTCCTCCACGCCCACCTTGTCGCCCGGCTTCAGCAGGGTGGCGGCGAGCAGGTCGAGCCCGTTCCCGGTGCCGCGCGTGATCAGCACGTCGCCAGGCCCGGCCGGGACCGCGCGGGCCCTGCGCAGGTGCGCGGCCAGGGCGTCGCGCAGCAGCGGGTCGCCGTAGAGGTCGGGCCGGGCGCTCATCGGCAGGTCACCGGCCGCCCGCCAGGCCCGGCGCCAGGCGGCGTCGTCGTAGTTGAGCACCCACGGCCGTCCCGGGCGCAGATCGATCAGGCCCGTCTCGGGGTCCTCTCCTTCCAACGGGGTGTGTACGTCGTCGGCCGCCTCCGAGCGGTGGCCCCCTTCGGCGTGGACGTGGGGGTACACCTCGGCCACGTAGGTGCCGGAGCCGTGTTTCCCTTCGAGCCAGCCCTCGGCGTAGAGCTGCTGGTAGGCCTCGGTGACCACGGTCCGGCTGACGCCGAGCAGGTCGGCCAGGCTGCGGCTGGAGGGCAGTCGGGAACCGGCGGTGAGCTGGCCCCCGCGCATGGCCGCGCGCAACTGGTCGCCGACCTGGGTCACCAGGGGCACCGAGCCGGCCCGATCGACGGCCACCGGCAGGTCGACCTGCAGCTTCCGCAAAGTGGTCTCCCTCAATGCCGCAGAAGTGGACGTGTTCGCCCAGGCCACTCGGCTCCTACGGTAGCCGCATGACCGAGCTGACCAGCACCCCCCCGACCACGGGCCTGTCCACCACGGGTCGTACCACCCTCGGCCGTTCCAAGGAGCGTGGCCGCACCGACCGGGCCGATCTCCATGCTGTCCTCGACGCCGGGCTGATCTGCCACCTCGGCGTGATCGTCAACGGCGCCCCGATGGTCATCCCGACCGGATACGGCCGCATCGGCGACACCCTCTACCTCCACGGATCCACCGGCTCCCGGAGCCTGCGCACCGCTCCCGGCGAGACGATCTGCGTGACGGTGACCCACCTCGACGGCATCGTGCTGGCCCGGTCGTCCTTCCACCACTCGGTCAACTACCGCTCGGCGATGATCTACGGGGTGCCGCGCCTGGTGGCCGACGAGGACGAGCGGTGGTCCGGGCTGGCCGCGATCACCGAGCAGCTCGCCCCCGGCCAGTGGGACTACACCCGCAAGCCCAACCGCAAGGAGTTGGCCAAGACCGCCGTGCTGGCCCTGTCGCTGGAGGAGGCGTCGGTCAAGATGCGCGCGGGCGGCCCGAACGACGACGACGAGGACTACGACCTGCCCATCTGGGCGGGCGTGCTGCCTGTCGTGACGACCTGGGGCGACCCGGTCACCGACCCGAAGCTGACCCAGCCGATCCCGGTTCCGGAGCATATTTCCGGTAGATGATTCGGCGAGGTTATTCGGCGGACTTTCCGACAACCGGTCCGCCGGGTCGCGCGTCTACTTAACGCATCGATTCTCAGCCGAGGCCGTCGCGGTCTCCCGCACTGGGGATGCACGAGGCGTCCGGCGCCCACGTGGCCATCGAGTACCCGAACAGGGACTTGCGTGGGCAGCCGGGCTCCCCTCGATGTCGCCACCCACATGCTCCGGATGCCGGCCGGCCACTCCGGAGGCGTAACGGATGATGAACTTCCGAACGACGGGACCCGCGCCGACGAGCGCGCCGCCGGCGACTCACAGCAGGCCGATCTGAGCGGTGACTCCGCCTCCCCTGACGCACGGGAACCGTGGATCGTGTCAAGGCGATGTGATCGCTGTCACTACGAATCCGATATCAGATGCCTTTCGGGTATGACTCGGCACCCTCCGCCCCATAGGTTGCGGTATCCCCTTACGATGAATCCGCCCAGGTCAGGAACCCCCACGACATGCCCTCCCAAAGCGGGCGTGCGCCTCTGTGTCCCCGCTCAGCCCGCCTGTACCACTAAAGTCACATTTGACACTGAGTCACTACAATCTCATGACTTTTCCCCTCGTGCCTTGAGTCACCGTTAGGCTCTGTGCTCGTCATGGTGGGGGCCCGGGCACATAAGGAGACCGCATGTACGGCCAGACCGGCGCCTGGCGGGTTCCCGGCTATACGGAGCTACGCGAGCTCGGCACCGGCGCAGCCGGACAGGTCGTGTTGGCTAGGCACGATGCCGATGGAACGCCAGTCGCGATCAAATATCTCTCCCAGGAACTCCTGGCCGATCCCAACTTCATCGCCCGGTTCCGGCACGAGGCACGCCTCCTCGCGCTGATGGACCGCAACCCGCACGCCGCACGCTTCTACGAGTACGTCGAGCAGCCCCACGGGGCCGCGATCGTGATGGAACTCGTCGACGGCGTCTCCCTGCGGGCGATGATCCGTTCCGAAGGCCCCACGGGACCCGAGGCCGCTCTTGCGGTCCTCAAGGGCTCCCTGATCGGCCTCGCCATCGCCCATGACATGGGCGTGGTGCACCGGGACTTCAAGCCCGAGAACGTCATGGTCGACGGCAACGGCCACAGCAAGCTCGTCGACTTCGGCATCGCCGCCCACGCGGGTGAGGGCATGCCCGCCTCGGGCACGCCGTCCTACATGGCGCCCGAGCAGTGGGCGGGCGCACCCGCCGGTCCGTCGACCGACGTCTACGCCGCCACGGTGGTGTTCTTCGAGTGCCTCACCGGTCAGCGTCCGTTCCAGGCCAACAACCTGGCCGCGCTGGCCCACCAGCACCAGACGGCCCAGCCGCCGGTCGAGCAGCTCCAGCCGCAGCTCCAGGGCCTCATCCAGCGCGGCATGGCCAAGCACCCGCAGGAGCGCCCGGCCTCGGCCCACGCGTTCCTCCAGGAACTTGAAGCCGTCGCGGTCGAGACGTACGGACCGCAGTGGGAGGAGCGCGGACGCCGCCGCCTGGCGGCTCTCGCCGGGCTGCTCGCCGCCTTCTTCCCGTTCGCCGCGGCCATCCCCGAGGCGCACACCCAGCTCGCCGACACCCAGCTCGCCGCCGACGGCGAGCAGTACGGCGGCGAATACGGCGGCGGTGAGGAGACGCGCAAGAGCGGCTTCTTCAGCAAGGCGATCGTCAAGATCAGCCTGACCGTCGTCGGCATGGCGGTGATCGCGGGCGGTACGGCCGTGCTGGTCGGCTCGATCAGCGGCGCCACCCTGTCGGCCGGGACGACCCAGCTCACCCCGAGCCCGCTGAACACCTCGGCGACCCCCGACCCGCTGGTCGAGGAGGTCGACGACGGCCTGATCGAAGAGGTCCCGGTCACCGAGACCCCCGAGGTCACCGAGTCGCCCGACGCCGACGGCAACCAGCCGCCGGTCACCCAGCCGACCCAGAACGCTCAGCCGAAGCCCACGCAGGGACCGAAGCCGAAGCCGACGAAGAAGCCCACCAAGAAGCCGACCGCCAAGCCCACCAAGAAGCCGGGCGGCGGTGGCGGTGGCCTGGAGGAGCCGGGCGACCCGACGGCCACGAGCGAGCCGGGCGACGAGACCCCCACCCCGACCCCGAGCGCCAGCCCGTCGACCACGCCTCCCACCACTCCTCCGCCGTCGACTCCCCCGCCGTCGACCCCGCCGCCGTCGACCCCGCCGCCCTCGGAGAACCCCACCATCGAGGGTCCGGGCTCGCCGGGTGGCCCCGGTTCCACTCCTCCGGAGACGCCGCCCACGCGTGACACCGATGAGCCGACCACCGTTCCGACGGTCGAGCCGACCACCGGTGAGACGGCCGCCGCAGGATTCTTCGCCATCGGCCTGATGACGACCGGCCTGGTTCCCGCCACACTTGCCGTGAAGCGGACCATGGCGGGAAGGCACCGGCGGAGGCGTAAGTAGTCATGCATGACGGGGGAAGTGTCGCGGGCCATCGGCTGACCGGCAGGACGAGGGTCAGCGAGGTCGGCACCTGGCACGACGCGGAAGGCCCCGGCGGCGAGCCGTCGGGGCTTCTGCGGTTCAACGATCACCTTCTGGCCGCCCCGGGCGCGCGTGAGCGCCTGGTGGCGGCCATTTCCGCTGATCGGCGACTGGCCCAATCGGGGCAGTACGGCCTGTTGCCGATCTCCGACCTGGTGGCCGCCCACGGCGAGGTCTGGCTGATCACCGGCCGCCGCGCCGTCCCGACGGTGGCCGACCTGCTCACCGGCGGGGCGCAGCTCGGGTGGGAGCTCGACGCCGGCAGCGCCGCCACGATCCTGATCGAGACCGCCCAGACCCTGCTGGGCCTGCACGCCGCCGGCCTGACCCATGGCGCGGTCCATCCCGGCACGGTCGTCATCGGCGAGGACGGCTCGGCCCTGCTGGCCGAACGAGGCCTGCTGGAGGCCCTGCGCGGCGAGCCCGCCTCACCGGAACGTGACATCGCCGCCTGGCAGGGCCTGGCCCGCACGCTCTCGGCGAGCTGGGCCACCGGACAACCGGCGCAGCTGCTCGACCACGCCGCCTCGGTGGCCGCCTCCCACGGCCTGGCCGCCGCCAGAGACGCCCTGACGAACGGCCGGGACATGCTCCCCGCCGGGTTCACCACCCGCGACTCGCTGGTGCGCACCCTGCACGCCTGGTCGGCGCTGCCTCCGGTGGCCGCCGCGCTGCCGCCGCCCCGGCTGCCGCAGACCGGCGAGCTGCAGACCCTGCTCGACCCGTCCCGCCATCCCAGCGCGGGCCTGGGCGGGTACTCCGGCGGGCCGCCCCAGGCGGAGTCGGGCGGCATGCGGTTCGGTCCGGGCGTGCCCGCCGACACCACGGCCGCCCAGATCTGGCGGCAGGGCGCCGCCACCCAGCACGCCGATCCCACGGCCAAGCCGCGCCGCAAGCCCAAACCCAAGCGCCGGACCGCCTGGTTCAGCTCCCTGCTGATCTGCGCGCTGCTCGCCGCGTTCATCCTGTATCTGCGGATGGCCCCGCCCGCCGAGATGGCGGTGTCCAAGGTCAGCGTGTCGGCCCCGAAGAAGACCCAGGGGTGCGACGCCAAGACCAGGATCATGGCGGTGGTCACCACCAACGGCGAGGCCGGGACGTTCAAATACGTCTGGGATCAGAGCGACGGCAAGAAGACCGAGGGCAGCCAGCGGGTCGAATCGGGTACGACTTCGGTAGATCTTCCGCTCATCTGGCAGGTCAGCGGACCGGGCAGATTCAAGGGCACCGCCACGCTGCGCGTGCTCGACCACACCCCCGAGGGCAAGCCCATCACCGACAAGGCGAGCTTCTCGTATAAATGCTGACTTCACTAGGCTGCCTGGCATGACGACGACCCCCTCCGGCTGGTACCCGGACCCCTACGGCTCGCCACAGCTGCGATGGTGGGACGGTTCGCAGTGGACCGACGCCACCCATCCCCTGGAGGGCCAGGAGGCCCCTGCGCCTCCCGAGCCCGCCGAGCACGCGGCCCTGGAGGCCGCGCCGGTCACCGCCACCGCCGTGTTCGCTCCCCCGCAGCCCACGCAGCCCACGCCGCAGTGGGGCGGCCCCCCGTCCGCCCCGTCGCAGCCGTGGGGCGCCACGAGCCAGCTTCCGATGCCTCATTTCGGGGCGCCGCCGAAGCCGCCGTCGCCGCTGCCCTGGGTGCTCGGCGGAGTGGGCATCGTGCTGGTCATCGCCCTGGTCGTGGGCGGCGCGTTCGTGTTCCTGAACCAGGGCTCCGGCAACACCCCGATCGCCCAGCCGCCGGCCACCGCCGAGCCGCTGCCGCCGCCCCCGGCCGAGACCGAGCAGCCGCCGCAGGAGACGATCCCCGACCAGCCGCAGCAGCAGCCGTCGATCACCTCGTTCCCCCAGCCGGAGGACGGCCGCATCGACGACCCGGTCTCGGGCCTGAGCTACAAGTTCCTCGGCGAGCCCTGGGCGGTCAGCGACCCGAAGACCATGAACAGCCCCAACGACCCGACCTACCCGCTCTTCACCAGCGCCTACGCCGCCGTCTCGCAGAAGGCGTTCAACGGCAAGGAGGGCGCCGACTGGATGGGCACCGTCGCGGCCGCCCAGCTCCCCCAGATGCTCCCCTACCGGGGCGTCGAGGACCTGGAAGTGGTCACCACGACGCTGCTGTCGGCCTACGAGCCGGCCTTCTACTCGATCCCGCACGAGCGCCAGGTGATCCGGAACGAGGCGCTCAAGGTCGGCGACCGCGACGCCTGGATCATCGAGTACAAAATGGACTTCAGCGCCGAGGCCGCGAAGAACAAGTACGAGTTCAAGACGGAGACGGGCGCGTTCGTGCTGGTCGACATGGGCGAGGGTGAGCGGCCGTCGTTCTTCTACGTGTCGATCCCCGACAACCTGAAGTCCGACCAGGTAGGCGATGTCCTGGACTCCCTCCAAACGAACTGAGCGGGAGCACTACGCTAAGGACATGAACGACCTGCTGGTCTGGATCGACTGTGAAATGACCGGGCTCGACCTCGGGCGAGACGCACTGGTGGAGGTCGCCTGTGTCATCACCGACGGTGAGCTGAACCAGCTGGACCAAGGGGTCGACGTCGTCATCAAGCCCCCGCCGGAGTCGCTGGAGCAGATGTCGGAGATCGTGCGCACCATGCACACGGCCTCCGGCCTGCTCGAAGCCCTGGCGGGGGGCGTGACCCTCGGCGAGGCCGAGGCCATCGTCCTGGATTACATCCGGAGCCACCTCCCGGAGGCCAAGAAGGCCCCGCTGTGCGGCAACTCGATCGCCACCGACCGCTCGTTCCTGGCCCGGGACATGCCCGTGGTGGACAACCACCTCCACTACCGGATGATCGACGTCTCCTCGATCAAGGAACTGGCCCGCCGCTGGTACCCGCGGGTCTATTTCGCCTCGCCCGAGAAGCAGGGCGGCCACCGCGCCCTCGCCGACATCACCGAAAGCATCCGGGAACTCCGCTATTACCGGGCAACCGTGTTCGTCCCGCAGCCCGGTCCCGACTCGGCGACGGCGCGCGACACGGCGGAGGCCGTTAGTAGTTCGTAGATGTCTCGCGATACCGCTACACTCGTGCTTGTACGCGAGACCGGGTGAGCGGGATCGCGCACATGGTGGGTATAGCTCAGTTGGCAGAGCGCCAGGTTGTGGTCCTGGATGTCGTGGGTTCAAGTCCCATTACTCACCCCAGATAAGGGCCGGTCCTTCGGGACCGGCCCTTCATCGTTTCGCGGCCGGCTTCCCGGCACAACCCCGGCCTGCACCGATCGCGCAACGGTCCGTCGTTCCGGGGTGACTTATCGCAAGACGTGATTTGCCCTCAAAGCAACCCCCACAGGGCTTTCACGCGGGTTAAACTCGCACACAACCGCTACGCCGGACGCGCGGGGGCCCTCGGCGGCTTAATCTCTGCCACGGATCTCTGCCACGGAGGCCAGATGCGAGTCGACGAACCCACCGGAACGGCACTCAGCAAGCGCGAGACCGAGGTCATGGACCTGATCGCGGGCGGGCATTCCAACAACCAGATCGCGCAGCAGCTGTTTCTCAGCGAGAAGACGGTCAAGAACCACGTCAACCGGATCTACGCCAAGCTGGGCGTCGCCTCCCGGGGGACCGCGATCGATCTGTGGTCAGGGCGCGAGGCCGCGTCTTAGGCGGGACAGCCCCACTTCGATCTCCTCCGGGGTGACGTTCAGGGGTGGGCGGAGCCGTACGGTCCCCTCCGAAGCGGGCAGGACGAGCAGTGACTCGCGCTCGCGCAGCCGGGTGACGACCGCGTCGCGGTCATCCACGTCGAAGGCGGCGAGCAGCCCACGACCGCGCGCGGCCCGCAGCAGGCCCTCCGCCTCCAGTTCCCGCAGGGCCCCGAGGAGTTTGTCGCCCAGTACGGCGGCGTGTTCCATGAGGCCGTCGCGTTCGATGATCTGCATGATCCGGGTGGACCGGACGATGTCGGTCAGGTTGCCGCCCCACGTGGAGCTGATGCGGCCGCTGACCCGGAACACGTTGTCGGGGACCAGGTCGACTCTGCGGCCGGCCATCACACCGCCTACCTGCATCTTCTTGGCGAACGCCACGACGTCGGGCTGAAGGCCGAGGGCGCGGTAGGCCCACGGCGCACCGGTGACGCCGACGCCGGTCTGGACCTCGTCCACGACGAACAGGGCCTCGTATCGGTGGCACATCGTCTGCATGGCTCGCAGGAACTCGGGGGTGAGGTGGATGTCGCCGCCCTCGCACTGGATCGGCTCGGCGATGAAGCAGGCGATGTCGTGGGGGTACTTGCGGAAGGCCTCCTCCGCCTGGGCCAGGGCGTGGTCTTCTCCCTGGGCGGTGTCGACGCGGGGCCAGCCGAACTTGGGGAAGCGGTCGGTCTTGATCGGTTCGGTGTTGGTGAGCGAGAGCGTGTAGCCGCCCCGGCCGTGGAAGGCGCGGGTCAAGTGGAGCACCTGGGTGCCCAGGCCGGGGTGGCGGCCGTTGGCCTCGTTCCAGCGGCTCTTCCAGTCGAAGGCGACCTTCAGCGCGTTCTCGACGGCCGCCGAGCCGCCCTCCACGAGGAACAGGTGGGGCAACTCGGGGTCGCCGAGGACGCGCGCGAACGTCTCGGTGAAGGCGGCCAGCTCCTCGGTGTAGAGGTCGGAGTTGGACGGTTTGTTGGCGGCCACTCGTCCGAGGCGGGCGAGGAAGGCCGGGTCGTCGTCGAAGGGGTTGAAGCCCAGGGGCGACGAGGCGTACGAGGTGAAGAAGTCGAGGAGTCTCCGGCCGTCGCGGGCGTCGACGAGCCAGGAACCCGAGCTGCGCGCCAGATCGAGGACGACCGGCAGGCCGTCGACGAGCAGGTGCCGGGAGAGCCGCTCGTGAACCGTCATTATGGAGATATTCCCGTCTTATGGGCTCATACGCGAAGATCTTTCAGCTGGGATGTTCTTCACCCGGAAGGCCAGATAGAGCAGCGCCACGCCCAGGATGATGGCCAGGACACCGATCAGCCAGGCCAGGGACAGTGCGCCGGCGGCCGGCCAGATCACCAGCACCACGCCGAAGACCACCGACAGGACGCCGGCCAGCATCAGGCTCCAGTCGCTGTCGATCCGCCTGCGGGCGTGCACGGCGGCGATGATCTCCAGTAGGCCGGTGACCACGAACCAGGCGCCGATCAGCCACAGCAGCACGATCGCGGTGATCGCGGGCCAGGTGGCCACCACGATTCCGGCGATCACGCCGATCACGCCGGAGACGATCATCCAGGTTTTGGAGCCTCTGTTGGCCTCGCGGAACGCCCCGGCGATGGTGAACAGGCCGTTCACGATGGCGTAGGCGGCGAAGACGTACACCAGCGAGAGCAGGGTGATGCCCGGCCACGCCAGGGCGATGACACCGAAGATCACCGCCAGCACGCCGCGGACCGCCAGTGCCCACCAGGTGTCCCGGCTGACCGGCCGGAGGCCCGGGTTCAGGTCGGCGTTCAGATCATGCATGAGACCTCACCTCCATCAGGAGGTACCTGTCCCGAAATATCCCTAATTCAGCTCTTATGTCGGCCAACAATTAGAGAGCGTTCAAGAAGCGGGCCGCCACCGGGATCGCCACGTCCCGGCCGGTGCCGCCGTTCTTGACGAAGACCGCGAAGGCCAGGTCGTCGTGGAAGCCGACGAACCAGGCGTGGTCGTGCTGGCCGGCCTGCTCGGCGGTGCCGGTCTTGCCGCTCACCCCGGCGGGCAGGCCGGTGTTCTCGGCGGTGCCCTCCGACACGACCGACGACATCATCGTGCGCAGGCCGTCGGCCACTCCGGGCGCCAGCGGCGCGTCGGGCGGCTGCGCGCCCGCGTCGGTGAGGAGCCTCGGTGCGCGCCAGACGCCGCTCTGCACGGCCGCCGCGACCGTCGCCATGCACAGCGGGGTGGCCTGCACGGTGCCCTGGCCGAACGACGCCTCGGCCAGCGCGTCGGGGTTGTGCGGCTCGGTCAGTGAGCCGCAGGTGCCGCCCGCGCCGGTCGACAGGGTGGCGCCGAAGCCGAAGGCGGCGGCCTGGGCGCTCAGCGTGGCGGCCGGGACGCGTTCCACCGCGAGCTGGGCGAACGTCGTGTTGCACGACTCGGCGAAGGCCTGCCGGAAGCTGATCGTGCCGAAGTCGTGGTTCTGGTAGTTGCTGATCAACCGCCAGCCGGGGATCTGGTACTGCGCCGGGCAGGGCACCTGCTGGTCGGGGGTGACCCCGGCGCCGAGCAGCGCCGCCGCGGTGACGATCTTGAAGGTCGAGCCAGGTGGGAAGGGCGAGGAGAACGCGCCCTTGCCGCCTAAGCGGTCGGCCACCGCGAGGACCTCGCCGGTCGAGGGCTTCATCGCGACGAGGGCGGCCGGGTTCTGCACCGGGTCGAGGGCGCGGGCGGCGGCCATCTGCACGTATTTGTCGATGGTCGTGGTGAACACCGGGCCCTCGGTGACCGGCTGTTCGTGGCGGTAGACCTCTTCCACCTGGTCGCCGAAGGGTTTCTCGATCACCACCCGCCAGCCGCCGGTCGACGGGTTGGGCGGGGCGTGCGCCGCCAGTTCGTCGACATAGGAATCGGCGTAGCTGTTGGGGGGCAGGCCCTCGCCTTCCCGGGTGGCCAGCCGGTAGGGGGCGCCGGGCAGGTCGCGGCGTTCGATCGTGTCGCCGTGTTCGAGGTCGGGGAAGATGGCGTCGGGCGACCAGTCGACCATCCACCTGCGGCCGACCACGATGAGGCGGACCGTCGAGGTCAGCTTCATCGGAGGGCCGTCGGCCATCTTCCACTCCCCCGTGAACGACAGGTCGGCGGTGGCGTCGTCGATCTCGTCCACGGAAAGAGGGGTGAAGACCCGGCCGGCCGCCTGCAGCGCCGCGTCGGCGGCCTGGTGCAGCGAGGTGAAATCCTCCGGTGGGTCGCTGACGAGCTCGCGCATCGCCGCCAGGTCGCCCCTCTCCCACACCTTCAGGTAGGCGGTCCCCGCTTCCAGAGGGGTGTTGCGGTTGCGGTTCTCCGGCTCCACGAGCTCGTCGGGCACGTCGGCGGGCGTCGCGGTGGTCACCGGTTCAGGGGGCGGCACGCTCCGGCCGCTCACGATGAGCCCGGTCACCCCGGCCACGAACATGGTGACGACCGCCGCGACGAGAACGAGCAGGGGCCGCCTGCGCATTAGGTTCTCCTGGGAGGTCGGAGTGCACTCCTGGATATACCACGCGAAGACGACAGGCAGAGAGATTGTGATGGCGAAGTCCACGAACCCGGTACCGGGCCGCTACCTCGTCGTGTTCGGCGAGGTCGACCTGCTGCGGGACCTCGACAACCCCGACGGCTGGATGCTGCTCATGGACGGGGTGCCGCAGTCGTACGTCGACCTGGCCGACCCGACGCATCTCGACTTCGAGTACGTCCAGCTCATGGGCATCGCCGTCGACTGCCTGCCGGAGGGACCGCTCGACGTGACCCACGTGGGCGGGGGCGGGTTCACGCTCCCCCGCTACGTCGCGGCGACGCGGCCGGGGTCGCGCCAGATCGTCATCGAGCCCGACCACGCGCTGGTGCAGCTGGTCAGAGACCAGCTATCGCTCAAATCCGTGCCCCGGCTCAAGGTGAAACTTACGGGTGGACGAGAAGGCGCGACCCTGCTGGAGGACGCGTCGGCCGACCTGGTGATCCTCGACGCCTTCGCCGGCGCGACAATGCCTCTCGAGCTGGCCACCGCCGAGTACATGGGCGATCTGGCCCGCGTCCTGAGACCGACCGGCACGCTGCTGATCAACGTCGCCGACGGCAAGGGGCTGATGTTCGCGCGGCGCCTGCTGTCGACGGTCAGAAACGTGTTCCGGCACGTCACCCTGCTGGCCGAGCCCGGCGTGCTGCGGGGACGGCGGTTCGGCAACCTGATCGTGGTCGCCTCGAACCGCGATCTGCCGCTCGACCGGCTCGTGCGGTCGGCCGCCGGCGGGCTGACGCAGGCGCGCTGCGTGTCGGGTGAGGATCTGGTGAAGTTCGTCGCGGGCGCGAAGGTCATCCACGACGGAGACCCGGTGGCGGTTCCCGTGCCGCCACCTGCGGTCTTCGGTTAACTCCCGCTCAGGCCCCGTGGGAGCGGGCGATCTCGTCGATGCGCTCGGCCAGCCGGTAGTCGAGGTCGGTCAGGCCGCCCGCGTCATGGGTGGTGAGCGTGAAGTGCAGGGTCCGCCACCGGATGTCGATGTCGGGGTGGTGGTTCATCTTCTCGGCCTCTTCCGCCACCCGGTCGACGATGAGGATCGCGGCCGGGAAGTCGGGGGCCTGGATGGTGCGTCGCAGCGTTTCGCCGTCTTTGGTCCATTCCATACCGTCACCGTCTCACAGGCGCGGCCAGCCGCCCGCTGTCGGCGTGGCCTTGGCACGGGCCCTGCGCGCCATCGACATGATCCCCCTGACCATGTGCGTGGCGTGGGTCTGCTGCCGCGTCGCGATCGACTTGGCCAGTATCGGCTCCAGGTCGGTCATCAGGCGCGGGAGCTGGGAGACGCTCCACTCGTGCCAGCGGGAGAACTGGGTGCCGCCGCTGTCACTGTCCTCCTGCCGGTAGGCGACCATGACCGGGCAGTGGTCGTTGGCGTACGCCAGCCACGACTCGATGGCCGAGTTGAAGCGCTCCACGCGCGAGTGGGCGGCGTAGAACCAGCCGTCGTCGCCCAAGTAGTCTTCGTCGCCGGGCTTGGCCGGGTAGGCGCGGGCCAGCGCGCCGTGCAGGAACAGGCCCGAGGCGACCATGAGCTGGCGGCCGTCGGCCCAGTCGATCGTGTCTTGGAGCGGTCCAGGGCAGCTCGATTCGATCGCCGACCGTTGGTAGCTGGAGGGCTCGCGCTCGAAGCGCACATGGACCTCGGCCCACATGTAGTACTTCGCCTCACCCGCCCCGTAGAAGGGGAAGGGGAACTCGTTCATCAACGGAAACTCCAGAGGGGCTGTCGAACAGGCGATATTAACCGTCGCACCTGACCGAACTCCTAGCATCCGTAGGATTGCGGGGATTTACTGTCTTTCGTGTTCGTGGGACGCGAAGTAGAAATGTCCGCCCTCATCGGAGCCCTGGAAGCCGGGGGCCTCGCCGAGGTGACGGGTGAGCCCGGCATCGGCAAAACCCGGCTGCTGACCGAGTTCGCCGTCGAGGCTGACGGCCGGGGGGTCAAGGTCCTGCGGGGAGTGGCGACCGAGTTCGAGCGGGAGATGCCCCACCGGGTCTTCGAAGACGCGTTCGGAGTGCTGGGCGGGGGTGACCGGCTGGCGCTGGCCCGGACCGTCCGGGAGCACCTGGCCGAGCTGGGCCGGGTGGCCTTGATCCTCGACGACCTCCACTGGGCCGACCCCGCCTCCTGTGAGCTGCTGGCCTACCTGATCCGGCGGCCGGCCAAGGAGCTGCTGCTGGTGTGCGCCTACCGCGACCGGCAGGCGGGCAACCGATTACTGGGCGCGCTCGCGGAGGCAGGACCGGCCGCGATCCCGCACGACCGGTTGCGCCTCGGGCCGATGTCGCTCGGCGAGGCGCGGGAGCTGGTCGGCGACCGGCCGGAGCTGCGTGAGCTGCACGACGAGAGCGGCGGCAACCCGCTCTATCTGAAGGGCCTGGCCGGTGGCGCCGCCGGGTCGACCCTGACCGGGCTGCTCGCCGGGGAGCTCGCCCGGCTGTCCGACATGGAGCTGCGGGCGGCCCAGGCCGGGTCGGTGCTCGGCGACGCCTTCACCCCCGACGACGTGGCGATGCTCGGGCCGATCCCGGGCGTGCTGGGTGAGCTGGCCGCCCGCGACCTCATCCGCGACACCGGCGACGGCCGCTTCCGCTTCCGCCACCCCCTGCTTCGCCAGCTCGTGTACGAGGGCGCCGACCCCGCCTGGCGCATGCTGGCCCACCGGCTGGCGGCGCGGGAGCTGTCGGCGCTGGGGGCGCCGGTCCGCGAGGTGGCGCACCACATCGCGCGTACCGCCAGCCGGCACGAACCCGGCGACCTGCCGACGCTGATGACGGCCTCCCACGAGGCCGTCACCGTGGCCCCCGGATCCGCGATCGAGTGGCTGAGAGCGGCGAAACCGCTGGTCGGCGATCTGACCGAGCACGCCTCCGTGGACCTGCACGTGCTGCTGGCGCGGGCGCTGATGTTCGACGGCCGCCTCGACGACGCCCGCACCGCCCTGCACGAACTGCTCCCGGCCATGCCACCCGGGGCCCGCAGCGAACTCGTCGCCGCCTGCGCCGTGGTGGAACGCCTCCTCGGCCGGTACGCCGAAGCCACCTCCCTGCTGATCACCGAGGCCGCGGGGGGCGGCGGGGGCGCCTGGCTGCACCGCGAGATGGCCACCCTGCGGCTGCACCTGGGCGAGGTGCCCGCCGCGATGACCGAGATCGCCGCCGCGGCCGCGGTCTCCGAGAGCCCCGAGGAGCACTCGGCCGCGCACTCGCTGCTCGCCTTCGCCACCGCCTACGAGGGCGAACCCGGCCCGGCCGAGGAGGCCATCGAGATCGCCCGGCAGGCCGCCGACGGACTGAGCGACGCCGACGCCGCCCGCGACCTGACCACGCTGACCAGGCTGGCCTGGGCCGAGTCGTTCATGGACCGGCACGCCGAGGCCGACCGTCACGCCCGGCGCGCGCTGGTGCTGGCCCGCGCGCTGCCCCGCAGCGGGGTGCTGGCCGACGTGCTGATGGCGCTCACCCAGCTCAGCGGCCGGATCGGCAACATCGACGAGGCGATCGTCTTCGGCGAGGAGGCCGAGGACGTCGCCTGCCAGTCGGGCAGCCCGACCCTGCTGGCGCTGGTCCGGTCGATCCTGGCCGAGTCGGTCGCCCACAAGGACCTGTCGAGGGCGGTCGGCCTGGCCGCCTGGGCGAGCGATTCGGTCGCCGGGGTCGACGGCTGGTGGTCGGCCACCACGGTGAGCCTGTCGGCGCAGGTGCTGCTGGTCGCCGGGGAGCCCGACCGGGCCCGCTGGATGCTGCTCGGCATCGGCGGCGGGGTCGCCATGCCGCAGTGCCAGCCGGGCTACCGGCCGATGTGGCTGGAGACCCTCACCCAGGCGCTGCTCGGCTGCGACGAGGTGGCCTGGGCCAAGGCCGCCGCCAACGCCGCGGTGGCCGCCGCCGACGCGCTGACGCTCCCGGCGCAGCGGGCGTTCGCGCTGCGCGCGCTGGCCTGTGTACGGGCCGCCGAGGGCGACCTCGCGGGGGCCGCCGAGTTCGCCGTGCAGTCGGAGGGTCTGTTCCGCGTGGTGGGAATGCGGCCCCAGGTCGCCCGGACGCTGATCATGACCGCCCCCTTCAGGGACGACGGCCACAAGGCGCTCGCGATGGCCAAGGCGCTGGCCGTCGAGGTCGGGTCTGTCGTGCTGGCCGAGGAGGCCGAGCGCGAGCAGCGCCGCCTGGCCGCCCGGGGCCCCCGCAGGGGCGACCTGCTGACCAAGCGGGAGCGGCAGATCGCCGAACTGGCCAAGACCGGCCTGACCAGCAAGGAGATCGCCGCCCGCCTGATGCTGAGCAGCCGTACGGTCGACGACCATCTCGCCCACGTCTACCGCAAGCTCGGCGTCACCTCGCGCACGGCGCTCGCCAACGTGCTGAACGGTGTCTAAGGAAGAGTCGCATAGCGAGCCACAACCGGCCTTCGGCCGTCTGCGTCTCGCTATTTGACCGCCCCTGCGGTCAGACCGGTCTGGATCTGGCGCTGGAAGACGACGTACACGATCAGGATCGGGATGATCGCCATCGACAGGGCCGCGAACAGGCCGGCCCAGTCGGCCTCGTAGCCGGCGCTGGTCGAGATGTTGGCGATGCCCTGGGTGATCAGCCACTTGTCCTGGCGGTCTCCCGGGAGCAGCACGATCGGCAGCAGGTACTGGTTCCACTGGCCGATCACGTTGAAGATCGTGATGCTGACCAGGCCGGGTTTGGCCATCGGCAGCATGATCTGGAAGAACGTGCGGGTGTGCGAGCAGCCGTCCATCATCGCGGCCTCGGCCACCGTGGTCGGCAGCGTCCTGAAGAACGCGGACAGGAAGAACACGGTGAAGGGGAGCGAGAAGGCGACGTACACGATGACCACGCCGGTGTGGGTGCCGAGCAGGCCCACGTTGTCGACGACCTTGTAGAGCGCCGACAGCGCCAGGAACGGCGGGATCGACAGGCCGGCCACGAACAGCGTGTAGATGATCCGGTTGCCGCGGAAGACGTACCGGGACAGCACGTAGGCGGCCATCGAGCCCAGCAGCATCGTGAAGAACGTCGAGAAGGCCACCACGATGATCGTGTTGATCATGTACTCGCCGATGCGCGAGGTCTCCCAGGCGCGGCCCCACGAGCCCCAGTTCCACGACTGCGGCAGCGACAGCGGGCTGTCGCCGAAGATCTCGGTGTTGGACTTGAACGAGTTGAGGAACGTGTAGACGATCGGCGTCACCACCATGATCGTCCACAGGACGAGCACGACGTGGGACAGGCCGCCGAACAGACGCGAGGACTGCTGCTTCATCTAGTACTCGATCCTCTCGCGCCGGGTGACCCGCAGAGTGAGGGCCGCGAACGTCAGCACCAGGAAGACCAGCGCGACGCCCATCGCCGAGGCGTAACCGAACTTGTAGTAGGTGAAGGTCTGCCGGAAGATCTCCAGCGGCAGCACCGTGGTCGAGTTGTCGGGACCACCACGGTCGACCGACAGAACCTGGACCAGTGCGAACGCGTCGAACGCGGCGATGCCGAGGTAGACCCAGCCGACCTGCACGGTGTTCCACACCAACGGCAGCGTGATCTTGAAGAACAGGGTGAAGCGGTTGGCGCCGTCGAGCGCGGCGGCCTCGAAGACCTCTTTCGGCACCCCGGCCATGCCGGCGCTGAACAGCACGACGTAGAAGCCGACGCCCTGCCAGACCATGACACCCATCAGGGTCCACAGCGCCAGGTCGGGGTTGATCAGCCAGCCGACCGGATCGACGCCGAACAGGCCGAGCACGCTGTTCAGGATGCCGGTCTTCTGCGGGTTCAGGATGGCCTGGAACAGCACACCCACGATGACGACCGCGAGGACCTGCGGGAAGAAGAAGACGACCTTGTAGAAGGCCGACCCCCACACTCCCCTGAGCTGCCCGTTCTTCTGCCCGCCCCCGAGGTTGAGCAGGAACGAGAAGAACAGCGCGATGACGATCGTGACCAGCGGCATGACAAGCAGGATCAGTCCGTGGTGCCGGACCGCGGCCCAGAACGCGTCGTCGTCGAGCAGGCGGGTGAAGTTATCCAGCCCGACGTACTCGAAGTCGGGCGAGATGCCGCGCGAGTTGGTCAGCGCGAGCTGGAGGGCCTGAAGGTTCGGGCTCACGAAGAAGATGATGTAGACCGCCAGCGGCACGGCCAGGAAGGAGGCGATGAAGCCCCACTTCCTGACCGCCCCCGGCGCGGGCCTGCCACGCCGCATGGGTCACACGGCCCGGTTCTGCTTGACGATCGACGAGTCCGCCTTGGTCTTGTCGGCCGCCTCCTGCATCTTGGTGGCGAACTCCTCGGCGCTGATCCGGCCGAACATCAGGGCGTTGGTCTGCTTGCGCAGCTCGGTCTCCAGCTCCTTGTACCAGCCCTCGAACGAGGAGAAGGTGACCACGTTGGTGCCCGCGGCGGTCTGCGCGGCGGCGACCGAGGTCAGGCCGGGCGACAGGGTGAGGCCCTCGGTGGCGCCGATGACGACGGTCAGCGACTTGGTCTTCTCGGTGAAGTCGCGGGCGCCCTGCTTCGACAGCATCTGGCGCAGGTATTCGAGGCCGCCGGCCGCGTTCTTGGCCTTGGACGGCACCACGAAGCCCTCGGCGGCCGCGGCGCGGATGGCCTCGTAGGGCATCTGGTCGGCGGCGGTGACCGAGGGGGTCGGCACCATGCCGTATTCGAAGCCGGCGGGGGTGTCCTTGGCCTGCTCGGCCTCCAGCCACGAACCCGACGGGTAGAAGGCGACCTTGCCCTGGTTCTGCTGGGTCTGGACCTCGGTGTGGATGAGGCCCTCGTAGGCCTTGTCCATGTACTTGCCGATCTCGGCCCAGGCGGCGGCGGCCTGCTTGACCGAGTCGTTGTTCCAGGCGTTGTCGGCCAGGTTGTCGATGTCGAGCAGGACCTTGTTGCCGCCGATCTTCGCGGCCGAGATCAGGATCATCCAGTAGGCGTAGTAGGCCGCGTTCTTGCCGGCGTAGCCGAACGGCACGATGTCCTTGGCCTTGGCGGCCTCGGCGAAGGTCTTGAACTCGTCGAAGGTCTTCGGCGGGGTCCAGCCCTCCTTCTCGAAGAGCTTGGCGTCGTACCAGAGGCCGTAGGCGGTGTAGACGTAGTTCAGCGTGTACGGCTTGGCGGGGTCGCCGCCCAGGCCCGACTCGATGGTGCCGGGGACGATGACGTCCTTGACCTTCTTCGTCGGGTCGTCGACGCTCGGGGCCTCGAACAGCGGGGTCAGGTCGAGCAGCTGCCCGGCGTTGATCAGGGCGCCGCCGTCGAGGTTGTCGGTGCCGGAGTTGTTCACCACGTCGGGCACGTCACCGGCGGCGAAGCGCGGGGTGAGGGTCTGCCCGATGGTCTGGATGCCCTGGTGCTTGATCGTCGCGCCCGGGTACGCCTTCACATAGAGGGGCTCGTGCGACTGGGTGGCGTACTCGTCGCTGTAGCCGCCCTTGAAGATGACGACTTCGAGCGGGGTGGAGGCCTGGACGTTGAACGGGTTGTTCGCCGAGGCGCTCGCGCCGCCGGTCGTCGGAGCGGCCGAAGGTGCGGCCGCCTCGGAGCCACCGCCGCCGGTGGCACATGCGCTCAGAAAGGGACCTGCGACGAGGGCGGTCAGTCCGACGCGGGCCAGCAGCTGACGGCGCGTGATGTCACGGGGCGTGATGGTCATCCAACTCTCCTGATGCCGGGGGGATCAATTAGGAAAGTTTCCTAAACGTTCGTGAACGTACGAGCGAGGCCGGAGCATCGTCAAGATGTCGAGGTCGGTCTAGACCAACCTGTGACGTGACCGCGATGGTACGTGTGCCAATCGCAGCCTTTTGTCATGTTATGGGGGATATTAAACATGGGACGATCCCCTCTTGACAGCCGAGCTTGACCGTATCTTATGCCCTATATGGCCTCTACTGGTATAGACCGGCTGACAGATAGTGTGATCGCCATGATGGAGCTCCAGAAGGAGTTGTGCCGGTACGGCCACCGCGCCGCCGCCCTCGGGCTGGTGATCGGCACCTCCGGGAACCTCAGCGTGCGCCGGGACTCCCTGGTCACGGTCACCCCCTCCGGGGTGGCCCTCGACGCGCTGACCCCCGACGACTGCCCGGTCCTGACCCTCCACGGCGAGATCGTCTCCGGTGCCCGCGCGCCCTCGTCGGAGACCCCGATGCACCTGGCCCTCTACAAGGCCACCGGAGCTCAGGCGGTGGTCCATACCCACGCCATGTTCGGCACCGTGGTCGCCTCCACTCTGACCGAGCTCCCGCCGATCCACTACAACGCGCTGCTGCTCGGCGGCACGGTCCGGGTCGCCGAGTACGCCACCTACGGCACCCCCGAGCTCGCCGCCCACGTGGTCGAGGCCCTGCACGGACGGCAGGCCGCACTGATGGCCAACCACGGCAGCGTGTCGATCGGCCGCACCCTGGAGGAGGCGTTCGAGGCGACCCGGCTGCTGGAGTGGCTGTGCGAGGTCTACGTTCGGGCCCTCGGCGTCG
Source organism: Herbidospora mongoliensis (assembly GCF_001570545.1). GTDB lineage: Bacteria > Actinomycetota > Actinomycetes > Streptosporangiales > Streptosporangiaceae > Herbidospora > Herbidospora mongoliensis. The sequence goes on along the minus strand of NZ_BBXD01000010.1, from coordinate 458,094 downwards.
GCGCCCCGCGCGTGCTCACAGAGGACGAACTGGTCGCGGTGATCGAAAGGGCCAGTAAGGGTTCGGGAAACGCCTGATCGTCGCGCGCCCTGCCGGTTAACTCCCTTGATCGAATGACCCGTGGGAATTTCTCGCCACAAGGGGGACACCATGGGATTGCTCGCCAACGCCGCACTCGTCGCAGGAGTAGCCGTCGCCGCCATGCAGGCGCCGGCGGTGGCCTCGCCGCACCCGACGACGCAGGCGATCCACGTGCCGTGCTCGACGCCCGCGCTGGCCAGTGCCATCACCACCGCCAACCTGAGCCCGGCGATCCTGAAGCTGGCGCCGAACTGCTCCTACAACCTGACCACGGCGCTCCCGCTGATCACCGGCCGGATCACGCTGAAGGGCACCGCCAACACCGCGATCAAGCGCGACCCGGGGGCCGTGGCGCTCCGCATCCTCGAAGTGAGCCCTGCGGGCAACCTCACCGTCGAGGACCTGTTCATCCTGAACGGCCAGCTCGGCTCCACCGACGGCGCCGGCATCAGGAACGAGGGCAACCTCTACCTGCGGCGCGTCACGGTGTCGGGCAACCAGACCAGCACCGGCAGCGGCGGCGGGCTCTACAACCTCGGCCGGGCCACGATCCGGAACTCCCTCTTCACCACCAACCTGACCCTGACCGGGAACGGCGCAGGCATCTACAACAACGGCGACCTGCACATCATCGACAGCGCCGTGGCCGGGAACGTGCTGAACAACCACGGCGGCGGCATCTACACCGCCGCGGGCCGCACCTCGAAGGTCGTCCGCACCGCCGTCAACGGCAACCTGTCGGCCACCCAGGCCGGCGGCGGCATCGCCAGCGCCGGCATCACCACGCTCGACAACTCCTGGGTCAGGCTCAACAAGTCCATCCTCGCCGGCGGCGGCGTCGTCGTCCTGCCCGGCGGCGTCGTGACGCTGCACCGGTCGGGCGTCCGGGACAACAGCCCGACCAACTGCGCCCCCGTGAACACCGTCCAGGGTTGCGTGAACTAGGCCAGGCTGCCGGGCAGTCGATAGATGGGGGCGGGCTCGATCTCCGGGGCCCGCCTCCGGCCTCTTCGTGGTTCCTCGTCGGCGCAGAGATAGGCGTACATGCCGGCGAGGAGCCGCTGCACGTCGGAGTGGGGACGCACGACCAGCCGCAGGAAGCGGCTGTTGAAGCCGAGCTTGTTGCCGCACTCGCGGATGTAGACGCCGTGTTCGCGGATCAGGAAGTCGCGCAGCTCCCGGCCGTCGCGGCCCTCGGGGAGCTTGCACAGCACGAAGTTGCCCTGCGACGGGAAGACCCTCAGCCCCGTGAGGGACGCGAGCTGCCGGATCATCATCTCGCGGTCGTGGGCGACCAGCCGGAGGCTGTGACGGTATTCGTTCATGTGGGCCTTCAGCATGAAGACCACGACCTCGGCGAAGGAGTTGAGGTTCCACTTCGGCAGCACGCGGCGGACCAGACCGGCGATCTGCGGATTGGCCACCAGGTAGCCGAACCGGACGCCGTGCAGCCCGAAGTTCTTGCCGAGGCTCTTCAGCACCACCACGTTGGGCCGGATCACCGCCTCGTCGGCGACGCTGGCGAGCGGCTCGGAGTCGACGAACTCGATGAACGACTCGTCGACCACGACCAGGTCGAGGTCGGTCAGCCGGTCGAGCAGCCGGATCACCTCGTGGCGGGGCAGGTAGCCGCCGTCGGGGTTGTTCGGGTTGCAGATCACCGCCACCCGCGACCCGCGCTCCCGGATGAACCGGACGTAGTTCTCGACGTCCAGCCGGAACCCCTGCGACTCCAGCAGCGGGAACATGTCGCACCGTTTGCCGGTCTCCAGCGGCTGGTCGGTCCAGCGGCCGAAGGTGGGCACCGGCACGGCCAGGCTCTCGCGGACCATGAGGTGGTCGAGCCAGGTGATCAGCTCGGTCGAGCCGTTGCCCATGGCGATCGTCGACGGGTTCAGGTCGAGGGCGTCGCACAGCTCCTTCGTGATCGTCTCGGCGTCGCTCGGGTAGTACTTGAGCATGTCGACCAGGTTCGCCCGCAGATCGTCGAACATCCCCGTCGTCGGGAAGTAGGGGTTGCACGGGATGCAGAAGTCGACGAGGTCCTCACCTGCGGCGCCGCGCCGCAGGGCGAAGTAGGACGGACTGTGCGCGTCGCTCCGCAGCAACGCCAGGTCTACGGATGCTGTCACGCAGGAGATTACGCGCCAGGGCTTTATCGAGTTCAGCCAAGGGCCGCTTTACGGGCCAGCCCGAGGGGTAGGCCGCCGCTTCCGGCGATGCGGTCGTGGAAACTCTTCAGGTCACCGGTGTACTCGGCCCGGATCTTCTCGATCTCGATCGCGCCGGTCAGATAGCTCGGCGCCTGGGTCGGCCAGGCGCAGTAGCGGCTGACCTCACCCTTGGCGGTGCCGGGCGACAGCGACGCCTTGGTGGCCATGTAGGTCTCGGCCTCCTCGATCGACATGTCCTCGCAGTGCAGGGCGGTGTCGACGACGATCCGGGCGGCCCGCCAGATGCGGCAGTCGAGGTGGGCCAGCTCGGTCTCGGGCGTGTCGTAGTAGCCCTGCTCCCACATGAGTTTCTCGACGTAGAGGCCCCAGCCCTCGACGAAGTAGGGCGTCCGGAAGACCTTGCGGATCCGGCGCTTGTTCTCGGCCAGGTGGGCGAGCTGCCAGTGGTGGCCGGGGTAGGCCTCGTGGACGGCGATCGAGGGCATCTGCGGGCGCGAGTTGGTGCGCAGCCGCTGCCGGATCTGCTCCTCGGTGAAGTCGTCGGGGGTGTAGGGAACGAAGAACACGCCCTCGCGGGCGGTGCTCAGCGGCGGCGGCGCCAGGTAGTTGGCCACCGCGATGATCGGCCGCTGGAACTCCGGCGACGGGAGCACCTGGCAGTGTTCGCCCGCCGGGAAGGTGACCAGGTCGCGGGCGCGCACATACTGCCTGGCGCGTTCGGTCTCGGCCTCGTATTCGGCCCGCATGGCTTCCAGGGTGGGCGGGTGGTCGTCCATCAGCGACTCCATGGCGGGCCGCCAGGCGTCGAAGCCGAGCTTGCCGGCCACCTCGTTCATCCGCTGGTTGAGCGCCTCCCACTCGGCGACGCCCTTGGCGTGGAGCTCGCCGGCGCCGTAGCCGAGCATCTCGCGCTCCCGGAGCAGGCCCGAGTAGAGCTCCTCGCCCATCCGCCAGCTGCCGCCCGCGCGGAAGCCGTCGAGGAAGGCGACCAGGTCGTCGAAGGCGGTCGCGGCCGGTTCGGCCGCCGCCGCCAGGCGGGTGCGCAGCGCGGGGTCGCGCACCTGCGCGGGCAGCGTCTCGGTCAGGAACCTCCGTCCTGTACGAGCCTGCTGCAGCCCCCGCGTGACGAGGAGTTCGGCGGCGAGATCGGGCACCAGGTTGGCCTTGCACGCCGCCAGCACCCCGGGCACCTCGGCCAGCCGCGCGACGGCCGCCTCGACGAGTTCCGCCTCCGGCGACAGCCGCTGCTGGAACGGGGTGAACATGGAGGCGAAGATCGCGTCGAGATAGGGCGCGGGCGTCCGCCGCCACTCAGGCCAGCGCGCGAGGAGCACGTCGCCGTGCAGATGGGAGAGGGCGAGTTCGTGGTCGATCCGGTCGTCGAGCGAAGGCCCGGGATCGGCGTTGGAGAGCCGGTCGAGCCACAGCTCGGTGGCGCGTTCCCGGCGGATGAACCCCTCTTCGCTGAAATCGCCGAGGGTGCGGTCGAATCCGGTGGCCCCGAGCAGCGTCGCCCGTACCGGATTGTCCTTCAGATACCAGTCGACGAACTCGTCCAGCAGCGTCATGCGGCGACCCTACCTCCGACCCGCCTCGCCAGTAATGGACGACATCCGCGACACTTAATCGCATAGGTCCCCCCAAAGTAGGAGCAATCAGGTGCCACTGCAGATGACCGGCGCCCCGACGGATCCCGATCTCATCCGGCTCCCCTGGGACATCCCGCTCGAAGAGTGGCCCGAACACCGCCTGGTCGCCCTCCCCCGTGGCATCTCCCGCCACGTCGTGCGGTTCGCCCGCATCAACGGCACCGTGTACGCGATCAAGGAGATCAGCGAGCGGTACGCCAAACGCGAATACCGCCTGCTCTGGGACCTGAGCCGGCTCGACACCCCGTCGGTCGAACCGGTCGCCGTGGTGACCGGCCGCGAGTCCAAGACCGGCGAGGTCCTCGACTCGGCCCTGATCACCGCCCACCTGCAATATTCGCTGCCCTACCGGGCCGTGCTGTCGGGCACCCTGCGCCCGGAGACGCTGGAGCGGCTGCTCGACGCGCTGGCCGTGCTGCTGGTCCGGCTGCACCTGACCGGCTTCTACTGGGGCGACTGCTCGCTGTCCAACACCCTGTTCCGCCGCGACGCGGGCGCGTTCGCCGCCTACCTGGTCGACGCCGAGACCGGCGAACTGCACCCGATGATCAGCGAGGGCCAGCGGCACCACGACATCGAGGTCGCCCACATCAACATCTACGGCGAACTGCTCGACCTCGAGGCCGGCGACCTGCTGCACCCGTCGATCGACCCGCTGCTGTTCGCCGAGCAGATCGTCGAGCGCTACCACCGCCTGTGGACCGAGCTCAACTCCGACGAGATCATCGAGGAGGTCGACTGGCACAAGGTCGACCAGCGCATCCGCCGCCTCAACACCCTCGGCTTCGACGTGGCCGAGATGATGGTCCGCCGCAAGGCCGGCACCGGCCGCCTGATCGTGCGTCCCAAGGTCGTCGACGCCGGCCACCACCAGCGCCGCCTGCTGCGCCTGACCGGCCTGGACGTCGAGGAGAACCAGGCCCGCCGCCTGCTCAACGACCTCGACTCCTTCACCGTCACCCACGGCCTGCGCCACGAGGACGAGGCGATAGTGGCCCACCGCTGGCTCGCCGAGGTCTACCAGCCGGTGATAAAGGCGATCCCGTCGGAGCTGCACCGCAAGCTGGAGCGCGCGGAACTGTTCCACGAGGTGCTGGAACACCGCTGGTTCCTGTCCGAGGCGGCCGGCAAGGACGTCGGACTGGAGGCGGCGGTCCGCAGCTACATCGACAACGTGCTCGTCCACCGCCCGGACGAGAAGGCGATCATCGGAGTAGACCTCTAGCAGCCTCGGCGATGCGGTCCTCGCCGAAGACCTCGATCCCGTTGGCGACCAGCAGCGCGGCCGTCACGCCCTCGCCGGGCAGCACGCGCCCCCGGAAGGTGCCGTCGTAGATCCGCAGCGACCCGCACGACGGGCTGCCCTCTTTGAGGATCGCGATCCGCACGTCGAATGAGCGGGCCACCGCGAGGCACTGGCGCGCGCCTTCCAGGAAATGCGCCGTGACGTCGCGGCCGTCGGGAGTGAGAATGCGGGCCGCCCCCGCGAGCACCGCCGCGCCGCCGGCGCCGCCCTCGATCTCCGCCGGGGGGCGGGGCACCGGCAGGCCGCCCTCGACCTCGGGGCAGAACGGCACCAGCCGTCCTTCGGCCTTCCAGCCTGCGAGGACGGCGTCGTCGCTGGTCTTGGCGCCGCCGTCGTAGCGCACCCGGCGCCCCATCAGGCAGGCGCTCACGAGAATTCGTTCCACCTCACCAATTTTGCAACACGGGTTCCACCGGGTAGCAAATTCCTCCATCCACTGACTAAGTATTTATGTCAGGAAACCAACCGACACATGCTTATTCGTGGGGCGAATCTCCGGTCTCTCTATGGTTTGACCCACCACTTGGCGGGGGGTAACCGGATGAGGAGTTGCGGGTGATCGGCATCGAGGACTGCCTGTCCGAGGCGATGGCCATCCCGGGAGCGCTCGGCGCCATACTGGTCGACCACACCAGTGGCACCGCGCTCGCGACGGAGGGCCTGCCCGACCCGGAGCGGTCGGCGATCGGGCTCAGCGAGACCTTCCGCGCCACGCTCGACGGACTGGCCCTGTCATCGCCTGATGGAACGATCCGCATCGATGATCTGATCATCACCACCGACCACGGCTACCAGCTCATCAAGCCGATGGAGACGATGTGGGACGGCCCGATCCTGATCTGTGTGCGGCTCGACCGAGACAGGGCGAACCTGGCCCTGGCGCGGCGGCGCCTCGACAGCATCTCCCACGAACTGATCGCGTCGTGACAGGTGCCGATCGACGACATGCTCTCCGAACTGGCGGAGAGCAAGGCGACCGGCGCCCTGAAAGCCGGCCGGAGCGGCACCGTCTATCTCAGCAAGGGGCGCGTCTGTTACGTGGAGTGCGCCCGCACCCCGACCGTGGAGGAACTCCTCACGGTCTCCGGCCGGATCACCTCCCACGGGGTGAAGACGGCCCGCCAGACCACGGCGGCCACCGCCGACGGCGGCGACATGCTCGTCCGGCGGGGCGTGCTCAGCCGGGGCGAACTGCAACTCTGCGTCCTGGGAGCGACCCTGGACGCCTCCTTCTTCCTGTTCGGCGCGAACGTACCCAAGCCCAGGTTCCGCGAGGGGGACCGGCACTGGCTGGGGATCCAATGGTTCTTCGACGTGCCGGGCCTGTTCCGGGAATGTCATCGCAGGAGGGCCCGGTTGGACCGCGCCTGGCCATCGGCCGAACTCGACAGCCGCCCGGTCGTACCGGTGCGGCGCATCCGCGCACATCACGTGATGCTGACCGCGCTCCAGTGGGAGATCCTGCTGAACGCGGACGCCGACACCACGCCGATCGAGCTGGCCAAGCGGATCGGGCGGCCGGCGTACACGACGCTGCTCGCGGTCCGCGAGATGGCCGCGGCGGGGCTGCTGGAGACACCGGCGGCGGCTCCGGAGCCGCCGCCTCCGGAGAAACGCCTGGAACTTCCGAAGAGAGTCGCGGGATCGGCTCCACGGCCCGAGCCTCCCAACGGAAACGGACGGCGGGCGCAGTCGTCCTTTCCCGAGATCAGCGGGGATCCGTCGGACGTGAACCTGCTCATCAGGCTGCGTAACGCGCTGGAGGCATTCCAGTGATCACGCGCCCGTGGCTCAAACGGGCCGGAAGGGGCATCCCCATGGATCTGCGCCGCGAAATTCACGAGGAGATGCTGCTCCTCCGAGGCCGCACGTCTGAGATCACGGGTGTCCTCACCTGCACCGTCGACGGGATGCTCGTCTCCGCCGACATCGCCGGGAACGTCGAGCAGACCGCGGCGCTCACCTCGGCCGTGCTCTCGATGAGCCGCCGGATGGCCGACCTGACCAGGATCGGTGACCTCGAGGAGACCCTGATCTCCGCCACCCGCGGCTTCACCGTCCACTACGCCGCGGGTCCCAAACTCGTCCTCACCGTGCTGGCCGTGCCGGGCGCCAACCTCGGGCTGCTGCGCATCGAGGGCAGGAAGACGGCGGCGAAGATCGCCGCCATCGTCGAACGCGAATGAAGAGGAGAAAAGCCGACATGGCGAACATGGACATCTCTCTCAAGGAGATGATGGGGATCGACGGCGCCCTCGGTGCCGCCGTGGTCGACTACAACAGCGGCATGAGCCTGGGGGTGCTGGGCGGGTCCAAGGACCTCGACCTGCAGATCGCCGGGGCCGGCAACACCGAGGTCGTGAAGGCCAAGCTCCGCACAATGGACAGCCTGGGCCTGAAGGACGCGATCGAGGACATCCTCATCACGCTGTCCGGCCAATATCACATCATCCGCCCGATCACCGGCAGGGGCGGCAAGGGCCTGTTCCTCTACCTGGCCCTCGACCGGGGCCGCGCCAACCTGGCGATGGCCCGCCACCACCTGCGGACCATCGAAGACAAGCTGGAGATCTGAGCCGCCGGCGTGAGCCGCTCAGGCGGAACCCAGGAGCGGCTCACGGTTCTCTCTCCCCGGAAACAGCTTCTCCCCCGGCATGGGCAGCCCGAGGGTGCCGGTCACCCGGCGGATCAGCTCGGCGTGGGATCTGATCCCGGGCAGCCTCAGCAGTTCCTCGCCCTTGCGGGTGAGCAGCACGGTCGGAGTGCGGTCGACGCCGGCGGCGGTCGCCGCGCCGATCGCGGTCTCGACGTCGGCGACCGCGCCGATCAGCTCGTCGTCGTACTCGGCGACGATCCGGTCGATCACCGGCGCGATCCACTCGCTGGCCAGGCAGTCACGGCTGGTGAAGATCAGAAGCACCGGGGCCGGTCCCATCACCAGTGAGGTCAGGTCGCGCTCCCCGGTGACGATCCGGCGCCGGGGCGCGATCCCGGTCGGCCGGTCCGGGCCGGTCAGCATCCGCGCGTACGCGTCCGCCAGCCGGGGCGGGCCCGACAGCCCGTTCACGGCCAGGCCGTGGAACAGCAGCCGGGCGCAGTCGGCCCGGGAGACGTGGTCGAGGTCGATCTCCTTCAGCGGCGGCGCGAACGACAGCACCGCCTCGCAGTCGACCGGCCCGGCCAGCGACAGGATGGCCAGCGACTCGCTGGACCCGAGGCGCCACAGGCAGCCGGGCTCGATGTTCTCGCTGCCCAGGCGCAGGTAGCGGAGCGTGGGCATGGCGCCGAGGGCGCCGAGTCCGTGGCCGCGTACGGACTCGCCGGAAACCGCGACCACCGCGGCCGTGGTGCGGGCGAGATGACCGAACGCGGCGTCGACGACCGAGGAACCGCCGATCTTGACCTTGATCAGCGGGCTGTCCTCCGGCAGCGGCACGTCACCGGTGATGTTCGGCGACCACAGCTCCAGGCTCTCCAGCGTGGTGAGCCCCTGGATCGCGCGGACCCCCTCGTCGGTGAACCGCCCCGTCACGGCCAGGTCGCGCAGCGTCGACCGCTTGGCGATCAGGCGGAGGTCGTCGTCGCAGACGCCGCTCAGCCGCAGGCCCGTCATCTCCGGCACCTCGCCGAGCCGTTCGGTCGTCGCGGCCACGTAGGCCAGCTCGACGTCGGACGGAACCGGGATCTCTCCCGTGGGCCGGAATTCACCCATCGTCTGCCCGGCAGGCCTGTCGCCGATCACGACGAAGTGGACCTCGCCCGGCAAGGCGGTTTCGGGGAATCTCAGCGCGCGCTCCATTCAGGAAGAATCCCCAGGTCAGCGTCATGATCAAACGCCCCGGAAGGTACGTTGGAAGCAATGACCCTCCGAGCGTGTTTTTATGGGGCATATGGCGAATCCGGCGATTCTGACGGTGGACGACGACCCTGCGGTCTCCCGCGCGGTCTCCCGTGACCTGCGCCGCCGATACGGCGACCGCTACCGCATCGTGCGGGCCGACTCCGGCGAGGCGGCCCTTGAGGCGTTGCGCGAGATCAAACTGCGTGGCGAACAGGTCGCCGTTCTGGTGGCCGACTATCGGATGCCCCAGATGAACGGCATCCAGTTCCTTGAGACGGCCATGGATCTGTTTCCATTGGCCCGGCGCATCCTGTTGACCGCCTATGCCGACACCGAGGCGGCCATCGACGCGATCAACCTGGTCGACGTCGACCACTATCTGCTCAAGCCGTGGAACCCGCCGGAGGAGAAGCTCTACCCGGTCATCGACGCCCTCCTGGACGCCTGGATCGCCACCCCCGACCGCCCGGTGACCGAGATCCGCGTGGTCGGGCACCGCTGGTCGGCCGAGTCGTACGCGGTGCGCGACTTCCTCGCCCGGAACCTGGTGTCCTACCGCTGGCTGCTGGCCGACGACCCCGAGGGCCGCAGGCTGCTGACGGCGGCCGGGCTGACCGAGAACGACGTGCCCCTGGTCGTGACGACCGACGGCAAGTCACTGGTGCAGCCGTCGGAGATGGACCTGGCTCCCCACGTGGGCCTGTCGACCACCGCCACCAGCGACTTCTACGACCTGGTGGTCGTGGGCGCGGGCCCGGCGGGCCTGGGCGCGGCGGTCTACGGGGCGTCCGAGGGATTGCGTACCGTCCTGATCGAACAGCGGGCCACCGGCGGCCAGGCCGGGCAGAGCAGCCGCATCGAAAACTACCTGGGCTTCCCCGACGGCGTCAGCGGCGCCCAGCTCACCGAGCGCGCCCGCAGGCAGGCGCTGAAGTTCGGCACCGAACTGCTGAGCGCCCGCGAGGCCGTCGCGCTGGAGACGGGCGGCTCGACGAGGATCCTGCGCTTCGACGACGGCACCTCGATCGCCGCCCACACCGTGGTCCTGGCGACCGGGGTCTCCTACCGGATGCTCCAGGCGCCCGGCCTGGAGGGCTTCACCGGCAGGGGCGTCTTCTACGGCTCCGCCTCGACCGAGGCCCCTTCATGCCTCGACCAGGACGTCTACATCGTCGGCGGCGCCAACTCGGCCGGCCAGGCGGCGGTCTACTTCTCCCGGTACGCCGCCCGCGTCCACATCCTGATCCGCGGCGACAGCCTCGAACGCTCGATGTCGAGTTACCTGATCAAGCAACTCGCCTCCCACCCGTCGATCCAGGTCCACCCGCACACGGAGATCTGCCAGGCGGAGGGCGACGACCACCTGGAGCGGCTGACGCTGCGCGACACCCGTACCGGCAAGATCAGAACCGCCGAGACGACGTGGTGCTTCATCTTCATCGGCGCCGAGCCCCGCACCGCCTGGCTCGACTCCGTCGTCCAGCGCGACCAGAACGGCTTCGTCCTGACCGGCCCCGACCTGCTCTCCGGCGGTCAGCGGCCGTCGGGCTGGGCGCTCCCCCGCGACCCCTACCATCTGGAGAGCAGCATGCCCGGCGTCTTCGCGGCCGGCGACGTGCGCTCCGACTCCGTCAAACGCGTCGCCTCCGCCGTCGGCGAAGGCGCGATGGCCGTCTCCCTCATTCACCGTTATCTGGAGGCGCAGTGAGCGACCTTCTGACCCCGGACGACCTCCGCGGCCTGTTCCTGTTCGAATCCCTCAACCAAGACCAGCTCCAGCTGATCGCCGACTGCGGCCGCGTGATCCCCTATCAGGCCGGAGCCCGCGTCTACGAGGAGGGCCAGCCCGCGACCTGTTTCGTGGTCCTCCTCGACGGCACGATCACGCTGACCCGGCGCGTCCGGGGCGACGACGTCGAGTTCACCCGCAGCGACCAGCGCGGCGCCTACGGCGGTGCGACGCAGGCCTACATGGACCCGCTGGTCGCCCAGGAATACAACAACTCGATGATGGCCCTGACCGACGTGACCGTCTACGAGATCCCGGCCGACTCGTTCGCCGAGTGGACCCGGCAGTGGTTCCCGATGGCGATGCACCTGCTCGAAGGCCTGTTCGTCGGCATGCGGGCGACGCAGACGGCGGTCGGCGAGCGCGAACGCCTGCTCGCCCTGGGCGCCCTGTCCGCCGGGCTGACGCACGAGCTGAACAACCCCGCCGCCGCGGCCGTGCGCGCCACCGCGATCCTGCGGGAGCGGGTGGCCGGAATGCGCCACAAGCTCGGCATGATCGCCGACGGGAAGATCGACGGAGGCCGGCTGCACAAACTGGTCGAACTCCAGGAGGTCGCGGTGAAACAGGCCGCCTCCGCCCCCGAGCTGACCGCCCTCCAGACCTCCGACGCCGAGGACGCCCTCGCCGACTGGCTCGACGACCACGACATCGCCGGCTCGTGGGACATCGCGCCGACTCTCGTCGCCGGGGGGATCGAGTCGGAGTGGCTGGAGACCGTCAAGGAATGCGTCGGGGAGGGAAACCTGGAGGGGGCGATCCGGTGGCTGACGTACACGATCGACACCGAGCTCCTGATGGGCGAGATCGACGACGCGGTGTCCCGGATCTCCGGGCTGGTCGCCGCCGCGAAGCAGTATTCGCAGCTGGACCGTGCGCCGCATCAGACGGTTGACGTGCACGACCTGCTCGACGCGACGCTGACCATGCTCCAGGCGAAGGTCCCCGAGGGTGTACGGGTGGTCAAGCACTACGACCGCACGCTGCCTCCCGTGCCCGCCTACGCCGCCGAGCTCAACCAGGTGTGGACCAACCTGATCGACAACGCTATCGGCGCCATGGAGGGCGTCGGGACCCTGACGATCTCGACCTGCCGCGACGGCGAGAACCTGGCGGTCGACGTCGAGGACACCGGCCACGGGATCCCACCGGAGGTCCGGCCGCGCATCTTCGAGCCGTTCTTCACGACGAAGGCGGTCGGAGAGGGGACGGGGCTGGGGCTGGACATCTCCTACCGGATCATCGTGAAGAAGCACCACGGCGACATCCGGGTGGACTCCCAGCCGGGCCGGACGAACTTCCGGGTGCTGCTGCCGTTCGAAGGAGCCTGAAGGCTCAGCGGCCACCGATGACGAAGGCGGCCTGTTGTTTCTCCTGGTCCGGTTCGTGCCGCTTCGGCCGTGACCGCAGGAGAAGCACCAGACCTCCGGCGAGCACGAACCCGCCGAACGCGTAGGGCCAGATGAGGGGTTCCGGTTCGGGGACCGTGGCCGCTTTCACGACGGGGACGTCGGCCGTGCTCCGCCGGAACGGGGTGCCCCAGGGATGCCCCGGCGGTTTGATCGCGCCCCACGGGTCCAGCTGGCCGGCCATCCGCATCGGCTGATACTCCGGCGGGGACAGCGTCAGCCCACCCGGGACGGTCAGCGTCCCGATCTCATAGGTGCCGTAGTAGCTCTGGAGCGCCTCGACCTCCCACACACCGGCGGGCAGCACGATCGAGGTGGCGTAGTGGGAGGGTTCGGCGAGCTTGGTGCCGGTGAACTCCAGCTTCTGCCCGTTGCCGCTGAAGCGCAGCGCGGTGTCCCCGAACGCCTCGTCCCTGACGGGCTCGCTGCCGAGCCCCAAGACCCAGTAGCCGATGGTGTACACGGTGCCGGGCTGGATCTCGGGGATCGGATCGACCTCGGTCGCCGCGAATCCACCGGCGGACGCGGCGGGGACCGGAACGACCAGGAGCGCGAGGAAGGCCAGCAGGAGCACGATTCTTCGGGTCATGCCTCTGCTACATCCGCCGAGCTCCGAAGGTTCCAAGTCAGCTGCGTGAGATCACGAAGGCGTTCTCCTCGTCCCCGGCCGCAGGCTCGGGCTTGCGCCGTAGCCGTCCGACCAGGAACACCACCACCGCGCCCACGACCACCCCGCCGACCGCGTAACCCCATCCCGAGCTCTCCTCAGCCGGAGCCGCGGGCGCGGCGGGAACCACCGCGGCGGCCGGGCTCGGAGCGGCGGCCGGCTGGGGTGCGGGAGCGACGGCGGTGCTCTCGGCCTTGACCACGTTCTTCGCGTCCCAGGGGAAGCCCGGCGGCTTCACCGGCCCCCAGTAGTCGGTCGCCGTTCCGCCGGTCTGGCTCGGGAACGGCGGGGGCGCCACCTTCAGGCCGCCGGGCACCGTGAGAAGGCCCAGGTTGTATGGCTGGAAAATGCCCTGCACGCCTTCCAGCTTCCACTCACCTGAAGGCACCTGGATCGTCGTGGCGTAGTGGGCGGGCTCGGCGAGCGGCGTCCCGGGGAAGTCCAGCACCTTCGAGCCGTCGGTCAGCCGCAGCCCGGTCTGCATCTCCGAGTCGGGTCCCTCGAAGGGGTGCGTCCCGTGCTGGAGAACCCAATAACCGATCGTGTACGTCACCCCCGGCTCGATCGCCGAGGGGAGCGTGTCGAGCTCCGTCACCGCCCACGCGCCGGCGTTCGCGGGAACAGCCGGGAGGAATACGGCGGCGACGACCGCCAGGGCGGCCAGAATTCGTCGTGTCATACCGGTCATACCGCGCCCCGGCGAAAAAGGTTCTCAGCGGTGCACGATCAGCCACGTCGCCACGGCGGTCACCTCGGACGACCGGTTGCCGATCAGGTGCGGGCGGTCGCAGGGGAAGGTGATCGAGTCGCCCACCGCCAGCGTCACCAGCTCCGACTCGAACTCGATCGTCAACTCGCCGGCCGTGACCGTCCCGACCTCGTAGCCGTCGTGCTTCAAGAACTGGCCGTGAGCGTTGGAGATCGACAGAGGCGGATACGTCGACTCGAAGAACTCCACGTCAGGCGTCGAAGCCGGGGACAGCCGCCGGAAGGTGATGCCCCCGCTCAGCAGCAGCGGCGCGACCTCTCCGGCCCGCCGGACCGCGAAGGAGACGGGCTGGGCGTCGGCCTCGTCGAAGACCTCGGAGAGCGGCACCCCGATCGCCGTCACGTAGGCGATCAGGCGGGACACCGACGGCCGCATCAGGCCGCGTTCGATCTGGGAGACGGCCGACGGGGAGATCTCCAGGGCTCGGGCGACGGCGCGGAGGGACAGTCCCGAGCGCTCCCTGAGGTCGCGTAGCCGGGGTCCGAGCGCGTCCATGGCTCCTTACCGATTGTCATAACGGGTTAACAGCGGCGAAACCAGCCGAGCGTTAAGTGACTGCTTAACAGGACCGAACGGTTTCCATCCGCACGATACCCCCCGAGGAAGCTGTGATGACCGACGTCCAAACGGGCCTCATCAAACCCGACTACGACCCCCGGCTGGCCAACGAGGATCTCGTCCCGCTCAAGAAGCAGACCTGGTCCTCCTACAACATCTTCGCCTTCTGGATGTCCGACGTGCACAGCGTCGGCGGATACGTCACCGCGGGCTCGCTGTTCGCGCTCGGGCTCGCGTCGTGGCAGGTGCTGGTCGCGCTGCTCGTGGGCATCGTGATCGTGCAGTTCTTCTGCAACCTGGTCGCCAAGCCCAGCCAGGTGACGGGGGTGCCCTACCCGGTCATCAACCGGGCCATCTTCGGGGTGCTCGGGGCGAACATCCCGGCGATCGTCCGGGGCCTGATCGCGATCGCCTGGTACGGCGTGCAGACCTATCTCGCCTCGCAGTCGCTGCTCATCATCTTCCTCAAGTTCTGGCCGTCGACGGCCTCCCTCAACGAGACGACCTTCCTCGGCCTCTCGCCCCTCGGATACATCTGTTACGCCATCCTCTGGGTGGCGCAGGCGGCGGTGTTCTGGAAGGGCATGGAGGCGATCCGCCGGTTCATCGACTGGGCCGGACCCGCCGTGTACGTCGTCATGGTCGTGCTGGCGGTCTACCTGGTCAGCGAGGCCGGGTGGGAGAACATCTCGCTGGACCTGAGCTCGGGCGAGAGCCTCGGGTTCGCCGAGTCGATCCCGGTCATGCTCGGCGCGATCGCGCTGGTGGTGTCGTACTTCTCCGGCCCGATGCTGAACTTCGGGGACTTCTCGCGGTACGGCAAGTCGTTCGACGCCGTCAAGCGAGGCAACCTGCTCGGGCTGCCGGTGAACTTCCTGTTCTTCTCGATCCTCACGGTCATCACCGCCTCGGCGACGGTGCCGGTGTTCGGGGAGCTGATCACCGACCCGATCCACACGGTCGAGCGGATCGACACCCCGTTCGCGATCCTGCTCGGCGGCCTGACGTTCGTGATCGCCACGATCGGCATCAACATCGTGGCCAACTTCATCTCGCCGGCCTTCGACTTCTCCAACGTGTCGCCGCAGCGCATCTCGTGGCGGATGGGCGGGATGATCGCGGCGGTCGGGTCGGTGCTGCTGACGCCGTGGAACTGGTACGGCAACCCGGACGCCATCCACTACACGCTCGGGGTGCTCGGCGCGCTCATCGGGCCGCTGTTCGGGATCCTGATCGCGGGCTACTACGTGATCAGCAGGCAGTTCGTGGACGTCGACGCCATGTTCACCATGTCGCCCAGCGGGCGCTACTACTTCAGCAAGGGCTACAACCCCAACGCGATCTACGCGATCCTGTCCAGCGGCATCCCGGCCATCCTGTCGGTGATCGTGCCGAAGCTGCTCGGGTCGGGGCTGTGGATCGCCGACTACTCGTGGTTCATCGGGTGCGGGCTCGGGTTCGTCGCCTTCATCTTCTTCGAGCGGCGCAACCCCAGGATCCTGGTGGACGCCGGGTGATCCACGTCAAGGTGATCAACCCCAACACCTCCCGGGACATGACCGAGATCATCGGTTCGTGCGCCCGGGAGGTGGCGGCACACGTCACCGCGGTCAGCCCGGCCATGGGTCCGGCCTCGATCGAGAGCCACTACGACGAGGCGCTGGCCGTACCGGGGATCCTGACCGAACTCCACGGCGCCGACGCCTACGTGATCGCCTGCTTCGGCGATCCGGGCCTCGACGCGGCCCGCGAGGTCGCCGACGGCCCGGTGATCGGCATCGCCGAGGCGGCCATGCACGTCGCGACGCTGGTCAGCCGCAGCTTCAGCGTGGTCACCACGCTGGGCCGGACCGTCCAGCGGGCCTGGGACCTGGCCGAACGGTACGGGTGTGAGAAGGCCTGCCGGGGTGTGCACGCGTGCGAGATCCCGGTGCTCGACCTCGACGACAAGGCCCTGAGCGTGGTCGCCGAACTAGCCGAGACCGCCTTGGAGAAGGACGGTTCGGAGGCGATCGTGCTCGGGTGCGCCGGGATGGGGGCGTACACGAAGGAGATCGCGCGGAGGATCGACGCCCCGGTGATCGACGGCGTGCAGGCGGCGGTGACGCTGGCCGAGTCGCTCGTGAAGCTCAGGCTCACCACGAGCAGGCGCGGTGAATACGCCTCTCCCCCGCCGAAACCGTACACAGGGCTCCTGGCCGGCTTCGAGATCAAATAGGTGGCGGGCGGAACGCCGGATATGAAGACTGTGCGGCATGATTCCGCCGCGGCAGATCCGGGCCCGCCACGACGAGCGCACGATCACCGTCTACCAGGCCTACAGCCCCGAGATCGGTGACCACGCCGCAGCCCACGGCCGGTTCGGATCCAGTGGGACCCCGAGCGGTCGCCGCCCTTGCACGCGCTGCCCCACCGGGCGTTGCAGATGGGCCTGTCCCGCGAGGCGGTGACCGCTACGTCGAGGAGTGGATCGTCGGGATCGGGGACGTGACCGCCCTCGCCCACCGGATCCACGCGCTCAGCCCCGAGGCCCGCGAGGCCGCGCTCCCGGTGGAGCGCCCCTACCCGCTCCCGGCGGACATCGCCGCGACCTGCGGGGCCACCCCATGATCGAACGTGTGTTTGATAGCCTGAGGCGTTATGAGCGCAACGTTCCAGCCGTCGCTGCTCGACGCGACGGCCGACCACGAAGGGCCCGGCCCGCTCGACGGCCACGTGCGCCGCACCCTTCTGACTGACGGCGCCTGGATCGACGTCCGCCCCGGCTGGATCTCCGGCGCCGACGCCCTTTTCGGCCGCCTCTCCGACTCGGTCCCCTGGCGGGCCGAGCGCCGCAAGATGTGGGACAACGTGGTCGACGTCCCCCGGCTCCTCGCTTTCTACGACGAGGGCGACCCCCTGCCCGACCCGATGCTCGTCGAGGCGAAACAGGCCCTCGACGCCTATTACCGCGACGAACTGAAAGAGCCGTTCCGCACGGCGGGCCTGTGCCTCTACCGCGACGGCCGCGACAGCGTCGCCTGGCACGGCGACCGCATCGGCCGCGGTTCCACCGAGGACACGATGGTGGCGATCGTCTCGGTCGGCACTCCCCGGGCGCTCCTGCTCAGACCCCAAGGCGGCGGTACGACCCTCCGCCACGACCTCGGCCACGGCGATCTGATCGTGATGGGCGGCAGCTGCCAGCGCACCTGGGAACACGCCATCCCCAAGTCGGCCAAAGCCCTGGGCCCCCGGATCAGCATCCAGTTCCGCGTGCGCGGGGTCCGCTGACGAGCAGCGAGAGGTCGCGCTCCGCGAAGCGGCGATGCTCGCAGTGTTCCCTCATCACCACGCGGAGACAGTCACCGACCGAGTGCGTCTCCGGAGCGCCGCCGGGGCCCAGCGCGGCGGTGCGGGTCTGTTCGAGGTCGTCGCCGGTGAGTGCGGCGACGACGGCACGCACCCGTTCCCGGCTGGCGGCGTAAAGCGCCACCACCTCGGCATACGACGGCTCGGCGGCGACGTCGAGGCCCAGCTCCGCCGAGTCCGAGGCGGAGAAGTCCGTGGGTGGCAGGCCGAGGCGATGGTACGGCTCCGGCTCGCCGAGCACCATGCGGCCCGCCCACGTGTCGGCGGCGAAGACGAGATGGCGCAGCGTCTCGGCGAACGACCACTCGTCGTCGACCCTTTCGTGGCGCGCGCTCTCGGGCAGCCGCTCGGCCCGGACGATGGTCTGCGACCAGAGGCTTTCGAGGGCGTCCCACATGGCGCGGAAGTCGTCGGCGGTCCGGACGGCCCGCAACCGCACGCGCTCCGGGTGCCGCCGGTCGAGCTCGGCCGCCACGAACGCGGTGACGTCGACGTCGTCGACCACGACCGTGCCGGCCTCCCCGTCGAACCCGGAGATCCGGAGGTCGGACACCTGCGAGGCGACGATCCTGACCGCGCTCAGGTCACACTCGCGGAACGTCGCGCCGGTGAGATCGGCGTCTCTGAAGGTCGCACCGCGGAACTCACGGGTATGGGTGTATTCCGTTGCCATCGCGCGATTCTCCCGAACCGCAAGAGCGGTGACCACCCCGGAGGGGCGATCACCGCTCGACGCGGTGGCTCAGCCGACCGGTTCGACCGGGGCCGCGACGGCGGTGCGTTCCGCCGTCAGGACCGGGCGCTCGACCAGGGTGACGTCGACCTTCAGGCCGGGTGCGAGGCGGACGGCCTCGTGGCCCGGGACGTCCGCGAGGACCTCGCCGCCGCCGTCCAGCTGGACGCGCAGGCGGGCGATCGAGCCCCGGAACGACGACGCGAGGATGAACCCGTGTCCGTCCTCGGAAGGGGTCACGCGAACGGCCTCCGGCCGGACCAGGACGTCGACCTCCTCGCCGGGGGCCGTGCCGTCGAGGGGCAGGATCTGGCCGAAGACCTCGACCGTGCTTCCCGTCACGCGGCCCGGCAGGTGGTTCATGGTCCCGACGAACTCCGCCACGAACGGCGTCGAGGGCCGGTCGTAGACCTCGGCGGGGGAACCGACCTGCTCCAGCCTGCCCGACTTCAGCACCGCGACCCGGTCGGCGACCGACAGGGCCTCCTCCTGGTCGTGGGTGACGAAGATCGTGGTGATGCCGAGTTCGAGCTGCAGGCGGCGGATCTCCTCGCGCAGGGAGACCCGGACCTTGGCGTCCAGGGCCGACAGCGGCTCGTCGAGCAGCAGGACCTTCGGCTGGAGGGCCAGCGCGCGGGCCAGGGCCACGCGCTGCTGCTGGCCACCCGACAGCTGGTGCGGATAGCGCTCGCCGAAGCCGCCGAGACCGACGAGTTCGAGCAGCTCGGCGGCCCGGTCGTGGCGCTCGGAGGTGGGCCGCCGCCGGACCCGCAGGCCGAACGCCACGTTGTCGCGGACGTTCAGGTTCGGGAACAGCGAGTAGCTCTGGAACACCATGCCGGCGTCGCGGCGGTTGGCGGGGACCCGGGTGACGTCGGCGCCGTCGATGAAGACGGCCCCGGTGTCGGGGCGTTCGAAACCGGCCACGCAGCGCAGCGCGGTCGTCTTGCCGCAGCCCGACGGACCCAGCAGGGCGATCAGCTCACCCTGCTCGATCTTCAGGCTGAGGCCGTCGAGGGCGACCGTGCCGCCGAACGAACGGCGCAGCTCACGGAACTCCACGGTCATTTAGCTTTCCTTCCCGCCCCCGAGAGGGTGAGCAACAGCAGCCAGATCAGGCCGAGACTGAGCACCGACAGCGCCACCGAGAGCTGGCCGTCGTTGCCCGAGATCGTGACGATCCACACCGGGAAGGTGCGGTAGCCCATCAGGGCCGCGATCGTGTACTCGCCCATGACGAGCGCCAGGCTGAGGAAGCCGGCGCTGGCCACGGCCGAGCGCAGGTTCGGCAGGATCACCCGGAACAGCACGTACGGCCACGAGGCGCCCAGGTTCCGGGCCGCCTCCACGAGGGTGCGCACGTCGATGGCCCGCAGGCCGGTGTCCAGCGAACGGTAGGCGAACGGCAGCGCGAGCATGACGTACGCCAGGACCAGGACGACGGGGAAGTCCTCGTCCTGGATGGAGATGAGGGTCTGCCAGAACGGGGTGGCCGCCAGGGCGTCGGTGCCGCCGCGCAGGGCGTTGGCGATGCCGACCACGTAGGTGATCGGCGGCACGATCAGCGGCAGCGTCGTGATGGTCTCCAGCACCGGGCGCAGGCCGGGGGCCCCTAGTCGTACAGCCAAGAGAGCGGGTAGGGCCAGGAGCAGGACCAGCACGATGACCGCGGCCCCGAGCAGCAGCGACTTCAGCAGGCTCTCGCCGAAGCCGGGGGCCGAGACGATCCGGCCGTAGGCGCCGAGGGAGAAGCCCTGCGACTCGTTGTAGACGGTGAACCAGACCGCGATGGCCAGCGGCACCAGGAAGTAGACCACCGCCACGCCCAGAGTGATCCGGCGCCAGGTCACGCCAGCCATCGGGAGCTCCTCTTCTGCAGCGGCAGGTAGACGGCCATCACCAGCAGCGCGATCACGATCATGTCGAGGGACAGCGCGAGGGCGACGTTCTCGTACCCGATGAGCACGTTGCCCGTGAGGGCGTCGGCGATCTGGAGTGTCACCAGCGGCACCGACGCGCCGACCATCGCGGCGGCGGTCGCGTAGGCGGCGAACGCGCCGCCGAACAGCAGCACGCCCCCGCCGAGCAGCGACGGGCCGAGGACCGGGATGCCGACCATCCGCCAGAACTGCCAGGTCGAGGCGCCGCTGTTCTGCGCGGCCTCGCGCCACTGCGGCTTGAGGCCGTCGAGCGCGGGGGCGATGACCAGCACCATCAGCGGTACGGAGAAGTAGAGGTAGACCAGGGCCAGGCCCCAGAAGTTGTAGAGCGCGCCCGCGCCGAGGCCGAGGGCGGCGGTGACCACGCCGGAGTTGCCCAGCGTGGCGATCCAGATGAACGCGAGCGGCACGCCGCCGAAGTTGGACAGCACCCCGGACGCCGTCAGCACGGCCTCCCGCAGCAGTCCGGACCGCGAGGTCAGCACCGCCTGCGCGAGGAACGCCCCGAGGATCGCGCCCAGGACGGCGACCACGCCCGACAGCTTGACGCTGCTCCACAGCGACCCGATGTACGGCTCCCGCATCGTCGCCGACAGGTTGTCGAACCCGAGCCCGCCGTCCTCGACCGAGAACGCGCCGATGACCAGCACCGCCACCGGGATGCCGAACGCGATCAGCGTGACGGCGAGCAGAGGCGCCGCCGCCAGCCACCCGGCGCCGCCACCGCGGCGCCGGTTCTTCACCAGGGCAGACATCAGCCCGCGACCGCGGCGCCCCAGCCGGAGGCGACGTCCGCGTTCGCCTTCGTGACCTGGTCGGCGGTCGGGAACGACGGCTCGCCGTCGACCGGCGGCAGGGCGGCGGAGGCGGCCTGGTCGACCGAGCCGTCGGCGATCATCGCGGGCAGCAGCACCGGGCGGGCGAAGCCCTTCAGGTACAGGTTCTGGCCCTCGACGCTGTAGAGGAACTCCTGCCACAGCCGCGCGGCGGCCGGGTGGGGGGCGTCCTTGTTGATGGCCTGGGCGTAGAGCGAGATGTACTTGCCGTCGGTGGGGATGACGGTCTTCCAGTCGAGGCCCTTCGCGGCCATGATCGGCGCGTAGGCGGCGTTGTTGTAGTCCCAGTCGATCGAGATCTGGGTCTCGCCCTTCTCGATGGTCGCCGGGGTCGTCTCGACCGGGTTGAAGTTACCGGCGTCCTTGAGCTTCTTGAAGAAGTCGATGCCGGGCTGGATGTCGTCGAACGAACCGCCGTTGGCGAGCGCGGCGGCGTACACGCCGGCGAAGGCGGAGCCCGCCTTGGTCGGGTTGCCGTTCATCGCGACCTTGCCCTTGTATTCGGGCTTGAGCAGGTCGGCGAAGGTCTGCGGGCAGGCCGCGATCTTCTTGGCGTCGCAGGCGATGGAGACGTAGCCGCCGTAGTCGTTCACCCAGAGGCCATTGGCCTCCTTCTGCGCGGCGGGGATCTTGTCCCAGGTCGCGACCTTGTACGGGGCGAACAGGTCCTCGGCCGCGCCGGAGTAGGCAAACGACTGGCCGACGTCCAGGACGTCGGGGGCGCGGTCCTGGCCCTTGCGGGTCTTCACCGCGTTGATCTCGTCGGCGGAGGAGGCGTCGGGGGTCTCCTCCTCGATCTCGATGCCGGGGTACTTGGCCTTGAAGGCGGTCAGGATCTCGCCGTAGTTGGCCCAGCTCGGCGGCAGCGCGATGACGTGCAACTTGCCCTCGGCCTTGGCGGCCTCATACAGCTTGTCGACACCGCCGAAGTCGGCGGCCGAGGTCGCGGTCCTGGCGTCGACCGCGGCGGCGCCGCCAGAGGCGGCCGGAGAAGTAGAGGTTGCCTCGGTGCCGGGCGCGGACCCACAGGCCGCGACGGCGATCAGCAGACCGGCTGCGAGGCCGGTGAGACGGACTCGGGAAGAGACCACAATGAACTCCCACTGGAGCGAAGTGCCTTAACTTGTTCAAACAAGCTAGGGACACGAGATCGACCACCCACGTCCTGACGGTGAACAGTCGGCGGCCATTCGTCAAATGGCTAAACCCCCACTTTTCCGGACGATTTCCGGACCGTACGGTGAAGCCTGCCCTGTACACAGCAAAGTTGGGGGAGTCGCCGTGCACCCGCGATACGCGCGCATCGCCGACGAGCTCCGGGCGGCCATCCTCGGCGGTGAGATCCCGGTGGGCACACCGCTGCCCTCGGAGACCGTGCTGGCCGCCCGGCACAAGGTCGCCCGGGGAACGGTCCGCCAGGCCGTCGCGGTGCTGACGGCCGAAGGGCTCGTGGGCTCCCGCCAGGGTGCCAGGCGGATCGTTCTCGGCCGCGAACGCAGCCAGAACTTCGCGGTGCTGCACAGTTTCGCCCAGTGGGCGCGGGCCGCCGGGCACGAGGTGACCGGCCAGGTGATCGACCAGCGCCGCCGCGGGGCCGCCGCCGCCGAGGCGGCCCGCCTCGGGCTGACCACCGGTGACTCGGTGCTCGACGTGCTCCGGTTACGCAGCCTCGACGGCACGGCGGTCCTGCTGGAACGGACCGTGTACGCGGGCTGGCTCGCCCCCGCCGTCGAACGGCTGCCCGCAGACTGCGACTCGGTCACCCAGGCCCTGTACGAGTCCAGGGGCCTGATCTTCGCGTACGGAGAGCACCTCATCGACGCCGTCGCGGCCGGGACCGAGGACGCCCGCCTGCTCGGAGTGCGGCGCGGCGGGCCGCTGCTGCGGCAGCGGCGGGTGACGACGACACGGGAAGGGCGCCCAGCCGAGTGGTCGGACGACCGCTACCGAGCCGGCAGCGTGACGTTCGCGATCCGCAACGCGGCGGGCGCCCTGGCCGTGCATCCGCAGGACTAGCTGTAGAACCCGCCCTCGATGCGGCTCTTGAACACCGACTGGATGCCCTGGTGGGCCATGACGCCCTGGGAGAGCGTGTAGTCGATCAGCAGGACGCTGGCCTCGAACGTCAGGTTCTCGGTCACCCGGGTCCCGGCCGCGCCCAGGTCCTCGAAGGTGATCGTCTGGTGGGTCATGATGTTGGGCAGCGTCCACGAGTCGACCTCGTAGAAGTATCCGGCCGCGTTGATCCGCTGCTGGGCGTGGGTGTTGATCGGGGTCGCGGGCAGCCCCGGCTGGAGCGGCGTGTTCTCGACCGCGGTCTGGTTGATGGTCCGGACCCCGGCGGTGGTGGTGTCGGAGTGGGTGACCACCCGCTGGAGCAGCGGGTTGGCGCCGAGGTGGTTCTCGAAGTTCGAGTAGATCGCGAACACCTCGTCGCGGGGGGCCGCGATGTCGACCGAGATGCTCTGCGATCTGGCCGCCCGGAGGAGGGCCGGGTTCGGGTGGTTCAGGCTCTCGAACAGGGTGTACGTGGTGCGGGCCAGCTCCCACTGCAGGGCCAGCACCGGGTCGGTCTCCGCCCTGGCGGGCGAGCTCATGACGGACAGCACCATCGTGAGGGCGAGCAGTGGAGCGCTTAACAGCCGAAACGGCTTCTTTCTCATGGGCACATCTCACCCCATGTGCCCTTGGAACGCTCCTGGCAACACCTGACAGTCTTTTCAGGGGACCAACCGGTAGCCCACTCCCCGCACGGTCTCCACCACATTCGGCTCGCCGAGTTTGGCCCGCAGGTGCGCGATGTGGACGTCGAGAGTCCGCGCCGCCGACCTGCTCAGGTCCTTCCAGTTCTCGAGTAACAGCGTCTGTTTGGTGACCACCTCGCCCGGCGTCTGCACGAGCCGCCGGAGTAACGCGAACTCCTTCGGCGTCAGCGGCACATTCCGGCCGTCCCGCCAGACCAGATAACGTTTCGCGTCGATCTGGATGTCACCGGCCTGGAGAACGTCGGTCTTGCCGCCCCGCGTCCGCCGCAGGACGGCTTCCATCCGCGCTTCCAATTCCTCCATGCAAATGGGTTTGACGAGATAGTCGTCGGCGCCGGCCCGCAGTCCGCGGATCCGTTCGGCCCCGCTGTCGCGGGCCGAAAGCACGATGATCGGCACGTCGCTGGTCCGCCGGATCTCCCGGCACGCCTCTGCCCCGTCGTCGGCTCCCACGCCGAGAAAAACAACGTCATATCCGAGCACGGCCGTCCGGTCGGGACCGACCGTGACCGAATATCCGGATTTCACCAGTGCGGCTTCGATGTCCGCCGCCGTCTGCCTATCTTCGTCCACGACGAATACCCGCATGTCTCCCCGTGTTAAAGCTGTGGCCCCCGCCTCGTCCGGGCAATACTGGTGGGTACAGGATGACATGTCAACAATTGCTGAAAGATAATTAGGGTGTGGTCAAATGAATGGCCGCTTCCGCGGTGAACGGCAGGAACGTGAACGACTCCTGGAGATACAGCGTCACCGTCGCGTCGGTGTGGCTCAGATAACCAATGGAGACGTCCTGCCCGAGGTGCAGATCGAAGTCGCCACCCCGGGTGGTGAGCACGACCGCGCCGGAGATGGCCGGAGCCCAGACGATGTCGCCGGAGACCAGTCGCTGGATGTGCTCCAGCACCGGATATCCGTGGTCGGCCGTCTCGGCCACCCCCGTGTAGGCGTCGGCGCTCAGGAGCACCGAATAGGGCCCGTCGACCCCCGCCATCCGCAGGATGCCGAGGGCCTGCGCGATGGCGTCCGGATAGGCCCTGACATCGGCCGGGAGCACCAGCGGCGAGTGCGCGCTGCCCGGGATGACGCCGTAGATCCGGCCGGCGTCGTAGCCGTTGAAAACGGCGTGGTCCTCGGCGATGGCCAGCGCGGCGGCGGCGTCCTTGACGGGCTGCCAGTCGGAGTCGCCCGAGCCGCGCTCGACGTCGTCGATCGCCTCGCGGTCGAGCTCGAAGGGCCGGCGCAGCTCGATCAGCCGCGACACCTCCCGCTGCCGCGCCTGGACGTCGGGCGACGGCGGCTGGATCGGGGTGGTGTGCCCGGTCGACACCGCCGACAGTTCGGTCCCATCGGGGCCGTGGACGTCGACCACCCGCCGGCCGGCGATGTGGCGCTTGAAGGTGCGGGTGGCCTCCTCCTCGATCTGCGCCCAGGCGGCGTCGGAGATCGGGGCCAGCTCCCGATGGAGGTTGTTCATGTCTGCGGGACTCCCTTGAGGTCGCCGATGATCAACCGACCGGACCGCACGGGCTCCGGCGGGTCTTCCAGGAAAGCGCCTGAGGGGACGAAATAGAGGGAACCGGTCAGCGCCGAGGAGAAGTCGAGGATCCGGTCGTAGTTGCCCGGCGGGTCGCCGATGAACATGTTGGTCAGCATGAGTTCCAGCAGCTCAGAGGTGCGCGAGTAGCCGATGAAGTAGGTGCCGAACTCCCCCTGCGAGGCGTTGCCGAACGGCATGTTGTCGCGGAGGATCTTCACCTCCTTGCCGTCCACCTCGATGACCGTGAGCGCGTTGTGCGCGTTCGACGGCTTCACCTCGTCGTCGAGTTCGACGTTGGAGAGCTTCTGACGTCCGATGACCTTCTCCTGCTCCTCGGTGGCGAGGCCGTTCCAGGTGATCAGGTCGTGGACGTATTTCTGGACCAGGACGTAGGAGCCGCCGGCGTAGTCGGGGTCCTCGTCCCCGATGAGCACCGAGTCGAGAGCCAGGTTCCCGGTGGGGTTCTCGGTGCCGTCGACGAATCCGAGCAGGTCGCGGGCGTCGAAGTAGCGGAAGCCGTGGACCTCGTCTGCGCTGGCGACGGCGTCCCTGAGGCGGTTCATGATGAGCCCGGCCAGCTCGAAGCAGAGGTCCTGCCGGTTGGCCCTGATGTGGATCAGCAGGTCGCCCGGGGTCGAGGGCGCGAAGTGGGCGCCCCTGATCTCCTTGAACGGGTGCAGCCCCTGCGGCTTGGGCAGCCCCGGATAGAGCCGGTCCCAGAACTGCGAGCCGTAGCCGACGACACACGACAGCCCCGGGTCGAGCGAGCGGAAACCGACCGTCCGCAGCAGCCCGGCCAGGTCTTCGCCCAGGTCCCTGACCGCCTGATGGCCGGTCGGCTTGATCGTGGCGACGATGAAGATGGCCGCAGGGCTCAGCGAGCCCAGGACCGCCTGCACACCGCTGCGATAGTCCTCCACCCCGCTAGGGGTCGCCGGTGACATGGTTGATCAATCTCCTTATCGGGTCACGGGTTTGTTCATAAATGAACGGTCATTTATATTGGTGGGTGTGGTGAGACCGCGTACACGAGATGACGAGACGATCCTGCGGGCCGCCGGCCTGGTGATCGCCCGGCACGGCCCCGCCGGGGTGACGCTCGCGCTGGTGGCCGCCGAGGTGGGCCTGTCGCCGGCCACGCTGGTGCAGCGCTTCGGCTCGAAACGCGGCCTGCTGCTGGCCTTCGCCCGGCACGCCGCCGCCTCGGTGACCCTGCCGCCCGGCGACGTAGTCGACGCGCTCGTCACCCTGAGCGCGGGCGCCACCGACCCCGGGAACCTGGCGTTCTTCCAGCTCGACCTGACCGACGCCGATTTCCGGCGCCACGCCGCCGACCATGCCCGGCGCCTGGAGGAGCAGATCCGCGACCGGATCGGCGACCCCGTCCTGGCCCGGCTGATTTTGCTGACCCACAACGGCAGCCTCGTCGACGCCGCCCTGACCGGGGTGTCCCGGCTGCGAGACGACCTGCGCGCACTCTTGGAGACGAGATGACCTTCACCGCCGCGGCCTTCATCGGCACCAGCCTCGACGGCTTCATCGCCCGCCCCGACGGCGATCTGACCTGGCTGACCACCCGGGGCGAGCAGGCCGGCGACCTCGGCTACACCGACTTCATCCGCGACATCGACACCGTCGCCCTCGGCCGGGTGACCTACGAGACGGTCCTCGGCTTCGGCGCCTGGCCCTACGAGGGCAAGCAGGTAGCGGTCCTGAGCACGACGCTGCCCGCCTCCGATGAGCGGGTGACCGTCTACCGGAGCTTCGACGACCTGGTGGCCGGGCTGACTCCGCACAGCAAGCGGGTGTACGTCGACGGAGGCCGCCTGATCCAGACCTTCCTGCGGGAGGGCCGCCTCGACGAGCTCACCGTGACCCGCGCGCCGGTCCTCATCGGCGAGGGGATGCCCCTTTTCGGGTCCCTGCACGGGGACGTCGCGCTCACTCATCGGCTGACGGTGGCCTACGAGTCGGGGTTCGTGCAGTCGACGTACACCCGATAGTGGGAGACGACGGCCGGCTGGCCGGTGTAGTTGGGCCCGGCCTTGTCATCGGCGCCCAGGTATTCGTAGGGGAGCTCGATCGCGGCGGGGCCGGTTCTGGAGATGAGCTTCTTCCTGGAGTCGTAGACGAACCCCTGGCTCCTCAACGTGGCCAGCAGTTTCCGCCGCGACTCCGTGTGGACGGAGGCGACGTCGAAACTGGCCGCGAACCTGCCGTGATCGGTCAGCCACCCGGCGACGTCGGCGAGGAATTTGAGCTTGTCACCGACGTAGTGAAGGCCGTGAACGGCAGTGACCAGGTCGAACTTCCGGGCCGGCCGCCAGCCCGGGACGGCGGCGACGACCAGCTCCACGTTCTTCCCCGGCGGGACGGCGAAGTGGCCGACCAGATCGACCCCCGTGACATCGGCACCGAGCATCGCGGCCTCCGCGAGCGCGTGGCCCTCGCCACAGCACAGGTCGAGCCAGGACGCGCCCGGGAGGAGCCCGGCCAGGTTCAGGCCGAGCTCACGGGAGTAACTCGCCAGACGGCGTCCCCGGTTCATCGCGATGTTCGCCACGACGGGAGACGCGTCCAGCTCGGCGGACCCCAACAGCCTCGTCGTGCGCATGCGCCCTATTTTGTCGCCAATGCTGTGAAGCGGCGCGCATTTATCACCGCGGCCCCCGCGTGGTCGTTGTTGAAGTAGACGTAGCTGTCTTCGGGCAGTCTGGTCAGCCACGTGGTGAGCGCTCGGTCGCCGTATCGGGGTGGGTGTCTCTTCGACGTGCCCTCGTGAAAGCGCAGGTAGGCCCACGTCGTGGTCTGCCACAGCGGTCCTTGCCTGCGGCCACGGCGGTCGCTCCAGACGAGGGCGGCGTGGTGCTTTTCGAGGGTTCGCCGGGTGTCGTCGTTCCACCACGATTCGTGGCGGGGTTCGACGGCCAGGGCGACGCTTGTGGGGAAGCATCTGAGGCAGGCTTCGAGGGTGCCATCTTCCCACCGGAGATTGGGCGGGAGTTGCAGCAGGATCGGGCCGAGTTTGTCGCCCAGGCCTTCGGCCATCCGCATCAGGCGGTCGACCGGTTCTTTCGGGTCGCGCAGGCGTCTGACGTGGGTGAGATATCTACTCACCTTGACCGCCATGACGAAATCGTCAGGCGTTCTGTCGTGCCATTCCTGAAAGGTTTCGCGGCTCGGCAGGCGGTAGAAGGCGCCGTTGTTCTCGACGGTGCCGAATTCTTCTCCGTAGTGTTCCAGCCATCGTTTCTGCGGCAGGCCGGGCGGATAGAGGACCCCGCGCCAGTCGGCGTACTGCCAGCCGGACGTTCCCACCAACATTGCGCCAGCCTAAGCTTCGGCGGGTGAACACCAGGGAGATCGCCCTCCGCTTCGCCCGCACCTGGCAAACCGGCTGGGCCACTCACGACGTCGGCCTGCTTGTTTCTCTGTACGCCCCGGACATCGTCCACCGCTCGATGCCGTTCCGTGAGCCGCATCGGGGACTCGCGGCTTTACGGGAGTATCTGACGTGGTCGTTCTCAGAGGAGATCGTGCTGAACGTGAAGTTCGGCGAGCCTTTGGTCGACGGGGACACAGCCGCGATCGAGTTCTCCGTACGCGCCGAGGAAGGCCACCTGGCCGGATGTGTTTTCGTGCGGTTCGACGAGAACGGTCTGGCGGTCGAGACCCGCGACTATTGGCATATGACGGATAATCCCGAATATGTCCAGAAATCAGGTGTGACAGACCACCCGGGCTACGCCTGAACGTCCGCCGGCGGTTGTAGAGTCGGCCGGTGAATTTTCCCGCCTGGTACGCCGCCCTCCCCGTCGCCGTCTCCGCGGCCGGAGTGCTGTTCACCGACGAAGCGAGCCGGGTGCTGCTGGTGCGGACGACGTACAAAGAAGACTGGGACATCCCCGGCGGCGTGATCGAGGTCGACGGCGGGGAGACCCCCGCGGCGGCGGCCCGCCGGGAGCTCTTCGAGGAGCTGGGCCTCGACCGCCCGGTGGGTGACCTGCTCAGCATCGATGTTCAGCCGCCGCGGCCGAACAGGCGCGCGTTCGTGGCCTTCCTCTTCGACGGGGGCACGCTGACCGCCGACGACCTGGCCGGGATCCGGTTCCAGGACGGTGAGATAGCCGAGGTCCGGTTCGTCGCGCTCGACGAGCTGGCCGGGTTCACCGACCCGGCGCTGGCCCGCCGGATCGGCGCCACCCTGCGGCACCCGGGTTCCGGCCCGCTGTTCCTGTCGGATGGCGAGCCGACCGGGAATGATCGTGGCCATGGACCACATGACCGCCCTGATCGAGCAGAACGCCCGGTTCGCTGAACTCCTCCACACCGCCGACCCCGACACTCCCGTGCCGACCTGCCCCGGCTGGACCCTGAAGCAACTCTTCCGCCACGTCGGCCGGGGCGACCGCTGGTCGGCCCAGATCATCTCCGACCGCATCGAGGGCGTCCTGGACCCGCGCGAGGTCCGCGACGGCAAGCCCCCGGCCGACACCGAGGGCGCACTTGCCTGGCTGCACGGCGGCCCGCAGGTTCTCCAGGACGCGATCGAATCGGTCGGCGCGTCGACGCAGGTGTGGACGTTCCTCGGCCCGCGCCCGGCGCAGTGGTGGGTCCGGCGGCGTCTGCACGAGGCGACCGTCCACCGGGCCGACGCGGCGCTGGCGCTCGGGCAGCCCTACGAACTGGCCGCCGACCTGGCCGTGGACGGCATCGAGGAGTGGATCGACACGGTCGCGACCTCCCGTCAGACCCTCGACCCGGGGGTGACCGTCCACCTGCACACCACCGACGTGCCGGGCGAGTGGATGATCCACGGCGAAGAGGGACGGGTCGTGTGGGAGCCGGGGCACGGGAAGGGCACGGTGGCGGTGCGGGGGCGCGCGGCCGACCTCTTCCTGGCCCTGCTCAACCGGGGGTCCGACGGCCTGGAGATCTTCGGCGACGAGGCCGTCTGGGCGTCGTGGCGGGAACGCGCCCAGTTCTGAGGGGGAAGGAAGAGGGCATGAGACCGACCGACTTCCTGACCCGTCACGGTGCCGCCGAGATCCCCCACCCCGGCGGCACCCTGCTGGAGCACCTGAAACGCGTCGCCGCGCTGCTCGGCGAGTGGGGCGCGCCCGAGGAGGTTCGGTCGGCGGGCCTGCTCCACGCCACTTACGGCACCGACGGCTTCGCCCACCCCCTCCTGCCCTTTTCCGACCGGGCCGCGGTCAGGGACCTGATCGGCGACGAGGCCGAGGCGATCGTGTACGCCTACGCCTCCTGCGACCGCAACGCCACCTACCCCGACCTCGCCCACTTCCACGACCGCTTCACCGGCGAGGTCACCCGGCCCGACCTGCGCGCCTTCCTCGTCATCACCGCCGCGAACGAGATCGACGTCGCCCGCCACAACCCCGACATCCTCGCCAGGCACGGTGACGGCCTGTACGCCTTCTTCACCCGCAACCGCGCCCTGCTGGACGTCCAGGCCTGGCGGGCGATCCAGGAGACCTTCGCGATCCGCATCGACCGTCTCGACCACTTCGTCCTGACCGTGGCCGACATCCCTCGCGCGATCGCCTTCTACCGCGACGTCCTGGGCATGGACGCGGTCACCTTCGGCGAGGGCCGCGACTCCCTCCACTTCGGCGCCAGCAAGATCAACCTCCATCAGGCCGGGCACGAGTTCAGCCCCCACGCCCTGAACCCGGCCCCGGGCACCGCCGACCTCTGCCTGATCACCACCAGTCCGCCGGCGCGGGTGGCCGCCCGCCTGAAAGCGCACGGCATCGAGATCGAGGAGGGCCCCGTCCGGAAAACGGGCGCCCTCGGCCCGATGACCAGCCTCTACGTGCGCGACCCCGACCAGAACCTCATTGAGGTCGCCTCGTACGACTAGGCGGTCGTCCACTCCCGTCCGAACCAGCGCCGGACCCGGCTCGACCCGAACTCTCCCTTGTCCGCCGCGTACACCACGGACGCGTCGTCGAACCGGCCGTGCGGGCGTTCGCCGCTCCGGAACGTCACCTCGACCCGGGCCACCTTCTCGTGCTCGAACTCGATGTAACAGATCCCCGTCCCACCGTAGGTGGCTGACCTCCCGGCGATCCGGTCGGCCACCACGGCTGCCTGGCCTTCGGCGAACACGCCGGCCTTGGGGGTCCCCACGCTGGTCACGTCGCCGACCGCGTACACATTCGGGAACGCGGTCTCCAAGGTCAGCGGGTTGACCGGAATCCACCCGTCCACGCACATCCCCGACTCGACGACCACGTCGGGGACCCGATGCTTCGGCACCCCGAGGAACAGGTCGAACGGCATCTCCTCCCCATCGGCGAGGATCGCCACCTTCTTCTCGGGGTCGAGCCGGGACACCAGCCGATCCGGATACCACCCGATCCCCCGCTCCGCGAACGCGTCGAGCAGCGCCTCGGAGGCGGCCGGTGAGGGTGGAATGGGCGTCCCGAGCGGCATGACGAGGGATATCTCCGACACGTCCCGTAAGCCACGCTCGAACAGGTAGTCGTGCAGCATCAGCGCCGTCTCGCTGGGCGCGGGCGGGCACTTGAACGGTGTCGAGGTGACCCCGACGACCACTCGCCCGCCCTGGAACCCGGCGAGCACGTCCCGCACCGCGAAGGCGCCCGGGACGGTGTAGAACTCGTGCCCGGCCTCGACCAGCCCCGGTGTCGCGGCAGGCTCCAGGTCGGCGCCGAGGGCGACCACCAGGACGTCCCCCTCGAACGCCCCGGCGTCGGTCTCGACGCGCAGCCCGGCCGGATCGATGGCCCGGATGGTGGTGCGCACCAGACGTACACCCGGCTTGACCAGCCCCTCGTAAGGGTGCACCACGGCGTCGGGAACGGTCCGGCTGAACATCACGTCGAGTTTCGAGAAGCCGAACACGAACCCCTCGGCCTTGTCGATCAGCGTGATGTCGGCCGCGTCGCCGAGCGTCTCCGCGAGCCGGGTGGTCAGTTCCAGACCGCCGAACCCGGCCCCGAGTACCAGAATCCGCATCGTCGTCACTTCGGCTGCGGCACGATGCGGATGTACGGCTTGGGCTCGACCCACCCGCCGAACAGCTCCTTGGCCTGGTCGTTCGACACCGACCCGGCGATCACCACATCGTCGCCCTGCTGCCAGTTCACCGGCGTGGCCACCTTGTGCCGGGCGGTGAGCTGCAGCGAGTCGATGACGCGCAGGATCTCGTCGAAGTTGCGGCCGGTCGTCATCGGGTAGAGCATGATCAGTTTGATCTTCTTGTCAGGGCCGATCACGAAGACCCCGCGCACCGTCTGGTTGTCGGCGGCGGTCCGGTCGGACGGGTCGCCGCTCACGTCGGCGCCGAGCATCCCATAGGCCTTGGAGACGGTGTAGTCGGCGTCGCCGATCATCGGGTAGTTGGGCGCGACGCCCTGGGTCTCCTCGATGTCGGCGGCCCAGGCGGCATGCTTGTCGACCGGGTCGACCGACAGCGCCATGATCTTCACACCGCGCCGGTCGAACTCGGGCTTGATCCGGGCCATGTAGCCGAGCTCCGTGGTGCAGATCGGGGTGAAATCCTTGGGGTGCGAGAACAGCACGGCCCAGGAGTCGCCCATCCAGGTGTGGAACCCGACAGCGCCGTCGGTGGTCGCGGCGATGAAGTCGGGGGCGGTGTCGCCGATGGTCAGGCTCATTGTGGAGCTCCCTCGCTAGGTGTCGAGGAAGACGTTACGGAGCCCGCGTTCCCTGAACGTTCCCTCGCGCCTTCTCGGCCCAGAAGGCGTGCCCGGCCCGCTCGTAGAGACCGGCCGCCTTGTGGAAGTGATCGTCGGCTTCCGCGTGATCGCCGTCGGCGAGCGCCACGCTCCCCGCCGCCGACTCCGCCATGGCGTTCCAGCCGGAACTCTCGAAAGACCCAGCCAATCGGGTGGCCGCTTTCATGAGTGTGTACGCCCCCTCGCGATCACCCACCAGCGCGAACGCCTGCGCCCCCACGGGGTTGAGCAGCGCGCTGCACGTGGCGCAGTCGCCGTGGCGGGCGGCCGCGTTCTGGGTCGCCCGGACCGACCGGATGACGTCGTCGGGGTTGCCGCGCTCCATGGCCGCCAGCGCGGCGGTGGCGTGCAGCCGCGCCCACGCGTGCCGCGCCATCGGCGTGACCATCGCGATCGCGCGCGCACGCTTCAGGTGGGCGGTGGCCTCGTCGTGGGCCCCCAGACAGGCCGCGAGCTCGGCCCGTCGCAGCCACGGGAGTGCGACCGAGCGGCTGCCGAGGGGCGCGTACAGCTCACACGAGCGTTCGAGACACGCCTCGGCCTCGTCCCATTGGGCCCCGAGCAGCAGTGATTCACCGAGCAGACACCAGGCGAACGCCTGGGCGGGGATCGCGTCGGCCCGCTCGGCGAGGGTGAGCGTCTGCCGCGCGTAGTCTTCGACGTCACCGGAGAAGGCGTCGCCGTAGAGCTGGTATTGACCGAGGCAGTGGTTGAAGTCGCACAGCCGGGCGACCCTGACCCCGAGCGCGACCCCGGCGAGCCCTTCGATCTGGGCGTGCAGACCGGGCCGCCAGTTCCCCTGGACGTGGGACACGAACGCCAGCGCTTCCAGCGCCGCCGCGACGTCGGCACTGTCGCCGTCGGCGAGCGCGATGGCATGGGCCTTCTCGGCGAGCAGGTGAGCGGTGGCCAGGTCACCGCGCTCCCAGGCGAGGTTGGCCCTGAGACAGGTGAGCCGGCCCAGTTCGGCGGCGTCGGGGGTGTGCCGCTCGGCGGCGTCGAGATGAGACTCCGCCTCGTCCGGTACGTGCTGCATCAGCCACGCGCCGGCGGCCTTGCGGTGGATGCGTCCGGTGACTTTCAGGTCGGCGGAGTCGGTGAGCGCCTGCCCGAACGCCTTGACCGCGCCCGCCGGATCGCCCGACTGAACCCGCAGGTCGCCGACCTTCTCCCAGAGATCCGTGGTCAGGGCAGGGTCTGGGGCCTGGTCGGCGCCGATCTCGGCATACTGGCGCTGCGTTTCTGGCTGAGGTTCGACGCCCAGCTCGATGTCGAGGAGCTCATTGATTTTCGAGTACTGGCGTCGGGCCTCGTCCCGACGTCCGGCGAGTGTGTAGAGGCGCATCAGCCAGGCGTGGGCGGACTCCCGGAGCGGGTCTTCCGCGACGAGTCGCTGGACCTTTCTCGCCGCTTCGTTGAGGTCGCCCCTGGACTCCAGGAGTCCGGCGTACTCCTCGACGGCGGCCAGCCAGTCGAGGCGCAGTTCCTCTCGTGGGGCGGCGGCCCAGTCTTCGTACACGTCCTCCGGGAGGAGACCGTCTCGGTAGAGCTCGATCGCCTCGTCGTAATCCCTGGTCCGGCGGGCGGACCAGTAGGCGGCGACGTCGACCCTGACCCCCTCCGGTGGGAGGCAGAGGAGGTCTCCCACCGCAAGGATCAGCTTGTCTTCGGCCAGATTCCGTCGGGCGGAGTGGAGGGCCTTGCGGAGGTTCGCGGCGGCGGCGCGCTGGTCGAGGTCGGGCCAGAGGGCGTCCATGACCTGTTCGCGGCGGAGCCGGTGGCCGGGGGCGAGGGCGAGGAGCTTGACGAGAGCGGCCGGTTTGCGCTGGGACCAGGCCTCCGGAGCGATGAGTCGATCGCCGACCCTGACCCGGAAGCCGCCGAACAAGTCAATCCGGAAATCAATCACGTTTCACCCAGAAGCCGTCTCCATCAGGACATTTCGAATAGTGCCATACGAAAATCAGGCCTCCGCCAAAGCCGTCCGGGAGCAGCTCGGCAGTTGAACGCCTGACACGACTGGTTCAGGCGCCGGCGCCCGGAAGGGTCTCCGAGAGCTCGATCATGTTTCCCCAGGGATCGCGGAAGAAGGCCAGGCGGCGGCTGATGTCCTCGATCTCGAACGGCTCGCCGATCACGTCGACACCGCGGCGGACCAGTTCGGCCCGGGTGTCGTCGACGCTGTCGACGTGGACGCAGATGTGCTGGTAACCGCCGTGGCGCAGGCTCACTTCCAGGTCGTCCAGGACCTCCTTCGGAAACGGGACCGGCCCGGCGAGCAGTTCGACGTGGAAGTCGTCGTCGTTGGCGGGGCTGAGATAGGCCAGCTTCAGGTCTCCGTACGGCCACTCCCGCAGAACCCGGAAGTCGAGTTTCTCCGTGTACCAGGTCTTGGCGGCCTCGAAATCCGGCACCCGGATTCCGACGTGGTGCCCGGCGAAGGACGCGAACGGGCTGGCGGGGTTCTTGGGCGGGTTCGCCGGCATCGGCATGGTGCTCTCCAGCAGGAAAGGGAAGGCGCCGTCCGGTCGGACCGGCACCACTGAGGAGTCAACCGGCCCGGCCCTTCCGGGAGAACGCGCAGGCTGGCCCCGCTCAACCTGGTTCCCGCAGGACCACCCACGGCGCTCGGGGATAC
The DNA here is from genome assembly GCF_001570545.1 of Herbidospora mongoliensis. Taxonomy (GTDB): domain Bacteria; phylum Actinomycetota; class Actinomycetes; order Streptosporangiales; family Streptosporangiaceae; genus Herbidospora; species Herbidospora mongoliensis. Next base: position 422,300 of record NZ_BBXD01000010.1, on the reverse strand, counting down.
TGGGTTCATGTCCCGGCCGCAGGAGATTCGCGAGTTCCTTCGCTCCCGCCGGGCCCGGCTGACCCCGGCTGATGTCGGCCTTCCGATCAAGACCGGGAGCCGCCGCGTGGCCGGCCTGCGCCGGGAGGAACTGGCGATGCTGGCCGGCGTCAGCGTCGACTACTACACACGCCTGGAGCAGGGCCGCGCGACAGGCGCCTCCGAGCAGGTGCTGGGAGCCGTCGCCGACGCCCTGCGGCTCGACGCTTTGGAGCGGCGCCACCTGTTCGCCCTGGTCAAGCCGGTGACCGACGCGGCCGGTGACCGACCGCCACGGGCCCGCGCGGCGGTCCGGATGATGCTCGACGCCCTCGACCCGGTGCCCGCGGTGCTCCACGGCCCCTGCCTGGAGGTCGTCGCGATGAACCGGATGGGCAAGGTCCTGCTCGACGACTTCGAGGCCATGCCGCCGGGCGAACGCAACATGGTGCGCTGGATGTTCCTCAACCCCAAAGCGAGATCGGTCTATCCCGACTGGGACGAGGTCGCCGCGCAGATGGTCGCGATCCTGCGACTGGCCGCCGGCCACGACGTCCACAACCCGCGTCTGGCCCTGCTGGTCGACGAGCTCACCGAGCGGTCGCCGCGGTTCGCGCACTTCTGGGACGACTACATGGTCTTCCAGCACACCCATGGCACCAAGCGCTTCCACCACGACGTGGTCGGCACCATGTCGATCAACTACGAGTCGCTGGTCCCGCCGACCGATCCGCACCTGTCGCTGATCATCTACTCGGCGGCCACCGGCTCCCCGTCGGAGGAGAAGCTACGCACCCTCGCGAGCTGGGCGGACAACCGCTGAAACGCGAACAGCGCACCCGTGGAATCACGGATGCGCTGTGTCGGTGCGCCGCCAGGGACTTGAACCCCGGACCCGCTGATTAAGAGTCAGCTGCTCTAACCAACTGAGCTAGCGGCGCTTGAAGCCCTTGAAGATTACCGCACCACCGAACCCCCACCAAATCGGGCTACACTAGAACATCATTCGGTACGCCAAGAGGGAAGCCCACGTGACCTGGTTCGCCTCACCGTCGGACGCCGCCACCCGTCTCAGACAGACCGGATACCTCTCCGACGACGCCATCGCCACCTCGGTCTTCCTGGCCGGCGTCCTGGAGAAACCCCTCCTCGCCGAGGGCCCGGCGGGCGTGGGCAAGACCCAGCTCGCCAAGGCGATAGCCGAGGCGACCGGCGCCGACCTGATCAGGCTCCAGTGCTACGAGGGCCTCGACGAGGCCAGAGCCCTCTACGAATGGAACTACAAGAAGCAGCTCCTGCGAATCCAGGCCGAGGACGACGCCTGGGACGACATCTTCGCCGAGGACTTCCTTCTCGAACGCCCGCTCCTGAAGGCGATCCGATCGGAGAACCCGACCGTCCTGCTGATCGACGAAACCGACAAGGCCGATGTGGAGGTCGAAGGACTCCTCCTGGAAATCCTCTCCGACTTCCAGATCACCATCCCCGAACTTGGCACGATCACCGCCACGAGGAAACCCTTCGTCGTCCTCACCTCGAACGCGACCAGGGAACTCAGCGAAGCGCTCAAACGCCGCTGCCTCTACCTGCACCTCGACTACCCCACACCAGAACGCGAACGCGACATCGTCGTCGCCCAGGTCCCCGGCATCGCCGAGAACCTCGCCGAACAGCTCGCCAGAACGGCCGCCACGCTCCGCGCCCTGGAACTCAAGAAATCGCCGAGCATCGCCGAAACCGTCGACTGGGCGCACACCCTGCTCGCACTGGGCCGCGAAGTCCTCGACGAACAGACCATCGCGGAGACTTTGGGCGTCGTCCTGAAACACCATTCCGATCAGCAGCGGGCGGCCAAAGAACTGGGCCTGCGGTCATGACCGCCCCCACGCAGGCCAGACCACAGGTCGCCGCGCCATGATCGATCGCCATATCGGCTTCGTCCACGCCCTGCGGGAATCGGGCCTCCCCGTCTCCCTCGCCGAAGGATTGGACGCCGCCAAAGCGCTCCAGCACATCGACCTCACCAGCCGGGAAACCCTCCGCGAGAGTTACGCGGCCACTTTGGTGAAGCGCGCCCAACACCGGGAGGGTTTCGACGTCCTCTTCGACCTCTGGTTCCCGTCGACGACCCAGGCCCCGCCGAAACTCCGAAAAGACGAACCTGAGGACCTGAGAGCCGAACTCGCCGATCTCCTCGCCGGCGACCCCGGCACTCCGGAGTTCCGCGCCTTCGCCCAGGCCATGGTCGAACGGTTCGGCCAGGTCCAGGCAGGTCCCGGACGCCAGTCGTGGTTCTCCTATCCGGTCATGCGTGCCCTCTCCCCGCAGACGCTGATCGCCCGCCTGCTGGGTGAACGCGGCGGTCTCGCCGAGAAACTGGCTCGTCAGCGCATCACCGCGAACATCGCCGCCTTCGAAGCCGAAGTGGCCACCGACGTCCGGCGGAGAATCGCGGAGGACCAGGGCCGGGAACGCATCACCAGGTCCGCCGTCAAACCGTCGATCGACCGCCGCGACTTCCTCCGCGTCACCAAAGCCGAACTGGCCGAACTCCGGCGAGAGGTCCATCCGCTGGCCAGAAGACTGGCCACCCGACTGTCGATGAAACACAGAAAGGGCGACCGGGGCCGGCTCGACTTCAGGAGAACGGTCAGGGCGTCACTGCAGTCGGGCGGCGTGCCCCTCACCACCCACCTGAGGCCCAAGCGGCCGCACAAACCGGAGCTGGTCGTCATCACCGACGCCAGCGACTCGGTCTCGAGCTTCGCCCAATTCACCCTGCTGCTCACTTTCGCCCTGCGAGAGCAGTTCACGAAAGTCCGCGCATTCGCGTTCGTCGACACCGTCGACGAGATCACCAAGTATTTCGCCCCCGGCACCGACGTCCTCGACGCCATCACCCGCATGACCGGCGAGGCCGACATCACCAGATTCGGCCGCACCAACTACGGCCACGTCCTGACCCGTTTCGAAGAACGCTACGCGAGCGCCCTCACGCCGAAAACCAGCCTCCTCATCCTGGGCGACGCCAGATCCAACTACCAACCCCCGAACACCGAAACACTCAAACGCCTCACCGAAAAGGTCAGGCACGCCTATTGGCTCAACCCCGAACCGAGAAACCAATGGGACACCGGCGATTCCGTCGCCAGCGGCTACGCCGCCGTCGTTCCCATGTACGAATGCCGAAACGTCCAACAACTGGCCGCTTTCATCGAAGAAACCACTTAAAACTTTTCTTCCGTTACGGCTCCGCCCACCCCGGCACCGCCCACCGCCCCCGGCAGGCCCCGTAACCGGCGCCAGCCGCCCGCGCCCGCCACGCACCCGCACGAGCCATCTCTGGCCACCCCCAATCCACACCCGCACGGGGAGCAGTCAGCCGCCATCCGTCACCATCTCGTAACCGCCCGCATCCGGCTCCGACCGGGTACGTCCGCTTCGCGTCTGTGTGAGTTGCGCGCGGTGGCGCTGACTACGATGCGGGCATGCCCTGGAAGACCGGGATGGTCGCGCGTGACCCATCCGAGCCCCACCGCACCGCCACACCCCTTGAGCTGCTGTTCGACCTGGTTTTCGTCACCGCCGTCGCTCAGGTCGCGGCGCAACTCGACCATGCCCTCCTCGAAGGGCACGCCGCTCAGGGGATCATCAGTTTCCTGATGCTCTTCGGCGCGATCTGGTGGGCGTGGATGTCGTTCACGTGGTTCGCCAGCGCCTTCGACTGCGACGACGGGCCCTACCGGATGCTCGCGTTCGTGCAGATCGCGGGGTCGCTCGTGCTGGCGGCGGGGGTCCCCTCGGCGTTCAACGACCTCGACTTCCGCTGGGTCGTGCTGGGCTACGTCATCATGCGCATCGGCTATGTGGCCCAGTGGCTACGCGCCGGGAGAGAGCATCCGACGGTCAGAAACCTGTCGTTGAAGATCGCCGGCGGAACCGCGGCCGTGCAGGTCCTGTGGGTGCTTCAGCTCACGCTGCCGGACGACTACCGGATCATCGCGTTCTTCATCCTGTTCGTGATCGAACTGGCGGTCCCGTGGTTCTCCGGCTGGAACAGCGGCCAGGGCGGCTTCCACCCGCACCACATCGCCGAGCGCTTCGGCCTGTTCACGCTGATCGTCATCGGTGAGTCGATCACCGCGGCGACCCTGGCCATCCAGAGCGCGTTCGAGGAGGGCGGCCACGTCACCGAGCTGACCATCCTCGCCGTCGCGGCGCTGCTGATCGCGCTGTCGACCTGGTGGCTCTACTTCGGCTACCTGGACTTCAAGGCACTCCGGAAGAACGCCACGACCACCTACATCTGGTCCTACAGCCACTACTTCATCCTCGCCGCCATCGCGGCGGGCGGGGCGGGCGTGGCAGTGGTGGCGGGGTCGGTCGGGGGCCACGGCGTGCACCTGCCCGAATGGGGGGTCGCACTGGCTCTCACCGTGCCGGTCGCGGTCTTCCTCTTCGCGTACGCCGCCATCGACGCGTTCGCCAACGGCAGGCGGGACCTCAAGCCGGTCGTGTTCGCGGGGACCGGGGTGGTCGTGCTCGCGCTGACGCCGCTGGCGCTGGTGATCGGGGGGCCGTGGACGACGCTGGTCACGGCCCTGATCATGGTCGCGCTGCTGACGAAGGAGCTGCTAGCGCATCCGTCGGAGGATGCGCGCGGCCGTCCGGCTGAGTAGTTCGACCTGCTCGGCGTCGAGCTCGGCCGTCGGGTTGCGCCTGATGGCGCCGGGGATCCTGCTGGGGTAGGCCACGGTCAAGCCCTCGCCGCTGACCACGCCTGAGCGGTTGGCGATCGTGCATCCGTGCAAAGCGAGCACGGGGCTGATCGTCACCTCGATTCCGGTCTCCTTCGTCAGGACCTCGGCCAAGTCCGTCGCGGCGCCGATGAGGCCCTTGGCGACGCTGGTGCCGTACTTCTCGTCGAAGAAGAGTCGTTTGCCGTGCTTGGCCACGATCGTGTCGGGCGACCAGGCCTCGTTGTCGACGATCCACAGGCCGCCGGGGCCGATGATCAGATGGTCGACCGAGGCCTTGCCGGGGACGGCGCGGCCGTCCATCACCCGGTAGCCGCGGCGGCGCAGCAGCAGGCGGAGGAGGCGTCCGGTGCGGACCTCCCCCCGCCGTTTACCGCGCCAGACGGCGGTGCGCTCGTGGGACCGCCATGCGATGAAGGCGTCGGTTCCGCCGACCAGGGCGCCTAAGGCGACACCCGTGATGAAGGCGTTCCAGCCGAGTCGCTCGGCGAGGAGGTAGCCGGCGATGAGACCGGCGACCGAGTAGGCGGCGCGCAGCCGGAGACGGTTCCTGCGGCCGGCGAGCCAGAAGGTCAAGTACAGGTTCTGGGGCGACGACCCGGTGAACTTCTCGTCGCGCGGGACATAGATGGACCCGTTGGGCACCCTGCACTCCCGGATAGTTAGGGCAGCTTTGCCTAAGGCGTACCCGATCAGGGATTCCAGATCCACGATGGTGATGGAACTAGCACACTTACGCCACCACCGGTTGAAACAACCTCTTCTTGACCGACCAGTCGGTATGCTGGTCGTCGATCAGAGGAGGTCGGTATGGCGCGGTTGGGCACGTCCGTCGAGGAACCGGTACGCCAGCGGTTGCTGTCGGCGGCGACGCGTCTCTTCGCCGACAAAGGCTTCGAGAGCACGTCCGTTCAAGAAATCGTAGCTGCCGCGGGCGTGACAAAAGGGGCCATGTACCACTATTTCGACTCCAAAGATGATCTTCTCCACGAGATCTACGGCCGGGTCCTCCGCATGCAGATGGACCGCCTGCGGCATTTCGCCGACGGTGAGGGCACCGTCGCTGAGCGCCTGCACGCGGCGGCGGCCGATGTGATCAATACCACAGTCGACAACCTCGACGATTCGAAGATCTTTTTCAGGTCGAACCACCAGTTGGCCCCCGACACCCGCAAGGTCGTCCGCGCCGAGCGCCGCCGCTACCACGAGCGCTTCCGCGACCTCGTCCTCGAAGGCCAGCAACTGGGCGTCTTCAACACCGACGTCCCGGCCGAGATGGTGGTCGACTTCTTCTTCGGCTCGGTCCACCACCTCGGCACCTGGTACCACCCCGACGGCCCGCTCACCGGCAGCGAGGTCGGCCGCTACTTCGCCGACCTCCTGCTCAGGTCGCTCACACCGGCAAGCTAAGGCATTTCTTCCGTTACGGCTCCGCCTGGCCGGCACCGCCCGCCGTCGCCGGACCGCCCGCCCCCGGCGCCAACCGGCCGCGCCCGCCGCGCCCCGTAACGAGGCCTTGCACCGACCGGCCTTCGTCCGTGACGGGGGGCTTGGCCTTGACGGGGCACTACTCCGGTGCCGGGAGGCCGACCAGAGGCCCCAGGGCGTTGCGGTGGGCGCCGGGGGTGCCGAAGGCGATGGCGTCGGCCTTGGCCCGCTTCAGATAGAGGTGGATGGGATGCTCCCAGGTCATCCCGATACCTCCATGGAGCTGCAGGGCCTCCTCCGCCGCGCACACCGCGACATCGCCACAGTGCGCCGCCGCGACCGCCACGGCCACGCGGGCGTCGGCGCCGCTGGCGAGCCGATCGGCGGCGTTGCGCGCCGCCGCACGGGCACCCGCGACCTCCAGCCACAGATCGGCGAGCCGGTGCTTGAGCGCCTGGAAGGACCCGACCGGCCGGGCGAACTGCCGCCGCTCCTTCAGGTAGGCCACCGTCGTGGTGAGGCACCACTCCGCCACCCCCACCTGCTCGGAGGCCATGAGCCCGCCCGCGAACAGGAGCGCGTCCCGCACCGAAGCGCCTCCGAGCACCACGGCGGGAGCCCGGTCCACCGTCACCACGGCGAGCGGGCGCGTCACATCCAGGGAGACCACGGGCTCGACCCGGGCGTGGTCGCGCCCGACCACGGCGACCCGGCCCCCGTCGAGCGGCACGACGAAGAGGTCAGCGCCGACGGCACCCGCGACCCCGGTGAACCGCCCGCTCACCACACCCGCCTGGAGAACACCCGTCACGCGTTCCGCCGCGGCCCCCGCATGGAGAACACCAGTGGCCCGTTCCGGCGCGGCCCCCGCCTGGAGACCACCGGCTCCGGATTCCCGCCCGGCGACGCCCTCGTCGAGGACGCCTACCGAAATATCCCGATAAGGCGAGGCGGCCAGCGAGACACACAGCGCAGCCGTCACCTCTCCGGCAGCCAATAGCGAAATATCGGGATATCCGGCGTCCAGCAACACCCGGGTCGCCAGCACCGACGAGGTGAGGAACGGTGTCGGGGTGCCCGCCCGGCCCAGTTCCTCCAGCACCACCGCGACCTCGCGAGCGGAGGCCCCGGCTCCCCCGAGGTCCTCCGGCACCAGCAGCCCGGCCACGCCGATGTCGCGGGCCAGGCCGTTCCAGGCGGCGGCGTTCTCGCCCTCGGCGGCGACGGGGGCCTTGTCGGCGAGGAGGTCGCGGACGGCGGTCCGCAGTTCCTCCTCGACCTCCGTGTAGAGCAGCGTCATCGAGGCAGGTCCTTCCAGGGCACGGCGACGTCGGTTCGGGGTTCCGCCGGCAGCCCGAGCACCCGCTCGGCCACGATGTTGCGGAGGATCTCGGACGTGCCGCCCTCGATCGAGTTGCCCTTGGCGCGCAGGTAGCGATATCCGGCCCCGCGGCCGAGGAAGTCGACCCCGTCGGGGCGGCGGAAGGTCCAGTCGTCGTAGGTCAGGCCGTCTTCGCGCAGGAACTCGACCTCCAGCGCCGAGACCTCCTGGTGGTGCCGCGAGAACAGCAGCTTCATCCCCGAACCCTCCGGTCCTGGGTGCCCGGCGAGGAGCTGCTCGCGCAGCCGCTGTCCGGTCAGCCGCATCACCTCGCCCTGCACCCACAGCCCCAGCGCCCGCTGGTGCAGGTCGTGCGTGCGCGACTCGGGACGCTCGTTCCACGACTCGGCGAAGATGCCCATCATGGTGCGGCGCGGCGACCCGGCCGTGCCGATGGCGACGCGTTCGTTCATGAGGGTCGTCTGGGCGACCTTCCAGCCGTCGCCGATCTCGCCCAGCCGCAGGTCGTCGCCGAGCCGGACACCGGTCAGGAAGACCTCGTTGAACTCGGCCTCGCCGGTGATCTGGCGCAGCGGCCGCACCTCGACGCCCGGCGCCTCCATGTCACAGACGAAGTAGGTCAGCCCTCGGTGTTTGGGCAGGTCGGGGTCGTGCCGGGCGACCAGGATGCCCCAGCGGGCCAGGTGCGCACTGGACGTCCAGACCTTCTGACCGTCGACGACCCAGTCGTCGCCGTCGCGGACCGCCCTGGTCGCCAGGCTCGCCAGGTCGGAACCGGCGCCGGGCTCGGAGAACAACTGGCACCACACCTCCTCGCCGGTCCACAGCGGGCGCAGGAAGCGCCGCCGCTGCTCCTCGGTGCCGAAGGCGAGGATCGTCGGCGCGGCCATGCCGAGCCCGATGCCGATGCGGCCGGGGTTGTTGTCGGGGGTGCCCCGGAAGAGCTGGTCGACGACCCCCTGCAGGTCGCGCGGGGCGCCCAGGCCACCCAGCCCTTCGGGAAAGTGCACCCAGGCCAGCCCGGCGTCGAACCTGGCCCGCAGCCAGTCGAGCGGACTCAGCTCCGAAGGGTCGTGCTCGGCCAGGAACGCCTCCGCGCGTTGCCTGACCGTCGTCGCGTCCACCACGTGGTTTCCCCTGTCTGACGTGCCGTGCCAAGCGAGACGCGGACGGAGCGCGAGACGCGGACGGACGAAGTCCGGTCGTGGCTCGCGCTGTGAACCTGCCCAGAAGACAGGACCGGTCGTGGCTCGCGCTGTGATCTGCCTCAAGTAAGAAGTCGTACCGCACCGGCTCTTCGGTCCGGTATCGGTGGAATCACGTGTGCTTCTTCAGTTCCCGGTAGGCCAGGGACCGCTTGTGGACCTCGTCGGGCCCGTCGGCGAAGCGCAGGCTGCGGGCCCCGGCCCACAGCGCGGCCAGCGGGAAGTCCTGGCTGACGCCGCCCGCCCCGTGGACCTGGATGGCCTTGTCGAGGATCCACTCCACCGTGATCGGGGTGGCGATCTTGATGGCCTGGATCTCGGTGTGCGCGCCCCGGTTGCCGGCGGTGTCCATCAGCCAGGCCGTTTTCAGCACGAGCAGCCGGAGCTGCTCGACCTTCACGCGCGATTCGGCGATCCAGTCCTGGACGACCCCCTGCTGCGCCACCGGCTTCCCGAACGCCGTGCGGGCCAAGGCCCGCCGGCACATCAGCTCGATGGCCCGTTCGGCCATGCCGATGAGGCGCATGCAGTGGTGGATGCGGCCGGGCCCGAGCCGGGCCTGCGCGATGGCGAAGCCGCCGCCCTCCTCACCGATGAGGTTGGCCGCCGGGACGCGGACGTCCTCGAAGATCACTTCGGCGTGGCCGCCGTGGTCGTTGTCGGTGTAGCCGAAGACCGACATGCCGCGCTTGACGGTCAGGCCGGGGGTGTCGCGCGGGATCAGGATCTGGCTCTGCTGCCGGTGTTTGGGCGCCTCGGGATCGGTCTTGCCCATCACGATGAAGATCGCGCAGTTGGGGTTCATCGCACCGGTGATGAACCACTTGCGGCCGTTGACGACGTATTCGTCGCCGTCCCGGACGATCGAGGTGGCGATGTTCGTCGCGTCGGAGGAGGCCACGTCGGGTTCGGTCATCGCGAACGACGAGCGGATCTCGCCGTTCAGCAGCGGTTCGAGCCACCGCTTCTTCTGGTCGTCGGTGCCGAACTGGTGCAGCACCTCCATGTTCCCGGTGTCGGGGGCGGCGCAGTTGGTCGCGACCGGGGCGATGGCCGGCGATCGGCCCATGATCTCGGCGAGGGGGGCGTACTGAAGATTGGTCAGTCCCGCGCTCGGGAGGAACAGGTTCCAGAGCCCGCGCTTCCTGGCCTCGGCCTTGAGCTCGTCGAGAATCGGCGGAGCGCCCCAGCCGCCCGAAGCGGCCTGCTCCTCGAAGACCGGCTCGGCCGGGTAGACGTGCTCGGCCATGAAGGCCTCGAGCTTCTCCCGATAGGCCTCAGTCGTCGCGTCGAAGGCGAAATCCATGTGTCAGACCTCCCGAAGGCCGCGCTCGACGAGCGGCGCGACGATGTCCCCGATGTCGGCGAACCCGGCGCCGACCGTCAGGCCCTGGGTGAAACGGAAGTAGATCCCCTCGGTGATGACGGCCAGCTTGAAGCAGGCCAGCCCGACATACCAGCCCAGCCGGGACACGTCGCGGCCCGACTCCGCGGCGTAGCGGGCGGTCAGCGCGGTCACGTCGACCTCGCCGCCGAGCGCGCCGATGTCGAGGTTCGGGAAGTCGGCGTAGAGCACGAACAGCGCGAGGTCGGTGAGCGGGTCGCCGAGGGTCGACATCTCCCAGTCGAGCACCGCCGCCACTCTTCCGTCGCGCATCAGCGTGTTGCCCAGCTTGAAGTCGCCGTGGACGATCGCGGGCGCCCCCGACCCCGGCACGTCGCCGGCCAGCCGGGCGAACAGCTCGTCGATCCCGGCGACCTCGCGGCTGCGGGAGGCGTCGAGCTGCCGCTTCCACCGCTTGACCTGCCGGTCGAGGAACCCCTCAGGCCGCCCGAAGTCGCTCAGGCCCACGGCGGCCGGATCGATCACGTGCAGTCTCGCCAGTACGTCGGCCAGATGCTCCCCCACCTCCTGAGACAGCGGCGTGGGGGTGCCCTCGACGTATTCCATGACGTAGAAGGGCGCGCCGGCCACCTCGACGTCGTCGCAGAAGTGGAACATGCGCGGCACCGGCACGTCGGTGTGCTGCAGCGCGCCCATCACCCGGAACTCCCGGCCCATGTCGTGGGCGGTGGCCAGCACGTGGCCGAGCGGCGGGCGGCGCACCACGACGGTCCGCTCCGCGTCACGGACGATGTAGGTGAGATTGGACTTGCCGCCCTCGATCAGTTCGGCGGTCAGCGGGCCACGGGTGACGCCGGCGGTTTCGAGACGGGCGGCGAGACGGTCGAGATCCAGTCCGGGCACTTTCACAGCTCGCGAGCATACCGACCAGCCGGTATGACTGTCGACACGGGCTGGACACAACCACGACACGGCGTTTTTTCTGGATATATCAGGACATGTGGTTCGGGTCGGCCGGACCCCCACGACCCTAGGGTGACTGCCCATGGAACCGACGTTCTTCGAAACCCCCGACGAGCTGTACGCCTGGCTGGCCGCCAACCACGCCGCCGAGACCGAACTGTGGGTCGGCTTCCACAAACGCTCCACCGGCAGGCCGAGCCTCACCTGGCCGGAGTCGGTCGACCAGGCGCTCTGCTTCGGCTGGATCGACGGCGTGCGCAAGAGCCTCGGCCCCGAGTCCTACGTCATCCGCTTCACCCCCCGCAAGCCGCGCAGCACGTGGAGCTCGGTGAACATCAGTCGCATCCGCGAGCTGATCGAGACGGGCGTCGTCCACGAGACGGGCCTGGCCGCCTTCGAGGCCCGCTCCGCGGAACGGTCCGAGATCTACGCCTACGAACAGCGTCAGGCCGCCGAACTGCCGGAGGAGTACGCCGCGCGGTTCCAGGAGGACAAGGCCGCCTGGGACTGGTTCGAGGGCCAGGCCCCCTGGTATCGCCGGACCGCCATCTACTGGGTCATCAGCGCCAAGAAGGAGGAGACCCGGCTGCGCCGCCTCGCGACCCTGATCGAGGACTCGGGGGCCGGCCGCCGCATCAGGTCGGCGACGCGTCCCTGAACACGGCCGACAGGTATTCGGCGAACGCGGCCCGCAGGTCGCCGAGCGTGGGCGCGCCCCCGGCGCCGACCACGGCGTCGAACAGCAGCCCTTCGGTGAAGGCGACGAGCTGGCGGCCGTGCCGGGCCGGGTCGGAGGTCCCGGCGGCGGCGAACATGGCGACGGACGGCTCGCGGTAGCGACGCCCGATGTCGTCGTAGACGGCGCGCAACTCGGGCCGCCGGGTGGCCTCCAGCGCCAGTTCGTAGCGGGCGACGCTGCGCCGCCGGTCGACGCCCGTCATCTTGTACGTCGACACCGCCAGCAGCTCGACCATGGCCTCCCGGCGATCGACGGGAAGCGGCTGGGTCAGCAGCTCGGCGAAGTGCTCGTCCTCCAGCTCGGTCAGCCGGGCCAGCGCGAGTTCCAGCAGCGCGGCGCGGCTGCGGGCCAGGTTGGACGTCGACCCGGCCGGCAGCCCGGCCGCCGCGTCGACCGCGCGGTGGGTCAGCCCGCGCATGCCCAGGTCGGCGAGGATCTCGATCGCCGCGTCCCCGATGAGTCGCGTCCGGTCAGTGCTCACCTCGCGCAGACTACACATGTAGTGTTAACCTCTGCATACTACAGATGTAGTTTCCTTTCCTGAGGGGCCCCGAAATGAGACATGCCGTGGTCGTCGGCGCCGGGATCGGCGGGCTGACCGCAGCCGCCGCGCTGAAGCAGCAGGGCTGGGCGGTGACCGTGCTGGAGCGGGCCGCCTCGATCGAGCCGGTCGGCGCCGGGCTGGCGATAGCGCCCAACGCGCTGCGCGCGCTCGACGTGATCGGCGTCGGCGACCAGGTGCGGAAGCTGGCGGCGTTCCAGGGCTCGGGCGGCATCAGGACCAAGACAGGGAAGTGGCTGTCGCGCACCAGCGCCGAGGCCGCCGAGAAGCGCTACGGCGACCCGACCGTGCTCCTGCACCGGGCGGTCCTGGCGAACCTGCTGGCGGAGAAGGCCCCGGAGATCGAGCTCAACACCCCGGTGAAGCTGGTCACCGCCGACGGCGTGGTCAGCACTTCGAAAGGCGAGCTGCGAGCTGATCTGGTGGTGGCCGCCGACGGCATCCGCTCCCGCGTCCGGCAGACCCTGTTCCCGTCGCTGCCCGGCCCGGTCTACGCGGGCGTGACGAGCTGGCGGTTCATCGCCGACGGCACCGCGCAGCCGTCGGAGTCATGGGGCGACGGCCAGGTCTTCGGCGTGATGCCGCTGGTCGGCGAGCAGATCTACGGGTACGCCACCGCGCCGGCCCCGCCCGGCGGCACGGCGCCGGGCGAACTGGCCGAGCTGAGGCGCCTGTTCGCGGGCTGGCACGACCCCATCCCGGCGCTGCTCGACCGCACCGACCCGGCGAGGGTGATCCGCACCGACATCTTCAGCCTGGAGACCGCTCCCCCGGCCTTCCACGTCGGCAAGGTGGCGCTCCTCGGCGACGCCGCCCACGCCATGACCCCGAACCTGGGTCAGGGGGCCTGCCAGGCGATCGAAGACGCGATCACGTTGGCGTACACCACCGATCTGAGCGCCTATTCGGCGGCGCGGCTGCCGCGCACGACGCCGATCGTGAAGCGGTCGCGGACCATCTCCCGGATGACCGCCTGGCGCAACCCGCTCGCGGTGGCGGCACGCGACACGATGATCGGCCTGGCCGGAAGACTCGGCACGACGGCGGCGCTGCGGCAGATGGACTCGGTCTTCGCCTGGGAGCCGCCGGTCAGACCGTGACGGGCTGCTTGACCTCGTCGAGCTTGGGCGAGTGGTCGGGCGCTAACCGGCTGAGCGTGATGGTGCCCCAGACGAGGATCGCGGTGGCCATCAGCGCGGGGATGACCTGGCCGACGCCGGTCGGCAGCGGCTCGCCGAGCAGCACCGTCCCGGCGGTGATGGAGGTGATGGGGTCGATGATCTGCACGGTCGCGTAGGCGATGCCGAAGTAACCGACCTCATAGGACTTCTGCAGCAGCACGACCGCCGCGATCAGCAGCAGCGGGATCGCGAGGGCGAACCAGTGCAGTAAATCGCCCCAGGCACCGTTGAAGTTGGCGCCCACCACCCGCACGAACGTCGACACGGTCGCGGTGACCGAACCCGCGCCGATCGACATCCAGATGGCCTTGCCCGCCCCGGTGAAGAACCGGGCGGACACGAAGCTCGCGGCGGCGATCAGGGCGACCACCAGGATCAGCCCGACGCCCTCGTTCGTGGACATCGACGGTGTCGTGTTGTGCGCCGGGACCAGCAGCATCAGCCACAGCAGCCCGGCCGCGACGGCCGCCGAGCCGAGGTATTCACTCCGGTGCGCCCGGCGTCCGTGCAGCCAGGCGGCCAGCGGCACCGCGAACACGAGAGTGGCGACGCTGATCGGCTGCACGATGATGAGCGGCGCGAAGCTGAGCGCGACCGCGTGGAGGCAGGCGCCGCTGAAACTGATGGCCCCGCCGATCCACCAGCGCGGCCGGCGGACGAGCCGCAGGGTGGCTCCCTGGGCGACGGCCTCGAACTGCTGGAGAGCGGCTCCCAGGGCATAACCGAGCGCACCCAGCAGGGCAATGGTGAACCCCAGCCAGCTCATGGGCATGCTCCGGAAAGTCCGAGGGTGTGAGTCACCCGAATTAGCTTAGGGACAATCGACCGTTCCCCGGGTCGAGTCTCCCATATCCACCAGCACGGCCATGGCGGCGTTCCGCCCATTGAGGGCGATAACACTGCCGCCGGGATGGGTGGCCGCACCACAGAGATACACCCCTTCCATCGGTGTACGGGAGGTCAACCGCCGATCCCACATCTGGTCCGGCCGTACCTCGCCCTGGAAGATGTGCCCGCCGGTGAGCCCGACGCGGGCCTCGATGTCGGGCGGCCCGAGCACCTCGTAGTCCGCCAGGCAGTCGGCGAAGTCGGGGGCGTACCGGCCGATGAGGTCGATGAACTGTCTGGCCACCTCGTCACGGCGGGCCTCCCAGCCGCCCTTGACCGCGTAGGGGGCGTACTGCCCGAAAACGCTCATGAGATGCGTCCCCTCCGGAGCTCCGGGCTGGACGTAGATCTCCCCGAACCCCACCGCCGGTTCGCCGGCCTCGCAGCGTTCGAACGCGCGCTGGGCCTCGGCGAGGCCGGTCGTCACGTCGACCACGCCGCGCGCCATGAAGGTCTCGCCTGGGGCGGCCGTCCAGGAGGGCAGGCGGTGCAGGGCGGCGTTGAACTTGACCACCGGGCTGCGGACGTCCCATTCGGCGATGCGCAGCCGGTAGTCGGCGGGGGCGTCGGCGACCATCGTCATCAGGCGTTTGGGGTCGGCGTTGGAGACGATCTTCTCGGCGGCGATGAACGTGCCGTCCTCCAGGCAGACGCCCTCGCCGGGGATGACCTGGGCGACCGGCACACCGGCGGCCAGCACCGCGCCGGCCTCGCGGGCGGCGTCGGCGATGGCGAAGCTGACCATCCCCATCCCGCCCTTGACGTAGCCCCAGACCGCGCCGACGCCGTCGAGTTCGCCGATGAAGTGCATGAGCTTGACGGCGGCCGTGCCGGGATCGTCCGGACCGGCGTAGGTGCCGATGATGCCCTGGCCGAACAGGGCGTCCTTGAGCCGCTGGTCGGTGACGAAGTCGTCGATGACGTCCGCGATCGAGGCGTGGAACAGGACGTCGGACATATAGGTGTCGTCCAGCAGCGCGCCGAGTTCCTCGCGGGAGGGCGAGTCGCCGATCCAGGTGTCGCGGGCGCCCTTGCGGAGTTTGATCCGCATGCGGTCGAAGAGGTCCTCGTACGCGAGGTAGCCGTCGATCTCCTTCTGGGGCAGGCCGAGATCGCGGAGCGAGTTGACCGTGCGGTCGTGGTCGAGCCACTGGGCGAAGGCGGTGCCGTCGTCGTAGGGGATCCACAGCTGGGGGTCGGCGAGCGTGAAATCGAGGCCGCGCCGTTTCAGGTCGAGTTCGCGGATGACCGTCTCGTCGAGCAGGCCGATCACATAGGCGCAGGGGCTCACGACGTACCGGGGATCTTCGAACGGGCGTTCCAGGGTGCACGCGCCGCCGAGGCGCTGCCGGGCCTCCAGCACCAGTACCGATTTGCCGGCTCGTGCCAGGTAAGCGGCACATGTCAGGCCGTTGTGGCCGCCACCGACCACGATCACATCCCACCGGCGACTCGCCAGGGCTTTCACCGGTTCCGGGAGCCCCACCTGGCCGAGCTGGGCGGCGATCTCGTTCATCCTTCAACACTGACTGGATAACCAGTCAAAGCGCAAGGGCCACCCATGGGTCTAGCATCGGTCATTCCGGGGTTTTTCCTACGGGGTGCCCAGGAACGACCTACTCGTTCGGCGCGTTGGAGCGGGCGTGGCCTCTCTATCCCAGATGATCCGGCGTTTCCTTGAGAAACCCGGCAGCGTCGACATCGCGCCCTTCGCGCGGACAGTCGCCGCCGCCGGGGCGCTCGCCGACCGCGCGCGCGGCCTCTCCATCGAGGAGTTGCGCGAGATGGCCGCGGCGGAAGTCGGCTCCGCCGAGTTCTGCGCGGCGGTCCGCGAGGTCGCCGACCGCACCCTCGGTGAACGCCCGTTCGACGTGCAGCTCGTCGGCACGCTCGCCATGCTGTCGGGGAACGTCGTCGAGATGGCCACCGGCGAGGGCAAGACCCTCGCGGGCGCGCTCGCAGCCGCGGGATTCGCGCTGCGCGGCAAGTCGGTGCACGCCATCTCGGTGAACGACTACCTGGCCCGCCGCGACGCCGAGTGGATGGCGCCCTTCTACACGGCGATGAACCTGACGGCCGGGTGGATCGCCGAGACGTCCACGGCCGAGGAACGCAGGGCCGCCTACGCCTGCGACATCACCTACGCCAACGTCAGCGAGATCGGCTTCGACCTCCTGCGCGACCGCCTGGCCACCGACCCCGACGCGACCGTCCAGCCGGTCCCGCAGGTCGCCCTGGTCGACGAGGCCGACTCGGTGCTCGTCGACGAGGCCCGCGTGCCGCTGGTGCTGGCCGGCGCCACCGACGCGGGCGCGGCGGTCCCCGAGATGGCCGCGCTGGTCCGCCGCCTGTCGCGCGGCTACCACTTCGAGCTCGACGACGAGGGCCGCAACGTCTTCCTGACGAGCAAGGGCACCGACACCGTCGAAAGCGCTCTCGGGATCTCCCTGTACGACCACCCCGGCACCGTCACCGAGGTCAACCTCGCCCTCCACGCCCACGCGCTGCTGGTCCGCGACGTCGACTACATCGTGCGCGACGGCCGGGTGCAGCTGGTGAACGCCTCGCGCGGCCGGGTGGCCCAGCTCCAGCGCTGGCCCGACGGGCTCCAGGCGGCGGTGGAGGCCAAGGAGAAGCTGGCCCCCTCCGACACCGGCGAGATCATCGACTCGATCACCATCCAGGGCCTGCTCACCCGCTACCCCGAGATCTGCGGCATGACCGGCACCGCCGTGGCCGTCGGCGAGAACCTGCGCGAGTTCTACAAGCTCAAGGTCGCCGTGGTCGCCCCGAACCGCCCCTTCATCCGCGTCGACGAGCCCGACCGCCTCTACCCGTCGCTGATCGACAAGGAACTGGCGCTGGCCGACGAGATCGTCACCCAGCACGCCACCGGCCGCCCGATCCTGATCGGCACGCTCGACGTCGCCGAGTCGGAGTCGCTGTCCAAGGAACTGCGCTCCCGGGGCCTCGAACCGGTCGTCCTGAACGCGAAGAACGACGCCGAAGAGGCCGCCATCATCGCCAAGGCGGGCGAACTGGGCGCGCTGACGGTCTCGACCCAGATGGCCGGGCGCGGCACCGACATCCGCCTGGGGTCCCCGAAGGTCGCCGAACTGGGCGGCCTGCTGGTCATCGGGACCGGCCGGCACCCGTCCAGCCGCCTCGACGACCAGCTGCGCGGCCGCTCCGGCCGGCAGGGCGACCCCGGCAGGTCGGTGTTCTTCGTCAGCGGCGAAGACGACCTGCTGAAGGCCTACCTGCCCGAGGAGAACCTGCCCAAGGCCGACAAGGACGGGCAGATCCGCGACAAGCAGGGCTCCTACCTGGTCGGCCACGCCCAGCGCATCGCCGAGGGCGTCAACACCGAGATCCACCGCAACACCTGGCGCTACACCCGCGTCCTGGAGGAGCAGCGCACCCGCCTGCTGGAACACCGCGACCGCATCCTGTACGGCGACTCCGGCGCCGACGCCCTGCGCGAAGCCCGCCCCGAGCGCTACCGGGAGCTGGTCGAGCAGTCGTCGGAGGAGGCCGTCTCCTCGGCCGCCCGCCAGATCGTGCTGTTCCACCTCGACCGCTGCTGGACCGACCACCTCGGCTACCTGGCCGACCTGCGCGAAGGCATCCACCTGCGCGCGCTCGGCCGCCTCAGCCCGATCGACGAGTTCAACCGGGAGGCGCTGCCGGCGTACCGGAAACTCCTCGAAGAGATCGAGAAGCGCTCGACGGCGAGCCTCGACACCCTCGACCTGTCGGCGCCGCTGTCCGAGCAGGGCATGAAGCGACCGACCGCGACATGGACCTACCTGGTGTCGGAGAACCCGTTCGGCAGCGACTGGGACCGGGTGCTCCGGCGCGTGTCCTCGGCACTGCGCGGCCGCAAGAAGGGCTAGGCCGGGCCCGAGCACGCCGCGGCAGACCGCACCCAGCCCGGTCTCAGGTCTGTGCCCGGACCGACAGGCCGATGATGAGGTTGGTCAGTCCTTCGCGCAGCCCGGCCGCGAACATCTCGGCGGCCGGGGGGATGCCCATCTCCCTCGACACCTGGGCGACCGTGTCGGACGGCGTGGCGTAGGGCCACAGGCCCGCGGTGATGACGAAGACCGCACCCGCGAAGTGACTCGACGCGGCCCGGCTCAGGTGCGGCAGCACCGCGCCCACCATCGTGGCGAAACGGTCGGTGTTGGCGCTCGCGCGGCGTTTGAACTCGCGGGCGTAGTCGAGCGGCATGTTGCGTTCGAGTACCGAGGCCATCGCCGCGACCAGCTCACACAGTCTCGGGTCGGCGACCATGGCGTCGGCGATCTGACTAGCGATCCGCTCTTCCCGTACGTAACCCGGGCCCTCTGCGCCCGGGTCGAGGGTCAGCCGATCGAGCCAGTCACGCCAGGTCTCGTCGAGGACCTCCAAGAAGATCACCTCACGGCTGCCGAAGTAACGCAGCACGTTGGATTTGGCCAGGCCGACCGTGGCGCTGAGCTCGTTGAGGCTGATGTCGGCCAGCGGGCGGTCGCGGAGCATCTCCCGGGCGACGCCGAGGATCGCGGCCCGTCTCGCCTCCACCTGTTCCGGCTTCCTGGCCCGCTGGAAATCCATGATCTTTACCATATCAGACCCCTGGTCTCTTGTTAAAAGACCAGTGGTCTCTTAAATTGGCACTCATGTACACAGTTGTCACCGGAGCGAACTCCGGAATCGGATACGGCCTGACCAGACGCTTCGTACGGGAGGGAGCCGAGGTCGTCATGGCCGTCAGGAACGGCGACAAGGGCCGGGCGGCCGCCGCCCGGCTCAAGGCCGAGTTCCCGGCGGCGCGGCTGCGGGTCGAGCTGTTCGACCTGGCCGACCTGGAGTCGGTCGCGGCACTTCGACGACCTGCAGAGCACCCGGAACTACAGCCCGCGGATCGCCTACGGCACCTCGAAGCTGGCGAACCTGATGTTCGCCCGGGAACTCGACCGCAGGTCCCGCGCGAACGGCTGGGACGTGCTGAGCAACGCCGCCCACCCAGGGGCGACGAAGACGAACCTCCAGGTCACCGGGCCCACCCACGGGGCGTCGGGGTCACGCGCCCGGCTGGTGGGCTGGGTCAACGCGGCCAGTTACCGGATCCCCGGCCTGTGGCAGGAGGTCGACGGCGGGATCCTCCCTGCGTGGTTCGCGGCGACAAGCCCCGAGGCGGTGAGCGACGGCTACTACGGGCCGGGCGGGTTCGGCGAGCTGACCGGGCCGGCGAAGGCGGCCCGCGTACCGGGAAAGGCCTTGGACGAGGGCGACGCCGAACGGCTCTGGCTCGTTTCCACGCGGCTGACCGGAGTCTTCGGGTGACGCGCGGAAGGGCCCGGAGCCGTAAAGGCTCGGGCCCTTCTTCGTATTAGGCCGCGATTAGCGCCACGCGGTGAAGTGCCACTTGTTGGGCGTCGAATAGGTGCAGGTGGACACGGACCATCCGGCCGCCTTCACGGCCGATCGCCAGTAATTGCAGTTACCCGAGTCGGGGTAGCCGCCGTAGAACTTGCTTTCGGCGTGGGCGGTTCCTGACATGGAGAAAACCGCGCCGGCGATGGCGAGACCGACGAACGCCCTTTTCAGAACTCTCATGGTGTTGCCTTCCTTTGGATCCGCGCGAAATTTCCGCTACCCGCTGATACTCAACCGGCGATCACCGGCACGCAAGGGACCGGTTCGACAATGGAACGGGCCATGAGCGGGAAAAGCGGAAACTGGCACGGAAAGGCAAAAGCCATCCGGGGCGTTCGAGTATTTCGAAATAAGGCGATTAAGAATTCAACGATCCGCGCCCCCTGGGAGACGGGGCGCGGATCGCCGGACGGGGCCCGCTTCTTCCTATGCCCCGGTCTTCTCGTGCCTGCCCTTCCTGGCCTGGACGATCAGGAAGCGCATGCCGACCGCGACGAGCGCGCAGGCCACCAGCCCTGAGGCGATGACCGGCACGGGGGTCTCCGGCCGTGGAGTCGTGGTGTCGTAGGCGACGTGGGTCACCGACGGGATCGCGACGGTCTTCTTCGCCTCGGGCGCCGGCGCGGCGGCGGCGGTCTTCTGCTGGGGGGCGGCGGGCTTGGCGGGGGCGGCCTTCTGCGGGGCGATGGGGGCCTCGTTCGGGGCGCAGGTGACGTCCTCGGCGGCGGACAGCTTGAATTTGATCTGCTGCGGCTCCGCAGGGACACTGCGTTCGTTGTACGCGCCCTCCGAGAACGCGACCGGGGCGCCCTTCTTGCCGAGGCCGTCGCCCCACTTGGTGATCATGTAGTCGATGTCGATGTGGCCCTGGCCGCCGATGCCCTCGACGGTCAGGCTGCCGTCGTCGAAGGTGCCGCCGGTGAGGTCGGCGAAGGTCTTGCCGTCGAGGTCGAGCATGATGCCGCTGCCCGACGGGGAGCCGGGCCCCCGGTCGCCGACGAAGAAGGGGGCCTTCTTGCCCTCGTACATGACGTAGCCTTCGGTGCCCATGGGCCAGCTCGGACTGGCCGCCAGTCCTTTCTGCATGGGCTTGCCCGACGCGGGGGCGCCGGTGTCTCCGTTGCGGCCCGAACCGTCGTCCCAGAAGTAGGAGGCGGTGGTCGAGCCCTCGTACACGGGATGGACGACCTGGTCGGGCACGCCGTATCCGGAGAAGTCGGAATCGGGCCGGGTCACCCGCTGGACCGAGCCGTTGAGGGCCTCGATCGTGGTCACCTTGCCGTCGGCGACCTTCTCGACCACGCCGACCTGGCCGTGGTCCTTGAGAAAGCCGATGGCGCCGGGCTGGGGCTGGGAGGTCCAGGCGCTCTTGGACCTGAACCACTCGGCGTGGTCGGTGGAGGCGGCGAAGCTGCCGACCTGCTTGAGGAGGCCGGCCGACTGACCGGCGTAGGAGACGAACGTGTCGCACCAGGGGGCCGAGGCGAGCGAAGGGTCTTTGCCTGCGCTGTACCAGGTGCCGTACTTGCTCTGCGTACCCGCCTGCGCGGCGTAGCCCAGTTCCTGCCGGGCCGCGGCGAGCAGCGAATCGGTGATGGGGGAAATGGGGGGAGCTCCTTTGGTCACGGCTGAGTAACCGGACATTAGGCCCCATTTACGTCAAATCTGAAGAGATGGGTACAAAACTTTGCTTTGGGTTTACTGATCGTCATATGCGGCAGAGGGGGTCCAGCCACAACGAAGGGACCTCAGATGACGACCTCGGAGACGGTCGGCGGCGCCGCCCGCAGGGCCGTACAGCACCCCCTGCTCGACAAGCTGGCGAAGGTGGGATTCGCCGCCAGAGGCGTGCTTTACGCCCTGATTGGGCTGGTCGCCCTGCAGATCGCGTTCAACGGCTCCAGCAGTGAAGAGGCCGACAAGTCCAGCGCGATCCACATGGTCGCCGAGCAGCCGTTCGGGTCGGTGCTGCTCTGGATCATGGCCATCGGCCTGGCGGGCCTGGTGGTCTGGCAGATCGGTGAAGCGATCTGGGGGCCGCCGAAGCTGCGCGAACGCGCCGAATCGGTCGCCCGAGCGGTGGTGTACGTCGCCCTGGTGGTCTCGATCGTGAGCCTGCTCGTGAAGGGCAAGGAGGCGGCCAGCACCGACTCGCAGTCACAGGACGTCACCCGCGCGCTGTTCGAACTCCCGGGCGGCCAGTTCCTGGTCGGGCTGTTCGCACTGGGCCTGATGGCCCTGGGCGTGTACTGGATCCACGAGGGCTGGACCGAGAAGTTCATGAAGGACATGCACGTGACCGAGCCGAAGGCGCGGACCACCGTCGTCCGCCTCGGCAAGGCCGGCTACATCGCCCGAGGCGTCGTCGCCATCGCGGCGGGCGTGCTGGTCGGGCAGGCCGCGCTGACCTACGACCCGGACAAGGCGGCGGGCATCGACAACGCGCTCAAGTCGCTGTCGGAGACGCCGATGGGACCGTGGCTGCTGGGACTGGTGGCGATCGGGCTGATCCTCTTCGCCGTCTACTGCTTCGCGGAGAGCCGCTGGCACCGTACCTGAACTGAGAAATAGAAAAGGGGCGTCCCGCCGGGACGCCCCTTTCGCTTTGGATCAGGCCTCGGCCGGAGCCGGTTCCTCCTTCGGCGCGGGGGTCTCCTCGGGCATCCGGCTGCGCCAGAAGCCGAAGCCGACCAGGACGATGGCGGCGAAGACGTAGCCGAGGGCTATCTGGCCGCCGACGTTCCAGCCGACCTTCTCCGCGTGCAACAGGCCGATGAACGACAGCACCGCGCCGAACATCGAGTAGCCCGCCGCCCAGTAGAAGTTGCGGTCGATGATGAACGCGACGACCGCGCCCAGCACCAGGCCCGCCAAGATGGCACCACCGCCCAGCAGCACCGTGCCGTGGTAGACGGTCCCGGCCGCCGCGATCTGTTCGGCCGTCACCGGCACGCCCGAGGCGGCGATGACGTTGTTCATCTGGGTGGCCGCCCACGAGGCGATGTTCGGGATGATGGCCATCACGACCGCGACCGCGTGGACGCGCGGCACCTCCTGGAACGCCTGGGCGCCGATCAGCAGGCCGATGTAGAGCAGGATCGGCACGATGGCCGGGGTCGGGAGCAGGGTCGCCAGGACGCTGAACAGGCCCAGGAAGCAGAACAGGGCGATGACGACGCCACTGGCCATCGAGTACGCCGTCCGGCCGCCGGCCGCCTTCCATCCGGGGTGGCCGATGTAGACGGCGGGCGGGAACGGCGAGCCGAGCGCCGAGCCGACCACGGCCCCGGCGCCGTCGGCGATCAGGACGGCGCGCAGGTTGTACTTGTCACCGGCCACTGCGGCCGACTCGACGTTGGCCATGCCCTCGGTGAAGTTGTAGATGCCCAGCGGGATGGCCGTCGCCAGCAACGGCGCGACCTCGCTCAATCCGTTGATCAGCAGATCGATCTTCAGCGTGGGCAACCCGATCGCGATGTCGCTGACGGCCGCGCCGACGGCGGCGGGCTCCATGTAGCCGCCGATCCAGCCGATGGCCGAGCCGACGAGCAGGGCCGCCAGGCCGATCGGGATGTTCCCCGGGAGCTTCAGGTCGGTGAAGAAACCGACCAGGATGATCACCAGGACCGGCAGGGCGATCCAGAGCGCCTCCCACATCTGCGCCGCCGGGCGCATCGAGATGAAGGCGATCGAGATGCCCGCCAGCGTGCCCAGCATGGCCGCCTGCGGCGTGTACTTGCGGATGACCGGGCCGATGAACGCGCCCAGCAACACGATCAGGCCGATGATGAAACACCAGGCCAGACCTGCTTGCCAGGCCGCGATCGGGTCGTTGGTGGCCAGGTACGTCGGCAACATGATCACGAACACGACGATGAACATGTGCGGGACCGACGGACCGTAGGGCATCGCGCAGACGTCGAGGCGGTTCTCCTTCTTCGCCAGCCGTCTGGCCAGGTAGGTGTAGTAGACGTTCCCGATCAGCAGCTGGATGCCGAGGGCCGGGAGGATCACGCCGTACACGTCGCCGCCGGCGATGTGCACCACACCGACGCACAGCGCCGTGAGGGTCAGCACGTTCACCAGGACGTTGAACCCGAGCCCGAAGAAGGCGTTGGTATCGCCGGGCACCCATCGCGGGATCTTCACAGCGGGGGTGGTCATCCTAAATCACCTCAATGAGCTTGTCGGAGGGCGTGACCCAGCCGAAGATGCCGCCCTGGGCGGCGACCATGGCGAGTCCCACCTGCTGGAACTCGTCGAAATACGACCCCACGCAGTCGGACACGACGAGGCACTCGAAGCCCCGGTCGTTGGCCTCCCGGACGGTCGTGTGCACGCAGACCTCGGTCGTGACGCCGGTCACGATGAGCGAGGTGATGCCTTTCGCGGCCAGCAGTTCGCTGAGGTTCGTGGCGTAGAACGAGCCCTTGCCGGGTTTGTCGATGACCGGCTCGTCTTCGAGCGGCTTGAGGTCGTCGACGATGTCGTGGCCGTACTCACCTCTGATGAGAATCCGGCCCTTGGGGCCCGGATCCCCGATGCGCATCGACGGCGCGCCGCGATTCAGCTTCGCGGGCGGGCAGTCGGACAGATCGGGTACGTGGCCCTCCCGCGTGTGGATGACCGCCAGCCCGGCCGCACGGGCCGCGCCGAGCAGTCTGACCAGCGGGGGGATGACCTTCTGCAATTTGCTGACGTCGTTCCCGAGCGTCTCGCCGAACCCGCCGGGCTCGACGAAGTCGCGCTGCATGTCGATGATCAGCAGCGCGGTTGACTCGGGTTGGAACGTGAACGGATAGGGGGACGCGTCGACAGTGGGCACGACCGGCTCCTCGATGCTTTCAAGGCCGGTACGTCCCCCGACGCCGGACCGGCCGTGCGGTCCATATCGTCGATTGTCGACAGAAATGTATCCACTACCGGCCCGCCCGGTTAACGGCCGGTTACCCGATGTACGTCCGGGCCCCGTGCGAGGCGAGCGCGGCCAGAACCGTCGGCGCGTCCTGGCTCACCACGGCGTCGAAGAGCTTCTTGTGCCGGCGCACCCCGTCGCCGGGATCGCCCACGTGCTCGACCTCCCGCCGCAGGTTGGCGGCCATGTAGAGCTGGAGCTTGCGGATGACGGGCTGGTAGGCGAGCAGCAGCTGGCGCTGCCGGGCCAGCCCGACCATGGCGATGTGGAACCGGCAGTGGGCGTCGTTCTCCTCCCGGAGGTCGCCCTTGCGGGCGGCGACGTCCATGGCGGCGAGGGCCGCTTCCAGTTCGTGGACGGGCACGTCTCCGGCGAGCGGCATCGAGAGCGAGACGGCGTATTGCTCGAGCACGTCACGCAGCCCGAACAGCTCGTCGACGTCACGCTCGGACAGTTGCGCCACCCGCACCCCGCGCCTGGGGAGATGCTCCACCAGCCCCTGCTCGTCGAGCAGCCGCAGAGCCTCGCGCAGTGGCGCCCGGCTGATGCCGAACCGCCGCGTGAGCGTCTCCTCGATCAGGCGCTCACCCGGCTGGAGCGCCCCACTCAGGATGTCCTCGCGGAGCTGGTTCATCGACAGCTCGACAAGACTCGCCGATTCGAGCACGCCCACCTCCTCTGACCCACACTCTGGCAGATCAATCATGCGCTTCTGCGGGCAGACCTTCCCACAGGTACGAAAAGGCACTTCTGTACCATTAGAGATACCTTTGGGGGAGGTAAAGCGTGCTAACACGAGTTATTACTATTATGGGGCTTTTGTCGTCTCCAGCGTCGACACCAGCGCCCACACCTGTGCCGCCGGCACCGGCGTCCGTGACCACGCCGGTTCCGATCAGCACTCCCGAGCCCGCGCTGCCCGAACCCGAACCCGTCGGCGAGCCGCTCAAGATGCTGACGTTCAACGTCTGCGGCGGCCTCTGCGAGACCGACTCCTCCCTGCGCTCGTGGACGTCGACCCTGCTCCGCCAGATCAAAGGCGCCGACGCCGTCTTCCTCCAGGAACTCTGCGGCAAGCAGTACGACGCGCTCCGCACCCGCCTTTCCGGCGATTACCACTCCGCGTACGTGGTCACCGTCCGGAACAACAAGTCATGCGACCGGAACTGGGGAGACCACCGCTTCGGCATCGCCGTCTTCGTGAAGGGCCCGACCCTCACCCGCGCGGTCTGGCCGCTCCCGAACCCCCGCCGCGACGAACCCCGCGCCCTCCTCTGCGTGGACGCGATCCTCGCCCACCGCTCGACCCGGTTGTGCACGACTCACGTCGACTACAAGGGCCACAACCGCGAGATGCACGTGAACTACATCGACACGGTGGTCCGGGGGTGGACGGGCCCGCTCGTCATCGGCGGCGACCTCAACCTGAGCCCGGGGACGGCCCCGATCCGCAACCTCTACCGCAGGTTCCACGACATCGACCCGATGGCCCGGGTGACCTTCCCCGAACTGGACCTGAAGATCGACTACATCCTGCTGAGCAGCCACTTCACCGGCAAGACCGCCAGCGGCGGGGGCTGGCTGCCGTGGCTGTCCGACCACCGGATCCTGCGCGGCTCGACCCGGCTCCATCCGTTTGATCACGATGCAACCGGCCGATAACTCTCCGTAATCATCATCGTTCCGACGGAGGAGACATCATGAACGACCACCCGCATCACGACCACGAGGACGCCGAGCACGAGCACGAGCTCGACTGCGCCGCCGAAGCGCACTGCGGTCCCGGCCACTGCCACGACCACTCGGCTCACTAGCAGGAAGAACGCGTCCGGGCGAGACTCGCCCGGACGCGGACCCGATCAGGCCGGGCGGGCGCTCTTGGGGCGCATGTCCGTCCAGACCTCTTCGATGTGGGCGAGGCACTCTTCCTTGGTGCCCTCGAAACCGTCGGGGTGCCAGCCGTCGGGGATCTCCCGGCCCGTCGGCCAGAGGGAATACTGCTCCTCGTCGTTGCGGACGACCAGGTGGGTCACGGCGTGCTCCTTGCGGTGATCAGGGTGTGCGTGGGCGAACGGGTCAGGTCGGTTCGGGTGATGTCGGCGGCTCCGGCCTCACGGAGCCAGCCCGAGAGCTCGTCGGCGCTGTAGAGACGGCCTCCCTGCGTGAGCCACAGGTTCAGGGCGAAGCCCTCGGTGAAGGCCTGGTCGGCCACGCCGCCGCGCGGGGTCGTCGTGGTCTCCAGGATGTGTACGTCGGCTCCGGACGCCACCGCCTCATGGACGAGACCGCGCGCCCGCGCCCGCGAGAAGCCGTGGACCACGTTGAACAGCAGCACGTGGTCGTAGCCCGTAAGGACCAGCGGCTCGGCGAGGTCGGCCTCCACCAGAGGCAGTGAGCACGGCGTGCCCGGCAGGTCGACGACGACCGCGGAAAGGCCGGGCGTCCGGTCCAGGAAGGCCTGCGCGAACACGCCCCGGCCACCGCCGACGTCGGCGAGCCTGCCGGGGCCCATCGGGATCAGGTCGACGACCTCTTCGGCCAGCCAGCCCGCCAGGCCCGACTGGAGCTGGTGGAAGACGGTCAGTTCGGCGGGCCTCCCGGAGAGCCAGCGGTAGAAGTCGGCCCGGGGGCGGCCCGTCGCCAGGCCGTCGAACAGGTCGCGCCAGAACTCGCCGATGATGGCCGCCCACAGGCGCAGCGGGGTCGCGTAGCCGGAGTCGGTCCACAGGGACGACGCGGTGAAGACGTCGTCGTGCCGGACGAGATAGCCCGTCGTCGTCAGCAGGTCGAGCAGGAGGGTCAGGCCCTCCTCGTCGGCCCCGGTCGCCTTCGCCAGTTCGGCGGCCGAACCGGGCAGCGCGTCGAAGACGCCCAGGCGGACGGCCGCGTCCGCGCCGTGGAAGGACATCGCGCCGATGAGGTCGGTCGAGGGACCGGGGTCATGCGGTGGCAACGGCATCGGGCACCTCCTCGGTCCGCTTCGGCGCGGGTTCGCGCAGGAGGAGCACCCGTACCGCGACCACTGCCAGCAGCACCGCGTCGCACAGGATGATGAACGCGATCCCCCGGCCCTCGCCGGTGCCGATCACCGTGCCGACGCTTCCGGCCAGCGCGCCGCCGGGCGCGAGCCACGGCCCGGCGACGTGTTCGGCCAGCGGTCCGGCCAGCAGGTAGGCGAACGGCGAGGCGATGCCGCCGATGGAGTGCACCGTGCCGAGCACCCGGCCGAGACTGTCGGGTTCGATGCCCGACTGCAGCACCGCGTTCCCGGAACCCTGGACGACCGGCAGCGTGAACAGGAAGGCCGCCGCCGCGAACGCCACCACCCACGGGTCGGGCCGCACCGTGTGCAGGACCAGGAACAGCGACCCGAGGAGCATGAACACGCCCATGCCCCGGACGCGCTTCTTCGGCCCGCCCCACACGCCCATCACCAGGCCGCCGAGGAAGACGCCGGACCCGCCGGCGAACATCAGCGCGCCGAGCACCGCCGGGGAGCCGAACGACAGGATCAGCGGCTGCACCAGCACCCCGGCCGCGGCGAAGCAGAAGTTGTACGCCGTGAACGTCAGCGTCAGCGACATCAGGTCGCGCCGCCGCCGCAGGTAGTGCCAGCCGTAGGACAGGTCGGACAAGGGGGCCTTCGCCGAACCGGCCCCGGGAGCCCGCACCACCGAGGCGGGCAGTCTCACGATCAGCAGCGTCGTCACCGCCACCGCGAACGTGACCAGGTCGAGCACCAGCACCCCGGCCATGCCGATCGCGCCGAGCAGCGCGCCGGCCGCCAGCGGCGCGGCGATCTGGGTGGCCACGGTGATCTGCATGAGGCCGTTGGCGCGGGCGAGGTGGCGTTCGGGGATGAGCAGCGGGGTCATCGCCTGGTAGGTCGTCATGTGCAACGTCCCGCAGATCGCGCCCACGAGCGAGCCGAGGCAGATGTGCCACACCTGCAGCGCGTCGTTGTAGAGCAGCAGCGCCTGCACACCCGTCGAGACCGCCACGACGCAGTCGCTGATGATGAGCACCCGCCGCCGGTCGAACCGGTCGACGATCACCCCGGCGAACGGGCCGACCAGGATCGCGGGCAGCAGCCCCGACAGCATGACCAGCGCGAACAGGGTGGTCGACTGGGTGTTCTGGTAGACCCAGACGCCCAGCACGAAGCCCGTCAGGCTCGATCCGACGCCGGAGACCAGCGACGACAGCCAGACGATGCCGAATCTCACGAGGTCAGGCACATCGCCTCCACGTAACGCCGGATGAGCGCCCGGTCGGCGGGCGGGCAGGTGATCCCGGCGGCGGTCAGCAGCCCTCGGGTGCGCGAACAGTCGAACCACGGCCGGGGGAAGGCCGGCCGCTCCTCGGGCAGGTCGGTGACGAACGCCGCCAGCGGCAGGTCGGGCAGCCCGTCGTGGACGGCCTCCCGCCACTCCGCCCAGTCGACCAGCCTGACCCCGAGGGCCCCGGCGATCTCGGCGTAGCTGATCGTCGCCTCGTTGAAGTAGTGGTGGTCGGCCCCGGCGCCGTTGAGGACGTGGTGGACGATAGCGTCGGCGACGTGGTCGACCGGGGAGACGTCCTCGTCGTAGGGCAGGTCTGGGGCCATCCCGAGCCGGGTCATCGTGGCCAGCAGGCGGCTGAAGTAGTCGCCGTCGTTGCCCCATCCCGTACGGCTGTCGCCGCCGATCCTGGCCGGGCGGTGGATGGAGACCGGGATGCCCCGGTCCCGCGCCTGCGCGGCGAGGCGGTCGGCGACCCACTTGGTCTGGTTGTAGCCGCCGCCCAGCCCGGCCGGGTCCTCCGGCACGTCGGCCTCGGTGATCCGGCGGCTCTGGTAGGCCTTGCCGAGATGGACCCCGAGCGTCGAGACGTGGTGGACGGGGATGCCGCCCCCCTGGACGGACAGGCGGAGGATCTCGAGCGTGCCGCCGACGTTCACGTCCTTCAGCCGGCTGTACGGCTCCGCGAAGTTGATCAGCCCTCCGTTGTGGCAGATCACGTCCGCCTGCTCCGCCAGCGAGGCGAAGTCGCCCTCGGAGAGCCCGAGCCGGGGTGACCCCAGGTCGCCGGGGATGCCGATCACCCTGACTTCGGGCAGCCCCTGCGCGGCGAACGCGGCCCGGACCCGGGCTTCGGCGGCGGCGGGGGTGTCGGCCCGTACCAGGCAGAGCAGTTCCGAGACGGGGGCCAGCCGGGCGGCGAGATGGGCTCCGAGGAACCCGGTCGCGCCGGTCAGCAGGACCGTCCGGCCCGTGCGCCGCCGCGGCGAGACGACCCGGACGTCCGGGGGCAGCACCGCCTCGGCCAGGAGGTCGGGCTCGTCCGACGTGGCGTGGGTTCCCTCGACGACGGCGGCCAGCTCGGCCAGGTCGGCCGTCTCGAACAGGGCGCGCAGCGGGAGCGCGATCCCCAATCGGTCCTTCAGGGCGGCCAGCACCCGGGCGGCGAGCAGTGAATGGCCACCCAGCTCGAAGAAGTTGTCCCGTCGCCCCACCCGCCGGTCCCCCGCGACGACGGCCGACCAGACGTCGGCGACCGCCTCCTCGGTGGGGGTTCGCGGCGCTTCGTAGGGGGTGGACACGGTGACCTCGGGCAGCGCCGCGGTGTCGACCTTGCCGTGGCTGGTCCGGGGGATCGCGTCCAGCGCCACGAAGACGTCGGGCACGAGGTGGTCGGGCAGGCGTTCCCGCAGGTGGGCCCGCAGATCCGACTCCCCCGCGACGAAGGCGACCAGCCGGTCGCCGGCCGAGGTCACGTGGGCGTCGCGGACCGCCGGATGCGCGGTCAGCACCGCCTCGACCTCGCCCGGTTCGATGCGATGGCCCCGGACCTTGAGCTGGCGGTCCTTGCGCCCGGCGAACTCGAAGCTCCCGTCGAGCCGCCGCCGGACCAGGTCGCCGGTCCGGTACATCCGCGCCCCCGGAACGCCGGAGAACGGATCGGGGACGAACCGGTCGGCGGTCATCCCCGGCTGACCCAGGTAACCCCAGGCCAGGCAGTCGCCGGCCAGGTGGAGTTCGCCGTAGACGTTGTCGGGGGCGAGCCCGCCGTGGCTGTCGACGACGTAGGCCCGCACGTGCGGGAGTTCGGCGCCGATCGGCAGGTGCAGCAGGTCCGACGGCTTCGAGGCCGTGTACGTGGTCGCGCACACCGTCGCCTCGGTCGGCCCGTAGTGGTTGACCAGCGGGGTGCCGGTCGCGGCCAGCCACGAGGCGACGGCCGAGCCGGGCACCGACTCGCCGCCGACCATCATCAGCCGGACCGGCCAGTCGATCTCGCGTCCGGCCAGCTCGTCGGCCCAGCGCCGCCAGAGCGACGCCGCGGTGTCGACCGCCGTGACGCCGTGGCGCTCGACGAAGGCCAGCAGTCCGGCGGCGTCGAGGCGGGCCGGTTCGGGGTGCAGGACCAGCGCGCCGCCCGTGGTGAGCACCGGGAACAGGTCGCCCACGGACGCGTCGAAGGTCAGCGGCGGGATCATCAGCACCCGGTCGGCGGCCGTGAACCCGTGGACGTCCACGAACGCCTGGGTGAACTTCCGCAGCGACTCGTGCCCGACCGCGACGCCCTTGGGGATGCCGGTCGAACCCGAGGTGAAGATGACGTAGGCCAGCTCCCCGGGTTCCACGTCATCGTGGTCCCGGGGGTGGAATCCGTCGTGGTCCACGACACCCACGGCGTTGGCCGCGTGGAGCAGCTGTTCGACACGTTCGCCGGGATGCGCGGGGTCGAGCGGCAGGTAGGCGCCGCCCGCGTGGAGGATCCCCACGATGGCGGCGATGGCGTCGGGGCCCGCCGGGAGACGTACACCCACGACACTGCCCCGGGTCAGCCCGGCCAGATCGAGGGCGGCGGCCCGGCGGAGCAACTCGCGATAGGTCACCGTCTCGGTGTCGGTGATCACGGCGGGTTCGTCGGTGGGCCTGATCTCCCAGGCGGGCGCTTCGTAGGCGGGTGCGCCCGTTGCGTGGGCCTGGAGAGGGACGTCCCACATGCCCTGGTCGGCGTCGGCCACGGTCGCGCGCAGGACCGCCACCATGTGGTGGCCGATCGCGTCGATCGAGGCCGGATCGAACAGGTCGGTCGCGTAGTCGATGTGGACGCCGTCGCCCTCGACCACCAGCGTCAGGTCGAACCGCGCCGGGGGCGCGGACAGCGCGTGGGCGATGCCGGTCAGCCCCGGCGCGACCTCGATGGCCCCGCCGGGCTCCCCGGTCACCAGCATCACCTGGAAGATCGGGTTGTGGCTGAGGTCGCGCCGCCCGCCGGTCAGCTCGACGACCGAGTCGAACGGCAGCGTGCGGTGGTCGAGCGCGGTCATGGTCGTCTCGCGGGCCAGCCTGACCACCTGCCGCAGCGTCGGGTTCCCGGCCAGCCGGGTCCGCAGCGCCACGGTGTTGACGAACATCCCGGCCGTGCGTTCGAGCTCGGGCAGCTCCCGGTCGCTGACCGGGGTGCCGATCACGACGTCGTCGGTGTCGGCCAGCCGGGCCAGCACGACGTTCAGCGCGGCCAGGACCACCATGAACACGGTCGTCCGGTTGCTCTGCGCCCACGCCCGCAGCTCGCCCGCGAACCCCTCGGGGTAGATGACCGACCGCCGGACACCGTCGAAGGTCGGCCGGGCCGGGCGCGGCCGGTCGAGGGGCAGGTCGAGCAGCCCGCTGGTGCCGGCGAGCCGGTCGGCCCAGAAGGCCCGATCGGCCGCGTCGGTGTCGCGGGTCGCCAGCCACGCCGCGTAATCCGGATACTGCGCCTGTACGGGGGGCAGGCGCTCCCCCCGGTAGAGGGCGTAGAGCTCGTCGAACAGGATCCCGGTCGTCTCGCCGTCGCAGACGATGTGGTGCAGGCACATCGCCAGGACGTGTCCGTCGTCGTACGGGATCAGCAGGACCCGGAGCAACGGGGCCGCCGCGAGGTCGAAGCCGTCCGCGAGGAACTCCTCGATGGTTCCCTCGGTCGAGAAGGGGACCTCGACGTGCTCGGCGACGTGCTGGAAGGGCACCCCGTCACGGACCACGATGGCGGTCCGCAGCGCCTCGTGCCTGGCCACCAGCTCGTCGATCGATCGCCGGAGCCTCGGCACGTCCAGGTCGCCGGTCAGATGGTGGGCGGCCCAGCAGAGGTAACGGTCACCGTCGAGCCCGGCCTGGTCGAGGAACCACAGCCGTTCCTGCGCCGGGGCGAGCGGCGCGTCCGCTCCCGGGGCGCGGCGCGGGACCCCGGCCCGCTGGGCCGCGACCCGCGCCATCCGTTCGGACAGTCGGCTCACGAGGACACCACGTCTCGCAGGTGGGCCGGGATGTGGTCGCCGAAGATCGCCCGGTACGCCGACACGTGTTCCTCGCGCGAGGTCAGGAACGGCAGGTCGGTCGTGACCATGTGCCGGACGACCAGCATCGGGACGGGCGCGTCCAGCGGGCGCAGCAGCGGGTTCCACAGGCCGCCCTTGTCCGGCGGCCCGTCGTGGAACTCGCCGACCATGACGCCGGAGGAGACGTGCCGGCTCTTGAGGATCTCCTGCGCGGCGTCGATCAGGTCGAGCCGTTTGCCGGCGTCGGGGAACAGGACCAGCACGGCCGTGTGCATCGAGTCGGCGATCGACCGGGGGGCGAGTTCGCCGAACCACTGCCGGTAGGGCTCGACGGCGGCGACCACCTCCTCGACGGTCTCCGGGCGGCCGGGACGGATGGCCAGCAGGAACCGGCCGCGGTCGATCGAACCCTGGGCGTAGGGACAGACCGGGCCGCGCCGTCCCAGCTCGGGGTGGGGGCGGCACAGGTATTCGCGTGCCCAGGTCGTCACCAGTCTGAGCTGGCGGATGTACATGGCGCCGAGCGGGTGGAGCGGACGGCCGCCCTCGACGTCCTTGACGTCGAACAGGCGTAAGGTCGGCTCGTCGGGGTGCGTGATCACTGCTGGTGCCTCCTGTCGCGGCGCCGGAGGAGTGCGACCGCCAGCCCCACGGCCGCCGTCATCCCTCCCGCGCGGACGATCCGGTCCTGCGTTCTGGCCCGCCGTAGCGCCTCGCCGTACGGCATGGTGGTGTGGCTGACCATCGTGTAGAGCGGTCGCCACATGTCGGGCAGCAGTCGGCTGAGCACCGTGTCCACCTGCTTGCGGGCCAGGTGGAGGGGGGAGCGCAGCCGGTCGCGGAGTTCCACGAAGTTGTCGGCCGACAGGTCGGCCAGCACGTCGGTGTGCGGCTTCCTGCGCCGCTGGTAGGCGGCGAAGGCCGCTTCCAGGTTCTCCGGTTGGGCCTGCACGCACTCGGCCAGGACGACGCAGTCCTCGAACGCCGAGTTCATGCCCTGCCCATAGAAGGGGTAGACGGCGTGACAGGCGTCGCCGATCAGCACCGCCCGCCCGTTCTCGTGCCATTTCGAGGTCCGCACGGTCACCAGGTGGCCGATCGGGCTGCGGGCCAGCTGCCCTTCGAGATCGGGCAGGTCGGCGGCCGGCAGGACGTGCCTGACGAACGCCGCCAGATCGGGCCGTGTCAGGTCGGCGTGGTCCATGAACAACGTGCAGGTCAACGACCCGTCGACGTTCGGGTGGGCGACCATGAGGCCCTGTTCGCCGGGCCAGACGTGGAGCGCTTCGAGCCGTTCGGTGGACGGCAGGTTCAGCTCCTTGTAGCCCCACGGGAGGAACTCCTGCCGGAAGTCGGCCGGACGTCCGCGCAGGAGTTCGGAACGGACCGCTGAGAACGCTCCATCGGCGCCGACGATCACATCGGGCCAGATGGTCTCGCCGCCCGCCTGGAACGACGGGGCGTCCCTGTCGATCGCGGTCACCGGGGTCTCGAAGAAGAACCTGACCCCTTCGAGCTTCTCGGCGTGTTCGACGAGGGTCCGGCTGAGGGCGTCCCGCCTGATCGAGTAGAGGATCTGGCCGGGGTCGCGCCCGTACGCGTGGAAGAACGGGCGCCCCTCCTTCGGGTGCACGTATCTTCCGCGCATCGGCACGGTGTGGGCCCGCACGGAGTCCCACAACCCCGCTTTGCTCAGGGCGCCGATCCCCCGGGCCGACAGGCCCAGGTTGATCGACCGTCCTTCGTCCGGTGGTGCCACCCGGGGGTCGGCCCGGCGTTCGTAGACGTCGACGCGGTGGCCTTGCCCGGCCAGGTACACGGCCAGCAGTGAACCTGCCAGCCCCGCACCGACCACCGCGAAATGGATGTTCAGGTCGTCGCGCATGCGCGCTCGGCCTCCTCCAGGATCTCGTCGACCGCGGCCGCGAACTCGGCGACCGTACGGCTGGCGAACAGGGTGCGCACCGGGACGACCAGGTCGACGGCCCGGCGGATGCGCGCCACCACGCGGGTGGCGAGCAGCGAGTGCCCCCCGAGGGCGAAGAAGTCGTCGGTGATCCCCACGCGGGGAACGCCGAGCACTTCGCCGAATATCTGGGCGACCAGCTCCTCGACATCGGTCCGGGGGGCGACATACGCCTCTCCGGCCACGTCGGGGGCGGGCAGCGCCGCGCGGTCGAGCTTGCCGTTCCGGGTCAGCGGCAGCTCGGGCAGCGGCACGATGTGGCCCGGCACCAGGTGCTCGGGCAGGGTGCGCCGTAAGTGGGCGCGCAGGTCCGGGCTGTTCGGATCGCCGGTGACGTAGGCGACGAGCGAACCCTTTCGGGCGATGACGGCGGCCTGCTTGACGCCGGGAAAGGCGGTGAGAGCGACCTCTACTTCGGCGGGCTCTATGCGTACACCACGGATCTTGACCTGGTCGTCGAGGCGGCCCAGGAACTCCAGCTCGCCATCGGGTCTGACGCGGGCCCGGTCGCCGGTGAGATAGCGGCGCGAACCGGGCGGGCCGTGGGGGTCGGGGACGAAGCGTTCGGCGGATAATCGCGGGTGGTTCAGATAGCCGCGCGCGATTCCGGCGCCGCCGATGGCCAGTTCGCCGGGGATTCCCTGCGGGACTTCACGTTGTCCGGCGTCGAGGATGCTCACCGTGGTGCCCGCGATCGGGCGGCCGATCGACGGCTTTCCCTCGCCGAGGTCGCCGACCGTGGCGATCACGGTGGCCTCGGTCGGTCCGTAGGTGTTGACCAGGCGGACTCGATCGCCGAAACGGGAACGCCAACGCTTGACCGCCGAGGCGGCGACGGGGTCGCCGCCGAGAATGACAAGCCGAAGATTCGGCGGCCATGCGATCTCGTCGATCTCCTCAACGAGGGCATGCCAAAAGGAGGTCGGCAAATCGAGCAACGTTACTCGAGCCCCTTCGGAAGTGGTCAGGAAATCCGGCAGGGTGCGCCCGCCATTGGGCAGCATCACGACCGTAGCCCCCGCTTCCAAAGATGGGAAGATCTCTTCCACGTGGGCGTCGAATCCCAGTTCCGCGAACTGGACCACCCGGTCGCCTGGCTGCAGGTCATAGGCCTTTCGCATCCAGGAAACGCGTTCCGATACGCTTTGGCGATCGATCACGACACCTTTTGGCAGACCGCTTGACCCAGATGTGTAAAGCACATAGGCAGGTAAGGAATTGTCGGAGATTTCTGTCAGAATCGGCCCGCTCAAATCCGGCGGCCGCACCGCCGCGATTCCCTGTACGTAAGCCGCGTCGGCCACCAGAATATTCGTCTTGCCGTCTCTGAGAAGAGCGGAAATACGCGCGGCGGGAAGCCCGGGATCGACCGGCAGATAGGCCGCCCCGGCCCGCCAGACGGCCAGCAGCACGGGAACCAGATCGAGCGTGCGTTTGAGGCTGACCCCGACGGTGTCGCCGGGGCGCACCCCACGCGCGGCCAGCCCCGACGCCATCCGCGCGACACGTTCCTCCAGCTCTCGATAGGTGAGCTCGACCCCGTCACAGGCGACGGCGGGAGAGTCGGGGTCGATGACCGGCGGCCGGTCGCCGGTGGGTTCGCGAGCGCCGGGCGGGTCGACCTCGGATTCATGGGAAGCCGCCGGGACAGTGCCGGGTCGCAGTGGGTGTGCCGCACGTCTGTCGAGGGCGGAGAACAGGTTGAGGTCGCCGCATCTTCGGTCGGGCCGGCCGCTGATGTCGTCCAGTAGAGCTTGGAAGCGGGCCGCGAACCGTTCCGCCGTCTCCTGGTCGAAGCGCCCCTTGTCGTAGGTGAGGATCAGGCCGGTCTCGGTCGGGCCCTGGTAGATGTCCAGGGCCAGGTCGCACTTGGCCGAGGCCAGGCCCGAGTCGTAGATCTCGACGTCGAGGTCGCCGAGCCGGGGGCGTTCGGTCGTGGTCCGGGTGTACTGGAACATCGCCTGGAACTGGACCCCGCCGGGCACGTCCCCGTGCTCGAACGACCGCAGCACCGCGCCCCTGGCCCGGCGCAGCGCCTCGGTGAACGGGGGGTCGTCGCCCAGGTCGGTGCGGAGCATCGCCAGGCCGGTGAAGTAGCCCACCAGCGGTTCGGTGTCCACGCGGTCGCGGCCGAGGACCGGCGTGGCGACGCAGACGTCGGGCTGGGCGGCGTGCCGTGACAGGAACACCTGGAAGGCGGCCAGCAGCACCATGAACAGGGTGCCGCGCTCCTTGCGGGCGAGGGCCTCCAGGCCGCCGACCAGCTCGGGCGGCAGTGCGGCGAAGATCTGGCCGCCCTCTCCGGTCGCGCGGGGCCGGTCGCCGGGCAGGTCGAGCACCGGCAGCCCGCTCAGCTCCTCGGCCCAGTAGCCGGGATGGGAGCGCCCGGCCCGCGCCACGTGGTCGGCGAAGGTGATCGGCAGCGGTGGGAGCGTTCCCCCTCTGTAGAGGGTGTCGAGTTCGCGGAGCAGCACGTCGACCGACCAGCCGTCGGCGGCGATGTGGTGGACGACCAGGCACAGCACGTGGTCGTCCGGCGCCCTCTTGATCAGGGTGAACCGGGCGACCGGCCCGGCGGCCAGGTCGAACGGCCGGTTGGCGCGTTCGGCCACCGCCGCCAGGGGGTTGTTGGTCTCGATCTTCTCCAGGACCGGCCCGGCTGAGGTGACCAGCCGGGACGGCGTCCCGTCGTCGTCTTCGACATACCGCCCGCGCAGCACGTCGTGCCGCAGCACGATCGTGGCGAGCGCCGCCTCCAGCGCCGCTTCGTCGAGGCGGCCCCTGATCCGCAGGGCCACCGGCATGTTGTAGGACGCGTCGGCCGGGTCGAGGCGCTGGAGGAACCAGAGCCGCCGCTGCCCGGCCGACAGCGCATTCACAGACCTGCCCGGCGATCGGCGACGTCGGCGGCGATCCCGGCCACGGTCGGCACGTCGAAGAACACATAGAACGGCACGTCGACCCCGAGCCGGTCGTGGATGCGCGCGGCGATCCTGGCGATGGTCAGCGAGTGCCCGCCGAGCTCGAACAGGCTCTCGTCGTCACCGATCTGGTCGAGCCCGAGAACCTCCTCCCAGATCTCGCGGACGACCTCGACCGTCTCGTCGGTGACGGTTTCCGCCTCTTCCGCCAGGAGGACGGGCACCGGCAGCGCGGCCCGGTCGAGCTTGCCGTTCGGGGTCAGCGGCATCCGCTCCAGCGCCACGAACGCACTGGGCACCATGAAGGCGGGCAGCACCCGCGCCGCCTCCCGCCGCAGGTCACCGACCACGCCGACCGTGTAGGCGACAAGCTCCTGGTCGTGTACGACCACCGCCGCCTCCTGCGCGTGACCGAGCAGCACCGCCTCGATCTCGCCCAGTTCGATGCGGTGCCCACGCACCTTGACCTGGTTGTCGGTCCGCCCGAGGAACTCCAGCCCGCCGTCCCTGACCCTGACCCGGTCGCCGGTCCGGTACATCCGCGCCCCTTCGGCGCCGAACGGACACGGCAGGAACCGCTCCGCCGTCAACGCCGGACGCCCGAGATAACCCCGGGCCAGCCCCGCGCCCGCGATGAACAGCTCTCCGGGCACCCCGGCCGGCACCGGCCGCAGCTCGTCGTCGAGCACCAGCAGCCCGGTCGCGGCCAGCGGCCCGCCGATCGAGATCCGCGTGGGATCGGGCGGGATCTCGGCGATGGTCGACCAGATGGTCGTCTCGGTCGGCCCGTAGACGTTGAACAACCGCTCTACTCTCGGCCGCAACCGGGCCGCCAGCGGCTGCGGCAGCGCCTCCCCGCCGACCAGGGCGGTGACGGGCGCCTCGAACCCGGCGTCGACCAGGAGCCGCCAGGTCGAGGGCGTGGCCTGGACATGCGTCACGCCCTGGGCCGAGATGAGCGCCCGCAGCGCGTCGCCATCGCCGGCTTGGGCCTCGGTCGCGATGACCACCCGCCCCCCGGTGATCAGCGGCAGCCACAGCTCCAGCCCGGAGATGTCGAACGACAGCGACGTCACCGCCAGCCACGTGGCCGACGGCCCGCTCCGCGTCTCGTCCCGGATGGACAGCAGCAGGTTCGTCAGGGCGGAATGCCCGACCTCGACCCCCTTGGGCCGCCCAGTCGACCCGGAGGTGTAGATCACGTAAGCCCGGTCACCGGGAGCCTCGGGCTGCTTGCCCGCTGATCCGGATTCCCCACCCGACGGTCCGGCGACGGCTCCCGGCATGTCGAGCGCCACCCGTACCGGCCCGGTGAGGTCGCTGCCCTCGTCGGCCAGCAGTGCCGAGGCGCCGGAGTCGGCCAGGACGTAGTCGAGCCGTTCGGCGGGATAGGCCGGGTCGAGCGGCAGGTAGGAAGCCCCTGCCCGCCAGATCCCCAGGACGCCCGTGACCAGCCGCTCCGTGCGGGCGGCGGAGATGGCCACGAGGTCGCCGGGGCGTACACCCGACTGCTGGAGACGGGCCGCCACGGCGTCGGCCTGCGCCATGAGTTCGCGGTAGGTCAGGCGCTGCTCGCCGATGACAGCCACGGCATCCGGGGTGCGGGCGGCCTGGGCCGCGACCAGGTCGGGGACCGCCGAAGCGCCGGGGAAGGCGCTGTCGGACCAGATCCCGGCCGGCTCTTCGGTCACCGGCAGCGCACTGAGCGGCGTCGCCGGTTCGTCGGTGACGTGCCGCAGCACGTCGAGCAGGTGGGTGGCGATCCGTTCGGCGTCGGCGCGCGGCAGGGACGCGGGCGGGAACTGGAGCATCACGCCCAGCCCGTCGGGGCCCTCGACCAGGTGGAACCGCAGCGCGTTGCGGGCGACGTGGTTGAAGACCACCCACGTCACCTCGGTGCGCAGCCCCGGGAACTCGGGTGGCGCGATCCGCCGCCGGTAGGTGAGGGAGACGGGGGCGAGCGCGATGCCCGGCTTCGTGCCGGGAGCGGCCCGGCCCAGCGGCACCTCGCGGACCCGGTAGAGCTCCCGCAGCCCGGCCCTGATCTCGCGGGCGAACGCGGTGAAGGGGGTGTCGGTCCGCGGATCGGAGGTGAACGGCAGTTCGTTGACGTGGACGCCGACACGCTCGCCCGCCCCGGCCGCCCGGGTGCCGAGGTCGAGGGCGGTGACCGGCGACGCGTTGCCGTACCGGAACAACAGGGCGTGCACCGACGCCACGACCAGCTCGAACCGGGTGACCCCGAGCTGGGCGGCGGCCTTCTCCAGGATCGGGTCGGTCAGGAACAACTCGACCGACTCGCCCTCCTGCACCGCCTCCTCGGGACGGTCGAGCCCCGGAAGGACGACATCGGGGAACTCCGTCGGGCGTCCCGACCAGTAGGCCCGCGCGGCCGGCAGTCCTTCGGCGACCTGCCGCGCCTCGGCGGCGAGGTCGGGCGGTTCCGGCGCGCGTGCCGGAAGGGCGCCCCCGTGGTGGAAGCCGGAGTAGAGCCGGGCCAGGTCGGCGACGAAGACGTCGGTCGACTGCCCGTCGAAGACCAGGTGGTGGGCCACCACCAGCAACTCGTGCTCGGACGGGCCGAGCGGGAAGAGCGCCATCCGGGTCAGCGGTCCGGCGGCCAGGTCGAAGGGCCGCAGGATCACCTCCCGCCGGACGTCGGCTAATCGGTCGGGATCGATCTCGATGATCTCGAAGGGCACCGGCGGCCCCTCGATCTGGTAGGGGGCGCCGGACTCTTCCCGGACCGCCGCCCGCAGGACGGGATGCAGGGTGACCACGCCCGCGCAGGCGCGGCGCAGCGCGTCCACATCAAGCTCACCGGAGAACCGGATCGCGAAAGGCATGTGGTGGACGGCCCCCGCGCCGCCGAGACGTTCGTTGAACCAGATGCCGCTCTGCGGCACCGAAAGTGGTACTCGTGACATTACCTGCCCCAACGCTTCGCTTATTTCGTGAGTATGACCAGAAATTGCGTTCACTTGCTAGATACTTGTGAGGAATCGTTAGGTCTGATTTACTCCCAATCCGACCGTCTGCTGTACGCGGAAGAGGTGGGCCCATGACCGCGACCCTCCCCCACTTACTTCGGGCCAGGGCTGTCGACCATCCGGACAGAACCGCCCTGATCAGCACGAATGGCCGGGAACTGACGTTCGGCGAATGGGACGCGGCGGCCGACTCGGGGGCACACGCCCTGCTCGGCAAGGGCTTGCAACGGGGTGACCGGGTCGGGTTGCTCTTCCCTAACGATCAATGGGTGGATTTCGCCATCGCCTGCATGGCTGTTTTGCGGGCCGGTGGCGTGGCCGTGCCACTGTCGGCCCGGCAGTCCGCGGCGACGCTGAAGGTCATGACCGACGACTGCGCGGCCCGCTGGGTGCTGACCGAGGCGCCGGCCGGTTCCGGCGTCCCCGACGTGGAACTCTTCCTGGACGACCCGGCCCAGATCCTCTACACCTCCGGCACCACCGGTCAGCCGAAGGGCGTCATGGCCACCCATGCCAACCTGGCCTGGGGGCACGCCGAGAGGCCCGCGTTCCGGGCGTTCGGCCACTCGAAGCACTTCGTGCACGCGTTCCCGATCGGCACCAACGCGGGCCAGATGATGCTGGTCAACACCCTGACTGCGGCCCCGGCGGCGGTCGTGGCCGCGCGATTCGACGCCGCCGGGTTCTGCGGGCTGATCGAGAAGTTCCGGGCCGGGACGGTGTTCGTGGTGCCCGCGATGGCGACTGAACTCCTCGACTCCGGGGTCTGGCGCGACCACGACCTGTCGAGTGTGGTCCTGCTGAGCTCGTCGGCCGACGCCCTGCCGCCCCGGGTGGCGGCAGGACTGCCCGAAGCCTTCCCGAAGGCCATGATCGTCAACTACTACACGTCGACCGAGGCCGTCCCGGCGCAGACGACGATGATCGTCGACCCCCGGCGGCCCGATTCGGTCGGCCGCGCGACCAGCCAGGGCGACCTGATGATCGCCGACGAAGAGGGGACACCG
Source organism: Herbidospora mongoliensis (assembly GCF_001570545.1). Taxonomy (GTDB): domain Bacteria; phylum Actinomycetota; class Actinomycetes; order Streptosporangiales; family Streptosporangiaceae; genus Herbidospora; species Herbidospora mongoliensis. The sequence continues at coordinate 380,338 of NZ_BBXD01000010.1, read as the reverse complement.
CTGGCCGCCGGCGAGGTCGGCGAGGTCTGGCTCCGGGCCCCCGCCGCCCAGCGCACCTACTACGGCGACCCCGGCACCAGCGCGAAGACCTTCAAGAACGGCTGGACCCGGATGGGCGACCTCGGCCGCCTCGACGAGGCCGGCTACCTCTACCTGGTCGGCCGAGAGAGCGACGTCATCAAGTCGGGCGGCCTCAAGATCTCGTTACCCCAGGTCGAGGCGGCGATCCGCGAGCACCCGTCGGTCGCCGACGTCGCCGTGGTCGGCCTCCCCCACCCCACGATGGGCCAGATGATCGCCACCGCCGTGGTCCGCAAAGCGGCACAACCGGATCCCGAGAGCCTCACCACCGACGGGCCGGCTGACGATTCCGCCAAAGCGGATGGCCAGAGACAAGTCGAGGACCTAACCGCCGACCGGCTACGCACATTTCTTCATCAGCGGCTCGCCCGGAACGAAGTCCCCTCCCGGTACGCGTTCGTCGACGCCCTTCCCCGCAACGAGCTCGGCAAAATCGTGAAGGCCGAGGTCCGCGCGTTGTTCGCGGTCGCCAAGCCAAGCGGGCGGCCGTTGGAGAGCGTCGAGGAGCAGGCCCTCGCGCGGTTGTGGACGGGTGTGCTCGGAGTGCCCGCGACCAGCGCCGACGATGACTTCTTCGCCCTGGGCGGCGACTCGCTCCGGGCGGCTCAGCTCGCCGCGCGGGTGGCCGAGAAGTTCGGGGTGCCCGTCGAGGGGACCTTCGCCTTCGATCAGCCCGTGCTGGCGCATCAGGCCGGCCAGATCCGCGACGCCGTGGCCACCGCCGCAGGCGACGACGACGTGGTTCTGGAGGACGGCGCCCTCTCCGGAGTGCAGGCCCACTGGTGGCGGTGGATGCACGCCTCCGGAGAGCGGCGCCACATGCCGCCCGTCCATGTCGCGGTACGGGTGCCCGGGGGCCTCGACCTCGGCGTCCTCGGTCAGGCCGTCAAGGAGCTGGTGCGGCGGCACGACAGTCTCCGGACCGTCTTCCGCGACCCGGGCGTGGGACCGGTGCTGGCGACGATGGACGTCCCGATCGGCGTGCACAGGAGCGCTTCGCCGGAAGAGGCCGCCGAACTGGCCGCCGACCGGGTTCGAGAGCCCTTCGACGTCGAGAACGGGCCGCTGCTCCGGGTCGAGGTGATCGAGCTGCCCGAAGGGTGTGTGCTGGTCGTCTCCGTCCACCATCTGGTTTTCGACGGCGGGTCGGCGACGGTGCTGCTGCGGGAGCTCGGGGTGCTCTACTCCGCCATCCGCCACGGGGCCTCCTCACCGCTGACCCCCGCGGTCCCCTACGGCGACGTGGTGGCGTGGGAACGCCGCGAATGGGCGCGGCACCGGCCGTGGTGGGAGGCCACGCTGGAGGGTGCTCCGACGTCTTTGGAGCGCCTGCCCGGCCGGGCCAGGGACGTGCGGTTGTGCGCGGCGGACGCGCATCATTTCGCCGTACCCGACGTGCTTGACCTGGCCCGTTCGCGCGGCGCCACGGTGTCGATGGCGCTGGCGGCGGCCTGGGCGCTGACGCTCGGCGCATGGGCGCGGGCGCCTGAGCTCGTGCTGGCCAATCCGGTCAGCGGGCGGGCGCGGCCCGGGTTCGAGAACGCGGTCGGCTGCCTGTTCCGGTGGAACCTGATCGCGGTGCCGGGCGTGGGAGCGCTACCGGATGTCATCGACCACGTCCGGCGGGAGTTCCTCGCGGCCTCCGAGCGCCAGTTCCACGACTGGGGGCACCTGCACTCGCTGGTGCCGTTCCCGGCGTACTTCCGGTTCGAGAGCTGGGGGCATCCGGCCCATCTGCCGGGGGTGCCGTCGGAGGAGTTCGCCGTCCCGGCCGGGCCGATCATGGAGTGGACGCTGCCCGACGACGACCCCGACCTGCACCCGCCGGAGATCCTGATCAGCGAGTCGCACGACGGGACCCTGCGCGGCCAGCTCATCTACAACCGGCACGCCTACGAGGCCGCCGACATCGCCCAGCTGGCCGCCGACTTCGTCCGCCGGATCACCTGAAGGCCGGGGCTCACCTAGCCATCAGGGTGGTCCAGCGGGCCTGGGCCACCGCCAGCATCACGCCGCCGAACGCGAGCAGATAGGCGGCGTTCAGCAGCAGCCCCGGCCCGACCTCGCCCAACGCCAGCCCTCGGGACAGCTCGATCGCGTGGTAGAGCGGGAGCGCTTCCACCAGGACCCGAACCCATCCGGTGTAGACCGTGACCGGATAGAAGGTCGTCGCGAACAGGAACATGGGCAGCATCACGAGCTGGACGTACTGGAAGCTGTGCCAGCCACGGGCGTAGGCGGCCGCCGCCAGCCCGGCGGCGCCGAACGCGAAGGCGGTCAGCAGCCCGGCCGGGACCGCGAGGATCACCAGCGGTGACCGCGCCAGCCCGAAGGCCACGATCACGACCAGGAAGCCGACGCCGGTGACCAGCGCGCGCAGCACCGCCCAGAGCAGCTCCCCGGCGACCATGCCGCGGATGGTCACCGGCGTGACCAGCAGCGAGTGGTAGTAACGGTCGAAGGCGAGCTTGCCGTAGACCGTCTGGGTGGTCTCCTCCAGGGCGCTGTTCATCATCGCCGTCGCCAGCAGGGCGGGCGCGATGAAGGCCGCATACGGCACGTCGACCCCGGGGACCCGCCCGACGAGCGCTCCCACGCCGACGCCCATGGCCAGGAGATAGAGGATGGGCTCGTACACGGAGAAGAGCGCCATCGTCCACGGGGTGCCGCCCTTGTGCACCCACACGTTGCGCAGCACCACCAGATGGGCGCCGCCGGCGGCCGGGAGCCTAGACATAGAGCACCTTCCGGAAGGTGACCCGCCCGATCAGCACCCCGGCGACCGCGAGTGCGCCCAGGTAGGCGATGTGCAGCGTGGTCGTGCCGAGGGTCGCGGTGCCGAGGGCCAGTGATCGGCAGAGGTCCGCGCCGTGCCAGAGCGGGAGGGCGTACATCAGCGACTGGAGCGGGTCAGGGAGCTGCTCGACGGAGAAGAACGTGCCGGAGAACAGGTACATCGGCATGACCACGAATCGGAACACGGTGTTCAGGCGCGGGAAGTCGGTCACGGTCACCGCCCAGGCGGCGACGACGGTCGCGGGCGCGATCCCCGTCAGCGTGGCGGCCAGGAGCACGGCGAGAGCCGTACCGAAAGAGGAGAAGAGCCCGAAACAGGCCATCACCACCACGAAGGCGAGCGCTCCCACGAACACCCGCAGCCCGACGAACAGCAGATGGCCGGCCATCACCTCACCCGGCGACAGCGGCGTCGCGATGGCGGTCTGGTAGACCCGCTCCCGCCCCCGCGCGGTCGCCACCCCGAACCCGGCGTCGATGAACGCGTTCTGGAACGCCGCGGCCGCCAGCACGCCCGGCGCGAGGAACCGCAGGTAGGGCACACCCTCGACGTCGCCCTGGACCAGCGTGCCGAGCCCGGCGCCGATGGCCAGCAGGAACAACAGGGGGTTGGCGATCGAGACGACAGCCGTGGACTGCCACGTGCGGCGGTAGCGGAACAGCCAGTAGACGAACGCCGGCAGCATCAGCCCACCCCCGCCTGGCGCGTCGAACCGGGCATCAGTCGGTCAGCGATCGGCCGGTGAGGCGGAGGAAGACGTCCTCCAGCGTGGCCCGGCGGACCAGGGCGGTCAGCGGGTGGAGGCCCAGTTCGGTGACGCGGCCCAGGACCGCGTCGCCGTCGTCGGCGTAGCAGAGCAGGCGGTCGGGCAGCACCTCGACGTCGCCGCCGAGCTTCTCGCCTGCCGCCTCCTGCTCTCCCGGCGGGAAGCGGAGTTCCAGCACCTCGCGGGTCACATGCCGCTCGATCAGTTCGCGGGGGGTGCCCTCGTCGGCGATCAGGCCCTTGTCCATGATCACCAGGCGGTCGCAGAGCTGCTCGGCCTCGTCCATGTAGTGGGTGGTGAGGATCAGGGTCACGCCGGCGCTCTTCAGGCGGAACAGGCGGTCCCACAGGATGTGGCGGGCCTGCGGGTCGAGGCCGGTGGTCGGCTCGTCGAGGAGCAGGATGTCCGGGTCGTTGACCAGGGACCGGGCGATCGTCAGCCGCCGCCGCATGCCGCCGGAGAGGTGTTCGACCCGCTCTCCCGCCTTCTCGGCGAGCTGGGCGAACTCCAGCAGTTCGGCGCTCTTGGCCCGCATGTGCGTCAGGGAGAGGCCGAAGTACAGGCCGTACACGATCAGGTTCTCGCGGACCGTCAGTTGCAGGTCGAGCGCGTCGTCCTGCGGCACCACCCCGAGCCGGGCGCGTAACTCACGGCCGTGGCTGACCGGATCCCGGTCGAGGATGCGCAGGGTCCCGCCGCTGGGCCGGGAGACGCAGGCCAGCATCCGCATCGTGGACGATTTCCCGGCCCCGTTCGGCCCGAGGAACCCGAAGGCCTCCCCGCGTTCCACCTGGAACCCGATCCCGGCCACCGCTTTCACGTCGGTGCCCGGATAACGCTTCTCCAGCCCTTGGGCCTCGATCAATGCCATGTGTGCATCCCCCGAATTGGCGCGGGCCCGTGACCGCCTTCCCACGAGCGGTCACGGACCCGAGACAGAGAGCCGCCGTCAGCGCAACCAGACGGCGGTGTCGGAGGGCAGTTCGTCGCCCTCCAGAGGGCCGCTGGACAGCAGCACCTCGGTGTGCGGCGGCAGCGGCGCGGACTCGGCGCCCAGGTTGACGACGCAGACCAGGCCCGACTCCCGCTGGAAGGCGAGCACGTCGTCGCGTGACTCGCACCAGGTCAGGGTGCCGTCGCCGAGCAGTTCGCCGCGCAGCTTGAGCGCGGTCCGGTAGAGGGTCAGCATCGAGCCGAGGTCCTCGCGCTGGGCCTCCACGGTCAGCTTGTTCCAGTCGGCGGGCTGGGGCAGCCACGGATCGCCCGTACCGAAACCGAAGGGCTTCTCCTGGCCCGACCACGGCAGCGGCACGCGGCAGCCGTCGCGGCCCGGCACGGTGTGCCCCGAACGCACCCACATCGGGTCTTCCCGCAGGTCGTTCGGGATGTCGTCGACCTCAGGAAGGCCCAGTTCCTCGCCCTGGTAGATGTACACGCCACCGGGCAGAGCCATCGCCAGCAGCGCCGCGGCCCTGGCCCGGCGGTAGCCGAGCTCCAGGTTCGAGGGGAAGCCGTCACGGCGGGCGCCGTGGTCCCAGGAGGTGATCTCGCGTCCGTAGCGGGTCACCACGCGGGTCACGTCGTGGTTCGACAGCACCCACGTGGGGGGCGCGCCGAGAGGCAGGTGCGTCTCCAGCGTCTGGGTGATGGAGGCGCGCAGCGCCACCGGCTCCCAGGGGCAGGCCAGGAAGTCGAAGTTGAAGGCGGTGTGCAGCTCGTCGGGCCGCAGGTAGCGGGCGAACCGCTCCTGGTCGGGGAACCAGACTTCACCGATGAAGATCCGGTCGGTGTACTCGCTGTCCGCCAGGCTCCGCCAGCCCCGGTACACGTCGTGCACCTCGGGCAGGTCGGTGTAGCCGTCGGGGTCGCCACCCTCGAAGTTCTTCACCAGGACGGCCGCCGAGTCGATCCGGATGCCGTCGACGCCGCGGTCGAACCAGAACCGCAGGACGTCCTGGAACTCCTGGTGGACCTCCGGGTTGGTCCAGTTGAAGTCGGGCTGCTCGGGCGCGAACAGGTGCAGGTACCACTGGCCGTCGTCCACCTGGGTCCACGCGGGGCCGCCGAAGATCGACTTCCAGTCGCCGGGCTCGTCGCGGAACCAGAACCGCTCCCGCTCGGGCGAGCCGGGGCCGGCCGCGAGCGCCGCCTTGAACCACTCACTCTGGTCGGAGTGGTGGTTCGGCACGACGTCGATGATCACCTTGATGCCCAGCTCGTGGGCCTCCGCGATGAACCCCTCCGCCTCCGCCAGGTCGCCGAACAACGGCTCGATCGCCCGGTAGTCGGCCACGTCGTAACCGCCGTCCGCCATCGGGGACGGATACCAGGGCGTGAGCCACACGGCGTTGATCCCCAGGTCGGCGAGGTAGGCCAGGCGGCCGCGCAGACCGGCGAGGTCGCCGATGCCGTCGCCGTTACCGTCGGCGAAGCTGCGTGGGTAGACCTGGTAGATCGCGGCCCCCCGCCACCACGTTTCGGGCATGCTGGAACAACTCCTTAGGCTTTATTGGAGAGTGGGCGACACTGGCGACACGGTCAGCCTTTTAGGCTTCCCGCCGTCAGACCGGCCATGATGCTGCGCTGGAACACCAGGAACACCAGGATCGCCGGGATGCTCGCGATGACGAGGGCCGCGATCAGGACGTTCTGCGGCATCTGAGCCGACAAGGAGGAGATGCCGACGCTGATGGGCATCTTCTCGCTGTCCGGCAGGACGAGCAAAGGCCAGACGAAGTCCTTCCAGACGTTGACCACCGCGAGGATGGAGACCACCCCCAGGATCGGCCGCGAGACCGGAAGAACCACCGACCAGAGGATACGCATCGGAGACGCGCCGTCGATCTGGGCGGCTTCGAGCAGCTCACGCGGGATCGAGTCGAAGAACCGCTTGAGCAGGAAGATGAAGAACCCGTTGGCGGCCGCGGGCAGCCAGATCGCCCACGGAGTGTTCAGCAGGTTCCACCCGAAGATGGGCACCTCGACCACGGTCAGGTAGGCCGGCAGCAGGATGACCATCGGGGGGATCATCAGGGTCGACAGGACCAGCGCCAGCACGACCTTGCCGAAGATCGGCCGGAGCTTCGACAGGGCGTAGGCCGCCGACACGTCGATCGCCAGGGTGAACACCCAGGCGCCCGCCGCGTAGATCAGCGTGTTCTTCAGGAACAGGCCCAGGTCGAGCAGGTCCCATGCCTCGGCGTACACCGAGAAGTTCAGTTCTGTGGGGAAGAAGGTCGGCGGCACCGCGACGAGTTCGTCGGGCGACTTCATCGCGCCGGTGACCATCCAGTAGAGCGGGAAGACGAACGCGGCCGTGAATCCGACCACGACGACCGTCAGGACGGTCCAGTAGATGGTCTTCCCGCGTCGGGTGGTGAGCGTGTGGGGCGACACCAGGCCGCGGAACTGCTGGGGCTGTTCCTTCTTCTTCTTGCGCCTGCGGTTCTCGCGGGGCGAGGGCTTCTCGTGCCTCGCCACGTTGGGCGGGCGCTGGACGGTGCTCTGCGACATCGGTGTACCTCCTCTCTCTGCCGGTCTCGGCTAGGTGCGGTCGCGCGAGAGGCGCAGGTAGAAGGCGGAGAAGACGATGAGCACGAGCATCAGCATCAGTCCGAGGGCGCCGCCGCCGCCGAAGTTCCCGAAGCTGAACGCGTATTGGTACATCAGGTACGCCACGGTCATGGTCGCGTTCTCCGGGCCGCCGCCCGTGAGCAGGAACGGCTCGATGAAGACCTGCATCGTCGCGACGATCTGCAGCAGCAGCATGACGAGCAGGATCAGCCGCGTCTGCGGGATCGTGACGTGCCACACGCGCTTGAACAGACCGGCGCCGTCGAGCTCGGCCGCCTCGTACAGCTCGCTGGGGATGCTCTGCAGGGCCGCGAGGTAGATCAGCGTGCCGGTGCCGAGGTTCATCCAGGTGGAGACGATGACGAGCGAGGGCAGGGCGGTCGTGGTCGAGTCGAGCCAGCTCAGCGGCGGGATCCCGACGAAGCCGAGGACCTGGTTGAACAGGCCGGGGCCCGGGTCGTAGAACCACTTGAACAGCAGCACGGCCACGGCCGGCGGCAGCATCACCGGCAAGTAGACGATGAGGCGCAGGTAGCTCTTCGCGTGGCGAAGCTCGTTCAGGACGATCGCGGCGATGAACGGGACGACGTAGCCGAAGACCAGGGCCAGGCCGGTGAACACCAGGGTGTTCGCCCAGGCGGCGAAGAAGGCGGAGTCGGCGAAGATCGTCCGGAAGTTCTCCAGGCCGACCCACTCCGTCGAGTTCACGAAGTTGGTCTTCTGGAAGGACAGGATGAACTCCCGGACCATCGGGATCCAGGAGAAGAACGCGAAGCAGATCAGCGCCCCGGAGAGGAAGCCGTAGGCGGTGAGGTTCCGGCTCAGCGCCCGCCGCATGGCCCCGGGGGGGCGCCGCCGGTCACCCTTCGCGGAGAGGGTCGTCATCGGTTTACGCTCACAATCTCAACGTGTGACGGGGGCCGGCCCGTACGACCGGCCCCCGGCTGTGTGGATCAGCCCGCTGCGAGCAGCTTGTTGACCTTCTCTTCCGCTTCGGCCAGCAACTCGTCGATGTTGGCGTCCTGGCGAGTGAGGACCGCCGACATCGGGGTGTCGAGGACGGCGTAGATCTCCTGGGCCTTGACCGGCTCCAGCTTGAAGGTCACCGACTTGGTGCCTTCGACATACGGCGCGAAGTGCTCCGTCGGGACGTTGGCGTTCGCCTCACGGTCGGCCTGGATCTTGACGCCGGCAGCGGCGGTCCCGAACAGGTCGGTGAGAGGCAGGCCCGTCGGAAGGCCGTCGGCCTTGTTCCGCGCGTAGTCGAACTGGCCCTGGCCCGGGGTCAGGAACTTGAACTCGAGCCACTTCAGACCGGCCTTGATCTGGTCGGGCGTGGCCTTGGCGTTGAACATGTAGCCGTCGCCGCCGGACAGCGACTGGGTCGACTCGGGGAGCGCGGTCACGCCGTAGTCCTCGAACTTGCCCTTGAAGTCGTTGTTGACCGCCTGGACGACGTCGGGAGCGCCGATCATCATGCCGAGCTTGCCGGAGCCCATCAGGCGCATGAGGTCTTCCCAGCGGTGCAGCTGCTTGGTGCCCATGCTGTTGTCGTCCCACCGCATCTTGCGGAGGTTCTCCAGGACGGCCTTGCCCTGCTCACTGTTGAAGGCGGCGGTCTTGCCGTCCTCGCTCGTGATCGCGCCACCGCGGGCGTAGATCGACGAGGTGAAGTGCCAGCCGCCGGTGTTGCCGGCGGAGTACTCGCCGTAGCCGACGGTGCCGTTGCCGAGCGCGGCGATCTTCTTCGACGCGTCCTGCACCTCAGCCCAGGTCTTGGGCGGCATGTCGGGGTTGAGCCCGGCCTCGGTGAAGAGCTTGCGGTTGTAGACCAGGCCGGTCGCGTAGTTCGTACGCGGCACGCCGAAGGTCTTGCCGCCTGACTCGAACACGCCCTTCACGTCGGGGCGGATCTCCGCGAACGCCGGCGCCTCACTCAGGTAAGGAGTGATGTCGGCGGCCTGGCCGGCTCCGATGATCCGGGCGGCGTCGGTGTAGTAGACGTAGAACAGGTCTTCCATCTGGCCACCGGCGAGCTTGGCCTGGAAGGTCTCAGGAACGATGCAAGGGAAGGCGTCCTTGCTCTCGATCGTGATGTAGGGGAATTTCGCCTGGAACGCGGTGACGTCCGCGTCCCACTGCGCGCGCTCCTTGGGGTTCGTCTTCGGAGGCTGGCAGCCCACGCTGATCGACACGGGCGCGTTCTCGACGGCGGCCGGGGCCGAACCGCCGGACGGGGCCGCAGCCGGCGGAGCCGGGGTCTCTTCCGAGCCACACGCCGCAGCGGCGAGGGTAAGCCCCGCCACGGCCAGCAACGTCGCGAATTTACGGGATTGCATCAATGATTCCCTCCTGCCGTGGCCAACCACGACACCTTGAGAGCACCTGTCCGTCTGGCAAGTTCCGGAACGAGCCCCCCGAAGGCCCGATCGATGAAGGTGGAGTTACGAGTCCGCTTCGTGTTACCGGTTGCGAGAAACATACAGAGACGGACATTGCCTAGCAAGAGTCTGGCACTCAAGATGCAAAAAAGTGACAGTGCGCCGTAGTGAACGCGATCGAAACAAGAACCCGCAGGTCGCGAGGGCGACCTGCCTTGATGGTCGCGCGTGGGGCTCTGTCGTGCTTGAGGTGTCCCCTGACAGGCTCATGACCGTTCCAGTCAAACATCGAGATCGACCTGCAAACAAGCTCCCGGCAGCACGCACGGAAGCGACGATCAGATGAACTGGAACGACAGTTGCATGGGTTAGATGCGACCAGCACGTCCAGGAGTTCCACGATCTGAGTCCGGACATGACGAAGCCCCGCGCTTCCGGAGAAGGCGGGGCTTCGGAGATCTGAAGCCGGAGGTCAGACTCCGATGCGGACTCGCGCCGGGGCGGTCGACCCGCGGACGACGAGCTCGGGCTCGTAGAGGAGTTCCTCCGCCGTCACCTGGGCGCCGTCGATCTGGTTGACCAGCAGGGTCACCGCCGCGCGGCCGATGGCCTCGATGGGCTGGCGGACCGTGGTCAGCGGCGGGTTGGTGCAGTTCATGAAGTTCGAGTCGTCGAAGCCGACCACCGAGATGTCTTCGGGGACCGACATGCCCATGCGGCGGACCGCCCGGATCGCTCCAAGTGCCAGCGGGTCGGAGGCGCAGATGATGCCGGTGACGCCGAGCCGGATCAACCGGTTGGTCACGGCCTGGCCGCCTTCGAGGGAGAACATCGCGTGTTCGACGGCCACCTCTTCGAGGCCGGCCTTCTCCGCCGCCGCGGTGACCGCGGCCAGCTTGCGCCGTGACGGTATGTGATCTTCGGGGCCCAGCACTATTCCCAGCCGCTCGTGACCGAGCGAGACCAGGTGGCTGAAGGCCTGTTCCACCGCGACCGCGTCGTCGGTGGAGACGCGCGGGAATTCGAGGTTGTCGCTCGCGGCGTTCACCAGCACGACCGGCAGGCCGATGTCGAGCAGCCGGAGGTAGTGCTCATGGGGCGCGTCGGCCTCCATGTAGTGACCGCCCGCGAAGACCACGCCGGAGACCTGCTGCTCCAGGAGCATCTCCACGTAGTCGGACTCGGAGAGCCCGCCCGCCGTGCGGGTGCACAACACGGGGGTGAAGCCGCGCTGCGCGAGGGCGCCGCCGACGACCTCGGCCAGTGCCGGGAATATCGGGTTGCCCAGTTCGGGCAGGACCAGGCCGACCAGGCGGGCGCGCTCCCCCCGGAGCTGCGTCGGGCGCTCGTAGCCAAGGACGTCTAGGGCGGTCAGCACAGCCGCGCGGGTCGCGTCGGAGACGCCCGGCTTGCCGTTCAGCACCCGGCTGACGGTGGCCTCGCTGACTCCGACTTTCTTCGCTACCTCTGCAAGTCGACGTGTCACAACGCAAACTATACGCCCGATCCACGCAACCTGCTTGCATTCCGACGATGCCGATCCGCCATGAGAGCGTTTTCCGCCCACCAGGTCTCGATCATGGAGTCACCTCTGGTTAACCAACAGTCCAGGTAGCGCCGCCGCGACGATGATTTGCGAGGAGATACGCGCGCTTACGTGTTCTGTCCGCCCGCCTCGGGACATATGAACGTTACACACGTCACATCCCTGACAGTTGGCCGAAAGTTTGCGTACCGACCCCATCAGAGTGCCCAAAAGGCCAGGTCAATGGCGCTGGCGAAGAGCAAGACCGGGCACGTGGGGCGGTCCCGGGCCCATGACCACGCGGGTCAGGGCGTGTCAGATGGCCCCAGAGGAGACCTTTTGCGAAATCAAGTTGAAATATTGCGGACTTCTGTTAGCCATCCTATGGTGTGGACATCTCGGCACCACCGATCGCGACGGAGGCGCCGAGCACCCCCTATGGCTCGTGTCACTCGCCGGCCCCCCGGCGGCGGCGCGAGCCCGCACCTGACTAGAAGGGCCCGCCGATGCCCACATCGGTAAACCGATCACGCCGTCTGTCCGCCGTCCTCGCGAGCGCCGCCCTGATCGCGGCGGGCGCGGTGGCCATCCCCAGTCTCACCGGCACCGCAGCCGCAGCCGTCTCGGCCGACTCCCCGTGGGGCGTCCCGGGTCGCGGCGCGACCGTCCCGTTCACCGAGTTCGAGGCCGAGGATGCCGCCCACAACGGCAGCCTCATCGGGCCCAACCGGATCTACACGACGCTCCCCTCCGAGGCCTCCGGCCGCCGGGCCGTCACGATCGACGCCCCGGGCGAGTACGTCGAGTTCACCCTGACCAAACCCGCCAACGCGATGACGGTGCGCTACAGCATCCCCGACGCGAACGGCGGCCAGGGCCAGACGATCAACGCCGACATCCGCGTCGGCGGCACCAAGCTCAAGGACATCTCCCTGACCTCGGTGTACGGCTGGTACTACGGCGGCTACCCGTTCAACAACAACCCGGGTGACACCAACCCCCACCACTTCTACGACGAGACCCAGACCCAGTTCGGCCAGACCTACCAGGCCGGCACGAAGATCCGGGTCCAGGCCCAGTCGAACGTCCCGATCACGGTCGACCTGGCCGACTTCGAGGTGGCCCCCGCCCCGATCGGGCGCCCGGCCGGATCCCTGTCGGTCGACGACTTCGGCGCCGCCCGCAACTCCGCGACCGACTCCACGGCCGCCTTCCAGGCCGCGGTCGACGCGGGCAAGGCCCAGGGCAAGGAGGTGTACGTCCCCGAGGGCACGTACACCCTCTGGGACCACGTCGTCGTCGACGGCGTCACCCTGCGCGGGTCGGGCCCCTGGCACACCAAGCTGACCGGCCGCCACCCGACGCAGCGCAACCGCGCGGTCGGCATCTACGGCAAGTACGTCGCCGGCGGCGGCTACCAGGGCGGCATCCGCCCCCACGAGGCCGGCGGCCCCAGCCGCAACGTGGTCGTGCGCGACCTGGCCATCCGCGGCGACATCCGCGAACGTGAGGACAACGACCAGGTGAACGCCTTCGGCGGTGCGATGACCGACTCGGTCATCGACAACGTCTGGATGGAGGACACCAAGGTCGGGGCCTGGATGGACGGCCCCATGAACAACTTCACGATCCGCAACTCCCGGATCTTCGACCAGATCGCCGACGGCGTGAACTTCCACACCGGCGTGACGAACTCGACGGTGACCAACACCTTCGTCCGCAACACCGGCGACGACGGCCTGGCCATGTGGCCCGACCGGATCGCGAACGTCAACAACTCGTTCACGTTCAACACGGTGATCGCGCCGATCCTGGCCAACAACATCGTCACCTACGGCGGCCGGGACATAAAGATCACCGACAACGTGGTCTCCGACACCCTGTCCAACGGCGGCGGCATCCACATCGCCAACCGCTATCCGGGCGTCAACTCCGGCTCGGGCACCGCTGTCGCCGGCACCCACACGGTCGCCAGGAACACCCTGATCCGGACCGGCAACAATGACTACAACTGGCAGTTCGGCGTGGGCGCGATCTGGTTCTCCGGCCTCAACGAAGGGGTCAACGCCACGATCAACGTGACCGACACCGACATCATCGACAGCTCATACGCCGCCATCCACCTCATCGAGGGCACCACCCAGACGGTCAACTTCAAGAACGTCAACATCGCCGGTACGGGCACGTACATGATCCAGGCCCAGTCCGGCGGGCGGATGACGTTCGAGAACGTCAGAGCGAGCTACATCGGCGCCGGGACCGCGATCCACAACTGTGTGGGCGGCGGGTTCGTCATGACGGACTTGGGCGGCAACACGGGCTGGTCCCCCAGCAGCACGACCTGCACGGGCACCTGGCCGAACCCGAACTACATCTATCCGGGTGGCGGGAACCCGCCGACCTCACCGTCACCGAGCCCGCCGGTGAGCCCCTCGCCGTCGCCTTCGCCCCCCGTTTCGCCGTCTCCCTCGCCGAGCCCGTCGGTCTGCAACCCCGGCACCGGTGACCTGGCGCGGAACAAGGCGGTCACGGCCACCAGCACCAACCAGAACTTCGTGCCGCAGAACGCGGTGGACGGCGACCCGAACACCTACTGGGAGAGCGCCAACAACGCCTTCCCGCAGACGCTGTTCATCGACCTGTGCGCCCCGGTCAACGTCCAGCGGGTGGACCTGAAGCTGCCGCCTCCCACCGCCTGGAACACCCGCACCCAGACCATCGCCATCGAGGGCTCCACGAACAACTCCTCGTGGACGACGCTCTCCGCCTCGGCGGGACGCACCTTCAACCCGGCGACCGGGAACACGGTGTCCATCAACACCACCCCGGCCACGGTCCGATACGTGCGCGTCGTCGTGACCGGTAACACCGGCTGGCCCGCCGCACAGCTCTCCTCGGCCGAGGTGTACGGCACCCCCGGCGCCTCGCCGTCGCCGTCCCCCTCACCCTCTCCGTCTCCGTCTCCGTCCCCCTCGCCGAGTCCCTCCCCGCAGCCGGTGGGGAACCTGGCGCAGGGCCAGCCGGCCACGGCCAGCGGCGTCGCCCAGAACTACGGCCCCGGCAACGCGGTCGACGGCAACGCCAACACGTACTGGGAGAGCGCCAACAACGCCTTCCCCCAGACGATCACCGTCGACCTCGGCCAGAACCGCACGGTCGGACGCGTCGTCCTGAAGCTGCCCCCGGCAGCCGCCTGGGCGACCCGCACCCAGACCCTGTCGGTCCTCGGCTCGACGAACAACTCGACGTGGAACACGCTCTCGGCCTCGGCCGGACGGGTCTTCAACCCCTCGAGCGGCAACACGGTGACCATCACGTTCACCGCCAGCAGTCAGCGCTACCTGCGCCTGAACGTCACCGGCAACACCGGCTGGCCGGCGGCGCAGATCTCCGAGTTCGAGGTGTACGGCTCGTAGCTCGGACCACGTGACCGGCGCCCGGGAGGAGGGAGGACGCCCCTCCCCCCGGGCGTCAACGCGTCCCGGTTCTGGATGACGCCAGGACCGTCAACGGCCTGAAAACCGGGCCCAATCTTTGACTCTCTGAGCCATCTCGTGGCGTCGCTCGGCGTACAGACGCGGCCGATGCCCGTTGGCGCCGGAAGGGTGCGGAAAACCGGTGAGAACTCTCTCTGGCGAGACGGTGGTGAGCCCAATGGCCGTACTCGCCGCCTTACCCAAGGGGATCACCAGAGCATCGGGGACCATTTCGAGGTTCTTGTCGAGAACCTGACGCGCAAATGCCGTGAGCACGGGATGACGATCGATCGCAGGAGATCCAGAGTAGTTCGCCCCGCGGACGAATACGGCGTGACAGACAGCCGACGTGCTGGCGAGAAGATCAGATCGGTCCGCGAAAAACCTGGCCGTGCTGTCGAGTCCAAGCACATCGTGCAGGCCGATCCCGTCCAGCATCGAGATCATGTTGGTACGCATGGAACCGGCGAAGCTTCCCAGTTCATCGGCTTCTTTGAGCGCTTCGCCAAGAGTCCTGCCGTTTTGCAGAGCCCGGACCGCGGTCCGTACGGCCAGGTGCATCTGCTGGCGGCCCGGCGTCAGGCCGACGAGCATGACCTGGGCGTCGGCGTTCACCCAGTCGAAGGGGACGAAGTAGATTTCCAGCCTGTGGTCCTGATAGAGGAGTAACTCAGAACTGGTGACCTGCTCTTCGGTGATGTCCCGAGGAAGCGAACGGAGTGTGTCCTCGAACGCCGAACTGCACCATGACGAGCTGATGAGGCCTCCGGCCGCCGGAGCGATATAGCAGGCGTGCTCATGGGCGATGGACATGTCCGTCATGATCGGAAGTATCGTCCATCACCTGTTCACCATGGCAAGTGCGCACGACTGGGTGATCGTTTCCAGGCAGAACACGCCCCGCTCAGAGGGAGTCAGCCGGAACCGGAATAGCCGGGAACGGATTGTCCGGCAGCAGGATCACCCGCCGGGCGTCGCGCCCCTCGCGGGCGGCGGCCAGATGCAGCAGCGCCACCCCGATCCCCGCCGCACCGACCATGTATCCGGTGTCAGCCGTGATCTCGTGAGGCCGCAGCCGCCGGTACGCCTGGTACCAGCGCATCCCCCGCCCGTCATCGCGGGTCGCCCGCTCGATCAGGTCGTCGCCGAGCTCACCCGCGACGTCGAGGTATTCACGCGTCCCCGTCGCCGCCCAGAGCCCCACGAAGAACTCGACCAGCCCGGCGGCCCCGCAGCACTGACATGCCACGTTCCAGTAGCCCTCGCTGCGCCGTTCCGGCACCCCGCTGTTGATGACGCCGCGCGCCAGCCGCTCCACCCAGTCGAGGTCGCCGGGGTCGCCGGTCACCCGGTAGAGCTCGTGGAACAGCCGCGCCACCCCGGCGGACCCGGAGCAGAACCCCAGGTAGTTGAGGGCCCGAGCATGCGGAACGTGATGCGGCACCAGCGCGCACTTGTCGCTGACGGAGCTGACCATCCGCACGAAGTCGGCGGCCCGCCGGGCCGCCGCCAGGAACATCCCGTCGCCCGTCACGCCATAAAGGCGCGCCATGAGGAACCCGGAGCCGGCCGTACCGGAAAGAAACCCGGGAGTCACCGCGTCAACCGGAAGGTCGCCCGACTCGACGCCGAACTGGTGGCCGGGAACGACCTGGCCCGCGATGTGGCGGCCCGTCGCGATGGCGACCTTCTCGAAGTCGTCGCGGCCGAGCATGCCGGCGATGTGCAGGAGGCCGAGCGCGATGCCGCCGTCGCCGCGCTGGGACACGTCGCCGGTCCAGGTCGTGCCTTCGCTCGACGGCCGGCGCGTGGCCAGGACTCGCTCGGCGATGCGCTCGGCCGCCACCTGGTGGGTCGCGTCGCCCGTCGCCCAGTAGGACTCGGTCAGCGCGAAGACCAGGCCCATCAGGCCGTGGTAGAAGGTCGGGTCGTTGATCGAACCGGACATCGTCACCAGGTGGTCGGCGCCGGCGATGGCCTCGTCGAGGTAGGACTGGTCACCTGTCGCGGTGGCCAGCTCCAGGTGGAACAGGACGATTCCGGCGGCGCCCGAATAGAGCGTGGCCGAATGTCCGGCGTTGGCCGACTTGCCGCCGACATCGGGGTTGGCGAGCCAGTGGTGGCCGAGGTCGTCGTCGACGGCGGCTTCGCGGATCCACCGGGCGGCGTGGATCGCCGCGGTGACCGGCGTGTCGGATTCCGTCCGCCCCATGTCGCCTCCCGGTATTTCCTACAAGGATAGTCCTATTTACTGAGCCCGGCGAGCGTCGGCGGCAGCTCCTGCTCGTGGATCAGAACCAGGCGGCGGGTCGCCCGGGTCATCGCCACATAGAGGTCGCGGCCTGCCAGTTCTTCGGGCCACAGCACGATGACGCCGTCGAATTCGAGCCCTTTTGAGGTCGTCACGGTCATCAGCGCCACCGGCGAGTCCAGCGGATCGAGCGTAACGGCTTCCGGGACCAGGGACGCGACTTCCGCATAGCGTTCACCGGACGTGATGATGGCCAGACGGCCCTCGCCGTCCACGAGGAGGTCCTTCGCGGCGGCGTCGATCTCCGCCTTGAGCACGTCGTTCAGCCCGGCCTGTCCGATCGGGACCACCCGGGGCGGCTCTTCGGCGGGCCGAACCGAAATCGGGGGTTCCTGGTCGGGCGCGAACTCCTTCAGGACCTCGGCGGCGGCGTCCATGACGTCCTCGGGGGTGCGGTAGTTGACGGTCAGGCGCTCCTCGCGCCAGGTGACGTACTGGTCGAGCATCTCGGCCCAGCTCGTCGCGCCGGCCGGGGAGCCGGTCTGGCCGACGTCGCCGACGATCGTCATCGAGCGGGTGGGGATGCGTCGCATGATCATGCGCCAGGCCATCGCGGAGAGCTCCTGGGCCTCGTCCACGATGACGTGGCCGTAGATCCACTTGCGGTCGCGCTCGGCCCGCTGGGCGGTGGTGATCTCCTCGCCCGGCGTGGCGTTCAGGTCGGCCAGCAGGGCCGCGTCGATCTCCTCGACGCCCGTCACGGTGAGCACCTCGCGGGCGAACAGCTCCCGCTCGGCCCGCTCGTCGTTCTTCCTGGCGGTTCCCGGCTCCTCGCCGAGCAGTTCGGCGGCCTCGTCGAGGAGCGGCACGTCGCCGGTGGTCCACGGGTCGCCGGGGTCCTTGCCGAGCAGGTCCCGGACGAGCTCCTGCGGGGTGACGACCGGCCACAGGGCGTCGATCGCGGCCCTGACCGGCGGTTCGTGCCAGAGGACCTTCCTGATGTACGCCAGCTCGTCGGCGTCCGCCGGGCGGTCGAGCTTGGCCGTCTCGTCGATGGCGAGCGCGCGGAGCAGGTCGAGGACCATCAGTTTGCGTGCCACGTTGTGGGGACGGCCCGAGTTCCTGGCCCGGTCGCGCGCGGCGACGCAGAGGTGGTGCGGCACCACCAGGTCCATCCCGTCGACGCGGATCTCCAGGTCGCCTTCGGGCACCCGCTGCCGGCCGGCCACCGCGTTCGCGATCGCCAGGACCATGCCGAGGTCGCCCTTGATGACGGCCTCGAACGGGTCGTCGCCGACGGTGGCCCTGACCCCGGGGAACAGGTCGCCGGTTCCGGCCAGGACCACATCGGTCTCGCCGAGCGAGGGCAGGACCTGGCTGATGTAGCGCAGGAAGGTGGTGTTGGGGCCGACGACCAGGACGCCGCGGCGTTCCAGGGTCTCGCGGTAGGCGTACAGGAGATAGGCGGCGCGGTGGAGGGCCGCGACGGTCTTGCCGGTGCCGGGGCCGCCCTGGACGACGAGGGTGCCGTGCAGGCCGGAGCGGATCACCCTGTCCTGCTCGGTCTGGATGGTGGCCACGACGTCGCCCATGCGGCCGGTGCGCCTGCGGCCGAGGGCGGCCAGCAGCGCGGCCTCGCCGACGAAGCCGCCGTCCACGTTCTCGCGGTCGAGGTCGAAGACCTCGTCGTCGACGCCGACCACGGTGCGGCCCTTGGTCCGCAGGTGGCGGCGGCGGACCAGCGTCCCGGGGTAGGTCGGGGTGGCCGCGTAGAAGGGGCGGGCCGCGGGAGCGCGCCAGTCGACCAGGATCGTCTCGTGGTCTTCGTTGCGCAGGCCGACCCGGCCGATGTAGAGGGTCTCCTCCAGCACGTCGTCGATGCGGCCGAAGCACAGGCCGCGCTCGACCCCGTTGAGCTGGGCGAGCCTCCGGGCGTGCTCGGTGGCGAACACCTCGCGCTCGACACGGGCCTGGTGGGTGCCGCCGGAGACGCCTTTGGCGTGTTCGGCCTTCAGCGCCTCGGCCGTACGCCGCCGGACACTGTCGAGCCGTTCGTAGAGCTGGTTGATCCGGCTCTGCTCCAAATCGAGGACTTGACGATTGGCCACGCGAGTGCTATCCTCTCCAACGGAGCTATGTGATTTGCGCGGTGTTGGGGCCCGCAACTCACCAG
Source organism: Herbidospora mongoliensis (assembly GCF_001570545.1). GTDB lineage: Bacteria > Actinomycetota > Actinomycetes > Streptosporangiales > Streptosporangiaceae > Herbidospora > Herbidospora mongoliensis. The sequence goes on along the minus strand of NZ_BBXD01000010.1, from coordinate 361,315 downwards.
GATAGCTCCTTTTTCATTGCGCGCATCCGGCGTCGCCGGACCGGTGATTTCGCCGATGCGCCACCCCCGGTTCGATCCCGACGATGACGCAGTCAGCAATTCCGATCGGGTCGTCGTGCGGAGCCGGTAACGCGCCCGCAACACAGCGGCTCGTCCGAGAACCGGGAGAACCCCCCTTGCGACCCCACTTCTCGTCCCGTCTGTCCCGCTTCGCCACGCTCGCCCTCGCGTTCACCCTGACGACCGGGACCGCCGTCACCCTCGCCCCCGCCGCGCACGCCGCCGGATTCGAGCGCGGCCCGGCCCCCACCAACGCGATCCTGGAGGCCTCGCGCGGCCCGTTCTCCGTCGCCACCGCGAGCGTCTCCTCGCTCGTCAGCGGCTTCGGCGGCGGCACCATCTACTACCCGACCGACACCAGCCAGGGCACCTTCGGCGCGATCGCCATCTCCCCCGGCTACACCGCCCGCTGGTCCAGCCTGGAGTGGTTAGGCCCGCGCCTGGCCTCGCACGGCTTCGTCGTCATCGGCATCGAGACCAACTCGACCCTCGACCAGCCCGCCAGCCGGGGCAACCAGCTCCTGGCCGCCCTCGACTACCTGGTCAACAGCAGCTCGACCACGGTACGCAACCGCATCGACCGCAACCGCCTCGCGGTCGCCGGCCACTCGATGGGCGGCGGCGGCACCCTGCACGCCGCCGAGGACCGGCCGTCGCTCAAGGCCGCCGTGCCGATCGCGCCGTGGAACACCGACAAGACCTGGGGTTCGGTGCGCGTGCCGACCCTGATCGTGGCCGGTGAGAGCGACAGCGTCGCCTCCCCGTCGACGCACGCCAGCCCGTTCTACAACAGCATCACCCAGACGGAGAAGGCGTACCTGGAGCTGAACAACGCCAGCCACTTCTTCCCGCAGACCACCAACACGCCCTTCGCCAAGCAGTTCGTGGCCTGGCTGAAGCGCTTCGTCGACGAGGACACCCGCTACTCGCAGTTCATCTGCCCCGGCCCGTCCGGCTCGGCGATCGACGAATACCGCAGCACCTGCCCCGTGTAGTCGGCAAGGGAGAGCCCCATGATCGGAAACGGTCGTGGGGCTCTTCTAGGCGAAGGCCTCGTCGACCGTTTCGTACACACTCATTCGGGTTCGCAGGCCCAGCAGGTCGAACAGTCGCGCGACCCGTGGGGTCAGCGCGCAGTAGGCGGCGGGGCCGCGGCGATGGGCGTCGATCAGGACCTGCAGGCCGGCGCTGTCGATGAAATTCAGCTCGGCGAGGTCGAAGACGACCCGTTCGCCGGAACGCCCGCGGACGTAGTCGCGGAAGCCCGGCTCGGCCAGGGCGTCGATCTCACCCTTGACCACGATGATCACGTCGCCGCCGCGATGATGGGCGGTCACCTGGAAGGTGCGGCCCGCCAGACCGGGCTCGCCGTTGTCTTCCGCCGTCAATTCGCGCTCTCTCTCCAGAACGGCCCGGGCGGCCTCGCGGAGGTCGGCCCCGCCGTGCCATTCCGCCAGATGCGCGAGATGATACGCATCGGCGTAGCGGCGTTCGGCCGGGTGAGCGGCGCGCTGCCGCTGGTCCTGGCGGACGCGCTCGGCGGCACGGCGATGATCCTCCACAATCACCACTCTTTCACTCATCCTCGGTAGCCGCCACACCGGCGCCCTTTACCCGGCGGACAAAGGTGGTGCTGGCCTCACCTTTTTCGCGGATACCTCGGACATGGTGACCACACCCGCCTGGTCTCTACGGTTGTCCCCATGGCCCTCACCCAGACGCTCACTCCGTGGGACCGCATGCGATCCCACTGGGCCGCCCCGACCTGGCTGCGCACCGCGCACGTGGTGACCGGGGTGCCCGTCGCGCTGCTGGCGCTGACCGTGATCGGCGCCCTGACCGCCGTGTCGATCGTCTTCATCTGGACGATCGTGGTGCCGCTCGTCGCACTGCCGCTGATGTTCTGGCTGCTCCCCCGGCTCAGCCGGCTGCAGCGGGGGCGCTTCGCGGCGTTCCTGTCCGTCGAGATCCCGGCGGTCCGGCGCGGGCGCGGGTCCCGCAACCCCATCAAGTTCCTGTACGCCGAGATCCGCGACCCCGGCACCTGGCGGCAGCTGGCCTATCACCTGCTCGCCCCGGTGATCGCCGGGATCGGGCTGTTCGCCATGCTGGTGGCCTGGTCGGGAGCGCTGGCGTCGGCCGTGGTGGCGGCGGTCTTCTGGTCCCGCGACGACTTCGGCGTCGAGGGCACGATGGTGGCACTGCTGGCGCTGGCGCTGGCGGTGGCCGGGCCGTGGGCGGCCAGGCTGATCGCCTCGGTCGACGAGGTGGCCGCCGTGTCGCTGCTGGGGCCGAGCGCCCGTGACGTACTGGTGGAAAGGGTCGAGAGCCTGCGCGAGAGCCGCGCGGAGGTGATCGACGCCGCCGACGCCGAGCGGCGGCGGATGGAGCGCGACCTGCACGACGGCGCCCAGCGCCGGCTGGTCTGGCTGGCCATGAACCTGGGGATGGCCCGCACCACCCTCACCGACCTGCCCGAACCGGCCGCGAAGGCGATCGCGCAGGCGCACGACGAGGCCAAGCTGGCCCTCAAGGAGCTGCGCGACCTGGTGCGCGGCCTGCACCCGGCGGTGCTCGACGAGCAGGGCCTCGACGCGGCGCTGTCCGGAGTCGCGGCGCGGTCGCCGGTGCCGGTCCGCCTGACGGTCGACGTCGGCCGGCGGCCCTCCCCGACGATCGAGGCGGTGGCCTTCTTCGTGGTGTCGGAGGCGCTCACCAACGTCGCCAAGCACGCGAAGGCCCACGAGGCGTTCGTGACGGTGCGGCGGACCGGCGACCGGCTGGTCGTCGAGGTGCTCGACGACGGCGGCGGCGGCGCCGACCCCGGCGAGGGCTCGGGCCTGCGCGGCCTCATCCAGCGGGCCGGTTCGGTCGACGGCACGCTGACCATCCTCAGCCCCGAGGGCGGCCCGACGACGATCAGGGCGGACCTGCCGTGCGGGTAGTCCTCGCCGAAGACTCGGTGCTGCTGCGCGAGGGCCTCGTCTGGGTGCTCAGGTCGGCCGGCATGGAGGTCGTGGCCGCCGTGGAAGACGCGGAAGGGCTGCTCCGCGCCGCCGACGAGCACCAGCCCGACCTGGTGGTGACCGACGTGCGGATGCCGCCCTCGCACACCGACGAGGGCCTGCGCGCCGCGCTCGTGCTGCGCCGGCAGTGGCCCGACATGTCGATCGTGGTGCTCTCGCAGTACGTCGAGGAGCGCTACGCCACCGCCCTGCTCTCCACCGCCACCAGCGGCGTCGGCTACCTGCTGAAGGACCGGGTGGCCGACGTGCCGGAGTTCCTCGACGCGCTGCGCCGGGTGGCCCTGGGCGGCACCGCCCTCGACCCCGAGGTCGTCGCCCAGCTCCTGGTCCGCCACAGCGACCCGCTCGACCGCCTCACCCGACGAGAGAAGGAGGTGCTGGCCTTGATCGCAGAGGGCCGCTCCAACACCGGCATCGCCGAGGCCCTGACGGTCTCGGAGAGCGCCGTGGGCAAGCACATCAACAACATCTTCGCCAAGCTCGACCTGACCGGCGACGACAAGGACCACCGCCGGGTGCTCGCCGTGCTGCGCTTCCTGAGGGTCTCGTGAACGCGGCCACGCGCCTGCGCTGGCGCATCGCCGGCGGCCTGCTGACAGTGGGCTTCCTGGGGGCCGTCGCGATCGGTTTCGCCTCGGCCGTGCTCCACGAGCCGAGCCCGGAGGTGGAACTGCTCGCCAGCCGGTCGACCGAGAGCGCCCGCCACGAATACGCGTTCTTCGAGCCGTCGATCACCGTGGTCAACCACAGCGGCATGGGGTCGGAGGTCGAGGTCAAGCAGGGCGAGACCGGTCGGCTGGTGATCGAGCGGGAGATCTCCTGGAGCTTCGACCAGCCCGGCTGGCACGAGTCGTGGGACGGCCGGACCCTGACCGTCGACGCCGCCCCGTGCCCCGGCTGCGTGTCCCGCTACACGATCACCGTACCGGCGGGCACCGAGGTCATCCGACGGTAAAACCAGGTGAAACCACTCGCGGGGTCGGCTAACGTCGCCGGGTGATTCCGCTGGTAGAACGAGAGATCCGCTCCTCGTTCGTGAACTGTTCCAAGGGCGAGGCGACTCGCCTGAACCTTCCGCGCGACCTGCGCGAGACCAACTGGGAGGTGCTCGACTTCCTCGGCTGGCGCGACCCGCAGTCCCCCGAGCGGGGCTACCTGGTCACCGAGCACGACGGGAAGCTGACGGGCATCGTCATGCGCTACCCGCAGGGCGTCAAGCGCAGCGTCGTCAAGACGACCGTCTGCTCGGTCTGCGTGACCTCCCACGGCGGTACCGGCGTGGCGCTGTTCGTGGCGCCCCGCGTCGGCGCGGCCGGTCGGCAGGGCAACACGGTCGGCGCGTACCTGTGCTCCGACCTGGCCTGTTCCCTGTACGTGCGAGGCCTGAAGCCGACCGACCGGCTGGCGGGCGGCGAGACCCTGTCGCTGGAGGACAAGGTCGCGCGCCTGTCGGTGAACCTCGACGACTTCGTCGCGAAGGTGCTCGCCTAGGAAGGAGGTCGCGATGACCAGACGGACGCCCCGCTTCCAACCACGGCCCCGGCAGGCACCGCCTCCCGGGGCCTTTTCGTGCGATTTATTTCTTAGGAAACTTTCCTAACCAGCTTGACCCGGCATGTCAGGGGTGTGTTTCATGGGCGTCAACCCACCCTCCCCCTGTCCGGAGTCCGCCGATGGCACGCTTGTTATGCGCACTCATGGTGCTCCTGTCCACCCTCGTCGCTGTCCCCGCCCAGGCCGCCCCGGCCGTTTTCGCCCATCCGGGCGTCATGGTCAGCCGGGCCCAGCTCGACTTCGTCAAAGGCCGGGTCCAGGCGAACGCGCAGCCGTGGAAGGCCGCGTTCGACCAGATGACGGCCTCGCCGTTCGCCTCGCTGACGCGCAACCCGACGCCGCGCGCGGTGGTCGAGTGCGGGTCCTACTCCAACCCGAACATCGGCTGCACCGACGAGCGGCAGGACGCGCTGGCCGCGTACACGCTGGCCCTGCGCTGGTACATCACCGGTGACGCGCGCTACGCGACCAAGGCCATCTCGATCATGGACGCCTGGTCGGCCGTGCTGCGCGACCACACCAACAGCAACGCCCCGCTCCAGTCGGCCTGGGCCGCCTCCACGTGGCCGAGGGCCGCGGAGATCATCAGGTACACCTACAACGGCGGCTGGCCGAACATGCAGCGGTTCGCCACCATGCTGCGCAACGTCTACCTGCCCGAGGTGGTCAACGGGTCGTCCAGCAACGGCAACTGGGAGCTGTCGATGATGGAGGCGGCCATCGGCATCGCCGTCTTCCTGGAGGACAAGGCCGTCTACGACCGCGCCGTCACCCGCTTCCGGGCCCGCGCGGCGGCCTTCCTGTACGTCACCGCCGACGGCCCCCAGCCCAAATATCCGCCGGTGGGGAGTGTGGACACCTACAGCGAGCTGGTCAGCTTCTGGCACGGCGAGACGACCTTCGTCGACGGCCTCAGCCAGGAGACCTGCCGCGACTTCACCCACACCGGCTACGGCATCAGCGCCATCTCCCACGTCGCCGAGACCAGCCGCATCCAGGGCCAGGACCTCTACCCCGAGCTCACCGACCGGCTCCGGCACGCCCTCGGCTTCCACTCCAAATATCAGCTCGGCACCGCCGTGCCGTCGTGGCTCTGCGGCGGTTCGCTGCACCTGGGCCTCGGCCCCATCACCGAGGTGGGCTTCAACGCCCTCAACACCCGGCTGGGCATCGGCATGACCAACACCCAGACGCTGACCGAACGCCAGCGCCCGGCCGGCACGAACTACCTGTTCGTGGCGTGGGAGACGCTGACCCACGCGCAGAACCCGAACTAGCGCATCAGGGCCAGGTGCTTGGTCAGCTTCGTGACCGGCGCCTTCGGCCCGAACACGACCAGTCCGACGTAGTCGATCTCCGCCGCCGGGGTCGCCGCCAGGGTCCGCAGGTACTCGCCGTACTCGCGGGCCCGCCGGGCGACCTCGGTGAAGCCGAGCACGGTGACCTCCTCCGGCGCCGCGTCGTGGAGCTCCCGCAGGGCCTCGCCCGAGGAGGTCAGCACCGGCACGGGATGGGTGTTGAGGCCGGGGTGGATGTTGCCGTCGGCGTCCTTGCCCTCGGGGCCGAGCCAGCCGTTCAGGGCGTCGCCGAGGCTGAGGGCCAGCACGGCGGCGGCGTTCACGGCCAGACCCAGCGGCAGGTCGTCGCGGAGCACCATGACGAGTTTGGTCTGCATCTTGCCCACTCCGATCAATCGAGCGCTTCTCGCCGATGACTCTAGGCAAACGTCCATCTACTGAAGGGCCAGGCCGAACGTTTGATCGGCGATAGGCTCGAATTCATGGATCTGGACGACATAGATTCGGCGATCATCGCCCAATTGCAGCTCGACGCACGGCAGTCGAACCGGGAGCTCGCCCGGCGGGTCGGCATCGCCGCCTCGACCTGTCTGGAGCGGGTGCGCGGTCTGCACGAACGCGGCGTCATCACCGGCTACCACGCCCAGCTCGACCTGGCGAAGATCGGCCGCAGCGTGCAGGCGATCGTGGCGGCGCAGATCAGGCCGCTGAGCCGGACCATCATCAACAACTTCCACGACTGGGCCACGCCCCGCCCCGAGGTGCTCGAGGTCCTGGTCGTGGCGGGCGGCGACGACTTCCTGATCAGGGTGGCCGTGCAGGACAACGAGCGGCTGCACGCCTTCCTCATCGACCACCTGGCCAAGCGCAAGGAGGTGGTCAGCTTCCGCACCCTGGTCGTCTTCCAGCAGTCGGCCACGACCGCGATCACCCCGTTGACCATGACGTAGCGGCAACGTTTCTAATCGAGGCATGCGAATCGGGGAACTGGCCGAGATCGCCGGGGTGACCACCCGGGCCATCCGGCACTACCACCACGTCGGGCTGCTGACCGAGCCGGTCAGGCGGGCCAACGGCTACCGGGACTACCGGCTGCGGGACGCGGTCGTGCTGGCCAGGATCCGGCGGCTCGCCGAGCTCGGCCTGTCGCTCGACGAGATCCGCGACGTGCTGGCCGACGACGAGGGCCGCGAACTGCGCGAGGTCCTGCTCGAACTCGACTCCGACCTGGCCCGCGAGCAGCAGGCCATCGCGGCGAAACGAGCGCGGCTGTCCAGATTGCTGGCTGGAGAGGGCGATCTGAGCGCGGACGCGGTGGTCTCTCCGGAGATGGCCGAGGTGCTGCGCGCGCTGCCCGGCGAGGGGTTCGCCAAGTTCGACCGGGAGATGCTGTCACTGCTCCCCGACGAGGTGGTGGCCGATCTGGGCCCGTTCGTCGAGGGCGCCGCCGACCTCTACGCCCGCCTCGACGCCCTGCACGACGCCGATCCCGGCGATCCCCGGGTGGCCGCGCTGGCCACCGACCTGATCGCCGGGATCCCCCCGTCGATGTTCGGCCACGAGGCCCCGGTGGGCTGGCTCGGCGACCTCGGCGTGGAGCTCTCCCCAGCCCAGGCCGCGGTGCTCCGCCGGGTCATGACGGCGGTGAGCGGCCGATGATCGGGCGCCTGCTGCGGTTCGAGGTCGAGGGCCTGATCTCGGTCGCCCGGTGGCTGCTGCGGCGGCCGGACGTACCGGCCGGAGGGGTCGCGGTGCCGTACGCGAGCGCCCAGAACATGCTCCTCACGGTCTTCCTCGTCATCCAGGTCGTCGAGACGGTCGGCGTGGAGCTGCTGCTCCGGGGGCTGGACGTGCACGAAGCGGTGCGGACGCCGCTGCTGATCCTGGGTGTGTACGGCTCGATCATGGTCGCCGGGATGATCGCGTCGGGCGTGGTCCGCCCCCACGTGGCCGGCGGCACGGAGCTGCTGATCCGTTTCGGCCACTACCTGGACGTACGCGTACCGGCCGACCTGATCGAGAGCACCCGGCGCGTCCGGACCTACGAGAGCTCCCTGAAGGTCGACGGCGAGCGGCTGATCGTGCCGGTCAGCTCGCAGACCACCACCCGCCTCACGCTGCGTGAGCCGATCACCGTCACCCGGCCGCTCGGGAAAAAGGCCCAAGTCCGAGTGATCGACTTCTACGGCGAAATGCCGACAATTGCCACAGAAAGGGGGTCCGACCCCCCATTCATCCGTCAATAGTCGGCCTATTCGGATGAATGTGGGTGAAGCGACAAGCGCCTGACCTGGAGCAAAGCGGACTGCGATCCTGTCTCGGTCATGGTGGACCAGACTGCCTCCCTCGAACGGGTCACCGCCATCGCCGTCGAGCACCACACGGCACTCGATCAGGCGACGCGCCTGGTGCATGCCATCGCCTGGACCGGCGGTGGCACCTCGGCGTTCGCCGAACTGATGACCGAGCAGCGCACCACGCTCCGGATGGCCCTCTCCGAATCAATATCCCTTTTCTCCGGTACGCCCGAATTCACCTCTCCTATTCCCCTGCTCCCCCGGCCGATGGGCACGTTCGCGGGTTTCTCCCGGGACGTGCTGCCCTCCCTCGCCGGTGAATTGTGCGCCGCTTCGCGGAGTCTGCTGGAAATCGCCGGATTTCTGTTGGACGAGCTTTCTTCGGCCGGAAAGTCCGACCGTCCGGCACGGATCATCGCCGACATCGCGTTCTGGTCCGGCGAACAGGCGGAAAAACTCCGCGAACGACTCCTCCGGCTCCCCCCGGGCAAGATCCTCTCCGCTTCGCTGGCCGCCTACTGGATGTTCGGCGACCACGTGGACGACACCGCCGACGCCGAGCCCCTGCTGGCCCGCGTCTCGGCCGGTGACCCGGCGGCCGTCGACACCCTGCTGGGCGTCCAGCACCGGGTCGCCGACCTCGACCTCGGGGCCCGGGTGAACGCCTGGTGGACGATGCAGCCCCCGAAAAGCAGGATGACCTCCCTCGGCCTGCCCGGCTTCGGCGGCCTGCACGGCCTTCCCGGGGTCGTCCGCAACTCGGCCAACCGGGAGTTCCTCCAGGTCGAGCAGGGTCTGCTGACCCACGACCTGCACCGGCTCGGCGCCTCGGTGATGTGGCAGTCCGACCGCGACCTGCCGCGCAGCTGGGACCGGGTCAACGGCCAGCTCAAACGCCTGGAGAAGATCAAGTCTGCGATGACGCCGGTGCCCGGCTACCCCGATCCGATGCTGCTCGGCTTCGACGTCACCGGCCAGGGGCGGCTCACCGTCTCGTGGGGCGACCCGGACACCGCGCAGACCACGGTGATCTTCGTCCACGGCCTGAACACCGGCCTCGCCGACGCCATGACCAGCATCACCCGCGCCCAGCTGCTGTGGCGGCAGGCCTCGACCATGGCCGGAACCCCGGTCGCCTGCGTCACCTGGGACGGCTACGACGCCCCGCTGGTCGACTTCGGCGCCTTCTCCCCCGACCGCAACGCCCATCTCGGCGGCCAGGCACTGACCGCGTTCTGCCTGGGGCTGCGGGCCGCGCACACCCCGTCCACATCGGCTCGGAACGTGCTGATCGGCCACGGCGACGGCGCGCTGACCGTCCACCGGGCCCTGGCGGGCCGGGCCGGGCTGGCCGACGACGTGATCATCATCGAACGCGGCGACGGTGACTGGCGGCCGGAGTCCGCCGCCCTTCGCGACGTGGCCACCATCGTCAACGGATCGGGGCCGCGATGAAGATCGTGTTCGCGCTGGTGTACCTCCTCACGCTCACGGGATGTGGCATGTCCGAAGATGACGACACACTCAGCCAGAACCGCGCGACCGCCCGGGTGGAGAAACTGGTCCGCGACACGGCCGCCGCGCTGACCCCGCGACCCCAGCTCGAACTCATCCCGGTCTCGGTGACCCCGACGGCCTGCCTCGACAAGAGCGAGTCGCTGCAGAAGATCGTGGTCAGCCGCGCCTACTGGCTGCGCGGCGTCGGCAAGGCCCAGCACATGGTGGTCTCCCGCCAGGTCGCCGACTATTGGAAGGACCTGGGCTTCCAGGTCATCGCCAAGAGCGCCAAGCCCGACAACCCCGAACTCAGCGGCGTCACCGAGCCCGACAAGTTCATCGTCGCCCTGACCTGGGCCTCCGGCGACCACATCTATCTGGCCGCGACCTCACCCTGCGTCTGGCCGGAGGCGCACCGGTAGGTGTTCGAGGGCGTGCAGCAGCGGCAGCCGCCGCCATTGGAGCTCCTCGACCTGCGCGCCCAGACTCATCTCGGGGAACCGCTCGAACAACCGCGCCAGCGCGATCCGCGCCTCCAGCCGCGCCAGCGGCGCCCCGAGGCAGTAGTGGATCCCGTGCCCGAACGCCAGATGCGGCGCGTCCTCCCGGTCGAGGTCGAGCCGATCGGGCTCCCGGAACGTCGCGGGATCCCGGTCGGCCGACGAGAGGGCGACGGCGACCAGCTCGCCCTTCGGGATGGTCACCCCCGCGATCGTGACGTCCTCGCCGGTCACCCGCTGCGGCGCGAAGTTGAGCGGTCCGTCGTACCGGAGGAACTCCTCGACGGCCCTGTCGATCACGTCGGGGTTCTTCAGCAGCTCGATGCGCTGGTCGGGATGGGTCAGCAGGGCGAGGACGGCGTTGCCGATCAGGTTGACCGTGGTCTCGTGCCCGGCCAGGAACAGCAGGAAGCAGGTCGAGATGAGCTCGACCTCGTCGAGCTTGTCCTCCTGGTCACGGGCCTGCACCAGGGCGCTCAGAATGTCGTCGGCCGGATTGGCCCGCTTCTCCTCGATCAGCGCCACGAACCGCTCGACCACGCGCGCGACGCGGCGCTCCCGCTCCCCGTGGTCGTCTCCGGTACGGAACGGGCTCGACAGCACCTCGTGCATGAGCGCCCTGAGTTCGTCCCGATCCCGCTCAGGCACCCCGAGGAGCTCGCAGATGACCGTCATCGGCAGCGGGTAGGCGAAGGCGTCGATGAGGTCGACGTCGCCGTCCATCCGGTCGAGCAGCCCAGCGGTGATCTCCTCGACCCGGGGCCTGAGCAGCTCGATCGCCCGCGGGGTGAACGCCTTGCTGACCAGCTTGCGCAGCCGGGTGTGGTCGGGCGGATCGCTGTTGAGCATGTGGGAGGCGAGCTCGGCTGGCTGGATCCGCGCGTCAGGCGTGGTGGCCGCGCGCTGGACGGCTTCGCGGATCGTCGCCGCGTCCTTGCGGAGCCGCGGATCGGTCAGGGCCTCGCGGGCGTCGTCGTACCGGGTGATGAGCCACATGCGCAGCCCGTTGGGCATCACGACCTGGACGACGGGCCCTTCGTCGCGGAGCGCTCGGTAGACGCCGTGCGGATCCCGCAGATATTCGTCACCGAGCTCCGGCAGACCATGCGACACGCGAGGCTCCTTTCCCTCCACGTGTAGTCATGGCCCACCCGCCCGCAGCCGACGCGACTCCGGCGCAGATAAGGGACGTTCTTGACGTTCAGGGGAAACGGTGTGGCCCCGGGCCCTTTCTGCCCAGGACGTCGCGGGGGTTGGAGTAGGGGCAGGAGACCAGGGACAGGCAGCCGCAGCCGATGCAGTTGGAGAAGTTGTCTCTCAGCGCGGTCAGTTCCTCGATGCGTCTGGTCAGTTCGTCGTGCCATTCGCGGGAGATCCTGGCCCAGTCGCGTTTGCCGGGGACGGTCTCGGGCGGGAGGCGGTCGAGGGCTTCCTTGATCTTCTCCAGGGAGACGCCCACCCGCTGGGCCACCCGGATGAAGGCGATCACCCGCAGCACGTCGCGGCGGTATTCGCGGCGGTTGCCCGCCGTGCGGCGGCTGTGGATGAGGCCCAGGCTCTCGTAGTAGTGGAGGGCCGAGACGGCCACGCCGGCGCGTTCGGCCACCTGGCCGGGTCTGAGCCAGACCGCGTCGGGGTCGATCACCGTCCACCACCTTGACGTCAAGTGCGCTTGATGAAGTGGACTCTACCCATGGAACTCATGCGGGCGGCCGGCGTGGCCGAGTTCGGTGCGGCTGATCGGCTTCAGATCGTGGAGGTGCCCCGGCCTGTTCCGGGGCCGGGAGAGGTGCTGGTCCGGGTGCGGGCCGCCGGGGTGCAGCCGGCCGACGTGGCGGTGCGGTCGGGGTGGCTGCCGCCGGGGGCGCCGCCGGTGGAGTTCCCGGTCGTGCCGGGGAACGAGTTCGCCGGGGTCGTCGAGGGGACCGGCCAGGAGGTGGCGGGGTTCCGGACAATGCGGTGCTACGCGGAGTATGTGGCGGTGCCGGAGACGCAGATCGTGCCGAAGCCCGAAGGGGTCGACTGGGCGACGGCGGGGGCGCTCTCGGCGTCGGGGCAGACGGCGCACACGGCCCTGGAGCGGCTCGGGCTCCAGACCGGCGAGACGCTGCTGGTGCACGGCGCGGCCGGCGGGGTGGGGACGATGATCACTCAGCTCGCCGTGCTCAGGGGCGTCAGGGTCGTCGGTACGGGGAGCGCGGCCAACCAGGAGTATCTGCGGGGCCTCGGCGCGGTCGCGGTCGAATACGGCGACGGGGAGCTCGAGCGGCTCAGGCGGCACGGCCCGTTCGACGCGGCGCTCGACGCCGCCGGGCACGGGAGTCTGCACACCTCCATCGAACTCGTCACCGACCGCACCAGGATCGGGGCCATCGCCGACTGGCAGCTGGCCCAAGAGCTCGGGTGCCGGTGGATCGGGAGCGACCGGAATCAGGCCAGGCTCGCCGAGCTGCTCGATCTGGTCGCCGCGGGGCGGCTGGCGGTGACGGTGAGGGCGACGTACACGCTGGAGGAAGCATTCAAAGCCCACGCCGACATCGAAACGGGGCACGGCAGGGGGAAGGTCGTGCTGATTGTCGGGTAGGTGAGGCCGATGGACGCAAACAGGTTGGACCTCATCGGCTATCACGTCGAGGCCGTCGACGGGGCCATCGGGACGGTCGACGCGGTCAGCGACGAGATCGGCGAGGGCTACCTCGTCGTCGACACCGGGCCGTGGATCTTCGGGCACCGGGTCATGCTGCCCGCCAGCGTGGTCACGCAGGTCGACGCCTCGCACCGGAAGATCTTCGTCGACCGGACCCGGGACGAGATCAACAACGCCCCCGACTTCATCATGACCGACAACCCACCCGACCGGCCCGACCCCGACCGGTTCCCTTACGGGATCCCCTAACAGACCGAAGGCCCCGCCCTCGACGAGGGCGGGGCCTTCTCAAGCTTCACGGCCAGCGTTCGACCGGTACGGGGGTCGGTTTGGCGATCACGTCGAGCCGCTCCAGCAGGACCAGGAACGTCGAGGCGTACGGCGACGACTCGGCCACGCCGGCCACGCGGTCCCAGTCGACCTGCTCGCGCATCGCCCGGACGGTCGGCAGCAGGCCCGAATAGTCGCAGCTGTGCTCCGACAGCGGCAGTATCCACGAGATCACCAGGTCGGTGGCCTCCAGGACGGGCACGCTCAGCGCCGCGGTGTTGATCATCGTGGCCCGGTTGATCATTTCGGGGGTGACCGGCCTGTCGGCGAGCTGGAAGATCAGGTCGACCAGCACGCCCTCTTCGTCGAAGGCCTTGACCAGCCAGTCCTCCGGTGGGCGTTCGGTGCGGAAGCCCATGTTCTCCAGCGTCTTCAGGGCCAGCGGGACGTCCTCTTCGACCAGCGCGAAGTCGACGTCGTGCAGAGAAGGGGCCGCCCCCCTGGCGTATCCGGCGCAGCCGCCGGCCAGGGCGAAGCGGACGCCCACCTCTTTGAGGCCGGACCCCGCTCGCTTGAGCGTGTCCAGGATGGCGTCGGTTACCTCGTGACTGTGACTACCCACGCCGCACCGTTTGCCCGGTTACGTTCGACCCAAACAATCTCGGGTACTACGGCGCGCCATGACCGAGACCCTCAAGGAAATCAACGACGCGTACTCCGAGGAGCGTCCCTTGGCCTCCTACGCCAGGGTCCTCGGTGTCTACGGCACCGCCGTCGCCGCCCTCATAGCCGCCGGGAAACTGACCGGGCGCGGCGCCCCCGACCGGGTGAACCCGATGGACCTCGTCCTGATGTCCGTGGCCACCCACCGCCTGTCCCGCACCATCGCCAAGGACACGATCACCAGCCCGATCAGGGCGCCCTTCACCCGCTATATCGGGGTCTCCGGACCGTCCGAACTGAAGGAGGAGGTCCGCGGCGAGGGCCACCGCCACGCGGTGGGCGAGCTGATCAGCTGCCCGTTCTGCCTGGCGCAGTGGATCGCGACGGGCTACGCGGCCGGGATGGTCTTCGCGCCCCGGCTGACCCGGCTGGTGGGCACCACGATGACGGCGGTGGCGGTGTCCGACTGGTTACAGCTCGCGTACGCCCGGATGATCAAGGAAACGAAATGACCGAAGAGCAGCACAGAGTCCTGTTGACCAACCCCGAGGAGAATCCGAAGGAGCGGGTCGACCGGGAGCTCGGCGAACTCCTCCAAGGCCTCAGAGTGCAGTCGACCGGGGTGCAGGTGCTGTTCGCGTTCCTGTTGACGCTCCCCTTCTCCGCCGGGTTCGGCCGGGTCGACCTGTTCGGCAAATGGCTCTTCTACGCCGCTCTCGTGTCGGCGGCGGTCGCGTCGATCTGCCTGATGGCTCCGGCGATCCAGAACCGGATCATGTTCCGGTCGGGGCTCAAGGAGCTGATGCTCCATCGGGCCAACGACCTGGCCGTGGTCGGGGGGATCGCCCTGGCGATCTCGATGACGTGCTCGACCGGGCTGGTCGTCGAGGTCTACCTGGGCACCTGGCCTGCGGTGCTGATCGCGGCCGGGGTGGTCCTACTCAGCACCTGGCTGTGGTTCGTGCAGCCGCTGCTGACCCTTCAGCGGAACCGGGGCAGGACCGCCGACTCGTAGAACTCGAAGAAGCCATCCTGGTCGGGCCCGATCTGGGCGATGTAGATCTCGTCGAAGCCGGCGTCGACATACTGCTGGATCGCGGCGATGTGCACCTCGGGATCGGGGCCCACCGGGAGGGTCAGGTCCTCGGGCCGGACCAGGGTGGCGAGCTGCTCGAAGTGTCTGGGCAGCGGCAGGAGCTGGTTGGCCTCGCCGGCGATGCCCTCGGTGGGCCACAGGCGGTGGGCCAGCCGGCGGGAGTCCTCCTCGTCGGTGCCCCAGCAGACCTTCAGGCCCGCTTGGGCCACCTTTCCGGCGCCTCCCGCTTTTCTGTACGCCTCCAGCAGGTCGGCATCCGGCGCGACGGTCACGTAGCCGTCGCCGATGCGGCCCGCCAGCTCGGCCGACGCCGGGCCGAAACCGCTCACGTAGATGGGCGGAGGTTCGTCGGGCAACGTGTAGAGACGCGCGTTCTCCACGTCGTAGAACTCACCGTGATGGGTGACCAGGCCGCCCTCCCACAGTTCACGGATGATCCCCACCGCCTCTTCCAACATCCGCTGCCGGTCGACGGCCGGGGGCCACGGGTCGCCGAAGATGTGCTCGTTGAGTGCCTCGCCCGTGCCGACCCCGAGGTGGAAGCGGCCGTCGAGCAGGACCTGCGCGGTGGCCGCGGCCTGCGCCACGATCGCCGGGTGGACGCGGACCAGCGGGCAGGTGACCGCCGTCGTCACCGGCAGCGAGATCACCTGCGAGAGCGCGCCGATCACCGTCCAGACGAAGGAGCTCTCGCCCTGCTCGTCGATCCACGGATGGAAGTGGTCGGAGATCCACAGACCCTCGAAACCCGCGTGTTCCGCGAGCACCGCCTGCCTGACCAGCTCTTTCGGGCTGTGCTCTTCGGAGCTGAGGAAGTAACCAAAACGTGTCATGAGATTTCCCTTGCCCACGTTCCCTGGCGTTAATGACCCTTTCGGGGGGGCAGTCAGGCTTCATGGCTACTTTGCTCTGGATCATCGCAGTTGTACTCGTCATCGCCGGGATCTATGTGATCCTCGCCCGTCGCGACATCCTCTGGGGGATCGTCCTCATCGTCCTCGGGTTCCTGGTGGGCCCCGGCGGCGTCAGTATCTTCAACGTATAGAGATCATGGAAACGCGAACGGCGGCCGGAGACTCCGGCCGCCATCTCGTGTTCTGACGGATATATCAGCACTCTTCGGAGTCCAAACAATATGTCGCGTACGCCCGGCGGAGCACTGGTAGCGCCACATTGCGCACCCGGATCCCGCCGGGCGTCATGCCTTTCTCGGTGCCCGCGTGGGCGTGGCCGTGAATGATCAGGTCGGCGCCCTCGGCGTCGACCGCCTCGGCCAGCAGATAGCTGCCGAGGAACGGGAAGATCTCCGGCGGCTCCCCGGCCAGGGTCTCCTTGACCGGTGAGTAGTGGCTGAGCACGACCCGGTATTCGGTGTCGAGGCTCTTCAGCGCGACCCGCCACCGGTCGGCGATCTCCCGGGTGTGCCGGACGAACGCCTTGGTCTCGGGCTCCCCGAACTCGCTGGCCGACTTGCCGGCGAACCCGCCACCGAAGCCCTTGCCGCCGGCGACGCCGAGCCGCCCGTCCAGGAGCGTCTCCGCGCTGTCGTCGAGCACGATGCCGCCGGACTCCCGCAGCACGGCGATGATCTCCTGCTCGGCGTCGGAGTGATAGTCGTGATTTCCCAGCACGAAGACGACCGGCACCGGCAGGCCCTGGAACTCCTCCGCGACGATCTTGCCCTCGTCGAGGGTCCCGTGGCGGGTCAGGTCACCGCCGACCAGCAGGACGTCGGCACGCTCTTCGATGCCGTCGAGATGCGCTCGGTAGGAGCCGCGCTGGGCCGGGTCAAGGTGGATGTCGGCTACGGCCGCGACACGGATGCTCACAGGTGTTCCTCCTCGCCGGGGTCACGGACCTCCACGCAGGTCACCTCGTTGTGGACGGTCAGCCCGGGGGCGGCCTCCCGCGCCACGTCGGTCAGCAGGTGGAGCTGGTCCTCGCCGCTGACCTGACCGCGCAGGAACAGCTGGTCTCCCCGCACGTCGACCCGGATCCCGAGTTCGTTGGTGCGGCCGTCTTCCGCGATCGCTTGCTGCACGCGGGCGGCCACATAGTGAGGTGTGTCCATACAGAAAACGCCTGCCCGTGCCCTTTCCAGCGAAACAGGATGTTTCTTATAGGGCTTTATGAGTTAAAGTGGAAGCAATCTTGTGCCTAGGAAGCAGGCACCTCCCGCGTTGACGCATGCGTCCCGGAGGTCCCTTGCACCCCGCACAAATCCCCCTTTACGCCGCGTGTCCCCGGCGTGCGCTCCTCCCGGCTCCCGTGACCCCGGACTCGGGCTACCCGTTCGCCCGCGATCCCGCCCGCGAGCGGGATCAGCCGTTCCCGGAGGTAACGCCGTGAAGGTCGCCATGATCTCGGAGCACGCCAGCCCACTCGCCTGTGTCGGCACCACCGACGCCGGAGGCCAGAACGTCCACGTCGACGCCCTGGCCAGGGCGGTCGCCGCCCTCGGCCACGAAGTGATCGTCTACACCCGCCGCGACGACGAGAACGTTCCCGAGCGGGTACGGCTGGCGCCCGGCGTCACCGTCGTCCACGTCCCCGCAGGACCGGCCCGCAAGATCGCGAAGGATGACATCCTCCCCTGGGTCCCGCACTTCGCGAAGTGGCTGCGGGAGCAATGGCTGTTCGACCGGCCCGACGTCGTGCACAGCCACTTCTGGATGAGCGGCCTGGCCGCCCTCGGCGCCGCCCGTGACCTGGGGATCCCCGTCGTGCACACCTACCACGCGCTCGGCGCGGTCAAGCGCCGTCACCAGGGCGTCGACGACACCAGCCCGCGCGAGCGCATCGAGGCCGAGACCCGCATCGGCCGCGAGTCCGACGCCATCATCGCGACCTGCACCGACGAGGTCGACGAGCTGCGCCGGATGGGCATCAGCCGGCGCCAGGCCCGGGTCGTGCCGTGCGGGGTCGACCTGTCCCGGTTCCACCCGCACGCCGAACCCTTGGACACGGCCCGGACCCGGCTCGTGGCGATCAGCCGCCTGGTGCCGCGCAAGGGCGTGGCCACGATCATCGAAGCGCTCCGCGGCGTGAAGGGTGTCGAGCTGGTGGTGGCCGGCGGCCCGCCTCCGGGTTCGCTGCACCGCGACCCCGAGGTCACCCGGCTGCGCTGGCTGGCCCAGCGGAACGGGGTCGCCGACCGGGTGACGTTCACCGGCCAGGTCACCCGTGAAGACGTGCCCGCGCTGATGCGCTCGGCCGCCGCCGTCGTCACGGTGCCCTGGTACGAACCCTTCGGCATGGTCGCGCTGGAGGCGATGGCCTGCGGGGTGCCGGTGATCGCGTCGTGCGTCGGCGGCCAGAAGGAGACCGTGGTCAACGGGATCACCGGCGTGCTGGTGCCGCCGCAGCGGCCGACCGCGCTGGCCCGTGCGATCCAGCGACTGCTCGCCGACCCGGTGCGGCGCAGCGCCCTCGGCATCGCCGGCGCCGACCGGGCCAAGGCCCGCTACGGCTGGAACCGGATCGCGGCAGAGACGGTCGCCACCTATCGAGAGGTCGGCGTCCGATTGGAGGCAACAGCGTGACAACCGCACTCGTGCTGCGCGCGCAGGGCATCGGCCATCTCCTGACGGCCGTGCCCGCCCTGCGCGCCCTGCGCCGCAGCGGCATCAGGATCGCCCTGGCCTGCCCGCCCGAACTCAGCGAACTGGCCGCCCTGACCGGGGTGGTCGACCGCCTCATCCCCGCCTACGGCCTGGAGCGGATCCTCTGGCCCGGCCTCACCGACCGCAACTCCGACCTGCCCTTCTTCCCCGAGATAGCGATCAACCTGCACGGCCGGGGCCCGCGCTCCACCGACCTGCTGGCCGACCTGCGCCCCCGCAGGCTGTGGGCGTACGCGGAAGAGGCCTATCCCCCCGGCCCCAAGTGGGACGAGAACGAACACGAGACCAAACGCTGGTGCCGCCTGGTCGAGTGGTACGGCCTCAAAGCCGACCCCCGCGACCTGCTGCTCCCCTCCCCCACGACCCCGAGCCCCGCTCCCGGCGCCGTGGTCATCCACCCCGGCGGGACGGGCCTGTCCCGCCGCTGGCCCCCGGCGCGTTTCGCCGAGGTGGCCCGCGCCATCGCCGGAGAGGGTCTGCCGGTCGTGGTGACCGGTTCCCGGAAGGAACGGCCACTGGCGCTGCTGGTGGGCAACCAGGCGGTGCTGCCACCGCAGATCGTGTTCGCGGGGCGGACCTCGATGCGCGAACTGTGCGCGATCGTGTCCGGGGCCCGGCTGGTGATCAGCTCGGACACGGGGGTGTCCCAGCTGGCGACGGCCTACGGCACCCCGTCGGTGACCATCTTCGGCGCGGAAAGCCCGGAACGCTGGGGCCCCCCGAAGGAGCGCCCCCGCCACCAGGCACTGAGGAACAGCGCCGACCCCACCAGCGTGACGACCAGGGAGGTCCTGTCGGCAGCGGCGGCGGTCCTGAGCGAAGGACTGGTCAGGCGCTGAGCAGTTCAGGCGCTGAGTAGTTCGTCCGCCTGTTCGGCCACAGCCTCGGCGCCGACGTCGGTCAGCCAGGAGACCGGGTGGGAGCAGCCGCCCGGTTCGCGGAGGCCCGCGCCTCCGCAGGCCGGGCAGGTCGTCGTCCAGGAGATGAGTGGGCGGTGGTGGCTGCGGGTCAGCGGGCCGGCGTTGATCAGGTCGCCGCACCAGTAGACGCCCACGGTGGGCGTGCCCATCGCGGCCGCCAAACGGCGGGGGCCGCTGTCGTTGGCGATCACCACGTCGCAGGCCGTGTAGAGGGCGGCCAGGCCGCCGGCAGACAGGGTCCCGACGACCGGGATCGCTTTCGGGATCAGGGCGCAGACCTCTTCCACCAGGTCGCGTTCGTGTTCCCCACCGGTCACCACGACCGGGCGGCCCAGGCGGGCCGCGGCCTCGGCGAAGCAGGACGCGGGCCAGCGACGCCGGGCGTCCTTGCCCCCGGGGTGGACGGCGATCAGGCCGCGCGGCAGTTCGCCCAGGGCGGAGCGCAGTTCGGCGTAGTCGGCGCGGGTCACCTGCATGCGCGGTTCCACGTAGTCGCAGCTCGCCCCGACCAGCCCGGCGACCTCCAGGAAGCGCAGAGTCTCGTGCTGGTAGGGGACATAGGGCAGCCAGCGGTCAAGGGGCTGGGCGTCGTCGCCGCGCAGACCAGCGGTCACGCGGGCGCCCAGGCCGTTGACGAAGGCGTTGGCGTGCTGCCCGTCGCCGTGCATCTGGAGGGCCAGGTCGAACCGGCCGACGAGTTCGGGTGGCGCCTCGGGGGATTCCTCTATCGGGGGCACGACGACCACCTCGTCGACCGGCCCGGGACGGCCGCGCAGGAACGGCACTTGCCACTCCCTGCCGAGAAGAGTGATCGACGCGGCCGGATAGGTGCGGCGTAGCGCCTCCACGGCGGGGAGGATCAACAGCAGGTCACCCAGAGCCGTAGCCCGCAGGACGGCGATCCGCTCGACGCTCTCAACGATGAGGTTCATCGATTGGCCTTCGCTCGGTTCGTTTTCGGTACCTCGGCCCGGTTACCCGAGGGGTGCATGAGCAAACACGCTGCGGTTTTCCCCGCACACCCCCGGGCAGCAGAGACGACCATGACGGAAGAGACAGTCCGCCGCTTTCCCGGCCTCACGGCCGTGGTCGTCGGTGACGTAATGCTCGACTCGTGGCTTCAGGGCCGGGCCGGCCGGATGGCGCAGGAGGCGCCGGTCCCGGTGGTCAGCGTCGAGCAGATCGACGACGCCCCCGGCGGCGCCGCCAACACCGCCGCCAACCTGGCCGCGCTGGGTGCCCGCGTGCACCTGCTCGGCGTCGCCGGCGCCGACCCGGCCGGAACCGCGCTCATCGGGTCACTGCTCCGCCACGAGGTGGACGGCCCCATCATCGCCCGAGGCCGCCGGACCGCCGTGAAACGACGGGTCATGTCGGGCGGCCAGATGGTGGCCCGCTACGACGAAGAGGACCGTTCCCCTGTCACCGCGTCGGTCGAGCGGGAGCTGGTGTCCCAGATCCGCGAGATCGCGGAACTGGCCCACGTCGTGATCGTCTGTGACTCCGGCGCGGGCGTCTGCACCGCGGCGGTCCGCGAGGCCCTGGCCGGGCTCCCGCTGCTGGTCGTGGACGCCTACGACCCCGAACTCTGGCGCGACAGCGGCCCCGCCGCCGTGCTGGCCCGATACGACGCCTGCGACCTCGTCGCGGACGACCCCTTCGACGTCACCGGCGCCCCGATAGTGATCACCGACGAGGGCGACGGCGCGGTCGTCCACCGCGAGGACCGCCCGCCCCACCGCACTCATCGCGCCTCCGGCGACCTCATGGGCGCCGGCGCGGGCGACACCTTCACGGCGGTCTTCGCCCTGGCCTTGGCGGCCGGAGCCGACGCCGCCACCGCAGCCGACCTGGCGCAGGCGGGTTCCGACGTGGTCTCCCGCCGCCCCGGCACCGCCGTCTGCGACGCCGACGACCTGCTCGCCGAGGTGGGCCCGCGACCGACCATGCCGGCCAAGGTCCTGGCCGAACGCGTCGCCGTCGAACGTGAACAGGGCCGCCGCATCGTCTTCACCGACGGCAGCTTCGACGTCCTGCACCCCGGCCACGTGACCTGCCTGGAGCAGGCCAGACGGCTGGGCGACGTGCTGGTGGTGGGTGTACGGGACGACGCCAGCGCCGCCCGCAGGAAGGCCCCCGACCGGGTGGTCAACACGGCCGAGGACCGGGCGGCGGTGCTGGCCGGGCTGGGCTCGGTCGACTACATCACCTTGATCGAGGACGACAGCCCCGCCTCGCTGCTGCGGCTGATCCGCCCCGACTTCTACGTCAAGGGCGCCGGCGGCCACCCCGACCTGGTGCCGGAGGCACGGCTGGTGCGGGAGCTGGGCGGCGAGGTCCGGCTGGTCGAACGGCGGTAATCCGCAAAATCGGAGGGTAGGGGATAAATCATGACAGAGCCGAGAAAGACCGAAGAGCAGCACGACGCCAGGGGCAAGCCCATGGTGGCGGCGACGCCTCGCGACGTCGTCCACGTCAGGCTCGGGTCGTTCGGGCTGGTGATCGCGATCGCCGTGGCGGTGATCGCGGGGCTGAGCCAGGTGTGGTGGCTGATGATCATCGGCATCGTGGCGGCGGCCGCGATCGGCGTCGACATGTACCTGGCCACCCGGCGTCAGCGCACTCTGGGGGGCGGGCCGCAGTCAGAGGCGGGGTAGCGGAGATCGTCCAGAGAAGAGACCGGGCCGGGACGTGGTGTCCCGGCCCCAGGTTTCCCACACGTCGCCACCCGCGACCACGACCTTCGTCACGCCGAACGACACGACATGGCGTCCCGGCCCCAGGTTTCTCGCACGTCGCTACCGGTGACCCCCGCCGAATAGTGCGACGTGGCGTCCAGGCCCAAGATTCCTAGATGTCGCCGGCCGCGAACTGGTCGATCGTGGTCGCCACGGAGGTGACTCCGCTGAGGACGCAGCCCGCACCGATTTCGATGAGGTTGCTGGTGGTGCGGCCGTTGGCGCGGGCGGTCCCGCCCGCGAAGGCGCCGGCGGCGATGCCGCCGCCCTCGAGGCTGAACGAGCTCGCGTCCCCACGGAAGGTCGACTGGTCGATCGTGGTCTTGGAACCGTCGTTCCAGTTGATCGACACCTTGGCGTAGCCGGGGCCGATCGGCCCCGGGCATACGGCGGTGAGAGAGGACTCGACGCGGATGGTCCCTCCGGTGATCTTCGGGTACTTCTTCGAGCTGCAGATGCCCAGTTCGCCGCTGCCGGACAGGCGGACGGTCTTCCTGCTGAACGTCAGTCCGGGGTTGAACTGCAGGTTGAGAACGCCGCCGTTGCAGACGACGTCGCCGATGTCGGCGGCCGTAGCCGACTGGGCAGGTGCGAGGCCGAGGCCGAGAGCCAGGGCGACGGCGGGCCAAAGGATGGAGCGCATGGAACTTCCCCTCTGTCGAAGGGTTCCATGATCATCTCGACCGGCCGCCTGGGCCGCCGATCACGTGTCAGCGAACGGCCATCGTTCTTCCAGAGGTCGTACAGAAAAGAAGAGGAGCCGGGTCGGGACACCCGGCTCCTCTTGCTTCGTACGGCTTAGATGGGGTCGTTGTAGCGACGCTCCTCGTAGACGCGGCGCTGGGTGGTGTGCACTTCGTCCACGGGGGCCACAGGGGTGACGGCGGTGGCGCGGCGGACGGTGCTCAGCCGGTAGAGGCCGAACAGCAGCCCCGCCAGGCCGCCCACCATGAGAATGACCCCGATGACCTGGATGTCGAGCCCCGCGAGGCTGAACTCGACGGCCCAGGTGAGAATGGCGCCCAACATGATCAGGATGATGCTTCCGGCGATTGTCATGGCGTTCCCTCCTTCGACCGATGCACTATCCCGTCAGCGAATCTCAAACGTGACGGGACCAAAACAGAACCACCGGGGCAGAATGCCCGTCATGAACGAGACCCCCATCGTGATCATGGGCCTGATGGGCGCCGGCAAGAGCACGGTCGCCCGGATGGTCGCCGAGGCGCTCGGGCGCGAGATGCGCGACAGCGACGGCGACCTTGAAGCCCGCTACGGCCAGACCGCCGCTCGCATGAACGAGACCGTCGGCGCCGACGTCCTGCACGACCGGGAGACCGAGGTCCTGCTCGACGCGGTCGCGGCCCGGCCTCCGGTCGTGGTGGCCGCGGCGGCCAGCACCGTCGAGGACCCGGCCGCGCGTGAGGCGCTGACCTCGTCGTTCGTGGTCTTTCTGGACGGCCCGCCGGAGGTCCTGGCCGAACGGATGCTGTCGAGCAGCCATCGGCCGCACTTCGAGCCCGATCTGGTGCACATGCTGAAGACCCAGCGGGACAAGCGGCTGCCGAAGTTCCTGGAGGTGGCCGACCACACGGCCGACGCGACGATGACGCCCCACGAGATCACCACGGCGGTGCTCGCCGCGTTCCGCTGACGCGGAGTGGAACGCGCCTACGCGTCGCCCAGCACGAACCAGACGATCTTGCCGCCGCGCGCTCCCGGCGCGTATCCCCAGGAAGCGGCCAGTGCGCCGACGATCAGGAGACCCCGGCCGTCGGTGGACTCCGGGCGGGGATCGCGGGGTCGCGGCGCGGTGCCGCCGGTGTCGTAGACCTCGCCGTATATCCATTCGGCGGTGCCGCGCAGGCGCAGGGCGAAGGCGGTGCCCGCGTGGCGGACGGCGTTGGTCACGAGCTCGCTGACGATCAGCTGACAGTCGTCGACCAGGTCGGTGCGGCCCCGGCTGGTGAGTTCACGCCGGACCAGTCTGCGGGCCTCGGCGACGCTGGCGCCGACGGCCGGGAGCAGGCACTCCGCCGACCAGGTGTCGAAATCGTCGAGCCCGTCGAGCGCAGTGGCGGCGAAAGGGACTGTCATGCCCGCGTCCTCCTCACCGTCTCGTTGGGAGCGCTCCCACTACTCTCCAAGGTACGTCACCCGGCCCTTCATGTGAACCAGCGGGGTCGAACTTGTTACATGCCGCGACGCCCCTGCCCCCGGACCGGCATGGTCGAGCGAAGCGAGTGCCGCCCGAGCGAAGCGAGGCCTTGCCAGGGAGCGCGAGGGGCGGAGCCCTTCGCAAGGAGCGAAAGCGACCCGGAGCGACAGCGACGCCGGGACGCGTCAGCGGTCAGGGGGAGCGTGAAGGGGCGCAAGCCCCCTCACAGCGGGGGTTCGGGGGTCGTCCCCCGAGCGAAATTGGACGGTGTCCAACACCATCCGGTTCCCTTCCATCAATGTGATCTGAGTCACACTTATAACAACCTGCGGGGACTATCCGAATCGTCACATGTAACGTCCTTGCCAATCCATTTACTGACGGATGGGGCGCAAGTGACGTCCCACGGCAGAGCAAGGGAGACCCCTCAGTGCAGCGCACCCTCCTCATCGGCAGCACCATCGCCGGGTCCATCGGACTGCTGGCCGCAGCGCTGGTCGCGACCCCCGCCGCAGCCGCCCCCAAGTACATCGAGAAGGAGGTGCTGGCCGGTTCCAGCGAGGCGCAGGCCATCGCCTACTTCTGGGACAAGGCGCAGCTCCAGGACGCGACCCCCTACAACGTCGAGACCACGGTCGCGGCCAAGCACATCTCCACCGGCGGCCCCTCCGCCGACACCAAGGCTGGCACCGTTCCGGCGATCGGCGACGAGAAGAAGTCGACCAGCACGTCCAAGAACGTGAACCTGCCCCGGACGAGCGGCAAGGTCTTCTTCATGGGCGCCGACGGCAAGCCCCACTGGTGCTCCGGCACCTCGCTCCAGTCGAAGTACCGCAACCTCGTGGCCACGGCCGGCCAGTGTGTGTACGACACCGAGAGCAACAAGCCCGTCCTGGACAACTGGGTCTTCGTGCCCGGCTACTACCAGGGCAAGACCCCCTGGGGCATCTACGTCGGCAAGACCTCCTACACCCACTACGACTACGACGTCTTCGAGGACGGCGACCGCAACTACGCGTTCGTCACCGTCTACAACGGCGTCAAGCTCACGGGTGACAAGGAGGTCGACAAGGCCGCCTACGGCAAGTGGAAGGGTCAGAAGAAGATCCTCTCCGAGGTCGTGACCAAGGCGGAGTTCGAGGCCAAGTACACCGAGGGCGGGCCCTACTGGAAGAAGACCCTCGCCCCGGTGACCGCTCCGGTCGACCCGCCGAAGGCGTCGTTCTCCCAGGCCGAGGCCGAGAAGTACTACACCGACGGCGTCGACGGCGTGAAGCTGACGACCGAATCGGTGTCCAAGGCCGCCTACACGGCCGCGCCCACCGGCACCAACGCCATGAAGAACGGCGAGAAGTGCCCGACCTGGTGCGGGCCCGACTCCGGCGTGGAGTACCCGATCGACGAGGCCGCCTACAACAAGCTGAAGGCCGACACGGCCTTCAAGGGTGAGCTGCGGAAGACCGACCAGAACCAGTTCTTCAAAAAAGAGTGGTTCGTGAAGAAGTGGGTCAAGACCTCGGTGGCCGAGGCCTACTTCAAGGACCACTACATCATCCGCGGCGTCGAGGACGTCGGCCGTCTCGGCGACAACGTCGGCGGCCAGGGTCTGGCCTACAACCAGAAGGTGGGCAAGGCCCACTACGTGTTCGGCTACCCGAGCGGCGCCCACCCCGACGGCAACCGCGTCTTCTCCGGGAACACCCTCAAGTGGTCGTACGGGAAGACCTTCGCCGCCTCGGCGTCGGCGATCAAGGCCCAGGAGCTCGTCGGCATCAAGTCCTCCTTCACCGGTCAGGGCGCCATCGGCTCCTCGTGGCTGGCGAGCTACAAGAACACCCGCCGTCTCGGCTACCTGAACGGCGTGACCATCGCGGTCTCCGACCGTGACGGCAACCGACGCATCGACACCTCGGTCTCCGCCTACTTCGACGGCGAGACCTACGGCGTCTACAAGCAGGCGGCGAACGTCTGGTCCGGTTCGATCGTCTAACCCGCATTTTGGGAGCGCCCGTATCCACGTGGATGCGGGCGCCTCTCGTTTTTATGACTTCGCATCCCAGGCCGGATCGTGAAGTATGGTCGCAAGCGCTAACCAGACGGGATTAGAGGGGATTCGCCGGATGCCGTTGCGCCTCGCCGGACCGTTGCGTCCGGGCAAGGGGCGGCGCCGAGCGGCCGGGGCCCGCACGGCGTTCGCTCTCGCGGTGCTGCCGTTTCTCATGATGCTCCTGGTGACGCTGCTCGATCTGAGCACCGGCCCGGAGATCGGCTTCCTGCCCCTGCTCGCGGTCGGCCCGGCCTTCGCCTCGCTCACCGGCGGGATCCGGCGGACCCTGCTCGTCGGGGTGACCGCGCTGGTCTTGGCCCTGGGGCTGTCGGCTTACAACCATCTGGAGCTGCGCAGGGCGTACATCACCATGGGTTCGATCGCCGGTGTCACGGCGGCGAGCGCCCTGGCGACGGTGGGACGCCGGCGCAGGGAACGGGAACTGGCGCAGGTCCGGTCGGTGGCCGAGGTCGCGCAGCGGGTTCTGCTCCGCCCTGTCCCCCGGCGGGCCGGGCACATGCGGGTGGCGGTCTCCTACACGTCGGCCATGGCCGACGCGCACATCGGTGGTGATCTGTACGAGGTCGTCGTCGCCCCCACCGGAGTCAGGGCCATCGTGGGCGACGTCCAGGGCAAGGGTCTGGAGGCGGTCGAGACGGCCGCGCTGGTCCTGGGGGCCTTCCGTGAGGCAGCGCATGACGAGAAGGACCTGGAGGGCGTGAGCGCCAAGCTGGAGAAGGCGCTCAACCGGCGTCTTTCGGGCGAGGAGTTCGTCACCGCCGTGCTGGCCGAGTTCAACCTGGAGGAGACGACGATGACGCTCCTCAACTACGGCCATCCGGCGCCTTTGGTGCTGCGGGCCAACGGGGAGATCGAGTTCGCCGACCCCGATGACCATGTTCCCCCGCTGGGGCTCGCGGTTCTGGGGCCCGAGGGTCCGGCGCCCTACACGATCACCTTCGAACCGGGCGACCAGATCCTCTTCTACACCGACGGCGTCATCGAGGCCCGCGACGCGTTCGGCCGGTTCTATCCGCTGGACGACCGGGTCCACCTGCTCAACGACGACGACCCGGAGGCGGCGCTGGAGTCCCTGCGCCGCGATCTGATCGCCCACATCGACGGCCCCCCGACCGACGACGCGGCCATGCTGCTGATGCGCTGCCGGGAACCCGGCCTCGACCTGCCGTAGAGCCGGTAAAGCGGTAAAGCCGTGGTCCCGCCGAGGAGGACCCCCAACCTCGGCGAGACCACGACGTCCTCAATTAACTGATGGGCGGGTAGGCGTTGGCGAGGAGCTGACGGAACTGCGCCGAGAACCAGTGGCCCGACAGCGGCGAGTTGGCCAGAGCGCCGGTCGCGCTGTTGCCGTTACGGTCGTTGCCGCCGTACGTCGGGTCACACATCCGGTCGAAGCCCTTGCCCTCGTTGTTGTCGATCTGCGTCGAGGAGCCGTCCGACTCGCCCGGCGGCTTCACCCACACGTAGGCGTCGATACCGGACGCCGGAGCCGAGCGCGGACGCTCGCCCAGGCCCGCACCGCTCTGGTTGCACCAGTTGCCGGCGTGGATGCGCTTGTCGACACGCGAGTTGTTGACGAAGGTGTTCAGGTCGGTCGAGGTGCTGGCCGCGGTCGGACGGGCCGAGCCGCCCCAGCCGTTACGGCTGGTGTCGATCAGCATGCCGATGTTGGAGGAGAAGCCCTCCTGGACCAGGCGGGTGCGGAAGGCCTGGGCGAAGGACAGCTCGTCGATGTAGAAGTTCCAGTCGACCCAGCGCGACTGGCGGATCTGCTGGCCGTTCACCGAGCCGTTGACCGAGAAGTACGGCTCGGTCAGCGCGCTGTAGTTGGCGGTGTTGGTGATGAAACCGTGCACCGTCGCCTTGCCACCGGTCGCCAGGTCGGCCGTGGAGCCGAACAGGTCAGCCGAGGGGCCGAAGTTGGTGTCCCAGCCGAGCCAGCCGTGGTGACCGGCGTCGACGTAGTTGTAGACGTTCGGGACCGCGTACAGCTTGCCGAGCGCGTAAGCAACGCCCTGCTCGTAGGCGCCGGTCGACTTGGCCTCCGCGCACTTGGCCACACCGAGGTTGGTCACCAGGTTCGGCAGCGAGTCGATCTCGACGATCGCGGCGATCCGCAGGTTGGCGTACTTGGTGTCGGCCATGATCCCGGCGATCACGTCGATGTACTCGGTCTTGTACCTGTTCAACCCGTTCTGCGCGATCAGCAGTTCACCGTTCGACGCCAGCGCCGAGCAGTCACGGTTGGGCAGGTTGTAGATCACGACCTGGATGATCACCGGCGTGGAGCCGTTGGCGGCGTCCTGAGCGACGGCCAGGTCCAGGTGGTCACGCAGGCCCTTGCTGTTGCTGCCGGCCGAGCCGCTGGTGATGGCGGCGATCCGGTCGAGCCAGATGGCGGTCGAGGTGTTCGCGACGGCCGAACCGCCGGGCTCGGACGCGGCCTGGGCCGACCAGTCAGGGTTCACATAGCCGGCCGCACCCGCATAGGGGTTGTCGACGCGGCCGGGCGGCGGGGTGCCGTCGTCGTCGCTCTCGGTGGCGGTGACCGTGACGCTGGTCAGGCCCGAGGAGGCGACGGTGATCGGGCGGGTGCCGTTGGTCGAGTCGCTGTCCTGCGCGGCGGCCAGGGTGACCGTCTGCGCGGTCTGCCAGTTCGACGTGGTGAAGGTCAGGCTGGCGCCCGAGCTGACGGTGATGTTGGTGTCACCGGAGCCGGCGGTGTTCGTGACGGTCACGTTGCCGCTCGGCGCGGTCGCGAGGCGGACGGTGTAGGTGCCGGTCCCGCCCTCGTTGACGGTCACGGCGGTCGAGGAGACGACCAGCGACTGGGTCTGCGTGGTGTCGTCGTCGGCCTCGGTCGCGTTGACCGTGACGCTGGTCAGACCGCTGGAGGCGACGGTGAACGGGCGGGTGCCGTTGGTCGTGTCGCTGTCCTGGGCGGCGGCCAGGGTCACGTTCTGCGCGGTGGCCCAGTTGGAGGTGGTGAACGTGAGGCTGGCGCCCGAACTGACCGTCAGGTTGGTGTCACCGCTGCCGGCCGTGGTGCTCACGGTCACGTTGGAGGTGGGCTGCCGGTTGAGCCGCACCGAGTAGGTGGCGGTGCCGCCCTCGGGGACGCTCACGCTGGTCGGCGTCACGATCAGCGACTGCTGCTGCGGCGACGGGCTCGGCGACGGAGAGGGCGACGGCGACGGGCTCGGGCCACCGTTGCAGACGGTCCCGTTCAGGGAGAACGACGTCGGGTTGGTGTTGGTGCCGCTGACCTGCCCATTGAACCCGATCTGCACCGACTGGCCGGTGCCCAGGTTGCCCGCCCACGAGGGTGCCACGACGGTCACGTTCTGGCCCGACTGGGACCAGGTGGCGTTCCAGCCCTGCTGAATGGTCTGGTTCCCCGGCCACGTGTACGTGAGCCGCCACGGGTTCACCGCGTCACCGAGATTGTTGATCGTGATGTTGGCGCCAAAACCACTGCCGTTGTCCCACTGTTTGGCGTAAGTGACCTGGCATGCGACGGCAGCGCCCGCTGGGGCCTGCATGACGGCGAGCCCGGTGACGGCCAGCAGCATGGCCGCCGCCATCATCATGACTCTCCGCCAGGAACTCAATCGGGGTCCCATAGCTTTCTCTTCTCCTCGGCGTGCACGATTGGGAGCGCTCCCAACATGGGTTCGTTTCGTCGAGGTGTACAGCGTGTTTCCGATTTAGCGAGATATCACCAGGATGCCTATGAAAGATTCAGAGTCCGCTCGGCCAGCCGATGGAGATGCCGCCGGAACCGGGCGAGCACCTCGGGGTTCTCCGCCCCCAGCCGATCGCCCGCGTCGTCGAGGACGCCGCCCTGCACGAACCCGTGCACGCACCAGATCAGCGTCCACACGCAGTACTCCATGTCGGCCGAGTCGTCGATGTACCCGGCCTCCGCGGCCTGCTCCAGTACGGAGGTCGTCATGGTGATCAGCGGCTGCGAGTACTGCCGCTCCAGACCGGTGAGGTCGGCCGCGTCGTACAGCCACCGGTGGATCCACAGGGCGGGGAACTCCGGATTGGCGACGCAGAAGTCGATGTAACGGTCGACGATCTCGTGCACCGCCCCCGCCGCCGTCACGTGGTCGGCCGCCATCATGTCGTTGACGACGCCTTCGAGCGCCTCGGTCTCGATCCGGGCGGCCCGCTCGATGACGGCCAGGTAGAGGTCCCGCTTCGACCCGTCGAAGCCCTCCTCGGCCGGGTCGAGTCCGGTCGAGTCGACGATCTGCTTCAAGGTCGTGGCGTCGTATCCGAGTGCGGCGAACAGTCGTGTGGCCCCCTGCAGCAGGATTTCCATCCAGGGCTCCCGATCCCTTGGTCCTTACCTTTTCCAAGTCCAGCAGCCGACCGGTCACGGGAGAGCAAACGGCACGCTTGACGCCGGAATCCCCTGATTCATGGGCGTTTCATGCCTTTCTGAGATGTTTTACTGTCTTACGTTTGCCTTGTCATGGTTTGGTCACTAGTGTCGGTTTCGTTGCCAAGAGCTGACCATCCCACAAGCCAGCACTTGACCTCCCAGTCCGGGCAGCGGCCTCCAGGGCCCGCCGGACCCGCCACCTCATCTGACCCGAGTGGCAGTCCTGTCGTCGTACGGAAGATCTCCCTTTTTCATGTACGCCATCAAAGGCATCCTGAAGAACAAGACCGCGACCACTGCCCTCGCCGCCTGCGGACTGGCCGTCCTCGGCCTGGGCGCGACCGGCGCCGCCAGCGCGCTGGCCGCTCCTCCGCACGCCGGCCACGTCCGCATCCACACCAAGCCCGCCGCGATCGTGAAGCCGGCCAAGCCCGCCGCGATCGTGCAGCCGGCGAAGCCCGCGCTGAAGGAGCCCAGCTTCGTCAAGCCGGCCGTGCTGACCGGCAAGACCACCGCCTCCTACTTCTGGGACGACGCCTCCGGCCGGGCCGGCGACACCGGCCTGCCCGCGAGCGGCAAGCCGATGCAGAAGGGCATGGCCGCCTCGCCGAGCTGGCCCCTGGGGACCGAGGGATACGTGGTCTACAAGGGACAGAAGAAGCCGTTCTTCGTCGGCGACCGCGGACCGGGCGTGCCCTCCTCCAAGGGGATCATGCTGGACCTCGACGGGCAGACCTTCGCGGAGCTGACCGGCGGCACCTTCGACATGACCAGCCTGGCCGTGAAGGACAACGGCGGAGCCGGCCACATCCCGATCGAATACCACATCACCAAGTGGGGGACCGGGACCGGACTCAAGGCCGACCCGGTGCCGTTCGCGATCGGCGCGTGGCGGCGCTGACCGCTAAGGATGTGCGTTACGGGTGAGGGAGCTGCTAAAGTTTTCTCGTTGGCGCCGCTAGCTCAGTTGGTTAGAGCAGCTGACTCTTAATCAGCGGGTCCGGGGTTCGAGTCCCTGGCGGCGCACCAAAGAAATCCCAACTCGGTTCGGCTGAGTTGGGATTTTCTCGTTCCACGGCACGACATGCGCGACTGCGGCGGACCCGGGGGATCCGCCGCACCCGTCAGCGGCCGAAGGCGATCGTCCGGCCGTTCCGGACCTTGTCGGCCTTGTACGTCACGGTGTCGATCACGACGCCCTTCGGGTCGACGATCATGATCGAGTCGCCGTCGTTGTTGAGCCAGCTCACGTTGACGACCTTCACCGTGCCCGCCTCGACCGCGCCCGACAGCGGCGTCTTGTTCCCGGAGCCGTCGCGAAGGTGCCAGCCGTCCAGCTTGAGCGGGTCGGGGGTCACGTTCAGCAGGGTGATCTTCTCGGCCCCCGCGTCGGCGCCCACCGGGTTCGGCAGCGCCGCCACGATGAGCAGGTCGCCGGTGAGGACGCCGGAAGGCGTCGTCGGGCCGGTCGCCGGGTCCGGGGCGATGACGAAGTCCTCGGGCCAGGCCGTGAGCTCGATCGTGTTCCCGCTCGCGCGGACCACGTCGTGCAAGTTGCCGAGTTCCTGCTTCTCGATCAGCCACAGCGCGTCGTCGCGGTGGACCGGGTCGGCGCGCAGCCACGCGTCGAACTGGTCGAAGTTCGGGTGGCCCGCGGCGAAGTAGGGCACCAGCCGCCGGAACAGCTTCGGCCAGATGATCGTCTCGTCGAGGGTGTCGGCGGTGACGGTGGCCGGGCGGCCCGGATCGCCGCTCGCGTGGGGCCACAACCCCGTGGAGGGGCGGGCGGCGCGTGAGATCCCGGCCAGGTGGTCCCGCAACTCGGCCGGCAGGGTCGCGTAGTAGGCCGGGTAGGCCAGACCTTCGGCCAGCAGGATCCGGTTGGCCGAAGCGTCGGCCGTCTCGGGGGTCAGGAAGACCGGCAGCCCGTCGGGCGATTCCGTCGGGCCGCCGTACACGAAGGCGATCAACCGCCCGTTGGCGTCGATCCCGTTCGAGAGCACGTAGCCGCGGATCGAGTCCTGATCAGCCCGTCTGACCTTGTTCGGCAGGTCGTCGAAGAACTCGACGCCCGTGAAGCCCAGCAGGGCCAGCAGCCGGTCACGGGCCGCGTTCGCCCATTCCAGTCGCTGGTGGGTCTCCTCGAAGTGCGTCTCCAGCGTGTCGATCGCCTCCAGGCGGACCGAGATGCCCCGCCGGTTCAGGTCCGGGGACGTCCCCGAGGGCCTGGGGAGCGCTTCGATCAGCGCGGGCGTGTCGGGCAGGAACTTGATGGTGTCACCGTCGGGCTCGGGGCCCTGGCGCGGGAGATCGGGATATCTGATCACGAAATTGCCGCGCAAAAGTGTATATGTCATCGCCTATCACCCCTCGGCGAGAATAGCCGGGCCCGGAATTCAGATCCAGCCTGCTTCTGTGGCTATGCGTATCGCGTCCACACGATTTCTCGCGTTGAGTTTGGTGACGATTTTGGTCAGGTAATTGCGCACCGTTCCGACCGAAACGTGCATTTGGGCGGCGATCTCCGGGGGTTCCGCTCCCCCGGCCGCCAGGCGCAGCACCTGGATCTCACGCCCCGAAAGGGGGATCTCGCCGACGTCCCATGCGGTCAGCGCCAGCTGCGGGTCGATGATCCTGCGGCCGGCCGCCACCTCCCGTACGGCCTGCGCCAGCCGTTCCGACGGGGTGTCCTTCAGCAGGAAGCCGGACACCGAAACGGAAAGGGCCCGCCGCAACGTGCCGGGGCGGCCCAGGCCCGTGAGGATCAGGGTCCGGCACGACGGGAGTTTGACGTGGAGTTCCTCGGCGGCGGACAGGCCGTCGATCACGGGGAGGTCGACGTCGATGATGGCCACGTCGGGGCGGTGTTCCAGGGCCGCCGGGACGATGTCGGCGCCGCTGCCGACCTGGGCGACCACGGTGAGGTCGGGCTCGATCTCCAGGAGTGCGGCCAGGGCGCCCCGGACGATGCGAACGTCCTCGGCGAGGAGGATCCGTAACGTGAGCACGCCCATTCCCCCGGCCGGTTTCAAGGTCAAAATGAATCTTGTACCGACGTGGCGGAAATAGGCAATGCCGGACATTCTTGACAGAGCGTCATTATGGGATGTCGACCTTTAGTAGGAACGCCCCGGAATCTCGTTCACATTTCAACGACCCGCCGACGGATTTCAGGCGTTCGGCCAGGTCATCAAGGGCGGTGCCGGGTTCACCCGGAGGCGCCGAAGCCGGGACTCCGTCGTTCCAGACGGTCAGGGTCGCGGGTGGGGTCAGGACGATCTCGCAGCGGGTGGCGGCGCTGTGCCGCAGGACGTTCGTGACCGCCTCCCGGAGCACGACCGCCAGCAGCGCGTCGACCTCCCCGGAGGGCTCCCCGGAACGCACCTGGACGCACACCCCGGCCGCGGTCATCGTCGCGCGGGCGGAGTCGAGTTCGGCGGTGAACGACATGTGGCGGTAGCCGCTCGCGACCGATCTGACGTCGGCGACGGCGCGGCGGGCCACGTCCAGGACCTCGGCGAGTTCGGCGCGGGCCCGGTCGACCGAGCCGGGCAGCAGGCGGTAGGCGCGTTCGCTCTTCACCGTCATGTCGGCCAGGTCGTTGCCGAGCAGGTCGTGGAGTTCGCGGGCCACGCGTAGACGTTCGCGGGTGACGGCGCCGCGGGCCAGGTCGTCGCGGGCCTGGTCAACCTGGGCGACGAGGCCGGTGAGCGAGCTGATGCCGTACACGACCAGGCCTGTCAGCAGGGTCGAGAGGGTGAGGTAGACGGTCCACTCCCCCGCGTCGCCGTTGAGCACCGACAGGGCGGCCACGCTGACGCCGACGGCGGCGTAACAGCACCAGCGCCAGGCGCCGGACAGGACGATCAGCGCCGTACCGGCCAGGAAGCCGCCCATCGAGCCCCAGGGGTCGCCGATCCACAGCAGGGGGAGGTAGGTCGCCACCGCCTGCGCCGGCAGGGCGAAGCCCCGTAGATGAAAGCCCAGGGCCAGGGCGATCTGCACGCCGACCAGCACGGCCACGCAGAGGGCGAACTCCAGCAGGCCGAGGGAGCCGGGGCCCTGGGCCAGGACGTTCACGACCATCAGCACGCCGTAGCCGAGCAGCACGACGACGGCGATCGTGCGGGCCACCCGCAGGTGCCAGGGCTGGGCGGTGATCTGGGCGAACGTCCTGGTCACCGGGTCTTCCACGACCGGCTGGGCGATCGGGACCTCGGCGGTGAAGGTGAACCACTCGTCGTCCTGGACGGTGGTGCTGGTGCCGCCGGCCGCCTCGACGCGGGCCGACAGGTTGTCCAGGCCCGCGCCGCCGTCCAGGTCCTCCGCCGGGAGGTCGGGGCCGTCGTTGACCACGCGCAGCACGATGCGGTCGCCTGCCAGCGCGGTCTCCACCAGGCAGTGCTGGGCCTTGCTGTGCCGGAGCACGTTCGTGACGGCCTCGCGCAGCACGATGGCCAGGACCGT
The DNA here is from genome assembly GCF_001570545.1 of Herbidospora mongoliensis. Classification (GTDB taxonomy): domain Bacteria; phylum Actinomycetota; class Actinomycetes; order Streptosporangiales; family Streptosporangiaceae; genus Herbidospora; species Herbidospora mongoliensis. The sequence goes on along the minus strand of NZ_BBXD01000010.1, from coordinate 326,040 downwards.
GTCGACCTCCTCCGGCAGCGGGCAGGGCGACAGGGCGATCTCGACGTCCATGTCGGCGGCGATCAGCATCGACTCCGCCGACCGCACCTCGGCCGCCAGCGACATCGGCCGGCTGCCGCCCGCGACCACCCTGACGTCGCCGAGCGCCTGGCGCGACAGCGTGAGCACGTCGCGCAGTTCGCGGCGGGCGCGGTCGGCCGCGCCGGGGAGCAGGCGGTAGGCCAGTTCGCTCTTCAGGGTCAGCGCGGAGACGTTGTATCCGAGCAGGTCGTGGACGTCCCGGGCCACCCGCAGCCGCTCCTGGGCGACGGCCACTCCGGCCAGTTCGCCCCGGGCGGCGTGCACGGTCTGGGCCAGTGAGGCCAGGGAGCTGAGGCCGTAGACCATCAGGCCGGTCAGGGCGGTGAAATAGGCGCCGTAGACGACGTCGAGCGGGGCCATTCCCAGCACCGTGAGGACCGCGAAGATGGCGGCGGGGACGGCGGCGTACAGAGCCCAGCGCAGTGGACCCGGGACGGCGAGGAGCATCGAACCGGCGAGGAACCCGGCGACCGACCCGGCCTGCGGGCCCACCCAGGCGAACGGCGCGAACATGACGGCGGCCTGGGCCATGAGCGAGAGCGCCTTCTTCGGCGGGGACCAGAAGAGGACGTCGCGGGTCGAGTGGACGAGCTGGAGCCCTAACCCGGTCAGCAGGCAGGCGGCGAAGGCGGCCAGAGGCGGGCCGCGCAGGTCCTCGCCCCAGACGAACATCAGGGCGTTGAAGGTGTAGGCGAACAGCACGACGCCGATGACGGCGCGCGCCATGGTTCCGGGCCGCATTCCTAACGACACCACAGAGCCCTCACTTACCCGGAAATTTCGGCTTATGCGAGAAGGGCGGCGGCGAGCATCGGCCAATCGGCGTCGTTGACGGGGAATCCGTCACCGACGACAACAGGCTGGGCGTGGCCTACGGCGTAGCCGCAGACGCTCGACTCGGTCCGCCAGTCGAGCCCGAACACGTGCGCCGAGGCGTCGATGTCGGGGCCGTCCACCCGGCATCCGGCGAGGCCCATGGCCGTCCCGGCCAGCGACAACGTCTGCACCAGCGCTCCCGCGTCGGTGAGCACGAGCGAGTAGCCGAGGCCGTTGTACTTCCACGACAGCCGCCGGAACCGCGCGGTGATCATCAGCAGCACGGGCGGCCGGGAGGCCAGGTTCGCCGAGGCGAGCAGCTCGTCCGGGTCGCCGTCGAGCGCGGTCAGCCTGTGGTGGTAAGGGTCGTAGTGGTAGACCCCTCGGGCCAGGCCGGCGCACCGGTCGACGACGGCGTAGAGCTCCAGTTCGTGCAGGTCGCCGCTGGTCGGGCAGGGCCGGTCGCTCGTGGTCTGGGTGGCCGCGGTGGAGGGCGAGCCGTTCAGCGCGCGGACCCGGGCGGTCCGATAGAGGAGTGTGCCCAGGTCGTCGAGGGTCATCGGCTCTTCGGAGAAGGTCTGGGCCGGCCGGTGCGCCTCGACGACGGCGGAGAACGGCGGGTCTTCGGCCAGGTCGTCCCAGGAGGGCCGGGGCAGCGAGATGCCCGCCTTGGTGTCCTTCACGACCGGTTCCACGCTGCCGTGCTCGCCGAGCGGATAGGTCACGCCGAAGTCCTGGTCGTGGCGGCCCAGCGTGGAGCGGGTGTGGAACATCAGGTCGATCGGGGCCCACATGGTCAGCGCGGGATCGTTGTCCTCGGCGAACTCGATCCGCTGGAACGGGTCGCCGGTCGCGGCCTCGACGACCATCCCTGCCGCCATCAGGAAGGCGATCACCGACCGGGTCTCCGCGCCGACCGCCGCCGGGACGGTCGGGCGCATCAGCGTGCCGAGATGGCCGATCGCGTCGGCGCGGTGCAGGATCACGCGATGCTGCGACAGCGGCGATTCCAGCAGGTAGTTGGTGCCGTCGGTGGTGAGGACGGCGAAGCGCGACAGGCGCACCGGATGAACCAGCGGGCCCTGCGGCAGGTGGAAGGTGGCCTGCGGGGTGAGCGGCACGACGGACACCAGCGGCTGCTCCCGGTCCAGGCCGAACGACCGCACGACCAGATGGGCCAGGTCGTCGAGCAGCGCCGTCAGGGCCCGCCGGTCGGCGCCCGATCTGATCACGTTGCCGAGCGAGATGGGCCCCAGGCTCATCCGGCGCAGCGCCTCGACGACGGGCGGCGCGGGCATAGGCAGGACGGTGTCCTCCCAGCGTGAGTGCACGACGACCACGCCCTCGCCGGTGTCGGGTTCGACGAAGACGTCCTCGCGGAACGACCACAACGGGAATGGGGGGAGCGTGTCGTGCATGTCGGCTCCTCTCACATGAACAGGGCGACCGGGTTCAGGTCGTCGTAAGCGGTCGGCCGATCGAGCCGCCCCAGTTTCACCGGGATGTCGAACAACCTGCCCGGGGCGAAACGTGGCCAGAAATGCCGCAGCCCCGGAACGACGACCTTCACGACGGGAAGCCCGATGTCCGGGCGGGTCTGGTCGAGAACGAGCGGATCGAACCGCCGGATCAGCTCGACGTCGGCTTTCAGATCTCCGTTCTCTCTGTACGAACTGAGCCCGGCCACCCCGTCGGGAAGCAGACAGGGATGACTCCGGGTCGAGACGCGGCCCCACCACGGGCGCATGTCGATGTCCGTGGCGGCGGGGAGGAGCTGGCCGAGTTCGGTGAGGGCGCGGCGGGCGGCCGTCGCCGGATCCAGATGGGCGCCGAAACCCAGCATGACCTCCTGGCCGTTCTTCGTGGAGACGGCGGCCATGGCCGGGATGTCGATATCGGTCGTCAGGTCGAGGACCCACAGGTCACGGCCGATTCTGGCGTAGTCGAGTTTCAGCGCGTCGGTCCACGGGTCGTTCAGGACGACCTCAGGCTGACGGGTCCGGTTGTACCACCAGATTCCGACCGCATCGCGTTCGACCAGCTCGAAGAAGCCCTGAAGAATGGCGTCTTCGATGGAGGCCCCGGCGGCGTTTCCATTGGAGTCGGCCTGGCCGCCTTCGGTGAAATAGAGCATTTCGGTGGGCAGGTAACGCCTGCCGCCGTCGAGGGTGAAGAGCGGGGTCCATTCGATTTCCGCGCTCTCGTCGAAGCGGGCGCGCTGACGGGTGTCGAAAAGCAGGACATCGTCCGGGTGCACGGCCGGCTCGCCGATGTTGCGGTAGGAGTCGTGGATGACGTGTTCCTCGCCGAGGCGGGAGCCGCAGTAACGTTCCACGGCCTCGCACAACGCGCCCACCCGCGCCTCGAGCGGGGTGCCGCCCTTGCCGCCGCTGTTGGCCCGCAGGCCGCTGACGGGGAGGGCGAGGTTGCGGCCGGAGAGGTAGGAGTTGAGAAATCCGGGGGCGCGGGGGTCGCGGCGGACCCGGTCGGTGACGCCGGTGGCCGGGTCGGTGAGGTGGACGTAGCGATCCCAGGTCTCCTGGAGGCCGGCCGACCTGTGGGCGTGCACCTTGGGCTTGGACGTGATCTCCACGGGTCCGCTGTGAGTTCGCGAGTCACCGCAGGCCGGGCACTGCGGGCGTCGGGTCACGGGGTGGTGCGCGGCGTCGAGGGTGAGCGGGTCGAACGTCCACAGGCTGTGGAGCTCCTGCCCGGCCAGCCATCCCGCGATCCGCACGGCCGCGATCTGCGCGCCGATCGACTTCGTCTGCGGCAGGGCGGCGGACGGCGCGAACCCCGGCGGCGCCTGCCGCCGGATCCTGAGGCGGGCCGCGAGACACTCCCAGCAGGCCGACTCCCCCGGCTGGAATCCCGGGCCGATCCACAGATCAGGACCGTTGACCGCGACGGGAAGCCACGGCCGTCCGTCGGCGAGGCGGTCGGCGTTGATCGACGCGAGCGCGGGATCGAGGTAGTCGTCACAGACGACCAGCACCTTCTCGGCCGTGCCGGTGCGCAGGCCCAGATCCTGGAGAGCCCTCTCGGCCGGCGAGGAATCGCCGAGCGAGATCACCTCGACCGTGCCGGTGGGCAGGCCGAGCCCGGCCAGGTCCCAGTAGGCCCGGACCTCCGGCGCCACGTCGTCGTCGGGCCGCGGCGCGACGAGGTCGGCCTCGGACAGCCGGCCGAGCAGCCGCCCCAGGTCGCCGGCTCCGATCCCGGTCTGTTCGTGCAGGTCGGCCAGGTCGTGGTTGCCGTCGAGGAGGGGGGCGACCTCTTCGATGTGGTCGCCGTGGAGGGCGACCGTGGCGCGGGCCGAGGTCAGGTAGACCCCGTCACCGGGCACGGTCACCGCTCGCCAATGCCGCTTGAACCCGACCTTCATCCGCAGTAGGTCCATTTCGCGGATTTCATCGATGGTTCGGACAGGTCGGCGATGCGCAGCGGGTCACCGCCCGCCGACAGCGGCGGCGCGTCGTCGGCGCCGAGGTCGATGCCGAACTGGGCCAGGGTGCCGGCCGGGTCGTCTTCGTAGCGGGCGGCCAGAGCGGGTTCCGTCCACGCCCGCATCACCAGTTCGGCGAATCGCCAGTCTTCGTCCGCGTGAGTCATCGTGGCCATGGAAAATCCTCCTGTCGGATCGTCTTCGATTCTCCGCAGGGCGGCCCGCGCGTCGACAGTCATCGATTCACGAGACGGGTGTGAGATTTTCACATCGGGATCGTGAAACCACGTACAGACGACCGGATGTAAGCGCTTCTAGGCTGAGCCTCGTGAATCGCATTCGAATCCGCCGGCCCGTGAGGCCGCGGCCCGGGACGGTCCGGGACATCGACACGCGGACACCGTCCGGGGTCCATCTGCCTTATTAAGGGAAATGGCATGTATCACGATCTGCAAATCAATCGGCTGAGGGCTTTGGTGACCGTGGTCGAGCTCGGCGGGTTCCGTAAGGCGGCCGAGGCGCTGCATGTGACCCAGCCGGCGGTGAGCCAGCAGATCCGTCAGCTCGGCGGTCTCGTCAAGGGGCCCATTTTCACCTCGACCGGCCGCATCCTGGAGCTCAGCACCGAGGGCGAGGAACTGCTCGGCTACGCCCGCCGGATCGTCGCGCTGAACGACGAGGCCGTGGGCCGTTTCGTCCCGCCGTCGGGCACCGCCCGCCTGACGATCGGCGTGGTCAACCAGCTCGCCGAGGCGCTCCCCGAGATCCTCCGCCTCCTGAACCGTGGGCTGCCCCATGTCCAGGTCGGCGTGCAGACGGGGTTGAGCGAGTCGCTGGAGAACCAGGTGTCGTCGGGCCAGCTCGACCTGGCCCTGCTCCTCCAGTCGGAACCGGCCGCCGGCCCCGCCCACCAGCTGGGCGAGATGCACATGGACTGGTTCGGCCGCCCCGCCCACGGCGAAGGCGCCGCCCTGCCGCTGACCCTCTTCACCGAGCCGTGCACCCTGCGCCGCCGCATCGTCGACACCCTCGACGCGTCGGAGGTCCCCTGGCGAGTGGCCTACGAGGGGCCCGAACTCGTCGGGCTGCGCTCCGCCGCGAAGGCCGGCCTCGGCGTCGCCTGTCTCGTCGCCAACGGCGACGAACTGTGGGACCTGCCCCGCGCGGCCCGGCTCGCGCTTCCCTCCGCGCCGGGCCCCCTGCCGGTGACGGTCGCCCTCTCGGCCAACGCGACCCATTCGGAGTACGTGCCGATCGCGGAGCGGGCCTTCCAGCAGGCGCTGCGCGGCTACCCGTTCGCCTGACCCCTGGGCGGAAGACATCCTACGTGTGGCCCTCGCGTGAGCAGGCACGGAGGCACCACAAGCCCGATCATGCCGGGTGATTGCTTGAATACATTAGTAATCAATCCCCGTTTGATCCTTGACAGGTCGGATGTTTCGGGGCGTCAATGTTGCACGTACATTTCGTCTGGTTCGCCTCCCCATGTAGCGGCGTACACGCGGCGGCGAGCTGATCGCATCCAGCCACCTGAGAGGACTTCATGCGGTCAAGATTCTTACGGGCAGCCCTGTCACTGCTCGTGGCGCTGACGGCCACGGTCGTCGTGCAGTCGTCGCCCGCCGCCGCCGCGCCCGGCGACAACTACGTCGTCGACGACGCGCTGACCTCGTCACGCACCCGTTGGTTCGACGAGGCGCGCTTCGGGATGTTCATCCACTTCGGGCCGTACGCGTTGTACAAGGGTCAGTACAACAACTGCCGCGAGGTCGAGTGGATCAAGCGTCAGTGCAACATCCCGTGGAACGAGTACGAGGCGAAGGCCGCCACGTTCAACCCCACCGCGTTCGACGCGAACGCCATCGTGCAGATGGCCAAGCAGGCCGGGCAGAAGTACATCGTCATCACCTCCAAGCACCACGACGGCTTCGCCATGTGGCCCACGGCCGTCAACCGGTGGAACATCCGCGACCACTCGGGCTTCAACCGCGACATCCTGCGCGAGCTGAAGACCGCCGCGACCGCCAACGGCATCAAGCTCGGCTTCTACTACTCCATCTGGGACTGGCACGACCCCGACTTCACCGGCAATTTCCCGGCCTACGTCACCAAGATGAAGGCCCAGCTCCAGGAGCTGGTGACCGCCTACGACCCGGCCGTGCTGTGGTTCGACGGCGAGTGGACCGAGAGCAACCCGGTCAACCCGTGGTCGGCGCAGAACGGCGAAGATCTTGAGCGGTACGTCCGCAGCATCGCCCCTCAGGCCGTCATCAACAACCGAGTGGGCAAGCGGCGCGCCCTCGACGGCGACTTCGGCACCCCCGAGCAGGCGCTCCAGGGTTCCGCGCCGTCGATCCAGCTCAACGAGTCGTGCATCACGATCAACAACACCTGGGGCTACGCGGCCTGGGACACGAACTTCAAGACGCCGACCTCGATGGTGCGCGACCTGGCGACCCTGACCAGCAACGGCGCGAACCTGCTGCTCAACATCGGCCCGACCGACACCGGCGCGGTCACCACCGGCCAGTCCGACGGCCTGCGCGGCATCGGCAACTGGATGGCCGTCAACAGCGCCGCCATCCACGGCGCGGGCCACACCGGCCTGGTCGCCCAGCCGAGCTGGGGCAAGGTCACCCGTAAGGGCAACAAGCTCTACCTGATCGTCAACAACTGGGCGAGCACCCTGCACGTCACCCAGCGGGCGCCGTTCACGGTGACCGGCGCACGGGTGATCGGCAGCGGCTCACCGGTGACCTTCCAGGCGGCCGGCGACGGCTACGACTTCCGGCCGAGCGGCTCGGCCACCAACTCCATCGCCACCGTCATCGAGGCCGACATCACCCCGACGGCCCCCAGGGCGGTCGGCACCGGCACCGGGCTCAAGGGGACGTACTGGAACAACACCACGTTCTCCGGTTCCCCGGCGGTCATCAGGACCGACCCGACCGTCAACTACGCCTGGCGCTACAGCGGCTCCCCGGCCCCGGCGATCAACACCGACAACTTCTCCGCGCGCTGGACCGGCACGATCGAGCCGCGCTACTCCGAGCGCTACACCTTCACCACCGGGTCGGATGACACCGTCCAGCTGTGGATCGACGGGCAGCTCGTCATCAACAACACCACCCCGCACACGGCCGCCGTCGACCAGGGCAGCGTGACCCTCGTCGCCGGTCGCCGCCACGAGATCCGCGTCGACTACACCGACCGGACCAACGAGGCGTTCATGAAGCTCGCCTGGGCGAGCCCGAACACCCCGGCCGAGATCGTGCCGAAGACGCAGCTCTACTCGACGGGCGCCACGATCCGCCGGGTCAACCAGGACGCGGCCACCTACAGCACCGGCTGGTCCACCAGCAGCGGCCGGGGCTACGGCGACGTGAACGACGACGTGCAGTACACGACCACCAACGGCGCGTCGTTCACCTACACCTTCACCGGCACCGGCGTCGACTTCCTGTCGGAGAAGTACTCCGACCAGGGTCTCGTCGACATCTACCTCGACAACGTCCTGCGGGCCACCGTCGACACGACCAGCGGCACCCGCCAGGCCGCCGCGGTCATCTGGGGCGTCCGCAACCTGTCGCAGGGGTCGCACACCCTGCGCGGCGTCAAGCGGTCAGGCCAGTACATGCTGGTCGACGCGTTCGACGTCTTCTCCTAGCCGACGCGGGAGAGCCTCCGCACCGGAGGCTCTCCTCTCAGCTGCTGCACCGGCCGAACATCTGCACATACGTCACGGCCGGGGTGGCCGACACAGACGGGTCGGCGCTGCCGTAGGCGGCCTTCGTGTACAGCTCGGTGTAGCCGGGCGTGAGGATCGTGGCCCGGTGGGGTGGGCTGCCCATCCACCAGGTGACGGCGGCCCTGGGCGTGACCGACGGGCTGCCCCAGCCGAGGTAGGCGTTCTCGCCGACGGCCCACGAGGTGCCGCGCTTGCAGTATCCGGCCGCTTTCGCCCTGGCTCCCGGGTCGGTCCCGGTCTCCGGGTTGACGTGGACGTCGCAGCGGCTCGGGTCGGACTTCAGCGGCGTACAGTTCCCGACCTGCGCGACCGTCCCCCACCAGCGGATCCGGACGGCGGCCGCGACCTGCTTGGCCGTGGCGCTGCTGAGCGCGACGGTCGTCCCGCGCAGGGCGATGTACCGCTTGACGGGCTGCAGTCCCCGGGCGGCGCGCTCGGCGTTGACCAGGCACTGGACCGACTTCTCGATCCTGCTCCCCTGCATCATGTGGTCGTAGCGACCCCGGGTCGTGTCCGGGAAGGCGGACTTCTGCTGGAAGACGAGATCGACGTCGGCGCAGGTCGCGGCACCGGCCAGCGGCGCGGCCGCCAGCGCGGGCGAGGCGGGGACGGTGACGGCGGCGGCCACGAGAGCGGCCGACCCGAGGAGCGCGAGGCGTTTCATGCGCCCATGGTGCGGCGGGGGGCTTGCCGTGGGCTTGAGTACGCCTTTACTCAATTCCCGCCGAAGTGGCCCACGTTGAGTGGTCCACCGGTGAATGCGCAGGTCACCTGCCTGGGGAAGGCATTTCTCGCGGCGCTCATCGCCGAGCTTCAAGCCCAGTGCAAGCAGGCGGACGAATGGTGCGTATCGACCGCCACTGCCGCACAGGAGAAACCCGTGTCCCCTTTCAAGAAGCTCACCCGCGTCGCCGCCGTGACCGCCGCAGCGGTGTTCGCCCTCGGCACCCCCGCCCACGCCGCCGACGAGGCCGGCAAACTGACCGCGCGCCTGGTCATCACCGGAGGCGGCAGCGACTGCCGGATCTTCACCACCGGCAAGGTCGGGATGACGAACGCCCAGGCGCAGTATCTGGTCGACAACGGCGCGACGGCCCGGGTCGAGGTCTGGGCCGACGACCCGATCTACGACAACCGCGTGTACAAAGGGCCGAAAGCGACCCTGATCCCGGTGTCGGACAAGAACGGGGGCGGTCTCCTGATCGTCTCCGACCTGCACCTCTCGTGTGTCAGTTACCTCGACGAGGACGACAAGCCGCCGTTCGACTACGGCGACGAGATCTACACCAAGATCATCTTCGAGGCCCCCGGATACTCCCGCATGACCAAGAGCTCGAACGTGATCCACCGTAACTTCGGCTTCGGCGAGCCCTAAATCGAGAATGACGTTTGCCCTCTCCTCCACGGGCACTAGGAGGTTGCACGCCCGCATCCGACGTCCGGTCCCAGGGGTCTGGCCGGTCGCCGGATGCGGGCTTTTTCGCGTCCAACCCGGAGGTTCATCGCGATTCGGGAAAACGGCAGCCTGCCGGCGGGGAAGGGCGGCATGATCCTGGGATGATGTCGCCGTGACCGGGCCTTCGGCGGAGCGGTTCGAGGAACCGCCCGCAGCGATGAGAGCTGTGCTCATGGCCGGCGGGCTCATGGGCGAGATGATCGCGGCCCACGACTGGTCCTGCTCGCCGATCGGGCCGATGGCCGGGTGGCCGCAGTCGCTGCGCAGCGCGGTGAGCCTCTGCCTGGTGTCGCGCTTCCCGTGCTTCGTGTTCTGGGGGCCGGAGATGATCCAGCTCACCAACGACGCCTTCATCCCGGTGCTGGGGTCCAAGCATCCGGCGGCCCTGGGACGGCCGGCGCGCGAGGTCTGGTCGGAGACGTGGGATCTCGTCGGCCCGATGCTCGCGGGGGTCGTGGCCGACCGGGAGTCGGCGTTCTTCGAAGACCTCCCGGTCGTGCTGGAGCGGGGCAGGTTCGCCGAGGAGTGCTACTTCACCTTCTGCTACAGCCCGATCATCACCGAGACGGGCGAGGTCGGCGGGGTGTTCGCGACCGTCACCGAGACCACCGCCGAGGTGGTGGGGGCGCGGCGGACGGCCGTCCAGGCCGAGCTGAGCGAGCACACCCGCACCGCCGGGTCGGCGGCCGAGGCGTGCGAGCGGGCCGCGCAGGTGTTCGCCCGTCATCCGGTCGACGTGCCCTTCGCGCTGCTCTACCTGCTGGAGCCCGGCAGCGACCAGACCGTGCTGGTGTCCGCGGCCGGGCTGGTCGCCGGTGACGCGGCGGCTCCCCCGGTCGTGCCGCTCCATTCGGGAGGCGCGTGGCCACTGGGAGAGGCCCTGGGCGGGCCGGTCGAGGTCGGCTGCCCGGCCGACCCCCGGCTGGAGCGGATGGCGCGCGATCGGTTCGCGCCGCCGTCCCGGGCCCTGGTGCTGCCGATCACGGCGGCCGATCAGCCCGCGGGGTTCCTGGTGGTGGGGATCAACCCCGGGCGCCCGCTGGACGCCGCCTACCGGACCTTCCTGAACCTGCTGACCGGCCAGGTCGCGGCGGCGATCACCGACGCCTCGGCGCTGGACGCCGCCCGGCACCGGGCCGAACGCCTCGCCGCGCTCGACCGGGCCAAGACCACCTTCTTCGCCAATGTCAGCCACGAGCTGCGCACCCCGCTGACCCTCATGCTCGGACCGCTGGAGGGCCTGCTGGCCGACCCGGCCACACCGGAGCGCGAGCAGGTGGAGATGGTCCACCGCAACGCCCTGCGGCTGCTCCGCCACGTCAACACCCTGCTCGACTTCACCAGCGCCGGCCACGCCGACCAGCTCAGGTTCGAGCCCGTCGACCTCTCCGCCTACACCGCCGAACTGGCCGCGCTGTTCGGGCCCGCCCTCGAACACGGCGGCGTCACCCTCGTTCTGGACTGCCGTCCGCTGCCCGAACCGGTCTGGGTCGACCGCCCGGCCTGGGACCAGATCGTCCTCAACCTGATGTCCAACGCCTTCAAGTACACGCTCGGCGGCCGGATCACCCTCGGCGTCGACGCCCACGACGGCCGCGCCCGGCTGCGCGTCACCGACACCGGGGTCGGCATCTCCCCGGAGGAGCTGCCGCTCATCTTCGACCGCTTCCACCGGGTCGAAGACAGCGCCTCCCGCAGCGTCGAGGGCAGCGGGATCGGGCTCTCCCTGGTCAGAGACCTGCTGCACCGGCACGAAGGCACCATCGAGGTGACCAGCGAACCCGGCCGGGGCAGCACCTTCACGGCCCTGCTGCCCTTCCGCGCGACCGCGGCGGCGGCCGCCTCGAACGCGCCGGTGCGGACGCGTGAGGAGCCCGAGGCCGCGGTGTACGTCAGCGAAGCCTTCAGCTGGGTCGACGGCGCCGATCACCGCGACGAGTCAGGCGGCCCGGTCGAGGTGCTGGTCGTCGACGACAACGCCGACATGCGGGCGCATCTGGTCCGGGCGCTGTCACCCCATTGGCGGGTCCGCGCCGTCGGCGACGGCCAGGCCGCCCTGGAGAGCGTCCTACGGCAGCCGCCCGAGCTGGTGCTGACCGACGTGATGATGCCGAGGCTCGACGGTTTCGGCCTGCTGAAGGCGCTGCGGCGGAACGCGGCGACCAGCGACATCCCGGTGGTGATGGTGTCGGCCCGCGCCGGCACCGAGGCGATCATCGAGGGGCTGGACGAGGGCGCCGACGACTACCTCGTCAAACCCTTCACCACGGCCGAGCTGCTGGCCCGCGTACGGACGCATCTGACCACCACCCGCCAGCGCCGGGCCGCCGCGACCCGCATCCAGCTGCTCGCCGACATCACCCACCAGCTCAACACCAGCCTCGATCCCGGTGCGATCGCGGCCACCCTCGCCCGGCACCTCACCCCCGCCTACGGCGAGACGACCAGCATCTGGCTGCACGAGAAGACCCCCGACTCCTCCCGGCGGCTCCTGCACGGCACGGGCGAGGCGGCCGACGACCGGCTCGTCCTGCCGCTGATCTACGGCGGCGACTACATCGGCGCCGTGGAGCTGAGCGGGCTGACCGCCGCCGCCCGGACGAATCTGGAGCGCCCCTTCCTCTTCCAGCTGATCGACCGTGCCGCGCTCGCCCTGGGCAACGCCACCCGCTTCCAGCACGAACACGACACCGCGCTGAACCTCCAGACCGCGATGCTCACCGATCTCCCCGATGTGCCCGGCCTGGCCATGGCCGCCCTCTACCAGCCCGCCGCCGCCAAGGACCTGGTCGGCGGCGACTGGTACGACGCCTTCGTCATCCCCGCCGATGAGGGCGTCGACGTCTCCCTGGCCGTCACGATCGGCGACATCACCGGCCACGACATCCACGCGGCGGCCCTGATGGGCCAGGTCCGCAACATGCTCCGCCAGGCGGTGATCGACCACCCCGGGCAGGGACCCGCCGCGGCCGTCACCGCTCTCGAATACGCCTGCGACAACCTGCCGATCACCGCCTCCGGCACCCTCGTCCAGGGCCAGCTCGACCGTGACACCGCCGGAGCCTGGACCTTCACCTGGACCAACGCCGGCCACCCCCGCCCGCTCCTGCTCCACCCCGACGGCACGGTCGACCAGCTCCTCGAATACGGCCTGCTGATCTTCCCCAAGCTGCACCCGCACCCCCGCCTCGACCACCGGCGCGCGCTCCCGTCCGGGTCGACGCTCCTGCTCTACAGCGACGGCCTCATCGACCGGCCCGGCAGCGACGTCGAGCACGACATCGCCCTGGCCATCCGCCTCCTGGCCGAACACCACGACCAGCCCCTCGACGAACTCCTGCACACCCTCGCGACCCGCATCCCCGGCCCCCACCCGACAGACGACATCGCCCTGCTCGCCGTCCGCATCCCCTGACGACGCCGGTGAGGCCGAACACTCGACGGCCGGGCTCGGCCTCCGGTAGATGCACCGACGGGTGTTGCGTGACCTGACGTCCGGATTTTTTACGTTTTCTTGACGCCCCGCCTTGACGAGTTCCATACGCGGCCTCAGTAGCGTGTGCACTCGTCTGACTTGCCCCGATACGAAGGTGGCCCGGTGACCGGCACGCTCCGGGAACACACAGTGCGGCGATGGCTCCTCAAGGGTCTGAAGCGTCCAGAAGGACTGGCCGGAGGGTCGCACGACGAGGAGCCGCCCGAGCACCAGCACTCCTGGTGGCAGGTCATGTGCCTGACCGGGGTCGACTACTTCTCCACGCTCGGCTACCAGCCGGGCATCGCCGCGCTGGCGGCGGGGGCGCTCAGCCCTATCGCCACCCTGGTGCTGGTCGCGCTGACGCTGTTCGGGGCGCTGCCGACCTATCGGGCCGTGGCCGAGCAGAGCCCTCATGGGCTGGGCTCGCTGTCGATGCTGGAGCGGCTGCTGCCCGGGTGGCGCGGCAAGCTGCTGGTGCTGTTCCTGCTCGGGTTCGTGGCCACGGCGTTCATCGTCACCATCACGCTGTCGGCCGCCGACGCCACCGCGCACATCCTGCACAACCCGTTCGTGCCGCACTTCCTGGGCGACTGGCAGGTGCCGGTCACGCTGGCGCTCATCGCCGCGCTGGGCGCGGTGTTCCTGGCCGGGTTCAGCGAGGCGATCTCGGTCGCCGTCGTGCTGGTGGCCGTCTATCTGTCGCTCAACGTGGTCGTGGTGGGCGTCGCCCTCCAGCACGCGCTCACCGCGCCGGACAAGCTCGTCGGCTGGCAGAACACGCTGGACACCGACTACGCCAGCCCCATGGCGATGGTCGCCGTCGCGCTCTACGTGATGCCGAAACTCGCCCTCGGGCTGTCCGGGTTCGAGACGGGCGTGGCCGTCATGCCGCTGGTCAGGGGTGACGTCGCCGAGCGGGTCAAGGGCACGCGCAAGCTGCTGACCACGGCCGCGCTGATCATGAGCGTCTTCCTGATCGCCTCCAGCTTCGCCACCACCGTGCTCATCCCGCCGGCGGAGTTCGCCGAGGGCGGCTCGGCCAACGGCCGGGCCCTGGCCTATCTGGCCCACCTGTATCTCGGCGACTGGTTCGGCACCGCCTACGACCTGTCGACCATCGCCATCCTGTGGTTCGCGGGCGCGTCCGCGCTGGCCGGGCTGCTCAACATCGTGCCGCGCTACCTGCCCCGCTTCGGCATGGCGCCCGACTGGGTGCGCGCCTCCCGGCCCATGGTGCTGGTCTTCACCGCCATCGCCTTCCTGATCACCGTGGTCTTCGGCGCCGAGGTCGAGACGCAGGGCGGCGCCTATGCGACCGGCGTGCTGGCGCTCATCCTGTCGGCGGCGGTGGCCGTGGCCCTGTCGGCCTGGACGAGAGGGCGCACCCGCCAGGCGCTCTTCTTCGGCGTGGTCACCCTGTTCTTCGCCTACGCCACCGTCGCCAACATCATCGAACGCCCCGACGGCCTGGTCATCGCGCTGCTGTTCGTGCTCGCCATCGTGGTGGTCTCGCTCATCTCCCGCGCGACCCGCTCCACCGAACTGCGGGTGACCAGCATCAGCCTGGACGACGCCGCCCGCCGGTTCGTCAACGAGATGGGCGAGCTCTACATCGTCGCCAACGAGCCCAACGGGCGAGAGGCCAAGGAGTACGTCGACAAGGCGCGCGAGGCCTGGGAGCTGCACCGCCTGCGCACCCGGGAGGGCCTGCTGTTCCTGGAGGTGACCGTCCCGGACGCCTCGGAGTTCGCCGGGGAGCTGCGCGTGATCGGTGAGGAGCGGCACGGGTTCCGGGTGCTGCGGATGCAGAGCACGACCGTCGCCAACGCCATCGCGGCCCTGCTGCTGCATCTGCGCGACCAGACCGGCAAGACCCCGCACGTCTACTTCCACTGGGCCGCCGAGGGCAACCCCATCGGCGCCCTGCTGCGCTACCTCGTCTTCGGCGGCGGCGACATCCCGCCCCTGACCCGCGAGGTCCTGCGCCAGGCCGAACCCGATCCGGCCCGCCGGCCCATCGTCCACGTCGGCTGATCTCCGGAGTCCCCGGACAGCACGGTCGTACCGGCGCCTTGTCATGCGCTCCAGCATATACGTATGCTTATGCGTATAAGTCCTTGCGTCTCCGCTATTCAGCATTGCTATGTACCAGTAGTCAGTGTTACTTTGTAGCGGTAGTCAGCATCATTGAGTAGCGCGCTCCACGGAGGAGACAACGATGAGTCAAACGATCCGAGTACGGGGCTTGGAGAAGTCGTACAAGGAACTGAAAGTGCTGCGCGGCGTCGACTTCGAGGTGGCGCGGGGCAGCATCTTCGCGCTGCTCGGCTCGAACGGGGCCGGCAAGACCACGGTCGTGCGCATCCTGTCCACCCTGCTCAAGGCCGACGCGGGGACCGGCGTCGTCAACGGCTTCGACGTCGCCGCCCAGCCCGCGAAGGTGCGGGAGTCGATCAGCCTCACCGGCCAGTTCGCGGCCGTCGACGAGATCCTCACCGGGCGCGAGAACCTGGTGATGGTCGCCCGGCTGCGGCACCTCAAAGACGCCGGCAAGATCGCCGATGACCTGCTCGAACGGTTCTCGCTGACCGACGCGGGCGCCCGCAGGGTGGCCACCTATTCGGGCGGCATGCGCCGCCGCCTCGACATCGCGATGAGCCTCATCGGGAACCCGCCGGTCATCTTCCTCGACGAGCCGACGACCGGCCTCGACCCCCAGGCCCGCCTCGAGGTCTGGGCCTCGGTCAGGGAACTCGCCAGCCAGGGCACGACGGTCCTGCTCACCACGCAGTACCTGGACGAGGCCGAACAACTCGCCGACCGGATCGCGATCCTGCACGAAGGCAAGATCATCGTGAACGGCACCCTCACCGAACTCAAGCAGCTGCTCCCGCCCGCCAAGGTCGAGTACATCGAGAAGCAGCCCACCCTCGAAGACGTCTTCCTCACCCTCGTCGGCGCCGACTCCAAGGACCCCCGATGACCACTCACTTCTTCGCCGACACCGGTGTCCTGCTGGGGCGCTCCATGCGCCACATCACCCGCAGCGTGGACACCATCATCACGACCACGATCATGCCGATCATGTTCCTGCTGCTGTTCGTGTACGTCTTCGGCGGCGCGATCCAGACCGGGTCGGACTCCTATGTGAACTACCTGCTGCCCGGCATCCTGATCATGACCGTCGCCTCCGGCATCTCCTACACCGCCTACCGGCTCTTCCTCGACATGCAGGGCGGCATCTTCGAGCGGTTCCAGTCGATGCCGATCGCCCGGTCGTCCGTCCTGTGGGCCCACGTGCTGACCTCGCTGGTCGCCAACCTGTGCTCGGTCGTGGTCGTCGTGCTGGTCGCCCTCCTGATGGGCTTCCGCTCCTCGGCGGGCCTGGCGTCGTGGCTCGCGGTGGCCGGCATCGTGATCCTGTTCACCCTGGCGCTGACCTGGCTCGCCGTCATCCCCGGCCTCACCGCGAAGACCATCGACGGCGCGAGCGCGTTCGCCTACCCGCTCGTCTTCCTGCCGTTCATCAGCTCGGCGTTCGTCCCCACCGACGGCATGCCCGGCCCGGTCCGCGCCTTCGCCGAGCACCAGCCGGTGACCTCCATCGTCAACGCCATCCGCGACCTGTTCGCCCAGCAGCCGGTCGGCACCGGCATCTGGGTCGCCCTGGCCTGGTGCGTCGGCATCCTGATCGTCACCTACGCCTTCGCGATGGCCGCCTACCGCCGCAAGATCACCTGACCTGCGGCCCGCCGGGCGATGGTCATGACGTACAGGAGAAGACCGGCTGTGGTCAGGGCGAAGCCGGCCCAGACGGTGGACAGGACGCCCCAGCCGGCGGCGAGGGTGATCGCGCCGCCGATCGCGCCCAGGGAGTTGGCCAGGTTGAGGGCGGCCAGGTTGAGGGCGCCCATCAGGGTCGGGGCGTCCGGGGCGAAGGCGGTCAGCCGGACCTGGATGGTGGGGATGGCGAACATCATGGTCGCGCCGACGCCGAACAGGCAGGGCAGCAGGATCAGCAGGTCGCTCCCGGCCACGCCGATCAGCACCAGAAGCGCCAGGACGCCGCCGTATCCCCAGATCAGGCCGCGGTGCTCGAATCTGTCGGCGACGCGGCCGCCGAGATGGTTGCCGACCGCCATGCCCAGGCCGAAGACGGCGAGGGCGACCGGGATGAGCGCGGCGTCCCGCAGCGCGGCGTCGGTGACGAACGGGCCGATGAACGTGTAGACGGCGAAGATGCTGGAGATGCCGAGCGACGCGACGACGACCATCAGCCAGACGTTCAGCCTGCGCAGGCCGGTCAGCTCGCTCCCGATGGAACCGCCGCGAAGGTCGTCGGTACGCGGTAGCCAGGCCACCAGGCCCGCGCCGGCCACCAGGCCGACGGCGACCACGGCCCAGTACATGACGCGCCAGCCGGCGTGCTGGCCGATGAGGGTGCCGAGCGGCGACCCGGCGATGGTGGCGATGGTGAGCCCGCCCATGACCGTGGCGAACGCCTTGCCGCCCTGGCCAGGTCCGTAGACGTAGGCGGCGACGACGGCCCCGGCGCCGAAGAACGCCCCCTGCACGCTGCCCGCGACGAACCGGAAGACCACGAGCGACGTGATGTCCGGAGCCACCGCGGACAGCCCGTTGCCGACCAGGAAGAGCACGACCAGGCCGAGCAGGAGCGTCCGCCGGTTCACCCGGGCGGCGAGCAGGGTGATCGCCGGGGAGCCGATCACCACCCCGAAGGCGTAGGCGGTGATCGCGTGCGTGGCGACGGGGATCGAGACCCCCAGATCCGACGCGAAGAGCTGGATGATGCCGTTGCTGCCGAACTCCCCGGTGCCGATCGCGAAGGTGCCCAGCGCCAGCGCGAACAGTGTCAGTCTCGGATTCCTGATGGGCGACCCGGCGGTGGTGTGCCGCGTCTCCTCTGCGGTGCACTGGCCCGCGTACGCACGTCCATGCATCGTGGCCTCAGCGCGCGGCGCGCTTGATGAGGTCGGCGGTCGCGCCCGGCTCCGAGATCATCGCGACGTGCGAGGCGCCGATCTCGCGGACCTCCGACCTGGCCCGCTTCGCCATGAACCGCTGCGCCCGCGCGGGGAGCACCCGGTCGTCGCGGGCGACGAGGTAGAAGGAGGGGATGGTCTTCCACGCGGGGACGCCGGAGGGCTCGCCGAGCGTGCGGGCGTCGGCGGGGCGCTGGCCGGCGTGCATGAGGTCGGTGGTCGATTTCGGCACGTCGGCCGCGAAGACCTCCCGGAAGAACCGCTTCTTGATGTAGCCGTCGACGAGGCCCTCGGCGTAGGGGCGGAAGTCCAGTTTCGACTCGTCGAGCCTGCTTCCCGGGAACTTCGTCTGCAGCTGCACCAGCGACTCGCCCTGGTCGGGGGCGAAGGCCGCGACGTACACGAGCGCCTTCACGTTCGGGTTGCCGGTCGCCGCGTTGGTAATGACGATCCCGCCGTAGGAGTGGGCGGCGAGGACGATCGGGCCGCTGATGGTGGCGAGGACGGAGGCAAGGTAGGCGGCGTCGGAGGCCACGCTCCGCAGCGGGTTCGCCGGCGCGATCACCGGATAGTCGTCGCGGATCAGCCTGGCGGCGACGCCGTTCCAGCCGGAGGCGTCGGCGAAGGCGCCGTGGACGAGCACCACGGTGGGCTTGGGTTTCCTCGGCCGGGGACGTGCCTGGGCCTCGGAGGTTCCCAGTACGGCGGCGGTCGCGACCGCTACGGATCCGGCCAGCACCGCTCGGCGGGTCGTCGTCATGATGTGAACCTTTCAAGGTGTCGTGTTCGCACCTCGAATGGTGGGCCGGGCTTGTGGATGATCACTGAACGACCTGTTCACGGATCGTCAAGTACGCCGATCTAGCGTGCGAGCATGAACTACAAGAAGAGCGAAGCCGCCAAGGCATGGGGCCTGAGGATCCACCTGTTCTGCTATCTCGCGGCCAATCTGGCCCAGGTCATCGTGTGGTACCTCTACGACTCGGACAACTTCTTCTGGCCCATGTGGTCGATCGTCTTCTGGGGCATCGGTGCGGCCTTCCACGTCTGGGCCGTCTACTCGCCGCCGAAGTCGAGAGTCGAGTAGCGCGGCACCGTGAGCGACATCCGCTTGGCCGACCCGTTGACCGCGGCAGCCGTGGACGACACCCTGCTGCATCGCGGCCTCACCTCGCGCCAGATCGGGATGGTCACGATCGGCGGCGTCATCGGCACCGGGCTGTTCCTCGGCTCGGGCCTCGCCGTGTCCATGGCCGGCCCGACCGTGCTGCTCGCCTATCTCGTCGCCGCGGCACTCGCCGCCGCGCTCACCTACGCCGCCGTCGAGATGGCCGCCGCCAATCCCGGGCTCAACGGGTTCGGCGCGTTCGCCTACCACTACCTCGGCCCCCTCGCCGGGTTCACCCAGCGGTGGCTGTACTGGGGCGTCGTCGCGATCGCCGCCGGGGCCGAGACCGTCGCCGTGGGGATCTACATCCGATATTGGTGGCCGGGGGCGCCGCTGTGGCTCCCGGTGGTGCTCACGGCCGTCTCGGTCGTCGCGATCAACCTGTTCCCGGTGCGCACCTTCGGGACCTTCGAATACTGGTTCTCGACCGTCAAGGTCTCGGCGATCATGGCGTTCGTGGTGCTCGGCGTCGTGTTCATCGCCGTCGGGCTGCCCGACCGGCCCGCGATCGGGCTGTCGGCGTTCACCGACGCGCCGTCGTACCTGCCGCACGGTCTGACCGGCCTGGTGATCGCGCTGATCGTGGCGACCTTCAGCTTCGGCGGCACCGAGACGCTCGCGCTGACCGCCGCCGAGTCGCGGAACCCCGGCCACGACCTTCCCCGCGCCGCCCGCTCGACGATCCTGCGGCTGAGCGCGTTCTATCTGCTCGGCATGGCCGTCGTGGTGTCGATCTCGCACGCGGTCGGCCGGGTGCCCGACGGCGGGCTGACCGCGAGCCCGTTCGTACGGATCCTGGAGTGGACCGGGCTGCCGACCGCCGCCGCGGTGATGAACTTCGTGGTGCTCACGGCGGCGTTCTCGGCGCTCAACACGACCTTCTACGTGTCGACCCGCACGCTGCACTCGCTCGGCGTCGACGGCCAGGCCCCGGCGTGGGCGATGCGGGTCAACCGTTCGGGCGTGCCGGTGAACGCGGTCGCGGCGTCGGCCGTCGGGCTGCCCCTCGCGGTGACGGTGTCCATGGTCTCGCCCGACGACGCGTTCGCGAAGCTGCTCGGCATCTCGACGTTCGGCGCCGTCACGACCTGGGTGCTGATCTTCGCCACGCACGCGGCCTTCCGCCGCCGGCGCACGTCTGACGAGGTGCGCCGCTCGCCGCTGTCGCTCCCCGGCGGCGGGCTTACCAGCGCCGCGGCGGCGGTCGCGATGAGCGCTCTGCTGGTCGGCATGCTGTTCATCGAGATGTTCCGCACCGCGTGGACGGTCGGCGCGCCGTGCCTCGTGGCGATCCTGATCGCGTACGCCGTGGTGCGGCGGGTGCGTGGGTGACGGGTCAGAGCCCGGCGAGGAACCTCTCGGCGCGCCGGGCGAACAGATGGGCCTCGCGTTCGGCCGACCGGGCGTGGGCCTTCTCGGCTGAGGCCCGGACCACGGCGACGGGTTCTCCTGCGGCCTGGAGCAAGCGCGCCCGGTGCAGCAGGAGCAGGCCCTCCGCGTAGCGCTGGCCATAGGCACCGAGGGCCCGGTCGCCCCGGTCGAGAGCGGCGGCGGCCCGCTCGGGACGCCCGGCCGCCAGCCACATGTCGGCGATCAGTCCGTAGTGGTGGGCTATCCCCCACCTCGGCGGATCGAGCAAGTGGTCGGCCAGCAGCAGTTCGGCCTCGGCGGCGGCACCGGCCGGGTCGTCGCCGGTGAGGGCACGCGCCCAGCACCAGTTCAGGCGGATGTAGTGGTCGATCTGGGCGTTGAGACGGTCGAGGCCGGCGGCGACCCACCGCTCACCGGCCCGCCTCGCCAGGGCGGCGTCACCGGCCATGGACGCGATCATGGTGGTGTAGTAGGCCCAGACCGAGACGGCGTAGGAGTCGCCCGGGTCGTCCCAGGTGTCGACGAAGGCCAGGGCCGTGTCGACGTCGCCGTGCAGCGCGGTCGTCACGGCCTGCCATCCAGGCCCCTCCCCCGGAATGCCCCCGTCGCGCCGGAGCGGGGTCTCCTCCCGCGCCGAGACGGAAGGGCCGCCGTCGACCGCGGTGAAGGACCGGAAGGCCGCGCCGATGTTGCCGATGTCCCACTGGTGCAGGCCCCAGGCCTGCCGGCTGTACACCCGGACGGTCGGATCGGGCGACGCCTGGCCGTGTTCGAGCATCCGGCGGGCCAGCCGTCCGCGGTCCTCGTCGATGGTCGTGTAGGCCCCGATCAGGCGGATGAAGAGGAAGTCGGCGGCCTCCGCGTCCCGGCCGAGGGCGCGGGCCAGGTATTCGGCGCGCTCCAGCAGGTCGAACGTCGAGCCGCCGAACCCCGCCTGCCTTCTGGCGACGATGGCGAGCAGGGTGAGGGCGGACAGTTCCAGCTCCATGAGTCCCGCCGTCCGCGCGATCCGCGCGGCCGACTGAAGGTGCCGGCCGGCGGCCTCGAACGCGAGCTTGGACGCCGCGCGGTGCCCCGCCCGCACCAGCGCCGCCGCGGTGCGGACCGGCTCGCTCAGAGGTCCGGCGGCCCACAGGTGGTAGGCGAGCCGTTCGGCGACGGACTCGTCGTCCGCGTGGGTCTGTTCGAGAGCGTCCGCGACACGGAGATGCAGCCGGACTGCCCGCTGCCGCGCCGTGGTCTCCGAGACCGACTCGCGGACCAGGTCGTGCGCGAAGCGCAGCGAGAAGGGGTCTTCCGGGTGGGTCTCCAGCAGACCCAGGGCCTGCAGGGGCTCCAGGCGTTCGAGGCAGTCGGCGACGTCGACCCCGGCGGCGCGGGAGAGCAGCCTGAGTTCGACGTCGCGGCCGATGAGCGCGGCGACGTGCAGCAGGTCGCGCGCGCGGTCGTCGAGGCCGGCCATCCGATCGCGGACCACGTCGCGCACGGTGGACGGCACCCCGGCGTCGCCGAGCACGCCGCCCGCGCCGAGGAGCCGTGACAGTTCCCGGACGAAGAACGGGTTGCCCGCCGTACGGGCGTGGATGGTGCGGGCGACGCCGTCGCCGGGGTCGTGGCCTGTTTCGCGGCGGATGAGCTGGGCCACGGCGGCCGGGTCGAGGGGACCGAGCCGGAACCTGCGGTGGCCGGGCAGCCTGCCGGCCGAGGCCAGCACCCGGGACAGGCCGGAATCGACTGCGGGGGCGCGGTCGCGCAGCGCGCCGATCATCGCGGCGCCGCCCGGCAACCGGCCCGCCAGATGGCTGAAGAGCTGGAGGGAGGCGGCGTCGGCCCATTGGAGGTCGTCGAGGATCAGGAGTGCCGGCCGTCGCGCCGAGGCCTGGCCGACGACGGCGACCACCTGTTCGAACAGCCGGAACCGGGCCGTGTCGTCGGGAACCGCCCGGGTGTCGTCGTCGCGCGTTTCGAGGAGGCCGCCGAGTTCGCCCGCGCGCCACTTCTCCCGCTCCGGCGCGGGCAGGCTGTCGACGACCGCGCCCAGCGCCTGTTCCCAGGGCCACATCGCCGGCGTCCCGTCGCCCTGCAGGCAGGAGCCCCAGACGACGAGTGCGCCGTGCCGGACCGCCACGGCGGCGGCCTCTTCCAGCAGGCGGGTCTTCCCCGCCCCCGGTTCGCCCTCGACGACGCCGATCGCCGTGCTCCCGGCGAGCGCCCTCTCCACGACGTCCCGCAGCACGCCCAGCTCCTTGGCCCGGCCGATCAGGGCGGACGGCGTCGTCGCCCGGATCGGCGCCGGCGTCGAGGGCTGGGTCAGCACCTTGCGGTGCATGTCCTTCAACGCCGGACCGGGCTCGACGCCGAGTTCGTCGGCGAGGCGGTCGCGGACCGTGTGGAACACCGACAGGGCCTCCGCGTGGCGTCCGGTGGCGTCGAGGGCGCCAATGAGAGCGGTCTGCACGGGTTCGTGGAACAGCGCCACCGACGCGGCCTGCCGCAACGCCGGGAGCACCCGCTTCGCCTGGCGCAGCGATATCGCGAGATCGGCCGCCGCCACACACGTGGTGTAGAACTCGTCGTCGACGGCGGCGAAGACCGCCATCGCGGTCGTCCCCTCGGCGACGCCGTTACCCGCCGGGCCGCGCCAGAGGCCGAGCGCCGCGACGTAGTGGTCGAGCGCCGCTTCGCGGCTCCGCCGGGCCAGGGCCGCCTCGGCGGCGTCGACGAGTTCCCGGAAGGCGACGAGGTCCAGCGTGCCGGGGGTGGCGGTGAACAGATAGGAACCACCGTGGCGCTGCAGGAACGAACCGGCTTCGCGGAGGAGGAGCGCGGGTTCGAGCGCCCGCCGCAACGCTCCGACGTATTTCTGGATGACGTTGAGGGCGCTGGAGGGGGCGTCGTCGCCCCAGATCAGGTCGATCAGCTCGCCCGTGCTGATCGGCCGGCCCGCCTGGGCCAGGAGCAGGGCCAGCAGATATGCCTGCTGCCGGGGGCCGGCGTCGAGTTCGACACCGTCGCGCCAGATCCGTAGCGGACCGAGGATCTGCAGGCGCAGGCCTTCGCTACCGGCCCGGACCGGAGGGGCTGAGCTATCCACGCCGCTTCCCGCTCGAATTCGTCTGTGATCCGCGGAAACAGCCGACAGGGAAGTCTCCGTTCACACTTTCCAGGTTTCGTTCAGTAGTAGTCAAGTTCGCATTCGTACATTAAGGCCGTGTAAAACGAGCGATAAGGAGCGCTGGATGCCCACTCGAGTGACCCGGCAGACCGTCGACCTGTCCGCGTATCCCGACCTCATCGTCCTGTATCTGGGCATGCGGGTGAATCGTCTGTACGGGGTCCGGACCTTCCTCGGCTTCGGCAAGAAGATCCAGGAGTCGGTCGCGAGCCGGCCGGACGGGCTGCTGCTGCACGAGCCGGTCTTCTACTCGGTCTTCCCGATGAACATGGGGATGCGCCAGTACTGGCGGGACCTGCCGTCGCTGCTCGCCTACGCCCGGTCCGAGCCGCACCGGCAGTGGTGGCTGGACTTCCTGCGGGACTCGGGCGGCACCGGTTTCTGGCACGAGACGTACTCGGCCAAGGGTGGCATGGAGGCCGTCTACGACGACATCCCCCGGCCGCTCGGCTTCGGGCGCTTCGCCGGAATTCAGCGCGCGCGGGGACCCATGTTCGGTTCCGCGTCCCGCCTGGGACGTTCCGACGACAGCAGCCCGGTCCTGAGCGAGACGGACCTCTACGGGTCCTGACCGGACCAGCCGTCAGACGACCGCGCCGACAGGGGCCGGCGCGGTGCTGACGGGCTCGTTCAGGTCCCGGTCCCGGGTCTCCGGAGCCAGCGCCACGGCGGTGCAGCAGATCAGCGCGCACCCCGCGATCAGTGCCGCGATCGGCCATGACGCGCCGCCTGTCGCCGCGACCAGGGCGGTGGCCACCAGGGGGGCGGGGCCGCTGCTCAGCGCCGCCCCCCACTCGCGCACGGCGGCGATGCCGCTGTACCGGTAGCGGGTGTCGAACAGTTCGGCGAACAGCGCGGCCTGCGCGGCGGACATGGCGGTGATGCCGATCCCGTACGCGAAGGTCACCGACAGCACGATGAGCACGGGCTCGCGGGTGTCCAGCAGCCAGAACATCGGGAAGGCGAACAGGGCCAGCAGGATCGCCCCGCCGAGGAACACCGGCCGCCGGCCGACGCGGTCGCTGAGCAGGCCGAACAGCGGCCCGGCGACGATGGCCACGCAGGCGGAGGCGATGTTGGCGATCAGGCCGACCGTCGCCGGCACACCGAGGGTCCTGGTGACGTAGGACAGCACGAAGACCTGGATGAGGTAGCCCACCGCTCCGTAGGGCGCGGTGGCGAAGAAGAGGGTGAGCACGCTCCGGGGCTGGCGCCGCAGCACCTCCATCAGGGGGAAACGGCTCACCCCGCGCTCGCGCTGCCGCTCGAACACCTGCGACTCCGGCAGCCGCGACCTGACGTACAGCCCGAGAGCGACTCCGGCCAGGCTGAGCAGGAACGGGATCCGCCAGCCCCATTCCTGGAAGCCGGGCAGCGCCGAGGCGAGCGTGAAGACCAGGGTGGCCAGCAGGATGCCCACCGACACTCCGGCTCCGGGCAGCGAGGTCCACAGGCCGCGCCGCCGGGGCTCGCTGGCCTCGGCCGCGATGACCAGCGCCCCGGCGAACTCGGCGCCCGCGCCGAACCCCTGTGCCACGCGCAGCAGCACCAGCAGGATCGGGGCCAGCACGCCGGCCGTCTCGTAGGTGGGCAGCAGTCCGATGCCCGCCGTGGACACGCCCATCAGCAGCAACGTGGCGGCGAGCATCGGGCGGCGGCCGACGCGGTCGCCGAAGTGGCTGAAGATCGCGCCGCCGATCGGGCGGGCGACGAAACCGACGGCGAAGGCGGCCATGGAGCCGAGGGTGCTCGCGATCGGGCTGCCGGCCGGGAAGAACTGGTCGTTGAAGACGAGCGCGGCGGCGAGTCCGAAGAGGGCGAAGTCGTACCATTCCACGACGCTGCCCACCACCGCGGCGCTGACGAGCCGTTTCGCGGTCATGATCACTTCCTCCGCAGGATCTGGGCCAGGAAGCGCCCGGCCTGGTCGATGGCCATCGCGGCGGCGTGGGTGCCGCGCAGGGCGTTGAGGGTGACGAACCCGTGGATCACCCCGTCGTAGCGTACGGAGGTGGCCGTGACGCCGGCCGCCCGCATCCGGGCCGCGTAGGCCTCGCCCTCGTCCCGCAGGATGTCGGCCTCCGCCGTGATGACCAGGGCCGGGGGCAGCGCCGCGAGGTCGGCGTCGGTGGCGCGCAGCGGGCAGGCGGTCATCTCGGCCCGGTGGACCGGGTCGGCGAGGTACTGGTCCCACGACCAGCGCATGTCGGCGGCGCGCAGGAAGTAGCCCTCGGCGAACTCCCAGTAGGAGCCGGTGTCCGCGGAGGCGTCGGTGGCCGGGCAGAGCAGAAGCTGCCCGGCCAGGTCACGGGGGTCGAGCAGGGCCAGCGCGGCGGCCAGCGCGCCGCCTTCGGCGTCACCGGCGACCGCGATCCGGGCGGGGTCGAGGCCGTGCGCGGCGCCGTGCGAGCGGATCCAGCCGAGGGCGGCGCGGGCCTCGCGCAGGGCGACCGGATAGCGGGCCTCGGGCGCCCGGCTGTAGTGGACGAAGGCCACGGCGGCGCCGGAGCCCCGGGCGAGTTCGCGGGCCAGCCTGCCGTGGCTGTGCTCACCGCCGAAGACCCAGCCGCCGTGCAGGTAGACCACGACGGGCAGCGGACCGCCGGCGTGATCGGGGCGGAAGAGCGTCAGGCCGGCGTCCGTGAGACGTTCCCGCGTGACGCCCGGGACCAGGAACTCGGGGTGCTGGAGATCGCGGATGGCGGCGCGGGCCTCGGCGGGCGGCATGCCGTACAGGAAGGGGGGCTGAGCGGTGGCGTCGGCCAGCGCCTTGGCGGCGGGCTCCAGCACGGATCTGCGCATGACGGCTCCAGGGGTCGACGCCGCAGCCGACCTTAGGGGGAACTCGCACCAGGGGCATTCGTCACGTGACGTACACCTGAGACAATCCGGGGGCGATCACGGGAGGAGCCGGTCAGTGACCCCCTTAATCGGGCGCGAACGCGAGACCGCCCGCCTCGAAGCGCTCGTGGACGACGTCCGCGAGCGCGGCGACGCGCTGGTGGTGCGTGGCGCTCCCGGCATCGGCAAGTCGGCGCTGCTGGCGGTCGCGGCGGCCCGCGCGCGGTCGCGTGAGGTGACCGTGTCGAGCACCTCGGGCGTGCAGAGCGAGACGCACCTGCCGTTCGCGGGCCTCTACCAGCTCGTGCACCCCCTGCTCAAAACGGCCGGTGACCTGCCCGCCCCGCAGCGCGAGGCCCTGCTGGGCGCCTTCGGCATGGCGGACGTGAGCTCCCCCGAACCGTTCCTCATCGCGCTGGCCGTTTTGAACCTGCTCGGCGAGGCGGCGGCGCAGCGGCCGATCCTCATGCTCGTGGACGACGTGCAATGGCTCGACCGGCCCACCACAGAAGTGCTCGGCTTCGTGGCCAGACGGGTGCGGTCGGAACCGATCGTGCTGCTGCTCGCCGTCCGCGACGGCTACCCCACCAGCCTCGACGACGGCGACGTGGCCGAACTGCGGCTGGCCGGGCTGAACCCGCACGACGCCGAGGCGCTGCTGGACTCGCGGGCTCCGGCGCTGCCGGTGGGCATGCGCTGGCGGGTGCTGGCCGAGGCGGCGGGCAACCCGCTGGCCCTGGTCGAGCTGCCCCGGGCGCTGACCACGGCGAGCACGGGCAACCTGGAGTTCCTCCCGCTGACCGCGCGCCTGGAGCGCGCTTTCGCCGCGCGTCTGGCGCTGCTGCCGCCGGGCACCCGGTTGCTGCTGCTGGCCGCCGCCGCCGACGACGGGCCCGACCTGACCACCGCGCTGAAGGTCGCCGCCGTCGTCACCGGCGAGCCGGCCACCGCCCACGCGCTGAGCCCCGCCGTGGACGCCGGGCTGGTCGAGGCCGACGCGGACGGCATCCACTTCCGCCACCCGCTGGTGCGCTCGGCCGTCTACCAGAAGGCCGGGGTCGCCGACCGCCTGGCCGTCCACGCGGCGCTGGCCGATGTGCACGCCGGCAACCCCGACCGCAGGACCTGGCACCGCGCCGCGGCCATCGCCCACCGGGACGACTCTGTCGCCGACGACCTGGAGCAGGTCGCCGCGCGGGCCCAGCGGCGCGGCGCGATCACCGTGGCGGTGTCGGCGCTGCGCCGTGCCGCCGAGGTCGGCGACGACCGGGGCGCCCGGGTCGAACGGCTGCTGCGCGCCGCCGAACTGTCCTTCGAGCTGGGCCAGACCGGCCAGATCGCCGAGCTGACCGCGCTGGCCGAGCCCGATCTGGAGGGCGAACGCCAGCAGGCCCGGCTCGCGTGGCTGAAGGAGGTGCGCGAGGAGAACCGCGACGAGGGCGCGCCCCGCATCCTGCGGCTCATCGCCGCCGCCGAGAGCGTCGCCGACCGCACTCTCGCGCTCAACTTCCTGCGCGCCGCGGCGCTGCGCTGCTGGTGGACCGACTCCGGCTGGGACCTGCGGCAGCGCGTCGTCACCCTGGCCGAGCACCTGGCCACCGGTCCTGACGACCCGGAGCTGCTGCAGATCCTGGCCACCGTCAGCCCCGTCGAGAGCGGCGGCCTCGTGATGGAACGCCTGGCCGCGCTGCGCGACCGGCGCTTCGACGGGCCCATGTCCAGGATCCTCGGCGTGGCGGGCAGCGCGATGGGCGCGCACGACCTGGCGGTGCCGTTCCTCAACGCGGCCATCGCCGACCTGCGGTCGCAGGGCCGGTTGGGGCTGCTCGCCCAGGCGCTGGTCTCGCTGGTCTGGAGCCTGCTCTTCTGCGGCGACGCGCCGGGCGCGCTGCTGGCCGCCGAGGAGGCCGAGCGCCTGGCCCGCGAGACCGCGCAGGACCGCTGGCACGCCTCCTCGTTCGCCGCGCAGGCGATGGTCGCCGGATTCCGGGGTGAGGAGGCGCAGGGCCTGGCGCTGGCCGCCGAGGCCGAGCGCGCGCTCGGCGCCCGCCCCAACAGCTCCAACCTCGTGCTCATCGAGCACGCCCGAGGGGTGATCGCGCTGTGCGCCGGACGGCACGAGGACGCCTACGGCCACCTGCGGCGCCTGTTCGACCCCGCCGACGTCGCCTTCCACCCGCTGGTCCGGCTGTGGGCCATCCCCGACCTGCTCGAAGCCGCACTGCCCGCCCACCGGGAGGAGATCAGGCCGCTCCTGGCCGAGGCGGAGGAGATCGGCAGGCGCACACCCGCCACCCTCCTCCACCAGAACCTGCGCCACGCACGGGCGCTCATGGCCGACGACGCCGACGCCGAACGCCTCTACCTGGACGCCCTCAACGCCGACCCGGCCCCGTGGCCCATCGGCCGGGCCCGGCTGCTGCTCGCCTACGGGATCTGGCTGCGCCGCCGGCGCCGGATCCAGGACGCGCGGGTGCCGCTGCGCACCGCGCGCGACGCCTTCGACGCGCTCGGCCTGCTGGCCTGGGGAGAGAAGGCCCGCCAGGAGCTGCGGGCGGCGGGCGAGACCAGCGACCTGCGCGTCTCCAGCGGAGTCGACCGGCTCACGCCGCAGGAGCTGCACATCGCCCGGCTGGCGGCGGGCGGGCTGTCCAACCGGGAGATCGGCCAGCAGCTCTACCTGTCGCACCGCACCGTCAGCACCCACCTCTACCGGCTGTTCCGCAAGCTCGGCATCACCGCGCGCGGGCAGTTGCGCGACGCGCTCGGCCCCTCGGCGTACGTCGGCTGACGGATGCCGCCCGGCCACGCCGCCACGTAGCGTCGATCCCGCCAGGTCACGGACGGCGCTTCGGGAAGGGTGACGAGCATGGGGTCAGCGACGTGGCCCCTGTGATCATCGGGCGGGCCGGGGAGCGCGCGGCGCTCGATCGTTTCGCCGCCGCCCTGCTCGACGGGTTGAGCGGTGTCGTCGTCCTGCGCGGCGACGCCGGCGTCGGCAAGACCGTGCTGCTCGACCACGTCGCGTCGACGGTGCCGCCCCAGGCCGTGGTCGCCCGGGTGGCGGGCGTGCGGGAGGAGGCGGTGTTCGCGTACGCCGCGCTGCACCGCCTGGTCATCCCGTTCCTCCACCGGCACGAGAACCTGATCCCCACGCAGGCGCGGGCGCTGCGGGTGGCGTTCGGGCTGGCCGACGGGCCGCCCCCGGACCGGCTCCTGGTCGGCCTGGCCACGCTGGGCCTGCTGGCCGACGCGACCGCCGAACAGCCGGTCCTGCTGTGCGTCGACGACGCGCAGTGGCTCGACGACGAGTCGCTGGGCGTGCTGGCCTTCGTGGCCCGCCGGGCCTACGCCGAGGGCATCGGCCTGGTCTTCGCCATGCGCACCGAACTGCCGGGCCTGGCCGGGCTGCCGGTCACCGAGGTGACCGGACTGCCGGAGCACGACGCGCTCGAACTCCTGCGCACCACCGTCGGCGGCGCCCTGGACGAACGGGTCGCGATCCGCCTCGTCGCCGCCACCGCCGGGAACCCGCTCGCGCTCACCGACCTGGGCCGCGAGCTGTCGTCCGAGCAGCTCAGAGGGGGTCTTTCGCTGCCCGACCCGCTGCCGATCGGCGGCAGGCTGGAGGAGCACCACCTCCGGCAGGTCAGAGACCTGCCGCCCGACACGCAGACCTGGCTGCTGCTGGCCGCCGCGGAACCCGACGGCGACCTGGCCCACATCACCGCGGCGGCCGAAGCCCTGGGACTGAACCCGGCGGCGACCGCTCCGGCCGAGTCGGCCCGGATGCTCGCCGTGGGCCGGACCGCCGTCTTCCGGCATCCCCTGATCCGCTCGGCCGTCTACGGCGGCGCGACCAGCGTGAACCGCAGGCGGGTCCACTGCGCGCTGGCCTCGGCGACCACCCGGCCGGCCGACGCGGACCGGCGGGCCTGGCATCTGGCCGCCGCGTGCCGGTGGCCCGACGAGCGGGTCGCGGCCGAACTCGAACGCTCCGCCGAACGGGCCGGGGCACGCGGCGGTTTCGCCGCACGGGCCATCCACCTGGCCAGAGCCGCCGAGCTCACCCCGCAGGGCCCTGACCGCGACCGCCGGCGGGTCGCCGCCGCCGAGGCCTCCTTCATCGGCGGCGCCCCCATGCAGGCCCAGACCCTGCTCGGCGCTCTCGACGAGGCCGATCTCGACGACGTCACCCGGGGCCGCGCGCTGATCGTCCAGGGCGGCGCGTCGTCGTCGCTGGGCGTGCCGGGCGCCTTCGGGCGCGCCCCCGCGGTGTTCATGGAGGCCGCCCGCGTGCTGGCCGGAGTCGCCCCGGAACTGGCGAGGGCCGCGCTGATCCGGGCCGCGGAAAGCGCGGTGACCGCCGGGCATCTGATGACCGGCACGACCCTCACCGAGATCGCCACGGCCGCCCGGGAGCTGGGCGGCGACGATCCCGTCCTCACGGCCTTCCGGATCCTGGTCCTGGACGGCTACGAGGCGGCCGTCCCCCACCTGCGGCGCGCGGCCGAGCGGGTGCTCGACCCGGCGACCTCCGACGACGAGGTCCTGCTCACGTCCATCCTGACCGTCACCCTGGTCATGGTGCTCTGGGACGACGACACCCAACGCGCCGTGCTGCGCCGCACCGTCGAGGTGGCCCGCCGGACGGGCTCCCCATTCAGCCTCGACGCGTCGCTCTACGCCTGGTCGATGCAGGAGACCAGGCTGGGCGACCTCGACCGGGCCGACGCCCTGATCGTCCAGTGCCACCAGATCCGCTCGGCCACCGGCGCCGGTGAAGACCTGCTGGAGATCCACCGCCATCCCGAGCTGCTGGCCCGGCGCGAGGGCGAGCACCTGGAGACCCGGCTGGCCCGCACGATGGAGGCCGCGACCACGCTGGGCGTGGGCGCGATCGAGGCGCAGGGCCGCATCGGCCGGGCCCTGATCGCGCTGGGCCGAGGTGAATACGCCCAGGCCGCCCATGTCCTCCGGCAGCTCGTCGACGGCGACGGCCTGGCCGTCCACACCCGCCTGCTGCCCGACCTGGTCGAGGCGGCGCTGCGCTCGGGCGACCGGATGCTCGCCGAACGGACGCTGGAGACGCTCACCCGCCGCGCCACCGCCAGCGGCGCCCCCCGCGCGCTGGGGGTGCTGGCCTTCTCCCAGGCGCTGCCGGCCCACGGCGACCACGCCGAAGCGCTGTATCGGCGGGCCCTGGACCATCTCGACGGCCTGCCCTCACCGAGCGACCTGGCCCGCGCCCATCTGCTGTACGGCGAATGGCTGCGCCGCCGCAGACGACGCCGCGACGCCCGCCACCACCTGCGCACCGCGCTCACGCTCTTCGAGCGGCACGGCCTGACCGGCTTCGCCGCCCGCGCCCGCAAGGAACTCGCCGCCACCGGCGAACCGGCCCGCCCCGGCTCCGGCGACGCGGCCACCGGCCTCACCCCGCACGAGGTGTCGATCGCGACCCTCGCGCGGGGCGGCGCCACCAACGGCGAGATCGCCACGCGCCTGTTCCTGTCGGCCAACACGGTCGACTACCACCTGCGCAAGATCTTCAGAAAACTCGGCGTGACCTCACGACGCCAGCTCAGCGACGCCATGGACGACAGATCGAGACCCCGCCGACCGGAGAACCGGCGGTAGCGACCGTCAGCGAACAGCGGCCAGGTTCAGCACGGAGATCTGCGTGCCATCGGCCTGCTGCCGGGTGACGCATCCGGTCGAGCTCTTGGACGGGCGAGCCGGCGCGACGACGCCCTCGGCGCTCCCGCAGGTTCTGACGGCGCGCCGACTGGGATCCCAGTAGACGACGGACGTGGGGGACGAGGAGAGCCCCACCCCGAAGGCCGCCAGATCACCGATCTTGGCCACCCTCCTGGTCTGGGGATCGTAGACGACCGTGGCGGACGCGTCGGCCGTCTTGCTTCCTCCCGCGAGAAGGAAGCCTCCGGCCAGGGCAGGCTGGTCAAGGGATCTCAGCCCCGGGGCGACGTGCCGCCCGGAGCCGTCCGGCTTCTGGACGAGCATCCCCTCACGCGTGTACCCCGAGCACCATGCCTCGTCGCAGCGGAAGCCCCGGACCGAGGCGGGCGTACCCACCGCGGTCGTCGTCCCGGTTTCGAGGTTGACGATCTTCTGCTGCCCGGACGCCGCGTTCCCGGAGACGTCGCTCGCCCACGGCCAGCCGAGCAGGTGCAGCCCCGCGCCCTCCGTGACCCGCTCAGGAGTCCCTCCGGTGAGGGGGACCCGGTAGATCCCCCCGGAACGGACCGACCAGACGACCTCGTCCGCGACGACCCCGAGACGCTCCACCTCACTGGCCTCACCGGTGAGCTCGGCCAGCTGGATCGCCCCGCCCCCGGTCCGGGGGACCGCCCAGACATCCGCCCACTTGTCGTCGTCGTTGGGAGTGCTCCCCCACCACACGAAGTGCGCGGATCCCACCTCGACCTGCTGCGCGTAGTAGCCCTTGATCCCGGCCGGTTCCGGCATCTCCGCGACGACCCGGCCGGTCTTCGCGACCGAGTCGTAGATCTCCAGCCGGGACGCCTTCTCGAAGGAGGTCTCGGCGGTGACCAGGATCTCGGTCGCGGACAGACCCGTGACCGGCCGGTAGGCCGCCCCGTCGGGAGCCTTGGCCGGCATCGTGAAGACGGCGTCCCGCCACACCTCGCTCACCGGAGCAGCCACCGCCGCACTCCGCGCACCGGCGTCCGTCTCCTCACCCCGGGTGCCGGAGACCACCGCGGTGGCGCCGACAACGGTGGCCAGAACTCCGGCCGCCGCGATGACGGCGAGGAAATTCCGGTTGCGCGCTAAAGAAGGGCTCGCTGACTCGACATTCATCCTGAATTACTCCCCTGTCCTCGTCCGGCTGCCATTGCTGCGTATGCCGGCTGAGATCACCAGCTGGGGTAGAGGCGTCGATAGGACGAGCAGGCGGGATTCGCGTACGCGTCGCTCGTGCAGAGCAGATATTGCTGGTAGATCGGATGGTCGCTGTAGGTGTCCAGCCATGACAGGACGATGCCGTCGAGGCGGACACTGCAGCCGGCGCCGCACGCGGACTCGCCGATCATGTCGTTCGTCTGGTTCTGTTCCGCGATCCACACCTCAGCACGGCGGCCGTCCTTCAGGGTGTCCTTGATCCAGGACGGGTGATGGAATTCGATGTCGTCGAAATCGATGTCGTCGGTGTCCAGATAGAAGCAGCTGTTGAGGTTGGTCTGCGCTCCCGTCATGCTTCCCGACGCGTTGTCGCAGCCGGCCCAGAGGTCGGCGTACGCGGGGCTGGAGAACAGGGGAATTGTGGTCAGCACCAAAAGGAGGGCGAACAAAGAGCGAGTTAATGCTTGCGAAGCACGCCTCAACTAACATTCCCTTCTCTTGACCGAATTCCTTACAACGATCAATATGCGTTGTAAGGATCTTCACGTCAAGGTCGCGGGATCAGGGGGCGACGAGCCGGCGGACGGAGTCGACGACCAGGCTCCGGCGTGACTCGGCCGGGACCAGCGCGCGCGTCTCCTCGCCCTGGTGGTGCCACATGTTCGCGATCGTCAGCACCAGGGAGAGCACCTCGCCCGGGGCGATCCGGTCGGTCACGACGCCGCGCCGCTGGGCGTCGGCTATCACGGCCACCTTGGCGGCCATCGCCCCGGTGACCGAGGCGCGCGGCCCGGCGTGCTCGCCGCGTTCCAGCATGTACCAGGCGACGAAGCGCATGACTTGAGGATGGGCCAGGCCCGCGTCGTAGAGGCGGCCGGCGTATTCGGGGAGGTCGTCCGCGTCGATCGGGATGCCGTCGACGGTCTGCTCGACGACGGCGTCGTAGACCGCCTCGAAGAGCCCTTCCTTGCCGTCGTAGAAGGAGTAGACGTGCCCGGCGCTGACCCCGGCGCGCTTGGCCAGCCGGTCGACGCGGGCGCCGGCGACGCCGTGTTCGGCGAACTCGGCGAGGGCGGCGGCCAGCAGGAGCTGCTTCTTCGTGTCGGGGTCTCGCACTCTCATGACCCCTCATTGTTCTTAATGAACGTTCATTTGACAACTCGCGACCAGGCGTGCCAGCTTAGTAAATGAACACTCATTCAATTGGAGGCGGGATCATGACCATGACCATCCCCCGCTGGACCCCGGCGGAGATCGCCGACCAGAGCGGCCGCACCGCGTTCATCACCGGCGGCAACAGCGGCATCGGGCTCGAGACCGCCCGGGTGCTCGCCGCGCACGGCGCCCGTGTCATCCTCGCGGGCCGCAGCCAGGCCAGACTCGACGAGGCCGTGGCCGGACTCCGCGCGGGCCAGCCCCATGCGCGCCTCGACACCGTCGTGGTCGACCTCGGCAGCCTCGCCTCGATCCAGGCGGCCACCGCCCGGGTGGCGGCGACCGAGACGATCGACCTGCTGGTCAACAACGCGGGCATCATGAACGTGCCCGAGCGGCGCACCACGAGCGACGGCTTCGAGCTGACCTTCGGCACCAACCACCTCGGCCACTTCGCCCTCACCGCCGGCCTCATGCCCGCCCTGCGCCGCTCCCCCGCGGCCCGCGTCGTCACCGTCAGCGCGATCGCGGCCACCTGGCGCTCCGGCCGGCTCGACGACCTGATGAGCGAGCGGAGCTACGGCGCGATGACCGCCTACGCCAAGTCCAAGCGCGCCAACGTCGTCTTCACCGTGGAACTTGCCCGGCGCCTGGCCGGAACCGGCATCCAGGCGATCGTCGTCCACCCCGGCTCGGCGGTCACCAACCTCCAGCGGCACGGCGCGGGGGTCCTGAACCGGCTCGTCCTGGCCGCCGCCCGGCGTTTCCTGATGGGCTCACCCGAGGGCGCGGCCTGGCCCTCGCTCTACGCCGCCACCAACCCCGCCGTGCGCAACGGCCAGTTCATCGGGCCCGCCGGCACGGACCAGACCGCCGGGACGCCGAAGCCCGTCGCGCTGCCCAAGGGCGCCGACGACCTGGCGGAGGGCGCGTCCCTGTGGACCCTCAGTGAGCGCCTCACCGGCGTCCGCTTCGCCGTCTCAGGTGACTGAGATCATTCCGGCCGAGCGGGTGGCGCCGTCGGCGGGGTCGATCAGCAGGCAGGCGCCCGTCGTGCGGCTGTCGGCGTAGTCGTCGACGGCCAGGTCTGCGGCGGTGCGGACGACCACGTCGCCGATGTCGTTGATGCCGAGCGAGTCGCCCGGCTCGATCGACGAGACGACCGCCTGGACCGTCCGGGTCGTGTGTTTCACCAGGATCTTTTCGCCGACCCGCAGGTCCTTCTCGTGCAGGTGGCAGACCGTGGCGTGCAGGTCGCGGGTCACCGCGGGGGCCGTGGCCGCCGGGGAGATGAGGCAGCCGCGTGAGACGTCCAGGTCGTCGGTCAGGCGGACCGCGATCGACTGCGGGGCCCAGGCCGTCGTCACCGGGTCGCCCAGCACGTCGATGCCGGCGACGGTGGTCGTGTGGCCGCCCGGCTGGACGGTCACCTTCTCCCCCACGTGCAGGATGCCGCCGGTCAGCTGGCCGGCGTAGGCGCGGCGGCCGCGCGTCTTGATGACGTACTGGACGGGAAGGCGGGCCGGGAGTCCGGTCGGGTCTTCGGCGGCCTCGACCGTTTCGAGGAACTCCATGATGGTCGGGCCGGTGTGCCAGTCCATGTGGGCCGAGGGCGAGACCACGTTGTCGCCGGTCAGCGCCGAGATCGGGATGGCCGTGACCTCGCCGGGGTAGTCGAGGGAGTCGGCGACGGCGGCGAAGACCTCCTCCGACCAGTCGACCAGGTCCATCTTGTTGACCGCGAGCACCAGGTGGGGCACCCGCAGGAGCCCCGAGACGGCGGCGTGCCGTCTGGTCTGCTCGGTCACGCCGTTGCGGGCGTCGACCACGAGGACGACCAGCGAGGCCGTCGAGGCGCCGGTGACCATGTTCCGGGTGTACTGCACGTGGCCCGGGGTGTCGGCCAGGATGAACCGGCGGCGGGGCGTGGCGAAGTAGCGGTAGGCCACGTCGATGGTGATGCCCTGTTCCCGTTCGGCCCGCAGCCCGTCGGTCAGCAGCGCCAGGTCACTGGGCGAGGCGATCTGCGAGAGCTGGTCGGACATCACCGACTTGGAGTCGTGCAGGAGACGTCCGACCAGAGTGGACTTGCCGTCGTCGACGGAACCGGCGGTGGCCAGCCTGAGCAGCGTGGACATCAGAAATACCCTTCTCGTTTGCGGTCCTCCATGGCGGCCTCGGCCAGCCGGTCGTCGGCCCGGGTCGCGCCGCGTTCGGTGATGCGCGAGGCCGCGATCTCCTCGATCACCTCCAGCGGAGTGCGGGCGGTCGACTCGACGGCGCCGGTGCAGGACATGTCGCCGACCGTGCGGTAGCGGACGGTCTTCCGCTGAAGAGGTTCGGAATGGCCGCCCCACGAACCGGGGCAGAGCCACATCCCGCGACGGTCGAACACGTCGCGTTCGTGCGCGTAGTAGATCGGCGGGAGGGCGATGTCCTCGGCCGCGATGTACTGCCAGACGTCCAGCTCGGTCCAGTTGGACAGCGGGAAGACCCGGACATGCTCGCCCGGCACGTGGCGGCCGTTGTAGAGGTTCCAGAGCTCCGGCCGCTGGCGGCGGGGGTCCCAGGCGCCGAACTCGTCCCGCAGGGAGAACACCCGTTCCTTGGCGCGGGCCT
Source organism: Herbidospora mongoliensis (assembly GCF_001570545.1). Lineage (GTDB taxonomy): Bacteria > Actinomycetota > Actinomycetes > Streptosporangiales > Streptosporangiaceae > Herbidospora > Herbidospora mongoliensis. The sequence continues at coordinate 288,799 of NZ_BBXD01000010.1, read as the reverse complement.
TCTCCTCGTCGCGCCGGCCGCCGCCGAAGACGGCGTCGTGGGACCCGCTTTCGATGGCGTCCAGCAGGGGCGTGGTCTGCAGGCCGTTTCGCTCCGGTACGTCCGGCAGCGCGCCCCGGTCGATGTACTCCTGCACCGAGGCGACCTCCAGTCGAAGGTCACTCGTCACCCGGTCACGGAACGCGATGACCTCGGGGAAGTTGTGGCCCGTGTCGACGTGCAGGAGCGGGAACGGCAGCGGCGCGGGGGCGAACGCCTTCAACGCCAGGTGCAGCATGACGATGGAGTCCTTGCCGCCCGAGAAGAGCAGCACCGGCCGCTCGAACTCGCCGGCGGTCTCGCGGAAGATGTGGGCGGCCTCGGCCTCCAGCACCTTCAGGTGGGTGGTGGCGCCTATCTCCAGGGTTGGCATCATGCGGCCCTCCGGACGGTCTGGCTCTCGGCGGCGATCCATTCGGCGAGCGCGCGCGACAGGACACTGCGGGCCTGCCGATACTCCGCGGCCTCCAGGTGCTCGTGCGGGGTGTGGTCGAGCTTGGCGTCGCCGGGGCCGTAGGCGACCATCGGCACCCCCTGCCACGTCGTGGCCAGGGTGTTCATGTCGCTGGACCCCTTCTTGGCCAGGAACCGGCTGACGACTCCTTCGGCCCGGAAGGCCCGCGAGAACGCCTTGACCAGCGGGCTCGTCCGCGCGGTGACGTGTCCGGGGGTGGCCCGGAGCACCTCGACCTCGACGGGCTGGGCGACGTCGCGGATGAGCCCGACGAGGTCGTCCAGGGCCAGGTTCGACGGCACCCGGACGTCCAGGACCGCCTCCCCGAGCTGCACGTCGCCGCCGTTGACGGCGTGGATGCCGAGCACGGCCAGCAGGGCGTCGGGGCCCTCTTCCGTCAGACCCGAGCGGATCCGGGCCAGCACGTCGACCATCTGGTCGGCCGCCGTGGTGACGCCCTGACCCGCCGTGTGCCCGACGGGGTCGGCGACGCCGATCCGGACTTTCAGCAGGCCGTAGTAGCCGATGGTCAGCGCGCCCGCGCCCGAGGGCTCTCCGATGATGACGGCATCCGCCTTGTAGTGGTCGCGGACGAAGAACGCGCCCGCCGAGGTGATCTCCTCCTCGACCGCGCCGACCACGCGGATCTGCACGTCCGGCGGGACGTCGAGGTCGTGCAGGGTCTCCAGGTAGGCGACCAGGCTGCCCTTGGCGTCGACGCAGCCCCGGCCGGAGATGGTGCCGTCATCCCACTGGACGGGCCATCGGTGCGGGACGGTGTCGAGGTGGCCGAGCATGAGGAGACGGTGACGGCCCGAACCCTTCGATGCCACGAAATTCCCGGCTTCGTCGACTTCGGCGTCGATGTCACGCTCGTGGCACCACGAGACCAGGTATTCGGCCAGCTCCCGCTCGTCCCGGGAGACCGAGGAGATCTCCACGGCCCGGGTCAGCAGGGTCAGGTCGTCGGCGGGGACGTCCGCCCGCCAGAACCGGGTGCCGACCTCCAGCGAGTGCGGGCCGGTGATGGCCACGTCGGCGTTCCCGTCGAGGGCGATCTCGGCCGCGCGCACCTTCTGCCGCATGCGGCCCTGGGCGTAGCGGAGCCCCTCCCCTCGACCGATATCCGGAATTCCCGAAATGTCGGAGGAGGGGTCGGCCAGCAGGCCCGGCGTCCCGGTGACCAGCCGCAGATGGTCGGCGTCGAGCGCGTTGGCCAGTTCGGCGGCCAGCACGTCGGCGTCGATGTTCAGCGGCGAACCGCCGTCGGAGGCGGCGGCCGGAGGCGCCACGCAGACGACGTCGAACGCGTCGAGCAACTGCGTCAGGCACTCGGTCGCGACCTCGGACACGGTCCCCGCCCGGTGATCCCTGACGATCACGGATCGGCTCTCGGAGGCCGAGGCACCGCCGTTCAGCTCAGGTCCGGTCAGCTCAGGCCCGGTCAGCCGGGCTCTCAGCGGCGGGTTGAGGTCCGCGGTCACCAGCGAGCCCGCCTGGGCGGTCGAGGTGAAGCAGGTCAGGCCGCGCGAGGTCAGCGCCTCACGCACCCGTGGCAGGGTGACCCGCTCGTAGGCGGCCACGATGTGGTCCATCTCCGCCGGCGGGCAGTAGCGCGCCGTGGAGCCGTTCTTCAGGGCGAGACTCCGCACCGGACGGCCGATGGCCTCGTAGTGGGCGGAGATGCCGGCCGCGCCGCCCGCCACCAGGAGGATCTTCGCGCCGCGGCCGCGCAGGCGGGCCACTTCGTCGAAGACCGTCTCGTGGGCGAGGCTCGCGCTGCCGATCTTGATGACGTAGAGGGCCGCGGTATGGGTCGTGGCGACCTCACCGAGCACAGACACGATTTCACACTCCTCTGGTGTTGCCGCCGTCGGCCACGAAGACCGTCCCGGTGACGTAGGACGCCTGGTCGCTGACGAGGAAGGCGGCCAGCGCGCCGAAGTCGTCGACGTCGCCGACCCGTCCCAGCGGGATCCGCTGAGCGACCTTCACCAGCTCCTCGTCGATGGAGGAGCCGAACTGCTGGTCGAGGATCGGGGTCCGGTGGAAGCCGGGGGCCAGCACGTTCACGGTCACGCCGCTCGCGCCCAGCGCTCCGACCAGGCCCTTCATGTAGCCGAGCAGGCCCAGCCGGGCCACTGACGACAGGCCGCTCTCGGGGTGGGGCTGCTTGACCGACTCGGAGGCGATCATCAGCAGCCGGCCCCAGCCGTCCTTCTTGACGTAGGGCAGCGCGGCCAGGGTCAGCGCGATGTGCGGGATCAGGTTGGCGTCGAGCGCCGCGCGGTAGTCGGCCACGCCGAACGCGTCGACCGGGCCGAACGGCACGCCGCCCGAGTTCGTCACCACGATGTCGATGCCGCCGAGAGTGGCCGCGGTGTCGCGGACCCAGGCGGCGGCGGCGTTCTCGTCGCACAGGTCGACCGGGACGCTCAGCACGTCGCCGTCGCCCATCGCGCTCACCTCGACGTGGGCGCGGGCGAGTTTGTCGGGGTCGCGTCCGCAGATGGCGACGCTGGCCCCCTCGGCGGCCAGGGCCTTGGCGACGCCCAGGCCGAGGCCGCTGCTGGAGCAGGCCACCAGGGCGACACGCCCCTTCAGGCGCAGATCCATGGGATTTGTCCCCTCAGGTCAGAATCGGGTAGCCGTACCTGCCCAGCAGTGGAAGCGCGGGGCCGGTGGCGGCGGCGCGGGCGTGGGCGGACAGGCCCGTGCGCCAGCGTTCGTCGGCGCGGATGCGCGCCGGACCGGCCGACAGCCGGTCGGGGTTGCCGGTGACCGTGTGGTTCACGCTCAGCACGACGTTGCCGTCCGCGTCGGCGGGCGGTTCGTCGTCGAGGCCGGCGAAGGCGAGCACCCGGGCGAGGGTGCCGCGCGGATCACGGCACAGGTCTTCATGGCGAACCCGCAGATAGCGGTCGGGGGCGGCGTGGGCGGAGAGTTCCGATGCGACGTTGAAGCCGGTCCAGAAGCCGCTGCTGCGGGCCGGGCTCATCGGGTCGATGTAGTCCTTGGCCTTCGCGTAGGAGAACGCGGTCGCGCGCGGGTCGCGCACCATGTGCAGCACCTTCACGTCGAGGTCGGCGCGGCCCAGCAGGGCGGCGGCCTCGGCCGGGAACTTCGAGCCGTCGACGATGAGACGCTCGCCGCCGTGCGCGGCGAGGGTCCGATAGACCTCGGCGGTACGGCCGACCGCTTCGGCCACTCCCGGAGCCGTCACTGTTCTTCCGGTCGACTCGGCGATCCGGTCGCGCGTGTGGCGGGTGCGCAGCAGCGCCCGCTGCTGGAGGGTCATCAGCCGCGCCTCGCCCTCTGACGAGGTGATGACCTTCGACCACAGCTCACACGCGGTGACGTCGGCGCCGCAGCCGCAGGTCGAGTTGGTGCCGGCCTTCAGGATGCCGTTCTGCCACAGGTAGTGCAGCTCGCCGACGTGCAGCACGCCGGGCAGTTCGCCCAGGACGTTGCCGAGCATCGTGCTGCCGCTGCGCAGCCAGCCGGTGATGTAGAGGACGCGGGGCTCACCCATGCCATTTCACCGCCATCAGGTGCTGCGGCAGGTGCACCGCGAGCCCGATCCGCGAGACGGCCCTGACCGCGCCGGGAACCAGCGCGATCGAGGCGACGCCCGGCATGAGCAGCGTGCAGGCGGCCCGGAAGTCACCCATGAGCAGGGTGTCCTTGGGCATCATCCGGGTCCGCGAGACGGTGATCCCGGCGTTCTGGAACCTGACCAGCAGGTCGTCGCGGACCATCTTCCAGTACGTCTCCGGGTGCGCCACCACGCCGTCGCACGATCCGCCGGTCTCCTCGATCTCCCCGGCGGCCCGGGTGACCGTGGTCGCCAGGTCGTCGTGGCTCTCGGCCGAGCGGCTGCCCGGCAGGCCGAGCAGGCCGGTGATGGCGCCGTCGGACGTGCCGTGCAGCAGGGATTCGTTCTCGACGACGGAGAGACGTACGAGAACCCGGTAGTCCACATAAGCGGCGAGCAACGCCGGATCGGCGGCGACGCCGTCGGGGAGCGGAACTTCGACGGAGAGATCGGTCAGCGGCGCTTTCATCAACCGGGGCGCGAACGCGGCCTCCGGGGTGGCGCCATAAGCGGTTCCGGCGCTCTCCAGCCGGCCCTTCACGGGTTCGTGGACGTAAGAGACCGCGCCGTCGGAGACATCCGCTGTTTTCAGCAGGTGCCGGACGGTGTAGCGCGGCCGGGACGCGAACAGCGGGAACGCGGCCGGCAGGTGCAGGTCGAACGGGACCTCACGGGCCCCGGCCGCCACCTCGGCGGCGAACCGCTCCCCCGGCGACCCTCCCTGTGACACAGGGGCCGGGGCATCTTGCAGGGCGATCGCTCGCATGAGCCCTCCTAGAGATATACGACTCCCACCGAGCCTAATTTCGCCGTTGAGAAATTTCTTCGGCCAAACAAGTAGCAGCGCTTATGCGGCGGCAATCACCTGTTTATATGACCCCCGATAAGCGCGGGAATTCACTTCGATCGGCAACCCTTATTGGCGGTTCAGCGCCGATTCTGGTTACGGTTGAAACGCCGAAATTTCCCCGACGACAAAGGGACGAGCCATGCAGAAGGTTGTGAACGCCCCCGAGTGTCCCGAGTGCGCGGCGCAGGTCTCCCTCGAATCCGACGCCCGGGTGAGCGAGATCGTCGAGTGCCTCGACTGCCGCAGCGAGCTGGAGATCGCCTCCGTCGCGCCGCCGTCCCTGACGGTCGCGCCCGAGGTCGAAGAGGACTGGGGAGAGTAATGACCACCGATGCCCGTCTCGCCGTGCTCGCGTCACGGGTGCGGTTCGAGGAGAAGCAGATCATGGCCGCGCTCGACCGGCGCGGCGTGTCGTTCGTCCACCTCGATCCCCGGTCTCTGGTCGTCACCGACGAAGCCCACTTCAACGAGAAAGTGGTGCTCAACCGGGAGATCGGCCACTACCGGGCCCTCTACGCCGCCAGTGCGCTGGAGTCGGCGGGGGCGGCGGTGCTGAACACCGCCGCCGCCACCCACGTCAGCGGCGACAAGTGGCTGACGACTTCGGCGCTCATGGCCAAGGGCCTGCCGACCCCCCGCACCGCGCTGGCCATGACGCCGGAGGCGGCCTTCGACGCCCTCGACCAGATCGGCTATCCGGCGGTCGTCAAACCGCTGGTCGGCTCGTGGGGACGGCTCGTCACCGCGATCCCCGACCGGGCCACCGCCGTGGGCATCCTCGAACACGTCGCGGCGCTGCCCTCGCCCCAGCAGCACATCATCTACGTGCAGGAACTCGTCGAGAAGGCCGACCGGGACATCCGGGTGCTGGTCGTCGGCGGCGAGGCGCTGGGCGCGACCTACCGGCGCGGTGACGAATGGCGCACCAACGTCGCCCGGGGCGCCCTCTCCATCCGGTGCGAGCTGACCAACGTCCACGCGAAACTCGCCGTGGCCGCCGCCGAGGCGGTGGGCGCCGAGATCGCCGGGGTCGACCTGCTCGAAGACGACGACGGGCGCCTGACGGTGCTGGAGGTCAACGACCGGGTCGAGTTCCGCGGGTTCCAGGAGGCCCACGAGATCGACGTCGCCGACGTCATCGCCTCCTACGCGATGGCGAGGGCCGAGGCATGATCCGTTGCGCGGTCGTGGGAGGCGCCGGCTACATCGGCGGCGAACTCCTGCGCATCCTCACCGGGCACCCCTCGGCCGAACTGACGGCCGCCACCTCGCGGCGGCTCCGCGGCCGGCTGATCGACGGCGCCCACCCCAACCTGCGGGGCCGCACCCGGCTGTCCTTCGTCTCCGAAGAGGAGCTCGACCAGGACGGCCCCTATGACGTGCTGTTCCTGGCCACCCCGCACCGCGAGACGATGCGGCGGATGCCCGAGTATCTCGGGCTGGCCGCGACCGTGATCGACCTGTCCGGCGACTTCCGGCTCAACGATCCCAAGGTCTACGCCGACTACTACGGCGTCGACCACGTGACCCCCGACCTGATCGGGAGCTTCACGACGGGCGTACCGGAACTGCACCGCGCGGAACTCCAGAAGGCCGGCCGCATCAGCGTGCCCGGGTGCATGGCCAACGCCGGCATCCTGGCGCTGACCCCGCTGGCCGAGGCCGGGCTCATCCACGGCGAGATCTCCGTGGACGCCCGCACGGGTTCCAGCGGCGCCGGCGCGACCGCCGGGGCCGAGAACCTGCACGCCGAACGCAGCGGCGCCCTGCGCGTCTTCGCGCCGACCCGGCACCGCCACGAGGCGGAGATCTCGCAGGCCACCGGCCTGCCGGTCCGCATGCGGGCCACCGGGATCGAGGCGGTGCGCGGCGTGCAGCTGGTCTGCGCGGCGGCCCTGACCGAAGGCACCGAGGAGCGCGAGATCCGCTCGGCCTACCGCGACCGCTACGCCGACGAGCACTTCGTGCGCGTGGTCGCCCATAGGCGCGGCCTGCACCGGTTCCCGGACGCCAAGATCCTCTCCGGCTCGAACTTCTGCGACGTCGGCTTCGCCCTCGACACCGGCTCGACCACGGTCACCGTGATCGCGGCCCTCGACAACCTCGTCAAGGGCGGCGCCGGAAACGCCGTGCAGTGCATGAACATCCGCCACGGCCGCCCCGAACGCGAGGGCCTGGAATTCGTCGGACTGCACCCCAACTAGGCCGCCCCCGAATTGGGCCGCCCCCGAACCAGGCCCGCGCTCAAACCCAGCCGGCACCCCCTTTAGGAGACCCGGATGACCACCACCATCGGTGCCCCGCCGGGCACGGCGGCCGAGACCGCCGCCCGGATCAGGGAGCACATCGTCAACCTGTGCGCGAGCGCGGAGGGCGGCCACCTGGGCGGCTCGATGTCGCTCGCCGAGATCCTCGCGACCCTCTACACGCGGGTGCTACGCGTCGATCCGCTGCGGCCCGCCGATCCGTCACGGGACGTGCTGCTGCTCAGCAAGGGGCACGGCGGGCTGGCCCTCTACGCCGCGCTGACCGAGGCGGGGTTCTTCCCGGCGACCCGACTCGACGAATACGCCCAGCCGGGCAGCGAGTTCATGGCCCACCCGCACGCCGAGATCCCCGGCGTCGAGATGCCCTCCGGGTCTCTCGGCCACGGGCTGGCACTGGCGGTCGGGTTCGCGCTCGGGTTCCGGCTCGACGGCACGGACCGGCGCTGTTTCGTCGTCATGGGCGACGGTGAACTCCAGGAGGGGTCCGTCTGGGAGGCCGCCTCGGTGGCCGCCGCCCAGCGACTCGACGGCATCGTCGCCGTCGTCGACCGGAACCGGCTCCAGATCACCGGCGCGACCGAGACGATCGACGCCCTCGAACCTCTGGCCGATCGCTGGTCGGCCTTCGGTTGGTCCGTACGAGAGGTCGACGGCCACTCAATAGAAGAACTCGAGACCGCGCTGAGCGAGCCCCCGGTACCGGGCAAACCGACGGTCGTGATCGCCCACACCGTGAAGGGCAAGGGCATCCCGTTCGTCGAGGACCAGCCCCGCAGCCACTACGCCAAGCTCGGCGAACGCCAGCACGCCAAGGCCCTCGCCGCACTGCGAAAGGGGGCCGGCTCATGACCGCGTCATCTCGTGAGGTCTATCGGGAAGCCGTCCTGGAACTGCTTCCCCAGGACGAGCGGCTCGTCTGCCTCGACTCCGACACCGGGCTCTTCGACAAGACCGCCTTCCCCGAGCGCTACGTGAACCTCGGCATCGCCGAGCACACGCTGATGGGCGCGGCCGCCGGCCTCGCCAAGTCGGGCCGGATGCCGCTGGTCAACACCATGGCGGCGTTCGCGTCGTCGCGCGCCAACGAGGCCGTGAAGATCGACATCGCCCTCAACAACCTGCCGGTGCGGATCGCCGCGACCCATTCGGGCGTCTCCGCCGGGCACCTCGGCCCGACCCACCACGCGCTGGAAGACCTGGCCGTGATGCGGACCCTGCCCAACATGACCGTGGTCGTGCCGGCCGACGGCCCGCAGACCGGGACCCTGTTCCGGCAGTCGCTCCGCGTCGACGGCCCGGTCTACCTGCGGCTCGGCCGCAACGCGACCCCCGAGCTCCCCGACGCCCCGCCGGTCGAGCTCGGCCGGGCCCAGGTGCTCAGAGACGGTACCGACGTGACGCTGGCGGCCTGCGGGCCGTACCCGGTGATCGCCGCCCTCGACGCCGCCGACGCCCTCGAAGAGGAGGGCATCAGCGCGTCGGTGCTCAACGTCCACACCGTCAAGCCCCTGGACGTCGCCACGATCGCCGCCCACGCCCAGCGCTCCGGCGTGGTCGTCACCGTCGAGGAGCACTGGCGGAACGCCGGATTCGGATCCGCCGTGGCCGAATCGCTCGCCGAGATCACCCCGAGCCTGGTGCTCCGGGTTGCGATGCCGGACGCGTTCGTCCCCGTCTCCGGCGGGCAGCGGTATCTCGCCGAGCGCGGTGGCGTCACCTCAGCCGCGGTCGCGGCGAAAGTCCGCACAGCCCTCCGGAGGGACCTGCGATGACCCGCGACGTGACCATCCTCGACGACCTCCGGGGCCACCCGGCGGGCAAACTCGCCCTGGTCTGCCATCAGGACGACACGGCCGTCGAACTCACTTACGGCGACCTGCTCGACCGCGTCGACCGCACGGCCACCCTGCTGCACCGCCTCGGTGTGACGAAGGGCCAGGTCGTGACGTTGCAGCTGCCCAACTCGTGGCAGCTCGTCGCGTTGATCCTGGCGTGCTACCGGATCGGGGCGATCCCCGGTCCCATCGTGCCGATCATGCGGCGGCGTGAGGTCCAGTTCATGCTGAACCTGACCGAGAGCCCCGTCTACATCGCGCGGGAGGAGTTCCGCGGGTTCTCGTACCGGGAAATGATCGCCTCCGTGGACGCGCCCCACCTGCGCCACACCCTCTTCATCGAGGAACTGTCCCTTCCGGAGACCGACCTCGCGGGAGTCACCGAGTCGGGTCCCGACGACCCCGCGCAGGTGGCGTTCACCTCCGGGACGACCGGGGAGCCGAAGGGCGTCGTCCACAGCCACAACACCCTCTACGCGATGAACCGGGCGCAGGCCGACGTCCTCCACCTGACCGCCGACGTCGTCACGGCCATGGGGTCGCCGACGACCCACCAGGCCGGCTTCACCTGGAACCTGATCATGCCGCTGCTGCTCGGCGGCACCGCGATCCACGTCGAGTCGTGGGACGCCGGGCGGATGCTCGACATCCTCCAGGAGAGCCGGGTGACCTTCTTCATGGGCGCCCCGACCTTCCTGTCCGACCTCATCGAGACCCAGGCCGAAGATCCCCGAGATCTGTCCGCGCTGGAGACCTTCGCGACCGGCAGCGCGCCCATCGCGCCCTACCTGGTCGAACGCTCCCGCGACGTGCTCGGCTGCCGTCTCTACGCCCTGTGGGGCATGACGGAAAACGGCTGCGTCACCATCACCCGGCCGGAGGACCCGCCGATGCGGGCCGCCGAGAGCGACGGGACGGCCGTGCCCGGCATGGAGGTGCGGATCGCCGCGGACGGCAGGCTCCAGGTGCGCGGCGCGTCGCAGTGCCTCGGCTACTTCCGGCGCGACCACGTCTACCAGGCGTGCCTCACCGTCGACGGCTGGTTCGACACCGGCGATCTGGCGCGTGACGACGGGTACGGCGGGATCCGGATCATCGGCCGGGTGAAGGACGTCATCATGCGCGGCGCCGAGAACATCCCGGTCGTCGAGGTCGAGAACGCCCTGCTCCGGCACTCCTCCATCAGCGACGTCGCGGTCGTCGGCTACCCCGACGCGCGGCTCGGCGAGCGGGCCTGCGCGGTGATGGTCGCGTCGAAGACGCTCAGCCTCGACGACCTGCGGGTTCATCTGGCCGGGCTCGGGATGGCCAAGCAGTACTGGCCGGAACGGCTGGAGATCGTCGGGTCGTTGCCGCGCACGCCGTCCGGAAAGATCCAGAAATTCGCCCTGCGAGAGGGGCTGCGATGAACACCGACTTCACACCCCAGCAGGAGACGCTGGCCAAACGGGTCCGCGAGTTCGCCGCCGACCGCATCGCGCCCTTCCGGGCCGAGAGCGACCGGCGGGGCGAATATCGTCCGGGCCTGCTCACCGAGATGGCGGCCGAGGGTCTCTTCTCGATCCGTGTCCCCGAGGAGTTCGGCGGCCAGGGGCTCGACGCGGTCAGCGCCGGCATCGTCCTCGAAGAGCTCGCGGCGGCCGACCTGTCGGTCTGCTATCCCGTGCTCAACGCGGCACTGGTCGGCGGCGTGCTGGCCGCGAACGGAACCCCGTCGCAGCTGGCCCGCTGGCTTCCCGGGATCGCCTCCGGTACGTCCATCGTCGCCCTCGGCCTCACCGAGTCCGGCCACGGGACAGACGCGGCGGCCATCGAGGCCACCGCCGAACACGATCGCGACGGCTGGCGGCTGACCGGCGAGAAGACCTCCATCATGGCCACCGCCTACGCCACCCACGGCCTCCTGTTCGCCCGCACCGGCGAGTCCGGCGCGCGCGGGATCAGCGCCTTCTACACCCCGATGCACGGCGTGCGCCGGGAACTGCACTCCGACCTGGGCTGCCGGTCCGGCGGTCGCGGCCGGTTCACCCTCGACGGCCTGCGGGTCGCCGACGAGGACCTGGTCGGCCGGCCCGGCGCCGGATTCGTGGAGGTCATGCGCGGCTTCGGGGTGTCCCGGGCGCTGATCTCGCTGATGGCCATCGCCGTCGGCAAGGCCGCCCTGGACGAGGCCATCGCCTACGCCGGACTGCGGGAGGCCTTCGGGCAGCCGATCGGCAGGTTCCAGTCGGTCGCGTTCCCACTGGTCGAGCACGCGACGATGCTGCACGCGGCCCGCCTGGTCTCCTATGAGGCCCTGGCCGCCGCCGACGCCGGACGCGACCCGCGCCTGCCCGCGAACATGGCCAAGTGGTGGGCCCCGAAGGCCGCCATGGAGGCCGTCCACCAGTCGCTCCTCACGATGGGCCACGTCGGCTGGTCGGAGGACGGCCCGGTGGCCCAGCGGTTCAGAGACGTCATCGGCCTGCAGTTGGCCGACGGCACCGCCGCGGCGACGAAGCTCGTGGTCGCCCGTCAGCTCCTCGGACGGGAGGCCGCACCATGATCTCGACGGCTCTCGTATCGAGAGGTGGTGCCGTGACCTCGACGGTCGCGTCGAAGCCTCGCCGGTCAGCTCTCCACGCGGCCGACTGCTCCACTGCGGTAGGTCCGCATCTTCGCTCGGGTGCCGCACACGGCCATCGAGCACCAGCGGCTGCCCCGGTTGCGGGAGCGGTCGTAGAAGGCCCATTCACATCGATGCTCGTGGCAGGCCTTCAGCCGGGACCACGAACCATCGGCGACCGCTCCGGCCACAGCGGCCAAGACGGTCGCGAAGACCCCTCTCAGATCCACCATCGCCGGGCGCAGGCTCAAGGTCTGGCCCGACAGCACCAGCGGGCAGTCGCGGGCGACGTGGTCGATGGTCAGCCGCGCCTCCCGATCGGGGGCGGAGCCGTTGTTCTCCCGCAGGACGGCACGCAGCGCCTCCCGCAGAGTGACGGCATCGCGCCGGTCGAGCTCGCCGACTCCTTCCACGGCGAACCCGTTGCGGCCGAGCCAGCGCCCGACCCCCTCGGTCGTCGCGAACTCGTCGGGCCCGAACTCCACATTGACGCTGTTCACGAACGACTGAACCAGCGCCAGCGGCCCCGGCGCGATCTCCCTGTCTCCCGGCTGACCTTTCATACTTACCAGTAAACGGATTTCACTGGTAACAATCAAGCAAGAGGAGGAAAGACCATGTTCCAGGAGAACCGGAAGCCGGCCCTGGCATTGCTGTGTATGGCCCAGTTCGTGCTGGTTCTGGACTTTGCGATCGTCAACGTCGCATTGCCCTCCATTCAGCAGGATCTAGGTTTCACCGACAGCGCCCTGCAGTGGGTCGTCGGCGCGTACGCGTTGTTCTTCGGCGGGTTCCTGCTGATCGGCGGGCGGCTCGGCGACATCGTGGGACGCAAGAGGATGTTCGTGGGCGGCCTGGTCGTCTTCACGGCCGCCTCATTAGTGGGTGGGATCGCGACCGAGCCGATCATGCTCATCGTGGCCCGCGCCCTGCAGGGCCTGTCGGCGGCGGCGGTCTCGCCGGCCGTGCTGGCGCTGATCGCGGCGGGCTACCCCGAGGGCAAAGAGCGCGCGAAGGCCATGGGCATCTTCGGCGCGGTCGCCTCGGCCGGGTTCACCGGCGGTGTGCTCTTCGGCGGCATCCTGACCGAGCTGTTCGGCTGGCGGGCGGTCATGTTCGTGAACGTCCCCGTCGGCGTCGCGCTGGTGCTTCGGGCGATCAAGCGCCTGGACGCCGACCACGTCACCGGCCACGGCCGGAAGATCGACATCCCCGGCGCGATCCTGGTCACGGCCGGGATGTGCGCGCTGACCTACGCCCTCACCACCGCCACCGACCACGGCTGGTCGGCGCCCGGCGTCATCTACCCGCTGGCCGGGGCCGTGGTGCTGCTCATCGCGTTCTTCGTCCTCCAGACGAAGTCGGCCAACCCGCTGGTGCCGCTCTCCATCTTCAAGATCCGCGGCGTCGTCGCGGGTGACTCGATCGCGTTCCTGTCGGGCGGCGTCATGTCGATCTCGACCTACTTCCTGACCCTCTACATGCAGCACGGCCTCGGCTACTCCGCCATCCAGACGGGCATCGCGTTCTTCCCGCAGGCCGTCGTCACCATCCTGGCCGCGAAGTTCGTGGCCGACCTGACCGGCCGCATCGGGCCCCGGCCCGTGCTCATCGGCGGCGCCGCCTTCCTGACCGCCGGTTCCGCCTGGCTGCTCACGATCCCCGTGGGCGGGAGCTACTGGCTGCACGTGCTGCCCGGCGGCGTCCTGATCGGGCTCGGCGTGACGGTCATGATGATCTCCACCGCGGTGGCCGCCACGACCGGGGTCGACGGGCCCCGGATGGGCCTGGCCAGCGGTCTGTACAACTCGCTGCGCCAGCTCGGGGTCGGGCTGCTGCTGGCCATCGCCGTGACGGCGGCGGTGCCCAGCACCGACCCGCAGAACATCGGCAGCTACCACGTCGCGTTCGGGATCAGCACGGTCCTGTCGGTGCTGATCGCGCTGATCGCGGCGGCGGTCCTGCCGGCGCGCAAGACCGAGACGCCGGTCGCCGAACCGGAGAAGGTCAACGCCTGAGAAAACTCCGAAAAGGCCGGTCTCCGCATAAGGAGGCCGGCCTTTTATTTACATAAGGAGCCCTAATCACCGTGCCATTGTTTGCCTGTGGTTACCGCCATAGCGTTGTAAGCGGTAACAGCGAAAGGACGGACATGGCGAACACACTGATCGCCGGCGGCGGGATCGGCGGCCTGGCGGCCGCTCTCTCGATCGCCCGAGAAGGCAATCGCGTGACCGTGCTCGAACGCGGTGACCGGTTCGCCGAACTCGGCGCCGGGATCCAGCTCGCGCCCAACGCGTTCCGCGCCCTCGATCTGCTGGGCGTCGGCGACCAGGTGCGCGAGCGCGCGGTCTTCATCGACGAACTGCGCTTCATGGACGGCACCACCGGCCACCGCGTCGCCGGGCTGCCCCTCACGGGGACCTACCGGGAACGCTTCGGCAACCCCTACGCCGTCGTCGCCCGGGGCGACCTCTACCAGCCGTTGCTGGACGCCTGCCGCGCCGACAGCCGGATCGAGCTGCTGCCGGGCCAGGCCGTCACCGGCTACGAACTGTCGCAGGACCATGGCGTCACCGGCTGCGGACAGGCCCCCGGCAAGGTCCTCGCCCTGACGGAAGACGGCCCCTTCGAGGCCGACTTCCTGATCGGTGCCGATGGCATCCGCTCCGCGGTCAGGGCGCGGATGGTCGGTGATGGGAGACCGCGCGTCTCCGGTCACACGATCTACCGGTCGGTCATCCCGATGGACCGGGTCCCCGAAGAGCTGCGGTGGAACGTCGTCACCCTGTGGGCCGGGCCCAAGTGGCACTTCGTGCACTATCCGATCGGCGGGGGCGCGTTCCTCAATCTGGCCGCCACCCGCGACGACGGAGCCACCCGGGAGGTCGCGGGGGAACCGGTCGCGCGAGACCACGTACAGAACGAGTTTCCCGATCTGAGCGACACCGCCCGAGCTCTGCTCGCGCTCGGCGACGAGTGGCGGACCTGGGTCCTCTGCGACCGCGATCCGGTGAACACCTGGACCGATGGCCGCGTGGCCCTGCTGGGCGACGCGGCGCATCCGATGCTTCAGTACGCCGCCCAGGGCGCCTGCACGGCTCTCGAGGACGCGGTCGTGCTCGGCGGGGTCTTCCCCGACCTCGACACCTACGCCGAGCTGCGGCGGGAGCGCACCGCGAAGGCGACGCGCGCCGCCCGGTGGCTCGGCGAGCAGCTCTACCACCCCGCGGGCGACGCCGCCCGGAACCGGAACTCCATGCTGGCCGGGCTGTCCGAACAGGACCTGCACGACCACGTGGCCTGGTTACACGCCTACAACACAGAGAGGATCCCGAGCGATGCGGTTCGATGACATATGGGTCGCCGGAACCGGCGGCACGCTCGGCGAACGGGTCCCGGTCGAGCGGGCCGTCGCCTGTGGCGACTACTCCGCCGACGCCGCGAAGAGCACCGGGCAGGTCTCGGTCTCCATGTCGCGGCAGGCCCCGCCCGAGATGGCGGTCTCCGCCGGGCGCCGCGCGATCAAGTCGGCCGAGGACGGCGGCGCCGTGCTCGACCCCGACACCTTCTACCTGCACAGCCACAGCCACTTCCAGGGCGTCGACATGTGGCCGGCCGCCTGCTGGATCGCCGGGGAACTCCTCGGCACCGATCTGCGCGGCATGCCGATGTCGGTCCAGGCGGCCTCCAACGGGTCGCTGGGCAGCCTGGAGATCGCGGCGAACATGCTCACCGCCCGGCCCGAGGTCCCCTCGGCGCTGATCACCGTCGCCGACCGGTTCGCGCCGCCCGCCGACCGGTGGTACCTGTCGCCCGGCATGGTGTTCGGGGACGGCGCGGCGGCGGCCGTACTGACCAGAAGCAGCGGGCGGCTCCGGCTCCGCAGCCTGGTGTCGGAGACCGACGCCACGCTCGAGGGTCTGTCGCGGGGGGACGAACCATTCCGCTCCGCGCCCCAGCCGGGAGCCGACATGCGGAACCGGACCCGGTCGTTCCTGGCCCACAGCGGCCTGTCGCTGAAGGACGTGCGGCGGCGCTCGGCCGACCGGACCCACAGCGTGGTCACCCGGGCGCTCGACGACGCCGGCAAGAGCCTCGATGAGATCGACTGGTTCGTCGCGCCCTTCGTCGGGCGGGCCCTCTACCAGGACAGCTTCATCCGGCCGTTCGACGGCTTCACGCCGAGGAACACGCTGCTGGAGCTGGGCCTGTCCACCGGCCATCTCGGCCCGGCCGACGGGCTCTATGCGCTGCACCACCTGATCCGCGACGACCTGATCGCGCCCGGGGCCTCGGTGCTGGTGCTCGGCACCGGCATGGGCTTCACCTTCTCCGCAGCAGTGCTTACCAGGGAGGACACGCAATGCGTCCGGTGAACCCCCGCATCGCCGCGGTCGAGCCGCTGCTCACCCCGGCCGAACTGCGCGCCACCGTCCCGGTGAGCGATCTGGCCACCCAGACCCTGCTCAGCAGCCGGCACGAGATCTCCCGGGTGCTCGACGGCACCGACGACCGGCTGCTGGTCGTCACGGGCCCGTGCTCGGTGCACGACGCCGACGCCTGCCTGACCTACGCCGAGCGCCTCGCCCACCTGGCCGAGGAGGTCTCCGACACGCTGCTGCTGGTCATGCGGGTGTACGTGGAGAAGCCGCGCACCCGGCTGGGCTGGAAGGGCCTGGTCAGCGACCCGCACCTGAACGGCTCCCACGACGTCAACGAGGGCCTGCGCCTGTCGCGCGAGCTGCTGACGAAGGTGCTGGAGCTCGGCCTGCCCACGGGTTGCGAGTTTCTCGACCCGACCGTGGCCCGCTACCTGTCCGACCTGGTCAGCTGGGGCGCGATCGGCGCCAGGACCGTGCAGAGCCAGACGCACCGGGCGCTGACGAGTGGCCTGGAGATGCCGGTCGGCATGAAGAACACGACCACCGGCGCGGTCGGCGACGCCATCGACGCGATCGTCTGCGCCTCCCAGGGCCACGTGTTCCCCGGCATCGACGACGACGGCCTGGCCTCGGTCATCGAGACCAGCGGCAACCCCGACTGCCACATCGTGCTGCGCGGCGGCGCGGAAGGCCCGAACTACGGCCCGCTCGACGTCGCCAGGACCCTCGACGCCCTCGGCGGCGCGGGCCTGCCGAAACGGCTCGTCATCGACGCCAGTCACGGCAACAGCGGCAAGGACCACGAACGCCAGCCCGTCGTCGTCGCCGAGGTCGCCCGCCGCATCGCCGCGGGTGAGGGCGGCATCGCCGGTCTGATGGTCGAGAGCTTCCTGGCCTCGGGGCGGCAGGACCTCGTCCTGGGCGAGACCGAGCAGCTGACCTTCGGCCAGAGCGTGACCGACGCCTGCGTCGGCTGGGACCGCACGACCCGCATGGTCGCCCAGCTCGCCGACGCCGTCACCGCCGGCCGCGCCGCCAATGTCGCCGCCTGAAGCGAGACGCTGACGGCCGAAGGCCGGCAGTGGCTCGCGCTGTGAACCTGCCCAATAGACAGGACATGATCATGGAATCCACCCTTCCCCTGGCCCGTCCCGGCGGGGACCCGGCCGTCACGCACGAGCGCCCGGTCGAGGCGTCCGGCAGCGCCCTGGTGGCCCTGCTGCACCGCTACACCGGTGAGACCGAGATCGCGGGATCGCACGTCACCGGCGACATGACCATCGACGAGATCGTCGCGGAACTGCCCATCACGATCGGCCCGCTGTCGTTCGACGGCACCGTCCTTCGGATGAAGGGCGCAGAGTTCGACGCCGACGCCGCCGACCAGTACGCCACCCACCTCGGCCGCTGCACCGACCCGTCGGCGAAGGTCCGGGACGTCGAGATCCTCACCCCCGAAGAGACCGAGCGCATGCTGGTCGCCTGGAACCAGACCGACGAATCGGTGCCGGCGCCCTACTTCCACGAGCGCGTCGCCGAGATCGCCCAGGCCACCCCGCACGCCCCGGCGATCGTCTGGCCGGGCGGCACGATGACCTTCCGGGAGCTCGACGACGACGCCAACCGCCTCGCCCACCGCTTGAAGAAGCTGGGCGTGCGGCGCGGCGACCGCGTCGGGACCTGCTTCCCGCGCGGACCGGAGAGCCTGATCGCCCAGCTCGCCTGCTTCAAGGTCGGCGCCGCCGCGATCCTGCTCGACCCCGACTTCCCCGCCGACCGCGTCCAGTTCATGATCGTGGACGGCGAGGCGAAGCTGACCCTGACCATGAACGCCCACCGAGAGGTGGTCACGGGCAACGTGGTCACCCTCGACGGCGACGACTGGTGGCTGGAGGCCCCCACCCCGATCAACTCGATCGTCGGCTCCAACGACCTGATCCACATCTGCTACACCAGCGGGTCGACCGGCAAGCCGAAGGCCGTCATGGTCCGCCACGGCGCGGCCCGGAACCTCATCTACTCCATGCGCACGATCTGCGGCATCGAGGCGGAATCGCGCGGAACGTGGCTGGCCGCGCCCGGCTACGGCATGGTCGAGGTCGAGTGCTTCTCGGTGCTGGCCGCCGGAGCGCCCGTCCACATCCCCGAGCCGTCGGTCGTCACGTCGCCCGAATGGCTGCGCGACTGGCTGGTCGAGAGCGAGATCACGCACACCCTGCTCATGAAGGCCATGTGCGAGCGGTTGTGGCCGCTCGACTGGCCCGCCGAGACGGCTCTGGAGAACATCCGCATCTGCGGCGAGCGCGTCCAGTCGTGGCCGCTCGATCTCCCCTTCCACGTCTTCAACCTGTACGGCTCCGCCGAGGCCACCGTCGTCTCGACCTGCGACATCACCGAACTGGGCCAGAAGCTCGGCGAACGCGAGCGGGCCAGGCGCCTGCCGCCCATCGGCCGGCCCACCCCGAACGTGCGGACCTACGTCCTGGACGAGCGGCTCAAGCCCGTCCCGCCCGGTGTCGTCGGCGAACTGTGCGTCGCCGGGGAGAGCCTGTCGTCCGGCTACCTCAACCGCCCCGAGGCGACCGCGGAGAAGTGGGTCAAGCACGAGCTCGGCACCCTCTACCGGACCGGTGACCTGGCCCGGTTCTGGACCGACGGCAGCATTGAGATCGTCGGCCGGACCGACAACCAGGTCAAGGTGCGCGGCAACAGGGTGCACCTCGGCGAGATCGAGGTCGTCATCGCGGCCCAGCAAGGGGTGCGTCAGGCGGCGGTCCTGGCCAAGAAGGACACGGACGGGGACACCCGGCTGGTCGCCTACATCGAGGGCGAGCCCACGATCCGCGACCTGCGACGGACCCTCTCGAAACTGCTCCCCTCGTTCATGGTCCCCTCGGCCTACGTCGTCGGGCAGTTCCCGCTGACGACCAACGGGAAGATCGACCGCACCGCGCTGCCCGAGCCGCCCAAGGAGCGCCCCGACGTCGACAGCCCCTACGAGGAGCCGCGCACCGACGTCGAGTTCGCCCTGCGCGACCTGTGGGCGAGCACCCTCGACCTCGACGGCATCGGGGTCCGGGACAACTTCTTCGACCTGGGCGGCGACTCGATGCGGGCCGCCGCGCTGACCGACCGGATCAGGTCGCGGTTCTCCGTGGACGCCGACATCGACGACCTCTTCGACGACCCGACGATCGAGCGCATGGCCGTGGCCATCGCCGCGAAATGAGGACGGCATGCATTACTTCGAGACCCAGGTCCCCCTCACCGAGGACGCCGTCGAGGTGGCTGCCCGGCTCGCCGACTCGGGACTCTTCGCCGACTACGTCGTCTACGAGAACGGCGGCTGCTGGTCCTACGCGGGCGGCGCCCGCGCCGAGCTGACCCTCGACCGGAACGGAGCGCTCCTGCGACACGAGAACCGGGACGACGTCTTCGAGGCGTGGAACGGCGACCCGCTGCACCAGGCCGCCGGGCTGCTGGAGAGCGTGTCGATCCCCGAGTGGCGGGCCTACGGGTGGGCGGCGTTCGAGCTGTCGTACACCGAAGAGCACGTGGGCGACGGGCGGCTGCTGCACCTGGTGGTCCCGAAGGCCGAGGCGCGGCTGGAAGACGGCCACGCCCGGCTGCGGGCGGTGGACACCGCGACGCTGACCTCGCTTCTGGCCGCGATCCAGGACGCGCCTTCGCGGAAGGCGACGAAACCCACTCCGCTGGACGTCTGGTGCACCGGCGAGGACGCCTACCGCGAGGCCGTGAAACTGGCCGTCGAGTCGATCAACGCCGGGGAACTGCACAAGGTCATCCTGTCCCGCGTCGTCGAGGTGCCCGACGAGGTCGACCTGACCGCCACCTACTTGGCCGGACGCCGGGGCAACAACCCCGCCCGCTCGTTCCTGCTCAACCTGGGCGGCCTGGCCGCGACCGGGTTCAGCCCCGAGATCGTCGTGCAGGTCTCAGAAGACGGGCACGTGGTCTCGCAGCCGCTCGCCGGGACCCGCGCGCTGACCCCCGACCAGACCGTGAACGCGGCCCTGCGGGCCGACCTCTACGGCTCCGCGAAGGAGGTCTACGAGCACGCCATCTCCGTCAAGGTCGGCACCGACGAGCTGGTCGACGTGTGCGAGCCCGACTCGGTCGAGGTGCCGGAGTTCATGGCGATCCGCGAGCGCGGCAGCGTCCAGCACCTGGCCTCCCGGGTCTCCGGCCGGCTCTCCCCGGGGATGCAGGCCTGGGACGCCTTCGGCGCCGTCTTCCCGGCCGTCACCGCGTCGGGCGTACCGAAGAAGGCCGCCTACGAGGCGATCAGGACGCACGAGCCGGAGGCCCGCGGCCTCTACAGCGGGGCGGTGATGACCGTCGACCACACCGGCGCGATGGACGCCGCCCTGGTCCTGCGGTCGGCCTACCGCCGCGACGGCCGGACCTGGCTGCGCGCCGGGGCCGGGATCGTCGGCCAGTCGACACCCGAGCGCGAGTTCGAGGAGACGTGCGAGAAGCTGGAAAGCGTCGCGCGTTACCTGGTGAGGAGCGCGGCATGAGATTCGACGACCTCTACCTGGCCGGAGTCGGTTCCTTCCTGCCCGACACGGTCACCACGAGCGAAGCCGTCTCCCACGGCCTTTACGACGCGGCGGACCGTGAGAGGTCCGGCATGCTCAGCGTGATGGTGGCCGGCGAGACGCCCGCCCCCGAGATGGCCGCCACGGCCGGAACCATCGCCATGAAGCACTCCGGGCACTCGGCGGACGACTTCATCGCGCTGCTGCACAGCGGCAGCTACCACCAGGGCCCCGACGGCTGGTCGGCCCCGCACTACGTGCTGCGCAACACGATCGACCGGCCCATCACCGCCCTCGAAGTTCGGCAGGGCTGCCTCGGCATGCTGTCCGGCCTGCGCATCGCCGCCGGCCTGCTGAAAGACGAAGACGACGCCGTGCTGCTGACCACCGGCGACAACTACGGCACCCCGCTGGTCGACCGGTGGCGGGCCTCCCGGATGTTCCTGCTGGCCGACGGCGGCGCGGCCGTGGTCGTGTCGCGGCGCGGCGGGTTCGCCAAGGTCCTGGCTGTCGGCGCGATGTCCCATCCCGAGATGGAGGAGCTCCACCGGGGCGGCGAGACGCTGTTCCCGCCCGACCTCTCGCGCGGCCTCAACTTCGAGGAGCGCGTCGGCTGGTGGCGCGACCAGTGGGCCGCCGGGATCGCCCCGCCCATGGGCCACCTGGGCGAACTCGTCAGCGAGGTCGCCTTCAGGACCCTGGAGGAGGCGGGCAGTTCGTTCGACCGCGTCAAACGGGTCTGCCACGTCGGCTTCACCGAAGGACCGCTGAACGACATCTACCTCGACCCGCTCGGCATCGACGCCGCGAAGGGCACCTGGGAGCTCACCCGGACGACGGGACACGCCGGCGCCGCCGACCCCTTCATCGGCCTGGAGTGGCTGTGGACGCGGGGCGACGTCGAACCCGGCGACCACGTGCTGCTCATCGGCACCGCGCCCGGCATGGAGTCGGGCTGCGCGGTCGTCGAGATCACCGAAAGGAGCATCTGATGTTGCCCGGTTGCACCCCGTGGCCGGAGGACCTGGCCGCCTACTACCGATCCCAGCACGTCTGGCAGGGCGTGTCCCTGGGCGACCTGCCGGCCGCCTGGGCCGCTCAGTACGGCGACGCGACCGCGCTGGTCTGGCGGGAGGAGCGCATCTCGTACCGGGACCTGGCGATCAGGGTGGCCCGGACGGCCGCCGGGTTCGCCCGGCACGGCATCGAGCCCGGTGACCGGGTGGTGCTCCAGCTGCCGAACACGCCGGACTTCGTGGTCGTCGCGTTCGCGATGTTCAAGGCCGGGGTGAAGGCGGTGTTCTCACTGGCCAGCCACCGGTCGAACGAGGTCGGGCACCTGTCCGACACGGCCGGGGCCATCGGCTACATCGGCCCGAACCACGACATCGCCCACTCGCTGCGGATCAAGCACGTCCTGTCACCGGAGGATCTCGACGCCACCCCGATCACCCACCCCGAGGTCGACCCCTCCGACGTCGCGTTCTTCCTGCTCTCCGGCGGGACGACCGCGCTGCCGAAGCTGATCCCGCGGACCCACGACGACTACGCCTACCAGACCCGCATCGTCGCCGACCTGTGCCGGGTCACCTCCGATGACGTCTATCTGGCCGCGCTCCCGGTCGAGTTCAACTTCACCTGGGGCTGCCCCGGCGTCATCGGCACCCTGCACAAGGGCGGCACGGTCGTGCTGGCCGACGACCCCGGCGCCGACGAGTGCTTCGCGCTGATCACCCGGGAGAAGGTCACCGTCACCTCGGTCGTGCCGACGGTCGCGCACCTGTGGCTGGAGGCCCGCGAGTACCTCGACGACGACCTGTCCACGCTCCGCCTGATGCAGATCGGCGGCGCCAGGCTCCAGCCGGAACTGGCCGCCCGGATCGAGCCGGAGCTCGGCTGCCGCCTGCAGCAGGTGTTCGGGATGGCCGAAGGACTGCTGTCCATGTCCCGCCTCGACGATCCCGTCGAGCGGGTGATCGCCACCCAGGGGCAGCCGGTCAGCCCGTACGACGAGATCCGGATCATCGACGGCGAACTGCTGACCCGCGGCCCTTACACCCTGCGCGGCTACTACAACGCGCCCCAGCACAACGCGAAGGCGTTCACCCCCGACGGGTTCTACAAGACCGGCGACCTGGCCTCGGTCACGGCCGACGGCGACCTGGTCATCGAGGGGCGGATCAAGGACGTCGTCATCCGGGGTGGCGACAAGATCGCCGCCGGCGAGGTGGAGGGCCACCTGCTCACCCACCCCGACGTCGACCGCGCGGCCGTGGTGCCGGTGCCCGACGAGTTCCTCGGCGAGCGCATCTACGCGTTCCTGGTCAGCCGCAGGGTCCGGCCGTCGCTGACCGACCTCAAGCGGGCCCTGCACGAACGCGGCCTGGCCGACTTCAAGCTCCCCGACCGGATCGAGTTCGTGGACGCCTTCCCGCTGACCCCCCTCGGCAAGGTCGACAAGAAGACCCTGGCCGCCGCGGCGGCCGATCCCACGATGGGCCGCGACTGGAAGGAAGAGGCATGAGCGTCAAGGAAGAACTCCGCACCACGGTCGCCGGCCTCGTCGGCGCCGACCCCGCGTCCGTCGCCGACGACGACAACCTGGTCCTCCTCGGCCTGGGCTCGCTGGAGATGATGCGCCTGGTCACCAAGTGGCGCCGGTCGGGCCTGAAGGTCGAGTTCCGCGACCTGGCGGCCACCCCGACCATCTCGGCCTGGACCTCGAAACTCGAGGAGGCCAGCGCATGAGCCGCCTCCTGATCAAGGGCGGGACCGTCTACCCCGCCGATCCCGCGCACGGGGTCATCCCCGGCGGATCGGTGCTGGTGGAAGACGGTCTGATCGCCGGACTGGTCGATCATGCCGATGACGCCGAGGTGATCGACGCCACCGGGATGCTGGTGCTGCCCGGCTTCGTGAACCCGCACTGGCACGAGATGTTCGCCCTGCGCTACCCGTTCAAGGGCGCGCTGCGCCCCCCGTCGGACCGGGACGACAAGCCGGCCTTCATGGCCCACGGCGGCGACATCCCGGCCATCTCGATGGCGTTCGACCGCTTCTACGGCCTGGTCGACGCCCTCACCGACGACGAGGCGCTGGCCATCGCCCGCTATTCGCTGTGGACACAGCTCCGCTCCGGCGTGACGACCCTGGGCGACGTCGGGTCGGTCAACAAGCCCGCCGCGCTGGCCCAGGCCGCGCGCGAGTTCGGGATGCGGCTGTCGGTGTCGGCGTGGGCGAGCGACACGGTCTGCGGCCGCCGCACCCGCGACGCCGACGAGGTCCTGGCCCGGGTCTCCGCGCTCATGGATCTGCGGGATTCGTTCGTGCGGGTCAGACCCACCGCCGTGTACGGCACCAACATGACCGACGAGCTCGGCGCCGGCCTCCGGGACCTCTGCGAGAAGCACGATCTGCCGTTCGCCGCCCACGTGGGCGCGCTGCGCAACGAGACCGAGGCCATGCGCGCCTGGTTCGGAGTCGCTCCGGTACGCCGGTTCGCCGACCTCGGCCTGCTCGACGAGCGGTTCACGGCGGTGCACTGCGCGTTCGCCTCATCGGAGGAGAGAGACCTGCTCGTCCGGGCGGGGGCGCACATCACCCACTCCCCCGCCAAATACGGGCCCGCCGGCGAGTCGACCATGACCGAGACGCGGCAGATCCCCGCGCTCCGGGAGGCCGGGCTCGACGTGTCGTTGTCGACCGACGGGGCTTCGACGCCCGTGCCGGGGATGGCGGAGAACATGACGGCGGCGTGGCAGACGTACACGGAGATGGCCGCCGATCCGACCGCCCTGCTGCCCACCGACGCCCTCGCCATGGCCACCCGCGTCGCCGCGAAGGGACTCGGGTTCGCCGACGTCGGGTCGCTGGAGGTCGGCAAGCGCGCCGACCTGGTGCTGATCCGGGCCGACGACTGGCGCTACCTGCTCAACCCCCGTCCGCTGGAGGCGTTCCTGACCCTCGGCGGGTCGGCCGACATCGAGACGGTCATCGTGAACGGGCAGGTCGTGAAGGCCGACGAGAACGCGCTGCGCGACTCCTACCTGGAGGCTCTGACGTCGTTCTCGGTCCGCTGCCTGGGGGTGGAGCTGTCATGATCGCCCTGGTCACCGGTGCCTCCGGAGGAATCGGCGCGGCGGTCGCCAAGCGGCTGACCGACGACGGCTTCACCGTGGTCGGCCTGGACGTGGACGACGCCGACGTGACCTCGTCCGAGCAGGTCGAGGCGTTCGTCGATCGGATCGAGGACTCCACGGGACCCATCACCGCGCTGGTCAACACGGCCGGGATCCTGCGGACCGGCAAGGCCGTGGAACTGTCGGACGCCGACTGGGCCGCCACGATGGCGGTCAACACCTCCGGCGTCTTCCACGTGTCCCGGGCCGTCGCCCGGCGGATGATCCCCCGGCGCGCGGGGGCGATCGTGACGGTCGCCTCCAACGCCTCGAAGACCGCACGCCAGAACATGGCCGCCTACGCCGCCTCCAAGGCCGCGGCCACCGCCTTCACCAAGTGTCTGGGGCTGGAACTGGCCGAGTTCCACATCCGCTGCAACGTCGTCGCGCCCGGCTCCACGGACACCCCCATGCTGACCGGCCTCTGGGACGGCTCCGACGCACTGCTGACCTCGGTCGAAGGGTCGCCGGAGGCGTACAGGGTCGGAATCCCCCTGGGCCGGGTGGCCCAGCCCTCGGATGTCGCGGACGCGGTCGCGTTCCTGCTCTCCGACCGGGCCGCGCACATCACCATGCAGGACCTGACGGTCGACGGAGGCGCCTCACTGGGCGTCTAAGCGAGACGCGGACGGCCGCAGGCCGGCCGTGGCTCGCGCCGTGAATCTGCCGGAAGACAGGAGTTGTTCAACCATGGCGATCCCCGCGATCGAGCCCTACCCGATGCCGACCGAGCTCCCCGAGAACATCGCCCAGTGGCAGGTCGACCCTTCCCGGGCCGCGCTGCTGGTCCACGACATGCAGAACTACTTCCTGAGCCCGTTCACCGACCCGTCGGCGCTGCTGGGGAACGTGGGCGCGTTGAAGGACCGGTTCTCCGAGATCGGCGCGCCGGTCTACTACACCGCCCAGCCCGGCGGTATGAGCACCGAGGACCGAGGGCTCCTGATGGACTTCTGGGGCCCCGGCATGACCGCCGACCCCGCGCACCGGGCGATCGTCCCCTTCCTGGAGCCGTCACCCGGCGACGTGGTCCTGACCAAGTGGCGGCCGAGCGCGTTCTGCCGCACCGACCTGCTGCGGATGCTGCGCGAGCAGGGCCGCGACCAGCTCGTCATCTGCGGCGTGTACGCCCACGTGGGCATCCTGATGACCGCCCACGAGAGCTTCTCCCACGACATCCAGACCTTCGTCGTGGCCGACGCGATCGCCGACTTCACCCCGGACTTCCACCGCCTGGCCCTCGACTACGCGGCCTCCCGCTGCGCGGTGACCATCACGACCCGGGGTGTGCTCTCGTCGATGGAGGGATCATGTTAGACCGGCTGCTGAGCACCGACCCGCCCCCTTTCGCCCTGCTGCACCGCCCGGGTTCTGACGTCTCCGAGATCGACGTGCTCGTGGGCGACATCTCGGCCTACGAGCGGATCGCCGACATCCCCCTCTCCGACGAGGGCGCCGACCGCCACGAGACGCTGGTCGTGCTCCCCTACCGCCAGATCCGGGAGCGGGGCTACGAGTGCCCCGACGACGCGGCCCCCCTGCTGGCGATGACCGTGACCGACCAGTCGACACTGTCCGTCGAGGACGCCCTGCGCGTCCTCCCGAACGAACCGATCGTCCTGCGGGACGACTCCTTCGACACCACGGACGCAGAGTACGAAGCCGTCGTCCGCCGCGTGCTGGCCGAGGAGATCGGCGAGGGAACGGGCGCCAACTTCGTCATCAAACGAACCTTCAGCGCCAAGATCGACGACTGGTCCCATCTCTCCGCGCTGTCGTACTTCCGCCGCCTCCTGGGGAGAGACCCCGGCTGCCACTGGACCTTCGTCATCTGGACCGGCACGCGGACGTTCGTCGGCTCCTCCCCCGAACGCCACATCACCCTGGAATCGGGAAACGTCGTGATGAACCCCATCAGCGGCACCTACCGATATCCGAGGAGCGGCCCCGAACTCCCCGGCGTCCTCGACTTCCTGGACGACGACAAGGAGGCCGGCGAGCTTTACATGGTCCTCGACGAGGAACTCAAGATGATGGGCCGCGTCTGCGAACAGGGTGGCCGCGCGATCGGCCCCCACCTGAAGCAACTGGCCCGCATCGCCCACACCGAATATCTGATCGAGGGCCGCAGCTCCCTGGACGTCAGAGACATCCTCCGAGAGACGCTGTTCGCCCCGACCGTGACCGGAGGACCGTTGGAGAGCGCCTGCCGCGTGATCTCCAAGTTCGAACCGGAAGGCCGCGACTACTACGCGGGCATGGTGGCCCTCATCGGCCGCGACCCGGCGGGCGACCGTTCACTGGACTCGGCGATCCTGATCCGCACAGCGGACATCTCGTCCGAGGGAGAAATGCGCATCTCGGTCGGCGCGACCCTGGTCCGCGACAGCGACCCGGCCTCGGAGGCGGCCGAGACCCGCGCCAAGGCGGCCGGCCTCCTGGAAGCCTTACAGGGCGGGACCTGCCGCGACGCCCCCGCCGGCCTGAACGGCCACCCGGCCATCTACCAGGCCCTGATGTCCCGCAACGAACCCCTGGCGGGCTTCTGGTTCGAGGGCCCGGAGTCCCGAGACCGCAGGGTGCCGGAACTGTCCGGCCTCCGCGTCCTGGTCATCGACGCCGAAGACACCTTCACCGCGATGGCCCGCCACATCATCCGCGCGCTGGGCTGCGACGTGACGGTCACCCGCTACGACGAGCCCTACGACGTCGGCGACCACGACCTGGTGATCGTCGGCCCCGGCCCCGGCGACCCCCGCGACCTGCGCCACCCCAAGATCGCCCGCCTGCGCGAGACGACCCGCGAACTGCTGGACCGCCGTATCCCCTTCCTGGCGGTCTGCCTGGGCCACCAGGTGCTCTGCACCCTGCTGGGCCTTTCGATCACGAGGAACCCGTTCCCCAACCAGGGCGTCCAGCGCACCATCCCGTTCTTCGGCCGCAGGGAACAGGTCGGCTTCTACAACACCTTCGCCGCCCGCTGTTCGACCGACTTTCTCGGTGAGATCGCCGTCTCCAGGGAAGAGGACGAGGTCCACGCCCTCATCGGCCCGGGTTTCGCGTCGGTCCAGTTCCACCCGGCGTCGGTCCTGACGAGGAACGGCGTGGAGATCCTGGCCGACCTGCTCAAGAGACTCACGAGAGAGGACGCCACATGCTGAACGTCCGAGAATGGGGCACCGGCGAGAAGACAGCGGTCCTGGTCCACGGCATCCTGTCGGACTCGGGCTGCTGGTGGCAGGTGGGGCCCGACCTGGCCTCACGCGGCTACCACGTGCTGGCCGTCGACCTCCCGGGCCACGGCCGCAGCGCGCCTATGCATGACGCGACGGTGGAACGGATGGCGCTGGAACTCTTCCAAGCCGTCCCGGCCGAGATCGACCTGGCCATCGCCCACTCGATGGGGTCCTTCATCCTGGGAACCGCCCTCACCGCGGAGCGCGTCGTGTACGTGGACACCCCGGCGGGCCCGAGCCACACGATCCCGGAAGACGCGCTGCGCTCGACGTACGTGAAGGCCAAGGCCAAGCGGACCCTCGCCACCCTGACGGACCGGCACCCGGATTGGCACGAGGTCGACCGGGAGGTGGAGGCCGAGGCGGCCAAGCACTTCGACGTGGAGACAGCGGTGGCGTTGTTGCTCAACGCGGCCGGCAAGGACTTCACGCCACCCCAGCAGGGCCTGGTCATCAGACCGGAGGGCAGCCGCTTCGTCCCGGAGGAGACCGAGGGCGCGATCACCATCAAGGGCGCGGACCACCACGTCTGGTACGGCCACCACGACGAGTTCATGAAGGCCGTGGACGCGTAAGCAGGCACCCGTTGAACGCGGCGACCCCCGGGCATACGTCGGGGCCGGCCGCAGTCCCCCAACTGCGACCGGCCCCGACTCCAAGCGGTGCCGCCGAGACGTCCTCCCCCAAAGACGTCTGGACGGCTTCCCCCGCTCTCGGGCGCGGTTCCCCCTCCGCGCCCTTATGGGAAAAAGGCTTGTGTGGCGGCTTTCCAGCCCCCTTGACCTGCTTCCACGTTACTGAACCGACCTTAAGGACCACGCAATGCCACAGCCGGTTGTTGGTCTAACTCTCAGGAGTGCGGCAGGTCGAGCTTGACCTCGGTCCCGGCTTCCAGGGATCGGCTCACGATGCAGTGCCTGTCGTGCACACGCTGGGCTATTTCGTGGAACTTGGCCATCGTCATGCCCTCGGGCAGCTCGATTTCGTAGCTGACCGTCACTTTGCCCAGGAGGGTCGGAGCAGACCTTTCGGCGCTGACCGTCACAGAAAGCTCGGACAGCCGGAGCCCCCGCTGAGCGGTCAACGGCTCGACCGTCATGGCGTTGCAGGCCCCTACGGCGACCTGAAGCAGTTCGACCGCCCCGAACTGCCCCTCGCCGTGTCCGAGGGCCACCGAGGCGCCTCGTTCATTGGTGGCGACAAAGCCGGACGGGGTCCGCGAAACCCGTACATCTCCCATAGAGCAGCACCCTACGGGAAGGCCAGCCGGACGAGCGTTCCCCCGCCAGGAGCGGGACCTGCGGAAACGGAACCGCCGTGGCTGTCGACCACCTGGCGGACGATGGCGAGGCCCAGCCCTGACCCGGGCTGGGAGCGGGCGCTGGACGAGCGGTAGAAGCGGTCGAAGACATGCGGCAGATCGTCGACGGCGATGCCGGGGCCGTGATCGCGGACGGTCAGCACGCCGTCCCTGAGCAGGACCTCCACGGCGGACCCCGTGGGGCTGTATTTGGCCGCGTTGTCCAGCACGTTGCCCACCGCCCGGGACACCCGGTCGGCCACGCCGTGGACCACTACGGGCTCCAACTCGGAGGCGTAACGGGTGAGGGGCCAGTGGGCCGAGGCCCGGGAGATCTCCCGGGTGACGATCTCGTCGAGGCGCAGCGGCTCCACCAAGGCCTGGGGTTCCTCGTCGCGGGCCAGTTCGACGATGTCGGAGACCAGGCCGGTCAGTTCCTCCAGGCCGCTGATCACCGCGGCCTCGACCTCTTCCCGCTCCCCGGCGGGCAGTTTGCCGCGCTGGAGGAGTTCGGCGTTGGTGCGGACGGCGGTGAGGGGGGTGCGCAGCTCGTGGGAGGCGTCGGCCACCAGGCGCTTCTGGGCCTTGGCCGAGCGTTCGAGCGCGTCGAGCATCGTGTTGAAGCTGCGGGCCAGGCTGCCGAGCTCGTCGTCGCCGGTCACGTCGATGCGGGTGGTGAGGTCGCTGGTCGCGGCGACCCGCTGGGCGGCGTCCTTGAACTTCCCGACCGGGCGCAGGCCCGTCCAGGCCGCGATCCAGCCCAGCGCGCCGGACAGGCACAGGCCGCCGAGGGCGATCGCGAAGAACGGCCAGCCGAGGTCGGTCACCTCGGTCAACCCGGCGAGGACCCCGGCCGGCGGACGGTATCCGTAGCTTCCCATCGCCGACTCGACGCGGTTGCAGGTGATCCGCCAGGCCGCGTAGATGACCACGATCACGCTGACCGCCCCGGCCAGTGCCGAGGCCAGGGCCATCCGCCAGTGCAGTTTCACGAACGCTCCCGCAGCGCGTAGCCCAGACCGTGGACGGTCTGGATGAGCCTCGTCTCCCCGTCGGCCTCGGTCTTGCGGCGCAGGTAACGGATGTAGACCTCGAGGGAGTTGGACCCGGGGGTGAACTCGTATCCCCAGATTCTCTCCAGGATGACCTCCCGCGTCAGGACCTGGCCGCCGTTGCGGATCAGCAGCTCCAGCAGGGCGTACTCGGTGCGAGTCAGGTCGAAGACCCGCGTTCCGCGCTGTGCCTGCCGCCGGTCGGGCAGCAGGTGCAGGTCGGCGAACGAGGTCTCGGGAGGCGGGGCGGCGCGCCGCAGCAGGGCCCGGACGCGGGCGAAGAGCTCCTCCAGGGCGAACGGCTTGACCAGGTAGTCGTCGGCGCCGGCGTCCAGTCCCGCCACCCGGTCGCCCACCCCGTCCAGCGCCGTCAGCATCAGGACGGGGGTGCGGTCGCCGTTCCTGCGGAGGCGGCGGCAGACCTCCAGGCCGTTCATCTCGGGCATCATCACGTCCAGGACGACCACGTCGGGGGCGTTCCCGGCGATGGCCGCGAGAGCCGTCACGCCGTCGACGGCGCTGGCCACGCGGTGGCCCTCGACGCGGAGCGCGCGGGCGATGGCGGTCCGCACTTCGGGCTCGTCGTCCACGACGAGCACTCGGGTCTCTGGCACGTCGGCCATTGTGCCGCCGGATGATGAAAAGTCGCTGAGGAACGTAAAGAATCCGACATACCTCTTAAAAAGGACGAAAGGGTTGAGATTAAATCGTTATCGGGGTTGAACGCGTCCGTGCTCCGGCGCGTACCTCCCGTCGGAGACGAAGGAGTGCGATGACTACCTCTACGGACACCACCACCCGCCGTATCGACCGCTTCCCCGGTGCTCACCGGGCTGAGGACCTCATGGGGTCGCATGTCGGGATCGACATCCGCACGGCTCTCCCCCAGCGGGAGCTGCGGCCGCTCCTCGATGACGCCTTCCAGTGGCTGCGCTGGGTCGAAGAAACTTTCAGCACCCGCCGGGACGACAGCGAGCTCAACCGGCTGGCCCGGGGGGAGATCACCCTGGAGGAGGCCTCGCCCGAACTGACCGAGGTCCTCCAGCGGATCGCGGAGATCGGCAAGACCACGGACGGCTTCTTCGGCGGCCCGGCGGGCGACCCGGCCGGCGCCGCGGCGGGGGCCGCGTACGTACGCGACTGGGCCCTCGAACGGGTCTCCCGCGCGCTGGCCGCCGCCGGTGCGGTGGACCACTGCGTCAGCGCCGACGGCGACGTCCGCGTCCGCGGCTCCGCCCGGCCCGGAGTGCCGTGGCGGGTCGGTCTCAAGGACCCCAGCGAAGGCGCCGTCTCACGCGTCGTGTTCGCGCACGACCTGGCCGTCGCCACGGCCGAGCGGCCGGGGGGCTCCGGCGGGCAGGGCGACCTGGCCTCCGTGACCGTCGTCGGGCCCGACCTGGCGACGGCGGGCGCGTACGCCGCGGCGCTCTACGCCATGGGCTCGGTCCGGGCCCGCCGGTTCGCCCGCGAGGTCGCCCTGCCGAAGGACGTCCAGGCGACGCCCTACGACGTGATGCTCACCGGGCTCGACGGCCGGGTGACCAGCACGCCGGGCTTCCTCGTGTACGGGCCAGAGGTCAAGGCGAGCTAGTCGTCGAGATCGACGTCGTGTTTGGAGAGGTACTCGATGTAGACCGGGCGAAGTGCCTCTCCGAGTTTGCCCTCGCCCGACGCGAGGGCGTCGCTGAGCAGCGCGGAGACCCGGCTGAGGTCGTTGGCCGACTCGTCTTCGCTCCCGCTGGCGCCCTGGGCCGCCGGGATCACCTTCAGCAGGTCCCAGAGGAACCCGAAATCGCCGTGTCTCACGGCATATCGGACCGCGCGGTCGTGCAGTTCCTTCGCGGAGAGCTGTTCGAGCTGGTCGACGTTCATGATCTGGCCCACCCCCAAGCGGTGATTTCCCGGGACGATCACCACCTATGCCCAACAACGGGTCAGAGTCACGCGACCTTCGCTCAGAACGCCTCGACATGCGAGGATCACCATCGTGAAAGTCATCGTCAAGATCATCGTGATCGCGGCGGCACTGTGGGTGTCCACACGTGTCGTCGACGGCATCACGATCGGCGGCGATTCGACCGCCAAAGAGATCGGCACGCTGCTCGCGGTCGCGCTGATCTTCGGGGTGATCAACGCCCTCCTGAAGCCGATCATCAAAACGATCGGCTGCGCCTTCTATGTCCTGACCCTGGGCCTGTTCGCGCTGGTCGTGAACGCCGGCCTGCTCCTGCTCACGAGCTGGATCGCCGAACAGCTCACCCTCCCGTTCGAGGTCGTCGGCTTCTGGGCGGCCTTCTGGGGGGCGCTCATCATCGGCGTCATCTCCTGGCTGCTCGACCTGATCTTCGGAATTGACGACTAAGACCGTTCTCCTCGATGGCTCGACCCTGACCTGCGATCAGGTCAGGGCCGTCGCCCACGGCGCGGCGAAGGTCGTCCTCGGTTCCCTCAAGCAGGCCGAGGAGGCCTTCGCGGCCGCCCGCGCGCAGACCGGCCCGGTCTACGGCCGCACCACCGGAGTGGGCGCGAACAAAGACGTCGAGGTCCACGAACCGGGCCTCGACCTGCTGCGCAGCCACGCCGGCGGGGCGGGCCCGCTCGTCGACCCGGCCTGCGCGACCGCGATGCTCACGGTCCGCCTCAACCAGCTCCTCCGGGGCGGTTCCGGCATCGATCCGGCCGTGCTGAACACGCTGGCCGAGGCGATCAACACCGGGGCGACCCCGCCGATCAGGCGCTACGGCGCGATCGGCACCGGCGACCTGACCGCCCTGTCCACCACGGCGCTCTGCCTGCTCGGCGAGGTGCCCTGGAACGGTCCGCTCTTCCCGCTGTCCTCCGCCGACGCCCTGCCGTTCATCAGCTCCAACGCGCTGACCCTGGCCGACGCCGCGCTGGCCTGCGCCGATCTGGCCCGGCTGCTGGAGGCGTCGGTGCGGGTCGCCGCCCGCACCTGGCGCGCCGCCGGGGCGTCGGTCGAACCTCTCGCGTACGAGGTCCAGCGCGCCCGCCGCCACCCCGGCCAGGCCAGGGTCGCCGCCGCGCTGAGCTCTCTGCTCGACGACCACTCCCCCGCCGGGCGCATCCAGGATCCCTATGGCTACCGGGCGTTGCCGCAGGTCCACGGCGCGGCCTTCGACGCGCTCGACGTGGCCAGGCGGGCGGTCACCATCGACATCAACTCGGCGGCCGAGAACCCGCTGATCGCGGGCGAGGCAGCCTGGCACAACGGCAACTTCCACACCGCGCCGGTCGCCCTGGCCCTCGACGCCCTCAGGGCCGCGCTCGTGCAGACCGCCTCGCTGTCCACGGCCCGGCTGGCCACGCTGATGGAACCCGCCTACTCCGGCCTGCTCCCCTTCCTCGCCGGGTCACCGGGAGGATCGGGCGCGTTGATCCTGGAATACGTCGCCCACGACGCCCTCGCCTCGCTCAGGCAACTGGCCGCACCGGTCACACTGGGCGGCGCGGTGCTGTCGCGCAGCGTGGAGGATCACGCGGGCTTCGGCACCCAGGCCGCGCGGGCGTGCCTGGCGGCGCGGGAGCCCTACGAGATCATCCTGGCCTGTGAGCTGGTCGCCGCCGACCGGGCGCTGGCGATGCGCAACGGCGAGGAACCGAAGGACCGGTCGCTGGAGGCCGACATCGAGGCGGCCAGGTCGGCGCTGGCCGACTGACCGGCGTTTCGACAGGGCGACCTCCGCGGAAGCGGCCGCTCAGCGTCGGCCGACTGATCCGCGTTCGCGCAGCGTCGGCGCCTGCACCACCCGGCGGCGGCGCAGGGTTCCGTCGGCCGCGCCGAGCACCAGCCGGACCGCCGACCGGACGATCCCGTCGAGATCCCAGCTCACCGTGGTCAGGCCGAGCAGCTCCGACATCGGATAGTCGTCGTACCCCATGACCGAGACGTCGCCGGGCACCGACAGCCCCAGGTCGCCGGCGGCCTTCAGCACCCCGTAGGCGATCGAGTCGGAGAAGCAGAACACCGCGCTCGGCCGTGACCTGAGCACCGCGCGGGCGGTCTCCGCCGCCGGGCCCAGGCCCTGCGGGCAGTTCTGCACGGTCACCTCGAGCCCCAGCCGGGCGGCTTCGGCCGCGACGAGCCGGTCGGCGGGCCGGTCGGGCGTCTCGGCCAGGGTCGAGGTCAGCACCGCGACCCTCCGGTGGCCGCGTCCGGCGAGGTACTCCAGCGCCAGCGTCACCCCGCGCTGGTTGTCGAAGACCACCTCAGCGGCGGTGCGGGTCCCCTTCAGCGCGTCACCGATGGTCACCAGCGGGACGTTTTCGGCGATTTCCGCCCAGAACGGCGCGGCCGGGTCGACCGGCTGCACGATCAGCCCGTCGACCCCCCGGAGCTGCCGGGCCAGCGTGCGTTCCCGGTCGGGATCGCCGGCGGCGTCGAGGATGAGGCCGTAGTGGTCCTTCTCGCGGAGGGACCGGCCGATGCCCACGGCCAGCGACTGCTGCCAGAGGTCCTCGAGTGAACCGCAGAGCACACCGATCATTCCGGTACGCCCGCTCGCCAGCGCCCGCGCGTTGGGATCGGCCTCGTAGCCGAGTTCGGCCGCGGCGCGGCGGACCCGGTGCATGGTCTCCTCGGAGACCTGGAGACCCCGCAGCGCGTAGCTGACGGCGGCGGTGGACAGCCCGGTCGCCTGGGCCACCTCACGGATCGTCGCTCGCTTCCGTTGGGGCATCGGCCCAGACTACTTGACACATATGGGGTGAAACGGTTCACTGAAGCGAATCAGTGAAGCGGTTCACTAGCCTCAGATCGATATACCTGTATTATGAGTAGGGAATTCGGGTTGGAGGAGGCGGAGATGGCTGTCGACGTGCACCAGCACCTCTGGCCTGCGCCTTTCCTCCACGCCCTGCGTTCGAGGGCCACCAATCCCCGCCTCGACGGCTGGACCCTGCTGCTCGACGGCGAACCGGTGTACGAAGTGAACCCGGCCGATCACGATCCAGCCGCGCGGGCGAAGCTGAACAAGGAACTCGATCTCGCGCTCATCTCGCTGTCGAGCCCGCTCGGCATCGAGCACCTCCCGCCCGATGAGGCGTGGCCGCTGATCGACGCCTTCCACGAGGGTGCGGCCGAGCTGCCGGAGCCCTTCGGTTTCTGGGCGTCGGCGCCGGTGACCGACATCTCTGTGCCGAAGCTCGAAGAAGCCCTGAACGCGGGCGCGGTGGGGCTGCAGCTCCCGGCGACAGCCGTACAGGACCAAGAGGGTCTTGAGAAGGTGGCCCCGCTGCTCGGCGCCCTCGACGACCGGCCGCTCTTCATCCACCCCGGACCGGCCAGCGCGCCCGGCACTCCGGGCTGGTGGCCCGCCGTCGTGCCCTATGTCCAGCAGATGCACGCCGCCTGGTACGCCTTCCAGGCGTTCGGGCGGCCTCGGCATCCCCGGCTCAAAGTCTGTTTCGCGCTGCTGGCGGGCCTCGCCCCGCTGCACTCGGAGCGCCAGATCAGCCGCGGCGGGCAGGGCCGCGGCCTCGTCGATCCCGGCCTGTTCGTGGAGACCTCGTCCTACGGCCGCCGTGCCGTCGACTCGATCGTCCGCGAACTCGGCATCGACGTGGTCGTGAACGGATCCGACCGCCCTTACGCCGAAGCCCCGGCCCTCGATTTCGGGGACGCGGCCCAGCACGCCATCACCGTGGCGAACCCGACCAGATTGCTGACACGAAAGGAGCCGTCCTCATGAGCACGCCCACCCTTCCGGTGCCCGCCACCTGTCCAACGGCCCCTTTCGAGACGCTGCCACCACGGTCGCTCGACCGGCGTGAGCTGCGCGAACTGGTCGACGACCTGGCGACCAAGCCCGGCCTGTGGGAGGAGCACCTGTCGTTCGAGGGCTCCGAGGACGGCGGCCGCCACTACGCCTCGCTCTACCGCGACTCCTACGTCGACGTCTGGCTGCTGTGCTGGCGACCGGAAGACGACACGGGCTGGCACGACCACGACGTCTCGTCGGGCGCGGTCAACGTGGTCAGGGGCACGCTGGTGGAGGCCAACCCGCGCATCGGCGGCGAACACCTCGAGACGAGCGTCAGCGCCGGCACCTCGTTCAGCTTCGGGCCCGACCACATCCACCGCCTCACAGGGGCGGAGCACGGCAGCGTGTCGATCCACGCCTACTCCCCGCCCCTGTGGCGGCTCGGTCAGTATTCGATCAGCGACGACGGCATGATGCGCCGCCAGTCGGTGAGCTACGCCGACGAGCTGAGGCCCATCGACCCGGCCTGATCGGCCTGCCTAGCGCTCGGTGCTGAGCACCGCGCGCGGCATCGAGGGGTCGTCGGCGAAGATGCCGTCGATCTCCTGCTCGAACAGCGCCGCCGCGAAGCCCATCACGTTGCCGACCGCGCGCGGGAACACCGGGCTGGCCGGGTTGCCGAACTGGTAGTCGGCCGGGAGCTGGGAGTTCTCGTTGCGCAGCGTCCACGCGTGGACGATCAGGTCCTCGCGGTGGGCGTCGCGCACCAGCGTGGTCGGCGGCAGGGTGCGGTTGTCCGGACCGACGGGGAGGATCCGGCGGGTGTTGACGCCGATGCCGTTGGCGTAGGTGCGGATCTCGCGCAGGCCCTCACGGGTGACCATCTGGTCGTAGGTGAGGGTGGCGGTGTCGAACGGCTTGCCGGCGGCGTCGATGAGCTGGGCCAGCTTGAGCTTGGTCTTCGGGCGCAGCGCCTTCAGGTTGCCGACCTCGAACGACTGGATGATGACCGGGTCGCCGGAGCGGCGCCAGCCGTACCGGTCGAGCAGCGCGAGGAGGGGCTCCTCCAGCGAGAGGCCGATGGAGTCGAAGTACGTGGGGTGCTTCGTCTCCGGGTAGATGCCGACCTCGTGGCGCTGCGCGAGCTGGATCACCTCTTCAAGGGTGGGGATCTCGGCCAGGCCGTTGAAGGCGGCGTTGCCGGGCCGCAGGTCCGGGATGCGCTCGGTGGCCCGCAGCGTCTTCAGCTCGGCGAGGGTGAAGTCCTCGGTGAACCAGCCGGTGATGGGCCGGCCGTCGATGATCTTGGTGACCCGGCGGCTGGCGAACTCCGCCTTGGCCGAGACGTCGGTGGTGCCGCCGATCTCGTTCTCGTGCCGGGCGACGAGCACGCCGTCCTTGGTGGAGACCAGGTCGGGCTCGATGTAGTCGGCCCCCAGGGCGATGGCCGCCTCGTAGGAGAGCAGGGTGTGCTCAGGACGGACGGCGCTGGCGCCCCGGTGGCCGATGACGGTGACGTCACCGAAACGCTTCTTGGCGAGTGCGGGGGTGGTGCCCATCAGGGCGCCGGCGGCCGTTCCGGCCGCGAGCACGGTGATCGCGCCTCTGCGCGTGAGACTCATGGGCCGGACGGTAGGGGGGTCAGATGAAGATCAGGTGCCCTGCGGTTGACGTGCGGCGAGATAACCCAACACCAATTGCACACCGCAGACCCCGAGGCCCACGGTCAGGGGAACCGTCCAGTTCCCGCTGACCTGGTAGATCGCGCCGATCACGACCGGGCCGATGGCGGCCAGGGTGTAGCCGGTCGACTGCGCGACCGCCGACAGGGCGGTGACCGAGCGGGGGTCGGGCGCGCGCAGCGTGATGATCAGCAGGGCGAGGGCGATGGAGGCACCCTGGCCCACACCCAGCACGATCATCCAGAGCCACGGGACGGTGGTCGGCCAGAACAGCACGCCGACGTATCCGACGATGGTGATCAAAGCGGCGCCCACGACGTGCGGAACCTGGGATTTCGCCTTCCCCGCGTGAATCGGCACGGTCAGGGTGGCGGCGATCTGGGCCAGGTTGGTGAGGCCCAGCAGGTATCCGGCGTCGTCGGCGCTCAGGCCGGCGTCGGTGAAGATCGTGGGCAGCCACGCCAGCATGATGTAGAAGCTCATCGACTGGACGCCCATGTAGGTGGCGACGTACCAGGTCACCCGGCGTCTCATCAGGGCGCGGAACGGCCGGGGCGCCTGCGGCGCGGGCGGGGTCGGGGGCTTGAGCACCTGCGGCAGCCAGACGACCGCGGAGATCAGGGCGAAGACCGCCGTCGTGGCGGCGGCCCAGCGCCAGCCCATCTCGTGGGCCAGCGGCACCATCACGGCCGAGCCGAGGGCGGCGCCGCTGACCAGACTGGTGACGTAGAGGCCGGTGAACAGGCCGATGCGGTCGGGGAAGTGCTGCTTGACCAGGCCGGGCATGATCACGTTCATGAACGCGATGGCGGTGCCGGCCATCGCCGCGCCCAGATAGAGCGTGAAAACGCCACCGGAGCTGCGGATCACGACACCGAGGATGAGCAGCAGCATGCCCGCCATCAGGGTCCGGTCGAGACCGAGCCGCGATGACAGGACGGGCCCGAGCGGGCCCAGCAGGCCGAGGCACAACAACATGACTGTGGTGATGGCCCCGGCCGCGGCGGGGGTGAGGGACAGGTCGGACATGATCTCGCCCAGGAGTGGCGAGACTCCGGCAAGCGCCGGTCGCAGGTTGAGTGCCGCCAGGACGAACCCGGCGACCAGCAACAACCAGCCGTTCTTTCTCATGACCCGCGAACCTACAACATGGGTCAGAACGGGTAAGCAGCGATGTCGCCCTGCATCGTCACCCACTGGGTGTGGGTGAACGCGTCGGCGTTCGCGCGGGCCCCGCCGAACCGCGATCCGGTGCCCGAGGCGCCCAGTCCGCCGAACGGCGCGACCGCCTCGTCGTCGACGGTCTGGTCGTTGATGTGCACGATCCCGGTGGGGATCCGCTCCGCCAGATGCATCGCCTTCATGACGTCGCGGGTGAGGATGCCCAGCGAGAGGCCGTATTCGGTGTCGCCCGCCAGGGCCACCGCCTCCTCCAGGGAGTGGAAGGGCATGACGGGGGCGACCGGCCCGAACACCTCGTTGTCGTAGGCGGGGCCCGCTCCGGCCAGCACCGTCGGGCGGTAGAAGAGATCCTCGTACGTCCCTCCCGCCGCCAGCCGCGCCCCCGCGTCGACGCTGCCGGTGACCAGGGCATGCACCTTGTCCCGCTGGCTCGCCGAGATCAGCGGCCCCAGGGCGACCTGCCCGGTCGCGGGGTCGCCCACCGGGAGGTGGTCGGCCTTGGCGGCGAGGCGCTCGACGTACTCGTCGGCGAGGGAGGCGTGCACCAGGTGGCGGCCTGTGGTCATGCAGATCTGGCCCTGGTGCAGGAACGACCCCCACGCCCCCGCTGAGACGGCGAGGTCGAGGTCGGCGTCGTCGAGCACGACCAGCGCCGAGTTGCCGCCGAGCTCCAAGTGGGCGCGCTTGAGGAGCCGTCCACAGGCCTCGCCGACCTTGCGCCCGGCGGCGGTCGAGCCGGTGAACGAGATGACCGGCACCAGCGGATCGGCGACCAGCGCCTCGCCCACGTCGGGCCCGCCGGGCAGCACGTGCAGCAGCCCCTCGGGCAGCCCGGCCTCCTCCAGCACCCGGGCGATCACCACGCCGCCGGAGACGGCGGTTCTGGGGTCGGGCTTGAGCACCACGGCGTTGCCCAGCGCGAGCGCGGGGGCCACCGAGCGGATGCCGAGGATCAGCGGCACGTTGAACGGCGCGATCACGCCGACCACCCCGACCGGGATCCGCCGGGCGATGCTGAGCCGCTTGCGGTTGGTCGGCAGGATCTCCCCGGTCGTCCCGGAGGCCAGGGCCGCGGCCTCGAAGCACTCCTGCGCGGCGACGTGGGTCTCCAGGCCCGCTTTCGGCGGTACGGAGCCCGTCTCCCGGATGATCCAGTGGTGGATCTCGTCGGCGTACTGCTCGAAGAGGGCGCCCGCGCGGCGGAGCACGGCGGCCCGCTCCTCGAAGTTGGTCGCGGCCCATTCCCGCTGCGCCTGGGCGGCCTTGCGGACGGCGGCCGTCACGTCGGCGGCGCCGGCCACCCCGACCCGGCCGATTTCACTGCCGGTGGCGGGCTCGACCACGGCCGCGTCACCCGTTTGGGAGGTGACCCAGCCGCCGCTGTGGATCAGGCCGGTCCAGAGTTTGGGGTCCAGCAAGGACATGTGACCCTCCGAGGAGTAGGGGATCTGCCCGTTC
Source organism: Herbidospora mongoliensis (assembly GCF_001570545.1). GTDB lineage: Bacteria > Actinomycetota > Actinomycetes > Streptosporangiales > Streptosporangiaceae > Herbidospora > Herbidospora mongoliensis. Next base: position 248,399 of record NZ_BBXD01000010.1, on the reverse strand, counting down.
TACTCCAAGTTGGCGTCCAGGTCACTGTTCCGGCGGCTCCGTTGTGAGCGCGGGCCGGGCGAGCGGCCGCCACAGGAAAGCGCCCGCGACGATCACCAGCCCGCCGCAGATCGCGATCGCGTGGTGCACGTCGACGAGTTCGGCCAGGCCACCGGCCAGCGCCCCGCCGACCCCCTGGACGGTCATCATCCCCGACCCCTGCAGCCCGAACGCCAGCCCCCGCTGGTGCTCCGGCACGGCGTCGACGAACGGCCGCTGCAGCACCAGCTGGTAGGCGAGCCCGTTGCCCGCCAGGAACGCCAGGATCCCGGCCCACCAGGGCCCCGGTTCGAGCACGAACCCGATCAGCGGCACGCCCATCAGCGCGACCAGTGGCAGCCCAAGGCGGTTCCGCTTCGACGGCGTTACGAACCGGCCGACGATGAACTCCCCGAAACCCATCCCGGCGGCCGTCGCGGCCAGCACGAACCCGGCCGCCCCGGCCTGGCCCATCCCGGTCAGGTAGGGGATGAAGACCGCCTCGGAGCCGACCATGAACATCAGCGGCAACCACCCGGCCAGCAGCAGACCCAGGATGGTCCCGTCGCTCAGCAGCGCCCAGTTGCCGCGCAGGGTGGCGCGGACCGCGCCGGTGCCGTCCTTGACCGCGCGCGGCGGCCGGTCGGCGAGGCCGAACCTGATGAGCGGGACCGCCACCAGCGAGAGCACGGCGGTGACCAGCAGCGCGCCCTCCGGACCGAGCAGCGCGATCACGGTGCCGCCGACCGCGAGCCCGGCGATCTGCGCCCCGGCCCCGGTCATGGTGAACAGCGCCCGGCCGAGCACGAAGCGGTCGCCGTCGAGGATGTCGGGCAGCACCGCGTTGCGGGCCGCCATGAACACGGCGGTGGGCACGCCGGTGACCAGGACGACCGCGAACATCGCCCACACCGGCAGCCCGGCGAACGCCAGGAGCAGGCACACGGCGACCCGGGTGACCTCGCCGGTGATCATCAGGGACCGGGGCCGGATCCGGTCGGCCAGCGACGCCAGGAACAGGCCACCGAGCATCATCGGCACGAAGCCGAGCATCCAGGAGACGGCCGACAGCCCGGCGGAGTTGGTCTGTTCGAAGACGATGACGGAGAAGGCCAGCATCTTGACCGACTCGCCCAGCGTCAGCAGCAGCTGACTGCCGAACAGCACCCGGAACTCGCCGATCCGGAAGAGTTCTCCGAAGGTCGCGCTCCGGTCGTCAGTCACACTCACCGGGCGATGCTATGACAAACCGGTCATTGGCCGCTGTTTTTCGCTGCCAGCACCAGCGCCCGCTGCAGTTCCACGACGTCGGGGTTCTCCATGAAGATGCCGACCGCGTCGTTGATGGCCGCCCGCCAGCCGTCGCCCGCGACGACGCCGTGCTGGATCGACCCGGCCAGCTGGTCGCGGGCCCATTCGCCCTGGTTCCAGGCCAGATAGTCCTTGTAGAGCGAGGTGTCGGCGTCGCGGCGGGCCGGGATCGAGCCCTTGAGCGGGTTGAACGCGTCCTGCCCGGCCTTGCTGGCGGCCACCTTGAGCCAGGCCAGCGCGCCCTCCCGGTTGGGGGCGCCGCGCGGCAGCGTGAAACTGTCCGAGAGCCACATGAAGGTGCCCGCGGTGCCCGGCGAGGGCGCCCAGTCGAAGTCCTTCTTCGAGGTCTTGCCCAGGCCGCCGTCGGGCGGGTTGTGGAAGTAGCTGTAGGCCCAGTCGCCCATGACGGTGAACGCGGCCTCGCCGTCGGCCACCTGCTTGGCGGCCGGCTGCCAGTCGGTCTGCGGCGGCCCGGTGAACGCCAGCACCGCCGCGAAGTCGGTCAGCGCCCGCTTCATCGCCGCGCTGTTCCAGTCGCCGTCGGCCGTCCAGAGCTTGTTGTACGCCTTGGTCCCCAGCGACCCCAGCAGCACGGATTCGAAGAGGTGGACGACGGTCCACTGCGGCCCGATGGCCAGCGGGACCTTCCCGGTCGCCTTGACCTTCTCCAGCGCTTCGAGGAACTGCGGGAGGGTCTGCGGCGCCCCCGGCACCCCGGCCGCTCGCAGCACCGCCGGGTTGAGCCACAGGACGTTCGAGCGGTGGATGTTCACCGGGACCGAGTAGATCTCACCGTGCACCGAGATCTGCTCGACGAGCTGGGGCGGGAAGGCGTCGCGTAACTTCAGCTCGTCGTACAGGAAATTGAGGGGTTCGAGCTTGCCGGCGGTGATGTAGCCCTGGAGCTCGGCGCCCGCGTGACCCTGGAAGGTGTCGGGCGGCTGGTTGGCCTGGAGCTTGCTGGATAACAAAGCACGGGCCTGGTCGCCCGAGCCGCCTTCGACGGCCGCGTCGACGAACGTGAAGCCGGGGTTCTGCTTCTCGAACAGGGCGCGCATCGCCTTGAGGCCGTCGGCCTCGCCCAATCCCGTCCACCAGGAGAAGACCTCGACGCGCTCTCTCGCGGAGGACTCGGGGGTTTCCACGGCCTCGCCGCTGCATGACGTCACCAGCACGAGCAGTGCTGCGGCGACCGCGGTCAAACGTCGCCTCATCGCGGCCGACCTCCGGGTGTGAATGGCAGCCAATCAACCCACCGAGGGAGGTACCACGTCAAGCAACGGTTCTATATACACGTTCAGATCCGACGCACGCAGCGTTTCCCGCACTCCACGACGGCCGCCACCGTCACCCCCAGCTCCCGCCCGCCGCCCGTCACCACCACGGCCCCCTTCGCGAACGCCAGCCCGGCCAGCACCGCGAGGTCGGCCGACCCCGACGGCGGCCAGTCGACCAGCACGACGTCGCGCTCCTTGAGGAACAGATGCCCGTCGAGCAGCGCCATCGCCTCGGCGAACCCGTCGTGCCCGAGGTCGCCCTCCTCCGCGGTGATCGCCGGACCCGCCGAAACGGGGAGCGGCAGCGGATCGAGACCGAGCAGCGTCTCGAACTCGGTCGCGCCGTGCCCGCCGCCGAACGAGACGACCTGCCGCACCCGCGACGCCTCGGCCGCCGAGACCGCCTCGGCGGCCAGCTTCCCGCTGGTGAACATCAGCCGGACGTCATGGGCCAGCAGTTCGGCCGGATCGGGCACCGTCAGCGGCAGCGCCACCCCACCTGCCGCGATGACCGCGAAGACGGCGGTCAGATGACCGAAGACCCCGTCGGTGTAGACGGCGGCGGTCTGCCCGGGGCGGGTCCCCCTCCGAACCAGCCCCGAGGCAGCGCCGAACACGGTCGCGGCCAGCGTCTCGTGGCTGACTGCGCGGCCCTCGCCGAAATCGATCAGCGCCGGCCGGTCGGCCCACAGCGCGGATCGGCCGAACACCGCGCCGGTGACCCCTGACTCCATGACCGTGACCGTACGGGCCGGGCTCCCGCCCCGGAATCCGCATAAGTGTGTAGGCGCGTATGTAATGCCTTCGACCAAGCGAGTGGGCGGGCCCGGGTCCTGCGCGACCCGGGCCCGCGGGCTACGTGCCCCCGGTCTCGGTCTCCACCCCTCCGAGGCGACCTCGACCGGCGTGACGGACACGTGGCCGTTTCCAGATGCCCCCCCTGACGTCCGGCTTCAGTAGGCATCCGCCCTCGCGGATCGGAGTGACGGCCACGGAGTCGCGCCGCACCCCGACCACAGAGTCACCGTAGATCGGGCGAGCCGTCCTCACATCGGCTGATGTGCGCATGTGGGTGTGTAGACGGCGGTTCCCTGCCGTCTACACACCGTGGTCATACGCCGTGCTCGACGACCCAGGTCGCGACCTGGGTGCGGGAGGTGAAACCGAGTTTGGCCAGGATGTTGGCGACGTGGCGGGCCACGGTGGCCTGGCTGATGACGAGCTCGTCGGCGATGGCCCGGTTGCTGAGCCCCAGAGCGACCAGCCCGGCGATCTCGCGCTCGCGGGCGGTCAGCGTGCTCTGCGGGGTGACCGCGACCGGCGCGACGACGGGCATCGGGCTCCCGGCCGACTCCTCCAGCGCCAGTGTGACCGCCACGTCGAACGGCAGTCCGAGCCCCTCGGACCACAGCGCCGCCACCGCGGCCTCGCCCAGCTGATCGCGGGCGGGCGTCAGCACGGCCTCCACCCGCGCCCCCGGACGGCCGCTGCGCAGCCCGGCGGAGGCGGCGGCCAGCAGCACGGCCCGGCGCGCGTCGCCCTGTTTCAGGTAGAGCGCGGCGAAGGCCTCCAGGCGACGGGCCGCCTGCATGCGCAGCCCGGCGTCACGCCCGAGCACCAGCGCCTCGCCCAGCCGGCGGCGGGCCTCGGGCAGGTCGCCCGCGTCCAGCGCCACCGAACCCAGCCCGGCCAGGCACGAGATGAGCCACTGCCGGGCGTCGAAGGTGCGGACGATCCGCAGCGCCCGGGTGAAGTGGTGGCGCGCGGCCGAGAGGTCGCCCCGGCGGCGGGCGGTCTGCCCGAGCCCCGACAGGCCGATGACCAGCGCGAGATGGTTGTCGAGCTCGGTGGCCAGCACGACCAGGCGTTCGGCCGACCGCTGCGCCTCGCGCAGCCGCCCCTGGGCCAGCGCGAGGAAGGCGCGGGTGCCGTGGGCCTCGGCCTCCAGCACCCGTTCGCCGATGGCGCGGGCGATCGTGACGGTCGCCTCCAGCCGCGTCTCGGCCGGTTCCGAGCCGTCGCTGATGGCCAGGACCAGCAGCGCCTGCCCCTCGCCGACCTGGTCACCGGCTTTCCTGCACAGGTCGAGGGCCTGGCGGGCCCGGTCTGCGGCCCCGGCGAAGTCGGCCGTGTTGGACAGCAGGTTCGCGGTGAACGCCAGCGCCCGCCCGTGGGTGGCCGGGTCGATGTCCGGCAGCGCGAGCTCCACGAGCCGGTCGGCCCAGCGGGTCAGCTCGGCCTGGAACCGGCCGCTGCCGAGCAGCATCCACCGCAACCCGAGCAGCGCGCCCAGCATCGGCGCCGCGTCGCCCGAGGTGAGCGACCACTCCACCGCCGCCCGCAGGTCGCTCTGCAGCCTTTCCAATCGTTCTGTACGTCTGTGCACCGCCGGCCACGACCCCGCGTCGACCGCGATCTCCCAGTCGCGCGCGAACCGCACGAAGAAGTCACGGTGCCGCCGCCGGGTCTCCTCTTCGTCGGGCCCGTCGAGCTGCTCGGCGGCGTATTGACGGATGGTGTCGAGCAGCCGGTAACGGGCCTCGCCCGCGAGTTCGCCGTCGACGACGACCAGCGACTTGTCGACCAGGGCGGTCAGGTGGCCCAGGACGTCGGGAACCTCGACCGGGCCACCCGCGCAGACCTGTTCGGCCATCGGGAGCGTCCAGCCGGAACGGAACACGGTGGCCCGGCGCAGCAGCACCCGCTCGGGCTCGGCGAGCAGGTCGTAACTCCAGTCGACGGTGGCCCGCAGCGTGCGCTGCCGGGGCGGCGCGGTGCGGTCACCGGCCGAGAGCAGCCGGAACCGGTCGCCGAGCCGGGCCACGATCTGCGGGACCGACAGCACCCGGGTCATCCCGGCGGCCAGCTCCAGCGCCAGCGGCATCCCATCGAGCGCGTGGCACAGGCGCGACACGTCGGCCGCGTTGTCGTCGGTCAGCGTGAACCCCGGCCGGACCGAGGCCGCGCGGTCCTGGAACAGCCGGACCGCCTCGTAGCCGCCGACGACGGCCGCGCCCGCGTTGTGGTCGGGCGGCAGCGCCAGCGGCGGCACCCGCCAGACGGTCTCGCCGGGCACCTTCAGCGGTTCACGGCTGGTGGCCAGCACCCGGACCTCCGGGCAGTGCTCGGCCAGCCGCCGGGTCAGCAGCGCGCACTCCTCGACCACGGTCTCGCAGTTGTCGAGCAGGATCACCGCCTTGCGCCCCGCGAACACCTCGGCGACGGCCAGCCCGAGGTCGCGCCCCGGCTCGCCTTCCACCCCCAGCACCGACGCGATGCGCCGGATCGTCTCCTTGGGGCGGGTGCCCTCGGGGAACTCCACCAGCCACGCGCCGTCGGGCAGGTCGCGGGCGAGCTCGGCGGCGACCCGCAGGCCCAGGCGGCTCTTCCCGATGCCGCCCACGCCACAGAGCGTGACGACCCGGGTGGCCGTCATGAGCTGGACGAGTTCCTCGACGTCGGACCCACGTCCGACGAACGCGTTGGGTTCCAGGGGGAGGTTGCCCTCGACGGCGATCGAGCGGAAGATCTCAGTGGTCATCGGCCCTCGGAGTCGCCTTACGTGTGCTTCGGGGGTGCGTCGTCACAGGAAGTGTCGCACCAATTCCGGAACGTGCCCAGATCGCATTCCGGTTTGACCCCTGACATCCCCGGTGCCGCTTTGTCGGTGGGCGAGCGCACACTGACGGCATGACCGTCACCCCCGTCGACAGGGACGACCCAGCAGAAAGTGACGACCTACCGGACTTCTCCGACCTGACCACCCACAAGTGGCACGAACACGACGACCTGATGAGCAATGTCGGCTTCTTCACCGTCGCCCGCCGCTTACCCGCACTCATCAACCGGTCGTTCCGCATGGCCTGGGAGGCCAGCCCCCGCGACACCGTCGCGACGATCACACTGAACCTGCTGAGCGGCGTGTTCACCGCGTTCGGCCTGCTGGCCACCACGGGGGTGCTGGAGGCGCTGTTCGCCGCCGGCCCCACCCCCGACCGGGTGCGGGACGCTCTGCCCGCCCTGGTGCTGGTCGGCGCCGCCGCCGTGATGCGCACCCTGCTCCAGGCGGGCGCCGGATGGGCGCAGTCACGGCTGCAACCCCAGGTGCAGCGCATCGCCGAGAAACGTCTCTACGGCCTGACCTCCAAAGTCGACCTGATCAGGTTCGACGACCCCGAGTTCCACGACGCGCTGCAGCGGGCCAGGAACCGGGGCGTGAGCTCCTCCGACGACGTGGTCGGCTCGGCCATCGACGTGCTCACGGCGGCGATCGGACTGATCGCCGCCGGTGGTGTGCTGGGCGTGCTCCATCCGGTGCTGCTGCCGCTGCTGATCCTGGCCGTGCTGCCCGATGCGTGGGCCACGGTCCGGTCGGCCCGCATGCGCTACACCACGATGCTGTCGCTGCTGCCGACCTACCGCCGCAAGTGGATCATCAGCGAGTTGCTGGCCGACCGCGACACGGCGGCCGAGGTGCGCTCGTTCACGATGCGCGGTTTCCTGCTGCGCGTCTACGACATGGTGGCCCGCAAGGAACAGGACGTCCTGGTCGACCTGGCCCGCCGCCAGACCACGGCCGGGATCGTCGGTCAGGCCCTCGCGGGCCTCGGCACCGCCCTCGTCTTCGTCGCCCTCGGTTTGCTGCTGGCCACCGAGGCCGTCCCGCTCGCCGTCGCGGGCACGGCGGTGCTCGCCGTGCGCACCGGCCAGGGCTCGCTCCAGAAGCTTCTGTACGCGGTCAACCGCCTCTATGAGAACGGCCTCTACTTCACCGACTTCATCGACTTCATCACGGCTTCGGAGTCCGCGCCGGTCATGGCGGGCTCGGGAGCGCCGCCCGACGGCTTCACCCGGATCACCGCCGAGAACATCGTCTTCGGCTACCCAGGCAAGGACACCCCGGCGCTGAAGGGCGTCTCCGTCCACATCAACCAGGGCGAGGTGGTGGCCCTGGTCGGCGAGAACGGCTCCGGCAAGACCACCCTCGCCAAGATCCTGGCCGGCCTCTACGAACCCGACTCGGGCCGGGTCCGCTGGGACGACGTCGACCTCGCCACCATCGACGCCCACGCCCTGCGCGGCCGCATCGCGGTCATCGCCCAGGACCACACCCGCTGGCCCCTGTCGGCCCGCCACAACATCACGATGGGCCTGAACAAGGGCGAACCCGCCGTGGTGAGGGCGGCGGGCGTCGCCGGAGCCGACGAGGTCATCGACGAACTCCCCCACGGCTACCGCACTCTCCTCGACCGCCGCTTCAAGGACGGCCAGGAACTGTCCGGCGGCCAGTGGCAACGCATCGCGGTGGCGCGAGGCTTCTACCGGGACGCCCCCCTTCTGATCTGCGACGAACCGACGGCGGCCCTCGACGCGAGAGCCGAACACGCCCTGTTCGACCGCATCCGCGCCCACGCCGACGGAAGGACGGTCCTGCTCATCACCCACCGCCTGGCCAGCGTCCGCTACGCCGACCGCGTCTACGTCCTGGACCACGGCCTGGTCGTCGAGGAAGGCACCCATGACGAACTCGTAGCCCGCCAAGGGATCTACGCCGACCTCTACGGACTCCAGGCCAGCGCCTACCAGGCATAAGGTCTTCGCGCCCGGCCTGCCCGTCCCGAGCCAGGCACCTGCCCCGGCTCGGGAATCAGGGCTCTGCCTGCTTTCGCGCCGGGGCGGCGGGACGTGTCGACCCGCCTGACCGGCGCATTCGAGCGGCGAGGCCGCTACAGCAATGCGCGCATGACCGCGCGGGCGATGGGGGCGGCCACCCGGCCGCCGAAGCCGCCGTGTTCGACGAGCACGCCGACGGCCACCACCGGGTCGTCGGCGGGCGCGAAGGCGGTGAAGATGGCGTGGTCGGAGCCCTCGTTCTCGGCGGTGCCGGTCTTGGCGGCGACCTTCACGCCGGCGATCGCGGCGGCGGTGCCGGTGCCGCCGGGACCGGTCACGGCGACCATCATCTCGGTCAGCCGGTCGGCCACGGTCATCGGCATCGTGTCGCGGTATTCCGACGGGTCGGTCGAGCGCACGGTCGTCCCGTCGCGCAGGCGCACCTCGTCGACCAGGTAGGGGCGCATCAGCGAGCCTCCGTTGGCCACCGCCGCCGAGATCATCGCGATGTTCAGCGGGGTCGCGCGGTCGTCGTACTGGCCGATGGCGCTCATCGCGGTCTGGGCGCGGTCGAGGCCGGTCGGGTAGACGCTCTCGGCCACGGCCAGCGGGACCTTCAGGCCCGCGTCGCCGAAGCCGAAGTGGCCCGCCCAGCGGCTCAGTTCCTCCTCGCCGAGTTCGAGGCCGAGGTCGGCGAAGGCGGTGTTGCACGACATCACGAAGGCGTCCAGGAGCGCGGGGGTGCCGTCCCCGCACTCCTCGCCGCCGGAGTTGCGCAGCCACGTCTGGGTGCCGGGCAGCTTCATCCGGGCGGGCGCCCGCACCTCGGTCTCGGGGTCGTAGTCGCCCGAGGCCAGCGCCGCCGCCGCCGTGATCACCTTGAAGGTCGAGCCGGGCGGGTAGTTCTCGCCGATCGCGCGGTTCAGCAGCGGCCGCGCGGGGTCCCGCTGGAGCTTCCTGTCGTACGTCGTGAGTTCGTCCGCGTCGAAGGTCGCGAACCCGTTGGGGTCGAACGACGGCAGCGAGACCATGGCGAGGATCGCGCCCGTGCGGGGGTCGAGGGCGACCACGGCCCCGCGCTTGCCCGTGGCGGTCAGACCGTCGTAGGCGGCCTTCTGGGCCCGGGAATCGAGCGTCAACGTGACGGTGGCGCCGCGGTCGATGTCCTTGAGGAGCGCGCGGACGCGTACACGCGGATCCTCACCGGTCAGGGAGGCGTCTTCGGCGCCCTCGATGCCGGTCGTGCGGTAGAGCGAGACGTAGCCGGTGGCGGGCGCGTAGACCGGGCCCTGCGGATAGACGCGGCGGTAGGCGAAGCGCTGGTCGGTGACGCGTTCGCTGGCGGCGACGACGGTGCCGTCGCGCAGCCGCACCTCGCCCCGGGGTTCGTCGAACCGCAGGATCATGGTCCGGCTGTTGCGGGGGTCGGCCATCAGTTCCTCGTAGCGGAACGCCTGGAGGTAGCTGACGTTGCCGAGCAGCGCGAACAGCATCGCCCCCGACACCGTCGCGATGCCGCGCAGCGGCACGTTCATGCGCCTGGCACGCGGACCCGCCATGCCGCCCCCTCCCCCGGACTCCGGTTCTAACAGCCGGACCGGAAAGAGGGGGCTTCCGATGGGTAAAGGGGGGAACTAGATCGCTTCGGGGATGGAGAGCACGTCCCTGTAGTACTGAACCTTGCGCTGGATGGCGCCCTGCTTGTGGCGCAGGTCGGCGACCTGCTCCTCGACCTGGTGGTCGTGCGCCTCCAGCAGGCGGATGCGCTCGGGGATGGTGTGATCGCCCTGCCGGGTGAGCTCGGCGAACCGCAGCATCTCGGCGATCGGCATGCCGGTGTCGCGCAGGCAGCGGATCATGCCGAGCCAGCCGACGTCGCCGTCGGTGAACCTGCGCTGACCGGCCGAGTTGCGGCCGACGTTGCCGAGCAGCCCGATCCGTTCGTAGTACCTGAGCGTGTCGAGGCTGAACCCCGTCTCCTCGACGACCTGTCCGGGTGTGTAAACGGCCATGTACGGCATCATCACACCTGGAGTCGGCTCCGGGTCAAGCTAGCCGAGGTGGTCGGACAGGTAGCGGCGCACCAGCCGCTTACACTCGGCGATCAGGTCGGCGTCGCCGTCGGGGCAGGCCCGGAAGGCCAGCTTGAGCACGGCGTCGGCGGCCTCGACGGCCACCACGAACGCGCGCGCCTGCTCGTCTCCGGCGGGCACCCCGATCAGCCTGATCAGCAGCCCGCGCAGCCGGTCGGCGACCACGAGGTTGTCTTCGAGGGCCTCGTCGAGCATCCGCGAGGTGCCGGGCGCGGCCAGCGCGACCCCGAAGTCGAAGACGCCGAAGCCCGGCATCGAGCGCTTCATCCAGACGAACTCGTCGATGACGAGGTCGGTCGCCTCGGTCCAGTCGGAGATGCGGGTCGCGGCCAGGGTGGCGGTGATCCGGGCCAGGAAGGCGTCGAGGTTCCGGAACGCCAGCGCCCGGACGAGCCCCTGCTTGTCGGGGAAGAACTGGTAGAAGGTGCCGATCGGGACCTCGGCCCGGCGGGCGACCTCTTTGGTGGTCAGGCCTTCGTAGCCCACCTCGTCGAGCAGCCGGGCGCACTCGTCGAGCATGCGCTCCACCCTCTCGGCGCTCCTGCGCTGGGCGGGTTTGCGGCGCAGGGTTCCGGTGGCGGTGTTTGTCATGGACCCATTTTCTCCTGGTTCGATTGCCAACGAGTTAACCTGAGTCGCACTCGCGTTTTAGGAGGGACCGCTGATGTTCCTGTGGGGGGCGGCGACGGCCGCGTACCAGATCGAAGGAGCCCTTTCCGAAGACGGCCGGGGGCCGTCGATCTGGGACGACTTCGGCCCGATCCGCGACGGCCACACGGCCGCGGTCGCCTGTGACAGCTACCACCGATGGACCGACGACGTCGCACTGCTGGCCGGCCTCGGGGTGAACGCCTATCGGTTCTCGGTGGCCTGGACCAGGATCCAGCCCGACGGCGCCGGCCCGGCCAACCCGAAGGGCCTCGACCACTACGAACGACTTGTCGATGCCCTGCTGGCGGCCGGGATCACCCCCGCGCTGACCCTGTTCCACTGGGACCTGCCCCAGGCCCTCCAGAACGACGGCGGCTGGCTCAACCGGGAGACGGCCCACCGCTTCGCCGACTACACCGCCCTGGTGGCCGACCGGCTGGCCGACCGCGTGGGCCTCTGGATCACCCTCAACGAACCGTTCGTGCACACCGTCTTCGGCCACGCGCTGGGCACCCACGCCCCGGGACAGACCCTGTTCCTGGACGCCCTCCCCGCGGCCCACCACCAGCTCCTCGGCCACGGCCTGGCCGTTGACGCGCTGCGGGCGGCGGGGGCCTCCTCAGTGCTGATCACCAACAACCTGACCCCCGTCTGGCCGGCCTCGTCGTCGGCGGAGGACCTCGCGGCGGCCGACGCCTACGACATCCTGCACAACCGGATCTTCAACGACCCGGTGTTCATCGGGAGCTATCCGGACCTGAGCGCCTTCGGCCTCGACCGGATGCCCGGCCTCCGCGACGGCGACCTGGCGATCATCAACCGGCCGATCGACGGGCTGGGCGTCAACTACTACAACCCGACCCGCATCGGCGCCCCGGAGTCGCCCGAGCTGCCCTTCACCGACGCCGGCGTCGAGGGATACCCGATGACGGCGTTCGGCTGGCCCGTCGTCCCCGACGGCCTCAGGGAGCTCCTCACCGGGCTGCACGAGCGCTACGGGGTGCCTCTCTACGTCACGGAGAACGGCTGTTCGTACGAGGGCCTCGACGACGAGAGGCGCATCGCCTACCTCGACGGGCACATCGACGCGGCGCTGGCGGCCAAGGCCGACGTACGGGGCTACTTCGTCTGGTCGCTGCTGGACAACTTCGAGTGGGCCGAGGGCTACCACCAGCGGTTTGGCCTGGTGCACGTCGACTTCGAGACGGGGGTGCGCACGCCCAAGGCGTCGTACCGGTGGTTCAGGGAAAGGATCGCGCGGGGCGCGTGACCCGTCAGAGGACCGACACGTGAACGTGGTCGTAGTGGTTGGCCGTCGCGCCGCCGCGGTCGGCCATCATCTTGCCCGGCGCCCCGGTGCGGATGTCGTAGTACTTCTGCTGCCAGATCACGTACATGATCCCGAGGGCGCGCCCGTTGGTGATGCACCACTGCAGCAGGGCGTCGCCGCGGGCCTTGTTGTTGCCGCCGGCCGAACCGCCGCCGCCCGACATCATGAAGTCGCAGGCGCGGCCCTTGCCGTGTTCGCCGAAGTCGCCGGCCCGGAAGCAGCCCACGCCGTAGGGCATCGGGAACTGGGCCATGATGGCGGCGCGGATGCTCACCATGCGGGCGGTGAGGCCGTTGCCCGCGTCGGGGGTCTGGAAGCCGAACTTCGACAGCAGCTTCTCGACGTCCTTCTGCTTGGCCTTCAGCTCCTTGATGTCCTTCTCGAGCTGGTCGAGCTTCAGGCCGGCCTCTTTGGCCGCCTGCTTCTGCCGGTCGATGAGGCGCTGCACGTTGCCGAGCCGTTCGACCTTCTCGCTCGACAGCCAGGCGAGGGTGGCCGCCTGGGCCGGGTCGGCCGCCAGCGAGAAGATGCTGACCGCGTCGACCCCGCCGCCCATGTAGGACGTCTGGGCGAACTGGACCGCCCGGCGTTCGGCCGCGCCGAGATCCCTCTTCAGCTTCTTGACCCGGGCCCCGGCCTTCTCGGCGTCCTTGCGGGTGTCGTCGAGGGTGGCGATCTCGCCACGGTAGGCCTTGGCCAGGTCAGCGGCCTGTTTGGTCAGCTTGTTGAGCTTGGCCTGCTGGTCGGGTTCGGCGGCCGTGGGCGACACGCAGAGGGCGAGAAGGAGTCCGGAAGCGAGCAGACACGCCAGCGCTCGACGCATGCACCCTCCCTCCCAGTCGGACCGAAACTATAGAAGGCGATCTTGGTGGTCGCCACCGGAACCAGGGAACCCATGCGCCTTTGGCGAAGATTCATCCATTTTGTATGGGACGAGTTGATGTGCCGGGACTGTCCCATCCTTGCCAAGGCCTCACAGAACATGATTCGGTCGAGTGCGACCGGCACCAGCTTCTAAGGCAGATTCAGAGCGCGAGCCACGACCGGCTCTCGCTTATGGGAGGCGGATCCATGATCCAGCACGACACGCTCTTCATCGGCGGCGACTGGGTTTCCCCGGCGGGCACCGGCACGATCGACGTGGTCTCCCCCCATACGGAGGAGATCGTCGGCCGGGTGCCCGAGGGCACCCCGGCCGATCTCGACCGGGCCGTCGCCGCCGCGCGCCAGGCCTTCGACCACGGCCCCTGGCCCCGCCTGACGATGGCGGAGCGGGCCGAGGCCCTGGGCCGCCTGGCCGGGCTCTACGCGGCGCGCGCCGCCGAACTGGCCGACCTGATCACCCTGGAGATGGGCTCCCCCATCACCTTCTCCCACTTCGGCCAGGTCGGGCCGCCGACCGGGGTCCTCCAGTGGTACGCCGAACTCGGCAAGACCTTCCAGGTCGAGGAGCAGCGGCCGGGCATGTTCGGCGCGGTCACCGTCCGCCGGGAGCCGGTGGGTGTGGTGGCGGCCGTGGTGCCGTGGAACGTCCCGCAGTTCGTCATCATGACCAAGCTGGCCCCGGCCCTGCTCGCGGGCTGCACGGTCGTGGTCAAGCCCGCCCCGGAGACCCCGCTCGACAGCTACATCCTCGCCGAGGTGATCCGTGAGGCGGGGATCCCGGCGGGCGTGGTCAACATCGTCGCGGCCGGACGCGAGGCCGGCGAGCACCTGATCTCCCACCCCGGGATCGACAAGGTCGCCTTCACCGGCTCGACGGCGGCCGGGCGGCGCATCGCCTCGATCTGCGGCGAGCAGCTCAAGCGGGTCAGCCTGGAGCTCGGCGGCAAGTCGGCCGCGATCATCCTCGACGACTGCGACCTGCCCTCGGCGATGGGCATGTTCTCGATCGCCGCCCTGCTCAACAGCGGCCAGGCGTGCGTGGCTCAAACCCGGATCCTGGCCAGCCGCAGCCGCTACGACGAGGTGGTCCAGGCGGTCGCCGAGATGGCCGCCGGGCAGAAGGTCGGCGACCCGGCCGACCCCGCCACCGGCATCGGCCCGATGGTCGCCCGGCGCCAGCAGGAACGCGTCGAGGGCTACATCCGCATCGGCCTCGACGAGGGCGCCAAGGCCGTCGTCGGCGGCCTCGACCGCCCCCACGACAAGGGCTGGTACGTCGCCCCGACCGTCTTCGCGAACGCCACCAACGACATGCGGATCGCCCGCGAGGAGATCTTCGGCCCGGTCCTGACGGTGATCCCGTACGACGACGAGGCCGACGCCGTGCGCATCGCCAACGACAGCGACTACGGCCTGTCCGGCAGCGTGTGGACGGCCGACACCGACCACGGCATGGACATCGCCCGCCAGGTGCGCACCGGCACCTACGGCGTCAACATGATGAACCCGCTGGAGAGCGGCACCCCGTTCGGCGGCTTCAAGGCCAGCGGCATCGGCCGCGAACTCGGGCCGGAGGGGCTGTCGGGCTATCTGGAGTACAAGAGCATCGCCCGGCTCGGGTAACCCCCGGGACCCCCGGGAGGGTGCCCATCGCGCCCCCGCGGCGCTGGGCCCCTCCCGTCACTTTCATGTAGACGACGCCTGAGGCGATTTGGTTCGCACCAGAATCCAGTCTTCGATCCGCCGGATCAGATTCGGGCTCGCGGCGGTCTCCGCGTGCCCGAATCCGGGCTCCACCCAGAGCTCCTTGGGCTCGTTCGCGCACGCGTAGAGCTGCTCGGCGTGCTCCAGCGGGAAGAAGGCGTCGCTGTCGCCGTGCACGACCAGCAGCGGGGCGGGCGTGATGAGCGGCACGGCCTCGAACGGCGCGAGCGGGATCGGGTCCCAGGCGCCGACTTTGATGCGGGTTCTTTTCGCCAATCGGGCGGCCAGCCGGCCCGAGGGATGCTCGATCACCCAGTGGACCTGACGCATCGGGCGGGTGCCCCGGTAGTACCACCGCGCGGGGCCGCTCACCGCGACGACCGCGTCGACGCCCCGGTTGAGCGCCGCGTGCCGGATCGCCACCGCGGCTCCCATCGAGAACCCCACGGTCGCCACCTTCGCGTAGTGGGCGCGCGCATGGCGTACAGCCGCTTCGAGATCGAGAATCTCCAGGTCACCGACGGTGCTCACCCCCGACGACCGGCCGTGCCCCCGGAAGTCGAACGCGATCACCCCGGCCTGCCGGGCGAGCGCGGCGGCGATGCGCCGATTGGCCGGAGAACGCCAGGTTCCGGTGAATCCGTGGGCCACCACGATGCCGAGATCTCCGTCGCCGGGGAGGTGCGCCGCGTCGATCCGGACGCCGTCTGGAGTACGCAACATGGCCCCATAGATCATGGGCGCAACATTACGGCGTTGTGAATTGTCTCCCTCTTGCGGGCGGCAGGCTCGGAGCGGTAATGGCGATCAACTAAACTTGAAACGCCGTGCCATGGCGCGGCCGAACGCGTCTCCCGAATCGGGAGCGAGACGCGGCACCGCCCCGACAACCAGAGCGAGACTCAACTATGCCTATGAACAGCCGCGACGACCTGCGGAACCTCGCGATCATCGCGCACGTCGACCATGGCAAGACGACGCTCGTCGACGCCATGCTGTGGCAGTCCGGGGCGTTCCGCGCCAATCAGGACGTCGACGACCGCGTGATGGACTCCAACGACCTCGAGCGCGAGAAGGGCATCACGATTCTCGCGAAGAACACCGCCGTCAAGCACGGCGGGCGGACGCTGAACATCATCGACACGCCCGGCCACGCCGACTTCGGCGGTGAGGTCGAGCGCGGCCTGTCCATGGTCGACGGCGTGGTCCTGCTGGTCGACGCGTCCGAGGGCCCGCTGCCCCAGACGCGCTTCGTGCTGCGCAAGGCGTTCGCCGCCAAGATGCCGGTCATCCTGTGCATTAACAAGGTCGACCGCCCCGACGCCCGCATCGCCGAGGTCGTCGACGAGGTCTACGAGCTCTTCCTCGACCTCGACGCGACCGAGGAGCAGATCGACTTCCCGATCGTCTACGCCTCGGCCAAAGCCGGCCGCGCCTCACTGACCCGCCCGGCCGACGGCGGCATGCCCGACGAGGAGAACCTCGAGCCCCTCTTCGAGACGATCTACAAGACCATCCCCGCCCCGACCTACGACCCGACCGCGCCGTTCCAGGCCCAGGTCACCAACCTCGACGCGTCCAGCTACCTGGGCCGCATCGCGCTGTGCCGGATCCACCAGGGTGAGATCAAGAAGGGCCAGCAGGTGGCCTGGTGCCGCACCGACGGCTCCATCCAGCGAGTGAAGATCACCGAGCTGCTGATGACCGACGCGCTGGAGCGCAAGCCGGCCGAGTCGGCGGGCCCCGGCGACATCATCGCGATCGCCGGCATCCCGGAGATCATGATCGGTGAGACCCTGGCCGACCCCGAGGACCCGCGTCCGCTGCCGCTGATCACGGTCGACGAGCCCGCCATCTCGATGACCATCGGCACCAACACCTCGCCGCTCGTCGGCCGGGTCAAGGGCAGCAAGGTCACCGCCCGCATGGTGAAGGACCGCCTCGACAAGGAGCTCGTCGGCAACGTGTCGCTGCGCATTTTGCCGACCGAGCGTCCCGACACCTGGGAGGTCCAGGGCCGTGGCGAGCTGGCGCTGGCCATCCTGGTCGAGCAGATGCGGCGTGAGGGCTACGAGCTGACCGTGGGCAAGCCCCAGGTGGTCACCAAGGAGATCGACGGCAAGAAGCACGAGCCCGTCGAGCGCCTGACCGTCGACTGCCCCGAGGAATACCTGGGCGCCGTCACCCAGCTCCTGGCCGTCCGCAAGGGCCGCATGGAGCAGATGACCAACCACGGCACCGGCTGGATCCGGATGGAGTTCATCGTCCCGGCCCGCGGCCTGATCGGCTTCCGCACCGAGTTCCTCACCGAGACGCGCGGCACCGGCCTGGTCCACCACGTCTTCGAGGCCTACGAGCCCTGGTTCGGCGAGCTGCGCACGCGCAACAACGGCTCCCTGGTCGCCGACCGCTCCGGCCCGGTCACCGCGTTCGCGATGACCAACCTCCAGGAGCGCGGCATCCTGTTCGTCGGCCCCACCACCGAGGTGTACGAAGGCATGATCGTCGGCGAGAACTCGCGCGCCGACGACATGGACGTCAACATCACCAAGGAGAAGAAGCTCACCAACATGCGTTCCTCGAACGCCGACGTGACCGAGACGCTGATCCCCCCGCGCAACCTCTCGCTGGAGCAGGCGCTGGAGTTCATCCGCGAGGACGAGTGCGTCGAGATCACCCCTGAGCAGGTCCGCATCCGCAAGGTCGTGCTCGACGCCAACGCCCGTGGCCGCAGCGCCGCGCGGGCCAAGCGCAACTAGGCGCGTCAACTCGTCAGGGCCGCTTCGGCCTTTCTCCGTGCGAGCCTCCCACTCTCTGTGCTTGCCTAGTCACGCAGAGTTGATATCGAGGGGGAGGCTCGCATGCCGGGCAAGGTTCATCTCGCGCTCGCCGGGGCGCTGCTCACGGGTGTCGGCGTCATCGGGGCCACGACGGTCGCCGAGGCCGGCCCGTGGAGCCGGGGCCGCTCGATCGCGCTCCACGACGCCGCCGGGACCCGCGTGGGCACCGTCGTGGTGCAGCGCAGAGGCGTCACCAAGGTGAGGATCGGCGTCCAGGTCAGGGGCCTGGCGCCGGGCTTCCACGGGTTCCACGTCCACACCGCGGGCGTCTGCGACCCCAAGTCGGTCGACCCGGCGACCAGCCAGGTCACCCCGTTCTTCTCGGCCGGGGGCCACCTCGACGTCGCCAGGGCCGCGGCCGAGCCCGACACGACCGTGCTGCCGGTGGCGCCGGCGCCGAAGAACCACGGCGACCACGCGGGCGACCTGCCGCCGCTGCTGGCCGAGGCCGACGGCGTGGCCGCCGCGTCGTTCACCACCGACCGGTTCAAGATCAGCAAGCTCACCGACGCCGACGGCGCCGCCTTCGTCGTGCACGCGCTGCCCGACAACCTCGCCCACATCCCCGACCGCTACGGCGCGGCCGACGCGGCCACCCTGCGCACCGGCGACGCGGGCGGACGGGTGGCCTGCGGCGTCCTGCGCTGATCGGACACCTCGCTGATTGAACTACAAGTCAGTTACAAGCGCGGGGCGGCATTCTCTCAGCATGAGAATCGTCAGCGGGGGAACCTACGCGGCGCTTGCGGGCGCCTGGGCGTTGATCGCCCTACTCGTCATCGTGATCGGCTAGCTCAGCCGGACTCGCAGCCAGTCGACCAGCGGGGTGAGCTCGCGCCACGCGGCGCGAACCCGCTGGGTCACCTCGGCGGTGTGGAACCAGGGATCGGGCTCGAAGCGGTGACCCGCGTAGAGAGTCCGGTGCCGCATCAGCTCGATCCGGGGGTGGTCGGGGGAGACGCCACGGGGGCGCGTCTTCACCCGGTCACCCTCGATCGCGTAACGGCCGGGCAGCCCGGCCACGATCTTCTCCAGCTCGCCGCCGTGGTCGTCGTGGTCGACGGCCTCCCGGTAGCGGTGGGTCATCTCACCCGGCGACCACCAGCCGCCCGCCACGTAGAGCCCGTCGGCGTCGACCTGGACGTAGTAGCCGACGCCGTCGAGCTTGGCCACATAGGCGCCCTGGTGGTCTTTGTACGGCGTCTTGTCCTTGGAGAACCGGACGTCCCGGTGCGGGCGGAACACGTGGGGATCGCCGAACTCGTCGGCCAGCTCGGCCATCAGCTCCTGCATGGGGGCTTTGACGGCGCTGTCGTAGCGAGGCTTGTTGGCCGTCCAGTAGGTCTTGCTGTTGTCGGCGATCAGGCCTTCGTAGAACAGCAGGGCCTCGTCGGGGAACCCGGTGAATGCCATTGACCCACTTTATTTGGGCGGCCGGTTGTCGAAGTACTTGCGGCCCGGGGCCATCTCGCCGAAGAGCTCGGTGATGGTGACGTACACGAACCCCTTCTTGTCGAGCGCGTCGAGCAGGCGCGGCACCGACCGCACGGTCGACTCGTGGATGTCGTGCAGCAGGATCACCTCGCCGGGCTTGGCGGAGGACGACCGCCTGACGATGCGGTCGGGCTTGCGGACCAGCCAGTCCTGCGTGTCGACGCTCCAGATGATCTGGGCCAGCCCGTGGACCTTGCTGACCTCGGCCACCATCTTGCTGGTGGCGCCGTAGGGCGGCCGCATGGTGCGCATGCGCACCCCGGTGATCCTCCTGACGACGTGCTGGGTGCGGGCCAGCTGCCGGTCGACGCCGTGGCGGGACAGGCCCGACAGCATCGCGTGGTCCCAGGAGTGGTTGCCGAGCTCGTGGCCCTCGGCCACCATGCGCTTCAGCAGCGGCGCCGACTTGTCGGTGACCAGCTTGCCGAGCACATAGAAGGTCGCCTTGGCCTGGTGGCGGGCCAGATGGTTGAGCACCTTGTCGGTCTCGGCGCCCGGCCCGTCGTCGAAGGTCAGCGCGACACACTTGACCTTGGCGCAGTCGACGCGACGGATCGGCGGGAACGGCAGCCGGGGGAAATCGGGCTGCGCGAGCGTCAGCCGCCGGTTCAGCAGCTCGGGGTCGGGGGTGTCCGCGTGCACCGGTGGCGTGTTCACCAGGATACAGACGGTGACCGCCAGAAGCCGCAAATATCCCCGCATTATTTCCGTCCCCCCAGACGTCTACGGGGGTTATGGATAGTCGTCCACTGCTTCCCCCCGGAGGACCCCGTTCTGGTCCTCCCACCAGGGCGGCACTTCCTTGATCAGACCGGCATGCCGCCGGGCGACCCGGACGGCGCACCCACGCGGATCATCTCCTGGGTGGCGGCATCGGGACGCACCTTCCCACCAGCGGAAATAGCCATCCCGATAGACCACCACCAGGCTGATCCACACACAGAGCGTAGCGTCGTCGCCCAGCTCATAGGCGCCGTTCACGCCGAGTTCGATCAAGTCCGAATGCAGTTTTTGAATAGCTGCGCGGGACTCACTCACCGGGGCAACCTCCAGGACGAGACGCGCACATGGGTGGATGTACCCAAATTTGGGACACCGCGTTGCAACGGCATGGAGTAATCATGGGACTGCACGCCGTCATCATGCAGGCGTATTCCCCCCGAGGGTTGCCCGACCCGGAAAGTTCCTGCTGTATTCGATTTATTGTCGCTTCCTGACGCATTGTCACGACGCGAGACGCTTGTTACGTTCATCCCCGTGCAGGCCGAACGGGGAACTCGCGGTGCGGTGGCCTTCACGCACCTTGCTGTGCCTTATGAGACGAGTGAGGAATACCTCCGGCTGGTGCTTCCGGCCCTCATCGACGGGCTGCGGCGGGGCGACCGCATCCTGTACGTGGCCCCGGAGGAGAACCTCGACCTGATCCGGGCCCACCTGGGCGCCGACGCCTCCCGCATCCGCTCGATCAGAAGCCAGGACTGGTACGGCCACCCGGCCCGCGTCCTGGCCGAATACTTCGACTACGCCCGCCGGGGCGGCCCCTCCCTGTTCGTCGGCCATCCGGTGTGGCGCTCGGCCCGCGACGCGGCCGAATGGGCCAGGGTCGAGGCGATCGTCAACATCGTCTGCGCCAAACTGAAGGGCGCCGCCCTGTGCGTCTACCGCCGCCCTGCCGAGGAGGCGCTGCGGACCCACCCCCGCTACCTCGACACGGCCGGCGAACACCGCAGCGGCGGCTACGTGCCCCCGCAGCGCATGGACTGGGCGCGCCCGCCCTTCTCTGTCCCACCCGCGGACGCGCGCGTCATGGAGTTCGACCTGGCGACCGTACGGAACATGCGGTCCTTCGTCCGCAGCACCGCCACCGCGGCGGGCCTCGACGACGACTCGGCCGGATCCCTGGTCCTGGCAGCGGCGGAGATCGCCGCGAACGCGGTCGAGCATGGGGCCGGGCACGGGACGGTGACGATGTGGGCCACCGACACCGACGTGGTCTGCGAGATCACCAACCCCGACGGGGGCGGCATCGAGGTCGAGTTCCCCGGCTACATCCCGCCGGAGCAGGAGTCGTTGCGCGGCTACGGCCTGTGGATCAGCCGCCAGTTGTGCGACCTGATGGAGGTCCAGACGACGGGACGGGAGTCCCGGATCAGGCTCCACATGGCCATGGCCTAGAGAACATCCCATTCGACCTCGCCGCCGACCGCCTTCGGCTTCCAGTAGCCCACCTGCCCGCCCTTCTCCAGCGCGTCGGCGGTGAGCCTGAGCAGCTCCAGGTACGAGCCGATCGTGACCCCCTCCCAGTCGAAGGACATCGTGCCTTCGTGGTCGGTCTGACCGACGTCCCCCACGACCGAGTCGATCACCAAGCTGTCGCCGCCCCCGTTGACGGAGAAGGGGATCATGCGGCCGTCCCACCAGTCGTCCCGGTCGCCGTAGTCCACGTTTTCGCTCTCGCACAGCTCCTGCCACGTCGTGGCGATCCCGTCGGCGGTCATGAGCACCTCGGCCATGAACCCGAAGCCCCAGGTCTCATCGCTCACGGTGCCGTTGTGCCGCAGCAGCGAGGCCCGCAGGGCGTCGGGGAACCGCAGCCCCATCGTCGCCTCGGCCTTCGCGATCATCTTGGGGGTGGCGGGTCCGGCGAGGGTGGCGTAGGACTCGGGGGCGTTCGCCGCCAGCCACTTCTCGATCCGTCGCCACTGGCGGTTCACCTGCCTGACGGTCTTCTTCGCAGGAGCGGCGACGACCGGGCGTCTCTTCTGGGGGGCGCAATCTGCATCGGCCCCGGCGGGCGGCGCGAGGGCTGTATCCACCCCGACGGCCTCGGGGATCCCGACAGCCACCTCTTCGGGGGAGACCACGCCGTCGATGGATTCCGCGCTCGACCCGTACCACGCGGTGAGATCGCCCGGCAGATCCTCATCCCACTCGTCAAACCCCGCCTCGGAACCGCAGCCGGGGTATTCACACTCGTATCCGGGCGCGGACGGGACTTCGGCTTTGTCGAACACGGCGTACACGAACCACTGCCCGAGACCCGCCACGACGGCGAGCGCGAGACCCGCGACCGCCCAGCGCGGCAAGGGTCTGCGCGGTTTCCGGGGCGTGTGTTCGCCCCGCATCCGCGCGAAATCGTCTTCGGTGGGAAGCCCCAGAATCGGAACGGGCGGCCAGACAGCCGGCTTTTCGGGCTCCTCGATTTCCGGTGCGACCGGTTCAGGCCGACGGCGCCGCACGAGGAACACAGCGGTCACGGCCATGGCGACCGCGGCCAAAGAGAGGATTAACGCCCGGGGCGTGAGAAATCGCCGCACGCCCGGCAGGGTACCGCGCCGGAGGCGCGGTCATATTCAGGCGGCGACGGCCTCCCGGACGACGCCCTCCTCGCGGGCGTACCCCTCCAGCATCCCCCGCAGCTGCCTCCGCCCCCGGTGCAGCCTCGACATCACGGTCCCGATCGGAGTCCCCATCCGGTCGGCGATCTCCTTGTAGGCGAACCCCTCGACATCGGCCAGGTAAACAGCCACCCGGAACTCCTCGGGCAGCGAGCGCAGGGCGTTCATCACGACGTTGTCGGGCAGCGAGTCGAGCGCCTCGTTCTCGGCCGAGCGCAGGCCGGTCGAGGTGTGCGACTCGGCGGCGGCGAGCTGCCAGTCCTCGATCTCCTCGGCGGCCGACAGCTTGGGCGAACGCTGCTTCTTGCGGTAGTCGTTGATGAAGTTGTTGGTGAGGATCCGGTGCAGCCAGGCCTTGAGATTGGTGCCTTCGCGGAACTGGTGGTAGGACGTGAACGCCTTGGTCACCGTCTCCTGCACGAGATCTTCCGCGTCGGCCGGGTTGCGGGTGAGTCGCATGGCGGACGCGTAGAGCTGGCTCGTCACCGGCACGACGTCGCGCTCGAACCAGGCCTGACGCTGCTCGTCGGTCATCGAGATCATGTCATCCCCCCTGCTGAACTCTCCCCCGATTACCCGTCCGTTGCGGCTCCATGCGGGTTCGGCGGATCCCGTCGATATCGTCTCAACCAGCCCGTAAGTCGGGCGTTAGGCGGTGATTCAGCGAGCGTGGCCTCGGTCACACGCAAGCCGGACAGGTCTCATTAGCGTAACACTGAACCCCCTATCCGTCGTAAAATGTGTCAAACCACACTCACTACAGTGGGCCACATGAAACACGTGGACCGGCATGACCCAGTGACGCGGACCTGGGTCAACGACGCCATCCGCGCCGTCGAGGCCGACGCGAACCGCAGTTGCGACACCCATCTCCACGTCTTTCCTCTCCCGCCCTCCTGGGGCGTGGACCTCTACCTGAAAGACGAGTCGGTCCACCCGACCGGTTCACTCAAACACCGTTTGGCCCGCTCCCTCTTTCTGTACGGCCTGGCCAACGGCTGGATCGGCCCGTCCACGACGATCATCGAAGCCTCCTCCGGTTCGACGGCGGTCAGCGAGGCGTACTTCGCCAGGCTCCTGGGTCTGCCCTTCATCGCGGTGATCCCAGCCACGACTTCTCCCGAGAAACGGGAGATCATCGAGTTCTACGGCGGCAGGTGCCACCTGGTCGAAGACCCGGGGAAGATCTACGAAGAGTCGTCAAGACTGGCTTTGGAGACCGGCGGCCACTACATGGACCAGTTCACCTACGCCGAGCGGGCCACCGACTGGCGCGGCAACAACAACATCGCCGAGAGCATCTACGACCAGATGGCGATGGAGCGGTTCCCCGAGCCGTCGTGGATCGTGGTCGGCGCCGGCACGGGCGGCACCTCGGCGACCATCGGCCGCTACATCCGCTACCGCCGCCACTCGACGAGGTTGTGCGTGGCCGACCCGGAGGGCTCGGCCTTCTACCCGTCCTGGGTGACGGGCGGCTCCCACCCGGGCACGCCGTCCCGTATCGAGGGCATCGGCCGTCCCCGCGTGGAGCCGTCGTTCCTCCCGATGATCATCGATCGCATGACTTCAGTGCCGGATGCGACCTCGATCGCGGCCATGCGCTGGGTGAACGAGGTCACGCACCACCAGGTGGGCGCCTCGACGGGCACGAGCGTGGCCGCCGCGATGGAGATCATCCGGGAGATGCGCAGCCACGGCGTCAGGGGCAGCGTGGTCACGCTGATCTGCGACAGTTCCAGCCGCTACAAGGGGACCTACGAGAAGGACTCCTGGCTGAAGAAGAACGGCATCGACATCAGCCCCGCGCTGGAGGAGTTCCGCGCCCAATTCCGTCGCTAGCACCTGGAATGATCGCCGGATGAGCAAGGCGACCGCGCGCACGTACACGTGGCTCTACCGCGACTCCACCGACGACGCAGGCGACACGTGGCTGGAGGTCGCGTTCGTCCGGGGCCTGTCCCCCGACGAGGCGCTCGCCCGGGTCGCGCCGGAGAAGGAGCTCTACGCCTCACCGGCCGCGGGCGGCACGGTCGTGTTCTTCGGCGGCCTCAGCGAGCATCCCCACCACCTGGCCGGCCTCCTGTCCGCCGGCACGTCGGCGGCCCTGGTCGTGGTCACCGTCAACGACGACCGGTTCTCCTACTACGAAGACGGCCGGCTGGTCACCGGGTTCAGCCTGTTCTCCTACGACCTCCGCGAGGGCCTCGCCCCCGACCTGCTCGGGCCGGAAACCGAAGACCTCGGCCTGCACCTCACGGGCGAGTCGATCGACTTCCCCCGCGACTACGTCACCCGGGCGCTCGCCCTGGCCGACCGGGTGACGGGGGTCCGGCTGTCACGCCGATAAGAATCTTTTTCTTCCGTTACGGCTCCGCCCACCCCGGCACCGCCCGCCGCCCCCGGAACCCGCCGTATCCGGCGCCAACCGGCCGCGCCGAGTCGCGCTCCCTGATCGCCGATCAGCCGTGTCGTCGGGCTAGTCGCCCAGGAGGGCGTCCACGAAGACCTCGGGGTCGAACGGCGCCAGGTCGTCGGGACCCTCGCCGAGGCCGACCAGCTTGACCGGCACGCCCAGCTCCCGCTGGACCGAGATCACGATGCCGCCCTTGGCCGTGCCGTCGAGCTTGGTCAGCGCGATGCCGGTGATGTTGACCACCTCGCCGAACACCTGCGCCTGGCGCATCCCGTTCTGCCCGGTCGTCGCGTCGAGCACCAGGAGCACCTCGTCGACCAGGGCCTTCTTCTCGATGACCCGCTTGACCTTGCCCAGTTCGTCCATCAGACCGGTCTTGGTGTGGAGCCGCCCGGCGGTGTCGACGATCACCACGTCGACCTTGTCGGCGATCCCCCGCGCCACCGCGTCGAACGCGACCGAAGCCGGGTCGCCGGCCTCGGGACCCCGGACGACGGGAGCCCCGACCCGGTCGCCCCACGTCTGCAGCTGGTCGGCCGCGGCCGCGCGGAAGGTGTCGGCCGCGCCGAGCACCACGGTCTTGCCGTCGCCGATCAACGACCGGGCCAGCTTGCCGGTGGTGGTGGTCTTGCCGGTGCCGTTCACGCCGACGACGAGGACGACCGCGGGCCGCTCGCCGGGGGCGCTGGTGTGGAGGGTCCGGTCGAGGCCGGGGTCGATCTGGTTGAGCAGCTCCGCGCGGAGCAGGGCCCGGACCTCGGTGGGGCTGCGGCTGCCGAGGACCTTCACCTTGGTCTTCAGGTCTTCGACCATGGCGCGCGTCGGCGCGACGCCGACGTCGGCGGTGATCAGGAGCTCCTCGATCTCGTCCCAGACGTCGTCGTCGAGCCGGTCGCGGGACAGCAGTTCGAGCAGCCCCCGGCCCAGAGTCGTCTGCGACCGGGCCAGCCGGGCCCGCAGCCGGACCATGCGCCCGGCGGACGGCGGCGGGACCTCGACCTCGGGAGCCTTGACCAGCTCCTCGGCCGGGGCGGCCGGCGGCGCGAGCGTGTCGACGGCCCCCGCCTCTTCCTCCTCGACCGGCGGCGCGGGCGCCTGGGGGGTCGGGGCAGGCGGCGGCAGGGTCGTCTTCGACCGAGGCCTGACCAGCAGGGCGGTGGTGCCTACGCCCAGGAGAAGGACGACGATGATGATCGCGATGATGCCGATGTACCCATCCACAAAACGTCAGTCTTGCAGAGCTCTGTCTTCGGCCGCGCCTCCGGCACGGCGCGCCTGCCGCTCTTGTCCGGCATCTTCCCTCCTCCGCTCTGGTCGCTGCGCTCCCGGCGCTCCGTCAGTCCAGACGCCGGCGCGGCAGGCGGGGGGTCAGGCGTGTTCGCGTAGCCGCTGGCTGACGACCTGGGTCACGCCGTCGCCGCGCATCGACACGCCGTAGAGCGCGTCGGCGATTTCCATCGTGCGCTTCTGGTGGGTGATGACGATGAGCTGGGAACTCTGCCGCAGCTCCTCGAACAGGGTCAGCAGGCGCTGGGTGTTGGTGTCGTCGAGGGCGGCCTCGACCTCGTCCATCACGTAGAAGGGCGACGGGCGGGCCTTGAAGATCGCGACCAGGAACGCCACCGCCGTCAGCGACCTCTCGCCGCCCGACAGCAGCGACAGGCGCTTGACCTTCTTGCCCGGCGGGCGGGCCTCGACCTCGACGCCGGTGGTCAGCATGTCGGTCGGGTCGGTCAGCAGCAGGCGGCCCTCGCCGCCGGGGAAGACGCGTTCGAAGATCGTCGTGAACTCGCGCTGGACGTCTTCGTAGGCCGCCGAGAACACCTGCTCGACCCGGTCGTCGACCTCTTTCACGACCAGGAGCAGGTCACGGCGGGTCTTCTTGAGGTCTTCGAGCTGCGAGGTGAGGAACGTGTGGCGCTCCTCCAGGGCGGCGAACTCTTCCAGGGCCAGCGGGTTGACCTTGCCGAGCTGCTGCATCAGCTTGTCGGCCGCGCGGGCCCGCTTCTCCTGCTCCTCCCGGACGTAGGGAACGGGAGGATCTCCCGGCACGAGCGTCTTCGGGCCGTATTCGGCGCCCAGCGCCTCGAGTTCGACGCCGTACTCCTCCAGAGCGCGCTCTTCGAGCTGTTCCAGCCTCATGCGCTGCTCGGTGCGGGCCATCTCGCTGCCGTGGGCCCGGTTGACCAGTTTGTCGAGCTCCGTCCCCAGTTCACGGACCCGCACCCGGACGATCTTCAGCTCGGTGTCGATCGACTCCCGGGCGACCGTCAGCTCGTCGCGCTCGGCGGCGGCCCGCATGATCGAGGCCTCCAGCGAGTGCAGGGCCACCCTCGCCGCGGTCACGACGCTCGCGGCGACCACGGCCTGGCGGCGGCGGCGGGCCCGCTGGGCGGCGGCCTGGGCGCGGTCGTCGCGTTCGCGCTGGGCGGCGCGCATGAGGCTGTCGGCCCGGCCGGCGATGCCCCGCACGCGTTCCTCGGCGGTGCGGACCGTCAGGCGGGCCTCCATCTCGGTCTGGCGGGTGACGCCGACCGTGGCGGACAGCCGGTCGCGCTCTTCGGTGGTGGGCTCGGACTCCAGTTCGGCGGCGAACTCGGCCTCGGCGAGGCGTTCTTCGAAGGTGAGGGCCTCTTCGCGGGCCAGCTCGCGCCCCTCCTCGGCGAAGGCGACCGAGGCCTGACCGCGTTCGGCCTCGTCGAGGGCGGCCTTGACGTTGGCCTCCAGCCGGGCGAGCTGCTTGGCCGCGTCGGCGAGGCGCTGGTCGGCGGCGCGCTGGCGGCCCCGGGCCCGGTCGAGGGCCGCCTGCGCCTGGTCGAGGCCGGAGCGGGCGGCGTTGACGCCGTTCTGGGTGGCGGCCTGCTGGGCCTGCGCCTCGGCCACGACTCCCTGGGCCGTCTCCAGTGCCTCCTGCGCCGCCTCCTCGCCGGAAAAGGCCTCCTCCAGGGCGAGCGCGGTCTCCTCCCCCGCCTCCCGGGCGAGGTCGAGGTCGCGGGTGGCCTGGTCGAGCGCGGCGCGGACCTGGAGGATCGAGCCGCCGCCCGAACCGCCCTGGGCGGTGAACGCGCCGAGGAGGTCGCCGTCGCGGGTGACGGCCCTCAGGTCGGGGCGGGCTTCGACGATCTTCCGGGCGGCTTCGAGGTCGGGGGCGACGACGACGGCGTACAGCAAATGATCAAGAGCGGGCCGCAGGGCCGCGGGGACCTCGACCAGATCGGCGGCCCATTCGAACGAGCCCTCCGGCCTGGGGACCGCCGCCGCGTCGCCGATGACCAGGGAGGTCCGGCCGGTCTCCTTGGCCCTGAGCAGCTCCACGGCGTCGAGTGCGGCGTCGAAGGACCCCACGGTGACCGACTCGGCCAGCGGGCCCAGCACGGCCGCGATGGCGGTCTCGGCACCCTGGCGGACGCTCATCACCGCGGCGAGCGGCGCGTGGCCGCCCTCGGCCAGCAGGGCGGTGCCGTCGGCGCCTCCGGCCAGGCTGAGTTCGAGCGCCTCCCGGCGGGCCTGGAGGGCGGTGACGGCCTTCTGGGCGTCCTGATCGGAGGTGCGGGCGCTGGAGACCCCCGACGACGCGGCGGCCAGGGCCGCGCGGGGGCCCGCCAGCGCGGCGCGGGCCTCGTCGACGGCGGCCTTGGCCTCTTCCGCGACCTCGCGGGCCGCCTCGACCTGGGCGCGGGCGAGCTCGACGCCCTCTTCTGCGAGGGCCAGCTCGGCGACCACCTCGGGATCGGTGGCGGGTTCGGCGGCGGCCTGGGCCTCAAGGTCGCCCTGTGCCTGGACGGCGCGTTCGCGGGCCTGCCGGACGGCGGCCTCCAGACGGCCGATCTCGTCGTCGGCGGCGCGCACCCGGCCCCGCGCAGAGTCGGCCTGCCCACGCAGCCGCGCGAGGGCCTCACGGCGGTCGGCGGCGGCACGGGCCGCGATCGACAGCCGTCGCTCCTCGCCGGTCAACGCCTCTTCGGCCTCGCCGCGCGCCTCGACGGCGGCCTCCAGGCGCATCTGGGCCTCGTCGAGGGCCTCCTGAAGCACCCGTTCCTTCTCGCGGATCTCGGCGGCCTCGCGCTCGAACTCCTCGGGGTCGCGCCCCCGCCGCTCGATCGCCGCCGCGTCGGTCGCGTGGCGCTCCCGCTCCGCGGCGAGGTTCTCCACCGACCGCAGGCGCTCCCTGATCGCGGAAAGCGCGTAAAAGGTCTCCTGGGCGACAGTCAACCGTGGCTGCGCCTCGGCCGCGGCGTTCTCCAGCGCGGCCTCGCGTTCCTGCGACTCGGCGAGCTCCCGCTCGACGTGGGACCGCCTCGTCTGGACGGCGGCCTCGTCGGCCGCCTCACGGTTCAGGGTGTCCCGCAGGGTCACCACGTCGTCGGCCAGCAGCCGCAGGCGGGCGTCGCGCAGGTCGGCCTGGATGACGGCGGCCTTGCGGGCGATCTCGGCCTGGCGGCCCAGCGGCTTGAGCTGGCGCCGGAGCTCGGTCGCGAGGTCCTGGACGCGCGTGAGGTTGGCCTGCATCGCGTCGAGCTTGCGGAGCGCCTTCTCCTTGCGCTTGCGGTGCTTGAGGACCCCGGCGGCCTCCTCGATGAACGCCCTGCGCTCCTCGGGACCGGCGTGCAGGACCTGGTCGAGCTGGCCCTGGCCGACGATGACGTGCATCTCACGGCCGATGCCGGAGTCGGAGAGGAGTTCCTGGATGTCGAGCAGGCGGCAGGTGTCGCCGTTGATGGCGTATTCGCTCTGGCCCGAGCGGAACATGAGGCGGCTGATCGTCACCTCGGCGTAGTCGATCGGCAGCGCACCGTCGGTGTTGTCGATCGTCAGCGTCACCTCGGCACGGCCGAGGGGCGGGCGGGACGAGGTGCCCGCGAAGATCACGTCTTCCATCTTGCCGCCGCGCAGCGACTTGGCGCTGTGCTCGCCCATGACCCAGGCGAGGGCGTCGACGACGTTGGACTTGCCCGAGCCGTTGGGCCCGACCACACAGGTGATCCCGGGCTCGAACTGCAGCTTCGTCGCGGACGCGAAAGACTTGAAGCCGCGCAGGGTGAGGGTCTTCAGGTACACCTCAAGGGCCCCTCCCTGCGCGAACAGTACCGGGGAAGACTACCGCTTGCGTCCCGGAACTACCGTCAGGGAACAGAAATGACGAGGGACGCCCCAACGAGGCGCCCCTTGCAATTGGTGTTCCGTAAACCCGGTCTCTCAGGTGAGAGCCGGCTCGCGATCCTGCAGCCGTGCCAGGTCTTCATCACGAGTTTGTGCCGCTAGGGCCTCGTTCTGTTCCTGGAGTCGGGTGAGTTCTGCCTCCAGATCACGGATGCGCTGCTGGAGGCGACGCATTTCCGAGACCATTCGAGGATCAGGACCGCCGACGTGGCCGAGTAGAGCCTTAGCCATGGTTAAGGGTCCTCCACGCTGAGTGACCAGACTGGTTCGCGCACTTCAAGCCGCGGGAGGGGTGCGCGTGGTTCTTCTACAAGAGTCGCACCGGCTGCGAAGTCGGTCAAGTTGAACGCCTCGTAAGGATCAGCCGTTGGACACTGTCGACATGTAAATATACCTCATTTGGGCGGTTTAGGGGAAGGGCTACCGCTCCACGAAGCCCACCAAACCGCCCTTGACGTCCGACCAGCGCTCAGACACTCCTAAGACATTCCCGGGCGTGTCAGGGCTTCTCAGGCGCTCCAGGAGCCGCTCACAGGCCTCCCTGGACCCCTCGGCCACAACCTCCACGCGACCGTCGGTCAGGTTCAGCGCCCAGCCTGTGAGCCCGAGTTCCAGCGCCCGCGCCCGCGTCCACCAGCGGAAACCCACGCCCTGCACCCCTCCGCGCACCCACGCGGTGAGCCTCACCATCGCCCGTTCCTCGGGCGCGGCTGACACGTGGGGCAGGAGTAGCTGCTGCGGTTCATGAAGGCGTCTCTCCGGATCGGCGTGCCACACCTCGGGCAGGGTTCGTCGCGTCGGCCGTACACGCTGAGTGATCGGTCGAAGTAGCCGGACTCGCCGTTCACGTTCACATACAGGCTGTCGAACGATGTACCCCCCTGGCCGAGCGCCTCGGTCATGACGGCACGGGCGGCGGCAAGGAGTTCGGAGATCTTCGGGGCGGTCAGGGTCTCGGTGGCGCGGGCCCAGTGCAGTTTCGCCCGCCAGAGAGCCTCGTCGGCGTAGATGTTTCCCACACCGCTGATCAGGCTCTGGTCAAGAATCGCCCGCTTTATCCCGGTCTGGCGTTTTTTGAGGGCCGCAGTGAACGCCTTCTCATCGAAAGCCTCTTCAAGAGGGTCGGGCGCGATGTGGACGATCGGTTCGGGGACCGTACGGCCGCCGCTGATTCCGAGCGGGGTGACCATCAGGTGACCGAACGTCCGCTGATCGACGAAGCGCATCTCGGGCCCGTCGTCGGCGAAGGTCACCCGGACCCGGAGATGCTTCTCGTCGGGCGCGCCCTTGGGAAGCATCAGCATCTGGCCGCTCATGCCGAGATGGGCCATCAGGGCGGCGCCGTCGTCGAGGGGCAGCCACAGATATTTGCCGCGCCGGTCGGCCGACTCGACGCGGCGGCCCTTGAGCTGGTCGGGCAGCACGCCCTCCTGCCGGCGGACCGCCCTCGGGTGGAGCACCTCGGCCGACTCGATCGTCCGGCCGGAGACCCAGACGTCGAGGCCGTGGCGGACGACCTCGACCTCCGGAAGCTCAGGCATCAGACGGCGCCCATCAGACGGTGGCCTGTCCCGCCGCGGCGGCAGCGGCCTCACGGGCGTCGCGCATGGCGCGGATGGCCGTCCAGGCGGCCTCGGCGGCCTGCTGCTCGGCCTCCTTCTTCGACCGGCCCGCGCCGGTGCCGTAGTCCTGGCCGCCGACGCGGACGGTCGCCACGAACGACTTCGCGTGGTCGGGGCCCGATTCCTCGACGTGGTATTCGGGCACGCCGAGCACCTCGGAGGCGGTCAGCTCCTGCAGCGAGGTCTTCCAGTCGAGCCCGGCGCCCAGCGAGGCCGACCGCTTGATCAGCGGGTCGAACAGCGTGTGCACGACCCGGAACGCCTCGTCGAGACCCTTGTCGACGTAGACCGTGCCGATCAGGGCCTCCAGCGTGTCGGCCAGGATCGACGACTTGTCGCGCCCGCCGGTGCCCTCTTCGCCCCGGCCCAGCCGCAGGTAGCGGCCCATGCCGAGCGACCGCGCGACGTCGGCGAGTGCCCGCATGTTGACCACGGCGGCCCGCAGCTTGGCCAGCTGGCCCTCGGGCAGGTCGGGGTGCTCGCGGTAGAGCGTGTCGGTGACCACGAGACCCAGCACCGAGTCGCCGAGGAACTCCAGGCGCTCGTTGGTGGGCAGGCCGCCGTTCTCGTACGCGTAGGAGCGGTGGGTCAGGGCGCGTTCCAGGATCGCGAGCGTGAGCCGGACCTTGAGGACACCCTCCAGCTCGTCCCGGACGGACTCGACGGCGACGGGCTTACCGTTCATGAACTTCCTCCTCGTGCATGGCTGACAGCCGGCACGGTGGCAGGAGTGAACTTCTGGCGAAGCCCCGAAGGCGTGGTGGACGCCGGGTTGAACCCGGCGTCCACCACGACCGCGGGCACCACCGCCGCCGCACGCAGTGAAGCCGCGCCTGTATGACGCGTCTGTGGAGCAGCAGGACGCGGACGGCCGAAGGCCGACCGTGATCTGCCTCAAAGAAAATAACGCCGACCGGGGTCGTTTGACGATCCCGGTCGGCGGTGAAAATCGCGCCGGGTCAGGCGTTGGGCTCGATGACCTGGCGGCGGTTGTAGGTGCCGCACTCGCCGCAAGCCATGTGGGGGCGCTTGGGGGAGCGGCACTGCGGGCAGCTCACGAGCGCGACAGCGCTGGTCTTCCACTGGGACCTGCGGGCGCGCGTGTTGGCCCGCGACATCTTCCTCTTGGGAACGGCCACGTCAGGCCTCCTGATCGTCTTCGTCGTTGTTGGAAACCAGGCCCCGCAGTGATGACCAGCGGGGATCGAGCGTCTCATGGCGGTGGTCGGGACCGGCATCGGCCAGCCTGACTCCGCACTCCGTGCAGAGACCGGCGCAGTCATCGCTGCACACCGGACTCAGCGGCAGTGCGAGCACCGCCGCGTCACGGAATGTCGGCTCAAGATCCAAGAGATCGCCGTCGAGGATCTGGTCGTCCTCGGCGGCGTCTTCCGCCGTGTAGAAGAAGAGTTCCTGGAATTCGACCTCAATGTTCGAGGACAGGGGTTCCAGGCAGCGCGAGCACTCTCCCGTGAGAGGCGCTCGTGCCGTGCCCGTGACGAGCACGCCTTCCATCACTGCTTCGAGCCGGAGATCCAGCTCGACGTCGGCGTCTTTGGGGACACCGATCAAGCCGACCGCGACATCCGCCGGAGCCGGGAGAACGGGTTTCATCGTGCGCATCAAACCCGGGCGGCGCCCGAGTTCATGGGTCGCGATAACCCATGGAGCGCGAGGGTTGAGGGTGTGCACTTTCATCCTGGTCTCTTAGGCATGGCGAATGAACGCCGTCGTGCAAGGCCGAAACGCAAGAATACCAGCCTGACCGGTGAGCTCAGCCGCGCAAGCGCTCCG
Organism: Herbidospora mongoliensis; assembly: GCF_001570545.1. Classification (GTDB taxonomy): domain Bacteria; phylum Actinomycetota; class Actinomycetes; order Streptosporangiales; family Streptosporangiaceae; genus Herbidospora; species Herbidospora mongoliensis. The sequence continues at coordinate 214,793 of NZ_BBXD01000010.1, read as the reverse complement.
TCAGCAGCTCGAGGACGAGGTCGGGCACCAGGCCCGAGACGTCTCCGCCGTAGCGGGCGATCTCCTTCAGCCTGCTGGACGACAAGAACGAATATTCGGGGTTGGTCGACATGAACAGCGTCTCGACCCCCGACATGCGGTAGTTGAGCTGCGCCATCTGGAGCTCGTAGTCGAAGTCGCTGACCGCGCGCAGGCCCTTGACGATCGTCGGGATGCCCTGCTGGCGGGCGAAGTCGACCAGAAGGCCGTGGAACTTCTCGACCCGGACGTTGCCGTATTCCTTGGTCACCGCCTGGAGCATGTCAATGCGTTCCTCGACGGTGAACAGACTCTTCTTCTCGATGTTGATCAACACCGCGACGACGACCTCGTCGTACAGACGTGACGTGCGGCCGATGATGTCCAGGTGGCCATTCGTCACGGGATCGAAAGATCCGGGGCAGACGACCCTGCGCACAACAACCCCCTCAATCGCCCTGGTTGGCGTGACCGTACCAAACGGTCGCTTCACCGTAACGACGGGCCCTGGCCTCCTCGAAACCGGGGGGCCATCGCAGATCGTTCCCTCTGGTCTCGCGTTCGACCGCCACGAGCGCCCCGTCGGCCAGCCATCCGTTCGCCCTGAGGTTGACCAGCATCTTCTCGACCACGTCGTCGGAGACCACGTAGGGCGGATCGGCGAAGACGAAGTCGTAGGGCTCGCCATCACACGGGCGGGCGGCCAGCCGCTCGACCCGATCAGCCAGCACGACCGCTCCCTCGAGGTTGAGCGACGCGACGTTGGCCTTGATCGTTCGGAGCGCCTTGGCGTCGGACTCGACGAGCAGCGCGTGGCTCGAACCCCGGCTGAGCGATTCCAGCCCGATGGCGCCCGACCCGGCATAGAGGTCGGCCACCCGCTCCGGCACGCCGGCGAGCGACAGCACGGTGGAGAAGATGCCCTCACGGGCGCGGTCGCTGGTGGGCCGGGTTCCCTTGCCTGACGGGACCTCGATCCGCCTGCCACCGGCGGTTCCGGCGATTACGCGAGTCACTCGACCATTCTCCCGGACCCCGGAGGCCGGATCGCCGAATGGAAAAGATCGGTAATGCCTGGCGAAGGAACGGCCAGGCTCGTTCCGTTCACGGCGGCGGCCCTGCACTATGAGTTTGCGGCCTTCAAGGTGACCCAGGGGAAGGCCGGCCGGCGTGATCGTGAGCCCTTCCGCACGCCGGCGCCCTCGGCACCTGACCCGAGGGTGGGCCCAGCCGGGGACGGCATTCGGGGGGAGGCCGTCCCATGGCTGGGCCCTGGGTCATTCATATGACCCAGGGCCCTCCGCACGGCAGCCCCCGGCACGGATCGCTCCCGTATCTCTTCCAATTCGCAACCAACCGCCCCAGCGGCAACTGCCTTCAAAACTCTTTCTTCCGTTACGGCTCCGCCTGCCCGGGCCCCGCCCCCCGCTCCCGCGCCACGCCGAAACGACGGCAGCGCGACCGAGAACCGGGCCCCCATCACCCCGGCCACAGCCAGCCGGCGCACTCGAACCAGGCCACCTCGTCGTCACGGATCCCGAACGACCAGCTGTGGAAAGTGTCGCCACCCACGCGCAGCCGAACCGACCCATCCGCGACCGGCAGATGCTGATCCAGGCCCAAGTGCGGCGAGTGGCGTCCACCCGCGTGATCGGCGCTCGTAGGCGGCGAGGAGCCTAGGTCTTCTCCAGGTATTCGGCGCGTTCGCCCGCCGCCAGCGCGTCGAGTTCCGCCTTCAGGGCCGGGTGGTCGGCCAGATCCGGATCGCGCGTCAGCAGGTTCTGGGCCTCTTCGCGGGCCGCCGCGATGACATCCTCGTCACGCAGAAGCTGAAGCATGCGGAGCGACGACTTCCGCCCCGACTGCGCCGCGCCCAGCACGTCGCCCTCACGCCGCTGCTCCAGGTCGACACGCGAGAGCTCGAACCCGTCGAGGGTGCTCGCCACCGCGTCGAGGCGCTCGCGCGCGGGAGCGCCCGGCATGGTCTCGCTGACCAGCAGGCACAGGCCCGGCAGGCCGCCTCGCCCGACCCGGCCGCGCAGCTGGTGGAGCTGGGAGACGCCGAAGCGGTCGGCGTCCATGATGATCATCACGGACGAGTTCGGCACGTCGACACCCACCTCGATGACCGTCGTGGCCACCATGACGTCAATCTCGCCCCGCGTGAAGGAGCGCATGATCGCGTCTTTCTCCTCAGGCGGGAGCTTGCCGTGCAGGACCTCGACCCGCAGGCCCGCCAGCGGCCCCGAGGCCAGCATCTCGGCCACTTCGAGGACCGCCAGCGGGGGGCGCCGCTCGTCGGCGTCTTTGGTCAGGTCGCCCTCGTCGCCCTCCAGGTCGCCGATGCGGGGACAGACGATGTAGGCCTGCCGGCCCAGCCCGACCTCCTCGCGCACCCGCTCCCACGTGCGCTCCAGGTAGTGGGGCTTCTCGGCGGCGGGCACGACGTGGGTGGTGATCGGCGCGCGGCCCGAGGGGAGCTGGGACAGCGTCGAGACCTCCAGGTCGCCGAACACCGTCATGGCGACCGTGCGGGGAATCGGGGTCGCCGTCATCACCAGCACGTGGGGACGCCCGGACACGGACTTCTCCCGCAGCGCGTCGCGCTGCTCGACCCCGAACCGGTGCTGCTCGTCGACCACGACCAGCCCCAGGTCGGCGAACTGGACCTTGTCCTGCAGCAGCGCGTGGGTGCCGACCACGATCCCGGCCGCGCCGGACGCCGCGTCGAGCAGGTTCTGCCGCCGTGCGGCGGTCCCCATCGAGCCAGTCAGCAAGGCCACGGACGTGCCGCCGAACATGCCGCCCCCCGCCAGGTCGCCGAGCATCGCGGAGATCGAGCGGTGGTGCTGCTGGGCCAGGACCTCGGTGGGAGCCAGGAGCGCGGCCTGGCCGCCGGAGTCGGCGACCTGGAGCATCGCGCGCAGGGCCACCACGGTCTTGCCGGCGCCCACCTCGCCCTGGAGCAGCCGGTGCATCGGATGGTCGCGTCCGAGGTCGGCGGCGATCTCCCGACCCACGGTCCGCTGGCCCTCGGTGAGCTCGAAGGGCAGCCGCCCGTCGAAGCCGTCGAGCAGGCCGTCGGCGCAGCCGGGCCGGGGCCGGGCGGGCAGCGCGTCGGCGGCCATGCGGCGGCGGGCCAGGACGGCCTGGAGGGTGAACGCCTCGTCGAACTTGAGGCGGCTGCGCGCGCGGGCGATGTCGCCCTGGTCACGCGGCCGGTGGATCAGCGTCAGCGCCTCGGCCAGGCCGATCAGCGAGTGACGTGCCCGCAGATCGGACGGGAGAGGGTCGTCGAGCGACAGGGTGTCGAGGATCAGCCGGACCGCGCGCCCGATCTTCCAGCTCGCCAGGCTCTGCGCCGACGGGTAGATCGGCACCGGCGCGGTGGCGAACTCCTCGCTGGTCTCCTCGTCGTCGGTGACGTAGTCGGGGTGGGTGAGCGAGCGCCGTTTCGCGCCCTTCGGGGAGACGAAGATGTTGACCTTGCCGGAGAAGGTCGCCTCGGTGCCCGGCGGCAGCCGCTGCTCGGCCACGAACGCGCCCTTGCCGAAGAAGGCCAGGTGGATTCGGTCTTTGCCGTCGGTGACCTCGACATCGAGCCAGGTGCCCTGCCGGTTCTTCATCGGCCGCCGCTGCACCGCCGACACGCGGCCCCGGACGGTGGCGATCTCGTCGTTCTCCAGCGAGGCGATCGAGGTCAGCTCACCCCGCTCGGCGTAACGCCGCGGGTAGTGGCGCAGCAGCTCACCCACGGTGGCGACGCCGAGGGCACTCTCAAGAGGAGTGGCGGTCTTGTCGCCGACCACCCGCTTCAACGGCTCGTCGAACCTGGTCACGACAACCAGTTCTACCGCGCCGGGGCGACAGATTTCACTCGACACCGATGAGCAGCGGATATCCGCCCTGCCCACCCGCATAGGTGACGACCTCGACGTCCGGCCGCGCCGCCGCCAGTTCCTCCTGTACGGCCACCGCCAGCCCCTCCCCCGTCTCGCCGCCGGTGACCAGCGTGACCAGCTCACTCGATGCGGACATCAGCCGCCGTGCGACCTCTCCCGCGACCGTGACGAGATCCGCGCCGATGAGGGAGACGTCCCCGTCCACGACCCCGAGGACGTCTCCCGGCCGGCACACCCCCGCCGAGGTGAACGCCTCCCGGTTGGCGACCCAGACATGCCCGTGCCGGGTGTGCGCGGCGGCCTCGGCCATCGCCAGCACGTCGTCGTCGAACCGCCGGGCGGCGTCGTGCACCGCCAGAGCCGCCAGCCCCTGGACGGACGCCAGCGTCGGCAGCACGCTGACCGCCATGCCCTCCTCACGGGCGATCTCGGCGGCGGCCGCCGCGACGGCCCGGGTCCCGCCGTCGTTGGGCAGCACCGCCACCTCCGACCCCGCCTCCCTGATCGCCGCCAGCACGGCCGCCAGCGGCGGCGACGACCCCGGTTCCCGGGTGACCACCACGGCCCCGGCCTGCCGGAACAGCGCGCCCAGCCCCTCGCCGGCGGCGACCGCGACGACCCCGCGCCCACCGCTGACGTGCCCCCGGCCGCCGAGATAGGTGACCCGGATGCGATGGGGCCGTCCGGCGGCCAGCCCCGCTTCGACGGCCGCCCCGGCGTCGGCGACGTGGACGTGCACATTCCAGAGCCCGTCCCCGCCCACGATCACCAGCGAGTCGCCCAGGGCGTCGAGTTCCGCCCGGAGCGTGTCGACGGAGGGGGCGTCGAGCAGATACATGACCTCGTAGCCCTGGGAGTCGTCCACCTCGCGGACCACCGGCCGGGCGGGGGTGGGCACCTCGTGCCGGCTGTGGACGCCCGTGACGACGTCCACCAGCGTTTCAAGGATGATCACCAGCCCGGCCGCGCCCGCGTCGACGACCCCGTTCCTGGCCAGCACCTCCAGCTGGCCGGTGGTCTTCCCCAGCGCCTTCCGCGCCTCCTCGGCCGCCCGCGCGGCGATCACGGACAGGTCCCCCGGCAGGTCCCGCACCGCCGAGGCGGCCGTGGTCAGCACGCTCAGGACGGTCCCCTCGACCGGCCGGGACACCGCCGCCCTGGCGAGTTCGGCCGCTCTGGTCAGGCCCTTCCTCAGGTCGTCGGCGCCGCGGAGGACTTCCGCCAGCCCGCGCAGCGCCTGGCTGACGATCACCCCCGAGTTCCCGCGCGCCCCCAGGAGCGCGCCGTGGGCGAAGGCCCGCCACGCCGCCTCCCGGTCGGCGTCCGGGGGCAGCTCGTCCAGGGCGTCGGCCGCCGCGAGGAGCGTGAGGTGCATGTTCGTACCCGTGTCGCCGTCGGGGATCGGGAAGACGTTCAGCGCGTCGATGTCGCCCCTGGCCGCGCCGAGCGCGTCGGCCGAGCGGCGCGCCCAGTCCCGGAGCGCCTGCGTGTCGAGCACGTCCAGCATGGGTGATCCCTTCGTTTAACATGCATTGGCCGACATCAGCTATCCTCATATGGCCAGCCGTTCGGCCTGGCCTTTCTGCCCGTGGTGACCCGGGCTCTCTGATTCTTTGAAGGAGCGATGACCGTGGCTTCCGTCTGCGACGTCTGCGCTAAGAAGCCGATTTTCGGCAACAACGTCTCCCACTCGCACCGCCGAACCCGCCGTAACTGGAAGCCCAACATCCAGACCGTGCGCGCGACGGTCAACGGGACGCCGAAGCGGCTGAACGTGTGCACCTCCTGCATCAAGGCCGGGAAGGTCACCCGCTAGACCCATCGAAAAAGGCCCGCCCTCCGGGGACGGGCCTTTTCGTGTTTCTCCGGTACGTCTTATTACTGCACGACGTCGAGGGGCCGCCACTGCCAGGCGTGGTCGACCGGGCCGATGCCCGCCCCGAGCGCGAAGCCGTTGGCGATGGCGCCGGTCACGTATTCCTTGGCCAGCCTGACCGCGTCGGGCACCGACTCGCCGTGGGCGAGGTGCGAGGCGATGGCCGAGGCGAGGGTGCAGCCGGTGCCGTGGGTGTGACGGTTGCCGTGGCGTTCGGCGCCGTAGCGATATTCGGTCTCGCCGTCGGTCAGCAGGTCGACCGGCTCGCCCGGCAGGTGGCCGCCCTTGATCAGCGCCCACTTCGGCCCGAGCGCGAGAACGGCCTCGGCCGCCGCCATCATCTGCTCCTCGGCCTCGACCTTCACGCCGGTGAGCTGCTCGACCTCCCACAGGTTGGGGGTCACGACGGTGGCCAGCGGCAGCAGCCGGGCCTTGAGCACGTCGACCGCGGCCGGCTCCAGCAGGGGATCACCGTGCTTGGACACCCCGACCGGATCGACCACGATCGGCGCGTCGACCGCCGCGAGCACCCCGGCGACCGTCTCGACCAGCACGGGCGAGGCCAGCATGCCGGTCTTCACCGCGTCGACGCCGATGTCGGAGAGCACCGAGTCGAGCTGGGCCCGCACCGCCTCGGGCGGCAGCTCCCAGTAGCCCTGCACGCCCAGCGAGTTCTGCGCCGTCACGGCGGCCAGCACACTCATGCCGTGGACGCCGTTGGCCAGCATCGTCTTCAGGTCGGCCTGGATCCCGGCGCCACCGCCGGAATCGGAGCCCGCGATCGTCAGCACGCGCGGTGGGGTCATGCCGACATCCAATCAGTTACCGCCCCGGATCGAACCCGAGCCCCGGCTGGGTCGGCCCGGTGTCGAGGTCGACCTCGACAGGAGGCGGCTCGGGCGTGGGCGTGGTCGGTTTGGGCTTGGGGCTCGGCTTGGGCTTGGTGACCACCGGCTGCGGGTGCGGCCGCGAGGTGGCCTGCGCCGACTCGGAGACCTTGGGCGTGGGGCTCGGCGAGGCCTTCTGCGGCGTCGGCGAGGGCGGCGGCGCCGACACCTCACTGGGCGTCGGCACGACGACGAGCTCGGTCCCGCCGGAGGTCAGCCGGATGCCCGCCACGGTCAGGCAGACCGCGGCGACGACCGCGACCCCGGAGATCACGGCCATCCGCCGCGACCGGGCCAGGGTGCTCGCCTGCTTGGTCCTACGCCGCCGTCCGGGCCGGGGCGTGCCGGGCTCGGGCGTCTCGGTGGCGGGCGTCTCACCGGTGACGGCCTCCCCCTCGCCGTCGGGCCACCGATAGGTGAGCTGCGCGGTGCCCGGCGCGACCGCCGCCGGATCGGCGGCGGGTTCACGGGCGAACCGGACCGGAGCCGTGATCGGCCCGGTCGCCCGATCATCGGGAGCCTGCGCCGCCAGAGGTTCGGTCCCACCCGGGCCAGTGGACGGCCCGCCGGACCGCCGGCCCCGAGGCCCGGCAGGATCGCTCCCGGGATCGGCCATCAGACCAGCGGGAACCGGTCCCGTGATCGGACCGGTCGCGGCATCACCCACGCCTGGACCCGCCAGTGGATCGGGCACAGGACGGGCGACCGGGACCGGACCGGTGAACGGACCGGTCGACGGACCACCACGACCCGGACCCGCCGGAGAATCCGCCGGCCCGACGGGAGCCACGAACGCACCCGTCGAAGGAATGTGCGACGACCCGGGCGCGGGGACTACGCTCACCGGCCTGCCGGGAACCTGCGCCGCGAACGCGCCGGTCGAAGGAACAGCCGGAGCCGGGGCCGCCGGAGGATCAGCGATCGGCCCGGTCGAGGGCCCGCCAGGATTCTGCATCGGTCCCGTGAAGGGGCCGGTTGAAGGGCCGCCCTGCGGATCGGCCGACTGCCTGCCGGGAGCCGCGAAGGCGCCTGTCGAAGCGCGACCCAGGCCCGCGGAAGAGGAGGTCAGCGGAAGGATCGGAGCGGGCCCGCCGTAACGCTGCAACGGTCCCGTGGAAGGGCTGCCCTGCGGGTCGGTCGCCGGTCCGGCCGGAGCTTGGACGGGGGCGGCGAGGGGACCTGAGGGCAACGGATCACTCGGGTTCGGAACCGGCGCGGCCGATGCCGGACCTGTCGGTGAGCCGCCGGTCTCCTCGACCGTCGGCTTGGGAACCGTGGTTTTCTTGACCGGGGTCGTGGCCGTACGTCCGGCCCGGTGGCGCCCCATTCCTGGTCCTTCCTGATCTGCACCCGGCAACCTTCATAACAGGTCACGCTGCCGCTGTCACAAAGTTCCCATCATCCTCGAAAGTGATCCCAACCCCCGCGCACATTCTCCCGCCCTCCGGCCTGTACTCCATCCCCTTCGGCCACATTTCCTACAATCCGCCACTCGGGCGGCAGGAGAACGCCCGATGGGAAGGTCGCCGCGAGTCCGTGATCCTCACCCCCGGTGAGCATCCAGTCGACAGGGTCGGCCCCGAGCGCCTTGGCCGCCGCCGCGAGATCTTCGGGCACCTCGAAGGGATTGAGGACGAGCGCCACCCCGCTGGCCTTGGCGATGTGACCGAGATCCTGCAGCAGGCCGTCGCTGACGTCGAGCATCGCCGTCGCGCCCAGGAGAGCCGCGCGGGGCCCCTCAGGGTACGGCGGGCGGGGTCGCCGGTGCGCGTCCACCAATTCGTCAAAACCCGACAATTCCGCCAAGAGGAGCCGCAACCCGGCCTCCGACCGCCCCAGAGGCCCCGCCACGGCCACCACGTCACCGGGCCGGGCCCCCGACCGGGTGACGGGCGCGCGGCCCTGAAGATCTCCCAGAGCCGTGACGCCCAGGACCACGGAATCGGACCGCGTCACGTCTCCGCCGGCCAGGCTGGCCCCGACGACGGCGCACTCGTCACGCAGGCCGTCGATCAGGGAGTCGAGCCAGGTCACGGACAGGTCAGCGGGTATGCCCAGGCCCACGAAAAGCCCTGTCCCCACCGCCCCCATGGCAGAAATGTCGGAAAGATTCTGAGCTGCGGCTTTTCGACCGATCTCGTACGGACTGGACCAATCGCGGCGAAAGTGTCTACCCTCAAGGAGCATGTCCGTCGTGACGACGACCCTGCCGTCCGGCGCGCGCAGAATCGCGGCGTCGTCTCCAGGGCCGAGGAGGACTGTCGCGCCTTGGGGCAGACGCCCCGTTATCCGGCCAACAACACCGAATTCGCCGAGTTCTCCGACTGTGATGTCACACCTCCTGGTGTTCGGGGTACCTTGACCTTTCGGTGGTGATCAATCCCGGGAGGACCTGATGGTGCAGGCCTACATCCTTATCCAGACCGAGGTCGGCAAGGCCGCTGCGGTGGCCGAAACCATCGCGAAGATCCAAGGGGTCACCCAGGCCGAAGACGTGACCGGGCCCTACGACGTGATCGTCCGGGCCGAGGCCAGGAACGTCGACGAACTGGGCAAGCTCGTGGTCGCCCAGATCCAGTCCGTAAGAGGGATCACCCGCACGCTGACCTGCCCTATCGTCCACATATGAAGCCTGGCTCGTTGATCGTGGTGGCGATGCTGGCGGCGGGGTGTTCCCAAGTGGTCGCCCTCGACCCGCCCGCCCCTGAAGGGGCCGCCGCGACCGCCTGCCAGGCACTGACGGCGAAGCTTCCGGCCACCATCGAGGGGCTGGAGCGCGCCGAGACCGATCCGGTGTCCCCCTACACCGCCGTGTGGGGGCCCGGAGAGATCGCGTTGCGCTGCGGCGTGAGCCGCCCGGCCGCGATGGAACCGACCGCAGAGGTGAGCGACGTCAACGGGGTCGGCTGGTTCGCCGATCCCCAGCTGCCCACCCTGTTCACCGCGGTGAACAGGGAGGCCTACGTCGAGGTGACGATCTCCGCGAACCATCAGCCGGGCAGCGTCCTGGTCGATCTCGCCGAACCGATCAAGGCGACGATTCCCTAGCGCAGTCCGAGCGGGCGCTGGAGCGCGAGCTGGATCAGCCGGTCGACGAGTTCCGGGTAGGTCAGCCCCGTCGCCGCCCACAGCTGGGGCGCCACCGAGAGTGACGTGAATCCGGGCATCGTGTTGATCTCGTTCAGGACCAGCTCACCGTCGGGTGTGTAGAAGAAGTCCACCCGCGACAACCCCTCGCAACCGAGCGAGTCGTAAGCGCGCACCGCCATGGCCCTGAGCTCTTCCGAGACCTCGTCGGGCAGGTCGGTGGGCACCTTCAGGGCCATCTGGTCGGGGTAGTACTTCGCCTCGAAGTCGAAGAACTCCTGCCCGCCGGTGACCAGCACCTCACCCGGCACGCTCGCCGCCGCAGGTTCGTCGCCCAGCCCCTGAAGCACGGCACACTCGATCTCGCGACCGGCGATGGCCGCCTCGACCAGGACCTTCGGGTCGTGCTCGCGGGCGAACTCGATCGCCGTCTCCAGCTCCTCGGGCGAGGAGGCCTTGGAGATGCCCTGCGACGACCCGGCCCGCGCGGGCTTCACGAACACCGGCCAGCCGAGCTCCTCGATCTCCTTGAGCACCCGGTGGCGGTCGGTGCGCCAGGCCCGGTCGGCCACCACGACATACGGCCCCACCGGCAGCCCGGCCGATTTCAGGACCGCCTTCATGTACGCCTTGTCCATACCAACGGCACTCGCGAGGACCCCGGAGCCGACGTAGCGGACCCCGGCCATCTCCAGCAGTCCCTGGATGGTGCCGTCTTCGGCGAAGGGGCCGTGCATGACCGGGAAGACCACGTCGACCGCGCCGATCGAGCGCGGGATGTCTCCGGCGTCGAGCACGACCAGGGAACCGTCACCCGGCGGGATGGCCAGGGCCGATCCGCTGGTGTCGACGACCGGGAGGGCGCCGTCTTCGATGGCGTAGCTCTGGGTGTCGGCCGCGATGACCCACCGGCCGTCGGTCGCGATGCCGATCGGCACGACGTCGTATCTATCTCTATCGATCACCGACAGGACACTCCCGGCGCCCATCAGTGACACCGCGTGCTCGGAGTTGCGTCCGCCGAACACGACGGCGACTCGAATCCGGTTCATGAGGTCCGAATCTATCCTGTCGAGGTCGGAAAAACGCCTCGTCAGGTCCGAGCTCGGGGCAAAGAGCCCAACGCGTCGGGTGCCTACACGTAGCGCTCGGGCTTTGGAGTGCGGGACATCAGCAGCATCGCGGCCTCGCCGGGGGTCATCCCGTCGTGCACCACGCCGACGACCACCTCGGTGATGGGCATCTCGATGTCGTGCTTCCTGGCCAGTTCCAGCACCGACTCGCACGACTTGACCCCCTCGGCGGTCTGCTTGGTCACCGAGATGACCTCTTCCAGGGTCATGCCGCGCCCGAGGTTCTCACCGAAGGTGCGGTTCCTGGACAGCGGAGAGGTGCATGTCGCGATGAGGTCGCCCATGCCGGCGAGCCCGGCGAAGGTGTGCTGGTCGGCGCCCAGCACCACGCCCAGCCGGGAGATCTCGGCCAGGCCCCTGGTCATCAGGGTCGCGGCCATGTTGTCACCCAGGCCCATGCCGGCCGACACCCCGACCGCGAGCGCGATGACGTTCTTGACCGCGCCGCCGACCTCGACCCCGATCACGTCGCTGTTGGTGTACGTCCGGAACCAGGGCAGGTGGATCGCCTCCTGCAACCGGGCGGCCACCGATTCGTCCGGACACGCCACGACCGTCGACCCCGGCTGGCGCTTGGCCAGCTCCCCCACCAGGTTCGGCCCCGACACGACCGCGATGCGCTCCGGCGGCACCTCGCCGACCTCGGCGATGACCTCGCTCATGCGCTTGGTGGTGGACAGCTCGATGCCCTTCATCAAACTCACCAAGACCGCCTGGGGCGGCAGCCAGGGCCGCCACTTCGCCAGGTTCTCGCGGAGCGTCTGCGACGGCACGGCCAACACGACGTAGTCGGCGCCGTCCATCGCCTCGGCCGGGTCGGTGGTCGCGCGCAGCAGGTCGGGCAGCCGGAGTCCGGGCAGGTAGTCGGGGTTCTCGTGGCGCTCGTCGATCGCCTCGATGAGCTCGGGCCGACGGCCCCACAGCGTGGTCTCCGTGCCCGCCTCGGCGAGGATGAGCGCGAACATCGTGCCCCACGAACCGGAACCGAAAACGGCAGCCTTGGTCATGGAACTCACCGTACGCGCTAGTTAGATGTCAGGCGCCTTCACGCCTCGCAGCTCGGCGAGCAGCAGCGTGAGGGCCCGCATGATCTCCGCCGTCGCCTCGGCCGGGCGGTCGGCGAACCCCGACAGGTCGACCGGTTCACCGGCGATCACCGTGAAGGTCTTGCGGGGGAACAGGCGAGGTTTCCTCTCTCCGTACGGCAGCAGTTCCTGCGCCCCCCAGTGGGCGATCGGGACCACCGGGACGCCGGTCGCCAGGGCCAGGCGGGCCGCGCCGGTCTTGCCGGCCATCGGCCACAGGCCGGGATCGCGGGTGATGGTGCCCTCGGGATAGAAGAGGATGCAGCCGCCCTCGGCCAGCCGTTCCTCGGCGTCGGCCAGGGAGTTGTTGGCGTCGGAGCGCCCCCGGTAGACGGGGATGGCGCGCAGTGCGACGAGCACCCGGCCCAGGACCGGGACCTTGAACAGGCCCGACTTGGCCAGCACGACCGGCCAGCGCCCGGCGGCCCAGAGGAAGTGGCCGAGCAGCACCGGGTCGGTCAGCGACAGGTGGTTGGTCACGATGATGACACCGCCCGTGCGGGGGACACGGTCGGTCCGGCGCCAGTCGTGCCTCACCAGTAGCGTGGAGAGCGGCTTGATGATCACGACGGCGACCGACTCCCAGAAAAGGGACGGTCGTCCGGGGCGGCGACGGCTCATCGAACACCTCGTGCGGATTACGGCTGTGACCTTCCAGTGTCCCGGTTGGCCCGAGCGGATGTCGAGGCGCGATGCTGGGGGCATGCAAGGGCTCGGATGGACGATGGTCATCCCCGTCAAGACGCTGATCAGGGCCAAGACCCGGCTGGCCGCCGCTGTCGGGCCGCACCGCGAGGACCTCGCGGTCGCGGTGGCCGCCGACACGGTGACGGCCGCGCTCGCGACCGCCGGGGTCGGGCGGGTGATCGTGGTGACCGCCGACCCCCGACCGGCCGAGGTGGTGGCGGGGTTGGGGGCGGAGGTCGTCCACGACCCCGATGTCGGGCTGAACGCGGCCCTGCGCGCCGGAGCGGCGCACGCCGCCGGCGCGGTCGCCGCCCTGCAGGCCGACCTGCCCGCGCTCCGCCCCCGTGAGCTGGCGCGCGTGCTGGCCGCCGCGGCGGAGTTCGACCAGGCGTTCCTGCCCGACGCCGCCGATGTGGGGACCGTCCTGTACGCGGTCCGCCCCGGGATCCCCTTCCGGCCGCGATTCGGCGGCGAGTCCAGGGCCCGGCATCTGACGGGTGGCGCCAAGGAGCTCTGCCTCGACGACGTCGACTCGGTCCGCCGCGACGTCGACACGATCGAGGACCTCAGAGCGGCGGCGGCGCTGGGCCTGGGCCCTCACACCGCCGCCGTGGCGCGCCTAGTGCTGTAGGTCTTCTTCCTTCACGTGCTTGGGCAGCAGGAACGACACCACGAAGGTGAGCAGCAGCATCCCCGCGGTCACCCAGAGCGTGGTCTCCATCGCGCTCTCGAAGGTCTCCGGGCTCGGGATGTCGCCCAGGCGGCCGAAGAAGACCGTGCCGAGCAGCGCGACGCCGAGCGCCCCGCCGAGTTGCTGCACCGCGGTGAGCGCGCCCGACGCCGACCCGGACTCGCGGTCCTCCACTCCGGCGAGGACCAGGTTGAAGAAGGGCGCCATCAGCAGGCCCATGCCGATGCCGGTGACGATCAGGCCGGGGGTGAGCTGCCAGGGGGTGACGCCGATCCCGGCGATCTGGAGGGTCACCCAGACCAGCACGACGCCGAGGGTCATCAGCAGGGTGCCGCCCTGAAGGCAGCGGCGGCCGAACTTGAGCAGCGGCTGGGCCAGCCCGAACCCGATGATCATGCCGACCGACCACGGGACGCCCGCCAGGCCCGCCTTGAGCGGCGAGTAGTGCAGCCCGATCTGGGTGTAGAGGTTGAAGACCAGCATGAACCCCGACATGCCGGCGAAGAAGACGAGGCCGGTGACCAGACCGCCGTTGAAGGCGCGCTTGCGGAACAGGCTGCCCTCGACGAGCGGGTCACGGCCCGTCCGGGTGCGCCGGGCCTGGTACCACCCGAACAGCCCGAACACCGCGACCGAGGCGGCCATCATCACGAACGCCCACGCGGGCCAGTCGTGCTCGCGGCCCTGGACCAGCGGGAAGACGATGAGCAGCCCGGCGGCCGAGGCGAACACGACGCCGAGCAGGTCGAGCGAGGGCGGGTTGGGCGACTTCGACTCCGGCAGATAGCGCAGGCCCCCCGCGAGCGCCAGCAGCCCGATGGGCAGGTTGATCAGGAAGATCATGCGCCACCCGGTGCCGAAGAAGTCGGCGTCGATCAGGAATCCGGCCAGGATCGGCCCGCCGACCGAGGCCAGGCCCATGACCGGCCCGAACATGCCGAACGCCTTACCCATCTCCGCGGGCGGGAACATCTCGCGGATCATGCCGAGCCCCTGCGGCAGCATGACCGCGGCGAACAGGCCCTGGAGGGCCCGCGAGCCGACGAGCATCTCGGGCGACATGGCGACCCCGCACAGCAGGGAGCTGAGGGTGAAGCCCACGGCGCCGACGAGGAACATGCGGCGGCGGCCGAAGACGTCACCGAGACGGCCTCCGGTGAGCAGGCCCGTGGCCATGGCCAGGGTGTAGGCGGCGCCGAGCCACTGGAGCAGCGTCTCGGAGCCGCCCAGCTCGGCCTGGATGTGCGGACCCGCGATGTTGGTGACCATGGCGTCGATCAGGTCCATGATCTCGGCGCCGAGGATGACGAAGAGGGCCGGCCACCGCCACCGGTAGCCCTGGGCCGCGGCTGATTCCGCGACTGACTGGGACATGGTTTACCCCCGGGAGGAGAACAGTGTTCAATAGCGAATGAACACTGTTCTAGCATGAACACTGTTCACCACACAAGAACACTGTTCAGCACAATGGAGTGAGAAGGTAGAGGCATGATCATGCCGACGCCCCCGTGGGAGAAGGACAAGGAACCCAAGCGTCCCGCGCGGGTCCCGCTCACCCGCGCCCGCATCATCGAGGCCGCCTTCGTCGTCCTCGACCGCGAGGGCTACCACCGGATCAGCATGCGCCAGGTGGCGGCCGAGCTCGGCGTGGCGGTGTCCGCCCTCTACGCGCACGTCGAGAACAAGAGCGACCTCTTCCGGCTCATGTACACCCGGATGTTCGACGGCCACACCCTGCCCGACCCCGACCCGGCCAACTGGGCCGAGCAGCTCAAGGACTTCGCCCGCAACGGCCGTCGGCGGCTGAGCGAACACCGCGACATGGCGTGGATCTCCATGGCCCACGTGCCCTTCACGCCCGAACTGCTCCCCCACGTCGAGCGCCTGGTGGCGATCATCCGCTCCAGCGGCATGCCCGACCGGGTCGCCGCGATGGCGGGTGACCTGCTGTCGACCTTCCTCGACGGCTTCACCCTCGAGGAGAGCGTCTGGGCCGAGCGCTGGCGCGAGAGCGGCGAGACCGAGTGGGAACAGCAGCGCGACGAGATGTCGGCCTACTTCCGGGATCTGCCGCCCGAGCAATATCCCAACATGACCGCCATGGCGCCCTACTTCGCCGACGAGTCCAACGACTACCGCTTCGAGCTCGGCCTGGAGATCATCATCCGGGGTCTGGCGTCCTACATCGACTACCCTGGCGGCGTGCAGGCGACGGTGAAGACCTTCGACGACGAGACCCGTTCCGGGTCGGTCTACCTCGACGACGGCACCGAGGTGCCGTTCCCGGCCGAGGCCTTCGACGCGGGGCCGCTGCGGCTGCTCCGGCCGGGCCAGCGGGTCAACATCGTGCTGGCCGACGGCGCGATCACGTTCATCACGCTCAGCACATTCCCGGTGCCCTGAAAAGGAACGGCGCCCCCGAAACGAAATGGATCGGGTGCGCCGTTTTCCACGTGCTTTGAGCCAGATTCAGAGCGCGAGCCACGGCCGGCCTTCGGCCGTCCGCGTCTCGCTTCGCTACTTCTTCTTCTGCTGCTTCTTTCCGCCCGCGTTGACCAGTTCCTTGAAATCGGCCCCCGGACGGAACTTGGGTGCCCAGCTCTCGGCCACCTTGATCGGATCCCCCGTGGAAGGGTTCCGAGCGGTGCGGGCCGGCTTGTGCGCCATTTCGAAAGCGCCGAAGCCGGTGATCGAGACCTTGTCGCCACTGGCCACTGCCTGCTGAATGGCGTCGATGACCGCGTTGATCGCTTCGGCCGCCGTCTTCTTGTCACCGACGCGGTCGGCGATGGCGTCGACGAGTTCCTTCTTGTTCATGTGGTTCCTCCCCCTTACGCGCTTTGAAAGTAGGGGAGGAACGCGTGCGACTCAATCACCTTACGTGAATTCACCGCTACTCGGCGTGTCGAATTCCCCGTCCAGGAAGGCGATCAAGCTGTCCAACCGGGTAGTTGCGTGGGGAATGTCACGCTTTGCCACATCACAGATAGCGAGAAGCCGCCGGGCGAGGCGTTCTCGCTCCTCGCCGGTGACGGGAAGGTCCCTGACGCGGCGCTGCGTGTCGCGCAGCCGCCGCGCCAGTTCGGCTTCCGGTTCGTCTTCCGGCCGCGTCAGGCCGTCTTCGGCAGCCACGGCTGCCGCTCGCTCTCGTACGCCGTGATGGCGTCGGCGTGCCGCAGGGTCAGCCCGATGTCGTCGAGGCCCTCGAGCAGCCGCCAGCGGGTGTAGTCGTCGATCTCGAACGACCACGCCTCGCCCACGGCGCGCACCTGACGCTCGGACAGGTCGACGGTGATCTCGGTCGCCGGGTCGGCCTCGATGGCCTTCTGGAGGGTCTCCACCGCCTCCGGGGACAGGATCACCGGGAGCAGGCCCATCTTGGTGGAGTTGTTGCGGAAGATGTCGCCGAAGCGGGCGGCGATGACGGCGCGGAAGCCGTATTGCTGCAGGGCCCAGACGGCGTGCTCACGGGAGGAGCCGGTACCGAAGTCGGGGCCGGAGACCAGGATCGAGGCGCCGCTGTAGGCGGGGTCGTTCAGCACGAACGACGGGTCTTCGCGCCAGGCCGCGAACAGGCCCTTCTCGAAACCGGTGCGGCTGACCTGCTTGAGCCAGACGGCCGGGATGATCTGGTCGGTGTCGACGTTGCTGCGCCGCAGCGGGACGGCGGTGCCGGTGTGGGTGACGAAGGCGTCCATGATCGTGGGTCTCCGGGTCAGACGAGGTCGGCGGGGGCGGTCAGCTTGCCGGTGACGGCGGTCGCGGCGGCGACCTGCGGCGACACCAGGTGGGTGCGGCCACCCTTGCCCTGCCGGCCCTCGAAGTTGCGGTTGGACGTGGAGGCGCTGCGCTCCCCCGGCGCGAGGATGTCGGGGTTCATGCCCAGGCACATCGAGCACCCGGCCTCCCGCCACTCGGCCCCGGCGGCCCGGAACACCTCGTGCAGCCCTTCGGCCTCGGCCTGGAGCTTGACCATCATCGAGCCCGGCACGATCAGCGTGCGGGTGCGGACCTGGCGGCCCTGGAGGATCTCGGCGGCGGCCCGGAGGTCTTCGAGCCGGCCGTTGGTGCACGACCCGACGAACACCGTGTCGACCTCGACGTCGGTGAGCCGGGTGCCCGCGGTCAGCCCCATGTACTCCAGCGCCCGCTCGGCGGAGGAGCGCTCGATCGGGTCGCCGAACTGCTCGGGCGCCGGGACGACCGAGCTCAGCGGCGCGCCCTGGCCCGGGTTCGTGCCCCAGGTCACGAACGGGGAGAGCGTCGCGGCGTCGATCTCCACGACCTTGTCGAAGACGGCGTCGTCGTCGGTGCGCAGCGTCTTCCAGTATTCGACCGCCTGGTCCCACGCGGCGTCCTCAGGGGCGTGCGGACGGCCCTTGAGGTAGTTGAAGGTGGTCTCGTCGGGGGCGATCAGGCCGGCGCGGGCGCCCGCCTCGATGGACATGTTGCAGACCGTCATGCGGCCTTCCATCGACAGGGCGCGGATGGCCTCGCCCCGGTATTCGACGATGTAGCCCTGGCCGCCGCCGGTGCCGATCTGGGCGATGATCGCCAGGATCAGGTCTTTGGCCGTGACGCCGTAGGGCAGCGCGCCCTTGACCTCGATCGCCATCGTCTTCGGCCGGTAGGCCGGCAGCGTCTGCGTGGCCAGCACGTGTTCGACCTCGGAGGTGCCGATGCCGAACGCGATGCCGCCGAAGGCGCCGTGGGTCGAGGTGTGGCTGTCGCCGCAGACGATCGTCATGCCCGGCTGGGTCAGCCCGAACTGCGGGCCGATGATGTGCACCACGCCCTGCCCGGCGTCGCCCATCGGGTGGAGCCGGATGCCGAACTCGGCGGTGTTCTTGCGCAGCGTCTCGACCTGGGCACGGGACACCGGGTCGGAGATCGGGCCGCGGATCGTCGGCACGTTGTGGTCTTCGGTGGCGATGGTCAGATCGGGCCGGCGTACCGGCCGCCCGGCCATGCGGAGCCCGTCGAACGCCTGCGGGCTGGTCACCTCGTGAATGAGGTGGAGGTCGATGAAGAGCAGGTCGGGCTCACCTTCGGCACGCCTGACGACGTGCTGCTCCCAGACCTTCTCGGCCAGTGTGCGTCCCATGGTCTCCAACGCCTCCTCATCTCTTATCATGAGATAGAAATATCGGGATATGGACAGCGTATCCTCATACCGCCGCTACTGCGGTTGCATCTCGGATAGCGAGACGGCAGTATCGGGGTATGGACAACTCTAGCGGAGTCGGCGTACTCGACAAGGCCGTCCTCGTGCTCAACGCCCTGGAGGCCGGACCGGCGTCGCTGGCGCAGTTGGTCCAGGCCACAGGGCTGGCCCGGCCCACCGCCCACCGGCTCGCGGTGGCGCTCGAACACCACAGGATCGTCACCCGCGACACGCAGGGGCGTTTCATATTGGGGCCGAGGTTGTCCGAATTGTCCACCGCCGCCGGCGAAGATCGGCTGCTGGCCGTCGCGGGTCCCGTCCTGACCCAATTGCGTGACCTCACCGGGGAGAGCGCCCAGCTCTACCGCCGTCAGGGCGACGAGCGGGTCTGCGTCGCCGCGGCCGAACGCGCCAGCGGCCTGCGCGACACCGTGCCGGTCGGGTCGGCGCTGCCGATGACCGCCGGGTCGGCCGCCCAGATCCTGCTGGCCTGGGAGGAGCCCGACCGGCTCCACCGGGGCCTGCGCGGCGCCAAGTTCACCGCCGCCACCCTCGCCAGCGTGCGGCGGCGCGGCTGGGCCCACAGCGTCGGCGAGCGCGAGCAGGGCGTCGCCTCGGTCTCGGCGCCCATCCGGGGCGCGGGCGGCAAGGTGATCGCCTCAGTGTCGGTCTCGGGTCCCATAGAGCGTCTCACCCGCACCCCCGGCCGCCTCCACGCCGCCCCCGTCGTCAGCGCCGCCGACCGCATCACCGAGTCGATGCGCCGGGCGGGCGCCAACGGGGCCTGAACCGGGGCCTGAACAAGGGCTAACCGGTTAGATGGCCCCGTCCGTTGGGCCTAGGCTGGCGGGGTGACAGATCGCATTGAGGCAGCCGCGGCTGAACTGCGTCCACTGCTCCAGGAATTCCTTCTCTGGGTGCCGGCCAACGCCCCGGAAAGCGACCCCGACCTGGTCGGCTCGGCAGCCCTGTGGCACCGCCTGAGCCAGCGTTCCGACGTGGGCCACTGGCGCCGCGACGATCTGCGCCCCCTTCTCCTGGAGCGACTGCCCCAGGTGGTCGAAGACCCCGACGCCGCCGCCGACGTGATGGTGCCGTCCTTGCGGGCCTACCTCACCTTCCTCGACGAGACCAGCCGTCTGACGGTCGGCTCCGACCGGATCGAGCTGCTGCTCAACGAGCTCGACGCGCTGGAAGACGACTTCGTCGACCGCATGGAGGACATCGGCGAGCAGGAGTGGGACGACGAGGACGACGGCGAGGAGGACGACGGTCTCGGTGACTTCGAGCCCTTCGCCGACGAGATCGCCGAGCTGCCCACCCTGCGGCTGCGCCCCGACGGCGAACTGGCCGCCCAGGCCCGCCTGGTGCCGCTGATCGCGCAGGCCCGTGACCTGTCCGTCTGGATCGGCACCGACCGCAAGGTCGGCACCGACACGCTGCTGGCCGACAGCGAGGTCGACGAGGCCGTGACCGCCCTCGGTCTCGACGGCCCGCCGAACCTGTGGAACCTCTGGAACCTCGCGATCGACCTGGAGTTCGTCGCCCCCACCGGCGACGACACCGTGGGCATCGACTCCGACACCGCCGCCTGGCCGTTCGACGACGACGAAGACGTCCTCGACGCCTGGATGCTCGGCCTCGGCTCGGTCGACTACGGCGACCCCGAGCTCGAAGACGACGAGCTGACCCTGGCCCTGTCCGGCCTGACCCGCGAGACGCTGATCCGCGTCCTGCTCGGGGGCGGCCAGAAACCGCTCGACGAGCTGCGCGAGGAGCTGGCCGAAGCGGTCCGCGACTACGACGACCTGGGCGACGCCGCCTGGGAGGCGGCAGGCGACCCGCTGGTCTCCGTGCTCGCCTGGCTGAGCGGCTACGGCATGGCCGAGGTCGACGGCGAGACGATCAAGCTGACCTCCCTAGGCACCGAGGGCGTCGTCCACCTGGTCGACGAGGCCGACCTCGACATCGACGCCCGCCCCGCCATCGACGCGATGACGGCCCACGACCTGCTGTCGCTCAGCGCCGACATGTCCGAGGAAGAGGCCGACGCCGAGTTCGCCGCCTGGATGCGCCTGCGCGAGCCCGCCCAGGCCGCCGAGGAACTGCTGGGCGCCGCCGTGGAAGACGAGTCCGACGCTCTCGTACGCGTCCAGGCCGCCTCCCTGGTCGGTCAGCTCGGCGAGGTGGCCGTCCCCGCCTGGCGCAAGGCCCTCAACGAGGAGTCGCTGCGCTCCTACGCCGCGACCCACCTCACCCAGCTCGAGGTCGAAGACGCGCCGGAGCCCACCCCGGCCGACACCCACTGGCTGATCCTCGACATGTGGACCATCTCGGCGGGCCTGGGCCGCGCCGAGTTCGTCAGCAGCCTGGAGGACATCGGCCCGGCGACCGACCTGATCAGCCTGCTCGACGTGATCTGGAAGGTCCGCCACCCCCACCTCGACGAACTCCTCGAAGCCATCGCCGAGGCCCACCCCGACCGCAACGTCGGCAAGGCCGCCAAGCGGGCGCTGTTCAAGGCGCGCAGCGGCGACTAGTCACCTCAGCGGGAAGACGGCGCACGTCGTGGTGCCGTGGGCGTAGAGCTTGCCGTCGTTCACGCCCACGAGCGACCCCTCGGCGGTGGCGGTGGTCCGTCCGACGTGCAGGGTCTTCGCCTCACAGCGCAGCGGCCCGGTGTGCGCGAAGGCGGGCCTGATCATGTTCACGTTGAGCTGGACCGTGGTGTAGGCGCTCCCCGCTGGGAGGGCCGACATCACCGCGCACCCGAGGGCCGAGTCGAGCAGCGTGGAGAAGTAGCCGCCGTGGACGGTACCCATCGGGTTGTACTGGTGCTCGCCCGTCTCCCCCTCGAACAGGGCCAGGCCCTTCTCGACCTTCAGCATCGTGAACCCGAGCGTGCCCGCGATCGGGGGCGGCGGGATCTTCCCGTCCAGCATGGCCTGAAGGAACTCCAGGCCGGACATCTCGGCGATGTCGGCGGGGATCGTCGGCGGGACCCAGGAGTGCGTGCGGCTCTGCATCGTGGTCGTCATGAGTCTAATTTTGGAACCCAGCAAGGGTCTGGGGCAAATCGGCGCGGCAACCGACCCTGGTGCGCCTACACGCCGCTCGTTCGGACGGCGGACCAGTCCGGTAGCGGCCGGTAGACCGGGATCCCGGCGTTCTCCAGTTCGCTCCTGAGCGCGAAATAGGCGTCGCCGAACGGGTCGACGCCGTCGAGCGGCATCAGCCCGCGCCTGATCGCCACGTCATGCGGCGCCAGCTCGGCCGCGACGGTCAGGTGGTGCCGCGCCTGGTCCGGACGTCCTTCCCGGAACGCCCAGGCCGCGATCCTGGCGTGCAGGCGGGCGGTCCGCTCCTCCTCGGTGGACCGGCGCAGGCCCTGGCCCGACGCGGCCGACTCCCCGGTCAGCGCCCAGTGGCGCAGCGCCGCGACGGCCGCCTCGGAGGAGAGGCCGTTCATGGCGCGGAAGGTGTCGGTCGCGGTCATGGTGTCCTGAGGGCGGGCGATCCGGCCGTCCTCGTCGATCCAGACCACGGTCGGGACGTTGATCACGTTGTAGAGGTCGGCCACGACGCCCTCGCTGTCGACCGGCCCGTCGTGCCACTCCGCGGCGTCGGCACGGTCGCGGTCGAGCGAGATCGGGACGATCTCCACGGGCAGTTCCGCGTCGAGGGCCAACCAGGCCGGCAGGTCGTAGCGGCAGCCGCACCACGACGCCCAGAAGACGAGGACGACCTTCCTCCCCCGCAGCGACGACAGGGTGAACCCGTCGAGCGTGAAGTCGGGCGCGGTGCTCAGATCGGAACCGGCGGGCTCGCCCACGGCGACGACCCCGTCACCGGCGACCACGGGACACCCGAGGAGTTCGGCGAACCTCACGACGTCCACCCCCTCGGCGGACTCGGCCGCGGCGGCCCGGAACGCCGGGACGCACGCGTCTCCACGGCACCACCCGTGCGGCTTGCGTTCCCAGCTCATCAGGGTCACACCGTGCGGCACCACGTTTCCATCGGGAACCTCAATTAGATAGCTCATGTATCGATAGTAGCACTATCCAATTTGAGGGCAACAAAAAAACGGACTCCATGAGGAGTCCGCTTCAATGTAGCCCCGAGCGGATTCGAACCGCCGCTACCGCCTTGAGAGGGCGGCGTCCTAGGCCACTAGACGACGGAGCCTTAACTACTTTTGAGAGGGAAATTCTCGTACTCCCGAGCGGATTCGAACCGCCGCTACCGCCTTGAGAGGGCGGCGTCCTGGGCCACTAGACGACGGGAGCAAAGCTGCACTGCAGCGCTGGGGTACCAGGACTCGAACCTAGAACAACTGAACCAGAATCAGCCGTGTTGCCAATTACACCATACCCCATCAGCGAACTTGTTCCCCGGAGGGCCTTGCGCTCGCGACTCCGAAAGAATAGCCCAGCTAGGGGCTCACTACCAAAACGAATGTGGATCGCCGCGCCGAAGACCGGTGTGACAAGCTGAAAGTCCCGATTCGCGAAGGAGCCCGGCCGATGACCAACCCGTTCTTCACGCCCAGCGCCCTCCCCTACCGACTGCCTCCGTTCGCGGAGATCAGGGAGGAGCACTACGTTCCGGCGTTCGAGCGGGGCATGGCCGAACACCTGGCCGAAGTCGACGCCATCGCGACGCAGACGGCCCCCGCGACCTTCGCCAACACGGTCGAGGCGCTGGAGCTGGCCGGCGAGACGCTCCAGCGGGTCTCGATCGTCTTCTTCAACCAGGCGGGCAGCGACACCACCCCGGGGATCCAGGAGATCCAGAAGGAGATCACGCCGAAGCTCACGGCCCACGGTGACTCCATCCACCTCAACGCGGCGCTCTACGCGCGTCTCAAGGCCGTCCAGACGGACGTGCCGGCTGAGCAGTGGCTCCTCCAGCGCTATCTGACCGACTTCGTGCGCTCGGGCGCCGAGCTCGACGACGGCCAGCAGGCCCGGCTCCGCGAGATCAACGAGGAGATGTCCGGCCTCAGCACCGCCTTCCAGCAGAACCTGCTCAACGACACCAATGAACGCGCCGTGGAAGTCGACGACGAGGCCGCCCTCGACGGGCTCGGCGCCGACGAGATCGCCGGCCTGCGCGAGACCGCGACCCAGCGGGGCCTCGACGGGAAATACCTGATCACACTGGTGCTGCCGACCGGCCAGCCGGCGCTCTCCTCGCTGACCGACCGGGCGCTGCGAGAGCGCGTCTACCGGGCTTCGACCGGCCGGGGGGCCGCCAACGCCGAGCTGATCACCCAGATCGCCGGGCTGCGCCGCGAGCGGGCCAACCTGCTCGGCTACGGGAACCACGCCGAATACGTGCTCGCCGACCAGACCGCCGGCACCACCGGCGCGGTCACCGAGATGCTCGACAAGCTGGTCTCCCCGGCGGTCGCCAACGCCCGGCGCGAACAGGAGGCCCTGGAGGAGCAGGCCGGCTTCCCCATCGAGGCGTGGGACTGGTCCTTCTACGCCGAGAAGGTGCGCCAGGCCCGCTACGACCTCGACAGCGCCGCCATGCGCCCCTACTTCGAGCTGAACCGCGTCCTGGTCGACGGCGTCTTCCACGCCGCCCACCGGCTCTACGGACTGTCGTTCGCCGAGCGGCCCGACCTCATCGGCTACCACCCCGAGGTGCGCGTCTGGGAGGTCTCCAACGAAGACGGCTCCCCTCTGGGGCTGTTCCTCGGCGACTTCCACGCGCGGGCGTCCAAGCGCGGCGGTGCGTGGATGAACAGCCTGGTCCACCAGTCGGGCCTGACGGGCTACCGGCCGGTCGTGGTCAACAACCTCAACATCGTCAAGGGCGAGCCGACCCTGATGACCTTCGAAGAGGTCAACACGATGTTCCACGAGTTCGGCCACGCCCTGCACGGGCTGTTCTCCGACGTCCGCTTCCCCCGCTTCTCCGGCACCTCGGTGCCGCGCGACTTCGTGGAATATCCGTCGCAGGTCAACGAGATGTGGGCGACCCACCCGGAGATCCTGGCCAACTACGCGAAGCACCACGAGACCGGCGAGCCGATGCCCCGCGAACTGGTCGACCGCATGCTGGAGGCCCAGAAGTTCAACCAGGGCTTCGCGACGGTCGAATACCTGGCCGCGACCCTGCTCGACTGGGCCTGGCACACCACCTATGAGGGCGGCGACGCCGGGACCTTCGAGACCGCGGCCCTGCGCGACGCCGGGGTCGACCTGGCCGCCGTCCCGCCGCGCTACCGGAGCACCTACTTCGCCCACATCTGGGCGAGCGGCTACGCGGCGGGCTACTACTCCTACATCTGGAGCGAGGTCCTCGACGCCGACACGGTCGATTGGTTCACCGAGAACGGCGGCCTGACCAGGGCGAACGGCGACACCTTCCGGTCGCGGCTGCTGTCGAAGGGCGGCAGCACCGACCCGATGGAGGCCTTCCACGCCTTCCGCGGCCGCGACCCGCGCATCGAACCGCTGCTGGAGCGGCGCGGGCTGCTCTGACGGTCAGTACGTGCACTGCACGATGGCGTCGTCGAGTTCGATCTCGGCGGGGTAGGGTCCGTTCCCCTTGGCCAGCAGGGCGAACCGGAGCACGACATCGGGGCGCTGGGCGGTCCAGGTCACCGTGTGGAGTGTCCAGCCGGCGACCCACCCCGGATACGGCACCGTCTTCAGTGCGATGTACGTCCACGTGTCGGGATCGATCACCTCGACGTTCAGCTGGGGGTCTCCGCCCCTCAGCCTCGCCCAGATGCCCGCGGTGCACCTGACCCCCGTGCGGCCCACCACCGGCGAGAGCCGGATGGTGCGCCCGATCGAGCACCAGTCAGGCTGGTAGAGGACCCGCCAATGGGCGAACCCGGTTCCGGTGCGCGCGGGTCCGATGCCGCCCGTGTAGTAGGGCCCCCAGCAGGTTCCCACGGCGGTGGGCGTCCACCTGGACGCCGGATTGGTGGCGGGCTCGAATCCATCGGTGAGCTGCCAGATCCCGGCGGAGGCCGGCCCGGCCGGGGCGAGCGTGACCGTGAGGGCGACCGTGACCGCGACGAGCGCGCGGGACAACCTCGAACGTAAGCGCATGCGCCCAGTGTGGGAGGCGCGCGATGACCTGTAGACCCTGGACTTTCCGGCGCGGCACCCTAGGGTCGGCCGACTTCGGGCGTTGCGGCGGGAAGCGGGAGCGGGCGGTAGGTGCCGGGTTCGGCGCGGTGCGGGGGCGGCGGGCGGGGCCGGGGTAGGCGGAGCCGTAACGGAGCAAAAAGGTCTTGAAGCCGCGGCGGCCGCCCACCCGGCTCGGGCAGGCGGCCGTCGGCAGGGTGTCAGGCGGCGGTGAGCTTCGACAGGGCCGCGCTGATCCGCGCGATCGACTTCTCGCGGCCGAGGACCTCGATCGACTCGAACAGGGGCAGGCCGACCGTGCGGCCGGTGATCGCGACGCGGACCGGGGCCTGGGCCTTGCCGAGCTTGAGGCCGTGTTCGGCGCCGACCTCTTCGAGGGCGGTCTTGAGCGTGTCGGGGTTCCAGTCGGCGGAGGCCAGGCGGGTGGCGTAGCCGGTCAGGATCTCCTGGGCCCCCGTCTTCATCGCCTTGTCCCACGACGGCTGGTCATGGACGGGCTCGTCGAGGAACAGGAAGTCGACGTTGGGGGCGATCTCCGACAGGACCGCCACCCGGGTCTGGGCCAGTTCGGCGAGCTTGGTGAATTCCGCGCGGTCCCAGGACGGGTCGAGGAACGGGTCGCAGCGGTCGATGAACTCGGCGAGGGTCAGCTTGCGGATGTATTCGCCGTTGAAGGCGCGCAGCTTCTTCTCGTCGAAGAACGCCGACGACAGGTTCACGTTCTTGAGGTCGAACAGCGGCGCCATCTCCGACCACGGCATGATCTCGCGGTCGTCGCCGGGGCCCCAGCCGAGCAGCATGAGGTAGTTGACCATGGCCTCGGCCAGGTAACCCTCGTCGCGGTAGGACTCCAGCGCCACCTTGTCGCGCCGCTTGGACAGCTTCTGCCGCTTCTCGTTGACGATCACCGGCACGTGGGCCCACACGGGCGGGGTGTGGCCGAGCGCCTCCCACAGCAGCTGCTGCTTGGGCGTGTTCGACAGGTGTTCCTCGGCCCGGATGACCTGGGTGATCCCCATCTCGACGTCGTCGACCACGTTGGCCAGCACGAACAGCGGCGAGCCGTCAGCGCGGGCGATCACGAAGTCTTCCATCGCGTCGTTGGGGAACTCGACCGTGCCCCTGACCTGGTCTTCGACGACGGTGACGCCCTCGTCTGGGCTGCGGAAGCGCAGCGCGCCCTCGGTCAGCCCCCGGTCGCGGCAGTGGCCGTCGTAGCCCTTGTGCTCCGAGCCGGTGCGAGCCTTGACGTCGTCGCGGCTGCAGGTGCAGAAGTAGGCGCGGCCCTCCTTGTGGAGGCGGGCGGCCTGCTCGCGGTGCTGGTCGGCGTAGGACGACTGGAAGTAGGGCCCCTCGAAGACCGGCGAGTCGCTGTCGATGCCGATCCACGACAGGGCCGAGATGATGCCGTCGGTCCATTCGGGCCGGTTGCGGGCGGCGTCGGTGTCTTCGATGCGAAGCACGAACTTGCCGCCGGCCTGCTCGGCGATGGCCCAGTTGAACAGGGCGGATCGGGCTCCGCCGACATGGAACATGCCGGTCGGGGACGGCGCGAAGCGAACACGTACCTCAGTCACGAGAGACAACCCTGTTGGTGAGAGTTCCAATGCCTTCGATGCCCACGGATACCTCGTCACCGGGTTTGACCGGCCCGACGCCGGCGGGGGTGCCGGTGAGGATGATGTCACCCGGCAGCAGGGTCATGACGGCGGTCACGTGGGCGATGAGCGCCGGAATGTCGAAGACGAGCTGACTCGTGCGCCCGCTCTGCCGCAGCTCGCCGTTGACCGTGGTGGTCAGCGCGAGGTCGGACGCGTCGAGGTCGGTCTGGATCCACGGTCCGAGCGGGCAGAACGTGTCGAACCCCTTGGCCCGGGTGAACTGGACGTCCTTCTTCTGGAGATCCCGCGCGGTGACGTCGTTGGCGCAGGTGTAACCGAAGATGACGTCCTTGGCCCGCTCGACCGGCACGTCGCGGCAGAGCCGCCCGATCACGACGGCGAGCTCGCCCTCGTAGTCGACGTGCTGGGTGAGATTCTCGGGATAGGCGATGGGCTCGTTGTGCCCGATCACCGACGTCGACGGCTTCAGGAAGATCATCGGCTCTTCCGGCACGTCGTTGCCCATTTCCTTGGCGTGGTCGGCGTAGTTACGCCCGATCGCCACGACCTTCGACGGCAACATCGGCGCGACCATGCGCACCTCGGCGACGGGGAACCGCTCCCCCGTCAGCGTCACCCCACCGAAGGGATGACCGTCGATCTTCGCGAGCACCTGCTCGCCCTCTTCGACCACACCGAAGGCGACCCCGCCACCAGTGGAGAACCTCGCGATACGCACCGTCCCAGGCTAGTGCCTCGTAAGGTGACGCCATGGCATCGGTAGTGAAGATCAACGTCCTGACCATCCCGGCGGAGATGCGCGAGGACCTCGAACGCCGGTTCGCGGGGCGCGCCGGCATGGTGGAGACGGCCGACGGTTTCGAATGGTTCGAACTGCTGCGGCCGGTGGACGGCACGGACAAGTACCTGGTCTATACGCGGTGGCGCAGCGAAGAGGACTTCGAGAAGTGGTCCGGTCAGGGGCACGGCCAGGGGCAGGCGGAGGTGTGGACGTTCGACGTCGTCCAGAGCACTGGTCCTGGACGGGATCTGAACTAACCGCCGATCCGGCTGCGCGATGAGGGTGCCGGAGAGATAATCGGGCCATGGCCCTTCCCAGCCGTTACGCGGACGTCCCGGATCGGGCGCCGGCGTCGCTGTCGGCGCTGCGCGGCCTGTCCGAGGGCGTCGTCGACCTGCCGCTTCACCTCTGCTGGTCGGGTCTGCGCAGCTTTGACGTGGGAGACCCGACGGAATGCCGGATGATGTACCAGATCGTCATCACCGAGGGCGTGCGGGCCGACGTCGAGCACTATCTGGCCTACGACCGCTTGCTGGAAGTGTGGCCCAGGTTCCACATGATGCTTGGCTCCGCATACGTGGACACCTGGGAAGATCGCTTCCCAATTCTCCGAGAAGCGGCCGAACGGGGCGCCCCAGCACTCAAAGCCGAACTGCGCCGGGCCCGGGAAGCGCTTGAGGCGAGGCGTTCCGCCTGAGGTGTGCGATGACCACGGCCTGGTATTAGCGGGCGGCTACGCGATGCGGGCTCACGACCTGGTCGATCGGCCGGGCATGGACCTCGACTTCGCCAGCTTCGACGCTCCCTCCATTCCTGACGCGACACGAGCGATGGCCGAAGCGTTCCGGCGCCACGGCTTCACCGCCGAAGAGGTCCGCGGCGCTCCCCTGCTCGGCCGCCTGGTCATCACGGACCCCATGAAGCTGCCGCTTCAGAAGGCACCGGTCCGGCGGCACGACATTCCGGTCGCCAGCCTTGACGACATGGTGGGCATGAAAGTGGCGGCGCTCAACGGGCGTAACGTCTCCCGAGACCTCATCGACGTCGCATCCGTCCGAGACTTCTACAGCTTCACCACGCTGGAACGCCTCGGATCCTTGTTCGATGACGACTTCAACCTCATCCGCCTTGTCGACCGGCTGGAAACCGCGGTAGAGACCGACGCGCGGGTCTTCGGCCACTACAACCTGACCGACGACCACATCGAGAGCATCCGGCAGTTCGCCCTGGACTGGTATAAAGATCTTTCACTCCGGCTGGCCGGAGAAGAGCTCGGCGATTAGTACGTTCCCGGGTTCTCCGGTGTTTCTCAGGCTCCGCTGACCGACTTGACCAGCGACGCGCCGTTCGGCCAGCATGAGCCGCGCCCCCCGTGTGGAAGGAACAGGCGTGACGCGCCGTATCCGATTCGGCGTGTTCGCCGTGCTGGTCGTTTTAGGGAGCCTGATCCAGGCCGGGCCCGCCCACGCCGTGGCGAAGACGCCCGAGTGTCAGGGTGAATGGCTGCCCTCGACACCGACCTCTCCCGATGTGATGAACGGTGAGCTGGGGTTCCTCGACCTCGACCCGGTCAAGATCGGGGAGAAGGTCAACTGGAAGCTCGACCCGTACAAGAACCGGTCCTGGGTCATGGTGTTCCAGTCGCTGCGGTGGGCCGGACGTCTGGTGGCCGACTACGAGACGACCGGCAAGGACGCCTATCTGGCCCGCGCGACCGCCGTCATGAAGGACTGGGTCGAGAAGAACCCCTACGGCGGGCGCTCGACCGCGAAACTGGCCTGGTCTGACCACCCGGTCTCGCTCCGGACCCCGGCGCTG
The DNA here is from genome assembly GCF_001570545.1 of Herbidospora mongoliensis. Lineage (GTDB taxonomy): Bacteria > Actinomycetota > Actinomycetes > Streptosporangiales > Streptosporangiaceae > Herbidospora > Herbidospora mongoliensis. The sequence continues at coordinate 184,927 of NZ_BBXD01000010.1, read as the reverse complement.
GTGTGCCTGTCGAAGCACGTCTCGGCCAAATGGCTCACCGACAGCCTGAAGGCGCACGGCCGCTACCTCGCCAACGACGCCCACTACAAGTGGGGGCACAACCACGGGCTCGACGCCGACATCGCGCTGCTGGGCGTGGGGTGCCGGATGGGTGACTCCGGCTGGAAGTCCAAGGCGCTCAGCCGGATGACCAAGACGACCACGATCGACGTCGACTCCCAGGGCGCGCTGCGCGAGCAGTCGCCGCGCTACGCGATCTACTTCCACGAGCGCCTCAAGGTCGCCATGGACCGGATCCGCGAGTGTGGCCAGAAGGTCCCCGCTGAGCTGGCCAAACGCTGGAACCTGCTGCCCGAGCACATCTCGGCGGCCACGATGCCCAACGGCTACCTGGTCCCGATCGGCGACGGCGCCGCCGACGTGCAGCCGTCCGCCTACGATCGGCCGAATTCGAAGGTCCAGATCTACAAGGCCGGGTACGTCTTCGGGCGGTCCTCCTGGGATTCCAAGGAGGCCTCCTACTACTCGATCCGGTACGGCCCCGGCATGAAGTTCCACGGCCACGAAGACCACCTCGGCGTCACCTACTACGCCCAGGGCCGGTCGATCCTGACCGAGGCCGGGTTCCACTCCTACGAGTCGAGCCCCTACCGCAACTGGACCCTCAGCCCCGAGGCCCACAACGTGCCGATCCCGCAGGGCCGCAGGCTCAAGCCGGGTACGGCCTCCACGCTGGTCAAGAAGACCCTCAAAGAGGACCGCCAGTCGTACACGCTGAGCGACAGGGCCTATGGAGTCAGCCGAACCCGGGCCGTGCTGGTCAACCATGACAAGAAGGACGTCATGGCGGTTCTCGACACGGTCTCGTCCGGGAAGGTGCGCAACCTCTGGCACCTCGACCCGCGTCTGTCGGTCGCCGGCAACGTCGGCGGGCGGGTCGTGGTCAAGGACAACGACTGGCGCGCCTCGGTCGTGCAGTTCTCGGTGCCGGGCTGCAAGCCGGTGACCGGCCAGAAGATCGTGTCCGGCCGGCCGAGCCCCTTCCAGGGCTGGATCTCCCAGAGCTACATGCAGAAGGTCGCCGCCCCGGTGATCGTCTCGCCCGACGCGAAGGGCCTCCTGACCGTGGTCGTGCCCGGCTCCGCCGAAGGGGCGGTGACCTGTTCGGGGAGCACAGTCCTGGTGCACACCCCGAACGGCCCGGTGTCCTTCAAGATCTCCGGCAAGAACCTCTTCTAGATCTCATATCCGGCGCGGAGCAGGCCGAACGTGACCGCCTGCTCCAGCGCGTGCCAGGACGCCTCGATGATGTTCTCGTCGACGCCGACCGTGCTCCAGTCGCCCTTCGGGTCGCTCGACGTCACCAGGACGCGGGTCACCGCGTCGGTGCCGTGGCTGCCCTCGACGATGCGGACCTTGAAGTCGATCAGCTCGACCGTCGCCAGCTCGGGGTAGAGCTTCTCCAGGGCCAGCCGGACCGCCTTGTCGAGCGCGTTCACCGGGCCGTTGCCCTCGCCCGTCGCCACGATGCGCTCGCCCTTGGCGTGGAGTTTCACGGTCGCCTCGCTGACGACCTCGCCCGCCGGGCGGCGTTCGACGATCACGCGCCACGACTCGACGGTGAAGTGGCGGCGGCTCTCGCCGTGGAGGGTGTCGCGGAGCAGGAGTTCGAACGACGCGTCGGCGGCCTCGAAGGTGTGGCCGCGCGACTCCAGGTCCTTGACCCGGTCGACGAGCTCGCGGGACTGGTCGCCGGTGAGCTGGTAGCCGAGCTCGCGGCCCTTCAGCTCGACCGAGGCGCGACCGGCCATGTCGGAGACCAGCATGCGCATGTCGTTGCCGACCTCGGCCGGGTCGATGTGCTGGTAGAGGTTCGGGTCGACCTTGATCGCGGAGGCGTGCAGGCCGGCCTTGTGGGCGAAGGCGGAGGCTCCGACGTAGGGGGCGTGGGAGTTGGGGATCACGTTGGTGACCTCGGTGATCGCGTGGGCGATCCGGGTCATGTCGGCCAGAGCCTCTGCCGGTACGAGGTCGAAACCCCGCTTGAGCTGCAGGTTGGCCACCACGGTGAACAGGTTCGCGTTGCCCGAGCGCTCGCCGTAGCCGTTGGCGCAGCCCTGCACGTGGGTGGCGCCGGCCTTGACCGCCGCGAGGGTGTTGGCGACCGCGCAGCCGGTGTCGTCGTGGCAGTGGATGCCGATCCGGGCGCTGGTCAGAGCCGCCGCGTGGACGACGTCGGCGAGCTCGTCGGGCAGCATCCCGCCGTTGGTGTCGCACAGGGCGATCACCGACGCGCCGGCCTCGGCCGCCGTGCGGAGCACCTCGAGGGCGTAGGCGGGGTTGGACTTGTAGCCGTCGAAGAAGTGTTCGGCGTCGAGGAATACTCGCTGGCCCTCCGCACGCAGGTGGGAGACCGTGTCGCGGATCATCGCGAGGTTCTCCTCCAGAGTCGTGCGGAGAGCCAGCTCCACGTGCCGGTCATGACTCTTGGCGACAAGGGTCACGACGGGCGCGCCGGAGTCGCGCAATGCGGCCACCAGTGGGTCGTCGGCGGCCTTCGCACCGGCTCGGCGGGTCGCGCCGAACGCGGCGAGCTGCGCGTGCTTCAGGTCGAGCTCTGTTTGAGCGCGCCGGAAGAACTCCGTGTCCTTGGGGTTGGCACCCGGCCAGCCGCCCTCGATGAAGCCGACGCCCAGTGCGTCCAGGTGACGCGCGATGGCGAGCTTGTCCACCACGGAGAGGGTCAGGCCCTCCTGCTGGGCGCCATCGCGGAGTGTGGTGTCGTACACGTGGAAGCGGTCGTCGGCCATCTCGGGTTCCCTCGGGGTGTTTGAAATCCTGGGACAAACAAAAAGACCCCTCACGGGCGTGAGAGGTCTGCGCGCCTGGCTGGAATGATCCGTCAGCCGGCGCGCCTGCCAATAATGAGCAGACCGTTGTTCATGGTGTTTGCGAGCTTACCCATACGAACCACGATCTGGCACATCGATCTCACCAGATAAGATAGTGATCATGAAGGGTTCCTATCTGGGCGAAGCGCTCCCGCCCTATCTCTCCGCCCACGCCACCCAGCCCGACCAGATCCTCCGCGATCTGGCGATCGAGACCTCCGCCCTCCACACCAAGTACGCCGGCATGCAGATCTCGCCCGAGCAGGGCACGTTCATGACCATGCTGACCCAGCTCACCGGCGCGAAGCTGGCGGTCGAGGTCGGCACGTTCACCGGCTACTCCTCCATCTGCATCGCCCGCGGCCTGGCGCCCGGCGGGCGGCTGATCGCCTGCGACGTCAGCGAAGAGTGGACCGCCATGGCCCGCAAATACTGGGAGCGGGCCGGGCTCACCGACCGCATCGAGCTGCGTCTGGGCAACGCCGTCGAGACCCTCGAAGCCATGTCCGGCGACGAGGAGATCGACTTCGCGTTCATCGACGCCGACAAGGGCGGCTACCCGGCCTACTACGAGGCGCTGCTTCAGCGCATGCGGCCGGGCGGGCTCATCGTCTGCGACAACACGATCCAGGGCGGCTACATCACCGACCCCGACGCCGAGGGCAACGTGCCGGTGATGCGGGCGTTCAACGACCAGGTGACCGCCGACCCCCGGGTCGATTCGGTGCTTCTCTCGGTGGCCGACGGTCTGACGCTGGTCCGCAAGCGTTAGGCGATCTTGTGCACCCAGTTGCGGGGGTCGGGACGGCTTCCGTACTGGATGCCCATGAGCTCTTCCCGGATCTTCAGCGTGACCGGTCCGGGGGTGCCGTCGCCGACGGTCCAGGCGCGGTCGGCCCCCTTGACCGAGCCGACCGGGGTGACCACGGCGGCGGTGCCGCAGGCGAAGACCTCGGTGAGCTCGCCCGACTCACATCCGGCCTGCCACTCCTCGATCGAGATGCGGCCCTCCTCGACGGTCAGGCCGAGGTCGCCGGCGAACTTGAGGATCGAGTCGCGGGTGATGCCGGGCAGCAGGGTGCCGGTGAGCGCCGGGGTGAACAGGCGGTCGCCGAAGACGAAGAACAGGTTCATCCCGCCCATCTCCTCGACGTAGCGGTGCTCCACCGCGTCGAGCCAGACGACCTGGTCACAGCCCTCGGCGACGGCCTGGCGCTGGGCCACGAAGGCCGCCGCGTAGTTGCCGCCGCACTTGGCGAAGCCGGTGCCACCGGGGGCGGCGCGGGTGTATTCGGTCGACAGCCACACCGAGACCGGCTGCACGCCGCCCGCGAAGTAGGAGGCCGCCGGTGACGCGATCACCATGTAGCGGTAGCTCTTCGACGGGTAGTTGACGCCCAGCCCCGCCTGCGTGGCGATCATGAAGGGACGCAGGTAGAGGCTGTGGCCCTCGGTGGTGGGCACCCAGTCGCGGTCGGTCTGGACGAGCAGCTCGAGCGACTCGACGAAGGTGTCCTCAGGCAGCTCGGGCATCGCCATGCGGGCGGCCGAGGCGTTGAACCGGGCCGCGTTCGCGTAGGGGCGGAACGCGACGATCGAGCCGTTGGCCTGGCGGTAGGCCTTCAGCCCCTCGAACAGCTCCTGCGCGTAGTGGAACACCGAGGTCGCCGGGTCGAGGACGAGAGGGCCGTAGGGCTCGAGGCGGGCGTCGTGCCAGCCCTGCCCGTCGGTGAAGTCGATCGACACCATGTGGTCGGTGAACGTCTGCCCGAATCCGGGCGCCTCCAGCACCCGCTCTCTTTCTGACGCGCTGCGCGCCTGGGGGTTCGGGCGCACCTCAAAGCTGAGCTGGCTGGTCATGGCAGGGTTCCTTCTCTCTACGCTACTGATGAGAACTTAAGGCATGTCACGGGGCACAAAAAAGCGCACAGTGACCCAAACACGGGCCACTGTGCGCTACAGAACGAGGGAGGTGGCCGGCGATCAGCCGGCTACTCGGGCGGCGATGTCGTCGCCGATCTCACGGGTCTGCCGGGCCGTCCACCCGGTCGCGCGCTCGACCAGGTCGTCGGCGACGGCCTGCTCCACGCGCGCGGCGGCCTCGGTGTGGCCGAGGTGGTCGAGCAGCATGGCGATCGACAGGATGGTCGCGCTCGGGTCGGCCTTGCCCTGCCCGGCGATGTCGGGGGCCGAGCCGTGGACCGGCTCGAACATGCTCGGCGCGGTGCGGTCGGGGTTGACGTTGCCGCTGGCCGACAGGCCGATGCCACCGGCGATGGCGGCGCCGATGTCGGTGATGATGTCGCCGAACAGGTTGTCGGTGACGATCACGTCGAACCGCTGCGGCTGGGAGACGAAGAACATCGACGCCGCGTCGACGTGGCAGTAGTCGGTGGTGACCTGCGGGTATTCCTCGGCGACCCGGTTGACCGTGCGGGACCAGAGGTCACCGGCGAAGGTGAGCACGTTGGTCTTGTGGACCAGCGTGAGCAGCTTGCGCTCGCGGCTCGCGGCCTTCTCGAAGGCGTAGCGGACGACGCGCTCGACGCCGTAGGCGGTGTTCACCGAGTCCTGTGTGGCGATCTCGTGGGGGGTGCCCTTGCGGAGCACGCCACCGGCGCCGGCGTAGGGGCCCTCGGTGCCCTCGCGGACGACGACCATGTCGATGTCTTCGGGACGCGCCTTGCCCAGGGGCGTCTCCACGCCCGGGAACAGCTTCACCGGGCGCAGGTTGACGTAGTGGTCGAGCTCGAACCGCAGGCGGAGCAGCAGTTCGCGCTCCAGCACCCCCGGCGGCACGCTCGGGTCGCCCACGGCGCCGAGCAGGATCGCGTCGAACCCGCGCAGCTCGGCGAGGACCGAGTCGGGAAGGGTCTCACCGGTGGCGTGGTAACGCGCGGCACCCAGGTCGTAGTGCGTGGACTCGACCTTCACGCCGATCGCGTCGAGAACTTTGAGGCCCTCCGCGACGACCTCGGTGCCGATCCCGTCACCGGGGATCACTGCCAGGCGGATGTTGCTCGAATCCATGGAGGTACCTTATCGGGCTGTCTCGGAGATCGAACACCGATCTCACCATACGGGCAGCGTGGCGTTCAGCGCTCCGGCGAGCCGCCGTTGTCGCGCAGGTCGAGGGCCGTCTGCAGGGCCTCGGCGACCTCGTCGTCGTTGTCTTCGGGACGGTTCCACGGATACATGTCGTACATGAGGAGCTCCAGCAAAAGATGCGAGAAAGGGGAGGTCGGCAGCGCCACACTCCGCGGCGGGTCGCCGGCCTGCTGGATCAGACCCCGCCGCGGCAGGTGATTACGAGTACCCGACGCATGTTTTTCACAGTACCCCAGCCGTCTCGTAGGACGACCTACCATCTCACTTCTTGAGACGACAAAGCCGCCCCCTTCCGAAGAAGAGAGCGGCTTCCGTCCAAAGGCTTTAGCCCTCCAGGTCCACGACCCGGCCGCTGTCGGCACCGATCTCGGCGGCGATCTGGTCGACCACGTCGGCCGGGGCCGCCGTGTCGAGGGTCAGCGCGATCAGGGCCTTGCCGCCCTTGGCGCCACGGGCGACCTGCATCGAGGCGATGTTGACGCTCTGCTCGCCGAGCAGGCGGCCGACGATGCCGACGATGCCGGGGCGGTCGGTGTAGGTGAAGAACGCCAGGTGGTCGGTCGGCTCGATCTCCATCGTAAAGCCGTTGACCTCGACGATCTTGGTGATCTGGCGCGGGCCGGACAGCGTGCCGGAGACCGAGACCGTGCGGCCGTCGGCGAGCACGCCGCGGACGGTGATCACGTTGCGCCAGTCGGGGCTGTCGGGGCTGGTGACCAGCTCGACGACGGTGCCCCGGTCCTGGGCCAGCAGCGGCGCGTTCACATAGGTGACGCCACCCTCGACCACGTCGGTGAAGACGCCCTTGAGCGCGGCCAGCTCCAGCACCCGGACGTCCTGCGAGGCGATCTCGCCCCGGACCTCGACGACCAGGCGCGTGGCGACCTCGCCCGCGAGGGCGGTGAAGACGCGGCCGAGACGCTCGGTCAGCGGCAGACCCGGCTTGACCTCCTCGGCGACGGCGCCGCCCTGGACGTTGACCGCGTCGGGCACGAACTCACCGGCGAGCGCGAGCTTGACGCTGCGGGCCACCTGGGTGCCGGCCTTCTCCTGGGCCTCGTGGGTGGAGGCGCCGAGGTGCGGCGTGACGACGACCTGGTCGAGCTCGAACAGCGGGCTGTCGGTGACGGGCTCCTTGGGGAACACGTCGATGCCGGCGCCGGCGACCCGGCCCTCCTTGATGGCGGAGTAAAGGGCGTTCTCGTCGATGATGCCGCCGCGCGCGACGTTGATCAGGCGGACGCTCGGCTTGACCATGTGGAGCTCGCGCTCACCGATCAGGCCGATGGTCTCCTTGGACTTCGGCAGGTGGACGGTGATGAAGTCGGCCTGCGCCAGCACTTCCTCCAGCGAGAGGAGCTGGACGCCCATCTGGGCCGCGCGGGCCGCCGGGAGATAGGGGTCGTACGCGATCAGGGTCACCCCGAACGGCGCGAGGCGCTGCGCGACGAGCTGCCCGATCTTGCCGAGGCCGAGGATGCCGATGACCTTCTCGTCGAGCTCGACACCGGTGTACTTGGACCGCTTCCACTCGCCGGCCTTGAGCGCGGAGTGGGCCTGGGCGACGTTGCGGGCCGAGGCGAGGATGAGCGCCACGGTGTGCTCGGCGGCGCTGGTGATGTTCGAGGTGGGCGCGTTGACGACCATGACGCCGGCCTTGGTGGCCGCCTCAACGTCGACGTTGTCGAGGCCGACACCCGCACGGGCGACCACGCGCAGCTTCGGCGCGTGGGCCACGGCCTCGGCGTCGACCTGGGTGGCGCTGCGGACGATCAGAGCGTCCACGTCGGAGAGAGCCGGGAGGAACGCGGACCGGTCGGCCCCGTCGACCTGACGGACCTCGAAGTCCGCTCCGAGGACGGCGAGACCGGCCTGGGAGAGCTCCTCTGCGACCAGTACGACGGGCTTGTTCACTGGTGATTTCCTTCGAACGTGACGACTTCATCGGTCGCCCGAAGTCTATCCGCGCTCTTCGGAGTGCCCTCGGAGGATCCGCCATACGAGACGGTTGTTACTCAGGGGAGTCGTGAGACTTCTTCACGTAAACAGCAGATTAGGGTGGATACCCGGCTTGGACCGAGCCAATCCAGACTCCCGCCAAGTTGGTATTGATCGCACCTAATCTTGGCGATTAGCCTGCTAAATCGTGGTTCGGTACCTATGGTTCAGCATATGAGCATCGGGAATCCCGCTCTCGGCGAAGTGCTCGCCCAGCACGGCAGTCCGCACCAACTTCTCGCCGCTTTGGCGGAATGGGGCATCCTGGTTGCCGTCCGGCCCGATCGTTCCGTGGTGCTCGGGACCACGCAGAGTGGCGAACGGGTGCTGCTCGGATACACCGGTCCGGCGACCTACGCGCGCCATCGGGGCAGCCATTCGCTGTCGGTCTGCGACGTCGACACGATCCTGGACATCCAGCGGGTGACCGCGGTCCGCGAGATCGTCATCGACGCCGCGGGGCCGGCGGCGGCGGCCGTGCCGATCGACGACCTCCAGCGGTATCTGCGTCAGACCCGCAGCGGCCCGCACCCTGTCCTGTCGGGTGCGACGCCCAACGCGTACGCGACCGGGAGCATGGACCGGATCCCCAAGCCGCCGGTCCGCACCGCGGCCCCCATGCCGCTGGGCGCGCCGACGCAGCCACCGGTGCAGCCGGTGCGTCAGCCGCTGCAGCAGCAGGCTCCGGCCGCCGCTTCGTGGATCCCCCAGCCGCGCCAGCACCTGTCGGGCGCGATGCAGGTGGTCGACCCCGGATATCAGCGTACGAACCATCCGATCCTGCCCGCGCTGCGGGTGGCCATCGCGGAGTTACTGCGCGACTACTCGGTCATACACCACGTGTGGATCTCCGCCGCGCGGACCGTCTCCGGCACCACCGGGATCATGCTGCACGTCAAGGTGCACACGGCCAACGCCGAAGACCTCGTGCGCGACCTCCATCGGGGGGTGCGCGCGCGGCTGCCGCAACTGGCGGCCAGCGAGGCCCCGGTGCTGATGGCACGGGTGGCCGACGCGTTCACCGAGCGCCGGATGATCGAGCTGGGGGCCCACGTCGTCTGCGCCGACGTAACGGACTGATCGATTCCCTACCCCATTTACCGTGATTGGGCTTGAATGTCGCCATGGTCACGGTCCCCACCCGAGTGCGCCTCGGCTATGCCGTCGGCTCCTTCGCGACGGCGAATTTCACCACGATTCCCGGCCTGCTGCTGCTGATCTACATGACCAACGTGCTGGCCGTCGATCCGCTGCTGGCCGGCGTCGTGGTGTTCCTGCCGAAGGCATGGGACCTGATCGCCAACACCCTCGTCGGGCAGTGGTCCGACAAGACGGTGTCACGGTGGGGCCCCCGGCGTCCGTGGATGCTGGGCGGGGCCGCGATCCTGCCGATCTCCTTCGTGGTCATGTTCCTCGGGCCGCCGCTCACCGGCGTCCCGGCCGCGCTCTACGTCGGGGCCGTCTTCCTCATCGCGGCCAGCGGTTACGCGCTGTACGAGGTCCCGTACAAGGCGATGCCGGCCGAGATGACGCACGACTACCACGAGCGCACCTCGCTGCTGCAGTGGCGCATGATCTTCATCGCGATCGGCATCGGCATGAGCGGCATCCTGGCGCCGATCCTCGCCGGTGACACCGTCGAGGGCTACCGCCTCATGGGCATCGTGTTCGGCGTGGTCCTGCTCGTGGCGATGCTGGCCTCGTTCTTCGGCACCGCGAACGCGCCCTTCACGGGCCAGGCGGAGCCTGAGGGCACCCTGAGGGCCCAGCTCAGGGCGGCCCGCACCTCCCGGCCCTTCATGTGGCTGCTGGGCCTGAGCAGCGCACAGACGCTCGGCGCGTACGTCATGCTCGCCGGCGCCCCCTACTTCGCCGCCTACACCCTGAACAGCACCGGCGCGACGACGACCCTGTTCGCGGCGCTGGTCGGCCCGATGCTCGTGACGATGCCGCTGTGGGTGTGGCTGGCCAGGAGGCTCGACAAGCGCGGCGCGATGATCCTGGCGGGCATCCTGTTCATGTCCGGCGCGACCGCGGCCGTCCTGACCCCCGTGTTCGGGCCGGTCTACGCCCACATCGTGATCGTCGTGGTCGGCGTCGGGTACGCCGGCCTCCAGCTGCTCCAGTTCTCGATGCTGGCGGACGTGATCGCGTACGACGGCCTGACGAGCGGGAAGCGGCGCGGCGGGGTGTTCACCGGCCTGTGGACCGCCGTGGAGAGCGCGGTGGCCGCCTTCGGCGCGACCATCTACGGCGCGGTTCTGGCCATCGGCGGCTTCCTCGAGTCTGACCCGAAGAACCCGGTCGTGCAGCCGGAGAGCGCCCAGTTCGCGGTGCTGATCGGGATCACTCTGATCCCGGCCGCGATCATCCTCGTCGGGGTCCTGATGACCTTCAAATACGACCTCACGAGCACCAAATTGTCACAGGTTTCCCACGATGTGACGTAAATCACATGAACCTCGCTTGGAACGTGGCCATCAGGGATTCCGTAACGGGAAGATCTCGGCCAGGTCACCGAATATGACGGTTTTCCTCCCACGATGCTTCCGACCAGGCCATACTTCGGTTCCATTCCAGAGCTTCGGAACCCCACCCCTGGAAGGAAGTTCATGAAGACTTCACTCCGCGCGCTCTTCTGCGCCGGTGTGCTGCTGGTCGCCACTCTCCCGGCGACCAGTTCTGCGTCCGCCTCCACCTCCGCCTCGGCGTCGGCGGCGCAGGCACAGGCCGCCCGCTGCCGCATCGCCGCTTCGAAACCGGCCGTGAACCAGCTCGGCCAGCTCTCCGCCGTCGGCTCCCGTACCGGCCGCTGCTTCGGCAAGACCAGGGTCCGCGTGCGGATCAAGCAGGCCGTCGCCGGCCCGGACACCACGCTCAAGAGCGGCTCCAAGGTGGTCCGCACGGCGAAACTGCGCGTCCGCGCGGCGTGCGCCCCCGGCGTCTACTACACCCAGGTGACCGGCCGCTTCGGCCAGGTCGTCAACTCGCGCAGGGTGAACATCACCTCGTGCACGCCGGCTCCCGCGCCGTCGCCCTCTCCGTCGCCCTCGCCTTCGGCGACGCCCTCCGCCTCGCCGAGCGCCACTCCGACGGCGTCCCCCGCCCCGGGCGGAACCACCGTCGGAACGACCGTCGAGAACGAGGTCGTGCGACTGACCAACGCCGAGCGCGCCAAGGGCGGCTGCGGCCCCCTGACGCACGACGCCAAGCTCCGCGCCGCCGCGCTCGGCCACTCGGCCGACATGTCGGCGAAGAACTACTTCAGCCACGACTCGGCTGACGGCCGCAAGTTCTCCGACCGGATCCGTCAGGCCGGCTTCAGCTTCCGCGCCGCCGGCGAGAACATCGCCAAGGGCTACCAGACGGCCGCCCAGGTCGTTCAGGGCTGGATGGACAGCCCCGGACACAAGGCCAACATCATGAATTGCACCTATACGCACATTGGCGTGGGTCACGTGGCCGCGGGTGGGCCATACTGGACTCAAGACTTCGCTAAGCCCTGATCACAGGGGCTATCTGGACACCGGCCTGACCGAAAGCGGATACTCCAGACATGAGCTCCGAGCCTCACGTGCGCGCCTCTGATGAGGATCGCGAGCGTGCGCTCAACGAGCTGAGAGAGCGGGCGGCTGAAGGCCATCTCTCCATGGAGACGTTCGTCGGCAGGGTCGACCAGGCACTGCGGGCACGCAGTGCCGCAGAGCTAGAACAACTCGTCGCCGACCTGCCCCAGCGGGGCAGGTTCCGGCGCCGGGCGACCCACATCGTGGGTTCGATGTCCGACTTCAGCACGCGCCTGCGGGCGGCCTGGCGCCGCCCGAAACTACCCCGCCTCGCACTACCGGCCGACACGCGGATCCGGTACGTCGTGGGGCGAGGATCGGCCTGCGACCTGGTCCTGGCCGACCTGACCGTGTCGCGGATCCACGCGGAACTGCGACGAGAAGAAGACCACTGGCTGCTGGTCGACCTGGGCTCACTGAACGGCACCCGCCTGAACGGGTGGCGCCTGGTAGGCCCGGCCCGCGTCCGCAGCGGTGACGAAATCAGCTTCGGAGACTGCGCCTTCCTGGTGTCGGTCCCACTCTGAGCAACACAAAGCCCGGCCCCTCCGATCAAGGGGCCGGGCTTTTCGTATTCCTGGCTAGACGTCCACCCGATGCCTGGACTCTTCCCCTAGTAGCTTGCCGACAGCCTGGTGGCTCACTCCGAGCAACACCCCGATCTCGCGATGGGCGTAGCCGCGTTCTCTCAGATGCCGCGCCGTGGAGCGGGTGAGTGTGGTCGCCTCCACGCGGAGACGATCCGCCTCGCGCCGGACCCGGCGGGTGCTGGCCAGTTCGTCGGCAAGGGGCTCGTCGGCGGGGATGATCTCGATGTCGCCGATGTGCGACGCGTCGCCGTCGAAGTGAAGGGCCAGCAGGTCACGGACCATGTCCTCGGCCTTGTCGAGACGACGGACCTGAGTGTGCGCCGGCCGGGACAACCCCGGGCCTTCCACCCTCAGCGCCCACCAGTCTTCAGACTTCTGAGCCGTCACCCGGAAGGTGCTCACTGGTCCTCCTCCGACTCGGCCGATTCCCGCAGGAGTTCCTCCCACGTGCGGAGGATGCCCTTGGCCGTCAACTCGTTGATCTCATTGTGCCGGGGCACGATGATCGCGTCTCCCCCGACATATCACTTGTCGTGGCTCCCGCCATTGACGTCGGGTGTCTTCGAGAACTCGTAGCCGAACTTCCTGGCCAGGCGGGCCATCCGGTTGAGCAGGTCATACCGCTTCACCAGCGTAGGCTACCCAGTTGCCACATTCAAGGCACCCTGGTTGCCAAAAGGCCCGGCTTCCCCGTTTTACGGGGGGCCGGGCCTTTTTCGGTGCTTTAGGCCTGGTTCTGCAGCCAGCTCATCATCGGACGCAGCTTGGCGCCGGTCTTCTCGATGGGGTGCTCGGCCAGTTCGTCGCGGTACTGCTGGAAGCGCTTCTGGCCGCCGTCGAACTCGGCCACGAGCTCACGCGCGAACTCGCCCGACTGGACCTCGTCGAGGATGCGGCGCATCTCCTTCTTGGTCTCGTCGTTGATCAGGCGCGGGCCGCGGCTGTAGCCGCCGTACTCCGCGGTGTCGGAAACCGACCAGTACATCTTGTGGATGCCGCCCTCGTACATGAGGTCGACGATCAGCTTCATCTCGTGGAGGCACTCGAAGTAGGCGACCTCGGGCTGGTAGCCCGCCTCGATCAGGGTCTCGAAACCGGCCTTGATGAGCTCGGACACGCCGCCGCAGAGCACGGCCTGCTCGCCGAACAGGTCGGTCTCGGTCTCCTCGGTGAAGGTGGTCTTGAGCGCGCCGGCGCGGGTGCCGCCGATGCCCTTCGCGTACGACAGCGCGAGCTGCCAGGCGTTGCCGGTGGCGTCCTTCTCGACGGCCACGAGGCAGGGCACGCCGCGGCCGGCCGCGTACTGGCGGCGGACCAGGTGGCCCGGGCCCTTCGGGGCGACCATGGCGACGTCGACGCCCTCGGGGGCCTCGATCAGGCCGTAGCGGATGTTGAGGCCGTGGCCGAAGAACAGGGCGTCGCCCTGGACGAGGTTCGGGGCCACGTGCTCGGCGTAGAGGTGGCGCTGGATGTGGTCGGGCGCCAGGATCATCGTCAGGTCGGCCTCTTCGACCGCCTCGGACGGGTTGAGCACCCGCAGGCCGTCAGCTTCGACCTTCTCCCGGCTCTTGGAGCCCTCGGGGAGCCCGACACGGACGTCGACGCCGGAGTCACGCAGGCTGAGCGCGTGAGCGTGGCCCTGGCTGCCGTAGCCCAGGACGGCGACGTGGCGGCCCTGGATGATCGACAGATCGGCGTCGTTGTCGTAGTAGATCTCAGTCACTTCAAATAACCTTTCGGGTTCTTATCTCAGGCGGTCCGGTCCAGGGCCCGGAGCGAGCGGTCGGTGATCGACCGGGCACCGCGGCCGATGGCCACCATGCCCGACTGCACGAGTTCCTTGATGCCGAACGGCTCAAGGACGCGCACGAACGCCTCCAGCTTGTCGACGGTACCGGTGACCTCGATCGTGACCGCGTCAGGGGCGACGTCGACGCAGCGGGCCCGGAACAGGTTGACCAGTTCCAGGACGTGGCTGCGCGAGTCGGCGTCGGCCCGCACCTTGATCAGCATGAGTTCGCGCTGCACCGACTGGGTCATGTCCAGTTCGACGATCTTGAGCACGTTGACCAGCTTGTTGAGCTGCTTGGTGACCTGCTCGAGCGGCAGCTCATCGACGTTGACCACGATCGTCATCCGCGAGACGTCGGAGTGTTCCGTCGGGCCGACCGCGAGCGAGTCGATGTTGAACCCGCGGCGGCTGAACAGGGCCGAGACCCGCGCGAGCACGCCGGGCTTGTTCTCGACCAGAACGGAGAGGGTGTGCCTGGTGCTCATCAGTCCTCGTGCTCCCACTTCGGCGCCATGTCACGGGCGTACTTGATGTCGTCGTTGCTGGTGCCGGCGGCGACCATCGGCCAGACCATGGCGTCGGCGTGCACCACGAAGTCGATCACGACCGGCATGTCGGTGATCTCCATCGCCTTGCGGATGGTGTCGTCGACGTCTTCCGGCCGCTCGCAGCGCAGGCCGACGCAGCCGTAGGCCTCGGCCAGTTTGACGAAGTCGGGGATGCGGCGGGACGACTGGAGGTCGGTGTTGCTGTAGCGCTGATCGTAGAAGAGCGTCTGCCACTGCCGGACCATGCCGAGGTTGCCGTTGTTGATGACGGCGATCTTGATCGGCACACCTTCGAGCGCGCAGGTCGCGAGCTCCTGGTTGGTCATCTGGAAGCAGCCGTCGCCGTCGATGGCCCAGACTTCCTTGTCGGGACGGCCCATCTTGGCGCCCATGGCCGCCGGGACCGCGAAGCCCATCGTGCCCGCGCCGCCGGAGTTGATGAACGAACCGGGGTTCTCGTAGCCGATGAACTGGGCCGCCCACATCTGGTGCTGGCCGACGCCCGCGGTGTAGATGGCGTCGGGGCCGACCAGGGCGCCGATGCGCTCCATGATGTACTGCGGGGCCAGCGAGCCGTCTTCGTAGGTCTCGTAGCCGAGGGCGTAGGTCTCGCGGTAGGCGTCGAGGTGGCGCCACCACTCGGCGTAGTCGCCCTTCCTGCCGTCGGCCTTGATCGCCGCGACCAGGTCGGAGATGACCTCTTTGCAGTCGCCCACGATCGGCACGTCGGCGTGGCGGTTCTTGGAGATCTCGGCCGGGTCGATGTCGGCGTGGACGACCTTGGCGTGCGGCGCGAAGGTGTCGAGCCGGCCGGTGACCCGGTCGTCGAAGCGGGCGCCGAGCACGATCATGAGGTCGCTGCGCTGGAGCGCGCCGACCGCCGCGACCGTGCCGTGCATGCCGGGCATGCCGAGGTGCTGGCGGTGGCTGTCGGGGAAGGTGCCCCGGGCCATCAGCGTCGTGATGACCGGGATGCCGGTCAGCTCGGCCAGTTCGAGGAGCTCGGGCGACGCGGTCGCCTTGTGGACGCCGCCGCCCACGTACAGAACCGGGCGTTTGGCCTCGGCGATGAGCCGGGCCGCCTCCCTGATCTGCTTGGAGTGGGGACGGGTGACCGGGCGGTAGCCCGGGAGCTGCATCTGGACCGGCCAGGTGTAGGTGGTGGTCGCCTGGAGCGCGTCCTTGGAGATGTCGACCAGCACCGGGCCGGGACGGCCGGTCGCCGCGATGTGGAACGCCTCGACGATCGTGCGGGGGATGTCCGCGGGGTCGGTGACGAGGAAGTTGTGCTTGGTGATCGGCATGGTGATGCCGGAGATGTCGGCTTCCTGGAAGGCGTCGGTGCCGATGGCGGCAGAGGCGACCTGCCCGGTGATCGCGACGATCGGCACCGAGTCCATGTAGGCGTCGGCGATGGGGGTGACCAGGTTGGTCGCGCCCGGTCCGCTCGTGGCCATGCACACGCCGACGCGGCCGGTGGCCTGGGCGTAGCCCTCCGCGGCGTGCCCGGCGCCCTGCTCGTGACGCACGAGCACGTGCCGGACCTTCTTGGAGTCGTACAGGGGATCGTAAGCGGGGAGGATCGCACCGCCGGGGATCCCGAACACGGTGTCGACCCCGACCTGCTCCAGTGCCCGCACCAGGGCCTGAGCACCTGTCATCTGTTCGGTCATCGGCTCGTTCCTTGTGACTGAGCTGGGCGTGTTCCGGCATAAAAAATGCCCCATCCGCAGAGGCGGAGCTGGGGCGGCGCGCGCAGGACTTTGGACTTCGTCAGGCGCGCCTGCGAAGTACTACAAGAAGGATCCCACCGCGATGCATGGACCCACCTTGTCCGATGCAACGGGTGCTCGTCAAATCCCGTGATACACGAATCTCATCATGCGGACGCGGTGAGGCTGGTCCGCATGAGCGAATCGACCCCCTGGGCGGCCATCGGGCGGCCTACGAGATAGCCCTGACCTCGACTGCAGCCCATTTCACGGAGCAGATCGAGTTGTTCGGGACGTTCGATTCCTTCGGCGACCACAATCAGCCCCAGATCATGCCCAAGACGAACAATGGTGCGCGTGAGAAGGCTGAGTGTTTCATCGCGGCCGAGGCCGCTGACGAAGGAGGGGTCGATCTTGATGATGTCGACCGGGAGCTGGCGCAGCAGGGCGAGGGAGGCGTAACCCGTACCGAAATCGTCGATCGCGAGGCGGACGCCGAGCGCCCGGAGGTCGGAGAGCTTACCGATGGTGTCCTCGGCGTCCTCGACGAGCATCTCCTCGATCACCTCAAGAGTGAGGGCGCTCGGGGGCAGACCGCTGTCGGCCAGGGCCTCCGAGACGGTCTCGACGAAGCCGGCGGCCATGATCTGGCGCTTGGACAGGTTGACCGACAGGCCGATGTCCCAGTTGGCCGCGCGCCATTCGGCCACCTCGCGGCAGGCCTCGCGCAGGATCCACTCGCTCAGCGGCACGATCAGGCCGGTGTCCTCGGCGGTGCCGAGGAACTGCTCGGGCGGGGTGAACTCGCCGTTGCCCCGGCACCAGCGCACCAGCGCCTCGACGGCGGTGACGCGCGAGGTGGCCAAGTCGACCACGGGCTGGTATTCGATCGCGAACTGCTGGTCGAGCAGCGCCCGCTGCAGGTCGGCGGCGGTCTCCAGACGGCGTACGGCTTCGGCGTGCATGTGGGCTGCGAAGACCTCGACGCGGCGCCCGCCCAGCCCCTTGGCCCGCGCCATCGCCACATCGGCATTGCGCAGCAGGTCGGCGGCGGAGGTGCTGGGCTCGGTGAAGGCCACCCCGACGGAGGCGGTCAGCGCGATGTCGCGGTCGGCGACCCGGAACGGCTCCTGCGAGACGGCCCGGACCAGCCGTTCGGCCAGGTCGACGACCATCTGCGCGTCGGCCCCCGCCTCCAGCAGCACGGCGAACTCGTCGCCGCCCCACCGGGCCAGCGTGTCGTCGGCCCGCAGCGCCTGCCGCAGCCGCCGGGCGGCCTGCCCGAGCAGGTAGTCGCCGCTCGCGTGGCCCACGGAGTCGTTGACCCCGGTGAACCCGTCGAGGTCGAGGAAGATCACGGCGGTGCCGGCCGAGCGGGCGAGCACCTCGCGGGTGCGCTCCTCGAAATAGGCCCGGTTGGGCAGCCCGGTCACACCGTCGTGGAAGGTCAGATGGGTGACCTGGTTGCGCAGCGCCACCTGGTCGGAGACGTCGCGGGTGGTCACCAGGATCAGGTCTTCGCGCCGGACGTCGCGGGAGGCGACCGACTCGGTGGGCCGCCAGGTCCCGTCGGCGGCGCGGACCCGGCAGGCCAGCCGGCAGGTGCCGTAGCGCTCGGTGCCCTCGTCTTCGGCGACGTTGCGCAGCAGCGCCTGGATGCCCGGCACGTCTTCGGGATGGACGTAGTCGACGATCGGCTTGCCGAGCAGGTCGCCGGGCGCGTAGCCGTAGGTGGTCTCGACGCCGTCGCTGATCTCCTGTACGACCCCCTCGAGGTCGACCATCAGCACGACGTCACCGGTGTTCTCGGCGAGCTGCCGCAGCTGCCGCTCGGTCACGATCATCTGCCGCTTCATCCCGTCGGCGGACAGCATGACCACGAGCAGCCGGGCCAGCAGCACGGCGACGGCCGACACCGAGACGATCGGCAGCAGCACGTCACCGGTCGCGGCGGCGGCCTTCACGGCCACCACGGTCACGGCCGCGAGCACGAGGGCGTAGGGGACGGCGGTGATCACCACGGGCGGGGTCGCGGCGTTGCGCTGGTCGGAGGGCACCCGGCGGCGTCCGGTCTCCTCGATCCACGGCGCCACGGCCAGAGCGACGAAGCCGAGCGGCGCGACCAGCCCGGCCGGGACCACCGGGTCGACGCCGTTGAGGCGGGCCACGGCCGTGGCCAGCTCGGCCACCGTGACCGCGAACAGCACCGAGAGCCCGGCCAGCCCGACCGCGCGGTTGGCCGCCCGGGAGATCGCCACGAACGGAGCCGCGGCGCAGGTAGCCAGCAGGCACAGCACCGGCAGCGCGAGCGTGGTGTAGAAGGCGCCCGGCTCCTCGGCCTTGGCGAACATCGGCGCGAGCAGCAGCGCCCAGGTGATCGCGAACAGGGAGGCGGCCGACAGGTAGCCGTCGCTGATCTGCCGGAACAGCCCCCGGCTCTGCGGCGGCGGCAGCGAGGTCAGCCAGCAGCCGATCATCATCAGCAGGGCCCCGACCAGGAGCATCAGGTCGGCGAAGGTGAGGACGAAGGCGGTGCCCTCGGCGACCGGGCGCACGCCGATGCCGGCCAGCCAGGTGAGCGCGCCACCCGCCAGCCACCGCCAGCCCACGGCCTCTCTGCGGTCACTCGTAGAACGGTCGCCCGTGATGATCCGGCCCGAGGCCACGACCAGGGAGACCGCTGCGAGCAGGCCCGTCACCAGGCCCGCCACCGCCGTCACCGCGGAAGCCGATCCCCCCGCGATCAGGGCAGCGGCGATGATCACCGCGCCGAGCCCGGCAGCGGCGATGAGCGAGACCCTGGGGTCACGCGTGCCGTTCACGCTCGTCGCCCTTTACTTCCGGTCACATCGTCAGTTTGCGCGCCGGTGCCGCCCCTGATGAGGACATCGGCCCAGTCGTCACCGATCTGATAAACAGGAATTCACGGTACGGACCCGAGGTCACGGCCCCGCTACGGTCCGGAACCAGATTCAGTAGCCCCCGCTGATGATATTGGTCAGCGGATGCCCCTCGTGCAGCCTGCGCAACTGGGCCTCCACGAACACCAGGGCCCTCCTGGTCGAGGCCGGGGTGCTGCCCGCGACGTGGGGGGTGAGGAACAGGTTGGGCGCCTTCCAGAGCGGATGACCTTCGGGCAGCGGCTCGGGATCGGTGACGTCGAGCGCCGCTCGGAGCCGGCCCGACTCGAGTTCGGCCAGCAGCGCGCCGGTTTCGACGACGGGCCCGCGGGCGGCGTTGACGAGCAGGGCGCCGTCTTTCATCCGGGCCAGGAACGCGGCGTCGACCATGCCCCTCGTGCCCGGTGTGGCCGGCACGAGCAGCACCACGACGTCGGCCCTGGGCAGCAGTTCGGGCAGTTCGTCCTCGCCGTGGACGCCGTCGCGCGCGCTTCTGGCCACCCGGACGACCTCCACCTCGAACCCGGCCAGCCGGCGTTCGAGGGCGGCGCCGATGGAGCCGTACCCGAGAATGAGAACGGTGGAGTCGGCCAGGACACCGGTGTGCTGGTAGGCCCACCGGCCCCGTTCCTGGGCGCGGACGAAGGCCGGGAACTCACGCAGCGTCGCGATCATCGCGCCGACCGCCCACTCGGCGGTTCCCGCGTCGTGGACGCCCCTGGCGTTGCACAGCAGCACACCATCGGGGACGTGGGGCAGGTAGGGTTCGACCCCGGCGGTAACCGTCTGGATGAGGCGCAAACGTGTCATCCGCGACAGCAGCTCCGAGATGTCCGGCACCGGGATGAGCGGGGGAACCCACACCTCGACGTCCTGCGCACCGGGCGGTTCGGGGTGGTCTCGCCCGTCGAAAACCGCATATTCGACGTCGGCCAGGTCAGTCGGCACTGCGGACTCGGCCTGCGGGGCCACCCAGATCTTCACGGGACTTAACCCTAATGACTGACACAGGAGGGTGTGACTGATGCGCGTAGGCCGGACCGGGCTGCTCACGCTGGCGGCGGCACTGACGGTGAGCTGCACCGCGGAGACCGGAGTGGGCACGGGCGTGACGCCCACCCCCCTCGCGGCGACGGCCGCGACCTCCGCTCCCCCCGCAGACGGCCCGCGCACTCTGGTCGAGGGCCTCGAGGTCCCCTGGGCCATCGCGTTCCTGCCCAACGGCGACGGCCTCGTGACCGAGCGCAACTCCGGGCAGATCGTCCAGGTGGCCGCGTCGGGCCGCAAGACCGAGATCGGGACGGTCGACGGGGTGGCCGCGTCCGGGGAGGGCGGCCTCATGGGCATCGCGGTCTCTCCCTCGTACGACGAGGACCAGCAGATCTTCGTCTACTTCACCTCATCCACGGACAACCGGATCGTCCGCTACCGCTTCGACGGCACGCTGTCCGACCCGCAGCCGATCGTGACCGGCATCCCGAAGGGCGGCAACCACAACGGCGGCCGCCTTGCCTTCGGCCCCGACGGTTTCCTGTACGCCTCCACGGGCGAGATCGGCGACCGCGGTCTGTCCCAGAACCGCGACTCCCTGGCCGGGAAGATCCTCCGCATGACGTCCGACGGGAAACCGGCCCCCGAGAACCCGTTCGGCAGCCTGGTCTGGAGCATGGGTCACCGCAACGTCCAGGGCCTGGCCTGGGACGAGAGCGGCAACATGTACGCCACCGAGTTCGGCCAGAACTCCTTCGACGAGGTCAACCTGATCCGCGCGGGCGGCAACTACGGCTGGCCCGAGGTCGAGGGCGTCGCCGCCGACGACCGCTTCGTGAACCCGCTGGTGACGTGGTCGACCGACGAGGCCTCGCCGTCCGGGCTGGCCTATGCCGGGCACGCGGTGTGGGCGGCGGGCCTGCGCGGCGAGCGGCTGTGGAAGGTCCCGGTGACCCAGGACGGGGTGGCGGGACGGCCGGAGGCGCTGTACGAAGGTGAGTTCGGCCGCCTGCGCTCGGTGGCGACGGCGCCTGACGGATCGTTGTGGGTGGGCACGAGCAACCGCGACGGCCGGGGCGACCCGAAGAACGGCGACGACCGCATCCTGGTCATCCCGGTGCGCTGACGCCTAGCTCGTTTCAGTGGAGGGGCAGACGATCTCGGCCCGGGGCTTGTAGATCGTCTTGATGTACTCCGGGGGCTCGGCCGTGCCGTCGAGGCGGACGCGTTCGCGGGTCGTCATGATCATGAAGCCGCTGCTGCCCACCAGGGGCACACAGCCCACCTCCGGCCCCTTGATCTTCGGGGCGGGGGTGAACCGGGTGCGGGCGCTCTGGGTGATCTTCACGGTGAAGGTCTTGGTCCCCCACAGGGACACCTTCATCACCGTGTCGGTGGCCGAGGCCTGGATGAGCACCCCGTAGTCGGTGTTGTTGCGCCAGACCAGGTCGGGTTCCGGATAGGAGACGACCACCTCGCGCCCGGCCGGATAGGGCGGCAGGAACGACTCGTGCGGCACCGCCTCGACGATGTCGAGGCCGCTCCCGAGCGCGGCGTTGAACAGGACCGTCCCGGCGACCGAGATCCCCGGGACGTCCTGGCCGCTACGCCCCCGTATCTCGATCGGCTCGCCGAGACCGACGAAGCCGGACACGCCCTCACGGCGCCCGGTGACCTGGTTCAGGGAGAACGTCTCGCCGGGCCGGATGATCAGGCCGTTGACACGCCGGACGGTCTCCTTGATGTTCTCCACGCGCGGCTGGCAACAGGTGTAGCTCATGTCGACCCGGACCAGCTCGGCCTCGATGCCCAGCGAGGCGGCCTCTTTGTCGTCGAGGCCGGGCCTGAGCTCGGTCAGCGGCACGGTCACGACCCGGTCGGTCTCCCGGCCGAGGACGGTGATGATCTGCGCGCCCAGTTTGGAGGTGTCGATCCCGATCCCGGGACGTCCGGGCACGAGTTCGGGCCGTCCGCCGGTGGTGTCGAAGGTCGCGTCGCGGGGGGCGTCCTGCGCGGGCACGAACCGCATCCCGCGCGTCGCCACGGCCGCGTCGAACCGGGGTTCCAGCCCGCCGGTCTCTCCCGGCTCGAAGCTCAGCGCCGCCGCGATGTCGGTGGGCGTGAGCTGTAGCGACGTGCCCGCATTGGTCAGCGTGACCGGTGCCGCGACCGCCTTGCGCGCCCACGCGACCGCCCGGTTCACCCCGTCCTTCGTCACGCGGGGCGTGGCCTTGGCCGGTTTCACGTCGACGATGATGTCGGGGTTCAGGTAGGCGCTCCGCACCGCCCCCGCGACCCGGGGCACGTCGAGCGCGGTCCCTTCCTCCGGATAGACCGGCTCGGGCCGGAGCCCGTCGAACGTGATGCCGCCTTCGACCATCGGCTGCTCGATGCCGCGCGCCAACTGGGTCGAGATGACCTCACCCAGCCGGTTGCTGTCGACCCGGACGACCGGGGTGACCTCACGCCCGTCGGTCATCGCCCGCCAGACGTCGAACGGGCTGGGGAACCCGATGGGCAGCGCCTGCACCGTCTCCGGAACGTTGATCGTGAGCCCGCTCTTCTCCGGGCTGATGCGCTCACTCTTGGTCCCGTCACGGACCACGATCGCGTTCGTGGCCGGCCCGACCAGGCCGGTGGTCAGCCTCTGGGTGGCCTCGGCGGCGGTCATCCCGCCCACGTCGACGCCGAGCACGGTGGTCCCGGGGTAGACGTGACCGGCCATGAGGAAGGCCGGGACGGCGTACAGGACGGCCAGCACCCCGGCCACGACGAACAGACACGGCCGCACCCAGCGGACCTTCGGCTCGTCATCGGGCAGATCATCGAGCATGGGGGGCGGCGCGGTCGTCCAGCCCCTGCGCCTGGCCGCGACCGGCCAGACCTCGACCTTGGCCGGCGGCGGTAACGACGCGTCGGGGGGAGGCGTCTTGACGAGGGGCGCGCTGCCGAAGATGTCCGATGACACGCCGGGAGGCAGTGTTCCACCTGCGCGAACGGGGTGCTTACGTGCGGAAACCGCCCCGGAATCCGCTGCGAACGGATCCGTCGGCGGGTCGATGGACGCTTCGGCGTTCCGCACGCCTTGCTCTCCTCCGGCTCAGGGGAAACTCCCGTTCAGTTAACCCTAAAGCACCCTCTTCTGGATATGTCGTGAAAACATGAGGTTCGGCCTGTCAGGAGTCATGTCAAGGGGTCGCGAACGGCGGAATCGGGGCAAGACATCGGACTTCTCATATCGAAGCCAGGGCGCGGGGACCCTTGGCCCGTCAGGGAACTGTCATGACTCA
The DNA here is from genome assembly GCF_001570545.1 of Herbidospora mongoliensis. GTDB lineage: Bacteria > Actinomycetota > Actinomycetes > Streptosporangiales > Streptosporangiaceae > Herbidospora > Herbidospora mongoliensis. The sequence continues at coordinate 161,542 of NZ_BBXD01000010.1, read as the reverse complement.
TTCGCTCCAGGGGTGCCAGCGGATGAAACGAATCATGAATTAGTGGCAGAACCATTCGCCGTCATGCGCCGGGGCGGGGGTTGGGGCCCGTGTCAACCTTGCCCGTTCCCTGTGTAGTGCGGATGCGGGCGGTCAACATCGGATACGACCGGGATTAGGGGAGAACATGATCCACTGATCCGTCGCGGCGTGACTCTGCGGCGAACGATACGGCGGGAGCAGGAACGAATCGGGCCCGTCGCGGCGTGGCGCGGGAACGGGCGACCGACAACTGCTGAGATGGCGCCGAACCTGGTCCGTTGCGGCGAGGTGCGGGAGCGGGTGGTTGGTGCCGGATATGGCGAGGGCCGGAAGCGGTGGGCGGGGCCGGGCAGTCGGAGCCGTAACGGAAGAAAGAGTCTTGAAGGGGCGTCCGGGCCTGTAAGCCACAGGCCCGGACGCTCCCGTTCTATTCGCTGACGCCCAGCTTTTCGAGGATGAGGGTGCGGGCGCGCCCGGCGTCGGCCTTGCCTCGGCTGGCCTTCATGACGCCGCCGACCAGGGCACCGACTGCGGCGATCTTGCCACCACGGATCTTCTCGGCGGCGGCGGCGTTGTCGGCGATGACCTGGTCGATGATGGCCGACAGCTCGCCGTCGTCGTTGACGATCTTCAGACCGCGGGCCTCGACGACCTCGTCCGGGGAGCCTTCGCCCGCCAGGACGCCTTCGAGGACCTGACGCGCCAGCTTGTCGTTCAGCGCGCCCGACTTCACCAGTTCGGTCACGCGGGCGATCTGCGCGGGCGTGATCGGCAGGTCGTGCAGGGTGACGCCGCCCTCGTTGGCGCGGCGGGCGAGCTCGCCCATCCACCACTTGCGCGCGTCGGCCGCCGGGGCGCCGGCCTCGACCGTGGCCTCGACCAGGCCGAACGCGTCGTTGTTGTGCATGGCTTCCATGTCGAGGTCACTGACGCCCCACTCCGACTGCAGGCGCGCGCGACGGACCGACGGCAGCTCCGGCAATTCAGCCTTGAGCTGGGCGACCCACGCCGTGTCGGGGGCGATCGGGACCAGGTCGGGCTCGGGGAAGTAGCGGTAGTCCTGCGCCTCTTCCTTCGAACGGCCCGACGTGGTCAGGCCGGTGTCCTCGTGGAAGTGGCGGGTCTCCTGGATGATCCGGCCGCCGCCGGCCAGGATCGCGGCCTGCCGCTCGATCTCACCGCGGACCGAGCGGTCGATGCTGCGGAAGGAGTTGACGTTCTTGGTCTCGGTACGGGTGCCCCACTCCTTCGAGCCGCGCGGCATCAGCGAGACGTTGACGTCACAGCGCATCGAACCCTGGTCCATGCGGACATCCGAGACACCGAGGGTGCGCATGACCTCGCGCAGCTCGGTCGCGTAGGCGCGGGCGACCTCGGGGGCGAGCCGGTCGGTGCCCTCGATGGGCTTGGTGACGATCTCGACGAGCGGGATGCCGGCCCGGTTGTAGTCGACGATCGAGTGATCGGCGCCCTGGATGCGGCCGGTCGCGCCACCGACGTGGGTGGACTTGCCGGTGTCCTCCTCGAGGTGGACGCGCTCGATCTCGATCCGGACCGCCTTGCCCTCGACGATGATGTCGAGGTAGCCGTCGAAGCAGAGCGGCTCGTCATACTGGCTGATCTGGTAGTTCTTCGGCATGTCCGGATAGAAGTAGTTCTTCCGGGCGAACCTGCACCACTCGGCGATCGAGCAGTTGAGAGCGAGGCCGATGCGGATCGTCGACTCGATCGCCGCCGCGTTGGCGACCGGCAGGGCTCCGGGGAAGGCCAGGCAGGTCGGGCAGACGTGCGTGTTCGGCGGGGCGCCGAAGGTCGTCGGGCAGCCGCAGAACATCTTCGAGTTGGTGCCGAGCTCAACGTGGGTCTCCAGGCCGAGCACCGGCTCGAACCTCTCCAACGCCTCGTCGTACGGCATGAGTGTCGGCGTGTCAGCCATGCTGATAACCCAGTCCTTCCAGAGCTTTGATCATGTCGGCCCACCACTGCCGGAAGGACGGCACCTTCTTCAGCACGGCAATGTCAGTAGCTTCGGCCATGGATACGTAGAAATTGCGAAGAACACCGGTCTTACTGGGGTTCATTCCAGCGTCGTTCTTCAGCAGCGCGGCCAGCGTCGCTTTCGGGTCCGGACAACCCTCAGCGGCGGGACCGGCGGGGATATTCGTTACGAACTTCCGCACGCATACAACCCGGGAGATCGCGGCCTGGTCGGCGAGGATCCAGGCTTCCGTTTCTCTCATCGGGACTACTGCGACCATCGGCTCGGGCGACCTCACGGACTCCCAGGCCTGGACCATACGGCGGATGGTCTCATCCGATTTGGCGGGCGGGGCGCCGTCGTGGTGGTAAAGGACCACGTCGAAGGTGCCCCGCTCGGCATCAAGGGCCTTGAGCACCGTATCGGGGTGCTGATTACCCGCCTTGGGGAGGCTGCGAATCTCCTGGACCTCCCGGCAGGCCGGGAAGTCCTCGATGACCATCGTCTCCAGAGCCCGGCGCAGCAAGATCGGCAGAAACCAATCGTCGCTAGGGCCTTCACGGATGAGGACGCAGCTCACGCTTCTCACCCGACCGGCTCCTCGATACCGACGCGGAAGCGGTCGAGTTCGGAGTCGGTGACTCTGGCCCAGCGCTCGCCTTCGACGGAGGCAGGACCGCCTTCGTCGCGGAGTCGACGGGCTCGAGTCACCCGGCTCGGGGCACCGTTCTCGATGACCGTGGTCATGTCGAAGTAGGCGATATTCTCCCGCGGGACCGCATCGAGAACCACTGGAGCGTGGCTGGTGAAGATCACCTGACGGTCTCCTTCGAGGTCCTGCGCGATCACCAGCAATTGCCTCAGCCTCTCGGGAAAGACCCCGTTCTCCGGCTCCTCGACGGCGGCCAGTCCGATGTCGTGCAGAACAGCCAGCATCGCGAGAATGCGCAGCGTCCCATCGGAGGCCAACTCCGCGCTCAAATCGTCCTGGTAGGGCGAGGAGAACCCGATCCGGACGTCGCGGCGGGCCTCATCGACGATGACCTCGAATTCGGTGACCTCTCTGACCAGCCCCGCCAGATGCATGGCGATCTCGCTGAGCACCCCACGTGGACGCTCGGGTGACGCGGTTTTCCGGCCCATCCCCAAGAGATAGTTGGGCAGATGTCTTCCGGCTGGAGTGAGAGCCGATCCCCCGCCGATCCGGCTGGCCTGGCGAAGGGCTCCCGCCTCGAGGTGCAGAGCGCGGATCAAACTGAGCTCGCGCCCTATGAGAAGGAATCCGACCCTGTCGTTGTCTTCATCAGGAAGGTCGTCAGGGGAGCCCAATAGGTTGTGGGTCCCTGGGGTCACTGGGAACCAATCACCCAATTCCGGCTCTTGATCCGAACGGCCAAATCCGGAAGCGATGCGCTGCGACCTGACGACGATGCCATCGAGCAGGTCAGCCCGGATCCCCCAGGCGAACTCGACTTCATAGCGAGCCCGCGTATGGAACCCCTCGCGGACATCGCTCATCTCCAGGGCGAACCACATGCTGTCGACAACGCTGCCGTCTCCGCGCCGCCGGAAGAGCCCACGAGCGTCGCCACGCCCCAAGTCCACTGCAGCATCGAGATCTTCGGTTGCGGCGGTCGACAGGAACGTCAGCGCATCAAGCAAGTTTGACTTGCCGCTGGCGTTCGTACCGATGAGGACGAGAAAGGGCGGCACGTCGAGCGCGAAGTTCTCGAACGACTTGAAGCCGTCGATCTCGATGCGAGTGATCATGCCGCCCTCCTTCCCTGTTTCTACAGAGCCGGAGCCTTGGACAGCAGCGGCCCGCCCCAGCGGGACTCGAACGCGCGCTCCACAGCCGCGCCAACCCGGTAACACCGATCGTCACCAAGCACCGGAGCCATGATCTGCAGCCCGACCGGCATCCCGTCTTCATCGGCGAGACCACAAGGCACCGACAGGGCCGCGTTCCCAGCGAGGTTCGACGGAATGGTGCACAGGTCAGCCAGATACATGGCCATCGGGTCGTCGGCCCGCTCCCCGATCGGGAACGCCGTGGTCGGCGTCGTCGGCGAGATGAGCACGTCCACATGCTGGAACGCGGCCTCGAAGTCACGCGAGATCAACGTGCGAACCTTCTGAGCCGACCCGTAGTAAGCGTCGTAATAGCCAGAGGACAACGCGTAAGTCCCCAGCATGATCCGCCGCTTGACCTCAGGCCCGAACCCAGCGGCCCGGGTCAAAGCCATGACCTCTTCAGCCGACCGAGTGCCGTCGTCCCCCACCCGAAGCCCGTATCGCATCGCATCGAACCGAGCCAGGTTCGACGAACACTCGGAAGGAGCGATCAGGTAGTAAGCCGGCAGAGCGTAGGTGAACGAGGGACAGGACACCTCGACGACCTTCGCACCCAGCGACTCAAGCAGCTCAACGGATTCCTGGAACCGAGCGAGAACGCCAGGCTGGTAGCCATCGCCACCGAATTCCTTGACGACACCGACCGTCAGACCCGCGACGTCACCCTGCCGAGCGGCCTCGACCACAGAGGGAACCGGCTGGTCGATCGAGGTCGAGTCCATCGGGTCGTGCCCGGAGAACGCCTCGTGGAGAAGCGCGGCGTCCATGACATTGCGCGCGAACGGCCCAGGTGTGTCGAGCGAGGAGGCGAACGCGATCAGCCCATATCGAGAAGACCCACCGTAAGTGGGCTTCATCCCGACGATCCCGGTCACCGCGGCAGGCTGGCGGATGGAACCGCCGGTGTCCGTGCCGGTGGAGAGCGGCGCCTCGTAAGCGGCCACCGAAGCGGAGGCGCCACCCGAGGAGCCACCGGGGATCCGAGTGAGATCCCAGGGGTTGTGCGTAGGTCCGTAAGCCGAGTTCTCGGTGGAGGACCCCATCGCGAACTCGTCGAGGTTCGTCTTCCCGAGGATGACCAGCCCGGCCTCGCGCAGACGGCGGGTGACCGTCGCGTCGTAGGGCGGACGCCAGCCTTCGAGGATCTTCGACCCGGCGGTGGTCGGCATGTCCTTCGTCGTGAAGACGTCCTTGTGGGCGATCGGCACGCCGGCCAGCGGCCCCAGTTCCTCGCCGGCGGAACGCCGGGCGTCGATGGCGGCGGCCTGGGCCAGGGCCGACTCCGCACCCACGTGCAGGAACGCGTGTACTCGATCTTCCACAGCCGCGATCCGGTCAAGATGCGCCTGCGCGACCTCGACGGCGGAGACCTCACCGGAGGCGATCAGGGCGCCGAGCTCGGAAGCGGTCTTCTTGATCAGCTCGCTCACGCCTCCTCCCCAAGGATCCGGGGCACGCGGAAACGGTCGTCCTCAACGGCAGGCGCGCCAGAAAGGGCCTGCTCATTGGTGAGGCTGGGGGCGACGACGTCAGGCCGGAACACATTCGTCAACGGCAGCGCGTGCGACGACGGCGGGATGTCGGCGGTGGCGACCTCGGCCACGCGCGCGACCGCGCCGACGATCTGGTCGAGCTGGGCGGCGAAGTGGTCGAGTTCCTCGTCGGCCAGCGCCAGCCGGGACAGCCGGGCGAGGTGAGCGACCTCGTCGCGGGTTATGGCAGACATAAGTCGTTTAACCCGATTCCTGGGTGGAGTGTGGACACCTCATCCTAGGGCGCGCCGCAGCCCCTCCTCGACGCACTTACTCCACTGTGGACGTGGCCATCGGCAGCCGCATACGCGACCGCAGCCACACGACGGCCTCCTCGGCCGGCATCGGCTCGGCGAGCCACCAGCCTTGCCCGGCATGGCACCCCATTCCACGCAATTGCGCGGCGATGTCGGCGGATTCCACGCCTTCGGCCACGGCACGCAATCCGAGCGACCGCACCAGATCGATGATCGAGCGCACGATCCGCTCGTCGTCGGCCGACTCGCCCAGTTTCCGGACGAACGAGGCGTCGATCTTGACCTCGTCGACCTGGAGTCGTTGCAGCCGGACGAGCGTCGAGTAGCCGGTGCCGAAATCGTCCAGCGCGAGGGGAACGCCCAGTTCCGCCAGCGTGCGGATGGTGTCGGCCGAGTAGGCCTGGTCGGTCATCAGGATGCGCTCGGTGACCTCGAGGTGGATGGCCTTGGCGGGCAGCGAATAGCGGGCCAGACCCGCTGCGAGCTGGTCGGGGAGGCCGGAGTCGAGCAGGTCGCGGGCCGAGACGTTGACCGAGATCGGGACTTCCAGGCCGGAGTGCCACCAGCGGGCGGCCTGGTCGAGGGCCTTGGCGATGACGTACTGGGTGATTTCCCGCATCAGGTAGGACTGCTCGGCCAGCGGGATGAACTCGGCCGGCGAGACGGGGCCGCGGACCGGGTGCCACCAGCGCAGCAGCGCCTCGACGCCCTCGACCCGGCCGTCCTGGAGCGCCACCTTGGGCTGGTAGTGCAGTTCGAGTTCGGCCTTGTCGATGGCCCGGCGCAGGTCGCCGAGCAGGCTGAGGCGCTCCGGAGAGTTGCGGTCGCGTTCCGCGACATAGAACTCGACGCCCGAGCGGGCCTCCTTGGCCATGTACATCGCCACGTCGGACCGCTGGAGCAGCAGCTCGAAGTCCGGCGCGTGGTCGGGATAGAGGGCGATGCCGATGGAGGCGTCGAGATCGAAGGTCATCCCTTCGAGCCGCACCGGTTCGGTCAGCGCCACCCGCAGGCGGGAGGCCACTTCCTTGGCCGCCTGGGCATCCCTGATCTGGGGCAGCAGTACGGCGAACTCATCGCCCCCCAGACGCGCGACGACGTCACCGGGCCGCACGGAGTGGGTCAGCCGATGGGCCACGATCTGGAGCAGCAGGTCGCCGACCGGGTGTCCCAGGGTGTCGTTGACCTCTTTGAACCGGTCGAGATCCAGCAGGAACAGCCCCACCCGTTCGTCTTCCCGGGCTTCGGCGAGTGCTTCCTCCGTACGGAGAATGAGCAGTTTGCGGTTCGGAAGCCCGGTCAGGCCGTCGTGCATCGCCTGGTGGTCGCGCCGCATCGACAGCGTGGCGGTGAAATAGACGGCCGCGAGCGGCGCCACGAACAGCGGCACCAGCCCGGCGGAGTGCTCCATCACCACGACGACCAGCGGCGCGAGGCCCAGCAGCGCGCCGTAGACGAGACCCTGCGGGATGAGCGAGGTCTTCACCACCCGGAGCACGGACTTGCGCTCGTGCAGTGCCACCGCGCCGCACACCAGAAGGCCTCTGACCAGGAAGTACGCCAAGCCGGCGAGCACGATGGCCGGGATGTCGGCCCCGCTGGGGGTCCAGGTGTGCAGGGGCCCGGGGTGCACGCCGAACATGCCGAACGTGACGGCGGCGGCGAGGCAGGCGAGCGTGACCTGGGCGACGTTGAACGCGATCCGGTGCCAGGATCGTCGATGGACGAGCCCGCTGACCAGCATCGCGACCGCCTGCATGATCGCGGCGGCGGAGAGTCCGTAGTGCATCAGCACTGCGAACGTGAACATTGTCGAGGTGGGGGTGCCCCCGACAAGCGCGGACGAACTCACCATCACCGGGCGCAACTCACCCAGGAAGACCAGCGCGACCAGCACCCAGAAGAGAGGTTCCGCGGCGAGCATCCCCAGCTCGGGGCCGCCCAGACGGGCGCTCGCGACCATGAGGGCGGTCAGGCCGATCGTGATGATCGCCGCGAAGTAGGTCCACAGGGGCGAGCCCGGCCTTGGCCCGGCGTCCCGCGTGTCGGGCGGCCCGGAGGCACGGCCGGTTGGCCCGGTCGTATCGCCGATCTCAGGACATGGCATGAGATGGCGCGCAATTGCAGTCATCGTTGAGAAACCCCCCAAGAGGTCACTATGGGAGGGTACGGCCTACGGGCCACTTCGCGAAACCGCTTGGGCACAGTCAGTTACGGGATATTTCGTGCGATGAGTTGATCTAGCACCTTCGCACTGAAAGTTTCAGACGCCCAGATAGCCGTTTCTACCGTGTTGCCTGGGTGTTTCATGTTGGGACTCCGTCCTAATCCGGCCCAGGCCTTCAGGTGGCCCTGTTCTGATGGTTAGATCGCCGCAACCCGGTGGGAGCGCTCCCACATTCTGGGACGGAGAATCTCATGTTACGAAGAAGATCCTTGACGGCAGCAATCGCCGCCGCCGTCGCCGCCCTGGGAATGGGCGCCGCAGTGCTCACCACATCGGCGGCCAGCGCCGCCGACTCGGTGTTCTGGGTCGACCCCGACACGAGCGCAGCGAGATGGGTGGCCGCCAACCCCAACGACTCGAAGACGGCCGTGATCCGCGACCGCATCGCAGCGGTCCCCCAGGGACGCTGGTTCACCACGACGAACACCTCGGCGGTCCGCTCGCAGGTCAGCAGCTACACGGCCGCTGCCGCGTCGGCGGGCAAAATCCCGATCATGGTGGTGTACAACATCCCCAACCGTGACTGTTCCGGCGCTTCGACGGGTGGCGCCCCCAACCACACGGCCTACCGCGCCTGGATCGACGAGGTCGCGGCCGGCCTGCAGGGACGCCCGGCCTACATCATCCTCGAGCCCGACGTCCTGCCGATCATGACCAGCTGCATGAACAGCCAGCAGCAGAGCGACGTGCGCGCGTCGATGGCGTACGCCGGCAAGAAGCTCAAGTCGGGATCGTCGCAGGCCAAGGTCTACTTCGACATCGGCCACTCGGCGTGGCTGGGCGCCCAGGAGGCGGCCAACCGGCTCCTCCAGTCGGACATCGCCAACTCGGCCGACGGCATCGCGCTGAACGTGTCCAACTACCGCACGTCGTCGGAGTCGGTCGCGTACGCGAAGAACATCATCTCCGCGACGGGCATCTCCCGCCTGAAGGCCGTGATCGACACCAGCCGCAACGGCAACGGCCCGCAGGGCAGCGAGTGGTGCGACCCGTCCGGACGCGCGACGGGAACGTGGAGCACGACCGCCACCAACGACTCGGCGATCGACGCCTTCCTGTGGATCAAGCTCCCGGGCGAGGCCGACGGCTGCATCGCGGGCGCCGGTCAGTTCGTGCCGCAGCGCGCCTATGACCTGGCGATCGCGGCTCCGTACACCCCGCAGCCCAGCCCCACCCCGTCACGGACGCCGACGCCGACGCCCACCCCGACGCCCACTCCCACGCCGACCCCCACGCCGACCCCGACCCCGACTCCGACGCCCACCCCCACTCCCACGCCGACCCCCACCCCGGGTGGGAAGGCTTGCGCGGCGACCTACCGGGTCATCAACCCGTGGGGCGGCGGCTTCCAGGCTGAGGTCACCGTCCGCAGCAGCGGCAGCGCCGCGCTCACCGGCTGGCGCGTGAACTGGACGTTCGCCAACGGCCAGACCATCACCCAGCTGTGGAGCGGCACCCACACCCAGTCGGGCGGCAACGTCCAGGTGACCAACCTCAACTGGAACGGCAACCTCGCCCCGAACGCCAGCACCAACTTCGGCTTCACGGCCAACTCGGGCAGCACCAACAACACGCCCTCGGTGACCTGCACCGCGCTCTGACCCCCGAACACTGCGGGCCGCACCGACCCACTTGAGGCCCCCGCAGACCGAGGCCACCTATCCCGGCCCAGAAGCCCGGGATGGGTGGCCTCTTCCATTCCTTTGATCTTGTACGCGCCCTCGACCGGAGCCATCCAGCGCCCATCCAGCCGGAACCACCGACAACGAAGCCGCGGCCTCTTCCGTCGCGCGACCCGAGCCGCCGTGGAGCCCGTATACGGCAGGGATTTCGGCCGGAAGCCGAATCCGCGACACCGCCGCCCGACGCCTCGCGGAACTGGAACGACAACCACCCCGGCCCCTCGGCTGCCTCATAGCGATGCACCGGCACGCGATCAACGACGACCGCCGACTGCATCCGCCCCCGCAGGTTCTACAGGCCGCCCCGCGCACACCCGGCAGCCGGGCGGCTCCTACTTCTCCTCGACGACCGCGATCCCCCGCGCCGCCTCGACCCCCTGCGTCACCAGCACCTGAAACCCGTCCTCATCGAGGATCGGCACCTTCAGCGTCACCGCCTTGTCGTACTTGGACCCCGCGTTCTCCCCCACGACGACGAAGTCTGTCTTCTTGGACACCGAAGCCGTCACCTTCCCGCCCCGTGAAGTGATCTCCGCAGCCGCCTCGTCGCGGCTGAAGTCGGCGAGCGTCCCCGTGACCACGAAGGTCAACCCGGCCAGGGTCTGGGGCATCGCGTCGACGGGTTCCGGGTCTTCCATCACGACCCCGGCCGCCCGCCACCGATCGACGATCTCGCGGTGCCAGTCGACCTCGAACCACTCCTTGATCGTCTCGGCCACCCGGGCGCCGATGCCCTCGACCTCCGCCAGTTCCTCGACCGAGGCCTCGGCGATGGCCCGGATCGAGCGGAACTCCTTGGCCAGCGCGGTGGCGGTGGGCAGGCCGACGTGCCGGATCGACAAGGCCACCAGCACCCGCGCGACCGGCGCCTCTTTGGCCTTCTCCAGGTTCTCCAGCATGGTCAGGGCGTTTTTGCTCGGTGCTCCCGACTTGGTGGCGAAGAAGGCCACCACCTTCTCCTCGCCCGTGGCGGGGTCGAGTTTGGCCAGGCCGGTGTCCTGGTCGCGTACGAAGGACTCGATCGGCAGCAGTTGCTCGATGGTCAGGTCGAAGAGGTCCGCCTCGGTGCGCATGACGGGTTCCTGCGGGCGCAACGGCTGGGTGAGGGCGGTGGCCGCGACGTATCCGAGGCCCTCGATGTCGAAGGCGTTGCGCCCGGCCGCGAAGAAGATCCGTTCACGGAGTTGGGCGGGACAGGCCCGGGTGTTGGGACAGCGCAGGTCGGCGTCGCCCTCGCGCTCGAAGGCGAGCTCGGTGCCGCATTCGGGGCAGTGCGTGGGCATCACGAACGCCCGCTCGCTGCCGTCGCGAAGGTCGGCCACCGGCGCCACGATCTCGGGGATCACGTCGCCGGCCTTGCGCAGGACGATCGTGTCGCCGATCAGCACACCCTTGCGCACCACTTCCGACCCGTTGTGCAGGGTCGCCCGCTCGACCGTCGACCCGGCCACGACCACCGGCGTCATCACGCCGAAGGGAGTCACCCGCCCGGTACGCCCGATGCCGACCTGGATGTCGAGGAGCTTGGTCGTGACCTCTTCGGGCGGATATTTGTAGGCGATCGCCCATCGGGGAAACTTGCTCGTCGAGCCCAGTTGCCGCTGCACGTCGACGCGGTCGAGCTTCACCACCACGCCGTCGATCTCGTATTCGGTGTCGTGGCGGTGATCGGCGTAGTAGTCGACGAACTCCTGGACCTCGGCCATCGTCGCGACGACCTTGTATCGGTCGCTGACCGGCAGCCCGAACGACTTCAGCCGGTCGTACATCTCCGACTGAGCCTTCGGCGGGGCCGCGCCCTGCCACACGCCGACGCCGTGGACGATCATCCGCAGCTCCCGCTGCGCGGTGATCTGGGGGTCCTTCTGCCGGAGCGACCCGGCGGCCGAGTTGCGGGGATTGGCGAAAAGCTTCTTCCCCGCCTCCCCGAGCTGCTCGTTCAGCTTCTCAAAACCCCAGACCGGCAGGTAGACCTCGCCTCGGACCTCCATGAGATCGGGGACGTCGTCACCGGCGAGCCGCTCCGGCACGTCGGAGATGGTGCGGACATTGGCCGTCACGTCCTCCCCGACCGTCCCGGTTCCCCGGGTGGCGGCCCGGACCAGGCGTCCCTTCTCATAGACCAGCGCGACGGCCAGCCCATCGATCTTCAGTTCGCACAGATAGGGCGCGGGATCACGTTCGGCGAGCTTCAGGGCCCGCCCCTGCCAATCGGTCAGATCGGCCGTGTTGAACGCGTTGTCGAGGCTCTCCAGCCGCCGCAGATGTTCGACGGTGGTGAACTCGGGGGAGACCGCTCCCCCGACCTTCTGCGTCGGCGAATCGGGGGTGCGCAGCTGCGGCCGCCGCTCCTCGATGGCGGTGATCTCCCGCATCCAGGAGTCGTATTCGGCGTCGCTGACCGTCGGCGCATCCTGCCCGTAGTAGCGGGCGCTCGCCTGCTCGATCAGCTCGGCGAGCTCCGCGTGCCGCCTGCTGAGCTCGGCTTCTTCCGGAGTCAGTTCCGGCGCGGTCCCCTCAGTCATGACAGCAATCTATCGCCGCCCACCGACTTTCCCGAGCTCAGCCGCCCTGCGCCCAGACCCCCGCGTAGGCGGAGCAATGCCCGCTAACCCCCTTCTTCGTCCCCCGGCAGACCTGCGCTTCGACGCTGAGGACATGTCCGGTTCTGAGGGCGGCCGTGCGCCATCCGGTCTTGCAGTTCTTGTACGACTTCTGCACCGTCTTGCCCTGGTCCGTGAGGTACCGGAACCGGACCCATGTGCACTGACCGCCCGCCGTGGTGTCGTACAGGCGACCGGTGATCTTCAGCCCCGACGAGGTGCTCACGATTTTGCCGTTCGTGATCTTCCCTTTGCCGTCGGTCGACTTCACCGGCCCCCAGCTCCAGGTGTCCGCGACGGCCGGGGAAGCAGCGAGGAGGAGGGCGGCGACAACCGCGCCGGTGGTGAGAAATATCCGCATATACGAATAAATAGCAGCCCCACCTTGCCGTTCGGTTGCAAGATCGAAAACTACTCCTCTTCGGGATTCTCCCGCAGCACCCGCGCCGCCTCACGGCACTTCGCCAGCGCCGCCTTCGCGTACGCGGGTGAGCCCCCCGCCAGCCCGCAGGCGGGCGTCAGCACGACCTGGCGGGTCAGGTCCTCCGGCCTGAACCCCAGCCGCCGCCACAGCTCCAGCGCCGGCCTGGCCACCACGTCGATGTCGGGCAGCTTGCTGTCGGTGCCGGGCACGACGCCCAGGAAGAAGGCGATCCCGTTCTCGATGGCCGACCCCATCAGGTCCTCGTCGCGCCGCCGCATGAGGCTCGCGTCGATCGAGATGCCCTTGGCTCCGGCCGTACGGATGACCTTCAGCGGCACCGCCGGTGCGCAACAGTGCACGATCGGGAAGTCGGCGACCGACAGCACCTGCCCGAGCCCCGCGGCGGCGATCGGCCCGTCGACCGTCCTGAGGCGGCCGAACCCCGACGCGGTCGGCACCGTCCCGGTCAGCACCCCCGGCAGCCCAGGCTCGTCGACCTGCACCACGAGGGTGGCCCCGGGAACCCGTTTCCGCACGTCGGCGATGTGTGCCGCGAGCCCCTCGGCGAGCGACTCGGTCACCTCCCGAACGGCCCCGGAGTCGGCGAGGATCTTGTCGCCGTAACGCAGCTCGATCGCCCCCACCAGCGTCCATGGCCCGCAGATCTGGATCTTCAGCGGTCCGGTGTACCCGTCGGCGACCTCCTCCAGGGCGTCGAGATCCCGGAGCAGGTGATCACGCGCCCGCTTGTGGTCACGCCCCGGCCGGTCGACCATCCGCCAGCCCGAGGGCTGCACCTCGGCGGGCAGTTCGACGAGAAGCGAGGCGGTACGCCCGATCATGTCCGCCCCCACCCCCCGCATCGGCAACTCGGGCAGATAGGGCATCGGCAGCTCATCGAACACGGTCCGGAGCGCCTCGAGATTATCTTCGCCAGGGTGGGAGCCGACCCCGGTCGCGGCGGCCTGGTCCCATGGGTACGAATGCACGAGGTCTAGCTTAGGAACTATGAAGCTCACCAAACTCGGCCATGCCTGCTGGCGCTTCGAGAAGGACGGCCGCGCGTTCGTCCTCGACCCGGGCAGCTTCAGCGGTACCGGCCTGCTCGACGGCGCGGAAGCCGTCCTGATCACCCACGAGCACGTCGACCACGTCGACCAGAACCTGATCAAGTCAGCCAGCCCCGACCTGGAGATATGGACCTGCAACGGGGTCGTGAACGCCCTGGGCGAGGTCCCCGTGAAGATCCAGACGGTCCGCGAGGGCGACGTCTTCGACGTGGCCGGCTTCACGGTCCGCGTCATCGGCGAATGGCACGCCCCGACCGTCCCCGACGCCCCGATCATCCAGAACATCGGCTTCCTGATCGACGACCGCGTCTTCTACCCGGGCGACGCCCTGACCGACCCGGGCGTGGCCGTGGAGACCCTGCTGGTCCCGTCGAACGCGCCGTGGCTGCGGGTGTGGGACTTCGTCGAATACCTGAGGGCCGTCCGCCCGAACCACGCCTTCTCCACCCACGACGGGCTGGTCAACGAGATCGGCGGAGGCATGATCGACAACTTCCTGGCCGCCGAGGCCAAGAACCAGAAGGCCGACATGCGCCGCCTCAAGCCAGGCGAATCCATCGAATTCGCCTAATCCGGCTGCCACTCAAAGATCTTTCTCCGTTACGGCTAACGCCTGGCCGGCCCCGACCACCGCCGCCGGCACCCGCCGCATCCGGCGCCAACCACCCGCTTCCGCACCACCCAGCAACGCCGGCACGTGGGCCTCTTCATGCGGTTGTCACGAAATTTCGGGCGGCATGGGATCGAGTGGTCGCAGACAACCCGGCCCGGACTCGCTGCCGCTCCGTTTGCGGGTGTCACGAAATTTCGGGCGGCGTGGGATCGGGCCGTCGCAGACAACCCGGCCGGTACTCCCTGCCGCTCCGTTTGCGGTTGTCACGAAATTTCGGGCCGCGTGGGATCGAGCCGTCGCAGACAACCCGGCCCGGACTCTCGCGACTCGGTTTGGCGAAAGTGACGACGTCGCGGCGCGGAGCGGAAGCGGCCGGTTGACGCCGGATGCGAGGCGCGCCGACGGCGGCGGGCGGTGCCGGAGTAGGCGGAGCCGTAACGGAGAAAGAGCTTCTCAGGCCGCCGAAGAGATCGTCGCCGACCCGATCACGGTGTCGCCGTGGTAGAGCACAGCTCCCTGACCTGGGGCGACGCCACTGGCAGGCGCCTCAAGGGTGATGTGGACATCACCCTCGCCGACTCGAACCCGAGCGGGATAGACCTCGCCGTGCGCCCGCAACTGCACCAGGCATCCCAGCTCCCCATCAGGAGCCTCAACCGGCCCATTCCAGACAGGCTTGGTCCCGATGATGGACGTCACCTCGAGCGCCGCCCGGGGCCCGACCGTCACCGTGTTGGACACCGGCTCGATCGACAGCACGTAACGCGGCCGCCCATCAGCGGCCGGCCGGTCGATGCTCAGGCCCTTGCGCTGCCCGATCGTGTAGCCGAAGGCCCCGCCGTGGGTCCCGACGACCTGCCCCGACAGCGCGTCGACGATTGGCCCCTCGGAGGCGCCGAGCCGATCGGCGAGGAACGCCCGGGTATCGCCGTCGGCGATGAAGCAGATGTCGTGGGAGTCGGGCTTGTCGGCGACGGTCAGCCCCCGGCGAGCGGCCTCTTCACGCACCTGGGCCTTGGTGGAGTCGCCCAGCGGGAAGATCGCGTGGGAGAGCTGCTCGCGGGTCAGCACCCCGAGCACGTAGGACTGGTCTTTGCCCTCGTCGGGCGAGCGCCGCAGCAGCCCGTCGTCGAGCCGTGCGTGGTGCCCGGTGGCGACGGCGTCGAAGCCGAGCGCGAGCGCCCGATCGAGCACCGCCTCGAACTTGATCTTCTCGTTGCAGCGCAGGCACGGGTTCGGAGTCCGCCCCGCGGCGTATTCCGCCACGAAGTCTTCGACCACGTCGCGGTGGAAGCGTTCCGCCATGTCCCACACGTAGAACGGAATGCCGATCACGTCGGCCGCACGGCGCGCGTCGCGGGAGTCTTCGACGGTGCAGCACCCCCGCGCGCCGGTGCGGTAGGACTGCGGATTGGACGACAGCGCGAGGTGCACGCCGGTCACGTCGTGGCCCGCCTCGGCGATGCGAGCGGCGGCCACGGCCGAGTCGACGCCGCCGGACATGGCGGCGAGCACACGCAGAGGCTTGAATTCCATAGCCCTTCGAGCGTACCCGCGTTGGCGTAGTGCCCGTCCTGCTGATTGGATTGCGGGCCATGCGGTTGTTCGGGCGCAAGAGCGAGCCGGTTGACCCGGCAGTGGCGATCTCCGGGTTCTGGGCGTGGTGGGCCGAGGCCCGTCCCCGGGTGGAGGCAGCCGACGACAAGGCGGAACTGATGGCCCCCGCCGTGGCGGCCCTCGACCCCGGCCTCATCTGGGAGATCGGCAACGGCCGCGGCAGCCTCTTCTCCCTGGTCGTGAGCTCCGCCGCCGACCCGGAACTACGTTCCCTGGCCCACCGCTGGGCCAAGGCCGCCCCCGAGCCCGACGCGATGTGGGAGTTCCACCCCTCCCGTCAGGCTGCCTCGATTCCCGCGGATGTACGTTTCCCGGCCGGCCCCCACGAATTCGACATGGCGAGATTCGTCGTGGCTCTGCGAGTGCCTCCGGGCAGCCCCAGGGTCGACATCTCCGCCTATCACCCGATCTTCGAGGACATCGACGACGACACCCGCATGGAGACCGCCATGCTGGCCCTCGACCGCCTCCTCGGCGAAGACGAGGTGGCCCGCTGGGTGGGCGACATCACCGCCGCCCAGATCGAGCCGATCGACGCCCTCCCCGCCATCCACCTCCCCGCCGTCGTGGCCGACGTGGCCGAAGGCTTCCAAGACGAGCAGTGGGCGCTCCTGGAGGGCACCACGGCCCGCGGCAAGAAACTCACCGCGACGGCCAGGTTCCCCCTCCGCCCGGTCGACTACCCGCTCTACGACCACCACATCGCCATCACCCTGCCCTACCGCAAATCCGACGGCGACGGCCTCCCCGCAGGCGACTCCCTCGACGCCCTCAACGCCTTCCACCAGACCCTCACCGCCGCCCTGGGCCCGGCGGTCGTCGCCGCCCACGTCAGCTCAGAGGGCGTCAGAACCTTCCACGTGTACGCCGATCCCACGGGCGCCACGGAACGCGCGATCCGCGACCTCGTCTGGAAAGAGGGCCGCCCGGCGATCGTCGCCTCCATGGACCCGGAATGGTCAGCCGTAGCCCACTTTCTTACGTGATGTGACCGCCCTCAGGAGAGGCCGGCTCGGCGGGCGCGCTCGACGACTCCGCCGATCACCTCGCCGACCCGTTCCACGTCTTCGATCGTCGAGGTGTGGCCCAGCGAGAAGCGCAGCGAACCCCGGGCCCGTGCGCCGTCCTGGCCCATCGCGAGCAGCACGTGGGACGGCTGCGCCACCCCCGCCGAGCACGCCGAGCCGGTCGAGCACTCGACGCCCTTGGCGTCGAGGAGCATCAGCAGCGCGTCGCCCTCGCATCCGGGGAAGGTGAAGTGGGCGTTCCCGGGCAGACGTTCGTCCAGGTCGCCGTTGACCACGACGTCGGGCACCGCGGCGCGCACCTTCGTGATCAGCAGATCCCGGAGCTCGGTCAGCCGGGCCGCCAGGGAGGCCCGCCGGTCGACCGCGAGCTTCACCGCCGTGGCGAACCCGGCGATGGCGGGCGCGTCGAGGGTGCCGGATCGCACGTCTCGTTCCTGGCCGCCGCCGTGGAGCACGGGAACCGGGTCGACCCCGCGCGCGAGCAGCAGGGCCCCCACCCCCATTGGGCCGCCGACCTTGTGGCCGGAGATGGTCATCGCGTCGACCCCGGAGGCGGTGAAGTCGACGTCGAGCTGGGCGACCGCCTGCACGGCGTCGGTGTGGAACGGCACCCCGGCCTCGTGGGCGATCGCCGCCAGCTCGTGGATCGGCTGGACGGTCCCGACCTCGTTGTTGGCCCACATGACGCTCACCAGCGCCACGTCGTCGCCGATCGCCGCGCGCAGCGTCTCGGGACGCACCCGCCCGAAGGCGTCGACGGGCAGCAACTCGACCCGCGCGGCCTGGTGGTCGGCCAGCCAGTGGGCCGGATCGAGGGCGGCATGGTGTTCGACGGAGCTGAGGAGCACGCGGGGACGCTGCCGGGCCCAGAACAGGCCCTTGATCGCCAGGTTGTCGGCCTCGGTGCCCCCGGCCGTGAAGACGACCTCGCTCGGCCGGGCGCCGATGGCGCAGGCGATGGTCTCGCGCGACTCCTCGACGATGCGGCGGGTGCGGCGACCGGCGGCGTGAAGTGAGGAGGCGTTTCCGACCCGGGAGAGTTCCGCCACCATCGCCTCGACCGCCTCGGGCACCATCGGCGTGGTCGCGGCGTGATCCAGGTAGGCAGTTCGCACCGAACAAGCGTATCCGCAGTGAGAAGCGAGATGCGGACGGCCGTGGGCCGGCCGTGACTCGCGCTGTGAATCCGCCCCACAAAAAGCGACTCCACCACGGGGAATTGGTGGTCGCCCGTTACGGCCCGGGCCGTAAGGGCGACCTGAAACGGTCTTCCCGCCGGACAACACCCGGAAACCCGCCGTTCACGTAGCGGACAGTGACCACGAGGAGAGAATGAGCTCCCGTCCGCCGGCGGTTCCGCCGACACCGCAGCCCCAGGCGCGCACATCGAAGAGGGCGCCGGGCCGAGGCCCGGCGCCCTCTCAGGTTCGCTGACTACTTGCGCTTGGTGATCTCGTCGATCAGCTGCGGTACGACCTTGTGCAGGTCGCCCACCACGCCGAAGTCGGCGATCTCCCAGATCGGGGCCTGGGCGTCCTTGTTGACGACCACGATGGTCTTGGCCGTCTGCATGCCCGCCCGGTGCTGGATCGCCCCCGAGATGCCCGCCGCGATGTAGAGCTGCGGGGCCACGGTCTTGCCGGTCTGGCCGACCTGGAACTCGTGCGGATACCAGCCCGAGTCCGTCACGGCCCGCGAGGCGCCGACGGCCGCGCCGAGCGAGTCGGCGAGCTGCTCGATGATCGAGAAGTCGGCGCCGACGCCACGCCCGCCGGAGACCACGATGGCGGCCTCGGTGAGTTCGGGGCGGGAGCTCGACTTCTCCTTGACGCGTTCGACCACGCGGGCGGCGCGGGCGGCGTCGGTGAGCGCGACGTCGACCTTCTCCTCGGTGCCCGCGCCGGCGGTGGCGACCGGCTGGGTCGAGTTGGGGCGCAGCGCGATGATCGGGGTGCCCTTGGCGACCTTGCTGTGGACGATCACGCCGCCGCCGAAGATGGGCTGTTCGGCCACGAAGCCCTCGGCCACGCCGACCGCGTCGGTGATGACGCCGCTGTCGGTCTTGATGGCCAGGCGGCCCGCGACCTCTTTGCCCTCGGTGGTCGAGGCCACTAGGACCGCCGCCGGGGACCGGCTGCCGACCAGTGAGGCCAGCAGTTCGGCCTTGGGGGCCACCAGGTAGTCGGCGATGTCGGCCGAGTCGGCGACGTAGATCTTCTCGGCGCCGTATTCCGACAGGCGGGCCTTGGCGGTCTCGGAGTAGCCGGGACCGGCCCACACGGCCGACGGCTCGCCGAGCGAGCGGGCCAGGGTGAGGAGTTCGAGGGTGACCTTCTTGATCTCGCCGTCGATCTGTTCGACGAGCACCAGGATCTCTGCCATGTCAGCCCTCCCTTAGATGAATTTCTTCGACACGAGGAACTCGGCCGCCTTGGTGCCGCCGTCGCCCTCGTCGTTGACCACGACGCCCTTGCCGCGCGGGGGCGCGGTCGTGAAGTCGGACACCACGCTCCAGGCGGCGGCGAGGCCGATCTGGGCGGGGTCGATCTCGGCGTCGGCGATGCCGAGCTTCTCGATCGGCTTCTTCTTGGCCGCCATGATGCCCTTGAAGGACGGGTAGCGCGGCTTGAAGGGGTCGGGCTTCTCGACGACCGACACGACGGCCGGCAGCGTGGCCTCGACCTTGTCGTAGCCGTAGTCGGTCTGCCGGTGGATGGAGATCGCGGAGCCGTCGACCTCGATCTTGCTGGCGAGCGTCAGCTGGGGGACGCCCAGGCGCTCGGCGAGCATCGCGGCCAGCATGCCGGTCCGCGCGTCGGTCGACTCGGAGCCCAGGATGACGACGTCGAAGCCGATCTTCTTGAGCGCCTGCGACAGCGCGTAGGAGGTCGACAGGGCGTCGGAGCCGTGCAGCGCCTCGTCGGACAGGTGGACGGCCTTGTCGGCGCCCATGGCGAGAGCCTTGCGGATCGCGTCGGTGGCCTGGTCGGGCCCCATGGTGAGGACCGTCACCTCGCCGCCGTAGGCCTCTTTCAGCTTGAGGGCATCCTCGACCGCGTATTCGCAGAGCTCGTTGATGACCCCGTTGGCGCTGCGGTCGAGCGTGCTGTCATCGGACCTGAGCTTGCGCTCGGTCGCGGTGTCGGGAACCTGCTTCACGCAGACGACGATGTTCATGGCCGGTGGCCGACCTCCCGTACTCAGACGGCTCGCGCCGCAATGGACGACTGACTATTTGTTACCCGCCAGTAGCTTACTCACAAACCCCGCGTATGGGGCACTTGTCATCACCATACCGAACTATGTTCTGGAGGTGGCGCGCGGGGGGCGGTCAGCCGGCCAACGCCAGCAGGCCGAGCGCGAAGAAGAGGGCGCCGACGGCCAGCAGCAGGATAAACGTACTGAAGAACGTGCTCAGCACCCACCACAGCACGATCGATCCGGCGATGGCCGACAGGTCGAGGATGACGCGACCCTTCGCCTTGGCCGCCAGGCCGAACATGGCGTCGATGAGGAGCGCCAGACCGTACACGACGAGAAGGAGGAGAGAGGCCTCGGGGACGTGCTCGCGGCCGGTGGCGGCGAGCAGGCCGACGATGGCGCAGGTGCCGATCACCCAGCGGCGGCGCACCACGTCGGCGCGGCGGGCGCGGGCGATCTCGGCCGGCGAGCGGGGCTCGGGCGGCGGCGCCCCCGGCTTCCACTCGGTGGTCTCTTCTTCACGGTGAACACTTGTGGTGACGGGAACAGGTCGTTGTGCGCCCAGGCGGGCCAGTAGCTGACCGGCGGTCGGACGGGCCGCCGGGTCGGTCGCGAGGGCGTCGCGCAGGATCGGGGCCAGCCACGACGGCACGCCCGACAGGTCGGGCTCGTGGTGGACCACCCGGTAGGCGACCGCGGGCGCGGGCCCCTGGCCGTAGACGGAACGGCCGGTGGCTGCGTAGGCGAGCGTCGCCGCGAAGGCGAACACGTCGGCGGGCGGCCCGGCGTCGCCTCCTTCGAGGACCTCGGGGGCCAGGTAGCCGGGGGTGCCGACGACCGCGCCGGTGTCGGTCACCGAGACCAGGTCGAGCGCGGAGGCGATGCCGAAGTCGATGAGGAACGGCTCGCCGTCGGCCAGCATCACGTTGGCCGGTTTCAGATCGCGGTGGACGATCCCCGCGTCGTGGATCGCGGTCAGCGCCTCGGCCAGGCCCCGGGCGAGGCGCAGCAGCTCGGCGTCGTCTTTGATCGCGCCCTCGGCGACGATCGTCGACAGGGCCCGGCCCGGGACGTAGCGGGTGACGATGTAGGGCCGGTCGCCTTCGAGCGACACGTCGAGGACCTCGGCGATGTGCGGCCCGCGGACCCGCAGCATCGTCTCGACCTCACGCGACAGCCGGGTGATGGCGGAGGCGTCGCCGGCGATGTGGGGGTGCAGCACCTTCACCGCGACGGTCCGGCCCTCGGCGTCGAGCGCCAGATGGACCTCGCCGAACCCGCCCTTCCCCAACGGGGAGAGCAGCCGGTAAGGACCGGCGTTAGAGACGCTCGACTCCACCGGCTGCTCCCTTCAGGGTTCACAAGTCATGGTGCCCCGTCGGGGGCACCGGCTCACTTCCCGACGAGGAATCCCAGTCCGATCTGACTCATCAGGTCTTCGAACAGGCCGGTGATCAGGTTGACTGCCGTGTCCTGTCCCTTGCCGAGACTGGCGACGAGGTCGTCGATCACCGCCGACGGCGGCCGCCACGGCGTCCAGACCGCCTCGGCCGACAGCGCGGTCATCACGATGAAGAACGCCAGCGTGCCGAACACCAGGGTGATCACCATGCCGGCGCCGGGGCTGCGGATGACGCCCGCGAGCGCGCGCTGCACCGCCTGCCTGGGCTTGCGCCCACCCGGCAGCAGGAACAGCCCGCCGACGAACGCCGCCGCCGCGTAGGCCGCCGCGTCGTTGGTCGTCATGCCGCCCAGGTAGCGGAACGCACCCCACACGCAGATGCCGAACAGGATGCCCAGCGGGACGTGGACCAGGGTCGCCAGCACCGCCTTGAGCAGCGCCCACGGGGTGCCGAGCACCGCCCGCATCGGGTCGGAGCCACTGGCGCCCCGGATCGAGCGGCGCTCGCTCACGTCGCCCAGCAGCGAGTTGCCCACCCGCAGGCACAGCACCAGCACGATCGCGAACAGGCTCACCATCACCGGCAGCAGGCACGCCGCGCCGACCAGCACCGCCAGCATCAGCCCCGCCATGACGGGGTGGCTGGTCTTGTAGCGCGGCCGGTCCTGCTGGGGCTGCGGCGGCGGTTGATAGGCCGGTGGCCTCGCCTGTGGCGGGGCCACCGGCGCCGGCCGCATCTGCTGGGGCGCCGGGTGACCGGCCACCCTCTGGTCGGCGTAGGGCGGCGGCGCGAACTGCGGCGCGGGCTGATAGGGCGGCACGTAGGGCGGTGGCTGCTGGGACCCGCCCGACCGCCGCTGCTTCGACGGCTTCTGCGGCCGGGGCTCCCGCTCGGGCGCGACGTAGTTGACCGGCGGCAGCAGGTCGGAGTATGTCTCGCTCCGCCGGGCCGAGGGCACGTCGTCGAGCACACGGGTGCCGTCGATCTGCACGCGGGTGCCGTCGCCGAGGACGCGGGTGCCGTCGGTCAGCACCCGGGTCCCGTCGTTGAGAACCCTGGTGCCGTCGGCCAGCACGCGGGTCCCGTCGGAGAGCACGCGGGTGCCGTCGGCCGACTGGTTCCGCTGGACGGCGGTGCCGCCCTCCTTGAACACCGTCACCGACGGGTCGAGGGCGCGCGAGAGCTTCAGCAGCGACCCGGCCGTGGGGCGGGACTGCGAGTCGGTCGCCAGGGCGAGCCGCAGCCAGCCGCGCAGGAACGCGGGCGCGGTGTCGACCTGGGCCTTGCCCTCCAGGATGTTGTAACAGACCGACTCGAACGTGCCCGAGCCGAACGGCGGCTTGCCGGTCGCGGCGAAGAACACGGTCGCGGCCAGCGCGTGCACGTCGGCGGCCTGGGTGATCTCGCTGTCACGGATGATCTCCGGAGCGAGGTAGCCGGGGGTGCCGACGAACATGCCCGTCTGGGTCAGCCGGGTGGCGTTCACCAGGTGGGCGATGCCGAAGTCGATGACCAGCGGCTCGAACATGCCCGAACCGTCGTCGACGAGCATCACGTTGGCCGGTTTGAGGTCGCGGTGGATGACGTCGGCGTGGTGGATGGCCACCAGCGCCTCGCACAGCCCCCGGGCCAGCTTGGTGAGCTCGGCGCCCTTCAGGGGGCCGTCTTCCAGCACCCGTTGCTCGAGCGTGCGGCCCGGCGCGAACCGGGTCACGATGTAGGGCGTGGCGCCCGTCAGGTCGGCGTCGAGCACCGCGGCGACCCGGTTGTTGCGCACCCGGCGCATCGTCTCGACCTCACGGGTGAGGCGATCGCGCGCCTTCAGGTCGGAGGCGACGTGCGGGTGGAGGACTTTGACGGCGACTTGGCGGTCGTCGGAGTCGAGTCCCAGATGGACGACACCCATTCCGCCTTCGCCAAGACGCCGGAGCAATCGGTAGGGACCGATCCTCTCCGGTGCTTCCGTTGCGGCCACCTATGACCCCCCTGGTCCTGATTCCCTTAGTTCCGACAGTCGCTCCGTCAGCGTCTGCAGGTCGAAGCCCCAGATCAGACCCGCCGTGTGGTTGTCAGAACTGAGCGACAACAGCGCCACTCCCCCGAGGACCACCGCCACCACTCCCACGATGGCGGCGATCCCGATCGCCATGGTCCTGGTGGGGAACAGCGATGCCAGCGTACGTCGTACCTGGCGGGTGGGGGCCTCGACAGCCGGGCCGGCACAGATCGTCCAGAGGGCGACCGCGACGCCCCAGCCGAGTGTGGCGGGAATGTCCATCTTGGTGAGCACCGTCAGCAGCAGCGTGACGGGAATGCCGAGAATGAGTCCGTAGAAGATGAGCCCGATCGTCGCCCCGGCCGACTTGACCAGCGCGGCGGGCTCGCTGAGCACCCGGAGCACGTCGCCCGCCGCCGCGCTGACCTGACGCTTGCCGTTGAGCTGCGGCTGCGCGATGTCGGCGGCACGGAAGAGGATGACGCTCGGGATGATCAGCAGCGCCGCCAGCGTCGGCGCGATGGCCGCGCCGCCGATCAGCGCGACCTGCATGAGGACGCTCGCCACGCCGTAGGCCCGGGAACGCTGCAGCATGGCGCCCGGACGCGCGCCCGGGTTGTGCAGCGGCGGGGGCGGCGGGACGCGCAGCGTCTCCAGGAACGGCGCCGGCTTGGGCTGGTGGACCTGCGGGGTGCGCTCGTAGTGCTCCGCGGGCTGGGTGAAGAACCCCGGCTGCGGATTCTGCTGCGGGTTCTGCTGGGGATTCTGCTGTGGGTGTTGCTGGGACTGGCGCAGTTCCTCGGGCGAGACCCGCCGGGTCGGCAGGTCGCCGTCGCGTGGCTGGTTCCAGCCGCCCTCACCGGCGCGGCGCGTCGGCATGTCGCCGTCGTTCCAGCCGCGCTGCTCGCCCGGCAGCCGGGTGGGGATGTCGCTCTCCCCGGAGAGACCGGCCCTGCGCAGGTCGTCGCCGGTGACCCGGACCGTGGGGAACGGGTCGCCGCCGCCCCGGCCGGGCATGTGCCCGGGGCCGGAGGGGTTGACCGCCTGACGCGGCGCGGTCGGCTCGGCGAGGCCCGGATTCTGTCCGGTGCCGGGCTGTCCGGTGCCGGGCTGTCCCGCATAGCCGGAAGGTCCGGTCCCCTGGCCCGTCTGGGCCGGGCGGTTGCCGCCCTGCTGCGGGCCGGTGCCCGGGTAGGGCGGATTGGGCCGGCTCGGATAGCCGGGCATGGTCGGCCGCACGTCGCTCGTCGGGAGCGGTTCGGCCGGGCCCTGGTGGCCCGCGAACGGGGTGTCGTTGAGGAGGGAGACGTACTCCTCCTGCGACGGCTGGCGGCGCACGACCGGGGTGATCAGCGGGTTCGCCTTCGGCCCGGCCACCGGCTGGTTGACCTGGTCGGTCGACGGGGGCCGCGGCGTCGGCGGCGGGCCGTCGACGCCCAGGACGCGGATCGGCTGCCCGGTCTGGTCGTCGATGTTGGGGACCGTCGTGATCTCGTCGGGCACCCGGGGCCGCCGTGCCTGCGGCATCAGCCGGGACACCTGTTCCCGCAGGTCGACCGCGCGCGGCCGGCGCGAGGGATCACGGTGGAAGGCCGCGCGCAGCACCGGCTGGACCACGGCGGGGGCGGCGTCGATGTTCGCCTTCCCCGACGTGATGTTGAAGAAGATCATCTCCAGCGTGCCCTTGCCGAACGGCGGCAGGCCGGTCGCGGCGTAGAGCAGGGTGCCGGCCCAGGCGTGCACGTCGACCTCGGGGCCCGCCTCGTGACCTTCGATGATCTCGGGGGCCAGGTAGCCGGGGGTGCCGATGAACATCCCGGTCTGGGTCAGCCGCGTCGAGTCGACGGCCTGGGCGATGCCGAAGTCGATCAGCACCGGCTCGCCGTCGAGCATGAGCACGTTGCCCGGCTTCAGGTCGCGGTGGATGACCCCGGCCGCGTGGACGGCGGCCAGCGCGTCGGCCACGCCGTAGGCGACCTTGAGGATCCCTTCGACGCTCAGCGGACCGTCGTGTTTGATGAGGTCGTCGAGGGGTTTGCCGGGGACGTAACGCGTGACGATGTAGGGCCGGTGGCCCGTCACGTCGGCGTCGAGCACCTCGGCGATGTACGGGTTGCGCACCCGCCGCATCGTCTCGACCTCACGGGACAACCGGCGGCGCGCGGTGTCGTCACCGGCGACCTCCGGGCGCAGCACCTTGACGGCCACCTGCCTGCCGTGAGGGTCGAGGGCCAGGTGGACCACGCCCATGCCACCCTCACCGAGCCGCCGAAGCAGTCGGTAGGGACCAAGTCGGTCGTCCTGATTCATGCCTTAAGCACCATACCGACTAACACACCGCCCATGAGTGAACCATCAGGCCACATTCCTGCCCTGTACAACGGCAGGATTGGTCCAACGGTTTCCCACCCTACGGTCACAAACTGAGCAAGAGCACCTCGCCACGAGTGGCGGTGACGAGATCACTACCGGAAAGCGCCAGCTTGGACCGCCGAAGCCCGCTGCCGATGACGACGAACTCGCGGCGGGTCACGTTTTCGTCAACGAGCACCGGCCAGCCCTCCGGCAGGCCGATCGGGGTGATTCCGCCGTATTCCATACCGGTCAGTGAGACGGCGTCGTCCATGGGGGCGAACGAGATCTTGCGGGCGTCGAGGTGTCGGCGGACGATCCCGTTGATGTCGGCGCGGTGGGTGGCCAAGACCATCACGGCGGCGTAGCGGGTCTCGCCGCCGCGCTTGGCGGCCACGATGACGCAGTTGGCCGAGTCTTCCAGTGCGATGTCGTACTTCTCGCAGAAGGCGGCGGTGTCGGCCAGATCCGGGTCGATGGGGGCCACTTTCAGGTCGATCTTCAGGTCCGGTACGGCCTTCGCCACCGGTTCGGCCAGAAGTTCGGCGCCTTCGGCGACGGGGACCCAGCTCAGCATCAGTTCTCCTTCAGCGCCCTTTCGTGGATCAGGAGCACTGCCTTGCGCGCGGACTCGAAGGCTCCAGCCTGCCAGGCCACCAGGTCGGTCAGCCAGTCGCCCGCCAGGTAGACGCGGCCGTGGGCCTGCTCCAGGAGCCCGCCCTGCAGTCCGGCCGTGAACATGCCCTCGATGTGCGGCCGTTTCCGCCACGACATGGAGATGCTCGACAGCAGGTCCTTGCGGTAGCGGGGACCGTGCACCTTCTCGCCCTCCTTCAGGGCGCGTTCGAGGCGGGCGGCGGGTGCCAGGGCGTCGTAGGAGTCGGCCTGGTCGAGCAGGTGGTAGTAGCCGACGAGCAGGCCGCGGCGTTCGTGGAAGCCGTGGGAGGGATACCAGATGGTGCGGATGTCGAGGTCGGTCTCGGTGGTGCCGCCGTAGATGTCCTCGTCGAGCTCCCACCAGCGGCGGCCGTATTCGAGGCCGAGTTTGGAGCCGGAGAAGTTGAAACCCGAACCCAGGCTCTGGACGACCTCGGGCGGGAGGCTGCCCGGGATGCGGGCCAGGACGTGCGGGGGCAGGGTGGCCACGCAGAAGTCGGCCTTGATCGAGCCGTTCTTGTACTCGACGACGACCTCACGGCCGTTGTCGGTGATCCGCGTGGCGGGGGTGTTCGTCTTGATCCGGTGGCGGCCGACGTTGGCGGCCAGGGCGTCGACGATGCGGTCCATGCCGCCGACCGGCTGGAACATCGGCATGGCCTGGTCGTGGGCGAGGTCCCAGAACAGGGCCTGCGGGATGCGGTAGCCCAGCACCTCGCTGACCGACGGGATCGGGCCGGTGTTCGCGCGGCGCTCGCCGCCCTCGTAGGTGAACTGCTCGCCGAGCTGGCCGAACTCGCGCAGCAGGTCGAGCAGGTTCGTCTTGTCGGCCGCCGTCAGGTCGGCGTCGAGGGCGCCCTGGTTGGTCGCCTTGGCCAGCAGTTCGCCCAGGTAGCCGTAGGTGTCGGCGCGGGCGGTGCGGTAGCGGACGGACTTCCCGCCGGTGTGGACGTAGGCGTCGGCGTTGGAGTTGACGAAGATCTCCAACGGAACGCCGAGCTCGCGGCAGTAGTCCATGGTGATCATCCACTGCGCGATCCGGGCCGGGCCCGCGTTGAAGTAGGTGCCGTCGCGGAAACCGGCCTCCTGGGTGACGCCGCCGATCTCGGTGATCTCGTCGCCGCCGCGCAGTGTCAGGTTCCGGCCGCCGACCTTCTTGGCGGCCTCCAGGATCGTGACGTCGTACCCGGCCTTGCGCAGTTCATAGGCCGTCGCGAGGCCGGCGATACCGGCGCCGAGGACCACGACGCGCTTGGGCGAGCGCCCGGTCAGGGAGAAGTCGCCGGGCTGCGGCGCCCGGAACGCATGGGACTGACTACCCGGTACGAGTCCCAGGGCTCCCATCGCGGCCAGCATGGCGCCCGCGCCACCGGCGGCGCCCAGGCCGTGGAGCAGGGCCCGGCGGGTTAACTCACCTGTCATCCATATACACCGCTTCCACAAGCGACCTGACCGGCGATCATGGCGTATATCCCGAACAGGGCCATGATCTCCCGATAGTCGGCCGTTGTGAACTCGGTGCGCCTTGCCCCGTTGTGCCGGGTTCCCGGAATGATCCCGCAGGCCGTGGCGATGGCGGTGCTGTTCCACTCGACTTCGAGCGTGTACGGCGGCTCGATCACGTAAGGGCGGAAGTCGGCCAGGCGATTCAGCGCCCGAGCGGCCCCCTCCTCGATCCTCCGCTGCGCCACCTCGATCGGCAGCAGTTCGGCGGCGAACATGTCGATGCCCTGCTTGACGGCCACCGTCTCGACGTCGCCGAGCAGTTCGCGGGCCTCCGCGCAGACCGCCTCGTCGCCGGTGACCAGCGCGACCGGCACGCCCACGAACCCGGCGTAGGCGGCCACCAGCCGGGTCTCGCCGCAGATCTCGCCGTTCAGCCAGACGTTCTGGATCTCCTTGCCCATCCACGTGTGGTTGAGCACGCCATGAGAAACGCCGGCCCGCGCGTGGTAGCCCGCGAAGATCGCGGCGTCGAAGCCCTCGACCAGGCCCTGGGCCATGCGGTGCGGCTTGCCGGAGCCGCGGATCAGGGTCGCGCGGGTGTCGAGCCGATCGATGCGGAGGTTCCTGGTCGAGCCGTGGGCGTCGTTGACCAGCACCTGCGTCGCCCCGGCCGCGAACGCGCCGCGGACGACGGCGTTGGCGTCGCCGGTCATGAACTCACAGCCGCGGTCGTAGCCCCGGCCGCCGTGGTGCATCTCCTCGGGATCGGTGAGCCCGGTGACGCCCTCCATGTCGACGGACAGGTAAACCCGCATCAGTAGCTCCGCAATCGATCGACCTCACGGCGCAGCGCCACCACTTCCCGGCGCAGCATCTGGATCTCCCACAGGGCCTCTTTGAGGTCCTGCCGGTGATCGGCCCGGGTGACGTATCGGGCATCCACTCGGACGCGGACGGCCCGGCGGAGCCGGGGTGGGGCGAGCACACGCAGGATGAGGCGGAGGACGGGCCGCATGACCCGAAACCTTATCCGGGATGGACGGAACGTTCCGCGCGCTATGGTCACAATAGCCGCACAGACCGGCCCTCCCACCTGGGAAGACCGGTCTGTGAGGTAGATCCTTGGCCCGGACGGCTCAGCGGAGGGTGCCGTTGGTCATCCCGGCCGGCTCCTCGGGCACCGCGATCAGGCCGAGCTCGGCGGGCGAGGCCATCAGCGGGTGGAAGGGCACCACCCGGACCGAATAGCCGAACGCGCCGGTGCGGTCGAGCGGGATCACGCCGGTGAAGGTCGCGTGACCGTCGTCGTCGAGCGAACCGACGGTCAGCTTCACGTGGTTGGGGTCGATCAGCTCGTCGTGCTGGCCGACGCGGCCGTAGGCGGCCTGCACCTCGACGTCGTCGGGCGACAGCTCGCCCAGCGCGATCGTGGCGCTGACCTCCATGGCGTTCCCGAGTTCCGGGGTGTCGCCGATGCCGGCCGTCTCGACGTGCTCGACCCGCACGGCGGGCCACGCCTGCGAGACCCGCAGCTTCCAGGCCGCGAACGCCTTGGCCTGGGCGTAGCCGTCGGCCGAGAGGGTCTGCGCGGCGCCGGCCGCCGGGCTGTAGAGGTCGACGACGTAGTCGCGCAGCATCCGCCCGGCCAGCACCTTGGGCCCGAGCGAGCTGAGGGTGTGCTTGACCATCTCCAGCCAGCGGCGCGGCAGGCCGTCGGCGGCCCGGTCGTAGAACCGGTCGGCGACCTCGCGCTCGATCAGGTCGTAGAGGGCGTTGGCCTCCAGCTCGTCACGCCGCTCGGGGTCGTCGACGCCGTCGGCGGTCGGGATGGCCCAGCCGTTGTTGCCGTCGTACCACTCGTCCCACCAGCCGTCGCGGATCGACAGGTTCAGGCCGCCGTTCAGCGCGGACTTCATGCCGGAGGTGCCGCACGCCTCCAGCGGGCGCAGCGGGTTGTTCATCCAGACGTCGGAGCCCTGGACGAGCAACTGACCGACGGTCATGTCGTAGTCGGGCAGGAAGACGATGCGGTGCCGCACGTCCTCCATGTCGGCGAACTTGATGATCTGCTGGATGAGCTTCTTGCCGCCCTCGTCGGCCGGGTGGGCCTTGCCGGCGATCACGATCTGGACCGGCTTGACCGGGTCGAGCAGCAGCGAGCGCAGCCGCTCGGGGTCGCGCAGCATCAGGGTGAGCCGCTTGTAGGACGGCACCCGGCGGGCGAAGCCGATGGTCAGCACGTCGGGCGACAGGGCCTCGTCGGACCAGGTCAGCTCGGCGTCGGAGGCGCCGCGCTGGCGCCACGACTTGCGCAGGCGCTTGCGGGCCTCGTTGACCAGGTTGGCGCGCAGCTGGCCGCGGATGGTCCACAGGTCGGCGTCCGACAGCTTCTGCACACCCTCCCAGCCCTGGGCGCGCTCGACGATCGTCGGCAGTTCCTTGCCGGCCAGCTCCATGACCTCGCGGCCGACCCACGTGGGGGCGTGCACGCCGTTGGTGATCGAGCCGATCGGGATCTCCGACAGGTCGAAGCCCGGCCACAGGCCCTGGAACATCTCCCGACTGACCTCGCCGTGCAGGACCGACACGCCGTTGACCCGCTGGGCCAGGCGCATGCCCATGACGGCCATGTTGAAGACGGCCTTCTCGCCGTCGCCGCCGTGCGACTCGGGCTCGGCGCCCAGGGCGAGGATGCGGTCGACCGGCACGGTCGGCCAGGAGTTGTCGCCGCCGAACTGGCGGGCGATCACGTCGGCGGGGAAGCGGTCGATGCCGGCCGGGACCGGGGTGTGGGTGGTGAAGACCGTGCCCGCGCGGACGGCCTCGAGCGCCTCGTCGAACGACAGGCGGGCCTCGGTGAGCTCGCGGATGCGCTCCACGCCGAGGAAGCCGGCGTGGCCCTCGTTGGTGTGGAAGACCTCCGGCTCGGGGTGGCCGGTGACGCGGCAGTAGGCCCGGATGGCGCGCACGCCGCCGATGCCCAGCAGGAGTTCCTGGAGCAGGCGGTGGTCGCCGCCACCGCCGTAGAGGCGGTCGGTGACGTCGCGGGCGGTGGTGTCGTTGTCGGCCACGTCGGAGTCGAGCAGCAGCAGCGGGACGCGGCCGACCTGGGCGATCCAGATCTGGGCGTGCAGGGCGGCGCCGCCCGGGAGGCTGATGCGGATGCGCGCGGCGGTGCCGTCGTCCTCCTTGAGGAGGGTGAGCGGGAGGCCGCCCGGGTCGAGCGACGGGTAGTGCTCGAGCTGCCAGCCCTCGGGCGACAGGCTCTGGGTGAAGTAGCCGTGCCGGTAGAGCAGGCCGACGCCCAGGATCGGCACTCCGAGGTCGGAAGCGGCCTTCAGATGGTCTCCGGCCAGAATGCCGAGGCCGCCCGAATATTGGGGAAGGGCGGCGGCGATGCCGTATTCGGGTGAGAAGTAACCGACGGCGGCGGGCGCGTTCTCCAGCGTCTGGTACCAGCGCGGCGCCGTCATGTACTCACGGAGGTCGTCGGCGGCGTCGGCCACCCGGCGCAGGAACCGGCGGTCCTGGGCCAGGGCACGCAGCCTCTCGGCCGAGACGGCGCCGAGCAGGGCCACGGGGTCGTGCTCGACCCGCTCCCAGACCTCGGGGTCGACCTCGGCGAACAGGTCCATCGTCTCCGGGTGCCAGGACCAGCGGAGATTCTGGACCAGCTCGCCAAGCGGGGCGAGCTCGACCGGTAGAACGGTACGGACGGTGAACCTGCGAATTGCTCTCACGTGGCCAGACCCTAGGCGATCGAAGGGGGTGGATGTGGCCGGAACTTGGCGCCACACAGTGCCAACTCACCGTTGGCATACCTGCTCAAACCTCACCGATGAGCCCAGCGCCCGGTGAGTACGTGTACGCCACACGAACCTCCGGAGACCCGTGGATGACACACGGGTTTGACCGGCCGGACTGACTTTCATTCTGGCGGGTAAAGGGGGAGCATTAGGGCAACTCCAGTATGAGCGAGTGGCCCGGTCAGCGGGCTGTGGTTCATGCTGCCCCAAGACAGAACAAAGATCGACAATTGCCCCGTGGTCTCCGGCGGTACCGGGCGTGCCGTCGCTACGTTGAGAAACGATGATCGGAAGAATCCCAATCCAGGACATCCATCCCGTCGTCGACTGCGGGAAGCGACCCGCCAAGGCCGCCGCCGGGGAATCCTTCGAGATCACCGCCGTCGTGTTCCGTGAGGGACACGACGCGGTGAACGCCGGGGTCGTGCTCTTCGACCCCGACGGCGTGCCCGGCCGTCTGAGACCCATGCGGGAACTCACGCCCGGCACCGACCGCTGGGGCGTCGACGTCACGCTGCCCTCGGAAGGGTTGTGGTCCTACCGCGTCGAGGCCTGGAGCGACCCGATCGCCACCTGGCTCCACGACGCCGGGATCAAGATCCCGCGGGGTCTCGACTCCGATCTGATGTGCGAGGAGGGCGCGCGGCTGTTCGACCGCGCCGCCAAGGCGGTCCGCGCCGCCGACTGCCCGGACGCCCCGGCCAAAGCACGCAAGACGGTCACGTCCAAGACCAAGAAGCCTCCGGCCAAGACCGCGCCCGTCTGCGGCCACAGAGCCGCGCTCCAGGCGATGGCCGCCCGGCTGCGTGACGACGACGTCGACCCGCGGGCCCGGTTCGCCGCCGCGCAGCTCCCGGAGACGCAGGCGCTGATCACCGCCCACCCGCTGCGCGAGCTGGTCACCCGAACCGTCCGCCACAAGGTCATGGTCGACCGCAGGCGAGCACTGTTCGGT
Organism: Herbidospora mongoliensis; assembly: GCF_001570545.1. GTDB lineage: Bacteria > Actinomycetota > Actinomycetes > Streptosporangiales > Streptosporangiaceae > Herbidospora > Herbidospora mongoliensis. Next base: position 128,820 of record NZ_BBXD01000010.1, on the reverse strand, counting down.
TCCTGGTACGAGTTCTTCCCGCGCTCCGAGGGCGCCATCGTCGAAGAGGGCGTCGCCCCCAAGTCGGGCACGTTCAAGACGGCCGAGAAGCGTCTCCCCGCGGTCGCCCAGATGGGCTTCGACGTGGTCTACCTGCCGCCGGTCCATCCGATCGGGATGGCGTACCGGAAGGGACCCAACAACACCCTCACGCCCGAGCCCTACGACCCGGGCAGCCCGTGGGCGATCGGCGCCGAAGAGGGCGGGCACGACGCGATCCACCCCGATCTGGGCACGATCGACGACTTCGACTCCTTCGTGGCGCGCACGCGTGAGCTCGGCATGGAGATCGCACTCGACCTCGCGCTGCAGTGCTCGCCCGACCACCCGTGGGTCAAGGAGCACCCCGAGTGGTTCAACATCCGGGCCGACGGGACGATCGCCTACGCCGAGAACCCGCCGAAGAAGTATCAGGACATCTATCCCCTGAACTTCGACAAGGACCCCGAAGGGATCTACCGGGAGGTCCGCCGGGTCGTCATGCACTGGATGGACCACGGGGTGCGGATCTTCCGGGTCGACAACCCCCACACCAAGCCGGTGTCGTTCTGGGAGCGGCTGCTGCGGGACGTCCGCAACACCGACCCCGACGTGCTGTTCCTGGCCGAGGCCTTCACCCGGCCCGCCATGATGCGGACGCTCGGCCGGATCGGGTTCCACCAGTCGTACACGTACTACACGTGGCGCAACAGCAAGCCGGAGCTGGAGGAGTACCTCACCGAGCTCTCGCACGAGACGGCCCACTTCATGCGGCCGAACCTGTTCGTCAACACGCCCGACATCCTGCACGAGTACCTTCAGCACAGCGGGATGCCAGGATTCAAGATCAGAGCGGCGCTCGCGGCGATGCTGTCACCGACGTGGGGCGTCTACTCTGGCTACGAATTGGGGGAGGGTGTCCCCGTTCGTCCTGGGAGCGAGGAGTACCTCGACAGCGAGAAATACCAGTACAGGCCCCGTGACTGGCAGGCGGCCGAACGTGAGGGTCGTAGTCTGGCGCCGTTCATCACGCAGTTGAATTTGTTGAGAAGAGCCCACCCGGCGCTTCAGGAATTGCGTAATCTACGGTTTCACAGCGTCGACCAGCCGGCCGTGATCTGCTTCTCCAAGCGGCTGCCGGGCGCCTACGACACGGCCACACGAAGGCACGCCATAGGCGACGTCGTGCTGACGGTCGTCAATCTTGATCCACACAACACCCATGAGGGCACCGTCTTCTTGGACATGCCGGCCCTGGGTCTCGACTGGCATGCCGAGTTCGTCGTCGAAGACGAGCTGTCCGGCGAGTCGTACCGCTGGCGGCAGGCCAACTACGTGCGCCTCGATCCGCATGTCAATCCTGCACACATCTTCACGCTGCGTCACGGGTCAGCGCACCGCCCTTAATCCGCAGCCCTGCACCAACCGGGGAGTCCACAGGTGAGCGTTACGACACCTCAGCCGAGTCCGCAGAATCAGCCGAACCAGCCGATTCCGAACACCTTCACGCATGAGAAGCCGCGCGATGCGTCCTGGTACAAACGCGCCGTCTTCTACGAGGTGCTCATTCGCGGTTTCGCCGACTCCAACGGTGACGGCACCGGCGACATCAGAGGCCTGATCGAGAAGCTCGACTATCTCGAGTGGCTCGGCGTCGACTGCCTCTGGCTGCTGCCGCTCTACGAGTCGCCGCTGCGTGACGGCGGTTACGACATCGCCGACTTCATGAAGATCCTGCCCGACTTCGGTGACCTGGGCGACTTCATCAAGCTGGTCGACGAGGCACACAAACGCGGCATCCGGGTCGTCGCCGACCTGGTCATGAACCACACGAGCGACCAGCACCCGTGGTTCCAGGCCAGTCGGCACGACCCGACGGGCCCGTTCGGCGACTTCTACGTCTGGAACGACGACGACGAGCTCTACAAGGACGCCCGGATCATCTTCATCGACACCGAGACGTCCAACTGGACTTATGACCCGGTCCGCCAGCAGTACTACTGGCACCGGTTCTTCCACCACCAGCCCGACCTGAACTACGAGAACCCGGACGTTCAGGAGGCGATGCTGGAGGTTCTGCGCTTCTGGCTGGACCTGGGCATCGACGGCTTCCGCATGGACGCCATCCCCTACCTGTTCGAGGCCGACGGCACCAACTGCGAGAACCTGCCGCAGACCCACGAATACCTGAAGCGGGTCCGGGCCGAGATCGACCGCCTCTACCCCGACCGGGTGCTGCTGGCCGAGGCCAACCAGTGGCCGAGCGACGTGGTCGAATACTTCGGCGACCCGGTCACCGGCGGCGACGAGTGCCACATGGCGTTCCACTTCCCGCTGATGCCGCGCATCTTCATGGCGGTCCGCCGGGAGTCGCGTTACCCGATCTCCGAGATCCTGGCCCAGACGCCGAAGATCCCGGAGAACTGCCACTGGGGCATCTTCCTGCGGAACCACGACGAGCTGACGCTCGAGATGGTCACCGACGAAGAGCGCGACTACATGTACTCCGAGTACGCCAAAGACCCGCGCATGCGCGCCAACGTCGGCATCCGCCGCCGCCTGGCGCCGCTGCTCGACAACGATCGCAACCAGATCGAGCTGTTCACCGCGCTGCTCATGTCGCTGCCGGGCTCCCCGGTGCTCTACTACGGCGACGAGATCGGCATGGGCGACAACATCTGGCTGGGCGACCGCGACGGGGTGCGCACCCCGATGCAGTGGACGCCCGACCGGAACGCCGGGTTCTCCGACTGCGACCCCGGCCGCCTCTACCTGCCGGTGATCATGGACCCGATCTACGGCTACCAGGCGATCAACGTCGAGGCGCAGCAGAAGCACTCCGGCTCGCTGCTCCACTTCACCAAGCGGATGATCGAGATCCGCAAGCGTCACCCCGTCTTCGGGCTGGGCGACTTCACCGAGCTCAACTCCTCGAACCCGAGCGTGCTGGCGTTCGTCCGGGAACTGGGTGACGACCGGGTGCTGTGCGTCAACAACCTGTCGCGCTTCCCCCAGCCGGTGGAGCTCGACCTGCGCCGATTCGAGGGGGTTTCACCCATTGAGGCGACGGGTAACGTCCCGTTCCCCCCGATTGGCGAACTTCCGTATCTTTTGACGCTCCCGGGGCATGGGTTCTATTGGTTCACCATCCCGCCGTCGTCCCGGGAGGATTAGAAAGTGCTTGCCGAGCTCCTTACCGGATGGATCCCCGATCAACGATGGTTCGCCGGTAAGGGGCGGCCGATCGACGATCTGTCGATCGTGTCAACCGTCCCGCTCATGGACGGCGACCCCGCCCTGGCCCACTTGATCATCTCGGTGCGCCAGGGTGAGCGCACGACCCGATATCAGCTCCTGCTGGGGCTGCGCGACACGCTGAACAGCAGGTTGCGCCACGTCTACATCGGCCGTTGCGAGTGGGACGGCCGCGAACGCGACGTGTACGACGCCGCTCACGACGCCGAACTCATGGGCCGGCTGCTCAACGGCATCGCCGACGACGCGACCGTCGGCCCGCTGACCTTCCACCGCGCGGCCGACGTGGAGATCGACACCTCCCAGCGCAGCCTGGTGATGACCGCCGAGCAGTCCAACACCTCGATCGTCTTCGGCGACCAGTACATCCTCAAGATGTTCCGCGTGGTCGTCCCGGGGATGAATCCCGAACTGGAGATCGTCAGCGCGCTGGCCGGCGAGGGGTCCCACCACGTGGCCCGGCCGTTCGGCTGGATCCAGGGGGAGATCGACGGAGAGTCCACCACCCTGGCGATCATGCAGGCGTTCCTCGGGGGCGCCAGCGAGGGCTGGGCGATGGCGCTGACCAGCGTCCGCGATCTCTACGCCTCGCCCCGCGAGGTGACCGCGGGCGACGCCGGGGGCGACTTCGCCGCCGAGGCCGAACGGCTCGGCATCGCCACCGCCGAGGTCCATCGGGAGATGCGCGAGGCCTTCGGGTCCGGCACCCTCGATCCCGACGAGATGCGCGCGTTGGCCGAGGGGTTCCGGGCCTCGCTGGAACGGGCGGTCGAGGAGGTCCCGTCGCTGGCCGACCACGCCGACGTGGCGCGGGAGGCGTACGACCTGCTGGCCGCCATCGACGAACCCGTGCCGGCGCAACGCGTGCACGGGGACTACCATCTCGGTCAGGTCATGCGGAGCATGACCGACTGGATCGTGCTGGACTTCGAGGGTGAACCGGGGCAGCCGCTGGCCGAGCGCCGCGCGCTCCACTCGCCGCTGCGGGACGTCGCGGGCATGCTGCGCTCTTTCGAGTACGCCGCCCGCCACCTGCTCGCCGACCACCCCGACGCGGAGACGCTGGAAGACCGGGCCGAGGAGTGGGCGGTCCGCAACCGCGCCGCGTTCCTGTCCGGTTACACGAAGTCGGGCGGCGACCTGCGCCCCGCCGACGTCGTGATGATGCGCGCCCTGGAGCTCGCCAAGGCCGTTTACGAAGTGGTCTACGAGGCGCGCAACCGGCCGTCCTGGCTGCCGATCCCCCTGGCGGCGTTCACCACGAAACATTGAGAGTTGGAATATGAGCAACGACTTGGACCGCCTCGCCGGGGGTGCCCACCACGACCCCCATTCGATCCTGGGCGCCCATATGACGGGCGAGGGCGTGGTCATCCGGGTGCTGCGGCCGTTCGCGGAGAAGGTCGAGGCGCTGGTCGACGGCGAGGTCCATGCGCTGGAGCACGTCGAGTTCGGGATCTTCGAGACCCTCCTCGAAGGATTGGACAAGATCCCGGTCTACCGCCTGCGGGTCAAATACGAGGGCGCCGACGCCGTCGAGGCCGGCGACCCCTACCGCCACTGGCCGACGCTCGGCGAGGTCGACCTGCACCTGATCGGCGAGGGCCGCCACGAGCGCCTGTGGGAGGTGCTCGGCGCGCGGCCGCTCATCCATGAAGACGAAGAGGGCACCGCGTTCGCCGTGTGGGCGCCCAACGCCCTGGGTGTACGGATGATCGGCGACTTCAACCACTGGAACGGCGGCGGCCACCCGATGCGGTCGCTGGGGTCGTCCGGGGTGTGGGAGCTGTTCATCCCCGGCGTGGGGGCCGGGACCCGCTACAAGTTCGAGATCCTGGGCGTCGACGGGGTGTGGCGGGGCAAGGCCGACCCGATGGCGCGGCGCACCGAGGTGCCGCCGCTGACCGCCTCGGTCGTCGACGAGACCACCTACTCGTGGAACGACGAGGAGTGGATGGCCGCCCGTCCGGCCCGCGACGTGCTCAAGGAGCCGATGTCGACCTACGAGGTGCACCTGGGCTCCTGGCGCCCGGGGCTGTCCTACCTCGAACTCGCCGACCAGCTCACCGCGTACGTGACGGAGATGGGTTTCACCCACGTCGAGTTCATGCCGGTCGCCGAACACCCCTTCGGCGGCTCGTGGGGCTACCAGGTGACCTCCTACTACGCGCCGACCTCCCGGTTCGGCACCCCCGACGAGTTCCGCGTCCTGGTCGACGCGCTGCACCAGGCCGGCGTCGGGGTCATCGTCGACTGGGTGCCCGCCCACTTCCCGATGGACGAATGGGCCCTGGCGCGCTTCGACGGCACTCCCCTGTACGAGCACGCCGACCCCCACCGGGGCGAGCACCCCGACTGGGGCACCTACGTGTTCGACTTCGGCCGCCGCGAGGTGAGGAACTTCCTGGTCGCCAACGCGGTCTACTGGCTGCGTGAGTTCCACATCGACGGCCTGCGGGTCGACGCCGTGGCCTCGATGCTCTACCTCGACTACTCCCGCCGCGAAGGCGAGTGGACCCCCAACGAGTTCGGCGGCCGCGAGAACCTCGACGCGATCGAGTTCCTCAAGGAGATGAACGCCGTCGCCTACCGCGAGTCGCCGGGGATCGTCACGATCGCCGAGGAGTCGACCGCGTGGCCCGGCGTCTCGCAGCCCGTGCACCTGGGCGGTCTCGGCTTCGGCTTCAAGTGGAACATGGGCTGGATGCACGACACTCTGGCCTACCTCGCCCACGAGCCGGTCTACCGTCAGTATCACCACCACCAGCTCACGTTCTCGCTGATGTACGCCCACTCCGAGCACTTCGTGCTGCCGCTGTCCCACGACGAGGTCGTCCACCTGAAAGGCTCGCTGCTGGGCAAGATGCCCGGCGACGAGTGGCAGCGCTTCGCCAACCTGCGCGCCCTCTACGCCTTCATGTGGGCCCACCCCGGCAAGCAGCTGCTGTTCATGGGCGGCGAGTTCGGCCAGGGCAGCGAGTGGTCGGAGTCCAAGGGCCTCGACTGGTGGATGCTCGACTTCGACTTCCACCGGGGCGTGCAGAACCTGGTGCGCGACCTGAACGGGATCTACAAGCAGACCCCCGCGCTCTACACCCAGGACGACACCCCCGACGGGTTCCGCTGGATCGACGCCGACGACTTCGCCGGGAACGTGTTCTCGTTCGTCCGCTACGGGACCGACGGGTCGGCGCTGGCCTGCGTGACGAACTTCTCCGGCGGGCCCCACGAGGACTACCACCTGGGCCTGCCCGAGGGCGGCACCTGGACCGAGGTCCTCAACACCGACGCCTACGAATACGCCGGCAGCGGTGTCGGCAACCTCGGCGGCGTGGTGGCGACCGAGGTCGGGCGCCACGGGCTGCCCTATTCGGTGCGGCTGCGGGTTCCCCCGCTCGGCACCGTCTGGCTCCGTAAGCAGGTTTGACAAGGGCCCCTTCGGGGGCCCTTTCTTATGTGTACCTTAAGCGCAGATTAACCCCCTTACGAGAACGTTGACCGACGTCAGACCATGGCCTTAGCCTCGGGCGTACTAATAGGAAACTTTCCTAAGAATTACCCCCGGGAGCGTTCCTTGCGACGTATCACCATCGGCTCGCTGATCGCCGCGGCGGCGCTGCTCGTGCCGTTCGGCTTCAGCCAGGCCAGTGCCGCCACCCCGGCCACCGCCACCTACGCCGTCGACCAGGACTGGGGCACCGGCTTCCAGGGCAAGGTCACCGTGAAGGCGGGCGACACGGCCCTGCCCACGTGGACGGTCGAGTTCGACGTCCCGAGCACCACCACCATCAGCTCGGCGTGGGACGCCGACATGGTCAAGTCGGGCAACCACTACACGTTCACCAAGAAGAGCTGGGCGGGCCCGCTCGCCGCCGGGACCTCCTTCAGCTTCGGCTTCATCGGCGCCCCGGGCGGCCTGGCGGCGGTCCAGAACTGCAAGCTCAACGGCGCGGCCTGCACCGGCGGCCCGGTGAACCCGTCGCCCACTCCCACGCCCACGGTCACCCCGACCGTCACCCCGACGCCGACCCCCTCGCCGACGCCCACGGTCACCCCGACGGTCACTCCCCCGCCGGGCGGCAAGAAGGTCATCGGCTACTTCACCAACTGGGGCGTCTACGGCCGCCAGTTCTACGTGAAGAACCTGCACACCAGCGGCAGCGCCGCGAAGCTGACCCACATCCTGTACGCCTTCGGCAACGTCCAGAACGGCCAGTGCACGATCTCCGACAGCTACGCCGACTACGACATGGCCTACACCGCGGCCAACTCGGTCGACGGCGTGGCCGACACGTGGGACGCCGGCGCGCTGCGCGGCAACTTCAACCAGCTCCGCAAGCTCAAGGCCATGTACCCGGGCCTGAAGGTGATCTTCAGCATCGGCGGCTGGACCTACTCCGGCGGCTTCACCCAGGCCGCCGCGAACCCGGCCGCGTTCGCCAACTCCTGCTACAACATGGTCGAGGACCCGCGCTGGGCCGACGTCTTCGACGGCATCGACATCGACTGGGAGTACCCCAACGCCTGCGGCCTCACCTGTGACGCCACCGGCTTCTCCTCGTTCAAGAACGTGATGCAGGCGCTGCGCACCCGCTTCGGCTCCAGCGCGCTGGTCACCGCCGCGATCACCGCCGACGGGACCAACGGCGGCAAGATCGACGCGGCCGACTACGCCGGCGCCGCGCAGTACCTGGACTGGTACATGCCGATGACCTACGACTACTTCGGCGCCTTCGCCGCGCAGGGCCCGACCGCCCCGCACTCGCCGCTGACGAGCTACACGGGCATCCCGACCCAGGGCTTCCACAGCGACGCGGCGATCCAGAAGCTCAAGTCGAAGGGCATCCCGGCCAGCAAGCTGCTGCTGGGCATCGGCTTCTACGGCCGTGGCTGGACCGGCGTGAGCCAGTCGGCCCCCGGCGGCTCGGCCTCCGGCGCCGCGCCGGGCACCTACGAGGCGGGCATCGAGGACTACAAGGTCCTCAAGACCCGCTGCCCGGCCACCGGCACGGTCGGCGGCACCGCCTACGCCCACTGCGGCAACCAGTGGTGGAGCTACGACACCCCCGCCACCATCACGAGCAAGATGACCTACGCCAAGAACCAGGGCCTGGGCGGCGCGTTCTTCTGGGAGACCAGCGGCGACACCGCCAACGGCGAACTGATCACCGCGATCAGGAACGGCCTGAACTGACCATCCTCTGACGGCTGAACGGCTCCGCGCCCTGTGCGCGGGGCCGTTTCGCTTAGTGTGGGGTGATGGACGCGACCAAGACGATCATCGAGGCCGTCGGCAAGATGCGGCAGCGCCGGACCTCTCCGCTCATGCTGGAGCTCGACCTGACCGAAGGTCTGACCGACGCTCCGCCCGCCGACCCTCTGTCGGCCTTGCTGTCGATGCGCCGGGCCCGGCTGAGCGACGTCATCGGCGGCCTGCGGCGGGCCCGCCGCGATCCCCGGGTGAAGGGCCTGATCGTCAAGATCGGCGGCCAGCCGCTCGGGCTCGCCCTGGTCCAGGAGATCCGCAACGCGGTGGTCCACTTCAGGGCCGCCGGGAAGCTCACCGTGGCCTGGGCCGACAGCTACGGCGAGGTGGCCAACGGCACGGTGCCCTACTACCTGGCCAGCGCCTTCGAGAAGGTCTACCTCCAGCCGTCGGGCGACGTCGGGCTGACCGGGGTGGCGATCGAGCAGCGCTTCCTGAAGGGCGCGCTCGGCAAACTCGACATCGACTACCAGGTGGGCCAGCGGCACCAGTACAAGACCGCCGCCAACATGTTCACCCAAGACCACATGACCGACGCCCACAAGGAGATGACCGGCCGGCTGGCCGAGTCGCTGACCGAGCAGCTCGTGGCCGGCATCGCCGAGGGCCGCGGGCTCGAGCTCAAGCGGGTGCGCGAACTCATCGACCAGGGTCCCTTCTACGGCGACGAGGCCGTCCAGGCGGGGCTGGTCGACGGGCTGAAGTATCGCGACGAGGTCTATGCCGAGCACGTACCGGAAGGTTCGCTTCTTCTGTACGTCGCCCGCTACGCGAAGACCCAGCTGCCCAAGATGCCCCACCCGGGTGAGTCGGTGGTCGCGCTGGTCCACGGCCACGGCGCGATCCGGCTGGGCCGCAGCGGGCGCTCGCCGCTGGGCGGCGGCAACGCGATGGGGTCCGACACGATCAGCGCGGCGCTGCGCGCGGCCCGCCGCGACGACAAGGTCAAGGCGATCGTGTTCCGGGTCGACAGCCCCGGCGGGTCCTACACCGCCTCCGACTCGATCTGGCGTGAGGTCGTGCTGGCCCGGCGGGCGGGCAAGCCGGTCGTGGTGTCGATGGGCGACGTCGCCGCCTCGGGTGGCTACTTCGTCGCGATGGCCGCCGACATGATCTTCGCCCAGCCGGGCACGCTGACCGGCTCGATCGGGGTGTTCGGCGGCAAGGCCGTGCTCGGCGGGCTGCTCGACCGGCTCGGCATCGCCACCGAGATCGTCGCCGAGGGCGCCAACGCGGGCATGTTCTCCTCGACGCGGCCGTTCTCCGACTCGCAGTGGGCGCGCATCAACACCTGGCTCGACCGGGTCTACGACGACTTCGTCGGCAAGGTCGCCGAGGGCCGGGGCATGGAGCGCGGCAAGGCAGAGTCGCTGGCCAGGGGCCGGGTCTGGACCGGCGCCGACGCCCGCGACAACGGCCTGGTCGACCAGCTCGGCGGGGTGGAAGACGCGCTGGCCGAGGCGCGCAAGCGGGCCGGCCTCGCGGCCGACGCGCCGGTGCGCTCCTACCCGAAGATCAACCCGCTGGAGCGGCTGATCCCGGCCGAGTCGAGCGAGGACAAGACGGCCGCGATGACGCGGATCCGGGTGGAGGCGTGGGGGCCGCTGGCGGCGTTCGCCGCCGACCTGGGCCTGCCGGCCGCCGGGCCGCTGGTGCTGCCCGGCACCTGGGTCATCCGTTAAATTCTGACCGGCCGGTAACGGCCACGTAGCCGGGTGAGCGGCGGTCGCGTGGAGTCCACGTAGTCGACCGCCGTGACCTGGGCGATGAACAGCATGTGGTCGCCAGCCGGGACGACCGTGATGGTCTCGGCCTCCAGCGCGGCCACCCCGTCGTCGACGATGAGTGCCTGCGAGTGGGCACCCCGATGGTGGGCCACCGAGGCGAGCAGCAGGCGGGCGCTCGGCCGGCCCGGGGTGGCGAACCGCGAGGCGATGGTCTGCTGGCCGTCGCTGAGCAGCGTCGCGGCCCATCGGTCGTGGCGCAGCAGGAGTTCGGTCAGGTAGCTGCCGTTCGCCAGGCTGATCAGCACGGTCGGCGGCTCGGCCGAGATCGACAGCAGGCTCGTCACGGTGTTGCCGACGTCGTCGCGGTCGTCTTTGACGGTGATGACCGCGACCCCGGCGGCGAGCTGCGCCATCGCTTCCACGAAGGGAGGGCCCGCCGCCGGAATCGTCATCAGATGAGGCCGTTCTGGGTCAGCCAGTCCTTGGCGACCACGGGCGGGTCGTCCTTGTCGACGGCGATCCGCTTCATCAGTCCGAGCAGGCCCTCGGTGGTGAGCTTGGCCGAGACGGCGTCGAGGGTGGCCTTGACGTTGTCGTCGACCCCGGCCTTGAACACCAGCGGGACGATGTTGTCGGCGGAGAAGGCGTTCTTGTTGTCCTCGAGCGAGACCAGGTCGTTGAGCAGGATCTTCGGGTCGGTCGTGAAGACGTTGCCGGCCTGGACGGTGCCGCTCTTGATGGCGTCGGCCGTGGTCTCGGCCGTGGGCTCCCACGACTTGAACTCCAGGCCGTAGGTGTCCTTGAAGTTCGCCTCCTGGCGCTCCTTGAACTCTGGCGGGCCGCCGACCTTGAGGTCCTTGGAGATCTTCGCCAGGTCTTCGATCGTCTTCAGGCTCTTCTCGGTCGCGAAGGCCTTGGTGACCGTGAGGGAGTTGCCGTCCTGGGCGGCGGCGGGGGTGAGGACCTCCACCTCCGGCGGGAGCTTGGTCTTCAGCGCGGCGATCACGTCGTCGGTCGACTTGGCGGTGGCGGCCGGGTCGACGAAGGCCAGCAGGGAGCCGCCGTATTCGGGCAGAAGGGTCAGGCCGCCGGACTTGACCTGGTCGAAGACGACCTCACGGGAGCCGATGTTGGGCTTCTCCTCGACGGTGACGCCCTTGGCCTGGAGGGCCTGCGCGTAGATCGAGCCGAGCAGCACGCTCTCGGGGAAGTTGAAGGAGCCGACGACGACCGTGGTTGCGGCCGGAGCGGAACCCCCCGTGGCGGCGGGAGCGGTCGGGGTGGCCTGCGTCAACGGGTCGCCGCCACCTCCACCGCATGCGGATAGGGCGAACACCGCGGCGACCGCGGTGAAAAATGCTCGTTTCAACGTACATTCCCTTCAAAATCGGGGGGATAGGTAGAGATTAGCGGACCTGTCGCACCCCCGGCGAGACGATTACCCGGTTGAGCAGCGTGAACCCGGTCTGTACGGCCAGAGCCAGCAGGACCACGAGCACCGCTCCCCCGAACACCTCGGCGTAGTTCTTGGTCGCCAGGCCGTCGATGATGTATCTCCCCAGCCCCCCAAGCCCGACATATGCCGCCACCGTCGCCGTCGCGACCACCGTGATGGCGGACAACCGCAGACCCAGGAGGATCAGCGGCAACGCAACAGGCACCAACGCCCGGAACAGCACCTGACTTCCCCGCAGGCCCATGCCGTATGCGGCGTCGCGCAGATCGGGATCGGCGCCCCTGATCCCCTCATAGGTGTTGACCAGGATCGGCGGGATCGCCAGCGCGATCAGCGGGATCAGCACCGGCCACAGGGTGCCGACGCCGATGAGCAGCACGACCAGCACCAGCAGGCCCAGCGTGGGCAGCGCGCGGGCGGCGTTGGCCGCCACGACGACCACGATCGCGCCCCGGCCGGTGTGCCCGATGAGCAGGCCGAGCGGGACCGCGATGAGCGCGGCGATGGCGAAGGCCAGGAACGAGTATTCGAGGTGCTGGAGCAGCCGCACCGGGATGCCGTCTTCGCCGGACCAGTATTCGGCGCTGCCGAAGAACTCGATCAGCCAGTTCACGCCGACCTCCTCGCCCAAGGAGTGAGCAGTCGCTGGGCCACGATGATGACGAAGTCGGCGACCAGGGCCAGCGCGACCACGAGCACGATGCCGACGACGATCGGGGTGTAGAACTGCCGCTGCCAGCCGTCGATGAACAGGTAGCCGAGACCGCCCTGCCCGATCAGCGCGCCCACGCTGACCAGCGAGATGCTCGACACGGCCGCGACCCGGAGCCCGGCCAGGACGACCGGGACCGCGATCGGCAGTTCGACCTTCATCAGCCGTTTGTAGGGCTGGAAGCCCATGGCGACGGCCGACTGGCGTACGTGGTCGGGAACCGACTTCATGCCGTCGACCACGGCCGGGATGAGCACCGCGAGCGAGAACAGGGTCAGCGGGATGATGACGGTCGTCTGGGTGAGGCCCGTGACCGACAGCAGGATCGAGAACAGGGCCAGCGACGGCAGCGAGTAGACGATGTTCATGATTCCCACGGTCGGCTGGTAGAGCCACCGGTAGCGGGCGCAGGCGAGGCCGAGCGGGATCGCGATGAGCAGCCCGACGACCACGGGCACGAACGCCATCACGATGTGGTTCTCCAGCAGCACCTTCACCGAGGTGGGGCCACCGTTGTCCCAGTTGCGGGCGATCCAGTCCCAGCGGACGAGTGGCTCATCCACGGGCCGCCCCCACGAGCGCGGCCTGACCGACCACCCCGAGCACCCGCCCGTCGTCGTCGACGGCCACCGCGAGCCCGTCGGGCGACAGCAGCGACGCGTCGAGCGCGGCCCGCAGCGAGTCTTTCGCCGGGTTGAAGGTGCCGTGGCCCTGTGCGGTCACGCCCTCGGGCGCCGGTTCGAGCGTCAGAGTCCCGCTCGGTACGAAGCCGAGCCGCCGGATCCCCCGATCGCGGCCCAGGAACTCGCGCACGAAGTCGTCGGCCGGAGCGCTCAGCAGTTCGGCCGGCGCGGCGATCTGGGCGAGCTTGCCGCCCACCCGCAGCACCGCGACGGTGTCGCCGAGCTTGACCGCCTCGTCGATGTCGTGGGTGACGAACACGATCGTCTTGTGCAGTTCGTCCTGCAGCCTGAGCAGTTCTTCCTGCAACGAGGTGCGCACGATCGGGTCGACGGCGCTGAAGGGCTCGTCCATCAGCAGCACCGGCGGGTCGGCGGCCAGCGCGCGGGCCACCCCGACGCGCTGCTGCTGGCCGCCGGAGAGCTGGAACGGGTAGCGGCGGGCCAGCTTGGGGTCGAGCCCGACGCGCTCCATCAGCTCCATCGCGCGGTCGCGGGCCTTCTTCTTGTCCCAGCCGAGCAGAAGCGGCACCGTCGCGATGTTGTCGACGATGCGGCGGTGCGGAAACAGTCCGGCCTGCTGGATGACGTATCCGATGCCTCTGCGCAGGGTCGCCGGGTCGACGCCGGTGACGTCCTTCCCGTCGAGGAGGATGCGGCCCTGACTCGGGTCGATCATCCGGTTGATCATGCGGAGCGATGTGGTCTTCCCGCAGCCCGAAGGGCCGACGAAGACCGTGATCGCGCCGGTCGGCACCTCCAGGGAGAGGTCGTCGACCGCGACCGTCCCGTCGGCGTATCGTTTCGTGACGCCGTCAAATGTGATCACTGGCGACCTCTGTCCAGGGGTGTTGATCTCCGAAGGCAGCCTACGAGGGCTTTGTTACATTCCGAAAATGATCAATGCTTACTGCCCAGAAGAATATGAATCAAAAGCCCACTAATTAGTGCGCTCCAGGCCTCTGTGGCGGCATGATTGACGTACGATCCCTCCACTTCAACACCAGGGGTACCGGCCGTGACAACACCGCTCACGGGTCAGCGTTCCAGGAGCGACCTGATCGCAGAGCTCTACGAGCGTCACGCCGCCGGGCTGTTCGCCTACTGCCACGACCAGCTGGGTGAGACGGCCTCGGCCGCCGACGCCCTGGTCGCCGTGCTCACGGGCGTTCCGCCGACGGACCCGCCGCGCGCGGCGCTCTTCTCCCTCGCCCGGCGCGAGATCTACCGCCGTGACGTCAGCTACGCGATGCCCGCCGTCGACTCCATCGCCGACCCGGCGACCGCGCTCATCGAACGCGTTTTCCGCGACATCCGCCCCCACCAGCGCGAAGTTCTCATGCTGTCGGCCCACTGCGGGCTCACCACGGCCGAACTCGCCTTAGTCCTGGAAGTCGCCACCGACACCGCCGAGGAGCTGGCCGTCAGCGCGCGCCACCGCTTCGGCCAGACCATGACCACCGCCGTCACCGCGGCACGCACCGCGCCGTTCGTGGCCCGCGACGTCGAAGAGGTGTACGACGCCATCGGGGTCGCCCCCCTCGAAGACGTGCTGGCCCGGCTCCCCTGGCGCGAGCCGCCCCACGACGTGCTCCGCCGCATCCAGGCGGCGCTCCCTTACGAGGCGGCCCTGCCGGCCCCCCGGAAGACCTCGCTGCCGGTCCGCAAACTCTGGCCCACCGCCCCGTCGTGGCCGCTGCCGCTGGCGACCGAGACCGACCCGGCGACCAACACGACGGTCGTCCCGCTCGACGACCTGACCAACCCCACGAAGGTCGCCGACCGCCGCCGCAGGCACGAGGCCCTCACCCAGCCGATGCCCCGCCTGCGCGGCTCGATCCTGAAGAACATCGGCAACGGGCCGCCCAAGAAGCGCATGAGCGTGCCCACCCCGGTCGATCCGGAGGTGGCGCCCGCACCGCCGGAGACGGTGGAGGCGGTCGAGGCCGTCGTCGAAGACCAGCTCGCGGCGTTCTCGAAGATGGAGTCGTTCGACGCCTTCACCAGCGAGACGCCATCACCCGAGACGGTGTCTCCAGATGTGGTGTCACCAGACGCGGTGTCACCCGAGGCCGAGCCGGTCGAGCCCGAACCTTCGGCTGATGCGCTTCCGGCGGCCGACCTTCTCCGGGCGGAGCCGGAGTCGCCGGGCGAGACCACGATGCCCGACCTGCTCCCCTCCGACCGGCTGGTCTTCGCCAAGCCCGTCGTCGTCGACGACGAGGACATGCCGCAGGGCTCGACGACGATCGGCGGGCCGGAGAGCGCGCTGGTCCGGGCGGTGCAGACGGGCGCCCCGGCCGAGGAGCCGGTCGATCTCTACGAGCCGATGTCGGTCCGCACCCACTCGGGGCGGCGCGCGCCGCGCATGAAGGCGCAGGAGAAGCACCACGACTGGGCCTGGGAGCTGATCGGGTTCCTGATCTGCCTGGCCATCGCCCTGGCGGTCTTCTTCTCGATGCCCCTGCTGGTGTGAGGCCCCGGTGAAAACGAAATGCGCGTCCCGATCCGGGGCGCGCATTTTGGTTCCTGAGCCTGGGTTACCAGAAGAGGCGGACTCTTCCGGTGGCGTGGGTGCCCTCGGCTGATCGGGCGCGCACCTCGACGGCGATGACCTCGGGGGTGCTGCTCGTCACGGTGCCGGTGAGGGTGAGGGTGCCGCCCGCGTGGGCGGGCCGGCCGAGCTTGACGTTCATGCCGCGGAGGAAGGCGTCCGGGCCGGCCCAGTCGGTCACGTAGCTCTCGATGAGGGTCATCGTGGTGAGCAGGGTGAGCTGGACGTCGGCGGCGATCGCGGAGCCGTGGTGTGCCCGGGGAAGTTCGCGGGTGGTCAGGGCCGCCGAGAGGATCCGGCCCGAGTTGAGCGGGAGGTCCAGCCGCGGGAGCTCGGTGCCGACCCGGATGTCCGGGGTCCACCTCTCACCGCCCCACGGGTCACCGCTCCGCAGGACGGGGCGGCAGGGGACCGGGAACTGTGTGCCGCGCCTGGGGATGTTCAGGGTTCGCATTCACGGCTCCCGGTGTCGGTTGGAAGCCCCTACGCCGGTCGCCGCGGCGTGGGACCGTTGAAGGACGGCACGCCGGGCGGACCGGGTCTGGGCGGACTGTCGCAGCGCTCCGGGTCCGCCGCACCGCAGGACCCGGAAGCTCTCCGCAGGTTGAACCCTCCCAGATGCACCGGCTGTCCCGGTTGGTCGGTTGGCGCGGCGGTTGGGGTCGGGGTTCACCGGGTGGAGGTTTTCCCCCTCAAAGGCGCAACATCGGCATCCTTCGAGGCCGCAGGAGGTGCGGTATGTCTTTTTTGCTCCTGGAGGCGGTCCATCCGAGCTCAGCGGGGTGGTCTCGGGAGCTGGAGGCCGAGGAGGGCGATGAGTTCGCGCTGGACCTCGTTGACGCCGCCGCCGAAGGTCAGAACCAGGGCGCCCTTCACACCTCGGTCGACGCGTTCCATCAGGTCGCGGGTCGCCTCGTCGGCCGGGTCGCCGAAGCGGGCCAGGGTCTCGCCGACGACGCGGCCGACGTCCTGCATGCGTTCGGAGCCGTAGATCTTGGTGGCGGAGGCGTCGGGGGCGGCCAGCCAGCCGAGGTCCATGGTGGCGGCGACCTGCCAGTTGAGGAGTTCGTTGGTCCGGAAGGCGGCGTACACGGAACCCAGTGCTCTTCTGACGGCCGGCTCGGCGATCGCTCCCGACTGATGGGCCCAGGCCTTGAAGCGGTCGTAGGTGTGGGCGATGTTGCCGGCCGGGCCGAGGGTCACGCGTTCGTGGTTGAGCTGGTTGACGATCAGGTCCCAGCCCTTGCCGACCTCGCCGACGACCATGTCGGCCGGGACCCGGACGTCGGTGAAGTAGGTGCTGTTGGTGTGGTGGCGGCCGTCCATGGTGATGATGGGCGTCCACGAGAAGCCCGGGTCCTTCGCGTCGACGATCATCATGGTGATGCCGCGGTGCTTCTTCGCGTCCTGGTCGGTGCGGGCGGCGAGCCAGATGTGGTCGGCGTGATGGGCGCCAGAGGTGAAGATCTTCTGGCCGTTGACGACGTAGTGGTCGCCGTCGCGGACGGCCGTCGTCGTCAGGGAGGCCAGGTCGGTACCGGCGCCCGGTTCGCTGTAGCCGATGGCGAAATGGCACTCGCCCGCCAGGATGCGCGGGAGGAAGTGGGCCCTCTGCTCCGGGGTGCCGTACTGCATCAGCGTGGGGCCGACGGTCTGCAGCGTGATGATCGGATAGGGGACCTCGGCGCGGGCGACCTCGTTGGCGAAGATCTGCTGCTCCAGCGGGCCGTAGCCCCGGCCGCCGTACTCCTCCGGCCAGCCCAGGCCGAGCAGGCCGGCCTGGCCGAGGCGGCGGCAGTGGTCCATGTAGGCGACGCCGAACGGGTCGGCGGCGATGTCGGCGCGCTGGGCCGGCGTCAGGCAGGTGGCGAAGTAGTCGCGCAGTTCGTCGCGCAGCGCACGTTGGGCGTCGGTCAGTTCCACGAACATTCCAGCTCCCCGATCAGGTCGAGCTGCGCCTCGGCGCCGCCAAGGATGTGCGCGGCGTGCTTGCCCCAGGCGAAGTAGCGGTGCAGCGGATACGAGACGTCGACTCCCAGGCCGCCGTGCAGGTGCTGGCAGGTGTAGAGCGCCCTCAGGGCCGAGTCGGCGGTGTGCAGGGCCGCGATGGCCAGGTCGCGGTCGGCGTCGAGGCCGCGGGCGAGCCGGAACACACTCGACCAGACGGCGGCGTCGAGGATCCTGGTGGCGATGTAGACGTCGGCGATCTGCATGGTGACGGCCTGGAACTCGGCCAGGGCGCGGCCGAACTGGCGGCGGGTCCTGATGTGGTCCGTGGTGATCTTGAGCGCTTGGGCCAGGACACCCGAGGCGGTGGCCGTCAGCCCGGCGCGTACCAGGAGACCGAGCTCGTGGGCCGCTCCGGCGATCAGCTCGCCGGGCGCGTCGTCGAGGGTGATCGCGCCGGCCGGTTCGCCGGTGGCCGTCGGAGTTCTCTGTACGGCTGTCGCCTGAGGTTCGACGACATACACGTCGCCGCCGACCGCCACCAAAACCGCCGCGGCCTGTTCGGCGTAGGGAACCTGGGTCTTGCGCCCGCTGAGACGGCCGTTCGCGACGGTGACCTCGCCTTTGACCGCATACGTGAACGGCACCCCGCCCTCCGCCACGGCCGCCAGCCGGGCCCGCTGCGCCGCCGAGCCGTGACGCCCGATGATCAGCCCCGTGACCAGCGCGGGAAGCATCGGTACGGGGGCCACGTGCGCCCCCACCTCGCGCAGGACCACCGCCATCTCGATCGGCCCGCCCGACTCCTCGGGCAGGCAGGCCCCGATCAGGCCCGCGCGGGCCATCGTGGCCCACAGGCGCGCGTCGTAGGGCTCGCCGGTCCTCTCATGGGCCTGCGGGTCGGTCTCCTTGTCGAGCAACCCGGCCGCGAGGGTGCGCAACTCACGTTGCGGCTCGTCGAGATCGAAATCCACCAACCGAAGTTAGAACGGATTCTAGTAAGTGTCCACAGCCCCATGACTGGTGAGTAACCAGCCAGGGCGGGATGCGGTCAGATAACGTGTTCTGCCATGGAAGCGGTCCAGGACCTCCCGCCCGGCTCAGGTCCGGGCCTGCGCACCAAGAGCCAGCTCCAGCGACGCAGGCGCATTCTCCAGGCGGCGGCGGCCCTGGCCTCCCGCGGCGGTGTCGAGGCGATGCAGATGCGCACGGTCGCCGAGCGCGCCGGCGTGGCCCTGGGGACCTTGTATCGCTATTTCCCCTCGAAAATGGACCTCGTGGTCGCCGTGGTGGGCGAGGAACTCGACATGCTGGAGTCGAGCATCGCCCGCCGGCCACCCGCCGCCCACACCCCCGACGGCCGCGCGGTCGACGTGCTGATGCGGGCGACCCGGGGGTTGATGCGCGAGCCCGAACTGGCCGACGCCCTGATCAGGGCCCTGATCCTGGCCGACGTCGAGCTGCCGTTCGGCGACCGGATGGCGGGGCTGCTGCTGCGGGTGGCCGGGCTGCCGGAGGTCCGGGCCGATGAGGAGCAGGCCATCCTGGCGGCGTCGCTGGGGGCGGTGTGGGTGCAGGAACTGCTGGAGATGCTGCGGGGGCGGCGGACCTACGAGGACATCCAGCACCGCATCGAGATCGCGGCGTCCCGACTCCTGGCCGACTTCCCCGCCTGAGACATGGATCGCGGCCGCCTTCCCGGGCTGAGTAGAACGCGTTACAGTTTCTGGCATGGGGACGCCGGTGATTGTCGAGGCGGTCCGGTCGCCGATGGGGAAGCGGGGCGGCTGGCTGGCGGAGCTCAAGCCGCAGGCGCTCCTCGCCTCGGTGCTGACCGGGCTGATCGGAAAAGCGCAGATCGACCCTTCGGCCGTCGAGCAGGTCTTCGCCGGGTGTGTCACCCAGGCCGGTGAACAGGGCGGGCATGTCGGACGGCACGCGTGGCTCTACGCCGGGCTCCCCTTCCAGACCGGCGTGACGACCCTCGACGCGCAGTGCGGATCGTCGCAGCAGGCCGTGCACCTGGTGGCGGCGCTGATCCAGGCCGGCGTGATCGACGTCGGGATCGCGTGCGGCGTGGAGTCGATGAGCCGCCAGCCGCTCGGGTCGAACGTGCTGCCCGCGAGCCCCCGGCCGGACGACTGGTCGATCGACCTGCCCGACCAGTTCACCGCCGCCGAACGCATCGCCGCCCGCCGCGGGCTGTCCCGCGACGACCTCGACGCGTTCGGGACGCGGTCGCAGCACCTGGCGGCCGAAGCGTGGGCAGAGGGACGCTTCGACCGCGAGGTCCTCCCCGTCGCCGGGGTCACGCGCGACCAGGGGCCCCGCGAGACGACGACCGAGGGGCTGGCCCGGCTGAGGCCCGTCATGGGCGAGGGCGGTCTCCACACCGCCGGGACCTCGTCGCAGATCTCCGACGGCGCGGCGGCGGTGCTGCTGATGAGCGAGGAGGCGGCGGCTCGGCACGGCCTGCGCCCCCGCGCCCGGATCCTCGCGCAGGCGCTCGTCGGCGCCGAGCCCTACTTCCATCTGGACGGCCCCGTAGACGCCACCACGCGCGTTTTGGACCGGACCGGCATGGTCATGTCAGATCTCGACCTTTATGAGGTCAACGAGGCTTTCGCCGCCATCGTCCTGTCGTGGGCGTCCGTCCACAAACCCGACCTCTCCCGCCTGAACGTCAACGGCGGAGCCATCGCCCTGGGACATCCGGTCGGCGCGACCGGCGCCCGGCTCATCACCACGGCCCTGCACGAACTCGAACGCTCAGACGGCTTGACCGCACTGGTGACCATGTGCGCCGGCGGCGCCCTGGCCACGGCGACCGTCCTCGAACGCGCGTGACCCGACCACGCTGGGACGACGGGTCAGGTGGGGGGCGAAATGCGGTGGTCATCTGGGTTTGGCACCATGGTCGCGGTAGCAAGCGCTTGATGGGGGCCGGATGACTGAACGTGATGTGCGGACGCGGCGTGCCTACAGTGCCCAGAAGGTCACTGATCTCGGCGACGGGGTGTGGAGCGTGCCGGTGCCGATACCGGGCAATCCACTCGGGTACACGCTCGTCTACGCCGTCGAATCCCCCGCCGGGCCGGTCCTGATCGACGCGGGGTGGAACCACCCCGAGGCGTTCGAGGCGCTGGAGAGCGGGCTGGGCCAGGCGGGCATCGCGCTGTCGGATCTGCGCGGCGTCGTCGTCACCCACTACCACCCCGACCACGCCGGGCTCGCCGGGCAGGTCAAGGAGACCTCCGGCGGGTGGATCGCCATGCACGAGGCCGACGCCGAGATGGTCCGGATGTTCCACGACATGGCCGCCTCGGACGACCGGCCCCGGATCCAGACCGACATGCTGCGCCGGGCGGGCGCGTCACCGGAGGAACTGCCGGCAGCGATCATGGACGCGCCCATTCCTCCGGCGATCCCCGACATCCACCTGGCCGACCGGGAACTCGTCGACATCCCGGGGCGGCGGTTGCGCACCGTATGGACCCCCGGGCACTCCCCCGGGCACATCTGTCTCCATCTCGAAGACGGTGATCGGGTCTTCACGGGTGACCACGTCCTGCCGGGAATCACTCCGCATATCGGGATGTATCCCTACGATCGCACCGATATCGACCCGCTCAGTGAGTTTCTGACCTCGCTCGACAAGATCGCCACTTTCGGTCCGCTGGAGGCCCTGCCCGCCCACGAGTGGACGTTCACCGACGTCGCCGCCCGCGCCGGGGAGATCGTCGAGCACCACGAGGAGAAGCTGACGAAGCTGGTGGCCTCGATGGCCGAGGCCGATCGGCCGCTGACGATCTGGACCGTCGCGTCGCTGATGACCTGGAACCGGCGGTGGGAGGACCTGCCGCCGATGCTGCGCGGGATGGCCGCCGGGGAGGCCGCGGCGCACCTGCGGACACTCGAGGTGCGCGGATTGGTCCGGCGCACGGGAGGTGATCCGGTCACGTTCGTCGTACACTCCTAGACATCGGATGTCTGAGGGTGGGTGCGAGGCGTGGCGGTAACCGATACGGCGATAGACCGGATCAAGGACATGATCCTCAAAGGAGAGCTTGCGCCAGGGGCGCGGCTCCCCAAGGAGGCGGACCTCGCCGAACGGCTCGGGCTCTCCCGAAACTCCCTGCGTGAGGCGGTGCGCGCGCTCGCGTTGATCAACGTCCTGGACGTCCGCCAGGGCGACGGCACCTATGTCACCAGCCTCGAACCCCGGCTCCTCCTGGACGCCCTCTCGTTCGTGGTCGACTTCCATCGCGACGACACGGTTCTGCAGTTCTTCGAGGTCAGGCGCATCCTCGAACCCGCCGCCACGGCCAAGGCGGCCGTCAACATGACCGACACCGGCATCGACGAACTCCGCAAGATCCTCGACGCCCTCCCCGAGAACCCGACGGTCGAACAGCTCGTCGCCAACGACCTCGAGTTCCACCAGCGCATCGCCGAGGGCTCCGGCAACGCGGTCCTCTGCTCCCTCATCGAGAGCCTGTCGGGCCCGACCACGAGGGCCCGCATCTGGCGCGGCCTGACCCAGTCGAACGCCCCGAGCAAGACCCTCGACCAGCACTACGCCATCTACGGCGCGATAGCGGCCCGCCAGCCCGAGGTCGCCCAGGCGTGGGCGACCGTCCACATCGCCGACGTGGAGTCGTGGCTGCGGCAGGCGCTCTAGGTTCTGGCACGTTTCGGGAAGCGCGTCTGTCACGGTCGAACGGACGCGCTTCTCAATCTGGCCGAAGGGCTCGGCTCACGACTTCAGTGAGGGCCGGACCGCGCCCTGGAACCGTTTGGTCCAGAACGGGGCCGACAGGACTTCCACGCGTTTGACGACGTCTCCGGTGCGGGGGGCGTGGATCATGTCGCCGTCGCCGGCGTAGAGGCCGACGTGGGAGGGATCGGTCTTGGTCGCGCCGAAGAACAGCAGGTCGCCCGGGATCAGGTCTTTGGTCTGGATCGGTTTGCCCTGTCTGATCTGGGTGCCGGTGTAGTGGCCGAGGGTGACCCCGGCCTTGGCCCAGGCGGCCAGGGTCAGGCCCGAGCAGTCGAAGCCGACGCGGTTCGCGCCCTTGCCGACCCCCCGGCTCGGGCCGCCGGCGTTGCCGCCGCCCCACACGTAGGGGATGCCGAGCCAGTTGGTGGCCGCCCGCAGCGCGATCGACCCGGGGCTGGAGTCGCGCGGCGACCTGTCGCGGTCGGTCTCCTCGCGCGGTTCCCGGTCGTCCTGCTTCTTGCGGGGCTTGGTTTCGACGGCGGGCGGCTCCTCCGTCTTGGCCCGGGGGCGACGGTCGTCAGAGCCCTTGGTGGAGGCGGCGGCCTCCGAAGGGACGTTCCCGCCACGATCCGGCACGGCACCCTCCTGCAGAGGTGCACGCCCGTCGAGGGTGACGCCGCCGTCCAGGAGCGGGCGCACCGTCCCCTCCAGGAGCGGGCGCACCGTCCCGTCGAGAATCGCACCGACAGCCGGAAGCGGGCGCAGGTCCCGGTCGGCCGGGCCGGAGATCACCCCCGGTTTCGCCCAGTCCCACGCGTGTTCCGCGGGCATGTCGAGGTCGTCCCATGCCTCGGCCCACGGCCCGTCGGCGGCCCACGGGTCGAAGCCCTCCCACTCCGGGGGCGGCCACGTGTGGCCCCACTCCTCGGCGAGGTCGGCCAGGTCGATCAGCTCGTCGAGGTCATCGGGGTCATCGGACAGGACGGAGGGCGCGCGGAAGACGTACCGAAAAGAAGCGGGCGCGGGACACGGCGCGAGCTCGGGGCCGGGGACCCCCGGGGTGCAGAGGATGGCCGTGACGAGGGTGGTGAGCATCCGGAACTCCTGGGTCGCGAAAGGGCAGGGCGACCCAAGAGTCCGGGGGGTTACGCTGAGTGCGCGGCCTGGAACGGCGAGCTGTGGATAACTATGGCTTCAGGCGATAGACCTTCTGTGCCGTCGATTCGTAAATGTACGACTGTTCGTCTCCGCTCAGCCCGCTGGTGAAATCCTTAGTTGTCTCCACTACCTCGCCATACGTCGCGGCGAGGAGACAGACGGGCCAGTCCGATCCGAACATGACCCTTTCGGGGCCGAAATATTCAAGGACGTGCTCCACGTAGGGCTGGAGCTGACCGGGGGTCCAGTCGGTCCAGCTCGCCTCGGTGACGAGGCCGGAGATCTTGCACGCCACGTTCTCCAGCTCGGACAGCGCCTCGATCTGGGTCGCCCACGGCTCCATCAGCCCGCTGGCGACGGGCGGCTTGGCGGCGTGGTCGAGCACGAACCGGGCGTCGGGCAGATCGGCCACGACCTTGCGGGCCACGCCGAGCTGGTGGACGAGCACCAGCAGGTCATAGGCCAGCCCCGCGGACGCGACGGCCCGCAGGCCGCGCATGACGTCGGGGCGGGCCAGCCACGCGTCGTCGGGTTCGTCCTGGACCTGGTGGCGGATGCCGACCAGCAGGTGGCCGCCCGGCCCTTCCCGCAGTTCGGCGAGGACGTCGGCCACATCGGGCGCGGTCAGGTCGACCCAGCCCACGACGCCCTTGATGAGGCCGTCGGATTCCAAGGCGGTCCGCAGGAACTCGCGGGTCTCCTCGACCGACGAGACGGTCTGCACGAGCACGGTGCCGGTGGCGCCGGTGGCCCGCAGCTCCGGCAGGCCGAAGGTGCGCCTGATCGGCGAGAGAGCCGCGCCGGACATCCACGGGTAGTCGCGGCGGGACGGGTCCCAGAGGTGATGATGCGCGTCGATCATGGTCAGAACCCCAGCTCCTCCCACAGAGCCTCGGGAACGGGCCGGGCGGCCAGTTCCATGTTGCCCCGGACCTCCTGCACGGATCGCATGCCCAGCACGACCGTCGTCACCGCCGGGTGGCGCAGCGGGAACGCCATCGCGGCCTGCGGAAGCGTCACGCCGTGCCGTTCGCAGACGGCGGCGATCTCACGGGCGCGGGCGATCACGTCGGCGGGCGCGGGGGCGTAGTTGAAGGTGCCCCCGGACACGTCGTGGCGGGCCAGCAGGCCGCTGTTGAACACCCCGCCGGCGATGACCGAGACGCCGCGCCGCACGCACAGCGGCAGCAGTTCGGTCGCGGCCGACTGGTCGAGCAGCGTGTGGCGCCCGGCCAGCAGGATCGTGTCGACGTCGGTCTCGCGGACGAAGTCGGCCAGCATCGGCCACTGGTTCATCCCGACCCCGATGGCCTTCACGACGCCCTGGTCGCGCAGTTCCGCGAGCGCGGGGAACGCCTCGCCGACGGCCTGCGACCAGTGGGTGTCAGGATCGTGGATCAGCGCGATGTCGACGGAGTCGAGGCCCAGGCGGTCGAGCGACTCCTCCAGCGAACGCAGCACGCCGTCGCGGGAGTAGTCCCAGGCCCGCACGTGGGTCTTCGGGACGTCGAAGCCCTGGTCGTCCTTGCCGATCCCGTCCGAGGGCACGAGCAGGCGCCCCACCTTCGTGGAGAGCACGAAGTCGCGGCGGGGCTTGCCGGCCAGCACCTTGCCGAGACGGCGCTCGGACAGGCCCAGCCCGTAGTGGGGGGCGGTGTCGAAGTAGCGGATCCCGGTGTCCCACGCGGCCTCGACCGCGGCGGACGCCTCATCGTCGGTGAGGGCGGTGAACAGGTTCCCCAGCGGCGCGGCACCGAATCCATAGGTCGTCGTCACGCCGAAAACCGTAGAGAACGGAGCCCTCGGGCGTACAGCCCCCGACATCTCCCACACCTTGCCGAGAGGCCCTGCGGACGGGTCGAAGTCGCCATCAAGGTGGCGATTCATCTGTTTCTGCCAAGCCTGGTTGATCGGGTTCGCCGTGATGCGCGCCTGGAACACCGCGTAGTCGACGACCTCCACGTAGTGGAACAGGTCGAGTCCGTCACGCCAGATCCGCCACACCCGGGCCCCGGCTTCGCGCATCGCGCGATCGAGGCCCGGCAGGAGCTGGGCGTGCTCGGCGTCGTAGGCCGCCTCGCTGCCGGGCTTGACCCGGGTGCGCAGGGCGATGCGCTGCACGCCTCAGCCCTTCGGCCGCAGGCGCAGGCCCTGCATGCCGCCGTCGACCGCCAGCGAGGTGCCGGTGGTGGCCGAGGCGAGCGGGCTGGCCAGGTAGGCGACCGCGTGGGCGACCTCTTCTGCGCTGACCAGGCGGCCCATGGGCTGCCGGGAGTTCAGGGCGGCGCGCTCGGCGGCGGGGTCCGCGGCGGCGTCGAGCAGCCGGCCGACCCACGGGGTGTCGGCGGTGCCCGGGTTGACGCAGTTGACCCGGATTCCGTCGCGTACGTGGTCGGCCGCCATCGCCAGCGTGAGCGAGTAGACGGCGCCCTTCGTCGCGCTGTAGACCGCCCGCTGGGGGATGCCCGCCGTGGCCGCGATCGAGCAGGTGTTGACGATCGCCGCGTGCTCGGACTCGCGCAAGTAGGGCAGTGCGGCCCGGGTGACCCGGACCATGCCGACGACGTTGACGTCGTACACGCGGAGCCATTCGGCGTCGTCGTTGTCGGCGACCGTGCCGGCCGCGCCGATCCCGGCGTTGTTGACGACGATGTCGATGCCGCCGAGCTGCTCGGCGGCGGACGTGACGGCCGCGCGCACCGAGGCGTCGTCGGTCACGTCGGCCTTGACGCCGACGAAGGGCTCACCGGGCGGGTTGAGATCGAGGCAGGCGACCCGCGCGCCGCGCTCGGCCAGCAGTGTCGCGACGGCCAGGCCGATGCCCTGCCCACCGCCGGTGACCAGGGCTCGAAGGCCCGCGAACTCGGTCATGACTCGCTCCAGACCGGCCCGCCGGGGAACAGATGGGCCGCGATCGACTCAGGCCGCATCTCGGCGCTGAACCCGGGGGTGACCGGCGCCCGGTAGACGCCGTCGGTGACGACCACCGGGTCGACGAAGTGCTCGTGCAGATGGTCGACGTACTCGATGACCCGGTTTTCCATGGTTCCTGTCACCGACACATAATCGAACATCGAGAGGTGCTGCACCAGCTCGCAGAGACCGACACCGCCGGCGTGCGGGCAGACCGGCACGCCGAACTTGGCGGCCAGCAGCAGGATCGCGATGTTCTCGTTCACGCCGGCGACCCGCGCGGCGTCGAGCTGGAGGTAGGAGATGGCGCGCGTCTGCAGCAGCTGCTTGAAGATCACCCGGTTCTGCACGTGCTCACCGGTGGCCACCGGCACCGGCGAGATCGCGCGGGCGATGGTGGCGTGGCCGAGCACGTCGTCAGGGCTGGTCGGCTCCTCGACCCAGTGGGGCGAGTAGGGGCTGAGCGCCTTGATCCAGTCGATCGCCGTGCCGACGTCCCAGCGCTGGTTGGCGTCGATGGCGATCGGGAAGCCCTCGCCGCAGACCTCGCGTGCGATGCGCATGCGGCGGATGTCGTCGTCGAGGTCGGCGCCGACCTTCAGCTTGATCTGCTTGAAGCCGTCGTCGAGCGCCTCCTTGCAGAGGCGGCGCAGCTTCTCGTCGTCGTAGCCGAGCCAGCCGGGCGAGGTCGTGTACGCCGGGTAGCCCGTCTCCACCAGCTTCTCGATGCGCTCGGCGCGGCCGGGCTCGGCGCGGCGCAGGATCTCCAGCGCCTCGTCGGGGGTCAGCTCGTCGCCGATGTAGCGGAAGTCGATCAGGCCGACGAGTTCCTCGGGCGACATCTCGGCGAGCAGCCGCCACAGGGGCTTGCCCTCGCGCTTGGCCTTCAGGTCCCACAGCGCGTTGACGACCGCGCTGATCGCCATGTGCATGACGCCCTTCTCGGGGCCCAGCCAGCGGAGCTGGCTGTCGTACACCATCTCCTTGTAGAGGGCGCCGAGGTCGCTGACGTCACGGCCGAGCACGTACGGCTCCAGCGCGCGGATCGCCGCGGTCTGGATGTCGTTGCCGCGGCCGATGGTGAACGCGAACCCGTGACCCTCGCAGTCGCCGTCGGACAGCACGACGTAGGCGGCCGAGTAGTCGGGGTCGGGGTTCATCGCGTCGGAGCCGTCGAGCTCCAGGGACGTCGGGAACCGGATGTCGAAGGTCTGGAACGACTGGATCGGCCTGTAGAGGGACGGGGCGGTGGTCACGCCTGCCCCACCGTCTGCCGCTGCCGGCCGAGACCGTCGATCTCGAGCTCCATGACGTCGCCTTCCTTGAGGTAGGGGTGAAGGCCGCTGAGGGCCACTCCGGCGGGTGTGCCGGTGTTGATCACGTCCCCGGGTTCGAGGACCATGAACTGGCTGAGATAGCGCACGATCTCGGCCACGCCGAAGATCATGTTCTTGGTGCTGCCGTTCTGCTTGAGGTCGCCGTTCACCCAGAGGCGCAGCCCGAGCGCCTGCGGGTCCTCGACCTCGTCGGCCGTGACGAGCCACGGGCCGAGCGGCTGGAAGGTCTCGCAGGACTTGCCCTTGTCCCACTGACCGCCGCGCTCGAGCTGGAACTCGCGCTCCGAGACGTCGTTGGAGACGGTGTAGCCGGCGACGGCCGCCAGCGCCTCCTCGTGCGAGCCCAGATAACGGCACGTCGAACCGATCACGATGGCGAGTTCGACTTCCCAGTCGGTCTTCACGCTGTTGCGCGGCACCAAGACCTCGTCGAAAGGTCCGACGACTGTATTGGGGGCCTTCATGAAGACCACCGGCTCGGCCGGAACGGCGGCGCCGGACTCCGCCGCGTGGTCGCGGTAGTTCAGTCCGATGCATACGATCTTTCCGGGCCGGGCGATGGCCGGGCCGATGCGCAGGCCGTCCTGGTCGAGCTCAGGAAGGGAGTCACCGGCCAGTGCCTCACGAACCCGGTCGAGTCCCCCGGAAGCGAAGAAATCTGGGGTGAAATCGCCTCCATTGAGGAGTTCGCCCAGGTCGAGCAGCCGGTTGTCCTCCGTGAGCGCGGCCGGGCGTTCCGCGCCGTTTCCACCTACTCGAAGCAGCCTCACGACTCCCCCTATACATCCGATGTTTGCACGAAGAAGCCTGGGGCCATGCCTGCCTCCGTGTCAAGCTCAGACATCGGATGACCTGTTTGGTGCTGAAACATGCTTGGCTAGAACACGTTCCAGCTTCTCTTCGACCCCACGATGATCGGGTGATCAGATGCACATCGACCTCGTCGACATGGATCGGTACGCGGCCTCCGGCGCGCCCCACGACCAGTTCACGTGGCTGCGGTCCAACGCCCCGGTGTTTCATCACCAGGGAGGCCAGATGGAAGGCTGGCCGCCCTTCTGGGCTCTGACCAAACACTCCGATGTGGTGCACGTGTCGCGGCGCAGCGACCTGTTCTCCTCCCACCGGCGGCTGTCGCTGTTCCCCGAACCGGGCGAGGCCGAGCTCGAACTCCAGCGGCTGATGATGCTGAACCAGGACCCGCCGGAGCACACCCGCCGCCGCTCGTTGGTGAACCGGGGCTTCACCCCGCGTGCCATCTCGAACCTGGAAGACCACATCCGCGAGATCTGCCACCAGCTCATCGACGAGGCGAAGGCGCTGCCGAGCGTCGACTTCGTCCGCGACATCGCCGCGCCCCTTCCGCTGTACGTCATCTGCGAACTCCTCGGCGCCCCCGCGGAAGACCGCGACAAGCTGTTCGAGTGGTCCAACCGCATGATCGGCATGGACGACCCCGACTACTCGCCCAGCCCCGACGAGGGCATGGCGGCGCCGATGGAGGTCTACGCCTACGCCAACCAGCTCGCCGAGGCCCGCCGCGCGGACCCCCGCGACGACCTGGTGACCAAGCTCCTCCAGCCGGGCGACGACGGCGAGGAGCTGAGCGTCGAGGAGTTCGACCTGTTCGTGCTGCTCCTGGTGGTGGCCGGCAACGAGACGACCCGCAACGCGGCCTCCGGCGGCATGCTGACCCTCTTCGAGCACCCCGACGAGTGGGCCAAACTCGTCGCCGACCCGGCGGTGGCCCGCACGGCGTCCGACGAGATCGTCCGCTGGGTGGCGCCGGTCAACCTGTTCAAGCGGACCGCGACCCAGGACATGGAACTGCGCGGCCAGCAGATCAAGGAAGGCGACAAGGTCGTCATCTTCTACTCGGGCGCCAACCGCGACGAGGAGGTCTTCGCCAACCCCGATGTCTTCGACGTGACCCGCGACCCGAACCCGCAGCTCGGCTTCGGCGGCGGCGGCGCCCACTTCTGCCTCGGCAACCACCTGGCCAAGATGGAGCTCCGCGTCCTCTTCGAGGTCCTGTCGGAGCGGGTGCCGAAGATCCAGCAGGCGGGCGAGGCCCGCCGCCTGCGGTCCTACTTCATCAACGGCATCAAGGACCTGCCCGTCTCGCTCTGATCGGCGCGCGTGCGGGGCCGGACGGCCCCGCACCCCTCCGTCAGCAGGCGTCGGTCAGGGCGACGAAGGCGTCGGGGACGCGCACGGCCCCGACGACCGGGAAGGTGTAGACGGCGTCCTTGACGGCGAAGCCGTAGGCACCCGGCCCCTGGCACCGGAACGTGAAGATGTCGCTCACCTCGGTGTGGCCGTTCAGGTCGCTGGAGGCGGTGAAGGGCCCCGACACCACGAGGTTGCCGTTCTTCTGGATCTCGAAACGGCCCGCGACCGTGCAGGGAATGGAGAACCAGAAGGGCGCCGCGACCCGGCAGTCGGCCGAGAGCGACCCGTGCGGCCAGGCGCCGTCTTCCAGGCAGAGCCGCCAGACCACGCTCAAGACGCCCTTGCGGGTGTCCAGCTGCGCGCCACAGCCACTGGTCTGGGCCTGGGCCGGCGCGCCGGGAAGCGCGAAGAGAGCGGAACCGAGCAGAACCAGCGACAGTACGTATTTTCTCATGCGCAAAAAGTAGCGATCATGAGTCTCCGGTTCCCGATTCGCCGTTACGGCACGCCCAACAGCTCAGTCGTATGGGGGACTTGCTCGCCCGCGCCCGTGCCTGGACCGAGGAGCGCAGGAG
Source organism: Herbidospora mongoliensis (assembly GCF_001570545.1). Classification (GTDB taxonomy): domain Bacteria; phylum Actinomycetota; class Actinomycetes; order Streptosporangiales; family Streptosporangiaceae; genus Herbidospora; species Herbidospora mongoliensis. Next base: position 98,330 of record NZ_BBXD01000010.1, on the reverse strand, counting down.
AGCGAAGCGAACCGGAGCGACGAGGGAAGGCACGGGCATGAAGCGGGCGAGCCGCCGCGCCGGAGGCGCGGCGGTCAGACAGGCTCAGGGCCAGCTGGAGTCCTGGGGGTCTCCGCCGTCGGTGAGGAGGCGGAGGTCCGACTCGACCATCATCGAGACCAGTTCCTCGAACGGGACGGTCGGCTCCCAGCCCAGTTGCATGCGGGCCTTCTTCGGGTCGGCGCACAGCAGGTCGACCTCGGCCGGGCGGTGCAGCGACTGGTCGGCGATCACGTACTGCTCCCAGTCGAGCCCGGCCGCCGCGAAGGCCGCCGCGACGAGTTCGCGCACCGACTGGGTGCGGCCGGTGCCGATGACGAAGTCCTCGGGCGTCTCGGCCTGGAGCATCAGGTGCATGGCGCGCACGTAGTCGCCGGCGAACCCCCAGTCGCGGCGGGCCTCCAGGTTGCCGAGCCGCAGCTCCGAGGCGATGCCCAGCTTGATGCGGGCCACCCCGAGCGTCACCTTGCGGGTGACGAACTCGGCCCCGCGCCGGGGGGACTCGTGGTTGAACAGGATCCCGGAGACGGCGTACATGCCGTACGACTCGCGGTAGTTCTGCGTCAGGAAGTGGCCGTAGGTCTTGGCGACCCCGTACGGGGACCTGGGGTGAAAGGGGGTCACCTCGGTCTGGGGGGTCTCGCGGACCTGGCCGAACATCTCCGACGACGACGCCTGGTAGAAGCGCATCTCCCCGCCGCGCGAGGAGCAGACCCGGATCGCCTCCAGCATGCGCAGCACGCCCATGCCGGTCACCTCGGCCGTCAGCTCGGCCTGCTCCCACGACATGGGCACGAACGAGATGGCGCCCAGGTTGTAGACCTCGTCGGGGCGGACCTTCTCCACCGCCGAGATGAGCGAGCCCTGGTCGAGCAGGTCGCCCCGGACCAGCCGGACGTCCTTCGGAAGCCGGGAGACGCGCGGGTTGGCCTGACCGCGGACCAGCCCCCACACCTCGTAGCCCTCGGCGAGCAGGTGTTCGGCGAGATAGGAGCCGTCCTGGCCGGTGATGCCCGTGATCAACGCGCGTCTGGCCAACACGTCCTCCTCCGGATGGGAACTTTGTAGGCGAATGTACCCCGAAGGCCCTGACCGGGCCGCATTCGTAGAACACGTTCCACCGAACGGCATTCCACCTGCCTAGGCTAAGGTCATCTCAGGTGCCCCCACAGGGGCGGAAAGGGGTGCTTCGGGGTGGAGAGGCTGCGCGTCGCACTGCTGTCCTATCGCAGCAAACCCACCTGCGGCGGTCAGGGGGTGTATCTCCGCCACATCACCCGCGAGCTCGTCGCTCTCGGTCACCACGTCGAGGTCTTCTCAGGTCAGCCCTATCCGGAGCTCGACGAGGGCGTGATCCTGAACAAGGTGCCGAGCCTCGACCTCTACCGGGACGAAGATCCTTTTCGGACCCCGAAACTGGCCGAATATCGCGACTGGATCGACTTCCTCGAAGTCGGCACGATGTGGACGGCCGGTTTCCCCGAGCCGCTGACCTTCAGCATCCGGGCCCACCGGGAGCTCAAGAAGCGCATCGGCGATTTCGACGTCGTACAGGACAACCAGACGCTCGGATACGGCGTGCTGGGCATCCAGAAGCACTTCCCGGTGGTCGGCACGATCCACCACCCCATCAGCGTCGACCGGCGCATCGAACTCGAGGCCGCCGAGGGCTGGGCGAAGCTGTCCAAGCGCCGCTGGTACGGCTTCGTCCGCATGCAGGCCTACGTCGCCGCGCGCCTGAAGCCGATCCTGACCGTCAGCGAGTCGTCGATCGCCGACATCCACCGCGACTTCGACGTGCCCCAGTCGAACCTGCGCCTGATCCCGCTCGGCGTGGACACCAGGTTCTTCCACCCGCGCCCCGAGCTGGGCAGACGCAAGGGCTCGATCGTGGCGGTGGCCAGCGCCGACTCCCCGATGAAGGGCGTCGCGACGCTGCTGCGCGCGGTCGCCAAGCTCTCCACCGAGCGCGACGTGAACCTGACGATCGTCAGCAAGCCGACGCCGGGCGGCCCGACCGAGCAGCTCGTGGCCGAACTGTCGCTGCACGACCGGGTGAAGTTCGTCCACGGCATCACCGACGACGAGCTCGGCACGCTGATCGCCACCTCGGAGATCTCCGTCGTCCCCTCTCTGTACGAGGGCTTCTCCCTCCCCGCCGTGGAGCACATGGCCTGCGGGACCCCGCTGATCGCCTCCCGCACCGGCGCCCTGCCCGAAGTGGTGGGCGACGCCGCGGTCATGGTCACCCCGGGCGACCCCGAGGAACTCGCCGCCACCCTGCTCCGCCTTCATGATTCTCCCGCCGAGCGGGAGGAATACGGCAAGCGCGGCTTCGACCGCGTCATGGAGCGTTACGCGTGGCCCGTCGTGGCCCGCAAGACCGTTGAGGCCTACCGCGAGGCCATCGCCGCGCGCTGACCCGAAGGGTTCCCCAGCAGATGCTGACCGTCGATTTCGCCCGCCTGCCCGTCGGACCCGGTGACCGCGTGCTCGACCTGGGCGCCGGTGGCGGCCGGCACGCCTTCGAGGTGCTGCGCCGGGGCGCCGACGTGGTCGCCTTCGACCTCGACCCGGCCGAGATGGAGTCTGTGGCGGGCATGTTCGCGGCCATGGACAAAGAGGGCGAGGTCCCCTACGGCGCCTCGGGTGAGACCGTCGTCGGGACCGCCCTCGACATGCCGTTCCCGGACGGTTCGTTCGACCGGGTGATCGCCTCCGAGGTCCTGGAGCACATCCCGGAGGACATGGCGGCGATGAAGGAGATCGTCCGGGTGCTGAAGCCCGGCGGGCTGCTGGCCGTGACGGTGCCGGCCTTCCTGCCGGAGCGGGTCTGCTGGGCGCTGTCGGAGGCCTACCACACGGCTCCCGGCGGGCATATCCGGATCTACACGCTGGCCGAGCTGTCGGCCAAGCTGAAGTCCTCCGGCCTGGAGATCGGCGACCACCACCACGCCCACGGGCTGCACACGCCCTACTGGTGGATCAAGTGCGCGGTCGGGGTCGACAACAACGACCACCCGATCGCGAAGGCGTACCACGAGCTGCTGGTCTGGGACATCATGAAGCGCCCCGCGGTCACCCGCATCGCCGAGCAGATCCTCAACCCGGTCATCGGCAAGAGCGTGGTCCTCTACGCCCGGAAGCCCGCATGATCCCGGCGGTGCCCGGGGTCGTGACCGGCGAGCAGATCGCCGCCACGGCCGCCAGCATCGCCGCCGTCCAGCTCCCCGACGGGGGGATCCCCTGGCCGGAGGGCCACGTCGACGCGTGGAACCACGTCGAATGCCTGATGGCCATGACGGCTGGAGGGCTGCGCGAGTCGTCTCTACGCGGCTGGGAGTGGCTCCGGCGGCACCAGCGCGCCGACGGCTCGTGGCCCATGAAGGTCCTGAACGGCGAGCCGCTGGAAGACCGGGGCGAGTCCAACCACGCCGCCTACGTCGCGGTGGGTGTCTGGCACGACCTGCTGATCACCGGCGACGAGGGGTTCGCCCGCGAGATGTGGCCGACGGTCATCCGGGCCCTCGACTTCGTCACGGGCCTGCAGACCACCCGGGGCGAGATCCTCTGGGAGGCCGCCGCCGACTCCTACGCGCTGCTGACCGGTTGCTCCTCGGTCTACCAGGGCCTTCGCTGTGGTGTACGTCTCGCCGAAGCCCTCGGCGATCCGCAGCCCGACTGGGAGCTGGCGGCCGATCGGCTCGGTCACGTGCTGCGCGAGCACCCGGAGGCGTTCGCCGACAAGAGCCGCTTCTCGATGGACTGGTACTACCCGGTGCTCGGCGGGGCGCTGCGCGGCGAGCGGGCACTGCGCCGCCTCGACGACGACTGGGACACGTTCGCGGTGGCCGGTCTCGGCATCAGATGTGTCTCCGACCAGCCGTGGGTGACCGGCGCGGAGTCGTGCGAGCTGGTCCTGGCCCTGGACGCGGTCGACGACCCCCGCGCCCTCGCGATCTTCACTGAGATGCAGCACCTGCGGCACCCCGACGGCTCCTACTGGACCGGCTGGCAGTTCGTGAACGAGCGCCACTTCCCGAACGAGCGATCGGCGTACACGGCGGCGGCGGTGATCCTCGCGGCCGACGCGCTCTCCCGCACCACCCCGGCCAACGGCATCTTCCGCGACGCGGGCGCGATCGCCGAAGACCGCGCCACCGAAGACTGCGGCTGCCAGCGGGCAGGGTCACCGGCCTGACTAGACCCTCTCCAGGGCCCGCAGCGACCCGGTCACCCGGGTCTCCTTGAAGCCCTCTTCGAGGGCCCTCAGATAGATCCGGTACGGCGCCTGCCCGCCCTCGGCCGGGTCGGTGTGGATGTCGTGGAAGATCAGGGCGCCACCCGGCACCACGTGCGGCGCCCAGCCCTCGTAGTCCCTGGTCACCGGATCGTCGGAGTGGCCGCCGTCGATGAACAGCAGCCCGAGCGGGGTGCGCCAGTGCCCGGCCACGGTCGCCGACGCCCCCACGACCGCGATGACCTCGTCCTCCAGACCGGCGGTGGCGATGGTCGTACGGAAGAAGGGCAGTGAGTCCATCCGGCCGTAGCGGTGGTCGACCAGGGTGGGGTCGTGGTGGATCCAGCCGGGCTGGATCTCCTCGGAACCCCGGTGGTGGTCGATCGTGAACAGGACCGTGGAGGTCGCGCGGGCCGCCGCGCCCAGGTAGACGGCCGACTTGCCGCAGTAGGAGCCGATCTCGGCCATCGGCCCGCGGGAGCCGTACAGACAACCGAGCTCGTAGAGAGCCAGGCCCTCGGCGGGGGGCATGAAGCCCTTGGCCCGCTCGGCGGTCTGTCGCAGATGAACCGGCATCGGGTGGTTTGTCACCCGCCCGAGACTACCCTTGTCCACGTAGGTGCAACGTGTTCTACTTCTGGTCGTGAACCAGCGCGCGCGGATCGGGATGACCGGCGAAGAGGTGGCCGTCCTGCTGAAAGAGGGCCGCAAACTCCAGCTCGCCACGATCAACCCCGACGGCACGCCCCACCTGGTCACCATGTTCTACGGCCTGTCGGACGACGGCCGGCTGATCTTCTGGACCTACGCCAAGGCCCAGAAGTCCCGCAACATCGACCGCGACCCCCGGGTGACCTGCCTGATCGAGACGGGCGACGACTACGGCGACCTGCGCGGCGCGACGATCTACGGCACCGCGCTCCCCTACGACGACGTGATGGACGCCGGCATGCGCGTCACGGCCAGGATGACCGGCCAGGACCCCGAGCCGATGCGCCCCTTCGTCGAACTGACCGGGCGCAAGCGCGTCGCCTACATCGTCGAGCCTGGCCGCGTAGTCTCCTGGGATCACCGCAAACTGCTCGGGAGTTCTTGATGCCTAAGGTCATTGTCGACTACCTCGTCTGTGAGGCCAACGGGGTCTGCGTAGGCCTGGCACCACAGGTTTTCGACCTCGACGACGACGACAACCTGCACGTCCTCCTGGAAGAACCCCCCGCCGACATGCTCGACCGGGTCCGGCACGCGGTCCGGTCATGTCCGAAGGCGGCACTTTCGCTCGAAGAAGAGTAAAAACCACCGGAGGTTCTCATGCGCGGCGCTCTGCTGCACACCATCGGCGCGGACAAACTCGACATCCGCGATGACCTGGCCCTCATCCCGGTCGGCCCATCAGACGTCCGGGTCCGGATCAGGGCGACCGGCGTCTGCCATTCGGACCTGTCGGCCATCGCGGGCGTACTCCCCCAGCCCGCCCCGCTGGTTCCCGGTCACGAGGGAGCCGGCGAGGTCGTCGAGGTCGGCGACCACGTGCGGAGCGTCGCCCCCGGCGACCACGTGATCATCAACTGGACCCCCGCCTGCGGCACGTGCCCGAGCTGCATCCACGGGCAGTACCACCTCTGCCTGACCTCGGTCATGCGCGGTTTCACCGAGCCGGGGTTCAAGTTCGACGGCGACAAACCCGCTTTCGGCATGGCCGGCTGCGGCACCTGGGCCGAGGAGATCGTGGTGCCCGAGGGCGGCGCGATCAAGGTCGACACGGATGTGCCGTTCGAGATGGCGGCCCTGATCGGCTGCGGCATCACCACGGGCGTCGGCGCCGCCCTGAACACCGCCAAGGTCCGCCCCGGCACGACGGTCGCCGTCGTCGGCTGCGGCGGCGTGGGCCTGTCGGTGATCCAGGGCGCCCGCATCTCCGGCGCGACCACGATCCTGGCGATCGACCCCCTGGAGTCGAAACACGAACTGGCCAAGAAGGTCGGCGCCACCCACGCCTGCACCCCCGACCAGCTCATGGACGCCATCGGCACCCTCACCGACGGCCAGGGCTTCGACTACGGCTTCGAGGTCGTCGGCAAGTCCCAGGCCATCATGACCGCCTGGCAGGCGACCCGCCGCGGCGGCGACGTCATCGTGGTCGGCGCCGGCGCGATGGACGACATGGTCCCCCTCAACGCCTTCAGCCTCCTGTTCGACGGCAAGAACCTCCTCAGTTCCCTGTACGGGGGAAGCGACGTCCGCCGGGACTTCCCGTTCTACGCGGGGCTCTACAAGGCGGGCAAGCTCGACCTGGAGAGCATGATCAGCTCCCGCATCCAGATCACCGACCTCAACGACGCGGTGACGGCCCTTCGCAGCGGTGAGGTCCTTCGCCAGATCGTCCTCATGTAACTGAAACAGCCGTAAGAGGTGCCGGACATCTATCAAGGTGTCCGGCACTTCGGCATGAGGAGAGTCATCCGTGGCCCACCCCCCGGGAGCGCGAGACCGCTTCGAGGCGATCTACGACGCGCACTACCCGGCCATCCACCAGTACGCCGCCCGCCGCACGGACTCCCCCGACGACACGGCGGACGTGCTCTCCGAGACGTTCCTCACCGCATGGCGGCGCATCGCCGACGTGCCCGAGGGCGACGCGGCCCGCCTGTGGCTGTACGGCGTGGCCCGCCGCGTCCTGGCCAACCAGCGGCGCGGACACTCCCGCAGGGCCGGGCTGGCCGAACGCCTCAAGGACGCCGCCCGACCGGCCGGGCCCGACGGGCTCGACCACGTGCGGGAGGCGTTCGGCGACCTGCCCGACCGGGACCGTGAGGTCCTCGCCCTGGCCTTCTGGGAGGACCTGACCGGCCCGGAGATCGGCAAGGTGCTCGGCTGCACGGCGACCGCCGCCCGCATCAGGCTGCACCGCGCGCGCAGGCGGCTGGCCAAGGCGCTGGGGCTCGCCGAAAAGGGCCGGACGACCGCGGAACTGAGAGGAGAAAGCCTGTGAGCAAGATCGGCCGGATGGTGGCCGCCATCGACCCCGTGCCCCGCGCGCCGGAACCGGGTCAGGAGGCGCGAGAGCTGTTCGACGAGATCGTCGCGACCCCGGTGGAGCCGCCCCGCAGGCTCCGCTGGCCGGTGCTGATCCCCGTCGCGGCGGTGCTGGCGACGGCGGCCGTCCTGGGCGTGGCCTTCCTCCCCCCCGGCGCCCCGAGCGGGATCGCGCCACCCGCCGCCCTGGCGTTCCAGCGCGCGGGCGACGACTGGATCGTCACCGTCGAGGACCTCTACGCCGACGCTGAGCGTTTCGCGTCCGAGTTCAGGGCGCGGGGATTCGACATCGGGCTGGCGATCCACCCGGGCTCGCCGAGTGTGGTCGGCCGGGTCACGGCCATGGAGTCCTCCGAGGGATCCCACATCCAGGAGGAGTCGGCGGACTGCCGGTCGCTGGGCCGGTGCGTGGTCTCCTTCCGCATCCCCGCCGACTTCAAGGGCAGCGTGAAGCTCCACTTCGCCCGCCCGGCCAGGCCCGGTGAGCAGTATTTCTCGGCCGGTGACGTCGGTAACGAGGGCGAGTTGCTGCACTGCGTCCCGTTCCAGGGCATGACCGTGGACGAGGCGCGGGCGGTGCTGGCCGAGCGGGACGGCTCGATCGCGGAGTTCCGGGTCGGCACCGACCGCGGCAGGTCCGACCCCGCCGAGCAGGTGCCGGGGAACTGGTTCGTCGAGGACGCGGTGCCGTGGGCCCCAGGGCAGGTGCTCGTCTGGGCCGGGCCGTCACAGGTGACTGTGGACACACAGAAAAGGGCCGGCTGCTAGCCATCTGACTGAGTCACAAGTCAGACGCAAGCCCGCGATGGCTTGATCCTCTTGTGAGAACTCTTACCGACAACCTGACCCTCGGATTCCGCAACTCCGTGGTCAACGTGCTCGCCGCCTCCGGCGACCCGGTCGCGCGTCTGCTGCAAGGGTCGCCGGAGGCCGACCCGTACCGGCTCATGGAGGAGGTGCGGGCCCGGGGACCGGTGGTGCGTTCGCGGGTCGGGCCGAACATGGTCACCTCCCGGGCCCTCTGCGAGGAGGTGCTCCGGGACCGCCGGTTCACCACCCGCGACGCCGACGGCCGCGCGGCCTCCTACGACCCGCTGCTCGTCGGCTCCCCGCTGGAGGGGGCGTTCATCTATCTCGACCCGCCCGACCACACCCGGCTGCGCCGGATCGCCGCCCCGAGTTTCCGGCCGCAGGCGATGCGGGCCCGCGCCGACCGGATCGCCGCCGTCGCCGACCGGCTGCTCGCCCGGCTCGACGGGAAGACCGAGTTCGACCTGATGCGCGACTTCGCCGCGCCGTTCCCCATCGCCGTGATCAGCGAGCTGTTCGGGATCGAAGGGGTCGACCACGAGAAGTTCACCGAGATGGGGACGGTCGTCGGCGCGACCCTCGCGGGGGTGCGGACGGCCCGGCAGGCGGCCGGCCTCCGGCGGGCCTCCCGCGAGCTGACCGAACTGTTCGCCGGGCTCCTCGACGCCCGGCGCCGCGCGCCGAAGGACGACCTGCTGAGCGCCCTGGCGAACGCCCAGGACGAGGAGGTCATGACGGCCGAGGAGGCGGTCAAGACCTGCTGCCTGCTGCTGATCGCGGGCTTCGAGACGACCGTGAACCTCATCGGCAACGGCGTCGCCGCGCTCGCCGCAGGCGGCCAGTGGGACCGGCTGCGCGACGAACCCGCACTGGCCGGACGGGTGGTCGAGGAGACGCTGCGCTACGACTCCCCCGTGCAGGGCGCGATCCGCCACACCAGCGAGGATCTCGTTCTCGGCGGGCACCCGCTCACGAAGGGAACCATCGTCGTGACGCTCATCGCGGCCGCCAACCGGGATCCCGCCGTCTACCGCGAGCCCGGCCGGTTCGACCTCGACCGTACGGGCGAACCCGACCACCTGTCGTTCGGCGGCGGCATCCACTACTGCCTCGGGGCGCCACTGGCCCGCCTCGAAGGACGCGTCGCCTTCGAGGCGCTGGCCAAGCGGTTCGCGCGGGTCAGGCTGCTGCCCGGCGCCCGGCGGCGGGAGGGCATGGTGATCCGGGGATACCACGCCCTGCCCGTCGCCGTCTCGGCCTAGCCGCCCACGCCGGTGTTGATGCCCGAGGCGATGACCCCCCGGTCGATCCAGTGGTCGCCGGTGACGTCGGCGCGGACGTTGATCCAGCCCCGGACCGAGCCGTCGCTCCGGTCGATGGCCAGGTAGTCGGCGCGCGTGTCGCCGTTGAGGTCGCCGAAGCGGGCGACGCGGCCCGTGAGGCCGACGCCGGTGCCGGTGCCGGAGGCGATCACGCCCCGGTCCTCCCACTGGTCGCCGCCGTTCTCGGCGCCGACGTTGCGCCACGCGCGGGTGTTGCCGGTGGCCGGGTCGATCGCCAGGTAGTCGTCGCGCCCGTCGCCGTCGAGGTCGGCGAACTGGACGTAGCGGCCGGTCAGGGAGACGCCGGTGTCGATGCCGGAGGCGATGACGCCCTTGTCGAGCCAGTGGTCGCCGCTGCGGTCGGCGCCCCGGTTGAGCCAGGCGCGGGTGTTGCCGTTCGCGGGGTCGAGGGCCAGGTAGTCGTCGCGGCCGTCGCCGTCGATGTCGGCGAACTGGGTCACCCGTCCCGGCAGGCCGACGCCCGTGCCGATGCCGGAGGCGAGCACGCCGCGGTCCTCCCAGCGGTCGCCGCCGTTCTCGGCGGCGATGTTGCGCCAGCCCCGCGTGTTGCCGGTGGCCGGGTCGAGGGCCAGGTAGTCGTCGCGGCCGTCGCCGTCGAGGTCGGCGAACAGCGCCACGCGGCCGGTGCCGTGGCCGACGCCCGTGCCGGTGCCGGACGCGGTGATGCCGCAGGGCACCCAGTGGTCGCCCGAGTAGTCGGCGCCGTTGTTGAGCCAGGTCCGCACCGAACCGTTGGCGGCGTCGAGGGCCAGATAGTCGTCGCGGCCGTCGCCGTTGAAGTCGGCGAACCAGGCCTCCCGGCCGCTTCCGCCGTGCGCGTCGGGGCCGGGCGTGCACAGAACCGGGTCGGGACCGGCGGTCGGGGTGATCCACCCCTCCATGGCCGCCCGCATGACCCCGAGGTGGAAGATCTGGCCCATCTTCCGGTAGCCGTTGTCGTTGGGGTGGACGTCGTCGGCGATGTCGTTCGGCGTCACCGCGGCCATGTCGACCAGGATGATGTGCCGGCCCGCCCCCTGGCGACTCCTGATCATCTCCGGCAGTCGCTGGTTGAACTGCCTGATGCGGGCGTCGATGGCCGACGTACGCGACGGAACCAGCGTGGAGACGACCACGGCCACCGTCGGCCGGAAGGTGAAGATGCGGTCGATCAGGCCCATGAGCCGGTCGGCAGCGGTGCTCGCCTGGTAGTTCTGGATCATGTCGTTGGTGCCCAGGTGCAGGGTCACCACGTCGGGCCGGTAGGCGTTGAGCCAGCCTTCGACCTGGCCCTGGATCTGGTCGATCCGCCAGCCGGAATGGCCCTCGTGGTCGCGGTCGGGTCCGGTGCCGTGGGCGAGGGAGCCCATGAAGTCGTACTGGAAACCCATGTTCGTGAGCGAGCGCTGGAGCACCATGCGATAGCTGGAGTTCGTCGGGCTGCCGACGCCCTCGGTGATGGAGTCGCCCAGCGGCATGAGGCGCATGGCGCCGGGAACGCGCACCCTGGAGACGGCGTCCGGGATACGGCTGGCGAGTTCGGCGAGGAAGTTGGCGGCGGCGCCACAGGCGTCCCTGAAGGCGGCCCAGTTCCCGGCGAGCTGTTGGCCCAGCTTCCGCAGCCCCGCGGCGAGCTTGTCGATGTGGCCCGGCAGGACCTCCTTGGCCCAGGTGTTGATCCCGGCCTCCCAGGCAGCGCCCCCGGCGGCCATCGCGATCGCACCGATGAACGTCTTGGCCCAAGCGTTGCCGTCGCTGAGCGTACCGTCGAACGCCTGCTGGATCATGCCCCTGGCCAGGCCTCCGAAGAAGCCGCCGATGCTGACGCAGAGGACCGCCGCCGCGGGCAGGAAGCCGACGCACAGCGTTCTGAGCGCCAGCCCCAACAGCATGCCCGTCGCCGCGGCGAGGACCTCGGCCCACCAGCTGGCGTTGGTGAGCGGCGCGCCGTCGGTGATGGTGAGGCTGATCCCGGTGGACGTCAGCCCGAGCTGGCCGGTGAAGGGGGTCCAGTCGTCGAAGCCGCCGCCGGGCAGGCCGTTGGGGTTGTTCTCGAAGTCCTCCTTGATGGTGTCGCTGAGCCTGGCGTTGCGGCCCTGCGTCTCCGCGAGGATCTGCTGCATCTGCGCCGACGAGTAGCCGGACGCCTCCAAGCTGATGATCACGTCACCGTCGGCCACGGCGACCGAGATCGCGCCCTGCGAGGGCGCGGCGAGGGCCGGTTGAACCGGGGTCAGGTTGGCCAAGAGCGAGATCACCAGGGTCAGGATGATCGCCAGACGGGTTTTCACACACGCCTCCGGGCTGAGGGGACTTGATCGTCTCCGGCCAACCCGGACTCCGGATCAAACTCGGCGTGAACAATCATGAAAAGAGCCACCTCGGCGACAGTTACACGCCGCGATTTGCTCCGTATCGTCCACCTCAGTGCTGTCGATCACCTGAGGGAGAACCGATATGTCCGACGATGTGGCGCGGCGCGTCTTCGACGTGGTCGACGCGTTCGACCCCGACGCCTTCGCGAAGCTGTTCGCCGAGGACGGCACCCTGCGATTCGGAAACGCCGCCCCCAACAAGGGCCGCGAGGCCATCGCCACCGGCCTGAAGGGCTTCTTCTCCACCCTCGCCGGCCTGCGGCACCGGATCGTCCGAAGCTGGCAGGTGGACGCCGAGGTCGTCGCCGAGACCGAGGTCACCTACACCCGGCTCGACGGCACGGAGGTCGGCGTCGTGGCCGTCTCGATCTGGACGACCGGCGACGACGGCCTGATCACCGACTATCGGATCTTCGTCGACCTCGCGCCCCTCTATTCGACCCAGGGCTCGGTCGTGACGACCGAGATCTGACCTAGAACTCCTCGTGGGTGTCCGGGTCGAGCCTGACCGGCTCGCCGGTGTCGAGCGCGGTGACGGCGGCGAGGTCGGACGCGTCGAGGTGGAAACCGAAGACGTCGATGTTCTCCCGCTGCCGCCCCGGGTCCCCCGACTTGGGCACCACGGTGATCCCCCGGTCGAGCAGCCACCGCAGCACCACCTGCGACGGCGTCGCCCCGACCCGCCGGGCGATGTCCACGATCACTGGGTGCGCCAGGATCCCGGTGTTCCGCTCCAGCGGACTCCAGGCCTGGACGACGGTCGGGTCGCCCTCCGTGGCCTCCATGAGGGCGGCCTGAGCGTGGGTGGGCGACACCTGCCGCTGGTTGACCGCTGGATGGACCCCGGTCTCCTTGACCACGGCGGCCAGGTGCTCCGGCGTGAAGTTGGAGACCCCGACCGACCGGATCAGCCCCTCGCGGGCCAGGTCGAGCAGCGCGGCATAGGTCTCGACATACTTGCCGAGCCGGGGCAGCGGCCAGTGGATCAAATAGAGGTCGACGTAGTCGAGCCCCAGCCGCTCAAGCGAGGCCTCCAGAGCGGGACGCGCCTTCGCCGCCCCGTGGTCGTCCCCGCGCAGCTTGGTCGTGACGAACAGTTCCTCGCGGGGCAACCCCGACTCACGGACCCCGGCCCCGACAGCCGCTTCGTTGCCATAGGCCGCGGCCGTGTCGAGCAGGCGATATCCGGACTCGACGGCGGTCAACACGGCGTCGGTGGCCTGCCGGTTCTGCAGGGGGTAGGTTCCCAAGCCCACGACGGGCATCGAATATCCGGAGTTGAGAGTCACGTCCTTATTGCTCATGACTCCACCTTCTCAGCCCCGTCCCCCTTGGTCGTACGGGGTTCTCGGCGTGGGGTCAGATTCCGGTGACCGTGGTCAGAAGCACAACGGAGTCCTCCACTGCTCTCAAGCTGTGGCGGTGGTGCGGGATGGGGATCAGTGCGCCGCTGTGGTGCGTGGTTCCGTCGAGGACGACTGATCCGGTCAGGACATGGAGGCTGGCGGCCGGCGGCGCCTCATGCTCTGCCAGTTCGGAGTCGGCGGTCAGTGCGATCAGCGTCTGCCGCAGCGGGCCATCGTGGAGAACCAGGTGGGCGTTGCGGCCGTGGGCCGAGCTTCGTGCTTTCTCCAAGCACTCGCCTGCGCCGGCTGTCAGATCGACGTCGGAGTTCATTCCGTGGCCCTTCCCCAGCCGGGGTCGACGACACCCGTCAGTGAGCTTTGGGGCGAACAGACACGGCAAATGGAAAGGCACGGCCTGCGCTCCTGACCTAGGGAAGCGCAGGCCGTGCCTCGTTCAGAGGGTCACTCGGAGCTGAACGCCGCGTCGAACGCCGCAGCGGGCGGGGTGATCGCGTTGAGCTTCGAGATGAACGCCAGGGCCTCGGGCGCGCCCATGAGGCGGTCCATGCCGGCGTCTTCCCACTCGATGGAGATGGGGCCGTCGTAACCGATGTGGTTGAGGGCGCGGAAGCAGTCCTCCCACGGCACGTCGCCACGGCCGGTCGAGACGAAGTCCCAGCCGCGCTTGGGGTCGGCCCACGCCAGGTGGGACGACAGGATGCCGCGGCGGCCGTCGCCGATGCGGACCTTGGCGTCCTTGCAGTCGACGTGGTAGATCCGGTCGGCGAAGTCGAGGATGAAGCCAGCCGGGTCGAGCTGCTGCCACACCATGTGGGACGGGTCCCAGTTGAGGCCGAACGAGGCCCGGTGGCCGATGGCCTCCAGGGTCTTGACGGTGGTGTGGTAGTCGTAGGCGATCTCGCTCGGGTGCACCTCGTGGGCGAAGCGCACACCCTCCTGCTCGAACACGTCGAGGATGGGGTTGAAGCGCTCGGCGAAGTCCTCGTAGCCGCGGTCGATCATGGCCTGGCTGGCCGGCGGGAACATGGCAACGGTGTGCCAGATCGAGGAGCCGGTGAAGCCGACGATCGTGTTCACGCCCAGGAGGGCGGCCGCACGGGCGGTGTTCTTGGTCTCCTCGGCGGCGTTGCGCCGGACCTGCTCGGCGTCCTCGTCCCACAGGCGCGAGGGCAGGATGCCCTTGTGGCGCTCGTCGATCGGGTGGTCGCAGATGGCCTGGCTGATCAGGTGGTTGGAGATCGTCCAGACCTTGAGGTTGTACTTCTCCAGGGTCTCGAGCTTGCGCTTGACGTACCCGGGGTCGCTCAGGGCCTTGTCGACCTCGAAGTGGTCGCCCCACGTGGCGATCTCGAGGCCTTCGTAACCCCATTCGGAGGCGAGGCGGCAGACCTCCTCGAAGGGCAGGTCGGCCCACTGGCCGGTGAAGAGGGTGATCGGTCGCGTCATCGTCGTCTGTCTCCGTCAGTCTCCTGGGACAGGGTTGTGCCCCTTCCGCCCGGAACGCGAAACGGCTCGGGTGGCACTCACGCGTACGTCGCCTCGGCGCGACGGCGTACGCGCGACCGTGCCGGTCGCGTTCCGGGCGGAGGGAACCCCGGGTCCCCCCGAAAAAGGTGTGCGTGGTCTAGACAGTCGTCCAGCGGCTGTCGTCGCCGGCGCTGCGCTCGACCGCGTCGAGCACCTTCTGCACTTGGAGTCCGTCGTCGAACGAGGGCGTGGGGTCCGCCCCTGCCGCGATGGCCTCCAGGAAGTCCTTCACCTCGTGGGTGAATGTGTTCTCGTACCCGAGACCATGGCCCGGAGGCCACCACGCGCCCGCGTAGGGGTGACCCGCCTCGGTGACGAGCACCCGGCGGAATCCACCTTCCTCAGCGGCCAGCGTGTGGTCGTGGAACCACAGCTCGTTGAGCGACTCGAAGTCGAACGAGATGCTCCCGAGGGAGCCGTTGACCTCGATGCGCAGCGCGTTCTTGCGGCCGGTGGCGAAACGCGTGGCCTCGAAGGAGGCGATCGCGCCGTTGCCGAAACGGCCGGTGAAGATCGCGGCGTCGTCCACGGTGACCTGGCCCATTTCGACGCCGCCCTGGGCGGAGAGCCCGGCGGAGGCGTCGGCGAGCGGGCGCTCCTTGACGAACGTCTCGGTGATGGCCGAGACGCCGGTCAGCAGGTCGTCCAGGATGAACTGCGCGGTGTCGATGATGTGGGCGCCGATGTCACCGAGCGCGCCCGATCCGGCCTTGTCCTTCTGAAGGCGCCAGACGAGCGGGAACTCGGGGTCGACGATCCAGTCCTGCAGGTACTGGGCGCGTACGTGCCGGATGGAACCCAGACGGCCCTCGGCGACGAGCTGGCGGGCCAGCGCGACGGCGGGGACGCGGCGGTAGTTGAAAGCGACCATGCTGCGCACACCCCGGGCCGCTGCCGCGCGGGCGGCGGCGGCCATGGCCTCCGCCTCCTCGACGGTGTTGGCCAGGGGCTTCTCGCACAGGACGTGCTTTCCCGCCTCAAGTGCGGCGATGGCGATCTCGGCGTGCGAGTCACCGGGGGTGCAGATGTCGACCAAATGCACGTCGTCGCGCTTGAGGAGTTCCTTCCAGTCCGTCTCGACGGACGCCCAGCCCATCTGTTCGGCGGCAGCCTCGGTGTTCGCCTGCGACCGGCCGGACAGAACCGCCATGGACGGTTTGACCGGCAGGTCGAAGAACGCGCCGACACTGCGCCAGGCCTGGGAGTGCACGCGTCCCATGAACGCGTACCCCACCATGCCCACCCCGATGACCGGCTTCACGACTCGAAGCCCAGCGGCAGGTACTCGGCGGCGTTCTCCTTCGTGATGGTCTCGGAGGCCAAGGTGATGGACTGCGGGACCTGGTGCTCCAGAAGGTCGCCCATGCCCTTGCCCTGCGCGATCAGACGCGCGAGCTTGATGGCCGAACCGGCCATCGTGGGCGAGTAGGTGACCGTCGCCTTGAGGACGCCCGAGTCGGCCTGGATGTCGCGCATGGCGTTGGCCGAGCCGGCGCCGCCGACCATGAAGAACTCGGAGCGGTTGGCCTCCTTGATGGCGGCCAGCACGCCGATGCCCTGGTCGTCGTCGTGGTTCCAGATGGCGTCGATCTTCGGGTGCGCCTGGAGGAGCTGCGAGGCGACCTCGGTGCCCGACTCGACGGTGAACGCGGCGTCCTGCTGCGCGGTCACCTTGAAGTCGTAGGTGGCGAGGGCGTCGGCGAAACCCTTGCTGCGGTCCTGGGTCAGGGGCAGGGTCGCGATGCCCTGGATCTCCAGGATGACCGGGCTGGCGGTGCCCGCGTCCTTCAGCTTCTTGCCGATGTAGTGACCGGCGGCCACGCCCATGCCGTAGTTGTCGCCACCGACGTAGGTACGGAACGACAGCTTGTCCGGGAAGATGCGGTCGAGGTTGACGACCGGGATGCCGGCGTCGGTGGCGGTGCGGGCGATCTGGTTCAGCTGCGCGCCGTCGTTCGGCAGCATGACGATGACGTTGACCTTGGCCGCGATCAGCGACTCGATGGCCGAAATCTGCACGCTGACGTCGTTGGTCGGCTCGACGGCCTTGAACTCGACATCGGAGTACTTGGCGGCGGCGTCGGCGGCGTTCTTGGCGATGGCCGCGATCCAGCCGTGGTCGGCGGCGGGGGCGGAGAAGCCGATGACGACCTTCGTGCCCGGCTCGTCGTTACCACCCGCGGCGGGCGCGGGGGCGGCGGCGGCAGCCGAGGTGGCGGCCGGAGCCGCGGCGGGCTCGTTGCTGGTGCAGGCCGTAACGAGCGCACCGGCACCGATGACGGCACCGCCGAGGAGGAATCCGCGGCGACCCGGGGTCTGGGTCATGATGTTTCTCCCTTGGAGAGTTATTTCCGGCAGTGAGGTACTAGAGCCGCGGCGGAACAGGTGCCACGGCCCCTTTTTTTGGGGGGTGAGAACTGAGCTATGTACTCGCTTTGAGGCTGCGCCGCTGCAGAAGAACGGCGGCCACGATGATCAGACCCTTGGCGATGAGCTGGTCACTGGTGTTCAACCCGTTGAGGATGAACAGGTTGGTGATCACGGTGAAGATCAGCAGACCGAGGATGGCTCCCACGATCGTGCCGCGCCCACCGGTGAGAAGCGTGCCGCCGATGATGACCGCGGCGATCGCGTCGAGTTCGTACAGGTCGCCGTGGGTGGACGACCCGGTCGTGGTGCGCGCCATGATGAGAATCGCTGCGATGCCGCAGCAGAACCCGGACAGGGCGTAGAGCATCATCGTGTGGCGCTTCACGTTGATGCCGGCCAGCCGGGCGGCCTCGGGGTTGCCGCCGACGGCGTAGGTGCGGCGGCCGAAGGTGGTGCGGTTGAGGATCAGCCAGCCGACGATGACGACCACGGCGAAGACGTAGACGAGCAGCGGCAGGCCGAGCACGCGGGTGGTCGACAGGTCGACGATCGCCTGGTTGTCGGCCCCGACGAGCTGGGTCTTCCGGTCGGACATGCGCTGGGCCAGACCACGGGCGGCCACGAGCATCGCCAGCGTGGCGATGAAGGGCACCATCCGCCCGTACGAGATCAGGAAGCCGTTGAGCAGTCCGGCGCCGGTTCCGACGACGATGGCGCAGATCATCATCACCCATGGCCCGTAGGCCTGGGTCGCCAGCGTGGTGGCCCAGACGGAGGCCAGGGCCATCACGGCGCCGACCGACAGGTCGATGCCGCCGCCGATGATGACGAACGTCGCGCCGACGGTGATGACGCCGATGGTCGCGGCCAGGGCCAGGATCGACACCATGTTGGACGTGGTGGCGAACGCGTCGGGCACGGTGACGATACCGACGACGGCCAGGATGACCAGGGCCACCACCAGGCCGATGTGGGGGATCTCGCCGATCCTGCCTAGTCGAAGACCGCCTCCGCCTGAGGGCGTGGCGGTGGCCGCGTGGGCCTTCGCCGGGGCGGTTTCGTCCGCCTTAGGTGCGGACACCTGTTGCGGATTCACCTCTGTCATGGAACGGGCTCCTGCTCGATCAGTCGTGGGAGGGGGCGGACACCGGGTGGGCGTCCATGACGAGGTCCAGCACGGTGTGCTCGTCGAGCTCTCCGGCAATGGCCTCGCGGACGATGCGGCCTTCGCGGATCACCAGCACGCGGTCGGCGAGGCCGAGGACCTCGGGGACCTCGCTGGAGACCAGCAGCACGCCGACACCTTCGTCGGCCAGCCTGCGGACGAGGGCGTAGATCTCGGCGCGGGCGCCGACGTCGACGCCTCGGGTGGGCTCGTCGAGCAGCAGCAGCTTGCGGCCTTCTCCGACCAGCCAGCGGCCGATCACGGCCTTCTGCTGGTTGCCGCCGGAGAGGGTCTTGATGATGCGGTTCGGGTCGGGCGGGCGGATGTCGAGCGCCTTCACCAGGTGCGCGGCCTCTTCGGCTTCCTTCTTGCGGTTGATCCACCCGAAGGTGGAGTACCGGTCCAGGCTCGCCAGCGTGATGTTACGGGCGATGCTCTGCCCGAGCAGCAGACCCTGCGCCTTGCGCTCTTCGGGGGCCAGGCCCATGCCGAGGCGCACGCTGCGGGTGGTGTTGCCCGGCTTGACGACCTCGCCGTTCAGCGTGATCTTGCCGCCGTAGGTGCGGGCGCCGTACACGGCCTCGATGATCTCGGACCGGCCGGAGCCGACCAGCCCGGCGAGACCGACGATCTCGCCGGCCTTCAGCGAGAAGGAGATGTCGCGCACCATGCCTGGCACGGACACGTTCTCCAGCTTGAGGAGTTCGTCCCCGAAGCCGCCTACATGGCGCGGTGGGAAGACGTACTCGACGTTGCGGCCGGTCATCAGCGACACGACCGTGTTGGTCGGGGTGTCCTTCGCGGGCAGGCCGACCGCGACGGTGCGGCCGTCCTTCAACACGGTGACCCGGTCGCCGATCTCGCGGATCTCCTCCAGGCGGTGGGAGATGTAGATGACGGCGACGCCCTGCGAGGTGACCTCCCGGATGATCCGGAAGAGGTTGTTCACCTCGTCGTGCGCGAGTGCCGCCGAGGGTTCGTCCATGACGATGATCCGAGCGTCGTGCGACAGCGCCCGCGCCATGGAGACGACCTGCTTGCCGGCCGGGGAGAGCCGGCCCACTTCGGTCGTCGGGCGGATCTCGCCGTGCCCGAGTCGTTCAAGGATCTTCCTCGTGGCGGCCATGGTGGCGCCGCGACGGGTGAACCCCATCGTGGCGTGCTCGTGCCCGAGGAAGACGTTCTCGGCGACGCTGAGGCCGTCGACGAGGTCGAGTTCCTGATAGATCGTGGCGACGCCCAGCTTCATAGCGGCCGTCGGTGTTGCCAGTTTGACCGGCTCGCCGTTCATCAGCACCTCGCCGGAGTCCGGCTGGTGGGCGCCCGCGAGCACCTTGATGAGGGTCGACTTACCGGCCCCGTTCTGTCCCAATAGACAGTGGACTTCCCCGGCGCGGACGTCGAGGTCGACACCATCGAGTGCACGCACGCCGGGGAACTGCTTGACGATGTCCCGCATAGCAAGCAACGGCGGGGTTTCCGACTGCTCCCGGCTTATGTCCTCCATGTTTCCGGATGCTAAGGACGACTTATGCTGACGGTCAAGCAAAAGTGGGGGTCCTGATGTCATAATGAGATCTGGAAGTATCGGATGCGGAGAAGGGAGGCGATGTTGACTCAGGGGATGCTGAGCGAGTCCAACGGCTCGGTCACGGGAGCGGGAGCACTGCTCTCGATCCTTCGTGACGGCCAGGCCCGGACGCGGGCCGAGCTCGTGCAACTCACGGGTCTCGCCAGGTCCACGGTTTCGCAGCGGCTGGACGCGCTGCTCTCCCATCAATGGATCGTGCCCGCTGACGACGCGATCTCCTCAGGAGGGCGGCCCGCGACCGCCTTCACCTTCAACCGGGGCGCCCGGGTCGTCGCGGCGGCCGATCTCGGGGCGACCCACGCACGTGTGGCGGTGACCGACCTCGCCTCGACCGTTCTGGCCGAACGCAGGGTCGATCTGCCGATCGACCGGGGGCCTGAAGAGGTCCTCGGCTGGCTGGTGGTGACGCTGAAGGAACTCCTCGTCGAGACCGGCGGAGAGCTCGCCGGCGTGGGTGTCGGCCTCCCCGGGCCGGTCTCCCATTCCAGTGGCCGTCCCGTCAACCCGCCGATAATGCCCGGATGGGACGGGTTCCCAGTGCCTGACTGGCTGGGATCTCGTCTAGGGGCACCGGTTTTAGCCGACAACGATGTCAACATCATGGCTCTGGGCGAACACTGGGCGGCCAGGCGTGAGGTCGAGCATCTGGTGTTCGTCAAGATCGGCACCGGCATCGGGTGCGGCATCATCTCCGAGCGGCGGCTCCATCGCGGCGCTCAGGGAGCGGCCGGCGACATCGGCCACATAAGGGTTACCGTGAGCGACGATGTTGTGTGCCGGTGTGGCAACAGCGGCTGTCTCGAAGCGGTCGCCAGCGGTGCCGCCATCGCCAACCAGTTGCGCGCGGCCGGGGTCGACGCCCACGGCAGCCGTGACGTGGTCAACCTGGTGCGGGCGGGCAACACGATGGCCGTCCAGTTCGCTCGGCAGGCCGGTCGCGAGATCGGCGACGTCCTGGCGTCGATCGTGAATTTCTTCAATCCGTCGGTGATAGTGATCGGCGGCGACATGGCCGAGGCCGGGGAGCACATCCTGGCCGGGGTACGAGAGGTGATCTACAGCCGCTCGCTCCCGCTGGCGACGCAACACCTGAGCATCCGGGCCACTGAGCTCGGTGATCGGGCGGGCATCATCGGCGCGGCGGTCATGGTCATAGAGCACGTCCTGTCCCCGGAAGCGGTGGATCTGGTCGTCTCGTCCTGAGAGCGCTCTCTTGACCAACTCGCAACAAACTGGCAACAATACGGGCAGTACCGCTTGATCCGGTCAGCGGTGGCACGCTGACCTCCCGGTGAGAGCGCTCCCTCTTTGACGCGTTCGGCGCACGCGTTCCGGCACCCCCCTCCGAAAGGAACGCCTTGTGCGCCCCTTCATCCGTGTCGTCTTAAGCGCCTTATTGGTGCTGGCTGGCGTTGTCGCCCTCCCAGCGCCGGCCCAGGCAGCCGATTTCAGCGTCCTGGTCTTCTCCAAGACCGCAGGCTTCCGGCACGGCTCCATCGGCCCCGGCATCACCGCCATCCAGCAGCTCGGCGCCGCCAACAACTTCACCGTTGAGGCGACCGAGGACGCGGCCCAGTTCACCGACGCCAACCTGGCCCGCTTCAACGCGGTCATCTGGCTCTCCACCACGGGCGACGTGCTCAACGCCACCCAGCAGGCCGCCTTCGAGCGGTACATCGGCGCGGGCGGCGGCTACGCCGGCGTGCACGCCGCGTCCGACACCGAATACGACTGGGCCTGGTACGGCAACCTCGTCGGCGCCTACTTCCAGCAGCACCCCGCCGAGCAGACCGCGACCGTGCGGGTCTCCGACCGGGTGCACCCCTCCACGGCACACCTGCCGCAGCGCTGGAGCCGGTACGACGAGTGGTACAGCTACCGCGCCAACCCGCGCGGCAAGGTCCACGTGCTGGCCACCCTCGACGAGACCACCTACACCGGTGGCGGCATGGGCATCGACCACCCGATCGCCTGGTGCCAGAACTACGCGGGCGGCCGGTCCTGGTACACCGGGATGGGTCACACCGACGCCTCGTACAGCGACACCGCCTTCCGCAACCACCTGCTCGGCGGCATCAGGACCGCGGCCGGGTTCGCGGCGGCCGACTGCGGCGCGACGGTGACGAGCAACTTCCAGCAGATCGAGCTGGCCAAGGGCGTCGCCGAGGTCGGCGAGCCGATGAGCCTGTCGGTCACCCCCGACGGCGGCGTCTTCCACACCGCACGCACCGGCACGGTCCGCTACACCGACGGCGCCGGCAACACCAAGGTCGCCGCGACCATCCCCGTCTACACCCACGACGAGGAAGGTCTCCAGGGCGTCGCGGTCGACCCCGGGTACGCCACCAACCGGTGGATCTACCTGTTCTACGCGCCGCCGCTGTCGACCCCTGGTGGTGACGCGCCCGCCACCGGCACCGCCGCCCAATTCGCCCCCTTCAACGGGGTGAACCGCCTGTCCCGGTTCACTGTGAATGCCGACAACACGCTCAACACCGCGTCCGAGCGGACCGTCCTCGACGTGCCGACCAGCCGTGGCATGTGCTGCCACGTGGGCGGCGACATGGACTTCGACGCGGCCGGCAACCTCTACCTGTCGACCGGTGACGACACCAACCCGTTCGACTCGGCCGGCTTCTCGCCGCTCGACGAGCGGACCGACCGCAACCCGGCGTTCGACGCCCAGCGCAGCAGTGGCAACAGCAACGACCTGCGCGGCAAGGTGCTGCGCATCAAGCCGACCGCCACGGGCAGCCCGGCGTACACGATCCCGTCGGGCAACATGTTCGCCCCGGGCACCGCGAACACCAAGCCCGAGATCTACGCCATGGGCTTCCGCAACCCGTTCCGGATGAGCGTCGACAAGGGCACCGGCATCGTCTACCTGGGCGACTACGGTCCCGACGCCGGCACCGCCGACCCGAACCGGGGCCCCGGCGGCCAGGTCTCCTTCGACCGGATCACCGCGCCCGGCTTCTACGGCTGGCCCTACTGCTCGTCGTTCAACGACGCCTACAACGAGTACACCTTCCCGTCCGGCCCGTCGGGCGCGAAGTACAACTGCGCGGGCGGCCCGACGAACAACTCGCCGAACAACACCGGCATCGGGACGCTCCCGCCGTCGCAGCGCGGCTGGATCCCCTACACCGGCTCCACCCCGGCGGAGTTCACCGGCGGCGGCCTGTCGCCGATGGGCGGCCCGGTCTACCGCTACGACGCCGCCTCGACCTCGCCGATCAAGTTCCCGCGCTACTACGACGGGACCTTCTTCGCCGGTGAGTTCGGGCGTCGCTGGATCAAGAACATCACGCCCGACGCGTCGGGCCAGTGGCTGACGATCAACCCGTTCCCGTGGTCGGGCACCCAGATCATGGACATGGAGTTCGGCAAGAACGGCGCGCTCTACGTCCTGGACTACGGCACCGGCTGGTTCAACGGCGACGCGAGCTCGGCCCTCTACCGGATCGAGTACGCCGCCGACGGCCACGCGCCGAAGGCCGTGATCACGCCGAACCGGACCTCCGGACCGGCGCCGCTGACCGTGGCGTTCTCCTCGGCAGGCACCGTCGACCCCGACGGCGACCCGATCACGCTGGCCTGGGACTTCGACGGCAACGGCAGCACCGACTCGACGGCGGCCAACCCGTCGTTCACCTACACGGCCAACGGCACCTACAGCGCCACGCTGACCGTGCGGGACAGTACGAACAAGGCCTCGTCGGCGTCGACGGTGATCACCGTCGGCAACACCGCGCCGAGCGTGGTGGTCAACACACCGCTCAACGGCGGGCTGTTCTCCTTCGGCGACGCGATCCCGTTCACGGTGACCGTCACCGACCCGGAGGACGGCGCGATCGTCTGCTCGCGGGTCAAGGTCAGCTTCATCCTCGGCCACGACTCGCACGGCCACCCGATGACCAGCGCGAACGGCTGCTCGGGCACCCTGCAGACGACCACCGACGGTGAGCACGACTCGGCGGCCAACATCTACGGCGTGATCGACGCGGAGTACACCGACAACGGCGGCCTGGTCACGCACACCCAGGCCCAGCTCCAGCCGAAGCTGCGCCAGGCCGAGCACTACTCCGCGCAGAACGGCGTGCAGGTCGCCGCCTCCGCGGCGGCGCACGGCGGCAACGCGATCGGCTACATCGAGCCGAACGACTGGATCTCCTTCACGCCGTACAACCTGACGGGCGCGACCTCGTTCACGGCCAGGGTGGGCGCTCCGACGGCGGGCAACACGATCGAGGTGCGCGTCGGTTCGCCGACCGGCACCCTGCTCGGCACCGCGACCGTCCCGGCCACGGGTGGGTACGCCACCTTCCAGGACGTGACCGGAACCCTGTCGAACATCCCCACCGGCACCCAGAACCTCTTCCTGGTCTTCAAGGGCACCGGCTCCGGCCTGTACGACCTGGACGACTTCACCATCAACACCGGCACCGTGACGCAGCCGACCGGCAACCTGGCGCTGAACAAGCCGGTCGTGGTGACCAGCACCGAGTCGGCGGCCTACCCGGGCACGGCCGCGGTCGACGGCAGCGCCACCACCCGGTGGGCCAGCGCCTTCGCCGACCCGCAGTCGATCACGGTCGACCTCGGGGCCTCCTACAACCTCAGCCGGGTCAGACTGAACTGGGAAGGGGCCTACGGGTCGGCGTACACGATCGCGACCTCCCCGAACAACACCACGTGGACCACGGTCAAGACCGTGACCGGTGAGAACGGCGGCGTCGACGACCACACGGGCCTGACTGCCACCGGTCGTTACGTCCGCATCACCGGAACGACGAGGGCCACCGCGTGGG
Organism: Herbidospora mongoliensis; assembly: GCF_001570545.1. Classification (GTDB taxonomy): domain Bacteria; phylum Actinomycetota; class Actinomycetes; order Streptosporangiales; family Streptosporangiaceae; genus Herbidospora; species Herbidospora mongoliensis. The sequence goes on along the minus strand of NZ_BBXD01000010.1, from coordinate 73,677 downwards.
GCTACTCGCTCTGGGAGTTCGAGGTCTACGGCACCAGCGGCCCGACCAACCCGACGCCGACCAACGTCGCGCAGGGCAAGACCGCGACCGCCTCCAGCCAGGAGGCCGCCTACACCCCGGCGATGGCCGTCGACGGCAGCGGCACCACCCGCTGGTCGAGCGCGTTCTCCGACCCGCAGTGGATCCAGGTCGACCTCGGCCAGACATACAGCATCAGCAGGGTGAGACTGAGCTGGGAAGCGGCCTACGGCAGCGGCTACCAGATCCAGACCTCGCCCAACGGCACGACGTGGACCACGATCAAGACGGTGACCGGTGAGAACGGCGGCGTCGACGATCACACGGGCCTGACCAACAGCGCCCGTTACGTCCGCATCAACGGCACGGCACGCGGAACGGCCTGGGGCTACTCGCTCTGGGAGTTCGAGGTGTACGGCAGCTAGAACCACCCCTCAGAAGAACAGATGGGCCCGGCGTGTTCCCCCCCACGCCGGGCCCTTCTTTTGAAAGCACTACGGCTTGAGCATCGCCTGGAGGGAGGCGGTCGCCTGCTTGCCGATCTCGGTCGGCTGCAGGTAGGGCTGCTCGGCCAGGATCTGGTCCCAGTTCGCCGCGATCCCCTCGATGGTCAGCTCGTCGGAAGCGTGCCATCCGGGCCCCTCGGCCACGAACACGCGCGCCACCCGCCCCGCGCCGACCGAGAACACCTCGCCGCTCGTCGCGCAGCTCTCATGGGCCAGGTAGGCGACCAGCGGGCTGATCGTCTCCGGCCCGAACTTCGACTCGAACTCGGCCGGCAGCAGCGACTCGGTCATCCGCGTCCAGGCGATGGGCGCGATGGCGTTGGCGAGGATCCCGGACCTGGCGCCCTCGATCGCGGTCGACTTCGTCAGCCCGACCAGTCCCATCTTGGCCGTGGAGTAGTTCGCCTGCCCGAAGTTGCCGAACAGCCCGGCGGGTGAGGACGTGTTCACGATCCGCCCGTAGCCGTGCTCCTTCATGTACGGGTAGGCGGCCCGGGTCACCAGGAACGACCCCCGCACGTGCACCGCGAGCACCGCGTCGAAGTCGGCGACCGTGATCTTCCCGAGGGACTTGTCGCGCAGGATCCCGGCGTTGTTGATCACGATGTCGAGCTGCCCGAAGGTCTCGACGGCCTGCCGGACGATCGCCTCGGCCCCTTCGGGGGTGGCCACGTCGTCCCCGTTGGCGACGGCCTCGCCGCCGTTCTTGACGATCAGCTCCGCCACCTCGGCGGCCGGCCCGGTGGAGGCCCCGGTCCCGTCGAGAGCCCCGCCGAGGTCGTTGACGACGACCTTGGCCCCGCGTTCGGCCAGGAGCAGCGCGTGCGACCGCCCGAGCCCGTGCCCGGCGCCGGTGACGACGGCGACCCTGCCGTCATACCTGAGCAGATCCGGCATCCTCGTCCACACCCTTCCAAGGAGAACAAAATTCTGGACTAGCGCACGATACCAAACGGGACGTAACGGACAGTGATCGGACGAGTGAGTTTCTGATATGGTTTCGCCGCCGTCGCACCCCCTGCTGGAGGCCGTGTCTATGCGCACTCTCCGCGTGGTTCAGTGGGCCACCGGCGCCGTGGGGGGATACGCGCTTCGCGGTGTTGTCGAGCGTCCCGAGTTCGAGCTCGCCGGAGTCCTGGTCTACGACCCCGAAAAGATCGGCATCGACGCCGGTCAGCTCGTCGGGCTCCCGGAAACGGGAGTCACCTGCACCGATGACGTCGACGCCATCATGGCGCTCGACGCCGACTGCGTACTGCACATGCCGCTGCCCGCGAGCTTCTTCGGTGGCGACCACAGCCACGACGTCGACATGATCTGCAGGCTGCTGGCCTCGGGCAAGAACGTCATCACCACCACGGGCTTCGTCTTCCCCATGGCCTACGGCACGGGCGTCGTCGACCGCATCGAGAAGGCCTGCCAGGAGGGCGGCGCCACGCTCCACGGCACCGGCATCAACCCGGGTTTCGTCAGCGACGTGCTCCCCCTGACGCTGACGGGCCTGTCGTCGCGGCTCGACCACATCTACGTCCGCGAGACCTCCGACTACCGGGGCCACCCGTCCCACCACATCGTGACCGAGCTGATCGGCTTCGGCCGCACGGCGAAGGACTACGTGTCGGCGGTGCGCCCGTTCCGGGCCTTCCAGCGGGCTCTCTTCACCGAGAGCGTGCAGCTGGTGTCGGGGGCGCTGGGGGTGGAACTCGACGAGATCGAGGAGATGGACGAGTTCGAGCTCGCCACCGAAGACTTCGAGATCGCCTCGGGCATGGTCCGCCAGGGCGCGGTGTCCGCGTCGCGGTGGGTCTTCTCGGGCCTCGTCCGGGGGCGGCCGTTCATGACGGTCGAGTGCGTCTACAAGGCCGACGCCGACAAGGTGCCGCGCTGGGCCGAGCCGGGGTTCTCGATCCACATCGAAGGGAAGCCGACGATCGTGGTGAACCTCAACGAGGTCAACCACGGGCTGGCGGGGGCGGCGGCCCACGCGGTCAACACGATCCGCGCGGTGGTGGCCGCCGACCCGGGCATCCGCACCATCCTCGACCTGCCGATGGTGACGGGCCGGGGCACCGCCCGGCTGGCCTAGACGCCGGTGGGCAGCTGGCCCGCCAGCTGCTCTGCCCACGGCTTGAGCACCGCGTCGAGGTCCGCGATCTGGCTCTCCAGCACCGCCAGTCCCGGCGTCGGCACGATCGCGCCCAGTTCCACCAGCAGCGGCCGGAAGTGGACCTCCACCGCCAGGGCGTGCTGGGCGCCGCCCATCACCAGCACCGGAATCGCGTGCTTCCCGGCCAGCGCCCGATGGCCCAGCTTGTCGAGGAAGACCTTCAGGAGCCCGGTATAGGTCGCCTTGTACGTCGGGCTCGCCAGCACCAGCACGTCGGCGTTCTTGACCAGGCCGAGCGCGGCCTCGACGGCCTCGACGGGCTCGGCCGCGAGGAGGTGGGGCGCCAGCTCGGCGAGGTCGATCACGTCACCGGCCGAGCCGAGGGCGGCCTCGGCGGCGCGGGTGGCCACGGTGAGGGTGCGCGACCCGCCGCGCGGGTTGCCGACCAGGGTGACGATCTTGCTCACTCGACGTCCTCGTATTCTTCGGCTTCGTCATCGGGAAGGTCGTACCAGAAGACGTCGCCGGGATATTCCAGGCTCATTGGGCGAATGTAGCACTAATTCCCTATCTGTAATATAGGTTTTCCGAGGCACGCAACCGCCCATGCGACTCCAGGTAGATCAGGTGCGCGAGGGTCTCGTTGTTGGCCGCCCGGAGCTGGAACCCCTGGATCGACTCCCACGGCCGCGACCACGTCAGCCGCGTCGCGATCTCCCAGCACGTCAGACCGGGTTCGGCGGTCACCACCCGTTCGATCTCGGCCAGCCGCTCCTCGTGGTGGCCGATCACGTATTCGATGCGTCCGAGCAGGTCGGGGAACCGGTATTCGTGCGCGGGCAGCACCTCGGCGATGTCCAGGCGGCCGACCTTGCGCAGGGCGTCGAGGTAGTCGGCCAGCGGGTTGGGCGCCGACTGGGGGTGGAAGGCGACCATCGGGGTGATCTTGGCGAGCACGTGGTCACCGGAGAAGAGCATTCTGTCGCCGGCGAAGCACAGGTGGCCGGGCGAGTGGCCGGGGGTCCAGATCGCGGTCAGGTCCCAGCCGGGCAGGTCGAGCCGGGTGCCGTCCTCGATGAGCCGGTCGGGCGCCCCCGCCGAGACGAAGCGGCGGATCGCCATCGACGACCCGGCCAGCTCGCGGGCCTTCTCCGCCGGGATGCCGCAGCGCAGTAGCAGCTGGAGTTCCCGGTCGGAGAGGTCTCCGGGGTCCTCGTATCGGCCGCGCAGCAGGCGGGCGTCGGCCGGGTGCAGGCCGATCCAGGCGCCCGAGTTCTCCCTGACCCGGCCGGCCAGGCCGTAGTGGTCGGGGTGCATGTGGGTGACCAGGACCGCCTTGACGTCGGTGATCTCATAGCCCGCCGTCTTCAGTCCGGCCGTCAGGGCGGTGTACGCCTCCTCGGTGTCCCACCCCGCGTCGATCAACGCCACGCCGTCGGGCAGTTCCAGGGCGTAGACCAGCACGTACCGCAACGGCGTATTGGGCAGCGGCACGGGGATCGACCACAGGCCGGGGCGGACGCGCTCGACCTCGGGGATCTGGCCGGCCTGCCAGGCCGCGTGCTGGGTGGGGCTCGCCGGTTCGGTCGGTCTTCTCACGGGGTCGATTGTGTACGACGTACCGAACAAAATTCTAGTCTATGTAAGTTTCATCGGACATTCCGGACGCAAGCCAGGTCGGCCACGGCCCCCGACCTGGGGTTCTTGACCCTCGGTGAAACCCATTGGAAACATCAGGGGCATCTGAGCCATGGGAGCGCTCCCATACCTGACGAGGTGCACCTTGACGCGACGTCTCACCGCAGTACTCACGGCGGCGGCGCTGGTCCTCTTACCAGCGGCCACCGCTTATGCCGACGAAGGCCCGGAACAGATCCCCAACGGGACGTTCGAGACCACCACCGCCCCATGGTGGAACACCGGCAACGTCACCGTCGAACTGGAGGACGGCCGCCTGTGCGCCGACATCCCCGGGTCGACCACCAACCCGTGGGACGCGATCATCGGCCTCGACGGCGTCCCGCTGGTCGCCGGTGAGACCTACGCCTACCGCTTCTTCGCCTCGGCCACCCCGTCGAGGGTGGGCCGGGCGCTGATCCAGCTCCCGGTCGACCCGTGGACGCAGTTCTTCGTGGCCAACCCCGAGCTGAGCGTGTCGGGCAACTCCTACGACTTCACGTTCACCGCGCCGACCAGCCTGTCCAACGCCCAGATCGCCTTCCAGCTCGGCGGCAGCGCCACCCCGTGGCGCTTCTGCCTGGACGACGTGTCCCTCAAGGGCGGCGCCGAGCCGGATGTGTACGAACCCGACACCGGCCCCCGGGTCCGGGTGAACCAGGTGGCCTATCTGCCCAACGGCCCCAAGAACGCGACCGTCGTCACCGACGCGACCGCGGCGGTCGGCTGGCAGCTCAAGAACGACGGCGGCACGGTCGTCGCGGACGGCGACACCACCCCGCGCGGCGTGGACGCCAGCTCCGGCCAGAACGTCCACAGCATCGACTTCGGCTCGTTCGTCACCCCGGGCGAGGGTTACACCCTGACCGCCGACGGCGAGACCAGCCGCCCGTTCGACATCTCCGCCGGCGCCTATTCCCAGCTCAAGCTGGACGCGCTGAAGTTCTACTACACCCAGCGCAGCGGCGTCGCGATCGACGACGCGCTGCGGCCCGGCTACGGCCGCCCCGCCGGTCACGTCGGCGTCGCCCCCAACCAGGGTGACACCAGCGTCCCCTGCCAGCCGGGCGTCTGCGACTACTCCCTCGACGTCTCCGGCGGCTGGTACGACGCCGGCGACCACGGCAAGTACGTCGTCAACGGCGGCATCTCCGCCTGGCAGCTCATGAGCGAGTTCGAGCGCACCAAGAACGCCGCGACCGCCGAGACGATCGGCTCGCTGGCCATCCCGGAGAGCGGGAACGCCGTCCCGGACATCCTGGACGAGGCCCGCTGGGAGCAGGAGTTCCTGCTCAAGATGCAGCGCCCCGACGGCATGGCCCACCACAAGATCCACGACGCGGCGTGGACCGGCCTGCCGCTGATGCCCCACCTCGACCCGCAGGCCCGCGAACTCCACCCGGTCTCCACCGCCGCCACCCTGAACCTGGCCGCCACCGCCGCCCAGGCCGCCCGCCTGTTCGCGCCCTACGACGCGGCCTTCGCGGCCAGGAACCTGGCCGCCGCCCGCAAGGCCTGGACGGCCGCCAAGGCCAACCCGGCGATCTACGCCTCCCCCAACGACGGCGTGGGCGGTGGCGCCTACAACGACGACAACGTCACCGACGAGTTCTACTGGGCCGCCGCCGAGCTCTACATCACGACGGGTGAAGCGGCCTTCCGCGACGCCGTGACGACCTCCCCGCTGCACACGGCCGACGTGTGGCGCGACCGCGGCTTCGACTGGGCCTCGACCGCGCAGCTCGGCCGCCTCGACCTGGCCACGGTGCCCAACAACCTGCCCGGCCGCGCGGCGGTCCGCGCCTCGGTGCTGGAAGGCGCGGACAAGTACCTCGCCACTCTGGACGCGCATCCTTACGGCCTGCCCTACAACCCGCCCGACTTCGACTGGGGTTCCAACAACCTCGTGCTCAACAACATGGTCGTGATGGCGGCGGCGTACGACATCTCCGGCCAGGGGAAATACCTCGACGGCGTGCTGGAGGGCATCGACTACATCCTCGGCCGCAACGCCCTGAACATCTCCTACGTCACGGGCTACGGCGAGGTCAACTCCCACAACCAGCACTCCCGCTGGTACGCCAACCAGCTCAACCCCGACCTGCCCAACCCGCCCAGGGGCACCCTGTCGGGCGGCCCGAACTCGGCGATCCAGGACCCGATCGCCCAGGCCAACCTTCAGGGCTGCAAGCCGCAGTTCTGCTACATCGACCACATCGAGTCGTGGGCGACCAACGAGCTGACGATCAACTGGAACGCCCCGCTGTCGTGGATCTCCGCCTTCATCGCCGACCAGGGCGACGGCTCGGTGACCGCGCCGGGCGCGTGTGACGTGACCTACCAGATCCACGGGACCTGGCCGACCGGCTTCTCCACCCAGGTGACGATCAAGAACACCGGTACCGCCGCCGTCGACGGCTGGGATCTCCAGTGGTCGTTCCTCGGCGGCCAGAAGCTCGACCACGGCTGGAACGCCGACTATTCGCAGACGGGCGCGACCCTGAAGGCGAAGAACCTCTCCCACAACAAGAAGATCCTGCCCGGGAAGTCGATCACCTTCGGCTTCAACGGTGTGGGCGCTCCCGGTGCCAACCCCGTTCCCGATCTCTTCCTGCTGAACGGCAAGGCCTGCGCATAGGCGTCCACAGTTAAGGGTCCGCGACCCCTCGGGGGAGTCGCGGGCCCTTAGTCTGTGCCCGTGCTCAACGACATCCGCATCGACGACGCGGTCCGCGACCTGCGGCCTGACTTCGCCGCCCTCCTCATCGAGGCCAACGGCTTCGTCAACGGCCCCTCCGACGACCGGTCCAGGAAGTGGCTGTCCAAGGCGGCCGAGCGGGCCGCGCCGCTCCACCACAAGAAGATCGAGTCCTGGCGCGACGCCTACCGCGCCTTCGGCGCCAAGCCCTCCCGCACCCGCCCGTCGGTCGACGCCCTGATCCGCAGGATGCCCCTGCCCGAGATCAACCTGGTCGTCGACGCCTACAACTCCATTTCGGTGAGCCACACGCTCCCCATCGGCGGCGAGGACCTGCGCCGCTACGAGGGCCCGGCGAGGCTGGTGCGCGCCACGGGAGACGAGAAGGCCGACGAGGTGCTGGGCGACCCCGACCCGGGCGAGGTCATCTGGCGCGACGACGCGGGCGTGACGTGCCGCCGCTGGAACTGGCGTCAGGGGGCCCGCACCCGCATCACCGAAGAAACGGTTGACGCAATTTTCATCCTCGAACGTCTGGCCCCCATGACCATGGACGAACTGAACACAGCGGGCGAGGAACTGGTCACGTTGCTGCACTTGATCAGCCCTGATGTCCGAACTTCAAGTCGCACAATCAGCTAGAATTGCGACCAATATGACGAAAAGGGGACCTCACCCTGACCAGTCGGTGAGGGTGCCTCTACCATCCTGGGGGGCTACCCGTGCGTGACCAGTTCGGACAGTCCTGGGAGCATAAGCGGGAGCCACGCGCCGGACGGCTCTCGTCACCTGGCTGGACGAGTAGCCTTGGACAGGTTCCTTTACATCAACGCCGATCTGCGGAAGAGGGCGAACTCCGCCGTGTCGTCTGAGTCGTCGCGGACAAACCCGCTGGCAAGCTTTGGGCAAAACGAATGGCTTGTCGACGAGCTGTACCAAAAGTATCTTCAGGACCCCGAGTCGGTTGACAAGGCCTGGTGGCACTTCTTCGCGGATTACAACGGGCAGGGCAAGGTCGCCCCGCCGGGCGACGCGACCCAGGCCGCCGCTTCCGCACCGGCCGCTCCCCCGCAGCCGAAGCAGGCCGCTCCCGCGCCCAAGGCGCCGGAGAAGGCCCCGGAGAAGCCCGCCGCCGTGAAGCCCGCCGCCGCGCCCGCCAAGGCCGTGGCGCCGAAGGCTCCGGCCGGCGCCGTCGAGGAGAAGCTGCGCGGCGCCGCCGCGCGCACCGCCCTCAACATGGAGGCGTCGCTGACGGTCCCGACCGCGACCAGCGTGCGGGCCGTTCCGGCCAAGCTGCTGATCGACAACCGGATCGTGATCAACAACCACCTGTCCCGCGGTCGCGGTGGCAAGATCTCCTTCACCCACCTGATCGGCTACGCCATCGTGCGGGCCCTCGAGGCCATGCCCGAGATGAACCACGCCTACGGCGAGGTCGACGGCAAGCCGACCCTCATCCGGCCCGGACACGTCGGCATGGGTCTGGCGATCGACGTCCAGAAGAGCGACGGAACGCGCCAACTGCTCGTGCCGTCGATCAAGGGCGCCGAGTCGATGGACTTCCAGCGGTTCTGGACGGCCTACGAGGAGATCGTCCGCAAGGCGCGCGCCGGCAAGCTCGGCGTCGACGACTTCCAGGGCACCACGATCTCGCTGACCAACCCCGGCACCATCGGCACGGTCCACTCCGTGCCGCGGCTGATGCCCGGTCAGGGCACCATCATCGGCGTCGGCGCGATGGAATACCCGGCCGAATACCAGGGCGCCTCCGCGGAGACGCTCTCACGGCTGGCCATCAGCAAGGTCATGACGATCACCAGCACCTACGACCACCGCATCATCCAGGGTGCGCAGTCGGGTGACTTCCTGCGGCGCATCCACCAGCTGCTGCTGGGCGCCGACAACTTCTACGACGACATCTTCGAGTCGCTGCGGATCCCCTACGAGCCGGTCCGCTGGACCGTCGACGTGTCGGCCTCCCACGACAACGACGTCGCGAAGTCGGCCCGGGTCATCGAGCTGATCCACGCCTACCGCGTGCGCGGCCACCTGATGGCCGACACCGACCCGCTGGAATACCGCCAGCGCAAGCACCCCGACCTCGACATCACCAAGCACGGTCTCACCCTGTGGGACCTGGAGCGCGAGTTCCCGACCGGTGGTTTCGGCGGCCGGGCGCTGATGACGCTGCGCGAGGTCCTCGGTGTGCTGCGCGACTCCTACTGCCGCACCGTCGGCATCGAGTACATGCACATCCAGAACCCCGAAGAGCGGGCCTGGATCCAGGCGAGGGTCGAGAAACCCCACGCCAAGCCCGACCGCGACGAGCAGCTCCACGTCCTGGCGCGGCTCAACACCGCCGAGGCGTTCGAGACCTTCCTGCAGACCAAATACGTCGGCCAGAAGCGCTTCTCCCTCGAAGGCGGCGAGTCGCTGATCCCGCTGCTCGACTCGGTGATCGCGTCGGCCGCCGACGAGCGGCTCGACGAGGTCGTCATGGGCATGGCCCACCGCGGCCGTCTCAACGTGCTGGCCAACATCGTCGGCAAGTCCTACGCCCAGGTGTTCGGCGAGTTCGAGGGCAACCTCGACCCGCGCAGCGCCCACGGCTCGGGCGACGTCAAATACCACCTGGGCGCCAACGGCGACTTCGTGTCGTCGGCGGGCAACCGGATCAAGGCGTCGGTCGTCGCCAACCCGTCCCACCTCGAAGCGGTCGACCCCGTGACCGAAGGTGTGGTCCGGGCCAAGCAAGACCTGCTGGAGATGGGCCCCGAGGGCTTCACCGTCCTGCCGATCCTGATCCACGGCGACGCGGCCTTCGCGGGCCAGGGCGTGGTGGCCGAGACGCTGCACCTGTCGCAGCTGCGCGGCTACCGCACCGGCGGCACCGTCCACATCGTGGTCAACAACCAGGTCGGCTTCACCACCAGCCCGGAGGCCTCGCGTTCGTCGGTGTACGCCACCGACGTCGCCCGGATGATCCAGGCGCCGATCTTCCACGTGAACGGCGACGACCCCGAGGCCGTCGTCCGGGTCGGCCGGCTGGCCTACGAATACCGCCAGGCGTTCCGCAAGGACGTCGTGATCGACATGATCTGCTACCGGCGCCGGGGCCACAACGAGGCCGACAACCCGAGCTTCACCCAGCCGCTCATGTACGACCTGATCGACGCCAAGCGCTCCACCCGCAAGCTCTACACCGAGGCCCTGATCGGCCGCGGCGACATCACGGTCGAAGAGGCCGAGCAGGCGCTGCGCGACTACCAGGAGCAGCTGGAGCGGGCCTTCACCGAGACCCGCGAGGCCGCCAAGAAGCCGCTGGAGGAGGGCGCGGTCGTCAAGCCGCCCACCGACGAGCTGGTCGAGTGGAGCCACGACGACACCAAGACGGCCATCTCCGACGAGACCGTCAAGCGCGTCATCGACACGCAGCTCACGCTGCCCGAGGGCTTCACCGTCCACCCGAGGCTCAACCCGGTGCTCCAGAAGCGCGGCGCGATGATCGAGGAAGACGCGATCGACTGGGCGACCGGCGAGACGCTGGCGTTCGGTTCGCTCCTCCTCGACGGTCACCCCGTCCGCCTGGCGGGCCAGGACTCGCGGCGTGGCACCTTCGGTCAGCGCCACGCGGTGCTGGTCGACCGGGTCACCGGCGAAGACCACACCCCGCTGAAGACGTTCAACGAGGGCGTCACGAAGTTCTACGTCTACGACTCGCTGCTGAGCGAGTTCGCGGCGCTGGGCTTCGAATACGGCTACAGCGTGGTCCGGCCCGAGGCACTGGTCCTCTGGGAGGCCCAGTTCGGCGACTTCGTCAACGGCGCCCAGTCGATCATCGACGAGTTCATCTCGTCCGGTGAGCAGAAGTGGGGCCAGCGCTCGTCGGTCGTGCTGCTGCTGCCGCACGGCTTCGAGGGCCAGGGTCCCGACCACTCCTCGGCCCGCATCGAGCGCTTCCTGCAGATCTGCGCGCTCGACAACATGACCGTGGCCCAGCCGACGACCCCGGCGAACTACTTCCACCTGCTGCGCTGGCAGGCCCTGTCCGACCGGCGCAAGCCGCTGGTCGTGTTCACGCCCAAGTCGCTGCTGCGCCACAAGGCGGCGGCGTCGGCGACGACCGACTTCACCTCCGGCACCTTCCAGCCGATCATCGGTGACAGCACGGTCGACCCGGCGGGTGTGCGTCAGGTGGTCCTGTGCTCCGGCAAGATCTACTACGATCTGGCCGCCGCACGCGACAAGGGCGGCCACACCGACACGGCGGTCGTCCGGATGGAGCGGCTCTTCCCGTTCCCCGAGCAGCCGCTGAAGGCCGAGCTGGCCCGCTACAGCGACGACGTCAAGCTCATCTGGGCTCAGGACGAGCCCGTCAACATGGGCCCATGGCCGTTCCTCGCGCTGAAGCTGACCGAACGGCCCGAGGGCCTCAACGGCCGGCGCCTGCACCGGGTCTCGCGGGCGGCGAACTCCTCGCCGGCGGCGGGCTCCCACAGCGCCCACGACAACGAGCTCCACGCCATCATCACCGAGATCTTCGGCTAGACACAGTCACACCCAGCGGGAGGCCCTCCACTGTGGGGGGCCTCCCGTCGTTTCCGGGAGAACCATGTACTTCACCGACAGAGGCATCGAGGAACTCGTCGAGCGCAGGGGCGAGGAAGAGGTCCAGATCGTCTGGCTGGCCGAACGCCTCCGCGAGTTCGTCGACCTCAACCCCGACTTCGAGACCCCGATCGAACGCCTGGCGACCTGGCTCGCCCGGCTCGACGACGACGAAGACTGACACCGCCCTAACGCGATACATCTTGACTTTCCGCCAACGCGACATATCGTGTTTTTAGGCACCTCGCGGAAAGGGCGGCGTCATGCCGAAATGGACGATCGACAAACCCGACCAGCTCACGTTCGACCCGGTCGACCGGCTGAGCGTACGCATCGTGGCGGGGCATCTCGCGGTGCTGGCCAGTGACGGCCCGCCCAGCCTGGAGATCAGCGAGATCGGCGCCGATCCGCTGTTCGTCGACCACGAAGACGGCCACCTCACGGTGACCTACGGCGACCTGAGCTGGGAAGGTGTGCTCGGCTGGCTGCGTCCGGGCGGCGGGCGCCGCTGCACGATCACGCTGACCGTGCCGAAGACCTGCCGGGTCGAGGCGGGGGTGATCTCCGCGGGGGCGGTCGTCGCCGGTTTCGAGGCCCGCACCCGGGTCCGCAGCGTGTCGGGCGACATCGTGCTCGACGGCGTGAGCGGCGACGTCAACGCCGAGACCGTCTCGGGTTCGGTGGAGAGCCGCGCCCTGGCCGGCGACCTGTCGTTCACCAGCGTCTCGGGTGAGCTGACCGTCGCCGACGGCGCGCCCCGGCGCCTGCGCGCCAACACCGTGAACGGCACCATCACCGCCGACATCGCCCTCGACCCGACGAGCCACGTGACCCTCAACACGGTCGCGGGCCCGATCTGGCTGCGGCTCCCGCGCGTCACCGACGGCGACGTGGCCTTCCGCTCGATGTCGGGCAATCTGGAGTCCGCCTTCCCGGGCCTCACCTACAACAGCCACCCCGGCAGCCGGTCTCTCACCGGCCGCCTCGGCGGTGGCATGGCCTCGCTCAACGCGACCACGGTCTCGGGCGGCGTGACCCTGCTCAGTAAGGAAACAGAATGAGTCCCGTCTTCGGCCACGGCAGGCTCCGGCTCTACCTGCTCAAGCTGCTGGAGGAGAGCCCCCGCCACGGCTACGAGGTCATCCGCCTGCTCCAGGACCGGTTCCTGGGCGTCTACTCCCCTTCCCCCGGCACGATCTACCCGCGCCTGGCCAGGCTGGAGGAGGAGGGCCTGGTCACCCACGAGGTCGTCGACGGCAAGAAGGTCTTCACCCTGACCGACAAGGGCCGCGCCGAACTGAACGCGCGCCTCGACGAACTGGCCGACCTGGAGCGCGAGATCACCGCGTCGGTCCAGGACATCGCCCGTGAGGTCAAGGAAGACGTCCGCCAGACGGTCCGCTCCCTGCGCCACGAGCTGACCACGATGGCCCGCAACATCAACCACGACACGACGAGCTCCGCGCGCGACACGAGAGACGAGTGGAAGCGCCAGCGCGACCGCCAGAAAGAGGAGTGGTCCCGCCAGAAGCACCAGTGGAAGGCCGAGTCGGAGCGCTGGAAGGTCGAGTGGCAGCGCATCTGGACCGACACCTGGGCCATGACGGGCTTCCCGACGCCCCCCAACGGCTCGGCCGACGATGCGAAGGCGACCGCCAACGACGCCCAGCTGGGTCAGTTCCTGGCCGACTTCGTCGCCGAGATCCGCTCGGAGGCGACCGAGACCCGCCTGAGCGACGCCGACCTGGCGGCCTGCAAAGCGGTCCTGGACGAGACCGCGAGCCGCCTGAAGTCCATCCTCGACCCCGGCTGAGGTCCGGTGGAAGCGCCCTGCGTCGTCTGCGGCCTCTCGCGCCGCTCATGGTCTTTTCTCTGCTTCCGTTACGGCTCCGCCTGGCCGGCCCCGCCCGCCGCCTCCGCACCTCCCCGTAACCTGCGCCAACCGCCCGCTCCCGCACCGCCCGCCTACGGCAAGCTCTGACCGGAGACAAGCCGAGCGCCCCGGCCACAGTCATGGCGGCCGGGGCGCTCCACTCGTCCTAGAGAGTGAAGACGATCTTTCCGAACACGTCGCCCCCGGCCATGGCCGCCACGCCCTCGCGGGCCTCCGTCAGCGGCAGGACCCGGTCGACCAGCGGGCGGACCCCTGTCTGGTCGAGGAGGATGGCGAGCCGTTCGAGCTGGTCGCGGGTGCCCATCGTCGAGCCGATGATCTGCTTCTGCAGGAAGAAGACCTGAGCCAGCTTGGTGGGAGCCACCATTCCGCTGGTCGCGCCACAGATCACCACCCGCCCGCCGGGCCGCAGCGACGAGATCGAGTGGTCCCAGGTCGCCTCGCCGACGCTCTCCATCACGGCGTCGACCCGCTCGGGCAGCCGCGCCCCGGTCTCGAAAGCGCGGTCGGCGCCCAGTTCCAGCGCCTTGTCGCGCTTGTCCGCAGACCGGCTGGTCACCCAGACGCGATGTCCGGCCGCCCGGCCGAGCGCGATCAACGCCGTCGAGACGCCTCCGCCCGCGCCCTGGACGAGAATCGTCGACCCCGGCTCCAGGCCCGCCTTCTCGAAGAGCATCCGGTAGGCCGTCAGCCACGCCGTCGGCAGGCACGCCGCGTGCTCGAAGCTCAGCCCGGCCGGTTTGGGCACCAGGTTCCGCCGGGGCACCACGACCTTCTCGGCGAAGGTCCCCTGGTGGAGTTCGGACAGCAGCGTCCGCCGGGGGTCGAGGGTCTCGTCGCCGTTGACCGGCTCGCCGATCACCGCGTAGACGATGACCTCGTTGCCCGCCTCGTCGACACCCGCCGCGTCGCACCCGAGCGTCATCGGCAGCCGGTCGGGACTGATGCCGATCCCGCGGAGGGTGAACACGTCGTGGTGGTTGAGCGCGGTGGCCCGGACCGTCACCGTGGTCCAGCCGTCGGGGACTGCGGGCTCGGGCCGCTCGCCCACGGTCAGACCCTTCAGCGGGTCGTTCGGATCGGTCTGCGATGCCGTGACTGCGATCATGGCAGAACATTACCCGACCCCTGTTACGAGAGTGACGAAAGGGATCGAAACCCGCCGCGAATAATACGTAAACCGAATTGGCAAACCAGGGATCACCTGCGGAAACGTCATTCATAACAGCAGCGCATGAATAACGGTAAGGCCAATTGACCCAGTGCTCTCGTTATATCTGAGGCGTTACCCGTGATCGCGTCATTAACGTTCGGAGCTGTTTCCACGTATTTGGGACGCACCCTCAATTCGTCCCAACGGAAAGGACTTCGATGATCTCCCGAGCACGACGCCTCTCCATCCCGCTGGCCGGCGCGCTCATCGCGTTCGGCGCGGTGGGCACGGCCTCCTCGGCCACGGCCACGGCCCCCAGCGACGTCACCCAGAAGGCGGCCCCCACCACGGCCGCCGCCGCGGCGAACTTCTGGACCCCCGACCGGCTCCGCGCCGCGAAGGACCGCACCGAAGAGCTGGGCAACGCGGTGATTGGCTCGGGCCGCCCGAGCAACGCCGAGCCCGACGGCAAGGCCGGAGTGGTCCCGCCGATCGGCGGCGAGAAGAAGGCCACCCCGGCCACCAAGCAGGTCAACCTGCCCAACACCGTCGGCCGGGTCTTCTTCACCCTGCCGGGCAAGAACCCGCTGGACCCGAAGAACTGGAAGTACTGCTCCGGCACGTCCATCCAGGGCAAGTTCCGCAACGTCGTGGCCACCGCCGGGCACTGTGTGTACGACCCGGCCAGCAACCGCTTCTACGACAACTGGGTTTTCATCCCGTCGTACTGGGACGGCACGCAGGCGTGGGACGGCAAGGCCCCCTACGGCATCTACCCCGCCACCTGGTACCAGGCGCACGACGACTTCGTGGTCAAGGAGGACTTCGACTACGACTACGCGTTCGTCAACGTCGCCTCCGGCTACAAGGCCAGCTGGGAGAAGGTGGACGGCAAGTACAAGCTCGTGAAGACCGCCGTCGGCCGCCTCGGTGACAACGTCGGCGGCCAGGGCTTCACCTGGAACCGCAGCACCAAGACCAACGTCTTCTCCTTCGGCTACCCGGCCGGCCCCCACCCGGACGGCGACCGTCCGTTCACGGGCAAGACGATGAAGTGGTGCTACGGCCAGACCGCCTCCATGCCGGCCGCGCCGAAGTTCAACGTGCAGGAGCACGTCGGCATCAAGTGCGGCATGACCGCCGGCGCCAGCGGCGGCCCGCTGCTGTGGAACTACAAGAGCAAGACCCGCACCGGTTACCTCTACGGCGTCAACAGCATCGCCTGGGACACCGACGGCAACGACCGGTACGACCGGCTCTCCTCGCCCTACTTCAACAGCGAGACCTACGACGTCTACAAGGTCGCGGCGAACCGCTGGACTGCGTAAACGGCCATGAAGCACCGGTGCCCGGGAGACGATCCTCGTCTCCCGGGCACCTGCTTTTTACACGGGCCGTAGCCTGGGACCGGTGTACTCGGACGCCAAAGGGACCAGATCGGTTCCCTCGAATTGATAACGAGACAGCCAAGAACCTGTGCCTGGTCACTGGTGATCTGGAAAAATCACGCCTTACGATCGATACCTCCGTCACGCGAGACACCCGAGAGGCCCCATGTCCAGGCGGATCACCCTTGCAGCGGGCGGCGTCGCCGTCGCGCTGGGTGCCGCCGCGCTGCTCTCGGCCTGGAACCCCGCCATCGCGCCGGCCGCCACCGCGCCGCGGTCCGCGCCCCTGATGGAGGTCTCCGCGCAGGAGGCCGCGCCACCGCCGGAGAAGCACTTCGGCAAGGGCGTGATGGGCTACCCGCTCGCCGCGGTCGGCGCCGACATGCAGAAGGTGGCCGCCTACTGGACGCCCGCGCGGCTGAAGGAGGCCAGCACCTACGTCCCGGCCTCCAAGCCGTCGGCGGGCGTGAAGCAGACTCCCTCGATGGCCGAACTCTCCGAGGACACGGCCCTCCTCAGCGCCCCGGCCCAAGCCGCCGCCGCCTCCCCTCAGCCGATGGTCGGCAAGGTCTTCTTCAAGCTGGACGACAAGGAATATTGGTGCTCGGGCTCGGTCGTCCACTCCAAGAACCGCAACCTGGTCGCCACGGCCGGCCACTGCGGCTGGTCACTGGGCCAGAACAAGCCCGTGGAGAACTGGATCTTCATCCCGTCCTACGCGAACGGCTCCACCGACGCCGGCATCTACATCGGTCACACCCTCTATCTGCATGAAGACTTCTCGGGCGCCGGCGACTACGACCGCGACTACGCCTTCGTCACCGTCTACCGGGGCTTCACCTGGAAGGGCGCCCAGCGCGTGCAGGGCGGCCGCCTCGAGGACAAGGTCGGCGCCTTCCAGTTCTCCTCGACGAAGGGCCGCTCACGCCCGGTGTCGGTGTTCGGCTACCCGGCCGGCGCCCACCCCGACGGCTCCCGCCCCTTCGACGGCCAGACCGTCCGGTCCTGTTCCGGCACGACCACCGCCACCCCCGCCTCGGCCCCCACCTATCTCCTGGAGAACGGGGTGCTGCTGAACCCGTGCCCGTTCACGGCGGGCGCGAGCGGCGGCCCGTGGGTGCTGGGCTGGAACCCGGTGAAGAAGACCGGGTTCCTCAACGGCGTGACCAGCCTCACGTGGAACATCGACGCCGACGGCAAGCTCGACGCGGCGTCCTCCCCCTACTTCAACGTGATCACCGCGCGGGTCTACCAGCAGGCCGCCAAGCAGGCGACCAGCTAGATAGCGCCCTGCAAGCGCGAATAAAGCAGAGATAAAGCGCAGGAATCTACCTTCATCACAGCACACCCTCTGTAATGAAGGAGCATCTCTGATGCGATCCCGAGCGAAGCACCTCGCCCTCCTCGGCGCGACCGCCGGTCTCCTCGGCGCGGGCCTGGCCGTCCCGTCCGCGGCCAGCGCCGCCCCCGACGAAGCGTCCGACCCCCTGGCGGGCAGCGGCATCGCCGCGTGGAACGTCGTCGCCTTCTGGTACGGCCAGGCCAAGGCCAACCTGAACGCCGCCACCCCCTACGACGTCGAGACGAAGGTCGTCGCCAAGCACCTGTCGAAGGGCGGCCCGTCCGCCGACGGCAAGCCCGGCCTGGTCGCCCCGATCGGCGGCGCCGGCGCCACCACGTCCAAGAACGTCAACCTGCCCCGCACCACCGGCAAGGTCTTCTTCCTGGACGACGACAAGAACCCCCGCTGGTGCACGGCCACCTCGCTCCAGTCGAAGTACAAGAACCTGGTCGCCACCGCCGGTCACTGCGTCTACGACGTGGAGTCCAACGCCGCGACCCTGAAGTACTGGGTGTTCGTCCCGGCCTTCTACCAGGGCAAGACCCCCTACGGCGTCTACGTCGGCAAGCAGGCCTTCACCCACTACGACTTCGACGTCTACGAGGACTTCGACCGCGACTACGCCTTCGTCACCGTCTACAACGGCCTCAAGGCGCCCCATGACGGCGGCCCGCTCGACGGTGACTGGAAGAAGGTCTCCAAGAGCGAGTGGGACAAGTACCGCTCCTACGGCACCTACCCGTGGATCGTCAGCAAGTACACGAAGAAGATCGGCTCCAAGTACTACATCTGGAAGTTCGTCGACGCCGGTCGCCTGGGCGACAACGTGGGCGGCCAGGGCTTCGCGTACAACCAGAAGAAGAACGTCAAGGACTACGTCTTCGGCTACCCGAGCGGCTCGCACCCCGACGGCAACCACGCCTACACCGGCCAGACCCAGAAGTGGTGCTACGGCACCACGTTCCCGGCCTCCGCGCCGGAGATCAAGGCGGAGGAACTGCTCGGCGTGAAGTGCAGCTTCACCGGTGAGGGTTCCTCGGGTTCGGCCTGGATGTTCAAGTACAGCAACACCAGCCGCAAGGGCTACCTGAACGGCGTCACCGCCGCGGTGTCCGACACCGACGGCAACGACCGCATCGACGTCAGCCTCTCGCCCTACTTCGACGGCGAGACCTACGGCATCTACAAGCACGCGGCGAACCTCTGGTCGGGTTCGATCGCCTGACGCCTCCACGAGCACCCGGGCCTGGCCGTTCACGGCTGGGCCCGTTTTCATGCCAAGAGGAATTAGACGCAGATAGCCGGATTTCGGTGCCATCATTTTTTGTGATCTGCGTCACACCATGATCACGATTCGACCACCTCCAGTAAAGTCCCCACCTGCGGCAACATGTGCACAAGAGCCCCAATAGCCCGGTGAAGGCGCTTTGGACATGCGTGACATCCCACGTACTGTCCTGACGAATCCTTTACCAACGCATGGAGCACCCTTGAAGCGCACCCTCGCCCTCACCGGCGTCGCAGCCGGCCTGCTGGCCTCCGCCCTCGTCACCCAGCCCGCTTCGGCGGCGGGCGACGTGGCGAGCGACCCGCTGGCCAAGACCTCCCTCGCGGCGAAGAACGTCGTCGCCTACTGGTTCGCCAACAAGTACGCGAACCTGGTCGGCTCGACGCCCTACGACGCCGAGACGACCCTCAAGGTCAGCAAGCACGTCTCGACCGGTGGCCCCGCCGCCGACGGGAAGGCTGGAACGGTCCCCGCCATCGGCGACGAGTCCAAGCCCGCCGGGTCGTCCAAGAACGTGAACCTCCCCCGCACCACCGGCAAGGTCTTCTTCCGCGGCGGCGACGGCAAGCCGCACTGGTGCACCGCCACCTCGCTGCAGTCGAAGTACAAGAACCTGGTCGCCACCGCCGGCAGCTGTGTCTACGACACCGAGACCAACAAGGCCACCCTCGACTACTGGGCCTTCGTCCCCGGCTACTACCAGGGCAAGACCCCCTGGGGCATCTACGTCGGCAAGACCGCCTACACCCACTACGACTTCGACGTCTACGAGGACGGCGACCGCAACTACGCGTTCGTCACCGTCTACAACGGCCTCAAGGCCCCTTCCTCGGGCCTGCCCGCCAAGGGCAGCGAGTTCGCGAAGTGGATGCGGACCGAGAACACCAAGGAAGTCTCCAAGTCCGAGTGGGAGACCTACAGCAAGGAAATCCGCTCGCCGGGCGCGGTCAAGGGCAAGTACTACGTGGTCCGCTTCACCGACGCCGGTCGCCTCGGCGACAACGTCGGCGGCCAGGGCCTGGCCTACAACCAGAAGATCGGCTCCTCGGTCTACGTGTTCGGTTACCCGAGTGGCTCGCACCCGGACGGCAACCACGCCTACACCGGCCACACGCTCAAGTGGAGCTACGGCAAGACCTTCAAGGCGAAGGCGTCTGCCGTGAAGGCCGAAGAGCTGATCGGCGTCAAGTCGTCGTTCACCGGTGAGGGCTCGCTCGGTTCGGCGTGGCTCTCGCAGTACAAGAGCACCCGCCGTCTCGGCTACCTCAACGGCCTGACGAGCGGCGTTTCTGACACCGACGGTAACAAGCGCATCGACACGTCGGTCTCGCCCTACTTCGACGGTGAGACCTACAGCGTCTACAAGGCCGCCGCGAACCTGTGGAGCGGCTCGATCGCGTAGTCCCCTAGCGATGCGAAGGCCCGGCCGTCACGGCCGGGCCTTTTGCTGTTCGCGCCCGGTTCCATTGATCTCATGTGATTTACATCACATTCACAGGGTCTTCCCAGGAACCTGTGGTTTCCTACGCGCTTTTGCCCTCACGCGCCGGGGGGCCAGAGCTGCGCTTCTACCCCTTCAGGCTCATTGACAAGCCCATCAACAGAAGGTCATTCGCATCACAGTGACATCTCCATGACTCAGCGCCATAAGCGGAGCTCAGGCATCCCTTCAGCCACAAAGATCACGGCTGTATGGTCCCCTCATCCCTTTCCTGACGCATGGGACGCAAGATGCGGCCCACGTACAGACCAAGGAGTTCCCCCATGAAGCGCACCCTCGCCCTCGGTGGCGTGGCGGCCGGCCTGCTGGCCTCCGCCCTCGTCACCCAGCCGGCTTCCGCCGCCGGTGACGTCGCCAGCACCCCGCTGGCCTCCACCGGCATCGCGGCCCAGAACATCGTCGCCTACTGGACGGCCTACAACCAGGCCAACCTCGTCGGCGCGACCCCTTACGACGTGGAGACCCAGGTCGTCGGGAAGCACGTCTCGACCGGTGGGCCGACGGCCGACACCAAGCCGGGCATCGTCCCCGCCATCGGTGACGAGAAGAAGGTCGCCAGCACCTCGAAGAACGTCAACCTGCCCAAGACCACGGGCAAGGTGTTCTTCCTCGGTTCTGACGACAAGCCGCACTGGTGCACCGCCACCTCCGTCCAGGCCGCGTACAAGAACCTTGTCGCGACCGCCGGTCACTGCGTCTACGACGTGGAGACCAACTCGGCGACCCTGGACAACTGGGTCTTCATCCCCGGTTACTACCAGGGCAAGACCCCGTGGGGCATCTACGTGGGTAAGCAGGCCTTCACCCACTACGACTTCGACGTGTACGAGGACGGCGACCGCAACTACGCGTTCGTCACCGTGTACAACGGCCTGAAGGCCCCGCACGACGGTCCCGCCTACACCGACCGCGACCACCCCAAGCAGCCGAAGTGGGTCAAGTTCCCCGGCGACGGCGGCGAGGGCTGGGAGGACCTGGGCGGCTGGGCCGAGGTCACCGAGTCCGTCTACAACGACTACTACGGCAAGGACACCTTCAAGGGTGACGCTGCCAAGGTTTGGTCGAACAAGACGAAGAAGTACCACTACTTCGTGTGGAAGTTCATCGACGCCGGTCGCCTCGGTGACAACGTCGGTGGCCAGGGTCTGGCGTACAACCAGAAGGTCGGCCAGAGCGTCTACGTCTTCGGCTACCCGAGCGGCAAGCACCCGGACGGCAACCACGCCTACTCCGGCCACACGCTCAAGTGGAGCTACGGCAAGACCTTCGCGGCGAAGGCCTCGGACATCAAGGCCGAAGAGATCATCGGCGTGAAGTCCTCCTTCACCGGTGAGGGCTCGCTGGGCTCCGCCTGGATCGCGCAGTACAAGAGCGCTCGTCGTCTGGGCTACCTGAACGGCGTGACCATCGGCGTCTCCGACACCGACGGCAACAAGCGCTACGACACCTCTGTTTCGTCGTACTTCGACGGCGAGACCTACGGCGTCTACAAGGCTGCTGCGAACCTGTGGAGCGGCTCGATCGCGTAAGTGATCACCAGCTGAACGAAAGGCCCGATCGTCACGATCGGGCCTTTTGTCGTTTCTGTCGTTCCAGCGAAGGTCCGGTTAAGTCCTCAATCGGTTCCATTGATCACCTGTGATTTACATCACATTCACAGGGTCTTCCCAGATCTATGTGGTTTCCTACCGCGCCCGCAGGCATCGGATCTGACGGCATCCGAACTGCACTTCTGCCCCAGAGAACAATCTGACAAGCACATCAACATCAAGTCAGTCAGATCACGGAAAGATCTCCGAACTCATAGGCAATCGGGAACCTCAGGTATCGCTTCGGACACACGCAAGATCGGCTGTAAGGTCCACTCATCCCTTTCCTGACGCATGGGACGCAAGATGCGTCTCACGACAGACCAAGGAGTTCCCCCATGAAGCGCACTCTCGCCCTCGGTGGCATTGCGGCCGGCCTGCTGGCCTCCGCTCTCGTCACCCAGCCGGCCTCCGCCGCCGGTGACGTCGTCAGCACCCCGCTGGCCAACACCGGCATCGCGGCCAAGAACATCGCTGCCTTCTGGCTGGCCGAGTACTCCGCCAAGCTGAAGGGCGCAACCCCCTACGACGTGGAGACCCAGGTCGTCGGGAAGCACGTCTCGACCGGCGGCCCCACCGCCGACACCAAGCCGGGCATCGTCCCCGCCATTGGTGACGAGAAGAAGGTCGCCAGCACCTCGAAGAACGTCAACCTGCCCAAGACCACGGGCAAGGTGTTCTTCATCGGCGCTGACAAGAAGGCGCACTGGTGCACCGCCACCTCCGTCCAGGCCGCGTACAAGAACCTTGTCGCGACCGCCGGTCACTGCGTCTACGACGTCGTGAACAACAAGGCGACCCTGGACAAGTGGATCTTCGTCCCCGGTTACTACCAGGGCAAGACCCCGTGGGGCATCTACGTCGGCAAGCAGGCCTTCACGCACTACGACTTCGACGTGTACGAGGACGGCGACCGCAACTACGCGTTCGTCACCGTGTACAACGGCCTGAAGCTGCCCCACGGCGGCCTCAAGGACGTCAAGAGCCTGAAGGACCTCGGCGCTATCACCGAGGTGTCGTACGAGCTCGCGAAGCAGTACGACATCAAGTTCTACGACGAAGTCGCGA
This sequence comes from Herbidospora mongoliensis, assembly GCF_001570545.1. Classification (GTDB taxonomy): domain Bacteria; phylum Actinomycetota; class Actinomycetes; order Streptosporangiales; family Streptosporangiaceae; genus Herbidospora; species Herbidospora mongoliensis. The sequence continues at coordinate 50,840 of NZ_BBXD01000010.1, read as the reverse complement.
AGAAGTGGTACATCTGGAAGTGGAACGACGCTGGTCGCCTCGGTGACAACGTCGGGGGCCAGGGCCTCGCCTACAACCAGAAGGTCGGCCAGAGCGTTTACGTCTTCGGCTACCCGAGCGGCTCGCACCCGGACGGCAACCACGCCTACTCCGGTCACACCCTCAAGTGGACCTACGGCAAGACGTTCGCCGCCAAGGCGTCGGACATCAAGGCCGAAGAGATCATCGGTGTGAAGTCCTCCTTCACCGGTGAGGGCGCCCTCGGTTCCGCGTGGATCTCGCAGTACAAGAGCGCTCGTCGTCTGGGCTACCTGAACGGCGTGACCATCGGCGTCTCCGACACCGATGGCAACAAGCGTTACGACACCTCGGTTTCCCCGTACTTCGACGGTGAGACCTTCGGCGTCTACAAGGCTGCTGCGAACCTGTGGAGCGGCTCGATCGCGTAAGTGATCACCAGCTGAACGGAAGGCCCGGTCATTAATGACCGGGCCTTCTGTCGTTCCCGGGCTCGTTCCTTGAACGTCCGATTCGGTTCCATTGATCACATGTGATTTACATCACATTTCTAGATTGATGTCCGACTTCTTCACCATCGGTTAACACTTTCCGTCAACAACGAAACCCCGGCGGGCGTGGGCTTTCGGCGTCCGAGAGCCGTCGACTCACGACTCGACTGTGAGTCACTGGAATAACGAAGACATCACGGGCCCCTGAGGTGCGCAAACGTCTCTTCAGCCCCGCAAGATCGCGGGGGTAACCTCCGGAACATCCCTTTCCTGACGCATGGGACGCAAGAGCGGCCCACGTACAGACCAAGGAGTTCCCTCATGAAGCGCACCCTCGCCCTCGGCGGCGTGGCGGCCGGCCTGCTGGCCTCCGCCCTCGTCACCCAGCCGGCCAACGCGGCCGGCGACGTCGCCAGCGACCCGCTGGCGACCACCGGCATCGCGGCCAAGAACGTCGCGGCCCTCTGGCTGACGGAAGGCGCCGCCAACCTGATCGCCGCCACCCCGTACGACGTGGAGACCCAGGTCGCCTCCAAGCACGTCTCGACCGGCGGCCCGACGGCCGACACCAAGCCCGGTGTCGTCCCCGCCATCGGTGACGAGAAGGCCACCACCAGCACCTCGAAGAACGTCAACCTGCCCAAGACCACCGGCAAGGTGTTCTTCTCGGACGGGTTCGAGAACAAGGGCTCGAAGTGGTGGCCGAAGTGGGTCGCCAAGAACCCGCACTGGTGCACCGCGACCTCGGTGCAGTCGAACTACCGCAACCTGGTCGCCACCGCCGGTAGCTGTGTCTACAACACGGAGACCAACAGCGCGACCATGGAGAACTGGGTCTTCGTCCCGGGTTACTACCAGGGCAAGACCCCGTGGGGCGTGTACGTCGGCAAGCAGGCCTTCACGCACTACGACTACGACGTGTACGAGGACGGCGACCGCAACTACGCGTTCGTCACCGTGTACAACGGCCTCCAGCTCGGTACGGGCGCGCCCGTCGAGATCACCCAGGCCGAGTACGACACGTACCAGAAGAACGGCGGCGGCTTCACCACTCGCCGGAAGACCGAGAAGGTCGACGGCAAGTGGGTCACGAAGTACTACGCCTGGAAGTTCAAGGACGCCGGTCGCCTCGGTGACAACGTCGGCGGCCAGGGCTTCGCGTACAACCAGAAGGTCGGCCAGAACGTCTACGTCTTCGGCTACCCGAGTGGCTCCCACCCGGACGGCAACGCCGCCTACACCGGCAAGACGCTCAAGTGGACCTACGGCAAGACCTTCGCCGCCAAGGCCTCGGCCATCAAGGCCGAGGAGCTCATCGGCGTCAAGTCCTCGTTCACCGGCGAGGGCTCGCTCGGTTCGGCGTGGATCGCGCAGTACAAGAACGCCCGTCGTCTGGGCTACCTGAACGGCGTGACCATCGGCGTTTCTGACACCGACGGCAACAAGCGTTACGACACCTCGGTTTCGTCGTACTTCGACGGTGAGACCTACGGCGTCTACAAGGCCGCCGCGAACCTGTGGACCGGTTCGATCGCGTAGTGGTTCCCCAACGGAAGGCCCGGCCCTCGGCCGGGCCTTTTCGTTTGCCCGTTCCAACGCGGCCGCTTTGACGCACGAGCCCTCGAATCGGTGCCATCTTGCCGATGTGATTTACATCACATCATCACCTGTTGATAACAACCCGACCACGCCTCTGACCTCGGGTCTGACAGGTCACGGAAAGATCACGACCCCTGGAGGGTTTCGGGCACACCGAGATTAGCTACCTGGTGTGACGAACAGCCATGTAAGTTCCGGACTGCCCCTTTACTGACGCATGGGACGCAAGAGGCGCCCCACGACAGAGCAAGAGGAGTTCCCCCTTATGAAGCGCACTCTCGCCCTCGGTGGTGTGGCAGCCGGTCTGCTGGCTTCCGCTCTCGTAACCCAGCCGGCCAACGCCGCCGGTGACGTCGCCTCGGACGCCCTGGCGACCACGGGCATCGCGGCCAAGAACATCGCCGCCCTCTGGCTGACGGAAGGCGCCGCGAACCTGATCGCCGCGACCCCGTACAACGTCGAGACCACGGTCCCGTCGAAGCACGTCTCGAGCGGTGGCCCCTCGGCCGACACCAAGCCCGGTGTCGTCCCCGCCATCGGCGACGAGAAGAAGACGACCAGCACGTCCAAGAACGTCAACCTGCCCAAGACCACGGGCAAGGTGTTCTTCGCCGACGACGTCGTGAAGGACCCCCGCACCGGCAAGCTCACCGCGGTCAAGCCCCGCTGGTGCTCGGCCACCTCGGTGCAGTCGACCTACCGCAACCTGGTCGCCACCGCTGGTAACTGTGTCTACGACACCGAGACCAACAGCGCGACCATGAACTACTGGGTGTTCGTCCCGGGTTACTACCAGGGCAAGACCCCGTGGGGCGTGTACGTCGGCAAGCAGGCCTTCACGCACTACGACTACGACGTGTACGAGGACTCCGACCGCAACTACGCGTTCGTCAACGTGTACAACGGCATCGCTCTCGGCCAGGGTGCGCCCGCCGAGATCACGAAGGCCGAGTACGACACGTACGTCAAGAACGGCGGCGGCTTCCTCACCCGCACGAAGACCGAGAAGGTCGACGGCAAGGACGTCACGAAGTACTTCGTCTGGAAGTTCAAGGACGCCGGTCGCCTCGGTGACAACGTCGGCGGCCAGGGCTTCGCGTACAACCAGAAGGTCGGCCAGAGCGTCTACGTCTTCGGCTACCCGAGTGGCTCGCACCCGGACGGCAACGCCGCTTACTCCGGCAAGACCCTCAAGTGGAGCTACGGGAAGACCTTCGCCGCCAAGGCCTCGGCCATCAAGGCCGAGGAGATCCTGGGCGTCAAGTCGTCGTTCACCGGCCAGGGCTCGCTGGGCTCGGCGTGGCTGACGCAGTACAAGAACACCCGCCGTCTCGGTTACCTGAACGGCGTGACCATCGGTGTCTCCGACTCCGACGGCAACAAGCGCATCGACACCTCGCTGTCGTCCTACTTCGACGGCGAGACCTACGGCGTTTACAAGGCCGCCGCGAACCTGTGGACCGGCTCGATCGCCTAGTCGATCCGCGTAGCGTCAAAGAAAGCCCGGCATCCAGCTGGGCTTTTTCTCTTTTTATGCACGCTTTAGAGGAACTGCCGGAGTGATGTAAGTTTCTGGCTATCCCCTTTCTGGCGCATGGGACGCAAGAGGCGTCTCACGTCAAATGCAAGGAGCGAACCCCCTGTGAAGCGCATCCTCCTTCCCGTCGGCGTGGCCGGCCTCATGGCCGCCTCGTTAGCGGTCCCCGCGCACGCGGCCCCCAAGGCCGGCACGTCGGCCAAGCTGGCCACGCCCGCCGCCGCCGCCGACGCCCTGGAGTTCTGGACCGCCGACGGCGGCAAGAACCTCAAGGCCGCCGCCCCCTACGGCCTGGAGCACGCCAAGGTCCCCAAGCACGTCTCCACCGGGGGTCCCGCCGCCGACGGCAAGCCCGGTGTGGTGCCCGCCATCGGTGACGAGGCCAAGCCGACGACGACGTCCAAGAACGTCAACCTGCCCAAGAGCGCCGGCCGCGTGTTCTTCGTGCTGGGCGACGCCCTCTACTCCTGCTCGGCGTCGTCGATCCAGTCGGCGTACAAGAACCTGGTGGCGACCGCCGGGCACTGCGCGTACGACCTCGAGAGCAACGCCAGCGTGGTCGGCAAGTGGGTCTTCATCCCCGGCTACTACCAGGGCAAGGCCCCGTGGGGTGTGTACGTCGGCAAGACCGCCTACACCCACTACGACTTCAGCGTGTACGAGGACGTCGACCGCGACTACGCGTTCGTGACCGTCTACAACGGCATCACGCGGGCCGACGGCAAGTGGAAGGACGTCGGCCGCCTGGGCGACAACGTCGGCGGCCTCGGCTTCGCCTACAACCAGAAGGTGGGCCAGAACGTCTTCGTGTTCGGCTACCCGACGGCGGCCCACCCCGACGGCGACTACGCCTACACCGGCGGAACCCTGAAGTGGTGCTACGGCAAGCCGGTCTACCCCGTGGTCGAGAAGAGCGTGAAGGCCGAGGAGCACCTGGCCCTCAAGTGCTCGCTGACCGGCGGCGCCTCCGGCGGCCCGTGGATCATCAAGTACAGCAGCGCCGCCCGCAAGGGTTACCTCAACGGCGTGACCAGCCTCGGCGGCGACACCGACGCCAACAACCGCAGCGACCTGATCACCTCGCCCTACTTCGACGGCGAGACCTACTCGGTCTACAAGGCCGCGGCCCCGCTGTGGTCGGGCTCGATCGTCAAGAAGGACGGCTCGCTCGGGCTCACCGAAGTGAAGTAATGACACTGTGACTTAGGTCACATTCCCTCTCCTCCCGTTTGTTTCCGGCCTGACGGTTAGTCACCTGGAAGATCCAATCCGCAACGGGAGGAAAGGGAGGGTCAACGTGGACACTCGAGCACGCCTGAGTCTCGTGACCGCCGGCATCGCCGGATCCGCCGTACTGGTGGCATTACCTGCGAACGCCGCCTCACCCGCCGACGGACCCACGGTCTCCGTGGCGGACGCCGACAACATCGCGGGCTTCTGGTTCCGCAGCAACAACAAGGCGCTGAAGGCGGCCACCCAGTGGGGCCCCGACGCCGAGACGGTCGCCAAGGTGGCCAAGCTGTCCTCGAAGGGCGGCCCTTCGGCCGACGGCAAGGCCGGCACGGTCTCCCCGACCGGGCCTGGCGGTCAGGCCGGCACCTCGAAGAACATCAACATCCCCAAGACGCTGGGCAAGGTCTTCTTCCGTAAGAACGGCAAGACCCACTGGTGCTCGGCGAGCTCCATCCAGGCGAAGTACAAGAACCTGGTGGCCACCGCCGGACACTGCGTCTTCGACACCGACGACAACGACCACATGCTCGACCAGTGGATCTTCGTGCCCGGCTATTACCAGGGCAAATCCCCTTGGGGCGTGTACGTCGCCAAGCAGGGCTTCACTCACTACGACTTCGACGTCTACGAGGACTACGACCGCGACTACGCCTTCGTCACGGTCTACAACGGCGTCAAGTTCAACGCGACCAAGGCGGTCTCGGAGAAGCAGTACAAGGCCCACGACGGCCTGAGGTGGCGCGACAAGGGCAAGTGGTGGATCCTCACGATCACCGACGCCGGTCGCCTCGGCGACAACGTCGGCGGCCAGGGCCTGGCCTACAACCAGAAGGTCGGCGCCGGCGCCGTCTACGCCTTCGGCTACCCGGCGGCCCGCCACCCCGACGGCAACAAGGCCTTCACCGGAGTCACCCCCAAGTGGTGCTACGGCAAGCCCAACCGTGAGGTCACGGACGCGTCGCTCAAGATCGAGGAGCAGATCGCGATCACCTGCTCGATGACGCCGGGCGCCGACGGCGGCCCGTGGCTGCTGAAGTACAGCAACGCCCGCCGCCTCGGCTACGTCAACGGCGTGACCAGCGCCTTCGCCGACAGCAACGGCAACGAGCGCATCGACAAGATCACCTCGCCTTACTTCGACGGCGAGACGTACGACGTCTACAAGGCCGCGGCCAGTAATTGGTCCGGCAGCATCGTCAAGAAGTAACACCTTCTTATAAGGGTCCGGCCTCTGGGGGAGGCCGGACCCTTTCGCGTTATCTGCGGGCCACGCCGTCCTTGCGGGCCTGGTCGGCGACCGCGCGGGTGACGTCGGGGGCGACCCGGGCGTCGAACGGCGAGGGGATGATGTAGTCGGCCCGCACGTCGTCGCCCACGACCCCGGCCAGGGCCTCGGCCGCGGCGATCTTCATGTTCTCGGTGATCGTGGTGGCCCGCACGTCCAGAGCCCCCCGGAACACCCCGGGGAAGGCCAGCACGTTGTTGATCTGGTTGGGGAAGTCGGACCGCCCGGTCGCCACCACGGCGGCGTGCTTGGCCGCGACCTCCGGGTGGACCTCGGGCGTCGGGTTCGAGAGGGCGAACACGATGGCGTCCTGCGCCATCGAGGCGATGGCCCGCTCGGAGATCGTCGCGCCCGACAGCCCGATGAACACGTCGGCCCCGGCCAGCGCCGTCTCGGTCGAGCCGGTCAGCCCGGCCTTGTTGGTCTCCCGGGCCAGCGCGTCCTTGTACGGGTTCATCCCCGCCCGGCCCTCGAAGATCAGGCCCTTGCTGTCGGAGACCGCGATGTCACCGATGCCGGCGTTCACCAGCATGCGGGTGACCGCGACCCCGGACGCTCCGGCCCCGGCCACCACGACCCGGAGCTCGCCCAGCGGGCGGCCGATCAGCCGGGCGGCGTTGGTCAGCGCGGCGGTGGCGACGATCGCGGTGCCGTGCTGGTCGTCGTGGAAGACGGGGATGCTCAGCCGCTTCCGCAGCTGCGCCTCGATCTCGAAGCAGCGGGGAGCGCTGATGTCCTCGAGGTTGATGCCGCCGAAGGACGGCGCCATCCGCACCACGGTCTCGACGATCTCGTCGACGCCGGTGCAGTCGAGACAGATCGGCACGGAGTCGACCCCGCCGAACTCCTTGAAGAGCAGCGACTTGCCCTCCATGACGGGCATCGCCCCGGCCGGGCCGATGTCGCCCAGGCCCAGGACGGCGGTGCCGTCGGTGACCACGGCCACCACGTTGGAGACCCAGGTGTATTCGTTGACGAGTTCGGGGGCGTCGGCGATGGCCGAGCAGACGCGGGCCACCCCCGGCGTGTAGGCGAGAGCGAGATCATCGGCGTTACGGACCGGAATGGTGGCTCGAACCTCAAGCTTTCCGCCGCGGTGCAGCGCGAAGGCCGGATCGAGGTCGAGGGCTTCGAGGGAAGCAGTCATGACGAAGACCCCTGAGTCTGGTGACGGACACAACACAGACCGTTACAGCACGAGGCCCGGGCGTTGGTGAACGCCGGGAACCGTCGTCGTTGACGGTCGTCTCGGGAGCGGGGGTCACCCGTCGCCCTAGTGTGCCACACGCGGAAACGGCCTCTCACGATCAGTTACGCCACAGCCGTTTCGCCTTTATCGCACCGTCAATCTCTTTGGAACTTTCCGTGCCTGTGTAATACTCAATGTCCAGAGTCACCTATTACAGGGTTCCCCGTGGACTTGACCTCATATGCCGAACTGGCCGTCCTTCTCGTCAACCGCCGGGACGACCTGAAGACCCTCGACGGGCTCCGCGGCCTCCTGGTCGAGACGGGCCGCACCGAGGCGGCGGGCCGGGTGACCCGGCGCGACCTCGACCACGTGATCGAACTGCGCGACGAACTCACCGAGGTGTTCGAGTCGGCCGCGGAAGGCAACCAGGACGACGTGGTCCAGCGTCTGAACGGGCTGCTGGTGCGCCATCCCGTACACCCCCAGATCGCCGGGCACGACGGCCAGCCCTGGCACATGCACCTGACCGAGGGCGGCCGGGTCGGCGACACCGTGGCGGTCGGCTCGGTGATGGGCCTGGCCGGTGTGGTCACCGGCCTCGGGGCCGACCGGCTGGGCATCTGCCAGGCGGCGCCCTGCCGCAACGCCTATCTCGACACCTCGTCGAACAAGTCGCGGCGTTACTGCTCCGAGCGCTGCGCCAGCCGCGCCAACGTGGCCGCCTACCGGGCCAGGAAACGCGTCCCGAAGGCGAGCCAGGGCCAGTAACGGCCGACCACCTTCCCGATGATCCGCTCGGGCGGGATAGCGCCGAAATCCCACGAGTCCTTACGGCCGGGCGCGCGCTGATTGTCGCTCTCCAGCCACCAGCCCTCGTCGGTCCACCGGAACACCCTTTTGACGATGATGTTTCCGGGTATGCGAGCGATCACGACGTCTCCAGGACGGATCTCGGCCCCACGGCGGACCACTAGGCAGTCGCCGGGCCGCAGGACCGGAAGCATGGAATCCCCGGACACCCGGACGCTGGTGAACATGATCCACCTCGGAGCAGTAATGTCGGAACCGCAGCCACTCTGACGAAAGGAAACCCGATGCTTGCCAAGCTCGTGGCATCGGCCCATTGTGACCTGCCGTGCGGCGTCTATGACCCCGCCCAGGCGCGTATCGAGGCCGAATCGGTCAAGGCGATCATGCAGAAGTACGCCGACAACGACGACCCGGTGTTCCGCTCGCGAGCCGTCTCGATCAAGGAGGAGCGGGCCGAGCTCGTCAAGCACCACCTCTGGGTTCTCTGGACCGACTACTTCAAGCCCCCGCACCTGGAGGCCCACCCGCAGCTCCACCAGCTCTTCTGGGACGCCACCAAGCTGGCCGGCGCCGCCGGAGCCAAGGGCACCGTCGACGTCGCCAAGGCCGACGACCTCCTGAGCAAGATCGACGAGATCGCCAAGATCTTCTGGGAGACGAAGGCCGCGTAGCCTTCCGCACCCGGACCCCGCACGCATATCTGAGACAGGTTCGCGAACACGAGCCACGGCCGGCCTTCGGTCGTCCACGTCTCACTTTCCGTGCGGGGTCCGCGCATTTCCGGCATCGGCGCGTCCAAGCCGAGCAATCATGGTCGAGTGGCGGTAGGTTGCAAACATGCGGCCCCGCTAGATGTGGCCGGCTGGGCAAGGAGGATCGTGACCGACGCAACTGATGTCACAGGGGATCTGGCTGGGATCCGAGACGCCGTGAGCGTCCGGCTGCCCGCGGCCAGCGCCTATCTGTCCGTGCTGCGGACCGCGACAGCAGGTCTGGCGGCACGGCTCGACTTCACCATCGACGAGATGGAAGATCTGCGGATCGCCGTCGACGAGGCGTGCGCGATGTTGCTGCGCCACGCCGTCCCCGGCACCGACCTGATCGCGGAGTTCGAGCTGACCGGGCACGAGATGTCGATCCGGGTCGAGGTCACCACCGTCGGGATCGCCGAGCCCAAACGCGATGACTTCGCCTGGATGGTGCTCACCGCGCTCGCCGACGACGTCGACGCCGTGTCCTCCCCTGATCACATGGCGATCGTGCTGCGCAAGCAGCGAGGCGCGGCGAGGCCGGCGTGACGGAAAGGACCCGTTCCATGGCCACCAGCGACTCCGGAGTACCGGATCGGGTGAGAGCCCGCGCCCTCTTCGGAGAGCTCGCTGAGATGCCGGCCGACGACCCGCGCCGCCCGCGCATCCGCGACGAACTCGTGGAACTGCACCTGCCGCTGGTCGAATACCTCGCCCGCCGGTTCCGCAACCGCGGCGAGTGGCTCGACGACCTGACCCAGGTGGCGACGATCGGCCTGATCAAGTCGATCGACCGGTTCGACCTGGGCCGCGGCGTGGAGTTCTCGACCTACGCGACCCCGACCATCGTCGGGGAGATCAAGCGCCACTTCCGCGACAAGGGCTGGGCGGTCCGGGTGCCGCGCCGCCTGCAGGAGCTGAAGCTGTCGCTGACCAAGGCGATCAGCGAACTCTCCCAGCGTGAGGGCCGCGCGCCCACGGTGGCCGAACTGGCCACCCACCTCCAGATGACCGAGGAAGAGGTGCTGGAGGGCCTCGAGTCGGCCAACGCCTACTCGACGGTCTCGCTCGACGCGCCCGACTCGGGTGACGACGACGCGCCGGCGGTCTCCGACTCGCTCGGCATCGTCGACGAGTCGCTGGAGGGCGTCGAATACCGCGAGTCGCTGAAGCCGCTGCTGGAGCGGCTGCCCCCGCGGGAGAAGCGCATCCTGCTCCTGCGGTTCTTCGGCAACATGACCCAGTCGCAGATCGCCACCGAACTGGGCATCTCGCAGATGCACGTGTCCCGCCTGCTGGCCCGCACTCTCGCGCAACTGCGCGAGGGCCTCACCGCGGAAGACTGAAGCGTCAATCGGCCGGTGTCTGACGACACCGGCCGATCGCGTTCAGACGTCGCTCATGAGCGCCTGCGTCGAGGGCGGCGCGAGCAGAGTGACGAGAATCACTCCGGCGCCGACGATCAGCGGCAACCCCCACCCGAGCTGCCCGGCCTGCATCAGGGTGATCGCCACGGGCACGGCGAAGATCTGGGTGACCACGGCGGGTCCCCGGCTCCAGCGCATCAGCTGCACGATGCCCCAGGCCACCCAGAGCAGCCCCGCGCCCACTGCCAGGCCGAATACGGCCAGCACGAGGGAGCTCATCACATCGCCGGCCGCGCCGAGCAGGGTTTCGTAGACGACCCAGCCACCGAGCGCGAGGGCGGTCAGTCCTTCGAGCGCGACGACGGCCGCCGCGACGACGATGGTGAACGGACGGTTCGACACAGTTGGTGAGACTACCCGTCGCATAACCTTCAAGCATGCGGGCACTTCTGCTGGTCAACCCCAAGGCGACCTCGACCAACCTGCGCACGCGCGACGTCCTGATCCGGGCGCTCGGAGCGGCGGTCGAGCTGGAGGTCGCCGAGACCGGATATCGGGGGCACGCGTCGGTGCTGGCCGCCCACGCGAAGGAGAAGGGCTTCGACGCGGTGGCGGTCCTCGGCGGTGACGGGACGGTCAACGAGGTCGCCAACGGCCTGATGGCGGCCGAAGACCGAGCCAAGATGATCATCATACCGGGTGGCAGCGCCAACGTGCTGGCGCGGGCGCTGGGGCTGCCCAACGACCCGATCGAGGCCACCGGCGCGGTGCTGGAGGCGCTGCGTGAGGGCCGTTCCCGGACGATCAGCCTGGGGCTGGCCGAATGGGATGTTATGGATTCCGGCACCGGGGCAGGGGTCGAGTCTCGCTACTTCACATTCTGTGCCGACCTGGGCTGGGACGCCGAGGTCATCAGAGCCGTCGAAGGTCTGCGCAGCGCCGGATACCGTGCTTCGCCGACGCTGTACATGCAGACGGCCCTGCGGCACTACCTCATGACCGACCGGCGGCACCCGTCGATGACGCTCAGCAGGCCCGGACAGGCCGACGAGGCGGGGATCTTCTTCGCGATCGTCTCCAACACGGCGCCGTGGACCTTCGTCGGGACCCGTCCCGTCAACCCCACACCGTGGGCCGGGTTCGACACCGGCCTCGATGTGCTGGCGATGACGAAACTGCGACTTCCCGCGGTGGTGAGCCTGCTCCAGCAGATCGTCGGGGAGCCGCAGGGGTTGCCACGAGGTAAACACCTGGTTCAAGCACATGACGAGAGTGTTTTCACCCTCGAGTCGATCCGCCCCATCGCGCTTCAGCTTGACGGCGACTACCTGGGAGAACGGGAAAGGGTCACATTTCGCTCTATCCCGGACGCGTTACAAGTTCTGGTCTAGCCAGTTACAAGCGGTCATAGTGTGACGCATCCGACAGCTAGGACCCGCAAAACCTTCCCCCAAACCTCTTGTGTGCTGTAGGAGTGGCTGAAAAGCTGAACGCGACGTCGGAACGTAGGACCTTTACGAGAGCCACAGCTCACACCGGCGATCAATCGCGAATCCCGCCCCGACATTTTTCGGGTGGCTGTTCGCATCAGTTAGTGAATCTGTTCACAAAGGTGCAGGAGCCGCCCAGGCTCCACTTACGAAGGAGTGGAACGCATGGACTGGCGCCACCGCGCTGCCTGCCGTGACGTGGACCCCGAGCTGTTCTTCCCGATCGGCAACTCCGGGCCCGCGCTGATGCAGATCGAAGAGGCCAAGCAGGTCTGCCGTCAGTGCACGGTCAGCGAACTGTGCCTGAAGTGGGCACTGGAGTCGGCTCAGGACGCCGGCGTCTGGGGCGGCCTCGATGAGGACGAACGCCGCGCTGTCAAGCGCCGCACCGCCCGGGCCCGCGCCCGTGCCAACGTCTGAATTCATACAACCGAATTACAGCGCGCCCGCATTGCGCATTTGTTGCGCGTGCGTCAAATCCGGTGAATGTCGTTGGTGGGAACGTTCACCGGAATGCTGAGGACGACTTCCGTCCCGCCGCCTTCTCGCGGCGCGATGTTGAGACGCCCGGAAAGCTCCCCCACAACGAGGGTCCGCACGATCTGCAGACCCAGATTGCTGTTCGTCTCGAGGTCGAACCCGGGCGGCAGCCCCTGCCCCTGGTCGGCGACCACCAGTTCGAGCATGTCCGGCAGACGTTCGACCCGGACCTCCACGCTCCCCGGCAGGTCTTCCAGCCCGTGCTGCACGGCGTTCTGCAGCAATTCGGTCAGCACCATCGCGATCGGCGTCGCCACGGCGGCGGGCAGCACCCCGAACGTCCCCTCCCGGTGCACCGCGACCTGAGCCACCGACACCTCGGCCGTCATCTGGATCACCCGGTCGGCGATCTCGTCGAAGGTGACCAGCTCCTCGGGCATCTGCGCCAGCGTCTCGTGCACGATCGCGATCGAGCCGACCCTTCTGACCGCCTCGTCGAGCGCCGCCCGCCCTTCGGGCACCCGCAGCCGACGCGACTGGAGCCGTAGCAGCGCCGCGACGGTCTGCAGATTGTTCTTGACCCGGTGGTGGATCTCCCGGATCGTGGCGTCCTTCGTCAGCAGCTCGCGCTCCCGCCGCCGCAGCTCGGTCACGTCACGGACCAGCACCAGCGCCCCGATCCGCCCCCCGGAGATGATGAGCGGGATCGCCCGGAGCTGCACGACCGTGCCGCCGCGCTCGACCTCGGTCTCGCGGGGCACCTTGCCGCTGGCGACCAGCATCAGGTCTTCGTTGATGGGCTCGTCGCGGTAGCAGAGGTCGGCCGTGGTCTTGCCGAGTTCGGAGCCGACCAGATCGGCGTGCAGCCCGAGGCGGCGATAGGCGCTCAGGGCGTTCGGCGACGCGTAGGTCACCCGACCGGCCCGGTCGAGCCGCAACAGCCCGTCACCGACCCTCGGGGACCTGACCAGCATCGGCTCGGCGTCGGGGAAGGGGAACCGCCCCTCGGCGACCATCTGCGCCAGGTCGGAGGCGCTCTGGAGGTAGGTCAGTTCCAGCCGCGAGGGGGTGCGGGCGGAGGAGAGGTTCGTCGAGCGCTGGATGACCCCGATCAGCGGACCGTCGAGGGCGCGCCGGACCGGGATCGTCTCCTCGCGGACCGGCACCCCGGTCGACCAGTCGGGATCGCCCTCCCGGCAGATGCGCCGCTCCTGCCAGGCCGTCTCGATCAGCGGCCGCTCGCCCCGCCCGACGAACGACCCGACGACGTCGTCGTGGTAGACCGTCGGACCGGTCGTCGGCCGCATCTGGGCGACCGCGATCCAGCCTTCTTCGGCGGGAATCCACAGGATGAGGTCGGCGAAGGACAGGTCGGCGAGCAACTGCCAGTCGGAGACCAGCGAATGCACCCATTCGAGGTCAGCCGAGGACAGATCGGTGTGCTTGGCCACCAGGTCGCTGAGAGTTGGCACCTAGGCATCATGCGTGGTGAGCCGGGCCGAACGCCAATCGGAGCACCGGACCGAGCGGGCCGCAGTGTTCGACTCGGTGTCCACGCCCTGAGCCCGAACACCCTTCACGACTCAGTACCTGGCATCATCTCTCCATGCATGGGCCGATCGACCGACTTCGCCAGGCCGCCGACCTGCGTGCCGCCGCCGGGCTGACCCGGGTGCTGCGGCCGCGCGGGCCCGACTTCGACGGGCACCTCGACCTGGCTTCCAACGACTACCTGGGGCTCTGCCGTGATCCACGGCTGACCGAGGCCGCCGTGGCCGCGACCCGCGAGTGGGGCACCGGCTCGACCGGGTCCCGGCTGGTCACCGGCAGCACCCGGCTCCACGCCGAACTGGAGGAACGCCTCGCCGCCTTCACCCAGGCACCCAGGGCGCTGGTGTTCTCCTCCGGCTATCTCGCCAACCTGGCCGCCGTCGCCACGCTCGGCAGGGGTGGGCTCATCGTCTCGGACGCGGGCAACCACGCCTCGATCGTCGACGCGTGCCGGCTCGCGCGGGCGCGGGTGGTGGTGACGCCTCACGGCGACGTCGCCGCCGTCGAGGAGGCGCTGGCGACGCGCGAGGAGGAGAACGCTCTGGTGGTCACCGACGCCGTGTTCTCCGTCGACGGCGACCTCGCGCCGCTCGGGGCGCTCTCCGAGGTGGCCGTACGGAATGGAGCGCTCCTGGTCGTAGACGAGGCCCACGCGCTCGGTGTCGTCGGGGAATACGGCCGTGGGGCGGTTCACAATGCCGGACTTGCGGGGAATGCTCACATTGTGAGAACTGTCACGTTGTCGAAGTCACTCGGTTCCCAGGGCGGGGCCGTGCTGGGCGTGCCGGAGGTGATCGACACCCTCGTCGACACCGGCCGGGCGTTCATCTTCGACACCGGTCTCGCCCCCGCGAGCGCCGGAGCGGCCCTGGCCGCGCTGAACATCCTGGAAAAGGAGCCCGACCTGCCGGAACGTGCCCGTGAGATCGCGTTGCGACTGGCCGCCACCGCTCGTGGGCTCGGGCTCGAGACCTCCGAGCCGGCCGCCGCGGTGGTGCCGGTGGTGCTCGGCGACCCTCACCGGGCGCTGGCCGCCGCCGCGACCTGCGCGGACCACGGTGTGAAGGTCGGCTGTTTCAGACCCCCTTCGGTTCCCGACGGGCGGTCTTGCCTAAGGTTGACCGCTCGGGCCAATCTGGGGTCCGCAGATCTCGCGGTGATCGGGCGCGCGCTCGCAGCCGTGGCCGGAACGAAGGTGACCGCGTGACCGAAGACACTCCCCGGGTACCGAAATACTACGACGTCAAACGTAGCCTGCTCGAGCTCACCAAGAGCCTGCCCGCCGGGAGTGCACTGCCCCCCGAGCGTACCCTCGCGGTGCGCTTCGAGACCTCGCGCACGACGGTACGCCAGGCGCTGACCGAACTCGTCGTCGAAGGCCGCCTGATCCGCATCCAGGGCAAGGGCACCTTCGTCGCCCAGCCCAAGGTCGCCCAGGTGCTCCAGCTCACCTCTTATGTGCAGGACCTGCGTACCGTCGGCCTCGAACCCGACACCAAGATCCTCGACATCTCCTACATCACCGCCGACGAGGCGCTCGGGCGGCGGCTGGCCATCAACCCCGGCGGCCGGGTGCTGCGCATCCACCGCCTGCGGCTGGCCAACGGCGAGCCGATGTCGATCGACACCACCCATCTCTCGGCGCGGCGGTTCCCACGGCTGCGGCGGGAGATGGAGGGCCACTCCTCCCTGTACGAGACGCTCCACAACGCCTACAGCGTCCGGCTCACCGATGCCGAGGAGATCATCGAGACGATCCTGGCCACGCCCTACGACTCGCAGGTCCTCGGCGTGGACATCGGGCTGCCGATGCTGATGCTGACCCGGCACGCCTTCGACGCCGACGGCAACCCGGTCGAGTGGGCCCAGTCCCTCTACCGGGGCGACCGCTACAAGTTCGTCACCCGTCTGCGCCGTCCGACTCCGTAATCTTGGCCGGATGAGCGTTCTCGTGGTGACCGGCACCGACACCGGTGTCGGAAAGACCGTGGTCACGGCCGCCGTGACGGCATTGGCGATCGAGCGGGGCGGCCCGGTCGCAGTGGTCAAACCAGCCCAGACCGGGGTGCGGAAGGACGAGCCGGGTGACCTCGACGAGGTGATCCGGCTCTCCGGCGCGACGAACACCTTCGAGTTCGCCCGCTACCCCGACCCGCTGAGCCCCGCCGCCGCGGCCCGGGTGTCCGGCCTTGACACGCTCGACCTCACGGAGGCGGCGGCGAGGATCACCGAACTCGCCGAATCCCACCGGCTGGTCGTGGTCGAGGGCGCGGGTGGTCTTCTCGTACGTTTCGACGAAGAAGGCGGCACCCTCGCCGACCTGGCCCACGCGGTGAAGGCCCAGGTGCTGGTCGTGGCACGGGCCGGCCTGGGCACCCTGAACCACACGGCGCTGACGCTGGAGGCCATGGCCAACCACGGGCTCGACCTGGCCGGGGTAGTCATCGGGTCGTGGCCGGCGGAGCCCGACCTGGCCGAACGCTGCAACGTCGGCGACCTGGAGATGCTGGCGGCCAGACCGCTGGCGGGAGCCGTACCGGAAAATGCGGGGTCTTTGCCGCGAGAGGCGTTCGCCAAGATCGCGCGGGCTTCTCTAGGGGCCCCTTTGGGCGGCGCGTTCGACCCGTCGGCTTTTCGATCGGCCCTTAGGATTTCACAATGACCATCCTGGAGATCGCCAGAACGCAGGTGCTCGACGAGGGCAGGGGTTTGACCCGGGAGCAGGCGCTCGAATGCCTGAACCTTCCCGACGAGAGCCTTCCCGACCTCCTCGCCCTCGCCCACGAGGTGCGGATGAAATGGTGCGGCCCTGAGGTCGAGGTCGAGGGGATCATCTCCCTCAAGACCGGCGGCTGCCCGGAGGACTGCCACTTCTGCTCGCAGTCGGGACAGTTCACCTCCCCGGTCCGCTCGATCTGGCTGGACATCGACGAGCTGGTGAAGGCCGCCGTCGAGACCGCCCAGACCGGCGCGACCGAGTTCTGCATCGTGGCGGCCGTGCGCGGGCCCGACAAGCGCCTGATGGACCAGGTGCGCGAAGGCGTCAAGGCCATCAAGGAGGCCGTCGACATCAACGTGGCCTGCTCACTCGGCATGCTCACCCAGGCCCAGGTCGACGAGCTGGCCGAGATGGGGGTGCACCGCTACAACCACAACCTGGAGACCTGTCAGTCCCACTTCCAGCACGTGGTCACCACCCACACGTGGGAGGAGCGCTGGGACACCTGCCTGATGGTCCGCGAAGCCGGCATGGAGCTGTGCTGCGGCGGCATCATCGGCATGGGCGAGACGGTCGAGCAGCGCGCCGAGTTCGCCGCGCAGCTCGGTGAGCTCCAGCCCGACGAGGTCCCGCTCAACTTCCTCAATCCCCGTCCCGGCACCCCCTTCGCCGAATACCCGATCATCGAGGGCTCCGAGGCCCTGAAGACAATCGCGACCTTCCGCCTCGCACTACCGCGAACCATCCTCCGGTACGCCGGCGGACGTGAATTGACCCTTGGCGACCTGGGCACCCGTGAGGGCATGATGGGTGGCATCAACGCGATCATCGTGGGCAACTACCTGACCACCCTGGGCCGCTCCCCCGCCGACGATCTGGCTCTGCTGACCGACCTGAAGATGCCGATCAAGGCCCTGTCCCAGACGCTTTAGACGAGGAAGGTTCGTTCGCCCGCGGCCAGGGCAGCTCGTAGTTCCCACTAGTTAACCGACTGGTAGGTTTTCACGAATGAGCAAGCACGCGGGCGACGTCGCTGTCGGCGTCTCCAAGGCATACGGCGTCGAGACGATGTTCACCCTGTCCGGTGGCCACGTCTTCCCCCTCTACGACGGCGCGGTCCACGAAGACATGCGCATCCTCGACGTACGCCATGAGCAGAGCGCCGTCTTCGCCGCGGAGGCGACGGCGCGGCTCACCCGCAAACCGGGCCTGGCGGTGCTCACGGCCGGGCCCGGCATCACCAACGGGGTGTCGGGCGTGGCGACCGCCCACTTCAACGGCAGTCCGGTCGTGATCCTCGGCGGCCGGGCCCCGCAGTCACGCTGGGGTTCTGGCGCGCTCCAGGAGATGGACCACCCGCCGCTGTTCGACTCGATCACCAAGCTCGCGTTCACCGGTTCTGGCGCCGACTCGATCGGCCAGGACGTCGAGATGGCCTTCCGCACCGCGCTCGCCCCCCACCGGGGCCCGGTGTTCCTCGACTTCTACATGGACCACCTGTTCGCGCCCTCCCCCTCGGCCGAGACCGAGACGCTCGCGCCGTCCCCGCTGGAGCCCGACACCGACCATCTGGCCGCCATCGCCGCGTTGATCGCCGAGGCGGAGCGTCCGATGCTGGTGATCGGCTCCGACGTGTGGATGGACCGCGCGGAAGAGGCCGCCCGCGACTTCGCCGAGGAGTTCCGCCTGCCGGTGGTGCCCAACGGCCAGGGCCGGGGCATCCTGCCGTCGGGCCACGAACTGCTGGTCACCCGGGCGCGCGGCCTGGCGTTCTCACAGGCCGACCTGGTCATCGTGGCCGGCACCCCGCTCGACTTCCGGCTCAACTACGGCTGGTTCGGCGGCAAGGACGGAGCGCCGCTGGCCCGGGTCGTCCACCTGGCCGACGCCGCCTCCCAGCTCGCCACCCACACCGGCCTCGCCGGTTCGGCCGCCGGTGACCTGTCGCTGCTGTTCTGGGGTCTGGCCGCCGCGTGCCGCACCGCGAGCGTCAAGCCGCGCGCCGACTGGACGACCAAGCTGGCCGAAGCCACGGCGGCGGCCATCATCGGAGACGCCGAGCTGCTGTCCGCCGACAGCGACCCGATCCACCCGATGCGCATCTACGGCGAGCTCAACCGGCAGCTGGCCGACGACGCCGTAGTCATCGGCGACGGCGGCGACTTCGTCTCCTACGCCGGCAAATACGTCGAACCCAGGCGCCCCGGCAACTGGCTCGACCCCGGCCCCTACGGCTGCCTGGGCACCGGTCTCGGCTACTCGATCGCCGCGCGGCTGGCCCGCCCGTCGTCCCAGGTCGTGCTGCTGCTCGGCGACGGCGCCGCCGGCTTCTCGCTGATGGACGTCGACACGCTCGTCCGCCACAACCTGCCCGTCGTCATGATCTGCGGCAACAACGGCATGTGGGGCCTGGAGAAACACCCCATGCAGATGTTGTACGGCTATGACGTCGCCGCCGACCTCCAGCCCCAGTGCCGCTACGACCAGGTCGTCACCGCGCTCGGCGGAGGCGGCGAACTCGTCACCAAGCCCAGCGAGATCGGCCCGGCGCTGAAGCGGGCGTTCGACTCGGGCGTGCCCTACATGGTGAACATCGCCACCGACCCCGAGATCGCCTACCCGCGCAACACGACGGGCGTCTGAAGCCGGCAGACGAAGGGGGCGACGGCACTGATAAGCCGTCGCCGCCATCTCGCCTAGCCCGTGGTCCCGCCCGACGACGCCGCGGAGGGCGACGGAGAGGGCGACGGAGAAGCCGCCGGACAGGGCACCCGCTTCACATACACGGTCACCGTCGACCCGACCGGCGCCTGCACCGAAGCCTTCGGGTCCTGCCGGAAGACCTCCGAACAGCCCAGGCCGGTGTCACCGGTGATCTGGAAGTTCCCCGCGAACCCGGCCTGGAGCAGCGACGCCTCGGCCGCCTGGGCGGACTTCTTCCAGAGCTGCGGCACCGCCTTCGTCTCCTTGGTCGGAGAGGGCGACGGCTTCACCGGCGGCTTCGACGGCTTCGGGGTGGGGGTCGGCGTCGGCGACGGCTCCTCCGAGGGCTCCTCGGACGGCTCCTCGCTCACCTCCGGCTTGGAGATGGTCGGCGTCGGCCTAGGCTTCCTCGTCGTTTTGGTCGGGCTCGGAGTGGGGGTCGTCACTTCCGCGACGTTCGACGTGTGTCCTCTGGGCGGCGTCTGGGCTTCGCCGCTGTCGTTCAGCATGTTCACGCCCGCCCAGCCGACGCCGACCGATGCGAACACTCCCGCCACGATGGCGACGATCGTCAGACCGCGCTTGCTGTTGTTCCGCTTGCGCCGTCCACCCGGGCCGGCGGCCGCGGTCTCGGGCGTGGCCGCGGTCGTGCGGTAGCTGCCGGTGGCCGGAAAGTTGCCCGTCGCCGGGTAGGCGCCGGTGGCCGCGTAGGCCCCCGTAGCTGGGGGCTCATACCAGTCGCCCGTCTTCGGGAACACGCCGGAAGCGGGCTGGGCCGGGTTGGGCTGGGTCAGGGAGGCGTTCGGGTTGGCGGCCTGGCGGGCCGCCTGGCTCATCGCCATCGCGGACGGCCATCGGTCGGCCGCCGACTTGGACAGCGCGCGTTCCACCACGTGGCGGATGTGCGGCGGGATGTCGGCCGGCAGCGGCGGCGGCTGCTCGCGGATGTGCTTGAGCGCGATCGTGACCGGGGTGTCGCCGTCGAACGGGCGGCGGCCGGCCAGGCACTCGTAGGCGACCACGCCGAGCGCGTAGATGTCGACCGCCGGGGTCACCGGCTCGCCCTCGGCCTGTTCGGGCGCGCAGTAGGCGGCGGTGCCGAGCACCATGCCCGCGTCGGTCAGCCGGCTCGCCGCGTCGGAGCGCGCGATGCCGAAGTCGGTGAGCACGAGCGTGCCGTCGACCTGCACCAGCAGGTTGCCCGGCTTCACGTCACGGTGGACGATGCCCCGGTCGTGGACGGCCTGGATCGCCGCCGCGGCCTGCCCGATGAGCTCCATCACGGCTTCGGGCCGGATCCGGCCTATCCGCTGGAGCAACCCGTCGAGCGGCTCACCGTCGACGAACTTCATCACCAGGTAGGCGGTCGGCCCGTCGCCGGGGACGTCGGTGACGCCGTAGTCGTAGACGTCGACCACACCAGGGTGGTTGATGAGGGCCATGGCCCGCGCCTCACCCTGGAAGCGCGCCCCGAACCCGGGGTCGTCGAGGCGGCCCGGAAGCAGCACCTTGACAGCGACCGTACGCGCGAGGACGGTGTCTTCCCCGCGCCACACCTCGCCCATACCGCCAGCGCCGATGCGCTGGTCCAATCGGTAGCGCCCGGCCAGCGTCGTCCCTTGGGCAACCATGCCCCCGGATACCCCCTATGTCACTGACCACTGTCGTGCCGGAAGTCTAGCGGTCACCGGCACAATCGGCCGGTAAGCCCAGATCTCCCAGGAATCACTCACCATAACGGTCAGAACAGAGGTTTGGTTCAGCCGACGTTCAGGCTGCGGTGAGCCCGTGCTGTGAGCAGCGGGCCGACCAGCCGGTGGGGGTCACCTGGACCGTCATGCGGCGGCGGCACTTGGCGCAGTAGCGCGGCGGCTCCATCGCGCGAGCGCCCTGACAGGACCCGTGGTCGCCGTCATCCGAAAGGCCCCCGCAGTGGTCGCAGTAAAGGTCCACGTCTTGCCTTCCGATTGATTGCGATGGTCGAACTACTAGCATCCCACCATGGCGCTGACACCCGGACTGCGGGCCAACCGATCGATCATGGTGGAGAAGAGTGACACCGCTGAGGTGCTCGGCAGCGGCGACCTGCCCGTGCTGGGCACGCCGAGGCTACTGGCGTTCGCCGAAGGGCTCACCTGCGAGGCGATCGGCGGTCAGCTGACGCCGGAGCAGACCTCGGTCGGGGTGCGGGTCGAGCTGCGGCATCTGGCCGCCAGCGGGCTGGGCGCCCACGTCGAGGTCTCGGCCGAACTGGTCGAGGTCGAGGGGCGCCGCCTGGTCTTCTCCTTCACCGCGGCCCACCTCGACGGCTCGGTCGTCGCCACCGGCGTGATCGAGCGGGTCGTGGTCGACCGCGAGAAGTTCCTGTCGCGCGCTACTCGCTGAACTATCCGATGACGGCGATCAGGTCGCCCTCCTGGACGACGTCGCCCTCGGCGACCTTGAGCTGAACCACGCCGTCGTCTTCCGCGATGACCGGGATCTCCATCTTCATGGACTCCAAGATGACCAGGGTGTCTCCCTCGGACACCGTCTCACCTTCGGCGACGACGACCTTCCAGACGTTCGCCACCATCTCCGCGCGTATCTCAGCCACCACTGTCTCCCATCAAGCCTCAGTCGTTCCCGATCACGATCTCATGCGGGACACCAGGCCGGTGTCATAGTCGCCGCTGACGAACTCGGGGTGGTCGAGGAGTTCGGCGCAGAACGGCAGGTTGTGCTTCGGCCCGGTGATCGCGAATCCCGCCACCGCGGCCCTGGCGCGCTCGACCGCTTCGGCGCGGGTGGCGCCGTAGACGCAGAGCTTGGCCATCAGCGGGTCGTAGAAGGGGGTGACCGTGTTGCCGGCCTCGTAGCCCGAGTCGACGCGGACACCCTCGCCGGACGGCTCCACCCACACGGTGATGTGGCCGGGGCCGGGCAGGAAGCGCTTGGGGTCTTCGGCGTACACCCGGAACTCGATGGCGTGGCCGCGCGGGACGGCGTCGATCTCGACGTCTTCCCCGGCGGCGATGCGGAGCTGGGCGGCGACCAGGTCGACGCCGGTGACGAGCTCGGTGACCGGGTGTTCGACCTGGAGGCGGGTGTTCATCTCCAGGAACACGAAGTCCTGGGCGTCGGCGTCGACGAGGCACTCGACGGTGCCGGCGCCCCGGTAGTTGACCGCCGCGCCCGCGCGGGCCGCCGCCGCGAGCATGCGGTCGCGCAGCTCGGGGGTGATGCCCGGGGACGGCGACTCCTCGACGACCTTCTGGTGGCGGCGCTGCACCGAGCAGTCGCGCTCGCCGAGGGCCAGCACCCGGCCGTCGTTGAGGCCGAGGATCTGCACCTCGACGTGGCGGGCGCGCTCGATGTAGCGCTCGAGGAGGATCGCGGCCGTGCCGCCGAAACGGGCGGCCGCGCGGGTGGCCTGGTCGAAGGCCTTGGCGAGGCCGTCTTCCGCATGGGCGACGCCCATGCCGATGCCACCGCCGCCACCGGCGGTCTTCACCATGACCGGGTAGCCGATCTTCGCGGCGGCCTTGGTGGCCTCCTCGATCGTGGTGACGGGTTCCCGGGTGCCTGCGGCGACCGGCACACCGGCGGCCTCCATCAGGTTCCGGGCGTTGATCTTGTCGCCCATCTGGACGATGGCCTCGGGCGAGGGCCCGATCCACGTCAGCCCGGCGGCCACGACGGCGCGGGCGAACTCGGCGTTCTCGGAGAAGAAGCCGTAGCCGGGGTGGATCGCCTCGGCGCCGGTGGCGCGGGCGGCCGCCAGGACCTGGGCCTGGTCGAGGTAACTGTGCGCCGGGTTGGCCGGGCCGATGTTCACCGACTCACTGGCTTCACGGACGAAGGGCAGGTCGGCATCGGCCTCGGAGTGGACGGCGATCGATCTGATCCCCATCTCATTGAGGGTCCGGATGATCCTGCGGGCGATTTCGCCGCGATTGGCGACCAAGACTGACTCGAACACGCAGCCAACCCTACGACCCGGATCGTCCCTGGCCGTGCACCCATGAGCACTGATCGTCACGGCTCAAACTGTAGGAAGCCCACAATTGTCAGAGCCGATTGACCGGAACGAGACGGTCGATGACGGTCGCCATCGCCTCGACCACATCGGGGTCGTATTGGGCCCCTCCGTCCAGCCGCAGCCGTTCGAGTGCGGCGGCCGCGCGGTCGCGGTTGGTGGAACCGCTGACCAGGTCGTCGTAGGCGTTGGCGGCCCGGATGATGCGGCTGGCCAGCGGCGGGCGCTCGTCGAGGGGGTCGCACTGGCGGCGCACGATGTCGGCGACCTGGTTCAGCACCCCGGTCTTGCGGATGACCTCGGCGCCGAGTTCGGCGATCCGGCGGGCCTGCCCGGGGTCGGTCAGCACGGTCGCACCGCCGGGGATCGGGTCGGTGAGGCTGAGTTGTCCGATGTCGTGCATGAGGGCGGCGTACTCGAGTTCGAGGAGCTCGGGCTCGGCCATGCCGAGGTCGCGGCCGATGGCCACGGCCAGGCGGCTGACCCGGCGCGAGTGGCCGGGTTCGACGTAGCCGCCGACCTCGGTGACCCGGGCGAGCGCGCGGATCGTCTGCAGGTACGTCGCCCGGATGCCGGCGTATTTGCGGAAGGCCACCTGGGTGACGAGCAGCGGCGCGGCGAAGGCCAGCAGGGCGGTCAGCTCCATGCTGTGCAGGGCGAGCGCGAGCAGGATGCCGCTGGCCGACACGGCGGCGCTGAGCGGCGCGGCCATCCGCGCCTCGTCGCGTACGGCGACGGAGAAGGCGGTGCGGACCTGCTCGGCCCGCAGCAGGCCGGCCACCACGACGTCGACGGCAAGGGCCAACCCGATGAGCACCACCATCACCAGCAGCGCGACCCACCAGGCGCCACCCGGCGACGGGCGCAAAACGTCGGCGAACGGCCGGAAGGCGAACGCCAGCAGCGACGCGCAGATGAGCCTCCGGGCCAGCGCGTCGAGCCGGGGCGCCCGGCCGACGGCCAGGTGCGGCAGCCCGCCGGCGATCATGCCGACGGCCGTGACCGCGACGACCTGCAGCGCGGAGTGGGTCGCGGGCACCCCGCCCACGTAGAGCAGCAGCGCGTAGCCGAACGCGGCGGCGGTGCTGATCGGGGCGACCTCGCGGTTGCCCGGCATGGTCAGCCGGGCCAGCTCGCCGCACGCGATCAGCGCGCCGAACCCGATCGCCACGTGGGGGGCGACCAGTTCGACGGCGGCGGTGTGGGAGATGCCGGCCACCGCGAGCATGCCCCCGGCGCAGATCAGCAGGAGTTGCCCCGAATCGAGGCCCTGCATGCCCCGGGACTCGCTCGTCATCGGTCGGACACCACCTGGATCGGCGTGGTCGGGTCGTCGTGGTCTTTGGCGGCCTTCACGACCGGCATGCCGCTGGGCGCGGGCACGCTCGCGGGCGGGTTCCATCCGTCGCGGTCAAGCGCCCGGATGAACGCCCCCACCATGATCGGGTCGAACTGGGTGCCCGACCATTTGCGCAGCTCGGCCACCGCCTCTTCCTGCGGCTTGGCCTTGCGGTAGGACCGGTCGGAGGTCATCGAGTCGAACGCGTCGGCGACGCAGATGATGCGGGCGAACTCGGGGATCTCGGACCCGGCCAGGCCCATCGGATAGCCCCGGCCGTCGTATCGCTCGTGGTGGTGCATGATCCCGGCGAACGCCTCGTCGAGGAAGCCGATGCCGCGCACGATCTCCAGGCCCCGCATCGGGTGGAGCTGGATCGCGGCGTACTCCTCTTCGGTGAGGTCGCCGTCCTTCTGCAGCACCTTCGTCGGCACACCCAGCTTGCCCACGTCGTGGAGCATCCCGGCGTAGCGGATGGCGTGGAGACGCTCGGTGCCCATGCCGATCTCCTCGGCGATCATCGACGAGGCGGCCGAGACGCGGGTGCAGTGGCCCCGGGTGTACCAGTCCTTGGTCTCCACGGCCTGGCACAGGGCGGCGATGGTGGCCTCGTAGGAGCGCTGCTGCGCGTGGTACTGCCCCAGCGCCCAGCGGGCGACGAACAGCGGCAGCAGCACCAAAACGGCCGAGATCGACTGGATCGTGGCCCACAGCCCGGCGATGAGGAGGCCGAAGGTGGCGTAGCCGAAGTAGGAGAGCAGGAACTGCGCCACGTCGGGTACCGGGACCTGCCGTTTGCCCACGCCCTCGGCCAGCGCCAGGATCAGCGCGGTGAACACGAAGTTGAGCACCACGAACACGAAGGTCGCGGCGCCGTAGGGCAGGATGATCTCCGGGAAGTCGGTGCGCCGGGGCAGCCCGGGAATCCCGTTGGCCAGGGTGAAGACCCACCCGGCGGTGTAGCCGCAGATGACGAACTGGGCCCCGTTGAACAGGCGTTTGACGGTGGGGAGCCCAGGTCGTACGGAAAAGACGGCTGTCGCCGTGACGACGGCGGCGCCTTCGGGGCCGACCAGCACCACCGCGGCGAGCGCGGCGGAGAACGAGACCGACATCGCCGCCTGGCGCACGCTCAGCTGGGTCGGGACCGACTCGCAGACGAGGAAGAGCAGGGCGAGGACAAGCGTCGAGCTCCAGTCGAGCGTCTCATATGCCTGCCCGCTGTGGACGAGCAGGACTCCGGCCGCCCCTATGCACAGGGCGAAGTAGATCTTCGCCGGCCACGGCAGTTCGCGCAAAGCGGCCATCCCTCAAAGAAGGCGCGTCTGTCAACATGCGCCGCCTCCACATTGATGTGCGCCATCAGGCTACCCAGCGGACAGGCGGCCCACCGGGTTGTCGCCAAACCGTAATCAACTCATCACTGAGCGTTGCGCACCCAATCCACGGTGAGTTTGATCGCGGCCGCGAGGTCGTGTTCCGGCCGCCAGCCGAGCCCCTCGAACGCGGGCGCGGGGTCGACCGCCATCGCGGGCAGGTCGCCCAGCCGGGCGGGCGCGAGTTCGGGGTCGTCGGGCACCCCGGCGGCGGCGGCGATGAGGCCGTGCAGCGCGCGGTCGGAGGTCTGCGCGCCGGTGCCGATGTTGAAGATCCCGCCGTTGCCCCGGGGGCCGCAGGCGCGGGTGAAGGCGTCGACCACGTCGTCGACGTAGACGTAGTCACGCGTCTGGGAGCCGTCGCCGTAGAGGACGGTCGACCGGCCGCCGAGCAGGGCGTCGGTGAAGATGGCCACCACTCCGGCCTCACCGCCGGGCGACTGGCGCGGCCCGAAGACGTTCGACAGCACCAGCGTGGTGTATTCGATGCCGTAGAGCCCCTGATATGCCGACAGATAGGCCTCGGCGCTCACCTTCGAGGCGGCGTAGGGCGACATCGGCCGCGCCGGAGTGCCGGCGGGCACCGGGATGGCGTGGGGGCGGCCGTAACGGGCCACCGAGGACGCGAAGACGACCTTGCGGACCTTCGCGCTCCGGGCGGCTTCCAGGACGTTGAGCGTGCCCTCGATGTTGACCCGCGCGTCGTTCAGCGGATCGGCCACGCTGCTCCGCACCGAGATCTGCGCGGCCAGGTGGCAGATCACCTCGGCGCCGTCGGCGGCCTGGGCCAAAGCGGGGTCGCGTACGTCGAGTTGGTGAAACTCGGCCCGCGCCGCCCGGTTGGCCCCCGACGACAGGTCGTCGACCACGATCACCTCGTGGCCGTCGGCGAGCAGCCGATCGACGAGGTTGGAACCGATGAAACCCGCACCGCCGGTGACCAGAATCCGCATGGCCAGCAGGCTATTCCACGAGTTCGGCTCGCACCTGATCTATCCGAAGGCGGATCTTGGCCCGCAGGTCTTCGGGTACCGGATCTTCACCGCAGTGTTTGGCCACGAGTTGCTTCACGACTTTGTCGAGCCCGTATTCCCGCAGGCAGGGATCGCACTCGTCAAGGTGCTGCCGTATGTCGCCACACCAGTTCTCGTCGAGTTCGCCGTCGAGAAAGGTGTAGACCCGGTCGAGCACCTCGCTACAGTCGGTGTCGTGGTGATCACCACAGCTCATGCGCCCTCCTCCGATCGCACAAGCCCGCGCTCGCGCGCGTAGTCTTCGAGCTGCGAGCGCAGTTGCCTGCGGCCGCGGTGGAGGCGCGACATCACGGTCCCGATGGGGGTCCCCATGATGTCGGCGATCTCCTTGTAGGGGAACCCCTCGACGTCGGCCAGGTAGACCGCGATCCGGAAGTCCTCAGGGAGCGCCGCGAGGGCGTCTTTGACGTCGCTGTCGGGAAGATGTTCGAGCGCCTCGAGCTCAGCCGACTTCAGCCCGCTGGAGGTGTGGGACTCGGCACGGGCGAGCTGCCAGTCTTCGATCTCCTCGGTGCCGGCCTGCTTCGGCTCGCGCTGCTTCTTCCGGTAGCTGTTGATGAAGGTGTTCGTGAGAATGCGGTAGAGCCAGGCCTTCAGGTTGGTGCCCACCTGGAACTGGTGGAACGACGCGAAGGCCTTCGCGAAGGTCTCCTGAAGGAGATCTTCCGCGTCGGCGGGGTTGCGGGTCATCCGGAGCGCGGCGGAGTAGAGCTGGTCGAGATAGGGCATGACATCCCGTTCGAACCGCTCACTGCGCTGCTCCAGAGTCTCCTCGGCTGTCTTGGAGACCGGACCCACCCCCTCATAGATGCCTATCGCATCAGAGGATACCGGGACGGCATAGGCCGGGGGTTCCGGCCTCACCAGCAACGCGTTCATGCCCATCGTCAACCCCGGCGGCGTAGAGTCTGTTCCCGGACAAGGTACGCAATGCCTTATCCGGGGAAAAAGCTACGTACCGGCTGGCAGCGACGACGTCGCCGCCTGCCCTTCTTCTGAGAACGTCAACGTCCAGGAGCCGCTCGTGCTGCCCATTCCGGCCAATGAACTCAACGGCACTGGAAACCTCGGGCCTTACTGGACCTTTTACCACGCGGTCGTCGCCGAGCAGTTGCGCAGGTGGCTGCCCGAAAAGCCGAGTTTGCTGCTGGACCTTTCCGGCGGCCGGGGCCGCTGGCCCGCGCAGGCCGCCCGAGCCGGCCACCGGGTGGTCGAGGTGCTCGACTTCCGCCGTCCCGCCGCCGAGCCGTGGCTCCGCGAGGCCTCCGACCGCATCCACAAGGTCCGCAGCGACGACCTGGCCTTCCTGGCCGACGAGAGCGTCGACGCCGTGGTCGCCGAGGAGCGCGCCCTGTCGGTCGAGATCATGGCCGAGTCGGCGCTCGCCGACGTGACCCGGGTGCTCAAGCCCGGCGGGCGGGTGCTGGTCTGCGTCGACTCGCTCGTGCTCGGCATGGCGATCCTGGCCGAGCAGAACTACTGGGCCCACCTGCGTCAGACCGGCGAGGTCATGCTGGTGCCCTGGCCCGACGGCAGCATCACCCGCTGCTTCTCCTCGGCCCAGCTCCGCGACCTGCTGGCCGGCGCGGGCCTCGAGATCGAGTGGGTACGCCCCCGCACCGTCCTGTCGCCCTCGACGGTCGACCACGTGCTGGGCAGCGACGGACGATCATTGTCGTGGCTGGTCACGACGGAACTCGACGCCCACCCCGACGACGACGACACAGTCGGCATCCATCTTGTCGCGAGCGGGCGCAAGCCCCTCTGATCATCGGCGTCTCTCACACCTCGACTGGCAGCCGATGCAGCGGGCCGCCTCCGGCCGGGCCTCCAGCCTGCCGTCGGGCACCGCGACGCCGCAGTCGACGCAGCGACCGTAGGTCCCGGAGTCGAGCCGGGACAGCGCGGCGACCACCGCCTGGCGCTGCCGGGTCGCCGCCTCGATCATGGCGTGGTTACGGTCGGCGTCGGTGAGGGTGTTTTCGGCTGAGGGGTCGGTTGTCAGGACTCCGATGGACCGGTCCACGTCGTCGAGCATCATCTCCAGGCGCATGCGCGCAGCGGCAGATTCCACGGATCCGCACCTCCGGGAAGTGGGGGGAAGGCCGACAGCGAAGTTGTGACACTTCTGCGATCGCAGCAAGATGATCAACGAGAGTCGGGTGTTCCTCCCGGTCCCACCTGCCATAAGAGGTATTCCGCACTTGCGGTGAGTGAACACCTGGCGGAAGACAGGCGAGGCGGGCCGGGGCGAACCCTGGCCCGCCTCACCAACGTCAGCACGGGATATGGCGCTCCGCAGGGGTCAGGTCCGGGTCCACTTCTGGTTGGCGCGGCCGTGGCAGCTCCATAGGATGACTCGGGTTCCGTTGGAGGTGCCGGCGGCGTTGGCGTCCAGGCATTTGCCGGACTGCACGCCGGCGATGCTGCCGTCGGCGTTGAGGGTCCACTTCTGGTTGATCCCGCTGTTGCAGTCCCAGATGACGACCGGGGTGCCGTCGGCGGTGCCCTGTCCGCTGGCGTCCAGGCACTTGTTGCCGTAGACCCGTAGTTCCTGGGCGGAGGTCGCCGTCCACTGCTGGTTGGCGGCACCGGTGATGCAGTCCCACAGGTGCACCACCGCGCCGTTGGCCTGGGAGACGTTGGAGACGTCCAGGCACCTGCCGGCGTTGGTGTTGCGCCAGGGGCCGCTCGTGACGGCGGGGGTCTTCATCG
Organism: Herbidospora mongoliensis; assembly: GCF_001570545.1. Lineage (GTDB taxonomy): Bacteria > Actinomycetota > Actinomycetes > Streptosporangiales > Streptosporangiaceae > Herbidospora > Herbidospora mongoliensis. The sequence continues at coordinate 21,134 of NZ_BBXD01000010.1, read as the reverse complement.
GTCCGTTGAACGTGAGCTTCACGACGTAGGCCAGCGCCGAGTAGGGCTGGCTCGGCAGGCTGATGCGCAGACCGGAGGAGTCCTGGGTGCGGGTGGGCAGGTTGATGTAGGTGCCGGCGGTGTTGCCGATGAGCTCGGCCTTGCTCAGGTTCGACAGGTCCATCCGCCCGGAGGCCAGTGAGGCCAGGTTGACGGTGGAGCCCGGCCAGCCCAGCACGGTGGCGTACAGAACCGTGTTGTCCTTGCTGCGGGTGTAGCGGATGTCCTGCGCCGTGCCGGCTCGCGGCTCCACGAAGCTGCCGCCGCCCATCTTGGTCGGCCCTTCGCCGTAGGTCGTCCAGGCCCTGGTGGCGTAGATCGACTCGCCGTTGCGCCGGAGGTAGGCGCCGATGGCGGTCAGCAGGTCCTTCTGCGTCTGCGGGATCGAGCCCTCGGCCCTGGGCGAGATGTTCAGCAGCATGTTGCCGTTCTTGCTCACCCGGTCGACCAGCGCGTGGACGAGCGCCGCCGCGCTGTAGTAGGAGATCCCGTTGGTGTAGGACCACGACGGGTTGCTGACGGCGTCGTCGGTCAGCCAGTAGGGACTGCGCAGGTCGGCGGGGCCGCCGCGTTCATAGTCGAATACCGCGCCGTCGAGGTGGAAGCCGTCCTTGGAGGCGACGACGACCTCTTTGCCCCACGCGTTGGCCTGGTTGTAGTAGTAGGCCAGGAAGTCGAGCCGCTTGGACTCCTCGACAAGGTAGAGACCGCCGTCCTGCCAGATCATGTCCGGCTGGTACTTGTCGACGACCTCTTTCAGTTTGTCGAGCCAGAGCTGCTGTTCGGCGGAGTTGCCGAGCTGCCCGTACAGCTTCTTCAGGGTGGTGGTCGGCTGGGTGGGCACCCCCTGGTAGTAGCCGGTGAAGTTGTACAGGTGGTGCAGCGTGACCAGGAACTTCAGGTTCTTGGCGCGGATCGCGTCGGCGAACAGCCGCACCAGGTCGAGGCGGGGCCCCCGGTCGACCGAGTTCCATTCGTTGACCTGGCTGTCCCACATGGAGAAGCCGTCGTGGTGTTCGCCGACCGGCCCGGCGAACCGGGCTCCGGAATCGGCCACCAGCTGCGCCCACTCGGCGGGGTCGAACGCGCCGCCCTGGGACCTGAGCTTCGGCGTGAACTGCACCCAGTTGCCGGCCTTGTCGCGGGCGCCGTCGATGAAGTTGTGGTACGGCCACGCCGACGGGTCGCCGTAGACGCTCTTGTGGTGGTTGTTCTCGTTCGACCCGTTGAGGTACATGGTGCGCGGATACCACTCGGTGCCGTATTCGGGCGTCGCGAAGGCGCCCCAGTGCCAGTAGATGCCGAATTTGGCGTCCTGGAACCATTCGGGAGCGGCCGGATGCTGATCGACCGACGCCCAGGTGGGCTCGTAGACGGCGGGGGCGGCCTCGGCCGTTTCCGCCGCCGGGGACAGAGTGAGGAGGGTTGCGGCGAGCAGTGCGGTCGCGGCCGGAGCGACCCGACGGCGGAGCCGCGACAGAGGAGCGGGGAGCACGCTGTCTCCTGTCGTTTGGGCATCGTATCGATTCGATCCCGAATGAGGACCTCAGGGTAGAAGTCGCTCTTTTGCTGTCAAGAGAAGGTTGTCACGCTGCCCGTCACGCCCCCTGTCGGGCGGTGACGAGGATCGCGGCGTTTCGACAGGCAGAGAGGGAGGGCCGACTCCATCGGCGGCGGCGAAGCCTCCACACGGGGGATGAAAGTTTCATACTCATCTGATGCTGCGGACCTGATGGGTCCGACTGAATCAGCCCTACACGCTGCCGTAGGGAGGTTCCGGCCCTGTGACGACGAGGACCGCAGGAGGAGCGGAAGATGGCGCTCCAGAGATAAGCCTACTTATCTTGGGGAACGGCTCGCTGAAATCCCAAAGAAAGGAAGCCGCTGACACCCGGATTCCGGCGGCCATGACGGGAGGGAACGGCGCACCAAACGGGGGCGTTCACCTCCTGACACATGTTGTTGACGGCGCTGGAGGCGAGATCTAGTCTGCGGTCGAATCGATTCGATCGTGCTGTTCCGGGTGTCGTGCATCCCGTACAGCCCTTCCTCGCCCGTGCTGGCCGGCGCCGGGATGTCCCGCACCGGTACGAACAGCCAGAAACGAACCAGGAGCTGATTCGATGAACGTGAAGAAGAGGCTGAGCCGCCTCATGGCCGCCGCCGGCATCTCATTACTCGTCGCCGCGAGCGGTTACGTGGCCGTGGCCGCGCCGTCCGCACAGGCCGCCACCACCGGCCCGTGCGACATCTACGCCGCCGGCGGCACCCCGTGCGTGGCGGCGCACAGCACGACCCGCGCTCTGTACGGCGCCTTCAACGGCCCGCTCTACCAGGTCAGGCGTTCCTCCGACAACACCACCCGCGACATCGGCGTGCTGAGCGCGGGCGGGGTGGTCAACGCCGCCACCCAGGACTCCTTCTGCGCCGGCACCAACTGCGTGATCACGATCCTGTACGACCAGTCGGGCCGCAACAACCGCCTCACCCAGGCGCCGCCCGGCTACTGGCCCGGTCCCCTCCCCGGCGGCTGGGACAACCTGGCCGACGCGAAGGCGGCCCCGATCACCGTCGGCGGCCAGAAGGCCTACGGCGTCCGCATCGAACCCGGCACCGGCTACCGCAACAACAACACCAACGGCGTCGCCACCGGCGACCAGCCCGAGGGCATCTACGCCGTCCTGGACGGCACCCACTACAACCAGTGGTGCTGCTTCGACTACGGCAACGCGCAGACCGACGGCCAGGCCGACGCCCCCGCCATCATGGAGACCGTCTACTTCGGCGCCAACAAGCAGTGGGGCTACGGGGCCGGAGCCGGGCCCTGGATCATGGCCGACCTGGAGTGGGGCCTGTTCTCCGGGGTGAACGCGGGCTACAACAACCTCGCGCCGATCAACCACCGTTTCGTCACCGCCATCGTGAAGGGCGAGTCCAACCACTGGGCGATCCGGGGCGGGAACGCGCAGTCGGGTGGCCTGACCACCTACTTCGACGGGCGGCGGCCCAACGGCTACCACCCGATGAAGAAGGAGGGCGCCATCCTGCTCGGCATCGGCGGCGACAACAGCGTCTCCGGCCGGGGCACCTTCTTCGAGGGCGTGCTGACCTCCGGTTATCCGACGGAGGCCACCGAGAACGCCGTCCAGGCCAACATCGCCGCCGCCGGTTACGCTCCTGCCGGCGGCACCCCCCAGCAGGGCGTCCAGATCGTCGGCGGCCAGTCGAACCGGTGCGTCGACGTGCCGAGCGCCAGCACCGCCAACGGCACCCAGCTGCACCTGTGGGACTGCGGGAGCGGCACCAATCAGCGCTTCACCCACACCTCTAGCAGGCAGTTGCAGGTGTACGGCAACAAGTGCCTGGACGTGTCCGGCGCCGGCACCGCGGACGGCACCGCGGTGATCATCTGGGACTGCAACGGCCAGGCCAACCAGCAGTGGAACGTCAACTCCGACGGCACCATCACCGCCGTCGGCGCGAACAAGTGCCTGGACGCGGCCGCCTACGGCACCGCCAACGGCACCAAGCTGCACATCTGGACCTGTCACGGCGGCGCCAACCAGAAGTGGACCCTGCGATGAACATGAAGAACAAGTTCAGACGCCTCATGGCCGCCGCCGGGGTCTCGTGCCTCGTCGCCACGAGTTACGTGGCCGTGGGCGCGCCCTCGGCCCAGGCCGCCACCACCGGCCCGTGTGACATCTACGCCGCCGGCGGCACTCCCTGCGTCGCCGCGCACAGCACGACCCGCGCTCTGTACGGCGCCTTCAACGGCTCGCTCTACCAGGTCAGGCGTTCCTCCGACAACACCACCCGCGACATCGGCGTCCTGAGCGCGGGAGGTGTCGCCAACGCCGCCACCCAGGACTCCTTCTGCTCCGGCACCAACTGCGTCATCACCGTCATCTACGACCAGTCCGGCCGCAACAACCGCCTCACCCAGGGTCCCGGCGGCGCCGTACCCGGCCCCGGTCCCGGCGGATCGGACAACCTCGCCGACGCCAAGGCCGCCCCGGTCACCATCAGCGGCCAGAAGGCCTACGGCGTCTACATCGCACCCGGCTCCGGCTACCGCAACAACAGCACCAACGGCATCGCGACCGGCGACCAGCCCGAGGGAATGTACGCCGTCCTGGACGGCACGCACTACAACGGGGGGTGCTGCTTCGACTACGGCAACGCCCAGACGAACGGCCAGGCCGACGACATCGGCATCATGGAGACCATCTACTTCGGGAACAACAACTGGTGGGGCTACGGCGACGGAGCCGGCCCGTGGATCATGGCCGACATGGAGTGGGGCCTGTTCACCGGAGTGAACCCGCGCTACAACCCCATGCCGTCCATCAACCACCGCTTCGTCACCGCCATCGTCAAGGGCGAGCCGAACCACTGGGCGATCCGGGGCGGCAACGCGCAGTCGGGTGGCCTGACGACCTACTTCGACGGGCGGCGGCCCAACGGCTACCACCCGATGAAGAAGGAGGGCGCGATCCTGCTCGGCATCGGCGGCGACAACAGCAACGGCGCCCGCGGCACCTTCTACGAGGGCGTCATGACCTCCGGCTATCCGACGGCCGACACCGAGAACGCCGTCCAGGCCAACATCGCCGCCGCCGTCTACGCGCCGTCCGGCACCAACCCCCAGCAGGGCGTCCAGATCGTCGGCGGCCAATCCAGCCGGTGCGTCGACGTGATCAACAACAGCAGCGCCAACGGCTCAGCCGTCCACCTGTGGGACTGCTCCACCACGACGACCACCCAGAGATGGACGCGCACCTCGTCCGGGCAGCTGCAGGTGTCCGGCAACAAGTGCCTGGACGCCTCCGGTCAGGGCACCGCCAACGGCACCCCGGTGGTCATCTGGGACTGCAACGGCGGAACCAACCAGCAGTGGACCGTCAACTCCAACGGCAGCATCACCGGCGTGCAGTCCGGTAAGTGTCTCGACGCCAACGCGGCCGGCACGGCCAACGGCACCAGACTCATCCTCTGGACCTGCAACGGACAGCAGAACCAGCGGTGGACCCTGCGCAGCTAACCCCTGGCCCGAGGTCCGCGAGCCGATTCGCCCTGGCGACTCAGGGACGGTCGGCTCGCGGCCGGGCTCCGCGGTACGCCGCTCAGACCACGGTGACACTCTCCACGCGGTCGATGAAGTTCTCCAGGCTCGCCCACGAAGCGTCCTCATCCGGGAGCGACGGCTCCGGCGTCCCGGCTCGGCGGCGCAGTGCTGGCGCGGACCGTCAACGTGGTGGCGAGTTCGATGCCGACCCGGGTGGGCGCCTCGCCGCGTCCCAGGGCGAGCGCCAGCTCCGTGGCGGCGACGGCCATTTCGGCGAGCGGCTGATGGACCGTCGTCAGGGGTGGATCGACCAGGGCGGCGACGGGCAGATCGTCGAACCCGACCACGCTCAGATCCTGCGGGATGCGCGATCCCACCTCGCGTGCGGCCTGGTAGACGCCGAGTGCCTGCAGGTCGTTGCACGCGAAGATCGCCGTCGGGGGGTTCCGCGCCGTCAGCAGGGTGAGGGCGGCCACGCGTCCGTGGTCTCTGGTCAGCTCCGTGCGCACGACCAGGTCGGGGTCCAGAGCCAGACCGGCCCCCTCCAGGGCGGCGCGGTAACCGTCCAGACGGGCCCGGCAGCACAGCACGTGATCAGGGCCGGCGACCATGCCGATCCGGCGGTGTCCCAGCTCGATCAGGTGGCGCGCGGCCGAGCGGCCACCCGCCCAGTTGGTGGCGCCCACGAACGGCACGCCGTCGGGCAGTTCGACCGTGGGGTCGAAGACCACGAACGGAATCTCCTTGGCGCGCAACTGGTCACGCTGCTCCTGGGAGAGCTGCGCGACCGTCACCACGCAGGCCGGCCGGCGCGCGACCGTGGCGTCGATCGGATGGGCCACGGCATCCGGGCGCGGGCCGAACTCGGTCAGGACGACCGCGACGCGCTGCTCGCGGGCCACCTGCTCCACCCCACGGATGATCTCCATGCCCCAGAGGTCCTCCAGACGGCTGAAGACGAGTTCCACGAGATTGCGGCGGTTGGCCCGGCGATAGCCGAACTCGCTGATGAGCGCCTCGACACGGGCGCGGGTCTCGGCCGCGACCCCCGCTCGCCCGTTGATCACTTTGGAGACGGTGGGGACCGACACCCCGGCCGTCTCGGCGATGTAGGAAATCGTCACGGGACGGGACGGGTCACCTCTGCCCGCATCCACGTCGTCGATCGCTTCGTCTGGCTCGGTGTACGACAATCCGGCCCCTTCCGTCGAAACCGAACCGGTCGGCACGACGGCCGCTCCCGGCGTCAGAATAGTCCGTCGTGTGCGATATCACCTGGCCCGCCTGAAACTTTCAGAACGATTGCCGGGATGCTTTCGCGGCGGATGCGGTTCCCACAGGTAGTCATGCCTTGTCTGGCACGTGGCTTTGATACCGATCCCTCCGTTTTTGATGGCAAGTGGACGAATTCCGAGTCTTCTCCTTAAGTTATGTTTCTCGCCATTTGAGGAGAAACTTTCTTGGCGAGGCGGCTTGGTGGTCAGGCCCAGACCGCAGTTCGTCGGCGTGCGCGGTGCGCGCGCCGACGCGCCACGCCACATCCAGGAGGTCGGCGAAGGTCCAGGCGACCTCCGCCCGTGTCCGACCGAGACCACTTCGACACGCCCAGTGCCGATCGGACGCCGCCGGCCTGACGCGCCCAAGGGAGTAACCAATGCAGAGTTCACCAAGAGTGCGCCGGTGGGTCAGCGCACTCGTCGGCGCGGCCATCGCGTTGACAACGGTCACGGCCGTGGCCACGACCGCCGCCCCCGCCCAGGCGGCGACCGGCTGCAACGTCGCCTACACCGTCTCCGCGCAATGGCCGGGCGGGTTCACCGCGAATGTGGACGTCACCAACCTCGGCGATCCGATCAACGGCTGGAAACTTGCCTGGACCTTCCCGTCCGGCCAGGGAGTCAGCCATGCCTGGAGCGCCACCGTCACCACCTCCGGGGCGCAGGTCTCCGCGGCGAACCTGAACTGGAACGCCGCCATCGCGACCCGGGCGACGGTCTCCTTCGGCTTCAACGGCACCTGGACGAACGCCAACACCGCGCCGACGTCCTTCACCCTGAACGGCGTCACCTGCAACGGCCCGACGGCCAGCCCATCCCCCAGCCCGTCACCGTCGCCCAGTCCATCGCCGTCACCCAGCCCGTCACCCTCACTAAGCCCCTCACCAAGCCCCTCGCCCAGCCCGTCGCCGACGCCCGGCAACGCGATGGCCGTCGTGGCCGCGATGCAGCCCGGCTGGAACCTGGGCAACACGCTCGACGCGATCCCCGACGAGACGGCCTGGGGCAACCCACTGACCACGCAGGCGATGCTGCGCCAAGTGAGGGCGCAGGGATACAAGAGCATCCGTATCCCGATCACCTGGAGCAACCACCACGGACCGGCCCCCGACTACACCATCGACACCGCGTGGCTGAACCGCGTGCGCCAGATCGTCGACTGGTCCCTGGCCGAAGACCTGCACGTGCTGATCAACCTGCACCACGACTCCTGGCAGTGGATCAACACCTACCCCTCCGACCCCACGACGGTGATGAACCGCTACACCGCCCTGTGGCGTCAGCTCGCCGGCGCCTTCCGCGACCACTCGTCCAGAGTGCTGTTCGAGAGCATCAACGAACCGCAGTTCGCCGGCACCTCCAGTGACGAGCAGGGCGACCAGCTGGTGAACACCCTCAACACCGAGTTCGTCCGGCTGGTCCGCCAGACCGGCGGCGGCAACACCACCCGCGTTCTCGTGCTGCCCACCCTGCACACCAGCGGGGAGCAGGTCCGGCTGGACGCGCTGAGCTCCACCATCGCCGCCCTGCGCGATCCCAACATCGCCGCCACCGTCCACTTCTACGGCTACTGGCCGTTCAGCGTGAACATCGCCGGCGGCACGAGGTACGACAGCGCCGTCGAGCAGGACCTGGTCGGCGCCTTCGACCGGGTGCGCAACACGTTCGTCTCACGCGGCATCCCGGTGATCATCGGAGAATGGGCGCTGCTCAGCTACGACTACACACGGCCGGGCATCATCGAGCGAGGCGAGCTCCTGAAGTACCTGGAGGCCGTGGGATACCACGCCCGCATCCGCAACCTGACCACCATGTTGTGGGACGCCGGCTCGTTCCTGAACCGCAACACCCTCACCTGGCGCGACCAGGGCGTGCTCGACATGCAGAAGGCCAGCTGGACCACCCGCTCGGGCACCGCCTCCTCCGATCAGGTCTACGTCCCCCGCACCGGCACGATCCCCGGCAGGACGCTCACCCTCAACCTGAACGGCACCACCTTCCAGGGACTGTCGCAGGGCGGCACCGCGCTGAGCCAGGGCGCCGACTACACGGTGTCCGGGACCACCCTGACGCTCACCTCGTCCGCCCTGACGCGGCTGGCCGGCAACCGGGCCTACGGAGTGAACGCCACCATCAACGCCCGCTTCTCCCAGGGGACGCCGTGGCAGATCAGCATCATCACCTCCGACCCGCCGACCCAGAGCGCCGCCGGCGGGACGACGAGCTCCTTCGCGATCCCCACGCAGTTCCGCGGTGACCAACTGGCCACCATGGAGGCCAAGTACGCCAACGGAAGCCCGGCCGGCCCGGCCAACTGGACCACCTACAAAGAGTTCTGGTCGAACTTCCAGCCCGACTACAACGCCGGCACGATCATCATGAAGCCCGAGTTCTTCGCCGAGACCAACGACGGACGCATCACGCTCACCTTCCACTTCTGGAGTGGAAGACAGCTCACGTACTACGTCACCAAGACCGGCACGACGGTGAGCGGCTCCACCAGCTGACGATCACCACCGAGCATGACAGGGTGCCGCATCAACGGACGCGGCACCCTGTTGCTCCTCGCGCTCCTTACCCCCGGCGCCACTCAGAACGGCGAATTGGTGTCACCACTGTCCTGAAGTGGGGAGATGAGCCGCTCACCGTTGTTGCGGACGTTCCCGACCGCCGGGTCGACCGGGTAGGCGACCAGGCCCGCCGAAGTGGCCGGAACGAGGAGTTCGGAGGCATCCGAAACCCCCGGGTCGAGCCATTCGGTCCACTTGTCCCGGGCGATCAGCATGGGCATGCGGTCGTGGATGTGGCCCAGGCGGTCTTCGGCGTCCTGGGTGATCACCGTGCAGGTGCAGATCCACTCGCCTTCCGGGTCCTTCCAGAACTCGTACAGGCCCGCCATGGCCAGCACGCCGCCGTCTTCCGGGTGGATGAAGTAGGGCTGCTTGCGCTTGTCGTCGGTCGGCATCCACTCGTAGTAGCCGTCGGCGGGCAGCAGGCAGCGGCGGGTCGCGAAGGCCTTGCGGAAGGCGGGCTTCTCGGCGACCGTCTCGATCCTGGCGTTGATCATGCGAGAGCCGATCGAGGGGTCCTTGGCCCAGCTCGGGACCAGGCCCCAGCGGACCACCCGCAGCTGGCGGATCGGCCGGGTGGCGCCCTCGTCCTTGGGGACGCGGCTCATGACCGCGTACACGTTCTTGGTGGGGGCGACGTTGTAGTCGGGTTCGAGCTCCTCTTCCGAGTCGAGCTCGACCTCGAACTCCTCGAGCAGTTCGTGGCGCTTACGCGCCGACGCGTATCTTCCGCACATCACTCCAGACTGCCACCCGCCGATAGGCTTATGCCTATGTCCGCTCCCTTGTGGCCCGCGCCCGTCGCGTCCGGCCCGGTGACCGCCACCGTGGCGCTGCCGGGTTCCAAATCCGTGACCAACCGCGCCCTGCCGCTGGCCGCGCTGGCCGAGGGTCGCGGGCGGGTCCGCCTGGCGCTGCGCAGCCGCGACGCCGACCTGATGACCGACGGCCTGCGCAAGCTCGGCGCGGCGATGACGCCCTCCAACGCGACCACCTCCGCCGTCGACTGGGAGATGACGCCCGGCCCGCTCATCGGCGGCGGCCACATCGACACCGGCCTGGCCGGCACCGTCATGCGCTTCCTGCCGCCGATCGCGGCGCTGGCCGACAGTGATGTCTCCTTCGACGGCGACGCCCACGCCCGCAAGCGGCCGATGGGCACCATCCTCGACGCGCTCCGCGGTCTGGGCGCCCATGTCGCGGGCGACCGGCTGCCGTTCACGATCCGCGGCCCGATCACGGGTGGCGAGGTGACGGTCGACGCGTCCGGTTCTTCGCAGTTCGTCTCCGGGCTGATGCTGGCGGCGGCCCGGTTCCCGAAGGGGGTGACGGTCCGTCACGTCGGCCGGCCGGTGCCCTCGATGCCGCACATCGCGATGACCGTGCAGATGCTCCGGGCCCGTGGGGTCGAGGTCGACGACCTCGAGCCCTACGTGTGGCGGGTGCTGCCCGGCCCGATCGCGGCCATCGACTTCACCGTCGAGCCCGACCTGTCGAACGCGGCGCCGTTCTTCGCCGCCGCGATGGTCACCGGCGGTTCGGTGACGATCCCCCACTGGCCGGCCGAGACCACCCAGCCGGGCGACCGGCTGCGTGAGCTGCTCACCGACATGGGCGCCCGGGTCGAGCTGACTTCCGAGGGCCTGACCGTCAGCGGCGGCTCCATCAAGGGTGTCGACGTCAACCTGCGCGACGAGGCCGAGCTGACCCCGACGATCGTGGCCATCGCCGCCCTGGCCGACTCGCCGACCCGCATCCGGGGCGTGGCCCACATCCGGGGTCACGAGACCGACCGCATCGCCGCGCTGGCCACCGAGATCAACCGCCTCGGCGGCGACGCCCGGGAGACCGACGACGGTCTGGAGATCTTCCCCAAGCCGCTGCACGACGGCGTCTTCCACTCTTACGACGACCACCGCATGGCCACCGCGGGCGCGGTCATCGGGCTGGCCGTACCCGGCGTCGAGGTGGAGAACATCGCCACGACCGCCAAGACCTTGCCCGAGTTCGCCACGATGTGGACCACGATGCTGCAGGGAGACGCGTCCTGAAAAGGCGCGAGTACGACGAAGACGACGTCAGGGTCCGGCCGGGCAAGGGCTCCCGGCCGCGCACCCGGCTGCGGCCCGCCCACGAAGAGGCGGTGCCGGGGTTCGTCATCGCCGTCGACCGGGGCCGCTACACGGTGCTGACCGGCCGCGACGTCCTGGCCACCGGCCCCTCGACGGTGATCACCGCGATGAAGGCCCGTGAGCTGGGCCGCAAGGGCATCGTGGTCGGCGACCAGGTCGCCGTCGTCGGTGACGTGTCCGGCAAGCCCGACTCGCTGGCCCGGATCGTCCGCCGCGAGGAACGCCGCTCGATGCTGCGGCGCAGCGCGGAAGACTACGACGAGGTCGAGCGCCCGGTCGTGGCCAACGCCGACCAGCTCGTCATCGTGACCGCGCTGGCCGATCCGCCGCCGCGTCCGCGCATGATCGACCGGCTGCTGGTGGCGGCGTTCGACGCCGACATCGACCCGCTGCTCTGCCTCACCAAGGCCGACCTGGCCGCGCCCGACGAGCTCATCTCGCTCTACGAACCGCTCGGCGTCGACCACATCGTGGTGCAGCGGGGCGGCGAACTCGCCGAGGTGCGCAACCGCCTCACCGGCCGGGTGAGCGTGCTGGTCGGCCACTCAGGCGTCGGCAAATCGACACTGGTCAACGAGCTGGTGCCGACGGCGGGCCGGGCGGTCTCCCACGTCAACGCGGTCACCGGCCGGGGCCGGCACACCTCTACTTCCGCCGTCGCGCTGGAGCTGCCCGAGGGCGGCTGGATCATCGACACGCCGGGGGTGCGCAGCTTCGGGCTCGGCCACGTCGAGATCGACAACGTGCTGGTCGCCTTCCCCGACTTCAACGAGGCCGCGGTCAACTGCCCGAAGGGCTGCACCCACCTGGGCGCCGACTGCGCCCTCGACCGCTTCGTGGCCGAGGGCCACGGCGACCAGGCCCGTCTCACGTCGCTTCGCCGGTTGCTCAACAGTCGTGAGGGCACTCCAGAAGAGGATTAGCGGTTGGGCCGCAGGGTCCAGTCGACAGTGACCTCCGCGACGGTCACGCCTTCCGCGTTCCGCACCGCCACCTCGACCACGAACTCGGGGCGCCTGCCCGCGTCCAGTTCCGCCAGCACCGCCGTGCGCTCGGCCCGCACGACCGCCTCGGCGGTCAGGTCGCCGAGAGCCAGTTTCCTGTACGCCACCCGCCCCACCGTCGCCAGCGGCGTCGCCCGGTCGAGGGTGTCCCCGAACAGCGAGAGCATGGCCGCCCCCGAAGCCGACTCGGCCAGCGAGAACACCACTCCCGCATGAGGTCCGCCGACGTGGTTGTGCAGGTCGGGACGGTCGGCGAGGCGGGCGACAGCCGTACCGGAGTCGACGGAGTCGAAAGACACGCCGAGGGTGCGCGCGAAGGGAACGCTCTGCAGGAACAGGTCCCCCGTGTCGAAAGTGGTCATGGACGGCATGTTACTCACTGGTAGGGTCTGCCGCGGTTCCGGGTCTGCGGAAAATACGGCGAATACCGCTAGCGTGTGATCTGTGACGGCTTACAGCGATGATCTGCGACTCGCGCACGTGATGGCCGATGCGGCCGACGACATCACGATGCGCCGCTTCAAGGCCGTGGACCTGAAGGTCGAGACCAAACCCGACCTGACCCCGGTCAGCGACGCCGACCGGGCGGTCGAAGAGGCGATCAGGGGCACCCTGCGCCGGGCTCGCCCCCGTGATGCCGTCATTGGCGAGGAGTTCGGCAAAACGGGCTACGGGATGCGCTCGTGGGTCATCGACCCGATCGACGGGACGAAGAACTTCGTGCGCGGCGTGCCCGTGTGGGCGACCCTGATCGCCCTCATGGACGAAGGCCAGGTGGTCGTCGGATGCGTCTCCGCACCCGCCCTCCAGCGGCGCTGGTGGGCGGCCCGTGACGGCGGCGCGTTCACCGGCCGCAGTCTGACCAAGGCCACCCGCTGCCAGGTGTCGTCGGTCGCGAAACTGGATGACGCGTCCTTCTCCTACTCCAGCCTGAGCGGCTGGGAGAAGCAGGAGAAACTCGACAACATCCTCGATCTGACGCGCAGTGTGTGGCGGACGCGGGCCTACGGCGACTTCTGGTCCCACATGATGGTGGCCGAGGGTGCGGTGGACGTCTCGGCCGAACCGGAACTGTCGCCATGGGACATGGCCGCGCTCACCGTGATCGTGGAAGAGGCCGGCGGTGCGTGCACCGGCGTCGACGGCAGACCGCCGCTCGACAGCGGGAGCATGGTGTGCTCGAACGGACTTCTGCACACCAACGTGCTAAAAAAGCTCGCCTAATAGACTTTTCCGGAGAAAAGGTCAGCCCACATCTGTTCGGCGCGCGAGGAGACCATCCGTTCGGTCTCCTCGATCAGGTGGGATTGCAATGTCGTACGGCGAATGAAGTACTGACCCGCCGCCCCGACGAATTCGAAGACCACTCCCCGGCACGAGCACGAATGGGCCCGGATCCGCTCGCGATCGGTCCACCGCGCGCCTGGACGCCAGGTCAGCGGCCTGGCGTCCGGATCGGGATGGCTCGGCACGTGCGGGCCGTGATAGGTGGTCATGACCTTTCCACGTGAGACTGTCTTGGTGGGGGCATCCATGCCGCGATCCTCACCACCTGGGCCGATCCCGTGGAATACGCGACCACCATCAGAAATCGCGATATTCGTCCGGCGAATTCCAGCGTGACGTCGTGAATGGGCGTAACTTACCGTCATGGGTCATGACGGAAACGGTCTGCCGCCGGACTTCTGGGCCCGGCCGCCGGTCGCCAACGCGCTCGCCGAGTGCGACATGGCGACGATTCTCGATCAGGTCCGATCCGTTCGCGGATGGACGCAGGGCCAGCTCGCCGACCATCTCGGCTACTCCCAGAGCTGGGTCTCCAAGGTGCTCAGAGGGCGCCAGTCGCTCACCGTCGACCAGATCCGCGACCTCGCGCGTCAGGTCGGCATCCCGCAATACCTGCTCCGCATTGGCGACGCGGGGGGTGAAGACCCCACGAAACGCCGCGACTTCAGCAAGATAGCCTTCCTCGCCGTGATGCCCGTGGCGCCGTCCATCACCTACCGCTCGGCCGACGAGACGACCGCGAGCTCCCTCGCCGCGATCACCGGCGCGCAGCGCCGGCTGGAGGCCGAGACCCCCGCCCGCGAACTCGCGCGCGGCGCGGTCGCCCACGTCGAACTCACCAAGCGGGCCCTGGCCCGGTCGGCGGAGACACCGTTCGCGGTGGAGGTCTGCCCGACCGTCAGCGAGGCCGCCGGGTTCGCCGCCTGGTTACACGCCGACATGCAGGACATCGGCACCGCCCGCATGTTCTACCGGTTCGCGGTCGACTCGGCCCGCCGGGCCGAACACACACTGCTCGAGGCCTACATGCTGGGCAGCCTGGCCGCCTTCGAGATCGACCACGACGATCCGGTGCTCGGGCTGTCGATGGTCGCCCAGGCCAGGGCGCAGGCCGGGAGCAACCCGCCGGCCACCGCGCGGGCCTGGCTGTCCTGCATCGAGGCGCTCGGCCACGCGGGCAAACGCGACGTCATGGCCGCGCTCAACTGCCTGCGCGACGCGGAGATCGCCGTCGCGCAGAGCGAACGCCAGAAGGCCCCGCCCTGGCCGTGGGTCTTCCCCTTCGATCCCGGCAAGCTGGCCGGATATCGCGCGCTGGTGATGGTCCGGCTGGGCCGTCCCCACGACGCGGTGTCGGCCTTCGCCGAATCCCTCATCTCCGTCCGCCCCGCCGCCAAGCAGCAGGCGCTGCTGATGCTCGAGGTCGCCACCGCCCGCCGGATGGCAGGCGAGGTCGACGAGGCCTTCTCCCTGGCCGGAGAGGCGCTCAAGGCGGGGGTCGTCTATTCGTCCGAGAGGGTCCTTCACCGGGTGCGGCGATTCCGCCGCGACTACGAGGGCCCGCCATCGTTGCTGGTCCGCGACTTCGACGACCGGCTGCGCGCGACCAGCAGTTACTAGATCGGTCCAGAGAACCCCGCTCCGGAGTGGGGCGGGGTTTTCATTAACGCCGCAACAAGCCTGTGACCTGCCTGTTATCTGCCGAGACCTACGCAAAGGGGACCTGACCCGTTCATTCTTCGTTCACCTTCGTCCAGTCATCAGGCCACTTTCGGACCCTAGCCTCCCGGTTGTTGAAGAAACAATCCAGGAGGATTCAGCCGTGAAGTATGCAGGCCGGCTCGCTGTAGCCGCCATCGCCGGCGTGCTGTCGCTCGCCGCGTGTGGGACCGACGACAACACTGGCGCCACCGAGACCGCTCCGGCGGGGGGCACGACCGCCGCCGCTTCCGCGCCGTCGGGTGACGCCGCGCTGAGCGGCACCATCAACGCCGCCGGCTCCTCGGCTCAGGCCAACGCCATCGACGAGTGGAAGAAGGCGTTCCAGGGCGCCAACTCCGGTGTGAGCATCAACTACCAGCCGAGCGGTTCTGGCGCCGGCGTGCAGGCGTTCATCGCCGGCACCGTCGCGTTCGCCGGTTCCGACTCCGCGCTCAAGGAAGACGAGCCCGCTCAGGCCGACGCCCGCTGCGCCACCGGCAAGGCCATCAACCTTCCGATGGTCGTCGGCCCGGTCGCCGTGGTCTACAACCTCCCCGGTGTCGAGGGCCTCCAGCTCTCGCCGAAGACCATCGGTGGAATCTTCAACAGCCAGATCACCAAGTGGGACGACGCCGCGATCAAGGCCGACAACCCCGACGCCACGCTGCCCTCGACCGACATCCAGGCGTTCCACCGCTCGGACGAGTCGGGCACCAGCGACAACTTCACCAAGTTCCTGGCCGCCACCGCCGAGTGGCCGCACGAGCCCGGCAAGGCGTGGCCGGCCGAGGCCAAGGGCCAGGGCGCCAAGGGCTCCGACCAGATCGCCGCCTCGGTCAAGTCGACCGAGGGCGCCATCTCCTACGTCGAGCTCTCCTACGCCGAGAACTCCGGCCTGCAGAAGTCCAAGGTCGCCAACGGCTCCGGCGAGTTCGTCGAGCTGACCCCGCAGAGCGCCGGTCTGACCGTCGAGGCCGCCACCGTCGAGGGCACCGGCAACGACCTCAAGCTGAAGATCGACTACGCCACCTCGGCCGCCGGCGCCTACCCGATCGTCCTGGTGACCTACGAGATCACCTGCGAGAAGGGCCTCTCCGCCACGGACCTGCCCCTCGTCAAGGGCTTCCTCACCTACACCGCCTCGGACGAGGGCCAGCAGGTTCTGACCGACCTCGGCTACGCGCCGCTGCCGGCCAGCCTGGTCGCCAAGGTCCGTACCGCGGTTGAGGCCATCGCCTAGCCAATGGCGACCTCCACGCAAACGCGCGAAGGCGGGTCGGCTCCCCAGAGCCGGTCCGCCTTCCGGCGCAGCCGGGGCGACGGCCCCTTCCGTTACGCATCGACCGGCGCGGGCGTTCTCCTGCTGGGCATCATGGCGGCCATCGCGGTCTTCCTGATCGTCCGGGCCATCCCCGCGCTCCAGGCGAACACCGCGTCGTTCCTCAGCGAGCTGACGTGGAACGCCAACGCCTCAGAGCCGAAGTTCGGCATCGCCGCGCTCGCGTTCGGTACGGTCGTCAGCTCCTTCCTGGCGCTGATCATCGCCACGCCCATCGCGATCGGGGTCGCCCTCTTCATCTCCCACTACGCGCCGCGACGGCTGGCCTCGGCCCTGGGCTACGTCATCGACCTGCTCGCGGCGGTCCCCTCGGTCGTGTACGGCCTGTGGGGCATCATCTTCCTGGTCCCGTTCATGCGCGGGCCCTCCCAGTTCCTGAACGACTACCTCGGCTGGATCCCGATCTTCGGCGGCGACCAGGTCGTCGGCCGGTCGATGCTCGTCGGGTCGCTCGTCCTGGCGATCATGATCCTGCCGATCATCGCGGCCATCTCCCGGGAAGTCTTCCTCCAGGCCCCCAAGCTCCAGGAGGAGGCGGCTCTCGCCCTCGGCGCGACCCGGTGGGAAATGATCCGGATGAGCGTGCTGCCGTTCGGGCGCCCCGGCGTCATCAGCGCCGCCATGCTCGGCCTCGGCCGCGCGATGGGTGAGACCATCGCGGTGGCCCTGATCTTCCCCGCCACCTTCACGATCAGCTTCGAGATCCTCAGCGCCAACGGCAACAGCATCGCGGCCAACATCGCCAACGGCTTCGGTGAGGCCAACGACATCGGCCGTGGCGCCCTGATCGCATCCGGTCTGGTGCTGTTCATCATCACCCTGCTGGTGAACATGGCCGCCCGCTGGGTCATCTCCCGCCGCAAGGAATACGCGAGGGTCGCCGCGTGAGTGCCGTCACCCCTGAAATCCAACGCGTCTCCGGCATGCGCCGGTTCAAGGACAAGGGCGTTCAGTTCCTTGTCTATTTGGCGTTCGCCATCGCGGTCGTCCCGCTCATCTCGGTCCTGTGGCTGGTCGTCTCCAACGGCATGGCCCGCTTCGACATGGAGTTCCTGACCCACTCGATGCGCAACATCGGGGCCAGGGACGCCGGCGGCGGCGCCTACCACGCCATCATCGGCACCCTGGAGCAGGTCGCGCTGGCCTCGATCATCTCGGTGCCGATCGGCCTGCTGACCGCCATCTACCTGGTCGAATACGGCGCCAACGGCCGCCTCAAGCGCTACATCAGCTTCTTCGTCGACATCATGACCGGTGTCCCCTCGGTCGTCGCCGGTCTGTTCGTACTGGCCTTCTGGATCCTCATCCTGGGCATGCCGTTCTCCGGCTGGGCCGGCGCGCTGGCCCTGGCGATCCTGATGCTGCCGACGGTCGTCCGGGCCGCCGAGGAGATGCTGCTGCTGGTCCCCAACGACCTGCGCGAGGCCTCCTACGCCCTGGGCGTGCCCAAGTGGCGCACCATCGTCAAGGTCGTGCTGCCCACCGCCTTCACCGGCATCGTGACCGGCGTCATGCTGGCCGTCGCCCGTGTCGCCGGTGAGACGGCGCCGCTGCTGCTGACGGTCTTCTTCACCGACTCCATCAACGAGGACCCGTTCAACGGGCCGCAGATGGGTCTTCCGCTGTACGTGTTCGACCAGGCCGCCCGGCCCAACGACACCGCGATCGACCGCGCCTGGGCCGGCGCGCTCACCCTGATCGTGATCATCATGCTGCTCAACCTGGCCGCGCGCCTCATCACGTACTGGCGCTCGCCCGCGAGGAAGAGGTAATCGCCATGGCCAAACAGATCGAGGTCACCGACGTCGACGCCTACTACGGCGGCCACAAGGCCATCGAGGGCATCAACATGACCATCGACGCCCGAGCGGTGACGGCCTTCATCGGCCCGTCCGGCTGTGGCAAGTCGACCTTCCTGCGCACCCTGAACCGCATGCACGAGGTCATCCCCGGCGCCCGCGTCACCGGGAAGATCCGCATGGAGGAGCAGGACCTCTACGGCTCCGACGTCGACCCGGTGTCGGTCCGCCGCACCATCGGCATGGTGTTCCAGCGCCCCAACCCGTTCCCCACGATGTCGATCTACGACAACGTGGCCGCGGGCCTGCGCCTGAACCACCGCTACTCCAAGAGCGAGCTCGACGGCATCGTCGAGGACTCCCTCAAGGGCGCCAACCTGTGGAACGAGGTCAAGGACCGCCTCCCCAGGCCCGGCGCGGGCCTGTCGGGCGGACAGCAGCAGCGTCTGTGCATCGCCCGCGCGATCGCGGTCAAGCCCCAGGTCCTGCTGATGGACGAGCCCTGCTCGGCGCTCGACCCCATCTCGACCCTGGCGATCGAAGACCTGATCTCCAAGCTCAAGCAGGAGTTCACGATCGTCATCGTCACCCACAACATGCAGCAGGCCGCCCGCGTCAGCGACCGGACGGCCTTCTTCAACCTGGCCGCCCAGGGCCAGCCGGGCAAGCTGGTCGAGATGGACGAAACCACCAAGATCTTCACCAGCCCGTCCGTGAAAGCGACCGAAGACTACATCACCGGGCGTTTCGGCTGATCCGACACATTGGGGAGGACCGGGTGGACGGGGATACTCGTTCCGCACCGATGCTGTTGGTCGCCGACCCCGACAGCGCCCTGATCGAGAACCTGACGCACGAACTCGGGTCTGAGGGAATCGACGTCACCGGTGTGTTCGACGGCGCCCAGGCGCTGCTCCAAGCTGGAGCACTGCGCCCGGACGCCGTCCTCATCAGCGCGTCGCTGCCCATCATCGGGCCGGTCGACTTCGTGCGGGCGGTACGCCTGGCACGGGCCGTCCCGGTCCTGCTGGGCGTGGGTGAGGGATACGCGGAGCAGGCCATGGAGGCACTCGCGGCCGGCGCGACGGCGTGTGTCGCCCGGCCGTACCGCGTGCCCGAGCTGCTTCCGCTCGTCCACGCGGCGTTCCGCCGCCAGGGCATCCAGCGGACCGTTCTGACCATCGGCGACGTCGCCCTCGACGTCACGGCCTATCAGGTGAAGGTGGGCGGCCGCATCGTCCACCTGCCACTGCGCGAGTTCGAGTTGCTGCACTACCTCATGCGCAACGCCGACCGCACCGTGACCCGCGAACAGATAATGCGGCACGTCTGGCACTCCTCGGACGCGATGTCCACCAACACCATCGCCGTCCACGTGAAACGCCTGCGCGCCCGCCTCGGCGACGAAGACGACAAACTCATCCAGACCGTGAGGGGGGTCGGCTACCGCCTGGTCACCCCCTAGCCCTTACCCAGGAGCCCTTACTCAGGGCACGACCGGAACCCGGCGAGGGCCCTCTTCACCAGGCCCTCGACCTTGGCGATCCCGGCCTCGCTGGTGGCGTTGTCCTCCGTGAGGACGGCCACCGCGTAGCGATCCGCGATGAGACCCACACTCGTGATCGCCCACAGGTCGTTGGCCACATGCTTCAGCCAGCCGTTCTTGAGCGCGACCCGCTCCCCGGCACAGGCCCCCGCGCTCACTCCCCATTTCTGTTCCTGTACGACCTGGCGCATCAGCCGCCGGACCACGGCCCCGTCCTTCAGCTTCGGCAGATACCTCAGCAGCCGGACCTGGTCATCGGTGGTGGTCCGGGTGATCCCCCAGCAGTAGAGGTCGACGCACGTCCCCGGGACCGCGGTGGTCCTCTTGAGCTTGAACGTCCTGTTGGCCGAGGTCAGGCCACCTTCGCGGCCGATCCGCTCCCAGAGCCGGTCGGCCGCCTTGTTGTCGCTGTAGCGAATCATGATCGTGGCGTCCCGCCGGACGCTCCTGGGCAGCTCGGCCCAGCGCTCCTTCAGCAGCAGCGCCATGAGAATGTCGACCTTCGCCACACTGGCCGTCGGCAGGATCTGCGTGGACTCGAACCGGAAGACCCGCTTGCTGTGCAGGTCCTCCACGGTGATCGAGGTGCGCCCCGGCCTCTTGGCGAGATAGCGCTTCACCGCTTTGGTGAGCTTTCTCTTGTCGACGGGAGGATGCGTCGGTTCAGGTCTCGGTACGGGCCGCGGCTCCGGCCGCACCGGCGCCACAGCTGCCACCTTGATCGGAACGGGAGCCGGCTCGGCAGTCCGAAGAGCACCATGCGACAAGGCGCCGGGAACCAGGGCCAGCGCTACGAGGAGAGGGAGAATCACACGACGGGGGGACATCGTGGGCATCAATGTAGCCGTCGAAACGAACGACAGGCCATTGCCCCGCTGAACTCACAGCCTCAGAACAGCCACAGCCCACTGCTCTGCCGCACCAACAGAGAATGCCGGCCCCGGCAACCCGCCTTGGTGCAGGGCTTCGAGTGACAACGGAAAGCCCGACAGTGATTGCGACTGGGCCCAGATGCGTTCGAAGCTCGTGAGATCGACCGCTGCGGTTCCCGCGTCACTGTTGCTCCACAGGTGGATGACTGACGCATCCCGCCGTGAAGCCGGGTTCCAGAGCACCCCGCCACAGCGCGACAGGCCCGACCGGCACACCGCGTCTACCGAGATACCCCCCGAAACGCCGAAAGCCCGGCCGCAATGGCCGGGCTACCCGTTCAACCCCGCGAAACGCCGAAAGCCCCGACCACAAATGGTCGGGGCTTTCGTATAAAAATTGTCCGGCGGTGTCCTACTCTCCCACACCGTCCCCGGTGCAGTACCATCGGCGCTGGAGGGCTTAACTTCCGGGTTCGGAATGTAACCGGGTGTTTCCCCTC
>NZ_BBXD01000009.1 GCF_001570545.1 Herbidospora mongoliensis | reverse complement strand
GGTCTGGGCCGCCTCGTCTTCGAAGCAGAGCCAGGCCCCCAACCGGGTCGCGGTCCTTTTATGATCGGCCACTGCTCGTCCTTCCAGGCGGCAATGGCCTGTTCATCGCGTTCGGCCGCCCTGCGGGAGGGCGCCTGCCAGGACCATCCCGCCCGCCGCAGCAGGTACCAGATCCCGGCCGGGGTGTAGCCGACCCCGAATCGGCGGCGCACCACCTCGGCGATCCGGGACAACGTCCAGCACTGATCGTCCCACCCGTGCACGGCCGGTCCGGCCTCCAGCGCTGTCTCCAGCTCCGCCACCTGGTCCGGGTCGAGCCGGCAGACCTCCCCGCCCGGCCCCTTGGACAGCAGTCCTTCACGGCCGGCGGACTCAAAGGCGTGCCGCCACCGGTTGGCCGACATTCGCGACACCCGGAACTCCCGCGCCACCTGTGCGTCGGTGGCGCCTTCGGCGAACCGGTCGGCCGCCCGTAACCGCACCACTTCCCGCTTCACACGCTGCTCGGCGGTCAGCCCGCCACTGTCGGGATACCTCATCCCACCTGCATAACCCCGCAACCAGTCGCGGTCAGCTCTCCCAGACCACCACAAGCCCGTAACCCAAGCCCTTAACGCTCTCTAGATACGGATATTTGACCACCGCTGTTGAATCGGGGCTGCTGGACGCGCCTACGAGCGACGCGCTTCGGATGTTCCAGCACGTCGGAGGGCTTGCGGAGACGGGTGAACTGGATCCGGTCACCATCGATGCCCTCATGGAGGCTCGATGCGGAGTCTCGGACCGACCTACCGTGGGGGTGGCCCGCCGGGGAGCGAGCTCGGACTTCGTCCTGCGTGGATGCAGCTACAACACGCCAACCTTCACCTACCGGTTCGCCAACGCCACCGGTGACATCCCCGGAGCCAACGAACAGGCCGCGATACAACGCGCCTTCCGCACGTGGGCATCGGCGCTATGCGGAGTGAGCTTTCAGCAGACCACGGCCACGACCGCGAACTTCACCGTCGGTTGGTTCACCGGAGCCCATGGAGACAACTCTGCTTTCGACGGTGTCGGCAACACTTTGGCGCACGCCTTCTACCCGCCCCCCTGCGGTGGAGCCAATGCCGGCGCGCTGCATTTCGACGACGCTGAGACATGGAGCCTGTCCGGAGCCAACCAGACATTCGACACCGAGACCGTTGCACTGCACGAGATCGGCCATTTGCTCGGGCTTGATCATTCAACTGTCCCGGGCGCGGTCATGTTCCGCTCCTACCAAGGTGTCCGCCGTCAGCTCACCCAGGATGACATCGACGGGATCCGTCGCCTCTATCCCGCCCTGTGCCGCCAGGGCGACAGCGGACAACAGGCCGGTTTCGTGGCGGAGATCGCCGTTGCACGCCAGAACGAGGGGCGACTGCTGACCGCGGTCCGGGCCCAGAACGGCACGCTGAAACTGATCGGCTGGCGGTTGGCCGCCGACGCCTCGCTGACTCGCACGGCCGACAGCGGCAATCAAGCCGGCGCCGCGACCTCGATCGACATCGTCCGGTCCATCTCAGGCTCCCGGTTCATCACCGCCTGCCGGACGGATGCCGGAAGGCTCATGCTGATCAGCTGGCAGGTCGCCGACGACGGCACCTCCATCCAGCGGCGGGGGGACAGCGGGACCCTGGCCGGTGCGGCCAGCCTGATCCGAATCGTCACCCCCAGGTCGCAACGCTGGGTCACGGCATGCCGGACAGGTGAAGGGGACCTGCGCGTCATCGCTTGGGGCATGCAGCCAGGCGATACATTCACGCGCCTGGCCGACAGCGGAACCCAGGCCGGAAACGTCACCGACATTGACATGGTCGCCTTGGACGCGGATCGGGTACTCACCGCTGTTCGCAACAGTGCCGGCAACCTCCTGCTCATCGTCTGGCGCGTCACCGACAACGCGGTACAGCGGCTCGGCGACAGCGGTAACCAGGCAGGAAGCAGCCGACTGATCAAGGTCGCCCTTGACCCGTCAGGACATGCGGTGACCGCCGTGAAGACCGCATCCGACACACTGAAGCTGATCACCTGGCGCATCCAGCCCAGCGGCGTAATCCAGCGGCTGGGCGACAGCGGAGATCTGGCGGGGGTCACCACCGGCCACGACCTCGCGATGGCGACAGACGGACGAATGGCGACCGCGGTCTCCACCGAATCCGGCAACCTCAAGGTCATTCTTTGGCAGACGACCAGCTCCGGGGCGGTGACCCGCTGGGGCGACAGCGCCGACCTCGCAGGGGCCGCCACCCTTCCGACCCTCGGCCAGCCGTTGGGAGGGACCATCGTCACCGCGGTGAGAGCAGGCGATTCCAGCCTGAAACTCATCACATGGGGCACTTGAGATTCCGTGACACGTCGGAGTCACGAGAGCGTTTGCAGGCGGTGGAAGAGATCGAACTCTCTGTCATAACCCCCGTAACTCTGACGCCGGTGGCACTCAACGCCTGGCCCTTGGGGTTCTCAACCCTCGCGAGTGCCCGTGGGGTCCGCGCGAAGTGTCGATTGAGCGGTGTCATGTCCCGGTGAGATTCTCGTGAGGGAAACCGTCACTCGGCGCTCGCGATGGCAGGTAAGCCATCAGGGAGCATCGTCCACTGCCGCATCAGTTCGTGGCTGTCCTGCAGGTAGCTGAGAGCCTTGGTCATCTTGCTGATCGGCCGGGCTATGTCTCTGCTGACACCTTTGCTCTGGTCCAGGACTTGAATCAGTCCGTTCAGCAGGCCGACGACAGGCTCCATGTTCGTGGCGAGCTGGCGCATGGATTCGATGTACGCGGTTCGCTCCTCCGGAGTGGTGTTCCGGGTGCCCTCTTTCAGTTCTCGCTTGGCGGCGAGCACGGCCGGATTTATTCTCACCACCTGTTCCGCGTAGCTGGTCGAAATGGACATCAGGCGGTTCGCGATCGGATCCATCTCTGCGGCGAACTCCCGCATGAGGAGGAGTCGCCCGGCGAAACCTTTCCCCGCATTGTCGTTCTCCTTGAGCTTCTCGGTCATGGGAACGACCATGTCTCTGAGCTCACTCATCAAGCTGACGAGATCTTCCATGGATTTGAGCCATGCCTCCGCGGCGCCCTCGGCGTCGGCCATGACGTCGACAAGCCCGGGCTCTCCCTGGAAGAAAGCTTCTTCGGCGAGCTCCTCAGAGGTCGGAGGTGGGGGAGGGTTCTCCTGCAGCCGCTCCGCGATGTCGACGAGGCGCGTCGCCAGGGCGTTGATCTCCGCCCGGTAAGTGGACGAGTTCTCGTCCAGCAGTCGTAGCTTGCGCCAGTCCATGTATTGGGTGCGCTGAATAAGAGAAATGATCTCGTCGTCATTCTCTTCGGGGCGCTCGAGTTGTCGTATCGGAGCGTACAGGATCGGCAGGAAGAGTTCGTTAACACCGAGGCTCGCGGCTTTGCCCGAGAAAAGGAGAAGCTCCCGTCGGCATTCCTTGCTCTGCATATAGCGGGGTGTGATGATCGGGATGAAGAAGGTGGTGGCCTGAAGTGCGTCATCTATTCTCTGGCGCCATTCGTCACCCCACTCGATCCCCTCGCGGTCGACGAAAATCTCCAGTTCATTCCCCGTGAGCAGGGCGAACTCCTCGCGAACCTCCTGGGCGAGGCGCAGTAGACGCCCGTTCTCCGCTTGGTTGTCCCGGTGTGTATAGCTCCAGAAGCCCGCAGCGTTGGTCGAGTTCATGTTGGGGAGGCTACAGAGCTGTAGGTGACTACTGTTGCTGAAGGTTCACGATGTAGGACTGTTTAGGGATTTAAGTGACATCCGAAAAATGGGGTGGGTGTCCCGTCCCAGGTGGTGATGGGTAGCCGAGCCCCGATCGGCTAGACCCCTGCCCACTCCGGCAGGGGTTCGCGGCGGTCGAGCCACTCGGCGGGCAGGATCACGTCTGGCGAAGCCGCGATGATGCCGCCGACGATCGCGCAGGTCGTGTCCACGTCTCCGCCTGCCGACGCGGTGGTCCACATGGCCTTCTCGA
The DNA here is from genome assembly GCF_001570545.1 of Herbidospora mongoliensis. Classification (GTDB taxonomy): domain Bacteria; phylum Actinomycetota; class Actinomycetes; order Streptosporangiales; family Streptosporangiaceae; genus Herbidospora; species Herbidospora mongoliensis. The sequence continues at coordinate 983,197 of NZ_BBXD01000009.1, read as the reverse complement.
AGTCGCGGCGTTCCCTCGCCGCCACCCACAGCGTGAACGGGACCGTGTCGTGGGCGGCGACCTGGCGGCCGTTGCCCAGCATCCGGGCGGCCAGCAGGGGGTCGCTGATCGTCAGCAGTTGGCGGGCCTCGGCGATGCCCTTGCGGACCAAACCCGGTGGGACGTGCTCCATGATCCGGTCGAGGAACCCGGCCGGGGACAGGGACGGGTCCAGGCCCGCCGCCACGGCGACGGCCATCGCGCCGGCCACCGCTTCGGGGTGGGTGTGGGTGATCTCGGCCGACAGCGCCGCCTCCTGCGCGGCCCTGGCCGGGTCGCCGGCGAACCAGGCGCCCAGCGGGGCCACCCGCATCGCGGCGCCGTTGCCCCATGAGCCCTTGCCGTCGAACAGGCCGGTCGCGAGTTCGCGCCAGTCGCCGCCTTCGCGGACCAGGCGCAGCAGGCGGTTGGTGGCGGGGCCGTAGCCCCGGTCGAAGTCGTGGCGGGCGGCGAAGGCGGCGGCCAGGTAGTCGACGTCGACGCTGCCGATTCTGGTCAGTACGTCATGCACCGAGCAGGCCATCTCGGTGTCGTCGGTCCACTGCCAGGGAGCCGGTGGGAGAGAGCGGGCGGTCAGGTGGGGGCGGTTGGCGGGGACGAAGAACTGGGACCCGAAAGCGTCACCCAAGGCTAGGCCGGAGAGCGAGGCGCGGGCGTGGGAGGCGGACATCGGTTCCATTGTGAATGCCGCACATGACGGATCAGGTGCGGCATTCAGGTTTCCTAGAGACCTATGTCGGCCTGAGGGCCGGCGTAATTGCGGACCAGGGTCGGGACCTGGGCCGTCGGGTCGAGGGGTACGCGTAGAAGGAACTCGGGGTGAAGGCGGAACCGCCCGTCTCCTGACGGCCGGAGGAGTTCACGACCGTGCTGCCCGACTGGCGGAGCTGGGCCGTGGCGTCGCGGTAGTAGGGGTCGCGGACGCCGTCGAAGTAGCTGTTCTCCAGGACCATCCGGGTGCCGCCGCGGGCGTAGTTGCCGTAGCCGGTGATGCCGGTCAGGTAGTTGTTGTACAGGTGGGCGTAGGCGATGTTGTCGGCGCTCGGGTTGCGGGAGTTGTTGTCGCGCAGCCAGTTGTGGTGGATGGTCATCCGCGAGGTGACGTTCGGGGTCCAGCCGATGCCGAAGGCCTTGCGGCCCTCCGCCAGGATGTTCCACGACACGGTCAGATACGTCGTGTCCTCACGGCTGTCGAGCAGGCCGTCGTTCATCCGGGTGATGTGGTTGTGGTCGATCCAGACGTGGTGGGCGTTGTCCATCTGGATGCCGTCGTAGTCGTACACGTCGTCGCCAGGGTCGTCCTCGGGCATCAGGGTGTCCCTGATCGTCAGGTTCCTGATGACGACGTTGCTGACGTTCTCCAGGAAGAAGCCGCCGCCCGCGATCGTGCCGTCGCGCCCGACTCCGACGATGGTCTTGTTCGAGGCGACCCTGATCTCGTTGCCGCGCGGGCTGGCGTTGAGGGTGCCGTTGACCCTGATCACGTACGGCTGGCTCGCCGTGGCGTAACGGACCAGGTCGGCGTAGGTGGTGACGGTCACGGTCTGGCCCGCCGCGCCGCCGGTGGCGCCGCCGCCGGTCGAGGCGAAGCCGTCGGGGGTGGCCGGCCAGGCCCGGCCGCCGGCCGGGTTGAAGGTCCACTGCATCCGGGCGACGTCGGAGCAGGTCTCCTGGACGACCGGGTTGTTGCCTGCGGTGGACCCGCCCTGATTGGAGACGCACAGGCCGGTGGCGACGTTGCGGATCAGGTACTTCCCCGACGCTAATCCGGACGCGGTGAACGTCCACTGCTGGTTGGGCTTCTGGCCGTCGCCGCAGCCCCACTGCTGGAGCTGGGGAGTCGCCGGGGCGTCCAGACAGCGGGTGCTGGTCGCGCTGACCAGGTTGAACACGCCGCCCTGTGGCACGGCCCGCCACTGGTGGGCGGAGGCGCAGGCGATCTGGGTGGCCGGGCCGCCGTTGGCGGTGCCGGCCACGGTCAGGCATTTGCCGCTGGACGCGGAGGCCAGAGTGTAGACGCCGTTCGCGGCCGGGACGGCCGCCCGCGCCGGGAGCGCGATCAGTGTCGCGGCCACCAGTGCGGCGGCAAGTGCTTGCGTCGGTAGTCGGAGTCTGCGGACGGGAAGGGGCATGACGCCCTCCTTCGATGGGAGCGCCCGCACCGTAGAATCCCGTTCGGTAATTCGTCAATCGACCAAACTAATTATCGGCGACGACCAGGTCAGACCGATGAACGTTGCATGTACCAGAGCACCAGACCGGTCACCGCGCCCGCACTCAGCACCACGCCGGCGGTGAAGAGCAGCCGCCGGAAGGCGGTGTAGCTGAGTGGCGGACGTCCCTCGGGCCGGGACCTCGGCCGCCAGGGTTCCCCGGCCGACCGGTCAGCCGTGGGTTCGCCGCTCAGGCCGGTCAGCCACGTCAGCAGTCCCGCGATCTCCTCCGGGTCCGGCGGCAGGCCCGAGGTCGTGTAGCGGACCTCGGACCCCCGGTTCGACAGGTCGCGGACCAGGTTGCCCATGCCCATGCTGGTCAGCCACGTCCGCGGGTCGTCGTCGGCGCCCTGGCCCGTGGTCGTCCGGGTCAGCAGGTCGCCCTTGGTGACCACCACCGCGATGCGGCGCTGGTGGCCGCCGTCGGCGCGGGTGGAGAGCTCGTTGCGGACCCGGTGGACGGTGTCGGCCGGGTCTTCGCGCGAGGGGACCACGCCTCCGGCCGCCAGCAACTCGCGGTCGGCGGGCACGAGGCTGTCCTGGACGGCGGGCAGCGCGAACGGGTCGATCAGCAGGACCATCGCCTCGCCGTGGGCGAGATAACCCATCGCCTCCACCTGGCTGGCGCCGGTGTAGTGCTCTCCCGAAGGGTCGAACAGGTAGATGATCCGGGCCGACACGTCGAGCATGACGGCCTTCGGCAACTGGGGGCCGGGGCCCGGTTCGTCGCCCTGGTCGACGAACCGGGCCCCGGCCGTTTCCCTGAGGGCGTCGACCGCCACGGCGAGAAACGTGGTCTTCCCCGCGTCAGGACCGCCGACGAGCGGGACCGGCTCGACCCGCACCTTGCCGATCTTCCCGGGCAACGTCCGGCCACAGTGAGGGCACAGCGCCCGCAGGTGATGGCGGCCGAGAAGGATCGTGGTGGGCAGCCGCGCCCCGCAGCGGCACACGTGCCGGAACGCGCCGTTCCGGTCCGGGCGCAACGCCCGATGCTGGGCCCCGCACGACGGGCACGCGTAGATGGGCCGGTCGATCCGCGCGTAGCACCCGGGATAGGGACACGCCTGAAGGATCCGCCGCAGCAGCATCACCGACTGCTCGACCGCGCGGAGCACCCCGACGAACGCCAGCCACGCCAGCAGCCCGGCCACGACGGTCACCAGGTAGGCGGCCGTGACCAGCAGCGCGACCGCGCTCAGCGGCACCACCGCCGCCACCAGGCCTGCGACGACCCCCAGCCACAACGGGAAGAGCACATACCGCCGCTCGTCCTTCAGCAGCAGCCTGGTCAGCGACCGGAGGAGCCGTCGGACCCGGTCGTCGACGATCGGCACCGACAGGGCCAGCACCGACCACCAGTCACGCCAGACCTGCGAGACCAGGTAGTGCCGGTAGGCGGGCTCGGCGCCCTCCGGCGGCGCCCGCACCCCCTGGTCGGGCAGCAGCACCGCCCCCGCCGTGACGAAGTAGGCCCCCAGCGCCCCCAGCACCGCGACGGCCACGGTCACCGCGAACAGCACGGGGACGACGAACACGAACACCGCCCACATGGCCGCGAGCCAGAAGCCGACCAGGACGAGCCACCACATCTACCGGTCTCCGCGACCGAACAGACGTCTTCGCTGTCCGGCCAGTTCCCGCAGGCCGGCGGCCAGTTCGGCGTCCTGTTTGAAGCGGGCCTCGACCGAGCTGAACGGCCCCCAGTTGTTGATCTCGGAGCGGGCCCACGCGTCCAGGCGGGGTTCGATCACCCCGGCGGCCCGCATCCTGATCGCGATCTCCAGCAGTGCCATCCGCTGGTCCCGGGTCCGGCGGGGTTTGAGCCACTCGGGGATGAGCCAGCGGCGGGTCGCGTCGGTGACGGCCTTGGCCACCGCCGACCGGAAGCGGGGATCCCGCGTCGACAGGACCTTCGCCGCGGTGGTGCGGGTCAGCACGGCCAGATCGGCGTTGCCCTCGCGGGTCAGTTCGGTCAGCCGGTCGATCGCGATGGCGGCCTCCACCGGGGTGGGGGCCGACGGGAGGCGGGCCGCGATCAGGGTCGCCTCGGCGTCGTCGGCGGGGAATCCGGGCAGGCCGTCGCGGACGCGTTCGGCCAGGTCCAGCACGGCGCCGTCGGCCAGGCCAGCCTTGACGAACGCGCGGCCGGGGAGTTCGCCCAGCGTGGGGCTGGCGTCGATGCGCGGGCCGAGCAGGTCGACCAGCCGGGAGATCTCGCCCGGTAGGGGCTGACCGGTCCACATCCCGGGCAGCACCTGTTCGCGGAACACCCCGAACGCCTGGTCCATGAGTTCGACCGTCACGTCGACGCGGTCGCGTCCTCCGTGGGCGTTCTGCCAGCCCAGCACCCGCACCCCCGTCCGGGGGGCGCGGCGCCAGTCGCGAGGGCTCCCGGCCAGCAGGCCGCACAGGGTGGGGCTGATCTCGCCGGGGGCGGCCTCCAGCCCGGCCACGTAACCGGCGATCATCGGCTCGCGCCAGCCCGAGGGGACCCGGGACAGTTCGGCGACCGCCTCCTCCTGGTTGCCGGGGATGGTCCGGGCCGCCGCCGACTCCACCTCGGCCGGGTCGACCGGCAGGGCGCAGGCGTCGGCCACACGGGCGACCCCGGACACCTGGGCGGGGGTGAGCGCCGACCGCAGGACCGCTGTCGCCTCCGCTCCCAGCGCGGAGGCGTAGCCGGGGGGCGGGAGCCGTACCGGCAACGGCAGTGCGGGATCGCGCAGGGCCAGCGACACGCACCGGGCCGCGCCCTCGACGGCGTGGACGGCCACCACCGACGCCAGGTCATGGGTCAGCAGCGCCGCCTGGGAGCCCAGCCGCCGCCACGCCCAATCCGGCAGGCCGTCGGCGGCCAGCCCGGCGATGGCGAGCTGCTCCTCCGGTGAGACCGTGTGGTCGCCCCGGCAGAGCGCGAGCAGGGCCGCCGCCGTCTCGGGGTCGTCGCCCAGCTCGCCGAGCGCGTCGAGCCCGTCGAGGTCGCCGCGCCGCCAGAATCCGGCGACGGTTCCGGCGAACCTGCCGGTCCGCACGGGGGCGGGGGGTTCGTCGAGGCGGATCACGGTGGCGTCGATGTCCGGGGGGATCCACACGTCGGGGGTGGTGCCCGCGATGACCTGACCCGATGAGGCCGGGTCGCCGGTGTAGGTGACGAAGGAGACCCGGATCGCCGACGCCCACGGCAGCGAGAAAGAGATCACCGCGATCCAGCGCACGATCTCGGAGACGTCGGGGCTGATCAGCACCAGCCGCCCGTGTCCCCGGGTCAGGAACAGCCGCACCGACTCCAGCAGGCCGCCGAGCCGCACAAAGGCGTCGGGCCCCAGCGAGGCCAGCCACGCCACCAGGGATTCGGGGTCGAGGAAAGGTCCGGGTGAGGGCTCCAGCGACGGCAGGTCACCGGGGACGGGCTGATCGGCCCACCACGACGCGCCCCAGAACTCGATCGGCCGCAACCCGACCAGGTCCCCCTCGCCCAGCAGCACCGCGTGGCCCAGGAAGTTCCCGTACCGCCCCGAATAGTCCTGACCCAGATAGACGCACCGCGCCAGCACCTCACGCCCATAGGCCATGGAGACGGGCATCTCCGAGGACGAGGCGTCCGGCGGCGGCTGGTAGACCAGGAAGGGCAGGCTCCGCTCCCGCAGGACGGGCGGCAGGCCGGGGGTCTCGGCGGTCACCTGGAACCCGGCCCGGCCCGTTGGGCCCGATTCGGCCGACGTGTACTGGAGCTGCCAGGCCATGACCTACCTCCGTACGCCGTCGAGCATGTTGAACCGGTGCAGAAGCCACAGCAGTGGATCTTCGACCCGGTAGGGGCGGATGCCGCCCGGACCGACTTCGGCGTCGCCGGGCACCTCGCCCAGCGACGACAGCGCGAAGAACGCGAAGTCGGCGTAGTTCTGCCGCAGATACCGATCGAGCGCGCCGGCCTGCCAGCCGTCCAGCAGCGCCCGGACCTGCTCGTGCACGCCCTCGTGGTCGTCGAGGTCGAAGGCCCCCGAGGGGGTCCGCGACCGGTGCAGCGCCGAGGCGCTCTCCCGCTTCTGCGCGTCGATCTTGCTCAGTGCTACCGCCACGGGGATCTTCAAGGGCCCTTTCTCCGTACGCAGCAGCTCCGTCACCCGGGCGATCACGTTCACCGGATCGCTGTCCGGATCGTCGGACGGCGTCTGCAACGACGCGGGGTCGACCAGGAACACCACCGCGTCCGACGCCCGCAGATAGCGCAGGTGCCGTTCGGTCACCTCGCGGCTGCGCAGGTCCTCGCCCGCCGTGTCGAACAGCACCAGCGTCAGCGCCGCCCTGCGGCTGCGCAACCGGCCCTTCACGGTCCGGCTGAGCAGGTAGACGAGGGGGTCGCGCAGGGTGTCGGTCACCGCCGACTGGGTGGCCCGCAGCAGCCGGTGCTCGCCGTAGAGCGGGCGGGCGAAGTCGCGGCGGTAGCGCTCGATCGTCCGGTCGTCGCACGGCACCAGCGAGGCGTCGAGTTCGGCGCCGACCCGGTTCATCAGCTCGTGCAGCAGCACCGCGATGTAGGTGCTCTTGCCCGATCCCTTCGCCCCGATGAGGGCGACGATCCGGCCGGGGTTGGCGCAGTATTCGGCGGCCAGGCCGCTGTGACATTCGGGGCAGACCCGCCGCCCGGTGTCCCTCTTGCACGTGGGGCAGTCGGCCCGCCGCCCCGGCCGCCGCACCTGGAACACCGGCGGCAGCGACGGGGGGACACCGCCGCGAAGCTCTCCCAGCGGCTCGTCGGCCACCGGGTCACACCCGCCGACGCACCGGAACGCGATCTTGTCCTCGGCCACCCGGGCGAAACAGTAGGGGCAAGTGATCATGAGCCCACCTTGAGCCGCCGCACCGGCGGCCCGATCAGCTCGACGCCGTCCCCGGCGAAACACTTCAGCCAGTACGGCTTCGCCTGCCGGGGCACCTTCACCTCGAAGCGGGCCGGCGTCAGCACGTCGGCCCACTCGCCGAGAACCGTCCCCTGATCCGGGTTGAGCGGCTCCACCCGCCCCGGGCGCAGCACCAGGACCAGCCTGGCCAGCGCGACCGGCCGTTCGGCGAAGACCTCGACGACCAGGCGACGCCGCCAGAACGGTCCACTTCGGGAGATGTCGTAACGTACCGGCGTCACCGCCTCCAGAGAGCGCACCAACGAGGGCCCGCGTAATCGGACCCCGCCCACCAGCGCCGTCGGCACCACCTCGACCGTGACGGGTTCGTCCTCGGCCACGTCCACCCGAAACCCGCCCTGCGCCCGGTAGGACGCGGCGCTGACCAGCGTCGCCACCCCGTTCACGACCACCTCGACCTCGGGCACGTCAGGCGGCCAGTCGAGGCCCACGTGCACGGTCGGGCCGAGACGCTCGGTGCTCAGGGACCTCGGCGGGGTCAGGTTGACGTGCTCGCGGGTGCCGCCGATCGTCGCCAGGTCGCCCGCCACGGTGACCGCCAGCAGGACCCCCGACGCCGCCTTGACGAGATGCCCGTCGGGGGCGGGCAGGCCCGCCAGGGCGCGGCCGGTGGCGCGGGCCTCGGCCAGCGAGATCGTCGTGCCGAAGGCCCACGGGGGAGCGGTTTCCAGGAGCCGGAACTCCACGTGACCGGCGGGAGGCGGCGGGCAGCGGAGCAGGATCTGGCCGTCGGGAGCGGGTTCGACGGTGAAGTCCCGCACGGGCACCGGCCTCGCATGCGGGGTGGCGCGGGCGCGGACCCCAGCGGTCGTCACGCCGCCCGAATAGACCGCTTTGACCAGGTAGACGTATCCGGCGCCGTTCCGGACCAGCCGGTCGGTGAAACCCGCGCCGTCGATCTCGATGGGGGTGCCGTCGCGGGTCACCACCACCCCGGCGGCGTGGGCGGGCCGGGTCCAGCGGCCGGTGACCAGGCCGTCGCCAGCTCTGATCCGCACGTCGGCGACCTCGGGCCGGACCGTGACCGGCGGGGCGGCGGTCACGCGAGCGGGGGCGGCGGCGCCCCTGCGGGCCACCACGCCGTAGACGAGCGGCTCGTCGATGGGCGGTTCGGCGTCGGTCACCCGGAACGGTTCGCCGCCGTCGATGGGAAAGCCATTTCTCAGGATTTCGTACGAAATTTCGCCCGCCTTCGAGCCCGACGGACGCCACGTGACCGTCACCGAAGCGCCGTCGACCGTGGCCCGCACCTCTTCGGCCGGCAGCGGGACGAGCCGCCTCTGCAGATCGGCCGCACCGGGCAGATCGGGGACCCGCCGCAGGGCGTCGGCCAGCGCCAGCCACGCCTCGTCGGCGTCCGAGGCGGCCATCGCCTTCTCCCGCAGCGCCTCGGCGGCGGCCAGCCGGGCCCTGATCTCGGCGGCCAGCTCCGCCGCGGGACCGTCGAGATCGAGCGAGGCGGCCAGGTCGGCGGCGGCGTGGATCTCCCCGGCGTCGGCCAGGTCGCGCAACCGGGCCAGCGGCCCGCCCCCGGCCCCGGTCTCCTGCCGGACCGCGAACACCAGCCGCCGCGCCTCGTCGGCTTCGAGCCCCAGGTCGTCGATGGCGTGGCGGAGCAGCGTGTCGTCATAGGGATGCTCGCGGACCCGCTCCCGCAGCCGGGCCACCATGTCGTAGCGGATCAACGCGGCCGGGTCGGATTTCAGTGCGGTCAGCAGCGTGTCGGCCGCCGTCGTCCACGGCCCCCGGGTCTTCCGCCGCCAATCGGCCTCGACCGCGTTCAGCGGCAGGCTGGTGGGGCGCAGCACCCGGTAGGGCCCTTCGGGACCCACGACGAAAGCGGCCAGATGCCGCATCTGCAACGTCTCCAGCGCTTCTTTGAGACGGTCATAGGCGGCATAGGGCGAAACGGTCGCCAGTACTTCGGGCTCCTGGATGGAAACCCCCAGCTCACGGGCCAGCGGTGCCAGATCGAGCCCGGTCGACCGCGCGATCCCCGCCACCACGTCGGGCGTGACCATCCGGAGTCGCCCCGCCGCGTCGTCGAGTCGCCGCCGGGCCTCGTCGAGGCGGGCTCGATCCCGCTTCCCGGCCTGGGCCAGCGCCTGGTTCAACGGGCCGAGATCGCCGCCGACGGCCGCGTCGAAGATCGGGGCCAGCCGGGAGTGGTCGGCTTCGAGCCGGTCGACGAGCCGCCGGAACTTCAGCTGGCTGCGCTGCCGTCGCCAGCACTGCCGCACGGCTTTGACCGTCTCCCCGATCTGGGTCGGATCACGGCTCAGGGCGTACCGAACCACCAGATCTTCGGGAGGGACGCCCGTCGCGCGCGCCGGGTCGAGCACCTCCCGCACATAGCGGGCCTCGTCGAAGGGCATCGCGGGGTCAGCTGACCGTCAGGTGCGACAGGCTCGCGCGCGACTCGGCGACGTCCTCCTCCGTCATCCCGCCGATCTGGACGTTCAGGCTCAGTTCCTGCCCGGTCTCGTGCTCCCGCGCGGTGACGTGCAGCAGCCCCGAGGTGTCGAGGGTGAACGTCACCTCGATCGGGAACCCGGCCGGTTTCCCCGGCGGGATCGCCAGGTCGCCCTCGGCGATCCGGTTGTTGTCCTCCACCGCCTCCGACGCCTCCGCGCCGGCCTGCTCCATCACCTCGATGGCCACCCGGGTCTGGTAGTCGTCGAGCGTGGCGAAGCCCTCGGTCACGTCGGCGGGCAGCGGGTCGTTGGCCTGCACCAGATGCGCCACGTATTCGCGGCGGGTGTTCACCGAGACGGCCTTGATCCCGAAGGCGCGCGAGGCCACCGTCTTGATCGTCCGCCCGGCGATGCGCTGCTGCTCGCCCGAGCTCAGGCCCGCGCGGGCGGCCATCTCCTCGGCCTGTTCGCGGGCTCCGCCCGCCAGGAGTCGCCGGTACGTCTCCTCGAAGGCGTAGAGGGCCGCGCCCTTGGCCACCGCGAGGTCGGGGTCCTGCAACCGGGGCTGCACGCCCAGTTCCTTGGCCAGCGTCTCGGCCACCGCGGGCATCTTCGACGAACCGCCGACGAGCACGAGGTGGTCGAACGACTCGACCCCCTTGGCGTGAGCGGTCGCCAGGGTCCGGCGGGTGATCTCGATCGTGCGGTCGAGCAGGTCGCGGGTGAGGCGCTCGAAATCCTCCCGCGACACCTCGGCCTTGGCCACCCGGCCGTCGTGCATCACCCGGACGGTGTGCTTGGTCCGCGAGGTCAGCGACTTCTTCAGTTCCTCGGCGTCGCGGCGTAACTGCTGCTCGGTCTGCTTGTCGTCGAGCGGGTCGGTCACGTCGGGGTGCTCCAGCCGGAACCGCTCGGCCAGCAGCTCGACCAGGCGGTCGTCCCAGTCGGCGCCGCCCAGCTCGTGGTCGCCGTCGGTGCAGACGACCTCGATGTCGCCGCCCTGGAGGGTGATCACGGTGGTGTCGAAGGTGCCGCCGCCCAGGTCGTACACGAGGATCCGGCAGTTCTCCCCGGGGTTCAGCACGCCGTAGGTGATCGCGGCGGCGATCGGCTCGGAGATGATGTCGATCACGTTGAGCCCGGCGATCTGCCCCGCCTTGCGGGTCGCGTCGCGCTCGGCCGCGCCGAAATAGGCCGGGACGGTGATCACGACGTCCTCCACATGGGAGCCGGTGGCCATCTCGGCGTCGGCGGCCAGCTTCCGCAGCACGAACGCCGAGATCTCCTCGGGCGTGTACGGCCTGCCGTGCATGGTCCGGGTGACGTCGAGGCCCATGTCGCGTTTGATCCGGCTGACCACCAGGTCGGGTTCGAGGACCGCGCTGTCCTTGGCGGTCTGGCCGACCACGACGTTCTCCGGCGTCTCGAAGAACACCACCGATGGGGTGGTGTCGGTGTCCTCGGTGTTGCGATGGACGGTCGGCCGGCTCACCTCGTCGACGCTCGCGATGCAGGAGTAGGTGGTGCCCAGGTCGATGCCGTGCACGGCCATCAGCTGATCTCCTCTTTTCCTATGACGACCCCCGCTTTGCGCAACACCCGGTCCCCGCACCGGAACCCGTCACTGACCACGCCGACCACCGTGTTCGCCGGTCCTTCGGCCGTCCCTGCGGGGCGATGGAGGTTCGGGTCGTAGGGATCTCCGGCGGTCACCTCGATCCGGTCGGCGCCGGTGCGGGCGAGCACCTCGGCGACCTCCTCGGCGATCGCCTCGAAGAGGTCGCGCGCATGACCCGGCTCCAGCCGGGCCGCTTCGCGGGCGACCGTGTCGTGGAGCCGGTAGAGACCGTTGCGTACGGGGGTGAGGGCCTCCTGGAGCAGGCCGTGGCGCAGTTGCTGGTTCTCGGCGTGCAACCGGTCGATGATCTGCTCGCGGTGGGCCGCGCGCTCGTGCTCCCGGCCGACCTCCTCCGTGAGCCGCGAGAGAGAGCTCGCGAGGTCGGAGGTCAGATCGTGCTCAGGAAGCATGCGAATCCTGTTCAAGTGATCCGGAGAAGCATGGCGCCGTCCACAGTTTCAGGAAATTTCTTGTTGCGCGCAACAGATATGGCTATTGCCGTATATCAGTGAGGTGTTCGACCAGAATCCGCACACAGCGCGGATCGAACGCGATGGTGTAGTGGTTGCAGTCGGGGACGACTTCGTCGGTGAGCCCTGGCAGGTCTGCCACCCAGGCCGCGGTCAGCGCGTCGGGGAGCAGGCCGACCTCCTGGTCGAGCAGCCCTCTGGGTGCTCTGATCAGCGACAACGGGTGCCTGACGGCGTGCAGGGCGGCGCCGATCGCATCGGATTCCGACAGCAGCCAGCGCCCGTCCGCGCGGACCGCCGGTTCGGCCGCGCGTGACCGGATGCCGCCTTCGGCGGGGAGGGCGTCGTAGCGTACATAGCGCTCGATGGCGGGGGACCAGTCCTGCAAGGCAGGGTGTTGTTTAAAAAAGGCGACATAAGAATCTTCATTGGGAAATATCTGGCTAAGTCGGGTGAGGGCCGGGCCGAGGGTCGCCTCCAGGGCCTGATCGACGCTCACACCCGGCGGGAGCGGCAGCGGCAGGCCGCCGTCGACCAGGACCGTCTTCGCGTAGGCCCGCTCGACCGAGTGCAGGACCGCCACGTAGGCGCCCATCGAATGGCCGGTCAGCACGGTCGTCTCGTCGGCGCCGAGATGCCGGGCGACGTGCTCCACGTCGTCGGCGTGCCGCTGGAGGCCGTAGGGGCCGGGGACGTCGCGGCTGTGGCCCCGGCCGCGCAGGTCCATCGCGGCCAGCGTCCACCCCTCGGGGAGGGCCTCACCGACGGCCGCCCAGGCCATCAGGGACGCGGTGATGCCGTGCACGGCGATGATCAGACGGGGTCCGCCGCCGAACCGGGCCAGGCGGAGCTCGCCGCCGGGTACGGGGACGTTCTCTACGTACATCCCGCCATCCTGTCCCACGAGGGCTCATGTTTATGCTCGTGGGGTGAGCGCGCGTGTGACCGTCGTCGAGCACGAGGCCGAAGCCGGTTTGGGCTATTTCGGCGGGTGGCTGGGCGACGTCGTGGTGTACCGGCCCTACCTGGGCGAAGCCGTACCGGAGGATCCCGGTGACGGGCTGCTGGTCCTCGGCGGCGCGGCTTCGGCGTGGGACGACGCGGGCTATCCGTGGCTGCCCGCGACCCGGGCGCTGCTGCGCACCGCGGTCGAACGGGAGGTGCCGACGCTCGGCATCTGCCTGGGGGCCCAGCTCATGACGCTCGCCTGCGGCGGCGAAGTGGTGCCCGGTGTGAACGGGCTCGAAATCGGCCTGGGGGAGATCGTTCCGTTGGTGAACGACGACCCGCTGCTGGGGCATTTGACCGGGCCGGTCCGGGCGATCCAATACCACCAGGACGCGATGACGGTTCTGCCGGATGGAGCGGTCCTCATCGCCACCGGCGCGCAGTATCCACACCAGGCGTTCCGGATCGGCGCGAACGCGTGGGGGGTGCAATTTCATCCCGAGGCCACTCCCGCCATTTTCGAGGAATGGACGACGGAATTGACAACACACCCCGCTGAAGAGTTGAACGAGCAGGTCAGTGCCGCCGAAGCTGGTCTGGTGGCCTCGTGGAGGCCGCTGGCGGAAGCATTCGGGGCGATCGTCGCGGAAAGCGCGCGTAGTGGTTCGATTACGGTCCGAAACCACTAACGACGCCGCACAAGCCTCGGGGTTACCGTGTGCGGAAGTTGACGACATGGCCATGAAAACTGAGAAACGCGGGGTAGCGGTCGGGTGGTCGTGTCGCGAGGATTCCTCTTGGAGAAGGAAGACCATTGCGCATTGACGTCGCGGACATCGAGGCGGAGGAAGGGTCGGTGAACGCCGCGTTTCGGATGCAGACCACCGCCGGGCGCCTGGCCCGCCTCGGATTCGCCGATGGCGCCAGGGCCGAACGGCTGCTGGACGCACTCGGACCCGAGGCCGTAGCCGACTTCGACCTGCTCGACGACCTGGTCTCCGCCGCCGACCCCGATCTGGCCCTGATCTCCCTGAGCCGGCTCGTCGAGAACGACCCGAGCGTGCTGGGCGCGCTCCGCGCCGACCCCGGTCTGCGCCGCCGCCTGCTGCGCGTCCTCGGCCTGAGCGCCGCCCTGGGCGACTACGTGGTGCGCCACCCCGAACACGTCACCGGACCCGAGCCGGAAGACCCGCTGAGCCACCGCGAGGAACTGCTGTTCGCCGTCGGCGCCGACCCGGCCGTCCACGAGCCCGTCGCCACCGGCGAAAACGCCCTCAACACGCTCCGCGTCGCCTACCGGGGCCGCCTGCTGCACCTGGCCGGTCTCGACGTGACCGGCGTGCTGACCCTGGCCGAGATCGCCGCCGAGCTGTCCGACCTGGCCGCCGCCGCCCTCGACGCCGCTCTGGCCATCGCCCGCGCCGAGACGCCCGGCTGGGACCAGGCGCGGCTGGCCGTCATCGGCATGGGCAAGTGCGGCGCCCGCGAGCTCAACTACATCTCCGACGTCGACGTCATCTTCGTGGCCGAGCCCAAGGAGGGCGTCGACGAGACGCTCGCCCTGAAGGCCGCGACCAAGCTCGCCCAGGCGATGATGCGGGCGTGCACGACGAGCACCCCCGAGGGTTCGCTGTGGGAGGTCGACGCCGGGCTGCGCCCCGAGGGCAAGCTGGGCCCGCTGGTCCGCACCCTCGACAGCCACCTGACCTACTACCGCCGCTGGGCCAAGACCTGGGAGTTCCAGGCCCTGCTCAAGGCGCGTCCGGTCGCCGGTGACATGGAGCTCGGCGAGGAATACGTCGAGCTCGTCAACGACATGGTCTGGGAAGCCGCGGCCCGGGAGAACTTCGTGGAAGACGTGCAGGCCATGCGACGCCGGGTCGAGGCGCACGTACGTGTCTCCGAGGCCGAGCGGCAGATCAAGCTCGGGCCCGGAGGCCTCCGCGACATCGAGTTCGCGGTCCAGCTCCTGCAGCTCGTCCACGGACGGACAGACCCGCTGCTGCGCCGCCGGGCGACCCTGCCCGCTCTCGCCGCCCTCTCGCGGGGCGGCTACGTCGGGCGCGACGACGCCAAGGCGCTGGCCGAGGCCTACTCGTTCCTGCGGCACGTCGAGCACCTGCTCCAGCTGCACCGGTTGCGGCGCACGCACGTGGTGCCCTCCGACAGCGCCGACCTGCGGCGGATCGGGCGCGGGCTGGGCATGATCACCGACCCGGTCGGCGAGTTCACCACGACCTGGAAGCGCCACGCCCTGGAGGTGCGGCGGCTGCACGAGAAGCTCTTCTACCGGCCGCTGCTCCAGGCCGCCGCCCGGCTGCCGTCCGAGGAGACGCGCCTGTCGACCTCGGCCGCGCAGGCGCGGCTGGAGGCCCTCGGCTACGCCGACCCCTCCGGAGCGCTGCGGCACATCAGCGCGCTGACCAGCGGGGTCTCCCGGCGCGCGGCCATCCAGCGGACGCTGCTGCCGGTCATGCTGGGCTGGTTCGCCGACGCGCCCGACCCCGACGCGGGGTTGCTGGGGTTCCGGCAGATCAGCGACAAGCTCGGGTCGACGCCCTGGTACCTGCGGCTGCTCCGCGACGAGACCGCCGTGGCCGAACGGCTGGCCAAGCTCCTGGGCACGTCGCGTTATGTCACGACGTTGCTGCTGCACTCCCCCGACGCGGTGGGGATGCTGGGTTCGGCCGCCGACCTGGCCGTGCGCCCGGTCGAGGCGCTGCACGCCGAGGCCAACGCGGCGGTGTCCCGCTACGGGCAGGACGCCGAGTCGTCGGTGGCGGCGGTCCGGGCGCTGCGGCGGCGGGAACTGTTCCGGGTGGCCAGCGCCGACCTGACCGGCTATCTCGACATCGAGGCCGTCGGGCAGGCGCTGTCGGAGCTCAACGACGCGACCATCGAGGGCGCGCTGAACGCGGCCATCAGCAAGGTGACCGAGGAACGGCGCGGCGAGTTCCCGACGCGGATCGCGGTCATCGCGATGGGGCGGCTGGGGGGCTTCGAGTGCTCGTACAGCAGCGACGCCGACGTCATGTTCGTCCACGCCCCTCGCGAGGGCGCCGAGGAGAAGGACGCGACCGACGCCGCCCACGCGGTGGCCGAGGAACTGCGCCGCCTGCTGGTCCTGCCGACCCCCGAGCCCCCGCTCGCGGTGGACGCGGGCCTGCGCCCCGAAGGCCGGCAAGGGCCCTTGGTGCGGACGATCTCCTCGTACCGGGCCTATTACGAGCGCTGGTCGTCTCCGTGGGAGGCGCAGGCGCTGCTGCGGGCGCGGTTCTGCGCGGGCGACTTCGACCTGGGCACGGAGTTCATGGCGCTGATCGACCCGCTGCGCTACCGCGAAGAGGGCCTGGCCCCCGACGCGCTGCTGCAGATCCGCAAGCTGAAGGCCCGGATGGAGGCCGAGCGCCTGCCCCGGGGCGCCGACCCCACCCTGCACACGAAGCTGGGCCGGGGCGGCCTGTCCGACGTGGAGTGGGTGGCCCAGCTCCTCCAGCTGCGGCACGCCGGGATGGTCCCCGCCCTGCGGACCACCCGCACACTGGACACGTTGCGTTCGGCAGTCGGCGAGGGACTGCTGGACGCGACGGACGAACAGACCCTCGCCGACGCCTGGCGCTTCGCCTCGCGGGTGCGCGACGCCATCATGCTCGTGAAGGGCCGCTCGGCCGACTCGATCCCCGGCCTGGTCCGGGAACGCGCGCTGGTGTCGAGGGCACTCGGCTACCCGCCGGACGGGTCGGAGGACTTCATCGACGACTACCGGAGGACGACGAGGCGGGCGCGCGCGGTGGTGGAGCGGGTCTTCTACGAGGACTGATCACCCACCTATGGTCGAAAGCGTCCTGTGCGAAGAGTGATCAGCCGGTTGCGGCGCTTACGGCAGGGGTGTATCACGGTCCAATGGTCTCGTACTACGTAGATCTGGCCATTGGGCTGGTGCTCGCGTTCCTGCTCTTATCCCTGCTCGTCAGCGGGTTGAATGAGGGCGTCGTCCGATTATTGGGGATCCGGAGCAAGTTCCTCTGGGCCTACCTGCGCGACACCCTCGACGGTGGCGAGCAGATCAACCGCGTGTCCGGCTTCGTGCGGTGGCTCGACCGGCGGCTGCGCGGGGTGTCCGCCCTGGGGCGACGCCTCCGGAGCGCCCTCGCCGACCTGCTTCCGCCGCTGCGCAACGCCACCCGGTCGCGCCTGCCGGCGACCATCCTCGGCGTCTTCGTCAAACTCCCCTTCGGCAAGGACCCCCGGCCGAAGTTCAGCCCCACCCCCGCCCCGGTCGACATCGCCCCCGCCAACTCCGAACAGGCGCCCGCCCACCAGGGCGAACGCTTCACCGACCTGCTCCACGAGCGGCTCCAGGAGATCGACGAGTCCCGCCAGGGGAAGACGTCGATCGCCGACATCCCGCCCTCGCGCTTCAGCGTCGCGGTGCTGGAGATCGCCAGTGAACGAGGCGGCGTCGACGCCCTGCTGGCCGAGCTGAAGCGGCTCGACTCCCCGCTCTACCGGCCGCTGGCGGGCATGTGGGCCAAGGCCGGGGTCGACCTGGAGACGTTCAGGAAGGGCGTCGAAGACTGGTTCAACGGCGAGATGGAACGGCTGACGGTCCTCTACCGCCGCTTCGTGCGGGTGGCCGTCGGGGTGCTGTCACTGCTGGTGACGCTGCTGTTCAGCATGGACTCCCTGGAGTACGGCAAGACCCTGCTCAACGACAGCGCCTACCGCTCGGCCATCGCCGCCTTCGCCGAGCAGGGCGAGGCGGCCCTCGGGCCCATCAAGGACCAGTGCGCACCCGAGCAGGACACCTACGCGTGCGTGACCGAGGTCCTGAGCACCCCCGCCTTCGTGAAGATCTTCACCCACTCCCCGGTCAGCGCCGAGATCCCCACGACGGGGACCCCGGTCTGGAAGTGGGGCGGCGGCGACTGGTGGGACCGGCTGAGGAGCCCGAGCCACTGGCCGGGGTTCCTGCTGACGCTGGTGGCCCTGCTGTTCGGCTCGTCGTTCTGGTGGGACATGCTCCGCCGGGTGACGGGCCTGAAGTCGAAGACCCAGGTCACACCGTCTTGAGGAGCCGCTGAAAGGCGTCCTTGCCGCCGCAGGTGACGATCAGGAACCCCTTGGGGGCCATGTCGCCGAGGAACGCGTCGAAGTTCGCGTTCCGCCCTTCCCTGTCGATCGTCAGCTCGGGATCGGCGTCGAAGCCCGACGGATCGGTCGTCGGCGGAAGTGCCACGACCACGGCCCCCTTTGAGGCCTGCTCCCGGTCGAGGCACAGGACGCTCTTGCGGTCCTCGCCGTACAGGTACAGCACCTCGTCCGTGGCCTCCAGCAGTTCGAAGCCCTCTTCCAGGGCGAATTTGTACAGACGCCGCTCCAGCGCCGATCGCCAGAACGGCTTCGCCGACCGAGCGCGGCCGGCGGCGGGTGCGACGGCCGGAGCCACCGGAGCCTTCGGAACCGCCGGTGCGGCCGTCGCGATCGGGCCGCCCAGCACGGCGAGGACCGCCGTCCCCAGCTCGCGCAGCCACGCGATGGCGGCCCTCGTGTCGGCGGCGGAGAGCGGAGTGCGCCCCGGCTCGGGGGAGGCACTCCGATCGGCGCTGTGCGCGATCCGGTCACGCCGGTCGACGATGCCGTGGAGGCGCTCGCGGACCTGGCCGGGTGTCACGGCGCGGCCCGCCGCGGTCATCTCCGCGGCCACGCGCGGCCACAGATCCCCGTCCACCACCTGGGCGAGGCCGTCGCCGATGGCGTCCGGCCGCTGGTAGGTGACGCGGGCGAACCTCTCGCGCCAGTGCGCAGTCAGCGCCTCGCGGAGGTCGGCCCCGCGCAGATGGACCTGCTCGAACAGCTCCATCGGGATGTCCAGCCGGAGGTATCCGCGCGGCCGGGGCAGGCCGGGGTCGAGCGCGAGCGCCACCGCCCGGTCGGCGATCTCCCGCGCGATCCAGTGGTCGAGGCCGGCCACGGCCTGCGACCAGGCGGCCCGGTAGAGGTCGGCGACGTCGCGGATCGACGCCGCGCCCAGGGCGCCCAGGCTCTCACCGGTGGACATCAGGCGCTGGGCGGAGTCGAGGTTGTCCGAGAACTCCTCGAACGCGGTCAGGGGCGGCATCGTTCACTCCCGGTTTCAGATGATCACAGCGGCTTAGACCCTATTTGGTGGCCGACGTCCCGCGAGGCCGCCCTAGCTGATGTCGTCCAGCAGCGTCCGTTCCAGGGTCGCCGTCACCCAGTCGGCCCAGCGTTCGACGCCCCAGCCCCGGTCGACGACCAGAGCGCGGATCGAGGCCGTGCTGACCAGGGCCCAGATCACGTCGGCCGCCTCCGCCACCGGGACGCGCAGGCCGGGCTCCAGGGCTTCGGCGATCTTCGTCATGTCGGCCAGACGGCGTTCCTCATAGGTCGCGTACGCCGCCCCGATCTCCTGGTCGGCCCCCGCCGAGACGTGGAACACGTACATGAGCGGCAATGCGCGCGGCAGGCCCTCGACCAGGAGGTCGCGGAACCGGCGCAGCGCCTCCCGCGCGTCGGGCGCTTCTCTGACGCCGCGCAGCGGAGCGCGTTCGATCACGGGCTCGGGGAGGTCGTCGCCGGTCAGGGTGCGGTCGACCGCCGCGAGCAGCAGGGACGCCTTGCCGCCTTGGCCGTAGACCGTCTCCACCGACACCGAGGCGCGGGCGGCGATGTCCTTCATCGTCGTCGCGGCGTAGCCCTTCTCCACGAAACACGCGGTCGCCGCCTCGATCACGGCGGCGTGCGTTCGCCGGGCCTGCTCCTCGCGCAGGGGCGAACGGTACCTCCTTGACGGGTCCGGATTTTTGGCTACAGTCATCATGTATCCATTCAAGTTTGACTGGATCGAATACTAGCAAAGGAGACGTGATGACGGCCATATCGACCACCCCGCCCCAGGCCTTACGCCAGAAGGGGAGCGTGTCGCGCGTCATCGCCGCCGATCCGCCGCACCTCTATCGGTGGGTGGCCGACGTCACCCGTACACCCGAATGGAGCCCGGAGACCCGCCGGTGCACCTGGCTCGGCGACGAACGAGGCGTGGGCGCGCGGTTCGAAGGGCTCAACCGGTCGTCGTTCTGGCGCTGGACCCGCGAGTGCGAGGTCGTCACCGCCGATCCCGGGCGTGAGTTCGCGTTCCGGACGATCCTGGCCGGCAAGACCACCGACTCGACCGTGTGGACCTTCCGGTTCGAGCCCGTCGAGGGCGGCACCCTGGTCACCCACGCCTACGAGATCGTCCACGTGCTGACCCCGGGCCGGCAGCGCACGGCCGCACTCCTGCTGCCCCGCCACCGCGACCGCCGCCCCGACATGGCCCGCTCGCTCGACCGCATCGCCGACCTGGTCGAGGGGCGCGCGAACGTCCGCCAGGCCCGGCTCGGCCAGGCGCACACGGCCGAGGGCTCGATCCCGCTGAGCAACATGTACGTGATGCACCACGCCTTCCGCCGCGACCTGCGCGACCTGTCCCGCGCGGTGCCCGCCACCCCGCTCACCGACCACGAGGTCTGGGCCGCCCTCGCCCGCCGCTGGACGGCCTTCTCGACCACCCTGCACCACCACCACACGATCGAGGACACCTCGATCTGGCCCCGCGTCCTGGAGCGCGCCGACGTGGCCGCGACGATGGCGGCGATGGAGGCCGAGCACGACCTGATCGACCCGCTGCTGGAGAAGTGCGCCGAGGGCTTCCGCGGGATGACCCGGATCCCCGACGCCCCGACCCGCGACCGCCTGGCCGCCGACGTCGCCCGCTTCCGCGAGGTGCTCGACGACCACCTGGCCCACGAGGAGACCGAGGCGCTGCCGCTCGTGCAGCGGCACCTGTCGATGGCGGCGTGGCTCGACAGCGAGAAGGCCGCGCGGGCCGAGTTCAGGTTCGCCGATCTCGCCTTCGCGGTGCCGTGGACGGTGCTGGAGGTGCCGGCGGAGCAGTTCGAGGCGGCCTTTACCGAGGGCGGGCCGCTGATCCGTCTCGTCCTCGCGCTGACCCGCCGCCGGTTCATGCGCGAGCACCGCACCGCGTTCAGATGGGCCTCATGAGCACCCCAGCGGGAGGCCGCTAATCCGTCTCGTCCGCGTACATGTCCAGAGCGAGCTCACGGAACGATCGATACCGGACCGCGCCGGGATGCCAGGAGGCGAGATCCCAGGCCTCCCACTCCCCGTCGGGGAAGACGATCGCGGGGTTGAGCAGGACGATCTGCCCGTCGTCCCAGATGGAGACGCAGAGCGTGTCCGGCAGGTATTCGGGCCGGAAGTGAAGCGAGCAGTCCTGCTCGGGCCCGTAGATGAAGTACTCCTCGTCCGGAACCCGCGGAAGATCATCATCACCCCAGCCTTCGGCCAGATACGGATCGACGTCCCGCGCCCACCTGACCTCGGCCACCGGCCGCAGGCGCGGGGCCAGCGCCTTCTCCGGATCCCACCCGTCGGCGGCCATGAGGAACTCGCGATAGCTCGGCGGCAGCCGCACGCTCAGCCGCTCCTCGTGTAAGAGCAGGTCGGCCTCGCTGACCCCGGGGCCACCGGCCAGCTGTAGAAGATCATCCCAAGCGGTCACGTCGGAACCCTAACGACCCGACCGACAAAGTCTCCCTGCGCTCGGACCTGCTGCTGGCAAGGGTCGGTGAGTCGCGATCTCCAGCACGTCCTGCGGGAACCGAGGCCCAGCCGGGTAGAAACGGGCCCGGGTACGCCCGACCGCTTCGATGGTGCCCGCGACCGTGAGATCACGCAGGTCTCGCTGGGCCGGCTGCAGACTTATGCCGGTTCATGTCCTCAAGGAGCTCGTGCCAGGAGATCATGCCCGCCGGTTCTCAGCCACCTCGACCGGCAAGCGGCTGCTGCGCCGCGAGGCCGGCAAATCGGTTCTGTACCTGGGGATGATGGAGCTCGAAGCCACTGCTGGCGCCGTCGTGGGACGCCGCTACTACCAGGCGGCCGACGGCATCACCTTGGCGATGCGCCAGGGCGGACAGGCGGAGCCCACCTGGCTGCTGGCTGGCCTGTCGGGAAGCATTGAACTGTCACTGGGCGCGACGGGAACCGTCGAAAGGCAGAAATATCTGCCGTTCGGAGAACGCCGCGGCTCCCGCGACGACATCCCCGGAACGACAAGAGGATTCCTGGGTCAGCAGGAGGATCCGGTGTCGTCACTCGTGTACATGAACGCCCGCTTCTACGCTCCCGGACAGGCCCGCTTCATCAGCCCTGATCCGATCTTGGATATCGACAAGCCTGGGCTTGGCAATTCCTACTCGTACGCCGCCGGTGACCCGCTCGGCAAAACCGACCCCTCCGGCCTTCTCCCGGTGGAGATCTACGCCGATCGCTGCGACGAAGAGGAGAACGACCCCGGTTGCCCGAGGCGTCAGCCGCTGCCCGACCTTGCCGAGGAGGAGGCGGAAGGCGAGTCCTCCATCCTCTCGGAACTCGGGGAGAACCTGGGAATGCGGATGGCGGAAAGCTCGGCCCGGTTGAAAAAGGTCCCCCTCCCTCCGGAGTGCAGAGGAATTTCGGCGGGGGAGTGCCTCATTGTCATGGAGTGGGGCAGATACGCGCAGAAGCTGAGCGGTAAGGGTCACTCCGAGAAAGACGGCTGCTCGCGGAACAAACCGTGCAAAGTGAACGCGATCAGGCACTGTATCTGGCAGATGGCGCTCACGGACACCTGTGGCGAGGAAGTTGCACAGAAGGTCGCGGAGAATCACGAAAAGGGAAACTCCAAGAACGATCCTGATACCAAGGCCGACCGATGGAACAATAATGTCGCACAGGGCCTGGCATACATCTACGCAGATCGCATCGAGAAGATCCGGACCGGCCCTGGAACCAGAGAAGCCCGAATAAAAAAATACTTCAAGGAGATCAAGGCCATCTGCGAGCAGGCATGGGCAGACGGGGCGTTGAAGTCCCCAAGTGACTATCGCAAGTAGGTGCAGTGCGACTCAAGCTGTTCGTTGGGGCGATCGCGGCGGTGGTGGTGCTGATCGGTCTGGTGGCGGTCATCGGGATAGACCGCTACCTGGCGTTCATCTTTCAACGGGAGGACCCGGACTGCGTGCGCGAGAGCGAGGTGGAGATCGGGAGGTTATCGGAGATCATCGTGCCGATCCTTCCCTTGGAAGGCCGTAGCCAGGTCGACGGAGACAGTGGCTGCGCTCCACCCGAGGAGGAGCCCTCGATCAGCGTGTACGTCGACGGCGCGTCCTCGGATGAGCTGATGAAGAGGTTCCTTCCCCTGGAATGGAGTCAGGTCTCCGCCGCCCGCGTCGCCGAAGAGGCCCAAGAAGGAAGTACCGTCATCGCCGGCGTGGAAAAGCAGGTCGACGGCCGGCGTATCGAAACCTTCTTCGTCAAGATGGACCGTCACCCGGACACCATGCTCGTCATGGCGTGGTTCCCGGCGGACGGATAACGCAAAAGGCCGCCGGTGAAACCGGCGGCCTTTTGTGAAAACGTGACGATTAAACGTCGTAGTACAGCTCGAACTCGTGCGGGTGCGGCCGGAGACGGATCGGGTCGATCTCGTTCTCGCGCTTGTAGGCGATCCACGTCTCGATGAGGTCGGGCGTGAACACGCCGCCCTCGAGGAGATAGTCGTGGTCGGCCTCCAGGGCCTCGAGCACCTCGGGCAGCGAACCCGGAACCTGAGGAACCGAACGCGCCTCCTCCGGGGGAAGCTCGTAGAGGTCCTTGTCGACCGGCTCCGGCGGCTCGATCTTGTTGCGGATGCCGTCGATGCCCGCCATCAGCATGGCCGCGAACGCGAAGTAAGGGTTGCACGACGGGTCGGGAACCCGGAACTCGATGCGCTTCGCCTTCGGGTTCGACCCCGTGATCGGAATACGAACACAGGCGGACCGGTTCCGCTGCGAGTAGACGAGGTTCACCGGAGCCTCGTAGCCGGGAACGAGCCGGTGGTAGCTGTTCACCGTCGGGTTCGTGAAGGCCAGCAGCGACGGCGCGTGCTTGAGCAGGCCGCCGATGTAGTAGCGCGCGATGTCCGACAGACCGGCGTAGCCGACCTCGTCGTAGAACAGCGGCTCGCCGTCCTTCCACAGCGACTGGTGGCAGTGCATGCCCGAGCCGTTGTCGCCGAAGATGGGCTTCGGCATGAAGGTCACCGTGTGGCCGTATTCGAGGGCCGTGCTCTTGATGATGTACTTGTACAACATCAGCTTGTCGGCGGTCTTGAGCAGCGTGCCGAAGCGGAAGTCGATCTCGGCCTGACCGGCGGTGCCCACCTCGTGGTGCTGCATCTCGGTCTCGATGCCCGAGTCGATCAGACGGCGGACCATCTCCGAGCGCAGGTCGGTGAAGTGGTCCATCGGCGGGACCGGGAAGTAGCCGCCCTTGTAGCGCGGCTTGTAGCCCAGGTTGCCGCCCTCGGTCGCGGTGCCGGTGTTCCAGGCGCCCTCGATCGAGTCGATGTAGTAGAACGACGAGTGCTGGTTGGTCTGGAAGCGCACGTCGTCGAAGATGTAGAACTCGGCCTCGGGGCCGAAGTAGACCGTGTCGGCGATGCCGGTGCCCTTGAGGTACTCCTCGGCCTTGCGCGCCACGTTACGCGGGTCGCGGCTGTAGGCCTCGCCGGTCAGCGGGTCGTGCACGAAGAAGTTGATGTTGAGCGTCTTGTGCTGGCGGAACGGGTCGAGGACGGCCGTGGACGGGTCGGGCAGCAGCAGCATGTCCGACTCGTGAATGGCCTGGAATCCTCGGATCGACGACCCGTCGAACATGAGGCCGTCGGTGAAGACGTTGGGGCCGAAGTTCTCGACGGGGAAAGTGAAGTGGTGAGTCGTCCCAGGCAGGTCGGTGAACCTGACGTCAACGAACTGCACGCCTTCGTCCCGGATGTACGACAGGACGTCGTCGGCGGAGTTAAACACTCTCGAACCTCCCAGGGGCACTGGCTTAGCAGACTGAAAGTAGGACTGTGCCGTTACCGTCGGGTGTCTCGTATGTTTCACACGTGTTAATGGGAAGCACGCTGTCGAAACCTGACCGCAGGGTGTAATTGCCGCCGTCGCCGCAGGTCATCGTGACGACCGAATAGGGGGGCCATTACCCTGGATCCATGAGCAAAGAGCCCCGCTGGACGCAGACCTGGCTGAGCGGCACGCCCGCCGTTCAAGCCTATCCAGGCGAGCGGCTGGGCCTGCCCGAGCAGGGTAAAGGTTCGGTCGCGCGATTCGGCCGGCGCCTGGCGGCACTGCTGATCGACTGGCTGATCTGCGCCTGGGCGATCACACAGTGGCTGCTGAACATCAAGGGCCCCGACGCCGCCTGGGTGACGATGGGCATCCTCGCGCTCGAATACATCTTGCTCGTCGGCACGATGGGCATGACCTTCGGCATGCGTCTGGTCAACATCAGGGTCGTGACCCTGGCCGGCGGCCAGCCTTCCCCGAAATCGGTGCTGATCCGGACCGTCCTGCTCGTCCTGGCGATCCCGGCGCTGATCTTCGACAAGGACCAGCGCGGGCTCCACGACCGCTCCGCCGGAACCGTCGTCGTCCGCGAGAAGTAAAAGCTTCTTCTCTGTTACGGCTCCGCCTGCCAATGCGCCGCCCACCGCCCCCGGCCGGGCGCCGCGACCGGCGCCAACCGGCCGCGCCCGCCCAGCTCGCCGACGAGTCAGGGAGAAGTGACCCGGAAGATCGCCGTCCCGGGGAAGTGCCGGCCGCGCAACGGGCTCCAGCCGCCCCAGATCCGGTCGTGACCGTCAGGCCATTCGGGTTCGACCAGTTCGTCGAGACGCAGCCCCGCACGGGTGATCGCCTTGATCCAGTCGCCCATCGTGCGGTGGTGCTCCACATACGTCACCTCGCCCGCCTCGTTCTGCTCCAGGTAGGGCGTGCGGTCGAAATAGGACCGGTCGCTCGTCAGCCCCCCGGGACCGGGGTCGTCGGGAAAGGCCCAGCGCATCGGGTGGGACACGGCGAAGACGAACTGCCCACCCGGCTTCAGCACCCGGGAGACCTCGCGCAGCGTGTTGGTGGCGTCGGCGACGAACGGCAGCGCGCCGAAGGCCGAGCAGGCGAGGTCGAAACTGTCGTCCAGGAACGGGATCTTCTCGGCGTCGGCCTGGACGACCGGCAGAGACGTACCGGAATCGAGATCGATGCGGCGGGAATGCTGCAACTGCCGGTGCGACACATCGAACGCCGCCACCGACGCGCCCTGCGCGGTGAGGTAACGCCCGCACTGGCCCGCGCCGCATCCGACCTCGAGAACCGAGAGCCCCCGGACCTCGCCGAGCAGCGAGGCCGAGGACTCGTCGAGCCCTTCGGGGCCCCAGATGAACCCGTCGTCACGGAGAAAGGACCCGTGTTCGGCCTGGTAGTCGTCGGCCGCGGAATCCCAGTAGCCCCGGTTGGCCTTCGAGGAGATCAAGCTGTCCGGGGTCGTCACCGGGGACGGACGCCCTTCGGCAGCCGCGCGCCCTTGGGCAGCGGGCCCTTGGGCATCGGGATCGACGGGGTCAGCGCGCGCATGCGGTTGTTGACCTCGGAGACGGCCGGCTTCTTCAGGTTGCGCGGCAGCTTCATCAGGTGGCGCTGCAGCTTGGCCAGCGGCACCTGACCCTCGGCGTCGCCGCACTGCACGTCGTAGACCGGCACGTCGATGGCGACCCGCTGGACCCGCTTCTTCTCGGCCACCAGCATCTTCTGGACGCGGGTGCCCGGACCCTCGGAGACGAGGATGACGCCGGGGTAGCCGACCAGGCGGAAGACCAGGTCCTGCTCGCGGTTGACCGCGACCGGCTTCTCCTCGACCATCCAGTTCCCGCGCATGCCCTGGAGGATCGCGTAGACCGCGCCGGGCTGGCCGTGGAGCATCGAATATTGGGCCCGCTGAGCGAACCGGCCGAACAGCAGCATGCCGGCCAGCAGCGCGACCGGGATGCCGAGAATGATCACATACCAGAACGCGCCGGTCAGCAGACCGATGACGACCGCCAGCGCGATCACGCCGACGACCGTCAGGTATACGAGCGGCATCCCCTTGGGATTGGCCTTCTTGATGATCTGCGCGACCATCCTGAGCTGCTTGATGCGGCCTGGGTTCGCCGAGTCCTTCGCCATGCTCTGAAGGATACAAATCCCCGGCTCCAAGTGTGAAAACGTGACCTTCGCCGGTCGGGGCCGTAGTTATAAAACCGTAATAAATCTCGGTGTGACGTGCTTCACTGTCGGGGCAGTGGAAGCGCTTACACACACGAGGAGCACGGGTGTCCGACTCGACGATCTACGAAGTCGCACGTTTGGCCGGGGTGTCCATCGCCACGGTCTCCCGGGCGCTGCGCAACACCGGTCCGGTGTCGGCGGCGACCCGTGAGAAGGTCCAGCGGGCGGTCGAGCAGCTCAAGTTCACACCCAGCCGCCTCGGCGTCTCGCTCGCCGAGGGCCGCCACGCCGCCAACGGGATCGTCTTCCCCGACCTGTCGGGGCCCTACTTCGCCGAAGTGCTCCTCGGATACGAGGAGGTCGCCGCCGAACTCGGCCGGTCGGTCCTGATCCTGTCCACGCGCGATCGCGACGGTGTCCCGGCGACGGTGAAAGACCTGGCCACCCGGGTGGACGGGCTCGTCGTGTTCGGTCAGACGCTCTCCGACGCCATGCTCACCGAGCTGGCCGAATCGGGCCTGCCCACGGTGCTGCTGGCCCGCGACGCCCACCCGGGCACCGAGGCCGTGCGCAGTGAGAACGGAGGCGCCGCCGAGGCGCTGGCCGTGCACCTGATCGCCCACGGCCACCGCGCGTTCGCGCTGGCCGGCGGCCACGACGAGGGCGACGTCAGCCAGCGCTGGACAGCGGTCGCCCGCACCCTCGGCCTCCACGGGATCCCGGTGCCGCGACCGGTCGAGTGCCCGTACACGGTCGAAGGCGGCTACGAAGCCGGGCTGAGGCTGCTCCCGGACAACCCCGACGTGGTCATGTGCGCCGACGACCAGGTCGCCCTCGGCGTGATCCTGGCCGCCGAGGAACTGAACCTGAAGATTCCCGGCGACGTCGCCGTCACCGGCTGGGACGACATCATGGCCGCCCGCCACGCCCGCCCGGCCCTCACCACCGTGCGCCAGCCCCTGCGCGAGCTCGGCGGCGCCGCCGCCCGCGTCCTGGACGAGCTGATCGCCGGAGTGGAGCCCACGAACACCACGCGCGTTCTGGCCACCGACCTCGTCATCAGGTCGAGCTGTGGCCCGCACCCCCCAGCACAGGAGGAACAGTGAAGAAGTACGCCATAGGCCTGCTCGCCGTCGCCCTGGCCGCCACCGCTTGCGGCCGCGACTCCGGTGGCGGCGCGGAAGAGGCGCAGGCCGTCGACACCGCCAAGGCCAGTGGAACCGTCACCGTCTGGGCGATGGGCACCGAGGGGGAGAAGCTCGACGCGTTCGCCCAGAAGTTCGAGCAGGCCAACCCCGGCATCACCGTCAACGTCACGGCCCTGGGCTGGGACGTCGCCCACGACAAGATCACCGCCGCCATCGCGGGGAACGCCACCCCCGACGTCTCGATGATCGGCAACACCTGGATGGGCGAGATGGTGAAGACCGGCGCGATCGAGGCCACCCCCGCCGCCCTGGTCGACCAGAACGCCTTCTTCCCCGGCGCGTGGGGCACCGGCGTCATCGAGGGCGCCGCCTACGGCATCCCCTGGTACGTCGAGACCCGCGCCTTCTACTACCGAACCGACCTGGCCAAGGACGCCAAGGCCCCGGCCACCTGGGACGAGGTCACCGGCTTCGTCAAGACTCTCAAGGACAACGGCGCCGAACTGGGCGTCGAGCAGAACTTCCGGACCGGCTCCTGGCAGGAGGTGGCCCCGCTGCTCTACCAGGCCGGGGGCGACTTCCAGGCCGACGGCAAGTGGACCCTCGACACCCCGGAGATGACCCAGGCCCTGGAGCACTGGGGCTCCTTCTTCAAGGACGAACTCGCCGTGACGAACCAGCCGACGGGCGCGTTCCCGCAGACCTTCGTCAGCGGCCGGGTCGGCGCGTTCTACTCCGGCCCCTGGATGATCACCTCGATGGAGCAGGAGGGCGGCGACGGCTTCAAGGACAAGTTCACCGTCGCGCCCTATCCCAAGGGCCCGGCCGGCGGCACCAGCCTGGTCGGCGGCAGCAACATGGTCGTCTTCAAGGACAAGCCCAACCGCGACGCCGCCTGGAAGTTCCTGACCTGGCTGACCGACCCGAAGGTGCAGGCCGAGTGGTACACGACGGCGTCCGCGCTGCCCAGCGTCGAGGCCGCCTGGCAGGAACCGGCGCTGACCGCCGACGAACGCGTCCAGGTCTTCGGTGAGCAGCTCAAGGACGCCAAGTCGGCCCCGCCCGTGCCGACCTGGGAGCAGGTGGCCCGGGTGATGGAGGTCGAGCTGGAGAAGTACGCCCTCGGCAAGCAGGACGCGGCCACCACCGCCAAGCGCATGCAGGAGCAGGCCGACCAGATCGGCACCGGGGCCTGATCATGGCGACCACCCTGGAGAGACCCGCCCTGAAACAGGCGGCGAAGCCGAGACTCAGGAAGCCCCGCAACTCCTGGGTCGCGTGGATCTTCGTGCTGCCCTTCCTCGTCGTGTTCGTCGTGTTCTGGGCCGGTCCGCTGCTGGCCGGGCTCGGCATGAGCTTCACCGACATGCGCAGCACGGACGTCCGCGACCCGCTCGCGGTCGACGTCGTCGGCCTGGAGAACTACCTGCGGCTGTTCAACGACGAACTGATGCGCAAGGCCGCGTTCAACACGCTCATCTTCGTCGTCACCGCCCTGCCGCTGACCATCGCGCTGGGCCTGGCCGCCGCCGTGGCGCTCAACTCGGGGATCGCCCGGCTGCCGGCCGCGTTCTTCCGGCTGGGCTACTACACCCCGTACATCACCAGCATCATCGGCATCGCGGTGGCCTGGCGCTTCCTGCTCGACCCTGACGCCGGACCGATCAACCAGGTCCTCGGCTGGGTCGGGATCGACGGCCCCGCGTGGCTGTCGGACGAGAACACCGCGCTCCCGGTGATCATCGTGATGACCGCCTGGCGGAGCTTCGGGTTCGACATGGTCGTGCTGCTGGCCGCGCTCCAGGGGATCCCGAAGGAGCTCTACGAGGCCGCCGACATCGACGGGGCCGGGCGCTGGCAGCGGTTCCGGTCGGTCACCGTGCCGATGCTGCGGCCCGCGCTGCTGTTCTGCACGGTCTATTCGTCGATCGGGTTCGCCCAGTTCATGGAGGAGCCCCTGGTCATGACCAAGGGCGGCCCCGCGGGCGCGACCACCTCGGCCTCGCTGGCCATCTACAACCAGTTCGGCGCGGGCGCCTACGGCTACGCCGGCGCCGCCGCCACCGTGCTGTTCACCGTGATCGTCGCGCTGGCGCTGCTCCAGTTCCGGATCGGGAGGCGCTCATGAAACGGCGGGTATCCACCTATGTCCTGCTGACCGCCGGGCTGCTCGTGGTGATCTTCCCATTCGCGTGGACGATGCTGGCCTCGTTCAAGCCTGAAAGCGAGATCCGGCAGAACCCGCCGGCCCTGCTCCCGGCCGACTGGACGACGAGCAACTACAGCGGCCTGTTCGAGCGGATGAACATGGGCACCGCGTTCCTCAACAGCGCGATCATCGCCATCGCCCTGGTGGTGGCCAACCTGCTGCTGTGCTCGATGGTCGGCTACGCCTTCGCCAAGCTGCGGTTCCGGTTCAGGAACACCCTGTTCGGCCTGGTCATGGTGCAGATGATGGTGCCCGCGATCGTCGTGATGGTGCCCCAGTTCGTGCTGATCGCGAAGATGGGCCTGGTCAACACGTTCCTCGGCATCGTGCTGCCGTTCGTGGTGGCGCCGCTCGGGATCTTCATGATGCGGCAGTTCATCTCCGACATCCCGGACGAGCTCATCCAGGCCGCCCGCGTCGACGGGGCCAAGGAGTTCCGCATCTTCTTCTCGATCGTGCTGCCGCTGTGCCGCCCCGCCCTCGCGACCCTCGGCCTGATCACGTTCATGACCTCGTGGAACAACTTCCTGTGGCCCGCCGTGGTGGCCCAGAGCGAGGACATGTACACCCTGCCCGTCGCGCTGGCCATCTTCAGCAACGCCCAGGCGACCCAGTACGGCCTGCTCATCGCCGGCGCCGTCGTGGTGGTCGCCCCGATCCTCCTGCTCTTCCTGTTCCTGCAGCGGTACTTCGTGCAGGGCATCGCCTCGACCGGACTCAAGTAAGGAACCGCGCGTATGCGAATGGCGCTGGCCGTTCTGCTGGCCGTGTCCCCCATGGGGGCTCCGCCTGCCGACAACGTTCTGAAGACCTACGCGAAGGACACCTGGAAGTCGATGACGGCCATGGTCGACCCGGCCACGGGCCTGCCGGCCGACAAGATCGAGGGCACCCTCGATCCGGCGACCCGCGCGAAGGTGACCTCACCGACGAACATCGCGACCTACCTGTGGAGCACGGTCGCCGCCCGCGACACCGGGATCATCTCCGCCCGTGACGCGGAGCGCCGGGTTTCCCAGGTGCTGAAAAACGTACAGAAGCTGGAACGCCACGAACCGACCGGCCAGTTCTTCAACTGGTACGACCCGCACACCCTCGCCCTGGTGAAGACCTGGCCCGACAGCGGCGACCCGGTCGCGGCCTTCGCGTCCAGTGTCGACAACGGGTGGCTCGGGGCGGCCTTACTCATGATCCGCTCGGCGGTGCCGAGTGTCGCGCGGGATGCCGACAAGCTGGTCCGGAGCATGGACTTCTCGTCCTACTACGACCCGCAGGGCGCCGCCGCGCAGGGAACGGGCCTGCTCAGGGGCGGGTTCTGGCCGGTCAAGCCCGAAGGCTGCTCCACCGAGAGCGACTACAACGACTCCGGGACGACCGTCTACTCCACCTGCCACCACTACGGCGCGATGACCGAGACGCGGATCACGTCGTATGTCGGGATCGCCCTCAACCAGATCCCCAAGGCGCACTATTTCGGGATGCTGCGCACCCATCCCTCCGACACCTGCGACTTCAGCTGGGCCGAGCAGAAGGCCGAGGGGACCTGGCAGACCTTCGAGGGCGTCCGGGTGTTCGAGGGCACCTACGGCTACAAGGGCATGCGCCTGGTTCCCACCTGGGGCGGCAGCATGTTCGAGGCGCTGATGGTGCCGCAGCTCGTACCGGAGGACGTCTGGGGAGCGAAGTCCTGGGGCCGTAACCATCCGGTCTACGTGAAGGCTCAGAAGGTTCACGGGCTCGACGATGCCAAGTACGGCTACTGGGGCTTCTCCCCGTCGAACAACCCGGCCGGCGGCTACCGCGAATACGGCGTGGACGCGCTCGGCATGGACACCGACGGCTACACCTCCGACCAGGAGCGGACCTCGGTCGACTACGGCTACGGCGACTGCCGCCCGGCCAAGCCCGAGCCCGCTTCCTACGGCGACGGCGTCGTGACCCCGCACGCCTCCTTCCTGGCGCTGCGCTACGCCGAGAAGGACGCGCTCGACAACCTGGCCAAGATCAAGAAGGACTTCGACTCGTACGGCCCCGGCGGCTTCTACGACGCCGTCGCCGTCAAGAGCAAGACCGTGGCCAAGCAGTACCTCGCCCTCGACCAGGGCATGATCATGATCGCGCTCGGCAACCGGCTGACCAGGGACAAGCTGCGCGGCTACTTCGCGTCGCGGGACGTCGAAAGGGCCCTGAAGCCGGTGCTGTCGCAGGAGACGTGGGAGGTCCGTCCGTGAAGGCCCGTCGCGACTGGCAGGCACGTATCCACCGTCAGTCGGGGGAGGTGACCACGGCTCCGGCCGTGGACCTGCCCCCGCCGGGGGGCCTGCGCGCCACCCCCGGGCGCGGCTGCGTGACCCTGACCTGGGAGCCGGTGCCGGGAGCGACCGGCTACACGGTCGAGCGGTCCCCGTTCCGCGAGGGGCCCTACGCCGTCACGAGCCAGCCTGACGTGGATGTCTCCGCCGTTCCCTCCTGCCGATACGTGGACACGGGCCAGGACCCCTGCTGGTATCGCGTCTCGGCGGTGAACGGACCGGCCGGTTCGCCCGTCCACGGTTCTTCGGGTGGGTCAGGCGTGACCAAGGTCGACATTTCCGGAAATGTCGCCCGGGAGCTCCCCAGGCCATGGCGGTTCATGATCGGGTCGGAGCATCTGTCGTACATGCTCGAAGAGAAGGAACTCATCGAGGCCCTCCGCCTGGCCCACACCGAGCTGGGCGTGGCGACCGTGCGCGCCCACGCCATCCTGGACGAGGTCCGCATCCTCCCCGACGGCTATGACTTCTCCCGGGTCGACCAGATCTACGACACCATCACCGGCCTCGGCATGCGCCCCATCGTCGAACTGTCCTTCATGCCCGCCGACCTGGCCTCCGACCCCACGAAGACGGTCTTCGGCTACGAGGCGATCATCAGCCCCCCGAAGGACTGGGACGCCTGGGGCGACCTGATCCGCGCCTTCACCCAGCACTGCGCCGACCGCTACGGCGTCCAGGAACTGATCGACCACTGGGCCTTCGAGGTCTGGAACGAACCGAACCTCGAGGTCTTCTGGTCCGGCACGCCGGAAGACTATTTCCGCCTGTACGAGATCAGCGCCGCCGCCGTGAAGGATGTGCACTCTTCGCTGCGAGTGGGCGGCCCCTCATCGGCCGCGAACGGCTGGGTCGAGGAGCTGATCGCGAGAGGCCTGCCGGTCGACTTCATCTCCACCCACACCTACGGCAACGCGCCTCTCGACTGGCGCCCGGCCCTCGAACGCCACGGGCTGGC
This sequence comes from Herbidospora mongoliensis, assembly GCF_001570545.1. Classification (GTDB taxonomy): domain Bacteria; phylum Actinomycetota; class Actinomycetes; order Streptosporangiales; family Streptosporangiaceae; genus Herbidospora; species Herbidospora mongoliensis. The sequence continues at coordinate 949,784 of NZ_BBXD01000009.1, read as the reverse complement.
CGGCACCCCGATCTGGTGGACCGAATGGGGACCGACGCCCACCCACTTCCACGGCATCGGCGACGGCCCGTTCGGTGCGTCCTTCCTGCTCCACGGCATGAAGTCGGCTGCGGGACGGCTCGAAGCCCTGGCCCACTGGGTCGCCTCCGACCACTTCGAGGAGCTGGGCCGCCCACCGAAGCTGTTCCACGGCGGCTTCGGCCTCCTGACGGTCGGCAACCTGCGCAAACCTCGCTGGTGGGCGCTGGACCTGGCCAACCGCCTGGGCGACGAGGAGCTGGTCACGAAGGTCGACGGCGACGCCGGGGGAGTGGAGGTCTGGGCCGCCCGCCGCGACGACGGAACCGTCGGCATCCTGCTGTGGAACGGCACCCTCAACCAGTCCAAAGCCGACGGAGACCCCGACCTGTCCCGCACGATCACCCTGTCCATCACCGACCTGGCGGAAGGCGACCACACCCTCACCCACCACCGCATCGACGATCGCCACTCCAACATCCGCGCCCACTGGCACGGCCAGACCGACTGGCCGACGGAAGAGGAGTGGGAGACCCTGCGCAGGTCGAACGTCCTGGAGGAACTGACCCCCCCGGTGACGACGAGCGGCCCGATCGTCCGGGTCGCCTTCGACCTCCCGATGCCCGGGGTGTCCTACCTCGAGATCACCCCTTAGCAGGGCCGATACACCGAAATTTCGGGCGCGGAAGCGCCCGAGCCGTGGGCCAGGCAGCCGGTGACGCGCTGTAGCCACGCGAACGGCTGCCCATGGGGAACGGCCGGGGAAAGATCCCCGGCCGTTTCCATGATCGCCTCAGGTTGTGGCTTCTCAGGCCCGAGCGCGCTGCTCGATCGCCTGCTGGTAGAGCTTGCCCGCGCGGTACGACGACCGCACCAACGGACCGGAGAGAACCCCCGCGAAACCGATCGCCTCGGCCTCGGCCTGGAGCTCGACGAACTCCTCGGGCTTCACCCACCGCTCCACCGGGTGGTGACGGGGAGTGGGCCGCAGGTACTGGGTGATCGTCAGCAGGTCACACCCGGCCTCGTGCAGGTCGCGCATCGCCTGGACGACCTCTTCCCGGTCCTCGCCCATGCCGAGGATCAGGTTCGACTTCGTCACCATGCCGGCCTCACGCGCCGTGGTGATCACACCGAGCGACCGGTCGTAGCGGAACGCGGGCCGGATCCGCTTGAAGATGCGGGGCACCGTCTCGATGTTGTGCGCGAAGACCTCGGGCTTGGCGGAGAAGACCTCGGCCAGCTGGTCGGCGTTCCCGTTGAAGTCGGGCACGAGGAGCTCGACGCCGCACCCGGGCAGCAACGCGTGGATCTGCCGCGCGGTCTCGGCGTAGAGCCACGCCCCGCCGTCGGGCAGGTCGTCGCGGGCCACACCGGTGACGGTCGCGTAGCGCAGGCCCATCTGCTGGACCGACTCGGCCACGCGACGGGGTTCGTCGGTGTCGTACTCGGCCGGTTTCCCGGTGTCGATCTGGCAGAAGTCGCACCGGCGGGTGCACTGGTCGCCGCCGATGAGGAAGGTCGCCTCGCGGTCTTCCCAGCATTCGTAGATGTTCGGGCAACCCGCTTCCTCGCACACCGTGTGGAGACCCTCGCGGCGGACGAGGGATTTCAGCTCGGTGTATTCAGGGCCCGTTTTCAGCCGGGTCTTGATCCAGGCGGGCTTGCGCTCGATCGGGGTCTGGCTGTTGCGCACCTCCAGGCGGAGGAGCTTACGACCATCAGGGGCAACACTCACCTTGACAGCTTATGCCCTCCCTCAGGACAGCAGCCCGAGGCCCCTCGCCGCCCGTTCGTAGTGCGTGCGCAGCTCGAGATCGATCTGTTCCGACTCGGTGATCACGACCACCGGAGCGCCCGACTCGCCGCTGAAGATCTCGCGCACCGCCGCCCGGTCCAGCGCCGCCCGGCGGAGCGAGGCGACGTCCTCGCCGCGCAGCACCCCCGCCTGCATGGGCGCCAGGTAGCGCCGCGAGGTGATCACTTCGGCGAGCTCGGTGATGGCGTCGGTGCCGGCGACGGCCGACGCCGCCCGCACGACCTCCGCTTCGGCGCGGGCCGTATCGGCGGCCGTCAGTTTGATCAGGACGACCTCCGCCACCAGCGCCGGCCATCCCACGACCCAGCCCACCATCCGCCCGAACCAGGAGGCCGTCTCGTAGCTCGTCTCGGGCGCCCACGCCCCCAGTGACATGGCCATCTCCAGGTTGGCCCGCTGCCGGGTCTGACTCCCGCCGAGCCCGAACAGGGCCACCTTGACCTCGGCGAGCGTCGCCTTCGCGCCGCCCACGATCACGCCCTCGTCGAACCGGTCCTGCGCGCAGGCCGTAGCCAGCAGCGCGACCCGCAGGGCGGGGGACAGTGCCAGCCAGACGGGCAGCCCGATCGTCAGCACCGCCCGCCGCCGGAGCCCGACCCGTGCGTAGGTCGCGCCCAGGCCCAGGTCGTGGACGGCCACCACCGGCCGGGGCACGCCGGATTCCGCGGCCACCCGGGCCGCGAGAGCGTACAGGGCGGGAGCCGACGCCTCGGAGAGGACCTCGGTCTCCTGCGGCACCCGGCCCAGGCGCGGCCGGAGCATCACCCCGACCGCGATCAGGAAGCCCCCGATCAGCCAGGTCAAGAAGAAGCCCGGCGTCGCGGCGATCAGCAGGACCCCGAGCGCCACGAACCCGAGGGTGAACAGGTGCACGACGACGGAGACCAGAACGGCGAGAACGCGAGACATGTCAATATTGTGGTGACTGAGAGGCCGACCCGGCCAGGGTCACCCGGGCGAGATGTCCCAATTGGGCAATCAGGCCCGCACGCCCGACATGTCCTTCGCGTGCCGGACCAACGCCAGCAGGACCTCCTTGGCCGACTCCCGGTCCCGGGCGTCGCACACCATGAGCGGCACGTGGCCCGGCACCGCCAGCGCGCGCCGGATCACGTTCGGGTCGTGGCGGCGGGCGCCGTCGAACTCGTTCACCGCGACCATGTACGGAATGTGGCGCTGCTCGAAGAAGTCGACCGCGGGGAAGGCGTCGCCGAGACGGCGGGTGTCGGCCAGGACGACCGCCCCGAGGGCGCCGATGGCCAGTTCGTCCCACATGAACCAGAAGCGGTCCTGGCCCGGCGTGCCGAAAAGGTAGATCCACAGGCCCTCGCGCAGGGTGATCCGGCCGAAGTCCAGCGCCACGGTGGTCGTCGTCTTGGCCTCCACGCCGCTGGTGTCGTCGACCCGGGTGCCGCGGTCGCTGAGCAGTTCCTCGGTGGACAGTGGCTGGATCTCGCTGACCGCCGAGACCAGGGTCGTCTTGCCCACACCGAAACCGCCCGCGATCAGGATCTTGATCGCTAGAGCGTCAGAGCGCGCGTAGTCCATTGAGCACTTCCTGGTAGATCCGCTCGTTGAGGACTCCGGCCGTGGCCGCCGGAGGGTCGATCGACACCAGTCCCTCGCTCCGCAGATCGCTGAGCAGTACGCGGGTGATGTTCAGGGGGAGCCGCAGCCGGGTGCCGATGTCGGCCACGGTGGTGGGCCGGGTGGCGACCCGGAGTGCGGCCAGGTGCTCGGGGGAGAGGCCGGCCTGGTCGTACGGCATGCCGATCGTGGTCACCACGGCGATCACGTCGAAGGCCTCACCCACCGCGCGGGCGCGTCCGCCGGTGACGGCGAACATCCGGACCAGGGGTCCTGGGTCCGGATCCTCCTCAGCGGCCATGTACCGCCCTTGGACGTGCGCTCAGGTGCTCACCGACCCGCTTCACGAGCATGGTCAGCTCATAGGTGACCACGCCGAGGTCGGCGTCGGGGGCCGTCATGACGGCCAGCCGGGCGCCGTCCCCGGCGGCGGTGACGAAAAGGAACGCTCCGTCCAGCTCGATGATCGTCTGGCGGACGTTGCCCACGCCGAACCGGCGGCCCGCGCCCTGCGCCAGGCTGTGGCTCCCGGCCGCGATGGCGGACAGGTGCTCGGTGTCCTCCCGGCTCAGCCCCTGGGACCCGCCCATCGCCAGCCCGTCGGACGACAGCACCACCGCGTGCCGCACCCCCGGTACGCGCCGGATGAGGTCGTCCAGCAACCAGTCGAGTTCCCTGCCGAGATCAGCCATTGGGCGTGTCCTTCCAAATCCCCGTTTCGCGCCGGCCGCGTTCCCAGCCGCGCTGCATGGACGTCATCAGACCGGCCCGCCGTTCGGCGGAGATCTCCTCGGCCTGCTGTGGTGGTGCGCTTTTCTGCGGGGCCTCACCCCGCAAGGGGGCGGCCAGATGCGTCTGGGGAACCCGCTGAGGCAGGCCTTCCATGTCGAAGTCGTCATGGACCATCGGCGGTGGCGGCGGGGCCGGCGTGTGCCGCGCCGGCGGCGGCTGGACGGGCGGGGCCTGCGAGGCGAAGTAACTGACCTTCTGCTCGTCCGGCACCGCCAGCAGAGCCGGCGGGATCATCACGATCGCCGTCACGCCCTCGTAGGGCGAGCGCCGCAGCAGCACCCGCACGCCGTGCCGGGCGGCCAGCCGGGCCACCACGAACAGGCCGAGCCGTTCGCTGTCGGCCAGGTCGAACTCCGGCGGTTCGGCGATCCGCTGGTTGAGCGTCTCCAGCTTGGCGTGGTCGAGGCCGAGGCCTCTGTCCTCGATCTCCAGGGCGTAGCCGTTGGCGGCGATCTCGCCCCGGACGTACACCCGGGTGCCGGGCGGGGAGAACACGGTCGCGTTCTCGATCAGCTCGGCGACCAGGTGCATCAGGTCGTTGACCGCCGAGCCCTGCACGGTCGGCGCCTGCCGCATCTCCTGGACCACGACGCGGGTGTAGTCCTCGACTTCGGTGACCGCACCACGTACGAGATCGAAAATGGGGACCGGTTCCCGCCACCGGCGGGACGGGGCCGCGCCCGAGAGGATGATCAGGTTCTCGGCGTGGCGGCGCATGCGGGTCGACAGGTGGTCGAGCCGGAACAGGTCCTCCAGCGTCGCCGGATCTTCGACCCGGTGCTCCATGACCTCCAGCAGCGAGAGCTGGCGGTGCAGCAGCGACTGGTTGCGCCGGGCCAGGTTGAGGAACACCTGCCCGATGCTGCGCCGCAGCTCGGCCTGCCCGACCGAGGCCCGGACGGCCTCCGCCAGCACGTGGTTGAAGGCCCCGGACACGTTCTTGATCTCGACGGTCCTGCCCTCGGCGACCCTGGGGGTCTCCGCCACCGGATCGACCGACTCGCCCGCGCGCAGCCGCCTGACCAGGTCGGGGAGCCGGGAGCGGGCCACGTCGACGGCGGTCAGCTCCAGGTCGCCCAGTTCGTGGACCAGCCGGCGGCCGAACCGGACCGAGATCAGCACCGACACGACCACGATGATCAGGCCGATCCCGGTGATGAAGGCGGTCTGCCACAGGATGGCGGAGACCCGCTGCCCGGCCGCGCCCATGGCCCGCTCCAGCGCGACACCGGTCAGCCGGTCGACCTCGCCGGTGACGATGGTGCCGTCCCTCATCCACTGCGCCAGGCCGTAGGGGAGTTCGCCGTCGGTCGGCACGAAGGCGTTGATGCGGTTCTCGCCCTCGGTCAGCGCGCTGTAGACGGGCCGGCCGTAGAGCTCCTCCAGGCCCGCCCGGACGTCGGGGTCCAGCGCCGACGCCTCGTTGCGCAGCAGGAACCGGCGGCTGGTGACGATCTCGACGAACGACGCGTGCACCGAAGGTGACAGGTCCTTGTCGGCGATGGCGTAGCCGATGAGGCTCTGCTCGCGGGACAGCAGGTCGAGCCCGAACTCCAGCGAGTTCAGTGAACGCACCTGCGAATACTGCTCGGGGGTCAGCCCGCCGTCCTTGGCCAGGCTGGAGGAGAAGTTGTAGATCTCGTCGACCAGGTCGCTGTAGACGCCGACCGTGGTCACCGCGGTCGACACGCCTCCGTCGACCGATCCGCGCAGGGCCGTGAGCCCGTCGAGCCGGGCCAGCAGCAGCGGCGTCGTGGTCGGCAGCGTGGCCGGATCCTGGCTCGCGGTCGCCTCGCGGAAGTCGGCCAGCGCCCGATCGGTGCCGGCCCGGCGCTGGGACAGGTCGTCCCTGGCGTTCTCCCGCTCGTCGTGGAGCGAGGTGACGCTGGAGCGGCGTTCCTGCCGCAGGGCGTCGCGCAGTGCCTCCACCGGCCGCAGATAGGTCGTGTAGCGCTCACCGGACCGTAAGAGACCGGTGGCTTCCGCGACCGAGGTGACCGCGACGTAGGCCCAGACGGCACTCAGCGCGAGAAGGGGCACGACGAGGAGGGAGAACGCCTTCGACCTGATGGTGTCACGATTGAAACCCATGGCTCTCGTCTCGTTCAGAGCGACGTTCAGCGCCCCCGAACGCATGACGGGAGCGCCGCATGGCGCCGCCCATGATGGAGCAAGATAGTTACTTTCCGGCGTGATGTAAACAATAGGGAAACGCGAGGGCCAATGGGGCACCCGCGTCGGCCTGGGTCTATGACGTTCCGCGATGCCGGAACTGATTTCCGTGAGGCCCAATGTGGCGCCGGTGTAACGAAATCAGGCTCTGGAGCGATGGGGGGCGCCCCCTGTTGACGGGTGATCGTCTGCACCCGCGCCGCCGGTGCCGGGGAGGTGATCGTGAGCTGAGAGTACGGGTCGGCATACCCTCGACGGTCGTGCTCTTCAGCCGAAAGGCTCGCTACTTACCGAATCCCATTCGGCATTCCTCTAGCTGGCCCAAAATGAGCTTCACCCGCTGTTGCAGCCATTCCGCGGCCTTTGCCGCGCCCTCCGGATCGTCGAGGTAGGCCACGTCGATGCCGAGCTCCAGCATCGCCCGCGCTTCGGCCGCCTGCGGGTCGCTCGGCGGGTCTTCCGTCGTGAGCTGGGAGAGCACGGCGATCAGATGATCCAGCATCGCGTCCGGACGAGGTTCGCCGTTCGTCATGATCGCAGTCTAGGCATGGAACACAGCCACCTGGGGTTCCAATTCCAATGAGTTATTCTCCGAGCCCCATTCCCAGCCCGAGCCACAGCCGGCCTTCGGCCGTCCGCGTCTCGCTTACCTCCGGCCCAGCAATTCCTCTTCGAACATCGACACCGGTTCTGCGCCGAACGCCACTCCGAGTCGTTTCTCCGCGAACGGGATCACCTCGTCGACGGTGATGCGCCGCCCGGTCTCCGCCGAAAGCGAGGTCACCCCCGCGTCGGGGATGCCGCAGGGGACGATCCGGTTGAACCAGCTCAGGTCGTTGGCGCAGTTGAGGGCGAAGCCGTGCATCGTCACGCCGCGCTCCACCCGGATGCCGATGGCACCCAGACGCCGGTCGGGGATGCCGTGCTGGGCCTCGCCGCGCACCCAGACCCCCGGCCGCCCCTCGACCCGCCCGGCGATCACGCCGAAGTCGGCGCACACCTGGATCAGGACCTCTTCGAGGAGGCGCACGTAGGTGATGATGTCGTCGATCTTCGCGATCGGATAGCAGACGAGCTGCCCGGGGCCGTGCCAGGTGATGTTGCCGCCCCGGTCGACGTCGATGACGGGGGTTCCGTCGGACGGCCGATCTTGTGGACGGGTGCGTTTGCCGGCCGTGTAGACCGGCGCGTGCTCGAGGAGAAGGGCCGTATCGGGGAGTTCGTCGGCGAGCCGACGCCGATGAACCACCCGCTGCAGGCTCCAGGCCTGTTCATAGGGGACATCGACACCAAGTCGGACGATCGCCAGCCTCACACGTCAACTGTAGACGCGAGTCGCCGTGGTTCGATACGGAACTCCTTGACCCCTTCTTCACCATCTCTTTCGATCCGGTAGGCGTAACCCTCGGGATCGACCGTCACGGCCTGGATGAACTCGGTCCCCACGTAGTGGAGCGCGACGCCCTCGTCGGCGGCGTACCCGTCGGGCAGCTCACCCGAGGCGATCGACCGATGCAGCAGGTCACGGCGCTGGTCGTCGCTGTTGTAGTGGACCCCGCAGGAGAAGGGCAGCAGCCCGAGCCCCTCGGCCCAGGGCCGCAGCGTGGGCCCGAACGAGTCGGTGTTGCCGCCCACGTGCCAGCACAGGGCCCCCGCGCTCTGGCCGGAGAGGACGACCCCGCTCTCCCACGCCTCGGTCATCGCCTCGTCGAGGCCGTGCAGCCGCCACAGGGCCATCAGGTTGGCGACGCTGCCGCCGCTGACGTAGATCGCGTCCTGCTCCAGCAGCCACTCGCGCGGGTCCTCGACGTTGGGCATCGGGAACAGCGACAGGTGGCTGAGGTCGACGTCGAAGGAGCGGAAGGCCTCGTACATCTTGAGCAGCCACTCGGGGGAGTCGCCGACCGCCGTGGCGATCACGCCGAGCTTGGGACGGTCGACACCGGTCAGGTCGAGCACGTAGCGGAGCAGGCCTGAGGCCTCCATCGTCCCGAACCGCGCCGTCTGGCGGAACGACCCGCCACCGATCGCGACGATGTGCGACTGCCCGCTGCGTCCCATGCTTCACTCCCGTGTCATCGGCAAAACAAGGGGGCCCATGCTACGGGACCCGCCCCCTCACCGCAGGGCGTCTGCCAGGGCTTCTCCGATCGTCGGGTGCGTGAACGGATGCCCGGCCGCGATCAGCCGCGCGGGCACCACCCGCTGCCCCATGAGGATCCCTTCTTCGGCGAACCCCCCGATGGCCGTCTTGAGAACAATGCCCGGAACGGGCACCGGCATCGACGGCCGCTTCACCGCCGCCGCGACCGCCTTCGTGAACGCCCGGTTGGTAACCGGCTCGGGCGCCGTCAGGTTCACGGCCCCGTCGATGTCGGCCGACAGCAGGAACCGCGCGGCCCCCACCCAGTCGGGCAGCGAGATCCACGACAGATACTGCTCACCCGACCCCAGCGGCGCCCCGAGCCCGATCCGGAAGATCGGCAGGATCTGCCCCAGCATCCCGCCCCGCTTGGCCAGCACCACACCGGTCCGCATGGTCACCACCCGCATCCCCGACTCCCTGGCGGGCCGCGCGGCGTCCTCCCAGGCCCCGCACACGTCGGCCAGGAACCCGGCCCCCCGAGGCGCGGTCTCGTCGACGACCCGATCCCGGGTGTCGCCGTAGTAGCCGACCGCCGACCCCGACAACAGGACCGCGGGCGGCTTGTCCATCGCGTTGAGAGCCTTGACGAGCGTCGAGGTCCCCTTCTTCCGGCTCTCCAGCACGGCCCTCTTGTAGGAGTCGGTCCAGCGGTGATCCCCGATCCCCGCCCCCGCGAGATGAACCACCGCCTCCACCCCGGCGAGGTCGGCCGGATCCAGCACCCCGCCAGAGGGGTCCCAGCGCACCTGCCCGGCGCTCGTGGGTTCACTGCGGGTCAGCGAGAGCACCTCGTGTCCCGACTGCCGCAGGGACGCGGTCAGCGCCGTCCCGATGAGGCCCGAGGCCCCGGTCACCGCGATCTTCATGTCTACCCCTTCGTAGCCCGCCCCCGTTTGGTGACGTACCGGACAGAAACCCGTTCAAACCCATCGGTGGATCACGCCCCGGCACCCTGCCGCGATCTTGACCACTCCCGCCGCATTGTCCTACCGGACACGCTCCAGCAGGGCGGTCTGCGCGGCGAACCGGGCGCGGGCCCCAATTGGATGAACCGGGTGACCGTGATGTGCGCTGCGGCCGGTCTGGCGAGCGTGCTGGGGCCGGGCCGTCGCCTGGTCGGTTACGACGCGCGGCACAACTCCGACGTGTTCGCGCGGGACACCGCCGCCGTCCTGACCGGCACGGGCGAGGGGTCTTGTTCCTCCATGGCGTTCAAGATGGTTCGTAGTGGGGCGCTCCGAGAGCGGCTGGTTGGCGCCGGATACGGCGTGGGCCGGGGGCGGTGGTCGGTGCCGGGGTGGGCGGAGCCGTAACGGAAGATGAAAAAGCACTTCGAACGGTGCGCGGTTGACGCGGCCGGACGCCCTCGGCGGCCTTAGACGCGAAAACCCCCGCTCGGCCCGGAGGTCGAACGGGGGTTTCGGGGAAATCGGTTACGCCAGGCCGAGCTGGCCCTCGAAGCTGCCCTCTTCGAGACGGCGCTTGATCGTCGTCAGGAAGCGGGCGGCGTCGGCGCCGTCGACCAGGCGGTGGTCGTAGGTCAGCGCCAGGTAGACCATCGAGCGGACCGCGATGACCTCACCCTCGGGCGAGTCGATGACGACCGGGCGCTTGACGACGCCGCCGGTGCCGAGCATGCCGACCTGCGGCTTGTTCAGGATCGGGGTGTCGAACAGGGCGCCGCGGCTGCCGGTGTTGGTCAGCGTGAAGGTGCCGCCGGCGATGTCGTCGGGGCTGATCTTGTTGGTGCGGGTGCGCTCAGCCAGGTCGGCGATCTTGCGGGCGAGACCGGCGATGTTGAGGTCACCGGCGCCCTTCACGACCGGGACGATGAGGCCCTTCTCGGTGTCGACCGCGATGCCGAGGTTCTCGACGTCGTGGTAGGTCACCTCGCTGGTCTCGTCGTTGATGACGGCGTTGAGCTTCGGGTGGACCTTGAGGGCCTCGACCGCCGCCAGCGCGAAGAACGGCAGGAACGACAGCTTGACGCCCTCGCGGGCCTCGAACGCGCCCTTGGCCCGGTCACGCAGGCGCGCGATGCGGGTCACGTCGACCTCGACGACCGTGGTGAGCTGGGCCGAGGTCTGCAGGGACTCCAGCATGCGGTCGGCGATGACCTTGCGCAGGCGGGACATCTTCTGCGTGGTGCCGCGCAGGGTCGTGTCGACCTGCACCGGCGCCGGAGCGGGCGCCTGCTGGGCCGCGGCGGCGGCCGGAGCGGGGGCGGCCACGGGAGCCGGAGCCTGGGCGGCGGCGGCCCGCTCGCGCTGGACGCGGGCGGCCTCGATGACGTCCTGCTTGCGGATGCGACCGCCGACGCCGGTGCCGTCGAGCTCCTCGAGGTTCACGCCGTGCTCGTTGGCGAGCTTGCGGACCAGCGGGGTGACGTAGGGCGTGTCACCCGCCGGAGCCGGGGCGGCCGGGGCCTGCTGCGCGGCCGGGGCCGGCTGGTAGCTCTGCGGCGCTGCCGGGGGAGCGGGCTGCGGGATCGAGGAGATCGGCGCGCTCTGCTGCGCCGGCTGCGGGGCCGGAGCGGGAGCGGCCTGCGGGGCCGGCTGGGGCGCGGGCTGCGGGGCGGCCTGCTGCACCGGCTCGGGCTCGGGTTCCGGCTCGGGCTCCGGCTCAGGTTCGGGGGCCGCGGCGGGCGGCTCCTCCTGAGCGGCCGGAGCGCCGCCCTCGGCGGCGTTGGAGTCGATGACGGCGAGCTCGGCGCCCACCTCGACCGTCTCGTCCTCGGCGACCAGGATCTTCGTCAGATACCCGGCGGACGGTGAGGGGATCTCGGTGTCGACCTTGTCGGTCGACACCTCAAGCAGCGGCTCGTCGGCCTCGACGTGGTCGCCCTCCGACTTCAACCAGCGGGTGACGGTGCCCTCGGTCACGCTCTCGCCGAGCTGGGGCATGGTTACGGAGACAGGCATGGTGAGTCTTCGTCTTCCTTAGAGGGCTCTTAGTTGTGGACGTGGAGGGGTTTGCCGGCCAGGGCCAGCATGGCCTCGCCGAGGGCCTCGGACTGCGTCGGGTGCGGGTGGATGAGCTGTGCCACGTCGCCCGCCGTCGCCTCCCAGTTGTAGATGAGCTGCGCCTCGGCGATGAGCTCGCCGACCCGGGCGCCGACCATGTGGACGCCCAGAACCCGGCCGCCGTCCTTCTCGGCGACGATCTTGACCTCGCCCTGGGTCTGCAGGATCTTGCTACGGCCGTTGCCCGCGAGGTTGTAGCTCAGCTCGACCACGTCGTGGCCGCGCTCCCGGGCGGTCGCGGCACTGATGCCGACCGAGGCCACCTCGGGCTCGGAGTAGGTGATGCGCGGCACGCCGTCGTAGTCGATCGGGATGACCTTCTGCCCCGCGATGTGCTCGGCGACCAGGATGCCCTCGGCGAAGCCGACGTGCGCCAGCTGCAGCGTGGGGATGAGGTCGCCCACGGCGTAGACGCCCGGGACGCTGGTCTGGCAGAACTCGTTGACCAGGACGTAGCCCCGGTCGACCGAGATCCCCTGCTCCTCGTAGCCGAGACCGGCCGAGACCGGGCCACGCCCGACCGCGACCAGCATGATCTCGGCGTCGAGGGTCTTGCCGCCCTCCAGGGACACCACGACACCGGTGTCGGTGGTCTTGACGCTCTCGAAGCGCTGACCGAGTTCGTACTTGATGCCGCGACGGCGGAAGGCCCGCTCCAGCAGCTTGGAGTTGGACTCGTCTTCCAGCGGGAGCAGGTGCGGCAGCGCCTCGACGATGGTCACCTCGGCGCCGAAGGAGCGCCACACGCTGGCGAACTCGACGCCGATGACGCCGCCGCCCAGGATGATGACCGACGACGGCACCCGGTCGAGGACCAGGGCGTGGTCGCTGTTGATGACCCGCTGGCCGTCGATGTCGAGGCCGGGAAGCGACTTCGGCACCGAGCCGGTGCCCAGCACGACGTTGCGGCCGGTGTAGACCTCACCGTTGACGGTCACCTGGTTGGGACCGGTGAGCCGGCCCTCGCCCTCGACCACGGTGATCTTCTTGCTCTTGATGAGGCCCTGCAGGCCCTTGTAGAGCCCGCTGATCACCTTGTCCTTGTAGGCCAGCACCCCCGGCACGTCGATCCCGTCGAAACGGGTCTTCACGCCGAAGGACTCGCCTTCGCGCGCCTGGTCGGCCAGCTCCGCGGCGTGCAGCAGGGCCTTGGTGGGGATGCACCCCTGATGGAGGCACGTGCCGCCCACCTTGGCCTTCTCGATGAGAACGACGCTCTTGCCGAGCTCGGCCGCCCGCAGGGCGCAGGCGTAGCCACCGCTACCGCCGCCTAGGACAACGATGTCGAAGGGGCCGCTGCCTTCAGCCACTGGAAAGCTCCCTAATGAATACTGCCGTGGTACGGCATCTTTTCACTTGTCTTGGATGATCGTGTGCTCAGCCCGCATAGCGTTCGGCGATGGCGACGAGCGTGCGGGTGATCGCTCCGGTGCCGCCCTTGGGGGTGTAACCGTAGGGCTCGCCCTTGTTGAACGCCGGGCCCGCCATGTCGATGTGGGCCCAGTCAACCCCTTCGGGGACGAACTCGCGCAGGAAAACGCCCGCCGCCAGCATGCCGCCCCACCGTTCGGGGTGGAGGTTGGCGATGTCGGCCACCTGCGAGTCGAGCCCCTTGCGCAGCTCGCCGGGCAGGGGCATGCCCCAGATGCTCTCGCCCTGTGCCCCGGCCATCTCGACCACGGCGCCGCGCAGGTCGTCGTCGTTGCTCATGACCCCGGCCGTACGCCATCCGAGCGCCACGATCTGGGCTCCGGTCAGCGTGGCCACGTCGACGATCAGGTCGGGCGAGTCTTCTGCGGCGCGGGCGATGCCGTCGATGAGCACCAGGCGGCCCTCGGCGTCGGTGTCGAGCACCTCGACCGTCTTGCCGCTGTAGGTGTGCAGCACGTCGGAGGGCCGCTGCGCGGTGCCCGACGGCATGTTCTCGGCCAGGCACAGGTAGCCCACGGCGTTGACGTGGAGCCCGAGGCGGGAGACCGCCAGCAGGGCTCCCAGCACGGCGGCCGCGCCGCCCATGTCGGACTTCATCCAGTCCATCGACGCGGACGGCTTCAGCGACAACCCGCCGGAGTCGAATGTGATTCCCTTGCCGACGAACGCGATCGTCTTGGTGGCCTGCGGGTGGGAGTAGGCCACCCGGGCCAGCCGCGGCGGCCGGGACGAGCCCTGACCGACGCCGACGATGCCGCCGTAGCCGTTCTCCTTCAGCGCGATCTCGTCGAGGACCTCGACGGCCAGCCCGTTCTTGCCGCCGATCTCCTCGGCGATCTCGGCGAACCGGGCCGGCCACAGGTCGGACGGCGGCGTGTTGACCAGGTCGCGCACCAGCGTGACCGAATCGGCCAGCGTGGCGGCCCGCCGGACGGCGCTCTCGGCCTCGGCCGCGGAGGTGACCAGCTCCACCTCGGCCAGCGGCGCCTTCTGCTGCCCGTTGGTCTGGTAGCGGCTGAAGGAGTAGGCGCCGAGGATGGTGCCGATGGCGACCGCCTCGACCTCCTCGGCCGTGGCGGTGGGCAGCGCGACGGCCGCCGACGCGGTGCCGGCCAGCGCGCGCGCACCGGCGCCCGCGGCTCTGCGGAGGGTCTCCAGTTCCAGGGACTCACCGTCGGCGGGCGGGGCGCCGAGCCCCACCGCGACGACGAGCGGCGCCGGAATCGCGCCGAACGTGGGGAACTTGGCGATCTCCTCGGGCTTGCCCGCGAAACCCATCGCGGTCAGCGTGGCGGCGAGCCGTCCGCCCAGGGCCTGATCAAGGCCGGCGGCCCCGGCCGCGGCCTGTGGGCCCTCCGGGGTGGCGTGGATGCCGATTACGAGGGCATCGGTCTCTATGGAGACCGTGTCAGATGCATTGACGCGCACTGTGGTCACGTGAGCCGATGCTAGCTGTGCTTTCTCCGTACTCATAAACTCGGGTTCGTCCTACCAATAGGTTCGGGGATGTTTACGGGCCGGTGAACGTCACCGCACTGGCGAGCAAGCACGCCGCGGTCGCGACCTCGGCGAGCGCTCCGAGCACATCCCCGGTGATCCCCCCGAGCCGCCGGACGGCGGTAGCGAGGATGAACCAGGCGGCGGCCAGCCCGATGGGCACCGCGCTGACCAGCACCGGAACGTCGCGAAACGCGATCATAGCGACGATCAGCAGGGTGCCAGTAGACGCCAACGCCGCAGGCACCCCCACTGTTCCCGCGACGAGGCTGCCCAGTCCCTCCGGTCTGGCCGCCCGGAAACGGGGCGTGCACGCCCACGTGACGGCCAGCCGCCCGGTCGCGACGGCGATCGGCAACGCCCAGATGACATGGGGTCCCACCTCACCCCACGCGGTGGCCTGGAGCCCCACGCAGAACAGGAGCGCGACCACTCCGAAGGGCCCGATGTCGGACCGCTTCATGATCGCCAAAGCCTCTGGCGCGGGTTTTCCACTCCCGAGCGCGTCGGCCAGGTCGGCCAGCCCGTCGAGATGCAACGCCCGGGTCAGCACCGCGAGCGTCCCGAGGGCCAGCAGCGCGGACGTCAACCGCCCCAGCCCCAGCCACAGAGCCCCCTGCCCGACCAGGGCGGCGATCACCCCGAGCAGCACCCCGACCAGCGGCGCGAGCGCCATCGCCCGCCCCGCCGTCCGCGCGTCGACAGCGGAGTGCCGGGGGACGGGCAGCACACTCAGCAACGAGACGGCCAGCCACCAGGCATCGGCGAACTCCCGCACGCGCCGCTTCATACGAGGCCTCATTCGGTCATGGCAGCGAGGTGACCCGGCCCGCGACCACGAGAGCCGCTTCCTCCGACTCGTCGGCCAGGCGGTGGTTCAGTTCGCCGAGCGTGTCGCGGAAGATTCGCCCCGACGGGTGTTCCGGCACGACCCCGAGCCCGACCTCGTCGCTCACCAGGGCGACCCGCGCCCGTGTGCTCCGCCAGGCCGCCACCAGCCCGTCGCAGGCTCCGCGCACCCTGCCCGGGTCCTCCCAGGCGCTGAGCTCGTCGAAGACGCCCGCCAGCCAGGTGCCGAGGCCGTCGATCAGGACCGAACCGGTCTCGGTCGCCAGGACGTCTTCCAGGTCGCGGGTCTCCCGCGTCCGCCAGTGGGCGGGTCTGCGGTTCTGGTGCGCGGTGATCCGATCGGTCCAGGCCGCGTCGCCGTGCGGGTCGCCGGTGGCGACATAGAGGACATCGGGTTCCCCGGCGAGCCGCATCTCCGCCTCTTCCGACTTCCCCGACCGGGTCCCGCCCAAGACGATCATCCGGTGGGGTTTCGACGAGTCGTGGGCCGCCCTATCGGAGGTCTCCAGCACCGTCCCGTCGGGCGCCTGCACGGCGCCCCAGTAGGCCAGCCGCCGGTCGAGCTCGGCCTCCGACCGCACCCGGTGATCCAGCCCCACCGCCACGACCCGGGTCGCCCGGTTCACCAGGCCACGACTCCGCAGTGCCCCGAGCCGGAAGGGATCGTCGAGCAGGTCGATCAGCACCAGGTCGAACCCGGGCCCGGGGCCCGTCCCCCCGTCGCCGTTGGCGAACAGGAGGCTCCCGCCGTCGGGCCCGATGATGATGTCTCCGTCGTCGGTCCGCGCCAGCTCATAGCCGTCGAGCGCGGCGTTGTCGTCGACGACCACGGAGAGAGGCTTGCGCTCCCGGCCCACCGACCGGCACGACGCGCACCCATCGGACGGCCACCCATCGGGCCCGCCCGTCCCGGTCAGTTCGACCTTCACCCCATGTCCTCTCATCCAAGACAAACCGATCGGCCCAAGCCGACGGGGAATTCCGCCGGCCCTGAATCCCGGCGGAGACCCCGCCCGTCCCCGAAATCGGAAAGGAACCCGCCTGCCAGGGAACCCCGGCAGCCCCGGGCTCCCCGACGGACGGCGTGAACTCGTACAGAAAACCGCCCCGGAACCCCAGGCGGTGGCGGAACTCGTACGAAAAGAAGACCGCCGCCCGAAACCCTAGAGGGCCGGGCGGCGGTCGGAACCAACGGGTTCACGCCTGGGGAAACAGGTTTCAGCCGGTGCGGCGGCGCAGGAGGAAGAAGACGCCGACCCCGGCCGCCACGGCGGCGGCGCCGCCCGCGATGAGCAGGACCGGGGCGCCCTCCTCCTCGGCGGAGGAGGACGCGGCCGAGGCCGGGGCGGCCTGGCTGATCGGGAGTTCCCTGCCGGTCGTGGTGTTCTTGGCCGGGTAGCCGCTGACGGCCAGGATGTTCCCGGTCTGGTCGACCCGAGGCCGGGTCGTGTCTGACGACAGCAGTTGCAGCGACGTCGCCGCCTCCGGGGCGACGACGCAGGTCACGGTGCTCTGCGGCGGGGTGTCGCCGGGATAGGCGTCGACCTCGCCGTCGCCGAAGTCGACCGCCAGGACGACCCGCTTCTGCCCGGACGTCGCGGCCTGCTTGCCGCAGACGTCGTCGAAGACGGGGACCTCGCGGGGCGAGTCGGTGCCGGCGCCGTCGGGGGAGACGCCGAAACGCCAGCCGATGACCGCACCGTCTTCGGGCACGACGCCCGATTCCGGCAGCAGCCAGGCCAGGCCGTCGCTCTGCCAGAAGGTCCAGGCGCGGGGCGAGTCGGGGCCGGGCTGGGGCGCGAACGCCGAGACCGCGGCCAGGACCAGCGCGCCGAGAGTGACGCGGATCAACAGTTTGTGACGATGTGAGGGCAGCATGGAATGGCCTCCGTGCTCGGGTTTCGATGCTCGGGGAGATAGGGTTCCCAGGCACCCTTCGGAATTCCCCTGGAGGGAACGAGCGGCCGCGAACAGGAGCGTATGGCATGACATGGCGCTGGCGTTATGAAA
This sequence comes from Herbidospora mongoliensis, assembly GCF_001570545.1. Lineage (GTDB taxonomy): Bacteria > Actinomycetota > Actinomycetes > Streptosporangiales > Streptosporangiaceae > Herbidospora > Herbidospora mongoliensis. Next base: position 932,440 of record NZ_BBXD01000009.1, on the reverse strand, counting down.
ACGCTAATGGTGGTGAGGTATCCGCCGCAGAATTGTCGCGCGAGGTATTTCCCAGTCAGGCCGACGCGGAGTCGTGGCTCGGGGAAGCCTGGCGTGAGCTGCTGGAATCCGGGGTTGAGCAGGTGACCTTGCTCGATGGCGACCGGGTCGAATACAAGGGAATGTCACTGCGTCCACAGGAATGAAAAAGGCCCGCCGTGAATGGCGGGCCTTTTGTTTTACGGGCGTTTCTTGGGAGTGTTGGTGGTGGTGAGAGCAGGGTCGCTCTCGATCACCGGGCCGAGGATGTCGTCGACCTTCTTCAGGACGTCGGCGTCGAGCTTCACCCCCGCCGCCTTGACGTTGTCGCGCACCTGCTCGGGCCGCGAGGCGCCGATGATGGCCGACGAGACGTTGGAGTTCTGCAGCACCCACGCCACCGCGAACTGGGCCATCGACAGCCCCAGGTCGGCCGCGACCGGCTTGAGTTCCTGCACGCGGGTGAGCAGTTCGTCGCTCATCATGCGCTTGATGAAGTCGCCGCCGCCGCTCTCGTCGGTGGCGCGCGAACCCTCGGGCGCGGGCTGACCGGGCAGGTACTTGCCGGTCAGGATCCCCTGGGCGATCGGCGACCAGACGATCTGGCCGACGCCCTCTTCCTCGCAGAGCGGCACGACCTCGCCCTCGATGACCCGCCACAGCATGGAATATTGCGGCTGGTTGGAGATAATCCGGTCGAGGCCCATCTCGTCGGCGAGCTTCAGCGCGGCCGCGATCTTGTCGGCTGGCCATTCGCTGACACCGATGTAGAGGGCCTTGCCCTGGCGCACGACGTCGTCGAAGGCCCGCAGGGTCTCCTCGAGAGGAGTCTCGACGTCGTAGCGGTGGGCCTGGTAAAGGTCGACGTAGTCGGTCTGGAGGCGGCGCAGGGAGCCGTTGATCGACTCCATGATGTGCTTGCGGGACAGGCCCCGGTCGTTGCGGCCCGACCCGGTCGGCCAGTAGACCTTGGTGAAGATCTCCAGAGACTCGCGGCGGACGCCCTGAAGGGCGCGCCCGAGGACTTCCTCGGCGCGGGTGCCCGCGTAGACGTCGGCCGTGTCGAAGGTCGTGATGCCCTCGTCGAGGGCCGCCTTCACGCAAGCGCGGGCGGCGTCCTCCTCGACCTGAGAGCCGTGGGTGATCCAGTTGCCATAGCTGATCTCGCTGATGACGAGGCCACTTCGGCCCAGGTGGCGGAATTCCATGGGCCAACTCTAGACAACAAGGTATAAACAGCTACTTTTTGGGGGACGTTTCCGGGACCTGGCCACCACCCGGGAGCACGGTCGGCTTCGGGAATCGCAGGCGCCTGATCTGTGACGACCTCATGGCGGCGTAGAAGCCGACGCCCTTGAGGTTCTCGTCGGGGAACCTCTCCGACGCGAGCTTCTTGACCTTGCCCGCCACGTAGAAGGAGCTGCCGACCACGAGGACCAGCACCACCGGCAGCGACATCGTGTAAACGGTGAGCACCACCCGGCGGATCTCGAGCGGGAACGGGACCATCGACAGCAACATGATGATCAGCACCGCGGGCAGGAAGTACTGCCCCGGAAGGCGCCGGGCGTCGACGAAGTCACGGGCGAGTTTCCGCACCGGGCCCCGGTCACGAGCGGGCAGATAACGGTCTTCACCCCGCATCATGCCGTCGCGGGCCTTGTCGCGGAGCAATCGGTCGCGTTCGCGTGCCTGCTTATAGGCCTCCTTACGATTCTTCGGAGCGGTCACCGGAGAACGGCGGCGCCCTACTGACTCGCTGCGTTTGGGCGTTGGACGGCCCTTCGCAGGGGTCACCGCAGGCTTAGGATCAACATCAGGGACGGGGGTAGCGTCCGTGGTGGTCTGGGTACGACGTCGGAACACGTTGTCCAGCGTACCGGGAGTGCAACTTAGTGACGCCCCCGTGCGTTATGCGTAGGGTGAACCCAGGCGGCCTTGGCCGCCTTCGCGGGGCTTGAAACGGCTGGGGTTACCCACGCACAACCTAAGAAGGGGACGGCCGACGCGCATGAGCGTGATGAAGAGACTTTCCATGATCTTCAAGTCCAAGGCCAACAAGGCCTTGGACAAAATGGAGGATCCGCGGGAGACCCTGGACTACTCATATCAGCGCCAGCTCGAGTTGCTCCAGAAGGTCCGGCGCGGCGTGGCTGACGTGGCGACCAGCCGCAAGCGGGTCGAATTGCAGATCAACCAGGCCGAGGCCGAGGCCGCCAAGCGTGAGCAGCAGGCCAAGAGCGCGCTGGCCGCCGGTCGCGAAGACCTGGCCCGCGACGCCCTTTCGCGCCGCACCGCCATCGCGGGGCAGGTGGCCGATCTGCGGGTCCAGTACAACAACCTGCAGGGCGAAGAGGAGAAGCTGACTCTCGCCAGCCAGCGTCTCCAGGCCAAGGTCGACTCCTTCCGCACCCGGAAGGAGACCATCAAGGCCACCTACACGGCCGCCGAGGCGCAGACCCGGATCAACGAGGCCTTCTCCGGCATCTCCGAGGAGATGGGCGACGTCGGTCTGGCGATCCAGCGCGCCGAGGACAAGACGGCGCAAATGCAGGCCCGCGCGGGTGCCATCGACGAGCTGCTGGCCAGCGGCGCGCTCGACGACTACTCCGGCAGCCCGCGTGACGACATCCAGGCCGAGCTCGACCGCATGGGCGCCGGTGGCGACGTCGAGCTGGAGCTGGCCCGCATGAAGGCAGAGCTGGGCCAGGGCCCGGCGCCGAAGAGCGCCATTGAGCCGGGGCAGGCGCCCGGCCAGCCGCAGCCCCAGCACACCCAGCAGTACCGCCAGCCGGGGGAGGCATAACAGTGATCGTCCGAATCATGGGGGAGGGGCAGGTCCAGGTCGCCGACGGCGACCTCGATCTGCTCAACGCCCTCGACACCGAGCTCGAGTCGGCCATCAACACCGACGACGAGCCCACGTTCCGTTCCGCGCTGCACGCGCTTCTCGACAAGGTCCGCCATGTCGGCAAGCCCCTCGCGGACGACACCCTGGAACCGTCTGAGCTGATCCTGCCCCCCGCGGATGCCTCTATCGAGGAAGTCCGGGAGATGCTGGGCGACCAGGGGCTCATCCCGGGTTAACCGGTGTCCCGGTTCCGGCCCGACTCCGGGCTGACCCGCCGCATGGTCCTGACCATGTTCCTGCTAGGCCTGCTCTACGTCGTGTTCGTGGCGGTGCTCATCGCCGTCGGGGCTCGCGCGGTCGTCGTTCTCGTCATCGCCGCGGGCTTCCTGCTGGTGCAGTACTTCTTCTCCGACAAGATCGCGCTTTACGCGATGGGCGGCAGAGAGGTCTCGCCGCAGGAGGCCCCGCAGCTCCACGCGGTGATCGACCGCCTGAGCGCCCTGGCCGACATGCCCAAACCCCGCGTGGCCGTCGCCGACAGCGACGTACCGAACGCGTTCGCCACCGGGCGAAACCAGAAGAACGCCGTCGTCTGCGTGACGACCGGCCTGCTCCGGCGGCTCGATCCACCCGAGCTCGAAGGCGTCCTGGCCCACGAGATGTCCCACGTGGCCCACCGTGACGTCGCGGTCATGACGATCGCCTCGTTCCTCGGCGTGGTGGCCGGGCTGATGACCCGGTTCGCGCTCTACACCGGCCTCGGCCGCAACCGCGACAACCAGGGCGGCCTGCCGATCGGCCTGATCATCGTGCTGGTCTCCACCGTGGTCTACTGCGTCAGCTTCGTGCTGACCCGGATGCTGTCGCGCTATCGCGAACTGGCCGCCGACCGGGCCGGGGCCTATCTGACCCAGCGTCCGTCCGCGCTGGCCAGCGCGCTGACGAAGGTCACCGGGGAGATCTCCCGCATTCCGACGCGGGATCTGCGCGAGGCCCAGTCGTTCAACGCGTTCTACTTCGCGCCGGCGCTGAACCGGGCGAGCGTGGCGGCGCTGTTCGCCACCCACCCGCCGCTGGAGAAGCGGCTCGAACAGCTCGCCCGGATCTCCGGCGAGCTCGGCAGGGAGGCCTGATGGGCTGGTTCGACGCGCTCCTCGGCCGGTCGAAACGGGCCGAGCCTGATCTCGACGCGCTGTTCGCGCTGCCCTCGGCCGCGGTGACGCTGCAGGTCGCGACCGCGTTCGCGCCCGCCGGGGTGGGCTCGGTCTGCTTCCGCGCCGCCGAGGGCGCCGCGTTCGCCCGTCTTCAAGAGGACGTACGCGCTCTCGTCGGCGACACCGAGGTCACCCAGGACGACTACGGCTTCACCTGGCTGACCGTCCGCGACGACGACGTCTCGTCATTGGTGACCAATCTCCACGGGGCCAACTCCAGTCTGGAGGCCGCCGGCTTCGGCGCTTCCCTGCTGTGTACGACCGTCGTGTTCGCCGACCCCACGGGGCGGCGGCTCGCCCTGGTATACCTCTACAAGCAGGGCACGTTCTACCCGTTCGCCCCACTGCCGGGCCAGCGGCGCGACAACGCCCTGGAACTGCAGGCCCGCGGCACGCTCGCGGGCGACCTGCCCATCGAGGCCGACCTGTCCCGCTGGTTCGCGGTGTGGGGAGCGCCCGGACTGTAGGGGAGCCAGTGAACCAGTTGGAGTACGCCGACGCGGCGGTCGGGCAGATCACGCGCATGGCCGACGTCATCCGGGGTCACGACCTGAACAAGCCCGTGCCTACCTGTCCCGGCTGGACGCTGCGCGACCTGGTCGTGCACACCGGGAGCACCCACCGCAGGGCCGCGATCGTGGCCGGTGAGGCCCGCCAGGAGCGGCTCGACCGCGACTCCGTGGATCTGGGCCTGCCCGCCGAAGACGCTGGCTACGCCGACTGGTTCGCGGCCGGCGCGGAGCCGCTCAGGCAGGGCCTGACGGCCCACGACCCGTCGACGGTCGTCTGGACCTGGGCGGGCCCCCGTCCGGTGATCTGGTGGGCCCGCCGCCAGCTCCACGAGAACACCGTCCACGGCGCCGACGCCGACATCGCCCTCGGCCACACGCTCAGGATCGACGAGCGCGTCGCCGCCGACGGCGTCTCCGAGCTGCTCGACACCCTGCCCCACGCCGACTGGAACCCCCGTGACCTGACCGGTGACGGCGAGCGCCTGTCGTGGCAGTCGGACACCGGCGCCGGGTTCCTGGTCACGCTCTACCCCGACGGCTTCACCTACGAGCTTTCCGCGATGCCGGGCGAGGTGACCGTACGCACCGCCACGGCCGCCGACATCCTGCTGCTGATGTGGGGCCGCCGGGGCTACGGCGACTACGCCGTCGAGGGCGACGACGCCCTGCTCAAGCGCTGGACCGACAACACCAGGATGTGACCAAGTAAGGCGTGGCGAGAGGTTCGCCCGCCCAGGTGGATGATGGGATCGCGCCCATGATCAACCTCAGGTACGCGGCCGCGGCCGCCTTCCTCGCCGCCGGACTGGTGTCCGCGACGGCCGCCCCGGCGTTCGCGGCGACGCCCGCCGGGTATGCCGGGATCGTGGCAGACGACGCGAAGATCACCGTCACCGGCAACGGCACCGTTTCCGCCGCCCCCGACCGCATGCGCCTCCAGGCCGGCGTCGAGGTCCGGCGCGCGAGCGCCGGGGCCGCGTTCAGTGGCGCCCGCACGGCCGCCGCCGCCCTCCGGGCCGCCCTGCTGGCCGCCGGCGTGGCCGAAGACGACCTGCGCACCAGCGAGATCTCCCTCGGCCCCGAATACGACGACTACCCGAAGGTCTCCGGCTACCGCGCCGGGCAGGGCGTCGAGGTGCTCGTCCGCGACCTCGACATCGCCGACCGGGTGGTCGACGCGGTGGCCGCGGCCGGGGAGGAGGCCCGCCTGAACGGCATCTCCTTCGAGATCGGCGACCCCGCGACCGCGCTGTCGGCCGCCCGCGACGCCGCCTACAAAGACGCCCTGGCCAAGGCCAGGCAGTACGCCGGGCTGACCGGCCGGACCCTCGGCGCGGTGCTGAGCCTCCAGGAGAACGGCGACGGGCACACGCCGATCCCGTTCGAGGGCATCCACCTGATGGCGGCCTCGGACAAGTCGATCTCCCCGGGCCGCCAGTCGGTCGGCGTCAGCGTGAAGGTCGTGTTCGAACTGCGCTAGCCGCTACGGCAGAGCCAGCATCCGGTCGAGCGCCACCTTCGCCCAGTGGGTGGTCTCGGCGTCGACCGTGATCTGGTTCGGCACCTGCCCCGCCACGAGGGACTCCAGCGCCCACACGAGGTGGGGCAGGTCGATGCGGTTCATCGTCGAGCAGTAGCAGACGGTCTTCTCCAGGAACATGACCCGCTTGTCGGGGAACATCGTCCCCAGCCGGCGCACCAGGTTGAGCTCGGTGCCCACGGCCCAGGTCGACCCGGCGGGGGCCGCCTCCAGGATCTTGATGATGTATTCGGTGGAGCCCACGTAGTCGGCCTTGGTCACGACCTCGTGGCGGCACTCCGGGTGCACCAGCACGTTGACGCCGGGGACCTGCGCGCGGATGTCGTCGACGTTCTCGGCGGTGAACCGGCCGTGCACCGAGCAGTGGCCGCGCCACAGGATCACCTTGGCGTTCTTGAGCTGCTCGACGGTCAGGCCGCCGTTGGGGCGGTGCGGGTTGTAGACCACGCAGTCGTCCAGGCTCAGGCCCATCTCCAGCACCGCCGTGTTGCGGCCGAGGTGCTGGTCGGGCAGGAACAGGACCTTCTCGCCCTGCTCGAAGGCCCAGTCGAGAGCCTTCTTGGCATTGGACGAGGTGCACACCGCGCCGCCGTGCCGCCCGCAGAACGCCTTGATGTCGGCGCTGCTGTTCATGTACGTCACCGGCACCGTCACCCCGGCGATGCCGGCATCCTCCAGTGCCTCCCAGGCCTCCTCGACCTGGTCGAAGGTGGCCATGTCGGCCATGGAGCAGCCGGCGCCCAGGTCGGGCAGGATCACCTTCTGGGCGTCCGAGGTCAGGATGTCGGCCGATTCGGCCATGAAGTGGACGCCGCAGAAGACGATGAACTCGGCGTCCGGCCGGGCCGCCGCCTCGCGGGCCAGCTTGAAGGAGTCGCCCGTCACATCGGCGAACTGGATGACCTCGTCACGCTGGTAGTGGTGACCCAGCACGAAAAGCCGCTCACCGAGGGCCTCCTTGGCCTTGCGGGCCCGCGCCACCAGCGCCGGGTCCGAGGCGGGCGGCAACTCGCCGGGACAGTCGACTCCGCGCTCGCTGTGCGGGTCGACGCCCTGCCCGAGGACGAAGAGCGGAAGACTCGTGGTCGTCACGACCACACCCCCTTGGGGACTTATCGTCGAACTGACGACTACTAGATTACACATCCGCTTTGGGTTGTATTCCAGCAGGGTGTCCGTCCCGGGAATGTAGGGACTGGGCTTCTGTGTTGCTAACGTTCTAGAAGGACGTCAGTTTCAGACGGTGGGAGTCACCAACATGACGGTTGAGAGCAGCGAGACCACGCGGCAGGGTCTGAACCTTACCGACGCGGCCGCCGCCAAGGTCAAGGGCCTGCTGGAGCAGCAGGGCGAGGAGGGCCTCCACCTCCGCGTCGCGGTCCAGCCGGGGGGCTGTTCGGGCCTGCGTTACCAGCTCTACTTCGACGACCGCTCGATGGACGGTGACGTGGTCTCCGACTTCGGCGGCGTCTCGGTCATCACCGACCGGATGAGCGCCCCCTACCTGATCGGTGCCACGGTCGACTTCGTCGACTCGATCGAGAAGCAGGGCTTCACGATCGACAACCCGAACGCCACGGGTTCCTGCGCCTGCGGCGACTCCTTCAACTAGGAGCGCCGGCGAGACACCCGCGCGCCTGCTCGGGGCACGCGGGTGTTTAGCCATGCCATCACACTGTCTCGGGTCAGCCCGAATATCGCGTATTCTTGCGGGGCTCGCGCTCCGGCGGGCTTTCACGCGCTGCTGACAACGAGGAGAAAACCCCGTGCGCATCGCCGTCACCGGCTCCATCGCGACCGACCACCTGATGACGTTCCCCGGTCGCTTCGGCGATCAGCTCATCGCCGAGCAGCTCGACCGCGTCTCGCTGTCGTTCCTCGTCGACGAGCTGGAGATCCGGCGCGGCGGCTGCGCCGGCAACATCGCGTTCGGCATGGGTGGCCTGGGTCTTTCGCCCATCCTGGTGGGGGCGGTCGGCGACGACTTCGCCGACTACCGGTCCTGGCTGGAGCGGCACGGCGTCGACTGCGACTCCGTCCACGTCTCCGAGCTTCACCACACGGCGCGGTTCCTGTGCACCACCGACCAGGACCACAACCAGATCGCCTCGTTCTACACCGGCGCGATGGCCGAGGCCCGGCAGATCGAGCTCGGCCCGATCGCCGCCCGCGTCGGCGGCCTCGACCTGGTGCTGGTCGGCCCCAACGACCCCGACGCCATGCTGCGTCACACCGCCGAGTGCAAGTCGCGCGGCATCCCCTTCGCCGCCGACATCTCCCAGCAGCTCGCCCGGATGCCCGGTGAGCAGATCCGCGAGCTGATCGACGGCGCGGCCTACCTCTTCTCCAACGACTACGAGAAGGGGCTCATCGAGCAGAAGACCGGCTGGTCCGACGAGGAGGTCCTCGACCGGGTCGGTGTGCGGGTCACCACGCTCGGCCCGAAGGGCTCCCGCATCGACCGCAAGGGCGAGCCCTCGATCCACGTCTCCCCGGCCCCCGAGCGCGGCAAGGCCGACCCGACCGGCGTCGGCGACGCGTTCCGCTCAGGCTTCCTCGCGGGCCTGACCTGGGGTCTGAGCCTGGAGCGCTGCGCCCAGATCGGCAACCTCACGGCCACCCACGTGCTGGAGCGGGTCGGCGGCCAGGAATACGAGCTCGGCCAGGCCGACTTCCTCGAGCGCTTCGGCGGCTGCTACGGCAAGGACGCCGCCGAGGAGATCGCCGCGCACCTGCGCTGCCTGCGCCCGTAGGTCACACCCGTAGGTCACACAGGAGAAGGCCGCCCCATCGGGCGGCCTTTTCAGTATTTCCGGCGTACGTGGATCGCCCAGCCGCCGCCCTGCGGCAGGTCGAAGCTCTCGACGTGTTCGTGGGACTTCAGGCGGCACCAGGCCGGGATGTCGGTGAAGGCGGCCGGGTCGTCGGCCAGCACGGAGACCACCGCGCCCATGGGCACCTCGCCGATGCGCTCGGCCAGCATGATGATCGGTATCGGGCACTTGCGGCCAAGGGCGTCGATGGTCAGCGCCGCCTCCGGGATGACCGGGGCCGGACTCTCGACAACAGGCGAAGGCGCCTTCTTACGCCAGATCACCGCACCCCCAGACGCTGGCGGACACGAAGCACGATGTCGGGGAGAACGGCGAGGAACCGGTCGACGTCGTCTTCAGGGATCCCACGGGGCAGCGATACCCGGACATTTCCATGCGTAAGCACGCCCATCGCCTCCAGCACGTGTGATGGACGAAGCGTACTCGCCGTGCATGAACTTCCTGACGAGACGGCGAAACCGGCTTTGTCGAGTTCTGTCAGGAGAGCCTCGCCGTCGACGTACAGGCAGGAGAAGGTCACCAGGTGGGGGAGGCGATCCACCGGATCGCCGATGACCTCGACGTCGGGGACCCTGCGCGGGACCTCGGTGCGGATCCTGTCGACCAGCGCGGACAGGCGGGCGTTCTCGGCCGCCGCCTCGGCCGCGCGGGCCCGCAGCGCCGCTGCGGCGGCCACCACGGCGGGCACGTTCTCATAGCCCGGGACCCGGCGCTGCTCCCTGTCGTCCTCCGGGTAGGGCGAGCGCCAGCGGGTGCCCTTGCGGACCGCGAGCACCCCGACCCCGGCCGGACCACCCCATTTGTGCGCGCTGGCGGTCAGCACCGACCAGCCCGGCGGGATCGGCAGCCGCCCGGCCGACTGGGCCGCGTCGACGACCAGCGGCACCCCCGCCGCCCGGCACGCGGCGGCCACCTCGGCCACCGGCTGGAGCGTGCCCACCTCGTGGTTGGCGGTCTGGAGCGCCGCCACCGCGACCCCCTCGGCGGCGATCGCCTCGGTGAAGGCCGGCAGGTCGACGCGCCCGGAGAGCGCGACACCTATGGTCTGTACGGTTCCCGCCCCCCGCTCGTGGACCCCGGCCGCGTGCAGCACGCTCGAATGCTCGACCGCGCTCACCACCAGGTGCCGCCCAGCCCGCCGCCTGGCCTGGAGAGCGCCCAGAAGGCCCAGGTGGACGGCCTGGGTGCCGGACGAGGTGAACGAGAGCTCGTCGGCGCGGGCGCCCAGCACCTCGCCGATCTCGGCGCGCGCCTGGTCGAGCAGGAGCCGCGCCCGCCGCGCCGAACCGTAGAGCCGCGCCGGATCGGCCCACCCCACGTCGAGGGCGGCCATCATGGCCTCCCGGGCCGCTGGATGGAGGGGCTCGGTCGATGCCGCGTCGAGGTACGCCACAGTGAGGACATTAACGGGGGCTGGAACGAGGACCGGTGCCGGTCCGCGCTAAAGTGTCTCGGCATTGAAGTGAATCAAGTAAAGCGGGGGAGAAGATTCCCCCGGCTGTGTGGAATCCGCGAAAACCGCCCAGGGGTAAGTCCCATGGGCTTGAAGTGTGGGGTAGGCGATCCGTGAGTCCGACCCGCCGTACGACACGGCGATCGTTGGCCCGCCGCCGGCTGCTCAGTCTCGCCGGTGTGGCGGTGCTGGTCGCGTCCGCGACGGCGTGTAGTTCCGAGGCAGCCGACCAGTGGTCGCGGCTGGCCCAGCCTGAGCCGCAAACTCGGCAGGGCAACCTGATGCTCGACCTGTGGCTGGGCTCGTGGGCGGCCGCCCTCGCGACGTTCGTCGTCGTCTTCGGCCTGATCGTGTGGTCGGTGCTGTTCCACCGGCGGCGCAAGCACACCGACCAGCAGCTGCCGCCGCAGGTGCGGTACAACCTGCCGATCGAGATGCTCTACACGCTCGTCCCGCTGGTCATGGTGGCGGTCTTCTTCTACTTCACCGCGCGCGACGAGACGGAGATCATCAAGGTCTCCGGCACCGCCCCGGTGAAGGTCAAGGTCGAGGGCTTCCAGTGGAGCTGGCGCTTCACGACCGAGGCCGAGGGCAAGACCGCGAGCGTGGCGGGGGTGCCGGTCGACCTGTCCAAGCAGAGCGTGACCAACCCCCAGGGCCCGCAGCTGGTGCTGCCGGTCGGGACCAAGGTCGAGTTCGAGCTTCACTCGCCCGACGTGATCCACTCGTTCTGGGTTCCGGCCTTCCTGTTCAAGCAGGACGTCATGCCCGGCAACGTGCACAACAAGTTCGAGCTCGACACCCTCGACAAGACCGGCGTGTTCTTCGGCCGCTGCGCCGAGCTGTGCGGTGTCGATCACAGCAAGATGTTGTTCTCGGTCAAGCTGGTTCCGCAGGCGGAGTTCGACCAGTACATGACCACCCAGTCCGCGGCGGGAGGCGCCCAGTGACCGCCACAGTGGAGAACGCGGGCCTCGCGTCCGCACGGCCCGATCGCAAGGGCTCGGTGGTCGTGAAGTGGATGACCACCACTGACCACAAGATCATCGGTCACCTTTACCTGATCACCTCGTTCGTGTTCTTCCTCATCGGCGGCGTCATGGCTCTGGTCATGCGCGCCGAGCTCGCTCAGCCGGGCATGCAGGTCGTCTCGAACGAGCAGTTCAACCAGCTGTTCACCATGCACGGCACGATCATGCTGCTGATGTTCGCGACCCCGCTGTTCGCGGGCTTCGCCAACGAGCTGATGCCGCTGCAGATCGGCGCGCCCGACGTGGCGTTCCCGCGGCTGAACATGGTGAGCTACTGGCTCTACCTGTTCGGCAGCCTCATCGCCGTCGGCGGCTTCTTCACCCCGGGCGGCGCCGCCGCCTTCGGGTGGACGGCCTACGCGCCGCTGTCCAACGCGGTCACCTCACCGGGCATCGGCGGTGACCTCTGGGTGATGGGCCTGGCCCTGTCGGGTCTGGGCACCATCCTCGGCGCGGTCAACTTCATCACCACGATCATCTGCATGCGCGCGCCCGGCATGACGATGTTCCGCATGCCGATCTTCACCTGGAACATCCTGCTCACCAGCATCCTGGTGCTGCTGGCCTTCCCGGTGCTGGCGGCCGCGCTGCTGGTGCTGGAGGCCGACCGGAAACTCGGCGCCCACGTCTTCGACCCCGCCAACGGCGGCGCGATGCTGTGGCAGCACCTGTTCTGGTTCTTCGGGCATCCCGAGGTCTACATCATCGCCCTGCCGTTCTTCGGCATCATCACCGAAGTCCTGCCGGTCTTCAGCCGCAAGCCGGTCTTCGGCTACATCGGCCTGGTCGGCGCGACGATCTCCATCGCGGGTCTGTCGGTGACGGTGTGGGCGCACCACATGTTCGTCACCGGCCAGGTGCTGCTGCCGTTCTTCTCCTTCATGACGTTCCTCATCGCCGTACCGACGGGCGTGAAGTTCTTCAACTGGATCGGCACGATGTGGCGCGGGCACCTGAGTTTCGAGACACCGATGCTCTTCGCGGTGGGCTTCCTGGTCACCTTCCTGTTCGGTGGCCTGACCGGCGTCATCCTGGCCTCGCCGCCGCTCGACTTCTCGATCTCCGACTCCTACTTCGTGGTGGCCCACTTCCACTACGTGGTGTTCGGCACGGTCGTGTTCGCGATGTTCTCCGGCTTCTACTTCTGGTGGCCGAAGTTCACCGGCAAGATGCTGAACGACAAGATCGGCAAGGTCCACTTCTGGACTCTGTTCTTCGGGTTCCACCTGACGTTCCTGGTGCAGCACTGGCTGGGCGTCATCGGCTTCCCGCGTCGTTACGCCGACTACTCGCCGGTCGACGGCTTCACCGACCTGAACATGATCAGCTCGGTGGGCGCCTTCCTGCTCGGCGCCTCGACCCTGCCGTTCCTCTGGAACGTCTGGACGACCTGGCGCAACGCGCCCAAGGTCACGGTCGACGACCCGTGGGGCTACGCAGGTTCGCTCGAATGGGCGACCTCGTGCCCGCCGCCGCGCCACAACTTCCACCGGTTGCCGCGCATCCGGTCGGAGCGGCCGGCGTTCGACCTCAAGTACCCGCACATCACGCCTGGTAAGGCCACGGCGGAGATCGAGGAGGACAAGTCGTGAAGGTGCAGGGATGGATGTTCATCCTGACCGGCGCGTTCTTCGCCGCTGCGGACATCGTCTACTGGTTCTGGTCCAAAGAGGTGACCGGCACCACCGCGATGGCGATCTCGGTGGGTCTGGCCCTCATGATCGGCTACTACCTGCTGTTCACGGCCCGCCGCATCGGCGACCAGCCGGAGGACGACAAGGAGGCCGAGATCAGTGACGGCGCGGGTGAGCTGGGCTTCTTCAGCCCCCACTCGTGGTGGCCGCTGTTCGTGACCCTGTCGGCCGCGCTGACGTTCTTCGGCTTCGTCATCGGCTGGTGGCTCTTCATGATCGGCGTCTTCGCGGTGATCATGAGCACGATCGGATTCGTCTTCCAGTACTACCGTGGGCACTTCTCCCACTAGTTCGTAACTCTTGGTCCCGGTTCGCCCTTGGGCGGACCGGGGCTTTTTCTTTGCCTTCGAAAGGAGTGTCGGGCGACCGAACTCCCCGTAATCGGGTAATAACTCAGAGATAGTGATCAAGGTGACCCTTGGGGGGAGATCCGCGTGCGAACTCGTGGTGCGGGGGCGTTGGCCCTGCTGATGGTGACCGGTTGTGCGACTACGGCCACAGCGGGCGAGGACGCGGCGAGCCAGCAGAAGGCGGCCGAAGCGGTCATGATCTTTCCGAGCAACGGGGCGGCGAACCTGCCTCCGGAGCTTCCGATCAAGGTCTACGCGTCGGGTGCCGCGCTGGGGTCGGTCGCCGTCACCGCCGAGGGCGGGAAGGCCGTCGAGGGCGTCTACAGCCCCGACCGCACGATGTGGCGCAGCGTCCGCCCGATGATGCCGGGCACCCACTACACGGTCGCGGCCACCGCCGGGTCGGCGCGGGCGACCAGCTCGTTCGCCACGCTGACCGCCGCCAAGTCGTTCGAGATCGAGACGCTGCTGCCGAACAAGGAGATGACGGGCCTGACCGTCGGCGTCGGCATGCCGATCATGATCGCCTTCAACGCCCCCGTGAAGGACCGGGTGTCGATCGAGCGCAACCTGGTCGTCCAGGCCTCCAAGCCGGTCGACGGCGCCTGGCACTGGTTCGACGACAAGACGATCGCCTACCGGCCGAAGAAGTTCTGGCCGGCCAGGACCAAGGTCCGGGTCACCGCCCGCATGGCCGGTGTCCGCGGCGACGTCGGCACGTACGGCGCCAAGGACGTCGTCCGCGACTTCACCATCGGCCGCTCGCAGATCACCAAGGGAAACATCAACGAGCACACGATGGACGTGATCCGCGACGGCAAGACCATCCGGAAGATCCCGTTCAGCGCCGGCAAGGGCGGCGTGTGGAAATACCACACGACCAGCGGCATCCACCTGGCCATGTCCCGGGAAGACGTCACGGTCATGACCTCGCCCGACGCCGGTCCTGGCCAGGCCGGCTACTACAGCCAGACGGTGTACGACACGGTCCGCATCTCCAACAGCGGCGAGTACGTCCACGGCGCGCCCTGGTCGGTCGGCTCGCAGGGCAACTCCAACGTCAGCCATGGCTGCGTGAACATCAGCCCCGGCAACGCCCAGTGGTACAAGGACGAGACCCTGATCGGCGACCCGATCATCCTCACCGGCTCGCCGCGTCAGCTCGAGACCACCAACGGCTGGGGCCACTGGCAGCCGAAGTGGAACGACTGGCTGAAGTGGAGCCGTCTGCGGGACGCGACGACCGACCCGATGGTCTAGCCCAGCCGCTGAAGGAGCGCCGCGCTGCGGCGTTCCAGGTGGGGGATGGCCAGTTCCCGGTGCGTCCGGGCCGCCTGCCGCGCGTGGTCGCGGGCGCGGTCCGGGTCGCCGAGGGCCTCGTACAGCTCGGCGACGGCCTCGTGCATCGAGCCCCACGAGACGCAGCCGGTGCCCAACGTGGCGATCTGGCCGGCGACCGGGAGCAGGGTGCCGAGCATCGTCTCGGGGGCCGGGCGGCCGAGGCGGGCCGCGACGAGGGCCCACTGCCAGGCGGTGAACTGCCATGACCAGTCGCGGTCGATGGTGGCGCCCCAGCGGTCGAGAAGATCTTCCGACAGCGATCGCCGCCCGGATTCCCAGGTGGCCAGGATCGCCGTCGGCCGCAGCAGCCGGTCCGATGGGTCGTCGGCACGGTCGACCAGGGTCGTGACCAGGGCGGGCGGCACCTCGCCAGCCGACCAGCCGGAGTAGAACTCGCTCATCAGGTCGATGACGTCGGGGCCCCACAGGCTGGTGCGGCGGTACCACTCGTTGGCCAGCGCGCTGAGGCGGCGGGCCTCGGCCCAATCGCCGGACAGCACGGCCCGGCCCGAGGCGGCGTAGTTGACCTGGGCGGTGATCTCCGGGATCCGCAGTTCGCCGGTGAGGCGCTGGCAGCGGGCCAGTTCGGCGTCGTACTCGGCGATCTGGCCGTCCTGCATGAGTCCCTGCATGCGGTGCAGCCGCGAGATGACCTCGGTGAGCTTCGCCAGGCCGGGCAGGGTGAGGATCTCGGCCGCCGCCGCGAACCTGTCGGCGTCGCGCTCGGGCGACCAGGCGGCGATGACGTAGTTGTTCAGGGTCCTGGCCAGCAGGTGCGGGTCGCCGGTCCGCCGCGCGAGTGAGACCGCCTCGGTGGCGTGCGCCAGACCTTCGGCGCGCAGGGGGCCGTAGTAGAGCTCGACGGCGAGGGTGCCGAGGAGTTCGGCGCGGCGGCGCAGGTCGCCTTCCGGTAGTTTGGCCAGCTGGTCGCGCAGGACGCTGACCATGCGCGGGTCGACGACGCCGTAGGAGCGCCAGTTCCACAGCGTCACGCCGCCGAAGACGCTGGCGGCCTCGATCGCGGCGTCGTCCTCGCCCAGCCGGGTGGCCAGGTCGACGGCCTCGTCGAGGGGCGCGCGGGCGCCGAGCACGTCACCGGTCAGGCGGCGGGCCCGGCCCAGTTCGATCAGCAGGCGGCAGCGGCGGGAGGTGCCCGCCGGGCCGTGCGCGGCCAGCGCGAGCTCCCAGTAACGCACCGCCTCGTCGTAGGCGAGGCCGGCGGCGGCCTGTTCGGCGGCCTTGACGGCGTAGGCGACGGCCTTCTCGGCATGGCCGACCCGGGCGGCCTGGGCGAAGTGGTGGGCCAGCACCGGGACGCGGTCGAGGTCGCCGCCCCCCAGGGACTCGGCGGCCTCGCCGATCCTCCCGTGCAGCTGGGCGCGCTGGAGGCGGGTGAGTTCGCCGTACAGGGCCTCTTGGACGAGGGCATGGGAGAAGCGGTAGTCCCAGCCACCGTCGATCTCGACGAGCAGGCCGGTCGCGACGGCCGGTTCGAGCAGCAGGAGCAGCCGGGCCGGGTCGATCCCGGCGGCGCCCGCGAGCACGTCGGAGCTGACGTCCCGGCCCGCGACGGAGGCGGTGCGCAGCAGCGCTTGGGTCTCCTCGGGCAGGCGGGAGACGCGCTGGGCGATGACGTCGCGGACGCCGTCGGGCACGGGCAGCGCCGCGATGTCGGGTGACCGGGTGCTCGCCGCGAGACGAAGGAGTTCGCCCAGGTAGAAGGGGTTGCCGCCGGTCCGGTCGTGGAGCACGGCCACGTGAGCGAGCAGGCCGGGGTCGCGGGCGTCGAGGTAGTCGGCGACGTCGGAGGCGGTCAGCGGGCCGACGGTGAGCCGTTCGGTGCCGCGCTGGCGGGCGAGTTCGGCGAACACGTCCACCGGCTGGGGGGCGTCGTGGTGGCGTACCGTCACGATCACCAGGACCGGGATGCGGTGCAGGTCGGCGCCGAGGAACGTGAGGAGCTTCAGGGTGGCCGCGTCGGCCCAGTGGGCGTCCTCCAGCACGATCAGCAGCGGGCCCCGGGCGGCGCGCTGTTCGAGGGCGCGGGCGACGGCGTCGAGCAGCAGGAACCGGGCCGCGTCGGGGTCGGCGGCCTCGCCGGGGGCCGACAGGCGCTCGGCGGTCGGCGGGTCGAGCAGCCGCAGGGCCTGGATCCACGGCCAGAACGCGGGCGCGTCCTCGGCGCAGCGGCTCCACGCGGTGGTGAAGCCCTCTTCCGCGGCCAGTTCGGCGGCGGCCTCGGCCAGCGTGGTCTTCCCGATCCCGGCCTCCCCGCCGATCAGCAGCACCCCGCCGGCCCCCTTGGCGGCCTCGGCGACCCGGTCGCGGACGCGCCGGTGCTGCGCCGCCCGCCCGACGAGCCGGGGCGGCTCCGCGCGGGGTTCGACGGGGGCGGCGACCACGGCGACCCGGGAGGCCGGCAGCGGCTCCTGCCGCAGCACCGCCTGTTCCAGCTCCCGCAGCTCCGGGCTCGGCAGCAGGCCGAGCTCCTGGTCGAGCAGGGTGCGGCAGCGCTGGTAGGCAGCCAGCGCGTCGGCCTGCCGCCGGTCGGTGTAGAGCGCCCGGATGAGCAGCGACCAGAGCCCTTCTCTGTACGGCGCCGCCTCCAGCAGCCGCTCGACCTCCAGCACCACCTCGACCGCCCGCCCCAGCGCGAGCCGCGCCTCCGCCCGGGTGGTGAGCGCGGTCAGCCGGGCCTCGTTGAGGTGGGAGACGGTCGGCCGCAGATACTCCTCGTCCTGGAATCCCGTGTACGGCTCTCCCCGCCACAGCGCCAGCGCCGGAGTGAGGATCTTCTCGGCCTGCTCCGGCGGGGCCGCCTCGGCGAGCTCCACGGCCGTCAGGAACCGGTGGGAGTCGATCTGGCCGGGATCGATCTCCAGCAGGTAACCCGGCTCACGGGTCCGCAGGATCTTCGCCGGGGTCCGGGGGGACCTGCCGGGCTCCAGCGCCTTCCTGAGCTGGAAGATGTACGCCTGGAGCGTTCCGGTCGCGGAGGAGGGCGGCTCGTCCTGCCAGAGGGCGTCGATGATCTGGTCGAGCGCCACGACCCTGGGTGCGTGGGTCAGCAGCAGCGCCATGACGGCCCGCTGCTTGCGGGGGCCGAGATCGACGGTCAGCCCCTCGCTCAGGACCTCCACGGGCCCGAGGACCCGGAAGTCGTGCCGCATCGCGTGTTCCTCCTAGTCGAATAGGACAACACTAGGATGCCGTCTCAGCGACATACGAGGGCACCATGGGACAACTCCTCCCATGAACGAAATCTCTGGATTCAATCTCGCGGTACGGCACCACCCCGCCCTCGTGGCCGAGGCCGAGACCGCAGAAGACGTGGCGGAGGCCATCGCCCACGCCGCCTCCCACGACCTGCCGGTGGCCGTCCAGGCGACCGGGCACGGCGCGGTCGAGCCCGCCGACGGGGCGGTCCTCATCCTGACCTCCCGGATGCGGTCGCTGACCGTCGACCCCGTGGAGCGGACGGCGACCGTCGGCGCCGGGTGCACGTGGGCCGAGGTCGTCCAGGCGGCGGCCCCGTTCGGGCTGGCCCCCCTCTGCGGGTCGGCCTCCGGGGTCGGCGCGGTCGGCTTCACCCTGGGCGGCGGCGTCGGTCCGCTGGCCCGGACGTACGGGTTCGCCGCCGATCACGTGCGCGCTCTCACCGTGGTGACGCCGGACGGGGTCGTCCGGGTCGCCGATCCCGGCAGCGAGCCCGACCTGTTCTGGGCGTTGCGCGGCGGGAAGGGCGGCTTCGGCGTCGTCACCTCGCTGACCGTCGACCTGTTCCCGCTGGCCACCGTGTGGGGCGGCGGGTTCTACTACGCGGCCGCCGACGCCGCCGCCGTGCTGCGGGCCTACGCGGCCTGGGCACCCGGCCTGCCGGAGACCCTCACCACCTCGCTCGCCTTCCTGCGGCTGCCGCCGCTGCCCCAGCTGCCGCCGCCGTTGCGCGGGCAGTTCGTCGCCCACCTGCGGGTGGCCGCCGCGACGCCGCAGGAGGCGCTGCTCGCGCCGATGCTCGGGGTGGCCGAGCCGGTGCTGGGCGGGGTGGGGGAGTTGCCGTACACGCAACTGGACCGGATCCACAACGACCCGACCGACCCGATGCCGGTGATCGAGCGGAGCACTCTGCTGCGCGAGCTGACACCCGAAGGGGTGGAGGCGCTGCTCGCGGTCGCCGGCCCCTCGCTGGAGCTGCCGGTTCCCGTGGTGGAGCTGCGGCAGCTCGGCGGGGCGCTGGCCCGCGAGCCGAAGGAGCCGAACGCGGTCGGCGGGCGCGACGGGGCGTTCTCGCTGCTGGTCGTCGGGCTGCCAGGAAGCGCGCCGGACGCGGTCACGGCGGCGATGGCCCCGTGGTCGACGGGTGGATCGTTGATCAACTTTCACGGCTCCGATCTGGCGACCCTGCACCGCGCCTGGCCGGAGGCGACCCGGCGGCGTCTCACCGAAATCAGAAATCAGATCGACCCCGGAAACCTCTTTCGTATCGGGCACGCCGCCCCGCGTTAAGTGCAGGGTTATGGGCGAAATCATGGAATAGGAATTCGGAATGGTTTCATCCTCCCGATGCCGCTGAATCCCGGCGTAGACTCCGGGCCATGTCATCCGGGGGCGAGGCGGTCAAGTGGGATTTCTTCATTTCCTACACGGCCCATGACAAAGACTGGGCCGCGTGGGTTGCGTGGCAGCTCGAAGCGGCCGAATACCGCGTACTGATCCAGTTGTGGGACTTCACCGCGGGCGCCCACTGGATGGCGAGCATGGAACTGGGAATGGCCAAGTCGCGCCGCACCATAGCGGTCTGTTCTGACGCCTATTTCCGCTCCGACTACGGCCGCATGGAATGGCAGGGCGCGCTGCAGGGCGACTCCGCCGGTGCCGCCCGCAGCCTCATTCCGATTCGCATCACCGACTGCACGATGCCGCCGCTGCTCAAGCAGATCGTCTATGTCGACCTTTTCGGGCTCCCCGAAGACGACGCCCGGACGCTGCTGCTGGAGAAGATCGAGCAGGCGGTGACCGGAAACGCCAGGCCGTCGCGGAGCCCGGCCTTTCCGGGCGGCCCGCCCGCCCGGGTCTCCACGCCCGGCCTGCACCCGCCGACGCCGCCGCCCCCGTTCCCCGGGCGCGGTGGCTCGACGCTCACCTCGGCGGTGTACATGGCCGGCGGCGGGAGCGGCTTCACCGCGCTGACCGAGCGCGATCCGTCCGTGATCGGGCCCTACCGGCTGCGGGGCCGCTTCGGCGCGGGGCTGCTCAGCACCGTCTACCTGGGGACTGACGACACGGGGCGCTCGGCGGCGGTGAAGACGTCCGGGTCGCCGGAGCGGCTTGAGCGCGAGGCCCGGTACATGCGGAAGGTCCGCAGCGCGCACACGCCCGCCGTGCTCGGCGTCGGTACCGCCCCGCCCTACCTGGCGACCGAGTACGCCGACGGGCCGACCCTCGCCCAGCGGATCGCCCGCCGGGGCGAGTTCACCGAAAGAGGCCTGCACCAGTTCGCGGTGCACCTGCTCGCCGCGCTCGGCGACGTGCACCGGGCCGGAGTCGTGCACGGCGACGTGTCGGGCGGCAACGTGGTCCTGTCCAGCAGCGGGCCGCGCCTGATCGACTTCGGCGCGGCCCGGCCCGACGGCGACCGCCCGCACACCCTGCGGCCCGAGGGCACCGCCAACGTGATGGCCCCCGAACTGTGGCGGAACTCCGTCATCACCACGGCGGCCGACGTGTTCGCCTGGGGGTGCCTCGTCACGTACGCGGGCACCCGATACTGGCCCTTTCCCGGCACCACCGAGGACGAGGTGCGCAAACGCGTCCTCCGAGGGTCACCCGACCTGGCCGGACTCGGCGAACCGGTGCGGAACGCGGTCAGGGAGGCGCTGCGCGGGGAGGCCACGGCGCGGCCCACGGCGGACACCCTGCTCGCGTGGCTGACCACGGCTCAGCCCGCCCGCAGGGCCGCCGCCGCACCGCGCTTCGACCGCCGGGCCCTCCTGGCCACGGGCGCGGCCGTCCTGGCCGCGAACGTGGGGCTGGCCCAAGACGGCGGTCCCGGCCCGTCGGCGCTGCCCCGCGACCCGGCCGGGCGGGCCGACGCCGTGGCCTCGGCCGCCGATCGCCTGAGAGCCCGCGACGCCGCCCTCGCGGCACGGCTCGACCTGGCCGCCTACCTGATCCTTCCGACCCCGCGCACCCGGGTGAACCTGCTCAGGCACGCTGAGATGACCCTGCTCGGACGGCACAGCGGCACGGTGCGGGGCCTGGCCGCCGATCCCGGGTCGGGCCTGTTCGCCAGCGCCGGCGACGATGAGATCTGGTTCTGGGACCTCCGGAAGGACCCCGCCGGGCAGGGCGCCGAGCCGCTGCGGGCCCCCGCGCCCGTGTACAGTCTGGCGTTCGGTCCCGACGGCGCCCTCGCCTTCGGCGACTCCGACGGAATGGTCACCATCGCCCGTCCCGAGGGCGGCGACCCCCGGAACGGAAACTGGCGGACGCGGCGGTTCCCGGCGCACCCCCGGAACAGGGGGGTGCTGCGGGTCCGGTTCAGCCGGAACGGCCGCCTGCTCGCCACCTCCTGCGACGACGGGACCGCCAAGCTCTGGAACCCGGCCGATCCGACGGCTCCGATCCGCGTCCTCGACCACGCCAACCAGGCCGAGGGGAGCCACTGGGTGTGGGGCATCGACTTCTGCGCCGCCGACCAGGCGTTCGTCACGGCCGGGGACGCCGACGGCGGTTCGGCGATCAAACTGTGGAGCCTTGAGGACCTCGACGCCGACCGACCCGATCCGGCGCCGGTACGCCGGCAGGTCGACCGGATCCCCCGGTTCTCCCGCATCGGCGACGCGGCCACCGACCCGGCCGACGACCGCGCCGTGATCTTCGTGAGCTCCGGACTGGTCGCCGACCAGCCGAACGACGTGCGGGTCCTCCGGCTGCGCCCCGGGAACGACGCGCTCGACGTCACGGCCACTTTCGACGGCGTCACCAGGTACACCAACCTCACGGTCGCCCTCAGCCCCGACGGGGCGCTGCTGGCGACCGGCAACGATGACCCCGGGGGCCCGACCGTGCGGTTGTGGGACCGCGCCGACACCACGGTCTCCGCGCCGCTGCCCGGACTGCCCGACAAGGTCTGGGCGGTCGGGTTCGGCTCCGACGGGAGACACCTCGTGGCCGGGGCAGAAAAGGGGGGCATCGGGTTGTGGCGCACCGACCCGGACCACGTGAAGGGACGGCTTGAGCGGCCGTCGGAGGAGGAGTGGCGCCGGCTGTTCCCGTCCCTTCCCCGGCCGGAACGGTGAACCCGGAGAAGATCGGCCCCTACCGGGTGGAGGAACGGCTCGGTGAGGGCGGGATGGGCGTCGTCTACCGGGCCACCGCACCCGGCGGGCGGCCCGTCGCGGTGAAGGTGATCCGCGAGGCGCTGGCCCTGCGCTCCGACATCCGGGTGCGGTTCGCCCGGGAGATCGAGATGGCGGGGCGGTTGCGGAGCCCGTACACCCTCGCCCTGATCGACTCCGACGCCGCCGGCTCGCGCCCCTACCTGGTCACGGAGTACGTTCCGGGACCGACCCTGGCCCGCAGCGCGCCGCTTCCGCCCGCGCGACTGCGGCGGGTGGCCGCCGAGGTGCTCCGGGGGCTCGTCGAGTTCCACCGGGCCGGGATCGTGCACCGTGACCTCAAGCCGGAGAACGTCGTCCTGGCCGACGACGGGGCCCGCATCATCGACTTCGGCCTCACCCGCCACCTGCACGACCCCGTCGACCTGACTCAGCCCGGCGAACCGACCGGCACGCTCAACGTGATGGCGCCCGAGCTGTGGCGCGGCGAACCCGCCGGGTTCGGCGCCGACGTGTTCGCGTGGGGCGTGACGATCGCCTTCGCGGGTTCCCGCCGCTGGCCGTTCCCCGACGACGACCTCCGGCACGCCATCCTGCGCGAGGAGCCGCTGCTCGACGGGCTGGACCCGGGCCTGCGGGCACTCGTCACCCGGGCGCTGGACAAGAACCCGGTCACACGGCCCACCTCGGAGGAGTTGCTGCGCGCGTTCACCGGGCCCGGCCGCCGCCCCCGTGCCGTCGTCTGGACGCTCGCCGTGGCCGGTCTCCTGCTGGCCTCGGTGGCCCAGGGCCTGGTGCTGGGCGCTCTGGCGCTGCCTCCCGGGACGCCCGCCTGGGTCACGGCGGCTGTCTCCGCCGGGCTCTGGTGCCTGCTGCTGACCGTCTTCTTCGGGATCGCCCCGCCTGACCTGGCCGTCCACGACCTCGCGGAGGACGACCCGCGCTGGCGGACGCACCTGCGGGTGCCCGCCCTGCTCCAGCCGGTCGTGGTGGGAGCGGCCACCATGGCCGTGGTGGGTGGAGTCCACGGTCTCGTCGTCGGCCTTGTTCTCGGTGTCGCGGCCGATCGGCGGGTGTGCCCGCGCGGCCGGTCGCCGGTCGGCCTCGGACCGGTGCCCAGGGGCCGGGCCCGGCATCTGGCGGCGCTGGGCCTGGCCGTCACCGCCGGTGTTCTCGCGGGGGTGGTGACCGGCCACCTGATCGCGGGGGCGGTGGTCTTCGCCGGCTGTTCGGGCGTGGCGGCCTGGCACACCGTGTTCGGCCCGGCTTTCGGCACGCCCGCCACCCGCCCGTCGATCGGCTCCGACGCGCTCGCCGCCGTGATCGGCGCGGTGGCGCTGGCCCTGCTGGCGGGGAACGCCGCCGGCACCGTCCGGTACGTCGCCGCCGCCCTGCTCTCCCTGGACCACCTGCCCCAGTCGGGGGAGATGTTCGACCAGTTCTCCGCCATGGCCGGGGAGGCGCTCCCGGCGGTGGGGGTTCCCCTCGGTCTCTGGTACGTCCTCACGAGCGCCACCGCCCGCCATCTGGTGGCCCGTGGCTGGCGAACCCCCGGTCCGGCCGTCGAACTCGGCCGGGCCGGGCTCGCCCGGCTGCTGCCCGCGCTGGTCCTCCTCCCGCACCTGGCCGTGGCGCTGCCGCCCTCGGACCCGTGCGACGACTACCTGGGACGCCGCCAGCGCTCCCACCACCTCGGCGACGACCGCCGCCTGGAACACGTCTCCGCGCCCGTGATCATCGAGGTCCCCGGCGCGCGGGCCGACTTCACCCTGCGCTGGACCGTCGGGCCCGGCTGCGCCTGGGGGCTCATCACCAGCTCGGAGCGGCGGGCGCTGATCTGGCTGGAACGCGGGACCAAACGGCTGGGGGAGCGGTCGGTCCTCGGCCTCACGCACACCGAGTCCCACCCGTTCTCGGGCGGGCGCATCCGTGCCTGCGCCGAACTCGCCGGCAGAAAGGACTGCACGCCCTGGGTGTCCTAGGGGGCACCGCCCAACCACGTACAGAGGAGAGACGTTGACCCGTTCGACTCGCGGACTCGCGCGCGGCGCGGGAGCCGCCGTCCTGGCCCTGCTGCTCACGGTCACCGCCGCCCCGGCGGCCGTCGCGGACGCCGCCGCGGAGACCGACACGTTACTGTTCGCCACCTCGCTCGACGCCTTCACCTCCACGCGACTCCACCCGGCCGGGTGGAGCCAGGACCTCGACTGGGGCTCCGACGGCTGTTCGTTCATCGGGGATCGGGGGGTCTTCGACTTCCTCAGAGCCTGCCGGCGGCACGACTTCGGCTACCGCAACCACAAGAAGCAGCACCGCTTCACCCAGGGCGCCAGAAAGCGCGTCGACGACCAGTTCAGGGCCGACATGAACACGATCTGCGGCCGCTACCGGGGGCTTCAGTCGTACAAGGGCGTGGCCTGCCGGGCCGAGGCGCGGACCTTCTACGAGGTCGTCCGCGCGGTCGGCCGCGTCTACTCCGTCCGCGTGGGCAGCGTGCACGGCCGGCTCATCCGCCTGTACGCCAGCGCCGACGACCCCGTCGCCCTCGGTCACATCTCGAACGGATCCCGCGGCGACTCTGTCTGGCTGGATCGTTCCAGGGACGGCGGCGCCACCTGGCGGCAGCAGGCCGTGTCCGAGATCCTCTTCTCCCTGCACTCCACCGTCACGCCCCCGGTCCTGACCTCCGGTCACACCCTCCGGGTCTGCGGCAAGGCCGCTGACCGGCCCGAGATCGCCTGTACTCCCTGGGCCGGGTTCTAGGAGCAGCGAAAAGGGCCCGGAGCGGAGTGCTCCGGGCCCTTTTTCACGTGACGCTTAGTGCAGTTCGCGCGGGTGGTCGCCCGCGCCGACGGCCGCGTGGTCGTCGTCGTGGCCGTGGCCGTGGCCGTCTTCCAGCGGCACCCGGTCGGTGCCGTAGAACTTGCTGGCCTTGGCGCGGAACTTGCCGATCGGGCCGCGTACGCCCTTCGGCGGGATGCCGTCCTTGTCCTGCTCACCGGGGACGATCATGATCTGCTTCTTGCCGCGGATGTGCTCGGCGATGTCTTCTGCCAGCGGCTCGTGGACCTCGATGTACTCACCGTGCGGCAGACGCTTGATGACGCCGGCCTCCACACCGTGGGACAGGATGTCCCGGTCCCTGCGCTGAAGGCCGATGCAGATCCGGTAGGTGATCCAGTAGGCGAGCGCCGGGCCGAGGAAGATGGCGAACCGGCCGATGATCGTCGTCTCGTAGAGACTGATGTGGAAGTACGCCGAGATCCAGTCGTTGGCGCCCAGCAGCCACAGGATGCCGTAGAACGTCACCGCCGACATGCCGATCGAGGTGCGGACCGGGGCGTTGCGGGGACGGTCGGTCAGGTGGTGCTCACGACGGTCGCCGGTGATCCACTGTTCGACGAACGGGTAGAGCGCCAGGCCGGTCATGATGATGCCCATCGGGACCAGCGCCGGGATCAGCACGCTCAACGGCAGCGTGTGGTCCAGGAAGTTGATCTCCCAGGCCGGCATCAGACGCAGCGCGCCTTCCAGGAAGCCCATGTAGAAGTCGGGCTGCGACCCCGAGGAGATGTCAGCCGGTGTGTAGGGGCCGAACAGCCAGATCGGGTTGATCTGGGCGAAGGTCCCCAGACCCGCGACGCAGGCGAACGTGAACAGGAAGTAGGCGCCCGCCTTGGCCATGAAGGCCGGGTAGAACGGCGCGCCCACCACGTTGTGCTCGGTGCGGCCCGGGCCGGGCATCTGGGTGTGCTTCTGCACCCACATCAGCACCATGTGGGCCGAGATGAGCGCCAGCAGGATGCCGGGGATCAGCAGGATGTGCAGGGTGTAGAAGCGCGAGATGACGTCGACACCCGGGTATTCCCCGCCGAACAGGAAGAACGTGATGTACGTGCCGACGATCGGCAGCGAGATCGCCACACCCTCGGTGATCCGCAGACCGGCGCCGGAGAGCAGGTCGTCGGGGAGGGAGTAGCCGGTGAGGCCCTCGGCCAGCGCCAGGGTCAGCAGCAGCACGCCGATGATCCAGTTGAGCTCACGCGGCTTGCGGTAGGCGCCGGTGAAGAAGACGCGCAGCGCGTGGACCATCATGCCGGCCACGAACAGCAGGGCCGCCCAGTGGTGGATCTGCCGGATCAGCAGACCACCCCGGACCTCGAAGCTGATGTGCAGCGTCGAGGCGTAGGCCTCCGACATCCCCACGCCGACGAGCGGCTGGTAGGAGCCGTTGTAGATGACGTGACCCATGCTCGGCTTGAACCAGAACGTCAGGAACGTGCCGGTCAGCAGCAGGATGATGAACGAGTAGAGCGCGATCTCGCCCAGCAGGAACGACCAGTGGTCGGGGAAGACCTTGCGCAGGTTGCGCTTCAGGAAGCTGCCCGCGCCGAGCCGGTCGTCGAGGTAGGTCGCGGGACCCGCGACGGCTTTGGGAGTCTCGTTCACGACTGGTTCCCCCTGGCTTCCCTGGCATCGGCCTCGGCGTCGCCGCGCTCCCAGAAGCTGGGACCGACGGGGACGTCGAAGTCGGCCTGGGCGATGAGGTAGCCCTGGCCGTCGACGCCGATCGGCAGCTGCGGCAGCGGCCGCGCGGCCGGGCCGAAGATGACCCGCGCGCCGTCGGTCGCGTCGAACGTCGACTGGTGACAGGGGCACAGGATGTGGTGGGTCGTCTGCTCGTAGAGCGCCGCGGGACAGCCCACGTGGGTGCAGATCTTCGAGTAGGCGACGATGCCGTCGTAGGTCCAGTTCCTGATCGTGCCCGACTTGAGGTCTTCGGGACGGAACTTGATCAGGATCAGGGTGGCCTTGGCGAGGGCGTTGAGGTCGTGCTCGTAACCTTCGGGCACGACCGAGAGGATGCCGCCGGGGGAGTCGAAGTCGGCCGCCATGATCGGCTGGCCGGTGCCTTCGACGACCAGCTTCATGCCCTTCTTCCACACCGTGTGGCGCAGGGACGTGCCGGGCAGCGGGCCCAGGTCCTTGAGCAGGATCAGCGGGGCCAGGCCGAGCGGCGCCGCCGCCAGCAGCAGCGTGCGGCGCATCATCTTGTGCTTGACGAAGCCGCTCTCGCCGGCGCCGGCGCGGAACGTCTCGTCGACGTAGCCGCGGGTGTCGTCGTCGGAGCGCATCTCGTGGCGCTCCTGGACGAGGTTGTACTTCGGCATGATCCGCCGGACCCACACCACGACACCGCAGGCCAGCGCCAGCAGAGCCAGCGTCAGGGTGGCGCCGAGCGCGGCGTTCGAGACGGCCGTGCTGTCGATGTCGCCGACCTGGAAGATCACGTAGGAGGCGATGAAGCCGATGCCCGCCAGGAAGGCGACGAAGAACAGCAGGGTGACCGTGCGCTCGGCCTTGCGGGCGTCGGCGGGGTCGGGGAGCGTCACGCCGGGCGTGTCCACCTCGGCCGTGGCCGGGCGGGTGCCGAGTACGGCGGTTCCCTGAGCCGGGGTGCCGATGACGCGACGCGGGACGCGCGTCTCGTCATCGGGGCCGGGAAGCTCGTTATCTGTCATTTTGTTCTCTTACGCTTCTTGGCGGTGATCCAAATGGCGGCAAGGGACATGAAGGCGATTCCGGCGATCCACGCGACGAGACCTTCGGAGACCGGGCCGATGCGGCCGAGCCCGAACCCGCCCGGGTCGACCTGACCCCGGACCTCGACGATGTAGGCGATCATGTCCTTCTTCTGCTGAGGAGTGATCGTCGAGTCGTTGAAGACCGGCATCGCCTGCGGACCCGTGACCATGGCCTCGTAGATCTGCGTCTCGGTGGCCTGGTTGAGGTTCGGGGCGTACTTGCCGTAGGTGAGCCCGCCGCCGGCGCCGACGAAGTTGTGGCACTGGATGCAGTTCGCGCGGAACAGCTCACCACCCTTGGCGGCGTCACCGGTCTTCGCGTCGACCATCTCCGCGGTCGGCACCGTGGGGCCGCCGCCGAGGGTCTGCACGTAAGCGGCGAGCTGCCGGACGGCTTCGGGTGTCACCCACTCGCCGAGCGGCTTGCGCGGGGCCTGCGCGCCCGGGTCGGCGGCCGGCATACGGCCGGAGCTCACCTGGAAGTCGACCGCGGCGGCGCCCACGCCCACGAGCGTCGGGCCCATGGAGCTGCCCTCGGCGTTCAAGCCGTGGCAGCTGGCGCAGTGAGCCACGAACAGGCTCTTGCCCTCGGCCACGTCGTCGGCCTTGCCCGACGCGACCGCCGCGTCGGCGGTGCTGTCACTGGGCGCCGCGGCGGCGTATCCGCCACCCAGCAGCCCCAGCGCGAGCGCCACGACCGCGAGGCGCGCGAGGGGATGCCGCCGTCGCGCGGTGATGGAGTTCACCGAAATCCCCGTTCCGATCATTTGATGATGTAGATGGTCGCGAAAAGGCCGATCCAGACGACGTCGACGAAGTGCCAGTAGTAGGACACGACGATGGCGCTGGTGGCCTGCTCATGCGTGAAGCGCTTCGCGGCGTACGTGCGTCCCAGGAGGAACAGGAACGCGATCAGACCACCCGTCACGTGCAGGCCGTGGAAGCCCGTGGTCAGGTAGAACACCGAGCCGTAGGCGTCGGACGAGAGGGTCGTGCCCTCGTGCACCAGCTCGTTGTATTCGATCAGCTGCCCGGCGACGAAGACCGCGCCCATGAGGAAGCTGATGAAGTACCAGAACCGGAGCTTCTTGACCTGGCCCTTCTCCGCGGCCCACACACCGAACTGGCATGTCACCGAAGACAGCACCAGGATGATCGTGTTGACCGTCGCGAACGGGACGTTCAGATGAGCGCCGGGCCAGCTCGCTGGGTCCTGGCCGACGCTCACCGAGCGGATGGTGAAGTACATCGCGAACAGCGCCGCGAAGAACATGAGCTCAGAGGACAGCCAGATGATCGTCCCGACGCTGACCAAGTTGGGCCGGCGCGACGAGTGGGCTGTCGTCGTCGTAGTAATTGCGGATGCTGTCGCCACGCCCGACATTATTGCGGCTCATGAGGCCGGGTCGGCGCACGGCCCCCCGATAGAGGGTGGCCAAAGGGGGAAAGGGCGGGATGTCGACGGCTGCTCAGGGCCGATAGCATCCCTGGTGACCCTACCCGGTGACTGGAGTGCGCATCATGAAGGTTCTCGTCTACAGCGACGACGCGGCCACCCGTGAGAAGGTGCGGCTGGCCCTCGGCCGCCGGCCCGCCGCCGACCTGCCGCTGGTGGAGATCGTCGAGTGCGCGACCCAGGCGGCTGTGGTCCGCAAGCTCGACTCTGGAGAGATCGACATCGCGATCCTCGACTCCGAGGCCGCGCCGGCCGGCGGCATGGGCATCGCCAAGCAGGCCAAGGACGAGGTGCACGACTGCCCGCCCATCTGCCTGATCATCGCCCGGCGCGACGACCGCTGGCTGGCCAACTGGTCGCGGGCCGACGCCGTCATCTCCCAGCCGCTCGACCCGATGGTCGTCGCCGAGACGATCGCCGGGCTGATGCGCGGGCGGCTGCCCGCCGTCTCCTGACATCCCTATTCCATAAGGACCGCCATGGACGCCCGTACCACCTGGCCCTCGCTGCTCAACGCGCTGCTCGCCGGTGAGCACCTGACCGCCGACGAGACCTCGTGGGCGATGGGCGAGATCATGTCGGGCGCGGCCACCCCTGCCCAGATCGCGGCGTTCGTCGTCGCGCTGCGGGCCAAGGGGGAGACCGTCGCCGAGGTGTCCGGCCTGGCCCGGCACATGTTGTCCATCGCCACCCCGCTCACGATCACGGGCCCGGCGGTCGACGTCGTCGGCACCGGCGGCGACCGGGCCCACACGGTGAACGTCTCGACGATGGCCGCCATAGTCGTGGCCGCGGCGGGCGCCCGGGTCGTCAAGCACGGCAACCGGGCGGCCTCCTCCAAGTGCGGCGCGGCCGATGTGCTCGAGCACCTCGGCGTGGTGATCGACCTGTCGCCCGCGGCGACCGCCCAGGTGGCGGAGGAGGCCGGCATCGCGTTCTGCTTCGCGCCGGTCTACCACCCGTCGATGCGGTTCGCCGGCCCGACCCGCAAGGAGATCGGCGTCCCGACGGTGTTCAACTTCCTCGGCCCGCTGACCAACCCGGCCCGCCCGTCGGCGCAGGCCATCGGCGTGTTCGACCAGCGCATGCTGCCGGTCATGGCCGGCGTGTTCGCCGAGCGCGGCGTGTCGGCCCTGGTCTTCCGAGGCGACGACGGTCTCGACGAGCTCTCCACCGCCGCCCCCTCCACCGTCTACGTGGTCCGCGACGGCGTCTCGACGAAGACCGTCTTCGACCCGGCCGACATCGGCATCGCCCGCTCCCAGCCCGCCGACCTGAAGGGCGGCGACGTCGCCTTCAACGCGGGCGCCGTCCACGACCTGGTCCGCGGCAAGACCGGCCCGATCCGCGACGCGGTCCTGCTGAACGCCGCCGCCGCCCTGGTGGCCAGCGAGGGCCCGACGGTCGACGACCTGCCCGAGCGCATCGCCGCCGCCTACCTCACGGTCGGCCAGGCGGTCGACTCCGGCGCGGCCGCGACCCTGCTCGACCGCTGGGTCGAGGTCTCGCAGCGCCTGCGCGACTGAAGCTCCACAGGTCCGCGACACCCGCGCGGGCATGTCCGGGTCTTCGGAACCCGCGCGGGCAGGTCCGGGTCTTCGGTGCCCGCCCGGGTAAGCCCCAGGGCTGATCCGGCCTCACCTCTGGGGAGGACGCCCCCGGGCGGGGCGGCGGCTTATCGTGCCGCCATGATGCGCCTCATCGCCGCCCGGCTGGCCCGTTTGAGGGCCCGGGTGACCCGCCGCCGGCCGCCGGAATCCGCCGACGCGGTGACCCGGGAACGGCTCAGGATCGCCGAGGAGCTCCACGACGTGGTGGCTCACGACCTGAGCGTGCTCACGCTGGGGGTGGGCGCGGGCCGGGTCATCATGGACCGCGATCCCGAGCGCGCCCGGCAGACGTTGCGCGACGCCGAGGAGGCCGGCCGCCAGGCCCTGACCGACCTGCAACGCGTGGCGGGCCTGCTGCGATCGGGCGGTTCGGCGACCACCGGCCCTCAGCCCACCCTCGGCGCCCTGCCCGCCCTTCTCGACCGCTTCCGCGCCGCCGGGCTCGCGGTGGGCTTCGCCGAGGAGGGCCCTCGGCGCCCCGGACCGGTGCTCGAGCTCTCCGCCTACAGAATCGTGGAAGAGTGCCTGGTCAACGCGCTCGAACGCGGCGGGGCGCGCAAGGCGCGGGTGTGGCTGCGCTGGCAGGGCGGCATGGTCGAGTTGAGCGTGCAGGACGACGGCGGGCCGCGTGAACACCTGCTGGGCATCTGGGAGCGCGCGGCGCTCTTCGGCGGCTCGGTGACCGCCGGCCCGGTCCGGGGCGGCTTCGAGGTCCGGGTCCGTCTGCTCACCGGCGGCCGGGCGCGGGCCCGGAACGAGGAACGGGTGAGCTAGACGAGTTCGAGGCCCCCGTCGACGGTGAGGACCTGGCCGGTCAGCCAGGTGGCCGACGGGTCGGCCAGGCGCAGGATCCAGGCCGCCACTTCGCCGGGGTCGCCGCGGCGGCCCATGGGGATGCGGCCCTCTTCGTCCCTCTTGATCTGCTCGACGACGGCGGCGGGCAGGCCCGCGGAGGCGAGCGCCCCGCTCTCGGTGGGGCCGGGTGCCAGGGCGTTCACCCGGATCCCCTCTGCGGCCAGTTCCAGCGCCCAGCTCCGGGTGAGCTGTTCGACGGCGGCTTTGGACGCGGCGTAGCAGGCGCCGCCCGGCAGCGGGCGGTGGCCGTAGGTGCTGGAGACGTTGACGATCGAACCCCGGGTCTCCCGCAGATGGGGCAGGGCGTGCCGGGCGAGCAGGCTGGGCGCGGTGACGTTGAGCTCGAACAGCGCCGCGATCTCACCGGCCGTCGTCTCGGCCAGCGGCATGATCTGCGCGGCGCCCGCGTTGTTGACGAGCACGTCGAGGCGTCCCCAGCGGGCGATCGCGGCCTCGATCACTCCGGCGGGCGCGTCGGGGTCACGGAGGTCGGCGACGTGCACGCTGATCGCCTCGTGGGGGCCGGCGGTCTCGGTGAGGGTCTCCCCGCGGCGTCCGACGCCGAGCACCAGGGCGCCCGCCGCCGCGAACAGGCGGGCGGTGGCGCGGCCGATGCCCGATCCGGCTCCGGTGACGACGACGGTCCTGCCGGTGAACTCCATGATCTCCATGGAGCAGTTCTAGTCGGCGTCGGGCAGCCCGATCGAGAACGCCGCTTCAAGGTCGTGTCGGCTGTAGGTCCGGAACGCGATGTGGGTGTCGGTCGCCCGGACGCCCTCGATCTTGTTGAGCCGCCCCGGCACCACTTCGGCGATCTCCTCGTAGTGGGTGACCCGGACCATCGCCATCAGGTCGAACTCGCCGGTGATCGAGTAGACCTCACTCACGCCCGGGAGACCGGCGATCGCCTGGGCGACCTCGGGGATCCGGTCGACGTCGGCCTTGATGTGCACGATCGCGGTGACCAAAGCGTGCTCCTTTCCGAGGGCCCCAACCTATCGCAGCGGTCTGCCCTCCCTGGGCGACCGGGAACCTCCCTGGTCGTACGCCCGGTCGATGCGCTTCTTGAGCCGGGCGGCGCCGAACGCGGGCAGGCTCCAGCCGCCCTCGACCCGGACCAGCCGGACCCCCGGCGACTCGAGCCAGCGCAGGATCGTCTCGGTCTCCTCGGCGCTGGCCGCCGGGGTGGGGCCGGGGCCGGGGAGCACCGTCTCGGCGGTCGCGACCAGGGCCTCGACGTAGGGGACCGGGTGGGCGCCGCGCGGCATCACCCCGGCGGCGGTCAGCCGGCCGCGGCGGATCACGTGGATGTCCCAGGCGCCGTCCTTCCCGGGGCTGGCGGCCACCATCTGGTCGATGCTCGTGAGGCCGGTCAGCCGCTGCATGCGGGCGACGGCGCGGACGTAGGCGGCCAGGCGGTCACGGTCGACCGCCGCCTCCTCGTAGCGCTGCTCGGCCGACAGGCGGTCCATCCGGGCCTCGACGGCGGAGAACACGCTGCTGCCGTCGAGCAGCATGGCGTGGCGGGCCGCCGTGACGTGGCGGGCGTAGTCGTCGTGGCTCTCCCGGCCCTCGCAGGGGGCACCGCACTTGCCCATCTCGGCCAGCGCGCAGGCGCTGCGCCTGACGGTGAGGGACAGGCGTTCGGTGCACTGCCGCAGGGGGAGCGCCTCGTGGATGGCGGTGCGGGCGTCGTCGGCGGTGCGGCTGCTGCCGAACGGGCCCAGGTAGGTGGCGCCGTCGTCTTTCAGGTCGCGCACGATGCTCAGGCGGGGGAACGGCTCGTCGGTCAGCTTCAGCCAGACGACCCGCTCGGGGAACCGGGACCGCCGGTTGTAGCGGGGCTTGGTCTGGCCGATCATGCGTAATTCGCGGATCTCCGCCTCCAGCGGGGTCGCGCACACGATGTGGCGCACCCGCTCGGCGATGCCGACCATCTCCCGGACCCTCGGCCGGGTCTCGCCGGCGGTGAAGTAGCTGCGCACGCGGGTGCGCAGACTGCGGCTCTTGCCCACGTAGAGCGCCTCGCCGCGGACGTCTTCGAAGACGTACACCCCCGGCTTGTCGGGCACGCCGTCGGCCAGGTGGCGCTTGCGGCGCTGTTCGGGGGTGGGCATCCGGACGAAGCCCTTGAGCTCCTCCAGCGAGTGGACGCCCAGGTTGCCGACCCGGCCGATCAGCCCGTGGAGCACGTCGACGGTCGCCTGGGCGTCGGCGAGGGCGCGGTGGCAGGGTTCGACGCCGCTGCGGAAGAACCTGGCCAGCGTGCCCAGCTTGCAGTTGGGGGTCTCGTCGCGGGTCAGCACCCGGCGGGCCAGGTCGGCGGTGTCGACGACCGCGTTGACCGGCGGGGGGTAGCCCTGACGGGCGCACTCGGCCTTGAGGAAGCCCATGTCGAACGGGGCGTTGTGGGCGACCAGGGCGGCGCCCTTGATGAACTCGAGGAAGCTCGGCAGCACTTCGGCCATCTTCGGCGCCGCCACCACCATCGCGTCGGTGATGCCGGTCAGCACCGACACGAACGGCGGGATCGGGCCGCCGGGGTCGACCAGGGTGGCGAACTCGCCCAGCACCGCCCCACCGCGCACCTTGACCGCGCCGATCTCGGTGATCGCGCACTCGGCGGGGGAGGTGCCGGTCGTCTCCAGGTCGAACACCACGAAGGTGACGTCGACGAGGGGGGTGCCCAGATCGTCCAGCGTGCCCTGTTCCACGCAGACGACCATAGGTGGCCCCACCGACACTTCCTAGAATTCGCCCCGCAGCATCGCGTAGACGATCTCGTCGGTCCACTCGCCCTTGACCATCTCGTTCTCCACGAAATGGGCCTCCTTGCGCATGCCGAGCCGTTCCATCACCTTGGTCGATGCGTCGTTGCGGCCGTCGCAGCGGGCCACGATCCGGTGCAGCTTTAGGCCGTCGAACCCCAGGCGGAGCATCTCCCGCGTCGCCTCGGTCGCGTAGCCCCTGCCGTGGTGGCCGGGGTGGAAGATGTAGCCGATCTCGCCCTGCCGGTGTTCGGCGCTGCGCCAGAACAGCACCACCTCGCCGATCAGGTCGCCGGTCTCGCGGAGCGTCACCGCCAGGACGAGCGCCTGGCCCTCGCCGGTGAGCTCGGTGGTGGCCGCCTTGTCGATCAGCGCTGTGCGCACCTGTTCGAGGTCGCGCGGCTCCCAGTAGAGGAAGCGGGCGACGTCGGCGCGGGAGTGGATGGCGTGGAGCTCGGTCAGGTCGTCGAGGGTGAAGGGCCGCAGCACCAGGCGGGGCGTTTCGATGGGCAGCGCGGGCTGGAACATCCGAGCAGACTAAACCGGGACAAACAGCTCAAGCGACTTCTTTATCCATGTGTATCGCCACCAGCGCGGCCTCCGTCGACAGGGCCGCCAGCAGGGCCCGGTGGCGGTGGAGCTCGACGTCGAAGCGCTGGGCGGCCGGGCCGGTCCACTTGGGGAAGGCCCGCAGCGCCCACACGGGTTCCAGCACGTCGTCCATCTCTGCGGCGAGCCGGCGCAGATGGTCACTCGCGATCGTCACGCCAGTCATTGTGACATCACGTGACCATTCCTTGACGTAACGTGAGCGATTTATGAGACAAGTGGTCCGTGTCCTACTTGCTCCCCGTTCACGTCGCTGAACGTGATGTAGTGGCCTCGCAGAGCCGTACTCTTGAATGAACGACCAGGACAGGAAGAGAGCAGCAGGGATGAGTTCAGCCGGAGAGGGCCTGTCTCGTCCCCTGCCCGAGCAGGTGCGAACACACGTCGTCGAATTGGCGGCCCAGGTGTTGGGGACGATGCCCGCCGCGACCGTGCCTGCGCCGTTGCGTGCCGTCGCCAAGTTCGAGCCTCGCAAGCGCGCCCGCCTGGGGTCGGCTCCCATCGCGGCTCAGCTCGAGAACGACAAGAAGTTCCGCGAACTGGTCGCCGAGGCGCTCACCCAGGCCTGGCCCGAACTGGTCGCCGCACTCGCGGAAGAGACGGTTCCGCCCGCCGCCGAGCCCGTTCTGGTCGCGGCGGCAGCCTATCTGACCCGCCCGCCCGGGTGGGCCGGGATGGTCGAACTGGCGCGCGAAGACCTCGATCAGGCCGCCGCGCTCGACACGCAGCGTGAGCAGGCCGAGGGGCGGCTGAAGGAACAGCTCGCCCAGCAGCGCACGGCCGCCAAGGAAGAGATCGACCGCGTCCGCGATCAGCTCAAGACCGCCCGCGCCGAGAACACCGACCTGCGCCGCAAGCTCCACGACGCCCGCGAGCGGGCCAAGGCCGCCGAGCAGAGGGCCGCGGAGCTCGAGGCGGCCACCGCCGACGCCCGCGCCCGGGTCGCCGGGGCCGGGGCCGCCGCCGAGACCGAGGTCCGCCGCCTCAAGGAGCGCCTGACCGAGGCCGAGCGGCATCTGGAGGCCAGCCGCCGCGCCGCCCGCGAGGGCCGGTCCGTCGAAGACGCCCGCATCCGGGTGCTCATGGACGCCCTCGAAGACGCCGCCAAGGGCCTGCGCAAGGAACTGGCGCTGCCGACCACGATCAGCAGACCGGCCGACTACGTCACCGCCGTCAGCGGCACCGCCCCCTCGGTCCGCGACGTGCCGGCCCGTGCGCTGGCCGACGACGACCCGCAGCTGCTCGACCAGCTCCTCGCGATACCGAACCTCCACCTGATCATCGACGGCTACAACGTGACCAAGAGCGGTTACGGCACCCTCACCCTCGCCGACCAGCGGCAACGCCTGCTGACCGGGCTGGGCGGGCTGGCCGTGCAGGTCCGGGTGGAGATCACGTGCGTGTTCGACGGCGCGGAGCTCGACGGTCCCGTGCAGGTGTCGCAGCCACGGGGGGTGCGGGTGGCGTTCAGCGCGCCCGGTCAGATAGCCGACGACCTCATCCGGCAGATGGTGCAGATCGAGCCGCAGGGCCGGGCCATCGCCGTCGTGTCCTCCGACCGGGAGGTCGGAGTGTCTGTCCGAAAAATGGGTGCCCGTCCCGTTCCTTCCGTTCTGCTCCTCCGTCGCCTTGGCCGTGCGTGATCACGTCGTCGCCAACCGTGATGACCTGCGCGAATAGTTGCGAATCGGTTGAGGGTACTTGATCCCCTGAGTAAAGTCCCGACCCAGGTCTGTCCGGTATGGAGGGGGTTTCGGGCGTGCGTGGGCGGGTACCGGCCGTGGCCGGTTTTACGGCGTTCGTGCTGCTTCTTCCGATCGCGGGGGCGGCGGCCGATCCAAAGCCGACCATTCCCCAGGCGAAGGCGAAGCTCGCGAAGCTGAACAAGCAGGCCGACCAGTTGGTCGAGGACTACAACGCCGCCAACGAGAAGTACAAGAAGTCCAAGAAGCAGTACGACCTGATCAACTCCTCCTTCAAGAAGCAGAACGTGAAGGTCGAGACGCTCCGCGTCGGCGTGGTGGGCCTGGCGGTCTCCAGCTACCAGACCGGCGAGGTGCGCGGCATGTCCGGCATGTTCGGCACCGGCGACCCCCTGACGGCGCTCAGCGGCATGGCGATCCTCAACCAGCTCGCCACCAGCCGCCAGCTCCGGCTCGAGGAGTACGAGGGCGCCATCGCGGGCCTGAAGGAGCAGCGCGACCAGCGCAAGACCGCCTTCGAGGACGCCACCGAGGTCCGCACCGACCTGGCGGCCAAGAAGAAGAAGACCGACAAGATGGTCGACGAGCAGATGAAGCTGCTCCGCGAGCTCGGCGCCTTCAACCCGGGCAACCCCCAGAGCACCGGCCAGGTCTACTCGGGCCCGGCCTCCGGCAACGCCCGCGCCGCCCTCGACTTCGCCTTCGCCCAGATCGGCAAGCCCTACCAGTACGGCGGCACCGGCCCCGGCGCCTGGGACTGCTCAGGTCTGGTCCAGGCCTCCTGGCGGGCAGGCGGGGTGAGCCTGCCGCGTACCAGCTACGAGCAGTGGGCGTGGGGCAAGAACCGCCAGGTGCAGATCAGTGATCTGCAGGCCGGCGACCTCGTCTGGCACAGCGGTTTCGGACACGTCGGCCTCTATACCGGACAGGGCTCGGTGGTCCACGCACCCCAGACGGGTGACGTGGTGAAAATCACGCCTCTGGCTCAGTACAACCCCGACAAGGCCGTTCGTCCTTAGTGTGTCTTGTGCGACTTCTGGGGCTTATTTCACACTGTGCACCAAGGGGTGTGACGAGAGTCACATCACCCCTCGAAATGCCGTCATATGCAGGCGTTTTCGAATAGTGCGCGTGTTTACCTGATCTTTATCTTTCGCCAAAACTTTGCCGACTAATGGCTGAGTCGGTAACTTCTGGCTTCGCGACGAGCAATCCATGCCGTCCGAGGAGAGTCCGGTGCGAAGGCTCGGATGTCTTAATAAAGATCCATGTGTCGCAGATCACCGCGGCACGGCCGAGTCCATGCAGCCAGGAGGCATGGAGCCGGGGACCCAAAAGGTTCCCCAGTGGAGCCAGGGGTGAATCGGCGTCAATTTCGCCGTAGGGCGACTTCCCTGCCCGAATCCGTCAGCTAACCCGGTAGGCATCAGAGGAAGACACTAGGAGCAATCCTGTCAACGACCCCCGCATGTCTGTCTCGCATCGCCCGCATCTCCCTTGGCGGCGTCGCGCTCACGGCTTCGGTCGGGGCGGTCACGGCGCCACCCGCGCGGGCCGATGAGGTGACGGTCACCGTCACGAGGAACACCATGGCGGTCCCGGTCTCGGGAGAGGCGGCGCCCGCCGCTCCCTCGGCCACCAAGAGCCAGACCAAGAGCAAGTCGGCCAAGCGCGTCAAGAAGCTGAGCAAGGCCCAGCGTCAGCGGGTCCTGGCCGGCAAGGCGGTCGCGATGGCGAAGAAGCAGATCGGTGACCCCTACCGATGGGGTGCCACCGGTCCCGGCTCCTTCGACTGTTCCGGCCTGGTCCAGTTCGCCTGGCGCAAGGCGGGCGTCAAACTGCCCCGTACGACCTGGTCCCAGAAGAGCTCGGTGAAGAAGAAGATCAGCTGGACGGCGATGAAGCCGGGCGATCTCGTTTTCACCAGCGGCGGCGGCCACGTAGGCATGTACGTCGGCCACGGCAAGATGATCCACTCCCCGAACTCCGGTTCCCGGGTGCGGATCGACAAGCTGGACACCTACCGCAAGCGCACCTTCGTAGGCGCGGTTCGGCCCGGGTTCTAACCCAGTTTCAACCCGGATCGAAGTACCGATCGGCCCCGTCCGCCACCTTCCCGGCGGGCGGGGCCGCGGTGTTTTCGTTTGTAGTATCCGTTGACATGCGGTTCCTGGTCACGGTCGGTGCGCTGCTGGCCGTCCTGTCCGCCGGGCAACCCCCGAAGGTCCTGTACGGGCAGAGCTGGCCTTTCGCCGTCCACGCAGGCCACATCCAGGTGCTGGCGGCCGACGAGCGCTTCCCCGAGCTGGCCGGGCAGGCCGACCGGGCGGCCGAGGCCGTCGCCCGCGTCTGGGGCTCCGAGGTGACCGCCACCGTCCTGGCGCCCGCCACGACGGAGGAGGCCGCCGAGATCGCCCGCCCCGCCCCGGTGACCGGCATGGCCGCCCTGGCGGGCCCCGATTTCGTGGTGATCGAACCCCGGAGCTGGGCGTCGCTGTCGCCGCAGGGGAGGGTGATCGTGCTGGCCCACGAGCTCACCCACGTCGCCACCGGCGCCGCGACCAGTCCGGAGATGCCCGTGTGGCTGGTGGAGGGCTACGCCGACTACGTCGGCTACCGTGACAGCGGCCTGTCCACCGGGACGATCGCCGCCGAGCTCGCCACAGACCCTCAGGCGCCACGGGAACTGCCGACCCGGGCCGACTTCACGGCAGGGGGCGCGCGGGTCCCCCAGGCCTACCAGGAGGCCTGGCTGGCCTGTCGCTACATCGCCGAGCACTACGGCGAGGCGAGACTGACCGCGCTCTACCGCGCGGCGCGGGCCGATCCGGCCACGGCGCTCGAACAGACGCTCGGCGTCGGCGAGGCCGAGCTGACCGCGGCTTGGGTCGACTACGTGATACGAAGTGTTCCGGAGGCGGAGTGGAACGTACGGGGATGAAAGCTGCGGCCATAGGGCTGGCCGGGCTCGGGGTGGCGATCGTCGCGGTGGTGGCGCTGACCACGCCCTGGCGCGTGCTTCCGGCCGGGGCGGCCGAGGTGACGCCCGATCCGGTCCGTGACTTCGGCGCCGCCCAGATCGCCCGCGCCGACGCCTTCGACGCGGCGACGAGCGCGCCGTCCTACCTCTCGCTCGGCGTCTCGCTCGTGATCGCCGCGGTGCTGGTCGCGACCCCGCTCGGGGCCCGGCTCATCGGCCGTCTCAAGGGACCGTGGTGGCTGCGGGCGCTCATCGGGGTGGCCGGGGTCTATCTGGTGTCGCTGGCGATCCGGTGGCCGCTCGGCATGTGGTTCGAGACGGTCCTGCGCGACTACGGCCTGTCGACCCAGACCTGGGGCACCTGGACCGCCGACCGGCTCAAGAACTTCGCCCTCCAGCTGCTGCTGTCGGCGGTGATGGTCGTGGTGGTCATCGCGCTGGCCCGCCGGTGGCCGCGCCGCTGGTGGATCCCCGCCTCGATCGGGGCGTTCACGCTGACGCTCGCGCTGTCGTTCCTCTACCCGATCGTGGTCGAGCCCGTCTTCAACGACTTCACCCCCCTCCCGCAGGGGCAGCTCCGCGCGAGCCTGCTGGCGATGGCCGACCGCGACGGGGTGCCGGTCGACGACGTGCTGGTCGCCGACGCCTCCCGCCGGACGACCGCGCTCAACGCCTACGTCTCGGGGTTCGGCGCGACCCGGCGCATCGTCGTCTACGACACGCTGCTGGAGGTGCCCGAGCCGGAGATCGAGCTGATCGTCGCCCACGAGCTCGGCCACGCCAAGACCGACGACGTCCTGCACGGCACCCTGGTCGGGGCGCTGGGGGCGGCGTTCGGGGCGTGCGCGCTGTTCGTGGTGGGCAACCTGCTGCGGCGCCGGACCGGCGTGCCGTCGCTGGGCGACCCGAAGGCGGCCACGCTGCTGGTCGGGCTGGTCTCGCTCGCCACGCTGCTGTCGGGCCCGGCGCAGAACCTGGTGAGTCGGCACATCGAGGGCCGGGCCGACGCCCACGCCCTCCAGCTGACCGAAGACCCCGCCACGTTCGTCGCGATGCAGCGCAACCTGGCCGTCCGGAACATCTCCGACCTGAGCCCGACGCCGCTGGAGTACGTGCTCTACTCCTCCCATCCGACCGCGCCGCAGCGGATCGCGATGGCCCGGTCGTGGGGGCTGTTCCACGGGCAGCGGGTGCCGTGACGCGGGTCGTGGTGGTCACCAACGACTTCCCGCCGCGCTCCGGCGGCATCCAGTCGTTCGTGCACGCCCTGGCCGTGCGGCTCCCGGCCTCTTCCGTGGTCGTGTACGCCCCCCGCTGGGAGGGCTGCGCCGAGTTCGACGCCCGGCAGGGCTACCGGGTGGTGCGCCACCCGACGAGCCTGATGCTGCCGACGCGTGACGTGGCCCGCCGGGCCGGTGAGCTGGTCCAGCCGGGCTCGACCGTGGTGTTCGGGGCCGCCGCGCCGCTCGGGCTGCTCGGCGGGGCGCTGCGGGCCGCCGGGGCCGAGCGGGTGGTCATGCTGACCCACGGCCACGAGGCGTCGTGGGCACGGCTGCCCCTCGCCGGCACGCTGCTGCGGCGGATCGGGGCCCACGCCGACGTCGTGACCTATCTCGGCGACTACACCCGGCGGCACCTCACCGCCCGCATCCCGGCGGGGAAGCTCACGCGGCTGGCTCCGGGGGTCGACACGAACGTCTTCCGGCCGGGTGCCGGGGGTGGCCGAATACGGGAGGCGCTCGGGCTGGGGGAGCGGCCGGTGGTGGTCTGCGTCTCCCGCCTGGTCGCCAGGAAAGGACAGGACCGGCTGATCGAGGCGTGGCCGGAGGTGGCGGAGGCCGTACCGAAAGCGACGCTTCTCCTCGTCGGCGGCGGGCCGGGGAGGGCGGCGCTGGAACGCGCGGCGAAGGGGCGGGAGGACATCCGGTTCACCGGACCGGTGCCCGACGGGGACCTGCCCGCCTACT
Organism: Herbidospora mongoliensis; assembly: GCF_001570545.1. Classification (GTDB taxonomy): domain Bacteria; phylum Actinomycetota; class Actinomycetes; order Streptosporangiales; family Streptosporangiaceae; genus Herbidospora; species Herbidospora mongoliensis. Next base: position 890,729 of record NZ_BBXD01000009.1, on the reverse strand, counting down.
ACGACGCCGGAGACGTGTTCGCGATGCCGTGCCGCACCCGCCTCGGCGGGCTCGACGTCGAGGGGCTCGGCATCGTCTACCTGGAGGCCTCGGCCAGCGGGCTGCCGGTGGTCGCCGGGGCGTCGGGCGGCGCGCCCGACGCGGTCAGGCACCGCGAGACGGGGCTGGTGGTCGACGGCGGTTCCGCGCGGCAGATCGCCGGCGCGCTGATCGAGTTGCTCCAGGACCCCGAGGCCGCGCGGGCCATGGGCGCGCGCGGCCGGGAGTGGATCGAACGTGACTGGACCTGGGACCAGGTCGCCGCCCGCTTCGGCGAGTTGCTGACGGCGCCGGTCGGTCAGCCGTAGATCTCGTCGACCTGCTTGGCGAAGTCGCGCATCACGATGTTGCGCTTGAGCTTCAGCGACGGCGTCAGGTGGCCGGTCTCCTCGGTCAGGTCGCCGTCGAGGATGACGAACTTCTTGATCTGCTCGGCCTTCGACACCATCTTGTTGGCGTTGTCGACCGCGCCCTGCACCTCGGTTCTGATCTGCTCCTCGGTGAGGTTGACCCCGGCCATCGCCTCGGGGTCCATGGTGACCAGCGCGGCCACGAACGGCTTGTCGTCGCCGATGACCAGGACCTGGCTGATCAGGCGGTGCGCCCGGATGCTGTCTTCGAGCGGGCCGGGCGCCACGTTCTTGCCGGCCGCGGTGACCAGGATCTCCTTCTTGCGGCCGGTGATGCGCAGGTAGCCGTCGGAGTCGAGTTCGCCCACGTCGCCGGTGTGGAACCAGCCCTGCCCGTCGATGACCTCGGCGGTGGCCTTCTCGTTGTTCCAGTAGCCGTCGAAGATGTGGCGGCCCTTGACCAGGATCTCCTTGTCGTCGGCGATCCGGATCGTCACCCCGGGGAACGGCCTGCCGACGGTGCCGATCTTGTTGGCGCCGGGGATGTTGACCGTGGACGGGGCGGAGGTCTCGGTCAGGCCGTAGCCCTCCAGCACCTCGATGCCGACGCCGCGGAAGAAGTGGCCGAGGCGCTCGCCCAGCGCGGAGCCGCCGGAGACGGCGTTGGTCAGGCGGCTGCCGGTAGCGGCGCGCAGTTTGGTGTAGACGAGCTTGTCGAACGCGGTGTGCTTGAGCTTCAGCGCGAACCCGGCGCCACCGGTGCTCTGGGCCCTGCTGTAGTCGATGGCGACCTGGGCGGCGGTGGCGAAGATCTTGCCCTTGCCGTCGGCGGTGGCCTTCTGCTCGGCGCCGTTGTAGACCTTCTCGAACACGCGCGGCACGCCCAGCAGGAACGTCGGCTTGAAGGCCTGCAGGTCGGGCGCCACGTTCTTCATGTTCGGGGTGTGCGCCAGGACGGTGCCGGTCTCCACGGTCACGATCTCGACCATGCGGGCGAAGCTGTGCGCGAGCGGCAGGAACAGCAGCACGGCCCGCTCGTCGATGGAGAACATCTTCTCCAGCGGCCCCTGCGCCACGTTCCGCGCGGTGAACAACAGGTTGTCGTGGGTGATCCGGCAGCCCTTCGGCAGGCCGGTGGTGCCCGAGGTGTAGATGATGGTGGCCAGGTCGTGGCCGCCCCGGGAGGTCCGCCGGTCGGTCAGGGTCTCGTCGGGCACGTCTTTCCCGGCCTCGATCAGCGCGTCGACCGCGCCCTCGTCGAAGGTCCAGACGTGCGGCAGGTCGGGCGCGGCCTCACGGAGGGTCTCCACGTGGGCCGCGGTCTCGGCGAACGAGCCCTTGGCGCCGGAGTCGCTGATGATCCAGCGCACCTGCTCGGTGGAACTGGTCTCGTAGATCGGGACGCTCACGCCGCCGGCGGCCCAGATCGCGTAGTCGGCGATCGTCCACTCGTAGCGGGTGCGGCTCATCAGGGCGACCCGGTCGCCCGGCTCGACGCCGGTGGCGATGAGGCCCTTGGCGACCCCGGCGACCTTCTGCCGGAACTCACCCGCGGTGACCGGGAGCCAATCGGAGCCGGTCTGCACCTTCATGACGACGGCGTTCGGCGTGTCGGCGGCCCGCTGGAACACCGCGTCGGTGCAGTTGGCCGACAAGGGGACGTCCACCAGCACGGGAACGGTGTACTCCTGCACGGTCTCTCCTCTGGGACGGTCAGGTTGCCCGGGACGCTACCGCGTGACACGAACGGTGGATAGTGCCGTCACACAGGCGTTATCCGGTCAATCGCAAGGTATCAGTCCGTGACCGCCCGAATGCCTACCGGCACCGCCCCGAAAACAAGCAATTGCTCGGGAATATCATGTCCGGCATGCGCATCAACGTCGTGAGTGACGTCCACGGCCGTGCCGACGCCCTCGCCAAGGCCGGGCAGGGGGCCGACGCCCTGATCTGCCTCGGGGACCTGGTGCTGTTCGTCGACTACGCCGACACCTCGCAGGGGATCTTCCCCGACCTGTTCGGCGTCGACCGGGCCGCCGAGTACATCCGGCTGCGCACCGAGAAACGCTTCGACGAGGCCAGGGCCCTGTCGGCGGTCCTGTGGGCCGATCTCGGCGGCGACCCCCGCGAGCACATCGAGAAGGCGGTGCGTTCCCAGTACGCCGACCTCTTCGCCGCGATGCCGGTGCCGTCCTACCTGACGTACGGGAACGTGGACGTGCCGTCGCTCTGGGCCGAATACGTCCGGGAGGGCCAGACCGTGCTCGACGGCCAGACGGCCGAGATCGGCGGCATGACCTTCGGTTTCGTCGGCGGCGGCCTGAAGACGCGCTACCGCACCTCCTACGAGCTCGCCGACGACGTCTACGCCGCCAAGGTCGCCGCGCTCGGCCCGGTCGACGTGCTCTGCACGCACATCCCGCCCGCGGTGCCCGATCTGCTCTACGACGTGGTGGCCAGGCGCTTCGAGCGGGGCAGCGAGGCCACCCTCGACTACATCAAGGAGTTCCAGCCCCGGTACGCCCTGTTCGGGCACGTCCACCAACCGCTGGCGCCGAGGACGCGAATAGGTCGTACCGAATGCCTGAATGTCGGGCATTTCCGGGGACGCGGCACACCGTTCACCCTGGAGCTGTGAGCTAAGGTCGGGCCATGGCTGATCGCACCACGTCGAGCATCGTGATCGGCGCGAGCCGGTCGACAATCCTGGCCGTCATCGCCGACTTCCCCTCCTATCCGGGGTGGGCAGGGCAGGTGAAATCGGCGCAGGTCCTCTCGGTCGGCGACGACGGGCTCCCGGCGACCGTCCGGTTCGTCCTCGACGCGGGCGTCATCAGCGACGAATACGTGCTCGCCTACACCTGGGCCGACGAGCTGGTCAGCTGGAAGATCGCCGAGGCCGGGAAGATGGTGTCCGGCCTGACCGGCAGCTACCGCCTCGCCGAGAAGGGCGAGGCGACCGAGGTCACCTACGAGCTCGCGGTCGACCTCAAGGTCCCGATGATCGGCATGATCAAGCGCAAGGCCGAGAAGGTCATCATCGACACGGCCCTCAAGGGGCTGAAGAAGCGCGTCGAGAAGGCATGAGGACTCTCCTCTTCACGGGGAAGGGCGGCGTCGGCAAGACGACCGCCGCCGCGGCGACCGCGACGCTGGCCGCCCGGCGAGGCCACAAGACGCTCGTCGTGTCGACCGACACGGCCCACTCGCTGGCCGACGCGCTCGCGGTCGCGCCCTCGGGCGAGCCCGCCGAGGTGACCCGCAGCCTCTACCTGCAGCAGGTCGACACCCAGAAGTCGATGGAACGCCACTGGGGCGACCTGCAGGATTACGCGCGCGGCCTGTTCACCGAGCTCGGCCTCGACGCCATCACCTCGGAAGAGGTGACCGTGCTGCCCGGCGCCGAGGAGATCATCGCGCTGCTGGAGCTGCGCGAGCAGGCCCGCACCGGCCGCTGGGACGTCATCGTCGTCGACTGCGCCCCCACCGCCGAGACCCTGCGCCTGCTGGCGCTGCCCGAGGCCCTCGACTGGCACGTGACCCGGCTGCTGCCGATCGGCCGCCGCGTGATGCGCGCCATCGCTCCGGTGATGCGCGCGGTCGCCAAGGTCAGCGCCCCCGAAGAGGGCGTGCTCAACGCCGGGGAGCGGCTGCACAAGGGCCTGATGGAGGTCCGCGCGCTGCTGACCGGCGACGACGCCTCGGTCCGGCTGGTGCTCACCCCCGAGGCGGTGGTGGTCGCCGAGGCCCGGCGCACCCTCACCTCTCTTTCTCTGTACGGATACCGCGTCGACGCCGTCATCGCCAACCGCGTCTTCCCCGAAGGGGGAGCCGACCCGTGGCGGGCGAAATGGGTCGAGGCGCAGGCCCGCCAGATGGAGACCGTGCACGAGTCGTTCGAACCGCTGCCGATCCTGCGGGTGCCCTACCTGCCGGAGGAACCGGTGGGCGTCGACGCGCTGGCCTCCGTGGCAGACGAGCTCTACGACGGCTGGGACGCCTTCGCGACCCCGGCCGCCGAGCCGCCGCTGGTCTTCGGGGCCGACGAGGTCGTGCTGAAACTGCCCCTGGCCGGCAAGAACGACATCGATCTGGCCCGTAAGGCCGACGAGCTGATCATCACCGCCGGCCCCTACCGGCGCATCATCGCGCTGCCCGCCGCACTGGCCCGCAGGGACGTCGCTTCGGCGGCGCTCCGCGACGGCCACCTCCGGGTACGGTTCGAGATATGACGGAAAGCAACGAACGTCCCGACCCCTTCGGCTCGGCCGCCGACGAGGCGTTGAAGCTGCTCGACTCGTTGCAGCAGCGAGTCGGCCGGGAGCTCGGCAAGGGCTTCGTGAAAGGCGCCTTCTCCGGGGTCACCGGAGCGACGCAGCGGCCCCGCACGACATCCGCCCCGGAGGATGTGTGGAGCGAGGCCGTTTCAGGGCATGATCACGAGGAGTACATCTGCCGGGCCTGCCCGGTTTGCCGGGTGATCGCGGCCCGCCGGGACGCCGGTGGCGACGTGAGTGACCATCTGATGGCGGCGGGAAGCGAGCTGCTCGCGGCCTTCCGTCAGGCGGTCGACTCCCTGCAACGCCCGCCGTCCCCGCGCGGGCCGGGTGACTCGCCAGGAAGTTCGAAGGTAGAACACATCGATCTGGGCTGAGCCCGACGGGAGACACGCGACATGGCGCTGACCATCGGTATCGACATTGGTGGCACCAAGGTCGCGGCGGGCGTCGTCGACGCCCACGGCCTGATCGTCGAGAGTCTCCTGAAACCCACTCCGGCCGACGACCCGGCCAAGGTCGCCGAGACGGTGGCCGAGGCGATCAAGGAACTGGCCGGCAAATACGAGGTCGAGGCCGTCGGCGTCGGCGCCGCCGGCTTCATCGACGAGACCCGCAGCGTGGTCCGGTTCGCGCCCAACCTGGCCTGGCGCGAGGAACCCCTCCAGCGCAAGCTCACCGAGCTCACCGGCCTGCCCATCGTGGTCGAGAACGACGCCAACGCGATGGCCTGGGGCGAGTTCCGCTTCGGCGCGGGCAGGGGCGAGAGCCACCTGATCGCCGTCACGGTCGGCACCGGCATCGGCGGCGGCCTCATCCTCGGCGGCGCCGTCTACCGGGGCCGCTGGGGCATGGGCGGCGAACTCGGCCACATGCAGACCGTGCCCGGCGGCGTGAAGTGCGGCTGCGGGAACCTCGGCTGCTGGGAGCAGTACGCCAGCGGCAACGCCCTAGTCCGCGACGCGCGGCGGCTGGCCGCCGCGGATCCCGACCGGGCGGCGACCCTGCTCAAGCTGGCCGGCGGCACCCCCGAGAGCATCGAGGGCCGCGAGATCACCGACGCCGGGCGGGCCGGTGATCCGGTCGCTCTGGAGGCCTTCGCCACCATGGCCCAGTGGATCGGGCAAGGGCTCGCCGACCTGGCGTCCATCCTCGACCCCGGCTGCTTCATCATCGGCGGCGGCGTCTCCAACGCCGCCGACCTGTGGCTCGACCAGGCCCGTGAGGCCTTCGCCGAGCGCCTGACCGGCCGCGGCCACCGTCCGGTCGCCGACGTGCGACTGGCCGAACTCGGCGCGTCCGCGGGCGTGGCCGGTGCGGCAGACCTGGCCCGGCTGCCCTGATACGCGTCGCCAGCTACAACCTCCACGGCCTGCGCGACTCCCGTCCCGCGCTGGCGCGGGTCGTCCGCGCGCTGGCCGTCGACGTGCTGTGCGCGCAGGAACGGGGCTTCGGGCCGGCGTTCTCCCGGCTGACGGGGCTTGAACAGGTGTGCTCCGCCCGCTTCTCGGGGGTGGCGATCCTGGTCCGGCCCGGGATCCGGGTGCCGCACGTCGAACACCATCGGCTGCGGTGGTTCCCCGGCCTCGAACGCCGGTCGATGGCGCTCGCCGTGGTCGAGGCCGAAGGGCTGCGGCTCGCCGTCGCCTCCTTCCACCTCGACCTGCACGCGGGGGCGCGGCTGGCGCATGCCGTGGAGATCGTGCGCCGGGTCGAGACGGTCGCGGCGCGGTTCGACGCGGTGCCGGTGGTCGCGGGGGACCTGAACGAACTGCCGGGGGCGGCCGCGTGGAAGCACCTGGGATCCCGGTACGCCGAGCGCGGCGAAGGCGGGACCTTCGCGGGCAAGCGCATCGACGCGATCTTCACCGGTGCAGGCCTCGAAGCGCTGGCCCGTGGCGTGGCCGGCGCCTCGGAAGACGACCTGGCGGAGGCCTCGGATCACCGGCCGGTGGTGGCCGACCTGCGCTCGGCGTGAGCCGGCGGGAACTGCTCCCCGTGGTCGTTGAAGGTGCCCTCCCGGCGGACGGAGTGCCAGCGCAGCCGCACGCCCAGCAGCGCCGTCGCCAGTGACTGGATGACCACCAGGTACATGAGCTGGCGGTAGACGAACTGCTGGAGCGGCAGGATCCACAGCGCGGAGGCGCGTTCGCCGTCCAGGAGCAGGGCGTACCAGCCGATCACCACCTGCACCATGACGAAACCGGCCCACACCGCCACGACCGGCAGGGGGTCGCCCACGGCCATGCTGTAGACCGCCATGAGGTCGACGACGGGCGCCAGCAGGGGCAGCAGCACGTGGAACAGCGTCAGGTAGCCGAGGCAGCGGCGGCCGAACGGGCCGCGGTCGAGGACGGCGCGCCGGTGCTTCCACATCGCCTGCATGGTGCCGTAGCACCAGCGGTAGCGCTGTCTCCACAGCTCGCCGAGCGAGGCGGGCGCCTCGGTCCAGGCCACCGCGTTCTCCTCGTAGACCACCCGCCATCCGGCCCGGCACAGCGCCATCGTCAGGTCGGTGTCCTCGGCCAGGGTGTCGGTGCTGACCCCGCCCAGCGCCACCAGCGCCGAACGCCGGAACGCCCCGATCGCGCCGGGCACGGTCGCCATGCAGTCGAGCAGTTCGAAGGCGCGCCGGTCGAGGTTGAAGCCGATGACGTATTCGATGTGCTGCCAGCGGCCGATCGCACCGCGCCGGTTGCCGACCTTGGTGTTGCCGCTCACCGCGCCGATCGCCGGGTCGGCGAGCCGGCGGACGAGTCGGCCGATCGTGGCGGGCTCGAAGACGGTGTCCCCGTCGACCATGATGAGCAACTCGTGCGCGGCCTGCGCGATGCCGGTGTTGAGCGCGGCCGCCTTGCCGCCGTTGGGCCGGCGGATCACCCGTACACCGGGGAGCCTCAATGCCGCCGCCAGGTCGGCGGTGCCGTCGGTCGAGCCGTCGTCGACGACGAGGACCTCGAGTGCGCCCGGGTAGGAGGTGGCGACCAGTGAGCGGATCGTCGCCTGGATCCCCGCCGCCTCGTTGTAGGCGGGCACGATCACGGTCACCGGCGGCGGGCCCGGCCACACGTGCGCACGGTCCCTGCCCCTGGGGCCACCTCTTGTACGGTGCGCGTGCACCCCCGCGAGCACCATGAAGAAGCCGAACCGCCCCAGAGTGAGCGCCCCGGCGGTGAACAGCGCCCATCGCAGCACGTCGGTGAAGGTCTCCGAGGCGCGCTGGGCCAGATTCAGCGCGGCGCCGACGAACCGGTCGACTCCACCGGCCGGCCGGTGCGCCGACGGCATGCCGATCGCCTCGGTCACCGTGACGGCCCGGTAGTCCTTGCCCTTCAGGTTCTTCAGGACCAGATCGACGGCCTCCACCGTCTGCCGCCGGTCGCCCCCGGAGTCGTGCATCATGACGACGGCGCCCCGGCCCTTCGCGGGCAGCGACGACGCCACGATCTTCGCCGTGCCGGGACGGCTCCAGTCCTTGGCGTCGAGGTCGGTCAGGACGATGAGATGGCCTTCGGCCGCCAGCCCCTTCATGCTCTCCCACTGGAGGGTCGTGACCGCCCAGGGCGGGGCCGCGTAGGGCGGGCGGGCCAGCGTCGTGTGCAGACCCGTCGCCCCCGCCAGCGCCCGCTGCATGAGCGACGACTCCAGCCGCAGCCGCCAGCCGGGCACGGCCGTCAGGTCGGCGTGTGAATAGGTGTGGTTGCCCAGCTCGTGACCCTCGGCGACGATGCGCCTCGCCAGATCGGGATATGTGGCCACCCTCGAACCGACCACGAAGAACGTCGCCTTGGCGCCGTGTTCGGCGAGGACGTCCAGCACCTGGGGGGTCCAGGCGGGATCGGGCCCGTCGTCGAACGTCAGCGCGACGGTTCTGTCCGGCAGGCGCGCGCTGGTGGGCCGGTCTCCCGTGAGGTTGACGACGGGACCGCCGCGCCGGATCTCGTCGAGTTCGGCGGTCCGGAAGTCGGCGGCGGGCGGGCCCCCCGGCTGCGTCTCGCCGACGACGTTGGTCACGTAGCCGTTGAGCAGCAGCGCGGCGGTGACCAGCAGCAGGCCGGCGGCGAACAGGAACCAGTGCCCCCGGGGCGCGGCCGGCGTGTCGGGGGGCGGCGCGGGCCGCACCGCCGGCGGCCGGCGCCGCCGCGGCGAGCGGCCCCTGGGCGGCGGTCTCGTCGTGCCATGGGGTGAAGCGGGGCGGGGGCGGCGGCCGGATCCGGTCGTCGTCATCGGCCCGGCCGGTCGCTGCCCGGCCCGCCGAGGCTGAGCGGCTCGCCGCCGTTCGTGGGCTGCGCGGTGGGATCGGTGGTCGGGCCGGGAGTGGAGCTGCTCGTGGGCTGCCCGGTGAGGCTGGTGGTCGGGCGGGGAGTGGAGCCGTTCGTCGAGCTGTTCGACGGGCGCGGGGTGGGGGCGGTCGTGAGGTCGGTCGCGGAACCGGTGGTGGAGCCGGGGGTCGGCTCCGGCGGCCGGCTCGGCACCGGGCAGAGCGAAGGCCGTGGGCAGAGCGATGGCCACGGGCCGTCGGGGGGTTCCGGGCTGAGCGAAGGCCGCGGGCTCGCCGAGGGCGAAGCCGGGCCGACGGTGCCTAAGGTGCCGGACGTCGGACGGACCGCCGAGCCCGTCATCGAGGGTGACGGCTGCTCCGACCGGCTCGGGCGGGCCTCCCCGGCAGGGCTGGGTGAACCCAGGTCGGCCGTCCCGCCCTGCCGATCACCCGGCCATCCGTTCACCGAGAGCCTCGTGTCGGAGAACAGGCCGCCGATCACGACCGCGAGCAGCGCCAGGAGCGGGACGCTCGACCCGATCGACACCATCATGATCATCCGTCGGCGGCGGCCGCTATGGTCGACGAAGACGGCTGCCGTGGGATATCGCTCAGGAGACACGAGTAAATAATAGTGAACGGGATAACGCGTCAGTGACCGATTTCATTCGGGGAAGGTTGCGATTTGGATCGACCGGGCATCGGGGATTCCGGACGGTGGCTTTCGGTCTGACTTATGCTGCGGACCGCCGATCCAGGTAACGATCCGCGACTGATGGTGAGGCCTCGAATGCGGAACCTCGCATTATCGCGCACACCTGGCGGGTCCTGCACGGTGGCCGATTCGGTCCTTCGTTCTCATGTCTCCAGGGAGCCCGAACGGGCACATCGACCGAGGTCCACGCCTCGGTGCCCTTGGCGGTATGTTCAGGCCGGGGCCACCTGGTGTTCGGCTGCCATTTCTTCATCGAGGCCTCGCGCGCACCGGTTTCGTCGAGTGGAATGGCGCGCCCGTCGGTGGGTGAGTATACGGATAACAGTCCTGGCGCCAGGTTGTCGCGTCGGGCGATCTGTCGCATCAATTCGAAGACCCGGGTATAGGAATTCGCGTGCAGAATCGCCTCCGGCACATGGTGTTCCCGCTATGAGTCGGGGTCAATGGGAAGAGGTTTCCCCGCCTGGTGGGCGCCCGATTCGAGGAGCCGGCGCCTTTCGGCCCCGCGCGATCGGTGGCGGCGCGGGCGGAGGGCCGCAGGGTGATTGCCTGCCGTGTGTCCGCCCAGGGGATGTCCGCGCGATAGGTGGGCGGAGGGCCGCCGAGTGAGTAGCCGCCGGGCGTTCGTTCATGGGATGTCCGCGCGATGGGTGGCGGTGCGGGCCGGAGGGCCTCGGGGGAGTGCCCGCCGGGTTCCACCCAGGGGATGTCCGCGCCCCGCTGTCTCGCGTTTGCCGGACTCCTTCCTCTGACCTGGGGGGTTCTGGGGTTTGGGGTTGGTGATCTAGGAGTGGATGGTGGCTCTCGGGGGCGGTCTTGACTGGGGGAATTCCGTCCTATCGCCCGCGGGGGCCGTGCGTCCCCGTACGATTTGTTCATGCCCCGCCGCTTGATGCGGTGTGCGGTGCCGTTGTGTGTGTTCCTCGCCGGTCTGCTGGCAGGTCAGTTCCCCCTCGCACCATCGCTCGCGCACGTGTCCACCGCCTCTGCCTGGTCCGCGACCGTTCCTGACGAGGTCGTGCGACAGGCGTCGTCGGCGCGCCTCGGCCGGGACGCCGCGCTCGCCGACGTCAGCGGCGTGTCCGGCACGGCGGTCTGGGCCGTCGGGCAGACCGGGCTCTGGGACGTCTGGCGCAACCGCGGCATCGTCACCCGCTGGAACGGCGCCGCCTGGGCCGAGGTGCCCACGCGCGGCGACGCCACCGGGGCCGGGCCGCTGCGGTCGGTCAGCGCGGTCTCCGACAACGAGGTCTGGGTGGTCGGCGACGGCCACGACGGCGTGCCCTATGTCGGGCGGGGTGGCGGCGGCGGCATCGACCGCGTCGTGGTTCCGCAGGTCAGGGCGGGCGACTGGCTGCGTGCGGTGGCGGCGGAACCCGGCAAGGCGGCGATCGTCGGCAGCCGGGGCGGCCGGGTGCTCATCGTGACGAGCGGGCCCGCCTGGAAGGTGCACGAAGGTCCCGACGGCGTTCTCCACGGCGTCGCGCTGCGCGGCAAAGACGGCTGGGCCGTCGGCAACAACGGCGACGAGCCGCTGATCATGCGGCTGTCGGGCGGCGCCTGGAAGCCGGTCGCCCTGCCCGACGTCGAGGGCGGCTACCTGCGCGACGTCCACATCACCAGCCCCAAGCGGGCGGTCGCGGTCGGCGGCGTGTTCACCGACGACGGCACCACGCGCCCGCTGATCCTGCGCTGGGACGGCAAGAAGTGGCTCCGCGAGACCCTGCCCGAGGGCGACGCCGAGCTCTACGGAGTGACCGGCGACGGCGACGGCGGCTACTGGGCCTCGGGCTACGACGCCGACCGCCCCAGCGAGGCCTTCCTGCTCCGCTACACCGACAAGGAGTGGAAGCCGCTGCGCGGCGAGGCCGGCACCGGCGACCGCTCGGTCCGCCTCCAGTCGGTGGTCCGCACCGACGGCGTGACGATGGCCGTCGGCCACGTGCTCGCAGGCGACCACTACAGCGACCTGGTCGAGACCTTCGGGCCGAAGGAACCGCCCGTCCGCTAGGCGGCATGACGATGGCCGTCGGCCACGTGCTCGCCGACGGCCATCTCTCGTCTTCGTCCGGGCTAGATCACGGCTCCGTCGTCCCAGCCGTCGTTCGGTGGGCCGTCGCCCATCCGGACGACCAGGGCCACGAACCCGCCGATGAAGGACGCCACCGCCGTGAAGACGATCCACGGGTCCATCGGCAGCTTCAGCATCGCGGCCAGCAGTAGATAGGCGGGCCCGCCGAACAGGGCGGTCCAGGCCACCCTGGTCACCAGGTCGGCCTTCGGCAGCGGCGGAGGAGGCGGCGGGACGTAGTGGTCGCCGTCCTCTTCCTCCACTGTGTCTTCGCCGGAGTCGTCCGGCGTCTCATCGCTGGGTTCTTCCGGCTCGTCAGGTAGGGGCGGCGGCGGTTCTTCGCCCTGCGGGACGTTCTCCCGGTCAGGCCATGGCTGATCAGCCGGATCGTCTCCGGCTTTTTCGTTGAACGAGGCGACGATCTGACGCCAGACCTCGTCCTCGTCACTCTGCGGCGTCACATCGATCCCAGGTCACATGTCTTTGGTCAAGGGTACCGAGGCGTGCGCGCGGACGAAGTCGAGGCTCCCCGAGAAGATGAGCGGGGCGTCATTGTCGAGCGTCGCCACGTGATAGCTGTTCACGCACTCCCGGATTTCCAGGTTCTCACCCATTCTGTCGCGCAGGAACGTCACGCTGGCCGCTTTGACCACATGATCTTCCGGGCTTCGGAAGACAAGCACCGGTTGACGGATCTTCGCCAGCTCGGACTGGGTGAGTTTCCAGAGTTTGGGCAGCGTCGCCGCCGCCCGCACCGGAGTCCTGGTGTACGCCAACTCCGTCGCCCCCGCCTTCTTGATGTCGTTGGCCACCCCCGCGACCGAGGGCAGCACCCACTTGAGCACGGGCGCGAAAGTCAGCGCCGGGTTGTCGTTCACGACCGACGGGTTCACCAGCACCAGCCCCCGTACGGCGGGCCCGTGGACCTCGGCCAGGCGCAGGCCGATGCAGCCTCCCATCGAGAGGCCCATCACGAACACGTCGGCGCACTTCGACTTCAACACCGTGAAGGCCCGATCCAGTTCCGCGTACCAGTCCTCCCAGCGCGTGCGATTCATTTCCTGCCAAGTGGTTCCATGCCCCGGCAGCCGGGGCAGTGAGACCGTGAGCCCGGCCCCCGCGAGGTGCTCACCCCACGGGCGCAGCGACTGCGGCGTCCCCGTGAAGCCGTGGCAGAGCAGCACCCCGACCGGTCCGCCCTCGTGGTGGTAGGGCTCCGCGCCCGGCAACAACGGCATGGCACCTCCCGATGGGAAATATGCCCGATAGTCGCACGTTAAGCCGTAGTCGTGCGAGTGGAGTCGGCGTGGCAAGATGACACGAACACACGGCACTAGATGGCATAGGCGATGCCGAGAGAAGGAGCCCCCGAGTGTTCTACTGGGTGGTCAAGGCCATCCTCTGGCCCTTCCTCCACACCGTGTTCCGCCCTTGGGCGGAAGGGGTGGACAACGTGCCCAAAGAGGGCCCCGTCATCCTGGCCGGCAACCACCTGTCGTTCGCCGACCACTTCTTCGGGGCGCTCTTCCTTCCCCGCAAGGTCATCTCCCTCGGCAAGTCCGACTACTTCACCGGTTCCGGTCTGAAGGGCGTGCTCAGCCGCGCCTTCTTCTCCGGTGTCGGAACCGTCCCCATCGACCGCTCCGGGGGCAAGGCCAGCGAGGCCGCCCTCACCACCGGCCTGCGGGTGCTGGGCGAGGGCCACGTCCTGGGCATCTACCCCGAGGGCACCCGCTCGCCCGACGGCCGCCTCTACAAGGGCAAGACCGGCGTGGCCCGGCTCGCCCTCGAGTCACGGGCGCCGGTCATCCCGTGGGCGATGGTCAAGACGTTCGAGATGATGCCCCCCGGCCGGCTGCTCCCCAAGTTCGGCATCCGCCCCGGCGTCCGCTACGGAAAGCCGCTCGACTTCTCGCGTTACTACGGGATGGAGAACGACTTCCACGTGCTGCGGGCGGTCACCGACGAGATCATGTACGCCCTCATGGAACTCTCCGGTCAGGAATACGTCGACAAATACGCGGCCAGCGCCAAGGTGGAAATGGTCCGCGCGGCCAAGGCGGCGAAAGATAAGTAGTGATCTACAACGTAAAGGGCCCGGGCTTCTGAAAGCCCGGGCCCTTCGTCGTCTCTAGCGCTTCCAGAAAGGCTTCTGGACGTCGCCCGTCAGCCCGCCCAGCAGTTTCTCCGTCTTGGCCCACATGCGGGCCAGGTCGAAGTCGGGCCGCTCGGCCCACTCCAGCTCACTGGCCAGCGCGGACAGCTCCTGATGCCCGCCGACCATGTGGGCGGCCACCTTCAGGCGGCTGGCCAGGTCGGCCAGGTAACGGCGGCGCTCGTCGTCGGGCCTCCCCTTCGCCTCGGCCAGCCGGGTGAGCTCACCCTGGAGCAGCGGGACGATCCCACTCATGTCGGTCTGCGGCGCCTGCTCGCGGCCCGGGTGCGGCATCATGCGGTCGGCCTGCCCGCCGCCGCCGAACGCCTTGCGCAGCCTGCCCGCGACCTTGGGCGCGGGCATCGACCTGGGCATCGACTCGGGCGCCGACCCGGGCGCGGGCATCGGCGGGGCCATCGGAGCGGACATCGGCGGGGCCATCGGCGCCCCGGCGGGTGGGGGCGGGGCGGCGAACCCGAACGCGGCCTGGGCCATCATCGGCGTCGCGCCGCCCGCGGCGGTCAGGTGGACCGGGGAGTCCCAGCCCGACGGGGTCTCCACCGGCTGGATCACCTGGTGCAGGGGAGGACCGTCGCCGACCACCCGGGCGTCGATCGCCACGAACGCGGTGAAGCGGCACAGCACCCCGAACGCCAGCGACGTCTCGACGATGCGCTTCTCCAGGGTGTTCTCGCCGATCGTGTAGCGGTCTTCGAGACGCCGCAGCTCGGCACGGGCCCAGATCGCGCGGGCGGCCGGATTGGCGCTCTCCCGTGCGGTCACGGTCTCCGACCAGGGGGTCGCCGCCTGGCCGCGTACAGAGATCGAGGCCTTTTCCGAGGCGGCACGGTAGCGGCCGTGGGCGGTGAGCGGGACGCCCGGGAACAGCGAGCCCACGTGGGTGACGCTGTCGCCGGTGATGGTCAGGCCCTCGGCGTGGAGGGTCAGGTCGGTGACGAGGGGGGCGCCGATGCGGCGGTGGATGTGCTCCATCGCAGTGTCGAGCCGGTCTTCCGACTCGACGAGCTCGCACCGGCCGCCGCCGAGCAGCGCCAGGCGGCCGAGGAACCCGGCGTTGACCGCCCGGTCGATGCCGACCGTGTGCACCCGGACGTCGCCGGTGAGCCTGGCGCCGACGCGTTCGATGATCTGGTCTTCGTTGCCGACCTGGCCGTCGGTGACCATGACCAGCACCCGGTCGCGGCCGGCGTCGGTCAGCAGGGCCAGCGCCGACTCCAGCGGCTGGAGCATCTCGGTGCCGCCCCGGGCCTCCAGGCGGGCCAGGTGCTCGATCGCGCGGTAGCGGGTGCGGTCGGTCGCCTCGGCCAGACCGGGGAACGGCTGCTCCACCGTGTGGTCGAACGAGATCACCGCGAACCGGTCGTCAGTGGTGAGGGTGTCGACGATCCGGGCGGCGGCCCGGCGGGCGGCGACCATCTTCCAGCCCGACATGCTGCCCGACCGGTCGAGCAGCAGCACCACATCGCGGGGCCGCCGTCGCTGCTCCACCTCCGGCGGCAGGACGGTGAGCGCGAAGGTGCCCTCCTCGCCTTCGGCGTCGGGCGTGAGCGTGAGCGAGGTCGAGGCGGCGTATCTGAACCGGAGGATGAAGTCGCGGTCGAGCCGCTCGCCCGGCCGGACCGTCAGGGTGTCGCCCTCACGGTCGACGTCGTGGAGGCTGCTCTGGATCTCGGTGATCTCCAGCCCGGCCGGGTCGAGCGTCGCGCTCAGCCCGAGGCGGACCCTGCTGGGGAACCCCGGCAGCAGCACCGGCGGCGTGATCCTCGACGCGTCGGGCACGGCGTCGGTGTCGGCCTCCGTGCCCGCTCCCACCGGCGCGCCGTCGAGAGGCGCCCCCGGGATGTAGCGCGGGGCCACGACCAGCGGGAACCGGAACTCGGCCGCGCCGTCCTCGTAGGGGAGGGGCTGGCTCAGATCGAGGTGGACGATCACCCGCTCGCCCGGCACGATGTTGCCGACCCTGATGGCGAAGACGTCGGGCCGGTCCTCCTCGGCGATGGCGGCGCGGCGGCCCTCCTGAAGAGCCCGCGTGTACGCGGCCCGCGCCTCCCCCCGCTCCTGGAGCACACCCTCGACCACGTGCCCGTCGGCCTCCATCCGGAACGCGGTGACGGCGGCCCGCGGCGGCAGCGGGAAGACATAGGTGGCCTCCAGGGCCACGTCATGGGGGTTGCGGAACCCCTGCACGACCTTGACCTCGGCGGACAGCGCCGCGATGGCGGCCCGGACGTCGACCGACTCCAGCGGCAGGTTGCCCTTCTCGGTCTCCAGGGCGCCGAACCCCGCGTCGGGAACCGGCAGGATCTCGTCGGGCCTGATCGGCGTGATGGGAACGGTCATGACTGGGTCCCTTCGGAGAAACCAAGGTCGGTCAGGAGGTCGATCAAGGGTTGGGCGGCCAGCGTCACGGCCGCACGTTCGTCGTCGGTGAGCGGACGGGTCAGGAGCAGCGCGGCCTCCGAGGTCAGGCCGACGCCGTGGAACGCGAAGGGGAAGCCTTGGCGTGGAAGCGCGGAGACCGGTTCGGACTGAGCGGCGGTCTGGTCGACAGAGACGGCAGCCGCCGGTCGAGCAGCCCAGAATCTGGACCGGACTTGGGCCGGATCCGGTTCGGCGTCGCGGGAAAGTCCGTTCGGCGACGGGAGTGCTTCCTGCTGCCCGGCTCCCGCCGGCGCAGGAGGGGGCGCCCGCCGCGCGGCGGGCGCTTGTTCGGCAGGCGTAGTGGGCGCCGTGCCGTTGCCCGCCTGCCGGGAAGCCCGGTCGCTGGTCGAGCCCGCGGGCTTGGCGGAGTCCGCCGTCCCCGCCAGTTCGGCCAGGTGGGCGTTGGTCGCGCCGACCAGTTCGGCCTGGATGGCCGCGATGGACACCCCTTCGGCCTGGCGGCGCTTGACCGCCACCAGCTGGAGCAGGTGCCGGCGGCCGTAGAGGGCGACCCGGCCCCGACGGGCGAGCGGGGGGTCGAGCAGGCCGATCGTCGTGTAGTAGCGGATCAGGCGTTCGTTCGGTACGTCCCTGATCCGGCCGTTGGCAGGCGCCAGCCCGGCGAGCGCGGTGGTGGCGCGCTCGGCCAGTTCGGCGATGGTCCAGGTCTCGTCCATGCCTCCACAGTGACACTGTCACAATGACACTGTCAAATGGGGAATATGGGTGATTCGTCCTCCGTTAGGCGCTATAGACCGACTTTGTGGGAGGGAGATCCGCTTTCATGGCTTCGATCACCAGCCTTCTGAGCGCGGAGGACAAGAAGGTCACAGCAGAGGCGCTACAGGGATCGCTCGTCGATCTACTGGACCTGTCGTTGCTCGGCAAGCAGGCGCACTGGAACATCATCGGGCGGTCGTTCCGCTCGCTGCACCTGCACCTGGACGAGATCGTCAGCATGGCGAGGGAGAGCGCCGACAGCGTGGCCGAACGCGCCGTCGCCGTCGGACTCAACCCCGACGGCCGGGCTCGCACGCTCGCCGAGCACACACACCTGCACCAGCTCGAACCGGGCTACATCGAAGACGGCAAGGTCATCGCTGCGATGACCGACATCCTGGAGTCGATCGTGCGGCGCATGCGCGAGCGCATCGAGATGACCGAGAAGAGCGACGTGGTCACCCAGGACCTGCTGATCGGTATCACCCGGGAGCTGGAGAAGCAGCACTGGATGATCCAGGCCCAGCGCTGAACGACCCCCCGACTTAGACGGCCGCCGCTCCTGATCACGTGATTGGCTGGATCCTTTCAGGAGCGGCGGCGCCAACCTGGGTCACCGGGAACCGATGCCGCAGTCCCTTCCGAGGGCCTGCGGCATCGGTGTTCTCACGCTTCGAGCGAGGCCACCAGCTCCGGGGCCTCGGTCGGTTCGAAGATCGGCTGGAGGACGAACGTCCACCCCGGTCGCAAAGCCTCGAGTTCGTGGACGTAGTCCCACGCGGGCCGGGCCGCCATCGGACCGATGACGATGCTGTCGCAGTCGCTGTCGTCGCCCTCGTCGCGGACGGTCACCTCGATCACCCACTGGGACGACCACTCGGCCGACATGGACTCGAAGGAATCGTCGCTGTCGTCGGCCTCGGCGTGGACGGGATAGATGAGCGCCATCGTGGATCACCCTTCCGATCGGGGGGACGACGGTAGCGTACCGCGACGAATCGGTTACAGTAGCCGTCGCGCGAGGTCGGTCACCGAGGGCGGTGCGGCCAGCAGCGCCCGCAGCGGATCCCACTTGGGCCCCGGTTCCAGACCGGCGCAGGTCAGCGCCTCATGCCACGCCGCCGCGTCGCCGGCGGCCTCCTCCAGCCGCCCGAGCACCGCCCCGCCCGACAGCCTCGACAGCAGATGGGGCCACCGGACGGTGAGGGCCGCCAGCTTCGCCACCTCGGCGTCGGAGGCCGCGCGTTCCCCGGCCAGCCGCTGGCGGTAGGTCACGAAGGAGTAGAACCGGAAGACGTTCACATAGCGCTTGAGCTCGCGCGGGTTCGACGCCGTCAGCACCGGCAGCGCGCCCCGGATGGCCCGGTAGGCGTTCTCGTCGCTGTAGAGGTCGTCGAACACCCGGTCGGCGGCCAAGCGGGTCTCCGCCCACAGGTTCCCGAGCGCCGAGGTCTCGCCCTCGGCCACCGCGACCGTGTCCTGGGCGGCGCGGGCGGCGTCGTCGAGGGTGTCGACGCGGGCCCCCGAGCCCCGGATCGCCCGCTCGATGCGGGCCACCATCGCCAGGTCGACCGACGGCCGGGCGGGGGCGGCGACCGGGGCGGTGCGCTGGGCCGGGATGTCCATGAGGGCGCGCACGTAGTCGGGCAGCCGGGCGTCCTCGTCGAGCAGCGGCACCCGCAGCGGGAGCTGCACGATCTTCTCCAGGAACCGCCAGCCGAGGTCCTCGCGCAGGTGGGCGGGCATGGTCTCGGCCAGGTCGCGGTAGGCCACCTCGACGTGCGCCGCGACCACGTCGGGCTCCATGGCCAGCACGAACACGCAGTTGGGGAACTCCCCGGCCAGGAACAGGTTGATCGCCTCGATCACCTGGGCGACCGCGCCCGAGGAGCAGCGGTCGAGGTCGTCCACGAAGACGACCAGGGGGCGCTCCGAGGTGGCCACCAGGTCGAGCACGTGTCCCATGTCGGTCTGGACGAGATGCAGGAACCCCGTCCGCGCCCCATATCCCGGGCCGTCCCCGCTGAGGGGGTCGGGCGCCCGGACCAGGGAGGCGAAGGCCGACTCGGCCGATTCGGTGAGGAAGCGCGCCAGACGTACGGAGGCGGCGAAGACGGCGGCCACCGCGCCCCCGGAGGCGAGCGCGCCGGCCGTACCGGAGAGGAAGGGCAGCAGCGGCGCGGCCAGCAGGGACGCGCCGGACAGCAGCAGGGTCAGGACCAGCCCCAGCAGCACCGGGCCGACCCGCATGAGCGCCAGGTGGTAGGCGCGGCGGCGGACCGCCTCGCGGTCGACGCGGGCCAGGTTGAGCCGCAGCCAGAAGCGCTCCCGCTCGGCGCGGGGGAGCCGGTCGGTGATCTGGGTGATGATCTCGTGGGCGAGGCCGGCCCAGACCTGCTCGTCGTTCTGGTACATCCACGGGTTGAACCAGACCGTCGGCCGCCAGGACCCCGAGGTCGCCCCGACCGGCGCCGGCTCGCCCTCCGGGGCCTTCGCGGCGGCGCGGACCTCCGCGTTCGTGATGCCCTCGGTGGACCGGTCGCCCGGCCACAGCCGGGCCATCAGCCGGATCAGCCGGGCCGGCGGCCGGGCCGGGAGCGATCGGGGCAGCCGGAGTTCGCGGGCGTGCCCGTCCGAGGCGCCGGGGTCGAGTTCCTCCTGGATCATCCGCATCAGCGAGGTCTTGCCGGTGCCCCAGGGGCCCTTCACCCCGATCGTCAGCGGCGGCCGGGTCTCGGCGTGGCGGATGAACGCGGCGATGGCCTCCGCGTAGACGCCGTGGCCGAGGGTGTCGTCGACGGTCCAGCGGTCGGGGGTCAGCCGCGCCCGGGGGCGGGTCGCCTTGCGGCGGGCCCGCCAGCGGCGCAGCGCGCCCGGCAGGGTGGCCTTCTCGTCGGGATCGAGGCGGGCCCGGCCGAACAGGGCCACGGCCGGATGGCTGAAAGGTTCACCGAGCAGCCCCCATTCGGCGAGCTCGGTGCGGCCCGCCCGCGCGCCGCCGAGCACCTCGGCGACCTCGCCGGTCAGCCGCTCGCCCTCGGCCAGCAGGCTGCCGCGCCGCAGCAGCAGCTGCGCCTCCGGCGACAGGTGCTCGTCGTAGATCCGCGCGACGGCCTGCTCGGCCGACTTCGGCCGCGGGCCGCCCAGCATCGCCGCGGCGCGCTCGAACACCGTCGGCAGCGTGCCCGACACGGTGCCCCGGACCGCCACCGCGACGTCCAGCGCCTCGGGCGAGGTCAGCAGGTGGGGCAGGAACTCGGCGTGCTCACCGAAGGCGGCCAGGGCGTGGGCCAGCAGGTCGGCGACCGAGACCACGCCGTCGCCGCCGAGGTCGGCGTCGAAGGTCAGCAGGCCGTCGGCGACCACTTCGGTCAGCGAGGGCGCCCCCGGTCTCACCTCAGCGCCGACGGCCAGCCCCGTGGTCAGCGCGGCGGCGACGATGCCCGGTGGGGCCGGCAGGGCGCTGACGGTCTGCTCGTCGGGGGAGGCGCTGCCGATCCAGCCGAAGTCGACGATCATCAGCACCGCCGAGGCGGTCGACTCCCCGGCGGAGGCCCCGAACCGCTTCACCAGCGTCGCGAAATCGGCCCCCGACCAGGTCGACGTCGACGGCCAGCGCACCAGCAGCAGCTCGCCGGGCCGTCCGGAGCCGAGGAACTCGGCCAGCCGCTCGTGGTCACGCCGGCCGGCCGGGCTGGTCTCGACCGCGTAGCCGGAGGATCTGAGGGCACTCGCCAGTCGCCGGGCCGGTGGATCCTGGTCGAGGAACACGAGAGCACGGCGCGAAGTGACCGCCGGGGCGATCACGTCGGGAGAGAGGGGCATGGCCGATCACTTTAGGAATGGTCCAGGACCCCGCTGCCCGTGGTTTGGGCAAAGTTTTGCCCGGGGACCCGTGCCGATTCCCCGGAAGTTCACATAGCTCGGTTCGACTGTCCCCGCCTGCCGCGCGTAGCGTGAATTGTGAGGGAGGTCCCATGGCTGCCGGTTCGGGGAGGTTCGCGGCGCGGATGAAGACACCTGGTGATCCGGCGATCGAGCTGGCCGAGGGCTTCACCAGCCGGGTGGTCGGCCGCACCGGCGAACGGGTCGGCGGGGTGACCTGGCACCAGGCGCCCGAGAACGGCGCGTGCTTCGCCGACGGCGACGGCTGGATCTACGTCTCCAACTCCGAGATCCCGCTGCTCGGCGGCGTCTCGGCACTCAAGTTCGGCCCCGACGGGTCGATCCGCAGCGGCTACCGCATCCTGTCGGGCACCGACAGCAACCGCGCCGGGGGCGCGACGTCGTGGAACACGTGGCTGTCGTGCGAGGACACCGGCCGCGGCCGGGTCTTCGAATGCGACCCCTACGGCCACTTCGCCGCCATGCCCCGCCCGGCCATGGGCCTGTTCCGGCACGAGAGCGCCGTCTGCGACGAGGTCCGCCAGGTCATCTACCTGACCGAAGACCACCCCGAGGGCTGCCTCTACCGGTTCCGCCCCGACGACTGGGGCGACCTGACGACGGGGGTCCTGGAGGTCATGCTCGGCACCGGCCCAGGACCGGTGACCTGGGCCCGCGTGCCCAACCCGTCGGCGACCGACGCCCCTACCCGCGACCAGCTTCCCGGCGCGGCCCGCTTCCGGCGCGCCGGCCGGTGCTCCACGTCCGGGGGCTTCTGCTACTTCTCCACCGACGACGACCGGGTCTGGTCCTACGACCCGGCGGCGGGCGAACTGTCCGTCCTCTACGGCGCCGACCCGCGCCTGCTGGCCGGCGCCGGCGACCTGTTCGTCACCCCCGGCGGCGAGATCAACATCATCGACGCCGACGGCGTGGTGACCTCACTCCTGCGCCTCGACGGCCCGGAGAAGTCCATCGCCGGCCTCGCGTTCTCCCCCGACGGGGAACGCCTCTACTTCTCCTCCCGCACCGGGGGAGTCACCTACGAGGTGACCGGTCCCTTCAAAGGCTGATTTCCTCTGTACGACCTCACGAGGCCACCCCGGCCCGCGCCGAGGCGGCGTCCCGGATCGCGGCTTCGACCTTCTCGCGCAGCCCCTCGCTGACCCGCGCGTCGAGCGTGATCAGCCCCGGCGGCCCCGCCAGGGCGATCACCCGGGTCCCCAGGGTCGTCGCCTCGGTGACGTCGTGGGTGATGAACAGAATCGTCACCCCGGTGCTCCGCCACAGCTCGCGGACCTCCTCCTGCATGCGCTCCCGCGCGAAGGCGTCGAGCGCGCCGAAGGGTTCGTCCATCAGCAGCACCTTGGGCCGGGGCGCCAGCGCCCGCGCGATGGCGGCCCGCTGCCGCATGCCGCCCGACAGCTCGTAGGGCTTCAGCCTGGCCGCGTTCTCCAGGCCGGTCATGGCCAGCAGTTCGGCCACCCGCGCGGCGCGCTCGGACCGGCTCAGCCGCCGCAGCCCGAACCCGATGTTCCCGGCGACGGACAGCCACGGGAACAGCCGGGGCTGCTGGAACACCACGCCCCGCGAAGGACCCGGCCTGGTCACCGGCGCACCATCGGCCAGCACGGTCCCCGCCGTGGGCGGGGCGAACCCCGCCACCAGGCTCAGCAAGGTGCTCTTGCCGCAGCCGGAGGGCCCGACCACGGTCAGGAACTCCCCGGCGGGGATGGCCAGATCGATCGGCCCGAGCGCCGGGCGGTCGCGGTAGACCCGCGTCACCGCCCGGAGCTCGATGGCCGGCTCAGGGGAGGGCATCGGTCAGGAGGCCCTTCTGGAAGACCGTCAGCTCAGGCACCGCGTCCAGTTGCTTCTGGCCGACCAGGAACTCCGCCGCGCTGCGGAGGTTCTCCGCGAGTTTGCCCGGGGCCTCGGTGGTCCCCAGGTATTCGGGGGAGCGCTGCTCGGTGGCGTCGAGGAGGACGAGCTGGCCGAGCTGGCGGGTCGCCTCGGCCGGGTCGAGGTTGAGCTGGCGGCCGATGGCCGCCGCCGCTGCCGGGGTGTCGCTGCGGGTGAGCTTGACCGCGCGGTCCTGCTGCTTGAGCCACTCCGCCAGGATCTCGGGGTGCTGGGTGGCGAACTCGTTGCGGACCACGGCCAGGTCGGCGGTCAGTTTGCCCTTGGCGGCCAGCTCGCGGCTGGTGGCCAGCACGGCGCCGTCCTTCTCCAGCTCGGCCAGGACCGGCGTCCACACGTAGGCGGCGTCGATGTCGCCCCGGGTCCACGCCGCCTGGATGTCCGGCGGCTGGAGGTCGATGACCTTGGCGTCGGTCACGCCGGCCTCGGCGAGGACCGCGAGGAGGCTGTAGTGGGCGGTCGAGGCGAACGGGGTCCCGATCGTCTTGCCGGCCAGCCCGGCGACCGAGGTGATCTCCTTCTTGGCGACCAGGGCCTCGTTGTCGCCGATCACGTCGAAGATCCACGGCACCCGGTAGGGGATGTTCAGCGGCGCGGAGAGGCCACGGGTCACGGGGCTGCTGCCGGCCAGGCCGATGTCGATGGCGCCCGCGATCATCGCGGTGTTGACGTCACCGCCGGAATCGAACTTGGCCCAGGTGACCTCGGTGCCGGGGAGCGCCTGCTCCAGCCACTTCTGGTCTTTCACGATCAGGTCGCCGTTGGGGATGAGCTGGTAGCCGATCCGCAGGACCGTCTTCTTCTCGCCAGGTGACTCGGCGGGGGAGGAGCAGGCGGTGGCCAGCACCAACAGCGCCGCGATGACGCGTTTCATGTGGGGGGCTCCTTCAGATGTGACGGCCGCGCCAGGGCACGAGCCGCCGGTCGAGCGTTTGCAGCAGATAGTCGATGAGCAGCCCGGACAGGCCGATCACGATGATCCCCAGCACCACCACGTCGGTGTGGTTGTAGCGCTGGGCGTCGCGCACCATGCCCCCGATGCCGGGTACGCCGTTGATGGTCTCGGCCGCGACGACGGTCGTGTACGCCACCCCGACCGCCACCCGCACCCCCGTCACGATCTCCGGCAGCGCGCTGGGCAGCACCACCCGATAGGGGATCTCCCACGGGCGGGCGCCGAGCGAGCGGGCCGCGTTCAGGTAGTCCTCGTGCACGCCCCGGACCGCGTCGGCGGTGGCGACCGCCACCGGCGGCAGCGCGGCGAGCAGCAGCAGCCACACCTTCGGCTCCTCGCCGATCCCGAACCAGATGACGAGCAGGCTCAGATAGGCCAGCGGCGGCAGGGTGCGGACGAAGGTCACCAGCGGGTTGAGCAGCGTCCGCAGCACCGGTACGACCCCGATGAGCAGCCCGAGTACGATGCCGCCGCTGATCCCGTAGAGGCAGCCGAGGACGATCCGGCGCAGGCTGGCCAGCAGGTGACCGGCCAGCGTGTAGTCGCTGTAGCCCTCGGTGGAGGTGCGGATGAACTGCTTCCAGACCGACAGGGGTTCGGGCACGAACACCGGCGGCCAGATCTTCAGCCACGCCACCACCTGCCAGACGGCCAGCAGGAAGACCACGGCCCCCAGGCGCAGGGCGAGGTTCATTTGAGCAGCGGCAGCAGGAACTCGCCGGCCCGGACCGACTCCTCCAGGTGCGGCCAGCCCGACAGGATGAACTCGTCGAGGCCGAGCGCGGCGTACTCGCGGATCTTCTGGGCCACTTCGGCGTAGGACCCCACGAGGGCGGTCCCGGCGCCTTCGCGCACCAGCCCGACACCGGCCCACAGCCCGGGGGAGATCTCCAGGTTGTCGGCGCTGCCGCCGTGCAGCCCGGCCATGCGGGCCTGGCCGACCGAGTCCATCCGGGCGAAGCGGGCCTGGGCGGCGGTGATCCGGTCGGGGTCCATGCCCGAGAGCAGGTGGCGGGCGTAGGCCCAGGCCTCCTCGGAGGTGTCGCGGGCGATGATGTGCAGGCGGATGCCGTAGCGCAGGGTGCGGCCGGTCTCGGCCGTCAGCTTGCGCATGCGCTCCAGGCGCTCGGCGATCATCGCCGGGGGTTCGCCCCACATCAGGTAGACGTCGGCGTGCTCGGCCGCGACCCGCTCGGCCGCCGGGGACGCGCCGCCGAAGTAGATCTCCGGCGGGTTGGCCAGCGGCGTGGCCAGGCCCGCGTTCTCGACCCGGTAGTGGTCGCCGGTGAAGGAGAAGGGCACGCCCTCCCAGGTGCGGCGCAGCACGTGGAGGTATTCGGCGGTCCGGGCGTAGCGCTCGTCGTGGTTCAGGAAGTCGCCGTAGGCGCGCTGCTCCACCGGGTCGCCGCCGGTGACCACGTTGAGGCGCAGCCGGCCGCCGCTGATCTCCTGGAACGCCTCGGCCTGCTGGGCGAGCAGGGTCGGCAGCGTGAAGCCGGGCCGGAAGGCGACCAGGATGCCGAGCCGGTCGGTCCGGGCCGCCACGGCCGCGCAGGTGACGAGCGGGTCGGGGCAGCCCAGGCCGACCGGGGTCAGCGCGGCCTCGAAGCCGGCCTCTTCCGCGGCGAGGGCGACCTGGGTCAGGTATTTGAGCGTGGGCTGCCGGACCGGCGCCGCGCCGGCCGCGACCGTGGTGGTCGCGGGACGCACGTAGTGGCCGTCGCCCGAGGTCGGGAGGAACCAGTGGAACCGCATGCCCCGGATCTTATTCCGCTAATTCCTATCAGTAAAGCCGGAAATATCCCGCTCCCAGATCTCGTCCACGAACCCCTCGGCCTGCTCGGTGCCGGTGACCTCGAAGCCCGCCGCCTGGTAGATCCGCCGGGCGGCGGTCAGCACGTCGCGCGTCCACAGCCGGATCCGCGTGTATCCGGCGTCGGCGGCGAACCGCAGGCACTCCTCGACCAGCCGGGCGCCCACGCCGCGCCCGCGCGCCCACGGCTCCACCAGCAGCAGCCGCAACTGCGCCGTCTCGCCGTCTTTCCTGACACAGAACACGCACCCCGCCCGGCGCCCGTCGACCTCGGCGATCCACCCGCCCTGGCCCGGGTCGTCGAGATTGTCGAGGAAGTCGGCGCAGATCCGGGCGACCAACGCCTCGAAATCGGGCCCCCAGCCCTGCTCGCGCGTGTAGATCGCGCCGTGCCGCTGCACCACCCAGCCCAGGTCGCCGGGGCGCGGCGCCCGGATGACGACGGTGTCACTGCGGGGCCCGCCGCCGAGGATCTCCCGGATCGTGGCCATGCTGGTCAGGAGGCGTGGAAGCTCCACTCCGTCGATCAGGCCGGCGACCTGGGCCGCCGACTTCTGGTCGAGATCCGCGTATGTCGTCGTGCCGGACTCCGTCAGGGACACGACCTGACGGCGGGCGTCGTGATCGGCGCGTTCCCGGGTCACCAGCCCCTCGGACTCCAGCCGGGTCAGCAGCCGGCTGAGGTAACCGGCGTCGATGCCGAGCAGGCGCCGGATCTCGCCGGTCTCCATCGGGCTGGAGGTCTGGCCCAGTTCGTACAGGATCCTGGCCTCTGTCAGTGAATAGGGGGAGTCGTGCATGCCCGGTCCCAGCACGCCGATGACCTCGGTGTAGAAGCGGTTGAACGCCCGGACCTCCGCGATCGCGTCCATTGCTCTCCTCAAGCGAAACGTTGACTGAGGCAACGATAATGCGGATGCGCTAGGGTTCGAAACCTGCCCGCCTGTTCGAAGGAGCGACGTGAACACGGTCTACATCGGGGGTTACACGCCCGACACCGGAGGGGCGGGGCCGGGCGTGACCGTCGCCGTCCGCGCCGGAACCGGGGCACTCACCGAGACCGGCGCCGCCGCCGTCTCCGGCCCCTCGTTCCTCGCCGTGCACCCCTCACTCCCGGTGCTCTACGCCGTGGGCGAGTCCGACCCCGGCACGATCACCGCGTTCAGCGCCACCGAAGACCCCGAGCGCCTCGCGACCCGGTCGAGCGGCGGCGGCTCCCCCTGCCACGTGGCCGTCGCCGACAACTGGCTGGCCGTGGCCAACTACGCCGACGGCATGGTGGCCCTCCACTCGCTCGACGAGGAGGGCCTGTTCACCGGCCCGCCGCTGCTCTTCCCGAACGACGGCGGCGGCCCCGACCCCGAGCGCCAGCGCGGCCCCCACGCCCACCAGGCCACCTTCGAGGCCGGCATCCTCTACGTCACCGACCTGGGCGCCGACCAGATCCGCCAGTGGCGCGTCCGCACCGACGTCACCGAGCTCGAACCCGTGGCGCTCACCCCGGGCACCGGCCCCCGCCACCTGGTGAGCGCTTCGACCGGCTGGTTCGTCGCCGGTGAGCTCGACGGCCAGGTCCACGCCTTCGACCGCCACTGGAACCCGACCGGTGAGGTCGCCGCGACCGGCAGAGACGGCGTCAACTACCCGTCCCACATCCAGCTCCACGGCGACCGGCTCTACGTCGCCAACCGGGGTCCCAACACCATCAGCGTCTTCGACCCCGAGACGCTGAAGATGGTCGCCGAGGTCGACTGCGGCGGCGACTGGCCCCGCCACTTCGCGATCGACGGAGCCGACCTCTACGTCGCCAACCAGCGAAGTGGCGACGTCGTCCACTTCAGGCTGGTCAACGGCGTGCCGGAGCCGACCGGCCAGGTGCTGGCCGTGCCGACCCCGACCTGCGTGCTGCTCTAGGGAGCATCGGGCAGCTTGGCGCAGAGCTCGTCGGTGGTGGGAGGCTCGTCGGCGTCGAGCGGTCCGCAGCGGACCAGCGGCGGTGTCGGCTGGTCGGCGACCTTGATGATGCCGACCGCCTTGTTCACCGGGTCGTGCCGTTCGCCGTGGCCGAAGTCGATGACGCCGCTCGAACCGTTCCACGCCGACGGGCCCGAGGTGCGGGCCAGCCGATAGAGCACGTCGCCCCTGCTGGGCAGCTCGTCACCCGGCAGGAAGGCGCGGTCGGCGGCCCGGTAGACCACGTCGACCGCGTCGTAGGTCAGGATCAGGTTGTCGTCGGCGAGGTCGGCGTGGGCCCCGGCGCGCAGCGCGCTGACGAACCCGGTCGGGTTCACCTCGCCCCACATCTCCCGGCTGGCCAGCGCCACGTAGTAGACCTCCACCTGTCTCATCGCGGCGATCTCGGCCCGGTGGTCGGCGACCACCCTGATCACGTCGTCGCCGGCGACCACCTTGAGCACCCCGGCACTGCACGCGCTGCTGCCTTCCAGCGCCTTGAGGAAGCCGACGAACTCGCGGGCGCGACCGGCGTACATGAAGACGTCGGCCTTACGCGCGCAGGCCGTGGAGACCGCGCCCGACATGCCCTCACGTGAGTTGCCGTAGGCGACCGGCCGGCCCGGGTCGACCTTCTCGGTGGTCAGGGCGTCGGCGAAGTCGTCGGCCAGGTTGTTGGTGTAGGTGTCGTCGGCCGTCCCGTCCTGCACGATCACCGCCGTCTCGGCGTCGAGGGTGCGCTTGGCGAACCGGGCCGACAGGGTCGCCTCGCGGAAGTTGGTCGGGCCGACGCGGAAGAAGTAGGGCGAGGGCCGGTCGCCGACGACGCCGAGGTCGTCGGCGGTGGCGGTGGTGGTCATGTGGGGGATCTTGGCGGCGTCGAACCGGTCGACCGCCTGCTCGACCCCGCCGACGCTGCGCCCGAGGCCGACCACGCCGACGAGGTGGGGGTCGTCGTCGGCCAGCCGGGCGACCAGGTCGGCGGCCCGGCCGCCGTGGGCGTAGTTGTCGCCCGCGTTGACGATCAGGATGCGCAGCCGCAGCGGGTTCTGGAGGGTGCGCTGGTATTCCTCGGCGGCGGTCAGCTCGGAGACCATGCTGGGGAATCGGGTGTCGTCCTGGGCGGTCTGCCGCACCGAATATTCGCCGAAGAGGGCCAGGGTGACGTACTGCGCCGACTCGACGGCGTAGGCGTTGTTGACGTCGATGCGGGCGACCAGATCGGCGATCGGCTTGGCGAACAGGCCCTCGGGGGCCTCGTCGGCGGCGTTGACCACGCCGACGCACTCGCTGCCCATGCGGTCGACGTAGGGGAGACCGCCGCAGTGGGCCGTGCGTTCCGACAGGTTGATGACGACGAACCCGATGATCAGGCCGGGCAGCACCGCCAGCACGACCGCCCAGTAGATCCACGCCCGCGCCTGGTGCTTGATGGGCCGGAAGCGGTGGGGGACGCCCGGGTGGGCGGCGTGGTCGCCGGGCCCGATCACCAGCCGGACCGGCAACCGGCGGCGCCGGTGCTCCCGCCGCCATGTGCCGACGTGACCGGTGATGTCGGCGAGCGGGGTCGCCGCGATCGGCCGGGGGTCGGCGAGCTCGTCGGGCACCGCCGCGACCACGACCACCGGGACCGGGTGACCGGTCAGCGCGGCGGCGTCCTCCAGCAGCCGCAGGAACCGGGCGTTCACCCCGTGGGGATCGCTGACCTGTAATCGCAGCAGGCAGTAGAGCCCGCGCCCCCAGCTCGGCCACGGGATGCGCCATTTCTTGTACGCCTGCCGCAGGTCCTCGCACATCGCGTTGACCGCCAGCCGTTCGAGCTCCTCCGGCGAGGCGTTGGCCAGGCGCAGCGCGTACCAGGCGAGCCTCTCCCAGCGGTGGCGGCGCAGCACCGGCTGGCGGCGGAACCAGCCGAAGAAGAACGAGCCCCGCAGCGACGCGAGGCCCTGGGCGCCGACGCCGAGCACGGCCACCAGCGCGCCCAGCACCCACGGCAGCACGCCCACCAGGTCGGTCGGCCCGGCCAGCAGCCAGGTCACGATCGTGCCGATCGGCACCCAGGTCAGCGCGGCCCGGCCGATGAAGAAGTCGGCGGCCACCCGCAGCGACGCGTCGGCGGGGCCGCGCCGCCGGTCGCGAAGCCGCTTGCGGAAGTCCTGATATCCCTCGTGGGACTGCGGCTCCGGCGGGTGCCGCTGCGTCGCGGCCCAGGCCACGAACTGGGCCAGCGGGAACCGGGGCGGCGGCAGGAACGAACCGCCGACCGGCCGGGCGAGCTGGCCGCGCGGCCCGGTGAGCGCCGCCACCAGCGCGAGCACCGAGCCGTGTTCGCCGTCGCGGATCAGCGCGGTCGGCAGGTGGTCGGCGAACGGCGCGGTCAGCTCGGCGACGACGGCGGGCGCGCCGCTGCCGGTCACCAGCACGACGGGGAGCTGCTGGTCGCGCCGCCAGAACCAGGGGCGGCGCAGGAACCCGGCTAAGTCGCCTCGGAGGTCGGCACTCACCGCGCGGCCCACCCCCGAGACCGCTGCACCGCGCGCAGCCAGTCGTCGTAGGCCCGCTCGTCGCGGGGGCCCGGCTCGAACCGCTGGTCGAGCTGCCAGGTGTGTTTCAGTTCCTCGCGGGTGGACCACACGCCCGCGCCCAGACCGGCCAGGAACGCCGCGCCCAGCGCGGTCGTCTCCTGGATCCTCGGCCGTTCGACCGGGATGCCGAGCTGGTCGGCCTGGACCTGCATGAGCAGGTCGTTGGCGCTGCCGCCGCCGTCGGCCTTGAGCACGGTCACCTCCTCCGACATGGTGGCCACGATGTCGCGCACCTCGTAGGCGATCGCGTCGAGCGTCGCGCGGGCCAGATGTGCCTTAGTGGTACCCCGTGTGAGGCCGGTGATCGTTCCCCGGGCGTCCGGATCCCAATGTGGCGCTCCCAGGCCAGTGAGCGCGGGCACGAACACCACGCCGCCCGCGTCGGGCACCGACCGGGCCAGTTCCTCCGACTCGGCCGCCGTCCCGATCAGGCCGAGCCCGTCGCGCAGCCACTGCACCGCCGCGCCGGTGACGAAGATCGCCCCTTCCAGGGCGTAGGTGAGCTCGCCCGAGGGCTCCTGCCAGGCGACCGTCGTCAGCAGCCCCGCGTCCGAGCCCACCGCCTCGCGCCCGGTGTTGACCAGGACGAAGGAGCCGGTCCCGTACGTGCACTTGACGTCGCCCACCTCGAAGCAGGTCTGGCCGAACAGGGCCGCCTGCTGGTCGCCGGCCATGCCGCTGATCGGCAGGTCGAGCCCCAGGAAGTGGTCGGGGCTCGTACGGGCGAACTCGCCGTAGTTCGGCACCACCTCGGGGAGCGCCTCGATGGGCACCCCGAACAGGTCGCACAGCTCGGGCGACCAGGCGCCCGCGTGGATGTCGTAGAGCAGCGTCCTGGACGCGTTCGAGGGGTCGGTCACGTGGCGGGCGCCGCCGGTCAGGCGTGCCACCAGATAGCTGTCGACCGTGCCGATGGCCAGGTCCTTCGCCGCCCAGGCCTCCGGATCGTGCTCGGCCAGCCAGGTCAGCTTGGTGCCGGTGAAGTAGGGGTCGAGCCGCAGGCCGGTGAGTTCGGTCACACGCGGTTCGTGACCTTCCTCACGAAGGCGGGCGCAGATGTCGGAGGACCGCCGGTCCTGCCACACAATGGCATTGCGGGGGGCGTCCAAAGTGGTGGCGTTCCACAGCACGGCCGTCTCGCGCTGGTTGGTCAGTCCGACGCACCGCACAGTGGTGCTTGCCCTGGCCAGAGCGGTGCGGCAGGCTGCCAGCGTCGCGCGCCAGATGTCGTCGGGCGCGTGTTCGACCCAGCCGGGTTCCGGGAATCGCTGCTCGAATTCCTGGTATCCGCGAGAGTCGATGTGGCCGTCCTCACCCACCACGAGTGCGGTCACGCCCGTCGTACCAGCGTCTATCGCCAAAACCGCCACGGCGCCTCACTTTTTGGTCTAGACCATTGTTGCGCCGTCACGGCAGAATGCCACCGTCGGCGTCCAGACACAGTCTGGCCGCGCTATCTCATATGGAGGAACCCGACATGCGTATTGGAGTGCTCACCGGTGGCGGCGACTGCCCCGGTCTGAACGCCGTGATCCGGGCCGTGGTCCGCAAGGGTGTCGGCGTCTACGGTCACGAGTTCGTGGGGTTCCGCGACGGCTGGCGTGGCCCGCTCGAGGGCGACACGATGCCCCTCGACGTGCAGACGGTCCGCGGCATCCTGCCGCGTGGTGGCACCATCCTTGGCTCGTCGCGCACCAACCCGATCAAGATCGAGGGTGGCGTCGAGCGCATCAAGGAGAACCTTGCGAGCCACGGCATCGACGCCCTGGTCGCGATCGGCGGCGAAGACACCCTTGGCGTCGCCAAGCAGCTCTTCGACCGTGGCGTGAACGTCGTGGGTGTGCCGAAGACGATCGACAACGACCTCAACGCGACCGACTACACCTTCGGTTTCGACACCGCGGTCAACATCGCGATGGAGGCCATCGACCGGCTGCACACCACGGCCGAGTCGCACCACCGCGCCCTGATCTGCGAGGTCATGGGCCGTCACGCGGGCTGGATCGCCCTGCACGCCGGCATGGCCGCGGGCGCCAACGTCATCCTGATCCCCGAGAAGCCGTTCGACATCGACAAGGTCTGCGAATACGTCGAGTCGCGCTTCAAGATCCGCTACGCCCCGATCATCGTGGTCGCCGAGGGCGCCCACCCGATCGACGGCCAGATGGAGACGACCGTCGGCGAGCTCGACGCGTTCGGCCACGTCCGCCTCGGCGGCATCGGCGACCGTCTCGCCCAGGAGATCGAGAAGCGCACCGGCAAGGAGGCCCGCACCACGGTCCTCGGCCACATCCAGCGCGGCGGCACCCCGACGGCGTACGACCGCGTGCTGGCCACCCGCTTCGGCTTGGCCGCGATCGACGCCGTCCACGAGGGCGACTTCGGCAAGATGGTCGGCCTCCAGGGCACCGAGATCGTGCGCAGCGGCCTCGACGCCGCGACGGCCGAGCTGAAGACGGTGCCCGTCCACCGTTACGCCGAGGCCGAGGTCTTCTTCGGTTAAGAACCCCTCCTGCCGCGCCGCGCGGGAACTACCTGCGCGGCGTGAACAGGTCGTCGCCCTCCGGCTTGCGGTGTCCCCTGGAGGGCACCGGCGGGGGAGGCGGGGCGGTGCGCCGCTGCTGCAGGCGCTCCAGGAGTTCGCTGTCCTCGCGCATCTCCCGCGCCGAGGGCGACAGCAGGATGGCGAGCAGCAGACCCACGGTGATCAGGCTGATCCCGGCGATGAGCGGCAGCAGGAAGTCCATGGCCGTGGCGCCCGAGATCGCCTTGTCGCCGGGGGCGACGCTGAGGGCGTACATGCCCGTGTAGTGCATGCCGGTGACGGCCACGCCCATCATGAGAGCGGCGCCGGCGGTGGCCAGCGGGCCGTTGACCTTCAGCGTGAACCAGAGCGCGACGGTGGCCGCGACGATCGCGATCAGGACCGACAGGGCGACCAGCAGCGGGTCGAAGGCGAGGGTGCCCGCCATGCTCATCGCGAACATGCCCAGGTAGTGCATGGTGCCGACGCCGACGCCGGCCAGCAGGCCGCCGGCGAGCAGACGCGGGAAGCCCTCGCCCGTCGAGACGACGTGCAGACCGCCGTAGACCACGGCGACCGCGACGACCGCTGAGACCACGGTCAGCCCGACGTTGTAACGGATCTCGTTACCGGTGACGTCGAAGCCCATCATGGCGATGAAGTGCATGACCCAGATGCCGGTTCCGCCGATGGCCAGCGCGCCCCCGGCGAGCCAGCGATACCGCGAGGCGCCCTGTGCGGAGCGGGCCCTGGCGGTCAAGATGAGGCCCAGCAGTGAGCCGACGACGGACATCAGGTACGCGAGGAGCGGTGTCAGGGCCCCATGCGAGAAGTGGTTGATATGGGACATGCGTTCTCCCGGTTGTGGTTGCAACAAAATTATTACATCGCTCCATTGGGTGTCTTTGTCCCTTTCGAGGGTTCATGCTCTGTTCGTTATGTAGTCGTACGATGACCGAAATGAGCATCGAGACCCCCTTCTGGCGGGCTATCGCCGTATTCCGGGTGTGTTCGCTCGGCTACGCGGGCGTGCTCCTGGTCGAGGCCGACGGCTACGACGACCCGATCGCCGCCTGGGCGGTGTTCACCCTCATGGCGGCCTGGACGGCTTTCGCCACCTACGCCTACGCGCGGGACCGGCTGCGGGGCTGGCCGCTGCTGACCGCCGACCTGGTCGTCACCGGCGCCTGCCTGCTGTCGTCGATCTGGGTCCAGGGCTTCGACGGCGAGCGCGGCAGCATGCCGATCACGGCGACGTGGGTGGCCGCGCCGGTGGTCGCCTGGGCGGTCTACGCGGGCCGCCGCGCCGGGGCGGTGGCGGCGGCGGTGATCGCCGCGCTGGACATCTGGCTGCGCGGGGTCGGCGTGCTCGACCTGAACACCGTCCAGGTCAACGGCGCCGTGCTGCTGTTCCTGGCGGGTGTGGTGATCGGCCACGTCGCCCAGCTCTCCCGCAAGGCCGACGCGCTGATGCAGCAGGCCGTGGAGATCGAGGCGGCCGGACGCGAACGCGAACGCCTGGCCCGGGGCATCCACGACTCGGTCCTCCAGGTCCTGGCCCTGGTCCAGCGCAGAGGCGCCGAGATCGGCGGCGAGGCGGCCGAGCTGGGCCGGCTGGCGGGGGAGCAGGAGGCCGTCCTGCGCGAGCTGGTCCGCACCGCGCCCCGGCCACGCGTGGCCGAGAGGGCCGACCTCAACGAGGCGCTGCGCCGCCACGCCTCCGCCACGGTCACCGTCGCCACCCCGGCGACCCCGGTCGACCTGCCCGCCAGGACCGTCGACGAGCTGGAGGCCGCCGTCGCCAACGCCCTCAGCAACGTCAACCACCACTGCCCCGAGGGCACGAAGACGTGGATCCTGGTCGAGGCCGAAGACGGGGCCGTGACGGTGACCGTCCGCGACGACGGCCCCGGCATCCCCGAGGGCCGTCTGGAGGAGGCGGCACGGGCGGGCCGCCTGGGCGTCTCCCAGGCGATCAGGGGCCGGGTGGCCGCCCTGGGCGGCTCGGTCACGATTGTCTCCTCCCCTGATGGGACCGAGATCGAGATGGTTATCGTGGCGCCATGAGCGTGCGCGTCATGGTCGTCGACGACCACCCGATGTGGCGGGAGGGCGTCGCCCGCGACCTCGCCGAGGCGGGCTACGAGATCGTGGCCACCTGCGGCGAGGGCCGCCAGGCGCTGCGCGTGGCGGCGGCCGTGCGGCCCGAGGTGGTGGTCCTCGACCTCCAGCTGCCCGACCTGCCCGGGGTCGAGGTGGCCCGGGGCCTGGGCGCCTCGGAGAACCCGCCCAAGGTGCTGGTGCTGTCGGCCAGCGCCGAGCACGACGACGTGCTGGAGGCGGTCAAGGCGGGCGCGTCGGGCTATCTGGTGAAGTCGGCGAGCCAGGCCGACTTCCTGGAGGCCGTGGCCCGCACCGCCAAGGGCGACGCCGTCTTCACCCCCGGCCTGGCCGGGCTGGTGCTGGGGGAGTACCGCCGCTTGGCGGCCCAGCCGAAGGCCGCCGAGGAGGGCCCCCGGCTCACCGACCGGGAGACCGAGGTGCTGCGGCTGGTGGCGAAGGGGCTGTCGTACAAGCAGATCGCCGAACGGCTCGTGCTGTCGCACCGGACGGTCCAGAACCACGTGCAGAACACCCTGAGCAAGCTCCAGCTGCACAACCGGGTCGAGCTGGTCAGGTACGCGATCGAAAAAGGTCTGGCGGACCTCGACTAGAGTTAAAAGGTTCCCGACAGTCGTTCCCGAAGGACCATCGTCATGACCATGACCGCTCTGGGTGAGCCCTGCGTTCTGCTCAAACTGGGCGAGATCGTCCTCAAGGGGAAGAACCGCGAGATCTTCGAGCAACGGCTGCGCGCGAACATCAAGTTCGCCCTGGCCGGTTTCGAGATCGACCTGCGCCAGCGCCACGGCGTGATCGCCCTGTTCCTGCCCGACGGCACCGACGTCGAGGTCGCCGAGAAGGTGGCCGCGCGGGTCAGCGAGGTGCCCGGCATCGTGCTGGTCCACCTGGCCTGGCGGGTCGCCAAAGACCCCTCGGTGGTCACCAAGGCCGCGCTCGAACTGATCAGAGACACCCCCGAGGTGGCCCGCAAGGCCCGCTTCGCGGTCCGGTCGCGCCGCCGCGACAAGCGGTTCCCGCTGACGTCCAACGAGCTCGACCGCCACGTCGGCGGCGAGATCAACGACACCTACGGCCTGCCGGTCGACCTGAGGCGCCCCGAGCTGATCGTCTCGATCGAGGTCGACCGCGACGAGGTGTTCGTCTACGTCGGCGCCCGCCCCGGCCAGGGCGGCCTGCCGGTCGGCACCAGCGGCCGGGGCCTGGCCCTGCTGTCGGGCGGCATCGACTCCCCGGTGGCGGCCTACCGCATGATGCGGCGCGGCCTGCGGGTCGACTTCCTGCACTTCTCCGGCATCCCGTTCACCACCACCGAGTCGATCTACAAGGCCTACGCGCTGGTCCGGCGGCTCGACGCCTTCCAGGGCCGCTCGCGGCTGTGGGTGGTGCCGTTCGGCAAGGCCCAGCAGTCGATCCGCGTCTCCGGCAGCGACAAGCTGGCGATGATCGCCCAGCGGCGGCTGATGCTGAAGACCGCCGAAGAGGTCGCGATCCGCCACAAGGCGGCCGCCCTGATCACCGGCGACTCGCTCGGCCAGGTGTCGTCGCAGACGATGGCCAACATCGTGGCCCAAGACAGCGCGACCGACATGCCGATCCTGCGCCCGCTCATCGGCCTCGACAAGATGGAGGTCATCGCCGAGGCCCGCCGCATCGGCACGCTGGCCATCTCCGAGCTGCCCGACGAAGACTGCTGCACCATCCTGGCCTCCCGCCAGCCCGAGCTGGCCGCCAAGATCGAAGACCTGAAGCAGATCGAGAAGCGCCTCGACGCCGAGGAGCTCGCGGTGCAGCTGGCCGACTCGATCCAGGCCTACAAGCTAGAGACCTGACCTTCTGACCGGGCTGAACACCCCGCCCAGCGCGACCAGCAGCAGCCCGCCGCCGATCAGCGCCACCACCGTCGACACCCCCTGCCCGGCCGCCGAGAACGTCGCCAGGGTCGCCCCGAGCGGCCCCAGCGCGAAGTGGATGGTCCAGAACGCAGCCGTCACCCGGCCGAGCAGGTGGGCCGGGGTGATCTCCTGCCGCAGCGACATCGAGCAGATCGCCCCCACCGTGATGGCCAGGCTGAACGCCGCCATCAGCGCCCCGATCCCGGCGACCCCGGGCGACAGGGCGATGACGGCCACGGCGACCCCCGCCAGGGCCGTCGACAGCAGCCACGTCGGCCCGAATCCCAGCCGCGTGCGGAGCCGGGCCACGACCATCGACCCGAGAACCGTGCCCACCGCCGCCGCGCCGAGCACGTAGCCGACCACCGCGTCCGGCTGCTCCAGGTTCTCCTTCAGATGGAAGACCACCAGGTCGTCGAGCCCGGCGGTGAGGAAGATGAGCGCCGTCAGCAGGATCGTCATGGTCCGCAGCACCGGGTTCCCGAGCAGGAACCGCGCCCCGGCCAGCCGGCCCCCGGTCTTCTCTTTCGTGTACGGCCTGAGCCTGATGAACCGCAGCCCGAGCGCGGAGATCAGGAAGGTGACCGAATCCAGCCCGATCGCGGCGACCGGCCCGAACGCCCCGGAGATGAGCCCGGCCAGCGCGGGCCCGGCCACCCCGGCCACG
Source organism: Herbidospora mongoliensis (assembly GCF_001570545.1). Taxonomy (GTDB): domain Bacteria; phylum Actinomycetota; class Actinomycetes; order Streptosporangiales; family Streptosporangiaceae; genus Herbidospora; species Herbidospora mongoliensis. The sequence goes on along the minus strand of NZ_BBXD01000009.1, from coordinate 853,381 downwards.
GCGTAGGTCCCGTACAGGATCCCGTTGGCCCGGGTGATGTCTTCCGACTCCATGATCGACGGCAGCACGGTCACATAGGCCACCGAGAAGATCATCCCGAGTGAGGCCGCCAGTGGCACGATCACATAGAGCGGCCAGATGACGGGCGAGACCCACCAGAGGACCGGGATCAACCCGTACAGAAAGAACCGCCCGATGTCGCACACGACCAGCACCCGCCGCCGGTCGAACCGGTCGACGATGCCTCCGGCGAACGTCCCGGTCACCACCGAGGCGACGCCCGTGAGGGCGGTCAGAATGCCCATCTGGGCGACGGATCCGGTCGCGTGCAGCGCCAGCAGCGGCACCGCCACGGTCGAGAACGCGTCGCCCAGCACGGACAGCGTCTGCACACCAAGGAGAAGAACGAAGTTCTTGTTGCGGTAGAGATCCCCCGAAAACGCCACGAGGGCGCAGGCTACACGGGGATGGACTCCCCGGCGAGGTTCGCGGCCAGGGTGCGGCCGAGCAACGGCGGGAAGTCCCGCATGATCTTGGCCAGTTCTTCGAGGTCGGAGTCGACCAGGGCCTGCGGCCCGTCGCAGAGCGCCTGCTCGGGGTGCGGGTGGACGTCGATGATCACGCCGTCGGCGCCGACCGCGATGGCCGCCCGGCTGAGCGGCAGCACCAGGTCACGCCGCCCGCCCGAGTGGGACGGGTCGATGATCACCGGCAGGTGCGACAGCCGCTGCGCCACCGGCACCGCCGACACGTCGAGGGTGTTGCGGGTCGCCGTCTCGAAGGTTCGGATGCCCCGCTCGCACAGCACGATGTCGAGGTTGCCGCGCTGCGCGATGTACTCGGCCGACATCAGCCACTCTTCGATCGTGCCGCTCATCCCGCGCTTCAGCATCACCGGCTTCCCCGCCTCGCCGACCGCCTGCAGCAGTGCGAAGTTCTGCGTGTTGCGGGTGCCGACCTGCAGCATGTCCGCGTACGCCGCCACCAGCGGCACGTCCGCCGCGTTCACCACCTCGGTCACGATCGGCAGGCCGGTCTGCTCCCGGACGTCCGCCAGAATCCGCAACCCCGCCTCGCCGAGCCCCTGGAAGGCGTACGGCGACGTACGCGGCTTGTAGGCGCCGCCGCGCAACAGGGTGGCCCCGGCCGCCTTGGCCATCAGCGCGGCCTCAAGCGTCTGCTGCGGCGTCTCCACCGCGCACGGCCCCGCGATGAGGGTGACCGTGTCCGGCCCAATGGGGACGCCGCCCACTCTGACCGTCGAGCGCTCGGGATGGTTCTCGCGGCTCACCAGCTTGAAGGGGGTGGACACCCGCATGACGTCGGCGACACCGCGCTGGCCGCGCAGATTCAGGCTGGCGAACTGCTCGACGTCGCCGATCAGCCCGATGATCGTGCGGTTCACCCCGCGCGACACGAACGCCTCGCCGCCCGCCGTCGCGACCAGCGCGACGACCTCGGTGATGTCTTCCTGGGTGGCCTGCGGGGCCATGACGATGACCATTGCCTCTCCTTTAACATGCGAAAAGCCCCGGGTCCTTGATCGGACCCGGGGCTTTTCGTTCGCCTTTGGCTGCTAGCGCACAACCTCATGGCGAGCGGTCCACACGGGTCCGTCGCCATACCAAAACGAGAGTGCGCTGAGCATGTCTGGAATATACCTCATCCCCGCCGGATCGCCTTCCGGCCCCCCGCAGGGTGGGCGTGGCCATGATCCTCACGACGGGGGCCGACCCGGGAGTGATCAGCACCGCGCGGGGTGACAGGATGGGCGGATGCCGGAGACGCCCGACGAGGAGAACCGGCTGCCCCCGGGTCAGTACATCCCGCGTGGCAGGCCCGTGGTGCACTACGGCAGGGTTCCGTCGTTCCGCCCGGCGACCTGGCGGCTGCAGATCTTCGGCGCGACCGCGTCGGGCGAGCAGCACTTCCTGAGCTGGGACGAGTTCGGTGAGCTGCCCCGGTCGACGGTGCTGGCCGACGTCCACTGCGTGACCAAGTTCTCGATCATGGGGACCGAGTGGTCGGGGGTGCCGGCCGGGGCGTTCCTGGCCGCCGTCCCGCCCGCCGAGGGTGTCCGGCACGTGATGATCTGGGCTGAATACGGCTACAGCGCCAACGTCCGGATGGCCGACTTCGACCGTGACTCGACCGTCTTCGCGACCGAACTCGACGGCAAGCCGCTCACTCCCGAGCGTGGTTTCCCCGTCCGCGTCGTGGTCCCTCATCTGTACGCGTGGAAGAGCGTCAAATGGGTGCGCGCCATCGAATACCTGACCGAGGACCGGCGCGGCTTCTGGGAGGACCGGGGCTACCACAACGTCGCCGACCCCTGGCGGGAGCAGCGCTACTCATACCAGGAGGACCCGGGCGAGGGCCCGCCGTAGGGCCACTCCGAGGTCTAGTCTCGCCGGGGTGTGCTGCTTCGACCTGCCCTTCCGCCTCACCCCCGAGGCCGCCCGCGCGGCCCTGCCCCACCTGGAGAAGGCCGTCGGCGCGCCGATGACGATCACCTCCACGACGGCCGTCCTGGCGGGATCGCCGGAGGGCTGGGAGGCCGCGATGGCGGCCATGAGGGGAAGACCCTCCCCGAGCGCGGTGCCGCTCACGATCACGGGGATGGTGGTCGGCGCGCTGGTGGCCCACGGCCCGGCTCGTGACCTGCGCAAAGCAGCCCGGCATCTCTCCGACCAGCTGGAGCTCGATCATCTGCGCCGCAAGGTCGCGCAGGAGTCCATCCCGGTGGAGCTCGGGGGCCGGACCCGGTTCATCGATCCCGGCGCCGTCTGGTTCGCCGAGGCTCACGGCGACTACGTCAGGTTGCGCACCAGCGAGGGCGGTTTCCTGGTGCGGATCTCCATGGCCGCGCTGGAGCGCCGCTGGGCCGGGGCCGGGTTCATCCGGGCCCATCGCAGCACGCTCGTCAACGCCCGCCACGTCACCGAGCTGAGGTTCGCCGACGGGCGGGCGTTGCTGCTGGTCGGGACCGAGACGCTGCCCGTTTCGCGGCGGCACACGCGGGAGGTCAGGGAGCGCCTTACCGCTCGTCGCGCCTGACACGCCGTCTATCGCGATCAGCCGGTGTGGCGCTGACCTGCGAAATAAGGTTGCGGCACGGATCCGGTCGTTCGGGGGACGGCCGGATCCGCCTCAACTAGCCGCGCAGTTTCTTCAGCAGGTCGATGTCTTCCCGGTGCTTGTCGGCCTTGCCGGGCGTCTCGATGCACAGCGGCACCCCGGCGACCGCCGGATGGCGCATGATCTCGCCGAACCCCGGCGCCCCGATGTGGCCGGCGCCGATGTTCTCGTGGCGGTCCTTCTTCGAGCCCAGCGCGTCTTTCGAGTCGTTGGCGTGGATCAGCTTCAGCCGGCCCGGCGCGATCGCGTGGAGGGCGTCGAAGGTCTCCTTGACCCCTTCGGGCGTCGACAGGTCGTGGCCGGCCGAGAAGGCGTGGCAGGTGTCGAGGCAGACGCCGACCTTCGGGTGCCAGTCGAGGGCGTCGAGGTAGGGGCCCAGGTCCTGAACGGTCGCGCAGAGCATCTGGCCCTGCCCGGCCATCGGTTCCAGCAGCAGGTCGGGGCCGTCGTCCGGGATCTCCTGGAGCAGGGGGAGCAGGTGATCGCGCACCTGCTGGAGAGCCGCCTCACGTGGCTGGCTGACCGCCGATCCGGTGTGGACGACCACGCCCAGCGCCCCGATCTCCCGGCCCCGCCGCAGCGTGTGGCGGACCGACGCGACCGAGTTCTCCAGGGTCGCCTCGGTCGGCGAGCCGAAGTTGATCAGGTAGGGCGCGTGGGCGTAGACCGTCATGCCGGAGGCGCGGAGTTGGGCGTCCTCGTCGGGGTGGCCGTCGTTCAGGGCCCAGCCGCGCGGATTGCTGACGAAGACCTGGGCCATTTCGGCGCCGATCTCGGCGGCGTACCTGAGGCCTCCGGTGGCCAGGCCGCCGGCCACCAGGACGTGGCCGCCGATCGCGTTTCCAGTGCTCATAGTGCTTTCAGGTTACCCGGGGGTTTCGCCGGTTTGTGGCAACGTACAAACCATCGGCCGCTCATGGACGGGGCTTTGGGAGCTCCCGCTGCTGGATTCGGCGGGGGCCAGGTTGTGTACTGGCGACCATGCGTGAACTGAGCCGGGACGACCTGCTGGCGTGCTGCGCGTCCGCCCGCTGGGCCGACGGTGTGGCCGGGCCGCCCTACTCCGACCTCACCGCCCTCCTCGACCGGAGCGACTCGGTCCTGGCCATGCTGAACTGGGTCGACGTCCATGAGGCGCTGGCCGCGCACCCCCGGATCGGCGACCGGTCGAAGGGGGCTGATCGGGAATCGGCCTGGTCACGTGACGAGCAGGCGGGGACCGCCACCGCAGAACAGGACATCCTCGAAGAGCTCCGGAAGAGCAACCAGGCATATGAGGACCGGTTCGGGCATGTGTACCTGGTCTGCGCGACCGGGAAGTCGGCCGGGGAGATGCTGGCGATCCTGGAGGATCGTCTGGGCAACGTACCGGAGAAGGAACGCATGGTCGTCAGGGACGAGCTCGGGAAGATCGTCCGGCTGCGGCTGGCCAAGTTGTGGGAGGAGACGGCGTGACCCTGTCCACCCACGTGCTCGACACCGCGCGCGGCTGCCCGGCCGCCGACGTCCACGTGCGACTGGCCCGGCGGGCCGCCCACGGGTACGTCGCCCTCGCCGAGGGCCGCACCGACAAGGACGGCCGCATCAGCGACTGGACGCCGCTCGGCCGTGAATGGACCGGGGAGCTGGAGGCGGCGACGTACCGGCTGATCTTCGACACCGGCGGCTACCTGGGGGACGACGCGTTCTTCCCCGAGGTCACGGTCGTCTTCGCCATCGCCGACGCCGAGCAGCACCACCACGTGCCGCTGCTGCTGAGCCCGTTCGGCTACTCGACCTACCGTGGGAGTTAGAAAGTGTTCGTGCTCGGCCCCAACCGCTACGGCAAAGCCGAGACCCGGGTCGTGCGGGTCACCCGGCACGGCGACGCCCACCACATCAAGGACCTGAACGTCAGCACGTCCCTGTCGGGCGAGATGACCGAGGTCCACCTGACGGGCGACAACGCCACGGTGCTGCCGACCGACTCGCAGAAGAACACCGTCTACGCGTTCGCCAAGAAACACGGCGTCGGCGCGATCGAGGAGTTCGCCCTGCTGCTGGCCCGCCACTTCGTCGACGGGCAGCCGACGATCCACCACGCCCGCGTGGAGATCGACGAGTACGCCTGGGAGCGCCTCGGCGGCCACTCGTTCGCCCGCAAGGGGCAGGAGGTGCGGACCTGCGTGGTCCACTACGACGGCGAACAGGCCACCGTCGTCTCGGGCCTGAAGGAGCTGGTCGTCCTGAACACGACCGACTCGGAGTTCTGGGGCTATCTCAAAGACGAGTACACGACTCTCCCGGAGACCCGCGACCGGGTCCTGGCCACCGCCGTGACCGCCCGCTGGCGTCACGACGGCTCGGACAAAGACTGGGACGCGTCCTACACAACGGCGAGACAGGCCCTGCTCGACGCCTTCGCCACGACCTACAGCCTGTCGCTCCAGCAGACCCTCTACGCCATGGGGACCCGCGTGCTGACCGACTGCCCGGACGTCTGCGAGGTCCGCCTCGAACTCCCCAACAGGCACCACTTCCTCGTCGACCTCGGCCCGTTCGACCTCGACAACGACGGCGAGGTCTACTTCGCCGCCGACCGCCCCTACGGCCTGATCGAGGGCGCGGTGCTGCGGGAAGACGCCCCCGCCGCCGGAAAGGCGTGGGAGTGATGGACTTCCTGCGCGCCACCACCTGGACCGAGGCCCTTCGGATGAAGGCCGACCGGCCCGACGCGACCCCGCTCCAGGGCGGCACCGACGTCATGGTCGAGATCAACCTCGACAAGGGCCGCCCCAAGGCGCTCCTCGACCTGACGCCCGTCACCGAACTCACGGAGTGGTCGATCCACGACGACACGGTCAGGATCGGCGCGGGGGTCACCTACACCCGGATCATCGCCGAACTGGCTGACCGGTTGCCCGGTCTGGCCCAGGCGTCCCGGACGGTCGGCTCGCCGCAGATCCGCAACCGGGGCACCGTGGCGGGCAACCTCGGCGCGGCCTCCCCGGCGGGCGACAGCCACCCGCCGCTGCTCGCGACCGGGGCGACCGTCGAGGCCGAGTCGGTCGACGGCACCCGGATGATCCCGATCGGCGACTTCTACACCGGCGTGAAGCGCAACGCGCTGGCCGCGAACGAGCTGATCCGGGCGATCCACGTGCCGGTGAAGACGGGCCCGCAGTACTTCTCCAAGATCGGCACCAGGAACGCGATGGTCATCGCGGTCTGCTCGTTCGGTCTCGCGCTGAACGTCGCGGAACGAACGGTGGGCACCGGCATCGGGTCCGCCGCCCCCACCCCGCGCCGGGCCTTCGAGGCGGAGACCTTCCTGGCCGAAAACCTCGACTGGTCTTTTGAGAACGAACTCGATCCAGTGGTGACGAAACGGTTCGGGGAACTGGTCGCCGCCGCGGCGGCACCGATCGACGACGTCCGGGGGAGCCGCGACTACCGCGTCCACGCCCTGGCCGTCATGGCCCGCCGCACGCTCGGCTGGGCCTGGCAAGAACGTGTGAACGGGGGGAACTCATGAGGGTCAACGTCACCGTCAACGGGACGCCGATGATCGCCGACGACGTCTGGCCGGGCGAGAGCCTGCTCTACGTCCTGCGCGAGCGCCTCGGCCTGCCGGGCTCCAAGAACGCCTGCGAACAGGGCGAGTGTGGCTCCTGCACGGTCTATCTCGACGACGTCCCGGTCTGCGCCTGCCTCGTCGCGGCCGGTCAGGCCGAGGGCCGCGAGGTCCTCACCGTCGAGGGGCTCGCCTCCGCGGAGGGCGGCCTCGATCCGGTGCAGGCGGCGTTCGTCGAGTGCGGCGCCGTTCAGTGCGGTTTCTGTACGCCCGGTCTGATCGTCCAGGCCCATTCGCTTCTCGCCCAGCACGACGGGGTGCCCGCCGACGTGGAGATCCGCGAACACCTGGCGGGCAATCTGTGCCGGTGCACGGGCTACGAGAAGATCCTCGACGCGGTCCGCCTGGCCGCGAGCCGGAAGGCCGGTTCGTGATCGTCATCGAGAACGCCCACATCGCCCCCGTCGTCGGCCCGGAGATCTCCAACGGTCACGTCGCGATCGAGGGCAACCGCATCGTGTCCGTGGGCGCGGGGCCGTTCCAGGGCGACGCGCAGAGGATCGACGGGCGCGGCTGCCTGGTCACCCCCGGCCTGGTCAACACCCACCACCACCTCTACCAGTGGGCCTCCCAGGGCCTCGCCCCCGACGGCACCCTGTTCGAGTGGCTCGTGGCGAGCTACCCGGTGTGGGCCCGGATGGACGCCGAGGTCGTGCACGGCGCGGCCACGGCCGGCCTGGCCTGGCTGGCGCTGTCGGGCTGCTCCACGTCCACCGACCACCACTACGTCTTCCCGAAGGGCCGGGGCGACCTGTTCGCCGCCGAGATCCAGGCGGCCGCCGAGGTGGGTCTGCGCTTCCACCCGTGCCGGGGCTCGATGGACCGGGGCCGCTCGCAGGGCGGTCTCCCGCCGGACGAGGTCGTCGAGACGCTCGACGAGATCCTCACCGAGACCGAGGCGGCGGTCCGGAGATATCACGACCCGTCGTTCGACTCGATGCTGCGCGTCGCCGTCGCCCCCTGCTCGCCCTTCTCGGTCAGCGGCGACCTGATGCGCCAGGCCGCCGGGCTGGCCAGGGATCTGAACGTCCGCCTGCACACCCACGGCGCCGAGACCCTCGACGAGGACGACCACTGCAAGGAGCAGTTCGGCATGCTCCCCGTCGAATACCTCGAATCGCTCGGCTGGCTCGGCCCGGACGTGTGGATCGCGCACAGCGTCCACCTCACCGACGCCGACATCACCCGCTTCGCCGAGACGGGCACCGGCACCGCCCACTGCCCGTCGTCCAACGGGCGTCTGGGCGCCGGGATCGCGAGGGTCAGCGAGCTTCTCAGGGCGGGCGCGACGGTCGGTCTCGGCGTGGACGGACCCGGCTCGGCCGAGTTCATCCCGCTCGCCGGGGAGATCCGCCAGGCCCTGCTCATGCAGCGTGCTCGGTACGGCCCGCAGGCGCTCACCGCCCGCCAGTCCCTGGAGATGGCCACCCTGGGCGGCGCCCGCTGCCTCGGGCGCGAGAACGAGATCGGCTCCCTCGAACCGGGCAAGCTCGCCGACATCGCGATGTGGCGGATCGACGGCCCCTACGCTGCCGCCGACGACCCCGTCGTCGCGCTGAGCCACGGCCAGACCCCGCCTCTGGCCAGGCTGATCGTCAACGGCGTGACCGTGGTCGAGAACGGCGACCTGCGGACCGTCTCCGGCGACGCCGCCGGAGCGGCGGGGGCGCGGGCGCACGCCCGGCTGCTTCGGTCATGATGACGGCATGAGGGATCACATCGTCATCGCCCCGGACAAGTTCAAGGGCTCGCTGACCGCCCCCGAGGTCGCCCACCACGTCGCCGCCGGCCTCGGCGATGTCCCGGTAGTGCTCCTCCCCGTGGCCGACGGCGGCGACGGGACCGTAGACGCCGTCGCGGCCTGCGGTTTCACCCGCGTCGAGGTCGAGGTGACCGGGCCGACGGGGCAGCCGATCCGGGCCTCGTACGCCGTCAGGGACGACACCGCCGTCGTCGAGATGGCCGAGGCGTCCGGGCTGCGCCGCCTGCCCGGTGGACTGGAACCCCTGACCGCCTCCAGCTACGGCACCGGAGAACTGATCGCCCACGCCCTCGCGCAGGGCGCCACCCGGATCGTGCTGGGCCTGGGCGGCAGCGCCTGCACCGACGGCGGCACCGGCCTGGCCCGCGCGCTGGGCGCCCGCTTCCTCGACGACGAGGGGGCCGAACTCCCGCTGGGCGGGGGCTCCCTGAAAGACCTGGCGAAGATCGACCTGTCCGGCTTCGACGCCGGATCCGCCGACTACGTGGTCGCCTCCGACGTCGACAACCCCCTGCTCGGCCCGCACGGCGCCGCCACTGTCTACGGCCCGCAGAAGGGCGCCTCGCCCGACCAGGTGAAGCTGCTCGAAGCGGGGCTGTCGAGGCTGGCCGCCGTCGCCGTCCACACCCACGGCCTGACCGGGTCGATCGAGCACGACGGGATCGTCCGCGCGATGGGCGTGGCCGGACAGCCCGGCGCCGGGGCGGCCGGGGGCGTCGGCTTCGCCGCGCTCGCCTTCCTGAAGGCGTCGATCCGGCCCGGCATCGCCTACCTGCTCGGCCTGCTCGACTTCGAGACCCACATCGAGGGCGCGCGCCTCGTGATCACGGGCGAGGGCTCGCTCGACGAGCAGTCGCTGCGCGGCAAGGCCCCGGTCGGGGTCGCCAACGCCGCCATGCGGCACGGCGTGCCGGTCATCGCGGTCTGCGGGCGGCGCGAGGTCTCAGACGACGACCTGCGCAAGGCCGGGATCGAGGCGGCGTACGCCCTGACGGACATCGAGCCCGACCCCGCGCGGTGCATGGCCGAGGCGGGGCCACTTCTTGAGCGACTCGTGGCGAGTGTGGTGAAGGAGCGCGTATGACGGTTCTGGTGCGGTCACGCCGGGTGGTCACCCCCGAAGGGGTACTGCCGCTCGGGGTGGACGTCGTCGACGGGCGGATCGCGGGGCTGGTGCCGTACACCACCCACGAAGGCCTGGACCTCGGTGACGTCGCGCTGCTGCCCGGCCTGGTCGACACGCACGTCCACATCAACGAACCCGGCCGCACCCACTGGGAGGGCTTCGCCACCGCCACCCGGGCAGCGGCGGCCGGGGGCGTGACGACGGTCGTCGACATGCCGCTCAACTCGCTGCCGCCGACCACGACCGTGCCCAACCTGGAGATCAAGAAGAAGGCCGCGTACGGCCAGATCGCCGTCGACGTCGGCTTCTGGGGCGGCGCGATCCCCGGCAACCTCGGCGACCTGCGCCCGCTGTGGGACGCCGGGGTGTTCGGCGTGAAGTGCTTCCTGTCCCCGTCGGGCGTCGACGAGTTCCCCGCCCTCGACGCCAACGGCCTCACCCGCGCGCTCCAGGAACTGGCCCGCTTCGACGGCCTGCTCATCGCGCACGCCGAGGACCCCTGGACGCTGACCGAGCCCACCGGCCCCTCCTACTCCGAGTTCCTCGACTCGCGCACCCAGGAGGCCGAGGTCAGGGCCATCGAGACGGTGATCGCGGTGGCCCGGGAGACCGGCGCGCGGGCGCACATCGTGCACGTCTCCGCCGGAGACGCGATCGCGGTGCTGCGCGAGGCCCAGGCGCAGGGAGTGCGGATCACCGCCGAGACCTGTCCCCACTACCTGACCCTCAGCGCGGAGGAGGTCACCGGCACCGCGTTCAAGTGCTGCCCGCCGATCCGCGAGGCGGCCAACCGCGACGCCCTGTGGGCGGGCCTGGCCGACGGGACCCTGATGGGGATCGTCTCCGACCACTCGCCCTGCCCGGCCGACATGAAGGGCCTGGACTCCCCGGATTTCGTCACGGCCTGGGGCGGGATCTCCTCCCTCCAGCTGGGTCTGCCCGCCATCTGGACCGAGGCGTCCGCACGGGGCTTCTCGCTGGAGGACGTCGTCCGCTGGATGGCCCGGGGCCCGGCCGACTTCGCCGGGCTCTCCTCCAAGGGCCGGATCGAGGTGGGCGCCGACGCCGACCTGGTGGCCTTCGACCCCGAGGCGGGCTTCGTCGTCGAGGCGGGCGACCTCGCCCACAAGAACCCGGTCACCGCCTACCAGGGGAGGTCGCTGAAGGGCGTCGTCCAGCAGACCTGGCTGCGCGGTGACGCTCCCGGCCACGGCCGGTTTCTGACGAGAGGCGCCCGATGACCTTCCGCCATCTGCCCGACCTGGCCGTGCGCGGCCTGGGCGGCTCCGTGATCGCCGCCAACGACGAGGCGTTCGCCGACCGCCAGGCGCTCATCCGCCCGCACCCCGCCCTGTTCCACACCCACGACTTCGGCGCCAAGGGCCAGATCTACGACGGCTGGGAGACCCGGCGGCGGCGCACCACCGGGCACGACTGGGCGATCGTCCGGCTCGGCCTGCCCGGCGTCATCCACGGGCTGGTGATCGACACGGCCTGGTTCAAGGGCAACTACCCGCCCTACGCCTCGGTCGAGGCCTGCACGGCCGACGAGCCGCTGGCCCACGAGGAGCTGACCGGCTGGACCGAGATCCTGCCCAGGAGCCCTCTCGGCGGCGACCGCGAACACGAGTTCGCCGTCGACGACCCGAACCGCTACACGCACGTGCGGCTCAACATCTATCCCGACGGGGGAGTGGCCCGGCTCCGGGTGCACGGCGAGGTGGTGCCCGACCCGGCGTTCCTGCACGGCCTCACCGTCGACCTGGCCGCCCTCGCCAACGGCGCCCTGGTGATCGACTGCTCCAACCAGTTCTACAGCTCGCCCAACAACGTCATCGCCCCGGGCCTGGCCCGCCACCAGGCCGAAGGCTGGGAGACCGCGCGCCGCCGCGACGACGGCAACGACTGGCTGGTGGTGCGCCTCGCCGGGCGCGGCACCGTCACGGTCGCCGAGATCGACACCACCCACCTGGTCTTCAACGCGCCCGGCTGGGTGTCGCTGTCGGGCCGCGACGGTGACGGCGACTGGTTCAGCCTGCTCGGCAAGACCCGCCTCCAGCCCGACGCGCCCCACCGGTTCCGGCTCGACAGCGACCGCCCGGTGACCCACGTCAAATGTGACATCTACCCCGACGGTGGCCTGGCCCGGCTTCGGCTGCTGGGTGACCTGCTTTCTTGACGCGGGTTCTCGCCTAGAACCACAGGTTGATCGTGCTGCCTGCGGGCACCTGGCCGAGCGGGTTCTGGCCGCGCACCCGCTGACCGGGCCCGTCGCCGCCGGGGCGGCCGCGGGAGAACAGCTTGTGCACCTGGACCTTGAACCCGGCCGCCTGTAACTCGCGCTTGGCCTCTTCGACGTTCTTGAACCGCACGTCGGGGACGTTCACGAAGTCGGGCGCGGCGACCGAGGGATCTTGCTCCCAGGGCCACTGCCAGCCGGTGTCGGGGCCGCGTGAGACGGTCAGGCAGACCCGGGCGCCCTTGTCGACCTCGGCGCCGGCGGCCGGCTCCTGGGCGATGACGGTGTTGCCCGGCTTCTCGTCGACAACCTCGTTGATGCAGCTCGGGTCGAAGCCGTTCTCCCGCATCAGCGCCTCGGCCTGGTCGCGCGGCAGGTCGACCACGCTGGGCATCAGCAGGCCCATGCTGATCGCCAGGATGACGTTGGAGCCCTTCTCGACCTTCTTGCCGACGACGGGGTCGGTCTTGATCACCAGGCCGCGCCCGATCTTGTCGCTCGGGGTGCGGCGGATCCGGGACACGTTCAGACCGGCGTCCGACATCGCGACCCGCGCGTCGGCCTCGGTCATGCCCTCGGTCTTCGGCACGCCGACCATCTCGGGGCCGCGCGAGGCGATGATCGTGATGACCGAGCCGCGCTCGGCCTCGACGCCCTTGAGCGGACTGGTCTCCAGGACCATGTCCTTGGGCACCTTGGCGTCGAAGCGGCCCTCACCGATCTTGATGGTGAAGCCGTTGCTCTCGGCGAGCTGACGGGCCGCCTCGATGTTGCGCTTGACCAGGTCGGGCACGATCGCGGTGCGCGACAGCGTGAAATACCACCCGCTGAACGCGATGCCGCCCACCATCAGCACGGCCAGCGCGACGATGAACCAGTTCACCCGGAACCCGCGCCGCACCGCCGCCCTCGGCGGCCGGGTCGGCGGGACCTCGATGGCCGGCTGGATCATCGTGTGGGAGCCGGAGAAGAAGGCCTGCTCCGCCGACTGCTGCCGGGGCGGCACCGAGTGCCGCCCCGTCGAGGTCTGGGGCAGGGTGCGGTGTACTTCGACCGCCGCCACCAGCATCGCGTTCGCGTCGTGGTTGCGGTCGGCCGGCTCCTTGGCCGTCGCCTTCGCGACCAGCGCGTCGAGCGACGGCGGGATGTCGTAGGAGAAGGACGACGGCGCCGGGATCGACTCGTGGACGTGCCGGTAGGCGACCGACACCGGGCTCTCGCCGCCGAACGGCTGACGCCCGGTGAGCAGCTCGAACAGCATGATCCCGGCGGAGTAGACGTCGCTGCGGACGTCGGCCTGGCCGGAGGTGACCTGCTCGGGGGCCATGTAGCCGACCGTGCCGATCATCACGCCGCTGCGCGTCTGGTTGCCGCCCTCGATGGCCCGCACGAGCCCGAAGTCGACGACCTTGACCCGGCCGTCTTCGGTCATCAGCACGTTCTCGGGCTTCACGTCACGGTGGATCAGCCCGGCCTGGTGGGCGCTGCCGAGCGCCGCCAGCACCGGGATCATGATCTCCAGCGCCTCGCGCGGCGCCAGCGGCCCCCGCTCGTCGAGCACCGCCCGCAGCGTCTTGCCGGGGAAGTACTCCATCGACAGGTAGACGTGGTCACCGTCGGTGCCCTGGTCGAAGACGTGCACGATGTTGGGATGTGACAGCGAGGCGACGGACTTGGCCTCACCGATGAACCGCCGGACGAACTCGGGGTCCTCTGCCAGCGATCGGTGCATCACCTTGATCGCGACCATGCGGTCGAGCCGGACGTCCAGAGCCAAATAGACGGACGCCATGCCGCCCCGGGCGATCCGGGACTCGACGCGGTAGCGACCATCGAGCACATGCCCGACGAGCGGATCAGAAAGCGTCGTGTCCACGGCCTCGAGTTTACGGGTGATTTGCCACATGCTGAGTGCAGGAATCCCAAACCGAGACCGAAACAGGAAGGTTTACCCGTCTTGGAACGGTCGACCCGGTGAGGACGCCTCAGCATATCGCCGCCGGGGAATTCGGCCCGCCAGAAACGCCCGGCGCCCCGCCTCGACCGCGCCGCGCATCGCCGCCGCCATCAGATCGGGCTTGCGCGCCCGGGTCACCGCCGTGGCCAGCAGCACCGCCGAGCAGCCCAGTTCCATGGCCAGCGCGGCGTCGCTGGCGGTGCCGATCCCGGCGTCCAGGATCACCGGCACCTGCGCCGATTCCACGATGAGCTCGATGTTGTGCGGGTTTCGGATGCCCAGCCCCGACCCGATCGGCGACCCGAGGGGCATGACGGCCGCGCAGCCCGCCTGCTCCAGCCGCCGGGCCAGGATCGGGTCGTCGCCGATGTAGGGCAGCACGACGAAACCGTCGGCGACCAGCCGTTCCGCCGCGTCGAACGTCTCGATCGGATCGGGCAGCAGGGTCCGCTCGTCGGCGATGACTTCGAGTTTGACCCAATTGGTATTGAGCGCCTCCCGGGCGAGTCGCGCGGTCAGCACCGCCTCACCTGCGGTGAAACAACCGGCGGTGTTCGGCAGCACCTTGATTCCGCGCTCGCGCAGCACGTCGAGCACCGAACCCCGGGCGCCCGGATCGAGCCGGCGCATCGCGACCGTGGTCAGCTCGGTGCCCGAGGCCACCAGGGCCCGGTCGAGCACCTCCAGCGACGGCGCGCCGCCGGTGCCCATGATGAGCCGCGAGGCGAACTCCTCGCCGCCGATCAGCAAAGGATCGTCCATCAGTCGTCAGCCTCCCTGGACCGCGGTCAGAACCTCGACCCGGTCGCCTTCGGTCAGTGGGGTCGCGTCCCACGCGCCCCGGCTGACCACCTCGTCGTTGACGGCCACCGCGATCCCCGTGGGCTGCCTCGTCAGTGTCTGTACGGCTTTCGTGAGCGTCGACCCGTCGTCGAGGTCGTGCGGGTCACCGTTGATCGTGATGCGCATTCAGATTCTTTCTGTGTCGAGGCGAGAGGGGTCGCACTCGGGCATCGGGTTGGCCTCGCCGTGGAGACAGGCGACGACGGCCTCGGCCGTCAGCGGCGCGAGCAGAACGCCCGCGCGGTGATGGCCCGCCGCCACCCACACGTCGCCGTGCCGCCCGACGTAGGGCAGGTTGTCGGGGGTGCCGGGCCGCAGCCCCGCGAAGGTCTCGGCCAGGTCGAGCTCGGTGATCCCCGGGACGAGTTCGCGTGCGTCCCGCAGCAGTTCGTAGACCCCGCCGGCGGTCACCCGGGTGTCGAACCCGAGCTCCTCCATCGTCGCGCCGACCACGATCTCGCCGTCGTCGCGGGGGACCAGATAGACGTCGGAGCCGCGCACCCTTCCCCGTACACACTTCTGGAGGAAGCCGCGCGGGCCGCGCAGCCGCAGGATCTGCCCCTTCACCGGCCGGACGGGCAGCCCGGGAAGCAGGCTCGGCGTCCAGGCCCCGGCGGCGACGACGATCTGGTCGGCCTCGATGCCGTCGAGCGTGGTGACGTGTTCCTTGACGATCTTCCCGCCCGCGTTCTGGAACGCCTTCTGCAGGGCCTGGGTCACCCGGCGCGGGTTC
The DNA here is from genome assembly GCF_001570545.1 of Herbidospora mongoliensis. Taxonomy (GTDB): domain Bacteria; phylum Actinomycetota; class Actinomycetes; order Streptosporangiales; family Streptosporangiaceae; genus Herbidospora; species Herbidospora mongoliensis. The sequence continues at coordinate 837,970 of NZ_BBXD01000009.1, read as the reverse complement.
ACCCACAGGTCGTCGCGGGCCAGCAGGCCGCCCCGCACGTTGGGCGACAGCATCGGCTCGGCCTGGCGGCACTGCCGCCCGGTGAGCCGCTCCACGCGCAGCCCGAGCTTCTCCTCGAAGGCGGCCAGCTCGTCGAGCTGGGCGAGGTCGTCGGCGTCGTAGGCGACCTCCACCGTCCCGTCGGAGCGCAGATCGACGGGGACACCGCTCTTCTCCTCGAGTTCGGCCGCGAACTCGGGCCAGCGCTCCAGCGAGGCGAGCCCGAGCCGGAGCAGCGGCTCCTCGGTGTAGGTGACCTCGCTGACGGGCGCCAGCATGCCCGCGGAGGCACGCGTCGCCTGCGAGCCGGGGTCGGGGTCGGCGAGCGTGACGGTGAGGCCCCGCGAGGCGGCCCGCCAGGCGATCGACAGCCCGGCGATGCCGCCGCCGATCACGAATACATCCGAAGCGTTCATCGCGCTCCCTTCGCCGGCATGATCCGGATCAGGTTCGATAGCGGTCGAGAACCTGTGGAGTTCCCCTCTCAGCCCGGTCAGCCGGACTCCCGCGCGTCTTTGTCCACAGTAATGCGAATTGATCTGATTCGCACAACACGGAATCCCCATGCTGTGCGAGCTACTTACTCAATTCGTTACCGAATCTCCATTGGCGGGTGGGCCCGTCGGCAATCTAGGGTCTACTCGTGGATCACGTCGTGGTGGTGGGGGCCGGCTTGGCCGGCGTCCGGAGTGTCGAGGCGTTAAGGGCCCACGGATATCAGGGGCGCATCACCCTGGTCGGCGACGAACCTCATCGCCCCTACGACCGTCCACCTCTGTCGAAGGCGGTCCTGCTCGGCGACGCCGACTCCACGGTCGTCGACTCCGACCTGGAGGCGCTGAACGTCCGCCTCATGCTCGGCACCGCCGCCAAGGGCCTGCGTGAGGGCGTTCTGTCGACAACCGACGGAGAGCTCTCCTTCGACGGCCTGGTCGTCGCCACCGGCGCCAGCCCGATCCGCCTGCGCGGCGAGGGCCACCAGCACGTCCTGCGCACCATCGACGACGCCCTGGCCCTTCGCGCGAGCCTGACCGAGGGCGCCCGCGTCGCCGTCATCGGCGCCGGCTGGATCGGCGCCGAGGTCGCCACCGCGGCGGCCAAAGCGGGCTGCCAGGTCACCGTCGTCGAGGCGGGCGAGGCCCCCGTGGCCACCGCCCTGCCGATCGGCAGATACATGATCCCCTGGTACGCCGAGGCGGGCATCGAACTGCTGCTCGACGCCACCGTGGGCACCGTCGACCCCGACGGCCTGACGCTGATGAACGGCGACCGGATCCCGGCCGACGTGGTGGTCACCGGCGTCGGGGTGCGCCCCAACGTCGCCTGGCTCGACGGCTCCGACGTCGAACTCGACAACGGCGTGCTGGTCGACGAGCACCTGCGCAGCTTCTCGCCCAACGTGGTCGCCGTGGGCGACTGCGCCAACTGGTACAGCCGCCGCTTCGGCCGCCGCATGCGCGTCGAACACTGGGACACCGCCCTGGGCGCCCCCGACACCGCCGCCGCGACCCTGATGGGCGAGAACGCCATCTACGACCCGGTGCCCTACTTCTGGTCCGAGCAGTTCGGCCGCATGGTCCAGTACGCCGGGCACCACCACGGCGCCAACCTGGTCCTGCGCGGCGACCCCGAGACCGACGCCAAATGGGCGGCGTGCTGGCTCACCGCCGACCACCGCCTGACCGCGATCCTGACCGTCGACAGACCACGCGATCTGGTGCAAGGCCGACGCCTCGTCGAAGGACGGCAAAGGCTCGACGCCGGCCGCCTCGCCGACCCAAGCGTTACCCTCCGAGACTGCACCGTGGCGTAAACTGGGTGTTTCATGGAGGCGGCCGTGTGGTAATGGTGGATTCGTGACGCTTACAGTTGCGCAGATCGACCGAGACACCGACCAGCTCGTGGGGGAGTGGCTCCCTCTCTCGGACGTAGCGAAGAAGCTCCAGCTCAGCATCGGCAGGGCGAAGCAGCTCATCAAGGACAGGAAACTCGTCGGCGCCCGTAGAGGCGGCGGCGAACCGCAGATCCCGGCGGTCTTCATCGCCGGAGACGACGTCATCAAGGGGCTACCAGGGACGCTGACCGTGCTCTCCGACGCGGGCTTCAGCGAAGTCGAGTGCATCAGATGGCTTTTCACTCCCGACGAGTCGCTGCCCGGCGCCCCGATCGACCTCCTCACGGCCGGGCGCCACACCGAGGTGAAGCGCAGGGCCCAGGCACTCGGCTTCTAGGACCCATGGCATCTTGGGTGGGTGACCGATCCCTCCCGGCGCAGACTCGCCGACTCACGCCTGTACCTGTGCACTGACGGCCGCCGAGAGCGCGGCGACCTGGTCGAATTCCTCGACGCGGCGCTCTCGGGCGGAGTGGACGTCGTCCAGCTCCGTGAGAAGGGTCTGGAGGCCCGGGAGGAGCTCGCCCTCCTCGAGGTCTTCCGCGCGGTCTGCGACCGGCATGGAGCTCTCCTGTCGGTCAACGACCGGGCGGACGTCGCGTACGCGGCCCGTGCCGCCGGTTTCGGTCCTGACGTGCTTCATCTGGGTCAGGACGACCTGCCGGTGTCCATCGCGCGCGCGATGCTGGGCGAGGAGATCGTGATCGGCCGCTCCACCCACTCGTTCGACGAGGCGTCCGCCGCGTCGGCCGAGCCGGGTGTCGACTACTACTGCTGCGGCCCGACCTGGCCGACCCCGACCAAGCCAGGCCGGCCCGCACCGGGCCTTCCCCTGCTGGCGCACGCCTCCGGCCTGCCGGCGGAGCGCCCGTGGTTCGCCATCGGCGGCATCGACCTGGGCAACTTCGACGAGGTCCTGGCCCAGGGCGCGACGCGCGTGGTCGTCGTGCGCGCCATCACCGAGGCGGAAGACCCGAAGGCGGCAGCCCAGGAACTGAGCCGTCGCCTCGGGGTCTAGTTGCGGCGGGTCGTGGCCGCGATGGCCAGGGCCTTCAGGGCCTCTCGGGCCTCGGCCTCGATGGGGGCCGCGTCGAGGACCGCCAGTGCCTCGGTCACGTAGGTCGTGATGAGCTCCTCGACCGATGCGAGGGCTCCGGTGTCCACGATGACGCCCCGGAGGGCTTCCACGCCTTCCGCGTCGAGCTTGGGGTCGCCGACGAGGGCGCGAACAGACTGGGTCTGGGCAGGTGAGGCGAGCTCCAGGGTGCGCGCGATGAGCATCGTGCGCTTGCCCTCGCGCAGGTCGTCACCGGCGGGCTTGCCGGTCTCGGCCGGGTCGCCGAAGACGCCGAGGACGTCGTCGCGGAGCTGGAAGGCGATGCCGACGTTCTGCCCATAACCGGCGCAGACCTGGTCGATCCATCCCTCGCGGGACTGGGTCGCCAGGGTCATGCCGAGGCGCAACGGATGCTCGACCGAGTATTTGCCGCTCTTGAACAGCGCCACCCGCCGCGCGCTCTCGAACGAGTTCTCGCCGTGCGCCTGGGCCAGCAGGTCGAGGTACTGGCCGTTCATCAGCTCGGTCAGCATGTGGTCGAAGACCGGCTGCGCGGCGGCCAGGCCTTCGGAGGCCACGCCGGAGGTCCGCCAGAGCTCGCCCGACCAGATGAGGAGCAGGTTCCCGACCAGGATCGCCGAGCCCTCGCCGAACTGCACCGCCGACCCGTGCCACCCGGAGTCGACGTGGAGCTTCTCGAAGCGCCGGTGCGCCGAGGGCATGCCGCGCCGCATATCGCTGGAGTCCATCACGTCGTCGTGGACGAGCGCGCTGGCCTGGAGCAGCTCCAGGGCCGCCGCGGCGGAGATCACCGACGGGTCGTCGGCGCCTCCGGCGGCGCGCCAGCCCCAGTAGCAGAAGGCGGGCCGCAGGCGTTTCCCGCCCGTGAGGAAGTCCTGCACCGCGCCCAGCACCACGGCCAGGTCGGGGTCGTCGAACGCCATCCGGTGGCGGTCGATGAAGCGCTTGAGGGCCCGGTCCACCTCGGGGCGGATGAACTCCAAAGGCGCGGTGGCATTTGTCATGTATTGAGGGTATCTGGAGGTGATCGATTCGTTCATCTACCGGGGTGGTTGTTGCTGGCGAGGTTGAATTCGATCATCTCGCAAAGCGGTTCCCGCCGTCTTTCCGGCGGGACTAGTAGCCTTGGCCGCATGGCTCTGGGTCTCCCCTCACGCTTTCCCGATCGTGTCGCCACCGTGAAGGAGCTCCTCGCGGCTGGCGAACGGTCTTTCTCGTTCGAGTTCGGTCCGCCGAAGACACCCGAGGCGGAACGGAACCTCTGGCGGGTGATCCGGGAACTGGAGTCGCTGAAGCCGACGTTCGTCTCGGTCACCTACGGCGCCGGGGGTTCCACCCGCGACCGTACCGTCGAGATCGTCGAGCGCATCGCGCACAGCACCACGCTGACGCCGGTCGCCCACTTCACCGCCGTCGACCACTCGACCCGCGAACTGCGCCACCTCATCGGCCGCTTCGCCGACGCGGGCGTGCGCAACATCCTGGCCGTCCGGGGCGACCCGCCCGGCGACCCGATGGGCGAGTGGGTCGCGCACCCCGAGGGTGTCCACTACGCCGAGGACCTGGTCCGGCTGATCCGCCAGTCGGGTGAGTTCTGCGTGGGGGTGGCGGCGTTCCCGTACAAGCACCCGAGGTCGCCGTCGATCGAGTCCGACGTCGATTTCTTCGTACGCAAATGCCGGGCCGGCGCCGACTACGCGATCACCCAGATGTTCTTCGAGGCCGACGACTACCTCCGGCTCCGCGACCGGGTCGCGGCGGCGGGCTGCGACACGCCGATCATCCCCGGCATCATGCCGGTGACCAAGTTCGGCACGATCGCCCGCTCCGAGCAGCTGTCGGGCGCCCCGTTCCCGGCGAAGATCGCGGCGCGCTTCGAGAAGGTCAAAGACGACCCCGACGCGGTCTACCAGCTGGGCATCGAACACGGCGTCGAGCTGTGCCGCCGGCTCCTGGACGAAGGCGCGCCGGGGATCCACTTCATCACCTTCAACCGCTCGAACGCGACGCGCGAGGTCTACCAGGCTCTGATGCCGGCGGTCCCGCTGGCCTGAGACAGGGCTCTGACCGGCGCCTGGCGAGGCCTGCCAGGCGCCGGTTCTCGGTTGGACCGCCGTCGTCGCGGCGGGGTGCGGGAGCGGGTGGTCGGCGCCGGATACGGGGCCGGTGCGGGCGCGGTGGGCGGGGCCGGCCAGGCGGAGCCGTAACGGAAAAAAGAGCTTTTGAGTCCGGCTGACTAGGCGGGCTGGATGAGCGGGAGTCTGGCGCCCGCGATCGCGTAGAGCTCCGAGCCGCCGGGGAAGGCGAAGGCGGTCATCAGGTCGTAGAAGCCGAGGCTCGCGTAGAGGTGGCGGGCCGCGGTGGGGGCGTCGTGGGTCGACAGGACCGCGGTGCGTTCGGGGCGGCCCTCGCACATCGTGTGGATCATCCGCCGGCCGACGCCCTTGCCCTGGTGGTCGGGGTGGACGTGGATCTCGGCCAGCTCCAGCGCGTCGCCGAACCAGTCGTCGGCCACCAGCGGGCCGGCCCGTTCGAACAACGACCGTTTGACCACGTCGTGCCACCACTGGCCGTGGGCGCCGTGGAAGCCGTAGGCGAACCCGGCGATCTCGCCGGTCTCCGTGGTGGCCAGCACGCCGGCGAACACCGGATATGTCGTGTGGTTGCGCATTATGGCCAGCCGTCCCGACAGCTGGTCGGGCGGCGGGTGCATGGCGGCCGTGTAGATGCCCAGGACCGTCCGCAGTTCCGAGGCGAAGCTCTGAGGCCCCACCCGGCGCATCTCGATCATCCTCCGCACCCTAGCCGATCAGGCCACGTCGGCGGGTGTACCCCCGGTGAGGGCGACGAGCTCGTCGAACGTCGTCGGGAAGATCGTGTGGGGATGCCCCGCCGCGGCCCAGACGACCGGGTGCTTGCCGAGCCACGTGTCGACCAGGGTGCGCACCGGCGCCGGATGCCCGATCGGGGCCACCCCGCCGATGGGGTGCCCGGTGTGCTCTCGGACGAACTCGGGCGTCGCCCGCCGCACCTTCGCCACCCCGATCAACGACGCCACCAGCCCGGTGTCGACGCGGTGGGCGCCGCTGGTGAGCACCAGCAGGGGAGCGCCGTCGGCGTCGAAGACGAGGCTGTTGGCGATCGCGCCGACCTCACACCCGAGCTGGGCGGCGGCCGTCGCGGCGGTCGGCGTCGCCTCCTCGAACAGGACGATCTCACCGGTGGCCCCGTGGGCCCGGAGGATTCCGGCGATGTGGACGGCACTCGGCGGCAACTTTTCTGGCACGCGCCAACTCTAAACAGATCGGATGGGACATGGCGTGTTGATAACGACACCATGCCCCCCATATGGACCAATCGGCCTCTGGGTTATGGTCCATTGACCTGAGCTTTGTGCACTTTTGGAGGGGTTGGTAACCATGGGGGTTCGGCAGCATCTGGCTGTCGCCGCCGCGATGCTCACGGCGGGGGCCGTACTCGCGATCTCACCACCGGCCATGGCGGCACCGGTGACCGTTCAGCAGCTCGCCCAGACGGTGCGGACCGCGCCCGACTGGGTCTCGCCGGGCAAGACACTGAAGTTCGGCGCGAAGGGCAGCGTCGTCAAGAGCCTGCAGGCCCGCCTGAAGGCGCTGGGCTACATGCCCGGAAGCGTCGACGGTCAGTACGGCGGCGCCACGCAGACGGCGGTCTGGGCCTTCCAGAAGGTCAACGGCATCAAGCCGACCAGCACCATCGTCGCCAGGACGTGGCGGGCGCTGGAGAACCCGAAGCTGCCGAAGGTGCTCGTCCCGACCGGCAAGCCGACCCGCGCCGAGGTCAACCTGTCGACCCAGATCCTGGTCCTGTACGTGAAGGGCCAGATCAAGCTCATCTCGCACATCTCGTCGGGCAGCGGCATCCCCTACGTGGAGTACGCGACCTGGAACGGCACCCGCCAGAAGTTCAGCGGCGACGCGCGGACCCCGACGGGGACGTTCAAGACGACGTGGCGGCGTACCGGCTGGCACAAGTCCTACCTGGGCGAGCTCTACAACCCGATCTTCTTCAACGGCGGCATCGCCTTCCACGGCGCGCTGTCGGTCCCCCTCTACCCGGCGTCGCACGGCTGCGTGCGCCTGCCGATGCACGTGGCGAAGGTCCTCCCCGGCCTCCTGGGCACGGGCGTGCCGGTCATCGTGCGCGGCAGTTTCCAGCGCTGACGGTTGTCCGGAAAGGCCTCGCTCCGGCGGGGCCTTTTTCTTTTCCTCGGGCCTGTGTCGAACGGGCTTTCGAACATTCTTGACTTTGGTGTGGGTCGAATCTATGTTCGATGAAGGTGAGAGTGGGACTCGCGGCTCGCTCTCACCTCGTGGGTCCCGGCATCCGCCATCGGCGGAAGGACGGGTGCCGCGGCCCCACAGCTTCGGGCCGGACGGGGAGAGGGGAAGCTCCTCGTCCGGCTGACCGATCCGGCGGAAATGTCGGTGGGGTCTGCGACTGTTGACCCTGACCGGTGATGAGACCGCCGGTGGCCACTCGTTTAGGAGGCCGAACCACCATGACCGGACCGCAGCAGAACGGACACGGGGCAGCCCCGACCGGGCCCGCCAGCGGCCCCAAGGTGTCGCGGACCGTCCTCGCGCATCTCACCGACGCACGCGCCTGCCTCGCCTCCGCGGCACTGGCGGGCAACCCGGCCGACCGCTACATCCACGCCCACATGGCCGCTCTCCGCTCGGCCGCGGCCATCCTCGCCGCGCGCCCCCAGCCGATCGACGGCCGGCGCCGCCGCCTGCGCAGCGCATGGGAGCTCCTTCCCGAGGTCCAGCCCGAACTGTCCCAGTGGGCCGCCTACTTCGCCGTCAGCGCCAAGAAGCGCGCCGCGGCCGAGGCCGGGCTGGTCCACCTGGTGAGCGCCCACGACGCGGAAGAGCTCATCGCCGAGGCGACGGCCTTCGTGACCATCATCGAGTCCACCCTCGGTGTGACCTCCCAGGAGACCCTGCCCATGGCGGGGTAGCCGAGGCGTCCGGATGCGTTTCCCCGCCGCATCCGGACGCGGCTCCCCGCCGCCCTGTGGGTTATCTTCGGTAACCGACAAGAGACCAGGTCATCTTCGGGTGACGGCGGGGGTGGTGACGTGTCTCATCAGGCCGATGCGGATCGGGTCATGCGTTCGATGGGCCGGATGTGTCTGGAGCACGATCCGGAGATGTTCCGTTCCGTGCTCGACCGGGTGGGCGACAAGTGGAGCCTGATCCTGATCGGCCTGCTCGACACCGGGTCGATGCGATTCACCGAGCTGCTGCGGACGACTCCCGGCATCTCCCGCCGGATGCTCACTTTGACGCTGCGTAACCTCGAACGCGACGGGATCGTCAAGCGGACGGTCTACCCGGAGATCCCGCCCAGGGTCGAATACGAGGTCACCGCGTTCGGCCACACCCTCACCCCGCCCGTCCTCGGGCTGGCCCGATGGGCCGCCGAGAACCAGGACGCGATCGTCGCCCACCGCAGGGCCTACGACGAGGCCGCCGGTGATCTCGACGACGTCGAGTGAGTCGGTCCCCTCGGTGTTACTGGGTTCAGTTGAAGTTACCGGTTACCGGCGTGTACTCAGTACTCATTAGTTACTGAGCAGGTGGCGGGCTCGCTCCACTGACGCCTCGCCGCTTTCTTCCGCGAGAGGACCCCTTCATGACACGCATCGGCATCATCCTCGGCAGCACCCGGCCCGGCCGCAACGGCGAACAGGTCGCCCGGTGGGTGCTGGAACACGCCTCGCAGCGTACCGACGCAACGTTCGAGATCATCGACCTGCTCGACTACCCGCTCCCGCACTTCGACGAGCCCATGTCGCCGGCCATGGGCCAGTACCAGAACGCCCACACCAAGGAGTGGGCCGCCAAGATCGCGTCCTACGACGGCTTCGTGATGGTGACGCCCGAGTACAACCACTCGACGTCGGGGGTGCTCAAGAACGCGATCGACTACCTGTTCGCCGAGTGGAACAACAAGGCCTTCGGCGTCGTGTCGTACGGAGGGGTCGGCGGCGCTCGGGCGGCCGAGCACCTGCGCCTGATCGGCGGCGAGCTCAAGATGGCCGACGTGCGGACCAACGTGGCGCTGTCGCTGTTCACCGACTTCCAGGAGTTCAGCAAGATCGCGCCCAGCGACTACCAGGTGGCGACCCTCACCACCCTGCTCGACGAGGTCGTCTCCTGGAGCCGCGCCCTGGCCCCGCTGCGCCAGACCGCCTGAAGAGGGCATGACGCGAACCCCTGCTCGGCGGAAAGCTAGTGGGTCACCGAGCGGGGGAGGACCACCACCGGGCACGGCGCCGCCCGGAGGATCTTCAGCGACATGTCGCCGACGAACACCCGGCGCAGCGGCCCCGCCGAGCTGGAGCCGCAGACCATGAGCTCCCCCGGGATCCACGCCGTCTCCGCCAGCGCCTTCGACGCGTTCGGCCCGGCCACGACCTCGGTGCTGACCCCCTGGTGGAGGGCGGCGGTCCGCCGAGGTCCCCGGACGGCGGCCCGGAGGTCGCGTTCGTACTGTGCGTGGACCTCCTCCAGCACGTCCTCCTCCACGCGGGCCGTGCCGCGTTCCTTCAGCAGCACGGAGATCAGGCGCAGCGGGAGCTGGAGCTTGCCCGCCGCCCGGATGGCCAGCAGGAGCGCGTCCTCGCAGGTCGGAGACTTGAAGTAGGCGAAGGTGAGGCGGGTCAGGGTCGTCGGCGGGTCGATCGAGTAGCCCTTCGGCGCGATGCCCACGGGGGACCGGGAGCAGTGCAGGAGCTGGTCGGCCGTGCTGCCCACGGCGATGCGGTCGTGCGGGCCGTGGGGGGCCGAGCCGATGACGATCAGGTCGCAGTCCTCCTGGGAGGACAGGCGGATCAGGCCCAGGCCACTGCTGTGGTGGGCCGTGGTGGCCGCCTCGACGTCCGACAGGCCCGACTCCTCGGCGGCGCGGGCGGCGGCGGACATCGCCGACTCCTGCTGGGCCCGCAGGTAGGCCTTCCACTCGGCGTCGACCTTTCCGGGGCCGGGTGTCTCCCACGTCGCCGGGCGGACGTTCGCCACGGTCACGCGCGCGCTCAGGGCCGTCGAGATGACGCCGGTCAGCGCCAGGGCGTCGCGGCCACGGAGGTCGGGCGTGTATCCGGTCAGGATGTTCATGCCGGCTTCGGTCCGGTCGGCTCGGTGCGGGGCATGCGGGCGGCCACGGCGGATCAGATCCCGTCGCGGTGCAGCGGGCAGCTCATGCAGCGCGGGCCGCCCCGGCCCCGGCCCAGCTCGCTGCCGCGGATCGTGATGACCTCGACCCCGTTGGCGCGCAGGAAGTTGTTGGTGGTGGTGTTGCGCTCGTACCCGATGACCACGCCGGGTTCGACGGCCAGCACGTTGCAGCCGTCGTCCCACTGCTCGCGCTCGGCGGCGTGCACGTCCTGGGTCGGGGTCAGCACCCGGATGTCGTCGAGGCCGAGGGCGCGGGCGATCGCCCGGTGCATGTCCTCCGGCGCGTGGTCGGTGACCTTCAGCTCCTTCTCGGTGTCACCGGGCTCGATCGTGTACGACGGCAGCATCCCCAGCCCCGCGTACTTGGTGAACACCCCGACGTCGACGTTGGTCATCACCGTGTCGAGGTGCATGAACGCGCGCGTCTGCGGCAGCCGCAGCGCCACGATCACCGAGGCCGAACCGGCCGCGAACAGGTTCTTGGCGAGCATCTCGACGGCCTGCGGCTGGGTGCGCTCGCTCATCCCGACCAGCACCGCCCCCCGGCCGATGACCAGGACGTCGCCGCCCTCGACGGTGGCGGGGGCCATGGACGTGCCGGGATACCAGACCCCGAAGTGCTCCTCGGCGAACATCGGGTGGAAGCGGTAGATCGCCTCCATGTTGACCGTCTCGCGGCGCCGGGCCCGCTTGCGCATCGCGTTGATCGAGACGCCGTCGTAGATCCAGCACGACGTGTCGCGCGTGTAGAGGTGGTTGGGCAGCGGCGGCAGCACGAAGTCGTCGGGATCGAGCGAATGGAAGACCAGTGACTTCGGGTCGCAGCCGAGCTCGAGGGTCTCCCGCTTGGTCAGCCCGCCGGTGAGGTGGGAGGCCAGGGACGCGGGATCCAGGGAGTCGAGGGCGTTGCGGATCTCGTCGGCCGCCATCGGGCCGATGAACCGGTCGTCGACGCCGCCGTCGAGGATGTGCTTGCGGGCCTCGGGGATCTCGGCGGTCTCGCGGAGCAGATCGTGCAGCAGGGTGACCCGGACGCCCCGGTCACGCAGGACCGTCTGGAACTCTTCGTGCTCCTCGACCGCCCGCGCCACCCACAGCACGTCGTCGAAGAGCAGATCGGCCATGTTCGTGGGGGTGAGCCGCTTCAGCGCCAGGTCGGGGGCGTGCAGCAGCACGTGGTGGAGGTGCCCGACCTCGGAGGCGACGGTGAACGTCATGTCCGGCGACCTGCCCGTCACCGAATATGGTCAAACGCTAGTTGATCGCGATGAAAGGCATCAAAAAGGCAGTAACCAGCACGATTCCGGCCACAGCCATGGCGGGGCGACCGGTCATGAAGGCCGGGAGGATCGGGACTTCCCGCTCTTCGCCGCCGTGCTCGGCCAGGTCCTGGGCGAGCTGGGGGTCGCTCCGGCGGAAGTGGCCCGCGATCTCGTCGAGAACGCGCCGCTCGGCCCGGGACAGCCTCATGTGATCTTCCTCCAGGTGGTGAAACCGTGAAGGAAGTTTTAGCGTTCTTTGTCCGAAATGACCAGACTTTGACCTGCCACGATCACCCCGGCTCGCTGGAAGGGGTGATCGTGGGGTCAGAACGACTCGACGGCGCGGCGTGCCTCGGCGTCGAGGACGCCCCAGGCGATGAACTCCTCGGTCAGCTCGGCCGGGGACCTGTCGTATATGACGGCGAGCGAGCGCAGGTCCTCCTGGCGGATGCTCAGCACCTTGCCGTTGTAGTCACCACGCTGCGACTGGATCGTCTGCGCGTAACGGGCAAGTGGGCCGGCCTTGTCCTTCGGCAACTGGCCAAGGCGCTCAAGGTCGATCACCAGCTTGGGCGTGGGCAGCAACGGTGAGGGCGCGGCGCCCCCGGGAAGCAGCTCGGACACCGGCACCCCGTAGAAATCGGCCAGCTCGGCGAGCTTCTGCACGGTCACCGCACGGTCGCCACGCTCGTAGGAGCCCACCACGACGGCCTTCCAGCGGCCGCGGGACTTCTCCTCCACCCCGTGCAGCGACAAACCCTGCTGTGTTCGGATCGCGCGCAGCCGCGCACCAAGCGACTTGGCGTAGTCAGACGGCATCGTTTGGGCCCCCGGCTCTCTATGTCTGTTCTTACTTGATTGTGTGCCCACGTCCCGTATGCCCGGTTCACCGGGTGCGGTACCTGGGGGCAGGTACCAACCGTGACCGTTGCGTCGGGATTTACCCAGGAAGGTCGAGAGTTGTGGTTACGGACAGTGACGGTAAAGCCGTCACAGTCAAAGGTCAAGTCGATTGGGAAAAGATGGCGAAACCGTGCTCTCGGCGGGAACCGAACATCCTTCGGATTTCGGGCGCTGAGCTGCGGTCGGCCTCCTACCTGCCATGGGACCCGTCCTCGCTGGCAGAGGCAGGGGGCCTGGTAGGGTTTCGGTGGCCAGACACCCTTTTAAGACCCGTCCTGTGAGGCGGGAAAGGCGGTGAACTATCCGATGACGCATGCCCAAAATCAGGTCGCCAGGGCTGTGCTCGAAGGGCCCGACATCCACCGGGCGCTCACCCGGATCGCCCACGAGATCCTCGAACGGACCCGTGGCGCCTCCGACGTCGTCCTTCTCGGCATCCCCACCCGTGGCGCCACTCTCGCCCACCGGCTCGCCGAGCGCGTCGCCCAGTTCGAGGGCGTGAAGGTTCCGGTCGGTTCGATCGACATCACGATGTACCGCGACGACCTCCGCCTCGGCCCGGCCCGCCCGCTCGGGCACACCGACGTCCCGGCCGGGGGGATCGACGGCAAGACCGTCGTCCTGGTCGACGACGTGCTCTTCTCCGGCCGTACGGTCAGAGCCGCCCTCGACGCGCTCAACGACATCGGCCGTCCGAAGACCGTGCAGCTCGCCACCCTGGTCGACCGCGGCCACCGCGAGCTGCCCATCCGGGCCGACTACGTCGGCAAGAACCTGCCGACCGCCAAGAGCGAGAAGGTCAAGGTCCTGCTCTCCGAGATCGACGGGCGCGACGCCGTCGAACTGCTGAAGGGAGCGGCCAGGTGAAGCACCTGATCTCCGCCGGAGACCTCTCCCGCGACGAGGCCCTGCTCATCCTCGACACCGCCGAGGAACTGGCCCGGGTCTCCGAACGCTCCATCAAGAAGCTGCCGACGCTGCGCGGCCGTACCGTGGTGAACCTGTTCTTCGAAGACTCCACCCGCACCCGGATCTCCTTCGAGGCCGCCGCCAAGCGCCTGTCGGCCGACGTGATCAACTTCTCCGCCAAGGGGTCGAGCGTCTCCAAGGGCGAGTCGCTCAAGGACACCGCGCTCACCCTCCAGGCCATGGGCGCCGACGCCGTGGTCATCCGCCACCCGGCCTCCGGCGCGCCCCACCGGCTCGCCAACTGGGTACGGGGGAGCGTGCTGAACGCCGGCGACGGCACCCACGAGCACCCCACCCAGGCGCTCCTCGACGCCTTCTCGATGCGGCAGCGCCTGGGCCGCCTCGAAGGCCTCAAGGTCGCGATCGTGGGCGACATCCTGCACAGCAGGGTCGCCCGGTCGAACGTGCTGCTGCTCGCCACCCTCGGCGCCGAGGTGACGCTGGTCGCGCCGCCGACGCTGCTGCCGGTCTCGGTGGAGCGCTGGCCGTGCCAGGTGTCCTACGACCTCGACGCCGTCCTGCCCAAGGCCGACGTCGTGATGATGCTGCGCGTGCAGCTCGAACGCATGAACGCGGCCTACTTCCCCAGCGCGCGCGAGTACAGCCGCCGCTACGGCCTCGACCGCGACCGCTTCGCCAAGCTCCACGACGACGCGATCGTGATGCACCCCGGGCCGATGAACCGGGGCATGGAGATCTCCGCCGAGGTGGCCGACTCCCCCCGGTCGACCATCGTCGAGCAGGTCGGCAACGGGGTGACCGTGCGGATGGCCGCGCTCTACCTGCTCATCGGAGGCGAGAACCAGTGATCGTGATCAGGAACGCCCGCATTCTGGGCGGCGAGCCGCGCGACATCCTCATCGTGAACGGGCTGATCTCCGAGATCGGCGCCGGGCTCGGCGGCGAGACCGTCATCGAGGCCGAGGGGCTCATCGCCCTGCCGGGCCTCGTCGACCTGCACACCCACCTGCGCGAGCCCGGCCGCGAAGACGCCGAGACCGTCGAGACCGGCACCCGCGCCGCCGCCAGGGGCGGTTTCACCGCCGTCCACGCGATGGCCAACACCTCTCCCGTGGCCGACACGGCCGGCGTGGTCGAGCAGGTCTGGCGGCGCGGCCAGGAGGCCGGCCACTGCGACGTGCACCCCGTCGGAGCCGTGACCAGCGGCCTGGAGGGCAAGCACCTGGCCGAGCTCGGCGCCATGGCCGACTCCCAGGCCCGCGTACGGGTCTTCTCCGACGACGGCAAGTGCGTGAGCGACGCCGTGCTGATGCGGCGGGCGCTGGAATACGTGAAGGCCTTCGACGGTGTCGTGGCCCAGCACGCCCAGGAGCCGCGTCTGACCGAGGGCGCCCAGCTCAACGAGGGCGAGGTATCCGGTCGGCTCGGGCTCACCGGCTGGCCGGCGGTCGCCGAGGAGGCGATCATCGCGCGTGACTGCCTGCTCGCCGCCCACGTCGGGTCGCGCCTGCACGTCTGCCACGTGTCCACGGCCGGGTCCGTCGAGATCATCCGGTGGGCCAAGTCCAAGGGCTGGAACGTGACGGCCGAGGTCACCCCCCACCACCTGCTGCTGACCGACTCCTGCGCCGAGGAGTCGCCGGTCGGTCCCTACAACCCGATCTACAAGGTCAACCCGCCGCTGCGCACCCAGGACGACGTCAACGCCCTGCGCGAGGCCCTCGCCGACGGCACGATCGACTGCGTCGCGACCGACCACGCGCCCCACCCGGTCGAAGACAAGGAGACCGAATGGGGCGCGGCGGCCATGGGCATGATCGGCCTGGAGACGGCGCTCAGCGTCGTCCAGGAGGCCATGGTCGAGACCGGCCTGCTCGACTGGGCCGGCGTCGCCGACCGCATGTCGACCCGCCCCGCGCGTATCGGCCGCCTGTCGGGGCAGGGGCTCGCCCTTGAGGTGGGCGCCCCCGCGAACATCACCCTGTACGACCCGGCGGTCCGCACGCCGGTCGACCCGACGGCGATGGTGTCCCGCAGCCGCAACACGCCCTACGAGGGTTTGACCCTGCCCGGCCGCGTCGTGGCGACCTTCCTTCGAGGCCGCCCCACTGTGCTTGATGGGAAGCTGGTATGACCGCTCTGCTTGTTCTTGAGGACGGCCGTGTCTTCGAAGGCGTGCCCTACGGGGCCGTCGGCGAGACCTTCGGCGAGATGGTCTTCAACACCGGGATGACCGGTTACCAGGAGACCCTCACCGACCCGTCGTATCACCGTCAGATCGTCGCGATGACCGCGCCGCACATCGGCAACACCGGCGTCAACGACGAAGACCCCGAGTCGGGCCGCGTCTGGGTCGCCGGATACGTCGTCCGCGAACCCGCCCGCGTCCACTCCAACTGGCGCGCGAACCGGTCCCTCGACGACTACCTGCGCGAGCAGAACGTGGTCGGGATCGCCATGCGGGGCACCCGCGCCCTCACCCGCCACCTGCGTGAGCGCGGCGCGATGCGGGCGGGCGTGTTCTCGGGGGACGCGCTGGCCCCCGTACAGGAACTGATCGACAGGGTGCGCACCAGCCCGGAGATGACCGGCGCCGACCTCGCGGCCGAGGTGGCGACCGCCGAGACCTACGTGGTCCCGGCGATCGGCGCGAAGAGGTTCACCGTCGCCGCCGTCGACCTCGGGATCAAGGGCATGACCCCCCACCGCATGGCCGAGCGCGGCTGCGAGGTGCACGTGCTGCCCGCCACGGCCACCGTCGAGGACATCCTCGCGGTGAACCCCGACGGCGTGTTCTTCTCCAACGGGCCGGGCGACCCCGCGAGCGCCGACCAGGCCGTCGCGACGCTGCGGGGCGTGCTGGACGCCGGGAAGCCGTTCTTCGGCATCTGCTTCGGGAACCAGATCCTCGGCCGCGCGCTGGGGCTCGGGACCTACAAGCTCCGGTACGGCCACCGCGGCGTCAACCAGCCCGTCCAGGACCGCCGGACCGGCAAGGTCGAGATCAGCGCCCACAACCACGGCTTCGCCGTCGACGCCCCCCTCGACGGGCCCTTCGACACCCCCTACGGGCGGGCCGAAGTCAGCCACGTCAACCTGAACGACGACTGCGTCGAGGGCCTGCGGCTGCTCGACCGGCCCGTGTTCAGCGTGCAGTACCACCCCGAGGCCGCCGCCGGACCCCACGACGCGGCCTACCTGTTCGACGAGTTCTGTGAGGTCATGGGTGCCTAAGCGGACCGATATCGAGTCGATCATGGTGATCGGCTCCGGGCCGATCGTGATCGGGCAGGCCTGCGAGTTCGACTACTCGGGCACCCAGGCCTGCCGCGTGCTGCGCGCCGAGGGCTTCCGGGTGATCCTGGTCAACAGCAACCCGGCCACGATCATGACCGACCCGGAGTTCGCCGACGCGACCTACGTCGAGCCGATCACTCCGGACATCATCGAGAAGATCATCGCCAAGGAGCGCCCCGACGCGCTCCTGCCCACGCTGGGCGGGCAGACCGCGCTCAACGCCGCGGTCGCCCTCCACGAGAGCGGGGTTCTGGAGCGTTACGACGTCGAGCTCATCGGCGCCGACTTCGACGCCATCCAGGCCGGCGAGAACCGCCAGATCTTCAAGCAGATCGTCGCCAAGGTCGCCGCCGAGCACGGCCTGAACGCCGAGTCGGCCCGCAGCGTGATCTGCCACACCATGGACGAGTGCCTCGCCGGTGCCACGCAGCTGGGTTACCCCGTCGTGGTCCGGCCCTCCTTCACCATGGGCGGGGCCGGCAGCGGGTTCGCCCACGACGAGCACGACCTGCGCCGCATCGCCGGGGCCGGGCTCGACGCCTCGCCCACCACCGAGGTCCTTCTGGAGGAGTCGATCCTCGGCTGGAAGGAGTACGAGCTGGAGGTGATGCGCGACAAGGCCGACAACGTCGTCATCGTCTGCTCGATCGAGAACATCGACCCGATGGGCGTGCACACCGGCGACTCGGTCACCGTCGCGCCCGCGATGACGCTGACCGACCGCGAATACCAGAACATGCGCGACGTCGCCATCGCGGTCATCCGCGAGGTCGGCGTCGACACCGGCGGGTGCAACATCCAGTTCGCGGTCGACCCGTCGACCGGCCGGATGATCGTCATCGAGATGAACCCCCGGGTGTCGCGGTCGTCCGCCCTCGCCTCCAAGGCGACCGGGTTCCCGATCGCGAAGATCGCCGCCAAGCTCGCCGTCGGGTACACCCTCGACGAGGTGCCCAACGACATCACCAAGGAGACCCCGGCCTCGTTCGAGCCGTCGCTCGACTACGTGGTCGTGAAGATCCCCAGGTTCGCGTTCGAGAAGTTCGCCGGGGCCGACCAGACCCTCACGACCCACATGAAGTCGGTCGGTGAGGCGATGGCCATCGGGCGGAGCTTCCCCGAGGCGCTGCAGAAGGCGCTGCGGTCGCTGGAGAAGAAGGGCTCGCAGTTCTCCTGGGCGGGTCCCGTTCTCCCGAAGGACGCGCTGATCCAGCAGATGCGGGTGCCCCATGACGGCCGGCTGAACACCGTCCAGCAGGCCATCCGCGCCGGAGCCACCCTCGAAGAGCTCCACGACGCCACCAAGATCGACCCGTGGTTCCTCGACCAGCTGTTCCTCATCCACGAGGTGGCGTCGGGCATTCACGAGTTCGACGGGCCGACGCTTCGCAGGGCCAAGGAACACGGTTTCTCCGACGTCCAGATCGGCGAGATCCTCGGCCTTGAGGAGTCGCGGGTCCGGGACCTGCGGCACGCCCTCGGGCTGCGGCCGGTCTACAACACCGTCGACACCTGCGCGGCCGAGTTCGCCGCCAAGACGCCCTACCTCTACTCCACCTACGACGAGGAGACCGAGGTCCCGACCGGCGACCGGCCCAAGGTGATCATCCTGGGCAGCGGGCCGAACCGCATCGGGCAGGGCATCGAGTTCGACTACGCGTGCGTGCACGCCTCGTTCGAGCTGGCCAGGGCCGGGTTCGAGACCGTCATGGTCAACTGCAACCCCGAGACCGTCTCGACCGACTACGACACCTCCGACCGGCTCTACTTCGAGCCGCTCACCCTGGAGGACGTGCTCGAGGTCGTCCACGCCGAACAGGCCACCGGGCCCGTCGCGGGCGTCATCGTGCAGCTCGGCGGCCAGACCCCGCTGGGCCTCGCGCAGGCGCTGAAGGACGCCGGGGTCCCGGTCGTCGGCACCTCTCCCGAGAGCATCCACCTCGCCGAGGAACGCGGCGCCTTCGGCCGGGTCCTGGCGGAGGCCGGCCTGCCCGCCCCGCGCCACGGCACCGCCCTTTCCGTGGACGAGGCCCGCGCCATCGCCGAGGAGATCGGCTACCCGGTCCTGGTCCGCCCGTCGTATGTCCTCGGCGGCGCCGGGATGGCCATCGTGTACGACGACGACACGCTGACGACGTACATGGGCAAGGCCGCGACCGACCACCCGGTGCTCATCGACAAGTTCCTCGACGACGCCATCGAGATCGACGTCGACGCCCTGTTCGACGGCGAGGAGCTCTACCTCGGCGGCGTCATGGAGCACATCGAGGAGGCCGGCATCCACTCCGGCGACTCGGCCTGCGCGCTGCCCCCGATCACCCTCGGCAGCCACGACATCAAGCGCATCCGGACCGCCACCGAGGCCATCGCGCGCGGCGTCGGGGTGCGCGGGCTGCTGAACGTCCAGTACGCCCTGGCGGCGAACGTCCTCTACGTCCTGGAGGCCAACCCCCGCGCCAGCCGGACCATCCCGTTCGTGTCCAAGGCCACGGCGGTGCCGCTGGCGAAGGCGGCGGCCCGGGTGATGATGGGCACCACCGTCGCCGAGCTGCGCGAGGAGGGCATGCTGCCTTCCACCGGGGACGGGGGCACCCTGCCCCTCGACTCCCCGATCGCGGTGAAGGAAGCAGTGCTGCCCTTCGACCGGTTCCTCGGCGTCGACATCGTGCTCGGCCCGGAGATGCGCTCGACCGGCGAGGTCATGGGCATCGACGCCGGTTTCGGCTCGGCCTACGCCAAGTCCCAGCAGGCGGCCTACGGCGGTCTGCCCACCAAGGGCAGGGCGTTCGTGTCGGTCGCCAACAAGGACAAGCGGGCGATGATCTTCCCCGTCAAGGCTCTGGCCGAGCTCGGCTTCGAGATCCTGGCGACGGAGGGTACGGCTGAGGTGCTGCGCCGTAACGGCGTCCATGCCAAGATCGTGCGAAAGCAGAGCGACGGACCGGGCGCCGACGGCGAACCGACGATCGTGCGGCGCATCCTCGACGGGGAGGTGGACCTCATCGTGAACACCCCGTTCGGCAGCCCCGGCCAGGCCGGGCCGCGGCTCGACGGCTACGAGATCCGCACCGCCGCCGTGCTGCGCGGCATCGCCTGCATCACGACGGTCCAGGGCCTGGCCGCCGCGGTGCAGGGGATCCAGCACATCGTCCGCGGCGACGTGGGCGTGCGCTCGCTGCAGGAGCACGCTCAGCGCCTGCGGGGCTGACAAGGGAGTTCGACGTGGCCGGGAGCCCGGTGCAGGTGACGGGGACGGTGCTGACCATGCGCCGGATCGACGCCTACCACGCGATGACCGTCGTCGCGCCGGGCATCGCCGACCGCTTCCGGCCCGGCCACTTCGTCACCGTGGCGGTGGGCGGGCCCCGCACCAGCACCCTCACCCGCCGGGCCTTCGCCGTGCACGACGTGAAGCCCGACTACGGCGGCACCGTCGAGCTGGTCTTCACCGTGCGCGGCGCCGGCACCGCCTGGCTGGCCGACCGGCGGGCCCGTGATCCGCTGGATCTCATCGGCCCGCTGGGACGGCCCTTCCCGATCCCGCGCGACCCCGCCTCCTGCCTGCTCGTCGGCTCCGAATACGGCGCGGCCGGCCTGTTCGCCCTGGCGGACGTGCTCCAGCAGCGCAACTGCCGGGTCGACTTCGTGCTGGGCGCCGCGTCCTCCGACCGGGTCTTCGGCGCGCTGCGGGCCCGCCGGATGGCGGAGACGGCGACCCTCACGACCCGCGACGGTTCCCTGGGCGTGCAGGGGTCGGTGGTCGACGTCCTGCCCGCCGTGATCGCCGACACGCACGCCGACGTCGTCTACGCCTGCGGGCCGATGGCGACGCTGGGCCGCGTGACCGCCGTGTGCGCGGAACTCGACATCCCCGTGCAGGTCAGCGTCGAGGAGATGATGGCCTGCGGCATCGGGATCTGCATGACATGTACCGTTCCCGTCATCGGCGACGACGGCGTCACCCGCATGACCAGGGCCTGCGTCGACGGCCCGGTCTTCCGGGGCGAGCGGGTCAGGTTCGACGACGTCGGCACGATCCCGTTCGACGCCCACGGCGCGCCGGGAGGCGACCGTGCCCGCTGACATGCGCACCTACCTGGCGCACGTCGAACTGCCCAACCCGATCCTGACCGCCTCCGGCTGCGCCGGGACCGGCCGCGAGCTGGCTCCCTTCGCCGACGTGGCCCGTCTGGGGGCCCTGACGACCCCTACGATCACGATGTCGCCCCGGGCGGGTCGTCCCACCCCCCGCATGGCCGAGACGCCCTCAGGGCTTCTCAACGCCGTGGGGCTCCAGGGGCCGGGCATCGACGCGTTCCTGACCAGGGAGCTGCCCTGGCTGGCCGAGCGCGGCGTCCGGACCGTCGTGTCGATCGGCGGCGGCAGCGTCGCCGAGTTCGCCGCCCTGGCCCGCAAGCTCACCGACGCCCCCGGCGTGACTGCTCTTGAGGTCAACCTGTCGTGCCCCAACGTGGAGGACAGGGGCCGCGTCTTCGCCCGCGACCCCTCGGCCGCCGGCGAGGTCGTCTCGGCCGTCAGGACCGCCGCGCGGTACGACCTCCCCGTGATCGCCAAGCTGTCGCCCGACGTGGCCGATGTGGTCGCCATCGCCAAGGCGTGCGTCGACGGCGGCGCCGAGGCCCTGGCGATGATCAACAATCCGGTCGGCATGGCCATCGACGTCGACCGGATGCGTCCGGCCCTGGCCGCCGGGACCGGCGGCCTGTCCGGGCCCGCCATCAAGCCGCTGGCCGTCAAGTGCGTCTGGCAGGTGCACGCCGCGCTCCCCGGCACCCCCGTCATCGGCATGGGCGGCGTCGTGAGTGGCCGCGACGCCCTTGAGCTGGTCCTGGCCGGAGCCTGCGCGGTGGGGGTGGGTACGGTCCTGTTCCACGACCCTTACGCCGGTCACCGCGTGCTGAGAGAGCTGGAGGAACTCCTCCAGGAGCGCGGGTTCGACCGGCTCGCCGACGCGGTGGGCCTGGCCCACCGTCCGTCCCACCGCAATGATCGTGAGGAGAGTTCCCTGTGACGCCCGCACCCATCGCCGTCGCCCTGGACGCGCCCGACCTGGAGACCGCGGCCCGCTGGGCGAGCCTGGTGACCCCACACGTCTCGACCGTCAAGGTCGGGCTCGAACTGTATCTCCGGTACGGACCGGACGTGATCGCCTCCGTCCGGGGCGCCAGCGGCGTGCAGGTCTTCCTCGACCTGAAGCTGCACGACATCCCGAACACCGTCGCCGGCGCCACCAAGGCCGTCGCCCGCCTCAAGCCCGCGTTCCTGACCGTCCACGCGACCGGCGGGGCCGCGATGATCCGCGCGGCCGTCGACAACGCCCCTCAGACGCGCATCGCGGCCGTCACGGTGCTCACCTCGCTCTCGGAGCCCGACCTGGCCGCGATCGGCCTCCAGGGGCCGCCACAGGACGCCGTGCGCCGTCTGGCCGCCCTCGCGGTGGGTGCGGGGGCCCAGGCGCTCGTCTGCTCGCCCATGGAGGTCGCCGCCGTCCGCGCGGAGGTCGGGGCGGGCATCACGCTCATCACCCCCGGAGTCCGCCCGGCGGGGGCCGACTCACAGGACCAGGCCCGCGTCGCGACCCCCGAGAGAGCGCTTGCCGACGGCGCCGACCTCCTCGTGATCGGACGTCCGATCACCGGCTCGGCGGACCCCGGCGCGACCGCCGCGGGCATCGCCGCGGCACTGAGGCGCACATCACTGTCCCGCCCCTGATGAGGCGGTTTTCGTCGACGGACAGTTAAATCGCGATTACGGGGCGTAGTTTATTTAAGTTTCTTTGCGAGAAACAGGTCTTGACGTTGCCGGATGGGGCAAGGACCAGCTAATTTCCCATCCCGTCCGAGTACATCGACAGAAATTCGAGGTGACCCGGCGTGGCTCTTCCTCCCCTGACCCCCGAGCAGCGCGCCGCAGCACTTGAGAAGGCTGCGAAGGCCCGCAAGGAACGTGCTGAGGTCAAGAACCGTCTCAAGCATGGCGCGGTGTCTCTGAGCGAGGTGCTCAAGGATGGGCAGACCGACGACGTCATCGGCAAGATGAAGGTCTCGGCTCTGCTTGAGTCGCTCCCTGGCGTGGGCAAGGTCCGCGCCAAGCAGCTGATGGAACGTCTTGGTATCGCCGAATCCCGCCGCGTGCGTGGACTGGGCGCCAACCAGCGCGCTTCTCTTGAGCGCGAATTCGGTGGCGCTGAAAGCTGAGGCGTACGCTTTCGGCCATCCCTCGGGGTGGCCGGGGATCGCGTGACAACAAGGGGCATTGAGTGACCACGACGTCCTGGTCCGACGGCAGCACGGCTCACGAGGCCGCGGAAACCGGAGGGGACGGGGCGCGATACGGTTGCTCCATGCCTCTGACACGCCTGACGGTCCTTTCCGGGCCGTCCGGCGTCGGCAAGTCCACGGTCGTCGCCGAGCTCCGGCGGGCACACCCAGAGGTGTGGCTGTCGGTCTCGGTGACTACCCGGAAACCCCGCCCCGGGGAAATTCACGGGGTGGAATACTACTTCGCCGACGACGCCGAGTTCGATCGGCTCATCGCCGGCGGTGACCTGCTCGAGTGGGCCGAGTTCGCCGGCAACCGCTACGGCACCCCTCGCACAGCCGTCGAGGAGCGCCTGGTCAACGGCGAGCCCACCCTCCTGGAGATCGACCTCCAGGGCGCGCGCCAGGTCCGGGCCAGCATGCCCGAGGCCCTGCTCGTCTTCCTCGCCCCGCCGACGTGGGAAGAACTCGAACGCCGTCTGCGCGGACGAGGCACCGAACCGCCCGACGTCATCGCCCGCCGGCTTGAGGCGGGGCAGATCGAGATGGCGGCCGAGAAAGAGTTCGACCTCACCCTTGTCAACACGTCGGTGCAAGAGGTATGTCGGCGGCTGATAGATTTGATGGCTGACGATCCGACTAGCTAGGGGACCCGCACTGTGACCACCAGCGCCGCCTATTCCGAGGGCATCACCAACCCGTCGATCGACTCGCTGCTCGACGTCGTCGACAGCAAGTACAGCCTGGTGATCATGGGCGCCAAGCGGGCCCGCCAGATCAACGCCTACTACTCCCAGCTGGGCGAAGGCCTGCTCGAGTACGTCGGCCCCCTGGTTGAGACCCACGCCCAGGAGAAGCCCCTCTCGATCGCGCTGCGCGAGGTCTCCGAGGGTCTGCTGACCTCTGAGCCCATCGAGGGCGCTGTGTAGTTTGGCGTGTGCTCCGCACACGCGGGCTCGGGCGCTCTCAGCCTGCTTCTTCCCTCGTCGCTCCGGTTCGCTTCGCTCTCCTGCGCTCCTCAGTCCAGAAACAGGCGCGCCCGAGCGGGCACCACACGACTGATGCCGTAACGCCTGACGTGGAGATCTCGTCGGGCGTTTGACCGGTGCGTCGTTTGGGCGCCCCCGGGGTCGCGGGTCGACAAGTGTGCTGCCCCCTGCATGCGGCGAGAGCATTGGCCACCTGCTGATCCTCCACCCCGATGGTTCTCTCGTCAGGGTGGGGATGCCGCCTCGTATCGGGGCGAGGCGGGAGCGGCCGGTTGGCGTCGAATACGGTGCGGGCCGGCGGCGGCGGGCGGTGCCGGCCAGGCGTGAGCCGTAACGGAGAGAAAAAAGCTTTTCTGCCGGGGTCGTGACGATCGGTGTCACGCGCGGGATCGTCCAATTGGGCCGGGGTGCGGGGCGCTTCGCGGGCGCTCGATAGGGTTTCTCCGTGGCTAATCAGGTGGTGTTGGGGGTATCCGCGGGGATCGCGGTCTATAAGGCGTGTGAGCTTCTTCGGTTGTTTACCGAAACCGGGCATTCTGTTCGAGTTGTGCCCACGCGGGATGCGTTGCGGTTTGTGGGGGAGCCCACTTGGGCGGCGCTTTCGGGGAATCCTGTTTCGGCTGAGGTCTGGGATTCCGTCCAGGAAGTTCCGCATGTACGGATTGGGCAGAACGCAGATCTTCTCGTCGTGGCGCCCGCCACGGCCGACATTCTCGCCAAGGCCGCCCATGGGCTCGCCTCCGATCTGCTGACCAACACGCTGCTCACCGCGCGGTGTCCCGTCGTGTTCGCGCCGGCGATGCACACCGAGATGTGGGAGCACCCCGCCACCCAGGCCAACGTCGCGACCCTGCGGGCCCGGGGGGCGATCGTGATCGAGCCCGCCGTGGGGCGGCTGACCGGGGCCGACTCCGGCAAGGGGCGGCTGCCGGATCCGGCGGCGATCTTCGAGGTGTGCCGGAACGTGCTCAAGGGGGCCACCCCCGACCTCGCGGGGCGGCGCGTCGTGGTGTCGGCGGGGGGTACGCGGGAGGCCATCGATCCGGTGCGGTTCATCGGGAACCGGTCGTCCGGGATGCAGGGGTACGCGCTGGCGCGGGTCGCCGCCGCCCGGGGGGCGTCGGTCACGCTCGTGGCGGCCAATGTGTCGCTGCCCGACCCCGCCGGGGTGGACGTGGTGCGGGTGGAGTCGGCGTTGCAGTTGCGGGAGACGGTGCTCGCCGCGGCCCTCGATGCCGATGTGGTGGTGATGGCGGCCGCGGTGGCGGACTTCCGGCCGGTGGCGGCGAGTCGTACGAAGATCAAGAAAACGGGAGATGAACCCGAGGCCATTCATCTCACCAAGAACCCGGACATTCTGGCGGAGCTCGGAGAGCGGCGCCGGGCCGGTGTGAAGTCGCCCGCGGTGATCGCGGGGTTCGCCGCCGAGACGGACGACGTCCTGGCCAACGGGCAGGCGAAGATGGCGCGGAAGGGCTGTGACCTGCTTGTCGTCAATCAAGTAGGGGAGAATCTCGCCTTCGGAACCCCGGACAACGCGGCGACCGTCCTAGTAGCTGAAGGGGAACCGGTCGAGATTCCGCGCGGGCCCAAAGACGACCTCGCCGGGGTCGTCTGGGATCTCATCGCCGCCAGGCTGGTGTAACGCCCCGGTTCGCGGGACAAAGAGGGAATGGGGCCCACAAAAGGCCCGTTTGGCCCTCCGGGACGGGCCCCCGACTCCGGGCAATGAAGGAGATGGCCATGCCCGTGTCCGCCGCGATCCGGGAACGCTGCCGCGCCCTGCTGCCGCCGGGTGAGGATCTCCGCTATGTCTTCCCGGCCTACGCCGACGGCGCCGGCTATCTCGTCGTGGTGACCGACCGGTCGATCACGGTCCTGGCCACCAAGGTGTTCGGGCGGCACGAGCCCGCGTCGGTGTGGGCGCGTCATCCGCGCCGGACCCGGCTCGGCCCCGTCGACTTCTCGCCCGGTCCCGTCATCGAGCTCGGCGGCGTGTCGTTCGAGGTCGCCGACGAGTACGTCGCCGTCGTGGGGGCCGCCGACGCCGAGGCGTTCGCGCCGGGGGACCTGCCGCGTGACCCACTTCCTGATTTGTAACGTGAGACGGTTTCGCGGCGGTGACGGTCGTCCGGCTACACTCAGCGAAGCCATTTAGCCGTCAGCAGCCGCTGCATGAGGAGCCACGAGTTGTCCCGTCGCCTGTTCACCTCCGAGTCGGTCACCGAGGGCCACCCCGACAAGATCGCCGACCAGATCAGTGACGCGATCCTCGACGCCATGCTCAAGGACGACCCCAAGAGCCGAGTCGCCGTCGAGACGATGATCACCACCGGCCAGGTCCACGTCGCCGGAGAGGTGACGACGGAGACCTACGTCGACATCCCCGGAGTGATCCGGGAGAAGATCCTTGAGATCGGCTACGACGCCTCCCACAAGGGCTTCGACGGCGCCTCCTGTGGCGTCTCGGTCTCGATCGGCGCCCAGTCGCCCGACATCGCGCAGGGCGTCGACGACGCCTACGAGCACCGCGAGGAGAGCCTGGGCGACGACCTCGACCGCCAGGGCGCCGGCGACCAGGGCCTCATGTTCGGGTACGCCTGCCGCGAGACCCCCGAGCTGATGCCGCTGCCGATCACGCTGGCCCACCGCATGGCCCGCCGCCTGTCGGAGGTCCGCAAGAACGGCACCATCCCCTACCTGCGCCCCGACGGCAAGACCCAGGTCACGATCGAGTACGACGGTGACAAGCCCGTCCGCCTCGACACGGTCGTCGTGTCCACGCAGCACGCTCCGGAGATCGACCTCAAGGAGATGCTGGCCCCCGACATCCGCGAGCACGTCGTCGAGCCGGTCCTGGCCGACCTCGACATCGTGGTGGAGGGCTACCGCCTCCTGGTCAACCCGACCGGTCGCTTCGAGATCGGCGGCCCCATGGGCGACGCCGGCCTGACCGGCCGCAAGATCATCGTCGACACCTACGGCGGCATGGCCCGCCACGGCGGCGGCGCCTTCTCGGGCAAGGACCCGTCGAAGGTCGACCGCTCGGCCGCCTACGCCATGCGCTGGGTCGCCAAGAACATCGTCGCCGCGGGTCTGGCCGACCGCGCCGAGGTCCAGGTCGCCTACGCCATCGGCAAGGCTCAGCCTGTCGGCGTGTTCGTCGAGACCTTCGGCACCGAGACCGTCGAGATCTCGGCGATCCAGTCGGCCGTCCTCCAGGTGTTCGACCTGCGTCCGGCCGCGATCATCCGCGACCTCGACCTGCTCCGTCCCATCTACTCGGAGACCGCCGCCTACGGCCACTTCGGCCGTGACGGATTCTCCTGGGAGTCGACCGACCGCGCCGGGGCGCTGCGCGCTGCCGCCGGTCTGTAGTTTTCCCCAGATCCCCGGGCTACGGTCCGGGGATCTTTTTCTTGCTGGTAGGACTTGGGCCTTGTGAGTGAGGGTTCGCAGGAGGCGCTGATCGCGCTCCCGACCTCCCCGGAGGTCCGGGGGAGGGGCGTCGGCGCGCCCCTGGCGGCTTCCCGGCTGCCGGTGGGGCGGGTGGTGGTCGACAACCCGCTGCCTCACCTGGATCGGCTCTTCGACTATCTGGTGCCTGAGGGCATGTCCGATACCGCGTTGCCCGGGGTGCGGGTGCGGGTGCGGTTCGCCGGGAAACTGACCGACGCTTACCTGCTGGAGCGGGTGGAGTTCAGCGAGCACCAAGGTGCGCTTCTCTTTCTTGACCGGGTGATCTCGCCGGAGCGGGTGCTGACGGCGGAGATCGCCTCTCTCGCGCGGGCCGTGGCCGATCGGTATGCGGGGACGTTGTCCGATGTGCTGCGGCTGGCGATTCCGCCGCGCCATGCCCGGGCCGAGGCTTCGGGGCGTGAGTCGGCGGCTGTGTCCAAGAAGGCTCGGACCAGTGCGACGGTCAGGGTGGGGAAGGGGCCTGGCGGGGATGCCGCCGGTTCACCTCGTGAGCTGGCGGCCGGGTCCGAGCGGGCTGGGCTTGGCGCGACGGTCGGGGCCGGGGGCGAGAGGGCTTCTGGTGACGGGGATGTAGTCGGGTCACCTGCTGACGGGGTGGATGGCGGCACCTCGGGGGAGGCTTCGTTCGCGGCTGGTGCGGATCCGGGTGTTTCCGGTGCGGGCGGTGGCGCGCCTCGGTTCGTGGCCGGCAGTGGTCGCCAAGCATCCGGTCAAGCGGGTTTGTCGTCTCTGGCTGCGCGCGGCACAAGTCGCGAAATTTCGGGCGCGGAGCATGCCGTGTCACCGCCTGCGCCTCGCGCAGATCGTGAAATTTCCGATGTTGACCATGTGGCTTCCCTGCCTGTGAGCAGGGTGGGTTGTGAGATTTCGGGTCAGGGAGAGGCTGTGCCCTCCTTCGGGTTGGGCTCGGGTCCCGAAGTAGCTGGCATGGGTTCCGACGTGTCCGGCCAAGTCGGCGTGCCTGAAGAAACCGATGTGTCTGAACGAGTCGCCGTGTCCGTCCAAGTGGATGTGTCAGGCCCGGGTGGCGTGACTGGCCAAGACGGCGTGCCCGAACGGGCCGATGTGGCTGGTCCGGCAGGTGTGTCCAGCTATGCCGACGGATCTGGACGGGAGGGTGACGCTCCTCCCTCTGCGTCTTCTTCTGTGTCGAAGCCAGGTCGCGAAATTTCGGGATATGCGGGCGATCCAGGGCTTTCCGAGGTCTCTGGTGGGGTGGGGGAATCCGTTGACCTGGTCAGCGACTACTGGGGTACCTATCCGGCGGGGCTTTCCTTCCTGGTAGCTCTTCGCGAGGGGCGTCCGGTGCGGGCCGTGTGGGCTGCCCTGCCTGGGGGGCCGCCGAGTTGGCCTGGGGCCGTCGCCGAGGCTGTTCAGCAGACGATGGCGGCCGGGCGGGGGGTCGTGATCGTGGTTCCCGATGGGAAGGACGTCACGCTGGTCTCCGCTGCTCTCGGGGAGACGCCGCATGTCGCCATCACGGCCGATCTGGGGCCTGCGGAGCGGTATCGGCGGTGGCTCAAGGTGTTGCGGGGCGAGGTGGCGGTCGCCGTGGGGAACCGGGCGGTGGCGTTCGCGCCCGTACAGAACCTTGGGCTGGCGGTGCTCTGGGATGACGGGGACGACCTGCACTCTGAGCGGCTGGCGCCTTATCCGCACGCCCGGGAGGTCTTGGCCACCCGGGTGCATGCGGCCGGGGCGGCCATGTTGATCGGGGGGTACGCGCGTACCGCCGAAGGGACGCGGCTCATCGCGACCGGGTGGGCGAAGCCGCTGACCGTCTCGCGGGACGAGGTCCGGCGGTGGGCCCCCCGGGTCAAGCCCGCCGGAGACGACGCCGAACTCGGGCGTGACCAGGCGGCCCGGGCGGCTCGGCTGCCCAGCATCGCCTGGCGGGCGCTCAAGGCCGGGCTGGAGAGCGGGCCGGTGCTGATCCAGGTGCCGAGGCGGGGATATCTCCCGGCGTTGAATTGTCAGAACTGTCGTACTCGCGCGCACTGTTCGAACTGCGCCGGGTCACTCGCGCTGACGAACGGGCACGCGGCGCCCTACTGCCGCTGGTGTGGCCGGATCGCCGGAGACTGGCGCTGCCACAACTGCGGGTCCCCCCGGCTGCGAGCGGCTGTCGTGGGGGCGCGCAGGACGGCCGAAGAGCTGGGGCGGGCGTTTCCGTCGACCAGGGTCGCGACGTCGGGGCGGGACGGGGTGCTCGCGTCGGTGCCCGACGCGCCGGCGCTCGTGGTGGCCACGCCGGGCGCCGAACCGGTCGCGGAGGGCGGTTACGCCGCCGCCGCGCTGCTCGACGGGTGGGCGATGCTCAGCAGGCCCGACCTCAGGGCCGCCGAGGAGGCGCTCCGGAGGTGGCTGAACGCCGCCGCGCTGGTGCGGCCGGGCGGGGAGGTGGTCGTGCTCGCCGACGCGGGGGCGCCGGTCACTCAGGCGCTCGTGCGGTGGGATCCGGTCACACATGCCGAACGTGAACTCCGCGACCGCGCCGAGCTCGGCTTCCCTCCCGTCACCCATGTCGCCACGCTCACCGGCTCGCCTTCGGCCATCCGCGAGATGCTCGGGCTGGTGACCCTTCCGGAGGGCGTGGAGGTGCTGGGGCCGGTGCCGGTCGGGCGTACCGAAGAGGAGAGAGCGGTCCTGAGGGCGCCCAAATCGAAGGGGGCCGAGCTGGCCAAGGTCCTCAAGGGGGCCGCCGGCGTCAGGTCCGCGCGGAAGGCAGCTGAAGTGGTCAGGGTGGACATCGACCCGCTTGATCTGTTGTGACCTGAGCCCGTCCCGGCTGGCTTCTCGGGGCGCTCGACGCGTTGCCGGAGGCTCGCTTCTCTGTCGTTCGGCCTGGTTGGGTGGGGCTGCCAGGTGGTCTGGGGGGCTTGATCTGCTGTGACCTGATCTAGGGGCGAGGGCGTCGATTCGCGATGCGGTCAGTAACCCGTTAGCGTCTCCCTGTGTCGATCGAATGGGTGAACCGGGCCATCGTCGGCCTGCGTGTGTGGGGGCACGAAAACGGTGTCACGCCCGACGCTGACGAGATCAGGCTGCTGTGCGACTACGCCAGCGACTATCTGGAGGTCGGGGAGCCGGGGGACTTCCGTCCGGCCACCTTCGAGGAACTGTTGCTGGAGATCTACCCACGCAAGGTGATCACTCCGCCCGACAGCGCCGCCGGGATCGTCGCGGCGGCGCGCACGCTCGTCGACTTCCTCGTCTCCACCGGCGAGATCGACGACGCGACCGCCGCCGAGATGCGGGCGGCGCTCGACCGGGTCGGGCCGCTCATGCCGTCGGCGCTGGCCGACTCGTCGAAGTTCGGCATGGCGAAGAGCATTTTCAGTGTCATCGGGGCCGACACGTTCGAGCTCATCGAGCCGGGGGTCGACGACGCCGCGCCTCGGCTCGGGCAGGGGCGCAGCCTCACCCTCGACGAAGACTGCGACTGTCCGGGGTGTGCGCCGTTGCCGCCCGTGCGGCTGGCGGCGCCGGCCGAGGTCGCCAAGATGGTGCGTGAGGTGCCGCTGCTGCGCGACGCCCACACCGTCGTGGCGTGGATGGTCGGCACCGGGGCCACCGCCACCACTCGCAAGGCGCTCAGGGTCAAAGACGCCAAGGAACTCGCCGCCCGTCGGGTCGCGCGGCCTTCGGTCGCCTGGGGGCTCGCCATCGCGCTCGGGCTCGCGGAGCTCGACGGTGTCCAGGTCAGTGCTGAGGCAGGGTTCAAGGCTCTGGAGGATCGGGCCGACGAAGACGTGCTCGACCTGTGGGTGGGCCTGGTCGAGTTCCTGGGTGAGGACCGCGGCGAGGTCACCGGGTCGGCGGTGGTCGACAAGGAGGTGTACGCCATCCACGACCTCCTCTACCGCCTCCAGGTGCCCGTGCCGGTCGAGGCCGTCGGCGACTACCTCAGTGAGGTGGCCGACGACGGGCCGGTGGGTGACCTGACCGAGGCCCTCGAAGGGCTCGCCGCCGCCGGGACCGTGGCCGTCACCGCCGAGGGTCTGATGCTGACCCCGCACGGGATGTGGGGAATCCGGGAGATGTACGCCGAACTCGGGCTCGACGCCCCCATCGCCCCCGTTCTGGCCGAGGGGGATGCGAGCGGGCTCATCGCCGGGCTCCTCTCCGACGGCTTCACACCCGAGGGGGCCGAGCCCGACATCGCCGGGTGGCTGGGGGCGCGTTCGCCCGCCGAAGCCGCGGAAGAACTGCTGGCGGCCGTCGTCGGGGCGCCGGCCGAGGTGCGCGGGGTGGCGGTCACGATCGTCGACCGGCTCGGGTTCGAGGCCGAGTCGGCCGTCCGGGGATATCTGTCCGACCAGGAGCTGCGGCCCCACGTCATCCACTGGCTGACGGCCCGTCGGCTGGGGGCGCCGTCGATGACCGACGACGAGATGCTGTGGGTCAGCGTCGACATGCTGGCCCTCGCGATTCCGGCGGCCGAGGCCGATCCCGAGTCGTTCGCCGAGAACATGGCGGCCTCGGGGCCGTCGCCCGAGGTGATCGAGGACATGTGGAAAGTGGAGCATCCCGACGTCGTGCAGGTGCTTGAATTGCTCGGGCACACGCTGCCCGACCGGAACGCCGCCAAGGCCGCCAGGAAGGCCGCCTTCAAGGCTCGTTCGCGGGGCATCAGATAACTGCTGTGGAGTAAGTTGCAGGAATGCCAGGTTCAGCGATCCTCGACAGCGACGTGCTCACCTTTCCGCCGGTCGAGCTGGCGCTCGACGACGAGCTCGCCGCTCAGGTCCGGTCGGTTCCCCTGGTTCGCGACGCGGTCCGTCTCGCCGCCTGGACGGGCACCAGGCCCGTCGCCGACGACCACACTCTGCTGCCTGGGGACGCTGCTCAGGTCGTACAGGAACTGGGTCTGAAGCCTGACCGGCTGCGGCTGCTGTGGATCGTCGCGGTCAACGGCCGGCTGACCGAGATCACCGCTGAGGGCGCGCGGCCGGGGCCCGGGTTCCGCGACACGATGGAGTTCTGGGACGGCGTCGTCATGGACGTCCTCGACCGCACCGACGAACACGGGCTGACCGGGTCGAAGGTCGTCGACGAGCACCTGACCGAGATCCTGGCCACCATGTACTCGGTGCGTGAGGGCATGTCGGTGACGCTGCTCACGACCGGCATCCTGCAGGCCCACGAGGTCGGCTGCGAGGCGGGCCTCCACGAGCTGCGGCGGCTGCGCCTGGTGCTGCCGACCGAGCTGGCCGCGGCGATGGAGCTGCTGGCCTACTGCGGGCTGATCGAGCGGGCCGGGGCCGATTCGGTGCGGCTGACGCCGATCGGGGTCTGGGCGGTGCGCCGCGACCTGCTGCGTGAAGGGCATGACGCGCCGTCGCTGAGCGAGATCGAGGGGCTGGCCCTGCTGACCGCCGGTGAGCTGATCGACGCGCTGATCGCCGGGAAGGCGTCGGCCAGCGCGGCCAGCCTGTGGCTGGAGCGGCGGGCCCCCGAGGAGGCGGCCCGCGACCTCATCAAGATCGCCGCGACAGGCAACGCCGCCCAGCGCGGCACCGCCGGGACCATCCTGGAGGAGCTCGGTCCCGAGGCCTCTCCCGCTGTGCGCGAGGCGCTCGACGAGCCGCTGATGTGGCGTTACGCCGCCGCCTGGCTGGGTGTGCGCGACTTCGACGCTCCGGCTCTCGGCGAGACCGACGGCGCCTGGGTGGCCGTCGACACCCTGGCCGCCCTGCTCTACCTGGGCGCGCCCGCCAAGGGCGGCGACCTCGACGTGCTCGGCGACGACCTGCTCAGCCTGGTGCCCGCCATGGGCGGCGCCGACCATCCCGACACCCTGGCCGTGCTCGAACTGCTGGGCAAGCACCACCCCGACGTGGTCGTCGCCAAGGCCGCCCGCAAGACCGCGATGAAGGCCCGCTCGCTCTAGCGCGACGGCTGACAAGACCGGGACGCGGTGACGGCGGTCGCCCCTAAACTGGAGCGATCCCTAGTCCAAGGAGCCTTCTGGTGGCAGTTCAGCCGATCCGCCTGTTCGGCGACCCCGTGTTGCGCACTCCGGCGGAGCCGGTCAAGACCTTCGACAAGGAACTGCGCAAGCTGGTCAAGGATCTCACCGACACGATGATGGACGCCCCGGGCGCCGGTCTCGCCGCCCCGCAGATCGGCGTCGGGCTCCGGGTCTTCACCTACAACATCGACGACGTCGTCGGCCATCTGGTGAACCCCGTCCTCGACCTGGGCGAGGAGTGCGACGAGGACGGCGACGAGGGCTGCCTGTCCTTCCCGGGGCTGGCGTTCCCGACGCCGCGCGCGATCCGGGCGGTCGCCAAGGGCTTCGACATGCACGGTGAGCCGGTCACCATCGAGGGCACCGACCTGATGGCCCGGTGCCTCCAGCACGAGACCGATCACCTCGACGGCATCCTGTTCATCGACCGCATGGACGCCGCGCAGCGCAAGCTCGCCATGAAGGCGGTCCGGGAGGCCGAGTGGAGCGGGCTGGCGCCCGTCGTGCGCTACTCGCCGCACGCCACCGGTGGGAGGGCCATCTAGTGCGTCTCGTCTTCGCGGGCACCCCCGAGACCGCGCTGCCGTCTCTGCGGGCGTTGCTCGATTCGCGCCATGAGGTGGTCGCCGTGGTGACCCGGCCCGACGCCCAGGCGGGGCGCGGCCGGAGACTCCACCCCAGCCCGGTGGCCGAGCTCGCCGCCGAGGCGGGCATCGAGGTGCTGAAACCCGCGAAGGCCGGCGATCCCGCGTTCCTCGAGAGGCTGCGGGAGATCGCGCCCGACTGTTGCCCGGTCGTCGCCTACGGCGCGCTGCTGCCGCAGTCGGCGCTCGACATCCCGGTCCACGGCTGGGTCAACCTGCACTTCTCGCTCCTGCCCGCTTGGCGCGGCGCGGCCCCCGTCCAGCACGCGGTGCTGCACGGCGACCAGATCACCGGTGCGGCCACGTTCCGGATCGTGAAAGAGCTCGACGCGGGGCCCGTCTTCGGGGTGGTCACCGAGGAGATCCGGCCCGGCGACACCAGCGGCGAACTCCTGGAGCGGCTGGCCTACTCGGGTGCCGGGTTGCTGGCCGCCACGATCGACGGCATCGACGACGGGACCCTCGAAGCCCGGCCGCAGCCCGGCGAGGGCGTCAGCCTGGCGCCGAAGATCGCGGTCGACGACGCCCGGGTCGACTGGACCACGCCCGCGCTGCGGGTCGACCGGCTCATCCGGGCCTGTACGCCCAATCCCGGCGCCTGGACCGAGTTCCGCGGCCACCGGCTCAAGCTCGGAGCCGTCACCCCCGCCCCGGAGGCCGAGAAGCTGGCGCCGGGTGAGCTGCGCGTCCAGAAGAATCGCGTGTGGGCCGGGACGGCCAGCCATCCCGTCCTTCTCGGCGAGGTAAAAGCTGAGGGGAAGAAGCCGATGACGGCGGGCGATTGGGCCCGCGGTGCCCGAATCGGGGAAGGCGACCACCTCGGCTGAGCTACGCTGAATGATCGCTCGCCACCACCAACCAAAGGCAACCGCCAGATGACGAACCGGGGCAACAACCCCACGGGCCGGCCCCGCTCCACCGGTCGGCGCGGCGGCCCCCCGCGGCCCCCCAAACCCGTCCGTGACGAGGCCAGGAACGCGGCCTACGACCTGATGAGGGCCGTCGACGAGCGCGATGCCTATGCCAACCTCCTGTTGCCGCAGATGTTGCGGCAGCGTGACATCTCCGGTCGCGACGCCGCCCTCGCGACCGAGCTGGCCTACGGCACCCTGCGCGGTCTCGGCACCTACGACGAGGTGATCGCCGCCTGCAGCGACCGCCCGCCGGAGGAGATCGACCCGCCGCTTCTCGACGCCATGCGCCTGGGCGTCCACCAGCTTCTGCGCACCCGCATCCCGGCCCACGCGGCCGTCAGCGCCACGATCGACCTGGTCCGGCTGCGGGTCGGCCAGGGTCCGTCGAAGTTCGCCAACGCGATCCTGCGCAAGGTGAGCCAGCGGTCGCTCGACGAGTGGCTGAAGGCCGTGGCGCCGCCGATCGAAGACGACCCGATCGGCCATCTGTCGATCACCTACAGCCACCCGAAGTGGATCGTCGTCGCGCTGCGCGACGCGATCGGCGGGTCGATCGACGAGACCGCCAAGGCCCTGGAGGCCGACAACGAGCGGCCCCGCGTGGCCCTGGTGGCGCGGCCCGGCCGGGCGACCATCGACGAGCTCGTCGACGCCGGTGCCGAGCCCGCCCCCTACTCGCCCTACGGCGCCTACCTGACCGAGGGCGACCCCGGTCAGCTCAAGGCGATCGGCGAGCAGCGCGCGGCGGTGCAAGACGAGGCGAGCCAGCTCGTCGCCCTCGCGCTGACCCGGGTGCCGCTCGACGACCGCGACGGCAACTGGCTCGACATGTGCGCCGGTCCCGGCGGCAAGGCGGGCCTGCTCGACGCGGTGGCGACGCAGACCGGCGCGCGGCTGCTCGCGGGCGACTCGCAGGAGCACCGGGCGCGGCTGGCCTGGCAGGCGACCAAGGAGGCCACCGTCGTGGTGGCCGACGCGACCAACCCGCCCTGGCGGGAGGGCGTGTTCGACCGGGTCATGCTCGACGCTCCGTGCACCGGGCTGGGGGCGCTGCGGCGTCGTCCGGAGGCCCGCTGGCGGCGCGACCCGCGTGGCATCCCCGAGCTGACCGCGCTCCAGCGCAAGCTGCTGCGGTCGGCTCTGACGGCGGTCCGGCCGGGTGGCGTGGTCGCCTATGTGACCTGCTCACCCCACATCGCCGAGACGCGGGCCGTCGTGGGCGACATGTCCGAACTGGCCGAGACGCTCGACGCGCGCTCGTTCCTGCCCGAGGTTCCGGGGCTCGGTGACGGTCCCTACGCCCAGTTCTGGCCCCACCGCCACGGCACCGACGGCATGTTCCTGGCACTGCTCAAACGTCGCGGCGCCTGAACAGGGCGAAAGCGATCAGCAGCACCAAGGCCGTGTAGCCCGCGAAGACGCCGAAGCCCTGCCACGGAGGCAGGGTGATCGGTGTCTCGCGGGTGGTCAGGATGGCGCTTCCGGCGGCCGGGGGCAGGAACTTCTGGACGGTACGCCCCCAGTCCTCCGGCAGGAACACCCCGAAGATCGGGGCCACGAACAGCACCCCGAGCACCGACGTGATCGCCCCGGCGGTGTGCCGCACGATCGCTCCCGCGCCCAGCGAGATCAGCGCGATCAGCATCAGGTAGAGCCCGCCGCCGGTCACCGCGCGCAGCACCTCCGGGTCGCCGATCCCCGCCCCGAGCCGCCGCATGCCGAAGATGGCCTGTGAGGCGAAGAACGCCAGGAACGACGAGATCAGCCCCACGACCAGCGCGATCACGGCGAGCACCACGGCCTTGGCGGCCAGCAGCTTCGAGCGCCGGGGGACCGCCGACAGCGACGTCCGCATGAGCCCCGACGAATACTCGGTCGACACCACCAGCACTCCGAGCACGCCCAGGGTGATCACCCCGAAGTTCAGCCCGGCCAGCCCGTAGGCGACCGGGTCGAAGGCCAGCCGGGCGCGGATGCCGAGCCGGTCGTACGACAGCGTGTACGCCAGCGCCAGCAGCGACGACAGCCCCACGGTCACCACGACGGTCGCCAGCATGCTCCACAGCGTCGACCGGACCGTCCAGACCTTGATCCATTCCCCGGCCACGGCCCGCGCGAAGGTCATCACCCGCCCCCGTGGAACTCGATGCTGTCGGCCGTCAGCCGCATGAACGCCTCCTCCAGCGACGGCTGGACCGAGGCGAGTTCGTGCACCCGCAGGCCCGCCTGGTGGAGCAGGTCGCCGACGTCGGCGGGGGTGACGCCGTACACGAGGATGGAGCCGTCGTCGGTGGCGGCGGCGCGCCAGTCCTGGCCGGCGATGACCCGGCCGAGGGCCTGCCGTTCGGGGGAGCGGACCCGCACGTGGCTGGTGGCGTTGGCGGCGATGAAGTCGTTCATCGAGGTGTCGGCCAGGATCCGGCCGCGGCCGATGACGATCAGGTGCCCGGCGGTGACCGCCATCTCGGACATCAGGTGGCTGGAGACGAAGACGGTCCGCCCTTCGGCGGCGAGCGACTGCATCAGCCGCCGGATCCACAGGATGCCCTCGGGGTCGAGCCCGTTGACCGGCTCGTCGAACATCAGCGTCCCGGGGTCGCCCAGCAGGGCGGCGGCGATGCCGAGCCGCTGGCCCATGCCGAGCGAATAGCCTTTCGCGCGCTTCCCGGAGACGTCGGACAGACCGACGATGTCCAGCACCTCGCCGACCCGGCTCTTGGGGATGCCGTTGGTGCGGGCCAGGAACCGCAGATGGTCGTACGCCGACCGCCCCCCGTGCCACGCCTTCGCCTCCAGCAGCGCGCCCACTTCACGGAGAGGGGCGGGCAGGTCGCGGTAGGCGCGCCCGTTGACGGTGACCGAGCCGGAGGTCGCGCGGTCGAGGCCCAGGATCAGTCGCATCGCGGTCGACTTCCCGGCTCCGTTCGGGCCGAGGAAGCCCGTCACCACACCCGGCCGCACCGCGAAGTCGGCGTGGTCGAGGGCGGTCTTCCCGCCGTAGACCTTGGTCAGGCCGGCTGCGCTGATCATGGTTCGAGGTTAGTTTGCGCAGATCATCCGCAGGTTCATGAGGGCACAAAACCTTCCCGCGTAGACTCCTCCGTCATGGCCGTACAGATCTCGCCCAGCATTTTGTCCGCCGATTTCGCGCGCTTGGCCGACGAGGCCGCCCGGGTCGAAGGCGCCGCCGACTGGCTCCATGTCGACGTGATGGACAACCACTTCGTGCCCAACCTGACCCTCGGGCTGCCCGTGGTGGAGTCGCTGCTGAAGGCGGTCTCGACCCCGGTCGACTGTCATCTCATGATCGAAGACCCCGACCGCTGGGCGATCGGCTACGCCGAGGCGGGCGCCCAGAGCGTGACCATCCACGCCGAGGCGGCCAAGGCGCCGGTGCGCACCCTGCGGGGCATCCGGAGCGCGGGCGCGCGGTCGGGGTTCGCGCTGAACCCGGCGACGGCCGTCGACTCCTATGAAGACCTGCTGCCCGAGATCGACATGCTGCTGCTGATGACCGTGGAGCCCGGGTTCGGCGGGCAGCGGTTCATCGACGGGGTGCTGCCCAAGATCCGCCGGGCCCGCCAGCTGATCTCCAAGCACGGCATGGAGATCTGGATCCAGGTCGACGGCGGGGTGTCCGACGACACGATCGAGCGCTGCGCCGAGGCGGGCGCCGACGTGTTCGTGGCCGGGAACGCCGTCTACGGCCGCGACGACCCCGCCGCGGCGGTCCAGGCCCTTCGTGCGCTGGCGGAAGGGGCGTAGCGTGACCCCATGGACCAAAGCGGGCTGTTCGGACCCGGTTCGGTCACCTGGCGGGTGATGGCGGAGCCGGTCCTCTTCGTGGGCGGCTTCCGGGCCCTGCTGCTGCAGGGCCTCCACCCCCGGGCGATGCGCGGGGTGATCCAGAACTCGGCGCTGCTCGACCCCGCCGAGGCGTGGGGACGGTTCCTGCGCACGACCGAGTTCGTCCGCGTCCGCACCTACGGCACGGGTGAGGAGGTGGACAAGGCCGCCGCGCGGGTCCGCAAGATCCACGCGACCCTGACCGCCTACGATCCCGACGTCGGCGACCGCTACCACCTCGACGAACCCGACTCGCTGCGCTGGGTGCACGTCGGGGAGGTCGACTCCTACCTGTCGACGGCCCGCCGCTCCGGGGTCTCCATCACGGATCGGGAAGCCGATCAGTTCGTGTACGAATGGCGCCGCGCCGCCGAGGTCGTCGGCCTGTCACCCGATGACGTGCCCCACTCGGTGGGCGAGATGCGCGACTACATAGAGGGCGAGCGGCCGAGACTCCGGTTCGTACCCGAGGCCCCGAACCCGTGGCTGATGTCGCTGAACCCGCCCCTGCCGGCACGGCTGACCCTGATCAAACCGATCTTCCCGTGGATCACCGCGGTGGCCTTCGCGAGCCTGCCCCGATGGGCCCGCCGCCTCTACGGCCTGCCCGCCACCCCGGTCGAGGACCTGTGGGCG
Source organism: Herbidospora mongoliensis (assembly GCF_001570545.1). Taxonomy (GTDB): domain Bacteria; phylum Actinomycetota; class Actinomycetes; order Streptosporangiales; family Streptosporangiaceae; genus Herbidospora; species Herbidospora mongoliensis. The sequence goes on along the minus strand of NZ_BBXD01000009.1, from coordinate 798,580 downwards.
ACGATGACGCTGCGTACCGTCCGGACCGGCCTGAACGCCGTCCCGAGGGCACTGCGACCGGCGCCACATTGACGCCGCCCGGAACCCTCGTGGCAGACTGGGAATAACTTGCGTAGGCAACAGCCTTTACGCTGATCAGGAAGCGAGATGCGGGCGGCCGAAGGCCGACCGTGGCTCGCGTTCTTGAATCTGCCGCAAGAAACAAGCATTGCGTGCTCCGGGGTCGGTGAAAATCCGAACCGGCGGTGACAGTCCGCGACCCGGCCGAATCCATCGGCCGGTTGATCTGGTGAAATTCCAGGACCGACGGTGAAAGTCCGGATGGGAGGCAGCACGCGGCGGGCGAGGCCCCTTTTTCGGGGTGCGTCCGTTTTTGGGCACTTCCATGCCCATGCCCCGGAGCCCTGAGTTGGGAAGGGACCGGGGTGGACGACCACTTCATGCGCCGGGCTGTTGAGCTCGCTTCGCGCGGGCAGGGCACGACGAGCCCGAATCCGGTGGTCGGCTGCGTGATCACCTCCGCAGAGGGCGCCGTCGTCGGCGAGGGCTTCCACGCCGTCGCGGGCGGGCCTCACGCCGAGGTCGGGGCGCTCGACCAGGCCGGTGAGCTGGCCCGGGGCGGCACCGCCTACGTCACGCTCGAACCCTGCGACCACCACGGCCGGACCGGCCCCTGTTCCGAGGCCCTGCTCAAGGCGGGCGTCGAACGCGTCGTCGTCGCGGTGCCCGACCCCAATCCCGTCGCGGCCGGTGGGCTGAGAAGGCTGCGCGACCACGGGGTGACCGTCGAGACCGGCGTCCTGCGGGCGGAGGCGGAGCGGGGGAACGCTCACTGGCTGACGTACACGCGGAAGCAGCGGCCGTTCGTCACGTGGAAGTTCGCCGCGACCCTCGACGGGCGCTCGGCCGCCTCCGACGGCACCAGTCAGTGGATCACCTCGCCGGAGGCCCGCGCCGACGTGCACCGGCTGCGCGGGCAGCACGACGCGATCATGGCCGGCGTCGGGACCGTGCTGGCCGACGATCCGCACCTCACGGTCCGGCCCCAGACCGCCAGGCCGGTCCGTGTCGTGGTCGACAGCGCGGGGCGTACACCCCCGGATGCGAAGGTGCTCGACGGCGCCGCGCCGACGCTGCTCGCCGTCGGGGTCGATGTCCCCTTCGAGAATTCTGTACGCATCCCGCGCGGCCCCCACGGCCTCGACCTCCCCGCGCTGCTGACCGAACTCCACCACCGTCAGATCGTCAGCGTCTTCCTCGAAGGCGGCCCCACGCTCGCGGGATCGTTCCTGCGTGCCGGTCTGGTCGACCGGGTCGTCGCCTACCTCGCCCCCGCCTTCCTCGGCTCGGGAAAGCCGGCCTTGGGCGACGCGGGTGTGGAGACCATCGGCGGGATCCACCGGTGGGAGTTCGAAGACGTCGTCCCCGTTGGCCCGGACCTGCGGATCACCGCCCGGCCGGCACCCCCGAAGGAGAACTGATCATGTTCACCGGAATCGTCGAGGAACTCGGCGAGGTCGTCACCGTCGACCCCCTCCCGCAGGCCGCCCGGCTGGCCTTCCGCGGCCCGATCGTCACCGAGGACGCCGGGCACGGCGACTCGATCGCCGTGAACGGGGTCTGCCTGACCGTCGTCGAGGTCAAGGGCGACGTCTTCACCGTGGACGTCATGAAGGAGACCCTCGACCGGAGCAGCCTCGGCGCCCTCGCCGAAGGCACGCCGGTGAACCTGGAGCGCGCGGTCCGCGTCGACCAGCGGCTCGGGGGCCACATCGTGCAGGGCCACGTGGACGGCACCGGCGTGATCCTGAACCGCGAGCCCGACGAGCACTGGGAGGTCGTGACCGTCTCCCTGCCCGCCGACCTGGCCCGTTACGTGGTGCACAAGGGCTCGATCACGGTGGACGGGGTCTCGCTGACCGTCGCCTCGGTGTCCGAGGAGAGCTTCACCGTCAGCCTGATCCCCACCACGCTGGCCTTGACCACTCTCGGCCGGAAGGTCGCCGGAGACCCGGTGAACCTGGAGGCCGACGTCATCGCGAAGTACGTGGAAAAGCTGGTCGTCCGATGAACGCCAGTTTCGAGGTCTTCGGTACGACCGTCCTCTGGACCGACCTCATCGGCAACATCCTGGCCCTGGCCACGGTCGTGTTCGCCATCCGCCGCTCGCTGTGGACCTGGCCGGTCCAGCTCACCGCGTCGGTCCTGCTCCTGGCCGCTTCGATCAACGCCGGACTGACCGGCAACGCGTTGAAGCAGGTCCTGTTCGGCGTGCTGGCGATCTACGGCTGGGTGCGCTGGAAGAGCCAGGGCGAGCAGCTCGACGTGCGGCCCGCCACCTACGCCGAGCGGCTGTTCCTGGCCGGCACGGTGGTCGTCGGCACTGCCCTCGTCGGGTGGTTCTTCTTCGTCACCGGGCTCTCGTGGGGCGCGCACGCGCCGCTGCCCGAGGGGTACTTCCTGGTGGCGGCCGACGCCTACATCTTCGTCGGCAGCGCGGTGGCGACCTGGGCCCAGGGCAGGGCGCTGACCGACTTCTGGCTCGTCTGGATCGCCGTCGACCTCGTGGGGGTGCCGCTCGCGTTCCGGTCGGGGCTCGTCGTCTCCGGGGCGGTGTACGCGGTGTTCTTCGTCCTGGTCCTCACCGGATTCGTGAACTGGCGCAAGCAGTGGCAGCAGAAAGAGGCGGTCGCAGTATGAGTGACATCAGGCTCGATCCGATCGAACGGGCCATCGCCGACATACGCGACGGCAAGCCGGTCGTGGTGGTCGACAACGAGAACCGCGAGAACGAGGGCGACCTCATCTTCGCCGCGTCGAAGGCCACGGCCGCGACCCTCGCCTTCACGATCCGGCACACCTCCGGTGTCATCTGCGTCGGCATGCGGGGCGAGGACCTCGACCGGCTGGGGCTGCCGCTGATGGTGCAGGACAACCGGGAGCGCATGCGGACGGCGTACACGATCAGTGTCGACGCCCGTGACGGGGTCACCACCGGCATCAGCGCGGCCGACCGGGCCCGCACCATCCGCACCGTGGCCGACTCGGCCACCGAACCGTTCGAGCTGGTCAGGCCCGGCCACATCTTCCCGCTGCGGGCCCGTGACGGCGGCGTGCTGGTGCGTCCGGGCCACACCGAGGCGGCCGTCGACCTGGCCCGGCTGGCCGGGCTCACCCCGGCCGGCGCGCTGGCCGAGGTGGTGAACGACGACGGCACGATGGCCCGCCTGCCGGAGCTGCGCGTGTTCGCCGACGAGCACGACCTGGCGCTGGTCTCCATCGAGCAGCTCATCGAGTTCCGCCGCCGCTCCGAGCGCGTGGTGACCCGGGTCGCCGAGACGTCCATCCCCAACCGCTACGGCATGTGGAAGGCCTTCGGCTTCGCCAGCTCCCTCGACGGCGGCGAGCACCTCGCCCTCGTCTACGGCGACCTCGACGACGGCGAGAACGTGCTGGTGAGAGCCCACTCGGAGTGCATGACCGGCGACGTGCTCGGCTCGCTGCGCTGCGACTGCGGCGTGCAGCTCGACCACGCCATGGCCGCCATCGCCGAGGAGGGGCGCGGGGTGGTCGTCTACCTGCGCGGCCACGAGGGCCGGGGCATCGGCCTGCTCGCCAAGCTCCGCGCCTACGCCCTCCAGGACGCCGGCCACGACACCGTCGACGCCAACCTCGAACTCGGCCTGCCGGTCGACGCCCGCGAGTTCTCCAACGCCGGGCAGATGCTCGGCGACCTGGGCGTGAAGTCGGTTCGCCTGCTCACCAACAATCCCGCCAAAATGCGGGGGATGGACGGATACGGCATCAAGGTCCTGGGCCGGGAACCGATGCCGGTGGCCGTGAACCCGTACAACGAGAAGTATCTGTACGCCAAGCGTGACCGCCTCGGTCACGAGATCCCTGAGGAGTAACCATGAGTGGCGGCGGACGACCGGAGATCTGGCCGGTCGAAGCGGAGGGCCTGACGGTGGGCATCGTCGCGGCCAAGTGGCACGAGAAGATCACTGACCAGCTCCTGGAGCGCGCGCTGGTGGCGGCGAAGGAGTGCGGCGCGACCCCGACCGTGGTCCGGGTCGCCGGATCGCTGGAGATCCCCGTGGTGGCGCAGGCGCTGGCACGCACCCACGACGCCGTGGTGGCGCTGGGCGCGGTCATCCGCGGCAAGACGGCCCACTTCGAGTACGTCTGCGACTCGGTGACCAGCGGTCTCACCCGGATCTCCCTCGACGAGTCGACGCCCGTCGGCAACGGCGTGCTGACGTGTGACAGCGTCCACCAGGCCGTCGAACGGTCGGGCGTCCCCGGCTCGAAGGAGGACAAGGGCTACGAGGCGACCGTGGCCGCCCTGGAGACGGCGGTCCTGTTGCGCGGGCTCACCTCCGGATCGCGCTAACGTTTGGGCTCATGTTCCCCAGTGTTCCCGCGCCGCCCCTCCCCGTCGTCTGGCGTCCGAAAAGGGCCCGCGTCGTGGCCTACACGCTCGCGGCGATCATGGTGGGGGGCGCCCTGATCCTCGCGGTCATCCTGCCGGAGCAGTTCCACATCCCCGACCGCATCGGGGTGCTCGTCTTCGGCTGCGCCGTCGCCTTCATCCTCCACCTGCTGGGCCGCCTGCGGGTGGAGGCCGACGACGACGGCGTGACCGTGGTGAACGCGGTGCGGGTCCACCGCTACGAGTGGGCCGAGATCCTCGGCATCAGCCTGCCCGACGCCGAGCCCTGGCCCCGCCTCGACCTCGCCGACGGCAACGTCGTGGGCGCGATGGGCATCCAGGGCTCGGAGAAGGCGCGCGCGGCGCGGGCGGTGGCGGAACTGAACGCCCTCATAAAGATCAAGAGCGAGGCGCCCGACCACTAGAGCCTGTCTGGCCCGTCAGGGAGCGCCAGAAGCCGAGGTGGTGTGCGCGTACGAAGTCCGTGCGTCCGATGTCGTCCGGCCCGGTGGCGAGACGCTGCACGTGACCGGACCGGATGTCGAACCGCGGCCAGGACGGCAGGCCACGGCGGTTGGGGTCGCCGTTGTGCGCGAACCTCGTCCAGTAGCCGACCATGATGTCGGAAAGGCCCTCCTGCGCGACCGTCGGAGGCTCTGAGTAGTCGACGTCGAACAGGTAGGGCAATTCGGCCGTGTGGTAGGCGCCGGTCGCGAAGGTCACCGGTGCCGCCTCGGTGAAGAAGGGGGCGTCCCGGTCGGCGAACTCGTACATGTAGGTCGGGACGTACCGGCTGAAGGCGCGCGCCGTGTCCAGGATCGGCAACGCGTACTGGAAGTCGGTCATGGCTGCCGACAGCGCTTCGGAGGGAGTCTCGTAGTCGTCCACCGGGTACCGGGCGAGGACCTTGTCGGCGTGCTCACCGAAGGCGGCCTGGATCTGCTCCCGGTACTGGTCGTCAGTGAGGTCGCAGGGAGGCTTCTGATCGGATGCGCACAGCATGTGGGTGCGCTCCATGCCCCACACGTGCGCGCGGTACTCATCAGCGGTGGCGCCGATGAGGACGGGCACACGGTGAAAGCGTCCCGTGGCCAGCGCCTCGGCGGGGTCGACCGGGAGCACGGACCCGCCGGCGACCGGGGCGGGTTCCCAGGCGGACTCGCCCGGGAACCCGGCGGCCTTGATCAGCCTCCGGGCCGGCAGTTCGCGCATGCACGCGGCCACACCGGCGGCATCCTCGTCACATCCGGTCCTCTTGATGAGGGCTTCGGCTCCGGCCACCGCTTCCGCGCGGGTGCGCAGCGGGGCAGTGCAGGAGTTGCTCTGCAGGACCGCTCGGTGGAAGAGCCCCTGGGAACCCGGTGCCGCGAGATGGGCGCAGACGCTGGCCGCACCGGCCGACTGGCCGGCGAGCATCACGTTGTCCGGGTCGCCGCCGAAAGCCGCCGCGTTCGCCCGCACCCAGCGCAGCGCGGCCTGCTGGTCCTCGATGCCGAAGTTGCCCGCGGTGCCGGGCGACCGCTCCAGGCCGGGATGGGTCAGGAACCCGAGCGGGCCCAGGCGGTAGTTGACCGTCACCACGACGACGTCGCCCTCCACGGCCATCCTGCGGCCGCCCCAGGTGTCCCCCTGTCCGAGGAAGAAGTGTCCGCCGTGGAGCCATACCACCACCGGCTTCAGCGGCTTGTCCGCATGTTCCGGCGGGGTGGTGACGTTCAGATACAGACAGTCCTCGGCATCACTGGCCCGGTCCATCGGCAGCCCTTGCGGCTGAGCACACCCACGAGCGGCTTTCCTGGCGTCACGAACGCCCTTCCACGGCTCCCTCGGCTGCGGTGACCGCCAGCGCAGCTTCTTGTTCAACGGCTTCGCGTAGGGAATGCCCTGAAACGAGCGGTGGTCCGCGGCGACCGTGCCCCGCACCGCGCCCTGAGCCGTGCGGACCACGGCCGGATTCGCGCCCCGGTCCGCCGTGCCCGCCGCCGCGCTCAGGGGAACCGAAGCCAGCCCGACCGCAATCGCGCCGGCACCCATCCAGTTCCGAATCGCCTTGCCCATCCCTTGCCTCCTGCGTCTTGTTAACCCGGTACGCGCTTGGCCGCCAGCATCCTGGCCACGTGCTGATCCGGCCAAGAACGGCACTAGTGCACCAACTCCGCACGGTGGCATCCTTGGCGGGTCAGGCTGCACGACGATCCGGTGCACTAGTACGGTCGGGAGATTTCGTGGCGAACGACGACGGTGCGGTACAGGATGAAGCGGAGCCCGCGTCCGCGCGGATCGCCGCGGAGTTACGCCGTCGGATCACCACTGGCGCGCTCAAACCCGGCGACCGTGTCCCGTCCACTCGGCAGATCGTCCGGGAATGGGGCGTCGCGATGGCCACCGCGTCCAAGATCCTCGCCGCGCTGCGGAATGAGGGTCTGGTCGAACCCGTGCCCGGCGTCGGCACCGTGGTCACGTCCGGTAAACGGCGCCGGACGGCCCGACCGGAGGAACGGCGGGCCGAAGGAGCTCAGGCGGGGCAGCGCCGGATCGCCGGGCGGAGCGACGCGGAGATCTTCACGGACCGCATCGTGCGAACCGCCACCACGATCGCCGACGCCGAAGGCCTGGCCGCCACCACGATGCGTCGCATCGCCACCGACCTCGACGTGGCCACGATGGCGCTCTACCGTCACGTCCGCGGCAAGAACCACCTCGTGACGCTGATGGCGGACGCCGTGTTCGCCGAGGACCGTCTACCGGCCCGGCCGACCGGCGACTGGCGCGCCCAACTGGAACTGGTGTGCCGAGTCCAATGGTCCATGTATCGGCGGCATCCTTGGCTCGCACAGGTGGTGTCGCTGACCAGGCCGCTGCTCGCGCCGAACGCGATCGCTCACACCGAATGGACGATGCGCGCGGTCTCCGGTCAGGGACTCGACCCCCTGACGATGATCCACGTCGCCGCCACGATGGCGGGATTCGTCCGCGGCACAGCTGCCAACCTGGAGCGGGAGGCCGAGGCCGAGCAGGACACCGGCCTGACCGACGACGAGTGGCTGCGCACCCAGGGCAACGCGCTGGCCGCGGCCATGCACGCCGGATCCTTCCCGCTCATGGCCGGACTGCTGGCCCGGGACGACGTGGATCTGTCCCTCGACACACTCTTCGAATTCGGGCTCCAGCGCACGCTCGACGGCATCGCACCGCTCTGCTCCGACATGCGCTAGTGCCAAGGTCACTTATTTCCTCAATGATGAGGAAGTGGAAGGTCGCTGGGTTCTGGTGCCGATAGGCATCGTCGTGATCCTGATCCTCATCGAGATCGTGGCCGGGCTGTTCGATCCTCCCGTCTCGGATGACCTGTTCCGTGCGGAGACCAGAGACCAGGGCGCCGTCGCCGTCGCGAGGTTCCTGGTGGCCGAAGACGGGTCGGTCGAGGTCGCGGCCGGCCCGGGTGTCCCGGTGCGGCCGCTGGAGCCCGCGGCCACCGGCTGGCGCCTCACCCTGAACACCGCGAAAGGCGCCCAGGGTTACACGGTCGCCATCCCCGGCGACATCCACGTGGTCGTCACCGGCGGCGAACCGCGCACCTACCGGGATGCGGACGTGCCGATCACCGTGGAGATCCCCGAGGGGCGCGCCGCCACCGTCGCCGTCCTGGACAGCCTCCTCCAGCCCAGATACGACACGGTGACGTTCGACGCGTTCAAGCCGGGCAACTACATGGACTTCGACCACAGAAAGCCGATGGGGCCCGGCCCCGGAGCCGACTCCTTCTACGATCGTGGGGTTCTCGCGGGCGAGATCGTCATGGTCAACGGCGCCAGGGCGGTGGAGTGGGAGGGCGACGGCTACGCCTGGCTGGCCGACTGCGTCTCGGTCGCCCCTGACGCGTGGCGGACGGAACTGGGGTGGATGAACGACACCGGCACGTTCTGCGTGCAGACGAGCGAAGGCAGGTTCGGCCTCATGGAGTTCCCGAGCGCGGGGCCCGACGACCCTGGCCCCATCCCGGTCTACTTCATCTGGAAGACCCGATAGCCGCCGCCCGCGACGAGCAGGTTCAGGCCGCCTTCTGGACGAGCCCCCTCCGCCGCAGTTCCGGCAGCACGCCCTCGCCGAACCAGTAGGCCTCTTCCAAATGCGGGTAGCCGGACAGGATGAACTCCGAGGCGCCGTGGGCGGCGTACTCCTCCAGCAGGTCGGCCACCTCCGAATGGCTGCCGACCAGGGCGGTTCCGGCGCCGCCGCGCACCAGGCCCACCCCCGCCCACAGCCCGGGGTGGATCTCCAGGTCCCGTACCTTGCCGCTCTTGAAGCCCTCGTGCAGGGCCAGCATGCGCTTCTGGCCGACCGACTCGCTGGTGGACAGCAGCTTGCGGGCCTTGTCGATGTCTCCGGACGGGATGCGCTCCAGCAGGCGTCCGGCCTCCGCCCAGGCTTCGGCGCTGGTGTCCCTGGTGATGACGTGCAGGCGGACGCCGTACCGCAGAGTGCGCCCCTCAGCGGCCCCGAGCTCGCGGATCCACCGCAGCTTCTCGCCCACCTGCGCGGGCGGTTCGCCCCAGGTCAGATAGACGTCGGCGTGCTTGGCCGCCACGGGGCCGGCCGCGCCCGACGACCCGCCGAAGTAGATCTCCGGAATCGGGTCGGGCGTCACGGCCACGCGGGCGTCGGTCAGGTCGTAGTAGTCGCCGGCGAAGTCGAAGCCGCCCTGCCACGCCCCCCGGACAGCGGTCAGGAACTCGCCGGTACGGGCGTAACGCTCGTCCTTGCTCAGATGGTCGCCGAACCGGGCCTGTTCGGCCGCCTCGCCGCCGGTCACCACGTTCAGCAGCAGTCGCCCGCCGGAGATCCGCTGGTAGGTCGCCGCCATCTGCGCGGCGAGGGTCGGCGACAGCAGGCCGGGCCGGAAGGCCACCAGGAATTTCAGCTTCTTGGTGACCTGGGTGAGCGCCGCCGTCACGAGCCAGGCGTCCTCGCACCACGTGCCGGTCGGGGTGAGCACCGCCTCGAAGCCGACCTGTTCGGCCGCGCGGGCGATCTGGCCCAGGTAGTCGATCGTCGGGGGCCGGTATTCGGAGTCGCCGTAGGTGCGGCCCAGGCCGTGGCCGCCGGCCACGATCGAGCGCCCGTCACCTGTCGTCGGCAGGAACCAGTGGAATTTCAGCGCGTCACTCACTGGGCCGCCCCCACGATGTCGTTGAACCGCTGGTCGGCGAAGTCGGCGAACTTCAGACCGGCGGGGATGAGTCCTTCGGCGATGAACGCGTCGGCCATCTCCTGCTCCGAGCTGATCACCGCGTCGTCGATGACGATCGGCGACATCACCGCGTTGTCGACGGCCGCGTCGGCCACCTCCTGGGGCAGGCCGGTCTCGGTCGCCCAGACCTTGGCCCACTCGGGCTTGTGGTCGAGCGCCCACACGCGGGCCTTGGCCATGCGGGTGAGGAAGTCACGGATCGCGTCGGCCTTGGTGTCGACCGCCGCGGGGGCCGCGACCTGGAAGTTCAGGCCGTTCACGTAGCCGGTGCCGTCGACCAGCGTCCTCGCCTTGTTCTGGATGTTGGCCTGGGAGGTGAAGGGCTCCCAGATCGTCCAGGCGTCGATGGTGCCGCCGGAGAAGGCGGCCAGCGCGTCGGCGGGCTGGAGGTACTGGGGCTGGATGTCGGAGAACTTCAGGCCCTCCTTCTTCAGCACCGCCAGCAGGTGGTAGTGCGCGGAGCTGCCCTTGGAGACCGCGACTTTCCTGCCCTTCAGGTCGGCGGGGCCGGCGAGGGTCGAGTTCTCCGGTACGACGATCGCCGCCCCCGTCACGTTCTGCTTGTAGGCCGCGACGACCTTGATCTTCGAGTTGGCCGCCGCCGCGAAGATCGGGGGAGTGTTGCCCACGCCGCCGATGTCCACGGCCCCGGCGTTGATCGCCTCCAGCATCGGCGGGCCCGAGGTGAACTGGGCGAACGTGATCTTGTACGGGGTGCCGTCGAGCAGCCCGGCCGCCTTCAGCAGCGCCTGGGCGCCCGCCTTCTGGTCGCCGACGCGCAGCTCGACCTGTCCGCCAGCTGCGGGCGCCGCCGCGTCGTCGCCCGTCCCGCAGCCGGCCAGCGTGGCCACGAGGACGACGACGGCGGCGAGAACTCTTCGGTTCATGATCTTCCTTCGGGTGAGACGCCGAGTGCGGCGAGCAGGGTGGTGCGCAGCGCGACCAGATCGGGGTCCTCGCGGTGGCGGGGACGGTCGGTCGTGATGGGGATGTCGTGGGCGATGCGGCCCTCGTCGAGGACGAGCACCCTGTCGGCCAGCAGCAGGGCCTCGTCGACGTCGTGGGTGACGAGCAGCACGGCCGGGCGGTGCCGGGCCCACAGCTCCAGGACGAGGTGGTGGATGGTGATGCGGGTGAGCGCGTCGAGCGCGGAGAACGGCTCGTCGAGCAGCAGCAGTTCGGGTTCCCTGACCAGCGCGCGGGCCAGGCTGGCCCGCTGGGCCTCGCCGCCCGACAGGGTCAGCGGCCAGGCGTCGGAGCGCTCGGTCAGCCCGACCTCTTCGAGGGCCGCCTTGGCCTTCTCGACCGGGGCGTCGAGGCCGAGGGTGATGTTGGCCAGCAGCCGCTTCCACGGCACCAGCCGGGGTTCCTGGAAGGCCACCGCGACCGAACTCGTGACGTCGATCTTCCCGGTGACCTCGTCGTCGAGCCCGGCCAGTGCTCTGAGCAGGGTCGACTTGCCGGAGCCGCTGCGGCCCAGCAGGGCGGTGAACTCGCCGTCGCGCAGTTCCAGGTCGACCGAGTCGAGCACGACCCGGTCGCCGAACGCGCGCGCTACGCCAGAAAGCCGCGTCGCCATGCCAGCGCCCTCCGCTCGAGAAGTCGTACGAGAGAGTCGGTCAGCAGACCCAGGGCGCTGTAGACGAGCAGCCCGACCACGATCACGTCGGTGCGCAGGAACTCGCGGGCGTCGTTGATCATGTAGCCGAGGCCGGTGGTCGCGTTCACCTGCTCGGCCACGATCAGCGCCAGCCAGGCCACGCCGAGCGCCTGCCGCAGTCCGACGAGCGTCTGGGGGAGCGCGCCCGGCAGCACGATGTGCCTGATGAGCTGGCCGCGCGACAGCCGCAGGGTCTTGGCGACCTCGGCGAGCTTGCCGTCGACGCCGCGGATGCCGGAGAAGGTGTTCAGGTAGAGGGGGAACGACACCGCGAGGGCCACCAGAAGGATCTTTGGTTCCTCGCCGATGCCGAACCAGAGGATGAACAGCGGGATCAGCCCGAAGAACGGCAACGCCCGCAGCATCTGCATGATCGGGTCGACCGCGTTCTCACCCGCCCGGCTCAGCCCCGCGACCGTGGCCAGCAGGATGCCGGCCAGCCCGCCGATCGCGAACCCGATCAGGACCCGTTGGAGCGAGACCCCGATCGCGGTGTGCAGCGTCCCCGCTTGGGTCAGGTCGACGGCGGTGGCGGCGATGGTGGCCGGTGCGGCCAGCAGGCGTTCGGGCAGCAGCCCCGACGCGCTGGCGATCTGCCAGATCGCGAGCAGGGCGAGCGGGCTCAGCCAGCGATGCCACGCGGTGACGCGGCGCCGTGGCCCTTTCGGCGTGGCGCGCGGCTTTTCGACCGGGCGCGCCAGCTCGACGACGGACATACGGGAACCTCGCAGAGGGCGGGGAGGAGTGGACCGCCCTCAGGGTTACCCATATTTCCTACCAAGTCAATCGGTAATGTGGTGAAGCTCCCTCGTGAGGTTCTCCCGGGCCTGCCGTTCCCAGAGGTCGCGGGCCGTTTCCGTGCCGTAGAGAGGACCGTCCAGAAGCCTCCGCAGCACCTCACCCCGCCCCACCCGGAACAGCGGGTCGGGGACGTGGCGATACTCCTGCCTGATCGCGGCGGCGTAGAGGTCATAAGCCGCAGGGTCCTGCCCGAGCACGGCCAGGTCGGCGTCGCACAGCACCGCCGCGTTCCCGTCTTCCTTCCGGTACGAATGCCGCGCCGTCACCCGGACCAGCCGGGCGACCTCAAGGGCGACCGGCAGGTGCAGGGTGGCTGTGCTTTCGTGGGCGGTCGGCGCGTGCAGGGCGGTCAGGCGGGCCTGGGCGAGCTGGGCGCTGCGTTCCTCGTCGAGGCCGGGCCTGCCGTCATAGACGGCGTCGTGGAACCAGGCCGCCAGCCTCACCGCGTGGAGGTCGTGGGCGTGGTCCTTCAGCGGTTCGATCGCCGCCAGGACCGCGGTCAGGTGGTCGGTCGTGTGGTAGCGGCGGTGGGGTTCCGCCCAGCGTGCGGACAGCTCCGCGAGCAGGGCGCGCCCCGCCGGGGTGTCGGGGAAATCCTGCGTCACGCGGGCGAACCTACCAAGGCTTACCGGCGCGTTTCGTCCATTGACGCCGAGATCCTCATCACTCTCCGAAGTACCCTAGGACGGGTGGAAATCGACTCCCCGGAGACCCTGCGTGGCCTCCTCGAACAGCGCGACTACCTCGCCGACCCGGGCTTGGCGACGGCAGCCTTCCTGGCCCTGCGCATGGGCCGGCCGCTGTTCCTGGAAGGGGCGGCCGGAGTCGGCAAGACCGAACTCGCCAAAACCCTCGCCGCCGTCCTCGGCGCCCCGCTGATCCGCCTGCAGTGCTACGAGGGACTGGACGCGGCCCAGGCCCTCTACGACTGGGATTTCCCCCGCCAGCTCCTGCACCTGAAAGCCGCGGAAGCCGCCGGAATCACCGACGTGAAAGCCCTCGAAGGCGAGATCTACGACCGCCGGTTCCTCATCGCGAGGCCATTGTTGCAAGCGATCGAGTCGCACCCGTCCGTGCTTCTCGTGGATGAGATCGACCGGGCCGACGACGAATTTGAGGCGTTCCTGCTGGAGGTGCTGTCGGATTTCAGCATCTCCATTCCCGAGCTCGGCACGATCCGGGCCGCCTCCCCGCCACTCGTCGTATTGACCTCCAACCGGACGCGTGAAGTCCACGACGCCTTGAAAAGGCGCTGCCTCTACCACTGGCTCGACCATCCGGGCTTCGACCTGGAGGTCGCGATCCTGCTGCGCCGGCTGCCTGCCTGCACCGCCGTCCTGGCCGAACAGGTGGCCAAGGTGGCGGCCCGGCTGCGCGGCGCCGACCTGCTGAAACCTCCGGGGATCGCGGAGACCATCGACTGGGCGGAGGCGCTGCTGACGCTGGGCGCCGATCAGCTCAACCCGGAAATGGCGGCGGTGACATTGGGGGCCGCGCTGAAATACCGCGAAGACCAGCAGACGGCCATTCGGAACGGGCTCCTCGATGCCTGAACGGCTTGAGCGTGGCTGACATCGTTCCGGTCATGGCCGGGTTCGTTCGCACACTCCGGGCCGCCGGAGTGGCGGCCGACCATGAGCGGACCCGGGGATTTCTGGCGGCCCTGGAGAATCTCCATGTCGGTCGGCGCGGTGACGTCTATTGGGCGGGCCGGCTCACTCTTTGTTCCAGCCCCGACGACCTCCCCAGATATGACCGCTGTTTCGCCGCCTATTTCGACGGCCGCCAACCGCCCCGGTCACCGGCGCCGACCGTCACCGTCACCCGCTACACCGCCTCACCCGACGGCACACCAGAACAATCGGGCGAGAAATCCCTCGCCGCCACCGCCAGCACCCTGGAGATCCTCCGGGGCCGGGACGTCGCCGGGCTCACCCCCGAAGAACGCGCCGAGATCAACCGCCTGCTCGCCCTCATGCGCACCGCCCGTGAACAGCGCGCCTCCCGCCGCCTGACCTCCTCGAAACGCGGCCGCCTCGACCCCCGCCGCATCGTCAGGGAGGCCATGAAGCGCGGCGGCGAGCCGGCCAGGCTCAGGTTCCGGGACCGCAGGAGGAAGCCGCGCAGAGTGGTCCTCCTGGTCGACGTCAGCGGCTCGATGGCCGCCTACGCCGACACCCTGCTCCGCCTCGCCCACGCGATCACCAGGTCGGCCCCCAGGGCCACCGAGGTGTTCTCGGCCGGGACCCGGCTCACCAGGATCACCGCCGAACTCCGGGTCAGGGACCCGGCCCTCGCCATGGACCAGGTCTCCCGGGCCATCCCCGACTGGAGTGGCGGCACCCGCCTGGGGGAGGAGCTACGGGAGTTCCTGAAAGGCCCCGACGCGCGGGGCGCGATCGTGGTGATCGCCTCCGATGGGTGGGAACGTGGTGATCCATCCCTGCTCGGCGCCCAGATGGAGCGGCTGAGCAGGATGGCCCACCGGGTCATCTGGGTTAACCCCCATAAGGGGGACCCCGCGTATCGGCCGCTGACCGGGGGGATGCGGGCGGCACTGCCGTATATCGACGATCTGGTGGCCGGGCACAGCCTGGCCGCCTACGAGGAGCTGGCCGGGCTTCTCGCGGGAAGGAGAACCGGTCATGCGTGACATCCTTTCGCAGGTCAGCCGCTGGTGGGCGGCCGACCAGGACACGTTCGGCCTGGCCACGGTCGTGGGGACGTTCCGCAGCGCGCCGCGCCAGCCCGGCGCCGCGATGGCCGTGCTCGGCGACGAGGCGGTCGGCAGCGTGTCGGGCGGCTGCGTCGAGGGCGCGGTGTACGAACTCGCCCAGGAGGTCGTCGCCTCGGGAGAACCCGTCCTCCAGCGCTACGGAGTGAGCGACGACGACGCCTTCGCCGTGGGCCTGACCTGCGGGGGGATCATCGACATCTTCGTCGAGCCGGTCTCCCGGCAGGACTATCCCGAGTTGGGCGAGATCGCCGCGTCCATCGAGAAGCGGATCCCGGTGGCGGTGGCGACCATACTGTCCGGCCCGGGACGGATCGGCGCCCGCCGCGTCGTCTGGACCGACCACGTCTCCGGCTCGCTCGGCTCCGCGCGGCTCGACGACGCCGTCGACGACGACGCCCGGGGCATGCTGGCCCAGGGCGCGACCGGTGTCCGGCGTTACGGCCGCGACGGCGAACGGCGTCTCGACGACCTGCAGGTCTTCGTCCAGTCGTTCGCGCCGCCGCCGAAGATGCTGGTGTTCGGCGCGATCGACTTCGCGGCGGCGGTGGCCCGGGTGGGCAAGTTCCTCGGCTACCACGTGGTGGTCTGCGACGCCCGGCCGGTGTTCGCGACCTCCAAGCGCTTCCCCGACGCCGACGAGGTCGTGGTGAAGTGGCCGCACGACTACCTGTCCCAGGCGGCGGTCGACGAACGCACCGTGATCTGCGTGCTGACCCACGACCCGAAGTTCGACGTGCCGCTGCTGGAGGTGGCGCTGCGCACGCCCGCCGCCTACGTGGGGGCGATGGGCTCCCGGCGGACCCACGACGACCGGATGGCCCGGCTGCGCGAGATCGGCCTGACCGACGTCGAACTGGCCCGGCTGCGCTCGCCGATCGGGCTCGACCTGGGGGCGCGGACCCCCGAGGAGACCGCCGTCTCGATCGCGGCCGAGCTGATCCAGCTCCGCTGGGGCGGTTCGGGGCGTCCGCTGACCACCACCGAGGGCCGCATCCACGGCGAGCTCGCATGATCACCGGCGTGCTGCTGGCGGCCGGGGCGGGCCGCCGGTTCGGCGGCCCGAAGGCCCTGGTCGAGTTCGAGGGCGAGCGCCTGGTCGACCGGGGCGTGCGGCTGCTGGAGAAGGGCGGGTGTCATCCGGTCGTCGTCGTGCTGGGCGCCGCGTGCACTCCGGTACGGGGTGCGGTGACCGTGCTCAACGCGGAGTGGGAGACGGGGATGGGTTCGTCCCTGCGCGTCGCCCTGGAGGCGGTCCCGCCCGAGTCGCTCGCCGTCGTGATCGCCCTGGTCGACCAGCCGTTCATCCGGCCCGAGGCGGTCGAACGCCTCATCGCCGCCTTCCAGGCGGGGGCCGAACTGGCCGTGGCGACCTACTCGGGAAAGCAACGCAACCCGGTGCTGATCTCCCGCGACCACATCGCCGAGGTGGCGGCCTCGCTGGAGGGGGATGTGGGGGCGCGGCCCTACCTGAAGAAGAACCGGAGCCTGGTGACCGAGGTGCCTTGCGACGACGCCGGCGACCCGGCCGACATCGACGAACCGGGCGACCTGCCGGTCAGTTAGAACTTCAGGTCGGCGATCGCCGCGCGGTGGTCGCTGCCGGTGGCCTCGCGGACCTCCGCCAGGGTGGCGTCCATGCCCCGGTAGAGGATGTGGTCGGGGCGGGTGATCGGGAAGCCCGACGGCCAGGTGAAGCCGAAGCCCGCCCCCGCCTCCTCCTGGGCGTCGCGCAGCGGCGGCACCAGGTTGCCCCGGTTGCGGTCGGTCGTGGCGGTGTTCAGGTCGCCCAGCAGGACGAGCCGCCGGCTCTTGTCCTTGGCGATCACCTCGCCGGCCTCTTTCAATGTCTTGTCCCGGAACGAGGTCTCACCGGGGCGGGCGGAGGCGAGGTGCATGACGTACACGGTCACGGTGCCTTTCTCCGTCTGTACGACGGCGCGCAGCGCCCTGGCCCAGCCGAGCCCCACATCGACCCGTTTCGCGTCGTCGAGCTGGTATTTGCTCCACAGCCCGACCGTCCCGACCTGGAAGCGGTAGGGGTAGATGTCGCTGAGCTTCTTGGCGGCCGGCCCGCCGGGGGTGAGCTCCTGCACCGCGACCACGTCGCGTCCCGCGGCGGCGGCCTCCACGGCCTCGCCGGACATCTCGTTGGCCACCCCGACGTTGAGCGTCGCCACGGTGAAGTCGCTGGGGCCGCCGGGCGGCCGGCGCAGCACGCTCGGCCCGAACATCACGCCCCACACCAGCGCCGGGGTCAGTGCCGCGATGACCGCGCCCCGCGACCGGGCCACCGCCGCCAGCGCGACTAAGGGCACGATCGCCACCCCGAGCCAGGGCAGCCCGCTCTCCAGCACCGGCGTCACGCCGCCGAGTTCGGGCAGCAGCCGATGCAACGCCAGAACCGCCGCGAGCGCCACCGCGAACACGGACACCACACGAGCCAGCAAGATCCCTCCCCTGCCGGGAAGTGTACGGGCACCCATATACGGAGGGCGTGAGACGACATGTACCCTCGGAGTGCCGTATTACCGGAACAACATTCTGTCCAGGGAGGATCTATGCGGATCGGGATGGCCCTGAGCTATTCGGGCGGTTTCAAGGAGACCGTCGCCGAACTGGCCGACTACGAGAAGGCCGGCCTCGACATCGTGTTCGTCGCCGAGGCCTACAGCTTCGACGCGGTCAGCCAAATGGGGTACATCGCCGCCAAGACCGAGCGCCTGGAGATCGCCTCCGGCATCCTGCCGGTCTACTCCCGCACCCCCGCGCTGCTGGCCATGACGGCGGCCGGACTCGACTACGTCTCCGACGGCCGCTTCACCCTGGGCCTCGGCGCGTCGGGCCCCCAGGTGATCGAGGGCTTCCACGGCGTGCCCTACACGGCCCCGCTCGGCCGCACCCGCGAGGTCATCGAGATCGTCCGCAAGGTGTGGAAGCGGGAACGCCTCGAATACCAGGGCAAGCACTACACGATGCCCCTCCAGGGCGGCACCGGCCTCGGCAAGCCCCTGAAGCTGATCATCCCGCCGGTCCGCGAGCGCATCCCGATCGTGGTGGCCGCCATCGGCCCCAAGAACGTGGAACTGTCCGCCGAACTGGCCGAGGGCTGGCTGCCCATCTTCTACATGCCGGAGAAGGCCGCCGACGTGTGGGGCCCGTCCCTGGCGGCGGGCCGGGCCAAACGGGACCCCGAACTGGGGGAGCTGGACGTCATCGCCACCGCCACCCTCGCCATCGGCGACGACGTGAGCGGCCTGCTGGAGTTCGGCCGCCCGATGGCGGCGCTCTACATCGGCGGCATGGGCGCCAAGGGCAAGAACTTCTACAACGACCTCGCGGTCCGCTACGGCTACGAGAAGGAAGCGGCCGACATCCAGGACCTCTACCTGGCCGGCAAGAAGGAGGAGGCGGCGGCCCTGGTCCCGCACGACCTCCTGGAGAAGATGTCCCTGATCGGCAGCGAGGGCTTCGTCCGCGACCGCCTGGCCGCCATGAAGGAGAGCGGCGTCACGACCCTCAACGTGACCCCGGTCGGCTCGACCCACGAGGAGCGCCTTCGCCTGATCGAGAAAGTGAAGGAGCTGGCGGGCTGATCATGGCCGCAGGCAGATGGCGAACATCTCCCGCAGCCGTTCCTCGACTTCCTCCGCGTCAACTTCTTCGATCACTCCGGGGCCGAAGAGGCGGCGCACCGAACCTGTTCCCATGATCATCGTCGCGGCCAGTAAGGCTCGCTGTTCCGGTCGCGGCCCCTCCAGCTGGGCCGCGATCCGCTTCACCACGGTCGCCTCCACATGAGCGTGGAGGATGGCGCGGATCTCCGGGCTGGTGCCCGCCCTGTCGACCATCCGCGTCACCGACTCGGTCACGCCGCTCTGCAGCCGGACCGCCAGTCGATGCGCCAAGCGGGAAGCCAACCCCGAGGGATCGCCGTCGATCACCGCCGCGAGGGTCGACCCGGTCGCCAGGGCCTCGGCGAAGAGAGCGGCCTTCGTCCCGAAATAGCGGTTGACCAGGGCAACGTTCGCCCCGGCCTCGGATGCGATCATCCGCATCGTCACCTGGTCGTAGCCGTGCTCCGCGAACAGTTCGCGGGCCGCCTCCAGGATCCGCCGGCTGGTCGCCTCCCGATCTCTCGTCACGTGACGGAATATTAGCTGCGTTTGACAAGTAAACAAGCGTCTACTAACTCTGTTGTGGAAGTTTCTTTACACGGGGGGACGCCGGCTTTGACTCTCTTGGACGCACCACAACGGACCTACACCCATCGACAGGTCCTGGAGATCCTCTCCGGACTCCTCCTCGCCCTGATGACCTCGATGCTCTCCACATCGGTCGTCGGCACCGCACTGCCCACGATCGTGGGCGATCTGGGCGGGCAGGAGCAGCTGTCCTGGGTGGCCAGCGCGACCCTCCTGACCATGACCGTCTCCACCCCGCTCTGGGGCAAGCTGTCCGACATCTTCGGCCGCAAGCGCCTCTTCCAGATCGCCCTCGCCCTGTTCGTCGCCGCCTCGGTGGTGGCGGGCCTGTCGCAGAACATCGGCATGCTCATCGCCGCCCGCGCGGTCCAGGGCCTCGGCACGGGCGGTCTGTCCGCCCTCACCCAGGTCATCCTGGGCGACATCGTGCCGCCGAGGGAGCGCGGCCGTTACTCCGGCTACGTCGGGGCGGTCTTCGGCCTCTCGACCGTCGCCGGGCCGCTGCTGGGCGGGTTCATCGTCGACACCGACTGGCTGGGCTGGCGCTGGTGCTTCTACGTCTGCGTGCCGCTCGCGATCGTGGCCTTCGCCGTGGTCCAGCGGGTGCTCAGGTTCGACCACGAGAGCCGGGACGCCCGCATCGACTGGTGGGGCGCCACCACGCTGACCGGCGCCGCGACCGCCCTCATGCTGCTGCTCTCGTTCGGGGGCCACGAGTTCGAGTGGAACTCGGTGTGGACCTACGCCCTGGGCGCGATCACGGTCGTGCTGGTCGCGGGGGCCGTGGTGGCCGAGCGGGCGGCGGCGGCGCCGATCCTGCCGCCCCGGCTGTTCAGGGACCGCACGTTCGTGCTGGCGAGCGTGGCCTCGCTCCTGGTCGGCGTCGCCCTGTTCGGCGCGATGATCTACCTGCCGCAGTTCCTCCAGATCGTCAAGGGCATGTCGCCCACCGAGTCGGGGCTGATGACCCTCCCGATGGTGGTCGGGCTGTTCCTCAGCTCGATCATCTCCGGCAGGGTCGCCTCGACGACCGGGCGGTGGAAGGCGTTCCCCGCGGTGGGGCTGGTGCTGGTCGCGATCGGGCTGTTCCTGCTGTCGCGGCTGCACGTCGACTCCAGCGCGCTGGAGATCGGCGTCTACATCACGATCATGGGCGCGGGCCTGGGCATGACCATGCAGATGCTGGTGCTGGCCGCCCAGAACGCGGCGACCCGGCAGGACATGGCCGTCAGCACCTCGGGCGTCACCTTCTTCCGCAGCCTCGGCGGCGCGGTCGGCGTGGCGGCGTTCGGGGCGATCCTCACCAACCGGGTCAAAGACGAGCTGGCCGCCCGCCTCGGCGGCGTCGGCGCCGCGCCCGCGCTGGGCACCCCCGAGGCCATCCACTCGCTGCCGCCGCAGGTGGTGAAGGCGGTGCTGGAGTCGTACACGGAAGCGATGCAGACCGTGTTCCTGGTCGGAGTTCCGGCCGCCGTGCTCGGCGTGGTCGCGGTCCTGCTGCTCAAGGAGGTGCCGCTGCGCGGAGGGGGCGCCCCGGCGACCCCTGAGCCCGAGGCGGGTCGCCACAGCCGCCACGGCAGGCACGAACGCGTTTAACGGATTGCCCGCCCCCGCGGCCCCCGGCCACCATGGCCGGGTGACGTCAATCGACTCGCACGACGCCCGAGCCCTGGCCGAGAGCCTCCGCCGGGTCTACGACGCGGTCGCGCAACGGGTGACCGAGGAGAACGCCACCTCGCCCCTGGCCGCCAAGGTGACCGGCCACCTGGGCAGGCCTCTCGGCGAGGTGGTCGTGGTCGAGGAGAAGTACCGCCTCTTCGAACACGCGGCCCTCCAGCTCGCCGCCGACCGCTACCTGAGCGCGCACAGCCCGGACGCCGAGTGGTTCGGCATCGTCGGCTCCGACGTGCGCTGGGAGAGCCTGATCAACCTGATCGCCAGCGCCATGCGGGCGGGCAGCGTGCTCCTGGGCCGCCCCGACTACACGGTCGCCTCCATCGGGCCCGACGCCACCATGGACGTGATCAAGCTCGGCATGGTCTGCACCCACGCGCCCGACGGCACCCCTGTCGTCGTGGGCGTCAGCAACCGCGAGGACTACAGCAAGTACGCCCTCCTGACGGTCATCGCCGCCGACAGAGCCGCCGCGACCGCCGTCCGCGAGGAGATCGACCGCCACCGCAACGAGCTCGACCCGCTGCGCGGCCAGGTGGTCAGCTTCGGCTTCTCCGAGCACCGCGAGAACGAACTGCTCACCTTCATCCCCCGGGCCGACCTCACCCCCGAGGACGTGGTGCTGCCCGACGGCCGCCTGGAGGCACTGGAGGAGCACGTCGTCGGCATCGGCCGCCACGCCGACCGCCTGCGTGAGGCCGGCCAGCACCTGCGCCGTGGCCTGCTGCTCTACGGCCCGCCCGGCACCGGCAAGACCCACACCGTGCGCTACCTCCTCGGCCGCCGCCCCGAGAGCACCGCGATCCTGATGACGGCCGAGGGCATGTCGAAGATCGACTTCGCGGTGGCCCTGGCCCGCAGGCTCCAGCCGTCGATCGTGGTCATCGAGGACGTCGACCTCATCGGCGAGGACCGCTCCCAGTTCGAGACCAGCCCGCTGCTGTTCGCCCTCCTCGACGCCATGGACGGCGTCGCCGGGGACGCCGACGTGACCTTCCTGCTCACCACCAACCGCGTGGAGACCCTGGAGGCGGCGCTGGTCCAGCGCCCCGGCCGCATCGACCTGGCCGTCGAGGTGCCGCCCCCGGACGGCCCGGCCCGCGCGCGGCTGGTCCGCCTCTACGCCCGCAACCGCCCGGTCGAGGCCGACGTGGACAAGGTCGTCGCGGCCACCGAGGGGGTCACCGCCTCCTTCGTCAAGGAGCTGCTCCGGAGGGTCGTCCTCACGGCCCTGAGACGAGACGAGCACGCCCTGACGGACGACCACTTCTCCACGGTGCTGGCCCAGATGTCCGGAGACAGCGAGTCGCTCACCCGCGCCCTCCTGGGCGGAGGCACCGCCCCCCAGCCACGTGTCAAAGCCCGTCTCGAACCGCCCAGCTGCTGAAATGTCCTAGATTTCCAACCATGAGTTTCGCGGAACGCCGCGCCCGCCTGGCCGCGCTCCTCACCGAGCGCGGCCACGCTGGCCTCCTGGTCACCCGGCCCGTCAACGTCCGCTACCTGACCGGCCTGGCCAGCTCCAACGCCGCCGTGCTCGTCCGGGCCGACGCGACCGCCTCCCTCGCCACCGACTCCCGCTACATCGAGACCGCCCGGTCCTGCGAAGGCGTCGACCTGAAGCAGAGCCGCGACGTCGCCGGCGACCTCCTGGAACCCGGCGCCGCCGTCGAGGCCCACCACCTGACCGTCAGCGAATACCACCGTCTCGGCGGCACGGCGCCGCTGACCGAGGGCCTGGTCGAAGACCTGCGCCGCGTCAAGGACTCCACCGAGATCGCCGCCCTGGCCCGCGCCTGCGCCCTCACCGACGAGGCGTTCTCCCTGGTCATCGGCCAGATCGCGGCCGGCATGACGGAACGCGAGATCGCCCGGATGCTCGACTTCCGGATGATGGAGCTCGGCGCCGACCGCCCCGCATTCGACACGATCGTCGCAAGCGGCCCCAACGGCGCGATCCCCCACCACTCGCCCGGGGATCGCGCGGTGCGAAAAGGTGACCTCGTCACGATGGACTTCGGCGCCCTGTACGACGGCTACCACGCCGACATGACCAGGACCGTGGCCCTGGGAGAGCCGTCCGACTGGCAGCGCGAGATCTACACGCTGGTCCACGCGGCCCAGGCGGCCGGACGCGCCGCCGTCCACCCGGGGGCCGAGGTCGGCGAGATCGACGCGGCCGCCCGCGACCTGATCGCCGGGGCGGGCTACGGCGACCGCTTCGGACACGGCCTGGGCCACGGCGTCGGCCTGGAGATCCACGAGGAGCCGTTCCTCGGCCCCGGCAGGAACGGTAGACTAGAGGATCGAGTTCCGATCACCGTCGAGCCCGGCGTCTACCTGCCGGGGCTGGGCGGCGTACGCATCGAGGACACGCTTGTGACGCGTGACCCATTGCCGGAGCTACTCACACTCACCACCCGGGAGCTGCTCGTCCTGTGAGCGGCCCGCACGCAGGAGAAGAGACTTCAACGTGGCGACCACGAACGACCTGAAGAACGGACTCGTGCTCAAGCTTGACGGCGGCGACCTCTGGTCCGTTGTCGAGTTCCAGCACGTCAAGCCCGGCAAGGGCGGCGCGTTCGTCCGAACGAAGCTGAAGAGCATCAAGTCGGGCAAGGTCGTCGACAAGACCTTCAACGCCGGCGTCAAGGTCGAGGTCGCGATCGTCGACCGGCGCGAGATGCAGTTCTCCTACATGGACGCGGAAGAGTTCGTGTTCATGGACACCGAGACCTACGACATGCTCAACGTCACCCGGGTGGCCGTCGGCGACGCCGCCAACTACCTGCTCGAGAACATGACCGCCACGGTCGCCGTCAACGAGGGCAACGTCCTCTACGTCGAGCTTCCGGCCGCCGTCGAGCTGATCGTCGCCGAGACCGAGCCGGGCCTGCAGGGCGACCGCTCGACCGGCGGCACCAAGCCCGCGAAGCTGGAGACCGGCGCCGAGATCAAGGTGCCGCTGTTCATCACGACCGGCGAGAAGGTCAAGGTCGACACCCGGACCGGCGACTACCTCGGTCGCGCTTGATGTCTGCCCGAGGGAAGGCACGCCGGCGCGCGCTCGACATCCTCTTCGAGGCCGAGGCTCGTGACGAAGATCCGCTCAGCGTCCTCGCCGAGCGGGTGGAGCGGGCCGAGCCTCCGGTCAACGAATACACGATCTCCCTGGTCGAGGGCGTGGCCGGTCGGCTGGGCCGCATCGACGACCTCATCTCGACCTACTCGGAGGGGTGGACGATGGAGCGCATGCCCGCCGTCGACCGCAACATCCTCCGGGTGGGCACCTACGAGATGCTCTGCGTCGACGAGGTGCCCGAGGGCGTCGTGATCAGTGAGTGGGTGGCCCTGGCCGGCGAACTGTCGACCGACGAGTCGCCCCAGTTCGTCAACGGCCTGCTGGCCCGTTTCAAGCAGCTCAAGCCTTCCTTGACGCTCTGAGCTCCGGCGGCGGCGTAGGCTGACGTGCCTACGTCGTCGACTGGGGGCAACCGGGCTCCCGTTTGGGAGGATCACCGTGCGTGACGCCACGCGGCAGCCCCTGGTCTGGGAGTCCCTACAGGCGGCCATCGCCGGCAGATCCGCGCTCGACATCCTCGACGCCGGCGGCGGCACCGGCGGTTTCGCCGTGCCACTGGCCCGGCTGGGCCACTCGGTGACCGTGGTCGATCCCTCACCCGACTCCCTGGCCGGCCTTGAGCGCCGCGCCGCCGAGGCGGGCGTGACCGTCACCGCCCTCCAGGGCGACGCGGGCGACCTGGCCGACCTGCTCCCCGCCGCCAGCGCCGACCTGGTGCTCTGCCACAGCGTCCTGGAATACGTCGACGACCCGGCCGCCGCGCTCGCGTCGGTCCACACGGTCGTCCGCCCCGGGGGAGTGGTCAGCGTGCTGGCCGCCAACCCCGTGGCCACCGCCATCCACCGCGCCCTGGCCGGCAATTTCGCCGAGGCCGCCGACGTGCTCCGCACCGGCACCTGGGGCGAGAAAGATCCGACCCCCCGCCGCTTCACCGGCGACACCCTGGCGGCCCTGCTGAGCAAGGCCGGCTTCACCGTGGGCGAGGTCCAGGGCGTCCGCGTCTTCACCGACCTGGTCCCCAGCCGCTTCGCCGAAGACGACCCGGATGGACTGGTCGAGTTGGAGAGGGTGGCCATCACGCACCCGGTCCTCCGAGACATCGCGACGCGACTCCACCTCCTCGCCCACAGGTAGAAAAGCCTCTTTCTCCGTTACGGCTCCGCCCACCCCGGCCCCGCCCGCCGCCCCCGGCGAGCGCCGCACCCGGCGCCCACCGGCCGCGCCCGCATCACACCCGACGAGCAGGTCCGGCCGACGAGCAGATTTGGCGAAACGAGCGGGCTTGGGTCAAACGGGCGGGCTGGCCAACGAGTGGGTTTGGCCAAACGGGCCAGGTCTGGCCGTTTCGGCCGAACGTCTGTTCGGATAGACTCGCGGCATGTCGAGGAAACAGGTGTTGCCGCAGGTCACCGGCCCGACCCAAGCGGGCGACGACACCGGCTGCCCGATCCTCCACGTCGACATGGACGCGTTCTTCGCGGCGGTCGAGCTGATCGACCGCCCGGAGCTCCACGGCACCCCCGTGATCGTCGGGGCCGCCGGGGCGCGCGGGGTGGTTTTGAGCGCCACCTATGAGGCCCGCCGGTTCGGGGTCCACTCGGCGATGCCGATGACCCGCGCGATGCGCCTGTGCCCGCAGGCCACGATCATCCCGCCCTCCCACGGCAAATACGGCGCGATCTCCAAGGGCGTCTTCGAGATCTTCCACTCCGTCACCCCACTCGTGGAGCCGCTCTCGGTCGACGAGGCCTTCCTCGACGTCGCCGGCGCCCGCCGCAGGCTGGGGTCCCCGATTCAGGTCGCCGCGATGATCCGGGCCCAGGTGGCCGACCGGTTCGGGGTGACCTGCTCGGTCGGTGTGGCCTCCACCAAGTTCGTCGCCAAGCTCGCCTCCCGCCAGTGCAAGCCCGACGGCCTCCTGGTCGTCCCGGCCGACGGCGTCGTCGACTTCCTCCACCCGCTCCCGGTGGCCGCTCTGTGGGGCGTGGGCGAACGCACTGAGCAGGCGCTCACGCGCCTGGGCATCAAAACGGTGGGTGATCTGGCCCGAGTGCCCATTGCCACGCTCCAGCGCGAATTCGGGGCCGCGGGGAGCCATTTGGCGGCGCTGGCGTGGGGCCGCGACGAGCGCCGGGTGACCACCCACGTGCCCGACAAGAGCATCGGCAACGAGGAGACCTTCGCCCACGACGTCGACGACCCCGAGACGATCATGCGGGAGCTGCTCCGGCTCTCCGAACGGGTCGCCGCCCGGCTGCGCGCCGCCGACTACGTCGGCCGGACCGTCAGTGTGAAGCTGCGCCGGTCCGATTTCACGACCATCACGCGGTCGCGTACCCTCCGAGAGGCCACAGATGTGGCGAAAGAGATACATACCACCGCTTGCGACCTCTACAAGGCCGCCGGTCTCGATAGAGTGCGTCTGCGACTCGTAGGCGTCCGGATGGAGAACCTCCGCCCGGCGGGCACGGCGACCAGGCAAATCGGCCTGGGAGACCGCGAGATCGGCTGGCGGGAGGCGGAACAGGCGATGGACAAGGCGATCCGGAGATTCGGCCCGGATGCGGTCCGCCCCGCCTCGCTGGTCCGAAAACAGTTTGGTCCAATGGATCTATGACGTCACCTCCACATTGGACCGCGCTTGTGGACGTTCTGACCGTTTTCTTTCGCCGACGTCTACAGACTCGTATTCTGGGGATAACCGACCGCAGGGTTCGGACATCCCGTGTAGTTCGTTGCCGTCTTCCCCGTCTTGGGGCCGTCCTTGGGAGGCGCCGTGCCGCTGTCTGAGCACGAGCAGCGCTTGCTCGACCAGATCGAGCAGGCCCTCTATGCCGAGGACCCGAAGTGGGCCAATACCGTCCGGATCAGTGACCCACGCAGCCATTACAAGCGCCGCCTGGTGAAGGCCTCCATTGGCTTCGCACTCGGCGTCGTCCTGCTGATGGTCGGCGTCGTGTCCACCGTCATCTGGCTCGGCGTCGCCGGCTTCGTGGTCATGCTCGCGACCTGCCTGTGGGGTCTGTCCAGTTGGAAACGCATGAACGGTTTCCACGGCGACCGCCCCCCGGCATCCACGCAGCAGCAAGGGCCGGCCGGCCGTCGTGCGCGCCGTCCCGGCTTCATGGAGCGCATGGAGGAGCGCTGGCGCCGTCGTAACGACGAGCGTTAGCCGCCACAGCTTGTTTTAGGGGCAGATCCACAGCCCGAGCCACGGCCAGCCATCGGCTGGCCGCGTCTCGTGTTGTCCGAGCAGATTCACAGCGCGAGCCACGACAGGCCTGCCTAGGGGCAGATCCGAGCGTGAGCCACGACCGGCCTCCGGCCCTCCGCATCTTACGGCGGGCTGTCCGCGTCTCGCTGAACGTGGAAACACGAACGGGCCCGGGGCTGACGCCCCGGGCCCGTTCGTTTGTTCCGTGCTTACCGGCGTGAGCCCACCTGGGATTCCAGGACGTCCTCGGTGGTGGCGGTCTCGGTTGCCTTTCGCGACGGACGGAAGCGGATGGTCTCCAGGCGGTCGAACCCGTCCAGGAGCCGCTCTCCGAGGCCGCGCACCCGCAGCAGCGCCGACATGGGCGCCAGCACCGCCGCGATCCGCCGGCCCCGTGACACCGACGCGGCCAGGCTCCGCCTGATCGCCTTGAGGTCGTCGACCAGAGGCGTCGTCTCGCCGGGGGTGCGGGCGTAGCGCAGCTTCTCCTCGCTGGTGGCGATCTTGGTCAGGGCCTTCGCCGCCTCGGTGTCGAGCGGGTAGGCCTCGGCCAGCCGCCGTCCCAGGGCCCGGGGCGTCTCGCTGCCGGCCTTGGGCATGCCCAGGTCGATCAGCGTGTCGCAGAGTTCGGCCCAGGCGGCCTCCACGGCCGGGGCCGCGAAGGTGTTCTCCTGCTTGGCCGCGACGACCACGGGCTCCTCCACGGACCAGACCGACGCGGGCTCCCCGGCGGGTTCACCGCCGATCACCTCGCCGCCGCCCCAGCCGTCGTCCTCGTCCTTCTTCTTCGGCGCGACGACGGGAACCTCGTCGTCCGGTACGGCCGCCGCCCGGTTGAGCACCCGCCGCCGCCACAGCCACAGCACCATCCGCATGAACGCGGGGATCAGCGACAGCAGCAGCGCGATGGCCACCCCGATGCCGATGTTGACCCAGATGGGCGTCTCCTCGGCCACCGGCAGACCGGTCGGACCGAGCTCCCGCTCGGCGTTGGCGATGCCCCCGGCCGGGCTGTTCGCGCCCGGCGAGGCCGCCGGGCCACTCGACGGCGCGGCCGACGCCCCCGGTGCGGGATCGGCCGAGTCGGACTGCGGCAGCGTGTACGACGGCACCCGCGCCGTCGCCTGCCCGAACCCGCCCGACGGGGTCGGCTCGAAGGTCAGCCAGCCGGCGCCCTCGAAGTAGAGCTCCGGCCAGGCGTGCGCGTCGTGGGTCCGGACGATCCACCGGCCCTCCGACTTGGTGCCGCCGGTGTAGCCGATCGACACCCGCGACGGGATGTTCAGGATCCGCGCCATCACCGCGAAGGCGCTGGCGAACTGCTCGCAGTAGCCCGACCTGCCGACCAGCAGGAAGTCGCTCAGGGCGTTCAGCCCCGACCCCTTGGTCTGCAGGTCGTAGGTGAACCCGCCGGAGACGGTGAAGAACTGCTGCAGCTTCACCGCTCGCTCGTAGGGCGTGGTGGCGCCCTGGGCGACCTCCTCGGCCAGCTCGATCACCGCGGGGTCGATGTCGGCGGGCAGTGTCAGGAAGCGCCCCTGGACCTCGATCGGCGCGTCCGGCGCGTTGTTCAGCAGGTCCGGTTCGGGCCGCACGTCCTTGCCGATGACCTTGTATTCGAGCCCGGCCGCGTCGTCCTCGGTGGAGAACACCATGAGGGTGTTGCGGTCGGCCCGCCAGTCGCCGTCGGCGATGACCTGCGCGGCCGGATAGGGCAGCGGCAGGAACCGCAGCTCCTCGATGTCCTCGCTGACCGTGATGGTCTGGTCGGTGGGCACCGTCGGCGTGGTGTCCGACAGGCCCGGCGGGGGCGGCATGACGCTCTCGCTGACCCGGTCCTCGGGACGCCCGCGCAGCGAACTCGACTTGAACTGCTGCCCGTCGAACTCGTCGAGCGAGTAGATGCGCAGGTAGCGCGGCACGTCGTCGGAGGAGGTGTAGGTCAGCACCGGCGCGTTCACCGGGTGCGACAGCTGCCCGCTGAGCTTGGCGATGGCGTCGGGGATGCCGACGTTGCGGCCACCCGGGCCGAAGCCGTTGCCCACCCCGAACCCGAACGGCGGGTTGGGCGTCAGCGTGGGGATCAGCGCCGGGATGCCGATGGCCAGCGCCACGGCGGTGACCCCGATGCGCTTGCCCGACAGGACGAGCTTGCCCGCGTCGGGCGCGGTGGTGGTCGTCCGCGTACGCCGTACCAGCACGGCCCGGCCCCAGTGGCTGACCCGTTCGCGCCCGTCGGACACCAGCAGGCCGACGAAACCGAGCGCGCCGATGATGAACGCGGGCCAGGCGATCGGCTCGTTCAGCACCGCGGCCGGGACGGTGAACAGCCCGAGCAGCGGCAGGCCCGCCAGGGCCGCCCGGCGCACCCGCACCGCGAACGCGTCGACCAGTATCGCGATGAACGCGATCCCGCCGGCGGCCAGCAGGGTGATACCCGTGGTCGACGGGACCGGCGCGGCGAACCGCTGGATCTCGTCCCAGCCCTCGGCCATCAGTTCAGCGATCTTGGCGGTGGAGTCGAAGTTCGGGATGAACCCCCACCACGCCTCGTCGCGGGCGAAGCTGACGGTCATGAACAGGATCGCGGCCAGCGCCATCGCGATCGGCGCCGCGAACGGCGGCTGCGCGAACCGCGACACCAGCGCCGCCGCCAGGGTCGTGCAGATCAGCACGCCCAGCATGGCCCAGAACCACGAGCCCTCGGAGAACAACGGATAGAGAGTGAGCGCGACGGCCCCGGTGGCCGCCCCCGACGCGATGGGCAGTCGCATTACGCGGCACTCCTCTTGTACGCGGCATCGGGCCACACCGCGGGAAGCGGGACCCCGGCGGGCAGCCGCAGCACCCGCCAGCCGCTCGCGGCCAGCACCGCCTGAGCCTGTTCGTGTTCGGGGGAGACCTCGTCCGCGGTCCCGCCCTCCCAGGTCGCGACGTCGAGCATGACGGCGACCCCGGTCATGTGGCCGTGCCGCAGCCGCGCCAGCGACTGGGCGTCTTCGAGGTCGAGGGCCCCGAGCACCGCCACGATCAGTCCTTCGCCGCCGCCCTGCCGAAGCCCGGCGATGCCGTTGGACAGCGACCGCGACTGGCTGTTGCGCACCACCGCGAGCGTGTCGAGCAGCGAGGTCTGCACGCCGCCCTCCATGAGTTGCTGCGCGCCCTGGTCGGTGACCAGCCGCAGTCCCAGTCCCTCATGGGCGAGGTGCACGCCGATGGAGGCCGCCGCCGAGACCGCGACCTCGAACGACGAACGCGGCCCCTCACCCCGGTGGGCGGGCCGCCGCGTGTCGAGCAGGAGCGCGCCGCGGCTCTGCCACTGCTGCTCCTCGCGCCGCACCATCAGCTCGCCGTACCGGGCGGTCGAGCGCCAGTGCACCCGGCGCAGGTCGTCGCCCTGCCGGTAGTCGCGCGGCGCGACGTCGTCGTCGCCGGCCGAGGCCACCGATCGGGTACGGCTGTCGCCCCCGCCCGCCCACTCTCCGGACAGTCGCACGTACGGCAGCGGGATGACCTGCGGGGTCACCACGAGTGTGTCGGTCGCGGTGAACGTGCGGGCCAGCTCGACCAGCCCGAACGGGTCGGTGATGCGGACGGAGAGCGGCCCGATGGAGTAGCGCCCGCGCAGATCCGACCGCACCTTGTAGTCGATCTCGCGGATCCCCTTGGCCTCCACCCGGTCGAGCACGAACCGGGGGCGGGTGCCGAGGGCGTACTGCAGCGTGTCCTCGATGAGGAGCAGGCCGGTGGGCAGCCGGGTCACGTTCTCCAGCCGCAGGGTGACCGTGCTGTCGTTGCCGGCCTCGACCCGGGAGGGGTCGAGGCGGCGCGCGCAGCTCAGCCGGTAACGGGTCCGCGCCACCACCATGACGGCCAGCAGCGGCAACGCGACGATCAGGATCGCCACACGGACGAGGTCGTGCTCCCCGAGCAGGAACGCGCACACCAGAGCGGCGATCCCGGACGCGAGGAACGACCTGCCCCGGGCGGTGAGCGCCCTGAGTCCGGTCATATAGAGGAGTCCTACTTCGTGTCGGGCACCGGGACACGGCGCACAAGCTCGGCGAGCGACTGCTCGGGCAGCCGCCGCTGGCCCTGCGCTTCCATGCTGGGCAGCAGGCGGTGGGCCAGAACCGGCACCGCGAGGTCCTGGATGTCGTCGGGGATCACATAGTCACGCCCGGAGAGCGCGGCGTGCGCGCGGGCCGCCCGCACCAGCTGCAGAGTGGCGCGCGGGGAGGCGCCCAGCCGCAGGTCGGGGCTCTGGCGGGTGGCGTGCACCAGGTCGATCGCGTACTTCTTCACGGGCACGGAGACGTAGACCGCGCGGACCGCCTGGATCAGCGACTTCACCTCGGCGGTGGTGGCGACCGGCTCCAGCTTGTCGAGCGGCGGCGAGGCGCCGTGCACGTCGAGCATCTCCAGCTCGGCCAGCGGCTCGGGATAGCCCATCGCGATCTTCGCGGTGAACCGGTCGCGCTGCGCCTCGGGGAGGGGATAGGTGCCCTCCATCTCGATGGGGTTCTGGGTCGCGATGACCATGAAAGGACCGTCGAGGTGGTGGGTGATGCCGTCGACCGTCACCTGCTTCTCCTCCATGCACTCGAGGAGGGCCGACTGGGTCTTCGGCGAGGCCCGGTTGATCTCGTCGCCGACCACGATGTTGGCGAACACCGGGCCGGGCTTGAACTCGAACTCGCGGGTCTGCTGGTTGTACGCGCTCACACCGGTGATGTCGGAGGGCAGCAGGTCGGGTGTGAACTGCACCCGGCGCATCGGGCAGTCGATCGACTTCGCCAGGGCCTTGGCGAGCATCGTCTTTCCCACACCCGGTACGTCTTCGATGAGAAGGTGACCTTCGGCGAGCAACACGGTCAGCGTCAGCCGGACCACATCGCTTTTGCCTTCGATGACGGATTCGATCGCGTCCCGGATCCGGTGCGCGACCTCCACCAGCTCGTTCAGGCTCTCCGAGCCGGCCTCATCACCGACGCCGTGAGTTACTGCCACCGGGCCTCCAAGGGCGTGCCGTATTGCTGGGGGTTTGCCATTTCTTATCCATTGTGTGTACCGAGACTATGCCGCACGTGGTTCCCGGGCGACTTTGTGCAGAAAGAAGGGTGAACTGCCCACAGTGTCGTGCTACGCCGTCCGGATCGTGTGGTACGCCAGTCCTGATTCCGTGACACGCCGGGCGGGCGCCTTGACCCGCACCTGTTGATACGCGCGCTGAGCGACACGCCCGCGCCGCTCCACCACCCCACTTAGCCCCACCGCTTTTGACCTGCGGAAACGCCCGATAAACGAGATCGTCATACCGTTTGAATCAGTTGACGGTGGAGAGAAGTGGAGTATGGTGGAGCCCAGTGGAGGGCCGTGGCTGTAGGGCTTCGTGTTCCCCATGGCACGGGAGGTGGCGCCGATGTTCCTCGGCACTCACCACCCGCGCCTCGATGACAAAGGACGGCTGTTCCTGCCGGCGAAGTATCGCGAGGAGCTGGCGGAGGGTCTTGTGATCACCAAAGGCCAGGAGCGCTGCCTCTACGTCTTCCCCGTAGAGGAGTTCCAGCGCATCACTGAGGCTTTGCGCACCGCGCCGGTGACCGCCAAGGCCGTCCGCGATTACAGCCGCGTCTTCTTCGCCAGTGCATCCGATGAGACCCCCGACAAACAGGGGCGCGTCACCATCCCGCCCGGCTTGCGGAACTACGCCGGGCTCGATCGTGACTGCGTGGTCATCGGCGCCAACACCCGGCTGGAGATCTGGGCCGCCCCTGCGTGGGAGGCCTATCTCGCCGACCAGGAACAGGCATTCGCCGACCTTTCCGAGGAGGTGCTGCCCGGGATCCTGTGACCTTTCGAAATGACCCGTCGGTGACGTTCGGCGAGGTCTCCACCCGCCCGCCGGGCACCTGATGCACCTTCCCCGGTGTCAGGTGCCACGAGACGCGGTTTGCGGATGGGGACCTGGCCGGACGGGTCGGCTCTCCGCCATAGTTCTCGGCGGCAAGCCGGTCGAGGGTGGGGACTGTCTAACCGACGGAGCCGCGCGACCGCGAGCCCAGAAGCGGCATTCACATATGGGGGGTACGACGAATGATCGACCAGAACACCGGTGGGCACGTTCCGGTGCTGCTGGGTCGCGTGCTGGAGCTGCTGGCTCCCGCACTCACCGGGCCGTCCCCGGTGGTCGTCGACGCCAACCTGGGCCTGGGGGGCCACGCCGAGGCGATCCTCGAAGCCCACCCGAACGTCCACCTCATCGGCATCGACCGCGATCCCTTCGCCATCGAGATGTCGACCGAGCGCCTCGCGCCCTACGCCGACCGCACGACGATCGTCCGTGCCGTCTCCAGCGAACTCTCCGACGTCCTGCGTGAAGCGGGCCGGCCGGTCATCGACGGCGCGCTGTTCGACCTCGGCGTCTCCTCTCCGCAGCTCGACGAGGCCGACCGCGGGTTCGCCTACTCCTACGACGCGCCCCTCGACATGCGCATGGACCGTGACCAGGAGCTGACCGCGGCCGACGTGGTGAACACCTACGAGCCCCGCGACCTCGCCCGGGTGCTGCGCGACTTCGGCGAGGAACGCTTCGCCGCGCGCATCGCCGACCGCGTCGCCAGGGAACGGGCCGTCGAGCCGATCAACTCGACCAAGCGCCTCGCCGACCTCGTCCGCGAGGCGATCCCCGCCGCGACCCGCCGCACCGGCGGCAATCCGGCGAAACGAACCTTCCAGGCGCTGCGCATCGAAGTGAACGCCGAGCTGGCCGCTCTCGACGTGGCCCTGCCCGCCTCGCTCGACGCGCTGACGGTGGGCGGGCGCGTCGTCGTGCTCTCCTACCACTCCTTGGAGGACCGGCTGACCAAGCAGGTCCTCACGGCGCGAACCAGGGAAACCGGCCCCCCCGGGCTGCCGGTCCCGATGGAGGCTCACCAGCCCCGGTTCCGCCTCCTGACGAGGGGAGCCGAGCTCCCCGACGACGACGAGCTGGCCCGCAACCCGCGGGCCGCCTCGGCCCGCATGCGGGCGGCAGAGAGGATCCGCCAGGGATGAGGCCGACGATGAGCCCACTGAAAGACCTGAAGCCCGAAGTCAAGCCGGACGCCCAGCCCAATGTCCGGCCCGACGTCCGGCGTCGCCCGCGCGGACCCGTCACCCACGCCCGCCCGGTGGCCCGGCCGGAGGCCCCGGTCACCCGGCGCGCGCCGCAGCCGCCGTCCGAGCGGCGACGCCCGCCGAGGGCGCCCTTCGTCATGCTCGTCGTCGGTCTGCTCGGCGGCGGTCTGGTCAGCCTGCTCCTGCTCAACACCGTGCTCGCACAGGACTCGTTCAAGCACAACGAGCTGCGCCGCGTGAACGAGCAGCTGCGCCAGCAGGCCGACGCGGTGAGGGGCCAGCTCCGCGACGCCGGCCAGCCCGGCACGGTCGCCAAGAACGGCGTCCAGCACGGCGTGTCCCCCGACGACACGGCTCCGAAGTGGGTCGGCGGCGCCCGCACGCCGTCGATCACCGACCCGGAGCCCACCACCTCGGGCCGCACCGAGCCCAACGCGGAAGTCACAGACAACGCTGAGACGGGGAGCACCGAGCAGTGAGCAGTGGCGGCGGCCGCCCACCGTCCCCGGGACGGCCGGGCGGCCCCGGCGACCGGGGCCCTCGTGACGGCCGCCGCGCCTCGGGTTCAGGCTCCCATCCAGGCCGCGCCGACGGCCCGGGGCGTCCACGGCGTCCCGACGACGCCGGTCGGCCACGCGAGGCCGACACCGAGCCGGGCGTTCCCAAGAAGGGCCGCCCGGCCGATGAGCCACGCCGTCGTGACGACGGCCGGGAAGGGAAGCCCCGAGAGGGCGGGCGCGGTGGCCGGCCCGGTGACGGCGGCTTCCGCGACGGCGGCCGGAACCGTGACGGCGAAGGCCGGCTCCGTGAAGGCGGGCGCCCGGTAGACGGACGTCCCAGAGACGACGCGCGTCCGGCCGAGGGGCGCGCCCGCGCCGGTGCCCGCCCGGGCGACGGACCGCCGCGTGACGGTGCACGCCCCGGTGAGGGTCCTCTTCGTGACGGCGCCCGCGGCCGCGAGGGCGCCGGGCGGCCCCTGCGGCCCGGGGAGAAGCCCGTCCGGCCGCTCAAGCCGGGGGAGCGGCCGCTCAGGGCGCGTGAAGGCGACGGCCCGCCGCGCCGGAACCCCGGCGGTCCCGGCGGTCCGGGTGGGCCCGGTGGCCCGCCGCGGCGGCCGGTTCCGCCGCCGCGTCCGGCTGTGCTGCGGCTGGGGAACCCGCGCCGGCGGATCAACATCGCGCTCATGGCCATGGCCGTGGTGCTGTCGCTGTTCGCGGGGCGGCTGGTCCAGCTCCAGGGGCTGAACTCCAAGACGTTCCAGGCCAAGGCCGCCGAGCAGCGGGTGCGGCCCGAGGTCCTGCCCGCCAGGCGGGGCTCGATCCTCGACGCCAACGGCAACGAGCTCGCCGTCACGGCCGACGCGCGGGAGATCTACCTCGACCCCAAGGAGACCAAGCCCGAGCAGCGCGACCTCATCGCCACCAAGCTCTCGGCCGAGCTCGGCAAGCCCAAGGAGAGCATCGTCGCTAAGCTCGCCCAGGACACCAAGCGCTACCTGGTCGTGGCCAAAGACGTCGACCCGCTGGTCGCCCGCAAGATCATGGGCATGGGCTTCCGGGGGGTGGGCTCCAAGCCGACGTACAGAAGGCTCTATCCCGGCGGGACGCTGGCCGGCGGGCTGGTCGGGTTCGTGGGCGACGACGGGTTCGGGCTGGAGGGTCTGGAGCAGGCGTACAACAAGACTCTGGCCGGCAAGGACGGGCAGCAGAGCATCGAGATCGGGCGTGCCGGCGAGCGCATCCCGATGACCCGCAGCACCCGTGTCGCGCCGGTGCCGGGTCGCGACCTGCGGCTGACGATCGACCGCTACATCCAGTGGGCCGCCTACGAGGCGATCGCCAAGCAGGTCAAGGCGGTCGGGGCGCGCAGCGGCAGTGTCATCGTCATGGACATCACGACCGGGCAGATCGTCGCCATGGCCAACGCGCCCGAGGTCGACCTGCGTGACTGGCAGGCGACCTCCGCGGAAGACCGGGGGAACAAGGCCGCCGCCGACGTGTTCGAGCCGGGCTCCACCAACAAGGTCATCACCGCCGCCGCCGCGCTGGAGGCGGGTGTGGTCGCGCCCTCGACGCTGTTCACGGTGCCCGACAACATCCAGTGCGCCGACAAGGTGCTCCGCGACGCCCACCCGCACAAGACCGAGCAGATGACCTTCGCCCAGATCCTCGAGGAGTCGAGCAACGTCGGCACGATCATGGCGGGCACCAAGATCACCGATCAGCGCCTGCACAACATGTTCACGGCGTTCGGCTTCGGCTCCAAGAGCGGCGGGGTCATCCCCGCCGAGGAGGCGGGTCTGCTGCCCGACTGGCAGAAGTGGAGCGGCTCCCAGCGCTGCACGATCATGTACGGCCAGGGCATCTCCGTCACCGCCCTCCAGATGGCCAGCGTCTACCAGACCATCGCCAACGGCGGCGTGCGGCTGACGCCCACGATCGTGGCCGGCACCACCGACGAGAAGGGCCACCTGGTCCCGGCCGCCGCGCCGAAGCAGACCCGGGTGATCAGCGAGCTGACCGCCCGCCAGCTCAGCGGCATGCTCGAGAAGGCCGTCGCGGGAGCCGACGGAACCGGCGCCGCCGCCTCCATCGATGGATATCGGGTGGCGGGTAAAACCGGAACCGCCATGCGTTATGACCAGAAATGTGGCGGATACTGCGGTTATACGGCGACGTTCGTCGGGTTCACCCCCGCCGACGCGCCCCGACTGATGGCCCTGGCCGTCATTCAGGACCCGAAGAAAGACCATTACGGCGGAACGATCGCCGCGCCCGTATTCCAGGAAGTCATGACTTTTGCGTTGAAGACCAAGAAAATCCCGCCGACCGGGTCGACGAGCCTTCTCCGGTGACCGGGAACGATACGCTCTCGCCGTGAACGAGCCCGACCGCACCGCCCGGCCTCACCCGGACCAGCAGATGCGCCCGTCCTCCACTTCGCCGCGCCCGCTTTCCGGGCTGACGGCCCTGCTCGGCGTGCAGTCGGTCGCCGGGGCCGGACGCGGCGTGGT
Organism: Herbidospora mongoliensis; assembly: GCF_001570545.1. Taxonomy (GTDB): domain Bacteria; phylum Actinomycetota; class Actinomycetes; order Streptosporangiales; family Streptosporangiaceae; genus Herbidospora; species Herbidospora mongoliensis. The sequence continues at coordinate 761,395 of NZ_BBXD01000009.1, read as the reverse complement.
CACCGGGATCACGATCGACTCCCGCCGGGTCCGCCGGGGCGACCTCTACGTCGCGATCCAGGGCAAGACCGCCCACGGCGCCACCTTCAGCTCGGCCGCCATGGGCGCGGGCGCCAGCGCGATCCTGACCGACCACGAGGGCGCCGAGATGGCCGCCGAGACCGGTCTCCCGGTGTTCGTGCTGGCGGAGCCGCGTCAGGTGCTCGGCCAGGTCGCCGCCTGGGTCTACGGTCAGCCGGCCGCCGACATCCCCGTCATCGGGATCACCGGCACCAGCGGCAAGTCGACCTCCACGTTCCTGATCGAGGCGGGGCTGCGCGCGGCGGGGCACCGCACCGGCCTGGTCGGCGGCGTCGAGATCCACGCCGGCGACATCAGCGTGACGCCCGAGCTGACCACCCCGGAGGCCAGCGACCTGCAGGGCCTGTTCGCGCTGATGCGCGAGCAGAAGGTGACCGCCGCGACGATGGAGGTCTCCAGCCACGCGCTGGCGCTGGGCCGGGTCGAGGGTCTGTTCTACGATGTCGCGATCTTCACCAACCTGTCGCAGGACCATCTCGACTTCCACCGCGACTTCGACGACTACTTCGCCGCCAAGGCCCGCCTGTTCACCCCGGAGTTCTCCCGCCTCGGCGTGATCAACATCGACGACGCCCATGGCCGCGAGCTGGCCGGGTCCGTGAAGATCCCGGTCACCACGTTCTCCGCCGAGGGCGCGGCCGACGCCGAGTGGCGGGCGGCCGACGTCCGGCTGGGCGCCGACGGGAGCACCTTCCGGATCGTCGGGCCCGGCGGGGTCGAGGCCGAGGTGGCCGTCGGGCTGCCGGGGCCCTTCAACATCGCCAACACCCTGGGCGCCCTGGTGGCGCTCGTGGAGTCGGGGGTGGCGCTGCAGACCGCCGTCCACGGGGTGAGCGGGTTCCGGGGCGTGCCGGGGCGGATGGAGCGGGTGTCCGGCGGCGACGGGTTCCAGGCCATCGTCGACTACGCCCACAAACCTGGAGCCGTCGAGTCTGTGCTCCGCGCCCTGCGCGAGGTGACCGACGGTACTCTGACGATCGTCCTCGGCTGTGGCGGCGACCGCGACAGCGGCAAGCGCGCCCTCATGGGCGAGGCCGCCGCGCGGCTGGCCGACGTGGCCGTCTACACCAGTGACAACCCCCGCAGCGAAGACCCGCTCGCGATCATCGCCGCGATGCTCGACGGCGCGCTGGCCGTGCCGCGCGAAGATCGTGCCCGTGTGATCGTCGAGCCCGACCGGGCCGCCGCCATCGACCTGGCGATCTCCAGGGCCGGCCGGGGCGACGTCGTCGTCGTGGCCGGGAAGGGCCATGAGCAGGGGCAGTACTTCGCGGGAGAGGTCGTCCCGTTCGATGACCGTGAAGTGGTCGCCGCCGCCATCAGCAGGAGGAACGCATGATCCCGTTGCCGCTGGGCCGGGTCGCAGAGATCACGTCGGGCGCCCTCTCGGGCCAGGCCGACCCCGGCGCCGTCGTGAGAGGCCCGGTCGTGATCGACTCGCGGGCCGTCGAGCCGGGGTCGCTGTTCGTCGCGATCAGGGGTGAGCGGGCCGACGGCCACGACTTCGCCGCTCAGGCCCTGGCCTCGGGCGCGACCGCCGTGCTGGCCTCCCGGCCGGTCGACGGTCCGGCCGTCATCGTCGACGACGTCGTGGCGGCGCTGGCCAAGCTGGCGAACGCCGTGGTCACCGACCTGTCGAAGGCGACCGTCATCGGAGTCACCGGTTCTGCCGGGAAGACGTCGACCAAAGACCTGCTGGCCCGGCTGACGGCCAGGATCGGTCCAACGGTGGCGCCGGTGGGGTCGTACAACAACGAGATCGGCCACCCCCTCACGGTGCTCAAGGCCGATGAGGACACCCGGTTCCTGGTGCTGGAGCTGTCCGCGCGTAACGCCGGACATATCGCTTATCTGGCGGGAATCGCCCCGCCGTCCATCGGGGTCGTGCTGAACGTCGGCACCGCCCACCTGGGCGTGTTCGGCGGCAAGGAGGCCATCGCGGCCGCCAAGGGCGAGCTGCCCGAGGCGCTGCCGTCGTCGGGCGTGGCCGTGCTGAACCTCGACGACCCGCTGGTCACCGCGATGAGCAAGCGCACCTCGGCGCGGGTCCTCTACTTCGGCCGCAAGGCCGGCGCGCACGTCCGCGCCACCGACGAGACCCTCGACGACCGCGGCCGGGCCCGGTTCACCCTGCGCACCCCGTCGGGTGAGGCCGACGTCGCGCTGCGCCTGCACGGCGCCCACGCGGTGGAGAACGCGCTGGCCGCCGCGGCGGCCGCCCACGAGCTGGGGCTGCCGGTGGCCGCCATCGCCGAGGAGCTGTCGCTGGCCGAGCCGCGCAGCCGCTGGCGGATGGAGGTCACCGACCGGGCCGACGGCGTGACCGTGATCAACGACGCCTACAACGCCAACCCCGACTCGATGCGCGCCGCCTTCGCCGCCATGCACGCCCTGGGCCTCCACCGCCGGAAGTTCGCGGTCGTGGCCGCCCTGCGCGAGCTCGGCGACGACGCGCCCGCGCTGAACGAGGGCGTCGGACGGCTGGCCGACGCCGCCGGTCTGGCGGCCCTGGTGGTCGTGGGGGAGGACGCCGGGCAGATCATCGCCGGCGCCCCCGGCGCGATCCACGCCCCCGACGTCGCGGCGGCCGTGAACGAACTGAGTGGCCGACTCGCACCGGGAGACGTCGTGCTGATCAAGGGACCCAGGGCCGCCGGCCTGGAGAAGGTCGCCGAAGCTCTCTTGGGGGGTGACGCCCGGTGAGAGATATCATCGTCGCCGCAGCGGTCGCGCTCATCATCTCGATGCTCGGCACCCCCCTGGCGATCCGGCTGTTCGGGCGGCGCGGCTACGGCCAGAACATCCGCGAGGAGGGCCCTCAGGGCCATTACGACAAGAAGGGCACGCCCACCATGGGCGGCACGGTCATCGTGATCGCCGCCCTCCTCGGCTACGCCGTCGCCCACCTGGCCACCCTGCTGTCGGCCAACCCCTCGCCCCCCACCGCCTCCGCGCTGCTGGTCCTGTTCCTCATGACGGGCCTGGGCGTGGTCGGCTTCCTCGACGACTTCATCAAGATCTACAAGCAGCGCAGCCTGGGCCTGCGGTCGGGCGCCAAGGCCCTCGGCCAGCTCGTCGTCGGCGTCGTCTTCGCGATCCTCGTGGTGCGTTTCCCCAACTCCTACGCGGTCACCCCCGCCGAGACCCGCCTGTCGTTCCTGCGCGACTTCGGCCCGTCGATCGGGCTCATCGGCTTCATCGTGTGGGTGCTCATCATGATCGTCGGGTTCTCCAACGCGGTGAACCTGACCGACGGCCTCGACGGCCTCGCCTCCGGAGCGACGGGGGTGGTGCTGGCGTCGTACGTGCTGATCGGCAACTGGCAGCTCCGCAACAGCTGCACGACGGCGATCCTGGGGCCCAACTGCTACATCGTGCGCGACCCGCTCGACCTGGCCGTCGTCGCGGCGGCGGTGCTGGGCGGGCTGATCGGCTTCCTGTGGTGGAACGCCCCGCCGGCGAAGATCTTCATGGGTGACACCGGGTCGCTGGCGCTCGGCGGTGTGATCGCCGGCCTGGCCATCACCACCCGCACCCAGCTCCTGCTGCTGCTGCTGGCCGGCCTGACCGTCGTCATCACCGCGTCGGTGATCATCCAGGTCGGGTTCTTCAAGATGACCAGGAAACGCATCTTCCGGATGGCTCCCCTCCAGCACCACTTCGAGCTCAAGGGCTGGGCCGAGACCACGATCGTGGTGCGGTTCTGGCTGATCGCCATGCTCTGCGCGGCGGCCGGGCTCGGTCTCTTCTACGTGGAATGGATGCCCAAGACGTGAGTCGTGTCGTCGTCGCCGGGCTGGGCGTCTCGGGCACCGCCGCCGCGCGCGGCCTGGCCCTGGGCGGCGAGCGGGTCGTCGTGGTCGAGCAGTCCGACCGGCCGCTCCCCGAGGATCTCGCGAACCTCGGGGTCGAGAAGGCCACCGAGCTGCCCGACAAGGTGGAGCTGGTCGTCACCTCGCCGGGCTGGCGTCCCGACCACCCGCTGCTGGTCGAGGCCGCGCGGGCCGGGATCGAGGTCATCGGCGAGGTCGAGCTCGCCTGGCGGCTGCGCCACGAGGGCGCCGCGCCGTGGCTGGCCCTCACCGGCACCAACGGCAAGACGACGGCGGTCCGCATGCTGACCTCCATCCTGGAGAAGGCCGGCGAACGGCCCCTCGCGGTCGGCAACGTCGGCACCCCGATCATCGAGGCGGTCCTCGACCCGGGCGACACCACTGTGCTGGCCGTGGAGCTGTCGAGCTTCCAGCTCCACTGGTCGTCGAGCGTCGCCCCGGCGGCGGCCGCGATCCTCAACGTCGCGCCCGACCACATCGACTGGCACGGCTCCTTCGAGGAGTACGCCGCCGCGAAGGCCCGCATCTTCGCCAACGCGGGCGTGGTCGTCTACAACGCCGACGACCCGTGGGCGACCCGGCTCGCCGAGCCCTACGACGCGATCGGCTTCACCCTCCAGGTGCCCCGGCCGGGTGAGCTCGGGGTGGTCGAGCACCTGCTGGTCGACCGGGCCTTCTGCGACGACCCGCACAGCAACGCGGTCGAGCTGGCCGAACTGGGCGACGTGAAGCCGTTCGCGCCCCACAACGTCGCCAACGCGCTGGCCGCCGCCGCGCTCGCCCGCGCCTACGGCGTGCCGGCCGGCGCGGTGCGCGAGGGGCTGGCCGCCTTCACCCCCGACCCCCACCGGATCGCCCACGTGGCGACCGTGAAGGGGGTCGACTACGTCGACGACTCCAAGGCCACCAACCCGCACGCGGCGGGGGCGTCGCTGGCGGCGTACACGTCGATCGTCTGGGTGGCCGGCGGACAGCTCAAGGGCGCCGACATCGACGAGCTGGTCGCGGTGTCCGCGAAGCGGCTGCGCGGCGTGGTGCTGCTGGGCGCCGACCGGGCCAGGATCGCCGAGGCGCTCGCGCGACACGCGCCGGATGTTCCCGTTGTGGAGGTCGGTGGGGAAGACACTGGGGTCATGGACCGTGTCGTCACCGAAGCCGCCCGGCTCGCCTCCCCGGGTGACACCGTGCTGCTGGCCCCCGCCGGAGCGTCATTCGACCTGTTCGCCAACTATGGCGCGAGGGGAGACGCCTTCGCGCGCGCCGTTCGCCAGCTGGATTCCACCCCGGGACCAACCCTGGGAACGCAGTGACCGCCGGCGCGGTGACGGAGGAGCAGACCCAGGCCCAGGCCCGCCCGTCGTGGGCGGCGACCCAGCTCGCCACCGCGCGTGAGCTGCTGAGCCGTCCCCTCACCTCCTACTACCTCATCCTCGGCTGCAGCGCCCTGCTGCTGGCGCTCGGCCTGATGATGGTGCTGTCGGCGTCGTCGATCGAGGCGCTGCAGATGATGGGCGACCCGTTCTACTGGTTCCTCAAGCAGTCGCTGTCGGTCGCCCTCGGCCTGCCGCTGATGTACGTCTGCTCCCGGCTCCCGCAGCGATTCTTCCGGCTGGCCGGATATCCACTGCTGGCGCTGGCGATCATCGGCCTGGTCATGACGATCTTCATCGGCTCGTCCGAGCTCGGCGCGCAGCGCTGGATCTACATCGGCAGCCTGACCATCCAGCCGTCGGAGCCCGCCAAGCTGGCCCTGGTGATCTGGGGCGCCGACCTGCTCGCCCGCAAGGCGCGCAACGGCAGGATCGAGTGGCGCCACCTGCTGATCCCGCTGATGCCCGGCGTCGCCATCCTGGCCGTGCTCGTCATGATCGGCCGCGACCTCGGCACCACGCTGGTGCTGATGATCATCTTCCTGGCGCTGCTGTGGGTGGTGGGAGCTCCGGTACGCCTGTTCGCCGGCATCATGGCACTCCTCGCCATGGCCACCGTCTTCATGATCACGTCAGAGGGATACAGGTCTGACCGAATCGACGGCTGGCTCGACCCGTGGGCCAACGCCCAGACGACCGGCTTCCAGGCCGTCCAGGGGCAGATCGCGATGGGGTCGGGCGGCTGGTTCGGGCTGGGCCTCGGGTCGTCGCGGCAGAAGTGGGACTGGCTGCCCCACGCCGAGAGTGACTTCATCTTCGCGATCATCGGCGAGGAGCTCGGCCTCATGGGCACGCTCACCGTGCTCGTGCTGTTCGGCCTGCTCTGCTACGCCGGGCTGCGCATCGCCGTCCGGACCAAGGACTCGTTCGTCCGCCTGGCCGCGGCGGCCTGCACGGCCTGGATCGGCGGGCAGGCGATCGTGAACATCGGCGCGGTCATCGGCGCGCTGCCCATCACCGGAATCCCGCTGCCACTGCTGTCCTACGGCGGGTCGGCGCTGTTGCCGACCCTGGCCGCGCTCGGCATGTTGCTGTCGTTCGCCAAACGCGAGCCGGGCGCCGCCGAGGCCTTGGCCGCGCGGGGCCCCGGACCGGCCGCGCGGGCTCTAAGCTGGCTTGGCCTCAAGTCCTGACCGCCTTATTTTGGGGCAGATCCACGAGCGCAACGGTCCAAAGCACGACTAGGGAGAGACATGAGGGTTGTCCTCGCCGGCGGCGGGACGGCCGGCCACATCGAGCCGGCGCTGGCGCTGGCCGACGCGCTCCGCCAGTTCGACCCGTCGATCGGCATCACCTGCCTCGGCACCGAACGCGGCCTGGAGACGCGACTGGTCCCGGCCCGGGGTTACGAGCTCGCGCTCGTGCCCGCGGTTCCCCTGCCCCGCGCGCTGACCCCCCAGCTCCTCACCGTGCCGGGGCGGCTCGCGGGCGCGATCAGCGCCGCCGGGAACATCCTGGAGCAGGTGCGGGCCGACATCCTGGTCGGCTTCGGCGGCTACGTCGCCACCCCCGGCTACCTGGGCGCGCGCCGCAAGGGCGTGCCGATCGTGGTGCACGAGGCGAACCCGAAGCCCGGCCTCGCCAACCGCCTCGGCGCCCGCCTGACCAGCCACGTCTTCACCGGCCACCCCGACACCCCGCTGCCGGGCGCCGAATACGTCGGCATCCCGCTGCGCAAGGACGTCTCCACGCTCGACCGGTTCTCGCTGGGCGACAAGGCGCGCTCTTACTTCGGGCTCGAGAGCGACCGTCCGACGCTGCTGGTGTTCGGCGGCTCGCAGGGGGCCCGCTCGATCAACAACTCGGCCCTCAACGCCGAGCCCTACCTCCGCCGCGCCGGGATCCAGGTGATCCACGTGATCGGCCCGAAGAACACCGTCGAGGTCGAGCCCCCGCCCGGCGACCCGCAATACGTCATCCTGCCCTACGTCGACCGCATGGACCTGGCCTACGCCGCCGCCGACCTCGTGCTGTGCCGCAGCGGCGCGATGACCTGCGCCGAGCTGTCCGCCGTGGGCCTGCCGGCCGCCTATGTGCCGCTGCCGCACGGCAACGGCGAGCAGCGCCTGAACGCCGAGCCGATCGTGCGCGCGGGCGGCGGCCTGATGGTGGAAGACGCCGAGCTCTCCCCCGACTGGATCATGCGCACGCTCGCGCCCCTCCTGCACGACCCGAACCGGATAGCGGCCATGTCGGAGGCCGCCGCCCGGATGGGACGCAAGGACGCCGACGTGACGCTCGCCCGCAAGGTTCTGGAGATCGCAGCCCGATGAGTCTGGTCAAACTGGTTGAGCCCATCCCCGCCGAGGAACTCGGACGGGTCCACTTCATCGGCATCGGCGGGTCCGGCATGTCCGGCATCGCCCGCATCCTGCTCAAGCGCGGGGTGGCCGTGTCGGGCAGCGACGCCCGCAGCTCCGACCAGCTGAGCGAGCTGCGCGAGCTGGGCGCGACCGTCCACGTCGGCCACGCCGCCTCGCACATCCGCGACGTCAACACCGTCGTGGTCTCCACCGCGATCCGCGACTCCAACCCCGAGCTGGGGGAGGCGCTGCGGCAGAACGTGCGGATCATCCCGCGCGCCGCCGCGCTCGCCGCCGTCATGACGGGCAAGACCGGGGTGGCCATCGCGGGCACCCACGGCAAGACGACCACGACCTCGATGCTGACCGTGGCGCTGCAGAAGTGCGGGGCCGACCCGTCCTACTGCGTCGGCGGCCAGCTCGTCACCACCGGCCTGGGGGCCGACGAGGGCGCCGGGGCGGCGTTCGTCGCCGAGGCCGACGAGAGCGACGGCTCGTTCCTGATGCTCGCCCCGCGCATCGCCGTGATCACCAACGTCGAGGCCGACCACCTCGACAACTACGGCGACCCGCAGGCCGTCTACGACAGCTTCGCCCGTTTCGTCGAGCGCATCGGCGAGACGGTCGTGCTCTGCTCCGACGACCCGGGCGCCGCCGTGCTGATCCCGATCGCCCACGCCCGCGGCCTGAAGGTCGTCACCTACGGCGAGGGCGAAGAGGCCGACCTGCGCATCTCCGACGTGGTGCCGCGCGGTCTCGGCCTGGAGTTCACCCTGAAGGGCCACGGCGCGGTCCGCCTGTCGGTGCCCGGCCGCCACAACGCCCTCAACGCCACCGCCGTCATCGCGGTCGCACTCGACCTCGGCCTGTCGTTCGACGAGGTCAGAGACGGCCTGGCCGCCTTTACCGGGGCCAAGCGCCGGTTCGAGGCCAAGGGCGAGGGCGGTGGCGTCACCGTCTACGACAGCTACGCCCACCACCCGACCGAGCTGGCCGCCGACCTGCGCGCCGCCCGCGACGTGGTGGCCGGGGCGGGCCGGGTCATCGCGGTCTTCCAGCCCCATCTCTACTCCCGCACCCGCTTCTTCGCCGACGAGTTCGGCGCCGCGCTCGGCCTGGCCGACGAGGCGATCGTCCTGGATGTGTACGGCGCCCGCGAAGACCCCGAGCCCGGCGTCTCCGGCGCGCTGGTGGCCGGGAAGGTCACCCTCCCGGCCGGCAACGTGGCCTACGCGCCCGACCGGGGGGCCGTCCCCGCGCTGGTCGCCGACCGGGCCCGTCCCGGCGACATCGTGCTGACCATGGGCGCGGGCGACGTCACCGAGCTCGGCCCCCGCATCGTCGCGGAGCTGCGGGCCCGGTGACCACGGCTGAGGTTCCGGCGCTCGCCGACAGGTCGCCCGCACCCGAGCGGGCGACCCGCAAACGGCCGGGCATCTGGCGCTTCGCCAGCGCCGCCCTGATCACCGGCGGCACGCTGGCGGTCTCGGGCTGGCTGGTGTTCCTGTCGCCGGTGCTGGGCGTCAAGGAGATCGTGGTCGAGGGCGTGCTGGCGCTGCCGTCCGATCAGATCGAGCGGGCCGCCGCGCTGTCCCCCGACACCCCGATGGCCACGGTCGACCTCGAGGCGGTCCGCCGCCGGGTGGCCGCCGTGACCGAGGTCGAGTCGGCCAGGGTCGAACGGGTCTGGCCCGGCACGATCACGATCACGATCCGCGAACGCACCGCGCTGGCCTCGGTGCCGATGAACGGCAAGTCGGCCGTGGTCGACCGGTTCGGGGTGGTGCTCGACATCGTCGCGGTCGCCCCGCCCCGGCTGCCGGTGGTCCGGCTGCCGCAGCTCGACCCGCAGGACCCGGCGGTGCTCGCCGCGCTGAGCGTTCTCGGCGTGCTGCCCGAGCACCTGCTGCGGAAGGTCCACGAGGTGCAGGCCAAGAAGGCCGACTCGGTGACCCTGCTGCTGTCCGACGGCCGGACGGTGATCTTCGGCGGGCCCGAACGCGCGGCCGACAAGACCCGTATCCTTCTCGGGCTGCTCAACCAGCGGGCCGAGACCTTCGACGTGAGCTCTCCGGAAGTCGTCACCGTCCGCTGAGGAGCCGCGTTCACGACACGCCGGGCCGGTTGCGGCGCGGTGAGTTGACCCTGGCGGGGCGCAACCCTACTGTCCGTATCAATCCTCAGGTTGACATAACTCTAAATCTCAACTTGAGGGTGAGACTTGGCTAGTGCGGGCACCCGCCCGTGACGGACATATGTAAGCGAGCGGAAAGGCCCCTCGTCGTGGCAGCACCGCAGAACTACCTCGCGGTCATCAAAGTCGTTGGAATCGGCGGCGGCGGAGTCAACGCCGTCAACCGGATGATCGAGGAGGGACTCAAGGGCGTCGAGTTCATCGCCATCAACACCGACGCCCAGGCGCTGCTCATGAGTGACGCCGACGTCAAGCTCGACGTCGGCCGGGAGCTCACCCGCGGCCTCGGCGCCGGCGCGAACCCCGAGGTGGGCCGCAAAGCGGCCGAAGATCACCGCGAGGAGATCGAAGAGGTCATCAAGGGCGCCGACATGGTGTTCGTCACCGCAGGTGAGGGCGGCGGCACCGGAACCGGTGGCGCACCCGTCGTGGCCAACATCGCACGATCGCTCGGTGCTTTGACTATAGGAGTCGTCACGCGGCCGTTTAGCTTCGAAGGGAAGCGGCGCGCGATGCAGGCTGAAGCGGGAATAGAGAATCTCCGCGCTGAGGTGGACACGCTCATCGTCATTCCGAACGACCGGCTGCTCTCGATCTCCGACCGCCAGGTGAGCGTGCTCGACGCGTTCAAGGCGGCCGACCAGGTCCTGCTGTCGGGTGTGCAGGGAATCACCGACCTCATCACCACGCCGGGTCTGATCAACCTCGACTTCGCCGACGTGAAGTCGGTCATGTCGGGCGCCGGCTCGGCCCTCATGGGCATCGGCCACGCGCGCGGCGACGACCGCTCGGTCGCCGCGGCCGAGATGGCCGTGTCCAGCCCGCTGCTGGAGGCCAGCATCGACGGCGCCCACGGTGTGCTGCTGTCGATCGCGGGCGGCTCCGACCTGGGCCTGTTCGAGATCAACGAGGCCGCGCAGCTCGTCTCCAACGCCGCCGCGCCCGACGCCAACATCATCTTCGGTACGGTCATCGACGACGCCCTCGGCGACGAGGTCCGCGTGACGGTCATCGCCGCCGGCTTCGACGAGCCGGAGCCGGTCCGCAGCGAGCCGCTGCCGCAGCAGTCCACCCGCCCGCAGCCCGCCGCTCCGGCGGCCGCGGCCCGCCCGGCCTCCGTGTCCTCGCCGACCGGGCAGCCGACGCGGGAGCGTCCGGGTCTGTCGTCGTTCGTGGCGCCGTCGCCCAAGCCGAAGCCCGAGCAGCGCGTCGAGGCTCCGGCCCCGCGCCCGGCTCCGGCCCAGCAGGCGCAGCCGATCCGCCCGGTCTCCGCTCCGGTCTCGCCGCCGGTCGCCCCGGCGCACCAGCCCGCCCAGCAGGCCGCCCAGGCTCCGGCCCCGGTGCAGTCCGAGCGTGAGGGCAGCGTGTCGACCGGTCACTTCGGCCGCGAGTCGGCCGAGTCCCGGCCCGAGCAGCAGAGCGCCTCGGGCACCGGCCCGTTCGCGATCCCGCGCCCGACCGAGCCGCCGACCCCGATCACCTCGAAGGTCACCCAGCCCGTGCCGCGCCGTCCGGTCGTCTTCGAAGAGCAGGAAGACGAACTCGACGTGCCCGACTTCCTGAAGTAACCGCTCATCCATGACCCACGCCGCACCCTCCCCCCGGGGTGAGGAGATCGCGGCGGGGCTGGCCGAGGTCGAACGCCGCATCACCGACGCGTGCGCCGCCGCAGGCCGGTCCCGCTCCGAAATCACGCTCATCGCGGTCACCAAGACCTACCCCGCCTCCGACGTCCGGCTGCTGGCCGGGCTCGGCGTCGCCGACGTGGGGGAGAACCGCGACCAGGAGGCCGCCGTCAAGGCCGCCGAATGCGCTGATCTGGCGCTGACCTGGCACTTCATCGGCCAGGTGCAGACCAACAAGGCCCGGTCCGTCGTCGCCTACGCCGATGTCGTCCACGGCGTCGACCGGCTCCGCCTCGCCGAGGCGCTGTCCCGTGAGGCCGTCCGCGCCGGGCGCGAGATCGGCTGCCTCATCCAGGTCTCCCTCGACGGCCGCCCCGACCGGGGTGGCACGCTCCCGGCCGACGTCCTGCCGCTCGCCTCTTCGATCGCCGGGTTGCCCGGTGTGGAATTGCGGGGGGTCATGGGGGTCGCTCCGCTGGGGGAGGACCCGGACCCCGCGTTCGCCCGGTTGTACGGGGTGGCGCAAGCCGTACAAAAAGATCATCAGCACGCGAACATCATTTCGGCGGGCATGAGCGGCGATCTGCCCCAAGCGATATCGAACGGCGCGACACACCTGCGAGTCGGTACGGCGTTGCTCGGCCGCCGGAAGCCCTTCGTCAGGTAATGTCCCCCGAGTAACAAGTAGGTACGATCAGCGGTTCGCCAGAGCGAGAGATGCGGACGGCCGAAGGACGGCCGTGGCTCGAGCCTGAATTTTGCCTCAACGAACAGGCAGGGATCCGCCACGGACCTTCAGCCTTGGGCACGGTAGACGGAGGACGACGGAGCGATGGCCGGCGCGATGCGCAAGATGGCGGTCTACCTCGGTCTCGTGGAGGACGACGACCGTTACGACCGATACCGCGAGTACGCCGACGAGTTCGGCGACGACTACGACATCCCTGGCGACTTCAACCCGCAGGGCACCCAGGGCCGCGATGGGAGCGACGATTCCCCCGTCCCGGCGCCGCGACCCTCGGCGGCCGTCATTGAGCGGCGTACGACCGATCTGGCGCGAATTACCACGCTCCATCCCCGCACCTACAACGAGGCGCGGACGATCGGGGAGCACTTCCGTGAAGGCACCCCGGTGATCATGAATTTGACCGAAATGGTTGACAGTGACGCGAAACGACTCGTCGATTTTGCGGCAGGTCTGATTTTTGGCCTACACGGCAGCATTGAACGTGTTACCAACAAGGTGTTCCTGTTGTCCCCGGCCAATGTCGAGGTGACGGCTGAGGACAAGGCACGGATCGCGGAACGCGGTTTCTTCAACCAGAGCTAGAGTTCCGTGTATGAACAGTGAGCGGCTCCCCGGCGGCCTGAACGCCCGGAGGAAGCAGACCCGGACGGAGGCGAGGCTCGACCGTGGGGATCGTTAGTGAGATCTTGGTCGCTGTCCTGGCCCTATATCTGGTGCTGCTGATCGGACGGATGATCTTCGAGACGGTCCAGGCATTCGCCCGGGCCTGGAGGCCCAAGGGCCCGGTGCTGGTTCTGGCGGAGGCCACATACACCGCCACCGACCCACCTCTCAAGTTTCTCCGCCGTTTCATTCCTCCCCTCAGGTTGGGTACGGTGGCCTTTGACCTAAGCTTCACAGTGCTGTTCATTGTGGTCTTGGTCTTGATCCAAGTCGTGTCCGCGCTTCGTTGATCGGGTACCGTCCCTCCGGACAGACTCCAAGCGCGCCAAGGAGACCCAAATGCCGCTGACGCCCGCCGACGTGCGGAACAAGCAGTTCAGTACCACCCGGTTGAGGCCGGGCTACGACGAGGAAGAGGTGGACGCTTTCCTCGACGAGGTCGAGGCAGAGCTCGACCGCCTCATTCAGGAGAACGAGGAGCTGCGCGCCAAGCTGGCCGAGTGTCTCCGGGGCAAGGTCCCCGGCGGCATGGCCATGGGCGGCATGCAGATGGCCCCCGCCCCCATCGGTGATCAGAAGAATGACATGATCTCCGAGCCGATGCGCCAGCCCGAGCCGGTGCGTCCCGAGCCCGTCCCCGTCATGAGCCTTCCTCCGGCTGAAGACAACATGGACACCGCGGCCCGCGTGCTCGCGCTGGCTCAGCAGACCGCCGACCAGGCGATCGCCGACGCCCGTCGTGAAGCCGACGAGACCGTCACCCGCGCCCGCCGTGAGGCCGACGAGGTTCTCGGCAAGGCCCGTCGTCAGGCCGAGCAGGTCATCGGCGACGCGCGTGCCCGTGCCGAGACTTTGGAGCGTGACGCTCAGGAGCGTCACCGCCAGGCCATGGGCTCGCTGGTGCAGACCCGCGACGAGCTCGAGCGCAAGGTCGACGAACTGCGCAGCTTCGAGCGCGAATACCGCAGCCGCCTGAAGCTCTACCTGGAGAACCAGCTCGCCGAGCTGAACGTCCAGGCCGAAGGCAGCGGTGGATTCCCGATCGTCGGAAATCCAGCCATGCAGCAGGGTCAGCAGGGCCAGCCGCAGATGGCTCACGCCGTCGCGCCCGGTCCGCAGATCCAGGCCGTCCCCAACCCGTTCGCCACTGAGCAGCACACCGGAGGCTTCCCCGCCCCCGACGGCTCTCACGGCGACCGCCGCTAGGGTTATCGCTCCTCGCACGCGTTCAGGTAGTTCGGAAGGCTAGCCCCCCGTGATCCTTGTCAGTGCCGCCCTTGTTCTCGCGGCGATCGTGCTACTGATCGCCGGTGTCGTGCTCGGGATGGCATTCCTCGTGATGTGGTCGATCGTGATCAGCGTGCTGAGCGCGGTCTGCCTGCTGATCGGGGCGCTGCTGAGGCGTCACGAGCTGTTCCCCGCTGGGGGCCGGGCCGCTGTCGAGGCCCATCAGGCCGCCATCGCTCCGCAGCTGATGCCGCAGATGGCCCACGCCGGAATGCCGGTCTACGGCGCTCCGACGGTCATGGCTCCCATGCCGCCGGTGCCGCCCACGGTTTCCCCTGCCTATCCGCCCAACCCGACCGTGTCCGCCCCGATGCCCGCCCCCGGGCTGGGGCCCGATTCGATCGTCCTGGTCATCCCCGGCCGCAAGAGGTTCCACCGCTCCGGCTGCCGGCAGCTCGTCGGCCGCGAGACCGAGGAACTGACGGTCGAGGAAGCCAGGGAAGAGGGCTTCACGCCCTGCACCACCTGCGTCGTCGACGCAGTCACAGACGACACCTGGGCCACCACGGTCCAGGAAGCGAGGGTGGAGCCGGCCGACACCCCCGGGCGCGCCGGACCGGTGCCTCCGGCCGCCTCCACCCCTCCTGTCGCCCCGGCCGTCGTCTCCCCGGCCGTCCCGGCCGCAGCTCCGTCGCTGGAGTCCGGCGAGTCCACCGCCGTCTTCCGCGCCGAACCGTCTTCGACCGGATGGCCGGAACCGGTCGCGTCGAGCCGGTCCGAAGCCCGGCCCACGTCGTCGGGCGGCTGGCCCGAGTCCGTGCGCCCCGCGGAACCCGCGGCCAAGGCCGAGTCCGCCACCAGGGCCAACCCTTATGCGAAGGCCGAGCCCAAGAGCGCGGTTCCCTCCTTCGCGGCGGCTTCCGAGACGATGAAGCCCGCCGATCCCGAAGACGCTGTTCCGGAGCCCTCGCCCAAGAAGGACAAGCCCGCCGAGCCCGACTCTCCGGAGCCCGAGGCCTCCGAGGCTCTCCAGGCCGAGACCGACCAGCCCGAGCCCACCACTTCCACCAAGCCCGCCATCGCGATCCCCGAGGCCTCGTCCTCCTGGAACGCCTTCTCCCGGGCCGCGGCCGCTGCTGAGCGCGCGCCCGCGCCGGCCCCCGCCGCCGCGGAAGAGGCCGAGGTCGAAGAGACCTACGTGGAAGAGGTCGCCGTGGAAGAGGGCGAAGACGGCGAGGACCGTGACGGTGACACCGTCGAGCGCAAGCTGCCGCCGCCCATGGTCAAGGTCATGGAGGGCACCAAGCGCTACCACTCGCCCGAGTGCCCGCTGATCAAGGGTGAGGAAGACGGCATCGAGACCATGTCATTGCCGGCCGCCGAAGAGGCGGGGCTGACGCCCTGCACGGTGTGCGACAAGTCCTGAAACCTTCAACGAAGAGGCCCGGTGGATCAAGTCCACCGGGCCTCTTTCGTCCATGCGACGCCCCGAAGAGAGGCGGCGGGCCGGGGGAGAGCATGAGAAAGGCCCGGCGGATCGAATCCGCCGGGCCTTTTCATCCCATGCAACGCCCCACAGAGACGTCTGCCCCGGGATCCGGGCGATAGACCCATCCGGTGAAAAAAGATGGGCCCGGCGGAGATGTCTCCGCCGGGCCCGTCCCCTGCTCAGGCCTTGCGGAGCTGGAACCTCAGGCCGAGGTCGTTGTCCTCGTGGGTCTGGGGGCCGTCTGCCGCGCCCTCGCTGAACGAGGTCGCCAGGACCTCCTCGGCCACCAGTGAGCCGCCCTCGCGCAGGGCGGTGGCCAGGTCGGGGGCGTCGGTCGACCACCACAGGTCGATGCGGTCGGTGATGGACAGGCCGGTCGACTTGCGGGCGTCCTGAACCAGGCGGATGACCTCGCGGACCAGGCCCGCCCGGCGGAGTTCGTCGGTCATGGCCAGGTCGAGGGCGATCGTCTCGCCGGTGCCGGTGTCGACGGCGCCCGTCTCCACCGCCCAGCCCGACTTGGGCTGCTCGGTGATGATGAGGTCGTCGCCGCCGACGGTGACCTCGCCGAGTTCGCCGGCTTCCAGGGTCGCCGTGCCGCCCTCGCGGATCGCTCGGGCCAGGGTCGCCGGGTCGGCGGCCGAGACCGCCGCGGCGACCAGTTTGGTCTGGGAGCCGAAGCGCTTGCCCAGGGCCCGGAAGTTGGGCTTCACGGTGAAGGTCACCAGGTCGGCGGAGAAGCCCGACATGTCTTCCAGTGCCAGCACGTTGAGCTCGTCGGCGATCAGGTCGCGGAGTTCGCCCGACAGCGCCGACCAGCCCGGAGCGCCGACCAGGGCGCGGCCCAGCGGCTGGCGGGTCTTGACCGACGACGACGCGCGGGCCGAGCGGCCCAGTTCGACCAGGCGGCGGACCAGGCCCATCTGCTCCGACAGCGCCGGGTCGACGTTGGCCTCGTCGACCGTCGGCCACGTCGCCAGGTGGACCGACGCGGGGGCGTCGGGGGTGCGCAGGGCGTCCCAGACGTAGTCGGTGGTGAAGGGGACCAGGGGGGCCATCAGGCGGGTGACGGTCTCCAGGCATTCGTACAGGGTGGCGAAGGCCGACTCCTCGCCCTTCCAGAAGCGGCGGCGGGAGCGGCGGACGTACCAGTTGGAGAGGTCGTCCAGGAACTCCGTCACGCGGCGGCCGGCGCGGGAGGTGTCGAAGACGTCGAGGGCGGCCGTCACCTCGGTCACCGTGCGGCTGAGCTCCGCCAGGGCCCATCTGTCGATCAGCGGCCGGTCGGCCGGGGCCGCGCCGGGGGTCCAGTTGGACGCGTTGGCGTACAGGGTGAAGAAGGAGGCCGTGTTCCAGTAGGTCAGCAGGACCTTGCGGACGATCTCCTCCAGGGCGCCGTGGCTGATCCGGCGAGGGGACCACGGGGAACCGCTGGTGGCCATGTACCAGCGCAGGGAGTCGGCGCCGTGCTGGTCCATCAGGGGCATCGGGCGCAGGACGTTGCCCAGGTGCTTGCTCATCTTGCGGCCGTCTTCGGCCAGGATGAGACCGAGGCAGAGCACGTTCTCGTACGCCGACTTGTCGAAGACCAGGGTCCCGACGGTCATCATCGAGTAGAACCAGCCGCGCGTCTGGTCGATGGCCTCGGCGATGAACTGGCCCGGGTAGGCCGCCTCGAAGACCTCCTTGTTGACGTGGGGCGCACCCCACTGGGCGAAGGGCATGGCGCCCGAGTCGTACCAGACGTCGATGACGTCGGGGACGCGCCGCGCCTCGCCGCCGCAGTCGCCGCACGGGAAGGTCACGTCGTCGACGAAGGGGCGGTGGGGGTCGAGGGCCGACAGCTCCTGGCCGGCCTTCTCGCCCAGCTCCTTCAGCGAGCCGACGCAGGTGACGTGGTCTTCGTCACAGATCCACAGCGGCAGCGGGGTGCCCCAGTAACGCGACCGGGACAGCGCCCAGTCGACGTTGTTGCGGAGCCACTCGCCGTAGCGGCCGTTCTTGATCGTGTCGGGGAACCAGTTGGTGCCCTCGTTCTCCTCCAGCAGGCGCTGCTTGATCTCGGTGGTCCGGATGTACCAGGAGGGGAGCGCGTAGTAGAGCAGCGGCGTGTGGCAGCGCCAGCAGTGCGGGTAGCTGTGCTCGAAGTGGCTGCCACGGAAAAGCAGGCCGCGTTCGCGGAGGTCGGCCGTGAGACCCTCGTCGGCGTCCTTGAAGAACTGGCCGCCGACCTGCGGGACGTCGTCGAGGAACCGGCCGTCGGGGCCGATCGGGTTGACCACGGGCAGGCCGTACCTCTTGCAGACCTGCATGTCGTCGGCGCCGAACGCGGGCGCCTGGTGCACCAGGCCCGAGCCGTCTTCGACGGTGACGTAGTCACCGAGCACCACGAAGTGGGCGCCGGGGATGTCGACCAGGTCGAAGGGGCGCTGGTACGGGGTGTGCTCCAGGTCCGTGCCGAGGAAGGACTCGCGGACCGACCAGCCCTCGCCGAGGGCCTGGCCGACCAGCGGCTCGGCCACGATGACGGGCTTCTCGCCGTCCTTCTCCGCGACCACGTAGGTGACCTCGGGGTGCACCGCCACGGCGGTGTTCGACACGAGGGTCCACGGGGTGGTCGTCCAGATGAGCAGATCCGCGCCCTCGAAGCGGCCCGAGGTGACCGGCATCCTGACGTACACCGAAGGGCTGGAAACGGTCTCGTAGCCGCCGGGCTGGCCCAGCTCGTGGTCGGACAGGCCGGTGCCGCAGCGCGGGCAGTAAGGGGTGATCCGGAAGTCGCGGAACAGCAGGCCCTTGTCGAAGACGACCTTGAGCGACCACCAGACGGCCTCGACGTAGGCCGGGTCCATCGTGCGGTAGGCCTGGGACATGTCGACCCAGTAGCCCATCCGCTCGGTCATCTCTTCGAACGCGTCGACGTGGCGCAGCACCGACTCGCGGCAGCGGGCGTTGAACTCAGCGATGCCGTAGGCCTCGATCTGGGGCTTGCCCGACAGACCGAGTTCCTTCTCGACCGCCACCTCGACGGGCAGGCCGTGGCAGTCCCAGCCCGCCTTGCGCGGCACGTGGTAGCCGTTCATCGACTTGTAGCGGGGGAAGACGTCCTTGAACACGCGCGCCTCGACGTGGTGGACGCCGGGCATGCCGTTGGCCGTCGGGGGGCCCTCGTAGAAGACCCAGGACGGCCCGGTGGCGTTCTGTTCGAGCGAACGTTCGAAGACTTTGCCGTCGCGCCAGCGCGCGAGCACCTCGTGCTCGAGGCGCGGCAGGTCGACCTGCGCGGGCAGCGGTTGGAACTGGTGGCTGGACACGGATCCTCCACGCTCATCGGACAATGGCGTAGAGGGACGAGACCTTTCGCGGGTCCCGCGGTACCACCCTCCTTGGCCTCCTGGGGAGACCCTCTCTTTTCGTGCTGTGCGGCCGGATCTACTGGGCTTTCGCGGTTCTTCCGGCGGCTCCGGGGTGATCTTCTCCACGCGCCTCGCCCCGGGCTTCCACCGTCCCCGGGTCGCTCGTGCGAGGGGGGCGTGAGTACTCGTCCCCATCATTGCCGTGCAATTCCCAAAGATAACGCAGCGACCGGGTGCTGGCTTCCCGATAACGGGGTAGGGAGCGCGGAACACGCGGCGAGGCGGTGGTGTTGAATCCACATCTCGGCGCGGAGGTATGCGGCAAACAGGGAGGACCGAGCCGTCCGGTACGGATGGCGTAAAAGCGTCGGCGCGTCGATTGCCGATCTTGTCACCGCATACCTACGATGCCCGGACTTGCAAAACACTGCACTTGGGAGGCCCTATGGCCACGCGCGCGGCCAAACCTGCCGTCACTGAAGACGTCTGGTCCGCCGACGAGATCGCCGCTGTCCGCGATCGGTTGCTGACCGAGATCGAGGAACTTCAGGGCGACATCTCCCGGGCCGAGGCTTCCCTCGCGCTCGGCAACTCTTCCGAGGGCGCAGGCGACGATCCGGCCGACGCCGGCGCCAAGACCTATGAGCGCGAACGTGAGATCGCCCTTACCCTGAATGCGCGCGACCTGCTCGCGCAGAACGAGCGGGCGATCGTCCGCATCGACGCAGGAACATATGGGGTGTGCGAATCGTGCCAACGGCCGATCGGGAAGGAACGTCTGCAGGCGTTCCCGAGGGCGACGCTGTGCGTAGCGTGCAAGCAGCGGGAGGAACGCCGCTGACGCAGGATGAGGCGACGCGGGCGCGGCGGATCAAACTCCTGGCCGCCGTGGCCGTGCTCATCTACATCTTCGACCTGATCACCAAGTATCTGGTGGTCGAGCACCTCGAAGACCAGTTGCCGACGGTGCTGATCCCGGGGGTGCTGGAGTTCAACGTCATCCGGAACCCCGGGGCGGCGTTCTCCATCGGGACCGGGATGACGATCGT
Organism: Herbidospora mongoliensis; assembly: GCF_001570545.1. Taxonomy (GTDB): domain Bacteria; phylum Actinomycetota; class Actinomycetes; order Streptosporangiales; family Streptosporangiaceae; genus Herbidospora; species Herbidospora mongoliensis. The sequence continues at coordinate 741,397 of NZ_BBXD01000009.1, read as the reverse complement.
ATTCACGATCATCGCCGCGGTCGTGATCGTGGCGATCATCCGGACCGCTCGGCAGCTGCGGTCGTTGCCCTGGGCCATCGACCTGGGGCTTCTTCTCGGCGGCGCCCTGGGGAACCTGACCGACCGTATTTTCCGGTCGCCGGCGCCGTTCCAGGGACACGTGGTCGACTTCGTCCAGGTGTTCCCCGCGACGGGGTTCCCGATCTTCAACGTGGCCGACTCCGCGATCGTCTGCGGAGGGATCCTCGCGGTGTTCCTGGCCTGGCGGGGCTACCAGATCGACGGTACGCGTGAGGGCGTGGTCTCGAATGGCTGACCAGCGCTCCCTGCCCGTACCCGACGGACTTGAGGGAGAGCGGCTCGACGCCGCTCTCGCTCGTCTCTTCGGCTTCTCCCGCACCCGGGCCGCCGAGCTCATCTTCGACGGGGACGTCCTGGTCGACGGGTCGCCGGCCGCCAAGTCGGATCGGGTGACCGCCGGGTCGTGGCTGGATGTGACCATCCCCGCGCCCGCCTCGGCTCCCATGCCGGTGGCCGAGCCGGTTCCCGGAATGACGATCATCTACGAGGACGACGACATCATCGTCGTCAACAAGCCCATCGGGGTGGCGGCCCATCCTTCTGTCGGGTGGACGGGCCCCACCGTCATCGGCGGGTTGCTCGGCACGGGGCGGCGCGTCTCCACGAGCGGGGCCGCTGAGCGTCAGGGGATCGTGCACCGGCTCGACGCCAACACGACCGGGTGCATGGTCGTGGCGAAGAGTGAGCGGGCCTACACGCTGATGAAGCGGGCCTTCAAGGAGCGGACCGTGGAGAAGCGGTATCACGCTCTGGTCCAGGGGCACATGGACCCGCTGCGCGGGACCGTCGACGCCCCCATCGACCGGCATCCCTCCGGGGACGGGCGATGGGCTGTCGTGGCCGGCGGCAAGGACTCCGTCACCCACTACGACACCCTTGAGGCGTTCCGGGCCGCTTCCCTGCTCGACATCCGCCTGGAGACGGGGCGTACGCACCAGATCCGCGTGCACATGTCGACGCTGCGGCATCCCTGCGTGGGAGACCTGCAATATGGGGCCGACCCGACGCTATCGGCCCGTCTGGGGCTGGGGCGGCAGTGGCTTCACGCGAAGACGCTGGCCTTCGAGCATCCCTCGTCGGGGGAGTGGGTCACCTTCACCTCCGACTATCCGGACGACCTGGCCCGGGCGCTCGACGTGATCGCCGAGTCATAGCATTCCGGCATGGGCGGCTTAGAGGTTGCGGCGATCTCCCTTGGTACTGCGGTTGTCCAGAGCGCGATGAAGCTATGGCTGGGGGACCGGGCGCTAGCTGCGGCAGCGGCCGAGAACGGCATCAATGCCCTGAGTACGAAGGCCAGTGGGCTCGCCCAGCAGCGGGCGACCCGTCGACTGGCGGAGCGCATGGCGGAGACTGTGGCTTTGAAGATCGAACCCTTCGTGGCGGGGGAGATCGGGTCTCTACCGGAGAATGAGATGCTTTCCGCTCTCGACCTGGTCAGGGACACCTTCGAGCAGGCAGCCTTCACCGACGACGACCTGTTCGCCGCAGACCTCGACGCTCGCTATCTCGACCGGCACCTGCCCGACCTCTCCCGCGACCTCACGGAGCGGGGCCAGGCTTTCTATCTGCGGGTACGGAAGGAGTGTTGCGCCTACCTTGTTCAGACGGCGAGGGCTCTGCCGACCTTCCAGCCTGGGGTGCTAACCGAGTTGCTGCGCCGGGACACGGCGATCATCGAACAACTTGAGACCGTGCTGGCGCGACTGCCCGAGGCTCCACAGATCGATTTCGAACTGGACTACCGACGTCAGGTCGGGCTGGCGCTGGACCATATGGAACTGTTCGGGGCAACTCTCAGCGAGACCAGCCGCCGGTATCCGCTGCGGCTTGCCTATGTGGAACTGACCCTGTCCAGCGAGATCGAGAATGACGAGCGCTCGACCGAGGAAATCATCGGTGCTCAGCGGCGTCTCCTCATTCGAGGTGCCGCGGGCGGCGGCAAAACTACGTTGTTGCGTTGGACCGCTGTTCGGGCGGCCCTGAAGGACCTGCCCCCGGGCATGGCTGATTTGCGGGGCTGCGTTCCGTTTTCGATTCCGCTACGGCAATATGTCGACCAGCGCCTGCCTGCGCCGTCTGACTTCCTCGACCAAGTTGGGCGGCACATCGCTGACGAGATGCCCGATGGTTGGGTGCAGCGCCAGTTGCGTGCGGGCAATGCAATTTTGCTCATCGATGGCGTTGACGAACTTCCAGAGGGCCGCCGACGCGACGCCCACACGTGGGTGCAGGAACTCATCCATGCGTTTCCCAGGGCCCGGTATGTCGTCACTTCTCGGCCGGGCGCGGTCGGTTCTGGATGGCTGGCCACAGAGGAGTTCGTGTCATATGAACTTCAGCCGATGTCCCCGCCGGTCATTCGAGAGTGCGTCGGGCACTGGCATGAGGCTGTAGCCGCGGGCGTGGTGTCCGCTGACGAGAAGAGCGCCCTGCTCGCCCTCGGCGAAGACCTGGCCGAATCGATCTCTCGGCGCGGACATCTGCGGTTGATCGCGAGTTCACCGCTGCTTTGTGCTTTGTTGTGTGCTCTCAATCGCGACCGAAATGGGAGACTCCCCGGCAACCGGATGGAACTCTACGACGTCGCGTTGGACATGTTGCTTGAACGTCGCGGGGCCGACCAAGGGTTGGTCATCGACATGGTCTTGTCGAAAACCGTGAAAATGTTGTTCTTACGCGACATCGCCTACTGGCTGGTCCGGAACGGCAAGTCAGACGCGCCAAGGGAAGAGGTCATCGAGCGCATCCGGCAAAAAATGCCCTTGCTGGCGGACCTGCCCAGCATGTCAGCGGACCAGATCTACTGGCACCTATTAGAACGCAGCGGGCTGCTACGCGAACCGGTTGTGGGCCGGGTGGGTTTCGTGCACAGGACATTCCAGGAGGACCTGGCGGCGCTTGAAGCGGTTGCGCAGAATGACATCGGCCTGCTGATCAGGCATGCCCATGAGGATCAGTGGCGAGAGATCATCGTCATGGCCGCCGGGCATGCCTTCCCGCCGCTCAGAGAACAGTTGCTGCACGGCATCCTCGACCGTTCCGACGGTGGTGAACACACCGATGAGCTTCGTTTGCTGGCTGTGGCATGTCTGGAGACCTCGTCGGAGTTGTCACCAGGCTTGTGGGATGACATCCGGAACCGCGCCAAGGAGTTGTTCCCTCCACGAACCATCAGCACTGCTAGGGCGATCTCCGGCGCTGGAGACTGGGCTCTGGAGCAGTTGGCCGTCTCCAACCCGACAACGCAGAGACAGGTCGTCGCCACTATCCGCGCAGCAGCGGAGTTCGGTACGGATCGGGCTCTCGACATCATCGTCAGATTCAAGAACCATCCTTCGCCTGAAGTGCAACAGGAGCTGATCAGGGCCTGGGGGCACTTTGACGTGGCGGAGTTCGCTCGGAAAGTCATCCGGGGGACTGCTCTGAGTTCGAGGAATTTCGAGCTCACGCGACAGGAAATGGTGCCCGCGCTGGCTCATCTGACGGATATCGAGCAGCTCACTGTCGATCTTCAATCGATCGGGCACCTGGGGTTTCTTCGCGACCTGCCCAGACTGGCGACCCTGAACCTGCTCAGACTCCCCAGAAGAGAAATCGATCTCTCGCCATTGTCCATGTCCTCATGTACCAAGATCGAGGTTCCCTGGCATTACGACCCGGAAGTAACGCGGGGATGGCTGTCGGCCTTCCGGAACATGCCAAATCTGGAGAGGCTGGAATTGTGGGGGATTGCCGGCCTTTTGGATCTCACACCTTTGAACGACGCGGGAATCGTCGGATTGTCGCTTCATACTGGTCATTACAGCGTTTTTCGTGTGGTGCAGGCCCGTTTGCCGCAACTCCGTGCGCTTCACCTTCAAGGTTTCCGCGATCTGGACCTCTATGGTCTCTCGGCGCCCAGCGTCGACTCTTTGAGTGCTGACCGAAGCTTGCAGAGTCTCCACGGGGTAGAGCGTTTCCCTGATCTTAGAGAACTGACGATCCATGAGTCGTCGGTCATCGATGTCCGACGGTTGGCCGGGCTGAGATTGCTGGAACGAGTGACAATTTCGGGGCCAGGTGTGATCAGAGATGTCAGTCCATTTGCCGAGATTCCAACTTTGCGATTCCTTGAGATCGCCGTTTCCGATTCCGCGGACCCTGCGCCGTTGGCTCGGAGGTTCTCCACGTTCCAAGTGGTGAACCAAGAAAAGCAGAGATTATTTGTTATAGGGCATTGAGTCTTTGGGACGCGATTTCGGAGAATCTGATTCCAGATGCTGCGACGTTCTCCTTCAGGTGGGCGACCGATGAGGTTCCCGGGATCACACAGATCGTCGGGGAACGTTGGAGGAGCCAGGCCAGCGCCGTCTGCTGACGTGTAGCGCCCAAGTCCTGAGCCACCTCGTCGAGGATCTCCGACTGCAACGGGGAGAAGCCGCCCAGCGGGAAGAACGGCACGTAGGCGATCCCGTTCTCGGCGCAGATGTCGACCAGGGCGTCGTCGCCACGGTTGACCAGGTTGTACTCGTTCTGGACGCAGACCACGGGGGCGATTCCCCGGCAGATCAGCAACTGGTCCTCGGTGACGTTGCTGACGCCCAGGTGGGCGATCAGGCCCTCGTCCTGGAGGGCGGTCAGCACGCTGAAGGGGATCGTCGGGTCGCTGGTGTCGTGCATACGCAGGTTGACCACGTCGAGCTGTTCCACGTCGAGGCGCTTGAGGTTGTCGTACACGGCCTCGATCAGTTCCGGCTCGGTCATCGCGGGGAACCAGGACCTGTCGTCGCCCCGCCGCGCGCCGACCTTGGTCACGATGCGCAGGCCAGAAGGGTAGGGGTACAGGGCTTCGCGGATCAGGTCGTTCACCACGTAAGGGCCGTAGTAGTCGCTGGTGTCGATGTGGAGCAGGCCCAGGTCGGCGACGGTTCGCAGGACCCGGATCGCCTCCGCCGGGTCCTTGGGCGGGCCCCAGATGCCCGGTCCCGTCAGGCGCATCGCGCCGTAGCCCATTCTGGTGAGGGCGAGGTCGTCGGTGAGTTTGAGGATTCCGCCGGTGATGTCGTCCATGTCCGTGTCGTGCCCGGATATGGGTGGCTTAGGGGCGATCATTCGTCAGAAAGTTGGCCCTCAAGCTGACCTGAGCTTTCCTGGCCCCCGCTTTCCTGGTCCTCGTTCTCCTCGCCCGTGTTCTCTTCCATCGTGGGCTCCTCCGTGGGGGTGCCCGGCTCTTCCTCGGGTTCCTGGCTTGGGGTGCTCGCCTCCTCGCTCGTCTGACCGGACGGACTGGCTTTTGGGGAGGGGGCCTGCGACCTCTCCTGCGGCTGTTCCTGCTGACGTTCGGTCTGCTGGACGACCGGTTCCTCTTCGGACTTCGATTCCGATGTGGGTTCCGGAGTGGCCTTCTTCTTCGCGGGGACCTGGGCGGGGATCGTGTCGCTGGGTATCTGCGGGGGGTCGCCCGCGGTCACGTACGCGATGGTTCCGGCGCTGAGGCCCACGGCCAGGACGGCGGTGACCACAGCGGTGAAGGGCCAGCTCTTGCGGACTTTCGGCAGCTCGGCGGTCGCGGGCGGCGGGGGGACCGGGATGAAGGGGGCCGTCGGTTCCGACACCGTGCCGTTGACGATGTTGTGGAGGTGGCGTTCGGCCTCCTCGGCGGTCATCCGGGTGGCGGGGTCCTTCTCCAGGAGGCCGTGCAGCACGGGGGTGAGCGGGCCGGCGCGGTAGAGCTGGCCGAAGGGTTCGTACATGACGGCGGCCAGGGACGCCATGGCGTGGCCCCGGTGGAACGGGGAGCGGCCCTCGGCGGCCAGGAACAGGGTCACGCCCAGCGACCACATGTCCGAGGCGCGGACGGCGCGGCCGCCCGCGGCACGCTCGGGGCTGATGAAGGCGGGGGTGCCGACCAGGGCGCCCGTCCTGGTCACCGGGCTGTCGTCCTCCATCGCGGCGATGCCGAAGTCGGTGAGGACCGCGCGGCCCTCAGGGGTGATGAGGACGTTGTCGGGCTTCACGTCCCGGTGCAGGACGCCCGCCTGGTGGGCCGCCGTCAGGGCGCTCAGCATCTGGAGGCCGACGGCCGCCACCCTGTGGGGGCGCATCGGGCCGTCGTCCCTGATCAGGGCGCCCAACGTGATGGACGGGACGTACTGCATCACGATCCACGGGTGACCGAGTTCCTCGAACACGTCGTAGACGGCGGCCACGGACGGGTGGCTGACCCGGCCGGCGGCGCGGGCCTCGCGGAGGGTGCGGATCGTGAAGATCTCGCGGTCCTCTCCCGACAGGTTCGCGTTGAGCTCTTTCACGGCGACTTCGCGTTGCAGGGTTTCGTCCAGGGCACGCCACACGGTGCCCATCCCACCCCGGCCGATCGCTTCGATCAGGCGATAACGGCCGGCGACGATTCGGTCGGATGTCTGAGACTCGGGCATGCCGCCCGGCTACCCCAGCGAGCGAATCACATGCCCGTTATTCGTAGCAGTCCGGTAACTACGGCGGCGACGACAAGAACCAGCAGGAACGGGGCGCGCAGCAGCAGGGCGATGACGGCGGCGGCCAGGCCGGCCGTTCTGGGGCCGTCGAAGCCCTGGCCGAACGACTGGACGGCGATCAGGGCGGCCAGCAACGCGACCGGGACGATCGTGGCGAACCGCTTCACCGCCGGGTGGTCCAGCACCTTTCTCGGGGCGGCCAGACCGGCGTATTTGAGCAGGTAGCAGCCCAGGCACGTGGCGATGACGGCCCACCACAGGTTCATTTGACCAGCACCACCAGAGCGCCCGCGGCGGCCAGCAGGACCGGGATGCCCGCGGGGAGGAACGGGGTGGCCGCCAGGGCGATGACCACTCCGGCCACGGCCACTTTCCGGTCTTCCGCCGACTCCTTCAGCCGGGGCCAGAGCAGGGCGAGGAACGTCGCGGGGCCCACCGCGTCGAGACCGAACACGGTCGGGTCGGCCACCCTCGACGCGCCCACCGCGGCCAGCAGCGTCCCCACGTTCCAGGTGACGTAGAGGCTGGCGAAGGTGGTGTAGAAGCCGGCTCTGGCCTCGCCGGGGTGCGCGAAGGCGACCGCGGAGGTCTCGTCGATGACGCCGTGGGCGGTGAGGGCGCGGAAGCGGGCCGGGAGGAGGGTGGCCAGGCGCAGGCCGTACAGGCCGTTGCGGGCTCCCAGCAGAAGCGCGCCCGCGACGCCGGGGACCAGGGCCCCGCCACCGGCGACGACCCCCGCGAGGGCGAACTGCGACGCGCCGGTGAACGCGAACAGGCTCAGCGCGCACGCCTGAGCCACCGACAGCCCGGCCGTGACCGCCGCCGCGCCGAACGCCAGGCCGGAGACTCCCACCGCGATCCCCACGCCGAGACCGGCGCGGACCGCGTCGTGCCGGGCGGTCATCAGATCGGCTTGAAGGTGCGGGCGAAGGTCCGGAACCAGGGGGCGCCCTTGTCCCAGATGTTCACGGGGATCTGCCAGTAGATGGCGTAGCACTGGTTGTCGATGCGGAACGCGCGGTCGTGCACGCGCTGGATGCCCTCCAGCGTGCTGAAGGTGAACTCCCAGTCGGCGCCGGGGGCGTCGAAACCGTCGATGGTGAGCTGGGTGCGTTTCATCCTGATGCGCTGGTAGTCCGGCAGGTAGCCCTTCGAGGTCGAGGCCTGCTCGACCACCTCGAGGGCGGCGACCGGGTCGTCGACCTCCCACGGGGTGAGGTCGATCTGCAGGTAGCCGGGCATGCCGGGGCCCCGGAAGAAGACCCGCTGCCCCTCCCTCTTGGACGGCTCCCACCCGGGCGGCAACGCCACCGCGAACCGGAGTTCCTGGTCCTCGTACATGGTCCAGCCCCGGGGCAGGACGGGAGCGTCGCTCGCCCGGACCGTGGGTGTGGGCTCCGGGGTCGGTTCCGCCGACGCCCTCGGGGTGGGGACCTCGGTGGCCGGGTCGACGCCCGAGACGATGGGGCCCGTGTCGTCGGGGGAACCGAGGGTCGTGTACGCGAAATAGCCGCCGATGCCCACGAGCACGACCAGCAGGGTGACCAGGGTGGTGATCAGGAACTTGTCGCGGTCGCGCTCCGGCGGGGCGAGCGTGGGCCAGTGGTGGGGCGGACCGTAGCCGCCGGGGCCGGCCTGCCCGGTGGGCGCGCCGTAGGGGTCGGGCGGGGTGTGGCCCTGGTAGCCGCCCGCCCCGGCACCGGTCTGACCGCCCCCGGGGCCACTGGGGCCACCGGGGTAGTGGCCCGGCCCGGTGGGCGAGCCGTAGCCACCCTGTGGCGCGGCCTGACCGGCGAAGCTGTCGTGCGGCCTGTTCTGGCCGGTGAAGCCCGTGCCGTGCTGCTGGTATCCCGCGTCGTGCCTGGTGGAGGCGCCCGCGTTGGCGCCCGCGCTGGACGGCCGGCCGCCGCCCTGCGGGCTCCACTTGGCCGAGGCGGCCTGGTGCAGCAGGTCCATGGCCTGTTCCGCGCCCATGCGCCGGGTCGGGTCCTTGCACATCAGGCCTTCGAGCACCGGGGCCAGCGCCCCCGCCCGGCGGGCGATCGGGATCTCCTCGTGGAGGACCGCCGCCATGCTCGCGATGGGTGTTCCCCGGTCGTAGGGGGAGCGCCCCTCGACGGCGGCCCACAGGGTCGCGCCCAGCGACCACAGGTCGGACTCGGGGGTCGCGGGGTGTCCGGCCAGGCGTTCCGGGGGCAGGAAGGCGGGGGTCCCGGTGACGGTGCCCGTCAGGGTCATCGACGGGTCCTCGGTCATCGACGCGATGCCGAAGTCGGTGAGGACCACCCGGTTGTCCGGGCTCAGCAGGACGTTCTCGGGCTTCACGTCGCGGTGCAGGACACCGGACGCGTGGGCCGTCATCAGGGCGTCGAGGACCTGCGCGCCGATCGTCGCCACCCTGTCGGGGACCAGGGGACCGTGCTCGCGCAGCGCGTCGCCCAGCGACGTCGAGCGGACGAGCTGCATCACGATCCAGGGGCGGCCGTCCTCCTCGATGACGTCGTGGACGACGATCACGTTCGGGTGGGACAGGCGGCCGGCGGCGCGGGCCTCACGGATGGTCCTGCGGTTGAAGTCGGCCCGGTCCTCGTCGCTGAGGGCGGTGTAATGGATCTCCTTGACCGCGACGGCGCGGTCGAGGAGCTCGTCGTGGGCACGCCAGACGACGCCCATCCCGCCCCGGCCTATTCGCTCCTGGAGCTGGTACCTCCCCGCGAGGCGGCGCGTGCCTTCCACATCATCCCCCTTCGAACCGTTTGGCATCGTCCCACAACAGGGGTCACTTGTCGGGTTCGAAGGTCTTGGCGAAGTTGTCGAAGTAATGCCGGTACTTGTCCCAGTCCTTGTCACGGGTCTTCCACAGGATGGCGTAACCGTGCTTGTCGTCGACGACGAATCCGCGGTTCAGGATGTGGCCCGTGTTGCCGCCCGGCTCGAAGGTCCACTCCCAGTCGGCGGCGTCGCGGAAGTAATCGACCTTCTTCATGGACAGCCGCTTGTAGCCCGGGAAGTTGGACCGGGCCGAGGAGGCCTCCTGGCTCTTCCAGTCGGCGAGGGCGCTGTCACCGGGGGTGCTGGTCTGGCCGATCTGCAGGTACGCCCCGTCGAGCGGGCCGCGGAAGAAGGTGCCACTGGAGTCGGTGCGTTCGTACTTCCAGCCCGGCGGGAGGGCGAGGGCGAACCCGGTCCGGTCCTTGTACATCTTCCAGCCCTTGGGGATCCCGTCGTCCTCCTTCTCATCGTCCTTGGAGGGGGACTCGGACGGCTTCGGGGACGGGTCCTTCTCCTCGTCGTCCGACGGGGTCGCGGACGGCTGGTCGGACTCCTCGCCTCCGGCGGCCCCCTCGGACGGGTCGCCCGACGGATTGGCATCGGCTGAGGTGGCCGGAGGTTTGCCCGTCGCGCCGGTGCCGGCGGTCTCGGCGGCCTGCTCCATGCCGAGCCACAGGGCGATGCCACCCACGACCAGGATCGCCGGGATGGCGATCAGCGCGGCCTTGATCAGGCCGTTCCTGCGCTCGGGGATGTCGACGGTGTTCCAGGCGTGCCGGCTGGGCTCCGGGAGCGGCACCGACGACTGCTCGCCGTAGCGGGTGTGGCCGGGTTCGTCGGCGTAGAAGCCCTCCGGCTCCGACCGGAAGGCGGCCGGGGCCGCGGCGGCCGGGCGGACCGGCGCGGGTTCGCTCGGCCGGGGCGCCTCGGTGGGACGGCCGGCGCCCGGACGCACTCCGGCGCCGCCGTAAGGGGCGCTCGGGGGGCGGCGACCGGCCGGCTTGGGCGGGCTCTTCGGCTCGGGCCGCGATTCCTTGCGGGCCTCTGCGCCGTCCTCCTGCGCGGACTCGCGGACGGGGTCAGGTTCGGCGGGGGTGACCTGACGGGGGACCTCGGGCTTGGTGTTCCCCGTGGTGCCGCCCGAAGAAGCGGCGTCCGGCTTGACGGCACGGCCGGACCCGGAGGCGGGCTTCCCGGCCGCCTCACGAGCGGATTCACGGTCGGCCGATCCGGCGTCGGCCGGGTCGGCCGCCGCGTCCGCGGCGAGACCGGCGGCGGCCGCTCCGGCGGCCTTGGCCGCTCCCGGCTTGCCCGCGGGGCCCTTCGGTGCCGGCTTCGCGGGCTCGGCGGGCCGCTGCGCCGGGATCGCGTCTCCGGTGTGCGGCCCGGGAGCGTCGGTCGACGGCGGGGCCTTCGCCGATGAGGATTCGGTCCCGGCACCCCCAGGACGTACAAGACCGGATTTTTCGCTCTTGGGGTGTTTGGTCGGTGTCGTCGGCAGGTTCGGGTCGGTGTCGTCGAAGGCCTCCTGCGGCACCACCGGCGGCTTCGGCGTCCCGTTGGTGCGGCCCGAGCGCTGCGGTGACGGCGGTGACGGCCAGCCCGACGCGTCGACCGGGCGGGGCGCGGGCGGATCTGCCGCCGCGCGGCGCAGCAGGCGCGCCGTCTCGTCGTAGCCGGGACGGGTGGCGGGGTCCTTCTCCAGGAGACGCTCGAGGACGGGTCGCAGCGGCCCGGCGTTCTTCGCCGGGTCGGGCGGCTCGGTCAGCACGGCGTGCATGGTCGCCATCGCCATGCCCTTGTCGTGCGGCGGGCGGCCCTCAACGGCGGCGTAGAGGGTCGCGCCGAGCGACCACAGGTCGGACTCCCGTTGCGCCGGGCCGCCGCGCAGCCGTTCAGGCGCGATGAAGGCCGGGGTCCCGACCAGGCCGGTACGGGTCATCGTCGAGTCGGTCTCGACCCGCGCGATGCCGAAGTCGGTCAGCACCACGCGCCCGTCGTCGGCGAGCAGCACGTTCTCGGGCTTCACATCCCGGTGTAACACGCCCTGCGCATGGGCGGCCCGGAGCGCGTCGAGGATCTGCAGCCCGATCTCCGTCGCCCGTTTGGGCGTCAGAGGGCCGTCCTGCCGGATCACCTGGCCCAGCGACCGGGATTCGACCAGCTGCATGATGATCCACGGCCGGCCGTCCTCCTCGATCACGTCGTGGACGACCACCACATTGGGGTGGCTCAGCCGCCCGGCGGCGCGGGCCTCGCGCATGGTCCGGCGGTTCAGCTCGGGGAGCTCGTCGCCCATCGCGCTGTCGTATCGGACCTCCTTCACCGCGACGGCGCGGTCGAGCAGCTCGTCATGGGCCCGCCACACGATGCCCATGCCGCCCCGGCCGATGGGTTCTATCAAGTGGTACCGGCCCCCGACGAGTCGGCCTTCCGCGTTCGTCATCCCCACCCCTTCCAGAACCCATGAATCGTCCCATGGATGGCAAAGGGATCAAACGCGAGCAGTACTGCCCTGGTAATCTCACGACATGTCCGTACGGATCGCGGATCTGACCATCGGGGAAGGACGGCCTGTCGCGGTCCTTGGGGGTCCGCTGCTTGTCGAGTTGTCGCCTTCGGTCGAACTCGACGTCATCGCCGGTCCAGCCGTCGCCGTCGTCGTCGACGACCTGACGCTCGTCCGCGCCGCCGCCCGCCTGGCCCTGCCGGTCATTCTGCGCAGGCCGCGTGAGGCGTCCCTGCTGGAATGGCTGACCGCCGCCGACCGCTGTGAGGCCGAGGGGAACCCGGCCGTGGTGCTCTGTGAGGCGGTGCCCGACCTGGCGCTGGTGAAGGCCGCCCGCGCGGAGTCGGGGCGGCCGGTGATCGTCTACCTGGGCAAACAGGCCGTGCTCGCCGGTCCCGCCGTCGCGGTGGGCGCCGACGGGCTCCTTCTCGACGCCGACGCGCCCGCCGAGGTCGTCGACGCCGCGGTGGAGGACGGCCGGCTGATCGGGGCCGTGGTGCGCCCGGAGGCGCCGGAGGACATCACGCAGGCCCGTGCCGCGATCGACCGGGCCGACGCCGCCCTCGCCGTGCTGCTGGAACGCAGGGCCGAATTCGCCGGGACGATCCAGCGGCTCAAGCCGATCGGCGGGTTCGCCGGGCGTGACCCCGAGCGGGAGCGCAAGGTGGTCGCCGCGATGGCGCAGCGGGCGCCGCGCCTGGGCGAACCGGGCCTGCGGCCGATCATGGCGGCGATCATTGAGGCGGGACTACACGCTGCTGAACGTGAGTGGCCGGCTCGCGCCGGGCGTTGACCATCCGCCAGCCGCCCCAGATCCCGCCCGCCAGGATCGGGATCAGGTAGAACGCCAGCCGCTGGTCCTCGTCGGCGAACGGCATCAGGACCACCACCAGCGCCAGGAACGCCAGGGTCAGCCAGTTCGTGTAGGGCGTGCCCGGCATCAGGAATGCCGGTTTCGGCAGCTGTCCGCGCATCCAGGCCCGGCGCAGCTTCATCTGGCAGTAGATGAGGGTGCCCCAGGTGGTGACCGTGCCCAGGGACGAGATCGCCACGGCGATCGTGAAGGCCCGTTCGGGGATGTACGAGTAGACGGCCACCCCGATCACGTACACCGAGGCCGTGAGCATGATCCCGCCCACCGGCACCTGCCGGGAGCTCAGGTTCGCGGTGAACCGGGGCGCCTCGCCGCGCTGCCCCATCGACCGCAGGATGCGCCCGGTCGAGTAGAGCCCCGAGTTGCACGACGACAGCGCCGCCGTGATCACGATCAGGTTCATCACGTCACCCGCCCACGGCGCGCCGAGCGTGGTGAACACCGTGACGAACGGCGACTCGCCGGCCTGGTAGGAGGTCCACGGCAGCACCATGCCCAGCAGCAGGATCGACCCGACGTAGAAGATCGCGATCCGCCAGATGACGCTGTTGACGGCCTTCGGGAGCACTTTCTCGGGGTCCTTCGTCTCGCCGGCCGCGATGCCGACGAGCTCGATGGCGGCGTACGCGAAGACCACGGCCTGCAGGCTCATGAACACCGGCCCGAACCCCATCGGGAAGAACCCGTCGTGGGCGACCAGGTTCGAGGGGGAGGCCCCCTCGACCGAGAACAGCACCAGGTAGAGCCCGACGATCAGGAACGTCACGATCGCGGCCACCTTGAGCAGCGCGAACCAGAACTCCATCTCGCCGAAGGCCTTCACCGACAGCAGGTTCACCACCAGCACGACCCCCAGCGCGATCAGCGCCGTGGCCCACCGGGGGAAGCTGGGTGCCCACAGGTGCACGTAGATCGCGATGGCGGTCAGCTCGGCGACGCCCGTGGCGGCCCAGTTGACCCAGTACATCCACCCGCTGGCGAACCCCGCCCAGGGGCCGACGAACTCGGTGGCGTACGAGACGAAGGAGCCCGATGTGGGCCGGTAGCTGACCAGCTCGCCGAGCGCCCGCATCACGAAGAAGGCGGCGATACCGGCGATGGCGTACGAGATCACCAGGGCCGGACCGGCGGCGGCGAATCGGCCTCCCGAGCCCAGGAACAGCCCGACGCCGATGGCGCCGCCGATCGCGATCATCTGGACCTGGCGATTGCCGAGGGAGTGTGAATACCCCTCGTCAAGGTTGGCTTTCTCCACCTTTTCCCCCCGGAAAGATCTCTTCCGCGACCGTAGTCGTGTGGGGTGGTGATCACGCGTAGGCTCTACATCCGTCGGTCGGATGATGGGGGTCTCATGGGCGATTCGTTTGTGCATCTGCACGTCCACACCGAGTATTCGATGCTCGACGGTGCGGCCAGATTGAAGCAGATGTTCAAACTGGTGGGCGAGCAGGAGATGCCCGCCATCGCGATCACCGACCACGGCAACATGCACGGAGCCTTCGAGTTCTACCGGCAGGCCACCGCCGCCGGGGTGAAGCCGATCATCGGCATCGAGGCCTACGTCGCCCCCGACGCCCGCTTCAACAAGAAGCCCGTCCTGTGGGGCGAGCCCCACCAGAAGAGCGACGACGTCTCGGCGGGTGGTTTCTACACCCACATGACGATCTGGGCCAAGAACCGCACCGGCCTGCACAACCTGATGAAGCTGTCCTCGCGCGCCTACACCGAGGGTTTCCACCGCAAGTGGGCCCGGATGGACGCCGAGATCCTGGCCGAGCACTCCGAGGGCCTGATGGCCACCACGGGCTGCCCGTCGGGCGAGGTGCAGACCCGCCTGCGGCTCGGCCAATACGACGAGGCCGTCAAGGCCGCGGCGAAGTTCCAGGACCTCTTCGGCAAGGACAACTACTTCCTGGAGATCATGGACCACGGCCTCGACATCGAGCGCCGCGTCCGCGAGGGCCTGACCCGCATCTCCAAAGAGCTGAACATCCCGCCGGTGGTCACCAACGACTCCCACTACACCTACGAGGCCGACGCCCAGTCACACGACGCGCTCCTGTGCATCCAGACGGGCAAGCAGCTCTCCGACCCCGGCCGGTTCCGGTTCGACGGCAGCGGCTACTACATCAAGAGCGCCGACGAGATGCGCGCCATCGACTCCTCCGAGCTGTGGCAGGAAGGCTGCAGGAACACCCTGCTGGTCGCCGAGAAGGTCGACCCGGCCGGGTTCTTCCAGCACAAGAACCTGATGCCGACCTTCCCGATCCCCGAGGGGCTGACGGAGGAGGAGTTCTTCCGCCAGGAGGTGTGGAAGGGCATGCACCGCCGCTTCCCGGGCGGCATCGACGAGGAACACCGCGCCTGGGTCGAGAACGAGCTGCGCGTCATCGTCCAGATGGGCTTCCCGAGCTACTTCCTCGTGGTCGCCGACTTCATCATGTGGGCCAAGACCAACGGCATCCGGGTGGGCCCCGGCCGTGGTTCCGCGGCGGGCTCGCTGGTCGCCTACTCGCTGGGCATCACCGACCTCGACCCGATCCCGTTCGGCCTCTACTTCGAGCGGTTCCTGAACCCCGAGCGCGTCTCCATGCCCGACGTCGACATCGACTTCGACGAGCGCCGGCGCGCCGACGTGATCAGGTACGTGACGGAGAAGTGGGGCAGCGACAAGGTCGCCATGATCGCCACCTTCGGCACGATCAAGGCGAAAGCGGCCGTGAAGGACGCCGGCCGCGTCCTGGGCTACCCCTACGCCCTCGGCGACAAGGTCTCCAAGGCGTTCCCGCCCGCCGTGATGGGCAAGGACATCCCGCTCACCGGCATCTTCGACAGCGACCACCCGCGCTACAACGAGGCCGGTGAGCTGCGCAAGCTCTACGAGGAAGACGTCGACGTGAAGTCGACCATCGACCTCGGGCGCGGTCTGGAGGGCCTGATCCGGCAGACCGGCGTGCACGCCGCCGGCGTGATCATGTCGTCCGAGGTGATCACCGACTACATCCCGATCATGCGCCGCGACTCCGACGGCGCGATCATCACGCAGTTCGACTATCCGACCTGCGAGAACCTCGGCCTGCTGAAGATGGACTTCCTCGGCCTGCGCAACCTGACGATCATCGACGACTGCCTCAAGATGGTCGAGCTCAACACCGGCAACGACATCGAACTGCTCGACCTGCCGCTCGACGACGCCAAGACCTACGACCTGCTGGCCAGGGGCGACACCCTCGGCATCTTCCAGCTCGACGGCGGCGGCATGCGGACCCTCCTGCGGCTGATGCGCCCCGACAACTTCGAGGACATCTCCGCCGCCCTCGCGCTCTACCGCCCCGGCCCGATGGGCGCCAACTCCCACACGAACTACGCGCTGCGCAAGAACAAGCAGCAGGAGATGACGCCGATCCACCCGGAGCTCGAAGAGCCCCTCGCGGAGATCCTGTCCACGACCTACGGCCTGATCGTCTATCAGGAGCAGGTCATGGCCATCGCCCAGAAGGTGGCCGGCTACTCGCTCGGCGGCGCCGACCTGCTGCGCCGCGCGATGGGCAAGAAGAAGAAGTCGGAACTCGACAAGCAATACGAGTTCTTCGAGAAGGGCATGCAGGACAACGGCTACTCCAAGGCCGCCATCAAGGCCCTCTGGGACATCCTGCTCCCGTTCTCCGACTACGCCTTCAACAAGGCCCACACCGCCGGATACGGCCTGGTCTCCTACTGGACCGCCTACCTGAAGGCCAACTACCGGGCCGAATACATGGCCGCGCTGCTCACGAGCGTCAAGGACGACAAGGACAAGTCGGCCCTCTACCTCAACGAGTGCCGCCACATGGGCATCAAGGTGCTGCCGCCCGACGTCAGCGACTCCGACTTCGACTTCACCCCGCGCGGCGCCGACATCCGATTCGGTCTCTCGGCCATTCGCAACGTCGGCGGCAACGTCGTCGACGGCATCATCGCCGCGCGCAAGGAGAAGGGCCGCTTCACCGACTTCAAGGACTTCCTGCGCAAGGTCCCGGCCCAGGTCTGCAACAAGCGCGTCATCGAGTCGCTGATCAAGGCGGGCGCCTACGACTCGATGGGCCATGTCCGCAAGGGCCTGGTGATGGTCCACGAGCAGGCCGTCGACGCGATCATCGACATCAAGAAGAACGAGGCCATCGGGCAGGACTCCCTGTTCGGCGCGGTCGACGGCGGCGAGGACCAGACCTTCGACGTCAACATCCCCGACGGCGAGTGGGACAAGAACACCGTCCTGCAGTTCGAGCGCGAGATGCTCGGCCTGTACGTCTCCGACCACCCGCTCCTCGGTGTCGAGCACATCCTGTCGAGCGGCGCCGACTGCTCGATCAGTGCGTTGCAGGACGAGTCGCGCCCCGATGGCCAGATGGTCACCGTGGGCGGCATCCTCAGCGGTGTGCAGCGCAAGGTCACCAAGAAGGGCGACACCTGGGTCCTGACCCAGCTCGAAGACCTCGGCGGCTCGATCGAGGTGATGATCTTCCCGTCGGCCTACCAGCTCTGCGCCACGATCCTGGCCGAAGACGCGATCGTCTTCGTCAAGGGCCGCATCGACAAGCGCGAAGACGTCGCCAAGATCATCGCGATGGAGGTCACCCAGCCCGACCTGACCGTCGAGTCGGGCGGCCCCCTGGTCGTCAGCCTGGCCATGGCCCGGGTCACCCCGCCGGTCGTCGGCCGCCTGAAGGAGGTCCTGAGCACCCACCCCGGCACGACCGAGGTGCACCTCCAGGTCCACAACGGCCCCCGCACGACGGTGATGCGCCTCGACGACCGCCTGCGCGTGACCCCCAGCCCGGCCCTCATGGGCGACCTCAAACAGCTCCTCGGACCGGCCTGCCTGGGAGCGTAGCGTTACGCTGTGTTAGGTTGACGCTGGAATCCCCCTGGTTGTCGAGCTGTTTCGGGGGGAGCGGCATGGCGCGCGTCACGACTGCCGGTGGGCTGGCGGTGTGCGGTGCACTCGGCGGGGTCCTGGCGGCCGCACTGGTCGCGCCGCTGGTCGCCGGAGGCGGGGTGGCGAGCAACACCGCCGCCGGGATGGTGACCAAACTCCCGCCCCCGCCACGCGAGGATCCCTTGCCCGAGGTGACCCGGCTGGTCGACAAGGACGGGCGGCAGTTCGCCCAGTTCTACTCCCAGAACCGGCAGTCGGTCGGCATCGGCGAGGTCTCCAAGCCGATGCGCGAGGCGATCGTCGCGATCGAGGACGCCCGCTTCTACGAACACGCCGGACTCGACGTGCGCGGCACGGTCCGGGCGCTGATCGCCAACACCCAGGCGGGCGGCATCCGGCAGGGCGGCTCGTCGCTGACCCAGCAGCTCGTGAAGAACATCCTGGTCAACCGGGCCGAGTCGGACAAGGAACGCGACTCAGCCCAGGTGCGGAGCATGCGCCGCAAGTTCTCCGAGATGCGCTACGCGCTGGCCCTGGAGGAGAAGTACTCCAAGGACCAGATCCTGGAGCGCTACCTCAACATCGCCTACTTCGGCGGCGGCGCGTTCGGCATCCAGGCCGCCGCCATGCGGTTCTTCGGCGTCTCGGCGAAGGACCTGTCCCTGGGCCAGGCCGCCGCCTTGGCGGGCGCGGTTCGCACGCCCTACTCGACCGACCCGGCGCGCGGCGAGGAGCAGCGCGAGAAGCTGCAGCAGCGGCGCGACCTGGTGCTCGACCGGATGGCCGAGCTCGGCAAGATCACCCCCGCCGAGGCCGCCGCGGCCAAGGCACAGGGTCTCGGGCTCAACATGCGGTCGGAGCCCGGCGGGTGCGCCGAGTCGGCCTATCCCTATTTCTGTGTGTACGTCCAGCACGAGATCCTCGCCAACCCCGCGTTCGGCCATTCACGCGCCGACCGCGAGCGGCGGCTCCAGCGGGGCGGCCTCACGCTGACCACCACGCTCGACGCGACCGCGCAGGAGGCGGCCGACAAGGCCATCCAGCAGCGCGTCGCGGCGGAGGACACCGAGGTCGCGGCCGAGGCGATGGTCGAACCCGGCACGGGCCGGATCCGGGCGCTGGCTGCCAGCAAACGCTACGGGAGCAACCCCGGCGGCAAGGTGACCGGGCCCAACACGACCTTCAACCTGCCCGCCGACACCGCCCACGGGGGCGGCATGGGCTTCCAGGCGGGCTCGACGTTCAAGATCTTCACACTTGCGACCGCGCTGGCCAAGGGCTGGCGGTTCGGGCAGGGGTTCAACACGCCCGGCGTGTTCGTCCCGTCGTCGGGCTTCACCGACTGCGCCGGGAAGGCGGTCAACGACCCGAACGCGAAGATCTACAACTCCTCGGGCGAGGGCTCCGGCGGCCCCTACAGCCTGGAGCTGGGGACGTGGAAGTCGGTCAACATCTTCTTCATGATGCTGGAGAAGGAGGTCGGGCTCTGCGACGTCGTCCGGACCGCGAAGGCGCTGGGCATCCGGCGCGCGGACGGCGGGAAGCTGTCGGAGGTGCCGACGTTCACGCTCGGGGTCAACGAGATGGACCCGCTGACGGTCGCGTCGGCGGTGGCGACCTTCGGCGCGCGAGGCAAGTACTGCAAGCCGGTGGCCATCACCGAGATCGTCGAACGCGACGGGCGGCGGGTGGCGATCCCGCCGAGCTGCTCGGCGACCATCGACCCGGAGGTCGCCGACGCGGTCAACGAGGTGCTGTCCGGCGTTTTCACCCAGGGGACGATGAAGGGGCAGTCGATCGGGCGGCCAGCGGCCGGGAAGACGGGGACCAACAACAACTACACGTCGGCGTGGTTCGCCGGGTACACCCCGAACCTGGCCGCCGCCGTGAGCGTGGGGGACATCCGGGGGTCGTACAAATACCCCCTGAACGGGGTGAAGATCGGCGACCAGACCTACGGGTCGGTCCAGGGGGCGTCGCTGCCGGGACCGATCTGGGTCGACTCCATGCAGAGCGCCCTGCGGGACACCCCGGCCGACGACTTCACCGCACCCGACATGAGCCGGTTCGGCGGCGGGGTCACCCCGGGCCTGCGCGAGGCCATGGAGGCCTCGGACCGGCGCGGGCGTCGCGGAGACGTGGAGTACGAGTACTGGTACGAGGACGAGAACGGCGACTACTACCGGGGCGACCCGCGCATGGAAGGCGAGGGCCGTCGCCGCCGCGACTGATGCGGCATCCCATCGGAGCGGAAGCTCCGCAGTCCGTACGTTCAGAGCAGCTCAGACGCTCGTGTTCTCGGAGGTGTTCTTCAGGAGGGTCAGCCAGGTGGTGAGGGACTGGTGGAGGGCGGCTCGCATGGCGGGGACGTCGGCGCGGATAAGGTCGCCGTCCCAGGACTCCTCGGTGAGGACCCGGGTGCCGCCACTGTCGACGGATTCGAAGGTCCACAGGTGGATGCCGGTGATGCCGGGCGCGGGGCCGCCCCACAGGATGCGGTGCGGCGGGTCGAGGAGCCGGATGGTGGAGGCGATGTCGAGGCCGAACGTGCTCCAGTGGAAGGTCGCACCGGCGGCCAGGGGTTCGGTGATGTTCGCGGCGGTGACCTCGTGTTGCCAGGTGGGCCAGGCGGCGATGTCGGTGTGCAGGGCCCAGACGCGGTCGATGGGGGCGTTGACGGTGATGCCGAGAGAGACGACGACGGGGGCGCTGGTGTCGATTCCGGTGATCATTCAGGTCTCCTTGCGCGGAGCGGGATGGGGGTACCGGTTCACCGGGCAGGATCGAGGACGCCGCATCAGGCCGCCTTCCCCGCCGGGTGGGCGGCGAGCAGGAAGTCGCGGAAGGAGCGGGGCTCCGCGCCGGTGATGTCCCGCACGGTCGTGGTGATCCGATCCTCGCTGCCCCCGGCGATCTCGGCGTCCAGGCCGGCGAGCATCCGGGCGTAGTCGTGGGGCACTCCGCCGGCCTCGATAGCCGTGGTCAGCTCTTCGACCGTGATAGAGGTGTGGCGCACCGCGGTGCCGGTGACCTCGCTGACCACGGCGGCGGCCTCGTCGTAGCTCAGGGCCTGCGGGCCGGTGAGGATCAGCTCGCCGTCGGGGATCGGGGCCCCGAACAGCAGATGGCCGGCGACGGCGGCGATGTCGCCGGGGTCGATGAAGGCCACGCGGCCCCGGCCGGTCGCGGTGACGATCTCGCCGCGCTCCCGGATCCCGGCCGCCACGGGGTGGCTCCCGACGAAGTTCTGCATGAACCAGGAGGGACGGAGCACCGCCGCCTCCGGCACGCGGTCGCGCACCAGCGGGGGCAGGGCGCCCAATCCCGACGGGGCGTCGGTCACCGCGGACGAGCTCAGCAGGGCGACCCGCCGGGTGCCGGCCGCGACGGCCGCGTCGAGAAAGCCGCCGACGGCGGCGGCGGGGTCGGCGTCGCTGATCGGGGCGACCAGGAACACGCCGTCGACGCCTGCCACGGCCGCGGCGAAGGTCTCGGGGGCGGCCCAGTCGAAGATCACATGCTGGTGGTCGCCGGGCACGGGGTGCCGGCTGGCCGTTCGCACGGCGACGCCCCGGGCGCGAAGGAAGTGGGCGACCCGGCGGCCGGTGGTCCCGGTTCCGCCTGTGACGAGGACAGTTCTCATGAGCCGTTCCTCCGCATCATTTGGTCGAGACGATACCGTCTCGTCCTGGGTGGCCGATCGTAGCATGGTCGGGACGATACCGTTCCGTCCTGAGCTAGGATGCTGGCATGACCACGTCCCGACGCAGTCCGACGGGTGCTGCCGTGTTGAACCCGGCGGTCACCGATGCCATTGCCGCAGCGGCGATCGACCTGCTGGTGGAGGTGGGCTACGCGCGTCTGACGATGGACGGCGTGGCGCAGCGTGCCAACGTCGGCAAGAGCGCGATCTACCGGCGCTGGCCGTCCAAGCTGGAAATGATCGTCCACGGGCTCGCCCGGCTCAGCATTCCGGCCGGCCCCGCCCCCGACACCGGGTCTCTGCGCGGTGACGTGCGCGCGGTGATGCAGGCCGCCTTCGACTGGCTGAGTGACCCGCGCATCCGGGCGGTGCTGCCCGACCTGATCGCCGAGTCCGACCGCAACCCCGTGCTCGCCGAGGCGGTGGCGGAACATGTCACGCGTCCGCGCGTCACCTGGGTCCGCGCCGCGCTGAGCCGGTCGTGCGATCGGGGCGAGCTGGCGGCCGACGACGTCGACCTGGTGCTCGACCTGACCATCGCCCCGGTGTTCTGGCGCCTGACCCACGCCCGGCCGGTGGACGACCGCTACCTCGACCGGCTCACCGAGCTGACGGTCGGGGCGGCGCGACGGTGACTCGCCAGGAGCTTTCCGCCATCCCGAAGGAGCAGTCATGTATCACGCCATCGTCAGACGCATCGCCGTCCGGAACTTCATCCGCGTCAACGACAAGGACTACGACGCCCTGCTCAAGGACTGCGCGTCTGACGTCCACCACCGCTTCGGCGGCAGTCACGCCTTAGGCGGTGAGCGACACGACCGCGAGGCTCTGCGGCGCTGGTTCGATCGGCTCGGACGGGTCAGCCCGGCTCTGTCCCTGACGGTGCACGACGTCTGGGTGAAGGGCACCCCCCGCAACACGACGGTCATCATCCGCTGGTCGGCGACCCAGGACATGCCGGACGGCTCGCCCTACGACAACCATGGCGTGCACATCGTGCAGATGAAATGGGGCAAGATCCTGTCGATCGACGCCAACGAGGACTCCCAGGTCGTCGCCGAGGGCCTGCGGGTCTTCGCCGCCCACGGCGTGGCCGAAGCCCTGGCCGACCCCATCGTGAGCTGATGAAAAAACCGGCCGTGGTCCTCGCGAGGACCACGGCCGGCTCGGCAGGCTAGACGTCGACTCGGCTGATCTTGAGGCCCAGGGACGTGAACTGGTCGAACGGGTGGTGGTAGCCGCGCTCGATGTGGTTGACGCCGCGCAGGGTCGAGGTGCCCTCGGCCACCGCCGCCGCCAGGACCGCCGAGAAGCCCGCCCGGATGTCGGGGAGGGTCACGTCGGCGCCGCGCAGCTTGGAGACGCCGCGCACGACCGCCGAGTGCTTGGCGTTGGTGTCGTGGTAGCGGCAGGCCGGGCCGCCCAGGCACTGGGCGAAGACCTCGATCTCGCAGCCCATCTTCTGGAGCGCCGGGACGTACACCAGACGGTTCTCGAAGACCGTCTCGTGGAGCACCGACATGCCCTCGGCGCGGGTGAACAGGACCATGAGCGGCGTCTGCCAGTCGGTCATGAACCCGGGGTGGGTGTCGGTCTGCACCGCGGCGGCGCGCAGGCCGTCGGGGGCCGAGGCGGTCAGCCACTCGTCGGTGATGTCGAACTGCGCGCCCATGCGGGCCAGCGTCGTGATCGCCGTGACCAGACGGTCTTGCGGGCAGCCGTGGACGCGGACCTCGCCGCCGGTCACCAGGCCGGCGACCAGGTAGGAGAAGGCCTCGATGCGGTCGCCGGCGAGCCAGGTGGCCGCGCCGCGCAGCTTCTCGACGCCCTCGATGACGATGCGGCGGTCGGGGGACAGTTCGATCATCGCGCCCATGCGCTGGAGGAACAGCGCGAGCTCGACGACCTCGGGCTCCATGGCCGCGCCCTTGATGACCGTCTTGCCCTCGGCCAGGACGGCCGTCATCAGGATGGTCTCGGTCGCGCCGACGCTCGGGTAGGGGAGCGTGATGCGGGTGCCGTGGAGACGGGTGGCCTTGGCGGTGATGCCGCTTTCGTCCTCGATGATCTCGGCGCCCATCTGACGCAGCGCCTCGAGGTGGAAGTTGACCGGGCGGCGGCCGATCGGGTCGCCGCCGACCATCGGGACGAAGGCCTCGCCCGCCAGGTGCAGCAGCGGGCCGAGCATCAGGATCGGGATGCGGTTGAGCCCGGTGTACTTCTCCGGGACCCTCGGCTCGATCACGGCGCCGCGTTCGAGGACGATCTCGCCGTCGCCGATCTGGACGTGGATGCCGAGTGCCTCCAGCATGGCGGCGGTCAGGTGGACCTCGCCGACTTCGGGCGCGTTGTGGAGGGTGCTCGGGCCGTCGCCGAGCATGGCCGCGACCATGTGCTTGGACACGGCGTTCTTGGACCCTCGGACCTCGACGTCTCCCCGCAGCGGGCCGGAGGGTTCGATGAGCCACGCTTGTTCGTTCACCCGCCAATGCTAACGGCGCGGCCCGCCTGGTCTAGGTAGGTACCATCGTGACGGTGCGGCCTGTGAAGTACTTCGGTGGGACGGTTCTGATCCTGGCGGTGCTGGGCGTGCCGGCGGGATTCCTGTGGTCGGCGCTGGCCCCTCGCACCCGTTATGTCCTCTACGAGGGCGTGTGGCGGGTGGCCGATCCCAACACCCAGGCGCTCATCGCGGCCGACGGCTATTTCGCGTTGATCACCGCGACCATCGGGGTGGTGGCGGGGCTGATCGCGTACAGGAAGGCGGGCGAAGACGGGCTGCCGATCGTCCTCGGGCTCGCGGCCGGCGGGCTGGCCGGGTCCTTCGTCGCGTTTCTCATCGGGTCGTCGATGGGGGGCGAGATCGTCCGGGCCGCGACGTCGGCGGGGGAGTTCGCGACCCGGGATCTGCTGGGGGTGACGGCCAAGGGCGTGCTGGTGTTCTGGGCCGCGCTCGCGGCCGGGATGTACTGGGCGCGCGAGTTCGCGGTCACCTACCGGGAGCGTAAAGCGGCGGACGAGTCGATCCCGCCTTTGTGACCTGCTCGAACGCGTGGCCGACCTTGAGCACGCCGAGGTCGTCCCAGGGGCGGCCGATGATCTGCACCCCCACCGGCAGGCCGTCTGAGGTGAAGCCGCAGGGGACCGACAGGGCCGGGACGCCCAGCACGCTGATCAGGTAGCAGGAGCGCATCCAGGCCAGGTAGTCGGGCATGGTGAGGCCGTCGACCTCACGTACATAAGGATCTTCGACCGGGAACGGCGGGACCTGGCTGACCGGGGCGATCAGGTAGTCCCAGGTGCCGAAGAAGCCGGTCACGCGGTGCCAGAGGCGGGTGCGCAGCTTCTCCGCCTTCGCCAGGTCGGCGCCGGTGACCTCGCGCCCGCGCTCGACGTTCCAGCGCACGTTCTCGCCGACGCCCGGCAGGTCGCCGTAGGTGGCCAGATACCACCAAGCCCGATATGTACGGAATGCCTCATCGGCCCCCGCCAGATTGAGATCGGCGTGCTCGACCGTGGCGCCCAGGCCCTCGAAGACCGTCGCGGCCCGCGCGGTCACCGCGGCCGTCTCCCGGTCGACGGGGAGCCCGCCGAGGGTGGGGGAGAAGGCGATCCGCAGCCCGCTGACGTCGCTGTCGAGCGACCCTCCGAAGATCGACGGATCCTCCTGGATCGACAGCGGCGAACTCGGGTCGGGCCCCGCGATGGCGGTCAGGAAAAGAGCCAGGTCCTGTACGGTCCGCGCCATCGGCCCCGACACCCCCAGCGTGAACCACGCGGCGATGGTCGACTTCGACGGCACCCGGCCGGGCGTCGGGCGCAACCCCACGATGTTGCAGAAGGACGCCGGGTTGCGCAGCGAGCCGCCCATGTCGGAACCGTCGGCCAGCGGGGTCATCCCGGAGGCCAGCGCCGCCGCCGCGCCGCCGCTCGACCCGCCCGCCGACTTCGTCAGGTCGTAGGGGTTGCGGGTGGCGCCGAAGACCTCGTTGACGGTGTGGGAGCCGGTGCCGAACTCGGGTGTGTTGGTCTTGCCGATCATCACCCCGCCGGCGTCGCGGACCCTTTTGACCACCAGATCGTCGGTCGTCGGCACGTGGTCGGCGAAAATCGCCGACCCGAAGGTGGTCCGGACGCCCTTGGTCGACACCAGATCCTTGTGCGCGACCGGAAGCCCGTGCAGCGGCCCCCGCCACGGCCCCTCGTCGAGTTCTCTCGCCCGGTCGAGAGCCCGTTCGGCGGTGACCGTCACGATGGCGTTGACCTGGGGGTTGACCGCCTCGATGCGGTCGAGGTGAGCCTGGGTGACCTCGGCCGCGCCGATCTCCCGCGCACGCAGCAGGGCCGAGGTCTCCGACGCGGTGAGATAGTGCAGTTCCGTCACCGGGGTCACGATATCCGAGCGGCCGGAGGCGGGCCCCCGCGCCGCCGCCGACCGTGTGATCCAAAATTACGCCCGGGGGTATGCCCGTTTCGTCCTCCGTGAAGGTGAACCTGGGCTACGCCCTCGGTAGGGTGCGATCGTGCTTCCGGACCATCTCTTCAGCCCTCTCGACCTCGACGCCGCGCTCGAGCGCGCCTACGACCGGGGTGAGGAACGCGCCGCCTGGGAACTCCTCGCCGACGCCCTGATGGACCCGAGGGCCCGGGGTGACCGCCGCATCCCCGCCTATGTGGTGGAGCTCATCGACGACTACACCGTCGACGGCTGGGAGCAGGACACCCTGGACCTCCTGCACGACCTCATCGGCGTCGAGCCCGCCCTGAGCGGCCCTCTGCGCGCCCCGATGGCCGAGCTCCACGGCCAGCTCGGCGACTCCGCGACGGCCCTGCGCCTGCTGCGCACCCGGCGCACCGAGCTCGGCCGCCTGCCCGACGAGGAGCGCGACGAGGAGTTCTACCCGGCCGCCGCGATGATCGCCGGCCCGTTCGACTCCGCCTTCGCCGCCGACCTCCTCGACGAGGCCCTGCGGCTGGCGCTGAACCTGGGCCGCCCGCCCGCGACGCTCCGCTACCTCGATCTGCTCCGCCGCCGCTTCGGCGGCCCCGGCCCGCTGTCCGACCAGGTCGAGGCCCTGGCCGCGACCGAACCGAAGGCGCCGAAGACGACCCAGCCGGTGATCGAGAAGAAGCCGACCGTGCGGCTGCCGTATGTGCCCGGCGACGACCTCCAGGCGCTGGAGGCCCGGTTCAAGAAGGCCGACCTGGAGACCAGGGTCGCGGTCGTCCACCTAGGGGATGACGCCCCCGCCTCGGAGGAGGAGCGCCTCGAACTGGTCGCCGCCACCGACCCCGACGACGACATCGCCTGGCCGCCGGGCCGCAACGACTCGTGCTGGTGCGGGTCCGACCGCAAATACAAGAAGTGCTGCGGGTCGCCCGTCTAGCTCGGACCGGCGAGGCCGTGGAGGAGGAGCCGCGTGACGGTGTCGATCACCTCGTCGTCGGAGCGGCCGGAGTCCGGATCGCCGCCCAGTAGGGCGTAGGCGAGCATCGACAGCATTCCGCCCATCGCCGCCGCGACCAGTTCCGGGTCCCCGGGCAGGGAGTGCCCCTCCTGCCGCAGGTGCTCCAGGTGGTCGCGGAGCATCCGGGTGTCCTCGGTCAGGCGCCGCCAGCTCTGGCCCGCGCGAGGGCCCGCGGTCATCGCCTGTTCGAATAGGGCGGTCATGACCGGACGGTTGTCGCGCATCAGGAACCAGGCCACCGCCAGATGTTCGCGGAGCTGGTCGCGGTCCGTCAGGTCGTGGGGCGGGTGGTCCTCCTGGGCGAGCTGGTCGTGCGCCTTGCCGTGCATGTCGGCGAGCAGTGCCTGGAGCAGGTCGTCCTTGCTCGCGAAGTGGTCGTAGAAGGAACCCGTCGCCCGCCCGGCCGCCGCCGTGATGTCGGTGATCTTGGTGTTCAGATAGCCGCGCTCCGTGAACTGCCGCAGCGCGGCCTCTTTCAGGGCGGCCTCGGTCTCGGCCGCCCTCGCCTTGCGTACTCCCACCGGTCCTCTTTCTTGACGTCGTCGTCGCGGCGACAGCATACTGAACTCGATTTCACCGAATGGAGATTCGGTGAATGTTGATTCAGGGGGTGCGGCATGCGGGTGACGGTGGTGGGTGGCGGGGTCGCCGGGGCGGCGAGCGCGATCGCGCTGAGCCGGGTCGGGGCTCAGGTGACGGTCCACGAGGCGTATGAGGATCCCGGCGGGACGGTCGGGTCGTATCTCAGCCTGTCGGTCAACGGGCTGCGCGCCCTCGACGCGCTCGGGTGCCTGGACGCGGTGCGGAGAGCGGGATTCCCGGTGGACCGGCAGCGCATGTGGTCCGGGCGGGATCGGCCGCTGGGCGACGTGCCGCGCGGGCGGCGGTCGGGCGACCCGCTGCGGAGTGTGACGCTGATGCGTGCCGATCTGGTCAGGGTGCTCCGGGAGGAGGCGGCGCGAGCCGGGGCCCGGATCCTCCTCGGCAGCCGGGGCTGCGGCGATTCACCGGCCGATGTCGTCGTGGGAGCCGACGGGATCTGGTCGGCCACCCGCCGGGCGCTGGACCCCTCGGCTCCCGAGCCTCGTTACGCGGGTCTGTACTCGATCTCCGGGGCCACCGACGGGCCCGTCCGGCTGCCCGGGGAGCGGCCGCAGGGTTTCAACATGGTCTTCGCGCGACGCGGAGCCTTCA
This sequence comes from Herbidospora mongoliensis, assembly GCF_001570545.1. Lineage (GTDB taxonomy): Bacteria > Actinomycetota > Actinomycetes > Streptosporangiales > Streptosporangiaceae > Herbidospora > Herbidospora mongoliensis. Next base: position 713,399 of record NZ_BBXD01000009.1, on the reverse strand, counting down.
TCTACCTGCCCGCCCCCGACGGCACGGTGTGGTGGTCCGCCCAGGTCGCCGCGGCCGATCCGCCGCCCGACCTGGCCGCCGTCGGCCTGGCGGAGCTGGCCGGGCTGTTCCGGACCGAGAAGACGCCGCTCGCGGTGCTCCGCGCCTCCTCGGCGGTGACCGCGTCCACCCTGCTGCACGTGCTCCCTCCGGTGACCCGCCGCCACGACGACCGCACGGTGCTGGTCGGCGACGCGGCCCATCCGGTCGGCGCAGGGCAGGGCGCCTCGATGGCGATCGAGGACGCCGTCGCCCTCGCCCGCCAACTTGCTGAGGCGGAGACCGTCCCGGCGGCCCTGGCGGCCTTCGACCGCTTGCGCCATGACCGCACGGGCAAGCTGGCCAAGACGGCGGCCGCCAACCGGGACGCCAAAACGGCGGGGCCCCTGGCCGCGCGGCTCCGGGAGATCATGATGCCGCTGTTCTTCGACCGCTTCTACGAGAAGGCCACCGGCTGGCTCTACGACCACGACCCCGGACGGCTAGACGGAGAAACGCTCGTGGCCGACGACCGCCAGTAGCTTCAGTTTCTCGTCGCCCTCGCTGCGCGGTGGAGCGGTCAGGACCAGCAGGGCCTGTGACTGGTCCTCGGTGAACAGGACCTGGCAGTCGAGCTCGATCGGCCCCAGCTGTGGGTGGATCAGGATCTTGTGGTCCTCGAAACGGCGGGCCACCTCGTGGCGCTCCCAGAGGTCCGCGAACTCGGGGCTGGCCTTCTGGAGGGCCCTGACCAGCTCGCCCGCCCGGGACTTCGGGCCCATCGTCCCGTACGCCGCCCGCAGGTTCGCCACCATCGCGCGACTCTGGCGGTCTCGGTCGTCCTCGGGGTAGACGTGGCGTTCGCCCGGGACGGTGAACCAGCGGTAGACGTCGCTGCGGGCCAGGCCCGTGTGGGCCGACCGGTCGCCGAACAGGGCCTGGGCCATCCGGTTGGCGACCAGGGTCTCGCCCAGGTTCGACAGGATCAGCGCGGGGGTGTCGTCGAGGCGGTCGAGGACCCGGAGCAAAGCGGGCGCCACGTGGGTAGAGCCGGTGACGCTCTCGGGGGCGGTCCGGCCGGCCACCCGGAACAGGTAGTGGCGTTCGTCGCCGGTCAGGCGCAGCGCCCGGGCCAGGGAGGCGAGCATCTGCTCGCTCGGCTGCGGGCCGCGGCGCTGTTCGAGCCTCGTGTAGTAGTCGGTCGACATCAGCGCCAGCGCGGCGACCTCCTCGCGGCGCAGTCCCGGGGCGCGGCGGCGGGCGCCCTCCGGCAGCCCCACGTCTTCGGGGCGCAGGGCCTCCCGGTGGCGGCGGAGGAAGTCGGCGAGGGCTGAGCGGTCCACGTACACCAACCTATGCCGGGCCGGAAAACGGTAACCAGGGATCGCCGATCCCCCGACAAGCGCTCTCTGCACCTTTCCCGGCCTTCGGGGAAGAGTCGGAGCCATGGACATCACCGGAAACACCGTCTTCATCCCCGGCGCCACGAGCGGCATCGGCCTCGCCCTCGCCAGGGCGCTGCGCGACAAGGGCAACACCGTGATCGTCGGCGGGCGCCGGTCCGAGCGCTTCGAGCAGCTCGCCGCGGAAGGGTTCGGCACGGTACGGGTCGACACCGCCGACCCGGCGAGCATCGAGCAGGCCGCGAAGGAGGTGCTCCAGGCCTACCCGCGCCTGAACGTGCTGGTCACGATGGCCGGAATCATGCGGGCCGAAGACTGGACCCGGCCCGAAGGGTTCCTCGCCACGGCCGAATCGGTCATCACGACCAACGTCCTCGGCCCGATCCGGCTGATCGCCGCCTTCATCGACCACCTCCGGAGCCAGGATGACGCCACGATCGTCACCGTCTCCTCGGGCCTCGCGTCCGTCCCGCTGAAGGTCACTCCGACCTACAACGCCTCCAAGGCCGCGATCCACATGCTCAGCGAGTCGATCCGCCTCCAGTACGCCGGCACCTCGGTCAAGGTCGTCGAGCTGGTGCCGCCCTCGGTCCAGACCGAGCTGATGCCGGGCCAGCAGGACAACGAGCACGCCATGCCCCTCGACGAGTTCATCGCCGAGACCATGGCCCTGCTGGAGTCACAGCCCGACGCGAAGGAGATCCAGACCGAGCGGGTCAAGTTCCTGCGGAACGCCGAGATCCGCGGCGACTACGACCACGTCGTGACTGTGCTCAACGCCACAGACCCGCACGCGGACAAATAATTGAAGTTTCAGTCACCAGAAGAGTCAGCAATCATTACTCTCCTTGACCGTGATAGATCAGGAACTCCCCATAGATGAAGCAAGAAATCGGGATATGCCGGAAGTCCGGCCTGCCGAGGAGAACGACGACCGCGGCAGCGTGATCAGCCTGCTCGAGCGGATCGCCTCGGTCGTCCTCCCGATCGGCGTCGCCCTGTACGCCGTCCTCTACCTCGGCATCGAGGAGATCTACGCCACGTTCGGCATCAACCCCCAGCAGGCCGGCATCGACCAGTCCGTCCTGTTCAGCCGCCTCATGAGCACGCTGGTCCTGGTGATCCTGCTCGGCATCCCGCTGCTCGGCCTGCTCGTCGGGCTCGGCTGGCTGGTGAACGTCGTGACCCTCGGCACGGCCGGGCGCGTGGTGAGCTGGATCAGGTCGCAGCCGTGGGTGGCCGGGCTGATCGCAGCCCTGTGGTGCGGGGCGACGTACTGGGGCTTCTACAACTTCTTCGCCGACCTCGACCTGACGATCATGGTCGTCATCGCGGTCGGCCTGGGCCTGGTGGCCTTCCTGGTGCCCTTCCAGCTCCTGCGCCGCAGGCCCGCCGGCCGGGCTGGGCTGAAGGTGCTCATCGGCGGCCTGACCGGCCTCGGGCTGGGCTTCCTGCTCATCCTGAACCTCGCCTCGGCGGCGCAGACCATGCGCGAGACCGGTCAGGCGAACCTCCTGCTCAGCACCGTCGGCTTCCAGGACCAGTGGGCGATCCTGACCGACAAGGAGAAGGGCACGCCGCTCTACGACGGCCGCTGGATGATGCTCCTCGGCGAGCGGGAGGGCACCTATCTGATCTACGACTGCGACATGATGGAGACCATCCGCCGCCCGATGGAGTCGGCGGTCCTCACGCAGGTGCAGCTCGACCCCGAGCGCGAAGAGGGCTTCGCGTGCGGCACCCTGGCCGAAGAAGGCTAGAGCTTGCCGATCTCCGCGGTGATGGCGCTCGTGAGCGTCACGAGGTTGGCTGGGGCCGTCTCTATCTGGAGACCCCGGCGACCTGCCGAGAAGTAGATCGTCTCGAAGGCCAGCGCGGACGCGTCGACCACGGTCGGCAGCCGTTTGCGCTGGCCCAGCGGGCTGATGCCGCCGACCACGTAACCGGTCACCCGCTCGACCTTGACCGCGTCGGCCATGGCCGCCTTCTTGCCTTTCAGCGCCGCCGCGAAGGCCTTCAGGTCGAGTTTCCCGGCCACCGGCACCACCGCGACGGCGAGACCGGCCTCGGTCTCGGCGACCAGGGTCTTGAAGATCCGCTCGTAGGGCACGCCCAGCGCGTCGGCGGCCTCCTCGCCGTAGGCCTGCGCGTTCGCGTCGTGCTCGTAGGGGTGGAGGGTGAACTCGGCACCGGCCTTGGCCAGCGCCACCGTCGCGGGGGTTCCCTGCCCGCCTTTCGTCTTCGCCACCCGATCACCTTAGAGGCCCGCGTCGGCGCCGATGCAGACGAACCCGGCCGCCGTGACGTCGTCGCCCGCGTCGTGCTGGGTCTGGGCCAGCGCGGTGGCGGCGGGCAGCCCGGCGGCGAGCCGTTCGTGCAGGGCGATCATCAACGGCCGGGTACGGGCGTCCGGCACCGGCACCATCGACGCGACCACGCACCGCGTGCCCAGGGCCAGGAAGGTCGTGCTGAGCCCGAGGAGCTCGTCGCCCGCCTTGACCACCGAGCGCCCGCTCTCACAGGCGGCCAGCACGACCAGCTTCGGCGCGATGCGCAGCCGTTCGAGGTCGTAGACGGTCAGCGGGCCGTCGGACAGCTGGAGGGCGGAGAACAGCGGGTTGGCCGCGTTGACGCGGCCGTGGGCCGCCAGATGGGCCAGCCGGGCGCCGTCGAGCGCGGCCAGGGTCTCCTCCGCGCCGCCCTCGACCGGGGTGACGCCGTGGATGGCCGCGACCTCGGCGACCTCCGCCGCCGCGTCGGGCAACCCCGGCCCGGCGACCGCCACGATCGGCCCCGCGGCGCCCTCGCCGGTCGGCGCGGCGGCCTTGCGCCACAGCGCCGCCGACGGCGACACGGCCACCGGACGCCCCGCGCACGACGGCAGCACCGGCCAGGGGAGCCCCTGCAGCGGGCCGGTCGGCACGATCACCAACGGCTGGTCGCCGAGGCCCAGCGGCTGGAGCAGCAGCGTGTCGAGGCGCGCGGCGGCGTGCCGCAGCATCCGGGCCGCCGCCGACGAACCGCCCCGGGTGTCGCCCGACCGGGCCAGCCGGCGCAGCGCGAACGGCACCCGCTCGACCAGGTCCCGCACCGGTCCCACCGGCCCCAGCGCGGTCAGCCGCGATCGTCCGCCGATGACCGTGACGGCGTGCAGCACCCCGTCCAGCAGCACGAACTCGACCAGCGCCCGATCCTCCAGCAGCGGCGCGAGCGACCGGACCACGCCGGGGGCCCGCCCGGCCTCCGGCCGCTGCGGCGCGCCCGCCTGGGCGCGGATGTAGTCGCGGATGCGGCGCTCCAGCAGGGCCTGCCGGTCGGTGACCGAAGGGTCCCTGGACGTCCGCGCGTCGGTCGCCACCGCCCGCAGCTCGGTCAGGTGCTCGGCCAGCCAGGGATCGTCGGGGGGCAGGACACGGCGCATCAGCAGGTGGCTCGCCCGCCCCTGCTCGGCCCACCCGAGCACCTGCGCGGGACCGCCCCGGTCGAGGGCCATCCGCAGCCCGAGCTCGGCCAGCTCGACCCGGAACTCGGCCGAATGGGCCCGCAGGTCGGTCGCCCCGAGCGCGGCCCGATGCTCGTCGAGCAGCCGCAACCCCCGCCGCACCGCCGCCGAAGCCCCGCCCGGATCACCGACGGCCAGCCTGCGTAAGGCCTCGGCCTGCCAGCCACGCACCCGAAGCAGGGCGGGCCCCCGATGCCGGAACCGCGCGGCGACGGCGAGCAGCTCGAGCGCGCGAGCCCGAGCCCCTCGGGCCGTCGGCGAACCGGCGCCGGGTCTCCAGGCCAAGGCCAGGCGGGCTCCCAGCAGCCTGGCCTCCACCGACGCGGCGGTCCAGCCCGCCTCGGCCAGTTCCTCGGCGACGGCCTTGAGCCGGGCCACCGACACTCCCGGATGCCCGGCCGCCAGCCGTGACCGCAGCACCACGAACGAGGCCAGGGCCCGCCACTCCGGTCGTTGCTGGGCGCCGAACTCGCGGGCCGCCCGGCGGGCCGCCTCGACCGCCTGTTCGTGATCGCCGTCGAGGGTGGCCGTGCGGGCGAGAAGGAGGCGTACCTCCGGAAGGACGATCGCCCGCCTGCGGCGCCGCAACTCCCCGACCGCCTCCTCGGCGGCGGCCCGCGCCTCGGCGGTCAGGCCCACCGACAGCAGGAGCTCCGACCGGTCGCTCAGCAGCCACCCGAGCTGGTGGGTACCCAGCTCGCGGAACCGGGTCTCGGCCAGGTCGAGATAGCGCAGCGCGCCCGGTACGTCCCCCCGCACCCCCCGCACCCAGCCCAGGTTCAGCCGCACCACCGCGAGCGACAGGTCCAGCCCGAGGTCGGCGCACAGCTCCTCGGCCTCGTGGAAGTCGGCCTCGGCCAGGGCGAACTCGTGGCGGTAGCCGTACACGATCCCGCGGTTGGACAGCACCCGCTGCAGCCAGACGTGATCCTGGGCGCGCCGCAGGACCGGGACGGCCTGCCGGTAGGACGCCAGCGCGTCGGCGTGCCGCCCCAGGTGGTTGAACACGGCGGCGCGCTGCGCCTCGGCCCGCCCCCGGAGCTCGCCGTGCAGACCGGGCAGCAGCGCCTCGAGATCGGACAGGGCCTGCCGGGGCCGCCCGCGCATGCTGGTCACGAACGCCATCCGGATGTGCGCCTCGGCCGCCAGTTCGGGGGAGCCCGCCCGGTCGGCGGTCCGGATCGCCGCGCGCAGGTGCCGGGCCGCCGTCGCCAGGTCGTCGAGGTGGACGGCCGCGATGCCGAGCGCCCGTTCGGCCCGCGACAGCGCGACGAGATCGTTGCGGTCCCTGGCGGCGGAGGCGACCGACGCCGCGACGATCACCGCCCGGCTCGGATCGGCCTCCGCGAGCATGAGCGCCGCCCGCGCCGGATCCTGGATCGTCGTCACCCGGGGCAGTTTCTCATTCGATATTCGCCGGGGATGTATCAAACCGGTGAGTGCCCGCTCATCAATCGGAAGTGGACATCATCAAGGGAGATCCCATGCCTTTCACCGACTCGGGCGGCGTGTTCCGCAGCGACACCGAGGCCTGGAAGGTCGACCAGCTCGTGGTCGACCTTCGATATCGGACACTCGTCCAGAAAAGCCTCACCGAGCTGACCGGCCACACCTGGCGGGAACTCGACACCAGCCCCGAACTCGGCCTCGCCCTCTGCGAGCTCCCCGACCTGGCCGCCATCGAACAGACCCTCATCTCCGGCTACCTGGCGGGCGTCCGCCGGTCCCGGGAGGGCCAGTACAACCCGGATGACCCGATTCCGGCTCTCGATCTCGTTCTGTACGCCCTCCGCACCTCCTTCGAGGAGAAATACGACGGCTGGTCGCCCCCGATGGCCAAGAACCGGCTGCTCGACGGTGTCCAGGGCTCCCCGTACACGGGAGGTGGCCGCCCCGACGAGCTCGTCCCGGCCGTCCACCTCGACCTGACCCGCTCGACCGCGCCGGGCATCGGCACGCACATCGGCATCCTCGACTCCAAGATCGTGCCCCACCCCGAACTGGAGGGCCGCTTCCTGGCCTCCGCCAAGGACATCTACTCGGGCGCCGCGCCGCACCCGGCGCCCGTCGGGCACGCCACCTTCGTCGCCGGGGTCATCCTCAAGCACGCCCCCGACGCGGTTCTCGTCATGCGGTCGATCCTCGACAACAGGGGCGTCGAGGTCTCCTCATGGACGGTGGCCAAGGCCATGGTGGGCTTCCTGAGGACCGACGTGCGCGTGATCAACATGTCGTTCGGCTGCACCACCCACGACAACCGGCCGCCGACCGTGCTGGAGCGGGCGGTCCAGCGCCTCGCGCCCTCGATCGTGCTGGTCGCGGCGGCCGGAAACCACGGCAGGCCCTCCCAGAAACGCAAGCTGATGGGGATCACCGAGGTCACCCCGGTCTGGCCGGCCGCCTGCACCGACGTGATCGCCGTGGGCGCCCGGGGGGCGGAGTTCAGCCCGAAGGTGCCGTGGATCAACGTGCTGGCCGACGGCCTCGCGGTGACCAGCACCTACCTCTCCGGCGAGGTCGAGATGTACGAGCGGAACCTGGACGGCGAGGTGGCCGTACAGGACAAACAGCAGTTCGACGGGTACGCCACCTGGAGCGGCACCTCCTTCGCCTGCGCCGCGGTGGTCGGCGAGATCGCCGCGCGGGCGACGGCCCAGAACCTGTCGGCGCGCGCGGCGGCCGACCTCATCGTCGCCGACGCCGCTGACGAGGTGCTCGCCGAGCTCAGCCTGTAGTGTCCAGACGGGCCGTCCGCCTGCGGCCCGCGGGCACTGAGGGAGGAGACAGCCATGCGTGACGACGCCCTCATGGAGGAGCTGGCGGTGGTGCTGCGCGCCGCCGACCAGGCGCCTCCCGGGCTGGTCGAGATGGGCAGGGCGATCTACACCTGGCGGCTGGTCGACGCCGAGCTGGCCGAGCTCAGCTACGACTCCGCCACGGCCGGCGCGCCGGGGCCGCTGGTCCGGGCCGAAGAGGTGGCCGCGCTGCGCGATCTGGCGTTCCAGACCGGCTCGGGGCTGCTGATCGAGCTCGGCGTCACCGGCGACGCGCTCCAGGGCCAGTTCGACCCGCCGGTCGCCGGGGAGATCCACGTCGTCACCGGCGCGGGGCCCGGTCCGGGCGTCCCGGTCGACGAGGTGGGCGGGTTCACCATCCGCCCGATCCCGCGCGGCCGGTTCCGGCTCCAGTTCCGGGGCGCCGAACTCAACGTGGTGACCAGCCCCATCACCATCGGTTAGTCGCCGGCGGGCGGCACCCACGACGAATAGAGCAGCCGCGCCCGCCAGCCGTCGTAGGTGATCGTGTCGCCGGTCAGGATCGGCTGCAGCCAGGCGAAGTTGGCCAGCACCAGCAGCGCGAACACGCCGACCGCGACCGCGCCCCTCGACCGGCGGGCGGGGCTCGCGTCCCGTTTCCCGAGGGCCAGCCCGGCCACCAGGGTCAGCGCCAGGATCATGAACGGCACCATCGGCAGGGCGTAGAACTGGTACATCGTCCGGTTGTCGACGATGGCGTAGTAGAACCAGGGGACCCAGCCGGTGGCGTAGCCGAGCAGCGCCGCCCCGGCCCGCCAGTCGCGCGTCGCGGTGTACCAGGAGAGCATCCCGACCATCGCCGCGAGCCCGGCGAACCACAGGATCGGGGTGCCCGCCGCGTAGATCGCCGACGAGCACGACTCGGCCCCGCACCCCGTCGGCGAGCTGTAGTGCAGCAGCACCGGCCGATACTGCAGCGGCCACTGCCACGGCTCGGTGGCGTAACTGTGGCCCGAGGCCAGCCCGGTGTGGAACGACAGCGCCTGGAGCTGATAGCCCACCAGCGACCTGATCGAGTCGAAAACGAAGAACGCCCACCCGTGGTCGGTGGCCTGCGCCCAGTTGCGCGCCCAGCCGCGCTCACTGGCGAACCATCCCGCGTACGACACCACATAGACCACGACAGGAACGACCCACATCCAGGCGACGCCGAGCGGCAGATCCTTGCTGAGATGCCCCCGGTACGGCCTGCGCAGCCCCAGCGACCGCCGCGCCCCCGCGTCCCAGCACAGCGTCAGGATCAGGAACGTGACGACGAAGAACGCGCCCGTCCACTTGGTCGCCGTCGCCGCGCCCAGGCAGAGCCCGGCCGCCAGCCGCCACGGCCGCCACCCGAGAGCGGGCCCGAAGTCGTCGAGGATCGACCGGGCGTGCCACCCGGCCAGCTTCGCGCGCATGTGGTCACGGTCGGTGACCAGGCAGGCGAACGCCGCCACCAGCCAGAACGACAGGAAGATGTCGAGCAGCGCGGCCCGCGACATGACCATGTGCATGCCGTCGACCGCCAGCAGGAGCCCGGCGAAACAGCCCAGCAGCGTCGACCGGGTCATCCGGCGGGCGGTGCGGGCCAGGATCAGGATCGACAGCGTCCCGACGACGGCCGCCATGAACCGCCAGCCGAACGGGTTGATCCCGAACATCCACTCGCCGAGCGCGATCGTCCACTTGCCGAGCGGCGGATGCACCACGTAGTCGGCGCACTCGGCGACCTTCGCGCAGGCCCGGAACACCCCGTCGCCCCCGGCCAGCAGCGGGACGTCGGGTTTGTCGACGCTCTTGGTCTCCACGCCGAAGCGCAGCAGCGACAGCGCTTCCTTGGCGTAGTAGGTCTCGTCGAACATCACCTCGTGGGGCTTGCCGAGGTTCCAGAACCGCAGGATCCCGCCGAGGACCGTCACGATCAGCGGCCCGAGCCATCCCCACAGCACGCTGCCGGGCTGCGGCGGCACGAGCCGGTCGCGCGCCGGAGCCGGGAGGGGTGGGGAGAGCGTGGTCACCCGACTCATCTTATTGACGGCATAAGCCGGGATCGCTCCACTCGTTGTGAAGTGAATGGCTTTTGTGGTTGGTGCCCCGAATGTCCGCATGATGGACATCGCGGGATTCCGGACCGGGCGTCCGTAGACTGTTCGGGTGATTTCCCGTATCGACCTGCGCGGGCCCCTTCCGGGGAACCTGCGCGACGTGCTGCCCCGCGCCGAGCTCGACGTGGAGACCGCCCTTTCGAAGGTGCGGTCCATCTGCGAGGAGGTGCGCCATAAAGGCGCGGAGGGCGTGCGGGAGCTGACCCATCGTTTCGACGGCTTCGACCTCCCGACCGCCCGCGTCCCCGTCGAGGCTCTGGGGAAGGCTCTGTCGGAGCTCGATCCGACGGTCCGCGCCGCTCTCGAAGAGGCCATCCGCCGCACCCGCCTGGTCCACCGCGACCAGCGCCGCACCGACGTCACCACGACCGTGGTCCCGGGTGGCACGGTCACCGAGCGCTGGATCCCGGTCGACCGCGTGGGCCTCTACGCGCCCGGCGGCCTGGCCGTCTATCCGTCCAGCGTGATCATGAACGTGGTGCCCGCCCAGGAGGCCGGGGTGCCGTCGATGGCGGTGGCCTCACCGCCCCAGGCGCCTGACGGGCTGCCCCACCCGACGATCCTGGCGGCCTGCGCGCTGCTCGGGGTCGACGAGGTCTACGCGGTGGGCGGGGCCCAGGCCGTCGCCATGTTCGCGTACGGCACCGAAGACTGCCCCGCCGCCGCCATGGTCACCGGGCCGGGCAACATCTGGGTCGCGGCGGCCAAACGGCTGCTCAAGGGCCGCATCGGGATCGACGCCGAGGCCGGTCCGACCGAGATCGCGGTGCTCGCCGACGCGACCGCCGACCCCGTCCACGTCGCCGCCGACCTGATCTCGCAGGCCGAGCACGACACGCTGGCCGCCGCCGTCCTGGTCACCGACTCGGTCGACCTGGCCGACGCGGTCGAGCGCGAGCTCAAGGCCCAGGTCGCCCGCACCAAGCACAGCGAGCGGATCACCGAGGCGCTGGCCGGCCGGCAGTCGGGCATCGTCCTGGTCTCCTCGATCGACGACGGGATCAAGGTCGTCGACGCCTACGCCGCCGAGCACCTGGAGATCCAGACGGCGGACGCCGCCCTGGTGGCCTCTAAGATCAGGAACGCTGGCGCGATCTTCGTGGGGGCGCACGCACCCGTCTCGCTCGGCGACTACATGGCCGGGTCGAACCACGTGCTGCCCACGGGCGGCTGCGCCTGTCACTCCTCGGGTCTGTCGGTGCAGACGTTCCTCAAGGGCGTCCACGTCGTCGACTACAGCCGCGAGGCGCTCGCGGAGGCCGCGCCGCTGGTGTGCGCGCTGGCCGACGCCGAAGACCTGCCCGGCCACGGCGCCGCGATCCGCGCCCGGTTCGATTGGGAGATCCCCAGCTGATGACCACGCTCGACGACCTGCCCATCCGCGACGACCTGCGCGGCAAGCACCCCTACGGTGCGCCCCAGCTCAACGTGGCGGTGCAGCTCAACACCAACGAGAACCCCTACCAGCCGTCCGAGGCGCTCCTCGACGACCTGGCCCGGGCGGTCCGCCAGAGCGCCGCGACGCTGAACCGCTACCCCGACCGCGACGCGGTCGAGCTGCGCAAGGACCTGGCCGACTACCTCGGCCACGGCCTGACCGCCGGCCAGTTGTGGGCGGCGAACGGCTCCAACGAGATCCTGCAGCAGGTGCTCCAGGCCTTCGGCGGTCCCGGCCGGTCGGCGATCGGCTTCGAGCCCTCCTACTCGATGCACCCGATCATCGCCTCCGGCACCAGCACCAGCTGGATCGAGGGCGGCCGGGAAGAGGACTTCTCACTCGACCCCGACCGCGCGGTGGCCCTCATCGAGGAGCACCGGCCCGACGTGGTCTTCCTGACCTCGCCCAACAACCCGACCGGCACCGCCCTGCCGCTGGCGGTGATCGAGCGGGTCGTCGCCGCCGCGCCGGGCATGGTCGTCGTCGACGAGGCCTACTTCGAGTTCGCCCGTACGGGCACCCCCTCGGCGCTGTCGCTGCTGCCCAGGCACCCGCGGCTGATCGTCACGCGGACCATGTCCAAGGCGTTCGCGATGGCCGGGGCGCGGGTGGGCTATCTGGCCGCCGACCCGGCGGTGGTCGACGCGCTGCTGCTGGTCCGGCTGCCCTACCACCTGTCGACGCTGACCCAGACCGCCGCCCGGGTGGCTCTCGCGCACCGCGACGATCTGCTCGGCACGGTCGCCGCGCTGCGGGCCGAACGCGACGCGACCGTGACCTGGCTACGGCAACGTGGCCTGTCCGTGGCTGACTCTGACGCCAATTTCGTGCTATTCGGTAAGTTTCCGGATCGCCACCAAGTGTGGGAAGACGTCCTCAGCCGCGGCGTCCTGATCCGGGAGACCGGTCCGGCCCAGTGGCTGCGGGTCTCGATCGGCACCAGCGAAGAGATGGCGGCGTTCCGCGCCGCCCTGGAAGGGGTCCTCTCATGAGGGTCGGACGCATCGAACGCACGACGAAGGAAACGTCCGTCCTGGTCGAGATCGACCTCGACGGCACCGGCGAGGTCGAGATCGCGACCGGGGTCGGCTTCTTCGACCACATGCTCAACCAGCTCGGCAAGCACGGTCTGTTCGACCTGACCGTCAAGACCGAGGGCGACCTGCACATCGACGCCCACCACACGATCGAGGACACCGCGATCGCGCTCGGCGCCGCCCTGAAGCAGGCCCTGGGCGACAAGTCGGGCATCCGGCGGTTCGGCAGCGCGTCCTGCCCCCTCGACGAGGCGCTCGCCGAGGTCACCGTCGACCTCTCCGGCCGTCCCTACCTCGTGCACAGCGAGCCCGAGAACATGGCCCCGATGATCGGGCCCGACTACGACACCACGATGACCCGCCACATCCTGGAGTCGATCGTCGCCTCGGCCTCGATCTGCCTGCACGTCCGCGTCCCCTATGGCCGCAACGCCCACCACATCGTCGAGGCCCAGTTCAAGGCCCTGGCACGGGCGCTGCGCGCGGCCACCGAACTCGACCCCCGGGCGACCGGGGTGCCCAGCACCAAGGGTGTGCTGTGAACTTCTCCGCCAGTGCCATGATCTTCATCGGCCTCTTCCTGATCGGCGGGGTGTGGTCCTTCGCCCGCCAGAAGCTGAAGCTGGCCGCGGTGGTGACCGGCGCGCTGTCCGTGCTGGCTTTTACGGCGGGGGTGATGTGGTGGCAGTGACATCGGCTGAGCGCGCGCCGGCCGGGTTTGGTGCGCAAGTGGCCCCGCAGGCGATCGGCGATCTCGCTGCGCCGGCCCTGACGACGGGGGTGCTCTGATGGGAGCGGGCAAGAAGGTCGTCGTGCTCGACTACGGTTCGGGCAATCTGCGTTCGGCCGAGCGGGCGCTGGCCCGGACCGGCGCCGATGTCACGGTGACGTCCGACTTCGACGAGGCGTTGAACTGCGACGGCCTCGTGGTGCCCGGCGTGGGCGCGTTCGCGGCCTGCATGACCGGTCTGCGGGCGGTGCGCGGCGAGCAGATCGTGGCCCGCCGTCTGTCGGGCGGCCGTCCGGTGCTGGGCATCTGCGTCGGCATGCAGATCCTGTTCGAGAAGGGCGTCGAGCACGGCGTCCACACTGAGGGCTGCGGCGAGTGGCCCGGCACGGTCGAGCGGCTGGAGGCGCCCGTGCTGCCCCACATGGGGTGGAACACGGTCACCGCGCCCGGCGACTCGGTCCTGTTCGCCGGCCTCGACGCCGACACCCGCTTCTACTTCGTCCACTCCTACGGCGTGCGCGAATGGGAACTCGTGCCCGGCGACGGCTTCAAGGCGCCGCTGGTCACCTGGGCCACCCACGGGACGTCGTCGTTCGTGGCCGCCGCCGAGAACGGCCCGCTCATGGCCACCCAGTTCCACCCCGAGAAGTCGGGCGACGCGGGGGCCACCCTGCTCGCCAACTGGCTGAACACCCTCTCATGAGCAAGGAGCGGGCCATCCGCCGGGCCGAGAGGGAGGCCGAGAAGGCCCGCCTGGCGGAGGAACGGGCCCGCCGCGAGGCCAGGTCGGCCCGGCTGCGGGACCTGCGCGGCCGGATCACGGCCGTGCTGCCCAAGCCGGTCAGAGTGGCCCGGCAGGGCGGAGTGCTGGCCCGGCGCCGCCGCGCCCAGAACGCGGTCATGGCCATGCTGTTCGTGCTCGTCCAGGTCATCGCCTGGCTGACGCTCGGCACCGTGATGGCCAGGCTCGCCGTGCTGGCCGTGTCCATCCTGATCGTTCCGGTGCTCGTCACCGTTCTCTTCGACCGGAGGTCCTGAACAGATGTCACTCGTGTTGCTCCCCGCCGTGGACGTGGCCGATGGCCAGGCGGTCCGCCTGGTGCAAGGCGAGGCGGGCTCGGAGACCTCGTACGGCGACCCGCTCGCCGCCGCCCTCGCCTGGCAGGACGCCGGAGCCGAATGGATCCACCTCGTCGACCTCGACGCCGCCTTCGGCCGTGGCTCCAACCGTGAACTGCTCGCTGAGGTGACCGCCAAGCTCGACGTCCAGGTCGAGCTGTCCGGCGGCATCCGCGACGACGCCTCCCTGGAGGCCGCCCTCGCCACCGGCTGCCGCCGCGTCAACATCGGCACCGCCGCCCTGGAGAACCCGGCGTGGTGCTCCAAGATCATCGCCGAGTACGGCGACCGCATCGCCGTCGGCCTCGACGTCCGGGGCACCACCCTGGCCGCCCGCGGCTGGACCCAGGAGGGCGGTGACCTCTGGGAGGTCCTCGACCGCCTGGAGTCCGACGGCTGCCCCCGCTACGTCGTCACCGACGTGACCAAGGACGGCACCCTGCGCGGCCCGAACCTCGACCTGCTGCGGGAGGTCTGCGCCCGTACCGACAAGCCGGTCATCGCCAGCGGGGGCGTCTCCAGCCTCGACGACCTGCGCGCCCTGAACGGCCTGGTCGGCATCGGCGTCGAGGGCGCCATCGTCGGCAAGGCCCTCTACGCCCAGGCCTTCACCCTCGAAGAGGCACTTGCGGCGGTGAGGGCATGACCGAACCTCTGACGCGCATCTCCTCCGGCGGTCCGTGGGAGGAGCGCTACGGATATTCGCGCGCCGTCATCGCCGGGAACCACGTTTTGGTCTCCGGCTGCACCGCCACCATCGGCGGTGAGGTCCAGCACGTCGGCGACGCCTACAACCAGACCCTCACGGCTTTCGGCGTCGCGCTCGACGCGCTGGAGAAGGCCGGGGCGTCGGTGACCGACGTCGTCCGCACCCGCCTGTTCGTGGTCAGCCAGGACGACTTCGACGCGGCCGGCGCCGCCCACGGCGTGTTGTTCGGCGAGGTCCGCCCGGCCTGCACCTCCGTGCGCGTGGCCGGCCTGATCGACCCGCGCATGCTGGTCGAGGTGGAACTGGAGGCCTACCGGTCATGACCGTGGCCGTGCGCGTGATCCCGTGCCTGGACGTCGACGCCGGCCGGGTCGTCAAGGGCGTGAACTTCGAGAACCTGCGCGATGCCGGAGACCCGGTTGAGCTGGCCAGACGCTACGACGCCGAAGGCGCCGACGAACTGACCTTCCTCGACATCACCGCCTCCAGCTCCGACCGCTCGACCATGTACGACGTGGTCCGGCGGACGGCCGAGCAGGTCTTCATCCCGCTGACCGTGGGCGGGGGAGTGCGCACCAACGACGACGTCGACCGCCTGCTGCGCGCCGGCGCCGACAAGGTCGGCATCAACACCGCAGCAATCGCCCGCCCCGAGTTCCTGCGTGAGGCGGCCTGGCGGTTCGGTTCGCAGTGCATCGTGCTGTCGGTCGACGCCCGGCGCGTGGTCGACGGCCCGCCCACCCCGTCCGGCTTCGAGGTGACCACTCACGGTGGCCGCAAGGGAACCGGCATCGACGCCGTCGAGTGGGCCGCACGCGGCCAGGAACTCGGCGTCGGCGAGATCCTGCTGAACTCGATGGACGGCGACGGCACCAAAGACGGCTACGACATCGAGATGATCAAAGCCGTGCGGGCAGCCGTGACGGTGCCGGTGATCGCCTCGGGCGGGGCGGGGACGCTCGAGGACTTCCCGCCGGCCATCGACGCGGGGGCCGACGCGGTCCTGGCGGCGAGCGTCTTCCACTTCGGCGAACTGAAGATCGGCGAAGTGAAGAACACCCTGCGCGAGGCGGGCCACCCCGTCAGGTAGGGCTTTCCGCTGAGGGCCGGGCGGTCACGCCCGGCCCTTTGTGCTGCGGCGGCCGTTGTCCCGAAATTTCGGGACAACGGCCTTCTGTCGCGCTGCGACCGCGTTCCTGAATCGGCCGGTTCTACCCCGGGCCGGACCTCGGTCAGTTGGCTTCGCAGGACCGTGCGTTTGGCCGCGACGCGCGGTCGGCCTCGTGTTCGGTTGCCACCCCCGGTCGGCCGGTGCTACCTCTCGGTCAGTCGGCTTCGCAGGATCTCGCGTTCGGCTGGATTCTCCGTTCGGGCCAGGGCGGCCTCGTAGGCGGCGACGGCCTCGTGGTCCCGGCTGAGGCGACGCAGCAGGTCGGCTCGGACGGCGTGGAACAGGTGATGCCCGTCGAGGTCCAGGTCGTCGAGGAGGTCCAGCGCCACGGCCGGCCCGTCGACCTCGGCCACGGCGACGGCGCGGTGCAGGGCCACCACGGGCGTGGGGGCCAGGGCCATCTGCTGGTCGTAGAGCCGTACCACCTGCCGCCAGTCGGTCGGGGCGTCGCTGTGCACGGCGTTGATCGCCGCCTGGATCTGGAACGGCCCCGGCCGGTTGCGCCGCAGGCACCGGCGGACGAGGTCCTGACCCTCGGCAATGAGATCACGGTCCCAGAGAGCGCGGTCCTGGTCGGCCAGCAGGACCAATGAGCCCTCGGCCGTGACGCGCGCGGCACGTCGTGAGTGGATCAGCAGCATCAGCGCCAGCAGGCCCAGGACCTCGGGTTCGTCGGGCATGAGCTCGGCCAGCAGGCGTCCCAGCCGGATGGCCTCCGCGCACAGGTCGTCGCGCACCGGCTCGCCGGAACCGGTCAGGTAGCCCTCGTTGAAGATCAGATGCACCACGGCGAGCACCGAGGTCAGCCGTCCCGGCAGATCGGCGTCCGAGGGAACCCGGTAGGGGATCCCGGCGTCCCGGATCTTGGTCTTGGCCCGCACGACGCGCTGGGCCACCGTGGCCTCGCTCACCAGGAACGCGCGGGCGATCTCCCCGGTGGTCAGGCCGCCCAGCAGCCGGAGCGTCAGGGCGATCCGCGCGCTTTCGGCCAGGGCGGGATGGCAGCAGGTGAAGATCAGGCGCAGCCGGTCGTCGGGCACGGGCCCCTCCTCGGGAGGTTCGGCCGGGGCGTGCAGCAGGAGCGCCTCGGCGTGCCGGCTGTCCCGGGTCGCCTCCCGGCGGTTGCGGTCGATCAGTCTGTTGCGGGCCGTGGTGATGATCCATCCCGCCGGGCTCGGCGGGATCCCGTCGCCCGGCCACCGTTCGGCCGCGACGGCGAACGCCTCCTGGACCGCCTCCTCGGCGGTGCCGATGTCCCCGGCCAGCCGGACGAGTACGGCCACCGCGCGGCCGTACTCCTCGCGGAAGACCCGCTCGATCCCGGTCAGCCGCCGGCCTCGGTCGCGAACGGGCGCACCTCGATGGGCAGGGTGGTCGCCTGGGCGTACCGGCGGCCCCACTCCAGCGCGGCGTCGAGATCGGGGGCCCTGACGATCACGAACCCGCCGAGGTGCTCCTTGCCCTCGGCGAACGGCCCGTCGGTCATCAGCACCTCGCCCCCCGTGGGCCGCAGGACCGTGGCGGTGGCCGGGTCGTGCAGCCCGTCGCCGAACACCCACGAACCGGTCGACTCCAGTTCCCGGCGCAGGACGTCGAGCTCGGCCATGATCTTCCGCATGGTCTCCGGCTCGGGGGCCGGGCCCTGCGGCTGGTAGATGCTGAGCAGATAGTTCTTCACGTCACGCCACCTCGTATGTCGCGATCACCACACCGGTTCCGGTGGGCACGCTCTCCACCAGCCGGAACGCGGCGAGCGCCCCGTCGTCGGCGAACAGCCGCCGCCCCGCCCCCAGCACCAGCGGGTGGACCGACAGCACCAGCCGGTCGACGAGCCCGGCGGCGAGCAGCGATCGGACCAGCTCGCCGCTGCCGAGCACCACGATGTCGTGGTCGATCTCCTTCTTGAGTGCCTCGACGGCCGGACCGGCCTCACCGGCGAGCAGGGTGGAGTTCTGCCAGGTCAGGGGTTCGCTCAGCGTCGTGGACGCGACGTATTTGCGTGCTTTGTCGAGGACGTCGGTGAACGGGTTGCCGTCGGTCCGCCCGTGCCAGACGGAGTAGAAGTCCTCGTAGGTCCGGCGGCCGAACAGCATCGCGCCGGTCGTGGCCATGCCCGCGCCCATCACGCGCATCATCACCGGGTCGGTGTAGGGCCCGGCCCAGCCGCCGTGCCGGAACCCGCCTCGGGTGTCCTCCTCGGCGCGGCCCGGCCCCTGCATCACGCCGTCCAGCGTCACATTCTCGGTCACAACGATCTTGCCCATGGTGGCAGCCCTTTCGGTCTCACCACCTACACGAACGAGGGACCCCGAAATCGACGACTTCCGCGAAACACCATCGCTGCGACGAGAAGACCCGAAATTTCGGGACATGGTCCGAACCGCCCTGCCTCAGGCCTGGAGCACCTGCGCCAATGTCATCGGCGGATGCCCTGTCACCTTCATCACGTGGTCGGTCGCCGCGTCGAGTTCGCCCGCGCCGATCGCCGCGTAGGACGTCACCCAGCCCGCCACCGCCCAGTCGGGGGCGTCGTACTTGGCGCGGGAGGCGTAGGCCTCGTCGAGGGTCTCGTTCTCGAAGGTGACCTGCGAACCTCGTACAGAGGAGAGAACCGAGGCGACCTCGGTCATCGTCAGGAGGTCGGGACCCGTCAGGTCGTAGGTCGCGCTCTCGTGGGCGTGGGGGTCCTGCAGGATCGTGGCGGCCACCGCGGCCACGTCGTCGCGGGCCACCGGGGCGAATCTGCCGTCGCCGGCGGGCCCTCTGATCACACCGTCGTCCCCGACCATGTCGGCCAGGAAATCGAGGTAGAGGCTGTCTCGGAGGAAGGTGAAACCTACTCCGGTCTCTTCGATGTGCCGCTCGGTGTGCCAGTGGTCCTGGCCGAAGGTGAACGTGCACTCGGGCCCCGCTCCGAGGAACGAGGTGTAGACGATGCGGGGAACCCCTGCCGCCACGGCCGCGTCGACCGCCGCCGTATGGAGAGCCACCCGATCGGGGTGTTCGGTCGCCGAGATCAACATGAGGACCCCGGCGCCGTCGAGGGCCGCCGCGAAGGCGGCGGGGTCTTCGTAGGACGCCTGGACGGTCTCCGCGCCCTCGATCCGGGGAACCCGGGAGAGGTCTCGGACGACCAGTCGCTGTCGTGCTCCGGATTGGGCCAGGCGGCGCGCGATCCGGCCGCCAAGCCCGCCGGTCGCCCCCGTCACCGCGATCAGGTCACTCATCAGACCAGTTTCGCATGGGAGCGTCCGGGCGCCCGATCGGTGCGCGCCGGAGCCCCCTGAAGATCATCCGTGGGCGCCGGAAAAGAGGAAGCCCGCGTCGCCGCGGGCCGGCCTGCTACTGGTCAAGAACGCCGTTGAAGAAGGTTGCCAGGGAGTTACCGGCCGAGGTGACACCGTCAAACACTCCCCTGACGGCGCCGGCAGCTGCGCTCGGCTGCGTCCAGAGGTAGAAGACCACGAACGCAATCGCTGCGTACGTAAGCACCTTCTTGACCTGCATTGGGGGGCCTCCTGCGTTATGTGTCCCGGGTTTTTCTACCCGGCAACACCAGTGATCATAACTAGCCGGATAGGGAGGAGGACCTTCCGGCACACGTGCCCTCAGACGAAGAGGGAGTTGAAGAACTGGGCCAGCGCCTCGGCGCCGTTACCGATCGCTTCGAAGATGCCACGCACCGCGCTGGCCGCCCCCTGGGGCTGAGTGAACAGATAGAAGATCACGAAGGCGATCGCCGCGTAGGTGACTAACTTCTTGACGTCCATGAGGGGGCTCCAACCGTGTGCGCTGTCATCACTCTGCCCCATCCGCCCCACAGGTGGAGGCGAATTGGCGCGATCGAAAACTCCCCCACAGGCGCGGGAAAAACCTGTCTCCCGGCCAAACCGAACGGCCTTCCGCTCCGAAGGAGCCCATAAAGACAGGTCATGGGAGGTCAGGTGCGCCCGACGGTGGCGGTCATCGGCAGCGGCGTGGCGGGGCTCACCGCCGCGCATGTGCTGCGTTCCACACACGACGTGACGCTCTACGAGGCCGATGACCGCCTCGGCGGCCACGCCCACACCCACGACGTCGCCGGGCTCGCGGTCGACAGCGGGTTCATCGTCCACAACGACCGCACCTATCCGCATCTGACGCGGTTGTTCGGCGAACTGGGGGTGGCCACCCAGGAGTCCGACATGAGCATGTCGGTCCGCTGCGACGGCTGCGGCCTCGAATACGCCGGCGGCAAAAGCCTGACCGGGCTGTTCGCGCAGCGGCCCTCGGCGCACTACCTGCGCCTGCTGGCCGACGTCCCGCGCTTCCACCGGACGGCCCACCGGGTTCTGGAGACCGAGGACGACCGCACCCTGGGCCAGGTCGTCGACCGGTTTCCGCCCTACTTCATCCGGCACTTCGTGACCCCGCTGGTGGCGGCCGTGTGGTCGTGCTCGCCCTCGGTGGCCCTGCGCTACCCGGCGCGCTACCTGTTCACGTTCCTGGCCAACCACGGGATGCTCAGCGTGACCGGCAGCCCGGTGTGGCGGACCGTCACGGGTGGCAGCCGGACCTATGTGGAGAAGGTCGCCAAAGGGCTCACGGCGGTGCGCACCGCGACACCCGTACGCGAACTGAGAAGGCACGCCGACGCGGTCGAGATCCGCGACGACGGCGACGAGACCGCCACCTACGACGCCGCCGTGGTGGCCACCCACCCCCGGCAGGCGCTGGCCCTGCTGGCGGCCCCCACAGACCTCGAGAAGCGCGTCCTGGGCGATTTCGCCTACGAGTGCAATCCGGCGGTCCTGCACACCGACGCGGGCGCGCTGCCCCGCGCCAGGGGCGCGCGGGCGTCGTGGAACTACCGCATGTCCGACTGTGGCGCCGAACCATCTTCTGTACGTGTCTCCTACGACATGACCCGCCTCCAGCGGCTGCCCACCGAGACCCGCTATCTGGTCACCCTCGGCGACGACGTGCCGGACGAACATGTCATCGCCCGGATGGACTACGAGCACCCCGTCTACACCCCCGAGACGGTCGCCCTGCAGCGGCTGCTTCCAGGCCTGTCGGACGGCCGGGTGGCGTTCGCGGGCGCCTACCACGGGTGGGGTTTCCACGAGGACGGCTGCCGGTCCGGGCTGAAGGCCGCCGAGAACCTGGGGGCACGATGGTGACACCCGCCCTGTACCGCTGCGTCATCACCCACGTGCGTTCCACGCCGCTGCGCAAGGCGTTCACCTACGACGGCTACCTGTGGCTCGTGGACCTCGACGACCTGCCGCGCGGCTTCGACCCGGCCGCCCGCGAGGAGCTCGACGCCTTCCTGGCCGAACACGGCGAGCACGCGGGCAAGGTCACGATGCTGGCCGGGCGCCGCACCCTCGGATACGTCTTCAACCCCCTGACCGTCTACTGGTGCGACACCGGCGTCGTGGTCGCCGAGGTCCGCAACACCTACGGAGGACGCCACCGCTACCTGCTCCACCCCGACGCGCACGGCCGTGCCGAGACGAGCAAGGAGCTCTACGTGTCGCCCTTCAACCCCGTCGACGGCCACTACACGCTCCGGCTACCGCCGCCGTCCGACCGGCTCGACCTCGCGGTGACACTTCACCGTCCAGAAGGCAAGCCGTTCGTGGCGACACTGCGCGGCCGGCGAGTGCCCCCGACGTTGCGCAACCGGCTGCGGATCGCGCCCCTGCTGGTGGGGGCGCGCATCCGGCGGCAGGGTGTCGCGCTCTATCTGCGCGGGCTGCCCGTCATTCCCCGAAAGAGAGAATCGTCATGACGCACGCCATCGCCGTCACCCCCGCCCGATCTCCATTCAGGGTCAGGGTCGTGCGACAACTCTTCCGCAACGCGGTGGCCCGCCTGCCGCTGCGCGTTCAGATGCCCGACGGGGAGATGCTCGGAGATCAGTCGGGCCCCCTGATGCGGGTGGTGCGCGCGGAGGACTTCTTCTCCCGGGTGGGCTCCGACGGGCTGATCGGGTTCGGCGAGGCCTACATGGCGGGCGACTGGGAGGCCGACGACCTCGCCGGTGTGCTCACCGTGATGGCGCGGGAGCTGGCGTCGCTGATTCCGGCCCCTCTCCAGCGGTTGCGCGGAGTGTGGGTGCGGCGGCACCCCCGCACGGAAGAGGGCACCGTCGAGAACGCCCGGCGGAACATCCAGCGCCACTACGACCTGTCGAACGACCTTTTCGCCGAGTTTCTCGATCCCTCGATGACCTATTCGTCGGCGCTTTTCTGGGCACCCGCCACATGGGAGAACCTGGAGGAGGCGCAGCACGCCAAGATCGACCGGCTGCTCGACGAGACCGGGGTCGGGCCGGGCTCGAAGGTGATGGAGATCGGCACCGGCTGGGGGGCGCTGGCCATTCGCGCCGCCATGCGGGGCGCCACGGTCCGGACGATCACCCTTTCCGCGGAACAGCGGGCGTTCGCGCTGGAGCGGGTGGCCGCGGCGGGTCTGTCCGACCGGGTTTCCGTGGAGCTCTGCGATTATCGGGAGGCGCACGGCTCTTATGACGCGGTGCTCAGCGTGGAGATGATCGAGGCGGTCGGGGAGCGTTATTGGCCCGTTTTCTTCGCGACCCTCGATCGGTTGCTGGCCCCCGGCGGGCGGGTGGGCCTGCAGGCCATCACGATGCCGCACGATCGGATGGTGGCGTCGCGCTCTACGTACACGTGGATTCAGAAATACATCTTCCCGGGCGGCCTGCTGCCGAGCGTCACGGCCATCGAACAGAATCTCGGCCCGCTGCGTATCGCCGGGCATCACGAGATGGGCGGTGATTACGCCGAGACGCTGCGGTTGTGGCGGGAAAGATACTGCTCGCGGCGGACGGACATCACGCGGCTCGGATTCGACGAGGTATTCCACCGGATGTGGGTCTTCTATCTGGCCTATTCGGAGGCGGGATTCCGATCGGGATATCTGAACGTGCGGCAGTTCATTCTGGAGAGGGGCCGGTCGTGACTGTTGTCGCCACCCGTCTGGCCGATACGGTCGCCGGGCTTTTCGGGGGCTCACTGCCCGTCGGGCTGCGCACCTGGGACGGCGGTTTCGCCGGGCCCGCTGACGCGCCCGTGGTCGTGCTGAGATCGCCCCTGGCGCTGCGGCACCTGCTCTGGGCGCCGGGCGAGCTGGGGCTGGCGCGCGCCTATGTCAGCGGCCACCTCGACGTCGAGGGGGACATGGCCGACGGCTTCCGGCGGGTCTGGGCCGCGACCTCCGGCGGCCCGGGGATGGCCGAGCTGGCGCGTGGCGCGCGCACCCTCCTCGGCCTCGGCGTCGCCGGACCGAGGCCGCCGATCCCCGATAGCGAGGCCCGGCTGCGCGGGCGGCTGCACACCCGCGGCCGCGACCGCGACGCGATCGCCCACCACTACGACCTCTCGAACGACTTCTACTCGCTGATCCTCGACCCCTCGATGGCCTACTCGTGCGCCAAATGGGCCCCCGGAGACGACCTCGCCTCGGCGCAGCGGCGCAAACTCGACCTGATCTGCGGCAAGCTCGAACTGTCGTCCGGGACGAGGCATCTCGACGTGGGCTGCGGCTGGGGCTCGATGGTGCTGCACGCTTCGGAGTTCGGGGCGAAGTCGGTCGGCGTGACGATCGCGGCGGAGCAGAAGGCGTTCGTCGAGGCGCGCGGCGGCGAGGTGCGGCTCCAGGACTACCGAGACGTCTCCGACGGCCCCTACGACGCGATCTCCTCCATCGAGATGGGCGAGCACGTGGGGGAGGAGAACTATCCCGTCTACGCCTCGACCCTTTTCCGCCTGGTACGCCCCGGTGGCCGCGTCGTCATCCAGCAGATGTCACGCGGGGCCAACGCGCCCGGCGGCGGCCCGTTCATCGAGCGGTACATCGCGCCCGACATGCACATGCGTCCCGTGGGGCGGACTGTGGCGATGTTCGAGGAGGCCGGCTTCGAGGTGCTGCACGTGGAGGGCATGCGGGAGGACTACGCGAAGACCGTCCAGGCCTGGTATGAGACCTTCGAGTCCCACTGGGATCAGGCCGTCGCCCTGGTGGGGGAGGAGATCGCCCGGGTGTGGCGGCTCTACCTGGTCGGTGGTGGCCTGGCCTTCGAGTCGGGGCGGATGTCGGTGCATCAGATCACATTGGGCCGCCCTTCGTGACAACCCGTGTCGTGGGGTGAACGTCCAAACGGCATGCCGGAGAACCAGGGTCCGACCAAGCTGCAGATATGGCTGGGTGTAGGGCTTATCGTCCTGTTCGTCGCCGCGCTCGTGGCGCTCGTGCTGATGCGCGACGACCCGCAGTGGGATCGGCTCGTGTTCCTGCTGCAGGGGCTGGAGGCGCTGGTGTTCGCGGCGGCGGGCGTCCTTTTCGGGACGGCTGTCGGACGGTCTTCGGCGGCCGTCCAGGAGGTCGCCGCGGCGCAGGAGCGGGCGGCGGTGGCGGAGACCGACGCGGGCAACGGGCGGGCGCTCGCGTCGGCGGTGCTGGCCGCCGAAGAGGGTTCGGCGAGACGCGGCAGCCGGGAGCCGTCGATGGCGGCCGAGTCCGACCTTGCGGCGCTGGCGCGGAGGTTGTTCCCTAACGCGTGATGAGCGTCGTCCGGGTCGACCCGAAGAGCGCGGCCGGATACCCGGTCGTGCTCGTTGACGACGCGGGCGAACGGCTGCTCCGCCATGTCGACCCGGCCCATGTGCTGGCGCTCGCCGGTGACGCCTCACCACAGGGCCGACGCGAGCTGGGACGGGGGCTCTACGACCTGGTGCATGACGCCGCGCTGGGCCCGTGCCAGACCGTCTACCTCGACGTACGGGACGAAGAACTACGGGCGCTGCCTTGGGAGCTGATGATCGGGCCTGACGGCAGGCGCCCGTTCCTCACGGAGGGCACCTGCTGGGTGCGAGGAGCGCCGCAACCCTCCCCACGTGCGGAGGTGCTGGTGCCGATCCGGTTGCTGGTCGTCCTCGGCAACACCGACGATCAGGCTCTGCTGGCCCGCGAAGAGGCCGACGCGATCAGACGATCGCTGCGCGCCCATCACGGCGCCTGGTATGTCGAGGTGCTCGATCAGCCGACCCCCCGGCAGTTCTTCGACCGCATGGACGACGTGCGGCCGCACATTCTGCACTTCGTCGGCCACAGTGGGATCCACCCGCTGGAGGGCCTGCCGATGCTTGAGTTCAACGGCCCAGGCGGGAGTTCGGGCGTCACCGCCGACATGATCCTCAATTCGATCTCCGAGCCGCCCCGGCTGGTCGTGCTCAACGCCTGCCGGACCGCTTACGGCCCGGCCGCCTCGATATGGGATCTGGCCGACGCCTTCCACGCCGGGGCCTCGCTCACGATGCGCGGAGACCTCCCATCCCGCCCGGCAGTGGTGTTCGCCGAGAACTTCTACGACTCACTCGCGTCGGGAGCCGGGGTCGGCGAGGCCGTGCGGGCCGCCCGCGCGGTGATGTTCCGCGAGAGCCTGCCTGAGTGGGAATCACCGTCCCTGATGGTGCGACGTGCCGCCGAGGACGTGCTCCCGTGGCGGTTCGGCGTCGAAGACGCCACGGCGATTCGCCTCGCCGAGCTTCATGCCGAGGTGGCCATGACAGTCGACCGGACCGCTGAACGGTGGCGGTTGTGGGGCGGCGTCGACTCCGACGCGCCGCCCTATCGGGCGCTGCTGGTCGACGGCGGGTCCGGCGTGGGCAAGTCGTCACTGGTGCGCTCGTGCCTGTTCACGTGGCGGCTGCGGGGGTGCACGGCCGTGTACGTCGACGCAGGCGCTCTCCGCGATGGGCGCAACGTCCCATGGCTGGAGGTGGTCCGGGCCCTGGCCGACTCCTTGCCGCCGCTCGCCGGAGCCGCGCGGTTCCGGCACCAGCTGGTTCACCTCAGGCGAGGTCTGCGGCCCCCCGCCGGACCTCTCGATCCCGACGACGGAGGGCTGTGGGACGCCGCCAACGAGTCGGAGCCACACCTGCGGGAGGCGCTCTTCGAGGCGCTCCGGTCGTTGCTGGCCGAGGCCGGGCCGATGACGATCGCGTTCGACCATTTGGTGCTCGTACCGGAGCTCGCCGACACGCTGGTGCGCGGTCTGCTGCTGCCGGTCGCAGACGGGCTGACCGGCGACGTGTCGGTGATCGTCGCTGAGGACGACGACCGCGTGCTCGGCGGGTTCGCCGACCGGGCGCAACGGTTACGGGTGGAGCCGTGGGACCGGGCCCAGACGGAGGAGATCTTCCGTGAGTTCGGGGCCCGGACCAACCGGCCCTACCAGGGCGGCTGGAAGGACGCCTCGGAATGGGCCAAGACCAACGCCGCGGTCTTCATGCCGTCTCACCTGCACATGTTCCACACCATGATCGCGATGGGTCGGCCATGAGCGAGGTCGAGAGGCTCGCCAGGACGGTGGTCGAGGGGGCGCTGAGGCTGTGGGCGGGAGAGGACGTCGAGGCGCAGGCCCGGCGGGAGGGGGGCGTGCTCATGGCGAGCTACGCCCGGCGGATGGCCGATCGGATGGCCCAGCCGGTGACTCGCCGGCTTGAGTCCTTCCTGCCCGGAGAGCTCGGCCCCGACCACATCGCGGCGATCGACAAAGTGGGGGAGTCGCTACGCGCGGCCCGTGCGGCCGACGACGCCGACGGCCTCGATCGCGGGCTGCCCGACCTCTCCTCGGATCTGCCCTCCTCGGTGGTGGGCTTCTACTTCCAGCTCCGTCGCGAGTGCTGCACCTACGCGTTCCAGACGGCCCGGTCGCTGCCACTCCACCGGCCCGGTGGCGTGTCCGAGCTCGTGCGGCAGGAGAACACGGTCGTCGGGCGGTTGACCGACCTCGTGACTCTGATGTTCGCCGCGCTGCCCTTGGAGATTCGGGGTGTGCTGATGCGGTGCGCCCTTCCCGAGAGGTTCGACGAGGCCCTCTACGACGCGGTGTTACGAGGCGACGGCCCTGAACTGACCGAGATGGTGGCGAGCGGGCGGCTCGCGCGGCTGCCCGGTTCGTCTCACTACCGGCTCGATCCCGCGCTGAGGGAGACCGCTTGGGCGCGGTGGTGGATCGACGAGGCGCTGATCCCAGGCTCCGGCGTCCCCGCGGCGATGCGTCACACGGCCCTGCGGATCAGCGGGGTGGTCGGCGACGAGCTGGAGCGACTCCGCCAATTGACGCTCGTCTCGCCGGGTAAGGCCGTTGCCGAGTTCCGATCGCTCTATCAGCGGGCCGACGACCGTTTCGATCTGGTCGGTTGCCAGGACGCGCTCGACGTCCTCGGCTCCGCCGACCTCGTCGGCATCAGTCCGCTCATCCCGGAGACGTACGCCGCCCATCAGGCCCGGCTCGCGGCCCGCACCGCATGGGCGACCGAATATCGGCAGACCGGACGGTATCTGCGGCGCGACGCCTTGGAGCACGTGCTGACAGGCGGTCCGAGGGTGGTGCACCTGCACGCGCCCGGTGGCATGGGCAAGACGATGCTGTTGCGCTGGTTCGCGGCCAGGTGGTGCCTCACCCGTTGGCCTCACGTGCCGTGCGCGCGGATCGACCTCGACGCCGTCGATCCGGTCAATGCCGTCCGTCATCCCTGGCTGGTGCTCCTGGAGATCGCCGCCCAGCTCTCCCCGCAGCTTCCCGGAGCGCCCTTCTACGACCTGCTGCGCGACCACGAGCGGTGGCGGCGGGTGCTGAGCCGGACCGCCGTACCCGACACCGCGTTGCTGTCCGAGGTCGCCGCCGCGACGGCCGACGGCGACGACGTCACCCGGCGCTTCTTCGAGACCGCCCTCCCCGATCATGTGATCGTCTTCGACACCCTCGAAGAGATCGTGCTGAGGCCCGCCGCCGACCCGCATCCCTTCGTCGAGATGCTCGCGCGCCTGACCGGGCGGGTCGTCCTTTCCGGCCGGTACGACCTTCGCGATCGTCTCCCCGGGTTCCTCGACGCCGTACCCGAGACGGTCACCGTCGAGGTCCCCGCGTTCGACGATGCGCTGGCCGCCCGGTATCTGATCGAACGACGCGGTGTCACCCGTCCTGACCTGGTCGACGCGATGGTGCGCCGGGCCGGCGGCCTGCCCTTCGCGCTCGCCATGTACGGCGACCTCGCCGAGGCGAACCCGGCACTGACCGCCCGGGAAGTCGAGGAGGCCCGCGAACCCGCTCTGCTCTACTGCCTCGAACGCATCCTGGAACGCATTCCCGACGACCGGCTGCGCTGGTTGCTCCGCTACGCGGTGCTGCCCCGTCACCTCGACGCCGAGTTCGTCGCGGAGGTGTTGTGGTCCCATCTGGAGGCGGGTCTGCGTGACGAGAAGGTGCTCGACGACCCGGCCGAGGACCACCGTCCCGACCGAAAGACCAAGATCTTCCTTCCCGGCCCGCCGCCCGCGGACGCCACCGCCCTCTGGGACGACCTCACCACCTACGCCGGGGCGACCTCCTGGGTCCAGGCCACCGGTGACGACCGGCTGGTCTTTCACGAGAACCTCCGGGACCCGGTGCGCGACCTGCTCCGTGTCCACCCGATTTGCGCTGTCCTGCACGAATCGGCCGAGGCCCACTACACGCGCAGAGCCGCCCGCGAGAACTGGGCGAGATGGTCGGCGGAGGCGGCGTACCACGCCTTCCAGCACCGCGGGAAGGCCGCGCTGCCGATGTGGCGAGCGCTGATCACCGAGGCGTGGCGCGCCGATCGCCCTGATCAGGCCGGAGAACTGGCCGACGATCTGCTGATCTACGCGACCGACGACGAGGTGCGCTACGCGGCCTACATCGAGCAGGCCCGCGCCGCGATCGAGGCCGCTCGGCGCGACCCCGAGCCGGGTGCGTCGGGCGCGCACTGGAACACGGCGGAGAGCGCCCTCGCCGCGGGCGCCCGGCTCGGTGAGCCGTCCGCCATGCACCACGCCCTGACTGCGGCCGTGCTCCAGGCCCGCGACCTCGACGACCAGGCCCGGCGAGAACTGGAAGCCATCGCCGACCACGAACTGCACGGCGACGTCGCCGCTGAGGTGGACCTCGTCCACAGCGCCTCGGGTGATCTGGACACCGTCGAGCGGGCTTACCGGAGCGCCACCGAGCGCGACGATCGACGCGTGATCGGGTTCGCCGCCGCGCGCATGGGTTTCATCGCCACAGCCAAGGGCGGTCCTCTCGACGAGGCGGTCGGATATCTGGCCGAGGCAGGAGACGTACCGGCAATGGGGCTGCTGCTGCTCCAGCACGGCCTTCCAGAGAGTGCGATCGAACTCCTGCCCCCAGGCGGCCAGAGTCAGGGTCCCGTGGAACAGCTCACGGGCGACGAGCTGAACAGGCTGCTGGTCACGGCGGAAGCCCTGATCGCGCTGCGCCGCCCGGCAGCGGCCATCCGCCTGCTGACCGGCCGGATCCCGACCGATCACGCACCGTCGGCGATCATGATGGCGCGGGCCTTGGGCGACCTGATGGAGTACGACGACGCTCTCGACGCCCTCGCCCACGCTCGCCGGACCGCCACACGGGGTTCGGTCCGGGCCGCTCTCACCTGCGAAGCGGCCCGGATCCATCTCGACGTGGCGGGGGACGCCGACGCGGCGGAACGGGTGCTCGGCGACTATCCGGACGACGTTCTGCACCCGGACCCGCTCTGGGTGGACATCCGGCTCGCCCAGGACCGGCACGAAGGTGCGGTCGACCTCGCCCGGCGAATGGTGCTCGGGTCCTCAGATGTGGTGGCTCGGGTGAAAGCAGCCGTCGTCGGGCTTCAGGTCGGCCTGCCCACCCGGGAGCGCCTGCGGGAGCTGACCGAGCAGATCGCAGGTCTCGGACTGCGTCTGACATCGCTGGGCGGGCTGCGGAAATGCGTGCTGCCCGTGGATCTGTCGGCTGCGGTACTCGATCCCTGGCTGGCCGAGCGGTCGGAGCGGGATCCGGGGGACCGGGCCCACCTCGACCTCCTCGCCGTGGAGGTGGCCCGGCTGGCTGGGCGTACCGAGGAAGCGCGAGGGTTGCTCGACGACGCGGTGTCCTGGCTCGTGAGGCACGAGGGCGTCGCGTGGCTGGACTGGATCCGGGCGCGCAACCGCCTGGGGCCCGCGATCCCGGATGAGCGGGAGCCACTGGAGATCCACGGAGGCCCTAACCTGAGAGGGACCTTCCTCGTCGAGCTCGCCCGGCGGCGGATGCCCATTGACCTGGCCGAGGCGACGTCGTCACGGCTCGACCGCGCCCAAGAGCTGATCGGCGACCGTCCCATGTATTGGCACGGGTCGCTCTGGCAGGCCCGGGCCGACCTGGCCGCCGAGGCGGGGCGGCCCGACCGGGACTATCGCGAAGAGGCCGCAGTGGTCTGGCGGGAGCTGGGCCAGATCGCGAAGGCCGGTCGACTGGGACCTCCCTTGTCCGCCGAGCCCGTCCCCGGGAACGAGATCGTGGTCGTCCTGGACGGCCCGCCACCTGCCAGTACCGACTGGGCGGGCGCTCGTGCCAGAAACACTGTGGGGCTGCTGCTGCTCCCTGGGCTGGCGACGCGCTTGGCGGAGATTCGGGAAGCCGTCGACGTTCGGCTGACGGGCGAAGTCGGCCCCGGTGCCACCCCATGGGAACTTCTCGGCTGGGACGGCAGGGCGCTGGGCCGGCATCCACGGGTCCGGTGCGTCTACCGCACACCGCGCGCTCTCGTGGCGGCTGACGACAGATCCGAGCTCCAGAACCGCCACGTAGACCTCATCCAGCCTGATCCCACGCGGGCCTCCCGGCTACGCGGGGTTCCCGGCTCGTTGAAGGTCGCTGACGTCTATCGGAATCGGGACATCGCTGTCGGGACCGGGATGCCGCTGAATGCGGCGGGCTCGAACGCGCCCGCCGTCCTGCACATCGTCGGAGTGATGGACGCCTCCCGGACGGTTCCCGCGATCTCCTTCCTCAGCGACGACGACGCGATCGAGCCGTCGGGCCTGCACCAGGCACTCCGGCGGCTCCGGCGCACCCCGCCCCTCGTCGTGCTGGACATCCTCGCTCCGGCGAATCGAGCGGAGTTCCACCGGCAGCTCGAGCTGCGCAACCGTTTCGCCCAGGAAGTCGTCCGCGCCGCCTTTCCCGTCACCGTCCTCGCCCTCGGGCCCGCGCCCGGCCTGACCCGAACGGTGGCCGTCACCGACGTGGCCCTCTCCGTGTCAGCCGGGTCGACCACGCCGGGAATGTGGCAGCGGATCCAGAGCCACGTGATCGACTCGGAGGACGATGCGTTCGCGTTCGCCGCCACGGCGCTGTTCTCCAACGTGCGCCCACCCGACATGCCTCGGTTCGGCCCGCGATGACCGTCCGCCGCCGTATCGAACTCCACGCCAAGATCGCCGGCCTGGAAGCCGAGCTCGCCGCCTGGCGATCCCTGTCCGCCCCCGGCGCGCGCCTGGAGAAACACCACACCCAGATCGCCGCCGTGACCGCCGCTCTCCAGGTGGCCGTCGACCACCTCACCGCGGGCGCGGACTCCCCAGACCCGTGGACGGCGACCGAACACCTCCTGATCCGCACCCACGACGTCCTCGACTACTTCCGCGCCAAGTTCGCCCTCCGCCTGGCCGACGTCTTCGCCGACTACCTCACGGTCGCCGACGAACTGGCCTGGGAGTGCTACGAACCCGTCCGGGCCTACGCCCCGAAGCTGAAAGAACCCCCGTTCGTGTTCTTGGGCCCCTCGGCCGAACCCTTCTCCATCGCCAGAGGCGCCGACTACGCCACCGAACTGACCGCGAAACCGAAGGGTTCTCTCCGCCAGGTCGTCGAACGTCTCCCGGTCCCGGTCATCGGCGTCCCGTGGTTCCACCTCCGCCACCTCCCCGACGCCCTGGTCATCGCCCACGAGGTGGGTCACCTGGCCGAAACCGACCTGAACCTCACCCCGACGCTGCGCACGTTGACCGCCGGATCGGGCCCGGACTGGCAGAGGTGGCTGGGGGAGGTCTTCGCCGATGTCTACGCCGCCCTCGCCACCGGCCCCGGCTACCTGAGCGCCCTGTCCGACTTCCTCGACACCGGATCCGGCGGAACGGGCGCGGGGGCGTACCCACCCTCAGAAAAACGCCTCAACGTGGTGAGGGCGGTCCTGGAAGGAGACGCCACGACAGAGGAAGGCGAGGTGGCAACAGCCGTGGTGGCAGGCCCCTATCCAGAATTGGGCGGTCACCGCCTGGACGAGATCCTCACCTTCGACCGCGATCTCGCGGACCGCCAAGCCAGGGCCCTGCTGCTCCGCATGGCCCCCGACGCCAGATCGAACGTCCGCACCCTGCTCTCGTCGGCGGCCCTGGCCTTCGCCCGCGACCCCCAGACGTACCAGCGCATAGAAGTCACCGACCGCGTCATCCACGCCGCGAAACAGAAGATCACAGCAGGCATCCGCGCCGCCACCACCCCGGAGACCGCCACCGAACGCGACCGCGAAGCAGGCGAGGCCATCCTCGCCCTGCTCCTGTAACCTGGGACGTCACATCCCCAGCCCGGCTCCCATCAGCTTCTCCACCGCCGCCGCGTCCCCGTCCAGCGCCACCCGGGCATGGTCCTGCCGCCCGAAGGCGAACAGCAGCAGCTCCTGCGAAGGCCCCGTCACGACCACAGCGGGCTCGGACATCTTGGCCCCCGCCTTCTGACCCGTCCCCGCCCGCCGCAGCACCACCCCGACCGGCGACTTGCGGAAGAACAGCCGCCCGCCGGCCGAAACCCGCTTCCACAGCAGATCATCCAGGTCAGCGGGCAGCTCCCGAGGCTCCCACCCCGCCTGAGCCCGCCGCACGTCCTCATGGTGCACGAAGAACTCGATCGTGTTCACCGCCGAGTCGAGCCCGGGAACCAGCCCGTAGGGCGTCCATCGGGGCGGCCCCTGCCGGATCTCGTTGACCACTTCCGCATAGGGCCGGGCCCGGACCTGCGCCTGCACGTTCTGCGTGTACGGCGCGAGGAACTTCACCGCGATCCCGGCGGCGGCGTCGATGCGGCGCTCCCGGACCACCAGGTGGGCGGCGAGGTCGGCGGTCTCCCAGCCCGCGCACAGGGTGGGCGCGAACGGGCCCAGATCGTCGAGCAGGTCGGTGATGGCGGCACGTTCCGCGCGGGCGTAGCTCATGGGTCAACCCTAAGCACCTGCGACCTCGGGAATAAGAGCGGTGATCGTCGTGATTTCCCCCTCTGGGCTTTCCCCGCCCTAAGCCTTTGGGCCCGCCTCATGGTCAGCCCTATGCCCGATCCGAACTGTCGGTCGAAGTTTGTAAGGTCAGGGCTTGTACGTCGCTCCAAACGGAAGGACACCCCGAGTGCCCGACAAGGTCTCATCCGCGGTCATGCGCCAGGGGTTCCGCGTCATCGGCCACGCCATCAAGACCGAGCCGAAGATCTTCACGGGTGCGGTTCTCGCCAGCGCCGTCTACGGCGTCACGACCGTGCTGTCCTCGTGGGCGCTCGGCTGGGCGACGACGAACGCGATCCTGCCGGCCTTCCGCGACAAGCAGGCGGTCGCGGGCACGTTGTGGCTGGCGGCGGCGCTGATCGTCGGGGTCGCGGTGTTCAAGGCGCTCGGGATCATGGGCCGGCGCATCATGGCGGGCATCCACCAATACCGCATGCAGGCCCATGTCCGGCGGTCGCTGGGGCGGCAGTTCCTGCGGCTGCCACTGGCCTGGCATCACCGGCATCCGACCGGGCAGCTGCTGTCCAACGCCAGCTCCGACGCCGAGGCCGCGTGGGGGCCGCTCGCGCCGCTGCCGATGGCGGTCGGCGTGGTGGTCATGCTGGTCGCGGCGGCGGTGGCGATCGTGCTGACCGATCCGGTGCTCGCGCTGGTCGGCTTCCTGATCTTTCCGGCGATCGCCCTGCTCAACCTCGTCTACCAGCGCCGGCTCACGCCGCTGGCCACGCGGGCGCAGGAACTGCGGGCCTCGGTGTCCGAGGTCGCCCACGAGAGCTTCGACGGCGCGCTCGTCATCAAGACCCTCGGGCGCGAAGACGCCGAGGCGGTCCGCTTCCGGGCCCGGGCCGACGCGCTGCGCGACGCCAACATCGCGGCCGGGCGGGTGCGCGGTCTGTTCGACCCG
This sequence comes from Herbidospora mongoliensis, assembly GCF_001570545.1. Classification (GTDB taxonomy): domain Bacteria; phylum Actinomycetota; class Actinomycetes; order Streptosporangiales; family Streptosporangiaceae; genus Herbidospora; species Herbidospora mongoliensis. Next base: position 679,342 of record NZ_BBXD01000009.1, on the reverse strand, counting down.
CTGCTGGAGGCGCTGCCGACGCTCGGGGTGCTCGCCGTGCTGATGTTCGGGTCCTACCGGCTCGCCTCGGGCGCCGTCAGCGCCGGTGAGCTGATCCAGGTGTCCTACCTGTTCACGCTGCTCGCCTTCCCCGTGCGGGCGCTCGGCTGGGTGCTGGGTGAACTGCCCCGCTCCGTCGTGGGCTGGACGCGGGTGCAGGAGGTGCTGCAGGCGAAGGGGTCGATGGTTTACGGCTCCGCCTCCCTGCCGGCCGATCGACCCGCGGAGCTGGGCATCACAGACGTCTCCTTCGCCTACGAGCCCGGCGTGCCGGTGCTGCGCGAGGTTTCCTTCACCGTCGAACCGGGCCGCACGGTCGCCGTGGTCGGGCCCACCGGCTCCGGCAAGTCGACCCTGACCCAGCTGCTGGCCCGCCTGGTCGACCCCGACGAGGGCGTGGTCGCGATCGACGGCGTCGACCTGCGCGAGGTCGAGCGCGACGGCGTGAGCGGCGCGGTCTCGCTGGTTCCCCAGCAGACGTTCCTGTTCGACGACACCGTCCGGGGCAACATCACGCTCGGCGCCGATGTCCCCGACGAGAAGGTCTGGGCGGCGCTGCGGCTGGCCCAGGCCGACGGGTTCGTCAGCGCGCTGCCCGACGCCCTCGACACCAAGGTCGGCGAACGCGGCACCACCCTGTCGGGCGGCCAGCGCCAGCGGCTCGCGCTGGCTCGGGCGCTGGCCCGCGAGCCGAGGCTGCTGATCCTCGACGACGCCACCTCCAGCGTCGACCCGCAGGTCGAGAAGCGCATCCTGTTCGGCCTGCGCGACCAGCACGCCACCGTCATGGTGATCGCCTACCGCATGGCCACGATCTCCCTGGCCGACGACGTCGTCTACATCGAGAACGGCACCGTCGCCGACCACGGCCCCCACGAGACCCTGCTGGCCCGCTGCGCCGGCTACCGCGATCTCGTGACGGCCTACGAACGCCAGGAGGCCGAACACACGGCCCTCGAAGAGGAGACCGTCGCACCGTGACGACCAACACCCTGACCACACAGAACCTGCAGAACGTCGAACGCGGCGCGGTCCAGACCCTCCGCGACGGCATGCGGCTGTCGCCGGAGTTCCGCGTCGGCCTGACCGTCACCCTGCTGCTCGCGGTCGTGGCCACCGTCGGCAAGGTGATCGTCCCGGTCGCCATCCAGCAGGTGCTCGACAACGGCGGCATCAAGGCGGGCACGCCCGACCTGGCGTTCATCAGAAACGTGGTGCTGCTCTGCGCGGCGGCGATCCTGCTGACCGCGGTGTCGAGCTACCTGATGAACGTGCGGCTCATCCGGGCCACCGAGTCGGGGCTGGCGACGCTGCGCGGCAAGGCGTTCCGCCACGTCCACGACCTGTCGGTGCTGACCCAGAACACCGAGCGCCGGGGCTCGCTGGTGTCGCGGGTGACCGGCGACGTCGACCAGATCAGCACCTTCATGCAGTCGGGCGGCGTCTGGATCATCGTCGCGGTCGGCCAGCTCGGGGTGGCGACCGTGGTGATGGCCTTCTACTCCTGGCAGCTCACCGTCCTCGTCGTGGCCCTGTTCCTGCCGCTGACCTTCGTGCTGCCGAGGTTCCAGCGGATCGTCGCCCGCAACTACCTCACGGTCCGCGAGCGCACCGGCGACACCCTCGGCGCGATCAGCGAATCGGTCGTCGGCAGCGCGGTCATCCGCGCCCACGGCTCCGAGGAGCGCACCGGCGCCCGCATCGACGCGGCGGTCGACGCCCAGCGGGCCGCGCAGACCAAGGCCCAGAAGATCATCGGCCTCACGTTCCCGACCACCGAACTGATCGCCTCGATCACGATCGCCTCCGTGGTCGTGGTGGGCGTCCTGCTCGGGGTCGACGACTCGATCACCCAGGGGCGCCTGGTGGCGTTCCTGTTCCTGATCACCCTGTTCGTCTCACCGCTGCAGATGGCGACCGAGATGCTCAACGAGGCCCAGAACGCCATCGCAGGCTGGCGCCGCGTGCTGGGCGTGCTCGACACCCCCGCCGACGTCGCAGACCCGGGCGACCAGGGCGTCAGCCAGCCGCGCGGCCCGATCACCGTGGCGTTCGAAGACGTGGGCTACGCCTACCCCGACGGCCCGCCCGTGCTGCGCGAGGTCAACGTGGTCATCCCGCCCCGCCTCCGGGTGGCCGTGGTGGGCGAGACCGGCTCGGGCAAGACCACCTTCGCCAAACTGCTCACCCGCCTGATGGACCCGGTCGAGGGCCGCGTCTCGATCGACGGCGTCGACCTGCGCGACATCCGCTTCGCCTCGCTGCGCGAACGCATCGTGATGGTCCCGCAGGACGGGTTCCTCTTCGACTCGACCCTGGCCGAGAACATCCGCTTCGGCCGCCCGAGCGCCACCGACGAGGAGATCGCGGAGGCACTGACCGAGCTCGGCCTGGCCGACTGGCTCGACGGCCTGCCCAACGGCCTGGCGACGGCGGTCGGCCAGCGCGGTGAGTCCCTGTCGGCGGGCGAACGCCAGCTGGTCGCGCTGGCGCGGGCCTACCTGGCCGACCCCGACCTGCTCCTCCTCGACGAGGCGACCTCGGCGGTCGACCCCGCCACGGAGGTCCGCATCGCCCGCGCCCTCGACGGCGTCACCCGGGGCCGCACCGCCGTCTCGATCGCCCACCGCCTGTCCACGGCGGAGGCCGCCGACGAGGTGATCGTCTTCGACCGGGGCGAGATCGTCCAGCGCGGCCCCCACGCCGAGCTGGTCCGGGAGCCGGGCGTCTACGCCGACCTCTACGCCTCCTGGTCCACCGCCACGCGAAGCTAGCCCCGTTTCGACGTCGCGCCTGGTCGCTGCGGCAGAATGGGCCCATGCCCCTGGACCCGAAGATCGCAGACCGGCTCAAGCGGACCGGTGACGGGCTGGTGCCCGCCGTCGTTCAGCAACATGACACGGGGGAGGTGCTGATGCTCGCCTGGATGGACGACGAGGCGCTGCACCGGTCGCTGACCACCGGCAGGGCCACCTACTGGTCGCGCAGCCGGGGCCAATACTGGGTCAAGGGCGAGAGCTCGGGGAACGTGCAGTTCGTCAAGCACGCCGCGCTCGACTGCGACGGCGACACCATCCTGCTCAAGGTCGACCAGCGTGGCCCCGCCTGTCACACCGGCACCCGCACCTGCTTCGATGACGATGTGCTTCCGGTGATCGAGGGTTCATGAACCGCCGCGCGGTCTACGCCTGGCTGCTCGTCTGCGCGGCCGGCGGGGGGCTCGCGCTGTTCGCCGGCTCCCAGGCGTGGGCGCAGCTGCTCGCGCCCACGGGGCCGGCCAATCCCGAGGCCGTCCACGACGTGCTCGGCTCCGACGTCGCGCCGGTGATCACGCCGGTCGTGCTGGCGGCCCTGGCGGGGTGTGTGGCCGTGCTGGCCGTGAAGGGTGTCTGGCGGCAGGTGATCGGCGCGCTGGTCGCGATCTGCGGGGCCGCCGTCGTCATCGCGATGAACCGGGTGTTCGACGACGTCCTGCTGCTGGAGAGCGCCGACCTGACCGGGGCCGCCGTCCAGGTCACGGTGTGGCCGTGGCTCACCGGCCTGGGCGGGGTGCTGCTGCTCGGCGGCGGGGTGTGGGCGGCGGTGGCGGCCGGGCGCTGGCCTGGCATGTCGTCCCGGTATGACCGCCCTGACCACGGTAAGCAACCGACGGACCGATCGATGTGGGATTCCATCGATCGCGGAGACGATCCCACCTGATTACAACTTGTCCTCAGGTTTGCCGGATTTGATGGGGATGTCGGCGCCCGTCGCTACAGTCTTCGCATGACTTACGGGAACCAGCCCGGCGACACGGGGGACCCGGGTAACAACTACCCGGGTTACGGTCAGCAGCCGGACTACGGCCAGGGCGGCGGCCAGCAGCAGCAGCCCGGTTACGGTCAGCAGCCTGGCTACGGTCAGCCTGGTTATGGTCAGCCCGGTTATGGGACGAAGGACACCCAGCCCGCCGGCTACGGCCAGGACTACGGCTACGGCCAGCAATATCAGCAGGGTTACCAGCAGCCCGGCTACGACGCCGCCTACGCCCAGCCCGGCTACGGCTACGCCGCCCCCCGGCCCACCAACGGCCTGGCGGTCGCCTCGCTCGTGATGGGCCTGGTCGGCCTCGTGCTCTGCGGTCTCACCGCGGTCCTGGGCGTGATCTTCGGCCACATGGCGCTGAGCCGCATCAAGACCAGCGGCGAGGACGGCCACGGCCTCGCGGTCGCGGGCCTGGTGACCTCCTACATCACCATCGGCCTCTGGGTCATCCTCTGGCTGGTCTTCGGCGCCGCCATGCTGGCCCTGATCGGCTTCGCCGGAAGCGTCGAGCAGCTCCCCAATGATCTCTACACCGAGATCCCCTCGTACTAACTTGGGGCGATGAGCTCCAGAACCGGGGCCGTCGCGGTCCCGGCCGCCGTCGGCGGTCTGCTCGCGGCGGCGACGGCTTTCGTCGCGGTCGTCGACCCGTCGAGGCCCGGTCATTATCCGACGTGTCCGTTCCTGCTGGTCAGCGGGTTCTACTGCCCAGGGTGCGGCGGACTGCGCGCGGTCCACGCGCTGACGCGGCTCGACGTCGGCGGCGCGCTGGCGTTCAACCCGTTGTTCGTTGCGGTGGCCCCGTTCCTGGTGTACCTGTGGGCGAAGTGGATCGCGTCCGCATGGCGGGGGAGGCCTCTGCGGACCCGCCTGACGGCGCCCGCGGTCGTCTGGTCGTTCGCCGCGCTGGCCTTGTTGTTCGGGGTTGTACGCAATACGCCGTACGGTGCTTTTCTGGCGCCGTGACCGGCACCCGATGGCGGGCCGATGTCGGCAAGGCCGATACCATCGGCAGGACGCAGTCGACCTGGAGGGATCCGGAGCACGTGAGCGAACGAGCCAGCAAGGGCGGTGAGGTCCGATGACGGTTCTCGACGACATTCTCGAGGGCGTCCGCGAAGACCTGGCCGAGCGGCAGAAGGCCGTGTCGATCGATGAGCTCAAGGAACGCGCCCGGCGCGCACCCACTCCGCGTGACGTCTACGGAGCACTGAAGGCCGACCGCGTCTCGGTCATCGCCGAGGTCAAGCGGTCGAGTCCGTCCAAGGGCGCGCTGGCGGCCATCGCCGACCCGGCCGCGCTGGCGGTCGACTACGAGGCCGGCGGCGCCCACGTCATCAGCGTGCTGACCGAGCGCCGGCGCTTCGGCGGCAGTCTGGAAGACCTCGCGGCCGTGCGTGCCGCCGTGGACATCCCGATCCTGCGCAAAGACTTCATCGTCACCGCCTACCAGCTGTGGGAGGCCCGTGCCTACGGCGCCGACCTGGCCCTGCTGATGGTCGTGTCGCTCGACCAGAACGCGCTGGTCTCGCTGATCGAGCGGGCCGAGTCGATCGGGCTGGTCCCGCTGGTCGAGGTCCACACCGAAGAAGAGCTGACGCGCGCGGTCGACGCGGGCGCCAAACTCATCGGCATCAACGCCCGTGACCTGCGCACGCTCGAGGTCGACCGTGAGGTCTTCGCCAGGCTCGCCCCGAAGGTGCCCGAGGGCATCATCAGGATCGCCGAGTCGGGTGTTCGAGGCCCTCACGACCTGCTCGCCTACGCTCGCGCCGGCGCCGACGCGGTGCTGGTCGGCGAGAGCCTGGTAACCGGAAAAGACCCGCGTTCGGCGGTGAACGACCTGGTGACCGCGGGCGCCCACCCTTCGTCCCGCCAAGAACGGCAGTCGTGACCGGAGAGTCCATGTCCACCTCTGAGGGCACCCTCATCACCCCCGCAGACTTCGCCGGCGCCGGTTCGTCCGGCGAGGTGAGCGAACGGGGCAAGTTCGGCGTGTTCGGCGGGCGCTACGTGCCCGAGGCGCTGATCCCGGCCCTCGACGAGGTGGCCGCCGAATACGAGAAGGCCCGCAACGACCTGGCCTTCATCCGCGAGTTCGACCACCTGCTGCGCACCTACGCCGGTCGTCCCACGACGCTCACCGACGTGCCCAGGTTCGCCGAGCAGGCGGGCGGCGCCCGCGTCATCCTCAAGCGCGAGGACCTGACCCACACGGGCGCCCACAAGATCAACAACGTGCTCGGCCAGGCCCTGCTGACCAAGCGGCTCGGCAAGAAGCGCGTCATCGCCGAGACCGGCGCGGGCCAGCACGGCGTCGCCACCGCGACCGCCGCCGCCCTGATGGGTCTCGAGTGCGTCATCTACATGGGCGCCGTCGACTGCGAGCGCCAGGCGCTCAACGTGGCGCGCATGAAGCTGCTCGGCGCCACGGTCGTGCCCGTCACGAACGGCAGCCAGACCCTGAAAGACGCCATCAACGAGGCGTTCCGCGACTGGGTCACCAACGTCGACAGCACCCACTACCTGTTCGGCACGGTCGCCGGCCCCTACCCGTTCCCGGGCATCGTCCGCGACTTCGCCCGCATCATCGGGGTCGAGGCGCGCCGCCAGATCCTCGAACTGACCGGCAGGCTCCCCGACGCGATCTGCGCGGCGGTCGGCGGCGGGTCCAACGCCATCGGCATCATGCACGCCTTCATCGGCGACGCGGGCGTCCAGCTCCACGGCTACGAGGCCGGCGGCCGGGGCCTGGAGTCAGGCGAACACGCCCTCACCCTGACGGCGGGTTCGATCGGCGTCCTGCACGGCTCGCGTACCTATGTCCTGCAAGACGACGAGGGCCAGACCATCGAGTCCCACTCGATCTCGGCGGGTCTCGACTATCCGGGCGTCGGCCCGGAACACGCCTGGCTCAAGGACACCGGCCGGGCCACCTACCACGGCATCACCGACGCCGAGGCGATGGAGGCGTTCGCCCTGCTCGCCCGCACCGAGGGCATCATCCCGGCGATCGAGTCCTCCCACGCGCTGGCCGGTGCGCTCAAGTTGGGCCGTGAGCTCGGCCCCGACGCCAACATCCTGGTCAACCTGTCCGGTCGCGGTGACAAGGACATGGGGACCGCGATGAAATACTTCAACCTGTAGCCGGAAGCCAGCCATGACGACACTTGCCACGGTCTTCGAGAAGGCCCGCGCGGAGAACCGCGCAGCGCTGGTGGGCTACCTGCCCGCCGGCTTCCCCACGATCGACGGCGCCATCGCCGCCGCGACCGCCATGGTCGAGGCCGGCTGCGACGTGATCGAGATCGGCCTGCCCTACTCCGACCCGCTGATGGACGGCCCGACCATCCAGGACGCCGTACACCGAGCGCTGGAGAACGGCACCCGCATCGCCGACGTGATGCGCACGGTCGAGGGCGTGGCCAAGTCGGGCGCGGCGACGCTCGTCATGACCTACTGGAACCCCATCGACCGCTACGGCGCCGACCGCTTCGCGCGTGACCTGGCCAACGCCGGGGGAGTGGGCACCATCACGCCCGACCTCACCCCGGAGGAAGCCGGTCCCTGGCGCGAGTCCAGCGCCTCGGCGGGCATCGACACGGTCTTCCTGGTCGCGCCCAGCTCGACGGAAGAGCGCATCGGCATCGTGGCGGAGTGCTGCACCGGCTTCGTCTACGCCGCCTCGCTGATGGGCGTGACCGGCGCGCGCGAATCGGTGGGTTCGGCGGCCGAGGGCCTGGTCAAGCGCACCCGCCCCCACGCGAAGGTCCCGATCTGCGTGGGCCTGGGTGTCGGCAACGGCAAGCAGGCCGCCGAGGTCGCCGCCTACGCCGACGGCGTGATCGTCGGCTCGGCCTTCATCCGTAGGATGCTCGACGCGCCGAATGAGCGCGAGGGCCTCCAGCAGGTCCGCGAACTCGCCTCGGAACTGGCGGCCGGAGTCCGCCGCTAGACACCCCGTCCGAAACGGCCGATCACCGAATGGTGATCGGCCGTTTTCGCGTCCAAAATCCTCTTCCGTTACGGCTCCGCCTACCCCGGCACCGCCCGCCGCCCCCGGATCCCGCCGTATCCGGCGCCAGCGGCCCCGCCCGGTGCGCGCCGCGACGACGGCGAGATCACCCGTTGATCCGCAGTGTGGGCGCGGCCGGTTGGCGCCGGAAACGGCGGTTGGCGGGGCAGGGGTCGGTGCCCGGGTAGGCGGAGCCGTAACGGAAAGAAAGTGTTGTTGTTTACCCGGTCAGGCCTACGCATACCCGGCGCCACGTTTCGGCTTACCAGGTGTTTATCGAGGTCATGGTGAGGTGGACTCCAATAGGTTCGGGACCGGTGGCCGTCTGAAGCGGCCCCGGGACCTGGGAGGAGTCTCCGTGTCATCGCATCGTCGCGGCCCGAGTTCGTCACTCAGTGCATCCATGGCTGTACCCTGGGTGACGACCGTCGCCCGGCTCGTGCTCGCAGGCGTGCTCATCGTCGCGGGGTGGCTGAAGGTCGGCGCCCCCGCTCTGTCGGTGCAGGCCGTGCGCGCCTACGAGCTGTTGCCGGACCGGATCGCCACGGCCGTCGGATACGGCCTGCCCGTGCTGGAGATCGTCGTCGGAGTGCTCCTTGTCCTTGGCCTGCTCACCCGCCTGTCGGCGGTCGGCGCGGGGCTGCTCATGGTCGCCTTCGTCATCGGCATCGCCTCGGCGTGGGCGCGGGGGTTGCGCATCGACTGCGGCTGCTTCGGCGGCGGCGGACCGCTCGCCGAAGGACAGGAGCCCTCGTACTTCTGGGAGCTGCTGCGTGACTTCGGGCTGGTGGTGCTGGCGGGCTGGATCGCCTGGTTCACGCCCGGCCGGTTCGCGCTCGACACGCCCCTGGGGCTCACCCCCCGCCCCTACGCCGACGAGGAGGCCGGCGATCACGAGCCCGGCGCTAGTGATCACCAGGAAGAAGTGAAGGAGAACCACTGATGGGCAAAGGTGCGCGCGAGGCGACGGCACGCGAGCGGATCGCGCAGCTGCGGCATGCCGACCGGAAGAAGGACCGCAACCGCCGCCTCGCCACGATGGTCACCATCGGGACGATCGCCGTCCTGGCCATCGGCGGCGGCGCCTGGTACGCCGCCGCCCGCGACACCGCCGAGAAGCAGACGGCGGCGGCGCAGCTCGCGCCGACCACGGTCAACGCCGACGGGTCGGTCACCATGGCCCAGGCGGGCGTGACCAAGCCGGTGCTCGACGTCTACGAAGACTTCCAGTGCCCGGCCTGCAAGGCGCTGGAGGAGTCGTCGGGCCCGACGATCAAGAACCTGGCGGCCGAGGGCAAGGCCAAGGTCGTGTTCCATCCGATCACGATCTTCTCGATGGAGCCGACCAAGTCCAACTCGGTCCGCGCCGGGGCGGCGGCCCGCTGCATCACCGACGGGGCCCAGTGGCCGCCCTTCCACGACAAGCTCTTCGCCGAGCAGCCGTCGGAGACCGTCGAGGGCTTCCCGCTGACCGACCTGGTCGCCTGGGGCAAGGAAGCGGGCGTGACGGCGCCCGACTGGGAGAAGTGCGTGACCTCCCAGAAGTTCGCGCAGACCCAGCTCACCCAATCCGACAAGATCATCCGTACCGAGAAGATCGACGGCACCCCGGCGCTCAAACTGAACGGCAAGGACGTCGACTCGGACGTCGCGTTCGTCCCGGCCAAGCTGCGTCAGGCCGTGCTCGCCGCGGGCAAGTGACGAGCGTCTGAGGCAGATTCCGCGCGAGCCACGACCGGCCCTCGGCCGTCCGCGTCTCGCTTGAGGATGGGGTGATCAACCTGAGACGGGCTCATTGGTGACGAGCGTGCGCGAGTGCGCCTCGGAGGCGGTAACGTCCTGTGACATGCCCCTCGCCTCGATCCCGAGCCCGTCGCAGGGGGTCTGGAATCTCGGACCCCTCCCCATCCGGGCCTATGCGCTCTGCATCGTGCTGGGCGTCGTCTTCGCCGTCTGGCTCGGCGAGCGGCGCTGGCGTGCCCGTGGCGGTCTGCCCGGCACGATCACCGACCTGGCCGTCTGGGCGGTCCCGTTCGGTCTGATCGGTGGCCGGCTCTACCACGTCATCACCGACTACCAGCTCTACTTCGGAGCCGACGCGCAGAACCCGTGGTATCACGTGTTCTTCATCTGGAAGGGCGGCCTCGGCATCTGGGGCGCGGTCGTGCTCGGAGGCGTCGGGGTCGCGATCGCCTGCCGCCGCCGCGGCATCTCGGTGACCGCCATCGCCGACACCGTCGCGCCCGGCATCGTGATCGCGCAGGGCATCGGCCGGTGGGGCAACTACTTCAACCAGGAGCTGTTCGGCGGCCCCTGCGACTATTCGTGGTGCCTGGAGATCGAGCCCGGCCGCCCCGGCACCGTGCCCGGCGAGCTGACCTATCATCCGGCGTTCTTCTACGAGTTCGTCTGGACCCTCTTGGTGGGCGTCCTGCTCATCCTGGCCGGCAGGCGGTTCAACCTCCGCCACGGCCGCCTCTTCGCGCTCTACATCATGGGCTACACCCTCGGCCGCTTCTTCATCGAGGGACTGCGGGTCGACCCGGCCCACGAGATCCTGGGCCTGCGCCTCAACCAGTGGACGTCGGTCGTGGTGTTCCTCGGCGCGCTGGCCTACTTCTGGCTGATGAGGAACAGGACCACCGAAGAGGTCATCGTCCCGGCAGGGGAGCTCCCGCCGGTGGCCGAAGGAGAAGAGGCCGACCCGGCCCACCTCCACGACGCGGCCGACGACCATGAGAACGCGCCCCGCGAGGCTGAAGAAGAGCCAGGCGACGACGACAACAAGACAGAGAAGGCCGAGGAGGCCGGTCAGAGATGACCGGTGCCACCGGCCCGGAACTCTCCACCCACCACAGCCACCGTGACGTCACGGGCGGCTGGCTGCGCCCGGCGGTGTTCGGCGCGATGGACGGCCTGGTGTCGAACTTCGCGCTCATCGCCGGCGTGGCGGGCGGCACCGCGAACACCCGCGTGATCGGTCTGGCGGGCGTCGCGGGCCTGGCCGCCGGGGCGTTCTCGATGGCCGGTGGCGAATACGTCTCGGTGGCCAGCCAGCGCGAGCTGGCCGAGGCCGAGATCGCGGTCGAACGCCGCGAGATGGCCGTCCACCCGGAAGAGGAGGAGGCCGAGCTGGCCGCCCTCTACGAACGGCGCGGCCTCGACCCCGAGCTGGCCGCCGAGGTCGCCCGGCAGATCTCCCGCAACCCCGAACAGGCTCTCGAAGTGCACACCCTCAACGAGTTCGGCGTGAAGCCCGGCGACCTGCCGTCGCCGGTGACCGCCGCCCTGTCGTCGTTCCTGTCGTTCGCCGTCGGCGCCCTGATCCCGCTCGTCCCCTACCTGGCCGGGGTCACCCACCTGTGGCTGTCGGCCGGGCTGTCCCTGGCCGCGCTGTTCGGCGCGGGCGTCGTGGTCTCCCGGGTGACCGCGCGGAGCTGGTGGTTCACCGGCCTGCGCCAGCTCCTGGTCGGCGCGATCGCCGCCGGACTGACCTGGGGGCTGGGCACGCTGATCGGAGCGAGCGGCCTGTGACCCCCGCCAAATCGACCCGCACCAAACGTCGTCCGTCCCCCGACGAGACCTGGGGCAGCGTCAGGCTCGCCGAGATGGGCCTCACCGGGTTCCAGCAGAAGATCCTCGCCGTGCTGGCCACGGTCGTCGGCATCCTGGTGATGGCGTTCGTGCTGGTCTTCGTGGTCGAGGCGTTCGACGAAGATCCCGTCGCCGAACCGCTGTCGAGCTCGCCGCTGGGGCAGGCCAAGCCGTCCGACTACCGGGCATGGCCGTCGCTGAAGCAGTTCGCGCCGATCGCCGACCGTGCCGCAGACGCGAAGCCGCTGACCGTCGAAGAGGTCTTCGACACCAAGACCCTGAAGGCCGGCAAGATCACCCTGAAGCTGGGCGAGCGCCAGCTCGACGCCGCCTGCGGCATCACCGTCTGGGGCGAGGCCCTGACCGAGGCGCTGGAGACCGCCGGCTGCACCCAGGCGGTCCGCGGCCTGTTCGCCAGCTCCGACGGCCGTTACGTCGCCCAGTACACCCTGCTCAACCTGGAGTCGGCGACCGCCGCCGACGAACTGGTCAAGCGGCTCTCCAGCCTCTATCGAGGCGGCTGGGTGCTGCCGCTGCAGAGCGCGCAGCCGGCGCTGACGGGTTTCACCGAGGCGAGCGGCCACGCGATGGGCCACTACGCGGGCCTGGTCTGGATCGGCCGCGCCGACGGCGCCGGGGCGGAGGACACCGACGACATGGTGACCCTGAGCCTGGCGGTCCGCGAGGCGGAGAAGGTCGTCTACCGCCGGGTGGTCGCGGTGACGGGCGTCCCGGCGAACTGACGGACCGCGACAACCCGGAGACAGCCCACGAGGAATCTCCCGTGCGCCGGACAAGGCCGTATTTGGCCCGCTACGTGAGCTGTTTCTGCCACGCTCGGTGTTCGGAGAGTGAGATGTGCGCCCTCTCGGGCCTCGATCCCCGTCATGATGGGGGCCGAATCCGAGGTGAGGGTGGGACAGATGATGCGCGTGGTGGTCTTACCGGTGCCGGCGGTGCTGCTGACGGTGTTGCTGGCGGGGTGCGGGGGCACCGGCGACGACGGCCACCGGCCCAGGACCGTCCGGGCGGAGGTCAGCGCACCCATCTACGCGCCGATCGCGCGGCAGCAGGTCGACGCGGCGCCGCTGACCGAGCAGGAGGTCTTCCCGGCGGCCACCCTCGGCGCCATGAAGAAGGAGTCGGTCTCCGTGACCGCCGACTGCGCCGCGGCCGTGGGCGCCGACGTCGACGGGTGCTCCCAGGTCGTGCGGGGCCTGTTCCGGGGGCCTGAGGTGGTCGGGCAGGTCGCGGTGTTCAACCTGGCCGACGTCGCGCAGGCCGACGCCCTCGTCAACCGGTTCAAAGAAGAGCTGTTCCCGACCCCGATGGGGTCGGAGAACGGCGGCACCGCGATGGTCCGGGGGATGGGCCACTTCGTCTCGGTGAGCTGGGTGTCTGCCGAGGGCGACACCAGGCCCGACCTGGCCGAACCGCTGGCCGCGCTCGATCTCGCCTCACGATTCGTGCAGGCCCGCATCCTCGCGCTCTGACGTCGGGCCGACCTGCCCAGACGGGCCGGGTCACACCTCGTGCGCGCCCGGATCCTCGTCTTCCCGGCTGCGCGCGACCTCGGTGGCGAGTTCGGTCAGGCGGTGCATCGGCAGTTCGAGCGCGGTCGCCCCGGCCCAGGCCGGGATGCGGGCTCTGGCCTGGTTCTTCGTCAGGCCCAGCTCCGCGACCAGCCCCTCGCGCCAGGTGTTGGCGACCTTGCCGTGACTGTTGGACAGGATCCGCTTCGTGATGGCGTCGGGGGTGGGCGGGAGCCGTACGGAAGAAGCGGTTCCGAAGACGCGGACCTCGGCGTCGCGGGCGGCGAGGACCAGGCGCGGGAGGGCGGCCTCCAGGCCGGCCGGGGCGTGGATGGCCACGCGGGAGACGTGCGCGGCGTAGGGCTTGGCGAGCCAGGTCGACAGGCGGACCCGGGGGACGCCCGGCAGCAGGTCGCGGGGCCAGTCGCCGACCAGCAGGTCGGGGGCGTAATCGCCCAGGTCGGGTGGGGCCGCCTCCGACGATTCGACTGACTGCGGGCCCTGGGTGTAGATCGCGGTGGCCAGGCGGTCGACGCGGGAGGCCACGGCGGGCCAGGTCTTGGTGGTCGGGCGCAGGACATAGAGGTCGGCGGCGCTGCCGATCGCCTCGGCGCCGTCGTAGCGGTTGAAGTCGGGGTAGATCGCCTCGTTGAGAAGCTGCAGGTCGGCCAGGGCATGCTGGACTTTCAGGGCCAGCATCGGGGTGCGCTCGGACGCGCCGTAGGCCAGCAGCACCCGGCCCTCGTCGCGGTCGCGCAGGCCTTCCAGGCCCCGGGCGACGAAGAGGCCGACGCCGTCGGGGGTATAGGGCGGGTCGGTGATCGCCAGGTCGGCGAAGCCCCGGGCCGACGCGGGCAGGCCGAGCCGCAGGTCGGCCCAGCGGGTGGTCACCCCGAGATCCTGCTCGTCGATATAGGCCAGGATGCGGTCGTCGATGTCGACGACCATCACCTCGACCTCCGGGTGGATCAGCCGGACCGCCAGCGACGTGAGGTCGTGGTCGCCGACGCACAGCAGGCGCGAACCGGGCAGCCAGAACCGCGCGCCCAGCAGCAGGGCCCGCCGGACCACGGTCTCGGGCGTCGCGGACACATGGTCGAGAGCCGACCGGCCACGCGGAGCTTTCGCGATCAACTCGGCCAGTCGTGAGACGACCGAAGTGTCCACCAGATGAGACACTGGGTCCGAAATAGAGGACGATATCGAAATGTTGTAGTGTTTGACCTGTTCAGTTGGGATTCGGACGTGCTGGTCACGGTGCTCAAGGGGGAGTGCCCGCATCAGCGCCTCGATCGTCCTCCGGGACGTCGCCGTCTCCCTGACCACATCGGCGAGAGTCCACCAGCGTCCGTCCGACAGCAGAGAGACAGCCTTGCGCAACCGCCATCCGTCCACACCGGCACGCGCGTAGAGCTCGTCGATCGACATACGCGAAACCTTAGTGGGCCCGGAAGGTGCCATCCGGAAACGGTGGGGTAACCTCTACTCACTACAACTGCAGCAGGGCCAGCGTCGTCCCTCTGTCACCACGCAGAAGAAGACGACGGGAGTGATTTCATGCCTGCTGCCCGCCATGGCCGTCCTGGGCTTCCCGAGCCTCAGGGCCTTTACGACCCCGCATTCGAGCATGACGCCTGTGGTGTCGCCATGGTGGCCGACGTCCACGGCCGCCGTAGCTACGACATCGTCGCGAAGGCTCTCACCGCGCTCATCAACCTCGATCACCGAGGTGCTCGGGGAAGCGAACCGGATACGGGTGACGGCGCCGGCATCCTGACGCAGATCCCCGACGCGTTCTTCCGCGCGGTCGTCCCCTTCGGCCTCCCCGAGGCCGGGAAGTACGCCGCCGGCATCGCGTTCCTGCCGATCGACTCGCAGGCCAGGGCGATCGCCCTGCGGATGATCGACGAGATCGCGGCCGAGGAGAACGTCACCGTGCTCGGCTGGCGCGACCTGCCCGTCGACACGCGGCACGCCGGTCCGACCGCCCGCGCCGTGATGCCCCACTTCACCCAGCTGTTCGTCAGCTCCGGCGACCTGTCGGGCATCGAGCTCGACCGGGCCGCCTTCGCCTTCCGTAAGCGGGCCGAGCACGAGGCCGACGTCTACTTCGCGTCGCTGTCTTCGCGGACCACCGTCTACAAGGGCATGCTGACCCCGCAGCAGGTCGAGCCGTTCTTCCCCGACCTGTCGGACGAGCGCTACGTCTCGGCCATCGCGCTGGTGCACTCGCGCTTCTCCACCAACACCTTCCCGTCGTGGCCGCTGTCGCACCCCTACCGCTACGTGGCCCACAACGGTGAGATCAACACCGTCAAGGGCAACCGCAACTGGATGCGCGCCCGCGAGACGATGCTCGACACCGACCTGATCCCCGGTGACCTGGAGCGGCTGTTCCCCATCTGCGACCCCGACGGCTCCGACACCGCCTCGTTCGACGAGACGCTGGAGCTGCTGCACCTCGGCGGCCGGTCGCTGCCGCACGCCGTGCTGATGATGATCCCCGAGGCGTGGGAGAACCACACGGAGATGGACCCGGCCCGCCGGGCCTTCTACGAGTTCCACTCCACGCTGATGGAGGCCTGGGACGGCCCCGCGTCGATCTCGTTCTCCGACGGCACCGTCGTCGGCGCCGTGCTCGACCGCAACGGCCTGCGTCCCGGGCGCTTCTACGTCACCGACGACGGCCTGGTCATCCTGGGCTCCGAGGCGGGCGTGCTGTCCGACATCCCGCAGGAGAAGATCGTCCGCAAGGGCCGTCTCCAGCCCGGCAAGATGTTCCTGGTCGACACCGCCCAGGGCCGGATCATCGAAGACGACGAGATCAAGGCCGACCTGGCCGCGGCCGAGCCCTACGGCGAGTGGCTGCACGCCGGTCTGGTGCGGTTCGAGGAGCTGCCCGAGCGCGAGCACGAGCACCCCACCCACGAGGCCCTCGTCAAGCGCCAGCAGACCTTCGGCTACACCGAGGAAGAGCTGCGGATCATCCTCACCCCGATGGCCATGACCGGCGCCGAGCCGATCGGGTCGATGGGCACCGACAGCCCGGTGGCCGCCCTGAGCGACAAGCCCCGGCTGCTGTTCGACTACTTCAGCCAGCTGTTCGCGCAGGTCACCAACCCGCCGCTCGACGCCATCCGCGAGGAGCTCGTCACCTCGCTGCAGTCGACCATCGGCCCCGAGGGCAACCTGCTCGACCCGACCGCGGTGTCGTGCCGCCGTCTGGTGCTGCCCTACCCGGTGATCGACAACGACGAGCTCGCGAAGATCGTCCACATCAACGACGAGGGCGCGCTGCCCGGCTTCCAGCCCCACGTCGTCTCCGGTCTGTTCCACGTCGGCGGGGGCGGCGACGCGCTGACCCGGCGGCTGCAGGAGATCCGTGAAGAGGTCTCCCAGGCCATCGCCGACGGCGCCCGGATCATCGTGCTGTCCGACCGGGGCTCGAACGCCGAGAAGGCGCCGATCCCGTCGCTGCTGCTGACCGGCGCGGTGCACCACCACCTGATCCGGGAGAAGTCCCGCACCAAGGTGGGCCTGGTCATCGAGACCGGCGAGGCGCGCGAGTGCCACCACATGGCCCTGCTCGTCGGCTACGGCGCCAGCGCCATCAACCCCTACCTCGCGATCGAGACGGTCGAGGAGCGGTTCCCCGACAACCCCAAGGCCGTGCGGAACCTGATCAAGGCGTACGGCAAGGGCGTCCTGAAGGTCATGTCCAAGATGGGCGTGTCCACGGTGGCCTCCTACACCGGCGCGCAGATCTTCGAGGCGCTGGGCCTGGGGGCCGAGGTCATCGCCGAGTGCTTCACCGGCACCACCTCGCGGCTGGGCGGCGTCGGGTTCGACGTCCTGGCCAAGGAGGCGCAGCAGCGGCACACTAAGGCGTACCCGCGGGCCGAGAACGCCCACCGGAGCCTGGAGGTCGGCGGCGAATACCAGTGGCGGCGCGAAGGCGAGCCCCACCTGTTCAACCCGACGACCGTCTTCAAGCTCCAGCACGCCACCCGCACCCGGCGTTACGAGATCTTCAAGGAGTACACCGGCCTGATCGACGATCAGGCGGAGACCTTGATGACGCTGCGCGGCCTGTTCAAGCTGCGCCCGGCGCCCGGCGGCCCGATCTCGGTCGACGAGGTCGAGTCGGTCTCCGACATCGTGCGCAGGTTCTCCACCGGCGCGATGTCCTACGGCTCCATCTCGATGGAGGCCCACGAGACCCTCGCGATCGCGATGAACCGGATCGGCGCCAAGTCGAACACCGGTGAGGGCGGCGAGGACCCCGAGCGCCTCTATGACCCCAACCGCCGCTCGGCCATCAAGCAGGTGGCCTCCGGCCGCTTCGGCGTGACCTCCGAATACCTGGTCAACGCCGACGACGTGCAGATCAAGATGGCCCAGGGCGCCAAGCCCGGCGAGGGCGGCCAGCTGCCCGGCCACAAGGTCTACCCGTGGATCGCCAAGACCCGGCACTCCACGCCGGGCGTCGGCCTCATCTCGCCGCCGCCGCACCACGACATCTACTCGATCGAAGACCTGGCCCAGCTCATCCACGACCTGAAGAACGCCAACCCGCAGGCCCGCATCCACGTGAAGCTGGTCTCCGAGGTCGGCGTCGGCACGGTCGCGGCGGGCGTCTCCAAGGCCCACGCCGACGTCGTGCTGATCTCCGGTCACGACGGCGGCACCGGCGCCTCGCCTCTCACGAGCCTGAAGCACGCCGGCACGCCCTGGGAGCTCGGCCTGGCCGAGACCCAGCAGACCCTGCTGCTCAACGGTCTGCGCGACCGGATCGTGGTGCAGGCCGACGGCCAGCTCAAGACCGGCCGCGACGTCATCATCGCCGCCCTGCTCGGCGCCGAGGAGTACGGCTTCGCCACCGCGCCCCTCGTCGTGAGCGGCTGCGTCATGATGCGCGTCTGCCACCTCGACACCTGCCCGGTGGGTGTGGCCACCCAGAACCCCGAGCTGCGCAAGCGCTTCACCGGCAAGCCGGAGTTCGTGGTCAACTTCTTCGAGTTCATCGCGCAGGAGGTCAGGGAATACCTGGCCGAGCTGGGCTACCGCTCGCTGGAGGAGGTCATCGGCCGCAGCGACCTGCTCGACACCGAGGCCGCCGTGACCCACTGGAAGGCCCAGGGCCTGAACCTGTCGCCGATCCTCTATCAGCCCGACCTGCCCGCGGGCACCCCGCGTCAGCAGGTCGTCGAGCAGGACCACGGTCTGGCGCACGCGCTCGACAACACGCTGATCCAGCTCGCCGAGGGCGCGATCGAGTTCGGCCAGCAGGTCACGCTGGAACTGCCGATCCGCAACGTCAACCGGACCGTCGGCACCATGCTCGGCCACCACGTCACCAAGAAGTGGGGCGGGGCGGGCCTGCCGGAGAACACGATCGACGTGAGCTTCACCGGGTCGGCCGGCAACTCGTTCGGCGCGTTCGTGCCCAAGGGCATCACGCTGCGGCTGACCGGCGACGCCAACGACTACGTCGGCAAGGGCCTGTCGGGCGGCCGGATCACGGTCACCCCGCCCAGCGATCTGCTCGACGGCCAGATCATCGCCGGAAACGTCGGCCTCTACGGCGCGACCTCCGGTGAGGCGTTCATCCGGGGTGTGGTGGGCGAGCGGTTCTGCGTCCGCAACTCCGGCGCCACGGCCGTCGTCGAAGGCGTCGGCGACCACGGGTGCGAATACATGACCGGCGGCAAGGCCGTCGTCCTCGGGGCGACCGGGCGCAACTTCGCGGCCGGCATGTCCGGCGGCGTGGCCTACGTGCTGGACCTCAAGCCCGAGCGGATCAACCGCGACATGGTCGAGCTGGAGCCCATCGGCGACGAGGACTCCGAGATCCTGCGCGAGCTGGTCGAGAAGCACCTGGCCGAGACCGGTTCGCCGGTGGCCAAGGGCCTGCTCGCCGACTGGACGGCCGCCGCCGAACGGTTCGGCAAGATCATGCCGATCGACTACAAGCGGGTGCTCACCGCCAGGGCCACGGCCGAGGCAGAGGGCCGCGACATCGACGAGGCCATCATGGCCGCGGTTCACGGATAAGGGGGCAACGACATGGCCGACCCGAAGGGGTTCCTCACCCAACCACGTGAGCTGCCCACCCGCCGTCCGGTGGACGTGCGGATCCGCGACTGGCGCGAGGTCTACGTCGACTTCGCCCCGGAGAAGCTGTCCAAGCAGGCCTCGCGCTGCATGGACTGCGGCATCCCGTTCTGCCACAACGGCTGTCCGCTCGGGAACCTCATCCCCGAGTGGAACGACCTGGTCTACCGCGACGACTGGCGTGAGGCCGTCGAGCGGCTGCACGCGACCAACAACTTCCCCGAGTTCACCGGCCGCCTGTGCCCGGCTCCGTGCGAGGCGGCCTGCGTGCTCGGCATCAACTCCGACCCGGTGGCGATCAAGCGGGTCGAGGTCGAGATCATCGACCGCGCCTTCGCCGAGGGCTGGGTCACCCCCCAGCCTCCGGTGGCCAGGACCGGGAAGAAGGTCGCGGTCGTCGGCTCGGGCCCGGCGGGCCTGGCCGCCGCCCAGCAGCTCACCCGCGCCGGGCACGACGTCGTCGTGTTCGAGCGGGCCGACGCCATCGGCGGTCTGCTCCGGTACGGCATCCCCGAGTTCAAGATGGAGAAGCGGCACATCGACCGCCGCCTCGACCAGATGAGGGCCGAGGGCACCGAGTTCCGCACCGGCGTCAACGTCGGCGTCGACATCACGGCCGCCGAGCTGCGCGAGCAGTTCGACGCGATCGTGCTGGCCGGCGGCGCCACCGCCTGGCGCGACCTGCCCGCAACCGGGCGTGACGCGGTGGGCGTCTACCAGGCGATGGAGTATCTGCCTCCGGCCAACAAGGCGCTGGCCGACTCGGAGATCAACGCCAAGGGCAAGCACGTCGTGGTCATCGGCGGCGGCGACACCGGCGCCGACTGCATCGGCACCGCGATCCGGCAGGGCGCCCTCTCGGTGACCCAGCTGGAGATCATGCCCATGCCGCCGGAGCTGCGCCCGGCCGGGCAGCCGTGGCCGACGTTCCCCATGCTGTTCAAGATGGAGTCGGCCCACGAGGAGCTCGCCGAAGGCGGGGGAGCGCGGGTCTACGCGGTCTCCACGACCGAGTTCGTCAAGGACGACGAGGGCAACCTCCAGGCCATCAGGGTCGTGGACGTCGAGGGGCCGGGCGCCGGCTTCAGGGCGATCCCCGGCACCGAGCGCGAACTGCCCGCCCAGCTCGTCACCCTCGCGATGGGCTTCGTCGGGCCGCAGCACGCGGGGCTCCTCGACGAACTGGCCGAGCTGTCGGCCGGGGAGTTCTACGACCCGCGCGGCAACGTGTCCCGCAACCGGACCTACGAGTCCGGTGTCGACGGGGTCTTCGTGGCCGGTGACATGGGCCGCGGCCAGTCGCTGATCGTGTGGGCCATCGCCGAGGGCCGCTCGGCCGCCGCCGCGGTCGACGACTACCTGACCGGGGCGACCGCGCTCCCGGTGGCGATCCCGCCGACCGCGCGTCCTTTGGTCTAGTACGTCAAAACGATGCCCCCTGGATATTCCCGGGGGCATCGTTTTGCGTTTTTCGGCCTACCCTTAAGGGCAATTCCGAAATATCGACTTATGTGGAATGGCGTAGTGAGTTGCGGATGCCCGGACGGGTTCGCGAGGATCTGGTGTTCCGAGCGAAGGAGGACGTGTGGGCAAGGCAGTATTCGCGGGTCTGGCGTTGACCCTGCTGGCCACGGCCTGCGCGGCCCAATCTCCGTCGGCGCAGGCCCAGGACTACCTGGTGTTCTACACGCCGGGACAGGGAGAAGCCGCGACCGACGCGGTCACCGCGACCGGTGGCGACGTCCTGTCCGACGACGTGGAACTCGGCTACCTGGTCGCGAGGGCGGCGAGGATTCCGTCGAGCCCGGCGATCGTCGGCGTGCTCCAGGACAAGCCCATCGGTGAGATCGCCCGGGTCCAGCCGGCCGCCGGGCCGCGCAGGGCCGCGGTGAAGAACGAGCCGCTCGCCTCCCGTCAGTGGGACATGAAGATGATCGGGGCGACGACGTCGGGGTCGTACAAGACGGAGATCGGTTCTCACAAGGTGCTGGTCGGGGTCATCGACACCGGGATCGATGGGAAGCACCCGGACATCGCGCCCAACTTCAACCGGGCGCTGTCCCGCAACTTCGTCACCGACCGGCCGAAGGACCCCAAGGGCAAGAACCTCGACGGCCCGTGTGAGTGGAGGGGCTGCAAGGACCCGGCCGACGTCGACGACGACGGGCACGGCACCCACGTGGCCAGCACGATCGCCTCGCCGCTGAACGGCATCGGCATCGGCGGCGTCGCCCCGGGTGTCTCGCTGGTCAACCTGCGGGCGGGCACCGACTCCGGCTACTTCTTCCTGAAGCCGACCATGGACGCCCTCAAATACGCCGGCGACCAGGGCATCGACGTGGTCAACATGTCGTTCTACGTCGACCCGTGGAACTTCAACTGCCCGGCCAACCCGGCCGACACCGCGGCCCAGCAGTCGGAGCAGAAGGCGATCATCGCGGGCATGACCCGCGCGGTCGCCTACGCCCGCTCCCGTGGGGTGACCCTGGTCAGCGCCATCGGCAACGGCTCCATCGACCTGGGCAACCCGACCAAGGACACCGGCAGCCCCGACTACCCGGCCGGCTCCGCCAAGTCGCGCACGATCGACAACACCTGCCTGAACATCCCGGCCGAACTGCCCGGCGTGATCACGGTGACCTCGGTCGGCCCGAGCAAGCGCAAGGCGCTCTACTCCGACTACGGCGCCGAGCAGGCCGACGTGGCCGCCCCCGGCGGCGACTCCGACGACGGAGGAACCTCGCTGAAGGGCGCGGCCCGGGAGATCCTGGCCGCCGCACCCCAGAACGCGCTCAAGGCCTCGGACATGATCGACGCCCAGGGCCGGCCGTACGACTCCTCGGTCATCCGGGAGTGCAAGAACGGCACGTGCTCCTACTACCAGTACCTCGAGGGCACCTCGATGGCCGCCCCGCACGTCACCGGCGTCGCGGCGCTGCTGGTGGCCCGGTTCGGCAAGCCGGGCAAGGGCGGACTGCAACTCGACCCGGCCCGGCTGGAGAGCCTGCTCTACGCCTCGACCTACGACCGGGGCTGCCCGGCGTCGGGCAACTACCGCTACTCGGCCCGGACGACCCACACCTGCGAGGGCTCGGTCTCCCAGAACGGGTTCTACGGAAACGGCATCGTCAGCGCGCAGAAAGCGGTCACGATTTCGGGTACCTAGAGAGGAGATGAGTAGCCGGACGGATCCCGGCGGTCCGTTCTCTTTCTAGGTTCGAGAAATGATTTATCACGTTTTGTGGCAAACCGTGATGGTCGTGCATTTCATCGTCATCGCGTATATCGCCCTGGGCGGGTTCCTGGCCTGGCGGTGGCCCCGCTTGATCTGGCCCGCCCTGGGGTTCTCCCTGTGGGGCGCGATCCAGCTCACCGGCCTGGTCGAGTGCCCGCTGACGGCGTTGGAGAATTGGGCCCGCGCCCAGGCGGGCGCCCATCAGCTCAAGCCCAGTGGCTTCATCGACACCTACATCACCGGCGTCGTCTATCCGACCGAGTATCTCTGGGAGGTCCGCATCGGGATCATCCTGGTGATCGCGATCTCCTGGACCGGTTACGCGGTGATCCGATATCGGCGTCACGTGGCGGGGAAGTCGCAGACCTCGATGGCGTAGGCGAGCAGTTCCTCCTGAATGTCCCTGGGCGGGGTGACGATCATCCGATAGGTCTCCCCGCCCTCGGTGTGTCCCCAGACCTGGAACAGGTAGGCCTGCTTGGCCTCGGCGAAGGCGTGCGGGTCGCAGCGGGTGGGCCGGATCGTGACGGGAATGTCCGACGTCCCCGGGTCGACCACGGCGACGGGTCGCCTCTTCTCCGGTTTCAGTACGTAATGCGTCGTGCCGTCGATGTCGTCGATCGTCACGTGGCGGGTGCCGGTGACCACGAGGGTCCCCTTGAGGTCGTCGCCCTTGCGGGTGAAGCCGGGGCCGAAGGCGATCGTGGCCGACTGCTTCAGGATGTACTCCCCGCACTCGTACTTCACGAGCTGGGTCAGCAGGCCGTCGGTCACCGGGATCGGGAACCGGACCTCCTTCGCCGGGGCGTCGCCCACGGCCATCGTGGCGACGACGTCCGTCGGCTTGACCGGCGGGATGGCCGTGGCGTCGCAGCGGGCCCTGCCGTACGTGATCGGGAAGTCGGTTCTCGGTGTCATCCCGAGCGTGGTGTCGACCTTCACCGGGGCCGACGGTTCGAACGATCCGGAGTCGAGCCGCAGGTCGGTGATGCGCAGGGGAGTGGTGGAGGTGTTGGTGACCGACACCTGGATCCGATGGACCGCGACATCCGAACGCCATTGCTGCAACGCGACCGAAACGCCGGTGGGGGGCGCGGTCGATTCGGTAGCCTGTCCCCCGCACGCGAGGACGCTCATCAGCGCCGAGACGGCAGCCAACCTCCTGAAACACCCCATAACGGGCAACGTTAGGACACGTCGGCTATCGCGTGAAGTCATTGACAATTTGGCCACAGCTATGGATGCCGTCACATTCAAGTGGTCTGGACCAATTAGGCTAGGACTCGTGAGCCGTCGAGCAAAGATCGTCTGTACCCTAGGTCCCGCCACCTCATCTCCGGAACGGCTGCGGGAGCTGATCAGCGCGGGCATGGACGTCGCCCGCTTCAACCTCTCCCACGGCAGCCATGAGCTGCACCAAGAGGTCTTCGACCGGGTGCGGGAGGCAGCCGAGGAGCTTGGCCGCGCGGTAGGCGTGCTGGCCGACCTCCAGGGACCCAAGATCCGGGTGGGCAAGTTCGCCTCCGGACCGGTCCGTCTCGGCGTCGGTGACATCATCACGATCACCACCGAAGACGTCCCCGGAGACCGCGACATGGTCTCCACCACCTACGAGGGCCTCCCCGGCGACGTGAAGCCGGGCGACACCGTCCTCGTCGACGACGGCCGTCTCCACCTCGAGGTCGTCAAGGTCGAGGGTCCCCGGGTGACCACCCGGGTCATCGTCGGCGGCATGATCTCCGACAACAAGGGCCTGAACCTGCCGGGCGTGGCCGTCAGCGCCCCGGCCCTGACCGAGAAGGACGAGATCGACCTTCGCTGGGCCCTGCGGACCGGCTTCGACATGATCGCGCTGTCGTTCGTGCGCGCGCCGGAGGACGCCGACATCGTCCACCGCATCATGGAGGAAGAGGGCGTTCACCTGCCCATCATCGCCAAGATCGAGAAGCCGCAGGCCGTCGACGCCCTCGAGGCGATCGTCGACCGTTTCGACGGCGTCATGGTCGCCCGTGGCGACCTGGGCGTCGAACTCCCGCTGGAGCAGGTCCCGATCGTCCAGCGCCGGATCATCGAACTCTGCCGCGAGAAGGCCCACCCGGTCATCGTGGCGACCCAGATGCTCGACTCGATGATGGCCGCACCCCGGCCGACCCGGGCCGAGACCTCCGACGTGGCCTACGCGGTCATGGACGGCGCCGACGCGGTCATGCTGTCGGGTGAGACGTCGGTCGGCAACTACCCGATCGAGTCCGTCTCGACGATGGCCCGCATCGCCTCCGCCGCCGAGGGCGCGACCCTGCGCTCCACCCACCACTTCGACCGGCGTCCCGAGTCGACCGGTGGCGCCATCGCCCGCGCCGCCGCCGAGGTAGGTGCCATCGTGGGGGCCAAGGCCCTGGTGGCCTTCACCATGTCCGGTGAGACCGCCCGCCGCCTGGCCCGCTACCGCAGCCCGATCCCGCTGATCGCGTTCACCTCGAACCCCGTGGTCCGCGGCCAGCTCGCGCTGACGTGGGGCGTGGAGACCTTCGAGGTGCCGTTCGTGCACCACACCGACGACATGGTGCGTCAGGTGGAGGCGTCCCTGCTCGCCCTCGGCACGTTCGAGAAGGGCGACAAGATCGTCATCGTGGCGGGCTCGCCTCCCGGAAACCACGGGTCGACCAACGCGCTGCGCGTGCACATCCTCGGTTCGGCCGTGGCCAACCCGAGCATCGGCTGACCTTCCGACGAAACGGCCGTCACGTCACACGTGGCGGCCTTTCGGCTTTTCTGGCGGCGGCGATCTCGGCCTGGTGACTCACCGCCCAGTCGGCCAGCGCCGACAGCGGCGCGAGCAGCGAGACGCCGAGGCCGGTGAGGCTGTATTCGACCGAGGGCGGAAGAGTGGGGAAGACCTCCCGCCTGACCAGCCCGTCGTCCTCCAGGGCCCGCAGGGTGCGGGTGAGCATGCGCTGGCTGATGCCCTCAACGGCCCGGTGCAGCTCGTTGAACCGGTGGGGCCGTCGGCCGAGCAGGACGATGACCAGCACGGTCCACTTGTCGCCGACGCGGCGCAGGACGTCGGTGACGGGGCAGTCCTCGTACTCCTGGGCCGGGACCGGAGACGGCAGCTCAGCGGCGAGCACGGAGGGCACCTGCGTGTGCGTATCGGACATGAAACTGCCTTCTTGTCGCTGAATCGGCCGCTTCCCGATAGTGAGGCTATGGCAGTCACAGTGATCAGCGGCGGCACCGACGGCATGGGGCGCGCGCTCGCGCTGGCCAGGGCCGCCCGCGGCGACCGGGTGTTCGCGATCGGCAGCAACCGGGCGAAGGGCGAACGGCTCGGGGGAGCGGTCGAATTCGTCCACGCCGATCTGAGCACCCTGGCCGGGAACAGGGCCGCCATCGCGGCGATCACCGCCGCGACGCCGGTGGTGGACGCCCTGGCGCTGTTCGCCAACCGGCAGGCGCCCAGGCGGACGGTGACCGCCGACGGGCTGGAGACGACGTTCGCGCTGTACTACCTGAGCCGCCACCTGCTGAGCCACGGGCTGACGCCGCTGCTGTCGGCCAGTGCCCGGCCCGTCATCGTCAACGTCGCCGGGGTGGGGACCACGAAGGGCGCGATCGCCTGGGACGACCCGCAGCTCACCCGGGGCTACGGCATGGTGCGCGCGCAGTTGCAGGCCGGCCGCGCCAACGACCTGCTCGGCGTCGCCTACGCCGCCGAGCACGGGGAGAGGGTGCCGTACGTCCTCTACCACCCCGGGTTTACCCGCAGCGGCGACGCGTCGATGCTGCCCCCGCCGCTGCGCCTGGCGCTCCGGGTGGCCGCACGACTGGCGGCGCGTACCGTGGAGGCGTCGGTGGCGCCCGTACACGACTTCATCGACGACCCGCCGAAGGCGCCGCTCACCGCTGTGGACCGTGGCAGGCCGCTGCCGCTCACGCTGCGTACGCTGGACCCGGCCGACGCCGCGCGCCTCGCCGAGCTCACGGCAGAGATCAGGGCATGAGGGAAGTGTGCCCCGAGTGGGATTCGAACCCACACTTGATGGATTTTGAGGCCATTGACTCTGCCGTTGGTCTATCGGGGCGTGCGTGGTCCCAATCTAGCGGACGTCGGTAACCTCTTGTGCGTGAGTGGAACGCAGCGGCGAGTGGTGATTGCGGAAGACGAGGCCCTGATTCGCCTCGACCTGAAGGAGATGCTGGAGGAAGACGGCTACGCCGTCGTCGGCGAGGCCGGCGACGGGGAGAGCGCCGTGAAGCTCGCCACCGAGCTCCGGCCGGACCTGGTGATCCTCGATGTGAAGATGCCCGTCCTCGACGGCATCTCGGCCGCCGAGCGGATCGTGTCGGAGCGCATCGCCCCGTGCCTGATCCTGACGGCGTTCTCGCAGCGAGACCTGGTCGAGCGGGCGCGAGAGGCCGGCGCGATGGCCTACCTGGTCAAACCGTTCACCAAGGGTGATCTGGTGCCGGCCATCGAGATGGCGGTCAGCCGTCACGAGGAGATGGCCGCCCTGGAGAAGGAGGTCACCACCCTCACCGAGCGGCTGGAGACCCGAAAGCTGGTAGAACGGGCGAAAGGCCTGCTCATGGCCCAGCACGGCTGGTCCGAGCCGCAGGCTTTCCGGTGGATCCAGAAGGCCTCGATGGACCGGCGGCTGAGCATGCGCCAGGTCGCCCAGATCGTGGTGACGGAGGCGGCTGGGACGCCTGATTCGCCCGCCTGACCGGACCAAGATCCCTCCGGCTCGCGACCACGCAGGTCAGAGCCGGAGGGTTTGTGTTGAGGAGTTATTACGACTCCGCATCCAAGTGTCCACAGTTCAGACGCTTTCCTGTTCACACCCCCGGGAGTTATGTACGTTTCCAGCATTCGAACGAGGCGGTGTCCTGGTTGAACCTGGCGCCTCGTTGTGTGGATGAAGGAGACACTTCATGATCCGTATTGCCCCCATGGGGCGGGTGCTCGCAGTCGCCGCGGCCGCCAGCCTTGCCCTGACCGCCTGTGGTGGTGGCGAGGAGACTGCCGCGCCGGCCACCTCGGCGCCGGCCGCGACCAGCGCGGCTCCCGCCACGACGGCGGCGACCGCGGGCGACGGCACCCTCACCATCGGCTCGATCCTGCCGCAGACTGGTGACCTGGCCTTCCTCGGCCCGCCGGAGTTCGCCGGCGTCGACCTCGCCGTGGAAGAGATCAACGCTGCCGGCGGTGTCCTCGGGAAGCCGGTGACCAAGATCCACGCCGACTCCGGTGACGCTAAGACGGACATCGCCTCGCAGTCCGTCGACAAGCTGCTGCAGCAGAAGGCCGACGCGATCATCGGTGCCGCATCCTCGGGTGTGTCCCTCACCGTGATCGACAAGATCGTCAACGCCGGTGTGGTCCAGTTCTCGCCGGCGAACACCTCGCCGGAGTTCACGGCGTACAACGACAAGGGCTTCTACTTCCGGACCGCCCCGTCGGACGTCCTGCAGGGTCGCGTCCTCGGTGACCTGATGATCCAGGACGGCGGCGAGAACATCGCCATCCTGAACCGCCAGGACTCCTACGGCACCGGCCTCGCGGCCGAGGTCAAGAAGTCGGTGGAGACCGGTGGCGGCACCATCGCGTCCGAGGTCGCCTACGACCCGGCCGCCCCTGACTTCTCGGCCGACGTCGCGAAGATCAAGGAAGCCAACCCCGACTCGATCGCGCTGATCTCCTTCGACGAGACGAAGAAGCTCATCCCCGAGCTCGAGAAGCAGGGTCTGGGCCCGGACAAGGTCAAGATCTACTTCGTCGACGGCAACCTGGCCGACTACTCGCCGGACTTCCCCGAGGGCCTGCTCGAGGGCGTCAAGGGCACCCTGCCCGGCGCGGCCTCCGAGGGCAAGTTCAAGGAGAACCTGCTCAAGATCAACCCCGACCTGCGTGACTTCAGCTACGCGCCGGAGTCCTACGACGCCACCATCCTGATCGCCCTGGCCGCCGAGGCGGGCAAGGACGACTCGGGCACCGGCATCTCGAAGAACCTGGTCGCGGTCAGCAAGGGCGGCACGAAGTGCACCGAGTTCAAGGCCTGCCTTGACCTGGTGAAGGCCGGCACTGACATCGACTACGACGGCGTCAGCGGCCCGGTCGAGTTCTCCGACGCGGGCGACCCGTCCGAGGCGACGATCGGCATCTACAAGTACGGCAAGGACAACAAGTACACCAACGAGACCTACCTCGCCGGTAAGGTCTGAGGCTGATCTTCCCGCTCAGCTTTGACTGAGGCCCCCGTCGTCCGAGAGGACGGCGGGGGCCTTCCCTTTTCCCGGACGCCACCACCCCGTGTGAACACTTCCGATGCTCAGGGGCGTCGGCGCTTACGGCGGCGGGCCAGTGCCTCTGCGGCCAGTGCGTCCCCTTTCAATGCCGCCCCTGAGAGGAGCCGGTCGGCCTCCTCCGCGCGCCCCTCTCCGTCGAGCATTTGGCTTAGGGCGAGGAGGGCGACGCCCCCTTCCTCTGAGGTCTGCCGACGCAGCAGGTCCTCAACATGCCGGGTGGCGGGCCTCCACAAGCCGGCGGGTGGCGGCGGCACGGTCCGTTCGGTTAGGGCGGCGGCGATGCGGTCGGCCTGTTCCGTGGCCTCACGCTGCAGGTCGGCGTCCCCAGAAGCCTGGGCGAGCGTTCGCCAGATCGCCGCAGCGTCGGCCGCGAGACCCATGTCCTCCAGCATCGTGGCCAGTGGTCCCATCGCCTCGGGAACACGATCGTGGGCGAGTGGCAACAGCACATCGACCGCTTCGGTAAGGCGGCCGCTCCGGCGCAGCAGCCCGGCCAGCGCGTGGATCGCCCAGCCTCCTCCCGAGGCGGATGCTTCGCGAAGGATCGACTCCGCGTCCCTCACCCGCAGGGCTTTCTCCAATTTGGCGGACAGTCGCAGGACGGAAGCGGGGGTGGCTGCCCCGCCGAGCACGTGTAGCTGCTCGAAGGCGGCCTGCAGGTCGTCGACGGTCATCAGGTGGTCGAGCAGTTCCTGATCGGCGAAGGGGTTGCCCTGCCCGGCGGCATGTCTCCAGGCGTCGACGACCTCGGAGACACGCGCGGAGTCCAACAGGATGCGTACGAGTTCTCTGGTTGGATACGTGCCTCCGCTCGCGGCGGCGGCACGCCAGACCGCTATTGCCTCCTCGACTAGTCCGGCGCGCTCCAGGAGCCGTGCGAGTTCGGTCCGGGCCCGCGGGTCGGCCTCGGCCCGGTCCTTCCACAAGGCCTTCGCCTCCTCCACGCGGCCCTCCCTTTCCAGGATCCCGGAAAGGGAGTGCAGCGCGTCGGTGTCGCCCGCTTCGGCGGCGGCCCGTAGCCAGCGCTCCGCCTCGCTGATCCGGTTCGCTCGGTCCAGCAGGTCGGCCATGACGGTCATTGCGTAGGTGTTGCCGCTCTCGGCCGCGACCTGCCAGACCGAGGCCGCGTCGTCGGTCCGGCCCGCCTGTTCGAGGCGGTCGGCCATGTTCCACAGGGCGAATGTGTCGCCACTCTTGGCGGCCACGTCCGAATAGCTCGCGGGCTGCCGGACGTCCCGCTGAGCGTGCAACTGCTCCCATAGGAAACGAGCGTGCCCGGTCGCTCCGTTGAGGGCGTGCACATAGCGTTCGGTGAAACGCCATGAGGGGTGGCTCATGGTTCCGCCGAGCACGGCCGCCACGTGCGTGTGGCTGTAACCGATTCGAACGGCGATCCAGCGCAGCGAGGGCATTCCCGCGCGGCGGCGCAGTTCGCCGAGGTAAGCCCGCAACTGGGACTCCTCCCCTCCGCCCGAGAGGCCGGAACCGCGGATCGATCTCACGGCTTGGTTGCGGCGGTTCTTGACGGCCCGCACCGGCAGTCCGATCAGCCGGGCGATCTCGTGGATGCCGTGGCCATCGGCGGAGAGCCTGATGATGGTCGCGCTCGACCGGCTCAGGTCTCTGAGCAAGTCGCGTGCGGCGGCCTCCCCGGCCACCTCTTCGGCGATGTCCGGGAGTACGGGGCCGGTATCGGCCTCGCCCAGGGGGGCCGTGTTGAGCAGCGTGCGGGCTCTACGGCGGCCGTGCCGAAGGGCAGTCGCCGACACGACCCGTCGTAGTTCCGGTCCCCGCCGCCAGATCTCGAAGACGGTCAGCAACGTCTCGTGGGAGATGTCCTCTACGTCGGCCTCCGATAACGACGTCGACAGCGGTGCGAGCGCGGCACGCGCCCAGCGCACGCCGAGTGGATAGAAGTCTTCGAACGAGAAGGGCAACCACACCTGCGACTCGATGCTCTGTTCGGCCAGGGACCGGCGCAGCGTCCATTCGTCGGGGTCGCCGCCGCAGGCCGACACGTAGGCGCGGACGAGGCGTTCGGACGGCAGGGAACGGCCCGACAGGGCCTCCGACAACGCCGCGGGACTGTAGAAGGTCAGAGCCGCCAGGCGGCGCAGTGAAGGGTTTCCGGCCCGCTCACGCAACCGCTGCAGAGGGGCCAGGAACCCCGCGATCACCTGCTGGGGTGTCACGGGGGCCCCGGTCGCCAGGCCGGGCGCAGAGGGCGGCTGAGGGGCGGAGGAGGGGGTGGGGGAGTGGATGCGGACCGCCTGGGTGATTCGGTCCGCGCCTTCCTGGGTGACGCGGTAGTACCGGCGCCGGGGACCTCTACCCCGGCTGCCGTCGCCTTCCCAGTGGCCCTCGATCCAGCCGGCCTCCTCCAGACGGGAGAGCAGGGGGTATACCGTCCCGGACGGTCGGCCGGTGTCGGCCACGAGCTGCAGACCGTAGACATCGGCCGATCCTGCGTCCTGGAACACGCGCAGCACGTCGAGAGTGGCCGATGTAAGACGAATGGAGCTTCGCATCGAGAGACACCATCTATCTATGTAGAGATAGCCTCAGTTGTTCACCCGTCGCGATGTAATAGGAGCGACGAAAAGGGCGAAGGTTCCGGACTCCACTTGCCTTGTCGCGAAACCTCCGCCCGGGATGCAGCGGCCTGGCCCGAGCCCTAACTCGGGTCAGCCACCGCGAATGGCGACAAAAAGCTCGATCAGCACAGTAAGTAGCGCGCTGATCTTCACCGCCGTCGCAAGGTGGCGCTGGAACCTGCTGCCCGATTGACGCGAATCCGCCCTGGACTCCGGGGGTATCCCGTCTTCGTCGTCAGACGCATCATCGTCAGATGTGGGCGAACTCATCCACTCCGAACCTTTCCACGAGTGCCAACAGGCCGCTCCGGAGTAGTACTAGTCGGCCGGCCGCGCACTCGTGAACACATCCGACCCTAGCGCAGCAGGATGCCGTTTTATCACGACAATCACGTCATTGGCGGGGGTGAATTGAACGGCCCTTAATGCCGCAATAGTCATCGAATAGCAATTTGTGTGGCTTGTCGGAATCTATTCCGAGCTCGCCTCGCAGCCCCGCTCGATCGCGGTGGCCGCCGCCCGCCATTCCTTCAGTGACGCGACCGCCTTCTCGTGAGGTGTCGCGGCCGGCACCAGCTCGCGGATCGTCCGCTTCAGCGTCGCGGCATGACCGGCCAGCTCCTTCGGGAGCTTCGGCCCGTACGTCAGGATGACGCCCTCCCCATAGGCGATCCGCCCCCGCACGCCCTCGCCGAACTCCTGGCTCTCCTCCTGCCCCGCGGGCTTCAGGATGAGCTCGGCGAACCCCAGTGCCGACACCACCCGCTCGCACGGGTCGTCGTCGGGGTCGGCGCCGGTGACGTACAGATCGGTGGAGGCCGCCGTCGGCGGGGGCGGGGCGGTGGCGCAGGCGGTCAGCGCGGCGAGGGAGAGAGCGGCGAGCAGGCGGCCGAGTGGCATGGGCGGAACCCCTTTCCCGTACGGAAACCGGAAAAGGCCACCGGGACGACCCGGTGGCCTTTTCGAGCAGGAGACATCAGGCCTTGGCCAGCGTCCCCAGGTAGAGCTCGATGACCTTCGGGTCCTTCATCAGGTCCTTGCCGGAGGCCGTGTAGGCGTTCCGGCCCTGGTCCAGCACGTAGCCCCGGTCGCAGATCTGCAGGCAGCGGCGGGCGTTCTGCTCGACCATGACCACGGTGACCCCGGCCCGGTTGATCTGCTGGGCCTGGATGAACACCAGGTCCTGCAGCTTGGGCGACAGGCCCGCCGACGGCTCGTCCAGGAGGAGGACGGACGGCTCGGTCATCAGGGCGCGGCCCATGGCGACCATCTGCCGCTCACCGCCCGACAGGGAGCCGGCCCGCTGCTTGCGGCGCTCCTTGAGGGCGGGGAAGATCTCGCAGACGAACTCGAAGCGTTCCTTGAACTTCTTGGGCGTCTGGAAGGCGCCCATCTCCAGGTTCTCCTCGACGCTCAGCGACGGGAACACGTTGTTGGTCTGCGGCACGAAGCCGACCCCGCGCTCCACGAGCGCGTGGGCCTTCAGACCGGTGATGTTCTCGCCCTTGAGGACGATCGAGCCCGACCGGACCTCCACGAGGCCGAACATGGCCTTGAGCAGGGTCGACTTACCGGCGCCGTTGGGGCCGATGATGCCGATCAGCTCGCCGTCGTTCACGTAGAGGTCGGCGCCGTTGAGGATGTTCACGCCCGGCAGGTAGCCCGCGAGCAGCTCGTCGCAGCGCAGCAGCGCGTCTCCGGCGGCGGCCACGTGGGCCGAGCGGTCGACGATCACGTTCGAGTCGGCGGCGCTCATTCCTTGACCTCCTTCTCGAGGGTGGCGTCGAGTTCGGCCTCGGCCTCGTGGAGCTGACGCTCCTCCTCTTCGGCCGAGAGCGGCGCGTCGTGGTGGGCGCCCAGGTAGGCGTCCACGACCCGCTGGTCGGACATGACGCCGTCCGGGGGGCCCTCGGCGATGACCTCGCCCTGGGCCATCACGATGACCCAGTCGGAGATGTCGCGGACCATGTCCATGTCGTGCTCGACGAACAGGACCGTCAT
This sequence comes from Herbidospora mongoliensis, assembly GCF_001570545.1. GTDB lineage: Bacteria > Actinomycetota > Actinomycetes > Streptosporangiales > Streptosporangiaceae > Herbidospora > Herbidospora mongoliensis. The sequence goes on along the minus strand of NZ_BBXD01000009.1, from coordinate 646,108 downwards.
ACCGAGCTCACGCAGGTTCTTCACGTGGCCGAGCAGCGACTGCGTCAGAGCCGGGTTCACACCGGCCATCGGCTCGTCGAGCATGACCAGCTCGGGCTTGCCCATGAGGGCGCGGGCCATCTCCAGCAGCTTGCGCTGGCCGCCCGAGAGGCTGCCGGCGAAGTCGTCGCGCTTGGCGTCGAGCTTGAACTGTTCGAGCAGCTCCTCGGCCTGGAGGGTGATCTCGTCCTCCTGGCCGCGCCACAGGCTCGGGATCAGGCCGCGGAAGAAGTTCTCACCCCTCTGGGCCTGCGCGCCCAGGCGCATGTTCTCGATGACGGTGAGCTTGGACAGCGCCTTGGTGAGCTGGAAGGTGCGGACCATGCCCTGGCGGGCGACCTTGTAGGCCGACACCCCGTTCATGTTCTGGCCGTTGAACGTCCACTGGCCCTCGTCGGCGGTGTCGAAGCCGGTGAGCTGGTTGAAGAACGTCGTCTTGCCGGCGCCGTTGGGGCCGATCAGGGCGGTGATGCTGCCCCGCTGGATCTCGACGTGGTTGACGTTGACGGCGGTGAGGCCGCCGAAGCGGCGCACCACGTTGTCGACGACGAGGATGGGGTCGGGCTTCTTGACGCCGGGTTCGGCGGCCATGCCTTCGAAGGCCTTCAGCGCCGCCGTCTTGCCGGCCGGGACCGATTCAGCGTGCATCGAGTGAGATCTCCCTCTTGTCCCCGAAGATGCCCTGCGGCCGGTAGATCAGCAGCAGCACGAGACCGAGACCGACGAGCATCAGGCGGATCGCGCCGACCTGGTTGACCGTGATGAAGGTGATCGCGCCGCTGTTGACGGCCTCTTCCATCCCGGTGCCGATGAAGATGAGCAGCAGCCAGAACAGCATCGAGCCGACGATCGGGCCGAGGATCCGGGCCGCGCCACCGAGGATCAGCACGGTGTACGCGTAGAACGTCAGGTCGGTCGAGAACAGGTCGGGCTGTACGGCCGACCGGCTCAGGGCGAAGATGAACCCGCCCAGCGAACCGATGACGCCACCGATGACCAGCGCCTGCATCTTGTACGAGAACACGTTCTTGCCGAGGCTGCGCACGGCGTCCTCGTCCTCGCGGATCGCCTTGAGCACGCGGCCCCACGGGCTCTTCATCGCCATGAACAGGATGAACGAGGCGACGGCCACCAGGACCCAGCCGACCGTCAGCACCCACATCGACCGGTTGTCGAACCCGATGATCGGCGGGATGCCGTATTCACCCGGGGGGTAGGGGTTCATGTCGTAGAAGGAGCCCGAGAAGGCCTGGAGGCCGTCGGTGCCGCCGAAGGTGTCCGACAGCGCGACCGACCGCACGACGAGGCGGACGATCTCCGCTGCCGCGATGGTGACGATGGCGAGGTAGTCGGCCCGTAGTCGCAGGGTCGGGATGCCCAGCAAGAGGGCCATCACGGCGGCCAGCAGCAGGCCGATTCCCACGCCCAGGAAGAAGGGCAGGCCGAAGGTGGCGACGGTCACCGCGATGGCGTACGCGCCGATGGCCAGGAAGCCCGCCTGGCCGAAGTTGAGCAGGCCGGTGTAGCCGAACTGCACGTTGAGGCCGATCGCCGCGAGGGCGTAGATGATGGCCTCGGAGCCGATGCCGGCTTCGACGGCACGGCTGATGATGAGTGTCCAGTCCATGTGTGCCTCCTAACCGATCCGCTCGCGACGGCCGAGAATGCCCTGCGGCCGGACCATGAGCACGATGATCAACACGACCAGCGCGCCGATGGTCTTCATCTCCGGCGGGATCCACAGCGTGGAGACCTGGACGAACATGCCGACGACCAGCGAGCCGACGAGGGCGCCGTACGCGGTGCCCAGGCCGCCGAGCGTGACGCCGGCGAACATCAGCAGGAGGACCTGCTGACCCATCTGGAAGTTCAGGTTCTGGGTGGTGCCGAGCAGGATGCCCGCCAGTGCGGCGATGCAGGTGCCGGCCGCCCAGACGATGCGGATGACCCGGTCGACGTTGATGCCCGACGACGAGGCCAGCGCGGGGTTGTCGGCGACCGCGCGGGTCGCCTTCCCGAGCCGGGTGTACGTCAGCGCCAGGCCCACCGCGATCAGCACCACGATCTCGATGCCCATGGCGACGAGGCTCTTGGGCGTGGCCGAAATCGGGCCGATCTGGATGCCGGCCTGGGCGACGTACTGGTCGTAGGACTCGCCGCCGCCGCCGAACAGGAAGAGCAGCAGCGCCCGCAGGAACAGGGCGAGGCCGATCGAGATGATCATCATGGAGATCAGGCCGGTCTTGCGGCGCCGCAGCTGGCCCCAGAAGAACCGGTCCTGCCCCCAGCCGAAGGCCGCCGCGATCACCAGCGCGATGGGCGCCGCGATCAGCAGGTGAAGGCCGAGGACGGTGTTGAAGAAGAACGCGAGAAAAGCGCCGATGGTGAGCAGCTCACCATGGGCGAAGTTGGTCAGTCCGGTCGTACCGAAGATCAGTGACAGCCCGACCGCGCCGAGCGCGATGATCAAACCGAGGTTCAAGCCTTCGAAGACGAGCTGGGCGACCCGCGTCCAATACGAGCTCCCACCACCGTCGTCACCCTGCCCTGCGGGCGGGGCGTTCGCGTCGACCAATCCGAACAGCACGTTGCGGGCGTTGCCCTCGAAAACCTGGACGGTCAGCGTCCCCCGGTTAGGGTCCCGGAGCGCCTTCCCCGCAGGAAGGGTGGCCTGGTCCAGCGTCACCTTGTACGAGCCGGACTTCTCGATGGGAACACTCCAGGTCCCATCCGCTCCGGTCGTGGCGTCTCCGACGGGCGCGTCAGCGTCGGAGGTCACGGTGATTTTCACGCCTTGTACAGGCTGGCCTTGGAGTCTGAGTGTGCCTCTGACCTCTTCGCCTTCGGCCCACGCTGTGGACGCTCCGACCAAGAAGACGAGAATGAGTCCACCCATGAAGGCCGTGAACGCGATCACGGCTCTGCGCAATGGTGCTCCTCGTAGGTCATGACGGGGTTGTGCCTCGTCATCCCGAACACGGGACACCGTGATTAGGTCCACGGTGTAATGGCCGGAGCATAGAGCCGAACGCCCGGTTACGGACAGTTCGTCACCAATCGGTGACCTGCCTGTGTCATCGGCGTTTGCAAAGTCGGCGCAGGTGAGGGGCCGAAATGTCAGGAAGATGTAAAGGGCCCGCGGCTGCCTTTGGGACCGTGCGGCACTTCCCCGGCGCCGCACGTTATCTACTCAGCTCACCACGGGCCCTCGGCACCCAACGGTAGCGACCGTTGGGGCTGTTGTGTCAGCTTTCGGGTCAGGAATTCCGCTGGTCGCGCAGCATGCAGGTCAGCCGCGACGTGCACACCCTGCGGCCCTCGTCGTCGACCACCTCGATCTGGTACGTCGCCAGCGTGCGCCCCAGGTGAAGAGGGGTGGCGGTGCCGGTGACATACCCCGACCTGGCCGACCGGTGATGGGTCGCGCTGATCTCGATGCCGACCGCGGCCCGGCCCTCGCCCGCCGCGAACATCGCCGCGATCGAACCGACCGTCTCGGCCAGCACCACCGAGGCCCCGCCGTGCAGCAGCCCGAACGGCTGGGTGTTGCCCTCGACCGGCATCCGCGCGACCACTTTCTCGGCGGTCACCTCGAGGAATTCGATGCCCATCCGATCAGGCAGATGGCCGGTTCCTGAGGCGTTCATCAGAGCGACGAGCTCTTGGGTCAAGGCTCTTCCTTTCCGGGTGGTTCTGTCGTAGGGGGAGACTAGGCTCTGAGGGTGGCGAAGACCGAAGAGACCCCCCGCTTGCTGCTGCTGGACGGCCATTCACTGGCCTACCGGGCGTTCTACGCGCTGAAGGACGCCAACCTCATGACGACCGACGGCCAGCACACCGAAGCGGTCTACGGTTTCCTGTCGATGCTGATCAACATCATGCGCGACGAGACGCCGTCCCACCTGGTGGTCTGCTTCGACCGGAGCGAGCCGACCTTCCGCCACGAGGCCTACGCCGCCTACAAGGCCAACCGCTCCGAGACCCCCGAAGACTTCCGCGGTCAGATGCAGCTCATCTACGAGCTGCTCGACGTCATGAAGGTGCCCCACCTGTCTCTGGCCGGCTTCGAGGCAGACGACCTGATCGCCACCCTGGCCACCCGCGCCTCCGGCGAGGGCATGGACGTCCTGATCGTCACCGGCGACCGCGACGCCCTCCAGCTGGTCGACCCGAAGGTCACCGTTCTGATGACCCGCCGGGGGATCAGCGACATGACGCGCTTCACCCCTGAAGCGGTCTTGGAGAAATACGGCCTGACCCCAAACCAATATCCAGACTTCGCCGCGCTGCGGGGCGACCCCAGCGACAACCTGCCGTCGGTCCCGAGCGTCGGGGAGAAGACCGCGACCAAGTGGATCAGTGAGTTCGGCTCGCTCGACGAACTGGTCCGCCGGGCCGACGAGGTCAAGGGGAAGGTCGGAGACAAGCTCCGCGAGCACCTCGGCCAGGTGATCCACAACCGCATGCTCACCGAGCTGCGCCGCGACGTCGCCCTCGACGCCGAGCCGTCGGCGCTCGTGATGGGCCAGTGGGACCGCGAGGAGCTCAACAAGATCCTCGACAGCCTCCAGATCAGGGGCGAGCTGCGCGAGCGCCTGTTCAAGGTGCTCGGCACCGCCGAGCCCGAGGTCGAGGGCGGCTTCGAGGCCGACATCGTCACCCTTGAACCCGGCGGCCTGGCCGCCTGGCTCGGCACCCTCGCGGCGGGCCGCACCGCCCTGTCCTTCGCGGGCAGCTGGGGCAGCGGTACCGGCCGCATCGACGCGATCGGCTTCGCGGTCGCCGGCGGCACCGCCGCCTACCTCGACCTGACCCGGCTGACCCCCGACGACGAGGCCGACCTGGCCGCGTGGCTGGCCGACGAGTCGATCGAGAAGGCCGTCCACGACAGCAAGGGCCCGCTGCTCGGCCTGTGGGCCCAGGGCTACGACCTGCGCGGCCTCACCTGCGACACCGCCCTGGCCGCCTATCTGGCGATGCCGGGCCAGCGCACGTTCCCGCTCGACGACCTGGTGCTGCGCTACCTTCACCGCACGCTGGAGAACACCGCCGAGACCAACGGCCAGACCAGCCTGTTCGACGACGCCGACGACGTGGCCGCCCGCGACCTGGCGATGAAGGCCGTGGCCGTCCTCGACCTGGCCGAGGCGCTGGAGACCCACCTGTCCGAGCGCGGCGGCACCCGCCTGGTGATCGACGTCGAGCTCCCGCTGGTCCGGGTGCTGGCTGAGGTCGAGAAGGCCGGCATCGCCGCCGACGGCGACTACTTCGCCGCCCTGGAGGCCGAGTTCGCCGCCGAGGTGAAGTTCGCCGTCGACGCCGCCCACGCGGCGGTGGGGGAGCAGTTCAACCTGGGCTCGCCCAAGCAGCTTCAGGAGATCTTCTTCGAGCGGCTCAACCTGCCGAAGACCAAGAAGATCAAGACCGGCTACAGCACCGATGCCGACCAGCTCGCCTGGCTCGCCACCCAGACCGAGCACGAGCTCCCCACGATCATGCTCCGCCACCGCGACCAGCAGAAGCTGCGCACCACGGTCGAGGGCCTGATCAAGGAGATCGCAGGCGACGGCCGGATCCACACGACGTTCAACCAGATCGTCGCCGCGACAGGGCGTCTGTCCTCCGAGAAGCCCAACCTGCAGAACATCCCGATCCGCACCGCCGAGGGCCGCCGCATCCGCAAGGGCTTCGTCGTCGGTCCCGGCTATGAGACCTTGCTCACGGCCGACTACAGCCAGATCGAGCTGCGGATCATGGCCCACCTGAGCGGCGACCGCTCGCTCATCGAGGCCTTCGAGTCGGGCCACGACTTCCACGCCGCCACCGCCGCGAAGGTCTTCGACACCGCCCCCGAGACGGTCACGGGCGAGATGCGCGCCAAGATCAAGGCGATGAACTACGGCCTGGCCTACGGCCTGAGCGACTTCGGCCTGTCGGGTCAGCTCAACATCCCGGTGGCCGAGGCCCGCGCGCTGAAAGACGAATACTTCGAGGAGTTCGGCGGCATCCGCGACTTCCTCAACGCGATCGTCGCCCAGGCCCGCACCGACGGCTACACCTCGACCATCCTCGGCCGCCGCCGCTACCTGCCCGACCTGACCAGCGACAACCGGCAGCGCCGCGAGATGGCCGAGCGCATGGCCCTCAACGCCCCGATCCAGGGCAGCGCGGCCGACATCATCAAGGTCGCGATGCTCAACGTCCAGCGGGCGATCTCGGGGATGCGCTCCCGGATGCTGCTCCAGGTCCACGACGAACTCGTCTTCGAGGTCCACCCCGGAGAGCTCGACGACCTGCGCCAGGTGGTCGTGAAGGAGATGTCGGCGGCCTACGAGCTGACGGTTCCCCTCGACGTCTCCGTGGGCGTGGGGCCGAACTGGGAGGACGCGGGCCACTGAGCCCGTCGGGCAAGCGGATCCTCTCCTGTGAGCCTGGTGCGAGATGCGGTCTTCGGGGGAATCCCCCGTTATAGGTGCTGGTTTTGGGAAGCTTTCGCATCGATTTGGAACGTGATCACGACTAAGGTCGGGTGACTGTGCGGAAGGTTGTGTCGATCACCGGTGTGGCCAATGTCGTGGTGGTCACCCTTGGGTTGATCGTGCTCTCGCTCATGCACGGCCCGGCGTCCTCTCCTCGCACCCCGGCGCCCCACGCCGAGGCACAGAAGAAGGTGGAGCAGGCGCCGCCGCCCCCGGCCAAGCCCGCGTTACCCGGGTTCGCGCTGCCGGCCCCCGTACAGGCGACCGAAGAGTCGGCCCGTGCGGCCGGCGCCAACGAGCTCGGGCTCGTGCCGGTGCTCATGTATCACCGCATCCGGTGGGATCGCAGCGCGTCGATCGACCGCACGCCCAAGCAGTTACGGGTGGAGCTGGAGCGGCTGGCGCGGGCCGGATACGTGCCGGTGACCGCCGCCGAGTTCGTCGAAGGGAAGATGGACGTCGCCGCCGGGGCCCATCCGGTCGTGCTCACCTTCGACGACGGCAACCCCAGCCACTTCGCGCTGGACGCCGACGGGCACCCGATGAAGGACACCGCCGTGGCGGTGATCTTCGACGTCGCGAAGAAGTTCCCGTCCTTCCGGCCGGTCGCCACCTTCTATGTCAACCGCGAGCCCTTCGGGCTGAAGGGTGAAGACGCGCAGAAGGCAGGGGTCCGGTGGTTATTGGAACATGGGTTCGAGGTGGCGAACCACACGTGGGCGCATCCTGATCTGCGGCGCCTGTCCAACAAGAAGGTCAGCGAGCAGATCGTCCGGGGCGAGCGGCTGCTGAAGAAACTCGGTGTCGCGGATTTCTCCACTTTCGCCCTCCCATTCGGGTCACGTCCGAGGAAGGGCTCCTTGGGGCGCGGCGGGTCCTGGGACGGGACCAAATACAAGTACGAGGGCGTGTTCCTGGCCGGGGCCGAGCCGTCGAAGTCGCCGTTCGCGAAGGGGTACGACCCCCGTGAAATCCAGCGGATCCAGGCCAACGGGCTGGCCGGCGACTGCCGCAGGTGGTGCTCGACCTACTGGCTCAAATGGCTCGACGACCACCCGGGCGAGCGCTACACGGCCGACGGAGATCCAGAGAGTCTCTCCGCCCCTCGTCAACTTCGAGCCAATGTTGCGTCAAAGCGTGGCAAAAAGGTTATCTACTATTAAGCTGCGCACCGAGCCTTCGGATTGACCCCGCTCGCCTGGTCTCATATGCTGATCGCTGCGCTGTGGGCTCGCGCGCGCCTCGAAGGGAGCGGGCTCGCGCTCGCTCAATCCTGATCCCCGGTTGAACGAAGCAGGCCTGCTGCGCCTCGACACAACGACATCTGTCCGGTTCGGAGCAATTCCACACATGACGAGCAGCACTGAGGCCACCTCGAACACCCCGCAGGTAGCGGTCAACGACATCGGTTCCGAGGAGGCCTTCCTCGCCGCGATCGACGAGACCATCAAGTACTTCAACGATGGTGACATCGTCGAAGGCACCGTCGTCAAGGTCGATCGAGACGAGGTCTTGCTCGACATCGGCTACAAAACCGAGGGTGTCATCCCCTCGCGAGAGCTTTCGATCAAGCACGACGTCGACCCCGCTGAGGTCGTTCAAGTCGGCGAGCACGTCGAGGCCCTGGTTCTCCAGAAGGAGGACAAGGAAGGCCGTCTGATCCTCTCCAAGAAGCGCGCGCAGTACGAGCGCGCCTGGGGCACGATCGAGAAGATCAAGGACGAAGACGGCATTGTCACGGGTACGGTCATCGAAGTTGTCAAGGGTGGACTCATCCTCGACATCGGCCTGCGTGGCTTCCTCCCGGCGTCCTTGGTCGAAATGCGCCGCGTGCGAGACTTGCAGCCCTACGTCGGCCGTGAACTCGAAGCCAAGATCATAGAGCTCGACAAGAACCGCAACAACGTGGTTCTTTCGCGCCGTGCCTGGCTGGAGCAGACCCAGTCTGAGGTCCGCCAGACCTTCCTCAACACCCTCCAGAAGGGCCAGGTCCGCAAGGGCGTCGTGTCCTCGATCGTCAACTTCGGCGCCTTCGTCGACCTTGGCGGCGTCGACGGTCTGGTCCACGTCTCGGAGCTTTCCTGGAAGCACATCGACCACCCCTCTGAGGTCGTCGAGGTCGGCCAGGAGGTCACGGTCGAGGTGCTCGACGTCGACATGGAGCGCGAGCGCGTCTCCCTGTCGCTGAAGGCGACTCAGGAAGACCCGTGGCAGCAGTTCGCCCGCACCCACCAGATCGGCCAGGTCGTTCCCGGCCGGGTCACCAAGCTGGTGCCGTTCGGTGCGTTCGTCCGGGTCGAGGAAGGCATCGAGGGCCTGGTCCACATCTCCGAACTGGCCGAGCGTCACGTGGAGATCCCCGAGCAGGTCGTTCAGGTCGGCGACGAGATCTTCGTGAAGATCATCGACATCGACCTCGACCGTCGCCGCATCTCTCTCTCGCTGAAGCAGGCGAACGAGAACGCCGGCGTCGACGTCGAGTTCGACCCCACGCTCTACGGCATGGCCGCGACGTACGACGACCAGGGGAACTACATCTACCCCGAGGGCTTCGACGCCGAGACCGGCGAGTGGCTCGACGGCTTCGACAAGCAGCGCGAGGAGTGGGAGCGGCAGTACGCCGAGGCTCAGACCCGCTTCGAGGCTCACAAGAAGCAGGTCGAGCAGGCCCGCGCCGAAGACGCCGAGGCCAACGAGGCCGCGCCGTCTTCGTACACCGGTGAGACGCAGACCACCACCCAGTCGACGGGCGGCGCTCTCGCCTCCGACGAGGCGCTGGCCGCGCTCCGCGAGAAGCTCGCGGGTGGCCAGAGCTAACAGCTCATAAATCGCCCCGTCCACTCCGGTGGGCGGGGCTTTTTGTTCCGAGTTAGTGATCTACTTTGTAAAGGCGTCGGGACCGGTAGTGTGGCGCGATGGTCACGATCGAGCGCGCCGAACGCTCCGACGCCGGGGAGATCCTCACCCTGCAGCGCGGTGCCTACGTCAGCGAGGCCCAGCTCTACGGTGACCCCTTCATCGCCCCGCTGATCGAGTCTCTGGAGCAACTCCGCAAGGCCATCGAGAGCGCCGTCCTGCTGAAGGCCGTCGACGACCGCCGTATCGTCGGCGCCGTCCGCGGCCTGGTCGCCGACCTGACGCCGGGCACGACCAACGGACGCACCTGCGTCGTCGGCCGCCTCGTCGTGGCCCCCGACCGCCAGGGCGAGGGCATCGGCACCGCCCTCCTGGAGGCCCTCCACGAGCAGGTGGCCCAGGAATACCCGGACGTCCGCGCCTTCGACCTGTTCACCGGCCATCTCTCGAACGCCAACCTGCGCCTCTACAAGCGCCTCGGCTACGGCGAGACCCGTCGCGAGCGCGTCCAAGACCACCTGACGATGGTGCACATGCGACGGGTCAGTACGATCGGGTCGTGAAAATCGGGCTCACCGGCGGCATCGGGTCGGGCAAGAGCGAAGTCAGCAGGCGCCTGGGCGAACGCGGCGCGGTCGTCATCGACGCCGACAAGATCGCCCGCGAGGTCGTGGAACCGGGCACCGAGGGCCTGGCCGAGATCGTGGCGGCGTTCGGGGCGGAGGTCCTGCGCCCTGACGGCTCCCTCGACCGGGAGAAACTCGGCTCGATCGTCTTCTCCGACGCGGCGAAACTCACGGTCCTCAACGGGATCGTCCATCCGAAGGTGGGAGTGCGCGTCCAGGAGCTTCTGGACGACGTCCCGCCTGGCGGGGTGGTCGTCTACGACGTGCCGCTGCTGGCCGAGAACAAGCTGGCGCCGACCTTCGACCAGGTGATCGTCGTCGACACGGATGACGAGATCCGGATCCGGCGGCTGGCCGAGAGCCGGGGCATGTCCGAGGCCGACGCACGGGCCCGCATCGCCGCACAGGCGACGCGTGAGGAGCGGCTGTCGATCGCGGACACCGTGATCGACAACAACGGCACGGTCGAAGACCTCGATCGCCAGATCGACGAGGTGTGGGCGCGGCTGACGTCCAGCTGACGCGGCCTGTGTGGTCCGACGTAGTGAGCCGTGCGGTCCGGCATCAGCGCGCCCTGAGGACGTGGTGAGCCTCTCTCGGTCTGGCATCGGCCGCCCTGAGCATGTGCCCGTCCCGCGACTCCGGCCGGCCGCCACAGCTGGGATTCACGGATGCTGCCGTGGGCAAGCGGCAGCACAACCAATGGGGATCCGACTCGGAGCACGTTCGAGAGTTGACCGACCACGCAGCCGACCGTGTTGGTTCGGGCTCCGAGAGATGGTGCCAGGTGGATATGGCCCCCGGACCCGGCGCCGTTTCCTGGTCGGGCACAATCTTGGGCCGGGGCGGTCACGATCGGTGGGGCTCAGGGGTCGGGGCGATCGGGTTGGGGTTCGGTGCTGAAGCGGTTGCGGGTGCTTGACTGGGTTCGGGGTGGGCTGCTGCTGGCCGGGCTCGGCTGTCTGGCCACCGGGGTGCTTCCCTGGGAGGCCGGCGAGGGCAGCCTTCGGCGGATCGCGCCGCTGCTGGTGTTCCTGTGCGCTGTCATCGTGCTGGCCGAGCTGGCCAAGGAGGCCCGGGTCTTCGATGTCGTGGCGGCCGCGCTGGCCCGTGCCGGCAAGGGGCGCTACCCGGCTCTCTTCGCGGTCTGCTTCGCGTTCGCGGCGGTTTCCACGATCTTCCTGAACCTCGACACGACCGCCGTCCTGCTCACCCCGGTCCTGCTGGCCATGGCGGCGCGGGCCGGCATCCCCGGGCTGCCGCTCGCGATGACCACCGTCTGGCTCGCCAACACCGCCAGCCTGCTGCTCCCGGTCTCCAACCTCACCAACCTGCTGGCCGCCGACCGGCTGGACCTGCCGCCGCTGGAGTTCGCGGCCCGGATGTGGCTGCCGCAGCTCGTGATTCTGGCGTTCACGGCGGCGTTCCTGTGGATCTTCTACTGGCGGCGGCATCCGGAGACGTACACGCTGCCGGAGAAGGTGGAGATCGGGGATCCCGTCGTGTTCCGGGTGCTTTCTGCCGCCTGTCTGGCGTTCGCGCTCGCGGTGCTGGCCGGGGTGCCGATCGAGGTGGCCGCCGTGGTGGCGGCGGTGGTCGCGGTCGGGGTGTTCGGGTGGCGGGATCGGGCGCGGCTGTCGTTCGCGCTCATTCCGTGGGGGCTGCTGGTGTTCGTGACCGGGCTGTTCCTGGTCGTGGGGGCGCTGGAGGCGCAAGGAGTGCTCGACGGGCTCGAGGGCGGCGATCCGTTCGTCGTGGCGGCCGTCGGGGGCGGGCTGGGGAACGTGGTCAACAACCTGCCCGCGTATGTCGCGGTCGAGCAGGGGCTGCCGCCGGGGGACACCTCGGTCATTCTCGCGCTGCTCATCGGCACCAACGCCGGGACGATCGTGACGCCCTGGGGGTCGCTGGCCACCCTGCTGTGGTTCGAGCAGTGCCGCCGGTTCGGGCTGCGGGTGCCGGTGGGCAGGTTCGTGGCGACCGGGTTCGGGCTGGCGGTCTGCTGCGTGGGGTTCGGGGTGCTCGTCCTGGGGCGGTAAAACGAAACGGCTTCCGCGTGGGCGGAAGCCGTACCGAAGAAATCTCAGAGGTTAGAACCAGCCGCGACGCTGGGCCATCTGGTGGAGGCCGGCGTTGAGGGCCTGCTCGGCCGCGCCCAAGTCGCCGTTGAGGGGGACCGTGAAGCGGTTGTAGGTGTCGTGGCCCGAGCTCATGAAGCCGCCGCGCTTGTCGGCCTCCAGGATGACGTCGATCGCGTGGGGGTTGGTGATGAAGGTCAGCTCGAGGGCGTTGAAGTGGCGGCTCCACTGGGGACCGGCGTAGTACTCGATCTCCTGGTAGAACGGCATGCGCGAGCCCTGGAGGGTGCCGCGCTCCAGGTCGGCCTTGCTGAACCGGAAGCCCTGGCGGTCGAGCGCCATGATCAGGTGTTCCTGGATCGGCAGCGGGGTGACGAACAGCGGGTCGAGGTCACCCTTGTCGAGGGCGCCGGCCAGGGACAGTTCGGTCTTCACGCCGAGCTTCATACCGCGCAGCGGGTGGCCGCCGATGGCGCTGATCGGGGTCTCGAACGGGACCGGGATCTGGAACGGCGCGGAGTGGCGGGCGCCGGCGGTCAGGTGGAACGGGCCGGCGACCTGCTGGCGCAGGAAGCTGTAGTTGGCGTTGTACTCGTTGTCGCCGCTCTCGACCTCGACGACGGCGGTGAAGTCGATGAAGATGCCCTCGACGTTGTAGTCGCTGCCGCCACCCACGAAGTTGACCTGGCCGGAGAGGGTTTCGCCAGGGCGGACGGTGGAGGTGGCGAGGACGGTGTCGACCTCGACGCCGGCCCCGAAGGCGGCCATGAGCTTGCGGAAGACCATTTTAGGAGGCTCCTACTGATGTGTGACGGTTGATCGCTTCAACGGCCGGTGCAGGCCGCCGGGTTCCCCAACCTGGTGCGTTTGTAACCTAACGGGGCTGACTTGCCGTGTACTTGCAAACGGGTGACCCCGGAATTGTCGGTGGGGGCGCGTAGGTTATGGAGGCGTGAGGCCGCTAACAGATTTGCAGCGCAAGGTGGCGCCCTTCCAGGTCGTCACAGAGATGTCGCCGTCCGGTGACCAACCGTCGGCGATCGCCGAGTTGGAGCGGCGGGTGGGCGCGGGGGAGAAGGACACCGTCGTCCTGGGCGCGACCGGAACCGGTAAGACGGCGACCGTGGCCTGGCTGGTGGAGAAGCTCCAGCGACCCGCCCTGGTGATGCAGCCCAACAAGACGCTCGCGGCCCAGTTCGCCAACGAGCTGCGCGAGATGCTGCCCAACAACGCGGTCGAATACTTCGTCAGCTACTACGACTACTACCAGCCCGAGGCCTACGTCCCGCAGAGCGACACCTACATCGAGAAGGACTCCTCGATCAACGAGGAGGTCGAGCGGCTGCGCCACTCGGCGACCAACTCGCTGCTGACCCGCCGCGACACGATCGTGGTCGCCTCGGTGTCGTGCATCTACGGCCTGGGCACCCCGCAGGAATACGTCGATCGCATGCTCCGCCTGAAGGTCGGCCAGGAGATCGAGCGCGACCGCCTGCTCCGACGCCTGGTCGACATGCAATACGCGCGCAACGATCTTGCCTTCACCCGGGGCACGTTCCGGGTGCGCGGCGACACGATCGAGATCATTCCTCAGTACGAGGAGCTCGCCGTCCGCATCGAGATGTTCGGCGACGAGGTCGAGAAGCTCGCCACGCTCCACCCGCTCACGGGCGAGGTCATCACCGAAGACCAGGAGCTCTACATCTTCCCGGCCTCCCACTACGTGGCCGGTCCGGAGCGCATGGAGCGCGCGATCAACGGCATCGAGGCCGAGCTGTCCGGGCGGCTGGCCGAGCTGGAGGGCCAGAACAAGCTGCTGGAGGCCCAGCGCCTGCGCATGCGCACGACCTACGACATCGAGATGATGCGCCAGATCGGCTCGTGCTCCGGCATCGAGAACTACTCCCGCCACATCGACGGCCGCGAGGCCGGCACCGCCCCCTTCACCCTGCTCGACTACTTCCCCGAAGACTTCCTGCTGGTCCTCGACGAGTCCCACCAGACCGTCCCGCAGATCGGCGCGATGTACGAAGGCGACGCCTCCCGCAAGCGCACCCTGGTCGACCACGGCTTCCGCCTGCCGTCGGCGATGGACAACCGCCCGCTGAAGTGGGAGGAGTTCCTCGGCCGCATCGACCAGACGGTCTACCTGTCGGCCACCCCGGGCCCCTACGAGATGGGCCGGGCCAAGGGCGAGTTCGTCGAGCTGGTCATCCGCCCGACCGGCCTGATCGACCCCGAGGTCGTGATCAAGCCGACGAAGGGCCAGATCGACGACCTGATGGAGGAGATCCGCGCCCGCGCCGACCGCGATGAGCGGGTCCTGGTCACCACGCTGACCAAGAAGATGTCCGAAGACCTGACCGACTACCTGCTGGAGAACGGCATCCGGGTCCGCTACCTGCACAGCGAGGTCGACACGCTGCGGCGCATCGAGCTGCTGCGCGAGCTGCGCGTGGGCGAATACGACGTCCTGGTCGGCATCAACCTCCTCCGTGAGGGTCTCGACCTGCCCGAGGTGTCCCTGGTGGCCATCCTCGACGCCGACAAGGAGGGCTTCCTGCGGTCGGAGACGTCGCTGATCCAGACCATCGGGCGTGCGGCCCGTAACGTCTCTGGCCAGGTCCACATGTATGCCGACAAGATCACCCCCAGCATGGAGCGGGCGATCGACGAGACGAACCGGCGCCGGGCCAAGCAGATCGCCTACAACGAGGCGGCCGGCATCGACCCGCAGCCGCTCCGCAAGAAGATCGCCGACATCCTCGACTCGCTCAACCGTGAAGACGCCGACACGGCCGAGCTCCTGGGCGGCGGCGGGCGTCAGCAGTCGCGCGGCAAGGCCCCCGTGCCGGGCCTGAAGTCGCGTGGGGCGGGCCAGCACGCCAAGGCGATCGTGGGCGACATGCCCCGTGCGCAGCTGGAGTCGCTGGTCGAGACGCTCACCGAGCAGATGCACGCGGCGGCGGCCGACCTGCAGTTCGAGGTCGCGGCCCGGCTGCGCGACGAGATCAGGGAGCTGAAGCGCGAGGTGCGCGACATGAAGACGGCCGGCGTCGGGTGACCGTCGACCTGTTCGCGGGGATCCCGGTGACCGACCTCGCCGCGGCGCTGGATTGGTACGAGCGGCTGCTGGGATCCGCGCCCGCGTTCTTCCCGAACGACGTGGAGGCAGTGTGGGAGCTCGCGGAGCATCGGCACGTGTACATCGAGCTGCTGCCCGAGCGCGCCGGGCACGCCATTCACACGATCTTCGTGAGCGATCTCGACACGGTGGTGACGGGAATCACCGAACGGGGGCTGGAGCCGGCGCAACGGGAGACCTACTCGAACGGCGTGCGCAAGATCACCTACCGCGACCCGGACGGCAACGAGATCGGCTTCGGCGGCGCTCCCCTCTGAGCGCCGTGATGAGCAGGCCTGCCTTCGTCGTGCGGGTGGTTGAAGGGCGTCGACCACGAGAGCTTCATGGCGCCGCTCGCCCATCTCGCCGCCACTCCGCTGCCCCCCGATACCCCCGGAGGGCTGTGAGGCGTCCTCAGCGCGCTCCTGCGGCCCTCGTGGCACGTCTGGTGTGTCTTAGTCGTCTGACCCTGCGTATCGCCACCCAGCCGATGGCGATCATCCCCGCCAGGAAGACCAGCACCAGCACGGGCAGGAACACGGCCACCAGGCTGAGGCTGAGCGACCCGGCGTCCTCCACCGTGCTCACCACCGGGGCGCCGACTCCGGCCGTCGTGGCGTTCACCACGGGGCGGGCGCTCGACTTCACCAGGTGGACGATCAGCGCCGTCACGATCCCCAGGACCCAGCCCACGGCCGGGTGTTCCGTCATCCACGTCGAGTTGTCGAGGTGTGAGGCGGCCGAGGTCGCGCTGAAGACCACGCCGCCCGCCGCCGGGCGGATCGCCGTCTGGATGATGTCGTTGACGTGGTCGACGACGGGCACCTTGTCGAGGACGAACTCGGCCAGCAGCAGCACCCCGATGATGCCGAGCACCCAGCCGTTCGACAGCCACGCGTATTCGGCGGGCAGCTTCACGGCGTCGGTCACGTTGGCGAGGACGCCGACGACCATCAGCGGGATGTACGCGTTCAGACCGGCCGCCGTCGACAGCCCTAACCCGGTCAGTGTCGCGAACACAGCGGATCACCCTCCCTTCGAGGTTCGAGGGGACAACGACCCACTATTACGAAATATCCCCGGAACTTCCTGCGATCCGCATCAACCGGACTTCCGGCGCCACCCAGCCCTCCTCGGGGGAGTACCGCCGCACGATCTTCGCGGGCACTCCGGCGATCACGCAGTGATCGGGGAACTCGCCGCGGACCACCGCCCCACCTGCGACGACGCACTGCCGGCCGATGCGCGTCCCGGGCAGGATGATCGCCCCGGTGCCGAGCCACGAGCCCTCGCCGATGCTGACCGGATTGTTACGCGGCCACTGGCGGCCGACCGGGGTCGCGGGGTCGTCGTAGACGTGGTTCTGGTCGGTGATGTAGACGTACGGGCCGGTGAAGACGTGGTCACCGATGTCGATCGACTGGTGGCCGACGATGTGGCTGCCGCGGCCGATCGAGCAGGATCCGCCGATCCGTACGAGCGAGGAGGGACCCAGGTCCAAGCCGGGCCACATTCCGGCCGAGATCGACACCCGTTCGCCGATCAGGGTGTGGTCGCCGATCTCGATCCACTGCTCGCCGAAGATGGCTCCCACCGGGAACGCGATGCACACGCCGTCGCCCAGTCTGCGGAACCGATAGCCAGCTGGGGAGTGGGGGCTGATGGCCCCGGCCTCGCGGATGTAGGCCCACACCCGGTGGATCAGACGGCCCAGCAACCGTTGCCGCATCGACATAACGGATCAAGTTACCTTCTTGTGAAACCGCCATCTATGGCGGGTTACCGCACGTGGGTGCCTTGGGGACACCAGGCTTTGATAAGCTCGAAGCCCGTGGACATGGCCGACACTTTTTCGGACCACGGGAGACTCCTTGCGAAACGCCGTTAGCACCAAACACCTGTTCGTCACCGGCGGCGTCGCCTCCAGCCTCGGCAAGGGCCTCACGGCCTCTAGTCTCGGCCGGCTGCTCAAGCTCCGCGGGCTCCGTGTGACAATGCAGAAACTCGATCCCTACCTCAACGTCGACCCCGGAACGATGAATCCGTTCCAGCACGGTGAGGTCTTCGTCACCGATGACGGCGCTGAGACCGACCTCGACGTCGGTCATTATGAACGTTTCCTCGACACCGAGTTGCACGGTTCGGCGAACGTCACAACCGGCCAGATCTACTCCAACGTCATCGCCAAAGAGCGGCGCGGCGAGTATCTCGGTGACACCGTGCAGGTCATCCCGCACATCACCAACGAGATCAAAGATCGCATCCGGGGCATGGCGGCCCCCGACGTCGACGTCGTCATCACCGAGGTCGGCGGCACCGTCGGCGACATCGAGTCGCTGCCCTTCCTGGAGGCGGTCCGCCAGGTCCGTCACGAGGTGGGCCGCGACAACGTCTTCTTCCTGCACGTCTCGCTGCTGCCCTACATCGGGCCCAGCGGCGAGCTGAAGACGAAGCCGACCCAGCACTCCGTCGCCGCGCTGCGCAGCATCGGCATCCAGCCCGATGCGATCGTCTGCCGGTCGGACCGGCCGATCACCAACTCCCTCAAGCGCAAGATCAGCCTGATGTGCGACGTCGACGAGGACGCCGTCGTCTCCGCCATCGACGCGCCGTCGATCTACGACATCCCGAAGGTGCTGCACTCCGAGGGCCTCGACGCCTACGTCGTGCGCCGCCTGGGGCTGCCGTTCCGCGACGTCGAGTGGACCGAATGGGATGAACTTCTCAAGCGGGTCCACAAGCCGTCCAAGGAGGCCACCATCGCGCTGGTCGGCAAGTACGTCGACCTGCCCGACGCCTACCTGTCGGTCACCGAGGCCCTGCGCGCCGGCGGGTTCGCCAACGACGCCCGCGTCAACATCCGCTGGGTGACCAGCGACGACTGCCAGACCCAGGAGGGAGCGGCCCGGGAGCTCGACGGCGTCGACGGGGTGCTCATCCCCGGTGGCTTCGGTGTGCGGGGGATCGAAGGCAAGATCGGCGCGATCCGGCACGCCCGGGAGAACAAGATCCCCCTGCTCGGCATCTGCCTGGGCATGCAGGGCATGGTCATCGAGGCGGCCCGCAACCTGGCCGGCATCGAAGGGGCCAACAGCGCCGAGTTCGACCCCGACGTCAAGCATCCGGTCATCTCGACGATGGCCGATCAGGAAGACGTCGTGGCCGGTGAGCGCGACATGGGCGGCACCATGCGGCTGGGCATCTACACCGCCAAGCTCACCGAGGGCTCGCTGGCCCGCCAGCTCTACGGCAAGGCCAAGGCCGACGAGCGGCACCGCCACCGCTACGAGGTCAACAACGCCTACCGCGAGCGGCTGGAGAAGGTCGGCGTGACCTTCTCGGGCGTCTCGCCCGACGGCCGGCTGGTCGAGTACGCCGAGCTGGCCGCAGACCAGCATCCCTTCTTCATCGGTACGCAGGCGCACCCCGAGTTCCGCTCGCGTCCGACCAGGGCGCATCCGCTGTTCCGGGGCCTGATCGCGGCCTCGATCGCGCACGGCGAAGGCCGCGCCAAGGCGGTGAAGTCCAAGTGATCGTCGCCGACGTCGGTGAGAAGTGGGAGGTCACCGGGTCGCGTGAGCGCTTCTCCGCCCGGATCATCACGGCCGTGACCGACACGGTCGTGATGCCCGGGGGAGTGACCGCCGATCGCGACTACGTGCGGCATCCCGGTTCGGTGGCGGTGGCCGCGATCGACGACCGGGGGCGGGTGCTGCTGCTGCGGCAGTACCGCCATCCCGTACAGAAACTTCTGTGGGAGCTCCCGGCGGGCATCCGCGATGTCCCCGGCGAGCCGCTGGTCGAGTGCGCGGCCCGTGAGCTGGCCGAGGAGGCCGGATACCGGGCCGCGCACTGGCACACGCTGGTCGATCTCTACACCTCGCCCGGCATGAGCGACGAGCGCATCCGGGTCTTCCTGGCCAGAGGTCTGGAAAGGATTCCTGACGAAGAGAACACCTACGTCCGGCATCACGAAGAGATCGACATGCCCGTGGAATGGGTACCTCTGGACGAAGCGGTAGAGAAGGCGCTGGCCGGAATGATCCACAATTCCCCCGCCATCGCCGGTATTCTCGCCGCCTACGCCGCATCCTCCGACGACTACAAGGGCCTGCGGGCCGCCAGCGCGCCGGAGGCCTGAACAGGGGACCTACGCTGAGCTCGCCGGAAGCCGTACTTACCAGCTACCTCGCCCATCTGGCGGTGGAGCGGGGCCTTTCGGCGAACACGCTGGCCTCATACCGCCGTGACCTGCGACGTTACGTCGACCATCTGTCCTCGCGCGGCCTGGCTTCGATCAGCCAGGTCGCCGAGGCCGATGTGGTCAGCTTCCTGGCGGCCCTGCGTGAGGGCGACGACGAACATCCGGCCCTGGTCGCCAGCTCGGCGGCCCGGGCCGTTTCGGCTGTCCGGGGGCTCCACCGGTTCGCGCTGCGCGAGGGCGTCTCGGGCCACGACCCGGCCAACCAGGTCCGGCCGCCGCGCACGCTGCGGCGGCTGCCGAAGGCGATCACCGTCGACGACGTGGAGCGCCTCATCGCCGCCTCGGGTCCCGACGAGTCGCCTCTGACGTTCCGGAACCGGGCTCTTCTCGAGGTCCTGTACGGAACCGGCGCCCGCATCTCCGAAGCGGTGGGCCTGGCAGTCGACGACATCGCGGCGGCCTCACAGGTGGTGCTGCGCGGCAAGGGCGGCACGACCAGGATCGTTCCTCTGGGCCGCTACGCCCGGTCGGCACTGGACTCCTACCTGGTGCGCGCGCGGCCCCTCATCGCCTCTCACGGGCGCGGCACGCCCGCTCTGTTCCTCAACGCCCGGGGCGGCCGGCTGACCCGGCAGGGCGCCTGGGAGGTCCTCCAGTCGGCCGCCGACCGGGCCGGCCTGTCCGGTGTGTCCCCGCACATGTTGCGCCATTCGTTCGCAACCCACCTTCTCGACGGCGGCGCCGACGTTAGGGTGGTGCAGGAGCTGCTCGGCCACGCATCGGTGACCACCACTCAGGTCTACACACTGGTGACGGTCGACCGGCTCAGAGAGGTGTACGCGGCGGCGCATCCCCGCGCCCGCAGGTGATGCACTTCCATTACCCTGGCTTTGCTTGCGCGCGGCGCCTTGCCGCATACGTGACTACCCTCTAGATTCGGTCCGATTCGGGTCCATCAGGGAGGTTCAACAGGTGACTGCGACCACAGACGACACGTGGACCGCGGCGAACCAGGGTGCCCTGGGTCCGACGGGGCGCCCGCGCCCGGTCTTCCCCGAGCCCTCCGTGCCCTCGAACCACGGTCCGGCGCGGGTCGTGGCCATGGTGAACCAGAAGGGTGGCGTCGGTAAGACGACCACCACCATCAACCTCGGCGCCGCGTTAGCCGAGGTCGGGCAGAAGGTGCTGCTGGTCGACTTCGACCCGCAGGGCGCCCTGTCCGTGGGTCTGGGAATAGACCCACGCCCGCTGGAGACGACGATCTACGACCTCCTGATGGAGGAGTCCGACGTCACCGCGGAAGACGCGCTGCTCGCCACCAGCGTCGAGGGCATGGACCTGCTGCCCAGCAACATCTTCCTGTCCGGCGCGGAGATCCGGCTGGTCAACGAGGTCGCCCGCGAATACGCCCTCCAGCGCAGCCTGGAGCCCCTGCTCCCCTACTACGACATCTGCCTGATCGACTGCCAGCCCTCGCTCGGTCTGCTCACGGTCAACGCGCTGACCTGCGCCCACAGCGTCATGATCCCCCTGGAGTGCGAGTTCTTCGCGCTGCGCGGCGTGGCCCTGCTGATGGAATCGGTCTCCAAGGTCCAGGAGCGCCTCAACAAGCACCTGGAGATCGACGGCATCCTCGCCACCATGTACGACCCTCGCACCCTCCACGCCCGCGAGGTGCTCGCGACGATCATGCAGGGGTTCGGCGAGAAGGTCTTCCACACCGTCATCAACCGCACCGTCCGCTTCCCCGACGCCACCCTGGCCGGGGAGCCGATCACCCAGTTCGACCCGGGTTCGATGGGTGCCACCGCCTACCGTGACCTGGCCCGTGAGGTGCTCGCCCGCTGGCCCGCGCGCCTCTGATTTCTGGGGGACAATGGCCCGGTGACCGAGCCGGAGATCAGCGCGCCCCCAGAAGAGGTGGGGTTCCACGTCCACCTTGAGGTGTTCGAGGGGCCCTTCGATCTGCTGCTCGGGCTGATCGCCAAGCACAAGCTCGACATCACCGAGGTGTCGCTCAGCAAGGTCACCGACGAGTTCATCTCCTACATCCGCGGTCGGGGCCCCGAATGGGATCTCGACCAGACGAGCCACTTCCTGCTGGTCGCGGCCACCCTGCTCGACCTCAAGGCGGCCCGGCTGCTGCCCTCGGGCGAGGTCGAGGACGAAGAGGACCTCGCCCTGCTGGAGGCCCGTGACCTGCTGTTCGCGCGGTTGCTGCAGTATCGGGCGTACAAGGAAGTGGCGAAGATCTTCTCGGGGAGGATGGCCGAGGAGTCGCTGCGGTTCGCGCGGGTGGTGCCGCTGGAGCCGGCGTTCGCCAACCTGCTGCCCGAGCTGATCCTCGGGATCGGGCCCGAACGGCTGGCCGAGATCGCCCGCAGGGCGTTCACGCCGAAGCTCCCGCCGACCGTCTCGATCACCCACATGTACCAACCGCTCGCCTCGGTACGCGAACAGGCCGCTATCCTGGTTGAGCGGTTGCGCCGGGCGGGCACCGCGACATTCCGGGCGCTGACCTCCGACTGCGCCGGCCCATTCGAAGTGGTGGCGAGGTTCCTCGCCGTTCTGGAGCTGTTCCGCGAGGCCGCGGTCACCTTCGAACAGGCCGAGCCTCTGGGGGATCTGTACGTGACCTGGACCGGAACAGCCGACGGCAGTGTGCTCGTCGGCGACGACTACGACGAGACGCGACGAGAAGAGGGCGATGATGTCTGACCTCACGATGGGGCTCGAGGCCATCCTTCTCGTCGTCGAAGAACCCGTCGAGGAGATCACCCTCGCGCAGGTGCTCGAACGGCCGACCATCGAGGTCGCGGCCGCCCTGCGCGGACTGTCGGCGGAATACACCTCCGCCGGGAGGGGTTTTGATCTGAGAGAGGTCGCCGGAGGATGGCGCCTCTACACGCGTGCCGAATGCGCTCCGCTGGTGGAGCGGTTCGTGCGCGACGGCCAGCAGGCGCGGCTGACCCAGGCCGCCCTGGAGACCCTCGCCGTGGTCGCCTACCGTCAGCCCGTCAGCCGGGCCAGGGTGGCGGCCATCCGCGGCGTCAACAGCGACGGCGTCATGCGCACGCTCGCCGCCCGCGGCCTCGTCGAGGAGGCCGGGACCGACCCGGAGAGCCAGGCTTTGCTCTACCGGACCACCAGCTACTTCATGGAGAGGCTGGGCCTGCGGGATCTCTCCGAGCTCCCCGAACTCGCGCCCTTCCTCCCAGACGACGACACTCTTGAGGAGCATTCCAAGTGAACAAGCGAACCCCGTCCGGTGATGGACGCGGTCGAGACAACGCCTTCCGCGCGGGCCGCTCAGGCGCCCGCGGCGCCGGTTCCGGCGGCCCCGCCAAGCGGGGTGGCTTCGGCTCCCGCGACGACCGCGGCGCCTCCGCGGGCGGCGGCTCCGGCTCCCGCGACACCCGCGGCGGCGACAGGAGTTACGGCTCCCGGGACGACCGGGCCCAGCGCCCCTCCCGCGACGACAACCCCCGCTCCGACCGTCCTTACGGCGACCGGCCGCAGCGGTCCAACGACGACCGCCCTGCCCGTTCTTACGGTGATCGGCCCGCGCGTGACGACCGTCCGCGTTCCGACCGTCCTTATGGCGACCGTCCCGCCCGTCCCTATGGTGACCGGCCTCAGCGGTCCTACAACGACGACCGTCCCGCTCGCCCTTACGGTGACCGGCCCCAGCGGTCCAACGACGACCGGCCCGCGCGTCCTTATGGGGACCGGCCGCAGCGGTCCTTCAACGACCGTCCGGCTCGTGATGACCGGCCGCGTTCCGACCGTCCCTACGGCGATCGGCCTCAGCGGTCCTACAACGATGACCGTCCGGCCCGTCCTTACGGCGATCGGCCCCAGCGGTCCAACGACGACCGGCCCGCGCGTCCCTATGGGGACCGGCCGCAGCGGTCCTTCAATGACCGCCCGGCTCGTGACGCCCGTCCTTATGGCGATCGGCCGCAGCGGTCCTTCAACAACGACCGGCCCGCTACCGGCGACCGTCCTCAGCGGTCGTTCAACAGTGACCGGCCAGCTCGTGATGACCGGTCGCGTTCCGACCGTCCTTACGGTGACCGTCCGCAGCGGACTTTCGGCAACGACCGGCCGCAGCGGTCCAACGACGACCGGCCTGCTCGCCCTTACGGCGATCGGCCGCAGCGGTCCAACGACGACCGGCCCGCGCGTCCCTATGGGGACCGGCCGCAGCGGTCCTTCAGCAACGACCGGCCGCCGACGAGCGACCGGCAGCAGCGGTCCTTCCGTGAGGACCGTCCCTCCACTGGTGACCGGCCGCAGCGTCCCTACCGGGACGAGCGTTCTGACGGCGCCGACCGTCCTCAGCGGTCCTTCGAGTCGCGGGACGAGCGGGGCAACCCGGCCGCCAAGGGCTCCAGGGCGCGTTTCGGCAAGTCCGACCGGCCTGCGCGGGCTGACCGGCCGGCGCGTCGTGATGGCGTACAGACGATCGGTAAGCCGGTAAAGCCCAAGGTGGCGGCGCAGCCTTTCAAGACCTCGGCTCAGCCGAAGCGGGACCCCGAGTTCTGGGAGCCCGGCTACACCGACGAGCGCGACACCACCGAGGTTCCCGGTGGCGAGCGGCTGCAGAAGGTGCTCGCGCAGGCGGGCGTCGCGTCGCGGCGGGCCTGTGAGGATCTGATCGGCGAGGGCCGTGTCCAGGTCGACGGGCAGGTCGTGCGCCGGTTCGGCGCCCGGGTCGACCCGGCCAAGCAGATCATCCACGTCGACGGGAAGCGGATTCCGACCGCGCCCGACCTGGTGTACTACGCGCTGAACAAGCCCATCGGCGTCGTCTCCACGATGGAGGACCCGGAGGGGCGGCCGTGCCTGGCCGACTTCGTCCAGGAACTGGCCCCCCGGCTGTTCCACGTCGGGCGGCTCGACACCGAGACCGAGGGGCTGCTGCTGCTCACCAACGACGGTGAGCTGGCGCACCGGCTGACGCACCCGAGCTACGGCGTGTCGAAGAAGTATTGGGCCAAGGTCCCCGGGCCCATCCAGCGCGACCTGCACCGCACGCTGCGCACCGGGATCGAGTTGGAAGACGGCCTGGCCAAGGTCGACTCCTTCAACGTCGTCCAGGAGCACGGGCAGCAGGCGCTCGTCGAGATCGTGCTGCACGAGGGGCGCAAGCACATCGTGCGCCGCCTGCTGGAGGAGACCGGGCACCGCGTGATCGACCTGGCTCGCATCGAGTTCGGGCCGGTCAAGCTCGGTCGGCTCAAGCCGGGCACGATCCGCTCGCTCAGCCTGCACGAAGTGGGCGAACTCTACGCATCGGTCAAGCTGTAGCCTTTGCGGACGATCAGATAGGAGTCAGGCATGGTCAGGGCGGTCCGCGGCGCGATTCAGGTCGACGGGAACGATCGCGAGTCGATCATCTCGGGAGCGACCGAGCTGGTCACCGAAGTGATGGAGCGAAACCGGCTCACCACAGACGATGTGATCAGCGTGATCTTTACCGCCACGCCCGACCTGACCGCCGAGTTCCCGGCACTGGCCGCCCGTAAGCTGGGCTTCCACGACGTGCCGCTGATCTGCGCCACCGAGATCGACGTGCCGGGCGCGCTGCCCCGCGTCGTGCGGCTGATGGCCCACATCTCCGTCGACCGGCCGCGCCAGGAGATCCACCACGTCTACCTGCGCGGCGCGATCGCGCTGCGGGTCGACATCGCTCAATAGACAGATCACCGAGGTAATTCCATGACCGAGGGTGGCTCACTCACCAGTGCCCTGGTAGTCGGCACGGGCCTCATCGGCACGTCGCTGGCGTTGGCGCTGCGCCGCCGTGACATCAGGGTGCTGCTGGCCGACCGTGACCCGGGGGCCGCGCGGCTGGCCAGCGAGCTGGGGGCCGGCGAACCCTGGGACGGCGGCGAACGGGTCGACATCGCGGTCATCGCGGTGCCGCCGCAGTTCGTCGCGGACCAACTGCTCGAACTGCAGAAATCCGAGGCGGCCCGCTTCTACACCGACGTCGCGAGCGTGAAGGCGCTGCCGATCGCGCAGGCCGCGGTGCTGGGGTGTGACCTGTCCACGTTCGTGGCGGGACATCCCCTGGCCGGGCGCGAGCGGTCCGGTCCTGGGGCGGCCCGGGGTGATCTGTTCCTCGGGCGTCCGTGGGCGCTCTGCCCGACCGTGGAGTCGGGCAAGGACGCCCGGGACGCCGTGTACGAGCTCGTCGCGCTCTGTGGGGCCAACCCCGTCACCATCGGGGCCGACGAGCACGACCGGGCGGTGGCGGTGATCTCCCACGCACCTCACGTGACGTCGGCGGCGGTGGCCGCCCGGCTGGCCGACGCCACCGACACGGCGCTCGGCCTCAGCGGGCAGGGGGTCCGCGACGTCACCCGCATCGCGGCCAGCGATCCTTCTCTGTGGACGAACATCCTGTCCGGGAACGCCACCCCCGTGGCGGAGGTCCTGGAGGCGGTCGCGGCCGATCTCAACACGGCGGCCCAGTCGCTGCGGGAGTTCGCGATCGACGGCACATCCATGGACGAGGTCACCGACCTGCTCCGGCGGGGCGTGACCGGGACCGGTCGCATCCCCGGCAAGCACGGCGGGCCCGCGCGCACCTACGCGGTGGTCCAAGTGGTCATCGGCGACCGTCCGGGCGAGCTGGCCCGGCTGTTCCAGGTGGCCGAACAAGCGGGGGTCAGCATCGAGGACGTGCGGCTCGAGCACGTGCCGGGGCTGCCTCTGGGCGCCGTGGAGCTGTCGGTCCAGCCGGAGTCGGCCGGGATCTTCGCCTCGGCTCTGCGGGCGCAGGGCTGGCAACTGCAGGGCTGAACGTTTTCCACAGGGCGGCGATCTCCGGGTCGTCGTCCACAGGTGGCCATGAAGGCTGTCGGGGCCGGGCCTGAGCGCCGGTAGCCTTCTGGAGTCGCACCACATACGAGAACAGGGGAGTGGACCGTGCCTGGTCTGGTCGTCGCCATGGACGGTCCTTCGGGGTCGGGCAAGTCGAGCGCGTCTCGAGGGGTGGCTCGCGCGCTGGGCCTGCGTTACCTCGACACGGGGGCGATGTACCGGGCGGTCACCTGGTGGGTGCTGGAGCAGGGGATCGATCTGGCCGACGCCGCGACCATCGCGGCCCGCGCCACCGAGCCCGTGCTGGAGATGTCCACCGACCCGGAGAAGTCCGGCGTCACCGTCGACGGGATCGATGTCAACGGGCCGATCCGGGAGTCGGTCGTGACCGGTGCCGTGTCGGCGGTCGCGGCGGTTCCCGAGATCCGCGCTCGGCTGGTCGCCCTCCAGCGTGAGCTGATCGCCGCCACCCCCGAGGGCATGGTCGTCGAAGGCAGGGACATCGGCACCGTCGTCGCCCCCCAGGCCCCCGTCAAGATCTACCTGACCGCCAGCGCCGAGGCCCGCGCGCGCCGGCGCAATGCCGAGCTGACCGGGTCGACCGTCGAGGCGCAGGTGGCCGACATGGCCCGCCGCGACACGCTCGACTCCACCCGGAAGGCCGACCCGCTGACCATGGCCGCCGACGCGGTCGAGGTAGACACCACTGAGCTGGGGCTCAACGAGGTGATCGCCGAGATTCTTCGGCTTGTGAAGGAGCGCGCCCCGATCGAGGCGCGCTGACAGGAGGAATGCCGCGATGAGCGCGGAATACGACGAGAACGGCTGGATCGAGGCCGAACTGGCCACCCTCGACGAGGGAGGCCACGACGAAGAGCCCGATTCGGGTCCGCTGCCCGTCGTGGCGGTGGTGGGTCGCCCCAACGTGGGCAAATCGACCCTGGTCAACCGCATCATCGGCCGCCGGGAGGCGGTCGTCGAAGACGTGCCCGGAGTGACCCGTGACCGGGTCACCTATGACGCCAACTGGCGGGGCCGCCGGTTCACGCTGGTCGACACCGGCGGCTGGGACCACGAGGCCACCGGCATGGCGTTGAAGATCGCTGAACAGGCGCAGATCGCGGCCGAACTGGCCGACGTGATCCTGTTCGTGGTCGACGCCACGGTCGGGGTCACCGACGCCGACGAGGCGGTCGGCTCGGTGCTGCGCAAGGCGGGCAAACCCGTCGTGCTGGCCGCCAACAAGGTCGACAACCATCTTGTCGAGCTGGAGGCCAACGAGCTGTGGTCGCTGGGCCTCGGCCAGCCCTACTCGGTCTCGGCCCTGCACGGCCGGTCCAGCGGCGACCTGCTCGACGTGGTGCTCGACGCGCTGCCCGAGACGCCGATGATGAAGTTCGGCGAGGAGCGCGGCCCGCGCCGGGTGGCGCTGCTCGGCAAGCCCAACGTGGGCAAGTCGTCGCTGCTGAACCGGGTCGCCGGCGAGGAGCGGGTGCTGGTCGACCCGATGGCCGGCACCACTCGTGACCCGGTCGACGAGCTGATCGAGCTCGGCGGGCAGCCCTGGCGCTTCATCGACACCGCCGGCATCCGGCGGCGCGACCGCGAGCTCAAGGGCGCCGACTTCTACGCCGCCATGCGCACCCGTGCCGCTCTGGAGCGGGCCGAGGTCGCGATCGTGCTGATCGACGCCTCCGACGTCCTGACCGAACAGGACCTGCGGATCATCTCGCTGGTCATCGAGTCGGGCCGGGCCATGGTCGTGGCGTTCAACAAGTGGGACCTGGTCGACGAAGACCGCCGCTACTACCTGGAGAAGGAGATCGAGCGCCAGCTCGTCCGCACCCCGTGGGCGCTGCGCGTGAACATCTCCGCCAAGACCGGCCGCCACGTCGAGAAGCTGGTTCCCGCACTGGAACGGGCGATCGACTCGTGGACGACCCGGGTGCCGACCGCGCGGCTCAACCAGTTCCTCACGGAGCTGGTGCAGGCGACGCCGCCGCCGGTCCGGAGCGGCAAGCAGCCGAAGATCCTGTTCGCCACCCAGGCCGCCACCGAGCCGCCGAAGTTCGTGCTCTTCACCTCGGGGTTCCTCGAGGAGACCTACCGCCGCTTCATCGAGCGCCGGCTGCGTGAGGAGTTCGGCTTCGAGGGCTCCCCGATCAACGTCACCATGAAGATCAGAGAGAAGCGCAAGAAGTAGCGAGCCGCACTGGAGGTAGGGGTGCTGGGTCTCGGCCACACGTCGGGTCCCGGCCCGCTCCGGTGCGGCTTTCGCCTGTAGTCGTCGCGTGAGTGCCTGAGGCAGATGCTCACGGTCTCAACCCGACCGGGCGCGGTTATGCCTGGGTGGCATTGCGGGGGAGGCCGAGTCAGATGCTTGGGTCTCGGCTCGACCGGGCGCGGCTTCGTGCCTGTGCAGCGTTGCGGGGAGGCCGAGGCAGACGCTTTGGGCTCGGCTCGACGGCGAGTGGTCTGTGCGGGCTTGAGGTGCGTTGACGTTCAGAGGCGCCTGAGATGGTGGTGCAGGCCCTACCATCGCTCGGGTGTACGCGGGATCGTGAGGAGTGCCGCCAATTCCTAGGTTGAGGGGCATGAGAACACATCTGCGCCGCCTGGCCGCCGACACCGGCTACCTGCTGCTGGGCTTCCCCCTGGCGACGGTCGCGTTCTGCCTGATGGTCGCCGGGCTCTCCGCCGGAGCAGGGACCGTCGTCGTCGGTGTGGGGGTGGCCCTCCTCTCGATCACCCTGCTCATCGCCCGCCTGTTCGGCGACCTCGAACGGGGTCGTATCGCGCTGGTCCTCGACCGGCCGGTGTCCCGGCCGCGTTACCCGGCGCCGCCGGTCGGCGCGGGATGGGTGCGCCGGTTGGTCAACCCGATCATCACCCCTCAGTCGTGGCTGGACGCGCTGCTCCTGTTCATCATGTTCCCGGTCGCGATCGCGACGTTCGTCGTCACGGTCGTGATGTGGGCTCTGGTGCTGAGCGGGGTGACGTACCCGATCTGGGGTCTGTTCACCAGTCAGATTCCGGGCAACCAGGAGCTGCCGGAGTTGCTGGGCCTCGGCGGGGGTTACCTCGTCAACACGATGTTCTACCTGGTGCTGGGCCTGATCGCGGCGCTGGCGATCTACCCGGTGATCCGGTTCATGGCCACGTTGCAGGCCAACCTGAGCCGGACCATGCTCAGCGGCATGGCCGAGCTGCAGGGCCGCATCGACCACCTCACCGAGGGCCGGCACGCCGCCGCCCACGCCGAGGCCGACGCGCTGCGGCGGCTCGAACGGGACATCCACGACGGGCCGCAGCAGCGGCTCGTCCACCTGGCGATGGAGTTGTCGCGGGCCCAGCGGCTGCTGGAGCGCGACGCCGAGGCCGCGTCGACGACGATCGGGCAGGCGATCACCGCCACCCGGGAGACGCTCGACGAGCTGCGGGCCCTGTCGCGGGGGATCGCGCCGCCGATCCTGGCCGACCGGGGGCTGAACCCGGCGATGTCCGCGCTGGCGGCCCGGTGCACCGTGCCGGTCGAGCTCGACATCCGGATCGAGGAGCGGTTCGCCGCACTCGTGGAGAACACCGTCTACTTCGTCACCGCCGAGGCGCTCACCAACGTCGCCAAGCACAGCCGGGCCACTCTGTGCCGGGTCATGCTCGAGCGCATGGGCGACTCGCTGCTGCTGACCATCGGCGACGACGGGGTGGGCGGCGCGCATGTCGCCAAGGGCCACGGGCTGTCCGGTCTGGCCGACCGGCTGCGCGCGGTCGACGGTGAGCTGTCCGTTCAGTCCCCGACCGGGGGACCGACCCTGATCGTGGCGGAGGTTCCGTGCGGGTAGTGGTGGCCGATGACGCCGTGCTCATCCGGGAAGGGCTCGTCCGCCTTCTCGAGGAGTTCGGCTGTGAGGTGGTCGCGACGGTGGGCACGGGCGAGGAGCTCGTGGCCGCCGTCGTGGCGCATCAGCCGGATGTGTCCGTGGTCGACGTGCGCATGCCGCCGACCTTCACCGACGAAGGCCTGCGCGCCGCCGTGACGGTCCGCCAGAAGGTGCCCGGGGCGCCGATCCTCATCCTGTCCCAGTACGTCGAGGTCTCCTACGCTGACGACCTGCTCGCCGACGCCCGTGGCGGGGTGGGCTACCTGCTGAAAGACCGCGTGATCGACGTCGAGGAGTTCCTGGCCGGGCTGCGCCGCGTCGCCTCAGGCGGAACCGTCTTCGACCCCCAGGTCATCTCCCAGCTGATGGTCCGCCGCCGCCGCGACGACCCGGTGGCGATGCTGACCCCCCGGGAACGCGAGGTCCTGGAGCTGATGGCCGAGGGCCGCTCCAACCCGGCGATCGGCCGCCACCTGGTGGTCAGCGACGGCGCGGTGGAGAAGCACATCCGCTCGATCTTCGCCAAACTCGGTCTCTACGCCGACGACGCCGACCAGCACCGCCGCGTGCTCGCGGTACTGGCCTTCCTGCGGTCGTAGCGCCTCTTCACCATCTC
The DNA here is from genome assembly GCF_001570545.1 of Herbidospora mongoliensis. Taxonomy (GTDB): domain Bacteria; phylum Actinomycetota; class Actinomycetes; order Streptosporangiales; family Streptosporangiaceae; genus Herbidospora; species Herbidospora mongoliensis. The sequence goes on along the minus strand of NZ_BBXD01000009.1, from coordinate 615,371 downwards.
TACGCCGACTCTGCCGCCGTGGCGTTTCGCGGAGTGGCCGCATCGCCTGGAGAGCGCCGTGGCGGCGTTCCCCGGCGGTCCAGATGGCCCGCGAAAGCGTTGCCGCAGTTGGTCGGCGAGAGCTACGCCGGGTGGTTCTCCGCTGGGCCGCCGATGTCGTAGGGGGTGGTGATTCCCTCGTACGCGAGGTGGAATTCCATGCCCTGCACCGCGTGGGCCAGGTCGTGGCAGTGGGACATCCACAGGCCCGGGTTGTCGGCGGTCAGGGCGACCACCCAGACCTCGCCCGGTTCGACGTCGAAGGTGTCGACCAGTATCCCGTTGGCGCTGCGGCCGTTGCGGGACAGCACCTCGACGTGATGCCCGTGGGGGTGCATCGGGTGCAGGTCGCCCGAGCGGTTCACGATGGTGATCTTGACTCGTTCGCCCTCGCGGACGATCGGCGTGGGGATGTTCGGGTAGCCCTTCCCGTTGACCGTGTGGGCCAGTCTCGGCAGCCCGTCGACCATGGCGAACGTCTTGTCCAGCACCCAGACGATCTCCTGGTCGAACCTCTCCGCGAGGTCGGGGCGGGCGCCGTAGCCGGTGACGTCGAGGAGGTCCCCGGTCGCGGGGGTGGCCTGGCCGTTGATCGCCAGACCCGGATGACCTTCGAGGCTCAGCAGGACCGGGCCGTCGGGCATGGTGAAGGCCAGGTCGTAGCGGCCTCCGGCGGCGAGCTTGACGCGCTGGTCCCGAAGGGGAGTGGCGCCCGCGATGTCCCGGGCGTCGACCGATTTCAGCTGGAACGCCACGCCTGACAGGCCCAGGTTCACCGGCAGGCTGTTGGTGTCGGCGATCCGCAGCCGGACCGGGGTCCCGGGGGGAATGGTGGCCTTGACCTGCTGGTCGGTGGGGGGTTCGTCGTCGAAGGCCATCGTCTGGACGTTCCCGTAAGAATGCAGCGCCACCGTGTGATCGCCTTCGGCGGGCTCCACGATGAGCAGGCCGAACAGCCCTTTGGCCACGGCGACGCTGGAGTTCTGGTGGGAGTGATACCAGTACGTACCGGGATCATCGGCTTTGAACCGGTAGACGTGTTCGCCGCCGGGTCTGACGGCGTCCTGGGTCACGCCGGGTACCCCGTCCTCGGCGGCGGGCACGTCGTAGCCGTGCCAGTGGATCGTCACCCCCTGGCCGTCGGGAAGCTCGTTGCGCAGCGTCACCTCGAGCGTCTCGCCCTGCTTCACCCGTAGCGTCGGGCCGGGGTTCTGGCCGTTGAACGACCAGGTCTCCACGGTCCGGCCGCCCACGGTCACGTTCGAGACCTGTGCCGTCAGGGTGAACTTCCGGGCATTCGGGTCGGTCTGCCCGCGCAGGGAGGCCACTGAGACGCCCTGGACGGCGGTGTCGTGGCCCGCGTGCATCGCCGGGCCGGAGACGCTGCCCGTGATCGCCCAGACGAGGCCGGTCAGCGCGAACGCCGACCCGGCGATACGCCACCGGTCGCCGCCGCCTGCGACCAGTCGCCAGGCCAGGGTCGCGGCGCCGCCGCCGATCAGCATCACCACCAGGACCGCCGGCGGGGTCACCGGGTAGGAGATGACGACGTCGCAGGCCAGCCCGGCGGCCGCGCCGATGGCGGTCAGCATCAGGGGGTAGGCCCTGCGCGGGTCGCGGTCACGTCGGAGAAGGGCGGGGACGGACGTCGTGAGGGCGTGCACCATCGGGAGCAGCAGCAGGGGCAGGGCCAGCAGGATCTTCTCGGCGACGAACCACCACCCTGCCCGCATGAGCAGCAGCGTCAACGCCACCCGCACCCCGGTCACGACGACCGCCCCGGCGCTCAGCGCCAGGGCGGCCAGGTAGAAGCGGGGATCGTGGGGCGGCCGGAACGCGGCGTAGGCGAATCCGGCCGCGGCGGGCCACAACACGGCGGCGACGACCAGCACGATCTGGTCGAGGCCGCCGGTGAGCGCGGTGGTCACGCGACGGCGGCCTGAGGCGCGGGCGCGGTCTTCGTCAGGGCCCGGGCCCGCTGCATCAGCACGAACGACGCCCACAGGATCGCGACGCCGTCGAGGGCGTGGAAGCCGAGCACGACCAGGCTCGCGGTGGTGGTGCTGTCGTCCTTCGCGCCGGCCAGCTCGGCGATCGTGAAGATCACGAAGAGCTGCACCGCGACGAGCAGGAACGGCGTGATCGACAGCAGGATGAGGCGGGTGCCGGCCTTGGCGATGGCGGCCACGACGGTGGTCAGGATCGACAGCAGCGGGATGACCATCGTGCCGTTGAGGATGTGCGGCATGATCGCGGCGTCTTCGGCGCCGACCGCGGGTGCCGGCCGCTCGAACGCGCCGAACGTGGCGAAGTAGAACTGGGCGAGCACGGCGATGAACATGATCACCGCGAAGCCGAAGAAGACCTTACGCATATGGGAGCCCCCAGACAGAGTGGTGTCGCTGGCGCCAACTGTGGGCCAAGGGGTGTCCCGAGCACATGGGACGAGCGTCCTGACCGACCGGGATCGCGACATTTCGATCCTCGCCCGGTTCTGTCCAGGTGGCTTGAGTATCCCCCTACTCCATCGCGAGCGCGACCACGGCCCCGATGCCGCAGAGCACCGCGGTGATGAGGAAGATCTCCGAGTATTCCGTGTGCAGGGCCGCCTGCACCGCCTGCGTGTAGACCTCGAGCTGCTTCTGGTACGCCTCGGGCGCCACCCCGAACGGCAGGGGTGTGTCGAGATCGGCGGTCAGCGTCTGGAACCGGTGGAACCCGTAGGCCGACAGCGCGGCCACGCCGAGCAGCATGCCCATCATCCGCGCCACCACGACCGCCGCCGAGGCGACGCCGTGCTGGACGGCCGGAATGGTCTTGAGGATCGCCGAGCTGACCGGCGCGATGACCAGCCCCAATCCGAGCCCGGCGACGACGAGATCGATGTCCATCGACAGCCCGCCCGGCGTGACCGGCCACTGGCTGATCCGCACATAGCCGGCGGTGGCGATCACCATCCCGGCCACGGTGACCAGCCGCTCCGAGAACCGGCGCGCCAGCGCGCCCCCCGCGAGGGCGGCGACGGCGAGCGCGACCAGGAACCGCGTCAGCACCAGTGCCCCGCCGGTCGCGTCGGTGCCGAGGAGCGTCTGCGCCACGAGCTGCACGTCGACGAGCGTGACCAGCAGCGCGGCCCCCGCCAGCAGGCTCACGGTCAGCGTCGCGAACACCGGCCGCTTCCTGATGCCCGCGAGATCGAGGATGCGCGTGCGGGTCCGCAGCTCCCAGAGCACGAACACCACGAGGACCACCGCCCCCGCGACGACGGCCGGGATGCCCCACGAGGGCAGGACCTGTTTGTCGGGCTCCGGGTTGTAGAGCCCCGCCACGAGCAGCCCGAGCCCCAGGGCCAGCAGGACCCCGCCCGGGACGTCGACCTTGGTGGTGGTTCTGGTGCCCGCCGGTACGTATCGGTGCACCGCCACCGCCGCCAGCGCGGTCAGCGGCAGGTTGATCCAGAAGATCGTGCGCCAGCCGTCGAGGAACCCCACGTGGACCACCGCGAGCCCGGCTCCGTAGAGGGGCCCCAGCACGGCCCCGAGCTCCTGCGCCGCCCCCACCGCGCCGAGGGCCGTCGGCCGTCTCCGGGCGTCCCACAGGTCGCCGATGAGCGCCATCGTGATCGGCAGCAGCGCGCCGCCCGCGATGCCCTGAATCGCCCGTCCGGCGGTGATCAGCGGAATCGTGGTGGCCAGCGCCGTGATCAGCGACCCGAGGGCGAACCCCGCCAGGCAGACCTGGATGACCGCCCGCCGCCCGAACCTGTCGGAGAGCTGCCCGAGAAGGGGCATCGCGGCGACGTAACCGAGCAGGAACCCGGTGACGACCGGCGTGACCCGCTCCAGCCGGTTGACCGCCACCCCCGCCGACGCCGCGATGTCGACCAGAACGGTGACGACGACATAGGCGTCGAGCGCGGCCAGCAACACCGCCGCCCCGGTGACACCCAGGACCACCCGCCTATTAGACGGCCCGGCGACGACCCGGGGCTCCTCCTCCACAGACTCCACGAGGCAGAGGTTAACCGCTGCGGCCGACGGAGACGCACGCGCAATTGTCCGAGGTTGAGCTCCGGACAATGTTGGAAAATGCCGCCGTGCCGTCTCCCCAGGTGGCGGATGCACAACCGGACCGCCTCGGCCGTGTTGTCGAAGTCCGACCGGCGCGCCGACGAAACAGCGCATAGGCCTGGACCCGGGGCAGTCCGGCGCTCCATCGCCGAGTTCAGACCGCCGGGGCCTCGATCGTCACCGGGGCGTCGTAGTCGGTCAGGGCCACCTTGACGGTCCCGCCGTTCAGGGGCAGGTCGATGGAGGTGACCCGGCTGGTCGCCTTGTCGATCATCAGGGTTCCGGGCAGGTCGCCGGTCACGCCGGGCACGATCTTCTTCAGCGGCTCGCCGGGCAGGGTCACCGAGACCTTGTAGGCCCCGCCCACCTCCTCGATCTTGCCCCCCGTCGCCGACGACAGCAGGACCGGCACCGCCGTCACGACCGCGCTCGGGTCGTAGAGGGCCGCCAGTTGCTCGCGGCTCATCGACTTCTGGAAGCCGCCGGTCGGGCCCTTGATGTAGACCGAGTCGCCGGCCAGGACGAACTCCAGCTCCTGGAGCGCCCCGATCATGATCTGGATCTTGCCCTTGGCGTCGCCCTCCCGGGTCAGGTCGCCTTCGGCCGTCTTCACAGGGATGGGCGGGTTGCCCTCGGTGGTCAACGAGAAGGCCACCGTCTTGACGGCGCTCATGGCCGTCGCCGCCTTCTTCAGGACGTCGGGCGCCGCCGGGAGGCCGCCCTCGGTCGTCGAGGAGGAGCAGCCGGTGACGCAGACAGTGACAAAGGCCACCAAGGCCGCCAAGCGCAGGATTCTTCTCACGCCAGGGATGCTAGCCCCCGGCGCGCTACTTGCTCTGGAGATGTGTCACGACCGGTGTGTAGATCTCCTCCACCGCCCGGATCTGCCCGGGGGTGAGCAGGTCGATGAAGTGGGCGCGGACCCCGGCCACGTGGTCGGGGGCGACCTGTTCGATCGTCTGGTAACCGAGGGGGGTGAGGACGGCGAACGTTCCACGTCGGTCGTCGACGCAGAGCTCCCTGGTCACCAGGCCCGCCGTCTCCATGCGGGAGATCTGGTGGGACAGGCGGCTGCGCGACTGGACGGTGGCGTCGGCCAGGTCGCTCATCCGCATACGGTGGTCGGGGTGTTCGGAAAGGTTCACCAGGATCTCGTAGTCGTTGAACGACAGGCCGTGCTCTTGCAACTCACGGTCGAGGCGATGGGTGAGGAGCCGGTGGGCCGTCAGGTGGGCCCTCCAGGCACGCTGCTCGTCGGCCGTCAGCCAGCGGGGGTCTGCCATCCCACCAGTCTAAAGATCGTCAGTCACAGTCGTACACGGGAGCATGACAACATGTCGAGCATGAACGACAAAGCCGACGGCGGTGACTCCCTCCTCACAGTCGTCGTCGCAGGTGGAGCCAATCTCGCCATCGCCGTCGCCAAGTTGGTGGCGGGCCTGCTGGGCGGTTCGGCGTCGATGCTCTCCGAGGCCGCGCACAGCGCCGCCGACACGGTCACCGAGGTTCTGCTCTTCACGGCGATCAAGCGGGGCGAGAAGCCCGCCGACCGGGGGCACCCCCTCGGATACGGGAACGCCGCCTTCCTCTGGGCGCTGATCGCGGCCTGTTTCACGCTCGTCGTGGGCGCCGGGTTCTCGATCACCCACGGGTTCCACACGGTCTTCGACGGTGAGGAGCTCAGCGACTTCACCCTCTCCTACATCGTGCTCGGGGTCTCCTTCGTGCTCGAAGGCGTCTCGATGTTCCAGGGGCTGCGGCAGCTCCGGAAGTCGGCCACGCGGTGGGAGACGCGGCCGTTCGCGCTGCTCAAACGGACCTCCGACACGATGCTGAAGGCCGTCGTCCTGGAAGACAGCGCGGCGCTGGCCGGGATCGTGATCGCGGGCCTCGGGCTCGGGATGACACAGCTCACCGGGAACACCGTGTGGGACGGCGTCGGGTCGGTCCTCATCGGGCTGCTGCTGCTCTTCGTGGCGATCACGCTGATCCGGGCGAACGCCAGTCTGCTGCTGAACCGGTCGGCGTCGCCCGTGGTGGAGCGGCGCATCCGCGAGCATCTTGAGGTGCTGCCCGAGGTCGAGCGGATCGTCGAGCTGCTGACCGTGCTCATCGGGCCCAACCGGATATTGGTCGCGGCGCGCATCGACTTCGTCGACGAGGCGACCGGGGCCGCGCTCGAAGCGGCGTCGGCCAGGGTGGAGCGCACGCTGCGAGGGGAGTTCCCGGAGATCCGCGAGGTGTTCCTCGATCCCACCTCGTCGGCGGAAGACCGGATCTAGCCGCCGATGAGCTGGAGTTCCCCCGGCTCGTCGAAGATCGCCGTGGCGATCACCGTCCCGCTGGTCCACTCGACCAGGTGACGGCCTTCCCATTCGTGTGTACGACCCTCGAAGGGCACCTTCGACAGGTCGACCTCCCGTAATCGGTCGAGGGCCAGCTCGCCCCGCTTGACCAGCGCCTCCTTGCGCACCCACTGGCGGATCAGGCGCCGGTTGTCCAGCCCGACCAGCCCGGCCTCGGCCGGGGTGAGGGCCAGCGCGACCAGGTTCTCGTCGGCCTGCCCGCCGGTCGCGTGCTCGGCGTCCACGCCGACCTTCCCCGGACCGGCGGCGGCGGTGACGTACCCGGCGGTGTGGGCGAGGCTGACCGACAGTTCCGGGGCCTCGGTGATGAAGGGGCGGCCGTGGGGCCGGCCGCAGCGGTCGCAGCGCTGTTCGAGGGTGAGCACGCACGCGCGGACGTCGAGGATCTTCGCCGCGCAGTAACGGACCAGCAGATGGGCCGCCACGAAGTCGAGCCGGTCCTGCTCCCGAGTGAACCGGTCGGCGCGGGCCTGCTCGGTTTCGGTGAGCGTCCCGCCGACGGCGTCCAGGACTTCGTCGGTGTAACCGGCGACGGCCAGAGGGGCGCGCATCACCTCAGCGTATTGGAGGTATATGTCGATCAAGTGAACTACGGGGGGTAAGCAATGAGCCGGTCGAAATGTCTGAGTGTGCTGGTCGGAGCACTGGTGGGAACCTCGGCGGGGGCGGCGTTCACCATCGAGGCGCACGCCGACGCGGCATCGCCGGACATCACGCAGCGTTACCGCGAGGAGATCCCCAAGCCGGGGACGACGAGCTCCGCGAACCGGCGGCTCCAGAAGGATCTGTCCGCTCTGGGGTACTTCACCGGGCCGTGGAACGGCTACTACGGGCCCGACATGGCGCAGGCGATCTTCGCCGTCCAGAAGGTCAACGGGCTCAAGACGAACGCCCGCTGGAACGAGGAGGTGGCCCGGAAGATCCGCAGGGGCTGGGCGCCCGCCGCCCGCAGCACGAGCGGGAACCTCGTCGAGGTCGACATCCGGCGGCAGCTGCTGATGGTCGTCAAGGGCGGCAAGGTGGTCAAGGTCTTCAACACCTCCAGCGGCAACGGCAAGCCGTACGGCGGAGGCAAGATCGCCACCACGCCCCGGGGGGTGTTCACCGTCCAGCGCCAGGTGAACAAGCTGGACAAGTCGCCGCTGGGCGAGCTCTACCGGCCCAAGTACTTCCATGGCGGCTACGCCATCCACGGGTCGGTGTACGTCCCGCCGCGGCCGGCCTCGCACGGGTGCGTGCGGGTGTCGTACGAGGCCATGAACTGGCTGTGGAAGAGCAACAGCCTGCCGGTGGGCGGGAGGGTCTGGGTCTACTGAAGCCGCGCCAGCCACGCCTCGATCTCCACCGACGAACGGGGGAGCGCGCCGGACATCAGGCGGGCGCCGTCGGCGGTGATCACCAGGTCGTCTTCGATCCGCACGCCGATGCCGCGCAGCTCCGGGGGCAGCGTGAGGTCGTCGGGCTGCAGGTAGAGACCGGGTTCGACGGTCAGCACCATGCCCTCTTCGAGCACGCCGTCGAGGTAGGACCCGGCGCGGGCCTTGGCGCAGTCGTGGACGTCGAGGCCGAGCATGTGGCCGCTGCTGCACAACGTGTAACGGCGGTAGAGGCCGGTGTCGAAGTCGGACTTGAGGCCCCAGCCGGCCAGGCCGTCGGCGATGACGCGCATCGCGGCCTGGTGGAAGTCGCGGAAGCGGGCCCCCGGCCGCAGTGTCGCGATGGCGGCGTTCTGGGCCTCGTACACGAGGTCGTAGACCTGGCGCTGGATCGGTGAGAACCCGCCCGAGAGCGGGAAGGTGCGGGTGACGTCGGCGGTGTAGAGGCCGTCGCTCTCCACGCCCGCGTCGAGAAGCAGCAGGTCGGCGGGGTTCAGCGGGCCGTCGTTGCGGATCCAGTGGAGCACGCAGGCGTGCGCGCCGGAGGCCACGATCGAGTCGTATCCGGTCGCGTTGCCCTCCAGGCGGGACCGCAGGCCGAAGATCCCCTCGACGTAGCGTTCACCCCTGGGGTGTTCGAGCGCCTGGGGGAGGGCGCGGACGACGTCCTCGAAGCCGCGCGCGGTCGCGTCGACGGCGTGCTGGAGTTCGGCGATCTCGTGGTCGTCCTTGATCAACCGCATTTCGGACAGGAACGTGGTCAGTTCGGTGTCCTGCTCCAGGGTCCGCCCGCCCGGCCGGAAGTCGTCGATGTGGGCGGTGTCCAGGTCGTACAGAGAACCGGCCTCTCCCAGATCAGGACGGCGGCCCACCCAGAACTCGCCGAACCGCCGGTCGCGGTAGAACTCCTCGCCCGCCGACCTCGGCGAGCGGGGCCGCAGGTAGAGGACCGCCTCGCCGGACGGCTCGATCACGAGCACGTCGCCGGGCTCCTGCGCGCCGGTCAGATAGGTGTACGCGCTGTGCGCCCGGAACCGGTAGTCGCTGTCGTTGCTGCGGACCTTCAGGTCGCCGGCCGGGATCACCAGCCGCTCACCGGGGAACCGCTGGGCCAGCCGGGCCCTTCTCTTCCGTGTGTACGCCGCCACGGGCAACTGGGGCAGATCATCGCGATGTGTGTCGGCCCAGCCCGTCGTCATGAACGCGGCCAGCTCCGGCGTGATCGGGAGGTCATGGGAACCGGTGTTCTCGGTCGTCATGAGGTCGCATGGTATTTCACATGTCACCGGCACATTAAGAGGAATTTCGGCGAATGTGAAATTCCTTGGCCGGAACCCCTCCCTCCCCTTGACGCAGCGTCGTCACGGGCGGTTGCCTGGGGAGACAAGCCAGAAGGGTGGTGTCGATTGCTCATCGGGACGATCGTGCAGGGAAAGGGCGCCCGCGTGGTGACCGTTCCGCCGGATGCCACAGTGACCGAGCTGCTCAGCCTGCTGGCCGAGCACAACATCGGCGCCGTGGTGGTGTCGGCCGACGGCCACACGATCTCCGGCATCGTGTCGGAGCGGGACATCGTGCGACACCTGCAGCAACGCGGTGGAGCGGTGCTCGGCGAGCCCGTTTCCAGCATCATGACGGCCGAGGTCCGCACCTGTGGACCTGACGAGAACGTGGAAGATCTACGCAAGACCATGACCGTCCACCGATTCCGGCACGTCCCGGTCGTCCAGGACGGTCGCCTCGTCGGCATCGTCAGCATCGGCGACGTCGTCAAGAGCGCGATCGAGGAACTGGAGACCGAACGCGCCCACCTCGTCGGCTATCTACACGGCTGACCGTTTTCTTTGGGATGAGAGCCCGGCGGTGGGAACCGCCGGGCTCTCATTGCTACTGGACGGTGATCTTGTCGACCTCGACGGTGATGCCCTTCACCTGCTCGGAGGAGGTCGCCGTCGTGACCGTGCCCTCACCCGCCGACACGCCCTTGACCTTCAGGGTGTAGCTCAGCGACTCACCGGGCGCGCCCGGCGTGCTGGTGACCCGGTAGTCGGAGGTGGCACCGGAACCGGCCGCGATCCGGCCGCCCCGGGTGCCGTCGGTGTTCTCCGCGCCGATCGTCAGCCCGTAGGCGTCGCCCGGGTAGGCGATCGGCGAGGGGTAGGTGAACGTGATGTCCTCGCTGCCGTTGACCCCGATCCAGGCCTGGAACGTCTTCAGGTCACTGGTGCCGAAGAGGTTGACCCGCCACTCGACGACGATCCACGTGGCCACGCCGTCGGTCAGCGTCGTCGCGAAGACGCCCGGCGCGCCGGTGCCGTCGAGGTCGGTCCAGAACGGCGCCAGCACCGCGTTCGGCCGGTCGGCGTCGGGCACGTCCTGGGGCAGGAAGTTGATGTCCTGCGACCCGTCGGTGCCGCCCGCGACCAGGTAGCCGTTGGACGTGATGCCCAGGCGGTCGAACGTCTGGCCGGCGAAGCGGTAGTCCGGCACGTTGAAGTTCAGCGCCTCCTCGTCGCCGATCGGGGCCGGGGCGACGCCGAACGTGTCGAGCGGGATGTAGCCGAACAGTTCCCCGGGGGCGATGGCCGGGGCGTCGGGCTCGCGGCCCGCCAGCGTCTTCTTGGTGGTCGCGATCTGGCTGCCGACCTTGGTGGCGCCGGTGACCGAGTTGAGCCGCAGTCGCGCGTTGAGCGTGCTCAGCGCGGTGACCTCGGTGTCCTGCAGGGTGTCGTTCCGCACGGTCACCGTGCAGGTCGACTCCCCGGTGTCGCGGGGGATCGAGGCCGGTGCGCAGGCCTGCTCGACCGGAACCGCGCCCTCGCCCCGCACGAACGCCACCGGCAGGTGCTGCTGCCTGGTGCCGCCGACCTGCTTCAGGTCGACCTGGCCGAAGTACTGCCCGTCGGGCAGGTCGGGCGCCGCGATCACGATCTGCACGCTCTGCGTCTTGCCCGGCTTGACGGTGAACAGCGGCGGGACGACGACGATGGTCGCGCCGGCCACGGTCTTGCCGGTCGCCGTGTAGGTGAGGTTCTTGTCGGTCGCGTTCTTGAACGTCCGCTTGGCGGTGATCACGCCCGGCATCGTGGGGGCGTTCACCGACGGCAGGTTCAGGTCGATGCGGTTCAGCGGATCGGCCGACGAGGCGGCGAAGTTCTCCGCCGACTCCTCCAGCGTGAGGGCGGTGTCGCCCGCCTTGGTCAGGTCGATGCGGCCGCCGCCCATGTCGAACGCGTCGGCCGGGGTGGTGCCGTTCTGCTTGCTGACGCTGGTCTTGGCCGTCGTCTCGAGCGCGGTCTTGACCTGGCCGGGCGTCCACGTCGGGTGCAGCGCGAACAGCAGCGCCGCTGCGCCCGCGACGTGGGGCGACGACATCGAGGTGCCCGCGATGGACATGTAGAGGTTCCCGGGAGGCCCTTCGAGGGGGGACTCGGGAGTCGGGGTCGTACCGGCGAGGATGTGCAACCCCGGCGCGGTCACATCGGGCTTGAGGAAGTCGCCGCCCGGCCCGCGCGAGGAGAACGTGGTGATCACGTCACCCTGCCACGTGGTCTTCGCGCCCCGGGTGAACGAGGCCGTGCCGGCCGGGTTGGCCGTCTTCCACGCGAGGAACTGGTCGGTGGCGGGCTTGTCGATGTGCACGGTCGGCAACCAGTGGTTGTCGGTCATCACGTCGAGCGACTCGGCGTTGTAGAGGATCATCCCGGCCGCGCCGCCCTGCTTGACCTGGAATCCCTTCAACACCCGGTTCGGCCCGCGCTGGCAGGCCACGATCTTCCCGGCGAACAGCCCCGCGGGCGGCGTGCTCAGACAGAGCGCGTCACTGTACGGTGGCGCCGACGCAGGCACCACCGCGCGCGCCGGGCTGACCCCGTCGGTCACCGTGGCCCCCTTGACGGTGGCCCCGCCCGACAGCGAGATCGTCGACTGGAACGTCCGCGACTGCGTCGAGGCGGCCACCGTGGTCACCCACGGGCTCAGGTGCTCGGCGGTCGCCGCCCCGGGCCCGGAGTTGCCGGCCGAGGCCGCCACGAACACCCCCGCGGCATAGGCGTCGAGAAAGGCCAGTTCGACCGGGTCGCTGTACGGATCGGCGCCACCCCCGATCGAGAAGTTGATCACCCGGACCCCGTCGAGGATGGCCTGCGCGACCGCCTGAGCCGAGTCGGACTGGTAGCACCCTCCGTTGCCGCACACCTTGTAGACCGCCACGTGCGCGGCCGGTGCGACGCCGTGGATGGGCCCCCGCGAGATGCCCAGCGGGTTCGCGTCCGCCACCGGCCCACCGGCCGAGGTAGTCGAGGTGTGCGTGCCGTGCCCGTTGGAGTCACGCGCGCTGTCGGGGTAGACCTCGCCGCCCACGACGGCGTTGTAGGTGTCGAGGAACGGCTGCCCCGAGATCAGCTTGTTGTTGCACGCGAACACGTCGGCGGCCGGAGTGAGCGGGTTGTCCCCGAAGTCACAGGTCCGCGCCGTGCCGTCGGCCTTGGCCGGGGGCTCGGGCAGGCTCGCGCCGCCGAACTGCGGATGCTCCGGCCACGCGCCCGAGTCGAGGATGCCGACGATGACACCCTTCCCGGAGCTCGGCGCCCCGCCCAGCTTCGAGTAGACCGTCGGCGCCCCGATGAAGGCCGGGCTGGAGTCGGACAGCGGCTGCGCCACCTTGTCCTCCTGGACGGCCGCCACCCCCTTGATCTTCAACAGCTCGGCGGCCTTGTTGGCCGGGACGGTCAGCGCGAGCCCGCCGTAGACGGTCCGCAGCCGCTGGCCGACCTTCGCCCCGCCCACCCGCTTGGGCAGCTCGGTGAGGAAGGTGTTCTCGATGCCCTCGATGTGCCTGACATAGTTCCTGGCCGCCGTGCTGCGCAGGTCGAGGGCCTTGCCGGTGACCGACGGCGACGTGCCCGCGAGCCCGTCGACCCCGCCCTCGTAGGCGGCGAGCGCGTCGTAGTCGAGCTTGACCACGACGTTGACCGGAGCGGCCGACCTCGACTTGATGAGCGCCTGGTCGCTCCTCGCGAGCTGACCCGTCACCGATTTCGCGCCGGTGACCCTCTCGGGGTTGGTCAGCGGCGTGGCAGTGAACTTCTCCGGGGGCGCCGGGCTCGCGCTCGCTGGGGGTGACACCGAGACCACCAGGCATAACCCGGCGGCTGCGGCGGCTGACCGTGACTTCTTTGACACGTAACCTCCCATAGGGGCTGCGTGATTCCGCCCGCGCCGGAGGCCGGCCGGCGTCGGGACATGCGGCGGCCGACCTTGACGTGGTGTCTCCGAGCGACGGAATCGATTCGTACCGTGACTATTTTGGAACGGTCGAACCTGCCCCGGGGTCTAAACAGAGGGGTTTGCGCCGCCCAGTGTCCAGATGTGGCCGCTCACTTAGACTCCTGACCATGAAGCTGAAGCTTGACCTGCATGACATCTTCAACAAGGGCGGCCAGATCGACCGGGCGTTGCGGGAGATCATCCAGGAAGCCATCGACAAGAAGGCGACCGAGGTCGAGATCATCCCGGGCAAGGGGTCGGGACAGCTGAAGAAGAAGGTGCTGAGGTTCCTGGACCAGAAGGAGATCAAGGCGCTCTATCACCGGATCGACAAGGACGCGAAGAACCACGGGCGGCTGTTCGTGTACTTCCGGCACAAGTAGTGCTCGACCTGATCGTCCTCTACACCGACCGGCTCGACGCCTGTCACGCCTTCTACTCCGGCCTCGGCCTGACCTTCCAGAAGGAACAGCACGGCTCCGGGCCCGAGCACTTCTCCACCACGCTCGGGTCCGTCGTTTTCGAGCTCTACCCGGCGGGTGAAAAACCCCCGACGGGGCGACTCCGCATAGGGCTTACCCTCCCTCCTGGCTCCGGTGTTGAGCCCGGACGGCACACCCTGACCGACCCCGACGGCCGAACGGTCGCCCTCACCGTCACGGGACGACCGCCAAGCCGATAGCCGGGAGCCTCGTCACTGTTCGGGAGTGTTGGCGATTCCGATGCCGAAGAAGATAAATGTGATCACCACGGCCGGGATGACGAAGAGGTAGCCGAGGATCAGCCCGGCGACCGCCAGGCCGCGGCCTCCTCTCTGCCCGCCCGACGTCTGGGCCAGCCCGATGTGGCCGAAGATCACTGCGAGGAGGCAGGGAATCCCGAAAACACACCAGCCGCCCAGAATGCCGAGGATTCCGAAGACCAGCGAAGCGGTGGCGCTGCCCGAGGTCGGGGGCATGTGGAAGTTGATCTGCGGCGGGTGGACCGGCGGCGGCGGTGGGCCCTGCCAGGCGGGGAGATGCTGCCGGTAGGGCTCGTCGGGGGAGGGGGTCGTCATGTGAGGCTCCGGGGTTGGTAGCGAAACATGACTAATGACGCACCGAGAGTGACACCGGTTGGCAGCGGGGAATATCGGGAAACCTGAAGTTTCCGATTACCTTGAGTGATGATCAGCTGTTCGGAGCCTGGTAGCCCGGGACCGACGGCCATCGCACCGTCAGGACGACCGACTCCTCCTCGGCGTGCCACGAGTGGTCGACGCCGTGTCCCCACACCAGGTAGTCGCCCTGCTTCTCCAGTACGACGCTCTGGTCTCTCAGTTCCATCCGGAAACGGCCGCTGATCAGTACGATCATCGCGGTCCGGGACTCGCCGGTGACCCACTCGGTGCGCTTTTCGCCGGCCGGGTGGAGGCCCCACTTGATCTCGACCTCGTCGCTGTGCCGGGGATCGCCCGACGGCTGGAAGTGGCCGAGTAGCCAGCCGCGGTCCAACAGCGCGTCGGCGTTGGCGTTGCCCACGTACACCCGTTCTGTCACGAGCGGCGAGGTTAGCAGAGTTTGCCGATCGTCCTGGCCTCCTCTGCGGCGGCGACCACGGCCGCCAGATCGGCGCCGGTTCCGGCGGTGACCAGGGCCGATATCGCGCCTTCTATGAAGGGGGCGTCGGCCAGGACCACGTCCGTGCGATCTTCGATGAAGGTGCGGGCGGTGAGGACGGCGCTGCCGAGGTCCATCAGGATGACCACGCCGTCGCCCTGGTCGACCGCCGCCACGGCGGTCTCCAGTTTCGCGATGCTGGTTCCCAGGCCGCCGTCGTCGGTGCCGCCCGCCGGGTGGATCGGGGCGTCGTCACCCGCGATGCCGACGGCCAGTGCCACGGCTTCCTCGGCGAGGCGGGCGCTGTGGGAGATGAGGACCAGGCCGACCATGTCACACCGCCCGCAACGCGTCGATCATGAGGGCCATCGAGGTCGCGCCCGGGTCCTGGTGGCCGACGCTGCGTTCGCCCAGGTAGCTGGCGCGGCCCTTGCGGGCGCGCAGGTTCGTCGTCGCCTCGGCGCCGTCGAGAGCCGCCTGCGCCGCGGCGTCGAAAGACGTTCTCATCGCGGGTACGGCCGGAGCCAGCGCGTCGATCATCGTCTTGTCACCTTCGGCGGCGGAGCCCAGTTTGGCGATGGCGGCCAGGGCGTCGGAGAACGCGTCGGCCAGGGCGTCGGCGGTGACGTCGGGCGCGTCTCCGATCGAGCGGCCGAGGGTGCGGAACATCGTCCCGTAGAGAGGGCCGGAGGCGCCGCCCACCTTGCGGATCAGTGTCGTTCCCGTCGTGACCAGCACGTCCGCCGGGGTCGCGGGCGGGGTGGCCGCCAGGGCCTCTTCGACGGCGGTGAAGCCCCGGTCGAGGTTCGAGCCGTGGTCGGCGTCGCCGATGGCCCGGTCGAGGTCGGTCAGGTGGTCGCGTTCGGCGCGGACGCGGTCGGTGACAGCCGCGATCCAGCGCAGGAAGAACTCGGTGTCCATCAGCGTCCCCACCGCAGGCCGGGCGTCTCGACCGGATGGTCCCACAGCGACGTCAGCTCCGCGTCGAGCAGGCAGGTCGTGATGGAGAATCCGGTCATGTCCAGGCTGGTCACGTAGTTCCCGACCAGGCACCTGGTGGCGGTCGCGCCTTTCTCCCGCAGGTACGCGTCCACCTCGCCATAGGCGATGTAGAGCTCCATCAGCGGGGTCGCGCCCATGCCGTTCACCAGCACGAGCACGTCGCCGGAGAACGGGAGGTCGGCGTTCAGGGCGTCCAGGGCCACCCGGACGATCTCCCTGGCCTCCCGGAACGGTTCCCTCGACCGGCCCGGTTCGCCGTGGATGCCGATGCCGAGTTCGATCTCCGCCGGGCCCAGGTCGAAGGTCGGCTTTCCGGCCGCTGGCACCGTACCGGCGGAGAACGCCACGCCGAACGAGCGGCTGCGTTCGTTGACCGTGCGAGCCATCGAGGCGACCGCCTCCAGTGGAGCGCCCTGTTCGGCCAGGGCGCCGGCCATCTTCTCGACGAACAACGTCGCGCCGGTGCCTCTGCGGCCCGCGGTGAAGGTCGAGTCCTGCACCGCCACGTCGTCGTTGACCAGGACGCTGACCACCTCGGCGCCCTCTTCCGCGCACAGCTCGGCGGCCATCTCGAAGTTGAGCACGTCGCCCGTGTAGTTCTTGACGATGTGGAGGACGCCCGCGCCGCCGTCGACGGCCTTGGTCGCCTCGATCATCTGGTCGGGGACGGGGGAGGTGAACACCTCTCCGGGGCAGGCGGCGTCGAGCATGCCGTACCCGACGAAACCCGCATGAAGGGGTTCGTGGCCCGAGCCGCCGCCGGAGACCAGGCCCACCTTGCCCGGGGTGGGGCCCGAGGCGCGCAGCACGATCCGGTTGCCGACGTCGACGCGCAGCGACGGATGGGCGGCCGCCATGCCTCTGAGCGTGTCGGGGACGACGTCGCCGACGGCGTTGATGAGCTTCTTCACGCCGCTTCTCTGCCCGGTAAGGGGGTGGTACAAGCGCGGCGAAAGGGGAAGCCGTTCTCCCGGCCTCCCCTTCCGGGTGATCAGCGGGCGAACACCACGATGTTGTCGCGGTAGGAGCGCCGGTCGCGGTCGAACGTGCCGCCGCAGGTGATCAGCCTGAGCTGGGCGCCGCCGCCGGAGGCGTACACGAGCTTGTTCGGGACTTCGTTCTTGGGATAGCGGGCGATCCGGTAGACCGTGAAGGTCACCGACGATCCGTCGGCCCGGTTGACGGTGATCTTGTGGCCGGTCTTCAGCTCGCGGAGCCGGTAGAAGACCGCCGGGCCCGACTTCGAGTCGACGTGCGCGGCGATGACCGCGACGCCCTTCTCGCCCGGTTCCGGGCCCGACTTGTGCCATCCGGCGACGTCGAACCTCTTCGGGGCGATGAGCTTGCCCTTCTTGTCGAGCTTGAGCGGGATGATCTGTGAGTTGACCTTGATGGCCGGAATGCGGACCCTCGTCGGGTTCGCGACATCCTTGGCGACCGGCGCGACCTGAGCCCCGACAGTGGCCGCCTGCGCCGGCGGCGCGCCCTCACCCGCACACGCGGCCAGCAGCAGTGCCGTGGCGAGAAGTGCACCCGCTCTCATCGTGTACGTCTTCACGAGGCGTCACCCTGACGACGCCGCGCCAGCATCCCCAGCCCGGCTACGGTCCCGACGCCGGCCACCCCGGCGATGCCGAGCGGCACCCACGGATTCATACCGCCTTCTTCGGCGGAGACGAACTGCAGGTCGGCGGCGCCGCCCATGCCGGTGTCCACGCCACCGCTCGGCCGGTCGTCATCGTCGTCGTCCTGCGTGCCGCCCATGCCGGTGTCGACGCCACCATTGGGCAAGTCGTCGTCATCGTCGTCGGACGTGCCGCCCTTGCCGGTCTCGACGCCGCCGCTGGGGCGATCGTCATCGTCGTCGTCCTGGGTCCCACCGGCACCCGTGTCGACCCCGCCGCTGGGCCGGTCGTCGTCATCGTCGTCGGACGCGCCACCGGCACCGGTGTCCACACTGCCGCGCGGCTTGTCGTCGTCATCGTCGTCCTGGGTCCCGCCCTTACCGGTCTCGACCCCGCCGCGCGGGCGGTCGTCATCGTTATCGTCTCCGCCACGGCGGTCGTCGTCGTCGTCGCCGCCGCGGTCGTCATCGTCGTCGGCCACCGTGGCCGACCACATCGGGGCCGTGTGGGCGGCGGCCGGGAGGGCGACGGACGCGCCTCCGACGGTGGCGAAGGCGGCGATGGCCAGGAGGGCTCGGCGGGTTTCGAGGTTCATCTCAGCTCCCTGTGTTCGTGTTCCGGTTGCTGAGATCAGAGTCGTGAGCGGGGGTTGGGCTTCTCTGAGAGCCGGGTTAGAGCGGTCTCATCGGGCCGGTCTCATAGGGCCTTGAGCCGATATCCCGTTCCGCGCACGGTCTCGATGCGGTCGGCGCCGATCTTGCGGCGGAGGTAGCGGACGTAGACGTCCACGACGTTCGAGCCCGGGTCGAAGTCGAAGCCCCAGACCTGGCTCAGCAGCTGTTCTCGCGACAGGACCTGTTCGGGGTGCCGGAAGAACGCCTCGGCCAGGGCGAACTCCCGTGTCGACAGGTCGATCGAGCGTTCGCCCGCGTGGGCGCGGCGGGTGCGCAGGTCCAGGGCCAGGTCGCCGACGCGCAGCACCGTCGCCTCCGGGGCGCGTTCGCTGCGCAGGCGCAGGCGGACCCGGGCCAGGAGTTCCTCGAAGGCGAAGGGCTTGGCGATGTAGTCGTCGGCGCCGCCCTCCAGGCCCGCGACCGTGTCGCCGACGCTGTCGCGGGCGGTCAGGATGATGACGGGGATCTCGGTGCGGGCCGCGCGCAGGCGGCGTAACACGGTGAAGCCGTCGCTCAGGGGCAGGCCGATGTCGAGGATCAGCAGGTCGTGGTCGCCTGCTCTGGCGTGTTCGTACGCCGCCAGGCCGTCGGTCACCACGGTCGTCACGAAACCGCTGGCCCGCAGGCCCTTTTCGAGGAACGCGGCGATGCGGTCCTCGTCCTCGGCGATCAGAATGCGGTTCACGCGGGCTCCTCGAACACGAAGGGGAAGGTCAAGACGAACTGGGCGCCACCGCCCGGGGCGTCCATCACGAACGCGCGGCCCTCGTGCGCCTCGGCGATCGACCGGACGATCGACAGGCCAAGGCCGGAGCCCTCTCCGGCGATGCGGGAGCGTTCGAACCGCTGGAAGATGCGTTCGCGGTCCTCCGGGGGCACCCCGGGGCCGCTGTCGCGCACCCACAGCACGACCTGGCCGTCGCGGACCGCCGAGCCGACCGCGACCAGGTCGCCGTCGTTCGTGTGGCGGACCGCGTTGGCCATGAGCTGCATCAACGCCTGGGTGAGGCGTTGCTGGTCGGCGAGCACGTAGTCTTCGGCGACCTCGTCGACGCGCCACTTCCGGTCGGCCAGGGCCCGCGCGCGGGCGACGGCGCCCACAGTGAGCTCGGCGAGTTCGACGGGTTCGAGGGTGACGAAGTTGGGCTGGCCCGCTTTGGCGAGGGTCAGCAGGTCGTCGACCAGGCGGTTCATCCGGATCAGCTCGTCGTTGACGAGGGCGAGCGTGTCTCTCTGGTCGTCGGGGTCGTCGCCCATCAGTTCCAGGTGGCCCCGGATGACGGTGATCGGGGTGCGCAGTTCGTGGCCGGCGTCGTCGGCGAAGGTGCGCTGCGCGGCGAAGGCGCGGTCGAGGCGGTCGAGCATGTGGTTGAAGGTCGCCGCCAGCGCCGCCACGTCGTCGTTGCCGGTCACCTCTAACCGTCGCGTCAGGTCGGAGCTGTCGGTGATGGCCTCGGCGGTCTGGCGCACCAGCCTGATCGGGGCCAGCGCCCGTCCGGCCACGAACCAGCCCGCCCCACCCGCCAGCCCCAGCGCCGCCAGGCCGGTGATGGCCAGGACCTGCACCGATGCCACGACCTCCTCGCGATGGGCGTCGTAGAAGACGGCCACCACGAACTGGCCGACCTCGTCGCCGACCTGGACGGGGATGGCGGCGTAGCGCACCCGTCCCGCCGCGCTGTCGGTCCAGCCGGCCATGGGCCGGTCGGTGACGGCGGCGATCTTCTGGACGAGGGCCTCGTCGTCCTCGACGGCGGCGAGCCGGTCGACGCCGCTGATCTTGACCTCGTCACCGACGACCCGGAAATAGGTCTCCCACCGGTCGGGGGCGTTCACCGACAGGAACAGGTCGAGCAGCGCCGCCGCGCTCGCCGGGCGGGAGTTCCTGGTCTCGTTGTCGACGAACCGGCGCAGTTTCTCGGTTTCGTTCTCCAGTTCGGCGCTGACGCGGGCGTCGAGCCGGTTGAGCAGGATGCTCCACGTCGCCGACAACGACACCGACAGCGCGAGTGCCACCAGGAAGAGCATCCAGCCCACGATCCGGGCACGGGCGCTCATCGGTCCCCGCGATCAGTCGTCGTCACCGTCATCGTCGTCGTCATCTCCGTCGTCGTCGTCCCCGCCCTGCTTCGGAGGCGGTGGCTTGACCGGCTCGCCACGCTCCTTCTTCGGGGACGTCGACGGCTTGGGTGTCTTCGTCGGCTTCGCCACGGCCGGCTCGGACGGCTCGGCGGTGACGACCACCGGGCCGCCCAGTTGCGGCCCGTCGTCCCCGAACGCGGTGAAGATGCCGGACACCGCGAAGGCGGCCACCACCGCCCCGGCGATCAGCAACAACACGGACACCCTGCGACGCATGGCCCCAGTCTCGGACCGCTTCAGGAGAACATCATGGGAGGCCGATGAGAAGACTCTCATCTTCCCCACGCCGCCGAACCTGTAGGAAGATCACCGAAGGCTCATGGAAGGGGTTCTCCAATGTCGGTGCTGCGTGATCTGGTCGAGGGCATCAAGGGCGGGTCGATCGAGGTGGTCGACCTCACCGCGCCGCTGGACGAGTCGACCCCGATCTTGATGCTGCCCGAGCCGTTCGGGAACACCGTGCCGTTCAAGCTGGAGGAGATCAGCCGGTACGACGACCGCGGCCCCGGTTGGTACTGGAACAACATCTCGACCGGCGAGCACACCGGCACCCACTTCGACGCGCCCGTCCACTGGGTCACCGCCCGCGACGGCGAGGACGTCTCGCAGGTCGCCCCGGCCAAGCTGCTCGCGCCCGCCGTCGTCCTCGACTTCGCCGCCCAGGCCGCCGCCGACCCCGACTTCCTGCTGGAGATCTCCCACGTGACGGCGTGGGAGCAGGAGCACGGTCCCCTGCCCGAAGGTGGCTGGCTG
Source organism: Herbidospora mongoliensis (assembly GCF_001570545.1). Classification (GTDB taxonomy): domain Bacteria; phylum Actinomycetota; class Actinomycetes; order Streptosporangiales; family Streptosporangiaceae; genus Herbidospora; species Herbidospora mongoliensis. The sequence goes on along the minus strand of NZ_BBXD01000009.1, from coordinate 594,458 downwards.
CTCTACCGAACGGGCTGGGACGTCCGCGCCCACGACCAGGCGGAGTTCCTCAACGCCAACGAGACCGGGCCGCACACGCCAGGAATCTCGGTCGAATGCGCCCGCTACCTGGCTGAAGAGACGTCCATCGTCGGGCTCGGCGTGGAGACGGTGGGCACGGACGCGGGCACGGCGCACTCGTTCGATCCGGCGTTCCCGTGTCACTCGTTCCTGCTCGGCGCCGGTAAGTACGGCCTGACCCAGCTCCGCAACCTCGACAGACTCCCGGCCACCGGTGCTGTCGTGGTCGCGCCGCCGCTTCCCATCATCGGCGGATCGGGGTCGCCGGTCCGCGTGCTGGCCCTGGTCGAGCGGTGAAGCGAGACGCGGACGGCCGAAGGCCGGTCGTGGCTCGCGCTGCGAATCTGCCTGAAGTCAACGTCGACGAGGCCGTCGGCCGCGCACTCGCTTCTCTGGGGGTCCGGACGGTCTTCGGTGTCGTCGGCTCCGGGAACTTCCACGTGACCAACGCCCTCGTGGCCGGGGGAGCGCGCTTCGTCGCGGCCCGGCACGAGGGCGGCGCGGCGACCATGGCCGACGCCTACGCCCGGATGTCGGGCGAGGTCGGTGTGGTGACCGTCCACCAGGGCCCCGGGCTGACGAACCTGCTGACCGGGCTGGCCGAGGCGGCCAAGAGCCGCACGCCGCTGCTCGTGCTGGCCGGTGAGGTGACGTCGCCGCTGTCGAACTTCTGGGTCGACCAGGCGGCGCTGGCGGCGGCCGTCGGAGCCGTGTCGATGCGGATCACCTCGGCGGAGTCGGCTGTCGACGACGCCCGCGCGGCCTATCGGCTGGCGCTGGGGGAGCGGCGGGCGGTGCTGCTCAACCTGCCGCTCGACGTGCAGGGGCAGAAGGCGGGCGAGGAGCTGCCCGGTTCCGCCGGTGGGTCGCCGACGCCCGGTCTGGAGGAGGACCGGCCCTTCCCGCGCGCGCTGGTGAACAGAGCGGCCACGCCTGTGGCGCAGCCGGTCGACCTGGGATCGCTTGAACGGCTGGCCGAAGTGCTCTCCGCCGCCGAGCGGCCGGTCTTCGTCGCGGGGCGCGGCGCGCGTCATGCCCGGCGCGAGCTGGAGGCGCTGGGGGAGAAGACCGGGGCGTTGCTGGCCACGTCGGCCGTCGCGCGGGGACTCTTCAAGGGCAGCCCCTGGGACCTCGACGTCTCCGGCGGCTTCGCGACGCCGCTCGCGGCCGAGCTCATCCGGGGCGCCGATCTCATCGTCGGGTGGGGGTGCGCTCTGAACATGTGGACGATGCGGCACGGCGCGCTCATCGCCCCGGCGGCCACCGTGGTGCAGGTCGACCTCGACGCCTCGGCGATCGGGGCTCACCGGTCGGTGAACTTCGGCGTCGTCGGGGAGGTCGGGGGGTGTGCGACAGCCGTAACGGAAAGAATCCCAGATCAGCACAGCGGATACCGGAGCGATGAGCTGGCCGTGCGCCTTGAGAACGGGCGGCGCTGGCAGGATGTCGCCTACGAGGACGAAAGCGGCGATGGGCGCATCGACCCCCGAACGCTGACCATCCGGCTGGACGAGTTGCTCCCCGCCGAACGGATCGTGTCCGTCGACTCGGGAAACTTCATGGGATATCCGGCGATGTTCATGGATGTCCCAGACGAATACGGGTTCTGTTTCACCCAGTCGTTCCAGTCCATCGGGCTCGGCCTGGCCACCGCCGTCGGGGCGGCTCTCGCGCGGCCCGACCGGCTGCCCGTCGCGGCGCTCGGGGACGGCGGCGCGCTGATGGGCGTGGCGGAGCTCGAAACCGTCGTGCGGCTGGGGCTCCCGATGGTGATCGTCGTGTACGACGACGAGGCCTACGGCGCCGAGGTCCACCACTTCCACGGGGCTCCGCACGACACCGTCACCTTCCCGCCGGTCGACATCGCGGCCATCGGGCGGGGGTTCGGCTGCGCGGCCGTCACGGTGTGCTCCGCGGCCGATCTGGATGCGGTGCGTGAGTGGGTCGGCGGCCCCCGTGACCTGCCCCTTCTCATTCACGCGAAGGTGACGCGCGAACGCGGCTCGTGGTGGCTGGAGGAGGCGTTCAGAGGGCACTGATCGGAGCTTCGTAGGTTACGGTTCTCGCATGGCTGAGATCGTGTATCCCCCGGTGATCGGGGCCGCTGTGACGATGTTCAAGATCCTCGGGATGAAGATCAACATTGAGGGCGCGGAGAACATCCCGGCCACCGGCGGGGCTGTTCTCGTCAGCAACCACATCAGCTATCTCGACTTCCTCTTCGCCGGGTTCGGCGCGCGGCCGGCCAAGCGGCTGGTGCGCTTCATGGCGAAGAAGGAGGTTTTCGACCACGGGATCTCCGGGCCGCTGATGCGCGGAATGCACCACATCCCGGTCGACCGGGCCGAAGGGGCCGGCGCCTACATCGCCGCGCTGAAGGCGCTGAAGGCGGGCGAGGTGGTGGGCGTGTTCGCGGAGGCGACGATCAGCCAGTCGTTCACCATCAAGGACATCAAGAACGGTGCGGTACGCATGGCGGCCGCCACCAATGTGCCGCTGATCCCGATCTCGCTGTGGGGCACGCAGCGGCTGTGGACCAAGGGCCGGCCCCGCAACATCATGCAGCGGAACATCCCGATCACGATCTCGATCGGCGAGCCGATGCACCCCAAGCGCCGCGAGGACATGGACGCCGCCACCGCCGAACTCCACCGCCGTCTGTCCGAACTGGTCGACAAGGCGCAGCGGTCCTACCCCGACGACGGCACCGGCGCCTGGTGGCAGCCCGCCCATCTCGGCGGCACGGCCCCGACGCCCGAAGAGGCGGCGGCTCTGGACGAGGCGGAGCGCAAGGAACGCGCGAACCGAGGCGAGTGAGGGTTCTGGCGCCGCGCGGAGAATCGCCGCAGGCGACGCATCGAAGGAGATGCGTTCTCCCCTCCACTACCAAGCTATAGCGGACCCCGGGGCTTGCGGCAAGACCCCGGTTGTGCTGCAAAATCACCCACCGACATGGAAACAACCGTGTCGGATGGGGGATTCTTCATGATTGACGTCATCGTCGTCGGCGCCGGTCCGACCGGTGTGATGCTCGCCGCCGAACTGCGGCTGCACGGCGTCGGGGTGGTCGTCCTGGAGGCGGCGGCCGAACCGACCAGAATCGCCAAGGCGCTCGGCCTGCACGTGCGAAGCATCGAGATCATGGACCAACGGGGACTGCTCGGAGGGTTCCTCGCGGAGGGGCGGCAGCACCCGCTGAGCAGCCACTTCGCCGGCATCATCAAGCCGTGGCCGGTGACCCTGGACACCGCCCACCCCTACATTCTCGGCATCCCGCAGCCCACCACAGAGCGCCTGCTGACCGAGCACGCCGTCGGGCTCGGCGCGGAGATCCGGCGCGGTAACGCGGTCGTCGGGCTGACGCAGGACGACCACGCAGTGACGGCCGACCTGGCCGACGGGACCCGGCTGACCGCGCGTTACCTGGTGGGGTGCGACGGCGGGCGGAGCCTGGTCCGCAAGCTGCTCGGCGTCGGCTTCCCCGGTGAGGCCAGCCGCGTCGACACGCTGCTGGGGGAGATGGAGCTCACCGCGCCGCCTGAGACGGTGGCCGCCGTGATGGCCGAGGTACGCAAGACCGAGTTGCGGTTCGGGGCGGGTCCGCTGGGCGACGGTTTCTACCGGGTGATCGTGCCGGCGGCCGGCGTGGCCGACGACCGGGCGGTTCCGCCGTCGATCGACGACTTCAGACGGCAGATGGTGGCGACCGCAGGGACCGACTTCGGCGCGCACTCCCCGCGCTGGCTGTCGCGCTTCGGCGATGCGACCCGGCAGGCGGAGCGCTACCGGGTGGGTCGGGTCTTTCTCGCCGGGGACGCGGCGCACATCCACCCGCCGACCGGTGGACAGGGGCTCAACCTGGGGATCCAGGACGCCTTCAACCTCGGCTGGAAACTGGCCGCCCAGGTCAACGGCTGGGCCCCGGACGACCTGCTCGACACCTACCACGCCGAACGCCACCCCGTGGCGGCCGACGTCCTGAACAACACGGCCGCGCAGATGCTCCTGCTGTCGACGGAACCCGGTCCCCAGGCGGTCCGCAATCTGCTGTCGGAACTGATGGACTTCGAGAACGTGACCCGATTCCTGCTGGAGAAGATCACCGCCATCAGCGTCCGCTACGACTTCGGCGACGACCACGACGCGGTCGGCCGCCGGATGCGCGCCCACGGACGGCTCTACGAGCTGATGCGCACCGGGCGGGGCCTGCTCGTCGACCCGACCGGCCGGCTCTCCGTCGAGGGCTGGGCCGATCGGGTCGATCACGTGAACGAGGAAGTGGGCGTCCCCGCGGCGCTGCTCCGGCCGGACGGCCACGTGGCCTGGGTCGGAGAAGACCAGGACGAGCTGGTCGGCCGGCTGACCAGATGGTTCGGCAAGCCCGCCTAGAAGATCTCGGCCCCGGGCGGCTATTTCCTGCGGGTCAGGGTGCAGCCCTTGCGGGACAGGTCCAGCCGCGACCCCTTGGTCAGGCACGCTCCGATCGTGAAGACCTGCTGGCCGTAGGAGCGGCCCTTCACGGAGGTCACCGCCCCGCGCGGGCTCACCTCGCAGGGGTTGTCGTCGGTGCACCGCCCACCGGCCTCGTTGTGGGTGTTGTGGATGCCCACGATCGTGATGCCGTCGGGGGCCAGCAGCGCGGAACCGGACATGCCGTGGCCGGGCGCGCAGTCGTCGGCGGCGGCGTAGCGAATCGCGTCGTTCTGCTGGTAGCCGCCCTCCCGCAGGTGCTCGACCACGGCCTGGGCGGAGCACTTCAGGCGCCGGGCGCTGTAGGCGAGGGTCAGCCGGTCGCCCGCGCGCACGGGGGCGGAGGTGAGCCGGAAGACTTTCGCGCCCCTGGCCTTCAACTGCGCGTAGGTCTTGTCCAGGCGATAGAGGGCGATGTCGGTGCCGGTCATCGTCGCGTACACCAGCCGGTTGGCGTGGGCGGTGACCTTGGGGTAGCCCTGACGGTCGGCGATGGGCACCACGCGGTCGGCGGGCCGGTCGACCAGCGCGGTTCCGGGCGCGGGCCGCTTCCCCTCCACGCAGTGACCGTTGGTCAGCAGCAGTGCCGGGTCCTGCGGGCGGGAAGTGGAGGTGCGGACGACGGAACCCACGCAGTCACCCAGGCTCACCGCGCCTTCCACGTTGGGAATCCGGTCATCCGGAGGCACCTCGGCGCCGGAGATGATGCCGTTGATCCAGGCGGCATGCCTGGTGGCGTCGGTGTAAAGGGTCGGCGCCTTGTCGCCGCCGGGGCCGCTGACCACACCGGCCACCGCCCATTGGCCGCGCTCGCGGACCAGCACGGGCCCACCGGAGTCCATGTTGCTCGCGGCGACGCCGCCGTCACGGCTGCCGACGCACAGTTCCCCGGTCTTCGCGGCGGACGGACACGCCGAGAGCGGCTGCACCAGGGTGTCGGCCTCCCGCAGCTTGCTCGGGAAGCATCGGTGATCGTTGATGTCGTCGCAGGTCATGCCCCAGCCGATGATGCGGACGGGCGTGTTGGCCCGGGGCGTGGCCGAGGCGATGCGCACCGGCTTGGCCCGGACAGGGGTCCGCAGGTGCATCAGGGCGAGGTCGCGGCCCCAGATACCTCCCTCTTCCTGGAAGTTCGACAGCCGGTAGTAGTGGTCGACCTCGGCCACCTCGCCTCCGGAGGTGGTGTCCAGCGACCCGACCCGGACCTTCCAGCCGCGCGGGACACCGACCTTCGCGGTGGTCGGGTTCTTGCCGGCGCAGTGACTGGCGGTGAGCACCCACTGCGGGGCGAGGACCTCCACCCCGCAGCCGTGGTTGTCAGGACGCGGCGGCGCGGGATAGGACGGCTGGAAGGAGCCCATGAACGTGTAGCCCTGGGTCGATTCGGTGCCGCCCACGATGGCCTGCGCGGGGGAGACGGCCATCAGGAACGGGGCCAGCGCGAGGACGGCGCCGACCAGGAGGGATCGTTTTCGCATACGCCCCACCCTGGACACGGGGAGTATCCGGTCCGCCGCAGGACTGTCTCGAGCGCCGCCCTAGCGTGTATCAATCAGCGCGCCTGAGCTCACACGGGCGACAGGAGTTCCTCGGCGCTGCTGACCTGGAAGGCGCGGTCGAGCCACATCGCAGTCAGTTCGGGGTCGACGCAATCGAGGATGCGGTCGCGGACCTCGTCGGTCACCGTCAGGTTCCGGTGCGCGAGGATCGCCAGCACGGCTTGAGCCTTACCGTGCGCGACGGCTCCGCGGGCCCATTCGCTTTGGTATTCGTAGGTTCCCACACCCATCAGTTTCCTCCACAGCTCCGAAGCGTCCTTGCTCAACGCCACTGAGAGATAGTCAGTGTAGTTCTGAGCTTCTTTGCCCATCTTTTTCCTGAAAGCTCGGATGCCTGCTCGGGCCGCGGTCAACACCTCTTTGCGGTGAGGGCCGTCGGCGTGGGCCAGGGCCGAGAGGGTCGCCAGTTCGGGTTTGGCGATGGCCAGCGCTTCGTCCGTTACCAAGGGGAGAGCGGAGAGCCCGATCACGTGAGGGGTCACCATCGAGGCGGGACCCAGCGCGATGGGCGTGGACACGCGTTCCGCACCATCGGCGTGCGGCCACATCACCAGCAGGATCGTCGGGCACTTGTGGCGGGCACGAACGGCCGTGACGTACTTCGGCCACGACCACTCCTTGCGGGCATCGTGGTTGCGTTGCACCTCGACGACGCAGGCGAGGACCGGCCGGCCCCTGTTGCGGAGGACGATCACGTGGTCGGCCCGGAGTTCGACGGGCCTGGACTCGTTCATCACCGGTGATTCGACCCGGGCCTCCTCGTAGTAGGGGACGTGCACGCCGAAGGTTTCCTCCAGGAGGTCGGGGGCCAGGCGGGGGTTGTTGGTGAACAGGTCGAGCCAGAGTTCGTGTTCGGTGGTCGGGGGCACGTCGACGACATTACGTTCCGCGACCGGAAAATCTCAGTGGGTTATCAAAGCGTTATAGGTCTACTGGACGTACAAGCTGGTTCAGAGATCTATGTGAACCGCCGCACCGACCGGCTTGGCGATCATGAAGAGAACGTTCCCTCACCAGGGTCGCCCGGGCTGCCCGCCCTCGTCAATGGCTCGTACCGCTACCAGTCAGGCTTTTCGCCCGCGACGTCCTCAGAAACCGTTCCATCGGATATTCAAAGCTCAAACGCTCCGCGTGACGTGCATGATCGGTCGAGGAGAGCGCTCTCCCATGACGAGTGCCCTCCCCTTTTCGTTACGCGGGAGTTAATTTGATACTTGACAGATATCGGAACAAAAGGGGAACCTCAGGGCCCAGGGAGCGCTCCCCGAACTTCACCCCCCGCCCTCCCGAGGAGACACGTTGAGTTCATCGCGCAGTCCGGGCCGGTTACGCCTGGGCGTGCTCATCGCGGCAGCGCTGGCGCTGCTCGCCTCCTACGTCGCCATCCAGCCGGCCATGGCCGCCGACACCCTGCTCTCGCAGGGCAAGACGGCCACCGCCTCCTCGGTCGAGGGGGCCTTCGCGGCGTCCGCCGCCGTCGACGGCAGCACCGGAACCCGGTGGGCCAGCGCCTTCGCCGATCCCCAGTGGATCCAGGTCGACCTGGGCGCCTCGGCCACCATCAGCCAAGTCGTCCTGAACTGGGAGGCCGCCTACGGGCGGGCGTTCCAGATCCAGACCTCCGCCAACGGCACCACCTGGACGACGATCCACACCACCACCGCCGGTACGGGCGGCGTCCAGACCCTCAACGTGACCGGCACCGGGCGCTACGTCCGCATGTACGGCACCGCGAGGGGCACCGCCTGGGGCTACTCCCTGTGGGAGTTCCAGGTGTACGGGTCCACCGGCCCGACCGGCACGTGCAGCGGCAACGCCGCTCTCGGCAAGCCGATCACCGCGACCTCCACCGAGGGGACCTTCGTCGCGGCCAACGCCGTCGACGGCGTCGCCGGCACCCGGTGGGCCAGCGCCTACGGCGAGCCCCAGTCGGTGACGATCGACCTCGGTGCCACCACGTCGATCTGTGGCCTGACGCTGGTCTGGGAGGCCGCGTTCGCGCGGACGTACCAGATCCAGACATCGCCGAACAACACCACGTTCACCCAGATCTACTCGACGACCACCGGAGCGGGTGGCACGGAGAACATCACGGCCACCGGGTCCGGCCGCTACCTGCGGCTGGTGCTGAGCAACCGGGCGCTGCCGTTCGGCATCAGCCTCTTCGAGATCCAGGTCCGGACCGGAACGCCGACCAGCCCGTCGCCGTCGCCGTCTCCGTCGCCGTCGCCGTCGCCGTCCCCGTCCCCGTCTCCGAGTCCCAGCCCGTCTCCGAGTCCGAGCCCGAGTCCGTCGCCCTCCCCGTCACCTGACCCGGGTGGGACGCGGCTCCTCTCGTACAACAAGCCCGCCGTCGCCTCCACGTCGCAGAGCGACGTGAACTGCTACGAGTGCACGCCGGCCCGCGCCTTCGACCTCGACGCCGCCAGCCGCTGGGCGACGAGCTCGACCACGGGCTGGGTCGACCCGGGCTGGATCTACGTCGACCTCGGCGCGGTGGCCCAGATCAGCAGGGTCGTCCTGCAGTGGGACCCCGCCTACGCCAGGGCCTTCCAGATCCAGACCTCCAACGACGCCACCAACTGGACCAGCATCTACTCCACCACGACGGGGACCGGCTTCAAGCAGTCGATCAACGTGACGGGTAGCGGGCGCTATGTCCGGATGTACGGCACCCAGCGCGCCACCGCCTACGGCTACAGCCTCTGGGAGTTCCAGGTGTACGGCACCGGCGGCGCCCCCAACACCCCGCCCGCTCCCGCCCCCGACCCGCGCGTACCCCCGCAGCTGGTCTGGAGCGACGAGTTCAACGGCGCGGCGGGCACCAAGCCCGACGCCGCCAAGTGGCGGCCCGACGTCGGCACCGGCCCGAACAACGAGCTGGAGTACTACACGAACAACAACAACGCGAACATGAACGGCGCGGGTCAGCTGGTCATGGAGGCCCGCCAGGAGGTCACGCCGGGTTCGGCCTGTCCGGGCGGCACCTGCCAGTACACCTCGCACCGGATGAACACCGGCACGAAGTACCACTTCACCTACGGACGGGTCGAGGCCCGGATCAAGGTGCCCAAGGGCAACGGCCTGTGGCCGGCGTTCTGGATGATGGGCGCCGACTTCCTGACCGGCCGTCCGTGGCCGTACAACGGAGAGATCGACATCGTCGAGGTGCTCGGCAAGGACGTGAAGACGTCGTACACCACGATCCACGCACCGGCCTACAACGGCGGCGCGGGCATCGGGGCGCCGAACACCCTGCCGAGCGGAGCCGACTTCTCCGACGACTACCACGTATGGGCCCTGGACTGGAACAGCTCGGGCATGACGTGGAGCGTCGACGGCCGCACCGTCTTCACGCTCAGCAAGGCCCAGGTCGAGGCGACCCGCGGGCCGTGGGTCTACGACCACCCGTTCTACATCATCCTCAACCTCGCCGTCGGTGGTGACTGGCCGGGTCCGCCGGACGCCTCCACCGGTTTCCCGAAGCAGATGCTCGTCGACTACGTGCGCGTGTACCAGTGATCGACCCTCCCGGGGCCTCCCTGACAGAGGCCCCGGGGGGCACCCCCCACTAGATCCATGGAGTACGCGATGTCCCTGACCATCACGTGGGCCAGGATCGCCGCCATCGGCGTGTTGATCCTGGCGATGCTCACAATCGTCACCCAGAGGGCCGAAGCCGCGCCCATCTCTCAAGGCAAGACCGCCACCGCCTCCTCTGTCGAGGGGGGCCACGTGGCCGCCAACGCGGTCGACGGCAACGCCGGCAGCCGCTGGTCCAGCCTGTTCTCCGACCCGCAGTGGCTCCGCGTCGACTTCGGCGCCGCCACCTCGATGAACCAGGTCGTGCTGCGGTGGGAGGCGGCCTACGCCACCGCCTACCAGCTCCAGACCTCGTCCAACGGCACGACGTGGGCGACGGTCGCCACCCGCACCGCCCAGACGGGCGGCGTGCAGACGATCAACTTCACCCAGACGTCCGCCCGCTACATCCGCGTCTACACGACCGCGCGCGCCACGGCCTACGGCGTGTCCCTCTGGGAGTTCGAGGTGTACGGCCCCGGCGGCACCGGCCCCACCCCGACTCCCACGCCGTCGCAGCCGCAGGGCCCGATCGTGAGGGTGTCGGAGTTCCTGGCCGACTGCCCGTTCACCCACCGGCTGCCCGACGACCCGATCATCTACCCGGGCCTGCCCGGCGCCTCGCACATGCACTCGTTCTTCGGCAACCTGACGACGAACGCCCACTCGACCGTGGAGACGCTCCTCGCGGGCGACTCCAACTGCAACCCGCGCATCGACCTGTCGTCGTACTGGGTGCCGACGCTCTACGTCAACGACCAGCCCGTCGAACCGGTCATCACGACGTTCTACTACCTCGGTGAGGGTGTCCGGCCCGAGATCACCGCGCAGATCCAGCCGCTGCCGCTGGGCCTGCGCATCGTCGCAGGCAACGCCAAGGCCACCGCCCCCGACGCCTCCACCAACTCGCGATGGTCGTGCCTGCACGCCAACGAGGCGGGCGCGTCGAAGGACTTCGTGAACTGCCCAGCCGGCACGATGCTGGAGTCGTACCTGGACTTCCCGCAGTGCTGGGACGGGGTGAACCTCGACTCGCCCGACCACAAGAGCCACATGGCCTACCCGGTCAACCAGGCCTGTCCGTCCACCCACCCGGTCCCGGTGCCGAAGCTGCGTCAGGTGCTCCGCTACCCGGTCAGCGGCGATCCGTCGCGGATCCGCCTGGCGTCGGGCCGGGGATTCACGATGCACGGTGACTTCTTCAACGCCTGGCCCGAAGCGGAGATGCTGCAGCGGGTGCGTGACTGCATCCGTCCGGTCATCAAGTGCGGGGCCAACGGCCGCCCATGAGAAAACTCGTTCTCGCCGCCGTGGTCCTTCTTTCGGTCTCCTGTACGTCTGAAGCACCGCCGCCGGTGAAGCCGGTAGTGGCCGTCACGACGGCTTACAACCCGACGGATCTGGCGTGGGCGCAGCTCATGGCAGCGATGAACGAGCGCTTGCTGAAACTGACCGATCTCGCCCCCACCCGGGCCGCGGACCCCGCACTCGCCGACCTGGCGGGGTCCGTCGCCCAGGGCCACCGGGCCGAACTGGCCCGTCTTCGTGCGATCCTGACCAGCGCGAAGGCGGGCCCCAACCCGCACGAAGGACACGACATGCCGGGCATGCCGACCCCGATAGCGATCGAGGCGGCGACCAGGGCGAAGGGCAAGGCGTTCGACAAGCTGCTGGTCAGCGCCCTGAAGGGCCACCTCGACCAGTCGGCGATGGTGACCGCGAGCGAGCAGAAGGCCGGCGCCTCGCCGGAGGCGCTCGCCCTGGCGGCGGACATGACCGCGGCGCGCACCGCGCAGCTCGCCACCCTCGCGGGACTTGCCAGGTAATGGCGGTAAGAATGTAACCATGAAGGTTGGACTCCAAATCCCTAGCTTCACCTACCCCGGCGACGCGCCGCTGAGCGATCAGCTCGCCCGGATCGTCAAGACCGCCGACGAGAGCGGTTTCGACACCATCGCGGTGATGGACCACTTCTGGCAGATCGGCAACGTCGGCCCGGTCGAAGAGCCCATGCTGGAGGCCTACACCACGCTCGGCTGGATCGCCGCCCACACCGCGCGGGCCCGGCTGCTCACGCTGGTCACCGGTGTGATCTACCGGCAGCCCGGCCTGCTCGCCAAGATCATCACGACCCTCGACGTGCTGTCGGGCGGCCGTGCCTGGCTGGGCATCGGCGCCGCCTGGAACGAGGAGGAGTCGAAGGGTCTCGGCTTCCCGTTCCCGCCGCTGGCCGAACGCTTCGAACAGCTCGAAGAGGCGCTCCAGATCTGCCACCAGATGTGGGCGGGCGACGAGAAGCCGTACACAGGACGGCACTTCACCCTGGAACGACCGCTGAACTCCCCGCAGGCGATCACCCGCCCGCACCCGCCGATCATGATCGGCGGCGGCGGCGAGAAGAAGACGCTGCGCCTGGTCGCCCAGTACGGCGACGCCTGCAACCTGTTCCCGGCGGCGCCCGACCAGCTCCGGCACAAGCTCGACGTGCTGCGCGGCCACTGCGAGGCGGTCGGCCGCAACTACGACGACATCCAGAAGACGATCTACTACATCTACGACACCTCGCAGGGCGCCCAGAAGATCGTCGACGACCTGGGCGGCTACGCGGAGCTGGGCTTCAGCCTCGCGATCGGCCAGGTCAAGGGGGTGCACGAGATCACTCCGCTGGAGCAGATCGGTCATGACGTGATCCCGGTCGTCCAGTTGATCTGACTTTGGGCTAACTTGGCGGCGTGGGCTCAGCGACCCTCGTCCCCCAGACCCAGTCGATGACCGGCGACGATCTGTCCGCCGACGACGCCTGGGCCGCCCTGCGCGCCTACGGCGCGTGGCGGCTCGCCCGCGACTCGTTCATCCGCTTCCGCTACGGCGACGGCATGAGCCACTCGCGGGCCCTGGCGTTCCAGATGTGCCTGTCGGTCATCCCCGGCGCGATCGCCCTGGTCGGGCTCAGCTCGGTGGTCCACACCGAGAAGCTCGGCCAGGTCCTCGCCCTCACGCTGAGCTCGCTGACCCCGGGCGAGGGCGTCGCGGCCGTCCGCGACATCCTCGACGGCGGCTCACGCTCCGACGCGGTCGCCCTGTGGCTGGGCCTGATCACAGCCGTTTTCTCCCTGGTCAGCACGATGGCCCAGGTGGAACGCGGCGCCAACCGCATCTACGGCATCGAACGCGACCGCCCCTTCCACCGCAAATACCTGCGCGGCCTGATCCTGGCGACGACCGCCGGAACGTTCATGGTGGCCGGATTCGTCACGATGGTCGGCGGCGGGGCGCTGAAACACGCCCTCGCGGAGGTGTACGACTGGGGCCCCGGCCTGCGCTTCTCCTTCGACCTGGTGCGCTGGCCGCTGGGCTTCCTGCTGGCCCTGGTGGCGACCTCGGTCATCTTCCGCGCGTCCCCCAGACGTCGCCAGCCCGGACACACGTGGCTGGCCTTCGGCGCCCTGGTGACGCTGGTGCTGTGGACGATCTTCACCCTGGGCCTGTCGGTCTACACGGGCCTCAACGGCAGCTTCGGCGAGACCTACGGCCCGCTGACGGCCGCGATAGCGCTGCTGCTCTGGTCGTTCCTGACCTCGATCGCCCTGTTCGTCGGCCTGGCCGTGGCCGCCCAGCTCGAAGCCTCCCGCACCCACCACACCGACCCTGCCATGCCCGACCCCGGCCCGACGAAGGAAGAGGAACGCGAACCGCTGGTCGGCGCGGTCGGTATGGCCGCCCTGGCGGCGGCCCAAGCACTGATCGCACGAGTCAGAAGACGCTGAGAGAAGTACAGTTATCAGAACTGTACTTCTCCCGCCTCGGAGGTCGTCGTGGTGCCCAAGCCGGAGGGCATGTTCGACCGGGATCGTGAGTGGGCCGCCCTCACCCGGTTCGCCACCGACGACCAGCCGTCGGCGACGCTCGGCGTCGTGTCCGGGCGGCGCCGCCAGGGCAAGAGCTTCCTGCTCGAATCGCTCTGTCAGGAACTCGGCGGGTTCTACTTCTCCGCCCAGGAGGCCACCGACACCGAGTCGCTGGCCGTGATCGGCGCAGCGCTGACGGAGTTCCTCGACCCCATCGTGCCGTTCACCCCGCAGAGCTGGCCGGCCGTGTTCGACGTGCTGCTGCGGGCCGGGCGCGGTCGGCCGATCCCGGTCGTGATCGACGAGTTCCCCTACCTGGCCAGGGCCAACGCGGCGCTGCCGTCGATGATCCAGGCGGCGTACGCCCCCCGCCGGGCCGAACGGGTCGAGTCGCGGACCCGATTGCTGCTGTGCGGGTCGGCCATGTCGTTCATGGGCGGCCTGCTGTCGGGGAACGCGCCGCTGCGCGGCCGGGCCTCGCTCGATCTGCCGGTGGCCACGCTCGACTTCCGGCTGGCCGCCCGCTTCTGGGGGATCGACGACCCCCGGCTGGCGCTTCTGGTGCACGCGGTCGTGGGAGGGACGCCCGCCTACCGTACCGAGATGATCCGGTATGACACCCCGCGCGACCGGGCCGACTTCGACGACTGGGTGATCCGGGCGATCCTGTCCCCGGGCAGCCCGATGTTCCTGGAAGCCAGATATCTGCTGGCCGAGGAGCCCGACCTGCGCGACGGCGCGCTCTACCACTCGGTGCTGCGGGCCATCGCCGAGGGCAACAGCGGCCGGGGCGGCATCGCGAGCCACGTCGGACGGAAGTCGAACGAGCTGTCCCACCCGCTGACCGTGCTGGAGGACGCCGGGCTGATCACCCGCGAGGCCGACGCGTTCCGCGGCAACCGCACCGACTTCCGGATCAACGAACCGCTGCTCGTCTTCTACCACGCGATCATGCGGCCCTACTGGCCCCAGTTGATGCGGGGAGCGGCCACGGAGCGCATCTGGGCGGCCAGCCGCGAGCGGTTCGCCGCCCAGGTGATGGGCCCCCACTTCGAACGGGTCTGCCGGGAGTGGACCCTGCACTTCGCCGAAGACCGCTTCGGGACCTGGCCCGTTCAGGTGACCGCAGGCACCGTCAACGACACCTCCGGCCGCACCACCCATGAGCTCGACGTCGTGGCCGTCGGCCCCGGCCGGGAGCTGCTGGCGATCGGCGAGGCCAAGTGGGGCGAGGTGATGGGGGAGGGCCACCTGGCGCGGCTGCGGCGCATTCTCGGGCTCGTCCAGGCAGGAGACCGGTACGACACCTCGGCCACCCGCCTGGTCTGCTTCTCCGGCGAGGGGTTCACCGAAGGACTGCGGGCCGCAGAAAGGCTGGGCGAGGTCGAGTTGATCGGACCCGGGGACCTGTACGCCTAGGGTTCCAGCCGGTGGTTACGGCCGATCGGCCCTGTCGAAGGTCCTTTCCGGCGGCAATCCGATCCTCAGGTAGCGTCGAGCGCCATGCGGGCCAGCTCGGCCGCCCCCGTCACGCCCGACAGGTTGCCCAGCCCCGGCGCGAAGATGAGCGTGTCGAGCGCGTAGCCCCCGGCCAGCCCGGCCGCGCGGGCCCGGACCAGGTCGAGCAGCCCCGGCCGCCCGCCGACCCCGCCGCCGATGATCACGGCCTGGGGGGAGAGGGTCGAAGCCAGGTTGTGTACGGCCTTCGCCAGATAGTCGGCCTCCAGCTCCCACGGCTCGCCGTCCTCGAGATCCTGCGCCGGCCGCCCCCAGCGCTGCCGCATCGACGACCCCGAGGCCAGCCCTTCGAGACAGTCGCCGTGGAAGGGACACATCCCTGCGAACGGGTCACGCTCGGTGTCGTGGGGGACCAGCATGTGCCCCGCCTCGGGATGGGTCCGCCCATGGAGGGGCCGCCCGTCGACGATGACCCCGACCCCGATGCCGGTCCCGACCGTCATGTAGGCGAGGGTGTGCAGCCCCCGCCCCGCCCCGTAGCGCAGTTCGCCGATCGCCGCCCCGTTGACGTCGGTGTCGAGCCCGACCGGCACCCCGAGCCCCTCGCGGAAGGGCGTCACCACATCGGTCCCCGACCAGCCCGGCTTGGGCGTCGCCATGATGTGCCCGGTCGCCAGATCGACCGGCCCGAACGTGGCGACCCCGACCGCCACCGGGGCGGGATGCCGCCGGAAGAAGTCGACGGCGGCCGGGATGGTCTCGTCGGGGGTCGTCGTCGGGACCACCTCGGTGGCCACGATCTTCCCGTCGGTGTCGGCGAGCGCGCACACCCATTTCGTTCCGCCGGCTTCGACGGCTCCGTACCTGATCACCCCCGTAGTCAACCGCGAACCGGGGCCTGAGCAAAATGGCGCTAGAAGGGTTGCATCTGATCGATCACCTTGACCGAGAGGTCAATGATCGATTCACCTTGGGCAGTGAGCTGAGCGGCGGCCACGTGCTTCCGGGCCTGATCGATCATTTCCTCGGCCTGGGAGCGGCTCGCCGGAACTTTGCCGAGTTCGCCACGGCCGATCATGCCCTCGATCGCCTGGCGGCCCTGCTCCCACCTCATACTGCTCCGATCTTCAACTTCACGAGGGGTCGTGACCGGACGGATTCCAGCAATGGGTGCCCATCGGGGGATTCCCAGTCACGGCGCGTGACTCGGCGAATACTAACCTCTCGTCCGAGGCGTCGCCTGGCGTTCTGGGCGACGTCGTCGAGGTCGTCGATGTCGGCGTCGCCGATCACCAGGACGTCGATGTCGTGGGGGACCGGGCCCGGTTCGCCCCGGTAGCGGGCCGCCCAGGAGCCGTAGACATAGGCCTCTTCCACGCCGGACAGGCCGCTCAGCATTTCGGGCAGGACCGCGATGGGGCCGTAGGTAAGGGCGAGGAGTTCCGTGAGGGGTCGGGACAGCGCCGTGTCCGTGGCGGCGCGGACCAGTCGGAGGTTGCCCACTCGCCGGTGATGGACCAGCCCGGCCTCGGACAGCCGGTCGACCTCTCTGCTCACCCCCGCGGCCGACACCCCGAACAGGTGAGCCAGGTCCATCTGGGGATATTCGTCTTCCGGATGGAGGAAGAGCCACGCCAGCAACTCCCCTTGCAGCGGGGAACGCAGCAGGGGGAGCAGCATGGGCGGTGGTTGTTGCATAAGACGCAAGATAACTTGCGCCTTACGCAAATGCCAAGGTCAGAACTCCGGCTGCTGCCAGCCGCTCTGCGGGATGTCGCCGCGGTACGGCGGTAGGACGACCGGGGGCACGAAGGTCTCCTTGATGGTGCGGGCGTTGACCCAGCGGATCAGGTTGAGGATCGAGCCCGCCTTGTCGTTGGTGCCCGACGCCCTGGCGCCGCCGAACGGCTGCTGGCCGACCACGGCGCCGGTCGGCTTGTCGTTGACGTAGAAGTTGCCGGCGGCGTAGCGCAGCTTCTCCGACGCCGACGCGATGGCGTAGCGGTCGCGGGCGATGAGCGCGCCGGTCAGGGCGTAGGGGGTCGCGGACTCCAGCTGGGTCAGGGTCGCGTCGAAGTCGTCGTAGACGTGGACCGAGAGGATCGGGCCGAAGTATTCGGTCGTGAAGATCTCGTCGGTCGGGTCGGCGCACTCCAGCACGGTCGGCTTCACGAAGTAGCCGACGGAGTCGTCGTAGGAGCCCGTCAGGACCGAGACGTTGTTCGCGCTCCGCGCCCGGTCGATGGCCGCCTTGTGCTTGGCGAAGGCGCGGTCGTCGATGACGGCGCCCATGAACGTCGACAGGTCGCCCGCCACGTCGCCCACGGTCAGCGACTCGGCCAGGGAGATGAAGTCGTCCTTCATCAGGTTCCACATCGCGCGCGGGACGTAGGCGCGCGACGCCGCCGAGCACTTCTGGCCCTGGTATTCGAAGGCGCCCCTGATCAGCGCGGTCGTCAGCGCCGCCGGGTCGGCCGAGGGATGGGCCAGGACGAAGTCCTTGCCGCCGGTCTCGCCGACCAGCCGGGGGTAGGCGTGGTAGCGCGCGATGTTGGCGCCCACGGTCGACCACAGGTGCTGGAAGGTCGGGGTCGAGCCGGTGAAGTGGATCCCGGCCAGGGCCGGGTGGGTCATCGCGACCTCGGAGACGGCCGAGCCGTTGCCGGTCACCAGGTTGATCACGCCCGGCGGCAGGCCGGCCTCCTCCAGCAGCGCCATGGTGAAGTGCGCGGAGAACTGCTGGGTGGGGGACGGCTTCCAGACCACCACGTTGCCCATCAGCGCCACCGAGGCGGGCAGGTTCGCGGCGATGGCGGTGAAGTTGAACGGCGTGATGGCCAGGACGAAGCCCTCAAGCGGCCGATACTCCATCCGGTTCCACACGCCGGGCGAGGAGATCGGCTGCTCGGTGAGGAGCTGCCGGGCGAACGACACGTTGAACCGCAGGAAGTCGATCAGCTCGCAGGCGGCGTCGATCTCGGCCTGCTGCGCCGACTTCGACTGGCCGAGGATGGTGGCCGCGTTCAGGGTGGCCCGCCACGGACCGGCCAGCAGCTCGGCCGCGCGCAGGAAGATGGCGGCGCGCTCGTCGAACGAAAGCGATCGCCACGCGTGGGCCGCGCCCAGGGCGGCCGAGATGGCCGACTGGACGTCGGCGGGGGTGGCGTCGTGGGTCGTACCGAGAACCGAGGCGTGGTTGTGCGGCTGGACCACCGGGATCGGCGAACCGCCGCCCATGCGGCGTTCGCCGCCGATCGTCATGGGAAGGTCGATGCTCGTGGCGGCCAGTTCCTTCAGCCGCCCCTCCAGCATGGCGCGATCGGCGCTGCCGGGTCCGAAGGACCGGACAGGCTCGTTGACCGGAGCCGGGACCGTGGAGACGGCGTCCATCACTTACCCCCAAGGGAACGCAGGAAGAAGGCCACGTTGGCCGGTCGTTCGGCCAGGCGGCGCATGAAGTAGCCGTACCAGTCGTCGCCGTAGGGCACGTACACGCGGACGAGGGCGCCCGAGTTGGCGAGCGCCTGCTGCTTGTCGGTACGGATGCCGTACAACATCTGGTACTCGTAGGTGTCGCGGGGCCGGTCGTGCCGGTCGGCGAGCAACTCGGCGATGGAGATCAGCCGGTCGTCGTGGGTGGCCACCATGGGGTGTCCCGTGCCTGCCATCAGGACCTTCAGGCAGCGCACATAGGCCAGGTCGACGTCGGTCTTCTTCTGGTACGCCACCGACCCCGGCTCCCGGTAGGCCCCCTTCACCAGCCTGACCCGCGAATCGCGCAGGTCGTGGCAGTCGGCCTCGCTCCGGAACAGGTAGGCCTGGATCGCCACCCCGACGTCGGGGAAGTCGGCCCGCAGGTCGCGCAGGATGCCCAGCGTCGAGTCGACCGTCGTGTGGTCTTCCATGTCGAGGGTGACCGTGGCCCCGGCGGCCCGTGCGGCCTCGCAGATCTCGCGGGCGTGTTCCAGGGCCATCGAGTCGTCGAGCGCCTGCCCGACGGCCGACAGCTTGACCGACACCTCCGCCCGGTGGCCCATGCCCAGGGGGGCGAGCGCGTCGAGCAGCTCCACATAGGCCTTCGCGGTCGTGACGGCCGCGGAGGTGTCGCGGACCTCCTCGCCCAGATGGTCGATCGTGACCATGAGCCCCGATCGGGCGAGCTGCCGGGTGACGGCCACCGCGGCGGCGGTGTCCTCCCCGGCGACGAACCGGTCGACGACGCGCCGGGTGGGCGGCAGGGCCGTGACGGCTTTGCGCGCGAGCGGATTCCTCGACACGGCGAGGAGCGTGGAACCGAGCATGCACACAGCGTAATTCGCCCGGAAAGTACCCTTCCACGGACATCCGGCCAAGTCTCTTCAGACAAATGCACAATAATGTTCCCATGCAAGACCTGGTCGACGAGATCGCCCGCCTGCTCGACGCCTCCGTGACCGTGGAAGACCGCGCGTTCGAGCTGGTCGCCTACGGTGTCCAGAGCGGTGTGGTGGACGAGGTCCGCCAGGAATCCATCCTGCGCCGCCGCGCGACCCCCGCGACCAAGGCCCACTTCGAGGCCTACGGGATCGCCACCGCAGATCATCCGGTACGAATTCCGCAGGCCCCCGGCTTCCTCGCCCGCGTCTGCGTTCCCCTGCGACACAAAGGCGTCACCTACGGCTACCTGTGGCTCCTGGACAGCGGCGCACTGCCCGACGCGCTGCTCGACGAGGCCCGGCCGTCGTTCGCCAGGCTCGCCGCCGCGCTGGCCCACGAAGCCCAGATCCGCCGGGCACCTCTTGACGACCTGTTCTCCCCGAACCCGCAGGCCCGCGCAGAGGCGGCGAGGGGAATCGAGGGGCCGCTGGTCGCCCTGGCCGTCGCGGCGGGCCCGGCCGAGCTGCCGATCTCCTGGTCGCTCCCGCGCGATGTCCTGACCGGCCAGGCGGGCACGCATCCCGCGTTTCTGGCCCCACCGGTCCGCGCCCGTGAGGCGGCCACCCGCCTGCATGCCATGTACGGCGTCCCGGTCGGCACCGGCGATCCCCGCCAGGACCCGGAAGACGCGTGGGAGAGCTGGCGGGAGGCGCTGAACGCGCTGCGCGTGGCCGAGAAGACCGGGGAACCCGTCGCCCACTGGTCGGAGCTGGGCGTCTACCGCTACCTGATCAGGCTGCCCCATCACGAGCTGGCCGAGCTGGCGGGGGAGTCGGCCGCCCTTCCCGAAGACCTGGCGCTCACGCTGGAGACCTATCTGGACAGGGCGGGTCACGTCCAGCAGACGGCGGCGGCGCTGGGCATCCACCGCCAGACGCTCTATTACCGCCTCGGCAAGGCCGCCCAGCTCACCGGCAAGGATCTGTCGGAGGGCCAGGATCGGCTGCTGCTGCATCTGTCGCTCAAAGCGCGGCGGCTCTGAGTGCCTTCAGATTCTGCTCATGCCCGAAATTTCTTGGGATGGCCTGAGGGTGGGCGGAGCCGTAAAGAAAACGAAGCTCTAAGAGGGCCGGAAACGGGCCGAGCGCCCGCGAAGGCCGGAGCTTCGCGGACGCTCGGTTGTTCCCTCAGGGGAGAGGTTCAGGCGCAGGCGCTCTCGTAGACGCGCAGGAGCTCCTGGCTGACGCGCTCCAGCGAGTAGCGGGAGCGGGCGCGGTCGGCGCCGGCGAAGCCGACGGCCGAGCGGAGGGTGCGGTCGCCGAGGAGGTCGCGGATGCGGGCCGTCACTTCGACGGGGCGGCGGACCAGGAAGCCGGTCACACCGTCGACCACCGAGTCGAGGTGGGCGCCGGAGGCCGAGGCGATGACCGGCACGCCGCAGGCCATGATCTCCAGGGCGGCGGTCCCGGTCGGGACGTTCGGCTGGAGGGACAGGGCCACGTCGACGCTGCGGATCAGCTTCGGCATCGCGTTGTGGGGGACGTGGCCGAGCAGGGTCAGCCGCTCTTCGACGCCACGGGCGCGGGCCAGCATGCGCAGGCGCTCCAGGGCCGGGTCGTCGCCGCCGGCCACGACGAGTTCCGCGTCGGGGACCGAGGTCAGCGCGTTGATCACGGCGCCGGCGCCGGTCGCGCCGACGTGCAGCAGGCGCGGGTGGCCCTCACGGGGGAAGGCGGGACCCTGGCGGCGGAAGCGCTCGATGTCGACGCCGCCCGGCACGATCGAGATGTTGCGGCGCGGCACGCCCATCTGGATGAGCTGCGACTCCTCGCCGGCACAGGCCGCGATCACCGCATGGGCCCGGCGGCCGATGGCCCGCTCCAGCCGCAGGACCTGGGCCGAGGGGCGGTCGTCGTGGTGGAAGGTCTGGGTGACCGGTACGTCGAGGCCGTCGGATCCGGCGATGGCGGCCAGGCCGCCGCTCCAGGAGTGGGCGTGGATGACGTCGGGGCGCTCCACGTTCCAGCGCTGCTTGAGGCCGTCGCTGAAGTCGGAGATGTAGGGAAGAAGCTCGTTCTCCGCGAGGTCCCTGTCGGGCCCGGCGGGCACCCGCTCGACCCTGACACCCTTGATCTGCGCGTCGTCCCGGGTGTAGACGGTGACTTCGTGGCCCCGGCCCAGTTCACGGGTGACAGCGGGGGCGGTGGAGGAGAGGTTGTTCGTGGCGACGATGGCGATATGCATGACACACCTCATGGCGAAAAGCGCGATGAAAGGGGTGTGCCTGCGTCTTAGGCACGAACTATGTTGTGGTCTTTACCGTACACCTAAGCGCTCTAAACGCAAGCTTTTGGGAGAATCACGCGTCGATCCGCAGCCCGGGCGAGGTGTGCCAGCCGATCAGCCGCATCAGCTGGCTGACGTGGTCGGGCACCGGGCCGAGCACGAGTTCCCGCTGGTCACCGAGGTTTTTGGCGGTGTCGACCAAGGCCCGCAACCCGGCCAGATCGATGAACGTCACCCCGTGGAGATCGACGTGAAGATCGCCGGGAACCGCCTCGGCCGACTCGGACAGCCGGTGGGCCAGGTCGGCCGAGGAGGTCGCGTCGATCTCTCCCTCGACCCGGATCCCGTCGGGCCCGAAGGTGCGCCGGATGCGCAGCAGCCCGGTTTCGAGCAGCAGATCGTGGTCGTCGGGGCGGTGCAGCCGGAGCAGGTCGGCCAGCGCCTCGGCCCCGAACAGCCGCTTGTCGAACTGGCACACCCCGAGCGCGGTGCCGGTGTCGAAGACCTTCTGGAGGCCGGACTCGAACTCGGCCAGCCGATCGTGGCCGGCCCGGACGGCCCAGCTCATCTCGCCGGTCACCCGCAACGCCCGATAGCCCTCTGACCTGGCCTGATCGGCCTGGACGGCGACATCGGCAGGGGTGAACGCCTCCAGCCGGCGGATCTCCAGCTGCCCCGAGCGGGCCGCGTCGGCGGTGTCGACGCCCCAGCCGCGCAGCAGGCCCGTGACGACGGACGGGTGGGTCACGTCGGTCAGATACAGCACCTTGTCCGCGCCGGCCAGCCCTTCGGCGATGAAGGGGGCCAGCACGGGCTCCAACTCGGCCTCGTCGGAGTAGGCGACGGACCTGTGGTCACCGGGCTGCACCCGTCAAGGCTAGCGGGAACGACGCAGCGTCAGGACCGTAACCTCGTCGACGACGTCGTCGTTGCAGAAGGCGCGGTGGTCCTCCTCGATGGCCTTCACGACCGCCGCGGGCGGCTGGTTGACGCACCGGGCCAGCACCTCGGTCAGCCGGGCCTCTCCGTAGTTCTCCCCGGCGGCGCTGCGGGTGCCGACCAGGCCGTCGGAGTAGAGCACCAGCGTCTCGCCGGACGCCAGGGTCAGCTCCTCGGTGGCCGATTCAGCGCCCTCCTCGAAGCCGAGCGGGACCCCGCCGCCCTCGGTGAAGCGCACCCCGCCGTCGGGCTGGAGCAGCGCCGCCGGATGGTGCCCGGCGGACGCGAGACGGACCTTCCGGCCGCGCACGAAACCGGCGGCGGCCATCACGAACAGGCCGGTGTGCTGGGCCAGCAGGGCGTCGTTGACCTTGCGGAGGGCCTCGCCGGGGTCGCGCTCGAAGGCGCTGAGCACCCTGATCCCGTTGCGGACCAGCGAGGTCACCGAGGCGGCCTCGTCGCCACGACCGGCGGCGCCGCCGATGACGAAGCCCCAGCCGCCCTTCATCGGGAAGACGTCGTAGAACTCGCCGCCGATCGCCCGCATGGCCGAGCCGGGGTGGTAGATCGCGGCGGTCTCGAACCCGGCCACCTCGGGCAGCGACCGGGGGAGCACCCCGCTGCGCAGGGCGTCGGCGGCGTTGGAGCTGCGCTGGAAACTCCGCTGGGCCCGCAGGGCCAGCCCCAGGTGACCGCCGATCTCCTCCAGGAGCCCCAGGTCGGCCAGTCCGAACGGGGGGCGGTCTCTCAGCCGTACGAGAGTCAGCACCCCCGCGATCTCGTCGTCCGACTGGATGGGCACCGAGAGCAGGGAACCCGCCTTCATCTGCGTCAGCACGTCGGCCCCGAGCAGGGTGTCGTCGCTGAGCATCTCGTGGACGACCCCGGTGCGGGTGGCCAGCACCCGCTCGATCAGCGGCGCCTGGGCCGGGTCGCGGGACTCGATCGCGCGCTGGAGCTTGGCCGCCGGCTGGGTCGACGGCGCGATCACGGCGGCCCGGTGGAGGACACCGTCGCGGACCATGTCGGCGATCACCCAGTCGGACGTCTCGGCCGCCAGCAGCCGGGCCGCGCGGATCAGCGCGACCGGCTCGCGCAGGCTCTCGTCGTCGAGCAGCAGCCGGGTGAGCTGGGACGACAGCTCGTGGCGGCGGGCCGCCTCCAGGAACAGCGCCTCGTCGGGCGTGTCCTTCCCGCTGCCGGGCCCGGTGAGCTGCACGTCGGTCGGCAGGGCGACGGCCGCGACCATCTCCTGCGGCTCGCCCGGCATCCGCAGGCGGCTCAGCACCAGCCGGACCGTGTGGGCCCGGCCCTGGTGGGCCAGCCGCGTCTCGAAGGTCGTGCTCTCTTCGCTGCGCAGCGCCTCGGCGAACCTCGCCCGGAACACGGCCCGGTTCGACGACTCGATGAGCAGCGGGAACGCTCTGCCGATCAGGTATCCGGCCGGGCTGCCCAGCAGCCGCGTGGTCTCGTTGTTGATCCGGCGGACGGTGCCGCCGGTGTCCATCACGATCACCGGGATCGGCAGGGTCCGGAAGATCTGCCGGAGCAGTTTCTGCTCACGCTGCGGACCGCCGTCGCGCCGCCGCTTCGCCTTGGCCAGCTCGGCCAGGGTGTCACGGACCAGCTCTTGGGCGGTCGCGAGCTCGGGGCTGCCGGGCAGCTCGGCGACGCGGGCCGCGAACTCGCCCAGCCGCTGCTCCAGGTCGGTCACCGGTGTGTGCTCCCTCTCAGATCCGTCATCGGAGGATTAGACCCCAAACTAGGGGCATGGTCTTCCCTGTGATTCCCATTCTGGCCCGTGATCTCGCCGCCCTCGGACGGGTGACCGAGGGAACCTCCGCCGAGAGCGTGCTGCGCGGGGTGACCGAGGCCATCGCCAGGGGCGTACCCGGCTGTGCGGGTGGCACCGCCGAACTCTGGATGGACGACCGGGTGCTGCTCGCGTCGTCCCACAGCGAACTCATCTCCGTCAGCGATCGAGAGCGTGACCTGCGCGAAGGCCCCTCGCGAGAGGCCCTGCGCAGTGGCCGGCCGGTCGTGGTGGCCGACGTGATGCGCGACCAGCGCTGGCCGCGCTACGCCGCCGCCGCCGTCCGTCACGGGGTGCGCTCGATCTTGGTGCTGCCCGTCGAGGTCGAGGGCGCGATCGTCGTCATAGGGCTCTACGGGGTGCGGCCGGGGGTGTTCGCCGACCACGTTCCGCTGACCGAGCTCCTTCGCGAACAGGTCACCGTGGCGCTCGCGAACATCTGGGAGTTCGACGACGTGATGACCGGCGCCGCCCAGATGCAGGAGGCGATGGCCGGGCGCGCGCTGATCGACCAGGCCAAGGGCATCATCATGCAGGCCAGCGGCGTCACCCCGGAAGAGGCCTTCGACGAGCTGCGCCGCATCTCCCAACATCACCAGGTCAAGGTCGCCGACCTGGCGAAACTGCTGGTCACCGAGCATCAGCAGAAGAACGCCAAAAGCTAGGCGGCAGCGGCGGCCACGGCCTCGTCGACGGTGTCGAACATGGGCAGCCGCTGCGCGAGGCCGGTCACCCACATCACCTTCGACGCCGGATATTGCACGTTCACCAGCGCGAAGAACCCGCCGGCGGCGGTCGCCCGCTGCCAGTGGTGAACGATCAGCCCGAGCGCCCGCGAATCCATGAACGTCACGCCACCCAGGTCGAGGATCATGTCTGACCCGTGGTCGTCGACGACCGCGTCGAGGTGGTCGGAGAACTGCTCACGGGTGGTGGCGTCGAGGATCCCGTCAATGTGGACCACTACGTATTCCGCCACGGCACTCGATCGCATCGTCAGGGTTGTCACCGCCTCGCCTCCTTCGACGCAACCTTACTGTTCTCGCGGGAGTTGTGTAACGCCCCGATTCGGTGCATTATGTGGGGCAGAGGTCCAGCAGAGGGCTTCGTCTCGGTTTTCTTGAGCGAGACGTGCCCTGCGGACCTTTTTCGCGTCTCTGGGGCAGCGTCTCGCGAAACCCCCTAGGAGACGGCGACATGCCTGCCTACCTCATGGCCGACCCGACCACCGAAGTCACCGCCGAAGACCTGCTCATCGAGCTGCAGGACGAGAGCACCACCGAAGACCGCGCCACCCGGCTGCGTGAGCTCATCGTCGAGATGCACCGCCCGATGGCCCGTGACATCGCCCGCCGGTACCTGCACCGGGGCGAGCCGATGGAAGACCTCCTCCAGGCCGCCTACGTCGGGCTGATGAAGGCGATCAACGGCTTCGACCCCACTCTGGGCCACAGCTTCCGCGGCTACGCCATGGTCACCATGACCGGCGAGGTCAAGCGGCACTTCCGGGACCGCACCTGGGCCGTCCGCGTCCCCCGCCTCTACCAGGAGCGCCGGTCGGAGCTCAACCGCCTGGTCGCCGACATGACCCAGGAGAACGGCCGCTTCCCCACGGTCGCCGAGCTGGCCGTGCGGATGGGCATCTCCGAAGAGGACATGATCCTCACGCTGGACGCCTCCGCCGCCTACAGCACGCTGTCCCTCGACGCGCCGATGGGCGCCGACGACGACGCCGCGGCCCTGGGTGACGTGATCCCCGACAACGACGACAGCCTGGCCACTCTGGTCGACCGCGAGGCGGTCAAGCCGCTGATCGACGGACTGCCGGAGCGGGAGAAGAACATCCTGCTGCTACGGTTCTATGGCAACATGACGCAGGCGGAGATCGCCGCCGAGTTCGACATCTCCCAGATGCATGTGTCGCGAATTCTGCGGAAGGTTCTCGACCAGCTCCGCGCGGAGCTTGTCGCCTAATGGCGGCTTTCCACCCGATTCTCTGGGATATCGGGCAACCTGCCGTGATGACCCGGGGTATCTTTCTTCGGAGTGCCGCCACTACTGGAAGGCGTTAGCGGGTGAACGAGGACGGCGTCGCGCCGCCGCCCGCACCGGGTGGCGCGAAGGAGATCACCTTCTCCCTCGCCGACCTGCCCGACGTGCGGGAGTTCGCGGCTGCGCTGGCCCGCCGTGGGGGCATGCCGGAAGATCGTGTGAACGACTTCCTGGTCGCCCTCAACGAGGTCACCACCAACGCCGTCACCCACGGCGCCACCAAGGCACGCCTGAAGATCTCATACGAACCCGGTTTCCTCGTGGCCGACGTCCACGACGAAGGCCGGCACTGGTCGCCGGAGTCGCCCCCCGGCTTCACCCCGCCGCGCGAGAACGCGACGAGCGGGATGGGCCTGTGGGTGGCCCGGCGGCTCAGCAGTGACATGCGCGTCGTGACCGGCGCCTCCGGCTCGAACGTGATGATGCGTTTCCCCCTCTGAGCCAGGGGGGACGGGGATGAAATGACCCCAACATCCAGAATTCTGGTGGTCGGCGGGGGCAACGTCGGCATGTTCGTCGCCCTCCGGCTTCAGCGCAGGCTGCGCAAGGAGCTCAAACAGGGCAAGGTCGGCATCACCGTGGCCGATCTCGACTCATACATGACCTACCAGTCGTTCCTCCCGGAAGCCGGGGCGGGAAACCTGGAGCCCCGGCATGTGGTGGTCTCGCTCCGGAAGGTCCTGACTCGCTGCAAGATCCTCAGCGGCCGGATCTGCGACATCGACCTGGCCGGGAGATCAGCCAGGTTCGAGCCGCCCGAGGGCCCTCAGCAGGTCCTCGACTACGACTATCTGGTCTTCTGCCCCGGCTCGATCACCAAGACGATGCCGATCCCGGGCCTGGCCGAGCACGGCATCGGCTTCAAGACCGTCGAAGAGGCCATCCACCTGCGCAACCACATCCTCGGCAAGCTCGACGCGGCCGCGTCGACCGACGACCCCGAGGTACGCGCCCGCGCGCTGACCTTCGTCTTCGTCGGGGCCGGATTCGCCGGGGTGGAGGCGCTGGCCGAGCTGGAGGACATGACGGCCGACGCCTGCCGCTATTTCCACGGCGTCAACCGCGACTCGATGCGCTGGATGCTGATCGAGGCCTCCGACCGCATCCTGCCCGAGGTGGGCATGTCGATGGGCGAGTGGGCCGCCGACGAGCTGCGCAAACGCGGCGTCGACGTGCGGCTCAACACCCGGATAAAGTCGGTTGAACACGACGTCGTGGTCCTCGACGACGGCGAGTCCTTCCCCTGCGAGACGCTCGTGTGGACGGCCGGCGTCAAGGCCAACCCCCTGGTCCAGCACCTGCCCCAGGGCGATCGGGGCCGCGTGTCCGCCTCGGCCGAGCTGCTGATCGACGGCACCGACTACGCCTTCACGGCCGGAGACTGCGCGGCGGTCCCCGACCTGACCCAGCCCGGCCAGTTCTGCCCGCCGAACGCCCAGCACGCGGTCAGGCAGGCCGCCCGCCTGGCCGACAACCTGATCGCGACGATCCGGGGCAGGAAGCTCACGCCCTATCGGCACAAGAACGCCGGCTCCGTCGCCTCCTTGGGGCTGCACAAGGGGGTCGCGAACATCTACGGGCTCCAGGTGCGCGGGTTCCCGGCGTGGTTCATGCACCGGACCTACCACCTCACCCGGATGCCGACCTTCAACCGCAAGGCCCGCATCCTGATGGACTGGACGCTGGCGCTGTTCTTCAGGCGCGAGGTCGTGGCGCTGGGCGCGCTGGCCCGCCCGCGCGAGGAGTTCGAGTACGCCATCAAGACCGAGGACGCCGACCGTAACTCTCGACCCCCTGCGAACCGATAGGGGAGTGTGGATCAGACCGAGGCGATGCGGGCGGGACTGCGGTCCCGCGTCGCCCGGCTGGCCCGGCGTGCGGGCGGTTACGCCCCGCCCGTGCTGCTCGCCGCCCTCGCGGCGGGGACGCTCGCCCCGCTGGTCAACCAAGGTCTGGGCGTCGCCGCGATCGGGGCGGTGGCGGCTGTGGGCGGGAACGTGCTCACCGACATCGTCAAGGCGGCCGTCGGCCGCCTGCGTCCGGGCGAGGACGTCGAACCGGCCATCGAAGCGGCCCTTCAGGAGGCGCTGACCAGCGCAGACTCCGCCGCTTTGCGGTCGGAGATCGCGGGCGTGCTGCGTGAGGTCGGCGCGGTTACCGTCGCTCTCGACGCGGCCGGCGACGACATCAGGGAGGACCTCGCGACCGGATTCGCCGACCTGGGCGGCCGGTTCACCGAGTTCGCGTTCCTGCGCACCGAACTTCGGGAGGCCCTCGACGATCTCCAGGTGGGCCTCGACCGGCAGGGCGCCGCCCAGCAGGTCATCATCGACCTGCTGCACCGGCAGTCGACGGAGGTACGGCTGGTCAGGTCGGTCCTCGACCGCCGCGTGGCCGAGACGGGCGAGCTCTCGCGGTGGCCCGGCCCGCCCTACCGGGGGCTCCAGCATTTCACCGAGGATCAGGCGGAGGTCTTCCACGGCCGCGAGCGCATGGTCGCCGACCTGACCGGCCTGCTGTCGCGATACGACTGCGGCCTGTTCGTCGTGACCGGGCCGTCGGGCGTGGGGAAGTCATCGCTGGTCCAGGCCGGTCTGTTGCCCGCGCTGGCCCAGGAGTGGCCGGATCGGCCGCGCCGAGTGATCATGCCGGGTCTGACCCGGCTCGCCGTGACGCTGGCCACGATGATGGCGGTCGACGCCGTCACCGTGCTCGACCGGCTCTCGGAGCGGCCGGAGACGGCGGGCGTCCTGTGCGATCAGGCGGCGGGCGGCCGGCTGGTCCTGGTCGTCGACCAGTTCGAGCAGATCTTCCAGACCGGTGAGGCCGAGGCGTTCGTGACGGCGCTGGCCGCGATGAACGCGACCGTGATCGTCACCGTCCGGGCCGACTTCATCGACCGTTGTGCGGCCCATGCCTGCCTCATCGAGGCCCTGCGGGAGCGCCAGTTCATCGTCGGGCCGATGCGGCCGGATGAGTTGCGCCGCGCGATCACCGGCCCGGCCGACGCGGCCGGTCTGGAGATCGAACCCGGCCTGACCGACACGATTCTGGCCGAACTATCCGGCCCGGGGGCGCTGCCGCTGCTGTCCCAGGCCATGCTGACGACGTGGGGGCACCGTGAGGGCAACCGGCTGACCGCTCGGGGATACGCCCTGTCCGGCGGGGTCGCGAAAGCGGTCGAGACCTCGGCGGAGGGCGTCTACACAGCGCTCACCCTTGAGCAGCAGGTCAACGCCCGGAAGCTGTTCACCGCGCTCACCGGCGTCGCCGACGACAGCCGCCTGGTCAGACGGGCCATCGACGGTCCCGCCGACGCGGTGGCCGAGGCGTTCGCCCAGCGAAGGCTCCTCGTCGTCGGGGACGTCATCCAGATCTCCCACGACGTGCTGCTGACGACATGGCCCCGGTTGCACGGCTGGCTGAAGGAGGATCTCACCGGGCACCGATTACGCAGCCAGTTCCTCGACGACGCCCGCGACTGGCACGACCAGGGCCGCGATCCCTCGTTCCTCTACCGGGGCGCCCGCCTGGCGGTGGTGCGTCGTGCGGCCGGCTCGTGGACGCTGATGCCCCCGGCCATCGACTACCTCCGCGCCGCCAACCGAGCGGCGGCGCGCGGCGGACGGATACGTCGCGGTGTCGCGGCGGGCCTGGTTCTGCTGCTGATCGTGGCCGTGGCGGCGGCGGGGATGGCGATCTCGGCGGCCGGGGAGGCCGACCACCAGTCGAGACTGGCGATCACCGGTGAACGCGTGGCCAGCGCCCGGTTGCTGAACACCCAGGCTTCGTCGGTCCGGCTGACCGACCCGATGGCCTCGCTGGGTCTCGCCTTGGCTGCTTACCAGCTGAACCCCGGCTCAGAAAGCCGCGCGGAGCTCACCGCCGTGTTGTCGGGCCCGTTCCTGGGTGAGCTCGACACCGGCGCCGCACTCAGCGGAGCCGCCGTCTCATCCGGTGGCCAACTGCTGATCACCGCCGTCGAGTCTCACGGCATCGATTCCGGTGGCTTCCAGATCTGGGACATCGTCGACCCGTTCCACCCGCGTCTGCTCACGCAGCAGCATGAGGGCTACACGGCGGGAGTCCTCGGCGTGGCCATCGATCCGACCGGCGGCGTGGTGGCCACGGGCGCGCGCGACGGCAGGGTTCTCCTCTGGGACATCCGCGATCCGCGGCAGCCGAGGAGGTATCCGACCGTGATCACCAGCCCTTCGCTGCCCGAGGTGGTCGCCTTCTCACCCGATGGCACGACGCTCGCGGTCGGCGGTGACCAGTTGGTCTTCTACGACGTCAGGGAGCCGGGCGACCCCCGGCTGAGGAAGGGCAGCTTCATCCCGCGTGGAGATCCAGACGTGATCTCGGGGGTCCACAGCCCCGACGGCGCCCGGTTCGCCGCCGGTTACGACGACGGGACGGTCATCGTCTGGGATCTGTCGTCAAGGCGCGGCCACACGGTCACGGGGAAGGGCAGCGCGGTGTCTTCGATCGACTACTCCGACGACGGTCGCATGATCGCCGTCAACCGAGAGGACTCGTGGGTGACGTTGTGGGACGTCACCGACACCGCCCGACCGCGTCAACTGGGGGAGCCGCTTGCCAGCCGGGGCGGCCTGACCACGTCGGTGGCCTTCTCACCGTCGGCCGACCTGCTGGCGGTCGACGGTGCCGACGGCATGGTCACCCTGTGGGACATCACGAATCCGGCCCGGCCGGTCGCTCGCACCCCCGGCCTGCCCGCCGGTCAGTCTCTCGGAGCCATGCTCTTCCGGGGTGACGGCGCGCTCCTGGTCACGGCCACCCCGGGTGGAACGATCCACTTCTGGGACCCGACCGGTGCGCCCGGCCCCCGGGTGCTCGGCGGGCCGCTGAGCTCGACGATCGGCACCATCCGGGAGGGTGTGAACGGCCTTCCGGCCAATGTCGCGTTCTCTCCCGAGGGCCGCTTCATCGCCGTGAGTCAAGGCGACCATGTCATGCTCCTGGACGCGATCACTCGCCTCCCCGTAGGAGAGGCGCTGGACGGAGACCATGGCTCCCTCGTCAGAGAAGTCCACTTCTCGCC
Source organism: Herbidospora mongoliensis (assembly GCF_001570545.1). Taxonomy (GTDB): domain Bacteria; phylum Actinomycetota; class Actinomycetes; order Streptosporangiales; family Streptosporangiaceae; genus Herbidospora; species Herbidospora mongoliensis. The sequence continues at coordinate 562,970 of NZ_BBXD01000009.1, read as the reverse complement.
GGACGGGCGGGTTCTGGTGACCGGCAGTACAGATCGGCTCGTGGTCTGGGACCTCACGGTCCCGGCGAAGCCTGTCCGGAAGGGGGAGCCGCTCACCAGCGATCTCGACTTCACATTCGTTGCCTTCATGCCACAGATCGGGCTGGTCGCCGGGGCGGGGACCGATACGGTGATGGCCTGGAACGTCAACGGCGCGGTGCCGCGCGAGATTTCTCCACCGCGGGATCTCGGGGGGTCGTCGCTGTTCGGCCCTGACGGCTGGCTCCGCGGGAGCGTCCTGCTCAACTCATTTTCCCTTCTCCGGGCGCAGGGGAGCGCGGAGCCGGTCTTCGGAGCCAGGACGAAGGTGACCTTCTCGTTGGACGGCCGGCTGATGGCTGTCGGTCACCAGGAAGTTCTCATCTCGATATGGGACATCACAAATCCCGCCGGTCCCCGGCTCCTCGGCGAACCCCAGACTGGTGCCCGGAAGTCCGTCGAGGTCCTGGCCATCAGTCCCAACAACCTGATGTTGGTCTCCGTCGACGGCGACCATCGGCTCGTGGTCCGAGACCTGACCAATCCGGTGCTGTCCCATGTGCTGGCCGGGCCGGTCGCGCTCACCGGCGAGCCCTTCTCAGCGGTCTTCTCTCCCGACGGGAGCACCCTCGCCCTCGCCTACCGAGACCAGGGCGTGCGGCTGTGGGACTTCTCCGCTTTGTTGGCCATCCACCGGGACCCGGTCACCCGGGCATGCGCCATCGCCCGGGACGGGCTGAGCCGGTCCGACTGGGCCCGCTATGTCGCTCTGCCTTACGAGAAGAGCTGTCCCTAGCGCCCGGCCACGATCGTGTCGAAGTCGGGGATCCGCGAGGAGATCGAGTCGCCGGTGAAGTCGCCGACCCAGCCGTCGTCGTCGTGGAAGAAGCGGATCGCGCAGAACTCCGGGTTCGTGCCCATGTCGAACCAGTGCGTCGTCTTCGCCGGGACGCTCAGCAGGTCGCCCGCCTCGCACAGCACGGCGTGGATCCTCCCGCCGAGGTGCAGGTAGAAGATCCCGGCGCCCCGGGCGAAGAACCGCACCTCGTCGTCGTCGTGGGTGTGCTCGTTGAGGAACTTCGCCCGTGCCCCGGCGGCCACGGCGGGGTCGGCGTCGGGTCCGAGCTGGACCACGTCCACGAACGTGTAGTTCTCCTCGGCGTTGACCTTGGAGATCTGCTCGGCGTACGCCGCCAGCACCTCCTCGGCGGAGGCCCCGGTCGTGACGACGTCCCAGTGGCGCAGCCGGACGCCGATCTCGGAGAGGGTGTCGGCGATCTTGGCGGGGTCTTCGGTCCGCTGGAGGAGGGAGGCGTCTTCGGCGTAGACGGTGAGGTATGTCATGGCACCAGCGAACCACTGCGGGCAAGTGATCGCCAGGGCGGGATCGAGCCCGCTGCTACGCTCCGTGATCGTGACAACACTCTCATGGCGGCCCGAGCTGCTCCGCGGCGACGGCCCCGAACTGGCGAAACCCCGTGGGTGAAGGTGGCCGCCCGCGAGCACGCCCGCCACCGGGGCGTCCCCGTGCTGATGGACTGCAACGACCGGGGCATGCTCGACGTCGAGCGCTTCGACCAGGAGCCCGACAGGTCGCTGCTGCACGGCCGCATCGGCGAGATCAGGTCGACCGATCTGCGGGAGTTCAACCGCGACGAGCTGGTGGAGTTCCTGCTGCTCATGGTCGACGAGAGCCAGGTCAGCGCCCCGCTCAGGGACGCGATCGGCCGCCTTGGGAAGGATCTGTCGAGCTGGCCGCAGCTCGCCTCCGGCACCATGCTCGGCGGCGCGCTCGTCACCGACACCGCCCGGCGGATCCTGACCGGCCGTGAGATCAGGTCGGGGCGCTATTACACCGATCTGGAAAGGCTCGTCGGATGATCGATCTTCGTGGGACCCATGTGCGCCTCCGCAGCCTGCGGCCGTCCGATCTGAAGGTCTACACGCAGGTCTACACGAGCGCCATGCTCACCCGCTATCTGGGCGTCGACCGCATGGACGAGGACCGGGCGCGGGCGACCTTCCTGGCCGGGTTGCGCTCCAACCGGCGCATCACTCTGGCCATCACCGAACCGGACGACGACGCCGTCCACGGCCTGATCGGCCTGCTGCTGGAGGACTACGGCAGCAATGCCATGATCACCGGCCTGGTGCTGCTGCCCGGCTCGCCGATCCAGGGGCGTGCCGCCGAGGCGGGCCGCCTGCTGATCGACTACGCCTTCACCAGCCTCGGCATCCACCGGGTCTGGGCCGGGCACCGCCGCGACCACGCGTTGATGGAACGCCTCATGCTCGACGCCGGGCTCCGCCCGGAGGCCACCCTGCGTCAGCTGTTCCAGACGCAGGGCCAGTGGCACGATGTGACCACCTACGCCGCGCTGTCCCACGAGTGGGGCCTGGTTCACGCACTGTAGAAAAACCGCCGCGGCAGCCCCTCCAGCTGCCACGCCCCCTCCTCAGCCGCCCGCAAGGGCTCACGGGATCTCTGCGAACGACGCCACGACCGGGTGCCCGCCGAAGTCGGCGTGTTCGCTCGGCTCGCCCGCGCGCCGCACCCCGATCGCCCGCCAGCCCGCCGCTTTCGCGGCGTCGAGCTCGGCCGGCATGTCCGAGAGGAACAGCAGGTCGCCGTCGAGGGTCTCGGCGATTCTCGTGTACGACTCCACGGTCCTTTTCGGCCCCGCGGTGACCGTGTCGAAGTAGGCCTCGATGAGAGGGGCGTACCGGGCGAACCAGGCGTGCTGCACCACGACGGACCCGGACGAATAGACGGCGAGCCGCTGCCCCGCATCACGCCATTCCCGCAGTTTCGGCGGGACGTCGGGGAAGAAGTGCGCATGCAGATCGCCGTTCGCGAAGCCCTCGGCCCAGATCCGGCCCTGGATGGTCTTGAGCGGGGTGGCCTTGACGTCGGAGTCCATCCAGCCGGTGAGGATTCCGGTCGTCTCCTCGGTGGTGGCGCCCCCGGTCGCGGCGACGGCCTGGGCGATCTCCGGATCGTCCCGGTGGGCGTCGATGAACGGGCCGAGCCTCGGACGGGCATAGGCGTAGAGCCCGACATGGACGGATTCGGTGGAACTTGTCGTCCCCTCGATGTCCAGCACGATCCAGCAGGTCATGGGGCCATTATGGAGCGGTGGAAACCTATGAGATCCTCGCCAACCCCGTTTGGGCCGCACTGACCGGCCCCCACGCCCACCTGGCCGTTCCGAAGGGCCGGACCAGGCGCTACCTCCTGGACGTGTCGCCGTTCGCGGCGGTCCCCGACGTTTTCGGCCCGGACGACTGGGCCGACCTCGACGGCCAGGTGCTGACGACGTGCGAGGGCCCGGCGGCCGAGGGATGGGAGACGATCTTCGCGATCCCCGGTGTGCAGATGGAGGGCTCGGCCGTGGCCGGAGTCGACTCCGATGTCGTCACTCTGGGACCGGCGGACGTACCGGAGATGCTCGATCTGGTGGCCCGCACCCAGCCGGGGCCGTTCGCCCCCCGCACCATCGAGATGGGCGCCTACCTGGGTCTCCGTGCGGAGGGCAGGCTGATCGCGATGGCCGGGGAGCGGCTGAAGGTGCCCGGGTGGACGGAGATCAGTGCGGTGTGCACCGACCCCGCCCATCGCGGGCGGGGTCTGGCGTCTCAGCTGGTGCTGGCGGTGGTGGCGGGTATTCGCGCCCGGGGCGAGCGGCCGTTCCTGCACGCCGCCACCGCCAACGTCAATGCCCTCCGGCTGTACGAGTCACTCGGGTTCACCATCACCCGGAACGTGACGTTCCGGGTGCTGCGGCCTCAGGAGGCCCTGACCCGGGACACCGCCGAAGTGGTGTAGCCCGAACCGGCGCCGACCCCGCTGATGGTGACCTTCCCGACGGGGGTGCCCGCCGGGACGGCGGCGGTGAAGGTGACCGTGCCGGTGGCGTCGGCGACGGCGCGGCCGAGAACGGTGGCGTCCAGCTTGAACTCCACGCTCTCCCCGGCGCGGTAGCCGCTCGCCTTGACCGGGTTCGACCCGCCCGCGACCACCGAGTTGGTCACGATGAGGTTGCCCGGCTTGAGCGAGGCGGCGTACTCGGCGCACGCGTCGCCGGGCTTGCCGAACGCCGGTGAGGTGACGTTGCCGTCGTCCTCGCGGACGGTGAGGGTGCCGAAGCCCCCGTCGCCCATGACCGCCCCGGCCGTGTTGGTGACCGAGACCTTGAACGAGGTGGACACGCTGCTGGTGGCGACCGTGTCGCCGAGCAGGCCCGCCGGGACCGTGACGCAGGTCTGGCCGGGGGCGAAGGTGACCTTCTTCATCGAGATCCCGGCGCGGCCGGTGGCCGAGCCGAAGACGCTGACGTAGCCGGTGACCTCGTGCGCGGCCGGGGCGGACAGTGCCACCGCGATCGACGCCGTACCCGGGCCGGAGCCTTCGTCGACCCGGGCCGGCGCGACGTCCACCGCGATCTCCTGACGGGAGACCCGGGCGCCGACCGCCCGGTTCTCGGCTGACAGGTCGGACAGGTAGACGCCGGTTCCGGTGAACGACACCGTGCGGATGTCGGCGGTGTTCAGACCGGTGAGGGGGATGTTCACCTGCTGGAGGATGATCTTCTTCAGCCACGCCGAGGTGACACCCGGAAGGCGGGTCACGGCGCGGGCGTTGAGGTCGGAGACCTTCGAGGTCGCGGTCTTGCCGGCGCCGTCGGTGACGGTGACCGTGACGTCGGTCGAGGTGGCGACGGTCTCGTCGGCGGCGATCTTCACCGAGAGCTGCTCGTAGGCGGACAGATCACCCTGCGGCACGTTGACCGTGACCGTGCCCGACTTCAGGCGCAGCATCGGGGACGACGGGATGTTGAACGCCCACGTCGCCGGCGACCAGTGCGGCAGCGCGGCCTGGTTGGTCGCGGTCGCGCAGAACGGCGTGTCCTGCGGGATCTGGAGCCCGCCGGTGCCGCCCATGCTGGCGCAGATCCCGGCGTCACCGGCGATGGTGACGTTCGGGTCGGCGGTCTCGAAGGTCGCCAGGTCCTGGCGCGAACCGGCGGGCTGCGTCGCCGCGCTGGTCACGTCGGAGAAGTCGATCGACGGGACGGACACGGGGGAGCCGTCGAACAGCGGCAGGAACTGCTTCTCGCCGCCGAGGACGAGCCGGAAGAAGCCCGGCATGTAGACGGCGCCGACCTTCTCCTGCTCGGGCGCGGTCAGCCGCAGGGTGTCGGGCGCGGCCGGGTTGCAGACCGGGTCGTTGGCGCCGTTGCCGCCCACCGACCAGTCGTCGCCGGTGCTGGCCGGGAAGAGGCCCGGCGTCCAGATGGTGTTGAAGAAGTTGTGGTTGGCGCCCTGGACCAGCACGGCCGAACGGAGCACGTCGTCGTCGAAGCTGTGCCGGGAGTCGTCCACGATGTGCTGGCCCATGAGGTTCTCCACGTCTCCGTCGCAGTACGGGAGAATCGTGGCCATCACCGTGTTGGGCACCGAGATGCGGTCGTAGTCGACCGGCGCCAGCGGCAGCACGGCCTTGATGCCGAACTGCTTGTAGAGCGGCAGCGCGTCGTTGAGCGTGGCGGCGGCCGTCACACCCTCACCACCGCGCGAGTGCCCCATGATGCCGACGTTCTGGAAGTCGAACGCCCGCTTGAGGTCGGCCGGGGTGACCGCGCCCGTCAGCGCCTGGGCCAGCGTGACGTCGCGGTTGGTGAAGGCGTCGTGATACTCGACCGGGTCGCCGTCGTCGGCGTTCTCCAGCATGGTCAGCGTGTCGAGGATGAGCTGACCGCGGGCCTGCGCGCCGTAGTCGGCGGCGAGCTGGTTGTCGTTGGAGTTGATCGCGTTGGCCGAGATGGAGACCACGGCGTAACCGTTGCTCGCCAGGGCGCGGGCCGGCAGGTCGTAGCCGATGTAGCTGGGGATCGTGGCGCGCTGCGAGGTGCTGTCGGGCGACGGCTTGCAGGGCCAGCGGTTCGGGTTGGTCGCGCCGGTGCCGTAGCAGGAGCCGTGCCGGCCGTGCAGGAAGACGACCAGCGGCTTACGGTCCCGGCTGACCGGCAGGTAGATCTTGCCGGTGAGCTCGCCGCGGATGCCGCCGATGTTGAGCAGGGGAATGGCCTGGTCGCCGAAGTCGTACACGCCCTCCTTGACCTGGAACGTTCCCGCCGTCGACGGATCGTCCTGGAGCGCCGCCTTGACGAGGGCGGGCACCTCGGCGGCGGCCGTCACACGGGCCGGGGCCGTCTCCGCCTGCACATCGGTGGTGATCTCGTCGGCGGCGACGACCGTGGGGTCGGCGGTGACGAGGAAGAGGGACTTCCCGTCGGCCGACTCGGTGGCCGGGCCGAGCACCTTCCCGTCGGCGAGCAGCGAGGGGGCGCTCGAGTCCATCGGGACTTTTTCGTCGAGGTTCAGGGTGACTTTGTAGCCACCCGCCACTCGGGTCACCGACCACTCGTCCTCGGCGGCGGCCGATGCGGGGGCCGCGGTGAATGTGGCCAGACAGGCGAGGGACATTAATGCGGCCGTGCCGCGAAGGGTGTTACGCAAGGGGGAGCCTTACTCTTACGTGCCGGGTGGAGCGATTCGCACGTTATGTGCGGTTTGTTACCGCGAGCTCCTGATCATGTTTCCCGGATGTTCCGGAGCCATTTCCCATTGACTATGTAGGGAATGTGGGTAAATCTGGCTGGCATGAGTGTCACCGACCGGTTACTCGCCAACGCCGAGACCTACGCCGCGACCTTCGATCAGGGCGCGCTCCCGCTGCCTCCTGCGCTCGGCGTCGCCGTCCTGGCCTGCATGGACGCCCGGCTGAACGTCTACGGCCTGCTCGGCCTGAAGGAGGGCGACGCCCACGTCATCCGCAACGCCGGGGGAGTGGTGACCGCCGACGAACGCCGCTCGCTGGCCATCTCGCAGCGCCTCCTCGGCACCACCGAGATCATCCTGATCCACCACACCGACTGCGGCATGGTCACCTTCACCGACGACGGCTTCAAGGAGTCGATCCGCGCAGAGACCGGCCTGAAGCCCGACTGGTCGGCCGAGGCGTTCGCCGACGCGGAGGAGGACGTGCGCCAGTCGATCGGCCGCATCCTCGCCGACCCGTTCATCCCCAGGAAGGAATCGGTCCGGGGTTTCGTGTACGAGGTCGAGACCGGCCTCCTCCGCGAGGTCAAGGCCTGAGATGACCCGGACCCTGACGAGAGACCTGCGCCTGCTGGCCGCCGTCGACCTCGCGGAGGCGCGCAGGCGCAGGTCGCGCCTGCTGGCGGAGCGCGGCGGGGCGTCGGCCGGGCTGCTCGCCGACGTGCTGTCGGCCGCCATCGAACTCGGCGCGGCCGAGGGCCGGCTGGCGGAGTCGGGGCAGGCGTGCGACCCGGCCTGTCACGAGGTGCGGGCCCGGCTGCGGGAGGCGGTGCTGGCGCTGTCGGACGCCGCGGGGGCGGTCGACGGCGAGGTCCCGGCCACCGCCGTGGCCGAGGCCCGCACCCGGATCACGAGAGTGGCCGCCGAGGTGGGCCGCCTGCCGGCGCCCCTGCCCCGGCAGGAGTACGTATAAGCCGATGCCCCGGCGGGAGTACGTAGAACCGGTCAGGAGACCCGCGCGAACCGCCTGCTGAAGCGGTCGCGCAGGTCGCCCGCCGGGTAGCCGGGCCGGAAGGCCCCCCGTGCGCGGAGCGCCGGCACCAGGTGGCGGGTGATCGCCCGCAGGTCGTGCGGGAGCACGGCGGGGCGCAGCCGGAAGCCGTCGACGCCGGCCGCCTGCCAGTCGAGCAGCAGATGGGCCAGCCCGGCCGCCGAGCCCGAGTAGACGTGGGCGTCGCCGCCGTACACCTCGCCGTCGAGGTCGTCGAGGCGGTCCTTCTGGTCGGGGCCGCCCAGGAACACGACGATGTCGGCGAACACGCTCACGCGGGGCGCCGCCCGCCGGGCCTGTTCGGCCAGGACGGCGGCCTCGCCGCGTCCGTGCGGGGTGACGAACACGATGTCGGCGCCGCGTGCTGCCACCTCGACGGGCAGGTCGGAGGCCAGGGTGGTGACCAGGGGGCGGCCGGGCAGCCGGGGGCGCAGTTCGCCGGTGGCCTGCCAGCCGGCCCGCCCGCCGCTGGCCCGGTCGAGGGCGGCGATCCCGGCCGCGAGGTCGGCCCGGCCGGAGGCCGGCACCAGGCCGATCCTGGACGTCAGCGGCGCGACCGCGGTGGCCACCAGCATGGCGTCGAGGGGGCCGGTGACCTCGTCGCCGGGTGAGGTGCGCATGCGGATCGAGTCTTCGAACGTGACGAAGTCGAGCTGCCCGCGTTCGGCCTCCTGGACCAAATAGGTCCAGTATGCGGCGGTGAACAGGGCGTCGGGGCTCGCGCCCTCGGCGCGCCAGGCGGCGGGGTGCCAGCCGGCCCCGTCGAGGGCGGCGGCCAGATGCAGAGTCATGTGGTCTCCTCGAACGGTCATTACCTACTGAGATGGTAGGTAATTATTCCCTACTAAACAAGTAGGACTTGACGGAAATCTGGTTCTCATGTTGGGTTGGGGCATCCCCCAGCACGAGGAGGCAGGTCCGCGATGACCACGACCGCGCCGGCCGTCCGGCCCGGCACCGTTCCCAAGGTGGCGCCCACCCGGCACCCGTTCCGGTGGCTCGCCGCCGGTGGGGTGGTGGTGCTGATCGCCATGGCGGCCAACTCCCTGGTCACCAACCCGGCGTGGGAGTGGGAGGTCGTCGGGGAGTACTTGTTCGCACCCTCGGTGCTCCGCGCGGTGCTGCTCACGCTGGAGCTGACCGCCCTCGGCAGCGTGTTCGGGTTCGCGCTCGGCGGCGTGCTCGCGGTGATGCGGTTGTCGCCCAACCCGCTGCTGTCGTCGGTCGCCTGGGGGTACGTCTGGGTGTTCCGGGCCGTGCCGCTGATCCTGCAGCTGCTGTTCTGGTACAACCTCGCGCTGCTGTATCCCCGGTTGTCGTTCGGGGTGCCGTTCGGCCCGGGGTTCTTCTCCGTCGGCACGATGGACCTGATCGGGCCGATCACGGCGGCCGCGCTCGGGCTGGCGCTGCACCAGGCGGCCTACGCCGCCGAGATCGTGCGCGGCGGGCTGCTCGCGGTCGAACCGGGTCAACGGGAGGCGGCTGCCGCACTGGGCATCCCCCGCGCCCGGCGGTTCTTCCGGATCATCCTGCCGCAGGCCATGCGGAGCATCGTGCCGAACGCGGGCAACGAGATCATCGGCCTGGTCAAGGGCACGTCGGTGGTCTACATCATGGCCCTGCCCGAGCTCTTCTACCAGGTCCAGGTCATCTACATGCGCAACGGCCGGGTGGTCGCGCTGCTGCTGGTCGCCGCGATCTGGTACCTCGCGCTGACCACGGTGCTGTCGGTGGTCCAGTACTACATCGAGCGCCACTACGGACGGGGCCGGGCATGATCGAGATCGAGGGGGTGCACAAGAGCTTCGGCTCCCTGCACGTGCTGCGCGGCGTCAGCCTGACGGTCGAGAAGGGCGAGGTCGCCGTCATCCTCGGCCCGTCGGGGTCGGGCAAGTCGACCCTGCTGCGCACGATCAACCACCTGGAGAAGGTCGACGCCGGCACGGTCGCCGTCGACGGCGAACTCGTCGGCTACCGGCGGGCAGGCGACCTGCTGCACGAACTACCGGAACGGGAGATCCTCAAGCAGCGCACCAAGATCGGGTTCGTCTTCCAGAACTTCAACCTGTTCCCCCACCTGACCGTGCGGGAGAACGTCGCCGAGGCCCCGATCTCGGCGCAGCGCCGCCCGAAGGCCGAGGTCGCCGAGACCGTGAACCGCCTGCTGCTGCGGGTGGGCCTGTCGGACAAGGCCGACGCCTACCCGGGCACGCTGTCCGGCGGGCAGCGTCAACGCGTCGCCATCGCCCGCGCGCTGGCCCTCGACCCGAAGGTCGTGTTGTTCGACGAACCCACCTCCGCCCTCGACCCCGAACTGGTCGGGGAGGTCCTCGACGTCATGCGCGACCTGGCCCGATCGGGCACGACCATGGTCGTCGTCACCCACGAGATCGGCTTCGCCCGCGAGGCCGCCGACACCGTGGTCTTCCTCGACGAGGGTCTCGTCGTCGAACAGGGCCCGCCCGGCCAGGTCATCGACCATCCCCAGCACGAGCGCACCCGCGCCTTCATCAGCCGCGTCCTGTAAGGAGAAACCCCCCTCATGCGTCGTTTCGTCGTGCCCGCAGCCCTCCTGCTCACCCTGGCCGCCTGCGGTGGCGAGCCGGGATCCGAGAGCGCGGCCGCGCCACCCGCCTCGGGGGCCGCCTCGGCCGCCCCGTCCAACAACAGTGGGGTCAACACCAGCCCCGACCAGCAGCGCATCCGCGCCCAGAAGATCGACGCCATCGCCGCCCAGGTCCCGCCCGCCGTCGCGGCCGACGGCAAACTCCTCGTCGGGCACAGCGGTGAGGGCGCGCCACCGCTCGGGTTCCTGGCCGACGACGACACCACCTACATCGGCGTCGAGACCGACCTGGCCCAGCTCGTCGCCGACGTGCTCGGCCTCGAGTACGCCAGCGAGATCAGCTCGTGGGAGAACCTCTTCGTCGGCGCCAAGTCGAGCAAGCTGGAAGCGGTCTTCAACAACGTCACGGTGACCGAGGAACGCAAGGACATCTACGACTTCGCCACCTACCGCGTCGACCAGCTCGCCTGGCAGACGGCGGCGAGCAGTCCCATCACGGCCATCGCCAAGCCGGCCGACATCGCCGGCCTGAAGGTCTCGGTCGGCTCCGGCACCAACCAGGAGAAGATCCTGCTCGACTGGGACAAGGCCAACAAGGACGCCGGCCTGAAGCCCGCCGAGATCTCCTACTACAACCTCTACGGCGACGCCCTGCTCGCCCTCAAGTCGGGCCGCATCCAGGCCTACTTCGGCCCCAACCCGAGCGTCGCCTACAACGTGGCCGTCAGTAAGGACACCAAGATCGTCGGCACCGCCTCCGGCGCCGGACCCGACCTCCAGGGCCTCATCGCCGCGATGACCCTGAAGGACAACGGCCTGGTCAAGCCGCTCAACGAGGCGCTGAACAGCGTCATCAAGGACGGCAGCTACCAGAAGGTGCTCGACCGCTGGGGCCTGGGCAACGAGGCCATCCCCGAGTCACAGATCAACCCGCCCGGTCTGCCCCGCCAGGAGAGCTAGATGGCACAGCACATCCTCGACAACCCCGCCTGGGCATCCCTGACCGGCCCGCACGCGCACCTCGCCGAGGTGCGCGGCGGGGTCCGCCGCTACCCCGTGGACGTCTCGGTCTTCGTCGCCCTCCAAGGCGACCCGGCCCCGGAGGACTGGGCGGACATCGCCGCGTTCGCCAAACCCGACGGCACCGTCTCGGTGACCGGCGGCAACGCCCGGCCGCCCGAGGGCTGGGAGGTGCAGTTCTCGATCGCCGGCGTGCAGCTCGACGGATCCGCCGTGTACGGCGCCGCCGACCCCGAAGCCGTCCGCCTCGGCCCGGCCGACGTGCCCGACATGCTCGACCTGGTCGCCCGCACCGAACCGGGCCCGTTCCTGCCCAGGACCATCGAGATGGGCACCTACCTGGGCCTCCGCCACGAGGGCAAGCTCATCGCGATGGCGGGGGAGCGGCTGCACCCGCCCGGCTGGACCGAGATCAGCGCGGTCTGCACCGACCCGTCCTACCGGGGCCAGGGTCTCGCCACCCGCCTGGTGCTGGCCGTGGCGGCCGGGATCCGGGCCCGTGGCGAGACGCCGTTCATGCACGCGGCGGCCTCCAACGTGAACGCGATCCGCCTCTACGAGTCCCTCGGCTTCACCCTCCGGCTGCGCACCACGTTCAACCAGCTCAAGGTGCCGTGAACAGCAGGTCCACCGCTCGTACCGCGCTCTCCAGCCGTTCGGCCGGAGAGCCGGACACGATCAGGTGCGGCATCCCGCGCGCGGCCAGCAGTTCGCGGAAGCGCGCGTCCATGGCGTGCCGGACGTGCTCGCCGTCCCGCCAGCCGTCCTGCTCGAAGGGGACGCCGTCGACGCTGGTGTGGATCCACAGGTCGTGCCGGGCGCGGTCGCCGATCCGCCACACCTCGTCGCTGGTGGTCCCGGCGTAACGCTCCTGCCAGAGGGCGGTCGCGAAGGGGTCGGTGTCGCAGAACAGCACCGGCGAGCCCACGCGCGCAGCCGCGTGCTCCCAGGCCAGCTGGCGTTCGGCGATCGCGGTGAACTCGACGGGGTTCCAGCGCAGGTCGTCGAGCCACGGCTCGGGTTCCCCGGCGAGTTTCGCCTTCCGCCTGGCCAGGGCCAGTTTCTCCTCGCAGTAGGTGCGGCCGTACTCGGGCACCCAGCGGGTCGCCGCCCACACGCCGCCGCGCGCCGCGTAGTGGGCGGTCAGCGCGCGGGTCAGCGTGGTCGTGCCGGTGGACTCCGCGCCGACGACGACCACGCGCCTGGCCAGGTGGGCCCTGACCGCCGGGCTCAGGAACGGCCATGCCGCGACCGGGTCCTCCCGCGCGAGGGTGCCGCTGACCGGGTAGCGCTCCCGGCCCGGGTCCACCGGGACGTGCGCGGCGTCGAACCGGCGGGCCAGCTCGCCGCCGTACCCCTCGGAGCTGAACACCGCGTCGATGACCACGCCGGGGCCGTGCGCCAGCGTGAGGGCGAAGCGGAAGACGTCGACGTGGGCGGTCCAGATCTCCGGGTCGTCGTAGTCGATCTCGATGTCGTCCACGACCGGCGCGATCACCACGTTCGGCTGCGGGTGGGCCTCGCGCAGCCACGCCGCGCGGTCCGCGAGCGGGATCGTCTCCACCGCGTTGGCCGCCACGACCACCGTGACCAGCGCGCACCGCTCCGCCGCGGTGTCGATGAGGTGATGGTGGCCGGCGTGCGGGGGATAGAACTTCCCGATGACGAGCCCGTGCGCGAAGGTCACCGGACCACCGCCGGCCGCCAGGCACGCAGGCCCATGACGCACAGGGCCAGGAAGACCACGTACAGGACACTGGTCAGATACAGGTTCTTGTACGCGTACAGCGGGATGTACACCACATCGGCCGCGATCCACAGCCACCACGACTCCACCCGCTTGCGCGTCTGCCCATAGGTCGCCATCAGCGACAACGCCGTGGTGAGGGCGTCCCAGAACGGCACCGCCGAGTCGGTGTACGCCGACAGCACCACGGTCAGCAGCGCGGTGGCCGCCACCCCTGCGCTCGCCAGCCAGACCCATTCGGCTCCGCCGGTCCGGGTGACCGTGAGGGCGGTGCGCCCGGCTCCGCCGTACGTCCACTGCCACCAGCCGTAGAGGCCGAGCACGACGTAGACGATCTGGAGGGCCGCGTCCGCGTAGAGCCCGACGGTCAGGAAGACCAGGCCGAGCAGGATCACGTTGGCCACGCCGATCGGCCAGTTCCAGATGTTCTGCCTGGCCACCATCCAGACGGTCAACAGGCCGGTGGCGAACCCCAGCAGTTCCGCCCAGCTGGTGGGCACCCCGCCTATGGTGAACGCGGGTTCGAGTAATGGTCCGAGCAGATCGGTCATAGCGCCCAAACACTCCTAATCGTCGCGTTGACGATAACATTTCGGTTCCCCGAATCGGAGTGTGATCTGCGCCGCAATGAGGCGCCGCGGCCCCGAGACGGGACCGCGGCGGATTCCGCAGGTCAGGCGTTCGCGCAGATGGCGAACACGCTGATGCCGACGGTGGAGCCGGTGGTCTGGCGGCCGATGCCGATCCAGCCGTTGCCGCCCTCGGTGGGGAACGAGCCCACCAGGATCGCGTTGGCGCCCTGGGCCTCGGCGCCGCCGCCGATCACGCGCTTGCCGGCCGGGCAGACCGCTGTGCGGCGCTGGAAGTTCTGCACGTTGGCGTTGGGCAGCACGACGAGCTGGTAGCCGTCGACGGCCGCCGCCGCGACCGGCGTGGACGTGGCGCCCGCCGGAGTGGTCATCGTGAGGCACGCTCCCGCCGCGAGGACGGTGAGGGGGATGCTCAGAAAGCGCATTGCTTCTCCTGTTCGCTATGGGGGGAGCGCCATGAGTATTCATCCGATGACTCGCCGTGTCCAAGATCGACACGGCGAAAACCGTTCGCCTCACCTTCACGTGCTGCGACACGATGGATGCGGACAGCGAATTGGGGGATCCACTCAATGTCGGAATCAGGTGACATACCGGGACCGCAGAAATCAGCAGTTTCCCTGGCACTCCGCTACTACTTAACCGAGCTCCGCACCCAGTGGCCCGTGGCCACACCCGCCCTGCTGCTTCCCGCGGTGGGCAACATCTGCCTCTTCTACCTGGCCCCGCTCCTGGTGGCCACCCTGGTCGGCCGCCTTGCCGCCGGGGAGAGCGGCATCGACGCGCTGCTGCCCTACGTTCTCGGGTTCGGCGGACTGCTGCTGCTCGGCGAGATCATCTGGCGGATCGGGCTCCACTTCATCAACCGCCTCGACGCGCGCGGCATGGAGCACCTCGGCATCGTCGGCATGGACGAACTGCTCGCCAAGGACTCGGCGTTCTTCCACGACAACTTCGCCGGATCTCTCACCAAACGGGTCATCGGCTTCGCCCGCTCCTTCGAGGGGTTCGTCGACACCCTCATCTTCGGGGTCGTCTCCAAGATCCTGCCGCTGGTGTTCGCCTCGGTCGTGCTCTGGCAGTACGACCCGCTGCTGGTGCTCGTGCTGGTCGGCCTGATCACGGTCACCGGCTTCCTGGCCACGCCGTTCATCGTGCGCCGCCAGCGGCTGGTCAACCTGCGCGAGGCCGCCGCCGTCCGGGTGTCGGGGCACGTCGCCGACGTGCTGTCGAACATGGACACGGTCCGGGCGTTCGCGGCCGAAGACCGGGAGGCGGCCGAGACCCGCGTTCGGCTGGCCGAGCAGCGCGCCGCGCAGTTGCGGTCGTGGGACTACGGCAACCTGCGCGTCGACATGGTCGTCGCGCCGATGTCGGTGCTCACCAGCACGATCGGGGTGTTGCTCGCGGTGGTCCTGCACGGCGGGCTCGGCGTCGAGGCGCTGATGGTGACGTTCACCTACTACACGCAGGCGACCGGCATCATGTTCGAGTTCAACCAGGTCTACCGCCGGCTGGAGAGCAACCTCACCGAGGCGGCCCAGTTCACCGAGTTGCTGCTCGACCCGCCGAAGGTCGTCGACCATCCGCAGGCGCAGGCCCTCGGCGCGGCCGACGCCGGAGTGCGGTTCGAGCGGGTCGTGTTCGCCCATGCGGGCAACCCGCCGCTGTTCGACGGCCTCGACCTTGACGTACCGGCCGGAACCAAGATCGGTCTGGTGGGCAGGTCGGGTGGAGGCAAGACCACGCTGACCCGGTTGCTGCTGCGGCTGATGGACATCCAGTGCGGCCGCGTCCTGGTCGGCGGCCAGGACATCAGCCGGATGAAACAGGCCGACCTGCGGAGCCTGATCGCCTACGTGCCGCAGGAACCGGCCATGTTCCACCGCACGCTGCGGGAGAACATCGCCTTCGCCCGGCCCGGCGCCACCGAGGCCGAGATCATGGAGGCGGCCCACGCCGCCCACGTGACCGAGTTCGTCCAAGGCCTGCCGATGGGCTTCGACACGCTGGTCGGCGAGCGCGGCGTGAAACTGTCGGGCGGTCAGCGCCAGCGGGTGGCGCTGGCGCGGGCGATCCTGCGGGACGCGCCGATCCTGCTCCTCGACGAGGCCACCAGCGCCCTCGACTCCGAGAGCGAGATCCTCGTCCAAGAAGCGCTGTGGCGGCTCATGCGTGACCGGACCGCGCTGGTGGTCGCCCACCGGCTGAGTACGGTCGTGCGGATGGACCGTCTGGTCGTGCTCGACCGGGGGGAGATCGTGGAGCAGGGCTCCCACGCCGAACTGCTGGAGGCCCAGGGGCCCTACTCGCGGCTCTGGCACCACCAGTCGGGCGGGTTCCTCGTCGAGGAAGAGGTGGAGACCGTCAGTTCTGCGACGCGATCTGGATGAGGTTGCCGCAGGTGTCGTCGAACACGGCGGTCGAAACCGGCCCCATGTTCACCGGCTCCTGGGTGAACCGCACGCCGAGGGCGGTCAGCCGCTCGAACTCCTTGTGCACGTCGTCGACGGCGAACGAGGTGAACGGGATGCCGTCGGCGACCAGGGCGGCCTTGAACGGCCCCGCGGCCGGGTGGGAGTCGGGCTCCAGCACGAGCTCGACCCCTTCGGGCTGCTCGGCCGAGACGACCGTGATCCACGAGTGTTCGCCCATCGGGATCTCGTGCTTCTTCACGAAGCCGAGCACGTCGGTGTAGAAGGCCAGGGCCTTCGCCTGGTCGTCGACCATGACGCTCGTCAGGTGGATCTTCATGCCGGTTCCTCCGGTGGTATCCACCGCGCGGCGATCTGCCGCAGCGGCTCGGGATCGATGAAATGAAACTTGTACCGGCCCTCTCGCCGGGACTCGACGAGACCGGCCGCCTCCAGCACGTCGAGGTGCTGCGAGACGGCCTGCCTCGACGAGGCGAGCTGGTGTTTCGTGGCCAGGCGGGCGCAGATCTCGAACAGGGTCTGACCGTTCCGGTCGGTCAGCTCGTCGAGGATCTTCCTGCGGGTCGAGTCGGCGAGGGCTTTGTAGATGTCACCCACCCGGCCGAGTATAGGCAAGTCATTACTTGCCTATCAAGGCGACGACGATACGCGGATGCCTCCCGGCCACCGTCAGCGGATGTGTCTGGACCACCCGCCACCTCGCGTCGAGCCGCTGGCCCTCGGCCAGGATGGCGACCAGCCGCGCCGCCTCCGGCCACGTCCGCGAGAAACTCTCGACGGCGGGGAGACGCACACCCCAGGGAGGATTGGCCAGGATCCGGTCGGGGTTCCTCTCCTCTGTACGCCATGCGATCGCCGGATCGTTCTCCCGCGCGGCCTGAATGGCCTTCGGGTCGAGGTCACGGCCGTGGTAACTCGCTCCCGGTTCTTGGATACGCGCTTCGATGAGCAGCGTGCCGGCCCCGCAGCACGGGTCGAGGACCACGTGACCTGGGCGGATGTCGGCCAGGCGGGCCATCGCGGCGGCGACGGGCGGGTGCAGGCTGCCGACGACGGTCGCCTTCCGCCAGGCGCGGCGGTGCAGGGGGGCCTGGTGGGGGCGTACACCCAGCCACATGACCTTCCCATCCAGGGTCACCCTCAGATCGGTGGTCCCCGGCGGCGGGGGAGTTCCGTGGCGGCGGGAGAAATAGGGCACGCCGAGCCGCCCGCCGATGGCGTCCTCGATGTCGTACCGGCTGAAGTTCCTGGTGCCGGTGAACGAGGCGGTGACGCTGATCCCAGGCTCCGGGGCGAGGTGCGCGGTGAGCTCGGCGACGGCCCGTAGGAGCCCTGCTCTGGTGTGGCCGGGGTCGGCCGCGGACGCCCTGATCGTGAACACGTCGTCGGCCAGCCGGGTGTCGAGGGGCCCGGCGGCCTCGACGATGAGCTGGCGTTTGGTGATGTCGGCGACGCGGTGCCCGGCTTCGGTGAGCTCGGCGGCGGTCAGGTCTTCCAGGCCGGTGACGGTACGGACGAGAAAGTCCGAGGGCATGACGGATCCTCCGGGTCGGCGCTCGGGAACCGGTCAGATGACCGGTTCCCGCATCGCCAGCCGCGGGCATGGCCTCGGAGTGGCTGGCGGAGCGCTAGCCGACTCGGAAGAACGTCGTGAACATGCCGAGGATGGTGCCACAGCCCCGCCGCCGGGAGCGATGGATTTTCGGCTTCAGCGCGGGGTGCGGCCGAGGTGGCGGAGCAGCTCGTCGGCGACCGGGGTGGCGGAGGGAGCGCCGGTGGCCTCGACCACGGCGGCGTAGGCGCCCCACTGGCGCAGCGGTTCGACGACTCCGCGCGCGGCGGCGAGGAGGTGCCCGGCGAGTTCGTCGTCGAGCGGGGACGGCCGGCCCGTCGCGATCGCGATGTCCCACGCGTGCACGGCGGCGTCGAGCGCGCACATCACCGCGGCGACCGGGGTGGGCAGCTCGCCGTGCGGCAGCGGCACCGGCACGGTCGCGGCGTCGTCGGGCACCGTCGCCCACGCCGCGGCGGTCTGCTCGACGGCGTCCCTCACCAGATCCGCCGCGGTGCCGTCGAGGGCCCCGGACGGGGAGAAGGGGTCATACTTCGGGCCGTCCCCGATGCCGAGCATCTTCGCGTAGGCGAGCTGGTCGGCCGCGGCGTGCTGGATCACCTGGGTGACCGTCCATTCTGAGCACGGGGTGGCAGCGTCCCACTGCCCGTCGCCGACCCCCGCGACGCTGTTCTCCAATGCCCGGTACGAGGTGGCCAGCACTCCCCGCCACACCGGCTGCAGGGAGGTGACCGTGGCGCTGTCGGTGATGTACATGAAAGGTGCCTTTCGATCGCGTCCTCGCTTGTGACCTCAGGCTATGAGTCCATTAGGCTACTTTTCTTCCTGATAATCCCTGAGGGTGAGATGGCTCCGACGACGACCCGCGTGCTGCGCCTGCTGTCTCTGCTGCAGGACCGGTCGCACACCGGCCGTGAACTCGCCGAACGTCTCGGCGTCACCGAACGCACGTTGCGGCACGACATCCAGCGCCTGCGCGAACTCGGCTATCCCGTGCACGCCACCCGTGGCGCGGTGGGCGGATACCGGCTCGGCCAGGGCGCGAAGATGCCGCCGCTGCTGCTCGACGACGAGGAGGCGGTGGCCGTCGCGGTGGCCGTCGGCCTGGCCGAAGACGGCTCCACCGGGATCGCCGACATCCACGTCAGCCTCACCCGGGCGCTGGCCAAGCTCCAGCAGATCCTCCCGAAGCACCTGCAGCGCAAGGTGTCCGCGCTGCGTTCGGCCACCGCGGTCGGCCCCGCCACGGTCGGCTCTCGCGAGCCGGACGCCCCCGTGCCCGCCGCCACCCTCACCGTCGTCGCGAGCGCGATCCGCGACGGCGCGACCCTGTTGACGACCTACGCGGGCGCCGAGACCGAGGTGGAGCCCTACCGCCTGATCAGCTGGCGCCGCCGCTGGTTCCTGGTCGCCTACGACCTCGGCACGCACACCTGGCGGGCGCTGCCCCTCGCCGGCCTGGCTCAGGTCCGGTCGGCGTCCCGCCGCTTCGCCGCCCGCTCCCTGCCCGACGACGACCTGGTCGCGTTCGTCCTGCGCGAGGTCGCGCAGACCGGCTGGAAGGTCCAGGTGCGGGTCACCGTCCTGGCTCCGGCGGAGACCGTGATCGCCCGCATCAACCCCGCCGTAGGCTTCGTCGAAGCCGTCGACTCCCAGACCAGCGTCCTGGTCACCGGCGCCGACGCCCTGGAGACCATCGCCATCTACCTGAGCATGCTGATGATGGACTTCCGCGTCGACGGCCCACCCGAACTGGTCGCCCACATCCGCACCATCGCCCGCCGCTACACCGAGGCCCTCGAAGGGTCGCAAGGGGAGGGCCAGCCCCTCTGACAGGGCCCGAGCTTCCCGATCCAGAGCCTTTAAGAGCTCGGGGAGGCGCGGCCGGGGTTGACGGTGTCTCTCCGATCGGCCGATCTCTGTATGGGCAATGCCTTGAACGGAGCAGACCGGAGTTGACGGTGACTCTCCGATCAGCCGATCCGCGGCGATCGGCTTTCGTGGGGTCAGTCCCGGCGGAAGGTGACGATCGACTCGGAGTCGCCGTTGGCCACGTCGACCATGAGCCACAGCTGCGACGTGCCGGGGATGCGCTCGATCTCCCCATGGTGGCCGATCCCGGCCTCCGGGGGCTCCTCCCGCGTCCAGGTCCGGCCGTCCCAGTGCAGGACCCAGACGCCGCCGGGCGGGTCGGGATCGTGGCCCGCGAACCAGACGTCGTCGGGGCCGAACGCGGTCACACTGTCCAGCTCGCCGCTCTTCTGCGGGATGGCCGGCTGCTGCCACGACCGGCCGTCCCAGTGCAGCAGCAGGGGCTTCTCGCCGGTGCCGCCGACCGCCCAGACGTCGTCGGGGGCGAGTTGCAGGATCCTCTTGAGGAAGCCCTTCGGCAGGGCGCCGGTCTCCTCGTACCTGCCGTCGTGCCCGTGCCAGACGACGGGCTGGTCCGGGTCTCGCCGGCCGACGACCCAGGTGTGACCGGCGCCGGTGTCCACCGACTCCAGCCGGGTCTGCCCGCCTCCGAGCTCCGCTTCCGTGACGAAGGCGGTGCCGTTCCAGGTCAGCACCGCGATGTCGGTGACCACGGCCACCCGGTCACCGTGCACGGCCACGTCCCGCGCGTAGGTGGGAAGCGGATGCCGCTGCCAGGCGCTCCCGTTCCAGTGCTGGGCGAACGACGCGTCGAAGCCGCCGCCGAGCATCCAGGCGTTGCGCGGGCCGTCGGAGTCGACGCTCGCGAGGCTGCCCGTGTTGTCCTCCAGCGGCACCGCCTGCCACCGCGACCCGTCCCAGGTGCGCAGCGACGTGGCCACGCTGTCCTCCCAGCCGGTGTATCCGACCGCCCACGCCAGGTCGGGGCCGGCGGCGCTCACGTCGTCCAGCCCCCGCTCCCAGGCCTCGTCGGTGGGCAGACCGGGGATGCGAACCCATGTCCCGGAGACCGCCGCGGCCGGCGTGGACGACGGGGAAGGCGACGACACGGTGGGCGTGCTCGTCGTGGGGGAGGGCTGGGCGGCACAGCCCAGCGTGATCAAGCAGGCGGCCAGCGCCGTAACCCGCGACCTCATAGCGGCGAATTGTACGGCTTCGCCCGCCGAGATCAGCGGGAGTAAGTGAATACGGCGTCGGAGAAGCCGTCGGTCGCGGTCCAGACGAGCCTGACCCGGACGTGGGTGGCGTTGCGGACGAAGGTGACCTTCCGCCCGCCGTCGGTGATGGTGGCCCGCGCCCAGCCGTCGAACTTCCTGGTGAGATGGTGATCCCACCGGTCGAGATCACCCACGGCCACCGCGGCGATGGACTCCGTCGGGGGCTCGCCGTCCGCGCAGTAGCGGCCGAAGTTCGCGATCGCCGTGACCGTGCCACTTTCGGCCTGGAGCTTGATGCTCTGGCAGGGGTCGGTCTTGGTGCCGTAGATCAGGCGCGGGCGCGTCCATGTCCCGGTGTCCGGGGCGTAGTGCCGCTCGAAGAGTCCCTGGCCCCTCTTGTAGCTCATCGCCACCCGGCGGCCGTCCGCGAGCGTCAGTTCCTCCTCGGACGAGGTCCCTTCGGCGTCGCTTTCGCGTGGCTGCTCGGTGATCTGCGCGGACGGGGTCGGGGTGACCTCCGGTCGCGCGACAGGTTGGTCCCGGGCACAGGCCGTCAGGGTCGCGAGGAGCGTCAGGCAGATCATGGCCGCCCGCATCGCACCTGCCCGTGGTCCCGCAGGGCGGTTCATCCGGGTCAGGGTAGCAATCTCCTCTTTTGGCGGCCGAAGACCGGAAAGGGCCTCGGATTAGCTGCGCTACCTCATAGATCGGGGTTCGGCAGGGGCAATAGCATCCTGCAATGGCCAATGAACGGCTTTACGGCGGCGAGACCTCCGCCTTCCTCACGGCGCTGGTGGCTCTGCAATGTGCCCAGGGCGTGCCGCTCGACCAGGCATACCAGTTCGCCGAAGCCACCTATCGGGAGACGACGTCCAGGAAGGGCAAGAACTCCGTCGGCAACGACGAGCTACTGGAATTCTTGAGGTTGTTCGAACAGCGCTGAGCCCTCCGGGCCGATGAGGTGAGGACCTTCCTGGCCGGGATCGCGGGCGCGCGGCTGCACGCCGTCATGCTGCTGTCGCTGATAGGCCTGCGGCCCGCCGAATGCGGCCTGGGTCGGCGTCCGAGGCAAAAGACAGGTCCGGCTGTACGACTGCCTGACCCATGGCGTGTCCGGGGTGCCTGTCGTGATCCTGGCGGCCTGGGCCGGTCACGCCGACGGCGGGCCCTGGCCAAGCGGGTCTACATCCAGCCGGACATGAGCCACCTCGACGGGTTCCTCGGAAAGACCGAATCCCGTTCGTGAAGGATTGATGAGACGGAAACAGAAAAGGCCCCGATTCACCGAAGTGAATCAAGGCCCTGAACTGCCGACTTACGTCGGGACGACAGGATTTGAACCTGCGACCCCTTGACCCCCAGTCAAGTGCGCTACCAAGCTGCGCTACGTCCCGTTCCCTGCTTCATGCCCTCAGGCACGGAACAACCTTAGCGCAGATTCGCGCCCCGCGTGCACCGACACGTAGTGTGGCGATCATGGGAAGGCGCCCGCAGGTCGATCATGAGGAGCTGGCGAGACTGGCCGCCCGAGGCTGGTCCACCGCCGACCTCGCGGCCCACTTCGGTGTCACCGAGTCGGGCATCCTCCAGGCCAAGCGGTCGGCCGGCCTGTCCAAGCCCATGACCGACCACTCCGCGGCGATCCCCTGGAAGCTCAACCGCTCCCACTCCCAGTCCGGCCCCGCCACCAACCTGCGCAATCTCTCCGCGGCGGCGCAGGGCAAGGCCGTCCATAAGGACAAGATCAACACGGCCCTCAGGTGGGCCTCCAGGCTCGTGGAGAGCGGCCTCGACATCGCCTACGACCCCGATCAGGGCTTCCACGAGGTCGAAGCCCCCCGCGTCTCGCACATCGCGAAGGTCCTCAGGTCAGCCCAGGAAAAACTCGACTAGCGGCGATTTGTGGTTACACCCCCATTTCAGGGGCAGTCCGGACTGTCGAACACAAACAGACAGCCGGAGGCAGATATGAGCGCCATCGCATGGGTGGTCGTGGTCGTAGCCGTCGTCGTGGCGCTGGGAGCCATCGGGTACGTCGTGGCGGGCCAGAGCCGGCGGCGCCACCTGCAGGACCGATTCGGCCCCGAATACGACCGCGTCGTCCAAGAGACCGACAGCCGCAAGGACGCCGAGCAGCAGCTACTGGACCGTGAGGCCCGGTTCGCCGACCTGGACATCCGTCCTCTCGACACCGAGGCCCGGGACATGTACGCGAAGAAGTGGCGGGAGGTGCAGGAGCGGTTCGTCGACGCGCCGAGTTTCGCCGTCACCGAAGCGGACGCCCTGGTCACCGCCGTCATGGCCGACCGAGGTTACCCGGCGGAGCAGTTCGAGGAGCGGGTGAACGTCCTTTCGGTCGGGCACTCCGGGACCCTCGACCGCTATCGCCAGGCCCATGAGATCAGCGGCCGGGCCGCCCGCCAGGAGGCCACGACGGAGGATCTCCGTCAGGCCATGGTCCACTACCGCGCCCTCTTCGACGAACTTCTCGACGACGTGCACGCCAACAGTCCCCGCAAGGAGGCCGATCACTGATGATCACGAACAATCCTTTCGACCGGAAGAACGCGGCCGAACTCGATAGAGACGACACGCTCGACGACGAGCGGCGTCACGACGACAAGCTGGTCGCCTCCGAGATCGTTCCCGAGCCCCGCAACGCCGACGGCACGTGGGACGACAGGGACGACAGGGACGACAGGGACGCCGACCTCAACGCCGAGAGCGCCCCGGTGGGCGTGGCCGGCAGCGCCGCCGTCACCTCGCAGGAAGCCGCCGACGAGGCGCACCGCGACACGACCGGCGACCTCGCCGACGAGACCGAGGTCGGCGCCTACTCCGACGCCGGGACCTCGAAGGTCGACGACATCGACTTCGACGAGCGGTGGCGGGACATCAAGGCCGCGTTCGTCGACGACCCGCGCGAGTCGGTCGAGAAGGCCGACGTGCTGATCGACGAGGCTCTCAGCGCCCTGACCAGCAAGCGTCAGTCGCTGGTCGACCAGTGGAAGAACTCCGGATCCAACGACACCGAGCAGCTTCGCCTCGCCCTGCGCGAGTACCGCGACCTGTTCGACCGGCTGAAGGGATAAGTCAAATGCTGGCCATCGCAGCGGCGGTCATCTTTGGGATCGCCTTCCTCCTGGACCTGCTCAACGCCGACATCGGCATCGGCCTGACCGCGCTCATCGCGCTCGGCCTGTGCCTGCTGGCACTCCACCAGGCCGGCATCGGCACCGCGAGCGTCGGCAACGGCGGCTCCTGGCGTCGTGGTCGGGTCCGCAGGTAAACCCGTACAAGAACATCGCCGCGCGGCCGCTCAGGGCCGCGCGGCTTTCTTTTTTCCTTTACGGCTTCGCGAATAACAAGACCATTACTCCGCCGGGGCAGGCGTCCCAGTAATGGAACGCTTCGGCGTATGCGTGGCTATGCCGTCATCGATGTGGAGACCACGGGCCTGCGCCCGTCGTGGCAGGACCGGGTGGTGGAGATAGGCGTCGTCCACCTCACCACAAATGGCGACATAACCGACGAATGGACGACGTTAGTCAACCCCCAGCGCGACCTGGGGCCCCAGCACATCCACGGCATCACCTCGGCCGACATCCGGCACGCCCCCACCTTCGCCGCCGTCGCCGGCACCCTCATGGCGTTACTGAGGGATCGAGTCCCGGTGGCCCACAACCTGCGCTTCGACTGGGACTTCCTCCGGTCGGAATTCGAGCGATCGGGCGCGCTTCTTCCGTACGCGGAAGGGGTCTGCACCATGCGCGAATCGGCCTATCATCTCCCCGGCCCACCCCGCACGCTGGCCGGCTGCTGCGAAATGGCGGGAATCGCGCTCGGCAATCACCACGAGGCCCTCGCGGACGCCCGCGCCGCCGCCGGCCTCCTGCGCCACTTCCTGAAGTCGGGCGGCGGCCCCTGGTCCACCGACCCCACCCTGACCTGGCCCGACCTCCCGCTCAACGAAACCCCGTTGGCGAGAAGAGGGGTCGCGGCGGAACGGAACGTCCATTTCCTGGGCCGCCTGGTCGACCGCCTGCCCCGTGCGATCGCCCGCGAGGAGGCCGACACCTACCTCGCCCTCCTCGACCGAGCGCTCCTCGACCACCGCATCTCGGCCGCCGAAGCCGACTCCCTGGTCGGCCTGGCCACCCACCTGGACCTGTCGAGAGGCGACCTCGACCGCCTCCACAACGACTACCTGTCGGCCCTGGCGAGCGCGGCCCGCGCCGACGGCGTGGTGACCCCGGACGAACGCCACGAACTCGACCTGGTCGCCGACCTCCTGCACCTGCCCCGCGCCCGCGTCGACCTGCTGCTCGCCGGCGCCGCCGCCCCGGCCGAGGCCCGGGAGCGGTTCCGGCTCCGGCCGGGTGACCTGGTGGTCTTCACCGGCGAGATGGACGAGGGCAGGGAGTACTGGGAGGACCGCGCCCGGAGGGCCTCGATCGTGCCCCACGGGAACATCACCAAGAAGGTCCGCCTGCTGGTCGCCGCCGACCCGGACAGCCTGTCGGGAAAGGCCCGCAAGGCCCGCGCCTACGGCATCCCGATCGTGACCCCGGAGGCCTTCGCCCGAATGATCATCCGTGCAGCCGGGTCTCCTCCGTGACGAGGGTGGCCGGATCGAGGTGGTATCTGCCCGAGGCCACCGGTTCGCCCAGGAGGAGACGCCGAGCGGTGTCGACGACGACGCCCGCGCCCATCGCCACATCCGAGGCCAGCTGAGGCCAGCTGTTCAGCGTCCGGCCGACCTCGGGAAGGGAGGCGCGCATCCGCGGGCTCAGGGACTGCTCGTCGAACATCGCCAGCACGAACCGGATCTTGTCCTTCGGCTCCAGCCCGATCAGCTCCTCGGCCCGCACCGGACCGAGCAGCCCATGGAAGATCGGCCGGTCGGGTTCGAGGTCGAACCGCTCGACGTCCAGCATCCCCCGGTCGCTCGTGCTCATCAGAACGGGGATCCGGTGGGCACGGGCCCGTTCCCGGACGGCGACCTTGGCGTAGAGGTCGTCGCACTCCTCGACGACCAGGTCGAGCCGCCCGCCGCCGAGGAGGAACTCGTCGATGTTGTCCGCGTGGATGCCGTCGGAGAAGAACTCGATGTCCAGGTAGGGATCGAGCTCGAACATCTGCCGGGCGGACAGGACCGTCTTCTCCAGCCCGAGATCGGGCAGCCCGGCCCGGATCCGGTTGAGGTTGGTCAGGTCGAGCCGGTCGAAATCAGCGATCTTGTACGCCCCTCCGACGCCCTCCATCGCCAGAGTGACGGCGGTGCCGTTCCCGACGGACAGTCCGACCACGCCGACGCGCGTGCCGCCGAGCCTGCGCTGCTCGTCCACAGTGATCTTGTTACGGTTCCGGTCGGTGCGCAGCCGCCGGAACTCCTCGGCGGGCAGGGTCCGGACCAGCACCCCCGACCACGGATACCAGACGTAGGTCCCGTAGTCGGCCGGGTCGCCGAGGGTGTCGTTCACACGGCGGACGGCACCGGATTCGAGGAGTTCCTTCACGGCCCGACGGTCGTCGATGAGGAGGGGGCGCCAGTCGTTCACGTCACACCACCGTGTAGAGGTCGTCGCGGAGGATCCCGACGGTCTCCCGCACCACGTCGAGCACCTGGGCGCCGGTCGCGTAGCTGAGGAAGACCCGTTCGTGGCGGTCGCGGGGCGGGAAGTAGCCGTCAATGCACAGGACCGTCGTGGCCGTGCCGTAGGCCGACCCGGTGCGGGGCCGCAGGGCGACGTCCTGGAAGGCGACCCAGGTGTCCCAGTCGGCGTCGAACAGATCGAGCGCGGCCGCCCGGATCAGCCGTGCCAGCATCAGCGAGAGCCCGGAGCCCCGGAGCCGGGGATGCACCCACAGACCTCCGACATGACCGACCCGGCCGGACAACGTGGGAACGGACGAGGGGACGGCGATCGCGCTCATCTCTGGAGGAACCGGGTCGAACCACAGGCCGAGTGACGTGATCAGCGTGGTGAAGTCATCGGTATGGAAGAGACGGCCCGCGCCACAGGCGATGACGTCACCGGTCGCGTCGCGGACCTGGAGGTGGAAGGCTGCGTCGGGGGCGATCCGGTTGCGGACGGGGTCGAAGGTCGGGTTGACGCCGTCCGGTCCCATGGCCGTGAAGACTGTGTCGGCCCAGGTTCGCAGGTCGTCGTCGAGGTGCAGGTGGAGTCCGCGGCGGCCGGTCCATTCGGCGCACGCCGCCGCCAGTTCGCGGACCTCGGGTTGGCGGAAGATAACGGGTAAGTCCACATTCGTCCCCCTCATGGTCAGAAGGCTCGCCTGTCTCACCACATGCGGGCGATAGCCGCGGGCGCGACATTTCAGTGGCACGGTCCAGCGTGGCACTGGACCCCTGTCGAACCCTTGGCGTTTCTCCCAGCGGAACCGGACCCCCTTGCTTTGCCGCGAATCCAGGACAGTCCGGAAGCTGACCATGCGATGAACATGGGGAGGCGGCGCACGTGCCGGCGAATCTCGCGGCGTCCAATCCTCTCCGGGGCCCGCATGCTCAATGATCTCCCGAAACTCCCGTCGGACGGAAAGACCCCGCTCGCCGAACTAGTCGCTTGCACGATCGGTGATGGCCGGCTTTACCTTCTTACTGCAACCCGTGTGGCTGAAGGCGTGTATGTGACACGCGTGTCAACTCGTCGTAACGGATGACCCGCGAACACCGAAGTAGAAGGTCGTGGTTATCAAATCGCAGATCGGTGAGTGGCTCGCATGGGTTCGATCGTCGCAGATTTGGCTGTTGGCATCGTAGCGGTATTCGTGACTCTGTCCCTCATCATCAGTCTGACCATTGAAGGGATCAGTTCATGGCAAGCGCGCCGCGCGAAGTATCTCTGGGCATATCTGCGTGACACCTTCGAAGGTGGTGTGAGCGTCAGGCAAGCGCCAGTCTGGTTGCGCGTGATCAATGCATTCGTCCGGATGAGCCGGTTCCGAATGCACTCGAAGAGCTCTTCGAACGTGTCCATTGGGGTTACCACTGAAGAAAACTGGGACCCCCGGCCCAGGTTTGCCGCCAGCCCGGCTCCGGTCAGGAGCCCACGTTTGGTGCCACGGACGTCTCTCACCGGGACTACCCCGCCGGATCTGGAACTGCGCGAGGGTGTGACGCTCGTTGACCTATTATATGAGCGGCTCCAGGAAGTCGACTCTTCCCGGAAAGGCAGGACGGGGATGTCGCATATTCCTCCCGCCAGATTTTCCGACGCATTGATAGAAGTTGCGATCGATCATGGCGGTGTCCCGCAACTCCTTGCGATCCTGGAGCTGAACGACAGTCCGGCATACCGGCCCCTCAAAGCTCTGTGGGCACGGACGAAAGAGGACGAGGGGAACTTCCACAAGGGGGTCGAGGATTGGTTCACCGGAGAAATGCAGAGAGTAAGTGCTCTCTACCGGCATCATATTAGGAAAGTTCTGTTCATAGTAGCTCTGCTCGTAACGATGTTCTTCGCGGTGGACTCTCTGGAGTACGTGCAAGATATCGTCGGCGACAACGCTATCCGTACGGAGATTGCCGCCGAGGAGGCCGTTGCCATTCCGGCGCTCGGAGTGCTCGTTGCAACAAAATGTCCTAAGGGTGTGAATCGGGCTGAATGTCTGAGTGATGTCCTCCGCTCGCCCGCTATTGTTAAGCTGTTCAGCCATTCTCCCATAAATATGAAATTCGAATCAGGAGAGCCGGCCATGTCGTGGGGCGGTGGCCTTTGGTTGAGCCGGCTATTCACTCTCGCGCACTTGCCGGGCTATCTGATCACCTTGCTGGCTCTCATGTTCGGCACTTCCTTCTGGTGGAATATGCTCCTCCCCATCATCGGCTTCGGTGAACGCCGCGAGAAGCCCGCGAGCTAGAAAGGCTTGTGGCTTCTCGCTCGCAGCCGGCCAGAACCCGCACGGACACCGATGTCGACGTGGGCGTTTCTGGTTCGTCGGCTGCGGCGCTGCTCGTCGGCCTGGTCAGCTCCATCTTCGGCGCCATCATTTTCTTCGGCGCGGAACCCTACGCCGAGTCGAAGGCGCCCGAGGTCTCAAGCCTCGGCTCTTCGCTGGCGTCGCCATGGCCTTCAGAAATCCTGACCAAGATCAAGCCGCCATTTCTGCCGGGCAAGTTCGCGCTCAGCTGGACAGACCTGACCGTCGACCAGGACGGAATCCTGACCAGGGGCACGTTCAGGCCACAAGGACGCAGCCCAACGTCCTGATCAGCGGCCCACGACGAGCGTCAGCGTGATCGACACCGACGGGCTGTCCGACACCGCCTCGACGAGAGTGCGCGTCTCGGTAATCCCGTTGGAGCCCGGCCGGCAACCTTTTTGACGGGCGTCTTGGCGTCGACCTGCGCGACGGACTGGTCGTGGGCGATGGTCGACTCGGGGTCCGGTCTTCCTGATCTCGCCCGAGCTCGGTGCAGCTCTCAGCACCTTCAGGATTGGCGCGTGGTGCGGGACGAGGCCGACGAACAGCTGACCCTCATCAGAATTCGGATTCACTAAACACTCTCGGGTGCATCTTGGGGCCGGCCCTGTACTGCCGGGTTAGAACCCAGGCGGCTCAGCGAATCGGATGCGAACGGTGAACGGATCTGATGCTCCGGCACCGGCAACCCGAAAACCCGAACCCGTTCCGCCTCCTCCGCCCGGCCAGACACCTTGAGGGCATCGACCAAGCTTCTGGCCGCGTAGAAATCACCCATGACAGTGCGGGCCAGAAGCTGGTCGGCGTCTCCGCGTTCCCGGAGGAGTTCGGCCAGGTGCTGGGCGGCGTCGGTGTCGCCGGTGTCGGCGCGGGCTTGGAGTCCGGCGGCGTCTGCGCGTTCCCGTAGCAGTTTGGCCAAGTGCTGGACGGCGTAGACGTCGCCGGTGTCAGCGCGGCCCTGAAGCTCATCGGCGTCTCCGCGTTCCCGGAGGAGTTCGGCCAGCAGCCGTGCGGCGTCGGTGTCGCCGGTGTCGGCGCGGGCTTGGAGTCCGGCGGCGTCTGCGCGTTCTCGGAGGAGTTCGGCCAGCAGCCGTGCGGCGTGACTGTCGCCGGTGTCGGCGCGGGCTTGGAGTTGGTCGGCGTCTCCGCGTTCCCGCAGCAGCTCGGC
This sequence comes from Herbidospora mongoliensis, assembly GCF_001570545.1. Lineage (GTDB taxonomy): Bacteria > Actinomycetota > Actinomycetes > Streptosporangiales > Streptosporangiaceae > Herbidospora > Herbidospora mongoliensis. The sequence continues at coordinate 533,205 of NZ_BBXD01000009.1, read as the reverse complement.
CAGGTGCCAGCCGGCGTAGACGTTCTCGGCGTCGGCGCGGGCTTGAAGTCCGGCGGCGTCTCGGCGTTCCCGTAGCAGTTCGGCCAGGTGCCAGGTGGCGTAGACGTCGCCGGTGTCGGCGCGGGCTTGGAGTTGGTCGGCGTCTCCGCGTTCCCGCAGCAGCTCGACCAGCAGCCGGGCGGCGTGGATTTCGCCGGCGTTGGCGCGGGCTTGGAGTTGGTCGGCGTCTCCGCGTTCCCGTAGCAACTTGACCAGCAGCCGGGCGGCGTGGATTTCGCCGGTGTCGGCGCGGGCTTGGAGTTGGTCGGCGTCTCCGCGTTCCTGTAGAAGTTCGGCCAGGTGCTGGGCGGCGTCGGTGTCGCCGGTGTCGGCGCGGGCTTGGAGTTGGTCGGCGTCTCCGCGTTCCTGTAGAAGTTCGGCCAGGTGCTGGGCGGCGTCGGTGTCGCCGGTGTCGGCGCGGGCTTCAAGTCCGGCGGCGTCTCCGCGTTCCTGTAGAAGTTCGGCCAGGTGCTGGGCGGCGTCGGTGTCGCCGGTGTCGGCGCGGGCTTCAAGTCCGGCGGCGTCTCCGCGTTCCCGCAGGAGTTCGGCCAGGTGCTGGGCGGCGTAGACGTCGTTGGCGCGGGCTTGGAGTTGGTCGGCGTCTCCGCGTTCCCGCAGCACCATGGTCAGCAGCCGGGCGGCGTGGATTTCGCCGGTGTCGGCGCGGGCTTGGAGTCCGGCGGCGTCTCCTCGTTCCCGCAGCAACTCGGCCAGCAGCCGGGCGGCGTGAACGTCTCCGGCGTCGGCGCGGGCTTGGAGTCCGGCGCCGTCTCCTCGTTCCCGCAGCAACACGGCCAGCAGCCGGGCGGCACGGGGGTCGCCGCCGTCGGCGAGTGTGGCCCAGAGTGGTTCGGCGAAGCAGTACAACAGGCGATGACTCGCCTGTTCCGCGATGCCTCGCCGGTCGTCAGGGTCGGTCACGTGGGTGATGAGTGTCTGCCACAGTGACTCGGGGACGACGCTCCAGCGGCGGCGGGAGCCGGCGTGCTGCTGCAGGTAGTCGGCAACCGTATATCCGTGGAACTGCCCCATCTGATCGGTGTGGGCGGACGGTGCGACCGGGGCCAGGGCAGCGGCGGCGCCGTTGATCCTGGCGGTGGCGTACGCCAGCGCTGCCTCGAACCAGTTCGGCGGGGCGGCCGCGCGTTGGCGCCGATCGCAGTAGCCGGGCGCGGCCGCGCGCAGCAGTTCGGCGGACAGAGGAGATCGCACGCCCAGCCGGATGGCATCGATGGCGGCGTTGAGCACCGCGGCGGCGTACGGATCGGCGCTGTTCCATCGGCGAATCAGTTGTGGTGCGGCGGCGATGACCTGGGTCAGTCCGAAGTCTGCCGACTCCAGGGCAGCCGCGATGCGGGCGTCGCCCGCATCGGCGGTTCGGCGGGCTCGGGCCTGTTCGGCAGGGCTGAAGTGGTCGCCAACGTAGATCACCTCGGCCAGGGCGAGAAGTTCGCGTTCCCTGGCGTAGGGATCGTCCTGACCTGTGGGGGGTGGGGTGGTGTAGGCGATATAGCGTTCAGGCCGCAAGGTGGCCACCAGAACTGTTCCGACGGCTATCAGGTGGTGGACGGTGGCGGTCAGGGCGGGCATGTGGTGCTGCGGGAGTTCATCCAGCCACATCACCAGCCGAGCAGGGCTCGCAGCGGCGGCTTGGGCGATGTGCCCGGCGTCATGTGGGGAGAGCAGCCACCAGTCCGGCAGCTCAGCCTGGACGGCCTCATAAGCGGAACGGGTCTTGCCGGCCGAAGAGCTGCCGACCAGCAGGATCATTCCACCCTGCCGGGCGGCGGTCCGGATCAGGGCACGGACGTCGGTGTCTATGTCACGTTCGATATAGGCGGGCAGGTCGCCGGTCGCGCCGGGAACATCGATGGATGAGTGGACACCCAGGCGGCGAGGCACCGACTGGCGGACGCGGATCAATCCATCCAAACCGTCGAACACCGTGGTCAGGGCGCGTTGGCGGGCGGCCAGCCAAGCCGCTTCTTCGGTGCGGGGGACCTGGCAGGCCCGCAAGTACAGCTCCAGCGTTTCCTCGGTGCATCGGCCTTTGGTCAGCAAGTCGCTGATGGTGGACATGGGCAGTTTGCCGGGCTCGGCCGCCACGGCCAACTCCTTGTAGGCGCGGCCGGCGCGGAGCTGCCGCAGAGCGGCAGCCAGCTCGCTTGCTGTGTGCACCTGTTCCGGATCGGATCTGCGCGGGTGCGTTCCCAGGTGCGCGGTGCCACTTTGCGCAACCTCTTCCCTGCGGGTGGATTGCGGTGAACGAAGGGTTCGTTCGCGGGCGGCATGCCATGCCGCCCACTGGTCCCGTGGCAGACCACAGGCCCGAAGGAACACCTCCAGGGTCTCCGTACTGGTTCGCCCGCGATTGAGCATGTCCGACAGCGTCGATCGGGGCAGTCGGTCCGGCCAACTCGCCCGGTCCATTTCGGTATATGAGCGGCCTGACATCAATTTTCTCAATGCCGCGCTCAACCCGGCAGGAGTAGAGACCCCTGCCGGATGCGTGGAAGCCACCGAAGCCGGGTCTGGAACTGGGGCAGAGGCTGGAGTGCCGGCAGAGACGCTGTGCGCCGCCAGTTCCCACCGCTTGTGCCATCGTTCAGGCTGTTCGCCGCATGCCCGGATATAGGCGGCGGCGACAGCCCAGGTCGGAAGCACCTTCCCGTTGGCGGCGACGGCCAAGACGGAGATGCTGTATGCCGTCGCTTCGGACAGTTGCCGGTAGGTGAGGCCGGCTCTGGCGCGCAACGTCCGCAGGCCGATCGCGAAGTCAGCGATCGGCCCTGTAGCGGAAATCGGCGTCTCAGGCCGTGGCACCCTTAGCCGCTCTCCAGGATTCGCGCGCTATCTCCCATCGCTTGCGCCATTCTTGCGGTTTTTCACCACAAGCGCCGACGTAGGCTTCGGTGACTGCCCAGGTCGGAAAATTCTTGCCGCTGGCCGCGATGGACAGGACCGAGATGGAGAAGTGCGCGGTGCCGACCATCTGCTGGTAAGTCAGACCAGCCTTACGGCGCGACGCCCGAAGGTCGATCGCGAAGTCCGCGATCGGCGAGCGGGGATCGATGGGTTTTTCGGGGCGTGGCACGACGTGTGCTTGCCTCAAAGCGCCGGGTCAGAAGACGAGCCGGGGCAGGCGGTAGTTGATGCCGGCGAACCGCCGGGCGATCTCGCCTGCGACTCCCGCCGTCCCCACGGCGATCAGCACCGCGAGAACCGGGCCGTATCCGCGGTGGAGCAGGACCACGACGATGACGCAGATCAGCACGATCACGAGAATGCGGACCAGGGGTGCGAGCTGGGGGAGGGTGAGACGGCCGGCGATTTCGACGCCGCCCGCCATGGTGACCGCGGTGATCGCCGCCGTTGTGGGCTCGGTGAAACCGAGCGCGAGCATAATGCCCCCCATTGCCAAGGCGATGAGGAAGACGGCGAAGCGGTGCGCGGCGCGCACGATCGACGACGCCGAGAGGGGAACTGCTGACGCGGCCATAAGGGCCCTTTCTCTGTATATCTGAGTTCTCTGTTTTAGCCCGAGGGAATTTCAGAAGGGCCGCAGCCTGTCAGGTCAAGCGTGACCGTCCAGTTGGCGCGCTGGGCATCTTCTTCAGCGCATGATTCCCTGCTCGCACATCGGCGTCCAGTCGCGCCAAAAAGTCCCAAAAACCCCGGCGCCATCAGCCCTCGCGCCAGCTGAGGGGTTGATTTCGAACCCAGCCGAACAATGTCGGCTCGTTCGCCGAACAACTCGGACGGTGAGCAGGTCGGACCCGCAAGGCAGAGGCGTTGTTCGGATTTGTTCCGGAACTCACCCGAACGCTGGACGGCCCGGCGGAAAGTCGGGTCACGAGCATGGGGCGCAAGCCATCTGTCTCATCTGACGAGTCTGCTAGCCCGGACACGGTCGGAGCCGAAGGTCTCCTGTTGGCGCGGGGGGCCTTCTCCATTTTTGCCCCGAACACCGCTAAAGCCGGTGGAGGTCCGGGGGCCGAGGGTCACGTCGCGCTCAACCATCGTGCCCCGCGACCGGATGGGCGATCTTCAAGGCTCGTTCGAAATACTCCGCCGCCGGCCCGAAGCGCCCCTTCGTCAAATGGTCGTCGCCCAGATCGCACAGAGTGGCGAGTTCGACGGCGTGTACGGCGGTCCGGTGGTGGGGGCGGGCGCGTTCGTGGAGGTGCCGGTGGATGGTGGCGGACAGGTTCAGGGCGTGGGCGGGCCAGCCGTGCCGGGCCGCGTGCATGGCGATGGCGAGCAGGTTGATGAGTTCGGCGTCCAGCCACGGCTGGGTCACGGCTGTCGACGCGGTCCGGGTGTAGTGGTCGAACAGCCGGGTCAGCGCCGCCCGCCGGTCGAGGTCGGTGTCCTCGTCGGCCAAGGTGGCGGTCGCGTGGGCGCGGGGCAGGTCGTGGAAACGGTAGCGCCCGGGGACCGGCTCCTGGAGCAGGTGGGCGTCGACCAGGTCGTCCAGGAGCCGGCCGGCGTGTTCGACGGTGGTGCCCACCAGGGCGGCGGCTGCGTACTGGTCGAGGTCGGGGCCGGGGTGCAGGCCGAGCAGGCGGTACATGTCCTGCTGGCCGGGGGTGAGGTGGTGGTAGGACAGGTCCAGGGCGGCGGCGATGCTGAGGGGGCCCACTTCCAGTTCGCCCAGCCGGTGCTGGTGGTCGCGCATGCGGTCGGCCAGGTGGGCGGGGGTCCAGCCGGGGCGCATGCGCAGGCGGGCGGCGGCGATTCTGATCGCCAGGGGCAGTCTGCCGCACAGTTCCACGATCTCGTCCAGTTCGCCGCTGATGCCTAGCTCGCCCGCCGTGCGGGCGAACAGGGTGACCGCGTCGGCGTGGGGGAGGACGTCCAGGGACAGGGGGCGGATGTCCTCCAGGCCGGCCAGTCCGCGGCGGCTGGTGATCAGGACCAGGCAGGTGGGGGAGCCGGGGAGCAAGGGGCGGACCTGGCCCTCCTCCGCCACGTTGTCCAGCAGTACCAGTACGCGTCGGCCGGCCAGCCAGGTCCGGTAGAGGGCGGCGCGGGCGTCCTGGTCGTGGGGGATGCGGTCGCCGGGGACGCCCAGGGCGCGGAGCAGCTGGTCGAGGGCGTCGGCGGGGTCCATGGGGGAGCCGCCCCGGGTGAAGCCGCGCAGGTCGACGAAGAGCTGGCCGTCGGGGTATCGGTCGGCCAGGCGGTGGGCGGCGTGGACGGCCAGGGTGGTCTTGCCGACTCCGGCCATGCCGTCGATGGCGCCGATCACGGGGGTGCCGACGGGCTCGGCGACGATGCGGTGGAGGAAGGCCATCTCGGCCGCGCGGCCGGTGAAGCTGGCGATGTCGCGGGGGAGGGCGCGGGGGACGGCCGGGCGGGAGCCCGAGGGAGCGGCCAGGTCGGCGTGGCCGTCGAGGATCTGGTGGTGCAGCCGCTGCAACGGGGGGCTCGGTTCGATGCCCAGTTCCATGATCAGCCTGCGGCGCAGGTCGCGGTAGGCGCGCAGGGCCTCGGCCTGGCGGCCGGAGCGGTAGAGGGCGAGCATCCAGTGCGCGTGGAGGCGTTCCCGCAACGGTTGTTCGGCTACCAATGCTCCTAGTTCGGGGAGCAGGTCGCCGTGGTGGCCCAAAGCCAGCTGGGACTCGATCCAGGTCTCCTGGACGGCCAGTTTGCGTTCCTCCAGGCGGATCAACTCGGGGGCCAGCCGGGGGTCCAGTGAGACGTCCTCGAAAGGGCGGCCTCGCCACAGGCCCAGGGCGCCGCGCAGGCGTTCGGAGGCCAGGCCGGGGCGGCCGGCGGTGAGGGCGCGCTGGCCCTGGGAGGCCAGCTCCTCGAAGGTCAGCAGGTCGAGGTCGGCGGGGGTCAGGCGGATCTCGTAGCCGCCGGGCACGGTGGACAGCAGCGGGGTCTCCACCCGGCCGGCCAGGCCGAGGACCTGGCGCAACGCCGACACGTAGGTCCTCAGGGCGACGGCGGCGGTGCGCGGGGGGCGTTGCGGCCACAGCGCGTCGACGAGCCGGTCGGCGTGGACCGGCCGGTTGACGTTCAGCAGCAGCACCGCCAGCAGAACGCGCTGCTTGGCCGCACCGAGCCGGACCACCCCGTGGCTGTCGGAGCGGACTTCAAGCGTGCCGAGGACACGAAACTGCATAGACCGGCAATACCACATATTGTTCGCATATTGGGATTCCATGTTCCATTTGTCAGATGAGCCACTTAGGCCCCCTGGCTTTTTGCGGTAACACAATCCGAGTTTCGGCCCGATCTTCGTGTCAAGCCGCGCCTTTACCGGTCCTTGATGGGCCGCCCGCAAGGTGGGCGCATGTCAGATTTGATCGGCATCGACGAATGCGAGCGGCTCACCGCGGAAGACGTCCACGACCTGTATCGGAAGCACGTCAACCGCAGCCAGGTCTCGCTCATGACGACCTTCGGGTTCGGCCGGGAACTGGTCGAACGCGCCGAGGGCGCCTGGCTCTGGACCCGATCAGGCCGGCGGATCCTCGACTTCACCGGCGGGGTCGGCGTGCTCAACCACGGCCATAATCATCCGCGCATCCTGGCGGCCCGTAAAAGGTTCCAGGACCGGCAGCGCATGGAGGTGCACAAGACCTACTTCTCGCCCTATGTCGCGGCGCTCGGCCACAATCTCGCCCAGCTTCTGCCCGGCGACCTGAACATGTCGTTCTTCCCCAACTCGGGCGCCGAGGCGGTGGAGGGGGCGGTGAAGCTGGCCTACAAATACCACCGGGGGCGCCGCGATCGGATCCTGCGCGCGGACATCGCCTTCCACGGCAAGCTGCTCGGCTCCGGCAGCCTCACCGGCGCGCACCAGAACTTCACCTTCCCCGGCATCTCGGGCGTGGAGGTCTTTCCGTACGGGGACCTCGACGCCGTCCGGAAAATGGCCGGGAAGGATGTGTACGCGATCCTGATCGAGCCCTTCAGCGCGTCCACCATGACCGCCTGCTCCGAGGAGTTCCTGCGCGGCCTGCGCGACCTCTGCGACGCCCACGACATCGTGCTGATCTTCGACGAGATCTACACCGGCTGGGGCAAGACCGGCAGCCTGTTCTACTTCATGCGCTACCCGGGTCTCGTCCCGGACGTCGTCACCACGTCCAAGTCGTTCGGCGGCGGCAAGTCCTCCATCTCGGCCTACATCGCCCGGGACCGGGTGTTCCGCAAGGCCTACGACAACCTGAGCGACTCCCTGCTGAACAGCACCAGCACCACCTACTACGGGTTCGGCGAGGAGACGGCCACCGCGATCGAGGCGGTGAACGTCGCCGTCGAGGACGACTACCCGGCCAGGGCCCGCGCCATCGAACGCGTCCTCGGGCCCGGCCTGGAGCGCATAAGAAAGACCTACCCGGACACGGTGGCCGAGGTCAGGGGAGCCGGCGCGCTCTACGGGATCTTCCTGGACGGCGGCCCGAAGATCCTCGACCTGGTGGCCAAGCTGGCTCCCGTCGGCCTGGCCCGCGATCCCAACTTCCGCATCAAGCTGATCACCTGCGCGGTCATCGACGCCCTCTACCGCGACCACGGCGTCTACGCCTACTACACCCTCAACGGCCGGAACCCGCTGGTGGCCGCACCTCCGCTGGTGGTCGAGCCGGCCGACGTGGAGTACTTCCTCGACAGCCTGGACCAGACCCTCGCCCAGGGCCTGCTCCGCCTGGTGACCCGATTCGTCAAGGAGAAGGTGGCGCCGCGATGGGGATCGTAGTCACGGGCAGCGCCGGCATGCTGGGCTCGACCCTGCTCCGCCGCATCGAGGCGACGGGCGTCGACCTGAACCCCGGCTCCGGCGGGGTCGCCGCCGACATCCGCGACACCGCCCGGATGACCGAGTTGCTGGCCGGCGCCGACGCCGTCGTGCACTGCGCCTCGGCGCTGCCGAGCTATCCGGACGCCGAGATCCACAGCGTGATCGTCGACGGCACCCGCAGTGTGCTGACCGCCGCACGGAACGCGGGCGTCCCGCGCGTGGTGCACATCTCGTCCACCGCCGTGTACGGCCTCCCCAAGCTCGTCCCCACCCCCGAAGACCACCCCCGCGAGCCCGTCGACCCCTACAGCAGGGCCAAGACGGCGGCCGAGGAGATCGCCGAGAAGTTCCGCGCCGACGGCCTGTGCGTCCCCGTCGTGCGACCGAAGACCTTCCTCGGTCCCGGCCGCATGGGCCTGTTCGCGATGCTCTTCGAGTGGGCCGACGAGGGCCACGGCTTCCCCATGCTCGGCAAGGGCACGGCCCGCATCCAGATGCTCGCCATCGAGGACCTGGTGGACGCGATCGTGCTGGTCCTGAACGCGCCCGACGACATCGCCAACGACACCTACAACATCGCCGCCGCCGAGTTCGCCACCCTGCGGGAGGACTTCCAGGCCGTGCTCGACGCCGCCGGCCACGGCAAGAAGGTGGTGCCGCTCCCGGCCGCCCCGGCGCTCGCCGTCCTCCGTCTGCTCGGCCGCACCGGCCTGTCCCCGGTGTACGACCGGCTGCTCTACAAGCTGCTCGACGACTCCCACGTCAGCATCGCCAAGGCGCGCGACCGGCTGGGCTTCGCCCCGCGCTTCTCCAACCGCGACGCCATCCTCGGCACCTTCACCTGGTGGAAGGAGCACGCCCAGGAGAAGACCGGCGGGCGCACCAGCCGCGACGCCTGGCGTCAGGGCGCGCTGTCCCTCGCCAAATTCCTCTTCTGACGGACGGGAGGTGCGTATGCGCGTCATCGAACCCACCGTGGCGCCGGCCCGGCCGGGCCAGTTCAGAGACCTGCTGGCGCTGATCCGGCCGCACCACAGCGCCAAGGCCCTGCTGCTCGTGCCGCTGCCCCTGCTGGACACCGGCCGCTGGACGCTCGGCGCCCTCGGCCAGATCGGCTGGGCGGTCGCGGGGTTCATCCTGGCCGGGGCCTGCGTCTACATCGGCAACGACCTCGCCGACCGGCACCGGGACCGGCTGCATCCCGGCAAGCGCGACCGGCCGATCGCCGCCGGGCGGATCTCGGTGCGGACCGCCCTTCTGCTCCGCACCGGGCTGCTGGTGCTGCTCGGGCTGCTGATCGCGGCGGGGCCCGGCCGTCCGTACTGGCCACTGCTGGCCTATGTGGTGCTCAACGTGGCCTACAGCCGGCGGCTGAAACACGTGCCGCTGATCGACGTGGGCGCGGTCGCGCTCGGGTTCGCGCTGCGGGTCGTGCAGGGGTACGCCGCGATCGGGGAGCCGGTCTCCGGCTGGCTGGTGGTGACGGTGTTCTCGCTGTCGCTGCTGCTGATCGTCGGGAAACGCCGCCGGGAGCTGCTGGAGAGCGGTCCGGAGCACCGGCCCGCGCTGCGCGGGTACTCGGTGGAGCTGACCGGCCATCTGCTCCAGCTCGCGGCGGTGCTGTCGGCCGTCGCCGGGCTGCTCTACCTGCGCACGGAGGCGCCGCTCGGGCCGTACGCGCCGGTGGTGATGATGCTCGCCACGCCGTTCGCCCTGTTCGCGCTCTTCCGCTACCTGCAGGTGGTGCTGGTCGAGGGCGGCGGCGGTGATCCCGTCAGGGGCCTGCTCAGGGACCGGGGGCTCGCCGTCACCGGGCTGGGGCTGGCGCTCCTGGTCGGGACGGCGCTGGTGCTCGCCCGGAACCCCGCGCTGGCCGCAGCCCTCCTGCGGGAGGCGCGATGACCCTCGTGTCGATCGTCATCCCGGCGTACAACGCGGCCAAGACCCTCCGCCTCTGCTTGGCGGGGGCGCTGGCGCAGACTCACCGTCCCATCGAAGTGATCGTCGTGGACGACGCCAGCACCGACGACACCCGGGCCATCGCCGCCGAGTTCCCGGTCAGGGTGGTCGCACAGCCGTACAACCAAGGGGTGTCGTCGGCCCGCAACGCCGGTGCCGCGGTGAGCGGCGGCGAGGTCCTGTTCTTCCTCGACTCCGACGTGGGTCTGTCGCCCGACGCGGTGGCTGCCGCCGTGCGCCTGCTCGCCGCCGACCCGGGCTGCGGCTGCGTCTACGGCGTGTACGACAGCGAGCCCCTCATCGACGACGGCCCCGTCGAGGTCTACCGCACCCTCCACCTGCACCATGCCCTCAGCCGGGGCGCGGGGCTCACCTCGACGGCGGTCTTCGCCCTGGCCGCGCTGCCACGGCGGGTGTTCGAGCAGGTCGGGCCGTTCGACGTCAACCTGCGCGCCGCCGAGGACGACGAGTACAGCGAACGCCTGCTGGTGCACCATCGCATCCGGCTCTCCGGTGAGATCTCCGGCCGGCACGACGAGGCCGACCGGCTGCTGCCGCTGCTCGGCGAGCAGTATCGGCGGGCGCGGTTCCTCCGGTTCTCCGCCCGCAACCGGATGCGCAGGGACGCGCTCGTGGTCAACCGGGCAGGCGGGGTGGTGGCCGCCGCGCTCACCCTGGCCACGCTCCCGGTCCCGCCGGTGGCCGCCTGCTTCTTCCTGATGTTCGCGCTCGCCGATCCGCCGCTGGCCCGGTTCGTGCTGCGCGAGCGCGGGCCCGCCTTCCTGCTCTTCTTCCTCGCGGTGCACTTCCTCACCCACACGGCCCTGCTCACCGGGGCCGTCACCGGATGGGCCCGCTCGCTCGCGAAAGGCTGGTGAACGATGAGACCGCTGGTCTCCGTGATCATCCCCAACTACAACTACGGCTACGTGCTCGGGCAGTGCCTGGAGTCGGTCAGGGCGCAGACGTATCCGAACGTGGAGATCGTCCTGGTGGACGACTGCAGCACCGACGACTCCGTGGCCGTCGCCCGATCGATGGGGGTGGAGCCGCTCAGCACGTCCAGGAACGGGGGAGTGTCGGTCGCCCGCAACCTCGGCGTCGAGCACGCCCGGGGCGAGGTGCTGTTCTTCCTCGACTCCGACGTGGCGCTGGCCCCGGACGCGGTCGCCGAGGCGGTCGCCCTGCTCGCCGCCGACCCCGAGGTGGGGGCGGTCTGCGGCAACTACGAGGCCGTCCCGCTGCACCGGGGCAACCTGATCCGCGAGTACCGCACCCTCTACCGGCACTACTGGTATCTGGTCGCAGAGGGCCCGATCACCGGGTTCCTGCCGGTCGCGATCATCGCCGTGCCCGCCGCCGTGTGGGCCGAGGTCGGGCCGTGGACCGCCGCGCTGACCCAGTCGGAGGGCGCGGACGTGGGCGAACGCCTCGCCGCCCGGTACAAGGTGATCCTCACCTCGGCCGTGCGCGGGCGGCACGACGACGACGCCACGTTGCGGATCGCGATGGGGAAGGTCTTCACCCGCACCCGGGTGCACGTGCCGTTCTTCCTGCAACGCCGCTACGCGGCCGGGGTGATCGGGTCGCCGGAGTCGGGCGCCAGCCTGGCCGCCGCACTGACCGCCGCCACCCTGCCGGTGCCGCTGCTCACCGGCCTGTCCTGGACGGCCGTGCTCCCTGTGCTGCTGTTCCTGTCGTTCCTCGGCGTCGACCGCCGGATGTACCGGTACGTGCTGGCCAGCCGGGGCGTCGCCTTCACCCTGGTCTTCGTCGCGCTGCACTTCGTGATCAACCTGACCATCGCTGCCGGCGCGGGCACCGGCATCCTCCAGTGGCTGACCTCCCGCTCCTTCCGCCGCCTGTACGACCGGGTGCCCGCGTGACCCGGCGGCGCGTCTTCACGGTGCTGCGGACGGCCGCGATCGTGCTCGTGCTCGCCTTCCTGGGTTACCAGCTCTGGCGGGTGAGGCACGGCGTCGGCGACAGCCTGCGTCAGGTCGGCTGGGGCAACGCGATCCTGGCGGGCGCCCTGGCGTCCATCGGCGGGATCCCCGGGTTCTTCGGCTGGCGTCTGCTGCTCGCGGGCCTGGGCACCCGGCTGACCCTGCCGGTCGCGGCCCGCGTCTTCTTCCTGGCCGGCATCACCCGCTATCTCCCCGGCGGTATCTGGCCCGCCGTCGCGCACGCCGCGATGGCGCGCCCGCTCGGCGAACCCGCCGCCAGGCTGGCCGGGGCGTTCGTGGCCACCCAGGGTCTCGGCGTGGTGGCCGGGCTGGCGGTCGGCCTGATCGCGCTGCCCTGGCTGGTGGCCGCCGACGCGATCTGGTGGGCGCTGCTGCCGCTCCTGGTCGCGGCGTTCCTCCCCGTGGTGGCGCCCCGATCGCTGGGACGGCTGCTCGGGGCGGCCCAGCGGATCCTGCGCCGGGGCGGGGACGGCCCTATCACGCTGCCGGGGCGGCGGACGCTGCTCGCCGTCACCGGATTGCTGACCACCGGCTGGCTGATCAGCGGGCTGCACGTCAGCGTGCTCGCCGTCGCGCTCGGCGCCTCGCCCGCCGGGGCGCTGTCGGTGGGGATCGGCGGGTTCGCGCTCTCCACCGTGGCCGGGATCTTCACGCTGGTGATGCCCTCCGGGCTCGGCCCGCGCGAGGTCGTGCTCGGGCTCACCCTCGCCACCCTGCTGACCGGGCCCGCCCTGATCACCCTGGTCGCGCTGAGCCGCGTCCTGATCACCGTCGTCGACGTCGTGTCGACCGCCGTCGTGCTCGCGGTACTGACCCGTATCGCCCCCCTCACGCAAGGAGTGGCCTCATGACGTCACAGCTTCGGCACCTGACCCGCCAGGTCCCCGCCGGACCGGTGTCCGGGGCGCTGATGCGCGCGCTCAGCGCCGTGCCGTTCGCCGATCGGCCGTTCGCGTGGCTGGAACGGCATCCGTCCGTGCACGGCGCGGTCCTGTCGGCGTTCGGGCTGCGCCGCCCCATCTTCATCGACCACCCGATCGACCCGGAGCCGCGCTTCGGCCACGGCAAACCGGCGCACCCGGAGATGACCGCCCTGGTGGAGCGGAACCGGTCCCGCTACGCCGACCGGCTCGGCCGTTTCGCGAAGCTCGCGGACAGCCTGGCCGAGATCCCCCTGCGCGACAGCCCGAAGGGCACCACGCCCTACTGGGACAACGGGTGGCTGCCGCCGCTGGACGCGCTCGGGCTCTACGGCCTGCTCGTCGAGAACAACCCCCGCCGGTACGTCGAGATCGGCTCCGGCAACTCCACCAAGTTCGCCCGGCGGGCCATCCGGGACCATGGCCTGCGCACCACCGTCACCTCGATCGACCCGGCGCCCCGCGCGCACGTCGACGCGCTCTGCGACGTCACCGTCCGCAGCCCGCTCGAACGCGCCGACCTGGGGATCTTCGCCGATCTGGAGCCCGGCGACATCGTGTTCCTGGACGGTTCGCACCGGGTCCTGATGGGCTCCGACGTCACCGTGTTCTTCTTCGAGGTGCTGCCGCTGCTGCCGCCCGGCGTCCTGGTGCACCTGCACGACATCATGCTGCCCTTCGACTACCCGCCGGAGTGGCGCTGGCGGCACTACTCCGAGCAGTACCTGCTGGCCGCCTTCCTGCTGGGCGATCCGGCCAGGTATGACATCGAGCTCCCCAGCGCGTTCATCCACGCCGACCCGGCGTTGCGGGATCCGCTGCGGCCTCTGTGGGAGCGGCTCTCCGTCACCGAGCACTACCTGCCCGCGTCGTTCTGGTTCCGGCCGGCATGATCCGGATCCTCCGGTGGGCGCTGGTCGGCGCGGCGGCGGTCTGGCTGACGGTCACCGTCGTCAACTGGCTGAGCGGGGACTTCTGGTGGTGGGGCGGCGGGGCGCCGCTGGTGGCCTTCTTCGCCGTCCCGCTGCTGGTGGTCGCGTCCGTGCCGATGCTGGCGCTGCGCCGCAGGGTGCCCGCGCGGCTCGACCGGGCGGCGGTCAGCCTGGCGGCGGCGGCGTTCGCGCTCATCGCGGCGCGGCGGGTGTTCAGCGGGCGGACCTGGCTGTGGGTCCTGCCTGACCTGGTGATCCCGCCCCTGCTGTTCCTGGTGACGCCGCTGGCCCTGCTGGCCGCCGTGCCGTTCGTCGCCAGGACACGGTGGTGGACGGCGGGGCTCGCCACGGCGGCCCTGGCGCTGGGCGCGACCCAGGCGGGCGTGCACCTCGGCGGGGGCGGCGGTCCGGCGCCGGCCGGCGCGGTGCGGGTCGTCTCCTGGGACACCTACTGCTGGAACACCGACGACGACGCCGCCCGTTTCTTCCGGTATCTCAAGGACCGGCGGGCCGACCTCTACCTCCTCCAGGAGCACTCGGGCTGCGGGCCGGGCGCGCCCACCCCCATCGACGACGCCGACCTGCTGCGGCGCGAGTTCCCCGGCCACGAGATCACCGCACTCGACGGGCTCCTCACCGTCTCCCGCTTCCCGGTGGTCGGCCAGAAACCGGTGGGCGCGGCCCACAACCCGTACGCGCCGAACTGGCGGCACGCGGCGCTGCGCACCGACCTCGACATCGGCGGGCGGACCGTCTCGGTCTACAACGTGCACCTGTTCGACATGCTCTACCTGAGCGCGAGCCCGCTGTCCCCGCGCTTCTACCAGGCGATCCAGACACTCGACGCCGCCCGGCAGGTCCAGATCGACGCGCTCGCCGACGACGTCGACGCCAACCCGAACCCGATCCTGGCCTCCGGCAACTTCAACGCGCTGCCCGGCATGGGCCACCTGCGCCGCCTGGACCACCTTGCGGCGGCCGAAGGTCCGCACTACCCGGCGACCCTGTCCTTCGCCGGGCTCCGCCTGTGGCGGATGGACTGGACCTTCACCTCGCCGGGCCTGACCGTGCACCGCTACGACCTGCGCTCACCGGACGGCCTGTCCACCCACCACCTGCAAGAACTGCTCATCTCGGAGGCTTGACCGCGATGCGACCCCCTTTGGTCACCGTCATCGTCCCGACCTACAACCACGCCCGGTTCCTGCCGCTGTGCCTGGCGGCGATCCAGGCCCAGACCCACACCCCGCTGGAGATCGTCGTCGTGGACGACTGCAGCACCGACGACTCGGCCGCCGTCGCGGCGTCGCTGGGCGTGGAGGTGATCAGCACCCCCGGCAACAGCGGCCCCGCCGTCGCCCGCAACCTGGGCGCGGCATGGGCGAGCGGTGAGATCCTGTTCTTCGTGGACTCCGACGTCGCCCTGGCCCCCGACGCGGTCGCCACCGGCGTCGCCCTGCTCGACGCCGACCCGTCGCTCGGCGCGGTCTGCGGCATCGAGGACCCCGACCCGCTGATCCGCTCCACCCGCACCGAGGACTACCGCGCCCACCAGCACCACTACTGGTCGGTCGCGTCCGAGGGGGAGGTGTCCTTCCTGTGGTCGGCGATGTTCGCCATCCGCGCCTCGGTGTTCCGCGAGACCGGCCCGTTCAACCCCGGCCTGCGCTACACCGAGGAGGTCGACTACGGTCAGCGGCTCAGCGAGCGTCACCGGGTGCGGATCACCCGCGCGATCCACGGCCGGATGGGACACGACCGCGAACTGCCGACGCTGCTGCGCAAGCTGTTCCAGCGCGGCCGCCTGCGCGTTCCCCTCTACGCGCGCAAACGCCGCTTCGCGCAGGGCTACGAGACCGCCTCCCGGGCCTGGGCGTCGCTGGCCGCGCTGCTGACGGTGCTCGCCCTCCCCGCGCCGTTCCTGCTGGGCCCGGTCGCGGCGGTGCTGCCCGCGCTGCTGCTGGCCGCGTGGGCGCTCGGCGACCTCGGCATGTTCCGGTTCGTGTTCGCCCGCAAGTGCCCGCTGTTCGGCGCGTACTTCGTCGCGGTGCACTTCGTGGTCAGCCTGGTCATCATCGCGGGCGTCGCGACCGGCGCGGCCCAGTGGCTGATCTCCCCGAGATTCCGCAGACTGTACGAATCGAGCACCCCCGAGCTGACCCGTTGACCCTCGCGGGCCGTCTGGTTCCGATCGCGGCGGCGGCCTGGCTGGGATTCGTGATCCTGCAGCGCCTGCTGTCGGGCCGCTTCTGGCTCTGGCTGATCCCCGACATGGTGCCGCCGGTGATCTACCTCGCCGCGCCGGTGCTGCTCGTCGTGGCCGGCCGGTTCCGCCGGACCACCACGATCCTGGCCGCCGGGTCGCTCCTTCTGGGAGCCGGTCACGGCGGCCTCAACGTGGGGGCCGCCGACCAGCCGCCTTCGGCCGGGGCGGTGCGGGTGTTCTCCTGGAACACCGAATACTGGCACCAGGACGACGACCCCGGCGCGTTCTACCGCTTCCTCAAAGATCAGCGCGCCGACGTCTACGTGCTGCAGGAGTACATGGGCTGGGTGGCCGGCCGGCCCGAGCCGGTCGACGACCTGCCCCGGCTGCGGCGCGAGTTCCCCGGCTACCACGTCGCCGCCGAGGGCGAACTCCTCACGCTGTCCCGATTCCCGATCACGGCCACCCGGCGGGTCGGCCCGGCGACCGCCCTGGGCCCCCGGCCGTCGTGGCAGGAGGCCTTCGACCTGGCCAAGATCCTCCGTACCGACCTGCTGATCGGCGCCTCGACCCTGTCGGTCTACAACGTCCACATCCCCGTGCAGGCGGTGCTGAACGTGAACCCCTTCGCCGGACTGCGCAGCCGCAGTTCACACCGGGACGCCCAGTTCCGCGGCCTGCACGCCGACCTCGACGCGAACCCCCACGCCGCCCTGGTCAGCGGCGACTTCAACAGCACCGGCGCGATGGGGGAGATGCGCCCCCTGTTC
Source organism: Herbidospora mongoliensis (assembly GCF_001570545.1). Taxonomy (GTDB): domain Bacteria; phylum Actinomycetota; class Actinomycetes; order Streptosporangiales; family Streptosporangiaceae; genus Herbidospora; species Herbidospora mongoliensis. Next base: position 516,656 of record NZ_BBXD01000009.1, on the reverse strand, counting down.
GACCGCATGGCCAGTGCGAACGCGGCCGACGACTCGCTCTATCCAACGTCCTGGTACGCCGGTGTGCTCCCGCTCTGGCAACTCGACTGGACGTTCACCGACGGGCTGGAGATCCACGCCTACGACCTGCGCGACCCTCGCGGGCAGTCCGACCACCGCGCCCAGTCGGCGGTGGTCAGCCTGGTCCAGGCGGATTAAAACGTGGCAACCTGCCCTCGGCAACGTTGACGGCCTTGCGGGGCTGTCTTACGCTCTCCGAAGATTGAAACGTTTTTATGACGAGGTGGTCGACGTGGTGAAGGCTGGGCTCCGAGCGCTGCGCATTGAGACGCCTTCTTGGGCCTTCGGCAACTCCGGCACCCGATTCAAGGTGTTCGCCCAGAAGGGGGTGCCCCGCGATCCTTACGAGAAGATCGCCGACGCCGCCCAGGTGCACCGGTTCACCGGCGCGGCCCCGACGGTCGCGCTGCACATCCCGTGGGACCGGGTGGACTCGTACGGAGACCTTTCGCACCACGCCCGTGAACACGGCGTCGCGATCGGGGCGATCAACAGCAACGTCTTCCAGGACGACGACTACATGCTCGGCAGCGTCACCAACCCCGACCCCGCGGTCCGCCGCAAGGCGCTCCGGCACCTGCTCGAGTGCGTCGACATCATGGACGCCACCGGCTCCGACGTGCTGAAACTCTGGTTCTCCGACGGCACCAACTACCCGGGCCAAGACGACATCCGCGACCGGCAGGACCGGCTGGCCGAGGCCCTCGACGCCGTCTACGCGCGGCTGGGGGAGGGGCAGCGGCTGGTGCTGGAGTACAAGCTGTTCGAGCCGGCCTTCTACGTCACCGACGTGCCCGACTGGGGCACCGCCTACGCCCACTGCCTGCGGCTCGGGCGCAAGGCCCAAGTGGTGGTCGACACCGGCCACCACGCGCCGGGCACGAACATCGAGTTCATCGTGGCGTTCCTGCTGCGCGAGGGGAAGCTCGGCGGGTTCGACTTCAACTCCCGCTTCTACGCCGACGACGACCTGATGGTCGGCGCGGCCGATCCGTTCCAGCTCTTCAGGATCATGTACGAGGTCATCAGGGCCGACGGCCTCGACCAGGACGTGGCCTTCATGCTCGACCAGTGTCACAACATCGAGCCGAAGATCCCCGGCCAGATCCGCTCGGTCATGAACGTCCAGGAGGCGACCGCGAAGGCGCTGCTCGTCGACCGCGAGGCCCTGGCCGCCGCGCAGCGCGCGGGTGACGTGCTGGGAGCGAACGGGGTGTTCATGGACGCGTACAACACCGATGTCCGCCCCCTCCTGGCCGGGTTCCGCGAGGAGTCGGGGCTGGCCCCGAACCCCATGGCCGCCTACGCGGCCTCCGGCTACGCCGAGCGGATCGTGGCCGAGCGCGTCGGCGGCCACCAGGCCGGGTGGGGCGCCTGAAATACGCGCCTTCCGCCTGGTAGAACGGGCCGGTGCACAGACAACCGCATGACATCATCACCGCCGTTCCCGTGTCGTTCGCCGACGACGGCGCGCTCGACCTCGCCGGGACCGCGGAGATCTTCCGGTACGTCGCGGACTCCGGGGTCCAGGGCGCGTTCGTCCTCGGCACGACGGGGGAGTTTCCCGCCCTCTCGATCCCCGAGCGGAACGCGGTCGCGGCGCTCGCGGTGGAGGTGCTGCGCGACCTGCGGGTGATCGTCCACGTGGGGGCCAGCAGCCGGTTCGAGGTCTCCCAGCTCATCGCCGGGGCCCGCGCCGCCGGCGCCCGCGAGATCGCCGTGCTCACGCCCTACTATCTGCCGGCCCCGCCCGAGGAGGTGTTCGCGTTCTTCCGTGAGGTCACCGCCGAGGCCGGCGGGCTGGACGTGTTCGTCTACCTCTTCGAGGCCCGCACCGGCGTGGCCGTCGACGAGGAACTGCTCGCGCGGCTCGCCGGGCTGCCCAACGTGGTGGGGCGAAGGTGAGCGGGGAGTCACCCGAGCGGCTGGCCGCGTTCCGCGCCCGGCTGCCGCCGGACGAGGCCGTGCTCAGGCGGCTGGCCCGCGCTCTGCCGCGCCACCACTGATCCGCTCGCCCCACTCCCGCAGCGCGGTGAGCACCGGTCCGAGCTCCCGCCCCCGGGCGGTGAGCACGTATTCGTCGCGCGGCGGGTGGTCGTGGTAGCGGCGGCGTTCGATCACGCCGCACTCCTCCAGCTTGCGCAGCCGCAGCGCCAGGGTCTCGCGGGGCGCGCCGGTGTTGATCTGGATGTCCTTGAAGCGGTGGACGCCGAACCCCAGCTCCCTCAGGACCAGCAGGCTCCACCGTTCGCCGACCACGTCGAGGGCGTCGGCGATGGGGCAGACGCGGGGAGCGCCGAGGTTGGTCGATTCGATTTTCTGACTCACTCTGCTATCGTAACTCGCATGAGTGGGTTCGAAAATCGAACCGACAAATGAAGGGAGTACAGCCATGTCCTCGATCCTGATCACCGGCACGTCCACGGGGATCGGCCGGGCCACCGCCGCCGAGCTCGTCCGGCGCGGCCACCGGGTCGTCGCCACCGCACGTGACCCGCGCACGCTCGACGGTCTCGGCGTCGACCAGCGGCTCCGGCTCGACGTCACCGATCAGTCCAGCGTCGACGCGGCGGTCAAGGAGGCCGGGGAGATCGACGTCCTGATCTCCAATGCCGGCGGGATCTTCTACGCGCCGGTCGAGGCCAGCCCGGCCGACGAGATCGAGCGCCTCTATCGGTTGAACACCGTCGGGGCCGTCCGCGTCACCCAGGCCGTGCTCCCGCAGATGCGCGAGCGGGGCAAGGGCCGGCTGCTGTACGTCTCCAGCGTCGCCGGGCGGACCGTGCGGCCCGGGAGCGCCGCCTACAACGCCTCGAAGTGGGCGCTGGAGGCCTTCGCCGAGACCCTCGCGATCGAGGTGGCCGGTTTCGGCATCGACGTGAGCCTCGCGCAGCCGGGGCCGGTCAGTTCCGGGGCTCTGGACGACGTCCTCACCTATGGATCGCCCGTTTACGGCCCGCCGGAGGCCCTTCCGGAGAGCGCGTTCATCACCTCGGAAGAGGTTGCCCGCGCCCTCGCTGACCTGGTGGAACGGTCCGAGATCCCGCTGCGGGTGCCGGTCGGGGCGGCGGCCGAGCACGTCCTGGCGGCCCGGGACGCGGCGCCTTATGACCGGCCGTTCGTGCGCTAAGTGCCATGTCACACATCAGGAACGAGGTGGTGTCAAAGGCGTAACCGGATCTTGTCTGTTATGGGAGTTTTCATAGAGATTTGGGATAATTCCCGAGTCTCTGGAGGCTCTTAGTGCCACCGATGCGAGCAGCTCTCGTCGCCGTGGGCCTGGTGGTGGCGTTCGCCGCCCCGGTTCAGGCGAGTGCCGCCCCCGCCATTTCCGTCGAGAACGGGCGCACCCAGCCCGTTTTCTCGTACGCCGACGCGATCCGCGAGTCCGTTCTCGTCGAGTCGACCGTCGACAGTGACTCCGACGGAATCCTCGACCGCGTGCGGGTCGACATCATCCGTCCCAAGGAGTCGGGCGCCAACCTCAAGGTCGCGTCGATCATCGACGAGAGCCCGTACTACGACAACTCCGGCCGCGGCAACGAGGCCGAGCGCAAGGTCTACGCCGCGGACGGGACCCTCGCCAAGTTCCCGCTCTGGTACGACAACTACTTCGTGCCGCGCGGCTACGCCTTCCTCGCCGTCGACATGATCGGCACCACCAAGTCGACCGGCTGCCCCGACGTCGGCGGCAAGGCCGACATCCTGGGCGGCAAGGCCGTCATCGACTGGCTGAACGGCCGCGCCACCGCCACCAAGCTCGACGGCGTCACCCCGGCGTTCGCCGACTGGAGCACCGGCAAGGCCGGCATGATCGGCAAGTCGTACGACGGCACGCTGGCCAACGGCGTCGCGGCGACCGGTGTCGAGGGTCTGGAGACCATCGTCCCGATCTCGGCGATCAGCTCCTGGTACAAGTACCAGCGCCAGAACGGCGTGATCTACAACTTCAACTACCAGTCGTACCTCGGCAACGCCGTCGACACGGACCCGGACGCGAAGTGCGCCGCGGTGCGCGCGTACGCCGACGCGAACGACGGCGACGACACGGGCAACTACAACGCCTACTGGGCCGAGCGCGACTACAACGCCGGCACCCTCGGCGACGTCTCCAAGGTCAAGGCCTCGGTCTTCGTCGTGCACACCGTCAACGACCTGAACGTCAAGCCGGACAACTTCTCCGTCTGGTGGGACGGCCTGGCCAAGAACGGCGTGCCGCGCAAGATCTGGGTCGGCCAGACCCAGCACGTCGACCCGTTCGACTTCGAGGGCCAGCGTGACCGCTGGGTCGACACCCTGCACGCCTGGTTCGACTACTGGCTGGTCGGCGTGAAGAACGACGTCATGAAGCAGCCGCGCGCCGACGTGCAGACCGGCCGCACCGACTGGATCCAGCTGCGCGACTGGCCCGAGCCCGCCGCCCAGCCGCACCTGTTCCGCCCGGCCGCCGACGGCACCCTCGGTCTCGTCCAGGCCCAGAACGGGGAGACCGCGACCTTCACCGACGTCCGTCAGTCGGAGAACGCGATGGTCGCCAACATCACCACCCCGGCCGCCGGTCGCGTCGCCTTCACCACCAGCGAGCTGTCCAAGGACATCCGGCTGTCCGGCACCCCCGAGGTCAGCCTCCAGGTGAAGCTCGACAAGCCGGCCTCCAACCTGACCGCGCTGCTCGTGGACTTCGGCTCCGCCGAGCGGATCGCCTGGCGCAGCAACCAGGGCATCCGCAACCTGACCACGCAGAGCTGCTACGGCGAGTCCACCGCGGCCGACGACGGCTGCTACTTCGACGTCGAGACCAACATGGCCACCGCGGCCGTCGAGGTCGTCGCCCGCGGTTGGATCGACACCAGCAACCGCAACTCGATCAGCACGACCGACCCGCTCGCCGTGGGTTCGTACGGCGAGGTCAAGTGGCTGACCCTGCCGCAGGACTACACCTTCAAGGCCGGGCACCGCATCGGCCTGGTCATCGCCGGCACCGACTCGACCTACAGCGGCGAGCCGGCCACCGGTACCAAGGTGACCGTCGACCTGCAGCGCAGCCGGGTCCGCATCCCGCTCGTCCTGGCCCCCGGTGAGACCATCACCGAGGCCGACGTCCGCGCCCGCCGCGCCGCTCCTTGGGTCGCCCCCGACGAGCCCGCGTGGCCCGAGGCGGACAACCGTTTCTGGTAAACACCTGAGACACCACCCATGAACTGGCCCGGCGGGAAACATCCCGCCGGGCCTGCCATGTCTCAGGTCACGGGGATCTGCCCGCTCACCCCCCAGCTCGGGAGCTGGACCTGCTGGCCGGTGGAGGAGTAGGTCGCGTACCAGACACCGGTCGAGGGCCTCCAGACGACGCGGTCGGCCTGACCGTCGCCGTTGTAGTCGCCGGGCACGGGGACGTCGCCCGCCTGGCCCCAGGGCGCGGTCTCGTGCTGGGTCCCGGTGGCGCTGAACTCCACGAACCACTTCCCGTTGGACGGATCCCACAACGTCCGGTCGGACCTGCCGTCACCGTCGAAATCCCCTGGGACCGGGACGTGACCGCTCACTCCCCAGCTCGGGAGCTGCGCCTGCTGCCCGCTGCCGCTGTAGGTGATGTACCAGACCCCGGTGGAGGGCCTCCAGAGCGCGCGGTCGGCCTGGCCGTCGCCGTTGTAGTCGCCGGGCACGGGGATGTCGCCCGTCTGGCCCCAGGGTGCGGTCTCGTGCTGGGTCCCGGTGTTGCTGAACTCCACGAACCACTTCCCGTTGGACTGATCCCACAGCGCCCGATCAGCTCTGCCGTCACCGTCGTAGTCGCCCGGGACCGGGACGTGACCGCTCACGCCCCAGCTGGGCAGCTGGACCTGCTGCCCGGTGGTGGAATAGGTGACATACCAGACCCCGGTCGAGGGCCTCCAGAGCGCGCGGTCGGCCTGGCCGTCGCCGTTGTAGTCGCCCGGCACGGGGACGTCGCCCGCCTGGCCCCACGGGGCGGTCTCGTGGTGGACGCCGGTGGCGCTGAACTCGACGAACCACTTGCCGGTGGACGGATCCCACAGCGCCCGATCGGACCTGCCGTCGCCGTCGAAGTCACCCGGCCGGGCGCGCGGCGTGGCCGGCGGCGGGTCGTCGACGATGTTCTTGTAGCGGATCGGGCGGTAGTCCTGCAGGCTCGACCACGACTCGTCGCCGCGCCGCCCGTGGGAGTTGACGGCCGGGCCCTTGGCCCAGTCCATCTCCCAGCCGTTCCCGTCGGGGTCGCCGGTCCCGTTCAGGGAGTAGGTCCAGGCACCCTGACTGTGGTCGCCGGCGTTCTTCCAGCGGGCGAACAGCTCCATGTGCCCGTTCTTGAGGATCGCGTCGCCCGGCTTCAGGTCGTGCAGGCTCGCCAGGAAGATCTTGCCCGACCAGCTCTCGAAGTTGTCGGTGCTGTGGCCGCCCTTGCCGGAGTTCGCGGTGATGTGCCAGGCCATGGAGACCAGGCCGGAGCAGTCGGGGCCGTATTCGTTGTCGCCCTCCACATCGGTGTAGAGCGTGCTCGGTGCACGGGACTGGTTGTACTTGACGCCCCGGTCGACCCAGTTCTGGGCCCGGGAGAGCACTTCCGAGCGGGTGATCTGGCCTCCCGGAGAGGAGTCGGCCAGGGCCGGGGTGCCGGTCACCACCATGGCGACGATCACCAGACCGGCGGAGACGAGGCGGGGGATTCTCAACATCAGGTCCTTTCGGTGCGTGGCGTGCGTGGTGCACCGAGAGGGTGGGGCCGGGCGCTGGAATTTCGCTGGAACTTCGCGGGAACCCGGAAAGGAGGGACTCGTTGTTCGCCCTGGATTTCCCTTGCCGTCGCCGGGGTGCAGCAGGATCTTGGAACGATACTGGCTGGTGGGTCCGCTGCGGCGGCCCGTGAAGTAGGGCTTAAATTGCGCATGAATTGGCGTCGTACCGTCGCGTTGGTCATCCCACTCCTGGTCGGTGTCCCCCTTCTCGTGACACAGGCCTGGGCGGCGGACCCGGTTCCCTCGATCAAGGTGAACGAGGTCGAGTCCAACGGCGGCACCCCCGGTGACTGGGCCGAGCTGACCAACACGGGCACCACCCCCGTCGACGTCTCCGGCTGGATCGTCAAGGACAACGACGACACCCACGTCTTCACGATCGCCGCGGGCACCACGGTCGCCCCGGGCGCGTTCCTGCCGGTCGACGTCGAGACGTCCTACGGCCTCGGCGGCGCAGACTCGGTCCGGGTCTTCCTGGCCGACGGCACCACCCTGGTCGACACCTACACCTGGGCCGCCCACGCGCCGATCACCTGGGGCCGCTGCCCCGACGGCACCGGTGAGTTCGCCGCCACCGTCGCGTCCACCAAGGGCGCCGCGAACGACTGCGGCACCCCCTCGGCGTTCGTGAAGATCAACGAGATCGAGTCCAACGGCGGCACCCCGGGTGACTGGGTCGAGCTCGTCAACGTCGGCCCGATCCCGGTGAACATCGGCGGCTGGATCGTCAAGGACAACGACGACACCCACGTCTTCACCGTCCCGGCCGGCACCACGATCGCGCCGGGCGCCTTCCTGGCGCTCGACACCGAGGTGGCGTACGGCCTCGGCGGCGCCGACTCGGTCCGCGTCTTCCTGGCCGACGGCGTCACCCTCGTCGACTCCCACACCTGGGCCACCCACGCGGCCGTCACCTACGGCCGCTGCCCGAACGGCACCGGCGCGTTCGCCGACACCGCCGCCTCGACCAAGGGCGCGGCGAACGACTGCGGCACCCCCGCGTCCACGGTGAAGCTCAACGAGATCGAGTCGAACGGCGGCACCCCTGGTGACTGGGTCGAACTGACCAACACCGGCGCGACCCCGGTCGACGTGTCGGGCTGGATCGTCAAGGACAACGACGACACCCACATCCACACGATCCCGGCGGGCACCACGATCGCCGCCGGCGGGTTCCTGCCCGTCGACGTCGAGACCTCCTACGGCCTGGGCGGCGCCGACTCGGCCCGCCTCTACTCGGCCGACGGCCTGACCCTCCTCGACTCCCACACCTGGGCCGCGCACGCCGCGATCACCTGGGGCCGCTGCCCCGACGGCACCGGCGAGTTCAAGGAGAACACCGCCGCCACCAAGGGCGCCGCGAACGCGTGCGGCGGCTCCGGCCCGAGCGCCACCCCGTGGCCCGGCGGCGCCGGCGTCGCGACGGCCGACGGCGCGAACGTGCTCGGCGGCAACATGAGCGGTCTGTACAACGCGGAGTCCGGCGCGCTGTGGGCGGTCAAGAACGGCCCCGGCACCCTCTACCGCCTGGAGTACGACGGCACCAAGTGGGCGCCCGTCACCACTCACCCCCTGAAGTTCCCGACCGGCCTCGGCGACCCCGACGCCGAGGGCGTCACGATGACCCCGGCCGGCGTCGCGGGCGGTGTGTTCGTCTCGACCGAGCGCGACAACGGCAACAGCGGCGTCAGCCGCCCCGCCATCCTCCGCTTCGACCCGACCGGCGTGAACACCACGCTCAACGCCACCAAGGAGTGGGTCCTCACCGCCGACCTGCCCGTCGTCGGCGCGAACCTGGGCCTCGAGGCCATCACCTGGGTTCCGGACTCCTACCTCACCTCGAAGGGCTTCGTCGACGAGAAGACCGGCGCCGCCTACAAGCCCGCCGACTACCCCAACCACGGCGAGGGCCTCTTCTTCGTCGGCGTCGAGGGCAACGGCAGCGTGTACGCCTACGCCCTCGACCAGAACGGCACGAACTTCACCAAGGTCGCCACGATCGTCAGCGGCTTCCCCGGCGTCATGGAGCTCACCTACGACCCGGAGATCAAGAAGCTCTGGGTGGCCTGTGACGACACCTGCCAGGGCCGCGTCGCCACCTTCGACGTGAACGCCTCGGGCGCGTTCGCCTCGACCGAGCTCTACGAGCGTCCGGCCGGCCTGCCGAACCTCAACAACGAGGGCTTCGCCGTCGCCCCGCAGAACGAGTGCGTCGCCGGCCGGAAGCCCGCCTTCTGGACCGACGACAGCAACACCGGCGGCCACGCCCTGCGCATCGGCACGGTGAACTGCACCGTCGTCGACCAGGACGCCGACGACGACGGCATCGGCGACAACGTCGACGTCAAGCCTTCGGACGCGACCAACGAGACCTTCTCCGACAAGCCCAAGGGCACCACGTCGGGCAAGATCCAGGCTCGCGGCGGCCGTACCGTGACCGTCTCCGAGACCGCGAACCCGGCAGGCGTCCTGGTCGCCGTCGGCGAGGGCACCCTGCCGGCGAAGACCCAGTTCGACGGCGTCTTCGGCTCGATCGAGTACGGCACCGGCTCCTACCGGATCACCGGTGACGGCAAGACCTCCACGGTCGCCGCCCTCAGCGGCCAGGCCGTGCTGAAGGTGACCGTGAACGGCACCCCCGTCACGCTGACCGTCGGCGCGGGCGGCTCGGTCACCCTGACCGAGGTCCCCGGCAACGGCACCGTCGCCGGGGTCATCGGCATCGAGCACACCGGTGACGTCACCCTCAAGGCGAACGGCGTCGGGACCTGCGGCGACATCGTGGTCCGCAACGTCATCGTGGCCACCGCGGGCGCGGCGTCGGTGTCGGGCACCAGCGCCGACGACCTGATCATCGGCCGCTCGGCCGCCGACGTCATCGCCGGCAACGGCGGCGACGACTGCGTCTACGGCCAGGGTGGCGACGACACCGTCACCACCGCCGACGGGGCCGACCACATCGACGCGGGCAACGGCGTCAACGTGGTCACCTCGGGCGGCGGCGACGACTGGATCCAGGGCGGCAACGACGCCGACACGTTCGACTGCGGCTCGGGTACCGACGTGACGCGCCCGCTCCGCGGTGCGAACGTCAACGTCGAGGGTCGCTGCGAGACCTTCTGACCGATCATCTGATTCACCGAGAAGCCCGTGACCTGCCGGCAGGTCACGGGCTTTCTCGTTGTCCACCGGTCGCGTGTCACAAGTGGGTTCCCGGCGGTGCTCTATCAATGTGAACGTCGTACAGGAGAGCGTGCTGGTCGGGAGGGGCGTCGCAGTGGGGTCCGATCCGCCGGTCCGGGCCGACTTGGAGCAGGTGTTCCGGGCCGCCTATCCGCGCGTCGTCGCGGTCGCGGCCCGTGTGCTCGGGTCGCGGGACGAGGCGGAGGACGTCGCCCAGGAGGTCTTCCTCGCGTTCGGCCGCACCGAGGTCCCCGCCGGTGAGGCGATCGGCTGGCTGTCGGTGGCCGCCGCGCACACCGCGCTGAACCATCTGCGTTCGGGCCGCAGGAGAGCCGTCCGGGAGGAGCACGCGAAAGGCGAGACCGTCGCCCCCGACATCGCCGACGCCGTGGTCACCGGGGACGAACGCCGCCGCGTCCGCGCCGCGCTGGCCAGGTTGCCGCGCCGCCAGGCGGTCGCGCTGGTCCTGCGGCACAGCGGCCTCAGCTACGCCGAGGTCGCCGCCGCCCTCGATCTTTCTCCCGGCAGCGTCGGCACGATCGTGCGACGGGCCGAGTCCGCTCTGCGCAAGGAGTTGAACCGTCATGCGTCATCCGACTGACGGCACGCTGCGCCGGCTCCTCGACGAGCCGGACGGGGTCCCCGACGCCGACCGCGACCACATCGCCCACTGCCCCACCTGCCAGGAAGGGCTCGACATGGCCCGGGACGACGCCGCTTTCGCCGCCACCGCGCTGGAGACCGAGTTCCCCGTGGACGTCGACACGGCCTGGACCCGCTTCTCCACCGCGGCGCCCCGGCCCCGGATCCGCGTGGTGAGCCGCTGGCGGTCCCGCCTGCGCAGCCCGGTCGTGGCCATCGCCGGAGCGGCCGTCCTGCTGACGGGCGCCGGGGCGGCGGCCGCCGCCGACTGGCTCCAGATCTTCCAGGCCGAGCGGATCGCCCCCGTCACCGCGCCGCAGGCCGAACTGGCCAAGCTCCCGGAACTCGAGGAGTTCGGCGATCTCCGGATCACCGACGTCATTTCGGTACGTCCCATCGAAACCGCCGAGCTCAGGCTTCCCCGGGAGCTGCCGCGCGGCGTGGCGGGAGACCCCAAGTACTTCGTCATCGACAAGGCGGGCGGCACGTTCACCTTCTCCGCCGCCAAGACCGCCCAGACCGCTCAGAAGGCGGGGGCGACCGCCCCGCCCGCGCCGCCGGGACTCGAAGGAAGTCAGTTCAAGCTGTCGGCCGGGCCGGGGTTCGCCGCCGTCTGGGCCTCGGAACAGGAGATCCCCGCCCTGGTCGTGGCCCAGGTGAAGGCGCCCACCGTCTTCTCCTCTGGGGTCCCGTTCGCGACCGTCCGCGACTACCTCACGTCGCTGACCTTCATCCCGGACGACGTCGCGGCCCAGTTGCGCGCCTTCTCCGGCGGCGGCACCCTCCCGCTGTTCTCCGCGATCGAGGAGAAGCAGACCACCGTCACCGACGTCGGCGGGCACCCCGCCACCCTCGCCACCACGGGCGGGATGAACAGTGTCGTCTGGGTCGAGGACGGCGTGGTCAACGCCGTCGGCGGCTCGCTGACCGCCGATGAGGTCCTCACCGTCGCCCGGGAGCTGCGATGAACGCCGTCTGGGCCTCCGGCCTGCGCAAACGCTACAAGAAGCGGGTCGCCGTCGACGACGTCTCCTTCTCCGTCACCCGGGGCGAGGTGCTGGGCCTGCTCGGCCCGAACGGCGCGGGGAAGACCACGGTCATCAAGATGATGCTCGGCCTGGTCCGCCCGGACGCCGGTGAGGTGATGCTCCTGGGCCGCCCGGTCACCGACCCGAAGGCCCGTGCCAAGGTCGGCTACCTGCCGGAACTCTTCCGCTACCAGCCCTGGCTCACCGCGAGAGAGGTCGTCGACCTGCACGTCAGGCTCGCGTCGGCCGACGTACCGGAGAAGGACCGCCGTGAGGCCCTCGGCCTGGTCGGGCTCGGCGAGCGGACCGGTGACCGCGTCGGCGGCTTCTCCAAGGGCATGCAGCAGCGCCTCGGCCTGGCCGTCGCGCTGGTCGCGCGCCCGGAGTTCGTGGTGCTCGACGAGCCGACCAGCGCGCTCGACCCGGTCGGCAGGGCCGACGTCCGCGACATCGTGCTCTCGCTGAAGGAGCGCGGCGTGGCGGTCCTGCTCAACTCCCACCTGATCGGCGAGGTCGAGCGGGTCTGCGACCGCGTGGTCATCCTCGACCGGGGGCGCGTCGCCGCGTCGGGCACCCTGGAAGAGCTGCTCGGGAGCTCGGAGGTGCGGCTCCGGCTGGAGAAGGTCACTCCGGAGGCGGAGGCACGCCTCGCCCAGGCCGGTCCGGTGAGTCACGACGGCGACGTGGTCGTCGTCGCCCTGACCGAACCGGGCGGGGACCTGGTCCCCGATCTGGTCGCCGACCTGGTCGGGCTCGGGGTGCGGGTCCATTCGGTCGAACCCGGCCGCATCAGCCTGGAAGACCGGCTGCTCGACATCCTGGGGAGTGTGCGATGAACGTACTGACCTTCGCGGCCCTCACGCTCCGGGAGGCGTCCCGGCGCAAGGTGCTGCGGGCGCTGGCCGGGCTGACGGTCGTGCTGCTCGGCCTGTCGGCGTGGGGGTTCCACACCCTGGTGACCAAGGAGTTCGACGGCGCCCTGCTGACCAGCGGCGAACTGCGGCTGATCGCCTCGCAGCTCCTCAACCTGGTCATGTTCGGCCTGAGCCTGATCGCCGCCCTCGGCACCGCGTTCCTGGCCGGGCCCACCCTCGCGGGCGAGATCGAGTCGGGCACCGCTCTGGCGATCATGGCCCGCCCGATCCGGCGCTCGACGGTCCTGGTCGGCAAGTGGCTCGGCCTGATCGCCTTCGGCGGCGGCTTCGTGGCCATGGCCGGGCTCGCCCAGTTCGTGATCGTGTACGCCACCACGGGCTACTGGCCGCCCAGCCCGGTGACCGGCCTGGCGCTGCTGGCCTTCCAGACGGCCGTCCTGCTGACGCTCGGCCTGCTGTTCTCCACGCTGATCTCCCCGATGGCGTCGGGCGTGGTCGCCGTCGGCCTGTTCGGCGCGACGTGGATCGCCGGTGTGGTCGGGGGAGTGGGCCGGGGCCTCGGCAACGACAGCGTGGCCGCCGTCGGGACCGTCTCCCAGGTGATCCTGCCGACCGACGGGCTCTGGCGCGGCGCGATGTACGCCTTCCAGGACTCCACCGCGCTGCTCCAGTTCGGCGGGGCCGCCGTCCGGGGCGGCTTCCCGTTCCTGAGCGACGCGCCGCCGACGTCCACCTATCTGGCCTGGACGGTCGTGTGGACCCTGCTGGTGCTGGGGCTGGCGGGGCTGGTGTTTCGGCGCCGCGACCTGTAGAGCGGCGCGGTTCGGCCCGGACCGCAGGTCACGGGGACTTTTTGCGGAGGTGAACGAAGGATTTCACCTCGCCGAAACCTAAGGCCGGTCCGGCGCCGGATATTGTCTCTGCATTCTCGACAACGTTGATCCCTTCATCGGCACCGCGGCCACCGACCTGCCCTCCGCGGGCGGTCTGGCCGCCACGTGGTGGTGGCCGAAACCGCAGGTGGGCAACACCCACCCCGGGGCCACCTCACCCCTCGGCATGGTCTCGGCCTGTGCCTACTCCGGTGCCTATCCGACCGGTTACGGTCGTTACGCCAAGAACACCGAAGGCGTGCCCGAGACGATGTTCGACCGCCTCCAGGCCAGCGGGTTCACCCACTTCCAGCAGTCGGGCACCGGCGCGATCCGGAAGTACTACAACTACGTGCGGGTCACCCCGATGGTGCAGCCCCTCGACGACCTCGGTCAGTCGTGGCCGCTGTCCGACGAGGAGGCCTCGCCCGGCTACTACGCCGCCACCCTCGACACCGGCATCCGCTGCGAGGTCACGGTCGGCCAGAAGACGGCCGTGCACCGCTACACCTTCCCGCAGCACAGCAGCGCCCGCGTGGTCGTCGACCTGTCGTGCGGCGGTCTGGCCATCGAGCTCGGCCGCACCGTGCCGCTGCGCGCGCAGGTGGAGAACATCGGCCACGGCCGGGTGCAGGGCACCGTCGTCATGGAGGGCGTGCCGCTCTCGGTGTACGTCGACGTCGAGGCCCCCGGCTGGCGCCAGATGCTCTGGTACGACCGGCGGCTGATCGACGGCGGCACCCGCCTCGACTTCGACAGCATCCGGCACACCACGCTGCGCCCCTTCGGCATGCTCTACATGGGCCCCACCACGGCCGGGCAGACGATCGAGGTCCGCATGGGCTTCTCGCTGCGCGGCTGCGACCAGGCCAGGGAGAACCTGGAGCAGGAGTGCGGCCTCGGCCAGTCGGCGTTCGACATCGTGAAGCTGCGCACCCGCGCCCGGTGGGGCGATCACCTCGACCGGGTCAAGGTCGAGGGCGGCACGACGGCCCGCCAGACGGTCTACTCGACCGCGCTCTACCACTCGCTGATCAAGCCGTGCATCGTCGACGACGAGAGCCCCTTCTGGCCGACCGAGGGCCCCTACGCCTTCGACATCTGCACGATGTGGGACATCTACAAGACCCAGCTCCCGCTGCTGATGGCCATCGCGCCCGACCGGGCCGTGGGCCTGCTCGAATCGCTGATCCGGGTCTGTGAGGAAGAGGGCAACTTCCCGATCGGCTACCGCATGGCCCGCGGCGCCGACCGGTTCTTCCGCCAGGGCAGCGCGCTGGCCCACACCGCGCTGGCCGACGCCCACGCGCTGGGCCTGCCCGACCTCGACTGGAGCTGGGCGCTCGTCCACATGGCCGACGACCTGCGGCGCATGTACGGCGAGGACTTCTTCGAGCACGGCGTCGTCCACCCGATCACGCACACCCTCGACCTGGCCTACGGTCACCACCTGACCGCCCAGCTGGCCCGCGCGCTCAACGACACCAAGCTGGCCGACGAGCTGGCCCGTCGCGCCAACGGCTGGGTCAACGCCTTCGACCCCGGCACCGGGCTGCTCCGCGACTCCGAGTTCTACGAGGGCGGCAAGTGGAACTACTCGTTCCGGCTGCTCCACGACATGGCCGCGCGCATCGCGCTGGCCGGGGGAGACGCGGCGTTCATCGGCAAGCTCGACCAGTTCTTCGGCTACGGCGCCGCCCCGGTGAAGCAGGCCGGTCAGCGCCCGCAGGCCGCCGAGATGGCGGCCGGCTACGCCCTCAACCGGTTCGAGGGCCTCAACAACGAGCCAGACATGGAGGCCCCATGGGCTTATCACTACGCGGGGCGTCCTGACCGTACCGCTGAAATCATCAATTCCGCCCTCACGTGGCAGTTCGGCACGGGCTCCGGCGGTCTGCCGGGAAACGACGACTCCGGCGGCCTGAGCTCCTGGTATGTCTGGGCGTCGCTCGGGCTGTTCCCCGTCGCGGGGCAGAACCTGTTCCTGATCAACACGCCCGCGTTCGAACGGTCGGTCCTGAGGGTAAGAGAAGGCGAGTTCGTCATCGAGGCCAGCGGCCTCAGCGAGGCGCCGATCAGTTCCGACGGCGCCGACCGTGAGCCCCCGGCCCAATATGTTCAGTCGGCCACCCTCGACGGCCGCCCCTTGCACGCTGCACACCTGACCGCTGCCACCGTTCACCGGGGTGGCAGACTGCACCTGCGACTCGGCCCCGAGCCATCGGGATGGGGACGGGGTGTCCGCCCGCCGTCTCTGTCCGATCCCCCCGCGACATCGGAGGAGTATCGATGACCCACCCCCGTCGCCGCCTTGTGATCGTGGTCAGGGCCGACCCGGTCATCTGCGGCCACTCCGGCGAGGCCCGCAACCTCGCCGAGGTGGCGCTGACCCGAGGTTACGATGACGTCAGGCTTCTGACCTGGCCCATTTCGGCTCTCCAGGCGGCAGGTCTGCCGCTCAAGCCCCTCGACCGGCTGCTGCCCTACAGTCCCGGCATCACCGTCGAACGCCCCGAACCGGTCGGCGACTACCGGGTGCCCGACGGCCGCCATCTGGCCGGCCTCACCGGGCGCCTGGTCGAACTGCTGGCCGAGCCGGTGCCGACGACCGTCCTGTCGATGTACACCGTGCCCCACGCCAACGTCGTGCTCGACGCCGTCAACGCGGCCAAGGCGGCGGGCTTCAACCCCGACGTCCGCACCATCGCCAAGGCCGTCGGCTCCGACGTCACCAACGTCATCCGCAACTGCCTGCGCGACAACCGGTTCGGCGCCGCGACCGCGCTGTTCACCACGTTCCTGTCCAACGACGAGGTCGTGGCGGTCTCCGACTACACCCGCGACGAGATCATCGAGTCGGCCGAGCTGGTCGACGCCCAGGTCGGCACCTCGTTCGCCGAGCAGTGCCGCCGCCGGGTGACGGTCAGCTACCCGCCGATCGACTCCTCGGCGTTCCTCGATCCCGACCTCGGGGTGGTCGACGCCGCCCTCGCGCGCCGGGGCCTGGAACGGGACGGCTACCTGCTGTTCCTGTCCCGGGTCACGCCCGCGAAGGGCATCCTCGACCTGCTGGCCGCCTTCCGGCAGGCCCGCAGCAGGGAGAAGGTGAAACTGGTGGTCACCGGCACCGGCACCGCGCTGGCGCAGGTGCAGGCGATCGCCGCCGCCGACGAACACGTCGTCGTTCTCACCGACGTCGACGACAACGAGAAGCCCCTGCTGATGCGAGGCAGCGTGGCCTACGTGCTGCCGACCAAGCCCGAGCCCGACTTCGTCGAGACGTTCGGCATCGCCCTGGCCGAGAAGATGCTGGCCGGCGGCGGACCGATCATCACCACCGACACCGGCGGCACGCTGGAGGCGGTCGGCGACACGGCGATCATCGTCGAACAGGGCGATGTGGCCGGGATCGCGGCCGCCATCGACCGGGTGGTGCTCGACATGAACGGCACCGAACGCCGGGACCTGGAAGTGCGGGCCCGCGAGTGGGCGATGCAGTTCGACCGCGAGGCCGTCTTCGACGACCTGTTCCCCGACACGGCGCTGCGCGCGAGCGCCTGACGCGTTTTTCACCGAGAGTCCGGCCCGGGGGTCATTCCTCCGGGCCGTTCTCGTCGTCGTCCCAGGTGACCCGGCCACTCGTGATGAGGTCGGTGAGCCGGGACAGCGCGAAGTGGAAGCCGCTCTCCCGCTGCCCGGCGGACGGCAGCGTGTAGCGGACGGCGTGGGCCCCGTCGCTCGTGCGCACGTCGACGATCGGCGGCGCCGAGGGGAACCCCTCGGGATAGATGTACTCGCACTCGGCGGTGGTGCCGGACAGTTCGACGCGGCCGCGCCAGACCATCGACCCCTGCCGCAGGAACGGCCGCAGGTCGGGATAGCGGGCCAGCCAGACACGGTCCTCCAGCAGGATCGCCTTCCCTGCGGAGGTCCGCGTCCAGGTCGCCGCATCGCCGGAAGCGGGGCCGGGTTCTCCCCCCGCGCGATCGAGGCGGCGGGTGGCCTGGGCGATCCTCTCCGCGACCGGGTTGGCGCCCTGGACGACCACCACGTCGGAGCGGTCGATCTCCAGGAACCCCGCGCGTCCGCGCAGGAAGACGAAGTGCCGCCCGCCCATGAGCCCGTCGAGGTCGACCGCCAGCGACGACAGGAGGAAGTCGTGGTCATGGCCGGGGTTGTTCACGGTGACGGTGCCGGTCTGTTCGTCGCCCTGGCTCAGGGTGTCGAGGCCGTTCGGGTGGTGGCTGTGCCAGATGCCGAGGAAGTGCAGGTCCGGGAAGTCCCCGGCGACCTCCTGGAACAGCCGGAACTGGTAGTCGGTGTCCGAGAGGTGGTGGACGGCCGTCCGGTCCTTGCCGGGGCCTGCGTCGAGGTAGGCGACCACGGTGACACGCAGTTCCGCCAGGTCCTCCCGCCACTGCGCCGAATCGGCGGCGAAGCCGCCCTCCACGAAACCGACGAACTTGCCGCCGACCTCGATGTGGGGATTGGCCCGGATCTCGTTCAGCGCCTGGGCGACCACGTCCCCGTGCAGCTCCAGCCGCAGCCGCACCGTGCTCGTCTCCGGCCGCGGTCTCCGGGTGACCCTGAACCCGGTCATGCCTGCTCGCCCCCGCATTTGAGCAGGCAGTCGTGCTGCGCCTGAACCAGGAGCCGCTTGGTCTGGTAGTGGGAGGTGAAGACGCCCTTCTCCGGCCGGATCCCCATCGTCATCCAGTTGAAGTTGAGCCTCGGGACGTACCGCGACCGCCCCCCGGCGACCACGCTCCACGCCATGTGGGCCTGCAGCGCGGCCACGATCGCGATGTCGACGGCCAGGCCGGAGGTGGTGAAGTGGCTGTCGCCCAGGCCGTAGCGGTGGTGGCGCTCCTCCTCGGTGAGGTCGAGGACGTCCTCCAGGTTGGCCTGGTTGCGGTCGGCGACGAGTTGCACGCAGCTGAAGCAGCCGGTCTGGCCGGGGACGTACAGATAGACCTGACCGCCGAGACCCGTCCTGATGACCGAGCCGGTGAGGCAGGGCAGCCGCAGCTCCACGCAGCGGGCGTTGAGCCAGCCCCGGGCGACGGCGTCGTCGACGGCGCAGATCACCAGCTTGGAGGAGAGCGCCGCCTCGTCGAACGCCGCCGCCGACATGACGTCGGCCTGGTGCGCGTTCACCTCGGCGCCGGGGTTGCGGTCGAGGATCCAGTCGCGCATGACCTCGACCTTGGGACGGCCCAGCGACGACCGCGTCGCCGGGTGCTTGACGAGGTTCACCGGCTCCAGCACGTCAGGGTCGAAGAGGTGCCATCTGCGCAGGCCGGACATGACGAGCGGCTGGAGCAGGGAGGCCCCGCCGCTGCCCAGCCCGACGAGGGTGATCTGGACCTGGCCGGCGTCGAAGCCGTCCAGAAGATGGTCGATGCGTTCGGTGTTCAGGGTCACCTCAGTGCTCCTGTTCGTTGCCGGGCCAGTAGCCCTCGCTCTTCCAGACGTCGAACTTGTTGAGCCACAGGGCCGACTTCGCCACCGCGAAGGCGACGGAGAAGTAGGTGCGCCACTGGTCGTCGCGCATGATGCAGATGTGCCCGTCGACGTAGGAGTGCGGGCTGCGCGAGTCCCAGTCGACCGGGAAGACCTTGGGGATGTCGTGCGGGTAGCGGTCCGGCAGCTTGATCTTCACCGGGTAGCGCCGGCCCGTATTGGTGGTCAGCACGCCCTTGGCCCTGACCTTGCCGCTGCCCGACTTCTGCGTGAGCGTGAACTGGGGGAAGTAGGCCTGGAGCTTCTCCTGCTCGACGTACAGCCGATTCCTGGTGTCGCTCCCCAGGATGAGCAGCCCCTGCGGGATCACGAAGTCGTAATCGGTCATCGGTAGTCGCCCTTGGCGTCGTGCATCGAGACGCCCCGTTCGCCGCTCGACGCGGCGTGGATGGTCCCGTCGGACGCGATCACGATGGGGATGTCGTCCGACTGGTTGTCGAGGATCTGTTCGGCGTTGTCCGGCATGCCGTCCATCGTGCGACGGCGTCCCCTTCGGGGGTGCTTCCCGGGTGCTTCCGATGTGGGCCGGTACGTTGCCCACAACGCCCCGCCTTTGGTGTCGTGCCCTCATGACGGACCTCACCGAGATCCTGCCCGACCTGGCGGGATGGCCTCCCGCCGAGGTCGCGCTGGACCTGTGGCCGGTGCTGATGCGCTGCGCCCGCGAGACGCTGGTGCCCTGGGTCGACGCGCACCTGCCCGAGCTCGCGAACGCGGCCCGCATCGCCTTCCTCGACCTGAGGGACGTCTCGGCGGAGCTGCACCTGCTGGTCCGCGCGTCGTGGACCCGGCTGCGCCGGGCCCTGCTCGCCGACGCCGTCGCGTTCCTGACGGCGGGGCCCGAGTGGCTGACGGTCCGGGTCGTCGTCTGGCTCCGGCCCTGGTACACCGGCTCGGTCGTCGAGGTGGCCGCCGAATACCGGCTCGACCTCCCGGTGACCTTCCACCGGGTCAGAGTGGAGCTGCTCAGCCCTCGCGACCGCCTGCTGGTCCCCTGACCTCCGCCCGGATGATGTCGTCAGGCATGCGGTCCTCGGCCGTCGTTGCCGAGTGTCTCGATGAAACGTTCCACATCGTCCATCCGAAGTTTCGACTGCTCCTCGGTACGCACGACGATCCGCAGTTCCGGGCTGGTGGGGCGTTTGCGGCAGGCGGCGAGGAAGGTGTCCACGATCATGATGATCAGCTGTTCCCTGGACAGTTCCGTCACCCGGGCCAGGCCGGAGCCGATGATCGGGATCGCCACCGGCCGGTGCAGCCCGTGCACGGCGGCCGAGGCCCACAGCGAGTCGAGCCCGCGCCGTAGGTCCGCGGGGGTCGACCGGGCGACGAGGTCATTGCTCTGCCTGCTGTAGGCGAGGGCGAAGATCCGGCGGCCGGGCAGCGGGAGCGGCACGACGGTGCCGATCGGATAGCGGATCAGCTTGCCGCGCAGCTTGTCCTGACGCTCCTCCCGGGCGAGGCGCTCGACGCCGCGCAGCGCGTTCTTCAGCTGCCGGTCGAGCTCCCCGCGATCACCCGCGTAGATCCGGTGCAGCAGTTGCCCCTGCACGCTGTGGTTGGCGATGACCACGTCGTTCTCGGTGGAGGTGTCGAAGGTGTCGCTGAAGCCCACCACGAGGTTGGCGTCGTTCTGGTCGAACAGGTCGCCGTGCTGGATCAGCAGCGTGACCCGCAGCCCGCTGAACTCGCGCCGCAGCAGGACGTGCCCGCTGCGCTCCCGCAGGGCGGCCCGGACCGCCGCCAGGCTCTTGGCCGCCGCCGGGTCGTCCGGACGCTCGGCGGACAGGTGCTCGGCGATCGGGAGCGCGAGGTCGGGGTGCCCGAGCTCCAGATGGGCCCGGATCAGCTCCCGCTGCGCGAAGGTGTACTGCTCGGTGAGCCGCCGGGACAGCCGCCGGGCGAACGTCGCGTCCGGGATGTCCGAGAGCGGCCGGCCACGCCAAAGGCCCAGCGCCTTGGTGAGCAGCGCGGCGGCCATCGCCGGAGCCGCGTACGCGGCCCGATTGACAAGATCGGCGAATTCCAGCCAGTCGAGCTGCTCGACGTCCAATATGAGCCGATAGGCCGATTCCGAACCGTGCCTCGCGAGCAATTGCTCGGTGCGGAGCGCGTGGTCGCCGGGCAGGACCTTGCGAAGCTCGACGATGCGTTTTTGGACCTCTGTCCGATTAGCGCGAGTTATTCGTCCATTTACGGGCTCGCCCCAAATGTCCCGATATAAATCCTCGGCCGATACGGATTCCCCCTCCGCCGCGACCAGCCGCAGCAGCAGCTTGATCGTGTACGGCTTCAGGTGGACGTCGTCCTCGTCACGCCGAAAGATCGTGGGTCCCAAGACCCCGACCTGGATACGCGCCAATTACCTCTCCAGCGCAAAACGGTCCCAGTGGCCCCGGTTCGGGGAAATCCATAATAGCCATACATATCGGAAATTCCGATCACTTCAATGGAAGCGCGGCCGCGATGGTGATCAAATAAATGCATATGAATGACAAGAAGACCCTGCCGATGGTCTACTAGACGTATGCCATCGAGAACAATGCGCGTCATGAGCGCAGACAAGTGGTCGGAGACCCTGACCGAACTGGCCGAGGCCATCCGCACGTCCGAGATCCCCGGTGACCTGGGGATCCGCCAGGTCACATTGGAGCCCATGGTGGACTCCGAGGGCGAGGACGCGCTGTGGGCCTACATCGTCATGGACGGCGAGGCCGAGGGCGAGGACGGCTGGGACCCCATGATGTGTCACGCCCTGGACATGAACTGCGACAGGCTGGCGTTCGAACACGGCCTGGACCACTCCGTCTACGCCAGGTACTACTCTCCCCGGGATTGGGCGGACAGGGACCGCGTCGAACCCGACTACGACGACGATGAAGAGGGCATCGCCTTCACCGAACACCTCGGTCGGCTGCTGTCCGGGACGGAGGACGCGTGAAGCGCATCTTCAAGGCCGAGGAATACCTGCACCTCGCCCGCCAGATCGCGGGCCGGGCCGGCGGTCCCGGGGGCCCACGGGCCGCACATCTGCGCCGGGCGACCTCGACCGCGTACTACGCGGTCTTCCACGAACTCGTCGGCCAGGGCGCGCGGCGCGTGGTGGGGAACGGCCGAGACGATCACCGGCACACCATCAGCCGGTGGTACGCGCACGGCAACTTCCGTCAGACCGCCCTGTGGGTGGAGGCGATCGCGAAGAGGAAAAGCGCGCCCGAGGCGGTGACGCGACTGCTCAGCGTCAACGGCCCTGACCTGGCCTTACTCTCCGCGTCCTTCACTAAGCTCCAGCAACTCCGGCACGCCGCGGACTACGACCCCGAATATGAGGCGGTCCGTGTGGAGACTCTCCAGCATGTGACCAGAGCGAAGGTGGCCATCGAGGCGATCCGCCGCATGGACGAGTCTGACGTCCACGCATTCGACATGTTCCTGCTGCTCTCGCTGGGCGGCGAGCGGATGGTCAGGAACTCCTAGCCGTCTCCGTCGGGTAGAGCGGGAAGAAGACCGCCCACAGGATCAGGCACCCTAGGAACCACGCCGCCGGAGAATCGATCCGCGGCGTGCCGACCGTCAAGACGGGCAGGGTGCCCTGTCCACTGCGAGCATCACTGTTCAGTCGCGTTTGCGGGTAGTCGCCGCCACCAACTGGCAGTGGCCCGGCATGGTCTCGGCCGGGAGGTTACCCGCCGGGAACCAGCCCGCTTCCAGGATCTCGGTCGGGTCGAGGGCCAGCATGCCGCCGAGCAACTCGCCCTCGTAGGCCACCTCCGCCCGCAGCCGGAAGCCGCTCTCCACTTGTACCAGCCGGTTGACCTGCGCCTTCAGCCCGGTCTCCTCCATGACCTCGCGCACGACGGTGTCCTCGAAGGTCTCGCCGCGTTTGGCGTAGCCGGTCGGCAGCCCCCACTGGCGGCCTTCGGGCCAGAACCGGTGCTTGAGGAGGAGGACCCGGCCGTCGTCGTCGCGGATCACGCCCACGACGCCGACCATGAACTTCGCCTGGGAGAACCACAGCAGCCGCCACTGGAGAGGTCCCCGTAGCGACTTCCAGAGTTTCGCGGCCAGTGCTCTCATGACGTCTCCTTCCGTTTCGGGCGGGCCCGCAGATGCATGCGCTCGCCCTGGCTGCCGAACAGGCTCAGGAACTCGACCGGTTGGTCGCCGACCACCCCGAACCAGTGGGGGACCCGGGTGTCGAACTCCGCGGCTTCCCCCGGTTCCATGATCACGTCATGTTCGCCGAGGATGACGCGCAGTCGTCCGTTGAGGATGTACAGCCACTCGTACCCCTCGTGCGTCTTCAATTCGGGTACGTCGCCCCGGGCTCCGGGGGCCAGAACCAGTTTGTACGCTTGCAGCCCGCCCGCCCGCCTGGTCAGCGGCAGCATGGTCATCCCGTTGCGGATCGTCGGGCGGAGATGAATCCGCGGGTCGCCGGTCGCCGGGGCGTCGACGAGTTCGTCGAGGGTGACGCCGTGGGCGCGGGCCAGCGGCAGCAGTTGTTCGAGCGTGGGCCGCCGCGCGCCCGACTCCAGCCGGGACAGCGTGCTGACCGAGATCCCGGTCGCCTCGGACAGCGCCGACAGGGTCGTCTCGCGGTCCCGGCGCAGCGCCCGCAACCGGGGCCCGACCGCGTCGAGGGCTTGGTCGATGTCGTCCATCACCCTTAGAGTTTGCCAGATCGGCAACAAGGTTTGCACTTACGCCGCGCTCCGCCGCACATTGGACCCATGAACGACACCTACGACGTAGTGGTGATCGGCGGTGGCCCGGCCGGGCTCAACGGAGCTCTCATGCTGGCCCGGTCCCGCCGATCGGTCCTGGTCATCGACGCGGGCGAGCCCCGCAACGCGCCCGCGGCGCAGGTCCACGGCCTGTTCGCCCACGACGGCGCCTCCCCCGCGCAACTCCTGGCCAGAGGACGAGCCGAGGTCGAGTCGTACGGCGGCCACATCGCCACCGGCTCGGTCGTCGGCGTGGAACCGGGATTCACCGTCACCCTGGCCGACGGACGGCGCGTCGGCGCCCGCCGTCTGCTGGTGACGACCGGCCTGGTGGACGTCCTCCCCGAGATCGCGGGCCTGCGGGAACGCTGGGGCCGGGACGCCGTGCACTGCCCCTACTGCCACGGGTGGGAGGTCCGGGACCGGGCGATCGGCGTCCTGGCGACGAGCCCGATGGCGATCCACCAGGTGATGCTGTTCCGCCAGCTCAGCGATGACGTGGTTCTGTTCACCCACACCACCGGCCTTCCCTCCGAGGAGCAGGCGCTTGAGCTGAGGGCCCTCGGGGTCCGGGTCGTCCCCGGCGAGGTCGAGGCCCTGGAGATCGCCGACGATCGGATCACCGGCGTCCGTCTGAAGGACGGCACCGTGGTGCCCCGCGACGCGGTGGCCATCGCGACCCGGCTGGTGGCCCGGACGTCGTTCCTGGAACCGCTCGGCCTCAAGGCCGTGGAGCACCCCATGGGGGTGGGCGAGCACATCCCCGCCCAGCCCGACGGCCAGACCGAGGTGCCGGGCGTGTGGGTGGCCGGCAACGCCACCGACCTGATGGCCCAGGTGGGCTCCTCGGCGGCGGCCGGGGCGATGGCCGGAGCACGTATCAACGCCGATCTGATCGCGGAAGAGACCCGTCAGGCAGTACTGGAGGCAGCAGCATGACCGAGCACACCCATGGCCACGGCGCGCACCACGGCACGCAGCACCCCGACCACGACGAGGTCTTCGACCGGGACTTCTGGGAGAACAAGTACGAGAACGCCCACCACGCCGCCCTGCACCACGACCCCAACCCCTACCTGATGACCATCGCGGCGGGCCTGACGCCGGGGCGGGTGCTGGACGCCGGCTGCGGCGCCGGAGCCGAGGCCGTCTGGCTGGCCCAGAACGGCTGGGACGTGACGGCCGTCGACATCTCCTCGGTCGCGCTCGACCACGCCCGCGCCTTCGCGGCGAAGGAAACCGCCGAGGTCGCCGGGCGGATCACCTGGCAGCAGGCCGACCTCACCACCTGGGCCGCCCCCGCCGGCAGCTACGACCTGGTCTGCACCAATTACGTCCACGCCCTGGACGACATCATCCCCGCCCTCGCGGCGGCCGTCCGCCCCGGCGGCACCCTGCTGGTCGTCGACCACTTCGACATCCTGGCCGTGCTCGACCCGGCGGAATGGCGGCCGATCCCGCTCAAGGCCGAGCAGCGTGTGGTCATGGCGACGTTCGACGGGAGCGAGACGGTCCTGGACGACCGCGTGATGGCGGCGGTCAGGATCGCGACCGGCGCGCCATGAGGTCGGCGGGCGCGCCGGTGAGATCCGACAGTGCCGCGATGTGGCCGGGCAGATCCCGCCAGACCTCCGGCGTGAAGAAGTGGCCCCCGGGCAGTTCGTCGTAGCGGAAGGCCCCGGTCGTCAGCTCGCTCCACTGGGCTCTGGCCTCCGGGACCACCACCTTGTCCGCCACCCCCGTGAAGACCTGCAGCGGCACGCCGAGACGGGTGCCGGGCCGGTGGAAGAAGGTGTCGCGGACGATCAGGTCGGCGCGCATCAGCTCCAGAGCCAGTTCCCGCAGGTCGGGGTCGCCCAGGATGTGTTCGGCGGCCACGCCGTGGGTTCTGATCCAGGCGATGAGCCGCTCGTCGCTGTCGTGTTGCGAGGGGTACTTGTCGCGTTCGGTGAGGCCCCGGCTGGGGGCGTTGACCGACGACACGGCCACCGCCTCGGGGAGCGGGCCGCCCTCCCGTTCCAGGCGGGCGGCGACCTCGAAGGCCATCCAGCCGCCCATGCTGTGGCCGTACAGGACGAAGGGCAGGTCGGCGGCGGATCGGACGGCGGCCAGGGCGTCGTCCGACAGTTCGGTCCAGTCCCGTGCGTAGTCGGCGGTGAAGCGGCCCTCGCGGCCCGGGTAGCAGACCGAGGCCAGCTCCACCCCGGGCGGCATGACCGGGTCCCAGTGCAGGTAGGACGCGGCCCCGCCGCCGCAGAAGCCCAGGCAGATCAGGCGCAGGCGGGCGCCGGGGTCGACGCGCCTGCGGACGACGACGGTGTCCAGCACGTGATCACCTTTCCGGGGAGAGCGCGTCGAGGCGGGCGGCGACCCGGCGCCGGGACTCCTCGCCGAGCTGGTTGTCGAGGTAGTGCAGGTACCACGTGAGGTATTCGGCCCTGACCGCGGCCGGGTGGGCCGGCGTGTCGAGGAAGAGCAGGTCGTGCAGGCTGAGCGCGCGCACGGCGAACATGGGCACGGGCGAGCGCATGACGACGAAATCGGGGTTGTGGACGCTGGCGACCCGGCTCTCCGGATGGAACTCGCCCAGCATGAGGCCACGGCGGACGAAGTCCATCCGCAGCAGCCGGTGGCCCTCGTCGATGAACCCGCCGGCCCGCTCGGGGTCGAGTTCGGGGAACAGGCAGAGCAGCGCGCCGGCGCGGTGCTCCTGGGGCGTGCGGAACTGGTGGTGGAACAGGTCGATCAGCGCCAGGCCGGTCTCCTTCGCCTCCTCCAGCGACGACGCCGGTGTGTGCGCGCTGACCAGCCGGACCATGTTGGTGCGTAAGGCGTTGCCCACCCTGGGGCACACCGCTCCGGGGCGCATGATGCGGGGATCGCGCCGGCCGACGAAGTCGCGCACCCAGTCGAGGGCGGCGGCGTAGCCGGGGAAACGGTCGAACAGGGTATGGGCCCGGCCGGCGTCGATCAGCGAATCCGCGATCAGTGGCACGGGATCCCCCTTCACTCTTCGAGGACCTTGTCGATGAATTCGGCGAGGTTGAGCTGCAGGCGGGCGACCCGGTCGCGTTGCGGCAGCGTCTCGCCCATCTGCTTGCGGGTGAGGCGGGGTTTGATCCCGCGGACGTACAGGGAGCAGTCGAGGTCTCCGCACAGGTAGATGCCGACGGAGTTGCCCGCGCGGCCGGAGGAACCGGCGCGGCTGGCGACGAACAGGCCGAAGTTGCCGCCCTCCTGGACCGTGCAGCAGACGCCGCACATCCCGCTGCGCGGCGTGAGGCCCTTCTTCTCGCTGGTGCGCAGGGCCAGGCTGACGAGCCGGTCGCCGTGTTCGGTCACGAGATAGGAGCGGTCGGCGGCGCGCCCGTGCCGCCAGGCGAAGAAGTCGAGGGTGTCCCACGCGACCTCCTCGAGCTGGGGGACGGACAGTTCCTTGGCCTGCCGCCGCGAGAGGTTGACGAACGAGCCGCGGATCTGGCCGGGCGTGAGCGGGATCATGCGGGGACCTCGTCGCCGGTCTCCAGCAGCAGGTCCTCCACCTCGGCCGCCAGGTCACGCAGGACCGGGCGCAGGAAGACGGACCGGACGGGCACCTGCAGGCCCAACTCCCGTCGCAGCCGGTTGACCATCTGGGCGGCGGCCAGCGAGTGGCCGCCCAGCTCGAAGAACTGGCTGCCGGCGCCGACCCGGTCGACGCCGAGCACCTCGGCCCAGACCCCGGCGAGCAGCTCCTCCACGGGTCCGCGGGGCGGTTCGGCGTCGGCCTCGGCGGCCATGTCGGGGGAGGGCAGCGCCGAGCGGTCGACCTTCCCGTTCGGCGTGAGCGGGAGCCGGTCGAGCACCAGCACGGCCACCGGGCGCATGTGGGACGGCAGCCAGTCGGCGCACCGCTGCCGTATCAGGTCCGGGTCGGCGTCGCCGGTCACGTAGCCGATCACCCGGCCCGATGACACCACCGCCACGGCCTCGCCGACGCCCGGGTGCCCGGACAGCACGGCCTCGATCTCGCCCAGCTCCACCCGCATGCCGCGGATCTTCACCTGGTGGTCGGTCCGGCCGGCGAACATCAGCGAGCCGTCCTCGCGGCGGTGGCCCCGGTCGCCCGTGCGATAGATCCGCTCGCCGGGCCGGAACGGGTGCGGCAGGAAGGCGGCGGCCGTCTTGGCGGGATCTCCGGCGTACCCCCGGGCCAGGCCCGTGCCCGCGATGTACAGGTCGCCGGTGACGCCGACGGGGACCTCGGCCAGCGTCTCGTCGAGCACGTGGATCTCGTTGTTGTCGAAGGGGTGGCCCAGGCTGACCGCGCCCGTCTCCTCGAAGTCGGCCGGGACGGCGGTGTGGGTGGTGGAGTCGATCGACACCTCGGTGGCGCCCCAGGTGTTGTCCAGCCGGACGCCCGGCAGCGCCTCGTGGAAGCGGCGGGCGAGGTCGCCCGAGAGCGCCTCGCCGCTGGAGACCACGGTGCGCAGCGCGTCCAGCCCGGCGGCGCTCTCCTCGTCGAGGGCGTCGACGATCATCGCGAGCATGCTCGGCACGACCTGGAGGTGGACGGTGCGGCTGCGCGCGGCCGCGTCGAGGACGGCGCGCGGGTCGCGGTGCAGGTCGGGGGCGATCAGCCAGATCCGCCCGCCTTCGATCAGCGGCCAGAAGAGTTCCAGCGCCGAGTCGTCGAACGTCAGCGTCGTCTTGTGCAGCACCGTCTCGCCCGGCCGCAGGCCGTGGTGGCGCTGCATGAACGCCATGCGGTTGGCCCAGCCCCGGTGGGTGCTGGCCACGGCCTTGGGCGTCCCGGTCGAGCCGGAGGTGGAGTAGAGCGAGACCAGGTGCCCGGGTTCGACGGGGACCTCCGGGCGGGCGGTGGCCAGGCCCCTGAGCGTGTCCAGGCACAGCACGTGCTCGACCTGCGGCGCGGCCGCACGCTGCGCCGAGGAGGTCAGGCACCACCGGGCGCCCGCGCCCTCGGCGATGGCGTCCAGGCGCAGGCGTGGGGTGGCGGGGTCGAGCGGCAGGTAGGCGCCGCCCGCCTTGAGCACCGCCAGCAGTCCGGCGACCAGATCGATCGAGCGGTCCAGGCAGACGGCGACGACCGCGTCGGGGCCGACGCCGAGGGCGCGCAGGCGGTGCGCGAGGTGGTTGGCCCGCTGGTCGAGCTCGGCGTAGGTGATCTCGCCGTCGTCGCAGGCGACCGCGACCGCGCCCGGCCGCTCGTCGGCGCGCGCCTCGATCAGGGTGTGCAGCGGGACGTCGGGGAAGGCGGTCCGCGTCTGGTTCCAGCCGCGCAGGCGGTCGCGTTCACCGGCCGGGAGCAGGTCGTAGTCGCCGACGGGCCGGCCCGGGTCGGCGAGCACGCCGTCGAGGACGGTCCGGTGGGCGGCGACGAACCTTTCGGCGGTCCGCCGGTCGAACAGGTCGGTGTTGTACTCCAGTTCGCATTCGAGCACCCCGGTGGGGGCCTGCGTGACGAACACCGTCAGGTCGAAGCGGGCGGCGCGGTTGTGGGTGTGCTCGAGCTCGACGTCCAGGCCCTCCAGGGCGAAGCGCCGGTCGAAGGTGTTCTGGAAGGCGAACATCACCTGGACGAGCGGCAGGAAGCCGCCGCTGCCGAGCGTGCGGATGATCTGCTCGAACGGCACGTCCTCCAGGGCCGTCGCCCGCCGGACGGCGGCGTCGACCCGGTTCAGGAAGACGGTGAACGGCTCGGCGGGGTCGTACCGGGACCGGATCGGCAGGGTGTTGACGAAGAAGCCGATCATGGACTCGGCGTCGGGGTGCGGGCGGTTGGCCGACGGGATGCCCACGACCAGGTCGTTCTCGGCGGTCCAGCGGTGCAGCACGGCGGTGAAGACGGCGAGGGTGAAGGTGAAGGTCGAGACGCCCAGCGCGCGGGCGGCCTCGGCCAGCCGCGGCTCCAGGTCGAACAGCACCTCGTCGCCCGCGTAGGTGGGTTCGGGGCGGCGCGGCCGGTCGGGCCGCAGCGCGGGGGTGCCCGGCACGCCGCGCAGGATCTCGGCCCACTGCTCCAGCCGGTCGCCGCCCGTCTCGCCGACGGCCTGCCGCTCCCAGGCGGCGACGTCGGAGAACTGGGCGGCGAGCGGCGGCTCCGCGTCGGCCGCGCCGGTGACCGCCAGGCGGTAGCCGGTGCTCAGCTCGCGCAGGAACACCATGTTGGCCCAGCCGTCGGTGACGGCGTGGTGGAGGGTGAACAGGAGCACCCACTCCCGTTCGGCCACCCGGAAGGCGCGGCCGCGCACCAGGGGAGAGTCGCCCAGATCGAACGGGCGGCGGATCTCGGCGACCAGCCGTTCCAGGGAGAAACCGGGTTCCTCCTCGAACTCCACCTCGAACTCGGCCCGCACCCGCTGCACGGGGACGTCGCCCTCCAGCACCAGGTCGGTGCGCAGCGCCTCGTGCCGGGTGACCACGCGGCGCAGCGCCCAGCGCAGCGCCCACAGGTCGAGCTCGCCCCGCACCCGGTAGACCAGCGGTTCGTTGTACGCCGGGTCGCCGGGGTCGAGCTGGTGCAGGAACCACAGGCGTTCCTGGGCGAACGACAGGCGGGCCGGCCGCCGGGCCGGAGGGATGGGCGCGAGCCGTTCGGCGCCCCCGGTGAGCAGCCGGGCCAGCCCGGCCGGCGTGCGCCCCTCGAAGATCGAGCTCAGCGGCGCGTCCCGGTCGAACTCGGCCCGGACGCGCATGATGAGCCGGGCGGCCAGGATCGAGTCTCCGTACGAGAAGAAGTCGTCGTCGGCGCCGAGGGCGTCCTCGCCGGTCACCTCACGGAACAACGTGACCAGCCGGTCCGTCACGGTCTTGGACATCTGGGACATGGGTCAGCTCTCTGCTCGGTCGAACAACACGGCGGTGACGATCGAGCGGTCGATCTTGCCGTTGAAGGTCAGGGGCAGTTCGTCGAAGTGCTCCACCAGCGCGGGGACCATGAAGGCGGGCAGCGTGCGCGCCAGCGTCGCGGCCAGGTCGTCGGGCCGGTGCGGCAGCCCGGTGTAGGCCGCCCGCAGTTCCAGGCCCGACTCGCCGTCGTCGTGGGCCCCCACGACGGCGTCGCGGACCCCCGGCACCCGCCGCAGCGCGGCCTCGATCTCGCCGATCTCGACCCGCTGCCCGCGCACCTTGACCTGGTGGTCCAGCCGCCCCAGATGGACCAGCGCCCCGTCGTGCTCGGACACCAGGTCACCGGTCCGGTACCAGGCGTCGGCGGGCGGCGGGGCCGCCTCCCGCCAGATCCGGCCGCCGGCGACGAACCGGTCGGTGTTGGCGGCCGGATCGAGGTATCCGGGGAAGCGCTGGGTCCCGCGCATGCACAGCTCGCCGTCGCGCAGCAGATACTCCATCCCCGTGTACGGCAGCCCGATCGGCACCGTGCCGTTGCCCGTGACCGGCCACTTCTCCGGATCCCGGTCGAGCCGGAAGTCGCAGCAGGCGGCCAGCTCGGTCGGCCCGTAGATGTTGTCGATCTCGCTGTCCGGCGCGGCCCTCCGCCACGCGCGGGCCTGGGCCAGCATCAGCGGCTCCCCGGCGAACATGCTGAACCGCAGCGTCGGCATGGCCCCGGGCCGGAGCGTGCCCAGCCGGTCGGCGGAGGAGATGACCGAGGGCACCGAATACCAGTGCGTGAGCCGCGTCCGCCGGACGAACTCCACCGGTTCGAGCAGCTCGCCGCGGGTCGGCACGACCAGCGCCGCGCCCGTGCCCCAGGCCAGGAACATGTCGTGCACCGACGGGTCGAAGGTCAGCTCCGCCGCCTGGGAGAGCCGGGCCCCCGGCCCGGCCGGGTAGCGGCCGATCAGGTAGTGGACGAACGGCACGACGTTGCGGTGCAGCAGCGGCACCCCCTTCGGCGTGCCGGTGGACCCGGAGGTGAACAGCAGGTAGGCCACGTCGTCGGGGGCGGCCCGCAGCCCGTCGGGCAGGTCGGCCGCGCCCAGGCCGCTGGTCAGGTCGTCGTCCACGATCAGGTCGAGTTCCGCCTGCGCGGCGATGGTCCGGTTGCGCTCCTCGGGGAAAGCCGGGTTCAGCGGTACGGGGGTCGCCCCCAGCCGAAGAATCGCCAGGTAGCCCGCGTAGGCGGGCACCGACCGGCCGCACAGCAGCCCTACCCGGCGGGGCGGCACGCCGCCGCACGCTTCCAGGATGCGGGCGGCGCACCGGTCGGACAGAGTGGCCAGCTCGGCGTAGGTGAGCCGGTCGTCCGCGACCTCCAGCGCGGTCTCCCCGGGGAACCGGGCGGCCGAGCGGGCGAACCAGTCGTACATCGTCGTGACCGTCATGAGCGTGCCCTCCTGCGCACCACGGCGGGACCTTCCGCCGGAGCCGCGGCGACGGCGGCGGCGAAGCGGGCCACGGTGGGCGCGTCGAACAGGTCGCCGACCGAGACCTCCCGGCCGAACTCGGACCGCGCCTGGGCGACCAGCCGGGTGGCCAGCAGCGAGTGCCCGCCGAGCGCGAAGAAGTCGTCGTCGCGGCCGACCGCCCCGGCGCCGAGCACGCCCTCCCACAGCCCGGCCATCCGCTGCTCCAGCTCACCCTTCGGGGCGGTGAACGCCTCGGCGTCGCCCGGCCCGGCGAGCTCGGCCAGCGCCGACCGGTCGAGCTTCCCGCTGGACGTCGTAGGCAGCGCCGACACGACCGTGAAGCGGCCGGGGATCATGTAGTCGGGCAGGTGCCGGGCGAGCGCGTCGCGCAGCGTGTCGAGGTCGTAGCCGTCGTCGACCACCAGGCAGGCGACCAGCGCCTGGCCCGCCACGGTGACGGCGGCCTCGGCCACGCCCGGCCCCTCGGCCAGGCACGCCTCCACCTCCTCCGGCTCGATCCGGTAGCCGCGCAGCTTGAGCTGGGCGTCGGCCCGGCCGAGGAACTCCAGCTCCCCGTCGGTACGCAGCCGGGCCACGTCGCCGGTCCGGTAGAGCCGGGTCCCCGCCTCGTCGCTGAACGGGTCGGGCAGGAACCGGTCGGCGGTCAGGTCGGGCCGGGCGACGTACCCCCGGCCGAGGTGCGCGCCCCCGATGTACAGCTCGCCGGGCACGCCCGAGGGCGCGAGGTCGCCGTGCTCGTCGAGGAGGTAGAAGCGGGTGCGGTAGCCGGGCCGGCCGATCGGTGGGGCCTGGCCCTCGCTGATCTCGTCCATGACGTGGCTGCTCGCGGTGTTCACCTCGGTCGGGCCGTAGTGGTTGATCAGGCGGCAGCCGGGCAGGCCGGCGAACCACGTCGCCAGGTCGGAGGTGACGCGCAGGGTCTCGCCGCCCGAGATCAGCGACCGCAGCGCGAGCCGCCGGGGCCGCCCCTGCTCCCGCGCCCAGGTCACCACGTTGAGCACCCCCGAGTAGGCGGCGCCCCACCGTTCGACCTGCTCGCGTTCGAGCAGGTCGAGCACGGCCCCCGCGTCCTTGCGGGCCTCGTCGGAGTCCAGCACGATCAGCCGGGCCCCGGCCTGCCAGGCGGAGAACATCTCCAGGAACGAGGGGTCGAACGTGAGCGCGTTGTACTGGAGGACCGACCCGCCCGGCCTGACCGGGATGTCCTCGCCGTCCCACCCCATGAGGGCCGCCATCGCTGCGTGGCTGTGCGCCACGCCCTTGGGTAGGCCGGTGGAGCCCGAGGTGTAGTGGACGTAGGCCAGGCTCTCGGGGTGGGCGTCGCACGGCGGCGCGTCGGCGCGGGGTTCCAGGCCGCGCGGATCGACGACGGCGACGCCGTCCAGCTCGGTCGCCGAGAGCACGGCGACCGCGCCGCTCCCGGTCAGCATGTGCCGCAGCCGCAGCGGCGGCTGGACCGGGTCGAGCGGCAGGAACGCGCCGCCCGCCTTGAGCACGGCGAGCACCGAGACGAAGGTCTCGGGCGACCGCTCGGCGACGATCCCGACGACGCGCTCCGCGCCGACGCCCAGTTCGCGCAGGCGGTGGGCGAGCGCGTTGGCCTCGCCGTCCAGCCGCGCGTAGGTGAGCTGCTCGTCGCGGTGCACGAGTGCGATGGCGTCGGGGGTGCGCGCCGCCTGCCGCTCGAACAACTGGTGGACGAGCGCGACGTCGTGGGGCGCCCGGTCGGTGCCCTCGGCCAGTGCGATCAGCTCGGCCCGCTCGGCCGGGCCGACCATGGGCAGCCGCAGCAGGAGGCCGTCGGGGTCGTCGGCCGCCGACGCCAGCAGGGTCTCCAGGTGGGCGGCCAGCCGCCGGGCCGTCTCCGCGTCGAAGACGTCGTGGTTGAAGTCGACCCGCACCTCCAGCCCGGCGGCGACCTTGCGCACCGACAGCAGCAGGTCCATGTCGAGCGGCGCGTCACCCGGGGGCACCGGGCGGACGACCGTGCCGGGCAGGGTCAGCTCGGGGGCGGCCTCGTCCTGCATGGTGAAGACGACCTGGACGAGCGGGCTGTGGGTGGCCGACCGCTCGGGCACCAGATGCTCGACCAGTTTGGCGAACGGCAGGTCGCGGTGGGCGTAGCCGTCGAGGACGTGGCGGCGGGTCGCGCGCAGGTGGTCGCGGAACGTCGTCGAGCCGGTGACCGTCGAGCGGGCGACCAGCACGTTCAGGAAGTAGCCGATCTGCTGCTCGACCTCGGTGGAGTCGCGGTTGGTGACGCCGGTGCCCACGAGCAGGTCGTGTTCGCGCGAGTAGCGGTGCAGCACGGCGGAGAACGCCGCCAGCAGGGTCATGTAGAGCGTCGCGCCCTCGGCCGCCGCGAGCCCGGCCAGCCGCGTGGCCAGGCCGGGGCCGATCACGTGCCGCCACGTCCCGCCCCGGTAGGAGCGCACGGCCGGGCGCGCCCGGTCCTGGGGCAGGTGCAGCAGGGTCGGCGCACCGGCCAGCCGGTCACGCCAGTAACCGAGGTCTGCGTCCCGCCGTTCGGGGGTGTAGGTCTCGCGCTGCCAGCGGGCGAAGTCGGCGTACTGCACGGCGGGCCGGGCCAGTCGCTTGCCCTCGTAGGCCAGGGCCAGGTCGCGGTAGAGCACCGGCGCCGACCACTCGTCGAAGGCGATGTGGTGGACGTGCAGGCGCAGCCGCGTGCCTGCCAGCTCGGCCTTCACCATCGGCCCGGTGGCCAGGTCGATCGGGCGGCCGGAGTCCCACAGGTCGGCCTCGGTGACCTCGACCGGCACTTGCACCGGCACCCCGTCGACCACCTCGATCCGGCCGCGCAGCACGTCGTGGACGGCCACGACCTCGGCGAGCGCGGCGCGCAGGGCGGGCACGTCGACCGGGCCGTCGAGGTCGAACTCCTGGGTGATCGTGTAGAGCGGGTCGCCGGGGCGTAACTGCTCCATGAACCACATGTGCTCCTGGTTCATGGACAGCGGCGCGGGCCCGCCGGGGCCGGACGGGACGATCCGCCGGGCGGGCCCCGCCGTATGGGTCTCCAGCCGCCGGGTCAGCCCGGCGACGGTCGGCTCCTCGAACAGCAGCCGCAGCGGGACGCCCTCGCCCAGCCGCGCCACCGCCTTGATGGCCAGCAGGGAGTGGCCGCCGACGGAGAAGAAATCGTCGAGCCGCCCGACGGGACGGCCGAGGACGTCGGCGAACACGGCGGCGACGCGCCGTTCGGCGTCCGTCCACGGCTCCTCCGGCGCCCGGGGCTCGGTGAGATCGGTGAGGTCGGGCACGACATGGATCGCGGCAGGCAGCCAGGAGCGCGGGAACCGTCCGGCCAGGAAGCCGGCCACATCGGCGTCGCCGACCACGAACGCGATCAACCGGCCGTCCCTGACGACGACGGCGGCCTCGCGCACCCGTTCCGTGAGGGCCCGTTCGATGAGGTCGGGGGCGATTCTGACTCCGTCCAGGACTACGGCCCGGTCGCGTGCCCCGGCGTACTCCAGGCCGCCGCCGGTCAGCCGCCTGGCCAGATGACCGCTGCCGACGCCGTCGAAGCACAGCTCGCCGGCGACGCCGGGCGGGACGGCGTGCCCGTCCTCGTCCAGCAGGAAGCACTCCTCCCCGGTCGCGCCGGGGACGAAGGAGCGGGCGGCGGCGAGGTCCACCCGCTCCTCGCCCGGACAGAGGGCCAGCTCGGCCAGCGGCAGGTCGGGGCCGGCGGCGAAGGCCCGCAGGATCGACACGTAGTGGCCGGCGAGGCGGGTGACGGTGGCCCGGTCGTAGAGGTCGGTGGCGTATTCGAAGGTCGCCCGCCCTGGGCCCACGTGCAGCGACAGGTCGAACTTGGCGGTGGGCGTCTCGACCGGCACGGGCACCGCCTCGACGTCGCCCAGCGCGAACGGCTCCAGGTGCGCCTCCAGGTTGCCCATCACCTGGAACAGCGGCGTGACCGAGGGATCCCGGCCCGCGCTCACCCGGTCGACCACCGCGTCGAAGGGCACGGCCTGGTGGTCCTGGGCGGCCAGGAGCGCGTCGCGGACCTCGCCGGTGAGGGAGCGCGCGGTCCCGGCCACCGTCACCCGCAGCGCGACCGAGTTGACGAACAGCCCGACGGTCCGCTCGAACTCCGGCCGCTCCCTGTTGGCGACCGGGACGCCGATGACCTGGTCACGGCTGCCCGTGTAGCGCTGGAGGAGGACCGCCAGCGCGGCGAGCGCGACCATGAACGACGTCGCGTTCCCGACGGCGACCTCCGGCAGCTCCATCGCCAGGGTGCCGCCGCGCCCGGACGGCCGGGCGGGCCGGGGCCGGTCGCCGGGCGGCCTGAGGTCGGCGGGCGCCCCCGCGAGGGTCCGCGACCAGTAGGCCAGGCCGTCTTCGAACCCGCCACGTGCGGACGTCTCGTACTCCCACGCCGTGTGGTCGCGGTACTGCGGGCCCGGTTCCGGCAGCGACTCCCCGGCGTAGGCGGCGGCCAGTTCGCCGAGCAGGACGCGCTCGGACCATCCGTCGGACAGGGCGTGGTGCAGGACCAGCACCAGCAGGTGCGACGTGGCGTCGACCCTGATCAGGGTCTGCCGCGTCAGCTCGCCGCCGCCCAGGTCGAACGGGATCGCGGCCAGCTCCGCGGCCCGCTCTTCCGCCTGTTCCCAGGACCGCGCCGACTCCTCGATCAGGTCGCCGGGTGGGCCCGGCGTCTGGGCGACCACGCCGTCGCCGGCCTGGGTGAAGCGGGTGCGCAGCGCCTCGTGCCGGTCGTGGACGGCGCGCAGCGCGGCGCGCAGCCGATCGGGCCGCAGCGGGCCGGTCAGCCGGAAGACGAGTGGCACGTTGTAGGCGGCGGACGGGCCGCCGAGGGTGTCCAGGAAGATCAACCGGCGCTGGGCGAACGAGGCGGGCACCGTCTCGCCTGGCCCCACCCGCCGGAGGTCCGGCGCGGCGGCCTCGGCGCGGCGGCGGGCCATGATCTCCCGCAGCCGGTCCTGCCGGGAGCTCATGCGACCATCCCCAGACCCGTGCCGGTGGTCAGATCGACGTCGGCCACGCACCGGACCGGCCGGCGGTCGAGGGTCAGCGAGCCCTCCAGGTGGAGCGTGCCCCCGGCGACCACGGTCCGGTCGGGGTCGAGGGCGACGCTGAGCGTGGTGCCGCCCCGGGTCCCGGGGAAGGTCACCAGGACGTGGTGGAGCCGTTCGACCCGGTAGAGCAGGTCGCCGCCGACCATCACCGGGACGGGTCGCGTCATCCGCTTCACTGCTGCATCCCCCGCAGACGATTCCTGTCGACTTTTCCGTTGGGCGTCAGCGGCAGCGCCGCGATCGGCACCACCCGCTTGGGCACCAGATAGCCCGGCAGCCGCGCGCCGAGCTCCGCCCGCACGGCCGCCTCGTCGTAGTCGGGCGAGGTCTCGACGTAGGCGACCAGATGGGCCACCCGGCCTTGGACGGCCGCCGGGACCACGGCCGAGCGCCGCACCCCCGGCAGGGTGTCGAGCACGGCCTCGACCTCACCTGGCTCGATGCGGTAGCCGCTGATCTTGACCTGGTCGTCGGCCCGGCCCTGGAACTCCAGCAGCCCGTCGGGGGCTCGGCGGCCCAGGTCACCGGTGCGGTACATGCGCGATCCCGGCTCGCCGAACGGGTCGGGAACGAACCGTTCCGCCGTCTGCCGTGGATCGCCGAGATAGCCCCGGCCGACCCCCGGGCCGCCCAAGTAGATCTCGCCCTCGTCGGCCGGGCGCAGGTCGTCGCCGAGCAGGTGGAGGGTGGCCGAACCGGCCGCTTCCCCCAGGCAGACGCGGTCGCTGTCGTGCGGGCTGGCCTCGACCGAGCCGATGGAGCACTCGGTGGCTCCGTACACGCTGACCGCCTGGGCGGCAGCCGCGCGCAGGGCCCGCCACATCTCCGGGCCCGGCTTCTCGCCGCCGAAGACGGCCAGCCTGAGCGGCCCGTCGAGCAGGCCGAACTCCACCAGGAGCGAGAGCTGGGAGGGGGAGCAGTCGACCACGTCGGTCCTCCTGGACAGGAAGCTGCCGGGGTCGCGCCGCTCCATCTCGCCGAGCAGCACGAGCCGGTGCCCGAGCGTCAGCGTCGGCAGCACCTGGTCGATGAAGGAGTCGAAGGTCACGGGCGCGCCGCCGCCGACGCTGAGCGTGCCGTCGGGCCCGACCCGCCGGTAGACGGGCGCGAGCTGGGTCAGCACGTGCTCGGCCAGGCCGAGATGTTCGATCAGCACGCCCTTGGGCACGCCCGTGGTGCCGGAGGTGAACACGACGTAGGCGAGCTGACGGGGATGCACCTCGGGCAGCACACCGGGATCCGAGGCCGCCGCCTGGACGGGGATCAACGGCAGCCCGTGGCCGTCGTCGCCGCCCACCATGAACGCGGCGTCGGCGAGGGCCAGCTTCTCCTTGGTCCGCGCGGCCGGTTCGCCGGTGTCCAGCAGCAGGAACGCGGCCCCCGCCCGCAGCACGCCGAGCATCGCGACGATCAGTTCGGTGGTGCGGCCGCAGCCGACCGCGACCACCGTCTCGGCGCCCGCGCCGCGCCGGAGCAGCCGGGTGGCCAGATCGCGGGACCGGGCGTCGAGTTCGGCGAAGGTCAGGTCCCCGTCCGGGGCCTCGACCGCGACGGCGTCCGCGTGCCGGCGCGCCACCTCGTCGAACAGCCGGTGGGCGGGCGTGAACTCCCTCATGATCGGCGCTCCCAGTCGTCGAGCGCGTCGGCCAGCACGGCCAGGGAGCGCCGGATCAGCTCCTCCGGCATGCCGGTGGGGAAGCGGATGTGGCCGGGCAGCGCCGGGGCGTAGTTGGCGGAGGTGGTGAGCACCAGATGGTGGCGGTGCAGGGCGAAGTCGGCGAACGCCTCCACGTCGCCGACGCCGAGGTCCATCCACAACTGGCTGCCGCCGGGCGGCAGGGGCGTGTCGAGCCGGGTGCCCGCCACGGCCCGCGCGAACGCCGCGCGCCCCCGGCGCACCGCGTCCACCAGAGGAGCGTTCCCGGCGGTCAGCGCGGCGGCGACCGCGTGCTGGGCGGCGCCGTTCACCGAGACGATCTCCCACTCCAGCCGGGGCACCAGCCCGGCGATCACGCCCTCGGCGGCCACCACCCAGCCCACCCGCTCACCGGGACGCCCCAGGCTCTTGGACGCGGAGTTCACCACCGCCATGCGCGGGCCGGACACGGCGAGGTCGACGGGTGCCGGGCAGGGCGCGGACCGGAAGTCGAAGGAGTCGTAGACCGCGTCGTAGAGGACGAAGACGTCCGGGTGGGCGGCCAGTTCGCGCAGCACCGGCAGCAGGCCGGGCGAGAGCACGGCCCCGGTCGGGTTGTGCGGAAGGTTGAGGTAGACGACGGTCGGGCCGTCGACGTGCGCGAGCAGCAGCGGCAGGTCGTCGGGTGTGCCGGTGAGGGGGAGCGCCCGAGGGGTCATCCCGGCGGCCCGCATGAGGTCGTGCACGCCGATGAAGACGGGCGTGGCGTGCAGGGCGCGGTGGTGGCCGAGGGCGGCCAGTTCGCGCAGCACCAGCCCGATCGCGTGGATGCCGCCTGCGGTGACCAGCACGTTCGCCTCGTCGACGTGCGCGGCGGCGCTGACGGTGCGTTCCCGCTTGACCAGGGCCTCGATGAGCGCGGGGTGGCCCTGCGAGGGGGCGTACCCGAACGGCGTTCCGGCCGGGGCGGCGGGCAGGCCCGGCGGGTCGGGCCACTGGGGCACGTTCTCGACCAGGTTGAGCCAGTCGTGTCCGGGGTTGGCGTCCGCGTGGCCGAGCCGTCGCTGCAGCGCGGAGATCTCGGCGATCACGGCCGGCCCAGTTTCCGCCGCAGGCTCAGCGGGCGCATGTCGGTCCACACCCGGGAGATGTGGTCCAGGCACTCCTCGCGCGGGCCGCTGAACCCGGCGGCCCGCCATCCGGCGGGCATCTCGCGTTCGTGCGGCCAGATCGAATACTGCTCCTCGTCGTTCACCACGACCTCGTATGTCATCTGTCTCTCCCGATCGCCGTGCGGATGATGTCGAGCGCGGTGTCGACGTCCGGGCGGGTGACCCCCAGATGGGTGACCGCGCGTAACCGGCCGTGGCCGAACTCCCCGATGGCCAGGCCGCCGTCCCGGCAGCGCCGGACGAACTCCGGCGGCGCGGGCCCGGCCACCCGGAACAGCACGATGTTGGTCTGGACGCCCGACGGGTCGATCTCCACGCCGGGCACGTCGGCCAGGCCCTTGGCCAGCAGCCGGGCGTGCTCGTGGTCTTCGGCCAGCCGCCCCGCCGTGTCGAGGGCGACCAGCCCGGCCGCCGCGACGATCCCCGCCTGCCGCATGCCGCCGCCGAGCATCTTGCGCAGCCGCCGGACCCGGCCGACGAACGCCTCGTCCCCGGCGACCATGGAGCCGATCGGCGCGCCCAGCCCCTTGGAGAGGCAGAACTGCACCGAGTCGGCGTGCTCGGCCACCGCCGCCGGGGACACCCCCATGGCCGTGGCGGCGTTGAACAGCCGGGCGCCGTCGAGGTGCACGGGCACCCCCCGCTCGTCGGCGAACGCCCGCACCTCCCGGGCGTAGCCGGGCGGCAGGACCACGCCGCCGCACCGGTTGTGGGTGTTCTCCAGGCAGATCAGGCCGACCTCGGCGAACTGGGGGTCGCCCTCCTCCTCGGGGAACGCGGCGGCCAGCGCGCCGAGGGCGATCCGGCCGTCGGGCCCGTTGGGGAGAGGCTCGTAGGAGACGCCTCCCACGACGGCGGCGCCGTGGGCCTCGTACAGATAGATGTCGGTCTCCGCGCCCACGAGGACCTTCGTGCCGCGCGGGCAGTGGGCCAGGATGCACGCCAGATTGGCCATCGTCCCGCTGGGCATCAGGCAGGCCCGCTGCTTGCCGAGCAGGGCGGCGGTGCGCTCCTCCAGGGCGTTGACGGTCGGGTCCTCCCCGTAGACGTCGTCGCCCACCTCGGCGTCCGCCATCGCCCGGCGCATGGCGGGGGTCGGCTGGGTGAACGTGTCACTTCGCATCTCGATCATTCGGCCTCCACCACGAAGCGGATCTCGTTCTCAGCCGCGACCAGGGCCTTCTCCGTCTCGTCGCCGGTGGCGACGACGTAGCCCAGTCGTCCGTACGCGTCTTTCGGCGGCCCGATCAGGGAACCGGGCTCGGCCGTCACGGTGACCAGCACGACGCCGGGCACGGCCTCGGCCCGCTCCACCCCCTCGACGCGGACCAGTCGGCCCGCCTGCTCCGACCGCAGGAACCGGATGCCGCCGCGCTCCTGCCGCTCGGGCGTCAGCTCGGGGTCGAGGCCGAGGGCCGCGCGCAGCTGCTGGCGCAGCAGGTCGACACCTGTGACGCGGCGGATCAGCTCGGGGATCATGCC
Organism: Herbidospora mongoliensis; assembly: GCF_001570545.1. Taxonomy (GTDB): domain Bacteria; phylum Actinomycetota; class Actinomycetes; order Streptosporangiales; family Streptosporangiaceae; genus Herbidospora; species Herbidospora mongoliensis. Next base: position 475,299 of record NZ_BBXD01000009.1, on the reverse strand, counting down.
GCCGGCCAGCCGGGCGTTGAGCTCGACGATCACCGGCCCGCCCGCGGTGAGCTTGACCTCGGTGTGCGAGGCGCCGAGCCGGAACCCGGTGGCCTCCAGCGCCGCCCGGACGACCTGCTCCACCGACGCGGGGACGGCCGCCGGGAACAGGTGCTGCGTCTCGACGAACCAGGGCAGACCGGCCACGGTCTTGGCGGTGACGCCGACCAGGTGGTGCCGCCCGCCGTGACTGAACATCTCGACGCTGTATTCGGGACCGCCGAGGTACTCCTCCACGAGGACCGCCCCCGCCGTCGGCAGCCCCCGGGCGTTCTCGGTCCTGGCCAGCACGGTCGCCGCGTGCGCGATCGCCTCCTCGACGCCGGAGCACAGCACGACGTCCTGGGAGCCCGACTCGTCGGCGGGCTTGACCACGCACGGCAGCCCGGCGTGCGCGACCGCCGCGGCCACCTGCCCCGGGTCGGTGACGCGGGTCCAGCGGGGGTGCGCCAGTTCGGTGAGGGCCGCGCGCAGCCGCCCCTTGTCCCGGCAGGTCGCCACGGCGTCGGGGCAGTTGCCGGGCAGGTGCAGCCAGGCGGCCAGGTCGGCGGCGAACGGGACGGAGTAGTCGCTGGTGGTGGTCACCCCCGCCAGCTCGGCGCGGTGGAAACGGCGCTGCAGCACCTCGCGCAGCGCGGGCAGCGAGGTGGTGTCGCAGACGATCACCTCGGCGCCGGTGGCCGCCAGCCCCCGGTAGCGCTCCGGACGGGAGGTGAGCAGCACCGGTTCGACGTCGAGCTCGCGGGCCAGGTCCAGGGCCCGCATACCGGTCCCGGTGGTGTTCGACTCGACGAACACCAGATGCCGCCGGTCGCGCGGGATCGCGCTCGCGTCGGCCCGCGACCAGGTGAGGACCTCGGTCCCGTACGCCACCTCTGCCGCCCGCCCCGCCCGGGGGAGCGCGGCCACGTCGTGTTCGCCCCAGTGGTCGTCGTCGAAGACGGTCTCGACGTACCGGTCGCCCCGGTCGGGGAAGATGCCGACGATGCGGGTGCCCGGTTCGGCGCGGGCGGCCACGTCCTTGAGCACCTGGTAGACCGAGCCGGACGTGTTGCCCGCGAAGATCTGCTGTTCGGCGGCGAGCTCCCGGGTGGCGGCGAACGCCTCGTGGTCGTTGAGCCAGTGCACCTCGTCGATCAGCGTGTGGTCGAGGTTCTGCGGGCGCAGGCTGTTGCCCAGCCCGCTCTGCAGGCGTCCGGCCCGGTCGGTCTGGCCGAACAGCGCGCTGCCGACGCAGTCGACGCCCACCACCCGCAGCCCCGGGCACGCCGTGCGCAATGGGCGGGCCGTGCCGCACAGGGAGCCCCCGCTCCCGGTCGAGCCGACCAGGACGTCGATCGGCCCGAGGTCCGCGAGGATCTCCTCGGCCAGGTCGCGGTAGGCGCCCGGGTTGTCGGGGTTGCTGTACTGGCGCGGCCAGAACGCCCCCGGCAGGCCGGCCATCAGCTCCTCCAGCCGCTCCAGCCGGGCGCTCTGCCAGCCGTGACTGGTCATCCGGTCGACGACGTGGACCTCGCAGCCGAGCGACCGCAGCTTGGTCAGGGTCAGCCGGTCGACCCGGGGATCGGTGACGATGTGCACCGGATGCCCCATCGACCGGCCGACCAGGGCCACGCCCAGGGCCATGGTCCCGGAGGAGCTCTCGACGATCGGGGCGCCCTCGGCCAGCGCGCCGACCCGCCGCGCGGAGCGGATGATGTTCCTGGCCACCCGGTCCTTCATCCCGTACGGGTTGGCCAGTTCGAGCTTGGCGTACACCGCCGGTCCCGGCTGCCCGCCGAGGCGGAGCCGGACCAGCGGGGTGTCGCCGATGACCTCGTGGATGTGCTCACGCAGCACCGTTGACCTCCGCTCGGGGATGGGTGACGGCCCGGTGCACGCTGAGCGGTCCGCCCAGCGCGGCGCACTGCCGCCGGATCTCGGCGATCTTCTGGTCGAGGTCGGGGTCGTCCCCCGAGAGCAGCACGCCCAGCAGGGTCCCGCTGTGCGCGGCGACGACGCCGAGGCCGCCGGCCAGGTCGGCCGCCCGCCGGACCGCCGCGAAGGCGCGCCGTTCGCGGTGCGCGGCGTGCAGTTCGGCGCTCCGGGTCGCGACCCGGCCGATCTCGGCCCCGTCGGCGGCCCGCACCGCCGTGGTCAGCCGGTCGAGCAGGTGCCCGTATTCGACGCGTTCGGCCCGGCCGACGGCCGGCAGCCTGCGGTTGTACTCGACCGTGTCGACCTGGCCGCCCTCGTCGTAGCCGACGACCACCAGGTCGGGCAGGTGGCCGAGCCTGCTGTGCAGCCGCACCTCCCGGTGGTGGAAGACGACGACGTCGTCGTACATCACGCCGTCGGACGGCTCGATGCCGCGCAGCAGCGCCTCGACCTCGGCCGGCGCGAAGGCCCCGCTCACCGAGGCGGCGACCGCCCGCGCGGTGGCCACCAGGTCGGCCGACGAGCTGGCCATGCCCTTGCCCTCGGGCAGGTCGCCGGTGAGGCGCAGGTGCCCGCCGCCGCGCCGGCCGAGTGCGGTCAGCGCCCGCCGGGCCACGACCAGCGACTTGCGCTTGTGCTCCGGGGTGACGGTGAGGTCGTCGGCATCGGGGACGTGGTGGAAGTGCGCGGTGACCCCGGCCGTGATGGGCAGCGTCACGAGGAAGTGGCCGCCGTCGGGGAGCACCCCCTGCAGCAGTTCGCCGAAGGTGCCGCGCGCGTGCCCGCGTCCTGGGGGCGTCACCGCGCCCTCACCCCGGCGAGCGTCCGGGCCCGCGACCGCCAGGCGTCGCCGAGCCGCCGCGCCTCCTTCTCCTGTACGGCCAGGACCTCCGCCACCCGGTCGGGACGCGCCGACCCGGCCGAGCTCAGCCGGGCCAGCGCCCCGTCGACGTCGAACACCCCGTCGAGCAGCCCGTCGGGATCGGCCGGCGGGTGACCGTGGCGGGCGGCGATCTCCGCCAGCGCCGCCGGGTCGACGTCGCCGGGGGCGGTCCCCTTCTCCACCATCCGCTTCACGTAGGCTCCGGCGATCACCTGGGCGGAGCGCCACGGCACCCCCGCGGTCAGCGTCAGCCGGTTGGCCAGGCTGAACCCGCCGAAGAACTCCGCCTCGCAGGCCCGCCGCAACCGGTCGGCGCGCCAGGTCAGCCCGTCGAACACCACCGTCAGCAGCCGCAGGGCCGAAGAGCCGGTCTCGAACGCGGCGCGCAGATGGGCCCCGCTCTCCTTGGAGACCTCGACCAGGTTCGTGTAGGGCGTGTTGCGCTGGCCGAGCAGCACGTCGAAGTGGAAGGCGGTCAGGTGGGCGGTCCGGCCGCGGATCCGTTCCAGCACCGGGTGGTTCTTCTTCTGCGGCATCGCCGCGGAGATGCCCGACAGCGCGTCCGGCAGGTCGAAGAAGCCGTGTTCGCTGCCGCCCCACACCAGCAGGTCGGTGCACAGCCGGCTGAGCAGGGCGCCGACCAGGCTCAGCTCGGCCGTGACCTCGGCCGCCCACTCGCGTGAGGCGACCGCGTCGAGCGCGACCGGTTCGGTCCGGGAGAAGCCGAGCAGGGCGGCCAGCCGGTCACGGTCCCAGGCCAGTTCCTGGCCCGACATCGCGCCGGCGCCGAGCGGGCAGGCGTCGATGTCGTCGAGCAGCGCCAGCAGCCGGGCGGACCTGCGCTGCAGGCGGCCGGCCAGCGCCGCCAGGTAGAAGCCCGGGGTGATGATCTGGGCCGCCTGGTAGTGGGTGTAACCCGGCATGGGCAGCTCCGCCGAGGCCGTCGCCGAGGCGCGGATCGCCGCCGTCAGCGACTCCAGTTCGGCGGCGAAGTCGCACAGCCACCGCTTGCCCGCCAGGAGCTGCGCGCAGGCCTGGAGGTCGTTGCGGCTGCGGTCGACGTGCCAGGCCGGAATGGGCCGGGGCACCCTGTCGGCCACGAAACGCTCCATGGCCAGGGCGATGTCCGAGAGGCTGCGCTGCCGCCACGACTCGATCTCCGCGGGCGTGATCGCGTCGAGTGCCGCGGCGATCTCCTTCGCGTCGCCTGAACTGATGACGCCCATCCGGACGTACTCGGCGGCCAGGGCCTTCTCGATGGCGACGTACCAGGGCAGGAGGTGCTCGGCCTCGTAGCGGAACTGGGGATCCAGCACCTCGGCGCGGATGAGCTGGTGCGGGTCGTCGACGACCCGGCCGCTCAGCGGGGTCACCCTTCCTCCCTGACGACGTCGGCCACGGGCTCCCGGGGCTCCAGGTCGGGGATGCGCTCCACCCGGCGGATGTGGGAGGCGGCCAGCACCACGGTGGACAGGAACATGCCGAGGGAGGCCAGGGCCAGCGCCCACGGAACCCCGACGAGCATGCCCAGCCCGCCGCCGAGCAGGACGCCGACCGGCACCAGGCTCAGCACCGCCATCCGGGCGGCGGCGTTCATGCGGCCCTGGTAGGCGTCGGGGGTGATGGCCGCGCGGTAGGCGCGGACGTTGATGTTGTAGACGACGATCACGGCCGCGTCGACCGTGTACATGACGACCAGCAGGGCGACCGCGACCGGCACCGGCATGAACGTGGCCAGCGGCGTGAGCAGCGAGGCGAGGGCGGCGACCGCCGAGGTGAGGATCAGCAGCCGGCCCAGCGGCAGGCGCGCGCTGATCGGCCCGGCCAGCATCGCGCCCAGCAGGGCGCCCGCCCCGGAGGACGCGAAGATCACGCCGACCCAGACGGGGGCGATGCCGAGCGTCTTGGTGACGAAGGTGAGGGACGCGGGCTCGGCCAGCGCGGTGAAGAAGTTGACGATCAGGGTGGCGAGGATCAGCGTGCGGACCGTCACGTGCCCGATCACGAACCGGATGCCCTCGGCCATGTCCGTCCAGATCGACTGGCCCTCCTCGACCTCGGCCGGCTCCTCCTTCTTCCTGATCAGCCCGGTGAACAGCGCGGAGAGCGCGAACAGCACCGAGTTGACCACCATGGCGACCGGCCCGGTGAGGAACTGGAAGGCCGCGCCGGCGATGGCGTGCCCGCCGATGCTGGAGGCCGACGCGCTCAGCTCCAGCTTGCTGTTGCCCTCGATCAGGTCGTCGCGGTCGACCAGGAACGGGAGCAGGGAGGCGCTGCCGATGTCGGACACCACGCTGCACACGCCGATGAGGAACGCCAGCGCCGCCAGCAGCGGCACGCTCAGCCACTCCTGCCACCATCCGACCGGGATGGCGACCAGCAGGACGGCCCGCAGCGCGTCGGCGAGGGCCACGGTCGGCCGCTTGGGCCGGCGATCGAGCCACACCCCGGCGAACAGGCTGATCAGCAAATAGGGTAAGTGCCCCGCGGCCGCCAGCACGCCGACCTCGAACACCGAGGCGTCGAGCAACTGGGTGGCCAGGAGCGGGAGCATCACCGCGATCATGTTCGCGGCGAACATGGACGAGGTCTGCCCCAGCCAGAGGTTGCGGAAGTCCGGCTGCCGCCACAGCCCGGTCGATGTCATGGACACGGTGGCTCTCTCCGTGAGGATGCGGTGATGGTCGGTCGGCTTTCAGGCGCTCGCGGCACGGACGAGGAACCCCAGTTCCAGGCCGGTGGAGTCGACGCTGACGTCGGTGGTGAGGCATTCGTCGACCACGCCCCCTGCCTCGTCGATGAGGCCCTCCCAGAACGCGCGGCGCTCCAGGCGCTGCTCGGTGATCTGGTGCAGGAGGTAGTACGGGTTGTAGTAGGCCAGGCCCAGCCCGTGGCGGGTGACGCCCGGGTCGAGCGGCCGGTGGTCGACCTCGACGATCGCCAGGCGCGCGCCGGGCGCGCAGGTGATGGCCTTGCGCACGACCTCCGCGGTGGCCTCTCGCCCCTGCTGCTCCAGCACCTCCTGGAGTGAGAAGGCGGTGATGAAGCAGGGCGCGCCGTCCTGTCCGGAGATCCCGGCCATGTAGTCCTCGGCGGTGGCGACGACGAACTCGACGGTACGGTCGAGGCCGCGTCCGGCGGCGGCGAGCCGGGCCCCCTCGATGTTGCCCGGGTCGGGGTCGGCCCCCACCCCGCGGATGCCGTCGGCGCACAGGTCGAGCAGGAACGTGCCGTCGCCGCAGCCGAGGTCGACGACGGCGTCGGGTGGGGCGGGCAGGGTCGCGAGCAGCCGCCGGACCAGCGGGATCGCGTCGTATCGGCTGATACCGCAGCTGCCGCGCCCGACCATCGTGCCGTTCCTGGAGGCGAAGACGCCCCGGTCGGCCATCACCTGCGGCAGTTCGAGCAGGGTGGCCCCGTAACCGCCGATCAGCAGTTCGTACCAGGGGCGGAACGCCAGGAACTCGCGGCCCTTCGCGGTCAGCGCCGGCCGGTCCTCCGGGCCCGTGACCACCCCCTCGGCCGCCAGGTAGCGGAGCAGACCGGTCAGCCGGCCGGCGTCCATGCGTAACCGCGCGGCCAGGTCGCCGGGCTTGGACTCCACGGTGTCGTCGAGGGCGTCCATGAGGCCGCTGGTCATGGCGAACTCGAGGACCTGCGCCAGAAAGAAATGGCGCACCGGTTGAATGGCGGAAATGAGACGCAACTCGAAATCGTGCGTCACGGCTCTCCTTCGAGAATGCACGCAGAGATCAGCACCCACGAATTGGATCCCCCGCGTGGAAGTGAACATCGTAAAGAAACTCGAACCCCGTCGCCCGGCACGCTAGCAAACGGTCGGAGAATTCGGCAAGCAACCGGACGGGTCGGGAAATAGGGGTGCTCGGATCATGGAAAAGCCGCCCTACCTGATCAAAAGCCCAGCTTAAGAGCCGGTTGTGTCACAGAGTCGAGACATTCTGTGGGCTCCTGGATAGTTGAATGCTGAAACACTTCGCGAAGATAGGGGTGCCATATACGGAGAATATACGCGGGATATACGGAGAAGCGCCAAGGTGGAAGTGTGGGGGCTACCAGTCATTTGAAGAATCAATTACCCGGCGTGTTACAGTCGGCCGCCATGGGGGACAGACGCATCTCTTATTCGACTGAATCATTAGTGGATCAAGCGGTGGTGGAGACCGCCCGCCGGCGTCCGGGAGACCCGGCCGTCACCCTCGGCGGCCAGACCCTCGCCTACGCCGAACTCGTCCGGCTCGCCCGCGCCTTCGCGGCCGATCTGACGGGCCTGCCGCCGCAGCGGATCGGCGTGACCGCCCACCGGACCGTCACGACCATCGTCCAGCTGCTGGGCGTCGCCCTGGCAGGCCACTCGTTCGTGCTGCTCAACCCGGACAATCCGGAGAGCACGACCGACTACATCAGGGAGTCGGCCGGGATCGCCCTGGTGGCCGACCCCCTGTCGGGTGAGCTGACCCGCGACGACCGGTACGCCCCGGCCCCGGCCGAGGGCGAGGCCTATGTCCTGCACACCTCCGGCAGCACCGGCCGGCCCAAGGGCGTCTCGGTGTCGCGGGCCAATCTGGCCTACGCCAACGCCGCGCGCCTGACCGTCCACGCGGCCCACGGTGAGCCGGTCTTCCTGCTGCTGTTCCCGCTCCACTTCGACGGCGCGATGACGCCCGTCTGGGGAGCCCTGACCACCGGCGGCCACCTGGTGATCGCCGACGACACCGAGCGCCGCGACCCCGACGCCATCGCCGGGCTCGTCGTGCGCCACTCCGTCACGCACACGCTCACCGTGCCGAGCTTCCACGGCGAGCTGGTCCGCGTGCTGGCCGACCGGCCGCACACCCTGCCGTACACCCTGAAGGTCGCGATCTGCGCGGGGGAGGCCCTCACCCGGGGCGTCATCGACCAGCACTTCGCGTCCCTGCCGGGGGTGGCGCTGTGCAACGAGTACGGCCCGACGGAGTGCACGATCTGGGCCACCTACCGCTTCTACGACCGGCCGCAGGCTCCCCTCATCGGCAAGCCGATCCCGGGCACGACCATCGACCTGCTGGACGCCGCGCGGCGGCCCGTCCCCGACGGGGAGGTCGGGCAGATCGCGATCTCCGGACCGGGGGTGACCGCCGGCTACGTCGGCGACCCCGCCCAGACGGCGGCCGTGTTCGTCGACGGCCGCTACCTGACCGGTGACCTCGGCCGCCGCACGCCGGACGGCGAGCTGGAGTTCGTCGGGCGGCTCGACAACGAGGTCAAGATGCGTGGCGTCCGGGTCAACCTGGAGACCATCGAGGCCGCGGTCGCCTCGGCCCCGGGCGTCCTGGCCGCGGCCGTGACCTACGACGAGGCGACCTCGATCTGCCGCGCGTTCGTGACCGGCGACGCCGCGTCCGTCCGGCCGACGGTGACCGCGCTGCTGGGTCCCGCTCTGGTGCCCGACCAGGTCGTGGTCGTCGAGACGCTGCCGCGCACCGCCCACGACAAGATCGACAAGGACCGGTTACGCGTCCCAGAAGACGCCGGGCCGGCCGAGCGGATCGCGCTGGCCTGGGCCGAGGCGCTCGGGGTCAGCGCCGGGCAGGCGGTGGCGGGCGCCAACTTCTTCGCGCTGGGGGGCAACTCCCTGTCCGTGCTCAAACTGGCCCGCACGCTCAGCGCCCTGGCCGGACGCCGGATCACCGCGAAGGAGCTCTACCTCCACGCCACCCTCGACGAGCAGCTCGCACTCCTGGAGGGTGAACGGTGAACCCCGACGTCCTGCTCGACGGCGCGACCCACCGCGACGACCGCGCCCACGAGGTCTGGGCGTGGATGCGCGACCACGCCCCCGTCCACTGGCACGAACCCGGCGACTTCCCCGGGTTCTGGTCGCTGACCCGGCACGACGAGGTCAGGGAGGTGCTGCGCGACCCAGTGGTCTTCAGCTCCGCCTCCGGCATCCTGCTGCGCCCCCTGGCGCAGGGCGCCGACCCCGGCGGCGGGCGGACGCTCGCACTGGCCGCCCCGGCCCGCCACCAGGTGCTGCGCGAGGCGGTCGCCGGGTGGTTCGCCCCGCGCAACCTGCGGCGGCTCACCGAATCGATGAACGCCGTCGCCCAGACGGCCGTGAAGGAGGGCCTCGCCGCCGGGCGCGTCGACTTCGTCGCGGATGTGGCCGCCCGGCTGCCGGTCGAGGTCGTCTGCTCCTTCCTCGGCATCCCGGCCGGAGACCGGCCCGACCTCGTCGAGTGGGCCTGGGACGCGTTCTGCGCCGGCACCGCCACCGAACGCAGCCTGGCCCACCTGCAGATCCTCGAATACTTCACCGATCTGGCCCTCGACCGCCGCGAGAACCCCGGCGACGACCTGGTGAGCGTGCTCACCCAGGTCACCGTCGACGGCGAGCCGCTCCCCGTCGACGACGTCGTGCTCAACTGCGACAGCCTGTTCGTGGGTGGCACGGAGAACGTCCGGCAGACCCTGGCCGCCGGTATGCTCGCGCTCCTGGAGCACCCGGCGCAGTGGGAGCGGCTCCGCGCCGACTTCGACGGGGTCTGGGCCACCGCCGTCGACGAGATTCTGCGCTTCACGTCGTCCGGCATCCACACCATGCGCCGGGCCACCCGCCCGGTCGACCTCGGCGGCCGGGCCGTCGCCGAAGGCGACCTGCTGGTCTGCTGGCTGCCGTCGGCCAACCGCGACGCCGCCCAGTTCACCGACCCCCAGGTCTTCGACGTGACCCGCGGCCCCAACCGCCACCTGGCCCTGGGCATCGGGCCCCATTACTGCGTCGGCACCCAGCTCGCGAAGCTGGAGATCCGCGCCGTCCTGCGCGAGGTCCTCGCCCAGGTCCGGGACGTCACCCTCGACGGCCCCGTCGAACGGCTGGACTCACTCGTCGTCGGCGGCCCACGCCGGTTGCCGCTGCGGCTGACCTGAGCACGGGAGGATTCGTGGGCGAGAGGTTCCCCGCATCGAAGGTCCAGGAACAGTTCTACGTGGCGCAGCAGGCGGTCGGCGACTCGTCGGCCTACCACGCCCCCCTCTTCCTGGAGGTCCGGTCGCCCTGCGACGAGCAGGCGCTCAGAAGTGCCGTGTTCGCCCTGGCCGACCGGCACGAAGCTCTGCGGACGCGGTTCCGAGCCGGCCCGGCCGGGCTGCTCCAGATCATCGACGACCAACCGGCGGTCGAGTGGGTCAGCCACGACCACGACGACGCGGCGGCCCGCCGGCGGGCGATGGCCGAGGAGGCCGCCCGGCCGTTCGACCTGGAATCGGGCCCGCTGTTCCGGGCCGGTCTGCTGCGGGCGCCGGATGCCGATCCGGTGCTGATGCTCTGCTTCCACCACATCATCTGCGACGGCTGGTCGCTGCGGGTCCTGGTGGAGGAGCTGGCCGCCCTCCTGGAAGGAACCGACCTCGATCCCGACCCCTACCAGTACGCCGACTACGCCCTCTGGCACAACGAGTGGCTCGCCGGGCCGGCCGGTCAGGCGAAGATCGGCTATTGGACTCAGACCCTCGCGGGCGACCTCCCCGTCCTGAGGCTGCCGGGCGAGACCGGTGAGGGCGTCGTGCTGCGGCGGCCTCTCTCCGAGGCGGCGGTCGACCGGATCCGGGCGCTGGCCACGGCCCACCGCGCCACCACGCCGATGGCCCTGCTGACCGCGTACATGATCGTGCTGGCCGACTACGCCGGGACCCGCGACGTCGTCGTCGGCGTCCCGGCCGCCAACCGGGGGCGGGCCGAGTTCGAGCGCACGGTCGGCTGCTTCGCCAACATGATCGCGGTCCGGGCCGACCTCAGCGGTGTGGGAACGTTCGACGAGGCGCTCCGCGTGGTCCGCACCGCCGCCCTCGGCGCGCAGGACCACCAGGAGGTGCCCTTCGAGGTCGTGGTCGGAGCGGTGAACCCGCCGAGACTGCCCGGCCTCAACCCGATCTTCCAGGCCGGATTCTCCACCGAGGAGCCCAGGGCCGAGGCGGGCACGGCTCTGGTCCCGATCGAGGCCGAGGTCGACGCCACCAAATACCGGCTCCAGCTCCACGTCGACGTGGACGCGCCCGCCGTGACGATCGAGTGCCTGGCGGGCGACCCGTCCTGGGCCGAGGAGTTCGCCCGCCGCTACGACGACGTGCTGTCCCGGGCCGCAGCCGACCCCTCGGCCGAGCTGTTCACGGGCGTCGGGGCGGCCCCGGCGAAAGAGCCCGAGACCGAGAAGCGTGGGTACACCGGTCCCCGCGACGAGGTCGAGCAGGCGCTCGTCCGGTTGTGGAGCGAGGTCGTCGGCCGCGAGGAGATCGGGATCGACGACAACTTCTTCGCCCTGGGCGGCGACTCGATGCGCATCGTCCAGCTCGTGGCCAGGGCCGCGGAAGACGGGCTGCGCTTCCGCGTCCGCGACGTCCTGCGCAACCAGACCGTCAGGGAACTGGCTCTGAAGACCACCCGGGACACCGGGCGGCGGCATGTCCTGGAACCGTTCGCCCTCATCGACCCCGCCGACCGGGCGGCGCTGCCGCCGTCGGCGGTCAACGCCTACCCGGTGACCGCGCTCCAGACCGGCATGCTCTACCACTCCGAGCTGGCCGGGCCGACGGCCGTCTACCGCGAGCAGGTGTCGATGCGCCTGCGCGTGCCCGCCCACTCCGAGGCGGCCTGGCGCGACGCCGTCGCCGCGCTGACCGACCGCCACGACGCGCTGCGGACCTCGTTCGCCATCGCCGGGTTCGGCGCGCCGCTCCAGATCGTCCACGACCGGCTGGCCGAACCGCCGGTGACGTTCGGGGACGTGCCGGACACCACCCTCGACCGCGAACGCGCCCCGCTGGCCGGGTTCCACCTCCAGCGCCTGAGCGACACCGAGGTGCGGCTGTCGACCGTCGTCCACCACGCGATCGTCGACGGCTGGAGCCAGCAGGTCCTGCTCACCGACCTGTTCACCCTCTACCTGGCCGAACTCGGCGGCCCGCCGCCGCCCCCGCCGCCGCGCGCCCGCTACGACGCCTACGTCGCCCTCGAACTGGCCGCCGCGCGCGACGAGGAGCAGGCGGCGTTCTGGGCGGCGGAACTCGACGGGCTGACGGTCACCACCGTGCCGGCCCTCCCGGCACAGACCGACACCCGGCCGTCGATGCGGATCTGGGACCTGCCGGGTGAACTGTCCGACGGCCTGACCGTGCTGGCGGAGAAGCTCCAGGTCTCCGTACGCCTCCTGCTCCTCGCCGCCCACCTGCGCGTGCTGGCCGCGCTGAGCGGCGGCGACGACGTCGTCACGGGGGTCGTCTACAACGGCAGGGTGCCCGAACCCGACGGCGACCGGGTGATCGGCCTGTTCCTGAACACGCTGCCGTTCCGGCTGACCCTGGGCGAGGAGAGCTGGTCCGGCCTGGTCGCCGAGGTGGCCCGCAAGGACCTGGCGATCCAGCCGAACCGGCGCTTCCCGGTGACCGCGCCGGTCTTCGACGTGTACTTCAACTACACCCACTTCCACAACGAGAAGGACGCCCCGGCCGGCGACATCGAGATCCTCGACAGCCAGAGCGCCGAGCCGACCAACTTCCTGATGGGCGTGGAGTTCAACACCGACGCCGTCACCGGCCGGATCGGCATGGGCCTGCGCTACGACGCGCTGCGCATCCCGGAGCCGTACGTGACCCGCTTCCACGGCTACTACGAGGCAGCCCTCGCCGCCCTGGTCGCCGACCCGCACGCCCGCCACACCGAGACCGAACTGCGCGGCCCGGCCGAGATCCGGGTGATCGAGGAGTGGAACCGGACCGCCACCGCCTATCCCGGACCGCATGTCCTCCACCGGATCATCGAACAGCGCGCGGCGGCCATGCCCGACGCGGTCGCCGTCCGGTTCCGGGACACCGCGCTGACCTACGCGGAAATGGACGCGCGGGCCAACCGGCTCGCCCACCGCCTGGCCGGGCGCGGCGCGCGGCCCGGCGACCGCGTCGGGGTGCGGATGCCGCGGTCGGCCGACCTGGTGGTGGCGCTGCTGGCGGTGCTCAAGGCCGGGTGCGCGTACGTGCCGATCGACGTGGCCGACCCGGAGGCCCGGGTGACGGGCCTGGCGGCCGAGGCCGGCCTGCGGTTCGTGCTCACCGAGGCGGCCGACGACCCGGCTCTCCCGAGCACACCCCCCGCCGCCGACCCGGGACCAGGTGACCCGGCCTACCTGATCTTCACCTCCGGCTCGACCGGGCGGCCCAAGGGCGTCGTCGTCTCGCACGGCGCGATCTGCAACCGGCTGCGCTGGATGCAGCAGGAGTTCACCCTCACGCCCGGCGACCGGATCCTGCAGAAGACGCCCGCCACGTTCGACGTATCGGTGTGGGAGTTCTTCTGGCCGCTGATGGAGGGGGCCACCCTCGTCGTCGCCGAACCCGACGGCCACCGGGACCCCGGCTACCTGGCCGAGGTCGTCAACCGGGAGAAGGTGACGGTCGTCCACTTCGTCCCGTCGATGCTGCGCGCCTTCCTCGACGCCTCGGGCCCCCGGCGCTGTCCCGGGCTGCGACTGGTCGTGTGCAGCGGCGAGGCGCTGACGCGTCCACTGGCCCGCGACTTCCATGCCCAGTCGCAGGCCGTGCTGGCCAACCTCTACGGCCCGACCGAGGCGGCGGTGGACGTCACGTCGTGGCGCTGCGTCCCCGGCGAGGAGGGCCCGGTCCCCATCGGGCGGCCCATCGCCAACATCGGTGTCCACCTGCTCGACCGCCGTGGCCGCGAGGTGCCCGTCGGCGTGCCCGGTGAGCTGCACATCAGCGGCGCGGGCCTGGCCGAGGGCTACCACGGACGGCCGGAACTGACCGCCGAGCGCTTCGTCACCCATCGCCTCGGCCGCCTCTACCGCACGGGAGACCTGGCCAGACACCGCCCGGACGGCGCGATCGAATACCTGGGCCGCCTCGACGACCAGGTCAAGATCCGCGGCATGCGGGTCGAACCGGGCGAGATCGAAGCCGTACTGGCCGGCCATCCCACCGTCACCTCCGCGGCCGTCGTGCTGGACGGCGCCCGCCTGGTCGCCTACCACGCGGGCCCGGCACAGCCCGAGGAGCTGCGCGAACACTGCGCCCGGCTGCTGCCCGCCCATATGGTGCCGTCCGTCTTCATGGAACTGGAGGAACTGCCGCTCACCTCCAGCGGGAAGATCGCTCGCAGCCGCCTGCCCGCCCCGAGGGACGAGCGCCCGGTACGCCCGCCACGCACCCCCACGGAACGCCGGCTGGCCGCCCTCTGGGCCGAGGTCCTCGGCGCCGAGGTCGGCGCCGACCGCGCGTTCTTCGAGCTCGGCGGTCACTCGCTGTCGGCCCTGCGGCTGGCCGGCCTGATCACCCACGACCTCGGCCGCCCGGTGACGGTGGCCGACCTGCTGACCCATGACACGGTGGAGCGCCTGGCCGTCCACCTCGACGGCCCCCCGCCCGACACGGGAGGCGTCGCCGTGGTCACCCTGCGGGAGGGGACGGGCGTCCCGCTCTGGCTCGTCCACCCGGTGAGCGGCTCGGTCTTCGCCTACCGCGCGCTGGTCGAGGCGCTGCCCGGCGACACCCCCGTGTACGGCCTCGCCCAGCTGACACCGCCCCCCGCCGACCTCGAACTGATGGCCGACGACTACCTGAAGGCGTTGCTGGACCATCTTCCCGAGGGCGACATCCGGTTGGCGGGCTGGTCGTTCGGTGGCGTGCTCGCCTACGAGCTGGCCCGCAGGCTGAGCACGGCGGGCCGTCGGGTGACGCTGCTGTGCATGATCGACTCCGGCTACCCGCAGGGCGACTTCGACGGAGACGTGGCCGAGGTGATGGCCACCGACGACCCGGCCGGAAACCCCGCCCTGTATACGGCGAACCTGACGGCCCACCACCGTTACCGGCCGGGACCCTACGCGGGTGAGGTGCGCTTCGCGCTGAGCCGGGAGGCGGACGCGACCGGCTGGGCGGCCCGGGTGAGCGGCTCGTTCCTGGCAGAGAGGTTCGACGCGGACCACTACGAGCTGATGCGACCGCCGATCGTGGGGGCGGTCGCGTCCCTGTTTTCTTGACGGGACGTCCCCAACGCCATGCGGAACGTCTTCAAGGAGATCGTCGCCGTCGCGCCCGGAGGAGCGGCCCTATTCGTCCACCCCGACGGCCGGCTCATCGTGGTGATGACCGGCCGCGCGATCGACCAGGAGTGGATGAGCGACACGAGGTCGCTCTCCACCATCCCGCTCAGCACCTCGGCAGGGAGCGCATGGCTTTGTCGGTCTATGGATCAGCCGCGTGCGGCTACACCCCAAGCGCCCTCTTGGAGCTCTCCGCCCAGAATCTCCACCGAGGTCTCCGCATCGGGGGACACGGTCACCAGCCCCCATCCGGTCCCCGCGACGAACGGGAACCTTCCCGGCCGGCCGGCGGTGATCTCCCCGGTCGCGGGATCGCGGTGGAACCCCGTGTAGGCGTCGAGCAGCGACCATCCGGCCATCGCGCGCACGTAGTGATCCCCGCACTCGATCTCGTTGAACGGGTTCCGCCGGGTCCCGTCGTAGCGTTCCCGCAGCCCGTCGAGGATCCGGAACGCCTCGTCCGTCAGGCCTTCGTACAGGCAACCGGCCGCGACCTGGTATTCCACGCCCGTCCAGACCTCGTCGCAGTAACGCAGCGGAACGGCGGGCCGCCCGCCGTGCGGCCAGGTGCAGACCACCAGACCCGTCTCGGACCCGTCGGCGAACTCGCGGAAGCCGTGCGGCTCGAACCCGGTGCGCAGGTTGTACCGAACGATCGATTTCAGCGCGGTCCTGACCCGGTCGGCGGGCAGGATGTGGCCGAGGTCGAGCTGGTGGGCCCACCACTGGCCGAGAAGCTGGTCCGACAGGCACCCCTGGCCGAAGTCGTGCTCCTCGCCGGTGTCGGGCTGGCCGTAGTACTCGCCGGTCCAGAGCAGCTCGTCATACCCGTCGCGCCCCAGCGCGAACAGCCGCGCGAACCCCGCGGCCTCCTCCGGTTCGACGAGCCGCGCCATCTCCTCCATCGCCCGCAGCGCCGCCAGCCACAGCCCGCCGACGAACATGTTCGGTCCGTGCAGGCTGATGTCGTAGGTGCAGGGCTGGTCGCCGCGCAGAATGCCGGTTCCGTCCGGATCCCAGGTGCGGGTGATGTGCTCCATCAACCGCCGCAGCGAAGGCCACTGGTCGCGGAGCCAGTCCAGCCCCGATCCGTCCAGAACCGTCCTGTACGTCTTGAGCACCGCCCCCAGCATCCCGTCCAACGCCGGCCGGACAGGACCTCCGATGGCGACGTCGTGATATTGCGGCAGATAGAGCGGCAGCGCGACCCGATGCGGAATCGACCCGTCGGGAGCCTGGACGGCGAACTCGGTCTCCCGCATGTCCCGCCCGAGCGCCGGAAACAGCCGCGCCAGCGCCTGCTCGTAGTTGAAGACGTGGTTGCAGTTCAACGGGCACGACCCGCCCACGTCCCCGTTCCAGTTCCGGGTCGAGGCCCCGAGCGCACCCTCGAACCCGTAGGCCCGCCCGTCGGCGGTCCGGAACAGCGAGGGCGACCTGATGAGCGTCCCCTGAGCCGAGATCACGTCTTTCAGCTGCTCAGGAAGGTCACTGTCCGCCACCGCCGAAGCCCAGTCACGGGACGCCGAATCAAGGCGATCACGGTCGGCCAGATAGGCATCGAGCACGTCGACCGCGCCTCCGAACCGGGTCGCGTAGTGGTTGCCCACCCAGAATCGGCTCCCGGCATACGAAGGAGTCGGCCCGAACCGGTCGAAGTCGGCGAACCGGTTGGGGAACCACCAGGCGTGCACGATGTCGATCGTCTTCGTCTCGCCCGGAGCCAGCGCGAAGGCGGCGGCCAGCCCGGCGTCCCAGGTGAACCCGGCCGGGCTCGGCCCGGCGGGTGCCCTCATCGGCGAAGCCCCGTCTGCCAGCGCCGCCCTGAGCGCGGCGTCGGAGAAGTCCCCAAGCTGTACCGGCGTCACCAGTTTCACGGTCTCCGCGAAACGCAGCAGCGCGTCCGCGCTGACCCCCCGGGGGAACGCGAGGGCGGGGGCGTCTGTCCAGAGCAGCATCTCGCCGTAACCCTCGTCGGTCTCCCGGAGCGAGGGGTTGTCCATCAGCACACCGGTCTGCCCGGGCCTCCTGAGCAGGCGGTTCACGTTCCCGCCGTAACCGGCGCCCCGGGTCCCGTCGATGGGGGTCACTCCGTCCCATCCCACCCCGTTCTGCAGCGTGCCGAGCAGGAACCCGTGCCGGAACTCGGCACTCGTGTTCGTCAACGTGAACCGATAGCGCACCAGCGGCAGCGAACTCGCGTCGGCGTCAAGCGGCACGAAAGGCGTGAACCCTGACAACGACACCGCCACCGGAAGCGCGGAGTCCAGGTAGGTGACCTCTGCGAAGGGGTAGGCAGCCTGGAACTCGGTGGCTTCCACGGTCGGCCAGGAAGGAAGTCTCCCCAGGTCGGGCACCTCGGCGTCGGACACGTTGGGCGCTGGATCGGAGGAGGGCGGTACCGGGTCACTCCGCAGCAGCCGCACCACGTCGTCCGGTGGCTCGGTCGACGACACCCGCAGGGCGAAGAAGCTGTCGGGCAGGAACCCGCGATGGTTCGGCACCCCGCCGAGCTGCCACTGCCGCAGCGCCCCATCACCGGCCAGCGCCACATGTCCGGTGCCGAAGCCGCCGAGAGGGAACGCGACCGCGCGCCGGGCCTCCCCGGAGTACCGCTTCACGGCCCCCGCCTTTCCATCTGTCATGAAATCGATTTCAGGCACGCTAGACGAGCTCATCAGGGGTGTCAAGCGCAGGTATGGTGTGGCGCTATGGCGACGATTTACGAGGTTGCGGCGCTCGCCGGGGTCTCTCCCGCGACGGTTTCGCGGGTTTTCAACGGCAACACCGTCTCCGAGGAGAAGCAGCGCCTCGTCCGTGACGCCGCCCAGAAGCTGGGTTTCACCCCCAACAAGACCGCCCGCCGGTTGCGCAAGCAGAGTTCCGAGGTCATCTGCCTGCTCGTACCCGACATCGAGAACCCGTTCTTCACCGCTCTGGCGCGCGGCGTCGAAGACCGCGCCCAGGAGTCGGGCTTCTCCGTCGTGCTCTGCAACACCGACGACGACCCGGCCAAAGAGCTGCGCTACCTGCAGATCGCCGCCTCCGAGCACATGGCCGGAGTGATCCTCTCGCCGGCCTCCGACGAGGTCGACCTGGGCGCCATCGCCTCCCTGGGCAGGCCCGTCGTGGCCGTCGACCGCACCACGCCCTACCCGGTCGACGCCGTCAAGATCGACAACCGCGCGGCCGGCATCGCGGCCACAACAGCCCTGGTCGAGGCGGGTTTCCGCCGAATCGCCTGCATCGCAGGACCGGCCGGGATCGAGGAAACCGAAGATCGTTACCTCGGCTGGAAGCAGGTCGTCAGCGCCCGCAAGACCATGGTCCGCGACGGCTACCTGCAGCACGCCGACTTCCGCGTCGACGGCGGCCGCGCCGCCATGAACGCGCTGCTCAACCTGGTCCAGCCGCCCGACGCCGTGGTCACCACCAACAACCTGATGGCCATCGGCGCACTCCAGGCCCTCCACGAGGCCGGCATCGACCCCGAGGACTTCGGCGTCGCCGTGCTCGGCGAGCTGCCCTACCTGCTGCCGCCGCCGGTCAGCGTGGTGCAGGTCCGGCTCCCGGCCCGCCACCTCGGCCGCACCGCGGCAACCATGCTGCTGGAACGCATCGGCGGCGACACCCAGCCGCTGCGCACGGTCGTGCTGCGGGCGGAGATCGCCCGCCCGCCGTTAACTCTGTAATCGATACCATCCCGTTACTTGCCTGATCAGGGGCTTCATGATGTACGTTTCGCGGAGTGCTTGACGAAATCGATTTCTTGCACTTTCATGTGGCCCACGCCACACCTGCCGGATGAGAGCGAAACGCGGACGGCCGCAGCCGGCCGTGGCTCGCGCTTGGAATCTCCCAAGGACACGAGACACGGAAGGCCACAGGCCGGCTGAGCCTCGCGCTGCGAATCTGCCCCATGGACACGAGACGCGGACAGCCGGAGGGCGGCTGTGGCTCGCGCTGTGAATCTGCCCCGAAGAAGAAGGACGCAGGCCTATGAACATCCCCCGCCGCAAGGTCGCGCTGGCCTGCGCGACCGCCGCCCTGGCGGCGACGTCCCTTGCGGGTTGCGGAAGCGACTCGGAAACGACGTCGACCGGTGCGAAAGCCCTGGAAATCGTCTACTGGAACTACGGCCCCGCCGCGGAGAGCGGCAACAAGGCCACCGCGGACGCCTTCACGAAGGCCCACCCCGACACCAAGGTCACCCTCACCCCCGTCACCGGGGAGAACTGGGGCACCTACTACGCGAACGTCGCCACGCTGATCGCCTCGGGCAAGAAACCCGACCTGATGGTGATCTCCGGTGAGGGCGCCCAGTTCGTCCACAGCAACAATCTCGTGAAACCGATCAACGAATACCTGGAGAAGGACGCCGGCGCGAAGGCCATCACCGACGACATCGCCCAGGGCCTCATCGACGGTTTCACCGTCAAGGGCGACGTCGTGACGTTGAGCTACGGCTGGAACGACATGGTCGTCTACTACAACACCGACGTCTTCAAGAAGGCCGGCGTCGAACCCCCGAAGGCCGACTGGACCTGGGACGACTTCAAGGCCGTGGCCAAGAAGCTGAGCGTCGACACCAACGGCGACGGCACCAACGACCAATACGGCTTCACCTGGGCCAGCAACGAGATCTTCCCCGGCATCATGCCGTGGGTGGCCAACGCCGGTGGCAACCTGACCAGCGACGACGTCTGCCAGGCCACCGCCGACTCACCGCAGGTCAACAAGGCCGTGACGTTCCTCAACGACCTGATCAAGGAGGGCGTGGCCCCGGCCCCGATGCCGATGAGCGACGTCTTCACCCGCTTCCAGAACGGCCAGATCGCCATGTTCGGCGCGGGCCGGTGGCCGATCGCCACGTTCCTGCCCGCCGGGTTCAAGAGCTTCGACATCCAGCTCTACCCGAAGGGCGACACGTACAAGACGGTCTTCGGCGGCGCTGGCTATCCGATCCTGAAGTCGTCCCAGAACCCCGACCTGGCCTGGGAATACCAGAAGTTCACGGTCAGCGACGAGATCGAGAAGGGCTACGTCGGCACCCCCGACAAGCCCGGCGACTCGATCCCGTCCCGCCGCTCGGTGGCGCACACGATCTCCCAGGTCGGCGTGCCGCCCGCCAACAGCGACCTCTACTACGACAGCATCGACAAATACCCGACCCTCGTGCCCTACCCGGCCCCGGCCAAGTACAGCACGTTCGAGTCGACCGTCCTGCGCCACCTGCAGCAGATCTTCGCCGGCGAGACCCCCGTGGCCGACGGCCTGACAGCCCTGCAGGGCGAACTGACGGGCATCGTCACCTGCTGAGCGACCGGGTCCGGCCCCTGAACCCGGACCCGGTTCCCCTCCTCAAGGCGGACCATTTTGACCACCTCACATCACATAACGACCCGGCCCAGGCCTGGCCTCGTTTCCAACGCGCACCGAGCGACCGCCACAGATCGCATGGCGGTCTGGCCGGGGTCCGGCTTCGCTCTCAAGACGGGCCCGTTGACCGCGATTGATCGTGCTACGACTGGGCCTCGGTTGGGCTTCGCTTCCGATGCAGGCGCTGCGACCGTGACCGATTGCGCGGCGGCCTGGCCTGGGTTCGGTCTCGATTCCAACGCGGGCACTGCGACTGTCACCGATTGCGCGGCGGCCTGGCCTGGGTTCGGTCTCGTTCCCAAAGCGGACCCGGTGACAGCCACCTGTCGTGCAGGAGCTTGGCCTGGGTTCGGCTCCGTCGCCAAGACGGGCTCGGCGACCGCGAGTGATCGCGGGGCGGGCCGGCCCAGGCTCGGCGTCACTTCCACGCCGGGCCGAGTGACTGCCGTCGAGCGTGCAGTGGCCTGGCCCCAGTCGGACTTCGCCATCAAAGCGGGCCCCGTGGCCGCCACCCATCACGCAGCGGCCTGGCCTCGGTTCCGGTTTCCTTTCAAGGCGGACCATTGACCACCACCAAACAAGCAGCGACCCGGCCCCGGGGAGACGGGGTCGCGGCGCTGGCCTTCCTCACCCCGTCCATCCTCACGTTCCTGGTGTTCGTGCTGGCCCCGACGGTCGGCGTGCTGATCCTCAGTTTCTTCGACTGGAACCTGCTCAGCGACGGCACCTTCGCCGGTCTGGACAATTTCCGGCGACTGTTCACCGACGAGCGCCTCCTCGGCGTCTACGGCTCGACGACCTACATGGCCCTGGTCATCCTGGCCGTGAACGTCGTGCTCGGCCTCCTGCTCGCGGTGCTGCTGGAGACCCGGATGCCGCGCTGGCTCCGGGCGTTCTTCCGGCTGTCGTTCCTGTTCCCGTTCGTCGTGTCGGCCTCGGCCGTGGCGCTGATTTGGCGGTTCCTGCTCAACAAGGACCTTGGCCTGGTCAACTACCTGCTCGGCCTGACCGGCCTCGACCGCATCGACTGGCTCGGCAGCTCCACCTGGGCGCCGCTCTCAGTGATCATGGTCAACTCGTGGAAGACGATCGGCTTCTCGATCCTCGTCTACATCGCCGGTCTGCAATCGATCCCGAAGCAGCTCAAGGAAGCCGCGATCGTCGACGGCGCGGGCGCCTGGACCCGGTTCTGGCGCATCACGTTCCCGCTTCTCTCCCCGACCATCTTCTTCCTCGTCGTGATCAACACCATCAACTCCTTCCAGATCTTCGCCGAACCCCGGGTACTCACCCAGGGCGGCCCCGGCGACTCCAGCCGCACGATCGTCGAATACCTCTACGACCGCGCCTTCGGCGACTTCGACCTGGGCTACGCCTCCGCGATCGGCATCACGTTCGCACTGGTCCTGGTCGTGCTGACCGCCATCCAGTTCTGGTTCTCGCGCAGATGGACGCACTATCAGTGACCCCTTCCCCACGGATGAACGTGGAGGATCCCAGCCTGGATCTTCCCGTTTCCCCGGCAACCGCCCCCGAGCCGAACCCAGGCCGGCCTCTACGGGCACCGAACCCCGTCGGCCTGGTCGACCCGATAGCCCGGCCATTGCCCCGAAGTGCCGCCGCTCCCGCGATGAACCCAGGTCGGGCGTCCCGTCACGGCGGCCTGGTCGATTCGACGGCTTGGTCATCGCCCCGAAGTGTCGAGGCTTCCGCGACGAACCCAAGTCGATGTGCTTCCAGGCCTCCACGGGCATCACATGCCGCCGCCTGGTCATCGTCGGACAGCGCCGCAGGTGCCCGCTCCGACCGGCGCCCGGTCACCGGGAACCGTCAGCGAAAGGAGGACGGATGAGTAGTCGACTGACCATCGGCCATGTCGCCGCGCGCATCCTGACCTTCGTGATCCTCGTGGTCGCGGCGGTCGCCATCACCGCGCCGTTCCTGTGGATCTTCCGGGGTGCCTTCTCGGGTTCCGACGCCGAGCTCTACCGCCTGCCGCCGACCTTCCACGCGGAGAACCTGACGCTGGACAATTTCGGCAAGGTGGCCGAGCAGGTGCCGTACTTCCGGTTCTTCCTGAACTCGGTCATCGTCTCGGGAACCGTGACGATCGCCCAGCTCATCACGTGTTCTACTGCCGCGTACGCGTTCGCGCGGCTGCAGTTCCGAGGCAAGGGCGCGCTGTTCGCCGTGGTGATCGGGTCGCTGATGATCCCGATCCAGGTGACGATCGTGCCGCTGTTCCTTGTCATGTCGAAGATCGGGATGACCAACTCGCTGTGGGCGCTGATCTTCCCGGGGATCTTCTCCGCCTTCGGGATCTTCCTGCTCAGACAGCACTTCATGGCTCTCCCGTACGAACTGGAAGAGGCCGCCAAGATCGACGGCGCCTCCCGGTTCCACACGTTCGCGCGCATCGTCCTGCCGCTGTCCGGACCGTCGATCGCGACGCTGGGCATCCTCTGTTTCACGTACTGGTGGAACGACCTGCTGCTCCCACTGGTGATGATCTCCGACACGGAGAAGCAGACACTGCCGGTGGGCCTGGTTCTGCTGGCCGGGCGCTTCTCCACCGGATCGCTGGGAACCATCGCGGCGGGGATCGCGATGGCGATCGTGCCCGTATTGATCGTTTTCATCGCGGCCCAGCGCTACATCGTCCAGTCGATCGCTTCGAGCGGATTGAAGCTCTGATGGCCACGCTCCTGAGACTGACCTTCGGGCCGGTCGCGTCGCGGAGGGCAGATGTTCCTGCGGATCCGCAGGATCGGCGTGCCGCCCGTCGTGTCAAGCGGCTCGAAGCCCAGGTGACCGCGTCTTCTGAGATCCGCGTTCCCGTCGGCCCGCAAGGACGGCATGCGCTCGAATGGTCCGAAGCTCTGACGGTCGCTTTCTTGAAACCGGTGTTTCCGGGATACGCGTCTAGGGGGCAGGGGTTCTGATGGTCGCCTTTCTGAAACCCGCGTTCCTGTTGTTCTGGCGTGAACTGCCTCGGGCGGTCGTCGCAGGGCTGTTCCTGCTTCTGTCCTGTGTGCCGCTCGTCGTTGGACATGTGGCCTCGGGGCCGGGATGGATGGTCGCTCTGGCCACCCTTCCTCCGTCGCTGGCCCTCACCTCGGTCGCCCGGTTCTGCGCGCTGGTCGCGCGAGGTGAGGGCCCACACCTGGCTGAGCTGCGAAGATTCGATCCGGTGCTCGCGCTGTTCATCGCCGGGTGCATGGTGCTGACCGGTTTCACCGTGGTCGCGGGCGCGCTGGCGATGATCGTTCTGCCGTACGCCCTCGCCTACGGCGCCCTCCGCGACAAGCCCGGCCTCGGCGCTCTGAGAGGTGGCGCCATCCTGGTGGCGTTCAAGCCGCTCTGGGCCCTCACGATCGTCGCCCTCTACTGGCTCGGCGGGTTCGCCGCGGCAGCGTCCACCGGCGTCCTCGCGGTGGTCATCGTGCCGTTGCTGCTGGTCGTCACGGCCACGCAGACGATCGGACTGCTCGACGAGATCGACACCCTCCAGAGCAGGACATGGCCGGCCCGAAGATGACGATCTACCAGGTGGCAGCCCATGCCGGGGTGTCGGCGGCCACCGTCAGCCGGGTCATCAACGGGGCCCGCGTCTCGGCCGAGACCGAACGAAAGGTCAAAGCGGCCATGGCCGAGCTGAACTTCACCCCCAGCCGGACCGCCCGCCGCCTGCGCGGCAGGTATTCCGAGGTCATCGCCCTGATCATCCCTGACGTGGAGAACCCGTTCTTCACCGCGCTGGCGCGTGGAGTGGAGAACCGGGCCCGCACCGGCGGCTACTCGGTCGTCCTGTGCAACACCGACGACGATCCGGAGCGCGAACAGACGTACATGGACATCGCTCTTGCCGAGCACATGGCCGGAGTGCTGATCGCGCCCGCCGACGGGGCCAGTGACGTGGGAAAACTCATCGCCCACGGCGTGCCGGTGGTGGCCGTCGACCGGAGCCTGAACCGGCCCGACGTGGACGCGGTCACCGTCGACAACCGCGCGGGCGGCTTCACGGCCGCCTCGGAGCTGTTCGCGGCGGGGTTCTCCCGCATCGCGTGCATCACCGGGCCGCGCACGGTCGACACGGCGGTCTCCCGCATGGAGGGCTGGCGTGCGGCCGGCGCCCGGCGCGGCGTGCCCAGTGACCGGTTGCTGCGCTACGCCGACTACCGCGTCGACGGTGGCCGCGCCGCGATGCGTGACCTGCTGTCGCTGCACGAACCCCCCGACGCCGTGGTGGTCGCCAACAACCTGATGGCCGCCGGTGCCCTCGATGTCCTGTACGAACGCGGCCTGACCCCGCCCCGATTCGGTCTGGCCGTTTTCGGTGATCTTCCCTACGCGTCGTTCGAACGCCAGGGCGTGCGGGTCGTCGACCTGCCCGCCCGCAACCTCGGCGAGGCGGCGGCGGCCCTGCTGCTGACCCGCATCGCCGGCGACGACGGCCCCGCGCGCACGGTCATCCTGCGCGACACGAACACCCGGGAGAGGCTATGACGTTGTTCTTCGGTGTCGACATCGGCACCTCGTCGACCAAAGGCGTGCTGGTCGACGGCTCGGGAACGGTCCTTGTCTCATCTGTACGAGAACACCGCGTCGCCCGCCCGCACCCCGGCCACGTGGAGATGGACGGCGAGATCTGGTGGGCCGAATTCGTCTCCCTGGCCGAGGAGCTGACGTCCGGGCGGGAGATCACGGCGGTCGGCGTGAGCGGCATGGGACCGTGCGCCCTGCTGACCGACGAAGACGGCACTCCGCTCCGTCCCGCGATCCTCTACGGCGTCGACACCCGCGCCTCAGCGGAGATCGCCGAGCTCGACGAACTCCTGGGCGGCCCTGACGCGATCTTGGAGCGCTGCGGCTCGGTGCTGTCGTCCCAGGCCGTCGGCCCGAAACTGCGCTGGGTCGCCGCGCACGAACCGGAGACCTGGGCGCGTGCCCGCCGCCTGTTCATGCCGGCGTCGTGGCTCCTCTACCGCCTGACCGGCGAATACGCCCTCGACCACCACTCGGCCAGCCAGTGCACGCCGATGTTCGACGGAACCGGCTGGGACCCGTCATGGGCGCCCCTGGTGGCTCCCGGCCTGGACCTGCCGCGACTGCGCTGGTCGGACGAGATCGCCGGCTCGGTGAAATCGAATCTGGCGGGCATTTCCGCCGGAACCCCCGTCATCACCGGCTCGATCGACGCCTGGACCGAGGCGGTCAGCGTGGACGCCTGCAACCCCGGCGACCTCATGCTCATGTACGGCACCACGATGTTCCTCATCGCCACGGTCGATGCACCATTGCGTACACGATCGATGTGGGGCACGGTCGGCGCCTACGCCGGCTCCCACAACCTGGCCGGCGGAATGGCGACATCGGGCGCGATCACCTCCTGGGTGCGCGACCTGACCGGCGCCAGCTATCCGGAGCTGCTGACCGAGGCCGAAGCCTCGGGCCCCGGCGCCCACGGCCTGCTGATGCTGCCGTATTTCGCCGGGGAACGTACACCCATCCAAGATCCTGACGCCCGGGGAATCATCGCAGGTCTGACCCTCAGCCACACCCGGGGCGACCTCTACCGGGCCGCTTTGGAAGCGACCGCGCTCGGTGTCCGGCACAACGTGGAAGCGCTACGGGAGACCGGCGCCGAGGTGTCGCGGGTGATCGCGGTCGGCGGCGGTGTGCGGGGCGGTCTGTGGACCCAGATCGTCAGCGACGTCACCGGCCTGCCCCAGGTCATCCCCACCGTCACCATCGGCGCCTCCTACGGCGCCGCCTATCTGGCGGCCCGTGCGACGAGCGGCGCCGCCATCACCGACTGGAATCCACCGGCCGCCATCGTCACCCCTGTGCCGGACCCGGCCTACGACGAGCTTTACACCCTCTACCGCGACCTCTATCCCGCCACCCGCGACCTGTCCCACGCCCTCGCGGCCCGGGAACGCCGCCTTTCCTCCGGAGGAGCACCCTGATGTACACCTTCCCCCCTGCCACCGAACGCCCATCCGCGCCGCCGAAGACCGCCTACCTGATCGCCAGCGGCGACCTGCGCCTGTCGGCCAACCTGGCGGGATGGCCGACCCAGGTCCAGATGGAAGCCGACGTGACCGCCGCTTTCGCCGAACTCGGCTGGACGGTCGTGCGCGCCAACGAGGTTTCTGAGACCACGGGCCACGGTTTCATCTCCAGCCAGCGGATGGGCCTGGAGGTCTTCAAAACCATCCCTCCGGACGCCCCACTGATCGTCGCCGAGGCCGTGTGGCAGTACAGCCACCATGTGCTGGCCGGGCTCCGCACCCACCGCGGCCCGATCCTGACGCTCGCCAACTTCGAGGGGACGTGGCCCGGACTGGTCGGCCTGCTGGGCCTGAACTCCGGCATGACGAAGATGGGCGTGGCCTACTCGACGATCTGGAGTGTCGACTTCCAGGACGACTGGTTCAAGGCCGGTCTCCGCAGCTGGGTCGATACCGGGACGATCCCGCACGACGCGTCCCACGTGCACGACCTGCCGGAACTGGCGAAGAGCGCGGAACGCGACCTCGGCGTCGCCCTGGCCGGCCAGCTCCTTGACGACAAGGCGATCATCGGCGTCTTCGACGAGGGCTGCATGGGCATGTACAACGCCATCATCGACGACGAACTGCTGAACCCGATCGGCATCTACAAGGAACGTCTGTCGCAGAGCGCGTTGTGGGCCGAGATGCTCCGTACGACAGATGAAGAAGCCGACGCAGTCGGCGCCTGGCTCCTGTCGCAGGGCATGACCTTCAAACTGGGCACCGACGAGGCGACCGAGCTGACCGAGGTGCAGCTCAGGTGGCAGTACAAGATGTACATCGCCGCACTGCGCATCAGCGACGACTACGGCCTGGACGCCGTCGGCATCCAATACCAGCAGGGCCTCAAAGACCTCTCACCCGCCTCTGACCTGGCCGAAGGCCTGCTGAACAACGCCTCGCGCCCGCCGGTCACCTCCCGCGACGGTTCCCGCGTCCTCTGGGACGGTGTCCCGCTCCCGCACTTCAACGAGGCCGACGAGGGCGTCGCCGTCGACGCTCTGATCACCAACCGCATCTGGACCGCGATGGGCCTCGACCCCGCGACGACCCTGCACGATGTGCGCTGGGGCGAGGAGTACGACGGCCAGTTCGTCTGGGTCTTCGAGATCTCGGGCTCGGTCCCGCCGTCGCACTTCGAGAACGGCTACGCGGATGCCGAGGGCTGGCGGCAGGATCCCGTCTACTTCCCACTGGGCGGGTCGACCATCAAGGGCGTCTGCAAGCCGGGCGAGATCGTGTGGAGCAGGGTGTTTCTGCAGGGCGGCTCGCTGCATGTCGACCTGGGGCGAGCCTCCGCCGTCTCCCTGCCTGCCGAGGAGACCGAACGGCGCTCGCTGGCGACGACACCGGCGTGGCCGATCATGCACGCGGTGTTCCACGGCGTGAGCCGCGACCAGTTCATGGCCCGGCACAAGGCGAACCACCTGAACGTGGCCTACGCGCCTGACGCGGAGACGGCGGACAAGGCGTTGGTAGCGAAGGCGGCACTGTTCAACGAACTCGGAGTAAAGGTGCACATCTGCGGCGAGGCGAACCTCAGCTGAGACCTGACCGGCGCGGGAGGCCCTGTCGGACCCCGGTCAGGGCCTTCTCCGCATCTAGCGGAGATCAGCTGCTGCGCTGCAGGAAGGCGGCGAGCATGTCCCGAATCTCCGTCTGCCCAGCTTGCAGCTTGTCCTGCCCAGCCTTGAGACCGTCGATGTCGCTGCGCATAGTGTCGATGTCGCCGCGCATGGCGTTGAGGACGTTCTCTATCCGGACTTGCCCCAGGCACATGTTCGCGACATCGGTTCTGATCTCGGTGATGTCGATCTTCATCACCGACACGTCGCTCTGGAGGACGGTGATGCGTTCGTCCACCCCTTGGACGTCCTCGCGGAGTCGCCTGACGTTCAGGCGGGTCTCCTTGACGCTGTCGCGAATCACGCCCATGTCGTCGCGGATGTCTGGGATGTTCAACTCCGCCCAGTTCATGCGCTCTTCGATGGGACGCTCAGACATGCTGCTCATAGTAGTGACCGACTCCTCTTGAGGTCTGTGCCCGTCCACAAGTGATCTGCGCTTTCGCGTCATGCGTCCAGGCGACGGACGATGTCGGCCAGCAGGTCCCGGACCTCGGCCTGGCCGGTTCTGAGGTGGGTCAGGTGGTCGCGGACGATGTCCATGCCACCCCGGATCACGGGCAGATCGTTCTCGCGCAGAACGCGCACCGTCAGGCGCACGGTGTCCACGTTGCGCTCCATCTCCACCTGCGCGGTCCGGAGGATGCCGATGTCGTCCCTGATCCCGGTCGCGCAGTTCGCGCAACGGTCGTTTTCCAGGGCGGAAGCCTGTTGCTCGGTGCCTGTCATGCCGGAGACAATATCTCATCATCGTCTGTATAGGTCCTGTACTTGTCTATATCCGCGCTGAGAGATCACCCGGCGAATGTGGAGTTCTGCACACAACGGAACTGCCTGGACAGAAGCCCCCGTACTGGTTCGCGAATCACTCCTACAGAGAGACAAAGGAACTGAGATGCGTACCTTCATCACCCGGGTGTCCACCCTCGCCCTGGCCGCCACCGCCCTGGCCACCGCCTTCGCCGGCACCGGCCACGCCGCCACCGCGGGCACCGTCGAGCTGAAGAACGGCAAGATCACCTACACGGCCGGCACGCAGAGCGTCAACAGCGCCTCGATCACCCTGTTCAACGGCCAGATCGCCGTCTTCGACACCGTCAACCTGACCCCGAAGGGCGGCTGCGTGAAGCTGTCGCCGCGCGCGGTCACCTGTGGCACCGCCGCGACGGAGTTCGTGGCCGACCTGGGCGACCTGAACGACTCCTTCAGCGTCGGGGTCCCGATCAAGGGCACCGTCAACGGCGGCGCGGGCAACGACAGCCTGATCGGCGGCAGCAAGGCCGCCCAGGGCCACAACGTCACCTGGATCGGCGGCGTCGGCACCGACACGATCAGCTACAAGAGCAGCGATCGCCCCGTCCGGGTCAGCCTCGACAACAACACGAACGACGGGCGCGACGTCGACAACGACAACGTCCGCGACGACGTCGAGAACATCGTCGGCTCCACCCTCGGCGGTGACTTCCTGACCGGTGCGAACTTCGCCGACAACCGCATCGACGACGGCGGCGGCGCCGGCGACAAGCTGTTCGGCCTGGGCGGCGACGACGAGCTCTTCGCCAAGGACCTGGCCAAGGACACCGACCTCGACTGCGGCAAGGGCGACGACTCGATCGTTCTCGACAAGGAGGGCATCGACGCGGCGCCGATCTCCTGCGAGGACGTCCAGCGCTTCTAGGCTGAGATCACGGCGCTCCGCCCGTCCGGGCGGGGCGCCGTTCCCCTGTGCTTGGCTGGAGATATCCGCGAGCTTTGATTTGGCGTTCTGGTATGCGCCGGAAGGCGTCGATGCCACCCGAGCCCTCGAAATCTACAGAGGACTCTGCGAGGAGAGAACGGGTCTCGTGCCCGATTCTTCCGCTGTGGCTGCTTTCCATGCTGAAGTGGTGTCGCTTTATCCAGACCTGACCGAGGAGATGTCCGACGAGGAAATCGACGACTCCCCATGGATGGCAGCGCTCTACACCGGTCCGGGTTTTCGGCTGGCGGCCATCTCCTGGTCGAGGAGCGTCATGGTCGCGGCCAATCTGAGGTTCCTGGCCAACCGCCACGGGCTGATCTGTTATGACCCGCAAGCCGATATCGTCATCGCCCCTGCGAGGTGAGGCGGCCAACGGCCCCTGATCTTGACGAAGCACCGCCAGCGTAGTCGCAGGACCAGGCAAAGGGTTGCCCATCTCGCCTGGCTGAGCGCCGTGGTTTCGTCAACGTGATCCACGTCGGAGGGGGCAGGCCCCTCCCTCGTGAAGGGCGTCCGATGACCACCGAGATCAACGCCGACCTCACCGCCGCGGCAGCGGCCGCCGAGCACGCCTCCAGCCTCGGCACCGCCGCGGCACGCAACCTCGCGACCACCACCAAGTCGGTCCCGCAGATGCAGGGCATCTCGTCCCGCTGGCTGCTGAAGGTCCTGCCCTGGGTGGAGGTCGCCGGCGGCACGTACAGAGTCAACCGCCGCCTGAGCTACACGATCGGCGACGGCCGCATCCAGTGCATCAAGACGGGCGCCCGGGTCCAGGTCATCCCGCAGGAGCTGGGCGAGCTGCCCCTGCTCAAGGGCTACGCCGACGGGGAGGTCCTGGCCGCGCTCGCGGACCGGTTCGTCCAGACCGAATACGCCCCCGGCGACCTGATCGTCACCCCGGAACAGGAAGTCGACCGGTTCCACATCCTCGCCCACGGCAAGGTCGACCGGCTGGGAGCGGGCAAGTACGGCCACCCGGTGTCGCTGGGCGTCCTGTCCGACGGCGCCTACTTCGGTGAGCAGGCGCTCATCGACGAGCACGGCGTCTGGGAGTTCGGCTTCCGCGCCGTCACCCCCTGCGTCCTGCTGTCGCTGACGAAAGAGGCGTTCGCCGAGGTCGCGGCCCGGGCGACAGGCCTCAGAGCTCATCTGGACGCCAGGCTGCACGCCGAGACCCCCCACACCGACGCCGACGGCGAAGCCGCCATCGAGCTCTCCTCGGGTCATCAGGGCGAGCCCACCCTCCCGCACACCTACGTCGCCTACGAGACCCACCCGCGCGAGTACGAGCTCTCCGTCGCGCAAACGGTCCTCAGGGTCCATTCGAGGGTCGCGGACCTCTACAACGAGCCGATGAACCAGGTCGAGCAGCAGCTCCGCCTCACCGTCGAGGCGCTGCGCGAGCGCCAGGAACACGAGATCGTCAACAACCGCGACTTCGGTCTGCTGCACAACGCCGACCACGGCCACCGGATCTCCACCCGGTCCGGGCCGCCCACTCCGGACGACCTCGACGACCTGCTCGCCGTCGTCTGGAAGGAACCTACGGTCTTCCTGGCCCACCCGCACGCCATCGCCGCGTTCGGCCGCGAGTGCTCCAAGCTGGGCCTCTACCCCAGCACGGTCAACCTGCTGGGCCGCGAGATGCCGGCCTGGCGCGGGGTGCCGATCCTCACGTGCAACAAGATGCCGATCAGCGACACCGGCGTCTCGTCCATGATCCTGATGCGGACGGGCGAGGACAGCCAGGGCGTCGTCGGGCTGCACCAGACGGGTCTGCCGGACGAGTACGAGCCCGGCCTCAACGTGCGGTTCATGGGCGTCAACGAGCAGGCGATCATCTCCTACCTGGTCAGCGCCTACTACAGCGCCGCCGTGCTGGTGCCGGACGCGCTGGGTGTGCTGGAGAACGTCGAGCTCGGCCACCGGGACTAGCCGGTGCCCACCACGGGGCGGCCCTTCGAGCTGCCCGACTTCTACCGCCCCTGGCCGCCGCGGCTGAACCCGCACGTCGAGGCGTCCCGCGCGCACAACCGCGCCTGGGCCGCCCGGCACGGCCTGATCGACGAGGGCACCTGGGACGCGGCCACGGCCGACTCCATCGACCTGGCCCTGTTCGCCGCCTACTGCTTCCCGGACGCGACCCCGGCCCAGCTCGACCTGCTGACCGACTGGTACTTCTGGGGGTTCTACTTCGACGACTGGTTCCTGCGCCACTACAAGGCGACGGGTGACGTCATCGGGGCGGCCGCGTGGCTGGCCGACGTGCGCGCGTTCATGCCCGCCGACCTGGCGCAGCCGGTTCCGGAGGCGACCGATCCCGTACAGGCGACTCTGGCGGAGCTGTGGGCGCGGACCGTGCCGGGCACCACCCAGGAGTGGCGGCGGCGGTTCGGCGACAACACGTTCGCGCAGATGGACGACGCCTTCTGGGAACTCGGCAACCTGGCGGCGGGACGAGTCCCGAACCCCATCGACTACCTGGAGCGCCGCCGCGGCGCCGGGGCCGGTCGCTGGGTGGCCGACCTGATCGAGCTGGTCAACGGCACCCCACTCCCTGATCACGTGTGGGCGTCGCGGCCGGTCCAGGTCATGCGGGACACCTTCACCGACGCGCAGGTGCTGCTCAACGACGTCTTCTCCTACCAGCGGGAGACGGAGGTCGAGGGCGAGATCCACAACTTCGTCCTCGTGCTGCGCGAGTTCCTCGGGATGACCCCGCAGGAGGCCGCCGACACGACGAACGACCTGCTCACGTCGCGGCTGCTGCAGTTCGAGAGCACGTTGCTGACCGAACTGCCGGACCTGCCGCTGACGCCCGCCGAACGCCTGGCCGTGGTGAACATCGCCAGGTCGTTGCAGGACGCCAACGCGGGGTCGCACGAGTGGCATCTGCGCTCGTCGCGGTACATGAACGAGGCGACCAGGCACGCCGACCCGAAAGTGCCGGTCTGGCGTCATCCGACCGGTCTCGGCACCTCGGCGGCCCGGCTGTGGGCGGGTCATCGTCCGGTCGACCGGCGGGCCACCTTCCAGCAGCCCCTGGCGGACAGACCGGCTCCCAGCAGCCCGTTCGCCGGCGGAACCCGGACCGCCGCGGCCGACTGGGCGCGGCGCATGGGCCTGCCCTATTCGCCGCAGGCGGTGTCGTGGACGGTCACGGCGCACAACGGCGTGTCACGTGATCGACTCGAGGTTCTTTCCCAGTGGTACGTCTTCCTCGCCGCCCTCGACACCACCGTCGACCGCCTGTTCAAGTCACGCGGAGATGTGGCCGGCGGGAAGGTGTTTCTGAAACGGCTGCCGCTGTTTCTGACCGACAACCCCCCGGTGCCGCTCAATCCGGTCGAACGGGGCCTGGCCGACCTGTGGGGGAGGGCTCCGCTCGATACGGCCCATTTCGAGCAGCTCCTTGAGACCCGCGAGTGGGAACTCGGCAACAGTGCCCGTAGCCGCGTCCCCGACCCGGTCGACCACCTCCAGACGCGCCGGGCCGAGCATGCCGGGCTGATGGTGGATCTGGTCGGGTACGGCCTGGCCCTCCCGCCCGCCGGGAGAACGGCGCTGGAGGAGTGTTTCGCCGACATCGCGACGGCGCGGCGCGACCTGGTGACGTACAAAGACAAGATCGCGGTCCCCGCCGAGGTCAGCAACGGTGTGCTGGCCCTGCAACGGCTGCTCGATTGCGACCTGCAACAGGCCGCCGACGTCGTCGGGGACCTGCTGACCGCTCGCCGCGCCCAGTTCGACCGCCTGGCGGCCGACGCCCCCGGCGACTACGTGGAAGCGCTGCGCACGTGGCTGGGGGGCGATCTCGGAGATCGTACAAGACTGGGCATGTCGGGCCTGGGCACGAGAGGAGCACACGCATGGCGACCAGCCTGACCACGAGTCTGACCACGGGCGCGGCCCGCACCCTGGCGACGACGACCAAGACCGAACCGCACACGGCGTCGACGACACCGCGACACCTACTGGCGATCATGGAGTGGACGGAGCTCCCCGGCGGCACCTACCGGCGCACCAGCACGCTCCGCCGCACGATCGCCCGCGCGGGCAGCTCCCAACCGGGCGTCGTGGTCGCGGCCGGCCATGTGGGAGAGCCCGAAATTCCCGGCATGTACGTGGAATACGGACACCCCCCGCGCGAATACGAGCTGGCCGCCGCACAGACGATCATGCGGGTCCACCGCCGGGTCGGCGACCTCTACAACGACCCGCACGACCAGTACGAGCAGCAACTACGGCTCACCCTCGACGCCCTGGCGGAGCGCAAGGAACTCGACATCGCCCGCGAACTCCTCCAGGCGCCGCCGGAACGGCACCGCATCACCACGAACCAGGGCCCGCCCACCCCCCTCGACCTGGACAACCTCATCTGCAAGCAGACCTCACCGCGCTTCCTCCTCGCCCACCCGAGGGCGATCGCCGCGTTCAGCCGGGAGTGCAGCAGGTTCGGCGTCCAGCCCGGCGAGGTCGAGTTCCAGGGCCGCCGGGTGCTCGGCTGGCGCGGCCTGCCGTTCCTGCCGTGCGACAAACTGCCCATCGCCGCCGACCACACGACGAGCATCCTGGTCGTCCGCCCGGGGGAGAAGCGCCAGGGCGTGGTGGGCCTGCGCCCGTCGGAGAATCCGGTCGTCCGCGAACTCGGCACCTCGCGGCAGGCCGTCACGAGTTACCTGGTGAGCGAGTACTACGCGGTCGCCGTCCTGATCCCCAACGCCGTCTGCGCGCTCGACGGTGTGCAGGTGGTGCGTACTTCGACGCACTGAGCATTCCGACGCCGTCGTCACGTCCTTTCACGCGGAGAGTTCACTTCCCGGCGTGAAAGGACGTGACGGAGATGGAAACCAGGCAGCGGGCCGTGTGGGCCGATGTGGCCAAAGGCGTCTGCATTCTGCTCGTGGTGCTGTGGCACACGGTCAACAAGAGCTACCTGGCCGTCGAATGGACGTCAGCCGGCCCGTTCCCCGTGCTGTGGGGCGTTTTCGGCGACGCCCTGATGACATTGCGGATGCCGCTCTTCTTCGCCATCTCGGGGATGTTCGCGCTGAGCGCGTACCGGAAACCGTGGGCGGAGGTCATCCGGTCGAGGGTGGCCAAATTCCTGTACCTCTACCTGGCCTGGATGCTCGTCCACACCGCCATCCTCTGGTTCACCCCGTCTTTCGACACCCTGAGCGCCCGAAGCGTCGGCGAATTCGCCGAACAGTTCCTCATCACCCCGCCCAACCTCTGGTACCTGTACGCCCTGGCCCTCTATTTCGCCGCGGCCAAACTGCTGAAGCGAATCCCGATACCGGTCCTCTTGGGCGCGGCGGCATTACTCGCGGTCGTCACCGCCGCCGGTGTTTTCGACACCCCGGGAAACCGTGGCTCGTTACTCCAGAACTTCGTCTTCTTCCTCATGGGCCTGCACCTGCGCCCCCTGGCCGAACGCATCGCCCAGACCACGACCTGGCGCCGCACCGCAATCATCGGTCTCGTGTACGGAACCGCCCTCGCCGCCATGCTCCTGCTGTCGGCCCAGCGGATCCCGACCGTGTGGACCCTGGTGTCGCTCCTGGCGATGGTCTTCGGCCTGTCGGCGGCCCCACTGCTCGGCCGGCTCACCCTGATCGGCGACAGCCTGGCCTGGCTGGGCCGCCGCACCCTGCCGATCTACGTCATCCACATGCCGCTGCTGGCCCTGCTCCACACGGGCGTCTCGGACCTGCTCGGTTCAGCACCGCTGGTCGTGGCCGCGCTCTACCCGGCGCTGGTGACCGGGGGACTGGTGGCGGTCTGCCTGCTCATCGACCGGATCCTCCCGTCGTGGCTGACGGACCTCCCTCAGCTGACGAGGCGGGACCGGTGGCGTTCGACCAGGAATCGCGTCGCGAAGGTCAGCGGCTCGTCGAGCGCCTCGTCCAACGTCAACCACTGATAGACGTCGCCCTCGCCCTCGTCGAGGGCCACCGGCGGCTCGGTCCCGACGGACGTCACGTAGGTGTGCCACACGTGCCCGTCGGCTCCACGCCGGCACTGGTCTCCGTCGATCGGCTCGGTCGCGACCAGTGACAGGGAGAGCGCCTGCAGCCCGGTCTCCTCCTGGAGTTCCCGGGCCGCGCTCACCTCGGGCACCTCGCCCCGCTCCACGTGCCCGGCCGGAACGGTCAGCGCGAAGGGGAAGGCGATCCGGTTGAAGAACAGGAAGCGCCCGGAGGGGTCGCGGACGAAGACACCCGCCGTCTCGTGCCACAGGCGCAGCGCCCCGTCGACGACCAGGCAGCGGTCGGCGATCTCTCCGCAGGTGGTGCAGCGGCAGCGGCTTCGCCCGGTCTCGGTGAACCACTCGACGGTCTCGGCATCGCAGTTCAAGCAGTATTCGTGGCGCATAAGGCGAGCCGTACCCCTCGGATAGAAACGCTGTGCCTGCTGCCGTCTTCCGGGCGACACCGGTAATCATGGCAGGAAATTCTTCCGGGCGGCCGTCTTGACGAAAATCCTGATCAATGCTGCCCGTATATCGGTCATGCGCTATAGGGACGGC
Organism: Herbidospora mongoliensis; assembly: GCF_001570545.1. Taxonomy (GTDB): domain Bacteria; phylum Actinomycetota; class Actinomycetes; order Streptosporangiales; family Streptosporangiaceae; genus Herbidospora; species Herbidospora mongoliensis. The sequence continues at coordinate 439,014 of NZ_BBXD01000009.1, read as the reverse complement.
CCTTGACGGGCGAAAAGCGCCCAGGCATTCTGCCTTCGACTGGCACGTTCCAGAGCGGAAATGGGAACCCGCCTCATTCGCGGGCCGCACTTCGGCGAACGCCACTGCCGGAAGCAGGAGTGACGAATGCTCAAGGAGAAGAAACGGGTCAAGCCCGACCCGGACATGGAGCTCGACGAGTCGGAGCCCATCCCGATCCTCGACATGGCCAGGACCGAGGGCTTCCAGGCCTTCTCCGAGCGGCTCGAACAGGGTGACTCGGTCGCCCAAGACCTGCTGGACAGCTGGGGCGTTGACAACCTCGACACCGTCAAGGGCTTCGAGGCCTGGTTCGGCAACGTCCACGGAGTCAGCGAGGCCACCACGCCGGGCGAGCTTCTCATCGCCGTCGACAGCCTGCCGGACAAGGACGACGCCGACGTCTGGAAGGCCCTCGCCGGGATCCTCGGCTTCGCCCCGGACACCGCCTCGCCCGAGAAGATCCTGGCCGGCACGGTCGTCAGGCACGTCATGGACGCCGACGAGGGCGTCCGCGACGAGATCGGGGAGTTCTTCGGCGCCATCGACGAGGACCTCGACGCCTACGACCTGGAGCTGGCCCGGCAGGGCGGCACGGCCCTGTTCGGCGACCCGGAGACCGACGAGCCGAAGGTGGCGTCCTCCCGGCTGAACGACAACATCAGGAGGGCCACCGCCACGCGGCTGCGGAGCATCAAGGACGGGATGGTCCCCGGGGTCCGCGTCGACACCTCCGAACAGCGGTCGCTCGACCGGCTGGCCTGGGTGCTGGCCAACCTGAAGGCCAGCCGTGAGTGCGTGGCCGTGGTGACCATGCTGGAGGACGAGATCCGGCTGTTCGCCAACGCGGCCGACGCCCAGCTCGCCGGTGACTTCAAGCGGCTCTTCGACGCGGCGGTGGAGGGCCAGCGCAAGGCCGCCGACGACATCAGCGCCATGTTCACGGAGATGGTCGACCAGAAACTGGAGGTCCGGGTCCTCAAGCAGGGCAAGGTGCCCGACGACATCCTGCGCCGGGGCGAGCGGCGGCTCCGCAAGACGCTCAACTACCTGGCCTCCCTGGAGAAGGACTGGGACGACCTGCGGGTGATGACCCACCGGGCCGCGAACGGGATGAAGATCCACGCGGAGACCCAGGCCGGCGACGTGATGCTGCGCCGGCGCGCCGCCGCGCTCGGCGAGGAGGCCGGGTGGTCCGACGACGAGGACATCGAGAAGCGCGAGGCGGCTCTCCAGGACAAGATCAACGACGGGAAGCGGGCCCGGCTCTCCCGCCGGGTCACCGACGCCAAGATCGCGATCGGCATCTCCAAGCTGTGCTGCTTCAAGTGCTGGCTCATGATCCGCGCGCTCCGCGCCAAGGGCATCGACCTGGCGCCGTCGGGCACCCACCTCAAGACCTACGCGGCCGGCTGGCCCGCGCCCGCCAGCCTGACCCGGCCCTCGCTGCTGCGCGCGTTCCTGGCGATCCCGGCGGACCCGAAGGACCGCGACGAGACCGCGAACTACCTCCTGCGGGCCATGGAGACCGCCGACGGCCGGGCGGCGATCATCACGGAGATCGTCTCTTACACCGACGCGGGCCAGAAGGAGTCCGGCTACGACTCCAGCGAGGACGAGAGCGAGATCAAGCTCACCCTCTGGAAGAACTACTACGAGGACGACGACGAGGAGGAGGGCTCGTCCTCGGACGAGGAGGAGGTCAAGAAGCCGATCAAGAAGGCCGCTCCGCCGCCGAAGCCGAAGAAGCTCGTCAAGAAGCCCCCGCCCAGAAAGAGGGTGGAGCGCGAGTCGTCGGACGACGAGCAGGACGAGCGCAACGGGTCGAGTGACGACGACTTCGTCCACCCCGAGCCGATCGCCGACTCCGCGCCGCGCCGGATGACCCGGTCGAGCGGCATCCAGCTGCCCGAGGTCAGGGACGTCGGCGACCCGCCCACGGCGAGCTTCGCCAAACGCAAGGTCAGCACGGCGAACAAGCGGAAGACCCCGCCCAAGCACCGGAGGAAGACGACCAAGTAGCGCTAGCCGTAGACCAGCCGGAGCGTGTCGTCGACCCCCTGGTAGACCGACCGGATCGGCCGGCGGCCCATGATCCAGCCGCGTAACCCCTGGTCGGCGACCGCCCGCAGGGTCGAGATGACGACCTCGTCGGCCTCCGTCGCGGCGGTTCGCATGATGTCGGCGAACAGGGCGTCGAGGGAGGTGTAGATCTCGGCGGCCCGGGGGTCGGGCGTGGTCTGCAGGACGATCATCAGCCGGTAGAACTGCGGCTGCGCCTGGAAGGCGCGGATCGTGTGGTGCAGAACCGCGCGTAAGCGGTCGCCCTCCGTGTCGCTCGACGGGGGGACGCGGTCGAGTTCGCGCTTCAGGCCGTCCTGCCACTCGGTGAAGACGGCCGCGAACAGGTGTTCCTTCGAGGAGAAGTAGCGGTAGAGCGTGCCGAGCGCGACCTCGGCGTCCCTGGCCACGTCGGAGACCTTGATCTTGTCGTAGTCGCCGGTGGACAGGCTGCGCAGGGCGGTCCTGACGATGCGGGCGCGGCGTTCGCGCTGGTCCTTGCGGAGCGGCTCCGGCGCTGCCGGGCCCGGCACGTCGGTGACCATCGCGGAGTTCTCCTGACCCGGTGGGAAATATCCGATCCAGCGTACAACTCCCGATGATCATGAGGTCGGGAAACGGTCTTGTTGTACTGTGCGACGCACAGTACTGTGTGGAACATCATGGAACTCGAACTCAGGCGAGGCGTGATCGTGCTGGCGGTCCTCTCCCAGCTCGACACCTTCCGCTACGGCTACGAGCTGCGGCAGGCCCTCGCCGAACAGGGCATGGCGATCGAAGAGGGCACCCTCTACCCGCTGCTGCGCCGCCTGGAGAACCAGGGCGCGCTGATCAGCGACTGGCGCACCGACGGCGGTTCGCCCCGCCGCTACTACACCCTCAGCGACGACGGCCGGGCCCAATACGCCCGGCTGGCCCGCTCCTGGCGGGAACTCACCGCCACCATGGACAAACTTCTTGAGGGGGAGCTGTGAACGCCACCCAACTCATCGACGCCTACGTCGCCGACGTCGCGAAGCGACTGCCCCGCCGCCAGCGCGCCGACGTGGCCGCCGAACTGCGAACCATCCTTCTGGACGAACTGGGCGACCGCACCCGCCCGGAAGACGCCCACCAGGTGATCGACGCCTTCGGCCGCCCGGCCGAGGCCGCCGCGCGCTACCGCTCCCCGCTGGTCCTGCTCGATCCGGCCGACTCGCGCGCGTTCCTGCGCTGGTCGCTGATCGGCATGGCGGTCATCTGGGCGCTGGGAGTGGCCGACGGGTTCGCGAACCCGACCCCGAACCCGGCCGCCACCTGGTGGCTGGGCGTCGCCATCCCGTCGCTGTGGTGGCCGGGCGTGCTGTTCGCGGCGTTCGCGCTGGGGGCGTACACACGAAGGAAATGGCCCGAAAGGGCCAGGTGGAAGCCGAGCGCGGCCGACACCGGCCACCTCAACCGGGGCTGGCACGCCGCCGCGCTGGTCTTCTACATCGGTGGCACGATCGCCCTGGTCGCCCTGCCGTGGCTGCGCTACGACCCGGTCTTCCACGCGCAGCGCGGCCCCTGGGTGCTGGCGTTGCTGATCGCCCACCTGGTCGTGTACGCCGCCGCCATCGCCGCCGGCCGCTGGAACACCCTGACGAGACGACTCGACATCGCGCTGAACCTGCTCGTCGGGGGAGTGCTGGTCTGGGCCATGGCGGCCGGGGCCCTGTTCACCGAGCGGTGGGTCGACGACATGGTGAAGTTCATCGTCATCGTCATCCTGCTGGTCACGGCCGCCGACGTCGTGCAGAAGCTCCGTCGGGAACTGCGTCAGCACTCCGCGAACGTTTCCTCCACCTGATCGGCGGCCCAGGTTCTCCGGTACGCATCCACGAGCCACGCGTCGGCGCGGGCCTCGTCGGGGTGTTCGGGGAGCACGCTCAGCGGGATGAGTTCGGCCAGCCGCTGCTCCAGCCGGGACGCCATCGCGAGCGCCTCGTCCCTGTCGATCTCGCCGGTGCGGATGGCGATGATGAGGTCCCGCTGCGGTATCGGCAGCGTGATGCGGCCGGTCTCCAGGAGTTCGGCGCCCTGGAGGCCGAGGCGGACCATGTGCCCGGCCGACTTGGGGCTCTGGCCGCGCTGGCGCTGGGCCCGCAGGTAGCCGATGAACCGGTCGCCGGCCCGCCGGGACAGCAGGAACGACGGTCCCTCGGCCAGCAGTTCCGCGCCGAGGTCGGTCACCAGGGCGTCGGGGGCGAACAGGGCCAGCAGGACGGTCGGGTTGCCGTCGAGGGCGAGGCGCGTCCACTTGCGCAGACTGTATACAGTCAGGTCGAGATCGCCCGGCCCCGACTTCACCCCTTCGGGCACCGAGCGGTGGATGTACTGCTCGAAGGTCCGCAGCCCGATCACATATTCCGGCGGTTCGACGCAGATGCCCAGTTCGTCGCGGTCGCTCGTGTCGCCGACGGAGGTGCCGTGGAGGCGGGAGCCGATCTCGCAGCGCAGAATCGAGTGCCCGGCCGCGATGGCGGCGAACTCGGGGGTGGAATGTCGGGTCCATCCGGTCATGGGGGCAAGCATGGTCTTCTTCATAGAAGGACGACGATCGTCGTAGTACGATAAGTTTCGAACTAGATGGAATGAGGAAACCATGCTGTTCGAACCCCTGACGTTGCGGTCGCTGACCTTCCCCAACCGGGTCTGGATGTCGCCGATGTGCCAATATTCGGCCGCCGCCGAGGGTCCGGACACCGGCGCTCCGGCCGACTGGCACTTCGCCCATCTGGCCGCCCGCGCCGTCGGCGGGGCCGGGCTCGTGATGGCCGAGGCGACCGCGGTCTCCGCCGAGGGCCGCATCAGCCCGGCCGACACGGGCCTGTGGAACGACCGGCAGGAGGAGGCGTGGGAGCGCATCACGCGCTTCGTCGCCGCTCAGGGTGTGGTCCCCGGAATCCAGCTCGCGCACGCGGGGCGCAAGGCGTCCACCGGCCGGCCCTGGAACGGCGGCGGACCGCTCGGTCCCGACGACCACGGCTGGACGCCGGTCGGCCCCAGCCCGATCCCCTTCTCCGACGCTCACGCGACCCCCGACGCGCTGACCCCGGCCGAGATCGGCAAGCTGGTCGAGGCGTTCGCCACCTCGGCCGAACGGGCGCTGCGGGCCGGGTTCCGGGTGGTCGAAATCCACGGCGCCCACGGCTACCTGATCCACGAGTTCCTGTCTCCGCACAGCAACCGCCGCACCGACGCCTACGGGGGCACGTTCGAGAACCGGGCCCGTTTCGGTCTCGAGGTCGTCGACGCCGTGCGCGCGGTCTGGCCGCAGGAGCTGCCGCTGCTGTTCCGGGTGTCGGCCACCGACTGGCTGCCCGAGGGCGAACCGGCGTGGACGCCCGGCCAGACCGTCATGCTCGCGGCCGAACTCGCCGCGCGCGGGGTCGACCTGATCGACGTGTCGAGCGGCGGCAACGCGGCCACCCAGAAGATCCCGCTCGGACCGGGCTACCAGGTGCCCTTCGCGCAGCAGATCAGGGCCGAGGCCGGGGTGCCGGTCGCGGCGGTCGGGCTGATCACCGAGCCCGAGCAGGCCGAGGAGATCGTCGCCACCGGGAAGGCCGACGCGGTGTTCCTCGGCCGGGCGCTGCTGCGCGACCCCTACTGGCCGGTCCGCGCGTCGGCTAACTGGCCCGCGCAGTATCGGCGCGGGGCGCCTTCACCGCGTTGACAACCGCGTTCACGACACTGTCGAGAAGACCCGGGAACCGGCGGTCGAGGTCGGCCCGGCGCAGGCCGTTGAGCTTCGAGGTGCCCCGGTAGACCTGAGTGATCACCCCGGCCTCGCGCAGCACGCGGTAGTGGTGGGTCGTCGTCGACTTGCTGACGGCCAGGTCGATGGCCGAACAGGGCACCTCGACGCCGGAGGCGGCCAGGAACCGCACGATCTCCAGCCGGGCCGGGTCGGCCAGCGCGTGCAGCACCGCTTCGAGCCGGATCTCCTCGGCCGGGGGGTGTTCCAGGACTCTCGCCGTCATCCTCCGATGATAATCCGATGAACGTCGGACTATCGAGTGAGCCGGTAGAAGCGCCAGAAGCCGAAATCGCCGATCGGCAGGGTCTCGAGTCCGGCGAATCCGGCGTCGAGGGCGTACGTCCGCAGGGTGCCCGGGCGCATCACGGTCCCGGTGGCGGCCGAAGGGGTGTGGGCGCGGCCGTCGGGCAGGCAGATGAGCAGGCTGAAGCCGTACATGAGGCGCTCCACGTCGTCGCCCTCGGGCCGGAAGGCGTCGGCGACCGCCTCGTCCATGACGATGACCTGTCCGCCGGGCTTCACGGCGCGGCGTACGGCCGAAAGGACGCCGACCGGCTGGGGCATGTCGTGGACGCACTCGAACGCGAACGCCACGTCGTAGGCGGCCTCCGGCAGGCTGCCCGCGTCGCCGGTGCGGAAGGTGGCGTTCGGCACGTCGGCGTTGGCCCGCGCCAGGTCGATCGACGGCGGATCGATGTCGACGCCCTCCACGGTCGCCCCCGGGTAGGCGCGGGCCAGTGCGATCGTCGACCAGCCAGCGCCGCAGCCCACGTCGAGCACCCGGGCGCCCGGAGCCGACAGGGCCGCGTCAAGATCGGCGATCTTGCCGATCGCGCCGGGCAGGGCGTGCTCGAACCAGGGGCGGTTCATGTCGGCCTGCGACTCGCGGACGTCCGGGCCGAAGTCGTCCCAGCCCACGCCGCCGCCCTTCCGGTAGGCGGTCAGCAGCGCCGGCAACTGCGCGGCCGCTCCGGCCAGCATGCGGGCCAGCGGCGCCAGGTAGTCGAGGCTGCTGCGGTCGGTCAGCACCTCGGCGGCGGCCGGCGGCAGCACGAAGCGCCCGTCGGCGTCGACGGCCAGGATCCCGGCCACCGCCTGCTGCTCCAGCCACTCGCGGGCGTAGCGTTCGTCGCCGCCGGCCCGCGCCACCAGCTCGGCGGGGGTGGCCGGACCTGACGTCAGGGCGGTGTACCAGCCGAGGCGGTCGCCCAGGTGGATCGCGAGCACGTCGGTCATGCCGAGCGCGGCGCGGAAGAGCCGGTCGGCGAACCCGGCGACGGTCGTCTCCATGTCGAAATTCCTCTCAGTCACCCGCCTGTACGTTCCCCGCACCGGGATCGGTTCCGTGACAGCGCCGCGAAGTCTCCGTGACAGGAGCGCCCCGCATGGTGGCCCCATGAACCGTTTCGTCACCGGCGAATCGCTCGAGACGCGCTTCCAGCGCGGTGACGAGCGGGCCTTCGCCGACATCGCCGGCCGCTACGCGCGGCCCATGTTCGCCGCCGCCTACGGCATGCTCGGCGACTCCGAACTCGCGGCGGACGCCGTACAGGAGGCCCTGGTCAAGATCTGGCAGAAGGCCGCCACCTACGATCCGGACCGCGAGCTGGCGCCCTGGCTCTACACCATCACCCGCCGCGCCGCCGTCGACGTCCACCGCCGGACCCGCAGAGCCGCGAGCGCGACCGACCTGGACGCGGTCGCGGGCCGTCTCGCGGTGCCGCCGCCGTCACTGGACCGCCAGTGGACGGCCGTGCAGGTGTCCCGTGCGCTGGCCAGGCTCACCCCCCAGGAGGCCGAGGTGCTGCGGATGGCCTACTTCGAGGACATGACGCAGACCGAGATCGGCGAGGCGCTCGGCGTGCCGCTCGGCACGGTGAAGAGCCGCACCTTCCGTGCCCAGCGGCGGCTGGCGGGCATGCTCGGGCACCTGCGATTCGGACCGGCCGAAAGCCGTCACGAAGCGTCGCCCGGGAAGCCGGAGGCGGGACACAGGCCGAGCCTGTGCCCCGTCCGGTGAAGATCTCAGAAAAGCGCTCCCTGGTCCTGTCTGTCGACCACCTCCTTCCGTGGGTGAGCCCGCTCACCGGGTCGCCGCGACCTCACCGGCGTCCCGCCACCTCCCGTGCACGACCGGCCCGGCCCGTGACCCCGCGAGCCGGGCCGGCGGGTCGAGCCGGAACCCGCCGGGACCGACCGTGAGCACAGAACCGGGCGCCCTCGGCGAGTGGAACGGCACCCGCACCACCTCGCCGTCGAAGCCCGCCGCCGGGCCCAGCGTTCCCTCGGGGATCGCGGGTTCGACGACCTCACCGGTCGACGGCGTGAAGATCACCAGCCGTGAACCGGCGCCCCGTTCCACCCGCAGCGCGATCCGGCTCCCGTCGCCGCCCAGGGCGGTGACCTGAGCGGGCAGCCCGGAGAGGACCGGACGGCCGCGCCAGCGCAACTCGGGGGACTGGCCGGCCGGCATCCCGACCAGACCCCCCGCCAGAACCCGGGCGCCGGTGACCGCGCCGGGCATCAGCTCCCACGAGCCGGTCACCAGATCGAGGACCACCGGGCCGGGCGCCGACGGCCGTGTCAGGCCGAGGAGCCGGGGCGCGAGAACCACCCCCGGGCTGCTCGCGCCCGGCGGCAGATCGGCCAGCTTCGAAAGCCCGTGACCGGTCACCCGGTGGACCGCGTCACCCGTCACCAGGTCGTCGGTCAGGTGCATCCACGGCCCGCGACCGGCCGTGAGGGTCGTCTCGGTCGACTGGGTGACCAGCGAGATCCGGTGACGGCCGTCGTCGTTGCGGCACAGCAGCGCGCGCTCGCCGCCGAGCGGGCTGATCTGGGTGGTGACGTCGCAGGCCGAGGCCAGCGGGCGCACCAGTGGGTCGGGACCGGTGAAGTCCCAGACCTCCGGGCGGAACACGTCGCCCTGGGCGGCCGCCAGACACGCGGCGTACCGCCCGTCGGCGGAGAACCGCCAGTTCACCCTCATCGCTGTCCCCCGGTCTCCGCTCTGGCGCCCGGGGACACCGGGCGCCAGGCAACACGATGCTCAGGTCGGCTTGTGGGCGACTTGTGGGCTACTGAAGATCCAGTGGGCGGACCATAACCGCTTATCAGGGCAGGGTTTTCTGACCGTTGACGTCCTCTTAGCACACTTGTAACATTCAGCCATCACTGCGCAAGAATCTTGCAAAGTGATGTTTGATTCCTATCTTTTCCTCGCAACTTCAGGGATGCACAGCGTCCGTGCTCCTGTACCCCCCGACCCCTGTAGTGACATGCCGAGAGATAGAAGAAGGCGATGACGAGAAAGCACGGACCGTTACGGCTGTTGGCGGCATTTGTCGCAGCAGTCCTCGTCGTGACCGTAGGGCCGCTCCAGCCGGTTTCCGCTGCTGGCGGCCCCAACCTCGCGGCCGGTAAGGCCACCTCCGCGAGCAGCACGAACTCCCCCTACCCCACCTCCAACATCGCCGACGGCAACCAGGAGACCTACTGGGAGAGCTCCGGCGGCACCTTCCCGCAGTGGGTCCAGGTCGACCTGGGCAGCGCCCAGAACGTCGACCAGGTCGTCCTGAAACTGCCGGCCGCATGGGGCGCCAGGACCCAGACCCTGTCGGTCCAGGGCAGCCTCAACAACAGCAGCTGGTCGACGATCGTCGGCTCGGCCGGGCAGAACTTCGCCCCCGGCAGCGCCAACACGGTCACCCTGAACTTCGGCGCGACCAGCACCCGGTACGTCCGCGTGAACATCACCGCGAACACCGGCTGGGCGTCGGCACAGCTCTCCGCCCTTGAGGTCTACGGCGTCACCAGCTCCTCGGGCAACCTCGCCCTGGGCCGCACGCTGACCGCCAGCAGCGTCTCGCAGAACTACGTGGCGCCCAACGCCGCCGACGGGAACTCGGGCACCTACTGGGAGAGCGTCAACAACGTCTTCCCCGAGTGGCTGCAGGTCGACCTCGGCTCCTCGGTCGGCGTCAACCGCGTCGTGCTGAAGCTGCCGCCGGACTCCGCCTGGCAGACCCGCACCCAGACCCTCGAGGTCCAGGGCAGCGCCAACGGCTCCAGCTTCTCCACGCTGGTCCCCTCGGCCGGCTACACGTTCAACCCGTCCAGCGGCAACACGGTGACGATCAACTTCGGCTCCGCCGCGACCACCCGCTACGTGCGGCTGAACATCACCGCCAACACGGGCTGGGCCGCCGGTCAGATCTCCGAGTTCGAGGTGTACGGCCCCGGCGGCACCATCGACACCCAGGCGCCCAGCGCCCCGGGCAGCCTGGTCTACACCGAGCCCGCCTCCGGCCAGATCCGGCTCGCCTGGAACGCCTCCACCGACAACGTCGGCGTCACCGGCTACGACGTCTACCGTGGCGGCCAGCTCATCGCGAGCGTGGCGGGCAACGTGCTCACCTACACCGACAACCAGCCCGCGACCGCGACGGTGACCTACTTCGTCCGCGCGAAGGACGCCGCCAGCAACGTCTCGGGCAACTCCAACTCGGTCACCCGCACGGGCCAGTCGACCGGTGACACCCAGGCGCCGACCACCCCCGGCAACCTGGCCTACACCGAGCCCGGCTCCGGCCAGATCCGCCTCACCTGGACGGCCTCGACCGACAACGTCGCCGTCACCGGCTACGACATCATCCGCAACGGCTCGGCCGCGGGCAGCGTCTCGGGCTCCACGCTCGTCTTCACCGACACCCAGGCGGCCACCGCCACGGTGACCTACCTGGTGCGGGCGCGCGACGCCGCGGGCAACGTCTCGGGCGACAGCAACTCGGTCACCCGTCCCGGCTCCAACCCGCCGGGCAGCAACCTGGCCACCGGCAAGGAGATCGTCGAGTCGGGTCACGTCCACTCGTTCGTCGCGGCCAACGCCAACGACAACAACCTGGACACCTACTGGGAGGGCGCGTCGGGCACCTGGCCGAGCCAGCTGACCGTCAAGCTCGGCGCCAACGCCAACGTCACCTCCGTCGTGCTGAAGCTCAACCCGTCGTCCGCGTGGGGCGCGCGCACCCAGAACATCCAGGTCCTGGGCCGTGAGCAGAGCGGCACCACTTACACGAACCTGGTGTCGGCGGCCAACTACACGTTCAACCCGAGCGCGCAGAACACCGTCACCATCCCGGTGACCGCGACCACGGCCGACGTGCGGATCAGCATCACCAGCAACACCGGCGCCCCCGGCGGCCAGATCGCCGAGTTCCAGGTGTTCGGCACCGCCGCGCCCAACCCCGACCTGGTCGTCACCTCGGCCACCTGGTCGCCCGCCTCCCCGGTCGAGACCGACTCCATCACCCTGTCGGCGATCGTCCGCAACAACGGCAGCGCCAACGCCCCGGCGTCGTCGGTGAACCTCTACCTCGACACCACGCGCGTCGCCACCGTCGCCGTCCCCGCTCTGACCGCGGGCACCCAGACCACGGTGACCGCGAACATCGGCGCCAAGGACGCCGCCTCCTACTCGGTGAACGCCAAGGCCGACGAGGCCAACGCGATCATCGAGCAGAACGACGGCAACAACTCCTTCGTCAACCCGACGGCCCTGGTGGTCCGCCCGGTCGACAGCTCCGACCTGGTCGCCTCGCCGGTGGCCTGGACCCCGAGCAACCCCTCGGGCGGCCAGACCGTCAACTTCAGCGTCGGCATCAAGAACCAGGGCACCATCGCCTCGGCGAGCGGCTCCCACGGCATCACCCTGACCGTCCTGAACGACGCGGGCACCGTGGTCCGCACGCTGACCGGTTCGCACACCGGCGTCATCGCCGCCGGCGCGACCACCTCGCCGATCGCGCTCGGCACCTGGACCGCCGCCAACGGCCGCTTCACGGTCCGCGTCGTGCTGGCCAACGACGGCAACGAACTGCCGGTCAAGCAGGCCAACAACACGACCAACAACTCGCTCTTCGTGGGCCGCGGCGCCAACATGCCGTACGACCACATCGAGGCCGAGGACGCCGTCCGCGGCGGCGGCGCCGGCATCGTCGGCCCGAACCGCATCATCGGCGACCTGGGCGGTGAGGCCAGCGGCCGCCGCGCCGTCACCCTGAACACCAGCGGCGCCTTCGTCGAGTTCACCACCCGGGCCCAGACCAACACCCTGGTCACCCGCTTCTCGATCCCCGACGCGGCCGGCGGCGGTGGCATCAACGAGGAACTCAACGTCTACGTCAACGGCACCTTCCACAAGGCGATCAACCTGACGTCCAAGTACATGTGGCAGTACGGCAACGAGGCGAGCCCCAACAACTCGCCCGGCTCCGGCGGCCCGCGCCACATCTACGACGAGGCCAACATCTTCCTGAACGCCTCGTTCCCGGCCGGTACGAAGATCAAGCTCCAGAAGGACCCGGGCAACGACACCAACTACGCGATCGACTTCATCAACACCGAGCAGGTCGCCCCGATCGCCAACCCCGACCCGACGAAGTACGTCGTGCCGACCGGCTTCACCCAGCAGGCCGTCAGCGCCGCCCTCGACAAGGCGCGCATGGAGAGCGGCTGGGAAGGCGTCTACTTCCCCGCCGGCGACTACCAGGTCTCCAGCAAGGTCACCGTCTACGGCAAGGCCATCAAGGTCATCGGCGCCGGTCCCTGGTACACCAGGTTCTACGCTCCGACCAGCCAGGAGAACTCCGACATCGGCTTCGACGTCCAGTCGTCGGCCAACGGCACCTCCTTCGGCGGCTTCGCGGTCTTCGGCAACTACACCTCGCGCAACGACGGTCCCGGCAAGGTCTGGAACCTGACCGGCATCAGCAACATCTCGATCGACAACATGTGGATCGAGCACCAGATGGTGATGGTGTGGGGCACCAACGTCAGCAACCTGCTGCTGACCAACAGCCGCGTCCGCAACATGTACGCCGACGGCCTGAACCTGACCAACAACAGCAAGAACAACACGGTCAGGAACATCGACGCCCGCTCCACGGGTGACGACGCCTTCGCCCTGTTCAATGCGATCGACATCGTCCAGGGCGACAACACGGGCAACCTCTGGGAGAACCTCTCGGTGACCACCCCGTGGCGCGCGGCGGGCCTGGCGGTCTACGGCGGCCAGAACAACACCTTCCGCAACATCTACATCGCCGACACGCTGTGCTACTCGGGCATCACGGTCTCGTCGCTGGACTTCGGCTACCAGTTCAAGGGCTTCGGCACCCAGCCGACCACCCTGGAGAACATCTCGATCGTCCGGTCGGGCGGCCACTTCTGGGGCGCGCAGACCTTCCCGGGCATCTGGATGTTCTCGGCCTCCAAGGAGTTCCAGGGCATCCGGATCAACAACATCGACATCGTGGAACCGACCTACCACGGCATCATGTTCCAGACGAAGTACAACGGCGCCGCCGAGTTCCCGCACACCGACACGATCTTCAACAACGTGTCGATCTCGGGCGCGCAGAAGAGCGGCGACGCCTTCGACGCGAAGTCGGGCGTCGGAATCTACGTCAACGAAATGCCCGAAGCCGGTCAGGGCCCGGCGGTCGGCTCGGCCACCTTCAACAACCTGACCTTCAGCAACAACTTCCAGAACATCAAGAACACCACGTCGACGTTCACCCTGAACATCAACTAGTGGTGCCCCGCTGAGCGGGCGCTGTCCCCGGAGGCCAACCTCCGGGGGCAGCGCCTTTTACTGCTGGGTTGTGTACGTTTTCGCGGACCGCTCAAGGGGGTGCGGAGCCGTAAAAGAAAGGGCTTTTTCAGTCCCACCAGAACGACCAGGCGTTGCGCCCCCTGATCTGCTCGGCGTAGTCCTCCAGCGTGCCCGGCCCCTGCACGATGCTGTCGGGGCAGAACGTCCAGTGCTCGGCGGCGACGTGGACGGCGTGCAACTCGGTGGTCGGGGGCGCCGCCACGGACAGGTCGAGGGTGTTGAACCCCACCCCGACCACGCGCGCCCCGAACCGCTCCTCCCACGACCGGATGACGGCCGCCATCGGCACCGCCCACTCGTTGTGGTTGACGGCGCCCTGCCAGCCCATGACGGCCAGCGCATCGGCGCCGCGTTCGGCGGCCACCAGGCCCAGGGGGGTGTTGTTGCGGGCCAGTTCCCGCGCGTACCAGTCGGCGACCACGTCGGGGTGCGCCACCGGCACCCCGGGTTCGGCCAGACCGGGAGAGACCGGCCCGAAGGGCTCCAGGTTGCCGATCTGGTCGCGGGAGGCGCTCTCGACCCAGTCGGCCCAGACCTCGTCCATGAACGCCTGAGCGTGGAACAGGCTGATGCGGTCGGCGTCGTCGGGGGCGATCTGGCCGACCGACCACGGCTGCACCGACTCCTCCAGGAGCAGCGGATAGAGGCCCGAGGCGGGGTGCTCGTCGCGCAGCTGCGACCACAGCTCGCCGGACACGGGTTCGTCGCTCAGCCAGAACGCCGGCCGCCGGTGGGGGCGGCCGCGTTCGAACGTCGGGTCGGGCCACACGCCCACGCCGGGAGGCAACTCCACAGTAAGCTCGCGCCGCACGCCGTCGTCGGCGAACAGCTCGCGTAGCTCGGGCGGCAGTAGCCCCTTTCTAACCGGCACGGCGAAAGAATAGTTCACACGCTGTTCGTACGGTTATCGTGTGGTCATGCCGGTTCCCCGACCTCTGCGGCCGGGCGACCCGCGAAAGGCCGGAAGCTACACCCTGACCGGCCTGATCGGCGAAGGCGGCCAGGGCACCGTCTTCCACGCGCACACGGAAAAGGGCGAGCCGGTCGCCGTCAAAGTCCTCCACGCCCGCGTCTTCGGCAAGCGCGACTTCCACAATGAGGTCGCCGCCGCACGCAAAGTGGCCCAGTTCTGCACCGCCCGCGTCATCGACGCCGACGTGACCGGCGAACGCCCCTTCATCGTCAGCGAATACGTCGACGGCGAGTCCCTGGAAGCCCTGGTCAGACGCGAGGGACCGCGCGACGCGGGCTCCCTCGACCGCCTGGCGGTCGGCACCGCGGCGGCGCTGGCCGCGATCCACCGGGCGGGCATCGTGCACCGCGACTTCAAACCGGCCAACATCCTGCTCGGCGCCGACGGCCCCCGCGTGATCGACTTCGGCATCGCCCAGGTCGTGGACGCGGCCGGCACCGAAGCCAGCCGCGTGCAGGGCACCCCCGCTTACATGTCGCCCGAGCAACTGGCCGGCCGGCGTCCCGGACCGCCCTCCGACGTCTTCTCGTGGGGCGTCACGATGACGTTCGCGGCGACCGGGCGGCCCGCGTTCGGCAACGACAGCATCCCGGCGGTGATGAACCGCATCATCACCCGCGAACCCGACCTGTCGTATGTGCCGGCCCGCTTACGCGACACCGTGGCGGCCGCCCTGGCGAAGGACCCCGCCGACCGCCCGACGGCCGCCGACCTGCTCGTGACGCTCGTCCACGCCCGCGACGAGGGCCACCAGACGGAGGAACGCTCCGGCCGCCGCCGCTGGGTGCTCATCGGCGCCTCCGCTCTGCTGATCGGGGCGGGGGCCGTCTCCTTCCTGCCGGAACCCGCGCCCAAGCCCGTCGTCACGGTCGCCCCGATGAGCCTGCCCGTCGACGCCGTCTTCGGCCGCCCGGTGGGCGCGCCCTTCACCGGCCACAAGGGAGAGGTACTGTCGGTCGCCGCCGGAACGCTCGACGCCCGCCCCGTGATCGTCTCGGCCGGACGCGACGGCACGACCCGGCTGTCCGACCTGATGACGGGTGCCGCGATCGGTAAGGCCCGCCCGGTCGACGCGCTCAGCATCTCGTCGGTGGCGGTCGGCCTGGTCGGCGAGCGTCCCGTGGTGGTCTGCGGCGGTTACGGCGCCGGGGTGTGGCTCTCCGACCTGTCGTCGGGCCGCAAGATCCCCTTCCGGGCGAAGGTCGGCGACGTGCTCGCCCTCGCCGTGACCCGGGTGGGGGAGCACACCGCCGTGGTGACCACCGGCCCCGACTCCGTGCGGGTGACCGACCTGGCGTCGGGGAAGACGCTGCTGAGGCTGGGCGGCGGCGCGACCGCCGTGGCCTTCACCATCGTCGAGGGCCGGGACGTCGGAGTGACGGCGACTCTCGACGGCTTGGCCGAGGTGTGGGACGTGTATTCGGGCGAGACCGTCGGCACCCCGTTCCCGCTCCCCGGCGAGGTGCTGGCCGTGTCGTCGGTGGGCGCGCGGCCCGTGGTGGTCAGCGCCGACGGCAACGGGTTGCGCGTCTTCGATCTCCAGACCGGCACCGCCCTGGGCCGGCCGTACCAGGGACACACAGACCGGGTCAGCGCGCTCGCCACGACCGAGTTGAACGGGCGTCCCGTGGTGATCTCCGGGAGCTGGGACGGCACGGTGCGGGTCTGGGACCTCGCCACCGGGACCGCGATCGGCACCCCGCTGACCGGGCATCAGGGGTGGGTGACGTCGGTGGCGGTGACGATGGCCGACGGAGCGCCTGTCGTGGTGGCGGGCGGGCGGGACGGAACGGTCCGCACCTGGCGGCTCTAGCGCCTGAGGGTGGCGAACACGATGACGTTGTCGGCGTAGTGGCCTCGGGCGTCGTCGAACGTCCCGCCGCAGGTGATGAGCCGGAGCTGCGCGTCGGGGGAGGCGCCGTAGACCTGACGGGTGGGGAATTCTTTCTTCGCATAGGTACGGACCGCGTCGACCTCGAAGGTGACCGTCTCGACTTTGAGCTTCACGAGGATCTTCTGGCCCGGCTTGAGCTTGCCGAGGTCGGCGAACACACCCGGCCCCGACGTCGAGTCCAGGTGCCCGGCGATGACGGCGGGCCCGGGATCGCCGGGGCGCACGCCGTCGGCGTACCAACCGGCGATCTCGGCCTTCTTCGGCGGGATCATGACGCCGTGGGCGTCGAGTGCCAGCCGTTCCAGCCGGGAGCGCACGTCGATGGCAGGGATGACGATCTCGACGGGTTCGGCGTACCGCTTGCGCGGGCGGACCTGCGCGACCTGGCCGGGGACGGGACCCCAACCGGCGGCCTCGGCGGCCGTCCGGTCGAGGGTCCCGGGCTGGGTGGTTTCGGGTTGGGTGGTTTCCGCCGCCAGAACCGCTGGAGGGTCGGCGGCCGGGGCTGAGCATCCTGAGATCAGGAGCCCGGCGGCCAGCACGGAGGCGATGCGTCTCATGCCCCGCTCGGCAGGTTCACGTCGTTCTGCCGGAGGGGTGGCGGAGCCGTACGAGAAAAGCGGTCCCGGCGAGAACGAGCGCGCCCGCGAGCGCGAACCACCAGACCGAAGTGCCCTTGGGGGCGAGCCCACCCATCCCGGTGTCGACCGCGCCCCGCGGAGTCACGCCCGGCGCGGCGGCGTCGGTCAGCGGCAGGAGCCTGAGCCCCCGGTCGCCGTCGAGGACCACGACCGTGTTGGTCGATCCGGCAGTCAGCCGCACATCGGCGGAGGCGCTCTCGTCACCCGCCTGCGCGGTGATCTTCTGCATCGCCGCGTCGATCTCGGTGTATTCGGGGGTGTCGGCGAAGCGCAGATCCTCCTCCATGCCACCGGCGGTGATCGTGACGTTACGCTCCTTCAGCGACGCGGCGATGACACGCAGCCCCGCCTTCCCATCGGGAAGTTCCAGGGAGTCGTTGAGGACTTGCAGGCGAATGCTCTCGTACGGCCCCATCCCCGCCACCGTGTACGCGTGCCCCCCTTCGACACGCACGTTCGCCGACAGCACCGGCTGGGTGGAGGCGGCGGCCCCGGCGGGCCGCATGGCGACGGTGTACTGCCCGGCGGTCAGATTCTGGTAGGGCGAGACCCCGCCGTAGGGGACCGCGTTCAACACGAGCTTGGCCCGGTCACCGCCGAACGGATAGAGGTAGACGTCGACGGCGGGCGTGTCGGGGGACAGGTGCGCAAGCCGCACATGCCCGACTTGAGGCGCCGCGTGGGCGGGAGTGGCCGTGCAGACGATGATCAGGAGGGCGCCGGCGAATAACCGGGCCACGCGCGGGAGATTCATTGTGCTCCGTCATGAGGACAACGAGCCGGTGGGGCTCGGCGCTGTGTACCGTATGCGCAGGATTGTTGACACTGCGTCGACCGGTCGAGCGATATTAACCTCAATGGGATGAAATCGTGACTGTTGTGCCTCAAGAAACCTGACGATCCCGGAAACCGACGCACTGGTCGGCGTATCCCCGTCGACCGACGAGATCTCGACACTCCGGTACGGCGCTTCCCTCGCGTTGCCCCCGCCGTCCCCGAACCCCCGAATATAGAGCCGATGCGAGGCCGCGAGCGCCGCCAGCGACATAAGAATGCGCGCGTCCACTTCACCTTCGGCGAGTTGGCGGGTCGCTTTCGGCGTCGCCGCCAGCCGGGGATTGGCGAGGAGTTCCCGCCCGGCCTCGCGCCGGTCGCGCATGTCACGCTCCAGCGCTTTCGCGAACGTGCCGACTCCTTGCGGCGTGACTTGCAGCACCCTGATGTCCCCCACGGTCGTGAGCGGCTCGGGTGCCGTGATCGGTGCGAGTCCGGCACCGAAAGTCGCCTGCAAGGCCGGCGTGACCACGACGACGTCCGCGTTCAGGACATCCTCCTGACCGCGTAAGGGCAGCAGGCGCGAGGGTTCGACGTCGCGTGCGGCCAATAGTGCGCAGACGGGAGCGTCGCAGCCCACGATCCCGGTGACCTGGCGGGCCACCCAAGTGGCGGCCTGCTCCCTTTGCTGTGCGGCGACGTCGACCTGGGCCATCGGCTCGGTGGTGGTCGCGACCTGCTGGATCGCGCGGGAGTTGACGAAGGCGCCGGCCACCATCAGTCCCGCCGCCGCCAGCGCCAGCCCTCCGGCAGCGCGCGCCTGCCGTCCCCCCGGCAGGCCGAACATCATGAACACCCCCAACGCCCAGCAGCCACATCAATCGGCTTAGGTGACCATACCGGCACAAGCCATGGCAACCACCATATGTGGTCATACAAGGCAAGTGATCATGGGAATTTGTGGCCTTCGTAAATCTTGACGAGATAGGAATAGCCGTGAGAGACAATAATTGGCGCAAAATGCCCTCGTGTGGATAGCGGAGGCACGTGAGGTCCAGTGCGACAGGGCGAAGGGGACCGCGATCACGTTATCTGAATTGGGACAGCCACCGTTTCCGGAGTCCCTCGACGTTGATGCGCTGCTGGCGTCGGGGTGGCGGCCGCATGCCTTCCGGCAGTTCATTCTGAAGATTCACAGCCGCTGTGATCTCGCCTGTCGTCATTGCTACGTGTACGAAATGGCCGATCAGGGCTGGAAGGCGCAGCCGCGCCGCATGTCCGAGACTGTCGTCGACCACGTTGCCCACCGCATCGGCGAACACGCCATGGCCCATGGGCTCACCGAGGTCGACGTCATCCTGCACGGCGGCGAACCACTCCTGGCCGGACCCGACTTCATCGCCTACGCCGTCCGCGCAATCCGCCGTCAGATGGACACCGGTAGCCGGGTCAACGTCAGCATCCAGACCAACGGTCTGCAGCTTGACGACACCTTTCTCCAGCTCTTCGAGCGACTGGGCATTCACGTCGGCGTCTCCATGGACGGATACGCTGAGGCGCACGACCGCCACCGCCTCTTCCGCGACGGCCGGGGCAGCCATGCCCAAGTCGCGGAGTCGGTACGGCGCATATCGAAAGGCCGTTACCACGAGCTGTTCAGCGGCCTGCTCTGCACCATTGACGTCCGCAACGACCCGTTGCGCACGTTCGACGCTCTGCTTGCCTTCGACCCTCCGGCGATCGACTTCCTGCTGCCGCACGGCAACTGGTCCACCCCGCCGCCCTTCCGTGATCCGGGCTCTCCGGCCACTCCGTATGCGGACTGGCTCATCCCGATCTTCGACCGCTGGTACGGTTCCTCCGGTACTCATACTGAGATCCGCCTCTTCACGGAGATTCTTAGGCTTCTCAGCGGCCGCTCCTCCCGCAGCGAGTCCATCGGCCTCTCGCCCGCGCTCCTGGCCGTCATCGAGACTGATGGCAGCATCGAACAGTCCGACATCCTGAAGTCCGCCTATCACGGTGCCGCGGCCACCCCGCTACACGTGCTGCGCGACCCCTTCGACGCCGCGTTGCGGCTGCCGTCCCTGGTCGCCCGGCAGATCGGTGTAGACGCCCTTTCGCCCACGTGCCGCAAATGCGACATCGTCGCGGCCTGTGGCGGGGGACTTTACGCCCATCGGTACGAAGAGAATTCCGGATTTTTCAATCCGAGTGTCTACTGCCCGGACCTTTACGCCCTCGTCCGTCATATTCATCGAATTTTCGCGGAGGACGTGGTTCGGATGAGAGGAAATTCATGAGCGTCCCTCCGCACCGGATTTCCGACGGAGCCTTCCGCGCGCTGGCAGGGGGCGGTGGAGGCGCCGCCGCTCTGGGAGAACTCCGCGCCGCCCAGTTCAGCAAGCACCTGATGCTGGTGCGCGCGGTCACCGAGATGTTCCCTCAGGCGGCCGAGGCTTACGCCGTACTGGCCGATTTGGAAACAGCGGCGGCACCCGTCGTCGGTGCGATCCTGCACCACCCTGCCGTAGGCGCGTGGGCAGCCGCGACGTTGCGCGGCGCCGGCGATCCGGACCGGCTGTCGGCGGTGGCCTTGGCGGCGGCCCTTCGCGCGGGGGTGAAGTGCGAACTGCCGGTGCCCTCCTCCGACGGCTGGATCACCCTCCCCTCCGCCGGTGGATTCCCGGCCCGCGGCCTGGTCATTGTCGGTGTCGGCCCCGACGGCGTCACCGCCGACGGCCACCCGGTGTCGGGCTGGCGTGCCCTACCGACCTTGAGTACCGGCGACTTCACCGTCACGGTCGACGACATGGACCCGCACCGCTGGCCCGCTGGCATTGAACTGCCCCGCCTGCACGATCGCCGCCTCTGGGAGTCCCGGCTGGGCGAAGCCTGGCGACTGCTGGGCGACCACCACTGGACGGTCCGCGAGGAGGTGGCGAGCGTTGTCACGGTGCTCACCCCGATCGGTGCCCCCGCCGAGATTCCCCAGAGCGAGTCGTCCCGCGAGGCCTTCGGCGCGATCGCCCTGTCGACCCCTGCATCAGGCCTGACCCTGGCCGAAACCTTCGCCCACGAGACCCAGCACGTGAAGCTGTACGCCTTGATCGACGTCGTCCCCCTACTCGCTCTCGACAGCGGTGACTTCTACTACGCCCCCTGGCGCCCTGACCCCCGCCCGGCCCGCGGCCTGCTCAACGGCACGTACGCCTACCTCGGTGTGACCGGCTTCTGGCGCCGACAACGGCTGGCCGAGCCGACCGAACACGCCGATTACGAGTTTGCCCAGTGGCGCGAGGCCGCCTACGACGCGACCCAGACTTTGCTCGCCGGGAGGGGGCTCACCGCCAAGGGAGTGGAGTTCACACGGCTGATGGCGGAGACACTCCGGCCGTGGCTCGACGAGTCGGTGGGCGCGGACGCCCTGAGCCGCGCCCGCCGCGCGCAGGACGAGCGGCGCGCGGCGTGGGAACGGCGCAACAAGCGGTCGTCTAGATCGGCTGAGGGTCGAAGTCGCAGTTGATGCGGGTCTTGTTCTCGGCGGAGACCGCGTCGGGGTAGTTCATGCTGTCGTCGTGGCGGTAGAGGTCGAGGGTCTTCTGCCGGAGGGCGTCCGCCTCGCTCAGGTGCCCGACGGCCCGCAGGTCCAGGGAGAGGTTCGACGCGCAGGACAGCGCCATGAAGTGGTCCTCGCCGAACACTTTGCTGATGCGTTCGTGTAGTTCACGTCCGCCTTCGACGGCCTCATTCGCCCGGCCGAGTGCGGCCAGATCCGATTGGAGGTTGACCGCGCAGGTCAGCGTGTAGTCGTGGTTGTAGCCGAGGCGGCGCCCGAGTGCTTCCAGGCATTCTCCGTTGATCGCCCATGCGTGCTCGGGCTCACCGCGCAACCGCATGAGCACGGCCAGGTTGCCCCGGGTGGCGTGGTAGTAGGGGTGGTCCTGGTCGTACACCTGTGGGTACATCGGGGTGACCTCGAGCGCCAACCGGTAGGCCTCGTCCAGATTCCCCTTCACACGATTGGCGTTGGACAGGTTCACCGCTGCGGCCATCGTGTCCGGGTGATGCTCCCCGAGAAGGTGCCGGAGCCGGGCGTAAGCGAGTTCGGCCAGATCGAGCGCGTCGTTGACGTCGCCTCGGCGGCGCTGAGCGATCGAGAGGTCCTTGGCCGCGCGTAGCGTCTCGTGATGGTCGAGGGATAGGCGGTCGGTGCCGTACTCGTAGGCGTCCTGGCCGACATCGACGGCCGACTCGTAGTCGCCGCACAACCGGACCACCCGGGACAGGCCGCTCCACGCACCCAGCAACTGGGCCGGAGCCACGTTCTCCCTGGCGATGTTGAGGTCGAGCAGCAGCCCCTGGAACATGGTCTGCGCGGAGGTGTAATCACTGGTCAGCGAGTGGTCGATGGCCAGGTTGTGCCGTACGCGGAAGGCGCTGGCGGTGTCCTCGGGATGTGCTTCCCTGTATCTGACCAGCAGTTCGGAGTCCTGTTCGCGGGCCCGCTGGAACTCACCCCGGGCCCGCAGCGTGCTGCCGTAACTGTTGGTCGCCCACAGGGTCTCCGAGTGGTCGGCGCCCAGGGACTCGCGCATCGCCTCAAGGGTGTCGTGGTCGGTGCGGTAGGCCTGGGAGAACTCGCCCATGCCGCGCAGCACGTTGCCGAGGTGTTTACGAGCGACGAGCACGTCGATGTGGTTGGGGCCGTCGCGCTCGGTCCACTTTTCGATCAGCTCGGTCACCCGAGCATGGGCCAGTTCGTAGTTGCCCACCCGGTAGAGGTATCGGATCGTGTTCAGGGCGAAGGTACGCACATTGGGAGTGGCGCACTCGGCCAGGTTTGAGTAGGTGATGTGCGGCACCAACTCCTCGAACGCCTTCCAGTTGGTGTTGTCCTCGGCGTCCTTCGGAGCCGACTGGGCCAGTAGCAGGTGGACCTCGTGGCGGATGTCGTGCTGCTCCTCCATGGTGAGGTCTTCGCGGAGCAGCGCCTGGATCAACCGGTGCACCTGGATGGTGCGGGTGGTCGAGTCGATTTTCGCCAGCGCGTAGCGACCCAGGACGCGCAGCGATTTGGTCAGCATCAGTGGGTCGGCCAGGATCGCGGCGATACGTGGGGTGTCGGCCTCGGTGCCGCGCCGGAAGACGTCGCGGGGGATGGGCTCGGGACCGAAGAAGGCACAGCAGCGCAGGACCTCGATCGCCTCGGGTAGGCGACGGCGTAACTGATGCACTGACAACTGCCAGGCCGCGGCCATCGATTGCGGGTAGTCGTCGGCCTTGCCGAGGTGCATCAGGTCGGTGGTCTGTGCGTCGAGGAGTTGGCTGTATTCGTCGAGGTCCATGGCGGTTTCGTACATCAGGGCGCCAGCCTGCTCCAATGCGAGTGGCAGGTCGCCGAGTTTCTCGGCCAGGACGCTGACCTTCTCGGCGGGCATCTCTCGGCGGACCCGGCCGAGCAGGAACGCGATGCTCTCGTCCCGGCTGAAGACATCGACGGCCAGGCTCTGCACACGACGGGCCCAAGCGGCGTTGCGGGTGGTGATGAGGGCGTGGCCGGGACCGGCAGGGATGTAGTCGGCGAGCGCGGCGGGTTCGTCGGCGTTGTCGAAAATGACGAGCCAGCGGCGGAACGGCTCGCCCTTCTCCAGGGTGCGCTTGACCGAACGCGCGGTCTCCTCGATGCCGACGCCCGTGCTCGGCGGCAGGCCGAGGTGGGGGGCGAGGGCCGCGAGCGAGGCGGGCACCAGTTCGCGTTTCTCGGCAGGAATCCAGCACACCAGGTCATAATGCCGCCGGAAACGCCACGCGTATTCGATCGCGAGCTGGGTCTTTCCGACACCGCCCTGACCTCGCAAAGCCTGCGCCTGCGGCTCCAAGACCACCGCACTGACGTGGGTGAGGTTGTCGCGCAGCGAATCCAGCAGGCTCTGCCGGCCGGTGAAGTGCAGGTTCTTCGGCGGAACTCTTTCCCAAACCGTTGGTTGCCGGTCTGGGGTGTTGTGCGCTGCCTTGGAAAGTTCCACGAGAAACCTCCGCCCCTGTCCCACCACGGGAATATGGGAATATCACGCAATACTAAAGCTTGATTCACGGTCCCGGTCATCACAGAATCGTAAGGAAGCATGGTGACGTTGCGGGATGACCTCCAGACGAGGGGCCGGTCCTAATTCCGGGAAAAGGATGCCCGTAACCCGCCCTCAGGTGCGAGGAGAGCACATGCAGGAGTCCATGATTTCGGGGATAATCGATCTTGAATCAGTGACACTCAGCGAGCTTGGGTCCTTGAGTGTGCTGCGTCCGGTGCTGTCTTACGTCGGCGCCGACGGAGACGACGTCGCCAGGTTCCAGAGCTCGTACTAACGGTCCGCCCGGTTCCGTACGGGTTAACGAGCCGGCCCACAAACGATCAGAACCGATATATCGTGCCGTGAAGTGGCCGTGGGCCGGTTCGACCGCGAGGTGTTCCTTGCATGAAATGAAAGAGGCCGACTGGAAGCGCCTGGTCTTCCAGTTGTCCAAAGGAGCGTGCACGCCGTTCCTGGGAGCCGGCGCGTGTGATGGCATCCTGCCGTCGGGCAGGCAGCTCAGTCGAAAACTCGCGGAAGACGGGCAGTATCCCTTTCACGACAAGGACAACCTCACCAAGGTAACCCAGTTCCTGGCGATGAGATTCGGCGAGTCGGTGCACGTCAAGGAAATGATCAGTGAGGAGCTCCGCGTGAGCCGGACTCCTGACTTCGACGACCCTCAGGACCCGCACGGCCTGCTCGCGAAATTCCCTTTGCCCGTCTACCTGACCACCAACTACGACGACTTCATCTTTCAGTCGTTGAAGTGGGTCGGCAAAGATCCCAGCGTCGCCATGTGCAGGTGGAACGAGGGCATCGAGGGAAACGCGGAGATCTTCCAGGAAGAGGCCGGCTGGAATCCCCGGCCGGAAAGCCCTCTGGTCTATCACCTGCACGGCCGGCTGGACACGCCCTCCTCGCTGGTGGTCACTGAAGACGATTACATCGAGTTCATCACCAACCTGGCCCATGACCGGGCCGCCGAGACTCCCGTGATGTTGCCTCCGGTGATTCTCGGCGCGCTGACCACCCGGTCGTTGTTGTTCGTGGGGTACAGCCTCCAGGACTGGAACTTCCGGGTCCTTTTCAACGGATTGCAGCGCGCCGTGCCGGGGATCAACCGGCGCCGCCACCTCAGCGTCCAGGTGGCGCCCGATGTGGACGCGTCCGTCAAGGAGGAGCTCCTGGAGGACCTGGAGCGGTATTACGAACGCTGGAGCGTGTCGATCTTCTGGGGGACGGCGGCGGAGTTCTGCAAACAACTTCAAAGGCGGATGACGTGAACAGGGCCAATGGAGGACCGGCGGCACCGCAGCCCTACATCGGATTGCGGGCTTTCCGGACCGACGACGCGTACAGATTCTTCGGCCGCAGGCGGGAGGCTCACGAGCTCGCCGACCACTGGCGCGCGAACCGGCTCACCATCCTCCACGGACCATCCGGGATCGGGAAGACCTCTCTGCTGCAGGCCGGGGTGCTCCCTCTTCTCGATCCCGAATCCAACGACACCCTGCCCATCGGCCGCGTCTCCTACGGATCGGCGTTTCCCGTAGTCGGCGGCTTGACCTACCCGACCGCGGCGCTTCCCCCGCAGCACAATCCCCACGTCTTCGCGCTGCTGTCGTCGTGGGCGCCAGAGGAGTCACCGACCCGGCTGACGGGCCTCACACTGGAGAGCTTCCTGCGTGGCCGCCCGCGCAGGCAGGACCCGTTCGGCGACGCGAAGATGGTGCTGCTGGCCATCGACCAGGCTGAGGAGCTCTTCGACGACCTCACACACCGCCAGGGATTCTTCGACCAGCTCACCCGGGCCTTGGCGGCCGATGAGAACATCAAATTGCTGATCAGCGTCCGGGACGACCAGCTGGCCTCGGTCATGACCTACGGTCCCACGCTGGTCGGCACCGACCACCGCCGCTTCCGCCTCGGGTTGCTGGGTGACAAGCAGGCGCGTGAGGCCGCCGAGGGCCCGCTCCACGGCACCGGCCGCTTCTTCGACGCTCCCGCGCTGGCCAAACTGCTGGACGACGTCTGCGAGAGCGGCACGGCCGGGCGGGCCGAGCCGGTCCGGCTCCAGGTGGCTTGTTCGATGTTGTGGCGCTCGCTACCCGACGATGTGCACCTCATCACCGCCGACCATGTCGAGGTCTCCGACGAGACGGTGAGCGCCCTCTGCCGTGACATGATCACCGAAGTGGCCGCCGGCCGGCTCGACGGCGACACCCACCGCCTTACGGTCTGGCTCGCCCGAACCTTCGTCACCGAACAGGTGACCCGGCAACGGGTCCAGGTCAGGGAGGCCGTCACGGCGGGCATGGACAACGCCGTGGTGGATGCTCTTGTCCGGCGTGACATCCTGCACCTGAACCGCGCCGGGTGGTGCGAGTTGGCCCATGACCGGCTGATCGCCCCGATCCTCAAGGCCGCAGGCCCGCTTGATCGGTCCACGGCCGGGAGCGACCCCGACGACCTGCTCGGCGCGGCGGAGTTCGCGCTCCGTGACGGCGACCTCGGCCGGGCCGAGGCCTTGGCCGCCGAGGCGCTCACTCTCGGCGCCGCCGACGCGCGCCTTGAGGCAGAGCTGCACATCTTCCTCGGCAATGTCGCCCACCAGCGTGAGGTCCCCGAGGAGGCGATCACGCACTACCGTGCTGCGGCCCTGCTCTTCGAGACGCTCGGTGTCATTGACGCGGTGGCGAGGCTCCTGGTCGCCATCGGACGGTTGCGTCTCGTCCAAGACCGAGCCGACGAGGCCGTCGACGAACTCCGAGCCGCCATGTACCGCTATCCGAGCGATCTGAGTATCCAGACCGCGCTTGCCGGGGCACTGTGGCACGCCGGATCATCCCGGGCGGCCCTGGTCATCCTTGAGGATGTGTTGCAGGACGACGGCGGAGCCCTTGACGCCCTTCAGACTCGGGGGGAGATTCGGGTAAGCCGGGGCGATTTCGCCGACGCTCTCCATGATCTCGAGCGGGCCATGCCGTTGCAGTGGCCGTCCACCAAGGCCGCCCACGCGCTCGCGGTGGCCCGCCTTTCGGCCGAGCTTCCCGAGGACAAGGTCCAGGAGGGAGAGAAGGAACTGTCTGAGGCCTTGGCCGACGCCCCGAAGAGCGCTCTGGTGCATTTGTACGCGGCCTGGATCGCTGTGGGTAACAGCCAGAATGAGGTGGCTAAAGATCATGCCGAGAGTGCGCTCGCCGCTCGGTCGCCCAAGTTACCGGGTGAGTTGATCCGCGAGGCCGAACGCCTAAGAGGAATTGAGCAGGCCCCGCCACCTGCGCCACCGAGGCATCACGAATGAGCAGGCGAATGCACAGAGCAGCGTGAACATGAACACGAGCATGGGTCCCTCATGTGACCCATTGGTAACCGTCGCCAGCCACCCTCCGACGGGGGCGGCCAGGCAGACCGCGCCATGCGAGGCAAGGCGGTGCACGCTCACGACCCGGGCGAGTTTCGCGCGTTCGACATTGCGCAGTTCATAAGCCCGGATGGAGACGTTGATCAGCGAGCCGGTGAACCCGGTCACCAGGGTGGCGAGGCCGTAGTAGACGGGCTCCGCCAGCGTGGTGATGCCCACCGCGAAAACCCAGACCCACATTTGTATGGCGAGGACTTTCAGACTCGGCCTGATGAATCGGGCCACCGCTGCCAATCGGGTCAGATTCGAGCCGATCAACCCGCCGATCCCGCCCATCGCGAGCACGAGCCCAACTAGGATCGGGGACAGTCCGGCGGAGCCCGTTAAAAATATGACAATGATCGTATTGATGGCCAGATTGGTGCTCGTCGTGGCTGCGATCGCATGTCTTAGGAATCGATGTCGCCGCAACTCGTGAAATCCTTCGGATATCTCCTCGATAATCGGCTTGATTCTCACCCTGCGCACACCTTGCCACGCTTTCGCGGCGCTGCTGAGCCGTGGTCGGCGAGCTTTTCGGCGTTCAATGATGGCAGACAGGATTCCGCCGGAGAAGAGAAAAAGAACCGCGTTGACGGCGAACGCCACCAAAGCTCCGCACTGGAACAGCACGCCTCCGAGCGGCCGCCCGGCCAGTACGGCGAAATGAATGCCCGTCTCGCTCAACGCCAGACCTCTGGTAGTTGACTCCAGAGGGATGAACTTGGCCAGCAACGCAGTCTCGGCGAGGGTGTAGGCGATGAGCATGCCGCCTTCGAGGAGGGCCGCCAGCACGATGTGGGCGATGGTCACCTGCCCGAAAAGGATCGCCAAACAGATGGTGAGAATGGTGAATCCGCGTACGGTCTCGGTGAACATCATGATCGACCTGGGGTCTATTCGGTCGGCCAGTACACCGGCGAGCATGTAGAACAACAACCCGGGAACGGTCAGCGCGAAAGTCACCCAGCCCACCTGCATCGGTGACGCCCCGATCGTCAGGGCGAGCAGGGGGTAGGTGATCCCGAGGGTTCGCGAGCCGATCGTGGAGGCGAAGACGCTGGACATCGCACGCGCGAAGTTGGCTTTTTTCCGGTGGAACTCGATTCGACGTCTTCGTGGCGCGAAACGTCGGGGATTGCCATTTTTGGAGGCTGCGGGAGAGCCCAAAAGAACTCTCCTTATCGCCGGGCAGGATGTGCGCATCAAAGCCGCCAGGTGGCCGGCGGCCACGGCGCGATCTGGCGTTAGGCCGCGCTGACGCCAGGCCTTCGTCCCCAGAGGTTTCGAAGCATATCGTCAATCAGTCGGCCGTCCGGCGTATGCCGAATCACGGTGTGCCGCACGGTCTCTCACCGCGGGAGCACTCGTCAGGCCGACCCACCAGTACAGCGGTGAATACCCGTCATGTCCGCTTATCGCATTTCGATTCGGCAAAGATGTCGCCAAAGAAGAGGACAGCACATACGAGGACTGGTCACTCTTCCCTTAATGGAACATAGGAGATGGTCGGCCACAAAGTACGGTGATGGTGGGGGAGCGGCATGGTTGCTGTTGAAGGGGAGGGCACGTGACGGAGACCGTGACGACGCCGGACGGCAGACGCCTGGCCGTGCAGCAGAAAGGTGCCCCTGCGGGCCACCCCGTGTTTCTGCTCCACGGCACTCCAGGAAGCCGAGTGGGTCCGGCCCCCCGCTCCTCGGTGCTCTACCGCCTGGGCATCCGGCTGATCACCTTTGACCGCCCTGGTTATGGTGGATCCGACCGCCGCCCAGGCCGGACGGTCGCCAGCGCTGTCATCGACGTCGCAGCCATCGCCGATCAGCTCGGCCTGTCCACCTTCAGCGTCGTCGGCCGCTCCGGGGGCGCCCCGCACGCCCTCGCCTGTGCGGCCCTGATACCCGATCGGGTGACCCGGGTGGCGGCCCTGGTTGGCCTAGCCCCCCGCGGAGCCGACGGCTTGGACTGGTTCGAGGGAATGACCGCCTCCAACATCCGTGAGTTCACCATGGCGCGGGGAGGTATGACGGCGGTGGCCGCAAGCCTCGGCGCCGCGGCCGCCCAGATCCGGGATGATCCGGCCAGTAAGATCCACGGACTGGTCATGGAAGCACCGGAGTCCGACCGGCGCACCGTCTCTGACATGGGTATTCGTCTTATGTTGCTGCGCAACTTCGCCGAAGGCCTGCGCGACTCCAGCGACGGATGGGTGGACGACGTGCTCGCCTTCTCCTCCGACTGGATGTTTGACCCGGCGGTGATCCGGGTGCCGACCCTGGTCTGGCACGGAGAGAACGACGTGTTCTCCCCAGTGAGTCACGCTCGCTGGCTCGGCCGAAGGATCCCTGGAGTCACTCTGCGCATCGAGCGTGGCGTGGCCCATTTCGGCGCTCTCGACATCATGCCCGAGGTCCTCATCTGGCTGACCCGCGAGTAGCGACCCCGGGCGTCAGGTGGGCTGCGGCTCCAGTTCGCGGTTGATACGCCGCCAGCTCTTCAGAGCCTGTACGGACGGATGGTCGTCTCCGAGTTTGTCGATCATCATGTCGAGGGTGCTGGCCTGGAGTTCACCGGCCTGCTCGGTGCGGCCCAGTTCCAGCAGAGTGATCGCTAGGTTGGCTTGTGAGGCCAAGGTGTCCGGGTGGCGGGCGCCGAGGGTTGTGGCCAGCCTGTCACCTGCTTCGCGGATCATCCTCTCGGCTCGTAAGTGATCGCCCAGGACCGACAGGATATTGGCGACATTGATCATGCTGGAGAGAGTGAACGGATGAGTCTGGCCCAGGTCGTGCCGGAAGCGTTCGAGGGTCTTCTCACTGAGTTCACTCGCTCGCTGCGGTTCGCCGAGTGCGCAGAGGTAGATCGCCAGGTTGTTGGACGCCACCTGCGTGTAGGGGTGATCTTTCCCCACCTGCTCGATGTACGCCTGCCGGGACTGTTCAGCGAGGTCTCGGGCGCCTACCTGGTCGTTGAGCGACGACCGGCAGGAAGCCAGCTCCAGCGCGGCGGCCGGGGTCTCCGGCGAGCTGGGATAAAGCTGGTTGAACTGCTCGGCCACGTGCTCCATCAGCACCAGCGCATCCTGCTGGTCACCTGCCCTGCGCAGGGAGACCGACAGGCTCTTTTCCGCACGCAGAAGTTCGACGTGGTCGTCGTCGAAAACCTCACGGTACTGGGCGATCGTGCTGGTCAGCCAGTCCACCGATTCACGGTAGTAGCCGGCCTCGCGCAGGTCGCGGCCGATGTTCTGGGCCGAGTTGAGCGTGTCGGGATGCAATCGGCCGAGCACCTGGCTCATCCGGTCGTATGTGGCTTCGTCCAGGTCACGGGCGCTGAAGCTGTCGCCGACGAGGCGAAAGGACACGGCGAGGTTGTTCGCGCATTTCAAGGCCCATGTGTGCTCCTCGCCGTACAGGTCCTTCCAAAGCTCGTAGGTCTCCTTGTCCAGAGCCAGAGCCCGGGTGAACTCTCCCGCGCTCCGGTAGTCCGCCGCCATACCGATCCGGGTCATGAGCGTGTGGGGATGGTCGTAGCCCAACAGGATCTGTTGTTGCTGCAGCACCCATTCGTTGAGGTCGCGGGCTTCCTTGATGCGGCCGAGGTAGCGCAGGCAGTGGCTGACGTTGAAGAGCAGGGCCAGCCGCTGACGTTCGATCTGGCCGAATTTGGTCTCCCAATAGTCGGCCAGGCGCTGGCCCAGGGTGAGACCGTTGGTGTACTCCCCACGACGCCAGTGGTAGCGGACCCGGTCGATGAGGAGCGTGCGGGTCTCCTCTTCGGTGCAATTCTCCGCCTCTGAGGACAGCAGGTGGGGCCAGATGAAGTCATAGCGAGGCCAGTTCGTGGGGTCGTCCACGTCTCCGCGTCGCGGTCGTGCCCCTACGAGGATGTGGTGGACCTCATGGGAGGTGGATTCCCGGTCTTCCTGACTCATCTGGCCACGGATCACGGTCTGGACCAGCCGGTGCAACTGGATGGTGTTCGTCGCGGGGTCCACTTTCGCGAGCGCGAACCGGGTCACCTCGCGGATCATGCGGCCAAGCATGACCTTTTCACCGCGCAGGCTCTCGTCGTACGGGAGCAGCGAGCGTGCCATCTCGTCGCTGTAGATGAGTTCCTGCGAGATGGGCTCAGGAGAGAAGAACGCGCACAGCTGGAGCAGACGGACTGCGGCCGGAGAGCGCTCCTTGAGCTGGGCCAGGGAGATGTTCCAGGTCAAGGCCACGGGCATGGGGTAGCCGCGAGGTGGTTCCGTGAGGAGCAACTGCTGGCTCTGCGTCTTCAGCTGTTCCAAGTACGTTGAGGCGGACACTCCGGTTTCTGCCAGCCACGCCGCGGCCTGCTCGACCGCCAGGGGAAGATGACCCAGCGCCAGCGCCACCTGCAGTGCCTCGAAGCGTTCGAGTGTCGGCACCCGCCGCAGGAAATGCTCCAGGCTTTCCTCTTCGCTGAAGACGTCCACCTCCAGGGATGCGGCCACGTCGGCCCATGTCCGGTTGCGGGAGGTGATGAGTAGGTGGCCGGTTCCGCCGGGCAGGTATTCCTGCAGTTGCTCGGGATCTCGCGCGTTGTCGAAGATGAGAAGCCAGCGCATCTGGCCGACCCGCAGAGCCTCGCGAGCGGCCTCCGATCCGGCCACGACGCTCTCGCCGTACCGGATGTTGAGTTTGGTGGCCAGCTCGGCAAGGGCGGAGTTGATGAACTCGGGCTGTTCGGCGGAGATCCACCAGACCAAGTCGTAGTCGGCACGGAAACGGTGCGCGTACTCCAGCGCGACCTGAGTCTTGCCCACCCCGCCTAGGCCGTGCAGGGCGGTGGCCTGCTGCGGCAGCACCACTCCCTGTCCGATACCGACAAGCTGGTCGCGGAGGGTCTCCAGAGCGTTGCTGCGGCCGGTGAAGGTGTTGTTGCGAGGGCCGACATTCCAGATCGGCGGCACCGAACCCGGAAAGCGGATGCCGAGCTGGAACTGGTCGGCTGGGTAGTCGCGGGGGTCGCGCCCGGCGGCGCGGATCACCGCTTCGGTGGCCTGTTCCGGGCTAAGGCGGATCAGATCGACGGGCGGCTGGTCTCCGAAGGCGGAGGTCATACGTACCTCGGCGACGCGCAGCGGGATGATCTGCCGCATCGTCAACAGGTCCGGCGACAGACGTGGCCCGCTGTCTTCACCATTCCAGGCCCGCAGGTACGCCGGGGACAACACGATCATGACCTGCGTATGGGGGTCCGGCGCCGACTCCAGGGATGCCTGCGCCAGCGACTTCGGCATTACTCGGCACCCTGTGCGCTCCAGAACGGAGCCGATCCAATCGGCCCACATGCGGTCTTCCGGCACGTAGCTGAGCATGATGTCGGCCTGGTCGGCTGGTTGACGCCGAGTGAAGGCGTCGAGCCAGCGGGCACGTAACGCCTCGTCCATCGGTGGTAGTGAGATGACCTCGCCGTTGGTGATGGCGCCGGTGAGCCGCTCGTAGGCGGCCAGCAACGAGGTAGGGGAACCTGGTGTGTCACCGAACGTGGCCAGGGTCTCTTCAAAGGCGTAGAAGCGCTTGTACGGGATTTCGACCGCACCCCAGTACATGGTGCGTTCTTCTGGGGTCATGTCTTTCGGTAGATGGTCGAAACGGGTGCGGGCGAGTTGCCGCCCTGCGTCGAGTTTCTCCTTCTCGCCATCGTCGATGCGCATCGGGACCGGCAGAACGCGGATCGGGCGGTCGCGGATCCGCTGGTCGATGTAATGAGCGACCTTGGCCGCGCCCTCGATGCTCTGGTCGGCCATCGTGAAACAGTCGACCAGCACATCAGGAAGGTGGATCGTGCAGATGTCGGCGATGTCGCTCAGGCCGGTGCGGCTGTCGATGAGGGTGTAGTCGTAGTTGGCCTTCATATCAGCGCGCAAGGCGTCGAAGAACTGGCCACCGCCGAGGCGGTCGTAGAGGTTGTCCCAGTCGAACGTCGACACCAGCGACGAGTAGTCGCGGTTCTGCTGTCCGGCCGAGATGAAGTCGAGGGTTCCTTCCCCAGGAAACTCCCATTCCAGGGAGACGGCGTGCGGCTGCACCCTGGCGTATTCGAGGTGCCAGTCGGGCTGCCGCTGCTGGGGGCGGGTCACCGCCCACACGTAGTTGTTGATGATGTCGATCACCCCGGTGGTTGAGGTGATCACCTCTTCGTCGAGGAAGGGGCGGAAGAACTTGTGCAGGCCGGGCGACTCGAGGTCCCAATCCAGCACCAGCACCCGCTTGCCGTTGGCTGCCAGCGTCCAGGCGATGTTCGCCAGTGCCATCGTGCGGCCGGTCCCGCCCTTGTACGAGTAGAACGTGATGATCCGTCCTTCTTCGTCAGCCATCGGGACCTTCCGTTTCCATGAGCCGGAGCTTCCTGCTCGGCTGACCTTCGGGGGGATAAGGGGTGGCCTTTTTGAGGAACTGGTTGCCGGCTCGGCTCAACGCCTGAGGGAAAGCGCGCCCGAACGCTGAGAAACTTCCGATCGACTCGGTGTACGGGTCGGACAGGCGTTTGTGCAATGTGGCTTCGAGGGCCGCCCGCAGGCTGGGTTCGTGCACCCGTGTCTCGTCGTCGAGAAGGTTCCACGGGATGATCACGCTCACCCAGGGAAGCTCGGCCCGATCGAAGCCTGCGAGCGCATCCAGGCGGTCTGGCTCCGTCAGAGCCCAAGGGTCGATGATCATTACTTCCGGGCCGGTCGGCTGCCAGGCGTCCAGAGCGCCCGGGCTGTAGGCGGACAACGACCCCGGCTGTGGACGGAACCCGTGGGAGGCGGCCAATTCGATCGCGTACGAGCACAGCGATCGGAAGTTGTCCTCGCTGCGGAAGGGATTCCACTCCTCCGGCACCCGTCCGTAGTAGTAGGCGGAGCGTCCGGAGGGGAGATGGTCGATGTCGGGCGCGACCATGGTGAGCGTGAGCGGACGCTCGGCCTCGAAGTCGTCGAACGCGCTGGGCAGGCTCGCGAAGTCGAGCGGTTCGCTCGGTTTCACCCAGGTGCTCTGGCCGACCTCGACGATGCGCCTGGCCAGCTCCCACGTGGCCAGTTGGTACTGGTGACGCCGGGCGCTGAGTTTGGTCAGGCCGTAGAAACCTTCGTCGCGATAGCGCGTGCCCAGTTGTTCATGGGCGAACTGGATCGTCCTGGCGACCTGGGGAAGACGCTCCGGTTCCATAGGGGTCCACAACGCCGGAATGATCACTTCGGGGCTGCGGCCGTTGGGGCCCACCTGATTGTTGACCCGTTGGATGAACGCGGTCCATTCGCGGCCGCAGTTCTGGCTGACGAAATAACGGGGGGAGTAGAGCGGAACGAAAACCCGGCAGGTCGCCAGTGCCTCGGAGAGCCTTTTCTGCCACATGTGACCGGAAAGCAGGCCGGTGTCCATGAACCCGGCCTGGGAGGCATCGGTCAGATTGGTCAGCTCAAGGATGTGGTCACAGAGATCGCTGAAGAGCTTCGCGACCCAGCGATTGGTCTTGCGGTCCGGACCGTTCGGCGGAGTGTGGGCATAGCTGAGAAAAAAATACGGCCCGGGTGGCCGGGGAGCCGAGTGTGGAATCATCCGCCTCCCTTCTCATGCCCACTATAGAAACGGGGCCCGGTCGAGCGCCGCCTTACGGCGCCGGAACTTCGGAACACCGCCGGTGGCGCAACCAGCGGACCGCGTGATCCACCGCAGCGCGGGTCGGGAACAAGGCGGCCATCGCTTCTCCGACAGAGTTTCGGCGGACCTGGCCGGTCGCCACAAAGTCCTCGCCCACCTGCGCGAAGTCGCTGTCATCGAGTACGGCGTCGACGAACTTCCCCCATTTGCGTCCGTCGCCGTCGTTCACAACGCAACGGTAAGTCCGTGTGGGCGTGTCCGGAAAAAGGTACCTATATTCGGCCAGGTGAAAAGCCGTGCAACGGTCGAACCCAACTCCTAGCAGAAGAACCAACGCGTCCGTGTCGTAAAGGCGCGCCATAGGTGAGTTCTCACCGTGATGGCAGTCTCGGGCGTGATCGGCCATCAGTTCTGCGGCCCGCCGGCCGATCGCGGCGTAGGACGTCTGTGGATGAGCGCTCCTGACCGCCCCCGGGGTGAGTCGGACGGTTTCGGCGATCACGCCCATGCCGTGGGACGGGGACGTGGCCGCGTCGAAGGCGGGCATGCGGGCGCGGTAGTCGGCTTTTGCCGCCGGGCTCATATCGGAGGTGGCCAGCGCGTGTGCGGTGGAAGTATCGGAGTTCTGCGGGGTAAACGCGGGCACCACCAGAGTGCCCGCCGGTCCGAGCAGCTCGCGCAGTACCGACACGACGGTGGCGGCCCCACCCTCG
Organism: Herbidospora mongoliensis; assembly: GCF_001570545.1. Lineage (GTDB taxonomy): Bacteria > Actinomycetota > Actinomycetes > Streptosporangiales > Streptosporangiaceae > Herbidospora > Herbidospora mongoliensis. The sequence goes on along the minus strand of NZ_BBXD01000009.1, from coordinate 403,394 downwards.
ACCCGGCCGACCCGGCTGAGCGAGGAGTGCAGCATCAAGGTCTGGCCGGGCCCGACACCGAGCCGGACCAGATCCGCGCGCAGTTCGTCGGCGGTGAGGACTGTCAGCCGCCCTGAGTCTGGAACGCCTCCAGGTGCGCCCGTGTGGTGGCGTCCGCGGCGGCCCCGGCCTCCGGGGGGACCTCCTCGCTCGACCATTCGGTCACCGTCTCCTTCATCCGGCGAACGAATCTGAGGCCCAGGTCGGTGAGCGCTCCGGAGGTGAGCAGGGTCTCCAACGCGCTCGCCGTCTGGTCACGCCAGCGGGCGAAGTGTGCGTGGTCCGGCAGCGCTCCGGTGACCTTCCTGCGCCGCCGCCAGAAGTCCACGACCGCGATGTGAGCGTACGTGCCCTGGAAAAGACCTTCCAACGGCCGAGGGTCAGGGCGCCACGGCGCGTAGAACAACTGTTTGTCCTCCGGGTCGAACAGGTCGACCAGGTCGAGGACGGCACCCAGCTTGACGTGCTGGAACTCGTGGATGATGAGCAGGGCCAGGGTCTCTGGGGAGGCGGGCAGAGCTGTCCCGAGAGCCCCGAACGCATTCCGGGCGGTGCAGCTCACGTCATCGCCGCCCGCGTCGGCTGCCAGGGGCGTGATCGTGGACAGCCCAGCCCGTAGCCCGGGAACGTATTCGGGAAACTCGCTCTCGATCACGGCCCAGGCCGCGTGGAAGGTCGCCTGCCAGGCGATCATCTCGTCTGTGGTGAGGCGTCCCGTGACCGGTAGGCCGTAGCAGTCGCGGAACGGATCGCCGTCATCGACCAGCACGGAGAAGTCGCCCGAAGTGAGGCGCCTTACCGGCCGCCATGTGAATCCGTCGGACGCCTCGACACGGCCGCCCTCCACCGTCACTGTGGCCGAGTCGCCGGTCAGACCGCCGATGGTGCCCACGGTCGGCAGGTGGGCGTCCCCGTCGTGCACTGCGACCCGAAAGGTGCCGGCAAGCCCAGCCACCACGGCGATGGCGGCGGTGATGTTGCCCAGGTAGGAGGCATCGGCGTCGCCTTTCCGCGCTTGGATCGCCCATTCGCGGATATACGGATGAGTGAGAACCCTGGTGGCCGCCTCCGGCCGGCGGTTGTCCAGGTCGACAAGAAGCGGCCAGGCGTCGTGGTTGCTGAAACCGGAGATCAGCACCCGGCGGAGGCTGTGTTGGGCTTCGGCCAACTGTCGGATGTCACCGAGGTCGCCGAAGCCGGCCGCGACGGTGTTGAAAGAGCTGAGCGACAGCACGTGGTGTTGCATGGAACCCGCGTCCCTGATGTGACTGATCAGTTTGAATAGGTCGGTGCAATAGACGCTCGGATTGACGAACGAGCCCGCACGGAACCGATGGGGATAGAGCCCGCCGCCGCACGAGGTGACGAGTTCGCATTTCTGACACGCGGCGGACAGTCCGGCGAGTCCGCTTTGCCGGGCGAGGATGCCCGGATGGCTCGCCGCTTCGTCGACGGAATGCTGGAACACGTCCTGGCCGGTTGCCGGGGCACCCTCGAACGTGACCTTCATCGAGTCGACCTGTTCATATGACCCGTCGGTCTCGATCACCATTAGGCTGCTGGGGTCGAGCCCGATCGCCTCGGTGAGACTGGACTGCCCGTTGAGCGTACGGATCACCGAGTCGAACAACCGGACAGCCATCGGACGGTTGTCACGTTCCCATTGGTCGTATATGGCTATCAGCCAGTCGGCGTACGCGGTAGGCGTCGGCCGAGGCGAAGGCGCATCCCAGGTCGCATGGGGGAGCAGAAAATCCACTCTCGGCGGAGCCTGATCGAGCAGGGCGTGGTACACCTTGATCGGGTCACTGGCCACGTCGATCGTGCAGAGCAGGCCCGAGTAGAGGTGTTTGCGCGAACGCAGCAAATTTATGCTTCGGATGACCTTCTCGTAACTGCTGCGACCGTTGCCGTAGACGCGATGGAGGTCATTGGCCTCGCGGTGACCGTCGAGGGAGACACCGACACCGATCCGGTGGCGATCGAAGACGTCGAGAAACCGATCCGTGAGCGTCACACCATTGGTGTGGATCCTGAGGTCGAGGTGGCAGTCGGGGGGCAGCTGCTTCCTCAATGTTGTCGCGATGTCATCCAGGCGGGCCGGCCCGGCCAGCAGCGGTTCGCCTCCATGAAGAACTACTTGTACATAGGTCAAGCCGTGCTCGATGGCATGTTCAGCGATTCGCCCGGCGATCCTAGACGCTGTTGCGGTGCTCAAGACCGCGGGTTTCCCCCGCCAACTGCTGTCTTCACTCTCGTAGACATAGCAGTGGTTGCACGCCAGGTCGCATCTGCTATGAACTTTCACCACGAACTGACTGATCGGCAGCATGGGCGGGGTCATTCCGCAGGCGCCAATATTTTCAGATCGCCGAGGTGAAGCGGGCCGTAGTCAGTTCCTGTTCAAGCATTCGCTGAAGCATTGCCTCTGTTTCGCGACCCTGAGTACGCTCAATATCCGTCAACGACATGCCCGTGACATTGACGACGACTGATGTGACAACATCCAGCGTGGTAGGTGTCATGGCCAAACCCTTCATCATGGGATAGACTCTCGGAAGTGGACTTTGATTGGGCGCCGCTGGCGATGGTGTGCCAAATTAGCCCAAGTCGAGAGGTTTATCGCAAGGATTAATGGCCGCCACACCTGTGGCGCGAAAACATTATCGCCGGTACTGCGCCGGGTCAATGTGGATCACCGGCCCGAATTGTTATGTGGGGTTTTTATCCCTGACTGCACTAAAGCACCCCCCTAATATTGCAAAACATCGTGCAGGGTGAATTTGGGCGCTTTGTCCTGTGTTGAAAAAACGGACGTACGGTGTTAAAATGACACATGTTACCGATGTGACTACACTCCGTGTCTAGCCACCTCCTCGAAGTGATCCCAATTTGGGTCAAGGGCTGTTGGCCGTTAAGTAATCTTTGTCCGATTTTGTCGGCCGTCTGATTTCGGACAGCGCACCTGGTCTGGATTTTGTGGTAAGGGTGCGGCTTCTCGCGCATAAAAGCGCTGGTCGTGCGGGGAGAGGTCTCGACCGTAGGTTGCTGCCGAACCGGGATTCGATCATCGAGATGGTGTCATCCGGGTGATGGCGGGCACCGTCGACCTCTTGTTGTCCGTGGTGCGGCTTCGTTGCGCTTGCTGATTTTGGTCTCCCTGTCGGGATATCCGGATGCGACTGGATGATCATTGCGTCAGCAACCGGTTCAGAACGCGCACTCCGAATTCAAGAGCATCCATCGGGACTCGCTCATCGATGCCATGGTACATACCGAAATAATCCATATCCACGGGTAGCAACATAGGGACGAAGCCGTAACCCTTAATGCCCAGGCGCGCAAACGACTTCGCGTCGGTCCCGCCGGTCATCACGTAAGGGACCGGGCGGGCAAGGGGATCCTGTCCTCGAATCGCGTCTCCCAGGTCGTGAAACAGACCCGACATCGGCGCGGAAGGCGCGCCTTCCAAGTTGATGAACTCCCTGGTGATCCGAGGTCCCAGCAATTCATCGACTGTCGAAAGGAACTCGTCCTGAAACCCGGGAAGGAATCTCCCATCGATTCCCGCCTCCGCGCGCGATGGAATTACGTTGACCTTGTATCCCGCCGCCATCATCGTCGGGTTCGTCGAGTTCCGTAGTACCCCCTTGAGCAGTGCGGCGGCTTGGGCGGGCACCTCTGAGAGGTCCGCAGGGTCGATCTGCATCCCCAGCGCGTCGGAAAGTTCGCCGACCAGGGCCGCCACGGATGGCGTGAGGTGCAGAGGCCACTCATAGTCGGCCACCCGTGTCAGCGCCCGCGCCAACTCCGCCACCGGGTTGTCCACCGGCGGCTTCGACCCGTGCCCGGCGACCCCGTGCGCCGTCACCTTCATCCACGCCGTCCCCCGCTCCCCGACCCCGATGGGATACACCCGCACCCCGGACGGCATCGTCACGGAGAACCCCCCGGATTCGGAGATCGCCTCCGTACACCCCTCGAACAGGTCGGCGTGCTCGGACACCACATACCGCGACCCGAACTCCCCGGTCGACTCCTCATCCGCGAGGAAGGCGAGAACCAGGTCTCGCCGGGGCCGCCGCCCCTGCCGGATCCAGGCCAGCGTCATGGCCAGGCTGCCCTTCATGTCCACGGCCCCGCGTCCGTGCACGTACCCGTCCGCGATCTCCCCGCTGAACGGATGCAGCTGCCAGTCGGCAGGGTCGGCCGGCACCACGTCCAGGTGCCCATGGATCAAAAGCGCGTCAGGCGAGTCTCCGGGCACCCGGCAGATGACGTTGGCCCGTCGGGGCGCGCTCTCGATGATGATCGGTTCCAGCCCTACCTCGGCCAGCAACTCGGCGACGTACTCCGCGGCCTCGCGTTCCCCTGGGCCGGGGTTGGTCGTGTCGATGCGGATCAGTTCGGAGCAGATCTTGGCAGCCTCACTCATGATCCAACCCATACCTGATTGAGCATCCCCCTACTCATGCGACCCCACCAGAAGCGCGCCAAGCTCCAGACATGCGGAGGAATCTGCTGATTTATCAGGGCCCTGGCGCGGCCCCTACGCCCGAAGGCTGGCGCACGGAGAAAGTCAGCCACCACGACCCCCGTCACCTGTGCCGATGGATCGACCGGCACTGGGAGGGCGGCCGTATCGCACTGGTCGGCCACGGCACGGCCGGGCTCGTGTTCCGGCACGCCTACCTGGTCGCCAACGGCGACGACGACTCACGCGAACACCGCCCCTGGGCCGGGCACGTCTCCCGGATGGTCCTGCTGGCGACCCCGAACAGGGGCGCGGGCGTCGGGCGGTTCCGGCGCGGCGGTCCTTACGTCACCGATCTGCGCATCCGCTGGGTCGACCACTTCGACCGGACCACCGACCCGGTCAAGGTCGTCCAGATCGACCTGCCGTCGGCGCGGCGGGAGGACTGTGTGGACGTCGAGCAGTTTCCCAACGCCCGCCACGTCACCACACCCGACGTCTTCGACAACCGGGCCATCCTCGACGCCGTCCTCGGCCGCTTCCAGCCGACCACACCTCCGGTCAGGCCGGCTCCCCAGCCGATGGAGTTCCTGCTCACGCCGTACACGAGACTGAGGACTTTCCTTGATGTGTACGCCCAGACCTACGCCCTCCACCGCCACGCGGGCATCACCGTCACTGCGGTCGAAGGGGGCACGAAAACCCTGGCCAGGGCCCTGAGCAAGGTGCCGACGCTCCGCTTCGACGCGGTCCACCTGGAGCGGACCGCCCTCCCGCCCGACTTCCCGTGGCATCGGGTCGTCGAGCGGGAACAGGCCGGTCAGATTACCCATAGGTAGATCTCCCGCCCGGTATCCACCGAGCGAGAGCGATCAGACCGCCCGCTCGCTGGAGCCGCTACAGGTATTGCCCCGTCTCCACCGGAACCTCCTCGGGCACCACTCCTGCCTTCACCGCGAACATCTCCGCCAGCGTCAGCCCACCAGGCCCGACCCCGGCAGAATCTCCCAGCCACGCCGAAGCCTCGTCAGGCGCCATCCGCCCGACCTCGATCTGCGCCAGGCACCGCCCCGGCCGCACCACCGCCGGATGCAGCCGCTGCAGATCCTCATTCGTCGTGATCGCCACCAGGACGTCCCGCCCCTGCCCCAACAGTCCGTCGGTCAGGTTGAGCAGACGCGAAAGCCCCTGCCCGGCGGACATCTTCGCCTCCGCCCGGATCAGTTCGTCGCAGTCCTCCAGGACCAGCAGCCGCCACTTGCTCTCGTCGTGGTCAGGACAGTCGCACCCGACCGCCACATCCAGCAGATAACCCGGATCGTTGAACAGCCGCTCGGGATCGAGCACGCAGTCGACCTGGCACCACGTCCGCCACTCGCGGGCGAGGGTGCGCAGCAGTGTGGTCTTCCCGGTGCCCGGCGGACCGTTGAGGAGAAGGAGCCGTCCGGGCGCGGAGTCGGCCTTCATCGCCATCAGGGCATCCAGCTTCCCCAAAGCAAGCCGAGGATAGTTCCGCCGGATGTCGGCCCAGGCGGTCGCGCCGATCGATTTGGTCGACCGGCGGCGCCCCCTGTCGGACATCCAGTAGAAGCCCATGGTCACGGCCTCCTCGTCGGCGGGGCGAGGCTCCTTGGCGTCTTTGACGGTCTCGGCCATGACGGCCTGCACGAGATCCTCCGTCACGGCGGTGACCACGACCACCGCGTCGCCGTCCTTGTAGCGGATCACCCGCATGGTCCATCCCTCGCCCTCGTACAGGCGGGAACTGGGTCCGTCGTCGTTGAGGGCGGCGCGGACCAGCACGCCGCCGGAGGCGGTCAGCGGCGCGTCCTTGCGTACTTTTTCCACGGTGGCGGTCTGCGCCCACGGCTGTGCCCCGGTCGCGAAGGGGGACAGGGCGAGGGCATCGATGATGTCAGCGGGGCTGTCGCTGTCGTCTACCCACACTTTCATCTCGAGCGGAGTCATGGGTCAATGATCCCGATCTGTCGTTGAGGGTGTCGAAGCATTATCCGTTTACGCGTGGGACACGGGGCGGAAATCGGCCTCGCGTAGGAAGGTGAGACATGGCGATAGATAGGGCGATCGATCCGTTCGTACCGTGGGGTGTCGCAGCGCCGGAGGCCGAAGGGCCTCGTCTGGCGGTCAAGGATGTCTTCGACGTCGAGGGGCTGCCCACCGGGGCGGGCCATCCCGGCCGCCTGGGCGAACCGGCGGAGCGGGACGCGGAGGCCGTGGCGCGGCTCCGCGCCATGAGCGTGTTCGCGGGCAAGACGCACACCGACGAGCTCGCCTGGAGCCTCGGCGGGATCAACCAGCACTACGGCGCGGTGGAGAATCCGGCCGCGCCGGGGCATGTGTGCGGGGGGTCGTCGAGCGGGTCCGCCGCGGCTGTCGCCGGCGGCCTCGCCGATATCGGGCTGGGCACCGATACTGCCGGTTCGGTCCGCGTTCCGGCTTCTTATTGCGGTCTGTACGGCTTTCGCCCGACCCATTCCCGGGTTCCCCAGACGGGCATGGTGCCGCTGGCGCCCTCCTACGACGTGCCGGGGCTGCTGACCAGGGACCTGCCGCTGCTCGAATGGGCGGTCGACGCGCTGCTCGATCCCGCCCCCGAGCCGAAGACGCCCGAACGCGTCTGGGTGCCGGCCGACCTCTGGAGTGAGCTGTCCCCGCGCGTGGGGGCGGCGCTGGCGCCCGCCATCCGGCGACTCGGGCTGCCGATCGACCGGACCTCCTTCGGGCTCGACGTCACCGACGCGTTCGCGGTCACCCAGGCGGCCGAGGTCTGGGAGTGTCACGGCGACTGGGTGCGCGCCGAGCGGCCCGAGTTCGGGCCGGGGGTGGCGGCGCGGTTCGAGCGGGCCGAGCGGCTCACGTCCGAAGAGGTCAGTCTGGCGGCGAAGAACGTCGCGGAGGCGCGGCTGCGGCTGCTGGAACTGCTCGACGGCGCGGTCATGGCGCTGCCGAGCGCGCCCGGTGTCGCGCCCGTCATCGGGAGGCCGTCGCGGATGCGGGCGGCCACGTTGCGGCTGACGTGCCTGGCGCCGATCGCGGGGGCGCCGGTGCTGAGCCTGCCGGTGACGCTGCTCGACTCGTGTCCTCTGGGGCTTTCGCTGATGGCGGCACCCGGGGGCGATATGAGCCTGTTCGCGCTAGCGTCGGGGGTATGACCACTATTGGGTGGGACGACGACGCCATCGTCCTCATCGACCAGACCCGGCTGCCCGGTGAGCTGGTCCACCTTCGCATCACCACGGTCGCCGAACTGATCGACGCGATCAAACGGCTCGCCGTTCGCGGGGCGCCCGCCCTCGGAGTCGCGGGGGCGCTGGGGGTCGCGCTCGCGGCACGTACCGGCGAATCGATCGAACCCCTGGCGGAGGCGCGGCCGACCGCGGTGAATCTGGCGTGGGGGGTGCGGGAGGCCGCGATGGCGGCCGACCCGCTGAAGCGGGCCCTGGAGATCCGCGACGACGACGTCTGGGCCTGCCGGGAGATGGGGGAGCGCGGCGCCGACCTGCTCGCCTCCTACGCCGCGACCCGCGTGATGACCATCTGCAACACCGGCGCCCTGGCCACCGTCGAGCGCGGCACCGCGCTCGGGGTCATCCAGACCATGCACGAACGGGGCACGCTCACCGAGGCGATCGCCCTGGAGACCCGGCCGCTGCTCCAAGGGGCTCGGCTGACCACTTGGGAGCTCCAGAACATGGGCGCGCCGTTCCGGCTCATCGTCGACTCCGCGGGTCCCTTCCTGCTGGCGCGGGGGCTGGCCGACGCCGTCGTCATCGGGGCCGACCGGATCGCGGTCAACGGCGACACCGCCAACAAGATCGGCTCCTACATGCTCGCCCTCGGGGCGCATCGGGCCGGGGTGCCGTTCATCGTGGTCGCGCCGGAGACCACCATCGACCCGCTGACGCCGAGCGGCGTGGAGATCGAGATCGAAGACCGGGGGAGCGCCGAGGTCACCGCGCTGCCGGGCATCGACACCTATAACCCGGCCTTCGACGTCACGCCCGCCGAGCTCATCACCGCCATCGTGACCGAGCGACGGGTGGTCCGGCCCGCGCGGGGAGAAACGCTGGTTCCGTGATCAAGGACCGAGCCGTTATGCGCTAGCGTCTTGACGACTTCCGTCATGATTGAGACATCCACGGAGATGATTCGCAATGCGCACAGAGCCCCCCTTCCGCGCGGATCACGTCGGCAGCCTCCTGCGGCCGGCATCCCTGCTCCAGGCTCGTGACGACTACGCCAAGGGCGCCATCGACGCCGCCGAGCTCCGCGGCATCGAAGACGCGGCCATCCGCGACGTGGTCGCGCTGCAGGCCGACGCCGGGCTCCAGTCGGCGACCGACGGTGAGTTCCGCCGTGCCTCCTGGCACATGGACTTCATCTACCGCCTCGGCGGGATCAGCGTCGCCGCCGACGAGCAGATCGTCGTCAAGTTCCGCAACGACACCGAGAAGATCGAGTTCACGCCCAAGGGCATGAAGGTCGACGGCAAGATCACTCTCAACGAGACGATCTTCGGCGACGACTTCGCCTACCTGCAGAGCGTGGCCGGTGAGGGCCAGACGCCCAAGCTGACCATCCCCTCGCCGAACATGGTCCACTACCGCGGCGGCCAGGCCTCCATCGACCCTGGCGTCTACCCGGACATCGAGGAGTTCTGGACCGACCTCGCGGCGGCGTACCGGACCGAAGTGGCCCGGATCGGCGCGCAGGGCTGCACCTACCTGCAGTTCGACGACACCTCGCTCGCCTACCTCAACGACCCGGCGCAGCGCGCGGAGATCGCCGCCCGCGGCGACGACGCCGACCACCTGCACCTGCGCTACATCCAGCAGATCAACGCCGCCATCGCCGGCAAGCCCGAGGGCATGCGGATCACCACCCACATGTGCCGGGGCAACTTCCGCTCCTCCTGGGCGGCCGAGGGCTCCTACGACTTCGTCGCCGAGGCCCTGTTCGGCGAACTCGGCGTCGACGGGTTCTTCCTGGAGTTCGACGACGACCGCTCGGGCGGGTTCGAACCGCTCCGCTACGTGCCCAAGGGCAAGTACGTCGTCCTCGGCCTCATCACCACCAAGTCGGGCGTCCTGGAGTCCAAGGACGACCTCAAGCGGCGGGTCGAGGCGGCGTCGAAGTACATCGACGTCGACCAGCTCTGCCTGTCTCCGCAGTGCGGGTTCTCTTCCACCGTGGAGGGCAACAGCCTCACCCAGGAGGAGCAGTCGGCCAAGCTGCGTTTGATTGTCGAGACCGCTCAGGAGATCTGGGGCTAGAGGGGCTATACCAGGGTCAGTGCCGTTGGGCATATCGGCCGTCGATATGGGCAAAGCGCTCCTCGCGCCGTTCGGCGGCCAATATGCTCGGCGTCCTGTCCAACCTGCACGGGAGTTTCTTCGTGGCCATCTCGCTGGTGACCCGCTCGCAATGGGGAGCCCGAGCTCCCAAGGGGTCGTACTCCCCGCTGACCTCCACGAAGGGTGTCAAGGTCCACTACACCGGCGGGCGCGTCCCACCGGAGATCGTCGACAACCACAACCTCTGCGTCGCGCAGGTCAAATCGATCCAGAACTTCCACATGGACGGCAACGGCTGGATCGACATCGGATACTCGATGATCGCGTGTCCGCACAAAAGGGTGTTCGTCGGGCGCGGTGCTGACATCCTCCCCGCCGCCAACGGCTCCGGACTGAACGCCGACCACTACGCCGTGCTCGGCCTCGTCGGCAACGCCGGATTCGTCAAACCCAACGACAATCTGCTGCACGCCGTCCTCGACGCCATCGAATACCTCCGCAAGGAGGGCGGCGCGGGCACCGAGATCAAGGGGCACCGCGACGGCTTCTCCACCGACTGCCCCGGCGCGGCGCTCTACGCGTGGGTGCAGCAGGGGGCGCCCCGGCCCGGTGGAGGGGATCCGGAGACCCCGCCCGACGGGCAGATCCCGGCGTGGCCGGGGCGGCTGTTCACGTTCCCGCCGGTCACGGTCGGTGACGACGTCAAGCGGTGGCAGCAGCAGATGAAGAAGATCGGGTTCGGCCTCGACGTCGACGGCGCCTACGGGCAGCGCTCACGCGACGTGTGCAAGACGTTCCAGCGGCGGGTGGATCTGCCGGACGACGGGATCGTGGGACGGCAGACCTGGGAGGAATCGTTCCGCTACACGTTGTGAATTAGGGGGAGACCGGGGGGCTCCCACGTCAGATGTTCCACTTATCATCCGGAACATGAAAGAGGATCTGGCGGCCGGGTTCGAGCCCGGATCGCGGGAGGAATGGCGGGCGCTCGCGCTCGGTGTGCTGCGCAAGTCGGGATATGAGGGCGACGACCCGGAGGGCCGGCTCTCCGCCCGCACCTATGACGGCGTGACGATCGCGCCTCTCTACGACGGGCTGCCCGATGCGCCGCGCCTGGTGGGGCCGGCCGGGCCCTGGGACGTCCGGCAGCGGCACGCCCATCCCGACGCCCGGGTGACCAGGGAGGCGATCCTCGCCGATCTGGAGAACGGCGTCTCCTCGCTGTGGCTCGATCTCACGGCCCTGGATCCCGCCGGACTCCCGGTGGCGCTCGACGGGGTGCTTCTGGATCTGGCGCCGGTCGTCCTGGACGCCGGAAACAGGGCCGCCCAGGCGGCGCACACCTTTCTCCAGGTGGCCGAGAACGTGGACCTGCCGGGCGGGAACCTGGGGTTCGCCCCCGACGATCCCGATCTCGCCGACTTCGCCGGCCGGGCCCGCGGCAAGCTCCGGCTGGTCGTGGTCGACGCGCTGGCCTACCACGACCGCGGTGCCGCCGACGCGCAGGAACTCGCCGCCTCGCTCGCCCAGGGCGTCCGGGCGCTGCGGCGGCTCACCGAGGTGGGGCTGCCGGTCGAGCGGGCCTTCGAACTGATCGAGTTCCGTTACGCCGCCACCGCCGACCAGTTCCTCACGATCGCCAAGCTCCGGGCGGCCCGCAGGCTGTGGGCCCGGGTGGCCGAGGTGGCCGGCGGCCCGCCCGCCCAACTCCAGCACGCGGTGACCTCGGGCGCGATGATGACGGCCCGGGACCCGTGGGTGAACATGCTGCGCACGACCCTCGCCTGTTTCGCGGCGGGGGCCGGGGGCGCCGACGCGGTGACGGTCCAGCCGTTCGACGCGGCGCTCGGGCTGCCCGACGCGTTCGCCCGCCGGATCGCCCGCAACACCCAGTCGCTGCTGGTCGAGGAGGCCGGGATCGCCCGGGTCGCCGACCCCGCCGGCGGTTCCTGGTATGTCGAGCACCTGACCGACGACCTGGCCGGCAAGGCCTGGGAGTTGTTCCAGCAGACCGAGAAGCACGGCGAGCAGGTCATCGAAGAGGCCATCGCCGGCGCTCGTGAGAAGCGGGCCGAAGACGTCGCCCGCCGCAAACACCCCATCACCGGGGTGAGCGAGTTCCCCAACCTCACCGAGAAGATCCCGGCCAGAACGCCCGGCCACGGCCTGCCCGGCGCCCCTCACCGCTATGCCGAGCCCTTCGAGTGGCTCCGCGACCTCGCCGACGCGCAGGAGAACCGCCCGACGGTCTTCCTGGCCACGATCGGCCCGGTCGCCGTGCACACCGCCCGCGCCACGTTCGCCGCGAACCTCTTCGCCGCCGGGGGCATCGCCACCGTGACGGGCGAGCCGGCCGATTTCGTCCAGGCCGGAACCACCGTCGCCTGCATCTGCTCCAGCGACCGCCTCTACGCCGACCAGGCCGAACAGGTCGCCGCCGCCCTGCGGGAAGCCGGGGCCCAGAAGGTGTGGCTGGCCGGGAAGGGGGAGTATGAAGGTGTCGACGCCACCCTCTTCGCGGGGTGTGACGCCCTGAAGGTCCTGGAGAGCACGTTCGACGATCTGGGAGTGGACCGATGATCCCCGACTTCAGCGAGATCCCGCTCGGGACCGGCCATCCCGAGCCGTCCAAGATCGACGGAGACCCCTGGGAGACCCCGGAGGGCATCGCGGTCAAGCCGCTCTACGAGGCCGCCGACCTGCCCGGCTATCTGCCGACCTATCCCGGCAGAGCGCCGTTCCTGCGCGGCCCCTACCCGACCATGTACGTCAACCAGCCCTGGACCATCCGCCAGTACGCCGGGTTCTCCACCGCCGAGGAGTCCAACGCCTTCTACCGCCGCAACCTGGCGGCCGGGCAGAAGGGCCTGTCGGTCGCCTTCGACCTGGCCACCCACCGGGGCTACGACTCCGACCACCCGCGCGTCGAGGGCGACGTCGGCATGGCCGGGGTGGCGATCGACTCGATCTACGACATGCGCCAGCTCTTCGACGGCATCCCGCTCGACAGGATGTCGGTGTCGATGACCATGAACGGCGCGGTGCTGCCGATCCTCGCGCTCTACATCGTGGCCGCCGAGGAGCAGGGGGTGAAGCCGGAACAGCTCCAGGGGACGATCCAAAATGACATCCTCAAGGAGTTCATGGTCCGCAACACCTACATCTACCCGCCGGAACCCTCGATGCGGATCATCTCCGACATCTTCGAGTTCACCTCGGCGAAGATGCCGAAGTTCAACTCGATCTCGATCTCCGGCTACCACATCCAGGAGGCCGGGGCCACGCTCGACCTGGAGCTGGCCTACACGCTGGCCGACGGCGTCGAATACCTGCGGGCGGGCACCAAAGCCGGCATGGACATCGACGCGTTCGCGCCGCGACTGTCGTTCTTCTGGTGCATCGGGATGAACTTCTTCATGGAGGTCGCGAAGCTGCGCGCGGCCCGGCTGCTGTGGGCGCGGCTCGTGCGGGGGTTCGGCGCGCGGAACCCGAAGTCGCTGTCGCTGCGCACCCACTCGCAGACCTCGGGCTGGTCGCTGACCGCCCAGGACGTCTACAACAACGTCGCCCGCACCTGCGTCGAGGCGATGGCCGCCACCCAGGGCCACACCCAGTCGCTGCACACCAACGCCCTCGACGAGGCGCTGGCGCTGCCGAGCGACTTCTCGGCCCGGATCGCCCGCAACACCCAGCTCGTGCTCCAGCAGGAGTCGGGCACCACCCGGGTGATCGACCCGTGGGGCGGCTCCTACTACGTCGAGCGCCTCACCGAGGAGCTGGCCGAGAAGGCGTGGGCGCACATCCAGGAGGTCGAGGAGGCCGGCGGCATGGCCCGCGCCATCGACCTGGGCCTGCCGAAGCTCCGCATCGAGGAGGCCGCGGCCCGCACCCAGGCCCGCATCGACTCGGGCCGCCAGCCGGTGATCGGCGTGAACAAGTACCGCCCCGAGGCCGACGAGCCCCTCGACGTGCTGAAGGTCGACAACAGTTCGGTGCGCAAGCAGCAGCTCGCCAAGCTGGAGAGGCTTCGCGACGAACGCGACCCTTCGGCGGTGGAGACCGCGCTGGAGGCGCTGACCAAGGCCGCCGCCGGCTCCGGCAATCTGCTGGCGCTCGCGGTCGACGCGGCCCGCGCGAAGGCGACCGTCGGGGAGATCTCCGACGCGCTGGAGAAGGTGTTCGGCCGCCACGAGGCCCGCATCCGCACGATCTCAGGCGTCTACCGGCAGGAGGCCGGAGCGGGCATGGGCAAGATCGAAGAGGTCCGGGAGGCCTGCGCCGAGTTCGCCGAGGAGGAGGGCCGCCGCCCCCGGATCCTGGTGGCGAAGATGGGCCAGGACGGCCACGACCGGGGCCAGAAGGTGATCGCGACCGGCTTCGCCGACCTCGGGTTCGACGTCGACGTCGGCCCGCTGTTCCAGACGCCGGAAGAGGTCGCCCGCCAGGCGGTCGAGGCCGACGTCCACGTCGTCGGGGTGTCGTCGCTGGCGGCGGGGCATCTGACGCTCGTCCCGGCGCTGAAGAAGGCGCTCGAGGCGCAGAACGCGGGCGACATCATGATCGTGGTCGGCGGGGTGATCCCGGCCGGCGACTTCGACGCGCTGCGCGCCGCCGGGGCCGACGCGATCTTCCCGCCCGGCACGGTCATCGCCGACGCCGCCCTCGGCCTGGTCAGCGACCTGCGCAACCGATGATCGCCGAAGGGGTCAGAAGGGGAGATCGCCGGTCGATCGCCCGCGCCATCACCCTGGTCGAGTCGACCCGCGCCGACCACCGCGAGCAGGCCCAGGACCTGCTCGCGGAGCTCACCCCGTCGGCCGGGAAGGCCCGCCGGGTGGGCGTCAGCGGGGTGCCGGGCGTGGGCAAGTCGACGTTCATCGAGGGCCTCGGCACGATGCTCACCGGCCAGGGCCACAAGGTGGCGGTGCTCGCGGTCGACCCTTCCTCCACTCGATCAGGCGGCAGCATCCTGGGCGACAAGACCCGGATGAGCCGTCTGGCCGTCGACGAGAACGCCTTCATCCGGCCCTCGCCGACCGCCGGGACCCTCGGCGGGGTGGCGAAGGCGACCCGGGAGGCGATGGTCGTCGTCGAGGCGGCCGGATACGACGTCGTGCTCGTCGAGACCGTCGGGGTCGGCCAGTCGGAGACGGCGGTGGCCGAGATGGTCGACACGTTCCTCGTGCTCTCGTTGGCGCGGACCGGAGACCAACTCCAAGGGATCAAGAAGGGCGTCCTGGAGCTGGCCGACGTCATCGCGGTCAACAAGGCCGACGGCGAATACGAACTGGCCGCGAAGAAGGCGGCCCGCGAACTGTCGGGCGCGCTGCGCCTGCTGAACTCACACACACCGGTGCTGACCTGCAGCGGCCTCACCGGGACGGGATTGACCGAGCTGTGGGCGCACGTGCTGAAGCACCAGGAGACGACCGACCTGACGGCCAGACGGCAGCGCCAGGCGGTCGACTGGACCTGGGCGATGGTCCGGGAACGGGTGCTGACCGACCTTCGGCAACGAACTCGAGGCATCGCCCCGGAGATAGAGCAGCAGGTCCTCGACGGAGTCCTCACCCCGGCTCAGGCGGCCGACCTGCTGTACAGAACCGGTGAGGACCGTTTCACAGATCCAGCGACGATCCGCCGAAGCGGTCCTGGAGGAAGCGGCCCTGGTCCTTGAGCGCCTGTTCGTCGCCCGCGTGGACCGCGTCGGCCACTCGGCCCAGGCCCGTTTTCAGCAGGTCGAGCTGGCTCAGCAGTTCGGCATGGGCGGCTTCCCGGCGCGCGACAGGCAGCCGCCCGTACGCCTCCAGACTGGTGGGCAGGTAGTCGCGGATCGTCTGCGACACCACGTGGAGGTGGTCGGGCGACTGCACCCGGCCGAGCACGCCGCGCAGCGTCTCGGCCAGTTCCACCACGCGCTCGATCACGTCGGCCGGGAAGCCGCGTAGCCGCCCGACCAAAGAATCCAGCTCGGCCCGCAACACCGATGTCTCCGCCTCGGCGAGGGACAGTACGACTCTGGTCTTGTCCGAGGGGGCCAAAACAGCGCCCAGGCCGTACAGGCCGAAGACGACGACGGGCCAGAGCGATCCGGCGACGCCCAGGAACACCAGGCCGACCCCGACCAGCCCGCAGATCGAGCCGACGATGTTCTTCGTCGAGCCCAGATAGGTCAGGACCCGGTCACTGGTAGCCACGGATCTCCTTGAACGCCTCGGCCAGCGAGCCGTTCCTGGCGTCGAAGACGGCGCCGCCGGTCAGCTTGGCGATCTCGTTCATCTCGTCGACGTCGCTGTCGCCGAACAGCACCACGAAGGTCCTGACCGCCTTCTTCTCGGCGGGGAGCGCCTGGTAGTAGAGCTGGAAGTCGAGGTATTCGGAGCCGTCGGTGTTCTCGCCGTCGGTCATCAGCACGATCGACGAATAGCGCTCGGTGTCGACCGGCTGCTCGTAGGCGGCCCGCAGGGCGTCGTAGATGGCGGTCCCGCCGCTGGCCGACAGCCCTTCCGCGTAGCTCCTGATCTGGCCGAGCATATCCTCCGGATCGCTCTCGGGGAGCTGGTAGTCATGCTGTGGCTTGGTCCGGTCGCTGAACGGCAGCAGCGTCACGAACTCGCGGTTGCGGAACCGGGAGAACGTGCCGTAGGCCGAGGTGTCGGCGCCGGTCAGCGTCACGAGCGCGGTCCGCAGGCTGTCGATGCGGTCGCCCTCCATCGACCCGGAGGTGTCCAGCACGAACACCGCCCGCGCGGGCACCCGCACCTGGTTCAGGTAGGCCCCGATCAGCTCGTCGGCCGCCGACCGCCGGTTCGGGAACGGCAGTTCCTCGAGTGAGGCCGTCCCGAACTCCTCCGCGAGGTGAACCCCCGGCACGATCGGCCGCCGATGCGTGGCCGCCATGATCTTCCGCTGGGTCTCGGGTGTACGCAGCCAAGAAGCCAGCTCGTCGTACTGCTCCTGCCGGGCCGACGACGCGAGCAGGGTCAGCGGATAGTCGGCCGACACCACCCCGTCCGACGGATAGACCAGGGTCAGCTTGTCGCGCATGCCGAGCAGCACCGACTCGTAGTTGACCAGACCGTCGACGTCCGGCCGTGCCGTGTAGGCGTCGGCCAGCCAACCCGACGACCCCGACGTGAGCCGCTGCGCGGAGAAGAACTCCTTCAGCTTCGGCGTCACCGAAGCGATCGTCTGAGCGTCGAGGGCGTCACCGGCGTTCGACAGCGCCGCCGCCACGCCGACCAACGCGGAGAACCCGGAGTTCGACGACGCCGGGTTGGTCATCCCGAACGTGAACCTGCCGGAGGAGGCGGCGGTGGCGATGTCCGTCCAGGACACCTGCTTGCCGTCCCAGCCCAGCTCGGCCGCCTTGGCGGGTTTGAGCCCCAGCACGACCGGCGAGTTCATGATCTTCGTCTGGGTCGACAGTCTCTCGCGCGCCCCGTCGATGAGGGACAGGTAGCGGTTGGAGGAGAACCAGATCGCGTCGTAGTCGCCCGCGTCGCCCCGGGCCACCTGCTCGGCGCCGTCGAGGGTGCCGGTGTAGGTGAACTCGACTTCGACGCCCGACTCCTTCAGCAGCGGTTCGAGGTCGGCGACCTCGCTGCCGGCCAGGATCTTGAACGGCTCGTCGGCGGAACACGCGGTCAGCGACGCCGCCACCAGCAGCAGCGCCAGCAACGCCCTCATCGCTCGCTCCGGTCGAGGTACTTGCGCGCGTTCTCGATCTCCACGGTCAGGCTGCCGATCGTGGTGGCCATGGTGTCCACGGCGCGCGACCGGAACTCGTCGATGGTGTCGATGGTGGCGTAGATGTTGTCGAACGCCTTGCGCAGCGAGTCGAGGTCGATCGTGGTCGAGGCGGCCTGCGCCTGGATGTCGGCGGCCTGGCCGCGCAGCAGTTCGCTCGTCGACACGATCAGGTCGGAGGTGGTGGAGTTCAGCGCGGTGATCTGGTCGAGCACCAGTTTCTGCCCGGCCAGCGCCTGGGCGACCACGACCGCCGTGCGCAGCGCGGCCATCGTCGTCGTGGTGGCGCGGTCGACGCCCTTGATGAGCTCCAGGTTGTTCTTGCGCACGAGGTCGAGCGCCAGGTAGCCCTGCGCCGAGACGGCGAGCTGGGTGAGCAGGTCCTGGTGGCGCTGCCGGATCGCGAACAGGGCGTCGCTGCGCAGCGCGGTGACCCGCTCCTCGTCGGTCTCGCGCAGGATCAGCTCCTCGATCTCCGCGTCGAGGGCGGCGGCCAGCACGGCGTACTCCTGGAGTTTGAGCATCGCGTCCCACATCAGGCGGCGCTCGCCCTCGATGGCGGCGTTGTCCTTGCGTAATTCGTCCTGCCCCGACTTGAGCGAGCGCACGATGTCGTCGAGGTGCTTCTGCGCGCTCTGATATTTGGCGAAATAGTCACGCAGCCTGTTCGGCAGCAGGCCCATCAGACGGCGGCCCGTGGTGGCGTTCTTCGGGTCGAGGTCGACGATCGTGCGGCGCAGCGACACCAGGTCGCCCGCGACCGGGCCCTCCGACGCCCGTAACGGGCGCTTGAGCATCCGGTTCGACACCTGCGACGACGAGCTGATCTCCCCGGCGCCCATCGCGGTGATGTCGGCGACCTTCTTGGTGAAGTCGGGAGAACGTGGGTCGATCGCGGCCAGCTCCCCGGCGAACGCGCGGGCCCGCCCGGTGAGTTCGGTGTCGCGTTCCGCCGACACCGGCATCATGCGGGAGGCCTTCTCCACGGGCACCGGCGGGACGGGCTCCGGTGGCGTGAGTACGAGGTCCATCAGACCTTCCTCAGAGATAACGCTCTTCGATCATCGCGACGAGCTGTTCCAGGTGGTCGTACGTGGGCGGCTCGACCACGTCGGCCAGGTCTTGGGCGAGCGGGGTGCCCTGGGCGAGACCGGCGAAGACGCCGGGGTCCGCGGTGCGGAAGCCGTATCGCGCCGCGAGTTCGGCGAACTCGGGATCCTCGGTCAGCAGGCGGCCGACCTCGTTCGCGTCCTCGTCGAAGGGCACCAGCGTGTGTTTGCTGAGCACCGTCGGCGACGGGTAGAGCAGCCGCATCTCGGGGCCGATGGTGCCGTCGTTCGCGAACAGGCGCGCGGCGTACTGCGCCTCGTAGATCATTATCATGGGCGTCTTGCCCATGCCCATGGCCAGGTAGTCCTCGAACGGCGCCTCGGAGGTCGACTCCGAATAGCCCTGGTCGAGGAACAGCGGCGCGACCTTCTCCGCCACCCGCGCGTTCGCGCCCCTGATCACGTCGTCGCCGTTGGCGACGAAACTGGTCATGGCCAGATACATGGCCGCCGAGTTCGAGGTGCGGATGTCGGTCGTGGTGAGCAGCACCCGTTTTCTGGCTTTGTACGACCCGGGCAGCCCATCCCACCGAGTGTTCTCGGCGACCAGGTCCAGATATCTCCTGATGTCGAACGTCGTACCACTGACGACCCCGGCCCGCGTGAGCGTGCTCACGATCGGCTCGAAGGTCGCCACCGCCATCGGCGAGAAGAACGGCGCGAACGTCCGGGTCGCCCCGCGCGCCTTCTTGATCTTCTCGGCGGCGGGCGCGCTCGACGGGAAGGCGAACGAATATTTGCCCAGGTCCACGCTGGTGGCGATCTCGCGTGACCCGGCGGTGTCGACCTCGACCTGGAGGCCGTGCTTGGCGAAGGAGGCCTTGACCTTCGGGTCCTCGAAGAAAGGCTTCTTCTCCGACCCGATGACGCCGCGGACAACGGTGACGCCTGACCCCTGATTGCCCAGGACGAGGGCCGCGACGACCGCTCCCCCCAGGAGGATGGCCAGCGCCACACCGAGCAGTCTTCTCCTCATCTCATCTCGAATTATGTGAGAAGCCGCGAAAGCCGACGCGTGCCACAAAAAGAATTCAGAGGGCGTTCATCGACCCTTCACGGGTAAGGCTTTTCCCTCCCCGGTTCGGGTTTTCTCCCTCCCGGTTCGGGCGTGCTGCACCTTGACGCATGATTGCACCCCATGCCTGGTGATCCGGTGTGACGATGCTGTCGCTTTCGGATATCGGGGAGGCGATCATGCATCACGACCCGTTGTTGCCACCGGCGGTGGCACGGGCACTCGACGACTACCGCGCACTTCTGGCCGAGCACGGCATCACCTGGGGTGAACCGCCGATCGGCTACGTGCGCATGATGAGTTTCCTGAGGTTCCCGGACGAGGCGTATCAGATGTCCGGCGACACCGACCTCGACCGGGCCTTCCGCGACGCGGTCAGTGGCCGGGACGCCCCCGACGGGCTGACCGTGCTGCGGCTCACCCCGGGCGGCTACATCCTGGAGGCCCGCTCGTCCGCGGTGCTCTCCGCGACCCCGGTGGCGGGCGTGCTCCTGGTCGATTCGCTCCGTACGACCCCCGTCACCGTCACCCTCGACGGCGCGGAGCACGCCATCGGTCCCCAAGGAGCGCATCTGGCCGAGTTCACCAGCGACAGCGACCTGCGCGTCGACGGCGAACCGGTCGACCTGTCGGTCCTCACCCGGGCGGCGGTCCCCGCGCGGCTGCGCCTCCGAGCCGGTTTCCCCTGCCGCTGGAGTGTGACCTCGACCGACGGCCAGGGCTGGTGGCCCGACGGCGCCCCGAACCGGCGCGACTACCACGGCGTGCCCTACTTCCACGGCGACGACGTGCTGGTCCCCGTGCCGGCCGAACCCCTGGTCGTCCGGGTCACCCGCGGGATGGAATACGAACAGGCCGAGACCCAGGTCACGCCGTCGCCCTGGCGCGAGACCACCGTCGAACTCACCCCCGAACGCGTCTACGACGCCGCCGCGAAGGGCTGGTACGGCGCCGACCTGCACGTCCACCTCAACTGGGCGGGCGACGTGGTGGCCGCACCCGTCGAGGCCGCCGTCATGCAGCACGGCGAGGACCTGCACGTGCTCAACCTGGTGGCGGGCAACGTCGCCGGTCGCCGCGTCTACGACCAGGAGGCGCTGCACCACTGGGCCGGCCGCGACCTGCCGTGGTCGGACGCCGGGCACGTCGCCCGGATGGGCGTCGAATACCGCAACGACCTGCTCGGTCACGTCCACGCCTTCGGCCTGGCCGCCCCGCCCTCGATCTACCACACCGGCTTCCTCGACGACGCCGACTGGCCCCCCAACGGCGCCGCCTGCGGTGAACTGCGCGAACTCCAGGCCGTCTTGGGCTACGCCCACCCGTTCCACGGCCCGGTCACCACCCCCGGCGACGTCATCGGCTCCGGCCGCCGCGACTGCAACGCCCGCGCCCTGGTCGTGGACGCCGCGCTCGGCCTGGTCGACGGCGTCGAACTGCTGCACTTCTCGGAGATCTCCGGCACCGTCGAGGTCTACCGCCGGCTCCTCGGCGCGGGCAACCGCCTGGCCGCGCTGGCGGGCACCGACTCGATGCTCTCCTACACCCGGCAGGACACCGTCTCCAGCCCACCCGGCTGGGAACGCGTGTACGCGCGTCTCGGCGGCCCCCTCTCCGCCGAGGCGTACGCGCACGCCGTGCGGCAGGGCCGGACGTTCGCCACCACCGGCCCGTGGCTGGAGCTGACCGCAGGGGGAGCGGAGATCGGCGACACCTGGTGCCTGCCGGCCGGAGACGAGGTCGAGGTCGTCGTGCGCAGCGTCGGCCCCGAGGTCGAACGCCTGGAGATCTGCACCGCCGACGGCACGGCCGCCATCGGTCCGGGCGGTGAGCTCCGGGCTCTCATCAAGGTCACCGAACCCACCTACATCGTCGCCACCGCCTCGGGCGGCCCCCACCGGAGGTCGCTGCGCCGCCAGGTGTACGCCCACACCAGCCCCATCTACATCGACGTCGCCGGACGCCCGGTCGCCCGCGCCGAAGACGTGCGGTGGTGCCTCGAATGGCTGGCCCTGCTCGACCAGACGGTCAGGGTGCACGCCCGCCTCGACTCGCCGAGCCAGCTCGCCGACCACCTCGACCTCATCGAGAAGGCTGCCCAGGTCTACCGATCCCGCCTCTGAAAAACCGTTTGAAGGCTGGTGACCAGGTCATCTAACGTGGATGAGTCACATCGCCTGCCTTCGGGAGATCCGTTGAAGCTCTAGAGCTCATGTCCGTTCCTCACTGACACATGACCTCTGGAGTTGACGCGCCATGTTGCGTTGTGACGACCTCTTCTTCTATTGGGCCGACGGCACCCCCGTCTTCGAAGGCCTCGACCTGGTGATCGGCCCCGGTGTGACCGGGCTGATCGGGGTGAACGGTTCCGGCAAGTCCACTCTTCTCAAGCTGGCGGCCGGCGAGCTGGTGCCCATCGGGGGTTCGGTCCAGGTGACGGGCTCGGTGGGCTACCTGCCGCAGAACCTGCCGCTAGGGGTGGGACGCACCGTCTCCGACCTCATGGACATCACCGCCGCCCGGCGCGCCCTGCACGCCATCGAGGCGGGTGACACCTCGGAGGAGCACTTCGAGAACGTCGTCTGGGACGTCGAGGAGCGCGCCCGCGCCGAACTCGACAAGCTCGGCCTCGACGACGTCGGCCTCGACCGGACCGTCGCCACGCTGTCGGGCGGCGAGACCGTCATGGTCGGCCTCGCGGCCGAGTTCCTCCGCGCCCCCGACGTGCTGCTGCTCGACGAGCCGACCAACAACCTCGACCTGTCGGCCCGCCACCGGCTCTACGACGCCGTCACCACCTGGCCCGGCACGATCATCGTGGTCAGCCACGACAGGACGCTGCTCGACCTCGTCGACCGGCTGGCCGAACTCCCCGACGGGCGGACGTTCGGGGGCGGGCTGACGGCGTACGAGGAAATTCTGGAAGTGGAGCAGGAGGCGGCCGAGCGGACGGTCCGCGCGGCCGAGGGCGACCTGCGGCGCGAGAGACGCGACCTCATCGAGGCGCACGAGAAACTCGCGAAGCGGGCGAAGAACGCCAAGAAGGCCGAGGCGACCCGCGGCCTGCCGAAGATCGTGATCGGCGCGAAGAAACGCGCCGCCCAGGAGAGTGCGGCCAAGCACCGCCTCATGCACGAAGACCGGCTCGCCGATGCCCGCGACCGGCTGAGCGAGGCCGAAGAGGCGGTCCGCGACGCGGCCGAGATCCGCATCGACCTGCCCGGCACGGCGGTGCCGCAGACCCGGATGGTCCTGGAGTTCCCGCTCGGCGGCACGTTCGTCACCGACCGGGACGTCTCGGGACCGCTGGAAGTCGTGCCGGAACGCCGTGGCCGCGAACCGTCGGAGCTCGTCATCCGGGGGCCGGAACGCATCGCCCTGCTCGGGCCCAACGGCTCCGGCAAGACGACGCTGCTGGAGGCGATCACCGACTGGCCCGAACTGGTGCCGACGCGCTATCTGCCGCAGCGGCTCGACGTGCTCGACGAGAGCGTCAGCATCGCGGCGAACGTGCGCGCGGTCGCGCCGGACGCGACGGAGAACGACATCCGCGCCGGGCTCGCCCGGTTCCTGTTCCGGGGCGACCGGGGCGACCAGATCGCGGGCACGCTGTCGGGCGGCGAACGGTTCCGGGCCGCGCTGGCCCGGCTGCTGTTCTCCCAGCCCCAGCTGCTGCTGCTCGACGAGCCGACCAACAACCTCGACCTGGCCGGCGTGCGCCAGCTCGCCCAGGCGCTGTCGAGTTACCGGGGAGCGCTCATCGTGGCCAGCCACGACCTGCCGTTCCTCGACTCGATCGGCATCACCCGGCGGCTGGACCTGTAACGGCGACGAGCCGCGCCCCTGTCGCAGGGGCGCGGCTCGTCGGACGTGTGGTCTAGCTGGAGAAGAGCATGCCCACCCAGCTGTTGCGGCGGTGGCCGTAGTGGCCGCCATGGTGGCCGGCTCCCCAGGCAGGGCCGTGAGCGGGAGCCCCGTAAGCGGGCGGCGGCGGGGGCGGGGGCGCGGCGTGGTGCTGCTGGGCCCACTGGTTCTCCATGCGGCTCAGGGACTCGAGCTCGCCGTAGTCGAGGAAGATGCCACGGCAGTTGTCACACTGCTCGATGTGGACACCGTTGCGGTCGAGGGTCCGCATGTTGCCTCTGCACTTAGGACACTGCATGAGGTTCATCTCCTTATGTGACGTGCACCGTTCACTCTAGGACAGCGGCGGTACGGCCAGGATCCTCTCGCAGGAGGACATCAGAGCCGCCGCCGCGTCGTCAAGCGGAACGCCGTCTTCGCGGGCATTGGCCACCGCGACGGCCGCCAACTGGACGGTCAACGCGCGGGCGGGCCCGTCGAGTTCCCGCCACATGTCGTCGCCGGAGACGGCGGTGCCGCCGGCCCGCAGGTAGGAACGTGTCAGCTGATCCCACGAGCCGGGGTCGAGGATCCCGCTGGCGAACCACGCGGCCGGACGGGCCAGATCCCACACGGGGTCGCCCCAGCCGAGGTCGTCGGGGTCGATGAGGACCCACCGCCCGCCGTACTTCACGAGCTGCCCCAAGTGGAAGTCGCCATGGGTCAGCAGACGCCGCCGCTGGGTCAGGTCGAGGGCCGGATAAGCCAGTACGGGAATGTCACCGGGCATCAGCCTGCCGACCGCGTTCGTCACCCGGGACGGGCCGGCCTGCATCGGCACACCGTCGGGCACCGGCTGACGGTGCAGCTCGGCCAGCAGCTCCCCGGCCCGCTCCCACGGCGCCTCGTCGAGGTCGTCGGGGGTGAGCGGGCGCCCGGCGGGCCACACCGAGACGAGCCGGTCGCCGATCCGGTCGAGGGACAGCGCGCTCAGCATCAGGTCGTCGGGGAGCGGCACGGCGAGCCGGGCCCGCAGGTCGGCCTCGTCGGTCTCCGGCGGGTGTGCCTTCACCACGACGTTGCCGACCCGGACGACGAGCACCTTGGTGTTCTTCAGGACGGTCACCGGCCCGTCGCCCACGTGGCGGATCAGGTCGTCGAGCAGCGGGTCGTCCAGGAGGGGCACGCGGACAATCTATAAGGTCGCGTACATGAGAATCGGCTTCGGTGTGCCCGTCTCGGGCACGTGGGCGACGCCCCAGATCATGGCCCGGGTGGCGACCCGCGCCGAGGAACTCGGCTACCACGAGGTCTGGACGTTCCAGCGGTTGCTGCATCCGGCGGGGACCGACATCGGCGCGGTCTACCGCAGCGTGCAGGACCCGATCGTGTCGCTCGCGTACGTCGCGGCGCTGACCTCGCGGATCCGGCTCGGCGTGGCCGTGCTGAACCTGCCGTTCTTCTCGCCCGCGCTGCTGGGCAAGCAGCTGGCCACGCTCCAGGCGGTCAGCGCCGGGCGGCTCGACGCCGGGCTCGGGCTCGGCTGGATGGAGGAGGAGTTCATCGCCTCCAAGGTGCCGCTGGAACGCCGGGGCAAGCGCGCCGACGAATACCTCGCGCTTCTCAAGAGGTTCTGGACCGACGACGTGATCGAGCACCACGGCGAGTTCTACGACGTGGTGCCCTCCCGCCAGGAGCCCAAGCCGGAGACGCCGCCGCCGATCCTGCTCGGCGGCGGGGCGCCCGCCGCGCTGCGCCGCGCCGGGCGGCTGGCCGACGGCTGGATCAGCTCCAGCCGGATGCTCACCGAGGACCTCCCGGCCATGATCGCCACGATCAAGGAGGCGGCCGAGGAGGCCGGCCGCGACCCGTCGGCGCTGCGCTTCGTCTGCCGGGGCGTCACCGCGCCCGGCGAGGACGCCTCCCGGCTGCTCGCCGGCCCCTACGAGAAGATCCGGGAGGACGTCGAGGCGCTCGCGGCCCAGGGCATGACCGAGATCTTCCACGACCTCAACTTCAACCCCGCCTTCGGCGCCCCCGACGCCGACCCGGCCGCCTCCCTGGCCGTGGCCGAGGAGGCGATGGAGAAGCTCGCGCCTAAATGAGCCCGTAGGCCTGCGCGATGAGCTCGTAGGAGCGGATACGGGTCTGGGTGCCGTGGACCATCGTGGTGATCATCAGCTCGTCCGCGTCGGTGCGCTTGCGCAGCTCGTCGAGGTCGGCTCTGACCTGGTCGGGGGTGCCGAGGGCGACATTCGCCAGGCGGTCGCGGACGAACTCGGCCTCCATCGGGCTGAACTCGTACGCGGCGGCCTCCTCGGGCGTCGGGAACGGGCCGGGTGTGCCGAACCGCAGCTTCAGGAACGAGAGCGCGCCGGGCAGCGCCTGGCGGCGTGCCTCCTCCTCGGTCTCCGCGGCCAGCGCCGAGACGCCGAGCATCGCGTAGGGCTCGGTGAGCACCTCCGACGGGCGGAACGAGGTGCGGTAGATCTCCAGCGCCGGTTCGGTGTTGGCCGCGCTGAAGTGGTGCGCGAACGCGAACGGCAGCCCGAGCAGCCCCGCCAGCTTGGCCGAGAAGCCGCTCGACCCGAGCAGCCAGATCGGCGGGCGCTGCGGCCCGCGCGGGATCGCCTGGATCCGGGGGAAGGTCCCGTCGAGGAAGGCGGTCAGCTCGCCCACGGCCTGCGGGAACTCGTCGGGGTCGACCTCGGCGCTACGGCGCAGGGCGTGCGCGGTGGCCATGTCGGTGCCCGGCGCCCGGCCGAGCCCCAGGTCGATGCGGCCCGGGTGCAGCGCCTCCAGCGTGCCGAACTGCTCGGCCACCACCAGCGGCGCGTGGTTGGGCAGCATCACGCCGCCGGAGCCGATCCTGATCCGCTCGGTCGCCGCCGCCAAGTGGGCGATCAGCACGGCGGGGGAGGAGCTCGCCACACCCGGCATGCCATGGTGCTCGGCGACCCAGATGCGGTGGAAGCCCCACGCCTCGGTCTTCTTCGCCAGGTCGGTCGCCCCGCGCAGCGCCTCGGTGGGCGTGATCCCGTCGCCGACGGTCGCGAGTTCCAGAACCGACAGCGGGACCTCGGCCGTCCCGCGGGCCACCCCACGAATATTGTCCACGAACACGTATAACCGGAGTCTTACTCCGGTTATTTCCTTCTGCGATGCTTAGCCCCATGAGCGAGCGCAGGCCTATTGAATGCTGGCTGTCCGACATGGACGGCGTCCTGGTCCACGAGGGGCAACCCGTCCCGGGGGCCGATGAGTTCATCAAACGGCTGAGCTCGTCGGGGAAACGGTTCCTCGTGCTCACCAACAACTCGATCTACACCCCGCGCGACCTGTCGGTCCGGCTCAGGTCGGCCGGTCTGGAGGTGCCGCCGGAAGCGATCTGGACCTCCGCGCTGGCCACCGCCGACTTTTTGGCGGGCCAGCGCCCCGAGGGCAGCGCCTATGTGATCGGCGAATCGGGCCTGACCACCGCGCTCCACGACGCCGGCTACTACCTGACCGACCTGAACCCCGACTACGTCGTGCTCGGCGAGACCCGCACCTACAGCTTCTCCCACATAACGCGGGCGATCCGGCTGATCGAGAACGGCGCCCGTTTCATCGCCACCAACCCCGACGCCGTCGGCCCCTCCCACGAGGGCAACCTGCCGGCCTGCGGGGCGGTCGCCGCGATGATCACCAAGGCGACCGGCGTCGATCCCTACTTCGTCGGCAAGCCCAACCCGATGATGATGCGCAGCGCCCTCAACCGCATCGACGCCCACAGCGAGTCGACCGCGATGATCGGCGACCGCATGGACACCGACGTCGTCTGCGGCATGGAGGCCGGCCTGCACACGATCCTGGTGCTGACCGGCGTCGCCAAGGCCGACCAGATCGACCGCTGGCCCTACCGCCCGTCGCAGGTGGTGAACTCGGTCGCCGACCTGATCGACATGGTGTAGTTGCCAGGTTTTGGCAGGTATGAGTGCCAGGGTGGTGAGCATGCACACGATCTACCTGGAGCTCGGGAAGAAGAGGGTCTTCGCCAACTCGGTCGACTGGCCGGGCTGGAGCCGCTCGGCCAAGACCGAGGAAGACGCGGTCGAGGCGCTCCTGTCCTACGAGGAGCGCTACCGCGTGGTCGCCGACCGGGCCGGGCTGGTGTTCGAGCCGGACGAGGTCCGGATCGCCGAGAAGATCACCGGCAACGCGACGACCGACTACGGCGCGCCCGCCCTGCCCGCCGTCCTCGACGAGGAGCCCTGGGGCGCGGCCGAGGCCGTCAAGAACGCCGCGCTGATGAAGGCGGCGTGGGAGGTCTTCGACGAGGTCGTCGGGATCACCCCGGAGGAGCTGCGCAAGGGGCCGCGGGGCGGCGGGCGCGACCGCGACAAGATGGTCGCCCACGTCGTCGAGGCCCAACGGGCCTACGCCCGCAAACTCGACGTCAGCGTCAAGGCGGCGGAGATCGCCGAGCTGCGGCCGAGGCTCCTGGAGGTGGTGTCAAGGCCGCTGAACGGCGACGACTACAAGTGGCCGATCCGCTACGCCTCCCGGCGGATCATCTGGCACGTGCTCGACCACGTCTGGGAGATGCAGGACCGGACCGAGCGCTAGGAGACGTCGCGGCGCAGCTTCTTCACGTCGGAGCGGCGCTTCTTGTTCTGCAGGCGGCGCTCCACCTGGCCCTTCGAGGGCTTGGTCGGGCGTCGCTTCTTCGCGGGCGGCGCGATCGCCTCGCGCAGCAGCGCGTGCAGGCGGGCCCGCGCGGCGTCGCGGTTGCGGAGCTGGGAGCGGAACTCCTGCGCGCTGATCGTCAGCACACCGTCGACCAGCCGGTTGGCCAGCCGGGTGAAGGCGCGTTCCTTCTGTACGTCGGTCAGGATCTCGGTGTTGGCAAGGTCGAAGCTGAGCTCCACCCGGCTGTCGGTCGTGTTCACGCCCTGGCCGCCCGGCCCGGAGGAACGCGAGAACCGCCAGCTGAGCTCGGCCTCCGGAATCTCGGTCATGGCTCCAGATTACTTGTGCGATCAACGCATTTTTCCGGCACTGTTGGCGGGTGACGATCGTCGGTGTGCACGGCATCGGGAAGTACAAGTACTTCGAGCAGGGCGACGGCTCCCCGGCCAAGGCGGCGGAGCTGATGCGGGCCAAATGGAACCGCTATTTCGCCGACGGCGGGGTGAAGACCGGTCCGGTCGTCGAAGTCGCCTACTACGCCCACCACCTGCGTAAAGGCACCCCGCAGCCGCCGAAGAAGATGGCGCCGCCGGAGAAGATGGTCTTCACCGACTGGATGCGCCAGCTCGAAGACCGGCGGATCGCCGCTGCGGCGGGGGAGACCCTGACCGCCGTCGTCCACCGCCTGGCGTCGTGGCTGCTCGACCGGCTCGGCGACGGGGCGCTCAAGTTCGCTGAAGACTTCTGCCCGGAGGTCGCGACCTATCTGGGCGGCGGGGCGCCGCGCACCCAGTCGCGGGACGCGGTGGCGGCGGTGATCCGGCGGCGCAAGCCTCGCGTGGTGATCGCGCACTCGCTGGGGAGCGTGGTGACGTACGAGGCGTTCTGGGCGCACGCCGATCTCCGGGCCGACCTGCTGGTGACGCTCGGGTCGCCGCTGGGGATGCGGAACGTGGTGTTCGAGCGGCTGGCGCCGCTGCCGGTCGCCGGGATGGGGGCGCGGCCGCCGGGGGTGAGGCGGTGGATCAACATCGCCGACAAAGATGACATCGCGGCCATTCCCACGGAGTTACGTCCGGTGTTCTCCGGTGTGGAACGTGACTACCAGTGCAACATTGACTGGCTGGACTTTCATACCGTCCGCAATTACCTGGGTTGTGGTGTCTTGAACTCCCATTTGCGGGATTTTCTGCAGTAAAAAGCTCGATAGGGTCTTGGCGTGCCGTACACCGAAGGGACCCGGGCCTTTCAGGTCGACCTGCGCGGAGTGGTCGATCTGCTCAGCCGGCATCTCTACTCCAGTCCGCGTGTTTACGTCCGCGAGCTGCTGCAGAACGCCTGCGACGCGATCATCGCGCGGCGGTCGGGCGATCCGATGGCCCCCGGGCGCATCTGGGTCGAAGTGAGTCCCGAGGCGATCCGGGTGCACGACACCGGCATCGGGCTCACCGAAGACGAGGTGCACACGCTGCTGGCCACCATCGGGCGGTCGTCCAAGCGCGATGAGCTGGGGTTCGCGCGGCACGAGTTCCTGGGGCAGTTCGGCATCGGGCTGCTGTCGGGGTTCCTCGTGGCCGACGAGATCCACGTCGAGTCGCGGTCGGCGACCGGTGGGCAGACGGTTCTGTGGACCGGGCGGTCCGACGGCAGTTACGACGTCGCCACGAGCGGTTCGCAGAAATCCGAGCCGGGCACCACGGTCACCTTGCGTCCCCGCCGGGACGCGGCCGTGTGGACTTCCGGCCGGACCGTAACCGAATTGGCCGCCCTCTTTGGCTCGCTGCTGCCCGTCGAGGTGACCGTCGACGGCACCCCGGTCTCCGGGGCCGGGGCGCCCTGGCAGGTCCGCCACGCCAGTCCGCTGCTGCGGCGGGAGGCGCTGGTGGCGTACGGGAGAGAGCTTTTCGGTTTTTCGGCTTTCGACGTGATCGACCTGGAGGTGCCCGAGGCTGGGCTGACCGGGGTGGCGTTCGTGGTGCCCCATCCGGCCAACCCGGGGGCCAGGGACGCGCACCGCGTCTACCTCAAGGGCATGCTGCTGTCGGAGAAGCTGACCGGGCTGCTGCCCGAATGGGCGTTCTTCGTGCGCGTCGTCGTCGACGCCGCCGAGCTGCGGCCGACCGCCTCACGCGAGGCCCTCTACGACGACGACCTGCTGGAACACACCCGCGACGCGCTCGGCGCGCAGCTGCGCGAATGGCTGGTGAAGCTGGCCGCCACCGATCCGGCCCGGCTGCGCGGCTTCCTGCGGCTGCACCACCTCGGGGTGAAGGCCCTCGCGCTGCACGACGACGACATGCTGCGGCTGGTCGACCGGTGGCTCGAATACGAGACCGCCGAGGGGCCGATGACCCTCGCCCAGTTCCGGGTCCGGCACCCGCACGGACGCTTCACCACGAGCGTCGACGAGTTCCGGCAGCTCGCCGGGGTCTGCGCGGCCCAGGGCGTGGGGCTGCTGAACGGCGGCTACGTCTACGACGGCGACATCCTCGCGCGGCTGTCGCGCATCGAGCCGGGGCACGGCCTCTCCCGCCTGGAGCCGGCCGAGCTCACCACCCGGATGGGCCCCGTCGACCCGGCGGCCGAGCTCGCGGTACGCGGGTTCCTCGCCGCCGCCGGCAACGCGCTGGCCCCGCTGGGCTGCGAGGTGGTGCTGCGCGACTTCGACCCGGCCGCGCTGCCCGCCCTCTATCTGACCAGCCGGGCCGCCCGCCACGACGCGCAGGCCAAGGAGGCCGGCGAGGTGGCGGGGGAGATGTGGGCCGACGTGCTGGGCGCGCTCGACGCCGGGGGCGGTGAGAAGCCGCAGCTGGTGCTGAACCACCGCAATCCGTTGGTACGCCGGGTCACCCGGCTGTCCGATCCGGCGCTGGCCGCGACCGCCGTCGAGGCGCTCTACGGCATGGCGCTGCTGCACGGCCACCATCCCCTGCGGGCGGCCGACACCGCCACCCTCAACCGGTCGTTCCTGGGCCTGCTCGACTGGGCCGTCGTCGGAAGGGAGTGAGCCCGGTGACCGATGACCTGGCGGAGCTGATCGACCGGGCGCAGGCGCTGCCGTACGGCGAATCGAAGACCACGCTGCTGGAGACGGCGCTGCAGCGGGCCGAGGAGACCGGCGACAGGAGCCTCATCTGGGCGGTCCGGATGGAACTCACCGAGGCCTACCAATACGGCGCCGAGCACGCGAAGGCCTTCGCGGCGTTCGCCCGCTGCCTGGCCGACCACGACGCCGAGCCAGGCGGCTTCGGCGAGTGGTCGCTGCACAACGTGCTCTGGCACTTCAAGTGGATCGTCGGCGACCTGCGGCGCTTCCCCGAGGTGCCGCTGGCCCGCACCCACCAGATGCTCGACGACATGGAGCGCCGCTACCGCGAGAGCGGCAACGGCCTGCACGCCGTGCACGCCGCCCGCTGCGCCCACGCCGCCCACCTGGGCGACTTCGAGCAGGCCGACGAGCTCTACCACCGCTGGACGACCACCCCCCGCGACATCCTGAGCGACTGCGAGGGCTGCGACCCGACGTCCAAGGCCTTCTACCTGACCCTGCGCGGCCGCGACGAGGAGGCCGTCGCGCTGGCCGAGCCGGTGCTGAGCGGCGAGCTGACCTGCCACGTGCAGCCGCAGAGCATCCTGACGACCCTGCTGCCCGCCTACGTGCGGATCGGCAGGTACGCCGAGGCCGCGCACGCCCACCGGGTCGCCTACCGGGCGATGCGCGGCGACGCCAACGAGGTCGAGGAGCTCGCCACCCACCTGTGGTTCTGCGCGGTCAGCGGCAACCTGGCCCGCGGCCTGGAGATCTTCACCCGGGAACGCCGCCTGCTCGACAGGGCGCCCAGCCCCGGCGCGGCGATGTGGTTCGCGGCGGCGGGCGCGCTGTTACTGCGCCTGCTCCGCGAGCAGGGCCACGCCCAGCCCGGCGACGCGTCTGAAGAGGCCGCGCTGACCGCGAAGGCCCGCGAGATCGCGGCCAGGTTCGACGCCCGCAACGGCACCCTCGAACAGAGCCGCCGCGTGGACGAATGGCTGACAGCGCGGGCCCTGGACGAGCACGTGCCGCTCGACCCTCGCGCCCGGTACTCGCCGCCGCCCCTCCCGCCCGCACCGCTGCCGCCCGCGCACACGCCCGGGGAACTGCTCGACCTGGCCGAAGAGGCCTGGCAGCGCGGCCGTCTCGACGAGGCCAGGGCCGCCTGGGAACGGTACGACGCCGTGCCCGACGCCGTGCCCGACGCCGTGCCCGACGCCGTGCCCGACGCCGCTCTGGAGGCCCGCCGGGCCGATGGCCGGGGCTTGAGCGCCATGGTCGCCGGGAACACGGACAAGGCCTTGGCCGAATGGCGGCGGGCCGCCTCCTTGCACACCGACGAGGAGCGCCGTCAGAGCACCCTGGGCCGCATCGGCCTGCTGCTCTGCCAGCTCGGCAGGGCCGAAGAAGGGCTTCCGCTGGTGGAGGCGTCGGCCTCCGTGTCGGCCAATCCGAACGCCGTGGTCCGTCTCGCCCACGCCTATCTGGCCCTCGGGCGAGAAGCAGAAGCCGAGGAAGTGCTGGTCGCCGCACCGCCCACGGCCAGTGGGTTGCTGCTGCTCGCGGGGCTGCGCGGCGATGTCGAGACCGCTTCGAGGGCCCGCGACGCGATGCGCGCGGAAGACGACCGGGAGGGTCTGGCCCGCGCCTGCGTCCAATACGCCCACGCCCTGCTGAACACCGGCATGAACGAGGAGGCCTTGGCCGCCTACGACGAGGCCCTCGCACACGCCCCCAGCGCCGAGCGCGCCGGGATCCACCACGAACGCGGCTCGTTGTACCTCGAACTGGGCGCGGTCCCCGAGGCCTTGGACGACCTCGTCGAGGCCGTCGCGCAGTATGTCGCCGAGGGGCACATGGAGCCGGTCCGGTACGCCCGGCTGTCCCTGGCGGAGGCCTACGCCCGCGTCGGGCGGCGCTTCGAGGCGGAGATCACCGCCGAGGAGGCGCTCGGCGCGTTCCGCGAGGCGGGCGACGACGAGGTCTGCGCGAGCATCGAGGCGTTCATTGCTGGCCTGGCGGACCACTGAAAGACGTCTGGCGTTCATTGACAACGGGTACGGCCGAGTCTGTTCACTTTTGGTTCTCGCACTGGTCAGAGCGGTAAAACAATTCGGACAGACTGACCCCTTGCACTGTCAGAGTGCAGCGCAGATCGTTCATCTCCGGCGTGATCCTGGCCGCCGCCGCGCCCGCCCTTCCGTCGCTTCCCTCGCGCGCCCTGAAGACCGATCCCTTCGGTGCCGGCGTGGCCTCGGGAGACCCGACCCCTGATGGCTTCGTGTTGTGGACCCGGCTCGTGATCGACCCCTACGGCGCCGACGGCCGGGGTTCGATGCCCTCGCGGGACATCGACGTGAAGTGGCAGGTGTCCACAGACGAGAACTTCGCGACCGTCGTGCGGGACGGGACGGCCGTCGCCTCGGCCCGGTCCGCGCACAGCGTGCACGTCGAATTAGCGGGACTCCAGCCGGGCCGGGAGTACTTCTACCGCTTCCGCGCCGAGAACGCCGTCTCACCCGTCGGCCGCACCCGGACCAGCCCGACGGCCCTGTCGCCCCTCACCTTCGCCATCGCGGCCTGCGCCCACTGGGAGCACGGCTACTACACGGCGTATCGGCGGCTGGCCGAGCAGGAGCCCGACCTGGTCGTCCACCTGGGCGACTACATGTACGAATACCAGCCCAACGGCTACACCGCCCCCTTCGGCAACATCCGTACTCACTCGGGCGGCGTGAAGTGCGCGACGCTGGCCGATTATCGGATGCGGCACGCCCAGTACAAGAGCGACCCCGACCTCCAGGCCGCCCACGCGGTCGCGCCGTGGCTGGTCGCCTTCGACGACCACGAGATCGAGAACAACTGGGCCGCCGACGTCTCGGCCAGCGACGCCCCCGCCTTCGACCAGCGCCGGGCCTTCGCCTTCCAGGCCTACTACGAGAACATGCCGCTGCGGCGGGGCAGCCTGCCGAAGGGCGCCTCGATCACGATCAACCGGCGCGTCTCGTGGGGCCCGCTGGCCCGCTTCCACCTGCTCGACACCCGCCAGTTCCGCGACGACCAGGCGTGCGAGGACGGGGTGAGGGCCGGTTGCGACGACCGTCTCGACAGCTCCCGCTCGCTCCTGGGCGCCGCTCAGCACAAGTGGCTCGTCGACGGCCTGCGCGACTCCCCGGCCCAGTGGAACCTGGTCGGCCAGCAGATCGTGATGACCCAGAAGGACCTCAAGTTCGGCCCCGGCCGGGAGGCCAACCTCGACTCCTGGGACGGCTACGCGGCCGAGCGCGCGACCTTGCTGAAAGGCATGGCGGGGGTGAGCAACCCCGTCGTGCTCACCGGTGACGCGCACATCCACCACGCGGCGGAACTCCGTACCGACTTCGACGACCCCTCCACCAACGTCGGCGTGGAACTGGTGGCGACCTCGATCGCCAGCGACGGCGACGGCTACCGCGACAACGAGCGGATGTCCGCGCTCCGCGCCGAGAACCCGCACATCAAGTACCTCGACCAGCGCCGCGGCTACATCCTGGCCCGCCTGTCGGCCCAGGAGCTGACGGCCGACTTCCGCACCCTCGACTACATCAGCCGCAGGGGCGCCCCCGCCAAGACCTCGGCCCGGTTCACCGTCCCGTCGGGCGAGCGGAGGTTCGCATGATCCTCGGCGTCGTGGCCCTGACGATCCCCCTGCTCACCGGCCTGGCCCCCGCGTGCGCCACGACCGGCCCGCTGGCCGTCGCCCAGCCCTACGCGACGGTCGACGGCCAGGTCAGAGCAGGCGCGGTCCGGATTTTCACTGATTTCACCGAACGCCAGACGATCACCCAGGACGACCCTGAACCGGGCGACATGTTCGGCTCGGCCCTGGCGACCGGCGACTTCGACGACGACGGCTGCACCGACCTCGCCGTCGGCGCGTCCGAGGAGGACGAGGGACCGCTGAACGGCGCCGACGGCCACGGCGTGGTGGAGATCCTCTTCGGCCTGACCGACCGGAAGGTCGTCAAGCTGCCGGGCAGCGGGGGAGACCGCTTCGGCGCCGCCCTGGCGGCGGGCGACCTCGACGGAGACGGCGACGACGAACTCGCCATCGGCGCCCCCGGCGGCGGCAGCGTCTACGTCTACGGCCAGGGCTCGAAGCTCCGCCGGATCAAGAACGAGGGCGGGTCGGTCACCGACCAGTTCGGCGAGGCCCTGACCACCGGCGACTTCGACGGAAACGGCACCGACGAACTGGTCATCGGCGCCCCCGGCGCCAACCTCATCCGCCAGGGCGAGGGCACCGTGACGCTGGTCGGCAAGGGCGGCCGGCGTCTCCTCTACTCCCAGGAGACCTACGGAATCGACGGCCTCTCCGAGAGCTGGGACGCCTTCGGCGCCGCCCTGGCCAGCGGCGACTTCAACGCCGACGGCCGCGACGACCTCGCGATCGGCGTCCCGGGCGAGGGCCTGTCGTCGCTCCAGCGGGCCGGCGACTACGGCGAGGGCGCCGTCGACGTCATCTACGGATCGCCCGGCGGCCTGCGCCCCGCCGGAGCCGAGGCCTGGACCCAGAACACCCTGGCCGGAGAGGCGGTCATGTACGACCGCTTCGGCACCTCCCTGGCCGCCGGCGACCTGAACGGCGACGGCGACGACGAGCTCGTGGTCGGGGTGCCGGGAGAGAACGCCGTCCAGGTGCTGCCCGGCACGAAGACCGGCGGCCTGACCAAGAACCACAACCTGCTCATCCCCGGCCCGAAGGACGCCGAGTTCGGCGCGGCGGTCACGGTGATCGACGGCCACCTCGTGGTCGGCGCGCCGACGCGCGGGGAGGTCGTCGTCTATCGGGGCAGCGTGAAAAAGGGCTCGTACCCGGGAGTGAATAAAAACGGCCGGAAACTCGCCGAAGGCGACGGCCTTTTCGGGTTCGGCCTCAGTTAGAAGCGGATTCTGATTCCCACGAGGGAGATCAGCGCGGAGATCGCCATCATTCCCGCGCACGCGTACATGGACAGCTGGAACCCCGCGTCGAAGAGGCCGGGGTTCCGGTACGCCTCCCCGGTCAGCCCCACCAGCGGAGGGATGGCCGCCACCGACAGCAGGCTGCCGGTCCGGGCGACGGCGTTGTTGACGCCGCTGGCGACGCCGGCGTGCCGCTGCGAGGCGCTGGCCAGCACGGTCGCCGTCAGCGGTGCGACCGTCGCCGACAGGCCGAGGCCGAACAGGGTCACCGGGGGCAGCACGTCGGTCAGGTAGTGGGCGTCGGGGCCGATCCTGCTCATCCACATGAACCCGATCCCGGCCAGCAGGATGCCGATCGTCATGGGCCAGCGCGGGCCGATGCGGCGGGCGAGCTCGCCGGAGTAGGGCGAGATGACCAGCATCAGCAGCGTCACCGGCACCAGGGCCGAGCCCGCCGCGAACGGCGGGAACCCCGAGACGGTCTGCAACTGGAGCACCAGCAGGAAGAACACCACGCCCATGGCGGCGTACATGAACAGCGTGACCACGTTGACGGCGGTGAAGGTCCGGTTCTTGAAGATGGTCACCGGCACCAGCGCCTGCGCGCCCCGGTGGTGTTCGACGATCACGAACCCGGCCAGGATCAGCACGCCGAGGACCATCGGGACGGTCTCGGTCTCGATCAGCCCGTAGGTCAGCGCGGCCAGCCCGATCGCCGCCAGCGCCGCGCCCAGCACGTCGAACTTGCCGACGGCCTCCTCGTCGCGGGTCTCCGGCACGTGCTTCATCGCGATGAGCAGCACCACCACGGCCAGCGGCAGGTTGATCAGGAAGACCCAGCGCCAGCCGATCGTCTCGACGATCCAGCCGCCCAGCAGCGGCCCGACGGCGGCGGCCGTGCCGCCCAGGCCCGACCAGGCGCCGACCGCCTTCGGCCGGTCCAGCGCGGAGAAGGTGGCCTGGATGATCGCCAGGGAGCCGGGGGTCAGCAGGGCGCCGCCGATGCCCTGCAGGGCGCGGGCCGCGATCAGGGTCTCGATGCTGGGCGCCAGGCCGCACAGGGCCGAGGCGATGGCGAACCAGACCACTCCGATCATGAAGACCTTGCGCCGGCCGAACCGGTCACCCAGGGAGCCGCCGAGCAGGATCAGCCCGGCGAGGGTCAGCGTGTAGGCGTTGATGGTCCACTGCAGGCCCTCGATGTCGGCGTTGAGGTCGCGGCCGAGGTTCGGCAGCGCGACGTTGACGACGGTCCCGTCGAGGAGCGCCATGCCCGAACCGAGGACCGTGGTGGCCAGAATCCAACGGCCCTTGGCCGAGCTGAGCGCAACCGCTTGCATGCCCCCAACCTAGTCACGGGGGGTGAGTCCTCCTGGCACCGGGCGGCGGCGCGCCCGCCACTTTGGGCTGATTTTCCGGCTTTAATGGCTCCTTCTTTTTACCGCGCGGGCCTCACTCTTTTCCCTGGGTGATGTGAGGAAGAAGCGCTTACCGCCAAAGTGACAGATATTTATTGGCAGATGTCATGCTTGTTGACGCTGCCTCCCGCCGGATAGTCACGTTGTGTCAGTGCGGCATGTCATGCATCCGCAGCAGCACCCGAAGGGGGTTACATGACACGCAGTCGTGTCATCGCGTTAGCAGTCACCGCCCTTGCCCTCCCGTTAGTGACGCTCCTCCCGGCCTCCGCGAACGCCGCCGCCCCGGCCGCCGCCGCCCCGGCCGCCTCCGCCCCGGTGAGCGACTTCCGGCACTGGGACGGCAAGACCGGGGACACGTTCCAGGGCAAGAAGCTCGACCTGCCCACGCGGTACGAGCCGTCCAAGGCCAGGAAGACCGCCGCCGCGGCCGTGACGCCCCCCGTGGGCACGGTCCGCAACTGGCTGGCCATCGACGACACCCTGCCCAACCCCGCGCCGTTCCCCAAGGCGTTCACGCTGCGCGGTGTCGGTGACAAGATCGAGGTGTGGGTCGCGAACGATCTGTCGTTCCCGGCCGGGGACTGCCGCGCGCAGATCCCGAACTCCACGACGATCACCGACGCCCAGGTCGCCTACTTCGTGAACGAGTTCGACACGAACATGTACCCGAAGGAGACCGCGGCGTTCTCCACGCCGCCGGACCGCGACGGGTCCAACGCCCGCATCCCGGGTGACTACAGCGGCGAGGGCGACAACACCGTCGCCCTGATCGACAACATCCGCGACGACAACTTCTACGACTTCCCGGCGGCGCCGACGTACATCGCGGGCTTCTTCTCCTCCGGGATCAACGAGCGCGTCGACCGCAACGTCATGACCGTCGACGCCTTCGACTGGGCCCACCGGACCGGCGCCGACCCGGCTGACGAGCCGACCGGCGACCTGTGCACCAGCCGCCCGGCCCGCCCGAGCGCCTACGAGGGCACGTTCGCCCACGAGTGGCAGCACCTGCTCATGTACTACACCGACCCGTTCGAGGGGAACTGGATCAACGAGGGCCTCGCGGACTTCGCCCAGACCCTCACCGGCTACGTGAACGCCAGGGCGACCATCAACGAGAAGGGCGCCGACAGCCACATCTACTGCTTCCAGGGCTTCGGCAGCGTGCAGGCGCCGTACAACCCCAATCCGAGGCAGTGCGGCGGCCCGCAGAACTCGCTGACCCTCTGGGGTGAGGGCGAACCGAGCGAGGTGCTCGCCGACTACGGCAACGCCTACGAGATGATGCTCTTCCTGTACGACCGTTACGGCGCCGACTTCATGTCCACCCTGCACCGCGACGGCGAGCACCAGGGTCTGGCCAGTCTGGAGGCCGCTCTGGCGGCCGAGGGCGCCGACCTCTGGCGGGTCATCCACGACTACCAGTCGATGGTGCTGCTCGACCGGATCGTGGAGAACCGCACCGGCATCGTGCTGGGCGTGC
The DNA here is from genome assembly GCF_001570545.1 of Herbidospora mongoliensis. Classification (GTDB taxonomy): domain Bacteria; phylum Actinomycetota; class Actinomycetes; order Streptosporangiales; family Streptosporangiaceae; genus Herbidospora; species Herbidospora mongoliensis. The sequence goes on along the minus strand of NZ_BBXD01000009.1, from coordinate 364,300 downwards.
CCAAGTCCCGGGTGACCTCGGCCTCGCTGAGCTCCACCGTCAACCTGGCCAACCCCGACACCTACGACACCCCCGGGGCCGCACCCAACGGCGCCGACTACGTGACGCTCCAGAAGGCCAACGGACAGCCCTTCAAGGGCAGCGAGCTGCGGACGCTGAAGTTCACCGGCGCCACCGGCCTGCCCGCCCTGCCGCTGGCCTGGACGGTCGTCAGCAACGACCCCGACCGCCCCGGCAACCCGGTCCTGTGGTCGGGCAACGAGGAGAACCTCAACGTCAGCGCCATCGCCGAGGTCACCGTTCCGGCCGCCGACCCGACCCTGCGCCTGCTCGCCAAGTATGGCGCGGAAGAGGGCTACGACTACGGCTACGTCGTCGTCTCCACCGACGGCGGCACGACCTACACCCCGGTCGCCGGTGACCAGACCGTGCCGGGCCCGCTCGGCCCGTCGCTGAACGGCGCCACCACCGGCTTCGAGCCGCACACGTTCGACCTGTCGGCGTACGCGGGCCAGAGCATCCTGCTCGGCTTCCAGTACACCTCCGACGGCGGTGTCAACGAGGGCGGCCTGCTCGTCGACGACGTCACCGTCGGCGGCACCGTGATCAGCGACGGCTCCAGCCTGGAACCGTTCGACTCCGTCACCGAGATCAAGCCGACCGCGGTCCACAACTGGAACGTCCGCCTCGTCGGCATCGACGAGAAGCACCACGTGGCCGCCCAGGTCGAGTTCAACGGCAAGGGCACGATCAACCTGAACCGCCTCGAGCTCCTGCTCGCCCGGCCGTTCACCAAGATCGTGGCCATCGTCGCCTACGACGAGCCGACCGAGACCGGCCAGCAGTACGCGCCGTACACCCTGACGGTGAACGGGGTGAAGCAGCCCGGCTGATCGCACGTCCGACAGCTCCGTGACCCGCACGCCTGGGGCTAGGCGTGCGGGTCACGGTCTTTTGCGCGAAATACCGTAAATCGCTTTCCGGCCAATACGCAGCGCGATATCGCACTAACGTGTCGTAGCGGCATGGGAAAAAGGAATCGCAAAAGAAGGCGCTCCCGCAGGTCCGGCAAACGAGATCTCGCGTGGCGGCGCGATCTCGTCATCGGGCTCACCACAGCGGTGGTCGGCCTGGTCGCGGCCTGGTTCGTCGGGCCACTCCAGGAGGTCCGCTCCCAGGAGGAGGTGCGGCAGAGCGAAGAGGAGCGGCTCAGAGGGCAGCCTTCGCTGCTCCACGAGGCCGTCTACGACTTCGGGTCGACATCGAGTCTGCTCTTCGCGTTCGCCCGGCCCCTGGACGACGCCGGGAAACGCCTGCTGAGTGATCCCAAGGCCGTGACGATGAGCGCTGGCCAATTACTCAAGGACTACGAACCCCTGCAGATCGCGCCGAAATCACATCAGAACCAGCAAAAGGCGCTTTCCCAGATTCGCATCACCCTGAACGGCAACCGGACCAAACCCGTTCTGATCAAGAGCATCGTGCCCCGGATCACCAAACGCCTGTCCCCGTGGAACGGAAGCCTGGTCGGCCGCTGGCCGGAGGGGCAGGACACCACGGTCAGGCTGGGCTTCGACCTCGACCGTCCGGCGGAGGCCACCGCGATCAACGACACGGGCGAGTGGGTCGGCCGCTACATCGACGACCATTTCATCTCCCTGGAACTGGGCGAGCCGATCGTCCTCATCGCGAACGTCGTCACCGCCACCTGCTACTGCGAATGGGTTTTCGACCTCACCACCCGGTCCGGAACTGACGAAAGCGTCGTGGTCGTCGACAACGACGGCGAACCGTTCCGGATGACGGCCTTCGCGCCCCCGTACACCTCGGAGTTCGAACTGAGCCCGGACACCGGACGCTACGAGGACGTCACCGACCAGGAGGAGCGATGGGCGCGCTGAGGACGGCGGCGGTCGCCGCGGCGGGGCTGGGCAGCGGGGTGCTGGCCGTGGCGCTGGTCTCGACGCCTTTCCAGCCGCCCGTCCCCGCGCCGCCGCTCCCCCCGGTGCGCATGACCGCGGCGGAGCCGCCGCTCCACGACGACTACCCGTGGAGCATGGGCGTCCACCGGCCGCCGCCCCGGACGGCGCTCCCGGCGGCCCTGACCGGCTGCGACGAGGCGCTCGGCTGGCTCAGGCGGAAGGGCGCCGGTCCGGTCCGGCTCTTCTCCCAGCCGATGGTGATCAACGTCCGCGCGCTCCGGGCCACGAACCTGCGCATCGTCCGGGTGACGGCCCGGATCGTGGATCGGGAGCCGCCCCCGGCGCCGCCGATCACCGTCGAGTGTTCCGGCGGCGACACGTTCGGGGGCGGGGACCCCTTTTTCTACGAGCCCAAACTGACCGTGGGCGGCTCGACGAGGGAACGGTTCGAACCTTCCGTGCTCCGGCCGGGCGAGTCGGAGTCCTACACGGTCGTGGTCGAGATCCCGGCGGCACGGAAATCGGCGTTCTACGTCCTGGACGTCGACTACACCCTGGACGGGAAGCGCCGGCTGGCGACGATCGACGACAGGGGCCGGCCCTTCCACCTGGCCCGGGGCGCCCGCGACCGGAGCTTCGGGTTCACGGCCTCGCCGCGTCCCACGTTCAGCCCTTCCTAGGCAGCCCGTCTTAGGCGTGTCCCCGACTGGCAGGGCGGGGCTTATGTGTCGGTTAGCGAGTGATTTGTCTGTGCGTTCTGATAGGAACGTGGCCCATGTTGACAATCCTCCCGGAGAACATCCGCCCCAATCCGTGGGACCTGTACGACGAGCGCTACGCCGGTCTTGACGTCTTCGTCTTCCCCCCGGACGACGACGACGAGAAGCTCCCGCCCGCCGGCACGGTGGCCTGGCGGATCGCCGAGCCCGAGGCGTACGACGCCGAGGACGGCGCCTTCGCGGGGACACTCCAGGTGTTCCTCGACCAGGTCGCGGTCGAAGAGGTGCAAGCGCTGGTCATCGGGTGCTGGGAGCAGGCGTACGACACCGACTCGTCGGTGATCGTCAAGATGCTGAGCGAGAACGCGAGCCGCTTCCCGGCGCTGCGGGCGATCTTCCTCGGGGCGATCCAGTCGGAGGAGGCGGAGATCTCGTGGATCCAGCAGTCCGACGTCACCGCGCTGCTCACCGCCTTCCCCAAACTGGAGCGCCTGGAAGTGCGCGGCGGCACCGGCCTAGGCCTGTCCGCGGTCCGCCACGAGGCCCTGCGGGTGCTGCGCTTCGAGACCGGCGGCCTGCCCGCCGAGGTGGTCCGCGCGGTCGCCGGGTCAGACCTGCCCGCCCTGGAGCACCTCGACCTGTGGCTCGGCATCGACAGCTACGGCGGCGACTCCACGATCGACGACCTGGCCCCGATCCTGGCCGGCGACCACCTGCCCGCGCTGAAGCACCTGGGCCTGCAGGACAGCGACAACCAGGACCAGATCGCCGCCGCCGTGGCCGCCGCCCCGATCGTGGCCCGACTCGACGTGCTGTCGCTCGCCATGGGGACCCTGGGCGACGAGGGCGCCGAGGCCCTGCTCAGCGGCCAGCCGCTCAGCCACCTGAAGGTCCTCGACCTGCACCACAACTACGTGACCGACCCGCTGGCCGAACGACTGCGCACGGCGGTGGGCGACGCCGAACTCGACCTGAGCGAGCGCAAGAAGCGCGACGACTGGATCTACGTGTCGGTGGCCGAGTGACCCAGCCGATCTCCCTCGCGCTGCCTTCGCGACCCGAGGACGCCGACGCCTACGAGGGCCACTACGCGGGCCTGCCGACGGTCGAGCTCGACGTCGCGGGAGAGCGGCGACCCGGTGAAGTGGCCTGGCGCCTGTCCTTCTGGCCGGAGAAGGACGGCCTTCCGACCGACCTGGACTCCTTCTTCCAGCAGGTCGCCACCGAGGAGGTGCGCGCCCTCGTCGTCAGCTGGAACTACGACAGCTCCTCCCGGCCGATCATCGAGAGACTGGCCGCCGAGGCCCACCGGCTTCCGGCGCTGCGCGCGATCTTCCTCGGGGCGATCCCGCAGGAGGAGAACGAGATCTCGTGGATCAACCAGAGTGACCTCACCCCGCTGCTGACCGCGCTCCCCGACCTGGAGCGCCTCGACGTCCGTGGGGGATCACACCTGGAGATCTCCCAGGTCCGGCATGAGAAGCTGCGCATGTTCCGGGTCGAGAGCGGCGGGCTCCGCAGTGGGTTCGTCCGCGGCGTCGCCTCGTGTGAGTTTCCCGCCCTGGAGCATCTGGAGCTGTGGCTCGGCGTCGACGAGTACAACGGCGACTACGCCGTCGACGACTTCGGCCCGATCCTGACCGGCGACAACCTGCCCGCCCTCCGTCACCTCGGACTGCAGGACAGCGACCGTCAGAACGACGTCGCCGTCGCCGTGGCCACCGCCCCGATCGTCGCCCGGCTCGACACCCTCGCCCTGTCGATGGGCACGCTGAACGACGAGGGCGCCGAGGCCCTGCTCAGCGGCCAGCCGCTCACCCACCTGCGGCGCCTCGACCTGCACCACCATTACCTCACCGACGCCATGATGGCCCGCCTGGGCTCGGCCCTCGCCTCGGTCGATCTCGACCTCGACGACCAGGAGACCCCTGACGAGGAAGACGGCTGGATGTACACCGCGGTGAGCGAGTGATCGTCGTCGGCACCCCCGGCGACCGCCGCGCCGACCTGTTCGGCGCGGCGGCCCGGACCCACGGCCTGGGCGAGATCACCGTGGTTCCGTGGACCCACGTGCTGACCGGAGGACCGCTGGAGTTCTCCGGTCTGGTCCGCGTCGACTCACCCGGCGAAAGCTCTGAGGCCGACACGTTGCTCCGGGGCGCGGGCGACCCGGCCAGGGCCGGGGGAGGGGCGACCTGGTACGCCCGCTTCATGGCCGGGCTCGGGCGCGTCGCGTCGGCGGGCGGCGAGTTGCTGGCCGACGTGGCCGAGATCGCGACGATGTTCGACAAGCGTCGCTGCCATGCGGTTCTGGAGGAAGCGGGCATCCCCGTACCCGGCGGCACGACCGTGGGCTCCTACGAGGAGCTGCGCGAGCAGATGGCCTCCCGGTCGTGGCCGAGGGTGTTCGTCAAGCCCGCCCACGGCAGTTCGGCGTCGGGCGTGATCGCCTTCGAGACCTCCGGCACCCGCCTGCGGGCCGTGACGTCGGCCACGGAGGACCTGCGGAACTCGCTGGCGGTGAAGACGTACAGAGACGAGAGAACCGTCTCCCGTCTGGTCGACGCGCTGGCCCCCGACGGGCTCCACGTCGAGCGCTGGTTCCCGAAGGCCTCGGTGGCGGGCGGCTGTTTCGATCTGCGGGTGGTGACGGTGGCCGGGCGGCCGACGCACGCGGTGGCGCGGGTGAGCCGGGTGCCGATGACGAACCTGCACCTCGGCGGCGAACGCGGTGATCTGGGGGCGATCCGGGGACGGCTGGGCGACCGGTGGGACGAGGCGATGGACGTCTGCGCCCGTACCGCCGCGTGTTTCCCCGGCAGCCTGATGACCGGGGTCGATCTGATGATCGGCACCGACTGGCGCTCGATGGCCGTCGCGGAGGTCAACGCGTTCGGCGACCTGCTGCCCGGTTTGGGGGCCCTCGACGGGAGCGGGCTGACGACCTACGAGTGCCAGGCGAAGGCCATCGCGGCGGGGTGGCGATCGTGCGCGACATGAACGCGATCGTGGGGACCCACGACATCCTGCTCGTCACCCTCGACACGCTGCGGTACGACGTCGCTCAGCGGCTGATGGACGAGGGGCGGACGCCTGGGTTCGCCTCCTATTTGACCTGGGAGAAGCGGCACAGCCCGGGGAGTTTCACGTTCGCGTCGCACGCCGCCATGTTCGCCGGGTTCCTCCCCACGCCGGTCACGCCGGGGCCGCACGACCGGCCGTTCGCGGCGGCCTTCCCCGGGAGCGCGACCATCGCGCCGGAGACCTGGGTCTTCGACGCGCCCGACCTGCCGGCCGGGCTGGCCCAGGTCGGCTACCGGACCGTGTGCGTCGGCGGGGTGGGGTTCTTCAACGGGTTGAGCCCGCTCGGGTCGGTGTTGCCGGGGTTGTTCCAGGAGAGCCACTGGGAGTCGTCGTTCGGGGTGACCTCGCCTTTCGGGTTCGAACGGCAACTCGATCGGGTGGAGGAGGTGCTCGGTGACGTACCCGACCCGGTTTTCCTCTTCCTGAACGTCGCCGCGATGCACCAGCCCAACCGCTTCTACCTGCCCGGCGCGGTGGACGACTCCATCGACTCCCACGCGGCGGCGCTGGAATACGTCGACCGGCACATCTCCCGCCTGTTCGACCTGATGACCCGCCGCCGCCCGTGCTTCGTGATCGTCTGTTCCGATCACGGGACCGCCTACGGTGAAGACGGTCATGTGGGACATCGGGTCGCGCACGACGTCGTCTGGACCGTCCCCTACGCCGAGTTCGTCCTCGACCGGAGCTCCGATGATCAGTCCGTATGAGAGTTACGTCTACGCGTACCCGCACAAAACCGCGTACCGCCCCCTCGATCCCCGCCCCGACCTGACCGAGGTCTGGCGCGGCGAGAAGGCCGGGTCGTTCTACGCCCACATCCCGTTCTGCGAGATGCGCTGCGGCTTCTGCAACCTCTTCACCCGGACGGGCGCCCCCGAAGAACTGGTGGCGGCGTTCCTCGACGCCCTGGAACGCGAGACCCTGGCGTTGTCGGACGCCGTCGATCCGGCGTTCACGACGGCGGCGATCGGCGGGGGCACCCCCACCTATCTGAGCCCGTTCGAGCTCAGCCGCTTGTTCGACATCACCGGCAAGCTCGCGCCCTACGGCACGATTCCGCTGTCCGTGGAGACCTCCCCGGCCACGGCGACCGCCGACCGCCTGGCCGTGTTGAAGGAACGCGGGGCGACGCGGATCTCCATCGGGGTGCAGAGCTTCATCGACGAGGAAGCGCGCTCGGCGGTCCGGCCGCAGAAGCGCGCCGAGGTCGAGCAGGCCCTCGACGCGATCCGGTCGACGGGTTTCCCGATCCTCAACATCGACCTGATCTACGGCATCGACGGCCAGACGGCGGAGTCGTGGCTCCACTCGCTGAAGACCGCGCTGCACTGGGCCCCCGAGGAGCTCTACCTCTACCCGCTCTACGTACGTCCCCTCACCGGCCTCGGCAAGATCGGCCGCGACTGGGACGACCAGCGGATGGAGCTCTACCGCGAGGGCCGCGACTTCCTGCTGTCCCAGGGCTACGAGCAGGTGTCCATGCGGATGTTCCGTCTGCCGGGCACGGGAACGTCCACCGACTACTGCTGCCAGACCGACGGCATGGCGAGTGTGGGGTGCGGCGCGAGGTCGTACACGAGCACCCTGCACTACTCGCACGAATACGCGGTCGGCGCCCGCCACGTCCGCACCATCATCGACGACTACGTGCGGCGCGACGACTTCACCCAGGCCCTGATCGGCTTCACCGTGCCGGAGCCGGAACAGCGCCGCCGCCACACGATCCAGAGCCTCCTCCAGAAGGACGGCCTGGACCTGGGCCTCTACCGAGACCGATTCGGCGCCGACCCCGACGTCACCGCCGTCCCCGACCACTGGCTCGTCCGCGACGACCGCACGCTGCGCCTGACCGACGAGGGGCTCGCCCACTCCGACTGGGTCGGACCCGCCCTGTTCTCGGACGAGGTGCGCACCCTCATGGCCGCCAACCACGCCCGATGACCCATCTCACGATCCTCTACCGGGGCCCGCTGGCGAGCTGTGACTACGACTGCGCCTACTGCCCCTTCGCCAAACGCCGCGACACCCCCGAGCAGCTCCGCGCCGACAGGGCCGCGCTGCTCCGCTTCACCTCATGGACGAAGGATCAGGACCACGACCTGAGCGTCCTGTTCACGCCGTGGGGGGAGGGCCTGGTCAGGTCGTGGTACCGCGAGGCGATGGTCGAGCTCAGCCACCAGGCCAACATCCGCCGCGTCGCCGTCCAGACCAACCTCAGCACCCGCACCACCTGGCTGGACGCCGCCGACCCCGGAAAGCTGGCGCTCTGGGTCACCTACCACCCGACCCAGATCACCTACGACCGCTTCCTGGCCAAGGTCACGGGGCTGAAGGTCCGCCACAGCGTCGGCGTGGTCGGCGACCCCGCGCACCTCGACGACGCCCGCCGCCTGCGGCAGGACCTGCCCGCCGGCACCTACCTGTGGATCAACGCCGAGGAGGGCCGCACCTACACCGACGAGGAGGCGGCGCGGTGGCAGGAGATCGACCCGCTGTTCCGCTACAGCCGCTTCCCGCATCTCAGCGCGGGCCAGGCCTGCCGGACCGGCGACACGGTCATCTCCGTGGACGGTGACGGCACCGTCCGCAGGTGTCATTTCATCCCGACTGTGCTGGGAAATCTCTACGACGGCACGTTCCGAAGCCGGCTGGGCCCGAAGGCGTGCCCGAAGCTGGAGTGCGACTGCCACATCGGCTACGTCCACCTCGAACCGACCGGCCTGTACGACGTCTTCGCCGGCGGCATCCTCGAACGCATTCCGGCGGGACGGCTCTAGCCGTCACAGATCTCTCACAGAACCGCTCAGAAAGCCCGCAGCCGGGCGGCGCATGCTCGGCCGCATGATCGAAGTGAGCGGACTGAGCAAACGCTACGGCGACGTCATCGCCGTCGACGACCTCACCTTTGACGTCAAACCGGGCGTGGTGACCGGTTTCCTCGGCCCGAACGGCGCCGGCAAGACGACCACGATGCGGATGGTCCTCGGCCTCGACGCCCCCACTTCGGGGCAGGCCAGGGTCCACGGGGCCCGGCTCGCGGACCTGCCGGAGCCGATGCGGGCGGTGGGGGCGCTGCTGGACGCGGGGGCCGTGCACCCCCGCCGTTCGGCCCGCGACCACCTGCGGTGCCTCGCGGTGAGCAACCGGCTGGCGCGGCAGCGGGTGGACGAGGTGCTCGACCTGGTCGGGCTGACAGCCGTGGCCCACCGGCACGCGGGCGCGTTCTCGCTGGGCATGAAGCAGCGCCTCGGGCTGGCAGCCGCGCTGCTGGGCGATCCGTCCGTGCTGATCCTGGACGAACCGGTCAACGGGCTCGACCCCGAGGGCATCGTCTGGATCCGAGGGCTGGTCCGCCGGCTCGCGGCCGAGGGGCGGACCGTCCTGGTCTCCAGCCACCTGATGGCCGAGACGGCGGTGACCGCCGACCGCCTGATCGTGGTGGCGCGCGGACGGCTGATCGCCGACACGACCGTCGAGGCGTTCGCCCGCCCCGACGGGGTCCTGGTGCGCACCCCGGAGGCTCGCCGGTTCGCGCGGGTGCTCGTCACCGAAGGCGCCTCGGGTGTCGATCCCGCCGGGGACGAACTGGTCGTCCAGGGGATGAGCGAGCGGCGGATCGGTGAGCTCGCCGCCGCGGAAGGAGTCGTCCTGTACGAGCTCACACCCCGCCGCGCGTCCCTGGAAGAGGCCTTCATGGAGCTGACCCGATGATCGACGCCATCCGCTCGGAATGGGCCAAGACGTGGTCGACCCGCTCGACCTGGTTCACCGTCGCCCTCATCGTCGCGCTCGGCGGCCTGTTCGCCCTCCTGTTCGGCTTCGCCGCGGCGGCGGAGCACGCGCGTGACCCCGCCGCGTTCGGCCCCGAACCGGACTTCCGCCCGCTGATCTTCGTGCAGGTCGCCGTCGGCTACCTGGGCCTGCGGATGTTCACGATCGAACATCTCACCCAGACGATGGCGCTGACCCTGACCACGGTGCCGCGCCGGGGCCGGGTGCTGGCGGCCAAGGCCGTCGTCTGCTTCGGCGTGACGCTGGCGGTGGGGACGGTGACGGGGCTCGTGGTCGTCTTCGTCAACCGGGCCGTGCTGACCTCGCAGAACATGCCCGTCACCGCGCTCACCGACCCGGGCATGCTCCGGGTGCTGGCCGGGCCGGGGCTGCTGCTGGCCCTGCTCGGGCTGATCGGCCTGGCCGTCGGCGCCCTGGTGCGCAGCACGGCCGGAGCGCTGATCATCACCATCGTGATCGGGGTGTTCGTCCCGGCGATGGCCTCGCTCTACCCGGAGTGGCTGGCCCGGCTCATCCTGAGCTACCTGCCGATCACGGCCGGACTGCGCCTGCTCAGCCTGGACGGCGACCCCGACCTGCCGGGCCCGTGGGCGGGCATCGCCGTGACCTGCGCCTGGGCTGCGGTTCTGCTGGTCACCGCGTACGCGGTGTTCCGCAGACGGGACGCATGATGTGAGGGACAAAGGGGGCACGATGGAGCGGCTGCTGGTCGTCGACGACGAGCCGACGGTACGTGAACTGCTGTCGGCGACCCTGCGTTTCGCCGGGTTCGAGGTGAGCTCGGCCGCCACCGGCACCGATGCCGTCGAGGCGGTCCGGGTGCTGCGGCCCGATCTGATCCTGCTCGACGTGATGCTGCCGGATCTGGACGGCTTCCAGGTCGTCCGCCGACTGCGCGACCTGGCCAGACCACCGGTGCCGGTGCTGTTCCTCACCGCCCGCGACTCCCCGGCCGACAAGGTCACCGGCCTGACCCTCGGCGGCGACGACTACGTCACCAAGCCCTTCGACCTGTCGGAGTTGCTCGCCCGCATCCGCGCGATCCTGCGCCGTACGGGTGTACCGCACGCCCACGCGGTGGTCGTGGGCGACCTGGAGGTCGACGTCGAGGGCCACCATGTTCGGCGGGCCGGGGTGACGGTCCGGCTCTCACCCACCGAGTTCCGCCTGCTCAGCTACCTGGCCGACCACGCGGGCCGGGTGGTCTCCAAGACCTCGATCATCGAGGACGTCTGGCAGTACGACTTCGCCGGCGACACCAGCATCGTCGACACCTACGTCAGCTACCTACGCAGAAAACTGGAAGCCACCGGCCCCCGACTCATCCACACGGTCCACGGCGTCGGCTACGTCCTGCGCGAGTCCCGATGACCTGGCGGCGCAGGTCCCTGCGCGCCCGGCTGCTGCTGATCACCTGTGCGTTGCTGGCGGCCGGGCTGCTTTTGAGCGGGTCGATCGTGATCGGGCTGCTCAGGTCGGGTCTGGTCGACCGGGTCGACACCCAGCTCCGGGTGTTCGGCGGCATCATCGCGGTCATGCCGCCCGAGATCACCTCCCGGGCGCCCGCCGACCGGCTGGCCGGCAACGCCCTTTCCACCAACCTCGACCTGATCAACCGCCTCTACCTCGCCGAGATCGGCCCCGATGGCGAGGTCGGCTCCGAGGTGCGTCTTCCGACCGGCCCCGGCGGTCCAGAACTCCCGTCTCGCCTGGACGGCAACCCGTTCGAGGCGCGTGACTCGGCGGGCGGCGCCGAATGGCGGGTGCTCGTGGTGCCACGCGCGCGGACCGGGACCTCGGTGGTCGTGGCCGCCTCGCTCGACGCGGTGCAGGCGACGGTCGCCCGGCTGCGGATCACCTACGTCATCACCGGGGCCGCTCTGCTGGCTCTGCTCACGCTGGCCGGATGGTTCGCGATCAGGGCGGGGCTGCGTCCGCTGCGGACCATCGAGGAGACCGCCGCCGCCATCGCCTCGGGGGACCTCGGCCGGAGAGTGCCGGACGCCGCCCCCGACACCGAGGTCGGCCGCCTGTCGGCCTCGCTCAACGGCATGCTCGGGCAGATCGAGCACGCCTTCGCCGCGCGCACCGAATCGGAGGCCCGGCTGCGGCGGTTCGTCGCGGACGTCGGCCACGAGCTGCGCACCCCCCTCGTCGGCATCAAGGGCTTCTCCGAGCTCTACCGCATGGGCGGCCTGACCGAGGTCGGCCCGGCGATGGCCAGGATCGAGAGCGAGGCCGGACGGCTGGCCCGCCTCGTCGAGGACCTGCTGCTGCTCGCCCGCCTCGACGAGGGCGGCGACGCCCTGCCGATGGACCTGGCACCGATGGACCTGCGCACCCTGGCCGCCGACGCCCGCCTCGACCTGCGCGCCCTGGCCCCCGGCCGCCCGGTCGAGCTGACCGGCCCCGACGACGGGCCGCCCGCCTCGGCGCCCGTGCTCGGCGACGAGGCCCGGCTGCGCCAGGTGGTGACGAACCTGGTCGGGAACGTGGTCGCGCACACCCCCGACGGCACCCCCGTGCGCATCGGCGTCGGAACGAGGGACGGCGAGTCGGTGCTGGTCATCGAAGACAACGGCCCCGGGCTCACCGCCGAGGAGGCCCACCGGGTGTTCGACCGCTTCTCCCGCGCCGACGCCTCCCGCAGCAGGTCGGGCCCCGGCGGCGCCGGACTCGGCCTGGCCATCGCCCGCTCCCTGGCCACGGCCCACGGCGGCCGCCTCGACCTGCGCACGGCACCCGGCGAGGGAGCCACCTTCACTCTGGCGGTGCCAAGCGGTCCGGCCTGAGACATGGTGCGGAGCCCCGTGGCAGACCTGAGACACGGCTGGTGATCTTTCCCGAGCCCCGGCTCAGGTCTCCTTCTCGGGCTGGTAGTCCTCTTCCTTCACCCCGAACGTCCAGGCCACGCCCTGCCGGGCTCGCTGCACCCACGGCGGCACCCGCAGGAAGTAGGTGCGGAACGTGCCGTCGGGTTCGGCGGTCGAGTTGACCACCTCGACCGTCACCACGTCTTCGTCGTCGGGCAGGCCGATGCGCCACAGGATGCCCGTCTCGTCCTTGTGGATCGGGGTCGCCCCCGAGTCGGCCAGGTAGCGGTCGAAGCCGAAGTGTTCCAGCATGACCCGGCGCAGCTCGGCGTTCTCCTCGGCGCGGATGCGCTCGGGGGTCAGGCCGGCCATCGACGCGACGAAGCCCTCGGGCACCGGCATGCCGTGCCAGGCCTCCAGCGCGAACCCGTCGGAGAAGACCAGCGCGGGGCCGTCGGACCGGTGGAGGCGGCCCGGCTCGTCGCGGTGCAGCTCGATCGGGCGCTCGCAGATGATGGCCACGTCGGCGTAGGGGAACCACCAGCCCGCGTGCCGGGAGACGCGCGCCAGCCCGGCCAGGCCGGGGGCGTCGTCGAAGGCCGACAGCCAGGCGGCGTCGTGCTGGCCGAGCACCGCGTCGAGCGCGGCCTGGCGCAGGAGGTCACCGGCCTCCTCGCCGCCGAGCACCGACAGGCCGCGGCGGATCTCCTGGACGACCGTGTTCACCCTCGGCCACAGCAGCCCGCCGGTCGACTCCCACATGCGCGCCCACCCGGCCCCGCCGGCCTCGCGCAGCACGTCGGCGCGGGCCCACTCCCAGGGCTGGGTGCGCACCTCTTCGCGGACGGAATGACCGAGAGGCTGGGTCAGCAACGCCGCCGCCGACAGGATGAGCGACCCCAGGCCGGCCTTGTTCAGCGCCTCGACGGCGGCCTCGCCACCGTGGTGGATGGCCGCGGCGGCCGACGCGACGACCGGCGAACCGGCCCACAGGATCACCGAGGGCGCGGCCAGCCCGGCGGCGGCATAGGCGTCGCGGACGCCCGCCTCGGCCTCGGCCCGGTCGCCCGGACCGGTGGCGAACGCGACGTCGGCCCAGGTCATCATGGTCTCGACGCTCATCAGTCGGCCACCACCCGGAACGAACCCGGCACGTATTCACGCTGGCGAACGATCCGGAACCAGCCCTTGGGCAGCGGGATCGTGGCGTGCTCCTCGTGGACCAGCCGCCCGCCCTCGGGCAGGTGGAGGTAGCCGCGGTAGAGGGTGCCCGGGCCGTGGAGCGCGTGGGCGTGGCCGGTGGCCTCGCCGAGGGCCAGCACGATGCGGCCCTTGGCGTCGCGCGGTTCGGCGGCGAGACCGGGAGGCACCGACGCCTCCGGCACCGGCATGATCAGGATGTCGCCCTGTCGGTACATGACCAACCTTCCGTGTTCGGGGGTTGATCAGAAACTAACGACCGCCACCGACATTTCCGGGCCCCTGCCGCCGGAGTCCGGCCAGGGCCTCCTCCAGGGAGTCGTACAACTCGAAGAGGTCGGTCAGGCAGGTCAGCTCCAGCCGGTGGCGCAGTTGGGGGCGGGCGCCGGCCAGGACCAACCGGGTGCCCCTGGCTCTGGTGGCCTTGACCGCCCTGACGATCATGCTGAGTCCGGCCGAGTCCCAGAACCTGACCTCCGACACCTCCAGGATCAGAACCGACGGTGCGGGAGGGGTGAGCACGTCCTGGACGTCGGCGTCCAGGGCGGGCGTCGTCGCCGCGTCCACGTCTCCGGACAGGTGCATGACCGCCAGTCGCCCGGCGGGTTCTCGTGAGGGTTCCATGGCATCAATGCCTTCCTCACCCGCTGATCAGCCGGGCGCGTGCTTCGAGTGGCTGAATCGGACTGCCGGGCGTCACCTACCCGGCAGAACACGTCTAATCTGCGGGATTCCGCGTCGGCGGGGTGAGGTACGGTCAGAGCGGCTGGTGCCAGATCGAGTCTGCGGAGGAGGGCTGTGCCCGGCACATCGGTTGTCCGTTTCAAGGGACCTCAGGACATGCCTCCCGAGTTGTCCGATGCGGCACGCCTGGCCGCGGTCCGCGCCACCGGGCTGCTCGACACGCTGCCCGACCCGACCTTCGACGACCTGGCCGCGCTGGCGATCTCCGTCACCCGGGCGCCCATGGCGTTCATCACGCTGGTCGACGAGCGGCGCTCGTTCTGGAAGAGCGTCCTCGGCCTGGGGGAGCTGACGCCGGAGCAGCGGCAGAACGCCGCCGAAGAGAGCTTCTGCCACCTCGTCGTGCAGGACGACGGCCCGCTCATCATCACCGACGCGCCCAACGACGAGCGGGTGAACGACATCTCCTCGGTGACCTCGATGGGCATCGGCGCCTGGGCCGGTTATCCGATCCACTCGCCCGACGGCCACGTGCTGGGCACCCTCTGCGTGGTCGACACCGTCGCGCGCGACTGGACCCCCGGCCAGATCAGCGCCCTGGCCACCCTCGCCCGCTCCGTCACCGGCGAGATCGCCCTGCGCGACGCCCTCGGCCGGATGACCCGGCAGGCCGCGACCTCGGCGGCGCTGGCGCGCACCCTTCAAGACAGCCTGCTGCCGCCCGTCCTGCCCAACCCGCCGGGCGCCGACGCCGCGGCCGTCTACGTCCCGGCCGGCACCGACACCGTCCTCGGCGACTTCTACGACCTGTTCCAGACCGCCCCGTCGCGGTGGTGCGCGATCGTCGGCGACGTCTCCGGGCACGGCCTGGAGGCCGCCAAGCTCACCGCGCTGGCCCGCTACACCGTCCGGGCCGACGCCCACAACCACGTCTCCGCCTGCAAGATCCTCGACCAGCTCAACAGCGCGCTGATGGCCCAGCGCACCGCCACCATGCAGTTCCTCACCGCGGCCTGCCTGGTCTTCCGCGTCCGCGGCGGGGACATCAGCGGGGTCCTCAGCACGGCCGGGCATCCGTCGGCCCTGTTGCGCCGGGCCGGCGGCGGCATCGAGGAGATCCGGTCGGCGGGGTCGATGCTGGGCGCCTTCGACGACCCCGACCTGCGCAACACCCACTTCACCCTGGGCCCCGGCGACATGCTGCTGCTCTACACCGACGGGGTGACCGAGGCGCACCGGCGCGACGACATGGACCTGTTCGGCGACGACCGCCTGCTCGACACCTTCGCCGCCTGCGCGGGTCTCGACGCGACCGGCACGGTCGACCACATCCGCCAGACCGTCTTGGCCTTCACCGGCGGCCACACCGTCGACGACATCGCCGTGTTCGCCCTCGGTGTTCCTCTCTGATCAGAGTGCCTGTCTGATCAGGCCGGGCACCAGCGCCACCGTCCGATGCGGACGGGAACCCCCGTGGAGGTGTGCGCGAGCGGTTCACCCGTGGGGGCGGTGAGACCGCCCGCCTGGAAGAGTCCCTGGTTCAGCCGCAGGATGCGGGCGCGGCGAAGCCGCCACGGCGGGTGTTCGACCTCGGCGGTGGCCAGACGCCCGGCGACCACGGTGAACAGCCGGTAGCGCTCGACCAGGAAGTCGGTCAGCTCCTCCGGGCCGGCCAGAGGCGCGCCGATCTCGATGTCGACGTCGGCCCGCACCCCGGCCTGGCCGGGCGGGTGGCGCCGGCTGCGGTAGGCGATCCGGTCGGTCGCCACGTGGACCGACATCCTGGACCAGTAGTAGGGCAGCCGGAACCCCGCGCGGGCCGCGGCCACGGCGGGCAGGCGGCTCGCGTCGAGGGACAGGAACCACAGCCCGCTGCGCCCCTGTTCGTCGCGCACGTAGGTGCGCACGTTGGTCTCAGGGAAACGCGACAGCCACGGGATGGCCGGCAGGCCGGGCGGCCGGACGTCTTCCATGAGGAACGGGGTGAGCGCGACCCAGGCCGACCCGTCGTGCCGCTCGGCGGTGAGTCCCGGCGGAAGCAGCGCCTGGATCTCGGCGGCGGGATAACGCCAGTGCACGAAGGTGATGTGCGACCACCTCTGGTGCATCAACGGCCGGGCGATGTGGGTGGCCATGTCGACCACATCTATCACGCTCTGACCGGGATCCAGCGGATCTGATGGCTCCTGCATGTCAGGGCCTTGGAGTGCTATACACCCGATCTGCGCCGATTTATGCTCCCTGCAGATCACACGGAGGTGGCGTGCTCGTCAGCGACGTCATGACAGGGTTTCCCGCTCACATACGGCTCGGCGCGACCATCCGGCGCGCGGCGGAGGTCGTCAGCGTGTCGGAGGTCGGCCAGCTCATGGTCCTCGACCATGACGGCAGGTTCGTCGGGACGCTGGCCGAAGAGGACCTGGTCCGGGCGATGCTGCCGAGCTTCGGCGACGTCACCGCCGGCGGCGGCACGCTCACCGACGCCTTCCGGCTCTTCCTGGAGAAGGGCCGCACCCTCGCCGATCGGGTCATCGACCCCCTGGTCGTCCGCGACACGGCGACCGTGCGACCCGCCGACGAACTGGCGCGGGCCGCGATCGTGATGATCGAGCGGGGGATCCGCAGGCTTCCCGTGGTGGACGACGGCGCCCTCGTCGGCACGCTGTCCCGGGCCGATCTGTGTCGTGCGGTGATCTACCATTCGTGAACTTCGGCTGACCGTCACCGATCGGCACACCCGGGCGACCAACGACCGGGTGTGCGTCCTGCCCGTCACCCTCGGCCGCGACTCGGGTCTGGCGGCGGTGGTCCTGGACGACAGCGCCGTCTCACGGCGCCATGCGCGGCTGGAATCCGGAGCCGACGGCCGTCTGGTGCTCACCGATCTCGGCAGCTCCAACGGCACCTTCGTCAACGACGCCAGGATCACCCGGCACGTGATCGCGCCGGGGGATCGCGTCCGCATCGGCCGATATGAGCTGACCTGGACGTTCATCGACCCCGACCGGACGACGTCCATCGCCCTCGACCAGCTGACCATGCTGCGGCCGGTCGGGCCGCAGCGCGTGGCCGCGCGGCGGGTGGTCGAGGCCGCCGAGGCGCACAACCGGCGGGTGGGGCACGAGCTTGACGGGTTCCTGTCGATCGAGCACGGGTTCCTGCCGGCCGAGCAGCCGCTGCTCGCCTTCCCGGACTCGCACCGCGCCTGGGACGAGATGACCGCCCGGCTGCCCGAGCTGTTCCGGCGGCTGACGCTGCGCCGGGCGTTCGACGCGATGCCGGTGCTCGACGCGCGGCCCGAGGCGCTGCCCGAGCGGTATCTGCTCCGCGCCTCGACGATGCTCGGCGTGTTCGCGCACGCCTACCAGTACATGGCGGCCGATCCGCCGAACGCGCTGCCCGAGTCGCTGCTGCGGCCGTGGACCACCGTCTCGCGGCGGCTGGGCAAGAAGGTGCCGGCCGTCTCGTACATCGACCTGTTCTTCTACAACTGGCGGCTGCGCGACCCCGCCGGGGCGCGGGCACTGGACAACATGGACCTGCTCGTGCCGACCTGGGACAACGCCGCGGAACGCGTGTTCTACCTGGTCACGACCGAGTTCGCGATGGGCCTCACGCCGGTGCTCGGAGCGATGATCGAGGCGCAGGAGGCCGTCGTCGCCGACGACCCGGCCGCGCTGGAGCGTTCCCTGCTGGTGATCCACGACCAGCTGCGGTACGTCACCCAGGTCGTCTATCCCCAGATCGACCCCAACCCGCGCGGCCGCCACCCCCTCGACCAGGTGCTCTGGGCCAAGACGGTCGGCACGGCGGGCGTCCCCATCTTCGACGGCGCACCCAGCCCGAGCGGCACCGCCCAGCCGCAGGTCCACGCACTGGACGCCTTCCTGGAGCGCCGCGAATACGGCTCGATGGTCGGCCAGCAGAGCACCTACCTCGCCGGCTTCTTCCCCCGGCACTGGCAGGAGCTGGTGGCCGCGCTCCGCGAGGTGTCGGTCCGCCAGTACGTCGAGGACACCCGCGACAGCACCCTGCGCGGCGTCTACAACGCCATGCTCGACGCCTACGTGGGCGACCGGGGCTGGATGGGGCTGCACCGCATCAAGGCCTACGGCTTCCTGGAAGTGGCCTTCAAGGTCGGCCGCCAGGTCACCACCGGCGCCCGCTTCACCGGCCTGTTCAAGGACCGGACCTGGGACAAGGTCGACGCCGAACTCGCCACCGTCCGAGAGGAACGCCGCCCCCCGGTGGGCGCGCCGGTCGTCTACGGCACCGCCCGCAGAGGCCGGGTGGTCACCGGAGAGTCCGGCTCCTGGACGTGCTACCTCGACCTCGACGTCACCGGCCAGGGCGTCCACCACCTGCCCGGCGACCGGGTCGGCGTACTGGCAGAGAACGACGACGAGCTGGTCCGCCGCACCGTCACCGCGCTCCAGGCCGACGGCGACGAACTGGTGCCGCTCACCCCCGAGTGGCGGGCGGCGGTGGCCTCCCGGGCCGGTTACGGCGACGTCGACGTGCTGCCCCTGCGCACCCTGCTGCGCTTCGCCAAGATCAGGCCCATCGGCCGCGAGGTGGCCAAACGCCTCATCAGGCTGACGGCCGCGGGCGCGTGGCAGCGCGTCGTGGACGCCCGCATGGAAGACCAGTGGGAACTGTGGGACGTCCTCAATCTCCTGTACGCGGGCGGCCATGACGTCACCCGCCTGTGGAAGGCCGACCTCCACGAGCCCGACGCGTTCTGCCGGGTGATCGCGCCCGAACCCTTCCGCCTCTACTCGATCGCCTCGGCCCCGCCCCCCGGCGAGGCCGCCACGACGCTCCGGCTGGTGGTCGCCGGTCTCGACTACACGAGCGCCCGCACGCCCTGGTCCTACCCCCGCGAACGGCGCGGCACGGCCTCGCACTTCCTGCGCCGGGCGAGTCTGGAAGGCCGGCGCAAGCTGTCGCTGCGGATCGTCTCCACGCCGCGCTTCCGGCTGCCCGCCGACCCGGGCCGCCCGATCGTCATGTTCGCGGCGGGGTCCGGCATCGCCCCCTTCCTCGGCTTCGTCGCCGCGCGCACCGGACCGGGGGAGAACCGCCTCTACCTGGGCATCCGGACGCCGGAGGAGTTCGTACAGCACCAGGAACTGAACGCCGCGGCGGCCGAGGGCCGCCTGCGCCTGTCCACGGCGTTCTCCCGCGCGGACGCCTCGGTCACCTTCGACGGCGAACGGCACGTCGTCGGGGCCGGACGGCGGCGCCGGGTCGACGACGTGATCCGCGCCGAGGCCGACGACCTCAACGACCTGCTCGACCGCGGCGCGCACGTCTACGTGTGCGGGAGCGCGAACTTCGCCGTCTCCGTCATCGACGCGCTGACCTCGATCGTGCCCGGCGACGGCCCCGAGTTCCTGCGCCGGCTGACCGCCGAGGGACGGCTGAGCCAGGACGTCTTCACCACCTACCTGGGCCACGCGCAGCAGGGCCCCCGCTTCGAGGTGTCGGAACTGGCCCGGCACACCACCGCCGAGGCGGGCTACTGGATGGCGATCGGCGGCGCGGTCTTCGACGTCACCGAGTTCCAGCACCTGCACATCGGCGGCCCGCACATCGTCCGCAACCACGTCGGCCTGGACGCCACCGCCGCCTACCGGAAGGTCCTGCACCACGCGCACGCCGAGATCGACGCGCAGCTCGCCATGTACCAGATCGGCCATCTGCGGCGGCTCGACTTCGGCGCCCGGTGGGGCGTGGTGCTGACCGAGGAAGGCCTGCGCGCGCTGCCGCTGGAGGAGCTGTTCCGGACCTGGGTCCGGTTCGTCTACCTGGTGGTCGGCATGGAGAACGCGCTGTCGGCCGACTACGGATTCACCACGACGACCACCACATCGGGCGAGGACCCGGCGGAACTGACCCCGTTCAAGGCCCAGTACGTCGTCGAGGCCCACCGCCGGTTCCTGGTCAGCTACCTCGACGGCCTGCTCGGCGACGACCTGCGCACCCTGTGGCAGCGGACCGTCGGCTTCTGCGACGCCGACCGGGACATCCGGTCCTACGACGCAGATCTGGCCGCCATGGCCGAGCGCCCGGAGGTCCGGCTGGTCCGGAACTCGGTGTCGGCCGTCAAGGACCTGCTGAACTCCGGCGACGACGTCACGACCCTCTGCCGCACCTACGCCCACCACGACGTGCGGCTGCTGCGCGACCTGAAGGCGGCCGTGCTGACCGGCGTCCAGGCGTTCGAGGTCCACGAGGGCGAGGTCGTCGAACGCGCGGGCGCCACGCTGCTCGACGCGGTCAGCGCGGCGCTCGACGCGGTGGGGGCCTACTACCGGCGTCTCGCCGAACAGACCCGGGCCCGGGGGATCACCGCCGAGGACGCGGCCGAGGAGCCGATCCCGCCGGACAGGGGCATCCCGGGCCACGGCGGGCCGTTGCCGCTTCAGGGGTGATAGTTCCCTGGAAATCCCTTATATGAGCGAGTTGGAATTCCAGCTCGTCTGAAATATCAGTCCTGCGTCGGGGTTGTATCGGGGTAAGCCCTGATATCGGAAGTATGGTGTCCGCTCTACCGTCATTTCTGTAAGTCGGAAAGTTTCGGGCTTCCAATGAAATTCGGACAGTCTTATTCGAATTTGATAGGGAGATTGTAGCGCCGAAACTGCGATCAACAGAGAAATCTCGGCAGCTATCGGCCGAGGCGAGAGGCGGGAGGGGCCTTATGACGTACATCTTCGTCGCGCTGATCAGTATCATCGGCAGCCTGACAGCGATTCGTCTGTTTCGGGGATCCGGCACTGGGGTCGCCGACTATCAGTCGGCCTACCAGACGGCACCGGTCCTTCTGGACACGGCAACACGCACGGCGATCGGCTCCCACGTAGCTCACTGGGAGGCACCGAAGGTAAATATGTCCCTGACGATGTCGCCGAGCGGGGACCATACCTTCATCGCGCATGGCGACGCTGGGGCGGTTTATCAAATCGTTCAGTTACTGTCCCAGAGAAACGTCGGTGCCTTGCCGTATGTCATGGACAATGGATACGGACAGCCGGAGATCAGGGTTATTCCCCCTTATCAGATCCCGCCGCCGCCTCCTCCTCTTAGAGGAACATCCGCATACGGCTATGGCCGAAGCGGGCACCCGCACCCCAGATAAGGTCGCTTGGCCAACTGCATGGTGCCGAGTTCGGGTACTCATCCAGAGGTGTCGGCTGGGGGCCCTCACGCTCCCTGTGGTGTTCGCCGGATCGTCAACGGGCTGGCCTGGAATCTGATCACCTGGTACTTCGGCTTCCCGCTGTCAAGCGGACCGCTCAGGTGCGCTGGGCCTGGCGGCCGGGGTGGGCGTGGCCTGGCTGTTCACCCTGCTGGCCGCCGGTGCGGTCGGGGCCGTCGCCTGGGCGGCCGCCGACCTCATCGGCGGCACCGTGGGGGTCGGGGTGGTGTTCGCCGCGATGCTGCTGCTGTCGGGCCTGCTCTCCTGGGTCGCCCGCCCGGTGCACGCGGGCAACGTCAACGACGAGTGGACCGGCGGGCTCACGCCCGCCCGTGCGTGAAGACAAGAAATCATGGACTTGGACGTGCTCTGGAAGGTGCTCGTGGCGTCGCTGTTGGCCGGAGTTTGCTCGGCGGCGCTGTTCTCCCTGGCCCTGGTGGGTCTGTCGAGCGGCCGGGAGGCCGGTCGCGTCGGTGCGAGGGCGTGCCTGCTCCTCGCCGCCGCCGGGATCAGCCTCGGCCTCTACACCATGCTGGCCGGGGGACCCTCAGTCGAGCAGCGAAAGCGCCTTGCGCAGGGCGGGGTCGCGGCCGGTGGCCAGGTCCAGGGCGGTCGTGGGGGCGTGGTGGTCGGCGGGGACGCCGACGGTGTCGATGATCTCCTTCTTGGGGCCGAGGTGGCGTACCGACGGCAGGAAGATCGCGGTGTCGTCGTTCAGCAGCCAGGGAGAGGCGGGCCCGGAGACGGCGCCCGCCGTGCGGGTGCCGACGGTGGGGGCGATCCCGTGGTCGTGGACGGCCCCGCTGAAGTCCTCACACGCCGACGCGCAGCGCCGGTCGGTCAGCACGACGAGCTTCGCGCCGAGGAGAGGCACGCTGTCGTCGGTGCGGTTGGGGGTGCACGAGCCGTCGTACTTGCAGAAATAGCTGGTGACCTTGCCGTGCGCGAACGCGCCGAGCAACTTCACCACCTCCCTGGGGGAGCCGCCGCCGTTGCCGCGCAGGTCCAGGACGACGTTCTTGGGCCCGCCGCGCAGTGCGGCGATCACCTCGTCGGCGGCGCCCTCGTAGAAGCCGGGGAGCCGGACATACCGGGCGCCCGAGACGTCCTTGACCGACACGGCGGGCTCGGGACGGCTCATCGGCCCCTCCGTGAGCTTGACCGTGCGCACCTTGCCGGTCGTGGGGCGCTTCAGCCGGAGCGTGTACGACGGCTGCTGGACCTGCGTGATCAGCAGCGGGTTGAGCGTGTCGCCCACCCAGACGGGCACCCCGTCGATCGCCTGCACGATGTCCCCGGCCCGGACGCCGGCCCGGCCGGCGGGGCTGTCGGCGACGACATCGGTGATGAAGAACGGCGGCCGGGCCGTCGGATCGATCGCCGGTCCGCTCAGCCCGGACGCCCCGACGATGCCGGTGCCCACCGGCCCGCCCTCGCGCCGCGGCTCCGGCACCTCGTAATGGGCGTGGTTGTCCCGCAGCCCCGCGACCATGCCCTCGATGGCCGCCCGCAGCGCCACCGGATCCCCCGCGCCGAGCGTCCCGGCCGCGGCGGCCCAGTCGGCGTCGCGGTCCCCGGTCAGCTCGGGCAGCTGCAGGCCGGCGACGTCGACGCCGCGCTTCTGCAGGTTGCGGGTGTAGGAGGCGAACGCGTCCTTCAGCAGGTCCTGACTGCGCAGGCCCGGTCCGCCGTAGTAGTTGGCGAACACGCAGAAGTACGCCTGCCCGAGCGTGTCCACGCTCGTCGGGGGAGCGGTGGCGGGCGGCGGGCCGGTGGGACGGGTACACGCGGGAGGCGCGACGGAGGCCGCGGCCGGAGTGGCCGGGGTGATCAGGAACGCGGCGGCGACCGCCGCGGCCAGGATTCTCTTCATGCGGCCGACTGTCGCGTGCCCCGCGTTGCGTGACGGTGAACGCGATCATTAACGGCGCTGTAACCCCTGGGCCGATACGACGGCGCCGGTCCGGACGAGGATCGTCCGGACCGGCGCGGTGTCAGGGCTGGCTACTGGTTATGCGCGGGTCCAGCGCTGGTTGGCGCTGCCGTTGCAGCTGGCCACGGTCACCGTGCTGGAGTTGCCGGTGCCGCCGACGGCCAGGCACAGGTTGTTGGCCGCGCTGGTGACGGTGCCGTTGGAGTTGAAGACCCACTGCTGGTTGCTGTTGGTGTGGCAGTCCCACAGCTGGACGCGGGTGCCGGATCCGGCGTTGGTCGGGGAGTCCAGGCACTTGCCGAGGATCTGGAGCTGCCGGCCCGAACTGTAGGCGAACCGCTGGTTCGGGTTGGTGTGACAGTCATAGATCTGGAACAGGGTGCCGTTGGCGGTGGCGCTGTTCGGCGAGTCGACACATCGTCCCGCCCCCTCGTTGCGCAACCGGAAGGTCGCCCCGGGGCTGACCGTCGGGCTCGGGGTCGGCGTGGGGCTGGACGTCGGAGTCGGAGTCGGGGTGGTCGTCGGCGCGCCGTTCAGGGCGTTGAGCACCGCGGTGTAGGCGGGCTTCTTGTTGCCGCCGCTGAACAGCAGCGGGGTGTCGCCCGAGCGCCACGAGTCCTGGTCGCGGACGCCCCAGACGGTGATGCCGTTGCAGCGCGGGACGGCCAGGCAGTCGTTCACGACGGCGGCGTAGGTGGTCGCCGAGGCGCCCTGGATGTCGAGTTCGGTGATCTGCACGTCGACGCCGAGGGCGGCGAAGCTCGACAGGGTGGTGCGGAAGTTGGAGTTGTAGGGGCTGCCGCTGTTGAAGTGCGCCTGCAGCCCGACGCAGTCGATCGGCACACCACGCGACTTGAAGTCGCGGACCATGTTGTAGACGCCCTGGGTCTTGGCCCACGTCCAGTTGTCGATGTTGTAGTCGTTGTAGCAGAGCTTGGCGGCCGGGTCGGCGGCCCGTGCGGTGCGGAAGGCGACCTCGATCCAGTCGTTGCCGGTGCTCTGGAGGTTGGAGGACCGGCGAGCACCGGAGTTGCCGTCGTCGAAGGCCTCGTTGACGACGTCCCAGGCGTAGATGTTGCCGCGGTAGTGGGCCATCACGCCGTTGATGTGGTCGATCATCGCCTGGCGCAGGCTGGAGCCGGACAGCGACTGCATCCAGCCCGGCTGCTGGGAGTGCCAGGCCAGGGTGTGGCCGCGCACCCGCTTGCCGTTCTGCCGGGCCCAGTTGTAGACCCGGTCGGCGTTGGTGAAGTTGAACTGCCCCCGGTTGGGTTCGGTGGCGTCGATCTTCATCTCGTTCTCGGCCGTGACCATGTCGAACTCGGCGTTGGCGATCGAGGTGTACTGCGAGTCGCCGAGCTTGCTCGCGCTGATCGCGGTGCCGAAGTACCGGCCGCTCTGCTGGGCCGAGGCGCCCAGTGTGCTCGCGGCACTGGCGGGGGTGGACATGGCCACCACGGCCACACCGGCCGTGAGGAGGCCCACGGTTCCGATGACGAGAGCATTTCGGAAACCGGACGGGCGCCTGCGGCGTCCGCCGTCCGGGAGGGCATTGTCGATCATGCCTGGTCCTCCACTGGTGCATCGATCAGCAGGTGAGTGCTCGTCAGTCTGAGAAATGTTACGAAATGTGTCAAGAATTCTTAGAAACTTTCGGTCTCCAATGACTGCCATGTGTCTCTGAACTGCGCCGATGTGCGCGCGATCCCTGAAACTTTCCTTGGCGGCACTCTTAACGCCGCTGTAACCCCCGAACCGGTACGAACGACCACATGCGAGTATTGGTGGTGGAGGACGAGCGCGATCTGGCCGACCTTGTCGGCGAGGGACTGCGCAGGCACGCGATGGCCGTCGACGTCGTCTACGACGGCGCCGCCGCGGCCGAACGCCTCGCGGTGCACGACTACGACGTGGTCGTCCTCGACCGCGACCTGCCCGAGGTCCACGGCGACGACCTCTGCCGCGACCTGGCCGAACGCGGGAGCCGGACCCGCATCCTCATGCTGACCGCGGCGGCCTCGATCTCCGAGCGGGTGGCGGGCCTGGGGATGGGCGCCGACGACTACCTGCCCAAGCCGTTCGACTACGCCGAACTGGTGGCGCGGGTGCGGGCGCTGGGACGCCGCAGCCGCGAACCGGTGCCGCCGGTGCTGACCCGGCACGGGATCGTGCTCGACACCCGCCACATGCAGGCGGCCCGCGACGGCCGGCACCTGCACCTGTCGCTGAAGGAGTTCGCCGTCCTGGAGGCGCTGCTCCGCGCCGAGGGCGCCCTCGTCAGCGCCGAACGCCTGCTGGAGTTGGCGTGGGACGAGCACGCCGACCCGTTCACGACGGTCGTGCGCGTCGTGGTCAGCCGGCTCCGCGCCAAACTCGGCGACCCGCCGTGCATCACGACCGTGCCGGGCGCGGGATACGCGCTGTGAAGACGATCCGCGTCCGGCTCGCGCTGACGTACACCGGACTGTTCCTGCTGACCGCCGCCGTGCTGCTGGTCAGCGTCAACCTGTCGCTGCACTACCGGCTCGGAGTCAAGATGCTCCCGCCGGCCCCGCCCGCCCTCTTTCCGGGCCCGTCGCCCGTCGGGCCGCCGGTCCCGCACCTGGTGGAGGAGGTCGTCACCTACCAGTGGGAGGTGGCCGGGATCGCCATCCTGGTGATGACCGTGGTGTCGCTCGTGGTCGGCTGGTTCTTCGCCGGGCGCGTGCTGCGGCCGGTCACCCGCATCACCGAAGCGGCCCGCCGCCTGTCGCTGTCGAACCTGCACGAACGCATCGCCCTGGCCGGACCGCACGACGAACTCCGCGAACTGGCCGACACCTTCGACGAGATGCTGGCCCGCCTGGAACGCTCGGTCGAGGGCCAGCGCCGCTTCATCGCCACCGCCTCCCACGAGCTGCGCACCCCGCTCGCCGTCCAGCGCGCCGCGATCGAGATCGGCCTGCCCGACGACATCGGCCCGATCAAGGGCAAACTGCTGGCCGCCAACCGCCGCAGCGAACGCCTCATCGACGCGCTGCTCGTGCTGGCCCAGGCCGAACACGGGCTGGACGCCCTCGCGGGCGTCGAACTCGACGAGGTGGTGCGGCTCGCCGTGGCCGAACTCGACCACGGCGACGTGACGGTCACCGCGAAGGCGGAGCCCTACGTGGTGCTCGGCGACCGGACCCTGCTGCACCGTCTCGTGACGAACCTGGCCGGCAACGCCGTGCGCCACAACGTCCCGGGCGGAACGGCCGACATCACGCTCGCCGGAGGCGTCCTGCGCGTGGTGAACACCGGCCCCGTCGTCCCGCCGGAACGGTTCGGCGACCTGTTCGCCCCGTTCCGCCGCATCGGCACGACCCGCACCCAGGGCGCCGGGCTGGGCCTGTCCATCGCCGCCGCCATCGCCCGCGCCCACGGCGCCCTCATGCACGCCGACCCCCACCCGGGCGGCGGATTGGAACTCGTCGTGGACTTCACCGTGAGACGGTGAACTCGTTCCCGTCGGGATCGGCCATGAGCGCCACCGGACCGTCGTCGAGCAGGGTCGCCCCCAGGGAGACCAGCCACGCGACCTCCACGCCGGAGAGCTCGAAGCGCAGCCGGTTCGGCCCCGTCTTCACCGGCAGCGGCGGCCCACCCCACGTGATCTTCGGCCCACCGAGCGGCGACCGGATCGCCGTCTCCTCGTCCTGGTCCCACACCAGCGGCCACCCCAGCGCCGCGCTCCAGAAATACCCGACCGCCTGCGACCCGTCGCAGGCGAGCGCCCCGATGAACCCGCACTCGGCGAGGAACTTGTTGCCTGCCTCGATGACACAGAACTCGTTGCCCTCGGGATCGGCGAGCACGACGTGCTCCTCCTCCGGCAGCTGCCCGACGTCGATGTGCCGCCCGCCGAGCTTGAGCGCCCGCGCCACCGTCTCCTGCTGCTGCTCGAGAGACTGGCTCGTCAGATCGAAGTGCATGGGGTTCTGTACGGTCTTCGGTTCCTCAGAAGGCAGGAAGCGCAGCCGGAACCCGGTGTCGTCAGTGGGCAGGAGGGTGCTGTCGTCTCCCGGATCCCAGCCCAGGAGGCCGCCCCAGAACCGGGCGAGCGCGGGCGGGTCGTGCGCGTCGATGCAGAGCGCGTCGAGGTGAGCCGTCATCCGGCCAAGCTAGCCCGCTCGAAGCCCCACACACCAACGCATTTCAGTCCCCGGGGAGACAGGCATCTGGGACACCAGCCCGGCGATCAGCAGGCCGCAGCCACCACGGCCCCGCGAGCGGCGGCCGGACCAGCAGCAGCCAGATCAGCCAGGCGTGCAGCCCCATGAAGACGAGCAGCAGCAGCACGGTCGGCAGGCCGTCGACCGCGCGGTAGAAGTCACTCCAGGTCGCGGCGGAGCCGAAAACCGCCTCGGAAAACACGTAGGCGATAATGGTGGCGGCGTAATAAACACCGACAATTACCGTCGCTAATCGACTGGACACTGCCATCCCCGACAATTCGGCGGCAAAGCGCCGATCATAGCTGACCGCCGCCGGGGACTTTAGCGCCGTCCCTCTTTCACAAGCCTGATTTTTCGTTACGGCTCCGCCCGCCCGGCCATACGACCGGCTCGGGCGTTATTCCGACCCCAGCGCCCGCAGCGAGAAGACCGACACGAACTCCTCGGCCTCTTCCAGGCTCCGGCTGCCGTCGGTCAGCGGAATGCGCTCCGACCCCAGCACCGCCAGCACGGCGCGGGCCGAAGCCTCCACGTCAGCGGCCTGGAACTCGCCCGAATCGACGCCGGTCTGGATGATCTCCCGCAGAATGGCCTGCATCGGCGCGACGTGCGCCGCCAGACGCTGATAGGCGTCCGGCCCGAGAGTGGCGGAAAGGTCGGCCGCGCCGGGATGCGGATGGGCCATCAATCCGGTGAGCTGAAGCCGGATGAAGGCCCGCAGCCGAATGGAAGGTGACGCGTCCGCCGGCAGATCGCGGGCGTAACTCTCCACGAAGTACTGCGTCACCCGCTCGGTGAAAGCGAGCAGAAGCGCGGTCTTGTCCGGGAAGTAGTTGTAGAGAACGGTCCGGGTGATGCCCGCCTCGGCCGCCAGTTCGGTCATCGAGATCGCGTCGATGCCCTGACGGCGAGCCAGGCGCGCGATGGCCTCCAGGATCTTCTCCTGGGTCCGCGCGCGGTGCTCGCCGATCGTGGCGGCCGAGATCCGGGGCACGTCAGGCCGCCACCGTGGCCACCCGGCCCAGGTCGCCAAGCACCTCGGTGTTGAGCTGGTAGGCCAGGCGCGTCTCGCGGATCATCCGCTGCCGCCCGGCCTCGTCGAGACTCTCGCCGAGCACGTCGAGGCGGCGCCGGTATTCGTCCTTGAAGCGCGGGAGGCTGCCGATGTCGAAGTGGTAGAAGTCCACCCCGCCCCCCTTGCCGTAGCCGTAGATCTTCTGCAGTTCCATCCGGATGAACTGCCCCCCGGACAGGTCGCCGAGGTAACGAGTGTAATGGTGCGCCACATATCCGCCCGGCGAGTCGGAAACCTGGTTGATCCGGGCCACCAGTGTCTGGGTCGGCTTGCTGGGGGCGATCCGCCCGGCCCAGTCGTCGCCGTAGACGGCCTTGAGGTCGCGTACGAGAGCGTCTTCCCGGTAGAGCTCGGGGAAGACGAAGGCGCCGGCGACCGGGTCGTCGGCCAGGCGGCGGGAGGCTCCGTCCAAGGCCATGTAGGCGAAGTAGTGCTGGGCCACCATCTCGCCGTAGGCCTCGGGACTAAGCCTGCCCGCCATCAGGTTCTTCAGGTAGCTGTCGTCCTCCGCGGACTCGTGGTCGGTCCAGGTCGCGGTCCGCAGGACCTCGGCAAAACCCATCGCAGGCTCCTCAGCACGTGTCGTTCATGACGAAGTGTCACAAACCTTCGCCATGGTCGTCAACATGTTGATGACACGTTGTCGTTAAACCTGATTACACGATTACGATCGCTCTCAGCGAACTCACGCAATCTTGGGAACACCATGGGACTCCCCTTAGTTGAGCGCATATAACTCAAGGCTGAGGAGCGCACATGACTGAGATCCTTCCCGTCCTGCCGCTGGACGACGAGGTCGTCCTGCCCGGCATGGTCGTCCCCCTCGATCTGTCCGACTCTGAGGTGCGCGCGGCGATCGAGGCCGCCCAGGCCACCGGCGCGAAGAAGCCGCATGTCCTCCTGGTGCCCCGCATCGACGGGCACTACGGGGCGGTCGGCGTCACCGCCGTCGTCGAGCAGGTCGGAAGGCTGCCCGGGGGCGAGCCCGCCGCCGTGGTGCGGGGTGTGTCGCGGGCACGCGTGGGCACCGGCACGACCGGTCCCGGCGCGGCCCTGTGGGTTGAGGCCACCATCGTGCCGAAGAGCACCGATGAGCCCGACGCCCAGGTGAGCTCCCTGATGAAGGAATACAAGGCGCTCACCACCACGATCCTGCAGAAGCGCGGCGCCTGGCAGGTCGTCGACCAGGTCAACGGCATCGACGACGCCTCGGTCCTGGCCGACAGCTCCGGCTACGCGCCCTGGCTGTCGACCGCCCAGAAGCTGCTGCTCCTGGAGCTGGCCGACGCGGGCGAGCGGCTGGAGAAGCTCGTCGGCTGGGCCCGCGACCACCTGGCCGAGGTCGACGTCGCCGAGACGATCCGCAAGGACGTCCAGGAGGGCATGGAGAAGCAGCAGCGCGAGTTCCTGCTCCGCCAGCAGCTCGCGGCGGTCCGCAAGGAACTGGCCGAGCTGAACGGCGACCCCGAGACCGAGGAGCAGGACTACCGCGCCCGGGTCGAGGCGGCCGACCTGCCCGAGAAGGTGCGTGAGGCGGCCCTCAAGGAGGTCGACAAGCTCGAGCGCACCTCCGACCAGTCGCCCGAGACCGGTTGGATCCGCACCTGGCTCGACACCGTCCTCGACCTGCCGTGGAACGAGCGCACCGAAGACGAATACGACATCGCCTCCGCCCGCGCGATCCTCGACGCCGACCACACCGGCCTCGACGACGTGAAGGACCGGATCATCGAATATCTCGCGGTCCGCAAGCGGCGGGCCGACCAGGGGCTCGGCGTCGTCGGCGGGCGGCGCTCCGGCGCGGTGCTCGCGCTGGCCGGTCCTCCCGGGGTCGGCAAGACCTCGCTCGGCGAGTCGGTCGCCCGCGCCATGGGGCGCAAGTTCGTCCGGGTGGCGCTCGGCGGCGTCCGCGACGAGGCGGAGATCCGCGGTCACCGGCGCACCTACGTCGGCGCGCTGCCGGGCCGCATCGTCCGGGCGATCCGCGAGGCCGGGTCGATGAACCCGGTCGTGCTGCTCGACGAGGTCGACAAGATCGGCGCCGACTACCGGGGCGACCCCACCGCCGCCCTGCTGGAGGTGCTCGACCCGGCGCAGAACCACACGTTCCGCGACCACTACCTCGAGGTCGAGCTCGACCTGTCCGACGTGCTGTTCCTGGCCACCGCCAACGCCCTGGAGCAGATCCCCGGCCCGCTGCTCGACCGCATGGACATCGTCACCCTCGACGGCTACACCGAAGACGAGAAGGTCGTCATCGCCCGTGACCACCTGCTGCCCCGGCAGCTCGACAAGGCCGGTCTGACCGCCGACGAGGTCACGATCGAAGACGGCGCGCTGCGCCGCGTCGCGGGTGAATACACCCGGGAGGCCGGCGTCCGCTCCCTGGAGCGGTCGGTCGCGCGGATCCTGCGCAAGGTCGCCGCGTCGGTCGCGATGGGCGAGCGGTCCCTGCCGCTGACCGTCGCCGACGCCGACCTGGTCGCCTACCTCGGGCGGCCGCGTCACGTGCCGGAGTCGTCGCTGCCGGAGTCGCGCCAGCGCACCTCGGTGCCCGGCGTGTCCACGGGCCTCGCGGTGACCGGCGCGGGCGGTGACGTCCTCTACGTCGAGGCGTCGCTGGCCGACCCGGAGACCGGCTCGACCGGGGTGACCCTGACCGGTCAGCTCGGCGACGTGATGAAGGAGTCGGCCCAGATCGCGCTCTCCTACCTGCGCTCACGCGGCGCGGAGCTGGAGCTGCCGGTCGGGTCGCTGAAGGACCGTCAGATCCACATCCACGTCCCGGCGGGCGCGGTGCCGAAGGACGGCCCGTCGGCCGGCGTCACCATGACGACCGCGCTGGCCTCGCTGCTCAGCGGGCGCCCGGTGCGCAACGACGTGGCGATGACCGGTGAGGTGTCGCTGACCGGGCGGGTCCTGCCGATCGGCGGCGTCAAGCAGAAGCTGCTGGCCGCCCATCGGGCGGGCATCACCACCGTCCTGATCCCGGCCCGCAACGAGCCGGATCTCGACGACGTCCCGGCCGAGGTGCTGGCCGACCTCACGGTCCACGCCGTCAGCGACGTGCGTGAGGTCCTGGAGATCGCGCTGACCCCGGCGACGGTGAGCCAGACGGCCGCCGCGTAACACACCAGAAGGGGGCTCCCGGGACAGGGGAGCCCCCTTCGTCATGTCCTGATCTGCAAGGTCCCCGTCGTTGCGGCCATCGCCCGACGGCTCCCAGGATGGAGTCATGCGGGTCGTCGTCGTCATCACCGAAGGGTTCCAGCACCTCGATCTGGCCGGTCCGGCCGACGTGTTCGCCACCGCGCGGCTGGTCTGCCGGGAGGCGGCGTACACGATGGAGGTGACCTCGGCCGTCGCGGGGCCCGTCCGGTCCTCGAACGGGCTGGCCACGCTGGTGGAGACCCCGATCGGGGAGATCACGGGCCCGGTCGACACGCTGCTGGTGGCCGGCGGGCTCACCATCGACGACCATCTGCGCGACCCCGGCCTGGTGGAGGGGGTCCGCAGGCTGGCGGCGGGGGCCAGACGCACCGGATCGGTCTGTACGGGCGCCTTCGTGCTCGCCGAGGCCGGGCTGCTCGACGGCGGGAAGGCCACCACCCACTGGCTTGCCACCGACGACCTGAGCAGGCGATATCCCGCCGTCGAGACCGACCCCGACGCGATCTACGTCAGGAGCGGCGACGTCTGGACCTCCGCCGGGGTGACCACCGGCATCGACCTGGCCCTGGCGATGGTCGCCGACGACCACGGCCACGCGGTCGCCCGGGACATCGCCAGGGGGCTCGTCGTCTACCTCCACCGGCCCGGCGGGCAGTCGCAGTTCTCGGCGCCGATCCAGGCCGTACCGAGAAGTGAGCCTCTGAAGGAGCTGCAGGCCTGGATCGACGAGCACCCCGCCGAGGACCTCAGCGTCCCGGCGCTGGCCCGCCGGATGAACCTGAGCGAGCGCCACTTCTCCCGCGTCTTCACCGACGAGACCGGCATGCCGCCCGGGCGGTACGTCGAACTCGCCCGCACCGGCGCGGCCCGGCGCCTGCTGGAGGCCACCGACGAACCGCTCGACGTCGTCGCCCGGCGCACCGGCCTCGGCCTGCCCGGGAGCCTCTACCGGGTGTTCCGGCGGCACCTGCGCGTTTCCCCCGGCGACTACCGCCGCCGATTCCGGACCAAGGAGCACTAGATGCGCGTCGCCATCCCTCTCTACCCCGGCTTCACCGCCCTCGACGCGGTCGGCCCCTACACCGTCCTGGCGTTCACGCCCGGCATCTCCGTCACCTTCGTGGCGGGGGACACGGGGCCGGTGCTCGACGACCAGGGCAGCCTGTCGATCATCGCGACCGCGACCTACGACGAACTGCCCGATCCCGATGTGATCCTCGTTCCCGGCGGCCCCGGCACGGTCGAGGCGCTGAACGACGCCCGCCTCGTCGAGTGGATCAGGACCGCCCACCAGACCACGACGTGGACCACCTCGGTCTGCAGCGGCTCGTTCCTGCTCGCGCACGCGGGCCTGCTGAAGGGGCTCCCGGCCACCACCCACTGGGGCTTCCACGACCAGCTGGCGGGGTTCGGCGCGATCCCGGTCGCCGAACGGGTCGTCACGGAGGGGAAGGTCGTCACCGCCGCCGGGGTGTCGGCCGGCATCGACATGGCGCTGGAACTCCTGGCCCGCCTGCGGGACGAGGACACCGCCAGGGCCGTGCAGCTGGCGATGGAGTATGACCCGGCCCCACCGTTCACTTCAGGCTCGGCCGCGAACGCCAGCCCTGAGCTGCGGAAACGCGCGATGGGTCTCATCGTCGGGGTGTGACCTGGGCTTTAAAGCGAGCGTCAAGCCGGTCGCTACTCAGCCTCTATCGGGACGGATTACTTCTTACCTTGTCAAAACTCCTCGTCCCGAGAGGAATCAGAAAGTGCGATTCATCAAGAAGCTCCTCGTGACCGGTGGCGTCGCCGCCGCTCTCATCACCGGCGCCGTGGTTGCGCCGGCGACCGCCAGTGCGTCCCCGTTCGTCGGACACTGGGGTCCCTACTTCTCCGCAGACCACAAGGCCGAGGCCGAGGGCAAGTTCGTCGTCGACCACGAGAAGAAGAAGGTCTGGTACTGGGAGAAGTTCAAGAAGCCCATCAAGAAGTGCTGGTGGGAGCACGGCGACAAGAAGTGCAAGGTCGTCGGCTGGAAGTGGGAGAAGAAGTGGACCTGGAAGTGGGAGGAGTACACCAAGATCTCGGTCAAGGGTGAACTCACGAACCACAAGTGGTGGGGCGACAAGAAGTACAAGTGCGCCTGGGCCGTCTTCAAGATCGAGGACCTCGACGGCCACACCTCCTTCGAGAAGTTCAAGAACTGCCACAAGGGCGGCGACTGGATCGGGTTCACCGAGACGAACGTGAACACGATCGACGTCCAGGTCTCCCGCGGCAACCACTTCGGCCCCAAGGGCTTCTTCGGTCCCTGGTCCCCGGTGTACGCAGCTGCCTGAGCTGCTGAAACCCCTGAAACGGTAGGCTGAGCGGTCTACTGAACGGCCCGCGCCACTCCCGGCGCGGGCCGTTTCTTCCTTTTCACCCCGACGATCACCGAGTACCGTTCGGTCATGTATCCGGGTGCCATCGCCGCCGTGAGCCCAGACAAAGCCGCTGTGATCATGGCCGGTTCCGGCCGGGTGGTCACCTACCGGGAACTCGACGAGGAGTCCAACCGCCTCGCCCACCTGCTGCGCGAGGCCGGACTGCGGCCCGGCGACCACATCGCGTTCATGCTCGAGAACCACCCCCTGTTCCTCGTGATCGCGTGGGCGGCCCAGCGCTCGGGGCTGTTCTACACGGCGATCAGTTCGCGGCTGCAGGCGGGCGAGCTGACGTACATCGTGGAGAACTGCGGCGCGAAGGCGTTCATCAGCTCGGCGGCGTGCGCCGAGACGGCCGCCGCGGTGACCGGCCCGCCGATCCGCCTCATGCTCGACGGCACGGTGCCGGGTTTCCTCTCGTACGAGGCCGCGACCGCCCCCATGCCCGCCACCCCCGTGGCCGACGAGGTGCAGGGCATCGACATGCTCTACTCCTCGGGCACCACCGGCCGCCCGAAGGGCGTCAAGCCCAACTGGACCGGCCGGCCCCTCGACGAACCCGGCCCGCTGATGCAACTGATCGGCTTCCTGTTCGCGCCCACGGCCGACAGCGTCTACCTGTCGCCGGCGCCGCTCTACCACGCGGCCCCGCTGCGCTACTCGCTCACCTTCCAGCGCTTCGGCGCCACGGTCGTCGTCATGGACCGCTTCGACCCTTCACAGGCTTTGGCGGTCATTGAGAAGTACGGCGTCACGCACTCCCAGTGGGTGCCGACCCACTTCATC
Organism: Herbidospora mongoliensis; assembly: GCF_001570545.1. GTDB lineage: Bacteria > Actinomycetota > Actinomycetes > Streptosporangiales > Streptosporangiaceae > Herbidospora > Herbidospora mongoliensis. Next base: position 329,307 of record NZ_BBXD01000009.1, on the reverse strand, counting down.
AAGTTCCTGAAACTCCCCGCCGAGGTGCGCGCCCAGTTCGACCTGTCGACGCTGGCCTACGCCATCCACGCCGCCGCGCCCTGCCCCATCCCGGTCAAGGAGCGGATGATGGCCTGGTGGGGCCCCATCGTGCACGAGTACTACGCGGGCACCGAGGGCAACGGCTTCGTGTACGCCGGCCCGCACGACTGGCTCGCCCACAAGGGCACCGTGGGGCGGCCGCTGCTCGGCAAGCTGCACATCCTCGACCCCGGGGGCGAGGAGCTGGCCCCGGGGGAGACCGGCGTCGTCTACATCTCCGACGGGCCGCGGTTCGTCTACCACGGCGACCCCGGGAAGACCGCCGCCGCGCACGACCCGAAGGGCCGGGGCTGGTCCACGCTCGGCGACATCGGCCACCTCGACGAGGAGGGCTTCCTCTACCTGACCGACCGCAGCTCGTACATGATCATCTCGGGCGGGGTGAACATCTACCCGCAGGAGGCGGAGAACCTCCTGGCCGTCCATCCGAAGGTCGCCGACGTGGCCGTCTTCGGGGTGCCGGACGAGGAGATGGGCGAACAGGTGAAGGCCGTAGTCGAGCCCGCCGACCCGTCGGAGGCCGGGCCGGACCTTGCGGCGGAGTTGATCGCGTACTGCCGCGAGAACCTGGCCCACTACAAGTGCCCGAGGTCCGTCGACTTCCGAACCGAGCTGCCCCGGCACCCCACCGGAAAGTTGTACAAACGAATTTTGCGCGACGAATACCGTCTGGAGCAGGGAAGATAAGGCGGACGTTCGGTTTCGCCAGGTCAGCGGGCTGATCGCTTAAGCGGGCCTTATCGAGGATTTGCCATCTTAGAACCACCGGCCCCGAGGGAGCCGGGGAATCCGGTTAGGGGATGGCAGAGATGAGCGCTGACGAGCGGCGGGAGAACGAACAGGGGACCACCGAGGTCCTGGACGCACGCGGCTGGAGCCAGTTCGGCCGGCGGGCTCCGCAGCACGGCGACTACCGGGCCGACCAGCCCACCCCACACTTCGCACCGCCCCCGCCACCGCAGGAGCCCGGCCCCATCCAAGGCCACGTCGGCGCGAACCCGATCGGCAACACCGCCGTCTTCGGCATCCCGCCGCTCCCGCCGGAGCCTCCCCGGCACCAGCGGTCCGACGGCCGGGCCTGGAAGCGGGGCGTCTCGGTGCTCGCACTGGCCGCCGTGGCGATCGGCGGTGGGGTCGCAGGGGCTCTCATCACCAACGCGATGGACGACGACACGGTGCCGGTGGCGGTCAGCCCGATCTCCAACCCTGGCGCTCCGGTCAAGCCGGCGCCGATGGCCGGATCGATCGCGGCGGTCGCCAAGGCCGTGCAGCCGTCGGTGGTCATGATCACCGTCACCTCGCAGCAGGGCCAGGGCGAGGGCTCCGGCGTGATCCTCTCGGCCGACGGCCTGATCCTCACCAACAACCACGTGGTGGCCGGCGCCGGCGCGAACTCGCAGATGACGGTCAAGTTCAGCGACGGCAAGACCGCCCAGGCGACCCTCGTCGGCACCGACCCGACCACCGACATCGCGGTCATCCGCGCCACCGGCGTCTCGAGCCTGACCGCCGCCTCGCTGGGCGACAGCGACGCCCTCCAGGTGGGCGAGTCGGTCCTGGCGATCGGCAGCCCGCTCGGCCTGGAAGGCTCGGTCACCTCGGGCATCGTGTCGGCCCTCGACCGTACGGTCACCTCGGGCGAGGGTGGCGGTGGCGGCGGCCAGCAACTGCCTCCGGGCTGGGGCGGCGGCGGCTTCGGGCCGGAACAGCAGGAGCAGCAGCAGGCGCCGGCCGAGACGAGCACCACCATCGGCGGCATGGTCCAGACCGACGCGGCGATCAACCCCGGCAACTCGGGCGGTGCCCTGGTCAACTCGGCCGGCCAGGTCATCGGCATCAACACCGCCATCGCGACCTCCGGCGGCTCCGGCAACATCGGCGTCGGCTTCGCGATCCCGATCAACACCGCCAAGAACGTCGCCGACCAGCTCATCAAGACCGGCAAGGCCGTCCACGCCTACCTCGGCGTAGGCGTCAACGACGCGACCGGCGACACCCCCGGCGCCCTGGTGGCGTCCATCGAGCAGAACGGCCCGGCCGCCAAGGCGGGCCTCCAGCAGGGCGACATCATCACCAAGGTCGACGACACGGCCGTGGACGCGGGCGAGACCGTCGTCGGCATCATCCGCGGCCACGCCCCGGGCACCAAGGTGACCGTGACCTATGTGCGGAACGGTCAGGCGAGTACGGCGACGATCACTCTGGAGGAGAAGACGACGAACTGACGCGGGAATCTCTCGGGTAGGGGAACAGGGAAGGCCGGCGGCGCCCCCAGCGCATGGGGGGCGTCGTCGGCCTTTTCGCGCGTGGGGATGTCGTTGTTTCCGGAAGTCTGAGAGGGCTGGTCGATTTCCGGTGGCCGGTCGAAGGCTGAGGGCTTTCGCCGACGTGTACGGCCTGGACGAGGCTCAGCGCCGTCGGCTGCCGCCACTGCTCGGCCGGCGCACCCGTTCGATGCATGACTTCCTGCGGCAGCAGGCCGTCGACGGCGTCCAGCCATGGGCGACGCTGTGGGCCGAGGGCCATGGCGACGCGTGGCGGAGCGACGCCGAGTACATCGAGGAGCGCGAGCGACTCTGGGCCGACGCCCTTCTGTCGTGATCAGCCCTGTCTGATCATGTTCTCGGCGTCCCAGAGTTCGCGGTAGTAGCCGCCTTCGTGGAGGAGTTCCTCGTGGGTGCCGCGCTGCACCACCAGCCCGTCTTCCAGGACGACGATCTCGTCGATCTCCTCCAGCCCGCGCAGCCGATGAGTCACCAGGAGCGTGGTGCGCCCCCGGGTGGCGTCGAGAAGGTCGCCCATCAGGGCGTCGGCCGTCGTCTCGTCGAGTGCTTCGGCGGGCTCGTCGAGCAGCAGGATCGGCGGGTCGTAGAGGAGGGCGCGGGCCAGGGCGAGGCGCTGGATCTGGCCGCCCGACAGGGTGCGGCCGTCTTCGCCGAGCTGGACGTCCCATCCGGCCCGGTCGGCGAACGTGTCGAGCCTGGCCTCCCGGACCGCCCGGTCGAGCGCTTCGTCCCCGGACGCCGGTCCCGCGAGGCGGAGGTTGTCGCGGAAGGTCGTCTGGAAGACGTAGGGGTCCTGGGTCAGGCCGGTCATCATGGCGCGGGCGTCGTCGGGGGAGATCCGGCGCAGGTCGGCGCCGTTGACGGTGATGGTTCCCGACACGACGTCGACGGTCCGCATCAGCGCCGAGAGCAGCGTGCTCTTGCCCGCCCCGCTCGGCCCCACGACGGCGACGCGCTTCCCCGGAGTGAGGGTCAGACCGATCCCGCCGAGCGCGGGCCGGTCGCCGTGCCGCACGACGAGATCCTCGACGACGACCGTCAGCGGCCCCTCGGGCCGGGGAAGCGGATCGGTGAGCGCGGGCACCGCCGGGGGAGTGGCCTCGATCTCCCGCAGCCGCTTGACCGCCGCGAGCACCCCGGTCAGCCGCTCCCCGGCCACCGCCAGCGGCAGCACCGGCTCGAACGAGACCAGCGACATCAACGCGAGCACGGCGGTCGCGATCGAACCGGCGTCGAGCGCGCCGGCCACCGCCACCACGATCACGACGGTGAGCCCCTGCACCAGCACCCCGGCCGCCAGCGCGGTCGCGTTGACCCGGGCCTGGCCGCGTTCCAGCCCGGCCAGCCGGTCGTCGGCCGCCGCCGCGGCGTCGAGCGCCCTGCCGGTCGCGCCGTAGGCGGCGAGGTCGGCCGACCCGTGCACGAGGTCGGCGGTGTGCGCGGCCAGATCGCCCCTGGCGGGCGCCAGCCGGGCCGTCCACCTCTGGGCCAGCGCCGCCGTCGCCGCCGGAAGCAGCACCCCGGCGACGACCAGCCCGGCCGCCAGCACCACAGCGGCGAGCGGCAGCAGGAACGCCGCGATGACCACCGCCGTCACCCCTGTGACCAGCGCGGCGACGGCCGGCAGCAGACACCTGACCAGCAGGTCCTGGACGGCATCGGTGTCGTCGACCATCCGGCTCAGCAGATCGGCCCCACGGTGCGACAGCGGCCCGGCCGGGATGAGCGAGTCGTAGAGCCGCTCCCGCGTCGCGGCCTGCGCCCGCAACGCGACATCATGCCCGGAGAGGCGCTCGGCGTAGCGGAAGACCCCACGAGAGGTCGCGAACGCCCGCACCGCCACGATCGCGACGGAGAGCGCGGCCAGTTCGGGCTGCTGCGCGGCCCGCGTGATCAGCCAGGCGGCGGACGCGATCAACCCGAGCCCGGCCAGGTCGGCGGCCGACCCGGCCAGCGCGGCGACCAGCAGCCGCCGATTCCAGATCATGCGACGACGTCCGTCTCGATGGTGATGATGACGTCGCCCGCCTCGACCGTCTCGCCCTCACCCGTCAGGATGGCCGCCACCCGGCCCTCGTAAGGCGACGGGAGTTCGACGGACGCCTTGGCCGTCTCGATCTCGACGATGATCTGGTTGACCTCGACGCGGTCGCCCACGGCCACATGCCAGCGGACGATCTCGACCTCGGTCATGTCTTCGCCCATGTAGGGCAGCTTGAAGTGGCGTTTCATCCGGGCGGCTCCTGGTAAGCCGGGTGTCGGCAGGCTGTGGCGCGGGTCATCTGATCACTCCATCGTCGACCCGGATCACCCGGTCGGCCAGGGCGATCATGGCAGGGCGGTGGGCGACGATCACCGCCGTGCGGCCTTCGGCCAGGTGGCGGGTGGATTCGATGACCGCCGCCTCGCTTCGGCCGTCGAGGCGGGCCGTGGGTTCGTCGAGGAGCAGCAGGCCCGCGCCGGGGCGGCAGAAGGCGCGGGCCAGGGCCAGGCGCTGGCGTTGGCCCGCTGACAGGTCGGCGCCGCGTTCGCCGATGACGGTGTCGTAGCCCTCGGGCAGGTCGGTGATGAAGACGTCGGCCTGGGCGGAGACCGCCGCCGCGCGGATCGCTTCCGGGGTGGCCGTGCCGTCGAGGGAGATGTTGCCCGCCACCGAGGTGGCGAACAGGTGGGGGCGCTGGGGCACGAAGGCCAGATGCCGTCGCCATCTGTCCAGGTCGAGGCCGGCCAGGTCGGCCCCGCCGATGAGGACACGGCCTTCGGAGGGGGTGATGAAGCCCAGCAGGAGGTGGAGCAGGGTGCTCTTGCCTGCGCCGCTCTCGCCGACCAGGGCCACCCGTTCGCCGGGGGCGATGATGAGGGACACGTCGAGCAGGGCGGGGTCGTCGCGGCCCGGATAGCGGACGGTCACGTGTTCGAGGCGGATCTCGGGGACGCGCTCCGTCACCGTCCCGGGCCGGGGGGCGGCGGGCTCGGCGCCTTCGAGCAGGGCGAACGCCGAATCGGCGGCGGTCACGCCTTCCATCGCGGCGTGGAACCGGGTGCCCATCGCGCGCAGGGGCAGATAGGCCTCGGGGGCGAGGAGCAGGACGAGCAACGCCGTCGTCAGGTCGAGGGAGCCCGTGAGCAGCCGGAGACCCACCGGGACCGCGACCAGGGCCAGCGACAGCGACGCGATCAGTTCGAGGACGAGGGACGAAAGGAACGCCACCCGCAGCGTCTTCATCGTGGCCGACCGATGCGCCCCGGCGACGTCGTGGATCACGGTCGCCTGGTAGCGGGCCCGGCCGAACGCCCGCAGGGTCGGCAGGCCGCGCACCACGTCGAGGAAGTGCCCGCCCAGCCGGGACAGGGCGGACCACTGCTTCTCGGTCACCGCCTTGGTCGTCATGCCGACCAGGGCGCCGAAAACGGGGATCAGCGGCACCGTCACCAGCACGATCAGCGCGGTCGTCAGGTCGGCGACGAACAGGCGGATGATCACCGCTGCCGGTACGACCGCAGCGACCGCGATCGACGGCAGGTAGCCCGTCAGATAGGGGTCGAGCGCGTCGAGGCCACGGCCGGTCAGCGTCACCAGTTCGCCCGATCGGGTCTCTGCCGGGCTCATGCCCTGGAAGCGGCGCAGCAGGCGGTGGCGCAGCTCCGATTTGACTCCGCTCGCGGTGGCTCCGGCGGCCACGCCCTGGACCCAGCCCAGCGCTCCCCGGGCCGCGATCACCACGGCCAGCCAGCCCAGCACGCCGACGGCGAACCGCCCGGACAGCACCCCGGCCAGCAGTTCGGCCTGCACCAGGACCAGCAGCCCGGCCACCACCGCCGCACCCAGGCACACCATCAGGTGGCGGCGCGGCAGCAGCCGGACGAGATCCTTGTGCACCCAACCCCCCGGTCAGAAGTAGGAGGGAACGGGACCCTTCCCGAAGGCCCGCCACACCCAGATCTGCGCCCCGGCCATGACCGGGACGAACGGCAACACCATAAACGTCAGCACCGTCAGGTTCGCGGACGGGGCCGCGTTCCCGAGCACCTCGCCCGCCATCCCGATCATCGGAACCAGGGCGGGTACGGCCGCCAGCGCCCCGGTGACCAGCAGCGTTCCCCCTCCGGTCAGCCGCCAGTCGAGGAACCTCCGGCCGTGCAGGACGAACAGGCCGGCGATCAGCAGGCCGTACAGGAGCCCGGAAAGGAGGGGGAAACCGGCCAGGCCGGCCAGGATCACGCCCCAGGCCAGGCAGATGCCGAGGGAACCGAGCGCTATCCCGTACTCCCAGAAACCAGGAGAGAGCAGGCGGCGGCGGAACCACAGGCCCGCGTCGCGGATCACCCACGAGACCAGCAGCAGCACCACGGCGGAGTAGTTGGCGCTCAGGACGCCTTCGAGCGCGGGGAACGCGCCGAACAGCACTCCGGCGACGGCGATCAGCCACACCTCGTTGGCCAGCACGAACGGGCCGATGGCGCCGATCGCCCGGTCACGGTCGGGGGTGACCGGCAGGAGCAGGCCGACACCGAGGTCGAAGCCCTCCAAAGCGAAGTAGCCGGCCAGCAGTACCGACAGTATGCCGAACCAGAGGATTTCCATCAGAACCTGCCCGGGGGACTGCAGTCGGCGGGTGACAGGCGGGGCATCGGTGTTCCTTTCTGCTCCATCAGTAGGTCAGGACGGGTTCGGGCGCCGGGCGTTCGCCCAGTGCGATCTCATGGGGACCCCTCCGGATGATCCGCACGATCAGCACGTAGTCGGCGACCGCCAGCAGGGACAGCACCCCGACGAAGCCGATGAAGGAGAAGGTGATCTCGCCGCTGGTCAGACCGGGGGTGAGGGCGTCGGCGACCTTCAGCCGGTCCCAGATCATCCAGGGCTGGCGGCCCTCCTCCCGGGCGATCCACCCGAGGACGGCGGCCAGGAAGGGCAGCGGCGTGAGCAGCACGATCAGCGGATGCAGCCCCCGCCAGCGCGGCGCCCACTTGACCACCACGACCAGCGCGAGCGCGGCGAGCTGGAGCAGGTGCCCGAGAAGGATCATGAGGCTGAGCGCCATCGCGGCCACCGGTTTGTCCACGAACTTGTCCGGCTGGACGCTGGTCACCGGGCCGAACTGGGCGAACCCGAAGCCGACGACCAGCATGGAGCCGACGAAGGCGGTCCAGATCCCCATCCGCAGCGAGCGGCTGAAGAGTTCCTGGTCGGGGGTCTTCCTGAACAGGTGGTAGGCGCTCGCGCCCATCACCACGAACCCGCCCACGGTCAGCCCGGCCGACAGCACGTGCGGCAGCGCCATCGACAGCGACGGGTTGGTCAGCAGCGCGCTGAAGTCGTCGAGGCGCAGGACGTCGCCGTCGCGCACCGACCCGGCCGGATGCTGCAGGAACGAGTTGGCCACCATGATCCAGAAGGCCGACGCGTAGGCGGTGATCGTGACCAACCAGATCGTGGCCAGGTGCAGCCACTTGGGCAGCCGGTGCCAGCCGAAGATCCACAGGCCCAGGAACGTGGATTCGAGGAAGAACGCGATCAGCGTCTCCAGCGCCAGCGGGGCCCCGAAGACGTCGCCGGCGTAATGGGACAGACCGCTCCAGCTCAGTCCGAACTGGAACTCCATCACGATGCCGGTGACGATGCCGAGCGCGTAGTTGGTCACGTAGATCTGCCCCCAGAAGCGCGTCATGCGCTCGTCGAGGGCGTTCCCGGTGCGGGCGTATCGGGTGTGCATGATCGCCACAAGGGGGGCCAAGCCCAGTGTGAGCACGACGAACAGGAAATGCAGGCTCCCTGTCACCGCGAACTGCAACCGGGCCAGGTCGAGGACGTCCATGGAAGGCTCCTTATGTCTGGCTACATATAGAGAGCCTACATGTAGACTGGCTACATGCCGCACACGGTTAAGGTGAACATGTGAACCCCGACGCGCTCCGTGGGCATATGGACGCCCTTTTGCTGTCCGTGGTGGAGCACGAGCCCCTCCACGGCTACGCGATCATCGAGGCCCTCCACTTGCGGTCAGGCGGCGCGCTCGACGTACCGACAGGGACGGTCTACCCCGCTTTGCGCAGGCTGGAGCGAGCCGGATTCCTGTCCAGCGAATGGGCGACCGTCGGCGGCCGCAAACGCCGCACCTACCGCCTGACCGATTCGGGCCGGGCGGAACTCGCGGGGGAGCGCACCGCCTGGACCAGCTTCACCAGCGCGATCGGGCGAGTCCTGAACCCCCAGACCTGAGCCGGGCGGCCTAGATCGCCTTCGCCGGTGTGGCCGACTTGAGGCAGCGGGCGGCGCTCGACAGCTGCCAGGCCCAGAAGCCCATACTGATCCACGTCGCGAAAAGACCCGGTAGGTAACCCGGGAACGCCGCCAGGGCCACCCCCGCCGTCACCATCAGCGCCCCGCAGAGCACGGCCATCAGCGGCGCCTGTCCCCACACCAGCAGGCCCAGCAGCCGGGCGATCCCGCGCGAGCGTCGCGTCCGGCGCAGCCGCAGCAGCACCGCCGCGCCCACCAGGCCGGTCGCCACCTGCATCAGGTCGACCGCCCGCGCCACCACGCCGAACCAGATCGGCTTCACCACGTCGAAATCGGTCGGGAAGATCTGCCACAGCACGCCCCACATGAGCGCCACCGCCGGGGTGCTGAGGAACAGCAGGGCGGCGGTCCGGCGGCTCTGGGCGGCGGTCAGCTCCTCCTGGAACCCCGGCGCCACCACGGCGACCGGGCCGAAGTCGGCCAACGCGCGGACCTGTGCCTCATCGGGCGGCAGGCCCTGGTCCTCGTAGGCCTCGGCAGCGTCGAGCAGGCCGTCACGGGCCTCGGCGAGGAGGTCGTTTCTGGCCCGCCGAGGACCCCGGAGCGTTTTGGCCAACTCGTTGAGATAGGCGTCGTATGCGGTTTCCATGGTTGTCGGACAGGCTATGCGGGGGTTCGCGGCCGACGCATCAGGGCGATCCCTGATGCGTCCCCGACGAGTGGGCCCACGTTCCGCCCTGGGTGATCGTCGGGCGTGGATGACGGTTCGGTTGTTGCGGGGTGGACGACCAGAGCACCGCCGCCACCGCCACCAGGCACAGCAGGGCCACCCACGACAGGCGGCTGAAGAACGTCCGCCGCAGCGGTGGCCAGCTGAACCGCAGTTGCCGCCGGCCGCCGGGGCTGGCCGCGAACACGCAGTCGCGCAGCCGCAGACGCTCGGCGTTCACCGCGCCGGGCAGGTGGCAGCGGGTCAGGTCGGCGCCCTCGATGGTCAGCTCGTCGGCGTCGAGGCCCGCGATCGACAGGATCCTGATCGGGCCGCCCTTGCGCATCACCTTCGACCGGCCCCGGCTGGTCAGGCCGGTGAGATCGAGGTCGGCGTCGCCCGCCTTCACGGTCAGGCGGCCGAGCACCCGCGCCTCCGAGAGGTCGACCGGGCAGCCCGTGACGTGGAGCTCGACCGGGCCCTGGGCGCGGGCCTGGTTCAGCGCCAGCTGACGGCCGACCAGCGCCGGCGCCAGGAACGCCTTCGCCGAGAACCTGACCGACTGGAACCCGGCCGTGCCCTCGAACGCGGTCTTCAGGAAGGACACCGGACGGGAGAACCTGGCCCCCCGGAACGTCGCGTCGCCGTGGAACCTGGCCTGGTCGAAGGAGCTGAACCCGTGGAACTCGGCCCCGCGAAAGGACGCGGATCCGAAACACGCCTCACCGAAAAGGGCGTCACTGGCGACGGCGGCGTCGTCCATCGAGAGGTGACCGCGCACGCGGGAGCCGTACAGAGAGATTTCCTTACCGAAACGCACGCCCTGAAATGAGACATTTCCTCCGAAACGGGTGCCGAAGAATGACGCGAGCGCCTCAAAACGGGCGTCGTCGAACGACGCGTCGCCATTGAAGGTGACATCGCCGAAGCGGGCGGGGGCGGAGAACGTGGCCCGGTCGAAACGGGCCCGGCCGACGACGTTCTCCATCGCGGCCAGAATCCGGTCGAGCAGCCCGGCGGGCAGGGTCGTGCCGCGTAGATCGAGGCACTGCCCCGGCCTCAGCGTGGCGAGGTGGACGTCGAGTTCCTCGGCTTCCATGTGGGTCAGACAGCGGTTGTACGGCTGCCGTGACACCCCTACGCAATCGGCGCTCGTGGCGCAGGTGCTCCAGGAAAGGAGTTGCCTCATGCCGAAGACTTACCCACGATCGACCGTCGACGCGGTTTCTTTCCCGTGCGTTCACCGCGTTCTGTCAATTGTGTCGTCAGTGCCACACCTTGCCCGAATTCACTGCCGATCAAGCGAAACGGCCCCGGGGCGGCTCCCGGGGCCGGATCTCATTCGGTGCTGAGCTGGGTGATGCGCGGAGGGCGCAGGGTACTGAGGATCTCGTCGGTGCAGTTACATGAGCCACAACCGGGGATCATGGTGGTCTCCTCGCCGTAGTCGGGACGCGGGACGTACCCACGGGCCCGATCGGGCAACCTGACCGGCGTGATAGGCCTTGGAATGCGGCGCGACCCGAACGGGTTGCATCCCCATGAGGAAAGGAGTCGCGAGTGGCGACCATCGAGGTAACCGAGAGCAACTTCAACGAGATCGCCGACGACGGCATCGTGTTGCTCGACTTCTGGGCGGAGTGGTGCGGCCCCTGTAAGTCGTTCGGGCCGATCTTCGAGAAGGCCTCGGGCAAGCACGAGGACATCAAGTTCGGCAAGATCGACACCGAGGCCCAGCCCGCGTTGGCCCAGGGGTTCGACATCACGGCGATCCCGACCATCATGGCCATCCGCGACGGCATCGTGGTCTTCGCGCAGCCCGGCGCTCTCCCGGCCCCCGCGCTCGACGACCTGATCACCCAGGTCCGCGCACTCGACATGGACTCGATCCGGGCCGAGATCAGCTCCGAGATCAAGAAGAGCTAGTTTCCGTACGGGCTGACATCGCGGCCCCCAGCACGAATCGTCTGACCAGACGACAAAGGCCCCCTTCTGGGGGCCTTTCGCGTTTCCCCGAGCCGGGTCAGTCGCCCCGGTAGAGCTCCGCGACGCGGAACGCCAGGTCGAGCGACTGCGACCGGTTCAGCCGCGGGTCGCACGCCGTCTCGTAGCGCAGCGCCAGGTCTTCTTCCAGGATCTGGTGCCCGCCGCCGACGCACTCGGTCACGTCGTCGCCGGTGAACTCGATGTGGATGCCGCCCGGGTGGGTGCCCAGCGCGCGGTGGACCTCGAAGAAGCCGGTCACCTCGTCGATGACGTCTTCGAGCCGGCGGGTCTTGTAGCCGCCCGCCGCCTCGAAGGTGTTGCCGTGCATCGGGTCGCAGATCCACGTCACCACGGCGCCGCTCGCGGTCACCTTCTCGACCAGCGGCGGCAGGGCCTCGCGGACCTTGCCCGCGCCCATGCGGCTGATGAAGGTCAGGCGGCCCGGCTCGTTGGTCGGGTTGAGCTTCTCGACCAGGGTCAGCGCCTCGTCGGCGGTGGTGGTCGGGCCCAGCTTGACCCCGATGGGGTTGCGGATCTTGCTGAAGAACTCGACGTGGGCGTGGTCGAGCTGGCGGGTGCGCTCGCCGATCCAGACCATGTGCGCCGACACGTCGTAGGGCAGGCCCGTGCGGCTGTCGATGCGGGTCATCGCGTGGTCGTAGTCGAGGATCAGGGCCTCGTGGGAGGAGTAGAACTCGACCGTGTGGAACTCCGCGGGCTCCGCGCCGCAGGCGGTCATGAACGCCAGCGCCTGGTCGATCTCCCGGGCCAGCCGCTCGTAGCGCTGACCGGCGGGCGAACCGGACACGAAGTCCTGGTTCCAGGCGTGGACCTGGCGCAGGTCGGCGTAGCCGCCCTTGGTGAAGGCGCGGCCCAGGTTCAGCGTCACGGCCGAGGAGTGGTAGGCCCGCAGCAGGCGGCCCGGGTCGGGAATCCGCGACGCCTCGGTGAAGTCGAACCCGTTGACCATGTCGCCCCGGTAGGCCGGCAGCTCCACGCCGTCGCGGATCTCGGTGTTCTTTGACCGCGGCTTGGCGAACTGCCCGGCCAGCCGGCCGATCTTGACCACCGGCACCCGCCCGGCGTAGGTCAGCACGATCGCCATCTGGAGCAGCGTTTTGATCTTGTTGCGGACGTTGTCGGCGGTGGCGCCGGCGAAGGTCTCGGCGCAGTCACCGCCCTGCAGGACGAACGCCTCGCCGCGCGCGACGGCCGCCAGCTCGTCTTTCAGCCGATCGCACTCTCCGGCGAAGACCAGCGGCGGCAACCCGCGCAACTCGGTGACGACATCGTCGAGCGCGCCGCGGTCAGGCCACTCAGGCTGCTGTGCGGCGGGCAGGTCACGCCAGGTGTCGAGGTTGAGTGCGCTCACGACATACGAGGTTATCGTTCCTCGTCCAAAAGACAGGCCTGCCATGTCCATTCAGTGAGATGAGCGTACGTGCTCCGGCCGGAAACCCAGCCCTATGGCACGGCCCAGGAGACGGCGTACCGGCATCGGGATCCTGCGCGCGGCGGCGCCGATGGACCCCGCATCGGCGTCACCGGCGAGGACCTTGGCGATGATCCGGTTCTGGACCTGCACCTGGAGCGCCTGGGTGGCCGCCGTCGGGTACCACCGGCGGCGCCGCAGTTTCGCCAGGAGAGAACCCGGGACCGGCGCGAGGAAGGGCCGGCGATTCGCCTGCGCCCTCACGAGAGGCCCGGTGACCAGATTCCCGGCCGCGATCGCGTCCTGGATCGCCAGGTTGATCCCGACCCCGCCGATGGGCGACATGGCGTGCGCGGCGTCCCCGATGACCAGGAACCCCGGCAGATGCCACTGCGGCAGCCGGTCGACGATCACGGTCAGCAGCTGGACGTCGTCGAAGGTGATCGTGCTCGTGTCGAGGTAGGGCAGCAGGTTCGTGACGCTGGTACGGAAGTGGTCGAGCCCCCGCGCCTTCAGGTCGTCGAACCCGCCCTTGGGGATCAGATAGGCCATCTGCCAGTAGTCGCCCCGGTTGATCGACACCAGCGCCGTGCCCCGCCCCGGCCGGAGGAAGACGTCGTCGGGATGCCCGTCGTGGCGGGGGAGCCGGAACCACAGCACGTCCATCGGCGCCCCGATGTCGGTCGGCTCGAACCCGACGGTCCTGCGGAGATCGCTCTGCCGTCCGTCGGCCGCGACGGTGAGCGCGGCCCGGATCTCGGTCTGCCTCCCGTGTGACTCGGCCCTCAGCCCGCGCACGGCGCCGTTCTCGCGGATCACGCCGACAGCTTTGGTCTCCATCATGATCTGGAAGTTCGGGTACTTGTCGGCCGTGGTCGTGATCAGCTTCAGGAAGTCCCACTGGGGCACCATCGCCAGCTTCCGGTGCCTGCCGGGCAGCCCGCGGAAGTCGGCCATCGGGATGAACTCCTCACCGGTGTAGAGCCCGAAATACTCGAACTCGCGGTGCGGAATGGCGTTGAACTCGTCGAGCAGCCCGAGCTCGTCGAGGACCTGGATCGTCGAGGGATGGATCGTGTCCCCCCGGAAGTCCCGGAAGAAGTCGGCGTGCTTCTCCAGCAGGACCGTCTCGATCCCCGCCCGAGCCAGCAGCAGGCCGAGCATCGCCCCCGCGGGCCCGCCGCCCGCGATCACCACGGTGGTTTCCATAATTCCCCTCTACCCGGGCAATCCGTGAGGCAGCCTGCGGCGAATGGGGTTTGTGAACGATGTCGTGCCCATAACCATCACGGGCCGCAACCCCGAGCTCGACGAGCTGCTGGTGCTGGTCGCCCGTGGCGACGAGGCGGCTTTCGAGCGTCTGTACGACAGATTGATCGCCTCCGTGTTCGGACTGATCAGGCGGGTCGTGCGGGACCGGGCCCAGGCCGAAGAGGTCGCCCAAGAGGTGATGGTGGAGGTGTGGCGCAGCGCCGCCCGCTTCGACCCCGCCCGGGGGAGCGCCATGTCCTGGGTGATGACCGTGGCCCACCGCCGCGCCGTCGACCGGGTCAGGTCCGCGCAGGCGTCGACCGACCGGGAGAACCGGGTCGCCCAGATGGGCGGAGACGTCGCCTACGACCACGTGGCCGAGACGGTCACCACCCGCCTGGAGGGCGAACGGGTGCGGCGCTGCATCGACGGGCTGACCGAGTTACAGCGGCAGGCCGTGACGATGGCCTACTACGGCGGATATTCCTATCCCGAGGTGGCCGGTCTCTTGAAGGTCCCGTTGGGGACCGTGAAGACACGGATGCGCGACGGGCTGGTACGACTGCGAGACTGCATGGGGGTGGAGAGGTGAACGACGAGATCCACACCCTGTCCGGGGCCTACGCCCTGAACGCCCTGCCCCTCCGCGAACTCGGCGAGTTCGAGGGGCACCTGTCGAGGTGCGAGACCTGCACGATCGAGGTCCGCGGACTACAGGCGACCGCCGCCCGGCTCGGCGCCGCCGTGGCGGAGATGCCGCCTCGGGCGTTGAAGTCGCGGGTGATGGCGCAGATCACCGAGGTCCGCCAGGAACCTCCTCAGGTCGAGGAGGAGGAGGAACCACCGGTCGCCGAGGTGGTCCCGCTCCGCCGAAGGGGCGGCCGCTGGGCGCTCGCCCTGGCCGCCGCCTCGGCGGTCGCGGCGGTGTCGATCGGGGTCATCGCGATCAACGAGATCCAGGCCAGGGACGCGACGATCCAGGAGACCCAGAGCCTCCTGGCCGCCCCCGACGCCGTGGTCCGCAAGGTCAGGATGGTCGGCGGCGGCACCGCGACCGTGATCGCCTCCGGCGACCGCGGAAAGGTGATGTTCACCTCCGACCTGCCCCCGCTGGACGCCTCGAAGACCTACCAGATGTGGGTCATCGGCGGCGAACAGATCCGCTCGGCCGGGCTGATGGACGGCGGCGGCGTGCGAACGGCGACCGTGAACCTGCCGGCGGGGACGGAACACTTGGGAGTGACGGTGGAACCGGCCGGAGGCTCCCAACAGCCGACGACCGAACCGATCATGCTCGCGAAGGTGGTCTGACCGAGCAGAGGGCGGAACCCCGCGGGGTTCCGCCCACTTCGTCATGCGGCGAATGTGGGATTGGTTGTGTTTGAGGGATCACTCTCCGCTAAGATTGGCGAGAGTGTTGAATTAGTGTTGCGCTACTGATGCATGGTTCGACTAGCCTGGGCGGGTGAAGACTTTTCCGTTCAGTGCGCTGGCGCGTGAGCGCAATGAGGTGTTCCCCCAACTCGACGCCGCTGACGTGCTGCTCGAACGGCGCGATGCGGAGAATGTGTGGCTCGTACGAGATGAGCGATATCAGGCCGCCCGAGGCGCGCTGCTCACCTTGGCTCGATCGATGGCCATCGTCGCGCGAGCAAATCCGGTACTCGCGGAAGAGGCGCTCAGCGAGGATCTTCCGTGGCTTGTCTGGCTGCCCGAATCGGAGCGCCTTCAGTGCGTCCGGGAGTTGCTGGCGCATCTACTCGCCGGCGCGGACACCGGCGAGCTGCTGCCCTACGCCCAGGCCCGTAAGTCATGGACGTCGACGGCCCTGGTGTGGAGCGACCCCGAGACCGCACGAGAGCTGGCGGGTCCTTTCGACGGCTCAGGAGGACAGTCCATCCACGGTGTGGAATGACCGGGCGCGGTGACGAGCTCCGGCGCCCCACGAACTAGCTGGTACGCGCCGAGAACGGCAGGGCGGCGAAATCGTGGCGCGAACTCTGCGCGCAGGCCCCGGGAAACTGTGACCGCTGCTGGATCGACGTCACCAGCGAGCCGCGCCGTGTCAGTGATCGACAGCACCCGCTCAAAGGGACCCTCGGCAGGGTGAAGCTGGAAGGCCGGGAGCTCGAGCAGTGGCAGTACGAGGTCACCGCAGGCGGCCGGGTCTGGTACCTGATAGACGACATGGAGAGAACGCTCTGGTTCACGAAGGTGGCAGCCGGTCATCCCAAGAGACGGAGAGGCGCAGGAAGTGAGACTTTCAGCGGCGGCGGATCGCGTCCCGCCGCCGCTGAAGATCAACCGTGGGTGAGCACTCCGAGGGCGCGGACGAGGCCCTCGGTGGCGCCGTTGCGGATGCGGGCGTACTCCGCCTGTGGATACTGCCTCGGGCCGTCCTCGACCAGGAGGATCAGGTACAGGTACGCCTGATACATGGCGAAGCGCACTCGAGACGTCGGGGTGAACGCGGCCCGGCCGCCGCCCTCCTGGTAGCCGGCCAGCATCGGATCGTCGCCGGAGAGGTCGCCGAAGATGGTCGGGGTGACGAAGTCGGCCAAGGGGTCGCCCCAGAAGGCGCGTTCGTGGTCGATCAGCGCCTCGACGGTTCCGTCGGCGTTGAGGAACACGTTTCCGGGCCAGATGTCGAAGTGGACCAGCGACGGCGAGCGCACGTCGTCGAGGGCCGCGGCGTTGCGGTGGAAGGCGCCGACCAGGTCGAGGATGGTCGCGGGGAGGCGGGTGTCCCACTTGACCGCGTCGTCGAGGACGGCTCCCACCATCTTCAGGAACGCCTCGCGCCACGTGTCGCCCGTGAGCCCGGCGTAGGGGTAGCCGAAGTCCCCCGTGCCGGGGATGCGGTGCAGGGTCGCCAGGTGGCCGCCCATCTCCCGTCGCAGTGACGCGTCGCGGGCGGGGTCGGGGGCCGCTCGGTTCCATGGCGTGCCCTGCAACATCGACAGGATCAGCCAGTCGCCGCCGATCTCCGGGTCGTCGAAGCCGGCGTGCAGGAGGGTGGCCATGGGGAGGCCCGTGCCCTTGGCCAGGTGGTAGACCATGGCCTCGGTCCGGAGCAGGTCCCGCTCATAGGTGAGCAGGGGCAGGCCCGGGGGAGGGCCGACCTTCAGGACGACCTGGGACTCGTCGTCGAGGCCGAGCCGCCAGACGGCGTTGGCGAAGCCGTCTGGCAGTTCCTCGGCCGACACGACGCCGGCGCCCAGGGCGCCGATCACGAGCGCGTCGAGTTGGGCGGTCGTCAGCGACCGCTTCGTTTTGCTGTCCATGGGTCGTCAGGCCGCCGAGATGGTCCAAGCGGCCTCGTGCGTGTCGCCGGGCTTGAGGACGATCAGGTCGGTGCCGCTGTTGTAGGCGTCGGGCGGGCACGTCATCGGCTCGACCGCGACGCCCTTGAAGCCCAGGCCCACGCCGTTGCACACCTGGACCCACGGAAGGGCCTGGTGGTCCCACGTCATCGCCACGGCGCCGCCGGGACCGCCGACCACGACGCGGCCCTCGGTCAGGGCGGTGTACGCGTGGTCGATCGCCACCGAGCCGAGGGCGTGGGCGGTGCGGAAGTCGTATTCCGTGCCCTCGACCGACACCAGGTCGGTGGGGGCCAGCAGCTCGTCGGTCAGGAAGACCTTCCCGGCCGGGAGCGACAGCGTGTATTCGGTCTCGTCGGGGCCTGCCAGCAGCCACGGGTGGGGGCCGCAGCCGTAGGGCGCGGCCGCGTCGCCGATGTTCTCGGCCTTCAGCGTCGTCGTCAGGCCCGACTCGTCGAGGACGTAGGTCGCGGTCAGGGCCAGCCGGTAGGGGTAGCCCTGGTGCGGTTCCAGCGTGTACGTCATGACCGCCGACGAGCGGTGGTCTTCGATCGCGGTGAACTCCACGCACGACCAGTGGGCCTCCGACACGAAGCCGTGCAGCGCGTGGCCGCGGTCGGGCTCGTTCACGGGGAGTTCGAAGCACTCGTCGGCGAACACGTAGCGTGCCCCGACGACCCGGTTGGGCCACGGCGCCAGCAGGGTGCCGTTGTAGAACTCGATCGGCCCGTCGACGGGCCGGCTCGGGATCAGGTCACGTCCTCCGTGCGTGAGGGCCGACACGGCGCCGCCGAGTTCGGTGAGCTCCGCGCGGTAACCGCCGCTGAGGAGGGTGTACTGGGGCACGGGGGGTGTCCTTTCTCCGAGGTACAGGGTCAAGGGTATGCGCCATGTCACAGGCCCAGCTCGGCAGCCTCTTGGCCGCCCGAGTGGGAGCGCTCCCACAACCTAGTGTTTTCTGGATGGGTGAGTCAACGAACAACTGCTGGGTCAACGCAGTTCGCCGGTCGCGATGAGGTCCCGGTACCAATGTGCGCTGTCCTTGGGAATTCTTTTCTGGGTCTCGAAGTCGACGTGCACGACACCGAATCGCTGGCTGTATCCCTCGGCCCATTCGAAATTGTCGAGCAATGACCAGACGTGATATCCCTCGACTTTCGCGCCCGCTTTCATCGCGCGGTGCATCGCGCCGATGTGGCCGCGCAGATAACTCACGCGATCCTCGTCGTGCACGCCGCCGTCCGCGGCCACCGAGTCGTCGGTCGCCAGGCCGTTCTCGGTGATGACGATCGGCACGTCGGGGTGGTCGCGGGTGAGGCGCATCAGGATGTCGTGCAGGCCGTCGGGGTAGTCCTCCAGCCAGTTGGCCACCCTGACCGGGTGGCGGACGACGCGTCGTTGGTCGGCGTCGATGAAGAGGGGCGTGTAGTACTGCACGCCGAGCACGTCCACCTTCTCGCTGATGATGTCGAGGTCTCCGGCCATGATCATGTCATGGCGGGTCATGGCCTCCTCCGGGTAGGTCCCGTTGAAGACGGGTTCCAGGTAGAGGCGGTTCTCGCGGGCGTCCTGGAGGCGGGCGGCCTCCTTCGCCTCGGGCGAGTCGTCGGCGGGGTAGGTCGGGTGGAGGTTCAGCGCGGGGCCGATCCGGCGGCCGGGGTGCCTGTCGTGCAGGATCCGCGAGGCCAGGCCGTGGCCCAGCAGCAGGTGGTGGCAGGCGGCCAGGGCGCGGTCGTCGTCGCTGATGCCGGGGGCGTGGATGCCGGTGCGGTAGCCGCAGTCGACGACCGTCTTCGGCTCGTTGATGGTGAGCCAGTCGCGGACGTGCAGGGCGTCGTACATGATCTCGGCGTATTCGGCGAAACGGTAGGCCGTGTCGCGGTTCTCCCAGCCGCCCTGGTCCTGGAGGGCCTGTGGCAGGTCCCAGTGGAACAGCGTGACCATCGGGCGGATGCCGGCGCCGATCAGGCCGTCGACCAGGCGTTTGTAGAAGTCCAGGCCCTTCAGGTTCGGGCGGCCGGTGCCGGTGGGCTGGACGCGCGGCCAGGCGACCGAGAAGCGGTAACTCTCCAGGCCGAGGTCGCGCATGAGCTGGATGTCCTGCTCGTAGCGGTGGTACTGGTCGGCGCCCGGGTCACCGGTGTCGCCGTCCCGCACCTTCCCGGGGGTGGCGGCGAAGGTGTCCCAGACCGACACCCCTCTGCCGTCTTCTTTGGTGGCTCCTTCCACCTGGAAGGCGGAGGTCGCCGCCCCCCAGACGAACTCGCGCGGGAAGCGTAGGGGAGTCATGGTTCTCCTCGGTCGGTCTGCGGCGCAGGCGCCGGCGGCGCTGAGTGACATCAGCACAAATACACCACGCCGGGTTATTCCAACCATCTGCGCGGTTCTTCCAGCAACCGTTTGACCGCTCCGAGGAAGAGCGCGGCATCGCGGCCGTTCACGACACGGTGGTCGAAGGCGAGCCCGATGCGTACCGTCTGGCGGACCGTGAAACCTTCATCGGACGGTTGGACCTCCTGCTGGGCCGAGGCGAGCGAGAGCGCCGCCACGTGGCCGGGGTAGATGATGGGCACCGCGAGTTCCACGCCGGGTTCGGTGTGCAGGGTGACGGCGATGTTGGCGCCGACCAGGTCGCGTTCGCGGAAGCTGCCGCGCAGCGCGGTCATCCGGTAGTCCATGAGCTCCCGGGCCACCGCGTCGAGCGGACGCGCGTCCGCGTCGCGGACGACCGGGACGAACAGGCCCTTCCCCACGTCGATGGTGACGCCGACGTGCGACCCCTCCGCGAGCCGGATCCGGCCGTCGCCGAGCCACTCGGCGAAGAGGCGCGGGAACGCGGCGCGCTGGTCGGCCACCGCCTTGACCAGCAGCTCCGACAGGCCGATCAGGGTCCGGGCGTGCTTGGACAGGTCCCGGGTGAGCTTGCCCGTGTCGGTCACGTCGGCCTTGACCACGGTGAACGCGGCGGGGATCGTCTGGTGCGACATCGCGACCACGTCGGCCGCCTGACGCTGTGCCTTCGGCAGCCGGACGATCTCCCGGGGGTCGGACAGCGTCTCGACGTCCTCCGCGCGGATCACCTTCTTGCCCAGCGCGCGGACCCGCTCCAGCGTGATGCCGTGCCGCTCGATGAGCACCTGGGCCGGGCGCGTGATGACGATGTCGATCTCGCCGGATTCAAATGGCGGGATTTCCGGTACGACCGGTTCCACGACCTCCACGAAAGAACCGATGGCCGCGATCAATTGGCCCGGCGCGCAGTCACCCGAATGCACTTTGATGGTCAGCAGACCGTCCACCGGGCTTTCCAGTTCCTCCGCCGTCTTGGACGTCTCGATGACCACGAGCGGATCGCCCTGTTTCACCTCCTGGCCGTCGGCGGCGAGCCATTCGACGAGGATGTAACTGTCATCGTTGTTGTTCAGCTTCGGAATACGGAATTCGGTCACCTGCTGATTGCCCTCTGAATGTCACGGCGGATGTCGGCGGCCTGGACGGTACAACGGGCCTCGAGATGGGCGGCCGTCGGGATGATCGAGTCGGGCGCCGAGATGTGCGTGATCGGCGCGGTCAGCCGGCCCCACAGCCGCGCGTGCAGCAGCCGGGCCACCTCCGCGCCCCACGTCCCCCCGGCGGTGCCGTCCTCGGCGACGTGCACCCGTTTGGCCGCGGCCAGCACGTCGGCGACCGGAGTCACGTCGAGCGGGTGGAGGCGGGCGGGGACGAGCAACGTACAGGCGATCTCGTCTTCGAGCAGCAGGTCGCGCAGGGCGATCAGGGCGCGGTCGGTGAGGCCGCCGGGGGCCAGCAGCACGTCTTCGGTGTCCTCCTCGGTGCGGATCACCGCCCAGCCGTCGCGCATCTCGAAGGTGTGCAGGCCGTCGCCGCCGCTGAGCATCGGCTTGGTGTAGAGGACCTTGTCCTCGAAGAACACCGCCGGGCGGCCGCTGCCGAAGATCTCGGTGAACAGGTGCTCGGCGTCGTGGAAGGGGCTCATCTCGTACACCGACAGGCCGGGGACGCCGATGAAGTGCTTCTGCAGGCTCTGGCTGTGCGTCGGTCCGTAGCCCCGGCGGCCGCCGGTGGGCAGACGCACGATCAGCGGTACGTCCACCTGACGGCCGTACATGGTCGTCGACTTGGCGGCGAAGTTCACCAGCTGGTCGAAGGCCAGCGTGGCGAAGTCGCCGAACATGATCTCCACGATGGCGCGATCGCCCGCGAGGGCCAGCCCGGCGCCGACGCCGACGATCCCCCCTTCGGACAGGGGCGTGGACATCACGCGCGGGCCGAACCGGTCGGACAGGCCCTTGGTGATCTTGAACGCGCCGCCGTACGGATCGGAGATGTCCTCGCCCAGCACGTGGACCGACGGGTCCTTCTCCAGAACGGAGTGCAGGGCCCTGTTCAGGTGTTCGGCGACTCTCATGACCACTCCGACAGGGGGCGGGCCAGCACGTTCTCGACCGCGGCGTCGATGAACGCCCGCTCGATCTCCTCAGCCGCCGCGACCTGCGCGGGGAAGTCACGCAGGTAGTGCGCGTACCAGTTCCCGGCGGCGGCCTCGGCGAGTTCTGTCGCGGTCCGGGTGTCGTCGCCCTTGCTGTGCGGGCCGGCCCGGTGCACCGAGACCTCGAAGACGGCCGGCCGCTTCTCCTCCCGGATCCGGCGTAGCAGCGGTTCCAGCGAGGATCGGACCACGTTGACGTCGACCGACTCCACCCGGTGGTGCAGCACCCCGAACCCGGCGCAGCGGCCCGCGATCGTGCCGGCCATCTGGGCCGTGGTCGGCGTCGACTGGGCGATCCGGTTGTGCTCGACGACGACCAGCAGCGGCGCGCCCCAGACCTGGGCCATGTTGAGGGCCTCGTACACCGAGCCCTCGCCCCACGTGCCGTCGCCGATGTACGCGCAGGCGATCCCGTCACCGGTCCGCTTGTGCTTCAGCGCGACCCCGACCGCCACCGGCAGCGACTCGCCCTGGACGCCCGTCGACAGGAACCGCTCGTGGTAGATGTGCTGGCTGCCGCCGACCCCGTTGCAGAGCGCGCCCTCCCGGCCGGTGATCTCGGCCAGCAGGGCGTGCGGCTCGTCGTACCTGGCCAGGAAGTGGCCGTGACCCCGGTGGTTGCTGAAGACGTGATCGTGCGGCTTCAGCAGCCCGCTGACCGCGACCGGGACGTGTTCCTGGCCGAGACAGGTGTGGGTGGTGCCGTTCAGGCGGCCCTGTTCGAACAGGCGCAGCAGGGCCTTCTCGAAGTGCCGGATCCGTAGCATCCGCGACAGATCGGCCTCGGACACGGGCGTCAGGGTGCGTTCCCTCACCGCTCCGATCATGACTGTGACTCCTTAGCGCGGGCCGCGGCGAGCGCCGCCAGTGCGGCGAGGCGGCGGTTGGGGCGCAGGGCGGCCAGGTGGGTCTCCAAAGCGGCCTCGTCCAGTGAGGCGATGAATCCGAGCGCGGCCTTCCGCGACCGGCGGGCCAGGTGGCGGTGCAGCGAGTCGTCGCCCACCACGGGGTCCAGCGCGTTCAGCCAGGGCCCCAGATCCTGGGAAGGGACCACGGGGACGGGTCTGGCCTGGCCGACCGACTCGTAGCGTTCGATGCCGCGCACCGGGACCGAGTAGGGCACGCCGAGCTTGGCCTCCGACAGGCCGCCGACGGCGCTGGCGATCACCGGGACGCCCCGGGCCATGGCCTCGACGCAGGCGTACCCGAAGGTCTCGTCCCAGAGCGACGGCATGAGCAGGACCTTGGCCCGCGACAGGATGTCGTCGATGTCGTCGGACGGCTGCCCGATCTCGATGTTGGGGCGTTTCCGCAGCTCGTCGAGGTCCTCGGGGGTGGTGCCCCACGTGGGGACGGCCAGGAACCCGGCCTCCGGCCGCGCGTCGGCCAGACCCAGCAGGACGCTCAGGCCCTTGTAGCCACAGGGGTTGATCATCGTGACCAGGTCCCCGGCGGCCAGCTCCGGCGGATCTCCGTAAATATGGGGATAAATCAGCGTGGACGAGATCTCGCCCCACTTCTTGAGATACGCCCCCGCAGCCTGACTCACCGCCACGATCGACGCCGCCCGCTTCACCATCCGCGTCCCGGCCGCGCTCGGGTAGAACGCCCCCGGGCCGAACGGCAGCTGCTGCAGCGTGTGGGCCAGATAGACGACCCTCTCGGGGGTCGCCTTCAGCGCGGCGCCGAGCACGATGAGCCCGGGGTCGTCCGAGGGCACCAGCGTCCAGTCGGGGGAGACCTCGCCGGCCACCTCGCCGATCTGCCGTGCCAGCGACGACGCTCTGGTCACCACGTGCGCCTGCACCCCGTTGTACCGATATTTCAGGACGTCGGGGGTCGCGGAGGTCACCTCCGCGCCCAGCCCCTTCAGGTACGTCACGTGATCGTCGATGGAGGTGTCCCGCAGCGCGCCGCTCATCGGGGCCACCACGTGGCACTCGTGGCCGCGCGCGGCCAGCTGCTCCATCATGATCCGGTTGGACTTGTTCGCCCCGCCGTGGCTGGGCAGGTGGAACATGTTCTGGGCGAGCAGGATTCTCATGCGTCGGAGAGCAGTTCGTTGATCTCGTCGTCCGACATGCCGTCGAGCTGTTTCAGCAGCGCGGCCAGCTCGTCGTCGTCCACGGCCGCGATCCGGCCCTGGTCGATCGCCTTCGCCGCCTCCGCGACCGTGAAACCGCTGGCGAACAGCACGTCGATGGGTAACTCGACGCCGAACTGCTCCTCGACCCGGGCCAGGAACTGGACCATCGTCAGCGACTGGCCGCCGAGCTCGAAGAAGTCGTCGTCGACCGACGGCGGTGCTTCGCCGAGCAGTTCGGTCCAGATCTCTGCGACGGCGGATTCGGTGGGGGTCATGCGGAGGTTCCCTTCAGTTCAGCGAGGCCGACGAGATCGTCGGGTTCTGCGTCGGGGGTGTCCCGGTCGAAGTTCCGGAGCGCCCGGTGCCGGAGGGCGAGCACGATGGTGACGGCCATGGCGAGGCCGCAGATCAGGTAGAGCAGGCCGATGCCGCGTCCTTCGCCGACACCGATCACGACGCCGACCGTCGAGGCCAGCGCGCCGTCCTCGCGCAGCAGCGGGACGAACACCAGCCCGGCGAGCCACGCCTGCACGGCCAGGCCGATCGGCTGGGTCGACATGGCCAGCATCTGGTTGATGGCGATCACCCGGGCGTGGTAGCGCTGGGGGACCTTCGAGTGGATGATCGTGATCCAGATGCCGTCGCTGATCGTCATGAACAGCGCCATCCCGGCCGCGCCGAGCGCCACCAGCGGCAGCCACGGGCGCAGGCCCATCGCGAAGGCGAAGATCGCCACGACCCCCACGGCCGCGAGCATCCCGAACATCCGGCGGCGGCGCGGCCCGCCCCAGATCGAGATCACGAACCCGCCCGTGACCGCGCCCGCCGCCGCCACCAGCGCGACGGTCCCGGTGTCGCCCAGGTCGCCCATCGAGAGCACCAGCGGCGAGATCATCGTGAACGCGGTGAACAGGAAGAAGTTGACGGCGAACATGGTGATCGCCATCGCCCGCAGGCCCGGCCGCCGCCACAGGTAGGTGAAGCCGTTCCTGATCTCCGCGCCGACCGACTCGCGCCGCGCCCAGGCCATCGCCTTCGGGAACGGGGTGAGCAGCGTGACGGTGACGGCGAACAGGTAGCAGACGACGTTGGCGATCAGGATGCCGTTCAGGCCGATCGCGGCCAGCACCGCCACCGCGAACAGCGGGACCATCAGGCGGCCGATGGCGTTGCCCAGCTGGAGCACACCGCCCGCGTGACCGAGATAGTGCTTGGGAGCCAGTTGCGGTACGGCTGACGCCCAGGCCAGGCGTTGCACCGTCAGCGCGACGCTCAGCAGGACGAGGATGCCGTACAGAGCGGGCATCGGGAGGGCGTCGGTGAGCAGCAGCCCCAGCATGAGCGCCTGCAACCCGAGACACGCGCCGTCGCCGACGAGCATCGCCTTGCGCCGGTCGCTGCGGTCGACCAGCGCGCCGACCAGCGGGGCCAGCAGCAGTCCCGGCACCAGCGCGATGATCGCGAACAGGCTGAACTGGAGGAGCGAGCCGGTCTTCAGGTAGGCCCAGATCGGGACGGCGAACTCGGTCATCGCGGTGCCGACCATCGACACGGTCTGACCGATGGCGACCCGCAGGAACCGGCCGAGGGTGGCCTCTTGTGCGGGTTTGTCGCGGGAGACGGCTTCTTTGCGCCAGGTACTGAAAGTGTGCGGGCCGTCGAGGTCGGTGTGGACGGTGGTGATGATCTTCGCCAGTTCCTCGGCCCGGTACCTGAGGAAGTAGTGGCCGGCCTCGTCGATCACCACGAGGGCCGTCGTCCTGGCGGTGACGTGCCAGTCGCGGTAGCGCTCCTCGTAGAAGTCGGTGATCGGGTCGCGGCTGCCGACGATCGAGACGACCGGGGCTTTCAGGGGAGTCGCGCCCTCGTCGATGAGGCGGGTGAAGTAGGCCTCGCCGGCCTTCGCGTCCGAGCGCATGGTCGTGACGATGCGTTCGACCTCGTCGACGCCGAGGCCGTCGAGGTCGGCGCCGATGGCGCGCAGCCAGTTGGCCTCGGAGTTGTTGTTGCGCAGCCTGCGGTTGTTGAAGTAGTGCTTGTTCAGCAGGCCGCTGAAGCCCTTGGTCGGGACGGCGAACGGGAAGCTGCCGGCGATGTAGACGGCGTCTATCTCCCGTCCGGAAGACTCGACCTTCCGGGCGATCTCCGTCGTGAGGGCGCTGCCGACGCAGTGGCCGTACAGGACCAGAGGGCCTTTGACCTTGGCCAGGATCTCTGCGCAGATCTGCTCGGCGGCCTCGTCGAAGGGGAGGACCTCCTCGTCGACGCCGAGTTCGTGACCGGGGAGGGCGACGGCGTGGAGCGCGACGCCCTTGGGTAAGGCCTCGGCGAGCGCCTGGTAGACGACCGCGCTGCCGCCGCCGTAGGGGACGCAGACGAGGGTCATGGTGGGGGCGGCGATGTTCTTCGTGAGCCTGACCAGGAGACCGGTGGAGTCCTCGGCCGGCCCGTCGACCAGGGCCGCGAGCGCGGCCACGGTCCGGTTGGCCAGGGCGTCGACCACGCTGATCGGCTTGTCCGGCATCGTCTGGCGGAGCTTGGCGATCATGCGGATCAGCAGCAGCGAGTGGCCGCCCAGGGCGATGAAGTCGTCTTCGACGCCGACCGTCTCGAGGTTCAGGACCTCTTTCCAGACGTCGGCGATCCTCTGTTCGGTCTCCGTACGAGGCTCTACGGCCGAGGTCGCCTCCGTCGAAGGCGCGGGCAGCGCCTTCCTGTCGACCTTCCCGTTCGCGTTGAGCGGCATGTGGTCGAGTTCGGTGAAGACCACCGGGACCATGTACTCGGGCAGCCTCAGCGCGCAGTGCTCGGCCAGATCTCTGACCTGGCCCCGCACCGGAACGTAGTAGGCCACCAGACGTTCCTCGTGCACCGCCGCCACCGCGTCCCGCACGCCGGGATGGTCGAGGAGCGCGGCCCTGACCTCGTCCAGCTCGATGCGGTAGCCGCGGATCTTCACCTGGTCGTCGAACCGGCCGAGGAACGCGACGTTGCCGTCGGGCAGCCAGTGGACCCGGTCTCCCGTCCGGTAGACGCGTTCACCCTCGAACTCCACGAACCGTTCGGCGGTCAGGTCCGGTCGGTTCATGTAGCCGCGGGTGACACCGGTGCCGCCGACGTAGAGCTCGCCGGGGACGCCGGCGGGGAGCAGGCGGCGGTGCGGGTCGAGAACGAACATGCGCATGTTGGGCAGGGGCGCCCCGATGGGGACGACCTCGTGGTTCTGCCGGTGGGTGACCGGGTAGACGCACGTGCCGACGGTGGCCTCGGTGGGGCCGTACTCGTTGATCAGCCGTCCGGGGCCCAGGATCTCGAGCCAGCGGTCGGCCAGCGATCCCGGCAGGGCCTCGCCGGCCACGACGATCACCTCGGCCAGGCTCGCGGCGCGGGTGTCGTCGAGCTGGTGGCCCAGGACCTCCAGGTGGCCCGGGGTGAGCTTGATGAAGCTGAACCTCTTCTCGGAGAGCAGGTCGCCGAGCTCGCCCATGTCGAAGTCCTGGTCGAGGATCGTCACGGTCTGGCCCACCACCAGCGGCGCCCACAGGTTGGGCACCACCAGGTCGAACGCCACCGATCCGAGCAGCGGCGCGCCGCCGTCGCCTCGGGCCGCGAGTTCTTCGACGGCCCACCAGACGTGGTTGACCAGCCCCCGATGAGTGACCTGGACGCCCTTCGGCTTCCCGGTCGAGCCCGAGGTGAAGATCAGATAGGCGAGGCCGTCGACGTCCAGTGGAACGTCGACGGGTGCCGTGTCGCCGTCGATCGCGGCGACCTCGATGATCTTAGGGCCGTCGAACCGGGAGACGTACTTCCGCTCGGTCAGCACCAGCGCGGTGGCCGCCGTCTCGAGCATGTCGGCGATCCGCTGCGGCGGGAACGCCGGATCCATCGGCACGTACGCCGCCCCGGCCAGCCACACGCCCAGCAGCGACGCGATCAGGTCGGGCGAGCGGTCCAGCAGCACCCCGACCGTGCTCTGCGGCGTGACCCCTTCGTCGAGGAGCCGCCGGGCGATCTGGTTGGCGCGGGCGTGCAGGTCGGCGTGGCTCTGGGCGACGCCGTGGAAGGTCGTCGCGGTCGCGGTCGAGTCGCGATGCTCGGCCAGCAACAAAGGGAGCGCTCTCTCGGGATACGGTTTCGCCGAGTCGTTCCACGTCCCGAAGATCGTGTCCCGCTCCTGCGGCGTCACCAGGTCGAGCTGCGCCAGCGTGGCCGCCGGGTTCGCCACGATCTGGGCGGCGAGGTGGTGATAGTGCCCGACCATCCGGTCGACGACGTCGTCGTCGAGCAGGTCGCGCCGGTAGGTGAAGTCGAGCCCGGTGACGTCGCCGTCGAGGTGGACGAGCAGCGACAGCTCATAGCCCTGGTGGTCGACCTCGTGATCCCAGATCGAGGCGGTCAGGCCGGGCCAGTCGCCGCCCCGCTGGTCGCGGAAGCCGCGCAGCGAGAAGCTGACCGGCAGCTTGAGATCCACGGAGTCGGCCAGCACCGACAGCGGCAGCTGGTTGCTCAGCGCGCCGCCCACGGCCTTGCGCACGCGCGCCGCGACCTCGGCGAAAGCGGGGTCGCCGGACAGGTCGCCGTGGAGGGGCACCGCGTTGACGAAGCACCCCACGACGCCTTCGAGCTCGCGCCGCCTGCGTCCGCCGTTGGTGGTCGCCAGGGTGACCCCCTCGGCGCCGGTGTAGCGGGCCAGCAGCATCGAGAACACCGCCAGCAGGGCGGTGAACGGCGTCGTGCCCGGCCCGCCGGCGGTCTGCAGGGCGGCGAGGGTGCCCCGGGCGAGCAGGCTCCAGTTCGTGTGGGTACGCCGCCCGTCAGGCACCGGCCGTTCGCGCCGCATCGGCAGGTCGACGGAGCCGGTGCCGCCGAGCGTGGTCCGCCAGTAGGCGGCGCGGCTCTCGAGGGTTTCCGGGGTGAGCTCGGCCCGCGACCAGGCGGCGTAGTCGGCGTACTGAACCGGGATCCCGGGGAGGGCCGCCGGAACCCCGAGCGCGTCCTTGTACAGGGCGGCCAGCTCATCGGCGAGCACCCCCATCGACCAGCCGTCGGCGGCGATGTGGTGACACACGAGGAGCAGCGCGTGCGAGTCCTCGGCCAGCCGGATCAGCGTGGTGGCCACGACCGGCCCGGTCTGCAGGTCGAACCGCCTGGTCACGGCCTCGGCGGTGATCTCGCCGGCGAGGTCGGGCGTGCCGTGGAAGTCGAGAGGCATCGGGAACGGGTCGAGCACGATCTGGAGCGGCTCGCCCTGATGCTCCACGGCCTCGGCGCCGGGAGGCGCGTAGACGGTGCGCAGGCTCTCGTGCCGGACGATCAGGGCGTCGAGTGCGGCGGTCAGCGCCGGGACGTCGAGGGGCCCGTCGAGCTTCAGCCCCAGCGTCGCGTGGGGGGCCGGGGCCGCGCCGTCGAGCTGCGCGCCGAGCCACATCTGCCGCTGCTCGAAGGAGCAGACGAGCGGGCCCTGGTCACGGGGGACGGCGGGGATGGGCGTGGTCGTGCGCGCGGTGAGCAGGCGCGCGAGGGCAGCCTGGCGCTGGGGGGAGAGCCCGCCGAGGGAGCTACGAGGCGCGGACTCGGGTGTGGATGTGGACGTCACTGCCACGGAGTGGCCTTTCTTTGAACGGTCCAAGGCAACCCGAAAAAGGCCGGCGCGATAAGCGTCTTCCTAATGTTGCGCTGAGTTGCAGAAACTTGCGGAACCCGATTTACCGTTATGGGAGCGCTCCCACCGCACTCCCACAAGAGATTAAACGAATCCATTCGCCGCGCGCAAGTGCACGCCGCGCCCCACTCTGGAATGTCGTCTTACCCTTGAATTACCGACGAGTAAGATGACGACCCTCCTTCGCCGAGTTCCCGTGCAGGTCAGGCATCCGGAAGCAGGATAGTATAGAACTTAAAAAAAGTCACGACCTGAGCTTGCCCCGCATTCCCGGACCGCCGGAACCGGCCGTTCCATTATGCGGGATCACCGTTGACAGGAACATGTCACTACTGCTTCTTTGGTCTCATTCCAGGACGGGCATCCGGGAAAGAGAGAGCGCTTTCTCAGTCGGAGTATCACCCACCGGCCGCCACCGATGCAAGGGAACAGAAACTTTCATGCGCAACTCACTGTCAGCCGAAATTCCAGGCGCCGGGCGGGTGGCGTGCCGAGGATAATCGCCGTCACCCACGGCACCGACGGCGACGTGATGCCCTTCGTCCGGCTCGGCGCCGAACTGCGCGGGCGCGGCCACGAGGTGACTTTGATCACCCACGCCCACTACCGGGCGGCGGCGTCCGGCCTCGACTTCGCCGCCATCGACACCGCCGAGCAGTACGCCCGTCACCAGGCCGACACCGCCCAGCTGATGGACACCAGGGGAGGCCTGGGGTGGCTCGGCTTCTACGAGCGCAACGGCCTGTTCGAGCAGCTCGCCTTCGAGGTCAAGGCCATCGCGGAGCGCCACGACCCCGGCCGGACCGTGCTGGTCGGCCGTCACACCTCGGCCCTGTCGGTGAGGTTCGCCGCCGAGCTGCTGAAGTGCCCGGTCGCCTGGGTGGCGGTGTCGCCGATCCAGGTCATGGGCGCCCGCCTGGCGGCCCACATGTACTCGACCGAACTCGCCGCGGGCTTCCAGTCCGTCCGCGACGACCTCGGCCTGCCACCCATAACCGACTGGTATGGCTACTTCGCCGGCGCCACGATGGACATCGGATTATGGCCCCACTGGTTCGACCGGGCCGGCGCGAAATCACCGGCGCGCTTCGAACTCGCCGGATTCGCCGTCCCCGACGCCGTGTCCCGGGGAGCGTTCTCTCCGGATGTGGTGGCCGACCACCCGGTGCTCATCTCCGGCGGCACCGGCCGGATGCTGAACGAGGCGTTCTACCTGTCCGCGTTGAAAGCGGTCGACGGCCTACCGGCTGTAGTAGTGACGCCCTATCCGGAATTGCTGCCCACGCCGCTGCCAGAAGGGGTGCGCTGGTTCGATCGGTTACCGTTCGACCAGGTCGTACCGAAAGTCAGAGCGGTTGTGCACCACGGCGGCATCGGCACCCTCACCCGCGCTTTGATGGCCGGAACTCCGCAGCTCGTTCTGGCCGATGGGGCCGACCGTCCCGACAACGCCGCCCGGCTCGCGAAGCTGGGCCTGGCGAAATGGCTTCCGCCCGGGAAATGGCCCGAGGCGGGGGAACACCTGCGTGAGCTGCTCGCATCGGGGGAGCAGCCCGCAGCTCCGGAGGACCTCGACCCGTCGGCGGGCATCACGAGAACCGCGGCCCTGATTGCCTCGCTCCTCGACCCGCCGCGCCCGAGTCGCCCGGTCCTCACGGAATCCCAGCGCGAAGCGCTCCGCCGTCACCTCAAAAGGGGATCCCGATGACCTGGCAACCACACGAACTGACCTCCCCTGGTCAACCCCTGGCCGACTTCCTACGCGAGACGCCGGTCGACGACCTGCTGATCGAGAAGAAGGCCCTGGTCTTCCGCGGCTTCGGCGTGACCGAGGCGGCCCTCGACGCCCCGATGGACCTGCTCCTGCCCAACCGGCTGGCCTACGTCCACGGCAACTCCCCGCGTACCAAGGTCGGCCAGAACGTCTACACCTCGACCGAATATCCGGCCGAATACACCATCTCCATGCACAACGAACTCTCCTACGCGGCGACCTGGCCCTCGCGCCTGATGTTCTTCTGCGCGAAAGCCGCCGAGTCCGGCGGCGCGACGCCCGTGGTCGACGGCGTGACGTGGCTCGAATCGCTCGACGCCGATGTCCGGGAGGCGTTCGCCAAGGGCGTCCGCTACACCCAGAACCTGCACGGGGGGATGGGCCTGGGGAAGAGCTGGCAGGAGACCTTCGAGACGTCCGACAAGAAGGAGGTCGAGACCTTCCTCGACGCGTCGTCGGCCGAATGGACGTGGCGGAGCGACGGCGGCCTGCGCGTCACCCAGATCCGCCCCGCGACCACCCGCCACCCGGTGACCGGGGCGGAGGTCTGGTTCAACCAGTCGGACCAGTGGCACCCGGCGTCCCTGGGCGACGAGACGGCCATGATGCTGGCGGAGATCATGCCCCCGGAGGATCTTCCGCAGTCGGTCCAGTACGCCGACGGCACCCCCATCCCGGCCGACCACGTCATCCAGGTGCGCGATCGGGGCCTGGAACACGCGGTCGACGTGAACTGGCGGACCGGCGATGTGTTGCTGATCGACAACGTCCTGGTCGGCCATGGCCGCAGACCCTTCCAGGGCTCCCGCCGGGTCCTGGTCGCCATGAGCTGAGCCCGTGGAAGCCGGCGGTCCGGTCGGGAGAGCCGGGCCGCCCCACGGGCTGTCCGGCCTTCCTCACCACCGGGTGATCAGGTCGACGCCCTGATCACGAGGTGGGTGTCGAGGATGACGACCGGCTGCTCCAGCGGCTCGCCGTTGATGCGGGAGACCAGGAGCTGGACCATCTGGCGGCCCATCGACTCGGTCGGCTGGTGGACGCTGGTCAGCGGCGGCTCCGTGTGGAGCGCCACCTTCGAGTCTTCGAAGCCGATCAGCGCGACGTCCTGCGGCACCGCGCAGCCCCGTTCCCGCAGCACGCGCAGCGCGCCCACCGCCATCGGGTCGGAGGCCGCGAACACGGCGTCGAGATCGCCGTGGCGTTCGAGAAGTTCGCGCATCGCCGTCGAGCCGCTCTCCTCGGAGAAGTCTCCGTAGACGACCCGTTCGGTCAGCCCGGTCGCGAGGAGGGCGTCACGGTAACCAGCCAGCCGGTCGACGCCCACGCCCATGTCCTGGGGGCCGGCGATGGTCGCGATCCGTGTGCGGCCCTTGCCGAGCAGGTATTTGATCGCCTGCCTGGCCCCGGCGCGGTTGTCCATGTCGACGTAGCTGTAGGGGTTCAGGCCGACGGGGCGCCCACCGAGCACGGTGGGAACGCCCAGTTCCTCGAGGCGGCCGGGCAGCGGGTCGGCGCCGTGGACCGAGGTCAGCAGGACGCCGTCGACGTGTTGCCCGGTCAGGTAGTGCTCCAGGCGGTCGTGCTCGTTGCGGTTCTGGGCCATGCTCAGGATGAGCTGGAGGCCCGTTTCGGCCAGCGCCGACCCGATTCCCCTGATCAGGCCGGCGAAGTAGGGCTCGTCGAACACGCGCTGCTCGGATTCCGACACCACCAGGGCGATGGTGTCGGTCCGGTTGGTGACGAGAGTGCGCG
The DNA here is from genome assembly GCF_001570545.1 of Herbidospora mongoliensis. Lineage (GTDB taxonomy): Bacteria > Actinomycetota > Actinomycetes > Streptosporangiales > Streptosporangiaceae > Herbidospora > Herbidospora mongoliensis. Next base: position 296,209 of record NZ_BBXD01000009.1, on the reverse strand, counting down.
CCGCCCGGTTGGGCACGTATCCGAGTTCGTCGATGGCGAGGAGCACGGCGTCGCGGGCCTTTTCGCTCACCTTCGGTGAGCCGTTGATGACCCGTGAAACCGTTCCTCGCCCGACTCCGGCCCGCGCGGCGACGGCTTCGAGCGTCGGCCTCACGACCGAGCGGCGGTCCCCGTTCATCAGTTTTGCCCCCTCACCACGTTGGAGCTATTGTGCCGGACCCCGGAGGCCCCCGTGCCGGATGGTCTCGGCATACCAGAGAGCGCTATCTTTCAGGATGCGCGTCTGGGTTGGATAGTCCACGTAGACTAGGCCGAATCTTTTGCCGTAGCCCCACGCCCACTCGAAATTGTCCATGAGCGACCAGGCGAAGTAGCCCTCCAGCGGCACGCCCGCCTCGATGGCCTGGTGGCAGACCCTCAGGTGGGTGTCGATGTAGGCCTGGCGCTCGGCGTCGTGGACCGTCCCCTCCTCGGTCAGGACGTCGTCGTAGGCGGCGCCGTTCTCTGAAATGTACAGAGGAACGGCGGGGTACTCGTCGCGCAGGCGGGTGAGCACCTCGAACAGGCCCGATCCGTCGACCTCCCAGCCCATGCCGGTCACCGGGCGGCCGCCGTTGACGAAGCCCACGTGTTCGTTGCCGGGCCATGCGGAGCCCGAGTCCGTGGGGGCCGCCGAGGCGGACTTGGGGCCGCCTTCCGCGCCGGTGACGGTGAAGCGGCTGTAGTAGTTGATCAGCAGCATGTCGAGCGGGGCCGCGATCAGCTCCAGGTCGCCGTCCTTGATGTACTCCTCGGGCGCGATCAGCGGGGTCAGGTCGTCGAGGACGTCCTGCGGGTACCGGCCGAGCATGAGGGCGTCCAGGAAGAAGCGGTTCTGCATGCCGTCGATGCGGCGGGCGGCCTCGCGGTCGGCCTCGGTGTCGCTCTGGGGGCTGATCGCGTAGAGGTTGACGCAGCCGCCGATCCTCGTGTCGGTGCGCTGGGCCCGCATCGCCTCCACGGCCAGGCCGTGGGCCAGGTTCAGGTGGTGGGCCGCCTTGATCGACTCCGCCGGGTTCCGGCGGCCGGGGGCGTGCTCGCCCGAGGAGTAGCCGAGGAAGGCCGCGCACCACGGCTCGTTGACCGTGGCCCAGTTGGCCACCCGGTCGCCGAGGGCGCCGTGGGCGATCGCGGCGAAGTCCGCGAAGCGCTTCGACAGATCGCGTGACGGCCATCCGCCGTCGTCTTCCAGGGCCTGCGGCAGGTCCCAGTGGTAGAGCGTCACCCACGGCGCGATGCCGTAGGAGAGCAGCTCGTCGACCAGGTTCTTGTAGAAGTCGAGGCCCTTGGCGTTGACCTCGCCCTTGCCGTCGGGCTGGATGCGCGACCAGGAGACCGAGAACCGGTAGGCGGTCAGCCCCAGATCGGCCATCAGCCGCACGTCGTCGCGGTAGCGGTTGTAGTGGTCGATGGCCAGCGACGCGTCCTCGCCGCCGACGACCCGCCCTGGCTGCGCCACGAAGGTGTCCCAGATGGAGCGGCCGCGGCCGTCGGCCGAGAGGGCGCCCTCGATCTGGTAGGCCGATGTCGCGGATCCCCAGACGAAGCCGGTGGGGAACACCAGACCGGGGGTGTCGATCTGGGTCTCTGTGTTCTGGGTCACTCCTTGACCGCACCTTCCATGAGTCCGCCGATGATCTGGCGTCCGAAAAAGACGAATACCAGCAGTAGGGGAATGATCGAGATGGTCGTGCCCGCGAAGATGAGCACGTAGTTCGTCGAATAACGGTCGTTCAGGGCCCTCAGGGCGACTTGCACAGTCGGATTGTCCGGCGTGAGCACGATGAGTGGCCAGAGGAACTCGTTCCAGATCAGCATGAATGTCTGGATCGCCAGCACCGCCATGCCGGGCCGGACCGCCGGTACGGCGACATTCCACCAGATGCGCAGGGTGCTCGCGCCGTCGACCCGCGCGGCCTCGACCAGTTCTCTCGGTACGGCCTGGCGGGTGTACTGCGTCATGAGGAACACCCCGAAGCCGTTCACCAGGAACGGCAGGATGACCGCTTTCAGCGTGTTCGTCCAGCCCAGCGTGACCATCATCTGGTAGAGCGGCACGATGCCCATCTGCTGCAGCGGCACCATCATGGTCAGCACGACCGACAGCAGCAGCAGGTTCCGGCCCCGGAAGGTGAGCGAGGCGAACGCGAACCCGGCCAGGGTCGAGATGATCACGATGCCGATCGTCACCGTGCAGGCGATGATGATCGAGTTGATGATGCCCGTCATGAAGTGGGCGTTCTCGGCCTCGAACACGGCCCTGATGTTGTCGCCCAGGTTGCCGGCCGGGATCAGCGGCGGCGGCATGCTGTGCGCGTCCTCGTTGGTACGGGTCGCGATGACGATCATCCAGTAGATCGGGAAGATCGACAGGAAGATGGCCAGCCCCAGCATCGCCTTGGTCATCGTGGTGGCGCGGAACGGGTCGAGGCCGTCCGCTCCAGCGCGAGACCGGCGCGGCGAGCTCTTCGGGGCCCGGTGGGTCAGCGTCGTCATCGTGATCTCCCAAGGCCGCGGACGATGGCGAAGTTGATCAGCGCGGTGATCATGATGAGCAGGAACAGGATCCAGGCCGCGGCCGCGGCGTAGCCGTACTGGAAGTCCCGGAAGCCCTCCTTGACGATGAACATGGCCACCGTCTGGAACTGGCCCGTCGTGCCGCCGGTCATCAGGCCGGCGCCGAACATCACCGGTTCGGCGAACAGGGTGAAGCCGCCGATCGTCGAGACGATGACGGTGAAGATGATCGTGGGCTTGAGCAGCGGGACCGTGATGCCCCAGAACTGGCGGCGCGGGGAGGCACCGTCGATCGCGGCGGCCTCGTAGAGGTCCTTGGGGATGGTCTGCATCGCGGCCAGGTAGATGATCGCGTTGTAGCCGGTCCAGCGCCAGTCGACCATCGTGGCGATGGCGACCCACGACGACCACTTCGCGTTCTGCCAGTGGATCGGCTCGATGCCGAGCCCGCCCAGCACCCAGTTGATCAGGCCGTAGTCACGGCCGTACAGCTGGGTGAAGACGACGGCGACGGCCACCACCGAGGTGATGAGCGGCGCGAGGATGCTCAGCCGCAGCACCAGCCGGCCGCGCAGTTTCTTGTTCAGTGCGTTGGCCAGCAGCAGGGCCAGGAGCAGCTGGGGAACCGTCGCGATCACGAAGATGCCGACGGTGTTGAGCACCGCGTTCCAGAACTTGTCGTCCGCGAGGAGCTCGGTGTAGTTCTCCATCCCGATGAACGTCTTGTCGCCGGCCAGCTGCCAGTCGTGCAGCGAGACCCAGGCGGTGAAGATCAGCGGGAAGATGCCGAAGATCGCGAACAGGATGAAGTAGGGCGAGACGAAAAAATACGGTGCGGCCCGCAGGTCCAGCCAGGAGAGCAGTCGCCGGCCGCCCGGCGGGCGCGCGTGCCGCCGCGGCCCGGGCGGCACCGTGCGGGTCCGGGAGCCCGCGTCGACGCTGAGGCTCATCGTCAACCTTTCGTGGAAGGAGCGGCCGGCGGGCGGGTCGCCCGTGCCGGCCGCTCAGGGGTCGAGGTGACCGGCCCTTTCGCAAGGGCCGGTCAGGCACGGCCGGGGGATCAGCCCGCGGCCTTCACGCCCTCCTCCACGAAGCGGGTCCAGGCTTCGTCCCACTTGACCGAACCCTGGTCGGCGCCCACGAGGACTTCCTCGACGGCGGCCTTCACCTGGGCGTGCTTCTCACCGAAGAAGACCGGTGCGAGCTGCGCGACCGAGGCGGCGAAGATCGGGCCGCTCGGGGCGTCGTTGAAGTACGGGTTCTTCGCTTCCGCGACGGTCGGGTCCTGCTGCGCCGGCACGGAGCTCGGGAAGTTGCCGCCCTCCTTGAACGCCGCGACCTGGCCGTCCTTCCCGGTCAGGAAGTTGAGGACGTCGGCGGCCTCCTTCGGGTGCTTGCTCTGCGAGGGCACCATCAGCCACGAGCCGCCCCAGTTGCCGGAACCGCCGGGCACCGCCGCGACGTCCCACTTCTTGGCGTTGCCCTCACCGGAGGTGCCGGAGATCACGCCGAGCATCCACGACGGGCAGCCCATGGTGGCGAAGCCACCCTTCTGCATCGCGGTGTTCCACTCTTCGCTCCAGGAGCGAAGCTTGGCGGTCAGACCCGCGGAGCTGAGGGACTGCACGTAGTCGAACGCGGCCTTGACGCCCGGGTTCTTGTCGACCACGAGGGCCTGGGACTTGTCGAAGTAGTAGAGGCCGCCGTTCTTGCCGGCCTCCTGGGCGAGCACCGAGTTGTACACGGTGTTGGCGCCGTCGACGAAGCCCGCGTCCTTGACCTTGCCCTTGAACTGCTTGCCGACCTCGAGGTAGTCGTTCCACGTCGGCCAGAGCTTGGAGACCTCGTCGCGGTTGGTCGGCAGGCCGGCCTTCTCGAACAGGTCGGTGCGGTAGCACATGGCCATGCCGCCGATGTCGGTGCCGAGGGCGAACAGCTTGCCTTCGGTGTTCACGCCCACGTCGTACTTGAACGCGGGGAAGTCGGCCTTGCGGCTGTCGAGCCCGTACTGGCCGAGGTCGGCGAAGTACTGCGGGCGGGCGGCCATGAGGCCCATCGCGCCCTCGTCCATCGCGATGATGTCGCCGGCGCCGCTGCCGGCCTCCAGCCACTGGAGGACCTGGGGCAGGTAGGTGTCCTCAAAACGGTCGGTCAGGTTGACGTACTTGACCTGAACGTTGGGGTTGGCCGCGTTCCACTGGGCCACCGCGTCGTCGTAGGCGAAGTTCTCGCCGCCGCCGAAGGTGTTCAGCGTGATCTCGATCTTCTCGGCAGGGGCCGCGGAGCCGCCCGCGCTTGGTGCCGCTGCGGGTGCCTCGTCGCCGCCACAGGCCGCTGCCGTAAAGACCAGCGATCCTGCGGCCACGGCCGCGAGCACACCGCGGCGCGTGTTGTTCATCATTCCGGACCCCTCTCAGGTGGTTCCCGAATTTGTGACTAAAGGTGGGCTCCCGGCCGACCCCCGACTGCTCAGCAGGTTGGGAGCGCTCCCACGAAGAGTCCACTATGGGCCACGCACCCGTCAATATGCCGAAACCTAACTGTTACTCCTGTAACGGTTAGCGACATCTAAAGGGATTCTAGGGGACAAAAAGTACATAACCGCAGTTGGGAGCGCTCCCAGTTCATACAGAACAAAGTGGCCCATCTCACAATCGAGATGGGCCACATGTGGGCAGGATCAAACGGTCGTGACGGCTTCGTGGAGGTCGAGGCGGGGGTTGCGGGCGAACCACGCGTCCGGTCCGGGCTTGCCGATGTTCACCACGGCGAGCACCTCGTGCCGGCCCTCAGGGAAGAACTCCTTCTCCACGGCGGCCTTGTCGAAGCCGGCCATCGGCCCGGCGGCCAGGCCGTGGGCGCGCACGCCGAGGATGAAGTAGCCCACCTGCAGAGCGCCGTTGAACCGAGCCGACTCCACCCGTGCGTCGCGGTCGGCGAACGCGTCCTTCGCGCCCGGGAAGTGCGGGAACGTCCGCGGCAGGTGCTCGTGGAAGTCGACGTCGGCGGCCAGGATGGCGACCAGCGGGGCGGTGGACGTCTTGGCCTGGTTGCCGGGGCTCATGTGCTCGACCAACTTGGCCCGCGCTTCGGGGGAGCGGACGTAGACGATGCGGAGCGGCTGGTTGTTCAACGCGGTCGGGCCCCACTTGATCAAGTCGTAGATCGCGTGCGCGGTCTCGTCGGAGACGGGCTCGTCGGTGAAGGTGTTGGCCGTCCGCGCGGCACGGAAGAGCAGGTCCTGGGCGGTCGCGTCGAGGACGTTCTCGGTTGCAATGGCACTCATGTTGTGCGACAACCTTCTTCGTCAGCAACTTCTTCCCGCGCAACCAAATTTATTCGGTCAAGACTTCTTCGAGCCGGGCCAGGGCCCGCCGCAGGAGCTCCCGTTCAGTGGCCGACAGGGGCGCCTCGAAGTGGCGGTCGACCACCCGCACGTGCACCTCGACGGCCCGCAGGAAGATCTCCGAGGCCTCCTCGGTCGGCCGGATCAGCGTCATCCGCCGGTCGCCGGGGTGGCGGGCCCGGGTGACCAGCCCGGCCCGCTCCATCCGGTCGAGCAGCCGGGTCATCCCGCCGCTGGTCAGCGTCAGGTCGAGAGCGCTGATCGCGGTGCAGCCGTCGTGGTCGCGGTAGAGGCGCATGAGCACCTCGAACATCACGTGGGTGATCCCGATCTCGTCCTGCAACGCCCTGTCGATCAGGTGTTCCAGGGTGGTCGCGGCCCGGATCAGATGACCGAATCCTGGGCTCAGCCGATCACATGCGGCGCGTTCGGGGGTCGGGGTCCGATCCATTGCACTCCTGAGGGAGGGAAATCTGACCGTTCACCCAAAATGGTATCGGCGACCCGGCATCCGGCCCCCGAACACGCGTGCAGCGCGGCCAATCGGCCCGACAGCCCGGAGAGCAGCGCGGGGTCGGCGGTGGCGGCCAGGTTCGTCAGCTGGTGCGGGTCGCTGATCATGTCGTAGAGCTGGCGCTCGCCGGTGTCGTACTCGACGTAGGCGTGGGTCTCGGTGCGCAGCGCCCGGTAGGTGGGCGGGCAGCCCGGCGCGTAGTCGGGCTTGTCGAACTCCACCAGCACGGCGTCGCGCCACGGCACCTTCTGGCCGCGCAGCAGCGGCGCCAGCGACCGGCCCTCGACGAAGCCCGGCACCTGCGTGCCCGCCAGTTCGGCGAAGGTCGGGCCGAGGTCCACCGTCGAGCCCAGCGAGGTGTCGACCCGCCCGGCCTGCACCCCCGGCCCGCGCACGATCAACGGGATCCGGATGTCCTCCTCGTAGGGCGTCGTCTTCCCCGACCGCAGCCGGTGCTGGCCCAGGTGGAAGCCGTTGTCCGAGCCGAAGAAGATGTACGTGTCATCCAGCTTCCCGGCCTGCTCGAGCGCCGAGACGACCGTGCCCACCAGGTCGTCGAGGCCCGCCGTCGAGCGGAGCCGGTCGCGGTACATCTGGTCGAGGTTGCGCGTCACCCGCCGCGACATCGGCTTGCGCTGCTGCACCCAGAGCGGCTCGGCCGACAGGTCCTCCTGGTTGAACGACGGCGTGCGCGGCGCCCGCGCCCCCTCGAACGCGTCGGCGTGGCGCGGGGCGTGGTTGGCCGGGCGGTGCGGCGCGGTGGGTGACAGGTAGAGGAAGAACGGGTCGCTCCGGCGCACGAACGAGGCGGCCTTGCCGGCCAGCACGTCGGTCAGATAGTCCTCGGGCTGCCCGCCGCGCTCGACGATGATGCCGTCGTCGTTGAGGGCGTAGCCGTATTCGCGGTAGAGGTTGGTGACCGGGACCGCCCACTCGTCCCAGCCCGGCGGGATGTAGGTGCGCGGCACCTCGTGGCCCGGATACTCGTTCAGGTACTTGCCGAACAGCGCGGTGCGGTAACCCGCGTCCTTCATCCAGGTGCCGAGCGTGCTCTCCTCCAGCGGCTTGAACCTCCTGAACCCGCCCGTCGGGAAGCGGTTGCTGGTCACGCCGTGGCTGTGGATGTACTGCGAGCGCAGGATCGACGACCTCGACGGACAGCACCACGGATTCGTCACATAGAAGTGCGAGAACGTCGTGCCGCTCGACGCCAGCCGCCTGATGTTGGGGAACCGGTGGAGGTCGGCCGTGTCGAGGTCGTCGGCCAGGATGAAAACGACGTTCGGAGGCGCCTTCGCAGCGGTGGCCGGGGTTATGGTCAGCGGCGCCGCCAGGAAGGCGAAAGCGAGACCGCAGGCGAGACTCCTCTTCAGCATGGGGCAGATCATTGCCTGTGTTACACCTGCGAAAACGTACATTTAGCAGCGGACCGTACACGAAACGTAGTGGATTCCTTCAACCGGTTGCACCGTTGTAATCGCTCCGGGACAGTGATTCACATGAGATCCGGGGGTTCACGTATTCGGCTGTTCACCCGTCGTTCCCTGTCCTGTCGACAACGGCGGCTACGGTGAGCCCGTCGTGAACGGGTCCATGGAGTGTTCTGCGAGTCCTGACGGTTCGTCCGTCGCGTGGGTCGAGTCCCCGCTGCAACTGCTCTGCGTCATAGAGGCGCAGCACGCGGGACTGCTCGGCGACGACGCCACCGTCGTGCCGCGCTCCGGCCTGCCCGCACTCCGCCTGACCCGTAACGAGATCTCCCGGCTCGACCTGCCCACCGGGCTGAGGTTCGCCGAGCCCACCGCGAAGATGCCCAAGCCCGGCCGCTCCTGGGCGGTCGGCGACGCCTTCTCCGGGCGCGTCCAGCTCAGCCTGCTGACCTCGCCGGTCCGGCGGCTGCTGCTCGTCGACGACGGCCTGGCCACGATCCGGCTGCTCGAACTGCTCGCCGCCCGCCGCCCGCTGCTGCGCGCCCGTGCCGTGCCCGGCACCGCGCGCACCGCCATGGGGGCGGTGGCGGGGGTGCGGCTGCGCCGGCTGGCCCGCCGCAGGCGTCTCACCGTCTTCACCGCGCTGCCGGTGCCCGACGAGGTCGTCGAGGCCGTCCGCGCCCTCGGCGCCGACGTGGTGAAACACGATTTCCCCTGGTTGCGCAGCCAGCCCGGCAAGCGCCCGCCGACCGAGAAGACGGTCGTGCTGGGCACCTCGCTGGTGCGCAACGGGCTGATCCACCGCGACGCCTACGTGAAGTGGCTGACCGCGCTCGACGAGCCGGTCGCCTACTACCCGCACCGCCGCGAAGACCCCAGGGACCTCGACCGGGTCCGCCGCATCGACGGCGTCACCGTCTACGAGACCGGCGCCCCCGCCGAGATGACGTTGCGCGACCTGCGCCCCGGCCAGCGGGTGCTGAGTCTGCCGTCGACGGCGGTCACTTCTCTCCGTATCCTGCTGCGAGCACGCGGCGTCTCGGTGGAGACGGTCGACGTGCCGGACGACTGGTGGACCGCCTCAGCGGGTCCGTCGCTCCGCTCCCACCTCCAGCTTTTCGCTCACGAAAGAGTCGCTCCTTGATCCGCGTTTTCGCCGTGGCCGATTCCGACTCCTACTTGAAATGGGCCGCGGGGCTCGTCGGAGGAGCCCCTGCCGACTGGCAGATCGAACTCGCCGTGGTGCGCACCCCGATCGCCCCCTCGGAGTCGCAGATCACCGCCGCCGTCAGCGGGACCCGGTTCCACGACGTGCCGACCCTGGGCGCGCGGGCGCTGCGCAAGGCCGCCGAGCGGTTCAGGCCCGACGTGATCCTGGTGTCCTGCACGGGGCCGGTCGTCGACGCCCTGGTCAGCGAGGTCCTGTCCGGGCTGAAGCCGCGTCCCGTCTTCATCACCGGCCTGCCCGGCATCTCGGTCCCGGCCACCGAGAAGGCCTGGATCTACCGCAGCGGGTGTGACCTGTTCATCCTGCACAGCGGCCGTGAGACCCAGGAGTTCGGCGAGATCGCCCAGCGGCTCGGAGGTGGCGGCCAGATCGCGCTGGCCCGGCTGCCCTACCTCGACCTGACCGGCCACCCCTCGGCCGGCGACGCGCGCGACCGGGTCGTGTTCGCCACCCAGGCCAAGGTGCCGATGAAGCGCGACGACCGCGAGAGCGTGCTGCTGGCGCTGAAGTCGCTCGCCGACGCCCGGCCCGACCTGCGGGTGGTCGTGAAGCTGCGGGCCCGCGACGACGAACGCCAGACCCACAACGAGAAGCACCACTACGAGCGGCTCTGGAAGACCATGGCCGCCGACGGCCGGGTGCCCGCCGACAAGCTGTCGTTCGAGGCAGGGCCGATGCACGAGCACCTGGCCCGCGCCCACGGCTTCGTCACGGTCAGCTCGACGGCGGCGCTGGAGGCCATCGCCCAGGGCGTGCCGCTGCTGGTGCTGTCCGACTTCGGGGTCAGCGCCGAGATGATCAACCTGGTGTTCGAGGGCTCCGGCTCGCTCGGCACCCTCGACGACCTCGCCAAGGCCGATTTCCGCACCCCGACGCCCGAGTGGTGCGCGGCCAACTACTTCCACGAGGCCGCCCACAACGACTGGGCCGCCCGGACCCTCGCGCTCGTCCAGGCCGCGCGTGCGGGCACGCTCGCCCGGTCGTCGTCGCTGCTCGACGGCCCGCAGCACTCCGGCGCCCGGCGCCGCGCCCGGCTGCGCATCGAGGTGCCGCCCAAGGTTCTCCGGTACGGCTACCGCGCCAAGAAGAAGATCCGGAAGCTCCTCAAGTAACCGGGGACGCTCACGCTCGGTGAGCTTCCGTTGACGGGGATTTGTTCCGGATGACATCGATCGGCAACGGCCCGCTCTTGCACTAAGGGGCATGAGAGTCGACGGTTCCGCCCACCCCGTGGTCGTGATCGGCGGTGGCCAGGCCGGGTTGTCGATGAGTCACTGCCTGACCCGGCTGGGCATCGGCCACGTCGTGCTGGAGCGTGGCCGGGTCGGCGAGTCGTGGCGCTCCCGGCGCTGGGACTCCTTCTGCCTCGTCACCCCGAACTGGCAGTGTGACCTGCCCGGATACCCCTACTCGGGCGGCGAGCCCGACGGCTTCATGGTGCGGGACGAGATCGTCTCCTATCTGGAGGGGTACGCCGCCTCGTTCGCGCCGCCCGTCGTCGAACGCGTGACGGCCTCCCGGCTGACCGCCCTGGAGGGCGGGTTCGCCGTCACCACGGACCGGGGCGTGCTGACCGCCGGGCAGGTCGTGGTGGCGACCGGGCCCTACCAGACGCCGGTCGTGCCCCGGGTGGCCGAGCGGCTGACCGTGCCGTCGATCCACTCCGACGCCTATCGCGGGCCGGCCGACCTGCCCGACGGGCCGGTGCTCGTCGTGGGGAGCGGGCAGTCGGGGTGTCAGATCGCCGAAGACCTGTTCCTGGCCGGGCGGACCGTCCATCTCGCCGTCGGGTCGGCTCCCCGGGTCGCGCGGCGCTATCGCGGGCGCGACGTGGTCGAGTGGCTCGACCTGATGGGCTACTACGACCGGCCGATCACCGAGTTCGACGACCCCGACGCCGTGCGTTCGCGGGCCAACCACTACGTGACCGGGCGGGACGGCGGCCGCGACATCGACTTACGGGCCTTCGCACTCCAAGGCATGCGCCTGCACGGACGGCTGACCGCGATCAACGAAGGACAGCTGCAGTTCGCCGGCGACCTGACCGCCAACCTCGACCACGCCGACGCCGTATCCGAGGGCGTCAAGGACTCCATCGACGCGTACATCACCTCGAATGGGATCTCCGCGCCATTCGAGGAGCGCTATGTCCCGGTCTGGCATCCGCCCTTGGCGGGTTCCCAGCTGAGCGCCGCCGACATCGCGGCCGTCATCTGGTGTACGGGCTTCCGGCGCGACCACTCCTGGATCAGGGTCCCCGTGTTCGACGGGACCGGCTACCCCGCCCATACGCGCGGGGTGACGCGCTGCCCCGGTCTCTACTTCCTCGGGCTGCCCTGGCAGCACACCTGGGGATCGGGTCGCTTCTCGGGCGTCGGCCGCGACGCCGAGCATCTCGCCGGGCACGTCTCGGCCCACCTCGCCGGGCAGACCGCCGCCGGCTCCGGCTACTACATCCACCCCGAACTGCTGGGGACGTGATGATCCGAGACGCGCACCGCCATCTGGGCGTGCTGCCCGCCTATCCCTTCTACGGCGGCCCGCCGGTCCGGCCGGACGTCGGCGCCCGCGCCACCATCGCCGAACTGCTGCGCGACCTCGACCGCGAGGGCACCGAGCGGGCGCTGGTGATCCCCAACTACGGCGTGCCCGACCCGGCCGTCGCGTTCTCCTTCAACGAGCTCTGCGTCGAGGCCGCGGCCCGGGACGACCGGATCAGGGCAGGGCTGTGGGTCTCGCCGCTGCCCGCCGACGAGCCGCGCACACTGGCCGCGCTCGCCCTCGCCGGTGAGCCCGGGGTGCGGGCGCTGAAGCTGAGCTTCCTGCTGGGTGGACGTCCGGACGACCCCGCCTGCGAGCCGATGCTCGACCGGATCTTCGCCGTCGCCAGGGAGCGGGACCTGGTCGTGCACGTCCACACCTCGCCCGGCGCGGCCTCGGACATCGACTCGATCGGGCATCTGGTCGAGAGGTACGGCGAGCAGGTCGCCGTCCACCTCGTCCACTTCGGCGGTGGCGCCTCCGGGCACATCAAGCTCGCCGGCTCCCGGTTCTTCGACTGGATCGCGGCCGGCAAGCGCGTCTACACCGACCTCTCCTGGGCCATCGGGTTCGCGCCCCGCTGGCTGGCCCAGGAGATCGACCGGCGCGGCCTCGGCCACGACCGGCTGCTGTTCGCCAGCGACGAACCCTGGGGCGACCACCCCGGGGAGCACGCCCGGCTCAGTGCCGCCGTGGGGGACGGCGAGCTGGCCCGGCTGGTATTCCACGACACCTTCGAGAAGCTCTATGGATAAGGAGCCGTCATGGCCGAAGTGACCGAACTGACCGAGCTTGAGCAGGCCAGCCTCACCGAGATCCCCCACCCGTCGCTGCCCGACGGGTCGAGCCTGTACGGCGAGACGAAGGTCTTCCCCGACTACAAGGCCGAAGACGGCGAGTCGTACTTCACGCTCGTCCACGGCATCGCGCACGAGTCGTCGGTCAGCTTCGTGGCCATCCTCCAGGCGACCAGGGCCCTGCGGAAGGGCTTCGAGTCGGCGATCTACTTCTACGGGCCGGGCTCGCTGAACTGCCTGGCCACCCGGGGTTTCCCGACGACGGGGAACTCGGCGTTCCCCGGTGAGCACAACATCAACAACTCGCTCAAGACGTTCATCGCCGAGGGCGGCAAGGTCTACTGCTGCCGCTTCGGGCTCTCCCTGCACGGCGCGCGCGAGGAGGACCTCATCGAAGGGGTGATCCCGACGCACCCGCTCGACGTGCAGGACGCGCTGATCCATTACTCCCGCAAGGGCGCCATCATCAACTCGACGTACATGTTCTGATGGACCGCGTCTCGACCCGCGTCGACGTGGCCATCCGAGGGGTCCGGCTCGACGCGCCCGTGCGGCGGACCGGCGGCGCCGGTCCGTCGGACGACGGCCACCTGCTCGTCGACGGCCGGAACGCCGCGCTGCCGCTCGACCCCTCCAGCCCCTACGTCGTCCGCGACGGGCGGCTCTTCCTGGGCGGCACCGACATGGGCGTGGCCGTCCGGCCCGTGAGAAGGCCCCGGTTCTACGACCTGTCGACGGCCGACGGAGTGCCGTACGAGAAGATCGCGAAGCTTCACGGGGCCGACGTGCTGGCCACGACCGTGGTGCAGACCTGCGTGCGGTACGCCGAAGAGGACCGGTGCCGGTTCTGCGCCGTGGAGGAGTCCCTTACGAACGGCGCGACCGTGGCGGCCAAGACCCCCGCGCAGCTCGCCGAGGTGGCCGCTGCGGCGGTCCGGCTCGACGGGGTGCGGCAGATGGTCATGACGACCGGGACGACGTCCGGGGCCGATCGTGGGGCCAAGGTGCTGGCACGGTCGGTCACGGCCGTGCTGGGCGCGGTGCCCGGGTTGCCGATCCAGGTGCAGTGCGAGCCGCCCGGCGATCTGGCCTGGATCTCGGAGCTGAAGCGGGCCGGGGCGCATGCCATCGGGATCCACGTCGAGTCGCTCGACGACGAGGTCCGGCGGCGGTGGACGCCCGGGAAGGCGCGGACCCCGCTGTCCGCGTACTGGGCCGCCTGGGACGAGGCGGTCCGGGTGTTCGGGCGGAACCGGGTGTCGACCTACCTGCTGATCGGGCTGGGGGAGTCGCCGGACGAACTCGTCGCGGGGGCCTCCCGGCTGATCGCGCACGGCGTCTATCCGTTCGTGGTGCCCTACCGGCCGCTCGCGGGGACGCTGGGGCGGCGTGACGGCGTACCGGCGCCGTCGAGGGAACTGGTCCACGACGTGACCGAACGCGTGGCCGCGATGCTGCGCGGCGCCGGGATGACCGGCGCCGAGCAGGGCGCGGGGTGCGCGGCGTGCGGCGCGTGCAGCGCCCTGGCGACGGCGGGCGGGTGATCCGGTGACTTCCTCGGTCTGCGATGTGTTGCTGACTGACGCGCCGGAGCTCGCCGCCCCGGGCCCGCTTCATGTTCCGGCGCTGCTCGGATCCCGCCAGGTCCCGCCTCGGTTCGTCATCGAGGCGAGCGCCGACCGGGGTTGCCTGTACGCCTACCGGCTCCTCCGGCGGCGGGTCTTCGTCGAGGAGCAGGGGCTTTTCGAGGGCGACGACCTGGACTTCCGGGACGAGGATCCGCGCACCGTCGTGCTGGTGGCGCGGGACCCGGCCGGGGTCGTCATCGGCGGGGTGCGGCTCGGGCCGGTGGGCGACGGGCCCGACATCGGGTGGTGGCGCGGTTCCCGGCTCGTGGTCGACCCGGGGCTGCGCGGGGCTCCCGGCGTGGGGCCCGCGCTGATCCGGGCGGCGTGCGCCTTCGCGGAGGACGCGGGGGTGCTGCGGTTCGAGGCCGACGTACAGGAACGGGCCGTTCCGGTTTTCAGCAGGCTCGGGTGGCAGGCGGTCAAGGCCGCGAAGGTGGCCGGGCGGCCGCATCTGACGATGCGGTGGCCCATCGGGAGGCTCGCCCAGGCGGCGGCGGGGAAGGCGGTCCTCGGGCCGCTGCTGCGCGGGCTCTCGCCCGGCGGGCGCGGCTGGGTCGGCGACGACGGCGCGCCGGTGCCCGGCAGCGACGTGGTCGCGGCGTGTGACGCGATCCTGCCGTCGATGGTCGAACGCGACCCCGACTGGGCCGGATGGTGTTCGGTGCTGGTCAACCTGAACGACCTCGCCGCCATGGGCGCGACGCCCGTCGGGCTGCTCGACGCGCTGGGCGCGCGGGACGCCTCGTTCGCGGCGCGGGTGCTCACCGGGCTGCGGCGCGCGTCGATGGCCTATGACGTGCCGGTCCTCGGTGGGCACACCCAGCTCGGGGTGCCCGCCGCGCTCGCCGTCACCGCCCTCGGGCGGACCTCGAAGCCGGTGCCGGGCGGGGGCGGGCGGCCGGGTCAGGCGGTGCGGCTGACCGCCGACCTCGGCGGCCGGTGGCGTACCGGCTACACCGGGCGGCAGTGGGACTCCACCTCGACGCGGACGACCGAGGAACTGCGCGCCATGCTCGGCGCGGTCGGGCAGGCTCAGCCCGCGGCGGCCAAGGACGTGTCCATGGCCGGGATCGCCGGCACGCTGGGGATGCTGGCCGAGGCCAGTGGCTGCGGCGCGGTGCTCGAACCCGCGAAGGTGCCCAGGCCCGCCGGGGTGACGACGGGCGACTGGCTGACGTGCTTCCCCGGGTTCGCCATGCTCACGGCGGGCGGCCCCGCGCTGGCGGCAGGACCGGCGGCAGGGGCCGAGTGCGGTGAGCTCGTGGTCGGGGGCGGAGTGCGGTTGCGCTGGCCCGATGGGGTGGAGACGGAGGCCGTACCGCGGTCGGTGACCGGTCTCGGAACGGCCTGAGGAGGACACATGACCATTCGGCTGGCGGCCGTCGCCGCCCCCTTCGGCCGGGACCTCGACGAGTGTTTCGCCACGATCGAGCGCCTGGCTTTCAGAGCTCGGTCGGAGGGCGCGTCGGTATTGGCGCTTCCCGAGGCGTGCCTGGGCGGATATCTGGCGAATCTGGGTGGCGAGGCGGCCGGACCTCCGGCGCTGCGCCGGGACGGGCCGGAGCTCGCCCGGCTGGCCGGCATCGCCGGAGACATGGTGATCTGCGCCGGATACTGCGAGGCGGAGGGGGACCTGCGGTTCAACTCCGTCGTCTGCGTGACCGGCGACGGCATCCTGGGACACCACCGCAAGGTCCACCAGCCGCTGCGCGAGAACCAGAGCTACGCGGCCGGTGACGGCTTCACCGCCTTCGACACCCCGGCCGGCCGGATGGGCATGATGATCTGCTACGACAAGGCGTTCCCCGAGTCGGCCCGATCGCTGGCCCTGGACGGCGCGCAGATCGTCGTCTGCGTCTCGGCCTGGCCGGCCAGCCGCACCGATCCCGCGCCCGACCTGGCCGACGACCGCTGGACCCGCCGGTTCGACCTGTTCGATCAGGCGCGGGCGCTGGAGAACCAGGTGGTGTGGGTGTCGTCCAACCAGTCGGGCACCTTCGGCGACCTGCGCTTCGTCGGCCGCGCCAAGATCGTCGGTCCGGGCGGCGAGATCCTGGCCGCCACGGGCGTCTCCGCCGGTGTCGCGGTCGCCTCCCTGGATCTTGAGGAGACCCTGGCGACCGCCCGGCGGTCGATGGGGCATCTGCGGGATCGCCGTCCCGAGGCGTATGCGGCAGGATTCTGATCCGTGCTCCGCATCGCCGCCGCCTCCGCGCACTTCGGCCGTGACCTGGAATTCGACCTCCAGCGGGTCGCCAAGCTCATCGCCGACGCGCGCCTGGAGGGGGCCGGGCTGCTCGTGCTGCCCGACGCGACCCTGGGCGGCTACCTCGCCGACCTCCGGCACCCCGACCCCTCGGCCCTGCCGCCCGCCCTCGATCCCGACGACCCCCTGATCAAGCGGGTCGCGGAACTGGCCGCCGAGATGGTCGTCTGCGTCGGCTACTGCGAGGCCGAGGGCGACCTGCGCTACAACTCGGCCGTCTGCGTGACCGGCGACGGCGTGCTCGGCCGCCACCGCAAGGTGCACCTTCCGGCCGGGGAGATCGCGGCCTACTCACCCGGCGACCGGTTCGACGCCTTCGACACCCCGGCCGGGCGGGTCGGCATGCTGATCGACTACGACAAGACCTTCCCCGAGTCGGCCCGATCTCTGGCCCTCGACGGCGCGGAGATCATCGCCTGCCTGTCCGCCTGGCCGACCAGCATCACCAACCGGGCCCCGCGCATGGCTCAGGACCGGCAGTCGCGTCTTTTCGATCTGTACGACTGCGCGCGCGCCGCCGAGAACCAAGTGGTGCTGGCCTCCTCGAACCAGACCGGCGCGATGGGCGGGATGCGGTTCCTCGGCCAGGCCAAGGTGGTCGGTCCCGGCGGGGACATCCTGGCCCGCACGTGGTCGAAGGCCGGCCTCGCGGTGGCCGAGGTGGACGTGGCGGCCGAGATCGGGCAGGCGCGGCGGGTGCTGCGGCACATCGGGGAACGGCGGCCGGGGGCCTACCGGGGATGAGGATCGCGCTGCTGACCTACTCGACGAAACCCCGGGGCGGGGTCGTGCACACCCTCGCCCTCGCCGAGGCGCTGGCGGCCCTCGGGGAGGACGTCGAGGTGTGGGCGCTGGGGCGCGGGGGCGACCGGCGGTTCTACCGGCCGGTGACGGTGCCCGTCCACATCATCGACTGCCCCGACGTGCCGGGCGAGACCGTGGGGGAGCGGGTCCTGCGGTCGATCGACCTGCTGGGGCGGGCTTTCACGCCCTCTCTGTACGACATCGTGCACGCCCAGGACTGCATCACCGCCAACGCGGTCGGCCCGTGCGTCCGGACCGTCCACCACCTCGACCACTTCACGACGCCCGAGCTGGCGGCCTGCCACGAACGCGCACTGGTCGAGCCCTTCGCCCACGTCTGCGTCTCGTCGGCGGTGGCTTCGGAGCTTGTTGACGGGTGGGGCATCTCCGCCCAGGTCATCCCGAACGGCGTGGACGCCGCGCGGTTCGCATCGGCCGACGGATCTTCGTGGCGTGCTCGTTTCGGTACGTATGTCCTGACGGTCGGCGGCATCGAACCCCGCAAGGGCTCCCTCGACCTGCTCGAAGCGCACGCCCTATTGCCGGAGTATCCGCTGGTCATCGCGGGCGGGGAGACGCTGTTCGACTACCGCGACTATCGAGCGGCGTGGGAGGCCAGGGCTCTTGAGCTGGGCGTCGCGCCGGTCGTGCTCGGCCCGGTGCCGCACGACGACCTGCCCGGCCTGGTGGCGGGGGCGTCGGCGTTCGCGTTCCCGTCGACGAAAGAGGGCTTCGGCCTGGCCGCGATGGAGGCCCTGGCGGCCGGGGTGCCGCTGGTGGTGCGTGACCTGGCGGTCTTCCGCGACATCTTCACCGGTGCCGCGTTGTTCGCCGCCGACGCGGGCACGTTGGCGGCGCGTCTGCGCGAGGCGGTGACCGTCCCGTCGGCGGAGCGAGCGGCGGCGGGGAAGGCGCTGGCCGCCCGGCACACTTGGCACCGGGCGGCTCTCGCGCATCGCGACTTCTACCGATCTCAGTGACGCGTGGTGCCGCGTTGAGCGGGATCAGGCGTCGGCCTCGCAGCCCGTCTCGGTCTCGGCCGTGCACCTGTCGAACCCGGCGACCCCGTTCGCGACGTCGACTCCGCCGTTGCCCTTGAGGGTGTCGTCGCCGGAACCCCCGTTGAGCCCGTCCCGCCCCGAACCCCCGTTCAGGACGTCGATCCCCGCGCCGCCCAGCACGCTCGACTGGAACGACGTGCCGTTGGAGAACGTGTCGTCGCCCCCGAGCAGGGCGACGTCCAGGAACTGGATCGCGCCGGAGCACTGGGCCACCGCCCCCGACTGGACGCACCCGGCGCCGGCCACGATCCCCGACGTGGAGTCGACGGTCAGCGTCCCGAACTGGAAGCCGACGTTGACGGCCTCCCCGACGCCGGTGCCGACGATGAACAAGGTCTTCCCCGAGACGTGCACGGACGTGTCCGTCGCCGCCTGCGCGGGAGTGGTGACCATCGCCAGACCCGCCGCGACGAGCGCGAGAGTGGCGAGGACACGGTGTACGAAAGACATCTGAGTTCCCCCATCGTGTGTGCTGACGGGGTTCAGGAAATCGTGAAGTCAGGTGACTGTCTGTGCAGAAATCCTCACGGCTCCAAGGACTCGGGGATCGAGTCGCTGTTGCCGTTGGGCCGCTCGGTGTGCCCGGCCGCGTCGTAGATCTTCACCCACTTGATCGAGGTGAAGCCCTTGAGGGTCGCGTTGATGTGGTTGGCGACGGTGAAGGTCGAGCCGCCGCTGCGCACGTTCCCGGTGAGGTAGACCCGCGCGACCTTGTTCTTGACGGTCAGCTTGCTGAACCCGGTCGCCCCGGAGGCCACGAACCGCAGTCCCGCCTTCTGCTCGGCCGCCGTCGGCCCGGCGAACAGCCGCTGCAGCGCCCCGTTGGCCGTGCTCGGCGGGATGACCTGACGCGACACGGCCTTGAGCTTCGGCTCGCGCGGGAGGTCGAGGAAATGGACCTTCACCGGGACGGTGCGGTAGTTCACGGTGAAGTCGACGACGACCCGGCTCGGATTGGTCAGCGTGTACATCCGGTAGGACGCCTTCTTGGCCAGCCCCACCCCGAACGACAACGTCGCCTCCCAGTCGCCCGTGTTGACGACCTGGATGACACCCGGCAGCGCGTACGTCCGGCGGGCCGCGCCGTAGGTGGAGCCGCCCTGGTCGCTGTGGCCGCGGGCGTCGAAGAACCGTAAGGCCAGCTTCGCGCTCCCGGGGACGGGAACGGTGTGCCCCGACCCGTCGGCGATCAGCTTGGGCACGTACTCCGCGATCCGGGTGGGCGGCAGCCCGTTGCGGAACTCGAAGACGAGACGGTCGATACCGGGATGCCGGTCGGCCCGGATCGCGACCAGCTGGGGCACCGCCTTGGCCGTCGCGGCGGGCGTCACCGCCATGGGGGCCAGCAGGCCGGCCAGCCCGGCGGCGAGAGCGGTTCTGGCGAGGGTGGAACGTAGGGCGATCATCTTTTCTCCAGAGGTTTGTCACGTTCCAAGAAAGGAGCCTCCCCGAAGGGGACAGGCTGACCTTTAAGACGTGGCGAACCGCCCAGAAGTTTGGCGAGTCCGCAGACCGTATGGAAGTGTGGCGCACCGGCCATCTTCTCCGGCCTCGGAGTCGGAGGCCGGTGCGCCGCCGGACCGGCTCAGAACGTCCCGGCTGTCGTCTGCGGTCAGATGTCGTCGGGGAGAACTCTGAAGGCCTGGTGCCGGGTGAGTGGCCGGACGGCCCGGAAATCGCGCCGGTCGAGGGTGAGAACCGCGTCGGTCGCGTACGACGCCGCGAGCACCACATTCACGGCATCGGCCAGGTCGAGATTGAGCGCGGCGTAGCGTGCCTGGACGGTCGTGGCCTGTTCCAGGGACTCGCAGCCGATTTCCGGTATCTGGAACCGCATGCGACGGACGTTCGCGAGGACGAAGGCCAGGAGTTCTCGCCTGCCGGCGTGGCCGAAGCGCACCTTCGCCATATGGTCGACCTCGGCGAGGACGAGGGGCGAGACGATGACCGTACCGGCCTCTCCGAGGAGCTTCCGGCAGTCTGCCGACTCCGGCGCATTCGCGTCGGAGGCCGCGATCAGCCCGGAAGTGTCCGCGATGAGGATCACTCCCGGGTCATCGCTTTCGTGACTTCGTCGCTGGTCGCGGGGGTTCCGTCGCCGTCGAAGACGGGCCAGTCGAGAGGGTCGTCCCACACGCGGTTGGCCATGGCGGCGAGGTGGATGCCCTCACGGATGATCTCCGCCTCGGGAATGCCGCGACGCCTGGCGGCCTCTTTGATCAGTGCCAGGTCTTCGGGGTCGGCGTAGACGTTGGTCCGCTTCATCGACATGTACCAACGCTAACACACGTACAGGAAACGAATCAGGCCGCCCGGAACCGGGCGGCCTGGACTCCGGAGGCTAGAACGTTCCGGTGAAGGCGCCCGGGTGCGTCACGCCCGCGCCCGGCCCGAACGTGTGCCGGACCCCGGTCTTCGTCGTGATGACGTAGCCGGTCGCCGTCGTGGCGATGTCGGCCGCTTCGGCGGAGCCGTCGGGCAGGTCGCCCAGGTGCTTGGCGTCGCCGAAGGCGTGGACGCCGCCCGCCACGTCCACCATCACGTACCCCTTCCCGGACGCGGTGCCGGACATGGCCACGATCGCGCGGTCGAACGTCGTCGCGTTGCCGTACCACTTCGCCGCGCCGAACGGATGCACCTGCCCCGCCGACGTCAGCAGCCAGTAGCCACCCGTCGTCACCTCGATGTCGACGAAGTCCCCCGAATACCCCTCCGGCGACGACGTGATCCACACGCCCGGCCCGTAGACCTGGCCTGTCGAGGTCGTCACCAGATACCCGTTCGGAGCCGCGTCGATCGCCACCAGCTCACCCACCGCGGTGGCAGGGCGCGCGACGGGGGCCGCCGCGTCCCCGTACGGAAAGATCTGACCCGACGACGAGAGGAGCCAGTACCCCGCGCCGGACGGCGTCACCGCCGCGTCCGTGACGCGCCCGGAGACGGCAGGGGCCGCCCCGGGCAGACCGCCGAACACCTGGCCCGTCGAGGTCACCGACAGGAAGCCGGTCCCGAACGGACGCGCACCCCCGCCGTTCACCAGCGCCGGGTAGTCGACCGGCCCGCCGCCGGTCGACAGGATGCCCATGTTCTTGGTCGCGTGGACGACCCCGGCCACGCTGTACGAGGCCCAGAACGAGTCCAGCCGCCCCCCGTGCCAGCGCATCGGGTTGCGCACCACCTGCGAGTTCTGGCCGATCGTCACGACGTTGCGGGTGCCGTCCTTGTTGACGGTCACACGCTCCACCACGACCACGTGACCGGCCGCGCCGCTGCGGTTCATGACGACCATGTCGCCGGGGACGATCGACTTGATCGAACCGTTGGCCTGGCGTTCCATGCCCAGGGCCGCCGCGCGGGTGAAGATCTGCGAGGCGATCCCCACGCCCGAGAAGACGCCCGAGTGCCAGCCGCGCTTCAGGTAGAAGCGCTGCGGTAACTCGACGCACTGCCACCAGTTGTAGGAGACTCCGCCGACGTGTCTCTGGCCGGCGCAGCTGGTCGCGGTGCTGGAACCGCAGATCGGCACGCCGCTGCCGGCGAACCACCCCGAGCCCGCGAGCCTCAGCGGGGCCCCCGCCGCCGTGGCCTCGGCCGGTGTGGTGGTGGCCAGCAGGCCGGCGGCCAGGCCGGTGAAGATGATCTGTTGGAGAGGTGTGGACAACGTCCCGCGTCCTTCCGTGGATGACACGACGGGACGACAGACTGCCGAAACCTTACGTCACAGGTTGCCCGGAATACCCCTTTGGTATCACCTGGGAGTCCGCCGACGCCGAACAGCCCCGATGGGCGGTGTCTGAAAGGTTCACCGATTCGACCGGCTGACGTGCGCGAACACCAGATCGTGCGACCGAACGTTGTCCCAGGCACCCTCGACGCCCAGCATCCTGGTCATGAAGGCCCGACTGGCGCTGGTCACTGGAGCCCTGCTCGCGATCACCACCTCCCTCCCCGCGTACGCCGCGGACACCACACCGCCGACGCGACCGACGGGGCTCATCTCGTGCCCGCCGCCCAGCGCGCCAGGTCAGCAGTACGGCTACGCCAGCATCTGCTGGCAGCCCGCCACCGACGACGCCGGCCCTGTCGCCGAGTACGAGCTGTACGTCCTGGAGGCCACAGGCTTCAGGCTGGCCACCACGACGACGGGCACCCTCGCCGGAACGACGGGCGTCATGGGCCGCGCCTACACCCTGTACGTCATGGCCGTCGACGCCTCCGGCAACCGCAGCGCGCCGTCGGCGTTCATCACGGTCACCGCGACGACGGGCATGCAACCCTCGCCGACCCCCACTCCGTCGCCGTCGCCGATCCCGGACGAGACGCCGCCGTCGCAGCCGGCGAACGTGCGCGACGGCTGCGTGTTCGACTTCCCGGGCACCGGTTTCTGCTGGAACGCCTCCACCGACGACGTCGGAGTGACCGCCTACGACGTCTACCGCGAGTCCCCGCAGCAGGGATGGGTCAAAGCCGGGACCACCGCGCAGACCTTCTTCATCGAGACCGGCCTGGTGACCGGCCAGTACTACAACTACACGGTCGTGGCCAGAGACGCCGCCGGCAACGTCAGCAGGCCCTCGGCGGTCACCCCGGTACTGGCCAGGCCCGGCTTCCCCACGCCGACCCCGACCCCGACCCCGACGCCGTCGTGCGAGGTGACGTACAACACGAGCGCCTGGAACACCGGCATGAGCACGTGGATGACGGTGAAGAACACCGGCACGACGCCCGTCGGCGCCTGGACGCTGGCCTTCACCTTCCCGGACGCGGGCCAGCGGGCGACCCAGGGATACAGCGCCACCTGGACCCAGGCAGGGGCAGTGGTCACGGCGGTGAACCTGCCGTGGAATGCCGAGATCAGGCCTGGCGCGACCCTGCACCTCGGCTTCACCGGAGCGCATACCGGGACGAACCCGAAGCCGGCCGCCTTCACGCTCAACGGGGGCGCTTGCACGGTCACGTAGGCCCGAGGCCGGCGAAACGCACGTCCGGCGGCCCTGGATCACGCGATGAATCCGGGTCTTGTCATTCGGTGATGTGCGCCCATTCTGGGGATGACGGGCTTCGTCCACACGGGGAGTCTTCGCATGCCATCGGACGGTTTCTCGACACCATCGCGACGCCGGCTCCTGACCATGGTGGCCGGCGCCGGCCTCGTGGCGGTCGCCGCGCCGCTGGCGACCGCCACCCCCGCGCAGGCGTCGCAGCATCTGTGGCGCTGGTGCTTCCAGTGCAGCGGCCTCTGGTTCTCCGGTAACAACACCAACGGTCACTGCCCTCTCGGCACCGGCCTGTTCGGCTGGGAGCATCCCCACCGGAGTGCCGGCAGTGGCGACTACGTGCTCACGCTCCACGACGAACCGGGCGCCGGACAGACCGATTGGTGGTGGTGCAACCGTTGTGCGGGGCTTTGGACGGTGCTTCTGGGCGTGTTTGTGCCCAAGTGCCCGAACCCGCAATACCTGAACGGCGTGCATGTCAACTCCGGGTCCGGCATGTACAAGCTGGAGACGCTTCCGAACATGACCAACGGACCCGGCGGGCAGGCCCAGTGGTTTACCTGCCGGAAGTGCGCGGGATTGTTCTTCGCCGGAAACACGCCCCAGGGAGTCTGCCCGGCCGGCGGCGCCCACGAGCGGGCATCCGGCCCCGGCTCGGAACACGTCTTGCGCCAGCTCTGAGCAGGCGACGCCTGGCTCGGGAGAACGGCCGGAGAGTTCTCCCGGAGATGGCTTTCGTGAGCCGGATCAGCCTTTGACGATCTGCTTCAGCCGGGCGAGGCCGGTTTTGGGGGGCGGCGGGGGAGGGGACGCGGGCTTCTCGATGAGGCCCAGCACCTCCAGGCGCTTCTTCTTGAAGTAGCGCACCGGCCCGTGGGCCTTCACGTAGGCCTGGGCCGCGTCGCGCAGCTCGGGGTGGGCCGCGCTCTGCATGCAGTAGGCGACCGCGTCGACCAGGCCCTTCACGTCGGAGACGATCGGGTCGGTCAGCGAGCCGTCGGCCTCCAGGCGGGGGACCGTCGCGTCGACGATCGTGACGGGGACCCGATTGCTGTTCTCGTACGGGGCCAGGCGCTCCAGCAGCAGTTGCGTGCCCACCGTGGCGACCGGCAGGCCGAAGAAGCGGCGGGCGGTCATCAGGCCCGTGGAGAAGCAGCTCACCACCAGGCTGACGCGGCGGGTGGCGAACAGGACCTCCGCCGGGACGTCTTCCGGCGCGGTCACCAGGGTCGCGCCCAGACCGGTGGCCAAGCGGGTCAGCTCGCGGCCCTGGTGCTTGCCGCAGGCCGGGTGGGGCTTGAAGACGATCGTGCGGTGGCCCCGCGCGACGACGGCCTTGACCATGTCGGCGTGCAGGCGGAACTCGTCGTCGGGCGTCAGGATGCCCAGGGCCGAGAGGTACTGGCCGAGGATGACGGCCTCGCCCTCGGGCTGCGGGCCGCAGGCGACCGCGACCCGGCCGACCACGTCGGCGAAGGTGCCCGGCGGCAGGGGCTGCGACGGCACGTCGTATTCGGTCAGCAGGAGCGGGTCGACGCCGGGCACCAGATCGAGGTGGAGCAGGCGCTCGACGCGGCCGATGATCTCGCGGGGGAGCGGGTCGCGGGTGGGGCTGTGGGCCATCAGGCCGTCGGAGTAGACGGTGATCGGATAGTCCTTGAAGAGCCCGGCGAGCACGCGCGCGGGCGGCACGACGATCGACTCGAGGATCAGCTCCTCGATGTGGGGCAGGCCGAGCGTCTCGTGGAACATCCGCGACAGCAGCGGGGTCTCGATCGCGCGCGGCTTCCAGTCGGCCGGGTGGAGCGGCGCGATGACGTCGTTCCACACGAGCACCCGCGAGAAGCGCTCGCGCAGGGCGGCGTAACCGGGGGTCTCGTGGAGCGGGAGCGCGATCTCCGGGATCGGGTCGTTGCCGCTGACGATCAGGACCCGCTCGCGCGAGGCCGGGCCGAAGACCCCGGCGTCGATGCCCGCCGCCAGCGTCATCGCGCCGAAGAACCGTGAGGCGTAGAAGACCTGCGTCACGGGACCTCCAGGAAGCGGGTGAGGTGGATTCGCTGCTCGGGCTCGAGCGCCTCCACGCTCTCGCGCACCAGCTCCTCCGGCAGGCGGCGGACGCGTTCGGCGCCGCGCGCCTCGAACTTCGCCAGTATCTCCGGGGTGAACCGCTCGCCGGTGGACAGGTGGTGGGCCAGCAGGGCGCAGAAGGTGCGCGCGGCCTTCGGCAGGAACCGGTCCTCGACCTCCTCGAAGACCAGGTCGAAGGCGTCGAAGAAGTGGAGCTGGCGCTCGTCGCCGATCTGGGTCAGCGACTGCGGGACGCCCCGGCGGTAGAAGACCCCGGCGATCGAGACGGCCGCGAACGAGCGGGCCCGCTGGTGCAGCCGCCAGATCCACGGCCGATCCTCGGCGGTGTGCAGGCCGCCGGGGAAGGTGAGCAGGTCGCCCAGCGTCTCGCGGCGGTAGACGCCGGCCCACGCGTAGGGGTAGTCGACCATCGTCTTGGCGCCCGCGGGCAGGATCGCCTCGCGCGGGTCGAGGACCACCCCGCGCCGGGAGGCCGGCGCGCGGTGGGTCTCTCTCTTCAGGCCGTTGACCTGTACGTGGTCGACCCGGACGAAGTCGCAGCCGAGGCCGTCGATCGCGCCGACCAGGTCGGCCAGGTAACCCCGGCCGAGCCAGTCGTCGGCGTCGAGGAAGGTCACGTACTTGCCGGAGGCCAGCTTCAGGCCGACGTTGCGGGCGTCGGCCAGCCCGACCGGCACCTGATTGCGGATCAGGTGCAGGCCGGGGAGCTCCTTGCGGAACTCGTCGGTGATCGCGCCCGTGTCGTCGGCCGAACCGTCGTCGACGACGATGACCTCGAAGTCGGCCCGCTGGTTGCGGACCAGGGACGTGAGCGCGTCGGCGATGTAGGCGGCGCCGTCGCGGACCGGGACGATCACCGAGAGGGTTATCACACGGTCACCCTGCGCAGGCGGGCCCGGGGGGCCTCCTCACCCGGGAAGACGCGCTTGACGCCGTCGCCCAGAGCCTTTTCGATGATGCGGATGTCCCGGACCAGATGCTCCAGGCCGCTCGGCTCGAGCGAGGCGGCGTGGTCGGAGCCCCACATCGTGCGATCGAGGGTGATGTGACGCTCGACCGTGACGGCGCCGAGGGTGACGGCCGCCAGCGAGATCTGCAGGCCGCGCTCGTGGCCCGAGTAGCCGACCGGCACGCCGTAGCGCTCCCGGAGGGTGATGATCGTGCGCAGGTTGGCCTCCTCGGGAGGCAGCGGGTAGGTCGACGTGGCGTGCATCATGACCAGGTTCTGGGTGCCCAGGATATCGACAGCCGCGTCGATCTCCTCAAGAGTCGACATACCGGTCGAGAGCAGAATCGGCTTGCCGGTCTCGGCCAGCGCGCGCAGCAGCTCGTGGTCGGTGATCGACGCGGAGGCGACCTTGTGGGTGAGAACGTTCATGTTCTCCAGGAACTCCACCGACGGCACGTCCCACGGGGAGGCGAACCAGTCGATGCCCTTCTCGGCGCAGTAGAGCGCGATCTGCTGGTATTCGTCCTTGCCGAACTCCGTGCGGATCTTGTACTCCATGTAGGTCATCTCGCCCCACGGAGTCTGCCGGATCTGCGAGCGCTGCTCCATCGGCACGCAGATCTCCGGCGTGCGCTTCTGGAACTTGACCGCGTCGCAACCGGCCTCGACGGCCACGTCGATCAGCCGCTTGGCGATCTCGACGTCACCGTTGTGGTTGATGCCGATCTCGCCGATCACGTAGACCGGGTGGCCGGTGCCCAGCAGGCTCTCGCCGATGCGCACCGCCCTCGGCTCGGCCAGGCTGGGGCGCACGCGCGGGGCGGGCGTCTCGACGGAGGGCACGGGCTGGGCGGCGAGCACCCGGTCGGCCAGTTCGCGGACGGCGCCGGCGCCGCCCTGCTGGGTCAGCACGACCCGGGCGGCCTTGAGCACCTGGGAGTGGGACCCGGGCACCGCGACCGGCCAGCCGACGAGCGACATGCAACCGAGGTCGTTGACGTCGTTGCCGACGTAGGCGACCCGCTCGGGGTCGAGGCCCTCGATGGCCAGCCAGTCGGCCAGCGCGTTGGCCTTGGCCGACAGGCCCTGCAGCACCGGCACGCCGAGCTTGCGGGCGCGGGCGGCCACGACCGGGTTCTGCTCGGTCGACAGCACCAGCACCTTGATCCCGGCGCGCAGCAGCAGCGAGACGCCCATGCCGTCGGCGCGCGAGACGGCGACCATCTCGCGGCCCTCGGAGTCGACGAACGCGCGGTCGTCGGTGTGGACGCCGTCGAAGTCGGTGACCACGGCGTCGACGTCGATCGGCAGCGGCTGGTCGACCACGTGGGCCAGTGCGCGCACGATGTCGAGGTCTTCGGGGGTGTCGATCTCGTGGGCGGTCACGCTCTTGACCGGCTGCACGGCGACGGTGCCGAAGAAGCGGTGACCCGCCTCCTTGAAGCCGTCGGCGCGCATCACGTAGAAGGCGCCGGTCTCGCGGTAGTGAGGCTCACGGTCCTGGCGGCGCGGGCGGGTGGCCGGGTCGTGGTTGATGCCGGCGCCGCCCTCCGTCCAGAGGAACTCGTAGGTCTCCAGACCGGAGAACACGACGTCGGCCTCGCCGGACAGCACCTTCGCGACGGCGGCGTCGACGTCGGCCGGGTCGATGAACGCGCTGGTGGCCTGCACGAGCAGCACGATCTCCGGCGTCTGGCCGAGCGCGGCCAGGGCGTGGAGGACGGCCGACTCGCTCGAGGCGGTCGAGCCGGCGATCTCGGCCGGACGGTCGACGATCTGGGCACCCGCGGCCTCGGCGGCGGCGGCGATCCCCTCATGGTCGGTGCTCACGACCACGGTGTCGATGGACTCGGCGCGAACGAGCGCGCTGACGGCCCGGGAGACCAGGGGAATCCCCCCGACGCGCTCCAGGTTCTTCAGCGGCACGCCCACCGAACCACCACGGGCGGGGACAACGGCCAGGACTCGCACGGGGTCAACTCCTCAAAGGGTGGTAACCCCCAGGTTGGGGGGTCCCAGGAAACTTAGTCACGAGTGTGACCAGAATGGGGTTGGTGAGCTTAACGGTTATGGTCGCGCACGTTAACTTTGTGTGCCATACGCCCGGCTTTGATCATTTTTGAGCGCTCTGACCTGCGGATTTCGCATGACGATTTGGAGGCTATCGCATGACTGAGTAACTCGTTTACCCAGCAATCCGGGCATCTATCCAAATGATCAAACTTCAGATAGAAGTCACATATGCGACGACTTTTGCTGGTTGTGTGTTTACCTATGGTTCTTCTGTCGGCCGCTTGCACCGACGCCCCTCAGGAAAGGCAGGCCCCTTTGACGACCGCCCTCACCCCCCGCATCGCCGAGAGGACGGCGGTGGACGACCGTCAGGACGCCCTGACGATCGCCTCGGCGGCGCTCGGGCGCGACGCGCAGGTGCGCGTGCTCAAACCGGCGGGCTGGACCGAGGGTTCGACCGGCTGGCCGGTCCTCTACCTGCTGCACGGCTGCTGCGAGCCGACCGGTGACACCTGGCTGTCCAAGGGCGACGCCGCGAAGGTGACCGCGAACCTTTCGGCCGTCGTGGTGGTCCCCGAAGGCGGCAGCGACGGCTGGTACGCCGACTGGCTCGACGGCCCTGCCTGGGAGACCTTCCACATGAAGGAGGTCCGCACCCTCGTCGAGGACCTCTACGGCGTCGGGGAGCGCCGCGCCATCGCCGGCCTGTCGATGGGCGGCCACGGCGCTCTCGGGTACGCCGCCCGCAACCCCGGGGTGTTCGAGGCGGTGGCGTCCTTCTCCGGGGTGCTCGACATCCGGATGGACGTGCCGGGTTTCTCCTCGTTCCTCCGCGACAACGGCGCCGACCCCGACAAACTCTGGGGCCCGCTCCCGGGCCGGGAGGACAACTGGCGCGCCCACAACCCCGCCGACCTCGCGCCCAAGCTCAAGGGCCTGCGCCTCTACGTGTCGGCGGGCAACGGCGAACCGGGCGAACTCGACTCCGGTGGCGGCACCGACTCCGGCGAACAGTCGATCCTGCGGCAGAGCCAGCGCTTCATCCGCGCGGCCAAGATGGCGGGGCTGACCGTCGAGACCGACCTCTACGGCAACGGCACCCACGACTGGCCCTACTGGACCCGAGCCCTCGAACGGGCACTTCCGACATTGCTGCCGTGACCTGGCCCGCGCCTGGTGATCACATCGCGGGCAGGACGCTCATGCCGTCAGCGGCCCGGCCCGTCCGACCCCGCCACGAAATAGTGGCGGGGGGTGATGGCCGCCATTCGTCCGGGCAGCAGGCGCAGGCATTCCGTGTGCAATTCCCGGGGCGTCAGTGCCGTATCCACGCGGCAGACCAGTTCGCGATCAATTGATGCCGTCGCCCCGCAGGCATCGATGACCAATCGCGTCACTTCGGGCAGGGAAACCCATTGTCCGTCGGTGAACACCCAGGATTCATCTCGGCTAATCGGTGCAATTCCTGAAATTTCGGAAATGTCACTTGCATTGCCATTCCCGGCCGCGATCAACAGCTTCGCGATGCCCTCGCCGAGCAGAAGCGCGTCCTGCCGCGGCAGCACCCGGGGGTCGGCCCACAACGTCAGATCCAGCTCCCCGTGCAGCCGGTGCACCCACAGCGCCGTCCGGCACGGCAGGGTCGCCTCCGGCAGCCAGACCGCCCGCACCTCGTCACCGGAGGTGGCCGGACGGCCGGTCCGCCCGGTGCCGCTCATGTCGTTGAACACCAGGTCACGGGCGAAGAACACACCCCGTTCCCGCTGCACCCGCTCCATGATCGAGATCAGCGCGTCCGCGTCGAACCTGCTGTTCTGGTACGCCCCCAGCGCCGCCCCCCGCATCCCCGCGAGCACCTCCTCGAAAGAGGAGGCCACAGGCACCGGGACCAGCGCGTCCTGCGCGAGCGGCCCCACATACGACCGCAGATCGGGCTGGAAGCGGTTGGCCGAGATCGACAGCACGCCCGTCAGCGGCACCCCGCCCCGCACCCCGGCCAGCGCGGCGTAGGCGGCGAGCACGGCCGTCGACCCGGTCACCCCGGTCCGCGCGGTGATACGCGCCAGCGCGCGGGCGGCCCCGGCGGACCGCACCCGGAGCCGGGGCAGCCGCCACTCGTGCCCGGTGTCGTCGACGGAGACGGCCAGGGTGGAGCGAGGCACCCGGGACAGCGCCCCGTCCCAGTACCGCAGCGCCGCCTCGGCCCGCCGCCGGCCGGCGGTCGACGTCTCGGCCAGCGCGACGTCGACGGGTTGCGGCGCGATGACCGCTTCGAGCGGTTTGCCGACGACGATGTCGTCCCAGTCGGCCAGCAGCACGGCGAGCCCGGCGGCGTCGGCCGCGCTGTGGGTGGTCACCAGGGTCACCTGGTCGCCGGACACCCCCACCCGCAGTGGCAGTTCGTTCTCCAGGTCGAACCGCACCGTGTGATCGGCCTCGGGGCCGACCGCGACCTCGCCGGAGCCGTGCACCCGCTGCACGTCGCCGTGGAAGGTCGTGCGCAGCGACTCGTGCCGGGCCACCAGCTTGAGCACCGCCTCCGCCACCGACACCCCGGGCGGCAGCGGACGGACCACCCGGTAGTTCATGTGCTCCGGCGGGTCGGTGAGCACACACCGGACCATGTTGGCCTGGCCCATCGTGAGCGGGGCCTCACGGGACGGCAGCCCGGAGAACTTCATTGGGGCCTCCCGTGGACGAGGGCGGCGGCCTCCTCGTCGGAGAGCTCGTCCAGTTCGGCGACGATCAGGTCCTCGACCGCGGCGGCCAGCTGTTCGACGGTGGGCGCGTCGAAGATGACCCGGATCGGCACCTCGACGCCGGTCATCGCCCGGATCCGGGCCAGCGCGCGGGCCGCGAGCAGCGAGTGGCCGCCGATGGCGAAGAAGTCGTCCAGGGCGCCGACCCCGGTGAGGCCGAGGACCTCCCCGTACACCTCGGCGACGAGGGTCTCGGCGTCGCCGCGCGGTTCGACGTGCCCGAGCGAGGCGCCGGCGTCGGGGGCGGGCAGGCCGCGTCTGTCCACCTTGCCGTGGGGGGTCAGCGGCAGCGCGTCCAGCCACATCCAGACCGAGGGGATCATGTACGACGGCAGCGCGCCCCCCACCCACTCGGCGAGGTCGGTCCGGGTGCCGGTGAGGTAGGCGACCAGGCGGCCCTCGTCGGCGATCACGACGGCTCCGGTGACCGACGGATGCGCGGCCAGCCGCAGCTCGACCTCCGCCGGTTCGACCCGGTGCCCGCGCACCTTGACCTGGTCGTCGACCCGGCCGAGGAACTCCAGCCGCCCGTCGGCCAGGAAGCGGGCCCGGTCGCCGGTCCGGTAGACCCGCCCGTGGGGGGTCGGCTGGAACCGCTCGGCGGTCAGCGAGGGCCGGTTCAGGTAGCCGTCGGCCAGCCCCGAACCGCCCAGGCACAGCTCGCCCGGCATCCCCGGCGGCACCGGGTGCCCGTGGCCGTCGAGGACCAGCGCGATCACCCCGCCGACGGGCCGCCCGATCGGCGGCCGCTCCTCGCCGGTGACGTCTCCGGCGGTCGCGATGATGGTGCCCTCGGTCGGCCCGTAGGTGTTGACCAGCCGTACCGAATCACCGAACCGCGCCCGCCATCGCGCCACGGCGGCCCCGCTCAGCTCCTCGCCACCGAGGATGACCAGCCGCAGCCGGGGCGGCATGTCCACGTCGAGCGTGACCAGCTCGTGGAAGTAGGCGGTCGGCAGGTCGAGCACCGTCACGTCCCGCCCACGCGGCGAGGCCAGGAACGACGGCAGCGTCAGCGGCCCGTCGGGCAGCAGTTCGAGGGTCGCCCCGGCGGCCAGCGCCGGATAGATCTCCTCGGCGTGCGTGTCGAACGAGTAGGCCGCGAACTGCACCACGTGGTCGTCGGGGGTGAGCTCGTAGGCCTCCCGCATCCACGCCACCCGCGCGGCCAGCGCCTGGTGCCCGACCACGACGCCCTTCGGCATCCCGGTCGAGCCCGAGGTGAACAGCACATAGGCCGCGTCCTCGTGACTCCCTCCGGCGGCCTCCTCGCGCAGGAACGCCTTCCGCGACTCGGGCAGCGCCGGGTCGATCGGCAGATAGGCGGCGCCCGACGCCCAGGCGCCCAGGAGCGCGCCGATGCCCTCGGGGGTGCGGTCCAGCCCGACCTCCCGGATGGTGCGTCCGGGGGCGTGCACGGCGATCGGGAGCTCCCCGTAGGCGACGGTGCGCCCGTCGGTCCGGATGGCCACCGCGTCGGGCCGCTCGGCGATCTGCCGGGCGATCATCGCGGGGACCCGTTCGGGGTCGGGGAGCGCGGGGCCGTGCATGACCTGGTCGAGGAACTCCCCGTCGGCCGACGTGAGCAGCGGCAGCTCGGACAGCCGCCGCGCCGGGTCGGCGATGACGCCGCGCAGCAGCGTCTCCAGCCGCGCGGCCAGGCCACGCGCCGTCGAGGCGTCGTAGAGGAGCGTGTCGTACTCGAGCTGGACGTGCAGGCCCTCGGGGTCCTGCCAGGCCTCCAGCAGGAGGTCGAACTTGGCCTGGGCGTGCCCGCTCGGCAGGTCGGTCACCGTCAGCCCGGCGAACGGGCGCGGCACCCGGCCGGTCTCGTGGGTGTGCAGGATCGCCATCGTCTGGAACACCGGCGTCCTGGTCAGGTCGCGCTCCAGCCGCAGCTCGCTGACCAGCTTCTCGAACGGCACGCCCCGGTGCTGGAAGGCGTCCAGGACGGCCATCCTGGTCTTCAGCAGCACCTCGGAGAACAGCGGGTCGCCCGACAGATCGCCGCGCAGCACCAGGATGTCGGTCAGATAGCCGATCACCGATTCGAGCGCGACGGTGTCGCGTCCGGCGTTGGAGGTGCCGACGAGGATGTCGGTACGCCCGGTGTGCCGCGCCAGCGTGGTCTGGTAGGCGGCCAGCAGCGCCATGAACAGCGTCACCCGGTTGTCCCGCGCCAGCGTGATCAGCCGTTCGGTCTCGGCCAGGCTGAGCCGGAACGTCACGAGCGCGCTCGGCCCGGCGCCGCCGGTGCGCGGCCGGTCGGGGTGCAGGTCGAGCGGTGTCGGCTCGGCGAGCTGCCGCCGCCAGTAGTCGACCGCCTTGCCGCTGTCGCGGGCCCGCTGCCAGACGGCGACGTCGCCGAACTGGAGCGGCACCGGCGGCAGTTCGACGCCCGAGTAGGCGTCGGCGAGCTCGTCGAGCAGGATGTTCAGCGACACCCCGTCGCCGGTGATGTGGTGGGCGACGACGCAGAGCACGTGGCCGTCCGGAACCTCGGCCACGGTGACCCTGATCGCCGGGCCAGCGGTGAGGTCGAACGGCGTGTTCACCCGGTCGGCGACCGGCCGCGCGGCGTCGTCGGCGGTGATCCACTCGATGACGGGCGTGACGTCCTGGATCTCCACGACGGGCTCGCCGTCGACGGCGGGGAAGGCGGTCCGCAGGATCTCGTGCCGCGAGGCGACCGTCGTGAGCGCGTCCTGGAGCCGTGACCGGTCGAGCTCGCCGTCGAGATGGCGGACCAGCCACATGTTGAACCCGGCGTCGGTGTCCGGGTGGAGCCGGTTGAGGAACCAGAGACGCTCCTGCCCGGCCGACAGCGGCGGCGTCGTCCCGGCGGGGCGCGGCGACGGCACGTGCTCGACCGGCGGCCGGGCCCCGTCGACCTGGGCGGCCAGCCCGGCGACCGTCGGGTGCAGGAACACCGCGCTCACCGGCAGCCGGACCGGCAGCCGCGCGATGACCCGGGTGGCCAGCAGCGAGTGCCCGCCCAGCGCGAAGAAGTCGTCGTCGGCCCCCGGCATGGCGGTCTTCAGCACGTCCGAGAACACCTTGGCGACCAGCCGCTCGGACCGCGACTTCAGCATCCGGGACGGCGCGGTGGTCACCTCGGCCTTCGGCAGCGCCTTCCGGTCGACCTTCCCGTTGGGCGTCAGCGGCAGCGCGTCCAGCACGACGACCCGGCTCGGCACCATGTACGCCGGCAGCACCCGCCGGGTCTCGTCCCGGACGTTGGCGTCGTCGCCGGTGACGAAGGCGACGATGGTGTCGTCCTGGAGCGCCACCACCGCCTGGCCGACCCCGTCGATCGACTCCAGCACGGTCTCGATCTCGCCGAGCTCGATGCGGTGCCCCCGGAGTTTGACCTGGTTGTCGGTCCGTCCGAGGAACTCCAGGGTCCCGTCGCCGAGCATCCGGACCAGGTCGCCGGTCCGGTAGAACCCGTCGGGCGTGAACTTCTCGGCGGTCAGGTCGGGCCGGTCGTGGTAGCCCAGGGCCAGCCCGAGCCCGCCGATGCGCAGCTCGCCGGGCACCCCTATCGGGGCCAGGTCGCCGTTTCCGGCGACCACGCGGATCACCGTGCCGGGCGTCGGGCGGCCGATGCTGATGGCCTCGGCGTCGCGGGGGACGTCCCAGGTGGTCGAGTAGATGGTCGTCTCGGTGGGGCCGTATCCGTTGATCAGCCGCCGGGTGCGGCCGGTCAGCTCCCTGGCCAGCTTGGGCGGCAGGGGTTCGCCGGCGGTGATCGCGGTGACCGGCGGGAAGTCGGCGGTGAGCAGCACGCGCCAGCCCGACGGCGTGGCCTGCACGTGGGTGACCCCGTTGTCGCGGATCAGGTCGGCGACGACCTGGGCGTCTCTGGCGTCTTCGGCGAACACGACCCGGCCGCCCGTGATGAGCGGCAGGAACAGTTCCACCGCCGAGATGTCGAACGCGGTGCTGGTCAGCGCGAGCCAGACGTCGTGCGGCGTCGACCCGACGATGTCCCGCATGCCGAGGAGCAGGTTCGCCAGCGCGGGGTGGCTGACGACGACGCCTTTCGGCCGGCCTGTTGACCCGGAGGTGTAGAGAATGTAAGCGAAGGTGTCAGGGCTGGTCGGAGTGAATTCGCTCTCGGGGACGACGAGGTCCTCGTCGCGTAGAACGACCTCGGCGCCTGAATCTTTCAGAATGTATTCAACGCGCGCCTGCGGATAGGCCGGGTCGACCGGCAGATAGGCGGCCCCGGCGAAATGCGCCGCGAGCATCGCCACGATCGTCTGGACGCCCCGCGAGGTCCTGATCGCGACCAGCGCCGCCGGGGGCAGCGACGCCGCCACCGACTTCGCCCAGCGGAGCAGTTCGTCGTAGGTGACGTCGTCGACG
Source organism: Herbidospora mongoliensis (assembly GCF_001570545.1). Lineage (GTDB taxonomy): Bacteria > Actinomycetota > Actinomycetes > Streptosporangiales > Streptosporangiaceae > Herbidospora > Herbidospora mongoliensis. Next base: position 260,858 of record NZ_BBXD01000009.1, on the reverse strand, counting down.
GCGAGCGCGTCGGGGGTCCTGGCGGCCTGCTCGACGAACAGGGAGGTCCACGTGGCGACCTCGTAGCCGGGTGCGCCCGCGCCCTGCTCGGTCAGCCAGGCCCGCTCGCCGGCGGGCAGCAGGTCGGCCGTGTCCAGCGGCTGCGTGGGGTCGTCGAGGAGGGCGTCCAGGAGGGTCAGGAACCGGGCGCCCATGTTCCCGGCCGTGGCCTCGGTGAACAGTTCGTCGCTGTAGATGAGCGAGCCCGTCATCGAGCCGTCGCTGTGGGGCCACAGGTCGAGCGACAGGTCGCATCGGGCGCCGGTGTAGCCGGTGGCGAAGGCCTCCGCGTCGAGACCGGGCAGGGGGCTCGCTATCGCGTCGGCGGTGTAGCTGTGCAGGGCGAACATGGTCTGGAAGACCGGGGTGCGGCTCAGGTCGCGGGGGAGGCCGAGGTCGGCGATGACCTTCTCCAGCGGCACGTCGGCGTGCGACATGGCCTCGATCACCGTCCGCCGGGTGGCCTTGACGGCCTCGGCGAAGGTGCCCGCCGGCGTTAATCGCAGGGGAAGCATGCTGGTCAGGTGGCCGATGACGTTCTCCTGGCGCACGTCGTCGCGGCGGGAGACCGGGGTGCCGACGCAGAAGTCGTCCTGGCCCGAGTGCCGCGACAGGAACACCGCGAACGCCGTCAGATAGAGCATGAACGGGGTCGCCCGCATGTTCCGCGCCGTCTCGGCGGCTTTCGCGGAGGTCGCCGCGTCGATCGTGACGACCACCTCGCCGCCCAGGCCGCTCCGCCGCGCCGGGCGGGGCAGGTCGGTGGGCAGGTCCAGCACCGGCACGCCCCTGAGCCGTTCGACCCACCAGCCCGCGTCGGTCTCCGCAGCGCCGGCGACCTGCGGGTTCGGTGGTGGGAGCGCTCCAGATCCGCTGTAGGCGTCGGCCAGCTCGCGGGCCAGGATCCCCACCGACAGGCCGTCGGCGATGATGTGGTGCAGGGCGATCGCCAGCACGTGGTCGTCGGCGGCCAGCCGGATCAGCACGACCTTGATCGGCGGCTGCGACAGGTCCATCGGCGAGTTGGCCAGCTCCCGCACCACCTCCTGGGCCTCGTCCGTGTCCGCCGCCGTGACCTGCGTCATGGGCACCGGTCCCGGTGGCAGCACCTCGGCCGCCGCGGTCGGGAACCGGGTGCGCAGACTCTCCTGCCGGGACGCCGCGGTCTCGAACGCCCGCGCCAGTCGCGCCGGGTCGAGGGGGCCGCGCAGCCGGTAGGCGTGGCACGTCGTGTAGGACGGGTCGGCGGGGTCGAGCTGGTGCAGGAACCACAGGCGTTCCTGCCCGGGGGAAAGCGCGCGAGCCAAGGGGAGAACCGCCAAACTAAAACTGGAAAGTTTGCTTACAGTTAGCGCGATCGGCGTCAGTGAACCACGCCGATGGAGGGGCCGACAAGCCCTCGTTTCAGTGATTGCCCGCACGTGAAGGCCGTGCGAGACTGACGATCTCCGCTTATCTGTAAAGACTATTTACAGTAAGGGAAATTGACAAACCGTCGTCGGGAGACGTTTCCAGTGAGCACACTGTCGGCCGACAAGAAGGCCCTCCTCGCCCAGCGGTTACGACGCAGGGAGGAGACCAGGGTCATCCCCCCGCGCGATCCGGCCGCGCCGCTCGTGCTCTCACCGGCCCAGGAGCGATTGTGGTTCCTGGAGCAGTATCGGCCGGGCACCACTACATACACCGTCCCGCTCACCATCCGTCTTGAGGGCGACCTCGACGACGCGGTGCTGGAAGACGCGTTCCACCAGGTCGCGGCCCGGCACGAGGTGTTCCGCACCCGGTTCGCCGGCGACGACGACGGCGTCCCGGTGGTGACCCTGCGGCCCGAGGCCGGGGCCGAGTTCCTCCTGCGGGAGGCCGGCACCGAGGACGAGGCCCGGCAGATCATCGAGACCGCGCTGAAGCGCCCGTTCGACCTGGAGCACGGCCCGCTGCTGCGCGCCCTGGTGGTCCGGCTCTCGCCCGCCGACCGGATCCTGCTGCTGGCCGCCCACCACCTGGTCACCGACGGCTGGTCGCACGACATCCTGTTGTCGGAGCTGCTCTCGCTGGCCCGCGGCGACGCGCTGAAGCCGCCGCCGAAGGTCGCCTACGCCGACTACGCCGTCTGGCAGCGCGACCGCGACCACGCGAAGGACATCGCGCACTGGCGCGAGCACCTGGCGGACGTCCCGGTGCTCGACCTGCCCACCGACCGCCCGCGCCCGCCCGAGATGGGCCACGCCGGGGCGGTGTACGAGGTCCCGGTGGACGTCGCCATCGCCCGCGACGGCACCGTGACGCCGTACATGGTCCTGCTGGCGACCTTCCAGGTGCTGCTGGGCCGCTGCACCGGCCAGGACGACTTCGCCGTCGCCTCCCCGAGCGCGGGCCGGAGCGTTCCCGAACTCGACGACGTGGCCGGGATGTTCATCAACACCCTCGCCATGCGGGCCGACCTCGCGGGCGACCCGACGTTCACCGATTTGGTGGCCAGGGTCCGCGACCGCGCCCTCGACGCCTTCGCCCACCAGGAACTCCCGTTCGACCGCCTGGTCCAGGAGCTGGAGGTCGAGCGCGACGTCTCCCGCTCGCCGATCGCCCAGGTGACGATGGCGCTGCAGAACTGGCGCCAGGGCCTCGACGGTCACGGCCTGACGCTGACCCCGTTCCGGGTCGAGGCCGGGGTGAGCCGCTTCGACCTGTCGCTCTACCTGTACGAGCGTCCCGGCGGCTACTGGGCCCAGTTCGCGTACAACACCGATCTCTTCGATCTGACCACGATCGAACGCTTCGCCGGCCACTTCTCGGCGCTGCTGGCCCAGGTCGTCGCCGACCCGAACCACCCGATTTCGTCCTACCCCCTCCCCGCCGGGGAGGTGCTGACCTTCTCCGACGGCGGTGTCGTCGCCGACAGGGCCGGAACGCTCCTGCACGAGGTGGTCGACGGGCCCGCCGACCGCGTGGCCATCAGGTGCGACGGCGTCGACCTCACTTACGGCGAACTGGCGGAACGTTCCGCCGCCCTCGCCGCCCGATTACGCGACCTGGGCGCCGGACGCGACTCCCGGATCGCCGTCTGCCTGGAGCAGTCGGCCGAGATCGCGGTCGCCATCCTGGGGGTCCTGAAGGCGGGCGCCGCCTATGTGCCGCTTGACCCGGCGCAACCCGACGACCGCCTCGCCTACCTGGTCGAGGACGCCGGCATCGACATCGCCGTGACCCGGCGCGAGCTGCCCGGCATCTCGCACACGGTCACCCCGGACGAACGCGGCTCCGGAGCACTTCCGGAGGTCTCGGAAGACGACCTCGCCTACGTCATCTACACCTCCGGCACCACCGGCCGCCCCAAGGGCGTGGCGGTGCAGCACCGGCAGATCCTCACCTATCTCTCGGGCGTCCGCGAGCGCCTGGAGCCCAGGGAAGGCGGCTCCTACGCCCTCCTCCAGTCGCTGAGCTTCGACTTCGGCATCACGGTCTTCTACCTGTCGCTGATGACCGGCGGCACGCTGACGCTGCTCAACCCGCGCCTCCCGGCCGAAGAACTCGCCGTGACGATGGCGGACAGCGACTACCTGAAGATCACCCCGTCGCACCTGGCGTCGCTGCTGCCCGAGGCCGACGTCCTGCCGAAGGAACTGCTCCTCCTCGGCGGCGAGGCGTCGCCGGCGGAGTGGGCCGCGAGCCTGCGCAGGCCGGGGCTGCGGGTGGTCAACCACTACGGTCCCACCGAGGCCACCGTCGGCGTCACCACCCACGACGTCCACGACGACGAGAAGGGCCTGCTCCCGATCGGCCGCCCGCTGCCGGGCGCCCGCGTCTACGTGCTCGACCCGGCCGGGAACCCCTGCCCGGTCGGCGTCCCCGGCGAGGTCCACCTCGGCGGCGACCGGCTGGCCCGGGGCTATCTGAACCGGCCGGCCCTCACCGCCGAGAAGTTCGTGCCCGACCCGTTCGGCGAACCCGGCGCCCGCATGTACCGCACCGGCGACCTCGGCCGCTGGCTGCCCTCCGGCGAGCTCCAGTTCCTCGGCCGCCGCGACCTCCAGGTGAAGGTCCGCGGCTACCGGGTGGAACTCGCCGAGATCGAGATCGTCCTGGCCGACCGCGAGGGAGTCGGCCAGGCCGTCGTCGAACTGCGTGACGACCGCCTGGTCGCCTACCTGGTCGGCGAGGCCCGCGACCTGCGCACCGAACTGGCCGACCTGCTGCCCGACTACATGATCCCGTCGCGGTACGTCTGGCTCGACGCCCTCCCGCTGAAGTCCCACGGCAAGGTCGACCGCGCGGCGCTGCCCGACCCGGGCACCGACCGCCAGGCCGAATCGGTCTTCGTCCCTCCGGCGAACGAGCTGGAACAGGCCATCGCCGACGTCTGGGCCGCCGTATTGGGCGTTGACCAGGTCGGCGCCGAAGACGACTTCTTCGCCCTCGGCGGCCACTCCCTGCTCGCGGCCCAGGTTGTGGCCAAGCTCCGCCGCGTCACCGAACGCCCGGTGACGATCATGGACATCTTCAAGTACCGCACGGTCAGAGCCCTGGCGTCGAGAAAGGACGACGGGCCGAGAAAGTTCCTGCATCGCCTCACCCCACCGAGACGCACGACCACCAACCTCGTCTGCGTCCCCTACGGCGGCGGCAGCGCCGCGATCTACCAGCCCCTCGCCGACGCGCTGCCCGACCACGTCGCCCTCTACTCCGTCGCCGTCCCCGGCCAGGAGTGGGGCCTCGACGAGGTGGGGCGGCCGATCCCCGAGGTCGCCGACGAGTGCGCCAAGGAGATCCTGGAGCGGGTCCCCGGCCCGATCGCCCTCTACGGTCACTGCGGCCTGGGCGTGATGCTCGCGGTGGAGATCGTCCGCCGTCTGGAGGCGGCCGGGCGTGAGGTCGAGGTCCTGCACCTCGGCGGCGTCTTCCCCTTCTCCAGGCCCAGCTCGGTGGTGGGGAAGATCCGCACCATGGCCGAGAAGATGCGCTCGGACCGGATGTGGGCCAACGGCCTCATCGCGGCCGGTCTCGACGTCGAGGAGCTCGACGACGACCAGCTCAAGGCGATCATCCAGAACCGGCGCGAGGGCACCCGCGAGGCCGAGGGCTACTTCACCAAGCTCTGGTCGGAGTCGGGCGGCCCGGTGATCAACGCCCCGATCGTGGCGGTCGTCGGCGAACGCGACCCGGCCACCGAGTTCTACCAGGAGCGCTTCCGCGAATGGCTCCGGCTGGCCCCGGCCAGCTCGTGCGTGGTCCTCGACGAGGCCGGCCACTTCTTCCTCAAGCACCGCGCCGAGGAGCTCGCCGAGATCGTCACCACCCGCGAGGTGGTGCCCCGGACCGCCGAGAGCACCTGGTGGACCCAGGCCACCTCTGAGGAGCCCGTCACCGACGAGGGCCCGAAGCCGAGCATGAAGCGGTTCGGCGCGGTCGCCGCCGGGCAGCTCGTCTCGATCATCGGCTCGGCCCTGACCGAGTTCGCCGTGCCGCTGTGGATCTACATCACCACCGGCTCACTGGTCAACTTCGCGCTGTTCTCCGTCATCGGCCTGCTGCCCGGCATGCTGATCGCCCCGTTCGCGGGCGTGATCGTCGACCGGTACGACCGCCGCAAGGTCATGCTCGCCGGAGACGTGGGCGCCTGGTCGACCCAGCTCGCCCTGGGCATCCTGCTGTGGACCGGGAACCTGCACCTCTGGACGATCTACCCGCTGCTCGCGATCCTGTCGATAGCGCTGACCTTCCAGCGCCTCGCCTACGGCGCGTCGATCCCGCAGCTCGTGCCGAAACGGCTGCTCGGCCACGCCAACGGCATCGTGCAGATGGTCACCGGGTCGTCCCAGCTCATCGTGCCGCTGATCGCCGCCGGGCTGATGGGCACGATCGGGCTCGAGGGCATCCTGATCATCGACGTCGTCAGCTACACCTTCGCGATCGTCTCGGTGCTGCTGGTGAAGTTCCCCCGGGTGATGGGCCTGCGCCGCCGGGAGACCATCTGGGCCGAGATGGTGGGCGGGTTCCGCTACACCTGGTTCAACCTGAACTTCCGCGCCATGCTGCTGTTCTTCGCCGGGCTCAACATCTTCCTGTCGCCGTTGTTCCTGCTGCTCAGCCCGCTCGTGCTGGCCGACGTCACCAGGGATGTCAGCGACGTCGCCAGGGTGTCGTTCGCGGGCGGTGTCGGCGTGCTGCTCGGCGGTCTGCTGGTCGCCCTGTGGGGCGGCCCGCGCCGCCACCGGATGCGCGGCATGCTCCTGGCCACCCTCGGCCTGGCGGTCTTCTGCGCGGTCACCGGCCTCGACCAGAGCCTCCTGATCATCGCGGTCGGCGCGTTCGGCATGTCGTTCGCGCTGACCGTCGTCAACGGCGTCTACGCGACGATCATCCAGGTCAAGATCCCGCAGCGGTTCCACGGCCGCGTCATCGCGCTGAACACGCTGGTCGCCTGGTCGACCCTGCCGCTGGCCTTCGGCGTGGTCGCGCCGTTCGGCGCGGAACTGATGGAGGACCTCGTCGGCGGCCCGGCGGGACGGGGGATCGGGCTCCTGTACGTCATCTTCGCCGCCGCCATCGCCCTCATCGCCCTCGTGGCGCTCCGGGTGCCGCTGCTGGCCCGGTTCGACGCCGACGTGCCCGACGCGCCGCCGGACGACCTCATCGGTCTTCAGGCGGTGGCGGACCGGCGAGTGGCAGCCGCATCACGAACCTGACGCCGCCCGGATCGGACTCCACCGTGACCGTGCCGCGGTGGGCCTCGACGACCTCACGGGCGATGGCCAGGCCCAGGCCGCTGCCGCCGCGCTGACGGCTGCGGGCCGTGTCGAGACGGGTGAACCGCTCGAAGATGCGCTCGCGGTCGGCCTCGGGGATGGTCTCGCCGTCGTTGTGCACGGTCAGCACGGCCTGGTCGCCCTCGGCCACCAGGCTGACCGTGACCTCGCTCGCGGCGTGCCGGTCGGCGTTGTCGAGCAGTTCGCCGAAGGCCCGCGCGAGCTGCGGTTCGATCGCCTCGACGACCACGCCCGGCTCCAGGCGCAGCTTCCTCGGCATGCGCTCGGAGCTGGGCTTGAGCCGGGCGCCGACCAGCCCGGCCAGGTCGACCCGCTCGCTGACGTGGGCGTCGGCCGAGCCCACCCGGGCCAGGAACAGCAGGTCGGTGATGATCGCCTCCAGCCGGTCGGTGTCGCGCAGCGCCGCCTCGATCGCCTCCGGCATGTCCTCGACGTGGAGCCGGCCGCTCTCCAGCTGGGCCCTGATCCCGGCGATGGGGGTGCGAAGCTCGTGGGAGGCGTCGGCGGCGAACTGGCGCTGCTGCTCGATCGCCCGCTCCATCCGGCCCAGGGTGGCGTTGGCGGTCCGGGCCAGCTTGGCGATCTCGTCGTTGCCCGGCGGGATCGGCACCCGCCGGGACAGGTCGCGGGCGGTGATCTCGGCCAGCTCGTTGGTGATGTCCTCCACCGGCTGGAGGGTGCGGCCGGTGATGCGCCAGGCCAGCCAGCCGATCAGCGCGGTCAGCAGCGCCACCTGCAGTGTGATCGCCAGAGCCAGGCTGCGGGTGGTGAGGAAGTTGGGGGCCTCGCGGGCGGCGTACACGACCTCGCTGTTGGGGTCGGGGGTGGCTCTTATTCCGACGCCGTAGACGCAGTTCTTGTCCGGCAGCGGGCAGGAGGTGAAACGGATGATCCGGTTGTCGGGGGCCGGCCAGACGGCGGTGACCGGGGGCAGGTCGCGGGCCGGGTTGCTCGACTCGATCACCCGGCCGCCGGGGGCGACGACCTGCACGTAGGTGATCCCGTCGCGGATCGGGATGGGCGCGGGGACGTTGCCCATCCGGATCTCCGCCGAGACCACGGAGGCGACGTCCTGACTCGCCTCGAAGATGCCGTCGATCACCAGCCTGCGGGTGATCATGTTGCCGCCGATGCCGACCGGGATAAGGATCAGCAGCGCCACGGCCACCGCGACGAACGTGAGGCGCGCGCGTATCGAGCGGGTCCGCAGCCAGGGGAGGGACATCCCTTGAGGCTACTCACCGTGATCTCATCGCGCCGCCCCGACAACACCAAAGGTAGGCCAAGCCCGGTTTCCGAATCGGACATCGCCTTATGCTGGACACCCTGCTGGAACAAGTACGAAACGTGCCTGGGCCAGTGTGGTGATTCAGCGGGGAAACTACACCTGTCGCCGGCTCCGCCATGTGCCTGGGCCGATGTGGGTCGTGAGAGAGGAGGCTGGTCATGCTGCTGCGTCTGCGGGTGTCGCTGCCCGATCGGCCGGGAGTGCTCGGCCAGGTGGCCAGGGCCTTCGGCGTACTGGGAGCCGACATCCTCCAGGTGACCGTGCTCGAACGCGAGGCGGGCCGGGCGATCGACGACTTCACCGTGTCGTGGTCGGCCGTGTTCAGCCCCGACGAACTGCGCGACCGGATCGGCGTCGTGCCCGGCGTCAAGGTCGAGGCGGCCTGGCCCACCAGGGAGGTGCCCGGCGCCAATCCCGACTACGACCTGCTCGGCCACGTCGCGGCCGAACCGGCGCGGGCCGTGCTGACGCTGGTCGACGCGGTGCCCGATCTGATCAGCGCGGAATGGGCGGTCGCGGTCGACGCCCAGTCGGGTGACGTCGTGCACGGGAGCTGGCAGGCTCCCGAGACCCTGAACGCCACCCGGATCACCGCGCCCCGCGCGACGGCCTTCAGCGAGGGCTCGCTCCACCTGCTCAGCGTCCCGATAGGCGACCTGCACCTGATCGTGGCGCGGCGCCAGGGCCCGGCGTTCCACAAGGCCGAACTCGACAAGGTCACCCGGCTGGTCGGCGTGGTCTCGGTGCTGGCCCACGCCGGAGTGACCCGATGATCAACGGCGTGGTGGGTCGATCCGGGCGCCTGTATGGGTGAACAGCATCAGCCGCGACACGTCCACGGCGACCCGGGCGTGCTCGCCCGCCCGCCACGACGGCCGCGCGCCCAGCCGGACGACCAGGTCGGCCCGGCGGTGCGACCCGAGCCCGACCGCGGCGGGCTGCGGGCCCGACGGGGTGTCGTCGGCCTCGACGTCGCTGTTGAACAGGCGCCGCATCATCGAACGGGCCTTGCCGTGGCCGTTCGTGCCGTTGGCGATCGCGAATCTCGGGTCCGGGGGCTCCGGCACGGGCACCGACGGGATGCCGGCCTCCACATAGGCCAGCCACTCGTGGCCGTGATATTCGAGCGTGCGCACCCGGCCCATGAACATCGGCCCGTCCATGCCCTCGGGCATGGGCGCCAGCGCGTCGGGGCGGATGCCCACGATGATCTGGCTGCCCGTGTGCTGTGACATAGCGTAAGCGCGTGGATCGGTCCACGGGATCGTGATCTGGTGTGTTCCGAAGTCCAGGAGGATGAACTGGTTCTGAGGTGTACGCACCGTGGCCGCCAGCAGGTTGAGCTGCTGCGAGCTGAGGAACGCCGCGGTGAACGCGGTCGCCGGGTCGTTGTAGACCTGGGCCGGGGTGCCGATGTCCTGCAGCACGCCCCGGTTCATGATCGCGATCCGGTCGGCCAGCGTGAGGGCCTCGATCTGGTCGTGGGTCACATAGACGGTGGTGACGCCGAGAGCCCGTACAAGAGAGGAGATCTCCATGCGGAGTTCGGTGCGCATGCCCGCGTCGAGGTTCGAGAGGGGCTCGTCCATCAGGAAGAGCGACGGCTGACGCACTATCGCCCGGCCCATCGCCACCCGCTGGCGCTGGCCACCCGAGAGCGTTCCAGGCCGGCGGTCCAGTGTCTCGTCGATGTGCAGCGCCTTCGACAGCTCGATGACGCGGTCGCGGACCATCTGAGGGTCGGCCTTGGCGATCTCCAGCGGGAAGGACAGGTTGCCGCGGACGGTCCGGTGCGGATAGAGGGCGCCGTTCTGGAAGACCATCGCCACGTCGCGGTCGCGGGGCGCCAGGTGATTGGCGATCTTGCCGCCCAGCCAGAGATCGCCGTCGGTGATGTCCTCCAGCCCGGCGATCATGCGAAGAAGCGTCGACTTCCCGCAGCCGGACGGGCCCAGTAACACCAGCAGCTCGCCGTCCTCGGCGCGGAGGTTCATCCGATCAACGGCGAGGAACCCGCCTGGGTAGACCTTGCTGACGTTGTCGAGGACGACTTGGCTCATAGGTTCTCGTTCCCTTCCGGGCGCGCAGTGCCCGGAGCCCGCCATCTGGGTGATTGATGAGGTAGTACATCGCGTGGGCACGGTCCATGTCCATACATGTCGTGAAAAACGGGAGGCCCTGGGGTTACCGGGGTGTTGCCGGGACCTGAGGTGACCTAATGAGACGGGGGTACCCGTGTGTTCTGGGATGCCCGAAAACCCGGGCGTTCCGTCGGTCCTCGCGCGGGAGGATTGTGGAACTTCCTGCAGCTTTTCATGGCTTTGTCGGCCACCAGATGACATTTCCCGTAACTCCGCCATGAAAGGTTCATTTGACTTCCGGCCCTGACAAGGGCGGATCAAAGGTGAGCGGCCTACTTTCTGCAATATGCAGCGAAGGTTAAGTAGCGTTCCTGGCCCATTCGCCGCCCGGCGGTGAGGATACGCGCATGAACAACGCCCGGCTCGCCGACATAGCGGTGCAGGCAGGGGTCAGTGAGGCCACCGTGAGCCGTGTGCTCAACGGGAAGGCGGGGGTCTCCCCGTCGACCCGGCAGGCCGTCCTCACCGCCCTCGACTTCATGGGGTACGAACGTCCGCTCCGATTACGCCAGCGCAGCAACGGCCTGATCGGCCTGGTCACCCCCGAGCTGGACAACCCGATCTTCCCCGCGTTCGCCCAGGCGGTGGAGAAGGCCCTCAGCCAGCACGGCTACACACCTGTTCTCTGTACGCAGCTCTCCGGCGGCGCCCCCGAAGACGAGTTCACCGAGATGCTCATCGACCGGGGCGTCAGCGGCATCGTCTTCATCTCCGGTCTGCACGCCGACGCCACCGCCAGGATGGACCGCTACACCCGGATGACCGACCGGGGCCTGCCGATCGTCCTGGTCGACGGTTACAACGACAGCATCCAGGCGCCTTTCATCTCCCCGGACGACCGCCTGGCCACCCGGCTGGCGGTGCGCCACCTCGTCGACCTCGGCCACGAACGCATCGGCCTGGCTCTGGGCCAGAAGCGCTTCGTGCCGGCGCTGCGCAAGATCGAGGCCTTCCGCCAGGCGATGACCCGGGTCGCCGACGTCGACGACCTCATCGAACACAGCCTGGCCACCGTCGAAGGAGGCCAGGCGGCGGCCGGCGCCCTGTTCGACCGGGGCTGCACGGCCGTCTTCTGCGCCAGCGACCTGATGGCGCTCGGCGCGATCAGGGCCGCCCGCGCGCGGGGGCTCAGCGTGCCCGGTCACGTCTCGGTCGTCGGGTTCGACGACTCGCCGCTGATCGCGTTCACCGATCCGCCGCTGACGACGGTGCGCAAACCCGTCGGGGCGATGGCCTCGGCGGCGGTGGAGACCCTGCTGGAGATCGTCGACGGCGCCCCGTCCAAGAACCTGGAGCTGGTCTTCCAGCCGGAGCTGGTGGTCCGCCGGTCGACCGGCGGCAGGCATGGAAAGGGCCCGTGACGTCCTGGTTGGGTGTCACGGGCCCGGGTATCCATGACCGTTCTTCCGGGTTGCGGACGCGGGCATGGTCGCCGGTTTCAGCCGAGGGAGGATGGCCTGGCCGGCGAGGCTGTCAACGGAGCGTGGCTGCCTCCGCGGCGAGTTTCTCGATGGCGGCGTAGTCGCCGGCGGCCAGCGCGTCGGCGGGCGTGAGCCAGGTGCCGCCGACGCAGCCGACGTTGGGCAGCGCGAGGTAGTCGGGCGCGGTCGCCAGGCGGATCCCGCCGGTGGGACAGAAGCGCACCTCGGGCAGCGGGCCGCCCAGCGCCTTGAGATAGGGCAGGCCCCCGGCCTGCTCGGCCGGGAAGAACTTCATCTCCCGCAGGCCCAGCTCGAACAGCTCCATGACCTCGGTCGCGGTCGCCACGCCGGGCAGGAACGGCACCCCGGAGGCGAGCATCGCGTCGATCAGTTTCGCCGGGGAGCCCGGGGAGACCAGGAACTTCGACCCGGCCTCGACCGCGGCCTCGACGTCGGCGGGGCGGCGGACCGTGCCGGCGCCCACGATCGCGCCCTCGACCTCGGCGGCGATGCGGCGGATCGACTCGAGCCCGGCCTCGGTGCGCAGGGTGACCTCGATGACGGGCAGCCCGCCCGCCACGAGGGCGCGCGCCATCGGCACGGCGGTCGCGGCGTCGTCGATCACGACGACGGGGACCACGGGGGCGATGTCGAGGAGGGAAGTCATACGTACTCCACACTAGTGGCCCGCTGCTGGAGCCAGGCGGCCGCACCCGTCAGGGCGGGCTGCTCGGCGACGATCAGCGAGGTGGCGATGGCGGTCAGGTAGTCGGACAGGGCGGGGCCGGTCAGTTCGAACCGGGCCCGGAAGTCGCTGTCGCGGACGCGGTCGACGATCCGGGGCAGCACCCCGCCGCCCAGGTAGACGCCGCCGCGCGCGCCCAGCGTGAGGGCGACGTTCCCGGCGAACCCGCCCAGCAGGGCGAGGAAGACCTCGATCGTCTCGCGGCACACGGCGTCGTCGCCCGCCACGATCTCCGAGGCGCTCTTGCGGGTGGCCTTGATGCCGCGTACGAGCGAGAGCCCCCGGTGCAGCCGGGGCAGGCCCGACCCCGAGAGCAGGTGCTCGGCGTCGACGTAGGGCAGGCCGTCACCGCGCAGGGCCTTGACGATCTCGAACTCCAGGTCGGTCACCGCCGGGACGGACACGTGCCCGCCCTCGCCCGGCACCGGCACCCAGCCGTCGCCGGCCGGCACCAGCCCGGCCACGCCCAGCCCCGTGCCGGGGCCGAGCACCGCCTTCACCATCCCGGCGGCCGGAGAGGGGCCGCCCAGCGGCACCAGGTCGTCGCCCGCCAGGTGGGGCAGCGAGATCGCCAGCGCCTCGAAGTCGTTCAGCACGCTCGCCTGCGGGATGCCCAGGTCGGTGATCGACCCGGACCAGGAGCCGTTGGTCAGCGTGTAGTGGTCACCCTTGACCGGTCCGGCGATGGCCACGCACACGGCCTCCGGCCGCGCGCCGTCGGCGTGATCGGCCAGATAGGCGGTGACGGCGTCCGGCAAACCGGGGTGCTCGGCCACGTTGAGGACCGCTACCGACTCCGGCGCCGCACCCGGCCCGGAGACGATTCCAAAACGTGCGTTGGTGCCGCCGATGTCGGCGACGAGCCAGGGGTAGCTCACTTAGAACCCTCCGAAGATGCTGGCACCGCGTTCTGCGGGTCCAACCGTACGACGGAAGGCGGCAAAAAGCTCGCGTCCGGTTCCCACCCATTTGTCATCTGATTTGGCAGCCCCGTCGGGGGTCCGGCCGGTCAGGTCGGCCAGCACGTCCAGGGTCCCCGCGGTCGAGTCGAGCCTGATGGGGTCACCGTCCCTGATCAGCGCGATCGCGCCTCCGTTGGCGGCTTCCGGTGACAGGTGGATGGCGGCGGGGACCTTGCCGGAGGCGCCCGACATGCGGCCGTCCGTCACGATCGCCACCTTCTGTCCACGGTCCAGCAGCACGGCCAGCGGCGGGGTGAGCTTGTGCAGTTCGGGCATGCCGTTGGCGCTCGGCCCCTGGTAGCGGACCACCGCGACGAAGTCCTGTCCGTCGAGGTCACCCTGCTCGAAGGCGCGCAGCAGGTCGAGCTGGTCGTCGAAGACCTTCGCGGGCGCCTCGATCACCAGGTGCTCGGGCTTGACCGCCGACACCTTCGAGACGGCCCGGCCGAGGTTGCCGCCGAGCATGTGAATCCCGCCGTCGGGCGAGAAAGGTTCATCGGCGGGGCGCAGCACCGACAGGTCGCCGCTGCCCTCGGCGCGCTCGGCCCAGACGAGTTCGCCCTCCTTGAACTCCGGCGCCGACCGGTAGAGGTCCAGCCCCCGCCCGGCCACGGTGAGCACGTCGGCGTGCAGCAGCCCGGCGTCCAGCAGCGTGCCGATGAACACCTGCATGCCGCCGGCGTCGTGGAAGTGGTTCACATCGGCTTCCCCGTTGGGGTACATCCGGGTCAGCAGCGGTACGACCTTCGAAAGCGCCGCCATGTCGTCCCAGGTCAGCGTGATTCCGGCGGCGTTCGCCATGGCGACCAGGTGCATGGTGTGGTTGGTCGAGCCGCCCGAGGCCAGCAGCGCGACGACCGCGTTGACGATCGACTTCTCGTCGACGACGTGCCCGATCGGGGTGTACTCGTCGCCGTGCGCGGTCAGCTCCACCACCCGCTTCGCGGCGGCGGCGGTGAGCGCCTGGCGCATCTCGGTGCGCGGGTTGACGAAGGTCGAGCCCGGCAGGTGCAGGCCCATGACCTCCATCAGGAGCTGGTTGGAGTTGGCGGTGCCGTAGAAGGTGCAGGTGCCGGGGGAGTGGTAGCTGCGCGCCTCGGCGTCGAGCATCTCCGCGCGGTCGATCTTGCCCTCGGCGAACGACTGCCGGGCCCGCGCCTTGGTCTTGTTCGGCAGCCCCGACCGCATCGGCCCGGCCGGCACGAAGATCGCCGGCAGGTGCCCGAACCGCAGCGCCCCGATGAACAGCCCCGGCACGATCTTGTCGCAGACCCCCAGCAGCAGCGAGGCGTCGAACATGTCGTGCGAGAGCGCGATCGCCGTCGACATCGCGATGACGTCGCGGCTGTAGAGCGACAGCTCCATCCCCGCCCGGCCCTGGGTGACCCCGTCACACATGGCCGGCACACCCCCGGCGACCTGCGCGACACCCCCGGCCGCGCGCACCGCCTTCTTGAGTTCCGGCGGGTAGCTCTCGTAGGGCTGGTGCGCCGACAGCATGTCGTTGTACGACGTCACGATCGCCACCCCGGGCCGGGTCGTGGCCCGCAGCAGCGGCTTGTCGTCTTCGGCGGCGGCGAATCCGTGAGCCAGGTTGGCGCACCCCAGATGGCCCCGTGCGGGCCCCCGTCGACGCAGCTCCGCCGCGTCGGCGTCCACACGGGACAGGTAGGCGGTGCGGGACTCCCGGCTGCGTTCGGCGATGCGCTCGGTGACCTCGGCGACGGCCGGGTGTGTCATAACGTCCCCTCCTCAATACGGACAAGCAGGACATTAGCTCGAACCTTAGGCATTCTTCAAGCTGACTTTTGTAACCTAGAATGAATAAGTAGGTGAACTTCAGTCAACCTGTATGCTCGAGGCGATGCCACGTATGTCACGGATTGCCACCACCGGTGAGGTGCTCCAGCTCATCCGCAGCGGTGAGGCCACGACCCGCGCCGAGATAGGCCGCGTCACCGCCCTGTCCCGCCCCGCGGTCACCCATCGGGTCAACGAGCTGCTGCAACGCGGCCTCATCGTGGAAGACGCCGAAGGCCCGTCGACCGGCGGACGCCCACCGGTGCGGCTGCGGTTCAACGCCGCCGGGGGAGTCGTGGCGGTGGCGTCACTGGGCGCCAGCCGCACCCAGATCGCCCTGTGCGACCTGACCGGCAGTGTGATCGAACGCACAGAGCTGGTCATCGACGTCGAGGAGGGCCCCGGCACGGTCCTCGGACTGATCATGGACACGTGGGAGAAACTGCTCGACGACCGCCCTCCCGTCGTCGGCATCGGCCTGGGCGTGCCCGCCACCGTCGAATACGCCAGGGGGCGCACCGAGTCGGCCCGGGTGATGGCCTCGTGGACCGGTGTGGAGATCCCGCCCCTGATCGCCGCCCGGTTCCCGGTCCCGGTGCTGGTCGACAACGACGTGAACGTGATCGCGATGGGCGAATACCGGACCGTCTACCCCGACGAACGCGACCTGCTCTTCGTGAAGGTCTCCACCCGTATCGGCGCCGGCGTCATCTCCAACGGCGCCATCCTGCGCGGCGCGCTCGGCGCGGCCGGGGAGATCGGCCACATCCCGGTCCGCGACGGCGGCGGCGTGCTGTGCCGCTGCGGCAACCTCGACTGCGTCGACTCGGTCGCCAGCGGCACCGCCATCCTGCGCACCCTGCGCGAAAGCGGCCGCGACGTGCTCTCACTCGCCGACGTGACCGCGCTGGTCCGCTCCGGCGACGCCGAGACGATGGCCGTCGTCCGCCAGGCCGGCCGCCGCCTCGGCGAGGTCATCGCGAGCGCGGTCAACCTGCTCAACCCGTCGGTGGTGGTGCTCGGCGGCGACGTCGCCGAGATGTTCCAGCCGCTCGTGTCGGGGGTGCGCGAGGTCGTCCACCAGCGCTCCACCCAGCTCGCGACCCGCAGCCTGAAGATCGAACGCAGCCGCCTCGGCCCGGGCGCGGGCATCACCGGCTGCGCCCTGCTGGTCATCGACCGGATCCTGGACCCCGACTTGATCTGACGGGGGGACGACCCCCCGAACCCCCCGCTGTCAGGGGGCTTCGCCCCCTCACGCTCCCCCCGGCCCGCTTCGCGGTCCCGGCGTCGCTCTGCTCCGGGGTCGCTTCCGCTCCCGGGCGAAGGGCTCCGCCCCTCGCGCTCCCTGGAAAGGCCTCGCTTCGCTCGGGAGGCTGCTCGCTTCGCTCGAAATACCTTTCTTTCGTACGGCTCCGCCCAGGGACTGTCTCCTTGAAGGCTATGGGCGCCATTCCTGCTGGTAGGCGGGGTGTTCGGCGTATGACTGGCCAAGGACTCGCAGCGCGTATTCCAGGCCGGCCGAGCGGGAGTCCGTGGCATCCATGGCTTTGTAGTCGTTCGCCAGTTGCTCGATCAGATCGAGCATGGGGAGGTGGCTGTCGAGGAGAGCCTCGCCGCCCAGGGTGTCGGCCACGTAGGCGTAGGCATGGTTGTCGTCCATGATGCGTGCGACGAGGAACTCCGCAAGATCGTCCATGGGGCCATCCTCACGGGCACAGTGCTTCGGCGGTCAGTCGGCTGTCCAGATGAGGATGGCGGCGAGGTGAAGTGCGGCCTGGTAGGCGATGGCATTGCTTGAGTCGGTTGATGCACCGTTCGACAGCTTTGCGCTGCTTGTGCGCCTCGGTGTCGAAGCCGGTGGTCGGCCTGGTCGGACGGCTGGGGGATGGTAGCTTGGATTCCCCGTCGCCTGAGGTGATTGCGGATCGCGAGGGATGAATACGCCCGGTCCGCCAGGACGGCATCGGGTCGGGTTCTCGGTCGACCGGGTCCGCTTCGCAGAACGCGGATGCCTGCCATGACGGTCTGGAAGGCCGGGGCGTCGCCCGCCTGGCCTGCGGTGACGCGAAGGGTCAAGGGCCGTGCCGGGCTTTCGCCGGACCGGTGAACCCTCGTGCACAGGCCGCCGCGGGAGCGTCCGAGGGCGTGGTCGTCAGGTTCGGCCCGGCCTGGCGCCCCCTTTTTCTGGCACCGGCTGCGTGCTGGTGAGCCCGGCAGACGGTGGAGTCCACCGAGACGGTCCAGCCAGTGTCGGCATCAGCGGCTCGATCGGGTCCTATATCGCGTCTGTGATTACTAATCGGACAGACACGTCCAATCAAAGAGACATGCTCTAGCCAGCCACTCGACCGTTGAAACCATTGATGCGGATCCATCATCATTCCCGCATCTATGAAAAACGCCACATTCCCCTTTGTGTGAGGTCGTTTCCAATGGAGTCCCATCCCCCACGGACACCGGGATCTCCATGCGCATCCGATCGGCGGCCCTTGCCGCACTCCTGACATCGTCCCTGTTCATAGCCACTCCAGCGAGCGCGGCGCCGCGCGTTCCCGACGACATCAACGCCGACATGACCACCGCGGCGAACGCGACGAACGCCTACTGGGCCCGCAATTGGACCACGTTCTTCACCGGCACCTATCAGCCCCCCAAGGTCTTCGGCTCCTTCCGGCGGGGCCAGCGGCAGCCGCCGGCCTGCGGCGGTAGCCGCACCGGGTTCGGCAACGCCTTCTACTGTGTGCCCGGCGACTTCATCGCCTGGGACTTCGACCTCATGGCCAGCGGCTACCGGTCCGGTGACGCCTGGGTCTACCTCGTCATCGCCCACGAGTGGGGGCACGCCGTCCAGACCAGGATCCAGCGGTCCCTGGTGCTCCGCGCCCAGGAGTTACAGGCCGACTGTTTCGCCGGGGCCGCGCTGTTCGGCGCCGCGGCACAGAAGACGCTCCTGTTCGAGGACGGAGACGTCGCCGAGCTCCGCGCCGCCCTGCGCCGGATGGGCGACCGCACCCCGTGGACCGACGTCGGCGACCACGGCTCCGCCGAGCAGCGGATCTCCTTCTTCACCCGCGGCGCAGAGGGAGGCGTCCGCGCCTGCCTGCCCACGGCGTCCCGGCAGTCGAGGTAGACGATCACGTTGCCCGGATCGGGACGTCCAGCACCACAGCGTGGCCGCCCTCGGCGTCGACCAGGTGCTCCTCCAACGCAGGGCCGCCGGCCTTCAGGTCGTGGCGGGTCAGCCAGGTGAACAGGTCGTGACCCGCCCGCACCACGCCCTCCGGCGCGGGGACCACCGCCCTGACCACTTCCCGGGCGGGAAGGGTGAGCCGTTCGCCGCCCTCGTCGGCCACGGCGGCGGCGAAGGGGCCGTCCAGCCAGGTCAGCAGGGTCGCCGGGCACAGGGCGGCCAGTTCCGAGGGGTGGGTCACGGTCAGGTGCCGCACCTTGAGGTGCCGCGCTGCCAGGGTCGTGGTCCGGGGGACCACGGTCAGGGGTTCGGCGAGGTAGTGCTCGGCCTCGGCCGCGGTCGCGGTCAGGGCCGAGAGTTCCGCCTGGACGCGGGTGAGGGCCGCCGCGACGGCCCGGCGGGTCTCGGTCTCCGGGGCGTCGAGCAGGTCGGCGATCTCACGCAGGGGCAGGCCGAGGCGTTGCAGGGCGCGGATGCGTTCGAGGCGGGACAGTTCGGCCACGCCGTACCAGCGGTAGCCGGTGAGGTGGTCGACGGCGGCGGGCCTGAGCAGGCCGGTTCTGTCGTAGTGCCGCAGGGTGCGCTCCGACACCCCCGCCATGCGGGCCAGCCGCCCGATTCGCCACATGCTTGACCTTGTCCGTGCGTCAGGGTTCTACGGTCCCGGCATGACCGACACGTCCAGGCTCGCCGGTGTCCTGTTACCGATCTCGCTGACCGCAATGCTCGCCGGAGTCGCGGTGGCGGTGCCATCGGGGTTGACCCTGAATCCCGCTGATCTGGGGGCCGTGCTCCAGGCCGTACACGACCGGACCGCGCTGCACCTCGTCGCCCTGGCGCTCGATGTGCTCGGGTGGCTCACGCTGAGCGCCGCCGGGCTCGCGCTGGCCGGGCTGCCGGGCGGGCTGCTGGCCGCCGCCGGGCTGGCCGGGCTGCTGCACGACGCGGGCAATCTCGCGGTCACCCAGCTCACGGCCGATCCCGGCGCGGCGCTGCCGGTCCTGCTCACCGCCAAATGGGCGGTCAACCTCGCCGGGCTGCTGTGGGTCACGGCGACCGCCGCCGCTGTGGTCCTGCTTCCGCTGCCTCGATGGGTGCGGTGGGCGGGTGCCGTCGCGGCGGTGTCGGGGCTGGCCGCCGTCGTGCTTCCGTGGACGACCGGGCTCGCGGGATCGTCGGCGGCACTTGAGCAGGCAGGCTACGCGCTGCACCTGCCCGTCATGCTCTGGTGGGTCAGGGCCGGAAGACCCACTTACGAGGTCAATGGGCGCAGACCAGGCAGGCCAGGGCTTGCTCCAGGGCCTCCGGGGTCTGGGCCGGAGTCGGCCACGGCAGCCTGACCAGACGGTCGCGGCCTGCCCGGACCGTCGCGCCGTAGCGGTCGAGCTCCCACAGCCAGGCGTCGGGCGCGGGCTCGCCCATCAGCTTCTCGATCGCCGCCACCAGCTGGATGCGGTGCGAGGAGTTGACGTGGTGCAGCATGCGCTCGGCCTGGTCGAGGAACGGGTCGGGCTCGGCGTCGAGGTAGTCGTCGGAGTCGAGGACGCCTGACTCCGTGCCGGTCAGGTAGACGACGTCGGCCACGTCGATGCGCAGCAGCTTGGGGGCGCGGGCGTCGTTCTCGATGACGGCGAACAGGTCTTCGTCGGGGCAGCGTTCGGCGATGGCGACCGCCGTCTCGCGCACCTCGTGGCCGGGGACCGTCGAGGCCCAGCCGCGGATCTTCAGCATGCCGCGGGCGCGTTCGGTGTCGCCCAGATTCCGGGTCGCGACGAGGTCGACCGTGACGGCCAGGTCGTCGCGGCAGGCGTACAGGACCTCATCGGGTTTGACCAGCAGGACCGGGCGGCCCTGAGCGTCGACGCCGCCGCGGGCGGGCATCGTCTTGAGCTCGGAGCCGGCCACCGCGACGTGGGTCGGGGCGGCGGTGGCGGCCAGTGTGCGGACGCGTTCGGTGATGGGGGGAGCCGAGATGGGCTGGGTCATCGGGGTCTCCTTGGGGTGCCGGGCTCTGCTAAGGTAAGGCTTACCTTAGCAAGGGTTACCTAACCACAGAGGAGTGCACGTGCGCTACACGGGTCCGAAGGTGCGGTTGTCTCGGCGGGCGGGCGTCCCGCTGACCCGCAAAGCCGTGAAGTACTTCGAAGCGCGGCCCTACCCGCCCGGTGAGCACGGCAGGAAGACCAACCGTCGCAACGTCGGCGACTACGGCATGCGGTTGATGGAGAAGCAGAAGCTCCGCTGGTACTACGACCTGTCCGAGCGTCAGCTCCGCCGCTACTGGGACCTGGCCCTGCGCCGGCCCGGTCGCGCCGGCGAGGAGCTGCTGGCGATCCTGGAGATGCGCCTGGCCTCGGTCGTGCTGCGCTCGGGCCTGGCCCCGTCGATCTACGCCGCCCGGCAGTACGTCAACCACGGCCACATCACCGTCGACGGCCGCAAGGTCGACATCCCCAGCTACCTCGTCAAGCCCGGCCAGGTCATCGGCGTGCGGGCCAGGTCGCGGGCGACGCAGCCGTTCGTCGCGGCGGCCGAGGGCATCTACGCCGACGAGCGCCCGGCGGCGTTCCTGTCGGTGGACCTGAAGGAGCTCACGGTGACCCTGGTGTCGAAGCCGCTGCGCGAGCAGATCGCGGTCCCGGTCGACGAGCAACTCGTAGTGGAGCACTACTCTCGGTAACTTTGGCCGGGGATCGCCGTATTTCCCAGGGTCCCCGGGGATTCGTGCGACCGCGATTACGCTCGCTCGCTGTTCCTGTTCCGCATCCCCCGGGGGCAAAAACGGTGCGCGAGCGTGTGCGGTACATCATCGAAGCCAAGCGTTTCCAGCAGGCGATCATCGCCATCATCCTGATCAACTCGGCCACTCTCGGAGTGGAGACCTCCGCCGCGGCGGTCGCCCGCTACGGCGACATCCTCCACCTCATCGACCGTGTCTCCCTGGCCATCTTCGTGGTGGAACTGGCCGCGCGGCTCTACGTCCAGCGCGGCCGGTTCCTCCGCGACCCGTGGAATGTCTTCGACTCCATCGTCGTCGCGGTCTCGCTCATGCCGGCGGCGGGCGGCCTGACCGTGCTCCGCTCGCTGCGCGTGCTGCGCGCGCTCCGGCTGGTCTCGGCGATCCCGAGCCTGCGCCGGGTGGTCGGGGCGCTGCTCACCGCCGTTCCCGGCGTCGCCTCGATCGCGGCACTGCTCGGTCTGGTCCTGTACGTCGCCGCGGTGATGGGCACCCGCATGTACGGCCACGTCGCCCCCGACTACTTCGGGAACCTGCAGACGTCGCTGTTCACCCTGTTCCAGATCATGACCGGCGACGGCTGGTCCGACATCACCCGCCAGGTCATGACGGTCTACCCATCGGCCTGGGTCTTCTTCGTCATCTTCGTGCTGATCTGCACGTTCGTCGTGGTGAACCTCTTCATCGCGGTCGTGGTGAGCGCGATGGACGAAGAGGAGGTCGAGGTCAGCGAGCGGATCCTGGCCGAACTGGCCGAACTCCGCAAGGAGGTCAGGGAGCTGCGGGAGCCTGCGGCCTCCCCGTGACCCCGGTGATCCGGGGGAACCAGACCTGCCACCCGGCCACCACGAGCAGCCCGATCACCAAACCCCAGCCCGGGAGCGGCGACAGTCCCAGAGCCGCCGGGCCGATCACCGCGGGCAGCGACCAGGCGAGCACCCAGCCGATCCTGGCTCCGGCCGCCTTGGCGATGATTCCCGACGTGAGGAAGTAGACGATCGTCCCCCCGCAGAGGGTCCACTTCACCGCCTCCTCCAGGTGGCCCTCCGGGTGGGCGACCAGCGCGCCGAGCCCGGCGGCGATGGCGGCGATCCCGGCGGTCATGGCGAAATGGCCCGGCATGGTGACCCTGGGCTTCACATCGTGTACGGGGGCCGCCGACGCCCCATATTGGAGAGTCAGCCACCAGAATCCGACCAGCAGCCCGAACCCGGCCAGTGCCGACACGATGAGCGCCCAGGTCCACTCGACCTCCGAGGTGGCCATCACGACCTGCATCACCGCCTCACCCAGCACGATGATCACGAATAGCCCGAGCCGCTCGGCCAGGTGGTGTTCATTGAGGCGCGCCGGTTCGGGCAGGGTGAACGGCCTTCTTCTGCGCCCGCGTGCCTCCTCCCGCTGGCGATGCTCCTCGAACCGTTTCGTGATCCGGTTGAGCTGCTCCTCGCTGTCACCGCTGCGCAGGAACGAGATGGCCAGGTCGAGGGCGATGCCGATGCCCCAGAGCCAGTAGCGGGTGGGCGGGTGGTGCGCCCAGATCGAGATCACCCACGGGATCAGCCCGGCGCCGTTCTGCGCGGCGGGCCAGCCCCCGAAGAACGTGTTGGTGGAGCCCCAGGTCGAGGTGGCCAGCAGGCGGCAGTAGACGTAGGCGATGGCGAACGCGGTGCCGTGCGCCCCCGTCACCTCCGGGACGCTCGCGGCCATGACCGCGATGCCGAACATCGCCGCGAGCATGGCGCGTTGGCGGGTCTTCGGGCCCGCGACGTTGGCGTAGAGCGTGAACGACGTCCACACGCTCCAGATCGCGTAGTAGAGCCCCAGGAACAGCAGCACCCGGTGACCATCGATGGAGTGCTCGGGCGTGGGATGCAGGATGTGGGCCAGCTGCGCGACGGCCACGACGATGATCAGATCGAAGAACAGCTCAAGCCAGCTGGCATGGCGTTCACCGGATTCCACCTCAGACACGCACAGGAATGTACGCGTGGGGCCCCGGATGTCATAACCGGCGTCTAGATGATTGATTCCAAGGGCTGAGGCTGGCCGATCGCCTGCAGACATGGGGCGAGGGTGTCCAAGATCGATTTGTGACGAAAGACCTGAACACCCTCGCCACCGCACTGTACGTGAAGATCGACGATCACCTGATCGCCTTTCCCGACCTGGCCCCTCATCGTCCCCGCACAGGTATCCAACCCCTGATCAGCGATGCCGAGCTGGTCACCCTGGCCGTCCTGTCGGCACTGCTGGGATTCACCAGTGAACGCCGCTGGCTACGCCACGCCCGCACCCACCTGTCCGGCATGTTCCCCTACCTGCCCGGCCAAAGCGGCTACAACAAGCGCCTGCGTGCGGCCTCCGCGCTGGTCCTGCACATCATCCGCGTCCTGGGCCGCGACACCAGCCTGTGGAACGACGACGTATGGGTGGCCGACTCCACCCCGGTCGAATGCGGACGCTCCCGCCAGACCGCCACCCGCAGCGCCCTGGCCGGCTGGGCCGAATACGGCTACTGCTCCTCCCACAGCCGCTTCTTCTGGGGCCTGCGCCTGCACCTGCTGTGCACCCCCGGCGGGCTGCCCGTCGCCTTCGCCCTCACCGGCGCCAAAGCCGACGAGCGCACCACCCTGCTCGCCATACTGGACGCCGACCCCGACCTGATGACCCGCCATCCCGGCCAGACCATCCTGGCCGACATGCAGTACTACGGCCGGGACTTCGAAACAGCCCTTGCAGGCCAGGGCCTGACCTTGCTGCGCAAAGCCCGCAAGGGCGAACCCCCACGGGCCGGAACCGCCCTGATCAAGCCCTTACGCCAGACGATCGAATCGATCAACCAGACGTTCAAAGCCCAGCTGGACCTGGAACGCCACGGCGGGCGAACCATCCCCGGCGTCGCCATCCGGGTGATCGTCCGCGTCCTCGCCCTCACCGCGGTGATCTGGCACAACGACCACACCGGCCAGACAGTGAAACGATCCCTGATCGCCTACGACCACTGACATAACGCCAACGGCTTGGAATCAATCATCTAGACGATCCCCGAGCGCTCCAGTTGCCGCGCCATCGGTTCTGCCCCCGGCCGGTTGTCGATCTCGATGTGGTCGACCACCGGCGGCTCGTCGACCTTGATCGCTCGCAGGTATTCGGCGAAGGCCGCCAGCTTCCCCCGGTCTCGCTCCAGCCCCCGGGCTATCAGCCGCTCGCGCAGGGTCGCGCCGTCGGATCTGACCCAGAGCAGCCTGATGTCGCCGCCGCCCAGTTCCTCGGCCCACTCGTCCCAGCGGGACTTGCTGTGGACCTGGCCGGTGAAGGGGGCGCTCAGCAGGACCGGGGCGCCGTGGCGGCGGATCTCGCGCGCGGTGGCGGTCATCCCGGCGTATTCGTACCTCTTTATATGCACGTCGTACCAGGGTCCCTCGCGCTCGCCGTCGTCACGACCGGCCGCCGCGAGGATGGCGCTGACCATGCCCCCGTACAAAGTGTCCTTGTCGAGCAGGGCCGGGACAGGATCGAGGCGGGCCAGCAGGGCCTCGCACAGCGTGCTCTTGCCGGACCCCGGAGGGCCCGCCACGATCCAGCAGGTCATCGATCTTTCCTGGTCGGGCCCATCGGCTCGATCTTCGGGTCGGCCCAGGGGCCGCCCATGGCCTCCGGGGTGGCGGTCAGCCGGTTGGCGGCCATCGCGCTCACCCGCAGGCCGTAGAGGCCGTGGTCGGGATCGATCGCGATCAGGCCGTAGCCGACGTCGACTTCTTCGTTCTTCAGCCGCAGGTCGCGCAGCGCCATGTCCATGGTCGCGCCGCGCGGCAGCCGTACCGTGATCAGTACCATCACGCAACAACTCCGCTTGCCCTCGCCCGCAGGGCCTCGACGATGCCGGGCACGTTCACGACTCCATATCCGTAGTCGTAGTCATACCCCAGCACACCGCGATCATCGGCACTTCTCATCAGCAAAGTGCGCAAATGGGATGGCGGGAGGACGGTGGACGGCACCCGCGACCGGATCGCCGCCACCACACCGGCCGCGACCGGGCAGGCCGCGCTGGTGCCCGAGTCGGGCTCGCCGGGACCGAACGCCCCTGACCCCGAGAAATGGGTGTAGGCGGCCAGGTCGGGCTTCATGTCCGTCAGGCGCCCGGGGCCCTGGGAGGAGTAGCCGACCCGCTCGCCGGTCACGTCGACCCCGGCCACCGACAGCACCGCCGGGTGGGAGTTGGCGCCGGTGATCGGCCGGTCGGGGTAGGCGCAGCGGCCGTCGGGGCAGTCGCGGCCGCAGTTTCCGGCGGCGAACAGGATGTCGGCCCCGGCGGCGGCCAGCGAGCCGACGATCAGGTTGAACGGGTGGGCGGCGTTGTCGGAGTAGTTGCCGGGGTGGCCGGGCGGGAAGTCCCATTCGGGGGAGAAGGAGCCCCAGGAATTGGTGACCACGAGGGCGCGGGACTCAGCGGGCTGGGCGTCGAGGACGTTCCGCAGGTGGGCGAAGGCGGCCATCGCGTCGGACAGCAGGCCGTCGAGCGCCGAACCCCCGGGGCGGCGCGACAACAGCACCGGGATGTCGATCACCGACGCCTTCGGGGCGGCGATCAGCGCGTCGAACGCGCACATCGAGCCGTGGTCGACCTCGAAGGAGCCCGGCCGCCCGGGGACGCCCTCGGGTTTCCAGCTCCGCTCCAGGTCGAGGATGAAGTCGCGGCCGAGGGCTTCGGTCACGTGGCGCTGGTTCACCCCGGTGTCGGTGACGGCCAGGGCGACCCCCTCGCCGTCGTACCCCTCGGCCTGGAGACGTTCGACGGCGAGCAGTCGCTCGACGTCGCGCCAGTCGCCGACGGGCCCGTCACCACCGCAGGTGAGGGAGGTCTGGATGACCGGATCGGCGTAGACGCCGACCACCCCGGCCCGGCCCGGCAGTAGAGCCAGCCGCGTGGAGACCTCGTCGTCGGCGATCTCGCCCCGGACCAGCACCGACGCGTCGCGGGGCGCCATCGAGAAGATCAGCGGCTGGTTCAGCGACAGCGGGTCGCCGCCCGCGCGGGCCGGGAGCGGCCGGGGGACCGCGACGGGGTTGAACGTCGGGTCGAGCAGCACGCCGGGGAGCCCGTTGACCACGTCTGCGGCCGTGGCCGTCACAGCCGGGTCGGCGACGGCGGCGACCACGTCGGGGGAGAGGCGGAGCTGGACGAGCACGCGCATGTGGCAGATCCATCCGGTCAGGGAACTCGACGCTGACCAATCTCGCCTACGTCCCCGCCCCGGTCCACCGGATCAACACAGACCAATCCAGTCCGTAACCATCGAAACCAGAGGATCGGTACGACGATCTAACCTCCCGGCTTGCCGAGGAGCTCTGAGAAGGTCTAGTTCGGCGGCTTGTGCAGGACGACGAAGCCGTCCTTCTCGAAGACGACCATGTAGCCCAGGGCCCGGCGTTCCTCCACCGACTGCTTCTGCTCGTCGGGCGATCCCCACGGCCAGCCCCACTGCGCGACGTCGGCCAGCACCCAGGGCGCGTTCCGGGGCGTCCGCTCCCAGAGCAGGACGGTCGTGCGGCCGGTGAGCATGGGCCCGATGTGGTTGGCCGCCTCGACCACCGCCCCGTCGGGGATCTTGCTCATCGCCTCGTAGGCCGCCGCGGTGCGCTCGTAGGGGTCGTAGAAGCCGGGATCGGCGAGTTGGTCGAACGCGAACCGGGGCAGCTGGGTCACCGCGACGACCGCGACCGCGACGGCCCAGGCGACGGTCGTCACGCGGACCACCTCGGGGGTCTGCCTCTTGGCCAGCCGCTTGCGCAGCCGGACGGCCCCGTCGACCCCGGCGCAGAAGACGATCACCACGACGAACGCGTTGTAGTGGTACTCCCACGACCACCACAGGCTGTTCTCCGAGACGAGCCGCTCCAGCACCAGCGGGGCCGCCGCCAGGATCAGCGGGGAGAACAGGCACAGGAACAGGGTCAGCCAGCAGAGCAGCACCAGCAGGTCGATCTTGCCGGCGTCCATGAACACCAGCTGGAAGGTGTTGAGCGGATCGCTGATCAGCTTCCACAGCGCGGCCGGCATCGAGTCGCCGAGGTGGGTGTAGCGCCAGTGGTTGTCCTCCGGGCCGCCCGCCCACGGGATCAGCAACCCCCGGATCAGCAGCAGCCCGGCGAGCCCCATCCCCGCGAGGAGAGCGCCGTCGAGCCGCCGCCGCGTCAGGGCCAGCGCCGCGCCGAAGCCGATGAGCATCAGGCCCATGTCCTCTTTGACCAGCAGCAGCCCGAACGCCGCCAGATAGGCGGGCAGCCGCTTGCCCCGGTCGAAGCGCTCGATCATGATCGCGGTCAGCACCGGGACGAACATGACCTCGTGGACGTCGAAGTTGACCGCCTGCGCCACCGGCCACGACACCGCGTAGGCGGCGGAGACGAGATAGGCGGCCGCCACCCCCAGCCGCCGCCGGACGTACAGCCACAGGAACGGGATGGCGGCGGCGAACAGGATGGCCTGACAGAAGATCAGCACCCGGGGGTCGTCGTTGATCGCATAGAAAGGTGCGAGCAGCGCGTAGATCGGGGAGAAGTGGTCGGCGATCTGGAGGAAGTCGAGCCCGGCGCCCTTCTGCACCCCCACCGACGGCGCGTACGGCGCGCTGAGCGTCGAGTAGCCCCGCACTGCCTGGTCGACGATCACCAGGTCGAAAATGGTCGTCCGGAACGTCCCGAACTTGACCAGGCCGAGCACCCCGTAGGTCACCGCCGAGACCCAGGCCAGTGACCAGACGCCGAGGCGGTGGGTGGTCAGATGGCGGGTAATCGGGAGGAACACCCTCACATGGTCCCAGAGTTCCGCAATAAAAAAGCCCGTCCGCCTGGCCTCCGGGTGGCACATCTACGCGGCGCCGAGGTCGGCGAGGTCGGCGCCACGTAGAACCGGAAGCCCAGGCGGACGGGAGTTCTGGGGTGTCCTAGGCCAGAGTGCTGAGGGTGGTGGGTGGTATCTCCACGGTTGTCGGATTGGCCAGGACGCGGTCGACGACGACCCCGGCCGCGCCGCGCGAGGCGGCGCCGAAGCCCAGGTCGGAGGCGACGAAGGTGCAGCGGGCGACGGAGCCGGTGACCCCGAGGCGGGCGAGTTCCGCCTGGGCGCGCGGGAGGATGTGCCCTTCCAGCCGCGCGAAGAAGCCGCCGACGACGATGACCCGGGGGTTGAAGAGCCGGACGAGGGTGGCCGAGCCGCGGCCCAGCCAGCGGCCGACCTCCGCCAACGCGTGGTCGACCTGGGGGTCGCCCTGCGCCAGACGGCGTTCGATTTCGCTCAGCCGCTCCTCGGGGTCGCGGACGATGCCGTCGCGCACCCCGTAGGCGTGGTCGGGGGTGACCATGCGGACCAGCGCGGCCAGGCCGACCTTGGTCTCCCAGCAGCCGATCCGGCCGCAGCCGCAGCGCTCGCCCGAGGAGTCGACCATCACGTGGCCCACTTCACCGGCGAAGCCGTCGGCGCCGCCGAGGAGGCGTCCGCCGGCGATGATGCCGCCGCCGACGCCGACCTCACCGGTCAGGTAGACCATGTCGGCCGATCCGGACGCCACGCCGTTGGTGTATTCGGCCAGCGCCGCCAGGTTCGCGTCGTTGGCGACGGTGACGGGGACGCCGGGGGCGACCTCCCAGAGGCGCTCGGCCACCGGGACGCCGTACCAGCCGAGGTTCGGGGCGACGTGGACGACCCCGTTGGTGCCGTCTATGAGACCGGGGACCGCGACCGTTATCCCGGCGACCCGGACGCCGAGCATGTGCAGCTCCGCTATCGCGTCGCGGGCGACCCGGGCCAGCTCGTCGAGCGAGGCCTCCGGTTCGCAGCCCATCGCGTCGAAGCCCACGCGGCGGTCGACCAGGACGCGCCCGGCCAGATCGGTGGCGAAGGCGGCGATGTAGTCGACGTTGATCTCCAGCCCGAGGGCGCCGACACCGGCGCCGTCGAGGGCCAGCGCCAGGCCGGGGCGGCCGACGGAGCCGGCGTACTGGGGGCCCATCTCGCGGATCAGACCGCGGGCCCTCAGCTCGCCGACGAGGCTCGTCACGGTCGCCTTGTTCAAACCGGTCTCGGTGGCCACGGCCGAACGCGACCGGGGGCCGTGCTCCTTCAGGTGGCGCAGCACGAGCGACAGGTTGGACCGGCGGATCATGGTCTGGTCGACGGGGACGCCCGTGGAGCCGTTCCTGCCCAGCGCGGGGCCAGATGTTAAGCGCACGTCTCGCACCCCGTCACTCTGCTCGCGGCCGTTCGTCTCGAATTAATTTGCATGCCTCGCCGAATTAAATGTCTATGACGGGTGTGCCACAAGTGTCGAACCGCTTCGTCTTGCATTACAGTTTCGTAACGTGGAACAGTCACCCGGCCCGTGGTACACAGGGGGTGTACACCGGGATGACAGGTGTGTTAGAAATCGGTAAATTCCGTCAGCGGGAACGCAAAACCCAGACGGAACGACGAATCTCGATGACGTGGCACCGTCTCGTCTTTCGTCAACATGCAGTGGCATTACGGGCACAAGCGCGACGGCGCGCGCCTTGCCTGACTGAATCCCCAGGTCAGGAAGGACCACCCCCCACATGTCTCGACCTCACCTGCGGTCGCGGGCGTTATTCGCCCTGACCGCGCTCATGGTGACAACGGGCGTCGTCGCGACGCCCCAGAGCGCCCACGCGGCCGACATCCCGGCCTCGGACTATCAGCAAGTCGCGCTTGCCACCGGACCTGGCGAGCTCGGTGAGGCGATGTCCCTGGCGGTGCTGCCGAACCGCTCGGTGCTGCACACCGCCCGTGGCGGGCAGCTGCGGATCACCGACGTCAACGGCAACACCTCCCTCGCGGGCACCCTCAACGTGTACACGCACGACGAGGAGGGCCTCCAGGGCGTGGCGGTCGACCCCGGCTTCGCCACCAACCGCTACATCTGGCTCTACTACTCGCCCCGGCTGAGCACCCCGGACGGCGACGCCCCCACCACCGGTGACCAGAACACCTGGAACACCTGGAAGGGCCAGTTCTACCTGTCGCGGTTCACCCTGAACACCAACAACACCCTCAACATGGCCAGCGAAGTGATCACCCTGCGGGTGGACAACGACCGCGGCCAGTGCTGCCACGCGGGCGGTGACATCGACTTCGACGCGGCCGGGAACCTCTACCTGACCACGGGTGACGACACCAACCCGTTCGAGTCGAACAGCTACAGCCCGCTCGACGAGCGCACCAACCGCAACCCGCAGTTCGACGCGCAGCGCTCCTCCGGCAACACCAACGACCTGCGCGGCAAGGTCCTGCGCATCAAGCCGGCCGCCAACGGGACGTACACGATCCCGTCGGGCAACCTCTTCGCGCCGGGGACGGCGAACACCCGTCCCGAGATCTACGCGATGGGCCTGCGCAACCCGTTCCGGATGAGCGTCGACAAGGCCACCGGCATCGTCTACCTGGGCGACTACGGCCCGGACGCCGGCGGCGCGGACGCCAACCGGGGCCCCGGCGGCCAGGTCGAGTTCAACCGCATCACCTCGGCGGGCAACTACGGCTGGCCCTACTGCACGGGCAACAACACCACGGCCGAGACCTACAACGAGTACACGTTCCCGAGCGGTCCGTCGCAGGCCAAGTACAACTGCGCCACCGGTCCGACGAACAACTCCTTCCGCAACACCGGCCTGCAGACCCTGCCCGCGCCCCGCGCGGCCTGGATCCGCTACGGCGGCGAGGCCGGCGGCCCGGCGGAGTTCGGCGGCGGCTCGGAGTCCCCGATGGGCGGCCCCGTCTACCGCTACGACGCGAACAGCACCTCGACGGTCAAGTTCCCGCAGTCGCTCGACGGCCGCTTCTTCGCCGGTGAGTACGGCCGCCGCTGGATCAAGGCCATCGCGGTCACCAGCTCCGGCGGCGTCGGCGAGATCAGCGGCTTCCCGTGGACCGGCACCCAGGTCATGGACATGGCCTTCGGCCCCGACGGCGCCCTGTACGTCCTCGACTACGGCACCGGCTCGGGCAACCAGGCCCTGTACCGCATCGAGTACATCGGCGGCGCGAACCGCAACCCGGTGGCCAAGGCCGCGGCGACGCCGACCTCCGGTGTGGCCCCGCTCGCGGTGACCTTCTCCTCGGCGGGCTCGTCCGACCCCGAGGGCTCGGCGCTGACCTACTCGTGGAACTTCGGTGACGGCACCACCTCCACGGCGGCCAACCCGAGCAAGACCTACACCGCCAACGGCACTTACAACGTGACGCTGACGGTCCGCGACAGCGGGAACCTGACGGGCACCGCGAACGTGACGATCACGGTCGGCAACACCGCCCCCACGGTCACCCTGAACACGCCGGTCAGCGGCGCCCTGTTCAACTTCGGCGACACGATCCCGTACTCGATCTCCGTCAGCGACCCGCAGGACGGCTCGATCGACTGCACCCGGGTGAAGTTCACCTACTTCCTCGGCCACGACAGCCACTCGCACCAGATCACCTCGAAGAACGGCTGCTCGGGCACCATCACCGTGCCGTCCGACGGTGAGCACGACGCCGCCGCCAACATCTACGGCGTCTTCACCGCCGAGTACACCGACAACGGCGGCCTGACCAGCACGGTCACCCGCACCCTCCAGCCCCGGCACCGCCAGGGCGAGCACTGGGGCGCCCAGAACGGCGTCCAGGTGGCCACGCACGCGGCGGCCGAAGGCGGCACCACGGTCGGGTTCGTCGACAACAACGACTGGATCTCCTTCACCCCGTACAACCTGACGGGCGCCACCTCCTTCGTCGCCCGGGTCTCCTCCGGTGGCGTCGGCGGCACCCTGGAAGTGCGCGCGGGCTCGGCGACCGGCACCCTGCTGGGCACCGCCACGGTCGCCAACACCGGCAGCTGGGACACCTTCACCAACGTCACCGCCAACCTGACCAACGTGCCGACCGCGACGACCACGCTGTTCCTGGTCTTCAAGGGCGCCACCGGCCAGGGCAACCTGTTCGACCTCGACGCGTTCACCATCAACGGCGGCACCAGCCAGCCGCCCGCCGGGACGATCGAGGGCGAGGCGTTCACGTCGAACTCCGGCGTCCAGACCGCCGGGCACGCCGCCGCCTCCGGTGGCCAGACCGTCGGCTACATCGACAACGGCGACTGGGCCGGCTACTCCCAGGTGAGCACGTCCGGGAAGACCTCCTTCACGGCGCGCGTCTCCTCGGGCGGCCCCGGCGGCACCATCACCATCCGCTCCGGCAGCCAGACCGGCACGGTCCTCGGTACGGTCGCCGTCGCGAACACCGGCAGCTTCGACACCTTCGCCAACGTCTCCACCACGCTCAACGGCAACGGCACCGGGGCGCTGTTCCTCACCTTCACCGGCGGTTCCGGCGCGCTGTTCGACATCGACACCTTCTCGCTGGGCAGCACTCCGCCGCCTTCGACGACCGTCGAGGGCGAGGCGTACACGTCCACCTCCGGCGTGCAGCAGGCCGTGCACACCCCGGCGTCGGGCGGGCTGACCGCGGGACACATCGAGAGCGGCGACTGGGCGGCCTACAACCAGGTCACCGTGAACGGCGCGACCGGCATCAGCGTCAAGTACTCCTCGGCAGGACCCGGCGGGACCATCGAGGTCCGGGCCGGATCGGCGACCGGCACCGTGCTCGGCACGGTGGCCATACCGCCCACGGGCGGCTGGGAGACCTTCGCGACCACCTCGGCGAGCCTGATCTCCGGGTCGGCCACCGGTCAGGTCGTGCTCCGCTTCACCGGCGGCTCCGGTGCCCTGTTCGACGTCGACACCTTCACCATCCAGAAGTGAGGTGAGTCAAATGAAGCGCTTACTCATGGGCGCGGTCGCCGCGGCGGCCGTCCTCGCCTCCACGCTCGTGCCGACGGCGGCCAACGCCGCCGACCCGGCCTACCAGGTGCTCGTCTTCTCCAAGACGGCGGGCTTCCGGCACGACTCGATCCCGCAGGGCATCGCGGCGATCCAGTCACTGGGCTCGGCCAACAACTTCACGGTCACCGCCACCGAGGACGCCAACGCGTTCACCGCAGGCAACCTGGCCAACTTCAAGGCCGTGGTCTTCCTGAGCACCACGGGTGACGTGCTGAACGGCACCCAGCAGACCGCGTTCGAGAACTACATCAACGGCGGCGGCGGTTACGTGGGCGTCCACGCGGCGGCCGACACCGAATACGACTGGGCCTACTACGGCAACCTGGTCGGCGCCTGGTTCCAGAGCCACCCGGCCATCCAGACGGCCACCGTCCGCACCGAAGACCGGGCCCACGCGGCCACGTCCCACCTGGGCGCGACCTGGTCCCGCTCGGACGAGTGGTACTCCTACCGGACCAACCCGCGTAACAGCGCGAAGGTCCTGCAGAACCTCGACGAGGGCAGCTACTCCGGCGGCGGGATGGGCGACCACCCGATCACCTGGTGCAAGACCGTCAGCAACGGCCGCAGCTTCTACACCGGCCTCGGCCACACCCAGGCCAGCTACAGCGAGACCAACTTCCGGACGCTGCTCCTCGGCGGCATCCGGTACGCGGCCGGCTGGGCCAAGCAGGACTGCCGGGTGGAGACGGGCTACACCCCGATCTACAACGGCTCCACCACCGGCTGGTCGCAGGCCGGACCGGGCAGCTTCACCAACACCGACGCCACCCTGAAGTCGACCGGCGGCATGGGCCTGCTCTGGTACTCGGCCAAGGAGTACACCTCGTACTCGCTGAAGGCCGACTGGAAGATGGACGGAGACGACAACTCCGGCATCTTCGTGGGCTTCCCGAGCTCGACCGACGTGAACTCGGCCGTGAACAACGGCTACGAGATCCAGATCGACTCGACCGACACCGCCGACAAGACGACCGGTTCGATCTACGGCTTCAAGTCGGCCGACGTCACCGCCCGCGACGCCGCGCTCAACCCCCCGGGCGCGTGGAACACCTACGAGCTCCTCGTCGAGGGCGAGCGGCTCCGCGTCTACCTCAACGGCCGCCTGATCAACGACTTCACCAACACGGTGGCCAACCGTTCGCTGGCGCAGGGCTACATCGGCCTGCAGAACCACGGCACCGGCGACGACGTGTCGTTCCGCAACGTCCGCATCAAGGAGCTGGGCGGCAACCCGCCCCAGCAGCCGACGACGATCGAGGCCGAGTCGTACACCTCGAACTCGGGCGTGCAGCCCGCCGGTCACGCCGCCGCCAGCGGCGGCACCACCGTCGGCTACGTCGACAACGGCGACTGGGTCGGCTACGCCAACTTCTCCACCGCCGGGAAGAACAGCTTCACCGCGCGGGTCTCCTCGGGCGGCCCCGGCGGCACCATCACGATCAGGGCGGGCTCCCAGACCGGCACGGTGCTGGGCACGGTCAACGTGCCGAACACCGGCAGCTGGGACACCTTCCAGAACGTCACCACCTCGCTGAACAGCAACGCCTCCGGCCCGCTGTTCCTCACCTTCAGCGGCGGCTCGGGCGCCCTGCTCGACGTCGACACCATCACCCTGACCACCGGCTCCACGCCGACGCAGACCACGGTCCAGGGCGAGGCGTTCACGTCGCAGTCGGGCGTCCAGACGGCCGCGCACGGCCCCGCCGTCGGCGGGACCACGCTCGGCTTCATCGACAACGGTGACTGGGCCGGCTTCAACCAGGTCACCGCCAACGGTGCCACCCGCATCACGGTGCGCTACTCCTCGGGGGGTCCCGGCGGCGCCATCGAGGTCCGCGCGGGCTCTGCCACCGGAACGGTCATCGGCACCCTGTCGATCCCGAACACCGGCAGCTGGGACACCTTCCAGACCGTCTCCGCCAACCTCACGAGCTCGGCCTCCGGCGCGATCTTCCTGAGGTTCACCGGCGGATCCGGATCCCTCTTCGACGTGGACCAGTTCGTCCTGGAGAAGTAACCGCTCCACGGATCCAGGGCCCCGGGCGCCGCTTCAGCGGCCCCGGGGCTTTCCGCTTTCAGGAGGCCGGCGCCACACCTGGCGGAGGTGAAGCGCCGGTCAGAACCCGCAGAGCTCCGCGAGGGACTTGTCCTCGGTCGCCTGGGAGTTCGGGGTCGGCACGTTCGAGGGCCTGGCCGCCGTCGGGGTGGGGGACGGCGCGGTCGTGGCCGGCACGCTGCCGCTCGGTGACGCGGTCACGCCCGCCTGGACGGGGGCGACGCCGCCGTTGGACTTGCGGATGGCCGTGGCGACCATCTTGTGGATCTTCACCCAGTCGGCGCTGCCCGGCCAGATCTGCGGCGGGACGAACTGGGTGCTGGTGATCTTGGCGTTCTTCACCTTCAGGCCGAGCGTCACGAGGTGTTCCAGCAGCGGGCGGGGGATGTCGGTCCTGAAGAGCCGCTTCGCCGCCGACACGATCTTCGTGAAGTTGGCCAGCACGACCGGGGGCGACGCCTGCTGGGCCAGGGCGCCGATCACGCAGCGCTGGCGGCCCATGCGGGAGAAGTCGTCGCTGCCGACGCGGGAGCGGCCGTACCAGAGGACCTGCTCGCCGTTCAGGACGCGCCTGCCCGCCGGGATGGTGCCGGCGGTGCCGTAGACGCCGCCGTACTTGATGTCGGTCTGCACGTTGATCTCAAGGCCGCCGATCGCGTCGACGAGGGCGGCGAAGCCGTACATGTCGACCATGGCGTAGTAGTCGACGTGCAGGCCGAGTGTGGTGCTGATGGCGTCCTTGAGGGCGGCGGGGCCGCGTACCCCCAGATTGGGGTAGTCCTCGGCGTACTGCCAGACCTCGTTCAGCAGGCCCCCGTTGGGGAGCTCGGCGCGGAAGCCGCTCGGGAACTGCTGGTTGAGCGGGCTGTTCTTGCTGAAGTGGACGTGCTGGAGGTTGCGCGGCAGCGCGAACAGGATCGTGTTGCCGGTCTGGATGTTGACGCTGGCCACCTGCATCGAGTCGGTCCGCACGCCGACCCGGTTGCCGGCGGCGTCACCGCCGATGAGCAGGAAGTTGACCCGCTTCTTGCCGTTCCACGGGTCCTCGGCCTTGATGGGCACCGACGTGGGGTTGCCGGCTTCCGCGTCGGAGGGGAAGGCGTCGAGCAGGTCCTGCGCGGCGTTCACCGTGGTCGCCGCGAACGCGAACGGCGCCATGACCGCGACGCACAGCGCGCCCACCGCGATGCCCGACACGATCTGCCCCCGTTGGGGCAGCCGGTCGGGTTGCAGCGAGACGTAGGACATGAGCACCAGCGCGAACCACGCCAGCGCCAGCACGGCCGAGCCGACCAGGACGGTCGTCAGCGTGCTCTCCCGGACGGCCGAACCGATGTTCCCGAGGATCCCGATGCCGAACACGACGGCCGCGATGAGGACGAGGCCGAACGTGCCGAGGAAGATGAACCCGAGCTTGCGCCGCCCGCTGCGCAGGTGCGCGGCGCCCGGCACGATCGCCGACAGGGCGGTCCAGCCGATGATGCCGCCGGTCGTGAGCGGCCTGCCGAACTTCGGCGACCTGTTCCCCGCGCCCTGGGGTCGCTGGGCCGGACGCTGGGGCGGCAGGGGGGAGGACTTGCGCGGCGGTCCGGGCCGGGTGACCTCGTCGTCGCCGACGCGCTGCTCGGCGGGCGGGCCCTGCACGGCCGGGGGAGGCATGAACTGCGGCTGCCCGGCGTTCGGGGGACCGCCCACGTGGACGCCCTCGTCCGAGTTCTTCGGGGGACCGCCCGCGTGCGCGCCACCTGAGGCGGCACCCCAGACGTGGACACCGCCGACCGGATTGCCGCCCTGCTGACTGTCGGAGTTCGCGCCCGGACCGGCGTTCTTGGGTACCGGGTCCGGCTGGGGGCCGGCGGTCTTCGGGATTGCGGCGAATGACCCGGTCTGCGGCGGCACAGAAGGTTCTGCGGGCGGTTGATGGTCTTCGTATGTTTCGTCGGCGACCCCGCCGGGGAAGTCCTCGGGGGACTTCTGGGGGCGCTTACGGGTGCGTCTCTGACGTGACTCGTCACCCGCGGCTCCCCCACGACGCATGGTCAACCGCTCCTCTGCTCGTTATTGCCCCTGCGATGCCCAGGGATTCTAGCTCTCAAATCTGGACAACACTGAACACATCCGGAAAGAAGGCTTGTCTAGGAGACCTTCCCGGCCGGTGTCGTCCACGTGTTGCACCGGCCGGTGTGCTGCTTCTGCCACCCCTGCCGGAACCAGACACCGTTGTTCGGCGGCGATCCGTGGTCGCGTGGACGGCCTCGCTGGTCGCCGAGATTCCCCCAGAACGCGAACAGGTCGCGTCGCCGTTCCGCCGGAACCGGGTAACTCGGCGCGACGGCCCGCATGAACATCCCGGCGAAGCAGTTGGCCTGGAGTTCGAGCCGTCTGCTCAGCGCCAGCCGCTGGGTCTCCGACGCGGCGGCGAGCGTCCTGTCCCAGCGCGCCTGCGCGAGACCGCTGAGCTGCTGGACGTGGTGGCCGTACTCGTGGCTCATCATCGCCGTGTAGGTGCCGTGCCACGTGGAGATCCGCGCGTAGCCGGTCGACTCGCCGTTGCCGTTCGCCATGGCGCCGGTGGAGGCGTACACGGACATGGTTCGCGGGCAGTAGTACGGCGCCGCGCTGTCCGCCTGCGGGAAGTCCCCGCACGGCCCCCGCCCCTCGCCCGGCGCGATGACCCACTTCGGCGGCTCGAACGGGATGCCGGCCTTTCCGAGTGCGGCCTGCCAGGCCTGGTCCATGCACGTGGCCGTCTTCAGGATGTGCGCCTTGATCTGGTCGTGGTCGAACACGTCCGCGCGCCCACCAGGGCAACGGGTGCGGGGGAGCGAGCCCGCCGAATAGACCGTGTTCTCCTTGAGCGACGTGTCGAGCGGCGCCCGCTGTTCCTGTACGGCCTTCTTCACGCCCCCTTCTGCGCTCTGCGGTCGTCCGGCGGGAGACGACGCGTCACTCATCGCCGCGCCGACGATGAGGAACACGAACGCCACCGCGACCAATCCGAGGAAACCCCCCGCGATCGCACCCGCACTCGACCGGCGGCGTGGCCGCCAGTGCTCCGGCAGACGCCGGGGCGGCCCGTAGGGCCCCGCGGGCGGTGGCCGCATACCGGGGGCGAATCGGGGACCGGGCGGCGGTCCTTGGTACGGGGGGCGCCGTCGTCCCGGGGAGGGCGGGGGCGCGGGCGGCGAAGGGTACCCCTGCGGAGGGTGTGACGGGCCCTTCGAACCGTATGGGTGGCGGCCGGGAGGCGGTGGAAACGGCTGCCCCAACTCGTTGACCCCCTCGGTCCAAGAATGGGCAGAACAATACTGATTTCACACTCGTCACGGATGTCGCACCAATCCGGCACTACGGGTAATCATCCGAGGTGATCTCTGCGATGTACCGGATTCGGATGCCTCGTCTGCCCTAGCGTCTTTGGCATGAATCTGCAACAGCTCCGCTATGTGGTAGCCACCGCAGAGCACCGCACGATGACCGACGCCGCGAGGTCCCTCTACATCGCTCAGCCCGCGCTCTCCCGAGCGATCCGGGACCTCGAAAGGGAGCTCGGCATGACGCTCTTCGCCCGTTCCGGGCGAGGGGTCGTCGTGACCGCGCAGGGGCGCCGGGTCGTCAAACTCGCCCGGGAGGCGCTCGACGCCGTCCGGGAGATCGAGGCGCTGGCGACCCAGTCGCACACGTCGGGTGCCGAACTGCGCATCGCGTCGACGCCGAGCCTGGAACCGGGGCTCGCGGGTCGCCTGTTGCCCGCCTATGTGGCGGAGCATCCGGGGATCCGCGTGCACATCGTCCGCTGCGACGGGCGGGACAGCGTCGTCACCGCCGTCCGCGAGCAGCGGGCCGACCTCGGGTTAACCGACCTGCCGGTGCCCACCGACCTGGTCAGTCACCCGCTGGAGCGGCAGGAGATCGTCCTGATCTCGCCGCCCGGCCTCGACCTGCCCGACCCGGTGCCGATGAGCAAGCTCAACGGCATGCGGCTGGTCCTGCCCGGCCAGGGCAGTCCGCGCCGCCGGGAGTTCGACCAGATCTTCACCTCGTACGGAGTCCGCCCCATCCCCGCGCTGGAGTCGGACGAGAGGGCCAAGTGGCTCCCCGCCGTACGTGAAGGTCAGGCCTCGCTCCTGTGGTACCGGGGCATGGCCGAGCAGGCGGCCCGCGCCGGCCTGGTCGTCCGGTCGCTCGACCCGGCTCCGAGGAAGATCATCGCGATCGTGCACGCCCGCAAGCGACTGCCCGCGACCGCGCTCGACTTCGTGACCCTGGCAGAAGGAGGATCCGCCGCATAAACGCTTGGACCGTTCCAAATCCGACTTGTCGGATTAGTGGGCCGGCCCTGTGGGGGCACTTCTGGATCGGCCATTTCCCGAAGCACCACCCGCAGTCCGGAGATCACGCTGGAAGATCACGGGAGGGCGCGGAGTAGGCTCGCTGACGATGTCTACTCTGCGCCTTCGCGGCCGTGTCTTCGGTCCCGGCGACCACGCGATCATGGCCGTGGTCAACCGCACCCCCGACTCCTTCTACGACCGGGGCGCGACCTACGGCTTCACCGCCGCCCTCGACGCCGCCTCCCGCCTGATCAGTGAGGGCGCCGACATCGTCGACATCGGCGGCGTGAAGGCGGGACCGGGCGACGACGTGGACGTGGCGGAGGAGATCCGCCGAGTCGCCGACCTCGTGGCGGCCGTCCGCGAACGCCACGACGACGTGATCATCAGCGTCGACACCTGGCGCGCCGAGGTGGGCGAGGTCGTCGCGGCGGCCGGAGCCGACCTCCTCAATGACACGTGGGGCGGCGTCGACCCCGGTCTGGCCGACGTGGCCGCCAAACACGACATCGGCCTGGTCTGCGCTCACGCCGGCCGCGTCGAACCGCGCACCCGCCCCCATCGGATCGCCTATGACGACGTGGTGGGCGACGTGGTGTCGTACACGACTGATTTGGCGGCGAAGGCGCTCGCCGCGGGGGTTTCGCGGGACAGGATCCTGATCGACCCCGCCCACGACTTCGGCAAGAACACCTACCACTCCCTGGAACTCAGCCGCCGTCTCGACGAGATGGTCGCGACCGGCTGGCCGGTCCTGGTGGCCGTCTCGAACAAGGACTTCGTCGGCGAAACCCTCGGCGGCCTGCCCGTCGACCAGCGGCACGCGGGCACCCTGGCCACATTGGCGATCTCGGCGGTGCAGGGCGCGCGGGTGTTCAGAGTCCACGACGCGGCCTCGGCCCGGAAGGTCCTGGACGTCGTCAGCCGGATCCCCCCGGCGTCAGCCGTAGATCACTGACAGGAACCTCAGCAGGATCGCCTCCCGTGTCTTCGCCGGGAGGGCGTCGAGCACCGCGTTGACGGCGGCCATCTCGGGCTGGTCGCGGGAGGTCAGGTCGATGCCGACCGAGGCGGCCAGTTCGACGAAGGTGGGGTCGTCGAGTGCGTCGAGGTCGAGGGACGCGATCAGCTCGGGCAAGCCCTCGGGGACCACCGCCGGGCCCTGGACGCGGGCGGCCTCCGCCGACTCGGCGATGACGGCGAGCATCTCGTCGACGCGCTCCAGCGTGACGCCGGTGACGGTGATGTGGATGTTGGCGGGGATGCCGGCGTAGGAGAGCTGCGGCTGGAGGAACCAGCCGCGCTTGCGGGCCTGGTCGGCCAGGACGAACACGTCCACTTCGGGGGAGCCCGCGATGGCGACCAGAGCGGCCTGGGGGTTGCCGAGGACGCGCAGGCCGGGGATCTTGGCGGCGCCCTCGGCGATCCGCCTCGTCGCTTCCAGGGTGGTCCGGCCGAGCTCGATGTAGCCCTCGCGGCCCAGCGCGTGCAGGGTGCCCCAGGCTCCGCCGAGGGGGCCGGCCGAACGGGAGCTCTGCACGGTGGCGTTGATGATCGTGTAGCCGGGCCAGGCGGCCGAGGCGAAGTAGGCCTTGCGGCGCAGCGCGGCGTCCTTGAACAGCAGCACGGAGGCGCCCTTGGGGGCGTACCCGAACTTGTGCAGGTCGCAGGAGATCGACGTGACGCCCGGCACGGACAGGTCGAACGGGGGCACCTCCGCCCCCGCCTCCCGCAGCCACGGCAGCAGCCAGCCGCCCACGCACGCGTCGACGTGGCAGGGGATGTCCCGGGCCGCCGCGATGGCCGCGACCTCCTGGACGGGGTCGATCACGCCCTGCGGATAGGAGGGCGCCGAGACGACGACGAGGACCGTCTCAGGCGTGATGGCCTTCTCGATCTCGGCCGGGTCGACGGCGTAGGTGCCGAGGTCGACCGGGACGGCGACGACCTCCACCCCGAGGTAGTGGGCGGCCTTGTGGAAGGCCGGATGCGCGGTGACCGGGACGACCATCTGCGGCTTGCCGACCGGACGGGCGTCGCGGGCCGCCTTGACCGCCAGCATGATCGACTCGGTGCCGCCGCTGGTGAAGATCCCCGGTGCGCCCGGCTGGCCGAGTTCGGCCGCCACCGCGCTCACGACGTCTTTCTCCAGGGCGACCATGCTCGGGAACGCCGTCGGGTCGAGCATGTTGACCTCGAGCATGCCCGCGTAGACGGCGGCGCCGGCCTCGTGAACCTCGGGGCGGCCGGTGTCGTACACATAGGCGGTGACCTTCCCGCCCCGGACGGGGAGGTCGGCCTCCTGAGCCTCGGCCAGCCGGACGAGCAGTTCCTCAGCGGTCACGCCGTGATGGGGGAGCATCGCGACATTTTATGTAAATCACATGGGGATTGCGTTAGACCCTGGGCCCAGGGCACAGCGGACAGTTGTCCGTTCCGACGACAGATGGGATCCGTTTCAT
Source organism: Herbidospora mongoliensis (assembly GCF_001570545.1). Classification (GTDB taxonomy): domain Bacteria; phylum Actinomycetota; class Actinomycetes; order Streptosporangiales; family Streptosporangiaceae; genus Herbidospora; species Herbidospora mongoliensis. Next base: position 219,015 of record NZ_BBXD01000009.1, on the reverse strand, counting down.
GCGAGTGGCAGCCTTCGTTGCCGGTCTCTTAGCCGTATTGGTGGCGGCTCCGCCCGCCGTCGCCTCGACGGCACCCAAATATCCGACCACGTTCTCCCTGCCGGACGGCTTCCAGCCCGAAGGCATCGCCGTCGACGAGGGGCGGTCGGCCTACTTCGGATCGCGGGCCACCGGGGCCATCTTCAAGGTCGACCTGCGCAGCGGGACCGGGAAGGTCATCAACGCGGGACCGGGGACACCGTCCCTCGGTCTGAAGGTCAAGCGCAACCGGCTGTTCGTCGCGGGCGGCACCGGCGGGAACGCCCGGGTGCTCGACGCGCGGACCGGGAAGCTGCTGAAGACCTACACGCTGGCGACCGGGACCTCGTTCGTGAACGACGTCGTGCTGACCCGCGACGCCGCCTATTTCACCGACTCGACCAACCCGTTCCTCTACAAGCTCGACCTGAGCCGGTGGGGAAGGCTGCCCGCCGAGGCCACCAGGATCCCGCTGACCGGGGACCTCGTCTACACGACCGGCATCAACGCCAACGGGATCTCGCAGACGCCCGACGGGAAGGCGCTGCTGGTGGTCCAGTCGAACACCGGGAAGCTGTTCCGGGTCGACAAGAAGACCGGGGTGACCAAGCAGGTCGACCTCGGGACCGAACTCCTGACCAACGGCGACGGGCTGCTGCTGGAGGGGCGCAGGCTGATCGTCGTCCAGAACTTCCTGAACACGGTGACCTGGGTCGAACTCGACCGGCGCGCGACGAAGGGCACCATCGAGCGCAAGGTGACCGACCCGGGCTTCGACGTCCCGACGACGGTCGCGGCCTTCAAGGATCGCCTCTACCTCCCCAACGCCCGCTTCACGACCACCCCGACCCCGACGACGACCTACAACGTGGTGTCCATCAAGCGGCACTGACCGTGGCTCACGACGTCGGCCTACAGCGCGGTGGCCGTCAAGGGGCGTTCTTCGCCCTTATGGCCACTACGCCCGCTTCGTGGGACCTCATGCGTGGCCACCAAGCGGTCATGGGCGGCACGATGGGGCCATGGCGACTGATGTAGCCGCGGCTGTCTGCGACTGGGAGGACGACCTCCGCCGCGCGGGCAGGGCCGCTCCCGTCGAGCTTTCCGTGATGTTCCGGGTGGGTGCGCCGGCGCTCGCCCTGGCTTTCACGGCCGGGGCGGTGCCGGCCGCCGCGCTCGCGCCGCAGCCCCGGATCATCGGCATCGTGCTGGTGCTGGTCTCGGCGATTCCCTGGGGGCGCTGGCTCGTCAAGGGGGACGACGGGCCGACCTGGTGGTTCGCGGTGGCGGTGCTGGGGCCGCTGGGGGCCGCCGCGCTGATCGGGCTGGACAGTCCGGTCGCCTCGCTCATGCTGCTGGCGGTCGGACTGCTGCTGGTAGCGCTGAACGTCGGGTTCGCGCCCTTGCCCTTGGTCGCAGGGGTCACCGGGGCGACCTATCTGGTGACTCTCGTCGTGCTGATCGGCGCGCCGCCGGTCGTGCTGGTGGCCGCGCATCTCGGGTTCGCGCTCACCCTCGCCGCCGCGTATGCCGTGCGGGTCAGCCACAACTCCAGCCGGCTCGTCGCCCAGGCCCTGGAGGCGCTGGCCCTCCAGCGGGCCGCCGACCAGCGGCGGATCATGGCGCAGGACGTCCATGACGTGGTCGGGCACACCCTCGCGGTCACCATGCTCCACATCACGGCCGCCCGGATGGCCATCAAACGAGAGAGGTCAGCGGACGCCCTCGAAGCGCTGGAAGAGGCCGAACGTCACGGCCGGGCGAGCCTGGCCGACCTGCGGCGGCTGGTGAAGGTCCTCCGCTCGGGTGAGGAGTCGACGACCTCCCCGCAGCCGGGGCTCGCCGACGTCGAGGCGCTGGTCGAGAGTTTCCGCGTCGCCGGTTCTCCGGTGGAGTTCACGCTGTCGGTAGACGGGGTGGCGGTGGTGAACCCGGGGGCGGAGCTGGCGGCGTACCGGATCGTTCAGGAGGCCCTCGCCAACGCGGTCCGGCACGGAGCCGGGGCGGCCCGGGTGGCGCTGACCGTGGCCGGCGGCGACCTCTCGGTGGAGATCGGCAACCCTCTCGGAACCCTCAGGGACAACGGGCCGGGCAGCGGACTGGCCGGCATGCGCGAACGGGCCGCCGCCGCCGGAGGCGAGTTCGACGCGGGGATCCGCGACGGGCAGTGGCTCGTGTCGGCGAGGATTCCAGCATGATCACCCTGCTGCTGGTCGACGATCAGCCTCTGGTACGCGCCGGTCTCCGCCGCATCCTCGAACCCGAGGGGACCTTCACGATCGTGGGGGAGTGCGACGACGGCGACCAGGTGGTCGACGCGGTCGCCCGCTGGAAACCGGACGTCGTCGTCATGGACATCCGCATGCGACGCGTCGACGGCGCGGAGGCGACCAGACGGCTCTCCGGCGCGGCGAAGGTGCTCATCCTCACGACCTTCGACGACGACGACACCGTGGCGGCGGCCCTCGGCGCGGGCGCGGCCGGTTTCATCCTCAAGGACGCCCCGGGAGAGGACATCGTCCGGGCCATCACGATGGTCGCCGAAGGCGGATCGTGGCTAGACCCCCAGGTGGCCGGGCCCGTTCTGACGGCCTTCCGGCGGGTGGCTGTCAGGGAGCAGAAGGGCCGCTCGGCGGCGGCCCAACTGACGCAGCGGGAACGCGACGTCCTGGCCCAGGTCGCCCGGGGCGCCACCAACACGGAGACAGCGGCGGCCCTACACATCTCCGAGGCGACGGTGAAGACCCACCTGGGCAACATCCTGACGAAACTCGACCTCAGGGACAGACCGGCCGTCATCGTGTACGCCCACGACCATGGCCTAACCTGATTAGTCCGACTATTTGCGGATAATGAGGCAAATGGCCGTCTCGTCTAGAAATGACCTATTGTGAACTGAGCAAGATTGCATTAGTGGCGACATCGGCTAAATCTCCGGACGGCAAACGGGCCATGTCAGTACCCTCCCCTCGTGACCCTCAATCAGGACAACAGCGATCAGTCACGTGGACGCTTTCTCGCCGGAGAAATCCTGTGGGTCGCGCCGGCCCTCGCCGTGTCCCTCTTCCTGGCCGTGCTGGTTTTCAGGGGGACGAGCACGGAAACACTCGCCCCGGCGGTCGGCACGCTGCTGGCGGCCGTGGCGATCGTGGTTGCCCTGCTGATCTACCGGCTTCAGGCAGCACCCGGCGGCCGGGCCCGCGGCCTGTTCACCTTTGTCGGCCGGCGCTGGCACATCGTGTCCTACTTGGTGTCAACCTCTCTTGTCGCGGTGACGGCCTTCGGCGTGCCCCTTCCGAATCTCCGCGACGAGTTCCTGGCCGGCTCGAACCCGAGGGCTGAGGACTACCTGGCCAAAGGCAAGACCGTGAGGATCGGCATCAACGGCCGTCTTCCCGGGTGGAGCCACCGGGAGAGCCCGACGGCGCGACCGGCGGGATTCGACATCCAGCTCGCGGACTATCTCGCGAAGGAATACGGTTTCATTCCGGAGTTCGTGGACCTGACTCAGGACGAGCGCCGGCGTCAATGGGACGGCAGCCCGGAGAAGGCCGGTAAGGAACCCGTTCACCTGGTGATATCCACGTTCTCGATAACACCCCCCAGGCTTCGGGAATTCGATATGGCCGGTCCCTATTATCTGGACGTCACCACGGTGTGGAGGAACGCCAGAAAAGATGAGTACGCGGCAGACGGGATAGCCCGTGGTTGCGCGGTCGCGGGCACCACGGGAGCGGAACAGATGATCGCTTGGGTCAAGCAGAGAGACCAGGCCCGCCCCGGCGTCACCCGGATGGACGACTCGTTCACCCAGTTGGTGGACTGTGTCTCCCGATTCTTCGATCCCGCCGGGAAGTTCTCCTACATCGCCTCCGACTGGAGCATTCTGCGAGCCTTCGATCCCGCCGCGAAGATGTACGCGGCGAACGGTGACAAGGAGATCGCCGATCCCCAGCAGCCGCAGGAAGGCCAGATGGAGCAGTACGGGATCGCCTTTCCCGACGGTTTTCCCGACGTGTGCCGATCACTGAGCGAGAAGATCGACGCCTTCCTGCTGGAGGACGGGAAGAACAGCGAATGGGACCGCTTGGCCATGAGGAGCCTGCGCAACCGGGGCGTGGTCGTTCCCGGCTGGCACCGGCCCGCCAAGAGCAACCGCGACTTCTGCGCGACGGTTCACACGGGGAGCCGGACCGTCGCGATCAAGCCCGGTTCCGCGTCGCCCAGCTTGATCGTCCCGCCGTGAGCCTCGACGACCTCCCGGGCGATGGCCAGCCCCAGCCCCGTCCCCCCGTCGTCGCGCGCCCGCGCCGTGTCCAGCCGGGTGAACCGGTCGAACACCCGCTCCCGATCCTCCTCGGGAATGCCCGGCCCGTCATCGGTGACCGTGACGACCGCCCAAGGGCCGGCCTTCCAGAGCCCCACGCCGACCTTGTCGTGACCGTGCCGGACCGCGTTGTCGATCAGGTTGACGAGCACCCGCCCCAGATCCATCTCGGCCCCGATCACGACGACGGCCTCGGCGGGGATGTCGGCGTCCAGCCCGTACCGGGAAGCGGTCCGGGTGACCAGCCGCCCCAGCTCCACAGGCTCGTGCCGGAGCGCCCGGCCTTCGTCGAGCCGCGCCAGCGCCAGCAGGTCTTCGGCCAGCTTGGAGAGCCGCAACGTGTCCTCAAGGACGCCCTCGGCCGTCTCACGCCAGTCCTGCCCGTCAGGGTGACTCAACGCCACCTCGAGCTGGAGCCGCATGCTCGCGAGCGGACTGCGCAGCTCATGCGCCGCGTCGCTCACCAGGGCCCGCTGCCGGGAACCGGCCTCTTCCAGGCGGGCCAGCATGTCGTTGAGCGTCATCGCCAGCGAGTGCACCTCGTCGTTGGCCTCGGGCACCGGCAGCCGCCGTGACGGCGACGTCCCGGTGATCTCCGTCGCGCCGCGTCTGAGGGCCCCGATGGGGCTCAAGGTCCGTCCGATGATCACCCAGGACGCCCCTGCGAGCAGGACCAGCAACAACGGCGTCCCGAGCAGCAGCACGTGGCCGGTCGCCTTCAGGGACCGTTCGATCTCGGAGAAGGAGCGGGCCGTCAGCACGGTCACGCCGTTGTCCGCGCTCATCACCGTGATCCGCAGCACGGCCGGAATCCCGTAGGGCCGCCCGTCCAGGAACTGGGGCTTCCCCGTGTCCGCCGCGCTCTTCCGGGAACCCGACGGCAGCAGCGGGACCAGCCGGTCGGTGGACGGCGTCGCCGCGGTGATCCGCCCGTCCTTGTCGATGACCTGCACGATCGTCGCCTTCGTCGGGACGATCTCCCCGTCGAGCCGCCCGGCGTCGGACAGCGCCACGATCTCGCGGGCCCGCGAGGTCACCTCGTCGTCGATCGTGTTGATCAGTGACCGGCCCAGGACGTTCACGAACACCCACGCCGCGACCCCCAGGCCGAGCCCGAGCGCGGCGGTGGCCACCACGGTCAGCCGGACCCGCAGGCTGCGCCGCCGCCACCACCGGAACGGGTTACCCGCCATCGCTGGCCAGCCGGTATCCCGCGCCCCGGACCGTCTGCACGGCGCCCCGGCCGAAGGGCGCGTCGATCTTGCGGCGGAGATAGCCCACGTAGACCTCGACCACGTTCGGGTCGGTGTCGTAGGTGTCCCACACGTGCTCCAGGATCTCGGCTTTGGAGACGACCTCGTCCGGGTGCCGCAGCAGGAACTCCAGCAGCGCGAACTCGCGCGGCGTGAGGTCGATCGTCTTCTCCGCGCGCCGCACCAGCCGCCGCGCCGGGTCGAGCGTCAGGTCCCCGGCTCGCAGCACCGAGGGCCGCCGGCCGCCGCCGCGCCGCAGCAGCGCCCGCAGCCGGGCGACCAGCACCACGTAGGAGAAGGGCTTGGTCAGGTAGTCGTCGGCGCCCAGGTCGAGGCCGTCGGCCATGTCGTATTCGCCGTCCTTGGCCGACAGCATCAGGACCGGCACCCAGTTCTCCGCCTCCCGGAGCCGTTTGCACACGTTGTAGCCCGACAGGCGGGGCAACATGATGTCGAGCACGACGATGTCGTACTCCCCGGTCGAGGCCAGGTGGAGGCCCTCTTCGCCGTCGTGGGCCAGGTCCACGGCGAAACCCTCGGCGCGCAGGCCCCGTTGCAGGGCCGCCGCCATCCTTCGTTCGTCCTCCACCACCAGCACGCGCATTTCCCCATTTTGCGGGTTCTGACCTGTGGTTCGGCTGAGAGCGGTCTCAGCACGTCTCAGTCTCCCCACAGGGCCGGGCGCGCATGGTGGGGGCACGTCCATCAGATTGGAGGACATGAGATGTTCACCAGAGCACGCGTCGTGAGGTGGGGGGTCCCGGCCGCCGCCCTGTTGGTGGTGGCGGGCGCCATCGGAGCGGGCCCGGTCATCGCGGCCGTCCAGGGGGAGCCGCAACTGCCGGAACTCACCGCCGACCAGCTTCTCACCGAGGTCGGCGCCCGCTGGGGCGGGCCCGGGTCGATGCCGCCGATGTCCGGCACCATCGTCGAGACCGCCTCGCTCGGCATCCCCGCCCTGCCCGCGGTGCCGTCGGGTCCGAGCCCGCTGGCGCTGCTGTCGGGTTCCCACGAACTCAAGGTCTGGTACGGCTCCGCCGACCAGGTCCGCCTGGCGATCCCCGGTCCCATGAGTGAGCAGAACCTGATCTACAACAAGGGTCAGGCGTGGTGGTGGGACAGCGCGGCCAACACCGCGACAAAGATCAAGATCCCGTCCGGTACGCCTGCTCCCGCGCCCCTCCCCACCGCCGTGACCCCACCCGACGCGGCCCGCCTCGCGCTGGCCATGGCCGAGTCCGACACGGCCGTCAGCGTGGGCAACGACTCCACGGTCGCCGGGAGGGCGGCATACGAGCTGGTGCTGGCGCCGAAGGCGCCGGAATCCCTGGTCCGGGACGTCCGCCTGGCGGTCGACGGCGAGACCATGGTGCCGTTGCGGGTCCAGATCTTCGCCAAGGGCGCGGCCGAACCGGCCTTCGAGGTCGGCTTCGACTCGATCACCTTCGCCAGGCCCGCGCCGGAGAACTTCACCTTCACCCCGCCCCCCGGCGCGAAGGTGACCGAAGGCGATCTGCCCGTGCTCACCCAGGAGCGTCCGCAGATGCCTACCGGCGACCTCGCCGTCACCGGCAAGGGCTGGACCTCCGTCGTGACGCTGCCCTTCGACGCCACGCAGTTCAAGGACAACCCGCTCCTGGCCGGCGCCAAGACCGTCGCCGGCGGCAAGGTGATCACCACGAAGCTGGTGTCGGCCCTCATCACCGACGACGGACGCCTCCTGGTCGGCGCCGTGACCCCCGAGACCCTGGAGAAGGCGGCCGGATGAACGCTCCCGCGATAGCCACGCGGGGCCTGACGAAACGCTTCCCGGGAGGCCAGATCGCCGTCGACGGCGTCGACCTGGCCGTCCCGGGCGGTTCCGTGTACGGCTTCCTCGGCCCCAACGGATCGGGCAAGACCACCACGATCCGCATGCTGCTCGGCCTGATCACCCCGACCGGCGGCACCAGCGCCCTGTTCGGCGCCCCGGCCCGCGCGGCCCTGACGAGGGTGGGCGCGCTGGTCGAGGGCCCCGCCTTCTACCCGTGGCTGACCGGCACCGCCAACCTCCTCCGCCTGGACGCCGCCAACCCGGCGGCCGACGCGTCGTCCGCGAAGCGACGCGTGGCCGACTCCCTCGACCGGGTGGGCCTGACGGCGGCGGCCGCCAAACGCTACAAGGCCTACTCGCTGGGCATGCGCCAGCGCCTGGCCATCGCCAGCACCCTGCTGAGCCGCCGGGACCTGCTGATCCTCGACGAACCCACCAACGGCCTCGACCCCCAGGGCACCCGCGAGGTGCGTGGCCTGATCAAGGACATCGCGGCCGACGGGACGACGGTGTTCGTGTCGTCCCACCTGCTGGCGGAGGTCGAACAGATGTGCACCCACATCGGCGTCATGCGAACCGGCCGCCTGGTCGCCCAGGGCTCGATGAGCGAACTGAGATCAGCCTCGTCCACCCGGGTCGAGGTGGAGACGGTGGACGTGACGGCCGCGACGAAGGTCCTGACCGACCTGGCCCTCGGCGACGTGAAGTCGGCCCCCGACCACGTCAGCGCCGAGATCGGCCGCATGGCCCCAGAACACGTCAGCGACCTGCTGTTCAAAGCGGGGGTGTCGATCCGCGGCTTCCAGGTGATCAGGCCCAGCCTGGAAGACGTCTTCGTCGGCCTGACGGGGGAGGGCTTCGATGTCGACCGATGAGCGGACGGTGGAAGCCAAGACGCCGGTCTTGAGCGGTGACGGTGTGGTGGGCGGGCCGGCGAGCGGCTCGGTTCCACCGGTCTCGGGTGGCGGGGCGACGGCTGCGGCCGGAGCCGCCGTCTCATGGCACGAGAAGGCAGCCGATGCGGGGAGCTCGGGCGCGCGGGATTCGGCCCTGGGCGGTGATCGGCGGGCTGGGGCCGTGGTGTCAAGGCACGGAGAGACGGCCGGTTCCGGGGGCGAGGCTTCGAACCTCGGCGCCGCGACACCGATGGGGGAAGGTCCGGGAGGCGCGCTCAGCGGGGCCGGTGCCCGATCGGCCACGTGGAGGGCGACCCTGCGGCTGTTCCGGTCTGAGGTCGGGCTGATCTTCCGGCGGCCGCGTACCGTCGCGATGCTGGTGGTCGTCGCGGTCGTGCCGGTGCTCTGCGGGGTCGCGATCCGGATCTTCGGGGCCGACGGCGAGGCGCTGATGGCGCAGGTCGCGGGGAACGGGCTCGCGCTGGGTTATGTCGCGTTCTCGATCATGACGCCGCTGATCCTGCCGCTCGTCGTCGCGGTCGTGGCGGGGGACGCGCTCGCCGGGGAGGCCGGGCTCGGGACGCTGCGGTACCTGCTGACCGCCCCGGCCGGGCGCACCCGCCTCCTCGGCGTGAAGTTCGCCGGGATCGCCGCCTTCGCGCTGGCCACGTCACTGGTGATCGTGCTGGCCGCCCTGGTCACGGGGTTGCTGCTGTTCCCGGTCGGGCCGGTCACCCTTCTCTCCGGTACGACCGTCCCGCTGCTCGACGGGCTGCTCAGGATCGGCCTGATCACGCTCTACGTCACGCTAGGCATGATCGCGCTCGGCACGCTCGCCCTGGCCGTGTCGTCGTTCACCGACGCGGCCATCGGGGCGATCGTCACGACGGTCGTGCTGGTGCTGGTCAGCCAGATCCTGGCGTTCGTGCCGCAGCTGGACGTCATCTCGCCCTACCTGCTCACCTCGTGGTTCCAGCGGTTCGACGGGGCGCTCCGCGAACCGCTGGCCACGGGGGACATGGGTCAGGGGGTGCTGGCCTTCGCCGCGTACATCGCGATCTTCGGGTCGATCGCGTGGGCGCGGTTCACGTCCAGGGACATCACCGCCTGACGGGTCAGGCGGTGGGCTTGCGGCGCAGGGCCGCGATCGCGACGCCCACTCCGGCGATGCCCACGACGATGCCGACGCCGCCGATGAGGCGGGCGGTGCCGTCGGAGGTGTCGGCGTGCTCGGCGGCGACCGGGACGGCGGCCACGGCCGGCGCCGCCGAGGCGCCAGGGGCGGCGGGGGCGGCGGCGGGGCTGGCGGCGGCGTGGTGGTCGTCAGCGACGGGAGGAGTGAGCTTCAGGGTCGGGATGGGGTGCTCGGCCTCGCTACCGTCGGTCTTCGGCTCGTCCTTCCAGTCGACGACCTCGCCGCTGCTGTAGGTCTGCTTCGTCGGGAAGTAGAGGTGGTCGGTCGTGGTGGGCAGGCCGCCGAGGGAGACCTCGAACTCCTGGAACTCGCCCGGCTTGACCTCGCCGCCCGTCCAGGTGATCTTCGTGACGGCTTCGGTGATCTCGCCGTACTGGGACTGGACCGGGGTGGGCAGCTTGCCCTCGGTGACCTCGGCCTTCCAGCCGGGGACCGGCTTGACCGAGACGAACGGCAGCGGGGCGTCGACCGGGAAGGTGACCTCGATCTTGGTGGTCGAGGCGTCGTCGCGCTCGTTGGGGACGCGGAAGGCGACCTTGCTGAAACTGCCCTGCGGGACAGAACCGGGCTGGATGCTGACGTGGGCCAGCGCCGGGACGGCGAAGCCGAGGGTGAGGGCGGTCGCGGTCGCGGTGAGTGTCAGGGCGCGGCGGATCATGGACATGACGAAGACTCCACTGGTGTCACAAAGGAATTGGGGGGACGGGTTCTAGATCCCGGCCAGTGGAGGGCCTCTTCTGATGACGGCGTGCCGGAGGGGGCGTACCGAAGAAGGAAGGACGGCGCTCGCGCGGACCCGCACCTGACGCGGCAGCGACGGGGCCGTCGGCGTCTTCAGGATCCGCCAGGCGCCGACCCCGAGCCGCCGCAGCACCGCCCACAGGGCGGCCTCGCCCCGGGCGAGCCACCAGGCGGCGATCAGCGAGGCGGTCAGGTGGGCCAGGACCATCCCCAGCGACACCCCGAGCCCGCCGTGCCCGTGATCGGGATCGGGCAGCGGCCCGATCAGCACCCGCGCGGTCTGGCCTTCGGTGAACAGCTCATGCAACAGGGCCTGTACGGCCACCAGCACCCCGGCGATCACGCCGTGAGACCGCTCGTGACCCGCCAGCGCGTAGGCCCCCGCGAAAACGCCCAGCATGCCGACGCCGAGCGCCCACAGAGTGGGACCGTTGCCCCCGGCGGCCTGGTGCCCGACAGCGGCCAGCACGACACAGACGGCGGCGAACGCGGCGGACCGGACCAGCCTCAATCCCTGACCGGCTGACCCGCCTCGGCTCGAAAGCACAGAAGGACGCCGGCCATCACCTGAAAGCGCGGGCCTGCGGGGACGGCGATCATCGCTGTCCTGGAACGCCACCCCGGCGAGCCCGCGCGGCACTGGCGCAACGGCTGGGATCGGGTGGCTCTTCGGCATGGCGCGCACATCTTCTCACGCTTTGCCGCGATCTCACCCCCGCGCCCAAATCGATCCCGTCAGGAGCAGTGCGATATTTCGGTTTTTGTCGCTAATGTGGCCGCGCGAACCAAGAACGTCTTCGAGGTGGGTGACATGCGGCACTTCTTCGGGCTGCTGGTCGGGATCGTCGTCGCCGCCGCACTGCTGTTCGGCGGGGGGTGGGCCTCGCGCGAGCTGCTACGGGGATCCGTCACCGATGTCGACCCCATCCGCGACACCCGGATGCTGATCGCGCTGGGGATCATGGCGGCCGTGGGTCTCCTCCTCGGGCTGGTGATCGCGGGGCGGCTCTCGCCGCTCGCCGCGTTCGTGCCCTCGATGGTGCTGCTGGCATGGACGGTCGTGTACGCCATCGACGTCTCCCGGGCCACCAGCCTGGCCCCCACCGGCGTCACCCTCCAGAAGGAGATCGCCGAGGCGGGCCAGGGGATGCTGGCGCTGCTGTCGTCCGGGATCTTCGGGCTGCTGGGGATCGCCCTGTTCGTCCCGGTGCTCATGCCGTCACGGTGGGCGGGTCCGCATCGGGAGTACGACGAGGAGTACGAGGAGCAGCCCGAGTACTACTGAGGTAGAGGTGGGCCACCACGTCCTCGATCGACTCCTGGTCGGGGACGAGCGCCCGCAACTCCGCCACGCTCCCGTCGAAGGCCAGCCGGCCGTGGTCGATCAGGAGCACCCGCCGGCAGAGCCGTTCCACGTCGCCCAGGTCGTGGGTGGTCAGCAGGACCGTCGTGCCGCGCTCGGCGTTCAGCCGGGCCAGGAACGACCGGACCTCCGCCTTGGCCACCACGTCGAGGCCGATCGTCGGCTCGTCGAGCACCAGCACCTCGGGGTCGTGCAGCAGCGCGGCGGTGATGTCCCCGCGCATCCGCTGGCCGAGGCTGAGCTGCCGCACGGGCGTGCGCAGGAACGGGGACAGCTCCAGCACCTCGGTCAGCTCGGCGAGCCGCTTCCCGAACCGGTCACGATCTACTTTGTAAAGGTGTCGGACGAGTTCGAAGCTGTCCCGCAGCGGCAGGTCCCACCACAGCGTCGTCCGCTGCCCGAAGACCACCCCGATCCGCCGCGCCAGCGCCTTCCGCTGTTTCGACGGATCGAGGCCGGCGACCAGGGCTCGTCCGTACGACGGCGTGAGGATCCCCGTCAGCATCTTGATCGTGGTCGACTTCCCGGCGCCGTTGGGGCCCAGGCAGCCGACGAACTCCCCGGCCTCGACCCGGAAGGTCAGGTCGCGGACGGCGGGGACGAGGGTGCCGCGCACCTTGAAATCGCGGCCGAGCGAGATGGTCTCGATCATCAGCTTCCCGTCGATCGGTAGCGGCGGATGCCCGCCCGCCAGGCCAGCGCGGAGATTACCGCCAGCGCCACAGCGGCCAGGGGTGAGGCGAACCGCAGCCATTCCGGCAGGCCCAGGGGGTCGGGCTGGTCGAGGATGTACAGGGCGGGCTGCCAGTTCACGAAGGCCAGCGGGATGATGAAGGTCACCCCTCGCACGAGCTGGTCGCCGTAGACCGACAGCGGATACTGCGTCAGCGTGACCCCGCCGTAGGTGAAGGCGTTGGCGATCTCGGGGGCGTCGACCAGGACGAACTGGAGTGCCGCCCCGAGGGTGAAGACCGCCGTGAAGATCACCACGCCGGAGAGGATCATCAGCGGCACGAGCCACGCCCGCGACCACGGCACGACCTGGAGCGACAGGCCCAGCACGATCACCGCCTGGGCCAGCCGGCCGATCCGGTGGGCGCCGAAGCCGTCGGCGGCCATCTGGACGAAGGGGGAGACCGGCCGGATCAGCATGGTGTCGAAGGTGCCGGCCCTGATGTGCTGGCTGAGGCGTTCGATGTTGCCGAAGAGCATGTCGGCGATGGCGAAGGAGACGCCGCTGGTGCCGTACAGGAACATGACCTCGGGGAGCGTGAACCCGCCCAGCGTGGTGACGTGGAGGAAGACGATGCCGATGGCGACGGCGTCGAGTGCGTTGATCGCGAACGAGCTGATGATCGACACGACGAACGAGGTGCGGTACTGCGCGGAGGCGCGGACCCACGTCCAGGCCAGCAGCAGGTAGCTATCCACCCTGCACCACCACCTTGCGCCGGGCCGCCGCCGTCAGCAGCGCGCCGAGGCAGAGCAGGGCGATCGCCCAGAAAAGCTGGAACGCCAACGCCTGCAGGGGTGGCTGGGTGCCGAGCCACATGTCGGCCGGGACCTGCACCATCGCCGCGAACGGCGAGGCCTCCGCGACCGTGCGCAGCCAGCCCGGGAACAGCCCGAGCGGGAGCACCATCCCGCTGAAGAACATGGTCAGCAGGGCCGACAGGGTGTGCATGCCCCGGTCGTCGCTGGTCCAGCACGACGTGAGCGTGACGAGGTAGCGCCAGCCGAAGCTGACCACGATCCCCAGCAGGAACGACGGCAGGAACCAGGGGGAGACCGGCCCCGCCATGGTGAACAGGGCCGCCCCTATGAGCGTGGGCGGCAGGCTGCGGGCGAAGGCCAGGTAGGCGGCCCTGCCCAGATCCTCGGATAGGCTCCACAGCAGCAGTGGAGCGGGTCTGACCAGGTCAAACGCGATATCCCCCGACCTGATCCGGTCGCCGAACGACAGTCCCCGGCCGAACACCTGCATGGGGCCGATGAAGGCCTGGGTGAGGAAGCAGAACGTGACGGCCTGGGTGAGGGTGTAGCCCGCGAGGCCGGGGCGGGCCTCCCAGAGGGCGATCAGGACATAGGCCCGCAAAATGCCGAAAACCGTGTTGGTGAAGGCTCCGGCGAGCGCTGCGGCGAGATAGGTGCTGTGCCGGCGGAAGCCGTATTGGAATAGGCGCAGGTAGAGGACGAAAGCGGTCACCTCCCGGACCGGATCTTAACTCCGGAAGTCACCCCTGCCGATCTATGTAACCCCTGTGTAACATCCTGGGTTACCTAACTAGGCATAAGGGAACGAAACGGACAAGGAGGGTCGGCATGGACGCTGAGATCGACGAAGACGTTCGCCCGGAATACCCTTTGAGCTGGCAGGCCATCGCGGCCAACGGGTTGCTGATGGGCACGATGAAGCCCATCTCCGCGGTGCTGCTCCGCACCACCACGAGTTTGATCCTGGCCAACCGCCTGATCGAACTGGGTGGTCGATTGCCCGGTCTGGTGCCGGCCACCGTTTCGATCGAAGAGGAGTCCTTCGGCGCGTGCTCGGGGGAGTGGGTGCGGGGCTCGGGGCATCCCGACTCCGACCTGGCCGAGCTCGACGAGAACAAGGTGGTCCTCTACCTCCACGGAGGCGCCTACTTCATCTGTTCTCCAGTGACGCACCGGCCGATCACCTGGCGGCTCTCCGCCGTGACCGGGCGGCCGGTGCTGGCTCTCGACTACCGCCAGGGGCCCACCCACAAGCTGGCCGAGTCGCTGGCCGACGCGCTCGACGCCTACCGGGCGCTGCTCGATCGGGGGTTCCCGCCCGAGGGCATCATCTTGGCCGGTGATTCGGCCGGGGGACATCTCACCCTGGCTCTGCTGCTCAGCCTCAGGGACAACGGGCTGCCGCTTCCGGCGGCGGCCATTGTTCTGTCTCCCTGGGCCGACCTGAGCGACGAGCGCAAGAAGGCCAACCGCTGGGCCGACCCGATGCTCCCGGCCGGCCGGGTGGAGTGGCTGTCACGCCGCTGGACCGAGGGCCTGGACAACCGCGACCCGCTGGTCTCGCCGGTCTTCGGCGACTACACGGGCCTGCCGCCGCTGATGATCGTGACCAGCACGACCGAGGTGCTGCGCGAGGAGGCCCACCGGGTCGCCGAGCGGGCCCGCGCCGACGGCGTTTCGGTACGTTATGAGGAATGGCGCAGGATGCCCCACGTCTTCGCCATCCTGGCCGACATCCTCCCCGAGGCCCGCGAGGTCTTCCCGCACATGGGCACCTTCGTCGAGGCGGTCGAGGCGGCGGCCAAGGCGTCGAGCGGAGACACCGCCGCAGCTTGAAGCGAGACGCGGACGGCCGAAGGCCGGTCGTGGCTCGCGTGGGGAACCTGCCTCAAAAAGCAGGTGTGACTGCTGATTCCGCTGTGACCTGCGGATAGTTACCCCCAGGTCGTAGTGACCTAACCCGTTATGCCGCTTCTGCCTAGTTGGAGGCGCGGACCGTTCCATCCGGCCACAGTGTGCTGTGCGTACTTCTTTGATCGGAGAGGTAACTTCCGGATGGCACGAGGCGGAACGGGCCCCCAGAACGGCATGCCGCCCGGCGTGCGACCGCTGACGGTGGGAGACCCGGTCATCATTGGCCGATATCTGCTGCTCGGCCGTCTGGGCACCGGTGGCATGGGCGTGGTCTATCTCGCGGAGCCGCCGCAGGGCGGTTTCGTGGCGTTGAAGACGCCCCACCCGATGCATCTCTCCGACGCGACCTTACGCGCCCGGTTCACCGAGGAGATCGAGTTCTCCCGCCGCGTGGTGCCCTTCTGCACCGCCGCCGTGATCGAGGACGGCAGTGATCACGACCGCCCCTACCTGGTCACCGAGTACATCCCCGGGCCCGGCCTGGCGCAGGTGGTCTCCGCGCGCGGCCCGCTGACCCCCGACCTCGCCTACGGCGTCGCCCTCGGCACCGCCGCCGCACTGGTGGCCACCCACCACGCCGGGCTCGTCCACCGCGACCTGAAGCCCGGCAACGTGCTGCTTGCCCCGAGCGGCCCGTTCGTGATCGACTTCGGCATCGCCCGCGACCTCGACACGCTGGCCGCCCACACCCAGGCCGGGCAGATCATGGGCAGCCCCGGCTGGGTCGCGCCCGAGCGGCTGACCGGCGGCCCGGCGATCCCCGCCTCCGACATCTTCGCCTGGGGCTGCCTGATCGCCTTCGCCTCGACCGGCTACCACCCGTTCGGTGCGGGCGAGGCCGAGGTCGTGATGCGCCGCATCATGCTGGAGGAGCCCAGGATCGCGGCGGTGCCCAAGCTGCTCTGGGACACCGTCAACGCCGCCCTGCGCAAGGAGCCCGCCGAACGCCCCGACGCCGCCGAACTGCTGTCGGCGCTGCTGGCCGCCGGAGGGGTCGGCCTGCCGCCCGACTCGCGGGTGGCGGTCGCGGAGGTCATGGAGGAGATCTGGCAGCCGGTGCCCTATCCGCGCAAGGGCGAGATCAAGGACGTCTCCTCGCGGGCCCTCGCGGTCGCCGAGACGGGCGCCAGGAACCGCCGCCGCCGGACCGGCTCGACCACCCAGCATGCCGGTTACGCCGCTTTGGCCACGGTGACCATCGCGGCGTTCACGGTCGTGGCGGCCACGAGCTCTCCGGCGGGCGGAGTGCAGACCGCCGAGCCGCCGCCGGCGGTACCGATGGTCGTGCTGCCCAACGAGGGCGTGGCGACGCCGGAGGTGCTGGGCACGTCCCGTCCACCCGTCGAGGGCGAGGTGCCGCCCGGCGGAGAGACGGGCGCCGAGGTCACCGTGACCGCGACCCGGACGATCACCCCGACGTGGCCGCAGGGCCAGGACCCGTGGGGCACCACCTTCCCGACGCCCCCACCGGGGGAGGGCGGCTGGACCCAGGGCCCACCCGACAATCCGGGCCCGACGAAGGGCCCGACGACCAACCCGACGCCGACCCGCCCGGTCCCGACGGGCGGGATCACCACGGAACCGCAGTGGGGCGACGAGGAGTCCCCACAGCCGTCGGAGAGCCCGTCGGCGTCGCCGTCCCCCTCGCCGTCGCCGAGCCCCTCACCGTCTCCGTCGCCTTCCGGCGGGTGATCAGTCGCACTCCTGGGTCGACACGGGCTCGGTGGCGGTCCGGCCCTGCTCGGCCGGGCGGCCGAGCTCCTTCGCGCTGAGCGCGTAGCCTTTGACGGGATTACCGGTGTCAGCGGCGTAGACCATGCCGGTGACCATTCCGCCGGAACCAAGCATCGGCGCTCCCGCGAGACCCGGCTCGACCTTGGCCAGCACGACGAGCACCTCGCGCTCCACCTCGTGCTTGTGGTAGATGTCGTTGCTCACCGCCGGGGTGACACGGTCGACCCTGCCCGGCCTCTCGGTGAAGTGCCCGCCCTTCTGGTAACCGGCGAAGGTGAAGTCGTCGCCGTCGTCGGCGGGAGCGAACCTCAGCGGCCGGGCCGTCAGCCCCGGCACCCGTAACACGGCGACGTCACGGTCGGGGTCGAAGACGACCACGGTGCCCTCGTGGTGCCTGCCGTCAGACCCGGTCACTGTGATCGGGGCGGTGCTTCCCGCCACCGCGTGGGCCACCGTCATGACCCGTTCGGGCGCGTAGACGAACCCCGTCCCTTCGGTCCTCTTCTTGCACCCGGCGGCGGTGGCGAGGAGCATGACCACGTTGGGGTGGCTCGGCGCGGCCGCCGGTGACGGTGCCACCGCTTGAGCGGTGGGAGGGGGCTCCTGCCCACAGGCCGTCACGGCGGCGAGCACGGCGAGTGCGAGTAACTTCTCGATCACGTGCCGGAGCCTAGTGCCCGGTGGTGCGACCCCGCCGTCGCTGAGACGTCAGATCCTTCGAGGGTGACCTGCGGCGGCGGCGGGGCCGGGCTTCTAGTGGAACTGGTCCTCCTCGGTCGACCCGCGCAGCGCGGTGGTCGAGGAGTCCGGTGAGATGGCCGTGCTGACCAGGTCGAAGTAGCCGGTGCCGACCTCGCGCTGGTGCTTGGTGGCGGTGTAGCCGCGCTTCTCGGCGGCGAACTCCGCTTCCTGGAGCTCCACATAGGCCGTCATGCCCTCTTCGGCGTAGCCCTTGGCCAGGTCGAACATGCCGTAGTTCAGCGAGTGGAACCCGGCCAGGGTGATGAACTGGAACTTGTACCCCATGTGGCCGAGCTCGCGCTGGAACTTGGCGATCGTGGAGTCGTCCAGATGCTTGCGCCAGTTGAACGACGGCGAGCAGTTGTAGGCGAGCATCTGGTCCGGATAGCGGTCCTTGATCGCCTCGGCGAACCGGCGGGCGACGTCCAGGTCCGGCGTGGCCGTCTCCATCCACAGCAGGTCGCTGTACGGCGCGTAGGCGAGCCCCCGCGCGATGCACGGCTCGACGCCGTTGCGCACGTGGTAGAAGCCCTCGGCGGAACGTTCCCCTGTGGTGTAGGCCTGGTCGCGCTCGTCGACGTCGCTGGTCAGCAGGGTCGCGGCCTGGGCGTCGGTCCGCGCGATGACCAGAGTGGAGACGCCGCACACGTCGGCCGCCAGGCGCGCCGCGTTGAGCGTCTTGACGTGCTGGGAGGTCGGGATCAGGACCTTCCCGCCGAGGTGGCCGCACTTCTTCTCGGAGGCGAGCTGGTCTTCCCAGTGCACGCCTGCCGCGCCGGCGGCGATCATGCCCTTCATCAGCTCGAAGGCGTTGAGCACGCCGCCGAACCCGGCCTCGGCGTCGGCGATGATGGGCGCCATCCAGTGGGGCGCGTTGTCGTCGCCTTCGGCCCAGGTGATCTGGTCGGCCCGCAGCAGCGCGTTGTTGATCCGCCGGACCACGGCGGGCACCGAGTTGGCGGGGTAGAGGCTCTGGTCGGGGTAGGTGTGGCCGCCGAGGTTGGCGTCGGCGGCGACCTGCCAGCCCGACAGGTAGATCGCGTTGAGGCCGGCCCTGACCTGCTGGACCGCCTGGTTGCCCGTGAGGGCGCCGAGGGCGTTGACGTAGTCCTCGGTGTGTAGGAGGTCCCAGAGGCGCTTGGCGCCGAGCCGGGCGAGGGTGTACTGCTCCTGGACGGAACCGCGCAGCCGCACGACGTCGTCTGGGGTGTAGGTGCGGTCGATGCTGGACCACCGGGGATTGGTGTCCCAGTCATGACGCAGCTCGGCAGCGGCTGACCTGAGGCGTTCCGACATCATCTTCCGGTCACTCCCTTGTTGCGTTGGGTCGTCACCTGGGGTGCTTGGTACGAGTTTGTGTTGATGTCAAGAGATACGACAAGTCGAGATGTCTAGAAATATGGCCAAATCTTCGCGAGGACGGAAATTCGTGCCCGTATTGACGCGAGAAGAAACGTGGAATTTTTGATTTGGACTAGACCAATCGATGTGAGCTGAGTCACTGGGCCTGGAAGATGTCCTGAAATTCCGCTTATTCTGAAGAGATGCCCTCCGTACTCAGCGAAGAACCGCTGTCTTTGACGCAGGAGATCGACCTGCTCGCGTTCGGGCAGCGCCTCAAGCACCTCCGCCGCCAGCGCGGCCTCACGCTCTCCGACCTCGGCGAGCGGGTCGGGCGCGCCCCCAGCCAGCTGTCCCTGCTGGAGAACGGCAAGCGGGAACCCAAGCTGTCGCTGCTGAAGTCACTCGCCGCGGCGCTGGGCGTCCCGGTCGAGGAGCTGCTGCGCAGGCAGGCCCCCAACCGCCGCGCCCAGCTGGAGATCGCCCTGGAGGAGGCCCAGCGCGACCCCCTCTACACCTCGCTCGGCCTGGCCAGGCTCAAGGTCTCCGCCCGCGTGCCGAACGACGTGCTGGAACACATCCTCGGTCTGTACGACGAACTCAAGGCCCGCCAGGCCAAGGGCACCGCCACCCCGGAAGAGGCGCGGGCCGCCAACGCCGAGCTGCGCCGCAAGCAGCGCGAGGCCGGGAACTACTTCGAGGAGATCGAGCGCGCCGCCGCCGAGGCCCTGCTCGCGGTCGGCTACCGCAGCGGCGCCCTCTCCCAGAGCACGATCCAGGCGCTGGTCGCTCACTACGGCTTCACCGTGCACACCGCCCCCGACCTGCCGCGTTCGGCCCGCTCGGTGACCGACCTGCGCAACCACCGCATCTACCTCAAGCACGAGCAGCTCGGCATGCACACCCCGCGCACGATCCTGCTCCAGACCATCGGCCACATCGCGCTGGGCCACCACAAGCCGCGCGACTTCGCCGACTTCCTCCGCCAGCGCGTGGAGGCCAACTACTTCGCCGCGGCCGTGCTGGTCCCCGAGGCGGCGGCCGCCCCCTTCCTGCTGGAGGCCAAGCGCGACCGCGCCCTGTCGGTCGAGGATCTGCGCGACGTGTTCGCCGTCTCCTACGAGATGGCCGCCCACCGCTTCACCAACCTGGCCACGCACCACCTCGACCTCGTCTGCCACTTCGTGCGCAACGACGCCGGGGGGATCATCTACAAGGCGTACGAGAACGACGGGATCGTCTTCCCCGCCGACGAGCAGGGCGCGATCGAGGGCCAGCGGCTCTGCCAGCAGTGGTCGGGACGCCAGGTGTTCCGGTCGCCCGATCGCTACTCGGTCTACCACCAGTACAGCGACAGCCCCACCGGCACCCACTTCTGCATGGCCCACGTCGACCCGTCCCACGAGAAGGACTTCGCGATCACGCTGGGCGTGCCGTTCCGGGAGTCGCGCTGGTTCCGGGGCCGCGAGACCACCCGGCGGACCAAGTCGAACTGCCCCAACGGCGACTGCTGCCGCCGCCCCCCGGCCGAGCTGGCCCAGCGCTGGGAGGGGTTCGCCTTCCCATCGGCGCGGGCGAACTCCCACGTCCTGGCGGCGCTCCCGCCCGGTTCGTTCCCCGGCGTCGACGAGGTCGACGTGTACACCTTCCTCGAACGCCACGCCGCCGATTAGAACGGTCACGCCACCCCATAAGGTGTGTCCGTGACGTTCAGGGGGGAGGGCGGGCGTGCTGCCTGAGGTGCTGGCGTGGTCGGGCGGCCGGTCGTCGTCCGCGTCCGACTGGCCCCTTCCGGCGCTGCTCGCGGCCAAGGGGGCCACGACGATCAGCGTCGTCCTCCCGGCCAGGGACGAGCGGGAGACCGTCGGCGAGATCGTCGCCGCGATCCGGCGCGACTTGGCGGGTCTGGTCGACGAACTCGTGGTGATCGACTCCCGGTCGACCGACGACACCGCCGCCGTGGCCTCGCGGGCGGGCGCGACCGTGATCGCCCAGGACGAGATCCTGCCCGACCTCAAACCGCTCGACGGCAAGGGCGAGGCCCTCTGGAAGTCGCTCGCGGTCACCAGCGGCGACCTGCTGGTCTTCATCGACTCCGACCTGCGCGAGTTCGAGACCTCCTTCGTGACCGGCCTGCTGGGGCCGTTGCTGACCGACCCGACGGTGGCGTACGTGAAGGGCTGCTACGACCGCCCCTTCGGCGCCGAGCAGACCGGCGGCGGCCGGGTGACCGAACTGGTCGCCCGCCCCCTCATCAACCTGCACTGGCCCGAACTGGCCGGCTTCGTCCAGCCGCTGTCGGGGGAGTACGCCGGCCGCCGCACCGCCCTGGAACGGGTGCCCTTCGTCACCGGCTACGGCGTCGAGCTGGGCCTGCTCATCGACCTGCTGGATCTGTGCGGCCTCGACGCGCTCGCCCAGGTCGATCTCGGCCGCCGGGTGCACTCCCACCAGTCGACCGAGGCTCTCGGCGGGATGGCCGCGCAGATCATGCAGACCGCCTGGTCACGGCTGACCGGGGTGCCGCTGGGGAGCAGCCAGCTGCGGCTGACCCAGTTCCGGCGCTCTCCTTCGGGGCACGAGCCGGTCGAACACGATGTCTCCGTCGCCCAGAGACCTCCGATGGTGAGCGTTCTATCCTGAGCTGGTGCCAGATGCCTGGTTTCACGCGCTCAGCTCCCAGCCCCATCCGCTGACGGTTGAGGAATACGCGCTACTGCCCGAGGATCTTCGGATCGAAGTCGTCGACGGTTACGTGGTGCACCGCCCGGGACCCGACCGGCGGCACCAGATCGTGGGGCGGCATTTGGCCGACCTCCTGGAGAAACACGCCCGCGAGGCGATGAACCGGGGCTACGGCTGTCTGACCGTGGCCAACTCTCTGGATGTGCGGCTGCGGGACGTGCCGCTGCACGTGCGGCGGCCCGACGTCGTGCTCTTCCGCTGCCTCGACGGGGAAGAACCCCTGCGGCCCGTCGACGTGGTGCTGGTCGCGGAGATCGTCGAGGCAGGGTCGGAGACCACCGACACGGTCGGCAAACACGCCGAATACGCGCGGGCCGGGATCCTGCACCACTGGATCGTGCGGCTCGACTCCGGCGGGATCGCCCTGGTCGAGCGCTATCGGCTGGATCCGGCGACCATGACGTACCGGCACATCGGCACGCTCATGCGGGACGAGGGCGGCGCCCCGGAGGTCAGCACGCCGATCGCGATGGTCATCGACTGGCCGGAGCTCCAAGAGTCGCCGCCAGCTGGGCCGGGCTGAGCCGGGTCGAGCCCATGTAGTACAGGACCGTTCCCCGGCGCAGTTCGGTGTGCCAGGGCGGGTTGACCAGCAGCGTCGTGCCGTCGCGGGCGGCCAGCAGGGTCGCGCCGTGGTGGCGGCCCAGGGCGGTCTGGCAGTGTTCGACCGTCACCGGGCCGAAGGTCAGCGGGACCGAGTAGGTGTCGGCGCCGCCGTGGGTCATGAGCTGGGCGTAGATGTCGCTGATCCCGGGGTCCTTGAGCTCCTCGGTGATCATGTGCGGGGTGTGCCACTGCACGCAGCGGAGCTTCTCACCGACGTACCGGACATGCCTGACCCGCGACAGATCGCGCAGCGCCACCACCAGATGCGCGGTGGTGATGACGTGGTCGGCGGTCAGCGCGACGGCGAGGGCCTCGTTGTCGTCGCGGGCGTCGACCAGCACGCTGTGCGCTCGGTGGACGCCGGCTCGTTCCAGGGTCTTCTCGTCGGCCAGGTCGCCCCGGACGAACTCCACGTCCTTGTCCGGCATCGGGTGGTTCTGGACGTCGTCCCAGGCGCAGACGACCACTTTCGTCCCGTCGGCGGAGAGCTCGTCCACCATCGTTTCTGTACGCCCCGGGCTGTACCCCAGCAGCACGATGTGCCCGGACAGGTGCACCGAGATCTGACCGTGCATGCGCCGTCCCCTCGTTTGTTCGAGCCGGGTGGCCAGCCGGGTGAACAGCGACGTCAGGGCCGCGATGCCGCCGACGATCACATAGACGCCCACGACGTGGCCGGCCGCCGACTCGGGGAACAGGTCGCCGTATCCCACGGTCGCGGCGGTCACCACGAAATACCACCAGTAGTTTCCCGGTGAGGTGATGTCGCTCCCCGGCTCGGCCAGCAGCATGAGCGGCCAGCTCGTCGCGTAGACGACGGCCAGCACGAGGACGGGCGTCCACCACGTGCTGATCCGGGCCAGCAACCGCGCGAGGAAGATCGGCATATAAACCCCATTCCGGTGCAGGTCACCATATATGGAGCCGCGCCAGAAATGGAGGAGCCGTGAGCCTCCCGGCGGCGCCCGGGAGACTCACGGCTCAGCTTTACGGTCAGGGATACGAGACCACCTTGGCGGGGATGGTCGCCGTGCCCTGAGCGGGTCCGCCGGTCGTGTTGATCACGTGGTTGATGATTCCGTTGCCGCCCAGCGAGACGCCCAGCAGGCTGTGGAACTTCACCGTGGGTCTGATCGGCACTTCGAAGACCCGGTCGACCTGGATGGTCGGGTCGACGTTGAAGTAGACGTAGGCGCCCATGCCCCAGCCCTCGTGGACCTGGACGTTGTCGCCGACCTTGTAGGCGGCCCAGCCCTTGACCGTGCCGTTCATGTAGGCGGCCTGGTTCGGCGGGTCGTACGCCTTCTCGTTCTGGAAGAAGATCGTCCGGCCGCGCTCGCCGTACCACTCGACGTCGTACTTGCGGTAGTGCTCGACGAACAGGCCGGTGGCCAGCACGTCGTCACCGTTCACGATCAGGCCGGTCTCGGCCGTGTTGACGTTCCAGCCGATGCCCTCGCCGTGGTCGCCGCGCCACAGCCAGGTGTGGTCGATGATCACGTCGTCGCTGTTGACGATCACGCTGACCTCGGCGTTGCCCGCGAAGGCGCCGCCGATGCGGACGAAGACGTCCTGCAGCGTGGTCGGGTTGGCGGCGTGGTCGGCCGAGGATCCGGGCGGGCCGACCTCGATCAGGACGGGCGACTTCTGCGGTCCGGCGTCGATCAGGAAGCCCGCGAGGCGGACGCCGTCCACGTCGGCGACCTTGACGGCGACCGAGGCGTTCTCAGGAATGATCGTCGCCAGGCCGAGGCCCAGGACGACGGTGTTGGCCCGGTTCACGTTGATCGGGGCGGTCAGGCGGTAGATGCCCGGGGTGATCAGCAGGTTCAGGCCTTGGGCCAGCGCCGCGTTGATCCGCGCCGCCGAGTCGCCGGGCTTGGCCACGTAGAACTGGGTCAGCGGGAGCGAGGTGCCGGGGGTGGCGCCGTTCGCCCAGCTCTGGCCACGCGCGTTGGTGCGGAGCGAGGGCACGAAGACGCGGTAGGCGCCGGAGCCGTCGACGTACAGATAAGGCTTCTCCCGCGAGATCGGGGTGTTCTGCAGCGTGGTGTAGACGGGCTCGGGGAAGCCGTTGGCCGGAGCCCCGACGACGCCCGAGAACACCATGTTCCACACGCCGTTGGTCCAGCTGCCGATGGTGGAGTCGCGGGTGTACCACTGCTGCTGCGAGTAGGGCCCGACGGACCCGTCGACGCGGCTGTCGGCGATGTAACCGCCCGACGCCCAGCCGTAGCCGGTCGGCGCGAGGTTCAGGTTGCCCTTGATCCACATGCGCCGGAACGGCGCGGCCTGCGACACGGCCCACTGGTTGGTGCCGCCGGTCGGCTGGATCGACAGGTTCTCGGTGGAGCGCCAGAAGTTCTGCGTGGCGTTGCCGCCGAACCAGCCGGCGTCGACCGTGACGCCGCCGTTGATCGTCACGTCGCCGGGGTTCTGCCCGAGGCCGTAGATCGAGGTGTAGAACCCGACCTTGGCGTTGACGTTGTAGGTTCCGGGCTTGAACAGGAAGGCGTGGCGCCCGGTGCCGAACTGCGCCGACTCCTGCTGCGTGAACACGGAGTCGAGCTGGCTCTGGATCGTGGCCGTCGGGGTGCCCGGGTCATAGACGTGGACATTCGAACCGAGGTCCCCGCCGCCCGTGATCGGGCCGCCCGGGTCACCCGGGTCGACGGGACCGCTTCCGGTGTAGACGGCGACCTCCCAGAGCGAGTAGCCATAGCCGGTGGCGCGGGCTGTGCCGTTCACTCTGATGTAGCGGCCGTTCCCTGTCACGGTGTGCGACTGCACGCCGCCGGTCGACCCGGTCACCGACTTGAGGGTGGTCCAGGTGGTGCCGTTGGTGGACGACTGGAGCTGGAAGGCGGAGGCGTAGGCCCCTTCCCAGCGCAGGTCGATCTTGCAGATGTCCTGGGCGGTGCCGAGGTCCACCTGCACCCACTGCGGGTCGGCCGCCAGGCTCGACCAGCGGGTGGCGTTGTTGCCGTCGAACGCGGCGGAGGCCGGGAACCCGGCGCCCTGCAGCGAGGAGGCGGAGGCGGGCTTGTTCAGGGCCGCGTTGGTCGTCCCGCAGGTCCCGCCGCCCGGAGCGTCCGGCCCGAAGACCTGGAACTCCCACAGCGAGTAGCCCCACCCGGTGGCCCGGGTGACGCCCTGCATCCGGACATACCGGTAGGTCCCGCTCACCGCGTAGGTGTCGGTCCCTCCGTCACCTCCGGTGACGTTCTGGACGTCGGTCCAGGTGGTCCCGTTGCTGGAACCCTGGATCTTGTACGCGTTCCCGTAGGCGCCCTCCCAGAGCAGGGTCACCCGGTTGATCGCCTGCGCCGACCCGAGGTCGACCTGCAGCCACTGGTCGTTGGTGTAGAGGCTCGACCAGCGGGTCGCGGTGTTGCCGTCGACGGCCGCCGAGGCCGGCGTCCCGCCGTTCTCGGCGGATGATGACGTGGCCGTCTTGCCCTGCGACAGCAGGACGTCGGCGAAGGCGGGACTGGCCGGTAAGGCGACCAGCATCGCGGCTATGGCCGCCGACGCGGTGCCCCAGGCGACAAGCCTAGGCAGACCTCTCATGCGTGTTCTCCACAGTGAAGGGGGGTGTGAAGGGTCTTTCTCTGTGCCTTATTTCGATCCTTGATTTAACTTAACGGGAACATGAACGTCAAGGGGTAGCCTGTGCGGGTGACGACCTTCAACCCTGAATTGCCGGCCGAAATCCGCGACGTCCGAGAGTGGGTCCACGAGTTCGCCCGAGACGTCGTCCGCCCAGCTGGGGCCGAGTGGGACGAACGCGAGGAGACCCCCTGGCCGGTGCTCCAGGAGGCGGCGAAGATCGGCCTCTATTCGATGGATTTCTTCGCCACACAGTGGTTCGAGGACAGTGGGCTGGGATTGCCGGTCGCCTTCGAGGAGCTGTTCTGGGGAGATGCGGGGATCGGGCTCGCTTTGACCGCGACCGGGCTGGCGGCGGCCGCCCTGTCCGCGAACGGGACCGATGAGCAGGTGGGAACCTGGTTGCCGGTGATGTTCGGGACCCCTTCTGACGTGGCCGTCGGAGCCTTCTGCGCGTCTGAGCCCGATGCCGGGTCGGACATCGGGGCGATCAGGACCGGGGCGTCGCGGTTGCCGTCCGGAGACTTCCGTCTCAACGGGACCAAGACGTGGGTGTCGAACGGTGGGATCGCGGCGGTCCACATCGTGGTGGCGACCGTAGATCCTTCGCTGGGGGCGCGGGGGCAGATGACGTTCGTGGTGCCGCCTGGAACTCCCGGGTTTTCGCAGGGCCAGAAGTTCCGCAAGCACGGGATTCGGGCGTCGCATACCGCCGAAGTGGTTCTGGACGATGTCGTGCTGCCCGCGTCCTGTCTGCTCGGTGGCGTGGAGAAGATGGAGGAGCGACTGGCGCGCGCACGGGCCGGTGAGCGGTCAGGCGGTCAGGCTGCGCTGCGGACCTTCGAGGCGACGCGGCCCGTGGTGGCTTCGATGGCCGTCGGGATCGCGCGGGCGGCGTTCGAATACGCGCGGGACTATGCGCGGGAGCGGCACCAGTTCGGGCGGGCCATTGGGGAGAACCAAGCCGTGGCGTTCCTTCTTGCCGACATGGCGACGCGGATCGAGATGGCGCGTCTCATGACGTGGAAGGCGGCCTGGATGGGGCGGCAGGGGGCGGGCTTCTCGCAGGCCGAGGGGTCGATGTCGAAGCTGGTGGCGGGGGAGACGGCGGTCTGGGTGACCGAGCAGGCGATCCAGGTGCTGGGCGGGGCCGGGTACACGCGGGACCATCCGGTGGAGCGGTTCCACCGGGACGCGAAGATCTTCACCATCTTCGAGGGGACGTCGGAGATCCAGCGGCTGATCATCTCCCGCGCGGTCACGGGCCTGGCGGTGCGGTAAACCAGTCGAAACCGGACCGCCGGTGTTGCGATGATCTGCCATGAAGATCGAACCGGACCTCTTCTTCAAGGGCTTCGTGCGCGACGCGTGGCTGGAGCGGCTCACCCCTGAGGAGTGGTGCGTCCTCGACGCCGGTTTTCGGTCCGGCTACCACGTGAACGAAGACAGGCACTCGGCCTTCGGCATCCGCCTGACCCTCAGCCTGGCCGACATCGTGGTGATGGCCTGCAGCCGAAACGGCCGCCACCGCGAACGGGCCCTCGCGAAAGTCGCCCGGAACGTCGATCTGTGGCCCCTCCTGGTCATCCGATCGCTCGACTGGGCCGATCCGGTCCGTCACCACGCACGGAGGCTGCTGGCCGAGGTCGCCGTGAAGCCGGGGGCCGTCGACCGGCTGCTGCCGATCGCGGTCCTGCTCCGGCGCAGGCAGGGCGGCGAAATCGAGGGAGACGACCCGGCCCCGTTCCTGCGTTCCCGCATGGGCCGCGTCCGTGCCCGCGCCCTCGCCAGACTGCCCGATCGCGCACCGGAGTTCCTCGACGACCGCTCGCGTGTCGTCCGGCTCACGGCCCAGTGGGCGATACGGCAGGCCGGCGGCGATCCCGCCCTCCATTACCGCGCCGACCTCGCCGGCCGGGTCGCGATCGAGGGTCTGGGCGAGTGCGGTGACCGTGGCGACGCGCCGCTCGTCATCCCGTTCCTGCGCGATCCCCGTCCGAGAACCCGGCAGGCCGCGGCCAGGACCCTGCGCAACTGGGGCGTACACGAGGAACTCGCCGCGTACATCCGCGACCCGTCGGCGCGGGTCGTCGCGCAGGTGGTGAAGAGCATGCGCGCGACCGGGGCCCAGGTCTCGTTCGACCTGCTCGACAGGGTCAACCCGGCGCACGTGCGCCGGGCCGGGCACCGCCTGCTGATCAACGGTGATTCGTGGACCCGGCTGCGGGCCGACCTGCTCTCGATCGGCGACCCCGACTTCGGCGACAACGCCCTGTCGGACCTGGACGAGTGGTGTGAACGGGTCGCCCCGACGCTGTATCAGCCGTGCCCGGAGGAGCTACGGCGGGAACTGCGCTCTCTGGTGCGTCATGCTCCCGAGCGCCACCGCCGCCTCCTGGCGTGGGTGCTCACGTAGCGACGCGTCCGGCGAGGCGTTCGTAGCGTTGTTTGGCGGCCTGGGGGGACCCGAGCCCGAGGGCGTTGGCGATCTCATGCCAGGTCAGCCCGCGTCCTCGCGCGATCAGCAGCAGGCTGGCCTCCAGTTGGTCCATCTCACCTCTGACCAGCGGCATCAGGGTGAGCGCGGCCGTCAGGTCGGACGCGTCGACCTCCGGCTCGCCGGGGTCGGGGGCGGCCGTGCCGGCGGCCAGCAGGGTGACGAGGCGGACCGCTTCGTGGGGGCCGAGGACCGTCGGGTGGACCTGGCGGGAGCGCTGGGTCTCGGTGGCGGCGTGGCGGGTGGCGATGTGAGAGAGAGATGCGTACACGTCTGCCATCATGGAGTTTTCAACGGAACGTTGTCAACGAAATATTGAAACGCTGTCGTGTGGATCAGGTGTACGAACACGATCGTCGGGCACCCGGTGCCCATGGGCGAAAACCGTGGCATTGACGGCGAGAGCGAAGTCGTGGCCGAAAGATCGGGCGCGGACACCGAGACCCCCGAACACCCCATTTCCCGCGACCCCGAACCGCTGACCGACCCGAAGAGCGACGACGACTTGGGTGAGGATTCCGAAATGCCCGAGCCTGAACCAGAGGTCGGCCCCGCGTCATGACCGCTCGGCGGTGCGGGGTCAGGCGATGACGGCCAGCAGCGTGGTCGCCGCCGCCGTCAGTTCGGGGTCGCCGGTCATGGTGGCCCTTCGGCGGCCCTCTTCGACGGTGATGCCGCGGCTGGCCAGACGCCAGAAGGCGTCCTGGTCCATCGTGACCTCGGCTGCCGGGTTCCCCGCGCCCATGCGCCACCGGTCGTCGTGCCACACGGCTGACCATTCGCGTTCGCCGACCTTCAGGACGACAGACGTGCCTTCGGGGCGCACCTGATCCCGGAGCGCGAAGGGCAGCGCCCTCGCGTAGGTGTCGATGACCGGGGCGATGAGGTCGTGCGCGCCAGGACGGGCCACCGCGTCGCGGATCTGCTGCTGGTGGACCCAGAACTCGGTGTACTCCCGCGCGATGTCCAGCCACGCCGGGCTCGGCACGTCGGTCGCCGCCCACGAGACGTCCAGGTCGGCGGGGGCGTCGAGGTCCTGCCGGGTCCAGTGCGCGTCCAGCTGGACGCCGAGATGGCGGATCAGGTCCGTCACGACCGCGGGTGAGAACGATCGGGCCGCTTGCACGAACTCGTCGTTCACCCGCGCGAGGAACACCGGCAGGGTTTCGCCGGCGCGAAAGCCGCTTCCATGGTGACCGTCACGGCTTCCGGAAAGGCGTCGGCCGTAGTCGTGGAGGATGTGGGTCGCGATGTCGTGGACCGTCCAGCCGGGGCAGACCGTCGGGCGGGTCCACTCGGCGGGGGACAGGCCTTCGAGCAGGTCCAGGAGCCGGCGCCGTTCGGTGGGGAACAGGTGGCGCACGTCGATGGGGTCCCCGAAGATCGTCATGGGGTCAGCGTATTCACGCGGTTCACGGTGCGGTCGGGCTGGCCTGTCGAATGGGCAGGATCACCGCTGACGGATGCTCCGGGTCGTGGAACACCCGCTGGTCGGCGACGCGGAGGGTGACGGCGGTGGCGCGCGGTTCACCCGTGCCGGGGTTGCGGTTGTAGCGGGGGAAGGCGCCGCTGGAGACCTGGACGCGGACCCGGTGACCCTTCCTGAAACGGTGGGCGGTCGGCCAGAGGCGCACGGTGGCGGCGGTGATCTCGTCGGCGGTGGTCAGGCTGGTCAGGCCGTCGCACACGTTGACCGAGCGGCCCTTCTCGTCGACGTCGCACAGTCGGACGAACACGTCGGCGTGGGGCAGGCTCGACCGGAAGAAGATCTCGGCGGTGATGTCGCCGATGATCTCGACGTCGTCGTCCAACACGGGTGTGGTGTAGGTCAGCACGTCAGGTCTGGCCTCAAGCGCGGTGTTGTCGACGCGGCCCGCTTCCACGCCGAAGGCCATGCGCACTCCGCCGACGGCGGGGGTGGGGTCGGCGGGGTCGTAGCGGTAGTCGTCGGGCGGGGACTCGGCGGGTGTGCCGGTGGCCAGGCCGCCGTTCGGCTGAAGGTGGAAACGGCGGACCTCGTGGCCCGGGGGCGGCCATGACGGGAAGTCGCGCCATTCCTCCGCGCCCATGACATACAGGCGGACCGGTGCCCGCGTCGCGGGCGCCTCTCCCTGGGCGAGGGGCAGGCCGAACTCCAGCGCTTCGGCGGCCATCGCGTCCATCAGGCCGATCGAAGAGTGGGACCACGGGCCCACCGTCAGCCGGGCGTTACGCAGCGCGCGGAAGTCGCGGAGCTGGCCGGGCAGGAAGATGTCGTACCAGCCGCCGACGGTGCTCACCGGCACCTCGATGCCGGCCACCCGGTGCCGGTGGTCCAGGTCCCGCCAGTAGGGGCTGCCGGCGTCGTGCTCGAGAATGTGCTGGATGTAGTCGCTGCTCCGGCCCAGTGCGGCGACGTCGGCCCGGTTCAGCGGCAGGGTGCGCAGCGCGCGCTGGACCCGCTTGCCGCTGAGGAGCATCCGCACCAGGGCGAACCGCCGTTCCTGATTGACGACAAGGACGCCCCAGGAGAACGGCGTCTCCAGCGAGAACCCGTCGGCGCGCAGGAACTCCAGAGTGAACGCCGACTCGGCGACCCCCGGGATGAGCGCCTTGACCTGCGGCGGGACCGAATCGGCCACCGACCATTGGGCGAGGGCGAGGTAGCTCATGCCGTACATGATCATCGAGTCGCCGAACCACGGCTGCTCGACGATCCAGCTCAGTGTGTCGAGCCCGTCGTCGCGCTCACGCCGCAGAGGCTCGAACGCGCCGCCCGATCCGAAGGTCCCGCGTGTGCTCTGCACCAGCACCTGGAAACCGTGCCGGACCAGCGGCTCGGCCATGCTTCTGGCCGCGACGCCCCGGCCGTAGGGGGTCCGCATGAGCGCGGTCGGCAGACCGTCGCCCCCGGTCGCGGGCGTCCACCGGTCGGCCAGCAGCAAGGCCCCGTCGCGCATCGGGACGCGCAGGTCACGCTCGATCTTCGGTTTCATCGCGGATCACTTTTCGCGGGCGAGTGCCGTGGACAGGTGAATGAGCTGGTCGGCCATACGGGTGATGTTAGACAACGGCCGGGCTCTCGGCCATTGTCGTCGGCGAATAACAATCCTTTTCATGGATCTCTTTTCCTCAGGGCTGAAAAGCATGAATTCGCTGTAACTTTCATCGACATTTGACGATGGTCGGGGCCGAACGTAGCGTTCGGTCATCGCCTATGCGCGTGACTTGAATGCGCGCACTTCCTGACAGGAGAGGCCCATGGCAGAACGACGTGCCCGTCGGCGCCTGACCGCGTGGCTGATGGCCGCCGTACTCGGTGCGGCGAGCGTGCTCACCTCCGTGACCCCCGCCCATGCCGCGACCTGCGAGCTGACGTTCAAAGCCAATTACTGGGGGATGGTCAACGGGCAGTACAGGTGGCAGGTCGACGCGGAATTCGACAACACCGGCACGACGCCGTCCACCAACTGGTGGGCGATCATCGCCTTCGCCTATTCGCAGGGTGCGGTCGTTCACCAGTACTGGAACGTGACGAGGCCGACGACGTATCAGTGGAATCCCGCGTCGTGGAACAAAGTCATACCCGTGGGCCAGAGCGCGCGCTTCGGGTTCGCGATCCTCGTGCCCAATACGAGCGTCTCGCCGCTGCCCACGGCTGTCGGGTGCACCATCACCTATTAGACGTTTTCACCGGCCTGTATAAGACCTGTTCTCGATGTCGCGGGACATCTGCCGTGCGTCGCGCCAGGCGGCGCGATGACGGCCTGCTGCGCTGCCGGCCCTCCATCCCGGCGGGCAGGTCGGGTGCGCGGTGAGGGTAGTCCTGGGCGAGTCGGGCGGCCGGCCATTGGTGCAGGCGGCCCAGTTGGCCCCCGCGATCAGCGCCAGTGGCGTGCGTGTGAGCTTGACCTGCTGGGACGGTGGTGCGCCGGTGGACGCATCGCCGTCTGACCGCCAGGACGGCGGCGGCGTCACCCAAGACCGGGCGACGCCGCCATGACCCCGCATCGGGAGCCATCCGCCCTCAGCGCCTCTGATACGACACCGTCGAACACGCTTTATGCCGACGGGGTCGAGCCTCGCTTCGGGCCTGGCCATGAGAGCCGAGCGCCATGATGACGTTCCGGGTCCGCGAGATGGTGAGCCCTGGGAATAGGGCAATCCCGCCTGGTCAAACCGTAGTAGGACATGGCGGCGGCGAGCAGGCCCAGGCCCCACGACGTGTAGCCGAACATCTCCATCGACACCTTCCAGACCGGAGCCTGGGCGAGGTTGCCCTTGCCCAGGAGCCATGCCGTCATCCCGGCCACGCCGAAGTAGCCGGTCAGGCCCGCGCCGACGAACAAGGCGGGTCCGAGCACAAGCCATCGCGGCACGTCACGTCCTGCCAGCGGAACCACCCAGCGCGGCCAGATCCTGCCGAACCGGTGGACCAGTGCCAGCGGCAGGAGGGTGCCGGCCAGGATCATCAGGACGACGAAGATCCCGAAAGGCGAACCGAGCGTGAACGGCAGCGGCTCGTGCGCCGTCATGGAGTCGAGTACCAGCGCGGTCACCCGAACGGCGCAACCACCGATCGCTATGTAGGCGGCGAGGTAGGCCCACCGCGGTGTGGGGTCGGTGCGCCGCTCCGGCGAACGGCCGTGGACTCGGGCGCAGTGGACGCAGGCCCGCCGGACCCTGCGCTGCTCGGCGACGGCACACGCCAGCGTCAGCGCGCCCGCCGTCGCTCCGGCCGCGCGGGTCAGCAGAGCTCCCCAGTGGTCGACCTGGCCGAAAAGCATGGTGGCGAGGCTGATGGCGAGCGCGTACGAATAGACGATCAGCCCGGCCCCGGCCACCCACGCCAGCGCCACCAGCGTCCACCGCGCAGGTGCGGCCCAGTGGTGTGCGGTCCCGGCGGCGATCAGTGAGCACACCGCCGCGGCCGTGAAGGCGAGCGTCACCGCCACCCACCTGCCCGGCGAGAACGGCTCCTCAGGAGGAGCCAAGGGTGACCCTGGGTCCATCAGCCACCACACGTGGGCCGCCCCATAGGCCGAGCTCCACACCGCCGCAACGCGGGGCCACCTGCGCGGCCCGCCCAATGCCTTGGCTCTCATCCGAACTCCTCCGCCCTGTGACTCGACGAGCTTGCTCTGTCAGAGCTGTGATCTCGCTGAGGGGCGCTGAGAATCCACTCAGCCGCGAACCGTGAGGAATGCGACGCGGTCCAACACGCGCGACGGGCTTTGCGCCGGCGTCGAGCTTCAGATCAAACGTCTTCTACGGCGGACGCTGCGCGGGGAGTTGCGGCGGAATGGGCAAGGTCCGTTCGATGATGCGGCGCCTGTTCAACAGCGACGTCGAGGCCGACGACACCCCGTCGGGCCCGCAGCCTGGCGCGGTCGGGCTCGGGTCGCACCGCCGGGCCGACCTGGTCGTCCGGCTGGGCGCGCGGCCGTCGTGGCGGGCGGGCGAGCACGCCCGGGTCGCCGTGGACGTGTCGCGGCTGATGCCCCAGGTCGGCGAGGGGTGCCGTTATCAAATAGCGCTGCGTTAGGCAGCTTGTGTGTCTGGCGCGCCTGGTTCTCATTCGGGATGGCCAGTCTCAATGGATCAGCGATGCGATCTTGCCGGTGTTGCAACCCGCCGAATGATTTGGTGATAGTCGATCCATGAACCTGCGAGAACTGCTCGATGAACAGGTCGTCTACTACCGTGCGATTGCCGCAGAATACGAGCGCCACGCTCTACCCTTTCCCGGCGCCTCTGAGCTGTCGGCGGCGCTCGATGCGTTCCGGCCGACGGGCAGCGTGCTCGAACTCGCCTGTGGCCCAGGCAACTGGACCACCCAGCTGCTCCAGCACGCCACTGATGTCACCGCCGTGGACGCGTCCCCGGAAATGCTCGCCATCGCCTCGACGCGGGTGAGCGGGAACGAGCGGGTGCGCTTCGTGTCGGCCGACCTGTTCCGCTGGCAGCCGGACCGTCATTACGACGTTGTCTTCTTCGGGTTCTGGCTGTCGCACGTTCCGCCTGAGCGCTTCGCGTCCTTCTGGTCGCTGGTGGCCGACTGCCTGAAACCGGAGGGGCGGGTGTTCTTCGTCGACGACGGCTACCGCACAGCCGACGAACTCATCGAGGGCGAGCAATCCGCGACGATACAACGGCGGCTCATGGACGGGACCACCTACCGAATCGTCAAAGTCCCGCACCGCCCGCCGGACCTCGAACGACAACTCGAGCAGCTCGGATGGCGCATCACGATTCGCTCGTCCTCTGGGCCGTTCTACTGGGGAGCAGGGCACCGCGCCTGATCCCAAGACACGGACTCCTTCATCACAAGATCATCGAGATGCCCCCCAAGGCGCCCTGAGCTAGCGCGCTTGCTTCGTTGAGTAGGGGGCTACTCATGCGAACCCGGATCCCCACGACCACGATGACGGCCGCGGGTGATCCGCGCGGAGTCGAGGCTGGAGGCGCTGGATGTTCGCTTGGTCCGCTCACGGTGACAGGTGGTTACGGGTGTTGGCCGGGGCCGTCGTGGCTCTCCTGGCGGGCGGGCTGCTGGTCGCTCCGCCCGCTCACGCGGAGGTCGCCTATCCGCATCCGCTGCCGGACTTCTCCCATCCGGACCGGCCCCACGCGCCCCTGTTCAAGGATCGAAGCAATCTTCCGATCCCGCTGCTGATCGTCTACGCGACGTTCAACGACCAGGCGAACACCACCGAGCAGGGCATCGAGGACAGGTTCTTCTCCCACACCACGTTCGGGACGGTGACGAACTACTTCTTCGACAACGGCCTGGCCACGATCATTCCGGTGGTGGAGACCTTCGGGGAGCAGAACAACGGGGTCGTGGTGGTCGATCTGGGCGCCTCCGGGCCCGCCATCGCGCAGGACGCGGCCGAGCGCCGTCGCAGGATGATGGACCTCGCCGATCCGTTCGTCGACTTCGCCCGGTACGACACCGACCGCAACGGCTCGATCGGGGACTCCGAGCTGGCCGTCTTCACGATCTTCACCTCCCGCCCCGGCACGGACTACTGCGGCCAGACGAGGGGGGTGGCCCAAGGCCGCGAGCTGGACGGCAAGCGGGTCGCGTTCCTCACAGCGGACGCGGGAACCGCGACCAACCGGATGACCCTGGTGCACGAGCTCGCCCACCAGGTCTACGACCTCGACGACCACTACGGTTTCGGCGTCGGCAGCCTGGACGTCGCCGGGCCCACCTGCGTCCAGCGCGAAGTGTGGTTCGAAGCCAACGTATGGCACCGGATGCACCTGGGCGGCCAGAAGCCGATCGTGGCCGTCAAGGACGGGTACGTCGACCTGTCCGCCTCCTCCATCGGTCAGGCGTACCTGCTGTACGACCCGGAGAAGGGCACCGACGACTACTTCCTGGTCGAGGCGAGGGACCCCGCGCCCGGCACCTACGACCAGGACGCCTCCGACAGCGGCCTGGTGGTCTGGCGCATCGACGAGCGGAACGTCCGGGGCGGGGTCGAGTCCAAGCGCGGAGTCGAGTTGATCCGGCCGGACGGTGCGCGCATCCCCGGCTGCCTCGACGAGGACCTGGACGGCCGAGCGGGCGAGGAGTCCGCCAACGGCGTGGACGACGACGGCGACGGGCGGATCGACGAGGACCTCAAAGAGGTCGACGACGACCAGGACGGCCAAATGGGGGAGGACCCCGCCAACGGCGTGGACGACGACCGCGACGGGCGGACCGACGAGGACCCCAAGGAGGACGACGGCAGCTGTCACGGCGGGAGCGACACCGACGCCTGGAACCCCACCGACACCCGGACCATGGTGCGGACGATGAACGCCGCCTGGGCCGACGGAAGCCCCGCCAAGGTCGCCATCAGGGCGATCGGCCGCCCGTCCTACGCCGACACCTCCAACGAGAAGCGTTTCCTGGCCTACCTGGACGTGCGCGGCCCCGGCATCCTCATCGACCCGGCCCGCAGCGACGGCAACGCGCCGCACCCGACGGTCGCGCTGGGCAGCACTTTCGAGTTCACCTATCCGGTGCGGAACACCGGTGAGACCACCGACACCTTCGAGTTCACCGTGTACGGGCAGCAGGGCTGGTCGGCCACCACGCACACGATGACCCTCGGCCCGGGTGTGTCGTCCACCGCCGTGATCAACGTCACCGTCCCGACAGGCATCCTGTACGACCGCACCACGCTGCGGGCCTCGGGCCGGAGCACCACCAACCCGGACGTCCGGACCGACTACCAGTTTCTCGCGGACATCGTGAAACGTCCGCTGCTCCTCTCCTACAGCGGCGACCGGTCGAGCGACTACTCCGACCCGGCGCAGCTCGTCGCCACGATTCGGGACGTCATCACCGCCCAGCCCGTGGCCGGCAAGCGAGTGATCTTCAGCGTCGGCGTCGACACCTTCGAGGCGACGACGGACGCGGCCGGGGTCGCCCGCGCCACCTGGGCGGGGGGCTCGCCCGGTGGATACGCGATCAAGGTCGAGACCCCCGAAGACGCGCTCTACCGCGGCGGCTCCACCGTCGTGCCGTTCACCGTGAACCCGGAGAAGGCGACGGTGACGGTCACGAGCGCCGGCACGCAGGCCGCGTCCGGCGCGACCCTGACGCTCAGGGCGGTCCAGGAGAACGACGGCCACCCCGGCGACCTCACCAAGGCCGGCGTCACCGTCACCCTGACCCCGACGCTCGGCGGCACCTCCCTGGTCCGTACGACGGCCTTCGACGCGGCGGGCAACGCCACCATCCGGCTCGACGCGCCCGCCGACCTCTGGTCGGTGAAAGTCACCATGGACGGCGGCTTCTTCTCGGCTCCCACGGTCGAGTCGAGTCTGGCCCTGTACGACCCCGGCGCCACCCTCACCGGCTCCGCCCTGGGCAGATCCCAGGAATCCGCCGCCAGGGGCGCTACCCAGTCGGGCACCACCGTCCTCCTGGCCTCGACCCTCTTCTACCTGGGCACCCGCCCGCTCGGCTCGACCACCGTCACCTACGGCACCAAGGTCTTCATCGCCGGTAAGACCAGTTGGATGATCGCCTCCGGCGACAAGGCGGTCCTCGAAACCACCGGCACCTTCAACGGCGCCCCCGCCAAACTCCGGGCCACCGTGACGGACAACGGCCCGCTCTCCCGGGACGCCTTCACCGTCACCATCACCACGGCCAACGCCACCTACACCGCCAACGTCCCGACCGCCACCGGCAACCTCACGGTCAGGACGTCCACCTCCCGCTAGGCCGAGCCCAGGCGCTCAGATCCGCAGGCCGGTGGCGGTTCAGGCTCGATCCTTGCGCGGAACGTCGTCTACCCGGCAATGCGCCGATTGGTGAGGACCTTGCCCAGGAGGGTGGTGAGCTGGTCGCGCTCCTGGGCGCTGAGCACGTGGAAGACCTGGTCGAGGAAGCCGGGAATGGTCTGCTCGGCCTCCGCGAGCCGCTGTCGGCCGGTGTCGGTGATCGTGACGGCGTAGGAGCGGCGGTCGCGGGGGTTGCGTTCGCGGCGTACCAGATCGTGGTTCTCAAGGTCGTCGCAGACGCCGACCATGACGCTTCGGTCGATGCGGAGTTCTTCGCTGAGCGCCTGCTGGGAGCAGGGGCCGACGGCGGCGAGCATCTTGAGCACGAGGTGCTGGCCCACTCCGAGGCCGGTGACCCCCGCGTGGGCGTCGGCGGCGCGGGAGACGGAGGCCGAGGCGCGGCACAGCGCGATGTCCGGCCGTTCGGCCGCCAGGTCCGCGAAGTATTTGGCCGTCGTCATGGTGCCTGATGCTATCAGCCAATCTTGGTAAAGATTGTTTGACAGCAGATGATTTTCGGTCATACGGTCAATCGTCTGTTTCCAGATTGTTTTCTGCCAGATGGAGCGCACCGTGACCCTGGATCTCACCCCGGACGAGCTGCTGTCCACCACGCGCGCGGTACGCAAACGCCTCGACTTCACCCGCCCGGTTCCCCGCACCCTCATCGAGGAGTGCGTCGACCTGGCCGTCCAGGCCCCGACCGGCCGGAATCGCCAGCGTTGGCACTTCCTGGTCGTGACCGAGCCCGAGCGACGCCGGGCGGTGGCCGATCTCTTCCTGCGGGCCCTCCCGCTGTCGACCGGCCAGCCACTGACCGACCAGGATCACTGGCGGATGAACTACCACCCCGAATCGACGGCGGGTGTCTTCGACGGCCTCCGGCACCTGATCGACAACATCCACCGGGTCCCGGCCTTCGTCATCCCCGCCGTCGAGGGCCGCACCGACCACGCCCCCGTCTCGGTGCAGGCCGGGGCGTGGGGGTCGATCCTCCCCGCGGTATGGAGCTTCATGCTCGCCGCCC
Source organism: Herbidospora mongoliensis (assembly GCF_001570545.1). Lineage (GTDB taxonomy): Bacteria > Actinomycetota > Actinomycetes > Streptosporangiales > Streptosporangiaceae > Herbidospora > Herbidospora mongoliensis. The sequence goes on along the minus strand of NZ_BBXD01000009.1, from coordinate 180,431 downwards.
GGGCGCGCGGCCTGGGCACGACGTGGACCACCGCTCAGGGGCCGCTCGAAGCGGAACTGGCGCAGGTGCTGGGGGTGCCGTACGACGAGGTGATGCTGGCGGCGTTCATCCCGCTGGCGTACACCATCGGGACCGACTTCAAGCCGGCCCGGCGCATCCCCCGGGAGCGGGTCCTCCACTGGGACCGCTGGTAGGAAGGCCGGGCCTCGGCCCCCTCAAGCCGTCCCGCTAGCCGCGGGCGTAACGGCGCATCGACTCCAGGCCGGAGACACCGTAGACCTCCTCGACCGTGTTCGCGAGCAGGTGGCAGGTGCGGAAGCGATCGAGCGGGGTCAGGCCGAGCCTCGTCAGGTGCAGGTAGGTGTAGTTGAGCACCACCCGGTAGCGCAGGAAGTCGGGGCGGGCGAACATGGCGCGGCGGTAGTCCGGGGTGCCGAACATCAGGGTGTGCAGTTCGCCCCTCGTCTCGGCCGGGGAGTCGTCCATGGTCGGCAGCAGGTGCACCACGCGGTCGGCCCTCGCGCGGTAGGTCTCCACGAGCGCCGCCCACTCCCGGACGAACGGGCTGTCCCCGTCCGCGTCGATGGTCTCCACGACCTGCCTGACCCGTTGGGTGAGCAGGGCGCGGCGGGAGCCGTACACCTCGTCGAAGGAGCGCCGGGCGGCCTCGGGGTCCCTTGACCACATGAGGTAGCCCTCGGCGTGCACCCGGAACGACAGGTAGCTGCGCTCGATCGGATGGGAGGTGTGCGCGACCGTCAGGAGCAGGGCCATGGCCAGGTCCGACTTGGTGTCGCGGCGGTCGCGGCAGTGGTCGAGCATCGTGAACAGCAGCGGGGTGCTGTCGCTGTAGAACGCGGTGAGCAGGTCGACGGCCTCGTCGCCGCCCAGGACGTGGCGGCGGTCGTCGAACGGGAACTCGACGATCGAGTTGTCGGCGGGCCACGGGGTGAGCGGGCCGTGTTCCTGCTCGCGCGCGGCCATGAGGCGGTGCCGCGCCAGGCTCTCGGCCTGGTCCACCACGTAGGTCGACGGGTGGTCGCGCAACCATCCGCCGACGACCGTGCCGATGCGGGGGCGCACCACCTCCTCCCACATCCGCCGGTCGGTCTTCACGTTGATGCGCAGGTGGGGGCCCTGCCGCCAGTGGCGCACCACGTACGCCGCCTCGGCGTAGTCGCGGATGTCGGCCAGCAGGGGCCGGACGGCGTCGAGGAGCAGGGGGTCCTTGTCCGGCTCGTGGTAGAAGACATGGACGCTGTGCCACATGGCGGTCACCTTCGCAACGCGGCCAGCGCGCGGGCCGCGAGAGTCGAGACGTGTGATTCCGGGCCGGGGCGCAGGCCGATCCGGTTGTGGAACAGGTGGGCGCAGCGCAGCAGCACGCGGGCCCGTTGTGCGTCGTCGCCGATGACGGCCAGGTGGGCGTGGGCGGAGCCCGCGTCGCCGGTCGTCGCCGGGAGGCTCGCGGCCAGGTCGTTGATCGAGGCGGCCCAGGCGCCGAGCAGGCCGGGGCCGTCCTTCAGGCGCCAGAGGCGTTCGGTCTGGCTGACCAGCGCGGCCGGGAGGTCGCCGGGGTCGGGCGGGGGCAGGCGGCGGGCCGCTTCGGCGAGGTCGGGCTGGCAGGCGGCCATCGTCAGCGTGAGCACGGCCAGGCCGACGGCGGTCCTGCGTTCCATCGCGGGCGCGCCGTGGAGGACGTCGAGTGCGAGGGAGCTGGAGACGCCGAAATGCCGTTCGGCGGCGGGCATGTCTCCGTAGACGCGCTCTTCCGGCTCGTACGGGATGAAGACCACGCTGCCGGCCGGGTGGAGGGCCGGGTCGTAACTCTCTCGGCGTTCCCCTCGCGCGAGCACGGCCGCCAGCCGCCGGTAGGCCGGGGCGTCGACGGCGGGTGACGGGTGGTCGGCGAACCACCGGGCGGCCCGGTCCCTGATCTCGTCGCGGGGCACCCCTTTCAGGCGCAGCCGCACGTGGGGGCCCGACTCCCAGTAGCGCAGGTAGAAGCAGGCCGTCGCCGACCGGGCCAGCGGGGTGACGACGGCGCGGATCAGGTCGTCGAGGTCGCCGGTGTGGAACAGGTGGGCGCTCTCCCAGGACGTCACGGGGCGCTCACCTGGATGACGTACTCGGTGACGCGCGGGCCGCCGGGGTAGACGGGGGCGTCCTCGGGGGCGGGCAGGGTCTCCTCGACGACCATCAGGGCGTCGGGATTCCCGGCCGCGTGGCGCAGGCCGGCGAGCAGGAAAGGGTCGGTGACGTCGACGTACATGGGCTTGCGGTGTTTGCCGAGCAGGCCCGCGAGCAGGCCGTCGCGCAGGTCCAGGACCCGGGCGAAGAAACGCCGCGGCATGCCGTGGTCGCGCAGCCACGAAGCCAGCGCGGGCGGGCCGCCCGAGGGGAAGTCGGCGGCGCGCAGCCGCCAGCACTCGCGCGCCAGCGTGACCACGCCCAGGTCGAGGCGGGGCAGGTGGTCGATCCGGCCGCGCGGCGGCACCGGGCCGGGGCGCAGCACCCATCCGGGCACCATCGCGACCGACGGTTCGCCGAAGACCCTGACCAGGAACTGCAACCACGGCGGCAACCAGTGCTGGGCGGTCATGCCCAGGTGCATCGGGCGCACCTTCCCGCCGTCGGCCCACAACGCCAGCCGGGAACCGTCGAGCCGCACCGTCAACGCCGAGGGGTGCAGACCTCCACCCGTCGTGTACGGGTAGTCGATCGTCACATCGGCCGTGGTGGTGCGGAGGTTCAGGCCGCTGCCGAGGGCGCCCGTGACCTCGGCGATCCTGGTGTCGCGTTGCGGGGCCCGCAAGGCCGAGGCGTCCGGAGCGTGGCCGATCCGGTTCAGCTGGTGGTGGAGCCGGGACAGCCCCTTGCCGTACCCGGCGGTGACGGTGTTGACGACCAGGCGGCCCTCCGGGAGCGCCTGGGCGTAGACGCAGATCGAACCCGGGGCGCGGAACCGGTCGTCGTCGGGGGGCTCGCCGGTCCGCAGGAACCGTTCGCGCAGGTCAGCGTGGCCGGGACCGGCCGCGAAGGGATCGCGGACCAGGTCGCGCAGCGGGCCAGGCTCACTGTGGACGGCGCGGTAGAAGCTCATGACGGGGACGGCGGCCCCGGGGCCGTACCGGCTCAGGAAGAACTCGGCGGCGGCCAGTTTCACCGGGAGGTCGCCGTCGAACAGGGCCAGCCCCTTCCGCAGCCGGTTCAGGTCGTCGAGCGCCGGGCGCCACGCCTCCCGGCCGCACCGGCCCGCGTCGCCGGGGATGACGGCGTTGTGCCAGAACAGGTTCCGCTCCGGGATCTCCCTGGGGGCGAGCAGGTCGCGGATCGCCTTCGCGTCCTCCTCGACGCCCAGCTTGGTCAGCGGGTCGTCGTCGTGTTCGCCGTACGGCGGCACGAGCTCCACCAGCCCGATGTCCGCCAGTGCCCTGGCCGGTTCCGCGAGCGCCGCTTTCACCGGCTCGGTCGCGGGCACGCTGAGCAGCGGTTCCGTCGCGGTCGGGCCGAGGAACCAGATGCGGCCGTCCTCCTCGAACGCGGTCGGGTTCACCCGCGTCTCCGCGGCCTCCGCGTGCCGCGACAACGTCACCCAGAGCGGGCGCAACACGGCGCGGTCGAGGTCGACGACCTCCCGCCACGTCAGGTCGGCGGGCGGGGCGGCCATGGGTCCTTCGTCGGTCCAGGTGCCGAAACCGCTCCACGCGAATGTCGCGTAGGGGCTGGTCTTCATGGTGGCGCGGGCCAGGTAGCGGGCGAGTTTGACCGCCTCCTGGCGCGACGGGGACGTGCGTGCGGCCAGGATCGGGCTGCCGAGTTCGAGCCCCCGGCGGAAGGTCGCGTCCGCGGCCAGCACGCGCAGGAGCTCGGCCTTCTCCCGCTGTTCAGCCTCGTAGACGGTGGGCAGGCCGGCTGCCAGCGCGTCGTGGCGGTCCTTGAGGACGGTCCAGGCGAGGAGCCGTACCCGCAGCTCGTCGGGGAGGACGGCGAGCACCTGCGGCGCCGTCGCCCGCCGGTCCGGGCGGCGGCCCCGGAAGAGGTCGCGGCGCAGCGCCACCAGGACCGGCTTGAACACACCCGTGCCGATCACCTCGTGCAGGGGGCCGGACATCGCCCGGCCCTCGTCCGCCAGCGTGCGGGCGACGTCGAGCAACTCGTCGACGAGCCGCCACGTGCGCTCGCACCGCAACCGCCGCAACCCGTCGGCGGGCAGCCCGGCCACCCGGATGGCGAAGATCGGCGCCACGACGTAATCTCGGTCGGCGGGCTGAGCCGCTGTTCGCGACCCTGTTTGCGTCAAGGACACTCCTTCATCCCGTGACCGAGGGCGCCCGTGCCGTGGGCGCCCTCGGCGTTTTGGCGGAGGCCTGCTACGCCTCCGGCGCCCAGCAGCTGTTCGCCTGCATGTACGACGAGCAGTAGCCCATCGCTGACGAGGCGCCCGTCTCGATGGCGCCGTGGCCCTCCATCACGATCGAGTCGGCCGACAGGACGTCGATCGCCTCGACCTCCAGGCCGGACAGGTCAAGGGGGAGCTTGTCCATGACGTTCTCCTTCTCTTTCACTGATCTGTGTGTTCCGGACGTGCCTTCGGACCTCCTTCCCGCGGATCGGGGAACCGGAGGACCAGGTCTGGCCCCCGGGACCTGGGGACCCCGACGAGCAGGGACGACAGGCTCCGCGCCGGGCCCGTCAGGCCCAGGACGCGGTCGGTCGCCTCGCCGGCGCCGTCGGAGTGGATGCGGGAGGTGAGACCCAGCGCGGCGGCGGCCAGCGTCGCCCGCTGCAGCGACGCGCCGATCTCCACGAGCTGGTCACGGTGGTCGCGCGCGGTGCCCGCCAGGGGGTCACCCACGAGGACGATCATTGCGGCGGCCGTCTTCAGGGCCTCCCGGGTGTTGGCGATGAGGGGCCCTGAACCGAGGGATTCCAGCGGTGCGGCGTGGACCCGCCGGAGGTCGCCGTCGTATTGGTAGGCGGCTTTCGGCAGGCCGTCGACGCGCAGGGCCAGCAGGTAGAGGTCCAGGCCGGGGCAGGTGGCCATGCCTGCCATCGCGACGAGCGTCGTCAGCGGGATGGGCGCCGGGCGGAAACCGTCGACGGGGGAGTGGCGCCTGCGCAGACCGTCGCGGAGATCCACCACGTCGGCCGGTCCGGTGGCCCAGGCCGGGTCCGCTTCCGCTTCGGCGGTCGCCGACAGACGGTCGCGACCCGGACCGGCGGGAACTCCCCTGACGCCGCGCGCGGATGGGTCCGGACGCCTCGCCCGCGCGGCAGCGTCCGCGGTCTGATGCAGGTCGCGGGCCACGCCGGGAGGAAGCGGTCGGGGGAGAGGCCGGGCCTCCGGCGGAAGCGGCCTGGGGAGGGGCCGGATCTCCTGCGGAAGGTCGTCGGACATCCGCGCGCCGTCAGCGGGCGCCGGCGGAGAACACCGGTCCCGGGACCTGGTTCGTGGGTGCGGCAACGCCTGTCCGTTCGGCGTCACGTGCTCGGTTGGTGTCACGTGCAGGACGGCCAGGAGGGATTCGCGGGTTTCGTCCAGCCCGAGGAGGGCGTTGTCGGGGTCGCCGGGGGTGACGGTCAGGCCCAGGGTGGCGGCGACCACCTCCGCCTGGGTGCGCAGCACGCCGATCTCCTGGCAGATCAGGCGGTAGCCGTAGTCGCCGTACTTGAACATGGACCGCCAGAAGACCGCGGTCAGGCAGATCCGCGCCGGGCCGTGGTCACCCGGGCGCAGCACCTCCAGGACCTCGTGGACCGGGTCGTAGTGGAACAGCCCGTCGGGGTGAGCGACATAGGCCTCGATCGGGTACAGGCCGCCCCCGGAGGGCGCCGGACGGCCCGGGATCGCCATCGGGCCCGCGTCCGTGTGCCGCCAGATCACGCGGGTGATGCCGAGCATGCCCCGCAGCAGCGCGCCCAGCGGGTGCGGGGGTTCGACCCATTCGGCCGACGGATGGCGTTTGTGCCGGAGCGGCGCCAGGTCCCACCGGATGTCGAGCGGCCCGCGATCCGCCATCGCCGCCACGTAACGTGCCGCCGCGTCCATCGCGCGCCTCACGGGAACGGGTGCGGGTGGGGGCTGAGATCGCCCACCGCGAGGTCGCGGTCGAGGTAGCCGAGCGCGCGGCCCCGCGTCAGCAGGCGGGGGAGCCCGTGCACCCGCCGGTGGTGGTGGCCGAACGTCATCGGCACCGCCCCCGGCACGATCACCTTCGCGCAGGCGAATCCGCCCGCCGCCGCCTCGGGCGAGGTGGTGTCGACGGCGATCACGTCCATGCCGCTGATCAGGAACCGGGCCACCAGGTCACGCAGGTCGTCGGCCAGGTCGTCGTGGGCCGGCCACTCCGGCAGTTCGCCGACCGTGAGCTCGGCGCCGTCGGACAGGAATTCCAGCCGCTCGTACGCTTTGGGGTGCCCGTACACCATCGGGTGGTGCTCCAGCAGGCGCACCTCGTCGGAGTCGGCCATCAGCCGGGCCGCCTCGCTCTCGTCATAACGGGCGACGTGGTTGGCGAGCATCGGGCCCAGCTCGTCCAGGGCCCGGCGCAGGGCTCGTTCGGGGTCGAGGTGGGCGGCGCCGCCGCACATCGCCTTCGGCCGGTCCGGCCGCCCCGACCGGTCGACGGCGGTGATCCAGAAGACCGGCAATCCCTGTTCGAGGGTGACCACGTGGGCGTGGACGTCGTAGCCGAGCCGGTCGCCGATCCGCTGGGCGGTCATCGGGACGCGCCGGTCGCGCGCCGAACGCAGGTCGACCCGGGGGAGCGGGAGGCGGGCGTACCAGGTGGTCAGGAAGGCGTCCCGTTCGGCGACCTCCAGCAGGCCGTAGAGGATCGCCTCCGCGAGCGACCCGCCGAGGGCGCAGCCGTTGGAACACTCGTAGGCGAAGCCCCGGTCGGGCCGGGGGCCGAAGTAGGCGAACGTCTCCGGCACCAGCACCGGCCCGTTCCGCTGGAACGAGTGGCCCCAGACCCAGGCGGTCTCCCGCGCCGGGTCGAACCGGGTGAACCAGAAACCGGGCCGGTCGTACCAGTCGTCGGGATACAACCCCAGGCGGCGCGGGTCGAGCGCCTGGTCGGCGATGTCGTCGAACGCGGCCCTGACGGTGGTCCGGCGCCCGCGCGGCGAGAGCCCCGCCAGCCGTTCGAGCGCCTCGGCGACGGCGGTCGCCTTCGCGGCGGGCACGTCCTCGCACCGCCCGAACCCGTGATGGCTCTCGTGGGCGGCCCGCGCGGGGTTCAGCCGTGCCACGGCGACCGCGCCGTCCCGTGCGTCGGCGGCCACTGAGCGCACGACGCCCGTCTCCGGGTCGACGTAGCGGCGTTCCAGGTCGGCGAGGTCGAGGGTGGCGACCCGGAAACCCGACACCTTCGGCTGCGGCGTGAAGACGAACGGGCGTGGCCCGTCCGGCGGCCGGTCGCCGCAGACCTCGCAGAACGGGTCGGGCAGGAACGGGTGGCGTTCCAGCGCGCCGGTGCGGACCGGCATCCGGAGCATCGCGCCGCTCGTCAGCGCGGCCGACGGGTCGGCCAGCAGGTTCTCGACCTCTTCGGCCACCAGTTCGCCGACCGTCCCGGCCACGAGGGAGGTGAGGAGGGCGGGGCGGTCGCGCAGACGTACAAGGAAGTGCTCCCGGTTCCCGGCACGTCGCCGCGCCACACAGGTGGGACAGCCCGGCCTGCCGGGGAAGGCGGTGGGACCGATCACGACATGCCCCGCTTCGGTGTGCACGGGCAACCACGGCACGCCGTAACGCCGCCGCCCGATGTCGTCGGCGTCGCTGGCGACCACGACGACGTCACCCGACCGCACCCGCGCCCTGATCGCCTCGAAGAGCCGCCCCGACCCCACCACGTGGGGGATCACGACGTCACCCGCGCCGCGAACGCCGGCCCGTCGACGGGCGACGAGACGGCGGTTCCGCCGATCGGATGTCCCTCGCTCGCCCACCGCACGGGCGGTTCGAGGCCGGTCTGCGCCCGCAGCAACACCCGCTCCAGCCCGGCGCGCAACCCGAGCGACACGATCGGCGGGCGGCCCGGCACCTCGAACCGCAACACCGCCGAGCCCGGGATCTCCCGGACGACCGGCACCTCACCGGACGCCACGACCTGCCGCCAGAGCGGCCCGTCCTGCGGCACGGGCACCTCGCCCCCCGCCTCCGCCCGCGCCGCCCCGGCCTCGAGCCGCTGCCGGTGGGCCGCCGAGACGGCGTCCTCCCAGGTCAGCCCCGCACCGACGAAACCGTCGCCGGAGTCCATCGCGAACACCGCCAGCAGACACCGCAACCGCGCCGTGTCGTGATCCGCACCCCACCCGACGACCTCGCCATCACCCACCAGCGCCCGCACGACGGAGAGCGGCCCCTGCGGATAGACACCCTCGTCGAGAACCGTGATCACCCCCATCCGGGGGTCCACCAGATCACGACAGAGCACGAAGAACCGGTCCCGAGCGCCCGCATCGATCGAGGCATCGTGCCCGTCGAACCCCGCCGCATCCGGAAGCTCCGGGCTCCCCTCACCGGCGTCGCGGTTCCCGCCGCCCGCCGGGATCCGCGACGCGTGGGCGGATCCGGACACCTCCGCCGGGTCCCAGTGCAGCCCCGCGAAACGGTGGATCGTGGTGTCCAAGCTGCGCAGATCAACGCGTGTGAACGCGCGCCGCGCCTCCGTGAGCCCCGTCACCGCAGAGAAGACCCCCAGCGCCACCTGGGACGCCAGCACGTGGGGGACCGCGCCGCGCAACCAGTCGCCCCGCGTCCCTTCGCGGAGGGACAGCCGTCCCCACCCGGTAGCCGCGTCGGTGGTCCCGGGCGGTCCGGCGGAGGTCAGCCAGGCCTCGTCGTCGCAGATCAGCACCTGCGCGAGCACCACGTCGGCGGGGCAGGCGAGCGCCCCGGCCAGCAGTTCCTCCCGGGAGGTGCTGACCTGCACCAGAACGTCCCCGCCGGAGACCACCACCTCGCGCCAGCCCACCGACCGGAGACACTCGACCAGCGCCGGGACCAGCTCCCCGGTCCCCGTCACGCGCAGCGTCGAGTTCCGCACCGGGGCGAATCGCCCCGGGTGTCCGGCGAAGGCGATCTCGGCCGCGTAGGTCTCCAGCTCCTCGGCGGACAACCCGTGAGCGGGAACCCCGGCGTCATCGACGACGAACCGCAGTTCGGCCAGCCGTCCGACCAAGCCGGTGACCAGGTCGCGCTGGACCTCGGGCAGGCCCGAGGTCAGCTCGCCCAGGGTCAGGGCCCCATCGAGGCGTGGGGCCAGCCGTTCCAGCAGGGCCAGCGCGTGGGGTCCGCGCAGTGTCGCCGCCCCGTGATCCCCGTGAACGTGAACCCCTCCGGGGCACTCGACCCACCGCACGTCGGGGCGTAATCGGGGCCGAATCATCTCCACATTTAGTGGGAGCGCTCCCATAGCTTCACAATACCGTCGACCGATTTACCTCACAAGCCCTATATTTCAGGCGTATGACATTTCCTCGACCCCGGATGATCAGCATCGACTGCCCGACGTGGCCTTTCCGGTGAAACGCGGCCCGTCCATTCAGCCGAGGAAATGACATATCCGAAATTGGCGCGCCTAGGAATTGACAAAGCGGCCTTTACCTGTCCTCGCCCCCGACTGTTGGCAGGAGCGGAATGTGCCGTGTCGTTTGTGGGTGTTTCGCCGGCGGCGGTGGGGACCTGCTGGATCGGCCGGCGCCCTCGTGGGTTGCCGGGCAGGCCGCGGATGCCCTCGCGCTGCGTCAGCATCTCGACCGTGTGGTAGGCGACGATCAGGCCGCTGCCCAGTTTGAGCTCGGCGTGGACGCGCCGCGACCCGTAGGCGCCGCGGGAGGCGGCGTGGATCTGCCGGATCCGCTCGGTCAGCCACGCGTGACGCAGCGACCGGGGTGACGGGGGCCGGTTCCGCCAGGCGAAGTAGCCCGATTCGGAGACGTTCAGCACCCTGCAGGCGACCTGGACCGGCAGGCCTCATCGGCCATCACCGCGATGGCTTCGAACCGTCTTCTGGGGGCACCACCTCTCGCACCAGCTCGATCGCCCGATGGGTGACGGCCAGTTCGGTCTCCAGCTCCCGGATCCGTTTGCGGGCGGCCAGCAACTCGGACTGCTCGGTCGTGGTCGCTCCGGGGAGCCGTCCGGTGTCGATCAGGTTTTGTTTGCGCCAGACGTAGATCGTCTGCTCGCTGATGCCCAGATCGCGGGCGACATCCCGGCGCGATGTCAGTGTGCATGCAGGCGCAACCCCATGTGGATCGCCGCCATCGGATGGCGACGCCTTGCGGGGCCAGAGCCCGGCTTCTCCGCCGTGTGCCTCGGTTGTGGATCATTGGCCGCTCGGTGGCAGTCAGATGCAGCCGCACGTGAACGGCTATGATTTCCGCTGCCGAAAGAGGCCTCCGGTCACGGCGCGGACTGCGGGGGGACCGGCCAGGGTCACGAAAACGGCGAAGACGGCCGGAATGAGGAGCGCCGTCCCGAGCGACTCGACCTCCGCGACGTATCCGATGACCGCCGGCCCGATCAGGGCTCCGCCGAAGCTGATCGTGGTGACCGCCGACAGCGCTCGTCCCGGGCGGCTCGCCATCGCCCCGACCGTACTGAAGATCACCGGGACGACCGTTGCCATGCCGACCCCGACCAGGCTCCAGCCCGCGATCGCGCAGGCGACGGCGCCCGTACCGGCGAAGGAGGCGGCCAGCACGAGGGCGTATCCGGTGGAGGCGACGGATCCGGCGAATCGCATGGTCCGGGCGGGGCCGAGCCGGGCGCGCAGCGGGTCGCCGAGGAAACGGGTCACGGTCATCGCCGCCGCGAAGGCGGTGTAGACGACGGACGCGGTGGCCGGTTCGGCCGCGAGTTCCCATCGGGCGTGCACGGCGGCCCAGTCGGTGGCGGTCGCCTCGCTGAGATACGCGGCGAAGACCACTCCGCCCATGAGCGCGATCATGCCGGCACTCAGCACGACCGGACCGCCGACGTTCTCGGCGTCTTCTCGGCCGGACGTGGACACGGTGAGCAGGAAAGGCCCGGGGACTATCGAGACCACGATCACCGCGACCGCGACGGACACCATCAACGTCCGCACGTCCGCGCCCGCCGCCAGGGCCGCCGTGATCACCGCGCCGCCGATCACCCCGCCCAGGCTCCACACGCCGTGCAGGCTTCCCATGACGGGCTTGCCGAGGCCGCGCTCCACCTCGACGCCGTGCACGTTCAGCGCGATGGTGACCGCGCCCGTGGCGGCCCCGAACGGCACCACGGCGACGGCCAAAACCCCGTAGGACGGCGCGAGTGCCACCCCGCACAGCATTGACGCGCAGACCGGCGCGGCGACCCGGAGCAGCCGGCGGCTGCCCCACCGGTCGGCCACCCGGCCGGCGATCGGCATCGTGGCGAGCGCGCCCACCGCCAGCAGGAGCAGCAGCGTGCCGATCCGGCCCGGACCCAGGTCGAGCCGCTCGTCGACCGCGGGCAGGGTCGCCACCCACAACGCGCTCAGCACCCCGGCCAGCCCGTAGAACACTGACAGCGCCGCCCGGGCGCGGGAGTCCGCGGATCGCTCAGGCATCGACGCGGTGTTCGTGTGCACAGCGGCCCGCGACCGTCGTCAGGTCCCGCAGGCTCGCGAGGTCGAGGTCGGCGCCCGCGACACCGCGCACCCCCGCCACCGCCATCCCTGCGGCCTGCCCGGACCGGACGCCCGCCGTCGCGTCCTCGACCACCAGGCAGTGCCGTGCGTCGACGCCCAGGAGTTTCGCCCCCAGGAGGTAGCAGGCCGGATCGGGCTTGCCCTGGTCGATGTCGTCGGCGGTCACGAGGACCGGGGGCTGCGGCAGCCGGGCGGCCCCTATCCGAGCCAGCGCCAGCGGGCGGGGACTCGAGGTCACGATGCCCCAGCGGACGCCGAGATCGTCGTAGGAGGTGAGCAGGTCGACGGCTCCCGGCATCGCCGTGACGCCGTCGAGGTCGGCCTCCTCGAGACGCAGGTTCTCCTCGGAGTCCGCGACGACTTCGGCGGAGGTCAGGCCGACGGCCAGTTCGGCGATCGTCTCGATCCCTGGTCGTCCCGGCGAGACTTTCATGATCACTTGCAGGTCGACGCCGCGTTTGACCGACCAGGCCGCCCAAGCCCCGGCCACTGCGGCGTCGGAGTCGACCAGTGTTCCGTCCAGGTCGAACAGCACCGCACAGAAGTCGCGCACGAGCACCTCGTCATATTGGGGGAATGTTTTGTTCTAGGCAAGAGCATAATCGGGGGATCATGGATGCCACAATGGGAGGCGTGCACGCGCCCACGACCAGCACCGAGCTGCGGCTCCACAACCTGAACCGGCTGCTGCGCGCCGTGCACGCCGGTGGAGGAGAGCTCACCCGCTCCCAGCTCACCCGCGAGCTCGGGCTGGCCCGGGGCACCGCGACCGTCCTGATGGGCGAGCTGGCCGCCGCCGAGATGGTCCTGGAACGGCCGCTGGCCGACCGGGCGCGCGGACGGCCGACCCACCTGGTCGGGCCCCACCCGCGAGGGCCGATCGCGCTCGCCGCCGACCTGCGGGAGGACTCCTGGTCCATCACGGCCGCCGCGCTCGGCGGCGCCTCGGAGATGCTCGAATGCCGCCACCACACCGCCGGGCTCGCCACCGACGTGCTGGCCGAACTGTCCGGCGCGCTACGGCGGCGCATGGCCGAGCTCGACGGACGGGTGGTGGGCATCGGCATCTCGGTCCCGGCCAGTGTGCGTGACGGCCGCGTCGTGGACGCGGTCCATTTGGGCTGGCACGACGTCGACCTGGTCTCCCTGCTGCGGCTCGACGGCCACCCCCTTGTCCGGCTTGGCAACGACGCCACTCTCGCGGCGCTCGCCGAGGCGCGGCGGGGCGCCCTGCGCGGCGTCGGACTCGGCCTGCACCTGCACGTCTCCCTCGGCGTCGGCGGGGCGCTCGTCGTCGGAGGACGTCCGCTGACCGGAGCGCGCGGCATGGCGGGGGAGTTCGGCCACCTGCCCCTGGCGGGCGACCCCGGCCAGGCGTGCGCCTGCGGTCAGCGCGGATGCTGGGACCTCGACGTGGGGGCCAACGCGCTGATCCGGCACCTCGACCAGGACATCCCGGTCGACCGGCGGCTCGACCACGCCGAGCGGCTGATCGCCCAGGCGGCCGGCGGCGACTCGGCGAGCGGCCGGGCGGTCGAGACGATCGCGCGGGCATTCGGCCGGGGGATCGGGGCCCTCGTCAACGCGCACGACCCCGAGGCCGTGACCCTGTCCGGTCTGGGGGCCCAGCTCTACGAGGCGGCCCCCCAGACCGTGACGGCGGGTTGCGAGGAGGCGCTCATGGCGTTCCGGCGTCAGAGCCCGGCCCTGATCGTGTCGTCCTGCCTCGGCGCTGCGGCACCGCGCATCGGCACCGCCGAAATGGTCTTCGACGCCTTTCTCACCGCGGAGGGCCTGCGAACCTGGCGCACCAACCGGATCACCAGCTCCTGACGACCTGCCCTGCAGGTCTCCACGCTCCACCGGACCCCGCCGGTGTCCCGGTCAGGGTGGAACCTGCTCCACACTCACAGCGTGGGTCGTCCAGACGTCCCCGGTGAGCCTGCCTCCCGGGACCGGGCTATGCAGGCATCGGGCGCTGCGGAGTTGCGGCCGACCTACCGCGTGTCCTCCCGGCAGCCCGGAATCCCGCCCTGGTTCATCGCCGAGAGCATCGTTTCCCTCACCGGGCATTCTGATTCTCGTCGCGTTTGGAGCCGTTGTCTGGGATCTTGTACGCCTCATTCCCGCGCCCCAAAATGTGGCGAGGTAGGGTCCGGGCCAGCAACGCGATCTTGGCGGACGAACGCACCACAGGGGAGGAGGCGTGATGAGCCCGCATGAGGTACGAATGCGGCCGGTGACAGAGGACGATCTCGCCATGTTCCGGCGTTTCGCCACGGAGCCGGGATTGATCGGCCTCGACTGGACGGGGTTCCGCGACGCACAGGCCCCGGCGCGGCGCTACGCTACCGACGGCTACCTGGGCGACGATGACAGCAGGGTCATAGTCGAGGTCGACGGCACGGCCGCGGGCATCATGAGCTGGTCGTCCCGAGGGTTCGGGGTCTCGCGATACTGGGAGATAGGGATCGCCCTGCTTCCGGACTGGCGTGGGCGTGGCATCGGGTGGCGCGCGCAGGCGATGCTCTGCGACTACCTGTTCACTCACACTCCCGTCGAGCGCATCCAGGCGGCCACCCACCCGGAGAACATCGCAGAACAGAAGTCGCTGGAGAAGGCCGGCTTCATACTGGAGGGCGTCCTACGCGCGGTGGAGTTCCGCGCCGGTCAGTGGCGCGATGGCTGGATGTACAGCAGACTGCGGAACGATCCGCCTCCGGCCGGTCACTGAGCCATCCTTGCCCTGGGCCCGTTGCGTGCCCGTGCGGTCGGTAACCAGCGGGGAATACGAGGACTCACGGTCACTCGCCCCGCGTACGCATGTCTCCCCTTCCAGCCGTCCGCTCAGCCGCGTGCGGTCCGTCCCCGAACCGTCCTCGTCACGCGAGCTCACAGCAGAGCGCCCGGCGCCGTCCCGTGGGGTAGGACAGGTTCGCCCACACGGGCTACTGCGGATCCCTGTTGGGCCCTGAATGGTGGCTTCCCGCCGCCGTGGCGGCGCTGTGCACGGGCGTGACCGGGGAGATGTGGAACGATGGTGGCGGTTCCGTCAGGAACTCGCCGGCATTCGCATTCTGCGGACGCTCACCACATCGGACGTGTCGGCGGTGGTCGTCAAGAATCCGCCCGAGTGGCGCGGCACTCGTCGTACGGGCTACTGGGACCCTCATGACAGAGACGCGACACCCGCAGGACGGTATTTCATCAGCACGACGCCGGAGGGAAAGGGTTCGGCGGAGACCAGCTCCAGTTCCAAGGGGTCCCGTCCGTCGTCGAACAGTGCCTTGCCCCGGCGGAGGAACACGGGGTGCACCAAGAGGTGAAATTCGTCGACGAGCCCGAGATCGCCGAGGGACCGGATCACCCCTAGGCTGCCGTAGACCACGAGGTCCCCGCCGGAACCGCGCTTGAGTTCATCGATCTCATCGGCCTCGACGCGGTCGATCCTGCGGGTGTTCCGCCACGTCGCGGTTCGACCCGAGGCGGAGACGACGATCTTCTCCAGGGCGTCGAGGCGCCGGGCGTAGGCGAGCACCTCATCGGGTTGATCGGGACTCTGGGCGGCTTTCGGCCAGTGTCCGGCGAAGTCGCCGTGGGTGACCCGGCCCAGCAGCAGGCCGCCGGCGGTGTCCACCAGGTCCTGCTCGTACTTCTGGAGTCGTTCGTCGACCAGCAGCCAGCCCATCTCGTCCTGCGGGCCCGCGACGAAGCCGTCGAGGGTGATCCACATCGAGACCACGATTCTGCGCATCCGCGTCTCCTTCGGATTCATCGGTCGCCGCGGAGGGCGGCCATGACGGGTTGCGGCGTCTTTTCGGGGAACCGCTCCCGGAAGTCAAGGACGCCGGCCCAGGCCGGTCGCAGGGCGATGCGGACCATCCGCAACCCTGGCCGGTCGATCGCCTTCACGTATGCGGCGCCCGCCTCCTCGCCCATCGCCGACCGTTGCATCTCGGCGTATTCGGGAAGGACGCCGTCGACCTCGGCGAGCGTGACCCGGCCACGGAGCATGAGCACCTGCGGGAGACCGTCGGCGGTGTCGACGCAGACCGCGACGTCAGGACGGGCCCGCAGGTCCCGGACCTTGTAGTTGCCGGCGAACGCGCCGATCACCAGCTCCTCTCCGGTCCACCGGAAGTTCACCGGGATCAACCGCGGCGTCCCGTCCTTGCCGGGGTACGCCAGGCGGGCGACCAGGGAACTGGTCAGCAGGTTCTGTGCGGTGGGGGTGTCCAGCAGCCGCGTGTCACCTTGCGGCAGCCGCCTCGCTTCTTGGTCGGAAAGGCCCATGGGGCCCAAAGTAAAGTGGGTTGCTCCTAAAAAACAAGCTTTACTCCTAAATGAGGATCGGCGCTAGCCTGGAGGTATGAGCGGAAGACGTAGCTATGGGGACTCGTGCGGTCTGGCCCGTGGCTTCGACGTCATCGGCGAGCGGTGGGCGGTGCTGGTGGTGCGGGACCTCCTGCTCGGCCCCAAGCGCTTCGGCGACCTGCTCGCCGGCCTGCCCGGTGTGAGCCCCAACGTCCTGAGCCAGCGGCTGCGCGACCTGGCCGAGCACGGCGTCGTCCGGCGCGTGGACCTGGGGCCCCCGGCCCGGGTCCACCTCTACGAACTCACCGAATGGGGCCGCGAGCTGGAGCCCATCCTGCTCCAGCTCGGCCGCTGGGGCAGCCAGGCTCCCTCGCCGCCCGACCGCCCGCTCGGAATCGACTCCCTGCTGCTCAGCGTCAAAACGCTCTTCGACGTGACCCGCGCCGCCGAACTCCGCGGCCACTACGAACTCCGCATCGACCAAGACGTCTACGTCACCGAGGTCACCGAGAACGCGCTGCTCATCGACCGCCGACCACCGCCCGGACCGCCCGACGCCGTACTCACCACCGATCTCGACACCCTCCGGAACGTGTGCGAACGGCGCATCACCGTCGACGACGCGGTCGGATCCGGCCTGCTGCACCTCGCCGGCGACGAGCCCGCCCGCCGGCGCCTCACCGACCTTCTCCTGTCCCGCGGATAGGACCTGCGAAGATCTCGGTGCGCCGGGAGTGAGCCGGCCAGTGTCATGGACAGGTCGAGCCTGCGGCGCATGCCGCCGGACCAGGACGCCACCGCTTTGCCGCCGTGACCCTCCCGCGCTCGATGAGCACCGACGGGCGATCTTCACCACCAGGCGACGGCCACCTTTGAATCCCCTGACCTGCTTCTTTCAGCCTAAGTTCAGCCGAAAGAAGCAGAACGGATTCATCAGTGCAGTTCAACGTGGCCCGTTTGACTCGAATCTGTGGAAATCCCCGCCCGGCCTTGTCCGACTACGGCGACCTCATCAGAATCAGTTCAGTCTTCAACTAATTGGTTGGAGGCTCACTTGCACGGATGAGGAGAGGCATGAAGCGCACCATCTTCGTTCTCATCGGCGTCATCGGCGCCATGCTCACCGGCATCAATCCCGCGTCCGCGGCCACCTCCGCGGTCGACTGCTCGGCTGGCGGGTACACGCGGGCGTACAACAGCTATATCCCCACCAACATGGAGCGGGGGGCCATCGACGGGCGTAGCTACAACATCGGCGGCTCGTGGTCGTACGACTACGAGATCTGCCTCGACATCCCGGACACCTCGACGTTCACGATCGAAGTGCGGATCTGGAACAACGGCACACAGACCGCCTTCGTGGACGACCAGCCCGGTGACAAGGTCTTCCGCTTCTCGCTCGCCCCGAACAGCTTCTGGCAGGTCTACGGCACGATGACCGGGCCCGGCAGCACCTACCTCTATTACACCTGGCACGAGAAGCGGCTCTAGTCGCAGCGGGTCCAGCCGCTCTGCCAGGTGGCCGTGGCGAGACGGCCGCTCCAAGCGACGCACTGCTTCTTCGCGAGGAGGCGGATCGGGCCAGGGTATCGCCCTCCAGTCGATACCCTGGGCGCCCCTTCTGCACGCGCAGCAGGGCACCGCGCACGGCGTGAGGCGGGCGGGCGGTGACCCCGTACTCCACTACCGCCCCAACCTGGTCAGTCCCGCATCGATCGAGGGCCTGGGCGAAAGCGGCGGCCCCTCTGACGCGGACCTGGTCATCCCGTTCCCACGGCACCCGAGAGCGAAGGTCCGCGCGGCGGTGCAGGCCCTGCGGGCATGGGACCGGCACGACGATGGAGCGGTGTTCACCGACAGCCCGTTCCACCTGGTCCAGGCCGAACAGCAGCATCGTGATCACGCGATCGTCGAGCAGGTCCTCGCCGACCTGGCCGACGGCCCGCTCGCACACCTTCCCTCCGGCGGCTTCGCCGCGAACGCCGCCTGGCTGACCTGCGCTGCCATCACGCACAACCTGTTGCGTGCGACCGGCTGCCTGGCCGGTTCCGTCCATGCCAGGGCTCGCGGTGCCACGCTCCGCCGGAATCTGATAGCCGTGCCCGCCCGCCTGTCCCGGCACGGACGCGGCCACCTCACCCTCCACCTGCCACGGCATTGGCGCTGGCTCGCCCTGGCTCAATCAAAGGCGCTCAGGTCTTCCTGGCCATCCGCGGCTGCATCTCCACCGTCCGCAAGAACGGCCAAAACGCTGCCCGCGCGCTTCATGACGCGCTTCTCGGCAACCCCTGGACGTAGCTATTCAGGCTGAGGCAGCCCGATAGATCGATCGACGGGGTCATGTGGCCGTGGCTGGTGTGAGCGCTGGTGGGAGCCATGGGCGTCCCGTAGTGAACAACTGCTTGAGAGCGTCGAGTTTGTCGATGCCCCACTTGGCTGCGGTGGACAGGTAGGAGTCGAGCCGGACCGCGTCCCCGGCGACGCGCGTACGCCGGTACAGGTTGTCGCTGAAGCCCTGACTGACCAGCTCGCGATAGCGGGCGAGCAGGTCAGCGAGCACCGGCTCGGGCAGGGCGACCTGACCGGCGGCGCGAGCGGTCTTGGCCGCCTCGTTGGCCTCACACAGCAGCGCGGCCATCGTGGCCGCCCACGCCTGCGGCCTGGGCTCGAACTCGTACAGGTCCTTGAGGTCGCGCAGGAGATGAGCCCCACACCAAAGTCTCATCGACATGCAACGCCGGAGCCGTCCGCAGCAGCTCACGCAAGTGTTCGGCGAACCCACCCCCGGCCAGCAGCGCGGCGACCTTGCCACGGACGGCGGCCGTCCACCCGGTGGCCACCTCCTCGGCCCCGCACCCGTCGCAACCTGACTGCGGACACTCGATCCGCACGTCCGCATTGTCGATGAGCTTCATCGTGGTCCCCGGCTCACCTGGCTGTTTACCGGGATTCCGTCGTCCGCGCTCTCGCTGCGACCGATCCCGCGCCGCCGTCTTCTTCGTATAGATCGAATCCGAACTCGGCGGCTTCCCGGAGTTCCCCGAGCCGCGGCCCTTCTGGCGTTCCAGCTCCTCCACCCGAGCGGCCAGCGTTACCAGTTGCTCGGCTTGTGCCTCATTCGTCGCCCGCAGCGCGGCGACCTGTAAGTCCTTGGCGGTCAGCGCGGCATCCTTCGCCTCGATGATCTCGCGGAGATCCCGGATCACCACCCGAGCCTCGGCCAGCCCCGCTCGTAGCTCAACCAGTTCAGCGGCGAAAGACGGCGACTCGGACACGAAGCCTCATGATCCCGGCAACCCCCATAGTGATCAACTCGGGCGCTCGGGCACGAGTCAGGCACTCACGTCCGACTCAAGCTGAATAGCTACGAGCGCGGCAGTTCCCGAACGGACCTTAGAGGTTGTTTAATCCTGTGAGTTCCGATTAGTGCTGTTCAGGTGTTTCGCCAGGTTGGTGTGCTTTCGCCGGTCAGGCGGCGGGACATATTGTCGATCATCGCGAGGTGGATCATGGCCTCCGAGCTGGCGGGCAGGGTTTCGTAGTCGCGGGCCAGGCGGCGGTGGAACATCAGCCAGCCGAAGGTGCGCTCGACCGTCCAGCGTCGGGGTAGCGGGGTGAATCCCCTGGTGGCGGGCGGGCGTTGGACGATCTGTAGGTCGATGCCGACGGTGGCGGCGTGTTCGACCAGCTGGTGGCGGTAGCCGCCGTCGGCCCAGACCTTGGAGATGGCGGGGTGCTCGGCGGCGATGTGGTCGATGAGGGTGGTGCCGGCGGCGGAGTCCTGAACGCTGGCAGCGGTGACCAGGACCGCGAGCAGAAGTCCGAGGGTGTCGGTGACGATGTGGCGCTTGCGGCCGACGATCTTCTTGGCGGCGTCCACGCCCTGGTCGGTGACCGGGACGTCGGTGGAGGTCTTCACGCTCTGGGCGTCGATGAGGCAGGCGGAAGGCTCGGCGTCGCGGCCTTCGGCGGTGCGGACCAGGCGGCGCAGCAGGCCGCCCAGCTGGACGAAGACCTCATCGTCGCGCCAGGCGGCGAAGTACCAGTAGACGGTGGCCCAGGGCGGGTAGTCGCGGGGCAGGTAACGCCAGGGGATCCCGGTCCGGTCGACGTACAGGATCGCGTTCAGGATGGCCCGCAGGTCGTGGCCGGGTCTGCGGCCGATGCCCAGGGCGGTGGCCTGGCGCCGTTCGCGCCAGGCGGCCAGGACGGGTTCGACGAGGTGCCAGCGGGCGTCGGACAGGTCACTGGGATACTTCTGGTGTTCGTCCATGCGCAGGGCGTATCGCAGGTCGATGGCCCGGTACATTCCCCCGTGAAGTCATATTGTGGAGTCACGCCGGCCAATGCCTCCGGCAGGTCGACGAGCAGAAGGGACGCGGGAGGGCATCGCGGGTCCAGACAGGACCAAACACGCAAAAGACGGCCGCATCCATCCCAGCGGCCCCTCGCGGGAGTACAGGCGCCATCGGAAACGCTCCCCCCGAACCGCTCCGACCAGCGAAAACGGGAGTTAACCGCATACGTGACGATATCTCCGTTTCGCTGTTCAGTGCAGTTCGGGTGAAGCATTTTTGATGGTTCCTGTATTCCCGCTTGGGGCCGCTGAGATAGATGTGCCCATCTTTTGCGTGTTTGGTCCTGTCTGGACCCGCGATGCCCTCTCGCGTCTCTTTCGTTCCTCGTCCCGCCGGAGGTACTGGCTAGTGTGACCTCCCGGGGGAATGCACCGGGCCATAGACCTGCGATACGCCCTGCGCATGGACGAACACCAGAAGTATCCCAGTGACCTGTCCGACGCCCGGTGGCATCTCGTCGAACCCGTCCTGGCCGCCTGGCGCGAACGGCGCCAGGCCACCGCCCTGCGCGCCATCCTGAACGCGATCCTGTACGTCGACCGCACCGGCATCCCCTGGCGTCACCTGCCCCGCGACTACCCGCCCTGGGCCACCGTCTACTGGTACTTCGCCGCCTGGCGCGACGACGAGGTCTTCATCCAGCTGGGCGGCCTGCTGCGCCGCATGGTCCGCACCGCTGAGGACTGCACCCCCGACCCCTCCGCCTGCCTCATCGACGCCCAGAGCGTGAAAACCTCCACCGACGTCCCCGCCGGCAGCCAGGGCATCGACGCCGCCAAGAAGATCGTCGGCCGCAAGCGCCACATCGTCACCGACACCCTCGGACTTCTGCTCGCGGTCCTGGTCGCCGCCGCCAGCGTCCAGGACTCCACCGCCGCCACCACCCTCATCGACCGCATCGCCGCCGGGCATCCCACCATCGTCAAGGCCTGGGCCGACGGCGGCTATCGCCACCATCTCGTCGAACACGCCGCCACCGCCGGCATCGACCTGCAGATCGTCCAACGCCCGCCCGCCACCAGAGGATTCACCCCACTACCCCGACGCTGGGCCATCGAGCGCACCTTCGGCTGGCTGATGTTCCACCGCCGCCTGGCCCGCGACTACGAAACACTGCCCGCCAGCTCAGAGGCCATGATCCACCTCGCGATGATCGACAACATGTCCCGCCGCCTCACCGGCGAAAGCACACCAACCTGGCGAATCACCTGAACAGAACTAATCGGAACTCCCAGGATTAAACAACCTCTGAGCAGCCAGGGGATCCTCGGGCACTGGCTGGACCTGGGCGAACCGGAGATGTACGACGCCGCCGACTGGACGGCTGGAGTCCTGCCCGGCCGTTCATGCTCGCCCGGTCCGGGGCGAGCGGGATGCAGCGGCACGGCGTGGCGATGTGGTCGGCCGACATCGGGTCGAAGCTGACGGCGCTGGCGCAGCAGCAGAACGTCCAGATGCACATGTCCATGTCGGGGATCGACTACTTCGGCTCGGACATCGGCGGGTTCCGGCGGGAGATGCTCGACTCGGACCTGAACGAGCTCTACACGCAGTGGTTCGCCAACGGCGCGTGGTTCGAGGTGCCGCTGCGGCCGCACACCGAGAACCTGTGCAACTGCGCGGCGACCTCGCCCGACTCGATCGGCGACGTGGCCAGCAACCTGGGGAACCTGCGGCGGCGGTATGAGCTGACGCCTTACTACTACTCGCTGGCGCACCGGGCCCACCTGACCGGGGAGCCGGTGGTTCCGCCGCTGGTCTACCACTACCAGAACGATCCTGCGGTCCGGGAGATGGGACACCAGAAGCTGATCGGCAAGGACCTGCTGGTCGGCGTGGTGGCTGGGGAGGACGAGCGGTCGCGGAACATGTACCTGCCCGCCGGGACCTGGTACGACTACGCGACCGGCGAGAAGCTCGTGTCGACCGGCCAGTGGTTCAACGACCGTCCTTTGTGGGTGAACGGCGAGTTCCGGCTGCCGACGTTCGCTCGGGCCGGGGCGATCATTCCCAAGATGTTCGTGGACGACAAGACCATGAATGTTCTCGGGAAGCGCACCGACGCGTCCACCCGGAACGAGCTGATCGCCCGGGTCTACGCATCGCCGACCGCAAGTTCTTTCACCCTTTACGAGGATGACGGATCTTCGACCGCCTACAAGTCGGGCTCGGTGCGGACGACCGCGTTGAGTCAGTCTCTTTCGGGGTCGGTGGCGACCGTGACGGTCGCGGCCTCTTCCGGGACCTACACGGGAGCGCCGGCGTCGCGCTCGAACGTGGTGGAACTGGTGGCGGACACGCAGGCCGGCGGGGTGACGCTGAACGGGTCCGCGCTGACGCAGCACGCGTCCAAGGCGGCTTTCGACGCGGCGTCGAGCGGCTGGTACAACGCGGGCGGCGGCGTGGTCGTCGCGAAGTCGGCGTCGACTGCTGTCGGGACGGCGAAGACGTTTGCGTTCACGATCGGGCAGACGCCTTCCGCCCTGACGTTCAGTTGCGCAAACGGGACCACCACCGCCGGGCAGTCGGTCTACGCGGTGGGGAATGTGCCGCAGCTCGGGGCGTGGTCGGTGGCCAGCGCGGTCAAGCTGTCGCCGACGTCGTATCCGACGTGGACGGCGACCATCTCCAAACTGCCACCTGGAGCCTCCGTCGAATGGAAGTGCGTGAAGCGCCAGGAGGCCGACTTCCCGAACACCGCAGACGCCTGGGAACCGGGCGGGAACACGGTGTTCACCGCACCGGCGAGCGGTTCGGGAGGAACGACCTCAGGCTCGTTCTGACGATTCAGGTCACAGCGCCCTCGCCATTGGCCGGGGCGCTGTTTCTCTCGGGCTTTCAGGGGTCGTCCCCAGCTTGCTCAGCCGGCGCAACGAAATCGCGTCGACATCAGTTGTCTCTCATACAACGGGCATTGATCAGCCCATGAGTGCTCGGCGAGATAAAATCGAACCGACCTCCCAAGCTCGTCATCGACGACAGAGTTAAGGAAAAATAATCTCTGGTGCTACACCCAACACGAGACACTCTATTCCGACGCGCCCTACCCCAAACCTAGCCAGCGAATCGGCTACCAAGTAGATCATCCCTACCTCGTCGATGCCGAGAAAGAATCTGCCCCGATCGAGTTCGCCGATAGGGAAGATTGATTTCCCTACCGCTTCACCCCACTCAGAGAAACGGTCATCTTCCCCCATTCCGAGCAGTGGATCAAATTCGAATGGCTCTCGGGCGCGAGAGATGCCTGCGCCCCCATGTCCCACAGATAGTCCGCCGAACTCTCGCAGGAATCTTTCGGCGGCGTCGTGCATTACGAAGCCATCACTTTCCAGGAGGTGGCGCCAAGTCGATGTGTCCACATGTCGACCCGGCTGCCATCCGGCCCTCCTCAGAATGTGCTCCACCTCAGATTCCAACGGGTTTACTCCTTGTTCGTTATGTCAGGAAGTTCAGCTTGAAGTGGGCCTCAAGATACTTACAACTATCGCAAGGGCCGACCGGAAGTCCGTGTTTGGCATGCCCAACGTCTCCTCGAATCAGAACTGCTGCGGCATCGGCACCCGACGGGTTCATCTTGTTATTCAAAGCGTCCGAAAGACAGACCGCCAATCCGCATTTACCGTGTCCAGCACCACGAGAAGCGGCGGGGACAGCGTCCAGGACCGCGCTGACTTTCGGATTCAACTGAGGTGCTTCGCCGCGGACGCTGGTTCGCGCGATTACCTTACCGTTCTTGAGTGCAATCGCCTCCGCTACCACCGGTCTCGTGCTGGACGGGCGAACGGAAGCCGTTTTATCAGCAAGCGTCTTGGCCGCACCAATTGCATTACCTTTGAGCTTAGTACCGATAGCCCCTGCGGCCTTGGACAATAGCACGCCGCCGACCACCGACGTGGCAGCGCCCGTGGCCATTGATCCGAACGCGCCCATCAGGGTCTGCTGTTCGGCTGGCGTGTCCATGGCGTAGCCGACCCACCCGGCCACCGCTCCGCCCAATGCCATGCATCCGAGGCTTCCCGCCCCCGCCGTCAACGCCAGACATCCAGTGGTGGCGGCGATGCCAGCAGCGGTGGCGACGATCGTGCTCGCGTTGTCGGAGACCCAGTCGGTGACGGCCCCAAACCATCCGCCGTCGTCTTCCTCCGCCGGCTTCGGCTCTTCCTTCGGCTGCGGTTTGGGAGCGGGCGTCTTCTGCTGCTCCTTCTTCTTGTGCTCCTGGATGTTCTGCTCGCGCGTTTCCTCGCTCTTCTTGACCGACTGCTTCTGAGCGGGCGTCTTCTTGGTCCCGTTGCCGTTGTATTCCTTCTGGAACGTCGCGTTCGACTGACGGTTCCCGGCGTCGATGCCCAGACCCGTCACATCCGACAGACCGATCGGGTTGTTGCCCGCGTAGGAGAACGGATTGGCCCACTGGGGTTTGCGGAAGTCCAGCAACGGGTCGACCGAGATGAACTTGCCGATCGCCGGGTCGTAGTAGCGGGCCCCGATGTGGGTCAGCCCGGTCGATTCGTCCTCGATCTTGCCGAGGAATCCCAGGTCGGTGAACGGCAGGTCGTCGGCCCCGCGTCGCTGCCCGAAGGGCAGGTACCGTTCCCGGCTGATCGCCCCTCTGGTGTCGTCGATGGCCAGCTGCGCAGTCCCGTGCATGGCGGCTGCCATCCACTTCACGCCCGGCTGCCCGGTGATCCGCATCGCGACCATGGACCCGTCCGGCCCGGTGTAGTACCGCTTCCCCGTCAACCCGGCCGAGGAGAGCCGCACCTCCATCGGCCCGAGGAACAGCGTCGTCACCCCGCCCGGGTCACGCCGCAGCAGGCGGTTGCCGTCGGCGTCGTACACCATCGAGGTGTCCTTGCCGTCGACCGTCGCCTTGGTCAGTTCGCCCAGTTCGTTCCACGTGAACGTCCCGGCCTTGCCGCCGGCCATCCGCGCCGCCAGCTGCCCGCCGGCGTCGTAGGTGTCGACCTGGCCGCCGTGCGCACGCGTCGTCAGGTTCCCGATCGCATCGTAGGTGTAAGCCTCGGAGTAAGGGTCGACCCCCTGCCCGTCGCCGGATCCGGCCGCGCAGGTGGAGGCCGTCGTCGTCCACGCCGACGACAGACGGTGCAGGTCGTCGTAGGTGTAGCACTCCGCCTGGCCCGACACCTCGTCGACGATCCGCTTGATCTCCCCCGACACGTCGTAGGTGTACGCGTCATTCTGGGCCATCGTCGGAGTCGCCGTGTCGGCGCGCGACTTCGTCGTCACCCCGGTGATTCGCCCGGTCGTGTCGTCCCACGCCAACGTCCGGGTGACTTGCCCGTTGCCACCGTAGGCCCGCTGGTAAAGCTGCCCGATCGCCGTGTAGTTGATCGACTTCACATAGGTGAAGCCGCCGCCGAAGTCGGAACTCAGACCGTAGGGCAGCCCGAGGTCCGTGTACGCGGGCGTCAGCACCTCGGCTGGCAGCCCACCGGCCGCCGGAAGTGTGGTCGTCGCGACCGCGCCGCCCGCGTTGTACGTCGTGGCGAAGTCGAAGGTCCGGCCGATCTGGCCCACGCTGACGGGCAGGGACAGGCGGGAGCCCAGCGGCCGGTCCATCACGTCGTAGTGAGGAGCGTCACCAGGTTGCGCCATGGCATCTTCGAGGTCGCCGAACTTCTCCCGCAGTCCCAGAGTGTGCGGTGTCGCGGCAGATCTGCGGGAAGAGCTCGCAGTCGACGTCACCTTCTCCGCGTATTGGGGTGAATCAGGGGCTCCAGCTCTCCTCGACCGGATTGACGGGGAAGCGGTACTACACCGGTCCTGACGGGTCCATGGTCGCGATGCGGATCAACGGACAGTCGGGTGTGAAGTGGATGGCAGCGGCCATGCACGGGACTGCGCAGCTGGCCATCGACGACACCAGAGGGGCGATCAGCCGGGAACGGTACCTGCCCTTCGGGCAGCGACGCGGGGCCGACGACCTGCCGTTCACCGACCTGGGATTCCTCGGCAAGATCGAGGACGAATCGACCGGGCTGACCCACATCGGGGCCCGCTACTACGACCCGGCGATCGGCAAGTTCATCTCGGTCGACCCGTTGCTGGACTTCCGCAAACCCCAGTGGGCCAATCCGTTCTCCTACGCGGGCAACAACCCGATCGGTCTGTCGGATGTGACGGGTCTGGGCATCGACGCCGGGAACCGTCAGTCGAACGCGACGTTCCAGAAGGAATACAACGGCAACGGGACCAAGAAGACGCCCGCTCAGAAGCAGTCGGTCAAGAAGAGCGAGGAAACGCGCGAGCAGAACATCCAGGAGCACAAGAAGAAGGAGCAGCAGAAGACGCCCGCTCCCAAACCGCAGCCGAAGGAAGAGCCGAAGCCGGCGGAGGAAGACGACGGCGGGTGGTTCGGGGCCGTCACCGACTGGGTCTCCGACAACGCGAGCACGATCGTGTCCACGGCCGCTGGCATCGTCGCCACAGGAGGATGTCTCGCGCTGACGGCGGGAGCCGGAAGCGTCGGGTGTATGGCCCTGGGCGGAGCGGTCGCCGGTCTGGTCAGTTACACCATGGACACGCCAGCCGAACAGCAGTCCCTCATGGGCGCACTCGGATCGATGGCCACTGGCGCAGCGACCTCGGTGGTCGGAGGCGTGCTCTTGTCCAAGGCCGCAGGGGCGATCGGACGAACCATCGGCGGCAAGTTCAAGGGTGGTTCGAGCGGAAGTTGCCCCGTCGGGAACAGTTTCATCGCCGGGACCACGGTCGTCATGGCCGACGGCGCGGAGAAGCCGATCGAGCAGATTCAGGTCGGCGACAATGTCCTGGCCACGGAGCCCCTGACGGGTGAGACGGCGGCGAAACCGGTCACGGCGCTCATCGCCGGAGACGGTGAGAAGGACCTCGTTCGTCTCAAGGTCACGGCCGATCCGGCGGCGGCTCAGATGAAGCAGGGGCCGCGAGCGCAGGAAGACGACCTCATCGCCACGAGTGGACACCCTTTCTGGGTGCCGAGTCAGCAGAAATGGCTCGCGGCGGGCGAGCTCGTGCCCGGCACGCCACTCCTTACGAGCGATGGGGACCTGGTCAAGGTCGACGAAGTGGCGACCTGGCGTGGGCAGGCCGGCGTGCACAATCTCACGGTCGCTGACTTCCACACCTACTACGTAATGGTCGGCACCGCTCCAGTGCTCTCGCACAACTGCGCAGCGGAGAAGCCAGGCTTCATCAAGCGAATCTTCGGCAAGAAGGAGGCGCCCGCCCCGGCTGTCAAGAAGCTGAACTCCAAGGTTGGCGACTTGAGGCGAATAGAGTCGGACGGAAGCTTCAGCAAGGGCAAGGCTGAGAACATGCGGTATCTTGACGATGACGAACTGATCGATGCTGCGCAGATCACGCAAGGGCCGGACATGATGGCCGTTTACACGGGCGGAAAGACGATGAGCAATGGAAACCATCGGAGGGCGGAACTCTTGAAGCGCGCCGACGATCAGAATTCCGCCATCACGGATGATACGCCCATCTACATCAGTGGATTCGGAAACTGATGCGTACCTTCCGGTTGGGGCGCTCCCGGGGCCGGTGGCCTCAGGTGCCCAATCGTACGGGGATTCTCGGGAGGGGGGACATCAAGGAGGTGTCCCCCGGGGAACTCGAGCGACTGGCGAACCAGGCGGCCGAACATGATTGGAGCGGTCGTGGTCGGCCTGACTGGTTCGCCGAGCACCGCGCCGAAGTAAAAGACGTCTATCTCACGTTCTTGTCCGAGGAAACGAACGAGGTGCTCCGGTGCTCGACCACGGTGGTTCTGCGGGACGGCACCGGAGGCCACTTTTCACTGGACATCGCGAAGACTGAGTTCGAACGACTTCGGGACGTCGGAGACGAGGTCCTTGTCGATCTCGCGCACAGATTCCTCTACGCTTTTCCGAATATTCCCCTGGACGCCCCGCAGCAGGAAGCCTGGGATCAGGCTTATGAAAAGACTAAGCCATCTCTTAGGCCTGAGGATGGCTCTCGATAAATCCATCATTGGTTTCGGCTATGTGATCTGCCGTATCTGTTGCGCGTTTCTCCAGGCGGTGCAGAACTCGGGAAGAGAGCTGTAACGGTCGCTAGGGTGGGCGTGGCAGGCGCGGGCGGTGACCTGGTAGAGGGGACCGCCGAAGTCGTCGCCGAGGAAGATCTGGGCGGTGCGGCCCATGGTGAACACGCTCGTGCGCTGGTCGATGAGGGCGCCCCTGGTGAACTCCTCCGGGGCCATGAAGCGGGAGGAGCCGAACATGCGGCCCATCTCGTTGCGGTGCGGCGCGGGAACGTAGTTGTCCAGGTCGACCAGGGACAGACGGTGCGTGGTGAAGTCGTAGATCAGGCACCCGTCGTAGAAGTCCCCGGCCACCTCCCCGGCCCCGCCCAGGAGGTCGTGCACGTCGAAGATCGTGTCCAGGGCGGCCAGGACGCGGTCGGCCGGCAGGTCGCGGAAGCGCTGGAACGACGACTCCGGGTCGTCGCGGTGCTCGCGGGGAACCCCGAGGAGTTCACCGTCGACCCAGTTGTAGACGAGCATCGGTCCGTGCGCGGAGTCGATGACCGTGTGGAGGGCCGGCAGCGCGGGATGCCGGTAGGTCCGGCCCAGCCGGACCGCGTTGCGCAGCAGGTCGACGCGCTGGGCATGGGTGAGGAAGGGGGTGTGGCCGGGACGGCCCGCGGTCTTCACGAAGTACCGCTCACCGTCGACGGTGACACCGTAGGACACGTTGCCGGAGTCCTGCTGGTCGAAGCGGGCGAAGATCGTCCCGAGTCGGGCCAGGTAGCGCTCCGGAGGCTCATAGGCCAGAGCGGGCCCCCTAATGTGATCGGGATGAACGGTACCAACGATGGCCCGCTCTCGGATGAGGAATTCGATACCCTTCTCGCCCTTTTGCGGCGTGTGTGTGAATACGAGCTGGATCAGTTTCTGCTGTGGAAGTTCCCGACCCCCTTCGGCGAGACCTTCGTCACGATCGCACGCGAGCCCGCGCTCGGATCGTCCGGTGACGGCTACAACAGAGTGCCCCAGCCATGAATGTCATGACCGGGGCACCCTTGATCGGATCTCAGAACGAGCCTGAGGTCGTCCCTCCCGAACCGCTCGCCGGTGCGGTGAACACCGTGTTCCCGCCCGGTTCCCAAGCATCAGCCGTGTCCGGGAACCCGGCCTCCTGGCGCTTCACGCACTTCCACTCCACGGACGCTCCTGGCGGCAGCTTGGAGACGGTCCCCGTCCACGTCGGATACGACGTCGGCGACAGCTTCACCGCGCTGGCCACCGACCACGCCCCGAGCTGCGGCACATTCCCCACCGCGTAAACCGACTGCCCAGCCGTCGTCGTCCCGTTCGCGCAACTGAACGTCATGGCAGAAGGCGTGTGCCCGATCGTGAACGCAAACGTCTTCGCCGTGCCGACAGCGGTCGACGCGGACTTCGCGACGACCACGCCGCCGCCCGCGTTGTACCACCCGCTCGACGCCGCATCGAAAGCCGCCTTGGACGCGTGCTGGATCAGTGCGGACCCGTTCAGCGTCACCCCGCCGGCCTGCGTGTCCGCCACCAGTTCCACCACGTTCGAGCGCGACGCCGGCGCCCCCGTGTAGGTCCCGGAAGAGGCCGCGACCGTCACGGTCGCCACCGACCCCGAAAGAGACTGGCTCAACGCGGTCGTCCGCACCGAGCCCGACTTGTAGGCGGTCGAAGATCCGTCATCCTCGTAAAGGGTGAAAGAACTTGCGGTCGGCGATGCGTAGACCCGGGCGATCAGCTCGTTCCGGGTGGACGCGTCGGTGCGCTTCCCGAGAACATTCATGGTCTTGTCGTCCACGAACATCTTGGGAATGATCGCCCCGGCCCGAGCGAACGTCGGCAGCCGGAACTCGCCGTTCACCCACAAAGGACGGTCGTTGAACCACTGGCCGGTCGACACGAGCTTCTCGCCGGTCGCGTAGTCGTACCAGGTCCCGGCGGGCAGGTACATGTTCCGCGACCGCTCGTCCTCCCCAGCCACCACGCCGACCAGCAGGTCCTTGCCGATCAGCTTCTGGTGTCCCATCTCCCGGACCGCAGGATCGTTCTGGTAGTGGTAGACCAGCGGCGGAACCACCGGCTCCCCGGTCAGGTGGGCCCGGTGCGCCAGCGAGTAGTAGTAAGGCGTCAGCTCATACCGCCGCCGCAGGTTCCCCAGGTTGCTGGCCACGTCCCCGATCGAGTCGGGCGAGGTCGCCGCGCAGTTGCACAGGTTCTCGGTGTGCGGCCGCAGCGGCACCTCGAACCACGCGCCGTTGGCGAACCACTGCGTGTAGAGCTCGTTCAGGTCCGAGTCGAGCATCTCCCGCCGGAACCCGCCGATGTCCGAGCCGAAGTAGTCGATCCCCGACATGGACATGTGCATCTGGACGTTCTGCTGCTGCGCCAGCGCCGTCAGCTTCGACCCGATGTCGGCCGACCACATCGCCACGCCGTGCCGCTGCATCCCGCTCGCCCCCGACCGGGCGAGCATGAACGGCCGTTTGGTCCCCGAAGCGTAGTTGCGGGCGATGCTTTCGGCCCACTTCAGGTTGTAGGCGTTGTGGTAGTCGGCATGGGCGTGCTTGCCGGGCAGGACTCCAGCCGTCCAGTCGGCGGCGTCGTACATCTCCGGTTCGCCCAGGTCCAGCCAGTGCCCGAGGATCCCCTGGCTGCTCAGAGCAGCGCGTTTCAGCGTGTGCCAGTAGTCGCCGGCCGCGTTCTGGGTCCAGTCGATCATCCCGCCGCGGCCCCACCAGTCGTTGGTGGTCAGGTAGGTCGGCGCGCACGACGAACAGCCCGCCCGCACCAGATACCCGCGCGAGGCCATGTCCGTGTGCTCGGTGCGGTTCTTGCCGATGTACGACTCCTCGATCGTCATCAGCCCCACGCCCTGGTTCGTGGCGTAGTCGGCGATCTTGGTGGTCGGGTTGGGAAAAGCGGAGGTGTCCCAGGTCAGTGACCCCATCGCCGTGTTGTCCGACCCGGCCGTGACCCCGCCGAACCACGGCAGGTCCAGCACGAACCCGTCCACGGGGAACTTCGCCGTCCGCAGACCGGCGAGGCGGTTGTCGATCTCGGTCCAGTTGTCGTAGCCGAACTCCGACACCCACATGCCGAACGCCTTCTTCGGCGGCACCGGCGGGCGGCCGGTCAGCTCCAGGTAGTCCTTGCGCAGGTCGGGCAGGTCGGAGCCGGTCATCGTGTACCACCGGATCTGGTCGCCCCAGGTGTCGATGGTCCACGGATCGCCGGTCAGGTTCCATTCCTGTTTGTACATCTGGTCGAGGAACAGCCCGTAGTTCAGATTGGACGCCCCCACCGCGAACAGCACCGGGATCTGGGTGTTGCCCACCGGGCCGTTGTCGGTGTCGTACACCATCGCGTTGCCGTAGGTCCCGCCCGGCGAACGGGTGCGGCCGACCCAGTCGCCGTCGGCGCTGCCGCCCATGAAGAACTGCTCGCCGAGGCCGTAGGCGTTCTGGATCGACCCCTTCGTCACTGAGAGGCCCTTCCACGCTTGCGCAAGGTTGCGTGGGCACGCCTCATAGAGCAGTCGGGACGGGTCGGAGACTTTCACGCACAGCGTCCCGGAGGTGACCTCCACTTTCATGGACGCCGTCGTGATGACGTTCCCGACCTGACTGAAGGACGACGGTCCCGTGTAGTCGGTCTTGAGCACCTGTGGGGTGGTGAACAGGGGAGAGCCGGTGCCGGGACTCGTCCCGTTGGCCAGTTCGAAGTGCACCAGGTCGTCGTCGAGGAACTCGGCGATCAGGTAGGTCGACCCGCTGGTGAACTGCACCCGCTGCACGGCGGCCTGGGCGGGCAGGGCCACCAGCAGACCGCCTAATAGAACTGCGAAGAACACCAGGCGTCTCATGGCCGCGCCACCACCAGGTTGTCGAGATTGATCCCGTTGGAGGCATATTCGATCTTGATCGATCGAGCCCCGGCCGTGAGGTTGGTCGTCAACGTCGCCGTGCCCCACGTGTCCCAGTTCGCCAGCGCCGGCAGGTTCAGCGTCCCCACCGACACCCCGTCCACGTAGACGGTCCGCGTCGAGGCGACCGTCGTCGAGTAGCGGAACTTGAGCTGGTGGCTGCCCGTCGCCTCGGCCCGCACCGCGAAGGTGACTGAGTCGCCCGAGGAGGCGAAACCATCGACGAAACCGGTGCCGGTGTAGCCGGCGTGGTCGGTGTTGGTCGAGACGCCCACCCCGGCGCCGAACTCCGCCTCGTAGGCGGCCTTGTCGACCCCGTTCAGCGTCACCGAACGCGCGGACCCGCTGGAGGCCAGCTTCACGTACGTGAGCTGCTGCACCGGATCCCACCACCAGCCCTCGGAGGCCGACTGCAACGCCGACAGCGACGCCCGGGAAGTCGCCCCGGTCACCGACGACGGCTGTGTGGAGGCCACCTGCAGCGTGCTGGTCGTGGTCAGCGCGGGCACCGACACCCCGACGGTGTGAGAGGCCCAGGTCTCCGTGACGGAGATGGTCCGGGAGAGCCCGGCCGAGTCCTCGAAGTACGAGTACGACGAGTTCCCCGACGGATAGATCCGGAACACCAGGTTGGCATAGGAGGAGACGCTGTTGGAGACGTTCCCGCCCAGCTCGTAAGCCGCGTTCAGGTTCAGCGGGACGACCGCCCCGGCCCGCGCGTAGACGGGGATCGTGTCCAGCCCGGCGCTGTAGGTCTTCGTGCCGGGACCGGTGAACCGCCCGCCGTTCCACAGGTCGTACCACTCACCTGCGGGCAGGTACACGTTCTTCGACGTGGCCCCGGCGGTGGTGATCGGCGCGACGAGGAGCTGCGGCCCGAACATGTACTGCTGGTCGAGAGCGGCGGCCGAAGAGTCAGCAGGGAACGCGTAACTCATCGCCCGCATCATCGGCGCACCCGTCAGCGACGACGCCTTCGCCTCCGTGTACAGGTAGGGGATCAGGTTCATCCGGACGTTCGCGAACTTCCGGAAGTACGGGATCACGTTCGTGTTCCCGGTCCGCGCCTGGACGTTCCACGGCGTCCGCGCCTCCGACGTCCCCGGGTTGGCGGTCTCGGAGTGATACTGCATGACCGGCGAGAACGTCGCCTGGGCGGCCGAACGCAGGTAGAGCTCGGCGCTCGGGAAGGTGCCGGTGAACCCGGCCATGTCCCACGCGGTGAACGGCACCCCCGACTGCCCGGCGGTGAGCTGCGCCCGGACCGCCTCCTGGAAGGCGGGGAACGAGGAGTTCTGGTCGCCGGCCCAGAAGATCGAGGTCGACTGCGCCCCGGCGGTCCCGGCCCGGCTGAAGATCGTCCCGTCGGGCTTCTTGCCCTTCACGTACGTGTTGTAGGCCGACAGGTAGGAGTTCGGGTAGGCGTTGTGCATCTCGTCGCCCTTGCGCCCGTCGGCGAAGGAGACACCGCGTCCGAACACCGCCTCGGAACCGTCGGTCTTGAAGCCGTCGACGCCGACGTCGTCCATCAGGTAGTCGCGCTTGCTCATCCACCAGTTGCGGGCCGCCGCCGAGGTGAAGTCGGGGACCGTGCTGTCGCCGAACCACTGGCCGGTCGGGATCCGGTAGGGGGAACCGCCCGGCTGGGTGGCCAGATAGCCCTGCGTCTGGGCGTACGACCGGTCGTTGAGGTGCTGCTGCGGGGCGGTCGAGGGGTTGGTGTCGAAGTTCTCCTTGAACACCGGGATCTGCCAGAGGATGACCTTGATGCCCTTGGCGTGGGCGTCGTCGACCATCGCCTTGGGGTCGCTCCACGCCGTACCCGGCGGGAAGGTCAGATCGGTCAGGGCGAGTTTCCCGCTGCCGGGTTTCGCCGTGTACGTCGCGCCGTGCCAGACGTAGAAGGTCGCCTCGTCGCTCCACTGTTCGAGGACCAGCGCGGAGTGCGGGATGTTGTGGGTCGTGGGTTTGGCCAGTTCGGCCGTCACCTCGGCCTGGGTGTTCCACTCGTTGGCCGACATCCACAGGCCGAACGCCCACTTGGGCGGCAACTGCGGCCGGCCGGTCACCGCGGTGTAGTCGTCGACGATGTCAGCGGGGGTGCCCGCGAAGAAGTGGTAGTCGAGCGTCGAGTTCAACGCCCCGCCGGTGTCGACGGAGAAACCGGCCAGGTCGTTCAGGTGGGTGTTCAGGTTGAAGAGGGAATAGCGGGTCGAGGGGATGTAGACGCCGTAACCGGCGGAGTTCAGGAAGAACGGCGTCGACAGGTAGGTGCGCCGCCACGACCCCTGGTCGCGATATTGGTTGTAGACGTAGTTGTGCACGTCGGTGCCGCGCTGGTCGAGCCGGTCATAGCGTTCGCCGAAGCCCTCGAAGCGTTCTCCGGCGGGGGACAGGAAATGGTCTTCGATCTTCGTGACCGTGGAGACGCCGTCGCTGGCCCAGCCGATGTTGCGGAACACCGCGGGGTCGTACTGCCGCGTGATCAGCGTCGTCCCGTCGCCCTTGTAGACCGAGAGGCGGTAGGGCGTCTTCTGGATCTTCAGCACCAGTGAGGGCGTCGAGATCTGCAGGGTCGAGGCCGAGTTGGTGACCGTGTATCCGGCCACGCCGGTGATGTTCAGGCCGCTGCCCGAGGGCGCGATCTGGGTGCGGAAGCGGTCCAGCGCCGGGAAGGCGAACCGGATCTTCGGGGTGAACGACCCCGCCGAGTCGCCGGTCGTCACGTCGACGCTGGTCCCGTTGTTGACGTAGGACGCCACGTTGGTGACCGTCGACCACGACGTCACCTTGAACGTGAACGGGCCTGTGCTCTGCTGCCCGGTGCCGTTCACATTCGCGTTGACGGTGTAGGAGATCGCGTCGCCCCGCGCGAACGAGGGCATGGTGATGCGCCAGTAGGTGTTGTTGCCCTGGTTGTAGTCCCAGGCGGCGCCGATCGGGCTCTGCGCGACGCCGTTCTTCGTCCAGGTGATCCAGACGGTCTGTCCCGCCTCGATCGGCCAGGTCGTGGCCTTGAGGGTGACGGCCTCCCCGGCCATCGGGTCGCGGGGAGCGCGTTCGGTCGGCTCGGTGGAGTAGAGATCGTCGATGCCGGTGGGGTTGTGGTGCACGCCGCTGAGGGCGGCCGCGGGAAGGGCGTGGAACATCGTGGCCAGCAGGGCCAGCACCACGACGGTGACGCCCGAGCGTAACCGGATCACTGGAACACTCCTCTCAAACGCGGCCAGTGCTCGGAGGCACAGAGCACTGGAGGACGCTCGATGGGCGCGGGAAGAGTGACCTCCCGCCCACCGGGCAGCACCTCGCCGGTCCACACGTCCACCCACTCGCCGGAAGGCAGGTAGGCGGCGACGTCCGTGGCGCCGGGCGTGGTGACGGGGACGACGAGCAGCGCGTCGCCCAGCTTGAACTGCAGGGGGTAGGACCACAACTCGCGTTCCATGTGGTCGAAGAACAGACCCCGCATGAGGGGCTTGCCGCCGCGTACCGCCACCGCGGCCTGCTCGGTCAGGTAGGGCACCAGTCGCTCTCTGAGCTGCGCGAACTCCCGGAAGATCGGGATGACCGACGCGTCGCCGGTCTGTTCGGCGATGTTCCAGGGCGTGCGGTCGCGGATGGGGGTGCGGTGGTGGTTGAACTCCGAGTGGTACTGCATGATCGGCATGAACGCCGAGGTCCCGGCCGCGCGCAGGTAGAGCTCGGCCGAGGGCAGGTCGCCGGAGAACCCGGCCAGGTCCCAGCCCCAGTAGACGATTCCGCAGGCCGACGCGGTGATCCCGGCCCGGATCGACGACTCGAAGGCCGTCCACGTCGAGTCTTCGTCACCGGCCCAGAACGCGCCGTGCGGCTGCGATCCGGTGAAACCGGCCCGGCTGAACGTCACCGGCGCCTTCCCGTGCTCGCGCAACAGGTCACCGAAGGCGCGCGCGTAGTGCACCGGGAACAGGCCGTTGCCGTCGTCGCCGCGCCGCCCGTCGGCGTAGCGTAGGTCGTGGCCCCACGCGTGCTCGCCGCCGTCGGTCTTGAAGCCGTCGACGCCCATCTCGGCGACCAGGTAGGCCCGCTTGGCGGTCCACCAGTCGCGGACCTCCTGCGAGGACAGGTCGGGCATCAGCGACAGCGGGAACCACCAGCCACGGTTCCGGTAGGGCTTCCCGTTCGCCTCGCGGACGCCGTAGCCCTTCTCGACCAGCTGCGCGGCGTCCACCGCCGCCTGGTGACGGGGGTGGGGGCGCATCTTCTGCAGCGGGATCTGCCAGAGCAGGACCTTGACGTCGCGGGCGTGCAGCTCGTCGATCATGCCTTTCGGGTCGGGCCACGGCCCGTCGGGCGGGAAGGTGTAGTCGGCCAGCGAATGCGGCTCAGAGGAGGGTTCGTAGACCGCGCCCCGGAACGCCGTGAAGGTCGTCTCGTCGCTCCACGCCTCGATGACCAGCGCGCCGACCGGGATGTCGTGCTCGCGGTGCCGGTCCATCTCGTGCAACACGCGCGTCTGCGTGTTCCACTCGTTGCCGCTGGCCCACAGCTTGAACACCCACGACGGCAGCTCGGTCGGCAGCCCCACTTCGTCGAGGAACCGTGTCAGCACCGCCGAGGGCTCGCCGTCGTAGAAGGCGATCTCCAGCTCCCCGTCCGGGCCGAGCTCGGCTTCGATCGTCAGCAGGTCGCCCTCGCTGGAATACCAGGTGCGTCGTGACGTGCGTACATGAAAACCCCACGACGAGTCGCCGATGACGAAGGCGAAAGGCATCGGCAGGTACGTCTTGTTCGCCGCCCCCTGCCCCTTGTACTGCTCGAACACGACCGCGTCGAGATCGTTCCCCCGCTGGTCGACGGCATTGAACCGCTCTCCGAACCCGACCAGGTGATCACCCTCGTCGAGCCGGACCGCGAACCTGACCCGACGGGGCCCGTCCGCGTCGACCAGCCACTCGACCGACCCGGGCACCACCCGGTCGGTCCCGCTGACGCTGATCTTCCCGGGGACCCACCGCGCCGCCGACACCTCGAACCACCGGCTGGTACGCCCCGGCTCCCGAAACCGGTAGCGATAGCGGTCCCCGAACACCAACGGACCCGTCGTCACCGTCCACGACCCGACCGCGGCCCGTGCCGCCTTGGCCTGGGCGGCGGCCAGGTGACCGCCGTCGGTGACGACAGGTCCTTCACCGGAGAACTGAGGCTCCATGGGCAGGTCGACACCGTCGAACTCGCAGACCACCTCGGCCGCAGACGAGCGAGCCCGCAGCTCGACCGCCTGGCCGTCGAGGGGCAGTGACGGGATCCGCTGGTCTTCAGAGACGGCGTAGGGGTGGCCCGAGCCGTAGGGGCGGTGGCGGATCACAGTTCGGCTCCCAGCATCAGGTACATGCCGTGCGACCACAGCAGAGGGGTGGCGACCGTCCCCCAGCGCTGCAACCACTCGTCATAGCGGTCGGGGAAGAGCAGCACGTCGGAGACCTGCTCGGGCAGATCCCCATTCGGGAGGGCCTGGGCGGCCATCCACTCCAGATACCTCGAAGCCTCGTCGCGCCGCCCCGCCGCAGCGTGGTTCAGCCCGAGGAACCCCGCCAGCAGCACCCACCGGCCGCCGCCGTAGAAGGTGTCGGCGCGGTAGCGGTACACCCCGCCCTCGTGCGCGAGCTGCCGCTCGACCTCGGCGACGGTCGCGACGGCCACGGGGTGGTCGGGGGCGTACAGACCGAAGGGGGCGACGCACGCCAGCAGGCTTGCGTCGACCTCGTCGGAGCCCAGCCACTTGCGCAGATGGCCCTTCGCGGAGACGCCCTCGGCGGCGATCAGCGCCTCGATGCCGCCGATCGCCTCCTTCACCTCCGCGTCGGTGACCCCGAGCGAGACGGCGGCCCGCAGACCGGCGTGGACGGCGCCGAGCGTGGCCACGTGGCGCTGCTCGACGTGCTCCTCCCACCAGTCGTAGCAGGGGCTGTCCCAGAACGCCGCCAGGTACCGCGACGCCACCCGGACGGCCTCCATCGGGACTTCCACGGAGTGGCGCCGGGCGTGCTCGGCGAGCTGCCACAGCCACGTGCCGTAGCCGTCGAGCTGGTGGTCCCACCAGTCGTCGGTGCCGTCGGCGCCGTCCAGGGTGAACCGGGTCGGCAGCATCTCCCCAGGTGAAAGGGGGCCGTGCCGGCGGGAGATCAGATCGTCCACCTGCGCGGTGCGCGCGGTGATGACCCGCGCGCACCACTCGTGGAAGGCGGTGACCGAGGCCTCCTCGCCCGCCCGGGACATGCCTTCGGCGATGAACGCGCCATCGCGAAGCCATGCGTATCCCGCGTAGGCCGAGAAGGTCGGACACGCCGGGTATGCCCCCGAGGGCGACTGATTCTCGCGGATCACCTGGACACTGCGAGACATCAAGTCGATCATGCTGGTTCTCTCCTAGCCGAGAAGGGCGTCGACCTTGGCGGCGGCTTCGGTCAGGGCGTCCTCGACGGACTTGCGACCGGCCGCGGCCTCGGTGAGCTCCTGGGTGACGGCGTCCTGCATCTCCTGCTGGCGGGCGATGACCGGCGGCAGGGCGATGCTCTTGAGCGAGTCGAAGACGGCCTGGCGGTTGGCCGGGACCGGGTCCTTCAGGTAGCCCGCCAGGACGGCCTGGTCGGAGACCGGCGGAAGCTCCCACGAACTGGCGATCCGGGTCGTCGCGGCCACGTTCGAGCTGCTCATGAACTTGGCCCAGGCGTACGCCTCACGCGGGTGCTTGGTCGTGGCCGACGCGGCCACCGAGTTGTGGAAGACGGCGCTGGCCTTCTGGGTGTCGCCGGGCTCGACGACGACGTCCCAGCCGAACGGCACGTCCTTCAGGCCGGCGAACTGCCAGATGCCGTTGTGCCACATCGCGAGCTTGCCCGACTTGAACAGGTTGGTGTCGTAGTCGGCGGTGCCGCCGATCTCGGCCTCGGTCGGCATCGTCTTGCCGACCTTCTCGACCAGCCACTTGGCGGCCTTGATGCCCTCGGGGCTGTTGAACGTCGACTTCCCGCCGGCCATGAACTCGCCGCCGGTCTGCTTCAGGGCCTTGTAGAACTCGAAGAACGTGACGGGCTGGAAGTCCCCGAAAACGCCGTCGCCGGTCAGCTTCTCGGCCGCGGCCTTCTCGTCCTCCCAGGTCCAGTCGGCGGTGGGCAGGGCGACGCCGGCCTTCTCGAACAGGTCCTTGTTGTAGAGCAGGACGACCGTGGAGAACGAGGCCGGGAGGCCGAACTGCTTGCCGTCGTGCTTGAAGGCGTTCAGCGATTCGGTGGCGTAGCCGGAGGTGTCGGTGTCGCCGCCCGCGGTGCCCAGGTCGAGCAGGCTGCCCGCGCCGGCGTAGGTGACGAAGTTCTCGTAGTTGAGCTCGAAGGTGTCGGGGGCGGTCTGGCCCGCGATGCTGGTCTGGAGCTTGGTGAAGTACTGGTCGTAGGGGGCCGTCTCGACCTGCACGTCCACCGTGGGGTTCTCCTTCTCGAACGCCGCCACGATCGTGTCGAGATCCTTCACGTGGTCGGGGGCGGCGGAGAAGGTGAAGTAGCGCAGGGTGACCTTGCCGCCTGCGGCGGGCTCTTCCGTACGGGTCGCCGACCCCTGGGAGCAGGCGGTGGCGAGCAGGGCGGTGATCAGGGTCGCCGCGACGACCCGAGCTGATCCGGCCATGGTTGTTCCTTTACTTCGGGGGGTTATTTGAGGCCTGACTGGGCCACGGAGGCGATGACGTGCTTCTGGGCGAACAGGTAGAGGATGAGGATCGGGACGACGCTGACCACCGACCCGGCCATCACGACGTTCCACTCGGTGGTGAACTGGCCGTGCAGGTTGGCCAGCCCGAGCGGGAGCGTCATGAACTCGGGCGACCTGATGATCACCAGCGGCCACAGGTAGCTGTTCCAGCTGGCCATGAAGCCGAAGATGGCGAACGTGGCGAGGGCGGGGCGGATCAGCGGCAGCACGACGAGCGTGAAGATCCGGAAGTGCCCCGCGCCGTCGAGGACCGCGGCCTCGTCGAACTCCTTCGGCACCTGCCGCACGGCCTGGCGCAGCAGGAACACGCCGAACGCCGAGGCGATCGTCGGGGCCAGGATCGCGAAGTAGGTGTCGGTCAGGTTGAATGTCCGCATCTCGATGAACAGCGGCACGACCAGCACCTGCAGCGGGACCATCAGGGTCGCGAGGTACACGGCGAACAGCGCGCCCCGGCCCGGGAAGGGCAGCCGGGCGAAGGCGTAGGCCGCCATCGCACTGGTGACCAGCTGGAACACGGTCGAGGCGACGGCGATCCAGAGGCTGTTGAACATGATCCGCCAGAACGGCATGGTCTCCAGCAGCCGCGTGTATCCGTCGAGCGTCGCGTTGTCCGGCGTGAAGTCGGGCGGGGTCTGCAGGACGGCGCCCGCCGGGGTCAGCGAGGTGATCACCGCCCAG
Organism: Herbidospora mongoliensis; assembly: GCF_001570545.1. GTDB lineage: Bacteria > Actinomycetota > Actinomycetes > Streptosporangiales > Streptosporangiaceae > Herbidospora > Herbidospora mongoliensis. The sequence continues at coordinate 139,718 of NZ_BBXD01000009.1, read as the reverse complement.
GCGAACGGGAACAGCATGATCAGGGCGCCCAGCACGACGAGGGCGTACTTGAGTGTCTTAGCCATAGTTCACCCACCGGCGCTGACCGCGGACCTGGAAGATCGTGACCACCAGCACGACCGCGAACAGCAGCCACGACAGGGCGGACGCCTCACCGGCGCGGCCGTATTTGAAGGTCAGGTTGTAGACCTGCTCGACCACGACCTGGGTGGCCCCGGCCGGTCCGCCGCCGGTCATGACGTGGACCTGGTCGAAGACCTGGAACCCGTTGATCAGCGAGATGACGACGACGAAGAAGGTGCTGGGGGACAGCAGCGGGAGGGTGATGCGCCGGAACCGCTGCCAGGCGTTCGCGCCGTCGACCCGGGCCGCCTCGATGTACTCGTTCGGGATCGCCTGCAGCCCCGCCAGCAGGATGATCATCACGAAGCCCAGGTCCTTCCAGGCCGAGGCCAGGATGATCGAGGGCATCGCCCAGTCCGGGTCGGTCCACCATCCGGGGCCCTCCAGCCCGGCCAGGCCGATCGCCCAGTTGACGATCCCCGAGGCCGGGTTGAGCAGCCACTTCCACAGCAGCGCCACCACGACCCACGACGTGACGACCGGCAGGAAGTAGATCGCCCGGAAGAGGTCGCGGCCCTTCATGGCCCGGTTGAGCAGCATCGCCAGGCCCAGGCCGCCGGCGTAGACCAGCGGCAGATAGCCGGCGATGAAGTAGAGCGTGTGGCCGAACGCCGCGTGGGTCTCCTCGCTGGTGAGGAGGTCGGCGTAGTTGTCCAGGCCGACCCAGCGCATCGGGGTGATCAGGTTCCACTCGTGCAGCGACGTCCAGAGTGAGCCCGCCATCGGGATCAGGGTGAACAGCAGGAGCGGGACGGCGCTGGGGAGCAGGAAGACGGCGACCGTGAGGGCGTAGCGCAGGCGCTTCCTCGGCGGCCGGACGGGCTGCTTGGCGACCTGTTCGACCGGGGTCTCGGTGAGGGTCACGGGGTCGCCCCGATCAGCCGGGCCCTGACCATGCGGCCCTGCTCGCCCGCCGCCCCCTCGGTGTCGAAGGGGGTCGCCAGGACCAGCGCCGCCGCGCCCTGGGCCCACGAGGTGTCGTCCCAGCTCTCGACCTCGATCTCGATGTCCCGGCGGCCCGGCATGAGCTGGTGGCGGACCGCCGTGTCGAAGCCCCGCTGCCAGTACGGCCAGTTGGCCGTCCCCTCGCCGAGGACCACGACCACCTCGGGATCGACGACGTTTATCAAGCCCGCCGTCGTCCGGCCGAGGATCGTGCCGGCCTCGGTGAAGACCTCACGGGCGGTCGCGTCGGAGGAGGCCAGCGCGCCCAGTTCGTCGACGGTCGTCACGTGGAGACCGCGTTCGCGGGCCGAGGCCACGAGACCGGCGGCGCCGACGACGGCTTCGAGGCAGCCGTACACCCCGCAACCGCACAGGGGCCCGTCCACGGCGACCGGGACGTGCCCGAACTCGCCCGCGCCGCCGCGGGCGCCCCGGTAGACCCGGCCGTCGGCGACGATCGCGGCGCCGACGCCGCGGCCGATGGTCAGCACGAGGAAGTCGCGGTGGGTGCGGCCCCGGCCGTAGAGGCGTTCGGCCACGGCCAGCGCGTTGACGTCGTTCTCCAGGAGGACGGGGAGCTTCAGGCGGCGGCGCAACCGGTCGCCGACCGGCATGGCCTGCCAGCCGAGGGTGGGGGCGTTGACGGTGCCGACGGCCTGGTCGTCGACGCTGCCGGGGACGCAGACCCCGACGCCGAGCAAGGGGGGCATCTGGCCCAGCACGTCGGCGACCGCTTCGGACAGATCGCCGAGCGCGTCGGGGGAGGAGGGGTCGAAGGGGGTCTCCCAGGAGCCGAGGACGTCGCCGTCGAGGCGGACCTCGACGATGACCAGGTGCTCGGCGGTCACCTTCACGCCGAGTGCGCGCCCCGCCGATCCGAGGAGGCCCAGGCGCTGGGCGGGACGACCGCCCCGGGAGGGCTGGAGGTCGAGTTCCTCGAGCATGCCCGCCGCCATGAGCGCCTTGGTGAGCTGGGTGACCGTCGCGGGGGAGAGGTCCAGCTCCCTGGCTATCTCCGTGCGGCTGAGCGGCCCGACCGTGCCGAGCAGGGCCAGGATCGCCGTCCGGGTGAGGTCACCACGATCGGTCGCAGCCATCGGGCTCACTTTCTTTATTGGTAAAGTTAGTCCCGAAATATGGCTGTTCAGTGGTGGACTGTCAAGACTCCGAAATCAGATCGAAACCTCAGTGCTTGGCGCACGGGCGGACCACGGCGATCGGGCAGCGGGCGTGCCGGAGCACCCGGCGGCTGACCGAACCCATGACCATCGACCCGGCCCGGCCCCGGCCGTGCGAGCCCACCACGACGAGGTCGGCCTCCCTGGACGCGTCGACCAGTGCCTCGACCGGGTGCGCGGAGCGCAGGTCGTCGAAGACCGGCAGGGTCGGATACTTCTTGCGGTGCTTGGCGAGCTGCCCGGCCGCGACGGCCCGCTGGCCCGCGCGGACCGACTCGATGTCGTAGGTGATCTCCGGGGCGTAGGAGTGCGTGGGCAGGGTCCAGGCGTGCAGGGCCCGGACCTCCGAACCGTGCAGGCTCGCCTGCTCGAAGGCGTAGGAGATCGGGCGCTGGCACTCGGCCGTCTCGTCGAGGCCGATCACGACCTCGCCGACGCGGTTCCTGGGCCGGTCGCGGACGATGACGACCGGGCCGCAGGCGTGCCCGGCCAGCTGCATGCTGACCGAACCCAGGATGCTGCCGGCCGTCCGGCCCATGCCCCGGCTGCCCAGCACCAGCCCGGCCGACTCGTCGGCCAGCCTGCGCAGCACGTCGGCCGGGCGGCCCTCGACGCTCTGCAGGCGCATCCCGAGACCCGGACGCCGCTCGCGCGCGGTCTTCTCGGCCTCGGTCATGATCCGGCAGGCCGCGTCCGCCAGCTGGGCGTCTAGCTCGGGGGACTGCGTGAGTTCGTACGGAGACCGGTCGATCACGTGCACGACGCGCAGCCACGAGCCCCTGTGTGCGGCGTCGTCGGCGGCCCACTGGACGGCCGCCAGAGACATCGGCGAACCGTCCACACCAACCGTTACGTCCTTCATGACTCCCCCTTGGTCTTCGCCCCGACTTCTATGACAACGCTTGAGCTGCGCAAATACCCAGGGTCGAAAGTCCCTAACCGGGCAAAGGGTGACTTTGGGCCCTATCTATGGACATAGGGGACGAATAGGTTTGAAGACATGATTCGTGTATTTCTCGTTGACGATCATGAAGTGGTGCGGCGCGGTGTGGCCGCGATGCTCGAGGCCGAGGACGACATCAAAGTCGTCGGTGAGGCCGGGGCCGTCGCGACGGCGATCACGCGCATCCCCGCGATCCGGCCCGACGTGGCCGTCCTGGACGTCCGCCTGCCCGACGGCAGCGGTGTCGACGTCTGCCGCGAGGTCCGCAGCGCCGTGCCCGAACTGCCGTGCCTGATGCTGACCTCCTACGCCGACGACGACGCCCTGTTCCAGGCCGTGATGGCGGGAGCCGCCGGCTACGTGCTGAAGCAGATCCACGGGTGCGACCTGGTGGGCGCGGTCCGCACGGTGGCGGGCGGCCGGTCGCTGCTCGACCCGAAGGCCACCACCACGATGCTGCGCCGGCTCCGCGAGGACAACAGCCGCCGCGACCCGCTGGCCGCTTTGACCGAGCAGGAGCGCCGGATCCTGGAGTACATCGGTGAGGGCATGACCAACCGGCAGATCGGCGACGCGATGTTCCTGGCGGAGAAGACCGTCAAGAACCACGTCTCCCGGTTGCTGGGCAAGCTGGGCATGCAGCGCCGCACCCAGGTCGCGGTCTACGCCGCCCGGATGCAGCCCGACGGGGTGAGTTAGTTGACGGGCACGTGCCAGATCAGGTGGGTGCCCCCGCCCTCACGTGCCACCGCCTCGAAGGCGCCGCCGCAGGAAGTGGCCCGTTCCTCCAGGTTGCGGAGCCCGCTGCGCCGCCCGCCGGGAGGCAGGCCGATGCCGTCGTCGTCGACGATCAAGATGACCTCCTCGCCCGCCTCCAGCGACACCTCGACCTTCTTGGCCTCGGCGTGCCGCACCACATTGGACAGCGCCTCGCGCAGCACCGCCAGCACCTGCGCGGCGATCTCGTCGGAGACGCCGTAGTCGAGCTTCCCGTCCAGCCGCAGCACCGGCCGGAACCCCAGATCCCCGTACGTCCTGTCGACCAGCTCCGCGACCCGCGCCCGCAGCCCCGATTCGTCCGGGCCCAGCGGCCCCTGGAGGGCGAAGATCGTCGCCCGGATCTGGCGGATGGTCGCGTCCAGTTCGTCCACCGAGTGCTGGACCCGGGACGCCGCCTCCGGGTGCTCCACCAGCCGGACCGTGCTCATCAGCGTCATCGCCACCGCGAACAGCCGCTGGATCACCACGTCATGCAGGTCCTTGGCGATGCGGTCGCGGTCTTCCAGCAGGTTGATCCGCTCGGCGTCGCGCCGGGCCTCGGCCAGTTCCAGCGCCACGGTCGCCTGGGCCGCGAACGAGCGGAGCATCTCCAGCGACGATGCGGAGAACGGGATCCGGCCGGGCCGTTTCCCCAGGCCCAGGACCCCGCGCACCGATCCGGCCGACCCCAGGGGGATGGCCGCGGCCGGTCCGATGGGCAGGCCCCGGATGGTCTCGTACCCGGCGGCGGTCATGTCGTTGACGATGAGCGCCTCGCCCGTCTTGTAGGCCTGGCCCGCGAGAGAGGTGTCGAGGCCGACCTCGCCGCCGATCAGTTCGGTCGGACCCTCGGCGACCAGCGCCCGCAGCGACCGGCCGCCGTCGACGGGGAAGAACACCAGGGCGGTGTCGGAGTCGGCCATCTCCTTGATCCGCTTGGCCACCTGGGCCAGCACGTCGCTGGGGCCCGCCCCCGACAGCAGGTTCGTGGTCACGTCGGCGGTGGCCCGCAGCCAGGTCTCGCGGCGCCGGGTCTCCTCGTACAGCCGCGCGTTCTCGATCGCCACGCCCGCCGCGGTGGCCAGGGCGACGACGACGGCCTCGTCCTCCTCGTCGAACTCGTCGCCGCCGCGCTTCTCGGTCAGGTAGAGGTTGCCGAAGATCTCGTCCCGGACCCGCAACGGCACCCCGAGGAAGGAGCCCATCGGGGGGTGGCCGTCCGGGAACCCGTGGGACTCGGCGTGGTCGGCGATCCGGGACAGCCGCAGCGGCTTGGGCTCCTTGATGAGCTGGCCCAGCACCCCGAGGCCGTGCGGCCAGTGCTCGATCCGGGCGATCTCCTCCTCGCTGAGCCCGACGGGGAGGAACTCCACGAGCGCGTGTTCGTCCCCGATCACGCCGAGGGCGCCGTAACTGGCGTCCACGAGGCGGGTGGCGGTCTCGACGATGCGCCGCAGCACCGTCTCCAGTTCGAGGTCACCGCCGATCAGGACCACCGCCTCCAGGAGGGCGTGGACCCGGTCACGGGTGGCGAGCACGGCGTCGAGCCTCGTCTGGAGCTCCGAGAGGAGTTCGTCCAGCCGCATGCTCGGGATCAGTGGACGGGCCATAACCCCATCTTCCGCTCCCGATATGGACACAACTCCCTGGGTTAGGTCAGTAGATCCGATGGACCGAGGGGCCTGACCGATGAGCGGTGCAACCGACCGCCAAGCCCCGTCGAGTTTCCGCCTCGTTGCGGTTGCGCCGCCCCCGATGGGGAGGGATCTTGCTGGGGTAAGCCGATCTTTCTCAGGAGACCTCACGATGCTGCCTCTTCACCTGCGCCGCCAGGGATTCGACCCCGATCCCGAGCTGACCGCCGTCCGCGAACAGCAGGGCCTGACCAGGGTGCCCACGCCCTACGGCCGTGACGCCTGGGTGGTCACCCGCTATGACGACGTGCGTGACGTGCTCAGGAACGCCGAGCTGTTCAGCTACGGACACGGCATCAACGTGCCGCCGATGAGCGAGGAACAGACCAAGCGGTTGCGCGCGGGCGCGCTGCTGATGATGGACCCGCCCGATCACACCCGCTTACGCCGCATGCTCACCCCCGAGTTCACGATGCGCCGCATCCGCCGCCTGGAACCCCGGATCCGCGAGATCGTGAAAGACCACCTCGACGAGATGGAGCGCACCGGTTCCCCCGCCGACCTGGTCGCCGGGTTCGCCACCCCGATCCCGTCGCTGGTCATCTGCGAACTCCTCGGCGTCCCCTACGCCGACCGCGACGAGTTCCAGGCCCGCAGCCGGGTCTTCCTCGACTTCGGCCTGCCCCCCGAGGCGCGCGGCAAGGCACAGGTGGAATCGTCCGCCTACATGGGCGAACTGGTCGCGCGGGCCCGCGTCGAGCCTGGCGACGACCTGCTCGGCATGCTCGTCCGGGAACAGGGCGACGACGTGACCGACGTGGAGCTGATCGGCCTCGGCGGCCTGCTGCTCCTGGCCGGCCACGAGACGACCGCCAGCATGATCGGCCTGGGGACCCTCGCCCTGCTCCGCAACCCCGACCAGCTGGCCAGGTTCCGCGAGGACCCCGCCAGGGTCGACGGTATGGTCGAGGAACTGCTCCGCTGGCTCACGATCATTCACACCGGCGCGATCAAGGTCGCCACCGCCGACACCGAGATCGCGGGCGTCCGGATCGCGAAGGGTGACGCCGTCGTGGTCTCGCTCCCGTCCGCCAACCGCGACCCCGCCCTCACCGAGAACCCCGACGCCTTCGACATCACCCGCCCCGACGTCCCCCACGTGGCCTTCGGCTACGGCGCCCACCACTGCATCGGCGCCCCGCTGGCCCGCATGGAGATGCGGATCGCCTTCCCCGCCCTGTTCGAGCGCTTCCCCGACCTGCGCGAAGCAGGCGAACCGGAATTCCGGTCCTTCAACGTCGTCTACGGCCTCTCGAAGTTCCCCGTGGCCTGGTAAAAGCTCTTTCCTCCGTTACGGCTCCGCCTACCCCGGCACCGCCCGCCGCCCCCGGTGGCGGGCGGTCGCCCGGCGCTCCGCACCCGCTCGGGCGACCGCCGCGACGACGTCATCGGGGAATGCGCGCCGTCTCCACCCACCCCGGCGGTGACGGCGCGTCGAGGCCGATCAGGGCCGCGATCAGGCGGCAGGACTCCGGCTCGCCGGGCCACGGCGTGTGCCCGTCCGTGAGGACGATCACCACGTTGGGCCGCTCTCGTCCGGCCAGGGCAGCCGTGATGCCGACCCGCATGTCGGTGCCGCCTCCGCCCGCCAGGGTCACCTGCTCGGCCGAGGTCACCCGGGAGACGGCGTGCACGTCGGCGTCACAGGCCAGCACGGTCACCCGGTTGCCCCGCACGCCGACCTCCCGCAGCACCCCGGTCACCTCGGCCAGCGCGGCCGCCAGGTCGTCTTCGCCCATCGAACCGGACGTGTCCACCACGATCGCCACCCGGGGCAGCGGCCGCCGCAGGCTCGGCAGCACCACGCCGCGCCCCACCGTTCGCAGGGCCGCCGAACGGCGGGACGGGCGGCGGTAGGTGTAGTCGACCGCGCCGCCCGCCCACGCGACCGCCTCGCGGACCGCGCCGGTCAGCACCTGCCGCCAGTCGACGACCGGTTCCAGCACCTGCTCGGCCCAGCGCTTCCACCCTTCCGGCAGGGTCCCCCGGCTGCGCCGATGGGCCCGCATCGCCTCGGCGGTGTGCCGGCGCAGCGACTCGGCCTCGACCGGCCCGACCATCGGAGCGCCGTCCGCGATCTCCCAGGGGGAGGGGTGGCCGTGCGCGCCCGAGCCGCAGTCGACGGTCCCGGCGGGCGGCGGCAGCTTCTGCACGTACTCCTCGAAGAGGCCGCCCGTCGCCAGGCCGAACAGGTGCGGCTCCATCCGTCCCGCCGGCAGCGGCAGGCGGTCGGCCAGCAGCTTCACCCGATCCATAGCCGATCCATCGTCAGAAGGCGCCGGACAGCCGCAAGAGGTCCACGAACGCGTCGATGCCCGGGGGCACCGGCCAGTCGAGGTCGCGCATCGCGGCCAGATCCATCGCCGCCCGCGCCGCCACGTCGGGCACGCCGGCGTCGACCGCCTTGGCCAGCACCGCCCACCCGGCCTCCCAGCGCCGCTGGGTCAGGTCGCCCTGCACGGCCGCCACGACCGCGGTGAGGAACGCGAGTTGCCGGTCGCCGCGCTCCGGCAGCTTGAACGCGTCCGGGTCGGCCAGTACCTTGTCCGGGTCGGGCAGGTCGAGTTCCTCCAGGTAGGAGATGAGTTCGACGCCCGCGCCGTCGCCCACCGCGCCGACCACCGCGGCCGCCAGCGCCTCCCGGCCGGTCCCGGCCGCATAGGCCGTCGCGAGCAGCTTCAGTGCCATCTCCCACGTGCGCGGCGACGGCCACGCGCCGCCCCGGCTCTCCGCGTCGGCGGGCAGGTGATGCACCAGCCCGGGGCGCGCGGTGAGGAACCCGGACACCGCGCCCCTGGCCCGCGCCACCGCGCCCGGGATCCGGCCCGCGTCGATCGACGGGATGCGCGCCGTCGGCCAGGTCCCCGCCAGCCCCCGGGCGACGGTCCGGGGGTCGTGGGTCCAGCGCAGGTGCACGAAGCGGTTGGCCAGCGGCGGGCTCAGATGCCACCCGTCGGCCGCGCTCGACGGCGGGTTCGCGGCGGCCACGACGCGCACCGGCTCCGGCAACCCGAGGCTGCCGACCCGCCGTTCCAGCACCACCCGCAGCAGCGCGGCCTGCACGGCGGGCGGCGCGGACGACAACTCGTCGAAGAACACCAGCCCCCGGCCGGCCGTGGCCACCCGGACGGCCCAGTCGGGCGGCGCCATCGGCACCCCCGTCACGGCCGGGTCGTCGCCGACGATCGGCAGCCCGGCGAAGTCGGAGGGTTCGTGCACGCTCGCGATGACCGTCTCCAGCGGCAGCCCGAGCCCGTCCGCGAGCTGCTCCAGCCCGGCCGACTTCCCGATCCCCGGCTCACCCCACAGCAGCACGGGCAGGTTCGCCGAGACGGCCAGCGCGAGCGCCTCCAGCTGGACGCTGGCGGCCGGTTCGGTCCGGAAGACCCGCAGCCGCCGGTTCAGCTCGTCGGCCGCGGCGAGGTTGCCCTGGCTCACCCTTCACCGTCCCCGCCGCAGCCGGAACGTGACCGGGATCCGTGCGTCATTCCTCGTCGTCTTCGTCTTCGTCTCCGTCGCTCTCGTAGCCGATGCCGATGCCGGGGTGGTCGCGTTCGATCTCCGCGCGCAGGTCGGCCAGGTCCTTCCGTCTGCGGCGGCGGATCATGTCGGCCAGGGACCAGTCCTCCCAGTCGACCACGTCGATCGATGCCCCCGCCGCGCGCAGCGCCTCGACCAGCGCGGGTGACCCATAGGAGGCGACCGCGTGGTGCAGCGGGGTGCGTTCCTGGTAGTCGACGGCGTCCACGTCGAGCCCCGCCTCCAGGAGGCGGGGCAGCAGGAGTTCCCAGTCGACCAGGTGCAGGATGTGGAGGAGGGTGCGCTGCCGGCCGTCCCGGATTCGGGGGTCGAGCCCGTCGTCGAGGAGCCGGAGGACCGCCTGGGTGTCGCCGTGCTGGGCGTGCATGAACAGGTTCCGCCGCTGGAAGCGCAGCTTCTTGGGCAGTTTCCCCTGGCCCGACGTCCACGACCGCTGCGCCGCGAAACAGCCGGCCACGGCGCCGCCCAGGGCGCGCATGGCGCGTTCGCGGCGCTGTTCGTCCTCGCTGTGCGGGATCTGAAGGGTCCCGCCGCCGGAGACGACCTCGTGCCACTCGCCGCCGCAGCGCACCCGCACCGGGTGGGGAAGGTCGGGCCCCCACGGCCCGGACTCACCCGGCGGGAGGTCGGGGAAGAGCGCCTCGCGGACCAGCGGGTGCAGTTCGTCGGGGGTCAGCAGGCCGGCGCGCAGCAGGTCGAGGTCGGGCAGGCGGCGCCAGTGGACCTCGGTCAGTTCGGTGTGGGGGTGGTCTTCCCGCTCGCCGAGGACCCGGGCTTTGAGGCCCTCTCGCGAGGGCTCAAGCAAGATCATGTACGGCCACTCAGGGCACATGACGCGGAACTGCTTGTCCACGCCACGGGCGGTCAGCAGGGCGACCTCGGTCTTCAGCCGCGCGATGTCCAGCGGCATGTGGGCGAGCATGTCGAGGTGGTCGCGCGTCCGGAACCGCTCGCGGCTGAACGGGACGATCTCCAGTTCCACCCCGGCCGCCGCGAAGGCCTCCTCGACCTTGCCCTCGGCGTGGAGGGCGGTCGCGTGGTCGTTCCCGCCGCCGCGTTCGCGCAGCTCGGCGGTGTGCCGGGCGTCCCAGAGGTGGCGGGCGGACGTCCAGTCGGCGTTCTCGACGCCGTAGTGGTCATCGTCTCGCTGGGCGGGGCCGAGGCGCAGCGTCAGCCGTTGCGGGCCTTCGCTCAGGTGGGGGGTGGTGGCCTGGAGTTCGTGGCCGGGGCCGTATCTGGCGAGGGTGACGTGCAGGAGGGTGGCCATGGTCCCGGCGCTGTTCGAGCCGCGAGGGACATGCCAGCGCAGCAGGTCCGGGACGAGATGCCGCAGGTCCGCCTCGATCTCGGGGGTCACATCCGCCGGGTCGAAGGCGATGTCCACGTCCGCGACCGCGCAGGCGGCCTGCCAGTCGCCGGCCAGACGGCGTTCGGTGGCCTCTTCGATCATCCAGCGGGGGACGGAGTAGCGGCGGGCCTGGTGCCAGCGGCTCAGGTCCTCACGGGCCGAAGACATGGTCATCGGAAGAGGCTGCCGATCGCGATCAGGTCGGGGTGGCCGGGACCGGCCGGGCGCAGGCGCGCGGTGAACGACCGCTTGACCCTGCGGGGCAGGCCGGGGCCGAGGCCGACGTACTCCAGGCGGGTGTCGTCGGGGACCCGCGCCAGCAGGCCCTTCGCGCCCCGTCCGGTGAGGCCGGTGTGACGAAGCTCCAGACGGCGCAGCGGGCTGCCCGCCAGGGCGGTGGCCAGGGCCTGCGCGCCTTCGTCGCCGGTCGTGTTGGGGGGCGCGCCGAGGCTGCGTTCCGAGAGAGGGCGTCCGAGATCGAGGGTCTCGATGCCGGCGAGCGCGCCGGCGAGAGCCGTCGCGCCGCGCGGGCCGATGCCGTTGCCGCCGAGTCCCAGCCGCACCGGACGATCGGGATCGCCTGCGGCGGCCAGAACGGCCGCGCCCTCGTCGCCCAGGTGGTTGGACTGGAGGTAGAGCTCCCGCAGGCCCGCGCCGGAGATCAGCGCGGCCAGCAGCGGCGCGGCGTCCGGGCCGAGCCCGTTGCCGCCGAGGAACAGCCGCTCCAGCGGTGTCCGCCTGCTCATCAGCGCCGTGACCAGCAGTTCCAGCGAGCTCATCGACAGGCCGGTGTTGAACAGGTCGAGGGTGCGCAGCGTGGTGTTCCGGCCGAGCATCGCGGCCAGCGCGCGCACGCCCTCCTCGCCGACAGGGTTCCGCTTGAGCCACAGCGCCCGCACGGTGTCGTCGTCGCCCAGCCGGTCGGCCAGGGCCGCCGTGCCGCCCGGGCCGATGCGGTTGCAGCCCAGGTAGAGGGTCCGCCGGTGCGGCCAGGGGGACATCGGGGTGCTCGATGGCCGGGCAGCGTACGGGCACAGGCTTCACGTTCACCACTCCACCGGTCGGAAGTCCTTCAGGAAAAATCCGGATACGGGCCGGCCGCCGACCCCCCGGACGATCGGGTCGTAGACCCGCGCCGCCCCGTCGATGACGTCGAGCGGCGGCCGGAACCTGCTGTTCGCCTTCTCCGGATGAGGGCGCTCGTCGGTGCACCACCCGGTGTCCACGCTGTTCATGTGGATGCCGCTCGCGGCGTAGTCGGGTGCGGCGGTGCGGGTGAGCATGTTCAGCCCGGCCTTGGCCATGTTCGTGTGGGGATGGCGCACGGTCTTGTTCTCGCGGGAGAAGCTGCCCTCCATCGCGGAGACCTGCACGACGTACCGATCGGGATGAGGGGAGGCCTCCAGCAGCCCCCGTAGCCGCGAGGTGAGCAGGAACGGCGCGAACGAGTTCACGAGCTGCACCTCCAGCCACTCGGCGGCGTCGACCTCGTGCAGCCGCAGACTCCAGCTGTTGCGCTCCCGCAGATCGAGCGGCTGCCCGCTCTCGTCGAGCAGACCGGCGGGGAAAAGCGACTCGATCTCGTCCGCCGAGGTCGACGTGGCCGTGGCCGCAGGGCTGATCTCCGTCGAGGCGCTGCTCGTGAGGCGGACACGGGCGGCCAAGCCCTCCGCCGGCAGGCTCTCGGCCGCCCGCACCTCGCGGTGGTAGGCGGCGGGGCGGCGGATCGTCTGGGCCGCGTTGTTGACGAGGATGTCGAGGTGGTCGAAGCGGTCGTGGACGGTCTTCAGCAGGGCCGCCACACCGGGCAGGTCGAGCAGGTCGACGCCGTGGACGTGGAGCCGGTCGAGCCACTCGGCCGCGTCCGGGACCGCGGCGAAGCGGCGGGTCGCGTCGGCGGGGAAGCGGGTGGTCACGAGGACCTCCGCGCCGTCGCGCAGCAGCTTCAGCGCGGTCTGGAAGCCGATCTTCACCCGGCCGCCGGTGATCAGGGCCCGGCGTCCGCGCAGGTCGCAGCGGGCGACGCGGCGGGCCAGGTTCTCCTCGGCGCAGCCGGGACAGAGCAGGTGGTAGACCGGGTGCACCAGGCCGTAGACGGCCTTGCAGGTGTAGCAGCGCCTGGTGCCGACCAGCGGCCGTAAGCCCGCAGGCGGAACGGGCTCCGATGGCGCGGAGGCGGGGTTCTGGCTGCGGTGGCGTTCGGTCGCGGCGGAGGCGGTGTCGTCGTGCTGCCTGCGGTCGGCGTGCCGGGCCGCTTTGCGTGCCTTCTTGCCCGCCCGGTAGACCTGCGCGGCGGCGTCCCGGACCGTCGCCCAGCGCGGGTCGTCGGGGTCGGCGGCGCGGGCCTCCGCGAGTATTCGCAGGCAGGTCTCCACGTCAGAAGCCACGAGTCCCCCTCCGGCGAAGAAAAAGGCACGGCCGACCGGATTCGAACCGGCGTCCTCCGCATCGAATTGGGGCGCGACGACCTCTGCGCTACGACCGTGCCGTCGCACCCTATCCCAAGCGTGTCCATCCTCCGATATCGGATACATGCTGATTAACCTGGGAAAACAGTTCGGCATCCTGGGGGAAGACCATGCGCAAATCGCCTCACATCACCACGCTGGCGAACGTCCGGCCCATGTTCGAGAACGAACTCGGCTCCGTCACCATGGTCGACGAGAAGGTGATGCCGATTCTGGACAAGCTCTCGCTCAAGCGGCTCGTCCTGGAGCCGGGCGCGATCCGCGAACCGCAGTGGAACATCAACGCCAACCAGCTCGCCTACTGCGTCTCCGGCACGGTGCTGGTGTCGATCCTGGGCAACCTCGACACGTTCGCGTCGTTCATCGTGCGGCCCGGGCAGATGTACCACGTCGAGTCGGGCGCGGTTTATCACATCGAGAACATCGGCGACGACCGGGCGGAGCTCGTGCTGGCCCTGCGGAACGAGCGGCCGCAGCACTTCTCGGTGCGCGACAGTTTCACCGCGATGACCGACGCGGTGCTCGGCAACACCTTCGACCTGAAGGCCGCGGCGTTCAAGGACTTCGACCGGTCCCCGGCCCAGCAGATCGTGCGGCGGAACGGCTCGATCGACCTGTCGTCGAATGTCGGTCTGCCCAATGCGCGGCTGTTCGACATCGAGAGCCAGGCCCCGGTGCTGACCTATTCGTATGGCGACGCGCGGATGGCGCGGAGCCAGTTCTGGGCCGCGCTCGACGACATCTCGATGTATTCGCTCCGCGTCAAGGAGAGCGGCATGCGGGAGCCGCACTGGCATCCGGTGACCGCCGAGATGGGCTACGTCGCCAAGGGCCACGCGCGGATGCGCGTGCTCGACCCCGATCTCAGCCTGGACGAATATCTGCTCGGCCCCGGCGACGTCTATTTCGTGCCGAGGGCCTATCCGCACCACATCGAGGTCATCGGCGACGAGGAAATCCACTTCCTCATTTTCTTCGACCAGCCGATGCCCGCCGACATCGGATATAGGGCCACCGCGACGGCGTTCTCACGCGAAGTCCTCGCGGCGAGTTTCGCCCTCCCCGAAAGGGACCTCCCGCAATTTCCCTTCACTCCGATCGACCCGCTTTTCGTGCCGCGCGTCAATCCCAGCGACCCCGTGAGCAAGTGAAGCCAGCGCAAGGAGCGTCAGGGTGAGCCGGAGGTCGACGTCCAGCAGGAAACAGACGGCGGTCAGCACGGCGCAGACCCGCACCTTGCCCCGGACGGTCATCAGAACAGCATCGTGATCGGCAGCGAGCAGCCCAGCAGGGCGACGACCGCGGCGGCGGTGCCGGCGATCCAGGTCGTGAGGGGCGCGTTCACCAGCGGGCCCATCAGCTCGCGGTCGCGGCAGAAGTACACGAGCAGGAACAGCACCACCGGCACGCCGAGCGAGATGACCACCTGACTCAGCACCAGCAGATCGGTGAGCGAGACCCCGGACAGCAGCGCCAGCACGGCCGGGGTCATCGTCACGATCCGCCGCAGGTGGACGGGCACCCGCACGTTGAGGAACCCGCGCATCACGACGTCACCGGCGAGCGTCCCGATCCCGGACGACGACAGCCCCGACGACAGCAGCGCCACCGCGAACGCCAGCGCCGCGAACCCGCCCGCCAGCGTGCCGAGCTGGGCGTGGGCGGCGGTCAGGTCGCCGGTCCAGGTGCCGCCGCTCGCGACCCCGAGCCCGGCGCCGAGCGCGATCATCGACACGTTGATGACCGTGGCCACCCCGAGGGCCAGCGAGCAGTCCCACCGCAGGATCCGCCGCACCAGCCCCGGCTGCGCGCGAGCCGCCTCGGTCGTCATCCCGCGCCCCTGCACCAGGGCGGAGTGCAGGTAGACCGCGTGGGGCATGACCGTCGCGCCGACGATCCCCATGGCCAGCAACAGCGCGCCCGCGCCGCCCAGGCTGGGGATGAGCCCGGCGGCCAGCCCGCTCGCCGACTGGTGGCCGGTCGCGACGATGTCGTAGCCGACCCCGGCGCCGACGAACATCAGCGCCGCCGCGCTCATCAGCTCGAACGGCCGGGTGCGCCCCTTGCGCCGCAGCTCCAGCAGCGCCAGCGAGACGACCGCCGTGGTGATCGCCGACAGCCACACCGGCATGCCGAACAGCAGCTGCATCCCGATGGCCGCCCCGACGAACTCGGCCAGATCGGTGGCCAGCACGACGATCTCCGCCTGCACCCACAACAGGAGGCTGCCGCGCCGGCTGAACCGCCGCCGGCACAGCTCCGGCAGGTTCAGCCCGGTCGCCATCCCCAGCTTGGCCGCCTGGAACTGCACCAGGATCGCCACGAGGCTGGCCGCCACGACGACCCAGACGAGCAGGTAGCCGAGCGTCGCCCCGGCGGTCAGGTTGGTGGCCACGTTCCCCGGGTCGACGTAGGCGATGGCCGCCACGAACGCAGGACCCAACATGGGCGCCAGCGCGGGAACTTTCCGATTTGATGGATGTATGCCGGATTTAGCGAGATTGGGGCGAGCAATCACAGTGATTTCCCTATTTGTTAGGTTTTGGAAATCGCCACACCGAGTCAAATGTTCCCGCATCGAGTAAGCGATGAAACGTGATGCCGTAAATTGCGCAATTCCGATAAATCCGGATATGTTCACTTAATGGCAGACGTGCGCGAAGCCTTCTACGCGGTGCTGCGCCACCACGGCGTGAAGGCGGTCTTCGGCAACCCGGGCTCCAACGAGCTGTCCTTCCTGACCGGGCTCCCCGCCGACATCCCCTACTACCTGGCTCTCCAGGAAGGCGCCGCCATCGCGATGGCCGACGGATTCGCCCAGGCCAGCGGCACGACCGGCTTCCTGAACCTGCACGCCGCCTCCGGCACCGGCAACGCCATGGGCTGCCTCACCAACACGGCGTCCTGCCACACCCCGATGGTCGTGCTGGCCGGCCAGCAGGCCCGCCGCTACGTCCCCATCGAGGCCATGCTGACCAACGCCGACCCCACGAAGCTGACAGATCCGCTGGTCAAATGGGCCGGCGAGCCCCTGCGCCCGGAAGACGGCCCCGCCCTGCTCTCCCGGGCGCTCCTGCTCGCGCAGAGCTCACCGCGCGGTGTGGTCTACCTGTCGATTCCGCTGGACGATTGGAGCGAACCCGCCGACGAGGCCGCGCTGACCCACCTGCTGGCCAGAACCGTCGAAGGCGCCCCGATCGTGAAGGACCTCAAAGAAGTCATCGAGGCCCTGAACCACGCGGAGACCCCCGCCTTGATCCTCGGCCCCGGCGCCGACACCGAAGAGGGCTTCGAGGCCGCCGTCGCCCTGGCCGACAAGATCGGCCTGGCCGTCTGGACCGCGCCCAGCGCCCCGAGGGCGCCGTTCCCCACCCGCCACCCCAGCTACCAGGGCGTTCTCCCGTCGGCGGTGGGCGCCGTGGCGGACAAGCTCATGGGCCACGACGTCGTGCTCTGCGTCGGCACGCCCGTCTTCCGCTACCACGCTCCCAGCCAGGCCGATTTCCTGCCGAGCGGGGTCCGTCTGTACGCCATCACCGACGACCCCGGCGAGGCCGCCCGCGCCCCCATGGGCCGATTCCTCCTCGGCGACCCGACCGACGCCCTGGTCAGACTGGTCGACACGGTCGAGAGAAGCGACCGCCCGCTGCCCAAGAGCCACTTCCTCCCCGAGGCCGAGCCCTTCACCGCCGAGGCCATCCTCGACGCCGTCGACCACGGCAAACCCGCCAACGCGATGATCGCCTTCGAGTGGACCTCGGCCGACCCGCTGCGGGACCGCCTCACCATCACCCGCCCGAAGTCCCTCTTCTACCCGGCGGCCGGCGGCCTCGGCTGGGGCCTCCCGGCCGCGATCGGCCTGTCGCTGGGCCGCCCCGACCGTCCGGTGATCGCCCTGATCGGCGACGGCGCGATGCACTACACCCCGTCGGCCCTGTGGACCGCCGCCCGCCACCACGTGCCGGTGACGTTCGTGATCTGCGCCAACCGCCGGTACCGCGCGCTGGAGCAGTTCGCCGACCTGCTGGAGGTCCCGAGAGGCGACTACCTCGACATCGGCGGCATCGACCCGCTGGCCATCGCGCAGGGCTACGGCCTCCAGACGCACCACGCCGAGACGCTCAAGGACCTGACGGAATTCGTCCACGAGGGCACCCACGCGGAGGAACCCCGCCTCGTGCTCGTCGACCAGCACTGACCCAGGGGGAGACGTGTCGAAAACGATGCTGGCAATCGCAATGATCCTCACCACCACGGCCACCACCACGGCCGCCGTCGCGGCCGAGGCCGCGCGGCCGCAGCAGGTCTGCCCGGTCAAACCCACCGTCGTCCTGATCCACGGCGCCTGGGCCGGCGCGTCGAGCTGGTCCGCCCAGGTCACCGACCTCCAACGGGCCGGATATCCCGTCCGCGCGATCGGCAACCCGCTCCGCGGCCTGACGAGCGACGCCCAGACCGTCCGCGACTTCCTGGACACGATCGAGGGCCCGATCGTCCTCGTCGGCCACTCCTACGGCGGTTCGGTGATCACCAACGCGGCCACCGGCGATGAGGATGTGAAGGCGCTCGTCTACATCGACGCCGCCGCTCCCGACACGGGCGAGACCACCGCGGAGCTCAGCGGAACAGGCTCGGCCCTCGGGGCGAACAGGGCCACCCTCTACGACCAGGTCGGCACGGACCTCTATCTGAAGCAGGACGTCTTCCAGAACTCGTTCGGCCAGGATCTGCCGAAGACCCAGTCGGCCCTGCTCTGGGCCGAACAGCGCGCCGCCGCGATGGCGGCGTTCACGACCCCGTCCGAGGAACCGGCCTGGAAGACGATCCCGTCGTGGTACTTCATCGCGACGGGAGACAAGATCATCGTCCCCGACTCGCAGCGAGCCATGGCCAAACGGGCGAAGTCGAAGGTCACCGAGTTCAAGGGCGGCTCCCACCTGGCTCTGGTCTCCCACCCCGAGGCCGTGAGCCACGTGATCGAAGCCGCGATCTGCTCGCTTCGCTGACGACGTACAGGAGGACGGCCACCGCCGCCCACACGGCCAGGGCGACGACCAGCAGGAGCCAGGTCGGAAGGTCGGGCGCGAACATCCAGACGCAGGCGGCGAACGCGATCAGCCCGCAGGCCCCGAAGACCGCGCCCATGGCGTCCTTCGCGGCCGGGCCGCGTTTGTGCTCCTCCTCCTCGATGAGGGTCAGGGTGGCGCCGAGGATGGCCGGGAACCCCAGCCACACGCCGCCCGCGAGTGTGCCCCACTGATGGCCGACCAGGCCGGCGATCACCGAGATGAGCGCGCCGAAGACGAATCTGATGGCGAGGTCGCGGGGGCGGGTGTACCGCAGCCGCGAGGCCTTGAAGGTGATCTTCACGAGATCACCGTCCAGCCCAGCCAGGCCACGGCCGCCCACAGGAGCAGCGCCCACGTCGAGCCTTTGAGCGCGCCGAAGCGGCGGACCATCGGGACCGCCAGGGCGCAGTAGGCGACCAGCGCCACCGCGCCGACGATCATGCCGAGCCCCGACTGGCTGAGGGCGTGGTCGCCCAGGCTCAGCGCGGTGATCGTCATACCGCCGAGGGCCACGGCCGGGGCGGCGGCGAAGATCCCGGCGAAGCGCTTCGGCGAGGTCGCCTCGCCGAGGAGGGCGAAGCCCATCACGAGCACGCCGCCGAACACCCCCCGGGCCACGATCAACCACACGTCGTTCATGGAAGATCGTTGCCCGCTGGGGGTGTGCGATCAGGTCATGCGCGGGGTAATTCGCGTTTACCGGCGGCTGGTCGACTCCCGTACGACCAGTTCCGGTTCGACCGTGCGGCGTTCGGTGGTGTCGAGGCCGACCATCCGGTCGAGCAGGAGCTGGAACGCCTGCCGGCCGAGGGTCGCGAAGTTCTGCCGCACCGTGGTCAGCGGCGGCCAGAAGTGCGCCGCCTCCGGCACGTCGTCGTAGCCGACCACGCTGACGTCTTCCGGCACCCGCCGGCCGCCCTCGCGGAAGGCCCTGATCAGGCCCAGCGCCATCGGGTCGTTGGCCACGAACACCGCCGTCACCGACGGGTCGCGCGACAGCCGTTTGCCCTGTTCGTAGCCGCTGTTGGCGGACCAGTCGCCGACCAGGGGCGGCGGCGCCTCGCGGTCGCGCAGGGCGTGGCGCCAGCCCTGGATGCGGTGGTAGCCGTCGATCCAGTTGACCGGGCCGCTGAGGTGGTGGACGGTCTCGTGCCCCAGGTCGAGCAGGTGCCGGGTGGCCCGGAACGCGCCCGAGTGGTGGTCGACCGCGACCGCGGGGATCGCCAGCCGCTCGCCGCCGCCGACGTCGACCACGGGCAGGTCGGGCGGCAGGTCGCGGAGGCCCTCGACGGCCGATTCGTGGGGGGCGATCACGATCACGCCGTCGACCGACTGCTGACGGAGCCGGTCGACGCCCTCGGCGATCGAGCGCCGGGTCATCGTCGCCAGACTGGCGATGTTGACCAGGTAGTCGTGTTCCCTGGCGGCGCGTTCGATGGCGTAGAGGGTGGAGGCCGGGCCGTACAGAGTGGTGTCGAAACTGACCACGCCGAGGACGCCCGAGCGGCCCGTCACCAGAGAACGGGCCGCGAAGTTGGGTCGGTAGCCGAGCTCCTGAACGGCCGCGAGCACCCGCGCACGGGTCTCGGGGCGCACCTTCTCAGGAGCGTTGAGGACACGGGAGACCGTCATGGCGGAGACGCCCGCGAGGCCGGCGACGTCTTCGAGGACGGCCGCCTTGGTGCGCTCGGCCGGCCCGCCGCCGGAAGTTGTCGTCATAACATCCAAGCGTAGGACCTATTGGGCGGCACGCCGCTTCGCCCACACGTCAAAAGCCACCGCGGCCAGAAGAACCACGCCCTTCACGAGCATCACGCGCTCGCTCGGGGAGCCGATCAGGGACATTCCGTTGTTGATCACACCCATGATCAGGCCGCCGGTGATCGCCCCCACGACCTTCCCGACGCCGCCCTGGACCGCCGCGCCGCCGATGAAGGCCGCCGCGATGGCGTCGAGCTCGAAGGTGTTGCCCGCGGTGGGCCCGGCCTGGTTCAGCCGGCCCGCGAAGATCACGCCGGCCAGCGCGGCCAGCACGCCCATGTTCACGAAGAGCCAGAACACGACCTGCTTGACCTTGATGCCCGAGAGCACCGCCGCCTGCAGGTTTCCGCCGATCGCGTAGATCTGCCGTCCGAACACCGCCCGGCTCGTGACCAGCGAATAGGCCAGCACGAGCAGCGTCAGCAGCACCAGCACCCACGGCAGGTTCCGGAACCGGGCGAGCTGGACCACCACGAACAGGATCACCGCCGCCGCCGTGACGATCTTCAACAGGAACACCGGCAGCGGGTCGACCGCCTGGCGGTAGCCGAGCCGGGCGGTCCTGGTCCGCCACTGCGACACCGCCATGCCGCCGACCGCGAGCACCCCGATGAGCAGCGAGAAGATGTCCGCGCCACCGAGCACGCCGAGCCCGACGTTGCCGAAGTAGCCGTCGGTGAACCCGTTGGAAAGTGTCCTGACGGGGTCGGGGAACGGCCCGATGCCCTGGTTGCCCAGGACGGTCAGCGTCAGCGCCCGGAACAGCAGCATCCCGGCGAGCGTGACGATGAAGGCGGGGATGCCGAAGTAGGCGATCCAGTAGCCCTGCCAGGCGCCGATGACCCCGCCCGCGATCAGCGTGAGCAGCAGCGCGACGGGCCACGGGATGCCGTAGTCGACCATGAGCACGGCGGAGATCGCGCCGGTCACGGCCACGACCGATCCGACGGACAGGTCGATGTGCCCGGCGATGATGATCAGGATCATCCCGATCGACAGGATCAGGATGTAGGAGTTCTGGACGATGAGGTTGGAGATGTTCTGCGGCTGCAGCAACGCGCCGTCGGTGAGCACCGCGAACAGCACCACGATCAGCGCGAACGCGATGTAGATCCCGCTCTGCCGAATGTTGAGCGAGACCCCGAAGATCGTGGCCCGGGCGGGACCCGCCGGCGGCGGACCGGCCGGGGCGGTGGGAACATCGGTGGGAGAGATACTGCTCATGGGGTCGGGTCCTTGATGGTCACTGTGGTCATCAGTGTCATGAGGCGTTCCTGGGTGGCCTCGTGCCGAGACAGTTCGCCGGTGATCCGGCCCGCCGACAGCGTGTAGATGCGGTCGCACAGGCCGAGGAGTTCGGGCAGTTCCGACGAGATGACCAGCACGGCCTTCCCCGCGTCGGCCAGGCGGTTGATGATCGAATAGATCTCATACTTGGCGCCGACGTCGATGCCTCTGGTCGGTTCGTCCAGAATCAGCACGTCGGCGTCGGTGAAGATCCACTTGGACAGCACGACCTTCTGCTGGTTGCCGCCGCTGAGTTTCCCGGTCACGCTCAGGACGCTCGGGGCCTTGATGTTCATGTCGCGGCGGTAGTCCTCGGCGACGCGGAACTCCTCGTTGTCGTCGACCCAGCCCCTCTTCGCGAGCCGTCCCAGGTCGGCGGCCGAGATGTTGCGTTTGATGTCCTCGATCAGGTTCAGGCCGTAGCGCTTGCGGTCCTCGGTCGCGTAGGCGATGCCGTTGTTGATCGCGTCGCGGACGGTCCTGATCTCCACGGGGCTGCCGTCGCGGTAGACCCGGCCGGAGATGCCGACACCGTAGGACCGGCCGAACACGCTCATCGCGAGTTCGGTCCGGCCCGCGCCCATGAGCCCGGCGAGGCCGACGACCTCGCCGTGCCGTACCGACAGATTGGCCTTCGACACCACCACCCGGTCGCGCTGGGTGGTGGAGTGGACGGTCCAGTCCTCGATGCGGAAGGCCTCCTCGCCGATCGACGGGTCGTGCGGCGGGAAGCGGTGTTCCAGGTCGCGGCCGACCATGCCGGAGATGATGCGGTCCTCCGTCACGTCGTCGGCGCGCATGTCGAGGGTCTCGATGGAGCGGCCGTCGCGCAGGATGGTGACCCGGTCGGCGACGGCGGCGATCTCGTTGAGCTTGTGGGAGATGATCACGCAGGTGATGCCCTCGGCCCGCAGGCCCCGCAGCAGGTCCAGCAGGTGGGCGGAGTCCTCGTCGTTCAGGGCGGCGGTGGGCTCGTCCAGAATCAGCAGCCGGACCTCTTTGGACAACGCCTTGGCGATCTCGACGAGCTGCTGCTTGCCGACCCCGATGTCCGACACCATGGTGACCGGGTGCTCCCGCAGGCCCACGCGCTGAAGGAGCCGGCCCGCCTCGTGGTTGGTGCGGTTCCAGTCGATCAGCCCGCGCCGGGACCGTTCGTTGCCGAGGAAGATGTTCTCCGCGATCGACAGCTGCGGGCAGAGCGCCAGCTCCTGGTGGATGATGACGATGCCGCGCTGCTCGCTGTCGCGGATGCCGCCGAAGCGGCACTCCTGGGCGTCGAAGGTGATCTCGCCGTCGTAGGAGCCGTGCGGGTAGACCCCCGACAGCACCTTCATCAGCGTCGACTTCCCGGCGCCGTTCTCACCGCAGATCGCGTGGATCTCACCCCGGCGCACGGACAGGTTCACGTCCTGCAGCGCCCGCACGCCGGGGAAGGATTTGGTGATCTCCCGCATCCGCAGGATGTGGTCGCTCATTGCAACTCGGACGCCTCGTAGTAGCCCGAGTCGACCAGCGTCTGGGTGTTGGCCTTGTCGACGATGACCGGTTCCAGCAGGAACGACGGCACGACCTTGTTGCCGTTGTCGTAGTCGGTGGTGTTGTTGACCTCGGGGGT
Organism: Herbidospora mongoliensis; assembly: GCF_001570545.1. Taxonomy (GTDB): domain Bacteria; phylum Actinomycetota; class Actinomycetes; order Streptosporangiales; family Streptosporangiaceae; genus Herbidospora; species Herbidospora mongoliensis. The sequence continues at coordinate 116,985 of NZ_BBXD01000009.1, read as the reverse complement.
CGAGCCCTTGAGCAGGGAGTCGGCCATCTTCACGGTCACGTCGGCGAGCTGACGGGTGTCCTTGTAGATGGTCGAGTACTGCTCGTCCGCGATGATCGACTTCACCGAGGCGAGCTCGGCGTCCTGCCCGGTCACGACCGGGTAGGGCTGGTCGGAGGTGCCGTAGCCGTTCGACTTGAGCGCCGACAGGATCCCGATCGACAGACCGTCGTAGGGGGACAGCACGCCGTCGACGTGGTCGCCGCCGCTGTAGGTCTTGGTGAGGATGTCCTCCATGCGCTTCTGCGCGGTGGCCGGGTCCCAGCGCAGGATGGCGACCGTCGAGAAGTCGGTCTGCGTGCTCTTCACGACCAGGGTCTTCTTGTCGATGTACGGCTGGAGCACCGACATCGCGCCGTTGAAGAAGAACGTGGCGTTGTTGTCGTCGGGTGACCCGGCGAACAGTTCGATATTGAGGGGCCCCTTGGTGGAGTCGTCCACCTTCAGGCCCTTGAGCAGGGACGTCGCCTGCTGCACGCCGACCTTGAAGTTGTCGAAGGTGGCGTAGTAGCTGACGTTCGGCGAGTTTCGGATCAGCCGGTCGTAGGCGACGACCGGGATCTTCTTGTCCGCCGCCTGCTGGAGCTGCGTGGTGATGGCGGTGCCGTCGATCGAGGCGATGACCAGGAGCTTGGCGCCCTTGGTGATCTGGTTCTCGATCTGGTTGATCTGCGTGGGGATGTCGTTCTCGGCGTACTGGAGGTCGACCTGGTAGCCGAGCTTCTCCAGCCCCGCCTTCACGTTGTCGCCGTCGGAGATCCAGCGTTCCGACGACTTGGTGGGCATCGTCACCCCGACCAGGACCCCGGCGTTACCGGGGGCGGCCGACTGCGAGGCCTCCGCGTCGATGGTCTTCTCGGTTGATCCGCAGGCGGTCAGCGCTAAGGCCAGGACGACGAGGGCGGTGAATCGGGGGAGTCTCACGTCCGTCATCCCCGTACTGTTATCGCTAACACGAATCGTGTCAACCGGTTCAGTAAGATCAGCCGACTCTTGATCCACGCGACCACTGCTGTTACAACCGGGCGAACCCCCTGAGAAATGCGGTGTTCCGCTTGCAACAGTCGATCCTCACCACTGTGGCGCTCCCGGCCGCCCTCGCCTTGATCATGTTCGGCCTGGGCCTGTCGCTGACCTGGCAGGATTTCGCCAACGTCGCCAGCCGGCCGAAGGCCGTCGTGATCGCCCTGGTCGCGCAGGTGCTTATCCTGCCCGCGATCTGTTTCGGCCTGGTCGTCCTCTTCGACCTCGAACCCCTGCTCGCGGTCGGCATGATGCTGCTGGCCGCCTCGCCCGGCGGCACCACCGCCAACCTCTACAGCCACCTGTTCGGCGGCGACGTCGCGTTGAACGTGACCCTGACGGCGGTGAACTCGGTGCTGGCCGTGTTCACGCTGCCGCTCGTGGTCAACCTGTCGATCAGCCACTTCGTCGAGGGCGGCGACGAACTCGGGCTGCAGGCCGACAAGGTCATCCAGGTCTTCGCGCTGGTCCTGATCCCGGTCGTGATCGGCATGCTGGTGCGCCGCTGGAGAGAGTCCTTCGCCGACCGGGCCGACAAGCCGGTCAGGATCGCCTCGGCCCTCGTGCTGGCCGCCGTGATCATCGGCGCGATCATCCAGGAACGCGAACGGCTCCTCGACCACCTGGCCTCGGTGGGCGCCGTCGCGGTGCTGTTCTCGGCGCTGAGCCTGACGATCGGCTACTGGCTGCCCCGGCTGTTCCGGGTGGAACGGCGCCAGGCCATCGCGTCGGGCATGGAGATCGGCATCCACAACAGCACGCTGGCCATCACGATCGCGCTCAGCCCGTCACTGCTGAACAACTCCACGATGGCCGTGCCGCCGGCGGTGTACGGGGTGCTGATGTTCGCGACAACATTGATCTTCGGCTATCTGGTCAGGGGTTGGTCCAGATCCGAGCCAGCGTCGACGGATAGGGAATGACCTCGGGCTCCGACAGCAGCTCCCGCAGCCGGTGGTCGAACTCCGGCAGCCGTTCGCCGAAGCGGTGGCGGGTGGAGGTCGACATCGAGTAGATCTCGGCGATCCGGGTCTCCGGGTCGCGCGTCAGCGTCCCCTCGGTACGCAGGGTCAGCCGTTTCGGCCCCTGCCAGCCCGCTTCGGCCAGGATCTCCTCCTCGTCGCCGAGCTTCGGCAGGCGGTAGGCGCCGAGGAACTCGGCGATCAGCTCCTTGACCTGCTGTGGAATGCGGGCCGGACGGTGGATCTCGGAGATCAGGACCAGGTGGCCACCCCGGCGGAGGAAGGTCCGCAGTCGGGTGGCCATCAGCGGGCGGTCGGTCCAGTGGAAGGACCGCCCGAAGACGACCGCGTCGAGTTCGCCCGCCTCGAACGACAGATCCTCGGCCCGTGCGCGCAGCCACGTGATCGACGGGTCACGCCGGCGGCCCCTGGCCAGCATGTCGGGGTCGGGGTCGACGCCGATCATCCGGCCGCAGTAGGGGGCCAGCGCGACCGCGAGCAGACCCGGACCGCAGCCGATGTCGGCCACGACCGACTCGGGGCCGAGACCCAGATCCTTGGCGAGGGCCTCGGGCAACTGCCCGGCGTAGGGGAGGCGGCCGAGCTCGTAGTACTCGGCCGCGCCTTTGAACAGATCGTCGTCTCTCGGGGGCACGTCGCGCTCCTTCCAGTCGGAGATCCAGTCCATCACAATCGCTCTATGACACATGAAGTACGCGGAGTGGTGGCCCGGGCCAAAGGCGCCCCGGTGACGTTGGAGACGATTCTCGTGCCCGACCCGGGCCCGGGTGAGGCCCTGGTCCGGGTGGAGGCGTGCGGCGTCTGCCACACCGACCTGCACTACCGCGAAGGCGCCATCAACGATGATTTCCCGTTCCTGCTCGGCCACGAGGCCGCCGGGATCGTCGAGGCGGTCGGCGAGGGGGTCACCGAGGTCGAACCGGGTGACTTCGTCATCCTGAACTGGCGGGCCGTCTGCGGGCAGTGCCGGGCCTGCCTGCGCGGACGTCCCTGGTACTGCTTCAACACCCACAACGCGACGCAGAAGATGACCCTGGCCGACGGGACACCGCTGTCCCCGGCCCTGGGCATCGGCGCGTTCGCCGACAAGACCCTCGTCGCCGCCGGGCAGTGCACCAAGGTCGACCCGGCCGCGGGCGCGGCGGTCGCCGGGCTGCTGGGCTGCGGCGTCATGGCGGGCTTCGGCGCGGCCATGAACACCGGCAACGTCGGCCGGGGCGACTCCGTCGCGGTCATCGGCGCCGGCGGCGTCGGCATCGCGGCGGTCATGGGCGCCCGGCTGGCCGGAGCCGCCAAGATCATCGCGGTCGACATCGACGGGCGCAAGCTCGAATGGGCGAAGAACATGGGTGCGACCCACACGGTCGACTCGTCGTCTGACGACGCGGTCGAGGCGATCCGCGAGCTGACCGGCGGCCACGGCGCCGACGTCGTCATCGACGCGGTGGGCATCCCCAAGACGTACGAGCAGGCCTTCTACGCCCGTGACCTGGCCGGGACCGTGGTGCTGGTCGGCGTGCCCTCGCCGGAGATGAAGCTGGAACTGCCGCTGATCGACGTGTTCGGGCGCGGCGGCTCGCTGAAGTCGTCGTGGTACGGCGACTGCCTGCCCTCCCGCGACTTCCCGATGCTGATCGACCTGCACCTCCAGGGGCGCATCGACCTGGCGGCGTTCGTCTCGGAGACGATCCCGCTCGACGGCGTCGAGGCCGCGTTCGAGAAGATGCACCACGGTGAGGTGCTGCGGTCCGTGGTGGTCTGGAATTGACATCCTCCCCCGCCGACAGGTGGGGGATTCCAACTCGTCTCACGCGGAGGGGAGAGCGAGCTGAGGTTCGCGGTTCACAGGCCCGGTAATCCGGTCGCCTCCCCGCGCATTCACCGCGTGCCCCGCGGCGATGTCCCGAATGTTCCGGGCGGCGTTCACATCGGCGTTGGCCCTATGCCCGCAGGCGCGACACTGGAAGGCCGTTTGGCTCTCACGGTTTTCCAGTGCGCGATGCCCGCAGGCGTGACAGGTCGGCCGTCGGTGTGTTCCGCCGAAGAAATTCGCCAGAGCCTGGGCGAAATCCTTCAGCGCCTGCTGCTGGACAACGACCGACCCTTCGCGAAGCCATTCGTGTTCAGCTCGCGCTTCAGTCAATTGGCGACATTGTTCGGCGAATTTGGGGGCGTTCTTCCGTCCCGGCTGCCAGCAGGAATGCTGCTCAACTGCGAGATTCCACACGAAACGTGCATGCCCGCAATGCGCCGCCAACGCCGCCTCCTGGGCGGATGTCGGCGAAAGGCGGTAGCGGGACATGTGGAAAAATATAGCGGGCCCTACCGGTAGAATCAGGGAGACAAAAAAGTGCCACAGCGTTCTGCCTTCCCTTCGCGCTCCGAAAGCCGGAGCCTTCATGCTGGACGGTCCTGGTGACCCGGATCGACCACGCCGTCACCGCGGGCACCTTCAGCCTCGACGGGCAGACCTTCGACGTCGACAACAACGTCTGGGTGCTTGGCGACGACGAGGAGTGCGTGGTTTTCGACGCGCCCCATGATGTCGACGCGATCCTGAAGGTGATCGGCGGACGGCGGGTCAAGGCGATCCTGGCCACCCACGCCCACGACGACCACGTGCGCCAGGCCCCCGCGCTGGCCGAGGCGACGGGCGCGCCGATCCTGCTGCACCCCGACGACCTGCCGGTGTGGCGGCTCACCCACCTCGACCGCGACCCCGACGGCGAACTGGCCGACGGGCAGACGATCGAGGTCGGCGGCACGACGCTGACGGTCCTGCACACGCCCGGCCACGCGCCGGGGGCCTGCTGCTTCTATGCCGCTGACCTGGGGGTCGTCTTCACCGGCGACACCCTGTTCCAGGGCGGGCCCGGCGCGACCGGGCGGTCGTTCTCCGACTACGACACGATCGTGGCGTCGATCGGGGCGAAGCTGCTGACCTTGCCCCCGGAGACCGTCGTCAAGACGGGCCACGGCTCCGACACGACGATCGCGGCGGAAAACCGCTGAACCTGTCACGCCGGTCGGACGCCCCGAGGCGGGTCCGACCGGCGTGAGATCCGCTCCGTCATGGACGGGATCTGTACAGAAGCCCTGACGCATGGGTGATCGGCCGGTTTTGAGTGTTGCCCGCGCCGCAACCGAAGGGCAATGGAACGGCCTGCCCTGGATCACCCTCAGAGCCTGGAGAGACAAGGCCCTCGACTCCTATCGGGGCCTGCTGATCGAGCCGCCCTGACCGTCTCGGATTCAGCACAGACCCCTGCTGTTCACCGGGCCGACGTCCCGTGGCATGTCGGAGGTCGGCCCGGCCAGCAGCAGCGCCGTGTCGGCCGCCCACATGACGCCGTCGTGGACGAACCAGTCGTCCTCGGCGGCGCCACCGGCCGCCGTCACGTTGGTGACGCCCTTCTCCGCCAGCCGCGCCTTCACCGCGCCGAAGCGCAGGCCGCGGAAGTCGACGCAGTGCAGCGGCTCGCCGGGGGCGTCGATCTGGCCCGGCATGGCATACCGCTCCCCGGCCGCCGCCTCCCGGCCGAGCCTGATGTCGATCGGGCTCTGGTGGCCGGCCTTGATGCGGAGGCCGACGACGCAGTCGATGAGGACGCAGTCGCCCTCCTTGGTGAGGAAGTCGACGTCACGGCCGCCCAGGGGGATCGCGGTGCCGACCAGGCTGGGCGCGGCCGGCACGGTCCGCAGGTTCACCTCCAGCCCGACCCCGCGCAGCAGGTCCCGGTAGGTCTCGGGATTGGCGGTCAGGTCGTTCACGACGATCACATAGCGGTCGCCCTCCCGCCTGATGTCCAGCGCTGCCGCGGGGCCGGGCCAGAGTGCCCAGGTCACCGCCGCCGCAGTGAGCGCCGCGATCGGCGCGCCAACCCGGGCGCGCGGGCGCCGGACCGCGGGGACGGCCTTGATCTCCTCCAGCAATGCGAGGGCGCCCGGCGTGACCGGGGCGTCATCCGGAGCCGGGTTGATCCCGGCGATCATCTGGTCGATGTTCATCGGTGTCCTTTCGCGAGGGAGCCGGCGCGGGAGCCGTACCGGGACAGATCGAGGTGGGCCGCGTCGAGCAGCCGAGCGAGACGTTTCCTGGCACGGTGCAAGCGGACCCTGGCGACACCCTGCGGGCAGCCGAGCACCTTCGCGATCTCGGCGGTGGTCAGGCCTTCCCATCCGGCCAGCGAGAGCACCTCACGGTCGAGGTCACCGAGGCGGGCGAAGGCGGCACGGACCGCGTCCGGGTCGCCGTCGGGCTCGCCGCGCGGTTCGGTGGCCAGTTCGACGCGCAGTCGCTCGGCCAGGGCGGTGCGGCGGTGGTCTTCGCGGCGCTGGTTGGCCAGCACCCGCCGGGCCACGCCGAACAGCCATAAGCGGGCCTCGCCGGGGATGGTGTCGCGTTTCCGCCAGGCGGTGGCGAACGTCTCCGCGATCGCGTCGGCGGCGTCGTCGGGCGACGCCGTTCGGCGTCGGACATAGCCCATCACCGCCGGGTAATGGGCCAGATAGAACTCGTCGAATGCCGTCACAACCAGATGAATGTCCGGACCTTCGCAAAAGTTACATGGCGGCGCCGACTCCCACGATGCACAGGACGAGCCCCGCCACGGTGATCACGCCGCCCGTGACGGCGGCGAACCTGCGGCCGGGCAGCCCGGCCCAGTACATCAGCACATAGGGCAGGTAGCCGAGCCCGCCGATCCCCACCCCGATCAGGGCCAGAGCGCTCAGCACGCCCTTCGTTCCCGTGGGCGCGGCCTGGTCGCCCTCGGGGGTGAGCTGGGCCCGCTCGACGTCGCCCGCGTCGGAGTCGGGGGAGGCGGCGACGGCGATCGCCGGGCCGCCCGAGTCGGGCTGGAAGGAGCCCTTGCAGTCGTACCGGCCCTGACCGAGCTCTTCGCACGACACCACGGTCAGGGTGCCCGGGGTGCCGATCTGGCCGGTCGCGAGCCGCAGCGCGGGCACCGAGAAGTAGATGGACGCGGCGCACACGGCGATCCAGCACGCGATCAGGATGATTTTCCCGATGGGGCCGGGACCGCGTCGGCCAGGGGTGACTCCGGTGAACACATCGGCGAAATCGCTCATAACGCCTATCGTGGCGGAGGCGACTTGGGGTTCGCTTGTAACGCTCTGTGCCGCAGAAAGTATGATCTTCGCGACCCGGAACATTTTCCGTACAGGGAGCCGAAATGGCCGACGACTTAACGAACCCGCGGGCCGACTACGCGGCCAAGCTCAACACCAATGTGCCGCACGCCGCGCGTATCTGGAACTACTGGATGGGCGGCAAGGACAACTACGCCGCCGACCGCCAGGCGGGTGACGCGGTCGCGTCGGTCTACCCCGACATCGTGGTCATGGCCAAGCAGTCGCGGAAGTTCCTGATCCGCACCGTCGGGTGGGTCGCGGAAGAGGGCGGCGTCAAGCAGTTCCTCGACATCGGCACCGGCCTGCCGACCATGCAGAACACCCACGAGGTCGCCCAGTCGGTGCACGCCGACGCCCGGATCGTCTACGTCGACAACGACCCCATGGTCCTGGTACACGCCCGCGCGCTGCTGGTCAACACCACGCCCCAGGGCGTGACGACCTACGTCGAGGCCGACTACCACGACCCCGATCTGATCATCACCGACGCCCGGAACGTGCTCGACTTCACCCAGCCGATCTGCGTCATGTTCATGGGCGTGCTCGGCTACGTCGAGAAGCTCGACGAGCTGAAGTCGATCGTCGACCGCGTCATGGAGCAGGTCCCGTCGGGCAGCTACATGATCTTCTGGGACAGCACCGAGGGCGACGCGATCGGCGACGGGGCCGAGAAGCTGGTCGAGTCGGGCGGCGTGCCCTACTACCTGCGCAGCGTCGAGGAGCTGAAGTCGGTCTTCGACGGCCTCGAGTTCGTCGAGCCGGGCCTGGTGCCGCTGGCGGAGTGGCAGCCGTCCGGCTACGAGCGCTCCATCGACTCCTACGGAGCCGTCGCCCGCAAGCCGTGACGCCGTCGTCCGCGACCTTCTGCGCCGAAGTGGCGGCCGGACCGGGCCGGCCGCCGTCTTCACGAGCCTCGACTTCTGTTACGGCTCCCGCCTGAGGTCAGACGGTCCACGGCCTGAAGCCGGATCAGTCGTTGTCGTTGTCGTCGGCGTCATTGTCATCGTCGGCGGGGGCCTGGACGACGGCGCCCTTGGCGGCGTCGACGTAGACCTCCTTGACGGTCCCGTCCGTGCCGGCGACCTCGATCTCCCACGTCGTGCCCTCGAGGTCGGACGAGACGACCCATCCACCGGCCACCTGTCCGAGCGCGGTGCGCTGGGCGGCGTCGACGAGCACGGTCGGCTGGGTGGGCGCCTTGTCGGGGGTGTCCGTGGTGTCGCTGTCGGCCGACGCGATCCCGACCCCGGCCACACCGGCGGCGAGGGCGGCGGCGAGAACGCCGGTGGCGATGATGGTCTTCCTACGCATATCGGTTCTCCTTGTGGTGATCTCCGTGTTCCACCACTTTCTGAGAAACCGGCCTATCAAGGCCCTGCCGGTTTCCTAAGGATTCCCAAATCCACGATGACCTGGGCGCCGACCGGCCCGTTCCGCACCCGCAGCGCCCCGCCCGACTCCTCGGCCGTCCGCCGGGCGATGTCCAGCCCCAGGCCCGTCGACCCGGCCCCGCTGGCGCCCCGCTCCACCGGGTCGGCGCCGGGGAAACCGGGTCCCTCGTCGCCGACCGTCAGCACGGCCCCGCCGGGCCGGCCGGTGAGCTCGACCGTGAAGGGGGTGCCTTCGGGGGTGTGCGCGAACACGTTCTCCAGCAGCAGGTCGACGAGCGCGGCCAGGTCTTCGGCGCGGACCGGGACGGGCAGGGGGCCTGGCGAGAGCCGTACGGAACGAGGGCGGTTCTGGTCGTCGGCCAGGGCCGACCAGAACGCGACCCGCTCGGCCACCACCTCGGCCGCGTCGCAGCCCGGCCCGGGTTCCGCGCCCGAGCGGCGGGCCTCGGTGATGACCTGGGTGACCATGCGTTCGACGCTGGTCACGGCCGCGCCGACGCGGGCGGCGTCGTCGCGGTCGCGCATCGCGTCGACCTCCAGCCGCAGCGCCGTCACCGGGGTGCGCAGGCGGTGGGACAGGTCGGCCACCGATTCCCGTTCCCGGCGCAGCAGGCCGTCGATGCGTCCGGCGAGCTGGTTGAGCGCCGCGCCGACGTCGCGGATCTCCGGCGGGCCGCCGGGTGTCACCCGCGCGGCCAGGTCGCCGCCGCCGAGCCGCCGCGCCACGCCCGCCGCGTCGGCCACCGGGCCGATCAGCGACCGGGCCAGCCGGTCGGCCACCAGCGCCCCCACGAGCAGCAGGGCCAGCCCCATCAGGCCGAGCACGAGCCAGGTCCTGGTCACGCCCTCCCGCAGCCGCTCCGGCGCGACCAGCGCCCGGACCACGGTCGTCCCGTCGCCCTGCACCGCGACCAGCACCTCCCGGCCCTGCGGCGTGTCGACGGTCAGGCTGCGGCCGAGTTCGGCCAGCCGCACGCCGGGCCCCCGGGTGGCGGGCTCTCCCACGAAGCGGTCGCCCGGCAGGAACACCGTCACCGGCACTCCCGCGCCCCTGGCCTGCGCGATGGCGGCGGCCAGCGCGTCGCGGTCGCCCAGCGCGGCCGTCGCGGCGACGGAACCGGCCCAGGCCGCCGCCGTGCCGGTGGCGCGTTCGGCGACCAGCGCCTGCACCAGCACCGCCAGCGGGACCAGGAACGCCACCAGCACCAGCGACGTCGTCGCCAGCGTCAGTGAGGCCAGCCGCCGCCTCACCGGGTCGGGTCGACGATCTTCACGCCGACCCCGTGCACCGCCTGGAGGTAGCGCGGGCTCTGCGCGGTCTCGCCGAGCTTGCGCCGCAGCCACGACAGGTGCACGTCGACCGTCTTGTCGCCGCCGCCGTAGGCCATCCGCCAGATCTCCGCCAGCAGCTCGCGTTTCTGCACCACCTGCCCGGCCCGCGCGGCCAGATGGTGCAGCAGGTCGAACTCCTTCGGCGTCAGGTCGAGCCGTCGCCCGTCGAGCGAGGCCTCCCGCGCGCCCGGCTCCACCCGCAGCCCGCCGACCACGATCACCTCGGGCTCGGCCCGCTCACGGCCGCGCCGCAGCACCGCCCGCACCCGGGCGTCGAGCTGCCCGGCGCCGAACGGCTTCACGACGTAGTCGTCGGCCCCCGCGTCGAGCGCCCGCACGATGTCCTGTTCGGCGTCCCTGGCCGTCGCCACGATCACCGGGATCGTGCTGACCGCCCGCAGCATCCGCAGCACCTCACACCCGTCGACGTCGGGCAGCCCGAGGTCGAGCACGACGAGGTCGGGCCGCTCCTCCAGCGCCTGGGTCAGCCCCGCCATGCCCTGCGACGCCGAGCTGACCGCGTGCCCGAGCCCCGTCAGCGCCCGGGTGAGGGCCGCCCTGACCTGGGGATCGTCTTCCACGAGAAGCAGGTGTGCCACCTGTCCGCCTTTCTGGGTAGTGCCTGTTGCGTTCCCTCAGAAAGGCGGACGATGCGCGGAGCGGGACTGGCGGGCTGGCTGCTGGCGGCGGCCTGTGCCACATCGGTGGGCGTGTGGGCGGTCTCGCTCATCGCGCCCGGCGACGTGCTGACCGTGGCGGAGGTGGAGCAGGTGCTGGTCACGGCCTCGGCGCTGCCGCCCGCCCCGCCGGGCGTGACGCTGCGGGCGGGGGGCAGCTTCGCCTACGAGGAGGGCTCGGTCACCGCCGCCTGCTCCGGCGGCCGGGCCGTGCTGCTGTCGTGGACCCCGGCGCAGGGCCACGGCGTCGAGGACGTCGAACGCGGCCCGGCGCCCTCGGCCTCGGTGACCTTCGAGTCGGACGACGACCGGACGGCCACGGTCACGGTCCGCTGCCCCGGCCCGGTCGCCTCGGTCGCCCGGGGGACCGACGACTAGCGGGGGGTCCAGTTGAGCCGCATGTCGGGGAACACCTTGTCGGGCCCGTCGGCGAGGACCCTCACCTGCTCTCCGTCGAGGTCGAGCAGCACGACCTCGAACCTGTCCTTGCCGCGCCGGCTCGACAGGACGTGGCCGTCGTCGAGCCAGCCGTCCACGGACAGCCCTTCGGCCAGGTCGAACCCGCGGCGCTCCGCGCCGGAGACCGCGTCGAGCACGCACACCCGGCCTTCGTCGCAGCCGGTCAGCAGCGAACCGTCGCGGGTGCTGTAGAGGTCGCCGGTGTCCTTCAGCTCTCTGATCTTCTCGCCCGTGACCGAGTAGATCGTGGTCGTGCCGCCGGTCTCACGGGCGAGCGTGTCCTTCTCCGGGCCCCAGAGGAACGGCTCCGAGCCGGGCACCGCGACGTCCTCGACGGCCGATGTGCCCGTGACCGGGTCGACCAGGACGAAGCCGGTGATCGGGGAGTCGCTCGCGGCGCCCTTGACGGTCATCAGCAGGCGGCTGCCGTCGGCCGACCAGGCGGGCTGGCGGCCCAACGCGGGGCGGGGGACCGTCGTGACCTGACGGGTGGTGCCGGTCAGCCGGTCGGTGAAGCGGACGAAGTCGAAGTCGGGCGCCATCAGCCGGGCGCCCGACAGGACCGCCACGAACCGGCCGCCGGGGGAGACGGAAGGTTCCGCCAGGTTGCCCACGGAGGTGAACTTCCCGGTGGCGGGTTCGCGGATGTAGCCGCCGTTCCCACCCTCCTCCTGTGCGTTCTCGTAGGAGGAGACCCACAGGCCGTCGTCGGGGTTCTCGTGCAACGTGACGCCAAGCGACTCGATCTCGACGTCGACCGTGGAGGCCGCGGCCATGGGCCGCACCACGATCGGGACCGGGGCCGCCACCGGGGGCGGCGGCGCGGCGGCCGGCGGATCCGGCCGGGTGACCAGGACGGCCGCGGTCACGCCGACGGCGGCCAGAACGGCGATCCACCATCGTCTGGACCGGACCGGCCGGGGTGCCGGCCCTGCCGGCTGTTCCGCGGTGTGGTCCCGCGCCACGCCGCCGGGAGCGGTCTGTTCGCCGAGCAGCCGCATCAGCGCCGCCTGTGCGGCCGGCCGGGCCGCCGGGTCCTTGTCCAGGCAGGCCACCACCAGCTCCCGCAGGTCTCCGTCGAGCCCGCCCAGGTCGGGCTCGCGGTTGAGGATCCGGTTGATGACGGCGGGAACGGGTTCGGTCCCGAACGGCGGCCGCCCGGTCGCGGCGCACACGATCGTCGACCCCCACGCGAACAGGTCGGCGGGCGGCCCCGCGGGCTCACCGCGGAACTGCTCGGGGGCCATGTAGGGCGGCGTACCGACGACATCCGAAGCGGTCGAACCGCCCAGCTGGGCGATGCCGAAGTCGATCACGCGCGGCCCGTCGCCGCCGAGCAGCACGTTGGCGGGCTTGAAGTCGCGATGCACCACCCCGGCCCGGTGGATGGCGGCCAGCGCGGTCATGGTCCCGATGGCGAGCCGCCCCAGCTCGGCGCCTTTCAGCGGCCCGCGTTCGGCCAGGGCGAAGGCCAGGCTCGGGCCGTCGACGTACTCGCTGACGATGTAGGGCGCCCCGTCGGCCACGCCGGTCTCCAGCACCTGGGCGGTGCAGAAGGTGCGCACCCGGCGCACCATCTCCGACTCCGCCAGGAACGCCCCCACGTCGCCGCCGCGCAGGACCTTGACCGCCACCCGCTCCCCGGTGGGCGATTCGCCCAGGTAGACGACCCCCTGCCCGCCGGCCCCGAGCTGCCCGACGATCCGGTGACCGCCGATCATCATGGGAGCGTGCCCAGGCGGAAGAACGCGGTCTCCTTCTTGCCGTCGATGGTCGCCAGTACCCGTTCGACCTTGCCGAGCAGGTCGATGATCCGGACCTCGTACCCCTTCTTGACCGGCACCCGCACGACGAGATGGCGGTCGGTGAACCAGCCGTTCCAGAGGGTGTCGTCGGGGATCGGTATGGTCGCCAGCCGCCCGCCCGTCTTGTAGTCCCACACGCACAGGCCCTCGTTCTTCGGGCAGACCGTCGCCAGCTTCGCGCCCGACGGGCTGAACCAGTTCCGGTCGCGGGGGATGCCGACCCAGTGGAGAGTCCGGATCACCAGGCCCCGGGCGTCGTAGATCTCCACCCCGAGGCTCTTGCCGTCGCTGTAGCCGCGCGCGACGGTCCCCTCGGGGGTGAACCCGAACGGGTAGATGGAGCCGCCGGTGTACTCGGTCTTGACGAAGTTCGCGGTCCTGGCGTTGACGTCCACGACGACGTAGCCGTCCATGCGATCCTCGTCGACGTTCTCGACGGAGAGCACGACCTTGGTCCCGTCACGCGACCAGCTCGGAATGATGGTCTGCTGCGGTTTGCGCACGGTGTTGACGGTGAACTCGGCGCCGGTCGCGAGATCGCGGAACTTGACGAAGTCGTAGTCGGACTCCAGGAACTTGACCCACGGGCTGAGGGCCACCCATTTCCCGTCGGGCGAGACCGTGGGCTCCTCACCCCGCCCGACCTCGGTCAACGTCCCGTCGGTCCGCCGGACGAAGGCGGCGAACGGACTGTCGAGCGAGAGATAGCTGTTGAACCTGACCGGGTCCTCGGCGTTTTCGTGCAGCGTGACCGAGGTCCCGTCGATCTTGAGGTCCGTCGTCTCCTCCGGCACCGAAGCGAGTTCGACCTCGGTCGTCGCCGCGGTGGCCAGCGTGGGTGGCGCGGCCTGGACCTTCACGTATTCGACGCGAGGCGGCACGGCGAGGAAGACCGCGAGTCCGGCGACCAGCGCCCCCGCGAGAAACGACACCCCGAGCCGCCAGGGCGGTCTGCGCCGTGGAGGTGTCACCCGCCCGGTGACGTGGAGGAGCGACTCCTCGCCGATGAGACGTAACAGCACGTCGCCGGCGACCGGCCGGTCGCCGGGACCCTTGGACAGGCACGCCGAGAGCACGGTCCGCAGGTCGACGTCGATCCCGGTGAGATCGGCCGGATCGTGCAGCACCCGGTTGACCGTCGTCGCGACCGAGTCCCCGGCGAACGGATCCCGCCCCGTGGCCGCGAACACCATCGTGGCGGCCCAGGCGAAGACATCGGCGGGAGGTCCCCCCTGGGCGTCTGAGAACTCCTCAGGCGCCCGATAGGCCGGTTTCCCCACATGTCGCGTGGCTGTGGTCTCGGACGTCCGCAGCGCCTGGTTCAACCCGAAGTCCGCCACCCGGGGCCCGTCGGGCCCGAGAACGACGGTGCCCGGCCGGATGTCCCCGTGCAGCACGCCCGCCTGATGGATGGCGACCACCGCGCTCATGGTCCCCACCGCGAGCCGGTGCAGCGCCGCCCCGCTCAGAACCCCGTTCTCCTGTACGGCTTCCGCCAAAGTCGGGCCGTCCACATGCTCGGAGACCACATAGGGCCGATCGCCCAGAGTGCCGCTCCCCAGGACCTGGGCGACGCAGAACGCGGGCACCCCCTTCAGCGGCCCGACGGCCGCCGTGACCCGCTCGGGCTCCGCGACGGCGGCCAGCAACCGGATGACGACCGGCGTCCCGTGTGGATCGGTGGCGAGATAGGCGTCCTCCGGCCCCGGCTCGTCGATCTTGCCGGTGATTCGGTACTCCCCGACGTCGGTCGGGTCGTCGGGCCCCAGCGGAACGGCGCGCGCCATGCGGACATTATGTGGTGAGTCACGACGAAAGTCAGGAAAGTCCTAGGGATGCCAGATCTTCTCCATCGGATGCTTGCTCACCTGCCGGTAGACCGCCCGCTGCGCCCACCGCCCCGTCGTGATCAACCCGATGATCAGCACCAGGACCCCACAGGTCGTGATGATCGCCCAGCAGATCCGGTAGGCCGCCGAGTAGGCCGGACCGGGCGCCAGCACCGTGACGTGCGTGGCGAGGACGCTCCCGATGATCGCCACCCCGAGCGTCACGCCCGTCTGCCGCATGGTCGAGGTGATCCCGGCCGCGACTCCCGCCTGCGCGTTGGGCATCCCGGACACGGCCGTGGTGGTGATCGCGGCGTTCAGCCAGCCGATCCCGAAGCCCATGAGGGCGTAACACACGTACATCCGGATTCCGGTCGGGAGCTCGGGCGGGATGGCCGCGAGCAGGCCCGCGCAGATGCTGCCGGTGCTCCCCAGGAGCATGGACGGCCGTGGCCCGTACCTGCCGACGACCCGCCCGGAGATCGGCCCGAAGATCGCCATCAGCGCCGGCATCGGCAGGATCGAGACCCCCGCCTCCAGCGGTGAGAACCCGCGGATGTCCTGCAGGTACAGCGTGTTGAGGATCAGGAACCCGCCCTGGGCGGTGAACAGGATCAGCGCGATCGAGGTGGCCCCCGCGAACGGTGGCGCCTTGAAGAACCTGACGTCCACCAGCGGTTCGCTCTTGTGCAGCTCGACGAAGATCAGCGCGATCAGGCAGGCCACCGAGGCGAACAGGCAGAGGACGATCTGCGGGGACCCCCAGCCGGTGTGAGGCGCCTCGATGATGCCGAACGTCAGCAGGAACACGGTGCCGACGACGAGGATCTGTCCCGCCGGGTCGAACTTGCGTCGATGCGGCGCCTTCGACTCCGGCACGTCGCGCATAGCGAGGATGAACGCGGCGATACCGATCGGGACGTTGACCCAGAACACGGCGCGCCAGTCGATGAACTCGACCAGAGCGCCGCCGATGAGCGGCCCCGCCGCGACGCTGACGCCCACCACCCCGCCCCAGGCGCCGATGGCCCTGGCTCGCGCCCGGGGTTCGGTGAACGTGTTGGTGATGATCGACATCGCGACCGGGTTGAGCATGCTGCCCCCCACCGCCTGGATGACCCGGAAGATGATCAGCCATTCGAGACTGGGCGCGAGACTGCACAGAAGCGACCCGGTGGTGAAGACCGCGAGCCCCGTCTGGAAGACCTTCCTTCTCCCGATCCGGTCCGCCGTGGAGGCGGACAGCATCAGGAACGAGGCCAGCGTCAGGGTGTAGGCGTCCAGCGTCCACTGCGCTCCCGAGATGGAGGCGCCGAAGACATGCTGGATCGAGGGCAGCGCGACATTGAGGATGCTGCTGTCCATGCCGACGATGAACACGCTGACACAGCAGACGGCCAGCACGACGCCGGGCCGGGTACAGGTGGTGGCCACCCGCCGTGCGTACCCCAGTTGACCTGGCCCGATGTGACGATGCGGTTGCATTTTGTCGTCGAGTGGCCACGATCTGTGAAGTCAGGGCAATCCGAGGAGCGCGCCGCTCCGAAGACCCCGCGTGAGATTCATCCGGGAGTCGGCGCGAGGACTGTCCGCGGCAGCCGTGGCGCTGGGCGTGGGCGAACTGACCGCGATCGCGCTCCGCCCGTCGGCGTCACCGCTCGTCGCCGTCGGCGGGATGGTCATCGACGCCACTCCGGCTGTCCTCAAGGACTTCGCCATCCGGACGTTCGGGGTCTACGACAAGGCCGTCCTGATCGGCGGCATGGTCCTGGTGGTGGCGGCCATCGCCATGGCCCTCGGCCGAGCCGCCGAACGGCGGCCGGGCTTCGCGGCGGCCGCCATCGGGTGCGCCGGGACAGTCGCCGCGGTCGTGGCGGCCGGTCGACCTGGGGCGAGTTGGCTGGATGCGGTGCCTTCGGTCGTATCCGGGCTTGCCGGAGCCGCGGCACTGCTGCTGGCAGTCGCGTTGCGGGGTGAGCGGGCGTGGCCGAAGAGGCGGTTGCCGGGAGGGCGGCGGCTTTTCCTGGCCGGGTCGTTCGGGCTGCTCGTAACCGCTGCGGCCGGGGGAGTGATCGGGCGGGTGGCCGGCGCCGGGCGCGCGGTGGCGGCCACGTTCCGGCTGCCCCGGCCGGTGATCCCCGCGAAACCGCTGCCCGCAGGTGCCGACCTCCGGATCCCCGGCCTCACCCCCTTCACCACGCCCAACCGCGACTTCTACCGGGTCGACACCGCTTTGGTCGTCCCCCGGGTGGACCCGAGCGACTGGACGCTGCGGATCACCGGCATGGTCGACCGCCCCCTGGAGATCGACCTCGAAGACCTTCTCGCGCGCCCGCTCGTGGAACGTGACATCACTCTGACCTGCGTGTCCAACGAGGTCGGCGGCCCCTACGCCGGCCACGCCCGATGGCTCGGCGCGCCCCTGCTCAACCTGCTCCGCGAGGCGGGGGTGCGCCGAGGCGCCGACCAGCTCCTCAGCACCTCCGCCGACGGCTTCACCTGCGGCACCCCGCTCACCGCCGTCATGGACGGCCGCGACGCCCTCCTCGCCGTCGCGATGAACGGCGAGGTCCTGCCCGCCGAGCACGGCTTCCCCGCCCGCATGGTCGTCCCCGGCCTGTACGGCTACGCCTCCGCCACCAAATGGGTCGTCGAACTGAAGCTCACCACGTTCGCCGCCGAACAGGCCTACTGGGTCCGCCGGGGCTGGGCGGCGGACGGCCCGGTCAAGACGATGTCGCGCATAGACGTGCCCGCCCCGCTGGCCCGGGTGGCGCCGGGCCCCGTCCAGGTCGCCGGAGTCGCCTGGGCGCAGCACCGGGGCGTCGCCGCCGTCGAGGTCCGCGCGGACGGCGGCCCCTGGTCGCAGGCCCGCCTGGCCGACGTGCCCGGCGTCGACACCTGGCGCCAGTGGGCCTGGACGTGGCAGGCCACCCCGGGAACCCACCGCCTGGAGGTCCGCGCCACCGACGGCGCCGGACGGACCCAGCAGATGGCCCGCGTGCCGCCCTTCCCCGACGGCGCCACCGGCCACCACTCAATCGTGGTCACGGTCCCGTGACCCGCACCGGAAAGAGGATTCGATGAAGAAGACGTTCCTGCTCGCCCTGGCCACCGCCGCCATCGCCGCGACCTCGGCCTGCGGAGCCGGAACCGCCGGCACCGCGGCGGAGGCCCCGGTGAACGTCCCCGCCCCGGTGACCGAGCCGGCTTCCGCCGCCGCCCAGCCGGCCGCCGGGCCGTTCGGCCCGGCCTGCTCGGCCGTACCGGCCGCGGGCGAGGGCAGCTTCACCGGCATGGCCGACGACCCGGTGGCCACCGCGGCCTCCAACAACCCGGTCCTGTCGACCCTCGTGACCGCCGTGAAGAAGGCCGGCCTGGTCGACACCCTCAACTCCGCCAAGGACATCACCGTCTTCGCCCCCACCGATGACGCGTTCGCCGCCATCCCGAAGGACCAGCTCGACAAGGTCCTGGCCGACAAGGAGCTGCTGACCAAGATCCTCACCTACCACGTGGTCCAGGGCCGCCTGGCGCCTTCGGCCCTCCCCGGCGCCGTGCCCGCGACGCTCCAGGGCGGCACTTTGGCCGTGACGGGCGCGGGCGAGGACCTCACCGTCAACGAGGCGAAGATCGTGTGCGGCGGCGTCCAGACCGGCAACGCGACCGTCTACATCATCGACAAGGTCCTGATGCCGATGTAGTCCCCAGGACGACAGGGGTTCCGTGATCGGCGTGTGGCACGCTGGTGGCCCATGCCGACCACGATCACCGCCTGAACCACACGCGGCACCTGGCGGGCCTTGTCCCACTGATCGTGGTGGTCACCCTGGTCGGCTACGCGGTGGTCTTATACGCGGTACGCCGCCGCTTCGCCGACTTCCTCTTGACCGGCGCGGCGGCGACGTTCGTCTGCGCGACGCAGGTGATGCCGCACGGGAACCCCGGCGCGGGTGGCCGCTACCTCAACCTGATCCCCCTGCGGCACTTCGCCGAGGGCGACGTGATTCAGGTTCTTCTCAACGTGCTTCTGACGGTTCCGCTCTCATCTTTCTCGTACGTCGCCCGGTGGCGGGTGTGGGAATCGAACCCACCCAGAACGGCGTATGAAACCGTCGAGCACACCAGCGCCCTCACCCGCCCAAAGAGAAAGCCGTCTCGGACCCGATCTGGTCCGAGACGGCTCACGTGATCGACGCGACCAGCGTCACACGTGAGCCTCCCCAAGCAGGGGCATTCGGGGATGACACCGCATGGCAGACCCCTTCTGATTCCGTTCGACGTGTGGCGACAAGCATGCAGGACCGACCTGATCGGGCGCGAGAGGTTATCGATCCGGGCCGCCGGGAATCGCTACCCCGCTCTCAGCGCGGCGGCCATGTTCGCGCGGGCCACGCGTCGCCCCGGATACAGGCTCGCCACCGCCGCCCCCGCGAATGCCGCCGGCACCAGTGACAGGACGGTCCACGTCCACGGTGCCACGTACAACAGCGGGGTCGTCTCGCTGACCACCCGCCATGCGATCCGTCCGGCCGCCACGCCCAGTGGCAATCCGGCCAGCAGCGCCGTCGCGGCGATGGCCGTCGCCTGGGTGAGCACGGTCAGCCTGGCCTGGCCGGGAGTGAGGCCGAGGGCCCGTGCCAGCAGGAGTTCGCGCCGCCGGGCGGTGGTGGACAGCGCGTGGGTGAGGCCGCCGAGACCGAGGAGGGCGAGGAACGCCGCCACCACGGCCGGTGGCCAGCGAAGGTCGTGGAGGAGCCGGATCTCGGCCGGTTCCGGGGTGGGTTCGACGAGGCCGAGGGGGCCGACGGCGGTGACGAGCCCGCTCCCGGTGGTGCCGGGCTTCAGCCGGACACCGACGAAACGGTACTGGTCGGCGCGGAACAGCCGGTCATAGCCGGCCGGGGTGAGCCAGCCCCCGGTGCCGTAGTCGTTCTGGCCCGCTTCGGGCACGAATCCGATGCCGGCGACGGTGAAGCGGGCGCTGCCCGCCGGGCCGGTCAGGCTGACCTGAGAACCGATCCGGTACGCCCCGCTCAACGGCCCCAGCGCGATCTCGTCCGGGCCGGTCGGCGCACGGCCCTGGGTGAGCACCAGGTCGGGGGCCCGTCCATGAGTCGTCCGGGCGAACAGGGTGAGCGAGCGATCACCGGACGCCGCGACCGAAGCTCGCACGTCACTGAGGCCCTCGACGTCGGGATCCGCGAGCAGCGGGGCCACGACCGGACCGGAATCGGCTTCGACCGTGACGGTGATCTCGTGGGTGAACCCGAACCGGCCGACGTCGGCCGCCGCGATCCCGCTGGAGAAGGTCAGCACGGCCGCGACCCCCGCGACACCGGTCACCGCGCCGAGCAGGGAGGCGCGTCCCGGGCCGGGGCCGACGCCGTGACGTACCCCCAGAATGACCGGCACGGTCGAGCCGACCAGCCGGGAGCGGCGTGGGTTCACCCGGTGGGGGACGCGCCACACACCGGCGAGGACGAGAACGGCCAGCACGACGGGCCCGGCCGTGAGCACCGCCGCGTCGACGGCCGTCCCCGGCGCGGGTTCGAAGCTCGCGGCCAGCCCGATGGGCCCCAACGGCGACAACGCCACCGCAGCCGGTACGGCCAGCAGCGCCCCGGAACTCACCGCCAGGGCAGGGGCGACCACCGCGAACCCGGTCGTCTCGCGGGGGCTCAGCCAGCCGCGCAACGCGCCGAGTTCGGCGCGCGCCCCCGCCGTCACCCGCCCGGCCGCCTGGCCGACCAGCACCGCCCCCGCCAGGAGGGCCGCGGCCGCGAACGCCACCAGCGTCGCGCTCTGGTAGCCGGTCACCGTCTGTTCGCGGCGCAGCTGCGCGGCCACGTTCCACACCTGGATCTCCTCGCCGGTGGCCGCGCGCAGGGCCAACTGGAACGCGGGCAGCCCGGCCTCGCCGTCGCGGAGCCGGACGAGACCGTTCAGCGGCATCCCCGCGAACAGGTCCCGGTGGGCGGCGAAGAGCGCGGGGGAGGTCCAGAGCCCACCTGTGGAGCCGGGCGGATCCCAGAACAGATAGGACCGTACGACGCCCACGATCGTCACATCCGCCCGCGCGTCGCCGTCGGGAGTGAGACGCAACCGGACGACGTCCCCGACCGCGCGGTCGTGCCGGACGGCGTACTCGGGGGTGATGACCGCCTCGGCCGGATCGCCCGGGTCGAACAGGCGGCCCTCCAGGACGACCGGGCGTTCCACGTCACGCATGTACGCCGGATCGGCCGGGGGGAACCACACCCCGTCCGGGGCGGGGTTGAGCTCGTTGCCCGAGGAGTTGAAGCTGAACGTACCGACCGCTTCGACGCCTGGGAGGCCGCGCACGACAGACCAGTCGAAGCCGGGGCGGTTCGGCAGCACTCCGGCGGTGGCGGGGAGGGTGACGGCGGCCATCCGGCCGAGGGCGCCGGCCCCGCGCCGGGCCGCGGCGAGCGTGGTGAACACGACGGTGCCGGTCAGCGCGGTCAGCAGCGCGAGGACCGTCAGCACCCGCCACTTGCGCCGTAGCTCCAGCGCCAGCCACGTGGTCACGGTCCCACTGTCGCCGAGTGGCGGCCGTACACCCAGAGGGTTATCCCCTACTCGCTATGGCTACTATTCAACTAATTGACTATGAAGGAGTCGGGATGGGCTACCTGCGCTACGTCGCCGTCGGCGACAGTCAGACCGAAGGGCTCAACGACGGCGACGAGCACAGCGGCTACCGGGGCTGGGCCGACCGGTTCGCCGAGACGCTGGCCGTCCACCACGACGGGATCCACTACGCCAACCTCGCCGTCCGGGGCCAGCTCACCCGTCACATCCTGACGACTCAGCTCGAACCCGCCCTCGCGCTGAAGCCCGACCTGGTCTCCGTCATGGCCGGCATGAACGACCTCGTCAGGCCGGGCGTCGACATCGACGCGGTGATGGCCGATCTCGACACCCTCTACGCCGCCTTCAGTGACTCCGGCGCGACCGTGGTGACCTTCACCTTCCCGGATGTGGCGAGGATCGTGCCGCTGGCCCGGCACCTGCGCCCGAAGGTCCTCCGGCTCAACGACGCGATCCGCGCCTCGGCCCGCGACCACGGCGTCATCGTCGTCGACACGTTCTCCTACGACATCAGCGTCGACCCCCGTTTGTGGTCGCGTGACCGCATCCACGCCACCCCGCTGGGGCACGCCAGGATGGCCGCCGCCGCGGCTCACACGCTGGGCCTGCCCGGTTGCGACGCCTCCTGGGCCGACCCGCTGCCGCCCCTGGAGGCCCCCGCCAGGCTGGCCAGATATCAGGCGGAGCTGGTCTGGCTCGGCGCCTTCCTCGGCCCGTGGGTGGTGCGCCGCATCAGGGGCCGCTCCTCCGGCGACGGCCGGACCGCCAAGCGGCCTGAGCTGGCCGCCGTCATCCGCGGATGAGCTCCAGCCGTCGCTCCAGGATCGCCTGCACCCTGTCCGCCCAGGCCACGTTCTCCTTCTCGAACGCCAGCCCCCGCATCAGCGTCAGGTAAGGCCCGACCCTGGCGGTGCTCACCAGATAGTCCTCTTCAGGCACCCCGCCCAGCAGCCGCAGCCGCAGCCGTTCGAAGCGGGCGACCTTGGCCTCCGACCACGACCGCCATTCGGACACCGCCGTGCGGACGGCCTCCATGTCGCCGGAGTCGACGGCCTGGACCTTCACCATGAGCTCGTCGCGGATCACGCTCGGCCGGGGCGGTTCCGCCGTGAAGTCGCACAGGGTCTCCAGACCCGCCGGGGTCAGCGAGAAGACCCGCTTGTTGGGGCGTCGTTCCTGCTCCACGACCCGGGCCGCGATCAGCCCGTCGCCCTCCATGCGCTCCAGCTCGCGGTAGAGCTGCTGCGGGGTGGCCATCCAGAAGTTCGCCACCGAGGCGGCGAAGCTCTTGGTCAGGTCATAGCCGGAGGCCTCGCCGTCGAGGAGGGTGGCCATGATCGCGTTGCGCAGTGCCATGGCTCATTCAACCAACCGGCGAGGCCCGGGTATCCACGGGCATGATCAGAAGCGGGGGTCGTTGCCCCACTTGGTGTCGACCTTCAGGCGCAGCGCGCGGGCCACGTCGCCCCACGAAACGTAGGAGAAGTTCGTCGCGTCGCGCTTCTCGTTCACGTTCCGTCCGGTGTCCGGCTCGTCGTGGGTGACGAGGAGGCCCTTCGTGTACTTCCCGACCGGACGGTTGGTCACCGTGAGTCCGTCGGACCCGTTGACGTCGTCCACGCCTTTGACGCCCTTGATCCGGAACGTCCCCAGCGCCTTGTTGGCGCCCTGCCGGTCATAGACGGTGAACGTGTCGTCGCCCTGGCTGGACACGATCACGTAACCGGCCGAGCCGCCCGCGTAGTAGATGTCGACACCCTCGGCGTCAGCGGTCAACCGATCGCCGCCGAACCCGGAGGCGTCCGGGTCGACCGGGGTGCACTCCTCGGTCTCCTCGTCGTACGTCGCCTCGATGCCGAAGTTCTTCACCTTGTCGATCAGCTTCGGCTTCGAGGACCCCAGCGGCAGCTGGAGACGCCACAACCCGACGTCCTCCTGGGCCGCGTACAGAACCCCGGAACGCTGGTCGACGGACAAGCCCTCGAAGTGGGGGAGCGCGCCGGGCTCGTCGCACGGCTTCCAGGTCTTCCCGTCAGGCAGCGGGAAGCTCGCGGGCATGGTCTGCTTCCTGACGTCGGTGTAGCCCAGCCGCCCGTTCTTCTCGACGATCCGGGCGGTCGCGATCGTCGTCGCACCCTCCTGGGTCACCACCGCATAGGAGACGCCGGGGCGGGGCTGGTAGACGGCCAGGCCGTAGGCCGTGTGCTCCTCGTCGACCGTCTTGCGGTCCTTGCTGAACAGGAACTTCTGGTCCCGCGCCGTCACTTCGCGCAGCGGCCTGTGCGAAGACGACCCGGCGGGGTCGATGGCGAAGAAGCGGACCTGGTCGTTGTACCGGTCGGAGACGACGGCCACGTCGACCTCGCGGCCGCTCAAAGAAACGCCGTAGGCGATGTCGACGTTGTTGTAGCGCCCTTCTTTGGAATCGCGCCGAGGCGCCTTGGTCGCCTTCAAAGACTGCAGCTCGCGTGAGCGAAGGTCGTAGACGCGCAGGCCGCCCTCCTTGGCGGTGACGATGACGACCGACTTGCGGGAGTCGCGGGGGTGGACCCAGATCGCCGGGTCGTCACCGGACGCGTTCCCTCCACGGGAGTCGTCGTAGAGGACGGGGGTCTCGTTGTCGGTCGTCACGACCTCGGGGCCCTCGGCCGAGGCGGGGGCGGCGGAGAGCAGGACGGTGGCGAGTACGCCGACCGCCAGCGCGGCTTTGGGGGTGCGGGTCACACGCGAGAGGCTGCCCGATCAACCTGTCGGGCGGGTTAACGCGGGGGAGCGGCCAGGAGCCGGAGCATCTCCTTGATCTGGGCGTTGCGTGAGTCCTCGATGCGTTTGGCCAGGTCTTTCGTCGCGGTGTCCTGGCCCGTCTTCACCTCGGTGCGGGCCATGTCGACGGCGTTGTGCTGGTGGCCGGTGAGCAGGTTCAGGAAGTTCGTGTCGAACTGGTCGTCCGGGAGGTCGTTCAGCGACAGGATGTCGGAGGGGCGGGTGTCGTGCAGGCCGCCGTGGGCGTCGTGCGCGCCGGGGGCCGCGTCCATCGGCTGCTCCCACCTCGTCAGGCGGGTCGTCATGGTCTTCGCCTCGTCCGACTGGGTGGCGCTGATCGCCGACGCCAGCGCCTTCACCTCGGGGCGGACGGCCCGTCGCTCGGCTATCTTCGCCATCTCGATGCCCTGCTCATGATGCGGGATCATCATCTGCAGGAACATCACGTCGGCCGCGTTGAACGACGGCGGCGGCGGAGGGGCGGAACATCCGGCCACGAGGGCCAGGACGATTGCCAGACGCTTCATCTATCCCTCATCGTTGATCAGGAGCCGGCACGGCGCGCGGACTGCGCCGTGCCGGCGGTCTTCAGTCGCCTACACGCGGGACCAGAGCGCGGGCACGTTCGGCGGTTCCCAGCCCGTGAGCGAGGTGTGCGCCTGGAGGCAGCGGTAGGTGGCGCCACCGTAGGTCACGGTGGAACCGGTCGCGTACGACACACCGGCACGCCACGTTCCACCCGCGGGGGGCGGGGTGACCGTGGGCGTCGGCGACGGCGGACGGGGGGTGACGGTCGGCGTGGGGGTCGGCGTCGGGTTCGGGTTGCCGCCGCCACCGCCGATCTGGAGGTCGACGCAGCTGTAGAAGGCCATCGGGGTGTCGGCGATGTTCCAGACGGCCAGCAGGCGCTGACGTCCGGAGAAACCGCCGAGGTTCACGTTGTGGGAGACCGTGGCGCCCGGCTGGCGTCCGCCGTCGTTGAAGACGGCGACCCGGGTGTTGCCGATGAAGTACTCCCACGTGCTCGTCGAGTGACGGGCGGTCAGGACCCAGTTGAAGGTCACGTTCTGCCCGACCGACGTGGCCGGCCACGGCTTGCTCTCATCGCTCAGTTGCGCGAACTGTCCGAGACCTCCGTGGCAGTTCTTCTGACCCTTGGCACCCTCGACCGACTGCGGCTCGTAGACGATCGGGCCGCAGTTGGCCACCCGGCCCTGGGCACAGTTCGCCTGCCGGCTGGGCGGCGAGGAAATGTAACCGTGGGCGTTCGCGGGGGCGGTGAGGACGACCAGCGTCGATGCCACGGCGGCCAGGGCCGTGACGATCGACAAGATCGTTTTCTTCATGCGAAGCTCTCCTTTCCTGGGGGGCTTCCGAGCAATGTAAAAGAAAGTTTCCTAAGAGTAAATGGTGTAAGGGGCCACCTGTCAGGACGTCGGTCAACAGGGCCGTTTAGTTGTCGGTACACCCAGATACGGTGCTCTGGACGCCTGCGTTCAAGGAGGTTCCCCGATGGTCGACGTCGACGACGTGCGCCGGGTCGCGCTGCCCCTGCCCCGCACGACCGAGCACCTGATCCGCGACCGGGTCAAGTTCCGCGTCGGGCGGATCGTCTACGTCGCGTTCAGCCGCGACGAGACGACGATGGGCTTCGGCTACCCGAAGGAGGAGCGCGCCGCCCTGGTCGCGGCTCAGCCCGAGACCTTCTTCCTGCCGGGTCCTGTCGACATGCGCTACCAGTGGGTGGAGTGCCGGCTCGACCGGCTCGACCCCGCCCAGATGCGCGAACTGGTCGTCGACGCCTGGCGGATGTGCGTCCCCAAGAAGGTCGTCCGCGAACACCTGGGAGAACTGTCATGACCATTCCGACCGGCGCGATCGGCTTCGGCGCGATGCGCCTCGCCGATGCGGACATCTGGCACGGCCCCGCCGACCGTCCGGCGGCCGTCAAGCTGCTCAGGAGAGTGGCCGAACTCGGGGTGCCGCTCATCGACACCGCCGACGTCTACGCGCTCGGCGACAACGAGGCCCTCATCGCCGAGGCGCTGCACCCCTACCCCGACGGGCTGCTGATCGCGACCAAGGCGGGGGAGACCCGTCCGTCCCCGGGCGAGTGGGTGCCCGTCGGGAACCCCGCCTATCTGAAGCAGCAGGCCGAGCTCAGTCTGCGCAGGCTGCGGGTCGATCACATCCCGCTCTTCTACCTGCACCGCATCGATCCGCTGGTGGCCCTGGAAGACCAGCTCGGCGCGCTGGTCGAGTTACGGGAAGCGGGGAAGATCGGGACCATCGGGCTGTCCGAGGTGAGCGTCGAGCAGCTCGACGCCGCGCTGCGCATCACCGCGATCGGGGCGGTGCAGAACGCGTACAACGTGGGAGACCGCACCCACGAGGCCGTGCTCGACCGGACCACCGAACTGGGCATCGCGTTCGTGCCGTTCTATCCCGTCGCGGCCTCGAACACCGTGGTGAAGGAGGTCGCCGGGGAGCTCGGCGCGACGCCGGCGCAGGTGTCGCTGGCGTGGTTGCTGCGGCGCGCGCCCAACATGCTGCCCATTCCCGGCACGACCTCGGAGGCTCACCTGGCGGAGAATCTGGCCGCGGCCGACCTGGAGCTCGGCGACGAGCGGTTCGACCGGCTTCAGGCCTTCGCCGGGGGATAGAGCACGGTCGCCGCCGTCATCACGAACTCGATCAGCCGGTCGGCGTACGCCGACGCCTGGGTCCGCATCTCCTCGCGGAGCTCCTCCGGCGTCGCCATCACATGTTGCAGCACCGCGCCGAGCAGCGTGTCGAGAATCAACGTGGGTGAGGCGTCGGCGCCGAGTTCCCCCCGGGCGATCGCGCGCCGGATGATGGCCCGCGCCTCCAGCACGCGCGACCGCCGGATCACCCCCGTCACGGGGGAGAAGAGTTCGGGATAGGCCTTCGCCTCGACGATCAGCCGCAGCCCCGCCAGCCCGTAGGGCCCCAAGTAGTGGGAGAGCATCGCGCCCGTGAGTTCCCGCAGATCCTGCCGCAGTGTGCCGGTGTCGATGTCGAACGACGGCCCGACCAGCGCAGACTCGATGGCGTCGGCGATCAGCCGCTCGCGGCTGGGCCAGCGCCGGTAAAGTGCGGCCTTGCCGATGCCCGCCCGGCGGGCGACCGCGTCGAGCGTGAACTTCGCCCAGCCCAGTTCGGCGTACAGGGCCAGCGCGGCTCTGAGGGCCTTCCGGTCGACCTCGGCGTCTCGCGGACGGCCGGGTCCCGGAATGGGCATACCGGGATCGGTGCTCACAGGTCAGCAGGTTAACTCCGGGAAGTCCGGTCAAAGCGGCCTTCGCGGACGGCCAGCGCCGAGGGGTCCGGGCGGTGAGATGAACGGCGTTTCAGTCAATTTGACGATTCCGCTGGTCACGTGTGACGTCAGGCGGTGGGGGAGTCGAGGGTAAGAATGGCCCATGCATGATCCGCGCACTCCCGTTCTGGTCGGGGCCGGTCAGGTCTCCGAGCGACTCGGCGACCCCGCCTACCGCGCTCTGTCCCCGGTCGAACTGGCCGCCGCCGCGGCGGCCCAGGCGATCGCGGGCCTCGACCCCCGGGCGATCGACACCGTCGCCGCCGTCCGCCAGTTCGAGATCTCCACCCCGCAGGCGGTGGCCCTCCTGGGCAGGTCGAACAACTTTCCCCGCTCGGTCGCCGCGCGGATCGGCGCCGACCCGAAGCGCGCGATCCTCGACGTCACGGGTGGCCAGTCACCGCAGCGCCTCGTGACGGAACTGGCGGCCTCGATCGCGGCGGGGGAGTCGGAGGCGGCGCTGGTCGTCGGGGCGGAGGCCATCTCCACCATCGCCCATCTGGTGAGATCTCCCGACAGGCCGGACTTCGCGGAACACGTACAGGGCAGCCTGGAAGACCGAGGCCACGGTCTCGACGGACTGATCGACCTCGAACTCGCCCGTCACGGCCTGACCAGCGCGGCCGCGCAGTACGCCCTCTTCGAGAACGCCCGCCGCGCCCGCCTGAAGCAGACCCGCGACGACTACGCCCACGGCATGGGCGCCCTCTTCGCCCCCTTCACCCGGATCGCCGCCCGCAACCCGCACGCCGCCGCCCCCACCGAACGGACGGCGGAAGAACTGGTCACGGTGTCGCCGCAGAACCGGATGATCGCCGACCCCTACCCGCGCTACGTGGTCGCCAGGGAGAAGGTCAACCAGGCCGCCGCCGTCTTGCTGATGTCACGCGAGAAGGCGCGGGCCCTCGGCGTCCCCGAAGTCCGATGGGTCCACCTCCACGGCCACGCCGACATCCGCGAACAGGACATCCTCGCCCGCCCCGACCTCAGCCGCAGCCCCGCCGCGATCCTGGCCGTCACCGACGCCCTGGCCCAGGCGGGCGCGACCCCCGGCGACATCGCCGCCGCCGACCTCTACAGCTGCTTCCCGATCGCCGTCTCCAACATCACCGACGCCATCCCGCTGACCTGCCCGCTCACCCTGACCGGCGGCCTCCCGTTCTTCGGCGGCCCCGGCAACGACTATTCACTCCACGCCATCGCCGAGGCCGTGGCCTTCTGCCGGGCCCACCCCGGTGACCGGGTGCTGGTGGGCGCCAACGGCGGCCTGCTGACCAAATACTCCGTCGGTCTGTACGCCACCACACCCGCCCCCTGGACAGAACAGTCAGACCTCCAGACCCAGGTCGACGCCTGGCCGAAGGTGGAGTCGGCCTCAGAAGCGAACGGCCCGGCGACGATAGAGACGTACACGATCAGATTTTCACGAGACGGCCGTCGAACCGGCATCGTCATCGCCCGCCTGGACGACGGCCGCCGCTTCGCGGCGACAGCCGACCCGGAGCTGCTGATCACGGGTGAACCGATCGGCGCCCGCATCCACGCCCGCGCAACCTCGAATGGCAACAGAGTGGATGCCGCTGATTAGCCGAAGACGGGCCCGACTCCGATCACCGTCCCGCTGAGCGACTACACGTTCAGTCGCCGGGCCAGCCCGGTGTTCCGGGCCGTTCCCAGCTGGTGGACCGCCTGCTCCAGCGCCTCCCGGTGTCCCACCAGCACCACCCACGATCGCGCCCTGGTGACCAGGGTGTAGAGCAGCCGCCGTCGCAGCATGATGCCGCCCGACTCGGCCACCAGCGGCGCCACCACGAACGGGTATTCGCTGCCCTGGGCCCGGTGCACGCTGATCGCGTAGGCGTGGGTGAGGTCGTCGAGTTCGTCGAAGCCGTAGTCGACCTCACGCCCGTCGTCGACCCGCAGCGAGGCGGTCCGGCCGGGCAGGTCCATCGACGTGATGGTGCCGGTCTCGCCGTTGAAGACGCCCTTGTCGTAGTTGTTGCGGACCGGCATGACCCGATCGCCGACCCGGAACACCTCCGGCCCCGACCAGAACTCGGCCACCCCCTCACGCGCGGGGTTGCGCCGCTCCTGCAGCAGCCGCCCGATCTCGACCGTCCCGGTCACCCCGCGCCGCATCGGGCACAGCACCTGCACCTGGTCGGCGGGCACGCCCTGTTTGCGCGGGATCCCCTCGGTCGCCAGGTGGACCACCCGATCGGCGACCAGCGCGGGATCGCCCACCTCCTCGAACCAGAACCCGCCCCGCCCCGGCAGGTCGGGCAGCTCCCCGGAACGGATGAGATGCGCCGCCCGGACGATCCCGCTCCCCTCGGCCTGCCGGAAGACCTTCGTCAGCCGCACCCGGGGCACCTCGGGCACCTTCAACACGTCGCCCAGCACGTTGCCCGGCCCGATCGAGGGCAGCTGGTCGGTGTCGCCGACGAGAAGCAGATGGCTCCCGTCGGGAATCGCGGCCGTCAGGCGTACCGCCAGATGAAGGTCCAGCATGGACGCCTCGTCGACCACGATCAGGTCAGCCTTCGCCGGAGCCTCGGCGAACAAGGTGGTCCCGTCGTCTTCGGGGGCCATCAGCATGCGGTGGACGGTCATCGCGGGCAGCCCGGTCAGCTCCGACAGGCGTTTGGCCGCCTTCCCGGTCGGCGCGGCCAGCGTCACGCTGCCGCCCATCGCCCGGACCGCCCGCGCGATCGACCGCACCGTGTGGCTCTTGCCGCAGCCGGGACCGCCGGTCAGCACGGTGACCGGGCAGGTCAGCGCCAGGGTCACCGCCGCCCGCTGGTCGTCGTGGAGCGACGCGTCTTCGTCGTAGTGGCGCATCGGCATCGTCGACCGGGCCGACATCAGGCGCTGGAGGTGGCCGGCCAGCGCGACCTCGCGGCTGTGCAGCTCCTTTTCGTACACGATGACCCTGCCGGGCTGTTCCCCGGCCTCGACCACCACGCGGCGTTCGGCGGTCAGGGCGTCGACCATCGACCTGACCAGCTCGGGATCCTGCTCGATCAGGTCGGCGGTCTGGGCCAGCACGGCGGGCATCGCCAGATAACAGTGCCCGCCGCGCGCGGCGGCCGACTCGAGGCGGTCGAGGATCGCCGCCTTGACGCGCTGCGGGCTGCGTTCGGGAACGCCGGATTTCAGGGCGATGCGGTCGGCCACCCCGAACCCGACGCCGCGCACCCGGCCGATCAGCCGGTAGGGGTCGGTCGTGACGACCTCTTCCGCGTCGCTTCCGAACGCCTGGTAGATCTTGGCCGCGAGTAAGGGGGAGACGCCGAACCCCTGCAAAGTGACCATGAGGGCGGCGACGGCTTTCTGGTCGAGCCAGGCCTCGACGATCTGGGCCCGTCGCTGCGGGCCGATGTTGATCACCTCGGTCAGCCGGTCGGGCTCGGCGTCGATCACGGTCAGGGTGTCCGCGCCGAAATGCCCGACGATCGCCGCCGCCAGCCGTGGGCCGATGCCCCGGATCAGGCCCGACCCCAGGTAGGCCTGGATGGCCGGGATCGTCGCCGGGGTCACCCGCTCGCACGCCTCAACCGCGAACCTGCGCCCGTGCCGGGGGTGCTCGGACCACGCTCCGGCCAGCTCGAGCGTCTCTCCGGGCTGTATCCCCGCCAGCACGCGACCGGCGGCGACGAAACCGCCGCCGCCGTCGCTCATCCGCGCGACCGTGTATTCGTCGTCACGGACGAACACCAGCCGCTCGACCGTCGCCTCCACGGGCGCAACTCTAGGAGCCCGGGGCGACAGTTCCGGTTACACCGTCGCGATCACACTGGCACGATGTCGAACTGCTCCCATCCGCCGATGGCCGGACGGTTGGCGATCAGCGCGGCGGCGCCGTTGTTCTCGGCGCAGACGTACTGGTTGTTGGCCTGGGCCCGGAGGCTGACCGAGCCGTTGGAGTTCTGCACCAGCGTGAACGTCTCCCACGGGCCGACCGAGGCCCGGTTGGCGATCAGCGGCGCGGCGCCCGCCTGGTCGGCGCACACGTACTGGTTGTTCGATCTGGCCCGCAGCGCGATCTGGCCGTTCGCCAGGTTGACGCGCTCGAACTGCTGGGCGGTGGCGGCCGTCGTCGCGTTCGCGATCAGCGCCTGGCCCGCGTTGGCGGTGACGAACCTGCTGTTCACGCGGGCCCGCAGCGCGACGAACGCGGTGGTCTGCGCCAGCGTCGTCGCCGACACCTGGTTCGACGGACCGGAGGTGTTCCCGGCCGCGTCACGTGCGACGACGGTGAAGGTGTAGGCCGTGTTGGGCGTCAGCCCGGTCACGGTGAAGTTCGTCGCCGCCGTCGAGCCGGCCGCCGTGCCGCCTCTGTTGATCGTGTACGACGCCACACCCACATTGTCGGTCGAGGCGCCCCACGACAGGGTGACGGACGTCGCCGTCCGGTTGGTCACCACCAGGGCGGCCGGGGCCGACGGGGCCTGACCGTCGCTGGAGACCACCGGCTGGGTCGGCCGGGTCGCGGTCAGCGGGATCTGGCCCTTGAGCATGCGTCCGCCGTCGCCGGTGAGGCGCAGGTAGTAGTCGCTCGAGCAGAAGGTGCCGTCTTCGTCGAGGGCCAGGATGCCGGATCCTGCGGGGATCCAGGCCTGGGTCTCGGCGGTTTTGGCGATCTGGTTGCCTTCGTTGTATTCGTCGAACATGGAGATGTAGATGCCGTGGGAGCCGGCGCGGATGGTGTTGTAGAACATGCGCCACATGAAGTCGCCGTGGGAGCGGGCGCGTGATTGCAGGTCGCCGGGCATGACGCAGGGTTGGTAGTCGATGCCGTTGGCGTTGCAGTCGGCGACGTCGGGGACGACGTTGTTGGCGTAGAAGCCGTCCAGGCCCGAGATGGTGTGGGTGCGGCCGACCATCCACGGCGAGATCATGTTGAACGCGTGGTAGACGCCGGAGAACCCGGTGCGTGAGTCGTTGATGCCCTGGCGCCAGTAGGTCGGCACGCCGCCGATCACGTAGCAGCCCTGCGCCTTGAACCAGTTGACGACGTCGAGGCACTGCGCCGGGGTGAAAGGCCGCCCGGGGTCGTTGAACCCGAAGCCCCAGATGCAGACGACCGGCTTGCCGTTCTGCTTGGCGTACATCGGGCTCTGGGTGTACGCCGACATCTTGGACGTCCAGTCGGTCTTGATCTCCGACTGGAAGTTGGTCCAGTTGGTGACGTCGTACATGATGTAGAACTTGCGCCCGTAGGCCTCGGCGGCCTGCCGCACCTTGGCGGTGATCGCGTCGCGGATGGGCCCTTCGGCGCCGTTCGGGTTGAAGCGCTGCAGCGCCGCGGTGTCGCAGTTGTAGTCGCGCATCCACTTGAAGTGGGTGTCGATGGTCTGCTGGTCCCACGACGAGAACAGGTTGGCCGTCTGGCCGTTGCCCAGGTTCTGGTAGAGCGTGGGGTAGGTGCGCGTGTAGTCGCGGTTGTCCGGCCACGACACGATCGTGGTGTTCGAGGGCGAGGGCGGCACGGTGTTGTCCTGGCCGCTCCAGTGCCACCAGCGGTCGATGGGGGACCCGTCGCCACGGCAGGCGAACCACCCCTGGTAACCGACGGTGACCTTGCCCACCACGTCGCCGGGCGGGCTCGCCGCGTGTGCCGGGCTGGAGAGCGCGGACAGCACACCGGTCGAGGACACCGCGGCGAGGGCGGAGCCGGTCATGGCGGAGGTCATGAACCCCCGGCGGGAGACGGCCACGTTGGACTCCTTCAGTCAGGCGGAGGGAACGCGCGTCGCGGTGTTATCGCCGCGTAACATCGGACGGCTTGGCGTCATCTTGACAGCCGCCGACACACGAACGCAACATTCAGCCGCGCATCGGTAACTTCTGGATGAATGATCGGCAAGACATGGCAGGTCAGGGTGTCGGCATGGACCGCTCCAGCTTGGCAACTTCTGTAAAGAACCCTTCGATTTACTCGAAAAGATCGGATCTCTCTTCGTTCACTTGAATGGGAGTTGAGTAGTTGATACGGTTTGAGTACCGGAACAGAGGAGGAGTAATGGAACTGTCTGCCAGTTCGGCGTTCGACGAGGTGCGCAGGGTCGAGGAAGAGGTGCGCAAGGCGCGCCGGCACATGGGGACCAACCTGCTGATCACGGGCCTGGCGGCCGGCCCGTTCTGGTGGAGCCAGCTGGCCGCGCCCGACTGGGTGCGCAACGCCGGCTACGTCGTCTGGATCGTGGGAGGCATCGTGCTCTACGCCATCCCGCGCAAGCACGGCCTGCGAGGCAACGTCGCCGCGTCCTGGTATACGCGCGGCTGGATAGCGGCCACGTTTCTGCTGTTCTTCGTCCCGATGGGGGTCGGGCTCGGCCTTAAACTCGCAGGCGTGGAGAGCTTGAACTGGCTGATCACGGTGCTGTGCCTGGTGTCGGGCCTGCCGCTGATCTACGCCGGGTGGCGTTTCCGGAGCGGACGATGACCGCGGCCAAGCCGCCGCAGGAGAACTCGCACCCGCGCCACGACCTCGACGACGTCATCCACGCCCCGGTGCGCCTGTCGATCATGGCCGCCCTGGCGGCGGGCGAACAGGCCGACTTCCGTTTCCTCAAGGAGACGATCGAGGTCAGCGACTCGCTCCTGTCCAAGCACCTGCTGGCGCTGGAAGAGGCGGGCTATGTGAACGCGTCCAAGGGCTATGAGGGCAAACGCCCCCGGACCTGGCTGTCACTGACCGACCGGGGCCGCGAGGCGTTCACCAACTACATGGACGTTTTGCGCCGGATCATCGGGAATCCGTGACCAGTCTCTCGTGGCGGCTCGGGATGACCGTGCCGTAATAGATCATCACCGCGCCGGCCAGCGCGAAGCCGATCGCCACGGGAACGCGCCACGGGTCCTGCAGGTGCAGGGCCAGGAACCAGAGCTTCGTGGCGCTGTCGTTGTAGATCATCCACAGCGCTACCAGCCCCTGCGGGAACAGCGGGATCCAGCAGAAGATCCAGAGGAACGTGACCAGCGCCTGCTTGCCCCGGGGCAGCTTGGCCCTCGGCCGTCCCATCGACAGCGTCGGGTCGTCCGCCGTGACCGTTCCGCCCGAGCGCATCAGCGACAGCAGTTCCGGCCCCTTGGCCGCCAGCCGCCGATACGCCAGGCGCCCGAACCACACCGTCAGCAAGGCGCCCGTGCCGACACCGACGACGACCGCCAGCCACGACAGGACCGGCAGGTCAAGCGCGTCACCCAGATACGCGACCCCGCCCGCCGGCAGCGCCGTCAACGTCACCAGCAACAGCATCAGCACGACCTGGCCGAAGATGTTCCCGGCCTCCAGCGGGTTCCCGCCGCGCTTGTTCGGCTCGGTCACCGGCACCAGCATGTACACCGAGACCAGGGCGATCAGCCCGGCTCCTCCGCCCAGCACCGCCGCCAGGATCGACAGCGTCCACGGCCAGGTCCAGCCCTCGCCGCCGATGATCGTCCCGGCGACGGTGAAGAGCGCGGCGATCGGGCCCACCCGCAGCAGCCAGGCGGTCTGG
This sequence comes from Herbidospora mongoliensis, assembly GCF_001570545.1. Lineage (GTDB taxonomy): Bacteria > Actinomycetota > Actinomycetes > Streptosporangiales > Streptosporangiaceae > Herbidospora > Herbidospora mongoliensis. The sequence goes on along the minus strand of NZ_BBXD01000009.1, from coordinate 82,070 downwards.
CGTCCCCGCACCTCCGCCTTCTCGGTGCCGGGGTTCACCAGGTTCAGCCACAGGGATGTCCCGTCGAGGCCGAACAGGTTCGCCGAGGTCGCGGCGGCCATCACGACCACCAGCACACCGGCCCACGGCAGCATTCCGTACCAGTCGATGATCAACGGGACCATCGTGTAGAGCAGCCCGAAGAAGATGGCGAACCACAGCAGGTGGGTGCGCATCAGGTCGCGCGACCATGTGCGCAGCTCCTTGGCCGCCACCGCGCCGATCGGGCCGCGCGCCGCCAGCAGGTCGAGCAGGCCGCCTTCGGCGCCGCTGCCCTGCGGCACCCAGTGCAGGGGCCTGGTCGTGGTCCGCTTGACCAGCAGGTACGACCACACCAGCAACGCCAGCCCGATGATCGCGCAGATACCGAGCAGCGCCGCCACCACCACGAGCCAGTCGCCCCGCCCGGCCGCCTCGACCGCCGCCATGCCCCAGGCTGACGGGAGCCAGCGCACCACGGTCGAGAACGACTCGGGGAAGCCGTAGGTCAGCAGGTCGAGCTGGATCGCCGCCCAGATCAGCACCCACGACTGGTTCAGGATGACGTTCATCGACGCGTTGACCAGCGCCGCCAGGATCGCGCCCACCCGCGACCGCACGGCGACGCCCAGCACCCCGATCATCAGCCGCGACAGCGCCACGACCAGCACGACCATCAGGGGGATCGCCACCAGCGCGACCGAGAACGCCGCCACGCCGAAGGACCCCGCGTAGACCGCCAGGGCGGAGAACGCGATGAGGCTGATCAGCGGGGGGACGCCCACGAAGGCCGTACCGAGAAGACCGAGCGCCAGCTTCCGGGGATGAACCGGCAGCAGCGCGAAGTGCTCCGGCCGGACGCTCTCGTCGCCGCCGCCCGTGTAGACGGGCCCGAGCATCCAGCCGAACAGCCAGACCGCGAACACCGCCGCCAGCAGATCGGCGCCGACCTCGCCGGACGAGGCGGCCAGCACGATCGTCCCGATCGCCAGCACCAGCCCGGCGACCCCGCCCATGACCATGCCGGCGGCCCGGGAACCGCTGATCGAGTGCCGCAGCACCCGCAATTTCATCGCGATCAGGACGCCGACCACGAGGCCTCCTTCGAGTGCCGGAGCGTCCGCAGTTTCATAGCGATCAGGACGCCGACCACGAGGGCCGCTTTCGAGTGCCGGAGCGTCCGCTGTCGCACGGTGATCAGGACGCCAGCCACGACGGACCCTTCATCTCCTCGATGTCGGCGCCGACCAGTTCGACGAAACGGTCCTCCAGCGAACCGCCCGCGCGCACCTCGTCGAGCGGCCCCGCCGCCGCGACGCGGCCCTTGTCGATCACCGCCACGTGGTCGCACAGCTGCTCCACCAGCGCCATGACGTGGCTCGACAGGACGACCGAGCCGCCTCCGGCGACGAAACTCTTCAGCATGGCCCGGATCGTCAGGGCCGACACCGGGTCGACCGCCTCGAACGGCTCGTCGAGCACCAGCAGGCGGGGGCCGTGCAGCAGGGCGGTGGCCAGGCCGATCTTCTTGCGCATGCCGGTCGAATAGTCGATCACCAGGGTGCGCTCGGCCTGGTCGAGTTCCAGGATCTCCAGCAGCTCACCGGCCCGCTTGCCCGCCGTCTCCCTGTCCAGGCCGCGCAGCCGGCCCAGGTAGGTGAGGAGCTCCCGGCCCGTCAGCCGTTCGGGCAGGGCCAGGCCGTCGGGCAGGACGCCCACCCGGGCCCGCGCGTCGACGGGGTCGGCCCAGACGTCCACACCGAAGACGCGGGCGTGGCCGCCGTCGGGCCGCAGCAGCCCGACCGCCATGGAGAGCGAGGTCGTCTTGCCGGCGCCATTGGGGCCGACCAGGCCGTAAAAGGATCCGGGCGGGACGGAAAGGCTGACATGGTCGACCGCAATTTTCGGCCCGAACCGTTTGCTCAGTGCGTCCAGTTCCAGGGCTGCGGTCACCACGGCTCCCCATGATCGATGTCAGGGGCCTAACATATCGACATAAATCGAGAACGTTATCCCCGGCCCAATCGGGAGTGCGATGAACTTCCGGTGAGCAGCCTTTCCTTCCTTTCGAAGTGGAGCCCCCAATGGAGGTTTTCCTCCGAGCCGACGGCCGTGATGCGGCGGATGCCCTTCGTGAACTCTATTTAACGTTGCGTACTGATTTCCGGGGCGACGTGCGAATTGTCGAGTCCGACCCGGAACCGGGCGCGCTGGGGCCGGTGCTCGACGGCCTCCACATGACGTTGGGCGCCGGGGGAGGGGCGGCCACGCTGGCCGGGGTTGTCATCGCCTGGCTGCGAGCCCGCCGGGAGAAGTGAGCATCACCGTCACCAGGAGCGACACCGAAACCAGGGTCGAGATGAGCGCCAAGGGCGTCCGCGACCTCGACCCGATCGCCCTTCGCGAGTTGACCTCCCACGTCGCCGAGACGATCGAGCGAGGCGAAACCACGGGCGAAACCAGCGGCGGAATCACGGGCGAGACCACCGGTGCCGCCTGACGAGCCACGGCTCCTGCTGTCCCGGCCCGGTGCCCGGGTGCTCGTCGTCGGTTCGGGCGGTCACATCGCCGGGTCGCGGCTGCCGGACATCCCGGCGGTGCCGGACACGGTCGCCGACCTGGGCCGATGTCTCGTCGAGCGGGCCGGGCTCGATCCCGCCCATCTCGACGTGGTCCTCGACCCGGCCGACCCGCGCGCGTTCGGCGACGCGCTCGTGCGGACCGCGGCGGCGGCACGGGACGTCTTCGTCCTCCACTTCGCTGCTCGTCGGGACGAGCCGGCGGCGGCCTCCCCGACGTCGTCGTCGAGACGGCCGAGCAGGGCATGTTCCTGCTGACCGCGACCGACCGCGACCAAGCGGCCTGGGCGCCGGAGGGCGCTCGCCACACCACGTTCACCGGTGCGCTCATCGACGTGCTCACGAGGGGCGACCCGGCGGCCCCGCCCGTGTTCACCCTGGAAGACGTGTTCCGCTCGATGACCGGACAGCTGGCCAACGCGCCGCGCAGGCTGTCGATCGATCACGCCGACCGCCGCCCGTTCGGGCCGAACCCCGCCCGCCGCGGCGGTGACCCCATGGACGGGGCGTTCAGCCCGTACCGGGGACTGGCGCCTTTCGGCCCCCGGGACGCCGACGTCTTCTTCGGCCGGGAGGCCCTCACCCGCGACCTGCTCGACTGCGTCGCCGAGGCGCTGCCCGCCGCGGAACCGCTCGTGGTCGTCGGCCCGTCGGGAGTGGGCAAGTCGTCGCTCCTGCACGCCGGTCTGATCCCCGCGCTGCGCCGCACCGCCGAGGTCGTCACCGTCTCACCGGGCGATCCGGTGCGGATGCCGGAGAGCCGCCCGGACGTGGTCGTCGTCGACCAGTTCGAGCAGACCTTCGTGACCGGCACCGACGAGAACTCTTGGGTACGAGAGTTGAGCGCCCTGGCCGCCACCCCCGACGTGGCCGTCGTGATCGGCGTGCGGGCCGACTTCTTCGGCCACTGCGCGGCCCATCCGGAGCTGGTTCCCGCACTGCGGCGGCCGGTCGTGGTGAGCCCCCTGACGCCCGCCCAGCTCCGCGAGGCCATCGAGAAGCCCACCCGCCTGGCCGACCTCCGTCTGCAAGAAGGCCTGGTCGACCTGCTGCTCGACGACTTCGGCACCGGCGCGGCCCTCCCGCTGCTCTCGCACGCCCTCCTTGCGACCTGGCAGGAACGCGAGGGCGACACCCTGACCCTGACGGGCTACCGGTCGGCCGGAGGCGTCGCCCACGCCCTGGCCCAGACCGCCGACCGCACCCTCGACGACCTCGACCTCACCGACCGGACGACCGCACGCCGCCTGCTCGTGGGCCTGGTCCGGCTCGGCGAGGGCGCCCCGACACCCGCCGCCGCCTGCCCCTGGCCGCTCTCGACGATGCGGCGCGGACCGTCCTGGACCGCTTCGTCGCAGCCCGCCTGGTCACCGCCGACCACGACGGGGTGGAGATCGCCCACGAGGTCCTCATCCGTTCGTGGCCGCAGTTGCGCGACTGGCTGGACGCCGACCGCACCAACCTCCTGGTCGAACAGCAACTCACCGAAGCGGCCCGCCACTGGGACGCCGAGAACCGCGACCCCGGCGGCCTCTACCTGGGCAGCCGCCTGGCCCTGGCCCGCCAGATGGCCGACACGTCGGCGGCCTTGGACCCGCCGGCCCGACGCTTCCTGGACGCGAGCGTCGACCACGACCTGGCCGAGCAGCGCGCCACGATTCGGAGGCTGAGACGCCGCACCTCCTCGCCGCCGTGCTCGGCGTGCTCCTCCTGATGACGGCGGGGCGGGCGGCTTCGGGCTGATCCAGTGGCGGGCCGCCGAGGAGGCCGCGCTGACGGCGGCCGTGCGTGGCCTCCTGGGAGAGGCGCAGGCCGTGGGCGACGGTGACCGCGGTCTGAATTTGCGTCTCGTGGCCACGGCGCACGCCCTCAAGCCTTCGGATGGCGAGGCGCGGGCAGCTCTGAAGAGAAACCTGCTCAACCTGCAGGCCACGCCGATCACCACAGTCCATGGTTTCAACCCGCAGGCGGCGAAGGTCAGCGCGGATGGCAATCGCGCGCTGACGGATGAAAGGGATCGGGCGCTCATCTGGGATCTGTCGGACCTGGAGAAGATCTGGTCCTACCCACTACCGGGGCGGGAGCACTTTGTTTATGAGTTCTCACTCGACGCGACTGGAACACACGCGCTGGCGACCAGGACCCTGACGACCAGCGAACTCGACGAGGGCGTCGAGAGTGGCGTGGTCTATTGGGATCTGACCGACCCGGCCATGCCGCGCTCCCGCACTGTCCAGTTGCCGGGAGAAGGTGACCTTCACAGTTCCGGCCCGCGTCTCAGCGTCCGGGGCGATCGTGCTCTGGTGCCCATGGCGGGCAGGCGATGCTGATCGATCTGACCGATCCGACGACCCCACGCCTGTATCCACTGCCGAGCAGCGGCACGCGAACACTGGAACTCAGCGAGGACGGGAGCCGCGCGCTGACCGCTGGTTCGAAGAGCACCTTGCTCTGGGAGTTGGACGAACCGGAGCATTCCCGCTCACATCGGCTCGAGATGGCCGACCAGTTCCCGACGGCCGGCGTGCCTTCAGTTTCAACCGTGGAAGCGATGTCAACGCGCACGACGCGAAGTTCTGGGACCTGACCGATCCGGCCACGCCGACGTCGACCTCACTGCGCCTGTCGCGGGTGGATTTCCAGAATGCGACTCTGAGCGCCGATGGCGCGCGCTTGCTGACGAGCGGCGGGCCCTATTCCGCGGCCCTCTGGGACGTCTCCGATCCGGAGACGCCGCACGCTCTTCCGCTGCCGGCGCCCGAACCCTTCGGTTCAGCCTATGAAGTTCCCCTGGCCTCGGCCGGGTCGCGTGCTCTGACCAGTGATTCCTGGCTCGATTCCATCAACACTCACGACTTCTCAGGGTCGGTGACCCTGTGGGATTTCACCGCACTCTCTCACCCGCTCGACAGCGCCTGCGCCATCATCGGCAAAGGCCTGACCCGGGAAGAATGGGACAGGTACCTCCCCGCCATCCCCTATCACGAAATATGCCCCCCAGAAAACCCTCGACCTTTGCCGATTCACGCCACGAATCACCCGACCTCAAAACTTCTCCCGTTGAACACTCGTAACGAACCCCGAAATATCGGCAATATGACGATATGACTTCATCGGACGAGGAAATCGAGCGTGCCCTCCGCGCACTGAAGGACGACCCGAGCCCCGCCGTCGCGATTGAGGCCGCCCGGGTCGTCGACAAGCGCCTGCGGACCGGGGGCTCCACCCCCGGACTCGTCCAGGCCGCCGCCACCGCGCACTCACGCGCCGGAGAACTCCTCCTGGAGCAGGCCGTTCCCGGCCTGGGCATCTCCTTCGTGGACGCGGCCGTCATGCCCCGGCGTACCGGGCGGGAACTCATCGAGGCGGGGCGGCACCTGCGGGCGGCGGCCCGCCACGACCCGCACGACGCTCACACCCTCCTGCTGCTCGGATCGGTCGCCCTGGCCATCGGCGACCCGCTGGCCGCGCTCGACCAGGTCGGCGCCGGTCGCCCCGACGACCCGGAACACGCCGCGATGCTCGGCACCCTCTACGCCTGCCTCACCGCCTACGACCCCGGCACCTTCGAGGGCCGCCGGCTCTCGATCCTGCGCGCCGCGCTGGGAGCCCCGCCGAGCCTGATGCGGCCGCCCGCGTTACTGGCCCTGGGCAACCTGCTGTCCATCCAGTCGGAGGAGCCGCACGACCTGGCCGAAGGCGTCGACGCCCTGATCGAGCTCATGGAGCAGTCGAAGCCGGGCGATCCCGAATACGACCACGCCATGATCCTGGTGCTGGCCGCCATGTGCCGCCACCTGTCCGTCGAGTTCCCCGCCGACTTCGGCCGCCTCGCCGTGGTCCTGCCGTGGGGCAGCCGCGACGACCTCACCCTGGCGTGCGCGGCGGCCTGCCGGGCCCGGATCGAGCACGAACCCGAATATCTGACCGAGGCCGCCCGCCACCTGCGCAAAGCCGTCGATCAGTCGCGTCCGGACGACCGGGAGATGTTCCTGCTGGCCGGTGCCGGCCTGGTGCTGTTCTACGACCGGTTCGTGGCCAAGTTCGCCCTCGAATGGCTGAACGCGGCGGACAAGTGCTGCGACATCCTGGAGGCGCTGCCGTACCACTCGGACGTCTCGGCGATGCGCCGGCGCATCGCCGAGCAACGCTCTGCCTAGGGCAAAATGTCCCGTATGACCGACATGCTCTCCCGATACGCCCGCCTACTCGCCGCTTCGGCCGACGCCCACGTAGCCCACCAGGGCGGCCGGGTGGCCCGTAGCGACGACATGTGGCTGGCCGACTTCGGGGGAGCGGCCGGGTTCGCCAATGGCGCGACGCTGCTACGGGAGCCGAAAGACCTGGGCAGACTCGCCGACGAGGCGATCGCGTTCGCCGACCGGCAGCCGGGTTCCGGCCTGTTCTACTTCTGGGGCGGCTGGCCGCTGCCCGAGCCGGTCGCGCCGTGGCGCCCGGACGGCCACCCGCCGCTGATGATCCGCGAGCCTCTGGAGCGGCCGAGCCTGCCGCATCACATCGAAGAGGTCACCGGCGACGCCGCCGAGTTCGAGGCGACCCTGGCGCGGGCCTATCCCCTCGACCGCGCGGGCTGGCGGCCCGGCCTCCTCTTCGGCCCGGACGTCCACGCCACCGGCTGGCGGCTGTTCCTCGGGCGGCTCGACGACGGACGGCCGGTCGCGACCTCGGCGGCGTACACCCATGACGGCCTCACCGAGGTCAACTACGTCTCGGTGGCCCCCGAGGCGCGTGGCCAGGGGTTCGCGGCCGCCATCACCTACGCCGCCGCCTGCGCCGATCCCGCCGCCTCGGCCATGCTGCTGGCCAGCGAACTCGGCCTGCCCGTCTACGAGAAGATGGGCTTCCAGGTGGCGGTCCCGCATTTCCACATGTGGGCCTACGACCGCTGACGCGGCGGCAGCGGGAAGAATCCGCTGGTCCGGTTCACGTAGTCGACGAACTCCTGGCCCTTGCTCCTCGCCATGCGCTTCTCGGTGAGGGCCTTCCCGCTCTTGGAGATCAGCAGGTACGTCATCAGCAACGGGCACACGATCGTGACCAGCGCCCACGGGGTGCCGAGGGCGATGAAGAAGAGCCCCCACCACACGGCCGCGTCACCGAAATAGTTGGGATGCCGGGTCCACGCCCACAGCCCCTGGTCCATCACCCGGCCCTGGTTGGCCGGGTCGGCCTTGAACCGGGCGAGTTGCGCGTCGCCGATCGCCTCGAACGCGAACCCGACGATCCAGAACGCCACGCCGATCCAGGTGAAGACGTTCAGCGCCTGGGGCTGGTACATGGCGATCTGCACCGGCCACGACACGATCCACATGACCGCGCCCTGCGGGAAGTAGATCTTCTTGATGACATAAGGGACCACCGGGCCGCTGTTCTGGCGCATCATGGCGGCGTACCGGGGATCCTCGCCTTTGCCCCGGTTGCGGTGATGGATGTACGCACCCAGCCGCACCCCCCAGATCGCGGTGAGCACCAGTGCGAGCAGCGACCGCACGAGGTTGCCCTCGCCGATGAACAGGGACAGCACGAACGAGACGACCGCGACGACCACGAAGCCGAGGCCCCAGACCGAGTCGACGATCGACTGGTTGTTCGTGCGCAGCGCGTAGGCCATCGTGGCGGCCATCGTGAGGGCGACGGCCACGAGGGTCGCCGCCAGATTTATCCAGATCACGTGGAGACGTCTACCCGCTCGATCAGCACTGCCACCCCGAGCCCGGCCGCACCGCTGACCGACGCCACACCGTAACGTCCGCCCAGCCGCTTCAGATTCTCGGCGCACTGCCCGACCATGATCGCCCCGGTCGCGCCGAACGCGTGGCCCATCGCGATCGTCCCGCCGCTGGGGTTGAGCCGCTCGGGCCCCGGCCCGAGATCGCGCCGCAGCTTGAGGCACAGGGCCGAGAACGCCTCGGCGAACTCCCAGACGTCGATGTCGTCGGGGGTGAGCCCGGCCTTGGCGATGACCTTCTCGATCGCGACCTGCCCGGCGGTCAGCATGATCACCGGATCGACGGCGGCGGTGGCGGACGCGACCAGTCTGATGGGGCTCTTCGAGGTGCCGAGGACGAGAAGCGCCGCCCCGTCGGCGAGAGCGGGGGAGGACCCGACCGTGTGAAGGTGCTCCACGGCCCCGACCCCGGGATGGGCCTTCAGCGCGATGGCGTCCTGGGCCGGGTCGGCGAAGGCCGGTGGCAGTTTGGCCAGCGACTCCATCGTGGTGCCGGGCCGGATCAGCTCGTCGCGATCGAAGACGGACCCGTCGGCGCGGGTCGCCGGGATCACCGAGTTCGCGTAGTCACCCCGGTCCCAAGCCAGCGCGGCCTTGGCGTGCGTCTCGACGGCGTAGGCGTCGAGCTCCTCGCGGGTCCAGCCGTCGATGGTCGCGTTCAGGTCGGCGGCGACGCCCATGTGGATCGAGCCGACCTCGGCGATCGTCGCCGGGTCGGTCCACAGCGGCGCACGGTCGCTGAACATGGCCACCCGGGACACGCTCTCGACGCCCCCGGCGACCGCGAGGTCCATTTCCCCGGTACGAATTCGCGCCGCCACCTGCGCCACCGCGTCTATCCCACTGGCACAGAACCGGTTGACCGTCCCGCCCGGAACCCCGTCACCCCACCCGGCCAGCAACGTGGCCACCCGCGCGAGGTTGCCGCCCTGCTCGTCGACCTGCGAGGCCGACCCGATGATCACGTCTTCGACGGCACCCGGATCGAGCCCTCTGGAGACGAGCGCCCTCTGCAGGCCGGCGACCAGATCGACCGGGCTCCGATGGTGCAGAGACCCCTTCGCGGAGCCCTTGGCCCGGGGAGTGCGCACATAGTCGAGGACGTAGACGTCAGACACGTTTGCACTCTAACTCTGTTTGTTGTAGTACGGAAAGTATGCCGGAAGCCGTATGGGTCCTGGGTGGTTACCAGACCGACTTCGCCCGCAACTGGTCCCGCGAGGGGCTGGAGTTCGCCGACCTCACCGAGGAGGTCGTGCGCGGCACCTTGGACGACGCGGGCCTCGCCCCGGCCGATATCGACGTCATCCACGTCGGCAACGCCTTCGGCCAGCTCTTCACCGGCCAGGGCCAGCTCGGCGGCATGCCCGCCACGGTCGTGCCCGAGCTCTGGGACGTCCCCGCCACCCGGCACGAGGCCGCCTGCGCCTCCGGTGGCGTGGCCCTGCTCGCGGCGATGGCCGACATCGAGTCCGGCAGATACGACTCCGCCCTGGTCCTCGGCCTGGAGCTGGAACGCACCGTCCCCGGCGACGACGCCGCCGGCCATCTGGGCGCCGCCGCCTGGATCGGCCACGAGGGCCAGCACGCCAAGTTCATGTGGCCGCACATGTTCAGCGCCCTCACCGACGAATACGACCGCCGGTACGGCATCGACGAGTCCCACCTGCGCGAGATCGCCCGGCTGAACTTCTCCAACGCCTGCGCCAACCCGAGCGCCCAGACCCGCAAGTGGGCCTTCACGCCCGAGAGCTTCGAGGCCGACGACGTGGCCAATCCGATCGTCGAGGGCCGGGTCCGCCGTACCGACTGCTCCCAGATCACCGACGGCGGCGCCGGCGTGGTCCTGGTCGGCCGCCGGTTCATGAAGCGCGCCGCGATGGCCCAGATCCTGGGCTGGGGCCACCGGACGGTCGGCCTGCCGCTGGCCCAGAAGCTCTCCCGTAGCGCCGGGGACCGCTACGTCCTCCCGCACGTCCGCCGGGCGATCACCGACGCCTTCACCCGCGCCGGTGTCGCCCTGGACCAGATCGACGGCATCGAGACGCACGACTGCTTCACCATGTCGGAGTACGCCGCCGTCGACCACTTCGGCATCACCGAGCCGGGGGAGAGCTGGAAGGCGATCGAGAACGGCGATCTGGCCATCGGCGGACGAATCCCCGTCAATCCCAGCGGCGGCCTGATCGGTGGCGGCCATCCGGTCGGGGCAACCGGCGTACGGATGGTGCTCGATGCGTGTAAGCAGGTGAGTGGGCGCGCGGGGGCCTACCAGGTCGAGGGGGCCGGCCGGTTCGGCACGCTGAACATCGGCGGCAGCACGACCACGACCGTCAGTTTCGTGATCGGGACAGGGGAGTAGAAGAGTGGACGTCGATGTCGTCGCACGGGTCCTGTCGACCCTGCCGGAAGACGACGATCATCCGTACCGGACGGGCCCGTGGCGTCCCCAGACGACCGAGTGGCGCGCCACCGACCTCGACGTGGTCGGCGAGATCCCTCTTGATCTTGACGGGGTCTACCTGCGCAACACCGAGAACCCGGTGCATCCGGCCATCGAGCGCTATCACCCGTTCGACGGCGACGGGATGATCCACGTGATCGGCTTCCGCGACGGGAAGGCCTTCTACCGCAACCGCTTCATCCAGACCGACGGCTTCCTGGCCGAGGCCGAGGCGGGCGAGCCGCTGTGGGCCGGGCTGGCCGAGCGGCCCTCGCAGTCGCTGCGAGACGGCTGGGGCGCGCGGGGCCGCCTCAAGGACGCCTCCTCGACCGACGTCGTGGTGCACGCCGGAGTGGCGTTGACGAGTTTCTACCAGTGCGGTGACCTCTACCGGCTCGACCCGCTGACCCTGGAGACGCTCGGGAAGGCCGACTGGAACGGGGATTTCCCCTACGCGTGCGGGGTGTCGGCGCATACGAAGGTCGATCCGCGTACCGGGGAACTGCTGTTCTTCAACTACGGCACCGACGAGCCCTATATGCACTACGGCGTGGTCTCCGCCGACAACCGCCTGACGCATTATGTGGACGTCCCGCTTCCCGGGCCTCGGCTGCCCCATGACATGGCGTTCACGGAGAACTACGCGATCCTCAACGACTGCCCGATGTTCTGGGACCCCTCGCTGCTGGCTCGCGGCAAATACGCCGCGCGGTTCCACCCCGAGATTCCGCTGCGCATCGGCGTGATCCCCCGCACGGGTTCCGCGGTCCAGTGGTTCGAGGCCGCGTCCACCTATGTCCTGCACTGGGTGAACGCCTACGAAGAGGGCGACGAGATCGTCCTCGACGGTTTCTTCCAGGAGGACCCGGAGCCCAAGGACATCGGCGACGGCAGCTACTACCAGCGCATGTTCCGCTTCCTCGCGCTCGACCGCATGAAGACCAAGCTGCACCGCTGGCGCCTCAACCTGAAAACGGGTCAGTGCCGGGAGGAACGCCTCACCGATTCCATCACCGAATTCGGCGTGCTCAATTCCGCGTACGGGGGCGTCGACTACCGCTACGCCTACGCGGCCACCGGGGTCGAGGGCTGGTTCCTGTTCGACGGTGTCACCAAGCACGATCTGGTGACCGGGAAAGAGGAGACGTACAAACTGCCTCCTAACGTCTACGGCAGCGAACCCGCCGTGGCCCCGCGCACCGGCAGCGCCTCGGAGGACGACGGCTACCTCATCACCCTGACGACCGACATGAACGAAGACCGGTCAGAGTGCCTGATCTTCGACGCCTCCCGCGTCTCTGACGGCCCACTGGCCCGGATCCGCCTCCCCGAGCGCATCTCCAGCGGCACCCACGCCACCTGGGCAGCGGGGGATTCGATCCCCGGCTGGCGTACCGCGGAGTCGCCGGAACAGGCCCTCCGGCTTGGCTGACGCACCCACCCCCCTCGAACCGGGGGGCACCAACGCGGTCGGGGTGACCCTCGGCCTGGTCGGCGACGAATGGAACCTGCTCATTCTCCGGTACGCCGTCATGGGCGTGCGGCGCTACGGAGAATGGCGGGAGGCGCTGCCGATCTCTCATGCGGTGCTGAGCGGGCGGCTGGCCTATCTCACGGAGATGGCCGTCTTCGAGAAGGCCGAATATTCGGGCGGACGACTCGAATACCGGCTGACCAAACGCGGACGTGACCTGTGGACGGTGCTCCTCACGGTCTGGGCGTGGGAGTCCACCTGGGTTCCCCAGCACGCCGAGTCGCTGCCGGTCATGGTGCATCTGGGGTGCGGTTCCGAATTCGCGCCCGTCCTGGCGTGTCACGGATGTCTGGACGCCGTGCTTCCCCGCGACGTGGCCGGGACCTTCGGCCCGTCCGGCGGGTGGGAGCGATCGGTCCCCTCGGGCACCACGCGGCGGCGGGTCGCGTCCTCCGCCGCCGGATTGTTTCCCCAGACCATGACGCTCATCGGGAATCGATGGTCGGCGGCCATTCTCGGCGGCGCCTTCCAGGGGCTGAATCGGTTCCGCGATTTCGAGCAGCGCCTCGGCGCGCCCCCCGCCGTTGTGGCCGATCGGCTGAGGGTCTTCCGCGAACTGGGCATCTTCGAGCAGGTGCCCTCACCCGATCGGGCCGACTGGACGACCTATCACCTGACGGACAAGGGCCGGGCGTTCTTTCCCGTCGTGGTGACGTCGATCGCGTGGGGCCAGCGATGGTTCCAGGCCCCCGAGGGCCCCGCGTTGATCTACCGGCACCAGGGGTGCGGGCAGTGGTTCGCGCCCCGGCTTCTCTGCGGCAAGTGCGGGGCGGCGCTGCGCGGACAGGATGTGGCCGTGGAGCGTCCCGAGCTAGCTTGAGGCGCATGAAGACGTGGTACGACCGCCGGGGAACCGGCGACCCCCTGTTCATGCTGCATCCCGGCGGTGTCGACTCCCGCGCCCTCGACGTCAACGCCGCCGCGCTCGACGACCGCTTCACCGTCTGGCGCGCCGACCGCCGTGGTCACGGCCGCACGCCCGACGTGCCCGGGCCGTTCAGCTTCGGCGTCATGGCCGACGACATGATCGCTTTCCAGGACGGACACATCGGCCCCGCCCACCTGCTGGGCTGCAGCGACGGCGCCACGGTCGCGCTGACCATGGCGCTCAAGCGCCCTGACCTGGTGCGGAGGCTCGTCCTGGTCGCGGGTGTCCACCACCATGAGGGGTGGCTCCCCGGGGTGCTGGACACCGACGAGGCCACGCTCGAATGGCTGGGCCGCGGCTACGGCGAGGTCTCACCCGACGGTGAGGCCCACTATCGGGTCGTCGCGGCCAAGCTGGCGGAGTTGCACGCGCGCGAACCGGCGTACGGAGAAGAAGACCTGAAGAACATCACGGCGCGCACGCTGGTGATGGTCGCCGACGACGACGAGGTACGGCTCGAACACGCGCTCAGCCTCTATCGGGCGCTGCCCGACGGGGAGCTGGCGGTGGTTCCGGGCACGTCCCACGGGCTCCTCGTCGAGAAGCCCGACCTCTGCCACCAGATCATCAGCGACTTCCTGCTGAACGACCCGGTCCCGACCTACGCCCCGATACGACGCCGATAGGTTCGCTCAGTGAAAGTATCGCGAGCGAAACTATCGCTCGCGATACCGGGCCGCTCTCACCGACGAGCCGATTCCGCTGGTCGCCGTGTCCCTGGCGGCACAGCCGGCCGATCTGCTCCGTGCCTGGACGTGACCGGGCGGCCCAGGAGGATGCCGGCGAACGTCAGGGCCAGGCCGCCCAGCTGGATCGGGGTCAGGGTCTCGGCGGCGATCACGGTGCCGATCAGCACGCCGGTCACCGGGTTGAGCAGGCCGATGAGGCCGACCGTGCCCGCCGGGAGGTGGCGGAGGCCGGTGAACCAGGCGGTGAAGGCCACCGCGGTGGCGATCACCGAGACGTAGGCGTAGGCGCCGATCGCGGGGGCGTCCACAGCGGGTGGCGCGCCTTCGAAGACGATCGCCATCGGCACCAGGACCAGGCCGCCGGCGGTGAGCTGCCAGGCGGTGGACGCCAGGATGTCCACCCCTCCGCTCCATCGCTTGGCCAGGATGAAGCCGACCGATGACAGGACCATCGCGGCCACCGACGCTGCGACGCCCCAGGGGTTCACCCCTTCGGCGCCGGTGAAGACCGTCAGCGCCACGCCCGCCACGCCGACGCCCGCGCCGAGCAGGTGGGTGACCGCCGGGCGTTCGGAGACCAGGCCCCAGGCCAGCAGCATCATCACCATCGGCGAGGTCGCCATGATGGTCGACGCGACGCTGGACGGGAGGAGCTGGGCCGCCAGGTAGACGAGGGCGAAGAACACGCTCATGTTCAGCGTGCCGAGGACGAGTGAGCGCCACCACCACGAGCCGCGCGGCAGGCTTCTCGTCAGCAGGAGCAGCAGCAGTCCGGCCGGGAGGGCCCTGAAGACGGCGCCGTAGAGGGGATGGTCGGCGGGGAGGTATTCGTGGGTGACGTAGTAGGTCGTTCCCCACGCGATGGGGGCGATGGCCGTCACCGGCACCCACCGCCAGGTAGCTTCCACGGAAGTTAATATAGCTTCCCGGGAAGCTATATCCTGACGTGTGTGATGGATCACGTCGCGCGCATCCAGCAGGAATGGGCCCGTGAGCGGCCCGACGTCGACGTCAGCCCGGCCGGGGTCATCGGTCGGCTGCACCGGGTCGGCGGGCATCTGACCGAGCGGCTCTGCCTCGTCTACCGTCGGTTCGGCCTCGCCGAAGGCGAGTTCGACGTGCTGGCCGCACTGCGCCGCGCCGGGGCGCCGTACGAACGGGCGCCGGGCGAACTGGCCGCCCACACCATGGTGACCACGGGCGCGATGACCAAGCGCGTCGACCGGCTGGAACAGGCCGGGCTCGTCACCCGGCGGCCCAGCGAGTCGGACGGCCGGGGGCGGGTGGTGGCGCTCACGGCGGCGGGGCTGGAGTTGATCGACGCGGCGTTCACCGAGCACATGGCCAACGAACGCCGACTGCTCGACGCCCTCTTACCGGAGGACGCGGCGCGGCTCGAAGAGATCCTGACGAGATGGCTGGCCGTCTTCGAGCCGCCTCCTGTCGGTAGGTCTTCCTAAGATCTCGCCCATGTCTGTCACGCACATCGTGAACCTGGATTTGACGGTCGACTACAGCCAGGCATATCTGGTGGACGAAGAATACAAAGACAGCTGGGACTGCCAGCAGTCATCTGACGTGGGCATCCTCCTGGAGGGGAAAGGGGTCGCCCAGCTGATCTTCGGCATCCAATATGGGACGGTGCCGTTCACCCTGATGGTGGCCGATCAGGATCCGGGCCCTGACCTCGATGGTCACGAGGACATCGTCGAAATCGACTTCGACTCCCCGTCGGGCCGGGTCGGGCTGCGGGAATGGGGCGAGCAGCCCTATCCCTTCGTGTCGTTGCCGGCTGGTCCTGGCATCTATCGCCTGCGTTACCACGTCCTGGGAATGGACGAGGAAGCGACAGAGGATCACTATCTCCTGCAGATCTGGCCCGCGAAACCCGGGGATTCCGTCGTGCTCAAAGCGACGACCGAGACCTTCCAGTACTGGCTGGACGCCTGTCGACCGCAGGAATGAAAGGTGGCCGGAGTGGCCGGCCACCTTTGCGCGCGTCAGCGGCGGAACGGGCCCGTGACGCAGTAGGTGATGCCGCCTGACGACGAGCCCGACGTCCCCCGCTGGGAGGAGAAGTAGAGGCGGTCGCCCGCCGGGTTGAAGGCCGGGCCGGTGATCTCCGAGGAGCTCTGGCCGGTG
The DNA here is from genome assembly GCF_001570545.1 of Herbidospora mongoliensis. GTDB lineage: Bacteria > Actinomycetota > Actinomycetes > Streptosporangiales > Streptosporangiaceae > Herbidospora > Herbidospora mongoliensis. The sequence goes on along the minus strand of NZ_BBXD01000009.1, from coordinate 65,988 downwards.
AGGCGGAGGAACGGGGAGATCTTGTCGTCTGGGGTGATCATGCAGATCTCCATGTTGCCGCCGTCCTCGGCGACGTAGAGGTCTCCTGCGGTCGTGCCCGTCACGTTGTCGACGCCGGTCAGCGGGGGAGTGCCCGGCGAGACGAGGCTGTCGTCGTAGGCCAGCTCATAGGTGTTGTTCGCCAGGTTGACCTGCCAGACACGGTTGTCGCCCTTGGTGGTGAACCAGACGGTGTCGTCGGCGTAGTAGCAGCCCTCGCCGCCGTTGAACGACTTCGAGCCGGACACCTGGTTGCGGGTCAGCGTCGGGGAGCCGTCGGGGTCGGGGACGTTCGCCCAGGTGAACGAGCCGCTCGTGGCGGTCCCGGCGACCATGACCTGCAACCTGCCCGATGACAGGTCACCCCAGGTGGTGGGGACGAACCGGTAGAAGCGGCCGTTCGTCTCGTCTTCGGTCAGGTAGACGGCCTTGCGGACCGGGTCGGCCGCGGCGGCCTCGTGGGTGAACCTGCCCATCGCGGGGCGCCGGACCGCGGTGCCGCCGAAGGGGTAGGTCTCGTAGACGAAACCCCGGTTGACCTCCTCGCACGACAGCCAGGTGTTCCACGGGGTCTTGCCGCCGGCGCAGTTCTGCCGGGTGTCCGCCAGGATGCGGTTGGCCGAGACGACGGTGCCGGCCGAGTTGAAGCGGATCGCCGACGCGCCGCCGCTCGGGTTGATCTCGGAGTTGGAGACGTAGATCCAGCCGGATCCGTCGGCGAAGCAGGCCCCGCCGTCGGGGGCGTCGTGCCAGGTGTATGAGGTCCCGGAGACCACCTGCCGCGATCGGGCGATCACCCGGCTGGTGAAGCCGGTGGGCAGCTGGATGCCGTTGGCGTCGGCCGCCAGCAGAGCGCCGTAGGGGCTGGTCGCCGGTTGGGCCGGGGCAGCCAGGGCGGCACCCTGCCAGAGGGTTCCGGAGAAGGCGACGGTGCTCGCGCCCAGGACGGAAGCGCGAAGAAAATTACGTCTTTCCACGTTTTCTTACCTCCTTGACCGGGACTGTAAGCCTGCCAATGTTTACACACGGTGAACGCGATGCGGGCAGCGCGTGACGGGTTTGGTATGCCCGAGTTTCCGGCATCATCCCGAGATGAGGCCCTATACCCTGCCGTTGACCAGCGACTCCGCCGACGTCGGCACCGTCGGCGGGAAAGGCGCCTCCCTCGCGCGGCTCGCCACGGCGGGGCTGCCGGTGCCGGGGGGCTTCCACGTCACCACTGCGGCGTGTGACGCCGGGATGAACCGCGAGGTGACCGCCGAGATCACGGCGGCCTACCGGGCGATGGGCGACGACGTGCCGGTCGCGGTGCGCTCGTCGGCCACGGCCGAAGACCGGCCCGACGTGTCGTTCGCCGGGCAGCACGACACCTATCTGGGCGTTCGCGGGGCCGCCGCGGTGATCGACGCGGTGGAGCGCTGCTGGCACTCGCTCGACAACGACCGCGCGCGGGCTTATCGGGAGCGGATGGGCATCGACCGGCCGGGGATGGCGGTGGTCGTCCAGGAACTGATCGACGCGTCCGTCTCCGGGGTCATGTTCACCGAGGTCGACGGGAAGCTGGTGGTCAACTCGGCGTGGGGGCTGGGGGAGACCGTCGTGGGCGGTACGGTCACGCCCGACGTCTTCGCCCTCGATCGCGACGGCCACATCGACGAGACGATCTCCGAGAAGACCGTGATGGCGGGCACGTCCGGGCTCGTGCCGGTGCCCGGTGACCTGCGGCTGGTCCCCACGCTGACGCGCGAGCAGGTGATGGCGCTGGCGGGCCTCGGCAGGCGCATCGAGAACCTGTACGGCATGCCGATGGACGTCGAATGGGCGATCGCCGAAGCGAAGCCGTACATCCTGCAGGCCCGGCCGATCACCGGACGCCGGGAGATCTGGAACGACTCGCTGCGCGGCGACTACCTGTGGAGCAACGGCAACCTCGGCGAGGCCATCCCCAGCGTGATGACGCCCGTGACGTGGTCGGTGATCCAGCGCTTCATGGCCGACGCCATGATCACCGGGGAGTTCGCCGGGCATCCGATGTGCGGCAACATCGGCGGGCGTTTCTACATGAACCTGTCGGTCCTGCTCACGATCGGCGAGTCGCTCGGCCTCAGCCGGGTGATCCGCGACAGCCTGGAGCCCGTCTTCGGCCGCCTGCCCGAGGGCACCGACATCCCGCTGTTGCCGCTGACCAAATCCCAGCTCGGACGGGCGCTCCTGCCCCTCCTCAGAGGCAGGCTGGCCCTGTTCTCCTATGCTCGGCGGCTGAACCAGGCGCTGCCCCGCGCCCGGCGCCGCGCCGACGACCTGCGGACCCTGATCGCCGTCAGCAATGACCTGCCCCACCTGTGGCGGGAGGCGATCGAGCCCTACTTCCGCGAGTGCAACCGCCTCCTGGCCGCCGCCGGACGCCAGGACGCCGGCAGCCTGGTCTTCCTGCGCAACCGCCTGGAACACCTCGTCGGCGTGGCCGACGCCAACGCGCTGACCAGCGGATTCGGCGCCCGACTGGAGAGCATGGGCCCGCTGCTGGGCCTCAGCGAGGTGCGGCGGGGGAACCTGTCCCGCCAGGAGTACGCCCACCGCTGGGGCCACCGCTGCGCCGACGAGCTGGAACTCTCGGCCCCCCGTCCGGGCGAGGACTCCCAGTGGCTCGACCGGGAGCTGCTCGGCCTGAGCGAGGACCCGATCGAGTTGCTGCACAAGCAGGAGCAGGTGTCGCGGGCGGCGTGGCGGCGCTTCAAGGAGACCGATCCGACCAACGCCTACCGCTACTGGGGGCGGATCCGGCGGTGGGGCGAGATCGTCCAGGCGCGGGAGGAGGCCAGGTCGGAGGCGGTCCGGGCGTTCTGGGTGCTGCGCGACTGGGTCCGCCGGGCCGGATCGGTGGCCGGGATCGGCGACGACGTCTTCTACCTGCGGATCGGCGAGATCCTCTCGCTGCTCAAGGGCGACCATGCGGTGCTCGGGCTGATCGACGCGCGACGGGCGACCTACGACCACTACCGGTCGCTGCCGGCCTACCCGGGCGTGATCCAGGGGCGCTTCGACCCCGACCGGTGGGCCGCCGACCCGGACCGGCGGACCGACTACGCGGGCACTCACGCGGGCCTGCCTCCGCGAAACGGCTCGATCAACGGCTTCCCGGGTGCGGCCGGGGTGGTCGAGGGGATCGCCCGCGTCATCCCCTCGATGAGCGAGGGCGATCACCTGGCCGCCGGCGAGATCCTGGTCACGACGGTGACGAACGTGGGCTGGACCCCGCTGTTCCCGCGCGCGGCGGCGGTCGTGACCGACATCGGGGCACCGCTGTCGCACGCGGCGATCGTGGCCCGTGAACTGGGCATCCCCGCCGTCGTGGGAACGGGCGACGCGACGAGCCGCATCCGGGACGGGGCGCGGGTGCGGGTGGACGGGTCGGCGGGGACTGTCGAGGTGCTCGACTGATCGGGGGACCGGCCGGGCGGTTGAGGTGTTCGGCTGGGGGACAATGGCCGGGTGGTTGATACGGGGTGTCCATGCGGGTCCGGCAAGGGCTATCGGGAGTGTTGCGGGCGGTTTCACGCCGGCGAGACGGCGGCGCCGACCGCTGAGGCGTTGATGCGGTCGCGGTTCTCCGCCTACGCCAAGGGCGACACGGCCTACCTGCTCCAGACATGGGCGGCGGCGACCCGCCCCCAGCGGCTCGACCTTGACCGGAAGACCCGCTGGACCGAGCTGGAGATCGTCGAGACCACGGGCGGATCCGCGATCCACACCGAGGGCACGGTCAGGTTCCGGGCCCACTACGCCGAGCGCGGCCAGGCCGGCGTCATGGAGGAGCACAGCACGTTCGCTCGGGAGAACGGGCGCTGGGTCTATGTCGCCGCTCTCTGACCTCGGCCTGCGTCGCTATCCCGACGACCCCCGCGACGAGTTTCGCGCCTGGGACGCCGCCGACGAATACCTCCTCGACGAACTCGGCGAACCTCGGGGCACGGTCGTCGTGTTCGGCGACCGCTGGGGCGCGCTGGTCACCGCTCTGGCTGAGTACAACCCCGTGCAGATCACCGATTCCTATCTGACCCAGCAGGCCACCCGGGCCAACCTCGACCGGCTCGGGCTGCCGGAGCCGCGGCTGCTGTCCGTCCTGGACAGCCCGCCCCCGCGCATCGACACGTTGCTCGTCAGGATTCCGAAGAGCCTCGCGCTGCTGGAAGACCAGCTCGTCCGGCTCGCGCCGTCGGTCCACGAAGAGACGAAGATCGTCGGTACGGGCATGGTCAAGGAGATCCACACCTCCACGCTGGCCCTGTTCGAGAAGATCCTCGGCCCCACCCGCACCTCCCTCGCCGTCAGGAAGGCCCGGCTGATCTTCACGGAGCCACGCCCGGCGCAGGCGACGAGCCGCTTCCCGGTGACGTACAGCCATGAAGGTCTTGACCTGGTCAACCACGCCGGGGTGTTCTGCGGCGATCGGCTCGACATCGGCACCCGGTTCTTCCTGAAGAACCTGCCCGAGACGAGCAAGGGGCAGCGGGTCGTCGACCTCGGCTGCGGCAACGGGATCGTCGGGGCCTTCGTCCTGAAGGACAACCCGGACGCCGACGTGCTGTTCGTCGACGAGTCCTACGCCGCCGTCGCCTCGGCCCGTGCCAACGTCCAGGCTCCGGCCGAGTTCCTGGTGGGTGACGGGCTGGCCGACGCGGAGCCCGGGTCGGCCGATCTCGTGCTGTGCAACCCGCCGTTCCACTCCCACCAGGCCGTCACCGACGCCACCGCGTGGCGCATGTTCGCGCAGGCCAAGCGGGCTCTGCGGCCCGGGGGTGAGCTGCGGATCGTCGGCAACCGGCACCTCGGCTACCACGTCAAGCTGAAGCGGCTGTTCGGCAACGCCGTCATGGTGGCCGGTGACCCCAAGTTCGTCGTGCTGAGTTCGGTCAGGCGCTGAGCCGCCCGAGGGCGAAGGCGAGGATCTCCGGCGCGTCCATCCGGGCGCCCCGGATGGTGAGCTCGGCCAGTTCGGCGGGCGGGAGGTCGGCCGCCAGCCGGGCCCGCACCTCGGCCACGCGTTCGGCGTCGGGGCCGTAGGGTTCGTTGGCGCTCTCCTGGTGGTCGATCGCGGCCAGCAGGATCGCCGCCCACCCCGGTTCGCCCAGGGCCATGAACAGGAACAGCACGCCCCGGATCGACGTCCACTGCTGGAGCCAGTTGCCGTTGCGGTGCCAGTGTTCGACGGCCTTGCGGTAGAGCGGGACCGCGTCGCGCGGGTCGCCGTGGCGCATCTTGACCGACGCCAGTGACGTCAGCGACGCCCCGTAGACGAGGCGGTCGTTGGTGGCCTTCGCGCCGGTGAAGGCCTGTTCGAGGAGGATCGCGGCGCGGGGCGGGTCGGTGTCGAGCAGGGCCTCGCCGAGGATGTAGCGGCCCCAGGCCAGCTCCAGGGGGGAGCGTCCCCGGGCCAGGAACGCCTGGGCGTCGGCGACCGCCCTGTCGTGGTCGCCGCCGTAGGCGCGGGCGAGCACCAGCACCACGTGGGCGTAGCAGAGCAGGTGGTCTCCGGCGGCGGGGCCGATGCGGAAGATCTCCTCGCTGGTGTCGCGGACGAGGTCGAGGTCACCGAGGAGCAGGCCGAGCGCGCCCAGCACGGACAGCGGGAAAGCGCGCTCCGGACGATCCTTCAGCAGCTCCAGGGACCGGAGCGACAGGGACGTGGCCTGGCTGTGGTCGCTGCGGAAGCTCGCGCAGTCGGCGGCGACGGCCAGGGTCATCGCGGCGAGCACGGTGTCGGCCGGGTCGCCGTGGTCGTCCCACGCGGCGAAGCCGGTCTCGCACCAGCCGAGGATGTCGACGTGCATCTGCAGGCCGACCCACGTGCTCAGGCCGGCGGTCAGGCGCAGGGCCAGCGTCAGGTCGTGGTCCATGGCCCAGGCGTGGGCGGCGCCCAGGTCGTCCATGCGTTCGGCGACCTGGGCCATCCAGGCGCCGCACTCGCGGCTGAGCACCTTCTCGGGGCCCTGGCCGAGCAGGGCGAGCAGGTGTTCGGCGTGGGCGCGGAAGACGACGCCGGTCTCGTCGCGGGCCGCGAGGCGTTCGCGGCCGAAGTCGCGCAGGGTCTCCAGCAGGGCGAAGCTGGTGGTCTGCCAGGAGCTGTCGGCGGTGGCGACGACCATCGAGCGGTCGACGAGCTCGCCGACGCGTTCGACGGCGGTCACCGGGTCGAGGGCGCAGACGGCGGCCGCGTCGCCGGCGCCGAAACCGCCCGCGAACACCGACAGCCGCTCGAACAGCCGCTGGTCGGCCGGCTCCAGGAGCTGGTAGGACCAGTCGACGACCGCCCGCAGCGTCTGGTGCCGTTCACTGGCCAGCCGGTGGGGGTTGCGCAGGGTCAGCCGGTCGGGCAGCCGGTTCAGCATCTCGGCCGGGGTCATGTAGCGCATCCGCCCGGCCGCCAGCTCGATCGCCAGCGGCATGCCGTCGAGGCGGCGGCAGAGTTCGCCGACCGTGTCGAGCGACGCGTCGGCCGGGTCGAAGGCGGGCACCACGGCCTGGGCGCGGTCGACGAACAGGCGGACCGCGTCGGAGTCGTCGACGAGCGGCTGCACCGGCACCAGGTGTTCCGGTTCGACGCCGAGCGGCACCCGGCTGGTGGTCAGCACGGTCACGCCGGGGCAGCTGTCGACGATGCGCTGCACGACCCGGGCGGCGTCGTCGACGACGTGCTCGCAGTTGTCCAGGACCAGCAGCAGCCGTTCACGGCGGAGATATCCGACGAGCCGCTCGAGCGGCCCCGCCGTGTCGGCCACGTGGACGTCGAGCGCGGTCAGGGTGGCGGCGGCGACCGAGCCGGTCCGCAACAGCGAGGCCAGCTCGACGAGCCAGCCGCCGCCGGGGAAGCCCGCCGCCGCCTCGTGGGCGGCGGCCAGCGCCAGCCGGGTCTTGCCGACGCCGCCGGGCCCGGTCAGGGTGAGCACCCGGCCGGCCCCGAGGCGGGTCACGATGTCGGTCAGCGGCGCGTCCCGGCCGACCAGGGCGGTCCGGGCGGCGGGCAGGTTGCCGGCGACCGGTGCGAAGGGGCCGAGCAGGCCGGGGTCCTGGCGGAGGATGCGTCCTTCCAGCTCGCGCAGATCGGCCTGCGGTTCCAGGCCGAGTTCCTCGTCGAGCAGGTCGCGGTAGCGCCGGTAGACGTCGAGCGCCTCGACCTGGCGGCCGGTGCGGTAGAGGGCCAGCATGAGCTGGGCCTGGGGGCGTTCGCGCATGGGCGCCTCGGCCACCACCCGCTCCAGCGGCGGCACCGCCTCCTGCGGGCGGCCCAGCTTCAGGGCCGCCTCCGCGCGGTCCTCCAGTGCGCCGAACCTGGCCTCGGTCAGCCCGGCGATCTCCGCCGCCGCGAACGCGTCGTCGGCGAACTCCAGATAGGCCGGGCCGCGCCACAACCTGAGCGCCTCGTCGAGCTGCCGCGTCGCCGCCGAGGGGTCGGTCGCGAGGAGGGCGCGGCCCCGCCCCGCAAGCTCCGTGAACACGGTCACGTCGAAGCTGCCGGGGTCGAGCTCCAGCACGTAGCCGGGGCTGCGGGTCCGTAGGGCGTCGCCGAGCCCGGCGGCGCGCAGGACGGCGCGCAGCCGGGACACGACGGTCTGCAGAGCGGCTTCGACGTTGCGGGGCGGGCCGTCGCCCCAGACGATCTCGGCCAGGGTGTCGGCCGCGACGACCGAGCCGCGCCGCACCAGCAGGGCGGCCAGCGCCCGCCGGGCGTTGCCCGAGGTGGCGGAGGCTCCATCGAGCTCCAGCGGCCCCAGCGCTCTGACCTGAACCGCCACCCGTGTTCTCCAGGATTGGACCCGAATTGTCGGGCCCAATTCTCACACGACTACGCGCGGGCTTCGAAGACGAGGTTGTAGTCGGTCGACAGGGCCAGCCGGACCCGGGAGAACCCGGCCTCGCGGAGCAGCGCCTCGATCCGCGCAGGGCCCGCCTGGTTGCCCAGGCCCAGCCGCGCGCCCTCGGACAGGCCGTGCGGCAGGCAGAGCATGACGGAGGCGGCGGAGTAGGCGGCCGCGATCGGGCTGCCGATGCTGTCTTCGAGGCGGTCGGCGGCGATGGGCTCGACGAGCAGCACGGTGCCGCCGTCGGCGAGCGACTCGCGGGCCCGGCGGGCGGCCTCGAGCGGGTCGCCCATGTCGTGGAGGGCGTCGAAGAAGCAGATGAGGTCCCAGGTGCCGCCCTGCTCCTCGGTGGAGTCGGAGACGTGGAAGTGCACCCGGGCGTCCACCCCGGCGGCCTTGGCGGCCTGGCGGGCGTCCTCGATCGACGCCTCGTGGTAGTCGACGCCCTCGAACCGGGACGCCGGGAAGGCCTCGGCCATCAGGATCGTCGAGGTGCCCAGGCCGCAGCCGACGTCGAGCACCCGCGCCCCGGCGGTCAGCCGCTCGGTGACGCCCTCCAGCGCGGGCAGCCAGTGGTCGACCAGGCTGAACCTGTAGAGCGGCCCGAAGAACCGGGACACGCCGCCGAAGAGGTTGTCGTCGTGGCGGTGCCAGGCGACGCCGTCACCGCTGCGGAACGCCTCGGCCAGTTGGTCGGCCGACTTCCAGGAGGCGGCCTGGACCTGCGACTCCGAGGCGCGGGCCGCGATCGTCGTGTCGTCGGCCAGGACGAGGGCGTGCTCGTCGGGGAGCTCGAACGAGCGCGTGGCCGGGTCGTAGCCGATGTGCTCGGCGATGGCCTGGGTCTGGAGCCATTCGCGTACGTAGCGTTCGGAGAGCCCGGTTCTGTCCGCGAGCTCGTGGCTGGTCACTGGGCCCGCGCCGGCCATGGCGCGGAACAGGCCGAGGCGGTCGCCCAGGTGGGTCTGCAGGGTCAGGCTGGAGCCCAGGCCCTCCATGGCGATCTTCATCGCGAATTCTTCGATCTTGGCGGTGTCCATGACGTCTCCTTTGTTCTTTCCGGTACGTCATCACCCTGCTCCCGGCCCATTTCGGCGACCTTTCACGCACCTGTCAGCGCGCTTCCGTGAAATCTCGACAATGATTTCGCCATTAGTCTTGATGCCATTTCATTAGGTATTCTGCGAATTCAGCGCATATTTCAGAATGGGGGAGCTGGAAATGCGGAATGTCGCCGACGATCTGGTTCAGGTGCTCGTCGACGCCGGGGTCACCCGCGTCTACGGCCTGGTGGGGGACAGCCTGAACGCCTTCACCGACGCCGTACGCCGGTCCGGCACGCTCGAATGGGTGCACGTCCACAACGAGGAGGCCGCCGCGTTCGCCGCCTCGGCCGAGGCGCAGCTCACCGGCCGCCTGGCCGTCTGCGCGGGGTCGTGCGGGCCCGGCAACACCCACCTCATCCAGGGGATCATGGACGCCCACCGGTCCGAGGCGCCGGTGCTGGCGATCGCCTCCCACATCGTGTCCCGGGAGATCGGCACCGGGTTCTTCCAGGAGACCGACCCGAAGGCGCTGTTCCGCCAGACCGCCCACTACTGCGAGGAGGTCGCCCAGCCCGAGCAGCTCGCGCCGATGGCCATGGGGGCGATCGCGGCGGCCGTCGGGCACCGGGGGGCGGCGGTGCTGGTCGTGCCGGGCGACGTGCTGGCCGACGCGTCGTCAGGAGGGCCGCCGACGTCGGCGCCGGCCGCCGCGCGGCCGAAGGCCGCGCCCTCGGAAGAGGCGGTCGAGCAGCTGGCCGGGCGGATCAGGTCGGCGAAGAAGATCATGATCTTCGCGGGGATCGGCTGCACCGGCGCCCGCAAGGAGGTGCTGGAGCTCGCCGGACGCGTCAACGCCCCGATCGGGCACACGATGCGCGGCAAGGAGTTGCTCCAGTGGGACAACCCCTACGACGTCGGCATGACCGGGCTGCTCGGCTACGGCGCCTGCACCAAGGCGCTCGACGAGGCCGACCTGATCCTGATGCTGGGCACCGACTTCCCGTACCGGGACTTCCTGCCGGGGCGGGACACGGTGCAGGTCGACCTCGACCCGGCCAGGCTGGGGCGGCGCACCCCGCTCGTGCAGGGCATCGCGGCCGACGTCGGGCTGACGCTGCGGGCGCTGCTCGACAAGCTGGAACCCCGGGAGGACCGGTCGTTCCTGAAGTCGATGCTCAAGGTGCACGACTCGGCCATCGCCACGGGCATCGACACCGGCAGCCCGATCCATCCCGACTACGTCACCACCGTCGTCGACGAGATCGCCGCCGAGGACGCGATCTTCACCGTCGACACCGGAATGTGCTGCACGTGGGCGGCCCGTCACCTCACCCCGAACGGCAGGCGCCGCCTGCTCGGGTCGTTCAAGCACGGGTCGATGGCCAACGCGCTGCCGATGGCGATCGGCGCCCAGTTCGCCGAGCCGGGGCGGCAGGTCGTCTCGTTGTCGGGCGACGGCGGGCTGGCGATGCTGCTGGGTGAGCTGCTCACGCTGAAGACCCACAAGCTGCCGGTGAAGGTGGTCGTCTACAACAACTCCAGCCTCGGCATGGTCCGGCTGGAGATGCTGGTGGCGGGGGATCCGCCGTTCGGCACCGACCACGACATGGTCGACTACGCGGCCATCGCCGCCGCGATGGGGTTCGCCACCCGCCGGGTGACCGACCCCGACGACCTGCCGGACGCGGTGCGCGAGGTGTTCGCGCACCGGGGCCCGGCGGTGCTGGACGTCGTCACCACGCCGGACGCCCTGTCGATCCCGCCCCACGTCACCGCCGAGCAGGCGAAGGGCTTCGCGCTGTCGATGGGCAAGGTGGTCTTGGACGGCGGATTCGGCGAGGCGCTGCGGATGGCCCGCGTCAATCTCCGTTAACCGCGCTCGAACGTGCGCCGGTGCAGGGCCTTCATCTCGTCCTCGAACTGCGGGACCGGGCCTCCGACGATCACGCCGGGGGCCACCTCCTGGATCGGGTAGGGGCGCACCGGCGCCGACGGCGCGCCCCACCCGTCGCGCCACCCGGTCAGCTGAGCGGCCGAGACGACGTACACGATGCGACCCAGGCCGACCCAGGCGTGGGCGGCCGAGCACATCGGGCAGTGTTCGCCGGAGGTGTAGACGGTCGCTCCCGCCCTGTCCTGCGGCGTCATGTTGTTGGCGGCCCAGCGGGCCAGCTCGAACTCCGGGTGGAGGGTCTGGTCGCCGCCGGACGTGCGGTTGTGGTCTTCGGCGAGCTTGGTCCCGTCGGCCGTGGCCAGGACCGAGCCGAACGGCTCCTCGCCCTTGTCGAACGCCTCGTGGGCCAGTTCCACGCAGCGCCGCAGGTGGCGCATGTCTGCTTCGGTAACCATGGTCATCCTTTTACCGCACCGACCAGTCCGTTGACGAAGTAGCGCTGGAGGAACGCGAACAGCGCGACCACCGGCAACACCATGATCAATGATGCCGCGAGCACCTCGTTGTAGCGGACGACCGTACCGGAAATAAGGGATTCGAGCCCGAGAGGCAGCGTGTAGAGCGATTCGTCGTTGAGGGAGACCCGGCTGAGCACGTACTCGTTCCACGTCGGGACCGCCGTCAGCACCGCGATCGTGACGTGCGCGGGCTTGGTCAGCGGCAGGTAGACGCGCAGGAAGATCCGCGCCTCGCTCGCGCCGTCGGCCCGCGCGGCCTCGCGCAGCTCTTTGGGAATCGATCGGTACGCCGCCGTCAGCAGCAGCACCGTCAAGGGAGCCGTGCCGTTGATGAACGGCAGCACCAGGCCCATGTGGGTGCCGAGCAGGCCCAGCCGGTTCTCCAGGATGACCACCGGCAGCAGCATCGTGATCCCCGGGACGAACAGCAGCGCCACGAACAGCCAGTAGAGCGTCTTCGCGCCGGGGAACCTGAGCACCGCGAACGCGTACGACGCCAGGCTGTAGACCACCAGCACGCCCAGCACCGTCAGCCCGGTCACGACCAGGCTGTTGCGGAAGTAGTCGACGAACGCGAGCTGGTTCCACGTGGTGACGATCGTGTCGAACGTGGGCTCGCGGGGGATCAGGTGACCGCCGTCGAGGATCTCCTCCCGGGTCTTGAACGCCCCCGACACCATCCACAGGAACGGATAGAGACTCAGCGCGGCGTAGATCGTCAACGCGACGTACGCGGCCGTCTTCGCGATGCGGGCGGCGGTCATCGCACCCTCCTCAGCAGCCGGGCGTTGGCCAGCGTCAGCAGCACGGCCGCCACGAACAGCAGCCAGCCCAGCGCGCTCGACAGCCCGAGCGTCGGCGCCAGCCCCTTGAAGAAGGCCAGTTCGTAGGTCTCCAGGGCGAGCACGTTGGTGTGCCCACCGGGCCCGCCGAGCGTCATGATCTGGAAGATCTGGAACCCGTGCAGCGAGTCGCGGACGCCCAGCAGCACGATCCCGGTCGTCATCGGCGTCAGCAGCGGCACGATGATCCGCCACAGCACCTGCCGCGGCCCCGCGCCGTCGATGCGGGCCGCCTCGACCATGCTCGGGTCGATCGCCTGGAGCCCGGTCAGGTAGAGCAGCGTCGCGGTCGGCACCGCCGACCAGACCAGGATGAAGATCAGCGTCCAAAGCGCCGTCGACGGGTTGGCCAGCCAGCCCTGCGGCTGCGCCAGCGAGCCGAGGCCCACCGAGCGCAGCATCAGGTTGATCGACCCTTCGGGTTCGAGCAGATAACGCCAGGCGTAGTAGGTGGCGATGCCGGTGGTGACGTACGGGAGGAAGTACACCGAGCGCAACAGCCCCCGCAGGCGGCGCACGGAGTTGAGCGTCATCGCCAGCGGCAGCGAGATGAGCACCGTCAGCAGCGGCACGGCCACGCAGACCTGGAGGGTGTTCCAGGCCGCCCGGCGCACCCCCGGGGCCAGCGACGGGTCGGCCCACAGCAGGTCGGCGTAGTTCTCCAGGCCCACCCAGATCCACTCGGGGGTGAACCCGTTCCACGACGCGAAGCTGAGCGCGAGGCCGCTGCCGATCGTGTAGACGCCCATCACCGCGAAGAGAGCCACAGCGGGGAACACGAACGCCCAGCCGGTGAGCCATTCCTTCCACCGGCGGGGCGAACGTGTGATCGATGCCATGGTTACTCGGCCGACTTCCACATCGCGCCGAAGATGGCGTCGAGCTCCTTGCCGGCCTGCGCCGGGTCGAGTTCCTTCAGCGGTGACAGCCGCACGAACGCGTCACCCGGCTTGACCTGGTCGTATCCTCCCGGGAAGAACGTCGTGTCGCCCGCGTCGTAGGTGCTCTCGGGGGCTCCGGTGAAGTATTTCTGCAGCGCGGCCAGTTCCGGGCCCATCAGCGTGGCCGCCTCGGCGCCCAGGTCGGTGGCCGGAAGGTCGAGCGACTCCTTGGCGACCAGACCGGCCCCGGCCGGCGAGGTGACGTAGTCGAGCCACTTCAGCGCGGCGGCCTTGTTCTTGGACGTCGCGGTGACACCGAGGGAGGTCAGAGCCAACGGGGCCATCACGATGTCCTTGTGCGCTCCGGCGGCCGAAGGCGGGATCGGGAAGGTGAGGACCTTGTCGGGTGACATGCCGTTCTGGGCCAGGAACGCCAGGGTGAACGTGCCGCCGACGTTGTAGGCCGACTTGCCCTGGGCGAACGCGATGTCGGCCTCGTCGATCCCGAGGGTCGTCGCGCCGGGCATCCAGTAGGGCGTGATCTGCGAGTACACGTCGAGGGTCTTGACCCCGTCGGGGGACCCGAACCCGGCCGTGGTGTCCTTGCCGAACAGTCCCTGGAACTTCTCCTTGCCCAGGTAGGCGTGGGCGAGCGGCTGGTAGATCCAGTTGAACCCGACCTGACTGACCTTCAGGCCGAGCGAGAGGCCACCGCCCTGCGGGTCCTTCTCCGTGGACGTCTTGAGCGCCGCCACGAACTCCTCCCAGCTGGCCGGGGGAGTGTCCGGGTCGAGCCCGGCGGCGGTGAGCTTCTCCTTGTTGGCGTAGACGATGCCGAACGCGCCCGCTGTGAACGGGACGGCGTACATCGACCCGGCCTTGGCGGTCTTGAACGGCGAGTCGGACGCCGCCCGGTCGATCCGGCCCTGGTCGAGCACGCCCGCGTTCGTCGTGGACGGCAGGAACCGCGCCCGCCAGGCGTCGTTGACGTCGCCGCTGATGTCGGCGAGCAGGCCGGAGGCGCCGAGTTCCAGGTCCTCGCCCGCGGCGTGGGCCTCGAGCACGTCGGGCAGGTCGCCCGTCTGCGCGGCGCTCTGGATCTTGCTCTTGAAGACGTCGTCGGGCGTGACGGCCTCGATCTTGACCGAGATCCCGGTGTCGGCGGTGAACTTCTCCGCGGCCTTCTGGAGCGCGGTCGCGTGCGACTGCTTGAAGGTCCACATCGTTATCGCCTGCCCTGACGCGGCGGGCTCGCCCTGCGGACCACCGCCGCCGGACGAACAGCCGGCGACCGCCAACGTGGCGGCTGCGGCGAGGGACAGGATTCGCGCTTTCATTGATGCCATATCGGCCCCCTGGGGGTGGGACGCAAATCGTTAAGACTGAACCGTGAATTTACACGCGGGAAATCCTCTGTCAAGGGTCATGCCGACTGGCGGCGGACGAGCCGAGCCGGAATGATCGTCTCGGTCGAGCTCTCCGTGAGGGTGCCGGTGAGGCGCGCGAGCAGGCGTTCGCCGCACGCCCGGCCGATCTCGCGGGCCGGGTTGGCCATGGTGGTCAGGCGCGGCGAGACCAGGCTCGCGGCCTCGATGTCGTCGAAGCCCATCACCGCCAGGTCGTCGGGAATCCGCAGGCCACGGGCCATGGCGGCATCCAGTGCCCCCAGGGCCATCAGGTCGTTGGCGCAGAGCACCGCGTCGGGCGGATCGGGCATGCCGAGCAGCCATGACGTGCCGCCCGCGCCGCCCGAGCGGCTGAAGCTGGTGTGCACCACGAGCCGGGGATCGGCCTCGATCCCCGCGGACGCGAGGGCCAATCGGTAGCCGGACACCCGCTCGGCCGCCGGCCCCTCGGCGCGCGGCCCGCAGACGAAGCCGATCCGCCGGTAACCCGTTTCGAGCAGGTAGCGGGTCGCCTCGGCCGCGCCGCCCTCGTCGTCGCTGTGCACCAGGTCGACGCCGTCCTGCACCTGCACGCCGCCCAGCCGGACCACCGGCAGCCCCGCCTCGATGACGGGCAGTAGGTCTTCGGCGTGGGTGTGGAAGACGGCGAACGCCAGCCCGTCGACCTGCCGGGCGATCATCTGGTCGATCGCGGCACGTTCCATGTCGCGGTCGCCGTCGGTGTTGCTGATGATCTCGTCGTAACCCGCCGGCCGGAGCACGTCCTGCAGCCCCCGGGCCAGCGCCGGATAGAACGGGTTGGTGATGTCGGGGATGACCAGCCCGATCGTCTGGCTCCGGTTGGTGCGCAGCCCGCGCGCCAGCACGTTGGGCCGGTAGCCGAGCCGGTCGATCGCCTCCAGCACCCGCCGCCGCGTCTCGGTCGCGACCGGCCGCCGCCCGTTCAGCGTGTGGGACACCGTGGTCGCGCTGACCCCGGCGGCCTGCGCGACCAGCAGGATGCTCGGCCGCCGGGGATCTGTTCTGGGGGCGGGCGCACGCCTGACCGGCGGCGCGGCGAACGAGGCCAGCGTCGCGGCCAGCTCCTCGCGGGCCTCCTCGGCCGCCGTGGGCGCGGGCACGCCGTCGGCCACCCGCAGGATCGCCGACTCCCACGCCCGCCGGGCCGCCGCCGCGATCAGCGCCCCGGTCACGCCGGTGCCGAGCTCCTCCTCGCGCGCCGCGAACGCCTCCCGCGCGTGCGCGCGCAGGTCGGCGTTGTCGCGGTAGACGGCCGCTCTCCCCTGATCGAGCACGCCGGTCGCCGCCACCCACCCCGCCACGACCTGCGGCACCGGCTCCTCGGGGAGCGGCCCGCGCGGCAGCAGCGGTGGATCGGCGTCGAAGTAGAGGTGCTCCTTGGCCGGGAAGTAGTTGAACACCGTCTTGACCGCGACGTCGGCCTCGGCGGCGACGTCGGCGACCGTGACGGCGGCGAAGCCACGTTCGGTGAACAGCCGAAGCGCGGCCCCGGTGATCATCCGGCGCGTCTCGGCCTTCTTCCGCTCCCGCCGATCCATGGAGGGATCGTATATCCACTCGCACCTTGCACCGGGTGTAACTTCTAAGGAGGCTCGATGCCGCCGTCCGGGCGGCGCACGCGGCCCGCCCATCGCTCGTGGAGGTGTTTCGCCGGCGGGAACTTCGCGGCGGCGCTCTCGTCGATGTCGACGCCCCAGCCCGGGGCGTCGTGGGGGAACAGATAGCCGTTGACCGGGTTGATCGTCCCGGGGAAGACCTCGACGACCGGGTCGGGGTAGACGTGGCCCTCCTGGATCTGGAAGGCGTGCGTGGTGACGTCCAGCGCGATGTTGGCCGCCGCCCCGACGGGGGAGACGTCGGCGGGGGAGTGCCAGGCGGTGCCGACCCCGTTCAGCTCGCACAGGGCGACCAGTTTCCGCGCCGGAGTCAGGCCGCCGATGGCCGAGACGTGCAGTCGCAGCAGGTCGACCCCGCCGTTCATGACGAGCCGCGCCGCGTCGGCGACCGACCCGAGCTGTTCCCCCGCCGCGATGGGCATCGGGGCCGCCGCCCTGACCTCGGGCAGCCGGTCGTAGTACTCGGGCGCGATCGGGTCTTCGAGGAAGAACAGCCGGTACGGCTCCAGCGCCCGCGCCAGCTGAATCGCCTGCTTGACCGTGAGCCGGGAGTGGACGTCGTGCAGCAGCCCCGGGCCCTCGCCCAGCTCCTGGCGGGCCTTCTCGAACAGGTGCGGGGTCTCCCAGAGGTAGCGCTGCACGTCCCAGCCGTCGGGGTAAGGGGATTGCGGGTAACCGTTCGGGGAGCCGGGAGCGCCGTAATTCCCCAATCCGGGTGCGCCGGTCTGGAGCCTGACGTTGCGGTAGCCCGCCTCCAGCAGCCGGCGCGCGTGGTCGAGGGTCGCGTCGACGGTGGCGCCCTCGGCGTGCAGGTAGGTGTCGGCGGCGGCTCTGACCCGGCCGCCGAGGAGCTCGTAGACGGGCATGCCGGCGCGTTTGCCCATGATGTCCCAGAGGGCCTGGTCGACGCCGGAGAGCGCGCTGTTCAGCACCGGTCCGCCCCGCCAGTAGGACGAGTAGTGGACCATCCGGATGATGTCCTCGATGTCGGCAGGGTGACGGCCGATCAGCAGGGGCCCGACGTGCTCGTCGACGGCCGCGGCCACGGCGTGGAAGCGCTGGGTGAAGGTGGCGCAGCCGAGGCCGTACAGGCCGGGATCGGAGGTGTCGACCCGGACCACCACGAGCGGCGGCCCTCCTGGCGCGGTCACGATCGACCGCACCCCGGTGATCCGGAGGTTGTCACGGGACGGCCAGGGGGCCTGCGTCTCATCGATCATGCGGCGGCTCCGGGGTCGTGACGGTGCCCGGCCTGTGTGTTCGCCGGGTGTCGACGCGGGTGCGAGCGGAAAGGGCGGTCCATCAGGCCTCCAGGGGAAAGATGTGCTCGGCCCGGAAGCCGAGCAGGGTCTCGGCGGCCGTCAGATCGATCGGCGTCTCGCGTCCCTCGAAGCTTCGCCGCCGCTCGACGTCGGGGTGGAACCGGTCGAGCAGTTCCTCGGTGGGCTGCGGCGCCAGTGTGGTCGGGGCGGTGACGAAAACGGCGTGGTAGCCGGTGAGCGGCGCCGTCAGGGCGAGCCACGCCGCGCGGGCGGCGTCCCGATCGTCCAGATACGTCCATAGTTCCGACGCCCCTGAGCCCGGATCCTCGGCGTAACGGGCCGTGGTCGTGTCGAACTTGTCGCCGGGCCCGCCGAGCAGTGGATAGCGCAGCGCCACCACGCCCATCCCGAACCGCCGCGCCATCATCTCCCCGGTCGCCTCGTCGGCCTGTTTGGACAGCCCGTAGGGGTCCTCGTTCTGGAGCGGCAGCCTCTCGTCGATCGGCAGATAGGCGGGGTGCAGCGGCTTGGCCGCCCACGGCATCCCGGTCACCGACAGGCTGCTGGCCAGCGCCACCCGGGACACCCCCGCCTGCCCGGCCTCCTCCAGCACCACGAAGGTCGACCGGGTGTTGCCGCAGAACACCTCCTCCGGCGTGCCGAGCGTCGGCGCCGGGATCGCCGCGAAGTGCAGCACCGCGTCGACCCCGGCGAGCGCCCGCCGGACCGTCGCGGGATCGCCCGCGTCACCCACCACGACTTCCGGCGCCTCCGACGGCGCCCGATCGAGCGCCGTCGCCTCGACTCCCAGCTCCGCCAGCAGCGCGAGCGTGGCCCGTCCCAGCCTGCCCGCGGCCCCCGTGACCAGCACCCGGCGGGGTGTGTCGGCCATTCGATCACCCTCCTGCAAAACGTTTTGCTTACGAGCAAAACTCGACTTGCAGGGGTTTGTCAACGTACTTCGCGGGGTGATCTTATAGCCGCTATACGGGACACCCGGTTGGGCGACAGGAGTGGCGCGGTGCCGCGCGCCTGGCCTTCAGGCGTTCACCGAGACCGGGAGGGTGTAGCCCTGACGGCAGGTGTCGCCGAAGGTCCTGCTGTCGCAGCCCTTCACCCAGAACGTGAACCGGGCCGCGTAGCCGCCGCTGGTGATCTGCCCGCTCGGAACCGGGTGCACGACCTTGCCGGCCGTCCGGGAACCGGCTTTCGTGCGGTACGTCGGATACTGCATCACCATCCCGCCCAGGTCGCCGGGCGGATTCGCGGTCCAGTAGATCCGCCAGTAGTCATAGTTGAACGGGTTGGTCGGCCCCCACCGGAACACGGCCTTGCCGTTCTCCCGATACGCCGCCACGATCATGCGCTGCCCCTGGTCGGGCGACCAGGCCACCTGCCCCCACTGGAACGACTGCTTGCGTCCGTTCTGGTTGGGCACGCCGTGTTCCTCATTGGTCGGGCAGCCGAGCGGCCCGCCCTGACCGCCGAGGGAGTGCCAGTAGTCGCCGATCAGGCCGTAGGGCTGAATGGGGCACGCCGCGGTCGCGGCGGTGGTGGGCAGGACGCCGGCCACGACGGCGGCGAGGGCGAGCAGGGCGCGGGACGAGGGTCGCATCGAAGGCTCCTTTTCACTGAAGACGCCTCCAACGATGCGACCAGTGACCGTTACCCCACATCGGGGCCAGCCCTATCCCGGCGAGGGGCAACCCTAGGGAAACCGGATGAAACCCGGGGGGACGGAGGGGACCAGCCAGACCCCGTTGGCGCTGACCCGGAACTCGTGCCCGGTCGCGTGCATCGACCCGGCTTCGATCGTCAGGATCACCGGCCGGCCCCGCCGTGCCCCCACCCGCGAGGCGGTCTCGACGTCGACCGACAGGTGCACATGGTGACGGGCCATCTTCTGGAGTCCGTCCACGCGGATCGCGTCGAGCGCCGAGGCCACGGTGCCGTGGAACAGCAGGTCCGGCGGCTCGACCACGGGCAGGTCCAGGTCGACCTCGATTGAGTGGCCCTGGCTGGCCCGGATGCGGCCGTCGTGGATGACGTACCGCTTCTTGTCGTTGGCCTCGACCACGTGGTCGAGTTCGGCCCGGTCGAAGGAGAAACCGTGTGCGGCGGCGGCCGTGATCAGGTCGTCGACGGGGGTCCAGCCGTTCTCGTCGAGGACCAGTCCGATGCGTTCCGGCTCGTGCCGCAGGTGCTTGGCCAGGTATTTGGAGATGCGCACCATGCGTTTGTCGTCCATGGAAAGGAGTCTCCCGAAAACGCCGCCGGGAGAAAAAGTGTTATCCGCAGGTCGTGCGGGGGTCTCCGGTTCAGACATCCCCTACGAAGGACAACCATGACTCAGACAGTTCCCCGCCGGCGCATCGCGCTCGTGGGCGCCCTCGTGGCAGCCCTGGGCGCGTCCCTGTTCACCGGCGTCGGGCCCGCGGAGGCCGCCGACACGCTGGTCTCACAGGGGCGGCCCGCGGTGGCCTCGTCGGTCGAGCGGGGCGACCTGTCGGCGGCCGCGGCCTTCGACGGCAAGACGAACACCCGCTGGTCCAGCAAGTTCGCCGACCCGCAGTGGATCCGCCTCGACCTGGGCAAGGTCACGCCGATCACCCGGATCGTGCTCAACTGGGAGGCCGCCTACGCGACCGCCTTCCAGCTCCAGACCTCGAACGACGCCGCCACGTGGAAGACCATCCACACCACGACGGCCGGCAAGGGCGGCGTGCAGACGGTCAACGCGTCCGCGAGCGCCCGCTACGTGCGTCTCTACTCGACGAAGCGCAAGACCGTCTACGGGACCTCGCTCTGGGAGTTCCAGGTCTTCGGCAGCGGCGGCACCACGACTCAGCCGACGAGCACGCCGACGACGACCCCCAAGCCGACCCCCTCGACCCAGCCGTCGACGCAGCCCCCGGCGACCGTCGGTAAGAAGGGTGTCGCGGTCTGGCAGATCCCCGGCGTCAACGCCGCCGTGGCCAACTCCCAGGCGAGCTGGTACTACACCTGGGCCGTCGACCACCAGAACATCACCACCCCGGCGAACAGCCAGTTCGTCCCGATGATCTGGGGCGTCAACAGCGTCACCGACGCC
Organism: Herbidospora mongoliensis; assembly: GCF_001570545.1. Taxonomy (GTDB): domain Bacteria; phylum Actinomycetota; class Actinomycetes; order Streptosporangiales; family Streptosporangiaceae; genus Herbidospora; species Herbidospora mongoliensis. Next base: position 45,513 of record NZ_BBXD01000009.1, on the reverse strand, counting down.
AACCTGGCCAAGGCCAAGGCCGCCGGGCCCTACCTCCTCGGCTTCAACGAGCCCGACTTCGCCGACCAGTCGAACATCACCGTCGAGAAGGCCCTCGACCTGTGGCCCAGGCTCCAGGACGCCGGCAAGATCCTCGGCGCCCCCGCCGTCGCGTGGGGCGGCGACCGTGCCGGCGGCTGGCTCGACCGCTTCATGACCGGGGTCAAGCAGCGCGGCTACCGCGTCGACTTCATCCCGCTGCACTGGTACGGCGGCGACTTCGTCACCGAGCGCGCGGTCGGTCAGCTCAAGGGCTACCTCCAGGCCGTGTACGACCGCTACAAGAAGCCCATCTGGCTGACCGAGTTCGCCCTGATCGACTTCAGCAACGGCACCCGTTTCCCGACCGAGGCCCAGCAGGCCGCGTTCGTGACCGAGTCGGCCAAGATGCTCCAGTCGCTCCCCTTCGTCGAGCGCTACGCGTGGTTCGGCATCGGCGCGGGCGCCAGCGGCGTCAACAGCGGCCTGTTCCGCGACAACGGCACGCCCACCCAGGCGGGACGCGCCTTCCAGGCTCTGCCGCGCTAGTCACCGCCGCGGCATGACCGCCATCCCGGGACCCGCACCCCTCGGCCTAGCCGCCCGGGTCCCGGGATGGCCCGCGAGACAAGCCCGTTCGGCCGAGGCGAAGGTGACCGAACGGGCTTTTCTGTACGTGATACTCCAACGATGCTCCGGCTATCGATCTCCGTGGCTCTCGTCCTCGCGGGCGCCTCGGCCGCCGGCGGTGCGGCCACGAAAGACCCCTGGCCAGGCGGAGGCGACCTGGCGATCTTCCTGTGCGAAGAGGGCTCCCTGAACGGCGCCTGCGAAGCGGGGCCGGCGACCCCGGACCAGAGGCGGGCGATCCAGGCCACGCTGGAAGGCGATCCCCGGCTCGCCGCCGTGAGGTATTCCAGCCCGGAGCAGACCCTGACCTACTGGGAGACACGAGCGGCGGCGACCCGCTCCAAGGACCCCTCCGAGGAATCGCCCGAACTACGCCTGTCCGAAATGTCGGGCAGCGTCAACGCCCGGGTCCTCCGTGCGGCGGACCTCGCCGCCGTCGAAGCCGACCACGCCCGTTTCCCCGGCGCCTGGCTCGTCTCGCTCACCCCCAGGGCCTACTGGGACGATAAGGGCGACACGTTCGTCACGATGTGCGGGAATCAGGGCGAGTTCGCATCCTCCGCCTGCGCAGGCCGTGGCGCGGCCACCGAAGCCGAGCGGCAGGCCGTCGAGGACGCGCTCGAGGACATCGACGGCGCGGTCGTGTACCGCCAGAGCCCGGCTTTCACGCTCTGGACCGAGGTCGAGCTCGACGCCCGCCGCGACGACGCGGACGGCCCGCGCGGCGAGTGGGACGTCGTCGAGACCGACTACTACTCCGACAGCTTCGTCGCCGACCTGCCAGGCACCCCCGGCGCGGCGCTCCTCGACCGGCTGATCGGGATGCCGGGCGTCCACAGGGTCGCCCACTTCCAGGAGACCTGAGCTGAGAGAGGATCGGGCTGTGATCGAGGCCATGCAGGAACTCACCTCCCGTCTCTGGTTTCCCGGTGCCCGCTGGCACATCGGTGACCTGGCCTGGGGCCTGCGTCAGCACACCGGCCGCGAGCACGAATGGCCCACGAAGGTGTGGCGTTCGGGTGGCGAGGTCGTCGCGTGGGGGTGGGCCGAGCTGCCCGGCCACCTCAACCTCCAGGCCGTCGACGAGCAGTGGGCGGGCGAGGTGCTCGACTGGTTCGCCTCCGTGACCGAGCCGGAGGGCGTCGTGGTCTCCAGCGCCGAGCCGCACCTGATCCGTGCCGTCGAGGCGCGCGGGTTCGTCCAGGAAGATGGGCCCTTTTTCCTGCATCTTGTACGTGACCTCGAAGCCCTCCCCGACCCGGAGACCCCCTGCCATCCCGTCACAGACGTCGCCGGCCGGGTCAGAGCCCATCGGGAGGCCTTCTACCCGTCGAGGGTCACCGAGGAGAGCTATCGGGGCGTCCAGGGGACCTGGCCGTACAGGAGAGAACTCGACGTCGTCGCCGAAAAAGACGGCGAAACAGCCGCCTACTGCCTGGCCTGGCTCGACGAAGCCCGTAAGGCCGCCCTGATCGAACCCGTCGGCACCGTCCCCGATCACCGGGGCAGGGGCCTGGCCAGAGATGTCTGCCTGGCCGCCCTGCACACCGCCAGAGATCTCGGCGCCGAGATCGCCACCGTCAGCCCCCGAGGCGACGACGCCTGGCCGATTCCGGCTCGTCTGTACCGTTCGTTAGGGTTCACCCAAGTTGCCCGAACGGTGCACTATCGTGTGGGCCGAGGATAAGGAGACCTGGTGGACCTGAAGGCTACGTTCGACGCCATCGACGCCGACCACGACGGATACGTCACCGAGGCGGAGATCGTCGCCCACTTCCCCCACCTGCCCGCCGAGGCCCTGGGCGCCTACGCGACCGGGCTCGACGCCGACGGCGACGGCCGCTACTCCTTCGAGGAATTCTCCCGTCTTCTCGGGTAATGCCGGGGCGCATGTCGCCATAAGAGGGACGTGACCCCCGATGACTTCGAGGCCGTCTACCGCGGCACCTACGAACGGCTGACCCGCTACGCGGTCCGTCGCTGCGCGTCCGCGCAGGACGCCGCCGACGTGGTCGCCGACACCTACGCCGTGGCCTGGCGAAAACGGGAGAAGATCCCATCCGGCGCCGAGGCGGTTCTCTGGCTGTACGCCGTGGCCCGCCGGGTGCTCTCCGAGCACCGGAAGAAGGGCCGCCGCCACCGCGACGACCGGCTCGTCGCCGAGATGGCCGACCTCTACGCCGAGACCCCGGGCGTCGAGATGAGCGTGATCGGGCAGACCTTCCGCGCGCTCCCCGACGGCGATCGCGAACTGCTCGCCCTGGTCGCCTGGGAAGGGCTCGGCCACGACGAGATCGCCGTGACGCTCGGCATCACGCGCAACAACGTCCGCGTCCGCCTGCACCGTGCCCGCCGCCGGTTCGCGGCGGCGCTGGCCGCCAACGGCGTGCCCACCTCGTTCGCCGTGGCGCCCGTCTTCGAGGCGGGTCCATCGTCTTGCTTGGGAGAGATCGGATGACTGACCTTCTTACGACCCTCGATCCGAGCCGCAAGGGGGGTGACCCGGACGCGCCGGGCGCCCGCGCGCTGCTGGCCCGGGTGATGACCGGGCCCACGCCTTCGCGACGCCGGTTCCTGCGTCCCGTGCTCGTGGCCGTCGCCGCCGCGGTCGTCGTGACGATGACGCCGCCCCAGATCGTGACCTCCTACGCCAATGCCGCCGTTGAGATCCACCGTGAGGGCGATCAGTACGTCGCGCGCATTCTCGACCCCTTCGCCGACCACGCGCGCTTCACGGAGGCGTTCCGGGCCGTCGGGCTCGATGTGCGGATCGAGCCGCTGCCGGCCTCGCCGCTGTCGGCCGGGAAGTCGATGGGCATGATGATCGGCGGCACGTGGGACCGCCCTGAGGAGATCGGTGGGGAATTCGCCTACGGCGGGGTCGTGCTGAGCGCCGCCCCCGAGCCGAAGGGCTGCGATCCCGGTTCCGACCCCGGCTGCTCGATGATCGTCCGGGTGCCGGCCGGGTTCCCCGGGTCGGTCAGTGTCCGGCTGGGGCGGCCCGCCCGGCCGGGGGAGGAGTACGCCGATTTCGACCGTGCCGTGGAGCCCGGCGGCCCGTTGCACGGAGTCAAGTTGCGGCACGGCGCGTCGGTCAAGGAGATCAGGGCGGAGGCCGGGCGGCGGGGGCTGCGGGTGACGTACAAGGAGATCCAGATCGCGCCCGACGGCGCGCTCTCCTTCGTGGAACCCGGCAGAACGCCCACCGGGAAGTGGACCGTGTGGAACGCCTGGCAGGTCCGCGAGGGGGAGGTGCGGCTGCTGGTGACTGAACAACGGCTCAGTCAGAACCCCTTTTACAACGGGTCCGCCCCGCCGCCGAACCTTTAGGTGGCATTGACCCAACCTGTACTGCACCGTAACAATATGGACGTCTCGGGCTTGGCGACGGTGGCACGTCATGAGTCAAGCAGAGTTCTTGTGAACCGTAGACGCGTTCGGCGTGCGCGTCCTCCGTCTGGGGACCCAGCGTGCCGTAGGCCGGCAATCATCCGACCTCCTCAAGCCGTCCCTTCCGGAGATATATCGAAAGGGAAGCCGGTGATGGTGAAGCAGAGTCGGACAGGCGTCTGGTTCGTTGGGGTCAGGGGCTCGGTGGCGACCACCGCGATGGCGGGTGCCGCCGCGGTGCGTCTAGGGCTTACCGCCCCGGTAGGCCTGGTCTCGGAACTGCCGGACTTCGCACAGCTTCCGCTACCCGCGTTCGGGGAGCTTGTGTTCGGCGGTCACGACGTCGTGGCCACGCCCCTCGCCAAGCGCGTGGAGCAGTTGACCAGTTCGGGAGTGGTCCCGGGGAACATCGCGTCGGCGGTGCTGTCCGAGGTGACGGCCGTCGAGGCGGAGATCCGCGACGGCGTCCACGTCGAGGACGCGGTGCCGCAGGCCCAGGTCGTCGAGCGGCTGGCCGCCGACATCGTGAGCTTCCGCGAACGCAACGGGCTCGACCGGGTGGTCGTGATCAACGTGTCGTCGACCGAACCCCCGAGTGCCTATCGTCCGGAGCACGACGATCTCACGGCGCTCTCGAAGGCGATGAAGACCGACGCCTACGTGCTGCCGCCCAGTTCCGTGTACGCGTACGCGGCCTTCGAGGCCGGATGCGCCTTCATCGACTTCACCCCGTCGACGGGCGCACGTCTGTCCGCGCTCGACGAGCTGGCGAAGTCGCGGGGCGTCCCGTACGCGGGCAGCGACGGCAAGACCGGCGAGACGCTCATGCGCTCGGCGCTCGCGCCGATGTTCACCACGCGGGCGCTGCGCGTCCTGTCGTGGTCGGGCACCAACCTGCTGGGCGGCGGCGACGGCGCCACCCTGGCCGACCCGGCCGCCGCGGCCAGCAAGACGGCCTCCAAGCAGCGGGGCATGGCGAAGATGCTCGGGTACTCCGCCGGGGGCGACGTCCACATTGACTACGTTCCTGACCTGGGCGATTGGAAGACCGCTTGGGACCACATCCTGTTCGAGGGTTTCCTCGGCGTCCGGATGACGATGCAGTTCACCTGGCAGGGCTGCGACTCGGCGCTGGCCGCCCCGCTCGTGCTCGACCTGGCCAGGTTCACCGCGTGGGCCCACGCGCAGGGCGAGTCGGGCGCGCTGACCCCGCTCGGCTTCTTCTTCAAGGACCCCGTCGGCACCGACGAGCACCGGTTGCTCGCCCAGTACGACACCTTGCGAGAGTGGGCCACGCGATGACGCCCGACGATCTGCGGGCCGCCCTCGACCTCACCCCCGAGGCCGAGGCGTGGCTCTCCGAATCCCGGTCCCGCATAGCCGACGACCCGAACAAGCTGGCTGTGCTGTTCCCGGCCGCCGGACGCAAGGTCGGCCGGGGGGACCTGCCGGGTCTGACCGGCTGGACGGCCGACGACGCCGCCCGCGCCCTGCTGCTGGACGCGCTGCCGCGACCCAAGGCGGCGGCGGCGTCCAGGGCGTACACAGAAGGAGACAACGCCGAGAAGCGGGCCGTGCTGCGCGCGCTGCCGCTCCTCGGCCTCGGTGACGAGGGGCTGCCGCTGATCCGCGACGCTCTGCGCACCAACGACACCCGGCTCGTGGCCGCCGCCATGGGCCCCTACGCCGCCGCCCACCTCGACGACGAGGGCTGGCGGCACGGCGTGCTCAAGTGCGTGTTCGTCGGCGTCCCCCTGGCCGCGGTCGCGAATCTCGCCGACCGCGCGGACGCCGAGCTCGCCCGCATGCTGACCGACTTCGCCAAGGAACGCGAGGCGGCCGGCCGCGTGGTGCCCGACGACGTGCACCTCGTGCTCAACCTCGTAGACCAGGAGGCCTAGCCCGTGCGTATCTTCGACCCGCACATCCACATGACGTCGCGGACGACGGACGACTACGAGGCCATGTACGAGGCCGGCGTGCGCGCCCTGGTCGAGCCCGCCTTCTGGCTGGGCCAGCCGCGCACCGGGGTGCGTTCCTTCCTCGACTACTTCGACAGCCTCGTGGGCTGGGAGCCCTTCAGGGCCGCGCAGTTCGGCATCCGCCACCACTGCACGATCGCGCTGAACCCCAAAGAGGCCAACGACCCTCGCTGCATGGACGTGCTCGACGAGCTGCCCCGCTACCTCGCCAAGGACGGCGTCGTCGCGGTCGGCGAGGTCGGCTACGACTCCATGACCAAGGAGGAGGACGAGGCCTTCACCCGTCAGCTCGACTTGGCGAAGGAGCACGAGCTGCCGATCATGGTCCACACCCCGCACCGCGACAAGTTCGAAGGCACCAAGCGGACCCTCGACGTCGTGCGCGAGTCGGGCATCGCGCCCGGCATGGTCGTGGTCGACCACCTCAACGAGATGACCGTGAAGCTGGTCGTCGAGTCGGGCAGCTGGGCCGCGTTCTCGATCTACCCCGACACCAAGATGGACGAGGACCGCATGGTCCGCATCCTCCAGGAGTTCGGCACCGACAAGATCCTGGTCAACTCGGCCGCCGACTGGGGCCGCAGCGACCCGCTGAAGACCCGCAAGACCGGCGACGCGATGCTGGCCGCCGGATTCAGCCCCGACGACGTCGACAAGGTCCTGTGGCGCAACCCGGTCGAGTTCTACGCCCAGTCGGGCCGCCTCGACCTCTCGGACCTGAAGACCGACGAGACCTTCGAGGGCAACTCGGTGCTGCGCGGCGTGCGCAAGGACGCCTGACATGCGGCTCCGCCATCCCGACGGGTCGACGGTGCACGTGGCCTACTGCACCAACGTCCACCCCGCCGAGAGCCTGGAGGGTGTCCTGGGCCAGCTCGCCCGCTTCGGCGAGCCGGTCAGGGAGGCCCTCGGGGTCGACCGCCTGGGCCTCGGCCTGTGGCTGGCCCGCGACGTCGCGACGGCCCTGGTCGAGGATCCGGCCCAGGTGGCCCGGCTCCGCCGCGAGCTCGCGGACCGGGGTCTCGAGGTCGTGACGCTCAACGCCTTCCCCTACCGCGGGTTCCACGACCCGGTGGTGAAGCGGAAGGTGTACGTCCCCGACTGGACCACGCAGGATCGGCTGCGCTACACGCTCGACTGCGCGTCGGTGCTGGCGGGGCTGCTGCCGGAGGACGCCGCGCGGGGGAGCGTCTCGACGCTGCCGCTGGCGTGGCGTACCGATTGGGATGTCTCACGAGCGGCCCAGGCTCGGACGAGGCTGACCGAACTGGCCGAGGGGCTGTCCAAGCTGGCCGCCTCCACCGGCCGGACCATCCGGGTCGCCCTCGAACCCGAGCCCGGCTGTGTCGTGGAGACCATCGAGCAGGCGTGCGAGGAGTTCGCCGCGCTCGACCACGACTGGCTCGGCGTCTGCCTGGACGTCTGTCACCTGGCCGTCCAGTTCGAGGACCCCGTGGAGTCGCTGGCCCGCTTGGAGGCCGCCGGGCTGCCGGTGGTGAAGACCCAGGCGTCCTGCGCTCTGCACGTCGAGAAGCCTGCCGACGCTTTCGAAGAGTTGGCCGCCTTCCACGAGGAGCGGTTCCTGCACCAGACGCGGGAGCGCGGCGGCGGTTCGGTCGACGACCTCGACGAGGCGCTCGCCGGTCTGCCCGGGGACGACGCGTGGCGGGTGCACTTCCACCTGCCCCTGCACGCCGACCCCGAGCCGCCGCTGTCGAGCACGAGCGGCGTGCTGAACAGCACGCTGGAGGCTCTCTTCGGCGGGCCCAGGGCGATCACCGACCACGTGGAGGTCGAGACCTACACCTGGCAGGTGCTCCCCGAGGACCGCCGCCCGCAGGGAGACGCGGGCCTGGTGGCCGGCCTCGCCGCCGAGCTCGCCTGGACGCGCGACCGCCTGGTCGCGCTCGGACTGGAGGACGTGTCCCGATGACGAGATGGCTGGCCCGGTTGCTGATCGCGGTGCTCTGCCTGGGCGCGACGACCGTCCTCCTGGAGGGCCCGGCGTCCGCCCACGGCCAGCTCGTCGAGTCGACCCCGGAGAAGGGCGGGACCCTCGCCGACCCGGTCCAGACGCTGACGCTGTGGTTCACCGAGGCCCCTCCCCGCAACGCCCACTTCACCGTGACCGGCCCCGACGGGAAGCGCGTCGAGGAGCCGTGGCTGGTCGGGGCGACCAAACGCCTCGACGAGCCGGTCACGGAGCTGTTCCTGGTGGACGGGAAGTGGGAGCCCCGGCTCTACCACGAGGGCTACTCGGCCGAGGTCCCGGTGGCCTACTGGCCCAAGGTCGGCGAGTACACGGTCGACTACCTGTCCATCGCCAGCGACGGCGAGCAGGTCAAGGGCCAGGTGAAGTTCACCTACGCCGGCAAGCCGACCAAGGCCCCCTCGGGCTGGAAGGCGCCGACCCACGGCCCCGACCCGGGGCTGCTCGCGGCGATCGAGGCGGCGCACGAGGCGGACAAGGCGCCGGCGGCTGTGCCGAGCACGGACACCACCACGTCCACCCAGACCCTCCCGTCGACGGCGCCCAGCGTGGCCGCCACCCCGGTGGCGGCGCCCGCCACGGGGGACGACAGCCCGCTGGTGTGGCTGATCCCGGTCGTTCTGGGCATCGGCGTGGTCTTCCTGCTGGCGCGGGCGATGCGACGTCCACCGGCCAAGAACACGAAGAAGCCGGGTAAGTCCGGCAGGCCCGGAGGACCCGGCAAGTCGGGCAGGCCTGGTGGGTCGGGCAAGCCCGGCAAGGCCGGTCAATCCACGGCCTCCGCGAAGGCGGATAAATCCGGAAACGCCGGGCAATCCGCCGCGCGCAAGGTCAGCGCGAAGAAACGTTAGTTGGAGAACCGATGAAATACGTTGCCGCGCTGATCGTGGCGGTCCTGGCCCTGACGGGCTGCGCCACCGGCGGGCCCGCCGCGGCGGTCGGCCCGATCAAGGAGATCACCATCACGATCTCCGGCAAGAAGGTCACCCCGCCCCCCGGCCGGATCGAGGTCGGCCTCAACCAGGGCATCAAGATCACCGTGACCAGTGACGTCGCCGACGAGGCGCACGTCCACGGATACGACAAGGCCGCCACCCTGCTGCCGAACCACCCCTCGGTGATCTCGTTCCTGGCCGACACGACCGGCCTGTTCGAGGTGGAGACGCACGACCAGAACCTCCAGCTCTTCCAGCTCGTGGTGAGCTGATGCTGCTGGCTCACGGCGTGGGCGGTCGCCAGGACCTGCCCATCCCCTTCTCCGCCGCCCTGATCGGCGCGGTCATCTGCCTCGTGGTGTCGTTCGCCGCGCTGGGGTTCCTCTGGCGGGAGCCCCGGCTCGGCGTCGGCCTCGACGACGCGCGCCCGCTGCCGAGGTTCCTGCAGTGGCGGGTCCCGGAGTGGGTGTGGCGGGCGGTCGGCCTGGTCGCGACGGCCTACTTCCTGATCGGCTTCTTCGGCCCCGACGACCCCGACAACCCCACGGCCGGCGTCGTCTACGTCCTGTTCTGGGTCGGTCTGGTGCCGCTGTCGCTGATCTTCGGCGGTGTGTGGCGCCTGTTCAACCCGCTGCGGACCGTCGTGCTCCTGGTCCGGGGCGAGCGCTCGCTCCGTCCGTTGCCGGAGAAGCTCGGCTACTGGCCCGCCGCCGCCGGACTGCTCGCCTTCGTCTGGCTGGAGCTGGTCGCCCCCGGGCGCGTGACGCTGCCCGTCATCGGGGCGTGGCTTTGTCTGTACGCCCTCGCGATGCTCGCCGGTGGTTTCGTCTACGGCGTGCAGTGGTTCGACAAGGGCGACACGTTCGAGGTCTACAGCGACCTGGCCGGTCGGCTCTCACCCATCACGCGGCGCGACGACGGCGTGCTGGTCTGGCGCAACCCCCTCGACGGCATGGCGACCCTGCGCCCGGCCCCCGGGCTGACCTCGCTGGTCATCGTGCTGCTCGGCTCGACCATGTACGACAGCTTCTCCAACGCGCCGGTCTGGGTCAGATTCGTCCAGGAGAACGACCTTCCTTCACCCGTCCTGGGCACCCTCGGCCTGCTGGCCGTGATCCTGCTCGTGCTGGGCGCGTACGTGCTGGCGACCAGGCTGGCCGGACGGCGCGGCATGGGCGAACAGGGGCAGACGGCGGGCGAGATCGCCCATTCGATCGTGCCCATCGCGATCGGCTACATCCTGGCCCACTACTTCACGCTCTTCCTGTACGAGGGCCAGCGCACCCTCGCCCTGCTCTCCGACCCGCTGGTGACCGGCGCCAACTGGCTCGGCACGGCCGGATGGACCCTCCAGTCGGCCTTCCTGACCCCGGCGGCCATCGCCATGCTCCAGGTCACCCTGATCGTCATCGGCCACATCCTGGGCACCGCTCTGGCCCATGACCGGGCCCTGGTGCTGTTCCCCCGGCGGACGGCGGTGGCGGGCCAGGTGCCGCTGCTGGTCCTGATGGTCGTCTACACGGTGACGGGGCTCATGCTCCTGTTCGCGGCATAGGCGGGTTCACTGACCGGGCCACCCGGAAACCGAGATCGTCGATCTTGAACGTGGGGTGGCTCTTGCGGCGGCACGACGCCCGCAGCGCCTTCGGCCCGTCGTGCGCGCCGCCTCCCCGGAACACCCGGTATTCGCCGTAGACCTCCGGGTCGTAGAGGTCGGACGTCCATTCCCAGACGTTGCCGATCATGTCGTAGAGACCCCAGGAATTGGGCTCCTTCAGGCCGACCTCCCGGACCTCACCGCCGTGCCAGGCGATGGCGTCGAGGTCGCCGTAGCGGTCGTCGCGGGAGCCCGCCCGGCAGGCGTACTCCCACTCGGCCTCGGTCGGCAGCCGGAAGCCGTGGCGCTCGCAGTAGTCGTGCGCGTCGTGCCACGAGACGTCGGTGACCGGGCGGCGGTCACCGGGGGCGCCGTGGAACTCCTCCCGGGTCACCGGGTGGGCGGCGAGCAGGAACGGCTCGATCTCGACCGTCCACCCGGTGTTGGTGGCCTCGTCACGGAGCAGGATCACCCCGCCGGGAATCTCGATCACTTGGAGAACTTGGTCTTCGGCCGGGGCTCCAGCTCACCGTCGACGTAGATGTCCAGCTTCTCGTTGTAGAACGCGACCAGCCCGGCGATCTTCTGACTCTCGGGCAGCGGCGTCCGGTACGACCACGCGAGATCCTTGACCCCGTTCACCGTCCAGTACTCCGCCGACCCCTTGTAGGGGCAGTGCGTGACCGTGTCGGTGGCCTCCAGCAGATCGAACCGGACGTCGGTCTTCGGCAGGTAGTAGCGCGCCGGAAGCCCCGTTTCGAACAGGATCCGCCCGTTCTTGGAGTCGGCCACGGTCTCCCCGTTGACCTCGACCCGGATGTGCCGCGACGACGGCAGGATGTCGATCCGCGTGTACGGGTCGCGCGGGTGGAAGAACACCTCTTCGTCCTCCTCGAACCAGGCGTCCATGGCGTCCCAGTCGAACCGGACGTACTCGCGGATCTCCTCGATCGGCGAGTCGGTGTAGGCCAGCGCGGTCGCCTCTTTGCCGCCGGACGTGACGGTGTAGAGACTGGCGTCCCCCCGGGAGGGCGAGTGCGGCCCCTTCCCCGCCTCCTTCAGCGTCCCGGACACGACGTCGTTCAGCGGGAAATAGTAGGCGGGGTAGGACGGGTTCTCCCACACGAGCAGCGCCGACGTCGTGTCGACCACCGGCAGGCCCCCGAGATACACACGCACTCGCTTGGCCGTCGGCTCGACCCGGACGCGGCCTCTGGTTGTCGTCATACCGGCGGCAACCTCCCCGGCGGAATCGATATTCCACCCTTTTGTCATCCGACGAAGAGCCGGGGAGTCCGGTCCTTCCAGGGCATCGCCTGTTCCAGCTGGGCGGCGATCCGGAACAGCAGATCCTCCCGCCCGTAGGCGGCCGCGATCTGCACCCCGATCGGCAGCCCCCTGGCGCTGTGACCCAGCGGGAGGCTGATCGCGGGCTGGCCCGAGACGTTGAACACCATGGTGAACGGGCCGTAGTCGAAGATCGACGTGAGCCAGCTCGTCAGGGTGTGATCGGGGTCGTCGTAGCGCAGCGTGCCGTGCGGCGCCGGCAGCCGGGCCAGCGTCGGCGTGACGAGCAGGTCGTACCCGGTGAAGAACCCGGCCACCGACCGCGTCACCTGGTTCTGCGCCCCGAACGCGGCCATCATGTCCAGCGCGCTGTACTCCCTCGCGACCTCCAGCAGCCGCCGGGAGACGGCCTCCATCCGGCCCGGATCGGGCTGCCTGGGCGCCAGCAGCAGCGCCGACGCGATCGCCACCGCCTCGGCGACCATGCTCCGCATGACGGCGTCCGGGTCGACCACCGGGCTCGCGTCGGCGACGACGTGCCCCATCTCCTCCAGCACCCGCCCGACCGCGAGCGCAGCGCCGGCCACTTCCCCGTCGACCACCGCGCCCGACCAGGCCTCGGTGGTCACCGCGACGCGCAGCCGCCCGAGGAGGTGTCCGATCTCCTCGGCGTACCGGCCGTGCGGCGGTGGCGCGGTGTACTTGTCGCCCACACCCGGGCCGTGGACGGCGTCCAGGAGATGGGCGGCGTCACGGACGGTGCGCGTCAGGCCGAACTCGTAGGCCATCCCGAGCATCGGTTCCCCCATGTCGGGCCCGCACGGGACACGTCCCCGGCTCGGCTTGAGCCCGACCAGCCCGCAGCAGGAGGCCGGAATCCGAATGGACCCGGCCCCGTCGCCGCCGTGGGCCATGGGCACCGCACCGGCGGCGACCAGGGCGGCCGCGCCCCCGCTGGATCCGCCCACCCCGCGCTCGGGATCCCAGGGGTTGCGGGTCGGCCCGTGCTTGACCGACTCGGTGGAGAAGCTGATGGCCATCTCCGGGACCGTGGTGAGGCCCAGAGTGACCAGCCCCGCGGCCCGGAAGCGGGCCATCAGGTCGCTGTCGTGCCGAGCGGTGACACCGTTGAGGGCCCGGCTCCCGAGCGAGAACGGAACCCCCTCGGCCACGGGGCCGTGATCCTTGATCAGAAACGGCACCCCGGAGAGCGGTCCGTCTTCGGCGTGGTCTAGCGCCGGCGTGAACATCGGCAGGGCCAGGGCGTTGAGGTCGTCGTCGGCCTTGTCGAGGGCGCGCCGGGCCGCGTCCTCGACGTCTTCCCTGGTGACCTCACCGGCGCTGATCAGCGTCCGGAGCCCGATGGCGTCGTAGCTTGCGTATTCGTGGATCTCCACGTGAAGAGTCCTCTTTTCGGCGTCCTGGACGCCGTCACAACGATCACATTGGCTTCTTCCGCCGGCCATCACGGCCCGAACGGGTGAGCGGCGCACGGCCAAGCCGGCGCGCCGCCGAAACTGAGACAGCCGGAACAGAGGCGATGATCCACACACCGGGCCGAGGGCTCCGGGGGACCGCCCCTGTCAGGTGATCGAGGTGTACTTACGCTCGCGACATGGGGCCATGCTGGCAGCGGCCGTTCTCCGTTGTCGACCGGGTTTTCGGGTCAGACTTGTGTCTGGACAGTCTGGACAGAAAGGCGATCATGACCTGGCAGTTGCAGGAGGCCGAGCAGCAGTTCAGCGAGGTCGTCCGCCGCGCCCACCTCGAGGGTCCGCTGGTGGTCACCCGGAACGGGGAAGAGGTGGCAGTGGTGGTCGGCATCCAGGAATACCACCGGCTCAAGGGCGCGGCCCCGGATCTCAAGAGTTACCTGCTCGAGGACCCCGCCTGGGACGACGACATCGAGTTCCCCCGGGATCGCTCCCTGCCGCGTGAGATCGACTTCTGACCGATGGGGTGTCTCCTCGGCACCGACGTCGTCTCCGAGGCCCGTAAGCGCAACGGCATTCTGTGGTTCGACACGGTGCACGGCCCCGACCTGCACATAAGTGTGCTGACCCTGGGGGAGATCCGGGCCGGAATCGAGCGATGCCGAGAGCGTGACCCCGTCAAGGCGGCGAGCATGGAACGCCGGCTCCACGGCCTCCGCCGACAGTTCGGTGACCGTATCGCACCGGTCTCCGACGCGGTCGCGGAGGAGTGGGGCCGCCTGAGCGCCATCAGGCCGTTGCCCTTCGCCGACGGGCTGCTCGCGGCCACCGCACGCGTACACGGCTGGACCCTGGCCACTCGAAACGTCCGGGATTTCCTCGGCACAGGAGTCTCGGTCGTCGATCCCTTCAAGGACTGACGGCGCCTCGTCGGGGGTCTTGCAGTCCTGTCTGGCCCGGGTGGGCAACCCCGGGCCAGACGTGAGCGGGCCTGCGGCGGCTCAACGGCCGACGACGGGCGCAGCGGCCGACCTCCTGAGCCCCGCCGCATGTGGGACCACTTCGGGATATGCGGCTCCAGGGCCGCCGACAGGCGCGGACGACCTCGCGTGTGGGGCCGACTTCGAGCCCCGCGGTTCAAGGGCCGACGACAGGCGCGGCGGGCGACCTCGCGGGGACCGGCTTCGAGCCCTGCGGTTCAAGGGTCGATTGCCGGCGCTGTAGGCGACAGCCTGCTGCCCTGGCCGCAGTGGGGGGCCGCTTCGGGATGTGGGGTTCAAGGGCCGACCAGGCGCTGTAGACGACCCCGCGCCGCAGCACGTGGGACTCGCGGACATGTCGATCGGGGGAGTCCTGCCGTCAACGGCGGCACCTGGCCGCTGTGCGTGTGGTCGTGGCCGCGCCGTCGACCAGTCGGTGGACCCAGCCGGCCCCGTCTGGCGCCTCCTCGGTCGTCACCACGATCGCGAGTCCCTCCTCGGTGAGGCCGTCGAGGGACTCCACGTCGGAGGGCTCGTCGAGGAGCAGGATGCGCGGGTTGGCCATGAGCGCCCGGCCGATGGCGGTGGCCTGGTGTTCTCCGGGGGTCAGTTCTCCGGGGAGGGCGCGTCGTTTCTCTTTCAGGGAGGGATAGAGCTCATAGACCCGGCCGAGCGTCCACGGACCCGAGGCCGCCCAATGCGTGCCGACCTGGAGATTTTCCTCCACGGTCAGTGAGGTGAACAATCGATGATCCTGCGGCATGAGACATAATCCCCGAGCTTTCCGCCATTCTGGCCGTTCTCGGGTGATGTCGATGTCATTGAGGCGGATCGTCCCATTGGACGCCGGGTGAAGCCCGGCGATTGTGCGCAGCAGAGTGGACTTCCCCGAGCCGGGCGTTCCGACGATCGCGTGGTGTTCGCCCTGCTCAGCCCTTATCGTGACAGCGCGGATCGCGCGCGTCTCGCCATATCCGGCGGACAGGGCGGTGACTTCCAGTACGGCGTTCATTTGCCGCCAATTCTGGATTTTTCCCGATGATTAAGTCTTGTACCTAACGGCACACGACTTGACGCACAGCGCACCGGGATCCCAAGGTTTCTCCCATGCCCTATACGGCCCACACCGCGGGCGTCCCGGCCAAGGAGCGCCAGGATTTCTGGCAGGACGTAGTTTCCACGGCATTTGTACCGCTTGAGGCGGTTTTCCCGGATAAGCGCTTCGAGGGAAAACTCCGCGCCACCACGTTGGGCGCACTCGACGTCATCGACGTCGACACCACCGCCCACGCCGCCCGCCGCACCCCCAAGCTGGTCTCCTCCGCCCCTTCGGACAGCCTGAAGCTGGGCCTGTTCGTGAAGGGCCGAGCCCGGCTGGAGCAGTCGGGCCGCCAGGTCATGATCGGCGCCGGCGAGATGGCCATCTACGACACCGACCGCCCCTATTCGCTCGACTTCGACCAACCCACGCGCCTGGTCGTCTTGATGTTCCCCCGCACGATGCTCGGCCTGTCGCAGGACCGTGTCGATCTGCTCTCCTGCACCTCGATCCCGAGCGACACCGGCATCGGCGCCCTGGTCGCCCCCTTCCTGCTCCGCCTGGCGGCCCAACTCGACGAGGTGGAGGTCCGCGGCGGCGCCCGCCTGGCCGCCAACGTCGTCGACCTCATCGCGACCATGCTCGCCGCCCGCCTGGACGCGACCCCTGCCGACCCCGACGCCGCCCGCCGGGCGATGCTGCTGCGCATCACGACGTACATAGAAGGTCACCTGGGCGACCCCGGCCTCGACCCGGCCCAAGTCGCGGCCGCCCACCACATCTCCACCCGCTACCTCCACAAGCTCTTCAACGCCGAGGGCACGACGGTGGCGGCCTGGATCCGCGAACGCCGCCTCGAGCGCTGTGTCCGCGACCTGCGCGACCCGCACCAGCCGGGCCGCCCGGTCAGCGCCATCGGCGCGCAGTGGGGCTTCCCGGACGCCTCCCACTTCAGCCGCCTCTTCAAAGCGGCCTACGGCCTCTCCCCCCGCGACTACCGAAACGCCTCAGCCGAACACTGAGACACGGACCTCCCTGCCCGACCGGGATCGCGTGCGCTGGGGTCGAGCGCTCGCCGTGGAAGACAACCGGCGAGTTCTCGATGATGCTCGGCGCGATGGCGAGGCGGCACCTCCCGCCGCCTCCGCGACCTGGATCGCATGTCGGTTCCTCGCCGCTGTGGGCCAGCGCGGAGGTCGCGACCTGGCCCATCTCATTTGGCGGCTTTCGCAGCGCAGCGGGGAGCCCCGGGCTGCGTCTCGCCGCACGGCGTGCGTGTCGGTCTTCAGTACGTCGCCACTGCTGTGCGGTGGGCGAGGACGGAGTCGCGGATCTCGCCCGCTCGGATCGCCGTCGTCGACAGGAGGGTGGAGGTGAGGCCGTGGGAGTGTTCGGTGCCGCCCTGGAGGTAGACGCCGGCGGTCACAGTGGAGGCGAACTGGACGCGGTGGTCGCGGCTCACCTTGAGCGCGTCCTCGTCGTCGCGGAGGCAGAGTTTGCCCGCCTCGCCGAGTAACGCGGCGACGTCGTGGGGGCGGTAGCCCGTGGCGTGGACGAGGACGTCGGCCTCGATGGTGACCTGCTCGCCGGTCGGGAGGTACTGGACTGTGACCGTCAGGCCATCCGGACCCTCCTCGACGTCGCGGATGCGGGAGACGTTGAGCATCTGCAGCCTTTGGCGGCCGTGCACCTTCTCGCGATACATGGTGGCGTACAGGGCCTGGATGAGTTCCATGTCGACCACGGAGTAGTTCGTGCTGCGGTGGTAGTCGACGAGCGACTGCTTCACCTCGGCGGGGGCGGTGAAATAGACGTCGACCGCCTCCGGGTCGAAGATGCGGTTCGCGAACGGGCTGTCGTCGGCGGGCGTGTAGCCGTATTTGGCGAACACCGCGCAGACCTCGGCGTCGGTGAACGTGCGGTGCAGGTAGTCGACCGCCTCGGCGGCGCTCTGACCGGCGCCGAGTACCAACGCGCGGGTGATCCCGGCGCCACCGGCCACCTTCTCGGCCACCTTCGGGACCAGCCCGCTGGTGTGCCATACCCGGTCAGAAAGGACGGTGCCGGGCGGCAGATGAGGCTCCAGGCCCACCGCGACCGAGAGGTTCCTGGCCCGGTGGACCTGGCCGTCGGCGGTGATGACGTCGAAGTAGCGGATCTCGCCGTTCTCCTTGACCGCCTTCACCGCGGTCACCTCGGCGGAGTAGGTCACCACGTGGGCCATCCGCGCGGCGGCCCACTCGAAGTAGTCGTGGAACTCCGCGCGGAGGGGGAACAGGGTCTTCTGGTTCAGGAAGTCGACCAGGCGGCCCTTGTCCTGCAGGTAGCAGAGGAAGCTGAACTCGCTGGCCGGATTCCGCATCGTGACCAGGTCTTTCGGAAACGAGACCTGCATCGTGGCGTCATCGATGAGCATCCCCCGGTGCCAGCCGAAGCGCGGCTGTTTCTCCAGGAAGGCGGCGGCCATCCGGTCCGATGGCGCGGCCTGCGCGTTGTGCTCCTCGATGGCTATGGCCAGTGCCAGGTTCGATGGCCCGAAACCGATCCCCAGAACGTCGTAGACCATCGTGGTCACGCGATCGCCTCCCTTGTCGCTCGTATGGTAAATAAGGTTAGCCTTACCTTGCAATATTGGCCGACAGAGAGGGAGCCCCAACCATGCGGGTCGTCATGTTCGGACACCAGACCTGGGGGCACCGCACCCTCCAGGCGCTGCTGGAGTCATCGCACGAGGTCGTCCTGGCGGTGACCCATCCGAAGAGCGACCACGCGTACGAGAAGATCTGGGACGACAGCGTGGCCGAACTGGCCGCCGAGCACGACGTGCCGGTGCTGCTGCGCAACCGCCCGACGGACCCGGAGTTACTTCAGGCGGTGAAGGACGCGCAGGCGGACATCATCGTGGCCAACAACTGGCGGACCTGGCTCCCCCCGGAGATCTACGACCTCCCACCGCACGGGACCCTCAACGTTCACGATTCACTGCTGCCGAAATACGCCGGATTTTCACCCATTATTTGGGCGCTGATCAACGGTGAGCCCGAGGTGGGCGTGACCGCGCACCGCATGACGGAGGACCTGGACGCGGGCGACATCCTGATCCAGCGCTCGGTGCCAGTGTTGCCCACCCACACCGCGACGGACCTCTTCTTCGCGACCGTGGACCTGATCACTCCGATCGTCCACGAAGGACTGGACCTGATCGAGTCAGGCCAGGCGGTCTGGACGCCCCAGGATCGGTCGCAGGCGAATTTCTTCCACAAGCGCGCCATCGAGGACAGCCGCATCGACTGGACGTGGTCGGCGGAGGAGCTGGAGCGCCTTGTACGGGCGCAGTCGGACCCCTATCCGAACGCCTTCACCTCCTACAAGGGCGAGCGGGTGCGGGTGCTGGAAGCCGGTGTCTCGGAAGGGTTCTACGGGGGGACTCCAGGACGGGTGTTCATCCGTGAGGGCGACGGGATCGTGATCGTGGCGGGGGCTGATGCGCGGTCGGGGCGGCGGCACGGGCTCGTGATCAAAAAGGTGCGCCTGGACGACGGCACCGAACTCGCGGCGACAGACTACTTCCGCGCGATGGGCGGCTATCTCGGCTGACGCGCTGCCCGAGGGATATGTGGAGGGGGACGCCGAGAGACGGCGAAGCCGACGGCGGACAGTGCCATCAGCCCCACCACTTCCGGCTGCGGACGGATGTTGCGTGGTGATGTCTGAAGGTATGACCTTAAAACGCTTGAGCAGCGGGGCCCATCGCTTGATGCGGGGCTACGTGCGTGGTTCAGCGACTGCACTGACGCCGAATTGCGCTGCTAGTGGGTGATGTACGCACTTTCCGCTGAGACGGCGGAAGGGATTTTCGCCTAAGCTTTCGCGTTTTCGTTGGTTCTGCGTCTTAGAAGGCGTAACGGAATGCCCCAGCGCCTGGCAAGGCTCCGTCGTCCTGCGCCGTACCAGCGCCGAGTTCAGCGAAGCTCTTTTGTTAGGGGCTCTTAGTCGGTAATTCTCTTGGGGGAAGATGTGGGATTGATCGATCCCAAAGGTTTCGTCGAGCGCGAATCCAGCTCGGGCACTACGCCCGGGAAACGGTGAGCTGTTTGATTGCGTGATCATCCGTTCCCGGGAAGGGCTGCCGACGTCTAAGCGAGGATCTCGGCTACGCTCTTGGCGAGAAGGGCGCGCTGCATCCACCGATCGAGAAGGTCGGCATCTTCGCAGCTCGTTATCCGTGCACGGAGATCTTCATCGCAGGTGAGATCACGCTGCTCGATTGCGAGGAGAAGGTACCTTTTCGACACCTCGATGCGACTTTCCGTGCGGCCCTTCTTCTCGCCGGCGGCGAAGTTCTCGGTCGCGACGATGGTGTGGCGCTCCGGTGTGATCATCGTCATGAGAGTCTCCAGCTCCCTCTTCATGGCCTCGGGCAGGCGCTCGGCCAGGTATTCAAAATACACGACGCTCTTCTGGGGATCGATCAGGTTCGCGGCGTGGACCGCCGCTTCCAGTACGGCCACGTTCTCTTTCCCGTGGATGGCCGCGGAGAGCATGGCCAGCTCGGGTGAGGCGCGGGCGGCCTCGATGTCGGTGATCACAGGGACGGCGTCGGGGCCGATCACCAAGGGTTTCAGGATGAAGCCGGGATGGCCGACGGGAATGGGCGCCGAATAGCGCCGGGCCGTGTTCCGGTCGGGGGCGAAGACCACGTCGCGGGGGCGGGACCCCCAATTCGTCCAGGAATCGGGTGACGATGGAGGGAGAATCCCGAATGAGCTCTAGGGGAGCCTCGTGCTCAAGTGAGGGCATGGCAAGGAAATTAGCGCATGCCAATCGAACTGGCGATCGAACATTTTCAGCCTATCGCCATCAAATCCGACATTTTAAGAATGAAATATTACTGGTCTCCGCCTGGAGATGTTCCGACCGATCGTTCGTCCAGCCACACGGCATACCGCCAAGGAGCGCGGCCGGAGAATTCGAGCACCCCCGCGGCGAGAACGCCGAGGCCGGCGACGGCGATGAACCAGACGATCGGTGACATCGGGGGAGCCTTCGGGTCCCATGCGGAGACGGTCCCGTCGCTGTTCAGGCCCTCAAGGTAGAGAATGTCCCGCTGCTCCCCGACCTGCGGGAGCGGCTCCCGCGCGTACTTGAAGACATGGGCGGTCAGGCGCACGCCTGACGCGTCCATGAAGGTCACGTCGAGATCCCGGTTCTGGATCGCGACGATCGTCCCCGACGCGGGAATGTCGTTGGCCTGTCTGTA
The DNA here is from genome assembly GCF_001570545.1 of Herbidospora mongoliensis. Classification (GTDB taxonomy): domain Bacteria; phylum Actinomycetota; class Actinomycetes; order Streptosporangiales; family Streptosporangiaceae; genus Herbidospora; species Herbidospora mongoliensis. The sequence continues at coordinate 24,972 of NZ_BBXD01000009.1, read as the reverse complement.
CCAGTCGTAGAAGACGACGCCCAGGCTCAGTGCCAGCACGACCAGACCCAGGAGCCCGAGGGCGATGCCGCGCGGGCGGTGAGGCGTCGATGTGGACGCGTCCCTCCGGTCGGCGTTCGCCCGTGCGAGAGCCTCCTGGTACTCCTCTAAGCCGCTCTTGTCGCTCATCCAACCCACCCGCCGCTTTGGAGGCATTTGGGTAGCTATACCCACGGTGGAGAGCGGTTACGCCGTGTGGTGGCGGCCCATCGGGATGACCAGGGGCGTCCCGCTCACCGGGTCGGTCGTCACCTGGCATCGGAGGTCGAAGACCTCCTCGACGTTCGCCGCCGTGATCACGTCGGCGGGGTCTCCTTCGGCCACGATGCGCCCGTTCTTCATGGCGATCACGTGGTCGGCGTACCGGCAGGCCTGGTTCAGATCGTGCAGGACCATGACGATCGTGCGGCCCTCGTTGCGGTTGAGGTCATGGATCAGGTCCAACACGTCGATCTGGTGAGCCAGGTCCAGGTAGGTCGTGGGCTCGTCCAGCAGCAGGACCGGCGTCCCCTGCGCGACCGCCATCGCGATCCACGCCCGCTGGCGCTGGCCGCCTGACAGCTCGTCCACGGCCCGTCCCGCCAGGTCGGCGATCCCCGTCGCCGCGAGAGCGTCGTGTACGGCCACCTCATCCGCCTTCGACCACTGCCGCCACCACGTCTGGTGCGGGGAGCGCCCGCGCGTGACGAGGTCGAGCACGGTCAGTCCCTCGGGCGCCACCGGCCCCTGCGGCAGGATTCCCAGCTGTCGGGCCAGTTCGCGCGAAGGGATGGAGTGCAGCGCCCGTCCGTCGAGCTGCACCGCTCCCTTGCGGGGGGCGAGCAGCCGCGCCAGCGCTCGCAGCAGGGTCGACTTCCCGCACGCGTTCGCGCCGACGATGGCCGTGATGCGGCCCGGGGGCACCTTGACGTCGAGGTCGTCGACGACGATCCGCTGGTCGTACGCGAGTTGAAGGCCGCCGGCCTGGAGTTCGGGGATCGGGTGAAGGGTCACGGGGGGTCATCCTCCTGAGCCGGCGCGGTTGGCGCGGATGAGCAGCCAGAGCAGAATCGGGGCGCCGAGTACGCCGGTGACGATGCCGACCGGCAGTTCCATCGGGAACAGCCTGGCGGCGGCGAAGTCCGAGCCGACCACGAACAGCGCGCCGGTCAGGCCCGCCGCCAGCGGGGGAGGCCAGGCGGTGCCGGCCAGGCGCTGGGCGATCTGGGGACCGGCCAGGGCGACGAAGGCGATGGGGCCGCCGGCGGCCGTGCCGAAGGCGACCAGACCGACGCCGGTGACGAGCAGGGCGAGCCGGACCGACTGGACCCGCGTGCCGAGGCCGATGGCGACGTCGTCGCCGAGCTGGAGGGTGCGGGTCAGGCGGCCGAGTGTGAGGGCGGCGGGGACCAGGACAGCCATCGTGATCGCCAGCGGGAGCGCCTGGGACCAGTCGCGGCCGTTGAGGTTGCCGGTGAGCCAGCCGAGGGCGGCGTGCGCCTGGAACTGCATGCCGCGGGCGATCAGATAGTCGGTGGCGGACAGGGCCATCCACTGGAGGCCGATGCCGACCAGGATGATGCGGTAGCCGGTGGTGCCGCGCCGCCAGGCCAGCAGGTAGACGAGAACGGCCATGACGAACGTGCCGGCCAGGCCGAGGATCTGCGTGCTGACCGAACCGGTCCAGCCGAGGACGATCCCGGCGACGACGGCCAGGCCGGCGCCCTGGGTGAAGCCGATCATGTCGGGGCTGGCCAGCGGGTTGCGCGTCATGGTCTGGAAGATCGCCCCGGACAGGCCGAACGAGAACCCGACCAGGACGCCGACGACGGCACGGGGGAGCCGGAGCTCCTGCACGATCAGCAGCGTGCCGGGGTCGCCGATGCCGACGACGGCGCGCATGGCCTCGGTGAAGGTGATCGGGAAGTCCCCGAGCGACACCGACCAGGCGACCACGAGGAACGTGGCGACGGCCAGAGCGGCACAGACGGTGATGAGGCGGGGGCGCAGGCGTCCGGAGAGGGGCACCACACCAAGCCGGAAGTGCGCCCCGCTCTTCGGCTCGACGGTTTTCGTCACCACGTCAGACCTCCGCTGCGCCGGGAACCGGCGGTCTCCACTAGATCGGTGAGAGGGGTGGCGGTTCCTTTTCCGAATGTCCGGCGGTGTGGGAAGGCGCCTGTTGCCTCGTGAGGCCGCAGCCGCTGGAGAGCGTTCACGTCAGACCTCCGCCAGTTTGCGGCGGCGGACCAGCATGATGAAGAACGGTCCGCCCAGGAAGGCGATCAGCACGCCCGCCTGCACCTCGGTCGGTTTGGCGATCAGCCGGCCGAGGATGTCGGCCAGGATTAGCAGCGTCGGGGCGATCAGCGCCGACAGCGGGAGCAGCCAGCGGTGGTCGGGGCCGAGGCCGGCCGACTGGGCCAGGGCGCGGGCCACGTGCGGCACGATCAGGCCGATGAAGACGACCGGGCCGATCGCGGCGACGGCGGCGCCGGTCAGCAGCATGATGGCGATCACGCCCTGGGTTCTCACCAGGGCCAGGTTGCGGCCCAGTGAGGTGGCCACGTCGTCGCCGAGGGCGAGGCTGTTCAGGGCGGGCGCCGACGCGAAGGCGAGGGCGGCGCCGATCACCACGAACGGGAGGATCTGGACGGCCACGTCGCCGTTCAGACCGGCCAGTGAGCCCGCCGACCAGAAGCGGTAGCGGTCGAGCGCCTCGACGTCCATGAGGACCATCGCGCTGGTGACCGAGCCCAGGAACGAGGTCACGGCGATGCCGGCCAGCGCGAGTTTCACCGGGGTCAGGCCCGAGCGGCCCATCCGGCCCAGCACGAACACGATGACGCTGGCCGCCGCCGCGCCCAGCAGGGCGAACCAGATGAAGCCGTACAGGGTCGAGATGCCGAAGGCCACGATCGAGACGACGATGCCGAACGACGCGCCGGCGCTGACGCCGAGCAGGCCCGGGTCGGCGAGCGGGTTGCGGGTGAGGGCCTGCATCAGGGTGCCGCCGAGGCCGATGGCGACGCCGGTGGTCAGGCCGATGGCGGTGCGGGGGCCGCGGACCGACCAGACGACGTTCTCGACGTTCGACGAGACGTCGCCTCCCGTGAGGGCGGCGACGACCTGATCGAGCGGGACCGCCAGGGCGCCGAGCGCGAGGGACAGCAGGCAGACGAGGACGAGCAGGGCGACCAGCAGGGTCAGCAGCAGCGCCGGCCGGACCCCGGGGGGTGACTTACTGGGAGTAACTGAACCGATCGCCACGAATCCTCATCTTAGGTTAGGCAGCCCTTAACTCTAGCGTCCGGGTTTAGGTATCCTTTCCCGAGAACTTAGGTAATGCTTACCTTAGTAGTGGTGTTTACGGTTTGGGAGGCTCGGTCTTTCGTGTCCGCTATCGATCAGTCGGCGGCTTTCTGGCGCCAGCGCCTGACCCCTCTTCCTCAGCGGCTCACTCTCCCGGTGGACACCGCCTTCCCGCCCGGATCCCGGCGCGGGCGACGGCCGATCCCGGCCGTGCCGGAGGCGACGGGGCTGGCCGCCGTCGCGGCCCTGCTGCATCGCTACAGCGGCACGACCGACTTACTGATCGGGTACGACACCCTCCCGCTCCGCCTGGCGGTCACCCCGTCGGCCTCTTTCGAAGATCTTGTACGCAGCGTGACCGCCACCCTGGAAGAGGCTCGGGCCCACGGGTGTCCGGAGGAGCTTCCCGAGGTGGCCGTCACGGTGGCCCCGTGGCCGACCCGCGAGGCTTCCGCGACCAGGCTGCCCGAGGTGAATCCGGTGTCCGACACCGCGGGGAGTGCGGCTGACGCCGGCCAGGCCACGCTCAGGGTGACCTTCGACGACGGTGACGTCGTCTTCGACGGCCCCGGTGATGTCGCGCACCTCACCGCCCTGCTCTCCGACGCGCTGGCCCACCCCGGCACGCCCATCGCCGACCTCGAGCTCCTCCCCGCCGCCGAGAGGACGCACATCCTCGACGGCTGGAACCAGACCACGCACGCCGTGCCACTGCGTACGTGGCCTGCCATGTTCGCCGACCAGGTCGCCGCGCGCCCGAATGAGACCGCGCTGGTCTTCGAGGACGAGTCCCTCACCTACGCCCAGCTCGACGAGCGCGCCAACCGCATCGCGCACGCCCTCATCGCGCGGGGCGCCGGCCCGGAGAAGGTCGTCGCGCTCGCCGTCCCGAGGTCGCTGGACCTGATCGTCGCCGAGGTCGCGGTGCTCAAGTCGGGCGCGGCCTACCTGCCGGTCGACACCGACTACCCGCCGGACCGCGTCGCCTACATGCTCCAGGACGCCAAGCCGGTCTGCATGGTCACCACCACCGAGACCGCAGAGCCGGGCAGTTTCGTGCTGGACGCGGCTGAGGTCGTACAGGAACTGGAGAACAGGCCGGCCACCGATCCGGTGACCTCGCTGCGCACGGAGAACGCCGCCTACGTCATCTACACGTCGGGATCCACCGGCAAGCCCAAGGGCGTCGTTCTCTCCCACGCCGGGGTCGCCAAGCTGGTCGCCACCCAGGTCGAGCGGTTCGGGATCGGGACGCACAGCCGGGTGCTGCAGTTCGCCTCGCCGTCGTTCGATGTGGCCTTCTGGGACCTGTGCCTCGGGCTGCTCTCCGGTGGCCGCCTCGTGGTGGTTCCCTCGGAACGACGGGTGCCCGGACGGCCGCTGGCCGACTACGCGCACGCCAACGGGATCACCTTCATGATCCTGCCACCCGCGCTGCTCGACGCGATGCCCGCCGAGGTCACGCTGCCCCCGGCGACGCTGCTCGCCGGCACCGAGCGCGTCTCGCCCGAGCTGGTCAGCCGCTACGCGCGCGGCCGGATGATGTTCAACGCCTACGGCCCGACCGAGGCGACCACCAACTCCACGCTTGGCCTCTGCGACCCCGACATCGCGCTTGGCTCCATCGTGCCGATCGGCATCCCCGACCCGGGCACGAGGGCCTATGTCCTCGACGACCGGCTGAAGCCGGTTCCTGCGGGGGTGCCGGGTGAGCTGTATCTCGCCGGTGAGGGCCTGGCGCGCGGCTACCTCGGCCGCCCGTCGCTCACCGCCGAGCGGTTCGTCGCCGACCCGTTCGGCGGGCCGGGGGAGCGGCTGTACCGCACCGGTGACCTGGTCAGATGGCGGTCCGACGGCCGTCTGGAGTTCCTCGGCCGAGTCGACTCCCAGGTCAAGATCCGCGGTTTCCGCATCGAGCCCGGCGAGATCGAGTCGGTCCTGCGGGCCCACCCCGCCGTCGAGCAGGCCGCCGTCGTGGTGCGGGAGGACCGTCCGGGCGACCGGCGGCTGGCCGCCTACATCGTGCCGTCCCTGGAGGAGGGGGCGAGCGTCGAGGAGTGGAAGGACCTGCACGAACTGCTCTACTCCGCCTCGGCAGGCGACGGCTTCGCCGGGTGGAACAGCATGTACGACGGTCTCCCGATCCCCCTGGAGGAGATGCGCGAATGGCGTGACGCCACCGTCGCGCGCATCGAAGCGCTGGCACCGAAGAAGGTCCTGGAGATCGGCGCGGGCAGCGGCCTCATCCTGTCCCGCGTCGCGCCCTCCTGCGACACCTACTGGGCGACGGACCTGTCCGAAGAGGCCATCCGCGCCCTTCACGACCGCCTCGACCCCGCGTTGCACGACAAGGTGCGCCTCAGCGCCCAGCCCGCCGACGACGTCACCGGGCTGCCCGAGGGCTTCTTCGACGTCGTCGTGGTGAACTCGGTCGCGCAGTACTTCCCCGACGCCGACTACCTGGAGCGGGTCATCCGCCAGGCCGGGACGTTGCTCGCCCCCGGTGGTGCGGTCTTCATCGGTGATGTACGTAATCTCCGCCTCCTCCGCACGCTGCGGGCCGCCGTGGAGACCCGCCGCCACCCCGACGACAAGCAGGCGATCCAGGCGGCGACCGACCGCTCGGTGCTCTGGGAGGGCGAACTCCTCCTCGACCCCGACTTCTTCGCCACCCTCGACGGCTTCACCGCCGACATCCAGGTGAAGCGCGCCCGTGCGCACAACGAACTGTCCCGCTACCGCTACGACGTCGTCCTGCGACCGGGGATTCCGCAGTCGGCGACCGAACAGGTGATCCGCTGGTCGGGCCCCGACTTCACCATCACCGACAATCTTCGCGTGACGGGCATCCCGAACGCCCGCCTGACCCACGACCTCACCGCTCTGTACGCCATCGACGACACCAGCCGCCCGGCCGCCGCCGAGGGCGTCGACCCCGAAGACCTCCACGCCCTCGCCGAAGCCCAGGGCTTCCAGGTCGTCGTCACCTGGGATGGTCAGGCAGACGACGGCTCCCTCGACGCGATCTTCACCCGCCTGGAAACCAGTGACGAAGCAGAGAACAATGCAGCACTTGGCGCGGAAACCAGCACCGGCCAAGGACTTGGCATCGGGGTAGGCGTCCGCCCGGCTGCCGATGATGACGCGGACAACGGTTTTGGCGTGATTGCCGGTATTCGCACCGCCGCTTACCGCCCGACCGGCGAGTTTCCGCTCGCCAACCGCCCCGCCCCCTTCCGGGATGTGCTGGCGCTCATGCGGATCCTGCGGTCGCACGCCGCCGAGTTCCTGCCCGACTACATGGTCCCGGCCGCCTTCACCCCGCTCGACAAGCTCCCCGTCAACACCAGCGGCAAGATCGACGCCGCCGCGCTCCCCGCCCCCGACTACGCCGCCCTCAGTTCCGGGCGCGCCCCGCGCGACCCCCGCGAAGAACTCCTCTGCGCCCTGTTCGCCGAAGCGCTCGGCGTGGCCGGTGTGACGATCGACGACGACTTCTTCGCCCTGGGCGGCGACAGCATCACCGCCATCCGGGTGCTCGCGGGCGCTCGCGCCGCCGGGCTGCGGCTGACCTCCCGGGACGTCTTCCGGCACCGGACCGTCGCCGAGCTGGTCGGCGTCGTGGCCGATCTGTCCACCGATACCGCGAAGAAGCTGGAGATCCCCGAAGGAGCCGACACCACCGGTCTCGACGTCGAGGAGCTGCTCCCGCTCAGCCCCCTCCAGGAGGGGTTCTACTTCCACTCGCTCGCCGACGACCACGACGCCTACGTGGTCCAGCAGGTCGTCGAGCTCGACGGTGACGTCGACCCCGAGAGGCTGCGCCTCGCGGCGGAGAGGCTGGTCGCGCGGCACGCGCCGTTGCGGGCGATCTTCCGCCCGGGGGCCGACGGCCGCCCCGTGCAGGTCATCCTGCGCGAGGTCGGGCTGCCGTGGCGGGAGGCCGCGCACGACGTCACCGCCGAGGAGCGGGCCCGCCCGTTCGACCTGGCCGATGGGCCGCTGCTGCGCTGCGCGCTGATCGACGGCCGGAAGCTGGTCCTCACGTTCCACCACATCGTCGCCGACGGCTGGTCGCTGCCGGTGCTGCACCGTGAGCTGCTGGCGCTCTACGCGGGCGACGCGCTGCCGGCCGTCACCCCGTACCGGGAGTTCCTGCGCAGTCTCGCCGGGCGCGACCGCGAGAGCGCGCGGGCCGCCTGGGCGGACGCCCTCCAAGGCATCGACGAGCCGACCCGCATGATCGCCGCGCCGCCCGCCCCGGTGGTCCCGGCCCATGTGCGGGTCGAGCTCGCCGAGGACGTCACCGAACGGCTCACCGCGCGGGCCCGTCAGCTCGGGGTGACGCTGAGCACGGTCGTCCAGGGCGCGTGGGGACTCCTCGTCGGCCGCACGACGGGCCGCGACGACGTCGTCTTCGGCACCACCGTGTCCGGCCGCGACGCCGAGGTCGCCGGGATCGAGGACATGGTCGGCCTGTTCATCAACACCCTGCCGACCCGCTTCCGGTGGAGCCCTTCGGCCACGCTCGCCGAGCTGCTGACCACGCTCCAGGACGAGCAGGCCGCCCTCCTCGACCACCAGCACCTCGGGCTGGCCGCCGTCCAGCGGGCCGCCGGGCGCGCGGGGGGCGGGGAGCTGTTCGACACGCTCGTCGTGTTCGAGAACTACCCGTCCAGCAGTGGCCTCGCGGCGGGCGGGGTCCGCATCGCGGGCGCGGAGTTCCACGACACCGTGCACTATCCGCTCGCGCTGATCGTCAAGCCGGGCCGCCGCCTCGACCTGCGGCTGAAGTTCCACGACCAGCGGGTGCCGCGTACCGACGCCGAGGGCGTCGCCGACCGGCTGGCCCGCCTGCTCACCGCCATCGCCGCCGACCCCGGCCAGCGGGTGGCGCGCGTCGACCTGGCCGAGAACGTGTGCCCGCAGCAGGGCGAAACCGTCGCCATCGAGCCGACGACCCTGACCGAACGCATCGCGGCCCAGGTCGCCCGAACTCCACACGCGCTCGCTGTCGTGTACGACACCACCAAGCTCACCTACGCCGAACTCGATGCCCGTGCGACCGAGCTGGCCCGGCGGCTGAACGCCGGGCGCGGGGACATCGTCGCCGTGGCGGTGTCGCGTTCGGAGCAGCTCATGATCGCGCTGCTGGCGGTGCTGAAGTCGGGCGCGGCCTACCTGCCGATCGACACGGGTTATCCGGCCGACCGCATCGAATACATGCTGGCCGACAGCGGCGCTGCGACGGTCATCCGGGGCCGGGAGTTAAATGTTGAAATTTCGGGCGGCGCAAGCCGCCCGACCGCGGCCCCCACCGCGACGGTCCCGGCCCGTCCTGGCGACCCCGCCTACCTGATCTACACCTCTGGCTCCACCGGCCGTCCCAAGGGCGCGGTCGTCTCTCATGAGGCCATCGTCAACCGCCTCGTCTGGATGCAGGGCGCTTACCCGCTGACCAGTGAAGACCGCATCCTCCAGAAGACCCCCGCCAGCTTCGACGTCTCGGTCTGGGAGTTCTTCTGGGCGCTCTGCGAGGGCGCGGCCAACGTGTTCGCCAAGCCCGACGGCCACCACGACCCGGCCTACCTGGCCGAACTCATCGCCGAAGAGCGCGTCACCACGATGCACTTCGTCCCGTCGATGCTGGAGGCGTTCCTCGCCGCACCGGAGATCACCGCCGACCCGGCCTGGGCGGGTTCACTGAAGCGGGTGTTCTCGTCGGGTGAAGCGCTCCCCGGCCAGGCCGCCCGTCGCTGGACCGAATTGACCGGTGTCCCCCTCCACAACCTCTACGGCCCCACCGAAGCAGCCGTCGACGTCACCTACCACCCGTACACGACCGAAGAGAACGACGTCACGGTCCCCATCGGCAGGCCTGTCTGGAACACCGGCTTGAGGGTCCTGGACACCTGCCTGCGGCCGGTCCCGGACGGCGTCCCCGGCGAGCTCTACCTGACCGGTGTGCAGCTGGCCATCGGCTACCACGGACGCCCCGGCCTGACCGCCGGCCGTTTCGTCGCCGACCCGTTCGGCACCGGTGAGCGCATGTACCGCACCGGCGACCTCGTCTCCCGTCGCCCCGACGGCACGATCGACTACCTGGGCCGCACCGACCGCCAGGTCAAACTGCGCGGCAACCGGATCGAGCTGGGCGAGGTCGAAGCTGCCCTCGCGGCCGTCGGCGGAGTCACCAGGGCGGCCGTCACCATCAGGGAGAACGCCCTCGTCGCCTATGTGGTCGGCGACGTCACCGAGGACAAGATCAGGGAGGCCGTCACCGAGCGGCTCCCGGCCGCCATGGTCCCGGCGGCGTACATGATCATGGAGGCTCTTCCGCTGACCCCCAGCGGGAAGCTCGACCGCGACGCCCTGCCCGCACCGTCCACCCAGAGAACGAAGTCCCGTGAGGCGGAGAACCCGCGCGAGGAGCTGCTGACCGCGATCTTCGCCGAGGTGCTGAAGCTCGGCGAGGTCGGCGCCGACGACGACTTCTTCCTGCTCGGCGGCGACAGCATCAGCTCGATCGGCGTCTCCAGCCGGGCCCGCGCGGCCGGTCTGGCCGTGAGCCCCCGTGACGTCTTCGACCACCGCACCCCGGCGGCGCTGGCCGCGACCGCAGAAGCCGTGGTCTCCACCACGCTCGCCACCTCGGAACTGGAACTGACCGAGGAGGAGCGCCGGAAGCTCGGCGACCTGGAGGTCTGGCCGCTGGCCCCGCTCCAGGAAGGCCTGTTCTTCCACTCGAACTTCGACGCGAACGAACTCGACGTCTACACCGTCCACGAGACCTTCGACCTCGACCGCCGCCTCGACGCCGGCAAGCTCCGCGACGCCATCAAGGCGCTGCTCGACTCGACCCCGGGTCTGCGGGCCGGCTTCACCAGCGACGGCCTGCGCCAGCCGGTGCAGTTCATCGCGACCGACTACGAGATCCCGCTGGAGGTGCACGACGACCCCGAGGACCTCGACGCCCTCATGGAGGCCGAGCGCCTCAAGCGGTTCGACCTCGACCAGCCGATCCTGTTCCGGGTCCTGCTGATCCGCCTCCCCGACCGCGACCGCCTGGTCATCGGCCGCCACCTGCTCCTCTGGGACGGCTGGTCGGCGTGGCTGTTCCTCGACAGACTCTTCTCCCTGTACGAGAACCCGGCCGCCGAGTTCGGGACCGGCAGCTACCGCGACTACCTGACCTGGCTCGACGCCCAGGACACCGCCGTCGCGACCGCCGCGTGGCGCAGGGCGCTGAAGGGTCTCGACGAGCCGACCCTGCTCGCCCCCGGCGACCACGACCCGGTCATCCCCGAGCAGCTCGACCGTGACCTCCCCGGCACGCTGCGCGAGGTCGCCCGCAACCAGGGCCTGACGCTGAACACCCTGTTCACCACGGCCTGGGGTCTCACGCTGGCCGGCGTCACCGGCCGCACCGACGTCGTGTTCGGTACTACCGTCGCCGGACGTCCCTCCGAGGTCCCCGACGTCGAGAACGTCATCGGCCTGTTCCTCAACACCGTCCCGGCCCGCATCGCCTTCGACCCGGCCGAACCGGTCGGCGCGCTGCTGCGGCGGGTCCAGGACGAACGCCTCGCGCTGATGCCGCACGAGTGGGTCGGTCTGGGCGTCGTCCAGGCCGAGACCGGCCACCGCAGGCTGTTCGACACGCTGTTCGTCATGCGCGACGGCGACACGCGCGATCGCCTCGCCGACCTGCGCGACCGCTACGGCGCGACCGCCGTCGCCAACGTCGACGCGACCCACTATCCGGTCAACCTGATCGTCACCCCGGGCGACCCGACCAGGGTCACCCTGGCCTACCGCCCCGACCTCGTCCCCGAGGCGGACGCCACCGACCTCCTCGACCGGTTCGCCCTGATCGTCACGCGGCTGGCGGCCGACTTCACCAGTCCGGCCGGCCGCCTCGACCCGTCGCTCCCGAGCGAGACCGTCGACCCTCAGGAGAATCGCGTCGAGGAACCGGTCGACACCATCGCCGACCTGCTGGCGACGCAGGCTGCGAGAACTCCCGACGCCACCGCGCTGGTCTACGGGGACGTCACCGTCACCTACGCCGAACTCGACGCGAAGATCAACCGGATCGCCCGCCTGCTGATCGCGCACGGCGCCGAACCGGAAGCCGTCGTGGCGCTGGGCCTGCCCCGTTCGATCGACATGGTGGCCGCGCTGTTCGCCGTGCTCAGGACCGGCGCCGCGTACCTGCCGCTGGAGCTCGACCACCCCGACGACCGCCTGGCCGCCATGCTCGACGACGCCAGACCGGTCGTCCTGGTGACCACGCCCGAGGTCTCGGCGCGCATCGCCGGCGACACCGCCCGGGTCTACCTGGCTGATCTCCAGAACTTCTCCGCAGACCCGGTGAACCTCAGCTTCAGCCTGGAGCACCCCGCCTACGTCATCTACACCTCCGGTTCGACCGGCCGCCCGAAGGGCGTCGTCACCCCTTATCGGGGTCTGACGAACATGCAGCTCAACCACCAGAGCGAGATCTTCGACCCGGCCGTGGCGTCGGCGGGTGGCAGGCGGCTGCGGATCGCCCACACGGTGTCGTTCGCGTTCGACATGTCGTGGGAGGAGCTCCTGTGGCTGGTCGAGGGCCATGAGGTGCACGTCTGCGACGAGGAACTGCGCCGCGACGCCCTCGCGCTGGTCGCGTACTGCGAGACCAACAAGATCGACGTCGTCAACGTCACTCCCACCTACGCGCATGTCCTGATCGAGGAAGGGCTGCTCGAAGGCCACCGGCCGCCGCTGGTGCTGCTCGGCGGCGAGGCCGTGTCCGACCACGTGTGGTCGGTGCTGCGCGACACCGAGGGCACCTACGGCTACAACCTCTACGGCCCGACCGAATACACGATCAACACGCTCGGCGGCGGCACCCACGACAGCGACACCCCGACCGTCGGCACCCCCATCCGGGGGACCCGGGCGCACATCCTCGACGGCTGGCTGCGGCCGGTCCCCGAGGGTGTCGCGGGGGAGCTCTACATCTCCGGCATCGGTCTGGCGCGTGGTTACCTGCGCCGGGGCGGCCTGACCGCCGAGCGCTTCGTCGCCGACCCGTTCGGGCTGCCGGGTGAGCGCATGTACCGCACGGGTGACCTCGTCCGTAAGAGGCCGGACGGCAACCTCGACTTCCTCGGCCGGACCGACGACCAGGTGAAGATCCGCGGCTACCGCATCGAGCCGGGCGAGGTCGAGAGCGCGCTCACGCGCCTCCCGCAGGTGGCCCAGGCGGCGGTTCTCGTCCGCGACGACCGCCTCGTGGCCTACCTCGTGCCGGCCCCCGAGCAGGCGGAGGACCGGCAGGCCGGCGAGAGCGCCCAGATCGGCGAGTGGCAGGAGATCTACTCCGACGAGTACGAGGAGATCGACACCGCCGTCTGGACCGAGGACTTCGCCGGCTGGGACAGCTCCTACGACGGCACCCCGATCCCGCTGGAGCACATGCGCGAATGGCGCGAGGCGACCGTCGACCGCATCCGCTCGCTCCAGCCGGTCAACGTCCTGGAGATCGGCGTCGGCTCCGGCCTGCTGCTCTCGAAGCTCGCCCCGGAGGCCGAGAACTACTGGGCGACCGACTTCGCCGCCCCCGTCATCCGCAAGATCGGCGAAGACCTCGAGCGCGACCCGGCGCTGGCCGCCAAGGTCACCCTCCGGCACCAGGCCGCGAACGTCACCGACGGCCTGCCGCGTGACTTCTTCGACACGATCGTCATCAACTCCGTCATCCAGTACTTCCCGAGCCTCGACCACCTGACCGAGGTCATCGAGGGCGCGATGGCGCTGCTCAAGCCGGGTGGCGCGCTGTTCGTCGGCGACGTGCGGAACCTGCGGCTGAACCGCCACTTCCACGAGGCGATCCAGGCCGTCAAGGGCGGCGACGTCGACCGCAGCCTGGCGCTGGAGAAGGAACTCCTGGTCGACCCCGACTACTTCGCGGGTCTCGGCCACCCGGTCGACCTGCGCACCAAGCGGGGCCACCTCCACAACGAGCTGTCCCGGTACCGCTATGACGTGGTGCTCCACGCCTCAAGTCCCGAAATTTCGGTAGAAAACGCTCGCGAGATCGCGTGGCCCGACTTCACCGGTTACGAAGGCGGCGAGCCCCTCCGCGTCACCGGCATCCCCGACGCCCGGATCGTCGAGGGCGGCGTCGAAGTGGAATTCCTGCACGGCTTCGGCCCGGCGATCACCACGTGGTCGGCCGAACAGGGCCGCTTCGAAGCCGTGTTCCTGCCGGAGATCCCCCGCGCCATCGAGGGCGTCTACTCAAGGACCGGGGGAGTGCCCCTCGCGAACGACCCCGGCGACGCCCGCCGCTCCAGCGCGCTGGTCGCGGCGGTCAGGGAGGACGTCAAGCGGGAACTGCCCGACTACATGGTGCCGAGTTCCTTCGTCGTGCTGCCCAAGCTGCCGATGAACGACAACGGCAAGCTCGACGTCACCGCGCTCCCCTCCCCCGATCCCGTCAGCAGCGGGGGAGGCCGCGCACCGCGCACGCCCGTCGAGGAGACGCTCTGCCGCATCTTCGCCGAGGTCCTCGGCCTGGAGCAGATCACGGCGGAGGACGCGTTCTTCGAACTCGGCGGCCACTCGCTGCTGGCCACCCGTGTGGTCAGCCGGGCCCGCGCCGAACTCGGCGCCGAACTCGCCATCAGGGACCTGTTCGAGGCCCCGACCCCGGCCCTGCTCGCCGAACGCGTCGCCGGCAGCGGGCCGTCCCGCCCGGCCCTGACCGCCCGGCCTCGTCCGGAGCGGGTGCCCGCCTCGGCCGCCCAGCGACGCCTCTGGCTGGCCGAACGCCTCTCGGGCGGCGACGCCTACCACTTCCCGCTGGTCGTGAAGCTGCGCGGCGCGTTCGACGTGACCGCCTTCGAAAAGGCCCTGAACGACGTGGCGCGACGCCACGAGGTGCTGCGAACCGTCATCGAGGAGATCGACGGCGAGCCCTACCAGGTCGTCACCGACCTGAAGCCGCGGGTGACCCTCGGCGAAGACTCGCGCAGGCCCTTCGACCTGGCGAACGAGCCGCCCATCCGGGTGTCGGTCGAGCGGACCGGCCCCGACGAGCACGTCGTGGCGATGATCCTGCACCACATCGCCACCGACGAGTGGTCCGACCGCCCGTTCCTGCGCGACCTGGAAACGGCCTACCGGGCCCGTCTTCTCAACACGGAGCCGGAGTGGGAGCCGCTCAAGGTCCAGTACGCCGACTACACCCTCTGGCAGGACCGCCTGCTGGCCCAGGAGGGCGACCGCCAGCTCGCCTTCTGGCGCGACCGCCTCGACGACCTGCCCGAGGAGATCGCCCTCCCGCACGACGGCCCCCGCGTCATCGACGGCGCCTCGGGCTTCGTCAGCCTGGACATCCCGGCGGCCGACGCCATCAGGGACCTGGCCACCGCCACGGGTACCAGCGTGTTCATGGTCCTCCAGGCGGCGGTCGCGGCGCTGCTGCACCGGCTGGGCGCGGGCGACGACATCCCGATCGGGGCGCCGATCGCGGGCCGTACCGACGAGAGCCTCGACGACCTCGTCGGGTTCTTCGTGAACACTCTCGTCCTGCGGGCCGACGTGTCCGGCGACCCGACGTTCGGCGAGCTGCTGAACCGGGTGAAGGAGGCCGACCTGGCCGCCTTCACACACCAGGACCTCCCCTTCGAGCGCCTCGTCGAAGACCTCAACCCACCCCGAGTGCCCGGCCGCAACCCGCTGTTCCAGGTCATGATGGGCTACCACTACCGGCCCGGCGGCGACCCCGACGTGCTCGGCCTCGAAACCGAGTGGATCGACACCCGGATCGAGACGGCCAAGTTCGACCTCGACTTCACCTTTGTCGACGGCCCGCGCATGACGCTGCTGCTCGAATACGCCGAGGGCCGCTTCACCGAGCGGACCGCCACTGACATCGCGGCCCGTGCGCTGAAGCTCCTCGACGGCATCAAGCTCGACACGAAGGTCAGCGAGCTGCCGGTTCTGCTCGACGGTGACGGCGCTCCCAAAACCGAGCCCCGGCCGTTCCCCTTCACGTCGATCCCGGCGATCCTCCGCGAGCTGGCGGTGATCAGGCCCGACCACACCGCTCTGGTCACCGCCGACCGGACCTACACCTTCGCCGAGCTGGCCGCGACGGCCCGGGCGGTGGCGGCCCACGTCATCGCCAAGGGCGCGGGACCCGAGAAGGTCGTCGGCCTGGCGGTCTCCCGGGCGGAGATGGTGCCGGCGATCCTGGGTGTGCTGGCCTCGGGCGCGGCCTACCTGCCGATCGATCGCGGCTATCCGGCCGACCGGCTGGCGTACATGATCGCGGACACCGGGCCCGTCTGCGTCCTGGCCTCGCTCGATGACGTCACCGGCGACGCCGACTTCGCCGACGTCCACCCCGACAGCGCGGCCTATGTGATCTACACCTCCGGCTCGACCGGCACCCCCAAGGGCGTCGTCGGCACCCATCGGGGCATCGCCAACCTCGTCGCCGGAGCCGGTGAGGACCTCGTCTCCGGTGAACCGGTCAAGGCCCTGCACGCCGCGTCGTTCAGCTTCGACGGTTCGTGGGAGCCGCTGCTCTGGCTGCTGGCCGGGCACGAGCTGCACGTCGTCGACGAGCAGACGATGACCGACCCGGCCGCGCTGCTCGCCCTGATCGAGCGCGAGCAACTCGACTACGTCGACCTCACCCCCACCTACCTGCGGGAACTCCTGCACCACGGGTTCCTCGACAGGTACGTGCCGAAGGTCCTGTCGGTCGGCGGCGAGGCGACCTCGCCGGAGCTCTGGCGGCGTCTGCTCGACCAGCCCGACCTCGTCGTGCACGACCTCTACGGCCCGACCGAATGCGCGGTCGACGCCTACGGCTGGCACGACGGCTGGGCGGCCCCGGTCGCCAACATCCGGGTGTACGTGCTGGACGCCCGCCTCCGCCCCCAGCCCGCCAACGTGCCGGGCGAGCTCTACCTGGCCGGGCCGGGCCTCGCGCGCGGCTACCTCAACCGGCCGGGCCTGACCGCCGAACGCTTCACCGCCGACCCCTTCGCAGTGGGGGAGCGCATGTACCGTACGGGCGACCTGTCCCGGTGGCGCCCCGACGGCACGCTCGAGTTCCTCGGCCGGGCCGACGACCAGGTCAAGCTGCGCGGCTTCCGGATCGAGCTCGGCGAGATCGAGGCGGTCCTGCGCGTGCACCCGGCCGTCACCCAGGTCGCGGTGATCGTCCGGGACGAGACGCTGGTCGCCTACACCGTCTCGACCGCGACGGAAACGGAACTGCGGCGGCACGTCGCGGCCCAGGTGCCGGAGCACATGGTCCCGGCGGCCTTCGTCGCGATGGACAACCTGCCGAAGTCGGTCGCCGGCAAGCTCGACCGCCGGGCGCTCCCGGCCCCCGAGCGGAAGGTCTCCGAGTCGCACCGCCCCCGGGACGCCCGCGAGGAGGTCCTGTGCGCGGTGTTCGCCGACGTGCTCGGCACGGAGGTCGGCCCCGACGACGACTTCTTCGCCTTCGGCGGCCACTCACTGCTGGGCATGCGCCTGGTCAGCCGCATCCGCGCGGTCCTGGGCGCCGAAGTGTCGCTGCGGGCGGTCTTCGACGCCCCGACCCCGGCGCGGCTGGCCGGGCTGCTCGGCTCCGAGGTCCGCAAGGGCCCGGAGGCGGTGGAGCGGCCGGAGTTCACGAAGCTGTCCTACGCGCAGCGGCGCATGTGGCTACTGGACCAGATCAACTCCGGCGATGCCTATGCGATCACGATGGCCTGGCGCCTCGAAGGTTCGCTCGACGTCGACGCGTTGCGGCTCGCTCTGAACGACGTGGTCGCCCGGCATGAGGCCCTGCGAACCGTCTTCCCGACCCAGGACGGAGAGCCCTACCAGCGCATCCTTCAGAACGTGACGGTCCCGCTGGTCGACGGCCCGGTGACGACCGGGTTCGCCCTCGACCACGAGATCCCGATCCGCGCCCACCTCGATGACGATGTGTTGACGCTGGTCATCCACCACATCGCCACCGACGAGTGGTCCGACGCGCCGTTCAGGCGCGACCTGGCGACTGCGTACAACGCGAGGTTGATCGGCGAGGCTCCGGACTGGGCTCCGCTGAAGGTCCAGTACGCCGACTACACCCTCTGGGCGCCGGAAGGTGAGACCGGCTACTGGGCGGAGAACCTGCGAGACCTGCCCGACGAGCTGGCCCTGCCGGCCGACCGGCCGCGTCCGCTGGAGAGCTCCTTCCGGGGCGGTCTGGCGGGCTTCACCCTCGATACCAACCTCTTCGGGGGTCTCCGGGAAGTCGCCAGAGCGCAGGGTGTCAGCATGTTCATGCTGGCCCAGGCCTCTGTGGCGGCCCTGCTCAACCGGATGGGAGCGGGGGAGGACATCCCGCTCGGCACGCCGATCTCGGGCCGTACCGACGAGAGCCTGGAAGACCTCGTCGGATTCTTCGTGAACTCCCTGGTGCTCCGCACCGACCTGTCCGGCGACCCGACCTTCGCCGAGCTGCTCGGCCGGGTGCGGCACACGGCGCTGGCCGCCTACGAGCACCAGGACGTGCCGTTCGAGCGGCTCGTCGAGGTGCTCGACCCGCCGAGGTCGCTCGCCCGGCACCCGTTGTTCCAGGTCATGGTCGTCTACCTGACCGGTCAGACAGGAACGCCCGCGTTCGACGGCCTCACCGTCACCGAGGTCGAGGTGGACCAGGACACCGCGAAGTTCGACCTGAGCGTCGACTTCATCGAGCGCGACGGTGAGATCGAGGGCTGGATCGAATACAGCGCTGACCTCTTCGACCAGGCCACCGCCGACCTGCTCGCCGCCCGCCTCGTGCGGCTCCTGCGCCAGGTGGCCGAAGACCCTTCCGTTCTTGTACGTCACCTCGACGTCCACCTCGAAGAGCCCCCGGCCTTCACGACCGTCGAGATCCCGGCCGCCACCCTCCCCGAACTGTTCCGTTCCCAGGTTCGGAAAACGCCTGATGCGTTGGCCCTGGTGTTCGAGGACACCCGCCTCACCTACGCCGAGTTCGACGCCCGCGTCGAGGAGACGGCCAAGGTCCTGGCCGGTCTGGGCGCGGGCCCGGAGACCACGGTCGCCGTGGCGCTCCCGCGCTCGATCGAGCTGGTCACGGCCCTGTACGCCATCCAGCGCGCCGGAGCCGCCTACCTCCCGCTCGACCCCGGCCTGCCGGAGGAGCGGAAGCGGTTCATGCTGGCCGAGGCGAACCCCGTGTTCGTCATCGACGGCCCGCTCCCTTCAGGTCCGCATGGCGACCTGCCGACGAACTACCTTCCGCAGAGCCCGGCCTACGTGATCTACACCTCCGGCTCGACCGGCCGCCCGAAGGGCGTCGTCGTCCCGCACGAGGGGATCGCGAACCGCCTCCAGTGGATGCAGGCCGAATACGGCCTGACCCCGGAGGACCGCGTCCTGCAGAAGACCCCGGCGAGCTTCGACGTCTCGGTCTGGGAGTTCTTCTGGCCGCTCATCACGGGAGCCGCGCTCGTGGTGGCCCGGCCTGACGGCCACCGCGACCCGGCCTACCTGGCCGAGCTCATCGAACGGGAAGGCGTGACGACGGTCCACTTCGTGCCGTCGATGCTGCGCGCGTTCCTCGATGTCTTCCCCGACGTCTTCCCCGATGTCGAGGTGCGCGGCCTGAAGCGGGTGCTCTGCTCGGGCGAGGCGCTGCCCTCAGACCTGGCGTTGAGATTCCACGAGCGGATCGACGCCGAACTGCACAACCTCTACGGCCCCACCGAGGCGTCGGTCGACGTCACGGCGGTAGAGGTGCGTCGAGGCGACGACGTCACGATCGGCCGCCCGATCTGGAACACCCGCACCTACGTGCTCGACCGTTGGCTCCAGCCGGTGCCGCCCGGCGTCGCCGGAGATCTCTACCTGGCAGGTGTGCAGCTCGCGCGCGGCTACCTCGACCGGCCCGGCCTGACCGCCGAGCGGTTCACCGCCGACCCGTTCGTCGCGGGGGAGCGCATGTACCGTACCGGCGACCTGGCCCGCTGGAACCGTGACGGCACGCTCTCCTACCTGGGCCGCACCGACCACCAGGTCAAGATCCGCGGCTTCCGCATCGAGCTCGGCGAGATCGAGGCGGCCATCGGCGGCGCCAACGTCGTGGTGGCCCGCGACGACCGCCTGGTCGCCTACGTCGTCGGCGAGCCCCGTGAACTGGACCTGGCGAGGGTGCTGCCCGAATACATGGTCCCGGCCGCCGTCGTGTTCCTCGACGCGCTGCCGCTGACCACGAGCGGCAAACTCGACCGGGCCGCCCTGCCCGAACCCTCCTTCGAGGCGGGCGACGCCCTCCCGGCGACCCCGCGCGAGGAGACCCTGGCCGGAGTGTTCGCCGACGTCCTCGGCCTCGACCGGGTCGGCGCGGAAGACGACTTCTTCGCCCTCGGCGGCGACAGCATCGTGGCGATGCGCCTGGTCAGCCGGGCGCGGCAGGCAGGGCTCGCGCTGACCCCGCGCGACGTCTTCAGACACCGTTCGGTACGCGGTCTCGCCGCCACCGCCGCCTCGGTGGAGTCCGACGACCGGACCGTCACCTTCTTCACCCCGGAGGAGCGCGCCGAGTTCGGCGACCCGATCCTCCCGGTGACCCCGTTGCAGGCCGGCCTGCTCTTCCACGCCTCCTACGACGACGAAGATGTCTACACCGTCCAGGTCGTGTACGAGATCGCAGGAGAGGTCGACGCCACGCGTCTTCGCATGGCCGGTCAGGCCCTGCTCGACCGGCACGAGAACCTGCGCGCGGGCTTCTCCCATCTGGCCTCGGGCCGCCCGGTCGCGGTGATCCCCGAAAGGGTGGAGTTGCCGTGGCGGGAGATCGCCCCGGAGGACCTCGACGCCGAACTGGCCGCCGAGCGCAGCCGCTTCCCGGTCTCCGAGCCGCCTCTCCTGCGCCTGATGCTGGCCGGAAACCGCCTGGTCCTCTCCCACCAGCACGTCCTCCTGGACGGCTGGTCGCTTCCAGCGCTGATGGCGGAGTTCACCGCCCTCTACGAGGGCCGTCCGCTGCCGGCGGCCCGCCCGTTCCGCGACCACCTGGAGTGGCTGGCCCGCCAGTCCGTTCCCGCTGCTCAGACGGCATGGGCGGAGGCTCTTGACGGCGTCGAACCGACCCTGCTCGAAGCAGGAGTGCACCGCCCGGCACCTCCGCAGCTCCACGAGGTACACCTGCCGGCTGCCGACACGGACAAGCTGGCCGCTTACGCGCGGGCCAACGGCCTCACGCTCAACACGGTCGCGCAGGGCGCGTGGGGCCTGCTGCTGGCCCGCCTCACCGGCCGCGACGACGTCGTCTTCGGCGCGACGGTCTCCGGCCGCGACATGCCGGGCTCGGAGTCGATGGTCGGCCTGTTCATCACGACCGTCCCCGTGCGGGCCACCCCGCGCGAGGGCGAGCGGATGACGTCGTACCTGACGAGACTCCAGGACCAGCAGGCCGGGCTCATCGAGCACCAGCACCTGGGCCTGGCCGGGATCCAGAAGGCGGCCGGCACGGGCGACCTGTTCGACACTCTGATGGTCTTCGAGTCCTACCCGGACGCCGGCGGCCACGACCGCTTCACCCCGATCGCCCACCACGACGCCACGCACTACCCGCTGACCTGGGCCATCGAGCCCGGCTCCGCGGGCCTGGTCCTGACCGCCGAGTTCCACGGCGACAGGGCCGAGGCCGAACGCGTCACCGACGCCCTGGTCGAGATCCTCAGCCGGGTCGCCGACGACCCGATCGTGGGCACCCTCGACGGCCTGGCCCCCGGGGAGCGCGGCTGGCTGCTCGACCGGGGAACGGGCCTGGAGCTGCCGACCGGCGGCACGATCCCCGAGCTGTTCGCGGCCCAGGCCTCGGCGACGCCGGGCGAGCTCGCGCTGGTCGCGGGCGACCGGTCGTGGACCTTCGCCGAACTCGCCGAAGCCGTCGACTCGGTGGCCGCCGCGCTGGTCGCGCGGGGCGCGGGCCCGGAGAAGATCGTCGCCCTGTCGTTCCCGCGCACGGCCGACCACATCATCGCCATCCTGGCCGTCCTGCGATCGGGCGCGGCCTACCTCCCGATCGACCCCGACCTGCCGGAGGCCCGCGTCGCCGACATGCTCGCCGACGCGTCTCCGGTCCTGGTCCTGGACAGCTTGACCGGCTTGAGCGGAGATGGCCCGCTTCCGGACGTCTACGACCCCCGCAACCCCGCCTACGTCATCTACACCTCCGGCTCGACCGGCCGCCCGAAGGGCGTCGTGGTCACCCACGCCAGCCTCGCCAACCTGTTCCACAGCCACCGCGCCGACCTCTACGACCGGACGAAGGCCGCGACGGGCCGCCGTCACCTGAGGGTCGCCCACGCCTGGTCGTTCTCCTTCGACGCGTCCTGGCAGCCGCAACTGTGGCTGATCGACGGCCACGCCTTGTACGTGGCCGACGACGAGACCCGCCGGGACCCGGTCCTGCTGGAGCGCTTCGTCCGGACGCACGAGATCGACTTCATCGAGGTAACCCCGTCGTTCCTGGCCCAGATGCCGGACCTGGTCGACGACGGCCCGCTGTCACTGGTCGGCGTCGGCGGCGAAGCGGTGGCCGACGGCCTGTGGTCGAGGATGCGCGACGGCGTCAACCTCAACGGCGTCAACCTCTACGGCCCGACCGAGGCCACGGTAGACGCCTTGGTGGCCCACACCGGCGACAGCGACACCCCGCTGGTCGGCCGCCCCGTGGCCAACACCCGCGCGTATGTCCTGGACGCGGGCCTGCGCCCCGTCGCCCCCGGCGTCACGGGCGAGCTCTACCTGTCGGGCGCGGGCCTGGCACGCGGCTACCTCAACCGCCCCGCCCTGACCGCCGAACGATTCGTGGCCGACCCCTTCACGGCGGGGGAGCGCATGTACCGTACCGGCGACCTGGCCCGCTGGACCGCCGACGGCAGACTCGACTACCAGGGCCGCGCCGACGACCAGGTCAAGGTCCGCGGCCACCGCGTGGAACCCGGCGAGATCGAGGCGGTCCTGAGCCGCTGGGCCACCCAGGTGACCGTGCAGGTGCGGGACGGCAGACTGATCGCCTACGTCGTCGACGCCGCGGAGGGCCTGCGGGAGCTGGCTTCCCGTGAGCTCCCCGACTACATGGTCCCCAGCGCCTTCGTCGAGCTCGACCGGTTGCCGGTCCTGGCGAACGGCAAGCTCGACCGGGCCGCCCTCCCAGCCCCCTCGCTGACCCCGTCGGAGAGCCGCCCGCCCGTCGGCGCCGCCGAACACGCGCTGCTAAGGGTGTTCGCGGAGGTGCTGAACGTCCCCGGCATCGGCGTCGAGGACGACTTCTTCGCGTTCGGCGGCGACAGCCTGGTGGCCATGCGCGTCATCGCCCAGGCCCGCTTCTCGGGGTGGACGGTCACCGCCCGGCAGATCTTCGAATCCCGCACCGTCTCGGCGCTGGCGGCGGTCGCCAGGCGGGAGGCCATCCCGCTGACCCCGATCATGCGCCGCCTGGTCGATCGGCCGTACATGGAGTCGTTCTGCCAGTCGGCCGTGATCAGAACCCCGGCGGGCCTGACGCCTGAGCGGCTGACGGAACTCCTGCGAGCGGTGGCCGCCCACCACCCGATGCTCCGCTCCTACCTGGCCGACGACGGTCTCCACATCGGCGACTTCACCGTCGGCGAGCTGGACCCGCGCTCCGGCCGCATGGTGAAGGTCGACTGGTTCGGCGACACCTTCAGGTTGTCCATCCACCACCTGGCCGTCGACGCGGTCTCCTGGGGCGTCATCCTCGACGACCTGGCCACATTGTGGCGCGGAGAGGAACTGGCTCCGGTCCCGGTCCAGTTCCGCCAGTGGGCCTCGGCAGGGGAGGACCTCCCGCTCACGGGTGTCCACGGCACCGTGGGCGAGGCGGTTCAGTCCGTCACCACCGTCCCCGCCTTCGAGGTCACCGATGCCCTGCTGGTCGAGACCCTGCGGGCGGCCTTCGGCCGTGACGTCACGATCGAGGTCGAAGGCCACGGCCGCGACGGCGAGAGGGACCTGTCCCGCACGGTCGGCTGGTTCACCCGCATCACCGTCCACGGCGAGGGTGAACCGGAGGTCCTCCTGAACTACCTCGGCCGGTCGTCGGCCGAGGAGGGAGACTGGACCGTCGCAGCCTCCGCAGAAGAGGTGGCCGACCACCCGGACGCCCCCCTGACCCACCCGTACACCATCGACGCCGTCACCATGGACGGCGTGTTCACCGCGACCTGGACCCGCGCCCCCGAGGCGCCCGACCTGGCCGACAAGTGGCGCGACGCGCTCACCGAGAAGGGAAACCCCGCATGAGCAGCAACCCGTTCGAGAACCCTGACGGCGTGTACATCGTCCTGGTGAACGAGGAGGGCCAGCACAGCCTGTGGCCCGAGTTCGCCGACGTACCCGCGGGCTGGACGGTGAGCTTCGGCCCGGCGGCCCGCCAGTCCTGCCTCGACCACATCGAGACGACGTGGACGGACATGCGGCCCGCCAGCCTGCGCTGACGAATCAAACAGAGGCCGGGCTCCTGAGCGGGCCCGGCCACGGGCAGCCATGCCTCGACAGGTGGCGAAGTCGTGCCTACATGTCGGAACCGAGGTCTCGGGCGTCTGGACGGCGCTTCGGATGTGCACGTCGACGCCTCGCTTATCGGCGAGTTCCCGATAGGGATGGGCGGCGCCAGGGTTGGCGCGGAGCTCGCGGGCGACGACCGCGGC
Organism: Herbidospora mongoliensis; assembly: GCF_001570545.1. GTDB lineage: Bacteria > Actinomycetota > Actinomycetes > Streptosporangiales > Streptosporangiaceae > Herbidospora > Herbidospora mongoliensis. The sequence continues at coordinate 904 of NZ_BBXD01000009.1, read as the reverse complement.
GGCTTCGCCGGTCAGCGATTCCATCCATCTCCGGATCTGTCCCTGCGCCGACCACTGATCCCAGTGGGCGTCCCACTTGAACACGGCCACGGAGGCTTCCTGGAGCAGGTCCCAGCCGAGGGCTTCCGCTGCCCACCTCTGGATCCAGTGCAACCAGACGATGATGCCTTCCGCGGTTGAATAATCGAGCCAGTCGCCCTGGCCGAGTTGACTGGATGCGATGCGCACCACCTCGCCGGCGCACGAAGGGTCTGCCGACACCGCCGCCCGGGTGGCATCTCGGCCGAGCTTGGGCAGCACTTTCCTGTACAGATCGAGATCTCCTGAAGAGCGAGATGCGAATTCGAAGAGCCTCGCTGCCGCTCTGTCATCTCCGCTGAGCGCGGCGTCACGTAGTCGCAGGGCGAGGTCGCCGCTCTCTGGCTCGCTCAGCTGGATTTCTGTCTCGATGAGCTCGAGCAACACATCGACATTTGCGGGTCGCCGCATCGGCTCCTGACGAGTCGCTGCTTTGACGACGTGATGCCAGGGTCCGCTGGGGGCAGCAGAGGGATATTGGGCTGAGGCCGGAATCCGGTGATCGCCCAACCGATGATTTGGCCAACGGCATAAATGTCTGCCTGAGGGCCGGCGTTGTGAGCGTCGGTGTACAACTCGGGCGCGGCGAATCCGTCGGTGCCCATGGCTTCGCCGACTTGGGTGCGGTGTGGGTTGGTGGTCTCGCCGCTAGTGCTGTGACCGGAAACCTTCACCGGTCTCGCGTGTAGCCGCTGGCGTCGGTTGGATGTGTCGTACACGTCCGGCTGGCGCGAGGAGGCGCGGTGGGAGAACCGGTCAGAGTACGAAGACTGATGGACGCCGAAGGGCAGAAGCTGCAGCAGATCGTCCGCCGGGGCAGCACCAG
>NZ_BBXD01000008.1:579609-910721 GCF_001570545.1 Herbidospora mongoliensis | reverse complement strand
GATCTTGGGGATGGCGTGCAGCAGGGGCAGCAACTGGGTGACATCGTTGCGGTTGGCTCCGGTGAGGATCACCGCGAGCGGAATGCCGGTGGCATCGGTAATCAGGTGGTGTTTGCTTCCAGCCCGCCCTCGGTCGACGGGTGACGGGCCGGTCTGCGCCCCCCTTTTAGCGCTCTGATCTGCGAGGAATCGACTGCGGCTCTGGAGAGGTCCAGGGCATCGGCGCCGCGCAGGCGATCCAGCAGCACCTCGTGCAGCCGCTGCCACACCCCGGCCTTGTTCCACTCGGCCAGACGCCGCCAGCAGGTCATGCCCGAGCCGTACCCGAGTTCTTGCGGCAGGTGCTCCCAGGCGATTCCGGTGTGCAGCACGAACAGGATGCCCTGCAACGCCCGTCGGTCGTCCAGCCGCCGACGTCCCGGATGTCGCAACCGCCGCTGATGCTTAGGGAGCAATGGCTCAATGACCTGCCATAACTCGTCGCTGATCTCCCACGGCTTCTGCCGTGCCATGTTTGCCCTCCCGCTGCCGCCTCAGCGAGAGATCAAAACACAACGGAGCTCATTCTGTTAGGAGCTCTTAGCGGGCCCGATCCCACGTAAACGACCTTCACCCCTCGGCGAGGGCCACCCGGGAGCGAAATCGATCGATCCTTTCCGCCTCAACCGGGCGAGCTGGTTGCCTGCGGTCGCGACGTCGCAGTTGAGGGAGTTCCGAACGTCCTCGTTGGTGATCCGCTCGATCTCACCGACCGGCCATTTCGGCGACCCGGAGTCACGACATGTTCTCCGCCGGCAGCATCGGCAGCAGATCGCTGGCGCCGATGATTATCAGCTCGGCCCGGCCCTGGGATGTCGTGGGCTCTCCCCATAGCTACTTATCGTGATCTTACAAATACACGACACGTGGAATGCGGTACCATATTTAGTACCACTCTCATTGGAGGGTTCCATGTCGATTACCGCAAGCGAAGCCCGGCGCCGACTCTTTCCCCTCATCGACGAGGTGAACGAAGACAGCGCGTCCGTGGAGATCGTCTCCAAGCACAACCGCGCTTACCTGGTGCCGGCCGCCGAGTACGAGGCGCTGAAGGAGACGGCATACCTGCTGCGCTCGCCCGCCAACATGCGCAGGCTCATCTCCTCCTACCAGAAGGCGCTGGAAGGCAACCATGAGATCCGCGAGCTGATCGACGCCGACGATCAGGAATGAAGCTCTCCTTCACCCCCGAAGCCTGGGAGGACTACACCTCCTGGCAGTCCAGTGACAGGCAGATCCTCAAACGGATCAACAGGCTCATCGAAGAGACGCTGCGCGACCCGTACACCGGCATCGGCAAGCCCGAACCGCTCAAACACGCTCTTCAAGGAGCCTGGTCCCGAAGGATCACCGACGAACACCGGCTCGTCTACCTCCCGGTCAACGACGAACTGATCATCCTTCAGGCGCGGTATCACTACTGACCATGACGGCGAATACGTACACCGCCTGAAAACCAGCGAGCCGGCCCGCGTGATGCGCGGGCCGGCTCGATGTGACTAGCAGGTCAGACCAGGTCGAAGCGGTCGAGGTTCATGACCTTGACCCAGGCCTTCGCGAAGTCGGCCACGAACTTCTGGGCGGCGTCGTCGCTCGCGTAGACCTCCGCCAGCGCGCGCAGCTCCGAGTTCGAGCCGAACACCAGGTCGGCCCGGCTGCCGGTCCACTTGACCTCGCCGGTCGCGGAGTCGCGGCCCTCGAAGGCCGTCTGGTCCTCCGTCGTCGCCTTCCAGGTCGTCCCCAGGTCGAGCAGGTTGACGAAGAAGTCGTTGGTCAGAGTCCCGGGACGGGTCGTCAGGACACCCTGGGCCGACTGGCCCGTGTTGGCGCCGAGCACCCGCAGGCCGCCTACCAGGACGGTCAGCTCGGGGGCGCTCAGGGTCAGCAGGTTGGCGCGGTCGAGCAGCAGGTATTCGGCCGGGTAGCGGTGGTTGCCCTTGCCGACGTAGTTGCGGAAACCGTCGGCGACCGGCTCCAGCGCCGCGAACGACTCCACGTCGGTCTGCTCCGCCGTGGCGTCGACGCGGCCCGGGGTGAACGGGACCTCGATCTCGTGGCCGCCGTCGCGGGCGGCCTGCTCGACCGCGGCCGTGCCTGCCAGCACGATCAGGTCGGCCAGGGACACCGGCTTGCCGAAGGAGGCCTGGATGCCTTCCAGGGTGGACAGCACGCTGGCGAGCTGGTCGGGGTCGTTGACCTCCCAGCCGATCTGCGGCTGGAGGCGGATGCGGGCGCCGTTGGCGCCGCCGCGCTTGTCGCTGCCGCGGAAGGAGGAGGCCGAGGCCCACGCCGCCGAGACGAGCTGCGGGACCGACAGGCCCGAGTCGAGGATCTGCGCCTTCAGCGCCGTCACGTCGGCGGCGTCGAGGAGCTCACCCGAACGGGCGGGCAGCGGGTCCTGCCAGTCGAGGACCTCGGAGGGGACCTCCGGGCCGAGGTAGCGCACGACCGGGCCCATGTCGCGGTGGGTCAGCTTGAACCACGCGCGGGCGAAGGCGTCGGCGAACTCGGCGGGGTTCGTGAGGAAGCGGCGGGAGATCTGCTCGTAGATCGGGTCGACGCGCAGCGCGAGGTCCGTCGTGAGCATGGTCGGCGCGACCTTCTTGGCCGGGTCGTGGGCGTCGGGGACGGTGCCCGCGCCGGCGCCGTTCTGCGGACGCCACTGGTTGGCGCCCGCGGGGCTCTTGAACAGCTCCCACTCGTAGCCGAAGAGGATCTCGAAGAAGTCGTTGCTCCACTGGGTCGGCTTGGTGGTCCAGATGCCCTCGAGGCCGGAGGTGATCGCGTCGGCGCCCTTGCCGGTGCCGAAGGTGTTGCGCCAGCCGAGGCCCTGCTCCTCGAACGAGGCGGCCTCGGGGTCGGCGCCGACGTGGTCGGCCGGGCCGGCGCCGTGGGTCTTGCCGAAGGTGTGGCCACCGGCGATGAGGGCGACGGTCTCCTCGTCGTTCATCGCCATGCGGCGGAAGGTCTCCCGGATGTCGCGGGCGGAGGCCAGCGGGTCGGGGTTGCCGTTGGGGCCCTCGGGGTTGACGTAGATGAGGCCCATCTGGACGGCGCCGAGCGGGCTCTCCAGGTCACGGTCGCCCGTGTAGCGCTGGTCGTCGAGCCAGACCGACTCGGGGCCCCAGTAGACGTCCTCTTCCGGCTCCCACACATCGGCGCGGCCACCGGCGTAGCCGAAGGTCTGGAAGCCCATCGTCTCAAGCGCCACGTTGCCGGTAAGGATCAAAAGGTCGGCCCACGAGAGCGACTGGCCGTACTTCTTCTTCACCGGCCACAGCAGACGGCGGGCCTTGTCGAGGTTGCCGTTGTCGGGCCAGCTGTTCAGCGGCGCGAAACGCTGCTGACCGGCGCCGGCGCCACCGCGGCCGTCCTGGATGCGGTAGGTCCCCGCGCTGTGCCAAGCCATGCGGATCATGAACGGGCCGTAGTGGCCGAAGTCGGCGGGCCACCAGTCCTGGGACGTCGTCAGCACCTCGGCGATGTCACTCTTGACGGCCGCGAGGTCAAGGCTGTTGAAGGCGGCCGCGTAGTCGAAGTCGTCGCCAAGGGGGTTCGCGACAGCGGGGTTCTTGGCGAGGATCTTCAGGTTGAGCCGGTCAGGCCACCACGTGCGGTTGCCGCCGCCCTGGGTCGGGTGGGCTACGCGAACGTGCGCGACAGGGCAGACGCCCTCTTCTTTCGCGTCGGTGACGATGGCGTCGTGGTTCTCGGACATCGAAATCCTTCCGGACTATGTCAGCTCTGGGTCAGCTCGCAGTGGCGGAACAGCTGGGGCAGCGCCCCCAATAGATGACCTCGGCCTCGTCGATCTGGAAGCCGTGGGCATCGGACGCGGTCAGGCAGGGCACCTCCCCCACGGCGCAGTCGACGTCGGCGACGACGCCGCACGACCGACACACGACGTGATGGTGGTTGTCTCCGACGCGTCCCTCGAACCGGGCGGGACTCCCGGCCGGTTCGATCCGGCGGACGAGCCCCGCGGCGGTCAGCGCGTGCAGGGCCTCGTAAACAGCTTGAAGTGAGACGTGACCGACCCGGTCACGGATGCCCGTGGCGATGTCTTCGACGCCGAGGTGGTTGCCACCCCGCACGGTCTCCAGCAAGGCGACGCGGGCCGCCGTCACCCGCAGTCCCGCCCCGCGCAACTCCTCCGCGATGGTCTGACCAGTGGGTGCCGTCATGAGCCCAACCTACCGCCCTAAACACGAACGATACAAGTTTACGAATGACCCAAGTCTAGGCATCCGTTACGATCCCGGCTCATGTCCCTCCCCGCTCACCGGCATCGAGGGCGGCGTCACCCCGCTGACCGAGAACAGACCGGTTCCCAGCCTGTGGACGGTCGCCGAGACCGACTTCGGCGCCAACGCCACGGCCCTCTTCGAGAAGATCCCCCAGACCACGAAGGGGCGGCTCAAAATCCTCCCGGTCGGCGACCACAGCCTTGGCCTGCTCCGCCGGCACCCCGAGGCGATGACCTTCGTCGAGGACGCCCTGCGCACCTGCTGAGAACCGGTTGGGCAGGGGGCTACTCATGTGGAACGTGCCAAACCCCCCGAGTCTGGTCTCACCCCAGCCCCTGAGAATCGGGAGAGATCAATGTTCCGCACCATCAAGCGCACCGGAATCGCACTCGCGGCCGTGGCCGCAATCGCGCTCGCGGCCGTCCCCGCGCAGGCGTCGGTGAACTACTACGTGCAGAATCAGCAGACGGGCCTGTGCGCGACCATCTCCGGCGGCGTCTCCACGGCCAACAACGTCCCGGCCGTCCAGTACTACTGCGACAGCCACGGTTCGCGGCGGTGGACCCTCGCGCCCGGCGTCGGCGGCGGTGTCAAGATCCAGAACGTCTACACCGGCAAGTGCCTCACCCCGGCCGGGGGCGTCTCGACCGACAACAACCTGCCGGTCGTGCAGTTCGACTGCGACAACCACAACTCGCGGTCCTGGCTGCTGAACTACACCGGTACGCCGGGCCTCTACAAGCTCCAGAACGTGCAGACGGGCAAGTGCCTGACCGTGTCGGGCGGCGTCTCCACCGCCCCGAACGTGCCGCTCGTGCAGTTCACCTGCGACTCCCACCCGTCGCGCGCCTGGTACATCTACTGATCCGGCCACTGATCAGACGGGACCGGGTGGGACGCGGGACGTCCCACCCGGTTTCCGCGTGTCACCGGCCCACGGCGATCGAACTTCTGGAACGTCAAGCCACCCGGGCCCGCCCGGCACTCCAGGTGTTGCACGACCCCGGGCTCGCCGTCTTCCAGCCCCGGTTCAGCCAGTAGGAGTTGTTCGGCCCGCTCCCGTGGTCGGCCGGCGCACCCGCCTGGTCTCCGCCGTTCTTCTTGTACCAGTCGATCTCGTAGGCCCAGTTCTCGGCGATGCCCGGAATCGAGCCGCTGACACTGCGCAGGAACGCCCCGGAGAAGCACTGCGCCTGGAGTTCGAGGCGGCGGGAGCTCTCGTTCCCCGGCACCTGCAGCGAGTACGCGCGAATCCCGGCCAGCCCCTGGATGTGGTGGCCGTATTCGTGCGCCAGCAACTCGGCGCCCCACAGCCCGTAGCCGTTCTTGATCGGCGTGCTCCACATGTAGATGTAGAGCGTCTCGGTGTTGTAGCAGTAGTAGCCCACGAACCGGGACGGGAACTTTCCGCAGGACGTGTTGCCCCGCTTGTTGACCAGCACCATTTTCGGCGCCCGGAACTTCTTGCCCGCCTGGGCGAACGACTTCCGCCAGGCGGTGGCAAGGCAGGTGTTCACCTTGATGAGGAAGGTCCGGTAGGAGGCCCGGCTGCCGGCCCGCGGCGTGCCGGCCCCGCAGTTGACCGAACCGAACCTCGTCTTGTACAGCGGATTCGCCGTCGCCACGGACTTGGGCACCTTGGCGGAGGCCTGAGCGGGCGGTGTCGCCAGCAGGGTCCCCGCCGCGATCAGCGTGGCTATAGCGAAATAGCGAGTAATTCTCGTCACGAGTCCGAAATGGTAGGGCTTACAACATTGATCACAACCCGAAACGGCTCAACCTGACACATCCAGGACAGCCCCGACGATGGCATCGGCGTCGATGCCGTGGTAGCGGTAGACCGATTCGAGGTCGCCCGACTGGCCGAACCTGGTGACCCCGAGGTGCAGCGCCTTCACGTTGTTGATCCCGGCCAGGAACGCCAGCGTGTGCGGATGCCCGTCGAGCACCGTGACCATCGGCGCGGCCCGGTGGGCGGGGAAGGCGACGTCCAGCACCCAGGTCGCGCCGTCCTGCCGGCCGGCCTTGGCCTGCGTGGCGGTGAACAGCAGCCCGGGGCTGGTGACGCAGACGACGTCGGCGCGGATCCCGAGCCGCTGCAGCCGTTCGATCGCGGAGAGCGCTTCCGGGACGGTCGCGCCCATCGCGACGATCGTCACCGCGGGGTCTCCGGGGGCCTTCCTGAGCAGGTACGCCCCCGCGACCGCCTGCCGCCGCCTCCGCTCCCTGGCCGCCGGGTCGGCGGGCACCTCGGCGAGCGACTGGTCGACCGGCCGGGTCGACAGCCGCAGGTAGGCGGAGCCGCCGTCGGGACGGCCGAGCCGGGCGAGGGAGGCGAGCAGGGTCCACTCGACGTCGAGGGCGAACGCGGGCTCGTACGTCACGCATCCCGGCTGTTCCAGCCCCAGCGACGGCGTGGTGATCGACTGGTGCGCGCCGCCCTCCGGGGCCAGCGTGACCCCCGACGGGGTGCCGACCAGGATCGACTGACCACCGGCGTAGATGCCGAACGACCACGGCTCGTGGGCCCGCTGGACGAACGGGTCGTACAGGACGCCGATCGGCAGCAGCGGCTGCCCCCAGCGCGACCACGTGGCGCCGAGCTCGCCGAGCAGCCCGACGAGGTTGGTCTCGGCGATGCCGAGCTCCATGTGCTGGCCGGTGGGCCGCTCACGCCAGTGCAGGATCGTCTCGGGGTCGTCGGCGAACCAGTCGACCTGTTCGGTCGCCGACCAGACGCCGACCTTGTTGACCCAGCCGCCGAGGTTCGTCGACGAGCTGACGTCGGGGCTGAGCGTGACGACCCGGCGCGCCGCGTCGGGGGCCGAGCGGGTCAGGTCGAGGAGGGTCCGGCCCAGCGCCGCCTGCGTGGTCGCGGTGCCCGCGGGGGTGCGGCCGAAGTCGGTCGGGACCTGGGGCGGGAACATCGTGGCGACCGGCGGCCGCGCGAGGCCTGCGCTGACGTCGGCGCAGAACCTGGCCTCGGGTGAATCCTCGGGGAAGACCGCCCAGGGGTCGCCGGCGTCGGCGCCGACCTGTCCGGCCAGTTCGCCGAGCTGTTCCACGGTGAGCAGGGAGCTGTGGTTCTGCGGGTGGCCCTCGACGGCCAGGCCGTGGCCCTTGACGGTGTAGGCGAAGATGACCGTCGGGCGGGTGTCGTCGATCTCGGCGAAGGCCTGGTTGAGTGCGGTGAAGTCGTGGCCGCCGAGGTTCCTGACCGCGCGGGTGAGTGTGGCGTCGTCCAAGCCCGCGAGGAGCTCGGCGATCTCCGGGTCACCGGCCGGAAAGCGCTCGCGGAGCTGCTCGGGCGAGCAGCGGAGCAGCCGCTGGTATTCGGGGTTGGGCATGGCGTCGATGCGCTTGCGCAGCGCCTCTCCGCCCGGCTCGTGGAAGAGGGACTCCAGCAGGTCGCCGTACTTGACGGTGATCACCTGCCAGCCCGCCGCGGCGAACATGCCCTGGAGGCGCGGGGTTCCCAGCGCCGGAACCACCCGGTCGAGCGACTGACGGTTGAGGTCGACGATCCAGACGATCTCCCCCAGGCCCGAGACCATGGGGTCGCCGATCGCCTCCCAGACCGCGCCCTCGTCGAGTTCCGCGTCGCCGACGAGCGAATACTGCCGGCCCTGCGTCGCGCCGCCGGTCATCGAGTCGACGTAGCGGCGGGCCAGGGCGCCCCAGATCGGGGCGGTGGCGCCGATGCCGACCGAGCCGGTCGAGTAGTCGACCTGGTCGGGGTCCTTGGCGCGGCTGGGATAGGACTGGAGGCCGCCGAACTCGCGAAGGGTCGTGAGGTAGCGCTTGTCCAGGTCGCCCAGCAGGTAGTTGATGGCGTGCAGGACCGGCGAGGCGTGGGGTTTGACCGACACCCGGTCTTCCGGTCGCAGATGCCGGAACCAGAGCTCGGTCATGATCGAGACCATGGAGGCGGAAGACGCCTGATGGCCGCCCACCTTGAGGCCCGATGGGTTGGGACGGACCCGGTTGGCATGGTGGACGATCGCCATGGAGAGCCAGAGAACCCGGCGTTCAACGGCTTTCAGGACATCAATGTCGTTTGGCCCCAGTTCTCGTTCCACGGGCGAAACTATGGCATCAACCTGCGTCAACGTCTAACGCGGCCGGCCGGAACCCGCTCCAGCGCCTCGCGTGACTCCTTCAGCGTGATGGCGCTCTCCACGAGCGAGATCGTCGAGGAGACCATCACCTCGAACAGCTCGCCGGGCGACACTCCCCGAGCGCCCCGGGCCGCCGCCAGGCCGGACTTCGTGGCGTCGGGGGCGACCATCGCCTTCGCCCCCACCTCCTGGAGGGCGCTCGTCACCGCGAGCAGTTCAAGGCTTTCGATCAGTGGTGCGATCACTCCGGGCGAGACGCCCTCCCGCTGTAAGCGGGCCACACACTGTTCGGCCTCCGGAGTTCCGATGCCCATGGAGGCCCGGCGCAACATCACCGGGATCAACCCCGGATGGGCCACGAGGGCGGCCCGCGTCCGATAAGCGGTCAACGGCAGCCACACGCGCCAGTTCGACTCGTCGGGCAGCGGGAAGTCGACACTCTCCAGCGCCAGTTGGGTGACCCCGTCGAGGATCTCGTCCTTGTTCCGGAAATGGTGGTAGAGGGATGCCCCGTTGACGTTCAGGGCCTCGCCCAACCGGCGGATGCTGAGCGCGTCGAGCCCCTCGTCGTCGACGATCGCCAGCGCCGTTTCCAGGACCTTTCTCCGGGAGATCAGCGGGACCTTGGGCCGGGCCATGGCACCTCTTCTGCTCTGTGTACTTAATTGTCTATGAGGGTAACGCCCAACGCCGTTTGACAATGGCCCATCCCTTTGGCCGGATCAAACAGCGCTGTTTTCGGTGAGCCCATTTGCAGAACAGCCGAGAAAACGCATTCTCATGGCCCGCCACCTGCGGATTCGAGGTCGATCGCCACACTCGGTAAGCAGCAGGGTTGGATTTAACGATATCCATAACACCCCCGGCCAACCGACCCATCGCATCGGGGTTAGGCAGCTGTTGATCACGGTACGTCACCAGGTAACGCCGTTCACCCCGGCGCGAACACACGAAAGAGGCGACATGAAACCCTACGGCGTTTGGGCAAGGGAGTTCCGGACCGACAACCCGGACGAGGTCGGCCACGCCGCGGCCGAGCTGGAGAAACTCGGCTACGGCGCCCTCTGGGTCCCGGGCGGGACCGACAGCGGTCTCGACACCGCCGAGAAGATCCTGTCCGCCACGACCGACGTCACCGTCGCCACCGGCATCACCAACATCTGGTCCACCCCGGCCCGCGAGGCCGCCGAACGCACCCGCGCCCTGTCCGCCGCCCACACCGGCCGCTTCCTGCTCGGCCTCGGGGTCAGCCACGAGTCGATGGTCGACCGGTTCCGTCCGGGCGCCTACCAGAAGCCACTCACCGCCATGTCGACCTACCTGGACGAACTGGACAAGGAAGGCGTCACCCCCGACCGCCGGGTGCTGGCCGCCCTCGGTCCCAAAATGGTGGAAGTGGCAAAGAACCGGGCGGCGGGCGCTCACCCGTACCTGGTGACCCCCGAACAGACCGCCGCGATCCGCTCGGCGATCGGCCCCGGACGGCTGGTCGCGTGCGAGCAGGGCGTCGTCCTGGAGACCGACCCGGCCCGCGCGCGGCAGCTCGCCCGTGAGGCGCTGCACCCCTACCTGGCCATGCCGAACTACGTGAACAACTGGCTGCGCGGCGGCTTCACCGACGACGACGTGACCGGCCGCGGCAGCGACCGCCTGATCGACGCGCTGTTCGTGTGGGGCACGCCCGAGCAGTGCGCCGTGCGACTCAACCAGCACCGCGACGCGGGCGCCGACCACGTGTGCCTCCAGGTGCTCGGCACTCCGGCGGGCGAACTGCCGCTGACCCAGTGGCGGGAACTGGCGACGGTCCTCTTTTAACCCAACAGCGACTGGATGGCGGCGCCTGGTCAGGCAGGCTCCGCCTTCGACAGCAGGCGCACATACAGGACCGCGACCTGTGGATCGCGGATCTGCGCCAGCTCCCCGGCCGTCAGCCACCGCGTGGTCGCCCGGCTCTCGTGGGGACTGCCGTCCCCCAGCGCCTCCCCCGGCACCCGTCCCGTCACGTCGACCGCGTAGAGCGTGTAGACGGTGTCGGCCGACTTGGACGCGTACGACTCCCCCAGCGCGATCAGCTCCGCCCGCGTGACCGCGTATCCGGTCTCCTCTTCGAGCTCCCTGACCGCGTCGTCGGCGATCTCGCCGCCCTCATATCCGCCGGTCACCGCCGACAGGATGGGCTCGGCTCCCCAGCAGGGCGTGATCTCCGACCGGACCAGGAACTCCCGCCCGCCGGGCGCCTCGCGATAGGGCAGCACCGCCACGATCCGCCCCTGGCAGCGGGTCTCGTGCGAATAGACGTATCCGTCCGATTCCATCAGCGACAGCCAGGGATTCTCATAAAGGATCATGGTCACCAACATATCCGGCACCCTGGATGACTGGGATCCCACCTTACTGGTCAGAGAGCCGCGCAAAGGTGACTATGGGCTGAGACGGTGACTACCGAGCGAAAGGGAACGTGCATGCACCTGGCGGTCGACATCACCGACATCGGTCCAGAAACTGTGATCATGACTCTGGTGGGTGAACTCGACATGTTCACCCAGCCGGTCGTCGAGGCCACCCTGATCGGCCTGCAGGCCCGCGGCGTGACCCGTGTCGTCGTCGCCGCGGCCGGCCTGGCCTTCAGCGACCTCAGCGGCATGCTGACCCTCTGCCGGGCCGACGAGGAACTCCGCCTTCGCGGCGGCGGCCTCACCCTGGCCGCGCCCGCGCGCCAGGTCCTCCGCGTCAACGGCCTGCTCGCCGCCGAGGGGCTGCCGGTCTGCCGCTCGGTCACCGAAGCCCTGGGCGTACGTCTGGCGCGCCGCCCCCACCGCACCCACGCCGGGCCTAAGAGACTTCCACGACCACGTTCGTCGATTTGATCACGGCCACCGCGACCGCCCCGGGCTCCAGCCCGAGCTCGTCGGCGGCCTGACGGCTCATCAGCGACACCACCCGGAACGGCCCGGCGGCGATCTCCACCCGGGCCATCACGGTGTCGCGCACGACCTCGGTGACGATCCCCCGGAACCGGTTGCGGGCCGACGAGGTGGCCCCACCGGTCTCCCCGGCGATCTGGGTGCGGGCGAAGGCGGCCAGGTCGGGGCCCTCGATCTGCCGCCGCCCGTGCTCGTCACGACTGGCGGCGAGCCGCCCGGAGTCGACCCAGCGGCGCACGGTGTCGGCGCTCACGCCGAGGATCGCCGCGGCCTCACTGATCCTGAACGTGGCCACGCGCGACAGCCTATTCGGGGTGGGCGTGCAGTCGTCGCAGCGCGAACGCCAGCTGGAGCCGGAAGCGGCCACCGGGATCGCGGACATCCCAGCCCAGCAGCTGTTCGGCCCGGCCCAGCCGGTCGACCAGCGTCGAATGGTGCAGGTTCATCTGGGTCGCGGCGGTCCGCAGGCTCGTGGACGCGCCGAGTTCGACCAGCGCGGGATCGGGCGCCCGGCCCCGGGTCCGGTCGAGGACGTCCCGGGCCAGCGCCACCCCGCGTTCCAGCACCATCAGATCGACCGGCGAGGGCGAACCCGCCTTCTCCAGCACCAGCTCGACGTCACCGGCCCTTCGGCGCGGCCACTCGTCGGAGGGCGGGTCGGCGTGGTCGTCGCGATGCCCGTCGGCCAGCACCCGCAGGAAGACGCCGCGCTCCTCGTCGACCAGCCGCGCCGCGCACCCGGCCAGCACCGCCACCCCGCGCACGGTCGCCTCGACCCCGGCCCGCCCTTCGGCGAGCCGATCGAAGTAGGCGATGACCTGCACGGCGGCACTGGCATCCGGATCAAGCGCGGCCAACCGCCCGACGAGCTCCCGCATCTCCCCAGTCTCCCCCAGCCGACCCGTGACCGAGCCCTGGTCAGCGGCCGAGCAGCCGGCGCAGCCAGTCGAGGCGGGCCTGCTTGGCGCGCTGGGACAGCGCAGCCTGGGGGACCATCATGTCGAAGCCGTGGAAACCGCCCGGCCACACGTGGAGTTCGGCCTGGCCGCCCGACTGCCAGATCGCCGTGGCGTAGGCGACGTCCTCGTCCCGGAACGTCTCGGCCGAGCCGACGTCGATGAAGGCCGGCGGCAGGCCGGACAGGTCGGTGGCCCGCGACGGGGAGGCGTAGATCGACACGTCCGGCCCACCCCGGCGGTCGCCGAGAAGGGCGGTCCAGCCGGTCTCGTTGGAGGTCCGATCCCATATGCCGCGTCCGGACATCTGGTGACTGGAGACGGTCTGGTTGCGGTCGTCCAGCATCGGGCAGAGCAGCACCTGGCCGATCACCTCGGGCCCGCCCCGGTCCCGGGCCAGCAGCACGGTCCCCGCCGCCAGGCCGCCCCCGGCGCTGCCACCCGCCACGACGATCCTGGCGGGGTCGATCCCCAGCTCGGCGGCGTTCTTGGCGACATACGTCAGACCCCGGTAACAGTCCTCGACGGGCGTCGGGTCGGGGTGTTCGGGCGCCAGCCGGTAGTCGACCGACACGACGACCAGGCCGAGCTCCACCGCCCACGCCAGCGGGTCGGCCAGGCCGACGCGATGGTCGCCCAGGATCATGCCGCCGCCGTGGATCCAGTAGACGACGGGCGCGGGCGTCGGCGCCGCGACCGGACGGCACACGAGCAGCGACACCCCGTCGCCGAGATCGACGTCGGCGAGGGTCACGATGCCACCGAGAGTGAGGTCCTCGGCGGGGGCGACCCCCTGACGCATCAGCGGGATCATTTCGGCTGTCAGCGACGGCGGAAGGTTCTCCGAGATCACTGTGAGTGCGGCGGCGAGTTCAGGATCGAACGGTACGGCATTCATGCTTCACATCCTGATTACGTGTCCCGTGAGCCCCAAGCGCCAAGCGGTGGGCGATTCCCGACGAGTGGCGGTATGTACGCCGATTTAGGCGTGGAACGTGCCCCTATTGAGTAGACGTACTCAATCACCCGAAGGCAGTCACCGCGACATTGGTGACATGAGCACTGATTTGCTGAAATTAACCCGCAATCGCCCTGAACTGACAAAGACCGCAGCCGCCGGCCTGATCGGCGCGACCCTTCCGCTGGTGACCTTCGGCGCCGCGCGTCTTCTCGCGGAGACCCCGGTGAGCGGGATCATCTGCTCCTCGGGCGGCCTGGAGTGCTTCGTCCCGATCACCCTTTACGCCATCGCCGCCACGATGGTGGTCGCCTGGGTCGCCCTGGCCCTGATCAGGGTCCGGCCCGCGTGGCTCGTCGTCCTCGTCGGGGCGGTCCTGTCGCTCGTGGTCGGCCGGCTGACCACACAACTCGTCCAGGAGACGTACGACTGGTTCCTGTTCCCGCTCACCGCCACCTGTTTCGCCGTCGGGGCCATGGCCGCGCTGCGCCTGATCGGCTCGGCGAAATGGGCCCTCGCCGCCGTGCTGCTGCTGGCCGCCAACCCGCTGGCCGCCCTGCTCATCCCCTCATAGGACCGACCCGCCGATTGAGTAGACGTACTCATTCCGCCCACACCCCGAAATGTGAATATTGGCGACATGGGCGCAGATTTGCGGAAATCCACGAGTCCCAGCTTCAAGATCATCGCCGCTGCCGTCATCGGCGCGACCGTCCCTGTACTCGTCCTCGTCGCCGCGCGCCTGATCTACCTCTCCACCGAACTCACCCGGCTCATCTGCACCGGCGGCCTGGAGTGCATCGTCCCGCACCTCCTCGCCGCCTACGCCGTCGCGACCGTGGTGGCCTGGGCCGCCCTGGCCGTCCTTCGCGTCCGGCGGCACTGGCTGGTGGCCGTCGTCGGGTCGGTGCTGACCGTCGTCACCACCACGGCGCTCCTCCTGCTCGGCCCCACGGACAGCGGCGTGTTCATCCTGCTCCCGTTCGGCGCCGCCAGTTTCGCCTTCGCGGCGTGGCTCACGACGCGGGGTCAGCGCCAGGAGTAACGCAGGATCTGCCCGATGTTCCGGAACCCCGGCAGGTGCGCCATGATCCACATCGCCACCCGGCCTGACCGCGGATAGTCCTCGATGCCCGGCATGTCGACCACGCTCTGCGCCTCCTGAAGCGTCAGCCCCGGATGCCACGACTCCAGCGAACGTGGGTCGTCGATGGCCCAGTGAAGGGTCGCACCGGTCTGCCGGACGGGCCGGTTGAGCTTCTGCAGCCGGATCCCGGTCGAGTTCTGGCAGTCGAAGATGAGCGCCCCGCTCGGGAACCGGCCGGTCAGCCGCTCGATCAGGCGACGACCGTCGTCTTCGCGCAGATACATCGACAGCCCCTCGAACACCACCGCCGTCGGCCGGTCGTCGGGCACCGAGGCCAGCCACCGCTCACTCGTGACCGAGGACGCGATGGAGTGATAGTCGCCGTCGGGCCGGTCGATCACCCGATCGCGCAGCTCCAGCACCTCCGGATAGTCGAGGTCGATCCAGCGCACCAGCGGCCCCGGATCGAGCCGCTGCACCCGGGTGTCGAGCCCGCAGGCCAGATGAAGCACCGTCGCGGAAGGGTGCTGCTCCAGGAAATCGCGGGTCCATTCGTCGATCCGCAGCCCCCGCAGAGCCACCCCCGCAGCCATCACGGGCGTGATCCCGGTCTTGGCGAAGTCGTAGTCGATCCGCTCCACAGCCAGCCGCGCGGCCGCGTCCTTCAGAATCGAGCGGTCGGAGCGGCTGTCGAGAGCTCGGCTCCACAGGGTGGCGAGCATCGTCTCCTGGGCGCCGGCGAGTGTGATCTTCTCGCGGTCCATCACTCTATTGAACACGGGGGGACGACCCCCCGAGCCCCCGATGCGAAGGGGCTTTCGCCCCCTCGCGCTCCCCTTGGTCGCTTCGCACCCCGACGTCGCTTTCGCTCCGGGGTCGCCGCGCTCCCTTGCGAAGGCGCGCGGAGGGTCACGTCAGCACTCTCGGTGATCTTCCAAATACGCTCAGTCCCATGCGCTTGACGACACTCGCGGCCGTGGCCGCGCTGCCCTTCTTCGTTCTGACCACCACTGCGCCGGCCGCCGCCGATCCCGCACCGCCCCCGGCCAGTCCCGGCTTTCTGCCCGGACTGAGCGGCGGCGGAATGGCGATGCCGATGTCGGGCATGCCGGGCGATCCGCTGATCGCCATCTCCGGCTTCGAGGACAAACTGCTGGGCAACAAGCCTCACTAGACCCGGCTGCGCACCGAGAAGGGCCCGAACCCCGAGCCACGGGTCGGGCCCTCATCCCGGCGGCGGCGAAGTGCGATCTTCTCGCGGTCCATTACTCCGTTGTGTACCTTCGCAAAGGTGGCAGATCGTCTGGATGTATGGACATATGAACTCGATGGCGAATTAGAGACCAATTACCACTTCGACGTCACCGACGAGGAACGCGCCGCCGCCGGCCGTGAGACCGTCGTCCAGCACCAGCGGGCCCTCATCCCCGCCAACAAGGCCAGAGCCGCTGAGAACTGGGCCGGAAAGCTGCCGCCCGAGGCCGAGATCAGACGGGTCTGGACTCCACGCGACCCCGCTGAGCTGCGGGCCCGGCTCGGCGACGACGAGCTGATCGCTTGGGATGAGGACGACGTCCTGCACGTCGTCTGGCGTGGCGTCGGCGACCAGCCGCGCCTCGGCAGCGGCATGCAGTTCGCGCTGTGGCCGGTGGAGGGCGCCGACGACCTCTGGGAGGCGTCGGTCCGCATCCGGCGGCTCGACGAGGCCGTGATCACGGTGAGCGTCGGCACCCTGGAGTCGTTCGTCGAGAGGGAGTGGCGCGGGCCCAAAGCGCCTCCCGCCCTGGACGAGGCCACCGTCCTGGAAGGCGTCGTCGAGCAGCACGAGCTGCCCTTTCTCGGCGAGAGCCGGCAGATCTTCCTCTACCTGCCGCCCAAGATCGAAGGGCTCATTCCCGCCGTCTGCCTGGCCGACGGCCAGATGCTTCCCTCGTTCGCCCGCACCGTCGACGCGGCCATCATGGCCGGGACCTGCCCGCCGGTGGCGATCGTCGGCGTGGCCAGCCCCCCTCACGCATCGGACGACCCGAGATCGCGCGATTACCTGCCGTCCCAGGACCCCGGCCGGTACGCCGCCCACCTCGCCTTCATCACCGACGAGGTGCTCCCGTGGGCCGACGAACGCTTCCCCGCCTCCGACACCTGGCTGACCGCCGGGGTGTCGAGCGGCGCGGTCTGGGCGCTCAACGCGGCCCAGCGACGGCCCGACGTCTTCTCCGGCGTGATCGGTCTCAGCCCCGGCATTCACCCGGAGACCGAACTGCACGCTCTGACCAGGGCCTATCTCGGCGCGGGCACTCTCGAATCGGGTTTCCGGTGGGCGACCGGCGAGTGGGCCACGAAGCTGACCGCCGCGGGCGCCGAGGTCCGCCACGTCGACTGGGTCGGCGGACACGACGTCTACTGGTGGGCGCGACACTTCCCCCTGGCTCTAACCTGGCTGACCGTACGCCCAGAGTGAAGTTCGCCAATCGCGTATTTGGTATCCATCACTCGGAATTGCGCGTTCTATGGAGTAACAGGGCCCCCCGGACTCCATGGAGCGGCGAGAGATGTTCGAAAGGTTCACCGACCGAGCGCGGCGGGTGGTCGTCCTGGCCCAAGAAGAGGCCCGGATGCTCAACCACAACTACATCGGCACCGAGCACATCCTGCTTGGCCTCATCCACGAAGGCGAAGGCGTCGCCGCCAAGGCCCTCGAAAGCCTGGGCATCAGCCTCGAAGGCGTCCGGCAGCAGGTCGAGGAGATCATCGGCCAGGGCCAGTCGGCGCCCTCCGGCCACATCCCCTTCACCCCGCGGGCCAAGAAGGTCCTTGAGCTGTCCCTGCGCGAGGCGCTGCAGCTCGGCCACAACTACATCGGCACCGAGCACATCCTGCTCGGCCTGATCCGTGAGGGTGAGGGCGTCGCCGCCCAGGTCCTCGTCAAGCTGGGCGCCGACCTCAACCGGGTCCGCCAGCAGGTCATCCAGCTGCTGCACGGCTACCAGGGCGGCAAAGAGGCCACAGCGGCCGGCGGCCCCCAGGAGACCGCTCCTTCGACATCGCTCGTCCTCGACCAGTTCGGCCGCAACCTCACGCAGGCCGCTCGCGAGGGCAAGCTCGACCCGGTGATCGGGCGCGAGAAGGAGATCGAGCGGGTCATGCAGGTGCTGTCCCGCCGCACCAAGAACAACCCCGTGCTCGTCGGCGAGCCCGGCGTCGGCAAGACGGCCGTGGTCGAGGGCCTGTCCCAGAAGATCGTCAAGGGCGAGGTGCCCGAGACCCTGAAGGACAAGCACCTCTACACGCTCGACCTGGGCGCGCTGGTCGCGGGTTCGCGTTACCGCGGTGACTTCGAGGAGCGCCTCAAGAAGGTCCTCAAGGAGATCCGCACCCGCGGCGACATCATCCTGTTCATCGACGAGCTCCACACTCTCGTGGGTGCGGGCGCGGCCGAGGGCGCCATCGACGCGGCGTCGATCCTCAAGCCCATGCTGGCCCGAGGCGAGCTGCAGACCATCGGCGCGACCACTCTCGACGAATACCGCAAGCACCTGGAGAAGGACGCCGCTCTGGAGCGTCGTTTCCAGCCGATCCAGGTCGCCGAGCCGTCGCTCAGCCACACGATCGAGATCCTCAAGGGTCTGCGCGACCGCTACGAGGCCCACCACCGCGTCTCCATCACCGACGGCGCCCTGGTGGCCGCCGCGACGCTGGCCGACCGCTACATCTCCGACCGCTTCCTGCCCGACAAGGCGATCGACCTGATCGACGAAGCGGGCTCGCGGATGCGCATCCGCCGCATGACCGCCCCGCCGGACCTGCGCGAATTCGACGAGAAGATCGCTCTCGTGCGCCGGGACAAAGAGTCGGCCATAGACGCGCAGGACTTCGAGAAGGCCGCCGCCCTCCGCGACAACGAGAAGCAGCTGTCCCTGAAGCGGGAACGCCGCGAGCGCGAGTGGAAGGCCGGCGACATGGACGTCGTCGCCGAGGTCACCGAGGAACTGATCGCCGAGGTCCTGGCCACTGCGACCGGCATCCCCGTCTTCAAGCTCACCGAAGAGGAGTCCCAGCGGCTCCTGCGGATGGAAGACGAGCTGCACAAGCGGATCATCGGTCAGGACGACGCCATCAAGGGCCTGTCCCGGGCGATCCGGCGTACTCGCGCCGGTCTGAAGGACCCGCGTCGTCCCGGTGGTTCGTTCATCTTCGCCGGCCCCTCGGGTGTCGGTAAGACCGAGCTTTCGAAGGCGCTGGCGGAGTTCCTGTTCGGCGACGAAGACGCGCTGATCATGCTGGACATGTCGGAGTTCATGGAGAAGCACACCGTCTCCCGGCTCTTCGGCTCGCCTCCCGGCTACGTCGGCTACGAAGAGGGCGGCCAGCTGACCGAGAAGGTGCGCCGCAAGCCGTTCTCGGTGGTGCTGTTCGACGAGATCGAGAAGGCCCACCCCGACATCTTCAACAGCCTCCTGCAGATCCTGGAGGACGGCCGGCTGACCGACGCCCAGGGCCGGGTGGTCGACTTCAAGAACACGGTCATCATCATGACCACCAACCTCGGCACCCGGGACATCAGCAAGGGCATCGGGATGGGGTTCGCGAAGAACAACGACGTCGAGGGCAACTACGACCGGATGAAGTCCAAGGTCCAGGAGGAGCTCAAGCAGCACTTCCGGCCCGAGTTCCTCAACCGTGTCGACGACACCGTCGTCTTCCACCAGCTGACGATGAACGAGATCATCCACATCGTCGACCTCATGCTGGCCCAGGTCGACGCCCGCCTCAAGGACCGGGACATGGCTCTCGACCTCACCCCGGCCGCCAAGCAGGTCCTCGCCGACAGGGGCTACGACCCCGTGATGGGCGCGCGTCCGCTGCGCCGGACGATCCAGCGTGAGCTGGAAGACTCGCTGTCGGAGAAGATCCTCTACGGCGAACTGCGCCCCGGCCAGGTCGTCAAGATCGACGTGGAAGGCGTCGGCGAGGCCGCCAAGTTCACCTTCGTGGGCGAGGCCAAGCCGGAGACCGAGATGTTCGTCCCCACGACGTTCACCGCGAAGCAGTAACTCTTCGTCACGACCGAAGGGCCGGGTGATCCACCCGGCCCTTCGGCGTTTCAGCAGACGCGCCGGTAGGGCTGACCGGGCACGTGGGTGCGCCACTCCTCGGGGGTGAGGGCGCGGCCGGCCTGGTCGCAGACGAGGTCGTGGGCGTCGGCGCCGTACAGGGTGGAGTCCCAGATCTCCAGGGCCGGTTGGCCCGGTGCGGTGAACCGGCCACCGCCCACCAGGGTGCCGCCGTCGGGGCTGAACGCCAGGGCGCTCGCCGCGAACGCCGGGGCTCCGCCGGCGGGGGCCCGGCCGTGGTAGGTGCCCAGGTGACGACCGGTCGCGGTGTCCCAGAACCGGATCACGCCGCTCGCGTCGCCGCTGGCCAGCACGCTCCCGTCGGGGCTGAACGCGACCGACAGCACGTCACCGGTGTGCCCGAGCAGGGCGGGCCCTGCGGGGACGGCCCTGCTCGGGTCCCACAGCCGGATCACCCGGTCGGCGCCCCCGGTGGCCAGCAACCTCCCGTCGGGGCTGAACGCCACCGCCCGCACGTCGCCGTCATGGCCGCCGAGCCGGCCGGTGCGCCGCCGGGTCTGGTTGTCCCACAGTTCCACCACGGAGCCGTAGGCCAGCGCGAGCGTCCGCCCGTCGGGGCCGAGGACGCCGTGGCCGGTGGCCTCCTGGGGCGGGTTGGCCCACAGGGTCTGGCTGGTGCGGCTGTCGACGTC
Organism: Herbidospora mongoliensis; assembly: GCF_001570545.1. Classification (GTDB taxonomy): domain Bacteria; phylum Actinomycetota; class Actinomycetes; order Streptosporangiales; family Streptosporangiaceae; genus Herbidospora; species Herbidospora mongoliensis. The sequence continues at coordinate 890,625 of NZ_BBXD01000008.1, read as the reverse complement.
GAGCAGGCTGATCACGTTGTCGCTGCTCAGCACGACCAGTCCGCCGGTCTGGGGGTCGAACACCATCGAGTGCACCCCGGAGTCCCGGGTCTCGATCGGCACCCCGAGCGGGCTCCGGGAGGCGGTCCGCCAGAGGCGCACACTGCCGTCCGCGTCGCCGGTGGCGAAGATCGTGCCGTCCTGGTTGAAGGTGATCGCGTTGACCGTGGCGAACCGGCCGCTGCCGGGGTCGGCGACCCGGGTGGTCAGGTCGAGGACGGAGTCGTAGGCGTCCAGGTTCCAGATCCGCACGGTCCGGTCGGTGGCGGCGGTGAGCAGGGTGTGGCCGCCCGGTGTGTAGGCGACGTCGACGACGGTCCCGGTGTGGCCGGTGATCGTGGCGCCGATGCGGCGCTGCCCGATGGTCTCCCAGATCCGCACCGCCTCGTCGCCGCCGCCGGTGGTGAACGTGGTGCCGTCGGGGCTGAACGCGATGGCCTCGACCGCGCGGTCGTGCGCGGCGAAATCGGCCCGTTTGACGAACTCGCGCTCGCCCACGCCCCAGATCTCGACGCCGCCGTCGGCCCGGCCGACGGCGAGGGTGCGCGTGTTCGGGTTGAGCGCCGCCGTGGTGACCTCCTCGGAGGGCAGCACCCGCAGCCGTTTCTCCGACGGCAGGTCGAAGACCTCCAAACCGTCGGCGGTGAGCGTGTAGAAGGTGGCGGCGTCGTTGCCGTACAGCACCAGCGGGCGGTTGCCCGCCGTCGCCGGGACCTCCAGCACCTGCTGGGCGGTGGTGGTGTTCCAGATCGTGACGGGCCGGCCTGCCGCCGCGACGGCGATGGTCCGCGCGTCGGCGCTGAAGGCGAGGCCCTTGCGCCCGAGCCCGCCGTCGGCGATCACGGCCAGTCGCTCTCGGGTGGCGGTGTTCCAGATCCGTACAGAACCGTCTGAGGCGGCGGTGGCGAACCGGCGGCCGTCGCGGGTGAAGGCGAGCGCGCTGATCGGGGCGTCGTGGGCGGGCACGACGGCGGTCTTCTTGTCCTCCAGCCACAGCGTGACCTCGCCGCCGGAGACGGTGGCCAGCAGCCCGGCGGCGCTGACGACCATGGTCTCGACGCCCGGCGGGTGCAGCACGTCGAGCGCGGGATGCACCGCCGAGGCGCGCAGCCCGGCCGCCGCCTCGGGCAGCGCGGGCGCGATCACGGCCCCCGCCAGCCGGAGCAGCCGGGCGAGAACCGGCTGGTCGGCGGCGAGCGCGTCGCCCTGGGCGAGCAGATGGCGGGCCACCGCCGTGGTGCTCCGGTCGACCGCCGCGTCCCGGTCGCGGGTGGCCCCGTCGAACAGCAGCGCCAGCGCGCCGGTCGTCCCGAAACTCACGACGAGCAGCGCGACCACCGCGATGGAGAGCAGACCCCGCAGGAATGTACGTTTCTCCGCGGCCCGCCGCCCCGCCATCGCCTGGGCCGCGCTCGCGTCGAGGAACGCCACCTCGGCCGGGGACAGATCGTGCCGGGCCCGCTTCACCGCCGCGCGGGCCGCCGCCAGCCGGGCGTCCTGGTAGAGGTGGGCCGCGTCGAACCCGCTCAGCACCCACCGGTTGGCGTCGACGGCGAACTCCCGCCGCACCTGACCGGCCGCCCGATCGGCCTCCGTCCACGCGGTGAACCGGGGCCAGGCCCGGACCACCGCCTCGTGCGCCAGCTCGGCCGTCTCCCCGTCCGACCGCACGAGTCCGGCCGCCACGAACGGGGCCAGCTCCGGCGACATCGGGCCCGTTCGCAGCGTGCCGAGCGGCCCGGTCAGCGCCGACAGCGCCGCCCTGGCGTCGTTGCGGACCAGGGCGCGCTCGGCGCTGCGGGGGATCGCCCCGGTCACCCGGCCGGTGGCCCGATAAGCCTCGAATGTCAGTACGTCGCCCGCCCCCCGATCCCACATCACCCGCAGCGTGTGGGCCAGCAGGGGCAGGTCACCGTTCTGGTCGGCGAGGATCTCCTCGACCAGGCCGTCTTCGAAGGTCACCCCGAGAGCGAGGGCGGGCTGCTCGATGGCGGTGCGAAGGTCGTCCAGAGACAGGGGCGAGACGATCAGCGGCCGGGAAAGGGCCGCGACCAGCTCGGGGAACGCGGCCGCGTCACCGGTGAAATCGGCCCGCAGCACCAGCACGACATGGGCCCGCGTGGCGGCCAGAGCGCCGATGAAGGTCTGCCGGGCGGTGAGATCGCGGCAGGCCGCGAAGACCTCCTCGAACCGGTCGACCACGATCAGCCCAGGATCGCCCAGCTCGTCGAGGTGATGCGGCGCGGCGGCCAGCCGGTCGTGGTCCATCGTGGCCCCGAACGCGGCCAGCAACGCGCCGACCGGATCGTCTCCGGGCCGTAACCGCAGCCCGCCCGCGAGGCCGACGTCGACGAGCGAGGTCTTCCCCGCCCCGGACGCGCCCGTGACGACGACCAGCTTCTCGCTCCCGGTACGCCGTCGCAGGTCGGAAAGGAGATCGTCACGGCCGAAGAACACGGCGGCGTCCAGTGCCCCGAACGCCGCCAACCCCGGATAGGGAGGCCTGCTGCTCACCTGACCAGCATGGCCGGAAATCAGAAAAAAGTAACCGGTGGCTGTCGAAACTCCGTCCGGCCGTTCGTAGAGGGGTCGTAGGTTCACACGAGAACGAATGGAGAACACCCATGCGCTACCTGATCACGCTGACCCGCACCGCCCAGCCCGAGACCCCGCCGCCCGCCGAACTCATGTCGGCGATCATGCAGCTCGGCCGGGAGGCCACCGAGTCGGGCGCCCTCGTCGACCAGAGCGGCCTGCTGGCCAAGACCGCCGAGGTCGAGGTCGTCGGCGGCAAACTGACGGTGACCGACGGCCCGTTCGCCGAGGCCAAGGAACTGATCAGCTACGCGATCTACGAGGTCCGCGACGAGGCCGAGGCGATCGAGTGGGCCAACCGCTTCATGAGACTGCACCGCGACATGTGGCCCGGCTGGGAGGGGGTCTCCCAGGTGCACCCCCTGATGACCTTCTGACCTCTGATTGGATCGGGAGGCATGGGGCTTCCCGATCCGATCCGCACCATCGAGGCCGTCTGGCGCATCGAGTCGGCCAAGGTCATCGCGACCGTGGCCAGGATGACCGGCGACATCGGCCTGGCCGAGGAGTCGGCCCAAGACGCGTTCCTGCTCGCCGTGGAGACCTGGCCACATGAGGGTGTGCCGGAGAACCCGGGCGGCTGGCTGACCACGACCGCCAAGCGCAAGGCGATCGACCAACTGCGGCGGCAGGGCGTCTACGAGGAGAAACTCCGCGAACTCGCCCAGCAGCCCCCGGCCCGGCCGGAACCCGAGCTGCTCACCCTGATCTTCACGGCCTGCCACCCTGACGTGGCCGTCGAGGGGCGGCTGGCGCTGACGCTGCGGCTGCTGGGCGGGCTGACGACGGCGGAGATCGCGCGGGCGTTCCTGGTCCCGGAACCGACGGTCGGCCAGCGGATCTACCGGGCCAAGGCCGCCCTGCGGAAGGTCCCGATCGAGCTGCCGCCCGCGGAGGAGCTGCCCGCGCGGCTGGCCTCGGTCCTTGAGGTCATCTATCTGATCTTCAACGAGGGCTACTCGGCGACGTCGGGCGACTCCTGGACCCGTAACGACCTGTGCTTCGAGGCGCTGCGCCTGTCCCGCGTGCTGGCCGCGCTGATGCCGACGTCATCCGAGGCGTCGGGCCTGCAGGCGCTGCTGGAGATCCAGTCGTCCCGCCTGAACGCCCGCATCGGCCCCGGCGGGGAGCCGGTCCTGCTCGCCGACCAGGACCGGACACGATGGGACCGCCTCCTCATCCGGCGAGGTCTGGAAGCGCTGACCCGCGCCGAGTCGACGGGGGTCCTGGGCCCGTACGGCCTCCAGGCCGCCATCGCGGCCGTCCACGCCAGGGCCGGGGTTTTCGCCGACACCGACTGGGCCCGGATGGCCGCCCTCTACCAACTGTTAGCCCACGTGGCCCCGTCGCCGATCGTCGAACTCAACCGCGCCGTGGCGGTCGGCATGGCCGAAGGGCCGGAGGCCGGGCTGAAGATCGTCGACGGACTGCCGCTCGAAGGCAACCCCCACCTGTCCGCGGTGAGAGGCGATCTCCTCGAACGCAGTGGACGAGTCGAGGAAGCCAGAGCGGCCTTTCTGAAGGCGGCCGAACTCACCAGGAACGTCCAGGAAAAGGCCCTTTATGAGCAGCGGGCCCGCGCCTGATCAGCGCAGCCCGGCGAACAGGTCGTCTTCGTGGTCGGGCGCCGTGACCTTGGTGGACACCCGGATGAAGTGTTCGGTCGACATGGCCATGCGCTGCATCTCGGGCGGCATCGACAACAGGGCGATGCTGTCGCCCTGGCTGGCGTGCGCCCGCAGCGCCGCGATCTTCGCGTCGGCCTGCTCGTGGGTGTCGACCACGCTGGTGATCAGCTCGTCGGGGGTGCCGAAGTCCTCCGGCAGCTCCCAGCCCGGGTCCTTGCCCTGTTCCTTCATCGCCGCGTACGACGCCTGGATGATCCGCCGGGGGATCGCCGTGTAGTAGAACTTCACCGGGATCCCGGTCGCCTCGGCCGCCGCCACCGCGACCCGGTGGGCCTGGATGTGGTCGGGATGACCGTAGTTGCCGTTCTCGTCGTAGGTCACGACGACCTGCGGCCGGTATTCCTCCATCAACGCCGCCACCTTCGCCACGGCCTTGTCGAAGTCGGCGTTGGTGAACGCGTCAGGGCTGGCGTTCCCGGCCCAGCCGACCATCCCCGAATCGTGGTATCCGAGCAGCTCGAGGTGCCCGATCTTCAGGTGCCCCACCGACTCGGCCAGCTCGGCGAGCCGCTGGTTGGCCACGTCGGCCTCGGAGTGCCCAGGATCCCCCGGCTTCACTCCGCCGGCCCCGTCGCCCTGCTCCCCGTTGGTGCAGGTCACCAGGACCGTACGCACCCCTTCGGCGGCGTATTTCGCGAAGACGCCCCCCGTTCCCATGACCTCGTCGTCAGGGTGGGCGTGCACCGCCATCAGCGTCAGCATTCCTCGACCCTATGGCAGGGCCGGTTCCCTCAGGGAAGCACAGTCGCACCTTCCCGTGACATCTCAGACCGGGTATTGGCGCGTCTTCTTCACGCAGTCATCGAGGAGGACGCATGAACGGTTCGGGGAACGTCACCACACTCGACTCCATCGACACGACTATCACCACTGACCTCAGAGCTGCCCGGGTCGCCAGACTCGCCGGGGGCCGCGACCAAATAGTTCTGGCCCGCCGCATGGTCTCGGCGACGATCGGCAGAGACCACCCGCTGCACGACGACTGCGTTCTGCTGACGAGCGAGATCGCCACGAACGCGGTCATCCACTCCAGATCGGGCGACGGCGGCGTGTTCACCGTGACGGTCTGGTTCTCCTCGGAGGAGGTCCGCGTCTGCGTCCAGGACGACGGCTCCACCGAACCCCCCTGTGCCGGCCACTCGACGGCGACCGCCACCAACGGCCGCGGCCTGCCCTTGCTCGACGCCTTAGCCGACCGATGGGGCATCGTCCGCGAGGGCGGCCGCAACAAGGTCTGGTTCGAGATGTCCCTCACCACCGCGCCCCCATCGGCCCTGGCCCTCTTCCTGCCCCGCTCGGCCTAAAGACCGCCCAGCTCCCGGGCCAGGAACGCCAGCATGTCGGCGGCCAGCCCGGCCGCCCGGTCGGCTGATCGGCCCGCGTGGCCGACGCCGGCTTCGTGGCGGAACAGGATCGGCCGGACGCCCGACGTCGCCCCCTGCAGGGCGGCGCACATCTTGCGGGCGTGGAGCGGGTCGACCCGGCTGTCGCCGTCGAAGACGGTGAACAGGGTCGCCGGATAGTCGACCCCCTCTTTGACCTGGTGGTAGGGCGAGTAGGCCAGCAGCCAGGAGAACTGCTCGGGGTCGTCGGCGGAGCCGTATTCCGGCACCCAGGAACTCCCGAGCCCCGACTTCTCGAACCTGATCATGTCGAGGACCGGCGCCGAGCACACGGCGGCGGCGACCAGTTCCGGACGCTGGGTGACCAGCGCCCCGACGAGCAGCCCACCCCCGGACTCACCGGTGACCCCCAGCAGGTCGGGCCTGGTCCAGCCCGAGGCGATCAGGGTCTCCGCGGCGGCGGCGAAATCGTCGAACGAGTTCTGCTTCCGCCCCCGCATCCCGGCCCGATGCCACCCCTCCCCTTCTTCGCCACCACCCCTGACCTGGGCGAACGCGAAAACGCCACCAGCCTCCAGCCACGGCAACACATAGGACGAGTAGGAGGGCGTGAGCGGCACCCCGAACCCGCCGTAGCCGTAGAGGATGCACGGGCTCGGCCCCGGCAGCCCCCGGCCGAGCACGACCATCCGGACCGGCGTGCCGTCGGCCGACTGGTAGACGACCTGGTGCGACTCGATCTCGGGCAGCTCGGCCCGGCCCGGGGCCGCCTCCCACAGGGTGGTCTCGCCGGTGCGGGCGTCATAGCGGTAGACGCTCTCGGGGGTGACGTAGTCGGAGTAGGTGAACCACACCTCGTGCCCCCGGGCGGACATCCGCCCGATGGAGCCGAGACCGGGGAGCGGGACCGCTCCTTGACGCTCCCCGGTCTCGGGATCATGGACGGAGATCTCCCCGATGGCGTGGCGCACCCACGCCACCAGGAGAACCCCGTCGAGCAGAACGAAATCGGCGATCACGGCCTCGGCGTCTTCCGGGACCAGGTCACGGAACTCATGCGGCACCGCCGGATCGGCCACGCGGAGGCGTCCACGGGGGGCGTCGAGGGTCGTCACCATGTACGCCCGCCCGTCACGCCCCACCGCCACCGCCGACCTGGCCGCCACGTCCTGCTGGACGGTCCACCGGGCCGGGCTGACCAGGTCACAGAGCCATACATCGTTGCCCGGCCCCCGGTTGACCGAGAGGGTGAGCCAGCGGCCGTCGGCGCTGAGGGCGATGCCGTCGGCGTCGGCCACGTCGAGGTCGTCGCCGCCGAGATGGTGGACGCGGGCCCGGCGGTCGCGGACGTAGTAGAAACCGTCGCTGTCCGGTAGCCAGGCCACCGGAGAGTAGCGGAGCCCGCCCACCGGGCCGTCGACGAGTGCGCCGGTGCGGGCGCTGATGACGTACAGCTCGGAACGTTCGTCGCCGCCCCGGGAGAGCTGGCAGGCGACGAGTTCGCCGTCGGGCGAGGGGTGCCAGGCGTCGAGCAGGGTGGTCGCGCCGGGGTCGATCGCCTCGGGGTCGAGGATCGGCCGGTCGTCGGCGTAGAGGACCGGCAGGCGGCGGCCCGGGTCGCGGCGGACGCGGAAGGCGGTGCCCGCCCGCCAGACGGGGGCGCCCACGACGCCGGTGTCGCTCAGCTCCTCGATCCTGGCCAGGAACCCGTCCCGGCCGGGGAGGAGCTGGCTCTGCCAGACGACCTCCTGCTGGGCCTGCCAGGCTCGCGTCTCGTCGGACGCGGGATCTTCCAGCCAGCGGTACGGGTCGGAGACGACGTGCCCGTGAATGATCTCGATCATGACACCTGCCTGAGTCGGGGGTCCCAATGCCCGGCCAGATCCGCGTACAGGGGCGAGGCGGCCAGAAGTTCCTGATGGGTGCCGGTGACGATCCGGGTGCCGTCCATGACCAGCACCCGCCGGGCCCGCAGGGCCGAGCTGATCCGGTGCGCGATGACGATCAGAGTGCACCCCGTCTCCGCGAAGGCCCGCTCGACCTGGGCCTCGGCCGCCGGATCGAGGCAGGAGGTGGCCTCGTCGAGGATGACCAGCGGCGCGTCGGCGAGAAATGCCCTGGCCAGGGCGACGAGCTGCCGGTCGGCCGGCCCGAGCTCGGTGACCTGGAGCCTGATGTGCCCGGCGCCGATGGCGTCGAGGGCCTGCCGCATCCTCGCCGGTTGGTGATCGCCCAGGTTCTCCGCGACGGTCCCCCGGAAGATGTACGCCTCCTGCGGGATCAGCACCCGCTGCCCCTTGTGGAGCCGGACGGCCGGCACTCCGCCGACGGTCACCCGCCCCTGACCGGGGACGACGAGTCCGGCGATGAGGGCGGCGAGGGTCGATTTCCCGATCCCGCTCGGCCCGACGACGGCCAGGTGCTCCCCTTCGGGGACGACCAGATCGAGGCGGTCGACGACCGGCAGGGCCTGCGGCCCATAGGCGAACGTGACCCCCTTCAGCTCGGTGTGCACCCCCTCGGACCGGTGGGTCTCCTGCGGTGGCGGCGGAAGCGCGGCCCGCAGCCGGGTCAGCGTGACCCAGAGCCGCACCCCGCTCTCCCCCAGCCCGCTCGCCAGGTTGAACAGCGCGGGCGTGAGCGACTGCATCACATAGGCGAGCGTCCCGAGCACGACCCCCGGGCTCGCGCCCAGCCGGGGCGCGTAGACGAGCACGAGCAGGATCGGCGCCCAGGCCCCCGTTCCCAGCACGACGGTACGGAGCGTCGTGACCCCCGCCAGCTTCCCGGCCGCCCGCCGCTGATCGTCGAAACGCGAACCGGCGTATCGGGCGGCGTGCTCCTCGTCGCCGGACGCGGCGACGTCGCCGAGCGCGGCGGTGACCCTGACCAGGCTCTCGGCCGTGGCCTCGTCGGCGAGCAGATAGGCGTGCTGCCGCTTCGCCAGTTCCGGCAGCGAGAAGAGGAACGCCCCCAGCGCGAGCAGCAACGGAGGCAGCACCAGCAGGAGCAGTTCCGGCATCAGCGCCATGACCCCGGCGACGACCCCGAGAAAGGCGAACACGAACGCCTTCACCGACCCGATGACCCCGGTGAAGGCGTCACGCGCCACCTCGACCTGGAGATTGGCCCTGGTGACGGCGGCGGCGTCGTTTCTCCCGGCCTCCAGTGCCCCGCGAACGGTCGCGGTCAGCAACTCCTCCCGCACGGGCTCCACGATGCCGGCCAAAGTGACGACCACCTGCCGCGCCCCGACGGCGGCGAAGATCCAGGAGATGCCGAGCAGGAACGTCCAGGAGAGCCCGGCGACGGCCTGATGCGCGGTGAACGCGTCGACCGCCCGGGCGATGGCCAGCCCGATGACGAACGCGGGCGCGGCCTCGACCAGCGACCACAGCACGAACCGCCACGCCTGCCCCGGCTGAGCGTTGAACGATCGCCAGAGAAACGAGCCGACCCGGGTCCGATGACCGAATGAGATCACGCGGCCACCTCGTTCCGACCGGCCACGCCTGACCCACGGGAGTTCACTGCGCCTCCCCGCCCTGGAAAACGGCTCGGTAATCCGGGTCGCGCCATAAGGCGAGGTGCCGGTCGAAGCCTCGTACCCGACCCTGATCGAGCCAGATCACCCGGTCGGCCCGCGCCGCGACGGCGGCCCGGTGGGTCACCATGACCTGGGTGCGGGTGTCGGCGGCCAGCGCGGTGCCGACCCGGCGTTCGGTGATGGTGTCGAGGCTGGAGGTGGCGTCGTCGAGCACCAGCAGGCGGTTTCCCTTCGCGAAAGCCCTGGTCAGGCCCAGTCGCTGGCGTTCGCCGCCGGACATGGGCGCCTCGGCCGGCGGGGTGCGGTAGCCGTGCGGCAACCGGCGGATGAAGTCGTCGGCCCCGGCGGCCACGGCCGCCTCGCGGGAGTCGCCGGTCGCCTCGGCGACGGTGTCTCCGATGAGGTGGGGCTTGGCGACGGCGTACCCGATGGCGCTTCTGAGCGACCGCCGGGTGAGTGACCGCAGCGGGACACCGTCGAGGAGGACGTCGCCGACGGCCGGGTCGTCGAGGCGGGCCGCGAGGCGGGCGAAACGGGACGCCCCCGAGCCGACCACGGCCACCGAGGTGCCGCCCTGGATCTCCAGGTCATCTGGCCAGATATCGCGAAAAGTGAGGGTCCCCGGGCCGGGAGGCAGCTCGCGAACCCCGTGCGCCACCGGGCATTCGTCCAAGATCTCGGCCAGCCGGGCGCCGGCCGCACGGGCGCGGGCCAGCCGGCCCAGCGACCCGATCGCGGGCCCCAGACCAGCGCCGATGACCACATATCGAGCGGCGGCGTAGAGCTCGCCGACGGTGAGCTCCCCTGCCGACAGCCGCCAGCCGCCCACGGCCAGCACCAGCACCTCGAGGAGCGGCACCACGATCGCGGCCCGCACCCCCGCGTCGGCGTTGGCCCGCCACAGCGCCATCGCATGGCCCCGGACCACCGGAAGCGCGGTCAGCACCCGCCGGGTCTCCCGCTCGGCGGTCCCGGCGGCGGCGATCGTGCGGGCGCCCGCGACCGCCTCGACCAGGCGCGCGGCGATGTCGGCCTGCGCCTCCTGGTATCTACCGGCGATCGTCGTGGACGTCTTCAAGAACCGTGTCAGTACGAAAACGATCACAACCAGCCCGCCCGCCAGGGTCAGGGCCAGCCACGGATCGATCAGCACCAGCAGCACCAGCGCCCCGGCCGACGGCACCACGAGCGCCACCGACGCGACCACCGCGTCTCCGGCCCGCCCCGCCTCCTCGGCGTTGACGCCGAGCCGGGTCACCAGATCGCCCGCGGGAATGCGTCGGGTCACCCCGGGACCCACGCCGAGCAGATGCGAGAGCGCCCGGTGGCGCAGCCAGGCCGCCGCCCGCGCGCCACCGGTTCCGCTCGCGTAGACGCCGAGACCGTCGCAGACGACGAGGAGCACCACGACGGCCCCGGCGGATATCACCCACGTCAGGGAGAAGGTGTCGACGGCGCGGCCGAGCACGAACGGCAGTGCCAGCTCAAGGCCGGCGCCGACCAGGGAGACAGCGACGAGCACGCCCGCCGCGGGCCCGCTACGCCTGATCGCCTCGGTTGTCAGCCGGTCGGCCGTCCGCAACGCCGAGTCCCTCTCTTCACGTGGGTGGAGTGTGTTCTGCGAAGGGAGGGCCCCGGGCTCCCGCGAGCCCAGGGCCCCGATCGGGTGCCTAGTGGCAGAGCAGCAGGCTCAGGTTGCTGGGCGTCTGGGACGCGCAGCCGAGCAGCGTCAGCGTGCTGCCGCCACCGCCGCCACCGCCGCCGCCGTGACCGCCGCCGCCGCCGGGAAGCTCCATCGCCTGAAGGTCGAGAAGAACCATGGTGATACTCCTTTGTGAAATTTCTCTATCGGGAGGACTTCGAGATCTTTTAAAAAGGTGGAGCTAGCTGTTCCGGGCCCCGATCACCTCCTTGGTCGACAGCTGAAGGGGGGCGCCACCCGGCATGGCGTAGGGCTCCGCGCCGAGTGGATGCATGAAGGGCAACGGGGTGCCGCTGAGGGCGAACAGGACCCCGGCGGTGCCGGTGGCGAAGTCCATCGACAGCCGGAGCAACTGGTCGCCGGGGAAGGCGATCCCGTCACGGTAGGGAAGAACGTGCCAGTCGAGGCCGGGGACGAGCGTCCGGTCGGCCAGGATCATGCCGGCCCGCCCGGCGAACAGGCCCGGCTGCACGAAGAACCGGCAGCGGCCCACTTTCAGCAGGTCGGGCAGCGCGGCGGCCAGCGAGGAGCCGGGCCGCCGTCGGAGCAGGTCGCCCAGCACGATCGCGATGCCGGCCGAGCCCTCGTCGAGGTAGGGCAGCGTCCGCCACCCCTGGTCGACCTGCAACGACCCGTCGGCGGTGACGACGCACCGCTTCAGGTCGAGGCGCAGCGCCCGTTCGGCCAGATCGAGCAGTGCCGGGTCTCTGGTGTGGTCGTAGGCGCGCAGGAAGAGGAGCGCGGGGCCGCTCAGGCCGTACAGGAGACCTGCCCTGGGGTGCGAACCGCCAGATATCTCCGGTACGTCGTCAGGAAGCCTCTCGGCGCAGAGCTCGACCAGCGGGCGGGCGTCGAGCCCCAGGTGGAGCAGGTTGAGCCCGATGCCGGCCAGCCCCGAGTAGAGGCTGAGATCGAGCTCCCGCCAGGGCCCCGACATGGCCCGATCGACGAGATCGAGCGCCTGGTCGACATGGCCGAACCGATCGAGCACATAGGCGACGCCGTGGAGCCCGTCGTAGAAGCCAGGCGGACACTCCAGGTTCTGGCGGTCCTGGGCCTGGAGGTCCTGGGTTCGGCTGTCCTGGGTTCGGCGGAGGAGCCACTCCTCGTAGTCGGGGAACCGGCCGGCTCCCGCCGCGTCGAGGGCGAGCAGGACCCCCGCCGCGCCGTGGGCCAGGTTGATCCCGCCGCCGGGATGGAACTGGGCGACGTCACCGGGAAAGAGCCGGTCGGAGCGCCGGGGCGTGGCGCTGGCGAGGATCCCCCGCGCCATCGCCGCCATCGGATCGCCGCTGGTCACACTCGCCGTGGGCCCGCCCCCGATGGGCCCGGTGATCGTGTGGACGGCGCGCTTGATCAGCTCCGGCGGCACCGGGAAGGTGTCGACGATCATGTGCCCGAGCTGTGTCGCCTTGGCCCGCGCCAGCGGCACGGTGATCGTGAGCTGCGGCGCGAACAGGCCCAGCGTGAGACACGCCAGGGCGTAGAGGTCGACGTCGGCGCCCCGCCGGTCGGCCGGCGCCTGGAAGGCCGGATGGGCCAGCACCGACCGGCCGCGGTCTTCGATGAACGTCGCGACCTCGAAGTCGATGAGGACGAGCCGCCCGTCGGGCGTGATCAGGATGTTGTTCGGATGAAGGTCGCAGAAGACGACCCCCCGCTCGTGCAGCGCCTCGACGGCGGCCCGCACCTTGGGCAGCGTGTCGAGCGCCCAGACGGTGTATTCGGCGATCGACTCGGCCGTCGCGTCGGCCTTGGACAGCGGAAACGTGCGGACCAGCGTGCGCTGAAGCGGCGTCGCGTCGACGAACTCCATCACCAGGAAGTGGTGGTCACCGAGCACGAAGTAGTCGCGATAACCGGGCGCGCAGTCGAGCCCGTCGAGCCGTCGCAGCACGTCACGCTCATGCTGCAGCCGCGCCACCGCGTCACGCTCGGCCGCGTCGAGCCCCGCCATCGGCCGGGCCTCCTTGAGCACGACCCGCTCGTCGGTCCGCCGGTCGGTGGCGAGATAGACCCCGCCCCCGTTGGAGAAGTGCATGACCGAGTCGACCGAATAGGGCAGCTCGCCGGTCGTGACCGCGTTCCTGGCCTCCAGATGGGCTCTGAGGAAGTCGGGCAGAGTCACCCATTCGGGGGTCGTGAACGAGGCTCCCCGCACGTCGGGCACCAGCTCGCCCCGGTCGTTCTCCATCGCCGGCACGAGCTCCCCGTTGGGGGCGGCACAGCGCCGGGCCACGAATCCGCCGTAGCGCACGAAAAGGGGCCCGTCGCCGTAACGGAGATCACTCAGGATGTACGGCCCCCGCACCCCCGTCAGCAGCCCGTCGAGCTCCTTGAGCGTAAGCTCAAGACAATCTTGCCGAGGGTAGATGGTGACCAGTTTGCCGCTCGAACCCCGCGAAGCCCCTTTTGAGTTGAGCATCGTGACAACAGACCGGCTGCGCAGGAATTTGAAGGGGATATCACGTTCGACGCAATAATCCCAGACGATTTCCAGCACCCGCGCCGCATCGGCCAGCCCGGCCGACACATGGATCTTCCAGCCCTGCGGCGGAACATCATGGCCGGTCGGGGCATAGTGGAACCAGGTGTCGGACGGCTGGTGGGACCAGCCACGCGGAACGTCACGCCCGGCCACCGCGAAATCCGGAATATCGGTTCCGCGCCGGTCGGGGGCGTCATAAAAAAGCCGGTCCGCGAGGCAATAAAGCTCATACTGGTCATTCACTGCCATCTCCCTGCTTTCTGCTAACAGGAAGAATTCCGGATAACCCCAGGAGCTTCTAGTTACAAGTTCAACCAATCCTCTGTGGGCAAATGTCATGGGTGCCGTCATGAAAACGGCCCTGACCTGTGCCGGAAGAGACCCGGCGACCAGGTTGTTGCACCAAGACATGGGAGATCGTTTCGCCGACCTGACGGCCATCCGACGCCTGCTGAACGACACGACGACATGGGCCTTCGTCGGCCTGTCCGGCGATCCAGGCAGGACCGTCTACAACCAGGCCAAACTCATGAAAAACCGGGGCAAACGCATCATTCCCGTACACCCGGACGGCCGCCCCGTCCTGGGCGAGACGACCTACCGCACCCTCGCCGACGTCCCGGTGCCCATCGACGTGGTGGCGATCTACCGCCGCACAGTCTTCGCCGGCGACGTGATCGACGAAGCCGTCAAGGTGGGAGCGGGCGCGGTATGGCTACCCCTGGACGTGTACGACGAGGCGGCGGGCGACAGGGCCCTGGCCGCCGGACTCGACGTGATCATGAACCGCTGCCCGGCGGTGGAGTGGGCCCTGCGCCGCTGAACCGACGAGCTACATCGTTCAGCCCGATTCGCGGACCATCAGTTCCGTCGGCAGTATCACCGGATCGATGTCGCCGTCCTCGAACAGCCCCAGCAGCAGGCTGACCACCGCCAAGGCCTGGTCGGCCATCGGGCTGCGTACCGTGGTCAATGGCGGGTCGGTGTAGAGAGCGGCCTCTATGTCGTCGAACCCGACCACGGACACGTCCTCCGGCACCCGTCTCCCGGCTCGCCGAAGCGCGTGAAGTGCCCCTATGGCCATTAAATCGTTGGCCGCGAAGACCGCGTCCAGCCCCGGATCGTCCTCCAGGAGCTGGCACATCGCCTGGTCCCCGGACACCCTCGTGAAGTCGCCGACCGCGATGATCGACCGTCGGCCGGTGTCCCGCAGCGTCTCCCGATACCCCGTCAGACGATCCTGGGACGCGATCATGTCCAGCGGCCCCGAGATGGTCGCGATCCGCCGTCGCCCCCGGGACAGCAGGTGCTCGACCGCCTGTCGCGCTCCCCCCAGGTTGTCGTTGTCGACATAGGGGACGGACGGCGCAGAGACGGGCTTGCCGAAGGACGCCATCGGCAGGCCCATCCGCATCAGCGCCGCGGGCAGCGGATCGGCCCCGTAGAAGGACACGAGCATCACGCCGTCCACGTGACCGGCGGCGATGTACTCCTGAACGCGCACCCGGCTCTCGTCCGACCCCGCCAGCATCAGGACGACCTGCTTGGACGCCGCCTCAAGAGCCCGCGACGCGGATCGCACCACCGTCGAGAACATCGGGTCGTCCGAGAACAGCCCGGCTGGGGGGTCGGACACGATCAGGGCGATCGAGTTGGTCCGCTGGGTGACCAGGCTGCGGGCGACCGAATTGGGGACGTACCCGAGTTCGTTCACCGCCCGCAGCACCAGTTCGCGGAAGTTCGGCGTCACGGTCGTGTCGCCGTTGACCACCCTTGAGACGGTCGACTTGGACACGCCGGCGCGGGCGGCGACCGCCTCCAAGGTTGGACGTTTCACTCGATGCCGTTCCGCTGGATGACGTCGCGATACCACAGGGCGCTGTCCTTGGGCAGGCGGCGCTGTGTGGCGTAATCGATCCGAACGATACCGAACCGCTGGTGATACCCCTCCGCCCACTCGAAATTGTCGAAAAGGGACCACACCAGGTAGCCCCGGAGGTCGGCGCCCTCCGCGATGGCCTGGTGGCAGGCGCGGAGGTGTCCGTCCAGGTAGGCGACCCGGTCGGAGTCGGGCACCCGGTCGCCGACGACCTTGTCGTGGAAGGCGGCGCCGTTCTCGGTGATGATCAGGCCGACGTCCGGATAGTCGTGCGACAACCGCACCAGCAGGCGGGACAGGCCCGACGGGATGACGGGCCAGCCCATCGCGGTCTGCGGGCCCTCGATGGTGACGAACTCGATGCCGTCGGTTCCCGGCCAGGCCGGGGGGGCCACCGCGCCCGCGGCGGCCTGGATCACGCACGGGTTGTAATAGTTGATCCCGAGCAGGTCGATCGGCTGCCGGATGATCTCCAGGTCGCCGTCGCGGATGTGGTCGAGGCCGCCGTGCTCGGCCGCGATGTCCAGGACCTCGGCCGGGTAGGTCCCCTTCAGCGCCGGGTCGAGGAACTGCCGGTTCAGCAGGGCGTCGACCCGCCTGATCGCCTCGGCGTCGTCGTCGGTGAGCACGTGGGCGACGTCCACGATCTGCGCCGGGGTGACCACGGGCGCCATGTTCAGCGTCAGGGTCAGGGTGCCGGTGAGGTTCTGGGCGGCCAGGCCGTGGCCGAGCAGCTGGTGGTGGGCCGCCTTGAAGGCCGAGGCGGCGTCGGTCACGCCGGGGGCGTGCACACCGCTGCCGTAGCCGAGGAAGGCGCAGACCCAGGGCTCGTTCAGGGTGGTCCAGTTCGAGACCCGGTCGGAGAGCCGGGCGTGAACGGCGGCCGCGTAGTCGGCGAAGTAGTACGCGGTGTCGCGCGAGGTCCAGCCGCCCCGGTCCTCCAGGTTCTGCGGGAGGTCCCAGTGGTAGAGAGTGACGTACGGCGTGATGCCCGCGTCCAGCAGCGAGTCGACCAGGCGGTCGTAGAAGTCGAGGCCGCGCGGGTTCGCCGGGCCGGAGCCGTCGGGGACGACCCGGGGCCAGGCGGTGGAGAACCGGTAGACCGACAGGCCCAGGTCGGCCATGAGGCGCACGTCGTCCGGATAGCGGTGGTAGTGGTCGCAGGCCACGTCTCCGGTGTGGCCGTCGGCGACCTTGCCGGGGGTGCGCGCGAAGGTGTCCCAGATGGACACGCCGCGCCCGTCTTCCCGAGCGGCCCCCTCCACCTGGTACGACGCCGTCGCGGCACCCCAGATGAACCCCTCGGGAAACTCGATGTCCGGCGTCATCCCTTGACCGCCCCCTGCATGATTCCTCCGATGATGTGCTTGCCGAGAAAGGCGAACACGATGACCAGCGGCAGTGTGCCGAGGGCGGTCCCCGCGAGGCCCATCACGTAGTCGTTGACGTAACCGGCGGCCAGGGTCGACAGCGCCACCTGGACCGTCGGGTTCTCCGGGGTGAGCACCATGAGCGGCCACAGGTAGTCGTTCCAGGCCGTCATGAAGGTCAGCATGCCGAGGACGGCCGCCGCCGGCCGGGCCGCCGGGAAGACGACGTGCCACACCAGGCCCCAGGTCGTGCAGCCGTCGACGCGGCCGGCCTCAAGGAGTTCGGTGGGCAGCGCCCGGGACAGATACTGCGTCATGAAGAACACGCCGAACGCGTTGACCAGCGCGGGCACGATGACGGCGTACAGAGAACCGACCCACTCCAGTTTCACCATGAGGATGTAGAGCGGGATGATGCCGGCCAGGGTCGGGACCATCATCGTGCCGACGGTCATCAGCAGCAGGATGTTGCGGCCGCGGAACGGCAGCTTGGCGAAGGCGAACCCGGCCAGGGTCGAGAAGAACATGACCGAGATCGAGATCAGGCCGGCCACGAAGACCGAGTTGAGCATCGCCAGGCCGAACGGCACGGTGTCGAAGACCCGGGAGACGTTCTCGAAGAAGTTTCCGCCCGGGAACAGCGGCGGCGGGACCGAGGCGAGCGAGGCGTTGTCGCGGGAGGCCACCACGATCGAGTAGTACAGCGGGATCGTGAAGAAGAAGGCGACCGCGGTGAGCGTGAGGTAGGTCAGCCGGTTGCCGACCCGACGGCCGTTCATCGGACGCTTCCCTTCATCCGGTTCGTGAGCAGGAAGTTGATACCGGCGATGATCAGGATGAAGATGAAGATCATCCAGGAGATGGCCGACGAGAAGCCGAAGTCGAGGCGCATGTAGTTCTCGTAGAAGAACAGCGAAAGCGTCTGGTACTGCCGGTCCTGGCCACCGGTGAGGGTGTAGGCGCCGAACAGCAGCGGCTCGGCGAAGATCTGCATCGACCCGATGGTCGAGGTGATCACCACGAAGGCGATCGTGGGGCGGATCATCGGGACGGTGATCTTGCGGAGCTGGGTGGAACTCGACGCGCCGTCGATGGTGGCGGCCTCGTACAGCTCTCTCGGTACGGCCTGCATCGCCGCCAGCAGGATGAGCGCGTTGTAGCCCGTCCACCGCCACATGATCATCGTCGAGATGGCCAGGTGGGAGCTCAGGGTGCCGTCGCGCCAGGCGACGCCCTCGAAGCCGAAGCTCGTGATGACCCAGTTGATCAGGCCGAAGTCACGGCCGAAGATCTGCGAGAAGATCACCACGACCGCCACCACGCTGGTGACGTTGGGCAGCAGCAGCGTGATCCGGAAGAAGTTCTGCGCCCGCAGCGGCCGGTTGAGCAGGTGGGCGAGCCACAGGGCCAGCAGCAACTGCGGCACCATCGACAGAACACCGATGGACAACGTGTTGTACGTGGCGTTCCAGAAGTAGGAGTCGGTCAGCAGGACCCTGAAGTTCTCCAGGCCGACGAAGGTGTGCTCGTCCTTCAGCAGCGTCCACTCGTGCAGGCTCACCCAGAGCGTGTAGCCGATGGGGAACAACCCGAAGGCGCAGAAGAGCAGGAAGAACGGCGCGACGTACGCGTACGGCGAGGCCTTGACGTCGACCGCGTGCCGCCAGTGGCGGGCATTCAGCCGGCGCTTGCCTCCCGGTCGCCGTGGCGGCGCTGCGCGTTCCGGGGCACGCGTGGCCATGGCGCTCCTTTCGAGGGAAGGCGGGGTGGCCGGTCCGGCCACCCCGCGGCGTACGGCTACTTGATCTTTTCGGAGTCCGAAACGGCCTGCTTCCAGGACTCTTCGGGGTCCTGGCCCTGGAGCTCGATGCGGCCGAGGCCGTTGCCCATGGCGACGTTCACGTCACCCGACTTCGGGCCGGTGTACTGCGGCTTCAGCGCCTTGGCGGCGTCGGTGAAGATCTTGCCGATGGGGGCGTCGCCGAAGTAGGGGTTCACGAAGTCGGCGACGGCCGGGTCGGTGTACAGGCCGGGCAGCGACGGCAGGGCCGAGGCGTCCTTCCAGAGGGTGAGCTGGCTCTCCTTGCTGGTCAGGAAGTTGATCAGCTCGGCGGCCTCCTTGGGGTGCTTGCCCTGCTTGGGGGCGAGCAGGTGGGTGCCGCCCTGGTTGCCGCCGCCGCCGGGCACGGCCGCGATGTCCCAGGTGCCCTCGCCGGGCTTCTGGTCCTTGATCACGCCGGTCTTCCATGCGGGGCAGACCATCGTGGCGAAGGTGCCCTTGGCGATGCCGGTCGTCCACTCGGGGGTGAACGCGACGAGCTTGCCGGACAGCTTGTTCTGGATCATGGAGACCGAGACGTCCCAGGCCTTGCGCACGTCGGGGTTGGAGCCGACCACGACCTTGTCGCTGGTGTCGTAGAAGCCGACGGGGGCCTGCTCGACCATGGCGCGGAAGTGCTCACCGGGGCCGTCGGTGAAGGCGGCCTTGCCGCCCGCGGCGACGAACTTCTTGCCGGTCTCGACGTACTGCTCCCAGGTCGGCCACAGGGCGCCGACCTCGTCGCGGTTGCTGGGCAGGCCGGCCGCCTTGAACAGGTCGGGCCGGTAGCACATGGCCAGGCCGCCGACGTCGGTGCCGAGGCCGATGAGCTGGGAACCGTCCTTCGACAGGCCTAACTGCCACTTCCAGTCGAGGTACTCGGCCTGGCGCGACTGGAGGCCGAAGTCGTTGAGGTTGTGGAACTTGTCGGCGACCTCGCGGAAGGTGGCGATGAAGCCGCCCTCGACGGCGACGATGTCGGCGGCGCCCGCGCCGGTGGCGACCTGGGTGACCAGGTTGTTGTGGTGGTCGTTGAACTGCGCCCGGCGCTCGGTGATCTCGACGTTCGGGTGGGTCTTCTTGAACTCCTCGTACAGCGGCCCGTAGTGGAAGTCGCTGAAGAGGGCGACCGTCAGCTTGACCGGTTCGGCGGCGGCGGGAGCGGGGGCGGAGCCGGTCGCGCCGGGAGCCGGCGTGTTCTCCCCACCACCACAGGCGGCCAGGAGGGAAGCGGCGATCAGGGGCACCAGCAGCCGCGCGGCACGGCGGCGAGGGGGGTGAGACATGCCGATGGAACCTTCCTATTTTTGATCATGAAGAGAACGTTCCCTGGAGTGAGGGTCGAGCGGAGCCCAGGGGGTTGTCAATGGGCTGCGAGATAACGATCGTCGTGACCTCCAGGGAACGTTCCCTGGTGTTTTCTCGTGTTTCAGCAGCTCACAGACGTGCTTCAAGGATCGCCTGAATCACATAGAGCGCTTTCTCGATTGTCACCGGATTTCCCGGAAGTTAATCCTAGTCTTGACAAAAGTCCAGAATCGGCAGGACGATCCTGGCGCGAGAGCGCTTTCTGTTCTCTCAGGTACGGCTCAGCGCCGTCTTCCGCCGAGGAGGTTCCATGCGGGGATCAGCCCAGGTGGGCACGCGCGCGCAGGGTCGGCAGGTTTCGTGGCAGGAAGGTTCGGGGCTTCGGCGCCGGAAGGGTCGCGCCGGACCCGACCGGCGCCGAAGATTGTCAGCCCTGGTTCTTCAGGGTCTCGCGCCGACCTTCCAGCTCCTCCGCGAGGGTGTCGAGCTGGTCGGCGCCGGCGATGAGGGAGGACAGTTCGGCCGAGTCGGCCGGACCTTCACCCGCCCGGTCACCGATCTGCTCCCGCAGGGAACGGGCCTCGGCGCGGATGCGGGCGATCTCCTCTTCAACCTGCTGCAGCTCACTCATAAAACGCCCATACCCGAGCAAACGCGGATCATGGACGACAGCATGTAAAACCCCGGCGGGCATGAACGGTTGTTTTACGGGCAGACGGGGGGTCACGCCACATCTGCCTTCGAGGTGAGAACACATGGTTCTATTGGGCCTTCTCCTGATCGTGCTCGCGGGTGCGGTCTTGATCGAGATCTCCGTCCAGGAGACCACGGCGACGGCGACCACTCCGATCTCCGTGCTCGACTGGAACTTCACGCTGACGTCCTTCGAGATGTTCCTGCTCGGCGTGGGAACCGCGGCGGGCGTTCTGATCGGCCTGGCGATGGTCAGCGGCGGCATGCGCCGCGGCGTCGCCCGGCGTCGCCGACTGCGCGAGGAGCGACTGGCCGAGCGTGACCGCGTCTCCCGGCTGGAGAGCGAGAAGCGGAACCTGGAGCAAAAGCTCGTCGACCAGAACCACAACGGGGTCGACGACCGCGACGAGACCCGGCCGGTCGAGCACGCCGAAGACGGCGACCAGCTCGTGGCGGGCGGACGGCACTCCCGCCGAGACGACGCCTTCTGACCGCTGACCCAGAACATCGGCCCTCGCCTCGTCCCATAGGCGGGGGCCGAGACCATTCCCCGGATTGGACCGTTCTGTCATGCTTTTCCCCGATCAGTACGCGCGGAGAAGAGTGCAATGACCGACCTGTTCACGCTCGGCGAGGTGCTGGGCGTCGTGACCGCCGACCGCATCCGTCACGACATGTCCGCCCGGCTCGACCTGGAGGGCCCGGAACTGACCGTGGCGGTCGGCCTTGCCCGGCTCGGGCACTCGGTGGCCTACGTCGGCCGGGTCAGCGACGACGAGGTCGGGATCCGCACCTCCACGGTCCTACGCGGCGAGGGTGTGGACGTCTCCCACGTGAAGGTCGACGAGACCGCCGCCAGCGGCCTGGCGCTGCGCCAGCGCCGGATCGGCCGGGTCGCGCACGCCGTCTTCTACCGCGAGGGCTCGGCCGGGTCCCGGCTGTCGACCGGGGACGTGCCGACGGCGGTCCAGGACGCCCGCATCCTCCACGTCACCGGGATCACCCCAGCGCTGAGCGGCTACGCGTGGAGCGCGGTGCACCACGCGGTCAAGCTGGCCAAGGACGCCGGGGTGCTCGTCTCCGTCGACGTGAACCACCGCGCGACGCTGTGGGACAGCGTGAACGAGGCCCGTCAGGGCCTGCGCGAACTCGCCGGGTCGGCCGACATCCTGTTCGCGAACCAAGACGAACTCGACCTGGTCGAGCCCGCGCTCGCCCAGGTGCCCGAACTCGTGGTGACGCGCGGGTCCAAGGGCGCGAGCGCGACGGTCGAGGGTTTCCGGTACGACACCCAGGCCGCCCCCGTGACGGTCGTGGACGCGACCGAGGTCGGCGGCGCGTTCGTGGCCGGATATCTGAGCGCGGTGCTCGACGGGGTGCACCCGTCCGACCGGCTCAAGCGGGGCATCGCGGTGGCGGCGTTCGCGGTGGCCAGCCACTCGACCTGGCAGGGCCTGCCCAACCGGTCAGAGCTGCCCCCGTGATCCGGCGTCGGCACGGCGGGCACCAGCTCAAAGTCCCGCTGATCTGACCCTGAGGTTCGCCGGATCGTAGACCGGGCCGGTGATCACGTCGGCCCCCACCCAGCCGCCGTTGACGCCGACCTCGACCCTGGTCACGCCCTTGGGCAGGTAGGCGTAGGCGATCGACCTGTCGACACGGTGGCCGTAACCGCCCGAGGTGACCCGCGAGGCCGGCACCCCGTCGACCCGCACCGGTTCTCCGCCCAGGCAGACCTCGGCGGGGTCGTCGACGAGGAGACAGGCGAGTTCCACGGCGGATTCCGTGCGTGGAACTTCCCGGCGGACCGCGAAGCCCAGACCGGCCTCGAACGGAGTCGTCTCGGGCGTGATGTCGGAGCCCCAGACCCGGTAGCCCTTCTCCAGACGCATCGACTCGATCGCCTTGTAACCGCCGGGCCGCAGCCCGAACGACGCCCCGGCCTCCATCAGCGTGTCCCACAGGGTCAGCCCGAACTCGACCGGCGTGTAGAGCTCCCAGCCGTATTCACCGACGAAGGTCACCCGCTGGGCCTGGACCGGCACGTAACCCACGCTGATCGGGCGCGACTGCATGTAGCCGAAGCTCAGGTCGTCACCGGTCAGCCCGCTCAGGATGTCGTGGGAGGCAGGGCCCCACAGGCAGTAGCAGGCGTAGGCCGAGGTGACGTCGGTGACCTCGACCCCGTTCCTCCGGAGCAGCGCCGCGTCGTGGCCGCCGAAGGCGGTGCCCGTCACGAGCCGGAACCGGTCGTCGCCGAGGCGGGTGATGGTGACGTCGGCGTCGATGCCGCCGCGCTTGTTGAGAAGCTGGGTGTAGACGACCGTACCGACGGGACGATCGAGGTTGTTCCCGGCCAGCGCCTGCAGTCGCTCGAACCCGCGCAGGTCGAACTTGGAGAACGAGGTCTGGTCGAACAGCCCGGCCGCGTCCCGGGTGGCCAGGCATTCTTCGCGGACGGCGGGTGACCAGATCCGCCCGGCCCACCCGTTCGGGCGCGGCGAGCCCCATCTACGGGCGGCGTACCAGTTGACCCGCTCCCAGCCGGCCTTCTCGCCGAACTCGGCGCCCAGCTCGGCGTGCCGGGCGTAGGCCGGGGAACGCCGCAGCGGGCGGGCCGCCTGGCGCTCCTGGCCCGGATAGACGATGTCGTAATAGACGCTGTACGAATCCAGCACCTTCGTCCGCGCCCACGCCTGAGACCGGGCGTGCGGCCCGAAGCGTGAGACGTCCATGGCGAACATGTCGTATTCGGGGGCGCCGTCGACGATCCACTCAGCCGTCACCTTGCCCACGCCCCCGGCGGCGGCCAGGCCGTGCACGCAGAAACCGGCGGCGACCCAGAGGCCGCGTACCGAGGTCTCCCCCAGCAGGAACTCCCCGTCGGGCGTGAACGCCTCGGGCCCGTGGACGACCTTGACGATCTCCCCGCGTTCCCGCAGATGCGGAAGGCGTTTCACGGCGGAGGCCCACGACTCCTCGAACTTCGGCATGTCCGGTTCGAACAGGAAACGGGACTCCCGAAGCGGGTCGGGCTCGTCCCAGACCTGCGGCGTGCGGACGTAGCCGCCGACCAGGATGCCGCCGCCCTCCTCGCGGAAGTAGACGATGTTGTCGGGATCTCGCACGGTCGGCATGTCGTCCGAAACACCGGTCGATTCGGTCACGACGTATTGATGCTTGATCGGCACGATCGGAAGATCGACCCCGGCCATCCGCCCGATCACCCCGGACGCCGCCCCGGCCGCGTTGACGACCGTCCCGGTGGAGATGACGTGATCGCCGAGGCGTACCCCGGTGATCTCCCCGTTCACGGTGTCCAGCCCGGTGACGGTCACCCCGGTGAAGATCTTCACACCGAGTTTCCGCGCGCCCTCCGCCAGCGCCTTCGCCAGCCGCGCCGGGTCGAGCCAGCCGTCGCCGGGCAGCCAGAGGGCCGAGACGACGTCATCGGTCTCCAGCAGCGGCAGGCGTTCTTTGGCCTGCGCACCGGTCAGAAGTTCCAGGTCAAGCCCATACGTCTCGGCCGCACCCGCCTGCCGGACCAGTTCCTCGTGCCGTTCCGGCGTGGTCGCGAGCCGCAGCCCGCCCACGCCGTGCCAGCCCGGGTCGAGGCCGGTGAGATCGCGGAGTTCGGGGTACAACCCAGCCGAATACATGATCATGCGGGTCTGGGTGACCGTCGAGCGCAGCTGCCCGACGAAGCCCGCCGAGTGCCAGGTCGTGCCTTCGGTCAGGTCGTGCCGTTCGACGAGGACGACGTCCTGCCAGCCGAGCCGGGCCAGGTGGTAGGCGACCGAACATCCGGCCACCCCGCCCCCGATGACGACCGCTCGGGCGTCTGCGGGAAGTTGCACCATCGGTACCGTCCTGTAACAACTGACGCCCAAAATGCGATCAATGGTCTAAACGTAGACCAAAAGGAGTCAGGCATGCCAGATCCTGTCGCGGCCGCGCTGGGTCTGGTCGCGTCCTGGGCCGGGCGTCCGGTCACGCACACGAGGATCAAGGGCGGGCTGAGCCACTACATCGCCCGCGTGGAGACCGAAGACGGCGACCGCTGGCTGCTGCGCGTGCTCGATCCGAAGATCGCCGCGACCGGGCTGGGCCTCCCCCTCGACCAGGAGATCGCCAACACCGTGGTCGCCGCCGGGACCGGCGTGGGCGCCCGGGTGCTGCACGAACTCCCCGGTGCGCTGATCCTCGAATACATCGACGGCGTCACGCTCGACGCGCCGGCCGTCCGGGCCCGGATCTCGAAGATCGCGAAGGCCTGCAAGACACTGCACGCGGGCCCGCGCTTCGCCAACGACTTCTCGATCTTCCGCAAGTACGACGGCTTCGTCGCCCTCTGCCGCGAGCACGACCTGCCGATCCCCGATGGCTTCTCCGAGTTGTCCGGCACAGTCCGCGCGATTGAGGAAACTCTGGCGAAACGTCACATAACGGACGTACCCTGCCACAACGACCTGCTCCCCGAGAACTTCATCGAAGCTCAGGGCCAGGTCAGAATCGTCGACTACCAGCTCTCCGGCAACAACGACCCCTGCTTCGAACTGGGCGACATCGCCGCCGAGGCCTCCCTCGACCCCGACGACGTCGAACGGCTCACCCGAGCCTATTTCGGCACCCACGACGAGGCGTTGATCGCCCGCGTACGACTGAACGTGATCATGTCCAATCTGACCTGGACGCTCTGGTTCGTCGTACACCACGGCCTTGTGGCGCAGCAGCGCGACTTCGACTACAACGCCGAAGCCGCGACCAAGTTCGCCAAGGCGACGGGCGATCTCACGGACCCCGGCTTCGGTTCCCTCATGGAGGCCGCCGGCCGGTAACCCCCCAAGGCAAGGCATGAGGAGGCCTCGATGGCTCAATCCCTCGACGACGAGAAGCGGCTCGCGGAACTCGGCTACAAACAGGAGCTGTCGCGAACGTGGAGCGGCTTCTCCAACTTCGCGATCTCCTTCTCCATCATCTCGATCCTGGCCGGCTGTTTCACGACGTTCGGCCAGGCGTGGAACAACGGCGGCCCCATCGCCATCTCCTGGGGCTGGCCGATCATCTCGGTCTTCATTCTGATCATCGGCCTGTGCATGTCGGAGCTGGTGTCGGCCTATCCGACGGCGGGCGGCATCTACTGGTGGGCCGCCAAGATGGGCAAGCCGATCCACGGCTGGTTCACCGGGTGGTTCAACCTCATCGGCCTGGTGGCGGTGACCGCGTCGGTCGACTACGGCTGCGCGACCTTCATGAACATCACCCTCGACCGGTTCTTCGGCTTCGAGGTCTCACTGGGCAACACGTTCATCCTGTTCGCGGTCATCCTGGCGCTGCACGCGCTGATCAACATCTTCAGCCACCGGCTGATCTCGGTCCTGCAGAACGTGTCGGTGTGGTGGCATGTGTTCGGCGCGGCGGTGGTCGTGCTGATCCTGATCTTCGGTCCGGACTCGCACCAGTCGATGTCGTTCGTGTTCACCGAGACGATCAACAACTCGGGCTTCAGCGACAGCAGCTTCTGGATCTTCGTGCTGCCGCTGGGCTTCCTGCTCACCCAGTACACGATCACCGGTTTCGACGCGTGCGCCCACGTGTCGGAGGAGACCCAGGGCGCCTCGATGTCGGCGGCGCGCGGTCTGTGGCAGTCGATCTTCTACTCGGCGATCGGCGGCTGGGTGCTGCTGCTGGCGTTCCTGTTCGCCGCGACCAACGTCGATGAGATCAACAACCAGTTCGGCTTCGTCGGGGCCATCTTCGACACGGCCGTGCCGGGGAACCTGGCCAACGCGATCTTCGCGATCTCCACGATCGGCCAGTTCTTCTGCGGCATGAGCTGTGTGACCTCGATGTCGCGGATGACCTACGCGTTCTCCCGGGACGGGGCCGTCCCCGGGTGGCGGCTCTGGTCCAGGGTGGACAAGAACCGGACACCGGTGAACGCGATCATCCTGGGCTGCGCCGCCGCTCTGGTCCTGACCCTGCCGGCCCTCTACAAGGCTCCCACCGGAACTCCGCTCGCGTTCTACGCGGTCGTCTCGGTGGCGGTCATCGGCCTCTACATCGCCTTCGCCATCCCGATCTACCTGCGGCTGCGCATGGGCGACCGGTTCCAGCCGGGGCCGTGGACGCTGGGCTCGAAGTACAAGGTGATGGGCTGGATCGCGATCATCGAGATCGTGATCGTGTCGATCTACTTCATCCTGCCGCTGGCGCCGGCCGGAGTGCCGTTCTCCGACGGGTTCACCTGGACGGCCGTCAACTACGCGCCGATCGTGGTGGGCGTGATGGTGCTCGGCGTCGGCCTCTGGTGGCGGTTGTCGGCCCGCCACTGGTTCACCGGCCCGCGCCGGACCGTCGACGAACTCGGCGAGCCCTCGATCAAGCCTTAGCGTCGAAGGCCGCCGCCACGGCGGCGGCCACCGAGGCCATGTCACCGGTGTGGGTCTCGCGGGAGACCGAGGTCATGTCGACGTCGGGCATCCCGCAGGGCACCGCCAGGTCCCACGGAGTGAGGTCGCCGTCGACGTTGATGGCGAAGCCGTGGCTGGTCACGCCCTTGGAGGCGCGCATGCCGATGGAGACGATCTTCCGGCCGGTGGCGCGGGTCCAGACCCCGGTGAGCAGTTCGGAGCCGGGCGGCGTGTCGCGCCGCTCGGCGTCGACGCCGACCCGGGCGAGGGCGTCGACCAGCCGGAGTTCGACCTCGCGGATGTAGTCGACGACCCCTTCGCCGGTGCGCAGCTTGACGATCAGATAGCCGACGAGCTGCCCGGGGCCGTGGTAGGTGAGCTGCCCGCCCCGGGTGGTCGTCACCACGGGGATGCCGTGGGCGGGGTCGGGCAGGTGTTCCGTCAGCGTCCGCCGGCCGACCGTGAACACCTTCGGGTGGCTGAGCAGCCACAGGGTGTCGGGTCGGCGATCCTCCTGCCGGTCGACGATGAGTTCGTCCATGGTGTCCATGGCCTTCTCGTAGTCGACCAGCTCATCGTGGATCAAGGTCAGCGGCCGTGCGTCCATGAAAACAGAGGATAGGTCAGCGGCCCGCGTACTTCTGCGCGGGTGCCTTGGGAAAGACCACCCACATGATCAGGTAGGCGACGACCTGCGGACCGGGGAGGATGCAGGAGAGGACGAACAGCAGCCGGACGAGCGTCGGCGGCATGTTGAAGCGCTCGGCGAGACCGCCGCAGACCCCGGCGATCATCTTGTGGTGACGGGATCGGTGCATCAGAGGTTTCCTCCATCGTGTGGGTCAGTTACCGGTTCAACGAACCGTCAAAGAACCCCGTTCCACCACGAACCCTGAGAAAACCCCTAAGGGGCAACGTGTCGATCTGACGGCGGATAGGCGTACGGGCTCAGCGCGGCTCCGAACTTGACGAGCACCCCGATGGTCGACCGCCGGATCGAGTCGTGCAGGAGAACCCACGCGATCCACCCGATGACGAGATTCATCCAGTACGACACCAGCCGGTAGAGCAGCACGACCGCCGCCGCCTGCCCGCCCGACATCCCGGCCGCGATGTAGGTGGCCGCCATCCCGACCTCGGCCACCCCCAGCCCGCCCGGCACCACGGCGAACGCGGCGGCCGTCTTGGCCGCGACGAACCCCAGCAGCACGGTGTGGGGATTGGCGGTCGCCTCGATGGCGACGCAGACCGCGCCCAGGCTGATGACGTCGAGCACCCAGTTCAGCAGCGCCAGGTGGGCCAGCCGCAGATGGTCGCGCCGGGTGCCGCCGACCGTGGCGAAGGTGGCCCGCACCTGCTTGGCGACCTTGGGCATCCGGTCGAGCAGATGCCCGGCCTTGAAGGCCAGCACGCCCAGCACGATCACCGCGCCGAGCGCGATCAGCGTGACCATCCGGGTCTCCGGCGAGAAGACCAGCGCCACCAGCGCCAGCACCCCGAACGTGCCCCCGGAGTAGGCCGCCGCCAGCACCAGCACCGCCGCGATCAGCCGCTTACCGGCCCCCAGCTTGGCGAACACCTGGGTCGTGTACGCCACCGACACCACCGGCCCGGCCGGCAGCGACCCCGACACGGCGTTCCGGGCGAAGGTCACCGCCAGGATCCGGGGCCGCGAGACCTTGACCCCGCCGAGAGCCAGCAGTCGCCGGAAGAACCGGGCGAACACCGCCATGGCCAGCAACTGGAACCCCGCCGCGACCAGCAGCCAGTTGGCGTCGGCCGCGGTGATCACATTCCACACTTCGGACGGTGATGGCAGGGCGTCCCGCAGCGTGAGGTAGGCCAGTACGGCAAGCCCCGCCAAGGCCGGCCATTTCAGCCAGCGAATCATCCTCACCCCAAGAATGATGCACGTTTGACCTGAGACATCGCTGAGAGGGTCAGGGTCAAGCCAACCGCGGCCCACCCCGCCAGCACCAGCAGCGGCACCCCAAGGGCTGCCCCGTCGAAGAAGACGACGTTCCTGATGGCGGCCGATCCCTGCCCGACCGGTAGAACGTTCCCGATCGCCGCGTACCACTCGGGGATGAACCGCGCCCCGAGCGGCCCGCCACTGGCCGGCACCCCGATCAACACGAAGAGCAGCGCGGCCAGCCCGGCGCCGGCCGGACCGATGATCCGCACCAGCCCCGAGACGACCAGCCCCAGCGTGATCACGAGCGCCGCGGAGATCCCCGCGAGCCCGAGGAACGCGCCCGGCAGCGCCCCGAACACGACGTCCCCGAGCCACGCGTTGGCCAGCCCGACGGTGACGCCGGCCAGCACGACGGCCCCGATGCCCGCCGGCGCCTTCTCCCTCCCGGCCGCCACGCCGATGGCGATACCGGGGATGACCAGCCCGATCACGAAGAACATCCCGGCGATCCCGCCCTGGTCACCGGGCGGCAGCGGATGCACGTCCTCCACGGCCAGCGGCCCGGTGGCGGCGAAGGCGGCGGTGAACACCGCGGTGACGACCGTGGCCGCCGACCGGCTCGCGGCACTGGCGACCAGCAACTTCTGCTGCTGCGGCAGCACGACCGCGTCGACCTCCCGATCGGCGAGCGCGCCCCGCGCGGCGGCCTCGTCGGCGTAGCTCGTGATCTCGAACTTGCCGTCGAGCTTCTGCGCCATCTGCGCGGCGGCCTGGGGCGGCCCGACGACGCCGACCGGCACGTCATGGGGCTCGGGCGAGTGCAGCGCACCCACGAACGAGCCGACGAAGAACATCCCGATGAGCGTGGCCAGCACCACGGCCGGGATCAGCCTCTTCATGATTTCTCCTACTGATGACTTCAACGCTGTTGAGTTCAACATAGATGAATTCAACGTGGTTGAATAGCCCTCATGGAGAACAGCAAGACCGGCCGCCGAACCGGCACACCCCCGACGAGAGAAGCGATCCTGGAGGCCGCCATCGCGTCCTTCACCGAGTCCGGCTACGCCGCCACCACCATCCGCGCCGTCGCCCGCGCCGCCGACGTCGACCCGGCCCTGGTCATGCACTTCTTCGGCTCCAAAGACGGCCTCTTCGACGCCGCCCTGCGCGGCGCCATGCCGGTCCGGCAGCTCGCGAGCACCCTGACGGGCGATCCCTCGGATCTGGGTGTACGCCTGACGCGCCGCTACCTGGAGCTCTGGGAGAGCCCGGAAACCGGCCCGAGGATCCGCGCCATCGTCAGCTCCATAGCCACGACGCCGGCGGCGGCCCAGATCATGCGCGACTTCATGACCGGCGAACTGGCCGGACCCATCGCGAAGAACCTCCCCGGCGACCACCCCGACCGCCGCGCGATCCTCGCCGCGGCCCAGCTGATGGGTCTGGCCTTCGCCCGCTACGTCCTGGCGCTGGAGCCGTTGACGACCATGAGCGTCGACGAACTGGTGATCTCCGTAGGCCCTTCCGTTCAGCGCTATCTGACAGGGGATCTTGGGTAATAGGGTGGGAAAGGCCCTGAAAACGGAGGTTCTTGTGGACGCGACGGTCCTCCAAACCCACTCGAAGCTGATCCTTCGCCAGAAGATCACCCCGATGGTCAACCGCTATGTGGTGAGCACGGAGCAGCCCGACGGCTCCGAGGGCCCGGTGGTCGCGTTCGCCGAACAGAAACGCCTGACTCTGAAAGAGCAGGTGACCTTCTACACCGACGAATCCCGCGCGGAGGCCCTGGCCTCCTTCAAGGCGCGCAAGGTCATCGACCTGGCGAGCGGCTACGACGTGGTCGACGCCTCCGGCACCTCGATCGGAATGTTCCGCAAGGACTTCGGGAAGTCGTTACTCCGCTCGACCTGGCACGTGCAGCAGCCCGGACTGCCGACGTACACGGGAACCGAGCGCCGCCTGTCGGTGGCGTTGTTACGGCGCTTCGCCGACTCGCTGGAGTGGCTGCCCTACCACTTCGACTTCAGCGTGGGCGCGTCGATCGCGTTCTCGGTGGACCGCAAGTGGGGCCTGCGAGACAGATACGCGATCGAGATCAACGACCCGAGGTTGGACCGGCGCCTGGTCATCGCGATGGCGGTGGCGCTGGACGCGCTGCAATCGCGGTAGGCGCTTTCGGGCAAGAAAAAACCCGGCCCACAAGGGAACCGGGTGGTCTATGTCTCCAGTGTAGCTGATCGTTTGCGTTCCGTAACGGTTTCGCCGGCACCCGGGGATCCCGCCAGGGTCGAGCACACAGAGGCCGACCCAACAGACCGAGCGGCATAACACGCAAACCGCCCCGCTCATTACTTTGGGCATTACATTCGTCACCATTTGTTGAATCACCCCCACCTTTCCCGAACACATGTCCATAGCATCAACGCTATGACTTGGGGTAACGTCAAGCTGGAACTGGAAGTTTCCAATTGGTTGGAAGGGCTGACTACAGCGGGGTTCACCCGTGCGGAGTTCTACATCAAACTGCTGGAGGACCAAGGGCCGCTCCTCAGCGAGCCCTACACACGGCAGCTCGATGGCAAGCTACGTGAGCTGCGCTTCTATCTACACAATGACCAGATGCGCATCACTTACTGGATAGCGCCTGGGCGGCAGATCGTGCTCCTCACGGTGTTCCGCAAGACGCGGATGCGTGAGGCTCGGCAGGTCGAGCGTGCTCGCCGAGCGCTGAGGCTGTATATCGAGGCAGCTCAGGACCGCGACGATGAGGAGATCTGATGAGCGAGCGGATTGACTGGAAGGAGCTCCGGAATCGCCGGATGGCGGAGCCTGGCGCGGCGGAAGCTCACGAGGCGACACGAATCGCCTACGAGCTGGGTAAGACCGTCCGAACAATGCGAGAAGAACGAGGCTGGAGCCAGAGTGACCTCGCTTCCAGGGCCGCGATGACGCAGTCGGCGGTGGCCCGTTTCGAGGCTGGCGGCACGGTCCCGACGATTCCTGTCCTTGAGCGTCTGGCCCGGGCTCTCGACGCCGACGTGGAAGTCCGGCTGACACCACGCGCCCCGGCCGCCTGAAGATGGCCGGGCGAGTTCGGGCGGTCCTCTTCACCCCGAGTGGGCACCTGCTGACGATCAAGCGGGTGCGGCCGGGGCTCGCGCCCTACTGGGTCTTTCCCGGTGGAGGCATCGAACCTGACGACGCCGGCCTTGAGGACGCGCTGCTGCGGGAGGTCCGCGAGGAGCTCGGGGGGACCGCCGTCATCGACTCGATCTTTCACGTCGATCCCGAGGGCGCGTACTTCTTCCTCGCCCGGATCGACACGTGGGATCCGGCCCTCAGGACAGGTCCGGAGTTCGCCGATCCGGCGCGCGGCGAGTACATCATCGAAGAGATCCCGATCGACCGGCTGGCCGAGATCGATCTGCGGCCGGAAGACGTGAAGCTGCTGGTCAGTCGGCTGGATCCACGCGGAAGGGCCGACTGAGCACGTCGGCGGAGGTTCGCCGGTCCGCGGTGTCGATCCGGTGGCGCCGCGACGTCCCGCCAAAAGTCGGGGGAACACCGGCGGGCCTCGCCGTGTTACGGTGACATCGGGATTGCGTGTTTCTGGCCGCTGAGCGGCACACGTTCCCGAACCTCACTTCATGATTCGCCGAAGGCGTCCCACAGGGCCTTCGTGGCCTGCCTTCCCGTGCTCCCAAGGAGCTCTCCATGGCAACCCCCCTTCTTCGCCGTACCCACAATGTGGGCGGCATCCTCGATGGCCGTCACCTGCGGGTCGACGGCTACCTCCGATCTTCAAACGACGTCGTCGTCCCGCCTGAGCTGCTCAAAGGGCTCCGGCAGGGTGACGTCGTCCACGGCACCGCCCAGGGCGGCAGGCTCGTCTCCATCGACGCCGGGCCGCCCGACGAGCGGCCGCACTTCGCGGAGCTCACCCCCGTCCACCCGGAAGAACGGCTCCGGCTGGAGACGAACAAGACCGTTCTCTCCACCCGGGTCATCGACCTGCTGACCCCTATCGGCAAGGGGCAGCGGGGGCTCATCGTGGCCCCGCCCAAAGCCGGCAAGACGCTGATTCTCAAGGCCATCGCCAATGCGATCAGCGCGAACCATCCCGATGTGCATCTCATGGTCGTCCTGATCGACGAGAGGCCGGAAGAGGTCACGGACATGCGGGAGTCGGTGCGGGGAGAGGTCATCGCCTCGACCTTCGACCGGCCGCCGACCGATCACATCACCGTCATCGAGCTCGCCGTCGAGCGGGCCAAGAGGCTCGTCGAGCAGAAACACGACGTCGTGCTGCTCATCGACTCGATCACCCGGGTCGGGAGGGCGTACAACATGACTCTGCCCGGCGGCGGGAAGACGCTCAGCGGCGGGATCGACGTGCGGGCCATCCACCCGCCGAAGCGGGTGCTGGGCGCGGCGCGGAAGCTGCGCGAAGGCGGTTCGCTCACGATCATCGCGACGGCCCTGGTCGAGACCGGGTCGAAGATGGACGACAACCTCTTCGAAGAGTTCAAGAGCACCGGCAACATGGAGCTGCGGCTCAGCCGCGCCCTGTCCGAGAAGCGGGTCTTCCCCGCCGTCGACGTCACCGGATCGGGCACCCGCCGGGAGGAGCTCCTCTTCGACGCCGCCGAGCTGCCGCTGGTCTGGCGGCTCCGCAAGGCGCTGCACACGCACGAGAGCTACGAGCCCTTCCTGTCCAAGCTGAAGGACACCGGCTCCAACGCCGAGCTTCTCCTCGGTCTCGCCCGAGCGGCCTAAGCTGACGGGCGTGCTCCCGGTCACCGACGCCCTGCCGCGACTGCTGGCCGCCCTCGACGACGCCGGCGCGGCCGTGCTGACCTCGCCTCCGGGCAGCGGCAAGACCACGCTCGTCCCGCTCGCGCTGGCCCCACGCAAGGTCGTGGTGGCCGAGCCCCGGCGGATCGCCGTCCGGGCCGCCGCGCGGCGGATGGCCTGGTCCCTTGGCGAGAAGGTCGGCGAAACGGTCGGCTACACCATCCGCGGCGAACGCCAGGTATCCGCGAAGACCCGCATCGAGGTCGTGACGACCGGCGTCCTGCTCCAGCGGCTCCAGCGTGACCCCGAACTCGAAGGGGTCGATGCGGTCATCGTCGACGAGTGCCACGAACGCCATCTCGACGCCGACACGACCCTGGCCTTTCTTCTGGACGTACGCGCCGCGCTCCGCCCCGACCTGCGCATTCTGGCCATGTCGGCGACCGCTGACGCCCCCCGGTGGGCTTCGCTGATCGACGGGCCCGTGGTGGAGGCACTCGGGGCGGTGCATCCCCTCGACGTCGTGTGGGCGCCGCCGCCCAAACCCGCGGTGATCTGGCCCCGGGTGGACGGGGCCTTCCTCTCTCATGTCGCCGCGACGGTCCGGCGGGCCTTCGACGAGCGTGACGGCGACGTGCTCTGTTTCCTGCCCGGCGTGGGCGAACTCGGCGCGGTGGGGCGCCAGCTCGGCGATCTCAACGTCCTTCAGGTGCACGGCGGATCGTCGTCCCAGGTCCAGGACGCCGTGCTCTCTCCCAGCGCGGAACGCCGCGTCATCCTGGCCACGTCCGTCGCCGAGTCGAGCCTGACCGTCCCTGGCGTGCGAATCGTGGTCGACTCCGGGCTGGCCCGCGAACCCCGCATGGATCATGCCCGGGGGCTGGGGTCCCTGGTGACCGTCCCGGCGTCGAAGGCGGCGGCCACCCAGCGGGCGGGGCGGGCCGGCCGCGAAGGCCCGGGGGTCGTCTACAGGTGCTGGCAGGAGGCCGAGCGGCGGGCCGACCATCCGCAGCCGGAGATCGCGCTGGCCGACCTGACCTCGTTCGCCCTCCAGGCGGCGTGCTGGGGCGCAGGCCGGCTCTCCCTGCTCGACCAGCCTCCGGCCGGGGCTCTCAAGGTGGCGCGGGAGACCCTCACGCTGCTCGGTGCGCTCGACGGCGAGAAGGTGACACCGCAGGGGCGGCGGATCGCCGGGATCGGCGTCCATCCTCGCCTCGCCCGCGCGCTCCTGGACGGCGCGCCGGTGACCGGCGCCCGCAGGGCCGCCGAGATCGTTGCTCTCCTGTCCGGCCAGCTCCCCCGGGACGCCTCCGACGACCTCGTCACCGTCTGGCGAGCCACCCGGACACCGGAGATCCGGCGCGAGACCGACCGGCTGATGCGTGACGCGACCGCGGCCCTTCCGCCGGAAGCGCCCCGAGGGCAGGCGGATCGCGCCGGAAGCCCGAGCCGGGGAAGCTCCAGCGCACGAGGTCCCAGTTCGGGAAGCCCCACGCAGGCGCACACCGACGACCAGGCCGCTGGGATCGTGGTCGCCCTCGCCTACCCGGAACGGGTCGCGCGGCGGCGGCCCGGTTCCGGGTTCGTCATGGCTTCCGGGACGGGGGCCGAGGTCTCGCAGGGGTCCAGGCTCGCCGAGGCCGAGTGGCTGGCGGTCGCGGTCGCCGATCGGGCCACCGGGCGGGCGGCCGCGCGCATCCGGCAGGCCGCGGTCATCGATGAGGGCATCGCGCTGATGTCGGGGCCGATCACCGAGGAAGACGAGATCGTCTGGCGCGACGGCGATGTGGTGGCCCGGCGCACGCGCAGGCTGGGGGCGATCGAGTTGTCGTCCAAGGCCCTGAAGAACGTCGACGTCTCGGCGGCGGTCAAAGAAGGGCTGCGGCAGGAGGGTCTGGGGCTGCTGAACTGGACTCCGGCCGCCCGGGCGCTGCGGGAGCGGATGGAGTTCGCCCACAAGGCTCTCGGCGATCCGTGGCCTGATGTCGGGAAGGCGCTGGTCGAGGCGCTCAACCTGACCAAGGTCCGCCGCCGCGCCGACCTGGCCGCCGTCGATGTCGCCACCACTCTCCGAGGGCTCATTCCTTGGTCGGTACGTATCGACCAGGTCGTCCCGGAACGACTGGAGATCCCCAGCGGTTCGCAGGTCCGCCTCGACTACAGCGGTGACCGGCCGGTGCTGGCGGCCAGGGTGCAGGAGCTCTTCGGGTGGACGGGGACCCCGGCCGTGGCAGGCGTCCCGGTGACCATCCACCTGCTCTCACCCGCGGGAAGACCCGTCGCCGTCACGGGGGATCTGGCGTCGTTCTGGCGGGAAGGCTATCGGCAGGTCCGGGCCGAGCTGCGGGGGCGTTATCCGAAGCATCCCTGGCCGGAGGATCCGCTGTCCGCACCGCCGACGTCCCGGACCAATCCCCGTCGTCGCTAGACGATCAGTCAAGATCCGGCACTCATCGGTCAAGCGATCATCCGCGTTATTCCCCTAAAGGACATTCCACTACTTTTCACCCCATTTGTGCACTTACGGTGCTGGGGACAGCACAAATCGCATACCAGGGGGACACATGCGACACGCTCGTCTTCGGCTCGCCGCTCTCGGCACGGCCTCGGCAGTGGTCTCGGCCGCTGCCTGGGTCGGGACGACGGCGGCATGGGCAACACCAGTGCCGGACGTCCCCTCATCCGCACCCGCGGTGAGTCCCGAGCCGACTGAGAGCCCTTCGGGCTCGGAAAACCCCTCTGCCAGCCCCACGACGACCGCCGAAGCGTCGGCGGCCCTTAAGGACGCCCTGACCAAGAGCGCCGAGGCCAACACCGCGTCGGGCACGATGCACCTCAGCGCCAACGGCAAAATCGACGCGCGCGGCACGTGGGCCCGCCAGAACAAGCCCAATGTACTGACCGCCAAGGTCAGCACCCTCACACTCAACGGCAAGCCCAACTCCGCGCAGCCCCAGGTCATCGTCAGCGGTGACACCGCCTACGTGAACGGCGACGGCCTGATCCCGAACCAGGGCAACACGTGGTGGCAGGTTCCGCTGAACAACCTGCCCGGCGAGCGCGGCAAGATGATCTCCGATCTGGTCACCAGTGGCCGCCTCCAGGACCCGGCGACGATCAAGCAGATTTCGAGCGCGTACAAGGACATCGAGAACGAGGGGCAGGAGCAGGTCGGCGGCCAGACCGTCACCCACTACAGCTCCACCCTCGACACGCAGGAGGCTGCGCAGGCCGCCGGTCTGCCCATCCCGTCGCCGTCGCCCGCCAACATGCCCAAGACGCTCCGGGTGGACACCTGGGTCGACTCCACGGGCATGGTCAAGCGGCAGCAGTTCCGCAACGCGGAAGGCGGCCAGCCGTTCAACCTGAACCTGACGGTCAAGGACTACAACAAGCCGGTCACCGTGCAGACGCCGCCGGCCGGCCAGGTCAAGGAGGTCGACCCGCAGACCCTGAAGAACCTTCTGGGCGAGTAGCCCGGTAGCCAACTAGACGCGCCCTCCCCTCAGGGAGGGCGCGTTTTGGCATGATCGCGAGCTATGAGCCAGTGGAGAGTCCTCATCGAGGAGAACGTCGGCGGCCCCCGCAACAAGGAGTGGCGCATCTCCGACATCTACCAGGTCAAGGGTGAGCGACCGGAGGCCAGATCGATCGCGTACGAGCTCGCGGTGCGGCACGTCCCGCATCACCCGATGAACCTGGGAAGCCGCAGCGTCTACCGCATCAGCGACGACGAGTACCTGACCACGATCAAAGGGGCGACCGAGAAATACCACTACAGAGTGGTCGTGGCCGAACTCTTGACCCTGGACGATACTGATGAGCTATCTTAGTGATATCACTTCGATAGTCAGGAGAAAGCGCATGGAACGAGAGGCCTTCAGGATGAACGGGTTCGTCATCCTGCTCGCGCTGATCGTCGTCACGGCGGCGCTGGTGCTGTTCGGCCTGACCCGGGACGAGGCGTTCTTCATCGTGAGCCTGGTCGTGGCGGTGGTGATCGTGGGCCTGGCGGCGTCCGGCTTCGCGATCGTGAACCCCAACGAGGCCAAAGTCGTGCAGTTCTTCGGCCGCTACATCGGCACCGTCAAGGCCGCCGGCTTCACCTGGACGGTCCCGTTCACCGACAAGAACCGCATCAGCCTCCGGGTTCGGAACTTCGAGACCGCCAAGCTCAAGGTCAACGACGCCGACGGCAACCCCGTCGAGATCGGCGCCGTCGTCGTCTACCGGGTCGTCGACACCGCCAAGGCGTCGTTCTCGGTGGACGACTACGAGAACTTCGTCGCCATCCAGTCGGAGGCCGCCGTGCGGCACCTGGCGACGACGCATCCCTACGACTCCCACGTCGAGGAGCGCACCAGCCTCCGTGACGGCGCGACGGTCGCCGAGGAGCTCACCACCGAACTCCGCGAGCGCACCGAACTGGCCGGCATCGAGCTGCTGGAGGCCCGCATCACCCACCTGGCCTACGCCCCCGAGATCGCCCAGGCCATGCTGGTCCGCCAGCAGGCCGCCCAGGTCGTCGCCGCGAGGCGGCAGATCGTCGAAGGCGCGGTCGGCATGGTCCAGCTCGCCCTCGACCGTCTCAGCGAGGAGAACGTCGTCGAACTCGACGAGGAACGCCGCGCCGCGATGGTCTCCAACCTCCTGGTCGTGCTGTGCGGCGATCGGGCGGTCCAGCCGGTGGTCAACGCCGGCAGCCTGTATGCCTGACGAACGTCCCGCCAAAAAGGAGCCCAAGAAGCTCCTGCTGCGGCTCGATCCGGCCGTCCACGAAGCTCTGGCCAAGTGGGCGGCCGACGACCTCCGCAGCGTCAACGCGCAGATCGAATTCGCGCTGAGAATGGCGCTGGCTCAGGCGGGACGGGCGCCGAAAAGGTCCGACTAGGCATCGTCTTGGTTACGAGCCTTCAAATGGCAGGTGTGTCCGGTCCAGACTCTGGACATGTCGTGGGCCGGACGTACCGCCGTGGAGATAGCCGACGCCGTGCGCGCCGGCGAGGCGACAGCGGAGCAGGTCGTGGCCGACCACCTGGAAGCCGTCGCCGCACGTGACGGGGCCATCGGAGCCTTCAGGACGGTCCTGGCCGACTCGGCGATGGCCGAGGCGAAGGCATTGGGACACCGCCCCGACCTGCCGCTGGCGGGAGTGCCCGTGGCGATCAAGGACAACGTGGCCGTGGCAGGACATACCGCCACCAACGGCTCCCTGGCTTCTCCGGCTTCCGCCGCCCTGACGGACCACCCCGTGGTCGCCCGGCTCCGCGCGGCGGGCGCGATCGTGATCGGCCTGACGAAGGTCCCCGAACTCTGTCTGTACGCCTTCTCCGAGACCCGCAACCCCTGGAACCCCGACCGGACGGCAGGCGGATCCTCGGGCGGCAGCGCGGCAGCGGTGGCCTCCGGAATGGTCCCCCTGGCGTTGGGGAACGACGGGCTCGGGTCGTTACGGATCCCGGCGGCGTGCTGCGGCGTGGTCGCCCTCAAACCCGGCCACGGCATGCTGGAGCCCCCGCCGCACGACTGGTTCGCGATGGCCGAGAACGGCCCCCTGTCCACCAGCGTCAACGACACGATCCTGGCCCTGACCGTGATGACGGGAACGCCGATCCTCCCCGAGGCCGAAGACCTCCGCATCGCCGTCGCCCCCAACCCGCTCCCGCCAGGCTTCTCGGTGGACGCGGAGTTCCAGGAGGCCGTCCGAGCGGCCGGCGCGACGCTGCGCGAAGCGGGCCACACGGTCGTCGACCACGGCCGCAGGTTCCCGATGTCGCTCGGCTGGTCGACCATCGCCGCCTGGTACTCCTGCGCCGCCGCCGACGCAGGCGACCTCGACCAGCGCAGACTCGAAGGACGAACCCGCTCGATGGCCCGCACCGGACGGCTGCTCCAGAAGATCCGGCGAGACGGTACCCGGGGCCGCGACGACTGGCGGGCCAACGGCGCCGACCTCTGGTTCGGCGACGCCGACGTGCTCATCACCCCGACCATCGCCCACCTGCCGCCCTCCCCGGACGGCTGGGCGTCGAAGGGCATGGCCCGCAACGCCTACACCAACATCACCTACGCGCCGCTGACGGGGGCGTGGAACATGGCGGGCTGGCCCGCGATGACCCTGCCGTTCGGCCGCCACAGCTCAGGCCTGCCGATCGGCATCCAGTTGATCGCCCCACCGGATGGCGAAGGCATGCTGCTCAGCCTGGCGGGCTACCTGGAGCGCGCCCGGCCATGGGCTCGACACGCGTCGCTCATTTGACAGCGGTCAAAGCGTTGAACGATTGACGGCTACTCGTTTGACACAGCAGGTAGCCGCTATGCAGAACGCGTGCGATTATCGCACCATGAAAGACCCGGAGCAGTGGGCGGACGTCGGCGAACGTGTGCGCGAATGTCGTGTCGCCGCCGGCCTCTCACAGGAAGATCTGGCACGGGCCCTCAGTCTCGACCGGACGATGATCGCCAAGATCGAAATAGGCGTTCGGCGCGTCGACGCACTGGAGCTGTTGCGACTGTCTGACGTTCTGGACATTCCGCTGGATTTCCTTGTTAGCACCCCGCCAGCGGTCATATCTCGCCGAGTCCAGTTGACCGAGGACACAGCGACCGACGCGGGCAGGAACGCCTTCAGACT
Organism: Herbidospora mongoliensis; assembly: GCF_001570545.1. Lineage (GTDB taxonomy): Bacteria > Actinomycetota > Actinomycetes > Streptosporangiales > Streptosporangiaceae > Herbidospora > Herbidospora mongoliensis. The sequence goes on along the minus strand of NZ_BBXD01000008.1, from coordinate 850,392 downwards.
GCAGGTGGCACTCACCGCCTGGGCGGCGGACATCCGGCAACTCATCGATCTGGGAGTGCTGTCACCTCCGCCGGTTGTCGATTATTCGAGTCCCATCCAAAGAACTTCAGACGCCCGCGAAGCGGCGAGGTGGGTCAGGCAGCGGCTTGGACTCAATGCGCGCCCTATCGAGTCCCTCATCGCCGTATGCGAGGAAATGGGGCAACTCATCGCAGTTGTTGATCTTCCAGGTGACGGCGCGTCGATGATCGAAGGCGACGTTGCCGCCGCGGTGGTCAGCCGGCAGGGCGACCCTGGCCGCCGACGTGCCACCGCCGCACACGAGTTGGGCCATCTGATCATCGGCGATGAGTACTCCTCCGACATCGGTATCAGCGCGTCCCGCAGCGACCGGGAAACAGTCATCGACGCCTTCGCCGCAGAGCTTCTGGTGCCGATCGCGGCGTATGAGGGTATGAGCCGAGATTCGATCCGCGAAGGACTGATGAAGGTCGCAGCCCACTATCGAGCCTCATGGTCGCTTGTCATTCGCCAGGCGACGGAGGCGGGTTTCCTCGACAGAGAGCAAGTGACGAATCTCCGGAGGCGCACCCCCACGCGTGCTGAACTTCTTGAGGCCGTCGGCTGGGCTCCACAGCCGGACCTGGAGTCGATCCGGGTTTCACCTCGTTACGCCCATGCCGTGCTGGAGGCATATCGGCGACAACTGGTTACGGCATCACGTGCCGTAGAGATGATGCGGGGACATCTGACAGAAGAAGATCTGCCTCTCAGAGACGACGGAGATTCCGTTCTGTGAGCGGTCGCCCCCTGGTCTTCGACACCATGTGCCTCACTCACTTCTGTCTGGCCGAACGATTCGATGTGCTGAGCGATCTGCTCGCCGGAGAAACGTGTCTGACGACCCACATCGTGCGCGACGAAATCCGAAAGGCACTGCCCACGAATCCGGAAGTACAGCACGCGCTTGACGCCGAATGGCTCGGCGTATCGGATCTGTCATCCATGCGGGAGATTCTCGGGCTCGCCACCTGGATGCGGAGAATCGGCTCCGCACGACGAGACCGCGGGGAAGCCAGTGTGTTCACCGCAGCAGAACTCGAAGCCGGAATCGCCATCACCGACGACCGGGAGGCGAGAACCGTGGCCGGCGCGTATGGCCTTGAGGTTCACGGAACCCTCTGGCTGCTCGGTCGGGCGTGCCGCCAAGGCAAACTGACCGAAGTCTCGGCCGACAACATCCTCGACGCGTTGATCGCCACAGGAATGCGCCAGCCGTGTTCGGGCTCGGCCTTCGGAGTGTTCGCCAGGCGGCACGGCCTCTTCTAGCCGTTCAGATCCCGATCGGGTGCCAGACCGTCTTGGTCTCCAGGAACGCCGTCATCCGCCCCGTTCCCGGGTTCGCCGCCCAATCCGTCTTCCCATTAGGCCGCAGCACCCGCTTCAGGTTCTCCGCCGCCAGCTCCTCGCACTTCTGCGCCAGCTCCGCGTCCGCCCCGGTGAGATCGAGCCCGTTGACGTCCATGTGCCCCGCCATCCAGGGCGCCATCTCGGCGGCGGACCCCGTCAGGATGTTCACCACCCCACCCGGCAGGTCGGAGGTGGCCAGCACCTCGGCCAGCGTGATCGACGGCAGCGGCGCCCGCTCGGAGGCGATCACCACGCAGGTGTTCCCCGTCACGATCACCGGTGCGATCACCGAGACGAGCCCGAACAGCGGACCCATCGGCGGAGCCACGATCCCGACCACCCCGGTCGGCTCAGGCGTCGACAGGTTGAAATAGGGCCCGGAGACAGGATTCGACGACCCCCGCAGCGACGTGATCTTGTCGGACCACCCGGCGTACCAGACCAGCCGGTCGACGGCCGCGTCGACGAGCTCGCCGGCCTTCTTCCCGGACACCCCGTCGGCCTCGGCGACCTCGGACACGAACTGCGCCCGCCGCCCCTCCAGCATCTCGGCGATCCGGTAGAGGATCTGCCCCCGGTTGTAGGCGGTGGCCGAAGACCACCCCGGGAAGGCCTTCCGAGCGGCGACGACGGCCTCCCGGAGGTCCTTGCGGGACGCCTTGGACGCGTTGGCCAGGAACTCGCCCTTGGCACCGGTCACGGCGTAGGACCTCCCGCTCTCCGACCGAGGGAACGCACCGCCGATGTACAGCTTGTACGTCTTCCGCACCGACAGCCGCTCGCTCACGAGATCTCCTTCAGGTACGCCTCGAGCCCGTGGCGACCGCCCTCACGCCCGTACCCGGACTCCTTGAACCCACCGAACGGCGAGGTGGGATCGAACTTGTTGAACGTGTTGGACCAGACGACCCCGGCCCGCAGCTTGGACGCCATCCACAGCATCCGGGAGGCCTTCTCCGTCCAGACACCGGCCGACAGCCCGTAGGGCGTGTTGTTGGCCTTCTCGACGGCCTCGGCCGGAGTGCGGAAGGTGAGGACCGACAGGACCGGGCCGAAGATCTCCTCGCGCGCGATCCGGTGTGACTGGGACACCCCGGTGAACACGGTCGGCGGGAACCAGAAACCCTTGTCGGGCAGCGCGCAGGCGGGCGACCAGCGCTCGGCCCCCTCGCTCTCCCCAGCCGAGGACAGCTCGCGGATCTTGGCCAGCTGGGCGGCCGAGTTGATCGCGCCGATGTCGGTGTTCTTGTCGAGCGGGTCGCCGAGCCGCAGCGTGGACAGCCGCCGCTTCAGAGACGACATCAGCTCCTCGGCGATCGATTCCTGGACCAGCAGCCGGGACCCGGCACAGCAGACGTGCCCCTGGTTGAAGAAGATGCCGGTCACGATGCCCTCGACGGCCTGGTCGAGGGCCGCGTCGTCGAAGACGATGTTGGCGGCCTTGCCGCCGAGTTCGAGGGTCACCTTCTTGTTCGTGCCGGCGACCGACTTCGCGATCAGCCGTCCGACCTCGGTCGACCCGGTGAAGGCGACCTTGTCGACCTCGGGGTGGCCGACGACGGCCGCGCCGGTCTCGCCCGCACCTGTCACGATGTTGACCACGCCCGGCGGCAGGTCGGCCTGCTGGCAGATCTCGGCGAACAGCAGCGCGGTCAGCGGGGTGGTCTCGGCGGGCTTCAGCACGACGGTGTTGCCGCAGGCCAGCGCGGGCGCGATCTTCCAGGCCAGCATCAGCAGCGGGAAGTTCCACGGGATGACCTGCCCGGCCACCCCGAGCGGGGTGGTGCCGTAACCGGCGTATTCGAGCTTGTCGGCCCATCCGGCGTAGTAGAAGAAGTGGGCGGCGACCAGGGGCAGGTCGACGTCGCGCGACTCGCGGATCGGCTTGCCGTTGTCGATCGACTCGAGCACGGCCAGTTCGCGGGCCCGCTCCTGGATGATGCGGGCGATCCGGAACAGATACTTGGCCCGCTCGGAGCCGGGCAGCGACGACCAGACGCCGAAGGCCTTCCGGGCGGCCTGCACGGCCCGGTCGACGTCGGCCTCGGTCGCGGTCGCGATCTCGGCCAGCGTCTCCTCGGAGGCGGGGTTGATGGTCTTGAAGGGGGTCCCCGACCCGTCCACGAACTCGCCATTGATGAACAGCCCGTACGACGGTTTGATGTCGACGACATCGCGCGACTCGGGCGCCGGTGCGTACTCGAAGATCATCTCAGTCCAGGGTGAAGTAGTCGGGGCCGGCGTAACGGCCGGTGGTGAGCTTCTGGCGCTGCATCAGCAGGTCGTTGAGTACCGACGACGCGCCGAGCCGGAACCAGTCGGGGTCGAGCCAGTCGGGCCCCGCGGTCTCGTTGACCAGCACGAGCATCTTGATCGCGTCTTTGGTCGTCTTGATCCCGCCGGCCGGCTTCACGCCCACCTTGCGCCCTTCGAGGGCCAGGAAGTCGCGCACCGCCTCGAGCATGACCAGCGTCACCGGCAGCGTGGCGGCGGGCTGGATCTTGCCGGTGGACGTCTTGATGAAGTCTCCCCCGGCCAGCATGGCCAGCCACGAGGCGCGGCGCACGTTGTCGTAGGTGGCCAGCTCGCCGGTCTCCAGGATGACCTTGAGATGGGCTTCGCCGCAGGCCGCCTTGATGGCCTGGATCTCCTCGAAGACCTTCAGGTAGTCACCGGACAGGAACGCGCCCCGGTCGATGACCATGTCGATCTCGTCGGCCCCGGCCGCGACGGCGAACGCCGTGTCGGAGACCTTCACCTCGAGCGTCGAGCGCCCGCTGGGGAACGCGGTGGCGACGGAGGCCACCTTCACCCCCGATGAACCGACGACGTCACGCGCCTCGGCCACCAGATCGGGATAGACACACACGGCCGCGACCGAGGGGACCGTGGCGTCGGTCGGGTCGGGGTGGACGGCCTTCGCGCACATCGCCCGGACCTTGCCCCGGGTGTCGGCGCCTTCCAGGGTCGTGAGGTCGACCATGGAGATGGCCATGTCGATGGCCTGGCGTTTGGCGGACGTCTTGATCGATCGGGTGCCCAGCATCGCGGCCCTGGCATCGGCTCCGACCCGGTCGACACCGGGCAGACCGTGCAGGAAGGCCCGCAGCGAGGCATTCGTCGAGGCAGTCACAGTTGACACCTCCCCAGCATCGCCGACCTTGGGGAATACCGCCAAACCGGGTGCTCACGACACTGCGCCTTCGTTTTTGGCACATCTCACAACTGGCCTAAGCAGGGTCTTAGGTACGAATACGCACACAACCCCTACGAGATAGGGCATCCGCCCGATGCCCCGGGGGGTGTCTTAGACCGAACCTAGAGACAGCAAGGAAGACGTACACGAAACAAGGAGACGGTCAGATGACCCCCGAACTGCACTACCAGATCATCCTCAACCGGGTAGCCGAGCTGCACGACGAGGCGACCAGCTACCGCCGCGTCAGGGAAGCGGAGAAGGCGCGCGAGCGGGGCGGGCATCACCGCCTCCGTGCCAGCCTCGGCAAGTTCCGGGCCCTGTGAAGCGCGTCCAGATGCCGGGCCGGAACCTCCCTCCCGGCCCGGCATCTCAACCCCCATAAATAGACGCGAATCTCATCGAGTAGGCGTGACATGCTGGACGACATGATGGGTCGGGCCGTTAGCCCCGTCTTCGTCGGACGGGAGACCGAGCTGGGGCTGCTCGGCGAGATTTTCGACCAGGCCCGTAAACAGGCCGCCGCCGCCGTCCTCGTGGGCGGCGAGGCGGGGGTCGGTAAGACCCGGCTGGTCACCCGGTTCGCCGAACAGGCCGCCGCCGACGGAGCGCAGGTCTTCGCCGGGGGCTGTGTCGAGCTGTCCACCGAAGGTCTGGCCTACGCGCCGTTCACGGCGGTCCTGCGCCAGCTCGTCCGCGACATGGGGGCTGCGGACGTCGCCGCGCTGCTGCCTGAAGGCGCCGCCCGCGACCTGGCCCGGCTGCTGCCGGAGTTCGGCGAGCCGAGCGGCGACGTCGAGACCGACACGGCCAGGGCCCGCCTGTTCGAACAGATACTGACGCTGCTGGAACGGCTGGCCGAACGCCGCCCGATGGTCCTGATCATCGAGGACGTCCACTGGGCCGACCGGTCGAGTCGTGACCTCATTGCCTTCCTGAGCCGGAACGTGTCGGCGATTCCGATGCTCATGGTGCTGACGTACCGGTCGGACGAGTTGCACCGCACCCACCCGCTCCGGCCGGTGCTCGCCGAGCTGAACCGGGTCGACGGGATCACCAAGGTCGAGGTGCCGCGGTTCACCGAAGACGAGGTGGCCCGGCAGATGACCGGGATCCTGGGCGCCATCCCCGCCTACGGCCGGGTGTCGACCATCTTCGACCGCAGCGCCGGCATTCCGCTGTTCGTGGAGGCGCTGCTCGACTGCGGCCACGACGGGACCCTGCCCGAATCACTCCACGACCTGATCATCGGCCAGGTCGAGCGCCTGCCCGACGAGACCCAGCGGCTGCTGCGCATCGCGGCGGCCGGCGGCAACCGGGTCGGCCATCCCCTGCTCTGCGCCGTCAGCGGGCTGTCGGAGTCCGACCTCGAAGACGCGATCAGGCCCGCCGTGGCGCGCAACGTGCTCCAGGTCGCCGACGGGGGCTACATCTTCCGGCACGCGCTGATCCGCGAGGCCGTCCACGACGAACTGCTGCCCGGTGAGCACGCCCGGCTGCACGCCCGGTTCGCGCAGGAGATCGACCGCGACCGCGCCCTGGTGCCGCCGGGCCGGGCCGCCATCGAGATCGCCCACCACTGGCATTCGGCCAGAGACGATCTGTGGGCGCTCATCTCGGCCTGGGAGGCCTCGGAGAAGGCGACCAAGGCGTTCGCGTACACCGAGAAAGTCCAGTTGCTGGAACGGGTGCTCACCCTCTGGGACAAGGTCCCGGACGCCGCGGAGCGCATCGGCGCCGACCACACCACCGTGCTCGAACGCGCCTCCGAGGGCGCCTACGCGGCCGGCGACGTCGACCGGGCGCTCAAATACGTGAAGGCCGCACTGGCCGAACTCGACGACGAAACCGCCCCCGAGCGGGTCGCCGAACTGCTGGTCCGGATGGCGAGCTGCAAGAAGGAACGTGGCCGCCCCGGCCCCATCGAGCACCTCAGAAGGGCCGAACGGCTGGTGCCGCTGCCCAGCGAGACCCGGACCCTCGTGCTGACCCGTCTCGGCACCCTGCTGATCATGGCCGACGAGATCGTCGAGGGCACCGCGCTCACCACCGAGGCGCTGCGCATCGCCCGCGAGATGGGCGACGAGTGCCGGGAGGCCGACCTCCTGATGAACCTGTCGCTCGGCCACTCGATCAACGACGACCTGGAGGCCGCGCTGGCCGTCAACGCCCGCGCCCAGGCGATCGGCACCCGTCTGAAAACCGGCCGGGTGGTGCTGCGGGCGCTGGCCAACAACGTCGACGCGCTGGAGAACCTGGGCCGCTCCGAGGAGGCCGTCGACCTGGCCGTCGAGGCCGAGAAACTCGCCCGCGAGTACGGCCGCTACCGGAACCAGGGCGTCTTCATCGCCAACAACCGGGCCGAGGCGCTCGAGTCGCTGGGCCGCTGGGACGAGGCGATCGACCTGATCAACAGGTCGCTGATGCTCGACCCGTCCCCGCTCAACCGGTGGCACCTGCTCAGAGTACGCATCCAGATCGGCATGGCCCGGGGCGAGCGGGAGCAGGCCCTCGCCGACCTGACCGAGGTGGGCGCCCTGTCCGGCCGCACCGAGGAGTACACCCAGGAACGCATCCTCAACACCCGCGCGGCCCTTCAGTGGCACCTGCTCACGGGCGACCCGGAGGCCGCGCTGACGAAGGCAGAGAAGGCGCTCAACAGCTGGCCGCTGTCCCGCAAGCCGATGCTCGGCTGGCGCCTGCTCGCGACGACCTACCGGGTGAGCGACGCCGCCCTGCCGATCAGCCCGAACCGGGCCACCGCCCTGCGGGCCAGGGCCGACGACTTCCGCGCCACGATGCACGCGAAGGGCCCGGTCGGCGAGGCCTACGAACGGGAGTGTCACGGCGAGTTCGAGGCGGCCGCGGCCTGCTGGGCGGTGCTGAAGCGCCCCTACCAGCGGGCCCGTAATCTGATCATGGCCGCCGACGGCCTCCACCGCGAGGGCGTCGCGATCAGGCTCCGCACGGCCCACGCCATCGCGGCCGACCTGCGCGCCGTCCCCCTGATGGAACAGATCGAGGCGCAGGCCCGCCGCGCGGGCATCGCCCTGACCGACGTCCCGGCCGAGACGACGGCGCTGCTGACGCCCCGTGAGGTCGAGGTGCTGCGCCTGCTGACCGAGGGCCGGTCGAACCGGGACATCGCCCAGACGCTGACGATCTCCGCGAAGACCGCCAGCGTCCACGTCTCGAACATCCTGGCCAAACTGAGCGTCTCGACCAGGGGCGAGGCCGCCGCGGCGGCCCACCGGCTGTCGCTGTTCACCTAAGCGATCAGCGGCTCCAGCAGCAGGAGCACGCCGAAGACGGCGAACGCGGCGGCGGCGCCGTATTTGATCCACTTCTCCGGCAGGTGCTTGCCCAGCAGGCCGCCGATCACGATGGCCAGCGCGTCCGCGGCCACCATGCCGACCGTCGAGCCGATCCAGGTCCCGACCCAGCCGTACTGGGTGGCCAGGGTGATCGTGGCCAGCATGGTCTTGTCGCCGAGCTCGCTCAGGAAGAACGCGACCGTCACCGCCAGCAGCACCGATTTGGTGGCCCGCTTGGCCTTCGCGGCCTCCTCGTCGGTCAGGGAGTCGCCGCGCAGCGTCCACAGGGCGAAGCCCAGGAACGCGATGCCGGCCACGATGGAGATCGCAGTAGTGGGCAGGTGGTCGCCGAGAAGTCCGCCGAGGGCGACGGAGAAAAGGTGGACGACGGCCGTCGCGATCGTGATGCCGGCCAGGACCGGAAGGGGCCGGAACCTGGTGGCGAAGGTCATGGCCATCAGCTGGCTCTTGTCACCCAGCTCCGCCACGAAGATCACGGCGAGGGAGATCCAGAACGCATCCACTCGGGGTCGCCTTTCGCATCAGCGCGACCGGGCCGAGTTCTGCCGGGGAGCATCACTTCGGCCCGGCAGCGATAAAACACTGTCGGGCCGAAGGTCTCGTCCGCCACATGGGCCCCCGCGGCCGGACGCTCAACGCGTCAGCATGTCGACCAGCGGTGTTGTGGACTACTCCCCTTCGGGCTGTCTCAAAGACTAACGCCTACCATCACGGGTTCATTCACCAGGGTCACCCCGAACTTCGCTTTGACCCCATCCCGCACTTCCCGGGCAAGCTCGATGAGGTCGTCCGCCGAGGCCCGGCCGGTGGGGTTGGTGAGCGCGAGGGTGTGTTTGGTGGACAGCCGGACCGGGCCCTTCGCGTGGCCCTTGCGGAACCCGGCGTGCTCGATCAGCCAGGCGGCCGGGACCTTCACGGCGCCGTCTTCAGCCGGCCAGCGCGGGTAACCCGGGGCCAGTTCCTCGAGCGCGTCGGCCTGCGCCTTGCCCAGTATCGGGTTGGTGAAGAACGATCCGGCGCTGATGGTGTCGGGGTCTGAAGGGTCGAGCACCATGCCCTTGCCTCTGCGCAGTTCGAGCACCTTCGCCCGCGCCTGCGCAAGCGGCACCCGCTCGCCGGGCACGACGCCGAGGCTCTTCGCCAGTTCCGCGTACGCCAATGGCCGCGAAAGACCATCGGTCTTGAGCCGGTAGGTCACCGACAGCACCACGAACCGGTCGAGGGCGCCTTTGAAGGCGCTGTCGCGGTAGGCGAACCCGCAATCGGCTGCTTCGAGGTCGAGGGTCTCCCGCGCGTGGCGGTCGAACACCCGTACGGCGACGACCGTCTGGGAGACGTCCTGGCCATAGGCGCCCACGTTCTGGATCGGGGTCGACCCGACCAGCCCGGGAATCCCCGACAGACACTCGATGCCGGACAGCCCTTCGGCCACGCACCGTTCGACGAGGGGATCCCAGTCCTCCCCCGCCGCCGCCGTCACCAGGCCGCCGTCGATCACCACTCCACGCGTGCCGACCCTGATCACGAGGCCGTCGAACCCGGCGTCGGAGATCAGCAGATTGCTCCCGCCGCCCAGGATCAGCACGGGCTCCCCGCGCCGGTCAGCGCCCGCGACCAGGTCGACCAGCCGCTCATCGGTCTCGGCGGTCACGAAGGCCCGCGCGTTCCCGCCCACCCGCAACGTCGTGTACGGCGCGAGCCGCACCCCCTCTTCCATGCCCGCCAGCCTAACGGCGGAGCAGGTCGAGAACTCTGTCGTAGGTCCGCGTCGACTCCTGCTCGCGATAGTCGGCCTCGGTGTCGAAGTAGCCCCGGTGACGGGCCTGACGCACCGGCAGGTCCTTCTCCGGGACGATCAGACGCCCCGGCAGCATCAGCGAGAACTCCAGATCGGCGTTGCGGTAGAAGCGCGCCTTCTCCGGGAACCCGCCGACCCCCAGCGCCTTGGCCCGGTTGACCGCGAAGAGATAGCCCAGCAGCGCCGGGACCTCCCCGGCCCCCGCGTCGCGCCACTCGGTGCCGCCCGATTCGGGTTCGACGCCCTTCCACCCGGCGCCGACCACATCGGGCACCTCCAGCGCCCGCAGCAGCGGCCGGATCGCGTCGCCCTCGAGGATCGTCGAGGTATCCATGATCACGTGAGCGTCGGCCGTGTCGAGCTGGAGCAGCTTGGTCCGCGCCGGACCCCACTCGGCGGTTCCGCCGTCCCAGTGGGGCTTCTCGGCGACGTGCCAGGCTCTGACCCGGTCGGGGTTGGCCTCGGCCAGTTCGTGCAGGACGTCTCCGGCGCCGTCGACGTTGCCCAGGTCGAGCGCGATGATCCCGGCGTCGCTGTGCGCGAGCAGCGCCGCGACGCAGGCCCGCAGGTCGTCGGGCCACCCGTCGACCAGCAGCGCCACCGAGGCGGTCAGCTTCGGGATGTCGATCTGCCGGTCGACGCGCGAGGTGGCGATCGCGCCGTCCCACAGGGCCTGCGAGGCGGCCATCGACGGGGTGCCCGCGTCGTTGAGCGCCGTCTCGGTGATCGACCCCGGATAGGGCACGGTCGACTTCGGGTCGGGATCGCCGGGCGGGCGGCCCTCGACGATCGACGACACCGGGATCGACCGGACCGACGGCCACACCTCGTAGTGGGGACGTTCGGTCAGCTCGAAGCCGCCGCCGGGCGTGTCGTAGACGTCGTAGCCCGCGCGGACGAGCTCCTCGCGCAGCCGCTCGGCGGCCTCGAAGTCCTTGTCGGCACGGGCCGCGGCGCGGCGTTCGGCGATCTCGACGACGTTTCGCGGTGGTTGGCTCACCTAGGGAGCGCTACCCCCGCATTTTGGGCTTAAGCGAGCTGAACAACCGCCCTGGCCTTGGACAGCACCCGCGCGTCGCCCGACTTGGCGGTCAGCACGACGATCACCCGCTTGTCGGGGAGCTTCTCCTCGATGAGGCCGGAGACGGTGATCGTGGCGCCCGTGTCGTCGTCGGGCACGACCACCATCGACGAGAACCGCACGCCGTAGTCGACGACGGCGCCCGGGTCGCCGGCCCAGTCGGTGACGTAACGGCCGCCCTGGGCCATCGTGTACATCCCGTGGGCGATCACGTCGGGCAGGCCGACGGACGTGGCGAACCGCTCGTTCCAGTGGATGGGGTTGAAGTCACCGGACGCCCCGGCGTACATCACCAGGTTGACGCGCTGGACGCGATATTCGGCCGGGGGCAGCTCCTGGCCCTGCTCGACCTCGTCGTACTTGATCGTGGCGCCCATGGCTACTTCGCCCCTCCCCGCTCGACGATCACGTTGAAACTGGTGCAGACGGGCTCGCCGTCGAGGGTGGTGACGTCGCCGCGGACGGTCACGAACTCGTTGCGGCCCACCGAGCGGATCTCGGAGATCGTCGAGGTGCACAGCAACTGGTCGCCTGCGTAGATGGGCCGGTCATAGGTGAACCGCTGCTCGCCGTGGACGACCATCGCCCAGTCGAGCCCGAATTCGGGGTCGTTGAGCCCCTCACCGGCGCCCGTCAGGGCGAACACGATGGGGAAGGTCGGCGGGGCGACCACGTCGGGGTGCCCGGCGGCCTGAGCGGCCTCGGCGTCGCGGTAGATCGGGTTCGCGTCACCGATGGCGGCGGCGAACTCCTTGATCTTCAGGCGGCTGACCTCGTAGGGCGTCGGCGACGAGTACGCCCGCCCGATGAAGTCGCGGTTCAACGCCATCGGGCGCTCCTCGCGGTTGATCAGTGTTGTGAACGACCAGTTCTACCGTACGGCCGAACAGCGCGATAACCGAGGAGGAAGCACCAATGGAAACGCGAACAACCGGCGGCCCTGAAAGTGGCGTCGCCGGTTTCGCGTGAGAACGAGCACCGCACCCACGGCTGGGGGGCCGCCGGGTGTTCGCTGAACTGACTACAGGTTTAGCGGGTCTCTCGGTGAGCCTGGTGCGTCTTGCAGTTGGGGCAGTACTTCTTCAGCTCAAGCCGATCCGGGTCGTTGCGCCGGTTCTTCCGCGTGATGTAGTTGCGGTGCTTGCACTCCTGGCAGGCCAGCGTGATCTTCGGCCTAACGTCGGTGGCAGCCACGTGGGAGTGCCTTTCTACGTCTGGGACTACTGGACAACCCACACCGGCCCTGTGAAGGGAACCCGGAAGGGTAGTAGCGGAGGCCGGACTTGAACCGGCGACACAACGATTATGAGCCGTTTGCTCTGCCTGACTGAGCTACTCCGCCTGGAGGCCGACGAAAACTGACCGGCCACGCAAGGATACCCGACCCGTGCGACTGCCACACACGTGGTATTCCACTGGGAACGGGCTTCGGGGATTACGAGTAATCCCCAAATCAATTTCGCGGGGCATGATTTCCACCCGCCAAGCCAAAAGCCCCACCCGAATTTATCGGACAGGACCTGATGGCTTTAGAGCCCCCAAACGGAATCGAACCGTTGACCTTCTCCTTACCATGGAGACGCTCTGCCGACTGAGCTATAGGGGCGGATCCTGCGTTCGCTCTCGCGTTCGCGGATGGGTAAACCATACACGTCCCGCGCAGTGGATGCGAAATCCAATCGGCTAGGGAGTCTGGAGGGTCCCGATCAGGTCGGCGCCCTGCTCCTGGGCCGACTGGAGGTCGCCGGGTTCGATCGTGTAGCTGGTGAAGAAAGTGCGGCCCTGCCTGCTGGTCGGCGTGGCGAGGGTCACCTTGGCCTCATAGGGCTTCTCCAGGCAGTCGGGCAGGCACCAGCTGCCGGTCAGCATGCCGTGGCCCACGGCGTTGTCGGGCCCCCACTTGTCCCACCTGAGCTTGTTCATCGTGGAGAACTCGGAGATCACCAGGTCGGCCGGCTTCTGGGCGGGCGAGCCCTGCTCGTCGCCGAAGAAGTTGAGCACGTACACATCCTGGGCCGACGGTGTGGACGCGGCAGGCGGCGTCGGGCTGGGGATCCCGTCAGGTGGCGTCGCGGAGCCGCAGGCGACGAGCGCGACGCAGAAGGCGAGGACAGTGACCAGGCGCATGTCTCGACCGTAAACGGCCGGGTCGGGAAATCCCTGTTACCTGAGGGTGTTGTTATGGCCTGAGCGGCACGACTTCACAGAGGTCGGCCAGGTCGACGAACCGGGCGACCTCGTCGACCGAGAAGCAGTCGGCGAGGTGGCGGCCATGCCGTTCCACGCGAAGCACTTGACGCTCGCCGAACAGTCCGGGCACGATCGCGTAGCCGTCAGGCCCCACCCATCGACTCCTCATAGCTCGACAAACTAGCGTCCCCCACCGTCAATTTCGCCTCATAGGCCACACCAAGTCGACCCCAGGTCTCCGCTAAGTACGGCAACGCATCGTCTGAGGCATGACGACCCCTGACCTGACCGGCATCCGGATCATCCACCGCGCCATGCGCGGCGACCTGCACCGCCTCGTGGCCCTCACCGAGCACCTGACCGCCACCACGCCCACGAGGGCGCGGGCGATCGCCCGCTTCGTGGGCCGGATCACCCACACCATCCACCAGCACCACACGCGTGAGGACGAGATCGTGTGGCCGCTGATCGAGCGTTCGGCGGGCGCCGCCGCCCGGCGGCCACCAGCGTCCGCGAGTAGATCTCGTGGACGGTCTCCAGGTCCTTCCAGACGGCCTCGTAGTCGTCCATGAGCGGGCCGATGTCGCCCCGGGTGATCCCGATGGACAGCCGGGCCAGCAGTCCGAAGGTCAGCGCGTTGCCGTCGCCGATGGCGGCGAGTCGCTCGGCCAGCGCGGCGGCGGCCCGCTCGGCCTCGTCGAAGCGGCCCTCGATGTAGAGGTCGATGGAGTCGAGCAGGGCGAAGACGCCGAGCAGATGGGCGAACTGACCGCTGGTGGAGCTGCTGGTGGCCAGGGTGGCGTAGTGGCGGGCCTGGGCGCGGTCGCCCCGGGGCCAAGGCGACCATGATCTTCATGTAGCGGCCCAGCGTGAGGTATCCCGGCAGCCCGTTGGCCTCCGCCACCGCTATCACGTCGCCGGACAGCCGGTCGAGCCGCTCGCTCCGCCCGGCGTGCACGCAGACCCAGTAACGGGCGTTGTACGCCATGCAGAGCAGCACCGGATCGTTGAGCCCCTTGGCGATCTCGATCGCCTCCGCGCTGTCACGTTCGATCTGCTCGCCGCCGAAGGGCTCGGTCTCGTTGCACAGGGCCACGAGCAGGCGGCACCGCATCGCCCCCTCGCTGTCCGGCAGGACCTCCTGGATGGCCTCGATCATGTCGAGGTCGAGGACGTGCTCGGTGACGATGCTCCAGATCAGCGGCACGTCCATCGACGTGATCACGCGGGCCGTGGCGGCCAGGTCGCCGAGGCGGCGGGCCAGCGCGAGGGCCTCGCTCCTGACCTTCTTGGCGGCGTTGACGTCGCCGGCGTGCCCGAGGGCGGACACCAGGCGGCACTGCAGGTCGAGCCGCCGTTCGTCGTCCGGGGCGATCTCCACGGCGCCGGTGAGGAGGGTGACGGCCTCGCGGTGGACGTACAGAGAAGAGGCCTTTTCTGCGGCCTTGGCCGCGGAGGAGACAGCGCGTGCGGCGGTCGCGGCGGTGGCGGCGGCCAGCGCGTGGTGGGCCAGCGCGCCGACGGCCTTCGGCGGAGGTTGCTCCCGTCAGAGATCCTCGATGAACCGGTCGGCCGACACGATGTGCCCACTGCCTGCGACGAGGCGGGCGATGACCGCCCGCTGGAGGAACGTTCCCAGCTCAACCGGGGCATCTCCGACGGATGACGCGAGCTGTCCTAATACCCGCAATCGCACCATGATGCCGTCATTGTCGCGGGATCCACCGGACAGAGACAGCCCCGTCTCGACCCGCTTTGGCGAAGATCTCCTCGACCTGATGACCTTGAGCCCAGCGCCGCGCGTAGGGCGCCGCCTCGACGACCACTCCGTCACGAACGATCAGACCGAACGTCGCCTTCTCCGTCGACCACCAGATGACCCCGTCACGCATGCCTGGATCGTAGGGACGGGCACTGACAGAACCCCGAGGCAGGGTGCACCGAGACGCGTGGATTACGGGAGGCTGGAACCCACGCCGTCGCTGGCTCTCGAGCCCAGTTTCAGCCGCTGAAGACCCGTGTAAGAGCCTTTCGGGAGTACGTGGATCTCGCCTATCCCATAAACGCCGGGCATTCCCGCGATGAAATCGACTTTCGCGTCGCCTGCCACGTTCGCCATCCACATCGCGCGGCCGAAGAGGGTCTCGTAGTTCTCCCGGTCGTATTTCCTGGAGGCCTTCTTGGTCACCCCCGTCGCGGTGCCCGAATAGAGCTCGGCCCAGTCGTGGTTGTCGGCTGAGACGTGCACGACCAGGTCGGCGCGGCCGTCGCCGGTCACGTCGCCCGCCGCGAGGTTGGCGGGGTAGTAGTCGAAGGCGAGGGTCTGGGGCGTACCGAAACCGGACCCCGAACTCTTCTGGACGAGCACTCCGCCCTCACCCGTCGCCAGGGCCAGATCGGCCTTCCCGTCGCCGGTCAGGTCACCCGCGACGACGTCGACGATGTCCCGGCGGGCCGGTTCGAACGACCACGCCCGCGCCATGGCCAGACCCTTCGCGTTCCCCGGAATGACGGTGACGCGCTGCGGGCCGGTGGGTTCCGGATAGGCGGGACGGAAGTTCGTCGCCACGAGATCGGGCCGTCTGTCGCCCGTGACGTCGCCGACGGCCAGCACGGCGCCGAATTTCGCCGCGCCGTTCTTCAACGTGGCCGACTTGGTCAGTCCCTTGTTACCGCCCTTGAAGACGACGATCTCTTTGTTGCCCTGGACGACCGCGTCGCCATAGCCGTCGCCGTTGAAGTCGGCGGCCTGCATGGGGGCGTTCGTGACCGGCCAGGCGAACGATTTACTGAATCGGAGACCCGTGGCCGAGCCACGGAAGACGACGATTCTCTTGCGAGCCGAGGCGAGCACGTCGGCATGACCGTCACGGTCGAAATCAGCGGTCGCGACAACCTGGCCGAGATTCTCCTTGGCGACCGGCTTGGACGAGATGGCGATCCTGGCCTTGGCCGAGACCTTGGTCCCACCGAACCAGACGACGACGGCACCGGCGTCAGTCTTGCCGCCGGCCTTGAGCAGGGGCGCGCCCGCGATGACGTCGGCCCGGCCGTCGCCGTTGACGTCACCGGGCAGCGCGGGGCGCTTCTTGGGGGCGGCGCCGGCGGGGGAACCCACTAACGCGATCCCGGCCGCGACGGCGACACCGACGACCAAGCCTTTTCTCCACAGTGCCATATAGGAAAGGACGCCCGATTAGACACAATGGTTGGCACGGCAGGCTTTCTCTCCTGGTCGAGTATTCCGCCAAGTAAGCACACTTGGCGGAATACTCGAATCAACCGAAATGCAAAGCGCTGCGTGGAAAACAATCGGCGAAACTTCCGGCCGGCGGCCGCCCAGGCCCCGACCTCGGGCCGAGAGCGCGGGCGGTTCTACGCTCCTACGTATGCCGCCAGATGCTCCCCCGTCAGCGTCGACCGCTTGGCCACCAGGTCGGCCGGGGTGCCCTCAAAGACGATGCGGCCGCCGTCGTGCCCGGCCCCAGGCCCCAGGTCGATGATCCAGTCGGCGTGAGCCATGACGGCCTGGTGGTGTTCGACCACGATGACCGACTTGCCGGAGTCGACCAGCCGGTCGAGGAGGCCCAGCAACTGCTCCACGTCGGCCAGGTGAAGACCGGCCGTGGGCTCGTCGAGGACGTAGGTGCCGCCCTTTTCCGCCATGTGGGTCGCCAGCTTGAGGCGCTGGCGCTCGCCGCCGGACAGCGTGGTCAGCGGCTGGCCGATGGCCAGGTAGCCGAGCCCCACGTCGACCAGCCGGCGCAGGATCGCGTGGGCGGCCGGGATCTTGGACTCGCCCTCGCGGAAGAATTCTTCGGCCTCGGCGACCGACATCGCGAGGACCTCGCTGATGTCCTTGCCGCCGAACTTGTATTCGAGCACCGACCCGTCGAACCGCCTGCCCTCGCACTCGTCACAGGTCGTCGCGACCCCGGCCATCATCCCCAGGTCGGTGTAGATGACCCCGGCGCCGTTGCACGCGGGGCAGGCGCCCTCGGAGTTGGCCGAGAACAGGGCGGGCTTGACCCCGTTGGCCTTGGCGAAGACCTTGCGGATGGGTTCGAGCAGGCCCGTGTAGGTCGCCGGGTTGCTCCGGCGCGACCCCTTGATCGCCCCCTGGTCGATGGACACCACGCCCGCGCCACGGGGGATCGACCCGTGCACGAGCGAACTCTTGCCCGAACCGGCCACCCCGGTCACCACGGTGAGCACGCCGAGCGGGATGTCCACGTCGACGTCGCGCAGGTTGTGGGAACTGGCTCCGCGGATCTCCAGCCTGCCGGTGGGTTCGCGTACCGAATCCTTGAGGGAGGCTCGGTCGTCGAAGTGGCGGCCGGTGATCGTGCCGCTGGACCGCAGGCCCTCGACGGTGCCCTCGAAGCAGACCGTGCCGCCGGCGGAACCGGCGCCCGGGCCCAGGTCGACGACGTGGTCGGCGATGACGATCGTCTCCGGCTTGTGCTCGACGACCAGGACGGTGTTGCCCTTGTCGCGCAGGCGGAGCAGCAGGTCGTTCATGCGCTGGATGTCGTGGGGGTGCAGGCCGGTGGTCGGCTCGTCGAAGACATAGGTGGTGTCGGTGAGCGCAGAACCGAGATGGCGGACCATCTTGACGCGCTGCGCCTCGCCGCCCGACAGGGTGCCCGAGGGGCGGTCGAGCGACAGGTAGCCGAGGCCGATCTCGGTGAACGAGTCGAGCGTGTGGGACAGCTTCTCGAGCAGCGGCGCGACCGACGGCTCGTCGAGGCCCCTCACCCAGGTGACCAGGTCGCGGATCTCCATCGCGCACGCGTCGGCGATGTTGATCCCGGCGATCTTCGACGACCGGGCCTGCTCGGCGAGCCGGGTGCCGCCGCAGTCGGGACAGGAGGTGAAGGTCACCGCACGCTCCACGAAGGCGCGGATGTGCGGCTGCATCGCCTCCTTGTCCTTCGAGAGCATCGACTTCTGGATCTTGGGGATCAGCCCTTCGTAGGTGAGGTTGATCCCCTCGACCTTGACCTTGGTCGGCTCCTTGTAGAGGAAGTCGTGCAGTTCCTTCTTGGTGAACTTGTTGATCGGCTTGTCGGCGTCGAGGAAGCCCGACTCGCTGAAGATCTTGACCGTCCAGATGTTGTCGACCTTGTAGCCCGGCACGGTGATCGCGCCCTCGGAAATCGACTTGGTCTCGTCGAAGATCTCCTTGAGGTCGATGTCGGAGACCGACCCGCGCCCCTCGCAGCGCGGGCACATGCCGCCCAGCATGTTGAACGTGCGCTTCTCGGTCTTCCCGGTGCCGCGCGCGACCGTGATCGACCCGGCCGATGTGACCGAGGGGACGTTGAAGGAGAACGCGTTGGGCGACCCGACGTAGGGCCGCCCGAGGCGGCTGAACAGGATGCGCAGCATCGCGTTGGCGTCGGTGGCCGTGCCCACGGTCGAGCGGGGGTCGGCGCCCATGCGCTGCTGGTCGACGATGATCGCCGTGGTCAGCCCTTCGAGGACGTCGACCTCCGGCCGCGCCTGCGAGGGCATGAACCCCTGGACGAAGGCGCTGTAGGTCTCGTTGATCAGCCGCTGGGACTCGGCGGCGACCGTACCGAAGACAAGAGAGCTCTTGCCCGAGCCGGAGACGCCGGTGAACACCGTGAGCCGGCGCTTCGGCAACTCGACGCTGACGTCTTTGAGGTTGTTCACCCGCGCGCCGTGAACCCTGATCAGGTCGTGGCTGTCAGCGGCGTGTGGCTGGCTCATCGTGTCTCCCTGGCTGTCGACCGCTTCGAGGGTACGTGCCGCGACCGACGTTTTCAGCGGTCCTGGATCAGGCCGAGCACGTTGCCGTCGGGGTCGACGACCGTGGCGACGAGCCGCCCGCCGCCGACGTCCTTGGGGCCGGACTTGAGGGTGGCCCCGGCGGCGGTGACGTCGGCGATCTTGGCCTCGATGTCCGCGACGTGCCAATGGGCGAGCGGGGAGGTCATGTCGCTGTTGGGGACCAGGCCGATCTGCTGACCGTCGGCTTCGTAACCGACGTAGTAGGGCGAGTCGGCCGTCGGCTCCATGCCGAGCAGGGCGGTGTAGACGGCCTTGGCGGCGTCGAGGTCGGTGACGGGGTGGAGAACAGTCTTGATGGCCATGTCAGATCCTTTGTCGCGGTGAACGTTTACGCAGCTCACGCTATCCGGGGCCGCGATGATCCCGCTTCTCCGTTCCTGACCGATGGGACTCCCCGAGGTCAGCAGGGCGTTGACCCCAGAAAGGGGGATGACCATGACTGTCCTGGACGAACACGTGGCCGACGTCGCCTATGAGGCGCATCGGCTGACCGTCGACACCGGCATGGCGTTCGACGAGTTCCGGCGGCGCTACGAGGACGCCGTCCCGGTCTTCGACCAAGCGGGCTTCCAGCGGCTCATCAAGGAGGGGGCCGACTGGTCGACCGTGCTGGGGTTCACCGAACGCAACGCCCCGCACCACTTCATCATCTACTGGTCGCTGGACAACTCCGAGATCCTGCGCCTTTCCGGCGACCGGTGGCGGAGCGTCCAATATCTGATGGGGAACCACACCATCGCGCAGCGCATGTTCCACCACGATCCGGCTGTGATGGAATACGCGCCGCTCCGTACGACCATCTACCAGCACTCGGATGGCTACGCCCGGTTCGCCATCGACCAGCCCAGCCGTCAGTTCGCCGGTTTCGGCAACCCCGCCATCGCCGCCGTCGGGGTCGAACTCGACCGCGAGGTGGCGACGCTACTGGAGTTCCTCGAGGTCCCGGTGCCGAGCCAGCTGATCACCAGTCCTTCCCGGTGATCCTCTCGTAGGCCTCGATGTAACGCGCCCGGGTGACGTCGACGACCTCCTGCGGGACCTCGGGCGCGGGACCCTTCTTGTCCCAGCCGGTGCCGGCGGCCCAGTCGCGGACGAACTGCTTGTCGAAAGCGAACTGCGGGCGGCCCGGCTCCCATTCGTCGAGAGGCCAGAAACGGGAGGAGTCGGAGGTCAGGACTTCGTCGCCGAGGGTGAGCACGCCCTCGGCGTCCCAGCCGAATTCGAGTTTCGTGTCGGCGATGACCACGCCACGTTCCCGCGCGATCTCCGCGCCTTTTCGGTAGACGTCCAAAGTGATCTGGCGGAGGTTGTCGGCGACGTCTTCGCCTTCCTGGGCCACGACGTCGGCGAAGGTGATGAACTCGTCGTGCGCGCCGAGTTCGGCCTTGGTCGTGGGCGTGAAGATCGGCTCCGGGAGCCGGGAGCCTTCGAGCAGCCCCGCCGGGAGCGGGATGCCGGAGACGGCCTGGTCGCGCTCGTACTCCTTGAGACCCAGACCGGCCAGGTAACCTCGGGCGATGCACTCGACCTGCACCATTTTGAGCGCCCGGCAGCGGACCGCCCGGCCCTCGAATTCGGCCGGGACGTCGGTCGCGGAGATGATGTGGTTCGGGACGATGTCCTTCAGCTGCTCGAACCACCACAATGACAACTGCGTCAGAACCTTGCCCTTGTCCGGGATCGGCGTCGGCAGAATGGCGTCATAGACGGAAACCCGGTCGGACGCGACGAGAACGATGTCGCCGCGGTCTTCGTAGACGTCCCGGACTTTTCCTGAGTGGATAAGCTTCACGTGGTTCCTTGCCCTTCGAGCCCATACTCATAAGTGGACCAGCGACCCGCCACGGTCACATATTCGCCGTATTCCAGCACGGCGCCTTCTTGGTCATAGACCCAGTTCCGGCCGCGCAGCACCGTCGTACCCTCGGCGATGTTCAGGTCTTCCGCGTCCTGCTCGTTCGCCGTGCCGGCGCACTGCTGATCGCGTCCCGACGTCGCGGTACGCCCGGTCTGGCGTTCGAGGTAGACCGGGGTGCCCGCGACGATCCTCTCGGCGACCAGCAGTTCCGGCGCCGTCTCGGCCAGCGCCCCGTCGAACCACGAC
Source organism: Herbidospora mongoliensis (assembly GCF_001570545.1). Taxonomy (GTDB): domain Bacteria; phylum Actinomycetota; class Actinomycetes; order Streptosporangiales; family Streptosporangiaceae; genus Herbidospora; species Herbidospora mongoliensis. The sequence goes on along the minus strand of NZ_BBXD01000008.1, from coordinate 829,461 downwards.
GTGGACGCGGACACCGGCGTGCCCGTGTTCATCGTGACGCGGTGCCGCCTGATGGCATTCGCGCCTTGGGCCAGCCCCAGCGCGTCGGCCACCTGTTCGGGGGCCGCCACCAGTTCCGCCGCCTTGATCCGCACCGCCTCGTTCGGCGAGTACATGCGACCGATCCGGCGGACCAGCTGGAACCGATCGCGAGGCGAACTGTGCCGCCGCTTCGAGACGGTGGTCCCCCTGCCGGGAACGGCGTCGACCAGCCCTTCAGACCGCAGCGAGGCCAGGACCTTGGTCGCGGTGGCCAGCGCGATGCTCCAGTCTTTGGCGATCTGCCTGGCCGAGGGGACGGTTTCGCCCTCTTTCAGGGTGCCGGCCTGGATCTGGCCCCGGATGTGGTTGACGACCTGCACGTAGGGCGGATCAGAACGTTCGACGCTCGGGGACACCTGACCTACCTCCTGGTGTACTAGTACACCACGTCGATGACCACCTTTCCCCAGCGGGGAGACCGCGCGGCGAGCGCGTGGGCCGCCGCCGCGTTCCGAGGCGGGAAGACCTCGCGTACCGGAACTCGGAAAAGCCCCTGCTCGGCGAGCGCCGCAGCGACGGCGAGACCGTGGCGGCCGTCCGGTTGGCCGGCCAGCCGTCCCATGGACAAACGCACTCCTTTGGACGGACCCTCGAAGTCCGCCAAGGTGACGACATTGTCCGGGCTGCCGGTGATCTTGATGAGGTCGTCCAGAGAACCGGCTCCCGCGACGTCGAGGGCCCTGTCCACGGGTTCGTCCACCTGGCCGAGGATCACTGGCCGGATGCCGAGGGACTCCAGGAACGGGTGGCTCTCCGCACGCGCCGCGCCCAGCACCCGAGCGCCCCGGGCGGCGGCCAGCTGGACGACGATGCTGCCGACCCCGCCCGCGGCCCCGTGGACCAGGACGGTCATGCCTTCGCCTAGTTCGAGCAGGTCCAGCGCCCGGGTCGCGGTTTCCACCCCGGTGCCCGCGCCGCCCGCTTCGGTCCAGGGCAGCCGGCCGGGCTTGCGGGTCCAGAAGTCGAGGATGGCGAATTCCGCGGTGGCCCCGCCGAGCCCGGCCAGGGGCACGACGCCGAAGACCTCGTCGCCTTCATGAGCGGCGGCATCCGGGCCGACCTCGTCCACCACACCGGCGGCGTCGACGCCCGGGATGTGCGGCAGCGCGAGATTCCTGCCCGCCGGGGACGCCCCCGCACGCAGCGCCAGGTCGACCGGCGAGACCCCGGCGGCCTTGACCCTGATGCGTATCTGCCCGGGGCCGGGGTGGGGTTCCGGCGTGACGCCGATGTCCAGGACGTCCGGAGGACCGAAACGGTCGAATCGCACTGCCAGCATGGCTACCTCTCGTTCTTGTCCGACGCTGAGGTAAACAGGTTTCCGAAGCACCTGTTCCGGAACAGGACGAAGTGAGAGGGAGGCCCGGCGGAGTGTCTCGGAAAGCCAGAGTCGACGCCCTGTCGAACCGGCAGGCCATCGTCGCCGTCGCCCGGGACGCCTTCGCACGCGACGGTCTGGACGTGCCGACCCGCGAGATCGCCCGCCTCACGGGGCTGGGAGTCGCGACGATCTACCGGCACTTCCCCACACGAACCGACCTGGTCAGCGCCGCACTCGCCGAGCACGTGACCGCCTGCCGGGCCGACATGCGCGCCGCCCAGGCGGAAGCCGATCCGTGGACGGCGCTCAGCACGGTGATCCGTCGTTTCGCGGCACACCAGGCCCGGTCGGTGGGGTTGGTGCAGGCGCTGTTCGGGACGCCCGCCGCCGGAGACCCGTTCGGGGACGACCGGCGAGCGCAGGCGTCGGCCCTGGAGCGCCTGGTCGAGCGGGCCAGATCGGCGCAGGCGCTACGGGCGGGCGTTTCCTTGCAGGATGTACGGGTGGCGCTGATGGCCATCGCGTCGGTCCGGGCTTCCCGTGAGGTCAGCCGGGAGGCGGCGATCGAGAAGTTGCTGGAGACGCTGCTCGCCGGCCTCAAGGCGGGTGGATCAGGTGAGTAGCGTGCGGATGCGGTCGGCGCCGAGCGCCAGGAGCAGCGTCGGCAGCCGGGGCCCCGCGTCGCGGCCGACCAGCAGCGTGTAGACGAGGACGAAGAACTGGCGCTGCGCGACCTTCACTTCCGGGGTCGGCTTCGCGTCGGGCTCCAGCCCCGCCAGTACCTTCGGCACGCTGTACACCAGCGTGGTCAGCCTTTCCAGCGACCAACTGGAGTCCAGCCCCTGGAGCAGCAGTCGCAGGGATTCGCGCTGCGACTCGTCCAGGGACTCGAGAAGTTTGGTGTCCGGCTCGTCGCGGACCTGGGTGCGCTGGTCGGTCGGCACCTGGGTCGCGGTCCAGTGGGCGGCCCGATCGAGCCGAGGGCGCACCTCGTCGAGGGACGTCACCGGATTGTCCGGATCGAGGTCGGTCAGGATGCGCAGCATCTGCTCGTCGTCGCCGGTCGTGATGTCGGCGACCGAGGCGAGCATCCGATAGGGAAGCGCCCGCTCGGTGGTCGGCAGCGGTCCGGAAGAGGTGCGGACCGCCCGATCGCTGGCGATCGCCTCCAGCGGTTCCGCGGTCCCGGCGGCGACCTTGCGCTGGAGGGAGTCCCACTCGTCGTACAGGCGGAGGATCTCCTGGTCGAAGGCGATCTTGAAAGACTGGTTCGGCCTGCGCCGGGCGTAGAGCCACCGCAGCAGCGGCGCTTCCATGATCTCCAGCGCGTCCGACGGGGTCGGAACGCTGCCCTTCGAACTGCTCATCTTTGCCATGCCGCTGATCCCGACGAACGCGTACATCGGGCCGATGGGCTGGGTTCCCCCGAAGACCTCACGCACGATCTGCCCGCCGACGACGAACGACGAGCCGGGCGAGCTGTGGTCGACCCCGGAGGGCTCGAAGATCACGCCCTCGTACGCCCAGCGCATCGGCCAGTCGACCTTCCACACCAGCTTGCCGAAGTCGTACTCCGACAGGCGGACCGTCTCGCCGTGACCGCAGGCGCAGGTATAGGTGAGCGTCGTGCTGTCGTCGTCGTACGCGGTGACCGTCGTGGTGTCACGCTCACAGACCGAGCAGTACGGCTTGTAGGGGTAGTAGCCGGACTCGCCCAGACCGTCGTCTTCGCCCTCGTCGGACGTGGCGTCCTTGGTTCGGTACTGACCCAGGATGCCGTCGATCCGCGTGCGCTCGCGCATCGCCAGCAGCACCCGCTCGCGGTAGACGCCCGAGGTGTACATCTCGGTCTGGCTGATGAGGCGCACCTCGACGCCGAGATCCTGGAGTGCGGCCAGCAGGGGAGCCTTGAAGTGCTCGGCCCAGTTGGGATGCGGGCTGCCAGGCGGAGCCGGCACCGAGGTCAGCGGCTTGCCGATGTGCTCGCTCCACGAGGGATCGACCCCAGCCGGGACCTTGCGGAACCGGTCGAAGTCATCAACCGAGAGGATGTGCACGCAGTCGTGGCCACGTCGCCGGATCTCGTCGGCCACCAGGTGGGGAGTGAGCACCTCACGCAGGTTGCCCAGGTGAATCGGCCCGGACGGGCTCAGGCCCGAGGCGCAGACGATCGTCTTGCCCGGGGCGCGCCGCTCGGCTGCCTCGATGACCTCGTCGGCGAACCGGGAGACCCAATCGACCTCGGTCATCTCACTTCTTTCTCGTGCATCCCCGGAAATGCAAAGAGGCCCCCGAGAGGGCCTCTGAGCTGGTGAAGCTTGTGTGGCAGATCCAGGGTTCGAACCTGGGTAGGCTTAGCCGACGGATTTACAGTCCGCTCCCTTTGGCCACTCGGGCAATCTGCCTCGTCATCCCCCTCGCGGCGGCGACAGGTAAGAGAATAGCGGACTCGGACCGCACACGTGACATCGGTTTGTCCCAGACGTCCGTGTCATTGCCATCAGCCAGGATGAACTTTGTGATCAGGCATCCCGACCCCGCCGAACTAGCGGAACTCGCCGACCTCGAGCGCAGCGCCGACGCCAAGTTCGTCCCTCTGGGCATCGTCTTCCCCTCGGGCACCACCATGATCGAAGAAGCTCAGGACCCAAGCAGGGTGTACGTCGCCGGCCGCCCCCCGATCGGCTTCGCGCTGGTCAGCACAGTCGACGGCGGCGTGCATCTCGACCAGTTGGCCGTGCATCCCGTACACGAGGGAAAAGGCACGGGGACGGCACTCCTGGAAGCGGTCTGCGCCCTGGGCGACGTCACGCTGACCACGTTCAGAGACGTCCCATGGAACGCCCCCTGGTACGCCAGGCGCGGCTTCGACATCCTCGACCCTTCAGAGTGGGGACCCGAACTCACAGCCCTCGTAGCACATGAGCGGGACCTCGGTATCGAGGTGGCGCCGCGAGTGGTCATGAGGCGGCTAAGGTCGGTAGGAACGTAGAGAGGACACGGACACCGATGGCCGATAGCAGTTTCGACGTTGTCTCTGAGATCGACCGGCAGGAGGTCGACAACGCGCTGAACCAGACGGTCAAAGAGGTCGGGCACCGCTTCGACTTCAAGGGCACGGGCGCGGCGATCGCCTGGTCGGGGACCAAGGACATCGAGATCAAGGCGAACAGCGAGGAGCGGGCCAACGCGGTCCTCGACGTGTTCCGCGAGAAGATGGTCAAGCGCGGGCTGTCCCTGAAGGTCCTCGACGCGGGCGAACCGAAGCTTTCCGGTAAGGAATATCGGCTGGTGATCACCCTCAAGGAGGGGATCGACCAGGAGAACGCGAAGAAGATCTCCAAGATGATCCGCGACGAAGGGCCCAAGGGCGTCAAGGCTCTGATCCAGGGCGAGGAGCTGCGGGTGAGCTCCAAGAAGAAGGACGACCTGCAGGATGTCATCAACTTGCTCAAGGGCAAGGACCTGGACATCGCGCTGCAGTTCAAGAACTACCGCTGATATCGCTGTTCTTCAGCCTGCTGACCTGCATCTTTGCGGCTGGGCGAAGATCAGAGGGCACATTCAGGGCACACGGTCGCCGATCTTGAAGCGACTATGTGCCCTGAGTCCTTTCTGAGGTCATGCGAGGCGCGAGTGTGTCCGAGTGACTCGTCGACCAAGCGGCGTGTCTTCTCTCCCGCTTCGGGCCGCTCCCCCACGTAGGTGTTGAGGGTGACCAGCGGGGTTGAGTGACCAAGGGCGAGCTGTACGGCCTTGACCGAGGCCCCTTTGTGGATCAGCAGCGTTGCGAAGCAATGGCTTAAGCAGTGGAGACCGACACCTTTCGGGATGGCGGCGAGCCGGGCGGGTAAAAACATTGTGCGGGTCGGTCGCGTCCACGATTTCGACCAGCTCGAAGCGCTTCAAGTGTGCGGCGATGGCCTCAATACGACCATCTCGGCAATCCGCGCGGAAGTCTTCATCTTCGGCGGACCCAGGTAGGGCCTGATTTGAGACGCAGACGAGTTGCTGGCTGATGTCTCTCGGCGTTCAGGTCGAGTTGGTCGACCGCTAGGCCGAAGATCTCCCCGCCGCGCATGCCGCAGTCGGCGGCGAGGTAGGCCACCCCGCCACATCAGAGGCCATGATCCGCTGGGCCGCCATCTCCGGCATTGCACGCCGTCTTGCCAGTGGACACACCGCCGGACGCCAGCAGAAATTGACGCTCAACCAGTAACGTGACCTTCTCTACCGGGGCCCCTGGGGCGAGATCACGCATGCACGCCGGGCCTCCCGCACACCGGCCGCAGCCTCGGTCGCGTCCAGCAGAAGGCCGGCAGGTCCGGGCATCTAGGCCACTACGAGCCCAGCATGTATGTCGACGACGGCACCCGCCTGCACGGCAGAGTCATCCACCACCCGAACCTCCTCGGCAACCATCCACACCACGCAGAAGCCCGTCACGGTGCTGTAGCCGCTCCTCATGTATGGCTTGCCCGCCCAGCGGGCTGGTCATCGACCCGTTCGCGGGCTCGGCGAGCACATTGTGACCGCCGTGCAGCTCGGCCGCCGCGCGATGGGCGTCGACATCGAAATCCTCAACCGCGCGGTGGAAGCGCTCAGGTCTCGTCCCAAGTAGTCACGTAAATCACGATGCCCAATATCTCATCTTCGCTCAGGAATTCATCGACGTTTACTTTGCTCAGGCGGCCCTCTGAGGTTTCAAGGCAGAAAGCGTACAACGGCTGAGGCGTATAGGACTTAGTTGTCGACGGGTGATCATGGAGTGCACGATAGCAGTCGGAAGCACTGTGCACGGAGTCCATATATTGCCATTCTGAGCTTAGTATCTGATCACTTACGCGTATGCTTTTGTAGTTCGCCACTTCCAATTCGGCTAAGCCGTCAATTTTGCCTGGTAGCAGGTCTTTATTGTCGAGATCGTATGGTCCTATACCCGTGATCACCTTTTTTTCATAACGAAGAGGGCGAGAGGTACCAGGGGCTTCCCGGTCAGGAAATTCGGGCGAAGGGCGCCCCTCATTGCTTGCAGAAGGCGATGTTGGCGGCGTTGTGGTCGCTTCCTTCGGATCTTCCGGGCCGAGGATCGCAACGAGAATTGCGGCAGGAATGAGCACTCCCGCCAGTACGCCAAATATTATCTTTACTCGTGGATTGGCTGCGAATGCCCCCGCCAGCCCGGCAAGTACGCCCGAAATTCCAATGACCAGAGCGGACCACTCAGCTTTATCCATGCCGCCTCGCCTAGCCTGTCGCCGGATGACTAGATAAGTCTATAAGCGTAGAGCCTCCGGAGGACCTTTCAATACTCAGTGGGTGTTTGAGAAGAGTGAAGGGCGGTCCGGATATGTGGCCGTCGGGGCGGGCGGATGTCGGGTGACCATGGGTTGATGCCGCGTAACCGTCGTTACCTCTCGGACCTGACCGACGCCCAATGGGCGCTGATCGAGCCGCTGTTAACCGCCGCGAACAATGGCGGCCGGCCCGAGAAGTACCCTCGCCGTGACATCCTCAACGCCGTCTTGTACGTGGTGCGCACCGGGTGCGCCTGGCGGCAACTGCCCTTCGACTTCCCGCCCTGGCAGACCGTGTACTGGTACTTCGCCCGCTGTTCGCCGTGATCGCCCGCCGCTGGGTGGTGGAACGCTCACTGGCCTGGCTGACCACCCACCGCCGCCTGGCCCGCGACTACGAACGCCACTCCGCCACATCCGAAGCCATGATCCGCTGGGCCGCCATCTCCGGCACGACCCGCCGCCTCACCCGCGGACAAGCACCCAAACGCCAGCAAAAGCTGACACTCAACCCCTCGATATGAGCTTCTCAAACACTTACTAAGGGATCGAGATGAAGTGACCAGGCTTGTCGGCGTCCAGCAGGCGCTGCGCCCGGACCTCAGACGGAAATCCGACGAGCAGAAGAGATCCTTGCCGGATTTAAAGGATGTCCATAAATTGTTGGACGTTGATCCCTTGCTCGATGCGATTCAGGCTTCTGAATTACAATTCAGTTCGCAATGAAGTATATCTTCATCTCAAAATTGTCACCCGACCCCTTCCAATATCCCTCACCCGTCGATATCGAGAATGACGGGTCGTTTTTGCGAAGAGCGATTAGAAGTTGATTTGCAGTACGCTGAGCGCGACCGGGATCAGGGCCAGAAGCGAAGATTAACACAAATCCGACCTGTCGATCTTGGACACCAAGGTCGCGAAACCGCTGGTCGATGGAATTGATGATCTGCGGGAGAGTGACCTCCTCGTTATTTTGCAGTCGACTCGGCGAAATATCTATGTTGAGTTCAACCGATTGAGAGTCGAGTCCTGTGACTACAGTTGATGGTGAAGGGCTAGCGGTGACCGCCCCAGCTTGGATGACGACCTGTCCGCCGATCAAGAAATAGATGAGAGCGATTCCGGTTGCACCGATACCCGCACCAATAGTGGCCGAAAATAGCCGAGATTTTTGCCGGCGCAAGGGCGGAACGAGAGCGCTGGATAGTTCTAAGACTTCGGGGGAATCCCACCTGCGGGAGACCCGAGAGGACGTGTCGAAAGCGCCGTCAGAGGATGCGCGCGATGAACGCTGCTGACCAGCGAGGACGAAGGCAGGTGACGTATCCGCCAAGGCGACTAGCAGGCGGCGTATGAATGTCCCCTCAGACGGAGCCTGGCGAGGGCGGAAAGCCGGACTCGCGTCGGCGAAGGCACCGAGTAGTCGTCGTAGCATGTTACCGGGCATTACCGTCGCCACCCTGCTCATTCTGACTGAGTGATGGAAGCGCGGCTAGAGAGATCCTGGCGACAGTCTTCACAACGACAGGGGCGGCTGCTCCCATTCCAAGAGCTATCAGTGGAGCGGGGACATAGCCCGAAAGAGCCGCAGCGTATGTCACTGCCGCGCCTGTACCACAGTGCAGAGCGCAAGCTAGAAGGAAAAACAGCCCTCCTGGTCCGTCTGGGTATCTCCAGGCAGGTCCCTTGGCCCGCTGGTTGGCCTCCAAGAACACCAGACCGCGATTAATCGCTGCCCCGATCAACCCCCACAGAGCGAACTGCCACATACACCTTACGGTAGGGGTTGAGGCGCGAAAGGTCTTTGATCCTGTGCCATTGCAACCCATTCGTGTACGTAGATGGTTGCTCGCAGGCGCAGTGGTCGAGGTCGGAACGACCCCTGGGGATTCGCATCAGCGGCAGACGAACTTTTCGGGCGCACCATTTCTCCCCCGACGACCCGCCCGGCCCGTGAAATATCCCTACTTGTCTCATTAGTGATGCCCTTCTGGACACAAGAGACCTTTCGATAGAGTGTTGGTAGTTGTTGACCAAAAAGGACAAAATAGTCCAGACTTGCAAATCGAATATCAGAGGGCACATTCAGGGCACACGGTCGCTGATCTTAAAGCGGCCATGTGCCCTGAGTCCTTTCTGGGTTCATGCGAGGCGCGGAGTGTGTCCGAGTGACTCGTCGACCAGGCGGCGTGTCTTCTCTCCGGCTTCGGGCCACTCCCCCACATAGGTGTTGAGCGTGACCATCGGGGTTGAGTGACCGAGCGCGAGCTGTACGGCCTTGACCGAGGCCCCTTTGTGGATCAGCAGCGTTGCGAAGTAGTGGCGTAGGCAGTGGAGGCCGACGCCCTTGGGGATGTCGGCGGTTCGAGCCGCCGGCGCCCAGATGTGCGCCCAGGTCGCTCGGTGCATGGGCTGAAGCATGTTCGTCGTGAACACCAGGCGTGCGGTCCGGGTGACGACGTTTCGCGGATCGGTCGCATCCACGATCTCGATCTCAACTGGCTCGAAGCGCTTCAGATGTGCGGCCAGGGCTTCGCATACAACCTTCGGTAATTCGGCGGTCCGCGCCGAGGTCTTCGTCTTCGGTGGGGCCAGGTACGGCGCCTGACCTGAGATGCACACGAGTTGCTGGCTGATGTCGACTTCTCGGCGCTTCAGGTCGAGTTGGTCGATCTCAAGGCCGAAGATCTCACCGCCCCGCATGCCGCAACCGGCGGCGAGGTAGCTAACGGCGCTGTAGCGCGGTGGCAGGTTCTCGGCGAGGGTGTGGACCTGGTCGGGGATCGGGACGAAGTGACCGGCCTTGTCGGAGTCCGGCAACCGCACGCCGAGGCAGGGTGAGATGCCGATCGCGCGGTCGATCACGGCAGCGCCGAAGAACGAGACGAGATTGCTGTAGACGACGGCCAGGGTCGAGGGCGCCAGAACGGCCGAACGGTCTTTTACCCATGACCGGATGTGCGCCGGCCGCACGTGAGCCATCTGCATGTGGCCGATGATCGGGTCAATGTGGAGCCGGAAGACCCGTTCCATACGTTCGCTCGTCGAACCCCGATGCAGCAGGTCGGCCCGCCACTTGGCGGCAGCATCCTTCACCTGGACGCGACCGGCGGCGACGTCCACGGACGTTCCCTTGTCGAGGCTGTTCTTCGTCTCGGCGTCGAAGCTGTCGGCGTCGGTCTTCCGCTCGAAGTTCCGCTTGCGCTGCTCTCCCCTGTCGTCGCGCCAGCGAACCTGCCACCGTTCGCCGCGACCGTGGTTCGAAGTGGGTACACGCTTGTGTTCCTTGCACGGGTCGTCTCCGGGCTGTGGTCGGGACTTGTGCCACGTGTCGTAGACGGTCATATCTGCTCCCGGACCCAGGCGAGGACGTCATCGGGCATGTAGCGGAGGTGCTTGCCGATCCGGCGACCACGCGGGCCGATGCGGCGGCAGCGCCACTGATAGAGGGTGGCGACGGGGACGCCGAGGAACTCGGCGACGTCGTCGGCGCTCCAGAGACGTTCAGTGGCGGTCACGGTGACCGCCCGTCAGGCTCTCGACGATCAAGGCGTCACCGAGGGAGAGGCCACGACCGACGTACTCCCATGCGGCGACGAGCTCGGCCGTGGTCTCGTCGAAAAGTGGGAGCCGCGCGTGAGCGGTTCGTTCGGCGCGGATGTCGCCGATTCCCACCGAGTAGTGACGGGAGCGGGTCGAAAAATGCCCCCCGAAGCCGAGCATGTGAGCCCAATGGGCAAGGTTGAGATCTGCGGTGGCCTCGTGCTCGTTCAGCCGGAAGCACTCGGCGATGAGGCGTCGAGCGTGGTCGCGGATGGGGAGGGCGGCCAGGTCGTCGGTCAGCCGGATAGGCCGGTCGAGGGTGCCGACGCATTCGGCGGCTTTGGTGGCGTACTTGGCGACGTAGGCGGCGACCGCGGATTCGGTGAGATCGCCCGACATGGTGATGGGACGGATGTCGAGTTGGGCTCCCCAGCGCAGGACGCGGGCCGGTTCGTCGTCGAGGGCGGGAACGTCGGCCCGGACGACTCGGGCCGCGTGCTTGACGGCACTTGCTAGGAGGTCACAGGTTGCCCAGGCCGGCGGTCCGGAGCTGGGTCCGTCGGGACCGTCGAGGCGGATCACGGCGTGCAGGTGGACGACGCCCCGGCGCTGGTATTCGGCGACTTTGGCGAAGGAGACGGCCAGGTGTTCCCGCATCTCCTTGAGGGTCAGGCCGCCGGACTTGGCCAGCTGCCGACGCAGGGCGTCGGTCAACCGCTTCCACAGCAGTGGGGCCAACGCATTGAACAGGACCGACCCAGCGTGGTCGTAACAGCTAGAGCAGAGCGGTTCCCCGAGCACGGGCTCATCGATCCGGTGCCGGGCCTTGCAGGACAGAACGCGGCCATGCCCGCAGGCGGAGGCGGCTCGTCGAGCGTGACAGGGGTGGGTCTTGCCGTGGTGTTCTCTGCGGGTGTGGACCGGGCCGAAGGAGGGGGCGGTGAGGGTGACGAACAGGCAGGGGTGTGACGCCACTGAGGCGGGAATGCCCTTGCCGCCGATGAGGCCGGCGCGGATCAGGTGGTAGATGTCCGCCCGGTAAGTCTCGGCGCACCTCGGGCAGCGGGACGCGCGACGGGTTTTGCACGGCAGGCGAAGGACTCCGTCAGGTTCGGTGCGGGTGGTGTAGCGGTGGAGCAGGGCGCCGGTCAGCCGATCCCGGTATTCGGCCCTGCCGCGAAGGTGGATCGGCTGGACGCAGCCGCCAGCCCTGCGGACCTGAGAGGCCCACCGGTCGAAGTCGGGAGCGTTCAGGCGAGTGATCACGCCGTCGATCGCATGCGCGTTGCGGGTGATTGAAGGCAAGATGGTGTTCTCCTTTCACTCGTTGGGGTGGAGGGATGGCCCCCGACCCGGCGTGTGTCTTGGCGGATGTGCGGCCAGGCCGGGGGCGCTCACCGGGTCAGCAGAAGCCGAGCCCGTGGCAGTGGTGGCAGGTGTCTCCGTAGGAGTCGACGCCGGTTGCGCCGCAGTGGCAGGACCGCCAGCGCTTGGGCGTGATCTCCTCCGGTTCGGCCTGCTCGTCTTCGGTCATGTCTCAGGCGACCTGCGACGGCGGGACCTGGATGTTGTCCTCATAGGAGGTCTGGGCCGCGTACTTCTCGCGGGCCTCGCGCATGATGGCGACGGCTCCGTACTGCACCGGGCCGAAGTTGCGGCAGGTGGAGTAGTGGCCATAGGGCAGGTCGTTCGGGTTGATCTCAGCGCCGAGGCCGGCCGCCATGGTGTCGACGACGGCGCGCATCTCCTCGTCATCGGCCCGGGTCGGGTAGACGGTGATCGTGATCTCGGTGCTGGGGACGGGGACGGCGGGGTTGGCGTCGAGGAAGTCGGCCAGGTCGCGGAGTCCGCCGATGAGGGCGGAGTGACGGTCGTGGGTCATTGTGAGCTCCTTTCGTTAGGTGGGTTCCGGCGCGGCGCGGACGTCGCGCAGGAGAACTGAGGCAAGTTGGCTGGAGATGCCCAGACGGGCGCGGAGTGCGTCGCGGGTGATGGGTCTGCCGTGCTGGGCCCGGTGTTCGTCGGCGACGCGCCGGGCGTAGTCGAGTAGCGCGGAGGACGGCCCTTGCTGATCAGCGGGGACGAGCGCAGACGGTTCCGGTTCCGTCCTGGTGACCGGGGACGGTTCGGGACGAGGTCCGCCGGCCCGGCGTTCGAGCATCGAGACCGCGATCAGGAAAGCCCCCGCCGGTGTGGCGGCGGTCAGCCATCCCCAGACGGTCGGTTCGGCTTGGTGGAGGTTGGCGGCCAGGGAGAGGGTGATCCCGCCGATGAGGACGAGGGTCGGCCAGGACGTCCAGCCGTGACGGGGACGGCCGGTCTTCTTGTCGCGTTGGCGTTCGCGGGCGGCTATGACGCAGGTCAGGTCGATGCAGACGGCGACGGCCCAGGCCATCCAGCCGTGTTGCCCGTGTTCGGTTGCGGTGTCGCGGATGTGGGTGAAGGAGCCGATTCCGGCGATGAGGGCCAGGACGAGGACGGGTCCTGTGTCCAGGAGTCGCTCTTTCACGGCGTCCTCCCTTCGTACGGGGTCAGACGTAGTCCGGGACCTTGTGGTCTGCGGTGAGGTCGGCCCAGTCGGGGGTGAGGTAGGCGTACGTCGTGGCCGCGTGTTCGGCGGCCTGCTCGCTGACGTAGTAGGAGCGGGCGCGGTACCACTGGCCGTCTTGTCCGGCGACGATGGCGACACCGGGCGTTTCGGCGGGGATGGCGCGGGCGGAGTCCAGGGCGGCCGGGTCGAGATCGCCGAGGGTCATGGTCGCGGTCTCGGGATCGTTGACGCGGTGACAGATACGGCCCGAACACTGCGCGCGGAGCGCGGTCACGCCGGGGCCGAGGTCGGAGCCGATGCGCTGGCCGGAACAGAACAGGTAGATGCCGAACGCCCGCCCGAGCTGGGCGATGCGCAGGAGCGCGGTCGAGGTACGGGCGATCTCGTCTTTCTCACTCTTGTCGGCCATCAGGTACAGCTCTGCCAACTCGTCGACCAGGACCACGACGGGCACCGGGCGAACGGCGGGTGGTAGCTGCCAGATGTTCCGGGCGCCGGCTGCGCGGCACAGTCCCATTCGGCTGATCATGAGTCCGACCAGATCCGCGAGCAGGCCGCCGCATTCGGTACGGCTGGTTGCCAGGGCCGACAGTCGGGGGCCGTACGGGGCGAGTTCGACGCCGCCTTTGAGGTCGAAGCCGACCAGCGCGACGGGTTGGCGCGCGAGGCCGACGATGAGCGCGTTGGCGAGGTTGGATTTCCCGGATTGGGTCGCGCCGGCGTTCAGGTAGTGCGGGACGGTCTTGAAGTCGACGACCCACGGACCGCCGGTCTCCAGTCGGCCCACGGTGACCTTGAGGAGTTCCATCGAAGGTGGAGCCTCGTCGACGTTGACGAGGGGGTCGCGGATGGTGACGTGTATCCGGAGACGGCCCGGCTTGTCGCTGGAGACGCGGACGGCGTGGACGCCCCAGGAGTGCGCGAGCCGTTCGGCCGCCTCGGAGTAGTCGGCGGGAATCTGCCCCTCCAGGAGTCGGAGGGTGACGCGCCAGCCGTTACGGGTCGGAACGGGGAGCCACATCCACGGCTTGGTGTCGACGGCGACCCGGCGGAAGCGCCGCCGGACGCTCACGTTGCCAGTGGAAACGAGCGCCGAGGGAGTGATCGTCCACCAGAAGCGTTGGCGCTTCTTGGTCAGGCCGCAGCCGAGAGCGACCTTCCGCCAAGTGATGCGGACGTTCAGAGCGGCAGGGACGTAGCCGACCACGTACCAGAACGACCGGTAGTGGAAGTGGCGCCAGACGCCGAGCGTGGCCACCAGGGAGAGAGCTAAGCCGAGCAGGAGCTCACGCATAGTCGCCGCCCTTGCTGACCGGCTGGAAGGAGGTGGCGCGGTAGGAGATGCCCCACCGGCCGCCGACCTCCCAGACATAGCCGACCAGGCCGACGGGGATCACGGCGTCGCCGACCTTGATGGGCGGTTCTCCGGAGATGCCGATCTTGGCGAGTTCGATGCGGTCGAACTCGTCTTCCACGGACACCGTGACCTCGAAGACGGCCTGTCCGGTCTTGTCGGTCTTGATCTCTCCCGTTTCCTTGTTGAGGATGCGCGGCCGAGGGGCCTTGACGCAGGTGAAGACGAGCTTGCCGGTGTCGACGGGGATGGGGATCGTGCGCATTTGCGGACCTCCTTAAGGCTCGTTGCCAACATAGTTAACCTAGTTGGCTTGGTTGTCAATGACACATGGTTGGCTTGGTCGGCCATGCGTGGTGAGATAGGGGGCGATGGTCAAGAAGACCGGTCGACCCGGCTACCTCCAGATCGCCGACGAGCTGCGCGAGCAGATCCGCAGCGGCTCCATCGCGCCTGGGGAACCCTTGCCGTCCACAGCCCAACTGGCCGAGACATTCGGCGCTTCGCTGTCGGTCGTGAAGATGTCCGTAGGGCTCTTGCGGAACGAGGGCCTGGTGGTCGGCCAGCAGGGAAAGGGCGTCTTCGTCCGAGAGGACGCCCCGCCCGCCGACGACGTGCGCGCCGAACTCACCGAGCTCCGTACAGCGGTAGCCGACCTGACCCGGCGCCTGGAACAGCTCGAAGCGAGCGCGTCTCAACGCACCGCGAAGAGTTAGGCCGCCTCTCCCGGACGTAGCAGCCGACCACGCGCCGGGCGAACCCCGCCGAAGCGGTGGGCGCCGACTCGGGCAGGTGCCGGCGGCGGTCCTCCTGACGCATCCCGATCAGGACGACCACGAAGCAGATCAGGATGACCACGGCCAGGAGAACGGCCAGGATCAGCGGCAGCCAGCTCACTGGGGCACCCCCAACGCGCGAGCCTTGCGGGAGTCCTTCGGCGGCCGGCGGTTGTTGTTGCGCCGGGCACTCCGCCGCCGTCGTGACTTCTCATGCTTGGCGAACCGGTCCCGAGCCATGCACTTACGGCATCGGATCTGACCGTGTACCGGGAGTGCGCCGCACTCGCAATTGGGCGTCTCCGGCGTTAACGCAGTCGTGTTTGCCATGCTCATTGCTCCTCTCGTCGCGGTTTCCGTGGCTTGTGACACACAGATTGCGGCGAGGAGCACGGACGAGATCACTACACGACGGGACGTGTTCAAGACGTCCGGCCTACTATGGCCAGGTCCCTGGACGTCCCTAACGCGGCTGGTGAGATGGCGAACGAGAGACTGCGCGCGGCTCTCCTGGAGCGCGGGAAGAGCGTCGCGGACTTGGCGCAGGCCATCGAGGTCGACCCCAAGACGGTCGAGCGGTGGATCACCAAAGGACGGGCGCCGTACCGAAAGCACAGGTACGCGGTCTCTACCTATCTCTCCATGGACGAGAGTTACCTGTGGCCGGAGGCTCTGACGCGCGAGCAGGTCGCCTCAGCGTCCGAGAGCGAGATCGTCAATCTCTATCCGCACCGCTGGGCCGTCCCCCGGGACGCGTGGGGACGACTCTTCTCATCCGCTCAGGACGAGATCGGGATCCTCGTCTACAGCGGCATGTTCCTCGCGGAGGATTCCGGCATGGTGCGCATGCTGGGCGAGAAGGCCGAGGCGGGAACGCGGGTACGAATCTTGCTCGGCGACCCCGACAGCGCCGAAGTCGCCAAGCGCGGAGCTGACGAAGACATCCACGAGGGTATGGCCGCGAAGATCAGGAACGCGCTCGTCCTCTACCGGCCTATCCACCGCCTTGATGGTGTCGAGATCAGGTTGCACGGCACCGTTCTCTACAACTCGATCTACCGCGCCGACGATCAGATGCTCGTCAACACCCACGTGTACGGAGCCCCTGCGGCCAACGCCCCCGTCATGCACCTTCGTCGAGTGGCCGGCGGCGACATGGTGAGCACGTACGCGGAGAGTTTCGAGCGCGTCTGGTCCGAGGCAGTCCCGGTAGAGTCGTGATCATGGCGAAGCGGATCGACTTCTACGACGACCCGGACGCCCCCGCGCCCAACAGCCTCGTCCCGTCCGTCAACGTCGTGGTCACCAACGAGGCGGGCGACATCCTCATGATCCGCCGCAGCGACAACGGTAACTGGGCCGTTCCCGGTGGGGCCATCGATCTGGGCGAGTCCATTCCGCAGGCCGCCGTACGGGAGACGCTCGAAGAGACCGGGATCACGTGTCGGATCACCGGGCTTGCCGGCACCTACAGCGACCCGAAGCACGTCATCCTCTACACCTCGAACGGCGAGGCGCGGCAGGAGTTCTCTCTCGTCCTGGTCGCCCAGGCCGTCGCCGGCGAGCCGACCCCGAGCAGCGAATCGACCGAAGTCCGGTGGGTTCCGCGCGATCAGGTCGCCGCGCTCACCATGGACCGGTCGATGCGCCTGCGGATCAGCAACTACCTAGGCGGGGCAGCCCAGCCGCACATCGGATAGGGCAAGCTTCGCTTCCACCGACTGCACGGCCCTCAAGATGTGGGGTTCGGCCTGGTTGATCGACCACGTGACCGCGTCGTCGGGGCCATAACGGGAACGGATCTCGGCGAGCCGGTCGACCACCGTGAGCGGGACACCGTCCGGGCTGGTGGTCATGTCGCAGAAGGTGAGCGCCTCGACCAGGTCCCCGCGCTCTTTGGGGAACTCTCCCTGAAGGATGTCGAGCAGGCCACGTTCGTCGGCCTCGATTTCGGCGCAAGTGTGGTGAGCGACCAGGCGGCACAAGAGTTCATCGGCGCCGTGGACGTCGCGGAGGTAGCGTCCGCCGTCGATGGGGTGGAACCCGACGTCGATCAGGTCCGGGGCGTACCCGATGTCATGGAGCCAGGCGGACGCGGCGAGAATCTCGGCGTCCTTACCGAGGATCGGCGCGAGCTGCTCCGCCCGCCGGCCGACCCCTTGGGTGTGCTCCCACCGACGCGGCAACGGCCGCTCAAGAACCTTACGTGCCAGGTCACGCGCCCACTCAACTTGTCCCATGCCGTTCACGATAGGCAGGGCACCCCGGGACGCACCAAGAGGTAGAACTTGGACGTCCCAGGACGTCCTAACCGTCCTGCTCAGGGCCACGGACGAAGCGCCCCTTACCGTGTTTGACCACGATCAGCCCTTCACGCTCCAGGAGGGTCAATGCCTGCCGGACGGTGTTCCGTGACGCACCGAACCGCTCACGGAGCTCGCTCTCACTCGGGACCGCCGCCCCGGCTCGCAACTCTCCCCCGCTGATCCGCGCGCGGAGCTCGCGGGCGATGAGCTGATATTGGTACGTCTCCGCCTGGGGGTCACCACCGGACACGAACCGCCCCTTGGACGGGATCGTGATGATCAGGTTCTCCTGTTCGAGCTGGGCGAATGCCCTGCGCACCGTGTTTCGCGCCACCCGGAACTCCCGGCACAGCTTCCCTTCTGAGGGCAGCGTCATTCCCGCCGGATATTGACCCGAGGCGATTCGCTGGCGGAGCTTGGCGGCGAGCTGCGGGTAGACACGCCAACCGACCAGCATCGTGCTTTCGTTCATTCCGGGCGGCTCAGGTTCGGTAGGCATCGGCGATGTTCTGCAAGTTCACGACAAGATCTCCCTGTACGCCCTCGCGAAAGCCCGCCCGCGCCGCGCGCATGATGACCGCGACCGCGTTCGGCAACTCCAGGCAGGAGACACGCTCGTCGGGCTGGTCGCCCCAGTAGAACCACCAGAAACCGGTGTGGACGTAGATCCGGCGCATCCGCATGTTGCAGTCCTCCACTTCCACGGTCGGCCGCGACTTCTGATCGACGAGATAGACGGTGTTAAGGCCGCGGACAGTCAGTTCGCGTCTCAGCCCCGTCAGGGCCGCCTGCTGATAGATCCGTAGCTGGTCCTGTGCCTCGTTCATCAGCGCTCCTTCGACTTCTGTGAGGCGCGAGTGCCGCGCCCAGGTCGAATGAGCTTCTGTCGTGGGGCAGGAACCTCTACACCGCGACTTAGGGACGTCTTGGGACGTCTCATGTTAGCGTGAGGCCCAAGGCCCGCGTTCCGAGAGGTAAGCGTGAGCGACAACCTGAAATACACCCTCGCCCGAGCACAACTCCGGTCCGCCGACCTCGCCGCCGCTCTGGCCGTAGACCCCAAGACCGTTGACCGCTGGATCGCCGGCCGAGTGCCCTACCCGCGCCACCGCTACGCCATCGCCGACTTTCTCCAGGTCGCCGAGAGCGAACTGTGGCCGGAGATCGCCCAGCGTCAAAGAGTCATCGCCGACGAGGTGCAGACCGTCTACCCTCACCGATGGGCCGTTCCGCAGGCCGCCTGGAAGCAGCTCTTCAAGAACGCCACGAAAGAGATCGGCATCCTGACCTACAGCGGGTTGTTCCTCGCCGAGAACGCCGGGCTTCTCCGCCTGATCGCGGAACGCGCGCGAGCGGGTGTCTCTGTCCGCATCCTTCTTGGAGACCCAGACAGCCGGGAAGTCGCCGCCCGAGGCGCCGAAGAGGGCATTGGGCCGGAGGTCATGGCCGGGAGAGCTCGCAACGCGATCACGCTCTACGGGCGCCTGCGGAATGTCGAGCGGGTCGAGCTTCGGTTGCACGGGACGGTGCTCTACAACTCGATCTACCGAGGGGATCGGGACGTGCTGGTGAACACCCACGCGTACAGCACCCCTGCTGCCGATGCGCCTGTCATCCACCTACGGAGCAACAGCGACGCGGGAACGGCAGCGGTCTACCTGACGAGCTTCGAGCGCATCTGGAGCCAGTCGCAACCGCTGTCGGACGCTTAACGACCCTGGCCGCCGATGCCAACCATGATCAAAAAGAAGAATATCTGTACGTCTTCAAGGCCGGCCCGCCTGCGGCGGTCCGGCGCGCGTCAGGCGGTCGCGGGCCGCGCTTCGGCTCTTCGGCCGGTCGCGGCCCGCACCGCCCACGCGCCGAATCGCCTGGCAGTCGTCAAATACGGCGCTCGTAGGCCTGCCTGGATAAGGCAGGGTTTTAGCCAGTATGCAATGTCACTGGCCATCTTGTACTGGCCTTGACGTTTAGCAGATCGAAATGCTCCCGTTGCGGTACCCATAACTTGGAGTGGCCGACGCTGGCGGGCATCCATTGCCCATCGTCCTCCTAAAGATTGCGTTCCTCACCGACCATGGCGGGCCGGTGCTGGGTCACCACGACTCCCGGCCGCGCTCGGGTCCATTCACACGTTGCGATCCTCACCGACCGCAGCGGGCCGGTGCTGGAGTCGCAGCCGGAGCAGCCGGCCGGTGTGCAACGAGTTGCGATCCTCACCGACCACGGCGGGCCGGTGCTGGCTGGCCATGCTGTACGGGACCGGCACCTTCGTGGCGTTGCGATCCTCACCGACCACGGCGGGCCGGTGCTGGCGCAGCACCGGCCCAGCGTCGGCCGGGTTCCGCGCGTTGCGATCCTCACCAACCCCGAAGGGCTGGTGCTGGAAGGGAGAGAAGATCCAGCAGCTGATTATGCTGACAGAGTTGCGATCCTCACCGAGCTCGAAGGGCTGGTGCTGGGCGGGCGATGTTCTCTGCGCGGGCCAGGCCGCCGTTGCTGCGATCCTCACCGGCTACGGCGAGTCGATGCTGCCCGGGTCCATCCGGGTCGACGTCATCCTAGAGGCCTCAGCGACCTTAGGGGCCGTCGCTGGCTCCGACTGGGGTTCGTGTCCGGCCCGCAGTTGACGAAGTTGCGGTCCTCCCGACCTCAGTGGGCCAGCGCTGGTTCATTGCGCCCGCCATGTCCTCGGCCCTAGTCCCGTTGCGATCCTCGCCGACTCCAGGGCGGGTGAGGGTGTTCCGGCTAGCCTCTCTGGTGGCCGTGCACGTCATTGCGATCCTCAGCGATCCCGAAGGGGTCGGTGCTGGCCCCCGTCACAGTCGGAGGGCACACGTAGGTGCCGGAGTTGCGATGCTCACCGGCCTCGAAAGGCCAGTGCTGGACGACCTCACACGCCTGCAAGACCTCGGCATCGTCCGGTTACGATCCTCACCGACCCCAAAGGGTTGGTGCTGGTGGCGTCACCATGCCGGAATTGGGCTTCTCGGAGGCGTTGCGACCCTCATGGACTCCGAAGATCAGGCGCTGACCTCTACCAGCGGCACCTGCTTATCACGGGTGTGTCGTTGCGATCCTCACCCACCTCGGAGAGCCGGTGCTGGCCGTCGGTCGTGCTGGAGTATTCACCGCCCGGGTAAGCGTTGTCATCCTCGCTGGTCCCGGAGGGCTGGTGCTGGTTCCAGGACGGCCAGTCGACGTTCTGGCTGAACGAGTTGCGATCCTCACCGACCCCGAAGGGCCGATGCTGGTGGCTGACCTTGAGAAGGAGACGCGTCTCCAACGTGTAGTTGCGATCCTCACTAACCGCGAAGGGCCGATGCTGGCCGGATTCGGTGATCGAGTTCCGGAACTCGTCCCAGTGGTTGCGATCCTCACCGACACCGAAGGGCCGATGCTGGGCTGGAGTCCGTGCCGCCGGTCGTGTCGTTGTCGTAGGCGTTGCGACCCTCACCGACCCCGAAGGGCCGATGCTGGCTTCCGAAGGCTTCACCACGGCAGCCCACTGCGGGTTGCGATCCTCACCGACTCCGAAGGGCCGATACTGGCCGAGATCACAGAACGCCTTCGACGCGTGGTCGCGCGCGTTGCGATCCTCACCGACCCCGGAGGGCCGGTGCTGGCTTGGCGGCCTGGTCCCAGTGCTGGCGGTAGACGCTGTTGCGATCCTCACCGACCTCGAAGGACCGGTGCTGGCTGTTCACGCCGCACGCGTCGGCCGGCGTCGCGCAGGTATTTCGATCCTCATCGACCCCGAAGGTCCGGTGCTAGCCGTCCTGGACCCCGTAGACAGGGTCGTCGAGTGTGAAGTTGCGGTCCTCACTGACCCCGGAGGGCCGGTACTGGCCTCTCCCCACGGTGCTGTTCTTCGGTCCCGAAGAGGAGTTGCGATCCTCACCAAATCCTGGAGGGTCGGCGCTGGGATCAAGTTGCGGCCGATCTTCACGTAGGTGTCGACATTGTGCGAGCCTCGCCGACCACGGCGGGCCGGTGCTGACCCGATCGTCGAAATCGGACATTACGAGACGATTCACAAGTTGCGATCCTCACCCGACCTCGAAGAGCCGGTGCTGGCGGGCATCATTGCCCATCGTCCTCCCAAAGATTGCGTTCCTCACAGACCATGGCGGGCCGGTGCTGGTGATGGTCTTCTGCCTCCCTCAGGAGGGGAAGTCGCAGTTGCGATCCTCACCGACCACGGCGGGCCGATGCTGGTGAAGCATCTCGTACTCCCAGTCCTGGCCGGTCACGTTGCGATCCTCGCCGACCACGGCGGGCCGGTGCTGGCCACGATCGCGCCCAAGGACATCCCCGTCCCGAAGTTGCAATCCTCACCGACCACGGCGGGCCGGTGCTGGGTCACCGCGGACGGGCTTCGCAGCGCCGTCGACGTGTTGCGATCCTCACCGACAAGGCGGGCCGATGCTGGTACTGGTACGCAGATAGAGGTCACCATCGACATGCAGTTGCGATCCTCACCGACCACACGGGCCGATGCGGGCCGTATGACCGAGACCGGGGCCAGCGCAGACCGGATGCGGTTACGATCCTCACCGACCATGGCGGGCCGGTGCTGGGGCTGATCCTGGTCCGCCGAGACGACCTCGACGCCTACGTGTTGCGATCCTCACCGACCACGGTCCTGCAACATGGCCCGCGTCGAGGGCATGTCCGAGGTTGCGGTCCTCACCGACCACGGCGGGCTGGTGCTGGTCCTGAGTTGCGAGTTCTTCGCCCCACCAAATGCCGCAATTGCGATCCTCATCGACCACGGCGGGCCGGTGCTGGTGCCACGAGACGACCGCGTTGTTGATGATGATCGGGTTGCGATTCTCACCGACCACGGCGGGCCGGTGCTGGGATCAGGACCGTGGCGCTGATGTACCGCTGCTGGCCGTTGCGATTCTCACCGACCACGGCGGGCCGGTGCTGGTGGATGAGGTCGCCCTGCTCGCGGGAGCGGACGTAGTTGCGATCCTCGCCGACCCCGACGGGCTGGTGCTGACTCGGCAACCGTCACCAGGTAGGGGGCGGCCTTCTCTTGGTTGCGATCCTCACCGACCCGAAGGGCCGGTGCTGGGGGACGACACTGCGACCGAGACGCTCTCGGTGTCCAACACGTTGCGATCCTCACCGATCCCTAAGGACCGGTGCTGGTCGCGATGAATACCTCGATGAAGCGCGTCCAGGGAAGGGGTTGCGATCCTCACCGACCCCGGATGGCCGGTGCTGCTGTCGGTTTGTCGTGCCGCTAAGCTGCTATGAATCGGGGTTGCGACCGTACTGCTCGGTACTGTAGGCCGACCAGGTGTCGTCGCCCGTGTTGCGATCCTCGCCAACCCCGAAGGGTTGATGCTGGCCGTCGGTCGTGCTGAAGTATTCACAGCCGGGCTAGGTGTTGCGATCCTCACGGGCTCAAGATCAACATCTTCACAGGCGCCGACGCAAAGGTTGCGCATTGGCTCCTTGCGGGGTTCTTAAGCAATTTACTTATCAAGTAACGGACAATCAAATCGGATGAACAAATGAATCTCGACTAGCACTGCGACTATCTATGCGCGACTATCCGACGATGCGGGCGAGTGTCACTCCATCCGGAATGACAGCTTCATCAATATCGATTCTGTAGTTATTGAAGTCCCGTACCGGCTGGCCGTCCGGGATGACGAGGGTGCTCGTAATCGCATCTGTGAGCACGTGAGCAGGGACTGTGCCGAACGCGTCTGCATGAGTGAACACGTAGAGGCCTCGCAGCGCCATCTGCGCCCGTCCCGAAGCTCGGTCGTGTTCGAACATGAAGGTGAGGGCCTTCCAGAGCATGGACAGGTCTTCGGAGGTGACGCCGGTCCTGGCGGCGAGTGGGGCGCTGAAGTGGCCGAGGCCACGGTAGAGGCCGTAGGCGATGGCGTGTTTGCCGCCCATCTCCGTTTCCTTGCTGTCGTCTTCCCTGGTGCGGGTTACCCGGGTGATTCCGTGTTCCTGAGGAAGGACAGGGTGGATGGAGCGGGAGAAGGTGAGCTGAAGCGGCCCCCTGACCCGGCCTGCTGTCTTTTTTCCGGTGGTCATGACGGCGCCGAACATGCGGACGTCGTAGAAGGTCTGGCACATCCATTGTTGGGCGGAGATCTCGGACGCCTTGCCGTCGGTCAGGCCGAGTTCGGCGTAGGAGCGTTCGTGTTGGGAGTTGAGGGAGACGCCGGCTTCGACGTAGATGTCGTAACCGGGTTTGCCTTCGCCCAGCAGGGTGATCATGTTGCGGATCTTCCGTTTGATCGCGACGTCGGTGACCAGCCCTTGCATGGTTTCGGGGTCGGTGCGGGGCATTCCGGCGGCGTCGGGGTCACCGTTGGGGTTGCCGTCGTGGATGTCGAAGTAGAAGACGAAGTCGTGCTTGCGGGTGGGATCCAGGTGGATGTCTCGCGTCATCTTCAGGTCTCCTTGCCGGATCAGGCGTCGGGGGTTTCGGAGGTGTTCTTGGCCGCTTTGGCTGCGCGTGCGGCTGCCATGTCGGCGGCGCGCTGATGGTCGTAGCCCAGGATGAACTGGACCTGTCCGCGGGCGTCCAGGTGGGCCGGGAGCCCGGTTTCGCGGTCGATGAGCTGGCTGATGTCGGCCAGCCGGCCATCGAGAGCTCGTCCGGCGGGGCGGGTGGCTTGTTTGCCGAGGAGTTTCTTCAAGTGCCCGTTGGCGTTGGTCCGCAGCATGCGCATGGTGGCGGCGGGCTGGGTCATGGCCAGGCCGAAGTAGCGGTCGCGGATGGTGGCGTTGGTGTCGGGGAGGGCTCGACGTTGGATCGCCTCCAGCAGGGCGAAGAGCCGTCCCCAGACGTAGGCGGGTTCGGTGGCGGTTTCGTCGAGGCCCGGCATGATGTTCTCCTCGTACGGGGGGCGGTTGAGCGCGAGCCGGAGCATCGCGGTTCTGGGCAGGTCAACGTGATGGTCGTTGCGGATGCGGTGCAAAAGTTGCGGGATCAGGCTCGGAGGTGGGGACGCTCCATGGAGGGCCGCGTGCAGCAGGTCACGTTCGATGCCATGGACGGCGGTACCCGGCTGGTACAGATTGCGTGCCCGGTTCCAGCGCCCGCTGGCTCGGACCATCTGCCACAGCGGAACGTATTTGACGCTGTCGCTCCAGAGTTCGACGGAGCGATGGTCCAGGAACCAGGCGGCGAATCGTCTTTTAATTTCTGGGAGGGGGACGTCCAGCCAGTCGCGGATGACCACTCGACTTTGGTTGGCCGACAGGGTTAAGGCATAGAAATGGTTTTCGTCGATTTCTGTGCCGGTCTGTCCGCGCCGGACTTCGTCGAGGAGTCGTTCGACGTCCTTCAACTCCGGGACGTCGATCATGATCGGGCTGAAGTAGTCGGGTTCGCGGAGCCACCAAGTGAACACGTTGTCATCGCCGCGACGGCGGTGCTGGTCGCTGGACAGCAGATGGTTGAGCCCGGCCATCGCCGAGCCGCCGCATTCTTCACAGATTGGCGTGTTGGCGAGTTGGAGCGTTCCCCCTCGGCCTTGCGCTGCCGTGTTCACCGACACCAACGCGGCGTCTCGGCCTCGCTTCGGTCGGCCACCCGCGTCGAGACCGACGGGGATGAGGGTGCTTTTGACCATGTCGGGGATCGTCTTCAGCAGCGGGCCCAGTTGGCCGCACGCCAAGCACAGCCCGTCATCACCGGAGCTTTTTCGCTGGCGGGCGACCTGAGCCCAGAAGCTGATCGCCGAGGGACGCAGGTGGGCCCATTCGCCGTCCACCAGGATGGCGACGATGTCGGAGGACTTGGCTTCCTCCGGAAGGTCAGACAGGAGACCAAGGTGACGTTCTTGTGCGAAGGTCTGCCACACCAGATCGGCGACCGGGTCGTTGCTGGCGTCCTTCCACGCCTTGAGGAGGTCGAGGTAAGCGTCGTTTCGACGGTCGGCCCCTGTTTGGGCTTTGTCGGTGTCGTCTTTGGCGACGGCGAAGACGTATTCCAGGGTGTCCACGAGGAGCATCGCGGCCACACCACTGGTACGAGTCACATACGGGGTCGCCAGTGACGATCCGGCTTTGTTGGTCGCGTCAGCACGGTTGATCAGCGAGAGCTTCCCACCGGGGTTGAGCATGATCGCCCACTGGACCGTGCGGTTCCGGTAATAGCGGGGAGTCGTGTCCCCTGCCGGCCTTTCGGCGTGCTCGGCCAGTCGCTGGATCAGCATGTGATCACGTCCGCGTCTTCGCGGCGGTGGAGGAGGGGAGTTCGAGGCCGTTCAGCGGCACATCCAAGACACCCTTGTCCAGTTTTGCAAGGAACCAGCGGTAGGTCTCGTTGGCACCCTCGTAGCCGATGCTGTGCAGCATGACGCCGAGCTCACGGTCCTCATTGATCGGCTTGAGGGAGCTGGGCATGCCAAATCGGGCCGAGAATTCCCGGGTGCCCAGGAAGGGCTGGGAGTAGCAGGCGCCTTTGGCGACTCTCCTGCGGAATTGCTCGCGGTACTTCGCCTCGTGACTGTCGGCATGCGGCCGAAGACGTACTTGAGCGTAGATGCGGTAGGCGACATCTCGCAGGGCCACAGTGTTGCGCTGGTCTCGGTCGTTTTCCACGTCGTAGCGGAGGCTGGGGTCGACCATCGCTCGCCGGACCCAGTCTTCAGAGATCACTGACTTGACCTCATTGCGGCGAATGGACAGCCATCGGATCGGTTGGAGGACCTCGATCCGGCAGATGGCGTAGTCGAACTCTGGCTTCCAGAAGATCGCGTCGAGGATGCCGCGGGCGGCCGATGGGGTCATGACCTCGTAGCTGAATCGTTCGGCTTTGAGCTCAGGCCGGGTGAAGCAGGCCAGGTCCCCACTGACCTCGACGACCAAAGGGGGATGCTGGTAGTTCGGGTGCTGATGAGTGCTCACCTGTTGTCGTCCTCCGGCTCGGGATAGGTGAACTCGATTCCACGGTTGGGGTGGTAGGTGCCGTGCCACTCGTATAGGTCGCCGAGTAGTTCGGTGGCTTTCCCGTCTTTGACCGCCTGCTGCGCAAGGCGTGTGGGGAGGGCGGCGAGGTAAGGCTGGATGCGCCGCAGAACCCATGGCTCGATGTGGTCTGCCCTGCGGAGCCGATTCCGGAGGCTGTTTCGTTCGACGTCGTTGCCATAAGGGACGAGCACGGGAACCGTCAACTCGTCGATCATCTTGAATTCCTTCGCCACGACAGGAAAGTCAAGAACGGCGCGGCGGTCCTGGATTCGCTTCCCCACTCCGCTTCCTTCCAGGTTCGTCACCGTGTACCTGGCCTTGTAGTACGTCCTTAGCGCGTCCAGATCATCAGGATCTTTTCCATGGGGGCCGATGTGAGCCCTGCTGGTTTCCAGGGCAGCGCCGTACACCATCTGGGTGCCCCAGACGTTTCCGTCGGCCGGCTCGAAGACGATCACTCGTCCCTCGGCGAGACGTCCATTGCGGTTCGACCGACCTGCCGCCTGCTGCAGCGCCTCGGCCGGGGCCATCGCCCGGTAGACCACGGGAAAGTCCAGGTCCACACCCGCCTCGATTAGTTGGGTACTCACCACAGCAACCGGGAGATCCGCGTTGAGCAACTCCCTGACCTTGTCCAGGATGTCGCGGCGGTGTGCTGCCGCCATGCGGGTGGACAAGTGCAGCACCGGACCGTTGTGCTTCCAGACCTTGGCGAGGGCGCCGTGCAGTTTGCCCGCATCCCCGGTGGTGTTCACGATGAGCAGCACCTGAGGTTCTTGTGCTGCCTCGTCCGCGATCTGCTTGAGGGTGGGTTTGGGACTGCAGCGCCACGTGTAGCGAACTCGCCGCAGCCGGTCATAGAGCGGTTGCGGTTGCGTGATCACCTCCCTCGGTTCCAGGTCGCGGAAGATGTCCAGGTCGAAGAAGGCCGGCTGTGTGGCCGAGGCCAGCACCACGCTCGCGCCGAAGTACTCGGTTAAGTGACGTAGCGCCGACAAGATCGGCAAGAGCATCTTGTCGGGGAGCGACTGGACCTCGTCCAGAACGATTACCGAGCCGGCCAGGCGGTGAACCTTCCGCATCGCCTCAGGTCGCCGGTCGAAAAGGGATTGGAACAGCTGAACGGTCGTCGTGACGACGACCGGCGCATCCCAATTCTCCGCAGCAAGGCGCTGCCATCGTCTGTTCGCCGGAAGCCGGTCCAGGTCCACGCTGCTGTGATGTTCCAGCACGTTCGCATCACCGAACAGAGTTCTGTATACGGTGGCATTCTGCTCGGTGATCGACGTGAATGGTACGGCGATGATCACCCGGCGCATGCCGTGCCGGGCCGCGTGATGCACCGCGAAACCGCCTGCGGCGATCGTCTTCCCGGCGCCGGTGGGAGCGGGGAACGGAAAGATTCCTCTCTCCTGTGATGCGGCGGCGACAACCTCTTCGTACACAGCCGTCCGAACGCCATCAACCGGGGAAGGCCGATGGCCAGGCTTGCGGAGATAGGCGGTCCGAGCGCGCTCGAACGCGTCCGCCAGTGCCGCCAGCGAAACCGTCGACGGCCGCTGCTGGCCTACACGGTGCCGAGCGGTGTCCAGACGATCAGCATCCACAACAGCGCTGAACACCATCCTCACCAAGAGCTCGAACGCATGCCGATCGGGTCGAGACCTCGCCCAGGCCGGGATTGACGGAATGGGCCCGCTGACTATCTCTGGCACTAGGGCGGCTACCTGGTCAATTGCTTCCCGGACCTGTTCCTTGGCGTCTGTCTTTGCCGTCTGAAGGCAGCGTTTGAGGTCTTGAGTGTCGGGAAGCCCGCCGTGGTGACCGAGCACCGGCATGCTGAGGGTGCCTAGATCTGCCCGATGGGCTGCCAGCCATGTGCCAGCCATCTTGTGATCGATGCTTTGACCCTGAGCATCACGCACTCTTCCGTTCGTGGGCTCCGCGACGAGAAGGCCCTCCTGCCAGATGCACTGGCCCTTGCCCACGTCATGGACCAGCCCGAGGTAGGCAGCTAGGTCACGAGCACCGAACGCATCCGCGAAATCGCCCGCCAGGGCAGCTGTGCCACGCAAGTGATCACTAAGGGCATGCCGCTGACCAGCATGATTCTTGCTGTGAGCCCACAGCTCCGCCATTACAGTCCGATCTAGGCCGCTAACGAAGAGTCGTTCCGGGACTATAGGGCCAGGGACCGACAAATTCGCCACACAGCAAAACATCACTTAGTGGAGACGCCGAAAATACTGTTACCACAGGCCGAAATAGCAGCCTGCGGTAACAGCGAGTGATCCGGTCAAAGGGCACCCGAACCAACCTCTTAGTTGCGATCCTCGACATACCACGACAAGTGGCGTCGCCATTAACTGTCCAGAGCGTAGCTCCTGCGGCCGTAGCCCCACGCCACTTCTAAGACGTCAGTCGGGGTACCATGAGAAATCGATCATTTCGTCGATCTAGCAGACGGCTGAAGCTCCCGGCCAGTAGCCTCTCGATCGCTCAGACGGGAAGACAAGGGCATCGCCCGGTTCTTGCAGCGAGCAGATGCGATGTCATTTGGTAGGGCGGGGAACACTGCGTGGACCAACTTCCTGTGTTGGCCAGCAGACCTGGGTTGCGGGTAAAGCCCTGTATGGGCAAAGGGCTGAGGATTACCCTCGATCGAGAGAGGCGTTTATGTACTTACTGACGATCCGTGCTGCGGTTGTCATTCTCGCGGCGTTCGTCGTGGCGGTGGTTACGGCAGGCGTGGTCCTATCGACCGGGAGCTTGTGGCAAGCGGCTGCCCTGTCCGCAGGCCCAGCTTTTGGGTTCAGTGTGATGTTTTTCAACGCGATCATCCCGCCGGCCCAAGCCAAGAACGACGAGGACCAGCAAGCCCGTTAATGATCGCCCTCACCAGCCCCGAAAGGGGCAGATCGATGTGGTTCCGATCCTCATCGGCCTTCAGAGGCCGGTCCTGCAGTTCGGCACACGCCCTAAGTCGACGCGCTACCTGCCGTGTTGCGATCCTCACCGGCCGCCAAGGGCCGGTGCTGCAGCCACCCCCCAACGCCCCGCCACTCGAACACCTCGCGGTTACGATCCTCACCGGCTACCAGGGGCCGGTGAGGCGCGATGGCCGCGCTCGTCGACCTCGTAGGCGTCCACAATGTTGCGATCCTCACCGGCCGCCAGGGGCCGGTGCTGCAGCCGTCACCGGCCTGCCGATCGACTTCCAGATCCAGTTGCGATCCTCACCGGCCGCCAGGGGCCGGCGCTGCGAGCCACCGAGGAGACCGCGGTGACGGGCCCTCCTGGGACGTTGTGATCCTCACCGGCCCAGGGGCCGCTGCTGCTCCCGACGAGCAGGAAGCACTTCACAGAGTAGCGTTATGACCTTTCTCAACTGTTCCCCATGTCCACATTTGAACCTTGGGGAGTTGGGCGCGACCTGCGTTTCGCGGACCCAATTGAGGTTCCTAGATCATTTTCGGCCCCGTCACGCGATCGCCGCATTGCGCCAAGGGTTGGCGCTGTACTTCGAATCCACTCAGTGCCACCAGCTGGCCAGCCGCGGCTCCCTTAGCGTGAAAGAGCGACGAGAACTCACCGAAACTGGTCGCTGCACCCGAAAGTAGACGCTCAAGCATGCAGCCCCGCAATCCGCCCGAATGATCGCTTTGAGAGGGCTTCTGCCGCACCGCTTCCGATGCTCGGGCCTGACGGCCCTGCGCTCCGGGTCGGCTTGCCACCGGGTTATCAGAGTTGATCACCGAAAAATGCCACATAGATGCACGTGGCTCCAGAGGCCGACAGGAAACACTACTGGGACCAAACGGCGCACGCTTCAGTCGGATCAACCCCGATCTAAGCGGCAGCGACAAGATCCGGAGCATACGTGGATTGATCATTACATCAGGCACGCCGCATATCACTTTCTGTCCAGTTCAGCGATCCGCTTACTTCAGCAAGACGCTCGGCTTCCTAAGCCCGGTGTCTTGTACCCGTGCCACCGGGTAAGTCGGGTTGATCACCGCAGGGCACAACGAGGGCACACGAGACCGAGAAACAGCCGCAGGGGACGACAACAACCGGCAGACATCTCCCAGGTCACCACCCAGATGCCGCGATCACCCCAGGTCACAGCGCCCCCCACGCAGTTCAAGAACTACCGCTGACCTCGCCGGACACGGCACATTCAGGGCACACGACCGCCGATCTCCAGACGGTCATGTGCCCTGAGCCTTTTCGAGCCCCCGACCAGCGAAGACGCCCGGCCCGGCGGCAGCCCCGCCGCACCTCCACTCGTTAGCATCGAAAGACAACGATCTTGGAGGGGGCCGCGATGTCATCGTCGCTGGACGGGCGTACCGTCGTCGTGATCGGGCGCGGCAGCGGGATCGCCCGCGCGGTCACTCTGGCCACACATGCCCACGGGGCCCGCGTCGTCGTCGCCGGGCGTGATCAGGATTCGCTCCGGGCCGCCTATAACGACGAGGGGATCACCGCCGAGCGCGTCGACATCACCGATGACGACAGCATCGCGGCGCTCGCGGAGCGGCTCGGGCAGGTGGATCATGTCGTTTCGACTGCTTCCGCGCGAGCTCGGGGCCGGCTGGCCGAGCTTGATCGGGAGGCGCTGCTGCGGTCGTTCGACACCAAGGTCATCGGGCCGGTCATGCTGGCCAAGCATTTCGCGCCGCGCATCGCCGAAGGCGGGTCCTTCGTCCTGTTCTCCGGCGTCGCCGCGTTCAAGCCCGCCGTCGGGTACCTCGGCGTGGCCATCACCAACGGCGCGGTCGACTTTCTGACCCGGTCGCTGGCGCTCGAACTCGGGCCCATCCGGGTGAACACGATCTCCCCCGGAGTGGTCGACACCGGCATCTGGGACTCTCTGGGCGAAGACGCCAAAAGCGCCTACTTCACCGACCTCCGCAGCCGCAATCCCGCGCGGCGGATCGGTGTCCCCGACGACATCGCCGCCGCCGTCATCTTCGCGATGACCAGCCCGTTCCTCACGGGCGTGACACTCCGAATCGACGGCGGCGAGCCGCTCACCTGACCTCTGGTACATCGGCCGCGCACAGGTGCGGGGGTCTCAAAAGCCGTTTTCTTTTACGGCTCCCGCACGCCCTCAAACCAGGGCGACCGCACGCCGCTCTACGAGGAGTGGAGCTGGCGCACCAGCAGACCACCGCGCACATCGAAGCTGATGTCCAGGACCGACTCGTAGCCTCCGGGCATCATGACGCCCCGAAGGGGCTCGTAGCTGCCGGAATAGGGCACAACATCGTCCGTGATCGCATAGCGGCCGACCAGGAAGGCACCGCCCCTACGGAGGATCAGGAGGTCGCCCAATAACTGGCGTGCGCGTTCCATTCGCCCGATCTCATCACATACCGGAAATCGAATCGCTGCCAACTTTCCCACCGGTTCCCGCATCTACTCCGGTGACGAAAGGAAACAGATGAAGACTCGCGCACTCGTGACCGCCGCCGTGACGGCGCTCGCGGTCATGTCGCCGGCGACGGTCGCGGAGGCGCGGACGGGAGCCGCCTCTGCACCGGCCCGGTATGTCTGGCTCAAGGCGTGCCCCAAAGACGACTACACGGTCCCGTGCGGCCAGTGGATGATCTCTCGCCGGGACGGCACCACGACGGCGCTAGCCGACGCGCAGGTCCACCGGGTCACGGCGTCGGGGGGCGTCGACCGGGAGAGCGCGCTGCAGCCGGCGCTGAGCGGGGACGGCACGCGGATCGCCTACTTCACCGCGAAGACCAAGAAGCTGGTCATCCGCGACCTCACCACCGGAAAGGTCGCCGCGATGCGCGGCGCGGCGGCGAAGCTGCCGAAGGGCATCTCGATCAACGACGTCGACACCCAGCTGTCGAACGACGGGAAGCACATCGCGGTCGACTACATCGACGAGGACGGCAAGCTGCCCACGAAGATCGTCGAGGTGGCGTCCGGCCGCTACTACACGCTGCCGGCCGACACCTCGCTCCAGGGGTTCGGCGCCGACGGGTCGTCGGTCATGGTGACCAGCGTTTCCGACCAGAACACGACGCTGTTCACGTCGATCGACGCGGACGGCGAGCTGAACAGCCAGGAGGTGCCGCAGGTCGTCGACCACAATTATCCGCTGGCCCTGGCCGGCGACGGACGTAGCGTCGCGGTGTTCATCGAGGGCCGCCAGGCGGCGTTACGGATCTACGACCTGTCGTCCGACTCGGTCGGGCCGCCGATCAAACTGACGATGCCGAAGGGCGAGCGGGCGAACAAGCTGGCCTGGGACTCCTCTGACCGGCTACGGCTGTGGACGTACCGGAACACCGGCGACGGCGTCGTCATCGGGGGCGGGGTGCGGACGATCGACATCCGTACCGGCGAGATCAAGAAGATCGACACCTGGTCTTTGAAGTCCAGCCTGTGGATATGGTGGCTGCCGGGCGAATGATCCGGGTTATCGTCCGTTTATGGGCAAGCAATATGACGTGATCAACGACCGGCTGCGGACGTTCGTGACCTCTCAGCCGGTCTATTTTGTCGCCACCGCCCCTGAGAGCGGCGGGCATGTGAACGTGTCGCCCAAGGGCTACGCCGACACCTTCGCCGTCCTCGACGACACCACCGTCGCCTACCTCGATCTTGACGGCAGCGGCGTCGAGACCATCTCCCACCTGCGAAACAACGGCCGCATCACCATCATGTTCGCGGCCTTCTCCGGTTCGCCGAACATCGTCCGCCTGTACGGCACCGGCGAGGTCGTCATCCCCGACGACCCCCGTTTCGAGGCGCTGCTGAAGAACTTCGGCCCGCATCCGGCCGTCCGGTCGGTGATCGTGGTCAGCTGCGACCGCATCACCGACTCCTGCGGCTATTCGGTGCCGTTCATGGAGTACGAGAAGGATCGTCCCCTCCTCGACGACCACCATGAACTCGCCAGCTCGAAGAAGCGCCTGGCCGAACGCTCCGGTGCGGCCAGGGAGAGCATCGACGGCCTGTTCGCCCTGCACGCCGGGGAGACCGACCCGGCGAACCGGCACAGCTAACGCAGCCGCTCCAGGTTGGCGACCCGCTCGGCGGTGGTCGGCCGGGTCGCGAACGGCCCGGCGAACAGCATGTGACTGGCGCTGGCGATCCGCCCGTTCCTCGGCAGCGGCCGGGCCCTGTTACTGGCGTCGACGCGCCTCAGCGCGGAGGCGAGAGCGAGCGGGTCACCCGTCATCCGCGCCGACGCCTCGTCGGCCGCGAACTCGCGGTCGGGCGGCAGCGCCAGCCTGACCAGGCCGGTAGTGATCGGCTGGAGCACCGCGCCGACGACCCGGGTCAGCGTGGCAGGGGTCTCGTCGTCGGTCCGCCGCACCCCGAAGATCGGGCCGAGATACCCCGACGTGGTGAACATCGTCGCCAGCGCTCCCGCGACCGAGGCGAGCAGGGTGTCATGGTTGTGTACGTGGGCCAGTTCGTGCCCGATGACCCCTCGCAACTCCCGCTCGTCGAGCAGCGAGAGCAGCCCGTGTGTGACGATGACGGCGGATTTGCGGGGCGTGCGGCCGGTGGCGTAGGCGTTGGGCTGGGCCAGCGGGGAGACGTAGAGGCGGGGCATGGGCCGCCGGGCCTGCGTGCAGAGCTCGCGGACGATCGCGTAGAGGACGGCGTGCTCGACCTCGCCGACGGGCCGCGCGCGGAGCGCCGCCAAGGCGAACCGATCAGAGAAGAAGTAGGCCACCCAAACGGTGACCACGGCGAGCGCCATCCCCGCCACCAGCCCGGTGATCCCTCCGAGCAGCCCCGCCACCAGGACGATCAGCACACCGGACGCGCCCAACACCCCGGCAGTACGCGCCCCGTTGCTCCGCATCGCCCACCTCCTCGCGCTCCTCCCTTACCCAACGTGAGGGGAGGTTTGGGCGTTCCCGTCCTAGATCATCCGAAGGCCTGGAGCCTGCTGAGTTCGCTCGATGCGAGAACGCCGAACCGGCTAGCCGCCGCGGCGAACATCACAGGTCAGAGCGGAACTCCACCATCGCGCCTTCAGACGCGGAGTGCGAGGAACGCGGCCGGGCGGAGAAAAGGCGACGGCAATCAGGCCGTTGACGTACTCCCCCGACGGACAACGCCACAACGGTGACCTCCCCTGCCTGAACACCGGCGAGAGTTACCCATGACGGGAGGGCATCGCAACAGGGCACACGCGGCGGGGGCGACGATCGCCCATACGCGTCGCACCAGCCTTCACCACGACCGACTCGCACGCGTGGCGCAGGTGACCATCGCTCATATGCGTGTCGCCTCGCGCCAGCGTTCACCACAGCCAACTCGCACGCATGGCACAGGCGACGATCGCTCATATGCGCGTCGCCTCGCGCCGACGTTCACCACAGCCAGCTCGCACGCCCCAGCGCAGGCGACGATCGCTCAGACCCTCATCGCGCCGGCGTTCACCACACGCGTGGGCGACGATGGCTCATCCCAGTGCGGAGAGGACGAGTTGCGGCGCGACCGAGAACGCCACCGCCACTGCCGTGGCCGCCCCCACCGCGATCCAGGCGGGCCCGGTCGTGGCGGGTCTGGTGGCGTCGGCGGGTGTGAAGAGGCGGGCCGTCCAGGCGATGTAGTAGTAGAGCCCGATCACCGTGTTGACCGCCATCACCACCGCCAGCCAGCCGAGCCCACCGGCCACGACCTCGCGGAACACGACGACCTTGGCGAACAGCCCGGCGAGCCCGGGAGGCAGCCCGGCCAGGCAGATCAGCGCGAAAGCCAGCGCCAGCCCCGCGCCCGGACGCCCGAAGGCCAGCCCCCGGTAACCGTCGAGCGTGTCGTGCGGGACGGCCATGACCACCGCGAAGGCCGTCAGGTTCATGGCGGCGTAGAAGACCAGATAGGCGGTGGCCGCCTGGGTGTCGGTGGTCGCGATGGGCGCGAGGATGTATCCCGACTGGGCCACCGACGACCAGGCCAGTAGCCGAACCGGATGGGTCTGCCGGAGCGCCAGCACGTTCCCGACGGTCATGGTCAACGCCGCCAAGACAGCCACGATCGGCGTCCAGGTCGCCGACTCACTCGGCAGCGCCTGGGTGAGGACGAGGATCAGCCCGGCGAACCCCGCCGCCTTCGACACGACCGACAGCAGGGCCGCGACCGGGATCGGAGCGCCCTGGTAGACATCTGC
Source organism: Herbidospora mongoliensis (assembly GCF_001570545.1). Taxonomy (GTDB): domain Bacteria; phylum Actinomycetota; class Actinomycetes; order Streptosporangiales; family Streptosporangiaceae; genus Herbidospora; species Herbidospora mongoliensis. The sequence continues at coordinate 794,111 of NZ_BBXD01000008.1, read as the reverse complement.
GGCCCAGAAGTGGAACGGCACGGCGGCGATCTTGAACCCGAACCCGGCGATGACCATGACGGCCCCGACCGCCACGACCGGCCCGGCCCCCGGGCGCTCCGGCTGCGCCAGCGCCGCCGCTATCGCGTCGAGGTGGACGGCGCCCGTGATGCCGTACAGGAGACTGACGCCGAACAGCATCACCGCCGTGGAGACGACGGAGACGACGAACAGCTTCAGCGCCGCCTCGGCCCCGCGGCCGTCGTAGCGGCGCATCGCGGTCAGCGCGAACACCGGCAGCGAGACGAGTTCGAGCGCCACGACCAGCATGATGAGGTCCCGCGACGCGGGCAGCGTGACGGCTCCGGTGAGGGCCGCGAGCAGCAGAAAATACCACTCCCCGACAGGGATATCGCCTTCGGCGAGTTGCCCCATCGACAGCAGCACCACAACGATGCCGGCACCCAGCGCCAGCCCCGCGAACACGATCGTGGTCGAGTCGACGACGTAGGAGCACCCAACAGACGGGACGCAGAACGTCTCCCTGGTACCTCTCTGGCCCACCACCACGGCGAACGCCCCCACCAGCGCGGCCAGTGTGACACAGCCGAGAGCCGTCCTGACTCCGCGACGAGCGGGCAGGAAGGCATCGAGCAGCAGAACGAGCCCGGCGGTCAACGCCAGAATCAGCGGCGCAGCGATCGCCCCGTAGTCGATCGACTGGATCACGACACCTCCCCAAAACCCTGCCCCTGCGGGAAGCACGCGGCCGGCGGGATCACGGCACCCCCAAAAGGCTCTGCACAGCCGGTGTGGTCAGGCCGAGCAGTGCCGAAGGCCACAGTCCGAACACCAGGATCAGCACGACCAGCGGTACCCAAGCGGTGAGTTCGACCCGAGTGGCGTCCTTCAGCCCCGGACCCGGCCCGCCCCACGGGCCGTGGGTGACTTTCGACAGCATGACCAGGAAGTAGGCCGCCGTCAGCACCGCCCCGAGCCCGCCGATCACCATGAACGTCAGGAACAGCGGCCGGGGCAGCCCGGCCGCCGGTTCGTAGGCACCCTGGAGGGCGAGCATCTCGCCCCAGAACCCCGCCAGCCCGGGTAGCCCGAGCGAGGCGACGCAGGCGAAGGTCAGCAACGACCCGACATAGGGCAGCCGTCCGAGCAGGCCGGACCCGAGCTGGTCGAGGTCAGCGGTGCCGTGCCGCTCTTTCAGCGCCCCCACCAGGAAGAACAGCAGGCCGGTGATCAGCCCGTGGGCGACGTTCCCGTAGAGGGCGGCGTTGATTCCGACCGGGGTGAGCGTCGCGAAGCCGAGCAGGACGAACCCCATGTGCCCTACGGACGAATAGGCGATCAGCCGCTTCAGATCCCGCTGCGCCAGACAGGCGAGCGCGCCGTAGACGATACCGACGACGGCCAGCGCCCCCAGCCACGGCGCGACGGCGGCGGCGCCCTCGGGCAGGATCGGGATGGCCACCCGGGCGAACCCGTAGGTGCCCATTTTGAGGAGCACCCCCGCGAGCAGCACCGATCCCACGGTCGGGGCCTCGGTGTGCGCGTCGGGCAGCCAGGTGTGCAGCGGCCACATCGGCGTCTTGACGGCGAGCCCGAGCCCGATGGCCACGAACGCGAGGATCTGCGCCGACCGGCTCATCGGATGCTCGGCCGCGAGCCGGACCATGTCGAGCGTCCCGGTCTGCGCCCAGACGAACAGCAGCCCGACCAGCAGCACGGCCGACCCGAGCAACGTGTAGAGAATGAATTTGTACGCCGCCGCCCGCCGCCCCGGCCCACCCCAGATGGCGATGACGAAGTACATCGGGATGAGCACGACCTCGAAGAACACGAAGAACAGCAGCAGGTCGAGCGAGAGGAACGTGCCGAGCATCCCCAGTTCGAGCAGCAGCAGCGCGAAGACGAACTCCCGAGCGCGCTCGGGTTCGTGTCCTGCCAGATAGACGAAGCACAGCAGGGTCAGCAGCGCGGTCAGCACGACAAGCGGCAGCGAGATCCCGTCGATCCCCAGGTGGAACCGCACCCCCAGCCCGGGGATCCAGGCGAAGTCGACGTTTCCCTGAATGCTCCCGGCATCGGCGTAGTCGAACACGGAAGCCGCCGCGACGGAGACCGCGAAAACCACACCGGAAACCAGGATCCCGAACCGCACCGCCGCCTTGCCCAGCGGCCCGGGAACGAGCAGGGCGGCGGCCCCCAGCAGGGGAACGGCAAGCAGCACAACCAGCAGAACACTCACGGCCACACCACCCCAACCACTCGCCGACGTAGCGGAACGACACCCTCGAATGCGGCAAGCTCAGGCGACCCGTCTTTCGCGTCAGCGAACGCCGCCTGGCACGCGTCAAGCGGCTGTCTCGACAATGTGAACTCGCTCAGTGAAGGCTGCGGACCCGCCGCGTTGCCAATGGGCGGTCCGGGAGCACGCGCCGTTCGTCTCAGCGGAGGGCGTTGGATCCTCATCCCAGCATCACCGCCCCGACCGCGATCAACAGCACCCCGGCGAGCACCCCCGTCACGTAAAGCTGCGCGTTGCCGTTCTGCAGGTGGCGGAGCAGCCCCGACAGCCCGACCGTCGCCCGCCCGGATCCGCGCACCGCCCCGTCGACCACGCCGTCGTCGGTCCGCACCACTCCACGGGCCAGCGCGAGCACCGGCCGCACGAACAGGGCCGCGTACAGGCGATCGACGTAAAAAGCCTGCTCGCACGGGTCTCGGAAAGCTCCCAGCAACCGGGCCGGGTCTCGTTCGGGCGACCCGCGCCAGACCACGTAGACGAACGCCGCGCCCAGCAGTGCCACGACCAGCGCGGTCACCGCGGGGGCCAGGTGGAACTCGCCGACGTCGGTGAAGCCGAGGAGCAGGGCCGGGACGGCCAGGACGCCCAAGGGCCACAGCATCGACGGCGGGGCCTCGCGGCCGTCGAAGATGTGGGCGGTGCCGGGGGCGGGTTCGGGGAGGGCCTGGATCTTGCCGGTGCCGAAGAAGGTCATCAGCCACGCCCGGGTCGCGTAAGCGCCGGTCACGCCTACGGTCAGCAGGGCCGAGCCGTAGAGGAGGAGCTGGATGGGGCTGGTCGAGCGCTCCAGGCCGTACAAGATCGCGTCTTTGCTGAAGAAGCCGCTGGCGGGGGGCAGGCCGATCAGGGCGGCGTAGCCGATGGTCATGGTCCAGAACGTCACCGGCATCGAGCGGCGCAGGCCGCCCATGTGGTGGAGCAGGTTCGAGCCCACGTGGTGGATGACCGCGCCGGCGCACAGGAACAGCAGGGCCTTGAAGGCGCCGTGGGTGACCAGGTGGAAGACGGCCGCGTCGCGGGCGCCGCCGGCCAGGGCGGCGGCCATGTAGGCGAGCTGGCTGATCGTCGAGTAGGCCAGGACGCGTTTCAGGTCGTTCTGGGCGAAGGCCGCCAGGGCCGCGCCAAGCATGCCGATCGCGGCGGCCACGCCCAGCACGTCGAGGGTGGGCTGCGGGAACAGCACGTAGAGGCGGGCCACCACGAAGATGCCGGCCGCCACCATCGTGGCGGCGTGGATCAGGGCGCTGATCGGGGTCGGGCCCGCCATCGCGTCGGGGAGCCACGTGTGCAGCGGGACCTGGGCGCTCTTGCCGGCCACGCCCGCGAGCAGCAGCAACGTCGCCAGGACCAGCGTCGACTGCGGGATGTCGGCGGCCAGGATGTCGGAGATGCGGAACGAGTCGGCCGCGAAGCCCAGGACGAAGATGCCGAACAGGAAGCCGACGTCACCCAGGCGCGTCACCAGGAAGGCCTTGATCGCGGCGCGGGAGTTGGCCCGCTCCTCCCACCAGTGCCCGACCAGGAGGTAGGAGCACAGGCCCATGATCTCCCAGCCGACGTACAGGACCATGAGGTCGGCGGCGAACACGACCAGCAGCATCGCGCTGGTGAACAGGCTGATGAAGGCACTGAAGGAGGGGTAGCGGGACTCGCCCCGCATGTATCCCACCGAGTAGACCTGCACCGCCAGCGCCACCACGCCGACGAGCATCGCCGTCAGCACCGACAGTTCGGTGACCTCCAGCCCGACGGTGATCGATATTCCGCCGGTGTCGATCACGGTCAGCACGTTCGTGGACGGCGTGTTCTCCCAGGCCAGCCAGCCGATGAGCGCGGCCGACAGCGCGGTCGGCACGACGCCGAACCAGGCCGCGCGCTTGTTGGCGGCCAGGTTCTCCGCGGGGCTGCGGCCGTGCGGGTAGCGGGACAGCAGCAGTCCGAGCAGGGCCCCCGCGAACGGCAGGACCACGATGAGCGCGGCGATCACGGCTCCCCCAAATCGCGCAGCCGGTCGAGTTCGATGGCCTTCCTGGTCCTGAAGACGGCCAGCACGATGGCCAGCCCGATCCCGACCTCGGCGGCGGCGATGACGATCACGAACAGGGTCAGGACCTGGCCGGAGTGCAGCACGTCCCGCAACCAGACGTCGAAGGCGATCAGGTTGAGGTTGACCGCGTTGAGCATGAGCTCGACCGACATCAGGACGAGGATGGTGTTGCGTCGCGCGAGGACGCCGTACACCCCGATGGAGAACAGGAGCGCGGCCACGACGGCGGGATAGACGACGTGCACGCCCTCACCCCCGGCCCTTGATGTCGGTACGCGACAGCACGATCGCCCCGATCAGCGCGGCCAGCAGCAGCACCGAGAGCGCCTCGAACGGGAGCACCCAGTTCCGGAAGATGCTCGCACCGAGTGTTTCCGCCGATCCGGCACCGGGCTGAAGATCCGCGTAAGCGTGCTGAAAACCGCCCACGACGACACTGACCAGCACTCCGGCGGTGGCCACGGCGACGACCGCCGCAGCCACCCGATTACCGGAGTCGAGATCGTCACTGCGCCCGATGGGCGCTCGCGTCAGCATGATCCCGAACAGCAGCAGCACCACAACGGCGCCGACGTAGATCAGCACCTGCACCCACGCGACGAACTCGGCCGTCAGCACGAGATAACACCCGGCCAGCGCCCCGAAACAGACCACCAGCCACAGCGCGGCGTGCACCAGTTGCTTGGTGGTCACCACCATCAGCGCCGAACCGACGGCGACCAGCCCGAGCAGCAGAAAGACAACCTCAAGCGTGGACGGCGGCCAGAAGCCGACACCGCTCACGGCCCCTCCTCATCGGACCGCTCCCCGCCCCCCGGCTCCCCCGATTCCGCTGAATCCGAAGAGCCGCCCGGCTTCCCCGGCCGACCCGGTTCATCGGCGTCTGAAGACGATCGCTCCGCAGATGTCCTCGACTCAGGCAACCGCCCCGGTGGCCGGATCGATCGCACATCGCGCGGCGGACGCGCTTTGGTCTCCGCCGGAGTCGTCGTGGCGTCGCGTGGGGCGCGGGCCTTGGTCTCCCCGGAACCCTCCGCTTCGGGCGGCGACGGCTGGGCTTTCGGGGCGTCGGAACTCTCCGCGGGTGTTTCGGGCTTCGGCGTGCCGGGGCCTCCCGGGCCGCGAGGAGGCTTGCGACTGGCCGTCAGTTCCTTCGGAGGTTCGGCGTTGTCCTCGTGTCGAGGCGGCACCGGGACGCTGGCCGCCCACTCGCCCAGCCGGTCTTTCTCGTGGAGGAGGTTGCGGATGTCGCCTTCGGCGTATTCGAACTCCGGGGCCCAGAAGAGCGCGTCGAACGGGCACACCTCGATGCAGATCCCGCAGTACATGCACAGCGAGAAGTCGATGGCGAAGCGGTCGAGCACGTTCCGTTGCCGGGGACGGCCGCCTTCGGGTGCGGGCAGGGTCTCCTTGTGGGAGTCGATGTAGATGCACCAGTCGGGGCACTCCCGTGCACAGAGCATGCACGACGTGCAGTTCTCCTCGACCAGCGCGATCACGCCGCGGGATCGGGGCGGAAGGTCCGGGCGGACCTCTGGGTATTGCTGCGTCACGGAGCGACTGAGCATGTGTCGCAGCGTTACGGCCAAGCCTTTGGCCAGGCCTGTTCCTGGTATGCGCGCCACGATCCAACATCATCCCCTAGAAGAGGGTCCCCGTGAATGTGACGACCCGGCCCTTTCGGTTTTCTCCAGGTCGAGACAGAAAGTCCGTATCCTTCGCATATGGACCAGGTGCCGCAGTCGGCGGCTCGCGGACTTCTGTGGGCGGTGGCGCCCCTGGTCACTATTGGTTTCGCGACGCCGTTCACCTTCCTGTGGGCCGCTTTCTGGCGGCGCAGCTGGTGGCTGGCCCTTTCCGGGCTTCTGTACGCCACCTCGATGGCCGCCTGGCTCCTCATCGGCAACGCGACGGGGACCGTCTCCGGGATCTGGGCCGTGGTGATGGTGCTGGGCCTCTTCGTGTCGTGGCTGGGCGGAACGCTCCACGCGTTCACGGTCAGGAAGAAGGTGTTCGGGCCCGCCTGCCCGTTCGAGCGGGCGCGGCTGCTGCGGCGGGAGGCGCGGGCGCTGGCCGATCGGAATCCGGGCCGGGCGCGGCGGTTAGGGGTCGGCCGGCCCGACCTGGGACTGCGGTTCGACGACGGCGGGCTGGTCGACATGAACCACGCGCCCGCGATCGTGCTCAGGACCGTTCCCGGGATGACGCCCGATCTGATCGAACGGGTGCTGGAGGCGCGTAGCCGCACAGTTACGTTCACGTCGGCCGAGGACCTGTCGGACCTGCTGGAACTGCCGGTCACATTGAATGATGAGCTCTCCGAATACGGCGTCTATCTCCCGTAATAGAGGCGCTTGCCGTCGGAAGTACGTATTGTTCGCGCTGTGCATCCGTACTGGCAACCGCCGCAGCAGCCGCAGAAGCCCGCGCCGAACGCGGCTGTCTCCTGGGTGTGGGCGCTGGTTCCACTGTTCACTTGCGGGTTCGGCACACCGTTCGTGATCGGGTACGCCGCGGCCAAGAAGCGCAGCCCCTGGCTGGTCGTCGCCACCGGTTTCTACGCCCTGAACTTCATCGTCTTCTTCATCGCCATCGGCAGCTACGAAGAAATCGACATGATGCCGACCTGGCTGGACACGACGACGACGCTGGGACTGCTCGCGGGCTGGTTCGGCGGGCTGGCCAACACGTTGATCATCCGGCGGAGCGTGTTCGAGCCGGGCCACGCCTGGCAGCCCGTCCAGCAGCAGCCGCAGCCGCAGCACCAGCAGCGGCCGATGCACATGCCGCCGCCCCGGCCGGCCTACCCGCCGCAGCATCACCCTCAGCAGCACCCCCAGCAGACGCATCAGCCGCCGCGGCCGGCCTATCCCCCGCAGCAGCAGCACATGAACACGCCGCCACCGCCGCACATGATGACGCCCCCTCCCCGGCCCTACACGCAGCCGACCCATCCCTCGACGATGGGGCCGCAGCCCCGCAGCGGGCATGGGCCGAAGTTCATCGGGCCCTACCAGGTGATCGGGGATCTCGGGCAGGGCGGTCAGGGGGCCGTCCACCTGTGTGTCGACCAGCGGGGGCGGAAGGTCGCCGTCAAGGTGCTGCACGCCCACATGGCCAAGGACAAGGACGCCCAGGCGCGGTTCCTGCGTGAGGTCGACGCGGCCCGCCGGGTGGCGCCGTTCTCCACGGCCCGGGTGCTCGACGTGAACATCACCGACGACCTGGCCTATGTCGTGTCGGAATACGTCGAGGGCGTGTCGCTGGAGCAGCTCGTCAAGGACCAGGGTCCCCGCAACGAAGACGGGCTGACCCGGCTCGCGCTCGCGACGTCGGGCGCGCTGGCCGCGATCCACAAGGCGGGGATCGTGCACCGCGACTTCAAGCCCAGCAACGTGCTGATCGGCTCCGACGGGCCGCGCGTGATCGACTTCGGCATCGCCAAGGCGCTCGACCAGGTCAACGCGACCGCGAGCCAGGTCATGGGCACCCCCGCCTACATGTCGCCCGAGCAGGTCGGCGGCCGGGTGGTCGGGCCGGAGACCGATATCTTCGCGTGGGCGGCCACGATGGTGTTCGCGGCGTCGGGCAAGAACGCGTTCGGCGAGGACACCATCCCGGCGATCCTCAACCGGATCATCAACCACCAGCCCGACCTGATGCGGCTGCCGCCCTCGTTACGGGACCTCGCGGCCTCCTGCCTGGACAAGAACCCGCAGAACCGGCCGACCGCGTCGGACATCATGCTGCGGATCGTCCACTAGCTAGAGGACCTTCACCACCCCGGTCAGCGCGAGCTGCACCAGCGCGAGAGGCACCAGGCCGACCCAGGCGAGCCGCTGAAGCTGGTCTTCCCGCATGCGCGGGAAACTGACCCGGACCCAGATGACGACGAACGCCAGCGCGAAGACCTTGATCAGGGTCCAGACCGGGCCGGGCAGCAGCGGGCCGTGCCAGCCGCCCAGGAACAGGACGGTCGTCAACGCCGACAGGACCACGATCCCGGCGTACTCGGTCAGCATGAACAGGGCGAACCTGATGCCGGTGTATTCGGTCATCGGGCCCATGATGAGCTCCGACTCGGCGATCGGCATGTCGAACGGCGGCCTGCGCAACTCGGCCAGGCCCGCCACGAAGAACACCACCGCGCCGATCGCCTGCCAGGCCAGCCACCAGGGCTCCCAGGCCTCCACGATGCCCTGGAGCGAGAGTGTCCCGGCGGCCATGGCCACGCTGGCGGCGGCCAGGACCAGCGGCAGCTCGTACGACATGAGCTGCGCCGCCGACCGCATCCCGCCCAGCACCGAATACTTGTTGCCGGACGACCACCCGGCCATGATCGACCCCAGCACGCCGACGCCCATCACGGCCAGCACGAAGAAGATCCCGGCGTCGAGATCGGCCCCGAGCAGACCGGGCCCCACCGGGATCACGACGAGGACGACCAGATAGGGCACCAGGGCCACGGCGGGGGCGAGCTTGAAGACGGTCCGGTCGGCCGCCGCCGGGATGATGTCCTCCTTCTGCATGAACTTGACGCCGTCGGCGATGAGCTGGGCCCAGCCGTGGAACCCGCCGGCGTACATGGGGCCGAGGCGCGACTGCATGTGGGCCATGACCTTGTGTTCCATCTGGCCGACGATCAGCGGCAGCAGCAGGAACACCCCGACGATCACGACCAGTCTGATCGCGACTTCCAGCAGTTCAGGCATTGCGCCCCCAGTCGGACGGCACTCCGGGCGGCAGCATCTTCCGTCTGGACGGTGAACTCGACTCGCCGGGCTCCTTCGCGCCGGGCCACGTCTTGGCGACCCGGGCGGCCAGCACGAAACTCTTGCGGAGCGGGTGACCCTCGAAGCCGTCGGGCAGCAGCAACGGCTTGAGGTCGGGATGGCCCTCGAAGATCACGCCGAACATCTCGAAGGTCTCCCGCTCGTGCCAGTCGGCGCCCCGGAACACGCCGACCGCCGTCGGGAGCACGGGATGGGTCAGCGGCACGTGGGCGCGTACCAGCAGACGACGGTGTTTCTCCTGGTCGGCGAGGTGGGCGACGACGGCGAAACCTTCGGGCGGGTCGTCGACGGCGGTGAGCCAGTCGAAGAAGGTGAACCCGTCATCGCGGCAGAAGGTGAGGACCTCGATCCAGTCGCCGGGACCGACGTCAGCGGTCGTCTCGCCGAAGGACTCGGAGATCACCACCCGGGAGCCGAACTCATCGAGAATCACGCCATGCCCTCCGCCGCGATCTTCTCCTGCAGCTTCATGATGCCGTTGAGCAGCGCCTCGGGCCGGGGCGGGCAGCCCGGCACGTAGACGTCGACCGGGATGATCTGGTCGACGCCCTTGGTGACGCAGTAGGAGTCCCAGTAGGGGCCGCCGGTGTTGGAGCAGGCGCCGAACGAGATGACGTATTTGGGATCGGGCATCTGCTCGTAGAGGCGCAGCACGGCGGGGGCCATCTTGTCGGTGACCGTACCGGAGACGATCATCAGGTCGGCCTGGCGGGGGCCGTTGGCGAACGGGATGACCCCGAAGCGGATGAAGTCGTGGCGGCTCATCGAGGTGGCGATGAACTCGATCGCGCAGCAGGCCAGGCCGAAGTTGAAGACCCACAGCGAGTAGCGGCGGCCCCAGTTCAGCACGAACTTCATCGGCTTCGGCGCCAGCCGGGCGGCGGGGCCGCCGGGAGGCCGGAACGTCGGGGTGGGGAGGTCAACCATGGGTCACGTCCAAGTCAGAACGCGCTTGCGCCACGCGTAGACGATGCCGAGGGCGATGAACGCCAGGAACACGAACATCTCGACGAGGGTGGTCATACCGAACCCGGGCGCGGCGAACACGGTCGCCCAGGGGAACAGGAAAACGGCGTCGACCGCGAAGACGACGTAGAGATAGGTGAAGACGTAGTACCTGACCTGTGACTGGGCCCAGCCGTCGCCGACGGGGTCGACGCCGCACTCGTAGGTGGTCAGTTTGGCCTCGGTCGGGTTGTCGGGGCGCAGCAGCCGGTTGATCAGCAGCGCGCCCGCGAAGATCGCCGCCCCGATAGCCAGCAGCACGGCCACGATGGCGTACGACCCGAAGTATCCGTCCACCCCTTGATAATCGCGCACCTGTGAGCTGAACCAAAGAAGCTCACGGACACTGCCAAGTCACAGCAAACCACTCGCTACCGCCAATAATCTGACATTCATGCCCTCTTTGCGATTCACCGGAGGAATCGCGCTCCTCGCCGCCGCCAGCTGCGCGTGTGGGGTGGCCTTCAACCCGCCGGGAGACGAACTCCCACCGTCCGAGCCGACGGTGCTGACTTTCGTCGACCCCGCCGCCGTTCCCGGCCTCCAGGTCAGGACGATCTATGAAGAGACGGGCACTTCCAACGTCCACCTCACCTACCCCGAGGTCCCCGGCACGACCCCTCTGAGCGACCAGGTAAAGGCCGAGCTCACCGCCGAGGCCAAGGCGTTCAGCGCGAAGGCCGCCAAGGGCAAGGCCACCCTCCCCAAGTCCGAGATCAACGTCGACTGGCAGCTCACCGCCGTGTCGCCGAAGGCCAGCGGCGTCCGCCTGCGCACCGGCCGCTACGAGGGCGCCACGTGGCTCAACGAGACCAGGACCCTCTGGTTCGACGGAGAGAAGGTCGTGAGCTCCGATCTGCTGGTCAAGGACCTGAACGGGCTCGCGCGGGCGGTGAAGGCCCGGCTGGCCGGCGACGCCGAGGTGAACCAGGCGGCGATCAAGGCGGACCCGGAGCTGTTCGACTCGCTCGACTTCAACTCGCGCGGCGACCTGGTGGTGGAGTTCGACGACTACGAGATCGGGCCGGGCGCCCTCGGCCGGATGGCCACCGCGATCCCGAAGAAGGACGCGGCGCCGCTGCTGTCGGACTTCGGCAGGGCCGCCCAGCAGTCGGTCGAGTCGGCCCGGCCGACCACCCCGCCCGAGCTGCGGGAAGCTCCGGAGGCCACCGCGCCGGCGGTGCCGGGGAAGGTCGACTGCCGGGTCGCCCGCTGCGTCGCCCTGACGTTCGACGAGGGGCCGGGGCCCTACACCGACCGGATCCTGACCGCGCTCGGCAGCGTCCGGGCCACCTTCTTCACCACCGGCACCAGCGCGGCCGCCCGTCCCGACCTCCTCAGGAGGATGGCCGCCGACGGCCACCTGGTCGGCAACCACACCTGGTCGCACCGCGACCTGACGACGCTCCCCGACAACCGCGTCTACGAACAGCTCTCCCGCGCCCAGGACGTCATCGCCCAGTCGACCGGCAACCTGCCGGCCCTGATGCGGCCCCCGTACGGCGCCGTCAACCCCGACGTCGCCAAGATCGCCGCCGAGCTCCACCTGAGCGTGGTCACCCATGACGTCGACAGCGGGGACAGCGGCGACGCCAAGGCGGCCGACATCGTCAAACGCGTCGTCTCCGGCGTGAAGCCCGGTTCGATCGTGCTCATGCACGACCTCGGCCCCGCCACCCCCGAGGCCCTCCCGCTGATCCTCAAGGAACTCAGGGACCGCGGGTACGTTTTTGTCACCGTTCCCGAGTTGTACGGAACACGCCCGATGCAGCCAGGCCGAACCTACGAATCGGCTGTGGACAGCGCCGTCTCGCGCTATGGTCGCCCGCTACCTTGAGCCAGGCGGGGACATATAGTTAGGCACCGTGACCCGAATCATCCTCTTCGCTCGTCGGCACGTCGACCTGTGCCGCATGGCGTCGGGACTGTGTCAAGCCCTTCCCGACTGACTCACGACCCCAGACGAGCGACCCAGGTCACAACCCCTACGCATTCGTACATGCGTGGCAAAGGGATCTAGCATTGAACTCACACATGTGCCACGAGCAGACCTTGCCTTGGTCTGTCGAGGAGGACTGAGCGCTGTGACCAAGCAGGTGCAGCAACTCGACCGCGTGATCATCCGGTTCGCGGGTGACTCCGGCGACGGTATGCAGCTGACCGGAGACCGTTTCACGGCGGAGACCGCGTCGTTCGGCAACGACCTGTCGACGCTGCCCAACTTCCCGGCCGAGATCCGCGCCCCGGCAGGCACGCTCCCCGGAGTGTCGAGCTTCCAGCTCCACTTCGCCGACCACGACATCCTCACGCCAGGCGACGCGCCCAACGTCCTGGTGGCGATGAACCCGGCCGCCCTCAAGGCGAACATCTCCGACCTGCCGCGCGGCGCCGACATCATCGCCAACGCCGACGAGTTCACCAAGCGGAACCTGCAGAAGGTCGGCTACGACGCCAACCCGCTCGAAGACGAGAGCCTGGCGGAGTGGCGGCTCCACTCGGTGCCGCTGACCTCGCTGACGGTCAAGGCGCTCGAAGAGTTCGACATCTCCAAGAAAGACGCCGAGCGCGCGAAGAACATGTTCGCCCTCGGCCTGCTCTCGTGGCTCTACGGCCGCCCGGTCGAGGCGACCATCAAGTTCATCGAGACCAAGTTCGCCAAGAAGCCCGCCATCGCCAAGTCCAACGTGGCCGCCTTCAACGCCGGCTACAACTACGGCGAGACGACCGAGGCGTTCTCGGTCTCGTACGAGATCAAGCCCGCCCCGCTGAAGGCGGGCCTCTACCGGAACATCTCCGGCAACCAGGCACTGGCCTACGGGCTGATCGCGGCGTCGGTCCAGGCCAAGCTGCCGTTGTTCCTGGGCTCCTACCCGATCACCCCGGCCTCCGACATCCTCCACGAGCTGTCGAAGCACAAGCGGTTCGGCATCCGCACCTTCCAGGCCGAAGACGAGATCGCCGGCGTCGGCGCCGCCCTGGGCGCCGCCTTCGGCGGCGCGCTCGGCGTGACCACCACGTCGGGGCCCGGTGTGGCGCTGAAGGCCGAGACCGTCGGCCTCGCGGTGGTCACCGAGCTGCCGCTGATCGTGGTCGACGTGCAGCGCGCCGGTCCGTCGACCGGCATGCCGACCAAGACCGAGCAGACCGACCTGCTGATGGCGCTCTACGGCCGCAACGGCGAGTCGCCGGTGCCGGTGATCGCCCCGGCGACGCCGTCGGACTGTTTCGACGCCGCCATCGAGGCCGCCCGGATCGCGGTGAAATATCGCACCCCGGTGATGCTGCTCTCCGACGGCTACCTGGCCAACGGCTCCGAGCCGTGGAAACTGCCCACCGCGGCCGAACTGCCCGACATCTCGGTGCCCTACACCGTCGAGCCCAACGGCGAAGACGGCGTGACGTTCCTGCCGTTCAAGCGGGACACCGAGACGCTGGCCCGCCCGTGGGCGATCCCCGGCACGCCCGGCCTCGAACACCGCATCGGCGGCATCGAGAAGGCCGACGGCACCGGCAACATCTCCTACGACCCGAACAACCACGACCTCATGGTCCGGCTGCGCCAGGCCAAGATCGACGGCATCGACGTGCCCGATCTCGAGGTCGACGACCCCGACGGCGACGCCCGGGTGCTGGTGCTCGGCTGGGGTTCGACCTACGGCCCGATCGCCGCGGCGACCCGCCGGGTGCGCCGGGGCGGCGCCAAGGTCGCCCAGGCCCACCTGCGTCACCTGAACCCGTTCCCGAAGAACATCGGCGAGGTGCTGAAGGCCTACGACAAGGTCCTCCTGCCGGAGATCAACCTGGGCCAGCTCGCGCTGCTGCTGCGGGCCAAGTTCCTCGTCGACATCATCAGCTACAACCGCGTGCGCGGACTTCCGTTCAAGGCCGAAGAGCTGGCCGGAGTGATCCAGGAAGTGATCGACAGTGAGTGAATCATTGAACGGCAAGGGCCTGGCGCTGGTGCCGAGGGCCGAGGGCAAGCAGACCCTGAAGGACTTCAAGTCCGACCAGGAGGTGCGCTGGTGCCCCGGGTGCGGTGACTACGCCATCCTGGCCGCCGTGCAGTCGTTCATGCCGGAGCTGGGGATCAAGCGCGAGAACACCGTGTTCGTGTCGGGCATCGGCTGCTCCTCGCGGTTCCCCTACTACATGAACACCTACGGGTTCCACTCGATCCACGGCCGCGCCCCGGCCATCGCGACCGGCCTGGCCGCCTCCCGGCCCGACCTGTCGGTCTGGGTGATCACCGGTGACGGCGACGCCCTGTCGATCGGCGGCAACCATCTGATCCACGCGCTGCGCCGCAACATCAACCTGAACATCCTGCTGTTCAACAACAGGATCTACGGTCTGACCAAGGGCCAGTACAGCCCCACCTCCGAGATCGGCAAGATCACCAAGTCGACCCCGATGGGCTCGCTCGACAAGCCGTTCAACCCGATCTCGCTGGCCGTCGGCGCCGAGGCCGGGTTCGTCGCCCGGACCATCGACTCCGACCGCAAGCACCTGCACAGCGTGCTGCGCGAGGCCGCCGCCCACCAGGGCACCTCGCTGGTGGAGATCTACCAGAACTGCAACATCTTCAACGACAACGCGTTCGAGCAGCTCAAGGACCCCGAGAAGCGTGACGTGATCACGCTCCGCCTGGAGCACGGGCAGCCGATCGCCAACGCGACCCAGGCGGTCAAGGTCGCCCCCACGGGCGGTCTCGAGGTCGTCGCGCGTGACTCGATCGCCGAGTCGGAGATCCTCGTCCACAACGTGCACAACCCCGACCCGTCGCTCGCGTTCGCGCTGAGCCGGCTCGACGAGCCGGCCTTCCAGCACGTTCCGATCGGCATCTTCCGGTCGGTCGACCGGCCGTCCTACGACAGCCTGATGAGCGAGCAGCTGGAAATGGCCGTGGCGCAGCGGGGTCAGGGCGACCTCGACGAACTGCTCCAGGGCGGCGACACGTGGAAGATCAGCTGAGGGTTCTGTAGAAGGTCGTACACGCATCGAGATCAGGAAGCAGGCCCTCGTCGAGGGCCTGCTTCATTGATGGCGCCTGTACGTCTTTCTCCGACAGCACCGGCTCGGAGACCTGCCAGTCGATGTTCAGAGCCGGGTCGAGCGGGTTGATGCCGCGCTCCCGCGCCGGGGCGTAGGGCTCCGAGCACAGGTAGAAGACGGTGGCGTTGTCGGTGAGGGCGGCGAAGCCGTGGCCGAGGCCCTCGGAGATGTAGACGCTCTGGAAGCTCTCCGCATCCAGCGGAACCGTCGTGTGCCGCCCGAACGTGGGTGAGCCCACGCGGAGGTCGACGATCACGTCGAGGATCCGGCCCGACACGCAGGTCACGTATTTTGCCTGGCTCGGCGGCACGTCGGCGTAGTGGATGCCCCTGATCACGCCCTTGGCCGAGACCGAGACGTTGGTCTGGGACAGGCGCAGACCATGGCCGGTGGCCTCGGACAGCTCGGTGGCCCGGAACGACTCCATGAACGTGCCCCGGTCGTCGCGGAACAGCCTCGGGGTGTACAGGTAGGCGCCCTTGATCGGCAGTTCTTCCATGCAGAACTCCTTCACATGACAGATGCCCCGCCGGTCTTCACCGGCGGGGCATCAGCGATCGATCAGGCGACGGTCACGGGATGGACCACGACCGAGGTCCGTCCGTCGGTGCCCGTCACGGTCAGGGTGATGTTGTAGGTGCCCGGAGCGGCGAACGCGTGCGAACCGGTCTGGCCGGTGCTGGGTGCACCGCCGTCACCGTAACTCCAGGTGTAGCTCGCGATCGCCGACGAACCGGCGGTCGAAGCCGAGGCGTCGACGCCGCAGGTCAGACCGGTGCAGCTGGAGGTGAACGCGGCCGTCGGGGCGGCGGCCAGGTTGCTCGCGGCGAGGTCGTCGACCGTCAGGGAGATCGGGGCGTTCGTCGCGGTGCCCGACAGGTAGGCGCCGATCCCAACACCGCCGGCGACCTGCATGTTCGCGGTGGCGTCGGTGGTGGTGGCCTGCCAGCCGGCGGGCTCGGCCCCGGCGGCGTTCCAGACCTTGCCGGAGATCGTCGTCGGGTTGGTGCCGGTGACGAGCACCCGCATGTTCAGCACCAGGCCCGGGGTGTAGGTCAGGCCGGGGACGGTGGTCTCCGAGGTGATGAGGGTGTCGGTGCTGGCCCCGGCGGTGCGGATCAGCGACAGGCCGACCCCCGACGGGAGCAGCCGCGCCCGGACCTTGTATTCGCCGACGCCCGCGACGCGGCGGCCGGAGGCGAACAGGTAGGTGCCGTTGCCGGTGCCGACCTTGTCGGAGGCGATCGAGAACGACAGATCGG
Organism: Herbidospora mongoliensis; assembly: GCF_001570545.1. Classification (GTDB taxonomy): domain Bacteria; phylum Actinomycetota; class Actinomycetes; order Streptosporangiales; family Streptosporangiaceae; genus Herbidospora; species Herbidospora mongoliensis. The sequence continues at coordinate 777,653 of NZ_BBXD01000008.1, read as the reverse complement.
TGGTGGTGCTGGACACGCCGTCGAGGTAGGCGCGCGGGTTGGCCGCCGTCGCCGGGAGGGCGAGCTTGGCCGCGTTGCCGTCGACGGCGAAGTTGCCGTTGCCGCCGACGAGCGTCCACGGGCCGCCGGTCTGGGCCGAGCCGAGCGAACTGGCGAGGGTCCGGCCGAACGTGTCGTTCGCGATGATCGACGGGGGGTTCGGGGCCGGGCGGGGCACGACCACGCCGCCGGTGTTGGCGGTGGCGTCGTCGTTGTCGGTGACGGTCAGGGTGACGGGGTAGTCACCGGCGGCCGGGTAGGTGTGGCTCGGCGTGGCGCCGGTGCCGGTCTGGCCGTCGCCGAAGTCCCAGGCGTAGCCGTCGACCGTGCCGTCGGAGTCGCCCGACGCCGACGCGTCGAAGGTGCACTCCAGGTCGGTGCAGCTGGAGGTGAACGACGCCGTCGGCGGCTGGTTGGCCGGGCCGGTGCCGCTGCCCTCCTGGTAGTGCTGGGCGACCTCGGCGGGGGTGAGGACCTTGGCGTAGATCGCGCCCTCGTCGAGGAAGCCGTTGAAGTTGTCGGAGGCCGGGCGGTCGGGCCAGGCGTTCAGGTTGTCGCCGCCGAAGCGCCAGTAACCGGAGTAGCCCTCGGCGCTGGTCTGCGCGTGGGTGCCCACGAGCGCGCCGTCGACGTAGAGCTTCATGCCGTCGGCGCCCTGCGTCGCCACGAGGTGGTGCCACTGGTTGTTGTTGTACGCGGCCGTCGTGGTGATCAGGTTGAACGCGCCGGTGTACGCGCCGAAGACCAGGCGGCCGTCGTTGCGCATGTAGACGTGGCGGTCGTAGTTGCCGCTGGTGCCGCTCGCGGTGTTGCCGAAGCCGACGATCTTGCCGCCCTGGTTCGACGAGCTGCGGAACCAGGTCTCGGCCGAGTAGGTCGTCGGGTTGCTCGTCAGGTTGCCGGAGAAGACCCGGCCGCCGCTCTGCACCCGGACCGCGTTGTTGGTCAGGCCGACGATCGCGCCGGTCTGGCCGTAGGTCACGCCGGTGCCGGTGTAGGAGCCGTTGACGCCGCTGGTGCTGGCGTCGACGGCCGTCGGGCCGGTGGCCTCGCCGAACCGGAGGTAGGTGACCGGCTCGTCGTCGTAGACGACACGGCCGTAGTCGTCGGCCGGGCGGGGCGGGATCGGGCTGGTGCGGCCCGAGGCGACGAAGTGGGCGTCGACCTTCGACGCCGCGAGGGCCGTCGGATAGATCGCCACGTCGTCGATCTGGCCGTTCAGGTAGAGGCTCGTCGGGCGGTTCGGCCAGCCGTTGAGGTTGTCGCCGCCGATGCGCCAGTAGCCGGAGTAGACCTGGGCACTGGTGACCGAGGGGTCCTGGCCGACGCGACGGCCGTCGACGTAGAGGGAGATGCCGCCACTGCCCTGGGTCGCGACGATGTGGTGCCACTGGCCGTCGTTGAAGCCGGGGGCGCTGTTCACCGTGCGGACCGCGTTGGGATAGACGCCGAAGTAGATGCGGCCGGCGTTGTCCATGTAGACGTGACGGTCGTAGCTGCCCGACTCGCCGGTGGGCGAGCCGCCGTACCCGACGATCTTGCCGCCCTGGGTCGACGTGGTCTTGACCCAGCTCTCGATCGAGAAGGCCGGGGTGGTGGCGACCGTGCTGTTGGTCTTCACCAGGCCGGTACCGGTGCCGTTGAAGCTGGCCGCGGCGTCGGCGTCACCGTTGATCGCGCCGGGGGTCGCCTGGGAGGTGCCCGCGTCGCGGGTGGCGTCGGTGAAGGCGGCGTAGTCGAAGGCGGTCGTGCCGGACGCCTCGCCGAGACGCCAGTAGGCGCTCGCGCCGTCGTCGATCACGGCTTCGGCGTAGTCGCTGAGCGCCCCCGCGGAGGCGATCGTGACGGGCGCCGAGGTCGCGCTGCCGACGGTGTTGCCCTGCGGGTCGACGGCGCGCACGCGGTAGGTGTGCGTCGATCCGGGTGTGAGACCGGTGTCGATGAAGCCGGTCGACGGGAGGGTCCAGAAGTTCGAGTCGACCTCGACCTCGCCGACGGGCGTGGTGCCGCCGTCGCGGAGCACCTGGTATTTGAGCTTCGCGTGGTCGCGGTCCCAGGTGGTCTGCCAGCTGATCCGGGCGGTGCCCGCGTTGAGCGAGACCGCGGTCGGGGTCAGGTCGGCGGAGGCGATCGGCCCGGAGGTCCTCGGCGCGTTCGGCTTCACCGCGAACCGGGTCAGGCCCTGCTGGGCGCTGCCGTTGACCGTGGTGAACTCGCCGCCCATGACCAGGTAGTTGCTGTTGCCCGACAGGGCCCAGCCACCCTGGTTCATGCCGGTGTAGGAACCGGCGTTGACCTGCGGGAACCAGTGGAGCAGCGTCGGCGTGGGCTGGCCGCTGTACTGGCTGTTGTTCGACGGCGGCATCGGGTCGGTGCCGGTCGGCGCGATCGTGGTGGCCAGCGCGCGCTGCCAGCGGGTCGGCGAGACCTCGGGGAAGCCGCGCACCGACTCGCAGTCGTGGGCGTGGCCGACGCTGTAGAGCACCTGGTTCATCGGGAAGACGCTGTAGCTGGCGCCGTAGCAGTTGTCGAGCCAGATCAGGTCGCCCGTGTTGGGCTCGACCGCGAACCGGCCGTCGAACCAGTGCCAGCCCTCGCCGTCGGCGGCGGCGTAGATGTTGGTGCCGTCGGTGGCCAGGTCGTAGGTCATGGAGTAGTCGTTGCCGATCCGGGCCGGGATCGGGTTGCTGCTCCACGGCTCCGAGGCGCCCGTGGTCGGGTTGAGCGCGCCGATGCCGATCCGGGTGACGTTGTTGAGCTGCTGGAACTTGCCGCCCACGATGACCCGGCTCTGGTCGGGCGACATGATCAGGGCGAAGACCTCGTCGTCGGTGTCCGGGGCCCACGGCTGGTTGGCGCCGTTGCTCCGGTTGACCGCAGCCAGGCGGTTGCGGCTCTGGCCGTTGACGTTGAAGAAGTTGCCGCCCAGGTAGACGGTCGAGGCGCTGACCGTGATCGCGCGGACCACGTTGCCGACCGAGGGCGCGAAGGATTCGAGGTTGCCGGTGGCGACGTCGAAGGCCGCGACGCGGTTGCGGGTCTGGCCGTTGACCTGAGTGAAGTCTCCACCGATGTAGATCTTCGTCTGGTCGGGCGAGACGGCGATGGTGCGGGCCTGCGCGTTCAGCGTCGGCGCGAAGCCGGTGACGTTGCCCGTGGTGATGTTGAAGGCCAGGATGTTCGACCGCACCACCTCGGCCGCGTTGCCGGGAGCGGTGCCCGGGGGCCGGGCGCGGGAGAAGCTGCCCACCGCGTAGACGGTGTTTCCGACCGTGGCCATCTTCCAGACGACGCCGTTGATCTGCCACGTGGGCAGCGCGTCGGCGGTGACGGTCTCGGGCACACCGGGGGCCGGGTCGATGTCGGCTCGGGCGGGGAGCGGGATCGTCGCGAGCGACGCCCCCAATAAGGTCGCGGCCAGGAAAGCGGCCACACGCGATGATCGAATTACCACGGTTACCTACATCTCAGAAGATCGTCCTCACACCGATGCAAGAGTAATGGAACGGTTTAATCAAGTCTGGAGTAACCCGTGTGTAACTTAGTAACGATTTAAAGTTCACCTTCCGGAGCGCCGGATTTAACGACGGCCCCGGCTTCCACCCCGAACAACCTGGCGACATCAGCGGGCAACGGCGCACCATCGGGCGAATCACCATATTCAGGCGATTCATAGCCGTTCATTTCCTGACCAGTCACCCGGCGGAGGTCGGCCAGCGTGCGCACCGTCGCATCGCTGCTCCTCCAGTCGGCCCAGTCGGCGAGCGGGGCGTTCCCGCGCCGGTAGTAGACGTTGTGGTCGAGGTCGGCCATGTCGCCGGCGCTCTTGCGGCGGGTCAGATCGCGGACCGCCACGAGCGGCTCGGCGCCGGCGGCGGAAAGCACGTTGTTGCGCACTTCGACGCCGCTCACATTCCAGCTCACTCCCGGTACGAGTTGCTGCCGCGCCCCATCGATCGCATAGATCTGGCGGCCTTTGTTGTCGGCCACGGTGTTGTTCCAGATCCGCACGTCACTTGACTCGTTGACATAGATCCCGTTGCTCCCGTTGCCGGTCACGACGTTTCCGGCGATGAGCGCGTCGGCGGAGATCTCGAAATGAATGCCGTGGTGGGCGTTGTTCCTGGCCATGTTGCGGGCGACCACGGCGCCGACGATCGATTCGTCGAGCCAGATGCCGGGGCCGCGGTTGTCCTCCATGAGGTTGCCGACGACCGCCATGCGCCGCGACTCGGTGATCTTCAGACCGCCGGAGACCGGGGTCATCATGAACCGTTCGACGTTGTTGCCCCTGCTGATGTTGCCGACGATCGTGGCGTCGTCGGACTTGTGGCCGCCGAGGCCGACCTGGCCGTTGCCGGCGAACAGGTTGTTCCTGACGGTGATCCGGGCGCCCTTCAGCGAGAGGCCGGTGACCGAGGTCTCGGCGAAGACGTTGTTCTCGATGGTCATGTCGTCGGCGAACGCCTTCACTGCGGCGATCCTGGCCAGGGAGGTGGCGTAGCGGCGTACACCCACGCCTTTGAGCGAGGAACCGTGGGCGCCCTCGAAGTAGAGGGCCTCGTCGAGAGTGGTGGCGCGCACCTCGCGGCCGACCGGGTCGTCGCCGATGAAGAGCTGCCGGGTCTGGTAGTCGACGAAGAAGGCGCCGGGGCCGACCTCGTCGGCGGTCCGGACCTGGGCGAGCTGCCGGTCTTCGACGAAGACCTGGTCGGGCCAGTTGGCCATCGGGAACGCCGGGTCGACCATGTGCCAGTCTTCGCCGCCGCCGGCGGTGAAGTCGGTGTTGTCGAACTGGACGGCCCAGTCGTCGCGGCGCCAGCGGGAACCGTCCTTCACCCAGCCGTCGACCGGTTCGCTGCCGTCGAACCAGACGACCTCGCCGGGACGGTTCTGGATGGCCAGCCGTTTCCGGAAGATCTCCACCTTCTCGTGGTAGACGCCCTCGCGCAGCACGATCGTCGCGCCCTCGGGGGCGGTCTCCACCGCGTGGGCCAGCGTCCGCCACGGTTCTTCGATGTCGCCGGGCGAGGCGTCGTCGCCGGTCGGCGCGATGAAGAACGCGCCGTCGGGGACGGGATAGTCGGCCTGGCCCAGCGGGACCGGCCCGGCCGTCTCCCAGGACGGCTGGGCCGGCACACTCGCACCGGGCCGCATCAGCGCGGCCCAGATCAGGACGCCCGCCGTCGCGAGGGCCACGGCCCCCGCGACGGCGAGCCCCCGTCTCACGAAACCGTCACCGGCGCGCTGGTCGGAGAGGAGACGCGGTTGTTGTACGGGTCGATCGCGCGCACCCGGTAGGTGTGCGACGCGCCGGGGGTCCGGCCGATGTCCTGGCACGACAGGTTCGGCAGGCTCCAGAACACCGAGAAGCTCTCGGCGGTGCAGGCGACCTGACCGTCGTTGCGGAGCACCTCGTAGCTGACCTTGCGGTTGTCGAGGTCCCACGTGGCGCCCCAGCGGATGGTCACCTTGCCGCCGCCGTTGGCCTGGAGGGTCGGCGCGCCGAACCCTGCCTGGATGGGACCGCCCACGTCGGGGCTGGTCTCGTGGAAGGTCCAGCGGGTGAGGCCCTGCTGCGCCACGTCGTTGACCTCCAGGAAGTCACCGCCGGCCCACAGGTAGGTGCCGTCGTTGGCCATCGTCCACGGGCCCTGCACGTAGGGGTAGACGGTGCCAGGCGCCGAGTTGGGGAACCAGTGCAGGATCGTCTGCTTGGCGCCCTGCGCGGTGCCGGTCGGCTCGGCGATGTAGCGACGGTGCGGCTTGGTCTCGGGGAAGGCGTCGCCGCCATAGTAGGACTGCATGTTGCAGCGGTGGGCGTGGCTGCCGCTGTAGAGCACGCCGCCCATCACCGAGATCGCCTGGGTGGCGCCGAGGCAGTTGTTGATCCAGATGCGCGACCCGTTGTCGGGGTTGAAGGCCAGCCGGCCGTCGAAGGTTCCCTCGCCGTTGGCACTGGCGTACATGCGGGTGCCGTCGGAGACGATGTCGGTCACCCACGAGCGGCTGCTGGAGCTGTTGGCCGGGATGTCGTTGCTGTTGAACGTGCCCTTGGAGCCGTCGCTGACGTTGACGGCCGACAGGCCGTGCTGCTTGATGTTGTTGATGCGGTCGAAGTCGCCGCCGACGATCAGCCGGTTGCCGGCCGGGGTCAGCGCCATGGCCAGGACGCGCTTGTCGGCGGTCGGCGCCCACGAGGTGAGGGTGCCGCTGGGGTCGAAGGCCGCCAGCCGGGTGCGGGTCTCGCCGTCGACGGTGGTGAAGTGGCCGCCCGCGTAGACGGTCGTGTCGGACACGGCCAGCGCGCGCACCCGGTTGTTGACCACGGGGTTGAAGTCGGGGTCGAGCGCCCCGGTCGCGGTGTCGAAGGCCGCGATGCGGTCGCGCCGCGAGCTGTCGATCTTGTTGAAGTCGCCGCCGACGTAGATCTTCGAGCCGTCGGGCGAGGCCTTGATCTCGAAGACCGTGTCGCAGCGGTATTGGTTGGTGGCGATCTTGTCGCACTCGTTCTGCGCCTGGTCGTCGGTGAACGTCGGCGAGAACGCGACCGGGTTCCACGGCAGCAGATCGCCGGTGGCGGCGTCGAACGCGGCCAATCCGACCCGCGAGACCTCACCCGCGCCCCCCTTGGGGACGCCCGGCGGGCGGACATTGTCGAAGTTGCCGCCGACGTAGGTGACGCCGTTGACGATCTCCATCGCCAGCACGACGCCGTCGGTCTGCCAGGTCGGCAGCGCGTCGGCCGTGACCGTGGCGGGCTCGCCGGCCGCGGGTGCCGTGTCAGCCATGGCGGCGGGGACGGGGGTCACCGCTAGCGCGGCGAGCAGCCCCAATAAAAGGGTCTTGCGCATTTGGTCCCCTTCAGGGCACAGGTGAGGTCACATCGGCCCCACGCGTATCGTGACGCTCTTCGCGTCTCTCAGGTTTACGTGTGATAACACATGTCCACGCCACGATGAGGAACATCCAGATGGATGCGACGTTCGCCGCACCCGCCATCTGGTCGGCCGTCAGGCCGTCGACCACCAGGAAGATCAGCAGACCGAGGAGCAGCGCCGCCTCGACCCGCACCTCTTTGACCCTGGTGAACGACAGGTTCACCGTCAGCACGACGACGAGGAGCAGGCAGAAGATCGCCGCCCCGGTGAGCCCGCCCTCGACGACCACGTTGACGAAGATGTTGTGGCCGCCGCCGAGCCCGAGGGCGTCGAGGAACAGCCCGCGCGCCGACGACATGCCGTTGCCGAACACCGGCCGGTTCATCACCGCCTGGTAGGCGAAGGTCCACAGGTCGGTGCGTGAGTTGAGGCTTTCGAGCTGCGCGACGGTCTCGCCCCGGGTGGCGAACTCGATGAGCTTGTCGCCGTACAGCAGTGGCAGCAGCACCACGATCGGCACCCCGACCATGATCACCTCGGCCCGGCCGCGCGATCCCCGGGCGGTGAGCAGGAACGCCGCCACCCCCGCGACGATGCCGATGGCCGCGCCGCGGGTGCCGGTGGCGACCAGCGCCGCGCCCGAGACGACCGCCGAGACAGCGTAGACCGGCCATGGATAGCGCCTCGGCAGCCCGTTCGGCACCAGGAACGCCAGGCACAGCAGCAGCGCGACGCCCAGGAACATGCCGGCCGTGACCGGGTGGACGTAGAGCCAGTTGAACCGGTCTTGCGTGTTGGGGGTGCGTTTCAGCGGAAGCGCCACGCCGAACGCCACCGAGACGACCACCAGGCCGACGAAGAAGTGGGCCAGCCGGTAGAGGTCGTCGCGGGAGGCCCGGGTCGCGATCACGTGACAGACGATCGCGGTGACCAGCAACTGCGACGCCCGCACCGCGGCGAACGGCGGGAACGGGGTCCACAGCACCGACAGGGCGCAGTAGGCCGCGAACAGCCAGGCCAGGATCAGCGCGGCGGGCGCCGCCTGGCGCGGGGCCCGGAAGCCGAAACGCCGGTAGAGGTAGAGGGCGCACAGCCCGTAGACGCCGATCTCCAGCAGGATCGTCGCGTCGATTCCGCCGCCGACGGCTTCGGAGACGTCACGCGAACGAAACTTGTAGTCACTGGCGAGGATCATCCCGAGGGGCACGAGCGTGGGCCACCATTGCGTCCGAAGCCGCCGGTGGCGCGCACCTCTCACGCCGGTCCCCCCGAATCGCCGCTCCACCTGGTGACGTGTGCCAGCATACGAGCGGTTAATAACTTTTCACTATGACCGGTTGAAAGGATGACGTGGATGAACCTCCCCAAACCTGTTATTAACGCGGGCCGTACCGCCATCCGGAGCTGGGGCATGGCGACCGCGGGGTTCCGGCCCGATCCCGACTTCCTGCTCATCGGGGCCAAGCGCGGCGGGTCGACGTCGTTCTACTTCGCCCTGCTCGAGCATCCCCGCGTGATCCCGCTCTTCCCGGCGGCCGGGCTGCTGCCGAAGGCCAACCACACCAAGGGCGTCCACTACTTCGACTCGAACTACGCGCGCGGGATGCGGTGGTACCGGTCGCATCTGCCGAGCTGGTCCAGCCGTTCGAAGGCCGGGCGCAGGGCAGGCGGGCCGGTGGTGGCCGGCGAGGGTTCGCCCTACTACCTGCACCACCCCCTGGCCGCCGAACGTGCGGCCGGGAACGTGCCAAACACGCGCATCCTGCTCGTGTTACGCGACCCCGTGGAGCGCACGTTCTCCCACTACCGGGAGCGGGTGCGCGCGGGCGCCGAGAACCTGTCGTTCGAGGAGGCCCTGGCCGCCGAGCACGAAAGGACCGACGGGGAGGAGGCGAGGATCATCGCCGATCCGGCGTACCTGTCCTACGCCCACGAGCAGCAGTCCTACGTCGCCCAGAGCGAATACGCCCGCGGCCTGGAGCGCTGGTTCGCGCACTTCCCGCGCGACCGGTTCCACATCCTGACCAGCGAGGACTTCTACCGCGACCCGCAGGCGGCCTGCGATCGTGCGGCCGATTTCCTCGGGCTGCCGCCCGCGCCGCTGCGCGAGGCGGGCAAGGTCTGGAACGCCGCCGCCCCCGGTGACATCCCCGACGACGTGCGGAAGAGACTCGGCCGCCACTTCGCCCCGCACAACCGGCGGCTCGAGGAGATGCTCGGCCGCAGGCTCAGCGACTGGACGGCCGGCTGAGCACCTCGAGTGCGGCGAGCATGCCGCCGTTGAGCGGCAGGTCGTCGTGGCGCTTGGAGATCACGGCCTCCCAGTGGGCGGCCGCCTCGGCGTAACCCGTGGGCACCGGGTCGACCCCGAACAGGGTCGTCTCGGCGGCCCGGTAGTAGACCTCGTCGGCGCCGGGGGGCGCCCAGGCGGCGTCCTCCCAGTCGATCAGCCAGGGGATCCTGCCCCGGGTGCGGCGCAGGTTCCACGGGACGAGGTCGCCGTGCATCGGCAGCCAGTGATCGGGGGTGCCGGGCGGCTTGGGCAGCTTGGCGAGCAGCCGCTGGATCCTCGACGTCAGGTCGGAGATGTCAGGGACCCGGAAGGGCCTCGCCGGCACGGGTTCCATCGCCGAGATCACCAGCCACGACGGCCCCGCCCCCAAAACGACCGGGGCACGGAAGCCGTCGCCGCCGTCGAGCAGCCGCAGCACCTGGGCCTCCCGCTCCAGCCCTTCCCGCACTTTCAGGAATCCGACCGGGCGGCCCTTCCTCAGCAGCAGCGCGGCCGCCCCGGACCGGGTCGCCTGCGGGCGCAGGTACAGCGCCACCTCGTCGACCGGGCCGACCACCTCCTCGACGTCGCGCAGGACGGAGTCCCAGTGGTCGACCGGAGGGACCCACCGTTCGCGGCGGCCCGGCAGCAGCCACGGCCCGCCGATGAGCACCGCCCGGTGCAGCACCCGCTGCGCCAGCAGGGGCAGCGGTTTGGAGAAGGTGAGCAACGACAGCCCGGCCGCGGCCGACCGGGCGTCGCGGACCGGGACCCAGACGTTGGCCCGGCCCGGCGGGTAGCGCACGAAACTCATCCGCGCAGGTCCAGGCAGAGGCGCTCGTAGCGGGCGGCGACGTCGTCCCAGGTGTAGGAGGTGCGGGCGCGTTCGCGGGCCAGGTGGCCCCGGTGGCGGGCGGCGGGCGAGTCGTCTTCGGCCTGCTCGATCACCCGGGCGAGGTCGTCGGGGCCGCTGAAGAACGCGCCCGACTCGCCCAGGACCTCGCGGTTGAACACGACGTCGTAGGCGATGGTCGAGGCGCCCGCGCCCATGGCCCGCAGCAGCGACGGGTTGGTGCCGCCGACGGAGTGTCCGTGCAGGTAGGTGGCGCAGCCGGCGTAGAGGGCGTCGAGCAGGTCCTGGTTCCAGACGGCGCCGACCAGTTTCACCCGGTCGTCTCCGGCGGCCAGGTCGTTGATCTTCCGCACGTACTCCTCGGCGTAGGGCGCCGAGCCCACGACGATCAACGGCAGCTTCGCCCTGCTCCGCGTGTAGCCCTCGACGATCACGTCGACGTGGTTCTCCGGCTCGAAGCGGGCCACCACCAGGTGGTAGGCGCCGGGTTCATAGCCTTCGGCTTTCAGCAGGTCGTCGTCGCAGCGCTCCTGGATGGGGGCGCCGTAGGGGATCATCACGCTCTCGGCGTGGTATTTCTCCAGGTAGTAGTCCTGGATCGCCACAGCGTCGGCGATGATCTGCTTCGACCAGCGGACCGAGAGCTTCTCCACAGCCAGGTAGTAGCGCTGCCCTGCACCGTTCCATTTGGCCCGCTTCCACTCCAGCCCGTCGACGTGGGTGGCCACCGGGATGCGGGCCAGCTTCAGGAACGGCAGTAAGGGCGCGTTCGCCGCGTTGAACACCAGCGCGACGTCGGTGCGGTGGAACAGCACGTGGCCGACCGACAGTCCGGTGTGGCTGAGCGTTTCCATGATCTTGTGCTGGACGGCGGGCAGATGGACGAGCGTCATCCCCTTGTACGAAGGGATCTTCTCCACCGCCCCCCGGCAGTAGACCCGGACGTCGTGGCCCGCGTCGGCCAGGCGCGCCCCGATCTCCTCGACGGCGGTTTCGAAGCCCCCGTAACGGGCGGGCACCCCGCGAGTACCGATCATGGCGATACGCATGCGACCCCCTCGTTGGATGACAAGATGAACATCCAACCGTAAACGGTAACCAAACATTTGGATGCGGCAACCATGGTTCGAGTGGTGATGGCGCACCCGTCGCCTGATCTCTACGGCTCCGACCGCATGCTCGTCGAATCGGTACGGGCCCTGTCGGAATTGGCCGAAATAACGGTCGCTCTGCCCGCAGAGGGGCCTTTGTGCACCTTGATCAAAAAGGCCGGGGCCGAAGTCGAGATCCTGCCCGTCCCGGTGCTGCGCAAGGCCTACCTGAAGCCGGTCGGCCTGCTCAGGCTGGCCGCCGAGCTGGCCACCACGCTCCCCCGCATGGTGTCCCACCTGCGGAAGAACCGCCCTGCGGTCCTGTACGTCAACACGGTCACCATCCCCTGGTGGCTGCTGGCCGGGCGGCTCGCGCGGGTGCCGAGGGTCGTGTGCCACGTCCACGAGGCGGAGGAGAGCGTTCCAGGCCCGATCAGACGGGCGCTGGCGCTGCCGCTGCGGCTGGCCCATTCGATCATCGCGATCAGCCACAGTGTGCGCGACCGAATCACCGCCGACGGGGCCCCTGACGGGAAAACGACCGTCATCCACAACGGCGTCGCCGGTCCGCCCCCCACCGACCCCCGTCCGGAGCACGAGGGCCACCTGGTCCTGGTCGGCCGCCTGTCCCCGCGCAAGGGCAACGACGTCGCCGTCGAGGCGGCGAAACTGCTGGTCAGCAGGGGTCACACGATCAAGCTGACGCTGGCGGGCACCATCTTCCCCGGCTACGAGTGGTACGAGGCCGAGCTCCGCGCCAAAGCCGGACCCGAAGTGATCTTCGCCGGGTTCGCCGACCCGGTGTGGCCGCTTCTGGCCACCGCCGACGTCGTGCTGGTCCCCTCCCGGGTGGAACCCTTCGGGCTGGTGGCCGTCGAGGGCATGCTGTCCCGCCGCCCCGTGGTCGCCAGTGCGGTGCAGGGGCTGGCGGAAATCGTCCACGACGAGAAGACCGGTCTGCTCGTGCCGCCGGGCGACCCGGTCGCGCTGGCCGACGCGGTGGAAATTTTGCTTAACGACTGGACCGCCGCGAAGGCCCTTGCCAACAGGGGTTTTGACGATGCCGTGTCCCGCTTCGGACTACAGCGTTATACGGAGGCAATGAAGCGGGAGATTCTCGGGCCTGACGCGGATGTCTAAACTGTGAATCGACCGCTTCTTTACCGTGAAGAGGAATGCACAACGGGGGAGAACAGGCATTCGTGGCCACAGACCAACGTGACGAGACCCCGGAGGTCGGCCTTCTCGAGGCCGTGTGGCGCTACCGGTGGTCGTCCGTCGCACTGATCCTCGTCACCGCGGTCATCGCGGGGGCGGCGACCTTCTTCGTCTTCGGCAACGTCGAGGCGACCGCCCGGTTCGCGGTCGTCGACCCGCGCAGCACCACCTACCTGCGCATGGGTGTGTCCTCCGACAGCAGCTACATCGCCTACACCGCGCAGCGGGCCGCGTTCACGCAGTCGGCGGGCGTGCTCGACCGGGCCAGGCAGCTGCTGGAGAACGAGCAGCAGGTCGCGGTCGACCTCGAGACGCTGCGGCAGAACGTCACCGCCTCGCCGGGCACGGCCGGCGGCATCGTGGTGGTCACGGCGACGGCCAAGACCGACAAGCTGGCCGCGCAGATGTCCAACTCGGTCGTGGCGGCCTACCAGATCCTGACCGAGGCCGACGCGCAGCGCGACCAGGAGAAACTCCTCAAGAGCGTGCGAACCACCCGCGAACGCGTGCAAGACGACCTGAAGCGGACGCCGAAGGGCAGCGCCACCGAGGCGTCGCTGACCGAGGCGCTGGTGCAGCTCCAGCTCAAGGAGTCGGAGGCGACGATCGACCTCGCCCAGTTCGGCGGCGGAGTGCGGTTCGTCGACCAGGCCAACCCGCTGAAGCTCACCCCGAGCAAGGTGCCGACCAACATCGCGATCGGCCTGGCGGTCGGCGCGCTGCTGGCCATCGTCATCGCGTTCCTGCGCGCCACCAACCCGATCGGCACCGTCCGTCAGGCGACCATCGCGACCGGCCAGCGCCACAAGCCCGCACCGCCCCGCCGCCCGCTGCTGCCCCGGCCGGAGATCAACGGCTCGGCGTCGGTCAAGGCCGAATACGACGACCGTCCGACGGCCGCCTTCGAACGCATCAGCCTGCCCGCGAAAGCGCCGGATCAGCGGCCCGAACTCACGGCAGCCGAGAAGCCGCCGACCGAGAGACCCACGCCGCCGCCCCCTATCCGCAGCTGGCCAGAACCGCCGAAGGCCGCCAGGACACCGGCGGCCAAAGACACTCCCGCCGAGGACCCGCCCGATGACGACTCTGAGCCCGTGGTGACCATCGACACCGGCGCCGCCTCCTGATGGCCGGTCCTCTCCGTAAGATCCTCGCCCGAGCGGGCGGGTCGGTCACCTCCCAGGCCGTCACGGCCGGTGGCAGCGTCGTCTTACAGCTCATCGCGGTGCGGTTCCTCGGCCCCGAGGCCTTCGGCGCCTACGCGATCATGATGGCCGTGCTCGTCGCGGTCACCACTGTCTACTCGTCATGGGTGGGCGATTCGCTCAACGTATTGGACCGTTTCAATCCGCGCGTCCGGGCCGCCCTGTGCGCCTCGATCCTCGGGCTGACCACGGGCGGCACGGTCGTCGGGGTGGCGTTCGCGCTGCTGCTCGACCTGGCCGACGCGCCGGGTGTCGCGGCGTTCGCGCTGCTCATCGTCCTGTGGCTGCCGCAGGAGAGCGCGCGGCGGCTGCTCAACGCGCGGCTGGAGTTCGGCCGGCTGGTGCTCAACGACCTCGTCTACGTCGGGGTGACGCTGGCGATCCTGGCCGGGCTCTGGTTCACCGGCACCGCGTTCACGCTGACCTGGATCCTGGGCGCGATGTGCGCGGGACAGGTCGTCTCACTGGCGCTGACGCTGGTGCTGCTGCCGTCGGTGGAATACCGGCTGCCCCGGCCGCGCCTGGCCGGGCTCGGCGAGGTGTCCGCCTTCGCGGCGTGGCGATCCGCGCAGGCGTCGCTGCGGCCGGTCGCGCTCCTGGTCATGCGAGTGGCGATCGACGCGTTCGCCGGGCGGACCGTGCTGGCCGCCGTCGAGGCCGCGCGGCTGCTGATGTCACCGGCGCTCACGGTCGTCCAGGGCGCGGGGTCCTATCTGCTGCCGACGTTCGTGCGGCGGCGTGACGCGGGGGTGCCGATCCGGCCGCGCAACGCGCTCGCCGCCTCGGTGGTGCTCATCGTCGGCACGCTGGCCTGCGGTTTCGCGGCGATAGCCGTTCTCGGACAGGTCGGCCCGCTCATCACCGGGGGCGCTTTCACCCTCGACGCGATCACCGTCGGCGGCTGGATCGCCTACACGGTCAGCTTCTCCGCCACGCTGCCACTGGCGATGATGGCGGCGGCCTACACCCTGTCGCGCCTGGTGTTCCTGGTTCGGGCGGCCGAGACCGGCATCGGCCTGACCGCCATGCTGGTCATGCTCGCCGTCGCGCCCGACCTGGCGCATCTGGCGCCCTACTGCATCGGATTCGGCGGCCTCGCCTCGGGGTTCCTCCTCTGGTGGCACCTCCGCAAGGTCCCCGTCCCGTCACGGAATGAGATCCCGCATGCGACGACGCACGCTGCTGAGTAGCGCCGCCCTGGCGTTCGCCCTGACGGGTGCGGTCCCCGCGCACGCGGAGCCGGCCCCCCTGACGCAGGTGAAGCCGGCGTGGCGGCAGGACCGGCAGATCGCCGACCTGAAGATCAAGGAATCCAGCGGTCTGTACGCCTCCCCGCTCCACCCCGGCGTCATCTGGACCCACAACGACGGCCCCGGGGCGGCCACCCTCTACGCCATCGGCCCCGACGGCTCGACCCGGGCGGCCGTCACGATCGAGGGCGCCCCCGCCGTCGACGCCGAGGCGATGGGCGGCTTCGTCGACCAGCGCGGCAACGCCCTGATCTACCTGGCCGACACCGGCGACAACAACAAGACCCGCACCGCCGGGGTGACCCTGTTCGTCTTCCCCGAGCCGAAGACCCTGGCCGACGTCAAGGTGACCGCCGAGCGCTATCCGATCGTCTACCCCGACGGCCCACAGGACTCCGAGGCCGTCCTGGTCAACCCGGCGAACGGCAACCTCTACTTCGTCAGCAAGACCCCGACCGGCGGCGCCGTCTACGCCGCCCCCGCGTCGCTGGTGCCCGGCGTGCCCAACCGGCTCGAGAAGCTGGTGCCGGTCCCCCACGTCATCTCCGACGGGCTGATCGGCTACGACGGCCGCATGTACCTGCGCGGCCTGGCCAAGATCCGCGTCTTCTCCAATGTGACCGGCCAGGTGGTACAGACGATCGACGCGCCCAAACAGCCGCAGGGCGAGTCGATGACGCTGAGCGCCGACGGGAAGTCGCTGCTGGTCGGCAGCGAGGGCGAGAAGAGCGCGATCTGGACGATGGCGCTGCCGAAGGAGCTGGTCACCGGCCCGATCCGCAAGCCGGGGCCACAGCCCGACCCGAACGCGATCCAGCAGACCACCAAGGCGAAGGAGCCGTCGAAGCTGCCGCAGCTGATGCTCGGCGGGGCGGCCGGGCTCGTGGTGCTGATCGGGCTCGGGGCCGTGGTCCGTCGACTGAGGCGTTAATCAGGTTCATACTCCAGCCATGCGGAAGAAGTTCCTGGCCGTCTTATCCGTGGCGTTCCTGCTGACCGGCCTGATCGCGACCCCCGTCTGGGCGGCCGACTACTCGGGTCAGCCCCGGGCCGGCTGGCTGCCGAACGGGCGGGTGCTGGCCATCGTCCACACGGGTGATCGGGTGGTGATCGCGGGTGAGTTCACCAGCCTGCGGCACTCCACGACCGGCGAGAACGTGGGGCGGCAGCGCATCGCGCTGCTCGACGCGGCCAGTGGCGACCTGATCCGCACATGGTCGCCCGCCGTGAACGGCGCGGTGCAGGTGCTCGCGGTGGGAAACGGGCGCGTGTTCCTCGGCGGCGACTTCACGACCGTGGCGGGCCAGACCCGCACCCGGCTGGCCGCCCTCGACCTGTCGACCGGCGGTGTGATCGGCGGCTGGACCCCGGCCGCGAACAGCACGGTCCGCGGGCTGGCCGTGATCGGCGACACGCTCTACGCCGGCGGCGCGTTCACGCAGGTCGCCGGGCAGAACCGCACCCGGCTGGCGGCCGTCGACGTCAACAGCGGCGCGCTGCGCGGCTGGAACCCGGGCGCCAACAACACGATCATGGCCATGGCGCCCGCGCCCAACGGCGGGAGCGTGGTGGTCGGCGGGCAGTTCCGCACCCTCGGCGGCGCGACGCGGCTGTTCCTCGGCTCGGTCGACCTCAACGGCACCGTCACCGGCTGGACTCCGCCCGCGAGCTGTGACGTGGCGAGCAACCAGTGCTGGGTGCTCGATCTGGCCGCCGACAACGACAGTGTGTACGCCGCCATCGCCGGAGTCGGCGGACGACTGGCCGCCTACCGGCTGAGCGACGGCTCGCGGCGCTGGCAGCGCACCGCCGACGGAGACGTGGAGTCGGTCGCGGTCCGCGGCTCCTACGTGTACGCGGCCGGCCACTTCTGCCCCGACTTCGCCGGGTTCCAGCGGTGTGACTTCGCCGCCGTCGACACCGGGACGGGCGCGGTCGACACCGACTTCGCGCCCACGGCCAACGGGCAGGTGTTCGCGCTCAGCGCCGGACCCGACGCGCTCCGCGCGGGCGGCGGCTACGGCCAGCTCAACGGGGTCTCCCGGCCCAACTACACCGAGTTCCCGCTGATCCCGCCCTCGGGCGACGTGACGCTGATCCCGACGGGGTCGTCGTGGCGCTATCTCGACAACGGCAGCGACCAGGGCACGGCGTGGCGGGCGACGGGCTTCAACGACTCCGGCTGGCCGCAGGGCGCCGCGCAGTTCGGGTTCGGCGACGGCGACGAACGCCAGGTGATCGCCTCCGGCCGGACGACCTACTACTTCCGCACGACCTTCGGCGTGGCGAGTGCTCTCAGCCAGCTGACCATGAGCGTGATCAGGGACGACGGCGCGATCGTCTACGTCAACGGCAACGAGGTCTGGCGGAACAACCTGCCCGGCGGCACGATCACCGCCGGGAGCTTCGCCACCTCGACCATCTCCGGCACGGCCGAATCGCAGTGGACCGACGTGACGCTGTCGCCGGGCCTGCTCCAGCAGGGCCAGAACACGATCGCGGTGGAGATCCACCAGGACCGGCCCGACTCCAGCGACGTCAGTTTCGACCTGCGCCTGCGGGGGCGCTGAGGTACATCGGATTGAGACCCGACGACGGCCATGTACGCCCATATTCTGACTCGATACGGTTTGCCCCGATCGAGAGAAGTCCATGGCCGAGAAGCTTTCACCCACCGTGCGCGCCCGGGTCCTCGCCCGGCAGATGCTTTCACGCTCGCTGATCGTGGTGCCGCCCGGCGTGACGATGAAGGCCCGGTCGAGTTACCACTCCTCCTCCGGCGTCTCGCGCACGGTGCTCGGCCAGGTGGTGCGGGTGCTGCGGCACCGGCCGCTCGGATTCGTCTCGGACTTCGCGCTGCCCGACAACCCCCGGATCCGGCTGGCCGCCGTCGAGTCCCGGCTGGCGCGCATCCTGTTCTGGTACGGCGAACGCGGCTACGAGGGCATGGAGACGGCCTGCTGGCGTGACCTGTGCGCCAAGGCCAACGGCATCCTGGAGCTCGGTGCCAACATCGGCTATTACACCGTCCAGGGGGCCGATGCGGCCCGGGACGTGCCCTATGTCGCGGTGGAGGCCAACCCGGAGGCGGCCGGCATCGTGTCGCGCAACGCCGACCTCAACGGGCTGGACAACGTGAAGGTGGTCCAGGCCGCCGTGGTGCCCGACGACGCCCCGGCGACGCTGGAGCTGTCACTGCCCGACCAGGAGAGTTACGTCGCGCCCACCGGGGCCTACCTCTCGGAGGGCGGCGAGGGCATCAGCAACCGCCCGGCCAACCGCACGATCACGGTGCCGACGGTGCGCATGTCGGAGCTGGTCGACTTCGCCGACCTGATCAAGCTGGACATCGAGGGATACGAGGCCAACGTGCTGCGCGCGGTCTGGCCGCAGCTGCTGGCCAACCGGCCCACGATCGTGGTCGAGGTGCTGCGGAACGTCCCGGCGCTCCGCCAGGTGCTGCGCGACCTGCGCGCGGAGAACTACGAGGTCCGGGCCATCGGCGACGACGCGCTCCACGTCATCACCGACGCCGAACTCGCGTCCGAGGAGCCGCTGCCGCGCTACGGCTCCCGGGACGTGATCGTCGTTCCGGCGGAGAAGCTCTAGAGCTCTGGCCAGGCCTCGTGCAGGGCCTCGCGCCAGTCACGCATCGGCTTGGATCTGGTGTTGGCCAGCACGCTGTTCTTCGGGCGGGGCGCCGGGCGGGGGAACTCGGCCGAGGTGATCGGCCGGACCCTTTCCGGGTCGGCGCCCAGCAGGCGGAAGACCTCCTGGGCCAGGCCGTGCCAGGTGGTGGCGCCGGAGTTGGTGGCGTGGAAGACGCCCCGGGCGTCCGAGTTCGCCAGGTCGACGATCCGGCGGGCCAGGTCGCGGGTCCAGGTGGGCTGGCCGTGCTGGTCGGCGACGACGTTCACGACCTCGTGGGACCGTTCGAGGCGGGTCATCGTGCGAACGAAGTCGGGGCCGTGGGCGCCGTACAGCCAGGCTGTTCTGACGACGGTTCCCTGTGCGGCGAGGACGGCCTGTTCGCCGGCCAGCTTGGTGCGGCCGTAGGCGTTGATCGGGCCGGTCGGCGCGTCTTCCGGCCAGGGCTCGGCGCCCTCGCCGGAGAAGACGTAGTCGGTGGAGAGGTGGATGAGCTTGCGGCCCGCCAGTTCCGCGAGCTCCGCGAGCTTCGAAGGCGCGTTGACTCTCAGGGCTTCGGCTTCGCGGGTCTCCGCGTCGTCGACCGCCGTCCAGGCGGCGCAGTTCACCACGACGTCGACGTTCTTCAGAGCTTCGGCGACCTGCGCCTCGTCGGTGATGTCGAGTTCGGCCCGGGTGGGCGCGAGGACATCGGCGCCTTCGAGGACTCGTACGAGATCAGTGGCGAGCATCCCCCCGCCGCCGGTGACGAGCCAGCGGGTCATGCGGGCGTCCACCACGTCGGGTGGTCGCGGTACCAGGCGACCGTGTCGGCCAGGCCTTCTTCGAAGGTCCAGCGGGGGGCGTAACCCAGCGCGCGGAGTCTGGTGTCGTCGAGGCTGTAGCGGCGGTCGTGGCCCTTGCGGTCGTCGACGTACTCGACGCTGTCCCAGGTCGCGCCGCACGCGGTGAGCAGGCGGTCGGTCAGCTCCCGGTTGGACATCTCGGCCGTGCCGGCGATGTGGTAGACCTCGCCGCGCTCCCCGTGCTCTGCCACCAGGCGGATGCCCTGGCAGTGGTCGTCGACGTGGACCCAGTCGCGGATGTTGCCGCCGTCGCCGTAGAGCGGGACCTTCCGCCCGTTGAGGAGGTTGGTCACGAACAGCGGGATGACCTTCTCGGGGAACTGGTAGGGCCCGTAGTTGTTGCCGCAGCGGGTGATCGAGACGTTGAGGCCGTGGGTCACCGCGTAGGCCCGCGCGATCATGTCGCCGCCGGCCTTGGCCGCCGAATAGGGCGAGCGCGGGTTCACCGGGGCGCTCTCGTCCCAGGAGCCGGTCTCGATGGTGCCGTACACCTCGTCGGTGGAGACCTGCACCACTCTGTGGACGCCCGCGTCGAGGCAGGCCTGCATGAGGGTCTGCGTGCCCAGCACGTTGGTCCGGACGAAGTCGGCCGCCCCGTCGATCGACCGGTCGACGTGGGACTCGGCGGCGAAGTTCACCACCAGGTCGTGACCCGGCACCACCTGGGCCAGCAGGTCGGGGTCGCAGATGTCGCCGTGCACGAAGTCGTGGTCGACGCCCTCGATGTTGGCCCGATTGCCGGCGTAGGTCAGCTTGTCGAGCACGGTGATCTTCGCGTCGGGCAGGGTGCGCACGAAATGAGAGCCGATGAACCCGGCGCCGCCGGTGACCAGGACACGTGTCATCGAAACTCCCGAAGCATGGACAGCCCCGCCTTCAGACGGGGGAGGGGAGAAATCATGGAGTCACAGGATCGAACACATATTCGATCATCGGCGGATCCTGCATTAGATTGCGGATCGTGGCGCAGATCGTGAAGCGGACCTACAAGTACCGCTTCTACCCAACCCCAGAGCAGGCCGAGGAGCTCACCCGAACGTTCGGCTGTGTACGCCTGGTCTACAACAAGGCGCTGGAAGAGCGCACCCGGGCTTACAGGTTGGAAGGTCGGAAGATTTCCTACGTACAGTCTTCGGCCGTACTGACCGGCTGGAAGCGCACGAAGGATTTCGCCTTCCTCAACGAGGTGTCTTCGGTGCCGCTGCAGCAAGCGTTGCGACACCTCCAGGCGGCATTTACGAACTTCTTCGCCAGGCGGGCAAAGTATCCGGTCTTTAAGGCACGGAAGCGGTCTCGCCAGTCGGCCGAATACACCCGGTCGGCGTTTCGCTGGCGTGAGGGCAAGATCACCCTGGCGACGATGGGTGGCCCGCTGGACATCGTGTGGTCTCGACCGCTGCCCGCGAGTGCGGAGCCGTCTACACTCACCGTGTCCAGGGACGCGGCTGGACGTTGGTTCATATCGCTGCTGGTCGAGGAGAAGAT
Organism: Herbidospora mongoliensis; assembly: GCF_001570545.1. Classification (GTDB taxonomy): domain Bacteria; phylum Actinomycetota; class Actinomycetes; order Streptosporangiales; family Streptosporangiaceae; genus Herbidospora; species Herbidospora mongoliensis. The sequence goes on along the minus strand of NZ_BBXD01000008.1, from coordinate 756,866 downwards.
CGCTCCACTGCCCCCGGCCAGAACGGTGGTCGGTGTGGACGTGGGGATCACCGTCTTGGCGACGTTGTCCACCGGCGAGAAGATTCTCAGTCCCGGGCATAAACGGGCCGAGCGGAAGAAACTCGCCAAAGTTCAGCGTGCCCTGGCTCGCAAGGTGAAGGGCAGCCGTAATCGGGCGAAGGCGAAGCTGGCCGTCGCTCGTTTTCACGCGCGGATCGTTGATCGCAGGCAGGACCATTTGCACAAGGTCACCACACGGCTTGTTCGCGAGAACCAAGTGATCGCCGTGGAAGACCTGGCCGTCCGCGCCATGGTCAAGAATCGTTCGCTGGCCCGCGCGATCTCGGATGCAAGTTGGCGGGAACTGCGCAGGATGCTGGAGTACAAGGCGGCCTGGTACGGGCGGGAAGTGCTGGTCGCCGACCGCTGGTTCCCGTCCAGCAAAATGTGCTCCACCTGCGGGGCCGTCCAGCAGTCCATGCCGCTGAATGTCCGGACCTGGGGATGCGCTTGCGGCGCATCCCACGACCGCGACGTCAACGCGGCCAAGAACATCCTCGCCGCAGGGCTTGCGGAGAGACGAAACGCCTGCGGAGCCGGTGTAAGACCTCAAAGAGACTCCTCTCTGGCGGGCGGCTGGCAGTGAAACAGGAAACCTCACGGGCGACCGTGAGAACTCCCTTCGGGAAGAGACGATGTCAAGCGGAGATTTGCACCTTGCTGTGGTCGCCGAGAACCAGCCGGTGGGCTCGGGGGGTGTTGGGGGCCGGGGTGACCTCGACGTCGTGGCCGATCAGCGACGCCTCGACCCGGCGCACTCCGGTGATGGACGAACGGGCCAGCAGGATCGAATATTCGATCTCGCTGTCGGCGATGACGCAGTCGGCCGCCACCGAGGTGAACGGCCCGACGTAGGAGTCGCTGACACGGGCGCCCGGACCGATGACGACGGGCCCGACGATGCGCGATCCCGTCACGACCGCGCCTTCTCCGACGACCACGCGGCCGATGAGTTCGGAGGCGGCGTCCACATGGCCGCGTACAGACGGAATCAAGGACTCCAGGACGAGGCGGTTGACCTCCAGCATGTCGGCGACGTTGCCGGTGTCCTTCCAGTAGCCCGAGATGATCGTCGACTCGACGCGGCGGCCGTCGTCGATGAGCCACTGGATCGCGTCGGTGATCTCCAGCTCGCCGCGCGCCGACGGCTTGAGCTCGGCCACCGCCTCGTGGACGGCGGCCGTGAACAGGTAGACGCCGACCAGCGCGAGGTCGCTCTTGGGGTTGGCCGGCTTCTCTTCGAGGTTCTTCACGCGCCCTGCCGGATCGAGTTCCGCGACGCCGAACTGCGTCGGATCGGGAACCTTCGTGAGCATGATCTGGGCCGCCGGGCGGTCGCTCCCGAATCTCGCGACCAGGGAGCTGATGCCGCCGACGATGAAGTTGTCACCCAGGTACATGACGAAGTCGTCGTCGCCCAGGAAGTCGCGCGCGATCTTCACCGCGTGGGCGAGCCCGAGCGGCGCGGTCTGCCGCAGGTAGGTGACGCTCAGCCCGAACCGCGACCCGTCGCCGACCGCCGCCTCGATCTCGGCCTGGGTGTCGCCGACGACGATGCCGACCTCACGGATGCCCGCGTCGGCGATGGCCTCCAGGCCGTAGAAGAGGACCGGCTTGTTCGCCACCGGTACGAGTTGCTTGGCGGACGTGTGCGTGATGGGCCGCAGGCGGGTGCCCGAGCCCCCAGCCAGAACCAGGGCCTTCATGTTTTTCAGTACGCTCCCCGCCCGCCGAACACGGCCGACCACGTCTTCCAGAGAATGAGCACGTCAAGGGTGAGCGACCAGTTCTCGACGTAACGCAGGTCGAGCCGGACCGACTCCTCCCACGTCAGATCGGACCGTCCGCTGACCTGCCACAGGCCCGTCATGCCGGGCTTGACCAGCAGCCGCCGCCGGACGTCGTCGCCGTACTGGGCGACTTCCTCAGGCAGCGGCGGGCGTGGCCCCACGAGGGACATCTCCCCCTTGACCACGTTGATGAGCTGGGTCAGCTCGTCGAGGGAGTAGCGCCGGAGCCACGTTCCGAGCGGGGTGACCCTTGGATCGTTCCGCAGTTTGAAGAGAACTCCGTTGCCGTCGTCGTCGAAAGTCCGCAACGTGATCTTCCGGCTCTCGGCGTCGATGGTCATCGTGCGGAACTTGTAGACGGTGAACTCCTCGCCGCCCTTGCCGACGCGGGCCTGCCGGAACAGCGCGGGCCCCGGGCTGGAGATCCGGATCGCCGCTGCGAGGGCCAGCATGAACGGCAGCAGCATCAGCAGCGCCACGGTCGCCATGACCCGGTCGAACACGCTCTTGATGACCTGCCGGATGCCCTTGATGTCGGGGTGTTCGACGTGCAGCAGCGCGAGCCCGGCCACCGGCCGGATGTTGATGCGCGGCCCGGCCACCTCCATCAGCGCGGTCGCGACGAGCAGTTCGGTGCCGCGGTCTTCGAGCTGCCAGGCCAGCCGCCGCAGCGCGTGGCCGTCGAGTTCCGGGCAGGCGAGCACGGCCACGCTGTCGGCCTGCGACGCCACGACCACCTCGGGGACGTTCTTGAAGTCTCCGAGCACCGGGAACCCGTCGACCTGCGCGGGCAGTTGCCCGGCCTGGTCGGGCGGCACGCACGCGGCCACGATGCGCATGCCGTGGTAACGCTCGCGGGAGAACTGGCCGTGCAGTTCGAGCACCGACGTCCAGTGGCCGACCACGACCACCCGCCGCAGGCACTCGCCGGCCCGCCGCCGGCGGTGCAGCCGTTTGCGCATGCCGTAGCGCACGCCCAGGGTGAGCAGCGCGCAGATGGGGATGCCGGCCATGACATAGGAGCGGGCGATGGATGTCTGGGTGACGTACGCGGTGATCGCGACGACCGACGCCAGGATTCCTGCGGAGTGGATGACCTTGCGATATTCGTCGGCGCCGTCACCGATGTTGCGCCGGTCGTAACCTCCGACGAGAGCAAGGGTGAGCGGCCAGGCGGTGGTGATGGCCAGGCCGAGCGGAATCTCGACGGGATGAGCTATCCCGAGCGCGATGCGGACGAGGACAACCCCTTGAATCGCCACGACACCACAGATGATGTCCATGCCGACAGCGGCGCGGATGTAGCGCCGTGACCATCCGGGATCACTGATCCCGGAGCGAACCACCTCTTCCAGAGCAACACCCATGTCGCAGATGCGCCTTTCCCCCACACTTGATACCTGACGGACGCCCCACGTGAACCGTCGGTTTACCGTCCTCACTGACTGATCTTGTTGACCATGAGGATGGTGAACGATGGAACGATCGTAAGATCGCCGCAACATGGAGGGAAAGTTCATCCGAACGTCCACATATGGCCACTTATACTTCAGCAGCAGCTCTGGACAGTTGTCACCGTACACGCATCGACCTGTACCTTTTCGGCAAACCCGCAGGTCTCCACCCCCGGATGGCCACGTGACCCAAACCGCAGACGAGCCGGTACCGAAAAAGCGATCTACACGAAGACGTAACATACTCATCATTTCCTTACTGGTGCTGTCAGTGCCGCTGGCCGCCGTCTTCACGGTCGCGATGGAGCGCCAGTACACCTACGACCGCAACATCAAGCGCATCGACGACGTCTTCCCCGCCGAGCCCGAGCGCCCCGCCAAACCCGTGGGTGAATCCCAGAACTGGCTGCTCATAGGCTCGGACGCCCGTCCGGGAGAGAAGGGCGCCCACCGCGCCGACTCGATCATGCTGGTCCACCTGCCGGCCGACCGGCAGAGGGTCTTCTTCGTCGGCATCCCCCGCGACTCCTACGTGCCGATCTCCGGGCACGGCACGGACAAGATCAATGCGGCGTACGCATACGGCGGACCCAAACTGCTGATCTTGACTGTGGAGAAACTCACCGGAGTTCGAATCGATCACTTCGCCGCGCTCGATTTCAGCGGTTTTGTCGCAATGAGCAAGGCCGTCGGCGGTGTGGACGTCGAGGTGTCAAAGGAGACCTACGACTCGGCGAACAAGGTCACCTGGCCGCAAGGAACCGTTCACCTGGAGGGCGAGAAGGCCCTGCTGTTCGTCCGTCAGCGCTACGGCCTGCCGGGCGGCGACTTCGACCGGATCAAGCGCCAGCAGGCCTTCCTCCGCGCGGTCGCCGACAAGCTCGTCAACGGCGGCGTGCTGACCGACCCGTTCGCCCTGAACGACTTCCTGAGCGCGCTGACCACGTCCATCAGCGTCGACGCGGGGGTGTCGATCGGGACGCTGCGCGATCTGGCGATCGAGCTACGGCACATCCGCGGCGGCAGCCTGGTGGCCTCGACCGTGCCGCTCGCCGGGACGGACACGGTCAAGGGGGCGAGCATCGTCCGCCTCGACGAGAAGGCGGCGAAGCTGATGTACGGGGCGATCAGGGACGACAAGCTGGAGCAGTACTTCGACGATCACGGGGGAACGTCGAACACCAAGCAGGTCAACTGACGGAGCGGATCCTCACCGGCGGACCCAGCCACCAGGAACGCTTTTCCAGCACGACGATGCCGGAGGCCACCACGGCCCGTCTTTCGTCATGCGCCCGAAGCGCCAGCCGGTAGTCGTCGCCCGCCAGCCGCATCTTCACGCGGCGCCTGGTCCGGCCGAGTGAACCGTCGATGACGACGACCCCCTCGTCCTGTCCTTCCGCGCGCTCCAGCCGGATGACCTGCCCGGTGACGTCGTCCTGTTCGACGACGGGTCGTTGGCGCAGCGCGTCCCGCACGAAGTGGATGCGATCGGGGTCGGGGCGCCGCAGCACGACCCGGCTCGCCGTATCGACCGGCTGTGGCTGACTCGGCGACCATCGGAAGGACACATCCAGGGCACGCAGGCCGGGGAACTGGCTCATCCGGTCGATGGAGTCGATCAACTCGGCGCTGGCGCCGTTCTGCACCGCCTCGTCGAGCTCGACCTGCTCCCCTTCCAGCAGATCACGGGAAGCGGTCAGGCCGGTGGCCAGCGTGGTCATCACCCGCCGCGTGTAGGTACCGATGGCAGCCGCCTCGGAACCTCCCTGGACGGGCAGCTCCTCCGACATCTCCTCGTCGTGCTGGGCGAGGATCGTGAGCACGAAACTGCCACGCAGCGTGTGCCCCATGCGCACCTCTTCGGCCAGGAACTCCTTCACCGCATCAGGCCGGCGTCCCTGGTTGGACGCCCTTGGGCGAATGGCGCTGCAGGCCGCCGCCGACAGCATCTGACTCACTCCCGTCAGCAGATTCTGGGCCTCGGAGAGGGGGATCGATCCGTCGACCGTCGTCTGATCAGCGCGGACGAGCAGGATGTCATGACGGGCACCGGCGATCTCCAAAGCAAGATCTTCGTCGTTGCCGATCTCGTAGACGTCGGCGATCGTCGCCAGCGCGTCGCGCAAGCGGGCCGGGAAATCACGATAGGAGCGGTCGAAGGGCACCATCAGGCTGGCCCGTTCGGTGGTGCTCTCCCAGATGGAGTACAGCCCTTCCCGCCAATCGGTCCGCAGCCATCCGCTCACCTTGAGAAATGTCTCGACCGCCGCCGGGGACAGATCCTCCACCGCCACCAAGGGTCGCGCTGCGAAGCCCCGGGCTGTGGTCATGGTGCCCCTCCGTCACCTATGCGCTGCAGTATCGCCAGAAGTTGTTCGACTGTGAAGACACGCTCCCTGGGAAGGACCACGGTCTTCGAATCTGTCTCGACGGGGTCATCGCCTTCGAGACACGTCCAGTAGGCCGATCTGCGGAGCAGCATGCCCTCGTCCCGCATCTCGAGCCAGTCGCCCAACCGTGACGGCACGAGAAGCACCGCCAGAATTTTGCGGTTGTAGGTATGTGGATCTCGTAGCGCGTCGTAGTGGTCACGGCTGAGGCGCCAGTGGACGCCGTCGTCCTTGAGCACTTCCTGCTCGGTGCATTTCATCTGCACATCGACCACCGCCGATGAGTAGACCCGATGGTTCGCCACCTGCCGGACCGTGAAATCGATCCGTTCATCGTCCACTTTGAGGTCCGACAGCTTGCATCGGGCGGCCGCGGTGATCGCGTGAACGAACGCGAGGCTGAACTGCTCCTTGCAGTGGGTCATGTGCATGGTGCCATAGGGGGCACCTTGAGATGTCCGCAGCTCATCCCAAGGATCCTGCGTGGAAAGCACCACCGATGTTTACCATATGGGATCAATCCATTACTCAGCGAATATGAAATCAGAGATAGATCGCCTTGTGCGCGGCCACGAACTGGCCGACGCTCTGGGCCGGCTGCCCGGTGACCCGGAAGACGTCGCCGGTGGCGCGGTCGTAGCGGTTCTCGCGGTGCAGTCTGGCCATGGTGGCGATGTGCTGCTGCGTGTGCGGCGGCAGGCCCGTCTTCGGCAGGACGTCTTCGACCCACTCGTCGAGCGGGACGTCCTGGTAGGTGACCGGCCGGTCGAGGGCCTGCGCGAACTGCTCGGCCACGCCGTTCATGTCGAGGGCCTTCGGGCCGGTGAGCTGGTAGACCTCGCCGAGGTGCGGCGTCGGGTCGCGCAGGATCACCGCGACCACCCGGGCGACGTCGTCGGTGGCGATCGGGGAGGTGCGGCCGGCGCCGAAGGGGAGCGCGAGGGTGCCGTTCCGGCGGATCGATCCCGCGGCCAGTGTGGTGAACAGCGGGTTGTCCAGGAAGACGGTCGGCCTGACGTGGGTCACCGGGAGGCCTGACCAGTTGAAGACCTGCTCGGCCAGGTAGTGGAGGCGCTGCTGGTGGGATTCGGCGGAGCTGGTGGCGGTCATCTGGGAGACCGTCATCTGTGACAGGTCGACCAGGCCGTCGAGTTCCCGCATCTCTCTGGCGACTGAGGCCACGACGGTCGCGGCGAGCAGGTGGTCGGGCGAGACGCTCATCCCGAAGTACATCCGCGAGACGCCCTTGAGCGCCTCGGCGACGGTCTCCGGTTCGGTCAGGTCGCCGACGACGACCTCGGTGCCCTGTGCCCTGAGCTCCTCGGCGCGCTCGTCGTCGTGCCGGACCATGGCCCGGACGGGCACGTCCATCCCGCGCAGCCGCTCCAGGACCTTACGACCCAGGCCCCGGGCCCCCGGGACGAGAACCAGCTTTCCGGCCACCGCACACCTCCGTCATCACTCTCAGTGATCATACGAAAGCGGACTCAGGGTGCCGCGTACACCCCGCCCTCGGACAGGACGTGGATGATCGCCGGGTAGATCGCCGGATTCCAGGCCGATCCGTCCAGGCGCTCCCGGTAGGCCCGGAGCGCCGTCTCCAGCAGGAACAGCCACGCCACCAGGGGACGGGCCTCCCTCGGCACGCCGAGTTCTCCCAGGAGGCGCACCGCCGCGTTGCCCGCCGCCGCCGACGCCTCGTGCAGGGACAGGCCGCGGGTCACCAGGGCGTCGTGGAAGTGCCAGTGCAGGATGTCGAAGCCCAGGGGCGCGTCGGGCGCGCTCAGGCCCCATCCGTCCAGCCGGGGGCGGCCGCCGGTCCACAGGACGTTCTCCGGGACCAGGTCGCCGTGCCAGCGGCCGAAGGTCAGGCCGACGTCGCCGTAGCAGCGCTCCAGGCGGTCGGCCAGGCGGTCGGTCACGGCGGCCAGGCGGGGGGCGTCGCGGAGGGACGCGATCTCGGTGCGCATCCGCTTCCAGTACGGCGCGTCGTACAGGATCGCGCGGCTCCTGGGACCGCTGAAGGCGATGTCCCTGATGATCTGGGGTGACGGCGCCGGGTCGCCCTGGCGGTGGGGGCGGCCGGTCCAGCTCGTCACGGTCACCGGGTGGCTCTGCCACTCCGCCTCGGCCAGCAGGGCGGGGGCGAGGCGGTGGCCGCGCAGGGTCGACAGGGTGACGGCCTCGTTGACGGCCAGGACGCTGGTCGCGGCGTTCCAGCCCACCGTCGCACGGGCGACCGCGCGGCCGCGGGCGTAGAGCCACACGTACGGGCGATCGGCGCGCAGGCCGAAGGCCGCGCGCAGCGGGCCCCGGCCCAGGAGGCCGCTGAGCCACGAGACGAGCAGGGTCTCGTCGGGGTCGGCGCCCTCGCGGACGCTGACGACAAGTGGGTACAGGGCGAAGACGCCCTGTGGACGGAGACGGTCGCCGGCGAACGAATAGCGTTCGGCCTCGCGGTAGCCCGGTGGGATCTCTCCCGTGGTCACGCGGACGACGTCGCCGGACGGTTCCCAGACGCGCGCGATGAGGCCGCGCAGATCGACGTTCATGGTCTGAATCCAAACCCAGGTGACAACAGACGCTCTTTGTCACTCTATGTCGGAATCAGGGGTGATCTTGGCTAGTCGTATTCCAAATCTGGGAGCGGATGAGGTGGATCGGGACTGCGCCAGACGACGACGTAGCCGTCGTCGGCGTTCTCGACGGCCGACGAGAGGCGGTCGAGGTCGAAGTCGGGGAGGTAGCGGAGGCGGGCCAGGAAGGTCGCGTCGGTGGCCGAGCGGGGCACCACGCAGTTGTCTCCCGCGCGGTCCTCCAGGACGATGTGCACGTCGGACTCGGTGACGCCACCGACTCTTACCTCGATGACGTCTTCCCACGCCAGCGCCTCGACGGAACCGTCGGCGTAGTGGCGGGTGACGCCTTCCTCGGTGACGTACACGTAGGTATCCGGCACGTGCATGGGCGCGATTGTGTCGGGCTTTGAGGGGTCCGGCAAGATGATGCGTCAGATGCGCCAGACGAGGTGCTCGCGGGCGGCTTCCGCGGCCTCCTGAGATGTCCCGGCCTCTAGTCGTTCGAGCAGTTCGCGGTGTTCCGTCACCATTTCGTCTCGGTCTGGGTACGCCTCCCGGAGGCGGACGACCCCGAGACGGGTTTCCGCCGAGAGGGACAGATACAACCGGAGCAATCTGGGGCTCCCGGCGGCGCGGGCGAGGGCCTCGTGCAGGGCCATGTGCTGGGCGACGATGCCGGCCCAGGGGGCGTCGTCGGGGAGCGCGGCCATGGTGTCGAGGGCCCTGCGGGCCTCCTCGACCCGGCGACCGGCCACCGCCGCGCCGACGAGGTCTTCCAGCGGGCGGCGTACATAGAGCAGGTCGTCGAGGTCGGCCGAGGTGAAATCGGGCACGTACGCCGACTTGTTGCGCTCCCGGCGCAGGATGCCCTCGTGGACGAGGGCGGCGATGGCCTCCCGGACGGTCGGGCGGGCCACGCCGTAGGTCGCCGAGATCTCCTGTTCGGGGAACTGGGTCCCGGCGGGGACGTCACCCGACAGGATGCGGGTGCGCAGGGCGTCCGCGAGGGCTTCCACGGTGGAGACGGGGCGCAGCTTCACGCCGGAGAGCCTACTTTTTCCGGCCGGGCCACCACGATCAAACTGAGCGCCAGCAGTCCCAGCCCGGCCCACGAAGGCAGGCTCAGGGTCTCGCCCAGGACCGCCACTCCCAGGACGGCGGCCACCGCCGGTTCGGCCAGGGCCAGGGTGCTGGCGGTGGCGACGGGGGTGCCGCGCAGGCCCCGGCCGTACAGGACATAGGAAAGGGCTGTGGTGGCCAGGCCCAGGTAGAAGAGCGTCAGCAGGCTGGCCGGGTCGGTGATCCAGGAGAGGTCGCCGGTCAGCAGGATGGGCAGCATGATCAGGGCCGAGACGCCGAACATGACGGCCATCACGCTGTCGCTGGGGTTGCCGGCGACGATGGCGCGGGCGGCGATGACGGCGTACGAGGCGTAGATGAACCCGCCGACCAGCGCCAGGCCGACGCCGAGCGGGTCGACGGTGCCGCCGCCGGGCAGCAGCAGCACGGCGCAGCCGAGGATCGCGGCGGCGGTCCCCCACATCCACTGACGCGACGGCGCCTGCCGGTCGAGGGCCCACGACAGCAGGCCGGTGAAGACGGGGCCGCTGCCGATGAGGATCACGGTGCCGATCGCGACGCCGGTCATGCTCACCGCGACGAAGAAGCAGAGCTGGTAGAGGGCCACGCACAGACCGCCCAGCAGCAGCACCGGGCTGGGCCGAAACCTCGCGCCCGGTCTGAGCAGCACGAACCCGGCCAGCGCCGTGCCGCCGATGACGAGCCGGGCGGCGGCCAGCGCGACCGCTCCGGCGGCGGCGAAGGTCCCGGCGGTGCCGGCGGTCCCCCAGAGGACGGCGGCGAGGACGACGAAGAGGGGCATGCGTCAGATTGTCTGACAACTAGACAGTTGGTGGCAAGTGCTTTATTCGCAACGGATCTTTATGACCGTGAGTAAAGATCTGACAGGAATCATTGACTTTCCAGGCCAGAGGTCATGACAATGCACCAAAGATCGGTCCATAAGCCAATAAGAAGAGATGTTTTTATCCGAAAGATTCCCGGAGAAGTGGGAAGCGCGTTCCTCGGGGAAGACCGCAACCATGTTGAGTCGGTTTGTACGGGCTCCCCGGACCGTCGGGGTCGCCACCGCCATCGCCGAGGCCAGGGAGCGGGGAGCCACCCCCCACCTCCTCGACGGCGCCGAGATGGTCACCTCCGCGGCGGCCTTCGAGGCCATCGCCCGCGCCCTGGAGTTCCCCGAGGGTTTCGGTCACTGCCTCGATGCCCTGTACGACCACCTGACGGACCTCTCCTGGCTGACGCCCGGGGAACACGTCCTCATCTGGTCGAAGCCGTCACTGCTCCGGAAGTCCGATGCGACGGCCTACGACGGCCTCGGCTCCGCCCTCTCGGACGCCACCACCGACGGCACCAAGGGCGACGCGACCTTGACGGTGATCATGCTGGACAACTGACAGCACCCCCGACTCCGCCGACACGGCCGGTCAGGGCGTCGACGGGCGCCGGCGGACGTTCCCCCACCGGCCACCCGAGCGTCACCATCGCCGACGATCGTCCATCAAGGTGACCGAAACGTTCCTTTCGGGTGGTGCTCTACCCTAAGATCGGAGTCGACGGACTACACAGCGGAGTGTGACCGCCGTCACCATCAAATCGGACAAATTCCCCATTAATGCAGGTAGCGAACACAGGCGAGTGCAACTCAGGGTCATATTCCGCACGGGCACCATTCGTGCAGGGTGCGCTGAAAGCCGCGAAACAGCGTCATACCCGAATAGCCCCCATTTCGTTGCGAACGCCACCTAGTTCCACAGCTCACGCGTTGCTATTGTTTCGCCACTATTAACGCATGTGTTCGCCCTCTGTTGAGGTCTCATGGCTGGCCGCAAACGCTCCATCCGCTTCAAGATCTTCGCGGTCTTGCTCGCTCCCGTGACCGCTCTCGCGGTCATCTGGGCGTTGACCGCGGCTATTACCCTCACATCCGGCCGGGAATATCTCCGGGTCGGGACGGTCTATGAGCACATCGTCCTTCCCTCCCGCGCCGTGCTGACCGAGTTACAGCACGAGCGCCTGATGTCGATCACCTTCCTCGGGGGGACCTCGGCCTTCCACGCCGACCTCGACGCCCAGCAGAAGCGCACCGACGAGGTCGCGGCCAGCCTGGCCGGGCACGCCATCTCCGGGCGCGAGTCGGCGCCGCCGGCGCTCTGGGACCGCACGCAGGAACTGCTCCGGCAACTCGACCGGCTCGACGCGGTGCGCAGCCAGGTGGAGAACCGGGAGATCGGGCGCCTCGACGCCCTCACCCAGTACAGCGAGATCGCCGAGGTCGGCTGGCAGGTCTACGACCGGATGATGATCGCCCCCGACCTCGACCTGATCAGCCAGACGAAGGCGGTCGTGCTGATCGGCCGGGCCCGCGAGATCGTCAGCCAGGAGTCGGCGCTGCTCGCCGGCACCCTGGGCACCGGCCGGATGAGCCAGCGCGAGCAGGACATGTTCGTCGACATCGCCGCCAAGCGCTCCCTCCTCTACAGCCTCGGCTTCAGTGGTCTCGAAGGCACCATGCGCGACCCGTACGTGAAGCTGAACGGGACCCAGGCCTACCTCGACTTCGTGAAGCTCGAAGGCACGGTCCGCGACAAGGTCAGGCCGGATCAGCCGCTGCCGCCGGAGGCCGGCCGCTGGCAGGCCACCGCGGAGACCCTCTCGGTCACCCTCGACAAGCTGGGCGGCGACGCCAGCCTCGAGATCGGCAACCGGATGCAGCCGGCCGTGCTGAACCTGCTCATCCGCCTCGGTGTGCTCGCCGTCGTCGGCCTGCTCGCCGTCGTGGTCACGCTGCTGGTGTCGGTGCGGTTCGGCCGCCGGATCTCCGCCGAGCTGGGCGCCCTGCAGAATGCCGCCGTCGACCTGTCGGACCGGCGGCTGCCCGACATCGTGGCGCGGCTCAGCCGGGGAGACAACGTCGACGTCGTGAGCGAGACCCCGCCGGTCATGGTGCCCGGCAACACCGCCGAGGTCGCCACGGTCACCAACGCGTTCACTTCGGTGCAGGCGACCGCCGTCCAAGCGGCGGTTGGCCAGGCCCGGCTCCGGCAGGGCGTCAACAAGGTGTTCCTCAACTTGGCCCGCAGAAACCAATCGCTGTTGCACCGGCAGCTCGGCATCCTCGACGGCCTGGAGCGGCAGACCGAGGACCCGAACCTGCTGGAGCAGCTGTTCGGCCTCGACCACCTGACCACCCGCATGCGCCGGCACGCCGAGGGCCTGATCATCCTGTCGGGCGCGACCCCGGGCCGCGGCTGGCGCGAACCGGTCGCCCTGTTCGACGTCGTCCGCGCCTCGGTCGAAGAGGTCGAGGACTACCTGCGGGTCGACGTGAACGTGTCGCACCACGCCAAACTGGTCGGCCCGGCCGTCACCGACGTCATCCACCTGATCGCCGAACTCGTCGAGAACGCCACGATCTTCTCCCCGCCGCACACCCGGATCTCGATCCACGGTGACCTGGCGGCGCGTGGATTCGTCCTGGAGATCGAAGACCGAGGGCTCGGGCTGAGCTCCGAGGAGATGGAAACGATCAACGAGCGGCTCGCCGACCCGCCGGAGTTCGACCTGTCCGACAGCGACCGGCTCGGCCTGTTCGTCGTCGGGCGACTGGCCAAGCGGCACGACATCATGGTCAACCTGCGGCCCTCGCCGTACGGCGGCACCACCGCCATCGCCCTCATCCCGGCCGAACTGGTCGTCGTGCCGGACGCCGCGGAGATCGCGGCGGCCGAGCAGCCGATGCCGGCCCGGCCGGCCAAGGCGCCACTGCTGGCGCCGGTGTCCGGCAAGCACGGGGCGCCCACCGCGACCACGGCCGGCACCCCCGGCACCGCGGCCGGGCTGAACCTGCCCCGGCGGGTCCGCCAGACCAACATGGCGCCGCAGTTGCGCGAGGAGCCGAGCAAGCCTGACTTGTTCTCGTCGTTCCAGGCCGGCTGGCGCCGAGCGGAGGAAGAGCAGCCGTGAGCGAAGAACCACCCCTGCTCCGTCCGTACACGCTCACCCGGGGCAGGACCCGGCCCACCGGGCCGGAGTTCGAGCTGATGACGATCATCCGGGCGGTCCCCGGGGTGCCGGTGGCCGGGCTCACGCCGGAGGAACTCAAGATCGTCCGGCTCTGCCAGGCACCGACGTCGGTGGCCGACCTCGCCTCCGACGTCCGGCTGTCGCTGAACGTCGTCCGGATCCTGCTGAGCGGTCTGCGGGACCGCAACCACATCACGGCCCGGCCGCAGGCCACCGTGGCCCAACTCCCGGAGGAGCGGCTCCTGCGCGAGGTCATCCAGGGTCTGCGAGCCCTGTAAGGGCCTCGTCGAGGTGCCGGCGCGCCGGCTCAAGCACCTGCTCGGTGTAGTGACCGAGCAGGTGCTCGGCCGTTTCAGGTAAGTGAAGTAACTCCTCGCCGTCAAGGTCGACCGTCCCCGCCACCACCCACGCCTGCCCGCGAGAGGTCAGCCGGACCTCGCACACCAGCTCACGGCCGTCCGGGAGCGTGAAAGAGACGCCGAGACGAACCCGCCCGACCAGATCCGTGATGGGAGACCAGCGCCGGATGTCGGGATGGAAATCGAGGTAAAGGTCACGGCCGACCTCGGAAAAAGCGCTGGCAGAGGCCATCACGGCCCGGAGAAGATCGTCGTGCACGGCTCGGATAATCCTCGTTAATACAGGTATTCACTGTGACCTGAGGGGCTCAGGCCGTTTTTGTAACTTCTGTGTACACGATCACGGTCCTCTCGGTATGAAAGGCCCTATGCCTCTTCGTTATAGAAGATTCGTCGTCTGTTCGCTTGCCATCGGCGGTGCGATCGGGGTCGACATGGCCACTCAGGCGATCGCGGCCCCGCCTTCGGCGAACGCGGTGCACGTGTCCGCGAGCTTGGGGAACGACGCCAACCCCGGAACCGAGAGCGCGCCGCTGCGGACCGTCGCCGCCGCGCTCAAGCGCGCCAAGGGCGGCGTGATGACGACGATCGTCCTGCGCGGCGGCGAATACCGGGAGTCCCTCGGCAGCATCGGCAAGCCCGTGACGATCCAGTCGGCCCCCGGGGAACAGGCCTGGTTCAAGGGCAGCACCGAGATCGCCCCCGCGAAATTCGCCCGGGACGGCGCCGCCTGGCGCCTCGACGGCTGGAACCCCGACATCTGCCGGACCGCCTGCGTGTATCCGCCCGACATCGCCTCGGGCAACGCCGTCGGCGGCGACCCCGAGATGGCCTTCTACGGCGGCAAGCCCCTCCAGCAGGTGACCTCCCGCGCGGCCGTCGTCCCCGGGACGTTCTACTGGGACGGCCGGAGCGCGCTCTACGTGGGCGACGACCCCGCCAGGGCGCGGGTGGAAGTGGCCTCCATCGCCTACGCCGTGCACTTCCTGCCGGGTTCGGAGAACTCCGTCCTGCGCGGCCTCGGCTTCGCCCACTACGCGACCAGCCAGGACTACCGCAAGAAGCCGGCCACGATCATCTCGCAGGCCAAGGGCGTCGTGCTCGAGGACAACACGGTCACCCTCAACGCGGCCGCCGGGGTGTCGGTGCTCGCGAACGACATGCGCTTAGCCGGGAACACGATCACCGCCAACGGCTTCACCGGGATCAGCTCCCACAAGGCCGGCAACCTGACGATGTACGGCAACGTCGTCTCGGGCAACAACACCGAGAAGATCGGCCTGGTGGCGGTCTCCAGCCTCGCCGGGGCCGGGATGAAGGCGACGTTCCTCGTCAACGCCAACATCCGCGACAACGTGTTCGACGGCAACCAGGGCGCCGGGTTCTGGTGCGACCTGTCGTGCGAGAACGTGCGGCTCGTCCGGAACGTGGCCAGGGGCAACACCAAGCACGGCATGTACTACGAGGTGTCCTCGCGGGGGCTGATCGCCTCCAACCTGCTGGCCGGGAACGGGCAGTTCGGCCTCAAGATCAGCGGGTCGAACAAGGTCAAGGTGTACAACAACACCCTCGCCGACAACGCCTCCCCGATCCAGATCGCCGAAGACCCCCGGCCCCACCTGGACCGCTGCAACGCCGACAACTGCCCCGCTCCCGACGCGGTGGCACGCGGGGTGACCTGGGACACCGCCGACGTCACCCTGATCAACAACATCTTCTCCGGCCGGTCGGGGGGCGGCGCCCTCGTGGACACCGTCGACGCCAACAGCGCGTCGTCGGGCAAGCGGGTCGGCGCGGCGAAGATGATCCCCGCCGGGCAGATGGACAACAACGGCTACTACCGCCCGACGACGGCCTCGCAGGTGGCGAAGTGGGCGGTCCCGACCGGCAACGACCAGGCCTTCACCAGCCTGACCCAGCTCAAGTCGACGGGCCGCGAGAACAACGCCCACTACCAGGAGGGCTCGGAGGGCTTCTTCAACGGGACCGACTACAAGCTGAAGTCGGGCTCGCCGGCGGCCGGAGCCGGCGCGCCGCTCCCGGCGGACGTGGCCGAGGCGATCGGCGTGACCGCGGGCAAGAAGGTGGCCCTGGGCGCACTGCGCGGCCCGACCGTGGAGACGACCCCACCGCCCCCCACGACGACGCCGACGCCGACGCCTTCACCATCGCCTTCGCCATCGCCTTCGAAGACGCCTACGGCTTCGCCCAGCCCCACACCGTCGGTCACGCCTTCGAAGACGCCCACGCCCACACCCACGCCTTCGCCGTCGAACACCCCGGCGCCGGTGCTGGAGCTGCTGCGCAGGCCCCTGTACGTCGTCACACACCCCACACAGGGCCACGCGCTGCTGACCCTGAGCCGAGGCGAGGCCGACAAGGCGGTGGCCCGCTACGGCTACACCGATGAGGGCGTGTCAGTGTTCGCCTCCGGCCGGATGGCCCCCGGACTGGTCCCCGTCCACCGGTTGGTCCACCCGACCACGGGTGACCGCCTGTTCGCCCGCAGCACCGTCGAGCGCGACAACGCGGTGGCCCGCTCGGGCTACGTCTACGAGGGCGTCACCTTCTACGCCGTCAACCAGAACACCCCGGGCACGACCGCTGTCTACCGCCTCAGGAAGGGCGCCTTCCACACCTACGTCGTCGGCCCGCAGGCCCGCGACGCGGCCATCGCCGGCGGCTGGACCTACGAACACATCGCGTTCTACGTCCGCCCGGCCTGACGCACCCCGAACAGCGCCCGCACGTAGGGCACCCGCCGGAGGATCTCGTACGCCGCCAGCGTCACCGCGAACGACACCGCGACGATGGCGGCGTACTTGACGAGAATCGGCGCATTCCACCGCACGACGTAATAGGCGGCCACCACCACGACGGGCTGGTGGACGATGTAGACGAAGAGGGCGGCGGTCGCCAGATAGCCGCCCTTCTCCGTCCAGGCGCGCCGGTCGAGAAAGCCGAGAATGGCGACGCAGATGCACCAGGAGGCGGCGCCGTAGAGCGCCCGGACGACGATGGGGAATGGCTCCATGTCGAGCATCGGATCGCCGTCGAGCAGCATGAACGCGGGCGCCCCGACGGCGAAGAGAACTCCGCCGATGAGAGCGGCCAGTGGCGCGTCCCTTCGCATGGCCGCCCTCAGTCGATCATCGCTGGCCATGATGTAGCCGTACAGGAAGAAGAGCAGGTAGGCCCATCTGCTCCAGGCGGCGAACACCTCTTCCAGGCCGACGAACGCGCACACCAGGGAAATCGGCAGGAAGGGCAGCAGGATCAGGCCCCGCCGGGCGAAGAAGCCGTAGTCCGAAGGGATCCACCGCGCGACCAGCGCCAGAATGAGCGACCAGACGATCAGCATCACCACGAAATACAGGTGGCCGGTCTCGAAATGCTCGCCGCGCAGGATGAAGGGGAAATTCTTGAGGTCCACGTCGACGTCGAAGAATTTCGGCAGGAATTCCCAGTAGCTCTCCGCCGTCCCGGCCCTGATCCACTGCGGAATCGGGATGATCGTCACCACGGCGATGACAAGCGGCAGGCCGAGGCGGAGTAATCGATCCCCGGCGAACGCCTCCGCCCCACGTCTCCGAAGCGAATGCCAGGCGGCCAGCCCGGAGACGAGGAAGAGCATCGGCATCGCCCAGATGACCATGAACCCGGCGAAGATCATCGTGAGGCCGGTGGTGTCGGCGTTCTTCACGTAGAAGTCGTCTTCGGAGTCGAACACCAGCGCGGTGTGGAAGAAGATCAGTCCGAAGACCACGACGATCCGGATCAGATCGAGTTCCGGCCGCCGCGTGGACGTCTGTTGGGCCCCCATGTCCGCCAGTGTCGACCGGCACGCCGGATCAGTCGACCGTCAACACGATCTTTCCGGTGGTACGACCTGACTCGCCCAGTTCCATCGCCTTCGCGAGTTCCTCCAGCGGGAAGACGGCCGCGATGGCGACCCGCAGCCGCCCGGCGCCGATCAGCGCCGCGAGGCTCCGCAGCGCCGACAGGTCGGGCTCGCACAGCATCGACTCGACCCGAACGCCGTGCTTCTCGCCGTGTTCCCGCAGGTCGGACACCTCCATCGAGCTGACCAGGGAGACGATGACGCCCCCGGGCCGCAGCACGGTGATCGAGCGCGGCCCGTAGTCGCCGCCGATGGTGTCGATCACCGCGTCGAGCCCCTCGACGACGGTGGTGAAGTCGGTCGACCGGTAGTCGATCACCTGGTCGACGCCGATCCGGCGCAGGAAGTCGTGCTTGGCCGCGCTGGCGGTGCCGTAGACGTAGGCGCCCCGGGCCTTGGCGATCTGCACCGCGAGGTGCCCGACTCCGCCGGCCGCCGCGTGGACCAGCACCCGGTCGCCGTCGCGGACCCTGGCCACGTCGACCAGCGCCTGCCAGGCCGTCAGCCCGGCCAGCGGCACCCCGGCGGCCTGCGTGTGGTCGAGCGAGACCGGTTTGGGGGCGAAGGTCCGCGACGGCGCGGTGACGTACTGGGCGAACGCGCCGTGCCCGACGGGGTAGCGCAGCATCCCGAAGACCTCGTCGCCGGGCTTGTAGATCGCCGCCCCCATGCCGACAGACTCGACGACGCCGGAGACGTCCCACCCGAGCACGAACGGCGGCTTCCCGAGCAGGCCCCCGGTCGACCGGTGCTTCCAGTCGGTCGGGTTCAGCCCGGCGGCCCGCACCCTGACCAGGACCTCCGTCGGCCCGGGAACGGGCTTGGGCAGGTCGATCTCGTGCAGCACGTCGGGTCCGCCCAGGGTGTCCTGGCTGATGGCCTTCATTCAAGCTCCTCGAACAGGGTCAGTTGCAGCCCGTCGGGGGCGGTCAGCCGGGCGTTCAGCGAGTTCCAGGGCGTGCGCGTGGGCGGCGCGAGCACGTCGGCGCCGTGCTCCTCGAGCAGCGCCGTCGTCGACTCGGTGTCGGGCACCTCCAGCGCGACCCTGATGTGCCCGGCCACCCGGTGACCGACCTCGGTCTCGTCGATGAACCGCGCCTGGCGGACATCGATGATCTCGACGGTGGCCCGGCCCGCCGACAGCAGCCGGACCTTCCCCTCGTCGGAGGAGAAGTCGGCGATCTCGGGGAGCCCGAGCACGTCGCGGTAGAAGTGCAGGGCCTCCTCGTAGTTCTCGGCCGTCACGACCAGCCGCAGTTCACGCACCTCAGTCACGGGGCATCGCCTCGATCGTCTCCATGTGACGATGGCCCCATTCCCCCAGCGGCTCCAAGGCAGCGTTGAGCGTCTGCCCGAATTCGGTCAGGGAATAGATCACCTTGGGCGGCACCTGCTCGAACACCTCGCGGTGCAGCACACCGTTGCGTTCGAGCTCGCGGACCTGCTGGGTCAGCATCTTCTCGCTGATGCCGCCGACCCGCCGCCGCAGCTCGCCGAACCGCAGCGGCTCGGCGTGCAGATGCCAGAGGATCAGCGCCTTCCACTTGCCGCCGACGACGTCCATCGCCGCGTCGAGACCGCAGCTGTAGGAGACCTTCTTCATACTTACAAAATAGTGGGTACTTGTCGGAAAGTTAGGACCCTGACGAAGATCGAGGGCATGACTCCAGTGACAGTTCTCGGGCTCGGCCCGATGGGCAGCGCCCTGGCCTCGGCCTTCGCCGCCGAAGGCCATCCGACGACCGTGTGGAACAGAACCCCGGGCAAGGCCCCGGCGGGCACACGTGAGGTCTCCTCTGTAAGAGATGCGGCCGGCCCTCTCACGATCGTCTGCGTGATCGACTACGCGGCGGCGGCGGCGATCCTCGACCCGGTCGCCCTGAAAGGCCACACGCTGGTCAACCTGACCGCCGACGCCCCCCACCGGGCTCGCGAGATGGCCGCCTGGGCTTTGAGCCACGGCATCGACTATCTCGACGGGGCGATCATGACTCCCGTACCGACGATAGGAACTCCAAGCGGCGTGGTGATCCTTTCCGGCCCTCAGGAGGTGTACGACCGGCACGCCGCCACCCTCGCCGCCGTCGGCGCCACCACCTATCTCGGCGCGGAGATCGGCCGGGCGGCGGCGTTCGACGTGGCGCTGCTCGACTTCTTCTGGACCTCGATGACCGGCTTGGTCCACGCCTTCACCCTCGCCGCCTCGGAGGGTGTGCCGCCCGCGGAACTGGCACCGTTTCTGCAGGGCATCGGCGCGATCATGCCGCCGATCATCGAGGAGTTCGCGCACCATCACACGACCGGTGACCATCCCGGTGACGCCTCGACGATCGTCTCGGCCCGCGCCGGGATGGCCCACATCGCCGAGACGGCCGACCGGCACGGCCTCGACGCCACGGTGCTCCGGGCCGCCCTCGGCCTGGCCGACGAAGCCATCGAGAGCGGGCGCGGGAGCAGGTCGTACTCGGCGTTGATCTAGCTGCGGGTGAAGTCCATGGTCCAGTTGGTCACCCAGGTCTGGCCGCCGTCCCGGGAGAAGGCCTGCTCCCAGTGGGCGGAGTTCTCGGTGATGTCCGACCAGATGAAGCGGGCGTAGATCTCCTCGCCGGCGTAGACGTCGTGGCCGAAGAACTCGCCCACGCCGTCGGTGAAGGTGCCGATGACGGGGGGCGTGAGGACCCCGTGCTTGGAGTTCGACCAGTTGAGGGACCACTCCTTCTTCTCGACGTCGAACAGCCGCAGCGTGATGCCACTGAACGTCGGGCAGACCATCTCCTCGATGTTGCCGCCACCGTCGAACAGGCGGCGGCTGGTGGAGTGGCCGGTGAACTCCTCCCACTCGCTGGTGGGGTCGACGTAGTTCAAGCGGCGGCGGTTGAGGACGGTCCAGTCGCCGACGAGGAAATCGAAGTCGGTCATGCGATCAGCCACTTTCCGGGAGGGAGTCGGCCAGGTATCCGGCCAGATCGGGGCGTTCAGGGGCGAGGACATGGCGTACCCAGGCGTCGCGCTCGTGGGTGATCGGCGGCAGTTCGTAGACGCAGCCGATGAAGTCGGACGCCAGCCGCACGAAATGGGCCGGATCGTCGTCGGGACAGCCGAGAAAGGGCTGGCCGCCGGCCGCGCCGGTGAACCGCAGCGCGTTGTCCCAGGCCCACGAGTAGACGTTGAGGTAGGCGCCGGTGTCGCCGCCCCGGTGCAGCACCACGAACGCGGCCGGCGGCGTGCCGTCGGGTTCGGGGAGCAGGTCGGGCAGCAGCGCGTAGGCCGCCTTCTCGACATGGGGTTCCGGGGAGCCGACGTGATAGCGCTTGATGTGGCGCCCACCGACCTCGATCGGCGGCGGCACGGTGAGGATCTTCTCCGCGAAAGCCATGTCTGGACCTTAAGGGGGCTTCACTGCCAAGGTGTGTCAGTGAAGTCGAGCCGACTGCTCGCGACGGTGCTGCTGCTCCAGACCAAGGGCCGCCGCACCGCCGCCCAGCTCGCCGAAGAACTCGAGGTGTCGGTACGCACCGTCTACCGGGACATCGAGTCGCTGCACGCCGCGGGCGTCCCCGTCTACGGAGACGCCGGCCACCAGGGCGGATATCAGCTCGTCGCGGGCTACCGCACCCACCTGACGGGGTTGAATCCAGCCGAGGCCGAAGCGCTGTTCCTGTCCGGCCTGCCCGGCCCGGCGGGCGAACTCGGCCTGGGCAACGCGCTGGCCGGAGCCCAGCTCAAACTGCGCGCCGCGCTGCCCCCCGAGCTGCGCGCCCAGGCCGACCGGATGCGGGCCCGGTTCCACCTCGACGCGCCCGGCTGGTACGCCAAGGACACCTCGGTGCCGTTCCTCCAGGAGGTCGCCGACGCGGTGTGGGGCGGGCGGGTGCTGAACGTGCGCTATCGCCGGTGGAAGACGCCGACGGATGTCGACCGGGTGCTCGAACCCTACGGACTCGTGTTGAAGGCGGGCCGGTGGTATCTGGTGGCGGGGCCCGGGCCGCGCACCTATCGCGTCGACCAGATCCTCACGCTCGAGGTGTCGGAGGCGGAGTGCGCGGTTCCGGATGACTTCGACCTTCCGGCCTACTGGCGCGACTACCAGGAAGGGTTCCGCACGTATCTGTACCGGGCCGAGGCGCTCGTCCGGATCGACGGCGTCGAGCAGACCGTCTCCATCGAGTCGATCCCGAAGGCGGCCCGGCACTTCCTGTCGCTGGGCCCCTCGGCCGAGGTGCTCGAACCGCCCGAGTTGCGCCGGGAGGTGGCCCGGCTGGCTACCGAGGTCGCCGCGCTCTACGCCCGCGACACCAGCGCCACGATCAGCGAGGCGACCCCGCCCTGAACGATCGACAGCACCGCGTCCTTGGCGCCGCCCGCGACCGCGGTCGCGAGCGCCCGCAGTCGTCCCGGCTGCTCCTGTACGGCGGCCACCACGGCGCCGGGATCGATCAGCGACCCGTCGGGTGCGATCGCCCCGTCGCGGCCGAGCTGCGCGATCAGCGACCGCAGTTCGGCCACCGCCGCCCCGACGTCGACCTGACCCTCGTTGTTGGTCACATGGAAGACGGCCCCCGAGCCGCCGACGTACTTGTCCCGCCCGACCTTGTCGCCGCCGATGTAGTCACCCATTGCGGACCCCCATCTGACTGTCGCTCTGGTACTTGTCGCGGCCGATCTTGTCTCCGGCGACCAGGTCACCGTGGACGTGGATGACCTGTTCGTGGTCGGGCGGGTCCTCGATGGCGCCGACGACGAGCCCCTCGATCCGGTGGATCTCATCCAGGTCGGTCCCTGACAGGGCGGTGAACTGGGTCCCGGCGGTCTCGATCATCAGGGCGTACTTGGTCCGCCGCAGCACCAGCCGGTAGAGCAGGACGAGCAGGAGCCAGGTCAGCCGGATGGCGGCGACCGCCATCGCGATGGGCAGATACTCCCGCGCCTCGGGGAGCACCTCCTGCACCGCGTACGACGCCCCCGCCATCAGCGCCGCCCAGACGATGATCTCCCCGAGGGGATGGAAGGTGGCGAGCCGTCCCTTGTAGACGATCCGCAACGTCTGCACACGCGAGATGTTCGCGAGCGGATACACCTCGTGCCCGATCCGCACGATCCGCTTGCTGATGCGAATCTCGCCGACACGTTTCTTGGCCATGCCGTCATGGTGGGCGCGTTCCCCACGGCGCGCTTGAGTAGCCCCCTACTCATCTCGCTCTAGCGTGAACCCGGTGCAGACCTTTCTGCCCTATCCCGATTTCACCGCGACCGCCCAGGTCCTGGACGACCGCCGCCTGGGCAAACAGCGCGTCGAGGCCATCCAGGTGTTGCGGGCGACGTCGATCGACGACTACGGCTGGCGGCACCACCCGGCGGCGAAGATGTGGCGCGGCTACGAGGAGGCCCTCGTCCGGTACGGCCTGGAGATCTGCGCCCAATGGTGTTCGACCGGCCGCGCCGACACCTGCGCGGCGACGCTGCGCACCGATCTGGGCCGGTTGAGAGGCGTGGCGAAGATCCGCTCACAGGCGGCCCTGGCGAAGGCCGGTGAGCTGCCGCCGTGGCTGGGCGACCCGGAATTCCACCTGAGCCACCGGTCGGCGCTGCTGCGCAAGGACCCGGCGTTCTACCGGCCGCTGTTCGGCGACGAGC
The DNA here is from genome assembly GCF_001570545.1 of Herbidospora mongoliensis. Taxonomy (GTDB): domain Bacteria; phylum Actinomycetota; class Actinomycetes; order Streptosporangiales; family Streptosporangiaceae; genus Herbidospora; species Herbidospora mongoliensis. The sequence goes on along the minus strand of NZ_BBXD01000008.1, from coordinate 733,593 downwards.
CGGATGATCTGCCGTACGTCTGGCCCTAGCCTGAGGGCATGAGCGAGATCGAAGAGGTGGCGGCCCGGCTGCGGGCGTTCGCGGCGGCCCGCGACTGGGAGTCCTTCCACACGCCGAAGAACCTCGCGATGGCGCTGGCCGGGGAGGCCGGCGAACTGCTCGCCGAGTTCCAGTGGCTGACCCCTGAGGAGGCGGCCTCGCTCGACGAGGTGTCCCTCGCCCGGGTGAGGTCGGAGATGTCCGACGTGGCCACCTATCTGATCCGGCTGGCCGACGTCCTCGGCGTCGACCTGATCGACGCGATCCACACGAAGATGGCCGAGGTCGAGATCAGATATCCACCGAAGGCGTAGTCTGCGCGGCCAGCATGTCGACGACCGCCTTAGGCCCGCCCTCCGCCGCCGCCCTGCGTTGCCGTTCGGCTCCCGTGCCGGCCAGCTCGACCTGGGCCAGCAGCCGCCGCACCTCGTCGAACTCCCCCGACTCCTCCAGCGAGTCGCGCACGTGCGACAGCAGGCGGTCGACGAGCGACGACGCCGTCACCTCTCGCCCTTCGATCGGGCAGACCCCCACCCCGGCCAGCCCGTTGCGGGCCGCGTTGAACAGTGCCGCCGTGCCCACGGCCTCCGGGAGTTCGGGCCCCTCCCGGCCGGCGGCCAGTTCGGTCAGGGACGTCGTCACCAGGGCCCGGATGAGCAGCGCCAGGAGCGCGGCGTCGTCCACCGAACCGGCCGCGTCGGCGGCGCGGATCTCGATGGTCGGTTTGCGCACCCCCAGCCGGGCCAGCCAGAACGTCATCGCCGTGTCGACCAGGACGCCGGTGTCGACGAGCTGGTCGATGGTCTTGTCGTACTCCTCCGGGGAGGAGAAGCGGGGCGGGATCCCGGCTCCGGGGAACCTCATCTGCTCGGCGATCCGCCAGCTCGCGAAGCCGGAGTCGGTGCCCTTGTCGTACGGGGAATTGGCACTCAGCGCGACCAGTGTGGGCAGCCACGGCCGCACGTGGTTGAGCACGGCCACGGCGGTCGACCGGTCGGGCACGCCCACGTGGACGTGGCAGCCGCAGCACTGGTAGTCGCTGATCGTGCCGCGGTGGGTGCGGATGATGTCGGCGTAACGCTCACCGGCGGAGACGGGCGGGGCCGAGCCGGGTAGCACGGGGGTGCCCACCGAGACCAGCCGCAGGCCGTGCGCGCGCGCCGCCTCGGCCAGGCTCCGGCGGGCGCCGGTGAGCTGTGCGCGCAGGTCGGAGAGGTCATCGCAGACGCCGGACGCCGCCTCGACCTGGGTCTGGAACAGTTCCGCGCTGAAGACCCCGCCGGTGCCCGGATGAGGGCCTGCGTCGGCCAGCACCTTGTCGACCTCGGGGGCGGGCTGTCCCGTGACCCCGTCGACCAGCAGGAACTCTTCTTCAACGCCGAATGTGCGACCCATGCGGGTCCCCTACCCCGTCTGCGGGGGATATGTGAACGCGTAACCCGTAGGTTACGCTTCCGCGTATGGACCAGGCCGCAGAGGCGATCGCCGACCCGATCAGACGGGCTATTTTGCGCATGGTCCGCGACGAGCGGCTCACCGTCGGTGAGATCGCCGCCCGGTTCCCCGTCAGCCGGCCCGCCATCAGCCGCCACCTGCGGGTGCTCCGCGAGAGCGGGCTGGTTCGCGATGATCTGTCCGGCCGGCACCGCTACTACTCGCTCAATCCCGACGGCCTCGCCGAGTTGCATCAGTGGCTGTCGACGCTCATGACGCCGGCGGGCTGGGAGCAGCGCCTCGACGCGCTGACGACCGAGGTCTACCGGACCCGCAAAGACAACAGGGAGACCGCATGAACCCCACCGGCAGGCTCGTCGGGCACGACCTCCGCCTGACCCGCACCTTCAAGGCGTCCGCCGCCGACGTGTGGGCCAGTGTCACCGAGTCCGACCGGACCGCCCGCTGGTTCGGCCCGTGGCGTGGTGACGCCGACCCGATGATCCAGGTCCAGCTGACGTCCGAAGAGGGCGCTCCCTGGACGGACATGCGCGTCGAGGCGTGCGAGCCGCCCCGGCGGCTGGTCCTCTCGTCGGTGGACGAGCACGGCGCCTGGCACCTGGAGCTCATCGTCACCGAGACCGACGGGGTGACCGAACTGCTGTTCGTCCAGCACCTGACCGACGTGACCGGCGTCGGGGACATCGGTCCGGGCTGGGAGTTCTACCTCGACGCGCTGGTGGCGTCCCGCGAAGACGCGCCGGCACCGGAGTGGGACTCCTACTACCCGGCGATGAAGCCCTACTACGACGGCCTCGTGGCCGAATGAGCGATGGGGGCCGCCTTCAGAAGGCGGCCCCCCGGATTCGTCGTTTGTGTACGTCTGTCCGGAGCCCTGAGGCTCAGTGTTCGGGTAGATCCTTTGCCGTTCCGCCGACGGGTGGCCTCGGGGTGCGTGGTTCACGGACTCCCGCGGAGCCGCCTCCGCGGTTGGTCATCCACACCTTGACGGTCCCCCAGCGCAGCACCCGCGCTCCGGGGAGTGGTTCCTGTTTGGTCACGATGCCGTGCATGACGGACTCGGGGCCATCGGGGGACGGGCCGATCAGTAAGACGCCCGCGTCGTGGCCGACCAGCCATGCGTTGAGTGCCTGCATGCCCCGGAAATCCGGGACCTGCACTTCGATCAGGTTCATGCAACCTCCCAAACCCGATCGTAAGTGCCATTTACGAACATGCACCCTTTTTGAGAAGTGGCCCTCCGGTCACCTTGTTGTCACACGTGATCGTGTTTCCGCCGACGGTGTCGTTGATTCCGACACCTCGCGCGCCGGACAGATTGATGACGTTCTTCCGGAAGACGTTTCCGGTTCCCCAGCCGTCGACGATCTTGTGGGTCTGGAATCCGTCGAGCGGGGTGCTGCGGCCCCGGTTGCCCTCGACGACGTACTTGTTGCCCTTCACGTCGACCCAGGAGTCGTTCGTCCCGTCGTCGACCAGCTGGGAGCCGTCGAAGACGTTGCCGACGATCCAGCCGCCGCTGGTGCCCTCTTTGATGTCGATGGCCTCGGCGGTCGACTTGATCTCGTTGCCGCGGACCCAGTTTCCGTCGCTCGCGTCCATCCGGCCGCCGGTGACGGACTTCCAGTTCGACTCGGCGGTGCCGATGTAGACGCCCTCGCCGAACTTCGGCTTACGCAGACCGGTGTTGAAGATCCGGTTGTACTGGACGATGTTCGACTTGCTGAAATTGCGCAGATGAATGGCCTCGTCGCCGATCGAGTGCACGGTCAGCGACTGGATGATCGAACCGAAGCTGCGGTCGGCCATCACGCCTTTCTGGCTGTTCCTGACGGTGAATCCGACCAGGCGCCAGTAGTTTCCCCTGTCGATGTGGAAACCGTAGCCGCCTTTCGGGCCGCCGCCGTCAATCACCGAGGCGGCGGTGCCGCAGACGAAAATGGGGCGGCTCTTGACGCCCGATTTCCTGGCGACGAAATTCCCCCGGTAGATGCCCGGCCTCAACTTGATCACATCGCCCGCGCGGGCCGAGGCGAGCGCTTTCTCGAACTGGCTCGCACTACCCACGATCTTGGTCGGGCGGGGACATTTCACCATTCCAGGGCCGGTCGGGGCGGCGGCCTGAGCAGGGCTGGCGACAAGAACTCCAGTGGTGGCCACGAGCAACGCGCCCACTAAATATTTGATCTCCACCTAGACCATCCTGTCAGTGGAGTCACATGTGTCACAAGTTTCGCCAGCCCTGTCAATCATTAGAAGCCTGGGAAAACCGCGCGCAGTTCGTCCAAAGTAACCGAACCGGTCAGTTCGACCACGGGCGGCGTGTACTCGGCCGCGTGCCGTCCGGTCGCCAGCCGCAGCCACCACTCGGCCGGGGCGGTCAGGACGCCGTCGGGCTCGGCCGGCACGTCCACGATCTCCACCTTCTCGCCGATGGCCACCCCGAACGACCGCTCCGGCGCGGTCACGTGGAGGGCCAGCGTGGCCTCCCGGCCCAGCCGATCGCCCTTCCCGGCCCAGGCCAGCAGCCCGGCGACCCGGTCGAGCAGGAGGTCGGCGGCGTCCTCGCGCAGCACCGCGCCCGGGTCGAAGGCGACCTGGACGTCCCACGCGTGCAGGGCGAGTTCGGTCAGCCGGAACCCGGCGAACGCCTCGGCGTCGAGCGGCTCGGAGGGGAACCACAGGGCGATCCGCAGGGTCTCCCTGGTCTCCGGGTCGAGCCCCTCCAGCCGCCCGATGTGGTTCTCGTTGGCGTCGAGGAACGCGTTCGCCCGCTCGACCGGGGACATCGCGTCCCAGCGGGCCCAGATGGCGCGGATGGCGTCGCCTTCGGGGGCGCCGGTGCCGTTCAGCGCGCCTTCGAGGGCCAGGAGGTTGATCTCCGCGCCGCTGCCGAGGTGGCTGAGCACCTGGGAGACGTCCCAGTCGGCGGCGCCGGACTGCCGGACGAGATCCTCCGGCGCGAAGGCGCGGACCTGTGCGGCGAGCTCGTCATAGGTGGAACGCAGGATTTTCGTCGCCTGGTCGGTCATGGGTGAGGTTCTCCGTGTACGGGGGACGAATGGGGTTCACAACCGCGAACGCCGCAAACCCCACAGATCATCCCGTTTCCGTCAGCGGCCGAGGGCCGACCCGATGCGGGCCCGGGGGTCGGCCGCGCCCGCCAGCATCCCCGACGGCAGCACGTCGATCAGGTGGGCATGTCCGAAACCGTCGCCGTAGCTCTCCTGGACAATCCGGTGACCCCGTTCGGACAATCCTGGTCCCCAGGTCGCGCCGTCCTCGACCTCGACGACGACCTCGCCGCCCCGCCAGGTCTCGAACCCGGTCCCCGACCCGAGGGCCCAGCGCGACGCGCCGATCACCTCTCCAGGGGTCTGGTCGTGGACGAGGAGCCGCGTCACCAGCTGGAGCAGGATCTGCGGCTGGGCGTCGCCGCCCATGGTGCCGATGACGGTCCTCAGCGAACCGTCCTCCTTCGTGATGAGGGCGGGCGCGAGGGTGTGCGGCGGGCGCCGGCCGGGCCCGTATTCGGCCGGATGGCCCTCCGTCAGGGAGAAGCCGATGCCGCGGTTGTGCAGGTTGATGCCGGTCGAGGGCTCGAACAGGAGGCTGCCGAAACCGGCGGCGTTCGACTGGATCAGCGAGACGCCCATGCCGTCGCCGTCGACGACGCACAGATAGGTCGTGTCGCCCTTCTTCGCGTGGACGGGAAGGTCCGGCGCGCCGACCAGAGCCCGGCGGGCCGCCGCGGAGTCGAGGGGGGCCGTCGCGTTCTCGTACAGGACGTCGAGCCGGTCGTGCCCGGCGGCGCGGGCCGACTCGATCAGGAGGTGGGCCCAGGCCGGGTCGGCGGGGTCCTCGGGCAGGTCGAGGCCCTCCAGGATCCTGAGGGCGAGCAGCAGCAGGTAGCCCTGGGAGTTGGGCGGGATGGTGTGCACGTCATGGCCGAACACGCGGGTGGACAGCGGCGTGACCCAGTCGGCCTGCTCCCTGTCCAGGTCGTCTTCGGTGTACTCACCCGCGCCCAGCTTCAGCAGTCCCTGGCCGAACTCGCCCTGGTAGAAGCCGGTGCGGCCGCTCTTCGCGATGGCTTCCAACGCTCGGGCGGCGCCCGGCCGCCTGATCGGGTCGCCGACCGACTTCACCGACGCGTAGTCGCTCTGCAGCGTGCCGATGAACGACGCGCCCGGCGCCAGCAGCGGAGAGGCCGGGAAGCCGGTCGCCGCCAGGCGGATCGCGGGGGCCAGCACCTCGGCGAGCGGGAGGCGGCCGAACCGGGTGTGCAGCGCGAGCCAGCCGTCGACGCATCCCGGCACGGGGACGGATCTGATGTCGTACAGATGCGGCATGGTCGTCTGCCCCTCGGCCCGCAGCCGCGCCGGGTCCGCGCCACTGCCGGCGCGGCCGGAGGCGTTCAGGGCGTGGACGCCGGATCCGTCGTGGACCAGCGCGAACAGGTCACCCCCGAGGCCGCACATGTGCGGCGCGGTGACGGCGAGCACCGCGTTGGCCGCCACCGCCGCGTCCGCGGCGCTTCCACCCTTTTCGAGTACACCGACCCCTGCGGCGGACGCCAGGTGATCAATGGTGCAAACCATGCCGTTCGGTGCGTACCGGGTGGAAGTCATATCAGGACTTTACGGGGCACCCCGTCGAGCCTTTCATCGGCCACCAATGGGGCTTTCGTGACGACGTACACGCGGAAAAAGAAAAACGGGCCCGGCGGCTGACCGCCGGGCCCGTTTCCTTACCAGGGGTTACTGGACGGTGATCTTGTCCACTTCCTGGGTGACGCCGTTGACCTGGTCGGTGACCACCGAGGTGGTCACCGCGCCGACGCCGGTGATGACGCCCTTGACCTTCATGGTGTAGGTCAGGGTCTCGCCCGGCGCGCCGGGCGTGCTGGTCACGCGGTAGTCGGAGGTCACGCCGGTGCCGGCGGGGATCTGGCTACCCGCCGTGCCGTCGGCGTTCTCGGCGCCCACGGTCAGGCCGTACGCGGGGCCCGGGTAGGGCAGCGCGCCCGGGTAGGCGAAGGTGATGTCCTCGGCCCCTCCGTTGACGCCGATCCACGCCTGGAACGTGCGCAGGGTGTTGGTGCCGTAGAGCTTCAGCCGCCACTCGACGACGATCCACGTTCCCACGCCGTCGGTCAGCGTGGTCGCGTAGACGCCGGGAGCGGTGGTGCCGTCGAGGTCGGTCCAGAACGGCGCGAGAACGCCGTTCGGGCGGGTCGCGTCGGGCAGCGTCTGCGGGGTGAACTGGATGTCCGCCGAGCCGTTGGTGCCGCCGGCCACGAGGTAGCCGTTGGACGTGATGCCGATGCGGCTGAACGTCTGCCCGGCGAACTTGTACGACGGAACGTTGAAGTTCACCGCCTGCTCGTCGCCGACCGGGGTCGGGGCGGTGCCGAACGCGTCGAGCGGGATGTAGCCGAACAGCTCACCCGGCGCGATGACCGGCTCGTCCGGCTGGCGGCCGTCGAGCGTGGTGGTGACGGTGGCCTCCTGGGTGCTGACCTGGGTCGCGCCGGTGACGCTGTTCAGCCGCAGGCGGCCGTCGAGCACGCTGGTGGCGGTGACCTCGGTGTCGTTCAGGGTGCCGTTGTTCACGGTGACGGTGCAGGTCGACTCGCCGGTGTTCTTGGCGATGGTCGAGGGGGCGCAGGTCTGGTCGACCGGGATCGCGCCTTCCTGGCGGTAGAACGCCACCGGGATGTGGTGGTCCTTGTTGCCGTCCTCCTGGCGGAGGTCGATCTCACCGAAGTACTGGCCGTCCGGGACGTCCGGGGCGCTGATCGTGATGGTCAGCTCCTGGGTCGCGCCGGGCTCGACGGTGAAACGGGCCGGGGTGACGGTGATGGAGGTGCCGGCGGAGGTGTTCTTGCCGCGGGCGGTGTACTCGACCTGCTCGTCCGTGACGTTCTTCACGGTCCGCGTGGTGGTGATCTGGCCCGGCATGGTGGGCGCGTTCACCGACGGGATGTTCAGGTCGATGCGGTTCAGCGGGTCGGCCGCCGAGGCCGCGAAGTCGGCCGCGGTCTCGTCGATGGTCAGAACCGAGTTGTACGCCTGGCTCAGGTCGATGCGGCCGCCGCCCATGTCGAACGGGTCGGCCGGGGTGACCCGGTCCTGCTTGGTGACGTTGGTGCGGGCCGTCGTCTCCAGGGCGGACTTGACCTGGCCGGGGGTGAAGCCGGGGTTGGCCGCGAAGACCAGCGCCGCCGCACCCGCGACGTGCGGGGACGACATCGAGGTGCCGGCGATCACCTGGTAGAGGTTCCCGGGCGGGCCCTCCAGCGGGGACTCCGGCGTCGGGGTCGCGCCGGCCAGGATGTGCAGACCAGGGGCGGTCACGTCGGGCTTCAGGAAGTCGCCGCCGGGGCCACGCGAGGAGAACGTGGTGATGACGTCGCGCTGCCAGTTGGTCTTGGTGCCCTGGGTGAAGCTCGCCGTCGCACCGGGAGTGGCGGCGAGGTGAGCGAGCAGAACGTCGGTCGCCGGCTTGTCGATGTGCACGGTCGGCAACCAGTGGTTGTCGGTCATGATGTCGAGCGGCGTGCTGTTGTAAAGGATCATGCCGACTGCGCCGCCCTGCTTCACGTTGAAGCCCTTGAGCACGCGGTTCGGGCCACGCTCACACGCCACGATCTTGCCGACGAACAGGCCGGCCGGAGCGGGGGTGGTGCAGAGCGCGTTGCTGTACGGCGGCGCCGAGGCCAGGACCACGGGGGTCGCGGCCGCCACGCCGGCGGTGATCGAGGCGCCCTTGAGGGTCGGGCCGCCACCGGTGAAGGTGATGGTCGACTCGAAGGTCCGCTTCTGGGTGTTCGCCGCGACCGTGGTCACCCACGGCGAGCGGTGGTCGGTCGTGGCCGCGCCGGGACCGGAGTTGCCGGCCGAGGCCGCCACGAACACACCGGCCGCGTAGGCGTCGAGGAACGCCAGCTCAACCGGGTCGGTGTACGGGTTCGCACCACCGGAGATGGAGAAGTTGATCACGTCGACACCGTCGAGGATCGCCTGCGCCACCGCCTGGGCGGAGTCGGACTGGTAGCAGCCGTCCGCGCCACAGACCTTGTAGACCGACAGGTGCGCGGCGGGCGCGATGCCGTGGATCGGGCCGCGCGAGATGCCGAGCGGGTTGGCGTCCGCGACCGGGCTGCCGGCTGCGGTGGTGGCGGTGTGGGTGCCGTGCCCGTTCGAGTCACGAGCCGAATCGGGGTACATGTCCCCACCCACGACGGCGTTGTAGGTGTCGAGGAACGGCTGGCCGCCGATCAGCTTGTTGTTGCAGACGAACACGTCGGTGGCCGGGGTGAGCGGGTTGTCCCCGAAGTCACAGGTGCGCGGCGTGCCGTCGGCCTTCGCCGGGGGCGCCGGGATGTTCGCGTTCGGCGCGGCCGACGGGTGCTCCGGCCAGAGACCGGAGTCCAGGATGCCGACGATGACACCCTTGCCCGAGTTCGGCGCACCGCCGAGCGAGTTGTAGACCGGCGTGGCGTCGATGGCGTCGGGGCTGGAGTCCGTGAGCGGCTGCGACAGACCGTCTTCCTGCACGGCGGCCACACCCGGCAGCTTCAGCAGGTCCTTGGCCTCGTTGGCCGGCACGGTCAGCGCGACGCCGCCGTAGACGGTCCGCAGCTTCTGCCCGACCTTGGCGCCCGCGACCTCACCCGGAAGCGCGGCGAGGAACTTGTTCTCGATGCCCTCGATGTGCGTGACGTACTTCTCGGCCGCGGCGCTGTCCGGGTCGAGATCCTTGCCGGTGACGCTCGGGCTGGTGGCCGCGAACCCGCTGACCCCGCCCTTGTAGGCGGCGAGCGAGTCGTAGTCGAGCTTCACGACGACGTTGACCGGCGCCGGCGAGGTCGCCTTGAGCAGCGCCTCATCGCTTTCGGCAAGCTGGCCGGTGAGCGACTTGGCCCCGAACACCAGCTCGGGGTTGGTCAGCGGCGTCGCGGTGAACGACGGGGTCGGAGACGGCGTCGGATCGGCGATCGCCGATCCGGCCGGGACCAACGCAGCCACCAGGCCGACTGCTGCGGCCGTGGCGACGGTCAGTCTTAACCTTGACACGAAACCTCCATGGGTGCTGAGGGACTCGTCACCACACGCAGAGGAATCGCGGCACCCCCCGGGCAGCGTCCAAAAATGGACACGCAAAAGGGCCGCAACCCTCCCCGGTTGGTTGACGATAACCGGATCGTTCGGCTTAGAACGTTCCGATCTCTCACGGAGTTTAGTTAGCTGTCATATGTCCCGCTAGATGAGATATTGCCAACCGGCCTGTCCAGATTGGGACGCCGCGCACTTCACCTAACGGATAGCGTTCTACCTGCTGCTTTGTGTACGGGTAGGGCGGTGTGTCGGCCACTGAGGTCACTTGCCGACAGGCAGCATTGACCCGTGAGCAAGCATGTTAGTGAGCAAATACTGCCGAGACGTGTCTGCGCGGCGACGGTACTGGGCGGCCCGACGACCGTCATCGACATGGGCGGCCTGCGAATCGTCGTCGACCCCACTTTCGACGACGCCGGCCCCCATGGCTACCTGACCAAAACTCTTCCTCCTGTGGTGGATGAGACGGCGCTCGGCCCTGTTGACGTGGTCCTGGTCAGCCACGACGCCCACCCTGACAACCTTGACGACCGGGGGCGCGCCTTCGCTTCCGCGGCCCCTTTGACTCTTACGGTGCCGAGTGCGGCCGGCCGATTGAATGGACGGGGTCTTGAACCCTGGACGACCTTTACGGTGCTGCGCCCCGATGGAGGCGGCGACCTTTTCTTTCTCACGGTCCCCGCCGTCCACGGACCCGAAGACGGAGAACGGGACGCGGAGGGCTTCGTGAATTGCGAGGTGACCGGGTTCGTGCTGTCCGGACGGGGGCTGCCGACCGTTTATGTGAGCGGCGACAACGCGTCGATGCGGGTGGTGGGACAGATCGCCCGGGGTGTCCCGGAAATCGACGCGGCGGTACTCAACGCGGGGGCGGCCCGCGTTAAGGGAAAATTCCGCGAACGGCCGGTTTCCATGGACGGACGGCTGGTGGCGGCGACCGCCGCGGTACTGGGTGTGGACGTCGTCATTCCCGCGCACTACGACGGGTGGACCCATTTCACCGAAGGACGGGCCGAGGTGGAGACGGCCTTCGACGAGGCGGGGCTGTCGGCGGTGCTCAGCGTGGCCGACCACGGAATCTGGTCGGACCTACGCGTCTGAGCGGGTCGTGCGCCAGTGATCGTGAGGGCTCCGGAGCACCCCAGACCCGACCTGCCGGCAGCGGCAGCGCTCGGCGTCACGGACGACGCGGCTGACCCAGTTGCCGAGACACTCCCAAGGACACATGAGCATAAATCCCACTATTTGGGAGCTCCACTTAGGAGCTTCATGGTCGTCTTTGCTCTTCTCGGCTAAATTTCTCGCCTGAGGCAGGAAAAGGGTGAGGAATCTTGGGTCTGTACACAGTCTTCGCGGACTGGGCCAGGCGGCATGGCGTGGAAGCGGCCGTGGACAGCTTCTCTGACTCGTTGCCGGAACCGACCATCGACAAGTTCCGCCGACAGTTCGAGAGTGACAGAGCGAAGGTACAGGCAGGCGGTCCACCGATCATCACCGCCGGGTCCGACGACTGGTACAGCGGGCCCGGGGAGTCCGACCGTTACTGGTTGGCGCTCAAGGACCAGTTCAAGGCAGAAAACTGGCCTGACGAGCGCATCTCCTCCGTCGACCATTCGTCCAGCACTGTTGTCGCCCACACGCCCCGACCGGACCGTTCCACCTGGGACTCCAAAGGTCTCGTAGTGGGGTACGTGCAGAGCGGGAAGACCACCAACTTCACCGCAGTCATCGCGAAGATGGCGGACGTCCGGTACCGCCTCGTCATCGTCCTGTCCGGTATCCACAACGGACTTCGCCGTCAGACACAGGTACGACTCGACCAGTATCTGAAGGACCTCAATCCCGACCGGTGGATGACGCTGACGGGAGAGGCTCGCGATTTCGTGGAACAGACCCACGAGGCGTCGGCCGCGCTCAGCGATGAGAAGACCGTCCTGGCAGTCGTCAAGAAGAACGCAGCCGTCCTGGACAAACTCATCAAGTGGCTGGACACGACGAACAGCCGAAAGGCGCTCGCCTCCGCACCCGTACTGATCATCGACGACGAGGCGGACCAGGCCTCCGTGGCCACGGGGCGGATCAATCCGCTCATCCGCAAGCTCCTGAGCCTCATGCCGCGGTGCACCTACGTCGGATACACCGCGACGCCCTTCGCCAACGTGTTCGTGGATCCGACCCAGGACGACCTCTATCCGAAGTCGTTCATCCTCAACCTGCCGCGCCCGGATGGATACTTCGGCCCCGAGAAGATCTTCGGTCGTAATGCCGTAGAACAGGAGGCTTCCGACGAGCAGGGACCTCCTGACGGCTACGACATGGTTCGTCGGGTCGAGGAGGAGGACGTCCACCTCCTACGCCCTGGCAGCAAGGAGTCCGCAGACGGGTTCGCCCCCACGATGATCGACGAACTGAGGGATGCCGTCCGTTGGTTCTGGCTGGCGACCGCTGCTCGTCGTGCGCGTGGGGACAGCGATCACAGCACGATGCTCATCCACACGTCGGTCAAGATCGCGGTCCATGAGAGCTACCGAGCGCCTTTGCTGCGGTTGCAGCGGCAGGCAGCAGAGGGCCTCAGCTCAGGCCGGCCCGACGTTCTCGATGAGTGGCGGAACCTGTGGGAGAAGGAATCGTCCAAGGTCCCGGCCACGGACTTCGGCCGGACGCAGAACACGTTCGAGGATGTGCAGCCTTATCTGAGGGACGCCATCACCGACACACGGATCGTCCTCGACAACTACCGCAGTCAGGACCGGCTGGACTACTCCGAACCTTCCGTGGTCGCCATCGCGGTCGGCGGGAACACCCTGTCCCGAGGACTGACCCTGGAAGGGCTCGTCGTCAGCTTCTTCATCCGGGGTGCGACAGCGTACGACACGTTGCTCCAGATGGGCCGTTGGTTCGGGTATCGAACCGGGTATGAGGACCTCCCCCGGATCTGGATGACACCGAGTCTCGAGTCGGCGTTCCGGCATCTCGCCACCGTCGAGCACGAGATGCGGGACGACATCGACCGCTATCAGAGGGAGAACCTCACACCTTCCCAGGTGGCGGTGAGGATCCGGACACATCCCGCGCTTCGGATCACCGCCAAGATGGGCGCCGCCCAACCGGCTTTCATCTCCTATGCAGGGCGCCGGTTGCAGACCCGGTACTTCAACCACCTGGACACCGACTGGCTGGACCTCAATCGTCAGGCCGCGGAGAACCTGGTGCAGGAGGCTGTCCGGCACGGACAGGTCGAGGACCTCGGAGGGGCGCGGCTGATCCGCGACGTCCCCGTGTCACTGGTGAAGACCTTCCTGTCGCGATATCAGGTGCACAAGGAATCGCCTGACCTCGAGCCGACACTGATGATCAAATACATTGACCAGCAGCTCACCAGTGATCCCCCGAGCCTGGCGATGTGGTCCGTCGCCGTCGTTGTCGGCGACGGGGGTGACGCGACGCTGGGCGGCCTGGAAATCAAGTACGCGGTCCGGTCCAGGATGATCGGCGACAAGGACGGGCCGGCCGACATCAAGACCCTGATGAGCAAGCAGGACCGCGCGCTCGACCTCGGCCTCACGACAGCGCAGGCGAGGGCCAAGGGCGAGACCGAACTGGTCGCCCTGCGCAATCAGCACCCTGTTCTGCGCGACCGCGGCCTGGTCGTCCTTTATCTGATCGACCCCACGAGCGAGCCCGTCAAACCGCAGGACACCGAAGTGACGGTCCCGAGGCGGATGGCTCTGAACGCGGCGCAGGCGGTCGTCGGACTCGGCATCACGTTTCCGGGCGACGTCCGCACCAAGAGCATCCAGGCCACACACGTCGCGGTCGACCTGACCGACGTCGAGAGCGAGAACGTCGACGAGGCTCTCGGCATCGACACCGAGGACGTGACATGACGGACCTCGAACTCAGTGCGCTGGAACGGGCCTGGGCCGTCCTGATCCTGCCGCGCGCCAGGGAACTGGCTTCCTTCCCGCTGGATGTGGTGTGTCATGCGCAGCCGTGCCGCGTGGCGATCGACGGGGCGGGCGCCCGTCATCTTCTCGTTCCCGCGAGCGACGAGACCGTCTCGGTGGATCCGCGTCCGGCAGCGCTCAGCACAGTGATCCGGAAGCTCGACTTCGGCGGGTCCACGACCTCGTACGTCGACCTGTCGTGCACCGAACCCGGCCTGTTCCCGGAGTTCGACGAGGTCGTGACCGATGTGCTGGAAGCCGTCTCGGGCGCAGATCTGCCGGCGGCGGCAGCGATCGACGCCATCGCACGATGGCGGCGGCTCTTCCGCAATACCCCACTTCGCGGGCTCTCATATCAGGGCAAGATGGGGCTGTTCGCCGAGCTCACGGTACTCTCGTCGCTGGTCGGGGCCGATCCCCACTTTCCCGTGGGCGCATGGAGAGGTCCGCTCAGGGAACCCCACGACTTCGAGGCCGCCGCGCGGTGCATCGAGGTGAAGGCCCTGGGCCAGGCCAGTGACAGCATCGTCGTACATGGTTTGGAACAGTTGGACACGCACGACGGGCGGCCCTTGGACCTCGTGCTTCTCCGTGTGACCGAGGATCTCGACGGGTGGACCGTGACCGACCTCGTGGAGCATCTCCGAGGCTCAGTGGCGTCGCAGACCGAGTTCCGCTCGCGACTTTCGGCAGCGGGATGGTCGCAGCAACCGGATCACCCTGACGTGGATCGCTTCGCCACCGAGGAGATACGCAGAATCGTGGTCGGCCCGGACACCCCACGTGTCGTCCCGTCATCGCTCATCGCGGGCTCACTCCCCGACGGCGTCGGAGAACTCACTTATCAGATCGATCTTGCCGCTGTGCTCCCTCACAGTACTGGCGCGTCACTGGCGGAGATCGCGGAGGAGGCCGTCCGGTGAACGCTCGATGGTGGTCACAACCGTTCGCGCCGGAAGGCTCCGCCGCTGCCGAGGGCATCATCAAGCAGCTGGGGCGGCCCGCGCTCGATCCGTTGACGGTCCTGGTGAGGGAGGCGGCGCAGAACAGTTGGGATGCTCGCCTCCCCGAAGGCGAGGTGCACTTCCGCATCGATGTCCGGGTGCTCGGCGACGATGCGAGTACCTGGCGTGAACTCCTGCTGCCCGGGCCGTCGGGCGAGTCGAAAGTGGACCTTGGGCCCTTACTCCTGCCGGAGACCGTCGTGCTCGTGGTGTCCGACCGCAACACCAGAGGCCTCGGTGGTCCTCTCCGTGCCGGGGAGCGGGCTCGGGAGAGCGACACCCCGGACTTCGTGCAGTTCCTTCGGAACGTCGGGGAGCCCAGTGACCACCGTTTCGGCGGGGGCACATACGGATTCGGCAAGGGCATCTTCTACCGACTGAGTCGAGCCGGCGCGATCCTCGTCGACACCCACTCCTTCGCCACCGGCGGGCCTCAAGCCCGTCGGCTGATGGGTGCCGCGCTCGGGCACAGTTGGTACCTCGGCGAGCGCCGGTTCACCGGGCGGCACTGGTGGGGGGTCGTGGCGGACGACGACGTACCGGACCCCATCCTCTCCGCGGAGGCCGACACCGTCTCCAGGGCCTTGGGCCTGCCGGGCTTCGACAACCAAGGAACCGGCACGGACATCGTCGTCCTGGCCGCGGATCTGGGTGCCGTCGGATCGGCCTCGGAGGCGCGCGAACGTACTCCTGCTGAGGCGGTCAACTTCATCGCCTCGTCCATCCTGTGGAACCTCTGGCCGAAGATGGTCCCGGACGAACAAGGGCGCCGCATGCGATTCGTCGTGAGCGTCAACGGTTCGGACATACCCGTTCCCGAACCGCACACCTTCGACGAGTTGGCCCCGTTCGTCGAAGCCCTGCTCGAGATCAGGGCAGGTGTCGGGGCCGACTTCTCACGCACCGTCCCGCCGAGGCAAGGCGGTACCTTCGCCATGGCCTTGGGGGCAGCCGACAGCACCAGCACTCGTCTCCTGATCAAAGCGGCGCAACCGTTCGAAGGACCTTCGCATCACGTCGCCCGCATGCGTGTCGCCGAACTCGTGGTCGACTACCTCGCCGGTCCACCCCACCCTGACGCCCGTCTCGCGTACGGCGCCGTGTTCAAGGCGTCGGAGGATGCGGACACGCTGTTCGCGTCGGCCGAGCCGCCTACCCACGACGACTGGATCTCCAAAGGCCTGACCGGGACAGCGCGGGGGGTGGTGCAGGGAGCACGCACCTTCGTGCAGAGGCAATTGGACGAACGACTCGGTCTCGGACCCCAGACAGGCGGGTCAGGTGGCCACGGACTGGGGCAACTCTCCGCGATGCTCGCCGGTATCGTCCCCGCGCGGTCGAGCGAGCGTCCGGAGGAGCCGGGCGACGACAGCACTGTCCGAGACAGCGGCAGCGGAGCCACCGGCAGGTCACGCCCGACCGGCGGCCTGGGCGGTGGCAACGGATCCGGTGGGACCGCACCGCGACGAGGCGGCAAGCCGCGCTTGCAGGGAAGCCCAGTCCTGCGGGTGCATCAGGGACGACCGTATCTGGTCGCGACCGTCAAAGTTCCTGCGGCGGAGATCGAGCGATTCGTGGCTGCGGATGTCGAGGTCGTGGTGGAAGGTGGCGGCCGCGAGAGCGAACCCCCGCTCGGTGCCGCTGTGCCACAGATCTTGCAGTGGCAGTCGGCCAGTGGTGTCCTGGAGCCAGGAAGGATCGTCCGGATACCGGCAGGGCCGGAATCGAACTGGTATGTGTACGGCACACACGTACCTGACGCTGTCGTGCGTTTCCGAGTGAGTCAGGTCGGGTCCGATGCCGGCTGACGTCCGACCATATCTGGTACCGAATCCAGGGACCGTCGTCTGGGAGCCGTGGTTCCTGCTGGACGCGCAGGAATGGAAGTCCTTGCCGAGCACGATCGATGGTTGGGACCCAGGAACTGATCTGCGAGCAGCTCGCCGGGTGCGGGTCGACGTCGGGCGTTTCGTCGAAGAGACAGGTCTTGACCTCGCCGATGTCGCAGTGACCCTCTCCTGGACGAGCTCGACCACCGACATGACGGAAGCGGCACCCCCGGCGTACTTCGACATGAACGGTGCGGCTGTCGTGGACACTACTCTCAAGGGCGAGCGCCTGTCCGGGACACTGTCCTTGCGGAGCACCATCAGTCTCGTCCGCCCCTCCTTCGATCGGGCAGCCGGTGTGGCCACCGTCCCCGGCTCGGTGCTCGCCGACGATGTTCAACGAGTGGTACTCGAGAGCATGTCCTCGATGTTCCCGGTGCACGAGATCGACTTCTCTCACACGCGGCTGTCCCCCACGGCCAGTTGGCACCTCGAGACCAGCACAGACCTCTCGGCGCCGTTCTACGGATCGTTCCGTGTCCTTGTCAACAAACGCGACCGCGAGTTGCGCGCAGCGGTGACTCGTGGCACCAAGGACAGGAGACAACAGGCCCTGCTCGACGAGCTCCAGGCGGGGGTCGCCATGCTGCTCCTGGAACTGGCCCTGCACCTGCGCGCCGAACTCGTGGAACGTGACGAATGGCCGCCGGACAGCGTGGGGGACATCCTGGCGAGAACACTCGCCGCGTCACCGTCGCACTCCGTCGCGCCGCCGTCAGCAGGGGACCTCGCGGAGTTCAGAACCCAGATCGCCGGTGCGACGAGAAACCTGGGCAGGGGACGGATCTTTCAATGAGCGAACTTTGGCCGCATCTCCCCGCGGTCGTCGGAGCCGCCGTGTACGACGAAGTCGTCGCAGGGCGACCACCCGCGTACAAGGAAAGCCATCCTGACCAGATGTGGGCACCGGTCGGAGGCCGGGTGTCGACGAGGCGCGTACGAGGGCTGATCGACGCCGTGACGACCTTGGCCAGGGAGAACGGGTTCCCGGAAACAGCGGGGATCGACGCCCGGATCTCCTTCGACCGGCACGCGGCCAAAGTGATCCGCGGTCATTTGGATCTGTCATGGGCGGAAGCAGGCAATCGGGATCTGTGGTCCTTCCTCTCTCTGGTGGCTCTTCCTCACGTGACCATGTGGCGTTTCGGGCCCGACAACAAGGAACGATGGATCGCCACCGACCTCACTAGACACACCTGGGCCCGTCTCTGGTGGCAGGCAGTGGTGTTCGCCGGGCACGAACATGTCCTGGCCGCGCTGAACGAGAGCGATCTCAATCAGCTCTTGGAACGTCGCAGCATCGGTGGCGATCCCCGGCTGACGAGGGAGTTGGCTCGAGCGGTCATCGAACTCGGTGCCGAGGCTCCTCGTAGAGCCGTGATCCGCGACGTCACGGCCCGGCTGCGCCGATACCTGGCCTTCCTCGACGTACGCGCCCTTTCTGATCAGCAGGTCAAGGACCTGTGCCTCGCGCTTACAGGTGAGACAGTCACACGTCTGCAGGGTGACGGCGCGGGTCTCCAGAAAAATGTGGCATCTGACTGAGCACGGACCGCCCCATCACTCTCGGGCCGGCACCTGCAACAGGGAACCTGTGCCCGGAGACGTCCTGTCGGTCAGTGACCGCATCACTTCTTCGATGATGCGAGTCACCGCCTCCACGGGATCCTCGTGCTCCCAGACCCGGACCACCCGCCACCCCGCCTGCAGCAGGTGCTCGTTCGTGGCCACATCGCGGGCGGTGTTCTTCGCCAGCTTCTCCGACCACCACGTGTCATTCGCAGCAGGGCGCGTGGCGTGCTCAGGACAGGAGTGCCAGAAACAACCATCGATGAAGACCGCGACCTTCGCCCGCGTGAAGGCCACATCGACCGACCTGCGCTTCATCCCGGGAATCGGCCATGCCACCCGATACCGCAGCCCCTGGGCGTGCAGAAGTTTTCGCACAGAGATCTCCGGAGCGGTGTCCCTGCGACGCTGCTTGCTCATTCGAGCCGACACACCGATCGAACTGGGAGAAGGCATGGATACCACATGACAACCGTACCGCCCGGCTCTGATCTCCTGTCGGGAATGAAATGATCAGCCGCGCCAACGAGATCGTGATCCGGGCGGAATCACGTCGACCGGTGCGTCGAGCAACCGACTACGAAAAGTAGCGACGCCAATACTGTCGGATGTCATCAGTACTCTGTGTCGACATCGGCCCCGCTTGACGTCTTCGGCGCAAACCCAGCGAAGCCGTGGCAACATCGTCCCGAACGAAACACCCCTGGAGATCAAGTGCACCCTGTCAAAATCGTCGATCTGTTCGCCGGTCCAGGTGGGCTCGACGTGGCGGCGGAGAAGCTCGGCATTTCCACGGTGGGCGTCGAATGGGATGCCTCGGCGTGCGAGACACGTCGGGCCGCGGGCCTGGCCACGGTGGAGGACGACGTACGACGCCGTGGTCCTTCCGACTTTCCAGAAGCGGATGTCCTGGCAGGTGGACCACCTTGCCAGACTTTCACCGTTGCCGGCACAGGAGCGGGGCGCAGAGCGCTCGACGATGTCCTCGGCTTCGTGAAACGAATGGTCGCAAGGGAAGATCGAGAAGGGATCGATCGGGATCTCGGCAAACTGGAGGACGAACGAACCGGTCTCGTCCTGGAGCCTCTTCGCTGGGCACTGGAGGCCATCGACGACGACAGGAACACCGCGTACCGCGCGATCGTGCTCGAACAGGTTCCAGCAGTCCTTCCGGTGTGGGAAGCGTATGCCAGAGCACTGGAGGACGAAGGTTATTCCGTGGACTGCGGCATCCTGTGCACCGAGGAGTACGGCGTCCCGCAGACCCGAAGAAGGGCTGTGTTGATCGCGGGGAAAGGTGACGAGCCAGTGGCTCTGCCGCGCCCCACGCACCGGTCCTACCGGAAGGGAATACCGCGAGAAGCCGGAAACCAATCCCTTCTGCCATGGCGAAGCATGGCTGACGTGCTCGACCGACAGTCACCGTTCCTCGTGATCTCGAATTACGGGACCGGCGGCGACCCCAAAGCCCGCGGCCGTCGATCCTCCTCGAACCCTTCCACGACAGTGACCGGGAAGATATCCCGCAACCGCGTGGTCTCGCCGGACGGCGTCGAACTGGATCGCTTCTCTCTCGCGGAAGCCGGCTGTCTCCAGACTTTCCCCGTCGACTATCCGTGGTCGGGGAAAGACGTGGGCCAGCAGATCGGAAATGCCGTCCCTCCTCGACTGGCCATGCATATCCTTTGCGCCGCATTCGGGTGGGACCCTCCCGGCGAGGAATTGCTGCAGAGTCTGAGTAACTGGACATCGGTGGTGCCGCCGAACGAGCATTTCCTTGAGGTCCGGGTCGAGGACTCCCTCGAGTACATCTAGACGAGTAGTTCCAAATTCAGGGTTCTCCGACGTGGGGAGGGTGTCCAACATCGGGTTGTGACGACCGAATTAGACACCCTCTTAACGGCACTGTACGTCCACATCGATGACCGGCTGAAGACCCGGCGACGACGGGGACGTCCGCCCTGGCTCACCGACGCCGAACTGCTCACCCTGGCCGTAGCCCAAGCCATCCTCGGGTTCCACGGCGAAGCCCGCTGGCGGCGTTTCGCCCACGCCCACCTGCACGGCATGTTCCCCTACCTGCCTCAGCGGCCCGGCTACAACAAGCGCCTGCGCGCGGCGTTGCCCCTGGCCAAGCAGGTGATCCGGTCCTTGGCCGCCGACACCGACCTGTGGGCCGACCAGTGCTGGATCGTGGACTCCACCCCGGTGGAGTGCGTCCGCTCCCGGGCCGCCGTCCTGCGCTCGAACCTGGCCGGCTGGGCCAGCTACGGCTACTGCCACTCCCACTCGCGTTTCTACTGGGGACTGAAGCTCCATCTGATCTGCACACCGGCCGGGTTGCCCATCACCTGGGCCCTGGCCGACCCCAAGGTCGACGAACGCCAGGTGCTGATGGCGATCTGCGACCTGGAACCCGGCCTGCTCGCCGCCCGGCCCGGGCTGCTGATCCTGGCCGACAAGGGCTACATCGCCGCCGAGTTGGATCGTTTCCTGGCCGCCCGGGGTGTCAGCCTGCTGCGACCCTCCTACCGCAACCGCGGCACACCCCGCCCGGGAGAGTCGCTGCTCAAGACGGTCCGGCAGCTGATCGAGTCCGTCAACGACACCCTCAAAGGCCAGCTCGGCCTTGAACAGCACGGCGGCCGGACCATCGAAGGCGTCGGCATCCGGGTGGCTCAGCGCATCTTGGCGCTCACCTGCGCGATCTGGCACAACCGCACCATTGGAGCGCCCGTCACCAGGTCATTGATCGCCTACGACCACTGAGCCACATCGGAACTACTCGTCTAGCTGTTCTGGACACGAGCGTTTCATCCCAGACGAAGTGCCCGGGTTGACCGTGGTCTAGCGGAACCAGCGGTGGGACGTCGCGCAGATCGATCTCGACGACGTCGTGGTGCAGTGCACCTACTGAACACGTGACGCGCGCAGCCCATAGGCCCAGGCGGCGACCCCGAGGGCCACGCCCCACACGACCCACAGCATGCCCGGCCCGTTGAGGCCCCACGTGGCGGCATCGACGCCCATCCGGACGTTCATCAGCCCGGCGGGTATCAGGACGACCGCCACGAGCGACGCGGGAATGACAACCAGTGCCGGCGGGACTCGCCGGCCCGCCCGGAACCAGACCCAGCGCGGGTAGACCTCGCCCCACCGGCTGACCAGACCGTGGGTCAGGACGCCGCCGCAGATCGACGCGACGGCGCCGCCGAGGCCCACCTCCAGCATGCCGGGCGTCTGCTGCATCATCCGCGCGAAGTCTTCAGGAATCCCGAGCGGGATCCCGAGATACCAGGCGATCCTGGTGATCTCGTACGGGATCGGCGCGGCACACGCCACGTAGACGGCCCACCGGCCCCATCGGCGCAGCGTGTCCGGCGGGACCTGCGCACGCGCCCGGCCGGTCCGCCTCTGGTAGGCGAGGGTCGCCAGCGCCCACAGCAGGCCGCCGGCGAAGATGACGATCAGGTTCACCCGGTGCCAGTACAGGATGTCCCCGATGCCGTCCTGCGGTCCGGGCACCCCCGTGAAGGCGAACACCAACAGCAGCGGGGCGAAGGCCACCAGCGCGAGCAGGGTGTAGTCGGGGATCACCAGGGCGAGCGTGCCGGCCAGGGCCCACCCGAAGACCAGCAGGGCCGTGCGGGCGGCGTCCCGCCCCCACTCCCGCGCCATCGCCAGCGCCACCACCGCGCCGGCCAGCCCGACGACGGCCATGCCCGGCGCGACGATCCCGGCCTGGCTCCCCTCCAGGATCGAACCCGTCGCACGGTCCTCGGCCACGGGCGCGAACGGGAATCCGCCTCCGCCCAGCGCCCAGAACAGCCCGAGCGCCCCGTACGACAGCGACCACGCGGCCGCGGCGTATCCCGACCAGGCCGGCCGGTACCTCCACCAGAGCGACATCCGCCCATCACGTCCTCACATCCGGGAACCGTGTCCTGGATCCACCGTCGAGGAGGCCGGACCGCCGGCCCAGGTGCGGAAAGGACCGGTGGAGCGGTGATCGCGGGGAGGAAATGTGCCGTTCGGCACGGGGCGCCGGAACGACCGGATACCTAGGCTCGGGGGTATGCGCACACGAATCGGCGGGATCGCCGTGGTCACCGGCGGCGCGGGCCTCGTGTCGATCGCGGCGACCGCCGCCCTGCTGCTGGTCGGTGCGGAGCCCGCCGCGCCCGGCTGGGACGTCGGCGAGGCCGCCGTCCTGCTCGTCCTGATCGTCGTGGTGGTGCGCACCGCACCCGGCCGCGACGCACTGATCGCCGCGGGTCTCGCGGGCCTGGCCACACCGATCTCACTGCTGCGGTACGGGCTGGACCAGCCGAGCGCCGAGGGACTGGCCGGGCTCGCCGTCTGGGGCCTGTCGGCGGTTCTGGCGGCCACGATCGGGCTCTATCTCCGGTCTCTGGACGACCGTCGCACCCGCTCCGTCCACGCCGCCCGCCAGGCCCAGCGCACCCAGCTCGCCCGCGACCTGCACGACTTCGTCGCCCACGACGTCAGCGGGATGCTCGCCCAGGCCCAAGCCGGCCGGATCCTCGCCGAACAGGACCCGCGTCAGGCCGCGGCCGCCTTCCAGCGCATCGAACAGGCCGCGCTCCAGGCGCTGACCTCGATGGACCGGACCGTACGGATGCTGCACGACGCCGACGACCCCACCGGCCGCACCCCGCTCCCGACGCTGGCGGAGCTGCATGAGCTGGCCGACCGGTTCACCGCCTCCGGCACCGTGGCCGTCCACCTGGACCTGGCAGGCCTGCCGGACGTCGTGCCCCGGGAAGTGGCCGCCACGGCGTACCGGATCGTCGTGGAGGCCCTGACCAACGTCCGCCGCCACGCCGCGACGGCGAGCCGGGCGGACGTGTCCGTCCGGCTCGTCCACACCCTCGCCGGCCCTGCCCTGGAGGTCACCGTGACGGACGACGCCCGAACCGGCTCCGGCGGTGCCCGCCACGGCGGTTTCGGCCTGGCCGGCCTGACCGAACGGGTCGAGGCGCTCGGCGGCGGCCTGACCGCCGGACCGCATCCTCCCCCCGGCTGGCGGCTGGCCGCCACGATGCCCCTGGCCGCCTCATGACCGACGGGCCGACCCGCATCCTCATCGCCGACGATCAGGAGAACATCCGCAGCGCGTTCCGGATCATCCTGGACGCCCAGCCCGACATGACCGTCATCGCCGAGGCCGCCTGCGGCGCGACCGCCGTGGAACAGGCCCGCCATCTCCGCCCGGACGTCGTGCTCACCGACATCCGCATGCCCCGTGTCGACGGGCTGGAGGTCACCCGCCTGCTCGCCGGGCCGGACGTGGCCGACCCCATCCGTGTCGTGGTCGTCACCACCTTCGACCTCGACGACTACGTCCACACCGCACTGCGCGACGGGGCCTGCGGCTTCCTGCTGAAACGCTCGAGCCCGGCCATGCTGGCCGAGGCCGTCCGCGCCGCCATGTCGGGCGACACCCTCATCAGCCCGCAGATCACCGTACGGCTCCTGCGCGCTCTCACCGCTAAGCCACGACCCGATTCCGTGAGGCTCACCGGCCGCGAGCTCCAGATCGCCCGCCTGGTCGCCCAGGGCCTCACCAACGCCGAGATCGCGACCGCCCTGTTCATCTCCGCCGGTACGGTCAAGAACCACATCGCGGGCGTCCAGCGCAAACTCGGCGCCCGCAACCGTGTCGGCATCGCCGCCTGGGCCTGGTCCACCGGACACGCTCAGCCGGAGTAGCGCCCTGCGACCAGGTCGTCCAAGAGAGTGGGCCCGGTGGGCTCCCACGAGAACTCGGCCCTGGTGAAGGCGGACGACGCGGCGCTGTCGGTGGCGATGAGCGGAGCCAGCCAGGTGTAGTGGGCGGCGGCCTCCTCGGGCGCGAGGTCCACGACCGGAAGCTCCAGGCTCTTCCCGACGGCCTCCGCGACCTCCCGGAACTGCACACCCTCGTCCTGGACTGCGTGCAGCACCGATCCGGCGGGGGCCTTCTCAAGAGCCAGCACGAAGAGGCGGGCCGCGTCGTCGCGGTGTACAGCGGGCCAGCGCGCGTCGCCGACGTGGCCCGCGAGCCCTGCCGCACGCGACGCGGCGACGTAGGCCGCGATGAACCCGTTGTCCCCCGCGCCGTGCACGGTCGGCGGCAGCCGCAGCACGGAGGTGCGCACCCCCGTCTCGGCGAGGTCCAGGACCCGGCGGGCGGTCGCCACCCGTCCGTGCATCGGCGACCCGGAGGGCTCGGGGAAGTCCCGCTCGGTCCCGACCCGTCCGGGAGCCAGCCCGAGCAGGCCCGACGCCAGCACGAACGGGCGTCCCGTGCCTGCCAGCGCGCCGGCCATCGCCTCGGCGGCGGCCCGGTCGGCCCCGGAGGCCTCGGCGAAGCCGCCCGAGAAGGCGACGTCGTGCTTGAAGGCCAGGTGCACGACCCCGTCGGACGCAGCCGCCGCGCCCCGGAGCGTGTCGAGGTCGTCGAGGGTGCCGCGCACCACCTCCGCCCCCGCATCCTGGAGTGCCTGAGCCGAGGCGTCGGAGCGGGCGAGCCCGGCGACCCCGTGGCCCGCGGCCAGCAGTTCCGGCACGACGGCCGATCCGATCCAGCCGGACGCCCCTGTCACGAACACGCGCATGATCACTACCTCTTTCGATGTCATGAACTGACATCAGGCTATGCGATGTCAGTCCATGACATCAAGACGACAGTCACTGACATCGCCTAAACTCGCCGCATGGCGAGATGGGAGCCGAACGCGCGCGGCAGACTCGAAGACGCGGCCCTCGACCTCTTCACCGAACGCGGCTTCGACAAGACGACCATCGCCGAGATCGCCCAGCGCGCCGGCCTCACCGAACGCACCTTCTTCCGCCACTTCGCCGACAAGCGCGAAGTCCTCTTCGGCGGGTCGGCCCTGCTCCGCGACCTCCTCACCGGCGCAGTGGCCGAGGCCCCCGCCGACGCCTCGCCTCTGGACGCCGTGGCCGCCGCCCTGGAGAAGGCGGGCTCCCTCCTCCAGGAGCGCCACCCCTACGCCCGCCGCCGCCAGGCCGCCATCGAGGCCAACGAGGAACTCCTCGAACGCGAACTCGTGAAGCTCGCGAGCCTGGCCGACGCCCTCGCCACGGCCCTGCGCTCCCGTGGCGTCGCCGCCCCCGAGGCGTCCGTCGCCGCCGAAACGGGCATCGCCATCTTCCGCTCGGCCTACCCCCTGTGGGTCGCGGCCGACGACAGCACCCAGTTGCCCGACTGCATCCGCGCCGCCTTCGCCACCCTCCGCGGACTCACCGCCCCGGAATAGGGAACGGCCCCCAGCCGACTCCACATGGGGAGCCGGCCGAGGGCCGGTAGTTAAGGCCTCAGTACCCGCAGGATCAGAGGGCGGTGCAGGTGACGGTGGCACCCGCGCCGGTTCCCGTGCCCTGGAACCCGAGGTTGGTGCTCTGTCCGGCCGACAGACGACCGTTGTAGCTCTGGTTGGTGATGGTCACCGTGCCGGTGCTGCCCGAGATGACGCCGTTCCACCCGGAAGTGATCGCGGCTCCGGAGGGCAGGGTGACGGAGAGCCTCCAGCCGCTGATCGTGGCGCTGCCCGCGGTGACGTTGAGGGCGGAGACGAACCCGCCGGGCCACTGGTCCTGCACCGCGTAGGTCGCCGAGCAACCCTCCGTCCCACCGCTGGGCGACGGACTCGGGGACGGCGAGGGCGACGGGCTGGGAGACGGGCTCGGAGACGGGGAGGGGTCCAGCGTGAGGTTCTTCCGCTGGATCTGCCACTGGGTGTTGCACAGCCCGCAGTTGGTGCCGACGAAGTTGGCGCCCGCCGTCGAGTCGCCCTTCAGCCGCCACTTGAGGTACAGCACCGCCACGCGGCCGAACTCACCGCCGTTGGTCTGGCCGTAGGTGCCGCCGTGCCCGACGTTCAGATTGCCCATGAACGCGGGCAGCCCCGAGGGCAGCTTGCCCCAGTCGTCGATGGCGTTCGGGTAGGCGATGTCGCTGGTCCCGCCGATGAAGTAGGCGATCGGCTTCGTCAGCCGCCTGAGCTGGTAGTCGTCACCGTCGTTCAGCAGGCCGCTGCTGAAGATGGTGGTCGTGGTGACACGCGAGTCGTTGGAGACGGCGTAGGCCTCCAGCCCTCCGCAGGAGAAGCCGCCGACGGCGACCTTGCTGGTGTCGATCTTGTTGTAGTAGTTGCTGCCCTGACGGCTGTTCTCCGAGAACGCCCAGTCGATCGACTGGGTGAGCATCTGGGACGTCGTCGAGCCTGAGGCGTTCGGGCCGCCGTTGGCGATGACCAGGAATCCGTGCGAGGCGATCTCGCGCAGGAAGTTGTACTGGGACAGTCCGTTGGCGGAACAGCCTCCGTTGCCCCACACGTAAATGGGGAGTTTCGTCGACGGGAGGGTTCCCGGCCGGTAAATGGTGTGATTGGCCAGGCTGCTGGAGGTCTCGTAATCAGCCGGGTAAGGGCCCGAGCCGCCGACCGCCGCAGCGGCCGGCGTCGTGGTGAGCGCCGTTATCCCGGCGAATAATGGGACGACCGCGGCCGCCAATACCGCACTGATGATCGAGCGTTTTCTCATCTCACCCTCCGAGGTCAGACGCACGAGCCGGCGGGAGCAATGCAGTTACTATCACGACGGTGATAAAAAGTGTCAAACAACCGCACTCGGTCATTTGACCGGTGTGCGGGCAACCCGGGAACGCCCCCGCCCCTCATCCGGCGCCGGGAGAACGGGCCGATGCGGGCGGCTCCGCCGCAGCTCACCACACCTGTCCGACTGACGTGCCGATGGGATCTCTTCGGGCCCCGGGCAGCCGGGAAGCCGACGTGTCACGGCGACCACGCGACGCGCGCGGGCGGGCGGACAGTCGTCCAGTGATGAACGTTTCTTTCAGCAGTCCCTGCGGGCCGGGACCGAAACGAAGTCCTCCGACGCCTGGAAATGGGTGATCCAGGACGCGGCGTCCGACCAGTGCGGTGTCGCCACCTGGACGAGCCGCGCCTCCGCGAGCGAACCGAGCGCGGAATGGATCTCCAGCAGGAGGTCCCTGGCGGCCTGGCGGGGCCACGGCGTCGGCAGCAGGTGCTCGGGGAGGTCCGGATCTACGTCCGGGAACTTCCGCCAGGAATCCATGACGGAGGTCCGGGCCACCAGCGCCCGGGTCGCGTCGATCTCCCCGTCGCGGACGGCAGTCCGCAGGTCCGCGTACTGCGCGATGAAATCCTCGTAGGCCGAGGCGAGACCGGCCAGATCGTAGGCGGCGGCCGGACCGTGCGGGCCGGCCTCCTCGTCGAACCGGGTGTGCATCACCGACCATCGGCCGTCGCCGACGTCGTCCAGGATGTCGTGCAGCACCCGGCTCACCCCGCCGGACTCGGATCCGGGCCGGATCCACACGCTGTCGTACAGCCGGACGAAACCCAGCGCCCCCAGCGCCTTGCGGACCGCGTGCCGCAGCGCCTGGCCCGACTGGGGGATCGAGAAGGAGACGGTCACCCAGTCGCCGGTCCACCGCGGCGGCCGTGCGCCGAAACCCAGGAAATGATCCATCCGGGAGCGATGCCTGGCGATCGCCTGAGGCGTGAGGTGATAGACGGGCGGCCGTCCGGACCCCCGCACGGCGATCAGGCCACGCTTGGTCAGCCGCGACAACGCGGCCCGCGCGCTGGACTCACTGATGCCGAACTCCCCGAGCATCGCGACCACCGCCGCCGACGGAAGGTCGGCGTCGGAGGAGTCGAGGTACTCACCGAGCAGGGTCGCCAGCAGGTGCTGCGGGTTGGGGCCGGCCTGCGCCCGGGGGGTCCTGACATCGTCCGCAGACAGGTGGACATTCACGCCACAAGCTTGCCTCACGGCAACGCCCTCGCGGCCGACCCTTGCCGAATTTGTCACGAATTTCCGCATTTATCACAGGGTGGGAAAAATGATTTCCCGCCCCATCTTTTGCCCTTCCCTTATGACGCCCGTCAACGCAATCTCCGCGACACCGGGAATGTAGAAATCGACCACCGGCCCGAATTGAATGCCGGTGGTCGGTCAATTCCCATCCGCCTGCGTCAACGTCAACAGGGAAGTCATGCAACATTACCGACGGAGCGTCGTACTGGCCACCGCGATGTGCGCGATGGTCAGCGCCATGGGCGGTACGGCCGCGCACGCCGAAAGCTCACTGAACACCTCGGCGGTTTTCCGGCCCGCACCGCCCTCGGCCAAGAAAACGGCCCATGGTCAGCCCCCGCAGAACCTGGGACAGATCTGCGGCGCGCCGTACGTGACCGGCGACCCGGACCTCGGCCCGGTACGCCTGCCGCGGACCGGCTATCTCGGCTCGCTCCTGCGCGGCTACGTGCCGCTGAGCGGCCTCACACCCCAGCAGTTCCTCTCGCGCTACTGGAATTACACCGCGAACGACTATCGCTACCCGCCCAACGCCGGGTTCGCCCTCTCCGGCAATTACCCCAACGGCAGGCTGCTGGCCAAGACGACATTTCTTCAGATCGGCATGCTGCTCGACCGTTTCGGCGGCTACGGCGGCGCATTCTTCGCGCCGATGGGAGACCTTTTCACCAAGCGCGCACTGCCGCCGCGCAATCTCAACACCAACCCGCAGGATCCCACGCACCCGTGCAACTATCACGTGTTCAGGGTGAGCAAATCATTCCGCGTCGACGTGGGTCCGGTCTCCCCCGCGTTCCAGCAGCCAGGCGGCGGCACGCAGTACCACGTGCTCAGCAAGTACATTCCCGAGGCCCCGCAGTCGAGCGAAGAGGTCCCGGTGAGCTGGCTGCTGCAGAACGGTTACCTGCAGGAACTCTCACCGCCCGACCAGTCCGGCGCACGGATGAGCGCGTCCAAGAGAGAAAGCGTCCGCCACTGAGGTGTGGACGACGTCCCTGAACGGGCTCGCACCCTCGCGTCAGGCACTATATCTTTCCTAACAAGATATAGTGCCTACATGAACTCACGGCCCATGACGGAACAGGCGTTCCTCGTCCTCACCGCACTGGCAGACGAGTCCCGCCACGGCTACGGGATCGTCCAGGAGGTCGAGCGACTGTCGGAAGGTCGCGTGCAACTCAAGATCGGCACCCTGTACGGCGTGCTCGACCGCCTGGCCACAGACGAACTCGTATCGCTCGACCGCGAGGAGGCCCACCAGGGCCGACTGCGGCGCTACTACCGGCTCACCGACGAGGGCGCCCACGCCTTGGAGTCGGAGGCCGTACGCCTGACCGAGAACGCCCGCTACGCCACAGAGCGACTGCGCGCCCGGCACGCCGGAGGAACGGCGTGAACGCCCTGGAGAATCGCTACCGACAGGTGCTGCGGCTACTGCCGGCGGGCTACCGCGCCGAACGTGAGGACGAGATGGTCTCGGCGTTCCTCGACGGCGCGGGCTCAGCCGCAGCCGACCCCGCCGCGCGCCCACGCTGGCCGGAGATCATCAGCGTGGCCGCACTGGCGCTGCGGATCCGCCTGGGCGGCCCGGGCGCGACGCCGAGGAACCTCGCCTGGGGCCGGACCGTCCGGCTGACCGCCCTGATCGGTCTGGCCTTCCAGGCGATGATGAGCTGCGTCTACCTGGCGCAGACCCTGGGCGTCTATGGCGTCCTCCCCCTGCCGTACACAACCGGCGAAATGCCGATCGGCGACCCCGCGTCAGCCGAGCGGCTCTGGCACCTGACCAGGGACCTGGCGCCCGTCCTCTGGATCGTCGGCTACGCCGCGCTGGTCCGAGGCCGCCCGCGCGTCGCGAAGGTCGCCGCGGCCCTCGGCCTCACCGACTCCGTAGTCTCCTGGACAGGCGCGCCGGAGATATCGGCGCTCACCCAGGTTCTCATCCTCGCCGTCCCCACCCTCGCCCTGCTGGCCGGATACCACAGGGACACCAAGGCACACCGCCATCCGGTACGACTGGCAGCGCTCCCCCTGGTCGCCGGGGCGGCACTCTTCCTGATCATGATGCTGTCGACCTGGGCCATGGCCACGTCGAACCGCTCGCCGCAGTGGCCCGGCGCGTGGGCCTGGATCTGGTCGTGGCTGCCGCCCTCAGGCCTGTTCTGCCTGACGCTGCTGGTGGCAGGCGCGGGATATGTCGTGGCACACCTGGCGGCACCCCGGTGGCGGTCCGCTTCCGTACCGCTGGCGCTGGCGATCCTCACCGTGCCCGTGACACTGTCGCGGCTCTCCTACCTGAACCCGGGCGTTGACCAGGTCACCGAGACACTGAACGCCGTCACCCTCGCGCAGTCCATCGCGCTCCTGCTCATCGGCATGCTCCTCGCCGTGATCGGCGCCAAGTCACTGCCCGCCCGGGCCATGTAGACGTACCCGACGTCGCCGCGGTCATGACCGTCCCAGCGCGCATTGCGCGGTCGGCCGTGCAGGGCGTGCACTGCCCCGTCCTTCCACTCGACGTCGGACAGCCGGCCTCGGACTTGAGTAGTGGTGGCCGTTCTTATGCCGCCTCAACCAGACCGTCAGGATTCGCGGCTGACTTCCCAGAGCACGCCGATGTTCCCTGCCAAAGGTGAGTAGGTGACTTTGACAAGAACGGGCTGCTTCAAGCGCTTGAGAACCGCGGTCATCTGACGGGCGTCGCAGTAATAGGAGCCCAGGCCCTCCTTGTCGGCCGAGCCCGGTGCACCAGAGAGCCAGTCGGCGCTGCAATCGGCGTTGAGTCGGTTGAATCCCACCATTCCGTCGTACCGGAGTCTCATCGGCCGGCCGCCCTCCGGAGTGAAGGTCACGATGCCGCTGATGCTGGGTCCCGGAGTTCCATCTCCGCGGTACCGCAGGGCGCCAAAGGCGGTCTTGGGCCTCTCGCCCGCGACGCCGGCCCAGAACTGATGGATCTTGATGGCCTTGGTGCCGTCATGAGCGATGCGGACCAGCGTCGGGCCGAGAGTGAAAACGAAACCGAGGTCACCAGCAGCACACTTGGTCTTGCCAAGCCCCAGGGAGCTTATGGCGTATTTGCCGGCGGTTTCCCTGGCGTCACAGGTGGTCGATATCCGATAAAAGGAGGCCGAGGAGTAGTCGAGCTGAATCTCCTTGACTCCAGCCACAGGCTTCAGACGGTAAGTCTTGATTCCGTAGTGCGCTGTGTACAGCTTGGCCGCACGCGGCACGATACGGAGCTTTCCTTTTCCATCCGGCCAGGCCCAGCCATACGCGACCTTCGGGGCGGCGGCCTGGGCCGGCACGGCGGTCAGACCAGTCGCGATGAGGGCGGCAATGGCAGCGGAGGCTAACAAGCGCACGAGATTCTCCTGGAACAAGGCACGGAGCAACACGGGACGCACAGCCTACGCACCCGGTACGACATCCACCGGGACCCAGCCCGGTTATCAGAGGCGCACGGGATTCCGGCTCCGCCTTAGCACCTATGCCAGGGTCCACGACCGGCCGAAAGGCCGCATGGCGGTCCGCTCTAACCGTGTAGAAAACACGTCTGGCCCGAGATCAGCTCCCAAGGGAAGCCGATCAAGGGCATTCGGGACGGACGGGTGAGATCGGGCCGCCGACGAAAGTCAGCTCTTCGAGGAGTCTGGGAGTCATGTTGATGCCGGTGAGGTCCTCGGCCCACATGAAGACCGGACCGACGTTGATCTCGGGCATACCCGGGAATCGGGCGTCGGAGCGGGCCAGGATCGGGGCGAACGTCACCGGCATCTGGTCGGGCATGACCATCTGTTCGTCGATGACGAAGCCGTCCTCGCCGTAGAACCCAACCTCGGTCCGCCCGTCCTCGACCCAGTGGAAGTAGTAGATCCCGGTGATGTCCTGCAGATAATGCGCGACCACCCGGGTGCCCGCCGACAGCGACTCGACTATTCCGTCGTAGAAACCGACCATGTTGCTGTCGACGATCAACGTCCACTCACCAAGAGAGGCGACGGCGGCCAGCGTGACGCCCTCATTGCCCCAGGAGCGGGTCCGCGCGACCTTCTCGACGGACATGGGGGCGAAGGTGGCGATGTCCCCGCCGAAACGGGCGACGACGTCGGCGGGGGGCACGCCCCTGATGTAGGTCAGGGTGACGTCATCGAGTGAGTTGGCCAGGTCGTGGTACATGCGCGGATGATCTCAGGACGTACCGACAAATCAGGCTTGTGGGGTCACGGGGTTGTGCAGGGCGCGCGAGAAGTCCGGGCAGGGCAAGTCGGCGCTAACGTCGGGGCCGAGGGTCGCGTCGTCGGGTTCGTAAAGCCCGGCCGGGTTGCTCGGTCGCTGCTCGGTGGTACGGACAGTACGTGATACGGACCGCCACCGACCGGCACTAGAGCCGGGATATTGGCGGGCCAAACAGCAGGGCTCTGCACGTCGCGACAGTAGGTGACATTTAACCCTCGAACTTTCATCCGAAAATCCAGAATTCGAGTCCACTTCCGACGCGGTCTGTCGTCGACGCCCCTCCGGGAGGGGTTTACTCGCCGTTTCGTCCACACAGAGGGACGACTCCCGAACCCTTTGACCTTGACCTTGTAGAGAAACTCGTCGCCAAAAAACACGTCTGGCCCAAGATCAGCTCCACTCACGGAGCCGACCAAGGGCCAGCAGTTTCAGGCTAAAGCCTCAGCTCTACGCCTCGCCGGAAGTAAGGCCGAC
Organism: Herbidospora mongoliensis; assembly: GCF_001570545.1. Lineage (GTDB taxonomy): Bacteria > Actinomycetota > Actinomycetes > Streptosporangiales > Streptosporangiaceae > Herbidospora > Herbidospora mongoliensis. Next base: position 700,960 of record NZ_BBXD01000008.1, on the reverse strand, counting down.
AGGACAGGCGACACCCGTCCCGCCGATCCCGCAGTACCCGCCCGGATTCTTCAGAAGGTACTGCTGGTGGTAAAACTTAACCCTCCGCAACAGTTCATGCGAGGAGGGTTACATGGGTCAGGTTTCGGTTGTCTCCTACGCTCGCATCTCCGCCGACGTCAGGCGGGATGAACATGGTGTTCAGGACCAACACAAGCTGAACCGCGAGACGGCGGCTCGGCTCGGGTGGACGGTCGTCCACGAGTACACCGACAACGACAAATCGGCGGCCAAGGCAGACGTAGTCCGCGGCGACTTCGAGTCCATGCTCAAGGCTCTTCGAGCCGGTGAACTCCCCAACGGCACTGCGGTGCAGGGAGTCGTGATCGTCGCGGAAGACCGACTCGCGCGCCGACCGGGAGACTACGAACGCTTCGCCGAAGCGATCACGTACCAAGATGGCCGGGTCTTCGCCGACGCTCGCGGAGCGAAGGACCTCTACAACGAAGACGCCGAGAGCATGGGCCTCTTCGGCGCGGTTATCTCCAAGATGGAAGTCCGGAAGATGCAGCGGCGGATGCGCCGTTCACATCGGACCCGCGCCGAGCAGGGAGTGCCTGTTGGAGGCAATCGCCCGTTCGGATGGCTACCTGACCGGCTCACCCTTGACCCCGCCGAGGCTCCCCTTCTTCGGCAAGCGATCCTTGACCTGGTCTCCGGCCGGTCGCTTCATTCGATCGCGATGCAGTGGCAGCGAGAAGGCGTCACCACATCGCTCGGGAACCCGTGGACCTCTCGCTCTCTGAAGCTCAGCGCCTCGAACCCAAGGGTCTGCGGCTGGCGGCAGATCAACGACGAGTTGGTTCGCGGACCGGACGGCAACCCTGTCGTCGGCTCCTGGGAACCGATCGTGACGCCGGAGCAGTGGATGGCCGTGAAGAGCCACTTCGACGCGAGGAAGGGGCACTACGTCTATCCGGACGGTCGTGTCGGCCATATCCTTCCGCAGGACTTCCGCGAGCCCAACTACCTGCTCACCGGCATACTCCGCTGCGGCAGACCGAAAGCGGACGGCTCGCTCTGCAACACCTCGCTCCGCGTGACCCACACCAAAGACTGCGTCCAGCACATCTACCTGTGCCCCACCAAGACTGCCGGCGGCTGTGGTGGTCTGGGTCGTCGCGGCGACATGGTGGACCTCTACATTTCCGAAGCGGTGTTAGCCAAGCTCGAAGAGGTGCAGCTCTCCGCGTCGTCCGAACAGGCCACCTGGGCGAAGCAGACCGAGTACGACGGCGCGAAAGACCGTCTGGAAACGCTGCGTACCCAATGGGCCTTGGGCAACGTCAGCAACGAACTCTTCTTCCCGACCGCAGCCGACCTGGAGAAGCAGATCGCGCGACTGCGGACGGAGGCCCAAGGCTTCGCCGCGTCCGTTCAGCGGCAACGGAGCCGCTCCAACGCTGACGTGAGCGAGATCCGGCGACGCTGGTTCCTTGCGGAGGAGGACGGCGGGCTCCCGCTGACGGTGAAACGGACCTACATCCGCGAGGCCCTCCACGCGGTGATCATTCACCCCTGCGGCGGCGGGCGAAAGAAGTTCAACCCCGATCTTCTTGAGCCCATCTGGAGAGAGGACTGATCCGCAGGACGTCCGAGGACGTCTTCAGGGAGCTACGGCCTTACCAATCGGCCACAGCTCCCTTTCTTTTCTCATAGGCAGCGGGACGTCTAGGAGCACCAGGGGACGCAGGGGGACGCCACGGAACGTCAGGAGACATCCCCGCCTCACATCTCGTGACCTGCATCAACGCTCGCCGGAGTGGTACAAACGAAGCAATGCAAGAAGCCATCGTCTTCCCCACGGCACGGCACAGCGAGCATCTCGGCGAACCACTCAGGCGCACACACGAGACCGGGCACAACACCACGAACTGATCACCGATGATCCGCCGGAGAGACCCGGCCCGGCGGTAGGTGTCCACCCAGAGAGCGCCATCCCCACTCTCGCCGCACTCCATTTCTGTTCTCGCTGCCGCTCACCATCGCCAAGAGCTGTCTTCAGGCTGCCTCGGCGTCGGTGATGCATGTCGCGACCCGCCCGGTACGGCGGTGGCTCCGTCCACTAGGAAAGGAGCCCACCTGAACTCTGAACCCGGTCCTGTGTCTGCTCGGGAGTGGGGCAGACGACAAGCCGCCCGATCTCCACGTTGGTCCGAGGAGAAATGGCGACGGGTCGCCACCGTCCTGAGCGTCCGCATCACGAACGGCGTCAAGCGCGACGCCTCCTCGGGCGGGGATGCCACATGAACGACGTGCCCTCTCTGCCCTTCGACGTACTGGCAGCCGTACGACGTGCAGCGATGCCCGACTTCTCCCGCTGGTGGCAGATGATCAAAGCCACGGGCGGGTGCTCCCAACCGATCCGACTGCACGGTGAGCGCTACACGGTCGACGTGCCAACCGGTGAGGTGGTCGATTCCTATCGGACGGCTTACGAGCCGACCGGCTACCTGCTCACGGCGTGCGGCAACCGGCGCGCCTCCCGGTGTCCGGCCTGCTCGGAGGTGTACCGGGATGACACCGTCCATCTGATCATCTCCGGGTTGCAGGGCGGCAAGGGCGTACCGGAAGAAGTCAGCGCTCATCCTCGGATGTTCGCCACCTTCACCGCACCGTCATTCGGCTCGGTCCACGCCCGACGCGTACGCAACGGCAAGACCTTGCCGTGCCGTCCTCGACGGGATGATCCGCTCTGCGCTCACGGTCGGCCGGAAGGATGCAGGGTGCGTCATGGGGACGACGACTCCCGGCTCGGGCAGCCCATCTGCGTCGACTGCTACAACTACTCGGGTGCGGTGTTGTGGAACGCCCATGCCGGTGAGCTGTGGCGGCGCTTCACCCGTGACCTGCTCGCGGTGCTGGCTCGACAACGCGGGGTGTCCCGGGCGGACCTGCGGCGGCAGCTCCGGGTGTCCTACGCCAAGGTTGCCGAATATCAGGCGCGGGGCCTGGTCCACTTCCATGCTGTGATCCGTCTCGACGGCTCCGAAGGTCCCGGCGATCCTCCGCCTTCATGGGCGACCGTCCCCCTGCTGGAAGAGGCCATCCGGCGCACTGCCGAACAAGTGACCGTCACAGCCTCGACCGGAGTACGCGGCGACAACGGGCCGGGTGTCGCCCTGAGGTGAGGCAAGCAACTCGACGTGCAACCGGTCTACCTCGGCGCGGAACTGGGTGGGATGTCTGACAGCCGGGTGGCGGCCTACATCGCCAAGTACGCCACCAAGGGCGCGGAGTCAGCCGGGACCGTAGACCGGCCGGTCAAAGAGCCCATCCAGATCGAAGATCTGAGGGTGAGCGAGCACGCCCGGAGGATGATCTACACCTGCTGGGCGCTCTCGATGATGCCGGGCTTCGATCACCTGCGACTTAAACAGTGGTCACACATGCTCGGCTACCGGGGACACTTCTCGACCAAGTCACGCCACTTCTCCATCACCCTTGGCGCGCTCCGCCAGGCCCGCGCCGACTACCGAGCCGAGTTCGCCCGCGCTGCCTCGGGGCTGCTGCTGGTTGGCCGAGAAACAGTGACGGTGTCGCAGTGGCGGTATGCCGGGAGCGGGCTCAGTGAGGGAGAACGCTTCTGGGCGGAGATCGCCCGACAACAGATTTCCACTGCTCGGCGCATCAAGCGGGAGAACGAACGCCAGAAGGCATGAACAACTCCGGAGCGGAGCGGCCGGCGCCAATGCGAAGCACCCGAAGGGCCGCGAAGCGGTTGGGGCCGGCGGCTTCGCGTCCCATCGGGCGGCGGCGTGTCGCGGAGGTCGGCGCGATCGTTCGGCAACGGCGGCCGGGCCGGTCGGTGGACGGCCCGCGCCGCGTCGTCCGGGACCGGCCCCCAGGCCGCAGCCCGGACGGCAGGCGGCGAAGGGCCGAGTACGGCGGTGCGGCACGCCGCCGCCTGGTCTTCCGCTCAATTCGACATGCTGACGTGTTCGACACAGGCAGGCCGCGGGTCGGACCCGCACACCTTGGTTCGCCGGTCTCCCGTCTGCCGTCGCCCACCCCTCCGGGGAGCGGGCCGGACGTGCGGGGTCAAGGCTCACGGCGTCTGTCGTGATCGTCGAGCTTGCCTTGACCTCGTGCGGCTGGTCTGCTGGCTTGCCCTGGGCGGCGGCAGGTAGGGAGACCGGCCCCCACCTCAACCATCACAAGGACTCGCACTGATGAACCTCTATGCTCCCGGAGCCGGAGCCCCCTGCGGAGCGAATCAGAAGTCGAGCAGACGGACGACGATGTCCTTGCTGGCCCACGGCTCAAGAGTTCCGTCCTCGGCAGCGAGCCGCTCCAACCAACGGATCTGGTCGACGAAGTAGTTGTACGCGGAGGTCTCCCCGCTGAACGTGATGACGGGTCCTTGGGTGCCGCGCTTTCCGTGCCCGTAGAGCATGACGCGGCAGACGTCGTCGATCTCCTCGATGGCGAACGAGCAAGGGAAGTTGTACGTGAAGACCTTGAGATTCGAGTGGACGAGCATCGACTGATGCAAAGGCCGGAGAATCTCCCGGATGTACCTCTCGGGGTCCTCCATCGCAGCCTCGGACGGCTCGATCCGGTAGCGGTCGCGGCGGGAGTCGCAGTAGGGGTCCATCACGAAGATCTGGACCGGGACGTGTGCCGACTTCTCCTCGAAGATCGGCAGGATGCCGTCCCGGCGGTAGAAGTTCCGAGTCAGACCGAACATGTTGATCCGCTGCCGGGCAGCCTGCACCCGCGAGATCAGATCCCCCTCAGAAGCCTGGCTCGTGTAGGAGTAGGCGTCGATGATGCCTACCCGTTCGATGTGGCCGACGTCGGCCGGACTGTGATCGATTCCGAAGCCGAGCTTGTCAGGGCGGGTGCGGTAGAGGCGGCAGAGGTATTCGATCCTCTCATCGCTGGGCCGTCGCTCTCCGTGCTCCCACCGGCAGATGGACGCCTGGTCGATACCGGGTGGAGCCAGTCCGGCCGACTGATAGAGCTGATCGAGTCGCGCGCTGACTTCTCCGCGAGTCCATCCGTTCGCGAATCGCCACGCTTCGAGGGACAGTAGGTCAGGAACGGCGCGCACTATGCGATCCACCGTTTCTTCCGTCGCCAGGCCACGACGGAGGGAGTCGTGCATGATCTCCCTCGCTTCGCGCTCGATGGCGCGTCGCCGCTCCGCTGAGATCTTCGTCATTTCCGCCTCACGTCATAATGCTTGACGACTAACGGCAATCCCGGTTCCGGGCAATCACATTGAGCCAGTGTGACGCCTAAAGGCAATCTCAGAGGGAAGGCGCGAGCCCGTCAACCCCGGAGCAGATCATGCCTGATCAGGTGCACCACTTACGCGATGCAACTGCCTCCCACAGGACGCTCGTCCCGGTAGAGGGGTGCTCACACGCAGTGGATGGGCCGATGGACGAGCAGTACATGGCGTTGCGGGCGGTCCATGAGCTGCTGACTCGCGCGGGCGTGTGCTGCTACCAGACGAGAACCGTGCGTTTAGTCTTGTTTCCGGGCTCGTCATCGCTGACAGCTCCGCTGACCTGGGAAGCTCCTGAACTGGTGGCCTTCGACTCCACGGGCGCAACATCGGCGACCGTCCACCTAGCCGAAGTGAGCGGACACTACATCGTCAGGGTTTGGGGCGACGACCAAGGTTGTCGCGAAGTGACTGTCCCATCGGTCGAGCTGGCCGCATCTCATGTGCCGGGCTATGCGGCGGGAGCCGGTGACCGGCCGAGTGCGAGGGGTCGACTGGAATCAGAAGGGACCGACCAGTGATCGTGCCGTATTCCGATCACGGGAGTGTCCCGGTAGGCGATGTGGACCAGCGACCCGACCTTGAAACCGTACAGCGGGTGTTGCAGGTTACGGGAAGTCTGGTGGCATGGATGGTTCGCTCCCGTTTTGCAGTCGAATGCGTGCGGCAGTCAGGCTCTCTGAGCCGGGCATGGGTAGACGAGGCGGCGGCAATTGAGGGACTAGCGGCAATGACCGATGCGGAGTGGACGGAGCTATCCGGACCTGGCCCTGTGTGAAGGTCGTGTGGTCTGGGACTACTGGAGTCCACCCGGTAGCGACCGGCGCTTAACGGTTTTCAAGACCACTGCGATTTTCATATTCGCACTGGCTCCGACCTGTGGAGAAATCATAGGAGGAGAGCGGAGAAGTGAATATCATCCCGAACCTATCCCGCACTCAGCTACTCGACACCCGTTACGGGTAGCCCATCACCAATCCAGCGCCTTACGAGTTCTCGCGGCAACAGCGTTTTTGCTTCTTATTGGACCCGCAAGGACAGGGAGAATTATTCTCGATATTACCGAATAATTTACGGAGATCCTTTGATTCCAATAGCTTTATGCTGCGCGCATAACGCTCTAAATTTCCCTGGCTGATCAATGTCAGCGGATTACTCTCGCCCAGCGCCCGCACCATTGCATCACGGACCAATCTCTCCTCTTTCTCGGCTTCTGCCATTCTCCCCATCCCAAACAGAGCACTTGCCCTGTTGCTCCGGACTGTTAATGTTTCTGGATGCTCATCACCCCGAGCTTTTCGCAAAACCTCCCACAATACATAGCCTTCTTTCTCGGCCTCCTCAGCTCGCCCCATCTCCAAGAGGAGAACAACCCTACTGTTACGGCTTGCCAACGTTACCCGATGTTCATCACCCAGAACTCTTCGCGACACCTCCAACACTGAATGGCATTCACTTTCGGCTTCCTCGACCCGCCCCATTCGCCAAAGTGCACTCGCTCTATTAAGTCGACCGATCAACGTTTCCGGATGTTCCTCACCCCGTATACTCACCATGGCCTGCCAAGCTAGATAGTACTCCGATTCAGCCTCTTCCAGGTTCCCCTTGCGCTCCAGTATGTGCGCTAAATTGTTTCGACTAATGTGCGTTTCCGGGTGCCCCTCACCCAACACTTGAACTCGGGCCTGCAATACTGTTCGATTTTCAGCTTCAGCCTCCTCTAGTTGACCCAGGTCTCCCAAAATTACTGCAAGGTTAGATCGACTGGTAAGTGATGATCGATGCATTTTACCCAATACTTTTTCTTGGATCTGCAACACCACCTGGTGTTCGCCCTTGGACTCCTTCCATAGGCCCATGCGACCCAAGAGCAAAGCCAAATTATTTCGCTCTTCTAGCGTCCTTGGGTCCTCGTCACCAAACGCAGCAGAAACAATAGACAAGGCACATAAAATCAGCCTGTGGGCACGAAAATAATTGCCTTCGCCTCGCTCGTGAGAAGCAGCTGCATGAAATATGCCAGCATTCTCTCGAAACTCAGCAGTGACCGGATAGTGACGGATCAAACTCTCCACATGAGGACTCAGCGTCCGCCGCCGTGCGACCCGATCTGAGGGAGTTTGCTCTGTAGAGAGCAACCATGCATCGGCCAGCCAAGCCAAAGCGAGTTCCGGAGCAGAATCCTTCACAAGAGCGGATCGGGTCTCGTCTTCGGCTGATACCACAGCCTGAATAAGTCGATGGATCGAAACAGTTTCCTCATCTAAAGTGATGAGGCTGTAGCAATACAGTAGCCGTAGCGCGTCCAACACCAAGAGTCTGTCACTGTCAGCGCCCAGGATGCTACGAGGGATATCGTTGGGAGCGTAGCAAGCTAGCACCTGAAGCAGACGCACCGCATAAGCATTACGCTCGCGGATGGCGTCCAAATGCGTGCGCCAGAGCCGAGCGATAGTACGCTCGGCATGGCCACCTTCAAAAGACGCGGCATACATGTGCGCGGGATATCGAGCCAGAAGGGATAGGTACTCTTCAGGGCTGATCCGTGACTCGCGGATGTAGGCACCGGCCTGTTCCAAGGCCAGCGGCAGATAGCCTAGTTCTGCCGCGATCACCTCCAAGGCTGATCGCTCTCGCGGGTCAATGGTTCGTTCGCTGGTTAAAGCAATGAGCTCGATAGCAGCGTCCTCGGCCAAAATGTCCAGCGGCAATCGGATGATTTCCGCCGGCCAGGCCACTAGACGCCGAGTGGTGATGACGATGTGCCCGTTGCGAAGCTGGGCCAGGAGCTCGCTCACGTGCTTGGGGTCTTCGACGTTATCGAGCACGAGTAGCCAGTCGTTATGAGCCTGCAACCAACTCAGTGCCCAATGAGCCGCCTGTTCGACGCCGAGTGCCGTCGACAGCACCAGAGCCTCCGGCAGCGGTGGATGCAGGCGTCCAGCGAGCAACGCAAGATCAGCTTTGATCTCTTCGTCGCTGGTTGCGGTGATCCACCAAACCAACCTATACCGCCGCGAATGCATAGCGATGTACCGACGTGCCAGCTCGCTCTTGCCGATACCTCCCATGCCGTGGATCACCTGGCCGATAGCCATCTGAACGGAGGTGCCAGTAAGCGTCTCCGTCATTACAGCAAGGACGTCTTCCCTTCCGACAAAGACCCTCGAGAGCGCTTCGGGTAGGTTCGTCATTGGCCCGGCCAACTTCACCTGAGACGGGGCCTTCAGTGTGTCTGGCTCCAGCTTGATAATCGGTGAATGGTCCCCGGCTGTCGCTGCTCCAATGCTCTGGCCAGCAATCGAGCGGTCACCCACAGCGCGGATGGTCCCGTTGAAGGGTGGAATCTGGTCGGCCATACGCTCAACCCGCCGTAGAAGTCGGAAGGGCGTCACCAGTGGAGGCGGATCCGATGTTCTGCCCAGCGATCGAGCGCTCGCCACTCGCCTCGATCTGCACATGAGTGGGGGGATCGGATACTACAGAGTCCGATCTTTCCGCAAGATGGCCCTGAGACCTGGGGCTATGTGCCGAAGATGTCGCTTCATGAACAGGAGAGGATCCGTCTCCTGTTGAGGCGAATCCGATGTTTTGCCCGGCGATTGAGCGGTGTCCACGTGCGGCGATGTGGGTGCCGACCATTGGTGTGCTAGACATCAGAGCGCGTCGAGCAAGGACTGTTTGATAGAGCGACAGCGGCACGCCGATAAGCACCGTCACGGTCATGCCGATGACGCTCGACCACTTGTCGGCGCTATCAAGCCCCCCCTTGAACAGCAGCACCCCCACCACAGTAATGATCAAAACAAACGCCGCTCCGCTGACCAAGGCCGATGCCCGCCACTTGTTGCTCATGCCCTAATGATGGTCCATCGTTGCGCAAGACTCGGACGATTGCCACTGATCTTGCCCGTATAACGGCAAACGAGCCGAGTGGACTTGAGCGCGTTGGCGGCGCGGGCCGCGACCGGCCGAAGAGCCGCAGCGCGGCACGCCGCAGGCGGGTCGCCTTGACCTTGTAGAGAAACTCGTCGCCGAAAACACGTCTGGCCCAAGATCAGCTCCACTCACGGAGCCGACCAAGGGCCAGCAGTTCAGGCTAAAGCCGCAGCTCTACGCCTCACCAGAAGTAAGGCCCACAGGACAGGCGACGCCCGTCCCGCCAATCCCGCAGTACCCGTTAACGTTGCGGTGAAGGTACTGCTGGTGATAGTTCTCGGCGTAATAGAACTCCGGCGCCGGACGCACCTCGGTAGTGATCTCCCCATACCCCGCCGAGGAGAGCACCTCCTGGTAGGCCGCCAGCGAAGCCGCAGCCGACTTCTCCTGCGCCTCGGAGTGCGTGTAGATCGCCGACCGATACTGAGTCCCGACGTCGTTCCCCTGCCGCATCCCCTGCGTAGGGTCGTGCGACTCCCAGAACACTCGCAGCAGCTCCTCATAGGAGACCCGCGACGGATCGAACACCACCCGTACGACCTCGGCATGCCCGGTCAGCCCGGAACACGCCTCCTCGTACGTGGGGTTGGCGGTGAACCCGCCCTGGTACCCCACAGCGGTCGACACCACCCCTGGCGTCTCCCAGAACTTGCGCTCCGCGCCCCAGAAGCACCCGAGCCCGAAGTCCGCGACCTCGGTTCCCTCGGGCCACGGCGGCGTCAGCGACCCTCCTAGAACGAGGTGCGTAGCGGCCACCGGCATGGTGGAGGACCGTCCTGGCAGCGCGTCGGCGGCGCTCACCATGGAAGCCTTGTTCGTACCGAAGATCCAGCCCATGTCTACCTCCTGACCGTCTCAACCAAGGCACGCCAAGCTTTGTTCCGTTAGAACCACTTAACCATCAAGCCAACATCGCTTATTTGTAATAAACAAGGTAAGCAGTCAAACTAGGGTTCATGCCTGATTTGCGCCGTGGAGTCTGGTACGGCATCGCCGCCTACGCTCTCTGGGGATTGTTCCCCCTCTACTGGCCCCTCCTGAAGCCCAGCGGCGCCATCGAGATTCTCGCCCACCGCATGCTCTGGTCGCTCGCCGTGGTGGTAGTCATTCTGGCGGTCACCAGGAACTGGTCGTGGATCCGGCAGATCTCAAAGAGACAGCTTCTCCTGCTCGCCGGCGCGGGCGTGCTCGTGTCCACGAACTGGGGCGTCTACATCTACGCCGTCAACACCGGTCACGTCGTGGAGAGCGCCCTCGGCTACTTCATCAACCCGCTGGTCAGCATCCTCTTCGGCGTGATCATCCTCGGGGAGCGGCTGCGGCGGTGGCAGTGGGTCGCCGTCGGGCTCGGCGCCGCGGCGGTCGTCATCCTGACCCTCGGCTACGGCAAGCTGCCCTGGATCGCCCTCACACTGGCCTTCAGTTTCGGTCTGTACGGCCTGGTCAAGAAGAAGGCCCAGGTAGGTGCGGCCGAAAGCCTCACGATCGAGACCCTGGTCATGCTGATCCCCGCCGGGATCTATTTGACCACCCTCGGCAGCGCCAACACCTTCGGCAACCACGGCACCGGCCATGCCGTCCTGCTGATCAGCTCCGGCGTCGTGACCGCGATCCCGCTGCTCTTCTTCGCCGCGTCGGTCATCACCGTGCCGCTGACGATCGTGGGGCTGCTGCAGTACATCGCGCCGGTCCTGCAGTTCCTCGTCGGGGTGCTGATCATCAAGGAGACCATGCCCGCCGAGCGCTGGCTCGGGTTCGGGGTGGTCTGGCTGGCCCTGGCCGTCTTCACGTGGGACAGCATCCGGCACGGTCTCGCGAAGAAGCCCGTACCGGAGAAGGAACTGGCCCCGGTCGGTTAGGCCGAGCGCTCCACCACGAAGTCGCACAGGGACAGCAGCGCGGCCCTGGCGGGGATGTCGGGCAGCTCGGAGAGCTGGTCTTTCGCGCGGGAGGCCCAGCGCTCCAGCTCCGCCCGCGCCATCTTCAGCGCCTCGGAGGCGCGCAGCAGCTCCAGCGCCTCCTCGATGTCCGCCTCGGGCACCGGGCCGGAGACGAGGGCCCGCAGCCGGGGGTCGTCCCCAGAGGCCAGCGCGTAGAGAACGGGAAGGGTGCGGATCCCTTCCCGCAGGTCGGTGCCGGGCGTCTTGCCCGAGGTCTCGGAGGCGACGTCGATGATGTCGTCGCCCAGCTGGAACGCCACCCCGATGGCCTCGCACGCCGAGGTCAGGCGCAGCACCACGTCCTGCGGGGCCCCGGCCAGCATCGCCCCGAGCCGCCCGCTCGTCGCGATCAGCGAACCCGTCTTGTCGGCCAGCACGTCGATGTAGTGCTCGATCGGGTCGACGCCCTCGGCGGGGCCGACGGTCTCGCGGATCTGGCCGCGGACCAGCCTGGCGAAGGTCTTGGCCTGGATGCGGACCGGCTCCGGCCCGAGGTCGGCCATGATGTCGGCGGCCTGGGCGAACACGTAGTCGCCGGTGAGGATCGCCACCGTGTTGTTCCACCGGGCGTTGGCCGAGGGCTTGCCGCGCCGCTCTGACGCCTCGTCCATCACGTCGTCGTGGTAGAGCGTGGCCACATGGGTCAGTTCCATGACAACGGCGCCCGGGATGACCCCGGGCGCCGTCGGATCGCCGAACTGGGCGGCGAGCAGAACCAGCATCGCGCGGAAGCGCTTGCCGCCGGCCTCGATGAGGTGCTTGGACGCGTCCGTGACGAACGCGTCCTCGCTCTCGACAGCCGAACGGAGTTGCTTCTCCACAGCCGCGAGGCCCTCGGAGATGTCCTCGGCCAGCCGCTCGTCGGCGACAGGCAGGTCAACAACGGGCGGCGCGGCCATAGAAAAGCTCCCTTATTGCACGAACAACGTCTTCGCAGCCTTTTCCGCCAAATCGAGGACGGGCTGCGGGAAAACCCCCAAGGCTACCGTAGCGAATGCGGAGAACCCGACCACAGCCGACGTGGCCCACGACGGCGTGACGACCGTGGGACCGTCGGCCGAGGGGTCGCTGAAGAACATCAGCACGATGACCCGGACGTAGAAGAACGCCGCCGCGGCCGAGGCCACCACCGCGAGCACGACCAGGCCGGTCAGCCAGGCCTCGCCCAGGGCGACCGCCGAACGGAAGACCGCGTACTTGCCGAAGAAACCGCTGGTGAGCGGGATTCCGGCGAAGGCCAGCAGGAAGAAGGCGAACAGGCCCGCCAGCTTCGGCGAGCGCTTGCCCAGACCCGCCCAGCGCGACAGGTGCCACGCCTCGCCGCCCGGGTCGCGCACCAGCGTCACGATGGCGAACGCGCCGACCGTCGTGATGCCGTAGGTGAGCAGGTAGAACAGCAGGCCCGACAGGGCCAGCGCGTTCTGCCCGGCGTCGCCGACGGCCATGACGCCGATCAGCAGGAAGCCCGCGTGAGCGATCGACGAGTAGGCCAGCATGCGCTTGATGTCGGTCTGGGTGATCGCCAGGATCGAGCCGACCACCATCGTGAGGGCGGCGACGCCCCACATGATGGGGGTCCAGTTCCAGTCGAGGTTGCCCAGGGCGACCCAGAAGACCCGCAGCAGCGCGCCGAAGGCGGCCACCAGGGTTCCGGAGGCCATCAGCGCCGTGATCGGGGTCGGGGCGCCCTGGTAGACGTCGGGCTTCCAGGCCTGGAAGGGCGCGGCACCGATCTTGAAGAGCAGGCCGACGCCCAGCATGGCCATGCCGATGTAGAGCAGGGTGTCGGTGCCGTTCGCGACGGCCAGGGCCTGCGAGATCGCGTGCAGGTCGACCGAGCCGGCGTAGCCGTACAGGAGGGCCGTGCCATACAGGAAGAAGGCCGAGGAGAACGCGCCGAGCAGGAAGTACTTGACCGACGCCTCCTGCGACAGCAGGCGGCGGCGACGTGCGAGGCCACACAGCAGGTAGAGCGGCAGCGACATGACCTCGAGGGCGACGAACATGATGAGCAGGTCGTTCGAGGCCGGGAAGAGGAGCATGCCCGCGATGGCGAACAGCGCCAGCGGGTAGACCTCGGTGTGCGCGTTGCCCTCGGTGATCGCCTTCTCCTCCTCGGCGGAGCCGGGGACGGCCGCCGCCGAGGGCACGAACTGCTCTTCGTCGTTGATCAGCAGGACGCTGACGAACGACAGCACCAGGATGGTGCCCCAGATGAACAGGGTCGGGCCGTCGACCGCGACCGCGCCCATCGCCGACGGACTCGTCGGGACCCCGCGGATCGTCTGGAGGATGACCAGCGCGAACGCGCCGACCAGCGACAGCAGTGTCAGCGGGACGTGGATGGCCCGCCGCAGGTAGCGAGGCGCGAACGCCTCGACGAGGACCCCCACGACCGCCGCGCCCAGGAGGACGAGCAGCGGGGCCAGTTGGAAGTACTCGATGGTGGGAGCCGTGATCACTGGCCCTCCTTAACAGCGACGACCGGAGCCGGGTCGGTGACCTTCACGTTGACGAGCGACTCCTTGACGGCCGGGTTGATCACGTCGAGAAGCGGCTTGGGGAAGAAGCCCAAGACCACGATCAGGGCGATCAGCGGCGCGACGACCCAGCGTTCGCGACCGTTGAGGTCCTTCATCTCGGCGACCGACTCGGCGGTGGGGCCGTTCATGGTGCGCTGGTACATCCACAGGATGTAGATGGCGGCGAGGATGACGCCGGTCGTGCCGATGATGGCCGGCACGGCGTAGCGCTGGTAGGTGCCCAGGAGCACCATGAACTCGCTGACGAACGTGCTCAGACCGGGCAGCGACAGACCCGACAGACCCGCGATCAGGAACGCGCCCGCCAGCAGCGGGGCGACCTTCTGCACGCCTCCGTAGTCGGCGATGAACTGCGAGCCGCGACGGTAGATCAGGAAGCCCGCGACCAGGAACAGCACGCCGGTCGAGAACCCGTGGTTGACCATGTAGAGCGTCGCGCCCGAGGTCGCCGTGGTGGTCATCGCGAACACGCCCATCGTGATGAACCCGAAGTGCGAGATCGAGGTGTACGCCACCAGCCGCTTGATGTCGGTCTGCCCGATCGCCACGATCGCGCCGTAGACGATGCCGATCACCGACAGCGCGATGACGACCGGGGTCGCCCACTTGGCCGCGTCGGGGAACAGCTCCAGGCAGAACCGCAGCATGCCGTAGGTGCCGACCTTGTCGAGCACACCCACCAGCAGGACCGCGGCGCCGGCCGGGGCCTGCGCGGCGGCGTCGGGCAGCCAGGTGTGCACCGGCCAGAGCGGGGCCTTGATCGCGAACGCGATGAAGAAGCCCAGGAAGAGCCACTTCTGCGTCGTCGGGTCGGTGACCGCGCCGATGAGGTCGGGGAACAGGAAGCTGTTCTTGTCGGCCACGTTGTAGAGCGCGATCACGGCCACCAGCATCAGCAGGCCGCCGAACAGCGAGTAGAGCAGGAACTTGACCGCCGCGTAGGACCGCTGCGCGCCGCCGTACGACCCGATCATGAAGTACATCGGGATCAGCATGGCCTCGAAGAACACGTAGAACAGGAAGACGTCGGTCGCCGCGAAGACGCCGATCATCATCGCCTCGAGGACCAGCAGCAACGCGAAGTAGGTCCGGACCGAGCGCTTGCCCTGCTCGGCGTCGTGCCAGGAGGCCAGCACGACGATCGGCACCAGGATGGCCGACAGCAGGATCAGCACCAGCGCGATGCCGTCGACCGCGACCGCGTAGTGGACCCCGAAGGAGGGGATCCAGTCGTAGGTCTCGGCGAACTGGAAGCGGTCGCCGTTCGGGCTGAACTGCACCGCCATGACGACCGTCAGCACCAGGATCAGCAGCGACACGCCGAGCGTGGTCTGCTTGGCGACCTTGTCGTTCTTGAGGAACGCCACGACGATCGCGCCGACGACGGACAGGCCGATCAGGAAGGACAGCCAGGGAAGCTCGAGCATCACAGGGTCCCAACCACGAACCAGGCACCGGCCAGTACGGCGGCACCGACGAATATCGACAGGGCGTACGACCGGACGTAACCGGTCTGGATCTTCCGCAACCTGCCGGAGGATCCGCCGACACCGGCGGCCAGACCGTTGACCACGCCGTCGATGCCCCGGTTGTCGAAGAAGACCGCGAAGCGGGTCAGCCACTGGCCGGGGCGCATGAACAGCGCCTCGTTCAGGGCGTCGCCGTAGAGGTCACGACGGGCGAAGACGGTGAGGAACGAGCCGCGCGGCTGCACGACGGGCACCTCGGCGCGGCCGTACTTGACGATCGCGAGCCCGGCGCCGACGGCCACCAGGGCGAGCGTGGCCAGGCCGGTCACGGCGAACGGCGCGAAGTGCGGCAGTTCCTCGGGCCGGCCGACGGCCGGCGCGAGGAAGACCATCAGGCGGTTGCTGAGGATCAGGTAGGCGCCCAGGCCGATCGAGAAGACCGACAGGATGATCAGCGGCCAGGTCATCACGGCCGGCGACTCGTGCGGGTGGGCCTTCTCGTCCCAGCGCTTCGGGCCGAAGAAGGTCATCACCACCATGCGGGTCATGTAGAAGCCGGTGATGCCGGCGCCCACCACCGCGAGCCAGCCGAGGATCGCGTTGTGGTGCATGACCGACTCGATGATGCCGTCCTTGGTGAAGTAACCGGACAGCAGCGGGAAGCCGATGATCGCCAGGTAGCCGATGAAGAAGGTGACGAACGTGATCGGCAGCACCTTGCGCAGGCCGCCGTACCGCCGCATGTCGACCTCGTCGTTCATGGCGTGCATGACCGAGCCGGCGCCGAGGAACAGGTCGGCCTTGAAGAAGCCGTGCGAGATCAGGTGGGCGATCGCGAAGGCGTAACCCGCCGGGCCGATGCCCGCGGCGAGCATCATGTAGCCGATCTGCGACATCGTCGAGCCGGCCAGGCCCTTCTTGATGTCGTCCTTGGCGGTACCGATGATCGCACCGGCGAGGAGCGTGGCCACACCGACGATCGTCACGACCAGACCGGCCGTGCTGCCCTCGGGGAAGAAGGCCGAGCCGGAGCGGACCACCAGGTAGACACCTGCGGTGACCATCGTCGCGGCGTGGATGAGGGCCGAGACCGGGGTCGGGCCCTCCATCGCGTCGAGCAACCACGACTGCAGCGGGAGCTGCGCCGACTTGCCGCAGGCGCCGAGCAGGAGCAGCAGGCCGATCGCCGTCGACACGCCCTGCGAGGCCTCGCCGGCGGCCGGGAAGACCTCGGCGAACTGCAGGCTGCCGAACTGGGCGAAGATGATGAACATCGCGACCAGCAGGCCGAAGTCACCGACCCGGTTGACCACGAAC
Organism: Herbidospora mongoliensis; assembly: GCF_001570545.1. Taxonomy (GTDB): domain Bacteria; phylum Actinomycetota; class Actinomycetes; order Streptosporangiales; family Streptosporangiaceae; genus Herbidospora; species Herbidospora mongoliensis. The sequence continues at coordinate 684,477 of NZ_BBXD01000008.1, read as the reverse complement.
GCCTTCTTCGCGGCCACCGCCGCCGACGGCTTGTACTGCCAGAAGCCGATCAGCAGGTAGGACGCGAGGCCCACACCCTCCCAGCCGATGAACAGGGCGACGTAGTTGTCGGCCAGCACCAGCAGGAGCATCGCCGCGACGAACAGGTTCAGGTAGGCGAAGAAGCGCCGCCTGTCCGGGTCGTGCGACATGTAGCCGATGGAGTAGATGTGGATCAGCGAGCCGACGAAGGTGATCAGCAGGCAGAAGGCGATCGACAGCGGGTCGATCAGCAGCCCGATGTCCGCGACGCCCGGGATGAAGTCCCAGAGGTGCACCGACTGGCGGCGCTGCGCGGGGTCGAGCCCGATCAGCTGGAAGAACGCCAGGGCCGCCACCACGAAGGCGGCGACCGACATGAGCACGGCGAGAAAGTGGCCCCACTTGTTCGTGGCGCGGCCACCGATAAGGAGAATCGCGGCACCGATGAGCGGAAGGGCGATCATCAGCCAGGCGACTGAGATCACACCGCCCCCGGTGTGCGAGAGAATCTCTACGGGTTCCACGGCCACCTCTTAGTACTTCAGCAGGCTGGCGTCGTCGACGGACGCGGACCTGCGGGTTCGGAAGATCGTCACGATGATGGCCAGGCCGATGACGACCTCGGCGGCGGCCACGATCATCACGAAGAAGGCGATGACCTGACCGTCGATGTTGCCGTGCTGGCGGGCGAAGGTGACGAACGCCAGGTTGCACGCGTTGAGCATGAGCTCGACACACATGAACACGACGATCGCGTTGCGCCGGACGAGTACGCCGATCCCGCCGATCGCGAACAGCAGCGTGCTGAGCACGAGGTAGTGGGTGGTCACTTGCCGTCACCTTCCAGGATCTCGGCCACCTTCGGGTCGATGGTGCCCTCTTCGGCCTCGTACCTGGCGATGTAGCGGTTGACCGACAGCTTGGAGATCGTGCCGTCGGGCAGCAGCGCGGGCATGTCGATCGCGTTGGCGCGAGCGTAGGTGCCGGGGCCGGGCAGCGGCGAGGGGTCGAGACCCTCCTCGCCGAACTTGACGAAGCGTTCGCGGGACAGTTCGCGCTGGGTGGCGCGCTGCTCCATGCGCTCGCGGTGCGCCAGCACCATCGCGCCCAGCGCGGCGGTGATCAGCAGCGCCGAGGTGACCTCGAAGGCGAACACGTAGCGCGTGAAGATCAGCTCGGCCAGCGACGGCACGTTGCCCGCCGCGGTCACCGCGGCGAGGCCGGTCGGCGGGGCGAACGCCACGTTGCCGATGCCCAGCGCCAGCAGGGCGGCGAAGCCGAACCCGGCGACGACCGCCCAGAAGCGCTGGCCCCTGATCGTCTCGACGAGCGAGTCGGACGAGTCGACGCCGACCAGCATGAGCACGAACAGGAACAGCATCATCACGGCGCCGGTGTAGACGATGATCTGCACGGCGGCGAGGAACGGCGCGTCCTGGACGGCGTAGAGAACCGCCAGCGAGAGCATGACCACGCCCAGCATCAGGGCGCAGTAGACCGCTCTGCGGCTGAAGACGAGCCCGAGTGCCGCGCTGACCGAGACGACGGCGAGCACCCAGAACGTGATGGTCTCACCCATTGTCGCGTCCCAGTCGGTAGTAGTCCTCTTCGGTCTCCCCGAGGCGCATCGGGTGGGGCGGCTGCTCCATGCCCGCCAGCAGCGGGGCGAGCAGCATCTCCTTGGTGTAGATGAGCGCCTCGCGGCTGGAGTCGGCCAGTTCGTACTCGTTGGTCATCGTGAGTGCCCGCGTGGGGCACGCCTCGATGCACAACCCGCACAGGATGCAGCGCGCGTAGTTGATCTGGTAGGTCCGGCCGTAGCGCTCTCCCGGGGAGAAACGCTCCTCGTCGGTGTTGTCCGCGCCCTCCACGAAGATCGCGTCGGCGGGACACGCCCAGGCGCACAGTTCGCAGCCGACGCACTTCTCCAGGCCGTCGGGCCACCGGTTGAGCTGGTGCCGCCCGTGGAAACGCGGCGCGGTGGGCCGCTTCTCCTCCGGGTAGTTCACCGTGACCGGCTTCTTGAACATGTGGTGGAAGGTGACGCCGAACCCCTTGACGGGGTTCAGCCAGTCAAAACTAGGCACTGGGGACCTCCTTGCGATTCGCCCCGTGGTAGTGCGGCAGGTCCAGCGGCGGGACCGGGAATCCACCGGCGGTGGGCTCCTCACGGAGCTGCTCGTACTCCTCTTCGACCTGCGCGGCGTGTGCCTCGCGGCGGCGCTGCTGCACGGTGTCGAAGCGGAAGAAGACCGCGAGTGCGCCGATGACCACGATCGCCATCAGGGCGATGACCGCGGGGCTGTTGTCGACGCGCAGCGCGCGGAAGGTGGCGACCAGGAGGATCCACGCGAGGTTCAGCGGGATGAGGACCTTCCAGCCGAAGGCCATGAGCTGGTCGTACCGGACTCGTGGCAGCGAGGCACGGACCCAGACGAAGACGCAGAACAGCAGCACGAGCTTGCCGAAGAACCAGAGCATCGGCAGCCAGCCGACGTTCGCGCCGTCCCACAGCGAGATGGGCCAGGGAGCCCGCCAGCCGCCGAGGAACAGGGTGATCGCCACGCCGGAGACGGTGAACACGTTCACGTACTCGGCGAGCTGGAACATCGCGAACTTCAGCGAGGAGCTGTATTCGGTGTGGTAGCCGGCCACCAGTTCGCCTTCGCCCTCGGGGAGGTCGAAGGGGACGCGGTTGGTCTCGCCGAACATCGTCAGGACGTAGATCAGGAACGACGGGATCAGCAGGACGGCGTACCAGCTCGGCAGCGGGATGTCGATCCCGCCCAGCGTGAAGGTGCCGCCGTCGGCCTGCTTGGCGACGATCTCGGAGGTGGAGAGCGTCCCGGCGTACAGGAAGACCGCCACGAACGACAGGCCCATCGCGATCTCGTAGGAGACCACCTGGGCCGAGGAGCGCAGACCGCCGAGGATCGCGTAGGGCGACTTGGACGACCAGCCCGCGAGCACGATGCCGTAGACGCCGATCGAGGACATCGCCAGGATCAGCAGCACCGCCACCGGCAGGTCGGTGAGCTGGAGCGGGGTCTTGACCCCGAACATCGAGACCACCGGGCCGAACGGGATGACCGTCCAGGCCAGGAACGCCGGCACCGCGATGATCACCGGCGCCAGGAAGAAGATGACCTTGTCGACCTTGCGGGGCATCAGGTCTTCCTTGAGCCCCATCTTCAGGCCGTCGGCGACGGTCTGCAGCAGACCGAACTTGCCGGCCCGGTTGGGTCCGTAGCGGTGCTGCATGCGCGAGATGAGCTTGCGCTCGGTCCACACGCCGTAGAGCACGCCCACCATCAGGAAGACGAAGAGGAAGACGGCCTTGATGATGGTGATCCACAGCGGATCGTGGCCGAAGTCTTCCGGAAACGACGGGCCGGGGCTCGTCGGGCTCGCCAAGAGGCTCATGAGGCACTTCCGATCGTGACGACGTCGCCCGCCTCGGCCCGCAGGTCGCGGGTGACCGAGACACCGCCGGAGTTGGCCGGCACCCAGACGACCCGGTCGGGCAGGTCGGCGATCCGCAGCGGCAGGGTGACGCCGTTGACGGTGACCTTGTCGACCGCGCCGATCTCGGCGGCGGTGGCCGGGGACAGCAGCGCGACCGCGTCGCGGGCGGTGCCCGCGAGGAAGGGCTCGCCGTCCTGCAGCTTCCCGTCGTCGAGCAGCAGGTGCCAGCTCGCCAGGACGGCCTGACCCGCGTCGGTCGCGGCGGCGATGCCACCGGTCACGCTCGGCGCGGCCGGGCGGGTGCCCTTGTAGGTGCCCAGCGCGCCCAGCTCGCGGCGGACCGCGGCGAGGTCGGGCAGGCCCAGGTGGACGTCCATCGCGTCGGCGATCGCGGTGACCGCGCGCAGGTCGCTCATCAGGCCCGGCTGCGGGACGGCCGCCTCGAAGGATCGGCCACGGCCCTCCCAGTCGACGAACGTGCCGGCCTTCTCGGCGACCGCCGCGACCGGCAGCACCACGTCGGCGCGGTCGGTGACGGCGCTGGCCCGGATCTCCAGGCTGACGATGAACGGCGTGTTCTCCAGGGCCCGCAGGGCGAGCTCGGGATCGGGCAGGTCGTAGGGGTCGACGCCCGAGACGACCAGCGCGTCGATCCGCTCGTCGAGAGCGGCCCGGAGGATCTCGCTCGTGTCGCGGCCGATCTGGCCGGGCAGCGAGGCGACGTTCCAGAGCCGGGCCACTTCGGCGCGGGCGGCCTCGTCGTCGACCGGACGGCCGATCGGCAGCAGGTTGGGCAGCGCGCCCGCCTCGATGGCGCCGCGCTCACCGGCCCGGCGCGGCACCCAGGCCAGCCGGGCGCCGGTCGAACCGGACAGCCGGACCAGCGCGGAAAGCGCGCCCTTGGACGAGGCCAGCCGCTCACCCGCGAGGATGATCGTGCCCGCCGGGAGCTTGACGCCGTCGGTGATCAGCTCGCCGATCGCCTCGGCCTCGCCGCCGGGGACGGTGCGGATCAGCGTGCCGCCCATCTTGGCCAGGCCCGGCGTGGCGAACGGTGCCAGCGCGTAGACCGTGAGCCCCTTCTTCTGGGCCGCCTTGCGCAGCCGCAGGAAGATGATGGGCGACTCCTCCTCGGGCTCGAACCCGGCCAGCAGCACGGCGGGCGCGTTCTCGAGGTCGGTGTAGGAGATCTCGATGCCCTTGCCGGCCACCGAGTGGGCCAGGAACTGGGCCTCCTCGGCGGAGTGGGGCCGGGCTCGCATGTCGATGTCGTTGGTGCCGAGGGCGACCCGCGCGAACTTGCTGTACGCGTAGGCGTCTTCGACCGTCAGACGGCCGCCGACCAGGACACCGGCGCGACGGCCGGACAGCCCGGCGGCGACGGCGGCGAAGGCCTCCGGCCAGGAGGCCGGCACCAGCACGCCTTCTTCGTTACGGACCAGCGGGGTGCGCAGGCGGTCGGGCTGGGTGGCGTAGGAGAACGCCCACCGGCCCTTGTCGCAGTTCCACTCCTCGTTGACCTGCGGGTCGTCCCCGGCGAGGCGGCGGGTGACCTTGCCGCGCCGGTGGTCGGTGCGCAGGGAGCAGCCGGAGGCGCAGTGCTCGCACGCGCTCCCCTGGGAGACCAGGTCGAACGGGCGGGACTGGAACCGGTAGGCCGAGCCGGTCAGCGCGCCCACCGGGCAGATCTGGATGGTGTTGCCGGAGAAGTAGGACTGGAACGGCTCGCCGTCGGCGACGCCCACCTGCTCCTTGGCCCCGCGCTCGAAGAACTCGATGAACGGGTCGCCCGCGATCTGGTCGGAGAAGCGCAGGCAGCGCGCGCACTGCACGCACCGCTCGCGGTCGAGCAGCACCTCGGTCGACAGCGCGATCGGCTTCTCGAAGGTGCGCTTGGTCTCCTGGAACCGCGACTCGCCCTGCCCGTTGGACATCGCCTGGTTCTGCAGGGGGCACTCGCCGCCCTTGTCGCAGACCGGGCAGTCGAGCGGGTGGTTGAGCAGCAGCATCTCCATCACACCGCGCTGCGCCTTCTCGGCGACCGGCGAGGTGAGCTGGCTCTGCACGACCATGCCCGGCGCGACCTCGATCGCGCAGGAGGGCTGCGGCTTGGGGAAGCCCCGGCCGTTGCCCGCGTCGGGGATGTCGACGAGACACTGGCGGCAGTTGGCCGCCGGGTCGAGCAGCGGGTGGTCGCAGAAGCGGGGGATCTGGATCCCCAGCAGCTCGGCCGCCCGGATGATCATGGTGCCCTTCGGCACGCTGATCTGGAAGCCGTCGATGGTCAGAGTGACCATGTCGACGACCGCCCGCTCCTGGGGCTCAGTAGCTTGGATGGTCACTTGGTCCCCCACACAGTGGCGAGTGCGGGATCGAACGGGCAGCCGCCGATCTCGAAGTGCTTGAGGTATTCGTCGCGGAAGTGCTGCACCGAGGAGTAGATCGGGCTGGTCGCGCCGTCGCCCAGGGCGCAGAACGACCGGCCCAGGATGTTGTCCGCGATGTCGGTGATCGTGGTCAGGTCGTCTTCCGAGCCCTGACCCTTCTCCAGCCGCTTGAGCACCTGCTTGAGCCAGAAGGTGCCCTCACGACAGGGGGTGCACTTGCCGCACGACTCGTGGGCGTAGAACTCGGTCCAGCGCAGCACCGAGCGGACCACGCAGGTGGTCTCGTCGAAGATCTGCAGGGCGCGGGTGCCGAGCATGGAGCCCTTGGCGCCGACCGACTCGAAGTCGAGCGGCACGTCGAGGTGCTCGTCGGTGAAGATCGGCGTCGAGGAGCCGCCCGGCGTCCAGAACTTCAGCCGGTGGCCCTCGCGGATGCCGCCCGCCATGTCGAGGAGCTCCCGCAGCGTGATGCCGAGCGGGGCCTCGTATTGGCCGGGCCTGGTCACGTGGCCGCTGAGCGAGAAGATGCCGAAGCCCTTGGACTTCTCGGTGCCCATGCCGGCGAACCAGTCGGCGCCGTTGGCCACGATCGAGGGGACCGAGGCGATCGACTCGACGTTGTTCACGACCGTCGGCGCGGCGTAGAGGCCCGCGACGGCCGGGAACGGGGGCTTGAGCCGGGGCTGGCCCCGGAAGCCCTCGAGCGAGTCGAGCAGCGCCGTCTCCTCACCGCAGATGTACGCCCCGGCGCCGCTGTGCACGACGATCTCCAGGTCGTAGCCGCTGCCGAAGATGCCGCGCCCGATGTAGCCCTTCTCGTAGGCCTCGCGGACCGCCGCCTGCACCCGCCGGATGACGTGGACGACCTCGCCCCGGATGTAGATGAAGGCGTAGTTGGCCCGGATCGCGAACGCGGTGATGATGACGCCCTCGATCAGCGAGTGCGGGTTGGCCATCATCAGCGGGATGTCTTTGCAGGTGCCCGGCTCCGACTCGTCGGCGTTGACGACGAGGTAGTGCGGCTTGCCGTCACCCTGCGGGATGAAGCCCCACTTCATGCCGGTGGGGAAGCCCGCGCCGCCGCGGCCGCGCAGGCCGGAGTCCTTGACCGACTGGATGATCGCGTCGGGGTCCATGCCCAGCGCGGTGCGGGCGGCGGCGTAGTCGCCGTAGCCCTCCAGGGTGAAGGAGTTGGGCAGGTCCCAGTTCTTGGTGAGGACCGGAGTCAGCGTGGTCACTTGGGAGCCTCCCAGCCGTTGGCCTTGGCGACGCGCAGGCCCTCAAGCGAGGGACCGACGGCCGAGGGACCCTCGCCGGCGAGCTCGTCGGGCAGGCCCGAGAGCACCCGCGAGGTCTCCTTGAAGGAGCAGAGCCTGCTGGGGCCGCGCGTCGGGACGACGGGCTTGCCGGCCCGCAGGTCGTCGACGAGCTGCTTGGCCGAGTCGGGCGTCTGGTTGTCGAAGAACTCCCAGTTGACCATCATCACCGGCGCGAAGTCGCAGGCCGCGTTGCACTCGATGCGCTCCAGCGACACCTTGCCGTCGGAGGTCGCCTCTTCGTGCCCGATGCCGGTGTGCTCGCTGAGCTCTTCCCAGATCTGGTCGCCGCCCATCACCGCGCACAGGGTGTTGATGCAGACGCCGACGTGGTATTCACCGGCGGGCTTGCGCTTGTACATCGTGTAGAACGTCGAGACGCCCACGACCTCGGCCTTGGACAGGCCCAGCAGCTCGGCGCAGAACTCCTGGCCGTCGTCGGAGACGTAGCCGTCTTCCGACTGGACGAGGTGGAGCAGCGGGAGCAGCGCCGACCTGGCCTTGGGGTACCTGCCGATGATCTCTTTGGCGTCGGTCTCCAGACGCACGCGGACCTCTGGGGAGTAGGTCATCGGTCCACACCTCCCATGACGGGGTCGAGCGAGGCCACCGCCGAGATGACGTCGGCGATGTATCCGCCTTCGCACATGGCGGGCACCGCCTGCAGGTTGGTGAAGGACGGGTCGCGGAAGTGGACCCGGTAGGGCCGGGTGCCGCCGTCGCTGACCACATGGGCGCCCAGCTCGCCGCGCGGCGACTCGACCGGCACGTAGGCCTGGCCGGCCGGCACGCGGAAGCCCTCGGTCACCAGTTTGAAGTGGTGGATCAGGGCCTCCATCGAGCTGCTCATGATGTGCGCGATGTGGTCGGGCGAGTTGCCGAGGCCGTCGGGGCCGAGCGCGAGCTGCGCGGGCCAGCCGATCTTCTTGTCCTCGATCATGACGGGCTGGTTCTTCAGCGGCCCGGTGAGCCGGTCGAGCGCCTGCTCGATCAGCTTCAGCGACTCTTCCATCTCCGTGACGCGGACCTGGTAGCGCCCGTAGACGTCACAGGTGGTCTGGGTGGCGATGTCGAAGTCGTAGGTCTCGTAGCCGCAGTAGGGCTGCGACTTGCGCAGGTCCCACGGCAGGCCGGCGGCCTTGAGCACCGGGCCTGTGATGCCCAGCGCCATGCAGCCGGTCAGGTCGAGGTAGGCGATGTCCTTGGTGCGCCGGGTGTAGACCGGGTTGGCGTCCAGGAGCTTGCGCATGTCCTTGATCCGGCCCGGCATGACCTTGAGCAGCTCGCCGATCTTGTCGACGGCGCCGGCCGGCAGGTCGACGCTGACGCCGCCCGGCCGGATGTAGGCCATGTTCATCCGGAGCCCGGTGATGTACTCCATGATGTCGAGCACCATCTCGCGGTCGCGCAGGCCGTAGAGGAACGGGGTGGTGGCCCCGAGCTCCATGCCGTAGGTGCAGATCGCCATCAGGTGGGAGGAGATGCGGGTGAGCTCCATCGTGAGCACCCGGATCGCCTGCGCCCGGTCGGGGATGCGGTCCTCGATGCCGAGGAGGCGCTCCACGCCCAGGCAGTAGGTCGTCTCGTTGAAGATCGGCGACAGGTAGTCCATGCGCGTCACGAACGTGACGCCCTGCGTCCAGGTGCGGTATTCGAGGTTCTTCTCGATGCCGGTGTGCAGGTAGCCGATGACGGTCCGGGCCTCGGTGACCGTCTCACCGTCGAGGGTGAGCACCAGCCGGAGCACGCCGTGGGTCGACGGGTGCTGCGGGCCCATGTTGATGACCAGTCGCTCCTCGGAGGACTCGGCCACCGCCTCGGTGAGCTTGTCCCAGTCCTGACCGGCGACGTCGTAGACCTTGCCCTCGGTCGCTTCCGTGGTCATGCGTACGACCTCCTCTGGTCCGGCGCGGGGATCTCGGCGCCGCGGTATTCGACCGGGATGCCGCCCAGCGGGTAGTCCTTCCGCTGCGGGTGGCCCTCCCAGTCGTCGGGCATCTCGATCCGGGTGAGCCCCGGGTGCCCGTCGAAGATGATGCCGAAGAAGTCGAACGTCTCCCGCTCGTGCCAGTTGTGCGTCGGGTAGACCGAGACCGTCGAAGGCACGTGGCGGTCGTCGTCGGGCGTCGCGCACTCCACCCGCACCCGGCGGTTGTGGGTGATCGAGCACAGGTGGTAGACCGCGCGCAGCTCCGACCCGACCTCGTGGGGGTAGTGCACCCCCGAGACGCCCAGGGACAGTTCGAACCGCAGGGCGGGGTCGTCGCGCAGCTTCTGCATGACCTCGAGGAGGTGCTCGCGCGCGACGTGGACGGTGAGTTCGCCCCGGTCGACCACGACCCGCTCGACGCCCTCGTGGTCGAGGCCGTCGACGATCTCGTCGAAGTAGCTCCCGTAGGGGCGCGGGGTGGAGACGGGGACGGGCCTGCGGACGACGAGGCCGCCGTAGCCGGAGGTGTCGCCGGAGCCGGAGGTCCCGAACATGCCGGTACGAGCGATCGGCTGCTCCGGAACCTCAGGAAGGTTCTCGCTCATTTGTGCCCTCCCTGATCGATGAGCGGCAGGGTGCGCAGCGCCTGGAGCTCGAGCTCCTCGACCTGCTTCTCCCGGTGGGCGCCGAACTTCATGTTCTGGATCTTGTCGTGCAGCTTGACGATCGCGTCGATGAGCATCTCGGGCCGCGGCGGGCAGCCCGGCAGGTAGATGTCGACGGGCACGACGTGGTCGACGCCCTGGACCACCGCGTAGTTGTTGAACATGCCGCCGCTTGAGGCGCACACGCCCATGGAGATGACCCACTTGGGCTCGGCCATCTGGTCGTAGATCTGGCGCAGCACCGGCGCCATCTTCTGCGACAGGCGACCGGCCACGATCATCAGGTCGGCCTGGCGGGGCGACGCGGACGCGCGCTCCATGCCGAAGCGGGCCAGGTCGTGCTTGGGGCCACCGGTGGACATGAGCTCGATCGCGCAGCAGGCCAGCCCGAAGGTGGCCGGCCACACCGAGTTCTTGCGCGCCCACCCGGCGAGCGCCTCGACGGTGGTCAGTGCGAAGCCGCTGGGCAGTTTCTCTTCAAGGCCCATTAGTCCCAGTCCAATCCGCGACGCCGCCACACGTAGGCGTACGCCACGAGCACGGTGGCGATGAACAGCACCATCTCGACCAGGCCGAAGACCCCGAGCTTGTCGAAGGCCACGGCCCACGGGTAAAGGAAGATGATCTCGATGTCGAAGACGATGAAGAGCATCGCGGTGATCATGTACTTCAGCGGGAACCGGCCGCCGCCGATCGGCTGCGGCGTGGGGTCGATACCGCACTCGTACGCATCGAGCTTGGCGCGGTTCCACCTCTTCGGCCCGGTGAACGGGGCGATGCTCACGGAGAAGACGGCGAATCCCGCCGCGAGAACCGCGAGCACCAGGATGGGGGCGTAGAGCTCCATCGCTTAAGGCGTCCTCTCGGTGATTGTGGTCATGATTCTTCGATCCTGTGGTCTCATGCCGACGGCGCGACCTTCGACAGGGCGTTGATGATCCGGTCTGACGCGTCGCCACCGTGGTCGGTGAGGTTGCCCAGGAGTTTCAGGCTGAACTTCATCAACTGGGGGTGCGGCAGCGCGTGTCGCGTCAGGAAGTTCATCACGCCGGGCTTGCCGATCGCCTCGACGAAGGCACGCCCCAGTGTGAAATAGCCGCCGTACGCGTCTTTGAGTATCCGCGGGTAGGCCCGCAGGACCCGCTCGCACGCGGCGGGGGTCGGCTGGGCCAGCGCGGTCACCACGGCGTCGGCCGCGATGCGGCCCGTTTCCATCGCGTACGCGATGCCCTCGCCGTTGAAGGGGTTGATCATGCCACCGGCGTCGCCGACGAGAACCAGGCCACGCGTGTAGTGGGGCTGCCGGTTGAAGGCCATCGGCAGCGCGGCGCCACGGATCGGGCCGACCATGTTCTCTTCGGTGAAGCCCCACTCGGCCGGCATGTTCTTGGTCCAGCGCCGGAGCAGGTCGCGGTAGTCGATCTTCTTGAACGCCTCGCTGGTGTTGAGCAGTCCGAGGCCGACGTTGGAGGTGCCGTCGCCGACGCCGAAGACCCAGCCGTAGCCGGGCAGCAGGCGTTGGCCGTCATACAGCTCCAGCCAGGTCTCGAGGTAGTCGTCGGTGTGGCGCGGGCTGAGGTAATAGGTGCGGACCGCGACCCCGATCGGGCGGTCTTCGCGCTTGTGCAGGCCCATGGCCAGCGAGATGCGGGTCGAGTTGCCGTCGGCCGCGATGACCAGGCGGGAGCGGTAGACGTCGCCGGAGGCGGTCTTCACGCCGACGACGTGGCCGCTGCGCTCGTCGATCACCGGGGCGGTCACGTTCACGCCCTGCAGCAGGGTGACGCCTCTGGACACCGCGTGGTCGGCCAGGATGGAGTCGAAGTCCTTGCGGGTCCGGACCAGCCCGAAGTCGGGGAAGCTGGACAGCTCCGGCCAGTCGAGTTCGAACGACAGGCCGCCGCCGACGACGCGCAGGCCCTTGTTCCTGATCCAGCCGGGGGCGTTGACGTCGACGCCCATCGAGAGCAGTTCCTTGACCGCGCGCGGCGTGAGGCCGTCGCCGCAGACCTTCTCCCTGGGGAAGGTCGTCTTCTCGAGAAGCAGGACCGACAGCCCGGACTGCGCCAGATAAAACGCGGTCGTCGATCCGGCGGGGCCGGCACCGACGACGATCACATCGGCATCGGTCTCGCTCCGCCGCGCCGCAAGGGCTGGCTCGCTCACGAGGGGACCTGTCCTGTCCTTTTGAGTTCTTTCGTGCCTTTGTGAACTACTTCACAAACTTGTCGCGCCGCAGTCTAGTCCCTCCCCCGACAAGTTCGTCAGGGGGTAGACGGCTACCGACGGGTAAACATGCACCTTCCTGGCGAAAAGATCGCCAGCCCTGGCGCCGCGGTGCAATTTTCATGACATTTCCGGTCGAGTAGCCCGGTGGAGTGCCACGATCCCCATGCTCAGGTCACGCCACGCCACCCGCTTCCACCCGGCGCCCTGGATGACCGCCGCCAGGCTCCGCTGGTCGTGCCAGTCGCGGATGGACTCGGCGAGGTATTCGTAGGACTCGGGGTTGGAACTGACCGCCCGCGCCACCACCGGCAGCAGCCGCATGAGGTATTGCGTGTAGATCGTGTCGAACGCCTTCGGCTTCGGCCGCGAGAACTCGCAGACGACCAGCCGCCCGCCGGGACGCGTGACCCGCAGCAGTTCCTCCAGCGCCTGGCCGGTGTCGGCGACGTTGCGCAGCCCGAACGAGATCGTGACCGCGTCGAACACCCCGTCGGCGAACGGCAGCTTGAGCGCGTCACCGGCGACGAACGTCACACCCGCGACGCCGCCGGTCAGCCCCGACGAACCCCGGCGCTCGACGCCGGTGCGCAGCATGCCGAGCGAGAAGTCGCAGGCGATGGCGCGCGCGCCGAGCTGGGTGAACGTGTCGGTCGAGGTGCCGGTGCCGGCCGCGAGGTCGAGGACCAGCTCGCCGGGCCCGGCGTCGATCGCGGACGCGGTGGCCCGCCGCCACAGCCGGTCCTGGCCGAGCGACAGCACGTCGTTGACGAGGTCGTAGCGCGCGGCCGTGCGGTCGAACATGGCCGCGACCTCATGGGGCTGTTTGTCCAGCGAAGCGCGCGTCATGGTGCCCAGCCTAGGACTCCCTCACACACCGTCATGCCACGCCTGGTCGAATGCGCGCAACGTAGTGCGTTGATTACTCTGCGTCTGCTAGGACTTGGCCATGCGTGCCAGATTCATGATCACAGTAAGCGCTCTCGCGCTCGTCGCCACTCCGGCGTCGGCGGGCGTCCGACACCCGTCGGTCGTGTCGGCGAACCCCGTGAACCACACACCCCATGTGTTAGACGGCATCGTCAACGCGCTGGCGCTGGTGGGCGGCACGGTGGTGGTCGGCGGGGAGTTCTCCTCGGTCAGGTCCGGCACGGCGACCTACCGCCGCACCAACCTGTTCGCCTTCGACCTGACGACCGGCCGCGTCTCCCCCTTCGCCCCCTACCTCGACGGCCCGGTCAACGCCCTGGCCACCGGGACCAACGGCACGGTCTACGCCGGCGGCTCCTTCTCCCGGGGCATCGCCGCGGTGTCGGTCCCGTCGGGCGCCGCGGTCCCGTCGTTCGGGGCCACCGCCTACGGCGGCGAGATCACCTCTCTCGTACGTCAGGGCGCACACCTCTACGTCGGCGGTGACTTCTCCCACATCGGCAGAGCGCAGCGCACCGCGCTGGCCCGCCTCGACGCGAACACCGGCGCGGTCGACCCCACGTTCACCGTGAGCCCCGGTGGCGGCAGGTCCGACGCCGACCCGAAGGTCCACGCGATGGCCGCGACGAAAGACCGCCTGATTCTCGACGGCTCCTTCACCACCCTCGACGGCAGGCCCCGCGACCAACTCGGCCAGATCGATCTCAAGACCGGCAAGGTGGCCGCATGGCGCACCGACGCCTATGCCCCGCATTGCCGCGACGGATTTCCCTCTTATGTACGCGGACTCGACGTCTCCCCCGACGGAACCTATTTCGTGGTGGTCACCACCGGAGGCGCGTCCCCCAAGACGGGAAAACTCTGCGACACGGCGGCGCGCTTCGAGACGTACGCGAAAGGCGCGAACGTGAAGCCCACGTGGGTCAACCACACCGGTGGAGATTCGCTCTACAGCGTCGCGATCACCGGCAAGGCCGTTTACGTCGGGGGCCATCAGCGCTGGATGGACAACCCGCTGGGAAAGGACTCCGCCGGGCGCGGAGCGGTCCCGCGAGAGGGCATCGCAGCGATCCATCCGCGCACTGGAATGGCGCTCGGTTGGAATCCAGGCCGCGAGAGAGGAATCGGGGTGAAGGCCTTTCTCGCGGTAAAGAAGGGGCTTTTGGTGGGAAGCGACACCACGAACCTCGGGCACGAGTACCATGCCCGAGTCGGAATGTTCCCGATGCCCTGACTAGCCCTCGGGCTGGTGTCTCTTCTCGCTGATCCGCTCACTGACCGCGTCCCGCTGCTTCGACAGCAGAACGTAACTGGCGAGCCCGCTCAGCACCACGGCCACGGCGAGCAGCGCGACCGATCGCAGGCCCAGCAGATAGAGGACGCCCAGGGCGACGGCGAACAGCCCAAGGCGGGACAGGGTGTAGACGATTACCGGATGCACGCCGTAGAGGTTACGTCACTGTCCCGTATGGCGGACTCTCTTCGCATCCGTCGCGAGCGCTGCTAGTGTGCCCATCACGGCGCTTTCGTAAAGAAACACCCACGAGCGCCCCAAAGAGGCTCTATCATATAACAATCGGGCACTGAGCCGGTAACATCCCGTGATCTTCTCTGAAAACCACGGATAAATCAGGCTTCGCTCGGCACACTGGTTACCTGTCCGCCCGCTGCAGGACGCGGGATGCGAGGGGGAGAGATTGTGGAGAGTAGCAGCGAGCGTCTGCTGACCCCTGGAGAGGTTGCCGCCCTCTTCAGGGTCGACCCGAAGACCGTGACTCGCTGGGCCGCGGCGGGGAGAATCAGCAGCATCCGTACCCCCGGAGGGCACCGGCGTTTCCGCGAGTCGGAAGTGCACGCCCTTCTCCGCGGAGAGGACGTCCTTACGGCTGACAAGCCGAACGGGTAGCTTCGCGGTAGAGATGCAGTAAGGCGCGGCAGACCAAGAGCCGCGCCTTTTCTGTTTTCAGGCTGATGTCCAAGGTTCTGTTGTCGGGGCGCCATCCGCGCCGGCAACAGAATGGACTTATAAAATATTACCCATTGGACGTGTCCTGCTCCGCCTTGAAGGCCAGGAATTCACGTTCGAGCTCGTCGTTCTCTTCCTGCCATCTGCGCCGCCGCTCGGCTTCTTCTTCCTCGGTGATGGACTCTTCCAGCCACTGGTCGTAGTCCGGCTCGCCGGGCGCGATCTCGACATACGCGTTGCCGATCAGGCGGCCGTCGTCGCTGGTCAACGACTGCGGGACCCGCAGCGTGCCGTCAGCGAGCCGGATCACGAACATCAGGGACCTACCTAGATTCCGTAGCGCCTGTTGAAGAAGAGCATGACGTTGAGTGCGGTTCTGGTGTCCCCGCCCAGCATGTCTATCAGGGCGGGACGCTGCCTCGACGCGATGGCGGCGAAGGCGTCGGCGAAGAACTCCTTGCGGCCGAGTTCTCCGGACTGCTTGTGGAAGGTCGAGGCCAGATGGGGGATGCACTCGTCGTAGAGAGCGGCGAACTCGGGTGAGTCCGACACCCACTCTCCCGGACGGGAGTCCACATCGTCCAGCGCATGACCGACTTCGTGCATCATCACATCGGGCGTGGGACTCGGGCGGTCACCGACGACGATCTTGCGGTCGCCGTACGCGCCGGCGCAGATGTCCCAGGTCGCGCGGCCACTCGGGAGCGGGGCGCCGCGCAGGTAACCCATGTCGTCGAGGTCGGGGACGCCTCCCGGGCCAATGTAGATGCCGTCGAGGCCGACGGCGAGCGTCTCCTTCAGCCGGTCGGGCAACCGGGCCAGGCTGTCGACCGCGCGGATGATGTCGGGGGGCGGCGGGCCGTCCATGGAGTCCCACTGCCGGTAGAGGATCGTCTCCAGGGCGCCACAGTAGCGGCGGCCGTCACGGTAGTCGGGGCTGTCGGGGTGGTGCGGTTCGGCGCGTGCGGGCTGGTCGTCCAGCTCGAAGTCGCGCCAGGTGTACTGCGGGCGGTCAACGACCGGGGCGGTCACCGGGGTCTCGACGACTCGGGGGGTGTCCGCCCAGAAGTCGGTCCGTTCGGTGACCTTCGTTTCCCTGCGCTCCTGCGTTGCCTCGACCCCACGAATCGAGACATAGCTGGCTTCTGCGTGGCTCCGCTGCCACCACCGATTCCCTCGCCGGTGGCGGCCTCTGTCGCCCTGCTGCGCCATCGCACCTCTCTCTAGGTCGGGAAGGTGCTGTACCGGCCCACAGTACGATGCCCGTCTGGTCCGAGTCATCCCGCTTCGTCGGCTGCTATCAGTGACGCAACACGATCAGGCCACGACATGGCATACCGTGTTGGAATGGCGAACGTGGTTGTCGGGCTGGCGCTGCTGGCCTTCTGGCTCTACTGCCTCTTCGATGTCATCACCACTCCCCCAGAAATCGTGCGGACGCTCCCCAAGGCCGCGTGGGTCCTGGTCGTGATGATTCCGGCGATGGGCGGGGTGTTGTGGCTGCTCGCCGGGCGACCGGTGCCCGAACCGATCACTCCCGGACAGAACCTGCTCCCCTCGCCGCCGCCCCCGGCGCCGAGGGGTCCTGACGACGACCCCGACTTCCTCCGCAGCCTCGAGCGCAAGTTGCGCGAAGAGGACTAGCCCCCCTACTTGCTGACGTCGGCGTAGGAGTGCATGCCGCCGATGAAGATGTTCACCCCGACCAGGTTGAACATCAGGCAGGCGAACGCGATCAGCGACACGATCATCGCGGCCTTGCCCTTCCAGCCGGCGGTCGCACGCGCGTGCAGGTAGGCGGCGTAGGCGACCCACGTGATGAACGCCCAGACCTCTTTCGGGTCCCAGCCCCAGTAACGGCCCCACGCCTTGTCGGCCCACAGCGCGCCCGAGATGACGGCGAAGGTCCAGATGGGGAACGCGATGACGATGACGCGGTGGGCGACCCGTTCGAGGTCGGCCCGCGCGGGCAGCCGCGACGGGCCCTCCTTGCGCACCAGGAACAGCGCCGCGGCGACGCCGCCGACGATGAACAGGCCGCTGGCCGCGATGGCGGCGCTGACGTGGATGGCCACCCAGTAGGAGTCGAGCGCGGGCACGACCGGCCCGGCCTGCGTGTAGAGGACGCGGACCGCGAACCCGAGGCCGATCGCGGCGACCACGGCGACGAACGCACCGAGGAACCTGACCGGGTAGCGGACCTGGAGGAACAAGAACACCGTCACCGCCGCGAGCAGCATGGCGACGACGAACTCGTACATGTTGCCCCACGGCCAGCGGTCGACCGCCAGGCCGCGCGTGAGCGTGCCGCCCACGTTGGCGGCCCAGCCGAGCCACAGGGCCACGGTGCCGGCGAGACCTGCCTTGGGCGCCCAGGAGGCGGGTTCCGGCGCGGCGGCCTCCGGGACCTCCTCGGCGGGACCGCCGACGGAGACCAGCTTGCGTTCGCGCACCGTTTCGGTGACGCGGCCGAAGGCCAGTTCCAGGGCGTAGCCGACCATCGCGGCCAGGTAGAGGAGAATGGCGGCCAGCACGAGCTGGTCGCTCAATGTGGCCAAGCGATCAGGGGACATCCTTCACCTCTGCACGAGCGTGCTGTTCCAGGGCTTTCGTCAGTTCGGCGAACTCCTCGCCGAAGTCACCGCCCTCGGTGCGGGTCAATCCTCCCACTGTGACCCCTCCGTCCCTCAGCCGCACCCACACCCGGCGGCGGCGGATCTGGAGGGACAGCAGCAGGCCGAGGATCGCGGCGCCGGAGGCCAGCAGGGCCGGGAAGCGGCCCGGGTCGTAGGTGGTCTGGAGGGTGATCCACTCCTTGACGCCGGTGAACTCGATCTTTCCGGCGCCTTCGGGCAGGTCGATGGCCTCGCCGACGGCCATGGGCTTGGGCGAGGCGGTCATCTGGCCGAGGGGCTTGAGGTTCTGGTGGGCGCCCAGGTCGTACACGGACTGGGGGGTTCCCGCATCGAGCCCCAGGTCGCCCTTGAACGGCCAGATCTGCACGGTCGGGTTGGCCGCGCCAGGGAAGATGGACAGCCACTCCTCGCCGTTCGGCACGGTCGAGGGCAGGAAGCGGCCGAGGAAGGCGAGCTGGTCGGGGGCTGCGTCGGGCACCTTGATGACGCACTCGGACTCGAAGGTCGCGGTGTTGTTCACCAGGCACGGGACCGGGCCCTCGAACGCCACCTTGCCGTCGCCACCGGTGATGCGGAACGTGGGGGCGTAGCCGTGGCCGATCAGGTAGGTCAGCGCGCCGTCGGCTTCGAGAGGCTCGTTGACCCGCAGTTCGACCTCGCGCTCGGGGGCGCCCGGCGCGTCTTGCACAGCCAGCTTGGCGAAGTAGTCGAGCGGCTGGCCCTGCTTCTCGTGACCGGGCCCGACGTAGGTCGCCTGGAAGTCCTTCAGCGTGAACGAGAACGGCTGCAGATCCTCGGGCGACACCTGCGACCCGGGCAGGTAGCGGTCGTAGGCGGCCACCGTGTTGGAGAACCCGTCGCCCTCGACCACGAGCACGTTGCCCCGGTAGCCGAACAGCCCGCCCGCGCCCACCGCGACCAGCAGCACGAGCAGCGCGACGTGGAAGAGCAGGTTGCCGGTTTCGCGCAGGTGGCCCTTCTCGGCCGACACCCAGCCCTCGCCGGTCGCCACCCGCCAGCGCTTCGACCGCAGATAGGCCTCGGCCGAGGCGAGGTCGCCCTCGATGTCGGCGTGGTGCGGCAGCCGGGCCAGGTTGCGCGGCGCGGGTGGCGGCGTGCGCCGGATCTCCTTCAGATGCACCGCCAGGCGCGGCAGCACGCAGCCGACCAGCGACAGGAACAGCAGCAGGTAGATGGCCGCGAACCAGGGCGCCTTGAAGACGTCGAACAGCCAGAACCGGTCGAGCCACTCGGCCTTGACCGGGTCGTCGGTCAGGTAGCGGGCCACCGCGCCCGGATCGACCCCGCGCTGCGGGAACAGCGACCCCGGCACCGAGGCCAGCGCCAGCAGGAACAGCAGGATGAGGGCGGTGCGCATCGAGGTGAGCACCCGCCAGCCCCAGCGCAGCCAGCCGATCGGGCCGAGCCCCTTCGGGCGCTCCTGAGTCGTCTTCTCTTCGGTCAGCGTCATATCACCGGCTCGAATCCGCCGACCCAGGTCTGGAGACCGGCGATGAGCTCGCCCCACAGACCGGTGACCAGCAGCAACCCGACGGCGACCAGCATGGCTCCTCCGATCCGCGTGATGAGCTGGGAGTGTCGGCGCACCGCGCGGAACGTGTGGAGCGCCTTGCGATAGGCGAGCCCGGCCGCCACGAACGGCAGCCCGAGCCCGAGTGCGTAGCCGAACGCGAGCAGCGCCCCTCTGGCCGCGCTGCCCTGGTCGACCGAGAGGGTCAGCACGACGGCCAGCGTGGGGCCGATGCACGGTGTCCAGCCGAGCCCGAACACGATACCCAGCAGCGGGGCCCCCGCGAGCCCGGCGGCGGGGAGCTTGTGGATGCGGAAGTCACGCTGCATCCCCGGGATGATCCCGATGAACGCCAGCCCGAGCACGATCGTGATCCCGCCGAGCACCCGCGTGATCACCTCGGCGTTGCCGAGCAGCGTCGACCCGAGCCCGCCGAACAGCGCGCCGCCCAGCACGAAAACGAGGGCGAACCCGAGCACGAACAGCAGGGATCCGAGCACCAGGCGCCCCCGCTTGGGGTCGGCGCTCATGCCGGTCACGTAGGACAGATAGCCCGGCACCAGCGGCAGCACGCACGGCGACAGGAACGACACCAGGCCCGCGAGCAGCGCGATCGGCAGGGCGACCAGCAGCGACCCCGAGGCGACGGTGTCAGCGAGATTCACTGGAGACCTTGGTCACGGCGTCGAGCAGCGCCTGGTATTTCACGGCGCCCAGGGCGCGGGCCGCGATCCTGCCCTCTTTGTCGATGATGAGGGTGGAGGGGATGGCGGCGGGCGGGACCGTGCCGGAGAAACCGAGCAGGACCTTGCCGGCCTGGTCGTGGATGCTCGGGTAGCCCGGCGCCAGCTGGGTGTCGTAGGCGGTGGCCGCGGCCTGCTGGTCTTTGAAGTTGATGCCGAGGAAGTCGACGCCGGTGGACTTGGTGCGGGCGGCGACGTCTTTGAGCGTCGGCCCCTCGGCCCGGCACGGCGCGCACCACGAGGCCCAGAAGTTGATGACGGTGACCTTGCCCTCAGCCATCGAGGTCTGGCCGCCTTCGAGGGTCCGGCCCTCGACGACCGGGGCGGGCTTGCGCTCGCCGGGCTCGAAGATCTGCACCTTGCCGTCACCGGCGACGAAGCGGGTGTCGTCGGACTCAGGCTGCCCCGTGCCCCCGACGTTTCCGGCGCACCCGGCCAGCACCAGCATCGGCAGCAGCGCCGAGCACACGGCGACGACAGCACGCGAAAAGGGGGACATGGAGGAGATCTCCTTGAACTACAGCCGGTAGAGCATCCATATTATCGGCCCACCCTGCGGGTGGTCGGTCCGGGCGCTCTGATCCGGTGTCTTCCCTCCTCGCTCCGGTTCGCTCCAGAGCCTCCACTGATGATCCCGGACCGCTTCAGCCGAGCCTGAAAGCGAGCACGTCAGAGAAGGCGCGCCAGCTGATGGTCAGGTGCCCGCGCCGCGCAGGGGACGCGCACAACACCACGCCACGACGGCGTGCGGATCGCCATGTCCAGGGGGAGACCTCACCTTGCTCAACGCCCCTTTCGCCCGCCTGATCATCCGGCCGCACCCGCCCCCCGGCAAGGGCTCGGCCCTGACGGATGCGAGGTTGGCCGGATCTGGACACCGTTCCTTATGGAACGCGCCACTCACGCACGCCATCGCCAGCCTCACCGAGGTTCTGGCACCCCGCCCCCGTACTCACTGACCGCGCACGTCAGCACCCAAATGACGGCTGGCGACAGCCGCCTTGACGGAACCTCAGCCGGGCTCAGAGGCTCGAGTTTCTCGGCTCCACTCCGGATAAATCTGCCCATTTACATTCTCGGCTGTCCGGTTAAAGCTCTGCCAAGGATGCCGTTGAAATCATCAACACGAAGACGGCGACGACGTAACCGGCGTAGCGAAAGGAATGACGTCGCGTGTCACAACCAGACGAGGGCGTAATGATCAAGAGCCTCGGCTCGACATACTGGCGCAGCATTCAATACCAGGAACAAACATTCTGGTGTTGGAACGCGACGACGATCAGCGTCGCGAACTTCTACGCCAACGCGCAAGTTTGGACCCAGTGCGGATTCGCCGCCGCAGTCCTCAACAGGGACGACTCCCGGCTCGCCGACCAACGTCCGTTCAGGTGCTGCCCGGATGGCGAGTTACGCGGGGACTGCAACCAGGGCTGGTGGCCGGATGCGGGGCCGCTGCAGCAAGCCGGGATTCAGGTCCCGGTTGCCGAAGCCGACAGGCATCGCGTCGACCAGACGTGGACGGGCGGCAGGTGGGTGGGGCTCAAAAGGCTCACGGAGCTGACGAAGAACGAGGTCAAGGCGGAGATAGACGCCGGACGCCCGATCATCATGAACATCGGCTGGGGGGGCGGCCTCTCCGGCCACGTCGTCAACATCTGGGGGTACAGCTACCGCCCGGAGACCGGTGAACTGGTGCACGTATGGGTGCACGACCCGTGGGAGGACACGGGGGGCGTATACGAGGGCATGGAGGACGCTCCCATCATGTGGATCGCGTGGGAGACGCTCTTCGGCGGCTACCCGGGCGGCCAGAACGGCACCTGGAACAGGACCTTCAAGACTCGGCGCAACTAGCCTCAGGGAGCTTCGCAATGCCGTTGAACACGCCTGAACCGCCGGGACGGATCCGCGACGAAACACGCTCCCATCTCGGCCAAATCGCCAGAGCCAGCGGAGACGGCCCGAAACTGCTGGGCGAGTTCGCCCTGAATGACGTGAAGGTGTCCACCCCACACCAGGTGTTCGCACTGCTCGTGCGAGACATCGAGGCCGGCGGCGGCCTGGAAGCGGCGCAGCCGGTGGGCTGGCGATTCCTGCTGGAGTCCGGCGGCAATGTGCTCGCCGGCGCCGAAGTCTCCGAAACGCCGGAACGCACCTTTCCGCCAACGTTCTACAGAGGCTCATCCGTTGGAGCCACCGCGACCGCGGTCAAGGCCGCACGAGCCCTGCCGCAGCTCCAACTGGCCGGGTTCGACCTCCGGCTCCTACGGATCCCCGAGCTCTACCAGATGGCCCTGTGGTTGCACTCACCCACCACCGACCTGCTCATACCGCTGGCGCCCTCCCCGATCGGGCGCGAGGGCCAGGTCACACCATCACCGCTGTTCGTCCGAGAACTCACCGCCCGTGCCCGGGACTACAGAGCCCACCAGCCTCCCAACCCGGAGCCGGTCTAACGCCATCCGCTCGCCCTTCCTGGAGGTCGTCCAGAAGACCGCCGGTCGGCGTGAGCTGCTCGGGGAAGCGGGGGTGACCCATGACCTGGTCATTCTGCTAGCACAGCAACCACCTGGCGGGGATCGCACGAGCGGCGGAACGCCGCGCCCTCCCGCCGGGTGTGCGACGAGACCCAACCTCAAGGCCGCTGCATCGATCCACCTACCTGGGCGGTCCTCAACCTGAGCTCCACCGTGGCAGCGCAACGGCTTCGGACTCAAGCCTTGTCCGCCGAGCCCTTTCCCGAAACACTCTCAGGCCGCACATTCCTCTGCGCTGTCACACCTTCACGTTCACATGAACGGAATGCGGCACAACCTGTGCCAGTTTTCGCGGCACTCAATCCTTCTCTGCGGTCGTCACATAAAGTATCGGGCGAACATAAGCGCCCTCATTTGGTGTGAACAAGCGCGGATGCCCAGCGAGGGCATCCGCGCTTTCTGCTGTACAACAGAAGTCCGTGGGGCCAGGTTGCCGATGATCCGTACATTGGAAATCCCCCGATTCAACACCTCTTGCCGAATGAGCTGACGACGCACCTCAGTCCACCCTCCGCGCTACTGCCGGGGATGTCCCACCGCCGCCCGTACGTCTCCGCCGGCTCCGACAGCTTCACCGCACCCACCACCGCTTATCGCGACGACGAGAGAGCCGACGACTCATCCCGTGATCCGCCCAGAACGAAGACGGGGCAGCGAGCACACACGCGAACGGCTTCGCCCAGCCCTTCGGGTCATGACCCGAACCAGTAGACACGCATGCCCACCCCGGGCTGAACAGGACCAGCTCCCGGGCAAGCATGACTAGACCTGGCGAAAAGGCACGACTATGGGCCCGTCGCACATGTGGAAGTCGCGGACGGCGGCGGCGATTCGGCCCGCTTCTTCGTCGGTGAGCTCGGGGTAGAGGGGCAGGCAGATCAGGTGCGGGTTGACGGCCGCGGCCTGGGGCGTGGGATGGGCCCGGTGGACGAAGTCCGCGAAGGCGGGCTGGTCGGGGAGGAGATAGGGGTAGACCTGCTCGCTTTCGATGCCCCGGCGGTCGAGGTGCTCGGCGAGGGCGGGCACGTCGGGGACCTGGAGGACGTACTTGTAATAGACGTGCTCGTGGCCCGGTGCGACGGACGGCGTGCGGACGGGCAGGTCGGCGAAGGACTCGTCGAAGAACGCGGCGAGTTCGCGGCGGCGGGCCGCCCAGCCGGGGAGCAGTCCGAGCTGGTGGGTGATGATCGCGGCGTTGGCCTCGCCGAGCCGGGCTCGGGCGCCCGCTTCGTGGTGGGTGTGCCGGTCGGCGGTGGTGCGGCCCATGTTGGTGAGGCGGCGCAGCAGCGGCACCGCGTCCGGCCGGTTGGTGAGGATGAGCCCCCCGTCGTCGAGACCGCCGATCACCTTGCCGACCCACAGGGAGAAGCAGCCGAAGTCGCCGAAGGTCCCGGCGGGCCGTCCGTGGAGGGTCGCGCCGGCGGCCTGGGCGCAGTCTTCGATGACCGTGAGCCCGTGCCGGGCGGCCAGCGCGCACAGCGCGGGCATGTCGGCCATGTGGCCGTGCAGGTGGACGGGGATCACCGCGCGGGTGCGCGGGGTGAGGGCCGTTTCGACGGCCGCGACGCTGATGCAGCGGGTGTCGGGCTCGACGTCCACGATGACCGGGACCGCGCCGACCGCCGCGACGGCGAACGCGGTGGCCGCGAAGGTCGCGGCCGGGACGACGACCTCGTCCCCCGCCCCGATCCCGGCCGCCCGGAGCGCGAGCTGTAGGGCCTGGGTGCAGGAGGTCGTGGCGACGGCGTGGCCGCCCCAGGACCGCTCGAAGGCCTTCTCCATCGCGGCGGTGCGCGGTCCGTAGTGGAAGGCGCCCGAAGCCGCGACGTCGTCGACGATCTCCAGGATCACCTGGCGCATGCCCACGACCCGGCGGGCATGGCCCTCGGCCCGGATCCTCGTCACTGTGCCGACTACTGTCATGATCTTCCTTACGTTCGGAGATCACTCACAGTAGGGGCTCGGCTACACGTTCTTGAGCAACGCCGCCGCCGGTTCGCTGTAGCCCACGCTGACCAGGCGGTCGCCGTCGAACGTGAACGTCGTCAGGCTGGCCAGGCTGCACTGGCGGCGACGGGGGTCGTGCCAGAGGCGCTTGCTCTCGGTGGCCAGGCGGATGATCCAGATCGGGAGCTGGTGGGAGACCAGCAGCGCCTCGTGACCCCGCGACTCGGCGCGCGCGTCGTCGATCACCGACTTCATGCGGGCCACGACGTCGCGGTAGGCCTCGCCCCAGGACGGGCGGCGCGGATCGCGGAAGTGCCAGAAGTTGCGTGGGTCGCGGAAGAAGGCGCGGTTGTCGTTGGCCACCTTCTTGCCCTCGAAGACGTTCATGGCCTCGGTCAGCCGCACGTCGAGGGTGACCGGCAGCTTGAGCACCTCGGCCGACGCCGCGGCGGTCTCCTGGGCCCGCTCCATCGGCGAGCTCCAGAGAGTCACGATGTCGCGGTTCGCTATGGATTTCGCCACCATGTCGGCCATCGCCCGGCCATTGTCCGACAGGTGGAAGCCGGGCAGCCTGCCGTAGAGGACCCCGGTCGGGTTGTACACCTCACCATGGCGCAAGAGGTGAACGACGGTCGTCTCAGTCATGGTGGCGCCAGCCTACTCGTACCGTCCGACGAGAGGGCGTCAGGCCAGCCGAAGCGTGGTCTCCAGTTGCGTGCAGACCGTCCGCAGCGCGTCGACGGCGGCCCGGATGGCCGGGCGGCGGGCCGCGTCGGTCCGCCACACCGCGTAGATGCGCCGGGTCGGCCGGGGCAGGATCGGGATGATCCGGACCCCTTCCGGTACGACCCCCCGCCCGAGCCTCGGGATCAGCGCGTGGCCGTGACCACCCGCGACCAGCGCGAGCTGGGTCGGATATTCGTCGGCCATGCAGACGATGTCGGGTTCCTTGCCCGCCGAACGCACCAGGAACAGCAGGAAGTCGTGGCAGACCGTGTTCGGCGCGGAGGTGATCCAGCGGTCGTCGGGCAGATCCGCCAGCGCGATCTCACGCCGGTCGGCCAGCAGGTGGTCGGCCGGGACGGCGATGTCGGCCACGTCGTCGAGCAGGGCGTGGCGGGACAGGCCCTCGGGCATGGCCATCGGGCGGTTCAGCCAGTCCTGCACCACAGCGAGGTCGATCTCACCACGCGAGACCTCGCGGATCATCCGTTCCGGCTCGCGCTCCCAGAACAGCAGGCCGAGATCGGGGTGCTGATCGTGGAGCACCTTCAGCGCCGCGGGGAAGATGCCGCGCGCGGCCGTCGGGAAGGCCGCGATCGACAGCCGCCCGACCACCGCGCCACGCAGCGCCTCGAAGTCGGCCTCGGCCGTCTCGACCAGCGCGAGGATCCTCTCGGCGTGTTCGGCGAGCAGGCCGGCCGCGTCGGTGAGCTTCACGCCGCGGCCGTTGCGCTCGACGAGCACCGCGCCGGTCTCCTTCTCCAGCTTCGCGAGCTGCTGGGAGATGGCCGACGGGGTGACCATCAGCGCCTCGGCCGCGGCGCCGACGGAACCGTAGGTGGCGACGGCGTGGAGGGCCTTGAGCCGGTGCAAGTCCAACATGTAGCCAGTCTAAAGCGTTCACCCAAGAAAATCTCGCTTGTCCTCAACTATTAAGTATTGCAAGATGAAGACATGCGAATCATCAACAACCTCTTCACGAAGCAGTCGCCCGCCGCCCGCGTTTCCTACCTCGAGACGCTGGCCACCAACGCCCGTCAGTCGAGGGCCAAGAACCGCGCCCGGTCCGTCTAACCCACTGCCTGAGCCGCGGCCTTGGCCGCGATCGGGAGGGCATCGACGACCTTCGACAAGGCCGTGTCGTCGTGGGCGGACGACAGAAACCAGGCCTCGAAGGCCGACGGGGGAAGATAGACACCCTGGTCGAGCATCGCGTGGAAGAACGCGGTGAACGCGGCCGTGTTCTGAGCCTTCGCCGACGCGAAATCGGTCACCGCGCCGTCGGCGAAGAAGATCGAGAAAAGATTTCCGGCCCGCTGCAGCCGATGGGGGACACCGGCGGCGGCCAGCGCGCCGGCGACCGCGTCACCCACGGCCAGGGCGGCGGCGTCGACCCGAGCGTAGACGTCGTCGTCACAGGCCCGCAGTGTCGCCAGCCCGGCGGCGCAGGCCAGCGGGTTACCCGACAGGGTGCCCGCCTGGTAGACCGGGCCCTCCGGGGCCAGCCGGGCCATCACATCGGCCCGTCCGCCGAACGCGGCGGCGGGCAGACCACCGCCCATGACCTTGCCGAACGTCACCAGGTCGGCGTCGACGGGGTCGAGGCCGTACCAACCCGCGGCCGAGACCCGGAAGCCGGTCAGCACCTCGTCGACGATGAGCAGCGCGCCGTTCTCCCGGCACAGCTCCTTGAGCCGACGGTTGAAGCCCTCCGCGGGCGGCACCACGCCCATGTTCGCCGGGCACGCCTCGGTGATCACGGCGGCGACCTCGTGGAGCGCGAACGCCTCCTCGACCGCCGTCAGGTCGTTGTAGGGCAGCACCAGCGTGTCGGCCGCCGACGCGCCGGTCACGCCCGGGGTGTCGGGCAGTCCGAAGGTCACCACGCCGGAGCCGGCCGAGGCCAGCAGCGCGTCGACGTGGCCGTGGTAGCAGCCGGCGAACTTGACGATCTTCGAGCGGCCGGTGAAGCCGCGCGCCAGGCGGACCGCGCTCATGGTCGCCTCGGTGCCCGAGCTGACCAGGCGGACCTTCTCCACGGGCGCCACCCGGGAGACGATCTCCTCGGCCAGCAGCACCTCGCCCTCGGTCGCCGTGCCGTAGGAGAACCCGCCGGACATCGCGTTCGTGACGGCCTCCACCACCGCCGGATGACGGTGGCCGAGGATCATCGGCCCCCACGAGCAGACCAGGTCGACGTAGGTGTTCCCGTCGACGTCGGTGATGTAGGGCCCCTGCCCGGACGCCATGAACCTGGGCGTGCCGCCCACGGCGCCGAACGCCCGGACCGGCGAGTTGACCCCACCCGGGACGATCTCCTTGGCCCGCGCGAACAGGGCCGCTGAATTGTCGGTACGACTCACGCCCACCGAGCCTAGTCGGCGAGCACGTCCAGCACGCGCAGCGGATCGGGCAGCGGACGCCCGTCAGGCGGCCGGACCCAGCTCACCGAACCCCCGCCGACCAGCGACGACGGCGGCGCCAGGACGTAGGAGTCACGGCAGTGCCAGCGCAGCCCCGGATTGGATTCGATCGTCTCAGGACCGGTGTCGATCGACGACGTCCACCACTCGTCCTCATCCTCCGGGTTACCGCGCGTGGCGACGAAAAAAAGAACCCGGTCGCCGTTGACGGCGACCGGGCCTGAAGACTCCAGCGAGGTGAGGGCGGACATTCCGATTTCCGCCGGCACGTCGAACACGTCGAATACGCGTCCGGTGGGCAGGACCACATTGGCCTCTGGTTCCTGCTCGAACCACCGGGTGAGCTGGGCCGTGTCGGTCGTGGCCTGGTTGCGCCAGGCGGGCGACAGCGGATGGGCGCCCGGATCGGGACAGCCCACACGATCACATGAACACGCCCGCTGCCCCTCGCGCAGCGGATGTGCTCCCAAGCAGCTCGCCCAGCCCAGCCGGGCGTAGTCGACTACCGCCTCGAGCCGGTGCGGTATTCGGTGCGCACGGCGCTTCGAACGGCGAGCAAGCGGGACCCCGACCATCTGATGCTGTTCCTCCCCCACAGAGAAAAAACGGGCTGTTGCCCCCGATAATGCCCGGACTCACAGGATCTTCGCAGGGCGACCCCAGGAAAACGGAACCTCAGCTCAGTCTGCGCGCCACTTCGGTCGCCCAGTAGGTGAGGATCATGTCGGCCCCCGCGCGACGGATCGCGATCAGCGATTCCATGATCGCGCGGTCGCGGTCGATCCAGCCGTTGGCGGCGGCGGCCTCGACCATGGCGTACTCCCCCGACACCTGGTAGGCGGCCACCGGGACGTCGACCAGCTCTCTGACCTGGTGGATGACGTCGAGGTAGGCCAGGGCGGGCTTGACCATGACGGCGTCGGCGCCCTCGGCCAGGTCGAGCCTGACCTCGCGCAGGGCCTCGCCGATCGGGCCGGCCGGGTCTTGCTGGTAGGCGTTGCGGTCGCCGAACTGGGGGGCACACTCGGCGGCGTCGCGGAAGGGGCCGTAGAACGCCGAGGCGTATTTGACCGAGTAGGCCAGGATCGGGATCTCGGCGTGGCCGTCGGCGTCGAGGGCCGTGCGGATCGCGCCGACCTGGCCGTCCATCATGCCGCTGGGCGCGATCACCTGGGCGCCGGCGCGGGCCTGAGCGACCGCGGCGGCGGCGTAGCGCTCCAGGGTGAGGTCGTTGTCGACCTCACCGGTCGCCGTCAGGATGCCGCAGTGGCCGTGGTCGGTGTATTCGTCGAGGCAGGTGTCGGCCATCACGACCAGCGCGTCGCCGACCTCTGACGCGAGGTCCTGGAGCGCCAGCTGGACGACGCCCTCCGGGTCGTCGGCGCCGGAACCCCGGCCGTCCTTGACCGCCGGGATGCCGAACAGGATGACGCCACCCACGCCCGCCTCGGCGGCCTCGTGGGCCGCCTTGCGGAGGCTGTCACGGGTGTGCTGGACGACGCCCGGCATCGACCCCACCGGAGCCGGCTCGGCGATGCCCTCCTTGACGAACATCGGCAGGATCAGCTCAGCCGGGTGGAGCCGGGTCCCGGCCACCATCCGACGCAGCGGAACGGTCCGGCGCAGCCGTCGTGGGCGGGCGACCGGGAACTCGGCACTCATGCGAAAACCACCTTCGTGGGGGTCACTTGGGACGTCGCCGGGCACCCCTTCGAGTCTGCGAGGGGCGGCGCGGGATCTCGCCGGCGGAGACGGCCGCCTGGCGCTGCTTGGCACCATACTCCGCCAGTGCGGCGGCCAGCGCGGAAGCCGACGGCTTGTCGGCCATCACGTCGACGCGCAGGTTGAACTCCTCGGCCGTCTTGGCGGTCTGCGGCCCGATGACCGCGATGACCGTGACGTTGTGCGGCTTGCCGGCGATGCCGACGAGGTTGCGCACCGTCGAGGACGAGGTGAACAGGACGGCGTCGAAGCCGCCGGTCTTGATGGCGTTGCGGATCTCCTCGGGCGGCGGAGCGGCCCGGACGGTCCGGTAGGCCGTCACGTCGTCGCACTCCCAGCCGAGCTCGGTCAGCCCCGCCACCAGCGTGTCGGTGGCGATGTCGGCCCTCGGGAGCAGCACCCGGTTGATCGGGTCGAGCATCGAGTCGTAGGGCGGCCACTCCTCGATCAGGCCCTCCGACGACTGCTCGCCGGTCGGCATCAGGTCGGGCTTGACCCCGAACTCGACCAGCGCCCTGGCGGTCGCGTCGCCGACGGCGGCCACCTTCAGCCCGGCGAAGGCGCGGGCGTCGAGGCCGTATTCGTCGAACTTCTCCTTGACCGCTTTCACCGCGTTGGCGCTGGTGAAGGCCACCCACTCGTAGCGTCCGGTGACCAGGCCCTTGATGGCGCGGTCCATCTGCTGCGGTGTGCGCGGCGGCTCGACGGAGATCGTCGGGACCTCTTCCGGCACCGCGCCGTAGCTCCGCAACTGCTCCGACAGGCCCGCGGCCTGTTCTTTGGTACGAGGCACGAGCACCCGCCACCCGAACAGCGGCTTGGTCTCGAACCACGAGTGCTTCTCCCGCTGGCCCACGGCGTCGCCGACCACGATGAGCGCCGGTTCGGTCATCCCGGCGTGCTTCAGGTCGGGCCCGAGACGGCCCAGCGAGGAGACCACGGTGTACTGCTCCGTGGTGGTGCCGTCGCTGGTCACCGCGACCGGCGTGTAGTCGGGCAGACCCGCGGCGATCAGCGACTTGCCGATCGCGGGCGCCTCTGCCACCCCGTTGTAGATCACCAGCGTGCCGTCGACCGACGCGTGCCGCGACCAGTCGTCGATCTGGGCGGCGTCGACGATCCGGAACTCCGGCCCCGACGACGCCGGCGGGATGCCCGCGTAGGTCAGCACGGCGGTCGCCGGCGGCACCCCGGGCACGATCTCGAAGTCGACCTCGCCCCGGGCGCAGGCCGCGACCTCCTCGGACACCGAGGAGAAGAACGACGGATCACCCGGGCACACCCGGACGACCAGCTTCCCGTTCTTGGCGGCGCCGACCGCGCCGGCGAGCGCGTCGGGGTCGGCGACGACGTCGCGCACGTCGACCGTCGGACGGCAGTGCCGCAGCAACGGGCCGTACGACTCCCGGTCGACGACCACGACGTCGGCCTTGGACAACAGGTCGGCGCCCCGGAGTGTCAGCAGGTTCTCGTCACCGGGACCGGCGCCCACGAAGGCGACGAAGCCCCCGATGCCGATCTCATGATGCTCTGACGCGGTCAATGGGCCTGCTCTCCCATCAATTGCCCGGCCCCCTCCGCGATCATGGTGGTCGCGAGCTCCCGCCCGAGTTCCATGGCCGCGGAGCGAGGTCCGGTGGTGGACTTACGCACCGCCGAGGTGCCGTCGATCGACACCACGGTGGCGGTCAGGGTGAGCACATGGCCGTCATCGACGGCATAGGCGCCGACGGGGGCGGAACAACCCGCCTCCAGTGCGGCGAGCACGGCACGCTCGGCGGTGACGGCGTCGCGGGTACGCACGTCGTCGAGCGTGCTCAGCAGTTCGATCAGGTCGGGCCGGTCGGCCCGGCACTCCACCGCGAGCGCGCCCTGGCCGGGGGCCGGCAGCATCTCGTCGGTGTCGAAGAAGTTGGCGATCTCGTCGTCACGCCGCAGCCGGACCAGCCCTGCGGCGGCCAGCACGACGCCGTCGAGCTGGCCGGAGGTCACCTTGCCGATCCGGGTGTCGGCGTTGCCGCGGATCGGGACGTACTCAAGGTCGGGGCGCAGCTGCCGTAGCTGGGCGATGCGGCGCGGCGAACCGGTGCCGACGCGGGCCCCACGGGAGAGATCGGCGAGCTTCAGCGGGCCGACCAGCGCGTCGCGCGGGTCGTCGCGCCGGGGGATCGCGGCCAGCGTGAGCCGCGAGTCGGGGTAGGTCGGCAGATCCTTGAGCGAGTGGACGGCGAAGTCGATCTCGTCGCGGGCCAGCGACTCGCGCAGCTCGCTGACGAAGACCCCGGTGCCGCCGAGCTGGGAGAGCTGTGCCTTGGTGACGTCGCCGAAGGTGGTGATCCCGACGAGGTCGACGCCGCGACCGGTGAGCTCGGTCAGCCGGTCCGCCACCTGCTGCGACTGTGTCGTCGCCATCAGGCTCTTGCGGGTGCCCAGCCTCAGGTTCACTGCTCGATCTCCATCCGGGAAACGGCGTCTGGCGCCTTCGGGTCCAGGTTGAACAGCTCGCGCAGCGCCTCGGCATAATGATCGCCTGCCGGAGACGCAGCGAGCTGCTTGACACGCACAGTCGGCTCGTGGAGCAGTTTGTCTACCACCCGCCGGACCGCCTGTGCCACTTCGTCTCGCTGACGTTCGTCGAGGTCGGGCATGCGGGAGTGGAGCCTGCCGAGTTCGGCCTCGACCACCTGGGCCGCGCGACTGCGCAGCGCCACCACAGTAGGCGTCACCTTGGCCGCGCGGGCGGAGTTGAGATATGCGGTGACCTCGTCGGCCACGATGCCGCGCACGGCCGCGATGTCGGCGGCCCGGCCCCCGTCGAAACCGGCGCCCGACCGCTGCATGTCTTCGAGGTCGACCAGGGTGACCTGCGGCAGCGCACGGACAGCGGTGTCGATGTCGTGGGGCAGCGCGAGGTCGAGCAGGAACAGCGGGACCTGCCGGGCCGGGATCATCTCAGGGGTGATCACGCGGGTGCCCGCGCCGACGCAGGAGACGACCAGGTCGGCGGTGGCGAGCTCGGCGGCGATCTCCGAGAGCGGGACGGCCCGGCCGCCCACGGTCTCGGCGAGGCGCTCGGCCCGCTCGAAGGTCCGGTTGGCGATGACGATCTCGGTCACGCCCGCGCGCGCGAGCGTCGCCGCCGTCAGCGCGCTCATCGAGCCCGCCCCGACAACCAGCGCCCGGCGGCCCTCGATGGGCCCGAGCACGGTCTCGGCCAGGGAGACGCCGACGCCGATGAGGGAGGCGCCCGCGCGGTCGATGCCGGTCTCGCTGTGGGAGCGCTTGCCGACCCGCAGGGCGTGCTGGACGAGCTCGTTGAGGATCGAGCCGACCGCGTCTTCCTGCTGTGCCAGCCGCAGCGCGGCCCGGATCTGGCCGAGGATCTGGCCCTCGCCGACCACCATCGAGTCGAGCCCGGAGGCCACCGACATCAGGTGGTGGACGGCCTGGTCTTCGTAGTGCACGTAGAGGTGGGGGGCGAGATCGGCCCCCGCGTGCCGGTCGAGCAGCGTGGTGATCGCCGAAACCCCGCCGTGGAACCGGTCGACCTCGGCGTAGACCTCGACCCGGTTGCACGTGGACACCACCATCGCCTCCGCGACATGCGCGTCCTGCCGCACGTCGTGGAGGAGTTTCACCAGGGCGTCGCCGGAGATCGTCACCTGCTCGAGCACCGAGACGGGTGCGCTCCGGTGGCTCAGCCCCACGATCAGCAGACTCATGAGACCTCCCCCGCCCATTCCTCGCCCATCACGGGCCCCCCATTCACCTTGCGCTGCTCATGGAACGCGAGGATCTGCAGTTCGATGGACAGATCGACCTTGCGGACGTCGACGCCGGCAGGGACGGTGAGCACAACGGGGGCGAAGTTCAAGATACTCGTCACACCGGACGCGATGACCCGGTCGCAGACCGCCTGCGCGGCGGGCGCCGGAGTCGCGATGACCACGATCGACACCCCCCGCTTTGCGATCACCGATTCCAGGCCGTCGCTGTGTTCCACGACGAGCCCGGCGATGTGGTCGCCCACGACCTCCGGGTCGGCGTCGAGCAGCCCGGCCACCCGGAACCCCCGGGAGACGAAACCGCCGTAGTTGGCGAGGGCGCGGCCCAGGTTTCCGACCCCGACGATCGCGACCGCCCAGTCCTGGGTCAGGCCGAGTTCGCGGGATATCTGGTAGATGAGGTACTGAACGTCGTAGCCGACGCCCCGTGTTCCATAAGATCCCAGATGAGACAGATCTTTGCGGAGTTTGGCGGAATTGACCCCCGCCGCGACCGCGAGATCTTCGGAACTGACTGTGGCTACGGCCCGCTCGGCCAAACCGTTCAACGCACGCAGGTAGAGCGGCAGCCGGGCGACGGTCGCGTCGGGGATGCCACGTTCACGCGGTTGTTGCGGGGTTCGGCGAATCACAGGCCGGCACTCCAGAGGGGGAATCGGTTTCGGGGCCGTCTTCCAGGTTAGTGCCTTTGTGAAGTAATGCACAAAGTCGAACGACCCCGTTGTCGTGCTCACTCCCAGGGTGTCAGGGATGTCCGCCGGTCCGGAATCCGGCCCGTACGGTAGGCGCATGGCTCACCGCATCACCCTGCTCGGCAAACCCGGCTGCCACCTGTGTGACGACGCCCGTGCGACCATCACGCGCGTCGCCGCCGAACTCGGCGTCGAATGGGACGAGCGCGACATCACCCAGGACCCCGCTGACCTGGAGAAATACTGGGAGATGATCCCCGTGACACTGATCGACGGGGTTCAGCACGACTATTGGCGGGTCGACGAGAACCGGCTGCGGGCCGCGCTCACAGCTTGAACGTGGTCGGCAGCGGCACGACCTTTGCCGCGTTGACGGTGAGTTCGATCACATTCGTGGCCAGCACCAGCGGCTGACGCTCGGTGGCGAACCGCTCCATGTGGGGCTGCCGCTGGTGGTCGAGGTAGGCGGTCTGGTCGCGGTAGAGCTCGTAGACCAGCCGCTGGAGCGGGGCCGACTTCACGCCGTGGGAGACGAACAGGAGCGTGTCGGGCTCGTTGCGGAGCACCTGCTCGACGGTGTCCTCCGCCAGCTTGTCGAAGGCGTCGCCGGCGCCGTCCATCAGGGTGAAGACGGTCAGCATGCCGTAGATGGTCGGCGAGGGCCGGACCGAACCGGTGGCGGGAGCCGGGACCTGTGGCATCTGGGGTGGCATCTGGGCCTGGACCTGGCCTGGGTAGAGCACTCCGGTGTTCGGCATCGCGAACTCGGTGGAGGCCGTCGGGGGCGGCAGCGGCATGCCGTATTCGGGGACCTGCTGGTTGTAGGCGTCGGCGGCCATCAGGGTGCCGGTCGCCGGGCCGCCGAAATCGGGGGGCAGCGGCGGCTGCTGGGGTGACTGGGGCTGCATGCGGGCGCCGTAGTCGAAACCGCCCTGCTGTTCGCCGGCCCGGTATTCGGCGACCAGATCGCCCAGCCCGGATCGGGTGGCGCCCGGTGGGATCGCCGGCTGCGGCCCGGTCGAGGGCATCGGGGGGCCACCCATCGGAGGGCTGCCCATGGGACTGGACATCGGGCTTCCCATCGGAGGGCTGCCCATGGGCCCGGTCATCGGGCTGGCCATCGGCTGTGGCGGCGGCATTCCGGCCACGCGGCGGCCGAGGCTCTGCTCCTGCCACATCGGCTGCTGCGGCTGCACCGGCATCGGGCCGCTGGGCGGGCCCTGCTGCTGCGGCGAAGGAGCCTGCGCCGCTTCCTCGTCGTCGTAGGGGGCGAGGGGGCGGCTGACGGCGTACCAGATGCCACCGGGGATGGCGGCCAGCAGCGTCGCGACGAAGATGCCCTGCACGGTGAAGAGCTGGGAGCCGATCACGGCCATGCCGATCGGGGCCAGCACGACGGTGGCGTTCATGTTGTCGGCGTCGTAGTCGTCGCCCGAGCGCATCCGCACCAGCGCCACGATCAACGCGACGAACAGGACCAGCAGGTCGAGGCCGTGGACGCCGCGCAGCAGCCACTCGGGCCAGATGTCCCAGTGGGTGGCGCCGATCGGCAGGGTCTTGGTGAAGCCGCTCAGCACCGGGTCGAGAGTCATGATGACCGCGCCCACGAAGCTGAGGCCACCGGCCAGCAGCCAGCCCCCGAGCCGCGCGGAACGTGACTCCGCGAGCAACTGGATCAGTCCACCGGCAAGCCACAGCGGCGCCAGCAGCGCGCCGCCGACCTGGAACACGCGGAAGGTCAGGGGGCCGAACCCGAGGAGGGTGCCGATGGCGATCGCACCGAGCCCGAGGCACACCGCGACCGTGGTGATCGCCCACGCGACGAGCCAGCCGGAGGACTCCTCACGGATCCGCCCGACGAGGACGCCTGTGGTGACCGCAGCGAGGATCGCCCCCGCGAACGCGATGACTGCGACAACGAGTTCCATGACGGACCAACTCTATGGCCTGTCCCTGTCGCCACGCCCAGCCAGCGAAGGTCGTCGGAAGCGTCCGTTACGGAAGGGATTACAGAGACGGCCCTCATTGTGTAATTTATGGGGGATTTCTAGAGTGGCGAGCACGCCGACTTCCCCTATCCCATGGGATATCCGGATGCTGAACAGTTGGTCGTTAGCCGGGCTGGCCCCTGCGGTCACCGCTGGAGCGTTGCAGCCCGCACCCGAGGCGGTCTCGCCTGAGTTCGACGAGATGCGCGTCCTCGTGCTGCGCGCCAAGACGGGCGACACCGAGGCCTTCGGGCAGCTTTACGACCGGTACGTCGATCTCGTCTACCGGTACGTCTTCTTCCGCGTGGGCTCCCACCCCCTCGCCGAGGACCTGACGAGTGACACCTTCCTGCGCGCGCTCCGCAACATCTCCGACTTCACCTGGCAGGGCCGCGACTTCGGGGCCTGGCTCGTGACGATCGCCCGCAACCTGATCACCGATCACTTCAAGTCGGGCCGCAGCCGCCTTGAGGTGTCCACCGCCGAGGTCCTCGACACCCCGCTCGACGGCCCCCACATCCCCGAGAACGCCGCGATCACCAACATGGTGAACGAGCACGTCATGCGCGCCGTCCAGCAGCTCGGCCCCGAACAGCAGGAGTGCGTGATCATGCGTTTCCTGTACGGGATGTCGCTCGCCGAGACCGCCGCGGCGATGGGCAAGAAGAGCGGCGCGATCAAAGCCCTCCAGTTCCGGGCCATCAAGGCGCTGGCCAGGACGCTCCCGAAAGATCTCAGTTGAGACACGCCCCGTAACCCCTCCGACGCAGCGTCGTTGGTCCATTCGCAGGGGTGGGTGGATCTTCGAGCGGGAGCTCTGGCGATGGGGTGGTGGCGTCTTTCGCGTGCCCGGCGTGCCGCGCGTGTCGCCGCCAGGCTGGGAGAGCTCGGCCACCATGCGGACAACCACGTCGGCAGCGGCCCCCGGGCCGAGTTCCGCGACGGGCTGCGGGCCGAGCTGCTGCGTACCCACCAGGAGGAACGCGCCGCCGCCCCGAAGCGTCCCGGCCCGGCCCACGCACGGCCGCGCATCCGGCGGATTCCGCTGCTGGTGCGGCTCCGCCCGTGGCTGACCCTCGGCGGGATGGTCGCGGCGACCGTGTCGATGGCCGCGCTGACCTACTCGACCGTGCCCGGTGAGCTGCTCTATCCGCTGAAGCGGGCGGCCGAGTCGACGCTGCTGACGCTCACCACGAGCGACGCCGAGCGGACCGACCGGCAGATGACGGTGGCCCGCTCGCGCGCCTCCGAGGCGGCCGAGTTGCTGAAGGCCGCCACGCCCGACAGCGAAGAGTTGCTCGGACAGACCCTGGAAGACATGGAGACCACCACGCGGGCCGCGCTGGAGAGGGTGAAACAGCCCACCAAGCCGCCCGCGAAGGTCCGCAGGTTCGCCCGGGATCAGAAGAAGGTCGTCGAGAAGATGGTGCCGAAGCTCGACGCCGAGAACCGCGAGATCGCGACGCAGTACCTGTCCCTCATCTCCGGCTACGCCGGCGTGGCGGCCAACTAGCGCTGTTCACGCGCGGGCAACCGGTCGATGGAACCCCAGCGGTTAAGCTCGGAGGCTATGAAGCGGCTACTGAGACGGCGGGAAGCAGCGGAACTCGCGGGTGAGGTGGCGGCCGCCGCCGCGATCCCGCTTCCCGTCGCGAGCGCCGAGCCCGATCTGACCGCCGCCGCCTTCTTCGACGTCGACAACACGATGGTCCGCGGGGCATCGATCTACCACTTCGCGCGTGGCCTGGCCGCGCGCGGCCTGTTCACCACCGGCGACCTGGTCAAGTTCGCGGTCGGTCAGGCGATGTTCCGGGTCCGGGGCAACGAGAACCCCGACCACGTCGCCAAGGCCAAGGAGATGGCGCTGGCGTTCGTCGCCGGGCTGAAAGTCGACGAGGTCGTCCTGCTCGGCGAGGAGATCTACGACGAGGTGATGGCCGACCGCATCTGGTCGGGCACCCGCGCGCTGGCCCAGGCCCACCTCGACGCCGGTCAGCGGGTGTGGCTGGTCACCGCGACCCCGGTGGAGCTCGCCCACGTCATCGCCCGCCGCCTCGGCCTGACGGGCGCCCTCGGCACCGTGTCGGAGACGGAGGACGGCGCCTACACCGGCCATCTGGTGGGTGATTTACTGCACGGCCCGGCCAAGGCGGAGGCCGTCAGGGCGCTGGCCCGGCGCGAGGGGCTCGACCTGACCCGCTGCTCGGCCTACAGCGACTCGGCCAACGACCTGCCCATGCTGTCGCTGGTCGGCCACCCCTACGCCATCAACCCCGACGCCGAACTGCGCGAACACGCCCGGCAGCGCGGCTGGCAGGTACGTGACTTCCGCACCACCCGCAAGGCGACCATGATCGGACTGCCCATCGCGGCCACGGCGGGCGCTGTGGCCGGCGGTGTGGCGGCGGGCGTCGCGCTGCGGCGCCTCTACAAACTGCGGCGCCTCTACAAAAAGGGCTAAAGGAAGAACGCCGGTCCGCGTCGCAGGCGCAGCGCGTTGAGCGAGCGCTGGATCGTCTCCCGCACCTGGTCGGTGAGCTCGAAGACGACCATCGGGTCGTCGGCCTCTTCGGGGTCGACCTCGTCGGCCCTGATCGGCTCGCCGAACTCGATCAGCCACTTCGACGGCAGCGGCACCAGCCCGAGCGCCCCAAACCAGGGGAACAGCGGGGTCATCGGCAGGTAGGGCAGGCCGAGCAGGCGGGCCAGCAACGGCAGATCGCCGATCTTCGGATAGATCTCCTCGGCGCCGACGATCGAGCACGGCACGATCGGCACCCCGGCCCTGATCGCGGAGGCGACGAACCCGCCCCGGCCGAACCGCTGAAGCTTGTAGCGCTCGGCCCAGGGCTTGCCGATGCCCTTGAACCCTTCGGGGAAGACCCCGACGAGCTCGCCCTTGCGCAGCAGCCGGTCGGCGTCTTCCTTGCAGGCCAGCGTGTGGCCGGTCTTGCGGGACAGATGGCCCAGCACCGGCAGGCGGTAGACGAGGTCGGCGCCGAGCAGCCGGACCGCCCGCCCGGCCTCGTCGTGCAGGGCGACCTGCAACATCAGGGCGTCGATGGGCAGCGTGCCCGAGTGGTTGGCGACCACGAGAGCGCCCTCGGGCGGCAGGTTGTGCAGGCCGATCGTCTCGACCCGGAACCAGTGGCGGTAGAGCGGACGCAGCAGTTCGAGCAGCACCTTGTCGTTGAGCTCGGCGTCATAGCCGAACTCGTCGACCTCGTAGCGCCCGGAGAGGCGGCGGGCGGCGAAGCTGAGAATCTCCTCGGCGGTCACGACACGCCCCGATCAAGACCAGCCAGGCTGATCATCGTACCGACCTGCCCAATCGTGTCTGGAGGAAGTCGTCGAACGCCGACGCCGTGGTGAATTTCGGCGCCCAGCCGAGCTCGTGGCCCAGTTTGGCGGAGTCGACCACCCGCCCGTGGCTCATCAGGGCCAGCTGTTCGGGGGTGAAGTCCATCCGGCCGAGAGCGCGGGCGCCCTCGCCCAGGAATCGGAACGCGGGTGACGGCACCGGCAGCCAGAACCGGCCCGCTCGCCGCAGGCACTGCGAGAGCAGGAGCACGCCGTCGCCGGCGACGTTGAAGACGCCGGGATGATCGTCGAGCGCGACCCGCCGGAGCAGCTCGACCCCGTCGTCCTCGTGGATGAACTGGAGGCGGGGGTCGAAGCCGAGCACCGTCGGCAGGATCGGCGACTGGAAGTAGCGCGTCAGCGGGGAGTCGACCCTGGGCCCGATGAAGTTCGCGAACCGCAGAGTCGTGGTCACCACGTCGGGCCGCCGCCGGGAATAGCCGCGGACATAGCCCTCGACCTCGGACGCGTCCTTGCCGTAGCCGGTGTGGGGGACCTCCACCGGCTCGCTGTCTTCGGTGAAGACGGCGGGGTCGGTGGGTGAGGAGCCGTAGACGGCAGTGGTGGAACGCACGACGACCCGCCGCACGGTCTCAGAGCGCTGGCACGCGGCGAGCAGCTGCATCGTGCCGATGACGTTGTGCTCTTTCATCGCCGGGCGGCTGCCGCCCGGCCCGCTCATCAGGCTCATGTGGACGACCGTGTCGATGTCGGCCGCCGCGATGACCTGGGCGATGTCAGGACTGCGCAGGTCGACGCGGACGAACTCGACTCGGCCCAAGGGATCGGATGGGGCGCCGCCATCGCGTACGAGTGACGCCGGCGGCACCGTGTCGACCCCGATGACCCGGCTGACGGCCGGGTCGGCTGCGAGGACGCTCGCCAACCGAGCGCCGATGTGCCGCGATATCCCGGTGACCAGGACTGTCCGGGTCACGGGACTCATAGACTCTTCCCTCGCAGGGACCGCGGGTGGGCTACTTCTTGTTACGCCGCTGGATGCGGGTCTTCTTGAGCAGCTTGCGGTGCTTCTTCTTGGCCATGCGCTTACGGCGCTTCTTGATCACAGAGCCCACGGGACCCCCAGGTGAAGGTAACAGTCGTACCGGTGCGCGAGCGCACACCGGCACAACAGCCTACCGGCGATCCACGGTTGATCGTTCCCCCGGGGGGACCCGCGTGGCCCTTGGTGTTGCTAATCGCTAGTCGTCACTTCATCCAGCCTCGATGAAAGCGTCCCTCAGATAGTCGTGCACCGCCTGTTCGGGCACTCTGAAGGACCGGCCTACCCTGATGGCCGGCAACTCGCCCGAGTGCACGAGCCGGTACACCGTCATCTTGGACACCCGCATGACGGTGGCCACTTCTGCCACCGTCAGGAACTTCACCTCGCTGAGAGGTCTTTCGCCTGCACCCATCGGACGCCTCTTCCGCACGTGTATCCGGGTTATCCCCACTGGTGCCATTGCTCACGCACGTGTACTGCTGTCAGCGTAAGTCGGGACTTCACGGAGGCAAACCCCCCATTTCATCAGCCCTCGGGGAATCTTGCCCACGAAACCACGAAAAACGCTGGCCAGCAGCCGGACCGTGCCCCTCGCCTTGATCTTGGAACGGACCAACTTCTCTCACATTAGAGTCGCCCAGGATCACCAAAAAGTTGGCAACCGGTCGACACACTGGTGCAAAAGCGGGCGCGTAATCCCACAAATGGGACGCCCTTAAAGGCCAGCGGCGACCCTGCGGAGCAGGTGGTCGGTCAACGGTCCGTAATACCGAGGGAGCACATTGTCATCCAGCGGGACGGTCACCGCGATCTTCCCCTCGGCTTCTCCCACGAAAAGGGCGGGATCGTTGCAGTCGGCGAACCCGACCGTCTCGATGCCGGCCTCTCCGGCCCCGCCCGCCCAGCCGTGGTCGGCGATGACGAAATCCGGTCTTTCCTCTTCGAGCATCCTGCGCATCGGAGCGGAGTCGTGCGTGTGCACAAGGGCACCGCCGTCGTCGAGAAGCGCGACGTCGTCGATGTAGCGGATCGCGCGCCGGCGGCCGAACGAACCGGGAAGGTACGTCCACCCTTCCGCCGGAGTAAGGAGAGTAGCCCCCTGAGTCACGACGAAACGAGCGATAGCCATGTGAACGACCATCAGCCCGGTCGGATGCCCGGTAGCGATGATCATCTTCGGGTTCGGCTTCCGCAGCGCCGCCGCGATCCGGTCGCCCATCGCCTCCAGAGCCGTCAGGGTCCGCTCGGGATCGATCGTGTCCTGGCCGGAGCGGTGGCCGGGATCGGCCACCACGCCCGCCGATTTGGCCATCAGGTCGAGCACGTCGCGGTAGGCCCAGGCGCCCTCGAAGGTCAGCCCGAACATGTAGTGGGGGTCACGCACCGCGAGCGACCGGTAGTGGTCGAGGTTGTTCTCGCGGCTCGTGGCCACGTCACCGGCGATGCGGGTGCGGACGAGGTGGTCGATGAGCTCTTCGCGCGTCATGGCAGGGGATCCAGA
This sequence comes from Herbidospora mongoliensis, assembly GCF_001570545.1. Lineage (GTDB taxonomy): Bacteria > Actinomycetota > Actinomycetes > Streptosporangiales > Streptosporangiaceae > Herbidospora > Herbidospora mongoliensis. The sequence continues at coordinate 642,977 of NZ_BBXD01000008.1, read as the reverse complement.
CCGTGGTAGGGGAAGACCGCGTTCCGGGTGGCCATAATCGCGCGGTCGATCGGATCGGCCGGGTCGTAACCCTCCGAAATGGGCCGGTATTCAGGGGTGCGCCCGTCGGTCATCGTGAGCGGCGGCATTTCCCCGGTCCGCTCACGGACGTACGCACGCCACGCCTCGGGCGTCGCGGTGCCGGGCTCGACGGGGGCGCCCGCGGCCTCGGCGATCAGGTGGGTCCAGGCCCTCGGCACGACCTGGACGAGCTCGTATCCCCCGCCACCGGTGGCCAGCCACCGCCCACCGGCCGTCTCGTGGGCGAGTGTGTGAAGTTCTCGGTACGCCGTCCGCTGACCGTCCAGAGACAGCATCAGATGGGCCAGGGGATCGAGGGCGTGGGAGTCGCAGCCGTGCTGGGTAACCAGGAAGTCGGGCGCGAACTCGCGCAGCAGCGGCGGCACCACCGCGTGGAAGGCCCGCAGCCAGCCCGAGTCGCCGCAGCCGGCCGGGAGCGGCACGTTGACCGCGGTCCCCTCGGCACCGGTCTCCTCGGCGAAGCCGGTGCCGGGGAACAGGGTGCGCGGCGACTCGTGGAGGCTGATCGTCAGCACCCGGGGGTCGTCGAAGAACATCGCCTGCACCCCGTCGCCGTGGTGGACGTCGACGTCGACGTAGGCGACCTTCTCGACGCCCTGGGCGAGCAGCCAGGCAATGGCGACGGCCGGGTCGTTGTAGACGCAGAAGCCGCTGGCCGTCGCGGGCATGGCGTGGTGAAGGCCCCCGGCGATGTTCAGGGCGTGCACGGCCCCGCCCTGGTGAACCTGCTTCACGCCCTCCAACGTGGCCCCGGCGATCAGCGCGGAGGCCTCGTGGACGCCGACGAAGGCCGGGTTGTCGCTGGTGCCCAGGCCCGCCCGCAGGTCGGGACGGCCGTGCTCGGAGACCCGCTTGACCGCCTCGATGTAGTCGCGCTTGTGCACGCTCGCGAGATCGTCGTCGGTGGCGGGCACGCAGGGCACGATCTCGACCGTGTCGAGCACGCCGAGCTCCCGGGCCAGCGCCATGGTCAGCTCGACCCGCACCGGCGCGAGAGGATGGTGAGGACCGAAGTCATACGACGTCAGGGCGTCGTCCCAGACGACCCGCACGGGTCCGCAGGCGCCACGCGAGAAGTCGTTCATAGCCAGCAAATTACCGCACGGTCACTCGGATCGAAGCGCCACCACCGGGTCGAGCCTCCCTGCGCGGCGGGCCGGGGCCACCCCGAAGAAGACGCCGACGACGACCGAGACGCCGAAGGCCAGCAAGATCGACCAGAGCGTGATCGAGGCGGGGACCGGGGAGAGCGCCTCGATCAGCAGGGAGCCGCCTACGCCCAGGGCGATGCCGATCAGGCCGCCGATCGTGGTGAGGAGCACGGCCTCGATGAGGAACTGGCCGAGGACGTCCCGCTGGCGGGCGCCCAGTGCCTTGCGCAGGCCGATCTCCTTGGTTCGCTCCCTGACGCTGACCAGCATGATGTTCGAGACGCCGACGCCACCGACCAGCAGCGAGATGCCCGCGATGGCGGCCAGCACGCCGGTCAGCATGCCGAGGACGGTGCCGATCGTGCCGAGGAGCTGGGTCTGGGTGACGGCGGAGAACTTCTCACCGGGGTAGCGGGCGACCAGGGCGTCCACGACCTTCTTCCCGAGGGAGTCGATCACGTCGGGGCCGGAGGCGCCGATCGCGATGCCGTTGACGCGCTGGACGCCGAGGAGCCGCTGGGCCGTGGTGACCGGGATGTGCACCTCCCGGTCGCGCGCGACTCCGAAGGTGGCGCCGACCTTGTCGTACACGCCGACGACCCGGAACCGCACCCCGGCGATCGTGGCCTGCCTGCCCACCGGGTCGAGGTCGCCGAAGAGCTGGCCGGAGACCTCCGAGCCGAGGACGGCGACCCGGCGGCGGGTGTCGATGTCGCTCTCGGTGAGGTAGCGGCCTCTCTTCAGCGGGCGGTCGAAGACGTTGGGGATGTTCTCGTCGGTGCCGACGATCGTCACGAACGCCTCGTTGCGGCCGACCCGCATGCTCTCCCCCGACTGGACCGAGACGGTGACCTGGCCGGGGTCGCCGACCACCCGGCGGACGTAGGCGACGTCGGCGAGGTCGAGGCGGCTCTGGGTGGGGGCGGCCTGGAAGTTCAGCTGGCCGGGGACGACCAGGATGATGTTGGAGCCGAGGCCGGAGATCTCGTCTTCGATGGCGTCTTTGGCGCCGGTGCCGATCGCGACCAGGATCACCACCGCCGAGACGCCGATGATCACGCCGAGCATGGTGAGGGCGCTGCGCAGCCGGTTGACCCGCAGCGCTTCGAGGGCCATCCGGAACGCCTCGGCGGTCCTCACGCGACATCCCGCTCGATCAGCCCGTCGCGGACGTGGATCTGCCTGCGGGCCCGGACCGCGACCTCGGGTTCGTGGGTGACCAGCACGATCGCCACGCCCTGGTCGGCGTTGAGGCGTTCGAGCAGGCCCATGACCTCGTCGCCGTTGCGGGTGTCGAGGTTGCCGGTCGGTTCGTCGGCCAGGACGACCTGGGGATCGCCGACGAGCGCGCGGGCGATGGCGACCCGCTGCTGCTCCCCGCCGGACATCTGGGAGGGACGGTGGTCGAGCCGGTGAGCCAGGCCGACGGCTGTCAAAGCTTCACGAGCTTTCGCCCGTCTCTCAGCCTTCGCGACGCCCCGATAGACCAGCGGCAGAGCCACGTTGTCCAGGGCCGAGGTGCGGGCGAGCAGGTGGAACGACTGGAAGACGAAGCCGATCATCCGGTTGCGCAGCTCGGCCAGCTGCGTGTCGTCGAGGGTCGAGACGTCGACGCCGCCCACTTTCAGCACACCCGAGGTCGGCCGGTCGAGGCAGCCGAGCAGGTGCATGAGGGTGGATTTCCCCGACCCCGACGGGCCGATGATCGCGGCGAACTCGCCGTCGCCGATGGTCAGGTCGACGCCGCGCAGCGCGTCCACGGTCACGCCTTCGAGTTGGTACGACCTGGTCAGCCCCGCCGCTTCGAACGCGGTCACCGGATCTCCTGGCCCTGCCGCACGCCGTCGGCCCCTCGGGTGATGACCTGATCGCCGACGTTCACCCCGTCGACGACCTCGACGAAGGCGTCCCCTTCCGCTCCGAGCTTGACGGTCCGGCGTTCGGCCTTCCCGCCGACAACGGCCCAGACGACCGTGTCGCGCCCGCTGGTCACCACGGCGGCGGCCGGGACCGCGACGGCCTCGGGCGACTCCTTGACGATCATGCGGACCACGGCGCTCATGCCGGGTTTGGGGTCGGGCGCCTCGGAGCCGTCGTCGAAACGGCCGTCTGCGAGCTGAAGGCGTACCGGATAACTGACACCGCCCGTCGCGCCCTCCTGGGGCGTGACCCCCACTCCGGTGACCTCGGCGTCGTAGACCGCGCCGGGAACGGCGTCGAACTCGACCTCGGCCCTGGTCCCCTTCTCCACGAGCAGGACGTCGGTCTCGTCGACGTCGGCCCGCAGGCTCAGCTCGGAGACGTCGGTGACGGTCAGCAGGGCCGCGCCCTGGGAGACCGGGACGCCCTCCGCGATCGTCCCCGCCGAACTCCCCGTCGACTGGGCGGGGATCCCGCCACCGGACACCAGATCAGACAGATCGGGCAACGACGGCGCGGCCGAGCCACCGCCGCCGAGCGTGACGACCCCGCTGAACGGCGCCTTGACCGTGAGCCCCTTGACCGTGTCCTCAGCGGCCTTCACCGCCGCCCGCGTCTGACTGCGGGAGGCGGCCTGCAATGAGGTCATGGACGACGAGAGCCCGCTCATCCCCGCCCCGAGCTGCCCCGTGAACGAGGTCAGGGTCCGATTGAGCCCACTCACGATCCCGTTCAGCGCCCTCTGCTGGGATCGGTGCTGCTCTTCGGCCAGCGCGATGGCCGACAGCAACTGCCTGCGGATCGCCTTGTCCGCGACCTCGCGGGCCGCCGCGCGCGCTTTCGCGAACGATTTCCGTACGTGTACGTCAAGCCCCGAAGGCAGGGTCAGCGACGGCACCCGCGGCGCTCCCCCGAACGAGACCGGCTTCGCCGCCTGCTTGTCGGCCTTCTTGGCCTCTTTGAGCCGGGCCCGCGCCTGCGGCGCACCGATGCGGACGAGGATCTCGCCCTTCTTCACGGTGTCGCCGTCGGAGACGTAGAGCTTGACGACCGTCCCGGCGGCGGGCGAGGTCAGGCTGGCGGTGGCCCGCGCCCCGACGGTCGCCGGGGCCTCCACCACCTCGCTGACAGGGGCCCGTGCCACGGCAGCGGTCTGGACGAGGGGCGCCTCCTCAGCCGTACAGGCCGGTAAGAGCAGAAGCGCCAACAGGGGGATACCACGCCGGATCACCACAACCGCCCATCGTAAAGGGCGGGTCATCCGGTCGTGCGGACACGTTCACCGCAGAGCGGAGGGCGTCAACGACCCACCGCGCGCAGGTTCCTGACCGGGCGGATGGCCAGCAGCACGCCGATCCCGGCCAACCCGACGACGAAGCCCGCCAGCAGGACGTTCCGGGGGCCGATGGCCTCGCCGACGATGGGGCCGAGCGACTGGCCGATGGGGATGCTCAGCACCGAGCCGGCCACCTCGTAGGCGGTCACCCGGTTGAGGACCTCGCCCGGGACCTGGGTCTGGACACTGGTCGCCCACATCACCGACCAGAAGGCCCAGGCCGCGCCCGCGAGGGTGAAGCCGACGACGATCACCGGGACCGGCGCGGCCAGGGCGACCACGAGGGGCATGGCCATGAAGGCGATCATCGCGATCGCACCCGAGAACAGCGGCCGGACCGGCCGGTATCGCAGGGCCACGAGTCCTCCGACGATGCTGCCGAGGCCCTCGCCCGTGATGGCCAGGACATAGGCCGCCGGCCCGCCGTCACCCTCGGAGATGACCTGGGCGCCCACCGGCCACATCGGGCCGAACAGGACGATCCCGTAGACAGCCCAGACGAGGATGACCGACCACATCCACGTACGGGACCGGAACTCCGCCCAGCCCTCCCGCAGATCGCTGATCAGGGAGGTCGCCGCGGCCTTCGTCAGCTTCACCCGCATGGCGATCAGGCACAGGCCGCTGATCAGGAACGTTCCGGCGTTGATGGCGTACACGAACCCTGGCCCCCCGAGCAGCACGATCGCCCCCGCGATCCCGGGGCCGATCAGCCTGGCCACCGCGTCGGCGACCCGCAGGACCGCGTTGGCGCGCTGGGGGTCGGCGGCGATCTGCGGGATCATGCTGTTCACGCCGGGCTGGAAGAGCGCCGCCCCGAGGCCGCTCAGGAACGACATGGTGACCAGGAGCCAGAGCGCGGGCTGCCCGATGAAGAAGGTCACCGCGATGACCGACTGGGTGCCGACGCGCAGGACGTCCGCGAAGATCATCATCCGCCGGGCCGTGAACCAGTCGGCCAGCACCCCGCCGAACAGAACGAGGCCGCCGAAGGCCGCCATCCAGGCCGCCAGCACGATGCCGACCCCGACGGGGCCGTAGATGCCGAGGACGCCGAGCGTCACCGCCACCGGCAACATCGCGTCACCCATGAGGGCGATGGCCCGGCCGACGAAGTAGAGGGAGAAGTCACGCGTCCACAGGCGCGCCGGGGAGAGTACGACCACTCGCCCCAGCCTATAAGGAAAGCTTCCTAACCATTAAGTTCTTTTCGCCTGGTCACAGGCGGTGACGGCTACTTGTTCGTGCTGCCGAGCTCGCGGCTGCGGTCGCGGGCCGCCTCGATGGCGTCCAGGAAGGCCGCCCGCACGCGGTGGCGCTCCAGCTCGGCGATGGCCGCGATGGTGGTCCCGCCCGGGGAGGTGACCGCCTCGCGGAGGATCACCGGGTGCTCCCCCGAGTCGCGCAGCATGATCGCCGCGCCCACGATCGACTGCGTGACCATGTCGAGCGCCGCCTTCCTCGGCATGCCGAGCAGGATGCCGGCGTCGACCATGGCCTCGACCAGGTAGAAGAAGTAGGCGGGGCCCGAGCCGCTCAGCGCGGTCGCGCCGTCTTGCTGGGACTCGGGGATGCGCAGCACCTTGCCGACCGGCTGGAGCAGGTCTTCGGTCAGCTTGAGGTGCTCCTCGGTGGCGTGTGCCCCGGCGGAGATGACACTCATCGCCTCGTCGACCAGCACCGGTGTGTTCGACATGACCCGGACGACCGGGATCGGGCCGCCCAACCGGGCCTGCACGAAGTCGGTGGTGATGCCCGCCGCGACCGAGATGACCAGTTTGCCGGCCGGCATCACGGGGGCGATCTCCCGGAGGAGCGCCCCCATGTCCTGGGGCTTCACCGCCAGGATCAGCGCGTCGGCCTGCTCGGCCGCCTCGACGTTGCTGACGACCCTGACGCCGTAGGTGTCGGTGAGCGCCTTGGCCCGGTCGGGCCGGCGGGTGGTGACCATGATCTGGTCAGCCGCCCGTCCTGCCCGGACCAGGCCGGAGAGCAGCGCCTCACCCATCTTGCCGGTGCCCAGGATCGCGATCATTCCGGCAGTTTAGGGGGTACGCCGACGCAGCGTCGCGGCCCCCAGGATCAGCGCCAGCACCACCGATCCGGCCACCACCGCGATGTCCCGCCAGAAGTCGAAGCCCAGGTCGCCGCTAACCACGGCCAGCTTCATGGCCTCCAGCGAGTAGGACATCGGCAGCACGTTGGAGATCCACTCCAGGACGGTGGCCATCTGGTCGCGCGGCACGATGATGCCGCCGAGGAGGAGCTGGGGGAACATCACCAGCGGCATGAACTGCACCGCCTGGAACTCCGAGCGGGCGAACGCGCTGCAGAACAGCCCGAGCGCGGTGCCCAGCAGCGAGTTGAGCAGGGCGACCAGGACCAGCGCCCAGAGCTCGCCCCGCAGGTCGAGGCCCAGCCAGGTCAGCGAGACGGTGAGCGCCAGCGCCACCTGGAGGACGGCGGCGGCGCCGAAGGCGAGGCCGTACCCGAGGAGAAGGTCGAGCTGGGCGAGCGGGGAGGCCATCAGCCGCTCCAGCGTGCCCGAGGTGCGCTCGCGGAGCGTGGCGATCGAGGTGACCAGGAACATCACCAGGAACGGGAAGATCGACAACAGCACGGGGGCCCACTGGGCGAAGACCAGCTCGTTGTCGATCACGTAGTAGAGAAGGATCATGATCAAGGTCGGCACTAAGACCAGAAGGGCGACCGTGCGACGGTCGTTGCGAAGCTGACCGCCGATGCGGCGTGCCGTGGCCAGGGTGATGGTGGCGCTCATGCCGTCCGCCTCTGTGCGACGTCGTTGCGGAGCCGGCCCATGATCCGGCACGAGGTGGCGACCGCGCTCATGCCGCTTGCCTCTCTTCGATGAGGCGCAGGAAGGCCTGCTCCAGATCCACGGTGTCGGTCCGGGCCCGCAGGCCCGCGGGGCTGTCGTCGGCGAGGATGTCGCCGTCGCGCAGGATGACCAGACGCTGGCAGCGGGCCGCCTCGTCCATGACGTGGCTGGAGACCAGGATCGTGACGCCCCGGTCGGCCAGGCCCTGGAACAGCTCCCACAGCTCCTTGCGCAGCACCGGGTCGAGCCCGACCGTCGGCTCGTCGAGGGTGAGGAGCCGCGGCGAGCCGAGCAGCGAGACCGCCAGGCTGGCCCGGCTGAGCTGGCCGCCCGACAGGGTGCCGCCGAGCTGGTGGGCGGCGCCTTCCAGGCCCACTTCGGCGAGGACCCGGGCGGGGTCGGTCTTCGGCGCGCCGAGCACGGCGGCGAAGTAGCGCAGGTTCTCCAGCACCGACAGGTCGCGGTAGATCGCCGGGTTCTGGGTGGAGTATCCGATCAGCCGGCGCAGCTCCGGTGACCCGGCCGGACGCCCCAGCACGCTCACCTCGCCCCCGGCGACGATCTGAACGCCCACGATCGCCCGGATCAGCGTGGTCTTGCCGCAGCCGCTCGGCCCGAGCAGCCCGGTGATCTGCCCCTTCGGCACCTCGAACGACAGCCCGTGGAGCACCTCGCGGGCCCCTCGGACGACCCGCAGCCCGGTGACGGCTATCGCGGGTTCCTCAAAACTCATCATGCGATGAAATTAGACCCCGGGGGCATACCAGAGTCAACGGGTTGATGAACCCCTTCGAAGTGACACCCGTCATACGGGCATGAGAAGGATCTGGCTCGTCACCGCGGTCATGCTCACGGCCGTGGCCTGCGGAAAGGGAGAAGCCGTGGACAGCGGTTCGCCGATCGGTCCCGACCAGCCCGCCGCCCCGCCGGCCTCGGCCATGCCGAGCCCCGGGCCGTCGCTGGTGCAGCCCAAGGGCGGGACGGTGGAACCCCGGAAGGTGCCCTGGACCCGCGCCACCCCCGCCGGTGACGGCGTGATGATTTCCTGGAGTTCGGGGGTCGAGCCCTGCTACACCCTCGACCGCGTGGATGTGAAGGAAGCCGAGACGGAAGTCACGGTGACCCTCTGGGAGGGCACCACCGACCCCGAGGCGGTGTGCATCCAGATCGCGATCGAGAAGGAGACGTTCGTCAAGCTGGCCAAACCCCTGGCCGGCCGTGAAGTCCTGGATGGTGCCAAGTGAGACTGTTAGTCGTCGCCGCGGCCGTCGCCGCCCTGCTCGTCCCGGCCGCCCCCGCGCAGGCCGCCGCCCCCGGGCCGAAGGTGGTCAAGGTCCAGAAGGGCGCGCTGTCGCCGAAGAAGGTGCGCTGGCTGACCGCCAAACCCCACATGCGCGGGGTGCGCGTCGTGTGGTGGTCGGGGGTCGAGCCGTGCACCGTGCTCACCAAGGTCGTGGTCAAGGAGACGAAGAAAACGGTCCGGATCACCCTGTACGACGGCTCGGTCAAGGACGCCGGTATGTGCGTGGCCATGGCGATCAAGAAGGCCACGTACGTGCGGCTCAAGAACCCGGTCGGGAAGAGGGTGATCCTCGACGGGTCCCGGTAACCCCTAAGGGTCGAATCAGGGATATCTAGGGAACATTCCGCTCGTGCTGAGAGTTGAGCCCACTAGACTCAAGACCGTTGACAGGACAGCGTTTGACAAGCGCTTCCGCACTCACCGAATATTGAGTTACATCGACTCAACTTTGACTACAAGGACGTACTCATGGCACGTGCGGTAGGTATCGACCTGGGGACGACCAACTCCGTCGTCTCGATCCTCGAAGGTGGTGAGCCCACCGTTATCGCCAACGCGCAGGGCTCCCGCACCACCCCGTCGGTGGTGGCCTTCGCGAAGAACGGAGAGGTCCTCGTCGGCGAGGTCGCCAAGCGACAGGCCGTGACCAACGTCGACCGGACCATCCGCTCGGTCAAGCGTGAGATCGGCACCAACTGGTCTGTGGAGATCGACGGCAAGAAGTTCACTCCGCAGCAGATCAGCGCCTTCGTCCTCCAGAAGCTGAAGCAGGACGCCGAGGCCTACCTGGGCGAGAAGATCACCGACGCGGTGATCACCGTCCCGGCCTACTTCAACGACGCCCAGCGCCAGGCCACCAAGGAGGCCGGCACGATCGCGGGCCTCAACGTGCTCCGCATCATCAACGAGCCGACCTCCGCGGCCCTGGCCTACGGCCTCGACAAGGACAAGGACCAGACCATCCTGGTCTTCGACCTCGGCGGCGGCACCTTCGACGTGTCCCTGCTCGACGTCGGTCAGGAAGACGGCCACAGCTTCGTCGAGGTGAAGGCCACCTCCGGTGACAACCACCTGGGCGGCGACGACTGGGACCAGCGCGTCGTCGACGAGCTCGTCACCCGGTTCAAGAACGCCCACGGGGTCGACCTGTCCAAGGACAAGATGGCCCTCCAGCGTCTCCGCGAGGCGGCCGAGAAGGCCAAGATCGAGCTCTCGGCGCAGACCGAGACCACGATCAACCTCCCCTACATCACCGCCTCCGCCGAGGGCCCTCTCCACCTCGAGGAGAAGCTGACCCGCTCGGAGTTCCAGCGCATCACGGCCGACCTGCTCGACCGCTGCAAGGGCCCGTTCCACCAGGTCATCAAGGACGCCGGCATCAAGGTCTCCGACATCGCCCACGTGGTGCTCGTCGGCGGCTCGACCCGCATGCCCGCCGTGACCGAGCTGGTCAAGGAGCTCACCGGCGGCCAGGAGCCCAACAAGGGCGTCAACCCCGACGAGGTCGTGGCCATCGGCGCCGCGCTCCAGGCCGGTGTGCTCAAGGGTGAGGTCAAGGACGTCCTGCTGCTCGACGTGACCCCGCTCTCGCTGGGCATCGAGACCAAGGGCGGCATCTTCACCAAGATCATCGAGCGCAACACGACGATTCCGACCAAGCGCTCCGAGGTCTTCACGACGGCGGAAGACAACCAGCCGTCCGTGCAGATCCAGGTCTACCAGGGCGAGCGCGAGATCGCCTCGCGCAACAAGAAGCTGGCGACCTTCGAGCTCACCGGCATCGCCCCGGCCCCGCGCGGCATCCCGCAGATCGAGGTCACCTTCGACATCGACGCCAACGGCATCGTCAACGTCGGCGCGAAGGACCTGGGCACCGGGAAGGAGCAGTCGATGACCATCACCGGCGGTTCCTCCCTGGGCAAGGACGACATCGACCGCATGGTCCGCGAGGCCGAGTCCTACGCCGAGGAAGACAAGCAGCGTCGCGACGAGGCCGAGGTCCGCAACAACGCCGACTCGCTGGCCTACCAGACCGACAAGTTCCTCCGCGAGAACGACGACAAGGTCCCGGCCGACATCAAGGCCGAGGTCACCGAGGCGCTGGCCGAGCTGAAGAAGGAGCTCGAGGGCACCGACGTCGCGGCCATCCGGGCCTCCGCCGACAAGCTCGCGACCGTCAGCCAGAAGATGGGCACGGCGATCTACGCCAACTCCCAGGGCCAGTCCGGCGAAGGCGCTCCCGGCGCCACCGACCAGGACGGCGACACGGCCAAGGGCGACGACGACGTCGTCGAGGCCGAGATCGTCGACGACGAGCCGAAGCGGGAGGGCGGCGCCAAGTGACCCCGCGTGAGAACGGTTCCGAGCAGGAGCCGGTGATCCGCGACAACCGCAAGATCGACCCCGAGACGCTGGCGGCACGCGAAACCGCGCCCGCGCCCGACGAGACCGTGGCCGACGCCTCCGCCCTGGGCGGAGCGGCCGCGGAGCTCCTCGCCGAGCGCACCGCCGACCTGCAGCGCCTCCAAGCGGAGTTCTCGAACTACCGCAAGCGGGTCGAGCGCGACCGGATCACCGTTCGTGAACAGGCCGTCGCCGGTGTGATCAACGAGCTGCTGCCGGTGCTCGACGACATCGGCCGGGCGCGCGACCACGGGGAGCTCACCGGTGGTTTCGCCAAGGTGAGCGAGTCGCTCGAATCGGCTGTCGGCAAGCTGGGCCTGACGACGTACGGCTCGAAGGGCGACCCCTTCGACCCGACGATCCACGAGGCCCTGATGCACAGTTACTCGGCAGACGTCGCCGAGGCGACCTGTGTCGAGATCCTGCAGCCCGGTTACCGTCTCGGCGAGCGCGTCCTGCGTCCCGCGCGGGTCGCGGTGGCCGAGCCGGAGTCCGGTGGTGGCGACGTCCTCGACGACGAGCCCACCGGCGCCTGATTCTCTGAGGGATTCTCTGAGGGAGCCCCCTCCCGCGACAGCGGGAGGGGCACCCATCACATATGTGTATTTCACGCGGAGGAAGCGCTAGATGAGCACCAAGGACTACCTGGAGAAGGACTACTACGGCGTCCTCGGTGTGCCCAAGACCGCGACTCCCGAAGAGATCAAAAAGGCGTACCGCAAACTGGCGCGCCAGTACCACCCCGATGCGAACAAGGGCGACAAGGGGACCGAGGAGAAGTTCAAGGCGGTCTCCGAGGCCTACGACACCCTCAGCGACACCAAGCGCCGCAAGGAGTACGACGAGGCCAGGAGCCTGTTCGGCGGCGGCCTCGGCGGTTACAACCGTGGCCAGCGCCCCGGCGCCGGTCAGCAGGGTTTCGACTTCGGCGACCTGTTCGGCGGCACCACCAACCAGGCGGGCGACCGCATCGGCGACCTGTTCGGCGGCCTGTTCAACCGTGGCGGCGGCCCGAAGGCCAACACCACCGGCCGGGCCCGCCGTGGCCAGGACATCGAGTCCGAGGTCACCCTGTCGTTCGCCGAGTCGATCGACGGCGCGACCGTCTCGCTCCGGCTGACCAGTTCCTCGGCCTGCCCGGCCTGTTCCGGCACGGGCGCCAAGGCCGGCACCACGCCCCGGGTCTGCCCGACCTGTGACGGCACCGGTGCGGCCAGCCGCAACCTGGGCAACTTCGCCTTCTCCGAGCCCTGCCGCGACTGCCGGGGCCGGGGCCTGCTGGTCGACGACCCGTGCCCGGTCTGCGAGGGCAGCGGCCGTGGCCGCAGCACCCGCACCATCCAGGCCCGCATCCCGGCGGGCGTCAGCGACGGCGGCCGGGTCAAGCTGAAGGCCAAGGGCGCCCCCGGCGAGAACGGCGGCCCCGCGGGCGACCTCTACGTGCTCGTGCACGTCCAGCCCCACCCCGTCTTCGGCCGCAGCGGCGAGAACCTGACGATCACCGTCCCGGTGACCTTCCCCGAGGCCGCGCTGGGCGCGGAGATCAGAGTTCCGGTCCTGCGCGGCATGCCGGTCACGCTCCGCATCCCCGAGGGCACTCCCAACGGCCGCACCTTCCGGGTGCGCGGCCGGGGCGCCCCCCGCAAAGACGGCACCAAGGGCGACATGCTGGCGACCGTCCAGGTGGCGGTGCCCGAACACCTCGACGAGAAGGCACGGGCCGCGCTGGAGCAGTTCCGCGACGCGACCGACGGCCACGACCTGCGCGAAGAACTGATCAAGCAGGCCAGAAGCGAGTAGCGGATGGACGCCAATTTCTTCGACCTGTCCGACGAGACGCCCGTTTATGTGATCTCCGTGGCGGCCCAGCTCTCGGGCCTCCACCCGCAAACACTCCGTCAGTACGACCGCCTGGGCCTGGTCAGCCCCGGTCGCACCGCCGGCCGGGGCCGCCTCTACTCGACCCGCGACATCGTGCTCCTGCGCGAGGTCCAGCGGCTGTCGCAGGAAGAGGGCATCAACCTGGCAGGCATCAAACGCATCCTCGAACTCGAGACAGAGAACCTCCGGCTCCGCGACGAGATCAACCGCGTCGCCGGCGAACTCCGCCTCATCCGAGCCGTCGTCCGCTACGAGTTGCCGCCTTCATAGATCGGGGGGTCATCTTATGGATTACAAGCTGACGCAGAAGAGCCAGGAAGCGCTTGCGGGGGCGGTGCGCCGGGCGGCTGCCGAGGGGCACCCCGAGGTGGGGCCGGCCCATCTCCTGACCACGTTGCTGGCTCAGGGCGGCGGCACCGCCGTCCCGCTGCTCGAAGCCGTGGGGGCCGACTGGAAGGGCCTGCGGACGCGGGCCGAAACCCTGCTGGCGGCGCTGCCCAAGGCGCAGGGCGCCACGGTGAGCGCGCCGTCGACCTCCCGCCAGTTGCTGACCGTGCTGCACACCGCCGCCCAGCGGGCCGCGCAGCTCGAAGACGACTATGTCTCCACCGAACACCTGCTGGTAGGGCTGGCCACCGACGGCGGGCCGGTCGCCGACCTGCTAAAGGCCCAGGGCGCGACCGCGCAGACGTTGCTTGATGCGTTCGAGAAGGTGCGCGGCCACACGCGCGTCACCAGCGAGAACCCCGAGGACACCTACCGGTCGCTGGAGAAGTACGGCGTCGACCTGACCGAGCGGGCCCGCCACGGCAAGCTCGACCCGGTCATCGGGCGTGACTCCGAGATCCGCCGGGTCGTGCAGGTGCTCTCCCGGCGGACCAAGAACAACCCGGTCCTCATCGGGGAGCCCGGCGTCGGCAAGACCGCCGTGGTCGAGGGCCTGGCCCAGCGGGTGGTCGCGGGCGACGTACCGGAGAGCCTGCGGAACAAGCGGCTCGTGGCGCTCGACCTGGGCGCGATGGTCGCCGGGGCCAAATACCGGGGCGAGTTCGAAGAGCGTCTGAAGGCCGTGCTCAACGAGATCAAGGAGAGCGACGGCCAGGTCATCACGTTCATCGACGAGCTGCACACGATGGTCGGCGCGGGCGCCGCCGAAGGCGCGATGGACGCGGGCAACATGCTCAAGCCCATGCTGGCCCGGGGCGAGCTGCGCATGATCGGCGCGACCACGCTCGACGAATACCGCGAGCGCATCGAGAAGGACCCGGCGCTGGAGCGCCGTTTCCAGCAGGTGTACGTGGGTGAGCCCACCGTCGACGACACGATCGCGATCCTGCGTGGCCTGAAGGGCCGCTACGAGGCCCACCACCAGGTCCAGATCGCCGACGGCGCCCTGGTGGCCGCCGCGACCCTGTCCGACCGCTACATCACCGCCCGGTTCCTGCCCGACAAGGCCATCGACCTCGTCGACGAGGCGGCCTCCCGGCTCCGCATGGAGATCGACTCGCGGCCGGTGCAGATCGACGAACTGCAGCGCATCGTCGACCGGCTCAAGATGGAGGAGCTGGCCCTGGCCAAGGAGACCGACGAGGCGAGCGTGGCCCGCCTCGAACGCCTCCGCGAAGAACTGGCCAACCGCCAGGAGGAGCTCAACGGCCTGGTCGGCCGCTGGGAGGCCGAGAAGGCCGGCCTCAACCGCGTCGGCGACCTGAAGAAGAGCCTCGACGAGACCCGCAGCCAGGCCGAACGCGCCCAGCGCGACGGCGACTTCGAAGAGGCCGCCAAGCTCATGTACGGCGAGGTGCCCCGCCTGGAGAAGGAGCTGGCCGACGCGATCCAGGCCTCCCAGCGCGAGCAGACCATGGTCAAGGAGGAGGTCGGCCCCGACGACATCGCCGAGGTCATCTCCGCCTGGACGGGCATCCCGTCGGGCCGCCTGCTCGAGGGCGAGACGGCCAAGCTGCTGCGCATGGAAGACGAGCTCGGCAGGCGCCTGATCGGCCAGAAGGCCGCCGTCCAGGCCGTCAGCGACGCCGTCAGGCGGGCGCGGGCGGGCGTGGCCGACCCCGACCGGCCGACCGGCTCGTTCCTGTTCCTCGGCCCGACCGGCGTCGGCAAGACCGAGCTGGCCAAGGCGCTGGCCGACTTCCTGTTCGACGACGAGCGGGCGATGACCCGCATCGACATGAGCGAATACGGCGAGAAGCACAGCGTGGCCCGCCTGGTCGGCGCTCCTCCCGGCTACATCGGCTACGAGGAGGGCGGCCAGCTCACCGAGGCCGTGCGGCGCCGTCCTTACGGGGTCGTGCTGCTGGACGAGGTCGAGAAGGCCCATCCCGAGGTCTTCGACATCCTGCTCCAGGTGCTCGACGACGGCCGGCTGACCGACGGCCAGGGCCGGACCGTCGACTTCCGGAACACGATCCTGATCCTGACGTCCAACATCGGTTCGCAGTTCCTGGTCGACCCGGCGCTGGAGCCGGGCGCCAAGCGCGACGCGGTGCTGGCGGCGGTGCGCAAATCGTTCAAGCCCGAGTTTCTCAACCGGCTCGACGACGTGATCATCTTCGACGCGCTCGGGTCCGAGGAGCTCGCGCAGATCGTCGACCTCCAGGTCCTCCACCTGGCCAAGCGGCTGGCCGACCGGCGGCTGACGCTGACGGTCACCCCGGCGGCCCGCGAGTGGCTGACGCTGACGGGATACGACCCGCTCTACGGAGCCCGGCCGCTGCGCCGCCTGGTGCAGTCGGCCATCGGCGACAAACTGGCCCGCGCGCTGCTGTCCGGGGAGATCCGCGACGGCGACGAGGTGGTCGTCGACCTCGACGAGGCCGGCGACACGCTGAGCGTCCGGCCCGGCGTGTAATCACTTCTCCACGACTGGGACAAGCGCCTCCCGGCTGCGAAAACCCCGCTGCTACGTTCGGCACTCACCGAACTACCGCAAGCGAACAGGGGGACGTCGATGTCGTCGACATCACGTAGCATCCGGGGGCGACTCGTCGCCCTGGCGGTCGTCACCGCCGGGGTGAGCTGGTTGTCCGCCGCCGGCCACCAGGCGCATGCCGACGACGGTCTGTGCGTGACCGGTTACCGCGCCGCCGCCAAGACCGGCGCGGTCGCCGCGTCGGTCGTGAAGGGCACCGCCGACGTCGCGAAGGCCGCGGGGGCGGCCGGGCAGACGGTCCGCGACCTGACCCGCACGGGCGGTTCCGCGGCGATCACCATGGCCCAGGCCGGTCGTCTGGCCGGGGTGCCGTGCGGTCGGGTGGCCCCCGGTGACGAGGTGTCCCGGACGGTCCAGCGGGCCGCCGCCCTGCTCGGCCTGGGGGGCCTGGCACGGACCGACGGGGTGCTCGGCATCGCGTCGGGGTCGGCGCTGCCGGGGATGCCCAACGTGATTCCCGACCTGTCCGTGCTGCCCGACCTGCCGGGGGTGCCGCCGGTTCCCCAGGTGTCCAGGATGCTGCCGAAGGTGCCGAAGGTCGGCGTCCTGCCCGGCGGGATCACTGATTCGGTGGGCGGGGTCGTCGACGGCGTCCAGCCCCGCAAGGCTCCCGCGAAGAGCGGTCCCGCCGCTCGGAGCGGCGGCGGCCTGGGAGGCGCCGACCTGGCCGGTATCACCGGGCTCGCCGGGAACCTCCTCGGCGGCGCTCTCCTTAACTGATCTTCTTCCCCGTATTTCCCTATCGCCTCCGGCCAACGCTCCCAAAGCGTGCGGGCCGTTGATATATGCCTTTTGGCAAAAGAACGGGCCGCGAGTGTTCTTTCTCGCGGCCCGGCTTCTCAGTCACACAGCAGGTCGCGGGTGTTCTCACCCGCGACCTGTTCTGTTTTACGACGCCAGGGCGTCGAGGTCGTCTTCCGGAAGGCCCAGGTCTATGCGGATGCGGTAGCGCGTGCGCAAAAGCGATTCGCGGATCGAGTTTCCCGGGGGGCACGCCGTGACGCCCTCGGTGGCCCATTCGTGGGCTCCCGCCAGGTCTCCGTACGCCGCCAGGGTCTCCGCCACGTTCAGCACGGTCGCCGGGGAGCACGGCGCGGCGCGCAGCGTCTCGATCATCTCGCGGGCCTCTTCCGGCCGATCGAGCTCGAACAGGGTGTCGGCGATGCCGGCCCTCGGGTCGACGTTGACGTCGCCCTCGTCGTCTTCGGCCGCCTGCTGGTAGCGGTCGAGGGCCGCGTCGGGCTGGCCCGCCTGACGCCACTCCTCGGCCGCCAGAGCCAGGATGTAGGCCCGGGAGACCTCCCCTGATTCGTACCCCTGTGCCAGCTCGTCGAGGCGCCTCGCGAGGGCACCGTGGTCGTCGGACAGCAGGGTCTGTTCGAGCAGACGATCAAGCTGCTCCCGCGTCACATGTGCCACAGGGATGAGGCTATCGAGAGCGGCGGGTCTTTGCCCGGACAACCGCAGGCATTCCTCTGGCAACGATTCGCACCGATTCACCTACAGAGCGTGTGTCGTTCCAGCTCAAGGGCATATTTGACGGGACCTGAGCTCCATATGGAGGTGACGGGACTGCGATGGGCGTTGGAAAGCAGACGACCTTCACAGTGGCCTGCGCGCTCATGGCAGCGGCAATTCTGCCCGGTTTGGCGGGTTATGTCGCAGCGCGTTTCGAGGCCCACGACCAAGCTGTCAGAGAAGTGCTCCGCCTGCGGGCGCAATTGCAGGACATCCGAACGGCCCGGGGCGCCGACATGCGCACCCTCGAACTGCGCGACGCCGAGTTGCGCGCCGCGCAGGTTCGCTACCAAACGGCTCAACGACAACCGTGCAAGCCCCAGCTGGAACGCATCACCCTGGTCGTGCCGCGCACGCCGACGCCGGTTTCTGTGAGGCAGGTTCACAGCGCGGCCGTCGAGGCGATCATCAGGAGCCAGATCGAGCGGCAGGCGTGGGCCGGCCGGCCGGCCCGTTGAAGTCGCGTAGCTGGCGGGACAGATAGCTGCGTACCAGCGTCTTGGCCTCCGCGATGATCTCGGGGTCACCGTCGGGGTGACGCCGGAAGGCGAGTTTCATCACGGCGTCGCCGGCCTCGACGGCCACCACCACGGCGGTGTCGAGACGTTCGCTGTCGGCCATCCCGAACTCCTTCAGCAGGAGCCCGCGCAGGCGGCCGGCGATGACGGTGTTGTTGTCGCTGCCCGCGTCGAGCAGGTTGAGGTCGACCGCGTCGCCGAACCGGAGCGACTTGAAACCCGGGACCGAGCGATGCATCTCGACGTACTCGTCGATGATCGCGTCGACCGCGTCCCACCATCCGGCGTATTCCTCGCGGATGAAGCGGCGGCCCACCCGGCCCACGAACAGCTCGACGTTTCGCCTGGTCAGAGCCTGGCTGATGGCTCGTTTGTCGGGGAAGAACTGGTAGACCGAGCCGATCGCCACGTCGGCGCGCTCGGCGATCCTGGTCGTCGACAGGCCGTCGTAACCGAGCTCGTCCAGCAGCTCCGCGCAGGCGTCGAGCATCCGCTCGACCCGGCGCGCGCTGCGGCGCTGCGTCGGCTGACGGCGTAGAGAGGAGTTTCCGGCATCGTCACAGTAGTCAAGGGGCTGGCTGGACACTCTCCCTATCTTGCCCGGAGAACTACAGACCGCGGAATCGGCCGTTACGGAACAGATCCACGAAAAGCTGATGGTCTTGGCGAGCGCGGGCGCCGTAGCGGTGGGCGAAGTCGACGAGCAGGGCGGTGAACTCGGCGTGCTTGTCGCCGATCGCCGCGACGATCGCCTCCTCGGTGGAGAAGTCGACCAGGTCGTGGCTCGACTCGTCGTCGGCGACCGAGTGCATGCGGGCGACCGCGCGGCCCAGGTCGGTGATCACCGAGGCGATCTCGGCGGGCTCGTTGACGTCGCTCCAGTCGAGGTCGGCCGAGTAGGGCGAGACCTCGGCGACGAGCTGGCCGACGCCCTTGAGGCTGGCGTATCCGAGCCAGGAGTCGGCGTAGGCCTGGAGAGCGCGCTGCGACTCGGCGGTGCGGTGGCCCTGGTGCTTGAAGTAGCCGTGCACCTTCTCGTCGTCGATGTAGCGGGCGACCGCGGGGACCTGGGCCTGCTTCATGTACAGGATGACGTCGTTCTCCAGCGCCTGCGTGTGCCCTTCGAGCAGCAGGTTGTACGACGGCAGCCCCGCCGACCCGATGCCGATGCCCTGACGGAGGGCGATGTCCTTGACGACGTGTTCGAGCGGGTTGAGCGGCTGCGGCAGCGTGGCCAGGTAGCCCTCGTAGGCCGCCAGCACGGCGTCGCGGGTCTCGTCGTCGACCGCGTGGCGGTTCTCGGCGATCGTGAACCGGCGCTCGTAGTTCTCGATCGTGGTCTCCCCGTCGAGCAGCGAGACCCGCGTGTTCAACCGCGCGGTCTGCAGCACCCGGTGGAGCACCCCGGTGGTCGTCTCGAGCGTGAGCGACCCGATGGCGTCGTCGCCGCCGTGCGCGATCGCGCC
This sequence comes from Herbidospora mongoliensis, assembly GCF_001570545.1. Lineage (GTDB taxonomy): Bacteria > Actinomycetota > Actinomycetes > Streptosporangiales > Streptosporangiaceae > Herbidospora > Herbidospora mongoliensis. The sequence goes on along the minus strand of NZ_BBXD01000008.1, from coordinate 623,614 downwards.
GAGTTCGTGCAGGTAGGAGCCGGCGAACTCGCTCACCAGGTCGGTGATGACGTCGTCGGACAGCGCCTTGGCGTAACCGATGAGCGCGACGCTCGCCACGAACCGCTTCAGGTCCCAGATGTACGGCCCGACATACGCCTCGTCGAAGTCGTTCACGTTGAAGACGAGGCGGCCGGAGGAGTTCATGTAGGTGCCGAAGTTCTCGGCGTGCAGGTCGCCGTGGATCCAGACGCGGCGGGTCAGGTCGTCGAGGAACCCGTCGTCGGCCAGTTCGCCCGAGAGGTCGGCGTAGAACAGGCAGGCGCTGCCCCGGTAGAAGGCGAACGGCGAGGCCGCCATCTTGCGGAACTTCGCCCGGAACGCTCCCGGCTCACGGCCGATGGAGTCGCCGAACTCGCCCATCAGGACGTCGAGAATGAACTGGGACCGCTGCGTCATGAGAAGACGCTAGTGCTGGTGGGGCTTACTGCGCCATGACCAGGCCCTTAACAATTCACGGCTTGGCCGAAAGCCCGGAACACTCCCGCAGCGACCGCCAGTAGGCGATCTCCTGCCGTCCCGCCGACCCGGTGACCTGCACCGGCACCCCGCCGTTGATGCGCGCGGGTGTCCAGGTGTCCTTCATCACCTTGCGGCCGTTGATCGTCAGGGTCAGCACGCCGGTACGACCGGTGTCCGGGCCCCAGTTGTAGAAGACGAAGTTGCCCAGGCCGTAGCTGATGTAGGCGTTGTCCAGGTAGCCGGCGCCGAGCAGGATGTGCGCGTGCCCGCCGACCACGACGTCGGCGCCCGCCTCGACCAGCTTGGGGGCCAGGGAGAGCTGCGCCTCGTTGGGGCACTTCTGCAGCTCGGTCCCCCAGTGCAGGTGGACGATCACGGTGTCGTTGTTCTTCCTGGCGTTCCTGACCGCCTGGAGCAGGCGCTCCTCCTCCTTGGCGGAGGCGAGGCCGCCCTGGCCGCCGGTGGCCGTCCAGGCGGAGATGAACTCGGCGTCGAGGACCTGGGTCGCGCCGATGATCGCGACCTTGTTGCCGTTCACGACCTTTCTCCAGGGCTTGTACGCCTCGGTCGCGTTGCGCCCGATCCCGACCACGGGGAACCTGGCCTTCTTGATGGCGGCGAGAGAGTCGTCCAGGCCACTCTGCATGTAGTCCATGCCGTGGTTGTTGGCCATCGACACGACGTCGACCCCGGCGGCCTTCAGCGCGGTGAACGCGGTGGCCGGGGCGCGGAAGGTGAACTGCTTGCCCGGCGCGGGGGTGCCCGCCTCGGTGATGGCGGTCTCCAGGTTGACCATCGCGAGATCGGCCTTCGACAGCACCTTGGCGATCGGCCCGAGCGCGGTCTTGGGGTTGGTGTTCAGCCGCGTCCGCAGCATCCCCTCGAAGTGGACGTCACCGCCGAACGCGATGGTGAACGGCTTCTTGACCGGTTTGGGAGACGCGCTAGCCCGTGCGGGCGCCTGCTCGGGCGCTTTGACGCGCTCGACGCCGGGATCGTCCACGGCGGCGGCACATCCGACACTTAGGACAGCTACGGCGAACATCGCAATTGCACGTCTCACGGGTCAGAGCATGCCATCTCATGAAGGTTCGCGCCTTATAGAGACTCTTGCCGGTCAAACCAGGTCAACCCCTTTACTTGAGTCATTCAAGTTAAGAGTCGTACGGTGGGGAGAGTGGTGGTAGACCAGACCGCTTCTGGAGGACACCCCATGACTGACAGGCCTCGTACGACGACGGATTCCGGCACCCCGGCTCCGAGCGACGAGTTTTCGCTCTCCGCCGGCCCGAACGGCCCGCTTCTGCTGCAGGACCACTACCTGATCCAGAAAATGGCCCAGTTCAACCGGGAGAGGGTGCCCGAGCGCGTCGTCCACGCGAAGGGCGGCGGCGCCCACGGGTTCATGGAGATCACCGAGGACGTCAGCCAGTTCACCAAGGCCGGGCTGTTCCAGAAGGGCGCCCGGACCGATCTGTTCCTGCGCTTCTCGACGGTCGCCGGTGAGCTCGGCAGCGCCGACACCCAGCGCGACCCGCGCGGATTCGCGATCAAGTTCTACACGGACGAGGGCAATTACGACCTCGTCGGCAACAACACCCCGATCTTCTTCGTCCGGGACCCGTCGAAGTTCCAGGACTTCATCCACAGCCAGAAGCGCCGCGCCGACAACCACATGCGCGACCACAACATGCAGTGGGACTTCTGGACCCTGTCCCCCGAGTCGGCCCACCAGGTGACGTTCCTGATGAGCGACCGGGGCACCCCGGCGTCGTGGCGGCACATGCACGGCTTCGGCTCGCACACATTCCTCTGGTACAACGCGGCCGGCGAGAAGTTCTGGATCAAATACCACCTGCGCACCGAACAGGGCATCAAGAACTTCACCGACGCCGAGGCGAACGCGATGATCGGCATGGACGCCGACTTCCACATCCGCGACCTCTACGACGCCATCAAGCGCGGCGACCACCCGTCATGGACGGTGAACGTCCAGGTCATGCCGTTCGAGGAGGCGGCCGACTACCGCTTCAACCCGTTCGACCTGACGAAGGTCTGGCCGCACGGCGACTACCCGGAGATCACCATCGGCCGGTTCACCCTGAACCGGAACCCTGCGAACTACTTCGCCGAAGTGGAACAGGCGGGCTTCGAGCCGTCGAACTTCGTGCCGGGAATCGGGCCTTCGCCCGACAAGATGCTCCAGGGGCGGCTGTTCTCCTACCCGGACACCCACCGGTACCGGATCGGGCCCAACTACCAGCAGCTGCCGATCAACGCGCCTCGCGTTCCCGTCCACAGCTACAACAAGGACGGCGCGATGCGGTACGCGAACATGCCCGACCCGGTGTACGCGCCCAACAGCATGAACGGCCCCGCCGCGCTGAACGACCTCTACGCGGACGACACCTACGAGGTGACGGGCGAGATCATGCGGAGCGCGTACCAGCCGCATGCCGAGGACGACGACTTCGTGCAGCCCCGGGCGCTGTGGGAGAACGTGCTGAGTGACGAGGACAGGGCGAACCTGAAGGACAACATCGTCGGGCACGCGTCGGCGCCGGAGATGACTCCTGACGTGCAGAAGCGCGTGGTGGAGTACTGGACCAACGTGCACAAGGACCTCGGCCAGGGCGTGGCCCGGGGTCTCGGCATCGACTAACCAGGACAAGGTTACGGCCCGCGCCCTCCCCACCGAGGATGCGGGCCGTTCGGTCTCTTCCCCTTTAGTCGAACTCGCCGTCCTTCATCCCATGGGAGAAGGCGGCCCACTCGGCGCCAGTGAAGATCAGAACAGGCCCATCCGGGTCCCGGCTGTTGCGGAGCGCGAACAAACTACCTGCGAGTCGAGCCACTTCAACACAGTTGCCCTGGTTGCTGTATCGGCTCTTCTGCCAGACGGCATCGGACATGTCGACACTCGACACGGCCCACCCCTTTTCGTCTTGGTCACACTAAGGATGACGATAGGGAGCCAAAGGCCTCAATGTCCCAAAACGTGAGGCTTAGGGTCCGATTGGAGGCTCGAAGCCTCAATCGGACCCCGCGTCACGTTAGATGTCGAATTCCCCATCCTTCACTCCGCCGACAAAGGCGCGCCATTCAGCAGGTGTAAAGACGAGGGCGGGGCCGGTCTGGTTCTTACTGTCCCGGACTCCTACCTGGCCACCGTCGAGTTGAGCTACCTCGACACAGTTGCCCTGAGCACTCCAGGAGCTTTTCTTCCAGACCGCACCGCTCATGTTCATTGACTGGCCGACTCTTTCTCCTGGTCAAGGCATGCTGCGGCCTGCCATGACCTCAGGTGCTCATTGATAAGGTGCCGCGAGGATCCCTCATCGAGCGCCACCCCCATCAAATGATCGAACACCCGTTCGTAATAATAGACTTGCTGAACGTCACTTAGGTACCTCGACCCCTCAAGAACCTCAAGGTAAACAGTGTCGGGAAAGTCATCGAATTTGAAGTGGACGAACGGCGCGGAGTTCACCGGTGAAGGCGTCATTCGCGAGATGACCCTGATCTCAATGTGCCCGAGTTCAGAGATCTTGAGCAGATGTTGGAGCTGCCTGGACATGACATCCGGAGCTGCCACCCGACGCCCGAGAGTGCCCTCGTCGAGCACGGCCAGCAGCTGAAGCGGATCCTTGCTGAACAAGTGCATCTGCTGCCGACGCATCCGCACCTCCAGACGATCGCGCTGCCACGTGGGCGGAATCTGCACGATCGGCTGCATGGTGTTCTCCATGAGAGCCCGCGCATAGTCCTCGATCTGCAACAGACCAGGGATCACCTGCGGTTCCCAGTTACGCAATGTGGTGGCTTCCGCCTCAAGGCCGACAAACACGCCGAAACCCTGGTCCAGGGAATCGCCGTACTTCTCCCACCAGCCCTTTTGGACGGCGTCGTGGCGGAGCTTGCGCGCGCCTTGGTGGGTTGCTTCATCCACCTTGTAGAGATCGGCCAAGATGGAGATGTCGTCCTCGCTGGGAAGCGTTTTGGCGGTCTCGATGCGACTCACCTTTGCGGCGGACCAGCCCACGCGGGCCGCCGCTTGCTCTCCGGTCATACCGGTGGATTCACGAAGGTTGCGTAACAGCTGACCAAGTCGGCGTCGGCGAGGGCTGGCACTTTCGTTGTCAGCCATCCCGGTCTCCCGCCATCGAGGTCGAGCAGGACTGGGGGCGATCATCTGGAAAGCCCAACCCCGCATCCTAGTGCAATTTGCAGGCTTCCTTGCAGTGTATGCTTCAGGAATTTTTTCGCCACGTCTTGCCGACAATTATCTTCTGATGGAACATCGGGATAGAAAGCTTCACAGAAGATCGCTAACCGGACACTCAGCGCCTATGCGACCTTCCGGCAAGGAAAAAAGGCCGGGCCGAAGGCTGCCACCTACGACCCGACCCGAGAGCTCCACTCGAAGCCACCGATAAGGAGTCTCCAATGCTGCCCTTCCACCGTACCAACGCACTCTTGCTATGCAAGGCCCGACTCATACTGCTCCGTGATGGAGCCGATCGGCGGCTGTGCTCAGCGCAGGATCGTTGGGCCTACGAGCTGGAGTGGACCACCACACGCAAAGGCTTCGGGAGCCGTGTCTACCGCGACCCCCGTTTCGACGTCGTCCGTGTCGTCGAGGAGGCCGCTCGGCTCGTCCTGGCGGGAGCGGCCTGACCGTTATGAGACAGATTCCAAGCGCGAGCCACGACCGGCCGGCGGCCGTTCGCGTCTCGCTTTGAGCTGGGTCGTGCCCACCGGGCGCCGGGCATGGCTCAGGGGGAGGCCCGGACGGTCCGCGGGGGCGTCTGGGCGTGGTGGAAGTCCTAGAATTTTATTCCGTTCTGGGGCTTCCGCCCCCTCCTGTTCACGGCGCACGATGAAATCATGACGACCGTCCACCGAACCTGTCCGCTCTGCGAGGCCGTCTGCGGTCTCACGCTCACCCTCGACGGAACACACGTCACGAAGGTGACCGGCGATCGGGACGACCCGTTCAGCAAGGGCTACATCTGCCCGAAGGGCGCCTCGCTCGGGCGGCTCGACGAAGACCCCGACCGGCTCTCCGCACCATTGGTTCGCGAGGGTGACCAGTGGCGCGAGGTGAGCTGGCCGGAGGCCTTCGCAGCCGTCGAAAAGGGCCTGAAGGCCATCTCGGGACCCGAGCGGGCGATCTATCTGGGGAACCCCAGCGCCCACAGCATGGCCGGCGCCCTCTACGGCGGGCCGCTGGTCAGGGCGCTGGGGACCCGCAACGTCTTCTCCGCGAGCACGGCCGACCAGATGCCGAAACACGTCGCCTCGGGGCTGATGTTCGGCCACCCGATGACCATCGCGGTGCCCGACCTCGATCGCACCGACTTCCTGCTCATGCTGGGCGCCAACCCGCTGGAGTCGAACGGGTCGCTCTGCACCGCGCCCGACTTCCCCGGCCGACTCAAGGCGTTGCAGAAGCGCGGCGGCACGTTCATCGTGGTCGACCCCCGCAGGACCCGTACCGCCGAACTGGCCGACGAGCACGTCTTCATCAGGCCGGGCACCGACGCGTTCCTGCTGGCGGGCATCGCGCACACGCTCTTCGCCGAGGACCTCGTCTCCATCGGACTGCCCGTCGAGGGGCTCGCCGAGGTCGAGGCGGTCGTCAAGGACTTCCCGCCGCACGTGGTTGAGGCCGCCTGCGGCGTCCCCGCAGAGGTCTCTGTACGACTTGCGCGCGCCCTCGCAGCCGCCCCCAGCGCCGCCGTCTACGGCCGCATCGGCACCTGCACCGCCGAGTTCGGCACGGTGACCCAGTGGCTGGTCGACGTCCTGAACGTGCTCACGGGCAACCTCGACCGCCCGGGTGGGGCCATGTTCGCGACGCCGGCGACGGAGGGGCCGCGCAGGCGCAAGCCGTACAGGACCGGAAGATGGGCCAGCCGGGTACGCGGCCTGAAAGAGACCAACGGCGAGCTCCCCGTCGCGACCCTGGCGGACGAGATCGAGACCCCCGGCGAGGGGCGCATCAGGGCCCTGGTGACCGTGGCCGGGAACCCGGCCAGCTCGGCGCCGAACGCGGCGAAGCTCGCGAAGGCGCTGGAGCGGCTCGATTTCATGGTCAGCGTCGACATCTACCTCAACGAGACGACGCGGCACGCGAACGTCATCCTGCCCCCACCGAGACTCCTCGCCACCGGCCACTACGACTTCGCCCTGCTCAATTTCGCGGTGCGCAACTACGCCCGCTACTCCCCGCCGATCATCGACACGCCAGACATCGAAACACCGAGTGCTGAAGCGTCGGGTGCCGCAGTGTCGGCCACCGAAGGACCGGGCACCGAACGACCGGCCTCGCCGACCACGGGGAACAGGCCGTCGGAGTCGGAGATCCTGGCACGCCTGGCGATGATCGCCTCCGGTTACGGCGCCGACGCCGACCCGGCCGCGCTCGACGAGATGATCATCGGTCAGCTCGTCGGCGACCACGATCCCGCCGAGCTCGACGGGGACGACGAAGCGGAGAAGCGCCTCGACGCCATGCTCAGGCTGGGGCCGTACGGGAAATGGAACGGCGGTGACCTCACGCTGCGCAAACTCCGTGACGAGCACCCCCACGGCCTGGACCTGGGGCCGCTCCAGTCGCGCCTCCCCGAGATCCTCACCACCGCCTCGGGCAAGGTCGAGCTCGCCCCGCCGGAGATCATCGAGGATGTGGAGAGGCTCAGGGCCAGGCTCGACGAGGCCCATCCGGAGTTCGTGCTCATCGGCCGGCGCCATCTGAGATCGAACAACTCGTGGCTGCACAACATCGGGCCGCTCGTCGGCGGCACGAACCGCTGCACCCTCCAGATCAACCCCGCCGACGTCGACCGGCTCGGGCTCGGGGAGCACGCCCTCATCCAGTCGGCCGCCGGAGAGCTGACCGTCGTCCTCGAGCCGACCGACAAGATCATGCCGGGCGTGGTGAGCCTTCCGCACGGCTGGGGGCACGACGGAGTGAGGCAACGGGTGGCGTCCGGAAACGCCGGAGTGAACGTCAACGTGCTCACGGATGAAAAAATCATCGATCCGCTGTCCGGGAATGCCGTGTTCAACGGTGTTCCGGTGATCCTGTGCCGCGTTTGATCACCAGAGAATAGGGTGGCGCGGTGACCATCGCGCAGCACCGGGATCGCCTCGACGCTCAGCTCGCCTTCGTGGTGGAGATCGACAAGCTCAAGCGCGTCATCCGCCGCAACACCCTCATCGACGGATCGCGCCGTGAGAACGACGCCGAGCACTCGTGGCAGCTCGGCGTCTGGGCGCTGGTGATGGCCGAGCACGCCCCGGCCGGCACCGACATCGACCGGGTGGTGCGGATGCTGCTCGTCCACGACATCGTCGAGATCGACGCCGGTGACACCTTCATCTACGACCGGGTGGCCGTCGAGGCCCAAGAGGCGGCAGAGCGGGACGCCGCCGACCGGATCTTCGGGTTACTCCCCGGTGACCAGGCCAGGCCCCTTCGAGAGCTGTGGGACGAGTTCGAGGCCAGGCTGACCCCGGAGTCCCGCTACGCCAAGGCCCTCGACCGGCTCGCGCCGATCATGGCCAACCACCACAACGACGGGGGCACCTGGGCGCTCTACAAGGTCACCGCCTCCCAGGTGCTCGCCAACGTCGCGATCATCGAGGAAGGCTCCCCCACGCTGGGCGCCTACGCCCACGACCTGGTGGAGACCTCCGTGGCCCGAGGTCACCTCGCGCGATGATGTTCGTCTCCTGACAGGCCGGGTACGTCGTGTCAGGGGGTGACATCGATGGACAGATCCACCGAGAAGTCCGCGAAGCCACGCAAAAATGGCAATGGTGGCGGCGACCTGCTCGACCGGCTCGAACACGTCACGACGCTCGACAAGCCGATCAGAAGTCTCGCCAAGGCCGTCAGAGCCCGGATCGGGCCCGGCTGGGTGCGCGACGCCCTGCACGGCGTGCCGATCGGCCATCCGGTGCACCCGCCGCTGGCGACCGTGGCCGTCGGCTGTTTCGTGGCCACCGCCATTCTCGACGTGACCAAGTCAGATCCCATGGCCGCCCGGACCGTGTTGGCCGCGGGCCTGGCGAGCGCCTTCCCGACCGCCGCGGCGGGCATCACCGACTGGTCGACTCTGCACCGGGAACAGCAGCGGGTCGGGTTCGTGCACGCCCTCACGAACGCCGCCGCCGTCGGCCTCTACGCCGGATCACTGGCCTTCCGGATCGCCGGGAGGGAGAAGGCCGGGCGGGCGTTCGCCCTGGCCGGGCTGATGGCCGCGAGCGCCGGCGCCTACCTGGGCGGTCATCTGGCCTACCGGCTCGCCGCCGGGGCCAACCACGCCGAGCAGGTCAGCCATCTGGTGCCGACCGGCTGGCACGACCTGGGCCCGATCAGCGACCTGCCCAACGGGCGCCCGGTGGCCCGCAGGCTGGGCTACATCGATCTGTTCGTGCTGCGCCTGGGCGAGGGCGTGACGGTGCTGGCCGACGGGTGTTCCCATCTGGCCGGGCCGCTGCACCAGGGCCGGGTGACGGTCGAGAACGGCGAGCCGTGCGTGGTGTGCCCGTGGCACGGCAGCGTGTTCCGGATCGCCGACGGCGCGGTGATCCACGGCCCGGCGACGGCGAAGCAACCCTCGTTCGAGACTCGGGTGCGCCGCGACGGCGTGGTTCAGGTCAGGCCGGCTCACTAGCGTCGATCGGGTGCTCCACGAGAGCGAGCACCCTGCTCTGCATGAACCGGGCGGTGCGGACCGGAGTGCCGTTCCTGGTCACCTCGGAGACCTCGACGACGCCCCGGCCGGTGGTCACCTCGACCCGGCGGCCTGCCTTCGTCGCGATGACCTCGTAGGTTTTGGGAGTGCCTCCGGCGTCGATGACGATTTCTACGCGATCGCCTTTCACGTGGGTTTTCATACCCGTTTTCGATAATTTGTACGCATAAATCAAGCCAACAACTTCACGATCGCGACGACTCCCACCACCACGATCACCCCGCGCAGGATCGGCGACGGGATGCGCCGCCCGATCCTGGCCCCGAGGTATCCGCCGAGCGCCGAACCCACCGCGATCAGCGCCACCACGAGCCAGTCGACCTCGGCGATCGCGATGAACAGGATCGCCGCGGTGAAGTTGACCAGCAGCGCCAGCAGGTTCTTGGCCGCGTTGAGGCGCTGCAGCTCCTCGTTGAGGAACAGGCCCATCAGCCCGATGAGCACGACCCCCTGGGCGGCCCCGAAGTAGCCGCCGTACATGCCGCCGCCGAAGACCCCCAGCCAGAGCCACGGGCCGCCGTGGTCCTTGTGGGGGCGGCCGGAGATCCACCCGGCCATCTTGGGCTGGATGACGACCAGGACCAGCGCGATGGCGATCAGCACCGGCACGATCACCTGGAAGGCCTCGGCCGGGAGCCGGAGCAGCAGGAACGCGCCCAGCAGGGACCCGAGGACCGAGGCGACGCCGAGCCTGATCAGCCGGTCCTTCTGGCCTTTGAGCTCGGCACGATAGCCGAGCACCCCCGTGACACCGCCGGGCACCAGCCCGATGTTGTTGGACACGTTCGCGACGATCGGCGGGTAGCCGAGCGCGAGCAGCGTCGGGAATGTGATCAGCGAACCGGAGCCGACGACGGCGTTGATGCCGCCCGCCCCGACGCCGGCCGCGAACACCGCGACCGCTTCCCACGGTGTCACAGACCCTCATTCCGTTACGGCTGACGCGATCCTAGGCGTCAGCCGCCCGAGGTCAGGACGCGGGGCGGAGCTTCCGGTCAGAACACGGGGGCTTGGCGCCCGGGCCGATTCCCGTCAGCCGCCCGAAACACCGGTCAGGATGCCGGAGGCTTGGCGGGAAGCTCGTTCGCCAGGCTGGCCGAGGGCGCGGCTGGGAGCTCGTTCGCCAGGCTGGCCGAGGGCGCGGCTGGGAGCTCGTTCGCGGAGCCCGCAGGGAGCTTGGCCGGGAGCTCGTTCGCGGAGCCGGCCGGGGGCTGGAACAGGCCGCCCAGGTTCTCCAGCGCTCTGCCCATTTCGGACGGCACGATCCAGAGTTTGTTCGCGTCGCCCTTGGCGATCTCCGGGAGCATCTGGAGGTACTGATAGGCCAGCAGCTTCTGATCCGGGTTGCCGTCGTGGATGGCCTTGAAGACCATGCCGATCGCGTCGGCCTCACCCTTCGCGCGCATCGCGCGGGCCTCGGCGTCGGCCTGGGCCCGCAGCACCACGGCCTCGGCCTCGCCGCGCGCCTTCAGCACGGCCGCCTCGCGCTCGCCCTGGGCGGTGAGGATGGCCGCCTGCTTGCTGCCCTCGGCGGTGAGGATGGCCGCGCGCTTGTCACGGTCGGCGCGCATCTGCTTCTCCATCGCGGTCTGGATGGAGGCGGGCGGGTCGATGGCCTTGAGCTCGACCCGGTTGACCCGGATGCCCCAGCGGCCGGTCGCGTCGTCGAGCACCCCGCGCAGCTCGGTGTTGATCTCCTCGCGGGAGGTCAGAGTGCGTTCCAGGTCCATGCCGCCGACCACGTTGCGCAGGGTCGTCACGGTCAGCTGCTCGACCGCGACGATGAAACTCGCGATCTCGTACGTCGCCGCCTTCGGATCGGTCACCTGGAAATAGATCACCGTGTCGATGGAGACGACCAGGTTGTCGGAGGTGATGACCGGCTGCGGAGGGAACGTCACCACCTGCTCGCGCAGGTCGACCTCGACTTTGATGCGGTCGATGAACGGAACGACGATGTTCAGCCCCGCGTTCAGAGTGCGGTGATATCGGCCGAATCGTTCAACAATTCTCGCGGTCGCCTGCGGCACGATCCGAATCGTCCGGGCCAGCGCGAACGCGGCGAGGAAGACCACGACGAGGGTGATGACGAGCTGGGTCATGCGTCCACTCCAGTCTGTGCGACTGGAGTCGATGATATTTGGGCGCCGCTTTACCTGAGGGGCGAGAACGGAATATCAGAATGGCCGGGCGTACCAACGGCCGGAGGCGTTGCGCTCCAGATTCAGCGGAACTCCGAACGTTTTCGACAGATTGTCGCTCGTCATCACGTATTCGAGCGGCCCCTGGGCGACGACAGAACCGTGCCGCAGCATGATCGCGTGGGTGAATCCGGCCGGGATCTCCTCGACGTGGTGGGTCACGAGCACCATCGTGGGCGCCTTCGGGTCTTGCGCGAGCTGGGACAGACGGCGGACGAGGTCTTCGCGGGCGGCGACGTCGAGCCCGGCGGCCGGCTCGTCGAGCAGCAGCAGCTCGGGGTCGGGCATGAGGGCGCGGGCGATCTGGACGCGCTTGCGCTCGCCCTCGGACAGGGTGCCGAACCGGCGGCGGATCAGGTGGGCGCACCCGAGCTGGTCGATCAGCTCGACGGCGCGGGTGACGTCGTGGGAGTCGTACTCCTCGGTCCAGCGGCCGAGGATCGCGTAGGAGGCGGTCAGGACGAGGTCGATGACCTTCTCCTCCGGCGGGACCTTCTCGGCCAGCGCCGAGCTGGCCAGGCCGATGCGGGGACGCAGCTCGAACACGTCGGTCTGGCCCAGGCGCTCGCCCAGGATGTCGACCGCACCGTCGGTGGGGAACAGCAATGCGGCGGCGATCTGCAGCAATGTGGTCTTGCCGGCGCCGTTTGGACCGATCACCACCCAGCGTTCGTCTTCCGCCACCGCCCAGTCGATGTCGCGTACCAGGACCGCGCCGTCGCGCCGAATTGCGACGCCACGCATGTTGAGCACCTGACCGCCCACGACGATCCCCCTCACGTCCGAATCCGTCCGCGTAAAATCTATTGCCTTATCGTGGTTGGGGTGCGCACCGATTCACCGATCTCCGCGGCCCTGGTCTCCTGGGGGAACGCCTGGCTGACCGGCCACGCCGGTCTCGACGATGCCGTCGACGCGCTTGAGCGGTCGGCCGGTCCCCAGATCGTGACGGACATCACTGGCGAGTCGCCGTTGCGCGTGTTTCTCGCGCAGCTGCGGACGACCGGGCTGACCTCGTTCCGGCTGGCACTGCCCATTCCGGGAGATCTTCTCGGGCTCACCGGTCCGCCGGTGTTCAACGGCGCCGCGCTGGAGGCGGGCCAGGCCGTCATCGCCGTGCTCGGCAACCGGCGGCTCGGGCTGGTGCCCTCGCCCGACCGGCGCGGATCTTCCTACTCGGGCATCCGCTGGACCAGCCACGACGCCCACTCCGCCGACGCCGACGTGCCACAGCTCGCCGACGCCGAACGCGCCCTGTCTGCCGCGATGCGGTCGGCGACCGACGCGCTGACCTCGGTCGACGGGCCGATGCAGGGCTTCCCCGCGCTCGACCACGTCGACGGCGCGCTGGCGCCCGGCTATCCCGGGCGCGCCCACCGCGTCGGCCACCTCGCGGCCCGCCTCTCGCTCGCGCTGCGGCTGGCCGAGGAGCGCGGCCTGACCTCCGGTCAGCTCGCCTCGCGACGCGAGGCGCTCAAAGCCCTGGATCATGCGGTACGCCGTGCGCGCGTCGCCGCCCACCACGCGATCCTCGAACAGCTCAGCGCGTAGCGGAGTGGTAGAATCTACCCATTGATCAGGCCTTCCCGGCTCGCCGGGGAGGCTTTTTTCATGCCCACACCCCGCCAGGCAAGGACCTGACCATGACCACACGGACCACCCCCGCCGCAGCGGCCGGCACCTGGACCCTCGGCGACCTGACCGTCAACCGGATCGGCTTCGGCGCGATGCGCCTGACCGGCAGCGTCGCCTTCGGACCCGGCGTCCCGGGTGACCGCGATCGTTCGATCGGGGTGCTGCGGCGCGCGATCGACCTCGGGGTCGACCACATCGACACCGCCGCCTTCTACTTCTCGTCCCGGCTCTCGGCCAACGAGCTGATCAACCGCGCGCTGGCCCCCTACCCGGACGACCTCGTCATCACCACGAAGGTGTGGCCGGCACGGGACCCGTCGGGCGCGTGGTGGTGGGCCACGCCGGAGCAGCTGCGCGGCCAGGTCGAGGAGAACCTGCGCCAGCTCGGGCGCGACCACCTCGACGTCGTGAACCTGCGGATCCCCCCGAGCCGCACGACCGGCTCGATCGCCGATCACTTCGGCGCGCTGGCCGAACTCCGCGACGCCGGCCTCATCCGCCACCTGGGGGTGTCGAACGCCAAACCGGAGCACCTGGCCGAGGCCCAGGCCATCGCGCCGGTGGTGTGCGTGCAGAACCCCCTCGGCATCGGCACACCGGCCGAGGAGCGGGAACTCCTGCACAGGTGCGGCGAGCAGGGCATCGCCTTCGTGCCGTTCTTCGCCATCGCGGGCGCCGGGCGGGAGTCTGGGGCCACCTCGGCCGAGCACCCGCAGGTGCTCGCCATCGCCCGCGCCCACGGCGCGACCCCCGCGCAGGTCAGGCTGGCCTGGACGCTCCGGCTCGGACCGCACGTACTCGCGATCCCCGGCACCGGGAATCCGGACCATCTCGAGGAGAACGTGGCCGCCGGGACGCTGCGGCTGTCCGACGACGAGATGGCCCGGCTCCAGACCGTCTCGTCTAGTTCGCCAGCTTCCAGAACCTGACGCGCTTGTCCTCGCCGGCCGAGACGACCAGCGTCTCGCCGTCGACCTCGGCGAACCCGACCGAGTAGACGTTCTTGCCGTCGTGCGCCTTCACCGGCTTGCCGACCTCCTCGGACTCCGCCAGGTCCCACATCCGCAGCGTGCCGTCGGTGGAGCCGGAGACCGCCATCGGGTGGCCGCCGATCTCCCGGTAGGCCAGCGAGTAGACGTTGTCCTTGTGGCCCGTCAGCGACTTGCCGATCTGCTTGCCGGTCTTCAGGTTCCAGACGCGGATCTTCTTGTCCTCGCCGCCCGAGATCGCGACGGGCGTGCCGTCGACCTCGCCGGTGGCGACGGAGTAGACGGGCTTGCCGTGACCCCTGAACGTCTTGCCCGACTGCTTCCTGGACGAGGCGTCCCAGACCTTGAGCGTCTTGTCCTCGCTGGCCGAGACGATGACGGTCTTGCCGCCCACCTCGCCGAAGGCGAGCCAGTTGATGACGTCGTTGTGGGCCCGGATGCCCCCGCCGATGGGCTGGCGGGTCTTCAGGTCCCAGAGCCGGATCCTGCCGTCGGCGCCGCCGGAGGCGGCCACCCACTTGCTGCCGACCTTGCCGATCGCGACCGTGTAGACGGAGTCACCGTGGCCCCACAGGCCGCCGCCGACGGCTTTGCGCTTGTCGACGTCCCAGACGCGGACCGAGCCGTCGCGGCTGCCGGTGACGGCGAGCGGGCGGCCGTTGACCTCGGCGGTGGCGACGGCGTAGACCCAGTCGCCGTGGGCGTAGATCGGCTTGCCGAGCGCCTTGTGCGACTCGGCGCTCCACATCCGCACCGACCGGTCGACACTGGCGGAGACGACGACCGGGTTGTCCTTCTCGCCGCCGACGGCGACCGAATAGACCGAACTCCGGTGACCGGCCATGGAGCGGCCGTCCTGCTTGCCCAGCGCGGGGACCGGGGCCGCCGTCGGGGTCGGGGACGCGGACGGGCTAGGGGAGGGCGCCGGGGACGGGGACGCCGCGACCGGCGAAGGGACCGAGGCCGAGGCGGTCGTGGCCGGCAGGTCGACGACCGGCTCCTGGGTGATCCCGCCCTGGGCGGCGGCCGGGATCGGCTCCGGCTCGTCCTCGCCCTGGAAGAGGTTCGGCACGAGGAACAGCGCGGTGGCCGCCACCGCGAGCATGCCGACGAGGACCCCGGTGACCAGCCCCGCCCTGCTCTTCGTCGGGGGCTCCTCACCCAGCCAGCCGCCGGTGGGATCGGGGCGGGGGTGGAACGTGGTCGCGTCGGAGTCGGCGAGCGGCGGCGCGTCCTTAGGGGGCTTGGACTTCGCCTTGCCCTTGCCCTTGGCCGGGACCAGGGGCTGGCCGGGTGGGGGGAAGCCCTGGTTCGGGCCAGGCTGCACCTGGTAACCCGGAGGGGGAAAGCTCTGACCGGGCTGCGGATGGTAGCCGGGGGGCGGGTAACTCTGACCAGGTCCTTGCGGGTAACCCGGACCGGGCTGATACCCGGGCGGCGGATAGCTCTGCCCCGGACCCGGCTGGTAGTTCGGGCCGGGACCCTGCGGATAGCTCTGCGGATAACCCTGCGGGGGAGGGTTCTGACCGGGGCCGGGCTGATGACCCGGCGGCGGGAAACTCTGGCCCGGACCCTGCGGGTAACCCGGCTGCGCCTGGTGGCCCGGCGGCGGAAAGCTCTGACCGGGCGGCGGGAAGCTCTGCCCCGGTGGCCGGAGATGGGGCGCCTGCGGGTCCGGTGGTGCGAAGCCCGGCGTCGCCTGCTGGGGTGTGCTCGCGGGCCGCTGGGGCGTCTGTGTTGGCGTACCGGACTCTAAGGATTTCTCCGGCGGCGGCGTGGCGGCGACGAACGGGCGCGCGGGCGGCGCGGGGTCCTTCCTGCCGTTCTTCCCGTTCTTCGAGGCGGCGTTGAGGCCGGCCAGGAGGGACTTGTCGAGGTCGTCGTCGACCTGGTGGTCGAGCAGCGCGAACAGGGCCTCGCTCGCGGTGGGGCGGTTGTCGGCCTGCTTGTCGAGGCTGGCCTCGACGATCGGGCGGAGCAGGTCGGGCAGCGTCGAGATGTCGGGGGTGTCGTTCATGACCCGGTAGAGCACGGCGGGCAGGCTGTCGTGGCCGAACGCGGGCCGCCCGGTCGCCGCGTAGAACATCGTCACGGCCCAGCTGAACATGTCGGACGGCGGCCCGACCCGCTTGGCCTCGATCTGCTCCGGCGACATGTAGGCGGGTGTCCCGACCACGCCGCTCGACAGCGTCGACGACGAGTCGAGCGCCCGCGCGATGCCGAAGTCGATCACGCGCGGCCCGTCCTGGGCGATGAGCACGTTCGACGGCTTGAAGTCGCGGTGCACGATCCCGGCCCGGTGGATCGCGGCCAGCGCGGTGATGGTGCCGACCGCGAGGCGGTGCAGGTTGCCGCCGGTGCGTGGCCCGTCCTGCTGGACGACCTTCTGGAGCGAGATCCCGTCGACGAGTTCCGACACGATGTAGGGCCGGTCGCCGTCCATGTGGGCACCGAGCACCTGGGCCGTGCAGAACTGCGCGACACGTCGTGCGGCGGACACCTCCCGGAGGAAGGAGTCTGCGTCGATTGCGTCCGTAACGCGCAACAGTTTGATCGCGACCGGACTCCCGTCCGGTGCGGTCCCGGCGTACACGACACCCTGGGCGCCCTCCCCAAGGCGCCCGGTGATGCGGTAAACCCCCAGCTCAGTGGGCTCGCCAGGCCGTAATGGCGATGTAGGCGGCACTGCGATTCTCCCCCGTGCAAAACGATCAACTCTACGCGAAGTCTAGTAGTGCTCAACCGTTCCAAAGTGATAATGGTCTAGACATACGGGGAATGCCATGTCTTGTCCAACGGAGATTTTCATGCGCAGAACTTCCGGCATCGCAGCCGGACTCATGCTCTTAGTTCCGCTCGGGGTGAGCCTGCCCGCGATCGCCGCGCCGGCCGTCGTCAGCGCCGCCAAGAGCGTCACCGCGAAGAAGGATCCCTACGCGACCTTCAAGATTCACCACGTGGTCTATCCGAAGAAGGTGAAGGCCGGCGCCAAGATCACTTACTACTTCGAGATCACGAACCTCGGCCCGTACAGCGCCGACTACTACTACATCGGGGGCATCCTCCCGAAGGGCATCATCAGCACCCTGAAATGGAACGGCCCCAAGGGCACCTCGTGCACGTGGGAGGGCAACGAGTTCTGGTGCTGGCCGCCGCCCATCCTCTACCCCGAGCCGGAAGAGGACTGGCAGACCGACACGACGTGGCTGACGGTCCAGGTCACGCTGAACAAGAGGACCCGCGGCACCGCCACCGCCAAGCTGGGCGGCATGACCTTCGACGTGCCCGCGGGCGCAGGGGACCTCGACGAGAAGCGGCTCCGCGACCTCGGCATCAAGGGCTGGATCTACACCAAGACCGTGAAGACCCAGATCGTCGCCCCTTCGATCAAGAAGAAGAGCAAGAAGCCGGTGTACGTGCCGCCGCCCCCGCCCCCGCCCAAGCCCGACCGCGCCCCCACGCGCAACCGCAAGAAGGGCACCTGATCGCTTAGGCGAGTCCGTGCCGCACGGCGTACAGGGCAGCTTGGGTGCGGTCCTGTACGCCCAGCTTCATCAGCACGTTCGACACATGCGTCTTCACGGTCTTCTCGGCCACGTCGAGCGCCCGTGCGATCTCCCGGTTGGACCGGCCGCCGGCGATCAGCGTCAGGACCTCGCGTTCCCGGTCGGTCAGCGCGACCACCTCGGCCGACGGGCGCAGCATCGCCTCGGCCGCCTCGGGCGCGAGCGCGACCTGCCCGCCGTGGACGGCCCGGATGGCCGACACCAGGGCCGACGGGTCGACGTCCTTGTAGAGGAATCCGGCCGCCCCGGCCCGCATCGCGGGCGCGACGTCACCGCGATCGGTCATCGAGGTCAGCACGATCGTCTTGGCGAGCCCGCCGAGCTCGGCCAGCGCGCCAAGCCCGTCGAGGACGGGCATCTTCAGGTCGAGCAACACCACATCGGGTGACAGGGCGCGGGCCAGCTTGACCGCCTCGGCGCCGTCACCGGCCTCCCCCACGACCTCGATGTCACCCTGTACCTCGAGAAACGTGCGCAGGCCCTGGCGCACGATCGGATGGTCGTCGGCGATCAGCACCCGGATCATGTCGGCACCACCATCCTCACCGTCGTCCCGGCCCCCGGCCGGGAGATCACCTCCAGCCTGCCACCGACCCCGGCCGCCCGGTCACGCATCGACTCCAGCCCGAGCCCCCGGGTGGGCTCGCCGTCGAAGCCGCAGCCGTCGTCGGCGACCTCGAGGACGAGGCCCGCGCGATCGTGGTTCAGCCGTATCCGCAGCTCGGAGCAGCCCGAGTGACGCAGCGCGTTGTGCCCGGCCTCCTGGGCGACCCGCAGCACCGCGACCTCGATCGCGGCCGGGAGTTCGCCCTCGAACTGACCCTCGAAGGTGATCGTCGCGGTGTGCAGCCGGTCGAGGAGGCGGGCGTTCTTCCGCAGCGTCTCGATCAGGCCGTGGCTGTCGAGCTCGGCCGGCCTGAGCTCGACGATGACCTCTCTCAGCTCGGCGAGCGCTTCCCCGGCCATCCGCTGGACGGTGTCGATCTCCCGCGCGGCCCGTTCCGGATCGGTGGCCACCAGCGCGGACGCGGCCCGCGCGGTGAGCCGGAGGGAGAAGAGCTTCTGCGTGACGGCGTCGTGGAGTTCGCGCGCCATCCGCTGACGCTCCTCGATGACCGTGAGTTCGCGGGCGCGCTCGTAGAGACGGGAGTTGGTCAGCGCGATGGCGGCGTGGGCGGCGAACAGGGTGAGGACGTCCTGGTCTTCGGGGGTGAAGGGGCCGCACGCCTTGTTGGCCAGGAAGATGATGCCCAGGACCTGGTCGCCGTCCTGGATGGGCACGCCGAGGAAGTCCTTCAGCACCGGATGGGCCTTCGGCCAGCCGTCGAATCTCGGGTCGCGCCGCACGTCGCCGAGCCGGACCGGCGTGCCCTCCCGCAGCATCGCGCCCAGCAGCCCGTGCTGACGGGGAGTGGGACCGATCGCGGCCCACTGCTCGGAGCTGATGCCGTCGGCGACGAACTCGGCGAAGCTTCCGTCGTCGTCGGGGACACCGAGCGCGGCATAGCGCGCGTCGAGGAGCTCCCGGGCCGAACGCACGATGACCTGCAGCACCTCCCGAGGAGAGAGGTGCCGGGTGACCGCGAGAACGGCGGCGCTGACAGCCTGCAACAGAGCGTCCTGGCTAACCCCCACCCCGTCACCCTATTCGGCCACCACAAGACCTAGCCCGGAAGGCCTAGGACCGGCCCGCCCTGGGCCCGATGTGGTGAAAGGCCGGACTTCCTAGCGTGAGACCCATGAAGAACGCACTGATCACCGGCGCCTCCCGGGGGCTCGGGCTGGCGCTGGCCACCGAACTCGCCAAGGACGGCTGGAACCTCACGCTGACCGCCAGGGGCGCCGACGACCTCGCGGCGGTGGCCCACCGGCTGGGGGCCGTCGCGATTCCGGGAGACGTCGCCGACGCCGCGCATCGTCAGAGGCTGGCGGAAGCCGTACACGACCTGGATCTGCTGGTGAACAACGCCAGTGGGCTCGGGGCCGTGCCGCTGCCGGCGCTGGCCGACTATCCCGTGCCCGTGCTGCGGGAGCTGCTGGAGACCAATGTGGTCGCGCCGCTGGCGCTCACCCAGGCGGTGCTGCCGGCGCTGCGGCGCAGCAGGGGCGCCGTTCTGAACATCTCCTCCGACGCCGCCGTCGAGGCCTACGAGGGCTGGGGCGGGTACGGCGCCTCCAAGGCCGCGCTCGAACAGATCTCCAACGTGCTGGCCGCAGAGGAGCGCGACCTGGCCGTCTGGTGGCTCGACCCGGGTGAGATGCGCACGCGGATGCTGGCCGACGCCGTCGGCCCTCAGGAGGCGGGCGAGGCCCCGCTCCCCGAGGAGGTCGCCCCGCTGATCGTCAAGCTGGTCAATGAGCGCCGCGCGAGCGGGCGGCACACCCGCGGGAGCCTGGCATGAGCATCGACTTCGCGCTGCCCTCGGTCAACGAGGCCCATCGACCGCCCGAGGCCCGTGACTCGGTGAAACTCATGGTCTCCCGCCGCGACACCGGTGAGATCACCCACCACGCCTTCACCGATCTGCCGGAACTGCTCGATCCGGGCGATCTCGTCGTCGTCAACAACTCGCGCACCCTCCCGGCCGCGGTGAAGCTCGACCGGCTCTGGGTGCACTTCTCGACCGAGCTGCCCTGGGGAGAGTGGCTGGTCGAGCTCCGGTGCCCGGGTGGCACCACATACAGGGGCGGCGCCCCCGGGGAGTGGCTGCCACTGCCGGGCGGGGCCACGCTGCGGCTGGTCGAACGCTTCACCCCGCGCCTGTGGAAGGCGCGGCTCGACACCGACGTCATCGCCTATCTGCAGCGGTACGGCACCCCGATCCGCTACTCCTACGTCGACCGCGACTGGCCCATCGACGACTACCAGACCGTGTTCGGCCGGGTGCCGGGCAGCGCCGAGATGCCCAGCGCCGGACGCCCGTTCACCACCCGCCTGGTCACCGACCTGGTCGCCCGGGGGATCACGATCGCGCCCATCACCCTGCACACAGGGGTGGCCTCACCGGAGAAGGACGAACCGCCCTACGCCGAACGGTTCACCGTCCCGGCCTCCACCCGGCGGCTGGTCGCGATGACCAAGGAGAACGGCGGACGGGTCGTCGCGGTCGGCACCACGGTCGTGCGGGCGCTGGAAACGGGGCACGACGAGGGCTGGACGTCGCGGATCATCTCACCGGAGGAGCCGACGAAGGTCGTCGACGGGCTGCTCACGGGGCTGCACGAACCCAGGTCGACCCACCTCATGATGCTGTCGGCCATCGGGGGCGCCGATCTTGTCATGAAGTCGTACGAGGCCGCGCTCACCCACGGTTATCTGTGGCACGAGTTCGGCGATGTCCATCTCATCCTTACAACGCACTGAATCTACACATAAAAGATCTTTCGAAGTTCGCTCAAGGAATGGTAAAAACTCCCTTCGAGTATTCACGGGGGTTCCTTCTCTCTCCCCGTCTGTTCCCTGGGAGACATCAAACTCATGCGCACTGTCACGCGCGCCATCGCGGGGGTCGCACTGCTCGCCGCGGCGGCCCTGGTCGCCCCCGCCTCCGCATCGGCCACCACCGCCGACGACCCTTGGTCGCTGTTCAAGATCACCAAGCTGTCGTACACCAAGAAGGCGAAGCCGGGCGGCTACGTCACCTACACCTTCACCGTGACCAACAAGGGCCCGCACGCCGCCGACTACTTCGACATCGGCGGCACCCTGCCCAAGCACGTCGACCTCAAGAAGAGGATCAGCTACGGCGCCGGCAACGGCCTGGAGTGCTTCCTCGACGGCCGCGACTTCCTCTGCCCCAACGACTTCCTCCTGGAGGTCGGCGACTCCACCTGGGTGAGCCTGCGGTTCCAGCTCAAGAAGAACGCCACGGGCGTCCAGACCGGCAAGGTCGGCGCCTGGGTCTACGACATCCCCGCCGGTGCCGAGAACCTCGACCGGGCGCGGCTGCGTGAGCAGAACCTGAAGGGCTGGGAAATGATGCGCACCGTCAAGACCGCAGTCGTGAAGAAGAAGTAGCAGCTCAGAAAAACCGAGACCCGCCGTCGTGGCCGCGACGGCGGGTCTTTCGTTTCCCAGACGTGTCTCAGACGCTGTCCCAGCGGAAGACCTTCATCGCGATCAGTCCGATGACCAGGCCGAATCCCAGCACGATGCCCAGCTCCGGCAGCACCGACAGCGGTCCCTGGCCGCGCACCATCACGTCGAGCAGTGCCTGGTTGAGGTGCTTGAGCGGGAAGACGTTCGACACCGCCTGGAGCCAGGAGGGCGCGGCCTCCAGCGGGATGAAGGCGCCCGACAGGAACGCCATCGGCAGCACGATCAGGTTGGAGATGCCCGCCGCCGCCTCCGCCGACTTGGCCAGGCCGCCCGCGACCAGGCCGATCGCCATGAATGTCAGGGTGCCCGCGATGACCAGCGGGATGGACATCCACCAGTAGGCCGACAGCTGCAGCCCGAAGAACGGCAGCGAGGCGACGACGAGGAAGATCGCGGTCTGGATCATGGCGATCGCGACGCTCACGCCGATCCGCGCGCCCACGACCGAGCCGAGGGAGACCGGGGCCAGCCGCAACCGGCGCAGGATGCGCTTCTCCCGCCAGGTGACCAGCGTCGCCGACGCGCCGAAGGTGGCGCCCATGGCGACGGCCCAGCTCAGCAGGCCGGGGGTGGTGTACTGGATGGCCTTGAGCGAGTCGTCCTCGACCTGCTGGGCGGTCATCGTGAACTTCTGCGGTACGCCCACGGCGTTGGCCTGGGCGACGACCTGCCGCAGGATGCCCTGGACGGTCCCCGACCGCACCTGGTCGGCGGCCGAGTAGCTGACCTGGAGCGCGTCGCCCTGCTGGCTGATCGCGGCGACCACGTCGCCGTCCTTGACCTTCTGCCGCGCGGCGGCCGCGTCCTGGCTCTTCTGGATGTCCAGCACGTCGCCGAGCCCGGCCGCGCTCTGCTCCAGCAGCGGCGCCGGGCCGACCTGGATCACCGCCAGCTTGGAGGTGGTGCCCATGCCGCTGAAGATGCCGCCGAACAGGACCAGGAACATCAGCGGGAACAGGATGGAGAAGAACAGGGCCGACTTGTCGCGGAACCATCCGAGCAGCATCGCCCGGGACAGGGAGGTGAAGGCGGTCACGCGCGGTACTCCCGACCGGTGAGGTTGAGGAAGACGTCTTCGAGGGTGGCGCCGCGCACCTGGATGCCGGTCAGCAGGTTGCGGTCGGCCAGCGCGGTCAGCACCCGCGCCGGGTCGTCGGTGCCGATGGTGACCGAGACGCCGTCGTCGTCGACGGTGGCGCCGGGGCCGGCGAGTTCGGTGGCCGACTCGACGCTGAGCGTGCCGGTCTCCAGGCTGATCCTGGTGACCGCTTCCAGTCCTCTGACCAGGGAGGCGGGCGGTCCCAGTTCGAGGATGGCGCCGTTGTCCATGATGGCGACGCGGTCGCAGAGCGACTCGGCCTCGTCCATGTAGTGGGTGGTCAGCACGACCGTGCGGCCGCTGTCGTTGATCTGGCGCAGCAGGTCCCAGAGGTTGCGGCGGGCCTGCGGGTCGAGGGCGGCGCTGGGTTCGTCCAGGAAGACGATGTCGGGGTCGTGGACGAGCGCGCAGGCGATGGACAGGCGCTGGCCCTGGCCGCCGGACAGTCGTTCGGCGGGGGTGTCGGCCTTGTCCTCCAGCCCGACCTGGGCGAGCATCTCGTCGGCCTTCTTGGGGGCGACGCCGTACAGGGAGGCGAAGGTTCTGATCTGTTCGCGGGCGGTGAGGCGTTCGAAGAACGACGTCGCCTGCAACTGCACGCCGATCCGCGTCAACAGCTTGGGATTGCGCGGCCAGGGGCTCATGCCCAGGATCTCGACGGTGCCGGAGTCGGCCTCCCGGAGACCTTCGATGATCTCCAGGGTGGTCGTCTTCCCGGCGCCGTTCGGGCCGAGGATCCCGAAGAACTCGCCCTGTTCGACGGAGAACGAGACGCCGTCCACCGCGCGTACCTGCCCGTAATGTTTTTGAAGATCATTGACGATGATCGTCTGCCCCATGGGCGGAACACTACCGACGAATGCCATCCTTTGGGCGTTTCGTTCACCTCAGGCGGCGTCATGCCGTCGGCTGCCAGCGGCAGATCTGCTTGGAGACGAGCGTCGCGCCGATGCGCTCGTAGAACCGTCGTGCCGCCACGTTGGTCTCCGCCACCTCCCACCGGATCACCCTGCCGTTCGCGGCCTCGGCGGCGGCCCGCATCAACCGCTCTCCCACGCCGTGACCGCGTTCGGCGGCAACGACGAACAGGTCGTCGAGCGCGAAGTGCTCGTCGCCGGTCCAGAAACCGGTCCGCTCCAGCCAGGAGACGTAACCGATGGGCCGGCCGTCCCGTTCGGCCACCAGGTAGGCGACCTCCGGGCGGGCGAGCATCCGTTCGAGATCGGCGACGTTCACCGTCACGGCGTCGGCGTGACCTTGGTGTTCGGCCAGGGCGCGGATGAGCGAGTGCACGGTGGCGGCGTCGGCCGGTCCCGCCCGCCGGATCGCGATGGTCGTCATCAGGCGAGGACCTTTCGCGCGGGGACCAGGACGAAAGCGAGCACGGCCGACACGGCGGCCGTGACGGCGGCGAACGTGAAGCCGTGGGCGAAGCCCGCATCCGTGCTTCCGGCGATGCTCGCGGCGGCGATGCTCGACACGACCGCGACGCCGAGAGACGCGCCGAACTCGTGGAAGGTGCTCAGCAACCCAGAGGCCAGGCCCGCTTCGTGCGGGGCGACCTGGGAGAGCGCCGTCGTCGAGGCGGCGACGAAGGCGGCGCCGATGCCCGCCGCGCCCACGCTGACCCCGACGACGACCAGTGCGGGTCCCTGGAGGAAGGCCGGGATAGCGATGCCGGCGGCCGCGATCAGCATGCTCGCGACCGCGATCGGGCGGGCGCCGACTTCGCCGACGAGCCGTCCGGCCACCTGGGCGCCGATGATCGTGGCCACCGCGACCGGCAGGAACAGCAGGCCGGTGTGCAGGGCGCCGAAGCCCTCGTAGTGCTGCAGGTAGAAGGAGCCCAGGAAGAACACCGAGATCATCAAGGCGGTGGCCACCAGGATCAGGAAGACGCCGGAGATCACCGGACGGCGGGTCAGGATCCGCGGGTCCATCAACGGCGAACGACCGGTGCGCTGCACGACGAAGAAGACGGCGTAGAGGACGGCGGCGGCCACCAGCAGGCCGAGTGTCGCCGCCGAGGCCCAGCCGCGATCTCCGGCGCCGATCAGCGCGTAGATCGCCGTGCCGGTGCCGGCGGTGACCAGCAGTGCGCCGGGAACGTCCAGGCGCGCGCGAGGAGCGGTGGACGGTTCGGCGGGCAACGTCCGGCCGAGCGCGACCAGGACGGCGACGCCGATCGGCACGTTGAGGTAGAAGACCCACTGCCAGCCCGGCCCTCCCGTCAGCACGCCGCCGAGCAGGACGCCAACCGCGGCGCCGCCGCCACCCAGGGCCGACCAGATGCCCAGGGCCTTGTTGAGCTCCTCGCCCTGGAACGTCCTGGTCACCACGGACAGGGCGGCGGGCGAGAGCATGGCCGCGCCCAGCCCCTGGGCGATCCGGCCGCCGATGAGCAGGGGCGCGCTCTGGGCGAGGCCAGTGACGAGCGAGGCGACCATGAACAGGACGAGCCCGGCCAGGACCACGCGCCGGGCGCCGACCAGGTCGGCCGCCCTGCCCCCGAGCAGCATGAAGCCGCCGAACATCAGGGTGTAGGCGCTCACCACCCAGGTCAGGGTGTCGCGGGCCAGGCCGAGGTCGGCGCCGATATGGGGTAACGCGATCGCCACCACGGTGACGTCGAGGATGAGCATGAACTGCGCGACGCCCAGCAGCGCCAGCATTCGCCACACGGTGACACCCCTAACTTGAACACTCATGTATGAGTTATGACTCGTACACTAACTCGTACACGGGTGTTCGACAAGGAGAGACATGACCAGGACGGCGGCCCGGCGGGCGGACGCTCAGCGCAGCATCGCGGCGATCCTCCAGGCGGCGGTGGACGCCTTGAGCCGCGACCCCGACGCCAGCGTCAGCGAGATCGCCAAGGTCGCGGGGGTCGGCCGGGTCACCGTGTACGGCCACTTCCCCAACCGCGCCGACCTGATCGACGCCGCCCTCGCCCACGCCATCGCGCTGGGGCACTTCAGCCTCGACGACGTCGATCTCACGGGCGACCCCCGCGAGGCCCTCGCCCGGCTGATCGACACGAGCTGGCACCTGGTCGACCGGTCCCGGTCGCTGCTGATGGCCGCGCAGAGCGTGCTGCCGCCCAGCCGGATCCGCGCCCTGCACGCGGGCCCGGCGGAACGGGTGCAGAAGCTGGTCGAGCGCGGCCGCGACGAGGGGGTCTTCCGGACCGACCTCCCCGTCGAATGGCTGGTCGGCGTGATGCACAGCGTCATGCACCACGCCGCCGACGAGATCAACGCCGATCGGCTCGCGCCCGAACTGGCCGCGAAGTACATCGCGGCCACCGTGCTCGCCGCGTTCAGCAGGCCTGGATCTTCATGGGCCGAGGATCCTGAAGAGGATTCGCCCTGTTCGACGGAGAACGAGACGCCGTCGACGGCGCGTACCCGGCCCTGACGGTCCGCCTACGAATGCAGGCCCGCGGGCGTTCTGCCCAGGCCGGTCCGCACCTGCGCCTCGGCCACCCCGGCGAGCGACCGCCGCGTCTGCCCGGCGCCGCCGACCGGCGGGAACAGGGTCACCTCGGCGATCATGTGCTTGGTCGAGGCCACCCGGGTGATCGAGCCGACCAGGGAGTCGCCGCCGACGTAGCTGGGCCGGGCGGAGGTGGTCTCGTCCTCGGTGTAGCGGATCGTCGCGGGGCGTACGGCCGCGCCCGCGTCGATGGCGGCCTGGAACATCGCCGGACGGAACCCGCCCATGCTCTGGCCGCACCACGTGGTGCCCTCGGGGAAGGCGATCACGGTGTCGCCGGCGCGCAACGCTCCGGTGACCTCGCCGACCGTGCCGGGAAGCAGGCTGAGCCGTTCACGGTCGATGAAGATGGCGCCCGAGCCCGCGACGAGGGTCCTGATGAGCGGCCAGGCGGCGATCTCGCTCTTGGCCAGCAGGCGGGCCGGCATGACGGCCGCCATCACGAGCGGATCGAGCCAGGAGATGTGGTTGGCCACCATGAGCGAGCCTGCCTCGCCGGAGACGGCCTTGGCCGCCACGGCCGAACCGCCGACGAACGAGAATCCGCGCGACACCGAGACCTTGACCCCGAGGGTCCGCAGCAGCAGCCGCGACCAGGCCATGGTGATCCTGGACAGGGTGTCGGGCGACAGCCGCCGGGCGAACATCGCGAAGACCAGCCCGGCCAGCAGCACGAGGACGGCGCCGGTCAGCCGGGCCGTCTGCCGGACCACCCCGGCCGGTCGGCGCGCGGGCGCCACGCAGGTGACCGGCTCACACGGAGCCAGCGGCAGCCAGGGCGTGAGCGACCGCATCGGTGGCGCCGTGATGGTCATGCCGCTTCTCCCAGGAAATGCCGCAGGTAGCGGGTGTCGACGTTGGCCAGCGAGAGCAGCACGAAGAAGTCGGCCGTGCCGAAGTCGGTGTCATGGGCGGGCGCGCCGCAGATCCAGGAGCCGAGGCGCAGGTAGCCGCGCAGCAGCGGCGGGATCACGAAGCGCTGCGGCGGGGTGCCGCCCGACCACGGCCTGCGCGGGTGGACGCGGTGCTCGGCCGGTCCGAGGTCGATGTTGGCGACCACACCGGCGGCGGCCGTCCCGTCGTCGTCGAGGGGAACCGAGCAGCATCCGGCGAGCCAGGTGTGCCCGCCGCCGACCATGTAGTGGGCGATGCCCGCCCACATCAGCCCCATGACCGCGCCGCTGCGGTGGTCGGCGCGCACGCAGGTGCGGCCCACCTCCACCAGACCGCTCCGGATCTCCGGCGACAGCCCGCCCAGGTCGAAGTAGCCCTCGGAGTAGAGGCGGTCGGTCCGTCCCGGCGGCAGCATCCGGTAGGTGCCGACGACCTCGGTGCCCGAGCGCACGATGAGGTGGTCGCAGTAGGCGTCGAACCGGTCGGCGTCGAGCCCGGAGACCGGGGAGTCGAGCCGCGCGCCCATTTCCCCGGCGAACACCTCGTAGCGCAGCCGCTGGGCCGCCCGCACGTCGGCCGCGCTGGTGGCGAGGCTGACGGAGTAACGCCCGCGGGCGTCTGTGAGGTGAAGTTCCCTTTCAGTCTTCATGACTGAAATGACGACATGAGCAAGTGACGAAGATCTCTCACTTTTCGGGCGTGTCGGCGTCCGCATGGTGAACCTGGTGTACGGGTTCAGGATCAGGCCCAGTAGCTTTGAGTCGACGGAACCGTCCTACGCCCAGAGATCCGGGATGAAACAGCGCACTCTTCTGATCACGCTCACCGGTCCTGACCGCCCTGGGGTCACCTCCCGACTGTTCTCCGTACTCTCCGGTTTCCCCGTGACCGTCGCCGACGTCGAGCAGGTGGTCATCCGTGGCCGCCTGACGCTGGGCGTCCTGGTGGCCTACGCGGGAGGCAAACCGAAGGGCACCGGTGAGACCATCGGCGGCCTGTGGACCGCCATCGAGCAGGTCGCCGCCGACCTGGACATGGACCTCGAACTGACCACCGGGACGGCCTCCAAGGAGGCCCGCAGGCGAGGGCGCCTGCACATCTCGGTGCTCGGCAACCCGCTCACCCCGGCCGCGATGGCCGGGATCACCGGCCGCATCGCCGCCAGTGGGGCCAACATCGACCGCATCGAACGCCTGTCGGCCTACCCGGTGACGTGCATCGAGATGGCCGTGTCCGGCGCCGACTCCAAGACGCTGCGGGCCGGGCTCGCCGTCGAGGCCAGCCTCCAGCAGGTCGACGTGGCCGTCCAGCGCACCGGCATCCTCCGCCGGGCCAAGCGCATGGTGGTCATGGACGTCGACTCGACCCTCATCCAGGGCGAGGTGATCGAACTGCTGGCCCGCCACGCGGGCAACCTCGACGAGGTGGCCCGGGTGACCGAGGAGGCGATGCGCGGCGAGCTCGACTTCGCCGAGTCGCTGATCCGCCGGGTGGCCCTGCTCGAGGGCCTGCCGCAGGAGGTCTTCGAGAAGGTCGCCAAGGAGGTCGTGCTGACTCCCGGCGCCCGCACCCTGGTCCGCACGCTGAAGCGGCTCGACTACAAGTTCGCGATCGTCAGCGGCGGGTTCACCCAGATCACCGACACCCTGGTGGCCGACCTGGGCATCGACTACTCGGCCGCCAACACCCTCGAAGTGGTCGACGGCCGGCTGACCGGCCGCGTCGTCGGCGAGATCGTCGACCGGCCCGGCAAGGCGCGCGCCCTGGAGCGTTTCGCCGAGCAGGCCGGGATCGCGGTCACCCAGACGGTCGCGGTCGGCGACGGCGCCAACGACCTCGACATGCTGGAGGTCGCCGGCCTCGGCATCGCCTTCAACGCCAAGCCGGTGGTCCGGGCCAAGGCCGACACCGCGCTGAACGTGCCCTATCTCGACTCGATCCTCTACCTGCTCGGGATCTCCCGCGAGGAGGTCGAGGCGGCCGACGCCGAAGACGGCCTCACGGGTCCCCGGTAGCCAGGCTCACCACCCGCGCCGAGTCGTCGGCGAGGGCCTTGAGCGCGTGGTCGGCGGCGGCCGCGTGCAGCAGGGCCCTCCTGACCTCGGTGCGGGAGTCGGCCGGGTCGGTGTCCAGCTCATCCAGTCTTCTCAGAGCCAGCTGCCCGAGCCACATCCGCAGGTCGGAAAGCTTCTGGTCCACGTCGCCCTGAGGTTCATAAGGGCCGTTTTCTTTTACGGCTTCCGCCCCCCGCTCCAGCCGATCCGCCACCGCGTGCAGTACAGCCGGAGCCGGTCCGACGTCGTTGCCCGGATCCTCGCGCAGCACCGAGGTCAGCGTGATGAGCCCGTCGCGGACCCGGGTGACCTCCTCCAGCAGGTCGGCGATGTGGCCGGTCTCGCCCGCGCCGGGTTCGTGGACCATCGCCGCGATGGCCGACTCGACCCTCTCCGCCTCGTCGGCGGCCTTCCTGATGGCCAGCTCGGCGGCGCCCTCCGGCCGTCTCCCCCTGGTCGTCTCGGCCAGGGTCCGGACCGCGACCGCGTGAGCCTTCAGCAGCCCGGCCAGCCTGTTGCGCAGCCTGACCGCCTCCCCGCGCGGCCACAGCAGCCGCACGCAGGCCAGCGCGATGGCCCCGCCGAGGACGTTCAGCCCGATCCGGAACCCGGCGATCTCCCAGGTCTGCATGGCCTGGATGTCGATCAGCAGCAGCACGCACATCGTCATGAACGTGGCCCAGTAGGCGTAGTGGACGGCGTACAGCCCGAACCCCAGGCCGGCGCTGACGACGATGAGGGCGGCGAGCCAGCCGTACCCGGGAGCGATCAGCAGCACCACGGCGGCGATCAGCGCGCCGGCGATGCTGCCGCCGACGCGGGCGCCCGCCTTGTCGAGCGTCTCGCCGAAGGTCGGCTGGATGGTCAGCAGCACGCCCAGCGCCAGCCACTGCGCGTGCTCCGGCGTGAAGATCGCGATGATCACGCACGCCATCGCGGTGCCGAGCGTCGCCCGCAGCAGATGCCGGAACCCGGGATCGTCCCTGGTCATCCGCATCGACCGGGATCTCGGGACGATCATGACGGCGTCGGTGACCGGGCTCTGCGCGGGCAGCCGCGGGATCGGGATCAGCACCGACTTCAGCCTCATCGACGGCGTTCTCGCCTGGTCGAGCGTCGCCCTGATGCGCGTGGCGGCGTGGTCGATCTGCCGCAGCAGCACCAGCCGCAGGAGTTCGCGCTCGTCGTCGGGCCGGTCTCCCCGCAGCTCGTCGATCCGGGCTGCGAAGTCGACCTCGGCGATCTCGACGTCGTCGTGGAACAGGGCCCGGGTCCGCGCGGCCAGCTCGGTGGTGAGCGGCTCGATCTCCTCGCGCCGGCCCGCCGCCTCGGCGAGCTCGCGCAGCGTGACGGCCTCGTAGAAGACCCTCCGCAGCGCCGTGGTGATCCGCTCGGCGTCCCGCGACCGGCGTTCCCACCGGTGGCGGGCGCAGGCGGTGCGGGCCTTCTGGAGCGCGTCGGCGACCTCGCCGCGCAGGTCCTCCCAGCGGTCGTCGTCGAAGGTCGCCTCGAAGAGGTCGGCCAGCGACCCGGCGGTCTCCTTCAGCGTCGCCGCGAGCGGCCGGGTGCGCCGCCACGCCCACGGGAGCGTCAGCAGGAAGGCAGCCAGCAGCCCACCGGCCACCTGGAGAACCAGGTGCGGGACCGGGTCGACCGGCAGCGGGTTGGCCGCCGTCAGCAGCAGCGCCAGCGGCGCGGTGAAGCCCACGACCGGGAACCGGATCGCCAGGGCCGCGGCCACCGTCGCCACGGGGATCAGCAGCAGGTCGTTCGCGGCGAGTAACACACCGGCGACCGACCCGGCGGCCAGCACGAGAACGCCGGCGAGCATGAAGCCGAGACGTACACCCGGCGGATCGGGGTTGGCCCGGATGGTCACCAGGAACGCGCCGAGCGCCACCACGCCGCCCTGGGCGGGCTGTCCGACGGCCAGGCCGACGAGGAGCGGGATGAGCAGGCCGGCCGCGCCGACGAGGCCGTAGCCGACGGCGAGACCGCGGTCTCTAAGGCTGGTGGCCATCGACCAGGGTGCCGGTGCCCGGGTCGAGCTCCTCCCACGGCCCCGGCAGCTCGATCACGGCGAACGCCCCCGGCTTGAACGCCTCGGTCTCCGGCCCCGCGAGCTGGACGACCAGGTCGTGGACCGACGGGTTGTGCCCGACCAGCACCAGCGTGCCGACCTCGGGGTCGATCCGCCGCAGGATCGCGACCAGATCGTCGGTGTAGGCCTCGTACACATCCCGCTCGAAGGCGATGGGCACGTCGGCGAGGCCGAGCAGCTCGGCGGTCAGCCGGGTGCGGGCCGACGGCGACGACACGATCAGGTCGGGCGCCAGCTTCGCGATCAGCTCACCGGCCTCGCGGGCGTTGCGCTCGCCGCGCTCGGTCAGCACCCGGTCGTAGTCGAGGACCCCGGGCGTGTGCTCGGCCTTGGCGTGCCGCAGCACGATCAGCTTCTTCATCCGGTCTGCTCCGTTAAGGCATTGCCCATACAGCGAGGGCCACGATCACAGCGAACATCAAAGCCATGCCCAGCAGGATGCCCACCAGGCTACGGCCGCTCGACGACGGCTTCTCTTCCATGAACCACGAGTCTATGAACGACGACGGCCCCCCGGCACGTCGGGTGCCGGAGGGCCGCTCGCACCGATGGACTAGCTGACCACCGGCTCCAGCTTCTTCTCGTTGTCGCTGTTCGGCTTGTCGATCGCCACCGAACGCCGCTTCGACACGACGATCGCGCCGACGACGACGGCCACCGCCACGACCGTGACGCCGATCCGCAGGCCGACGTTGTCGTAATAGGTCACCACAGCCGGTGCGATCAGCAGCGCGACCAGGTTCATCACCTTGATCAGCGGGTTGATGGCCGGGCCCGCGGTGTCCTTGAACGGGTCGCCGACGGTGTCGCCGATGATGGTCGCCTCGTGGGCGGCGGAACCCTTGCCGCCGTGGTGACCGTCTTCGACGAGCTTCTTGGCGTTGTCCCAGGCGCCGCCCGAGTTCGACAGGAAGACAGCCATCAGCGTGCCGGCCGCGATGGCTCCGGCCAGGAACGCGCCCAGCGGCGCGTAACCCAGCGCGAAACCGACCGCGATCGGCGTCAGGACGGCCAGCAGACCCGGCGTCGCGAGCTCACGCAGCGAGTCCTTGGTGCAGATGTCGACCACACGGGAGTAGTCGGGCAGTTCGGTGCCCGCCATGATCCCAGGCTTGGTGCGGAACTGCTCGCGCACCTCGAAGACCACCCGCATCGCCGCGCGCCCGACGGCCATGATCGCCAGGCCGGAGAACAGGAACACCACGGCCGCGCCGATGATCAGACCGACCAGCACGTTCGGCGCGTCGACGCTGAGCGAGAAGCTCGAGAAACTCCCGAGCATGCTCTTGACCTCCGCCGAGGCCCCGGCCAGCGCCGTTTCCACGGCTGTTCGGAACGAGCCGAACAAGGCCGTCGCCGCGAGCACTGCGGTCGCGATCGCGATGCCCTTGGTGATCGCCTTCGTCGTGTTGCCCACGGCGTCGAGCGAGGTGAGCACCGCGGCGCCCTCGCCCGTGACGTCACCGGACATCTCGGCGATGCCCTGCGCGTTGTCGGAGACCGGGCCGAAGGTGTCCATCGACACGATCACGCCGACCGTGGTCAGCAGACCGGTGCCCGCCAGCGCGACCGCGAACAGCGCCACGGTGACGTTGCCGAAGCCGAGCAGGAAGGCGCCGTACACGGCACCGCCGATGAGCAGCGCCGAGTAGACCGCCGACTCCAGACCGACCGCGATGCCGGAAAGGATCACGGTCGCCGCGCCGGTCAGCGAGCTCTCGCCGATCTCCTTCACCGGGCGACGGTTCGTCTCGGTGAAGTAGCCGGTGAGGACCTGGATGGCGCTGGCCAGCACGAGGCCGATCAGCACCGCGCCGATGGCGATCCAGCGCGGGTCGGCGTCGAGCGTCTGCACGCCGCCGTTCAGCTCGGAGAAGCTGCCCGGCAGGTAGAGGAACGCCGCCACCGCGACCAGGACCGCCGAGATGATCGCCGAGATGAAGAAGCCGCGGTTGATGGCGGCCATCGCGTTGCGGTCACCCGCGCGGGGCGCGGTGATGAAGATGCCGATGATCGCGGTGAGAACACCGATCATCGGGACGATCAGCGGGAACACCAGACCCTCGGTGCCGAAGGCCACCTTGCCCAGGATCAGCGAGGCGACCAGCATGACCGCGTAGGACTCGAACAGGTCGGCCGCCATGCCGGCGCAGTCGCCGACGTTGTCGCCCACGTTGTCGGCGATGGTCGCCGGGTTGCGCGGGTCGTCTTCCGGGATGCCCTGCTCGACCTTGCCGACCAGGTCGGCGCCGACGTCGGCGGCCTTGGTGAAGATGCCGCCGCCGACACGCATGAACATCGCGAGAAGAGCGGCACCGAAGCCGAAGCCCTCAAGGACGCTGGGCGCGTCCCCCTTGTAGAAGAACACCACGATCGCCGCGCCCAGCAGGCCCAGGCCGACCGTGAACATGCCCGCCACACCACCGGTGCGGAAGGCGATGCGCATCGCTACCTTCTCACCGGAGTCACGGGCCGCCGCGGCGACGCGGACGTTGCCGCGCACCGCCAGCCACATGCCGATGAATCCGGTCAGCGCGGAGAAGACCGCGCCGACCACGAAGAAGACGCTGCGTCCGATACGTACCCCTGTCGTCTCCGCCGGTAGCAAAAGGAGCACCAGAGGGATCAGAACGACAAAGATGGCAAGCGTCTTGAACTGCCGGGTGAGATAGGCGGAGGCGCCTTGCTGAACCGCTTTCGCGATGTTCTGCATGCGCTCGGTGCCCTGGCCTGCTGCGAGAACCTCGCGTACGAGCGCGCCGGCGACAGCCAGAGCGAGCAGGGCCACGGCCGCCACCACAACCACGAGGGTGAGGTGACCGCCAGTCAGGGTAACCGTTGGGCCTTCAGCCACGGCTAGGAAATGTGCAGGAGCAGACAATCCGTCCTCCTCGGCCAGACGGGTAGGTCCTGCCCGGGAGTGGCTGCCCAAAAATGTTACGGCTGCCCCGTTGGAGGAGAGCTCCGGCGGCGCACTTCCGGGTCATTGGCAGTGCCGCTTCCGGTTGCGTTCCGCAATACCTTGGCCGGTGCCGGGTACTCTACGCAGCACTCCGCCATATAAGAACCCCCTGCGCCCCGCAAATTGGTGAACAGATCGGCTGAGGAATTGGCATCGCCGTATGTCCAGGGGATTGCGGTCAGGTAAAAAATGGGCTCCCGCGTGACCGGGAGCCCTGTCTTTGAGTCAAGTCCACAGCACGAGCCACGACCGGCCATCGGCCGTCCGCGTCTCGCTCAGACAGCAGCCAGCCCGTTGGGGGTCGGGGTGGCCGGCCAGCTCATTCGGATCTTCACACCGGTCGGACCGGGTGAGACCTCGACATCATCGGCCAGGCCCGCGATCACCGCGATCCCGAGGCCGGGCATCTCGGGCACTATCCCGAGCATCGCGTCGACGAGCCGATAACCGTCAGATGAGTCGACGGCTTTCAGATCGTCGCTGGGGGCGGCGTCGGTCACTGTGACCTCGAACCGCCCCGAGTCGTCTTTGAGCTCGATCCGGATCGGCTCCCCCGGGCAGTGGAGACGGTGAGCCTCCACAGCCCGGGAGCACGCCTCTCCGACGGCGAGCCGCACTTCGTCCAGCAGCGCCTCGGCGACGCCCGTGCGGCGAGCGATGGCCGTAGCGACCAACCGAGCGGTACGCACGTGGGCCGGGAGCGCGCTGAATGTCAGCTCGACGGTGGCCATGACTACTTGTCTCGGCCGTGGGCTTCCTTGGCCTCCTCCACCGAGGCGTAGATCCCGAAGACCTTGGTCAATCCGGTGATCCGGAAGATCTTCAGAATCCGCTCCTGAGTGCAGACGAGTTCCAGGGAGCCATCATGCGCCCGCACCCGCTTGAGCCCGCCGACCAGCACACCAAGGCCGGTCGAGTCGAGGAAGTCGACCTTCTCCATGTTGACGAGAAGGTGGAAGTTCCCCTTGTTCACCAAATCGATGAGCAGCTCACGCAATCTGGGCGCGGTGTAGACGTCGATCTCACCCTCAACCTCGACAATGGTGAGTCGGTCCTCGGTACGGTGGTCCAACTTCAGATCCACAGATCCTCCAGCGCCTTGCCTGCGTAGGTCCGATGAGGGTCGCGCATCATAAGAACGCACGACCCCGACGCGCGGCATTCAACCACGCCACGCCCCTGTGTCTATACGAAATCGCGACTCCGGGCGACTCTCCCCCGAGATGCCATGATGGAAACCCATGACTTCTCCGACTTCCCCAGCTCGCTCCCCAGAGCCTAGGCCAGACCGAGGCGGCCATCTACTCGACCGTCTGGTCACGGTCCCGGGCCGCCACGGGAGAGTCACTCATGTGGAGCATGTTCCGGCACGTCAGGCAGGTCAAGCCCAGTGGCCATCCTGGGTTCCCATGCTGGTGCGGGAGAGTTTCGAGGGGCTCGGGATACAGGGGTTGTGGAGCCACCAGTCAGAAGCAGCCGATCTGATTCGCCGTGGCCAAAACGTGATCATCGCCACAGGCACCGCATCGGGGAAATCCCTGGCCTATCTGGTGCCGGCCCTCACCGAGGCCCTGTCTGGCGGGACCGTCCTCTACCTGACCCCGACCAAGGCGCTGGCGGCCGACCAGCTCCGCTCGGTCCTGGCGCTGGGCCTCGACGGGGTGCGGGCGGCGACCTTCGACGGCGACACCCCGCACGAGGAACGGACCTGGGTCAGGCGCAACGCCAACTACGTGCTGACCAACCCCGACATGCTGCACCGCTCGATGCTGCCGAGGCATTCGGCCTGGACGTCGTTCTGGCGCCGCCTGCGCCTGGTGATCGTCGACGAGTGCCACGGCTACCGAGGCGTCTTCGGCTCCCACGTGGCCCAGATCCTGCGCCGCCTACGGCGGGTGTCTTCCAAATACGGATCCTCCCCCCTGTTCTTCCTGGCCTCCGCGACGGCGAGCGACCCGGCGACGACGGGCATGCGCCTGACGGGCCTCCAGATGGCCGAGGTGACGCGGGACGCCTCCCCGAGAGGCAGGACGACGATCGCGCTGTGGGAGCCGCCCCTGACGGATCTGCGCGGCGAAGGTGGAGCTCCCATTCGTCGGGCCGCCACGGCGGAGGTGGCCGACCTGCTGGCCGACCTCGTGGTCGACGGCGTGCGGACGCTGGCGTTCGTCCGGTCGCGCCGCGCGGCCGAGAACGTGGCCCTGACGGCCAAGAGCCATCTGGACGAGGCCGGAGTGCCCTCCGGCGACAAGATCGCGGCCTACCGGGCGGGCTATCTGGCCGAAGATCGGCGCCTCCTGGAGAAGTCGCTCCGATCGGGCGAACTGCTCGGCGTGGCCACGACCAACGCCCTGGAACTCGGCGTCGACGTGTCCGGCCTCGACGCGGTCCTGATCGCCGGCTGGCCCGGCACCCGGGCGTCGCTCTGGCAGCAGGCCGGCCGCGCCGGTCGGGACGGCCAAGACGCCCTGGCCGTTCTGATCGCCCGGGACGACCCGCTCGACACGTATGTGGTGCACCACCCCGAGGCGCTCTTCGGCCGTCCGGTCGAGGCGACGGTCCTGGATCCGGACAACCCTTATGTGCTGGCGCCGCACCTGTGCGCGGCCGCCGCCGAGGTGCCGCTCACCGAGGCCGACCTGGAGATCTTCGGACCGGCCGCGCTGGCGGTGCTGGCCGAACTGGTGGAGGGCGGCCTGCTGCGGCGACGCCCGACCGGCTGGTTCTGGACCCGCCGCGACCGCCCCACCGACCTGGCCGACATCCGGGGCTCCGGAGGTTCACCGGTGCAGATCGTCGAGAACCACACCGGGCGG
Source organism: Herbidospora mongoliensis (assembly GCF_001570545.1). Classification (GTDB taxonomy): domain Bacteria; phylum Actinomycetota; class Actinomycetes; order Streptosporangiales; family Streptosporangiaceae; genus Herbidospora; species Herbidospora mongoliensis. The sequence continues at coordinate 586,431 of NZ_BBXD01000008.1, read as the reverse complement.
CTGCTGGGGACGTGCGACGAGGCGTCCTCCCACTCCTCGGTTCACACCGGGGCGGTCCACCTGCACCAGGGGCAGACGTTCGTCGTCGACGAACTCGACCTGGAGATGGGCGTGGCCCTCGTCACGGCGGGCACGCCCGACTACTCGACCTTCGCGCGCGACGTGACCGACATCGCGGTCATCGAGTCGCTGCGGTCGCACGCTCTTGGGCCGGGCGAACTGCACTTCGGTTCGGTCGAGGTGACCCGCCAGGTTGTCTCCTACCTGAAAAGAAGGGTGTCGACCGGGGAGATGCTCGGCGACGAACCCCTCGACCTGCCGCCGCGCAGCCTCCGGACCAAAGCCGTGTGGTGGACACTGCCTCCCGAGTCGCTGCCGGCCAGCATCGGCGACCTGGGCGGGGCGGCCCACGCGGCGGAACACGCGTCGATCGGGCTGCTGCCGCTGTTCGCGACCTGCGACCGCTGGGACATCGGCGGAGTCTCGACCGAGCTGCACCCCGACACGGGGCGGTTGACGGTTTTCGTGTACGACGGGCACGCGGGCGGCGCGGGGTTCGCCGAGCGTGGCTTCGGGAACGCGGTGGCGTGGCTGACGGCCACCCGCGACGCGATCGCGTCCTGCGAGTGCGGCCACGGATGCCCGAGCTGCATCCAGTCACCGAAGTGCGGCAACGGAAACGAACCACTGAGCAAACGCGGCGCCCTCGAAATGCTGGACATCCTCCTGAGCTAGCCCCCTTGAAGTCTTGGACGTCGTCCTCTTGGCGCAAGCGGGCCCTCAAGTCGGCGCCTGTGGATCCCGTTTCGGTCAGCCGAAAACTGAAGTGATCCGGCGCTCGTAGCTGCGGCGCCAGCTCAGGCGGTAGAGGACCCGGAGGATCACCGGCGCGGTCCGCAGAATGTGCTCGCGCTGCTCCGGAGTGGCGGCGTCGAGCGTCCACGCGGCGACGAAGGGCAGGTCGCGGCCGTGGCTCTTGGTCACCTCCTTGCCCGCCTCCTCCCACCAGTCGGCCGGGATGTGCGCCCGGATCAGCGGAACGACCTCCCCTTCTTCCAGATCCAGGTGGGAGTTCAGGAGGTCGTGGAGCCGGCGCAGGTCACGGGCCTGCTCGGCAGCCGTCCGGGTCGGCCCGGTGAGGCGCTCGATGACCCGGTCCATCTCCTGGTGCTCCTCTTCCAGCCGGTCGAGCACTTCTCCGGCCTGCGGCGCCTCCTTTCTCAGGTAGGGCCAGATGTTGGCGTCCTCGTCGGAGTGGTGGTGGTGCAGGGCGCGGAGCTGGAGGGAGGTGTGGTCGTCGATGAGGGCCCGCCGGGCGGTGTCACCTGCGGGGAGGCGGTCGAGGGCGTCGGCCAGCCGACCGAAGTCACGGCGCAGGCCGCGGTGGAAGGCCAGGAAGGTGACCAGGTCAGGTGAGGTTGTCGTCATGCCCTTGACGATGGACGAGCGCTATTCACGCCGACTCAACGACCACTTGAAGATCGCTCCCCCGCTCAGCGTTCGTTCGAGGCACGCTCCGCCCACCAGGCGAGGCCGTTCTCCGCGCAGCGTTCGATCGTCCTGGCCAAGTGGTCGTCCCGGGTGTGCGTGTCCGGTGCCACGAGGGCCAGGAAATAGCCCACCGGCCCCGACGGGAAGGTGCCGGCGCCGATGGAGAGGCGGTCCTCGTACGGGAGGAGTCTTCGGTAGAGCTCGGGGTGGGGGCGGCGGAACGCGTCGGCGTACATGCAGAGGGCGCCGAGTTCGACGAAGTCCCGGGGCGGCGCGACCCAGGAAAGGCCGGGTTCCGGCTGACCGGAATATCGAGCTGACAGGGCCCTGATAACCCGGCGATGCACCTCGAACGGAGAGGACTCGTCGATCAGGTCAGCCGGTTCCACCGGAACCCGGCGGGTCAGCGCCAGCGAGATCAGGGCGGACGCGAGGGAGCTCCGGGTGTGCCAGAGGTTCAGCCGCTCCCCCGCCTCGGCCGCCGCCGTGTAAGCGTCTTCGGCCCCGCTCAGGTCACCGTCGATCTGCCTGCGAGCGCCCGACCAGAGAAGGTTCTGGAACCTCGGCCACGGCAGATCGAGCCGGTCGATCAAGGTCTTCACCCGGGCGGCGGCGGCGTCGGCGCCGGGGAGGTCGAAGAGTTCGAGGCGGGTACGTTCCTGGATCAGCCACCCCAGCAGCTCGAACCCGGGCAGACCGAGCGTGGTCAGCTCGGCCCCGATCTCGTCGAGCTCAGGGATCATCTCGGCACGCTGCACCCCGAGATAGCGCGCGTTCAATGTGATCGCCAGCAGCCGCCGGTCCCCGATCCGCCGGGCCATCGCCAGCGCCTCTTCGGTGGCGCTGTCGCCCCGGGGGTCGGCCGATCCGTCGTACACCTCGACACCCAGGCACCCCAGCAGGCGGCACCGGGCGGCCGAGTCGTCGTGGGGGATGTCGTCCAGGATCGTGGCGATCCGCTCGACGCTGTGCAGTTCGATGTCGCCGTAGTGGTAGAACTTCCACAGCGCGGGAGCGTCGAGGCTGGTCAGAGCCTTGGCTTTGAGCAACGGATCAGCGGTACGGTCGGCGGCCAGCACCGCCCGCGCCCGGGTCTCCCTGGCTCCGTATCCGTCTCCCGCGTCGAGCCGGGCCCTGGTCAGGTTGAGCAGGAGTTCCACGTGGGTCCGCGGATCGGCGCCGGGCAGGTGACCGTGCAGATCGGCGGCCTGGTGCCACCATTCGACGGCGTCGTCATAGGCGTGCCGCCGCGCGGCCTCCTCAGCCGTCGCCGCCGACCAGGTCACCGCCGCCTCCGAACCCGCCGACTTCGCGTGCCTGGCCAGCGAGGCGACATCGGTGGCAGGCCGGTGCTCCAACGTCTTCAGCGCGTTGGCGTGCAGGGCGATGCGCCGGGGAGCCGGCAGGTCGGCGTACCAGATCTCCCGCACCAGCTCATGAGCGAACCGCCCCTGATCGTTGACGAGGTGCAGCGAGGTCGCCGCCTCCAGCGCCTCTTCGACCTGCGGCTGGTCCTGACCGGTGATCTCGGCCAGCAGCCGCGAGTCGGCCGCGTGCCCGATGACGGCGGCGGCGTCGAGAGTCGGCCGATGGGTCTCGGGCAGAGCGTGAAGACGCTGCCGGATGACGTCGCCGAGCGCTTCGGGGACGGTGGTGAGAGCGGTCCCGATGCCACGATCCTCGGCGAGCCGGAGCGTTTCGCGAATGAAGAGCGGATTGCCCCTGGTCCGTTCGGCCAGCTTGGCCACGGCGCCGGGATCGGTGATGCCGCTCGACCCCGCCATCGCCTCGACCGCGTCCCGCCCCAGCCCCGCGAGAGGCAGCCGAAGGGCGTTGTCACGACTGATCAGCCCAAGGGCGTCATAGACGGCAGGAGCCCCCTCACCCGCCCGCACCGTGACAATGATCGCGATCCGCCCACGCTTCTGGATGTGGACGAAATCCGTCAGCAGCCCCAGCGAAGCGGAGTCGGCCCATTGAAGGTCGTCCAGAACGATCAGCAGCGGCCGAGACCCGGCGAGCCCGGCCAGATGAGCCGCGGTGGCCTGGTGCAACCGGAACCGCGCCTCCCCCGCCTCGGTCTCACCGGTCGGCGCGGGATCATCGGTGACCAGCGGGTCGAGCTCGGACCCGGGTTCCGCGCCGAGGTCCCGGATGATCTGACGCCAGGGCCAGAGCGGCGGCGTCCCGGACGTCTCATGACACCGCCCCCAGGCGACCCGCCAGCCGTCGTCCTCACACCTCCGCGCGAACTCCTCCGCGAGCCAGGTCTTCCCGATACCGGGCTCACCGGAAATGACCGCGGCCCTCGGAGTACCTTTCCTGACGTCTTGACCGAGTTCGTTTAGCCGATCAAGCTGCGCGTCGCGCCCGCTCGCCTCTCTGGGCGTCTTCGGAGACCCCTCCAACATCGGATCCTGCGTGAGGATCATCGACTCCAGGCGGCGCAGACCCGGCCCGGGATCGATGCCCAACTCCTCGGCGAGGTTGGCGCGAGCGGTCCTGATCGCCTCCAGCGCGTCGGCCTGGCGGCCCAGCCGGTAGAGCGTGCGGGCGAGTGCTTCCCAGAGGGTTTCCCTGAGCGGATGTTCCCTGGCGAGACTCTCCAGCTGACCTGCGGCTTCCGCGTCCGGGCGTGCCGTCAGAGCTTTTTCCCGTACGTCGAGATGCGCCTCCAGCAGGCGATCGATCTCCGGCCGGAGCCAGGCGACGTCGGCGAACTCTTCGTAAGGGGGTCCTTGCCAGAGGGCTAGCGCTCTGTCGTAGTGACCGGATTTGGCCTGGTCGGCGAACTGCTCGGCATCGAGCGTGTGGGGTCCGAGGGCGTAGCCCTGGGGGCGGCTGAGGATGGTGGCCGACGGGGTTCTTGGGGATCTGCCGGGTTCGAGGACTTTGCGCAGGTTGGAGAGGTAGCTGTGGAGCGTTCCGTGGGCGCGTGGCGGGGGTGCGCCTTCGTAGATGTCCTCAAGGAGGGTGTCCACGGAGACGGTGGCACCTCGGGCGATGATCAGCCGAGCGAGCAGGAGCCGAGGCCGCGGGCCACCCACGTCGACCTGTTCACCATCGACGCGGGCCTGGAAGGGACCAAGGACCCGAAACGCCAGAGCCATGGTGCGAGATCGTACCTGTCCGGCCATATGGCGGTCTTTAACCTCCGTGAGCAGCACGTGCCCGGGGAGACCGGCCCCTTTTCTGAGGCTTTCCCGCCGGACCATGTCGATCTTCCAGGCGGGCCCCGCGCTTGGGCCCGCGACGAGCGTGACGACCCGGTCGGGAGTAGAACCGAAGCTTCACCTCACTCCGGCGTAGCGGCCTGGCCCAACCGTGACGACCCGGTCGGCTAGTAAGACTTCCACCGAACGAACAGTCGCCGATCCGTCGTAGTTACTGGACAAACCGGAGTAATCGGCGGATGGTCGAGCTTCCGCCCAGGCGCAGCAGTCACCGATGCTTTGCGCCGCTCGGGTCTGGTGACCGGACTGAGCCGTGACTTGTCCACGGCGATCAACCTCCCGTCCACGCCCAACGCTCTTACTGAGGGGGGTGGGTGCCCGGACCAGTTCTGACGTCGCGCTGTGGTCGTCCTGAACGCTTTCTAGCGCTCCGCGTTCAGGTAGACGGGTCCGGCGCGGGACTTGGCCGAGGCCTCGCGTTGGTTGAGCCCCGGAAACCGGAGCTCGACCGTCGCGGTCACCTGGGAGACGCCCCCGTTGATCTCACAGGAGGTGAGTCTCGCGTCGTTGGCGACGACCACCTCCGCAGCGTGTTCACAAGCCTCGCCGGGGGCCGCGATCGCCAGTTCGGCAGCGGCCAAGGCGCCCAGGTCGGCGGCGGTCCGGGCCGCGTGGGCGGCCACTCTCGCCATTCCAACCTGGACGAACACATAAGCCAGCCCCCACACCACGGCCATGGCCGCGACGACCCAGACGGTCGCCGACCCCCGATCACGTCTCAACCGGCCACTTCGACGTACCTCACACTCACTCATCGTCGACACCGTTCGCCTCCTGCTGTCACCAACTGAACGTCAGGGCAGAACGCCCTTCTCCGTCGCCGAGGTCGCCGACGCGGAAACCACCACGCCGGGCAGCATCACCGCCCACGACGGACGAACACGGGCCCGCACCGTCACCTCCGTGAGCGACGCGCCCACCGTCACCTCGACCGAGGCGCCCGACGGCGCCACCGCCAGCGCACCCTCCCGGACGGCCGGGACCCCGTCTCCCCTCGCCGCGGCCCGCGCACCGGCCCGGGCGGCGTCGACGCACTCCAGGCGGGCTCCGACCACGGCCACCGCCCACAGGGCCGCACCGAGAACGACCACCAGCGCCGGCAACGCCGCAGCCATCTCGGCGGTGACCGAACCGCGATCGCGCCGGATCATCCGGTCAGCGCCAGCGCCTTCTGCACGAGCGAGGAGAGCATCTCCTGAACATCAGGCGAGGTCACCACCTTGAACAACAGCCCCGCGAACCCACAGGCCGCGATGGTGCCGACCGCGTACTCGGCGGTCGACATCCCCGCGTCCGGCCGATGGACGCCACCCCGCTCGGCCAGCACCCGAGCCGCCCGAGCGGCCGCCTCCCGCAACCGCTCAGCACCGCGAGCTCGCTTGGCGTCGGCGGTCAGGGCGGGGGCGGTCAAGGTGCCGGCGGTCTGGATATAGGCGGTCTGCGTGTCGACGGTCTGAGCGTCGGCGGTCTGAGCGTCGGCGGCCCTAGTCCACGAGATGCCTTTGGTCTTGACGTTCACGCGTCCTCCTGTCGCCGGACCGGACCCTCCGCCCCGGCACCGCCAGCCTGCCGACCCAAACCCTCTTTCCACCGACCTCGACCTTGGTCTGTGGATAACGAAAGACCTGTGGATAACTCAAAAGTCCATCGTGTACTGGGGTTTTGCGACCACAACCCACATGGAGGCCGCGCGTTATCCACATCTGTGGACAACTTCCGTCCACAGGCTGTGCAGAAACGGGGACAAGCGCCACGGCGCATCAACAGGCGGCGCGAACAAGCCGCCAACCACCGCGCCGAGATCATGACAGGCCCCCGAGCGACACGCCACGTGACCCCAATCCTCAACCACGCCGAAGAGACGACCTCGCGCCAACGCAGGGCCCGAATGAACGGAGGCCTTGAGTCCACAGCTAGTGCCCTGAGCAGGTCCGCGCCGTCAGGCGCCGAAGATCGCGCTCAATCGAGTGGCTGCTCTCCCGCGCCCGCAGCTGCACCAGCCGATCTGAGGAACACAACCTCCCCACCACCCCGGGACCCTCCCGACCACCCCGGGACCCTCCCGACCACCCCGGGACCCTCCCGACCACCCCGGGAC
>NZ_BBXD01000008.1:0-579243 GCF_001570545.1 Herbidospora mongoliensis | reverse complement strand
CTCCCGACCACCCCGGGACCCTCCCGACCACCCCGGGACCCTGCCGACCCGCCGACCCGCCGACCCGCCGACCCGCCGACCCGCCGACCCGCCGACCCGCCGACCTGCCGACCTGCCGACCTGCCGACCTGCCGACGACGAGCGGTACCACCAAGCACCGAACAATGACCATGTTGTTGCGACAGCTCGACGCAGTGTCCAATCGGCGAAAGACCCGAGCCCGACGCCGACGGTCGACCTCAATCCGGTTATCCACAGCCCGTGCGCTTGGCGATCGAGCCGATGCAAGCCATGTACCGCGACTTCGGCCCAAGATCCACATTTGGCGCAGGTCAGGGCCCGAGGACCTGGGTGGCCAGCCCGGCGACGACCGGGATGATGCCCAGGAAGCAGAACGCCGGCAGGAAACACAGTCCCAACGGCGCCACGGCCTGCACCCCGACCCGCCGCGCGGCCGCCGAAGATGCGGCTCGGCCGGCCTGGCGGGCGTCCTCAGCGACTCGAGTCAGCACATCGGCGACAGGCGCCCCCGACTCGACCGCCCGCGCGATGGCCCTCGCCAGCAAGGCCAGGGCGTCCTCGGCGGCCAGGCCCCGCCACACCTCGACCGGATCGGCGCCCAGCCGCATCTGCCCACTTGCCCACCGCAACCGCTCCCCCAACGGACCATCCACAACCCGCGCGACGATCTCGATCGCACCCACGAGAGGCTGACCGGCCCGCAGACACTCGGCGATGAGGTCTGCGGCGAACGGCAGATCCGCCCGGACGAGCTCCTTCCGGCGCCGATCCTGGGGAGACTCCTTCCGCCTGATGTGGACCACGACAGCCCCAGCCAGCACGACACCCAGCACGATGCCGGTCACCCCGCCGACCACGAGAACCATCAGCACGAGCACCGGCCCCGCAACCAAAGCCATCCGCCCGGTCGGGTTCTCAACCACACGGGCCTGAGCCGTGGGAGGGGCGATTAGCGCCCGGAGCCGATCAGCCGCGGTACGCCGAACCGGCCAGCACACCACGGCAAGCGTCACGCACAGCCCGGAAAGAATCCCAACCACCACACCCTCGCTTCGAATCCGGTTCCGCCTAGTTCCAAGCCGCCGCACGCCATATGGCCCCTCAAGATCTATGGCCAATCAAGATCGCCCGTCGGCAGGCGGCCCCAATGTGCCCTGCCTGGCATGCGGCCTCGGCAGGTCAGGGTCCGAGACAGACCGCCGACATGCGGTCTGAGATGAGCCGCGCACCACGCGGCCCCGAACAGGTCATTCACCATGCGACCTAGACAGGTCGTTGACCACGCGACCCTGAACAGGCCACACGTCCAACTCCCAAGACGGGATAAGCCGCACGAACCGAAGGGGGTTTCACCGCCCCGTCATCGGACACCGTCCTCGGCCTTCCGCACCATCCGATCCGTCCACCGCAGCCCTGTCACGTTGAGCAGCAGCCCCACGACCAGGCACCCGATCCCCGGCAGTGTCGTGAAGAGGAACGGCAGCGGCTGCATCCCAAGCCCTGCCGCCATCAGCAACCCCAAGACGGGCAACCCCGCGAGCATGCGAGCGGTAGCCCGAGGCCCGGCGAGCTGCGCCGAGATCTCCTGCCGGTGGTTCTCCATGTCCCGCAAAGCCCCGCCCACCCGTTCCACGAGAGGCGCGAGCCCGCCACCGACGCTCACCCCGACCTCCCAACAGGAGGCGAGCCGCCGCAACCCCTCACCGCCTGCCTCAGGCGCCGCATTCACCAGCGCCGCCCCCACATCGCCTCCGTCCCGGGCGACCCGGGCGACCGGCCGAAGCGCCGCGACGAACTCCGGTGGTCCTTCGACGGAACCGATGGCCTTGGAGAGCGCCTCACCGGGCGTGCGCCCAGCCGCCAGCTCCGCCACGATCGCCTGACACAACTCGACCGTTCCGCCCCGCCAGGCCCGAACCAGCGCCGTACGCGACCGTCGAGCCTTCACGACTCCAGGCAACGAAAACCCCGGACTCGTCTCCTGCGTCAACCGCGCCAGCCGCACGACCGGCGCCGAAGGCCCCCACCACACCCAGACAGCCAACCCAGCGCACAACCCCACCAGCACAGTGATCATCTGAACTCCAAACCGCCCCGATGCCCCGCGACGCCGCTAGTACCTGGAGACGTCTCCGTCACAACCGCGCTCGCCGTGTCCCGACCGCCACGGACCTTCCAGTGGCTTAACCGGCGTGTTCCGGTCCCACGTCCACACACCGCTCCCGCAGCACCTCGCAAGGTCGCCTTCCACACATCGCCCGGTCGTGCGGTCACGTCCCGAAGCACCGTTCCCGTAACACCCCGAAAGCTGCCCCCTCACGGACCCCGCCCCGCCCGTCGAACGACACCGCCGGCACCGCCTCCACGAAGCCGCCCGCGTTCCTCCGCAGCAGGCAGATCTCCGCAACGCGCCGCACCCCCGTCCCGGTGTCCCGGACCACGTGAATCACCGCGTCCAGTGCGGCCGCGAGCTGGCTGTGCACCGCCTCCCGGCTCAACCCGGCGGCACACGCCAGGGCTTCGAGCCGAGGTGGCACGTCGGCTGCCGTGTTCGCGTGCAACGTCCCGCAGCCGCCCTCATGCCCGGTGTTCAGAGCAGCCAGGAGGTCGATCACCTCAGCGCCGCGAACCTCGCCGACCACGACCCGATCGGGCCGCATCCGCAACGCCTGCCGGACCAGGTCCCGAAGCGTCACCCCGCCGACCCCCTCCAGGTTCGGCGGCCGTGTCTCCAGCCGAACCACGTGGGGATGCGCCGGGCGCAGCTCGGCCGAATCCTCAACCAGCAGCAACCGCTCCCCGGGGTCAGCGAGCGACAGCAGGGCCGACAGCAGGGTCGTCTTCCCGGTACCCGTGCCGCCCGACACCACGAACGCCAGCCGAGCCCGCATGACCGACCGCAGCACCTGCGCTCCCACACCCGTCACCAGGTCATCGAGCCCGTACGTGTGCCGAGGCGGCAGCCGCAACGACAGGCAGGTCCCTTCGGCCGAAACCGGTGGCAACACCGCGTGCAGCCGAACGCCACCGGCCAAGCGCGCGTCGACGTAAGGACAGGCGTCATCCAGCCGACGCCCGGCGGCGGCCGCCAAGCGCTGGGCGAGACGCCGCACGTCGTCATCGGACCGGAAGACGACGGACGTCTTCCGTAATCCGCCCCCGTCGTCCACCCATACGTCGCGGGGCCCGTTGACCAGCACGTCGGTAACCCCCGGCTCGGCGAGCAGCCCCTCAAGTGGCCCCGCCCCGATCAGTTCGGCCCTGAGCACCCGGGCGATGGTCAGTACCTCGCCATCCCCCAGAACCGCCCGCTCAGCCCGCAACGCGGCGGCTACCTGAGCCGGTGAAGGATCAAGCCCGTCCCTCGCCAGCCGGACGCGAACCGCATCCAGCAACTCCGCCGAAACCGCGCTCACAGACACCTCCCAACCACCCGCTCCTTCACCGCCGAGAGCAGGTCATCGGCGAACAGCGCCGCCATGCGCAGGCAACCCAAAGCCGGACGTCTCACAACCATCCCGGTGGAGTCGTCGACCGCCGTTCCCACCGACGAGTCCCCGGCTGACACCGCCGAAGGCAAAGACGGCCCAGGCCGCATCACGCCAACCCCGCCAGCAATTCCCCGCAGAACCGCCCCAACGGCGTCCGCTTCAACGGGGGCGCGTCTCCCCGGTCGAGCGCCTCCGCCAGCCCCCGCTGCTCCGGCACGACCCCCGCCAGCGCCACCCCCAGCGACTGGGCCACCACGTCAGGCTCCAGACTTCCGCCCCGTACGACCACCCGCACATCCCCCGCCTGCTCCCGCATCCCGGCGAGCGTCTGCCCGGCCGCGAGAACCCCCCGAACGTCAGCGGAGACCACCAGCAACGCCACCCCGGCCCGGGAAAGCGCCTCCTCGGCGCCGGCGTCCACAAACCGTGGCAGATCGACCACGACGAGGTCACACCCCCGGCGCGCCGCCTCCAGCACCGCCCGCATGGCCTCGCGGGGGATCCGCATCGGCTCGCCACGGTGCCATGACAGGACAGTCAACTCGCCGAAGGTCGGCAGCGCCCCTTGGAGCGCCGCGTAGCTCACCCGCCCCTCACGGCCGACGATGTCGGGCCACCTCGCCCCGGTCGCCTCCTCCTGGCCCAGCACCACGTCGATCCCGCCGCCGAGAGGATCGGCGTCGACGAGCAGGGTCCGGGACCCGGAGCGAGCAGCGGTGAGAGCCAGCGACGCCGCCAGCACGGTGGCTCCGACCCCGCCTCGCCCGCCGGCCACGCACACCACCGCCCCGGCGCGGGAAGAGGGCTCGGCGGCCTCGGCGAACTCGTCCACGAGAAGCCGTTCGGCGTCGGGCAGTTCGAGAACGGCGGACGCCCCGACGGCCACGCAGCGGCGCCAGGTCGCGGGATCAGCCGGATCCGATGTCACCAGCAGCACACCCTGCCGGGGCGGCGGACCGGTGGCGGCGAGGGCGTCGGCCAGGTCGGCACCCACCACGACCAGCGGCGCGGTGCGCCATCGTGGGCGGGCCTGCGCGGCCTCGTGGGCGACGTCGAGTTCGACTCCGGCGGCCGCGGCCACGCGCAGCAGGTCGTCGAGCAGGTCGCGATCGGCGGTGACGGCTAGAGGCCGATGCATGGGCGGGAGCTCCTCGGTCGAAGGTCAGAAGTCCGTGAGGAGCCTCACGGTGCCAACCAGCCGAAGATCGAAAACGCCCTGACCGAGCCTTGTGGAAAAGGGCCGCCCCTGTGGAAAAAGGGGCGACCCCCGCCGGGGGGGAGAGCGGGGGTCGCCGAGCGGTCCGGCTCCGGGGGGGTAGAGCCGGTCCCGTGTGATGAAAGCTTTCATCAGTGGGCCAGGGCATGGCAAGGGACTTGCAAAGGTGCCCTGTACGCAGTCACTCCCACATCGGGAGATAACACCGTATGCTGCCCGATCCGCCCGAGTTTCGTCGAGGAGCAATCTGCAATTTGCGGCAGTTTTTTTGAGCCGCGCTCGTTCTGCGGGAATGCGTCCACCTGGTGACGGTCAGTGATCACTGTCAGAAGTGGACGTCATGTATCGATCCATTGCCCCAGACGGCCACAAACCACGTCAGAAGCCGTAATCAGCGGATTCCGGGCTCAGTAAAGGTCTTGCTCCGAGGGCTTCCCATGTGCGGAGTTCCGACGTAGAAAGGGCTTACGGACCAAGTGTCCGGGTACGGCCGCCGGGTACCCACGCGCGACCAGCCGCGGGAGGCGTGTCGTTGCGGGCTTGTCCCGTTTCGACAAAAATAGGTGCACGCTTGGTAACCCGGTTCGACGTACTGGCGACGGCGTCCCATTCCAGGGGCGCCGTCCGCATGTGTCCGCAATTGTTTAGCGGGACAGCGCCTCGCAAATCGCCGTCGTCTCCCTGACGCCCAGAACGACCGCCCTGGCGCAGTGGATGACCCAGGCGGCCACCCCGTCGGGCGTACCGGTCAGATAGGACTTCAGAGCCTGCGGGTACGCCCCCATCAGCTCCCGGTGCCCCACTTCGACCACCACGAGCGATTTCGGGTCGAGGCCCTGTTCGACCAGGCTGAGCCGCTCGGCCGCGCGGGCCACCAGGCCGTCGGCGACGCCGAACGGGCGCAGCACCGCGATCTCGGCGTGCATGATCGCCCCCAGCACCAGCGCGGGGGCCTTGGTCGAGGTCAGCCCCGCCAAAGCGGCCATCCGGGCGGAGACGTCCACCGGAGCCGGCCCGATTCCCAGAGGGTCGGCCGTCGTGGCTCCCGTACGCGGACGCCCCGGCTCGGCGAGAAGCCCCGCGGCCGCGAGCGTGTGCAGACGCGCCAGAACCTGGGGCGCGGCCGACCGCCACAGCGGCCCGAGCCGCCCCAGCTCGGCCGAGACCCGCAGGGCGCCCTGCGCCACCGGATCGTCGGCCTCACCCGCCCTCAGCGAGCCCAGGGGCACCTCGACGCCCTCCAGCTCGGCGGAGGCGCGGGCGCCACGCAACGCGGACTCGGCAGACACCTCAGGCTGCCGCCTGCGCAGTATCCGGTGCCGATAGAGGACGTCAACGGCCTCTCGCGCCTCCGAAACGGCCTCCGGCACCCCAGGCAGTCCAGCCACCACGACCAGCGGATCACTCATCCGCCCGACCCTACCGATCTGGGAAGGCCCCCGGTATCCGCCCCACCACCAGCACACGCGACCACGGGACCGCGGACGCCGACCAACAGAACAGCCCTCCAGAAACAAACCCCTCGGTACCCGCCCCCCAACCAGCACACGCAACCACGGAGCCGTGGACGGTCATCTTCATCGGCGCCAACGACGCACCACCCAGACCCCACCACCAACACACGCGACCCAGAGACGCGGACGGCGACGGCCGGCCGTCCAGGCGCAGACCATTCCCGGAACCAGCCCTAATGCTGGAGTTCCACGCCGTCCTCAGTCGAAGACGTGAACGGTCGCGTCGGCGCCCACGGACCCGGCCAGAAGAACGCCCCGCCCGCCGGAGCACCGACCTTCAAGCCGCCCCCGCCGACACCCCCGACGCCCGGGTCGAATCTCTCCCGTACGCCAAGGACCGTTCAACGACGCGCTGGCACCGCTGAACGAAGTCGCATTTGACGAGCCAGGGGCCGGTCACGTGTCATTAACACCCGATACGGCACGATACGAAGAAGTAACGCATCAGGAATTTCGGGTTAGGAGTTCGCGGTGACGGAGTCCCAGGAAACGCTGTCGAACCTGCTGCAGGAGAACCGCCGGTTCGAGCCCCCGGCGGCGCTCGCCGCGGCGGCGAACGTCACGGCGAGCGCCTATACGGAGGCCTCAGCCGACCGGCTGGCCTTCTGGGAGACGGCCGCCGACCGGTTGACCTGGGCGGAGCGCTGGCACACCACGTTGGAGTGGGAGGCGCCGTTCGCGAAGTGGTTCGTGGGCGGCAAGCTGAACATCGCCTACAACTGTGTCGACCGCCACGTCGAGGCCGGGAACGGCGACAAGGTGGCCTTCTATTGGGAGGGCGAGCCCGAGGGTGACAGCCGGGTCATCACCTATGCCGACCTGCAGAAAGAGGTCTCCAAGGCGGCCAACGCGCTGACCGCGCTCGGGGTCGGCAAGGGCGACCGGGTGGCGATCTACATGCCGATGATCCCGGAGCTGCCCGTCTCGCTGCTGGCCTGCGCGCGGATCGGGGCGATCCACTCGGTCGTGTTCGGTGGGTTCTCCGCGACCGCGCTGAAGAGCCGCATCGACGACGCCGACGCCAAGCTGGTCATCACGGCCGACGGCGGATTCCGGCGGGGGGCGCCGAGCGCGCTCAAGCCCACGGTGGACGAGGCCGTCGCGCAGTGCCCGCAGATCGAGAAGGTGCTGGTCGTCCGCCGCACGGGCCAGGACGTGACCTGGACCGACAAGGACGTCTGGTGGCACGACCTGGTCGACTCGCAGAGCGAGCAGCACACCCCCGAGGCGCACGACGCCGAGGACCCGCTGTTCATCCTTTACACGAGCGGCACGACCGGTAAGCCGAAGGGCATTCTGCACACCACGGGCGGCTACCTCACCCAGACTGCCTGGACCCACAACGCGGTCTTCGACCTCAAGCCCGACACCGACATCTACTGGTGCACCGCCGACATCGGCTGGGTGACCGGCCACAGCTACATCGTCTACGGGCCCCTCGCCAACGGCGCGAGCAGCGTGATCTACGAGGGCACCCCGGACACCCCGCACCGCGGCCGGTTCTGGGAGATCGTGCAGAAATACCAGGTCACGATTCTCTACACGGCGCCGACCGCCATTCGTACGTTCATGAAGTGGGGCGACGACATCCCCGCCAAGTTCGACATGTCGTCGCTGCGGGTGCTCGGCTCCGTCGGTGAGCCGATCAACCCGGAGGCCTACGTCTGGTATCGGGAGCACATCGGGGCGAGCAAGGCCCCGGTCGTGGACACCTGGTGGCAGACCGAGACCGGCGCGATCATGATCAGCCCGCTGCCCGGGGTCACCGCGGGCAAGCCGGGTGCGGCCATGCAGCCGCTGCCGGGCATCGTCGCCGACGTGGTCGACGACCAGGGCAAGTCGGTGCCGAACGGCGGCGGCGGGTTCCTGGTGATCCGCGAGCCGTGGCCGGCGATGCTGCGCGGCATCTGGGGCGACCCCGAGCGCTACAAGGAGACCTACTGGTCGCGGTTCGACGGGTTCTACTTCCCCGGCGACGGCGCCAAGCGCGACGACGACGGCGACCTGTGGCTGCTGGGCCGCGTCGACGACGTCATGCTCGTCTCCGGCCACAACATCTCGACCACTGAGGTGGAGAGCGCCCTGGTCAGCCACCCGAAGGTGGCCGAGGCGGCCGTCGTGGGGGCCACCGACCCGGTGACCGGGCAGGCCATCGTGTCGTTCGTGATCCTGCGCGGCAACGCCGAGGAGGGCGCCGACATCGGCGCCGAGCTGCGTCAGCACGTCGCCAAGGCCCTCGGCCCGATCGCCAAGCCCCGGCAGATCCTCATCGTGCCCGAGCTGCCGAAGACCCGGTCTGGCAAGATCATGCGCCGCCTCCTGCGTGACGTGGCCGAGAACCGCTCGCTGGGCGACGTGACCACCCTCACGGACAGCTCGGTGATGAACCTGATCTCGGAGAAGCTTCCCAGCGCGAAGAGCGAGGACTAAGCGGTTATCCACAGCCGGGGCGGTTATCCACAGGCGTGAGCCCGCCCCGGCTGTGATCGTTCGGCGCTGGGTACAGTGGCCAACAGGTGTGCCGGGAAGACTGGTCGGCGATTTCTGGGGGAATCGTCTGGGCATTTCCCCAATCACCTGAGGGGGAGCATGCGCCGTCCAAACGAGGGCCGGCCGACCGTTCGCTACGCGGCGCAGATCGCCGAAGCGCTGCGGACCGAGACGATCGGTGGCGTGATCATGTTGATCGCCACGGTCCTGGCGCTGATCTGGGCGAACTCGCCCTGGTCAGGGTCTTACGAGGCGCTCCGGTCGATCACCGTGCCGGGCCCGCTCCACCTCACGTTGTACGAATGGGCGGCCGGCGGGCTGCTGGCGATCTTCTTCTTCGTCGCAGGTGTGGAGTTGAAGGAGGAGTTCGTCCACGGGGAACTGTCCCGGTTCCGCGACGCGATCCTGCCGGTCGTGGCCGCGCTGGCCGGGATGGCAGTGCCGGCGCTGATCTACGTGGGGGTGAGCTGGGGGGTGCCGAACGCCACACGGGGGTGGGCGATTCCGACGGCGACCGACATCGCGTTCGCACTGGCCGTGCTGGCCGTGACCGCGTCGGCCCTGCCGGTGGCGCTGCGCGCGTTCCTGCTGACCCTGGCCGTGGTCGACGACCTCGGCGCGATCCTCGTGATCGCCCTGTTCTACAGCGAGGCCCTGTCCTTCCTGCCGCTCCTGGCCGCCGTCGTGGTGCTCGCCGTCTTCGGCGTGCTGCAGCGGCGCCGGGTCAGACCCGCTTTCCTGTACGTCCTGCTCGGAGTGGCCGCCTGGGTGCTGCTGCACGAGTCGGGCATCCATCCGACGGTCGCGGGGGTGGCCTGCGGGCTGCTCATGAACGTCGACGGTGATCCTTCTCCCGCCGCCAGGGCCGACCATGTGTTCAGGCCCGTCTCGGCGGGGTTCGCGGTGCCGGTCTTCGCCTTCCTGGCCGCCGGGGTTCCGCTCAGCATGAGCGCCCTCGAAGGCGTTTTCACCGACAGAATCGCCCTCGGCGTGCTTCTCGGGCTCGTCGTCGGGAAGTTCGTCGGTGTGTTCGGAGGCGCGTGGCTCTCGGTGCGGCTGGGTTTCGCCCGGATCAGTTCCGACCTGGTCTGGCGCGACATCGCGGCCGTGTCGGTCCTCGCGGGGATCGGCTTCACCGTCTCGCTGCTCATCGGCGACCGCGCCTTCCGGGGCGACACCGGGGTCACCACGGCGGTGCTGATGGCAAGTGTCATCGCATCGTTGCTGGCCGCGGTGCTGCTCAGAATCCGCGTACGGGTGAGGGCACGAGATGATATCTGACAGTCCGCAGAATAGGAGATCCCTGATGCGCGAGGACGAATCGCTCGGCGCTCTGGTCGCCGAGGCGAGCACCCATATTTCCAACCTCGTACGGGCGGAGATCGAACTCGCCAAGAGCGAGCTCAAATTCGACGCGAAGCGCGTGGGTATGGCCACCGGCCTGTTCGCCGCCGCCGCGTTCACCCTCCACCTCGTCCTGATCCTGGCCTCGTTCACGATCGCCTACGTCCTGCACGACGCGGTCGGCCTGTCGACCTGGCTCTCGTTCCTGATCGTCACCGTGTTCTACCTGGTGACGGCCGGAATCCTCGGCTTCGTCGGCTACCGCCGCCTGCAGGGCCTCAACGGTTTCAAACGCACCAAGCGCTCGCTCCAGAGCCTCAAGTCCACCGACGAGACGGTCCGCCCCACACCGGTCATCGAGAAGAAGACCACCGCCGGTGAGGTCGGCGCCGACCGCGTCACGATCGCGCCATGAAACAGGCCCCGGAGGAGAACCAGCTGGTCCGGGCCGACGGCCCGTGGGAACACCGCTGGATCCACGCCGGGGGCACCCGCTTCCACGTGGTGGAGGCCGGTGAGGGCCCGCTCGTCCTGCTGCTGCACGGTTTCCCGCAGTTCTGGTGGACCTGGCGGCACCAGCTCGAAGCGCTGCCCGCGGCCGGTTACCGTGCGGTCGCGGTCGATCTCCGGGGTTACGGCGCCAGCGACAAGCCGCCCCGGGGATACGACCTGCCGACCCTGGCCGGAGACGCGGCCGGCCTGATCAGGGCCATGGGCGAGACCGGCGCCACCGTGGTCGGCCACGGCTGGGGCGGCTGGATGGGCTGGACGATGGCGACCCAGGACGCCAAGTTCGTACGCCGCCTGGTGGCCGTGTCGGCCCCTCACCCGCTTCGGCTGCGCACGGCGCTGCTGACCGACCCACGGCAGCTGCGGGCCAGCAGCCACGCGTTCGGCTTCCAGCTGCCGCTGTGGCCCGAACACCGGCTGACCCGCAAGAACGGGGCCAAAGTGGGCCGGCTGCTCGACCAGTGGTCGGGGCCGTCCTGGCCGTCCGAGGAGCTCAACCCCGTCTATCAGAACGTGTTCCAGGTCCCGGCGTCGGCGCACTGCGCGCTGGAATACCACCGCTGGTTCGCCAGGTCCCAGATCCGGCCCGACGGCCGCCGCTACGCCCGCCAGATGCGCACCGAGGTCGAGGTCCCGACCCTGCAACTGCACGGCGCCCTCGACACGTGCATGCTGCCCCGCACCGCCCAGGGATCCGGCAAGTTCGTCGCCGCCCCCTACCGCTGGCGCCTGATCGAGGGCGCGGGCCACTTCCCCCACGAGGAACGCCCCGAGGTGTTCAACGCCGAGCTGACCTCCTGGCTGGCCGACCCCGAACCCGACCGATGACCCGCGACCGCGACCCCGCGGGCCGCGCCCGCAACGCCCGCCCCCGCGACGCCTACGGCCGCCCGCTGCCCCACGACGCCGAAGGCGTGGAACGCGTCCCCGACGACTACGCGCCGACGGCCGAACAGGCGATCACCGACGGAGTGGAGATGCTCCGCCTCGACCGCCCGTTCCACGCCCACGAGATCTTCGAGGGCCGCTGGAAGAACTGCCCACCGGAAGAAAGAGAACTGTGGCAGGGCCTGGCCCAGCTCTGCGTCGGGCTCACCCACCTGCAACGGGGCAACGAGCGGGGCGCGGAAACCCTGCTGGAACGGGGCACCGGGCGCCTGAAGACGATCACGAACCGGCCCTATGGGATCGACGCGGCCGCGGCTGCCCAGGCGCGATCGATCAACGATCTACTGGCAGCCCTGGGAGCCACATCCATCGGAACCTGATCCGGGTGCTGAAAGGCCGAGGGGGGATACACCCCATCCCGAGTGCGTTCGGCAGACCGGATCCGCAGGTCATCCTGTACGAACTGGCGCCCCCGCCCAACGCGCCCAGGAACGTAAAGCACCGGCCTCAGGCGGCGACCTCCGGTTCCAGCGCCGGTCCCGGGCGCAGGCCCGGGGCCAGGGCCAGGGTGACCGCCACCGAGGCCACGGCCATCACCGTCATCGCGACTGCCGGGCCGGTGAACTGGGCCACCGAGCCCGCCACCGCCGCCCCGACCCCCTGCAGAACCATCATCCCCGAACCGTTCAGGCCGAGGGCGTGCCCGCTGAGATCGTCTGGAGTGAGGGCCATCAGACGTTCCTGGAGGAGCAGGCTGGCCGAGTACCCGATGGAAGCGAGTGTCACCGCGGCGACCGCGACGCCGAACGGTGGATCGAAGAAGAAGACCAGGTAGGGGACGGCCAGGAGGAGGCGCATCGGGGCGCCCAGCCGTTGCCGCCACCCCGCCGGGATGAACCGGCCGACGAGGGTGTCGCCGATCAGCATGCCGAAGGCGGCGAAGGCGAAGAGGATGCCGGCGCTGCTGGGGTCGTACGAGACATAAAGCGATTCGCACCCCACGATCAGGCCGTTCGGGACCCAGAGGGCCAGGAAGACATACCGCCTCGGCCTGGACGCCCACAGCCGCGAGTTCCCCCGCCACGTCTGCGCCACCGTCGGGCGACCGGACGCGCGCGGGGGCCGTTTGGACAGCCCCAGCAGCACGACCAGCGCGGCGAGGAGTTCCAGGGCGGCGCTGATGAGCAGCGTCTGAGTGGGCGTGAGCAGCGCGACCAGCAGTCCCCCGGCCGCGAACCCGGTGATCTGGGAGGCCCCCACGGTCATGTTGAGCACCGAGCGGCCGATGAGGAAGCCGTCCCGCGGCAGGATCTCGTTCAGCAGCCCGAGCCGCACCCCGCCACCGACCGACGCGACCACGCCGATCACGATGAGGATGGCGAACCTGACGGTGATCGGCAGGTCGGGGATGGCCTGCAAGGCCATGCCGACGCCGAAGACGAGAGCCAGCCCCGAGAGCGCCATCCGGGGCGGCAGCCGGTCGGCGGCCGACATCAGCAGAGTGGCCCCGACGACCTGGGCGAGCAGCGGACCGAACATCGCGAGCGCCGAGAGCAGGGGCGAACCGGTCGCCTCGAAGACGAGCGTCCCCAACGCGAGGTTGCCGATCGACCACGCCACGACCTGCAATGTGGACGTCGCGAACAGCGGCGCGAACTCCTTGGTGGCGAACAGCTCCCGATATGTACGCATAGGGCCGACATTCCATCATCCCAGGTCAGAGCCGGTATTGTTTCGCCAGTATGCGAAACGACCCACGGCGAAAGGGCTGCCGCGGACATGACTTCACGGGAGCCGGAGGGTTGGCCCGATATGTGGCAAAACCCGGAATGTCACGGTGAGAGCCGACATGTGGGCTGATGACAGGCCCCCGCTGTGTGGCCTGCGACACGAATCAACGGCCCCGGCGCACGAGCAACACCGGAAGATCGACACGGGAGGCGGATAGATGGGCTGGTGGCAGGTCAACGCCGATACGTTGGCCGGGAGCAGGTTCGTGCTGTCGCCGCTCGCCGAGACCACCGCGTGCATGTTCGCGCTCGGCCGCACCCTCCCCGCCCATCCAGGTGAGAAGCCCTGGTGGGACCAGCACGCCGACCGCTTCAAGACCCGCCTCACCCGCGACCCCCTCGACGAATTCCTGATCCGCGCCGCGACCGGAGCCGAGTGGATCGCCGACTTCCTCGTCCCGACCCCGGCCGGCACCGGCGAACCGACGTTCGCCGAGGAGGTCGCCACCGTCCGGGACACCCCCGCAGGCGTGGTGTACGCCGATCTCGAGGTCTCCCTGGGCAGGATGCTGCCGGGCCCGCTCCGCCGGTCCGACCTGGCCGAACGGGCGGCCTCCCTGCTGGAATGGGTGTGGACGGAAACGGTCGAACCCACCTGGGACCGGCGCAGACGCATCCTCGAAGCCGACATCATCGGCCGTATCGGCCGCCTCAGCATGGGCGGCTGGGAGGCGGCCCTCAACGACATGCGTCCGGGGATGCGCTGGCTCGGCGAGAGCCGGTTGCAGATCAACACGACCAGCAACCCGCCCAGGGACCTGGCGACGGCGCGCCTGATGTTCGTCCCGGTCACGCCCCGGCACGGGTGGGTGTCATGGGAGCAGCCGCATCGCTATGCGGTGATATATCCAGCGTCGGGGGTGCTGACCGACGTCCGCGAAGTATCGGGGCCCCTCGGGCGCCTGCTGGGCAGCGCGCGGGCGACGGTGCTCGTCCTGCTGGACACGCCCAAGAGCACGACCCAGCTCGTCGCGCTGACGGGCCAGGGGCTCGGTTCGGTCGGCCGCCACCTGAAGGTGCTCCTGGACGCGGGGCTGGTCGAACGCAGAAGAGCCGGCAAATCGGTGCTCTACTACCGCAGCCGGACGGGAGACGCGGTGGTGACGTCGGCGGAGTGAGGGTCAGTCACATTCCTGCGTGTCGACCCGCGCGATGGCCGCGCTGCCGTCTTCCGCGTCGGTGCGGACCTCTTCGGCCGTCAGCGCGTAGCCGGTGTCCTTCTGGTCGGTGGCCGCCGCGAAGATGACGCCGAAGACGCGCCCGTCGGGGGCAAGGAGCGGGCCGCCGGAGTTGCCGGGCTGCACCTCGCCGCGGATCGCGTAGACCTCGCGGTCGACGGTGTGGCGGTTGTAGATGTCGTAGGACTCGGCGGGCTGCTTCACCCGGATGCGGGCCGGCTTGATGGTGAAGCCGTGGCCCTTCGGGTAGCCCGCGATGATGGCGTCGTCTTTCGACTCGGCCGCCATGTCGAACTTCAGCGGGTTGACGTCGAGCGACTCGACGTAGAGGACCGCGATGTCCCGGTCGGGGTTGTAGAGCACGACCCGGGCGTCGTGGCTGGCGCCCCGGTAGTCGGTGACGCGCAGGTCCTGCGACACCCCGGCCACCACGTGGGCGTTGGTCATGATGCGGTGGGGGGCGTAGGCGAAACCGGTGCCCTCGATGCGTTTGCGGCACGTCGGGGCGGTGCCCTGCACCTTCACGATCGCGCGGCGCGCGCGGGCCAGCTGCGGGTCGTTGATGATGCTCTCGTCGGGGGCGGGCACGTCGACGAACTGCGCGCCGCCGATGTCGGCGAAGACCTCGGGCCACGGAGAGGCGTCGACGAAGTCGCGGAACCCGCGCGTCAGGTCACGCGCCGCCTCGGGCATCGCCTGGTCGACCGTCTTCAGCAGCAGCGAGTCGTTGACCTGCTGTTTCGGCAGCGGGAAGTTCATCGAGATGATGAGCGACCCGATGAGCCAGGCGAACACCAGCACGGAGAGCCCACTCGCCACGGAGCCGCCGAAGGCGTCGATGAGACGGGCGGGTTCCCACGTCACGTGGGATCGGACGACCGCGCCGATCGTCGAGGAGGCGAACTGGCCGACCGTCGCGGCGAGGAACACGATGACTATGGCGAGCAGGGCGCGTTCGGTCTCACCGTTGACGAGGGCTCCGGCGATGGGCGGCGCGATGAACATCCCGACGAGCGCCCCACCGGCGAAGCCGACGAAGCTGAACGCCCCGATGATGAACCCCTGGCGATAGCCGGACACCGCGAAGGCCAGGATCAGGCCGATCAGGATGAGGTCGAGCAGATCGCCTTGCACGCCTGTATTCCACCTCTATCGCCACCCGGCCCGGCCACCACCCTTAACCGTATCCAGCCACGCGCGGTCTCGTGCACGGGTTCTTCGCAGTCCACTCGATATCGTGACGCCATGGGGGACCCTGTTGAGGAACTGATCCAGACAGCACTGGCCGACGGAGACCCGGACGGCCCGACCCGCTGGGACGCCATCGCGGCCCTGCAGCAACGCGGTGACCTGGAGACCTTCACCGCCGCACGACGACTGTGCGCAGCCGACACGGCAGCCGAGAGAGTTCTCGGAGTCGACATCCTGGGGGAGCTCGGGCGCGACCGCCCGTTCGCCGACAAGACCCTGCCGGTGCTGAGATTCCTGGCCGCGAGCGAGACCGAGACCCGCGTGCTCTACTCGGTGCTCATCGCTTTCGGCCACCTGCGCGACCCGAGGGCGCTGCCGTCGGTGATCGAGCTCGCGTCTCATCCGGAGACGACGGTTCGGTACGGCGCCGCCTACGCCCTGCCCAACGTCATCGGCCGACCGGCCGACCCGTCGGGGGTCGCCGCACTGCGGCGCCTGGCGGCCGACCGCGACGACGACGTGGCCGACTGGGCGACGCTGGGGCTGGCGCTAACGGGCGGCGAGGTTCACGACGTCAGGGGGCAGGTCCTCGATCCGTGACCGGTCCCACGGGACCTCGAAACCGCAGGTCGAGAGCACGCCGTCGAGCACTCCGGCGGTGAAGCCCCAGACCAGCAGGCCGCGCACCCGGAACGCGGGGCCGATGTATCCGCTGGAATGACGCAGCCTGAGCCGGTTGGCGGGGTCGACCAGCTCGGCGATGGAGACGCGTTCGACCGACTCGACCTCGTCGGGTGAGGCGGCGTGGACGGCACAGGGGGTGTGCCACCAGCCGATGACGGGGGTGACGCGGTTGTCGCTGTGCCGGACGTAGAGCTCGGGCATGGTGCCGACGACCGCGACACCCTCGGGGTCGACGCCCGTCTCCTCGGCCGCCTCACGCAGGGCGGCCCCGACGGGACCGTCGTCATCCGGGTCGACCCCGCCGCCGGGGAAGGCGGGCTGGCCGGCGTGGGTGCGTCCGCGGGAACTGCGCTGGATGAGCAGGATGTCGGGCCCGTTCGGCCCGTCGCCGAACAGCAGCAGCACGGCGGCCCGCCGGCCACCTTCGCGAGGCGGGCGCAGGCCGGGAGGAACAGGGGTTCGCCCGGCCCTCTCCGCCACATCGGTGATCCAGGCCGGTACGTCGGTCATGGACAGTCCAACCCTCGGTGCCCCGCGAAGCTTCCCGTCACGAGAACGGTCCGGAACGTACCAGCTTGGACGCCAGTTCCGGGTCGGTCGGACCGGTGCCGTAAGAAGGACAGAGGTCCGCGAGAGGGCACGCGCCGCAGGCGGGTTTGCGGGCGATGCAGATCCGGCGGCCGTGCCAGATGATGCGGTGGGAGAAGACCGTCCACTCGTTCTTCGGGATGAGCAGTGCGATCTCCTGCTCGATCTTGACCGGGTCGAGCTCCCCCTCGATCCACCCGAACCGCTTCACCAGCCGCTGGAAGTGGGTGTCGACGGTCAGCCCCGGCACGCCGAACGCGTTGCCGAGCACGACGTTGGCCGTCTTGCGGCCGACCCCGGGCAGCGTCACCAGGTCGGCCATCTTGCGGGGAACCTCACCGCCGAACCGGTCGCGGATGGCGATGGACAGCCCGATGACCGACTTCGTCTTGGCCCGGAAGAACCCGGTCGGCCGCAGGATGGCCTCCATGTCTTCGGGGTCGGCGACGGCCATGTCATCAGGCGTCGGATATTTGGCGAACAGCGCCGGAGTGGTCAGGTTGACCCGCACATCGGTCGTCTGCGCCGACAGCACCGTGGCCACGAGCAACTGGAACGCGTTCGCGAAGTTGAGCTCGCAATGGGCGTCGGGATAGGTCTCGGCCAGGATGCGATTCATCTTCCTGGCCCGCCGCACCAGCCCGAGCCGAGTCTCCTTCGCCATGGCCCAAGAGTAGGGGTGAAGGCCGAGCAAGCGATTACTTACTCAGCTACTCGAAAAGTGTTGAATTGTTATCTTTTAGCCCGATTATGGGAGCTTCCTGAGAGACCTCTGATCCCTGAGAGCGGAACGATGCACAAGTTACTGGGAGCCCTCGCGCTCACCACGGGCCTCCTCGTCGCCCCCACCGCAGCACAAGCGGCTCCCGCGACGAAGGGACCGTGCTGGGCCGGGTCATGGACGGTGACCAAGGCGACCGCCAAGGTCGTCGGCAAGAGGCACCGCTTCTTCGCGGAGGGCGGCGCCGGCATCAAGGCGGACTTCACCCGCGCGGGCAAGTACGTCGTCGCCCGCTACGACTTCCGTGAGTCGGAGCCCCTGACGGGCGGTGCCACCTTCGTCATGGACGGCGTCGAGACCTTCACGTACACCTTCGGCGGTTACAAGAAGTACACCCACGGAAAGATCGTCCTGAAGCCGCGCACCGGCGACTTCGGCGCCACGTTGGAGCGCTCCGGCGGCGGCAAGGGCTTCTCCGGTCTGCTCCGCAAGGCCGTCGCCCACAACGAGGACCTCGGGGCGATCCCCCGCAAGGGCACCTACACCTGCGTTCCCGGCAAGTCGCTGCGCATCAACACGCACGGCAAGTCGGGCCGGACCGTCATCACCATCAAGTGGGAACTCACCCGCCCGCCCGTGGCATAGGAGTCGCCTCACGCGGCCCGCACCGCGTGAGGTGATCGAACCGATCTCCCCTGACCGAAGGTCGCTTCGCCACCGGAGTCGGCGACACAAGCGGGCCGGGACCGTTCCCGGCCCGCTTTTCGCATGCCTTCGCCGCGAAAGGTCCGGGAGAACTAACCCGCCAGGTCCAGTCGTAGCTGGTCGACGACCTCGCGGGCGTCGTCCTCGATGCCGCAGATGAACGTCGACCTGCGGCGGCGCAGCACCGGCAGGCCGAGGGCGTAGAGCCCGTCGCCCACCACGCCGCCGTCGTGGACCAGTGACCCCTTCGCGTCGACGACCGGCACGTCCAGCCACGAGTAGTCGGGCCGGAACCCGGTCGCCCACACGATCGAGCGGATCTCCCCCGACGTGAGGTCGAGCCGCCAGCGCGACGAATCGGGAACGCGGGTGGGCTGGAAGCGCTCCCCGGGAGCGGTCCCGGCCCACTCGTCGAACGTGTCGAGCAGGCGGTTCATCTTGAGATCCGCCAGCGCCGCCACGTTGCGCAGCCCCCCTGAGAAAAGGGCCGCGCCGTCGCGGATCGCCGAGAGCCGCCCGACCAGCTCGACTCCCAGCGAGGTCAGCACGTTCAGATCCAGGGTGGAGGCCCCGGCGAGCTGCGGTGACGGCAGCCGGCGTGCGCGCGTCAGGTCGTCGACCTCGTCGTAGCGCTGGCTCCAGATGCCCGAGTGGTGCATCCACCAGAGCACATCACGGCCCTCATACACACGTGGCATCCGCACGTGCTCACCGGCCGACAGCACGACCGGACGCCCTGAGCGCTGGATCTCGGCCGCGAGCTGCACCCCGGTCGCCGAGGCCCCCACGACGAGCACGCCGCCGTCCGGCAACCGGGAGGGGGTCCGGTAGTCGAACGGCGTCACCTGCTCGACCGACGAGGGCACCGCGGCGGCGAGACCGGGAACGGAGGCGACGTTGCAGGCGCCGCTCGCGATGATCACGGTCCGGGCCTCGATGGGGCCTTGGCTGGTCGTCAGCGAGTAGCCCCCGTCCGAGCGCCGCACCGACGTGACCGCCACGCCGGTGCGGACCGGGACGTCCTTCGCGGAACGCTCCAGAAAGTCGACGACCTCGGCCATGTCGGCGTAGCCGTCGGGGTCCGGCCCTTCGTAAGAGGCGCCCGGGAGACGGTTCAGCCAGTTGGGCGTCAGGAGACGCAGGGAGTCCCAGCGTTCGTGCCGCCACGAGTTGGCGACCTCACCACGTTCCAGCACCACATGGTCGATCGACGCGGCCCTCAGGAAATGGCTGGCCGCCAGGCCCGCGTGACCCGCGCCGATGACGACAGTGGTGACGTGCATGGTCAGGCGACTTCGACGGTGACGTTCGTGGGGTTGGTGAGCGCGTCGAAGACGGCGGAGCGCTTCTGCGACTGGGCGACGAGGGCCTCGATGTCGGCCGGGGAGGCGTCGGCGTCGATCGAGAAGGTCACCTTGATGTCGTTGAAGCCGTTGCGGACGTCGGCGTCGGCGCCGAGGATGCCGCGGATGTCGTGGCCGCCTTCGACGGAGGCCTCGACCGAGTTGAGCTTGATGCCGCGGTTCTGCGCGACCGAGGCGATGCCCGCGGTCAGGCAGGACGCCAGGCCGACGAGCAGGTATTCGATCGGGGTGATGCCGTTGTCTTCCGCGGCGAAGATGGCGGGGTGGTCGGCTTCGAAGACCGACTCGTGCTTGTGGGTCTGCTCCTGGCCGAGACCGAAGAACTTCTCGATCTTGGTGGTGCTGTGGACGCCGTGCTGCCACTTGGAGCTGGCCCGCCACGTGAACTGGGCCGCCTCGGGCGCACCCTTGAGAACCTCGCGGGCGTCGAGCAGCGCCTGGACGTTCACTCCGTTGGTCATGATCCCCTCATTTCCTACATGTTAACTTGACAATACAATAGATCCCATGGGCTCCATAGGTTTCGTTGAAACTCACTACCTCGACCTGCCTGGTCCGATACGCCTCGACAGCGGGCGGGAGCTGCGCGACGTCCGCGTGGCCTACGAGACCTACGGCACCCTCTCCCCCGAGAGGGACAACGTCATCCTCGTCTGCCACGCCCTGAGCGGCAACGCCCATGCGGCCGGTTCCGCGAAAACCGCTCCCGAGGCGAGCGCCCGCGACGGCTTCGGCGCCGAAGACCGCGACGGCGCGCAGGGGAAAGGGCTGGGTTGGTGGGACGGGATGATCGGGCCCGGAAAGGCTTTCGACACCGACCAATATTTCGTTGTCTGTACGAATCTACTTGGCGGCTGCAGCGGCACGACGGGCCCGTCCACCATTGATCCCGCCACCGGGCGCCCCTATGGCTCCGACTTCCCGGTCGTCACCGTGGCGGATATGGTCCGCACCGAACGCGCCTTCTTGGACGAGCTCGGCATCGAGCGTCTCGCGGTGATCGCGGGAGGTTCGCTGGGCGGGATGCAGGCCCTCGAATGGGCGGTCCAGTATCCCGGTCAGGTGGACGCCATAGTGGTCATCGCCTCCACCCACGCCCTCCACCCCCAGGGTCTGGCGTGGAACGCGATCGCCCGCGAGTCCATCATGCGCGACCCCGACTGGCAGGGCGGCCACTACTACGGCACCGGCCGCAAGCCCGACGCCGGCATGGGCGTGGCCCGCATGGTCGGCCACGTGACCTATCTGTCCGGCCCGGCCCTGACCGACAAGTTCGGCCGGCGGCTCCAGTTCGCCGACGACATCCGCCACACGATCGTCGAGCCGGAGTTCGAGGTCGAGAGCTACCTGCGCCACCAGGCCGACTCCTTCGTGAAGCGGTTCGACGCCAACACCTATCTCTACATCTCCCGCGCGCTGACCTACTTCGACCTGGCCAGGGAGCACGGCGGCGGTTCGCTGGAGAAGGCGCTGGAGAACATCCGGGCGCGGACGCTGCTCATCTCGTTCAGCTCCGACTGGCTCTATCCGCCGGAGGCGTCGGACGAGATCGCCGAGGCGCTGACTAACCTGGGCAAACCGGTGGAGAACCACCTCATCGACGCACCGTATGGTCATGACTGCTTCCTGCTGGAGGAAGCACGGCAGACCCCTCTCATCCGTGAGTTTCTGGCGAGGAAGATAGCTTCGTGAGCGACAGACCATTTCGTACCGAAGAATCCCGGGAGTTCGGGTTCGAGACCCGCCAGCTCCACGCGGGACAGCGGCCCGACCCGAACACCGGCGCCCGCGCGGTGCCCATCTTCCAGACCACCAGTTACGTCTTCGAAGACCCCGAGTCGGCGGCGGCCTACTTCAACCTCCAGGAGTACGGCAACACCTACTCCCGCATCATGAACCCGACCACGGCGGTGTTCGAGGAGCGGATGGCCAACCTCGAGGGCGGCAGCGGCGCGGTGGCCTTCGCCAGCGGCATCGCCGCCCAGGCCGCGGCGCTGTTCACGCTGCTGGAGCCCGGCGACCACGTGGTGTCCTCCTCGGCCCTCTACGGCGGCACGGTCAACCAGCTCAAGCACCTGTTCCGCAAGATGAACGTCGAGCTGAGCTGGGTCGACCCCGACGACCCCGAGGCCTGGCGCGCGGCGGTCCGGCCGAACACCAAGGCCTTCTACGGCGAGACGATCGGCAACCCCGGCGGCAACGTCCTGGACATCGAGACCGTCGCGGCCATCGCCCACGAGCACGGCCTGCCGCTGATCGTCGACAACACGTTCGCGACGCCCTATCTGTGCCGGCCGATCGAGTGGGGCGCCGACATCGTCGTGCACTCCGCGACCAAGTTCATCGGCGGCCACGGCACCAGCATCGGCGGCGTGGTCGTCGAGGCCGGCACGTTCGACTATTCCAACGGCCGCTTCCCGGTGATCGCCGACCCGTCTCCGGCCTACCACGGCCTGAAGTTCCACGAGACCTTCGGCGAATACGGCTACCTGATGAAGCTGCGCGCCGAGACCCTGCGCGACCTGGGCGCGGCGATGTCGCCGTTCAACGCGTTCCTGTTCCTCCAGGGCCTCGAGACGCTGTCGCTGCGCATGGACCGCCACGTCGACAACGCGCTCACGGTCGCGGAGTTCCTCCAGACCCACGAGCTGGCCTCGAAGGTGAGCTACTCGGGGCTGGCCGACAGCAAGTACAAGGCGCTGGTGGAGAAGTACCTGCCGCGCGGCGCGGGCGCGGTGTTCTCCTTCGAGTGCGCCGGCGGCCGCGAGGGCGGCCAGGCCTTCATCCGCGGTACGACGCTCTGGTCCCACCTGGCCAACGTCGGCGACGCCAAGAGCCTGATCATCCACCCGGCCAGCACCACCCACCGTCAGCTCGGCGACGCCGAACTGGCCGCCACCGGGGTCGGCGCCGGCACCATCCGCCTGTCGGTCGGCGTCGAGTCGGTGGCCGACCTGATCTGGGATCTCGAGCAGGGCTTCGCTCACGTGGAGAAGGCATGAAGTATCAAGAGCCGCAGGACATCCAGCGGGTGCTCAACACCGCCAAGACCGTCGCGGTCGTGGGCCTGTCGGGCAACGAGCTGCGGGCCAGCAACTTCGTCGGCTTCTACCTCAAGCGGCACGGCTACCGGATGATCCCGGTCAACCCGCGCGAGAAGGAGATCCTCGGCGAGACCTCCTACCCGAGCCTGTCCGACATCCCCGTCAAGATCGACGTGGTGAACGTCTTCCGCGCGCCCGACGCCGTCCCCGGCATCGCCCGTGAGGCGGTCGAGATCGGCGCCGGGGCGCTGTGGCTCCAGTTCGGCGTCATCAGTGAAGAGGGCGCCCGCATCGCCGAAGAGGGCGGCCTCACGGTGATCATGGACCGCTGCATGAAGATCGAGCACGCCCGTTACATGGGCCGCATGCACTGGCTGGGCTTCAACACCGGGCGGATCACCTCGGTCCGCACCGGCATCCACTAGCCCCTACCGGGTCCGGCCGACGCTGAGGTCGGCCAGCAGCCGCAGCTCCGGGGTGGCCCCCTGGCCGAGCGCCGCGAAAGCGAGCTCGACCTGACGGTCGGCCTCCCGGAGCGCCCATTCTCTGGCGCCCGTCTCCTCGACCAGCTCGGCCTGGACCTCGGGGTCGGCCTGGTCGTGGAGCGCTTC
The DNA here is from genome assembly GCF_001570545.1 of Herbidospora mongoliensis. Classification (GTDB taxonomy): domain Bacteria; phylum Actinomycetota; class Actinomycetes; order Streptosporangiales; family Streptosporangiaceae; genus Herbidospora; species Herbidospora mongoliensis. The sequence goes on along the minus strand of NZ_BBXD01000008.1, from coordinate 555,893 downwards.
GGCCAGGCGGGCGGCGGCAGGCGTACGGGATTCGAGCGCGGCGACGACCGGCAGCGACTTACGGCGGCAGGCCAGGTCGGCGACCAGTCTCCGCAGGTCGTCGGTGAGCCGGAAGGCCAGCCCGAGGCGGGTGCCGAACTCCCGGAAGCGCTGGACGTCGCCCGTTCCCCCGGCCAGCGCGCCCAGCTCGCAGGCCGCCCCGAGCAGCGCGCCGGTCTTGTTCTCGGCCATCGTCATGCACTCGGCCAGGGTGACCTCGGGCCGGTCGACGAACGCCAGATCGCTGGCCTGGCCGTGGCACAGGTCGAGCAGCGCGTCGGCGAGGGTGCGCACCCCCGCGGGCCCGACCAGCGCCATCGCGACCGCCAGCAGGGCGTCGCCGGTGAGCAGGGCCTCGCTGAGCCCGAAGACCGCCCAGGCGGCCGGGCGCTCCCGCCGGATGTCGTCGCCGTCGATCACGTCGTCGTGCAGCAGCGAGAAGTCGTTGACCAGCTCGGTCGCGACCGCCATCGGCACCGCGTCGGAGGCGTGCCCCCCGGCCGCCCGCGCGCACCCCAGCGCCAGCGCGGGCCGGACGAACCGCCCCTGGCCGCCGATGAGCTCGCGGCCCTCTTCGTCCCACCAGCCGATGTGGTAGCCCGCGACGTGGCGCAGCTCCGGGGAGAGCCGGTCGATCGCGGCCCGGTGGGCGGGTTCGATCAGTTCGCGGGTCGCGTTGAGGACGTCGCGGACGGTCATCGAGTCGGTCACCCGGCTACCGATACACGACTGGCCTCACTCCGCCGCTTCGCCATCGGCCATTGTGGAGAATGCTTGACCCAGAGGATCACGCTCCTGGGCGGTGGCGTCGTCGCGGTCGGTGGAACGGCTCAGTTCCGTGTACGTGGCATCGCGCTCCGCCGTGGTGTGCGCGGCGTACTGGGCGCCGTTGAGCGCGTCGGAGCCGAGCAGCAGCCGGACCGGCGGATTGTCCATCTCGACGATCTGGACGATCACCTGCGCGACCCTCGCGGGGTCGCCGAGCGGCTTGTGGTCGCCCTGCCGCAGGATCCGCACCATCGCCCCGACGCTCTGCTGGTAGGGCTCGGAGATCGGCGGGATCGTCATCGACGAACCGCCCCAGTCGGTGGTCATGCCGCCCGGCTCGATCGTGGTCACCTTGATGCCCAGCGGGGTGAGTTCCTGCGCGATCACCTCGGTGAAGCCGTTCACGGCCCATTTGGAGGCCTGGTAGGCCGCCAGGCCCGGCGTGCCGAGACGGCCGCCGATGGAGGAGACCGAGATCAGCGAGCCGTGCCCCTGCCGCCGCAGGACCGGCACGACCGACTTGGTCACGTTGACGACGCCGAAGAAGTTGGTCTCGACCTGAGCCCGGAAGTTGTCGATCGGGGTGTCCTCGAACGCCGACATGTCGGCCCAGCCGGCGTTGTTGACCACGACGTCGATCGAGCCGAACGCCTCCACCGCCGTGGCCACGGCATCTTCGACCGCTTCCGCGTCGGTGACGTCGAGGGGCAGGGCGAGGATGCGGTCGCCGTACTTCTGGGACATGTCGTCGAGCTGGGCGGGTGTGCGGGCCGTGGCGGCGACGCTGTCGCCGCGTTCGAGCGCGGCCAGGACGATCTCGCGGCCGAGCCCCCGGGAGCTACCGGTGACGAACCAGATCATGGGAACCTCGCGTAATTTTTCGACTAACTGGTTAGTTGAAACAGTAGGTACGGCTTCTCCGAGTTGTCAACTAACCGGTTAGAAAATAGTCTTGGGGCATGCCTGGCAAAGCCGACGCCACCCGACAGCGCCTGCTCGACGCCGCCCTGGAGGAGTTCGCCGAATACGGCATCGCCGGGGCCCGGGTCGACCGCGTCGCGGCGGTGGCCGGCACCAACAAGGCGCAGATCTACCACTACTTCGGCAGCAAGGATCAGCTCTTCGACGCCGTCTTCAACGGGATCGTCGAGCGGATCGTGCGGGAGACCCCGATCGACGCCCACGACCTCCCGGGCTACGCCGCCGCGCTGGCCAGAGGCTATGAGGCCCACCCGCAGGTCGCCCGGCTGGCGACCTGGCAGCGTCTGGAGCGGGCCGGCGATCCGCCGGTGCCGCTGGCCGTGGAGAGCATGCGGCACAAGGTCGAGGTCATCGCCAAGGCCCAGGCCGAGGGGATCCTGACCACCGAGTTCCCGCCCGGCATCCTCATGAACCTGGTGCTCCATCTCTCCTTGGTGTGGACCGCCGTCAACCCCGAATCCGCCGCCGTGGTCGAGACCGTCACGCCCGACGAGCGGGCTCACTACGTCGCGACAGCCGTCCGACGTCTGCTTTCTGGTGGTCCAGGTGATGCGGAAGGCGGGGCATAGGCCACAATGGCTACGATCGCGAATGAAGTTGGGAGGCAGGCATGAGCACCGAAGAAGTCTTGAGCAGGGCCCCCCTCTTCTCCGCGCTCGACCGTGAGAGCGCCGCGGCCCTCCGCACAAGCATCACCGAAGTGACTCTGACCAAGGGTCAGACCCTGTTCAGTGAAAACGAGACCGGGGCCACCCTCTACGTGGTCCTCGAGGGCAAGATCAAGCTGGCCCGCACGGCGTCCGACGGGCGGGAGAACCTCCTGTCGGTCCTGGGGCCGTCCGAGATGTTCGGCGAGCTCTCGCTGTTCGATCCGCGCCCGCGCACGGCCTCGGCCATCGCGCTGACCGATGTGAAGCTGGCCGGTCTGTCCCACGACGACCTGCGGCCCTGGCTCACCGGGCGGCCCGAGGTGGCTCTCCACCTGCTGCGGGCCCTGGCTCAGCGGCTGCGGCGGACCAACGACGTGCTGGCCGACCTGGTGTTCACCGACGTGCCCGGACGGGTCGCGAAGGCGCTCCTCGACCTGGCCGAGCGGTTCGGGCAGAAGGTCGAAGACGGCATCCGGGTCCACCACGACCTGACGCAGGAAGAACTGGCCCAGCTCGTCGGGGCGTCCCGGGAGACCGTGAACAAGGCGCTGGCCGACTTCGCGGGCCGTGGCTGGCTGCGCATCGAGGCCAAGGCCGTTGTGATCATGGACATGGAGCGTCTCTACAACCGCTCGCGCTAGCCGATGAGGCGGAGGATGTCGCGCGCCAGCGTTTCGTCTCTGGTCGCGACGAATTTCCGCCGCGTGCTCATGGCCGCGCCGATGTCGGTGAGAAGGCCGTCGAGGCTGATCGGGGCTCCCGTCAGGTCATAGACGCCGCCCCCGGCGCAATTCAGGATGTACGCGCCGGGAGCCAGGTCCCAGATCGCGAAACCCTTGGCGAATTCGACCACGGCGTCGGTGAAGCCCGCCGCGACGTGGCACAGGCCGATGGAGCCGAAATCGAGGCCTATTCGTCCCCGGCCCTCACTGAGCGCCGCCAGCAGCCGTGTCTGCCGGGCCAGCGGGCCGAAACGGTCGGCCGGCTTCATCAGGAAATTCGTCACCAGCGAATCGCGGAGCGGCACGGACATTCCGTCCACGCGCAAAGGATGCCGGTCTCCGTCTTGGGTCAGGACATGCGCCTCGCCCTCGGCCGCCACATAGACCTGGAAATGGTGGAAGAGGTCGCCGACCGCCGCCGCGAGAGGGCGGCCCAGCGCTCGCGAATAGACCAGGATCTGCGTGTAGCCGTTCAGGCCGCGCACGGCCAGTTCACTCGTGTCGAGCGGGTCGACGAGAACGCAGAGGTCCGGATCCGGGTCGGGGCCGACCACTTCGGGGTCGCCTTCCTCCGACGCGTAGACGAAGGACGCGAAACGCTCGGCGAGGAGTTCCCGGTAGCGCCGGTGCAGCCAGAGATCGTGCGAGGACAGGAAGTTGTCCGCGTGGCGGAGGTTCCGGTGCTCGGAGCGATCACCGGACAGGGCCGCGGCGACCAGCTTCGGGCGGATCTCCCCGATCACCGTCCGCACCACGTCGATGAGGTGGTCTCGCAAGGTCAGCGGGTCTTCAGGTAGTTGAGCTGCGCGGCCACCGACATCCGCGCCGCCGGCCAGAGATCCTTCGGGACGTCCGCGTAGACCATTTCCACGATCTCCCCGGCGTCGCGGGCGCCGTCCCTGATCGCCTGGCGGATCTGGTCGAGGCGCTGCCTGCGGTGGGTCATGTACTCGTCGAGCTTGCCGACGGGGTCGGCCAGGATCGGGCCGTGGCCCGGGAGCAGGGCCTCGGCCTCGGCCAGTTCGGCCATGGCGCGGAGCTTGTCGAGGCTGCGCAGGTAGTCGGCCAGGTCGCCGTCGGGCGCGATGACCGTCGATCCCCGGCCCAGGATGGTGTCGCCGGTCAGCAGGGCGCTGTCGTCCGGGAGCCAGAAGCACAGGGAGTCGAACGAGTGGCCGGGGGTGCCGATCACCCGGATCTCCACGCCGCCGACCGTCAGGGCGTCGCCGTCCTCCAGGCCCTCTTCGCCCAGCACGTGGGTGCGGTCGAGGGCTCGTACCGGAGAATTCACCAGTTCGGCGAACCGCCGGGCTCCGCCGCTGTGATCTTCGTGGCCGTGGGTGAGGAGGATGACCTCCACGTTCCGGTCGCCCAGTCTGGAGACCACCGTCGAAAGGTGGGCCTCGTCGTCGGGACCGGGGTCGACCACCGCGACCGACTCGCCACGGCCGATCACCCAGGTGTTGGTCCCGTCGAGAGTCATCGGGGACGCGTTGGGGGCCAGCACGTTGGTCGCGGTCGGGGTTCCCGAACCGTCGATCGGCAGCGGGAGCCCGCTCATCAGATCTGTCCTTCGGTGGTCAGGACCATCTGGCCGTTCCTCTCGACCGGGGCGGGCATCACTGTGGTGATCTTGGGGTCGGCGGCGAACACGTCCGCGATCGTCTCGGAGGCCGTCAGCATGGTCAACGTGTGCAGCGTGGGCGGCATCAGGAAATATCCGGAGGCGAGGGCCTCGGCGGGGCTGTGCCAGACGACCGTGTCGGCCTCGCCGCCCACATCCCTGGTCCGCTGGCCCGAGGGCAGCGCCGCCACGAAGAAGCGGGTGTCGAACCGGCGGGTCTCGATCTCCGGCGTGATCCAGTGGGCCCACGGTTTCAGCAGGTCAGACCTGAGTACCAGGCCGTTCGTGGCCAGGAAATCGGCGAACGAGAGCTCCCTGCCGATCAGGGCCAGCCGCTCGGCCTCCCACATGGTCGTGTCGTCGACCGGATCTCCGGCCAGCAGGACACCGCTCTCCTCGAAGGTCTCGCGCACCGCCGCGCAGACGAGGCCCCGCGCCGTGTCCTCGTCGGCGTTCAGCGCGGCGGCCCATTCGGCGGGCGAAGGCCCGGCCCAGCCGATGTCGTGGCCGGCGTCCCGGGGATCGACGGAGCCCCCGGGAAAGACGTAGGCGCCGGCCGCGAAGGCCATGGTCGCCGCCCGCCGGAGCAGGTAGACCTCCAGAGGCGGCTCCCGCAGCAGGGCCACCGTGGCGGCGGCCCGGGGCGGGACCGGGACGAGCCGCCCGGCCAGCAGGTCACGCGCCCGTTCACCCAGCTCGCCCGGCAGCGGAATGTCCACGCCCCGAGTGTAGATCTAACGGATCTCGGCGATCAGTTCCACCTCGACCGGGGCATCTCTGGGCAACACGGCCACGCCGACCGCGCTGCGGGCGTGGGCACCCTGGAAGACCTCGCCGAGGAGCTCGCTGGCGCCGTTCACGACCTGCGGCTGGCCGGTGAAGTCAGGAGCCGAGGCGACGAAACCGACGACCTTCACGATCCCGACGACCTGGTCGAGGTCGACGACGGACCTGAGCGCCGCGATGGCGTTCAGGGCGCAGAGCTTCGCCAGCTCGTAGGCCTCCTCGGGGGTGACCTCCGCGCCGACCTTGCCGGTCTTGAGCAGCTCCCCGGCGGCGATGGGCAGCTGGCCCGAGGTGTACACGTGAGCGCCCGAGCGGACCGCCGGGACGTAGGCCGCCAGCGGGGCCACCACGTCGGGCAGCGACAGCCCCAGGGCCGCCAGGCGGTCTTCGGGGGAACTCACGCCTTGGCCCGCTTCATGTAGGCCACGAGCTGCTCGGGGTTCGGGCCGGGGATGACGGCCACGAGCTCCCAGCCGTCCTCACCCCAGTTGTCGAGGATCTGCTTGGTCGCGTGCGTCAGCAGCGGCACGGTCACGTACTCCCACTTCGTCATGGCGGAAGGTTATCGATACCCAGCAGGCCTCGGCGTATCGGGAAAAGCCCTTTGGGTAGCCTCACGGGTGTGAGATCTCGCGACACCGACTGGGACGGAGTGCGTCTCCATGTCGTGACCGGCAAGGGCGGTACCGGCAAGACCACTGTGGCCGCCGCACTCGCCCTGGCACTCGCGGCCGGCGGCCGCAAGGTGCTGCTCGTGGAGGTGGAGGGCCGCCAGGGCATCGCGCAGGTCTTCGACCTTCCACCGCTTCCCTACGAGGAGCGCCGCATCGCGGTGGCTCCGGGAGGCGGTGACGTCCACGCTCTGGCGATCGACCCCGAAGAGGCGATGCTCGAATACCTCGAGATGTTCTACGGGCTCAAGCGCATGGGCAAGGCGCTGACCAAGATGGGAGTGGTCGACTTCGCCACCACGATCGCCCCGGGCCTCCGTGACGTCCTGGTCACGGGCAAGACCAGCGAGGCGGTCCGGCGGCGCGACAGAACCGGCAAGAGGGTGTACGACACCGTCGTCATGGACGCCCCGCCGACCGGCCGGGTCAGCCGTTTCCTCAACGTCACCCAAGAGGTGGCCGGCCTGGCGAGAGTCGGCCCGGTACGCGCCCATGCCGACATGGTGCGGGGAGTGATGGCCTCGCCCGAGACGGCCGTCCACTTCGTCACCCTGCTGGAGGAGATGCCCGTCCAGGAGACCCTCGACGGCGTCACCGAGCTACACGCGGCCAAACTGCCCGTGGGCGGGATCTTCGTCAACATGGTCCGGACCGTCGACCCCGTCCTCGAAGGCCCTTTCGACCTGGCCGAACTGGCCATGGGCGTGAAGGCGGCCGGGCTGGGCGACGACGGCAACGCGGCGGTCATCGCCGAGGCCCTCGGCGGCGAGGTCGTCGAGCAGCAGCGGCGGGCCGAGCTCGAAAGAACCGAGCGCGACGCGCTGGAGACCGTCGGGGTGCCACGATATGAACTGCCCCTGCTGGCGGACGGCGCCGACCTCGCGGGCCTCTACGAACTCGCCGAAGCGATCCGCACGCAAGGAGCCGCATGACCACGCCCGAGCTTGATCTCGACGGCATCATCGACGACCCGGGCACCCGGATCGTGGTGTGCTGCGGGTCGGGCGGCGTCGGCAAGACGACCACGGCGGCGGCCCTGGGGCTGCGGGCGGCCGAACGCGGCCGCAACGTGGTGGTGCTCACGGTCGACCCGGCGAGGCGGCTGGCCCAGTCGATGGGGCTGACCTCGCTCGACAACACCCCGCGCAAGGTGGCGGGGGCCGACGGCGAGCTGTTCGCCATGATGCTCGACATGAAGCGGACCTTCGACGAGATCATCGAGGCCCACGCCGACCCCGAGCGGGCCCGCCAGATCCTGACGAACCCCTTCTACCAGTCGCTCTCGTCGAGTTTCTCCGGCACCCAGGAATACATGGCCATGGAGAAGCTCGGCCAGCTCCGGCGGTCGGGCGAGTGGGATCTGATCATCGTCGACACGCCGCCGTCACGGTCGGCGCTCGACTTCCTCGACGCGCCCGAACGCCTCGGGCGCTTCCTCGACGGAAAACTGATCCGGCTGCTGATGGCGCCCGCCAAGGCGGGCGGACGCAGCGCGTTCAAGATCCTCAACGCCGGGTTCGGCCTCGTGGCCGGAGTGCTGACGAAGGTGCTCGGCGCCCAGGTGCTGAAGGACATCCAGACGTTCGTCTCCGCGCTGGACGCCGTCTTCGGTGGATTCCGTCAGCGGGCGGAGCAGACCTACCAGCTGCTGCAGGCTCCCGGCACCGCGTTCGTCGTGGTGGCCACGCCGGAGCGTGACGCGATGCGGGAAGCCTCCTATTTCGTGGAGCGACTCGCCGAGGAGCGGATGCCGCTGGCCGGCCTGGTGGTCAACCGGGTGCACCGCTCACCGGCTCCCGGTCTGTCCGCGGCGCGGAGCACCGCCGCCGCGGAAGACCTGGAGTCACGTGGTGAACACGAGCTGACCGCCGCCGTGCTGAGACTGCACGCCGGACGGATGCAACTCGCCGCTCGCGAGCACCGGGAGCAGGAACGTTTCGCCTCGGCCCACCCCACTGTGCCGGCCACCCAGGTGCCCGCGATGTCACAGGATGTTCACGATCTCGACGGATTGCGTGAGATCGGGGAACTCCTGGCCAAGCGCTGAGGGTCAGCCGGCGATCAGCTCATTGGTGCGTTCGTATTCTTCCTTCGCCAGCTCCAGCAGGTCGCGCCAGGAGTCGACGTCGGGCCGACGGCGCAGGAGGGCGCGCCTTTCCCGTTCGGTCATTCCGCCCCAAACCCCGAACTCGATGCGATTGTCCAGCGCATCGGCGAGGCATTCGGTACGGACAGGGCATCCTCGACAGATCAACTTCGCCCGGTTTTGTGCGGCGCCCTGAACGAACAGAGCGTCAGGATCCGCACCTCGACAGGCGGCACGGGAGGTCCAATCCGTGATCCACATTTTTCGACCCCACTCCCCTTAGGTGGTCAGTCGTGACTTCTGGGGCCGACGGGCGCGGTCGCCGAGCCTCCTAAATTCAGTTGCCGCAGAGGAGAACGTATGAGACTCCGCATCCGAATGGACAGACCCGCAGGGACCAAATTTGGCGGGGGGCGGTGTCCGGAGATGACTAGTCATCTCAAGCGCGGGTAATGCGACGTGGTGCGTTTGGTACCGAATCTCCCCTTGCTCCGAAGTACGCTTAGCCTCGTGCAAGCTTCAGGCAAAGCCCGTTTCGGGAACGCGATCTTGACCCTCGTCAAGCTCATCGTGGCCGCTGCCATGGCCGGTGTGCTGGCCGCGGCGGTCGGACTGCCGGCCGTGGGCGGAGCCGGGTTCAGCGCCAAGTCAGGCGTCGAGTCGCTGCGCATCGAGGCGGAGGAGCTCAACGAGCCCCCGCTGCCCGAGAAGACCGTGCTGCTCGACTCGGCCGGCAAGCAGATCGCGCAGTTCTACTTCCAGAACCGCGAATCCGTGCCGCTGAGCAAAATCGCGCCGGTCATGCAGCAGGCGATCATCGCGATCGAGGACTTCCGGTTCTACGAGCACGGCGCCCTCGACATCGAGGGAACGGTCCGCGCGCTCACCAAGAACATCTTCGGCGGCGGCGTCGTGCAGGGTGGCTCCTCGATCACCCAGCAGTACGTGAAGCTGGTCATCTTCAACTCGGCCGAGACCGAGGAAGATCAGCTGAAGGCGATCGAGGCGACGTACACGCGGAAATTGAACGAGATCCGCTACGCCATGGCCATCGAGAAGAAGTACTCCAAGGCCGAGATCCTCAATCGTTACCTGAACATCTCCTACTTCGGTGACGGCGCCTACGGCATCGAGGCGGCGTCCAAGCGCTTCTTCGACAAGCACGCCTCCGAGCTCGACCTGCACGAGGCGGCGACGCTCGCCGGCGCGGTGCAGAACCCGAGCCAGACCGACCCGGGCCGGGGCAAGGAGTTCCGCGAGCGGCTGCTGGGCCGCCGCAACACCGTGCTCGACCGGATGGCCGAGCTGGGCAAGATCTCGCTCGCCCAGGCGGCCGAGGCCAAGAAGGAGAAGCTCGGCTACAAGGGCGAGAAGATGCCGGGCGGCTGTGAGGACAGCTCCTACCCCTACTTCTGCCTCTACGTGCAGAACGACATCCTGAACAACACCGACTTCGGCAAGACGCAGAAGGCCCGGCGCGACTTCCTGAACCGCGGTGGCCTGACGATCCGCACCACGCTCGACACGAAGATGCAGAAGGCCGCCGACGCGGCGATCAAGAAGCACGTCTACGCGAGCGACGATCAGGTCGCGGCCCAGGCGCTGGTCGAACCGGGCACGGGTTCGATCAAGGCGCTGGCCGCCAGCCGGAAGTTCGGCGACAACAAGAAGAAGAACGAGATGAGCTACAACCTGGCGGCCAACCGCTCCCACGGCGGCGGTTCCGGCTTCCAGGCGGGCTCCACGTTCAAGGTGATCACCCTGCTGACCGCCCTCGACGAGGGCATGAAGCTGAACGACGGGTTCGCCACCGGCAAGACCTACGACATCCCGACCAACTCGCTGTCGCCGTTCCGCGACTGCGAGGGCAACCGGACCGGCGAGACCCACCAGGTGTTCAACTCCAGTGAGGGCGCCGGCGGGTTCAACACCCTCCAGACCGGCACCTGGGGCTCGGTGAACACGTTCTTCATGAAGCTCGAAGAGCACGTCGGCCTCTGCAAGGTCGTCAAGATGGCCAAGAAGCTGGGCATCCACCGGGCCGACGGCGCCGACCTCCGCGAGGTCCCGACCTTCACCCTCGGCGTCAACGAGATGGACCCGGTGACGGTCGCCAACGCCTACGCCACCATCGGCGCCCGCGGCAAGTACTGCGCGCCGATCGTCATCACCGAGATCGTCGACCGCGAGGGCAAGGCCACCAACTACAAGCCCGACTGCGACCAGGTGCTCGACGAGGAGGTCGCCGACGCGGCCAGCTCGATCCTCAGCGGCGTCTTTACCAAGGGCACCATGACCGGGGTCGGCGGCATCGGCCGCGACGCGGCCGGCAAGACCGGCACCACCGACGGCTACACCGCCGCCTGGTTCGCCGGCTACACCCCCGACCTCGCCTCCGCCGTCAGCATCGGCGACCCGCGCGGCGCCTTCAAGTACGACCTGACCGGCGTCACCATCGGCGGCGACTCCTTCCCGTACGTCTACGGCGCCTCGATCTCGGGCCCGATCTGGAAGGACACGATGCTGAAGGCGCTGAAGGGCGTGCCGGCCACGTCGTTCACGCGGGTCGACATGTCCAAGTTCGGCGGCTGCTCGCCGGGCCTGTGCCAGCCCAAGCCCAAGCCGAAGCCCGACCGCGGCGACAACCGCGGCGGTGACGACCGCGGCGACGACCGGGGCGGCGACAACGACGGCGGCAACGACTTCGAGCCGCCGCCGCCGCCGGACAACGGCGGTGGCGTGATCATCCCGCCCGACAACGGCTGAGAACGGCTGAGGGCCCTTCCCCGAGCGGGGGAGGGCCCTCAGCCGTTCCGTACGGGCTGGATCAGCCCGCCAGCCGCGCCTTCACGGCTGCCGCGACCCGGCCGCCCTCGGCCCGGCCCGCCACCTTCGGGTTGACGACCTTCATGACCTGGCCCATGGCCTGCGGCCCGGCCGCCCCCGTCTCGGCGATCGCCTCGTCGACGAGCGCGGCCAGCTCGGCGTCGGAGAGCTGGGCCGGGAGGTAGGCCTCCAGCACCGACTGCTCCTCCAGCTCGGCCTTCGCCTGCTGCTCACGGCCCGCCCCGGCGAACGCCTCGGCCGCCTCGCGCCGCTTCTTGGCCTCCTTGGTGAGGACCTTGACGACCTCGTCGTCGCTCAGCTCGCGGACCGCCTTGCCCGCGACCTCCTCGACCTGGATGGCGGCCAGCGCCATGCGGATGGTGCGCAGCCGAATGTCGTCACGGGCCTTCAGAGAAGTCGTGAGGTCGGCCTTCAGCCTGTCTTTGAGAGCGCTCATGGCCCCTTATCTTGCCGTGTCCCGCAGTGGGATCTCTCCGGGTTATCCCGGGCTCACCCGGCGTTCGGGCATGATTGGGATGTGCGGAAAGTCGTTGCGGTACCTCTGGGAGTGGTCGGTCTCGGGCTCGCCGGCCTGGGCTACGCGTCGATCGTCGAGCGCAACTGGTTCAGGTTGCGCCGTTTCGACGTGCCCGTCCTCGAACCCGGGCGGCGGCCCGTGAAGATCCTGCAGATCTCCGACCTGCACCTGACCCCCGGCCGGACCCGCCTGATCAACTGGGTGCGGTCACTGGCCTCGCTGGAGCCCGACCTGGTGGTCAACACGGGCGACACGATCTCCCACCCCGACGCGATCCCCGCCTACCTGCGCGCCGTCGAGCCGTTCCTGGGCCTCCCGGGCCTCTTCGTGTACGGCTCCAACGACATGTACTCGCCGCATTTCAAGAACCCGGCCCGCTACCTGTGGCGGACGTCCAAGACCGAGAGCAAGAAGCGGAACATCCCCGACCTGCCGTGGCTGGAGCTCGGCACGGCGATGACGGCGGCCGGTTGGCTCGACATGAACAACACGACGTCCCGCCTCAAGGTCGGCGACCTCGACGTGGCCGTCGGCGGGATCAACGACTCCCACATCGACCTCGACCGCTACGACCGGATCGCGGGGGCGGCCCCGGCCGACGCCGATCTGCGCCTCGGGGTCATGCACTCCCCCGAGCCCAGGAACATGACGCGGTTCGCCTCGGACGGCTACCAGCTCCTCCTGGCGGGGCACACGCACGGGGGGCAGCTCTGCATCCCCTTCTACGGGGCCCTGGTGACCAACTGTGGGATCGATCGGGCCCGAGTGAAGGGTCTGAGCCACCACGAGGCCGCGTGGCTCCACGTGTCCGCTGGGCTCGGCACGTCGCCGTTCGCGCCCGCGCGGTTCGCCTGCCCGCCGGAGGCGACGCTGCTGACCTTGATCCCCCGCGTGGCGCGATGACGCAAGCGCGGCGAAAGTCCGCTAGACTTTGCGAGGCAGAAACCACCGGGGTGTAGCGCAGCTTGGTAGCGCGCTTCGTTCGGGACGAAGAGGCCGTGGGTTCGAATCCCGCCACCCCGACGGTGGAGTAGCAGGTAAAGGGCTTGATCCGCTTAGCGGGTCGGGCCCTTTTCTGTGTCTGAGGGTCTTCGGGAGCCAATCGGGGAGCCATCTCACTCAGACTCAACGCGACGGCTTACCACCAAAGATGATGTTCATCGTGTGAGCGCCTTTGGTGATCACCGGCTTGAGTTGGTGCCGGTAGACCTCTTCCGTGACGCTGGTACCCGCATGCCCGACGAGATCGGCGATGGTCTCGATGGGCACGCCCTGTTCACTCATGATGGAGACGAACGAGTGACGCAGCTCGCGGGGCGTCCAGTCAGTTCCGACCCCTGCGGCATTGGTGACCTTACGGAAGGCCCGCCGTACGCTTCCGGCGTCCAGCGGTGTCCCGTCAGACCGGCAGAACGCCAGATTGTGTTCCTGCCAGGCTCCGCCTGCCGTGAGCTTGTGAGCTGCCTGACGCGCGTGGTGTTGCTTGAGGCTCTGAGCGGCGAGCACTGGCAATTCCAGCGTGCGCCGCGATTTGCGGGTCTTGGTGTCACCTCCTACTCGATCGGCACGCCACACGTAGATGGCGAATCTCTTGTGCTTGAAACCCACCTCGGTAACCGGTCGCCACGTCTTGCTGGCCGGCAGCCAGGCGACGACGTGATCCCAGCGCAGCGCGCGAGCCTCTTCGGTCCGGACTCCGGTGGTGAGGCTGATCACCACGTAGGCATGTAGTTCGGACGACTCGGCGGCCTTGAGCACTGATTCCGCCTGTTTCCGGGTGAGCGCCTTGCTGGGTCGCCCGTCCTTTCCCGTGGGCGTGGTGACCAGCTCGGCGACGTTCCTGACCACCTTGTCCCGCACCTGAGCTTGCCGGATGGCCCGCTTCAAGACGCTGTGGACATCCCGTAGCGTCCGGGTGGCCAGTCCACTTGAGAGCTCGTCTAGCCACTCGTCCACGTGATCGGCGCGTAGGTCCTGAAGCGTGGTCTTGCCCAGCTTCGAGATCACGTGCGTCTCGGCAAGAATGCGCTGTTTGGTGATCGTGGCCTCGGATCGGCCTTTGAGACCCTTGCTGAGCCAGTCGTTGACGGCATCGCGCACGGTGTAGTTCTCCGATGCGGTCACCCCTGCCTCAAGGTCCTTGACGGCCTTGATGAGCTTGTCCTTGACCTGGGTCTTGGTCTTGCCCTTCCGCTTGAGTCGCCGGCGCTTGCCATCGGGGGCGAACCCGAGGGAGACAGCTCCGGTGAAGCCATCCCCCTCGGGATAGATGGTCGCTTCGTACTTGCCGATCAGGATCTTGGCCAAGGGATCATCCCTTCTCGTGACGGTTGAGGTACTCCTCGATCGCCTTCCTGATCACCCACGACACATCCCGCTCCTGCGACTCGGCGTACCTACGGAGCCGTGCTTTCAGCTCCGCATCCACCCGGACGGGTGGCAGGGTCGTTCGGTCGCTCGTCATTAGACGGCTTCCTTTCGGGTGTATGGAGTTATCAAGAGGCACTGTAGAACGTTGTATCACAGCGTTCTACGCCTCGTCGATGGTCTCCAGGGAAGAAACGAAGTCGGCAAGGTGCTGATCGGTGATCCGGCGTAACTTGCCGATCTTGATGCTCTTGAGCTGACCCGTACGGAGCAGGTAGTAGATCTTGTCCCGCCCGACGCTGAGGATCTCGGCTATCTGCTCGACTGTGTATGCCTTCATGCGCGCACCTCCCTCCGTTGCCTCGTCACTCGCTGTGAATGTCTCCGGGTTTGTCTTTGTCTCCGTCTCAGCGCCTATGTGCAGACGCGCGCGAGACGGAGACGTAGACAAACGCCTGAGCCGATTACGTTGAGTTAGTCAGCGGAGGGGATCGCCCGCCATCGACCTCGGGCGACTTGGATCACTCGACCGGCGTCGGCGTGCTCCCGGAGCCGCTTGTAGAGCCATGGCCGGCTCATGCCGGTTGCGTCGATCAGTTCGCCCAGGGTCGCGCCTTGCTCAGGTGCCTCGCGAAGCGCATCCCACAGGACGTCTTCCACGCCTTCATGGTTGCCGTTGCGGGCGTGCCTGCCCTGGGGTTCTGCGGTGGCTTGAGGTCCCTGTTCCAGGGCGACCAGGGATACCGGATCGAGGGACGGCCGCCGGTCGGCGTGGCGTTCGGCCGTGGCCTGAACGGTGGCGTCGTCGAGCAGGTAGGTACGGGCCCGGCGTGGGCTGTCGTGCTCGGGTGCGCTGATCAGGAACTTGCCGGGTGCGTCGAGTCGGTCGGCGTGCCAGCCGGCTTTGTGCATGCCCTGGCCCATGATCAGGTCGGCGTCACGACGTTCCCTCACCCGGAACGAGACGCGCACATCCATCTGTGAGCGCACGGCGCTGTTGCCCATGGCCTTCTGTGATGGGCGTTGAGTTGCTGCCACCAGGGTCACGGCCACGGCGCGTCCGCGTCGGGCGATCGAGTCGGCGCTCAGGATCGCTTCTGGTGCGTCGTCGGCGAGTTCGGCGTACTCGTCGACCACGATAACCAGCGCGGGAGCCTCTGGGGTGGGTTCCCAGACCCGTACACCGTTCATGGCGAGCATTTCGGCGCGGCCGTCGAGGATGGCGACGGCATCGGCCAGTAGCTTGTCTGCTTCCTGGGGGGTGGTGGCGATGCGGTCGAGGCAGGATGCCCATGGGAGTAGTTCCATGCCGCGTTTGAGGTCGACGCCCCACACGATCACGTCGGGGCAGGCCGTCAGGTTGCCCATGATGACGTTCACTCCGCCGCTCTTGCCGGCGCCTGCCACGCCGCCCACCAGGCCGTGACGGCGGTTCAGGGAGACGGTTACCGGGGTGCCGTCTTCGAAGACGCCCAGCTCGACGGGTTCGGTGATCGAGGTGATCGCCGGTCCCGGCCAGACGATGGCGTCGGCGTGCGGGTCGGTTTCGATGATCCGCAGTTCCAGCCGGTTGGCGCGTTCGGGGATCGGCTGGATACGCGCCGCGCCACGACGGGTGCCCAACGCCGATTCCAGCGCGGGGAGTTTGCCCATGGCGTCCTCGACGGTCTGGCCACGGGCCAAAGCGACGCGGGCACGGTAACCCCACAGATCGACCACGGCCGATTGGATGCGCGAGCCGGTCAGGCCGATCGATTGGGCGATCTCTGGCCATGCCGCCAGGGTGCGCTCTACCCGTACACGGGCACGTCGGCGACGATGCGCCCACCACGGCAGAGCCGTCAGAATCCCGCCGACGATCAGCAGGACGGGCAATGGTGCTGAGCTGGGACCCGACGCCGTTGCGGCCGAGAGCCACCCGCCGACCAGCAGCAGGCAGACCACGGCGTAGGCGCGTTCGACGCCCCGCCTCAGGCCGGCCAAGTGGCCGAACAGGGCGACCAGCCACGCCGTGACGGCCGTGGCGACCAGGATCGTTTCCCAGGAATCGGAGTCGCCGATGTGCAGCATCACGGCGGTGAGCTCCACCAGGACGGCCACGGCGATGGGCGCAAGTTCGGAGCGGTAGCGCCACAGCCACGAGCAGATGACCACAATCGCGGCCGATCCGAACGGCGCGTCACCGGTCATCAACATGACCGGCTCGACGCCCACGCGGCGCATGCGCCGTGCGTGACGGCGCATTTGATGGCGGCTGAGTCGTCTGTGCGCGTTCATTGGCGCTCCCCCGCATCTGACGTGTACGGGTGGCGGTAGCGACGTCGCCCGGTAGGCTCTTCGTGCTCAGGGTGGGGGCGTTCCGCGGAAAGCTCATCGCGGAGGTAGTACAGCGGGTCAGGCTCTCCGTCGGCGTGCGCCCCCAGGGTGGCGCGCACGGCGGCCGTCAGGTTCGCGTGGTCCAGTCGCACGCTGTCGACTCGGCGGGAAAGGCGTTCAACTTCGGCGCAGAGAACGGGGATGAGGTTCAGAACGCTCAAGACGGTGCGGCCGTCTTCGGTGAGCAGGAGCATGCCGCGCAGTCGAGGGCGGCGGGCGATCAGATCGAGGACTCGGCGGTGTCGGGCGCGGGTCTCCTGAAGGTCAACGAGTGAGCGGCTCGGCGTGCTGATCGTGAGAAACACCTCCTGTGGTCGTGGGCGTTTGGCCCGTGTAGCTGGTCGTGGGTGACGGGGTGATGCGCATGAGCGATTCCTTCTGTTCGGTGTGGTGCCGGCTGAGCCTGGCCAGGCTGTGAGCTGCGATTACGGGTGGTTCAGCGACGGTTGGCGCGTCGAGTGGCGTCAGGACACTCCGAAGACGGTCGCCATGACGATGGAGATAAAGCGGCGGACTTCGGGAGCGGCGGCCGTCTCGGAGAGGTAGAAGCCGAACAGGACGCACAGGAGCGCGTGGGTGAAGCGCAGGTAGGTGAAGCGCAGGGCGATGAACACCGCCAGGCCGAGCAGGACCACAAGAGAGATTGAGATCATCAAGGTGTAGTCACCTCCTTCCGTAGGTCACGGGGCGCTGGTCGATGTCGTCGATAACGTGCAGTCCCATGGCGCGCTGGGAGATCGCGGCCGTTGCGGTGCGGTGAGTGCGCGACCGGCTTGCGGCTCTGTCCTCTCGCTTCATGACGATCACTGCGTGCATGAAGGCGGTCAGGGTCAGGGCGAACCCGAATGCGGCGATCGAGATGATCACGAACATGGGACGTACTCCTCTCGGCGCTAATGGAGGGTCTGGCGGCGGAGCCAGCGGAAACGTCGGGTGCACTTGCGGCAGCACCCGCCGAACTGGTGGGTGAGAGCACCGCACGGGCACCGGTCCGCGTACGTGCCGCCAATCGGGATCCTCAAATCGATCACCTCCCTTCCACGTCGGTGGTCGGGTCTGGCGGGTGCGGAGATCGCTTCGTTCGGGGAATTCGCGAAATCTTCGATGCCGAAAGTGGAAGGATCGATACAGGACGGGACAGGTTGAGTGCGTCCCGTCTAGCCTTGGCAAGTCCCCGAAATTCCCCAGTTACGGGCAGGTCAGATGACGTGCAACCGGCACCAGGCAATTTCCGGAAGTTCCGCGATGCGCTTTGAGGGGGAGCTCGACGGCCGTTTGGTCGGTGTCTCTGTGTCATGTCATCAGCTTCGGAGTTGGAACCCCTGACCGGCAGATGACAGGAGTGGACACGAGAGGACACGACTGATGTCCGAGGTTCCCCTCTCCAGGGACCCAGGCAAGCGGTCAGAACCGAACCGCGTCTTAACCGCAGCACGTCAGAAGCTCGGTTGGAGCAGACGACGCGCGGCTCAGGAGTTGCACCGGTTGGGCGCGGCGCGCGGGTTACCAGAGCTCGATTCGATCGAGAAGACCATCTACCGCCACGAGTCCGGGAAGGCCGTCTGTCAGGACCCGCTCTATATCGAGCTGTATTGCGCGGTCTACCAGGCCACGACGCAAGAACTGTTCGGGGCGATCGAGCCGGCGCAGGTGTCGCCGAGACCTCTTTCCGGGGTTCGGTCGCACAAGTTCATTCCGGCCTATATCGGCCCGGCGCGGGTCTCAGAGCTGATCGAACGCCAGTCCGCAGTTTCCGCCGGCGCGATGTTCGGTCTCGAATGTCATCGTGTCGACGTCCCCAACGTGCACGGCAAGTGCGCTCTCTACATGTGGCCGTTCGGCGTGGCCATGTTCCATCTCGTCGAGGAACTGGAGCTTCCCAACCTCGCGAGTCTCGCGATATGGCGTCGACAGACCTACGCCCGGGATTTGGCGTGGGCATCGGGCCATCTTTCCGAGGCGCTGTCCGCTTCCCTTAACGCGTCGTACGTTCTCAGCGCTTATTGGGTTCATGCGCCATCGTGGCAGTCCCATGAGCTGGATACGGCCCTACGAATCATGTGCATTCCGAGGATCCTGCATGAGCGGGACTCGGAGATGTCGGGATCGTCCTTAGATCACGCCGAACTGGTCGAGCGGTCGCTATTGGCCGATGGATTTGAACACGGCGGAATAGCCGCGTTCGGCTTCAAAGGAATCTCGATCGGATACGCATCATGGTCGGGCGTTGTCTACTACCCGACCGCGCCTCGAAGAGCGCTTGCGGAACACGAGATTGTCAACGTCGAACTCGCCACGCAATCAATCTGGTCCTATTGCGAGTTCATCAATACCCAGATCGAGCAAGGGGAAGACCCACAAGTCGCCGATCAGTACGGGTGGCGTTTTCTGCGTGGGACACGATCCCGGTTGACCAATGCGCGCCCACAAGAGACCGAATATCACAAGACCATGCGCATGGCGATTTTGGACACGAGCGGCACACCGGACCGCCTGTCTGAGGCCATCGACATCATTCGCGAAACTCGGGAGAGGTAATTTCCATGTTCGACAAGACGTCGGTGCTGGTCGTCATTGACGCGCAGAACGGCTTCATCACCGAGCATTCCAGCCCCGTCATATCGGTGATCGCCCCTCTGGTGGAACAGTGGCAGGCCGCTGGCGGATCGGTAGTCTTCACCCGGTATCTTAACTATGACGGAAGCCCATTCGAGCGCTTGATTCGCTGGTCGAAAGTGAAGACGTCACCAGAGATCGACATCGTTCCGGAGTTGAGTCCGATGGCCAGCAAGGCAACAGCCATCGTCGAAAAGACCATCTACAGTTTCTTCAGCGAAGAGGGCGACCGACTCGCGCAGGAATACGGCTGGAGAGACTTCTACATCTGCGGCATCGACACGGAGAGCTGCGTTCTCAAGACAGTTGTCGACGCATTCGAGCGGGACCTCACACCGTGGCTCATCGCGGACGCATCGGCCAGTCACGCGGGGCAGGCCGCTCATGACGCGGGTCTCTTCGTGGCTTCACGGTTCGTGGGGAAGGGCCAGATCATCACAACCACGGATATTCCATGGCGTGAGCTGATGGCCGAATCGGAAGAAGTTTCCCTCTGACGGAAAATGGCTAGGTGCCCGCAGCGGTGCCTACGAATCGCCCGCTTCCCAGCTGAACCACGAGTAGTCCATCCCTCTCAAGGAGTGCAAGAGCCTGGCGGATTGTGTTGCGTGAGACGCCATAACGCTTGCGAAGCACAGCCTCACTCGGAACAGGATCTCCCATTCGCAACTTCTCATGTCGAATTCGGCTACGGATATCATCTGCGATGGTCGCGTACAGGTATGGCACAGGCATGGGGCTGCTCTTTACGCGTCGCCCCTTCGCGGGGATAGCGACAATTAGCCCTTCGCCTTCTAACAACCCCAGAGCTCGCCTGATGGTGGAGCGAGCCACACCAAACTCACCACAAAGAGTTGCCTCTGAGGGCAGTAGAGCGCCTTCCGGGTATTCGCACTCTCGGATCCTGCCTCTAACGATTACGGCGATTTGCTGATAAGTCATGGGACTCCCCTATCTGACGGGGCCGCGCGTTAGCTCGTCGCCACTTCGAGCAAGCCGCAAGATTCTCAACGCGGCTTGCTCACTGAGAGCGGATATCGAGTTCTCTCGACCCCGCCCCCAGGTGAACTTCCACTCGTTGTGTTGCAGAAACGCCATCACTCGCAGAGGGCCGACAGCCCTGGGGATCTCCAAGAATGGCTCTTGTCCTTGCTGTAACTTGACCGATAATCCTATCCCTTCCATCCGAAGGTCCCATGCTAAGCGCATGAGGTGAATGAACTGGTCTCGACTGTTGTGGGTCATTTGCGGATCACCGTTCTTGAGAGTTATTCGTAGGTAAGTCTTTCTCGGCTGGCTTTTGCGTTCCTGGCGGACGACCGTTGGAGTGCGTGAGTTTGTGTGCGATGGTTAGGCCATCCCATAGGGCTCGGGCTTCCCGGTAGAGCCCTCTTCCTGTTTCCTCATATCCGTTCTGTTTGGTGTAGCGGAGTATGAAATACAATCCGCCCTGGCAGGCCCATTCATAGACACCGCAGCAGGCCGTCTCGGATACCCGGAACCGATCACCTCGGGTGCTCTGGAAGGGCACCCACACAGGCGTAACCTCTGCGCGCCCCTGGCGGGACACGGGGTCAGGCTTGCTCTCGGGAGTCACCATGACGTCCACCGTAGTACACCATGCTATAGCACACCAGGCATGTCGTATCTCGCTAGGCATGGCGTCACGTACCTAGCGTGTTCGTGTGGCTGATCAAGGGCTGGAGTGGAAGCCGGGGATTCCCCGGTGGGTCCAGGTGTATGAGGACATCAAGGGGCAGATCGAGCGCGGGGAGCTCTCTGCCGGCGACCAGGTGCCGTCCGTCCTCGGGCTACAGGAGATCTACGGCATCGCCACAGCGACAGGCCAGAAGGTTCACCGCGCCCTGCGGCAGGACGGGCTCATACGAACGGAGCCCGGCATGGGTAGCTTCGTCATGGAATCACCGACGAACGAAACCACTTAAGAATGCGACGCGAAAAGGTAGCCCGGTTGCTGGGCTCAGCCCGACACTGCCGCCTCAACGGCCAGCCCGCTGAGTAGATTCGAGCCTACGAGCGCGGCAGTGCGGAACCAGCGGACTAGTCGCTCTTTGACGGCTGCGATCATCCCGCCTCCTGTGGTGTCCTCATCCTCATCAGAAGCAAAGAACCCGAGAGAAGCTCGCTGGCAGACCACTGCGATAATCAGTAGAGACACAAAGACTAGCTCGCCAAGTCCAGTCAAACTCAACCCAGCAACCTGAGTCGCAATCTTAGTATCAAAGGCCGCCTCGGCCGCAACACGGACGGTATTGCAATATCACATTACGTAAACGCTTGGCTACTGATCATCAAGTAGGCTCAGCGCATGGCAAACCGCCGGGTAAGCCCCCATGTGTCTGCGCTTTTCGACGCTGAGTCGCGACTCACCAAGCAGCTCTACTCCATGGCCGTCAAGCACGACGTCACCCGCCTCGCCCCGGCCCTGGAGAACCTGGCCAAGCAGCACTCCGCCATGCTCGCCAAGCACGACGTCACCCGCCTCGCCCCGGCCCTGGAGAACCTGGCCAAGCAGCACTCCGCCATGCTCGCCAAGCACGACGTCACCCGCCTCGCCCCGGCCCTGGAACGGCTTGCCCAGAGCTTCATCGAAGCTTCATCGCTCCAGAGTCCGGCATTGCTCAGCTATCGGCGCGAGAACTTCTCTAGTGCAACACAGGGTGGTATCGATAGGACTGATTCAGACAGAGCCGCTGCCGTATCGTCCGACAACGGTGGACTTGCCGATCACGAAGCTCTCGTGAATCTACTCCGCCAATGGTGGAGCTCTATGGCTCCGGAACTACAGGCTTTGGGCCTAGCTTCTGGAACGTTCGTCCTGGTCTTCTGTATTCTTTTCACCTGGTCAGTCGAATATGCAGAACTCGAAGAGTTTAGTCAATTTACAGACGCCAGTCCATGGAATGTCTCGCTTCTAGTCGCGAGTTTCGTTTGGTGGTGGATAGCAAGAAGCGGCGGCCACAAGGATTGAACTTGCCTCAACCATGACAAATTTCATTCGGGTGCACAAAAACGTCACACATTGCAAGTGCTCGTGATGCAACCCAGATAGTGAGCAGTCTGGACATATCCACCCAATTGCGACCCCAAAGCAGGGCGCGAATTGACTAGATGTTGCGTTCTACGGCAAAAACCGCCCGATGTAACGCAATCGCTATCGATACGGACCTTTGAAGCAACCAGCTAGTCATAGGCTTGAGGCATGTCGGCACACCCCCCTGTCGCTAGATACGCCGGCGCAAGTGTGCGCTGGTATCAATTTGGAAAGAAAACTCTAGAAAAAAGAAGATGGTTAAAGCATCTGCGCTGGCAGGCCGTGTCGCGTGCACTTAGCGAGGACGACACCATTGTCTCAGAGAAAGTCGGGCAGGCGGCCACCGCTTTCTGCGATGCACTTGATATCACCGAGTTGCCCATTGACCAAGACCGTTCTGGGCTACTCCGCCGGACGGGTCGCTGGGTCAGAGAAAAGATTACATGGGGGATTCGGTTCCCCGACTATCGGAGTCGACTCAGCCTCACCTTCGATGACCGGCTGCGAGCCTGGATCAAGGAAGCTGCCGAAAGCGCTCCAGGCCGGAAAGCGCTCGATTTCGCTCACTACCATCTCGATGAAGAAGATCGCGCAAAGCGATTCGCCGATGCGGTGCTCAACGAAGCACATGGCGTGCTTATCGAGGCGCGTGAAGGCGAAGCGCCCGGCGCAGCCCGCTGGGAAATGGCCGCTGAAATCCATCGATACGTTCCCGACAGCGAAATTCGTCGGCGGCATCAGCGATGGAGAAGCTCGGCAAGAGCTCTCAGTGCGGGTGGAACGGCCGCCGTAACCACTCAGGTCTTCACAGAAGATTTCAGTAAATCAATAACCCTCGGTGTTGCGCTCACAGCGTTGGCTGCAATTGTTGAGCTGACAATATCCTCGCGGACACTTACTGGCCCACAAATCGCGGTCCGCGAGCAGGTGAGAGCTTGGCTAGAGGAGGCATTAGTGGCACGCCTATGGGCCAACTTGCGATGGATGGGCGATTGGGGCAAACAAGCAGAGGAAACAGGGCGGCCACTCCCCATCAGCGACTTCATCATGGCCATGGCTAGAAATTTGGTAACTATCGAGCCATTGGACGAAGACGCTAAAGTTTTCCGCGATATAGACCGACTTAGAGAGCATGCCCTATCTGTCTCGGATCCCGAGCTACATGCTTTTCTGATCCACCTGGAGACAGCTCTACGGCACAAGCCGGATACCCTTCCGCATGCTTTCAGAGCACTGATCACCTCAGTGCGAGAGAGAAACATGATCACGGATGGAGATACTTCTCTCGCGCCTCGGTCTGTCGTCACGCGGGGTCAAGCGTCTGACTGACGGTGCCGATCCTGGGAGGAGACAGAACCCGGGCTACGGGAGCCACTTTTGGGAGCCACCGTGTTGTGGCAGCCTCAGACTCCCCCCGACCTCCCCAGGTTTCTCCCCCAAGTCAGAGCCACCCGATCGACTCCCGTCGACCTCCTCAGACAGCCTGATCTTCCTTCGGGACGAAGAGGCCGTGGGTTCGAATCCCGCCACCCCGACGGTGGAGTAACAGGTAAGGGCTTGATCCGCTGAGCGGGTCAGGCCCTTTTCTGTTTCTGAGGGTCTTCGGGAGCCAACTCGCTCAGACTCACGGCGACGGTTTGTCACCAAAGATGATGTTCATCGTGTGAGCGCCTTTGGCGATCACCGGCTTGAGCTGGTGCCGGTAGACCTCGATCTGTGCCTGTATGCGAGATATGCGCCGCGCCGTTCCAAAATCGGCCCCGCTGTGAGGCCCGGAGGGGTCATTTTGCGCCGTGGGCCTGGCCACTGTATGAGTCCCGCCCTGGTGGTCGCCGGGCTCTGCTACGCGGCGGGGGTCCTTGCATCGGTCAGGCAGGTGTCTCGAAGGCACGTTGCAAGTGGACCGGCTTTTACTGCGGACAGCGTCGTCCTCACCAAAGGAGATTCCGGTGAACCGCATCGTCCGTTCTCTCGGCCTCAGTGCCGCCGCGGGAGCCCTTTCTCTGGGTCTTTTCGCACCCGCTGCCGAGGCGTCCGCCCTGGCCGAGCGGACCGCGACCGTCAACATCACGTTCGACATGATGGATTACGAGAATTTCGGCAAGAACGAGCGCTGCCGCTCCACCCTCCCGCGTAGCAAGACGGGAGGCATCGGCGGGCCGGCCAGAAGCTTCAAGGCCTGGGCGAAGTGCGGTGGGGAGACCCGCACCGAGATCTACTACCGGCTCCGGTGGGCCGCCTCGGGCATTCTGACCGTCGACAACATCGTCGTCTGGTTCTTCGAGGGTGACAGCGCGGACACTCCCTGGCTGAAGGGCAAGGGGAGCATCGGCACGTTCCTGCTGTGGCCGGGGCAGAGCGCCACCAGGCAGATCCGGGTGCAGAACGATGTGGACGGGCAGCCTGACGACCGCACCATCCTGACGTTCACGGTGGGCAACTGACAGCGGGCTCCGTGGCCTTCGGTCCGGTGGCCGATGACCCGTGGCGGTGGGGGCCGGGAGCGGGTGGCCGGCGCCGGGTGCGGCGCGGACCGGGGGCGGTGGTCGGTGCCAGGGTGGGCGGAGCCGTAACAGAAAGTGGGTTTTTGCTTGTCAGGCGTCAGGAAGAGAAACGGCCGAGCCCGGTGATCCGGCTCGGCCGTTTTCGATGGTGCGGGGGTGGTCGGTCAGGAGGGTCTGGGCGGTGAGGCGGACCTGGCGTTCGCCCTCGGGGTCGGGAACCGGCCGAACTTCCACCTTCGCCGGTGCGTCTCAAGGACCGACGAAAGGAGTCCGCCGGATGCGCCCGCCCCTTCGCACTGTGCTGGTCGTCGCGCTGATCCTCGTGGTGGATCTGACGGTGGTCGGCGGCCTGCTGTGGCATCTCGACGCCGTGAAGCGCGACACGCTCTTCGGCGACGGCGACAGCGTCATCCGCGGGCTCGGTGACCCCACCTTCGAGCAGTACCTGGACGAGATGCGCAGGCGGATGCGCGCGGCCTACCCCGCCGTCGCCCTGGCGCTGGTCGTGCTGGCGAACCTGCTGCTCGTGGCCCGCCGCCGGGTGCGGCCGCTGGCGGTCGTGCAGTGGGCGCTCATCGGGTATGTGGCCGTGGTCGCGCTCTACTGGAACCCGACCTGGTACGACGACCATGACAGCTCGCTCACCCCGCCCGCGATCAGGGTGTTCTCCGATGGTTCGAGCAGCCGCGGCGACGTGTTGATCGCATCGAACACCTGACGCACCCCACGCGTGCGGATCAGGCAAGAAGCACACTGGACATTCGGTGCGTTATCCGCCGATCACATTGTGCGATCTTGGTGATTGGTTGATGATGGCCGCTATGCGCAGGCGTGTGCTGATATGGGGCGGGATCGCGGTCGCCATGGTCGCCGCGATCGGGTTGGGTGTCTACCTGTCGAGGGTGGAGCTGGCGGAGGCCGACCAGCTGGCCAGTGTGATCGGGGTGTTCGTCGCTCTGGCCGGGCTGGGGGTGGCGTTGTACGGATTGCTGGCCGGCAGAAGCGGCGGCGGGGTGGACGCCGCCGCGGAGGACAGCGGCGATGGGCAGACCAGGCCGAATGTCACGGCTTCGGGTGAGCGGTCGGTCGCCATCGGCGGTGACAACAGCGGGATCGTCTCCACCGGGGACAATGCGCGCAATGTGCAGATGAACGCGAAGGCGTCCGGGTCGGGGCGGGTGTATCAGGCCGGCGGCGACCAGACCATCAACGAGTGATGAACAGCCCCGCACCGGCCGGTCAGGACGAGCCGGACCAAGGTCCCGCCGGATCGACCCGGATGGAGGCCACCGCCTCCGGCCAGGGCCGGATCAATCAGGCCGGCCACAACCAGTTCATCTTCAACCTCCCGCCGCTGCCCGCGCCGGCTCGGCAGATCGTCGAGGGGGACATTCCCCAGCGGCCGCGCGCCTTCCAGCAGCGAGGTGATCTGCTGGCGCGGTTGCATGGGCAGGTGGACGGGCGGGGCGCGGCGGTGATCGATGCGGTCACCGGCACGCCGGGGGTGGGCAAGAGCCTGCTGGCCGCCTCTTACGCGTGGGCGTGCCAGCGGGCCGGGTGGCCGGTCATCGCCTGGATCACCGCTGAAACCGAAGACCAGATCGTCACCGGCCTGGCCGCTCTGGCGCGCCGCCTGGAGGTCGTCGTCGCGGGCGAGGACGCGTTCGCTTCCGCGGTCAGGGCGCGGGACTGGCTGGCGGCCAGCCGGCAGGCTTCGTTGTTGGTGTTCGACAACGCCGCACAAGTGGAGTCGGTGCGGCGGTGGTGCCCGGCCACCGGAGCCGCCCGAATTCTGATCACCACCCGCAACCGCGCCTTCCACACCTTGTACGAGGCGGTCGACGTCGGCGTCTTCACCCCCGGCCAAGCGGTGAACTTCCTGCACGAACGCACCCAGCGCACCACTCCGGGCGCCGACCAGGTCGCCGCCGAGCTGGGGTGTCTGCCGCTGGCGATCGGGCAGGCCGGCGCCTACATCCACCGGCGCCGCCTGACCTACCCCGCCTACCTCACCTTGCTCCGCGACTACCCACTGGACCGGTACTTGCCCGACGCCGGTGACGGCTACCCTGCCGGGACCGTGCAGGCCACCTTGCTGTCGATCGACCAGGCCGAACAGACCATCCCCAGGGCGCGGGCCCTGCTGGAGCTGCTGTCGGCCCTGTCGGAGGCCGGTGTCCCCCGGGCGATCCTGTACGGCACCACCGAACCCGACCCCGCCGACACCGAGGACATCGACCAACTGCTGGCCGATCTGGCCGACACCTCGCTCGTCAGCTTCAGCGACGACGGCACCACGGTCCTCATGCACCGCCTCACCAGCCGCGTGCTGCGCGAACGCGCCACCACCACCGCAGCCGGCGGCGGAAGCCGCCTGGCAGAGGTGCTCGACAACGCCATCGACCTGCTGGACGGATTCAACGCCCACATCCCTGACGGCGCCGCCACCTGGGCCGCCCGCTCCGCCGTCGACATGCTCGTCGAACAGACCACAAGCCTTCACATCCTGGCCGCCGACCTCGGAGAACCGCCCGGAAGCCTGCTCTCCTTACGCGCCTCGTGCGGGAGCCACCTCCGGCACTTGGCTGACCTGGGCCGCGCCATCCCGCTGTTCCAGCAGAATCTGGCCGACTTCGAGCAGGTGCTGGGCGGCGACCACCCCGACACCCTGGCCTCCCGCAACAAACTCGCCGACGCCTACCAAGCGGCGGGGAACCTGGGCCGGGCCATCCCGCTGTTCCAGCAGAACCTGACCGATGCCGAGCGGGTGCTGGGCGGCGACCACCCCGACACCCTGACCTCCCGCGGTAATCTCGCCAGCGCTTACCGGGAGGCGGGGGATCTGAGCCGGGCCATCCCGCTGTTCCAGCAGAACCTGGCCGACTTCGAGCAGGGGCTGGGCAGCGACCACGCCGATACCCAGATCTCCCGCAACAACCTCGCAGGCGCCTACCGGGCGGCGGGAGACCTGGGACCGGCCATCCGGCTGTTCCAGCAGAACCTGGCCGATCGGGAGCGGATGCTGGGCGGCGACCACCCCGACACCCTGGTCTCCCGCAACAACCTCGCCGACGCCTACCAAGCGGCGGGGGACCTGGGCCGGGCCATCCGGCTGTTCCAGCAGAACCTGGCCGATCGGGAACGGGTGCTGAGCGGCGACCACCCCGACACCCTGGCCTCCCGCAACAACCTCGCCATTGCCTACTACGCGGCAGGGGATCTGCATCAGGCCATCCGGCTGTTCCAGCAGAACCTGGCCGATCAAGAGCGGGTGCTGGGCGACGATCACCTCCACATTCTGCGATCTCGCAGCAACCTCGCCAGTGTCTACGGGATGGCGGGGGATCTGGGCCGGGCCATCTCGCTGTTCGAGCAGCTCCTGACCGACTGCGAACGCATCCTGGGAGCCGATCACCCGACATCAAGGAATGTGCGCACCAACTTGCTGGCCTTCCGTCAGCGGGCCGACCTGTACAGCGATTGAGCACTCCTCCGGCGGGCCCCTCAAGGTGGTCGGAACCGCAACAGATCGCCCGAGTTTCTACTACGTGGAATCGCAGCCCATTCCCGTGGGAGCGCCGACAGACGTACCGGAGACCTCCCTGCTGCTGATGAAGACCTTCATCCAGCGGCTGGACGGCACGGGGTTCCGGGAGTCACCGCTGACGGGGTACTCGTGGCTGGCCCACGGCGGCAGGCTGCTCACCGATGTACGCCACCGCTTCTTCGACCCCGGCCGGAATCGGCTGGTCACCCTCGACGACCTCGTCGAGGTGCCGGAGAGCGTGGGCAGGAACGACGATCTGGTCCACGGGAGGAGCGCCGACCCGGCGGTGTCGTGGCTGGTGAACCTCAAGGCGATCGGCTGACCCGAGGGCGTCCGGGCCACGGCTGATGGAGCGTGGTCTAGTTCTGGATCTCGAGCGGGCCCTCGTCGAAGACCGTGATGTCGGTGACGATGGGGAGGGGATGCGGCCAGTCCACGTTGACCACGAAGGTCACGCCCTGGTTGGAATCCCACGGAGGGCCGTGCGGTGCGATGTTGGAGACCGTCACGTTCGCGGAGCCGATGAATCGCTGGTGGTTGGCGTCGGCGAAGCCGCCGTGCGCGTCGGGGTCCGACTCCGGGATGTACTCGCTGGCGGCGACGTGCACGATCGAGTTGGCGTTGATCGCCCCCCAGTTGAAGTTGAGCGAGGTCCGCCCCTTGAGCGGTCCCCAGTACTTGCGGATGTGCTGTGGCATGGTCCGTCCCCTCCGCCGGTGCTGTGGCACCAAGACTCGCGGGAACGCGATCTCGTCGCATGAGTAGGGGCGTACTCAAAAAAGAGCGGCGCGGCCTGATGGCCGCGCCGCTCCTCATGCGGAATGGGTTACTTCTTCCAGCCCGGCGTGACGCCGCACTTGGCCTTCTGGTTGATGCAGACCTTCACGAGGGCGTTCAGGTTGGCCGGCGTCCACGCGTTCATGAAGTCGCCGTGGATCGACGACGCCATGCCCGACGACAGCGCGAGGCCGTCGCCGCCGAGCGAGTCGAAGCCGAGCATGAACGAGAGGTTCGGGACCGCGACCGGGTAGTCGCCGGTGCAGGTGCCGTTCTTCGCCGGGCCCATGTGCGACTTGTGGTCGGGCGAGTCGATGTTCTTGCCGTCCCAGCAGTCCTGGAAGGTCAGCTGGTAGATCAGGTTGCCGCCCGGGGCGCAGACGGGCCAGTTGCCGTCGGCGCTGCGGCCGGTCTCGGCGCTGCCGGCGCACCAGAACTGGCCGGAGGCACCCTTGGGGGTCGCGACCTGGCGCTTGGCGTCACCCTGGACGACGCGCAGGCCCGGCGGGAAGGGGCGGACCTCGGACGGGTCCTTCAGGCGGGAGCCGTAGTAAACGCGGAAGTTCTTGTACGGGACCGGCTTGCCGTTCTTCAGCAGAGTCGGGGCCCAGTAGGCGCTGGTGTCGCCGGGGGCGTCACAAGTGGTTTCGCTCTTGAACAGGTCCGCGGTGGTGGTCTTGGCCGTCACCTTGGGGCCGAAGAAGGTGTGCAGGTGGGAGGCGCCGACCAGGCCGGGCAGGACGATCGGGTCGTCCGCGGCCTCGTTGGCCACCGTGCAGTTGGCGTGGAACTCGGGGACGCGGACGATGTTCGCGGGGACCGTCTCGAACGGGACCTTGTTGTAGTCGGCCAGGACCTTCTGCCACGCGGCCTGGTCGACGGGGACCCAGCCGGCGGCCGGGGTGGTCGGGTTGGTGCCGCCGCCACCGCCGCTGGTCGGCGTCGGGCTCGGGGTGGTGGGCTTGGTGGGGGTCGGGGTGGGGGTGGGGTCGGTGGTGCCCCCGCCGCCGCCTGCGGTGCCGAAGACCTGGAACTCCCACAGGGAGACGCCGTACTGGCTGTTGCGCTTGGTCGCGTACAGACGCACGAAGCGGCCGGTGGCCGAGACGTTGATGGTCTGGACGCCGCCCTTGCCGGCGGTGGTGGTGTGCGCCGTCGTCCAGGGGCCGCCAGCGGCGGCGGAGGTCTGGATCTGGAAGGCCGTGGCGTAGGCCCGCTCCCAGTTGATGACGACCTGCTTGATGGCGGTGGACTTGCCGAGGTCGACCGCGAGCCACTGCGGGTCGCTGAACTTGCTGGACCAGCGGGTGGCGGTCTTGCCGTCGAAGGCGGCCGCGGGCGCCAGATCACCGCGCTCAGAAGAGGAGGCGGTGGCGGTACGGCCCTGCGAGAGGGGCACCTCGGCCGCGGAGGCGGCGCTCACCAGGGAGGTGCTCATGAGGCCGGCGAGGACACCGGCCAGCGCCAGGCGGCGGACCTGACGTCCGGCTCGGATGCCGCGCGAGGCGGTAGTGCTCATGGTGAATGGGGTCCTTGTCCTGTTGAGGAGGCGGCGCTCGCACGCGCCGACACATAGGAGACCCGCAGGTCACCGGTGGATAACGGAAACTTCGGAGAAACTCGGAAGTTTTGTTCAGCCCGTTGGAGGCCCCCGGAGACAGGTGGAGGTCAGATCTCGCCCATGGGGGCGTTGATCCTCGTCCGCACAGGCTTGAAAGGGCCCCCACCTGCACGGTTAGCGTCACTACAAAGGGGGACTCATGACCACGCTGATCGTCAACGGCATGGAATATCCGCTGGACCTGGCTGACCCCCGGGTCACTCTCCTCGACGCCCTCCGCGACAAACTCGGGCTCACCGGCACGAAGAAGGGCTGTGACCAGGGCGCCTGCGGGGCCTGCACGGTGATCGCCGACGGGCGGCGCATCCTGTCGTGCCTCACGCTGGCGGCGCAGTGCGACGACC
This sequence comes from Herbidospora mongoliensis, assembly GCF_001570545.1. Classification (GTDB taxonomy): domain Bacteria; phylum Actinomycetota; class Actinomycetes; order Streptosporangiales; family Streptosporangiaceae; genus Herbidospora; species Herbidospora mongoliensis. The sequence continues at coordinate 524,995 of NZ_BBXD01000008.1, read as the reverse complement.
GGGAGATCACCACGATCGAGGGGCTGGAGTCCCATCCGATGCAGGAGGCGTTCATGCGGCACGACGCCTTCCAGTGCGGCTACTGCACCTCGGGGCAGATCATGTCGGCCGTGGCCCTGCTGGGTGAGAACCGGGCCGGCAACGACGCCGACATCCGCGAGTTCATGAGCGGCAACCTGTGCCGCTGCGGCGCCTACTCCAACATCGTCTCGGCGGTCCGGGAGGTGGCCCGTCATGCGTGAGTTCCGGTACGAACGCCCTTCCACGGTCGCCGAGGCGATATCCGCGGTGGCCGGCGACCCGGACGCCGACTTCCTGGCCGGGGGGACGACCGAGGTCGACCTGATGAAGGACGGCGTGTTCCATCCCGATCTGCTCGTCGACATCACCCGGCTGCCGCTGCGGGGAGTGCGCAAGAACGGCACGATGCTCCAGGTGGGGGCGCTGACCACCATGGAGGAGCTGGCGGCCGACCGTACGCTCATCGAACGGGCGCCCTTCGTCAGGGAGGCCCTGCTGCTGGGCGCGTCGACGCAGCTGCGCAACATGGCGACCATCGGCGGCAACCTGCTCCAGCGCACCCGCTGCCGCTACTTCCGCGACCCGGCCGTGCCCGCGTGCAACAAGCGGGAGCCCGGGAGCGGCTGCGAGGCGGTCGCCAGCGTGGCCCGGATGCACGCGATCCTCGGGGCGAGCCGTGACTGCATCGCGCTGCACGCCTCCGACCTGGCCGTGGCGCTGGTCGCCCTCGACGCGGTGGTGCACCTGCAGAGCGAGGACGGGGAGCGGACCGTACCGCTGACGCAGTTCTACCTGATGCCCGGCGACACGCCGAACCGGGAGAACGTGCTCAGGCACGGCGAGCTCATCACCGCGATCGACCTGCCGTTGCCGCCTGAGGGGATCAGGTCGACCTATCTGAAGGTCCGGGATCGGGCCTCGTACGAGTTCGCGCTCACCTCCGCCGCCGTCGCGCTGACCATGGACGGGTCGGTCATCACCGAGGCCCGGATCGCCATGGGCGGCGTGGGGACCATCCCGTGGCGCGGGTTCGAGGCCGAAGAGGTGCTGCGGAACGCCCCCGCCACCCCCGACGCCTTCCGGAGCGCGGCCGAGGGCATGATCCACGACCCTTACGTCGTGCCCGGCACCGCGTTCAAGGTCGAACTCGCCAAACGAACCCTGGTCAGGGCGCTGACGGAGGTGACCTCGTGACGACGATTCAGCAGCCGCGCATACTCGGGCCCGGCGTCAACCGCGTGGACGGACCGCTGAAGGTCACCGGCCAGGCCAGATACCCCAACGACTTCAGCCTCCCCGGCATGGCCTTCGCGGCCGTGGTGCGGTCGACGATCCCGTCCGGGCGGATCACCCGCCTGGACACCACGGCGGCCGGGAAGTCGGCGGGCGTGCTCGAGGTGATCACTCATGAGAACGCCGACCACCTCGACGAGGCGCCGGCCACGTTCATCAAGAACCCGCAGGCGCCGCTGCAGAACGACGTGATCCGCTACTACGGGCAGTACATCGCCGTCGTGGTCGCCGACACGCAGCAGAACGCCACCGCCGCGGCCGACCTGATCGAGGTCGAGTACGAGCGCCGCGAGGCCCTGCTCGACCCGCACGACCCGAGGGCCGAACGCATCAAGGACCCGTGGGGGGAGGACACCGCCTGGGGCGACGTCAGGACGGCGCTCAAGCGCGCGCCGGTGATGATCGACCAGACGTACACGACCTCGGACAACACCAACAACCCGCTGGGCCTGTTCACCACCCTCGCGGCCTGGGACGGCGACACGCTGACCCTGCACGACTCCAACCAGTGGCCGAACATGGTCCAGCTGGTGGTGTCGTCGATGTTCGGCGTCCCCAAGGACGCCGTGCGGGTGCTGACGCCGTTCGTCGGCGGCGGGTTCGGCGCCGGGCTGCGCTGCTGGTCGCACATCCCGCTCGCGGTGATGGCCGCCCGGCACGTCGGCCGCCCGGTGAAGCTGGAGCTGACCCGGCCGGAGATGTTCACCGGCCTCGGCCACCGCACCAGCAGCGTCAACTGGCTCAAACTCGGCGCGACCCGCGACGGCCGGCTGACCGCGATCGAACACGAGAGTCTCACCACGCTCCCGATGGACGGCGACGAGTACGAACCCTGCTCGTCGGTCTCCACCTGGTCCTACGCCAGCCCCAACGTGACCACCCGCGACCAGCAGGTCCGCCTCAACATCCCGTGGACGAACTTCATGCGCGCCCCCGGCGACTCCCAGGGCAACTTCGCGCTGGAGTCGGCCATCGACGAGCTGGCCTGGGAGGTCGGGCTCGACCCGCTGGAGATCCGGCTGCTCAACTACGCCGAGGTCGATCCGAAGACCGGCCGCCCGTGGTCGAGCAACGCGCTGCGCCAGTGCCTGGAGGTCGGCGCGCGGCGGTTCGGCTGGTCGCAGCGGAACCCGGAGATCGGCTCGATGCGCGACGGCCACGAGCTGATCGGCTACGGCGTGGCCGGGGTCAGCTTCTTCTGGTACCAGCAGCCGTGCGCGGCCAGGGTGATCGTCCGGGGCGACGGCTCGGCCTATGTGCGCAGCGCGGTGACCGACATCGGGACCGGGACGTACACGATCATGGCCCAGCTCGCCGCCCAGTTGCTCGGGCTGGACGTCGAGCAGGTCGAGATGCAGCTCGGCGACACCGAGATGCCGGCCGGCACCGCGGCGGGCGGCTCCGGCCTGACGGCCGCGCTCGGCAGCGCCGTGCACGACGCGTGCGGGCGGCTGATCCAGAAGTTCGTCGAGCTGGCCAAGACCGATCCGTTCTCGCCCCTGGCCGACGTGCCGTACGAGCAGGTCGAGGTCTCCGAGGGCCGTCTCTACCGCCGCGGTGAGCCGACGCGCGGGGAGTCGCTGGCGCGGATCCTGGCCGTCCACGGCCTGGACGAGATGGCGGCCGACGGCGACTCGACACCCAATTCACCCGACGAACTCGGGATGACGCCGGCCGGAGCGCGGGGCGCCCGTTTCGTGGAGGTACGGATCGACGAGGACCTCGGGCGGATCAGGCTGGCCAGGATCGTGACGGTCAACGACGGCGGCCGGATCCTGAACGAGAAGCTGGCCCGCAGCCAGATCCTCGGGGGGACCGTCGGCGGCATCGGGATGGCGCTGTTCGAGGACACGGTGACCGACATGGACACCGGTCGCATCGCCAACGCGACCTTCGGCGACTACCTGATCCCGGTGAACGCCGACGTCCCGGACGTCCACATCGAGTTCGTCGGGGAACCCGACGCGTTCAACCCGATCGGGGTGAAGGGGATCGGCGAGATCGGCCTGGTCGGGGTGGCGCCCGCCATCGCGAACGCGATCTTCCACGCGACCGGGAAGCGGATCAGGTCGCTGCCGATCACGCTGGATGAGGTCATGGGTTAATTGCAAGGAGAGCGGCCGTAAAGCCGACTGCAAGCCGAATTGAGCACTATTGGTGTCATGAAGGCCGCTCTCCCCCTCGCCGTCGTCTTCCTCGCACTCACCACTGGCTGCGCCGCCCTCTCCGGCGAACAGCCCACCACTGGCACCGCACACGAGGTGACCAGCACCGCCGCCCCCGAAGCCTCCGACGAACCGGCCGCCCCCTCGGACCCGTCTTCGGATCCGGCTTCGGATCCGGCTTCGGATCCGGCTTCGGATCCTGCGGAGGCTCAGCCCGGCGTCATCGCCGACGGCGCCGAGATCTCGGCCGAGCTCACCCGCGCCGGGCAGCGGGACGCCTACCCGCTCGACCTGGGCGACGCCCGCGAGTTCTTCGTGACCGACATGTCCGGCGACGCCATCGAGTTCCAGGTCGTCTCCGAGGTCGACGGCGAACCGATCGGCCCGGCCGGGGTCGCCTTCTCGTGGGGTTCCACCGTCGTGAAGCTCACCAAAGCCGGGAAACACCGTCTCGAGGTGTACGGGGGCACGAACGTCATCGGCCCCTACAGCTTCCGCGTGGCGACGGTGAAGGTCCGCGACATCCCCACCACGATCGGCCTGAACATCAACGGCCAGCTCGACGTGCCCGGCCGCATCGACCGCTACGAGTTCGACTCCGACGGCGCGAAGGCCATTAAGATCATCGGCGGGAACGGCGCCTGCGAGGCCATCGAACTGGAGCTCGTGGACGCGGCCGAGAAGAGCATCTCGACCCCGCGCCAGCCGATCCCGCTGTGCGGGTACGAGGCGGACATCGCCCTCGCGAACGGCGACGGGTCCTACGCGCTGGTCGTCAGGTCGGGGGCCGCCAAGACCGGCGGCTACACGTTCCAGATCACCCGGGCATGACCTCTCAGGACCTGCCGAGGGTGCCCTGGTATCCGGTCGAGCCGCCGCCCTCCTGACCTTCGAAGCCCAGCGTGGCCGGTTTGATGAGCGTGAGGGTGATGTCGCCCCCGACGCACTGACCACGCTGGACGAGGGCCATCAGCAGGATCTCGCCGTTCTGGCGGGTCCCGCTGAGCTGGACGGCCTGCTCGCAGTCGTCGCGCTGCCAGGTGCCCCGCTGGGCGCCGCGTTCGAGCGTGAGCGTGACGGCGGTCGGATTGGAGCGATCGTCGTCGCGGAAGACCTCGCCGGTCCAGGTCCCGGCGAAGGATTCGGGGATGCCCTCGCCCTGGGCGGCCCGGCCGCCTCCTTGCCCGTCGGCGGTCGCGGCGGAGCTCTCCTGGCCGCCGGAATCGGTCGCGGGATCCTCCTGGCCACCCGATTCGGTGGCCGGGTCCTGCTCGACGGCCCGGGTGGCCGGGTCGGTCTGGGCGCCGGTTTCCGAGGGGCCGCCGACGGCGGTCCACACGATTCCGGCCGTCACCGCGATGGCGAAGCCGACGCCGGCGGCGGCCAGGCGCGCCCCCATGTGGCGCTTCCGCTCCCGCAGCACCGCCGTCTGCGGGCCCGTTCCGACGAGCAGGGTGAACAGGTCGTGGGCCGTGGGCCGGGACTCGGGGTCTTTGGCCAGGCAGCGGGTCAGGGTCTCCCGCAGGGGCGAGGGCACGCCGTCGAGCCGGGGCGGCGCGGTGAGGATGCGGCTGAAGACGGCCGCCACGGTGTCGTTGCCGAACGGCGGCTCGCCGGTCGCCGCGTAGACCATGGTCGCCGCCCACGAGAACACGTCGGCCGCGGCCGACCCGTGGACGCCGTTGAGCTGCTCGGGGGCCATGTAGGGCGGGGTGCCGGAAATGGATGTGGGCATCGTGCTCGCGTCGGCGAGCTGGGCGATGCCGAAGTCGACCACGCGCGGCCCGTCGGGGCCGAGCAGGATGTTGGCGGGCTTGAAGTCGCGGTGGACCACCCCGGCGGTGTGGATCGCCGCCAGCGCGGCGGCGGTGTTCACGGCCAGCCGCTCGAGGTCGCCTCCGCGCAGAGGCCCCAGATCACGCAGCCGGTCCTGCAGGGAGGGCCCGTCGATGAACTCGCTGACCACGAAGGGAGCGGGCCGGTCGAGCTCGGCGTGCAGGACCCGGGCGGTGCAGAAGGGCGCGACCCGCTGCGCGGACTCCAGCTCTCGCGCCAGCCGCCGCCGGATGCCGGGATCGGCCCCGCCGCGCAGCAGTTTGACGGCCACCCGCTCACCGGCCGGGGAGCGGGCTTCGTAGACGATCCCCTGACCGCCCTCGCCCAGCCGCCGAACCAGTTCGAAGGCTCCGAGTGCGGGCGGATCTCCCGGCTCCAGTGGGCCAGCGGGCATGGCATCACCTTAGCGCCCGGGGGAATCGTCGGACCCGGCGGGTAAAAATGGGGTCGTGTCGCTTTCCCAAGAACTGCACAGTCTCGGCCGTCCGCTCGTGGAGCGGCAGCTCGCCCATCCGACCGTCCGGGGGATCGCCGACGGCAGTCTGCCCGAGGCGACCTTCCGCGCCTGGCTGGAACAGGACTACCTGTTCCTGCTCGACTACGTCCGGGTCTTCTCCCGGCTCGCCTGGCAGGCGCCCGACGCGCATCTGGGCGACCTCGTCGACCTCGCCTACGCGACCTTCCACGACGAACTCTCGCTGCACCGGTCGATGTCGGCCCGCTACGGCGCCGACCTGAACACGGCCACCAAGGGCAAGGCGTGCGCGGACTACACCGAGTTCCTGCTCGACAGCGCCGCCCATTACGGCGAGGGGCTGGCGGCGCTCTATCCGTGCATGTGGGGTTATTCGACGCTCGGTCAGGCACTCGCCGAGAAGGCCGCGCCGCGTTATCGGGCGTGGGTCGACACCTACGCCGATCCGGGTTTCCAGGCGCTCACCGAACGCATCGCTTCAATGATCGACGAGGCCGACGTCCATCCAGGGCGGGCACGGGAACTGTTCCTGCGCGGGATGGAACATGAGATCGCGTTCTGGGATGTCGCCCATTAGCCATGACCCCGCCGACCAGGGCCATGGCACGGCATGATCGTACACTTTTCACGCCAGACCGACCGGGGTGCTCAGGGCTCGCTGTCGAACCTCACGGCCCGGCCGCTGACCCTGATCCGCTGGTCGTCGGGCAGCGGGGCGGCGGTCAGCAGGCTGGGGCGGCCCATGTCGGCGCCCTGGTGGATGGTGACGACGTCGTCCTCCTTGATCAGGGCGAGGTCGCGCAGGTAGCCGGTGAAGGCCGCGGCCGCCGCGCCGGTGGCGGGGTCTTCGACCACTCCGCCGGGCGGGAACGGGTTGCGGGCGTGGAAGATCAGCGGCGACTCGGCCCAGAAGAGGTTCACGGTGATCCAGTCGCGGGCGGCCATCAGGGCGCCGAGGGCCTCGAAGTCGTAGTCGAGGCCGGCCAGCAGCTCTCGTGAGGTCAGGCCGAGGATCAGGTGGTTCATGCCGGCGTTGGCGACGTGGACCGGGTAGGCGGGGTCGAGGTCGCCGGGGGCGTATCCCAGGGCGTTCAGCGCGGCCGTGACGTCGGCGGGGTCGGCCGCGCGGGTGCTCGCGGGCGGCGAGGTGAGCGTGGCGGTGACCGGGCCGTTCGGTTCGGCCACCACGTCGACGTCGACCGGGCCGGCCTTGGTGGTGAGGTGGAGGGTGCCGGAGCCGCTGACTTCGCCGAGCGCCACCGAGGTGGCGATGGTGGCGTGGCCGCAGAAGGCGACCTCGGCCAGCGGGCTGAAGTAGCGGATCGTGTAGCGGGAGCCGCCCTCGGGGAACAGGAACGCGGTCTCGGAGTAGCCCAGGTCGGCGGCGACGGCGAGCATCTCGGCGTCGGTGTGGCCGGTGGCGTCGAGCACGACCCCGGCCGGGTTGCCGCCGGACGGGTCGGTGGTGAAGGCCGCGTACCTGAGGATCATGACGCCCCCTAGACGATGATCAGTGCCGAGACGAAGAGCCAGGCGAGATGCCAGGTCTGGTCAAGAACATACGCCCCCGTCCCGATGGAGGGGTTGTCGTCATGGCCGGGACGCGGGATGCCGAGCGAGCTGAACTTGGCCCGGCCGGTCTTGGCGGCGAGCCACTGGATCGGCCAGCGGCGGTCGGCGATCCAGTGAGTGACGCCGGTGACGGCCAGGCCGATCACCACGTCGGCGGGGGCGAAGACGGCGCCGAGCTGCCAGACCAGCACCATCAGGCCGACGAAGGCGAGTGCGACGTGGGTCAGGACGTGCCACGTGTTGGCCAGCCGACCGGCCCAGCCGGGCTGGATCTTGGTGCAGGCCTGGTGATCGGTCTGGATCCAGTGATCCACGATCATGTGGGTCGTGTAGAGCGTGACATAGACGGCGGCGAACTCCGCCAGGCGGTCGCTCATGTCCACATCGTCCTTCCCGGAACCATTCCCGCAACATGATCGACAGTAGGGCGGACCACCGGGAAGTTCTGTGAACCAGTACTCACTACGACTGACGTGCGCGGCTCCGCAGTCCGTCCATGTCACATATAAGTACGCGCCGGCGGCCCGTCTCGATCAGACCTCGGTCACGGAATCCGCGAAGTGCCTTGTTGACGGCCTCGCGGGAGGACCCGACCCAGCTCGCCAGCTCGTCCTGGGAGAGCGGGAGCACCAGGCTGACGCCGCCCGGCACCTCCTCGCCGTAGCGGTCGGCCAGTTCCACGAGCCGGTTGGCGACCCGGACGGCGGTGTCGAGCCCGCCGTATTCGACCCGTTTGCGGTCGGCGTCGCGCAGGCGCTCGGTGACGGTCCGCATGAGCAGCACGGCGACCCGCCCGTTCTCCCGCAGGAACCCGGCGAAGTCGTGGATGGCCAGGCCCTCGACCGGCTCGACCGCGGTCACGGTCGCCGACCGGGGCTGGCCGTCGATGGAGGCCATCTCCCCGACGACGGCGCCGGGGCCGCGTACGGCCAAGACCACTTCGGTCCCCGACTCGGTCGCGGCCGAGATCTTCACCCGTCCCGACAGGACCAGGAGCACCCACGTCGACGGGTCACCCTCGGTGAAGACGATCTCCCCGCGAGCCCACATGCGCTGCCGGCCGCGGGTCCGTAAGTCGATCTGTTCCTCTGGGGTCAGGTTGCCGAAGAGTTCGGTCATTGCGCCCCTCTGAGTTCTGGCAGCACGTCCGCCGCCACCGCGTCGAGAACCGATTCGTCACCGGCATAGATGCCAGTCTCGCGCGGCCAGGGCGCCGCCATGTCGGTGAAACCGAGTTCGGCAGACCTTCCTACAAAATCGCGATAACACTCGACACTGGACAGTGAATAGACAGGTGCCGAATCGGTCTGCAGAAGTCGGCGCACATGCTCACGTGAACGGCCCAGATCGTCGAGCGCGTCGTCGAACCGGCGGTGCGCCTCGGCGACCGCGTCCCACCATGCGCCCATGGTCTCCATGCCGGGCGCGCCGGTGGTGACCCAGCCCTCGCCGAACCGGGCCGCCAGCGCCATCGCCTTCGGCCCGTTGGCCGCCACCAGGAACGGGACGCGGGGGCGCTGCACGCAGCCGGGCGTGTTCCGGGCCTCGACCGCCGTGTAGTAGTCGCCCGACCACGACGCCCGCTCGTTGCGCAGCAGCAGGTCGAGCACCTCGACGAACTCGGCGTAGCGGGCGTGCTGGCTGGCCGGCTTCCAGCCCAGGACGCGGGAGTCGTAGTCGCCCCGGCTGCCCGCGCCGACGCCGAGCGTGAACCGGCCCTCGGAGAGGTCGTCGAGGGTGGTCAGGTCGCGGGCGAACGGCACCGGGTGGCGGAAGTTCGGCGAGGCGACCAGCAGGCCGATCTCGATGTGCGAGGTCACCATCGCGGCGGCCGCCAGGGTCGGCACCGAGCCGAACCAGGGGCCGTCGACGAGGGACCGCCAGCCCAGGTGGTCGAAGGTCCACGCGCTGTGGAAGCCGTAGGTCTCGGCCGCGCGCCAGCGGCGTTCGAGTTCCGGGCGGCGGTGTTCAGGAAGGATCGTGATTCCGGCTCGCATGAATCCATCCTGACATGTGCCCGATTTCACATATTTCCGACCAGTATTAGATGACAACGACCTTGACACGTAATCTGGTCCGGCTCTGCGTGCCCATCCTCCCTTACGACGAGAGGACACCCCTGTTGGCGCACGACCTGACCAGGGCCCGATTAGGAACGACGCTGGCTTTCGTGCTGTGCGGGATCATGTCCGGCACGCTGACGGTCCGCGTCCCCGCCATGACGGACACGATCGGCCTGACCAAGTCGCAGCTCGGCATCGTCCTGCTCGCATGGGCGGTCGGCGGGCTGCTGGCCATGCAGGGCTCCCGGCCCCTGCTGCACCGGCTGGGCAGCGCCCGGTTGCTCGTCCTGTCGATGCCGCTGAGCGCGCTCACCCTCGTCGGGGTGGCGGTGGCGCCCGGTTATCTCGTACTGATCATCGCGGCGGCCGCGTTCGGCATGGCCGTCGGGCTGTTCGACATCTCCATGAACGCCCAGGGCGCCGTGGCCGAGAACGCCTCGGGCCGGTCGCTGATGAGCGGGTTCCACGCCGGGTGGTCGATCGGGGCCATCGCGGCCGGGGCCATCGGGATCGGCGCGATCCGGCTGGACCTGTCGTTCCGCGACCACCTGATCCTGGTGGCGCTGGCCAGCCTGCCGGTGGCGGCGGCGCTGTCGCGCACGTACCTGCCGGATCCCGGCAGCGACGACGGCGACGCGGCGGTACGCCGGCGACTGCCCCCGGTGGTCTACGTGCTCGGCGTGGTGGTCTTCGCGGCCTTCATGATCGAGGGCATGGTGGGCGACTGGAACGGCCTCTACCTGCGCGACGTGCTCGGCGCCCCCGAGTCGCTGGCCGCCCTCGGCTATCCGCTGTTCGCCGGTGGCATGCTGGCCGCCCGGCTGGCCGGTGACCGGCTGCGCAGACGCTACGGCGCCGCCGCGTGCCTGCGGTTCGGCGGCATCGTGGTGGCGCTGTCGTTCGCCGTGGTGATCACGGCCCCGGTGGTGGGGGTGGCCCTGGCCGGGCTGCTGGTCGCCGGAGTGGCGATGGCCACCGTGATCCCGTTCGCGCTGTCGCTGGCGGGCGGCGCCGACCCGGCGCAGTCGGGGCCGGCCATCGCGCAGACGGCCGCCATCGGCTACGCCGGGCTACTCCTCGGACCAGTCCTGATCGGGTTCCTCGCCGACGCGACGTCGCTTCGGCTGGCCCTTTCTGCAGGACTGGTCCTCGGAGCGGTGATCTGGCTCTCGACCCGCTATCTACCGGCCGACTCCTGAATGATCAGGAGTGGGCGAGGCAGGTGGACGAGACCGTGATCACCGTGGGCAGCAGCCCGGTGTTCACGAACTGCATCTGCCACTGCGTACCACTGGCGACGCTGCGGGTGGGCGCGATCGGAATGCCCTGCGCAAGCAGCGGGACAGTCCACGAGCCACCGATCAGCGTGCTGCCGATGGGGCAGCTGCCACCGCTGGCCTGGCCGTTCAGCAGCGGGAGCAGGGTGATCGGCGCACCGGCGACGTGCAGCACACCAGTGATCGTCGAACCCGCGGGACCCTGAGCGCCGGTGGCGCCGACCGGGCCCACAGGACCGACCGGGCCGGTGGCACCGGCGGGACCCTGAGCACCGGAGGTGCCGTTCGCACCCGCGGGGCCGGCAGGACCGGCGGGACCGACGGGGCCCTCAGGACCCTCGGGGCCGGGCGGGCCGGGAATGCCGCCACCGTGATGGTGGTGGTGGTGACGCTTCTTCTTCTTTTCGTGGCCCCAGACCTGGGCGTCCTCGACACCGGGCTCCTCGTCCTCGAGGACTTCGTCCTCAAGGCCCTCGTCACCCTCGGCGTCCTCGTCGCCCTCGGCGTCGGTCTCTTCGCCCTTGCAGTGCTCGGAAGCGACCGCAGCGAGACGCTGGCCCGACCCGAAGCCGGCGTCCATGACCTCGGCACCGTCGGCGACCTGCATGCCGTCGGCCCACTCCATGCCCTGCTCCATGCCCTGGTCCATGCGAGGAGCGGTCTCGGCGCCCTCAAGCGCCTCGAAACCGGTCGTCGTCGGCTCCAGCGGCTCAAGCGGGAGCACGTGGTGACCGTGGTGGCCGTGATGACCGTGGTGACCGTGGTGCTCGTGCTCGTGGTGCTTACGCGGCTTGTGGTGGATCACGTGGTGATCGTGATGCCGGATGCACTTCTCGTGGATCAAGTGCTTGTGGTGCTTGTGGTGGTGGTGGCGGTGGTGGAAGTCGCGCTTGTGGTGGTGGTGCTTGTGAAGCCAGTGGCGGGTGTGGTCAGTCAGGTGGCGGTGGTGAATGTGGTGCCACTCCACCCGCGGCCGCTTGTGACGCCACTTGACCCACTTGGCGCGCTTGACCTTCTTGATCTTCTTGTACTTCTTGTACTTCTTCTTAATCGGCTTGTCCCAGTGACCGGCAATACCGGTCTCCGAGATCGGGGCGGCCGCCTGCGCAGGAAGCGCGGCCCCCCAGAAGCCCAGCCCCATGATTAGGGCGATCACGTACGTCCCGAACCTCATGGATCGATCATGCAATAAGTGGTCGGAACTCCTTCGGCAGCACACACAAAACAACGGGAAAGCTCGTCCCGCGAATGTCCGCTAATTCGGGAAGTTCCACGGGGTTTACTTGGTTGTCAGTCTCGTGATCGATGTCGACGTTGTGGTGATCGGGGCGGGCCAGGCCGGGCTGTCGGCCTCATACTTCCTGCGCCGGTTCGGGTTGTCGCAGGTCATCCTCGATGCGGAGGAATCCCCTGGCGGGGCCTGGCGGCACCGGTCGCCCACGCTGACCATGGACCGGGTGCACGGGATCTTCGACCTGCCCGGGATGCCCCGGCCCGCCGTCGATCCGGGGCGGACGGCGGCGGAGGCCGTACCCGAATATTTCGCCCTTTATGAAAAGACAATGGGCTTGGACGTTGTGCGCCCCCACAAAGTGGGAACTGTCAGGCCGGGTTTCGTGGTGGATGACAAATGGCGCGCACGGGCGATCGTCAATACGTCCGGCACATGGACCCGCCCCCACTGGCCCTTCTATCCCGGGCGTTTCGACGGACGGCAGCTGCACTACGCCTCTTATAGAGGCCCCGGCGAGTTCACCGGCCTGAACGTCGTGGTGGTCGGCGGCGGCCATTCGGCGATGCAGGTGCTCTCCGAGGTCGGTGCGGTCGCGAGGTCGACCGTCTGGGTGACCCGCCGCGAACCCGACTTCCGCCCCGAGGGCTTCGACGGCCGCGCGGTGGTCGCTCTGGTCGACGAACGCGTCCGCGCGGGCCTGCCGCCGCAGAGCGTGGTCAGCGTGACGGGATTGACCTACACCCCAATCGTGAAAGAGGCCCTGGAAACAGGAGCCCTCACCAGGCACCCCATGTTCACCCACATGGTCCCGGAAGGCGTGGCCTGGAACGACGAGGTGGTCCCCGCCGACGTCATCATCTGGGCGACGGGCTTCCGCGCAGACCTCCGTCACCTGGCCCCGCTGAAGCTGCGCGAACCCGGCGGCGGCATCCGCATGGACGGCACCCGCGTCGTGGCCAACCCCCTGGTCCACCTGGTCGGCTACGGCCCCTCGGCCAGCACGGTCGGCGCGAACCGGGCGGGCAGGGAAGCGGCCCGCGATCTGGCCCGGCGACTGGGGGCGAAGACCGCCGCCTGAGCCTCCGGCGGCGTTCTTGCCCGCCGAGCTTGCTGATGGGCGCCACCCGCCTGCCGACAGCTATTTATGGCTTGAGCTGCGAAAGCGCTATATCCCGCACATTTCGCTGAGAGCGGGCTGAGGCGCTGCTGAGGGTCCGCTGAGGCTGACAGGCCGCTGTGCGGCGGATGACAGCGGCGGGCCTCACTCTTGAGACATGGAATACGCATTCGAGGCTCGCGGCCTCGTAAAACGCTATGGGAAGACGACCGCGCTGGCCGGGCTCGACCTTTCCGTCCGGCAGGGCTCCGTGCTCGGGGTGCTCGGGCCGAACGGGGCCGGCAAGACCACCGCCGTCCGGATCCTGGCCACCCTGCTGCGCCCCGACGAGGGCCGGGCCTTCGTGGGCGGGCTCGACGTCGTCAAGGACGCCGCCAAGGTCCGCCGCCAGATCGGGCTGACCGGCCAGTACGCCTCCGTCGACGAAGACCTGACCGGCATCCAGAACCTGGTGCTCATCGGCCAGCTGCTGGATCTGCGCAAGAGTGAGGCCCAGGCCAGGGCCACCGAGTTGCTCAGTGAGTTCGGGCTTGCCGAAGCGGGAGCACGGCAAGCCAAGACCTACTCGGGCGGCATGCGCCGCCGCCTCGACCTCGCCGCCAGCCTGGTCGGCCGGCCCGACGTCATCTTCCTCGACGAACCCACGACGGGCCTCGACCCGTCCAAGCGCGACGACGTCTGGAACATCGTGCGCGGGCTGGTCGCCGACGGGGTGACCGTGCTGCTGACCACGCAGTATCTGGAAGAGGCCGACGCGCTGGCCGACGAGATCACCGTCATCGACCACGGCCGGTCGATCGCCCACGGCACGCCCGCCGAGCTCAAGCGGATCGTCGGCGGTCAGACCGTCATCGCCCGCCCGGCCGACCCCGCCCGTCTCGCCGAGGCCGAGGCGATCCTGACCGGCGTCTCCGGCCGCCCGGCCGAATCACCCAGCCGTGGCGTGGTCAGCGTGCCCGTCGACGGCGACACCCAGTTCACCGAAGTGGTGGCGCGGCTGGCCCAGGCCGGCATCTCCGTCACCGAACTCTCCCTGCGCCTGCCCAGCCTGGACGAGGTGTTCTTCACCCTCACCGGCGAGCGCTCCACCGACGAATCCGCCGCGGCCTGAGAAGGATCCCCCCGATGACCACCACCGTCATTCCCCCCGTCCAGAAGACGAAGGCGACCCCCACCCGGCCGCAGCCACGCCCTTTCGCACTGGTCAGACATAGTCTCGCGCTGGCGCGACGGAGCCTGATAAAGACGATCAGGACCCCCGAACAGCTGCTCGACGTGACCCTCCAGCCGATCATCTTCGTGGTGCTGTTCGTGTTCCTGCTCGGCGGCGCGATCGCCGGGGACACCCACGAGTACCTGCAGTTCCTGCTCCCGGCGATCCTGGTGCAGACCGTCGTGTTCGCCTCGGTGGCGACCGGGGTCAGCCTCAACACCGACCTCAAGAAGGGCGTCTTCGACCGGTTCCGCAGCCTCCCGATCGGGCGCTCCGCGCCGCTGATCGGGTCGGTGCTCGGCGACCTGATCCGTTACGTCGTCGCCACGCTCTCTCTGACGATCTGCGGCCTGGTCCTGGGCTTCCAGCTGGTCACCGGCATCCTGCCCGCCCTCGCGGCCGTGGTCATGACCATCGGGTTCGCGTTCTGCCTGAGCTGGGCGTTCGTCCTGCTAGGCATGGTGCTGCGCGAGCCGGGCGCGGTGCAGGGCGTCGCGTTCCTGACGATGTTCCCGCTGACCTTCGGCACCGGCATGATGGCGCCGTCCGACACCCTGCCGGGCTGGCTCCAGGCCTGGGTGAAGGTCAACCCGGTCGCCCACGCGATGGAGGCCGCCCGCGGCCTCATGATCGGCGGCCCGGTGGCCACGCACCTCGTCTGGGTCGTCGCCTGGGGCCTCGGGCTGCTGGCGCTGTTCGCGCCGCTGGCGGTGCGGGCCTACCGGCGCAGGACCTGATCGATGGCGGCCGCCCGGTCCAGGGCGGCCCCCTCGCCGTAGGCACCGAAATAGGCCTCGTCGCCGAGGGTCTCCCGCAACTGGGCGGAGATCCGGAAGACATCGGGGTTGTACGCGTCGGGGGCGCCCCGCAGCTGCTCGCTCGCGCCGAGCAGCCGGGCCGCCCCTTCGGCGTTTCCGCGCGCGCCCTCCACTTCGGCGGCCAGCACGCCGACCCGGGCCAGCACCGGCCGGTCGCGCACCGAGTCGGCCAGCTGGGCGGCCTCGGCGGCGGCGGAGGCGGCGGTCTCCAGGTCACCCTCGGCGATCGACAAGTGGCCGAAACAGGTCAGTGTCAGCGCCCGGAACTGTGGCGACACGATGCCCGACCGGTCGATGGCGAGGGCGGCCTCTTCGTACTGGACCCTCGCCTCGGCGAGGTCGCCCACCTCGCGGGCCAGATCGCCGAGCCCGACCCGGGAGAACGCGGCGTCCCTGATCGACCATTCGTTCCGGCTCGCCTCGGCCATCAGCTGGAGCTCGTGGCGGGCGCCGTCGATGTCGCCCTGGCGGCTGCGCGCGGTGGCCAGATACATGCGCTGGTGCCCGGCGTCGTCGTCGGGGTTGAGCAGCCTGGTCAGCTCGATGGCCTCCTCCAGCGACTTCACCACGAGGTCGAAGTCGCCGAACAGCATGGCCGCGTCGGCGATGAACGTCAGCGCCTGGGCCAGCCCCCAGCGGTCGCCGACCTCGCGGAATCCGGCGGCGGCCTCGCTCAGATCGGCCAGCATGCCGCTGGGGTCGCCCTCGTTCTCCCGCATGAAGCCCCGGAACATCAGCAGCATCGCCCGGCTCCACGTGTCGGCCACCGCGAAGGCCCGTTCGATCGCGGCGAGGCCGCCTTCGACGTCGTCGATGAACAGGTGGTAGATCGGGGTGATGAGACACAGCAGGGGGTCGTCGTCGACGTCGGCCGTCTGGGAGATGTCGCCGAACCGGGCGATCAGCGCCTCGCTGCCCTCCACCGGCTGGCTCATCAGCGAGTTCAGCAGATACATCATCGTGGTGACGAGCCACGCGTCCCGATCGCTCTCATCGCCGAGGTCGAGCGCCGACTTGAGCCAGGGCACCGACTCCGCCCGGCGGCCGGTGATCATCCAGAACGTGCCGAGGGCGGCGGTCATCCTGGTCGCGGTGCGGGCGTCGCCCCGCTCGATGGCGTAGTGGAAGGCGGCCAGCAGGTTGTCGTGGTCGGTGCCGAGGACACGGATCCAGGTGAGCTGCCCGTGGCCGTGCATCTGGCTGCCGCCCTCCTCGGCCAGGCTGAGGAAGTAGCGCGTGTGCGCGGTGCGGACGTGGTCGACCTCGCCGCGCTCGGCCAGGCGCTCCAGGCCGTATTCGCGGATGGTCTCCAGCATCCGGTAGCGGGGCCCGTCGATGAGCTGGAGCAGCGACCGGTCGGCCAGGGCGGCGAGCAGGTCGAGCGAGCCCCCGACGGCCTCGGCCGCCTCGGCGGTGAACCCGCCGGGGAAGACCGCGAGCCGTTCGGCCAGGTCGCGCTCGTCGTCGCCGAGCAGGTCCCAGCTCCAGGCCACCACGGCGCGCAGCGTCTGGTGCCGCGCCATCGCGGTACGGCTCCCGCCCGTCAGCAGCCGGAACCGGTCGTCGAGCCGGGCCGCCACCTGATCGACGGTGAGCGAGCGCAACCGGGCCGCGGCCAGCTCGATGGCCAGCGGCAGCCCGTCGAGACGGTGACAGATCTCCAGCACGACCGGGGTGTTCTCGGGCGTGAGGGCGAACCCGGGCCGGACCGCCTCGGCCCGGTCGAGGAACAGCCGGACCGCCGGTTCGTCGGCCAGCGGCGGCACCGGCCAGAGCGACTCGCCGAAGATCCCGAGCGCCTCACGGCTGGTGGCCAGCACCGTCAGCTGGGGGCACAGCCCCAGCAGTTCGTCGGCCAGCCGCGCGGCGGCGTCGATGAGGTGCTCGCAGTTGTCCAGCAGCAGCACGCTCTCGCCGCCCGACAGCACCTCGACGATCCGGGCGACGGTGCCGTCCTGCGCCTTGGTCTGCCCCGCCCCGACCGCGGTCAGCACCGCCTGCGGCACGTCGTCGGGGTTGGTCACCGGGGCCAGCTCCACCAGCCAGACGGGCCGGTCGAGCCCGGCGGCCATCGTGCTGGCCAGCCGGGTCTTGCCGGCTCCCCCTGGCCCGACCAGGGTGACCAGGCGGCTGTCGGCCAGCCGCCGGGAGATCTCGGCCATGTCGTGGTCGCGGCCGACGAAGCTGGTCAGCGGCGCCCGCATCGCCGGACGCCCCCTTCGCGGCCCCGGCTCCTCGCGCAGCACGGCCAGATGGGCCTCGCGCAGCTCGGGGCCTGGATCGACGCCGAGGTCGTCGGCCAGGCCGTGCCGGACCTCCTCGAAGACGGTCAGCGCCTCGGCCCGGCGGCCGGACGCCGACAGCGCCCGCATCAGCAGCGCGTGGACGCGTTCCCGCAGCGGATGGCGGGCGGCCAGGTCACGCAGCTCCGACACCACCGTCTCCGCACCGCCCAGGGCGATCTCGGCGTCGAGACGGTCTTCGGTGGCGGCCAGCCACGACTCGTCGAGCAGGGCCACGGCGGCGTCGGCGAACGGCGCATCGGCCACGTCGGCCAGCGGACGGCCCCGCCAGAGCGCCGCCGCCTCGCCCAGGCACGCGGCGGCCTGCCGGTGATCGCCGGAGGCCAGCGCGGTGCGGCCCTTCACGGCCAGGCCCGCGAACCGGCGGGCGTCGACGTTCTCCTTCGGCAGCGCCAGCCGGTAGCCGCCGGGTTCGGAGCGCAGTGCCCCCGGGTCGGGCAGCACCCGGCGCAGCCGGGACACCAGGGACTGCAGGGCGTTGGCCCGGTCGGCCGGGGGCGCGGCGCCCCACAGGGCCTCCGCGAGTTCGTCGTGGGTGATCAGACGGCCGGGGTCGAGCGCCAGACGTACAAGAAGAGCACGCAATCGGGCCCCGCCGATCGCGACAGACCCGCCCCCGTCGGCCCGCACTTCGAGCGGCCCGAGAATCCCCACGTGCATATCACCCACTGTGCCACCTAATGCATAAGATCCGGCCATGACCGAGGTGTTGGTACGCGACGGCACATGGACCTTCAACGGCGACTTCATCCGGATCGTGCCCGCCAGAGAACGTGCCGTGAACAAGCTCCGCCAGGCCCTGGGCGAGCTGGTCGTGCCGCTGCCGGCGGTGGCCGGGATCGCCTACCAGCCCGGCCGCAAGGGCGGTCTGCTCAAGTTACGCATCCGCGAGGGCGCCGACCCGTTCACCCAGGCCACCGGCGGACGACTCCCCGAGGCCGCCGACCCCTACCGGCTCACGATCGACGCCGACCGGTCGGGCGCGGCCGAATACTTCGCCGACGAGGTCCGCGCCGCCCTGCTCACCGAAGGCGTGCCCGAGGGCCCCAGCGCCCGCTATCTGATGCCCGGGCCGCCGGTGCCGCTGACCGCCAACGCCTCCGACGGCATGGTCACCTTCGACGGCGACGTGGTCATGATCGAGCCCAACTGGGCGGCCGACGGCGCCAAGCAGAAGGCCGGGCCGCAGCGGATCCCGCTGGCCGACATCGCCGCCGTGGAGTGGATCCCCAACGGCGGCATGGAGAACGGCCGGCTCAGGTTCACCCGCAAGAGCGAGCCGCCGACCCGGTTGCCGATCAAGCACGACCCCTCCGCCGTCACGCTCTGGGGCCTGGCCAAGGAGACCCGCACCGTCGCCCTGCTCGTGACCGCCGTCGTGGCTCGGCTGCCGCACCCGCTGGCCGAGCCTCCGATGATCGAGGCACCCGAGGAAGACCACGACGTGGTGCTGCGGCGCCTGCGGGAACTCGGCGCGCTGCACCGCGACGGGGTGCTGACCGACGAGGAGTTCGCGGCCGCCAAGCAGGCCTTGCTGAAGCGGTTGTGACGTCCTTGAGTATCTTGCGACCATGAGAACCCGCATGATCGGAAGCCGTCAGGTCAGCGCCATCGGGCTCGGCGCGATGCCCATGTCCACCGCCGGGCACATGCCCGACGAGGCCCAGTCGATCCGCACCATCCACGCGGCCCTCGACGCCGGGATCCGTCTGATCGACACGGCCGACGCCTACACGCCGTCACACACCGACGTCGGCCACAACGAGCGCCTGGTGGCCAAGGCCCTGGCCAGTTGGGGCGGCGACGCCGATTCCGTCCTGGTCTCGACCAAGGGCGGCCATGTCCGCACGCCGAGCGGCGGCTGGGCCAGGGACAGCCGGCCCGAATACCTGTTCCAGGCCTGCGACCGCTCGCTGAAGGCCCTCGGGGTCGAGTCGATCGGCCTCTACTTCCACCACCGGCCCGACCCGGAGGTCCCCTACGAGGTGGCCGTCGGCGCCATCAAGGACCTCGTACAGGCCGGGAAGGTCCAGGCGGCCGGCATCTCCAACGCGAACCCGGAGCAGATGCGGGTGGCCCTGGAGATCCTCGGCGACGACCTGGTGGCCGTCCAGAACGAGTTCTCGCCCCGGTTCCGCACCAGCGAGCCCGAGATCGACGTCGCCGACGAGATCGACATCGCGTTCCTGTCGTGGTCGCCGCTGGGCGGCATGGGCTCGGCCTCCGACCTGGGCAGCGACCACGCCGCGTTCGGCGAGATCGCCGCCGCCCACGGGGTGTCGCCGCAGCAGGTCTGCCTGGCCTGGCAGCTGGCGCGCAGCCCGCGGATCGTCCCGATCCCGGGCGCCAGCCGCCCGGAGAGCATCCTCGACTCGGTTCAGGCCGTCGACCTGGAACTGACCGACGAGGAGCTCGGCCGCCTCAACTCAGGTAAGTGAGCTGACCCGACGCGCGCGCGGCGACGGAGGCGCGCAGCCGCTGGGCCTGCCATGGGGGCAGGACCTTGTCGGCCTCGTCCGGGGTGAAGAAGCCCCAGTCGTCGAGCTCCTCCTCCTGGAGGGTGATCCGCGCGCCGTCGGGCAGGGTGCCGCAGTCGAAGGTGAAATGGACGAGCGGGTAGGGCCGCTCGTCCAGCTCCGGCACCCAGTGGACGACCAGCAGCCGCCCGACTTCCAGCGTCAACCCGACCTCCTCCCTGAGTTCTCTCGCGCAGCCTTCCTCAGGGGTCTCGCCCTCGTCGACGTGGCCGCCCGGCCATCCCCAGAGCTCGCGGTAGTTGGGTTTCACCAGAAGCACCCGGCCCCCGGTGTCGGTGACGAACCCGGCCGAGGCCGGGATCACACGGTGGAGCTGGGCGTAGAAGACGTCTGCGGGCATCACAACCCTGAGGCTATCCAGGGTGTCCCCTAGCTCTCCGGGAGGACGGCGATCTCCCGTCTGCGCAGGAGGTTCGGGCCCCGATCGATTTCTACCTTCAGAAGCATGGCTGGGAATCGGAACATCGCCGCCCGGGTGGGCGGCTGGAGCGCGCGCAATCGTTGGTGGGCGCTGCTGATATGGGTGGGTTTCGTGGCTGCGGCCACGTTCGCCGGCAACGCGGTGGGCACGGCGGAGATGAAGCCGTACGAGAGCTCCAACGGAGACTCCCGCGCCGCAGGGCAGATTCTGGACGGCGCCGGGTTCGTCGATCCGGCGGGTGAGATCGTGCTGGTGCAGAGCGGTGCGCTGACCGTACAAGACCCGGCTTTCAAAAAGGCCATGGACGACGTCGTGCGCTCCATCACCGCGACCGGCCAGGTGGAGAACGTCAAGAGCCCGTCGGCGGTGACCCCCGACAGCCGGACCGCCCTGATCGGGTTCGACATGAAGGGCGACGCCGCGACCGCGGCCGACCGGGTCAAGCCGGTGCTCGACGCGGTCGCCGGGGTGCAGTCGCGCCATCCCGATCTGCGGGTCGAGCAGGCCGGCAGCGCCAGCGCCGACAAGCTGATCGGCGAGGCGATCGACCAGGACTTCGTGAAGGCCGAGCAGCTCTCGCTGCCGATCACGCTGGGCATCCTGCTCGCGGCGTTCGGCGCGATCCTGGCCGCGATCATCCCGGTGGCGCTCGCGCTGACCGCGATCGCGGGTGCGACCGGCCTGCTCGCGCTGACCAGCCAGGCCCTCGCGGTCGACGCCGCCACCACCAACGTGATGCTGCTGATCGGCCTCGCGGTGGGCGTCGACTACTCGCTCTTCTACATCATGCGGGAGCGCGAGGAACGCGGTAAGGGCCGCAGCAAGCAGCGGGCGATCGAGATCGCCGCGGGCACCTCCGGCCGGGCGGTGCTGATCTCCGGCATCACCGTCATCGCGGCCATGGCGGGCATGTTCCTGACCGGCAACGGCATCTTCATGGGCTTCGCCGAGGGCACCATCCTGGTCGTGCTGACCGCCATGGTGGGCTCGCTGACCGCGCTCCCGGCCCTGCTGTCGCTGATCGGCGACAAGGTCGACGCCCGCGCGTTCCACGGCACGGTCCGGCTGCTCACCGGCGGCCGGGTGACCTGGCGCCGGATCCTGGGTGTACGGGGTGGCGAGAGCCGCGTCTGGGGAGCGATCCTGCGGCCGGTCCTCAAATATCCGATCGTCTCCGTGGCCGTCGCCGGCGGCCTCATGATCGCCCTGGCGATCCCCGGGCTCAGCCTCAAGCCGGGCCCGCAGACCATCGACGAACTCCAGGGCGACTACCAGATCGCCGAGACCTTCAAGGCGATCGACAAGGCCTTCCCCGGCGGCAACGAACCGGCCGTCGTGGTCGTGAAGAACCCCGGCCCGGCCGCGATCGAGCGCTTCAAAACCGAGGCCCTGGCGACCGGGCGGTTCAACGAGCCGTTCTCTGTCGACGTCAACCCGCGCGGCGACGTGGCCCGCATCAGCATCGCCCTCAAGGGCACCGGCACCGACGAGGTCTCCGAGCAGGCCATCGTCACCCTGCGCGAGAAGGTCATCCCGGCCACCCTCCCCGGCGCCCACGTGACCGGATCGACCGCAGGGTCGATGGACTTCAACGACCAGATGTCGCAGACCCGGCCGCTGGTCTTCGGGTTCGTGCTGCTGCTCGCGTTCCTGCTGCTGCTGGTCTCGTTCCGCTCACTGGTGGTCGCGGTCAAGGCGATCGTGCTCAACCTGCTGTCGGTCGCGGCCGCCTACGGCGTGCTCGTGCTGGTCTTCCAGTGGGGCTACGGCGAGAGCATCATCGGTTTCCAGTCGACCGGGACGATCACCGACTGGCTGCCGATGTTCCTGTTCGTCATCCTGTTCGGCCTGTCGATGGACTACCACGTGTTCATCCTGAGCCGGATCAGGGAGGCGTTCGACCGGGGCATGCGCACCGAGGACGCGATCGCCCACGGCATCCGCTCGACGGCCGGGGTGGTGACCAGCGCGGCCCTGATCATGGTGGCCGTGTTCGCGGTCTTCGCCACCCTGTCGCTGCTGACCTTCATGCAGATGGGCGTGGGTCTGGCGGCGGCGATCCTGATCGACGCGACGATCGTCCGGGCGGTGCTGCTCCCGGCCACGATGCAGCTGCTGGGTGACTGGAACTGGTACCTGCCGCGCTGGCTGAACTGGCTGCCGACGTTGTCCCACGGCGACGACGAAGACGAGCTTCCCGTCCCGCAGAAGGAGCCCGCGCTGGTCTAGGCGGACGCGGCAGGCCCGGCTTCTGGGGGGAGCCGGGCCTGCCGGCTGTCAAAGAACGCGCAGCAGCCCGGACGACCGGTACTTCGCCGGTTCGGCGAACTTCGCGGACACCTGCATCGCGGGCGTGAGCACCACGATCGTGTTGTGCTTCGCGCCCTTCACCCGCACCGCGAGCCGGCCGTCCTTCAGGTACATCGCGCCGATCAGGGTGCCCTTCACCGGCGGCGTCACGCGCTTGCCTGTGACGGTGTCGACGATGCGCGGGGTGTACCAGTAGGGCCAGGAGCCGTCGCCGCCCTCGGCGGTGGGCTTGAGCGCCTGGAAGACCACCTTGCGCCCGTCGGGCGACAGCGACTGCACGTGGTTGGACCCGCTGACGCCCTTGGCCTTACGGCTCTTGCCGGTGATCGTGTCGATCACGTGGATGCCGTCGGTGTTGCCGGTGTATCCGGCCAGCGAACGTCCCGACCAGGCCAGATGGCAGACGCCGTAGGTCTTGCCGAGCTTCTTGCGGCCGGTGCCGTCGGCGCCGACGATCGCGATCGGGGCCATGCTCTCGGCCGCCGTCATCGCGTAGGCGATCCTCTTCCCGTCGGGCGACCACGCGGGGGTCGCGCAGGGAGTGCCGGAGACCGCGCCCTTCGCGATCACCTTGTCGGAGGAACCGGCGCGCACGTGCACCCGGCCCGAATCGTCGATCCAGGCCACCTTGCGCCCGTCGGGCGAGACGGAGAACTGGCCCGCCCCGCCGACCACGGTCTTCCCGTAGGGCGAGTAGACGGCCGAGCCGTTCTCGTAGCGGTAGAACACGAGCCCCGGTGCCGCCGAGGCGGGCGCGGCGGGGATCAGCGCGACGAGGGCCACGGCGACGGCCAGCAGTCTTCTCATGGCAAGGGATCTTCGCACCAACCCGGCCTGCCCATCGGCCGAAAACGGTCCAAAGGTAAAATTCCCCCCATGCCGGGGACCCGCAAGGCCTACCTCTACTGGGGTGCCGGCGTCGTCGCCTACCTCGTCGCCGTCTTCCACCGCTCGGCCCTCGGCGTCACCGGCCTGGAGGCCGCCGCCCGCTTCGACCTCGGCGCCGCGGGACTGTCCGCGCTGGCGATGCTCCAACTACTGGTGTACGCCGCTCTCCAAGTCCCCGTCGGCATCCTCGTCGACCGCCTGGGCTCCAAGAAGATGCTGATCGCCGGGGCGGTCGTCCTGGCCGCCGGCAACGTGGTCTTCGCCCTCTCCGGCGGCGTGGCCGGGGCGATAGTGGCCCGGATCCTGATCGGCGCGGGTGACGCGGCCACCTTCATCAGTGTGATCCGCATCGTGAACCTGTGGTTCCCGCCTCACCGCAGCTCGATGATGGTGCAGACCACGGGGCTGCTGGGGTCGCTGGGGGGCGTGCTGGCGGCCGTACCGCTGATTTCGGCTCTGCACACCTTCGGCTGGCGCGACACCTTCCTCGGGGCGGCGGGCCTCAGCGTGGTGGCCTTCGCCGTGGTCGTCGTGGTGCTCAGGGAGGCGCGGCCCCTCCGGGCGTCGGACGCGCGGGGACTGCGCGCCGCCTGGTCCGAACCCGGCACCCGGCTCGGCCTCTGGACGCACGCCGCCACCCAGTCGTCGGTGGTGGCGTTCCTCATGCTCTGGGGCTACCCGTTCCTGCTCCAGGAGCAGAATCTGTCGCCGACCACGGCCGGGGCGCTGCTGACCACGATCACCGTGGCGTCGATGGTCTGCCAGCCGATCTTCGGCTGGTTCACCGGGCGCCGGCCGGACCGCCGGTGGTGGCTGGTCCTCGGCATCGTCGGCTCGACCGCCACGGCGTGGACGGCCGTGCTGCTCTGGCCCGGCCCCGCGCCGCTGTGGCTGCTGGTCGTGCTGATGGTGGTGCTGTCCACCAACGGACCCGGCTCGGTGATCGGTTTCGACTTCGCCCGCTCCTACAACCCGGACGAGCGCATCGGGGTGGCCACCGGCATCGTCAACGGCGGCGGATTCCTGGCCACCGTGGCGCTCCTTGGCCTGATCGGCGTCGGGCTCGACGTGCACGGCGACTTCCGGTGGGCGCTGGCCGTGCAGTATCCGATCTGGGCGATCGGCGCGTTCCAGGTGGTGCGCCTGCGTCAGCGGATCTTCGTGAACGGCTCGGCCAAATGGGAGGTCGCCAGGTAGGCGGCCCGGCCGAGCACGACCTGACGGCTCGTCAGCGCCCGCTCGGTGTCGTCGTCGTAGCGGTAGCCGATCGTCGGGTCGGCGAGCTGCTGCTGGTGGTGCAGCACGTCGCCGGAGACGATCAGGTCGCCGACCAGGACCACCTGGTGACCGGGGGTGTGACCGGGGGTGTGCGCCACACGGACGTTCTCGAAAAGGTCCTTGGACCCGTGCACGACCTGGAGCTGGTCTCCCAGCGGCTTCACGATGCGGTCGCGCATCAGCCCGCCGCCCGGCCAGTCGAGCTCGGCCTCCTGGATCACGTGGCGCGCGTTGGCGAACACGGGGGCGCCGTCGGTGACGCAGCCGCTCACGTGGTCGCTGTGCAGGTGGGTGAGGATCACGGTGTCCACATCCGAGGGGGCGACGCCCACCGCGTCGAGTTCCTGGAGCAACCGGCCCGGGATCGGCGCCCAGCCCGCCGCGGGACCGGTAAGGTCTCCGACGCCGGTGTCGACCAGGATCGTGTGGCGGCCGGTGCGCAGCAGGAAGCAGTGGAAGTGCAGGATCCACTCCTCGCCGTCGGCGAACGACCCACCGGGAAACAGTTCGGGCAGCGGCAGGGCGATGCTCGGCCCCATGGGCCCGACGGCATCACACAGCGGCGTTACCTCGACCCCGGCGAAGGTCATCGGTTCGTACGGCATTACCGCACTTTATTCTCCTACATGCGGTCATCGTGCATCATCGGTTGGAATAATCGAAGTTCACGTCGGCGGCGTAGACAGCGCGCTGGCACTTCGCGCAGCGGTAGACGATGGGGCCTTCGTCGAGAGTGGTCCGACAACTCGGGCAACTGCGTCTGTTCTTCGTCATACAGACAGTTCACCCCAGACCGGTTGCAGGAGACTTGACGGGATACTGGTCGGATGCTTGGAGACGTCATCGACCTGCTGGTCTGCCCGGTCTGCCGCCACGACCTCGGTCTGGACGCGGGCGCCGTCCGCTGCCCGCGCGGCCACTCGTTCGACGTCGCCCGGCAGGGCTACCTGAACCTGCTGAGCACTCCCGTGAAGGGTGACACGCCGGAGATGGTGGGGGCGCGTGAGACATTTCTCACCAAGGGATGGTTCGCTCCAATCGCCGACAAAGTGGCCTCTTTCGCCCACGGTGTGATCGGCGACGCCGGCGCCGGGACCGGCTACTACCTCGCCCACGCCGTCAAGGAGCGCGGGCTCGCTCTGGACGTCTCCAAGCACGCCCTCAAGAAGGCCGCCAGGGCCCACCCGAGGATCGGCGCGGTGGCCGCCGACGTCTGGAAACCCCTTCCGGTGCGCGACGCCGCCCTTGACACGCTTCTCAACGTGTTCGCCCCGAGGAACGCGAGTGAGTTTCGCCGCGTCCTGAAACCCACGGGAACCCTGATAACGGTCACACCGAACCCCGATCATCTGGAACCCGTAGTCGAACGATTCGGTCTTCTCACCGTCGGCGACGAAAAGGCTCGGCGACTGGCCGACACACTCGGCGACCACTTCGCACGCGACGTGACCGAGCCCGTCGCCGGCTGGCTCGACCTCACGGCCACCGAGGTCATGTCGGTGATCGCGATGGGCCCGAGCGCCTGGCACGCGCGCGCGGAAAGGGTCGGCGAGGGCGCGCGGGTGCGGATGTCGGTGCAGGTCACGGTGTGGCGTCCGAAAAGCTGAAAATGGTTCCCGCGCTACTAGTGACCAAAGGGGTTTTTCACCGTAAATTCCCACCTGAGATCCCCTGTTTGTCGGCCATTCCGGGGGCTGACGGGACATACTTGACCGCGACCGACGGCGGACCCGGGAGGAAAGCCGATGAAGGCCGAGGAACGCTGGCAGACCAGGTTCCGTTCCCCGCGCATGACGTTGCCCACCTGGGCTCGTCAGGCTCCGCACCACGCCGTCTACCGCAGCAACGCTTCTGGAACCTGGGAGATCTACGCCTGGGACCGCGCCACCGGCACCAGCCGGCAGGTCACCGACCGCCCGAACGGCACGGCGTACGGTGATCTCGACCCGACCGGTCAGTGGATCTGGTGGTTCGCCGACACCGACGGCGACGAATACGGCGTCTGGATCCGCCAGCACTTCCACGGCGGCCCGGCCAAGCCGCTGGAGATCTCCCCCGGCCACCCGGCCGGCCTCGCCCTGGCCGCCAACGGCACCGCCGCCATCGGGCGCTCCTGCCGCCTCGGCTTCCAGATCCTCCTGATGGCGGAGGGCAGCGAGCCGACCATCCTCTACCAGCACAAAGAGTCGGCCTCGGTGGCCGGCATCTCCCTCGACGGCGCTCTGATCGCCATCGACCACAGCGAACACGGCGACACCCGCCACCCGGCCCTGCGCGTGGTGAAGTCCGACGGCTCCGTCGTCGGCGACCTCCACGACGGCCCCGGCAAGGGGGTCCGCGGCATCCGCTTCTCCCCCGTCCTCGGCGACCGCCGCCTGCTGGTCCTGCACGAGCGCCGTGGCCGCCACGAGCCGCTGGTCTGGGATCCGCTGACCGGCGAGCAGCGCGAGATCTACCTGCGCGATCCCGGCGAGGTCACCGCCGACTGGTACGACGACGGCCGCGCCCTCCTGATCGTCAACCACCACCGAGGCCGCACCCAGCTCTTCAAGTACGACCTCGTCGGCGGCGCCATGATCCCGATCGAGACGCCCCACGGCGTGATCGAGGAGGCCGCCACCCGCCCCGACGGCACCGTGGAGTACTCCTGGTCGAGCGCCGCCCACGCGCCCGTGATCAGGTCGAGCCACGGCCACGTCGTGATGAGCCCCGGCCCGACCGCGCCCCCGTCGGTCCCGGTCGAAGACGTCGACGTCGAGGGCCCCGGCGGCTGGATCCACGCGATGATCTCCCGTCCGACCGGCCAGGCGGCGCCCTACCCGACCGTCTTCCTGCTGCACGGCGGCCCGTCGGCGCAGGACAACGACTCGTTCCTGCCCCACGTGGCGGCCTGGGTCGACAGCGGCTTCGCCGTCGTCCGGATCAACTACCGGGGCTCGATCGGCTACGGCTCGGCCTGGCGCGACGCCCTGCACGGCGACGTCGGCCACATCGAGCTGGCCGACGTGTCGGCGGTCCGCGACTGGGTGGTCAACCGGGGCATCGCCGACCCCGACCGGCTGGTGCTGGCGGGCGGCTCGTGGGGCGGCTACCTGACCCTGCTGGGCCTCGGCACCCAGCCCAAGATCTGGAGCGCCGGCATCGCGGCCGTCCCGATCGCCGACCACCGCGCGGCCTACGAAGACGAGTCGGAGGCCCTGCGCTCACTGCACCGCGCCCTGCTCGGCGGCTCGCCGGAGGAGGTCCCCGACCGCTACGCGGCGTCGTCGCCGATCACCTACGCCGACATGGTCGAGGCCCCGCTGCTGATCCTGGCCGGGGAGAACGACCCCCGCTGCCCCATCAGGCAGATCGAGCACTTCATCGAGTCGGTCTCGGTGCCCTGCCAGGTCTACCGCTACGACGCCGGCCACGCGTCGCTGGTCGTCGAGGAGCGCATCCGCCAGATGCGCACCCAGATCGAGTTCGCCACCCGCGCCATGGACGGCCGCAAACAACCGGCGACCCCAGGTCTCTGAAGTTCACCCGCCACGCCGACCGCCCGGTCGGGAGAGCTCACCCACCGCGTCGGCCGCCCGGTCGAGCAGTTCCAGCAGCCGGGCGAACTCCTCTTCCGTCATGGCCGCCCGCAGACGGGCCTCGACCGACAGGGCGAGCTCCCGGGCCGCCGCCTCCCTCTCCACGCCGGTCGGGGTCAGAAAGACCAGCATGACCCGCCCGTGGTCGGGTGAGGGACGCCGCTCGACCAGGCCCTTGACCTCCAGATTGTGGACGATGCCCGTCATCGTCTGAGAGGTCACCAGCGCTTCACGGGAGAGCTGCGTCACCGACTTGGCCGCCCCGCCGACGAGATACCCGAGCACCTCGCATTGCGACTCGGTGAGGTCGATCGCCCGCATTCGGATAGCTTTATGGGCGATTAGGGCCTGTTCGACCCGTTTGAGGTGGTGACCAAGCTGCGGCCGGTTCATGGCACAACGATACAGCTACGGAAATTATTGAAGGATCCTTCATCGTTGTAGGGGCCATGCATCTTTCTTCGAGCCACGACCGGCCTCCGGCGGTCCGCGTCTCGCTCGCTCTCCTCGCGCTGGCGATCAGCGCGTTCGGAATCGGCACCAGTGAATTCGTGATCATGGGTCTGCTGCCCGAGGTCGCCGCGGATCTGCGCACCTCGGTGCCCGCCGCGGGGAACCTCGTCGCCGCCTACGCGATCGGCGTCGTCGTGGGCGCCCCGCTGCTGGCGGTGGCGGGTGTCCGGATGTCCCGCAAACGGCTGCTGGTGGCCCTGATGGGCCTCTTCGTGGTGGGCAACCTGCTGTCGGCGCTCGCCCCGGACTACGGCTGGCTGATGTTCGGGCGGTTCGCGGCCGGGCTGCCGCACGGCGCGTTCTTCGGCGTCGGCTCGGTCGTGGCCGCGCGGATGGCGCGCGAGGGCAGGGAGGGGCGGGCGGTCGCGTCCATCCTGCTGGGGCTGACGCTGGCCAACATCGTCGGCGTCCCCGGCGCGACCCTGCTGGGCCAGAACGTGGGGTGGCAGGCCACTTTCCTGGTCGTCACCGTCATCGGGGTGCTCTCCGTGATCGCACTGAGCTTCCTGATTCCGTACACGCCCCCGGAACCGCAGGCGAGCCTGCGCCGCGAGCTCCGGGCCCTCAGGAACCGCAGGGTCCTGCTCTTCCTGGGTACCGCGATGATCGGATTCGGCGGCGTCTTCGCGGCCTACGCCTACCTGGCCTCCATCACCACCGAGGTCATGGGCCTGCCGGACAGCTCGGTCATGTGGGTGCTGGCGCTGGCGGGCGTCGGCATGACCATCGGCGTGGCCGCCGCCGGACCGCTGACCGACCTGGCCGCCCGCCCGACCGCCTACGCGGGCCTCGCCGGGCTGGCCGTGGTGCTGGTGATCTTCTACCTCTGGCCGTCGCCGGTGATGGTGGTGGTGATCCTCGCCGTCGGGTTCCTGATGACCGCGCCCCTGCAGACCATGGTCATCCGGTACGCCTCCGACGCCCCGACCCTGGCGGCGGCGTCCAACCACTCGGCCTTCAACCTCGCCAACGCGGGCGGCGTGTATCTGGGCGGACTGGCCATCAGCGCGGGCTGGGGCTGGATGTCCTCCGCCCTGGTCGGCGCGGCCCTCGCGGTGGCGGGCCTGGCCGTGATGCTGCTAGAGCGGCTCGATCGGCGCCCGGAGCACGAGGATGGCCAGGTCGTCGGCGCTGGGCTCGGGGGCGAAGTCCTGGACGGCCCGCCGGATCCGCTCGGCCACCGCGCGCGCTGACAGGTCGACGCACTCGGCGAGAAGCTTGGCCAGCCCGCTCTCGTCGTCGAGCAGCCGCGACCCCTGCCGCCGCTCGGTCACACCGTCGGTGACGCCCAGCAGCACGTCTCCCGGCTCCAGATGGATCGAATCGGCCTCGAACTCGACCTCGGGGAACACGCCCAGCAGCGACTGCGGCGAGCCCACGGCGTCGACGACCCCGCTCGGCCGCAGCCGCAGCGCCTCGGGATGCCCCGCCGACACCAGCCGCATGTCGAGCCCGTCGGCCGCGATGGTGATCTCGCCGTGCAGCAGCGTGAGGAACCGGGCCCGCTCCCCCTCTTCGAGGATCGCCTGGTTCAGCCGCTCGACCACCGCCGCGACGCCGTAACCCTCACGGGCCAGCAGCCGGATCGTGTGGCGGGCCAGCCCGGTCACGGCCGCGGCGACCGGCCCGGTGCCGCAGACGTCGCCGATGGCGAACCGCCAGATGCCGTCGCCGATCGGGAACAGGTCGTAGAAGTCGCCGCCGACCTCGTTGGTCTCCCCGGCCGGCTCGTAGATCACATAAGAGTCGAGCCCGGGGGTGCGCGGCTCCTCCGGCGGCAGCAGGCTCCGCTGGAGCGCCCGGTTGGCCGCCGCCTGCTGGGCGTAGAGGCGCGCGTTGTCGAGCGCCAGCGCGGCCCGCCTGGCCAGATCTTCGGCCAGCTGGAGGGTCTCATCGGGGAACCGGTCACGACGACCAAGGCACATCACGCCCAGCCGCCGCCCCCGCGCCGTCAGCGGGAACCCGAGCGCCTGGGTGCCGTCGACGCTGAGCACGGCGGGCCCGTCGGCCGACGGCAGCACCACATCGGCCAGCCGTTCGCGCAGCGCGTCGCTCTGCGCCTCGTCGGCGTGCCACAGATAGTCGAGCCGCAACGGCCCGGTGCCCTGGTCTGCCGTGTAGACGGCGCACCAGGAGGCCAGCCGGGGCACCACGATCTGCGCGATGATCGCCGGCACCATCCCCGGATCGAGCGTGCCGGCCAGCAGATCACTCGCGTCGGCCAGGAACCCCAGCCAGCCAGGACTGGGCGTGGGCTCCGTCCACGCCTCTTCCTCCGGTACGCCGCCACCGCCCGGCAGATCGAGCCGCGCCCACCGGACCCGGGAGTTCCCGGAGAAGGAGACCCCCCAGTCGGCCGCGTCGAGAGGCGGACCGTAGTCAACGCCCCGCTCGATCACCTCAAGCTGGATAGAGTCGCCTTGGTGGAGCCACCTCACCTCGAACGCCTCGCCGGAGACCCCTTCGACGAGCGCGCGGGTGAGCCGCTGCGCCTCGGCGCCGACGGGCATGGCGGCCCACGCGGTCATCACCTCTTGGGTGAACCGCTTCGCCGCTGGAACGGCCGTCTCGCCTGTCGTGAAAGACGCGGCGAGCACGGCGCGTGGAGAATTCGCCACTGCACACGTGCTTACCACAATTCGCTCTGACGCGTGGTCGATCAACGGCCCGTGGAGCTACCACGGAACGTGACAGACTGGGCGGATACGTTAGGAGGCCCCATGACGCGTGCGGACGTCGAGCCGGCCCGGACCGAACGCCGTTACACCGAGTCCGATCTGAAGCCGCTCCTGGACACGCTGACCGTATGGCGAGACGGCGACTTCCGGCGGAGGGTCCCGCACGCCCCGCCGGGCATCCTGAGCGAGATCCGCCTGCTCCTCAACGAGGTGGCCGACCGCCGGGAACACCTCGCCAACGAGCTCGCCCGCGTTCGCCGTGAGGTGATCAAAGAGGGCCGCTTCGGCGAACGCCTGACCCCCGGGCCCGGTGTGGGCTCCTGGGCCGAGAGCGTCGAGTCGGTCAACGGCCTGATCGACGCCCTGGTCACGCCCGTCACGGGCGCCGCCGACGTGATCGACGCCGTGGCCAAGGGCGACCTGTCGCAGCGCATCGACCTCGACAGGGCCGCGCGGGGCGAGGTGCGCCGTCTCGGCAAGGCCATCAACGGCATGGTCGACCAGCTCGCCCTGTTCACCGGTGAGGTGACCCGGGTGGCCCGCGAGGTCGGCACCGAGGGCAAGCTCGGCGGCCGGGCCAACCTGCGCGGCATGTCGGGCAGCTGGCGCGACCTGACCGAGGCCGTGAACACGATGTCCAGCCGCGTCTCCGCACAGGTGCGCGACATCGGCGAGGTCACCACGGCCGTGGCCAACGGCGACCTGTCACGCAAGGTGACGGTCGACGCCGTCGGCGAGATGTTCGAGCTCAAGATCACTGTCAACACGATGGTCGACCAGCTCTCGGCGTTCGCCGAAGAGGTGACCCGCGTCGCCCGCGAGGTCGGCACCGAGGGAAAGCTGGGGGGCCAGGCCCAGGTGCGGGGCGTGTCGGGGGTCTGGGGCGACCTCACCGACAACGTCAACTTCATGGCCAACAACCTGACCAGCCAGGTCCGCCAGATCGCCGCCGTCTCCACCGCGGTCGCCCAGGGCAACCTCACCAAGAAGATCACGGTCGACGCCCAGGGCGAGATCCTGGAGCTGAAGGAGACCCTCAACACGATGGTCGACCAGCTCTCGGGCTTCGCCGACGAGGTGACCCGGGTCGCCCGTGAGGTGGGCACCGAGGGCCGGTTGGGCGGTCGCGCCGAGGTGAAGGGCGTGTCGGGGGTCTGGAAGGACCTCACCGACAACGTCAACTCGATGGCCAAGAACCTGACCTACCAGGTCCGCAACATCGCCCAGGTCACCACGGCCGTCGCGGGCGGCGACCTGACCCGCAAGATCGACGTCGACGCCCAGGGCGAGATCCTCGAACTCAAGTCGACCATGAACACGATGGTCGACCAGCTCTCGTCGTTCGCGGCGGAAGTGACACGTGTGGCCCGGGAGGTCGGCACCGAAGGCCGATTGGGCGGTCAGGCGCAGGTGAGAGGCGTCTCCGGGGTCTGGAAGGACCTCACCGACAACGTCAACTTCATGGCCAACAACCTGACCAGCCAGGTCCGCCAGATCGCCGCCGTCTCCACGGCGGTGGCCCAGGGCAACCTCACCAAGAAGATCACCGTGGACGCCCAGGGCGAGATCCTGGAGCTCAAGGACACGATGAACACGATGGTCGACCAGCTCTCGTCGTTCGCCGACGAGGTCACCCGCGTCGGCCGCGAGGTGGGCACCGAGGGCAAGCTGGGCGGGCAGGCCCGGGTGCCCGGCGTGTCGGGGGTCTGGAAGGACCTCACCGACAACATCAACTCGATGGCGACGAACCTGACCTACCAGGTCCGCAACATCGGCGAGGTCACCACGGCGGTCGCCGGCGGCGACCTGACCCGCAAGATCGACGTCGACGCCCAGGGCGAGATGCTCGTCATGAAGACCACGATCAACACGATGGTCGACCAGCTCAGCTCGTTCGCCTCCGAGGTGACCCGAGTGGCCCGCGAGGTGGGCTCGGAGGGTCAGCTGGGCGGGCAGGCCCGGGTCGAGGGCGTCGAGGGCTCCTGGAAGCGCCTCACCGAGAACGTCAACGAGCTGGCCGGGAACCTGACCACGCAGGTGCGCGCCATCGCCGAGGTGACCAGCGCAGTCGCCCGGGGCGACCTGACCCGGTCGATCACCGTCGAGGCGCCGGGCGAGCTGGCCCAGCTGAAAGACAACATCAACACGATGGTGTCCAACCTGCGCGACACCACCAACGCCAACCAGCAGCAAGACTGGCTGAAGTCCAACCTGGCCAGGATCTCCCGGCTGATGCAGGGCCACCGCGACATGATCGAGGTCGCCCGTCTGATCATGAGCGAGCTCACGCCGCTCGTGTCGGCCAGCTACGGCGCCTGCTACCTGGTCGTCGACGGCGAGCTCACGCTGATCGCCGGTTACGGCATCCAGCCCGGCCGCAGTCCCCGGCGCCGGTTCGCGCTCGGCGAGGGCCTGGTCGGGCAGGCCGCGATGGAGGCCAAGCAGATCATCATCCACCAGGTGCCGGCCGACTCGTTCACGATCGACACGGCGCTGACCTCGTCGCGTCCGGCGCAGATCGTGGTCATGCCGATCCTGTTCGAGAGCCATGTGCTGGGCGTGCTGGAGATGGCCTCGTTCGGCCGGTTCTCCGAGGTGCACCTCGACCTGCTCACGCAGCTCGTCGAGTCGATCGGCATCACCATCAACACGATCATCGCGAACTCCCGTACAGAAGATCTTCTGAAGGAGAGCCAGCGGCTCGCGACCGAGCTCCAGGAGCGGTCCGACGAGCTGCAGCGGCAGCAGGAGGAGTTGCGGCGCTCCAACGCCGAACTGGAGGACAAGGCGGCGCTGCTGGCCAAGCAGAACCGTGCGATCGAGATCCAGAACTTCCAGATCGAGCAGGCCCGCCGCACCCTGGAGGAGCGCGCCGAGCAGCTGGCGGTCTCCAGCCGCTACAAGAGCGAGTTCCTCGCGAACATGTCCCACGAGCTGCGCACCCCGCTGAACAGCCTGCTCGTGCTGGCCAAGCTGCTGACCGAGAACTCCGAGGGCAACCTGACCGACCAGCAGGTCGAGTTCGCCAAGACCATCCACGGCGCCGGTTCAGCCCTGCTCCAGCTCATCAACGACATCCTCGACCTGTCCAAGGTCGAGGCCGGCCGCATGGACATCCACCCGGCCGAGCTGTCACTCCCGAAGCTCTACGACTACGTCGACGCCGCGTTCGCCCCGCTGGCCGCGGACAAGGGCCTGTCGTTCGCGATCGACGTCGACGAGGCGGTGCCGACGGAGATGCGCACCGACGAGCAGCGCCTCCAGCAGGTGCTGCGCAACCTGCTGTCGAACGCGGTCAAGTTCACCCCGCGCGGCGAGGTGCGCCTGCGGGTCGAACCGGCCGGAGACGTCGCTTTCGTGGACGAGACCCTGCAGACCAGCGACAACATGCTGGCCTTCTCGGTCGTCGACACGGGCATCGGCATCGCGCCCGACAAACTCGACGTGATCTTCGAGGCGTTCCGCCAGGCCGACGGCACCACCAGCCGCAAATACGGCGGCACCGGCCTCGGCCTGTCGATCTGCCGCGACATCGCCCGCCTGCTCGGCGGCGAGATCCACGTCGACAGCGAACCGGGCCACGGCAGCACGTTCACGCTCTACCTGCCCACCAACTACGCGGGCCCGCTCTCGGCGAGAGACGGCGGCGCCGCCACGACGCTGGCGGGCACCGAACGCCCCGAGATGATGCTCCAGGTGCCGAACGACGACGTGCTCCCGGAGCTCCCGCTCCCCGCCGCCCTGCCGCCGTCGCGCGCCATGGAGGAGATCATCGGCCGCGACTGGGCCGGCGACGACCCGCTGACCGGCGCCAAGATCCTCATCGTCGACGACGACATCCGCAACGTCTTCGCCCTGACCAGCGTCCTGGAACGCTACGGCACGACCGTCGTCTACGGCGAGAACGGCCGCGAGGGCATCGAGCAGCTCGAACGCAACGAAGACGTCGCCCTCGTGCTGATGGACATCATGATGCCGGAAATGGACGGCTGGGCCACGACGTCCGCGATCCGCCGGATGCCCCAGTTCGCCGACCTGCCGATCATCGCGCTGACCGCTAAGGTCATGCGGGGCGACCGCGAGAAGAGCATCGCGTCGGGCGCCTCCGACTACGTGCCCAAACCGGTCGATGTCGACCGACTTCTCGAACGCCTCCGCGGTTGGCTCATGCGCGGGCGAGTATCGGGTAGTCCTGGTCGAGCAGACTCGGATGCGACGGATTCCACTGAAGGTGCGTGATCGATGCCAGACCGGGCGAAGATCCTCATGGTCGACGACCGCGAGGAGAACCTCATCGCGCTTGAGGCCATCCTCAGTTCCCTCGACCTGACCCCCGTTCGCGTCCGTTCCGGCGAAGAAGCCCTGAAAGCCCTGCTCAGCACCGAGTTCGCGCTGATCCTCCTCGACGTGCGCATGCCGGGAATGGATGGCTTCGAGACCGCCGCCCACATCAAGCGGCGCGAACGCACCCGGAACATCCCGATCATCTTCCTGACGGTCGTCGACAGCGCCCCCGACTACGCCTTCCGTGGCTACCAGGCCGGCGCCGTCGACTACCTGACCAAGCCCTTCGACCCGTGGGTCCTGCGGGCCAAGGTCGCGGTCTTCGTCGAGCTCTACAACATGAACCGCCGCCTGGCCGAACAGGCCGCCCTGCTGCGCGAACGCCTCGCCACCGAGCTACCGGGCAACGGCGACCAGCCGGCCGTCCTGCCCGAGCTCTCCCGCCGTCTCACGGCGGTCGAGGAGGAACTCAATCGGGTACGCGACCTCGCCGAGAAGAACAACGACTCCCCCATGACCGGCCCCCTGGCCGACCTGGGCCAGCGCATCGCCAACCTGCGGGCCGGCTTCGACGCGCTGAGTTAGCGGCGGGCCCTCTCCAGGGCGTCCCAGAAGCCCCTTCTCAGGGCGTGGCGGACTTCGTCGTGGAGGAGGAAGTCGATCGGGAGTGAGGAGCCCTGGAGGAGTCTGGCCTCCAGGTCGGAGGGCATCCGGGGTTTTCTGGCGAGGACCGCTTCGAGCCAGAGTGCCGGGGCGTCGCGGGCTATCGAGTCGCCGAAGTCGTGGCCTTCTTTGTGGGCCGCCTTGACGGCGTCGGCCAGCGTCGTCGTTCCGCCGCCGTGGGCGGCGCCGACCGGGGCTGACTGCGGGCCCGAGTAGGGGGCCATCTGAGCTGCGGGGAAGCTGCCGGTGTTCGCGTCGCGGTAGCCGGATCCCCTGTCAGCTCCCCGGTCACCGCTGCTGCCGTGGGAGCCCTGGTATTGCGGCTGGGGCGGCGGAGGAGGCGGGGGCGCGGGCTGCTGGGGCGGTTCGAGGGGCGGGTTGTAGGTGTAGGTCGGCGTCGGGGGCCTCGATGACGGCGCCGCGTGGGAGCCCTTCGACTGGGCCACCGGGGGCGGCGGCGCCTGCGCGGGGGCAGGCGGCAGCAGGGCCGGTTGGGCGCCGTTGATGGCCGGGATGGCGCCGGTGTTCCTGGCGCCGTTCTGCTGGGTCACCATGCTGTCTGCGCCGGTCACCAGGGTGACGAACGGGCGGAGGTGGCCGCTGCTCATCTCGATCAGGTCGTCGCACTCCTGGCGCAGCGTGCGGGACACGGCCCAGCTGCCGTCGGAGGCGATGGAGATCACGGTGACCCGGATGCCGAGATCCTGGGCGTCGCTGACCACCTGGGCCAGGTCTTCGTCGCCGCTGACCACGACCGCGTCGGCCACGGCGTTATTGCGGGCCAGGGTCATCAGGTCGCGGTGGACCTGGGCGTCGACGCCCTCGCGGCGGCCCGGCCGGATGCGGCCCAGGCGGAGCTTCAGGCCGGGGATGTCGGCCAGCACGTCGTGTTCGGGGGTGCTGCGGCCCTCGACCGTGGCCTCGTACCAGTAGCAGCGCAGGAGGGGCAGCCCGGTGCGCTCGCGGGCGAGGTTGGTGAGGAGCTGGAGCAGGCCGGGATAGTCCCAGGTGACGGCCTCACGGTGGCGGGTACCGTGAACGGCCATCGCGCCATCGGCCAGCAGATAGCCGGCGTCGACGAAAAGCGCGCAGCGATCCACGCGACACCGCCTTCCTTAGCATGGCCATCTCAGGGTAATCGGGTGGCTGTGGCCGCGAGGATGAATCCCGCCGATTGTCTCCCCGGCGACCGTACCAGTTTGTCCCGTTCTTGCCTTCTCTTATGTGCGAAGGTACGCGTCTCTCAGACCCCTCCTGGCACGGTAGGCCAGCGCCGCCACACCGTTGGCCGTCAGCCCCAGGAGCGGGGCTATCTCCGCAGCTTGATGGTCTTCCACGGCGGTGTGCCACAGGACCATCCGCCAGCGTTCCGGGAGCGACCGGAAGGCCTTGGCGACCTCGGCCCGCTCGCAGCGCGCCAGCGCCGGATCGACGAAGGGCTCGCCGGGGGCGTAGCGCTCGATCTCGTGGGTGGGGACGTCGCGGCGGTCGGCGCGGTCGTAGGCCGCGCGGCGGACGGCGGCGAGCAGATAGGGGCGGAACTCCCCCCTCGGGCCGCCGCCCCGGCGGATCAGGTCGAGGATGCGGGTGAACGTCTCGGCGACGATGTCGTCGGCGTCGTCGATGGACCCGTAACGGAACAGGTGCCGCGCGAGGGCGCGGGCGGCGGGGCGGTGGCGTTCGTAGAGGGCGCCGTAGGCGGCGGAGTCGCCGGCCCGGAGGGCGTCGAGCAATTGCGGGTCGCTTTGCCCGATTTGCACACTCAATGTTACCTCACGATTACCCGGGGTTGACCGCCTGATGATTCCGCGCCTGAGGCCGTCTGTAACGTGACGATCATCAGTCAGGAAAACTGACTCACTCAGAGGGTCAATACGCTGGGGGTCATGACTGATCGAGAGCTTCTGCTGGACGAGATCAAGAGCAAGGCCGTCGTGCACGGCCGGGTGACCCTTTCCTCCGGGAAGGAGGCCGCCTATTACGTGGACCTGCGCCGCATCACCCTCGACGGGACGGCCGCCCCGCTGGTGGGCCGGGTGATGCTCGAACTGACCGAAGACCTCGGTTTCGAGGCCGTCGGCGGGCTGACCCTCGGCGCCGACCCGGTGGCCACCGCCATGCTGCACGCCGCCGCCGCCCAGGGCCGGCGGCTCGACGCCTTCGTGGTGCGCAAGGAAGGCAAGGCCCACGGGCTCCAGCGCCGCGTCGAGGGCCCCGACGTGGCCGGACGCAGGGTGCTGGCCGTGGAGGACACCACCACGACGGGTGGGTCGGTGCTGACCGCCGTACAGGCACTGAACGAGGCCGGGGCGGTCGTGGTCGGCATCGCGACGATCGTGCACCGGGGTGGCGACGCCAACCTGGCGACCGCCGGGGTGCCCTACCGGTCGGCGTTCAGCTTGGCTGACCTTGGCCTCGGGTGACGGTGAAGGAGGCGGGCTCCCCCGGCGGTGCCGGGGGGCGCGGCTTTCCGTTCTCCCAGATCTTCACGAGTGAGGCGTCGTCGAGGACGACGTCGAGCTTGCCGTCGAAGTAGGCGACCTGCTCACCCTTCGTGAGCTGCCCGTTCAGCAACACGTCGCCGCCGGGGATCCGGACGAACACGGGGCAGCTCTCGACCTGGCAGGCGATCTGAAGGGTCGCCGGGGCGGTCCGTGCGGCCTGGGCGGACGCCGCGGGGGGAACCGGGGTGTCGGGGGCCTGGATCGGGTCTGTCGCGGTGAGCAGCCCGACGACGCCCACCACGACGAGCGACAGCAGCGCGCCTACCGCGATCACGATGAGCACGATCCGGGCGATCCCCAACGGATCGGACCTATGTCGTCCCACTCTTCTGACGGTAACCGCTTGGGAAGACTGAGCTGTCCCAAAAAGTAAGATATTACGATCGGCTATCGGCGCGGGTCACGCCGTCTCACGCGGTCTCGCGGTGGTGCTTCCCCTTGGGTCCGGTGCCCGGAGCGAGCTTGGCCGCGTGCTTGGCGGCCTTCCGGTTCTTCATGACCTCACGGATGATCGGGATCACCGACAGCAGGATGATCACCGCGGCGCCGGGCAAAATGTAGCGGTCGACGTTGGGGATCCGGCTGCCGATGAAGTAGCCGAAGAGCAGCAGGCCGTCGGTCCACAGGACGCCGCCGACGATGTTCCAGATCAGGAATCGGCGGGGGTTCATGCCCAGCATGCCGGCGACCGGGTTCAGGAACGTCCGGACGATCGGGATGAACCGGGCCAGCACGACGGCCTTCTCCGGGCCGAACTTCTCGAAGTAGTGCTGCGCCTTGTCGACGTACTCCTGCTTGAACAGGCGCGACTCGGGCCGGGCGAACAGGCGGGGACCCGCCTTCGCGCCGATGTAGTGGCCGACTTGGGCGCCCGCGATGGCGCACACGGGGGCGCCTATCAGCAGGACCGTCAACGGGAACGGCGTGTCGAGCCCGACCGCCGAGGCCACCTGCGCCGACGCGCCCATTCCGGCTACTACCAGCAGCGAGTCGCCGGGCAGGAAGAAGCCGATCAGAAGCCCGGTCTCGGCGAAGATGATGACGAGAATGCCGATGAGCCCGAAGGTGACGATCCACCATTCGGCGCTGAGAAGATTCGTGAGGTCCATCGCGACAAGAGCGTACCCCGGCATGATGAGAACGGCGGCAACCCGGGGCGCTTCACACATCCGGGCATGCTTCGGAATACTGGTCTACACCAATCCACGTTCATTGGAGCACTTTCGATGCCTATCGCAACCCCAGAGGTCTACGCCGAGATGCTCGACCGGGCCAAGGCCGGCGGGTTCGCCTACCCGGCGATCAACGTGACGTCGTCGCAGACGCTGAACGCTGCGCTGCGCGGCTTCGCCGAGGCGGAGAGCGACGGCATCCTCCAGGTCTCCACCGGTGGGGCCGAGTTCGCGTCGGGCACCACCGTCAAGGACATGGTCACCGGTGCGACCGCCCTTGCCGAGTACGCCCGCGTGGTGGCCGCCAAGTACAACGTGACGGTCGCGCTGCACACCGACCACTGCCCGGCTGACAAGCTCGACGGGTTCCTGCGCCCGCTGCTCGAGATCTCCCGCGAGCGGGTCTCCCGCGGCCAGGAGCCGCTGTTCCAGTCGCACATGTTCGACGGCTCGGCCGTGCCGCTGGAGGAGAACCTCCGGATCTCCTCCGAGCTCATCGAGAAGACCGCCGAGGCGCGGGTCGTCCTGGAGATCGAGATCGGCGTCGTCGGCGGCGAGGAAGACGGCGTCTCCCACGAGATCA
This sequence comes from Herbidospora mongoliensis, assembly GCF_001570545.1. GTDB lineage: Bacteria > Actinomycetota > Actinomycetes > Streptosporangiales > Streptosporangiaceae > Herbidospora > Herbidospora mongoliensis. Next base: position 484,199 of record NZ_BBXD01000008.1, on the reverse strand, counting down.
ACGACAAGCTCTACACCACCCCCGAAGACGCCATCGCGACCGTCGAGTCCGTCGGCCTGGGTGAGAAGGGCCGCTACCTGCTCGCCGCCACCTTCGGCAACGTCCACGGTGTCTACAAGCCCGGCGCGGTCAAGCTGCGCCCGTCGGTGCTGAAGGACATCCAGGACGCCGTCGGCGCCAAGTACGGCAAGGACAAGCCGTTCGACCTGGTCTTCCACGGCGGCTCGGGCTCGCTGCTCGAGGAGATCCACGAGGCGATCTCCTACGGCGTCATCAAGATGAACATCGACACCGACACCCAGTACGCCTTCACCCGTCCGATCGTCGACCACGTCTTCAAGAACTACGACGGCGTGCTGAAGATCGACGGCGAGGTCGGCAACAAGAAGGCCTACGACCCCCGCGCCTACGGCAAGCTGGCCGAGGCCGGCATGGCCAAGCGCATCGTCGAGGCGTGCCAGCACCTCAAGTCGGCCGGCACGAAGCTCAGCTAGGTATCGTGCGTGAAGGGGCCCGGATCGGCGAAGATTCGGGCCTTTGGCATACACGGGAACAAATGATTACGGTTTGCCACTAACAGGTAAGACAGTGTTCAAAGACCGATCACGAGAACGGGAGCCGCTGTGGAAACGCACGAGAACCTGCTGGCCGGCCCGCCCCCCACGCAGCTTCCCGACAACGCCGAGGCTCGCAAGATGATGGAGGACGGGATCAAGGCGGCCGACGTGGCGGCCCGGTTCCCGACCTACTCCGCCGCCTGGGGCGCGCTGGCCGACGACTACTTCGCCGCCGGCCACGCGATCACGTCGTACGCCTTCGCCCGCACCGGTTACCACCGGGGCCTCGACCAGTTGCGCCGCGCCGGGTGGAAGGGCCACGGGCCGATCCCGTGGGAGCACGGGCCCAACCAGGGCTTCCTGCGCTGCCTGAACGCGCTGGCCCGTGCGGCCTACGCGATCGGGGAGAAGGACGAGGCGGAACGTTGCCAGCAGTTCCTGCGTGATTCGTCCCCTGAAGCGGCCGACGCGCTGTCGAACTGACCGGAGATCCCCTTTTTCCGACACCTCAGGTAGTCTCGGTTTGCAAGAGCCCCTGTCGCTTGCGCGCAGGGGCTTTGGTTTTTGTTCCGGGAGATTGACCATGCCGGCTGTCGTTCTCGTGGGCGCCCAGTGGGGCGATGAGGGCAAAGGGAAGGCCACCGACATCCTCGGTGGCGTCGTCGACTACGTCGTCCGCTATCAGGGCGGCAACAACGCGGGTCATACCGTCGTCATCGGCGACCAGAAATACGCCTTGCATCTGCTGCCCACGGGAGTGCTGTCCCCCAACGTGGTGCCTGTCATCGGCAACGGGGTCGTCATCGACCCCGGCGTGCTGCTCGGTGAGATCGACGGGCTCGCCGCCCGCGGCATCGACTGCTCGAAGCTGCTGATCTCGGCGAACGCGCATTTGATCATGCCCCACCACAAGGCCCTCGACAAGGTCACCGAGCGCTACCTCGGCAAGGCCAAGATCGGCACGACCGGGCGGGGCATCGGGCCGGCGTACGGCGACAAGATCTACCGCATGGGTGTGCGGGTGCAGGATCTGCTCGACCCGGGCATCCTCGCCAAGAAGATCGAGGTCGCCCTCAACGAGAAGAACCAGATACTCACCAAGATCTACAACCGGCGCGGGCTCGACCAGGACAAGGTCCTGGAGGAGTACCTCGGCTACGCCGAGCGGCTGCGCCCGCACATCGCCGACACCTCGCTCATCCTCAGTAAGGCGCTCGACGACGACAAGTTCGTGCTGCTCGAGGGCGGTCAGGGCACCCTGCTCGACATCGACCACGGCACCTACCCGTTCGTGACCTCGTCGTCGCCGACGAGCGGGGGCGCCTGCGCCGGTTCTGGCATCCCGCCGACGCGGCTCAACCGGGTGATCGGCATCGTGAAGGCGTACACGACCCGAGTCGGTTCCGGCCCCTTCCCGACCGAGCTGCTCGACGAGACCGGCGAGTGGCTGCGCAAGACCGGCCACGAATACGGCACCACCACCGGGCGCAACCGCCGTTGTGGCTGGTACGACGCCGTGATCGCCCGCTACGCCAGCCGCATCAACGGCGTGACCGACTTCTTCCTCACCAAGCTCGACGTGCTGTCGGGCCTGGAGAAGATCCCGGTCTGCGTCGCCTACGACGTCAACGGCGTGCGCCACGACGAGATCCCGATGACCCAGACCGACTTCCACCACGCGAAGCCGATCTACGAGGAGTTCCCCGGCTGGCAGGAGGACATCACCTCCGCCAAGACCTTCGAGGACCTGCCGCCCAACGCGCAGGCCTACGTCAACGCGCTGGAAGAGATGTCCGGAGCGCCCATGTCCGCCATCGGCGTCGGTCCCGGCCGCACCCAGACGGTGCAGATCAGGTCGCTCGTCTGACCCTGCTGTGATGTGAGGCACGCCGATGGGAGCCCCAATACAGGGGACCGACCGGCGTGCCTTGTAGGGTTCGCGGTTGTGCATCGACCTGTTGAGTTGCACGGGCACCGGGGTGCCCGCGGCCTGCGGCCCGAGAACACCCTGCCCGGTCTCGCCTACGCGCTGGAGATCGGCGTCGACGCCCTCGAGTTCGACGTCGTGCTGACCGCCGACCGCCAGTTGGTCCTGAGTCACGACCTGACCGTCTCTCCGATCACCAGCCGCGACACCGGCAGCGAACAGCTGGTGGGCCGGCCGATCAACCAACTCACCCTGTCGCAGCTGCGCACCCTCGACGTGGGGGTGCGCCGACCCGTTCGCGAGAACGACCCGTTCATGCGCACCCAGGTCGGCCGGCCCGACACCCGCATGCCCACATTGGGCGCGGTGCTCGGGCTCGTCAGCGCCTACGGCGCCGACCACGTGCGGCTCAACATCGAGCTCAAGTCAGACCCCACCCGGCCCGATCTCTCGGCCGACCCGAAGATCTTCACGGGTCTGGTCCTGGACGAACTGGCGAGGCACCGGCGGATCGACAACTCGGCCATCCTGAGTTTCGACTGGCGCATCCTGGTGGCGGCGCGAGACGCCGTACCGCACCGATACGCGCTGGTCGAAGCGGCGACCATCGATCCCGTGTGGATGGCCGGCTTCGACATCCGCGACTTCGTGGTCGACATCGCGGGCGCGGCCGAAGCGGTCGGCGCGACCGCGCTGTCACCCGACCGGGTGCTCGTCGACCGTCAGCTCATGACGGGCGCGGCCCGGCGCGGGCTGCCCGTGGTGGTGTGGACGGTCAACGACCCCGCCGAGGCGGCCGAGTTGCTGGACCTGGGCGTGGCCGCCATCGTCACCGACTATCCCGACCGCATGCGGGAGCTGTGGACCGATCGCGGCATCCCGTTGCCGCGTTCCGTGAAGGCGGTCGCGGCGGTCTGAAAGCCGGCCGCCGCGTTCCAGGGCGCGGCGGAGCCCCCAAGCGCCGTGTTCTTACAGCCAGCCGTTGCGCCGGAACGCCCGGTGCAGCAGGGCGCAGGCGACGACCATCACGCCGACGACCACCGGATAGCCCCACACCGCGTCGAGCGCGGGCATGTGCTCGAAGTTCATGCCGTAAATGCCCGCGATCATGGTCGGGACGGCCAGGATCGCCACCCACGAGGAGATCTTGCGCATGTCCTCGTTGGCCAGTGCGTTGGTGCGGGCGAGCGCGGCCTGCAGGATCGAGTCGGACAGCTCGTTGCTCGACTGCACCTGCTCGCACACGCGCGACAGGTGGTCGGAGACGTCGCGGAAGTATTCGCGCATGTCCGAGGGGATGATCCGGCGCTGCGAGAGCTGCGAGAACGGTGTGGAGAGCGGCGCGACCGCGCGCTTGAGCTCCAGCATCTCCCGCTTGAGGTGGTAGATCCGGTTGATGTCGCGCGAGCTGACCTCGGCGAACACCGCCGCCTCGACCTCTTCGAGCTCGGCCTGCATCTGGTCGGCGACGTAGAGGTACTTGTCGACGACGTGGTCGGCGATGGCGTGGAGGACCCCGGACGGGCCCCGGTTGAGCAGCTTGGTCTTGTCTTCGAGCTTCTCGCGGACGTCGCTGAGCGGGCTGTGGGCGCCGTGTCGCACCGTCACCACGAAGTCGGGCCCGACGAACACCATGATCTCGCCGGTGGCGATGATCTCGGCCGACTCGGTCAGCACCTCGTGGTCGAGGAACGCGACCGTCTTCAGCACCACGAAAAGCGAGTCGCCGTAACGTTCCACCTTCGGCCGCTGGTGGGCCTTGACCGCGTCTTCGACGGCGAGGGGGTGGAGCCCGAACGTCTCGGCCAGCCACTCGACCTCGGGGGCCTCGGGCTCGTAGAGCCCGACCCAGACGTAGGCCTCGGGCTTGGGCGCGTCTTCGTTGTGCTGCCGGACGATCTGGACGGCCTGCGCGATCCCGTCACAGGCCACCTTCCGGCCGCCGATGTAGGCGCCGAAGGTGACGAGCGAGTCGCTCGACGGAACACAGGGGAACTTCTTCGTCTCACCCGACGTGGAGACCACGACGGGACGAGGGGTGCGGATCCGGGGGAAGAGGGTGGCGGAGCGCATGTGGGTCCCTTCAAAAGCCGGGCTCACATGCTCCGCGCGAACAGCGGAGTCACCCCTTACACGGGCGCGGGCATGCGGGCGGCGGTCATATGGAAATGGAGAGGGATGTCGCGCACGTCAGACGTGCGCGTGCACGTACTGACGGGATCGCCAGAGGACACCCGTACCACCTCCAATCGCCAATTGACACCGCAAAGCGAACCCAAAATATCACATGCTCCCAGGATAACTGCGGTTCCAGGGCCTGCGAGAATACGTGGGTGCGAGTTCTGGTGATCGGTTCAGGAGGCCGCGAGCACGCGATCTGCCGTGCTCTCCGACCCGCCGAGGTGCATTGCGCCCCCGGCAACGCGGGCATCGCCGAGGTGGCCCACGTCCATGACGTGTCGCCCCTCGACGGCGCCGCCGTCGCGGCTCTGGCCCGCGATCTGGCCGTGGATCTGGTCGTGATCGGCCCCGAGGCGCCCCTGGTCGCCGGAGTCGCCGACGACGTCCGCGCCGCCGGCATCCCGTGCTTCGGCCCGTCGCGCGAACCCGCCGCCATCGAGGGTTCCAAGAGCTTCGCCAAGTCGGTGATGGAGGCGGCCGGCGTCCCGACCGCCCGCGCCTTCACCTGCACGACTCCCGACGAGGCCGCCGACGCCCTCGACGCCTTCGGCGCGCCCTACGTCGTCAAGGACGACGGCCTGGCCGCCGGCAAGGGCGTCGTCGTCACCACCGACCGCTCCGCCGCGCTGGCCCACGCTGCGGCGTGCGAGCGCGTCGTGATCGAGGAATACCTCGACGGCCCCGAGGTCTCCCTGTTCGCCCTGTGCGACGGCAAGACCGCCGTCGCCCTCCCCCCAGCGCAGGACTTCAAGCGCGCCTACGACGGCGACGAGGGGCCGAACACGGGCGGCATGGGCGCCTACACGCCACTGACCTGGGCCCCCGACGGCCTGGTCGACGACCTCATGACGACCGTGGTGACCCCGACCGTCAACGAACTGGCCCGGCGGGGCATGCCCTACACAGGCGTCCTCTACGCCGGTCTCGCCCTGACCTCCAAGGGCCCCAAGGTCATCGAGTTCAACGCGCGCTTCGGCGACCCCGAGACCCAGGTCGTCCTCGACCGCCTGGAAACGCCGCTTGCCGACCTCCTCATGGCCGCCGCGACCGGCGAACTCGCCTCCCAGCCCGCCGTGGTGTCTCGTCCGGGCGCGGCGGTCACGATCGTGGTCGCCGCCGAGAACTATCCCGACGCCCCGGTGAAGGGCGACGTCATCGACGGCCTTTCCGCGGAGGTCGAGGGGGCCTACGTCCTCCACGCCGGCACCGCGCTCAAGGACGGCCGGGTCGTCTCCAACGGCGGCCGCGTGCTGAGCGTCGTCGGCACCGGCGACACGGTGGCCGAGGCGCGGGCGCGGGCGTACGAACTGGTGGGGCACATCGAGATGCGGGGCTCCTTCCACCGCAGGGACATCGCCGCCGGGCGTTAGTCACATCCGCACCATTGAGTGAATCGCGGCACACCGGCCGCTGTTTTCGCTGATCCGGGCGTATGGCCCTGACCAAATAGGACAAGTGAAACAGCGGTATTCCGGTAAGGCGCGCTGTCGGTACGTGGCGGATGGCGCCACTCGGTCTGTGGTGGATTTCGGTCAGTGGCTTCGTACACGAGACCGAAAATCCTTCTCAGGGAACTGGACGAACATGCCTTCTCGTCAGGGGCTATGCCGGTTTTGGGCCTGATTTCGAAGCGTTTCGGTCGCTCGGTCAGTCGTTCGTGTTCGATGCGCTGACCTCGGGATGATTGGCCTGGAACTTCGCTTTTCGGGGCAGAACTCCGGCCCACTATGCGACGGCCTTTAACGGCCTTACGGGCCGTACTTTCCGGGGGTGGTTCCGCCGCGAATGACCCCGGTTAGCGGCTACTGTGGCCCGATACCCGGCTACCGCACCTGCCGCACCTTCCTCTCCACCCCCAACCGAGGAGACTCATTCATGGTTCGTTACCGCGTGCGCGGTGGCAATGCGCTGCGTGGAACCGCGTTTGTTCAGGGCGCGAAGAACGCCGTGCTGCCCATGATCGGGGCGGCCCTGCTTGCGGCAGAAGGCCGGACGGTCCTCCGTAACGTCCCTCTCATCGAGGACGTCCGGAGGGCGATCGAGCTCGCCGAGGCCGTCGGCGCCCGGGTGTGGTTCCACGAGGAGGAGCGCACGCTCGTCATCGACGCCTCAGAAGTGAACACCCCGGTGCTCCCCGAGGAGATCGCGTCGCGCTTCCGCGGCGTGATCCTGTTCGTGCCGGCCCTCCTCCACCGGGTCGGCGAAGCGGTCGTCGAAGGCGTCGGCGGGTGCAATCTGGGCGCCCGGAACCTCGACTTCCACTACAACGGCTACAAACGGCTCGGCGCGCTGGTCGACGAGCAGGAGAGCGCGATCCACATCAAGGCCGCCGGGCTGACCGGCGCCACGCTCTACCTCGACCGGCCCTCCCACACGGGCACCGAGAACCTCCTCATGGCCGCCGCGCTGGCGCAGGGCACGACCGTCATCGAGAACGCCGCGCTGGAGCCGGAGGTCCTCGACGTCATCGAGATGCTCCGCAAGATGGGCGCGAACATCAGTGGCGAGGGCACCGGGTTCATCACGGTCGAGGGCGTCCGCGAGCTCAAGGCGGTCGAGCACACCGTCATGGCCGACCGGCTCGACGCCGGGGCGTTCATGATGGCCGCCGCGATCACCGGCGGCGAGGTCACCCTGCTGGGCACCTCGCTCGAACACCTCGGTGTCGTGCGGTGGAAGCTGGAGCAGATGGGCGTGGAGTTCTCCCAGGAGGGCGCGGTCGTCCAGGCCCGCCGTGACGGGCCGCTGCGGCCGATCAACGTGATCACCGACACCTACCCGGGCTTCGCGACCGACCTCCAGCCGCAGCTCATGGCGATGGCCACGCTGGCCACCGGCCCGAGCCACATCCACGAGCGCATCTTCGACGGCCGGTTCGCGCTGGCCCGGGAGCTCAACAAGATGGGCGCCGAGGTCGAGGTGAACGGCAACCGGGCGGTCGTCCACGGGCCCACTCCGCTGCGGGGCGCCCACGTCGAGGCGCACGACCTCCGGTCGGGCATCGCGCTCGTGCTGGCGGGCCTGGCGGCCGAGGGCGAGACGGTGATCGAGTCGGGCTACCGCGTCGACCGGGGGCACGCCGACATCGCCCAGCGCCTCAGAGCCCTCGGAGCCGATGTGGAACGCGAGATTTCCCCTTTTGCCTAGTTCGACGTCCATAATGGCATTGACCAGCCACAACATAATGGGAAAGGACCGTGCCGCCCTTCTCGGAACGGTATTCCGGAAAATCCGGGCGTGACATTACGGCCTCCGGGAGCGATCGTTCCAAAGAGAAGTCAATCGAGAAGGCGCGCGGGATGGGACGAACATTGGTCGAGCGTTCTGAGGACTCGCCACGCGGACGCGTGGGGGGCGGGATGGGCGCTGGGACGCCGGATCTCACCATCGGTGTGGTGGGCCCCCATGACCTCGTCGAGCGAGTCATGCTCATGGGACACGCCGCCGCCCCGGTGCCGTGCCGCCTCGTGGCGGCCGCATACCGGGACGAGCAAGAGGCATCCGACAAGGTGACCCGGTTGGGCGGCGTCGACGCCTGCCTATTCGCCAGCCCGATTCCCTACGAGCTGGCCCGGCGAGCCGGAGTTCTGACGATGCCGGCGACACACGTCCAGCTCGGCGGTGCGGCCCTCACGGCCGCGATCGCACGGGCGGCCCTCGACGACCGCATCGACCCTCGCAGGGTCAGCGTCGACGTGCTGGGCCGGGGCGAGGTCGACGAGGCATTCGCGGACCTGGGCATATCCACGGCAGAGGTCCACAGCCGCGACGAGCCGGGAGCGACCGGCACGATCGCGGCCTATCACGAGCGGCTGGTCCGCCAAGGCGCCACAACCGGCGCCTTGACCTGCATACCGGGCGTGGCAGACCGATTAACGGCCGCGGGCATCCCCACGGTCCGCATTCGGCCCACATCGGCGGCGGTCCGCACCGCTCTCCACACGGCGGCCCTGCTCGGGGCTCACCACCGGCTGGAGGAATCCCAGCTGACGGTGATCCTGGTGGAGGTGCCGACGCTGCGGGAACCCATAAGGCGGGCGGCTCCGCGTTACTGGCGTGACGAGCTCCGGCTCTCCCTGCACCGCTTGCTGGTGCAGGAGGCGAACCGGATCAACGCCAGCGTGTGGCCGATCGACGACCACAGCTACCTGGTGGTGGCGACGCGGGGATCGATCGCCGGGGCGACCGACGGCTTCCGGGTGCTGCCCTTCGCGGCGAGGATCCGCGATGAGCTGGGCCTGGCGGTCGAGGTCGGGGTGGGCATGGGCCGCACGACCCATGACGCCGAGACACACGCACGGGCCGCACTGGCCCGTACGCAGGCCGGGAAGCAGGCACAGGGCTTCGCGGTGGACCGGGAGGGTCGCACGCTGGTGCCGCCGCCCCGGATGCCTCCGCAGTCCGCCGGGCCCGCCAAGCCCAAGGGCGTCGAGGTGCTGGCGCGGCTGGCCGCGAAACTGGAAGGCGGCGACACCGTCGTCGACGCCGAGGGCGCGGGGAAGATGCTGGGGGTGACACCGAGGACGGCGCGAAGACTCCTGCGCACGCTGGTCGACGAGGGACTAGCGTGGCCGCTTCCGCCCAACCGGACACCACAGCCCGGACGGCCACGACAGCTCTACCGGCTGATCGTGGAGAAGCTGAACCGCTGAGAAGGCGAGTGCCCGGCATCCCTGAATGGGGGTGCCGGGCACTCGCTTTTCTTGTCCGAAAAGGTCCGGGTATATCCGGACACCATTTCACTTCACCGATTTCAAGGAGTGCGGTACGGGCGGGTCTGGAGTTCCAAATGGCACTATCAAAAACAAAGCCAGGAATGGCCGGCGACATGTGATCGATCGAACCCGTCCGGCGCCCCAGAGAGGTGCCTGATCTTGCACTTCTGACAGAAGCGGCACCCCGCGACGGCCGCGACCGCGGCCACGTCCCGGCACGGAGATCGGCCCGCATTGTCGGCGGCGTCCCCTAGGTCTGTTTTGATACAAAATGACGGATTCACCCGGTCCAACCGAGCCACCATTCCGATGCAAGTTCGCGCCCGCAGGATGAGCCCTGATCATCCAGAGAGGACGAGCAATGCGTTTATGGAGTGTCTTGGTGCCGCTGGTCGCGGTACTGGTGGCCGGTGCGCCCCCGGCCCAGGCGACCGCTCAGGCGGCGGTCCCAACGGTCTCGGTGGCGTCGGCAGGGGCTCAGCCGCCGTCGTACACCGGTCAGTGTCATCCAGGAAAGGCGTTCACCCTCAGCGCCGCGATCACGGCCGACGGCCCCGGCACCGTCGGGTACATCTGGTCCGGCACATATAACCACTATCGGCAGGTGACCTTCGCCGAGGCCGGAACGCAGACGGTGACCTTGACCAGGACGCACAGCCTCGGGCGCGACCAGCAGAGTGCGACCATCCGCGTGTTCGGCGCGAACACGACGGGGACGGCCGTCACTTACGGGCTGACCTGCACCGACCCCGTACCAGGCAGGCCACAGATCCAGCCCGCCGCAATTCACGTCGGCCGTTGCGGCTCCGACGTCGTCCACACGGTCAGTGCGCAGATCAGCTCGCCGATCGCGCAGACCGTCCGGTACCGCTGGGACAGCTTCTACGACCGGGAGTTGCCCGGTGCGGAGGGTGAGCGCGTGATCGTCTTCACCGAGCCGGGAGTTCAGACCGTCAGCTCGACCTTCCAGCGCGTTCCGATCCCCGGCACGAATTCGGGCGACAACGTCGGGGTGGAGATCCTCAGCCCCGGCGCCACAACGACGGAGGTCCTGCACTACCGAACGGTCTGTGTCAAGGCCGAGTTCACCTCGCTGACCCGTGTCTCCGGCAGTTGCAAGCCGGCGACGCCCTACAAGTTCAAGGTGGACGGCTACATCGAGAGCGACGCCATCGGGGACATGTCCTACGCCTGGGCGCGTCAGGACGAACTGGAGGGTGAGTGGACGCGCGACGCGTGGACGCCTATGTCCTTCTATGTCGACAACAGCCCCGGCCGACAGACCGTGAGCAAGACGTTCACCGTGCCCTCGGGCGGATCAGGATCGTTCCGCCTGGAGATCCTCGGCACCGACGGCAACGTGGTCTCGACCAGTAAAGCCTTCAAGACCTGCAACGTCTGACCTTCTCGCCCTGGTGACCGCCCGGCATCCGCGGAGAGTGCCGGGCGGTGTTTCACCGGTCGAGGGTGACGGTCACCGTGACGCGCCCCTTGGCGTCGCGGCGGGTGACGGCGTGACCTGTCCGGTCGGTGCCGTCGAGCTCCACCGAGACCGGGCCGCCCTCGCCGAGGAAGTTGCGCCACCACAGCTTGGCGTCGGGCATCTGCGACCCGATGACCACGATGTCTCCCGTCCGCCGGTAGCCGACGGGGATGCTGAAGGTACGGCCGGAGCGCCGCCCCGTGTAGGTGAGCACCGTGAGGTGCCTGCTGACCAGGCCTCCCCATCGGGGAGAGGTGCGCAGGTTCATCACGCAGGCGTTGAACCGGGCGACCGGCTTCCTCGGCAGTCTGCAGGGCATCGCCCCACGCTAGCCGGGCGTCCTGTCCGCACGAACGAAGTGAGAGACCAGGGCGGCAAGCCGTCTCAGAAGTCCCGCGAGCCGGTGGGAGCGATCGAGGCGTCTTCGGTGTCGCGCTCGGCCTGCCGGAGATGCCACAACGCCTGAATGAAGATCGTCCGCCACACGCCCTCCTTCTCGAAGGCCAGCCTGCGGATCGCCTCCACCAGTGCGAGGCCGCCGGCCCGGAAGGAAGCCGCCTGCTCCACCTTGCCCACAGCCCTCTGCCACCATTCCTTGGCGGCGCCGAGGTACTCCTCGCATTCCCGGCGAGTGAGCCCCTGGCGGTGCGCCTCGCACGCGAACAGGACGGCGGCCTGGTAGGCGGCCTCAGGGTCGCCTTCCTCCGCCCGTCGCACGATCGCATCGCCCACCCGGCCCCATGCCCGGGGCATGCGGGTGGCGACCCCACGCTTCTGCGGAAGCCGGATCTCCTGCGGAGTCTGCTCAAGGATGTCGCCCGGCACGAACGACATGGCCGGCTCGGCCCTGCCGGGCGAACCGTATTCCGCTGCGGCGGCGCCCCAGAGGTTTGCGAATTTCTCGGTGAAGGCGCTCACCTGCGCAAGCGTGGCGGGTCTCCGCAGACCGTTCTGGATTCCGATCTGCAGGAGCGCCATCGCGGTGGTGCGAACGAGCGGCCACTCGACCGGACGGGTGAACTTCCCCGTCATCAGGTTGGAGAGGGTCGAGCGGGACAGGTGGCGCCAGTTCTGGCCGTCTTCGCGGGCCTTGATGTCGGCGCCCGCCTTCACGATGTCGACCAGCGAAGGCCGGCCGACCGAGGCGTGGAGGTCGGTCAGTTCCCGCAGTAGAGCGTCACGGTGAACCCGGGATAAGTGCGCAGTACCCATGAGCCAGAACGTCTCCGAAACGGTGGGGGCCCTATCTCTGTAACGCCCGACCGAAAATAGGCCTAAAGGTCATAAATGCCGCAAGATTGGCGGCATGACGGTGAGGTTAGCGCTTCCACAGCATTCACACGCGCCGTTTTCTCTCCCTCCGCGAGGAGTCACGGTCCAGCCTTGTCCAGAGTCGTTCAGAGTCGTCCAGGACAGTCCGGAGCTGCGAAAACTCGTCCAGAGTGTGGCGATCTCGATAGAAGTGCTTACCTGGCTGGCAATCCTGGAGCACGTCACCACCGGCTCCGAGAAAGTTCCGACAATGACCCCCTTTCACTCCCTGACCACGGTCGGCCTGGTCTCGCTGGCCATTTCCTTGATCTCGTACATCCTGAGCATCAAGGTGGGCGCCGCCTCCGCCGTCGCGCTCATGGCATCGGGCGGCACATTCCTCACCGTCGCCACGCTGGGCATGCTCATTCTCGAATACCTCAGGAAATGAGCACCCTTCGTCTCCGCGAGGTCTATCCCCGCCTCGCCAGGACCATCGCGGACCTTCTGCTGGCCGACCCGCTGGCCGCCACAGTGGACGATCTCCCGTTCCTCGGCCCCTGCACCTGCTCGGCCGGCTGCGCGAACCTGCTCACCGCGCCCCCGGGTTCGGCGAGCCCGCTCCCTATGACGCTGCTCCGGGACGGCAAGGCGGTCCTCACGCTCAGCCTCGACCCGTCCGGGACCGCCATCAGGGACATCGAGGTGCTCGACGCGGCCGTCCTTGGGTGATCGTTGCCCGATTTCGGGACCCAGCCTGGAGCGCTTTACCCCGATTTGGCTATTGTCATGAGCCATGAAGCGGGACGGTCATGACATACGTGTGTGGGTCCTCCTGACGACCGTCTACGTCGTCTGGGGATCGACCTATCTGGGCATCGGCATCGTCATCGAGACCATGCCGCCCTTCGTGTCCGGTGGCATACGGTTCGTGGTCGCCGCAGCGATCCTCGGCACGTTCCTGCTGATCCGCAAAGGCCCGGAGGCCTTCCGGATGACGCGCCGCGAGTTCCTCGACGCCGCCGTGGTCGGGCTGCTGCTGCTGACCGGCGGGAACGGCATGGTCGCCGTGGCCGAGCAGCACATCTCCACCGGGCTCGCCGCGCTGCTGGTCGCCTCGACGCCGCTCTGGCTCGTCATCATGCGCACGATCTTCCGGGACCGCCCCCACGTCCTGACGCTGACCGGTGTCCTCATCGGGTTCCTCGGCGTCGCCGGGATCTCACTCACCGGCGGGACGTCGGGGGGAACCATCGGAGTGGTCGTCATTCTGATCGCGTCGTTCTCGTGGGCGGTCGGGTCGTTCATGTCGGGCCGCGCGCCCATGCCGAAGAACCCGTTCGCCGCGTCGACCGTGGAGATGGTCGTCGGCGGCGCCGGGTTGCTGGTGGGCAGTGTGCTGGCGGGGGAGCATTTCGTCCCGGCGGAGGTGTCCGCGCGGTCGTGGTGGGCGCTGGTCTACCTGATCGTCGTGGGGTCGCTGATCGGGTTCACGTCGTACGTGTGGCTGCTCGGGAACGCGCCGATCTCGCTCGTCTCGACCTACGCCTACGTCAACCCCGTCGTCGCGGTCGCTCTCGGGATGATCATTCTGGGCGAGACCGTGACGACCATGATGGTGGCCGCCGGTCTCGTCATCGTCGCCGGAGTGGCGCTGGTGGTCTCTACCGAGCGGAAGCGCGTGTCCTGAAGGCCTGTGCGGCGCTGAGGAAGACGTCGTTGGCCTCGCGGTCCCCAATCGACACACGGGCACCCTCCGACCCGAAGGGGCGCACAGCGACGCCCTCAACGGCGCACGCCGCCGCGAACGCGGCCGTGTCGTCGCCCATGCCGAGCCAGACGAAGTTGGCCTGCGACTCGGGGACCGTCCAGCCCTGGGTGATCAGCGCCTCGCGGACCCTGGTGCGTTCGGCGACGACCCTCTCGACGCGCTCCAGGAGTTCCCGCTCGGCGGCCAGGGACGCCACCGCGGCGGCCTGGGCCAGGTGGTTGACGGCGAAGGGGACCATCGTCTTGCGGACGGCGGCGGCGATCGGCTCGGGGCCGATCAGGTAGCCGACGCGCAGGCCGGCCAGGCCGTAGGCCTTGGAGAAGGTGCGCAGCACGGCGACGTTGGGGCGGTCGCGGTAGAGGGTCAGGCCGTCGGGCACGTCTTCGTCGCGCACGTATTCGCGGTAGGCCTCGTCGAGGACGACCAACACGTTTTCCGGCACTCGGGAGAGGAACTCGGCGATCTCCGCCGCGCGGTTGACCGTGCCGGTCGGGTTGTTGGGGTTGCAGACGAAGATCATGCGGGTGGCCGGCGTGATCGCGGCGGCCATCGCGTCGAGGTCGTGGGTCTCGGCGGCGAGCGGGATTCGTACGGAGACGACTCCTGACAGGTCCGCGAGCAGCGGATAGGCCTCGAACGAGCGCCAGGCGTAGATCACTTCCGCGCCCGGCTCGCCGACGGTCTCGAACAGCTGCTGGGCCACGGTCACCGAGCCCGCGCCGAGCGCGATGTGCTCCGGCGGGACGCCGTAGCGGGCCGCGAGCGCCTCGGTCAGGCGGGTCGCCGCCGGGTCGGGGTAGCGGTGGACGGTCGCGGCGGCCTCGGCGATGGCGGCGACGACGCTGGGGAGCGGCGGCTCGGGCGACTCGTTCGAAGACAGCTTGTACGAGCGGCCTTCGGCGGACACCACGGCCTTGCCCGGCGTGTACGCCGTCATGGTGTCGAGTATGGCCCTGAACTGCGGCATCGATTGCACCCCTCCGTTGCGGTGATGTGCCCCACAGACTACTTCTTCGGTGGTCTCAGGGTCGTCCCAGGGAGTTCGTCTAGGATTCGGCGCTATGCGCGTGATCGTCCGGGGGGCACTCGCCCTCGTCTTAACCACGTCCCTGCTCGCCCCGGCCGCATCGGCGAACGCGAAGGTCAAGCCCTACTGCGAGCGCTACAAGTGCATCGCCCTCACGTTCGACGACGGCCCCTGGCCCTACACGCCCGCCCTGCTCGACACCCTGAAGAAGCACAAGGCGAAGGCCACCTTCTTCGTGCTGGGCCGGAAGGTCGAGAGCCGCGCCGACATGATGAAGCGCATGGTCGACGAGGGTCACGAGATCGGTAACCACACCTGGGACCACCCCGACCTGACCAAGCTCTCCGACGAGGAGATCATGGCCGAGATCGCCGGCACCCAGCAGATCATCCAGGAGACCGCCGGCATCACGCCGACGTTCATGCGCCCGCCGAACGGCGCGACCAACTCCCGCGTCGGCTCCCTGATGAAGTCGCTCGGGCTGCCGCAGATCCTGTGGACGGGCTCGACCCTCGACTGGCAGGCCCGCGACACCAAGGTCATCAAGGAGCGCACGCTCAAGTTCGCCAAGCGCGACGCCGTCATCCTGCTGCACGACATCGTGCCGGAGACGGTGAAGGCCATGGAGACCGTCGTCGACACCCTGACGAAGAAGGGCTACAAGCTCGTCACCGTCTCGACGATCCTCGGCGACCGGGTGCTCAAGCCCGGCGAGGCCTGGCCGAAGCCGCCCAAGAAGAAGTAAGACACGGACGGCCGTGGCTCGCGCCACGAATCTGCCCCAAAGAGCAGGTCAGTCGGCGATCTTCAGCGAGCGCGACAGCGCCGCCTTCAACCGTGGCTGGGCGGGCACCTCGACGAACCGGTAGACCGCCCACGCCACGAGCAGCACGATCCCGATGACGACCGGCAGCGTGATCCGATGCCCGAGGATCGGGTTCAGCCACTGGATCATCAGGAATCCGACGTGGTGGTGGAACAGGTAGAGCGGGTAGGTCAGCGCGCCCAGCAACGTCAGCCCGCGCCAGTCGATGCCGTCGAGCCGCCCGAGCGCGACCAGGATCATCACCAGGAACATCAGCGAGATCACGCCGACGACGAGCGCGGTGCCGAGCGGCTCGCCGAACCGCTTGATGGCCGAAGGGCCCTCGCCGAGGAGCTGCACCAGGCCGAAGACGTAGGCGAGGCCGACGAACAGCCACGGGAGCAGCGAACCGCCGAACCGGTAGATCAGATAGAGGGCCATGCCCGCGATGAAGTAGGGCGCCCCGAACTGGGCCAGCGCGACCTTCAGCAGGGAGATGTCGAGCCGCTCGGCCAGCGCGAGCAGCACGATCCAGCCGCCCATGAAGCCGAGAACTCTTCTGTACGTGATCCCGACCACCGCGAAGCACGCGATCATGACGTAGAAGATGAGCTCGTGCCAGAGCGTCCAGTAGACGATCTCCAGGTCGCGGATCCGCAGGCCGTGCTGGAACATCGTCAGGTTGGCGAGCAGTTCGCTCAGGGTCGGGCGGTGGTCGGTGATGAAGCCCATCAACGCGAGCCCGCCCAGGATGATCACGCTGGCCCAGTAGGCCGGATATAAGCGTGCGATCCGGGAGCCCATGAACTCGCCGGGGGTCCGGCCCCAGGCGCTCATCAGGATCACGAAGCCGCTGATCATGAAGAACAGCCGCACTCCGTAGGCGCCGAACATCGTCACGCCGCTCAGGGCCGGGAACGCGTTGACCGTCCCCCACGCGCGGGTCTCCCCGAAGTGGAACAGCACCACCGCCATTGCCGCCACGAACCGCAGCAGGTCGAGCACCCGTAAGCGGGGCTGCGCGAAGGGGGGTTCAACGGCGGCCGCCGGCACAGTGCGGGGCTCCGATATCAGCACAGGGGGAGAATATCCCGATAACTAACAGAGGGATCTGCAATCACACCGCCAACATGTGACCATTCACGCCGGATCTGCGCATAAGTCACATTCCGCAGCGAGGTCAGACCCGCAGCATCGGTGGGTGCAGCGCCTCCGCCGGTCCCCTCCGGTAGAGCATCGCCGGGCGCCCTCCATCGCGCGTGGTCGTGCGCCCTGACGGCACCAGAAACCCCTCGGTCTTGGTCACCTTGCGGTGGAAGTTGCGCGGATCGAGGGGGCGGCCCCACACGATCTCGTACACCCTTCGCAGTTCGGCCACAGTGAACTCGGTCGGGCAGAAGGCGGCGCCCAGTGAGGTGTACTCCAGTTTCGACCGGGCCCGCTCCAGACCGTCCATCATGATGCGCCGGTGGTCGAAGGCCATGTCGGTCAGGTCGCTCAGCGGCTGCCAGCTCATGTGGGCCTCGGTGGAGGCGGGCAGGTCGGGGGCCAGGCCCAGGTAGGCGACCGACACCACGCGCTGGCGCGGGTCGCGGTCGGGGTAGCCGTAGGTGCGCAGTTGCTCCAGGTGGACCGGCGCGCCGGCCATGCCGGCCCGTTCGGCCAGCACCCGGGCGGCCGCGGCGGGCAGGTCTTCGTCGAGATGGATGAAGCCGCCCGACATGGCCCACAGATCCGGGTATGGCGGCCGATCCCGGCGCCACACCAGGGCGCACAGGGCGCTTGACCTCACCGTCAGCACGACGAGATCCACGCTGACGGGGATGCGCGGGACCATGTCAGGCACGTTACACGCTGTCGCGATCACTCGTTGTGGTAGTAAACCGGCTCGGCGGCCTTACGGCCGTCGGCGGCGGTCACCTCGACGCGGACCCACGTGTCGGGCGGCACGCTCTCCCAGTCGACCGGGATCCACACTTTTCCGACAGTGGGTGGTAAGTCGGCCATCGGCTGGCCGTCGAACCAGCCGACCGACTGCGAGTCGACCACGCGCGGGGTCTCCAGGGTCTCCCAGCTCAGCGTCACCTTCACGTTCTTCAGGTGGTAGCCGCGGAGCTGGATGCCGTCTTGGATGTCCCGCTTCTCGCGGATGGCCTGGATGGCGATCGGGCGTTCCCAGTCGGTCGCGAGGTCCTCCGCCAGCGAGGGGGTGCCGCAGGTGAAGAAGTCGCTCCACATGTACGAAATGATCTTCGACACATAGGGCCCGACCAGCGTGACCGCGGTGTCGAGACGGGGTTTGTCGGTCCGGCCCCGGGTCCCCTGCGCGCCGCACTTCTCGGTCGCCGACGGTTCGAACGCCTCGACGTTGGCCCACAGCCGCACGTCGATGTCTTCCTCGTCGCGCAGTTCCTTCTGCGACTCGAACATGGCTCGGTAGTAGTCACGGGTCGCGCCGTAGTAAGCGGTGTTGTACGTGCTCTCCCCCACCACCGGCTTCAGCCGCTCGTCGACCGGCTGGTTCTTCCAGTTCGGCCAGAACAGGCCGACCTTGCCGGTGCCGCGCGAGTCCTGCGGCGCGATGATGCCGACGCCCGTGCGGGCCAGCGCCTTGAAACCCTCGCCGACCTGCTTGGGCGTGGAGGTGAAGTCGACCCGGCGGCGGGCGTCGAGGTAGGGGCTGACCAGGATCGGCTTGCCGGGGAGGGTCTGTTCGACGATGCGGTGCTGTTCGGCGTACACCTGCAGCGTTGGCACGTTCTCAGGATCGGCCCAGTCTCTGATGACGAGCTCGAAGGGCTGGTAGACGCCGCCGAGCGACTCGCGGCCGGCGAACCGGGCGCCGTAGTCCTGCAGGATGCGCCGGGTCAGCGTGGTGAGGGTGCCGATGTGGCGCGGGTTGGCGCGGGTGACGCCGGTCGGGTCGCGCGGGGCCGAGGGCAGCGCCGGGAACACCTTGATGCCGAACTGGTCGCCCAGGTCGAGCAGTTCGGTGAGGCTGTCGGTCGCGCCGGCCGACACCAGGATTAAGTGGTAGCCCTTGCCCGTCGTGGCGAAGTCGCAGGTGGCGTCGTCAGAGCCGTCTTCGTCGGCGATCAGGCGGAAGAACACCCGGTCACCGACGACGATCTTCCGTTCCATCCCGGGGCAGCGGAACACGTCGTCGCCGTACGACTCGTCGGTGCGGAACACGAACGACCAGGAGACGCGGTTGCCGGGGTTGGCCGCCTTCAGGTCGCGTTCGGCCGCCTGGTAGCAGGTCAGGCCGTCTTCGACGCAGTAGCCGTAGCGTTCGTCGGGCTTGGGCTCGGTCTCCTCGGCGGTGGGCGCCTCCAGGATCCGGCCCTCGGAGTCGACCCCGCGCGGCGAGAGGCCGAAGCCGATGCGGACCACCGTGTCGCCGCCGACCTGGTGGATCTCCTCAAGCTGGCGGCGCCAGTTGCAGCGGTCGGCCGACGGCATGATCCAGTAGCCGGTGATCGCGTAGGGAGTGCGCATGTTCGTGTCGAACGTGCCGCACGGGTCGGTGAAACCGGTGTTCGAGGGGGTCGGGCTGGGCGTCGAGGGAGAGGTGCTGCCGATGCGCGCGGCGTGTGGGGTGTCCGTCTCCTGGAGTGCGATAACCACGGTGGCCACGCCCCCGAGGATCGCGATCCCAAGGAGCAGAGCAAGCCAGCGCAAACCGTCACCTCATCAGATTGACGTACAGGCAAGACTACGGCTTGACGCCGGTCCAGGATTCGAGCTGGGAGACGAATCGGCGCGCGGAGTTGGGCCAGTGGTGGTTGCCCCGGGCGGCGGCGTAACCGCGGGCGCCCGCGTTGTGGCGTTCCTGGGTGTTGTCGCGCAGCGCCAGCACGGCCTTCGCGACGGCCTCCGGGTCACTCCACGGGACCACGACGCCGCTGCGGTAACGCTCGATGAGCTCGACCGCGCGAGGTGATGGGGTGGTGATGACCGGAATGCCGTGGGCCATGTACTCCACGATCTTCGTGGGCATCGAGTGGCGGTAGTTGGGCTCGTCGTGCAGCAGCGACAGGCCGGCGAGGGCGCCGTCGAGCCGCTTGAGCGCCTCGTCGTTGGGCATGAAGTCGCGCCATTCGAGCGCGCCCTCTTCCACGGCCGCCGCCAGCATCCGGCGGGACTGCGGGTCGGCGTACCCGATGAGTTCGACGACCACCCGGTGCGGCCGCAGCAGGCGACCGACCTCGATGGCCTCGCGCACACCCCGGGCCTCGGACAGCCAGCCCAGGTAGACCACCCGGTCGTCGCCGGGCGGCGAGACCGTGTCGGGTACCCAGGTCTCGTTCGGTACGACCAGATGCGCCTCCCTGAACCGGCCCGCGTAGGCGGTCTCGGCGAGCAGGAGGTGGAAGTTGCGTTCGGCCCAGCTCTCCAGCATGCGGGCCATGAATCGGGTCGGCGGCCGCAGGAAGGAGGGCAGCCACGGCTTCAGCGACAGCGTGGCGGGGGTGTCCTCGTGGACGTCCCAGACCACCAGCGGCCGATGGCGCACCCCGGCGACCGCGAACAGCAGCTCGGGGTCGTGGATGAGCACCATGTCGACCTTGCCGCGCATGCTCTTGAACACCTTGCGCGCGGCCCGCACGGCGGTGATCCGCCGACGCTCGGCCGCCCGGGGCAGGTCGACGCCGTTCACCCAGGACCGGGGCACCACTCCGCGCGCCGAATAGGGCGCGGCGTACGTGACCTCATGACCGGCATCCACGAGCGCGCGGATCTGCCGGTGCAGGATCCGGGCGTCCTCGGGGTGATGCACCACCGTCATGACGAGCACGTGCACGCGCCTGGCCCCCTTACAGCCGCTCGACGCGTTCGCTGGTGGCAAGCACGCCCCGGGTGTCCAGCACCAGGCGGGCCTGCCGCTCGACCAGCTCCAGGTCGAACATCGAGTGCTGCTGGAGCAGCACCGTGACGTCTGCCTCCCGGATGGCGGTCGCGAGATCTTCCTCGCGAGGCACCGGGCCGCCCTCGACCGACCACTCCTTGACGTAGGGGTCGACGTAGCTCACGATCGCGCCGAGCTCCAGGAGCGCCTCGGCGACCGGTATCGCGGGCGTCTCCCGCTCGTCGGCGATGTCGGGTTTGTAGGTGACCCCGAGCAGTACCACCTTCGAGCCGTTGACGGCCTTCTTGTCGCGGTTCAGCAGCCGCTGCACGCGGTTGACCACGTAGGACGGCATCCGCTCGTTGATCTCCTGGGCCAGCTCCACGAACCGGAACGGGAAGCCCAGCTTGCGCACCGCGTAGGAGAGGTAGGACGGGTCGACGGGGATGCAGTGACCACCCACACCGGGACCCGGCAGGAACTTCTGGAAACCGAAGGGCTTCGTCGAGGCGGCCTCGATCGACTCCCAGAGGTCCACACCCAGTTCGTCACAGAAGATCGCCATCTCGTTGACGAGCGCGATGTTCACGTGGCGGTAGGTGTTCTCCAGCAGCTTGGCCATCTCGGCCTCGCGCGTTCCGCTGACGGGGACGACCCGCTCCACGAACCGCGCGTAGAACTCGGTCGCCCGCTCGCGGCAGGCGGTGGTGTAGCCGCCGACCACCTTCGGGGTGTTGCGCAGCCCGAACTTGGGGTTGCCGGGGTCGATCCGCTCCGGCGAGAACGCCAGGTGGAAGTCGGCGCCCGCGAGGAGCCCCGACTTCTCGAGGATCGGCCGGGCCACCTCGTCGGTGGTGCCGGGCCAGGTCGTCGACTCGAGCACCACGAGGGTGCCCTCGGTCAGGTTCTCGGCGACGGCGCGGGTGGCGCCTTCGACGGCCGACAGGTCGGGACGGTGGTCTTCGTCGAGCGGGGTGGGAACGCAGATGACGATGGCCGCGGAACGGGCCAGCACCGTCGCGTCGAGCGTCGCGGTGAAACCGTTCTCGATCATGCTGTCGAGGTCGGCGTCCGTGAGGTCGTCGATGTAGGAGCGTCCTTCGTTGAGCGCGTCAACCTTGCGCGCGTCAACGTCGAGCCCGACGACCTTCAGACCTGCCGCCACGGCCTCCTTGGCCAGCGGCATGCCGACGTAGCCCAGCCCGATGACCGTGAGATCGATCTCGCTCACGACGTGGCCTGGGGGTGAAGAGAACACTTCATGGTCGCAAAGGCTATCTCAAGTCGGCACCAATGATGCCTGATGCTGCACATCCGGCGTCCTTGGTGAATTTTGCTAGCGGGCGAGTGATTCGTAAATTTCGCGATACGTGTTGGCAAGGCTGCTCCACGTTCGCTTCGCGGCCACCTCTTCGCGGCCCGCCGCGCCCATCTTGCGGCGCCGTTCGGGGTCGTCACGGAGCTCCGCCACCGCGCTGGCCAGCGCTTCCGGGTTCCCGGCCTGGACGAGGATCCCGGGGTCGCCGGCGCCGATGAGCTCGGCGAGGGCGGGCAGGTCGCTGAGGATGACCGGTTTGCCCAGCGCCATCGCCTCGACCGGCTTCAGCGGCGTCACCAGACGGCATACGCGCAGGTCCTCGCGGGGGCAGATGAAGATGTCGATGGCCGCCTGGGCCTGCAGGGCCTCGTCGGGCCCGACGCGCCCGGGCAGGATCGCGATGTCACCTATACCGAGTTTGTTCACCTGGGCGAGAAGGTTCTCGCGCTCGGTGCCGTCGCCGACGAGCAGGACCTTCACGGGGGTGCCGGCGCTCTTGAGCAACGCGGCCGCCGACAGCATCGTCGCGAAGCCCTCGTAGGCCACGATCGACGACACCGAGCCGATGACGATCTCGTGCTCTCCGATGCCGTATTGGCGGCGCAGGGCCATGCCGTCGTACTCGGCGCTCAGCAGGGACGCGTCGACGGCGTTGGGGGCCAGGAAGATGCGCTCACGGGGGACGCCCCGCTCGACGATCTCGCCGACCATCGTCTCGGCCAGCGTCACCACGGCGTCGGCCGAGTTCATGATGGTGGCCTCGCGCTCCCGCATGAGGAGATGACGCTCGGTGCCGATCCGCGCGGGATCCCGGCTGGCCCAGGTCTCCTCGAGGAAGCCGCGGACCTCGTACACGAACGGGGTGTTGGTTCTCTCCCGTACGGCCATCGCGACCGACCCGTTGCGGTGGTCGGTGGCGGCGTGGAGGACCTGCGGCCGCAGCTGGCGGACCAGCTCGGTGATGTCCTCGGCGCCACGGGTGATGCGGCCCCGGGTCTCCATCGGGATCTCACCGCCGCCGCCCGGCAGCAGCCGGCGGTAGGGGATGCCGTCGATCTCCTCGAACGCCTCGGCGTCGGGGAAGCCCTGGAGCGCCGGCCATCCCCAGCTCGTCACCACATGGGGATCGAGCCCGGCGGCCTTCTGGGCGGTCACGATGCGGTGGGTGCGCACGGTGTAGCCCGCCTGGGTGAACGGCAGCGCGTTGGTCACGATGTGCAGCGCGCGCCCCGGGACCCGCTCGCCCATGATCACCTTGGGCTTCGGCGGGATCGGGTTGGGCAGCAGAGCGCCCCGCTCGCCCTCGTACAGGGCGAGCCGTCGCTTGATGAACACCCACCGCTCGTGCGGCTTGAGCATGTCGAGGGCCCTGGTCATGTGACCCGCGTCGAACACGGCCCGGGAGTCGTTCAGGGGCACTCTGGCCATCCGCCGCCACATCTTGCGGATCGTGACCTTGGCGACCCGCGCGACCGGCCAGGCCACCTTGCCCACGAGTGGGCGAAGCGGTTTCGGCACGCTCTCCGCGGCGGCGTGCGCCACCCGGAGTGGGTCCTGCACGACCTTCCCCACGAAGATCCGGGACGTCGTCACCGGGTTCTTGACGAACCCCTTCATGAACCTTCGGGCACTGGCCTTCGCGGCCTTTGCCGGAATGGGCTTGTTGGCCTCAGCTACCACGGCGTGACCGTACCATAGGCAACGTTTGCCCCCATCATGGATGAAAGGCAAGGTCAGTGAGGGATTCGCGTCTCCAGGACACCCTCGTCCTGCACGTCCTGGGTGCCCGGCCCAACTTCCCGAAGGCCGCTCCGGTGGTCAACGGACTCGCCGACCTGGGCATCCGTCAGGGCATCGTCCACACCGGCCAGCACTACGACGCCCTGATGTCGGACGTGTTCTTCGCCGACCTCGGGCTGCCCGAACCGATCGCGAATCTGGGCGTCGGCAGCGGCTCCCACGCGAAGCAGACCGCCGCCCTCCTCGTCGGTCTCGAAGAGGTCGTCGAGCGGGAGAAGCCGTCTCTGGTGGTCGTGTACGGGGACGTCAACTCGACCCTCGCCGCGATCCTGGTGTGCGCCAAGCTCGGTGTGCCCACGGCCCACGTCGAGGCGGGCCTGCGCTCGTTCGACCGCACGATGCCCGAAGAGGTGAACCGCATCGTCGTCGACAGCCTGTCGGACCTGCTGTTCGCCACGTCGCCGGAGGCGCTGTCCTACCTCGCCACTGAGGGCGTACCGGCCTCCAAAGTGCATCTGGTCGGCAACCCGATGATCGACAGCCTGTTCTCGGCGCTGCCCAAGCTCGACCCGGTCCCCGTGCAGGAGCGCCTGGGGATCAGCGGCGCCTACGCGGTCGCCACGCTGCACCGCCCGGCCAACGTCGACGACCCCGCCGCCGCCAAGGAACTGGTGGACGCGGTTCTCGGCGTCGCCGAGCAGGTGCCGGTGATCGTGCCGCTCCACCCGCGTGGCCGCACCCGCCTGGCGGAGGCCGGTCTGGTCGACGGCCCTCGGATGCGCATCATCGACCCGCTCGGTTATGTGGACTTCCTGTCGCTCGTACGCGGCGCGGCGCTGGTCGTGACCGACTCGGGCGGCGTGCAGGAGGAGACCACGATGCTGGAGGTGCCGTGCCTGACCGTGCGCCTCAACACCGAGCGCCCGATCACCGTGACCCACGGGACCAACCGCCTCGTGACCCCCGCTTCGCTGCCGGCCGCCGCGACCGTGGCTCTCGCGAACGGCGCGACGACCCCGTCGGGTGACCTGCCGATGCTGTGGGACGGCAAGGCCGGTCCGCGCATCGCCCGGGTGATCGCGTCCTGGCTGCAGGGTGAGAACCTGTCCCCCGCGTCGCGGAACGCCGTCGGGGACTAACTCCGACAAACACACCAAACGACCACGGCCTGCGCCGTACGATGTCGAACCTTGAGACGACGAGCAGGGACGAGCCATGGCTGAGACCGACGAGACCCCCGACGAGCCGAAGTTCCAGCGCCTCGGCCCGGTCAACTGGCTGCCCGAGGACCGCCGCACCGTCGAGTTCTACGAAGAGACGATCCGCGAGCTGGAGACCCGCCTGGCCTACCAGGAGGCCCGCGCGGAGTACGCCCTCTGGAAGGCGAAGGCCACCCAGACCGGGCGTCAGTACCGGGTCGGCGAGGCCATCACCAAGGCCGGCAACAACCCCAAGAAGATCGTCAAGCTGCCGAGCGACCTGCGCAGGGCGTGGCGCGGCCAGAAGGGTCCTCAGGCGCCTCCGTCGGCCTTTGACGTGCAGGCCGAGGCCGAGAAGCGCGGTCCGACGGTCAGGATCCCGAACCTGAAGTGGCCCGAGCCTGAGGGGATCCTGAACCGCCCCGACCTCAAGGTCGCGGTCATCCTCGACGACTTCTCCCGCCTGGCGTTCAAATACGAGTGGGACCAGATCGAGTTCGGGCTCCAGGACTGGCGCGAGATCTTCGCTTCTAAAAAACCGGATGTCTTGTTCTGCGAGTCGGCCTGGCACGGCAACCAGGGCCGCTGGCGCTACCAGATGACCGGCACCAACGCGCCCAAGCAGGAGCTGCGCGACCTGATCGCCTGGTGCAAGGCTGAGGGCATCCCGACGGTCTTCTGGAACAAGGAGGACCCGCCGAACTTCGACTTCTTCATCGACACGGCGAAGCTGTTCGACCAGGTGTACACGTGCGACGGCGACATGATCCCGAAATATCGGGAGATCCTCGGCCACGACCGGGTCGGCGTCCTCCAGTTCGCCGCGCAGCCGCGCATCCACAACCCGATCATGACCCGCTGGGGCCGCAAGTACGACGTCGTCTTCGGCGGCATGTACTTCCGCGACAAGCACCCTGAGCGCCGCGAGCAGATGGAGACCGTCATCGCTCCCACCCGGGAGCTCGGCCTGCACATCTTCGCCCGCAACGCCTCCGTCGCCGACAAGTACGCCTGGCCCGAGGAGTACCGCCCCCACATCGTCGGCGAACTGCCCTATGAGCAGATGCTGGCGGCGTACAAGATGTACAAGGTCTTCCTCAACGTGAACTCGGTGATCGACTCACCGACCATGTGCGCGCGCCGCGTCTTCGAACTCTCCGCCTGCGGCACCACGGTCCTCTCCGGCTGGTCGCGGGCCATCGAGGAGACGTTCGGGCCGCTGATCCCGATCGCGCACTCGCAGGAGGAGGCGTACAACCGGGCGCTGTACTACATCAACAGCCCCGAGCTGCGCGCCCGGCAGGGCATGCTCGCGCTGCGCGAGGTGTTCGACAAGCACCTGTTCACCCACCGCGTCGACCAGATCCTCGGCGACCTCGGCCACCCCGTCGCCGAGCGATCCCGCAGCGTCTCCGTCGTCCTGCCCACCAACCGCGCCGGCCAGCTCGAACACGCCATCGCGCAGGTCGCCCGCCAGAAGCACCGCAACCTGGAACTGATCCTCGTGCTGCACGGCCTGTCGGAAGACGCCGACGTGGTGCGGGACAAGGCCCTGGCGGCCGGCATCCCGTCGGTGAAGGTGCTGCACGCGCCCCCTCACTTCACGCTGGGCGAGGTCCTCAACCACGGCATCCTGCAGGCCGAGGGCGAGCTCATCTCCAAGATGGACGACGACAACCTCTACGGCCCCAACTACCTGTGGGACCTGGTGCGCGTCTTCGACTACGCCGACGCCGAGCTCACCGGCAAGGGCGCCCACTACACGTACTTCCCCGACTCCAACACGACCGTCTTCCGCCTGCCCGGCCTGGAGAACCGCTACACGCACCTCGTCCAGGGCGCGACCATCCTGGCCAAGGCAGACCTCCTGCGGACCTACGCCTTCGAGGCCGTGAACGCCGGCGAGGACACCCGTCTCGTGCGCAGGCTCAAGGAAGACGGCGTGCGCATCTACTCCTCCGACCGCTTCAACTTCGTCTACATGCGCGGCTCGGACGCCACCCAGCACACGTGGCAGGCCGCCGACTACAAGCTGACCCGCAACGCGGTCTTCTCCTTCGTCGGCCACCCCGACGAACACGTGATGATCTGAGTTCCCTGTACGAGTGAACGGCGCCTCCCTCACGACGAGGGGGCGCCGTTCCGTTTGCCGCGCACTCAGGGACGTTGGCCGGCTTCAGGGGGCGCCGGGGCGCTGGTTGGGCTCGGGGTGGCCGCGGGGCGTGGGCCTTCGGATTTGCCTTCGGATTTGAAGGCCCACTTCAGGTTGGGTTCCACGGCCCATTTGAAGAGTGTCCGGAACGGCGGAGTACACAGGACAGCCGTCAGGACGACACCGAACAGGATCACGCCGGCCACGCCGATCGGGTTGTTGAGCTGGTCGTGGAACCGGTCGAGGACCTTCGCGACGAAGCCGTGCAGCAGATAGGCGTAGATGGTCAGCCCGCCGAGCGCGGTGAACCACGTCTTCCTGGACGTGATGATCGACAGGAACGACGCCACCATGACCGCCCCGATGACCAGCATCAGCAGCCGGATGCCCGCCCCGGTGAAGTTGTCGACCCCGATCCGCGTGTACGCGTGCCGCCACCGGATCCACTCGGTCGACACGTCGTAGTGGATCAGAAAGGTGATCCCGAGCCCGGCGACCAGCAGGAGCGCCCCGGTGATCCTGACCCACCTGTTCTTCAGGTACTGGAAGTGCCGCGGGGTCAGCACCAGACCCAGGACGTAGAACGGCAGCAGGCCGAGGGTCCGGTTCATCGACAGTTCGTCCGGCAGCGCGGACGCGCCGCTGATCAGCGAGATGCCCACCGCGACCGCCAGCGGCCACTTGACCTGGAACCAGACCGGCGTCGAGAGCCGCCAGATGAACAGCGACAGCAGGAACCAGGTCAGGAAGTAGGGGTCGAGCAGGGTCAGCTGGAACTTGCCGTAGAGGATGAGCCTGGGGAGCGAGTAGGCGATCTCGAAGATGACGTAAGGGACCAGCAGGGTCGAGACAAGCTTCTGGGCCCTCAGCCGGGTGAAGTTGCGTGACAGGTAGCCGCTGATCGTGATGAACAGCGGCATGTGGAAGGTGTAGACGAAGAGGTAGAGCGCGTGCGCGTACGGTACGTCGCGCAGGTCCTCCACCAGATGCCCGCACACGACCAGGACGATCGCCCAGAACTTGGCGTTGTCGAGGAAGGGGTCGCGCTGCGAGACAACTGGGGGGCTGGAAAGAGTCACTGCCGCTGCCACCCCGGGACGCTATCGGGCGGGGAAGGAAACAGACCAGGTAGCTACCAAAAAACTCTGGGCGAACACTTCCTGGGAAACGTTTAAGAACCACTGTGCACGAGAATTCCTCCACGTTCCACCACATCTCGGGCACGGCGCTGTCTGGGCAGGTCACAGGCCGCCGCATCGTGACAAGCGACCACTTATCGGTGCCGATTCACACATCGCGCCATGCCGCGGGTACCTCCCCGTCAAGGCAGGCCGTGTTTCCGGCGATCCAGACGGTTCCGCGATCGGGAAAGCCGTAAATCGACATCTCGATGAGCCGCCCACGCACAATCACTTCCGGCAGATCGGGATGCCGCGACTGATCCACCTGGACAGTAAGCCCTTCGCGACGCCAGAGCTCCACCACCGCGACGACCGAGGCCCGGGGGTCCCGCGCGGGGGCAGTGAACTCAAGTTGGAAAGCCTCGCCTTCTCCAAGGCCGCATGGCCAATTGCCAGGAGTGCGCACAGGCTTGTCGGTAATCGAGCTCACTTGAACGGCCCGCGCGAGCGCCGCTTCGAGATCACTGAGTGCGGCGGATATCGGGGGCCGTGGTTCAGAAGCACACCCTGCGAGCAGCACTAGGAGTGCGACGACGATCCGATTCATAGCGATGCCTTCGCCTCCTCGTACGTCTCGTGGTCGACACCGGCGATCACCTTCGCCATGTTCATCGCAGCGCGACGTCCGGCCTCGCTACCACCGAAGTAGTCGGAGTGAGCATCTGAGTCGATGTCATAGAAGGGGACGGCTTCCGAACCTGAGGACAGACGTTCCACACCGGGCATGAAGACGGGGTCTGCTCCGTGGCCCGCAATCGTGTCCGGCACCGGTATGAAGAAGCCGATGGCTTGCTCGGCTGGAGGGGCGAGCTTGATGAGGTCACCTGTGTGCCGCATCGCGAACAATTTCGTCTCCGGAGCATTGAGCTCACTCGCGGACGTGACACCCCAACCCGGGCTCGCGACGGCAATCAAGTTGTCGGGGTGGAGACCCTCCTTGACCGCATGACCAGTGACCGTACTTCCATACGAGTGCCCGATGAGGGTGGTCCGGACCTCTGGCTGCAGGCGAAGGTCATCGAAGAAGCCGCGCAGCTTAGGGGCACTGCGATCAGCCCATAGATCGAACATCGCCCCTCCGAGACCCTGGGGCAACGGGGAGCCCATCCACAGGATCGTGGCGGTACCCGCAGAAAGACCGGCGGCGGCCTTGTGTATCGCTTCAAGGGTTTCGCCCGAACCACCCAGGTAGTTCGCCAGGTGGTTACCAGTACCCGGAACGAAGATGGAGACGTTCTTCGCGGTGGCGAGATTGCCCTTGACCTCGGCGATCTTGCCTAAGGCTCGCGGATCGAAGAGCAGAAGTTGCCGGTCCGGGTTGAGGAGCCTTGTGTACCTGTCGACCGCCCCCTTGTCTCCTACTCGGAGGGCTTCGGCGCGCGCCTGACGTACCAACTGACGGTTCGCCGCGTAGCGGAGCTCGAACGGGACCCCTGCTCTCGCACCGACGTGCTGCGCGCGGGCCAGCGCCACGGCCAGCGCCTGGCCAGGAGTGAGAGCAGCGAAGAACGCCGCCACATCACCGTCTTCGCCCAAAGCGTCGAACCCGGCCAGCTGGTCGTCGAAGCCGCCCGCCGCCGCCGTCATCAACGCATCGCGAGCGGTGTTGTCACCGGATGGGTCCCAGCCGATGAGATCAGCCTCAGCGGCGATGGCCGCTCTCTTACGGATCTCGGCCGCCGATGAGTGACACCACTCGACCAGATTGCGGAGTGGCGCCTCGTAATGGGCCAGCTCAGGCGGCGCGGTGATCGGCAGGCCGACGATCACCGAACCACCCTGCAACCGGGTGATCTCTTGGGCCGCTTCCTCCAGACGGGAGGCCAGCAGCCGCATCGATGTGGCGTCCGCAAGACAGAAAGTCACTAGCAGATAGTAAACGAATGGTCACCCAAAGCTATCCAACAATCGCATCCGGCATGGAGGGGCTGCAGTGATCTCACCGACTGCGGTGGCTATCCACACATCAGTTGGTTCTGCCGATCCAGACCGTTCGAGGGCTGTCCGCCACTCTCGGGACGTCGCGTCACAGCACGTCACGCCAGCTGTTCGGCACCTCTCCCGGAAGACAGACCGTGTTCCCGGAGATCCAGACCTCACCGCGGTCGGGGTAGCCGTGAACGGACAGCTCGATCAACGACCCTCCGACGATGGCCTCGGGGCGCTTCGCATCCGTCGACCGGTCGACTTCGACGCGGTAACCGAGGCTGCGCCAGAACTGCAGAACTGTTCTCACCGTGACGCCCGGAGCTTCTGCCTTCGCGTTGTAGTTGAGCATGAAGCCGTGGCGATCTTCAGAGTGGCAGGGCCATGGCTGGCTGGTTCTGGTGGGATCGCCCGCCAGCTTCGCGGTGCCGACAGATCGCATGAGCGCCAGTTCGAGATCGATGAGGCCTCGCGCGATCCCTGGCTCGTCTGAGCGACCCCGTTGACACCCGCCCAGCCCGATCAGCATGACTCCCGCCACGATCCATGCGAAGCGGCGGCTCACAGCGCCTTCCGAGCTTCGTCGAAGGTCACCGGATCCTCGCCGGTGACCACTCTGGCCAGGTTGTTGGTCGCTGTTCGCGCCCTGCCTTCGCCGCCGAAGTAGTCGGAGTGCGCCGCCAGGTCGAACCCCCCTTGGAGGAATGCGTCGTCGTAGCCCGACGCGAGCCTGGTCACATGGCGCATGAGGATGGGGTCGTTACCGTGGCCGATGGACGAAGGTGCAGGCAGGCCGGCACCACGGACGCCGTCTTCCAGCGATGGGATGACGCTGATGAAGTCGTGGGGATGGCGGACGGCGAAGAGCGACGTCGTGGGCGCCCGCAACTCCGTCACGTGATCGACCCCCCATCCCGGGCTGGCGACGGCGACGAGATTGTCCGGATGAAGCCCCGCTCTCACCGCGTGGCCGGTGAGGGTGCTTCCGTAGGAGTGACCGATGAGGGTGGTGCGCACCTCGCCGGGAAGTCCAAGTCCGGCGACGAAGTCGCGGAGTTTGGGGGCTCCTCGGTCGGCGTAGAGGTCGAGCGCCGCCGCTCCGACGTTGGGAGGCATCTCGGCTCCCAGCCACATGATTGTCGCCACGGTTCCGCGAGCGCGCTGGTCGGCGAAGGTATGGAGTGTTCGCATGTCCGAGACAGGCCCCGCGTCGAAGTTGGCCAGATTGCTGCCGGTGCCCGGAACCATGATGGCGACGGAGACCGCCGTGTTCAGATCCCCCTTGACCTCGGCGATTCGCCCAGCGCCCCGCACGTCGAACAGCAGAAGTCGTCTGTCAGGGGCCAGCAGTTTCGTGTATCGCTGTGCTGCCGCCTGGTCTCCTGTTCGGAGCGCCTCGGCGTGCGCAAGACATACAAGATGGCGGTTGGCCGCGAAGCGGAGTTCGAACGGGACCCCCGCCCGCGCACCGACCTGCGACGCGCGGGCCATGGCCACAGCAAGCCCCCGTCCGGGAGCGAGCCCGGCGAAGAACGCCGCCGCGTCGCCGTCGGGACTCAGAGCGTCGAAGGCGGCGAGTTCGGTGTCGACGCCACCCGCGGCCGCCGTCTTCAGCGCGTCATAGGTCGCCTTGCCGCCGAAGGGTTCGCGGTCGATCAGGTCGGCCTGGGCCGCGACGGCCGCTCGCCTGCGGAGGTCGGCGGCCGACGAGTGGCACCATTCGACCAGGTCGCGCAGTGGTCGTTCGTAGTGCGCGAGTTCGGCGGGGGCCGTGATCGGCAGGCCGACGGACACCGAGGCGCCCTGCAGTCGGGTGATCTCTCCGGCCGCCTCGTCCAGGCGGGTGGCCAGGAGACACATCGACTCGGCGTCCGCAAGACAGAACGTCACCAGCAGATGGTAAACGAGCGGTCACCGATAGTTAGGCGTTCGTCGGCAGTCCCACCGCTTCGGCGCTTACCGTCCACAGGCGTTCGGCCAGCTCCGGGTCACGCATCCGGGCCGGCACCTTACCCGGGCGGTTGTCCCGGAAATACGTCCCGGCCCGCTTCTCCCCGTCTTCCGATGTGGCGAGATATGCCAGTCGCGACGCCGCCTTCTCGACAGGTTCGTGCAGACCAGGCAGGGTGACGAGTTTCATGAACAAGGTGCCCCCGGCGAATGACGTCTTGATGACGCCGGGATGGAAACAGGTGGCTTTACACCCGCGGGTAGCAAGGCCCACGGTGAATAGAGCGTTCGCTTGTTTGGTTTCGCCATACTGCAGCCAGCCGTTCCACCTTCGCCGTTCACGCGAGAGGTCAGACAGGTCGAGCCGGGCCGTCGTCGCCGCGCGCGAAGAGGTGGTCACGACACGCCCGACGCGATCCAGAAGAATGTTCGTGAGAAGGAACGGCGAGAGGTGGTTGACCTGGATCATGAGTTCGTGACCGTCCGCAGTCATCCTGCGGTCGGAGACCATGACGCCGGCGTTGTTGGCCAGAACGTCGATGTGGGCGTGCTTCTCGCGGATTCGGCTGGCCAGATCCCGTACATCGGACAGGCGAGCGAAGTCGGCAATCTCTACGCTAACTTCACTATCGGTGACAGAGCGGACACTGGAGGCTGTTGACTCTAAGCGGTCGCGATCCCTCCCGACCAACACAAGTTGGTATCCCTTTCGGGCCAGGGCCAGGGCCGCAGCAGCACCAACGCCCGAACTGGCCCCGGTGATCACGCTAATCATCTATTCCTCCACTGCGCTCGAACTGTATCGGTGCTAGTCTCCTGTGCGATCTTCCGGAGGTGCATTTCCCCCCAAATGCGGCGCGAGCCTCCACGCACTGCAGGAGTGGCCATGGGTTCAAGAAACCGGTCGATTCGGTTCAAGATCTTTCTCTTGTTGCTCTTACCTCTCCTGACGTTGAGCGCGTTATGGGGATTCGTCCTCAACCTCACCGTCGGTGATGGTGTTGCGCTGTTGCGCACCGGCCAGCTGTACGACACCGTCGGCGTCAGCTCCACGGACCTCGGGCTCCGGCTCCAGTCGGAGCGCGCGATGGTGGCAGAGCTGCTGAGCGAGAACCGGACGTCCTCCCCCGAGCTGAACGCGCTACAGGCGCAGACCACGTCGACCGTGAACGCCTTCGTCAAGGTGGCCACGACCGACGACGCGCGGGCGCTCATGCCCGAAAACCTCCAGCGTTCGATGGAGAGCCTGCTCGGCTCGCTGGACGAACTGTCGAACATCCGCGACTCGATCTCGGTCGGCAGGTTCAACGTGCTGGAGGCCATTGTGGCCTATAACACGATCTTGGACGAGCTGTTCGACGTCTACGAGCAGATGGTGCAGCTCCCGGATGTGGCCATGTTCCAGCAGGCCAGCGCCCTGGTGACCATGGGCACGGCGCACGAGATGCTGGCCCGTGAAGACGCTCTGGTCAAGAGCTCCCTGGCGCAGAACCAGATGTCGGCCGAGGCGCACAAGGCGTTCGCCGAGTTCGTGGCGATGCGCAAGTTCTACTACGCGAAGAACCTCCCGACGCTGCCGTCCGATGTGCGCGCGCCGTACGAGCGGGTGCTCACCTCCGACCTGTACAAGCGGTTCTCCGAGATCGAGGACCTGATCCTGTCGCAGCAGCGGCTGGGCGGCGCGCTGCCGCCCGACGTGATGCGCTGGCAGCCCACCACCGACAGCCTGGTCGGCGAGCTCGACCGGGCCCGCGTGCCCGCCACTGAGGCGCTGAACGCCCACTCGGCCGAACTGGCCACCGGGATCCTCGGGCGGATCGCCATCGCGGGTGGTGTGGGTCTGATCGCCGTCGTGGCGACCATCATCTTCTCGCTGCGCTTCGGCCGCCGCCTCGTCGCCGACCTCGCCGGGCTGCGCAACGCCGCGCTCGAACTGGCCGACGAGCGGCTGCCCTACGTCGTCGACCGCCTCAAGAAGGGCGAGGACGTCGACGTCGAGCACGAGGCGCCGCCCCTCGACGCCGGCGGCTCGACCGAGGTCGAGGACGTCGGCCACGCGTTCAGCTCCGTCCAGCGGACCGCCATCGAGGCGGCCGTCGGACAGGCCGCCCTGCGGCGCGGCGTCGGCCACGTGTTCCTCAACCTGGCCCGCCGTAACCAGAGCCTGCTGCACCGCCAGCTCACGCTTCTCGACGCGATGCAGCGGCGTTCGAAGGATCCGGAGTCGCTGGAGGACCTGTTCCGCCTCGACCACCTGACGACCCGCATGCGCCGCCACGCCGAGGGCCTCATCATCCTCTCGGGCGCGGCGCCCGGCCGGTCGTGGCGCAAGCCCGTTCCGGTCGTGGACGTCATGCGCGCCGCCGTCGCTGAGGTCGAGGACTTCACCCGGGTGTCGGTGCTGCCGATGCCGGGCGCCTCGCTGGTCGGCGCGGCCGTGGCCGACGTCGTCCACCTGCTGGCGGAACTGATCGAGAACGCGACCATCTTCT
Source organism: Herbidospora mongoliensis (assembly GCF_001570545.1). Taxonomy (GTDB): domain Bacteria; phylum Actinomycetota; class Actinomycetes; order Streptosporangiales; family Streptosporangiaceae; genus Herbidospora; species Herbidospora mongoliensis. The sequence continues at coordinate 449,675 of NZ_BBXD01000008.1, read as the reverse complement.
CGCCGCCGCAGACCAAGGTGCAGGTGCGGGCCGAACTGGTCGCCAACGGCCTGGTGCTGGAGGTCGAGGACCGCGGTCTCGGGCTGACGCCCGAGGAGTACGCCGAGATCAACGCCAAGCTCGCCGCGCCGCCCGAGTTCGACCTGGCCGACTCCGACCGGCTCGGCCTGTTCGTCGTCGGTCAGCTCGCCGCCCGCTACGGCATCGGCGTGGTGCTCAGGTCCTCCCCGTACGGCGGCACGACCGCCATCCTGCTCATCCCGCGGGGCCTGGTGTCCGACGGGACGCAGGCCACCGCCACGCCGTCCCGCAACGGCGCCCGCGCCGTGCTGACCTCGGCGGACGAGGACGACGCCCAGGCCGACAGCGAGCTCGGGCACGAGCCCAGGCACAAGAAGCAGCTGGCCGAAGCCGAAGCCGAACTCGCCCTCGAGGCCGAAGCCGAGCCATCGGTCGACGAACCCGAGCCCTCGCCGTACTTCACCCCGGCCGAGCGGCGCGTGGAAGCGGTCCCGGCCGTCGGGCTGGTGCCCCCGGTGGAGCCCGAGGAGGAGCCGGTCCGCACCACGCGTGGCCTGCCCACCCGGACCCGCACCACCGGAATCACCGGCGCCGCCCGGCCGGGTCTGCCGAATAATCTGCCGACCTCGGTCGTCAGCGGCACACACAACGGTCTGCCCCGACGAGTCCGGCAAACCAACATGGCGCCGCAGCTCATCGAGGCTCCTCCGCTCCCCGCGCCCGTCTCCGAGGTGGCCGAGGAACGGTCGCCGGAAGAGGCCCGCGCGATGTTCTCCGCGTTCCAACAGGGCGCGCGCAGGGGACGTGAGGATGCAGACTACGCAGATAACGCGAACGGCGAGAAGGGTGAGGAATGACCGGGAAAGTCACGGCGTCCGGCGAACTGAACTGGTTGCTCGACGACCTCATCAGCCGGGTGGGGGCCGTCCGTCAGGCGGTGATCCTCTCCACCGACGGTCTGGTCGTGGGGGCTTCCCAGGGACTCTCACGTGAGGACTCCGAGCACCTGTCCGCGGTGGCCGCCGGGTTCCAGAGCCTGGCCAGAGGCGCCGGCCGCCACTTCGGTGGCGGCGAGGTCCGCCAGACCATCGTCGAGATGGAGGCCGCGTTCCTGTTCGTGACGGCCGCCGGCCAGGGCACCTGCCTGGCCGTGCTGGCCGCCTCGGACGCCGACGTCGGCCACATCGCGTACGAGATGGCGATGCTGGTCAAAAGAGTGGGGCAACACATCTCCACCAACCCCCGGAGGACTACTCCGTGACCCGCAAGGAGTGGCTGGACGACGACGCCGGGCCCGTCGTCCGTCCCTTCGCCCTCATCGGCGGCCGGGCCCGCTCCTCAGGCGACGACCTCGACCTGATCGCGCTGATCACCACGACCGGCGCGAACCCGAGGGACCGGGCCGACATCTCCCCGGAACAGGCCCACATCCTGGAGCTGGCGGCCGAGACGTCCTCGGTGGCCGACATCGCTTCCGATCTGAACCTCGCCCTCGGGGTGGTCCGGGTGCTCCTCGGTGATCTGCAAGACCAGGGGCTGGTGCGGGTGCGCCCACCAGCTCAGGTTGCGCCGCTGCCCAGCGCGCGCATTCTCAAGGAAGTGATCAATGGCCTTCGCGCCCTCTGACGAGCCGGTCGCTCTCAAGATCCTCGTCGCCGGCGGCTTCGGCGTCGGCAAGACCACGCTGGTCGGCGCGATCAGCGAGATCCGCCCCCTGCGAACGGAAGAAGTACTCTCCGACCGCGGTGTGGGCGTGGACGATCTCGACGGTGTCGAGACCAAGACGACCACCACGGTCGCGATGGACTTCGGCCGCATCACGATCCGCGAAGGACTCGTCGTCTACCTGTTCGGCACCCCCGGACAGGAACGTTTCTGGTTCATGTGGGACGAGCTGTCCTACGGCGCGCTGGGGGCGGTCGTGCTGGCCGACACCCGCAGGCTGACCGACTGCTTCCCGTCGATCGACTACTTCGAGCAGCGGGGCACGCCGTTCATCGTCGCGGTCAACTGCTTCGACGGCGCCGAGCGCTACGAGCCGGACGACGTCCGCATCGCCCTCGACCTGGACCCGGATCTCCCGGTCCTGCTCTGCGACGTGCGTCGCCGGGCCTCGGCCAAGGTCGTCCTGGTCACGCTCGTCGAGCACGCCCTGAAGACCCTGACCGCGACCCAGCGCTAAACCCCTACAGCACGCGCAGGCCGTTGATGACCTCGCGGAGAATGTTCTCCGCGGGGGGCTTGGCCTTGTTGGCCGGACGCACCAGGATCAGGCCGTGGTCGAGCAGGTCGCCCAGCAGGATCCTGACCACCCCGAGCGGCAGGTCGGCGTCGGAGGCGACATCGGCCACCTGGCGGGACCGGGGAATGAGCGACAGCAGCCGCTGGTGTTCGCGGCCGAGGTCGGCGCCCGGCTGGATCCTGGCGCCGGTGGCGGCCACCACCGACATGAGGTCCAGGGGCGCGTCGGTCGTCGCCCGCCCCCTCGTGAGCGTGTAGGACCGGACGACCGGCCCGTCGTCGACCCACTCCTCGGACGCGCTCATGCGCGCACCCCTTCCAGCACCTGTTCCGGCGCGAGGGTCGACGAGGGGATCAGGACGATGGCGGTGGTCCCGCCGAACGGCGACTGCCGCAGTTCCACGCGTACTCCCAGTCGGGTGGCCAGCCGTCCGACGACGACCAGGCCGAGCCGGTCGGTGTCGGCCAGGTCGAACTCAGGTGGGCTGGCCAGCCGTGAATTGATCTTATCGAGGTCAGCTGGGGAAAGCCCGAGCCCCCGGTCCTCGATCTCCACCGCGAAGCCCTTGGCGACCCCCTCGCCCCGGACCGACACCTCGGTCTGCGGCGGCGAGTAGGTCGTGGCGTTCTCGATGAGCTCGGCGAACAGGTGGATCAGGTCGGCGACGGCGGCGCCCTTGACCGCCGTCTCGGGCATCGGATAGACGCGCACTCTCGTGTAGTCCTCCACCTCGCCCACCGCGCCCTGGAGCATCTCGGCGACGGCCACGGCCTGCCGGTAGGTCCGGCCCGGCGTGCCGCCCGACAGCACGATCAGGCCCTCGGCGTGCCGGCGCATGCGGGTGGTGAGGTGGTCGAGCCGGAAGAGTTCTTCCAGAGAGCCCGGGTCCTCGGTACGTCGTTGCATCCCGTCGAGCAGTTTGAGCTGCCGCTGCAGCAGTCCCTGACTCCGCCGGGCGAGGTTGCGCAGCGCCTGGCCGACGCTCTCGCGCAGCCGGGCCTGGTCGACGGCCGCGTCGACGGCGGTGAGCTGCACGGCGCTGAACGCGTGCGCCACGTCGGCGACCTCTCCCGTGGTGCCCGGAGGCTCCAGCGCGGGCGCCTCGGCGGCCACGTCGACCTTCTCGCCGCGCCGCAGCCGCTCCACCACCCGGGGCAGCCGGACTTCGGCCAGTTGCCGTGCCGCGGTGCGCAGGGCGGCGAGTTCCCGGGTGAGGCCGCGCCCCAGACGTACAGAGACGAAAAGGGACAGGGCGACGGCGATCAGCCCGAGCACCCCGGCGACGCCGGTGCGGACGAACGTGCTCACCGCGACCGGTTCGGCCCGCACCGACAGACGCTGCTCGCTCGACAGGATCGCCTCGCGGAAGGTCTTCTCGGTGGCGTCGACGGCCTTGCGCCACGCCGCGTGGCTCACCGGCGCGGCGCTCACGATCCGCATCTCCAGCCGGATGTAGGACCGGTAGGCGTCGGAGACGAGCATGTCCTCGAACGGCTTGCGCAGTTCGGGGTCGAGCTCCTTCATGCCCTGGCCGAACAGGAAGTCGCGGGTGCCGGAGTAGCGGATGAACGCCCGGCTCTCCTCGACCGTGAACGGCCGCTCGTTGACGAGCACACCGGCGCCCAGGGCGCTCTCGCGGGCCAGGAAGTCCTTGGCGAACGACAGCAGGCCGAGGCTGCGCGACTGCTGGTAGAGCGGCACGTCGTTGTTGAGCGTGATGGTGTTGTCGAGCGCCTGCACCGCAGTCGGCAGCACGCCGAACCGCTCGCCGAGTCCGGTCAGCGCGACCGCCCGGGTGTCGATGTCGTTGCGCAGGTCGTCGAGTTCTTCGACGGCCGCCATGACATCGCTGTAGCGACCCTTCATGGCCGGGGTCAGCGCGTTCTGGACGTCGGGGACGCGGGACAGGGCGCGCAGGTCCTTGCGGGCGGTGTCGGTGGCGAGGCGCTGTTCCACGAGGCGGTCGAAGGCGTCCCGGGTGCCGGTGGCGACGTATTCGGCCGACAGCAGGTGTTCCCGCTGAAGGCCGAGTACGAGTGTGTCGCCGGGGCGGCCGATGCCGTCGTAGAGGCTTTCGACTTTGAGCAGGTCGAGCGAGTCACCGGTCGTGATGGCAGCCGCGAATCCCCACAGGCCCACTAACGAGACCAGCGGAATGATCAACAGCGTGGAAATCTTGAACCGGATGGATCTACTCGAAGCCATGGCACCTCATCGGCCGTATGTAGCCGATGAGGCTAGCAGTTTGTCCCTGTTTGTTTTATTCGTGAATTCGTAACGCCCGATCACGCCGCGTGAGCGTGTGGGCTCACCGCCTCGGACGTGGCGTTTTGCACCTTATTCACAACAGGCTGACGGGCCACTCCCGGAACTGTAGTGATCGCGGTCATGAGCCCGACTCGCACCAGCTGCCAGGCGACTGCCCCGACCAGTGCGAACTCCACGAGAAGCAGACCGCGCTCGGCCACGCCGATCAGCACGCCCCGGCCGGGCAACGCCGCGTAGGTGACGGCCGCCAGGCCGAGACCGGCCAGCAGAGTCAGCCACTCCAGCGTCCGGGCCACCGGCCGCCACTGTTCGTGGTCGGTGAACCGGCCCGCGAGCTGCGCGGTCGCGGCGGGCAGCGCGATGAACGCGACCACCAGGAGGTAGTCCTGCGCGCGCGTCCACGGGACCACCGCGACGACGAGCAGGGTGAGGGACCAGAGGAGGAGGAGCCGCTCCGGCCAGCCGTCGATCGGCGCCGACGCGGCCTTCAGGCCGGCGAGCAGGACCAGCGACGCCAGGCCCAGCATGGCGAGGGTGAATTCGGTCAGCATGCCGCGCTCTTGGGCGGCGTACTCGCTGATCGACAGCGTGACCGGGTCGAGGTGAGGGGTGGGATCAAGCTGACCGGCCACCACGGCGGCCATCGCGAGCACCAGACCGGTGACCGCGAGTGCGGGGAAGAGCCTCTTGACCATGTATCGAGAGTGCCTCTTCGAGCGCCGGATATGCATCCGGTTAAGACCCCATTCGCCCCTGATGGATACCCCCTAGGGGGGATCAGGGTTACCGCAGGGCCGGGGGTGGGGTTCTCCCCACCCCCGGCGGGGTCACTTCGCGGCTTCCTTGTAGCGTTCGCGCAGGCCCGGGATGGGCTCACCCTCGAAGACGGTGACCTCCCCGGTGGCCCACTCCGGCGGCTCCTCGCCACCGGAGAGCAGCCAGGCGGCCTGGCGGGCGGCGCCGTCGGCGACGTACTCCCCGGGCGGGGGCACGTGCACCGGCACGCCGAACACGCTCGGGGCGATGGTGCGCACGGCCTCCGAACGCGCGCCGCCGCCGATCAGGAGCACCCGGTTCGGTGCCAGGCCCAGCGCGTCGAGCGCGTCCGCCAGACCGCACAGCATGCCCTCGACGGCCGCGCGGGCGAAGTGCCCCGGCGTCGCGTTGGCCAGCCGCAGCCCGTGGAAGGAGCCCGTCGCGTCGGGACGGTTCGGGGTGCGCTCCCCTTCCAGGTACGGCACGAGCGTCAGTCCGCCGGCTCCGGGAGGCGCCCCCAGGGCCAGGTCGCTGAGCTCGGCCGGGCCCGCGCCGATCACCCTGCCGACCGCGTCGAGCGTGCGGGCGGCGTTCATCGTGGCGACCAGCGGCAGGAACCGCCCGGTGGCGTCGGCGAACCCGGCGACACCTCCGGACGCGTCCGCCGACGGGTGTTCGGCGACGGCGAAGGCCGTGCCGGACGTGCCGATGGAGACGATCACGTCGCCCGGGTGGGCGCCGACGCCGAGGGCGGCGGCCATGTTGTCACCGGTGCCGGGCGCCAGCAGCGCCTGGTTGTACGTCCCGGCCTGCTCGCGCGGGCCGAGGACCGTGGCGACCTGCGGAACGTGGCCGAGCGCCAGCTTCAGCAGGTCGAGGCGGTAGGCGCCGGTGGCCGGAGACCAGTAGCCGGTGCCGGAGGCCTCCCCGCGGTCGGTGGTGACGGTCGCGGGGGTGCCACCGAGCTTCCAGGTCAGCCAGTCGTGCGGGAGGCAGACCGACGCGGTGCGCGCGGCGTTCTCCGGCTCGTGCTGAGCCAGCCAGCGCAGCTTGGTGACCGTGAACGACGCGACGGGCACGCTGCCCACCGCCTCCGCCCACTTCTCCGGACCGCCCAGCTCCGCGATGAGGTCGCGGGCCGCCTGGGCGGAACGGGTGTCATTCCAGAGCAACGCGGGACGGACCACCTCGCCGTTCTCGTCGAGGCAGACCATGCCGTGCTGCTGACCGCCCACCGAGACCGCGGCGACGTCGTCGAGGCCGCCCGCCATGGCGATGGCCTCCTGGAGTGCCGTCCACCAGTGGCTCGGGTGGACCTCGGTGCCGTCGGGGTGCCTGGCCCGGCCTTCCCGGACCAGCGCGCCGGTCTCGGCGTCGCGCACCACGACTTTGCAACTCTGTGTCGACGAGTCGACCCCCGCGACGAGCGTCATTACCGCACGCCGAACAGGTGCTCGAGGGCGAGCTGCGACAGGTGGGTGAAGTGGAAGCCGCGGGCGGCCACGCCTTCGAGGTCGAACTCGTCGTTCAGCAGGTCCTGGAGGGTCTCGCCCTCGGCCAGGGTGCGGGCGCCGAGCTCGTCGACCTTGCTGGCGGCCAGCGCGGCCTGGACCTCGGGGTCGGCCCGGTAGGCCTTCGCCTTCTCCTTGAGGATCAGGTAGGTGCGCATGTTCGCCGCGAGCGACTCCCAGGCGTCTTCCTTGTCGTCGGTGCGGACCGGCTTGTAGTCGAAGTGGCGGGGGCCCTCGTAGCCGCCGTGCTCCAGCAGGTCGACCAGGAAGAACGAGTTCTGCACGTCGCCGTGGCCGAAGATGAGGTCCTGGTCGTACTTGATGCCGCGCTGGCCGTTGAGGTCGATGTGGAACAGCTTGCCGTGCCACATCGCCTGGGAGATGGCGTGGAAGAAGTTCAGGCCCGCCATCTGCTCGTGACCGGTCTCGGGGTTGAGGCCGACCATCTCGGGGCGCTCGAGCTCGTTGATGAACGCCAGGGCGTGGCCCACGGTCGGGAGCAGGATGTCGCCCCGGGGCTCGTTCGGCTTGGGCTCGATCGCGAAGCGGATGTCGTAGCCCTTGTCGACCACGTACTGGCCCAGGATGTCCATGGCCTCCTTGTAACGGGAGAGCGCGGCCCGGATGTCCTTGGCGGCGTCGGACTCGGCGCCCTCGCGGCCACCCCAGCAGACGTAGGTCTTGGCGCCCAGCTCGGCGGCCAGGTCCAGGTTGCGGATCACCTTGCGGATGGCGTAGCGACGAATCTCGCGGTTGTTGCTGGTGAAGCCGCCGTCCTTGAACACCGGGTGGGTGAACAGGTTGGTCGTCGCCATCGGCACCTTGAGGCCGGTGTCGGCCAGCGCCTTCTTGAAGTTCTCGATCGCCTTGTCGCGGTCGCCCTCCACGGCGAGCAGGTCGTCGTCGTGGAAGGTCACGCCATAGGCCCCAAGCTCGGCCAGCTTGTGCACGGTCTCCACCGGGTCGAGCGGAGCCCGGGTGGCGTCGCCGAACTGGTCGCGCGCCTGCCAGCCGACAGTCCACAGTCCGAATGTGAACTTGTCCTCGGGAGTGGGGGTGTACGACATGGGGCGCCTCCGAATTAGTCTATGTTGTGGACTAAATATGGAACGGGGGTTCGTCGCGGTCAAGTAGGCGTGTCTAGGATTTCGTCCAGATTTCTGGACCGGCAGTCAGGAAGGTGCGCATGGCACAGGCCGTACGCCACGACGAGATGCGGGCGCACAATCTCGCCCTCGTCCTGCGGGAGGTCAGGTCCCACGGATCCCTGACGCGAGCCACCCTGGCCGAGGTGACCGGACTTACCAAGACAACTGTATCCAAGCTGGTAGGTGACCTGCTCGAAGCCGGCTTGGTGGTGGAGGCGGGGGCCGTCAGGGCGCGCGAGCGGGGCCGTCCGGGAGTCGAGGTCCGGGTCAGCGGAGACCGCGTCGCGGCCATCGGCCTGGAGATCAACGTCGACTATCTGTCGGTACGTGTAGTCGACCTCTCACGCCGGGTCAGGCTGCGCCTCACCCAGGCGGTCGACAACCGCTTGTCAAAGCCGATGGACGTCATCGGCGACCTCCGGCGCCTGGCCCTCTCGGCCCTCGCGCAGGCCGAAGGGACCGGTCTGCGGGTCGTCGGCGCGGGTCTGGCCGTTCCCGGCCCGGTCGACATCGAGTCGGGCGAGATCCACAACGCACCCAACCTCGGCTGGCGGAACGTGCCCGTGGGCACCGCGCTCGACCTGGGGGTGCCGCTGCGGGTGGAGAACGAGGCGAACCTGGCCGCCCTCGGCGAGCTGTGGTTCGGCGCGGGTCGTGCCGACTTCCTCTATGTTTCGGGCGAGATCGGCATCGGCGCCGGCCTCGTCGTCAACGGCGCGCTGTTCCGCGGCGCCCGCGGCTTCGCGGGCGAACTCGGCCACGTGGTCGTCACGCCGGAAGGCCCCCAGTGCCGTTGCGGTGCCAGAGGCTGCCTGGAGCAATATGCCGGCCAGGACGCGTTCCTCGACGCGGTCGCCGACCGGAGCTCCTTCGCCCACGGCATCGACGCGATCGTCGCCCACCTGGAACACGGCGACCCCACCACCAAGGCGGCCTGCGAGAAGGCGGGCTGGGCACTCGGGGTGGCACTGTCGTCGGCGATCAACCTGGTCGACCCCCACACGATCGTGCTCGGCGGGATCTACGCGCCGCTGTTCCCGTGGATCGGCGGCGTTGTCGCCGAGACGATCGGCGGCCGCCTCGCCCAGATGCGCGCCACGGCCCCGCCGGTAGAGGTCTCCCGGCTGGGCTCGGAGGCGGCGGCGCTCGGCGCGGCCGGTCAGGTGCTGGAAACGGTCGTCGCCGACCCGGCCGCGCTGTCGGAACGCCTCACAGACCGGAGGGATCCCGGCCCACGCTGATCTGCTCGGCGATCCGGCGAACCTCATCGCCGGACAGCCTGGGCGCCGGTGGCAGCGCCTCCCGCAAGGCCGCGAACACGTCTTCGACCGCGCCCCCGGCGTGGTGCAGCGCGACCTCATGGACCGCCTGAAACAGCATGTGGTTCTCCGCGCGCTCCCGCGCCACGCGGTCGACGATCATCCTTCACGTCCCCCTTCGAGATGGCCGCCGACCACCCTAGGACCTGGGACCGACAGTTTCGCGGGAACAACCCGAGACCCCCGGTTGCTGCTGGAGTCATGCCGGTTCAGCGACTCAACCACGCCGTGCTGTACGTCCGCGACGTCGCACGGAGCGTCGACTTCTACGAGAAGGCCCTCGGCTTCCGAGTGGTCATGGGGTTCCCCGGAGCCGCGTTCCTGCAGGCCGAGGGCTCCTCCAACGACCACGACCTCGGCCTGTTCGAGGTCGGCGCCGACGCGGCCCCCTCCCCCGCCGGGCGCGGCGCGGTCGGGCTGTACCACCTGGCGTGGGAGGTCGACACGCTGGCCGAGCTCGAACGGATCCAGGTGCGCCTGAGCCAACTGGGCGCGCTCGCCGGGGCGTCCGACCACTCGACCACCAAGGCCCTCTACGCCAAGGACCCCGACGGGCTCGAGTTCGAGGTGTCGTGGCTGGTGCCGGCCGACCTGATCACCGCGGACATCGCGACGGGGAAGGCGTCGATCAAGCCGCTGGACCTGGCGAAGGAGATCGAACGCTTCGGCGCGACGACACCGGGCGGCATCGGAGTGTCCCGCTGACCGAACGTGAGCGCCCGGCCCTATCGGAGTGATTCTCCGGGCCGGGCGGCGGACCCGAGCCGATCTCGCTGAGCGCGGGTGAGTCGGAGCGCCCCGGCGGCGATGTTCTCCTCCAGGTGCGTGATCTTGGCCGTACCGGGGATCGGGAGCATGACCGGTGAGCGGGCCAGCAGCCAGGCGAGGCTCGTCTGGGCCGGGGTCGCGCCGATTTCCGTCGCGACTTCGCCCACCGCCGAATCGGTGACCCCCGGAAGCACCGGCCGCCACGGCAGGAAGGCGATTCCGGCCGCCTCGCAGGCGGCCAGCACCTGCTCGTGCTCACGGTCGAGCAGGTTGTACCGGTTCTGGACGCTCGCCACCTCGACGATCCCCCGCGCCTCGGCGAGCTGGTCAACGGTGACCTCGGAGAGCCCGATATGGCCGATCTTGCCCTGGTCTCTGAGGTCCTTGAGAGCGCCGACCTGATCGGCGAGCGGCACCTCGGGGTCGATCCGGTGGAGCTGGAGCAGGTCGAGGCGGCCCATCCGCAGACGCGTCAGGGCGGCGTGGACCTGGGCGCGCAGCACCTCCGGCCGTCCGTCGAGCCGGCCCGGCCGTGCGACGCCGACCTTGGTGGTCACCAGCACTTCTTTCCTGTACGGCCACAACGTGCGGGCCAGCAACTCCTCGTTGGCGCCCCAGCCGTAGAGATACGCGGTGTCGATCAACGTGACGCCCAGCTCGACCGCGCGCCTGACCACGTCGCCGTCAGTGGGAGACAGGTGCATCGCACCGAAGCCGAGACGGCGGACCCTCAACTCTCCGCCGATGCGGAACTCGTCGTCCAGGTCACGCCAGAACGTCGTCTCACCGGTCGAGGTCCCGCCGGTCTGAGTCTCGTTGGTCGGGATGAAGCCGTTCCGTCGCAGCACCCGTCGGGAGCCGATGTTCCCGATGTCGGCGCGGGCCTTGAGACCGTGCAGTCCGTAGCTCTTCGCGAGGTCGCAGAGCTCGCGGAGCGCCGCGGTGGCCACGCCCCGGCGGGTCGCCTTCTCGGCCATGCGGAAACCTACTTCGGCGGTGCCGCCGTCGACGTCGAACAGGTTGAACCGGCCCAGGATCTCGCCGTCGTCGCCGACGAGCACGTGGAAACGGATCGTGCCCGCCTCCTGTTCGGCCAGGAGATCCCGGTGGTTGGCGGCGAAGTTGGCGAAGTAGGCGTCACGCCGGTCGGGGATGGACCGGGCGAAGAAGGTCCGGTTGTCTGTCTCGAAGGTCAGGAGAGGGCCCGCGTGGTCGGCGCGCAGCGGCTGGAGTTCCGGCATGCCTAGGAGTCAAGCAGGTCCAGCATGTAGGTGATCTGGGCCGTCCTGGCGACGTCGATCTGCTTGGCCAGGTCGAGCGCTCCGGGGTTGGAGCCGCTGCCCTTCTCGTACCGGGCGAACTGGATCGCGTCGTCCTGGTGGGCGATGAGGGCGTTGAGGAGTTCGTGGGAGAAGTCGGCGTCTTTCGCCTTCTTGAGGCGGGCCAAGTCCTTCTTGGCGTCGATCGAGGTGCCGCCGTGGGCGTGGTGCGCGTCCTGGTCCATGGCCAGGGGCTGTTCCCACTCCAGGAGCCAGCGGGTCATCGTGCTCGTCTCGGTCTCCTGGGTGACCCGCATCGCGGACGCGAGTTGCCCGACCTTCTCGGGCAGGTCCCGGTTCTCGGCGAGCTTGGCCAGCGCGTGGCCCTGTTTGTTGTGCGCGACCATCATCTGCAGGAACATCACGTCGGCCGCGTTGACCGGGGCTTCTTCTTGTACGCCGGGGGGTGCGCAGGCCGTACAGACAAAGAAGAGAACAATGAGCAGCCGGCGCATGCCCGCCTCCTTCGACGGCGGGCCGCGCCCTTCCGGACGCGGCCCGCGTTCACTCACGAGATCAGACGCGCAGCCACAGGGCGGGCACGTTCGGGGGCTCCCAGCCGACGAGCGAGGTGTGCGGCTGGCGGCACTGGTAGGTGAGACCGCCGTAGGTCACCCGGGCGCCGGTCTGGTAGGAGACGCCCGCCGCCCAGGTTCCGCCGGGGTTCTGCGTCGGCGTCACGGTCGGGGTGGGCGTGGGGGTCGGCGTCCGCGTCGGCGTTGCCGTGGGCGTGGGGGTCGGCGTCGGGGTCGGGTTGGTGCCGCCGGAGAAGGCCACGTCGGAGCAGGTGTAGAACGCCTCGTTCGAGCCGACCACGCGCTGCCAGATCGAGAAGAGGATGTGGCGGCCGGTCCGCTGCGGGATGTTGATCGTCCAGTTGGTGAACGTCGTCGGGTTGAAGTTGTTGAACGTCTGGATGTGCACCAGGTCCGACCACCGCAGCGGCTGCGACGGGTTCCAGCCCTCACGGGTGATGTAGAACTCGAAGTTGCTGTTCGAGTGCGGCGCCGTAGCGTGGTAGGTGATGGTGCGCGGCCCCGCCGAGAACGACGTCGCGGGCCAGTCAGTGCGCTGGAGGTCGAGACCGCGATACTTGTCCCGGCCCGCGCTGCACAGCTTCCCGTCGGGGATGAGCTGGCGATGGCGGCCTCCCGCTTCCAGCAGGGAGACCTCGTTCCAGTCGTAGAAGGCCTGGGTGCCTCCCGCCGCCACGGCGGCGGCGCAGGCGGCCGAGTCGGGCGACTCGGGCCCCTCGTTCTTGCACTGGTAGACCCGGCTCGGGGGGTTCGACATGGTGCCGTGGGCGCTGGCGGGCGCGGACGGCAGGATCACGAGCAGCGAGCCGGCCATCAGACCGGCGGCGGCTGCGGCCACCTTGTTACGTAACACCTGGCTCTCCTCCGTGGAGCGGATACGCGAACTCCGGCCACCTCATGAGGAGAGCCGGAGCCCATGACGGAAGATCAGCTTTGGGAACGCGGGGTGACGGCCGCGGACTTAAGCTTTCTATAAAGAAACCTTCCTAAGAGAAGGATCACCCAGGTTCCTTGACAGCGCAAGTGCGAAATTCGGACTGGGTCAGCCCGCCAGGCCCGACGACGCGAACCCGACCCCGGCCGAGTCTCCGGCGATCCGGTAGAGCTCGGCAGATCGTCGGACCGTGATGCTGCGATAGCCGGTGGAGACGATGCCTCTCCTGCGCCAGCTCTGCAGCGTGCGCTCCACGGTCTCCCTTGAAGTCCCGATCCAGGAGGCCAGGTCGCCTTGGCTGAGCTCGATCATGATGGGGCCGGCACCGTCCCGCCTGATGGCCTCGTGGTCGAGGAGGGTGCACAGCGCCCGCGCAAGCCTCCGGTTGGCCGCATCGATCGCAAGACCGGCTATGCGGATTTCAGCCTCGCTCCGCTGGTTCGAAAGCTCACGCGAAAGGGCACCCCATCCGGGAAGATGAGCGTCCAAGAATGATCTGAAGACTCCCGCGTCGATATGCAGCCCGATGGTGCGCTCAGCCAACGCCTGCGCCGTATGCGGCCGGATGGTGGTTCCGCCACGCTGGAGAGTCTCGTTCTCACCGAGGACATTGCCGGGACAACGAATCGCCACCAACGCCTGTCGATCGCCGACTTGGGTGACGACCTTCGCGTAGCCGGCCTGAAGAACGACGACGTCACTGCCGGTCCCGCCCTGGTAATAGATGACCTCACCAGGAGCGTAAGCGCGCCAACGTCCACGTTCCATCAGCAGTGCCCGCCCTTGGGAATCGAGTTCTTTCCAGAAACTCCCGTGGCGGACACCACCCGCGCCGAGGGCGACTCCGCTCATCTCTGATGCGATCGCCGCTGAGGACTTGGGGTTTCGCTTCACGGCCGCCCCCGCAACGCCTTGATGATCGGTGGGATGGCCGCGAGAAGGGCTGCCACCCCGCCGAAGACACCGGCTATGACCACCGGTTCGGTAGTGGCGAGCTGGGTGACGACATAACCGGCCAACCCGACCACAGCCAATACGATCAGGGCACCGGCCCAAATCACATAGTGCTCACTTCGTCGCATGCTGCAGCCCTTTCGCCAGGCCCTCACGCCATTCCACCGGACTTTCGTTGCCCCTTGGTAGGGAGGGACATATTCATCGATAGAAAGGCAATGTCTTCGTCCACTAGCGTATCTGCACGTGACCACGAGCATCAGTTGGCTCCAGCGGCCGGAACGCGCGGAGAGGCGGCGAAAAAAATGGTAGGAGCACCCCGGGCTACCACCCCCGTAGCGCTCCTACCTGCGGCGAAATGTCGGGCCTGGCGAAGAGACTCGACTACGCTCATGACCAATGTACAGGTACTTAGCGCTCTCAAATTCCTGCAAACAAGGGAATGCAGCGGCGTGGGCCTTGCATAGGAACAGAGCGTTGGTACTCTGCGGGCGGTTCTCGGTGTCCGACTGGCCGCAGAATGCGACACAACACGACAGCCGCACCACGCTTTTCGCGATAGATCAATGCGGCTAGAAGTCGAAGTTCTCCAAATGGATCTGCTGCTTCGGCACGCCCGCACGCCGCAACGCGTTGAGCGCCTTCTGGGTCATGCCTCGCGGCCCACACACGAACACGTCGTAGTCCGGCAGATCCGGAATGGCGCGTGACAACGAGCGTCCCGTGAGGGGAACCGTCAGGTCCTCGTTCATCGTGTAGTGGACCCGCGCGCCCCTGGCCGCCGCGATGGCGTCGAGTTCACCGCGTAAAACCAGGTCTTCGACCGTGCGGGCCAGGTAGAGCAAGGTCACTCGGCCGGGCATCGACTCGAACAACGCCCGTAGCGGGCTGATGCCCACCCCTCCCGCGATCAGCAGGATCTTGTCCGAACGTCCCCGGGCGGCGGTAAGCGCGCCATACGGGCCCTCCGCCCAGACGCGGGTTCCGGGCGCCAGGGAAAGCAGGGCGCGACTGTGGGAGCCGGCCGCTTTGACCGTGATGCGCAGGTGGCGGCTGTTCGGGACCGCCGACAGCGAGTAGGGGTTCGCGGCCCACCACATGCCCTTGGCCATGAAGCGCCAGCGAAAGAATTGGCCCGGCTCGGCGCCCAACCGCTCAAGGTCGTCGCCGGCGATGTAGACGGAGACCACGTCCGCGGATTCACGCCGGATCCCAGCCACGCGAAGGCGATGGCGGCGCGAGCGGATCACCGGCACGGCGAAGCGGTTCCAGATGAGGAGCACGGCCACACCTATATAGAGGCCCCGCCACGCCCACGCGCCGACGCCCCCGAAGGACGGGCCGGTGAGCTGGTGGGCGAAGCCCAGGTAGATGGCCAGGTAGGTGAGGAAGTGGGCGTAGTGCCAGGCCTCGTACGACATCCTGATCCGGATCGCCCGTGCCGAGATCAGGCCCACACCCAGCAGCAACGCCAGCGAGATCGTCGCTTCGAGGATCCCGGGGCCGTACAGGACGAGACCGAACGTGCCCTCCCACAGGCCCGATCTCACCGCGTGGGCGGACATGGCGAAGACCATGTGCGCGACCGACAACGCCAAAGTTCCCCGGCCGCCCAGGGCGTGCCAGCGGGACAGGCGGTCGGAGCCGATGGTGCGGTCCAGGAAGGGGACGCGGGCCATCAGGGCCACCAGGATCGCCGCGCCGTAGCCGGCGAGCAGGCCGGTCAGGCGGCCGAGCCAGGCCAGGCCGTCGGTGGTGGAGGCCACGCCGGGCAGGTCGACCCAGCACTTGGCCGTCGCCAGAAGGGCCCCGGACCAGAGCAGCCCGGCCACGAAACCGCCCGTCCTGATCCGGGGCGCGAGCGGCGCCCGTGCCGGGCTGCCGGACGGCGGGCCGCCGATTCGGTGACGTGGGGCGGAGGGGACGGGGCGCGGGATATCCATCGGAGAACCGCCAGCCTGATGCGGCGAAATAGCCGCGACGGGGTGCATGGTGCCCGTTGAGGGGGCGTCGCCCTCCAGCAGGGACGCCCATTGAGCGTCCGCCGGGGGGCGGAGGAGGGACTCCCAGTGCGTCGTCATTTCAGGCCGGCCAGAGTCGCGCCGCGGGCCACCGACAGGTCTTTGGCGTACCGCTTCGTCGACTCGTTCGCGCCGGATGTCTGTTCGCCTTTCGCGACCAGCAGGGACTGGGTCAGGAAGTCCGTGAGGTGTTTCCGGAACAGTTTGTCGAACGGACCATCGTTGAGCTGTTGCGCGATCAACAGGTCGCTCGCGGTTACCATACCGGGCATGTCATGACCCTCGTGGACGTTTGTCGACGGAAGTCCCGCTTCGCTCAACAACCCCTTTAGTCCCGCAAGTTGCTGCCGCTGGTCCGCCGCGACCTTCGATGCCAGGGCCAGCACAGACGGGTTCCCCGTGCGCGTGGGAGCCAAATCCGTCAGGGCCAGGACCGACTCGGTCAGCGGAATCTCCAGCTGAATCCACGCCATATCGGTCGGATTGAACGTCGGATTGGACGCGGCCGAAGTGGGCTGCGCCGCCGCCACGGCAGGACTTTCTATACGCGGGGCGGCGCAGCCGGTCACCAGAAGGGCCGCGAGCGCGACAACCCAGGGTGCGCCAGATGTCAGTCGCACTTCAGCGTCCCTTCTCGTGAGTTCTAGGCGGTCCCGTCGGGGCCGCACTTGACCTTGGGGCGGATGCAGTCACGGACGCGGCGCTCCATCTCGGCCACGGGCCAGGCGTTGAAGAAGTCGCCGTGCATCGTGTAGCCGGGGCCCGACGAGAGCCGGAAGGCCGACGGGTCGCCGTTGACCGGGTAGCGCAGGACCATCCGGACCTTGGGGACGACCACCGGGTGGGTCGTGGGGCACGCGTTGCCCTGCGGGTAGGACAGGTGCGACTTGTGGTCGGCGCTGTCGAGGTTCCTGCCGTCCCAGCAGTGCGGGAAGTCCAGGTAGGTCTCCAGCTTGGTGCCGGCGGGGCAGTTCACGAAGTTCTTGGACGCCCCCACATGCCCCGCGTGCAGACACGACCAGCGGGCCGAGCTCGTGCCGTCGGCGGCGGTGGCCTTGGCGTTGCCGGCGACGACGCGCAGGCCCTGCGGGAACGCGCGGGTCTGGCGCTGGAGCGCCTCGCTGACGCCCTCGCCGAGGTAGTAGAAGGTCGCGCTGCTCGGTTCGACGGGGGTGTCGCCGTTGTAGAGGGTCGGCACCCAGTACGACGACAGGTCCACCTTCGGCTCGCAGGTGCTGGTGCCGGTCAGCAGGTCGCCGAGGTTGGTGTTCGCGTCGGTGATCTCGCTGCCCATGAAGCTGTGCATGTGGGAGCCGCCGGCCAGGCCGGGCATGACGATCGGGTCGTCCGGCAGGCGGTGGCTGAAGGGGCACTCGGCGACGAACTCGGCGACGCGCACCGCGCCCGCGGGAACCGGCCCGACCGGCAGGTCACCGCCGGGCTGGACCGTCGGCTGAGTCGTCGGGGTCTGCGAAGGCTTGGGAGTGGCAGACGGCGAGGCCACGGGACCCGATCCGGTCCCGTACACCTCGAACTCCCACAGGGAGACGCCGTACTGGGTGGCGCGCTTGGTCGCGTGGAGGCGGACGTAACGGGCGGTGGCCGTCACGTCCAGGGTCTGGAGGCCCCGCACACCGCGGGTGACAGGGGTGGCGTCGTCCCACAGGCCGCCGCCGTCGGAGGTCTGGATGGTGAAGGCCGACGCGAACGCCGCCTCCCAGTTCAGCACGACCTTGCTGATCTTGGTGGCCTTGCCCAGGTCGACCTGGAGCCACTGGGGGTCGGCGAACTTGCTCGACCAGCGTGTGGTGGTCTTCCCGTCCACGGCGGCGGTGGCCGCCAGGTCGGCCCGCTCGTAGGAGGAGGCGCTGATCGAACCCTTCATGGGCTCGGGCGCCGCGTTGGCCGCCGAGGTACCGGCGAGGCATCCGGCCAGCACGGCGACGAGGGCGCCGGAGGCCATGAGGCTTTTGCGGTGATTCATGCGGTTTTTGTGTCCTCTGTGCGGGATGGTTGGTCCGAGAGCTTTGCTCCTGTAACTGGAGACCCGCAGGTCACAGCAGAACAACAAAAATCACCCAAAAAGGTTCAGTAGATTTCGTTGTCCCAGGCTCCGGCGTGGGGTCTCCGAAGCACGACCCTCAGAAGGGGAAGCAGCATGCCAGCGAGGAGCGGGCCCGACACGTCGATGGTCGCGGCGGCACGCGACGGAGACCAGGCTGCCCTCGATCGCCTGGTAGCCGACTCCCTGCCGCTCGTCTACAACATCGTCGGCCGGGCCCTGAACGGTCACAACGACACCGACGACGTCGTCCAGGAGACTCTGATCCGGATGGTCCGCGGCCTGCCGGGGCTGCGGGACATCGACGCCTACCGGTCGTGGCTGGTGGCGATCGCGGTCCGGCAGGTACGCGACCACGAGGCCGAGAAGCGCACCGCGCAGCACCGCCGCACCGACCTCGACACGGCGACCGAGGTGGCCGACCCCGCCTCCGACTTCGCCGGGGTGACCATCCTCCAGCTCGGCCTGACCGACCAGCGGCGTGAGGTCGCCGAGGCGACGCGCTGGCTCGATCCCGACGACCGGGCGCTGCTGTCGCTGTGGTGGCTGGAGGAGACCGGAGAGCTGGGCCGGGCCGACCTGGCGTCGTCGCTGGGCATCTCGGCCAAGCACGCGGCCGTGCGGGTGCAGCGGATGAAGGAGCAGATCGAGGTCGCGCAGACCGTCGTCCGCTGCCTGAACGCGCCGGCGCAGTGCGGCGAGCTCAGGGGCATGTTCCTGGGCTGGGACGGCGTGCCGTCGCCCCTGTGGCGGAAACGATTCGCCCGGCACATCCGGGGGTGTACGAACTGCGGCCGCCGCACCCAGGGCATGGTTCCCCTGGAGCGGCTGCTGCTCGGGTTGCCGCTGGTGGCCGTACCGGCCGGGTTCGTGGTGTCCAAGCTCCTCGCGCCGGTGGCGATCAAGGCGACCGCCGTGGCGGCCAAGAGCGTCTGGGCGCCCCTCACGGCGGCGGCGGGCGTGGCGGCGGTGGCGACGGGAGCGTTCGTCCTGCAGCCCTGGACGACCACCGAACCGCCGAAACCCATCGCCGTTCCACCTCCGGCCGTGGTGGTCACCGAGACGCCGTCGGCGAAGTCCTCCCCGAAGCCGAAGCCGAGCCCGAGCCCTTCGAAGAAGCCCTCCCCGAAACCCTCTCCGAAACCGTCGAAAACGGTGCAACCGCCCCCGCCGCCACCCGCCCCGGCTTCGGCGAAGAAGGGGGTGGGCGTCTGGCCCATGAACGGGGTCAGCACCTCGCTCGCCAAGTCGGGCGCGCGTTGGTACTACACCTGGGCGAGTCACCAGAACGGCGTACAGACTCCCAGGAACGTGGAGTTCGTCCCGATGATCTGGGGCGCGGACAGTGTCACGCCCGAGCAGTTGAGCGCGGCCAAGAAGGCGGGCCCCTACCTGCTGAGTTTCAACGAGCCCGACCTGGCCGGGCAGGCGAACATGACCGTCGAGCGGGCCCTGGAACTCTGGCCGCAGCTCCAGAAGGCCGGCAAGGTTCTCGGCTCCCCCGGCGTCGCGTTCGGCGGGGACACCCCGGGCGGCTGGCTCGACCGCTTCATGAAAGGTGCCAAGGCCAACGGCTACCGGGTCGACTTCGTCACGCTGCACTGGTATGGCGGCGACTTCCGCGCCGCCGCCGCGACGCAGCAGCTCAAGAGCTATCTCCAGAACGTCTACCAGCGCTACAAGAAGCCGATCTGGCTGACCGAATACGCCCTGATCGACTTCTCGAACGGCTCGAAGTACGCCTCCGACGCCGAGCAGGCCGCGTTCCTCGCCGCCTCGTCGAAGATGCTCGCGTCCCTGCCCTACGTGCAGCGGTACGCGTGGTTCGGCCTCCCCGCCAAGGAGGCCGAACCCAACAGCGGTCTGTTCACCGAGGACGGCGCCGCGACCCGGGCCGGACGCGCCTTCCAGCGGGCCCGCTAGCGGATGAAGCCGTTCACGATGAGCGGCAGCGACGCGTCGAGGCCTGCCACGTTGAGCGCGTTCGGGTCGAGGTGGTCGGCGATCGAGTAACCGGCCGCCGTCATGGCCGCCACGACCACCCGGGTGTCCGGGTTGACCGTCTTGCGATAGCGCGCCAGCGTGTCGGCCGGGGTGCCCCGGCCCGCCCACGTCTCGTTGTCGGTGAAGACGACCACGCCGTCGACGCGCATGCGCTCGCCGAGCAGGTGGCGGAACGGCAGCGACAGGTCGGTGCCGCCGCCCGACGGACGCCACTTGGCGATCTCGCGGAGGTTGGTCCGCGCGGTCACCTTCGAGGCGTGCACCTGGGTGTCGACCTCGATGGCGTGCACACCGCCCTTCTCGATGCGCGCCAGCATGACCGCCATGGCCGAGCCGACCTCGTAGGGCGTACCGACGGGCGAGCCGCCGACCACGCACTGCTGGTAGGTCATCGAACCGGACGAGTCGACCGCCACCAGCAACTTCTTGCCGGTCGGCTTCACGAAACCGAAGGACTTCTCGTACGCCTCCTCCAGCGCGTCCATGATCGCCGGTACCGGGGTCCACGACGCGCCGTTACGGCCCTGGCCGGAACCGTAGACGCGCATCGCCAGCCAGACGTCCAGCGGGTGGATCCGCGCCTTGCGGAGCTGGTGGAACGCGGTGAGCCGGGCGGCCGTACGCCGGGTGGCGTCACCGAGCGGCACGAGCGTGCCGATGCGGGTCATCCGGGCGAGGTTGCGGAGCAGGGCGGTCAGGCCGAGGGTGTCGACGAGGTGGTCCCAGACCTTCGGCTCGGTGAGCATCGCGTCGGGCAGGAACTCCCACGGCACGTCGAGGCGGACCGCCTCGTCGACCGTGGTCACCGCCTTCGCGGTGAGGAACCGGTCGACCGAGGGCAGCGCCCGGCGGGCCACGTCGTCGCCGACGTTGCCGGCGATCCAGCCGAACAGCACCTTGCGCTGGTCGGTGTCGCCCGCCGGGTGGGCCATCCGCAGCACGTCACGGAGTGCGAACGACTCACCCGAGGGCGTCTTGCGCTGACCCGCCTTGCAGACCCGGAACGCCACGTCGTCGGCCTCGCCCTGGAGGAACCACGAGCCGAAGGCGGTCCGCAGGGAGCGGCCCATGACGGGGGCCGTGCCCCGCGCGGTCCGCTTGCCGCCGAGGTTCTTGTAGTAGCCGAAGAACGTCGCGAGGTGGTCGGTGGTCCGGGCGACCTTGGGCAGCGCCGACTTGGCGGCCCGGCGGGTCGCCTCGTCGCCGCGCGCGTAGGCGGCGGCGAGCACGAACAGGGCCGGGCCGTTCTTGGGCGCGCGGGGCGGCCGGGCGGTGGAGATCTCGGTGAGCATCTCGACCACGCGCGGGCCGTCGGCGTTCAGCGCCTTGTAGATGACGCCGACGTTGATGTCGGTCAGCTTGCCGGCGTCGACGTAGTAGGTGCCGCCGGTCGTACCGAGAATGAGGAAGTCCTCGACCCGCTGCCACAGGTCCTTCTCGAAAACGACGCCGCCGGCGGCGTTGCGCACCTTGCCGGGGCCATAGTCGGAAAGGGGGTCACGGATGTTCTTCACGGCGATTCCTCCGGAACGAAAAGGTGGACGGATATGGGGATGCGGACCGTGTTTCAGCTGCTCTGCCATTTGAGCTAGCCCTCAATTAGGCGAGGGCGCGAGGGCTCGAACCCGCAACCTGCTGTTTGGGATAACCGATCTGCTTCGACCCGTCCTGGCGCCGGCCGGGAATGGCGCGGATATGTTGTGTCAACCGGAATAAGTGCTCTGTCCGCTGAGCTACCAGGGCATGTGGCACCCCGGGCGGGATTCGAACCCGCGACCTCTCGATCCAGAATCGATAACCGATTGTCTTCGACCCGCGCCATCCACGAACCGACATTAAAGACGGTACAGATCACCGCACAATTCGCCCACCGATTTTCAGACGCTTTGCCTGGCGTGCGGTAGGGTGATGGCGTTTCGTAGGTCCCATGACGAGGAGGTGAGACCCATTCCCGCCCAGTTCCGCCAAGGAAGGCAGGTCTCGTGTTCCTCTCGTCCGTCGTCTCCGAGCTCCGCGCCGCGGGCTGCGTCTTCGCCGAAGACGAAGCGCGGCTGATCCTCGCCACCGCCGAATCCCCCGCCCAGCTGCGCCGCATGGTCGTCGACCGGGTGGCCGGGCTCCCCCTCGAACAGGTGCTGGGCTGGGCCCGATTCCGTGACCTGCGCGTTCTCATCGATCCCGGGGTGTTCGTGCCCCGCCGCCGGACCGAGTTCCTGGCCGGCGAGGCCGTCGCGCTGGCCCGCGCCGGATCGGTCGTCGTCGACCTCTGCTGCGGGAGCGGGGCCGTCGGCGCCGCCGTCGCCGCCGAGGTTCCCGACATCATGCTGTACGCCGCCGACATCGACCCCGCCGCCGTCGCGTGCGCCCGGCGGAACCTGCCGGGGGCGCTGGTCCACCAAGGCGACCTCTATCAGGCGCTCCCCCTCTGCCTACGGGGCCGCGTCGACGTACTTGTGGCGAACGCCCCCTATGTACCGACCGAAGAGGTCGATTTCCTGCCGCTGGAAGCGCGCCTGCACGAACCCCTCGTGGCGCTCGACGGAGGCGAAGACGGGCTGGAGTTGATCAGACGGGTGTTCCGGCAGGCGCCCGAGTGGCTGGCGCCGGGCGGATCCGTGCTCGTCGAGACCTCCGACGAGCAGGCGGCGAGCGCGTGCGCGGCGCTGCTGGATGCCGGGCTGGAGCCGCTGGTCACGTCTTCAGAGGAGCTTGACGCGACTGTCATCATCGGGCAAATGCCGATTCGGTAACGGGTGTTTCCGACCGTCCCCAACACCGTCAGATTGTCACCATGAACGACACCGCACCACCGCTCCGCGAGCGTGACCGTTCCTCCGTGATCATGGGCATAGTCCTCGCGACCCTCATCCTGGGCGGTGGCGGCAGCGTCCTCATCGGATCCGTCGACACCTACTACGCCAACCGCGCCGACGCCAGAGAACTCCTGGTCAAGAAGGGTGGAACCCTGCCCGACGTGACCGGCACGACCTGGGCGGAGGCCGTCGAACGCCTCCAGCGATCGGGCTACTGGCTGCTCGACCGCACCGACGTGACGATGGCCGACGAGTCGCGGTACGTCACCCGGCAAGACCCCCCGGCCGGAACCACGGTGCCCTTCTCGACCAGGATCACGCTGATCACCGACAATTAACCGATCAGCGCTTGGCCATCAGCCAGCCCTGCATGGTCGACTCCGTCCCGACCGGCTCTCTGATGGCTGAGGCGACCACCTCGAAGCCCGCCTCCTCGATCAGGGTGGCGACGCGGCCGGGGTCGAGGCGGTGGAAGTCGATGTCACGGATGCGCGCGATCTCGTCGCCGACCTGGAACCCGGTGAGGAGCAGGCCACCGGGCCGCAGCACCCGGTGGAACTCGGCGAAGACGCCGGGGTGGAGGTCGGCGGGGATGTGGATGAGCGAATACCAGGCGACCAGACCGGCCAGTGAGGCGTCGGCCCGGCCGAGGGAGCGCAGGTCTCCCTCGGCGAAGTCGATGTCAGGAAATGCCGCTCGGGCGACGGCCAGCATTCCGGGCGACAGTTCGACGCCCGAGATGTCCAGGCCCTTCGCGTGCAGCCACCCCGTCACCCGGCCGGTGCCGCTCCCGGCCTCCAGGACCGCGCCGGGCGGGACCGCCTCGGCGAAGCGGGCCAGGGCGACCGCCTCGGGCTCGGTGACGGTGGGGAAGAGTTCGACGTATTCGGCGACGAGGGCGTCGTATCCGGCGCGGGTCTCGGTGAGGAAGTCAGGCACCGGGACACGATAGGACTCCGGGCGAACCGGACGTGCCGGTCCGCCCGGAGTCGGTGATCAGTCGCAGACGGCCTGGAAGGCGTTCGCCCGCCATTCGCGCTGGCGGCGGGCCGTGTACCTCCCCGGCGCGAGTCCGGTCGCCCCGTGCTCCGGATGCATCAGATAGACGGGTGCCGTGGCCTCGAACACGGTCCAGTCCACGAAGATCAGGCTCACGGGGAAGCCCCTGAAACGGCAGGTGCCCGGTTCGGCGAACAGCATGTGCGGGTGGACCCCGTCGAGCAGCACGCTGCCCTCGGCGGGCACCCACTCCCACTTTTCGACGGGCTGCGGGACGCCGGGCAGCAGGTCCGCCGGGATGACGATGAGGTCGCCCTGGGCCTGGATCCCGCCGAGGACGGGGATGGTCAGGGTGCGGTCGAGATGGTCGTCGAAGGTGTGTCCGGTCCGGGTGGTCAGGGTGTTCAGCGTGATCATCATGTCCTCCTCACGAGTTGGGCGTACACGTCGGCGGTGAGGCCGTAGGTCCAGGCGGCGGCCTCGACGGGGTCGTTCATCCGGGGTGGCACGGGGAGGGCGTAGCGTCGCCGGGTGCCGTCGCGTTCGACCGTGCCGTTGACGGCAAGCAGAACCCGGAGACCTTCCGCCTGGTAGAGGCGCAGCTCGGCGTCGTTGCCAGGGTCGGGTGCGGCCGAGATCGCGGGGAGCCCTGCCCGGGCGATGTATTCGCCCCACCCCAGCCGTTCGATGGCGGCGCGGCGGAACCCCGGCGACGGTTCGAAGCGGATCCGCTCGACCGTGGGGCCTTCGATCACCCAGCTCGGCACCGGCTCGCCGTGCCAGGCGTAGCAGGGCCAGCCATCGCGATAGACGACCGCGGGCCCGTCGGCGTTGTGGACGACGACGGTGTCACCTCGGCCCGACTCGGTGTGCACGGCCTTCGGCCGGTCCGCCACGACGCACTGGCGGTCGTAGGGCAGCCACCAGCCGCCTGCCCGGACCACCCGGGCCCAGAGGTCCAGTCCTTCGGACCGGGGCACCCACGACATGGCCTCATAGGTGGACAGCCGAGCCATGGTGCCGAGGGGGTTCCAGCGGCGGTCGTGGTCATACACGACCAGCCTGAAGGGCAGGCGGCTGGCCGCCAGCGCGCTGCCCACCTGCAGAGTCCCCGCCCAGTCGGGCTCGCTGATCTCGCTCATCTCCGGGACCACTCCGGCCCGCGTCTCCTGAAAATGAGAGCGGAACCGGCGCGTGAGCACCTCGCGCGGATTCCGCACGCCCGGTGGCAGGAACTCGGCCGCGACGGCCGGTGAGGAGACCCAGTGGAATCTGGGCGGCGGGAGACCGTTCAGCCGGTAGAGGCCCGCGATGGCGGACTCGGCTTCCGGACGGTCGGCGGGCTCGGTCGACAGGGCGATCCTGAGCCATTCTTCGCGGATGGCGGCAGCGTCTCGCTGCGGCGTGACACTCACCAGATGTAGGTGGTGTCGTCCTTTCCAACGATCATGTCTTCGATCATAACCTGATCAAATGCGGTCGAACTTAACGATTTATCTCATCCTCGTGCTCGTCGTCATCTCCGGAGTCATCTCCTTCGGGACGCTGACGTCGCAGACGATGACGTCGTTCGGCGTCGGCTCAGGGGTGGTGACCTCGATGAGCGCCCTCATCTCCTCCCTCGCCGCCGGCATCTCGGCCATCGCGGCCTGGCGCACCAGCCTCCGCCCATCCGCCGAGGACGACGAGGCCGTCGTGCGCCTCCTCGACATCGCCGAACGTGCCGACGGCGACATCCGCGCACTCGCTTTCACCGAACTGAACCGGGCCGTGCCGCCATTGCTGCGCAAACGCCTCGCCGGACGCGACCGGGCGCCCGCCATCGCCATGCTCGACCGGCTCCTCACACAGGAAGACGTGCCACGGCTGCGGCTGTTCCTCTCGATCTACGGGATTTCCTGATGAGCCATTCGGCGACGATGAGGTTCGGCACCCAGCAGAGAAAGGCACCATCTTGTACGCCGCCTCGAACGACCCCAGCGCCGGCATGAGCACCAGCAGCCACAACCGCAGAGTGACCCCCGCATAGGTCAGCGCGAACGCGCGCGTGGCCCACTGGCGATGTCTTTCGACATCCCCGGCAGCAGCGCGGTCCCGCCGAAACGATGTGGGCGTAGAAAGCGGCCTGCACCAAAGCGCCTTGAGAGGCGTAATTGGCGGCGAGCGGGGCGTCCTCGGAAAGATTCTCCAGCGAATCGAGCAGATAGGGCAGCGGAAAGAACACGGCGGCGGGGTTCCTGTGGCGGACCAAGGCGCCGATGGCGCTGCTGGTGTTCGAAGGGGCGCTGCTCTCGGTCAACGCGGCGGCCGGGTACTCCGTCGTCATCGCCCGGAAAGGGGCCGGTGTCCGGATCGAGATGACCAACGAGGGGCGCTTCGCTGAGCCCGTGCCGGGGCGCGGGCCGGCGAACATGCGGGGCGCGGGCCGAGGCCGAGCGGGGGACCTTCCGGGCCGGGCCGACGCGAGCGGGGTTCGTCGTGCGGGCGGTTCTGCCGGCGTGATCAGGCTGGTCGTCGCCGACGACGATCCGCTGGTGCGCCAGGCGCTGACGGTGCTGCTCGGCGCCGAGCCCGACATGACCGACGACGGGCTGACCGCCGTCTACCAGGCCAGACTCCATTGTCCTGCGGTGATTCTGATGGACGTCCGGATGCCCGGTCACGACGGCGTCGAGGCCACCCGCGTGATCAGCAGCTGGCCGGAGCCCCGGCCGGGCACGGGCTGACCGACCGGGAGGCCGACGTGCTGCGCGCGCTCGCCGACGGCCGGTCCAACGCCGAGATCGCCGCCGCGGTGAACGTCTCGGTCGAGACCGTCAAGACCCATATCAAGGGAATCCTCGCCAAGCTCGGCGTCCGCGACCGGACCCAGGCGGTCGTGTGGGCGTATCGCAGCGGCTTCATCCGCAGGTGACTGGAACATTGACGGCCCCGTAGCACGTATGTAACATTCGACCAGCGCTACGCAAGAATCTTGCAAATAGACGTTTAATTTCTCTCTGTTTCTCGCAACTCTCCAGGGAATGCACTGCGTCCGTGCTTCCACCCCCCATCCGTGTCTCACCCGTCTCCCCATGTCGACCCTGACGAGAGATTGAAGAACGCGAATGAGAAAGCTGCACGGACCCTTCAGGCTGGTGGCGACCGTTGTCGCCGCCGGCCTAGTTGCGTCTGGACTCCTCGCCGCACCCGCGTCCGCCGCAGGCGGACCCAACCTGTCCTTAGGCAAAGCCGCTGCGGTATCCAGCTCCACCGCAGGTCAGTCTGCCTCCGCCCTGAACGACGGCAACCAGTCGACCTACTGGGAGAGCGTCAACAACAGCTTCCCGCAGTGGGCCCGCATCGACCTCGGCAGTGCCACCGCCGTGGACCAGATCGTGCTCAAGGTGCCCGCGCCGAGCGACTGGCAGACCCGCACGCAGACCCTGACCGTTCAGGGCAGCGCCGACGGCAACTCCTTCTCCAACGTCGTGGCCTCGGCGAACTACACGTTCAACCCGTCCACCGGCAACGCGGTCACGATCAACTTCGGATCGGCCACGCACCGCTACTGGCGGGTCAACGTCACCGCCAACACCGGCTGGCCGGCCGCCCAGATCTCAGAGTTTGAGATCTACGGCACCAGCGGCACCGGAACCGGTGGCAATCTTGCCTCGGGCCGTCCGATCAGCGGCAGCTCCGTGTCGCAGAATTACGTGGCTTCGAACGCGAACGACGGCAACCAGGGCACCTACTGGGAGAGCATCAACAACATCTTCCCCGAGTGGCTCCAGGTCGACCTCGGCGCGTCCACCTCGATCAACCGGGTGGTGCTGAAGCTGCCGGCCTCCGGCTGGGCCACGCGCACCCAGACGCTCGCGGTGCAGGGCAGCTCGAACGGGAGCTCCTTCTCCGACATCGTCGGGTCGACGGGTTACGTCTTCAACCCGTCCAGCGCGAACACGGTGACGATCAACTTCACCGCGACCTCCACCCGGTACGTCCGCCTGAACATCACCGGCAACACCGGCTGGGCGGCCGGGCAGATCTCCGAGTTCGAGGTGTACGGCCCCACGACGCCCGGTGACACCCAGGCGCCCACCACGCCGGGCACGCTGAGCTACACCGAGCCGGCCAACAACCAGATCCGGCTCGCCTGGGGCGCCTCGACCGACAACGTCGGGGTGACCGGCTACGAGGTCTTCCGCGACGGGACCTCCATCACCACTGTCGCGGGCAACGTGCTGACGTACACGGACACCCAGCCCTCGACCGCCACGGTGAGCTACACCGTGCGCGCCAGGGACGCCGCCGGGAACAACTCCGGCAACAGCAACACGGTGACCCGCACCGGTACGCCGGGTGGCGACACCCAGGCCCCGACCGTGCCCGGCAACCTCGTCTACACCGAGCCGGCCAGCGGCCAGATCAGGCTGGCCTGGAACGCCTCCACCGACAACGTGGCCGTCACCGGCTACGAGGTGTTCCGCAACGGCACCTCGGTCACCACCGTCACCGGGCTGACCTACACCGACAACCAGCCCGCCACGGCGACCGTCTCCTACCAGGTGCGGGCCCGCGACGCGGCCGGGAACTTCTCGGCGCTCGGCAACTCGGTGACCCGTCCGGGCTCCAACCCGCCGGGCAGCAACCTGGCCACCGGCAAGGAGATCACCGAGTCGGGCCACGTGCACTCGTTCGTGGCGGCCAACGCCAACGACAACAACCTGGACACCTACTGGGAGGGCGCGTCGGGCGTCTGGCCGAGCGTGCTCACGGTGAAGCTCGGCGCGAACGCCAGCGTCACGTCGGTGGTGCTGAAGCTCAACCCGTCGTCGGCGTGGGGCTCACGTACGCAGAACATCCAGGTCTTCGGCCGTGACCAGGCCTCGACCACCTACACCAGCCTGGTCGGCGCGACGAACTACACGTTCAACCCGGCCGCGCAGAACACGGTGACGATCCCGGTCACCGCGTCCACGGCCGACGTGCAGATCCGGATCACCAGCAACACCGGCGCCCCGGCGGGCCAGATCGCCGAGTTCCAGGTGTTCGGCACCCCGGCTCCCAACCCCGACCTCGAGGTCACCGCGCTGAGCTGGACGCCGACCGCGCCCAGCGAGGTCCAGGCGATCACCGTCTCCGGGACCGTCCGCAACAGTGGCACCGCGGCGTCGGCGGCCGACAGCGTGAACGTCATCGTCGGCGGCAGCCTCGTCGGCACGGCCGGCATCCCGGCCCTGGCGGCCGGCGCCCAGGCCACGTTCACCCAGAGCGTCGGCACCCGTCCGCAGGGCACCTACGCGGTCGCCGCCACGGTCGACCCCGACAACACGGTGTTCGAGCAGAACGAGACCAACAACACCTTCACCGCGCCGACCCAGCTCCAGGTCTCCCAGGCCCCCGGCCCCGACCTGCAGATCACCGGCGTGACCTCCGCCCCGGCCAACCCGGCCGTCGGCTCGGCGGTCAGCTTCACCGTCTCGGTCAACAACCGCGGCACGACCGCCAGCGGCGCGAGCACCACCCGCGTCCAGGTCGGCTCGACCACCCTGAACACCAGCACCGCGTCGATCGCCGCCGGGGCCACCGCCACCGTCGCGATCACCGGCACCTGGACGGCCACCTCCGGCGGCGCCACCATCACCGCCACGGCGGACGCCACCGGCACGGTCGCCGAGACCAACGAGTCGAACAACACGTTCACGCAGGCCATCGTGGTCGGACGCGGCGCCGCGGTGCCCTACACCGAATACGAGGCCGAGGCCGCGGTGCACAACGGGACGGTCCTGACCGCCGACGCGCTGCGCACCTTCGGGCACACCAACTTCGCCACGGAGTCGAGTGGCCGCAGTTCGGTCCGCCTGAACAGCACCGGCCAGTACGTCGAGTTCACCTCGACCGTGCCGTCGAACTCGATCGTCATCCGCAACTCCATCCCGGACGCCGCGAGCGGCGGCGGCCAGGACAAGACGATCAGCCTCTACATCAACGGCACGTTCAACCGGAAGATCACCCTGTCTTCCAAGCACTCCTGGCTGTACGGCACCACCGACGACCCCGAGGGCCTCAGCAACAGCCCCGGCACCGACGCGCGGCGCCTGTTCGACGAGTCGAACGCCCTGCTCTCGCAGAGCTACCCGGTCGGCACCAAGTTCCGCCTCCAGCGGGACGCCTCCGACGACGCGTCGTTCTACATCATCGACCTGATCGACCTGGAGCAGGTCGCGGCCCCGACCAGCCAGCCGGCGGGCTGCACCAGCATCACCACTTACGGCGCCGTCGCAAACGACGGCCTGGACGACACCCAGGCGATCCAGCGCGCGGTCACCGACGACCAGAACGGCGTCATCAGCTGCGTGTGGATCCCGGCGGGCCAGTGGCGTCAGGAGCAGAAGATCCTGACCGACGACCCGCTGAACCGCGGCACCCACAACCAGGTCGGCATCAGCAACGTGACGATCCGCGGCGCCGGCATGTGGCACTCGCAGCTCTACACGCTCACCGAGCCGCACCTCGTCGTGGGCGGCATCAACCACCCGCACGAGGGCAACTTCGGCTTCGACATCGACAGCAACACCCAGATCTCGGACATCGCGATCTTCGGCTCGGGCCGCATCCGCGGCGGACCCGGCGGTGCTGAGGGCGGCGTCGGCCTGAACGGCCGGTTCGGCGTCAACACCAAGATCACCAACGTCTGGATCGAGCACGCCAACGTGGGCGTCTGGGCCGGCCGCGACTACTCGAACATCCCTGAGCTCTGGGGCCCCGGCAACGGCGTCGAGTTCACCGGCATGCGCATCCGCAACACCTACGCCGACGGCATCAACTTCGCCAACGGCACCCGCAACTCCAAGGTGTTCAACAGCTCGTTCCGCACCAACGGCGACGACGCGCTGGCCGTGTGGGCGTCCAAGTACGTCAAGGACGTCTCGGTCGACATCGGCTCCAACAACAGCTTCACCAACAACACGATCCAGCTGCCCTGGCGCGCCAACGGCATCGCCGTCTACGGCGGCTTCGGCAACAAGATCGAGAACAACCTGATCTACGACACCGCGAACTACCCCGGCATCATGCTGGCGACCGACCACGACCCGATCCCCTTCAGCGGGCAGACGTTGATCGCCAACAACGGCCTCTACCGGACCGGCGGGGCGTTCTGGAACGAAGACCAGGAGTTCGGCGCGATCACCCTGTTCGCCCAGGCGACCGGCATCCCGGGCGTGACCATCCGGGACACCGACATCTTCGACTCGACCTACGACGGCATCCAGTTCAAGACGGGTGGCGGCGAGGTCACCGCCCAGATCACCAACGTGAAGATCGACAAGTCCAACAACGGCGCGGGCATCCTGGCGATGTCCGGCGCCCGCGGCACGGCGACCCTCACGAACGTGACCATCACCAACTCGGCCGACGGCGACATCGTCCGCCAGCCGGGGACGCAGTTCATCATCAACTAGCGACCACTTTCGCTGGATAGATCGGCCGTGAGCCCGGGGGGCTCACGGCCGGTTCTTCGTGTACGGGGGTGCGCGCGAATGCCTTGGCAGTGGAGGCCGGGTCATAGGTACGTTGATCCGATGGACCTGCGCTGCTCCTCCTGTGACCTGGTCGTCGATCCTCTGGCCTGGGCCTGCCCCTCGTGTGGGGGTGTGGTGGACGTGCCGCGCGTCCCACTCGACGGCTCCCCTTCGGGGGAGGGTGTGTGGCGTCACCTCGACTGGCTGCCGGTTTCCGAACCGGTCTCGCTAGGGGAACCGGTCACCCCGCTGGTGCGCCTGCCGTGGGACGGTGTCGACCTGACGCTGAAGCTGGAGGGCGCCCTGCCGACGGGCTCCTTCAAGGACCGGGGCACGGCCGTGCTCGTGTCCTGGCTCAAGGCCCATGGCGCGACGTCCGTCGTGATCGACTCCTCGGGGAACGCCGGGGCGTCGCTGGCGGCGTACAGCGCGCGAGCCGGATTGAAATGCCACGTCTTCGCGCCGGCCGCCGCGTCCCCGGGCAAACTGCGGCAGATCGCCGCCTACGGTGCCGAGTTACACGCCGTCCCCGGCACCCGCCAAGCGGTGGCCGACGCCGCCATCCAGCACGCCTCGACGACCGGCGACGTCTACGCCTCGCACGCCTGGCACCCACTCTTCATCAGCGGGACCAGGACCTTCGCGTTCGAGGCGTGGGAGCAGACGGGCGTGCCCGACGCGGTCGTGCTGCCGGTCGGGGCCGGCACCCTGATGCTCGGCATCGCCCACGGCTTCGCCGAACTCCGCGACGCGGGCCTGACCGACCGGGTGACCGAGATCTACGCGATCCAGTCGACGGCCTGCACTCCTCTGGTGACCGACGGGCCCGAACCGGTCGAGGTCGTCGTGGGCGACACGGCGGCCGAGGGCATCAAGATCGCCCACCCACCCAGGGGCCGGGCCATCCTCGCGCACGCGACCGACGTTCTGGCCGTGGACGACACCGCCCTGTGGAAATCCCACGAGCGGCTTCGGCTCTCGGGCGTCTACACCGAGCCGACGTCGGCGATCGCTCTGGCGGGCCTGTCCGCTCTGGCCGACCGGCTGACCGGGAAGAAGGTACTGGTCCCGATCACCGCCACGGGCCTCAAATCGTCCTGAACCCGCAGACGGAATGGTCATGAGCCTGCCGGGAACTCGGCCGCGTGTCTGGTCAGCGTGGACGTGCCGAAATGACGATCGAGACCGGTGATCGCCAGAAGCCGGACAACCGTTCGGCCTGCCCCTGTCAGTCGCAGTCGCCCACCCGTTCGCCGAATGCGCTGATCGGCGTGCAACAGCGCCCACAGACCCCTGGCGTCCATGAATGTCACGGCGGTCAGGTCGGCCACCACATCGTGGCCACCACCGGGCGGCCGTTCGTCTGCGGCCTTCAGCAAGCGGGCGAGCATGGCCGTCGCCGTGAGGAGGTCGATCTCCCCGGAGATCGTGACGATCTGGTCGCCGTTCGGCAGTCGGGTGCTGACGCGTCCATCGGTGAGCTGTGGGTCTTCGGCTGCCATCCGGCCTCTCCTGCCCGTGCGTGCAGGGGGCTGAGTCCCGGCACGTTCGGCGCGTTGGCGGTGAGACTGCCGGGGGCCGGGGCAGCGAAATGGCCGGGCAGCCCGTATCTGGGTGGGCTGTCATGACCAGACATGAGAACTGACAAGTCCGCTTCCGACAGTAGCTCTCCCTCGACCGCAACGGCGGGTTGGTGCCCAGGAGAGGTAACCGGTTGATCGCACGCCGTGAGCGGCAGTGCCGCAGGACTCGGTTCGCCGGCCCGACGACTCTGGTATTCGGGATGGTTCGCAGCGGCGCGGGAGCATACGCTCACACAGACGAAGCCCGTCGACATGATCCCCCAGACGTGGAGCTCCACCCCCGGGCCCTTCGTGCCGTCCAGACCCTGCGGCTTGATCATCAAGCGCGCGCGAAGGACGGGTCTTGGACGTCACGGCACTCCCCTCCAGGGCCTCAAGGATCACTGCCGAGTTTCCGGCCGCACCGGTGGCCGTCTTTCGCATGGCCTTCGCCCAGTCCCCGTCCGAGCAGATAACCGGCGGTCGCGGCCCACCGTGGGCGTCGGGGACGGCCGGCGAGCAGCGCCGGCGGTGACGGCCCGCGTAGTAGGCCTTGCGTCAGCAGACCGACAGGGGCCTGCCCATGTGTCAGGTGATCAATACTCGGCGCAAGGGCAGCACGGTCAACCCGCCAGGGTCTACTTCCGCGCCGTCCCGGCGCGGAATGCGCGCGCCCGGGCCATCAGGCCTTTCGCACCAGCAGAGGCAGCACGACCTCGTCGACCAGCCTCTCGGCCAAGCCCGGCGTGTCCCCCAGCCACAGCGCCTCGGCGACCAGCGGCCCGATGAGCAGCCGGTCGACCATGGTCAGGATCGGATTGTCCGGGTCGATCTCGCCCGCTTCGACGTGACGTCGTAGCGCCCGGCGCAGCACGTCGAGTTCGGGCTCGATCATCAGCTCGTGGAAGGCCGCTCGTAGATCGTCGTCGAGCATCACCGCCTGAGCCAGCCCCGTCAGGGGCCGGGGCACAGTGCCACGTCGAGTCGCGGCGAGCAGGTCCCCCCGCAGAGAGCCGGTGTCGATCTCCTCGGGCCCGGCGGGCTTGCTCACCTTCACCGCCGTGATCACCATTTTCGCCTTCCCGCCCCACCGCCGGTACAGCGTCGCCGTGCTCGCACGCGCGGCCTTGGCGATGTCGTCGATGGTCACCTCGTCGTAGCCCTTCTCGCGGACCAGAGCCAGGGCGATGCCGAGCAGTTCGCGTTCCCGTTCCTCGGTCAGGCGGCTGCGCATGAGGACCTCCTTAGCGAAAACGCGTTGTCGACTGTCCGTTTTCTATCGTATCGTCATGGACATGGAGACAGTTCTGGTTACCGGCGGGACGGGCTTCCTCGCCACCCGCGTCATCGCCGCCGCCCAAGAGGCGGGCTACCACGTGCGGACCACCGTCCGGAAGACACCCGTCGAGGGGGTGCCGTCGATCGTCGCCGATCTGACGTCGGATGAGGGGTGGGAGGAGGCCGTGGCGGGGTGCGACTACGTCCTGCACGTGGCCTCACCACTGCCGTCGGCCCAGCCCGCCGACGAGGATGAGCTGATCATTCCAGCCCGTGACGGCACTCTGCGCGTCCTGCGCGCGGCCCGTGACGCGGGCGTCCGCCGGACGGTCGTGACCTCGTCGTTCGCCGCCATCGGCTACGGCCATCCGCAGACCGACCGGGCCTTCACCGAAGACGACTGGTCCCGGGCCGACGGCGACATCGCGGCCTACCCGAAGTCGAAGCTGATCGCCGAACGCGCGGCCTGGGCGTTCGACCGGGGGGCCATGGAGCTGACGGTGGTCAACCCGACGGGCATCTTCGGGCCCGTGCTCGGGCCGCGTTATGCCAGCTCGATCGGCATCCTGGCCGGGCTGCTCAACGGGAGCACACCGGCCATTCCGAACATGTGGTTCGGCATGCTGGATGTACGGGACGCGGCCGACCTCCACCTCCGCGCGATGACCTCACCGAAGGCGGCCGGGGAGCGGTTCATCGGGGCGTCGGGTGACGCGGTGTCGATGGCCTACATCGCGCAGGTCCTCCGGGAGCGGCTGGGGGCGAGGACCCCGACCGAGGTGGTGCCCGACGAGGTCGTCAGGAAGCTGGCCGAGACCGACGCCCGGATGGCGGAACTGGCC
The DNA here is from genome assembly GCF_001570545.1 of Herbidospora mongoliensis. Classification (GTDB taxonomy): domain Bacteria; phylum Actinomycetota; class Actinomycetes; order Streptosporangiales; family Streptosporangiaceae; genus Herbidospora; species Herbidospora mongoliensis. The sequence continues at coordinate 414,813 of NZ_BBXD01000008.1, read as the reverse complement.
AAGAACGTCGGCAAGATCCGCCACCTCTCGAACGCCAAGGCCCGCTCCGTCCTCGGCTGGAACCCCCGCCCGACCGAGGACGTCATCGCCGACACCGGACGCAGCCTCATCGAGGGCGGCTACGTCTGAGCCGGTCATCTTTCGAGGATGCCGCCGTACAGGGAACCCTCGAAGAGCCCGGCGGTGAAGACCACGCCGGTGACGCGGCTCGCCAGGGCCAGCGCCTCGGCGGTGCCGTCGTCCCATTCCGCGTCCTCGTCGTCGGGGTCGAGGCCGAGGTCGCGCAGGGCGTCGTTGAGGGCGTCCGGGACGGCGCCCTTGCGGTCGAACGGGTCGTTGGGGTCGAACCGGGTGCGGAGTTCACCGTCGACGGCGTGGGCGAAATGGCCGGACGAGCTGAAATCGTGGCGAAGCACCGTCACCGCCTCGCCTCCGGCCGACAGGGCGGCGAAGAACTCGTCGTCGATCGTCGCCCAGCCGTTGATCTCCAGGACGAGGACCCATTCGCCGACGCGGGCGGCGACGACCGTGCTGCTCTCGTCGTCGGGCTCGTAGAGGTCGTCGTAGGCCACCTCGCCCGGTTCGGTCACGCCGTAGCGGCGTAGGACCTCCTTCTCGTCGACGCCCTTCACGAAGGTGACGGTGTAGATCTCCTGCCAGTCGTCCTGCCAGGCGTAGTCAGCTGCAGTGATCATGGCGCGCAGTCTGGCAGCCGGGTCCGACAAATCACGCTATGGACTCCAGAGCGATCATTGTCAGATAATTCGACTGCTGTTGCTCGCGAGCCCCAGTCACCGGTGCCCGCACCCCACACCCGGTGATCTGCGCTGCCCGGGCGACAGAAGGGTTTCCTCGTGAAACGTGCTGTGTTCTTAGTGATGGCCCTGGTGGCCGCGCTCTTCATCCCCTCGCAGGCCAACGCGGCCAACCTGCTCGCCAACCCCGGCCTCGAATCGGGGGCGCTGTCTCCCTGGACGTGTACGGGAGGCCTCGGATCGGTGGTGGCCTCCCCAGTTCGTACAGGATCGAGAGCTTTGGCCGGCGCGGCCAGCGCCTCTGACAACGCCCGCTGCAGTCAGAACGTGTCGGTACGCCCGAGCACCGCCTACGCCGTCACGGCGTGGGTCCGGGGCAACTACGTCTACCTGGGCGTTCAGGGCGGCAGCGCCGTCTGGACCTCCTCGGCCGACTGGCGGCAGCTCACCCTGAACTTCACCACCGCCGCCGGGCAGACCTCCGCACAGGTCTACCTGCACGGCTGGTACGGCCAGGGCACCTACCACGCCGACGACATCAGCTTCGACGGCCCCGGCGGCACCAACCCCAGCCCCTCGCCGTCGCCGAGCCCTTCCCCGACTCGTTCACCTTCACCTTCACCTTCGCCTTCGCCCAGTCCGAGCCCCAGTCCGTCGCCGACGCCGACCGTCACCCCGACCGCCGGCCCGACCTGCGCGGTCAAGAGCAAGCCGACCGGGAAGGTGCTCCAGGGCTACTGGGAGAACTGGGACGGCGCGGTCAACGGCGTGCACCCGCCGCTCGGCTGGATCCCGATCACCGACGCGCGGATCAAGCAGCACGGCTACAACGTGATCAACGCCGCGTTCCCGGTGATCCGCTCCGACGGGACGGTCCTGTGGGAGGACGGCATGGACGCGACCGTGAAGGTCGCCACTCCCGCCGAGATGTGCGCCGCCAAGGCGGCCGGCGCGACGATCCTGATGTCGATCGGCGGCGCCACCGCTGGCATCGACCTGTCGTCGAGCGTGGTGGCCGACAAGTTCATCGCGACGATCGTGCCGATCCTGAAGCGGTACAACTTCGACGGCATCGACATCGACATCGAGACCGGCCTGACCGGCAGCGGGAACATCAACACGCTGTCGGCGTCGCAGGCCAACCTGATCCGCATCATCGACGGCGTGCTGGCGCAGATGCCGTCGAACTTCGGCCTGACCATGGCTCCCGAGACGGCCTACGTGACCGGCGGCAGCGTCGTCTACGGCTCGATCTGGGGCGCTTACCTCCCGATCATCAAGAAATATGCCGACAACGGGCGGCTGTGGTGGCTGAACCAGCAGTACTACAACGGTTCCATGTACGGCTGCTCCGGCGACTCCTACTCCGCCGGGACCGTCCAGGGTTTCGTGGCCCAGACGACCTGCCTCAACAACGGCCTGGTCATCCAGGGCGTGACCATCCGGGTGCCCTATGACAAGCAGGTCCCGGGTCTGCCCGCGCAGGTCGGCGCCGGTGGCGGCCACATGTCGACGTCGCTGGTGTCGCAGGCGTGGAACAGCTTCAACGGGCAGCTCAAGGGCCTGATGACCTGGTCGATCAACTGGGACGGTTCGCGTAACTGGACCTTCGGCGACAACGTGAAGGCACTGCAGGGCCGCTAGGGGGTACGTCCTCCCCTATGCGGATCATGTGGGGGACGACCGCGCTGGCCTGCTGCGCCGGCGCGGTCGACCTCTTGACCTTCAAGGAACTCGGCGGAGCCTTCGCCGGCATCATCACCGGCAACGTGGTGACGGCGGCGTCCGGGCAGCTCACCGCCGCGTTGACGGCGGTGGGCGGGTTCGGCGCCGGCGCTTACGCCTGGGTGGTGACCTTCCGGGACAGGCGCACCTTCGGGCTGATCGCCGAACTGGTGTTGCTCGTCGTCGTGGCCATCGGGTGGATCGGGACGGGGACCCATCCCGATCTGTCCGGAAGGCTGGTCCTGCTGGCGCTGGCCGGGATCGCGATGGGCGGTCAGAGCGCCATGATGCTGGGGCTGGAGCCGGACACGACGTACATGACGGGGGTGCTGACCACCTCACTCCGCGACCTGGCGACCGGCCGGAGGGACACCTTCACGGCGGCCCTCCGGCAGATCGGGGCGCTCGTGGTGGGAGCGGCCCTGACGGCCTGGCTGCTGGTCGCGGCCAGGCCGTTCGCGCCGGTGCTGGCGGTGATGCTGCTGATCAGCGCTATCTTCCTGCTACCGCGTACCCGGCCGGACGGGTCGTGAAGGCCCCTCTTCCCTGGGTACGGCTGCGCAGCCGGGTGGCGTACCCGAAGACCTCGGCCAGTGGCACCGTCGCGGTGATGACCACCGTGCCCGGACGCGCTTCGGTCCCGGAGACCTGGCCCTTGCGTGCGGCCAGGTCGCCCAGCACCCCGCCCGCCAGATCGTCGGGCACCGTCACCGTGACCTCGGTGACGGGTTCGAGGACGGCCATCGCGCACTGCCGCAGGGCCTCGCGCAGGGCGAGGCGGCCGGCGGTGCGGAAGGCCATCTCCGAGGAGTCCTTCACGTGGGTGGCGCCGTCGGTCAGCGTGACCCGCAGGCCCATGACGGGATGCCCGCCGAGCGGCCCGTCGGTCAGTGCGTCGCGGCAGCCCTGTTCGACCGCTTTGACGTACTCCTTCGGCACCCGGCCGCCGACGACCGTGCTCGCGAAGGCGAACGGCTTGTCGCACGGTTCGACGTCGATGACGACGTGGGCGTACTGGCCCGCGCCGCCGTCCTGTTTGACGTGGCGGTAGAGCACACCGGTCACGCCCGTGACCACCGTTTCGCGTAGGGCCACTTGCGGGGCGCCGACGCGGACGGCGAGGCCGCGGTCGCGGCGGATCTTCTCCACGGCCACCTCCAGGTGGAGTTCTCCCAGGCCGGACAGGATGGTCTGGCCGGTCTCCGGGTCAGTTCGTACACGAATGGAAGGATCTTCCGCGGCCATGCGGACCAGCGCGGAGACGAGCCGCTGGTGCTCGGCGCGGGTCGCGGCCTCGACCGCGACCGAGACGACCGGCTCCGTCGTGGACGGCGGTTCCAGCACGAGCGGCGCGGCCGGATCGGTCAGCGTCGCGCCGGTCCGGACGGCCTTGGGGCCGAGGATCGCCACGATGTCACCGGCCTCCGCACGGTCGAGGTCGGTGTGCCGGTCGGCCTGGACGCGCAGAATCCTGGACACGCGCTCGGTCTTCCCCGTCGTCGTGTCGAGGACGGTGTCGCCCTTGCGCAGCGTGCCGGAGTAGACGCGCAGGAACGCGGTCCGCTCCGCCACCTTGAACACCAGCCCCGCGAAGGGCCGCGGTTCGACGCGAGGCTCCGGTAGGTAGGCCACCACGGCGTCGAGCAGCGCCTCGATACCCTGGTTGCGGTAGGCCGACCCGCTCAGCACCACGACCGCCTCGTTTCTCGCCGTCAGCTCGCGCAGTGCTTTGCGCAGCGTCTCAGGCGAGACGTCGGGGTATTCGTCCAGGACGTCCGGATGGAGTTCCGCGACCTGTTCGACCAGGTCAGGGGCGTCCAGCACGAGCGGCCTCGGATGGAGCCTCCGCCGGATCGCCTCGACGGTCGCGTCGAGGTCGGCGCCGGGCCGGTCCATCTTGTTGACGAAGACGATCCTCGGGACGTTGTACTTGTCGGCCCGCCGCCAGACGGATTCGCTCTGCGGTTCCACCCCCGCCACCGCGTCGAACACCGCGACCGCGCCGTCGAGCACCCGCAGCGAGCGTTCGACCTCGTCGGAGAAGTCGACGTGCCCGGGGGTGTCGATCAGGTTGATCTGGGTGCCCTGCCAGTGGCAGGTCACCGCGGCCGCGAAGATCGTGATGCCGCGGTCGCGTTCCTGTGAGTCGAAATCCGTGACGGTGGTGCCGTGGTGAACTTCGCCTTGTTTGTACGTGGTCCCGGTGGCGAACAGGATGCGTTCGGTGACGGTGGTCTTGCCGGCGTCGACATGGGCGAGAATGCCGATGTTGCGGAGAGTCATGGCCGTTGCGCTTTCGCGAGGTGAATCCTGGAAAGGACGGCGCGATGAAGCCTTCTACGAGAAGGCGGGCAACCGGAATCGGGCGCGCAGCCGAAGCCGGGCGCCGGAAGACACGCGAATCACCTGGAATGCGCGGAAGGGCACGGCGGCGTACCGCATGATGTCCCCTCCCGTTGATCGGCTTCGCTGGCAGAGCGACGGTAGCAAATCAGGCCTACTGCCATAAACCGATTTATTACCGAGGGTCGGCTGCAGCGAACGCTACACACTAGATGTAGCATTTGCTGCATGAAGCGTCATCCGGCGCTGCGAGCGGTGAGCGCCCGAGCGACCGACCAGTGGGGTCTGGTGACCACGACCCAGGCCAAACTCGCGGGGCTGAGCTCCGTCGACCTCACGCGCCTCGCCGGAACAGGTCTCATCGAGAGCGTCGGTCATGGGGTCTACCTGGTCGGGGGCGCGCCGGTGCCCGAGCATCTGGAGATCAAACTGGCCTGGCTCAGGCTTGATCCGGCCCGGGTCGCTTGGGAGCGACACCGACCGGAAACCTACGGGGGCGTCGTCTCTCACGGGTCCGCATGCGAACTCCACCGGCTCGGCGACATCCCGACTTCGACGGTGGAGATCACGGTCCCCACCCGGCGGACCACCCGCGAACCGGGGGTGCGTTTCCACCAGGCCGCCATCGAAGCATCGGACGTGACCTTCGTCGACGGGCTTCCGGTCACGACGGCCGAACGAACCGTGGCCGACCTGCTGACCGCGCGGGTCGACGGCGGACACGTCGGTGGAGTGGTCGCGGACGCGCTCCGGCTGGGTCTGGCCGATCGGGAACGCCTGGAGGCCGGGATCGCCCCTTTCGCCAGGGCTTACGGGCTCCCCCGTTCGGCGTCGGGCCAGGAATTCCTGACATACCTCCTGGAATCAACCGAAACCGAACTTTCGCGTATTGAGCGAGAGGCCACCAAACGCGCTCTCGACCTCATTGCCAAAACCTATGAGTCGGGCGGGCTCGGTGCGATAAGAAGGCTTCTTGAAGAACGCCCCCCAGAGGATGGACATTGAGTCAGCCTTACGCCGGCCCGCGCGACTTCGAAAAGGCGATCAAAAGCAGGATCACCGCGCACGCCAAACAGAACAGCCTCAATATCACGATGGTGTTCCGCAGTTTCTACTTCAGCCGCCTGGCCGCCCGCGTTTTCCACCATGATCCGCAAGGCTGGCTGATCAAGGGAGGCCAAGCGCTGCTGCTGCGCTATCCAGCCGCCGCCCGGCTGAGCCGAGACATCGACCTCCAGTTTCCGTCCGCCAAAGACACTGGGGAGGCGCGCGAAGCACTACTAGCGGCCGCCCGGATGGACCTGGGTGACTTCTTTGAGTTCATCCCGACCAGCTATTCCGAGCATGCGGATGAGATCGGCGGTGCGAAGCAATCTTTCGACGTGACACTGGGAACCCGGAGACTCGATTCGGTGGCCGTGGACTTCGTCACCGGTCGCCATCCGACGAGTGTTCCCGAGGTCGTTCCGCTATCCGCTGGAATAGCGATGCCCTGGCCGACGGATTGGACGTCTCCGGCCTGCGCGGATGTCGATCGATGTCCGAGGCCGAGGCTGCCGCCGAGGCGTTCATCACGCCTGTGCTCGGTGGGTCCGACCCCGGTGAGTGGGATCCCACAACTGCTAGGTGGTCGGCTCAGGACGTCCAGCGGTAGCGGTGTTCCGGGCGGCCCGCTGTGCCGTATCTGGCGCGGAGTTCGACCTGGCCGGTGGCGCACAGGTACTCCAGGTACCGGCGGGCGCTGACCCGGGACAGGCCCGTCGCCGCGGCTGTCTCGGCTGCCGACAGGTCGCCGCCGTTGGTACGCAGGGCCTCTGCGACCAGGGCGCAGGTCGTGGTCGACAGGCCCTTCGGCAGGACTGTGCGGGTCGTCCCGCCCAGGAGGCGGTCTATCTCCTCCTGGCCGGCTGGGCCTGCTCCGGCCAGGCGGCGGCGGGTTTGGGCGTACTGGTCGAGGCGGTCGGTCAGTTCGGCTGCGGTGAAGGGTTTGACCAGGTAGTTGACCACGCCGGCGCGCAACGCCGCCCGGACGGTGGACATGTCGTTGGCGGCTGTGATCATCAGGACGTCGACCGGATGGGCCAGGCCTCGCAGGTGATGGAGGACGTCGAGGCCGGACATGTCCGCCATGTAGACGTCGAGCAGCACGAGGTCGGGCCGCAGTTCCTCCACGGACGTCAGGGCCGCACGGCCGCCGTGGGCCGTGCCGACGACGGTGAAGCCGGGTACCCGTCCCACGTAGCCCACGTGGATTCTGGCCACCATGTAGTCGTCGTCGACGACGAGAACTCTGATCATCCTGACCGCCTCGGCAGCAGCGCGGTGAAGACGGCGCCGCGCTCGTTGTGCACCTTTACCCAGCCACCGCGACGTAGGCATGCCTGCCTCGTCAACGCCAGCCCCAGCCCCCGAGGTCCCGACTGGGCCGCCTTGGTGGTGAAGCCCTCCCGGAACACCTCTTCGGCCAGGTCTGCCGCCACGCCGGGGCCGTCGTCGCTGACCCTGACGTGCAGACCCTCAAGATCTGTCCGGACGCAGACCTCGACCGTCCCGCCCTCGTCCTCCAGAGCGTCGAGAGCGTTGGCGACCAGGTTCCCGACCACGAGAACGGCGTCGTGCGGGTCGCCGAGCGTTCCTTCGTCCACGCACGCGTCGTCGGCCAGGCGCAGAGCGGCGCCGCGTTCCGCCGCCTGGGCCGACTTGGCCAGCAGCAAGGCCGCCAGTGTCGGGTCTTTCACCTGTTCGCGGATGTCGGTCGCGTACTGACCGCCCGCCGATTCGGTGATGTAGCGGACCGCCAGGTCCTCCTCGCCCAGCTCCAGCAATCCGACCACGGTGTGCATCCGGTTCGCGAACTCGTGGGCCTGGGCGCGCAGCATGTCGGTGGTGTTGCTGGCCTCGTCCAGCTGATGGGAGAGGCGGATCAGCTCGGTACGGTCCCGCAGTGTCACCACCCAGCCCCGATGCTGCCCCCGGACCTCGACGGGGGTCCGGTTCAGCACCAGGGTGCGGCCGTGGCGCAGCACGATCCGATCGTCGCCCACGTCGTCACCTGCCAGGACGTCCTTCAACCGGTCGTTCGGCAGTTCGTCGAGGGATCCGCCCACGTCCCCGAGAAGCTCCTGCGCCGCGTCGTTGATCAACGTCATCCGCCCGTCGAGGTCGAGGGCGACGACTCCCTCCTTCACCCCGTGCAGCACGCCTTCGCGCTGTTCGAGCAGGCCCGCGATCTCCTTCGGTTCGAGCCCGAAGGTCTGCCGCCGGACGCGGCGCGTGATGAAGGCCGCCGCCGCGGACCCCAGGACCAGGACGCCGAACACCGTCCAGATGAGGGGCGGGAGGGCGTCGGCGAGTTCGGCCGCGACCGTCTGTTCCAGTATTCCGACGCTGGCCAGGCCGATGACGTCGCCGTTCACGCCGAAGATCGGGGCTTTGCCGCGGACCGAGGTGCCGAGGGTGCCGGTCTGGACGCCGGTCCACTCCTCGCCCGTCTTCATCACCTCGGTGCCGTCGGTCGAGAGTTTCTGCCCTATCAGGGCGACGTTCGGGTGGGCGTAGCGGATCTCGTCGCGGTTGGCGATGACGACGTAGTCGGCGCCGGTCGCGCGTTGGACGCTCAGGGCGATCGGCTGCAGCGTCGCCTCGGGGTGGGGGTCGTCGAAGGCCTCTCTGACCCCGGGCAGGCCGGCGACCGACTCGGCGATGGCGAGGGCCCGCTGCTCGTACTGCTCGTCGAGCTGGCGGCGGGTGTGGCTCACCCAGACGGTCGCGGTGCAGGCGACCGTCAGGAGCACGATCACCATCTGGAGGACGAAGAGCTGGGTGCCCAAGGAGGCGTTGAGCAGCCGTTTCACGCGTTCACTATAGGAGCCGACCCGTCTCGCGGCGCATGACCAATACGACCTATATGACGTCAATCACATAAAGGATCGACGTATCGTGCGCCGTCACTCAGCATCCTCACCACGTTCAAATATCCACTGTGGGAGTCGACGATGCGACGAACTCTGATATTGGCGGCGGCCCTGCTGGCCGCCGTCACGGCATGCGGGGCGCCGTCGTCCGGCGGTGGGACCTCGGCTATCAAGATCATGGCGCCGGCCGCGCCCGGTGGCGGGTGGGACACGACCTCTCGTACCGCCGAACAGGCCTTCAAGTCGGCCGACCCGAACCTCAAGGTCGAGGTCTACAACGTGCCCGGCGCCGGTGGCACGATCGGGCTCACCCAGCTCGTCGGGGAGAAGGGCAACGGCAACCTGCTCATGACGATGGGCCTGGTCATGGTGGGCGCCATCGAGCAGAACAAGTCCCAGGTCACGCTGGCGGAGACGACGCCGATCGCCAAGCTGACCGAGGAGTACGAGATCGTCGTCGTTCCCGCCAACTCGCCCTTCCAGAACCTCCAGGACCTCGCCGCCGCGTGGAAGACCGATCCGGCCAAGGTCGCCGTGGCCGGCGGCTCGGCCGGTGGCACCGACCACATCCTGGCCGGGCTGATGGCCAAGGCCTCCGGGGTCGACCCCAAGCTGGTCAACTACATCGCCCACTCCGGTGGCGGTGAGGCGCTGAACTCGCTGCTCGGCGGCAAGGTCGCCATCGGCATCTCCGGCATCGGCGAGTTCGCCGAGCACGTGAAGTCGGGCAAGCTGCGCGCGCTGGGCGTCTCGTCCCCCGATCGTCTGGACAGCATCGACGCGCCGACGCTGAAGGAAGGCGGGCTCGACGTCGAACTGGCCAACTGGCGCGGTTTCGTCGCTCCGGGCGGGCTCGACGACGCCGCCAAGCAGTCGCTCACCGACCTGGTGACCAAGATGCACGACTCGGCGGCGTGGAAGGACGCGGTGGCCAAGAACGGCTGGATCGACGTGTTCCAGACCGGCCAGCCGTTCGCCGACTACCTGACCAACGAGTCGACCCGGGTGAAGGGCATCATCGCCGAGATGGGGCTCGTGTCCTGATGAAGTGGAAGAACCCGGAACTGCTGCTCGCGGGGGCCGTGCTCGCCCTCGGCGTGTTCGTCATCGTCGGCACCGCCGACGTGACGGCGGCGGCCTCGACGCTCGGGCTGGGACCGCGGTTCTTCCCGATCATCGTCGGCTCCGCCATGATCGCGACCGGCGTGTTCTACGTGATCGACGTGCTGCGCGGCGGCCAGGGCGACCCGGAGGAGAGCGAGGACGTCGACCCGTCCGCGACCTCCGACAAGAAGTCGGTCGTCCTGATCAGCGTGATCTTCCTGGCCTTCGCCGTGTCCGTCGACTTCCTGGGCTGGATCATCGCGGGCGCGCTGCTGTTCTTCGGGGTGTCGTGGGTGCTCGGGGCCGAGAACCGGCTCCGAGCAGGCGTGCTGGCGATCGTGCTGGCCGTGGCGTCCTACCTGGCCTTCGTGAAGGGCCTCGGCGTCACGCTGCCCGGCGGGCCGCTGGAAGGGCTGATCTGACGTGGACTCGGTTCAGCTCCTCCTCGACGGTTTCGCGACCGCGCTCACCCCCATCAATCTCCTGTACGCCCTCATCGGCGTCACCCTCGGCACCCTCGTGGGCGTCCTCCCCGGCATCGGCCCCGCCATGACCGTGGCACTGCTGCTGCCGATCACCTTCAACGTGCCTCCCGCCAGCGCGTTCATCATGTTCGCCGGGATCTACTACGGCGGCATGTACGGCGGTTCGACCACGTCGATCCTGCTGAACACGCCGGGTGAGAGCTCGTCCATGATCACGGCTCTTGAAGGCAACAAGATGGCCCGCCGGGGCCGCGCCGCCCAGGCGCTGGCCACAGCGGCCATCGGTTCTTTCGTCGCCGGTACGATCGCGACCGGCCTCCTGGTCGTCGCCGCGCCTCTCGTGGTCGAGTTCGCGATCTCGTTCGGGCCTGAGGACTACTTCGCGCTCGCGATCCTGGCCTTCACCGCGGTGTCGTCGGTGCTGTCGCGGTCAGTGGTCCGGGGTCTGGCCTCGCTGGGGATCGGCCTGGTCATCGGCCTGATCGGCATCGACCAGCAGACCGGTCAGGCCCGGCTGACCCTGGGCATCCCGCAGCTGCTCGACGGCATCGACGTCGTGGTGGTGGCTGTCGGCCTGTTCGCTCTCGGTGAGGTCCTGTACGTCGCCTCCCGTCTCCGCCACGGCACGCCCGAGGTGATCCCGGTGGGGCGGGCGTTCATGGGGCGGTCAGATTGGGCCCGGTCGTGGAAGCCGTGGCTTCGGGGGACGGGGCTGGGTTTCCCCTTCGGGGCGCTGCCCGGCGGTGGGGCCGAGATTCCGACGTTCCTGTCGTACTCGATCGAGAAGCGCCTGGCCAAGGGGCATGAGTTCGGCGAGGGCGCGATCGAGGGGGTCGCCGGGCCTGAGGCGGCCAACAACGCCTCCGCCGCCGGGACCCTGGTTCCGTTGCTGACCCTGGGCCTGCCGACCTCGGCGACGGCGGCGATCCTGCTCGCGGCCTTCCAGCAGTACGGGCTCCAGCCCGGCCCTCAGCTCTTCGACCACAACCCGGCTCTTGTGTGGGGCATGATCGCGTCTCTGTTCGTGGGGAACGCGATGCTGCTGGTCCTGAACCTGCCGCTGGCCCCGCTGTGGGCGAAGGTGCTGCACATTCCCCGGCCGTATCTGTACGCGGGCATCCTGCTGTTCGCGGCGCTGGGCGTTTATGCGCTGAACGCGTCGTGGGTGGATCTGGTGGTGCTGTACATCCTGGGGTTGATCGGCTTCGCGATGCGGCGCTTCGGGCTTCCCCTGGCTCCTGCGGTGATCGGGTTGATCCTGGGCCCGATGGCCGAGATCCAGCTCCGGCGGGCGCTGGCGATCGGGGCCGGAGATGCGACGGTGCTGGTCACCAGCCCTATCGCGGCTGTCCTGCTGGGGTTGTCAGTATTGATCCTGGCCGCTCCCCTGGTTCGTCGGCTGCTGTCCCGGCGGAAGCAGGAGGCCACCCAAAGCTGAACCTGAGCGAGGTTTTCCACAGGGTGTGCACGACGCGGCGAAAATTGTCGGTCGCACCCGGAAACCTGGCCCCACCCAGGGCGGGAGGCCCTCACACCCGGCGTCCGCAGCCGCTATCCACATGGCGCGGACAGCACGCGGACAAATGTCGGTCGGACCGGAGAACCTGGTCCGGCCCCGGGTGGGTGGGGTCGCATCCGCCGCCGTTCTTCGCAGGTCGTGGACCGTGGGAGATCGGCTCAGAGGAAAAGAACGCGCACAGGTGGCATCCGCCGTCGTTCTTCGCAGGTCGTGGACGGTCGATGCGAAAACGTCAGTCGTACAAGGGAACCTGGCCCTGACCCCCGGGTGGGTGGGCCGTCGACCTCCGGGCGGCCGCTGCTAGCGGTTAGGGCAGTGGGCGTACCGGATGGGATGCGACGGCGTGGCAGGCGCCGAAACCCTCGGCTCTGGCCACGATGCGGCCGTCCGTCACCCGGACGGCCGTCTCCGTCGTGTCCACGCCCTGCGGCCCGTAGACCACCCTCAACGGCGGTGCCGCCTGGAGCGGCTCCAGGCAGTTCAGGGTGTCGCCGATGACGAGTTGGGCCAGCAGCGCCAGTTCGTCACCCGCCGCCACGATCAGGGTCACGTCGTCGGACGTGGCCCTGATCGCTTCCTCCACCGCTGGCAGCCGGTTCGGCGCGAGCGTGACCACGACGCCGTCGGGCAGGTCGCCGGCCGGTTCGTCGGCCGGCGACACCTTCGCCGCGAACGCCAGGTGGGGCGGGGGCCAGGAGTCGTTGAGGTCGAGGGTGGCCAGGTGTTCGCAGGCCCGGATCACGTCGAACAGGTCGGCGTGGGCGCTGAACTGGCCGGCGCCGTTCAGGATCATGAGCGCCTGTTCGGCGATGCGCACCTGCCGGCCCACGCCCGGTTCGAGGCGTTCCAGGGTCAGGCCGAGCAGGATCGCGCTCAGTTTCACGAGCCGGCTGAACGGGCTGCGGGTGTATTCGTCGGCCATGACCTCGGGCAGCAGGTCGCGGCCCAGCCAGGGGTCGGAGCTGATCGGGACGCCGGCCAGCCAGGCGCGCGCGAACCCGTGGAGGGCCTCGGCGCGGGTGGTCGCCGGGGGGCCGGTGACGGCGGGGCGTTCGGCGGCCAGGGCGGCGAAGTAGAGGGCGCGTTTGCCGGGGAAGTTGGAGTAGACCGCCCCCCGGGTGAGCTCGGCCCGCTCGGCGATCGTGTCGATCTTCGCGTCGCGGAAGCCGTACAGCAGGAATTCCTCACGAGCGGCGGCGAGCACCCTCTCGCGGGTGAGCCGCTGATGCTCCGCACGGGACAGCCGAGCCATTTCGCCTCCGCCTTGCCGGATCGACTCGGCCCAGGATAGCGTCACCATCCAGATGTTCTCATCATTTGAATGCTAAAAACATCCGGAGGACTGATGTACGAGATCGACCTGGCCGCCACGATGGGCGACCCGTTCGGTGTGTACGGCCAGGCCAGAGAGTCAGGCCCACTCGGCCGCCTCCGGATACCCGGCATGGCCGACTGGGTGGTGGTCACCGGCTACGACGACAGCCGTGCGGCGCTGAGCGACCCTCGGCTGGAGATCCGGTCGGAGAGTTTCATGCGTCCCGACGTACCGGGCGACTGTCTTCCCTACATGCGGACCATGTCCGAGATGAACGGCGCCGAACACGCCCGCCTGCGCAAAGCCGCCGCGCCCGCCTTCACCCCGCGCCGGGCCGAGGCGCTCCGCGCCCGGATCACCGAGATCGTCGGCGACCTCCTCGACTCCATCGATGGCGAGACCGATCTGATCCCCGCTTTCACCCGCCCACTGCCGATGGACGTCATCTGCGCGCTGGTCGGCGTGCCAGAGGAAGACCGGGACACGTGGCGCGCTTACGGCGCGACCGTGGCCGGCGGTGGTGGAGGCGACTTCGCGGCGGCGGTCCCGGGCATCATCGCCGGGGCGAAGGCGGCGGTGGCACGGCGGCGCACGGAACCGGGCGACGACCTGCTGACCGACCTGGTCGCCTCGGAACTGACCGACGAGGAACTCGTGACCATGGTGTGGCATCTGGTCATGGCCGGTCAGACCCCCACGAACCTGATCGCCAACGCGGTCGTGGCCCTGCTGACGCACCCGTCGCAGCTGGCCCTGCTCCGTGAGCAGCCGGAACTGATGCCTCGCGCGGTCGAGGAGCTGATGCGCTTCTGCGGCCCGACGATGCTGTCGATCCCCCGCTACGCGCGGGAGGACATGGACCTGTGCGGCGCCGAGCTACCCGCCGGAACAGCGGTGACCTGCGCGATCGTCGGCGCCAACCGCGACCCGAGGGTGTTCGACGCCCCGGAGGAACTCGACATCACCCGCGAACGCGCCCCGCACCTCGGCTTCTCCCACGGCCCGCACTTCTGCATCGGCGCGTCGATCGCGCGGGTCACCACCCAGGTCGCCCTGACCGAACTCTTCAACCGTGACCCGAAACTGACCGCCGACCCGGCGACCCTCCGCGCCCCCGACCCGGGCACCTACCGCCTGACCTCGCTACCGGTCTCCCTATAGCCCGGCTCCCTATAGCCCCGGCTGCCCTTGAAGCCGACCGCACCCTCCGAACCCCGACCGAGGCGAGTGCCGAGCGGCCTTTCAGCGTTGTCGAACCCCTCGCCGACCTGAAATCGGACCGGCTGCCGCATTTCGTGTACGAGATGCGACCGACCAGCAGTCCCCTCAGTGCTTGCGCTTCCCCCCGATGACGACGATCTTCTGACTGCCGTTGGCGTCGTTGGAGCTGACGGAGGAGTTCACGCTGTTGACCGAACCGTTGGCGTTGGAGAAGTTCCCGCTGTTCTTGGCGTTCGAGAGGTTGCGATAGTTCCCGCTGTCGTAGCTGTTCCCGGTGTGGGAGACGTCACCGCTCTTGTTGACGCTGATGATGGCGGCCGAATCGCCTCCGGGCCCGACCCCGGCCACCATGATCGGAGCAAGGGCCAACGCCGCGATGATCATCATTTGGCCCGCTCCCCGATCAGAGTCCGCTGCCGGCCGTTGGCGAGATTGCCGCTGTTGGCCGAGTTGTTGCTGCTGTTCGACCCGTTGGCGTTGGAGAAGTTCCCGCTGTTCACCGGGTTTCCCCTGTTGGCGTAGTTGCCGCTGTCGACCGAGTTGCCGCTCGCGATGGCGCCGTTCACGCAGGTCGTCGGCGAGTTGTCGACCGGCGAGTTGTAATTGATCAGCCGGTTCCCGCACAGCAGGCTCGGCACCAGCCCGACCACCGTGCCGAGGTCGGCCCCCAGAAGCCGGGACAGACCCGACGGCTCGGGGTCGGCCCAGGCCGGGGGCGCGCTCAACGCCAGAGCGCATCCGGCAGCGAGGGCCACGAGAGCCCGTACATAGAACCTCACCCCGACACCATAGTGACCAGCCGATCACCATCGGTAACGGCGTGCCGCGCTCTTAAGCGGACCATGGTGCGGCGAAGATCGAGCGCATGTCCACCGCCGACCTCTACGACGAGCACGGCGACGCCCTGCAGTCGTGCAGCCTCCAGTTCCGTCAGTACGGCTCCCGCCGCGCCTTCCACGGTCTCATCACCACCGTCCGCTGCCACGAGGACAACGTGCTGCTCAAGTCGATCCTCGAAGAACCCGGCGACGGCCGGGTCCTGGTCGTGGACGGCGCAGGCTCCCTGGAAGCCGCCCTGATGGGCGACGTGATCGCGGGCACGGCCGCCGCCAACGGCTGGGCGGGTGTCGTGATCAACGGCGCCGTCCGGGACGTGGTGGCGCTGGCCGCCGTCGACCTCGGTATCAAGGCCCTCGGCAGCAACCCCCGTAAGAGCAACAAGCACGGTCTCGGTACGCGGGACGTCGCCGTCGTCATCGGCGGAGCCCTTTTCCATCCGGGTGCGACGATTTACAGCGACGACGACGGCATCCTTGTGACCACCCGAGGAAGATGACCCTGATGAGCAACGACCAGGAACGCGCCGACCTCCTCGAATCCCTCGCGGCCCAGCGCCGCTTCCTCCGCCGCACCGTCGACGGCCTGACCGACGGACAGGCGCGCCTCCGTCCGACGGCGAGCGAACTGTGCCTGGGAGGCATCGTCAAGCACGTCGCCCTGATGGAGGCCGGCTGGGCCAGGTTCGCGTTGGGCGGCGCCGAGGCGATGCAGGCCGTGCAGGTCGACTGGTCGAGCCAGTTCTGCATGGAAGAGGACGAGACCCTCGACGACTTCCTCGCCATCTGGGAAGGTACGGCCGGTGCGACCGACGAACTCGTCCGCACCCTCGACCTGAACAAGATCCACGAGCTGCCCCGCGCGCCGTGGTTCCCGCCGGGGGCCACCCGCTCGGTGCGCCGGGCCTTCACCCACCTGATCGCCGAGATCGCCCAGCACGCGGGCCACGCCGACATCCTCCGCGAGTCGATCGACGGCCAGAAGACGATGGGCTGACCTGGGGTCGGCCCGATGGCCGCCGCCTCGGCGAGTCTGCGGCGTCCGTGGTGGGATGCCACGGAGCATGAGGCGATGACATGGAATCATGACGAGCTCTCCGCCATCGGCGAGGCCGAGGAGCTGGAGATCGCACCGCGGCTCGCCGACGGCACCCTCATCAAGCCCGTCACCATCTGGGTCGTTCGCTACGACGACGGCCTCTACGTCCGCTCCTACAAGGGCGAGAACAGTCACTGGTTCACCGTCACCCAGCTCGGGGGCGAAGGTCGCATCACCGCGGGCGGTGTGACCAAGGACGTCACGTTCGTGCGGGTGGACGACTCCCAGACCAACGACGACATCGACCTCGCGTACCGGATGAAGTATCGCGACCAGGACACCGCCTACGTCGACCCCATGGTCGCCGGGCCGGCCAAGGGGACGACCCTTCGGCTCGTCCCGCGTCAGGTCACGCGGTAGAAGCCGGGCAGGCGGTCCCGGCTCACGTCGATGGAGTCGACGCGGATGACCGTGCCGGTGCGCAGGGCGTTGATGATTTTGCCGTCGCCGATGAAGACCGCGACGTGGCGGGTGTCCGACGTGCTCCTGCCGTAGAAGACCAGGTCCCCGGGCCGCCCGGTCGTCGATTTGGTCAGTTTTCTGAGCTGGCCGTTGGTGTTCTCGCCGCCGAGGACGTCGCGGCCGTAGGCCAGGTGGTAGACCCAGCGGGCGAAGCCCGAGCAGTCGACGCCGAACGTCACGTTGGCGCGGCACGGCTGCGGGCCGGTGTACCAGTTGCAGGTCCCGAATGACGGGCCGGGGGCCGAGCCGTGGCCGCCGCCCCAGGCGTAGGGGACGAAGCCGCCGGGCCAGCCCTGCATGACCTGGCCGTCCTTGATCGCGGTGGCGACCTTCACAATCTCCGAGCCGGGCGTGGGGTCGGGCGGGGTGCAGTCGTCGGCCGAGGTGACGGCGTTGCCCATGAAGCCGTCTGTGCCGAAGGCGAAGACCGCGCCGTCGCCGGCCGCCAGGGTGTAGCCGTCGGCGGTCGCGGCGGTCACGCCGATGATGGGCTCGGCCAGCCGGAGGGGCGCCGCCGAACCGTGGAAGGTGGCCCCGGCCAGGGCGAACACCGCGCCGTCCGCGCCGGCCAGCACCAGGCCGGGGCCGACCGAGGTGGCGGAGACGATGGGAGCCTTCAGGTCCGCGGGGGTGGGGGCGGCCTTCGCGTCCCCGTACCCGCGAATGGAGCCGTCGGCGGCGACGAGCCAGTAGCCCTTGCCCGACACCGTGGCGACGATGTCGACGGACGCGCGTTTGCGGGCCGTGACGGCGCCGTCGGGGGCGACCACGGTGCCGTCGGCGGTGGTCAGCCACAGGCCGGTTTGGGTACGGGTCGCGCCGACGACCGGGGAGGTCAGCTTCGGCGTGGTTTCACGGGAAACCTTGGCGTCGCCGTAGCCCCAGACGGTGCCGTCGGCGGCGGCGAGCCAGTAGCCGTTGCCCGACGCGGTGGCCTCGATGTTGACGACCGGTTTGGCGGG
This sequence comes from Herbidospora mongoliensis, assembly GCF_001570545.1. Taxonomy (GTDB): domain Bacteria; phylum Actinomycetota; class Actinomycetes; order Streptosporangiales; family Streptosporangiaceae; genus Herbidospora; species Herbidospora mongoliensis. Next base: position 397,073 of record NZ_BBXD01000008.1, on the reverse strand, counting down.
CGAGCCGAAGAGTTTCGCGGTGCCGTAGGCGTGGACCCGCCCGTCGGTGCCGGCCAGCCAGTAGCCCCCGTCGAGCGAGGCGATGTCGGCGATCTCGCCGGGCAGGCACTCCCCGGGCGGGGCGGCGGCATGGGCCGGCACCGTCAGGAACGCCACGAACATCACACAGGCGACCACGATCCTTCGCATGAAGCGGAGCATGCCGGGCCATCACCGGCCTTACGGGTCGCTAGTGACAATTGGCATGAGAAGGAACCCGCTGAGCAATTCGGCTCGTCTGATCTTGGGCCCTACCCGCCTTTCAGTCCGTCTGAAACGACCTCCGCGCGAACCCGATCATGTAACCGTCGATGACGGTCGTCACCGCGGAGCCGCCCGCGCCGAGGGTCACGAACAGCGGGATGAAGTGGTCGGCGGTCGGGTGGGCGTAGGGCATGCCCGGCGCCTTCGCCTGATAATCGGCAAGCAGGTCGACATCCTGCCTGGCCAGCGCGTCGGCGGCCCACGCGTCGAAGTCGGACGACCAGCCGGGCACCTGCCCGTTGATCATCTCGCGGGTCATGAACGGCAGCCCGTGCGTCATGAACCCCGACCCGATGACCAGCACCCCTTCGGCCCGGAGCTCCGCCAACCTGGCGCCGAGGTCGAGCAGCTTGGCGGGATTCTGGGTCGGCAGGCTCATCTGTACGACCGGCACATCCCCCAGCGGATACATCGCCATCAACGGCACCCACGCGCCGTGGTCGAGCCCCCGGCTCGGGTGCCGGAACACCGGTTCGGGCAGCATCGCCTCGACCCGGGAGGCCAGCGCGGTGGCGTCGGGGGTGGGGTAGCGCATGGCGTAGTAGCGGGGGTGGAAGCCGCCGAAGTCGTACACCAACGGGGTGTTCGCCGCCGCCGCGGACAGGGCCACCGGCGCGGTCTCCCAGTGGGCCGACACGATCAGGATGCCGGCCGGCTTGGGCAGGGCGCGGGCCCACGCGTGCAGTTCGCGGATCCACGGGCCGTCGTCGAACAGCGGCGGCGCGCCGTGGCTGAGGTAGAGCGCGGGCAGCGGGCCGTCGGCGGGGGTCCAAGCCCGGTGTGTACGGGCTGCTTCCAGACTCTCGGCGAGGAACTCGTCATAGGCGCCGGCGGGGATGGCCGGGTTGAAGATGGACATGGGGCTCCTTCAGCCGGGGCAGGTGCCGCCGGGGTCCGCGGCGTCGGTGATCCGGCGGCCGATGTCGCGCAGCTGGCGGATCTGCGCTTTGGTGAGAGGCTCGATGACGCATTCGCGGACGGTCGCCACGTGGCCGGGGGCCGTCTCGACGACCTTCTGCCAGCCGTCGTCGGTCAGCACCGCCAGCGTGTAGCGCCCGTCGTCCGGGTCGGTGCACCGCCGCACCCAGCCGCGTTTCTCCAGGCGGCTGACGACGTGGGAGAGCCGCGAGAGCGAGCCGTCGGCGAGCTGGGCCAGCTCGCTCATCCGGATGGTGCGGCCGGCGCTCATCGAGAGGCCTGCGAGCACCTGGTATTCGAAGTGGCTGATCCCGGCGTCGCGCTGGAGCTGGCCGTCGAGGGCCTGGGGGAGCTTGATCAGCATGCTGACCAGGGCGAGCCAGGCCTCCATCTCCTCGTCGGTGAGCCACCGCGGCTGGTCTTCCATGGGATTCACTTTACTTGACGCTTCAAGTAAATGAGGGTTAGGTTGCGCTTGAATCTTCAAGTCACGAAGGAACCCCCATGAACACAGTCCTCTGGGTCGTCTCAGCGATCCTCGCCCTTGCCTTCATCGGCGCCGGCGCGATGAAAATCGGCCGTCCCAAGGAAGAACTCGCCAAGTCGGGCCTCGCCTGGACCGAGGACTTCTCCGCGAACCAGGTCAAGGCGATCGGCGCCGTCGAGGCACTGGGCGGGCTCGGCCTCGTCCTGCCGGGCGTGACCGGGATCGCACCGATCCTCGTCCCCATCGCGGCGACCGGCCTGGCCATCACGATGGTGGGCGCGGTGATCACCCACGTGCGACGCAACGAGATCCCGGGGGCCATCCCGGCGCTCGTGCTGCTGCTGCTGACGGCGTTCGTGGCGTGGGGGCGCTTCGGGCCGTACCCGCTGTAACAACCCACGACATGCCGAAGGCCCGGCCGGGAGCCGGGCCTTCGTCGTCAGGTCCCGGGCGGTCTGACGAGACGCCCCGGACTGACCCCCTTCAGCGGGGACGCGGCGGGATGGCGATCTCCGGCCGGTCGGAGTCCGCCCGCCAGCACGATGAGCGACGTCCCGGCGACCACGATGAGCGCGGCGAGCACGTCGGTCGGATAGTGCACCCCGAGATAGACGCGCGCGAGCATCTGACCCGCCACGACCAGCACCCCCACCACGACCACCCAGCGCCGCCGGACCAGCACCCAGGCCGCCACGGCGACGGCGGCCGTCAGGCACACGTGGCCCGACGGGAAACTCATGGCGCCCAGGTCGCCCAGCATCGAGTGCGCGACCGGCGGGCGGGGCCGATCCACCGTGATCTTGAGCAGCGCCCCGGCCCCCCACCCCGCGAGCACCACCATGAGCGCCTTCACCGCCTCGGATGTCCGCACGACCAGCGCGAACACCGCCAGGCCCAGGGAGATGACGACTCCCGCCTCGGTGCCGAACCCGAGCCTGAGCAGCAGCGCGATCCCGGTCAGAACAGGGTTTCTTCCGTCCTGTACGACCTGGGCCACCGCCCAGTCGGCAGAGGTCCAGCCGGGCATCTCGGCGGCGAATCCCAGCACCGTCACGAGAACCAGCAGGGGAACCCCCACCACAAGCCTCATCATCAGACTTACGCTAAGGACCACCTGGTCAGCGCCCGATGAGGGTTGGGTTAACCGGGAGTTCACCTTCAACAAGGGACGATAGGGACATGACCCCGGAAGGCACCCCGCTGCGTCAGCGCGCCCTGGCCGCGATCCTGGGGGTCACCGCCCTCGCGGTGGTGCTGTTCGCGGTGCCGCTGGCGGTGCTGACGAACGACCGCTACCACGACCGGACGGCCTCGGAACTGGCCCGCAGCGCCTCCCGCCACGCCGCCGCCCTCCGCGACGACCCTACGGCGCTGCCCCAGGCGGACGACGATGACATCCTCATCGGCATCTACACCAAAGAGGGCAAGCTCCAGGCGGGCGCCGGCCCGGCCACCTCCGCAGTCGCCGCCCTCACCCGCGACGGCCTGCCCCACCAGGGCGAGGAGGGCCCCGACTACGCGGCGGCCGCGCCGATCCCGTCCGGGACGGGCGTCGTCCGGGTGGCCACGCCCTACGAGGAGATCACCGAAGAGGTGTACGAGGCCTGGCAGCTCATCGCGATCCTCGCGGTGGTCGCGCTCGGCGTCGGGGCGGCTGTGGCGATCTATCTGTCGCGGCGGCTGGCGATCCCCCTCGAACGGCTCACCGGCGCCGCGCAGGCGCTGGGCGACGGTGATTTCACCGTACGGGCCCCGAAATCGGGGGTCCTGGAGGTCGACCAGGCGGGCGAGGCCCTAGCGGCCACCGCGAGGCGGCTCGGAGAGGTGCTGGCCCGGGAGCGGGCGTTCAGCGGCGAGGTGTCACACCAGCTCAGGACCGGGGTGACCGGTCTGATGCTGGGGCTGGAATCGGCCGTCGACCGGCCGTCACCTGAGAAGATCGCCAGCGCGCTCGCCAGGGCGGAGCGGCTGCAGACCATCATCGAGGACCTGGTGACCCTCTCCCGCGACACCGGCCGCGCCCCGCTCGACCTGCCGGTCCTGCTCGCGGAGATCCGCGCCGACTGGGAGGTGACCATCCGCGTCGACGACGACCTCCCGGAGGTGACGTTCTCGACGGCGGCGGTCCGCCAGATCCTCCTCGTGCTGCTCGACAACGCCCGGCGGCACGGCGCCGGCGAGATCACCCTGACCGTGGCCGACATCGGCGCGGGGATCTCCATCGACGTCTCCGACCAGGGCGAAGGCGTGACCGAGGAGCGCGACGTCTTCGGCCGGATCCCCCGCGACGGGCACGGCATCGGCCTGGGCCTGGCACGCTCACTGGCCGAGGCGGAAGGCGGCCGGCTGATCCTCCGGCGCGAACGCCCTCCGACCTTCAGCCTCCTGCTACCGAGCCGCTGAGCTCAGCCTCTCACCAGAGCGCGGGGCCAACGCGGACAGCCAGGTCAGGCTTCGATCCGATATGCCGAAATTTCGGGCGGCGACAGCCGCCCGACCCGGTCCTCGCCACGGATCGATCAGGCGTCCATCCGGCAGCCTCGCCACGGATCGATCAGGCCTCCATCCGGTAGCCGCGCCCCCGCACCGTCGTGATCCGGGGCGCCTGGCCGCCGGGTTCCTCCAGCTTGCGGCGTAGCGCGAACACGTGCACGTCGAGCGTCTTCGTCGAGCCGAACCAGTTCTCGTCCCACACCCGGTCCATCAGCTCCTCGCGTGTCACGACCTCGCCCGGCTGCCCGGCCAGCACCGCGAGCAGGTCGAACTCCTTGGGCCGGAGCGACAGTTCGACGCCGTCCAGATAGGCGCGCCGGGCCGCCACGTCGAGCCGCAGCCCGCCGACCGACAGCGCGCGTCCGGGGGCGACCACCGCCTGCCGCCGCAGATGCGCCCGCAGCCGGGCCATCAGTTCCGCCAGCCGGAACGGCTTCGTCAGATAGTCGTCGGCCCCGGCGTCGAGGGCGACCACCACGTCGAGTTCCTCGGTCCGTGCGGTCAGCACGACGATCACCGCCTCGGGCGCGAGCAGCCGTACCTTCCGGCACACCACCACCCCGTCGAGGTCGGGCAGCCCGAGATCGAGCAGCACCAGGTCGGGCGTCGACTCCTCCGCCGCCAGGATGGCGGTCCGCCCGTCGACGGCCAGCGTCGGGGCGTAGCCGTTGACCCCCAGGGCCTCGGTCAGCTCGGCCCCGATCACCGGGTCGTCCTCGACGACGAGGACCTTCGTTCCTGCCATCCGCCCATCCTCCCGTACCCAGGTTCCGGACAGCGGGTGACCGTCACGACCCCTACCTGGGAGTGACGCGGACCAGCCGCCCCGGTTCCTACCTTGGGACGCATGAAGTTCGGACTGCTCCTCAGGGCACCGGTCGTCGTGGCCGCCGTGCTGCTGGCCATGACGGGCGACGACCAGTTCGCCCAGGTCACAGCCATCGTGCACGCCGCGATGCTGGTCGCGGCGCTGTGGTGGCCGATCCCGGCCTGGGCGGCGTCGACCGCGCTGCTCGTGGGGGTGCACCTGGTCCACCCGCCGACCTCCACCGACGCGGTGTACGGATGGACCGTCCAGGCCGGGATCGTGTTCCTGCTGGCCCTGCGGCTCGATGACAGGAAGACGGCCCTGTTCAGCGCTATCGGCGCACTGCCGGCGATCTTCGGCGGCCCGGTCGCCGTGGCCGCAGTGGCCGGGTCCGGGGTGGCGGGGTGGCTCGTCCGCAGCCGCCAGGAGGCCCAGGCCGAACTGAACGAGGAGCGCGGACAGCGGGCCATTCTCGAAGAGCGGACCCGGATCGCCCGCGAGCTCCACGACGTGGTCGCCCACCACATGTCGGTGATCTCGATCCAGGCCGACGCGGGGCCCTATCGGGTGAGCGACCCGCCGCCCGAGCTGACCGAGACGTTCGCCACGATCCGCGCGACCGCGCTGGAGGGCCTCAGTGAGCTGCGCCGCCTGCTCGGCGTCCTCCGGGCCGAACCTTCTCACGACCCCCAGCCCACGCTGGCCGACCTCGACCGGCTGGTGGACGACGCCGAGACCTCCGGCGATCTGGGCAGCCTGCCACCCGGGGTGGGTCTGAACGCGTACCGGATCATTCAAGAGGCGCTGACCAACACGATGCGGCACGCACCCGGGGCGACCGTCCACGTGCGGGTCGTCCTCGACGGCGGCGAACTCCGGATCGACGTCACGAACACCGCGCCCGCGGAGGTGCGGAAACCCTCGCCCAGTGCCGGGCACGGCATCCTGGGCATGCGGGAACGCGCCGCCATGCTGGGCGGCACCCTCACCAACGGACCCACCGGCGAGGGCGGCTACGCCGTCAGCGCCGTACTGCCCATCACGGAGACGTCATGACCATCCGCGTGCTCATCGCCGACGACCAGGCCATGGTCCGGGAGGGCTTCTCGATCCTGCTCGGCGTCCAGCCGGGGATCGAGGTCGTCGGCACGGCCGTGAACGGCGCCGACGCCGTGTCGAAGGCCGCCGCGCTGGAACCCGACGTGATCGTGATGGACATCCGGATGCCCGAGATGAACGGCATCGAGGCCACCCGGGAGATCACCCGTACCCTCCCGGCCCGCGTGCTCATCCTCACCACGTTCGACCTGGACGAATACGTCTACGAGGCGCTCCGCGCCGGCGCCAGCGGCTTCCTGCTGAAGGACGCCTCCGGCGGCCAGCTCGCCGAGGCGATCAGAGTGGTCGCCGCCGGTGACGCGCTGCTCGCCCCCGCCGTGACCCGGCGCCTGATCACCCAGTTCGCCCGCCAGGGCGGCCCGTCGCTCCCCGACGTGACCGAGCGGATCAGGGACCTGACCGAACGGGAGACCGAGGTGCTGGTCCTGGTCGCCCAGGGCCTGTCCAACACCGAGATCGCCACCGCCATCCACGTGGCCGAGCAGACCGTGAAGTCTCACGTCGGCCGCATCCTGTCCAAGCTCCACCTGCGCGACCGCACCCAGGCGGCCGTCTTCGCGTACGAGACCGGCCTGGTCACCCCCGGCCGGATGACCTTCTGAGGAACCCCCTGATGACAAGAGTTCTGTTCGCCATGCCCAAAATCCTGATCGCCCTGGTGGCCTCGCTGCTCGCTTTCCTGGCCGGCGCGCTCGTGCTGGGCGCCTACGTCCCGGCGATCCCGAAGGCCGGCATCATCGGCCCGGTCCTGACCGGCCAATATCCTCTGCACGTCGCCCTGATCGGCCTGGCCGGTCTGCTGCTCGGCCTGCTGGCCCGGCGCTTGGGCCTGCGGCGCTGGGGCCGCGTCCTGACAGTGATCACCGCCGTGTCGACGGCCGGAGCGGTCGTCGTGTCCGGCATCCAGGGCAAGGCGGCCTACGCGGCCGGCACCGACGTCCACTGGACGGAGATGTTCACCGAGTTCGCCTACCCCGACGTGCGGCCCGACATCACCGAGACGTTCGGCGGCGACCTCAAGGCCGACGTCTACCTGCCGCGCGGAGTTTCCCGGGCGCCCGCCATCGTGCTGGCCCACGCGGGCGGCTTCCAGACCTTCGACCGGGGCGACCTGCGCGGCACCGGCCGCTGGCTGGCCGACCACGGCGTGGCCGCCATCGCCGTCGACTACCGCCTGTCCGCCCCCGGCGCCCCCACCTGGGACAGGGCGCCACAGGACTTCGTCTGCGCCCTGGCCTGGACCCGCGCCAACGCCACCCGCTTCCACCTCGACCCCGACCGACTGTCGCTCGGCGGCATGTCGGCCGGCGGCGGCCTGGCCCTGAACGCGGCCTACCGCCTGCGGGCAGGTGAGATCGGGTCGAGCTGCGGCGAGACACCGCCGCCTCCGGCGAGCGTGGTCGGCTTCTACCCCGTGACCGACGTGACCGCGATGTGGACCCGCGACGTGACGGGCAGCCGCAACGCCGCCCGTCTCTACACCGGCGGCAGCCCCGACGAGTTCCCGGACCGCTACCGCGAGGTCTCACCGAAGACGTACGTGAAGCCGGGCCTCATGCCGACCCTCCTGGTCGTGGGCGACCGCGACCGCAGCGCCCGCCCTCAGGACGTCACCGCCTTCGCCCACCTGCTCAGCGAGAACGGCGTCCCGGTGACCACGAAGATCCTCCCGTTCGCCGAGCACTCCCCCGACGACGCCTACGGCAGTCTCCCTGCCCAGCACAGCCGTCAGATCCTGCTCGACTTCCTTTCATAGCGGTATTTGATTGGTTACCATCCAAACTAAGGCCAAGGGCCCCGCCGGACGCTCCCCGGCGGGGCCCACCTGTTTCAGCAGGTCGAGTGGAACAGGCCGCCGACGGCGGCCGCGGTCGCGGCCAGCTCGTTGTAGCGCTCGACAGCGGCCTTCGTCTCCGCGTGAACGACCTCGACCCCCTGGCTTCGGAGCAGTTCGAGCGTCTCCGGCATGGTCTGCAGAACCAGATCCATCCCCCGCGACAGCACGATCACCGTGCATCCGTGGTCGAGCAGTTCCCGCACATCAGCGGGTTGGATGCCCGGCTCGTGGCGGGTGCCGGTCTCAGCCCAGTCCCAGGGCCGCCCGCCGCCGGGCCAGAGCTTGAAATCCTTGCCCTCGCCCAGCCCTTCGACGGTCATCCGGCCCCAGGACAGGTGGGTGATCAGCGGCATACGTCGAACTTATTCGCTCGGCAGCAGGTACCGCCACGACAGCACGAACACGCCCGACGCGGTCTTGAAGATGGGCAGTCCGGCGTCCGGCACCGGCGGGGCGACCTTGATCAGGGCCGGGACCTCGGCGCCGGTCAGGTCCTTCTGCCACACGGGGTCGATCTGGCCCGACGGCTCCGGCACGCCCGCCGGCCACGGCGTCCTCTTGCCCTCGGCGGTCGGCACCGACTCGGCGGCCAGCCGCACCCGGTCGGACGTGTACTTCTCGTTCTTCTCGGTCGCCTTCGTCGCCAGGTCGTCGAGCAGCTTCTTGGCGTCGACGAGCTCCTTCGGGTAGAAGTCGGCCACCTGGTCGAGTGCTTCGGCCTTGACCTCGATCAGCTTGCCGTCATCACCGGCCACGGCCAGCACGGTCGCCGGAATATCGGTCACCATCGGCGCCCCCGGCTTCGGCGAGGCGGTGGGCGGCTGGCCGGTCAAGTATTTCTTCAGGGCGTCGACGGTCTGGGCGACCTCGGCCTCGGAAAGGCTCATCTTGTACGCCGCATCGGCGATCACCAGGCCGTCGCTGTAGACGACGACCCGAGGGGCGCGCAGCACGTTCGTGCTCGCGGTGACGAACCCGCCTTCGGCCCGGAGGATCGCGACCGGTGTCGCCGCGGCGGGCTTCTCCGGCTCAGCCGCGGTCGCGGTGGGTTCGCCGCCGCCACAGGCCGTGACCAGCGACAACAGGGCCACCAGCAGGGTGGTTCTCAGTCTCATACCCCGGAGACGTAAGGCCGGGCGAGGTGGTTCAGGGAGGCGATCCATGTCACAGGATCAGGGACGATATCGCACAAGGACCGGACATCAGCCGCAGCGCGGAATTCTGGACCACGCTCCAAGCCGCCGGTCGCGCTCTGATTCGGAGCCGAGACGGTCATCGCGGAGATAGTCGGCCTTCGCTGAAATTTACAGCGGGCCGCCCAGGTCAGCGGGGTGGTGCCGGGACTGTCGTGTACACCTTCACCAGCCCCTGCCAACCATGTGAGCGCTCCCCATCGCCCATGGAGGCTCGACGATGAAGAAACTACGCCTGTGGACCCTGTCCGCGGTGGCCGCGCTGCTCGCGGCGCTCGGGGTGGCCGTCACCCCGCCCGCGCTGGCGGCGGTCGCCTGTTCCGTGACGTACGCCAAGACCTGGGACAACGGCGGCGGCTTCGGCGCGAACGTCACCATCAGGAACCTGGGGGACCCGGTCAGCCCGTGGACCTTACGGTTCACGTGGCCGGGAAACCAGCAGGTCGGCCAGGGCTGGAACGGCACGTGGACCCAGTCGGGCCAGAACGTGACCGTGACGGCGCCCTCCTATGCCCAGTCGCTCGGGTCGGGCGCCAGTCTGACGGTCGGTTTCAACGGGACGTACAGCGGGACGAACGCGGCGCCCAGTTCGTACACGCTCAATGGCGTGACCTGCGGCGGCGCGTCACCGACCCCGACACCTTCACCTTCACCCAGCCCTTCGCCTTCCCCTTCGCCTTCGCCGTCCCCCTCACCGGGTAATGCGATGGCCGTCGTCGCGGCCATGCAGCCCGGCTGGAACCTGGGGAACTCGCTCGACGCGACCGGCCAGGGTGAGACCTCCTGGGGCAACCCGACGATCACCCCGCAGCTCCTGGACAACATCCGGGCCCAGGGCTTCAACAGCATCCGCATCCCGGTCACGTGGGGTCAGTACCTGGGTGGCGCGCCCAATTACACGATCAACACCGCGCACCTGAACCGGGTGAAGGAGGTCGTCGACTGGGCCCTCGCCGACGGCTTCTACGTCATGATCAACATTCACCACGACTCGTGGCAGTGGATCAACACCATGCCCACCGACCGCGTGAACGTGCTGGCCAAATACAACGCCGTCTGGACGCAGCTCGCCACGGCCTTCCGCGGCCACTCGCCGAAACTGCTGTTCGAGAGCGTCAACGAGCCCCAGTTCACCGGCAGCTCCGGCGACGCCCAGAACGCCACCCTGCTGAACGAGCTCAACACCTCGTTCCGGACGATCGTCCGCAACTCCGGCGGCAACAACGCCACCCGGCTGCTGGTCCTGCCTACCCTGCACACCTCCGCCGACCAGCCCAGGATCGACGAACTGAACAGCACGTTCACCGCCCTGAACGACCGCAACCTGATCGCGACCGTCCACTTCTACGGCTACTGGCCCTTCAGCGTGAACGTCGCGGGCGGCACCCGCTTCGATGCGACGACGCAGGCTGACCTGGTGGGCGTCTTCGACCGGGCGTACAACGGCTTCATCAGCCGGGGCATCCCCGTGATCATCGGCGAGTACGGCCTGCTCGGCTTCGACCGCCACACCGGCACCATCCAGCAGGGCGAGAAACTCAAGTTCTTCGAGTACCTCGGCTACTACGCCCGCCAGCGCGGCATCACGACCATGCTGTGGGACAACGGCCAGCACTTCGGCCGCACCTCGTTCACGTGGTCCGACCCCGAACTGTCCGCCCAGATCAAGTCGAGCTGGACGACCCGCTCGGGCACGGCCTCCGCCGACCAGATCTACGTGTCCCGCACCGGCACGATCACCGCGAAGTCGCTGACCCTGAACCTGAACGGGACGACCTTCCAGGGCATCACCGGCCTGACCCAGGGCACCGACTACACGGTCTCCGGTACGACGCTCACCCTCACGGCCTCCGCGCTGACCAGGTTGGTGGGGTCGCGCGCATATGGCGTGAACACGAGCGTGCCGGCCCGCTTCTCCTCGGGCGTGCCGTGGCGGATCAGCATCATCACCTACGACACACCTCAGGTGTCGGCCGCCACCGGCACGACCAGCGCCTTCACGATCCCGACGACGTTCCGGGGTGACCAGCTGGCGACGATGGAGGCCAAGTACGCCGACGGCACCTCGGCGGGCCCGCACAACTGGACGTCCTTCAAGGAGTTCGACGTCGCCTTCGCCCCCGACTACACGGCCAACACGATCGCCCTCACCCCGGCGTTCTTCGCCGAGGTCAACAACGCCCAGCGGGTGACCCTGACCCTCCACTTCTGGAGCGGCGCCCAGGTGACCTACTACGTGACCAAGTCAGGCACCACGGTGACCGGAACGACAAGCTGAGACGAGTCCGCGATTGACGTCTCCGCAGGTGGGAAGCCTCGCGGACACGGCAGGAATGCCATCGCGGAAGTCTCCTTTGGGGGAAGCCTGCACTGTATTACTTTCCCCAAAGGAGGCGTCAAACGATGGACCTCGTTCTCCGGAACGATGCATCAAACCACTGGCACGGCGAACCTGGCGTAGCTCCCTCGCCGTCGACCGCGCGAATCGCCCGCGCCTGGAGTCGACTGCCTGACTTGGGCGGAGGTCGCCCCGGTCTGAGGGTGGGCGAAGCCGTAAAGAAAAACGGCTTTTCAGGACGGGACCGCCCGCGCCTCTGCGCGGCCGCTCAGGTCAGCTGAGCCCCTTCTCGCCTGCGGTGACGCGGATGTCCAGCCGGTTGCCCGGCGGGGGCAGGAAGCAGAGGAAGTGGTCGGTCAGGGCGCACGGCGGAAGGTGGGCTCGGTTGAAGTCGGCCTCCAGATGCCCGTCAGGACCGGGGGCCGGTAGGGGGAGGGTGCGGAAGCGGAAGGTCTCCTCGCCGTTCGTCAGGTCGCCGAACTGGGCGGACAGGCCCCCACCGGGGGCCTCGGTGACCGCGAGGGTCTGGCTGCCGCCGGGAAAGTCGACCACGACCTCGCCGACCAGGAGCAGGTCGCGTTCGCGGTGGTCGGCGGTCGGGACCGTCTCGGGGCGGGTTTCGCCGTAAGGGCGGAAGACGGCCGGTCGGATCCACGCCGGGTCGGGGTCGAAGGAGTCGATGCCCTTGAAGGCGCGCAGCGTTTCCGCGTCGGGGTCCCAGGTGCGGATCACGGGGAGGCCGTCGCGGATGAGCAGCTGGATTTTGATCTTGCCGTAGTACAGGCCCGACACGTCGGGGGTGATGACGACGGGGCCGGTCACCGGTTCGCCGTCGATGGTCAGGCCGTCGTCGAGGCCCGCCTTCAGTTCCACGCCGCCGCCGGTCGGGCTCCAGACGCCGGGGATGCCCGGGACCACGGTGTCGCCGTCGATCCAGATCGTGCCGGTCAGGGTGAGCAGGTCCCGCACTTCGGTCTCGCGGGCGGTCATGAGAGCTCCTTCCAGGCCTGGCCGAGCAGCTCGGTCGAGCGGACCCGGTCGGCGTGGTCGTGGGTGATGGTGGTGGTCAGCAGTTCGTCGGCGCCCGTCACGTCGCGGAGGACGCGCAGGCGCTCCGCCACCTGCTCCGGCGTGCCGACGAACTGGGTGTCGAGGCGGTCGGCGATCAGCTCGCGGTCTGCCGGCGACCACTCGTGCGCGAGCGCCTCCTCGGGCGAGGGGAAGGGGATGGCTCCCTCTCCGGTACGGATGCTGCGGACCCACAGCCCATACGGCTCGGCGATCCTTTTCGCGAGAGCTTCCGTGTCGGCCACGACGACGTCGGCGGAGACCATCACGTGGGGCTTGGCGTGGAGTTCCGACGGTTTGAAGGCGTCTCTGTACGCCTCCACCGCCTCCAGCACCGCCGACGGGCTGACGTGGTAGTTGGCCGCGAACGGCAGGCCGCGTTCCGCCGCCACCTGGGCGCTCTGGCCGCCGCTGCTGCCCAGGACCCACAGTTCCAGTTCGGCGCCCTCGCCCGGGTTCACGTGGGCCTCGACGCCCTCCGCCGATCGGTAGGCGCCGGCGATGAACGCCCTGATGTCGTCGACCTGCTCGGCGAAGTCGGGGGCCTCCGCGCCCGGCTGCTGGAGGAGCTGGGCCCAGAGCGTGAAGATCGACTTGTTGGCGATCGAGGCGAACGAGAACGGCTTCGGGATCAGCAGGCCGTCGACCACCCTCGCCTCCTGCGGGGGCGGCGGGGGCGCGTCGGCCGCGGCGCGGAACTCCTTGGCCCGCTGGCCCGACCGGCCCAGGCCCAGGTCGATGCGGCCCGGGTGGAGCGCGTCCAGGGTGCCGAACTGCTCGACGACGCCCAGCGCGGTCTGGTGGCCCAGTTGGACCGCGCCGGAACCTACCCGGATGGTCCGGGTCGCGGCGGCGACGGCGCCGATCAGCACGGCCGGGGCCGAGCTGGCCACGCCCGGGGTGAAGTGGTGTTCGGCCAGCCAGTAGCGGTGGTAGCCGGCGGCCTCCGCCTTCTGGGCCAGGTCGAGGGTGTTGGCGAGGGCCTGGCGTGCGGTGCCGCCGGAGACGATCGGGGCCAGGTCGAGGATGGACAGCGGGGTCATGCGAGCCCTCCCAGGGGTCTGCTGGGGATTTCTGCGCGGAGCGTGGGTGCGATCTCCGCCTGGAACAGTTCGAGCGAATCCCGGTGCTGCGCATCGGTGAGACCGTCGGCCTCGGCCGAGAGGTGGAGCACCTCGTGACCGAGCTTGTCGTGGTAGCGGTGGACCTTGTCGATGATCTGCTGGGGGCTGCCGACCAGGATCGAGCTGCGCTCGATGGCGTCCTCCAGGTCGTGGAAGACCGGGTCGAGGCCGCGCGAGGCGAAGAACTTCAGCCGCGCGTCGAAGATCGGCCGGTATGTGTCGATCGCGTCCTGCGACTTGGGGGCGCTGTAGTAGCCGGCGGATCCGGCGCCGACCACGGCGTCCTTCGGGTCGTGGCCGTGGTGCTCCCAGCGTTCGCGGTAATAGGCGACGAGTTCGGCGTACGGTTCGACCGGGTTGGAGACGTTCGCGGAGAACAGCGGGTCGCCGTAGGAGGCGGCCAGGTCGACCGATTCGCGGCTGGTGGCGCTGCCGTGCCAGACCCTGATGGGCTGCTGGAACGGGCGGGGCAGGACCTCGGCGTCGTTGAGCGGCGGGCGGAACTTGCCCGACCAGGTCACCCGGTCCTCCCGCCAGAGGCGGCGGAACAGCTCGTAGCTCTCCCGGTTGCGGTCCCACTGGTCGTTCTCGGTGACGTGGAACAGTTCGGCCTGCGCGGTGCCGTTGCCCTTGCCGATGATCAGTTCGAGGCGGCCGCCCGAGAGGTGGTCGAGGGTCGAGTAGTCCTCGAAGGCGCGCACCGGGTCGAGCAGCGCGAGCGTGGTGACCGCGGTGAAGAGCCGGATCGTGGACGTCTTCGCCGCGATGTGGCTGAGCACCACGGTCGGCGACGACGACAGGAACGGGCGTTCGTGGCGTTCCCCGAAGGCGAAGCCGTCGAAGCCCAGTTCCTCGGCCAGCACCGCACTGTCGACGATCTCGCGGAAGCGCTGGTTGACCGCTTTGCCGGGGTCAGTGTGAAAGCCGAGCGTGAGGGCGAGGAACTTCACGACACCCTCGCATACCTGCTGGCCGGGCGGGCGAGGCCCAGGCGCCCGCGCAGGTCGGCGGTCTCGTAGGCGGTGCGGAACGCGCCCCTCGACTGGAGCTCGGGCACCAGCTCCCGGGTGATGACGTTCAGGTCGTGCGGCAGGACCCCCGGGCGGAGCCGGTAGCCTTCCAGGTCCCAATCCTGGAGGAGATCGGCCAGTTCGGCGGGGGTGCCCTCGAAGACGTGGGCGTCCGACTCCAGCGGGGCGCCGTCGAGTTCGTCGAGCCCGGCCTTGTGGCCGCCGAAGAAGACGACCAGGTCGGCGAAGACCTTGAGCGGCGGGCCGGTCCTGCCGATCCTGGCCTCGATCTCCCTGACCTCGGCGACGATCCGGTGGGCGTCGTCACGGTCCTTCGGGGTCACGTAGAGCACATCGGCGCCGCGCGCGGCGAACTCGTACGGGCCGGGGCCGTGCCCGAGAGAGGTCACGAGCGGCTGGCCCTGCGGGGGGCGCGGGGTGATCGACGGGCCCTTGACCGAGAAGAACTTCCCCTCGAAGTCGATGTAGTGGAGCCGGTCGCGGTCGATGAACCGGCCGGTCGCGGCGTCGCGGATCTCGGCGTCGTCCTCCCAGCTGTCCCAGAGACGGCGGACGACCTCGACGGCGTCGTCGGCCTCCTCGAAGAGGGCCGTGATGAACTCCTGGTTGGCCAGGTCGAACGGCGGGAACTCGCGGCGGCCGAAATGGGCGGCCTCGTCGGGGCGGCCGGAGACTCGCGGGCGCCAGCCCGCGCGTCCCTTGCTGGCGTAGTCGAGCGAGGCGATGCCGATCGCCACGTGGAACGGCTCGGTGTGGGTGACGCTGGTGGTCGGGATCAGGCCGATCTTCGAGGTGAGCGGGGCGACCGCGGCGGCCAGCAGCACGGCGTCGAGTTTGCCGCGCACCTGGTCGAGGCGGCCGTCGGGGCCGTCGTACCGGGACGACTGAAGGCTGAGGGTGTCCTCGAAGGTGACCCAGTCGAGCAGGCCGCGCTCGGCCTCGATGACCAGGTCGGCCCAGTAACCGGCGGTGAACAGCCGGTCGGGCTGGGCGCCCTCGGCCCGCCAGGCCGCCGGGTGCCATCCGGCGCCGTCGAGGGCGACGGCGAGGTGGAGGGTCATGAGAGCTCCTTCAGTCCGAGGTGGTGGCGCAGGGTCGGACCGGTGTATTCGGTCCGGAATACGCCCTTCTCCTGGAGCAGCGGCACGACCTTGTCGACCAGGTCGTCGAGGCCACCCGGGGTGAGGTGGGGCGCGAAGATGAAGCCGTCGGCGGCGTCGGTCTGCACGAAGGTGTTGATCTCCTCGGCCACGGACGCGGCGGTGCCGACGAAGGTCTGATGGGTGGCGGTCTCGATGACCAGGTCGCGGATCGACAGGTTCTTCTCCGCCGCCAGCGCCCGCCACTTGGCCGCCGTCTCGGCCCGGTCGCGGCGGAACTGGGCCCTGCCCTTGGAGACGTCGGTCCCCAGGTCGGGCTCGATGTCGGGGAGGGGGCCCTCGGGGTCGTACGCGGACAGGTCGCGGCCCCAGATCGCCTCCAGGAACAGGATCGCGGTCTGCGGGCTCACCTGGGCGCGGCGGATCTCGGCGGCGCGTTCCTCCGCGTCCTCCTGGGTGTCGCCGAGGACGTAGCTGACGGCGGGGAGGATCTTCAGGTCGTCCGGCGACCGCCCGTACTTGGCGAGGCGGCCCTTGACGTCGCGGTAGAACAGGCGCCCCTCGTCCAGCTTGCTGTGCCGGCTGAAGATGACGTCGGCGCCGGAGGCGGCGAACTCGCGGCCCTCCTCGGAGTCACCGGCCTGGATGATCACCGGGTTGCCCTGCGGCGGCCGGGGCACGTCGAACCGCCCCCGGATGTCGAAGTGCTGACCCTGGTGCTCGAAGAACCCGATCCCGCCGGGCCGGACGAACTCGCCGCCCGACCTGGTCAGCGCGTCGGGCGCCCACGAGTCCCACAGTTCGCGGACCGTCTGGAGGAACTCCTTCGCGCGGGTGTAGCGGTCGGCCTCCTCCAGGTAGCCGCCGCGCCGGAAGTTCTCGCCGGTGAAGGCGTCCCAGCTCGTGACGACGTTCCAGGCGGCCCGGCCGCCGGAGAGGTGGTCGAGGGAGGCCAGCCGGCGGGCCACCTCGTAGGGCTCGTTGAAGGTCGAGTTGACGGTGGCGGCCAGGCCGAGATGCGTGGTCACGGCCGACAGGGCCGACAGCACGGTCAGCGACTCGGGGCGGCCGACGACGTCGAGGTCGTGGATGCGGCCCTTCTGCTCGCGCAGCCGCAGGCCCTCGGCCAGGAAGAAGAAGTCGAGCTTGCCGCGTTCGGCGGTCTGCGCGAGGTGCTTGAAGGAGTCGAAGTCGATCTGGCTGCCCGACCGCGGGTCGGACCAGACGGTCGTGTTGTTGACGCCGGGGAAGTGCGCGGCGAGGTGGATCTGCTTGGCCGGTCTATCCAAAGTCATGAGGCCCTCCTGGCCAGGGAAACGTTGGTGTCGAGCCGGGGAACGGCCGCGAGCAGCTCTTGGGTGTAGGCCGCCGAGGGCGCGGTGAGGACTTGATTCGCCGCACCCGACTCGACGACCTGGCCGTCTTTCAGCACCAGCACGTGGTCGCTGACGTGGTGCACCACCCCGAGGTGGTGCGAGATGAACAGGTAGGCGACCCCGAGTTCGGCCTGCAGCCCGACGAGCAGGTCGAGCACCTGCGCCTGGATCGACACGTCGAGCGCCGACACCGGCTCGTCGCAGACGATCACGCGGGGCCGCGGGGCCAGCGCGCGGGCGATGGCGACCCGCTGCCGCTGCCCGCCGGACAGTTTCAACGGCCGCCGTTCCAGGACGCTGTCGTCGAGTCCCACCTGTTCGAGCAGCTCGACGGCCCTTTTCAAGCGGGTCTTCCTGGGCTCCCCACCGACTTCGAGGGCTTCGTCGAGGATGCGGCGTACCGAGAACCGGGGATCGAACGAACTCAACGGGTCTTGGTAGATGACCTGGATGTGGCGGCGCAGCTCACGCTGCCGTTCGCGGGAAAGGCCCGTCCACGGCAACCCGTCGATCTCGACCGAACCCCGGTCGGGCTGCAGTAGACCGAGAACCAGCCTGGCCGTGGTGGTCTTGCCCGACCCCGACTCCCCGACGACGCCGAGGGTCTGCCCGGCCCGCAGCTCGAAGGAGACGTCGTCGACGGCGGTCCTCTTCCCGAACGTCTTGACCAGGCCGTCGGCCCGGATCACCACCTCACCCGCCCGGGGAGCCCGGGTGCTCGGCTCCGGGATGGCCGCGAGCAGGGCCTTCGTGTACGGATGCTCGGGCGCCCCCAGCACCTGGCTAGCCGTGCCGTCCTCCACGACGACGCCGTCCTTCATGACCAGGATTCGATCGGCCAGCTTGGCCACCACCGCGAGGTCGTGGCTGATCAGCAGCAGCGCCTGACCGGCCCGTTTGCGTTCGGCCAGCAGCCGCAGGATCTGCGCCTGCACGGTGACGTCGAGCGCGGTGGTCGGCTCGTCGGCGATCAGCAGCTTGGGCCCGCAGGCGATGGCCGAGGCGATCAGGGCCCGCTGCCGCAGCCCGCCGGACAGTTCGTGCGGATACTGCCTGGCCCGCGCCTCCGGCTCGGGCACGCCCACCTCGGTCAGCAGGTCGATGACCTTGCGGGGGATCTCGTGCCGGGGCACCGCGCGGTGCAGCTTCAGCGTCTCGGCGATCTCCTTGCCGACCGGGCGGAGCGAGTCGAGCGAGACCAGGGCGTCCTGGAGCACGTAACCGACGCGCCGCCCCCGGATCGACCGCCACTGGCGTTCGCTGAACGAGGCCGCGTCCACGCCCTCGATCGCCAGCCGCCCGGCGGTGACGGTGGCCTCCTCGCCGGTCAGCCCGAGCAGGGTCCGCGCGGTCACGCTCTTGCCCGACCCCGACTCGCCCACGATGGCGACGCACTCGCCCGGGTACACCGCGAGCGAGACGCCCCTGACCGCCTCCACCGCCGGGAAGCTCACATGCAGGTCGGTCACCTCGACCACGGGTGCGCTCACGAGATCCTCCGCTGGAGATGCCGCCCGACGACGGTGATGGAAAGGACGGTCAGCGTGATCGCGACTCCGGGGAAGATGGCGATCCACCAGGCGACCGAGAAGTAGTCGCGCCCGGCCGAGAGCATCGCCCCCCATTCGGGGGCCGGCGGCTGCGGCCCGAGCCCGAGGTAGCTGAGCGAGGCGGCGGCCACCAGGGCGGTGCCGACCTCGATGGTGGCCAGCACGACCAGCGGCTCGAACGCGTTGGGCAGCACGTGCCGGGTGATGATCCGCCCCCGGCTGAGCCCGAGCGAGGTGGCCGCCTCGACGAACCCGGCCTTGCGGATGACCATGGTCTGGGCCCGGACCAGCCGGGCGTAACTGGGTGCGGTGTACAGGGCGATGGCGAAGATCACGTTGACCGTGCCAGGCCCGGTCACGGTGATGACCAGCAGCGCCAGCAGCAGCGTCGGCAGCGACAGCACGATCTCGACCAGGCGCATCACGATCTCGTCGACCGCCCGTCCGCCGAGCGCGGCCAGCAGGCCGAGCGCGGTGCCGACGACCACCGCCAGCGCGGTGGCGCCGAGACCGGCCAGCAGGGAGGGCGCGGCGCCGTACACGATGCGGGTGAACAGGTCGCGGCCGTTGGCGTCGGTGCCGAGCCAGTGGTCGGCGCTCGGCCCCTGCAGCGCGGCGAGCGCGTCGGCGGCGTCGGGGGTACTGCCCGTGAGCAGGCCGGGCGCGAGCGCGGCCAGCGTGATCAGCGCAAGCACCACCGAGGCCAGGGTGAATCCCGCGCGGACTCTCATGAGGCGCTCCGCAGGCGGGGGTCGATCAGCAGGTAGAGCAGGTCGATGACGATGTTGACGACGACGTACAGGACCGCCGTGAGCAGCACCACGCCCATCACGACCGGCAGGTCCTTGCCGCCGACGGCGGCCAGGGTGAGCTGGCCGATGCCCTGCCGGGAGAAGATCTGCTCGACCGCGACCATCGCGCCGACCGTCAGGCCGACCAGCCAGCCGATCAGCGTGACGGTCGGGATCAGGACGTGCCGCAGGGCGTGCCGGAGGCGGACCCCCAGATCGGACATGCCTCTGGTCCGGGCGGTCAGCACGAACGGCTGCTCCAGCGTGAGCTCCAGGCCCTCGCGCATCATCTGGGTGAGCATGGTGGTGATCGGCAGCGCCACCGCGATGACCGGCAGCACCAGCCCGGCCAGTCCCTCCGCACCGACCGCGGGGAACCAGCCGAGCTGGAAGGAGAAGACCGTCAGCAGCAGGATCGCGGTCCAGAACGTCGGGATCGACACCCCGATGAGCTCCAGGCTCGACGACAGCCCCCTGATCCACGGCTTGCGCCGGGCGGTCAGGATCGCCAGCGTCGTCGACACCACGATGGCCACCAGCAGGGAGGCCCCCGCGAGCTGCAGCGACGGTCCGATCTGGGCGCCGATCGCGGTGGCGACCGACTCGTGGAGCTGGTAGGACTGCCCGAGGTCGCCCCGGAGCACCCGTCCCAGATAGGTGGCGTACTGCGTGAGCAGCGGCTCGTCGAGCCCGTAGTCGCGGATGATCTGGGCCCGCACCTCCGGCGTGACGATGTTGCTGCCGATCAGTACGTCGACCACGTTGCCGGGGGTCAGGTGGAGAGCGGTGAACGAGACCGTCACCGCCCCCCAGAGCACCAGCACCGAGGTCGCGAGCCTGGTGAGGATGCGGCGGATCATGCCTTCGACACCCAGGCGTCGTAGAAGATCGGGAAGGCCTGCGGCTCGAAGACGATGTCCTGGACGTTCTTCGACGCCCCCAGCAGGTAGTTGAAGACGTACACGGGGACGATCGACGCGTTGGCGTTGGCCTTCTGCTGGACCTTGGCGTAGAGCGCGGCGCGCTCGGTCAGGTCGGTGGTGCGCAGCGCGTCGGTCAGCCAGCCGTCGGTCTCCGGGTCGTTCCAGCGGGCCAGGTTCTGACCGAAGAAGGTCGGCGTGGGGATGTTGGAGATCGCGAACAGGTTGCGCAGGGCGTCGCCGTCGGCCCGCTGCCAGCTGAAGTCGATCAGGTCGTAGTCGCCAGCGAGGGCCTTGGGGGTGAAATCGTTGGGCGTGACGTCGACGAACTGCACGTCGAACCCGGCCTTCTTGGCCTCCGCCTGCACCTGCTCGGCCAGCGTGCCACGCTGCTCCCGGGCCAGCGCCTTGAGGAACGGCCACTTCACGGTGAGGCGCTGACCGTCTTTGGTGCGGAAGCCCTCGGCGTCCTTGCCCGTCCAGCCGGCCTCGTCGAGCAGCCTGGCCGACCCGGCGGGGTCGAACTTCCACTGCGTCTCGGTGGCCTTGTCGTAGCCGGCCGTCGCCGGCGAGATCGCGCTGAACGCCGGGTCGAAGGTGCCGAAGTAGAGCTTGTCGACGATGGTGGCGAAGTCGATCCCGTCGCGGAAGGCCTGGCGGACCTTCTGGTCGGCGAAGACGCCCTTCTCGTTGTTCGGGTAGTAGTTGTAGTTCCCGCCCGGCGCCTGCTTGCGGATGATCGTCAGCTTGGGGTCGGCCTCGACCTGCTTGACGTTGACCGGCGGCACGCTGGCGATGGCGTCGATCTGTCCGCTGGTCAGCGCCCCGAGCCTGACGGCGTCCTCAACAATGATCTTGAATTCGAGCCGGTCGAGGTAGGCGGGCCCGGTGTGCTTGGCGATCGCCGGCGCCCAGTTGTAGTCGGCGTTGCGGCTGTAGGTGATGCCCTGGTGCGGCACGTAGGCGTCGATGACGAACGGCCCCGTCCCGACGACCTTCTTGGCCAGCTCCTCCGGCCCGAGGGCCAGCTGCTTGGGCGACTGGATCCCGAAATAGGCCGTGGCCAGCGCCGCCAGGAACGGCGAGTAGGCCTCCTTGAACTTCACCTCGACCGTCTGCGGGTCGACGACGGTCGTCTTGTCGTACGGCCCGAACGCCGCCGCCGCCAGCTGCGACTTGGTGGCCGGGTCGACGATGTGGTCGAGGTTGGTCTTCACCGCGGCGGCGTCGAAGGGCGTGCCGTCGCTGAACTTGACGCCGGTCCGCAGCTTGAAGGTGTAGGTGAGGCCGTCTTCCGAGATCTCCCACGAGCTGGCCAGCCACGGGTGGATGTCGCCCTTGTCGTCGAGGGCGACCAGCGAGTCGAGAACCGGCCGGGTGAACAGACCGGTCACGTCCTGGGGGCTGGCGTGCGGGTCGAGGTTGAGCGGCTCGGTGTTGACGCCGAAGACCAGAGAGCCACCTTTGGCGGCGGAGCCGGCCGGGACCTCCTTGGGGGCGGCGGTCCCACCACAGGCGGCGAGCAATGGAAGTAGCAGTAATGCGGCAAGGGGGGCACGGAACCGACGCACGCGGATCACCTCTCTGGTTTCCTACTTTAACTGTAGGAAATAGGGGAATATCCGTCAAGCGGGTGTGTTCAGCGCCACCTTCCGCCGGTTCTCAGTGCCAGCCTCCGTCGACCCGCAGCGTCGTGCCCATGACGTAGCTCGAACGGGGGCTGGCCAGGAAGGTCACCATGTCGGCGTACTCATTCGGCAGCCCGATCCGCCCGACGTCGACCATCGAGGTGAGCCTGCGCTGCGCGGTCTCGGCCATGTCCTCCCACGTCTCCCCCCAGCCGGCCTGCTGACCGACCTTGACGAGATGGGCCTTGGACGACGGCGTGAGAATGCCGCCGGCAGCCACCGCGTTCGACGTGACGCCCGAATCCTTGAGTTCGCGGGCCAGCGACGCGGCCAGGTTGTCGCGGGCGGCGTTGGTCGCGGCGTAGTGGGGCTGCGTGTCCATCGGCTGCGCGCCCAGAACGCTGCTGATCTGGATGACCCGCCCCCAGCCGCGCGACTTCATACCCGGCACGAACTTCTTGATCATCCTCACCCCCGTCGTGACGTTGACGTTGTAGATGGCGTTCCAGTCGTCCGCCGAGACGTTGTCCCAGGTCAGCGAGGCATCGAAGACGCCCAGGTTGTTGACGAGGATGTCGATCTCCCCGGCCGCCTCCGCCACGGCGTCGGCGCCCGCGTCGGTGGACAGGTCGCCGAGGGCGATGGTCCCGCCGATCTCCTTGGCGACCGCGTTGGCGCGCGCCTCGTCCCTTCCGTGGACGATCACCGTCGCGCCCTCTTTCGCGAGGGTTCTGGCGATCTCCTCGCCCAGGCCGCTGGTCGATCCGGTCACCAGGGCGCGCTTGCCCGTGAGCTGCAGGTCCATGTCTGCTCTCCTTGAAATTGGACTGTGTGGTCCAAAATGACATGAAGAAAATGGACTGTCAAGTTCACTTTTTGCTAGATTACCCAGGTGAGAGCACTGACCCCGAAGGGGGCCGCCACCCGGCAACGGATCGTCGAAGGCGCCGCCCTGCTCATCCGCGAACACGGCCCCGCCAACGTCGGCCTCGACGACATCCGGGCCGCGACCACGACGAGCAAGAGCCAGCTCTTCCACTACTTCCCCGACGGCAAATCCGACATGCTCCTCGCGGTGGCGGCCCACGAGGCGGAACGCGTCCTCGACGACCAGCAGCCCTACCTGAGCGACCTGACGTCATGGGCTCAGTGGGAGTCCTGGCGCGACCGGGTGATCGCCCGCTACGCGGCCCAGCGCCGGAAGTGCCCGTTGTCGGCGTTGACCGCGCAGCTCGGTCTCGCCAACCCGGCGGTCGGCGACATCATCACGGGGATGTACTCCCGGTGGCAGGGGCAGATCGCGGCCGGCGTCCGCACGGTCAGACCCGACGCCGATGCCGAGCGCGTGGCGGCCCAGATGATCGGCGCGATCGCAGGAGGCGCGACGATGCTGGTCGCCACCGACGACATCCGCTATTTGGAGATCGGCCTGACGGAAGCCATCGAGAACCTGCGCCGCGACTAACGGAACTATTCGAGGACGCCGTCGTGGAGTTGGGCGAACAGGTTGGTGTTGTGGCTGTAGTCGACGTCCACGTCGATGATGGTGACGCCGGGCATGGTCAGGGTTTCGCGGCTGAGGGCTCGCTGAAGCTCGGTCTCGAACTCCTCCATCGTCTTGACCCGGATCCCCCGGGCGCCGAAGGCTCCGGCGTACTGGGCGATGTCGTAGTCGCCCAGCTGGACTCCCGAGGTTCGCCCGTATTTCAGTTTCTCCTGGAAGGCGACCATGTCGTAGGTGTTGTCGCGCAGGATCACGTGGGTCAGGCGCAGCCCCAGCCGGGTGGCCGTCTCCAGTTCCTGCGCGGTGAACAGGAATCCGCCGTCGCCGGAGATCGAGACGACCTGCGTGGCGGGCCGGAGCATGGCCGCGACCATGGCCCAGGGCAGGGCGACGCCCAGTGTCTGCTGGCCGTTGGAGAACAGCATGTGCCGGGGCTCGTAGCTCCGGAAGTGCCGGGCGGTGTAGATGTAGTTCGAACCGACGTCGGACACGACGGTGGCGTCGTCGTCCACCAGGTCCCGGATCTTGAGGATGACGGCCGCGGGATTCAAGCCGAACTCGGTGGTGGGGGCGGCCTTCGCCTGCTGGTCGATCTGGGCCAGCGCCTGGCGCTGTTCGGCGATCGCGGCGTTGGCCTTCTCGCTCAGGCGCAACCCGGCCAGCGGCCTGCCCATCTCGGTGAGGGTGGCGGCGATGTCGCCGCGTAGCTCGACGGCGGGCTGGTAGTGGTTGTCGATGTCGGCGTTCACCGAGTCGATGTGGATGACCGGGCGTGAGGGGTCGAGGTTCCACAGACCCGGGTCGTATTCGATCGCGTCGAAGCCGACCGTGATGAGCAGGTCGGCATGCGCCATGACGACGTCGCCCGGCTGGTTGCGGAACAGCCCGACCCGGCCGATGAAGTGGTCCTCCAACTTCCGGGAGACCACACCGGCCGCCTGGAAGGTCTCCACCACCGGCAGGTCCGTGCCGCTGATGAGCTCGCGCAGCGCGGCGCAGGCGTCCGGGTCGGCCGACCGCAGACCGGCGAGCACCACCGGTCGCTCGGCGTCGCGGATCATCTCCACCGCGCGCCGGATCTGCTCACTGGGAGCCGGGCCGAGCGCGGGCACCGGCATCGGTCTGCTGATCTCCGCGTCGGTCGGCGCGGCGGCGACGTCCATCGGAAGGATCACCGCGGTCGCACCGCGCGGCTCGGTGACCGCGGCGCGCAGGGCGTTGGCGATGGCCTCGGTGACGTTGTCGGGATCGTTGACCTCACCGACGTACTTGGTGAAGGGCTTGAGCGCGGCGGCGGCGTCCATCGACTGATGGGTGCGCTTGAGCCGGTCGCGCCGGGCGACGGCGCCACAGAGCGCGATCATGGGGAACTGCTCGGTGTTCGCGGTGATCAGACCGGTCACCAGGTTGGTCGTCCCCGGCCCGGAAGTGACCAGGGCGCAGCCGGGCACGCCGGTCAGACGTCCCACGGCCGCCGCCATGAACGCGGCGTTCTGCTCATGGCGGCACACCACGAGCTGCGGACCGCCGTCGACGAGAGCGTTGTACAGCTCGTCGATCTTCGCTCCCGGGACACCGAAGACGTACCGCACGCCGAACGCGGCCAGCGTCTCCACCGCGCGCTGCGCCGCACGCACCGATCCGTTGTCGTCGCTCATGCTGGTCTCTCCTTGCGTCGTCAACCGGATCAGCCGCCTTCCGTCTGGCGGATCTGGGCGGCGATGTCGCCACTGGTCAGGTTCGAATCGAGGAACTCCCGGGTCTGGGGCAGGCTGAGATGGATCTCCGACCGGGCGCTGAGCTCGATGGTTCCCCGCTCCAGATGGAAGCCGAGCGCGTGACCGCCGTGCTGCCGGCTCTCGTCGATGAAGTGCAGGTGGAATCCGGCCACGGAGATGCCCTGCTCGAAGTCGGGCGTGCGATAACCGGCCAGCGTTCCCGAGACGTCGGTGAACGTGGTCTCCTTCTGCCCCTTCGTCGCCTCGGTCAGCGGCGGATACGGCGCCGACTGTTCCATCACCGTCCGCGTCCGGACCTGGCTGAAGGTCCCCGTGATGCGAATGGCGTAGATCACGTTGGCGCTGCCGATCGACGTGTCGATGAGCCCGGTCACTGCGGCATGGTCGCGGCTCGACGTGACCGGGATGGTCATGTCGGGCTTGAACCAGGTCACCACCGCGAACGGCGTCTTCTCGTCCTGGCCCGCGATGTGGGCGCTGCCGTCGGCACGCAGGTGATGGCAGACACCGTCCAGAATCAGCATCTCGCCGTCGAGCCGATTGAACGTCCCGAGGCCGAAGTCCCCGTGCTTCAGCAACTCACCGATCGTGACCTCACCCTCGTAGACCCCGTCGAGGAGCGCGCCCATGGTCGACGTCTGATAGATCTCCCGTGAACGCCGGGCGTCTCCTGACCCGCCGACGTGCGCGAGCAGGTTCCGCACCCACCCTCGGAACACATCGTGTGATGTTCCGGACGTGCCCATGCCGAGCCCCCGCTCTTTCGGCCACGATCTCGATCAATGATAACAAAAGCGTATCAATCAGCACTTTCTGGGATGTATAGCTGCAATTACCCGCAAGTCCGACAAATGCCACACCTTCTTGACAGTAAGTGATTCGTCAGGGACTTTGTGTGAGGACTGAGGACCGCCAGTTCGCCACGAAGGGAAAGCACCCTTGCGACGAATCGTTCCCGCGGTCGTTCTCACCCTCATCCCGCTGACCGCGGTCCTGTCCCCGGGAGCGGCCACGGCCGCCCCCGCCGACCCCCAGGTCGTCTTCAGCGAAGAGTTCGAAAACGGGCAGGGCACCGCGCCCGTCATGGTCACCGACTACGTCGGCCCGGCGCCCCACGCCATGACCTACACCGCCGACCCGGCCTGGCTGACCTCGTGCAACGGCCTCATCGCCAGTCGCCTCAACCCGGCCGTGGCGCCTCCGCTCGCGCAGCAGTGCGGCGGCTGGTGGCCGACCGTACGCGAGCTCGCGGCCTCTCTCGGGCAGTGGGCCGGTGAGGACCCGGCCACGAACCACGCCGTGACGGCGTTCACGCACACGCCTCCCGGCGCGCCCAAGGTGCAGCTCGAGACCGAGCATCCGGTGCCCATCGGCGGCGGCAGCCGCTTCGTGACGTTCTCGGTCGACGCCGCGGCGGTGAACTGCAACGTGGCCCATCCGCTGATCGCGTTCTACCTGCTCGACGGCGCCACCGCGATCCCGACGTTCAGTCAGCCCATCGACACCTGCGCCGCCCCGGGGGCGGTGATCAACGGGATCTCGGTCGGGACCTACACGAGTGACGCGCCGGTCCTGTTCGCCGGATCGCAGCTCGGCATCCGCCTGGTGAACACGCAGGCCGGCACCAACGGCAACGACGGGGCGATCGACAACGTGCGGGTGCTCGACGTGACCCCGCAGCTCGGCCTGTCCTATCCGCCGAACAACCCGGCCGTCGGGCAGACCACCAATCTCACGCTGACCGTGACGAACACCTCGGAGCTGCGCGAGAAGATCGGCTGGTCGTTCAAGGTCGACCTTCCCGACGGGCTGACCCCGGCCGGGACCCCGACGAGCGACTGTGTGAGCCCGTCGATCTCGATCGCCAACGGTGTCGTCTCCGCGGGTGGCGGCATCGCCGACGGGGACGCGACCTGCACGATCACCGTCCCGGTGAAGGCGGCCGTCATCGGCGAATACACGACCTGCCCCGCCGACGTGTCGGCCCGGATCGGGATCAACCCGCCACCCGCGTGCGCGTCGGTGACGTTCGTCGTGCCGGAGCACAAGTTCGACGCCCACGCCCACGCCGCGAAGGTGACCGCGCCGCTGATCGGCGGCGCGCCGCTCATTCCCTCGGACATTTCCTGTACGGCCACGCCGGGCTCCGACAGCGACACGCTCCTGACGGCGGTGCTCCCCGCCGTCGCCTCGCTCGGAGTGCTGACCACGGAGGCCTCCGGCACGGTGGGGCCCGACGGGCTGCGTACCGCCAAGGCGAAGGCCACCACCGCGAAGCTGAACCTGCTCAACGGCCTGATCACGGCAGAGGAGATCACCGCCCAGGCGACCGCGACCTCCACCACGAGCGGGACGGTGACCACAGCGGGCACGACCACCTTCACCACGCTCAAGGTGAACGGTTCGACCATCACGAACCCGCCGCTGAACCACACGATCACCATCCCGCTGGTGGCCAAGATCGTCCTCAACGAGCGGGTGCCCTACGGAAACGGCACCGGCATCAAGGTCAACGCCATTCACGTCACGACGATCGCGGGGGTCGACGTCGTCGTCAGCCACGCGCGGGCGTCGCTGACGCTCCCGGGCCAGCCCTGCCCGTCGGCCTGACCGGATGACAGGCGAAAAGCCCAGGCGCCGATCACCTGGGCTTTTCGTTCCTCCGTCGGGTCAGCCTGAGCAGGAGACCGTCGGCCAGGTGTTGTTGCCGTTGCGCATGATCGTCACGCCCCAGTTGTTGCCACTGCCGTTGGGCCGTGCCGTCAGGGTCTGCGCGTTCGGATAGGACGCGGAGATGTTCCACGTCGAGCTGATCTTCGCGGGTGACGGGACGTTCATCGTCACCGTCCAGTTGCTCGAACCGCTCACCGACACGTTCAGGTTGTAGCGGTCACTCCACGACTGGCCCGCCGACAGCGACGCCGTGCAGCCGCCTCCGCCGCCGCCACCACCGTTGGTGGGGGTGGGGGTGGGCTGCGGGTTTCCGCCGCCGCCACTGCCGATCGTGATGTTGGAGTTGCCGCTGCTCTGGTAGCCCTCGGTCGCCATGATCATGTAGTCGTGGTTGCCGAGCTGCATGCCCTTGCTGGCCCACGCGTCGAAGTGGTTGCCGGAGGTGATGGTGCCGCCGGTCTTCTTCGACTGGCGCACGCTCCAGAACTGCTTGAACGTGCGGGTCCCCTCGATCGAGGGCGCGTTGGTGCGGGTCGTCTCGTAGATGTCGTAGGTGCCGCCGTCGCTGCTCACCGTGCCCTTGAAGGAACCGGTCGGGCGGTAGGTGCCCCAGTTGTCGACGATGTAGTACTCGATGAGGGGGTTACGGGTCCACCCGTAGAGGGTCAGGTATGCGTTTCCCGACGGGTTGAAGCTGCCTGAGTACGACACCGACCTGCGGCTGCCGGTCTGCCAGCCCTTGCCGGCGACGAAGTTGCCGGTGTTGCTCCACGAGGTGCTGTAGTTGCCGCCGGAGCCGAGTTCCATGGAGACGGTGCCCTGGCTGTCGGTCCAGAAGGAGTACCAGTAGCCGTTGTTGGTGCCGGTCCCGTTAGTGGTCACGGCGGCCTGGGCGACGCCGGGCAGCATCGTGATCATGGCCAGCGCAGTGGCCCAGATACCCGCGGCCACCAATCCTTTTTTCATGGACGTGTTTCCTCCCTGCCTGAGGGGCGCGAAAAACGACCGACGGGAGCGAATCGGTATCCACGAGAGTGTCGGCGGGGGCAGCCACGCTGTCAACAACTTTCGGAAACACACCCGAAATGTAAGGCCGGGAATGACCAGTGGTTATGCGGAGAACTCCAGGTAAGACGCCCGACATGTCAACCGAAAGTTTCGGTTAGTTTCAGAAAGACTAACCCGCCCTCTGATCAACCAGGAGGGCGGGTTCGTCCACAGAGATCAGCGCTTGTGCTTGAGCGCCCACTCCAGCGCGTGGTCGGCGACGGCCTCCCAGCCGGGGGCGCCGCAGGTCCAGTGATCGCGGCCCTCGAACTCGTGATACTCCGTCAGCGCGGGCGAGTTCTTGTAGTGCTTGGCGTTCGACTTGTTCACCGACGGCGGCATGATGTGGTCCTTCTCGCCGCCGATGAACAGCAGCGGGGCCCGGTCGGCGTCGTAGTCGACCCAGGTGTCCTGGTGACCGGGCTTGAAGTTGGCGAACAGGCCGTACTCCCAGACCCAGAAGCCGGGGGCGGCGATGGCGTAGCGCTCCCAGACCTTGAGGGACTCCTCCTCCGACAGGGTGTTGGTGAAGGCGTAGTGCCACTCCTCGGCGGTGAAGCCGACGGCGCGGTGCCGGTTGGCGGGGTTCTTCAGCGCCGGGAACAGCGACCTGGCCTGGGAGATCGGGTTGACCCGCACGCCTTCCGTCGGCGCGGAGTCGATCACGACGCCGGCCGAGCCCAGGCCCTTGGCCAGCAGCAACTGGGTCAGCGTGCCGCCGAACGAGTGGCCCATGATGATCGGCGGCTCGGGCTCCGACTCGATGACCGAGGCCAGGTGGGCGACGGTGTCGGCGACGGTCAGGTTGGCGATGATGTCGGGGTTCTGCCGCAGCGCCTCGACCTCGATGTCGAAGCCGGGGTAGCCGGGGGTGAGCACTTTGACGCCTTTGGACTCCAGGTACGGAACCCAGGCCTCCCAGCTGCGAGGGGTTACCCACAGGCCGTGGACGAGTACGACGGTGGTCATGAGATGAACTCCAGGATGTCGGCGTGGAGGCGGTCACGGTCGGTGTCGGGCAGGGCGTGACCGCTGCCCTCGTAAACCTTGAGAACAGCGCCGTCGATCAGTTCGGCCGATCGCTTGCCGCCGACCTCGAACGGCACGATCTGGTCGTCGTCCCCGTGGATGACCAGCGTCGGAACGTCGATCTTGGCCAGGTCGGGGCGGAAGTCGGTCGCCGAGAAGGCGGCGATGCACTCATACGCGGCCCGGTGCCCGCAGGCCATGCTCTGCAGCCAGAAGGCGTCCCGGAAGCCCTGCGCCACGTCGCCCTTGCGGTTGTGGCCGAAGAACGGGCCGTCGGCGAGGTCGCGGTAGAGCTGCGAACGGTTCGCCAGCTCACCGGCGCGGATGCCGTCGAACACCTCGATCGGCAGTCCCTCGGGGTTGTCGTCGGTCTGGAGCATGAGCGGCGGAACGGCGCCGATCAACACGACCCTGGAGACGCGGGCGGTGCCGTGGCGGCCGATGTAGTGCACGATCTCGCCGCCGCCGGTCGAGTGGCCGACGAGCGTGAGGTCGCGCAGGTCGAGGTGCTCGATCAGGCAGGCCAGGTCGTCGGCGTAGGTGTCCATCTCGTTGCCGTGCCAGGTCTGCGACGACCGGCCGTGGCCGCGCCGGTCGTGCGCGATGGCGCGGTGGCCGTGGGTGGCCATGAACAGCGCCGAGGCCTCGAAGGCGTCGGAGTTGAGCGGCCAGCCGTGGCTGAACAGGACCGGGGACCCTTCGGTCCCCCAGTCCTTGTAGAAGATCCGCGCACCGTCGTCGGCGGTGACAAAGGGCACTGTGGCCTCCTTGGCTCGAATGGGGTCCACTCGAGCGTCGCGCGGAGGCCTTCAGTTACGTACCACGCGATTCACGTAGTTTGTCGGAGAGCTGCCGCCGTGAGGAGATGCCGAGTTTCTGGAACACCTTCCTGAGGTGGTAGTCGACGGTGTTGACGCTGATGAACAGGTTCGCGGCGATCTCGGCGTTGGTGCGGCCGAGCGAGGCCTGCCGGGCGATGGTGAGCTCCTGCGGGGTCAGGTCGGGGATGTCGGGCCCCTTGACCGTCAGGGCTTTCATCCCGGCCGCTTCGAGCTCCGACTGAGTTCTCTGTACGAAGATGCGCGCACCCGACCGCTCGAAGAGCGTGGCCGCGACCTGAAGCTGTTCGCCCGCCTCACGACGACGGCGCACCCGGCGCAACCACTCCCCGTACAGCAGATGGGCCCTGGCCAGGTCGATCAGCGCGCCGGTCGGTTCGAGCGCCTCGATGGCCGCCACATAGTCGGCCTCCGGGTCGTCGCCGACCAGCGCCCTGGCGCGCAGTGCCACCCCCCGGCACCACGGTGAGCCGTTGATCTCCGCCATCTCCATCAGCCGGTCGGCGTATTCACGCGCCTCCGCGGTCCGCCCGATGCGCACCGCCGCCTCGGTGTAGTCGGGAAAGTGAACTGGCGTGACCTGCAAGAACGGCTCGTCGATCAGCGGCTTGAGCCGGTCGTAGGCGGCCCGGTAGTCGCCCTCGGCGAGATGGCGCTGGCCGAGCGCGGCGAAAGCGGTCGCGCCGACGCCGCCGAACCCGAGCGCGTTGGCGCCTTCGGCGATGGCGACTACCATGTGCTTGGGCGTACCGGTCAGGGCCATCAGCGCGGCGTTGATCACGTTCTCCGCGTCGTACCCCATGGCCAGCCGTACCTCGCGGACCTGGTCCATCGACTCCACGGCCGCCCGGATCGTGCCGCCGCCGCACGCCTCGGCGAGGGAGTTGGTCCAGAGCATCGTGTCGAGGGCCTGGAGCGCACCGGCCTCTCTCGCCGTGGCGGCGGCGCGGGCCAGACCGGCCCGGCGCTCGGCCTCGTCCCACAGGAACATGGCCAGCGCCGCGATGGCCGAGAACATGTGCATCATCTCGTGGTCGGGCAGCGCCATGATCGCGTCGAAGGCCGCCCTGACCTTGGGCACCGCCTCCTTGTACGGAAGCAGGATCAGCGCGCCGATCCCGCCCAGGATCTCGTCGAAGGGGCCACCGCCCTCCGCCGCCCCGGCGATCCGCCGTCCCAGTTCCTCCGGTGTGATGCCGGCCATGAGCCGGTCGGTGACGGCGCAGAGCTCGTAGGCCTTCAGCAGGGTGCGCTGTTCGCGTTCGAGGTCGCGCCCGCGGAACGCGTCGGCCGCCTCGACCAGACGGGCCACCGCGTAGGGCAGGACCGCCGGGTCCGCGGTGAACAGCCCGAGGGCGCACCGCACCGCGAGGACCCTCCCCTGGTCGACCCGGTCGGCCGTCGTCTCGTCGATCCGGGCGAGCAGTTCGTGCGCGACCTGCACCGCGCCCACGGCGAGCGCCGCCTCGGCCGCGCCGGCCAGGCGGGAGTTCTTCACCGGGCCGGGCGGAGTGAGCTCGGCGGCGCGGGTGAGGATGCTGGCCCGCGACGCGAACCCGCCTCGGCGGGCGGCCAGGTCGGCGGTGTGTTCCAGCCGGTCGGCGACCCCGGCGTCGGTGCCGAAGGTCGCCTTGGCGGCGTGCCAGGCCTCGAGTTCGACCATGCGCAGCTCGCCTGCGGCCTTGGCCAGCCCGCGGTGCACGCGCCTGCGGTCGGTGCCCGACGAGGCGTTGTAGACGGCCGACCGCACCAGCGGATGCCGGAACCGGACGGTCCCGTGCAGTTCCACCAGCCCGAGTTCCTCGACCCGGCCGCCGACGTCGTCCAGGCCCAGTTCCCGGGCGGCCGAGGTGACCAGGTCGGCGTTGCCGGTGGTGTCGGCGGCGGCCAGCAGCACCCACAGTCTCACCTGGTCGTCGGCCTGCTGGACCCGGCGGGCGTAGTGGGCCTCCAGGCGGCGGCCGACCGGGATCGGGTCGGCGCCGAAGCCGAGGGCGGTGTCCAGCGACTCCTCGGCCAGGTCGATCAGCGCGAGCGGATTCCCGCCGGTCGCACGGGCGATGGCCGCCGCCGACGCCGGGTCGATCGGGGTGGCCAGCGACCGCGTCAGCAGCGCCGTCGCCGACTCCTGACTGAGCCCCTCCAACAGCAACTCCGGCACCCCGGCCAGCCGCGAGGTGATGTCCTGCTCGTCCCGGGCGGCGAACAGCAGCGCGACCGGTTCGACGCCGACGCGCCGGGCCACGAACGCCATGACGTCGAGGCTCTCCTGGTCGAGCAGGTGCGCGTCGTCCACCGCGCAGACGATCGGGAGGTCGGCGGCGGCCGCCGCGAACAGTCCGAGCACCCCGAGACCGACCAGGAACCGGTCGGGCGGCGGCCCGTCGGCCAGGCCGGAGGCGACCTGGACGGCCTCCCTCTGCCGGGCCGGAAGAGCGGGGAAGTGACCGCTCAACGGGACGGTCAGCCGCTGGATCGCGGCGAAGGGCAGCGTGGTCTCCGACTCGAATCCGTCGAGCCGGATCGTCGTCAGCCCGGCCGCGCCGGTCGTCGTCACCTCCAGCAGCGCCGTCTTGCCGATGCCCGGCTCGCCGGTGACCAGAAGCGCTCCGCCGTGACCGTTGCGCGCGTTGGCGAGCAGCAGGTCGAGCCGCCGCCGCTCGTCGTCCCGCCCCAGAAGCCTCAACACGGACCGATCACCCCAGTACATCGCGGAGCTGGCGTCGTGAGGAGACGCCGAGCTTGTTGAACACCTTGCGCAGGTGGTAGTCGACGGTGTTGACGCTGATGAACAGGTTGCCGGCGATCTCGGCGTTGGTCCGTCCCTGGGCCGCCTGCCGGGCGATGGTGAGCTCCTGCGGCGTCAGGTCGGGGATGTCCGAACCCGCCGGGGCCGCGGCCTTCAGACCGGCCGCCTCGATTTCCGCCTTCGTTCTCGGTACGAAAATGAGCGCGCCCATCTGCTCGAACAGTCTGGCCGCGAGCTGGAGGTGCTCTCCCGCCTCGCGGCGGCGGCGGGCCCGGCGCAGCCATTCGCCGTAGAGCAGATGGGCCCTGGCCAGGTCGATCTCGGCGCGGGTCGGCCCGAGCGCCTCGATGGCGGCCAGGTAGTCGGCCTCCGGGTCGTCGCCGAGCAGCGCCCGCGACCGGAGGGCGAGGCCCCGGCACCACGCCGAGCCGTTCGCCTCGGCCATCTCCATCAGCCGGTCGGCGAGGGGACGCGCCTCGGCGGCCCGGCCGCTGCGCGCTGCCGCCTCCACGAAGTCGGGGTACTGCAGCGGCGTCACGTGCAGGAAGGGATCCTGGATCAGCGGCTTGAGCCGGTCGTAGGCGGCCCGGTAGTCGCCCTCGGCGATGTCCCGCACGCCGACGGCCGCGACGGCGGCGGCGCCGACCCCGCCGAAGCCGGCCGCGCTGGCCCCTTCGCCGATGGCGAGCACGACGTGGCGGGGCGCCCCCGTCCAGGCCATCAACGCGGCGTTGATCACGTTCTCCGCGTCGTAGCCCATGGCCTTCCTGACTTCGCGGACCTGCTCCATCAGCTCCTCGGCGACGCGGACCGTGCCGTACGACAGCTCGGCGAGAGAGGTGACCCACAGCAGCGAGTCGAGCGCCTGGAGCGCCCCCGCCTCTCTGGCCGCGGTCGCGGCCCGCGCCATCCCGGCCTGGCCCCCGGCGTCGTCGAACAGGAAGACGCTCAGCGCCGCGATGGCGGAGTGCATCTGCATCATGTCGTGGTCGGGCAGCGCCAGGATCGCGTCGAAGGCGGCGCGGGCCCGGGGCACCGCCTCGGCGTAGGGGAGCAGGATGAGCGCGCCGATCCCGGTCAGGATCTCCGCGAAGGGGCCGCCGCCGACCGCGCTCTCGGCGATCCGTTCGCCCAGCTCCCGGCGGGTGATCCCGGCGAAGATCCGGTCGACGGTGGCGGCTGCCTCGTAGGCCTTCAGCAGGGTGCGCCGTTCCCGTTCGAGGTCCTTTCCCCGGAACGCGTCGGCCGCCTTGACCAGTTCGGCCACCGAATAGGGCAGCACCCGCGCGTCTCCGGCGAACAGGCCGAGCGCGTACCGCACGACGATCACCCGGCCGTGGTCGACCCGGTCGGCCGTCGTCTCGTCGATCCGGGCGAGCAGTTCGTGCGCGACCCGCACCGCCCCCACCGCCAGGGCGGCCTCGGCCGCGCCGGCCAGGCGGGAGTTCTTCACCGGGCCCGTCGGGGTGAGCTCGGCGGCCCGGGTGAGGATGCTGGCCCGCGACGACAGACCACCACGGCGGGCGGCCAGGTCGGCGGCGTGCTCCAGCCGGTCGGCGACCTCCGCGTCGGTGCCGAAGGTGGCCTTGGCGGCGTGCCAGGCCTCAAGCTCGATCATGCCGAGGGCGTCCGCCGCCTTGGCCAGCGCGCGATGGACCCGCCGGCGGTCGGCCCCGGCGGAGGCGTTGTAGACCGCCGACCGGACCAGCGGATGGCGGAACCTGATGGAGCCGTGGAGCTCCACCAGCCCGATCTCCTCGGCCCGGTCGACGACGTCGTCGTCCAGGCCCAGTTCGCGGGCGGCGGAGGTGATCAGGTCGGCGTTGTCGGTGGTGTCGGCGGCGGCGAGCAGCACCCAGAGGCGTACCTGCGGGTCGGTCCGCTCGATGCGCCGGGCGTAGTGGGCCTCCAGGCGTCGGCCGACCGGGATCGGATCGCCGCCGAACCCGAGCCCGGCCATGTCCCGGGCCTCTTCGGCCAGGTCGATCAGCGCGAGCGGGTTCCCGCCGGTCGCACGGGCGATGGCCGCCGCCGACGCCGGGTCGATCGGGGTGGCCAGCGACCGCGTCAGCAGCGCGGTCGCCGACTCCTGGCTGAGCCCTTCGAGCAGCAACTCCGGCACGCCCGCCAGCCGCGAGGCGATGTCCTGCTCGTCGCGGGCCGCGAACAGCAGCGCGACCGGCTCGACCGCGATCCGCCGGGCCACGAACGCCATGACGTCACGGCTCTCCTGGTCGAGCAGGTGGGCGTCGTCCACCGCGCAGACGACCGGTGTGTCGGCTGCGGCTGCCGCGAACAGTCCGAGCACCCCGAGCCCGACCAGGAACCGGTCGGGCGGCGGCCCGTCGGCCAGCCCCGAGGCGACTTTGATCGCCTCCCGCTGCCGTTCCGGCAACGCCGGTAGGTGGTCGCTGAGCGGGATCGTCAACCGCTGGATCGCGGCGAAGGGCAGCGTCATCTCCGACTCGAACCCGTCGAGCCGGACCGCGGCCACCCGCGAGGTGACCGCCTCCAGAAGCGCCGTCTTGCCGATCCCCGGCTCCCCGGTGATCAGGATCGACCCGCCGTGTCCGTTACGCGCGTTCCCGAGCAGCAGATCCAGCCGCCGCCGCTCGTCATCCCGACCAAGAAGCCCAAGCACGGACTAATCACACCAGACTGCCGCGAAACTGGCGATCTCAGCGGTCAGCGCGGATCGGCCCGAGCAGCTTCCCGACGAGTGCGATCCCGGCGCGCGACCGGCTGGTCCGCCAGACGTGACGGTATTCGTAGGGCCACGCGTAGACCGGGCACTCCGCAGTGTGCAGGGTGGCCACCCGGGGTTCGCCGAGATCCTCGGCCGCGGCCCGGTAGAGGGGGTCGATGCGCGGCGCGATGACGCCGTAGTCGAAGATCCGCCCCAGCGAGTTCTCATCGTCGAGGACCTGCTCGATCGTCATGTCGTCGAGCGGATATTCCTCCGGCAGCACATCGGACAGCGACAGGAACAGGTCGGCCCCCCGGCGGCGCGGATCGCCCAGCAGCGGCCCGAGGAAGGCCAGCCGCCCCAGCGCCAGCCCCGGGCGGCTGAGCAGGCAGTGGGCGTAGAGCACCCGGAGCAGCGCGACGTCCATGAAGAAGCGTTCGAGCGGAGTCTCCAGCTCGACCAGGTCCCGATGGTCGAGGTATCCGGCGACGATGCTGGCGTTGTGCGCGCAGTACCAGGACCGGGGCCCGGGATCGCGCAGGAACGTGGTCCAGTGCCCGACCGCAGGGGTACTCGGCTCGCCGGAGGCCCCGCCGACCAGCAGAGACGCCTCGGTCGTGTCGCGGAGCAGGGTCTCATTGACGGCCCGCCACCAGGGGCTGCCGGTCACCGGGTCCATCAGGCCGCGCTGGATCTGCCAGCGCATGAACGCCATCGCGGCCCGCCGGTAGGGCCGCAGGCTCCTCGGCCGCTCATAGGACCGCGCGGCCAGCCGCACCCGCGCCGCGGGGTCGTCGCGTGCCTCCGCGACCATCTCGGCCGCCTGACGGGCGGCATCGGCCGACACACGAGACATACCGCCAGCATCCCCCAAACGAGCGCGATCGCGCAGACCTTCCTTCATCGGGATGAGGCCTCCCGTTCAAGATCGGTCATTACGGTGGTCGGCTGGCAAAGCACCACAAAACGGAAGGTACGCCGATGCTCCGTCCCGCCCTCGCCGGTCTGGCCCTGGCCGCCGCGACGCTCGTCATCCCCGGTACGGCCACGGCGAAGCCCGCCCCCGCCCCGGTCGTCGTCAAGGACGTCACCATCCCCGCCGTCCCCCTGAAGGACCTCCAGCCGTCGATCCAGGACGACCGCGGCGTGAAGCTCGGCGGCATCGGCAGCGGGCTCTTCCCGGCCGGCCGGGACGGCGACTTCTGGATGGTCACCGACCGGGGCCCCAACGGGCAGCCGACCGTCGAGGGGGAGAAGCGGCGGACCTTCCCGATCCCCGAGTTCGCCCCGGCCATCGCCAAGGTGTCGACCCGGCACGGCGTCGAGATCAAGAAGTGGATCCCGCTCACCGGCCGCTCGGGCAAGCCCATCACGGGCATGTCGAACCAGGCCGGGCACGACGAGCTGCCGTACACCTGGGACGGGCTCGCCAAGCTCGGTTACAACCCGGGCGGCGTCGACACCGAGGACGTCGTGGTCGACCGGCACGGCGACTTCTGGCTGGTCGACAAGTACAGCCCGTCGCTGATCCACGTGTCGTCGAAGGGCCGGGTCATCGCCCGGTACGTGCCCAAGGGCCTCGACCTCGTCGGCGCCGACTACCCGGTCAAGGACGTGCTGCCCGCCATCCTGTCGACCCGGCCGCAGAACCGCGGCTTCGAGGGCCTGGCCATCAACGGGAACACTCTCTACCTGGCCGTGCAGAGCCCGCTGCAGAACCCGACGAAGGCCGTCGGCGACAAGTCGCGGATCGCCCGCATCCTCACCTTCGACATCCGGCGCGGCCGGATCACCGGTGAGTACGCCTACCAGTTCGAGGACATCACGACCTTCGACTCGTCGTACAACGGCGACCAGAGCCAGATGAAGATCTCCGGCCTGGCCCACGTCGCCGGCGACCGCATCCTGGTCGACGAGCGGACCGACAAGGTCGCGCACATCTACGAGATCAACCTGGCCAGGGCGAAGAACCTCCTCGGCGGCAGGTACGACGACGCGGCGACCACCCCGTCGCTGGAGGCGCTGACCGACCTGTCGAGGGTCGGCCTGGCCCCGAAGAAGCTGATCGCCGACCTGTCGAAGGTGGCCCCGACGCTGCCGGGCAAGGTCGAAGGGCTGGCCGTCCTCGACGCGCGGACCATCGTCGTGGCCAACGACAACGACTTCGGGCTGGGCGAGTTCGGGGCCGACGGGCGCCTGATCGACTCCGGTGTGAAGAGCCGCATCGTCACCATCAAGCTCCCCAAGCCGCTGCGCTGAAATCAAGGTCAACTCGTTACCTGAACACCTCTGGGCTCCCCGGAAACTTCCGTGTTACAAATCACGGGAGTCACCCGGGGAGTGGCATCTCCGGCTAACTGAACAACGTGGCAGCGTGATCGGCGCGCGCGCTTTGCCTGACGTCTCCCTCTGTCAGGAAAGGTCCCTCCATGCCTTTTCGAAGGCTGGCCAGAATCGCTCTTCTGGCCGCTGCCCTCGTGCTGCCCTTAACCCCTCCGGTGGCCGCGCACGCCCAAGCGCAGGCCGCCGCGGCGGCGGCCGATCCCGAGTTCAAGGTCCTCGTCTTCTCCAAGACGACCGGTTTCCGGCATGACTCGATCCCCGACGGCATCGCCGCGATCCAGAAGCTCGGCACGGAGAACAACTTCGCCGTCGACGCCACGGAGAACAGCGACGCCTTCACCGACGCCAACCTCGCGCAGTACTCGGCGGTCATCTTCCTGTCGACCACCGGTGACCCGCTGAGCAACGCCTCCGAGCGGGAGGCCCTGGAGAAGTACATCCAGGGCGGCGGCGGTTTCGCGGGCATCCACTCGGCCTCCGACACCCACTACGGCTGGGAGTGGTACGGCAAGCTGGTCGGCGGTTACTTCAAGTCTCACCCGGCCACCCAGCAGGCCACCCTCAGGACCGAGGACCCCGCCCACCCGTCCACGGCGCACCTGCCGACCACGTGGACCCGGGTCGACGAGTGGTACGACTACCAGACCAACCCGCGCAGCACGGTGCACGTGCTGCAGTCGCTCGACGAGAGGTCGTACACCGGCGGCACGATGGGGATCGACCACCCGATCTCCTGGTGCCAGGACTACGACGGCGGCCGCTCCTGGTACACCGGCCTCGGCCACACCAAGGAGAGCTTCGTCGAGGCGAACTTCACCAAGATGCTGCTCGGCGGCATCCGCACGGCGGCGGGCGTCGAGAAGGCCGACTGCGCGGCCTCGCAGAGCTCCAGCTTCGACAAGATCACGCTGGACGACAACACCTCGAACCCGATGATGCTGGACGTCGCCGAGGACGGCCGCGTCTTCTACATCGACCGCCTCGGTGACTTCCGGATCATCAAGCCCAGCGGCGCCACCGTCACGGCCGCCCGGTTCAACGTCTACACCGCCAACGAGGCCGGCCTCATGGGCCTGGTGCTGGACACGAACTTCGCCACCAACGGCTGGGTGTACGTCTACTACTCCCCCGCCGGAGTCAACGTCGACCGCCTCAGCCGCTTCACGGTCACGGGCGACACGCTCGACCTGGCCAGCGAGGTGCAGGTCCTCAACATCCCCGTCCAGCGCGCCGAATGCTGCCACCACGGCGGCGGTCTGGCCATCGACCACAAGACGGGCGACCTCTGGCTGACCACGGGTGACAACACCAACCCGTTCGCCTCGGACGGTTACACCCCGATCGACGAGACGGCCGGCCGTGCCGCCTGGGACGCCCAGCGCACCGCGGGCAACACCAACGACCTGAGCGGCAAGGTGCTGCGCATCCGCCCGCAGGCCGACGGCACGTACACGATCCCCGACGGCAACCTGTTCCCGCCGGGTACCGCGCAGACCCGTCCCGAGATCTACGCGATGGGCTTCCGCAACCCGTTCCGCGTGGGCCTGGACGCCAAGACCGGCCTGCTCATGGTGGCCGACTACGGCCCCGACGCGGGCGCGTCCAACCCCAACCGGGGTCCGCAGGGCACCGTCGAGTGGAACCTCGTCAGCAGGCCCGGCAACTACGGCTGGCCCTACTGCGTGGGCGGCAACACGCCGTACATCGACTACAACTTCGGGACACGAGTTTCTGGCCAGGCCTTCGACTGCACGAACCTGGTCAACAACTCGCCGAACAACACGGGCCTGACCAACATCCCGCCCGCGATCCCGGCCAACATCCACTACGTCAGCCAGACCACCCCGAACAGCTTCCCCGAGCTGAACGGCGGCGCCCCCATGGCGGGGCCGGTCTACCGCTTCGACCCGGCCATCGAGTCGGACCGCAAGTGGCCGGCCTACTGGGACGGCAAGGCGATCATGGGTGAGTGGAACACGAACGAGATGTTCTCGTTCCTGCTCGACGAGCCCGGCACCAGCCAGGTCAAGATCAACCAGATCCTGAGCTCGATGTCGTTCAAGCGGCCGATGGACATCAAGTTCGGTCCCGACGGCGCGCTCTACCTGATCGAGTGGGGCTCCGGCTTCGGCGGCGACAATGCCGACTCCGGCATCTACCGCATC
This sequence comes from Herbidospora mongoliensis, assembly GCF_001570545.1. GTDB lineage: Bacteria > Actinomycetota > Actinomycetes > Streptosporangiales > Streptosporangiaceae > Herbidospora > Herbidospora mongoliensis. Next base: position 356,215 of record NZ_BBXD01000008.1, on the reverse strand, counting down.
GACTACGTGAAGGGCACCCGCCCGCCGATCGCCCGGATCGCGGCCGACAAGACCGACGGCCCGGCCCCGCTGACCGTGCAGTTCTCCAGCCAGGGCTCCAGCGACCCCGACGGCAAGCCGATCACCTACGCCTGGGACTTCGACGGGAACGGCACGACCGACTCGACGGAGCAGCACCCCAGTCACGTCTACACCCAGGCCGGCCAGTACAGCGCCGTGCTCACGGTGACCAACCCCGACGGCCTGCACGGCACCGCCAACCTGCCGATCAACGCCGGGAACACCCGCCCGACCGTCGCCCTCGACCTGCCCCCGAACGGCGGCTTCTTCGAGTTCGGCGACCAGGTGAACTACAAGATCACCGTCACCGATCCGGAAGACGGCACGATCGACTGTGACGACGTCAAGATCCAGGCCTACCTGGGTCACGACAGCCACGGCCACCCGCTCGACCAGCACGAGGGCTGCGAGGGCACCATCCAGACCCTGACCGACAGCGGTCACGGGATCGACGACAACCTCTTCTACATCCTTGAGGCCACCTACGCCGACAAGGGCGGCCAGGGCGGTTCGCAGTCGCTGACCGGCCGGGCCGAGGTCATCCTCCAGCCCAAGCGCAAGCAGGCCGAGCACTTCTCGGGCACCGGCCGCGTCGCCGACGGCGTGGGCACCGACCCGGCGGGCGTGCAGATCGAGGCCACCGGCGACACCCAGGGCGGCAACCAGAACATCGGGTTCACCCAGGACGGCGACTGGTTCTCCTTCACCCCGATCAACCTGAGCGGCATCTCCCAGATCCGCTTCCGCACGGCCTCGGCCGGCGTGGGCGGCACCGTGCTCGTGAAGACCGGCAACCCGGACAACGGCCCGGTGGTCGGCCAGATCGACATCACCCCGACGGGGGCGTGGCAGACGTACAAGGACGTCACGCTGACCCTGGCCAGTTCCCCGGCCGCGACGAGCCCGCTGTTCTTCGTGCTGCGCAAGCCCGCCAGTGCGGCGGCGGGTGACTCGCTGCTCAACTTCAACTGGATAGACTTCATCGGCAAGGGCGTCACCGAGAACCAGCGCCCGGCCGTGACCGTGGCGGCCACCCCGCTGTCGGGCACCGCGCCGCTGAAGGTCGACTTCACCGCCACCGCGACCGACCCCGACGGGGACACGACGCTGACGTACAAGTGGAACTTCGGCGTGAACGGCTCGCCCGAGCCGACCACCTCGACAGCGAGCCACACCTACACCGCGCCCGGCAGCTACACCGCCTCGGTGACCGTGACCGACGCCCGGGGCGCGGCCACCACCGGGACAGTGGCCGTGCGGGTGGACGCGGTGACCAGCACGTGCTTCTCGGGTCGTTCCGACGACTTCCTGGGCACCTCGCTCGACCGCGACCGCTGGTCGGTCATCCGCGAGGACCAGAACCTCCGGGTCCAGGACGGCAAGGTCATCCTGCCGACCTCGCTGACCGACATCTACGGCACCGGCAACACGGGCACCCCGAACATCGTGCTCCAGCCCGCGCCCTCGGGCGCGTGGACGGCCACCGCCAAGCTCACGATGGACGCCCGCAACCAGTACCAGCAGGCGGGCCTGCTCATCTACGGCGACGACGACAACTACGCCAAGATGGTGCTCCAGGCGCGCGGCACCAACGACCACGCCAACCGCGTGTTCCAGTTCATCCGCGAGGAGAACGGCGTCCCCAACGAGGTCGCCGCCAGCAACTCGCCCAACCTCGGCGACGCCTACGCCGACACCGTCTACGTGCGGTTCGTCAGCGACGGCGCCAACGTCACCGCGCACTACTCGCAGGACGGCGCGACCTTCACCGCGATGACGCAGACCAAGGCGCTGGCCGGGATCACCAACCCGCGCATCGGCCTGGTCTCGCTGGCCGGTTCGGGCACCCGCCCGATCGTCGACGCCGCCTTCGACTGGTTCCACATCACCCCCGACGACACGGCGGGGTCGCCGGGCCCGAACGACGAGTTCGACGGCACGGCGCTGGACGTCTGCCGCTGGAACGCCATCGTCCGCCCGGACGCCGCCACCCACCGGGTGACCGGCGGCAACCTGGAGATCGACACCTCACAGGGCGACGTCTACGGCACGGCCAACACCGCGCCGAAGAACGTCATCCTCCAGACCGCGCCCGCGGGCGACTGGACCCTGGAGACCAAGCTCGACGGCTCGGCGTTCAACGAGCAGTACCACCAGGGTGGTCTGATCGTGTACGTCGACGACGACAACTACGTGAAGTTCGACTTCCTCACCGACAACACCGCCGGTTCCGCGGTCACCCGCCGCATCGAACTGCGCAGCGAGGTCGCCGGTTCGGTGCAGAACCCGCAGCCCGGGGCGAACAACCTCACCCAGGGCGTCTGGTACCTGCGCCTGCAGAAGACCGGCACCACCTTCCGGGGTTCCTACTCGGCCGACGGCACCACCTGGACGACCATCGCCGAGACCGTGGCCAACACGGCGGTCGGCACGGGCCGGATCGGCCTGTTCGCCCTGGGCGCCAACCAGACGGCGGCCAAGCCGGCCAAGTTCGACTACTTCAAGGTGACCCAGCCGAGCAGCGACACCACCGCGCCGTCGACCACGGCGACGACCGACCCGGCGCTCCCGGCCGGTGGCTGGTACACCGGTCTGGTCCAGGTGACCCTGGCCGCGACCGACACCGGCGGCAGCGGGGTGGAGAAGACCGAGTTCCAGCGTGACGGCGGTACGTGGACGACGTACACGGAACCGGTCGTCATCACCGGAGACGGCCCGCACACTCTCAACTACCGTGCGGTCGACAAGGCCGGGAACGTCGAGCAGGCCAAGTCGCTGGCCCTCAAGATCGACGCGACCGCGCCGCTGACCACGGCCGACTTCCAGCCGGGCAACCAGGTCACCCTGGCCGCCACGGACGCGACGTCGGGCGTCGAGAAGATCGAGTACAGCCTGGACGGCGGGGCGTGGACGGTCTACACGACCGCCGTGGCCGTGACCGGTGCGGGCGACCACGAACTCCGCTACCGGGCCGTCGACAAGGCCGGGAACGTGGAGGAGACGAAGGCCGTCACCCTCACGATCGAGGACGCCGAGCCGACCATCGTGATCTCCGGTGTGGCCGACGGCGGTTCCTACGGGGACAGCTCCGACGTCACGATCGCCTGGGAGGTGGCGGGCGCCGGGATCAAGACGGTGACCGGCACCCTCGACGGTCAGCCGTTCGTCTCGGGCTCGACCCAGCCGCTCCACAAGCTGGCCCTGGGCGAGCACGTGCTCCTCGTGACCGTGGTCACGAACGCCGGTTCCACCTTCACCAAGCAGGTCGGGTTCACCACCACGACCTCGACCGACGACGTGTCGGCCCTGATCGAGCGGTTCCGCGTGGCCGGGAAGATCTCGGCGACCGGGGCCGCGAAGCTCCAGGACGACATCGCGAAGGTCATGGCGTCGGAGGACAAGGGCCGTGACCGCGACAAGCCGAAGATCCTCAAGAAGCTCGAGCGGTTCGTCGAGGCGGTGAACGATCCCAAGATCGTCAACAACGCCGAGGCGAAGTCGGTCCTGCTGAGGGATGCCGAAGCGCTGATCCAGAAGTACAGCTAGGCACCACCGCCGCCCGGCTCACGACGAATAGACGTGATCGCTGATGAGCCGGGCGGCGCCCACCACACCCGCGACGTCCTCCAGTTCCGACAGCACGATCGGCAGGTTGCCGGTCGCCAGCGGCAGTGACCGCCGGTAGACGACGCTGCGGATCTCGGCCAGCAGGATGTGGCCGAGCCGGGCCACCCCGCCCGCGATGATCACCAGTCCGGGGTTGAAGAAGGACACCAGCCCGGCAAGCACCTGGCCGACCCGGCGCCCGCCGTCTCTTATCAGTTTGATCGCCACCGGGTCGCCCTGGGTGGCGGCGATGGCGACGTCTTCGGCGGTCAGCAGGCCGCCTGCGGCCAGCCGCTGCGCCAGGTAGGGCGAGGAACCGCTGCGGGCGGCCACCTCGGCCTGGGCGGCCAGCGCGGAGCCGCCGAAGTAGGCCTCCAGGCAGCCGGTGTTGCCGCAGGGGCAGAGCGGCCCGTTCTCGTCGATGCGCATGTGGCCGATGTCTCCGGCGCTGCCGGACACCCCGCGATAGATCTTGCCGTCGACCACGATGCCGCAGCCGACGCCGGTGCCGATCTTGACCAGCAGGAAGTCGTTGACCTGGCGGGCGACCCCGGCGTGCAGCTCGCCGAGCGCCATGAGGTTCACGTCGTTGTCGACCATCGCGGCGCAGCCCAGTTCCTGACTGATCGTCTCGCGCAGCGGGTAGCGGTTCCAGCCGGGCATGATCGGCGGCGCCACCGGCACCCCCTCGGCGAAGCTCACCGGCCCGGGGACGCCGATGCCGGCCCCGCTGAGCTGGGTGAAGAGCCCCTGCTCCCGGAGTTTGCCGACGAGGTCGAGCGCCCGGTCGAGCACCGGTGCCGGGCCCTTCCTGATGTCGATCGGCTCGCTCACGTGCCCGAGCACGTTCAGCTCGCCGTCGGTGATGGCCACGTCGACCGAGGTGGCGCCGATGTCGATGCCCACGAAGCGGGTGGCGCTCGACAGCCTGACCAGCCCGGATCGCCGGCCGCCGCGCGACTCGGCGAAGCCGTCGGGCTCGGCCAGGCCGAGTTCGACCAGACGGTCGAGCTCGGCGTTGAGCTTGGAGCGGGACATCCGCCACCCCGCGGCCTCGGAGGAGAGGTCGTTGAGTTCGGCCCGCGATCGGGCTCCGTCGCGGAGGAGGCGCAGGAGCGCGGCCTGGTGCGAGTTCTCCGGGCGGTTTGTCTTCACGGAGGAAACTATCCCACGACCTACTTTCGCACAAAAAAACAAAAGTTGTGTTGGACCGTACGTAACTTCTAGACCATCTGCTCGAAACAATTTACGCTGCAAACGAGTCAAGCTCGCATTAAGGAAGTGCATGAAAAACCGCCGCTGGCCACTGATCGCCGCTGTATCGCTACTTGTCCTGTCGGGCGTCACCGCCGTCCCCGCTCAGGCCCACACCATCAACGCGACCGATTTCCAGCAGGTCACCCTCGCCAAGGGGGTGGCGGAGACGGGCGAGCCGATGTCGCTCGCGGTGCTGCCCGACCGCTCGGTCCTGCACACCGCGCGCAACGGCACCCTGCGGCGGACCGACGCCGCCGGGAACACCGCCGTCGTCGGCACGCTGCCGGTCTACACACACGACGAAGAAGGACTCCAGGGCGTCGCCGTCGACCCCGGCTTCGCCACCAACCGGCACATCTACCTCTACTACGCCCCGCCGCTGAGCACCCCCTCCGGCGACGCCCCCGCCACCGGAACCGCCGCCACGTGGACCACGTGGACCGGCGTGAACCGCCTGTCCAGGTTCACGCTCAACGCCGACTTCACCCTCAACACGGGGAGCCAGGTCACCGTCCTGGACGTGCCCGCCAGCCGGGGCATCTGCTGCCACGTCGGCGGCGACATGGACTTCGACGCGGCCGGCAACCTCTACCTGTCGACGGGTGACGACACCAACCCGTTCGAGTCGGCCGGCTACTCGCCGCTCGACGAGCGCACCGACCGCAACCCGGCCTACGACGCGCAGCGCAGCGCGGGCAACACCAACGACCTGCGCGGCAAGATCCTGCGCATCAAGGTGGCCACGAACGGGACGTACACGATCCCCTCGGGCAACCTGTTCGCGCCGGGCACCGCCAACACCCGTCCCGAGATCTACGCGATGGGGTTCCGGAACCCGTTCCGGATCAGCGTCGACAAGGCCACGGGCGTCGTGTACGTCGGCGACTACGGCCCCGACGCGGGTGCCACCAGCTCGACCAGGGGCCCCTCGGGCCAGGTCGAGTTCAACCGCGTCACGAGCGCCGGAAACTACGGCTGGCCCTACTGCACCGGCACGAACACCACGACCGAGACGTACAACGAGTGGAACTTCGCCACCAACGCGACCGGCTCGAAGTACAACTGCGCCGGGCAGCCGACGAACAACTCCTTCCGCAACACGGGCCTGCAGACGCTGCCGCAGCCGCGCGCGGCGTGGATCCGCTACGCCGGTGACGCCGGCACCCCGGCCGCCTTCGGCGGGGGCAGCGAGTCGCCGATGGGCGGCCCGGTCTACCGCTACGACGCCGCGAACACCTCGGCGACGAAGTTCCCGCAGTCCTTCGACGGCCAGTTCTTCGCCACCGAGTTCGGCCGCGGCTGGGTCAAGCCCATCCACGTGAACAGCGACGGGTCCGTCGGCACGATCGACACGTTCCCCTGGAACGGCAAGCAGGTCATGGACTCGGCGTTCGGCCCCGACGGCGCCTACTACGTCCTCGACTACGGCACCGGCTACTTCAACGGCGACGCCAACAGCGCCCTCTACCGGTACGACTACGTCGGCGGCGGCAACCGCGCCCCGACCGCCGTGGCGAGCTCCAACCGCACCTCGGGCGCCGCCCCGCTCGCCGTGACGTTCTCCTCGGCGGGCAGCAGCGACCCCGAAGGCGGCGCGCTCACCTACTCGTGGGCCTTCGGTGACGGCACGACGTCGACGGCGGCCAACCCGACCAAGACGTACTCCACGAACGGCACCTACACCGCCACGCTGACCGTGCGCGACCCCCAGGGCGCGACCGGCACGTCGAGCGTCGTGATCAGCGTCGGCAACACCGCCCCGACCGTGACGATCAACCTGCCGGCCTCCGGCCAGCTCGTCTCGTTCGGCGACGCGGTGCCGTGGAGCGTCACGGTCACCGACCCCGAGGACGGCGCGATCAACTGCTCGCGGGTGACGATGGCCTACGCCCTCGGCCACGACCAGCACGCCCACCAGATCACCTCGCAGACCGGGTGTTCGGGCACGATCACCATCCCGGTCGACGGTGAGCACGACGACGCGGCCAACATCTTCCCGATCTTCGACGCGTCCTACACCGACAACGGCGGCCTGAACGTGCACGCGCAGAACATCCTGCAGCCGCGCAAGCGCCAGGCCGAGCACTACAAGACGTCGCAGGGCGTGGCCCTGATGACGAAGGCCACCGCGGACGGCGGCCGGACCGTCGGTGACATCCACAACGGCGACTGGATCCAGTTCGACCCGTACAAACTGAACAACGCGACGTCGTTCTCGGCCCGGGTCTCCTCGGCCGGCATCGGCGGCACCCTGCAGTTCCGCACCGGTTCCCCCACCGGCACGATCATCGGCTCGGCGGCCGTCGCCCCGACCGGCGGCTGGGAGACCTTCGCCAACGTCACCGGGACGATCTCAGGCGCCCCGGCTGGCACCACCTCGCTCTACCTGACCTTCGCCGGCACGGGCACCGGAGCCCTGTTCGACCTCGACACCTTCACCTTCACGACCGGCACGCCGCCGGTCGGCAACGGCCGGGTCACCGGCCTGGCCGGCAAGTGCCTGGACGTCAGAAGCGGCGCCACCGCCGACGGCACCCAGATCCAGCTCTACACCTGCAACAGCTCGACGTCGCAGACGTGGACCAGGACCGGCCAGACCTTCCGCGCCCTCGGCAAGTGCCTGGACGTCTCCGGCGCCAGCACCGCCGACGGCGCCAAGATCCAGCTCTACACGTGCAACGGCACGGGCGCCCAGAACTGGACCACCCCGTCCGACGGGACACTCCGCAACGTCGGATCGGGCAAGTGCGTCGGCGTGACGGGTAGCAACAGCGCCGACAGCACCCCCGTACAGCAAGAGACCTGCACCGCGGCCGCGAACCAGAAGTGGACGGTTTCCTGATGCGGAAAGCCCTCATCGCAGCCGGGGCGATAGCCCTGGCCGCCTGCACCCTGACGGCGTTACCGGCCCACGCGGCCGACGCCCCCTACGACGTGCTCGTCTTCTCCAAGACGGCCGGATTCCGGCACGACTCGATCGCGGTCGGCACCCAGGCCATCCGTGACCTGGGCGCGGCCAACAGCTTCACCGTGACCGCGACCGAGGACGCCGCCGCCTTCACCACCGGCAACCTCGCCCAGTACGAGACGGTCGTGTTCCTCAACACGACCGGCGACGTGCTGAACGCCACCCAGCAGACGGCGTTCGAGAGCTACATCCGCGGTGGCGGCGGCTACGTCGGCGTCCACGCGGCGGCCGACACCGAATACGCCTGGCCGTTCTACAACACGCTCGCCGGCGCCTACTTCGCCAGCCACCCCGCGATCCAGCAGGTGACGTCCAGGACCGAGAACCGGGCCCACCCGGCGACCGCGCACCTGGCACAGGCCTGGACCCGCACCGACGAGCTGTACAACTACCAGACCAACCCCCGCTCGACCGCGCGGGTCCTGGCGACCCTCGACGAGTCGACCTACTCGGGCGGTTCGATGGGCGCCGACCACCCGATCACCTGGTGCAAGGGCATCGACAGCGGCCGCTCGTTCTACACGGGCTTCGGCCACACCCAGTCGTCCTACGCCGAGGCGGGCTTCCGCACGCAGCTCCTCGGGGGTCTGCGGTACACCGCCAAGCGCGCCGACGCCGACTGCCGCGCCGAGACCGGCTACACGACCCTCTACAACGGCTCGACCACCGGCTGGTCGCAGTCGGGACCGGGCAGCTTCTCCAACTCCGACGCGACGTTGTCGTCCGTCGGCGGCATGGGCCTGTTCTGGTACAACGCCAAGAGCTACGGCTCCTACTCGCTGAAGGCCGACTGGCGGCTGACCGGCGACAGCAACTCGGGCATCTTCATCGGCTTCCCGAACCCCGGCGGCGACCCCAACATCGCCGTCAACCAGGGCTACGAGATCCAGATCGACGCCACCGACACCGCCGACCGGACCACCGGTTCGATCTACGGCTTCAAGTCGGCCGACATCGCCGCCCGGGACGCCAACCTGAACCCGCCTGGTGAGTGGAACACCTACGAACTGCTCGTCGAGGGCCAGCGCGTCCGCGTCTACCTCAACGGCGTGCAGGTCAACGACTTCACCAACACCGACGCGGCCCGCAACCTGGACGGCTTCATCGGCCTCCAGAACCACGGCAGCGGAGACCAGGCGTCGTTCCGGAACGTCCGCATCAAGGAACTGGGCACCCAGCCCCCCACCTGCGGCACCACGCTCCAGGCCGAGACCTACACCTCGGTGAACGGCGCGGCCCCCTTCACGAAGGCCGGCGCCAACAACGGCCAGACCCTCGGCAACATCGAACCCGGCGACTGGTCGGGCTACAACAACGTGAACGTCGGCGGCGCGACGGCGTTCAAGGCACGCGTGGTCTCCGGCGGCCCCGGCGGCCAGATCCAGATCCGCACCGGCTCCCAGACCGGCACGATCCTGGGCACCGTCGCGGTACCGAACACGGGTAGTTGGACCACGTTCGCCGACGTGACCACCTCCCTGACCGGCGTCCCGGCCGGGAACGCCAACGTGTTCCTGACCTACACGGGAACCGGCACCGGCCTGTTCGACGTGGACGACTTCACCTTCGTCAGGTCCTGTACGCCCACCGTCACCAACCTGGCCCTGAACAAGACCGCCACGGCGTCGAGCGTGGAGGCGGCCCAATATCCGGCCTCCGCCGCCGTCGACTCCTCGGCCACCACCCGCTGGGCCAGCGCCTTCGCCGACCCGCAGTGGATCCAGGTCGACCTCGGGGCGTCCTACACGATCAGCCGCGTGCGGCTGCTGTGGGAGGCGGCCTACGGCTCGGCGTACCAGATCCAGACCTCACCCAACGGCTCGACCTGGACCACGGTCCGATCGATCACCGGCGGCAACGGCGGCGAGGACGACAACACCGGCCTGAACAACGCGGCCCGGTACGTCCGGATCAACGGCACCGCGCGGGGAACCGCCTGGGGCTACTCGCTCTTCCAGTTCGAGGTGTACGGCAGCTAGGCAAAAATCGGGGTGCCGGTCCGACCGGCACCCCGTTTTCCTGACGTATACGTAGTTCTGTGGCTTCCAAGCGACGCAGATTATGGGTGGCGGCAGCGGCGTTACTGCTGGTGCTGGTGGGGATCGCCACCCCGGTTCTGATGAATTCCGGGCTGATATGGGCCCGCCTAGAGGTCGTCCACCTGGACGGCAGCCAAGGCCCGAGCGACCGCGAGACCAAGCGGTTCTCGGTCCGGTTCGGCATCAAGAACATCACCTGGCGGAACGTGACCATCACGTCCGCAGGAGCGAGCAGCTCCTACCTGAAGTTGGTCGACGTCGAGGGCCTTCCACTGCCCCACACCCTGGCGCCGGAGGCGACATGGGAGGTCAGCCTCGTCTACGAGGTGACGAACTGCGACGGCTTCCCCAACGAGGAATGGCCGATCCCGTTCCAGGTGGAGCGGTCCTGGGGCAGCCAGACCATCGAACTACTGCCACCGGACTACGACCCGGACGTCCCCGAAGACCTGTTCCCCGAGGACGAACCCCCGGCCTGGCCCTGGATGGCCGACCGCGCCAACCACATCTGCCAGTGGTTCGGCGAGCCCTGACCGCGACCATCTCACCGTCGAACCAGCGACCGATTCACCACGAGACCAGCGACCATCTCACCATCTGCGTGTGACGGCGCAGTTGGCTGGCACGCGTCCGGTAAACGTCATAGTGTGTTTCGTGCAGACTTTCTGCATCAAGACATAGATGACAGGCTCAACGGCCCGTCTAGTAGGTGGTCCAGATGCTGATCCGGTTCCGGCTGGCCAACCATCGGTCGATCCGTGACGACCACGAACTGTCGCTGATCGCGACCGAGTTCGATGAGGGCACGGCGCGCCCGACCGGTCTCAAGCACCGAGGACACGACGTCTCGGTACAGCCCGTAGTGGGGATCTTCGGCGCCAACGCCTCAGGGAAGTCCAATCTGCTGAGCGGGCTCGAGCTCATGGGCGAGACGGTGCGGAACTCCTTCGCCGACTGGGCCAAGTCGCCGGATGTGGTGCCCCGGCAGCCGTTCAAGCTCGACCCCTCATCCCGCGCCGAGACGAGCCTGTTTGAGGTCGACCTCACGCTGGGCCGGGATCCCGTCCGCTACACCTACGGCTTCGAACTGTCAGACAGACGGGTGGAGGCGGAATGGCTGCACGCCTACCCGCACGGCCGCCGGAATGTCTGGTTCGACCGGGAGGCGGACCGTCCCGAGTCGGAAGGTGGCGAGTTCGTCTTCAGAGGAGAGGGTTTCAAAGGCGAACGTGAACCACTGGTCAAGCTGACGCGACCGAACGCTTTGTTCCTGTCGGTCGGCGCGGCGCTCAACGATCCGCAGTTGTCCGCGATCCACAAGTGGTTCATCGGCAGTCTTTCCCCCTTGTTGACGCCAGGCAGGAACGTGGCCGTCCGGCTGACCTGGACCCAGAGTCTGCTGACCCGTCCGGATTATGCGGGGCGCTACCAGGAGCGGATCATGCAGATGCTGCGATCGGCCGACCTGGGAATCACCCGTCTCGATGTCGATCCCGAGACCGGCAAGATCAGACTGTGGCACCGCACATCAGATGACGGAGAGGTGCCGTTTGACTTCTTCACGGAAGAATCACTCGGCACCCATGCCTGGTTCGCCTTTCTCGGGCCTATGATCACCGCGCTCGAGGGGGGATCCGTCCTTCTCGTGGACGAACTGGATTCGAGCCTGCACCCCGCGCTCGCGGCCGAGGTCGTCCGCGTCTTCCAGGACCCGGCCGCCAATCCAAAGGGCGCTCAGCTGATCTTCACCACGCACGACGCGACCCTCCTGGGCAATGAGGTGCTCAATCGCCCGATCAGCCGTGACCAGGTATGGATGACCGCGAAAAAGCGTTCGGGAGAGACCGAGCTCTATCCCCTCACAGCGGCCAAGCCACGCAAGGAGGAGAACCTCGAACGCGGATATCTCCGTGGCCGTTACGGCGGGGTTCCCAGGGTGACCGCAGGGGAAATCGCCCGCGAAATCTCCCGGCCCGAAACAAAGGCGACGACGTGAGCGGAGGGCGCAGAAAAAGGCGCGGGAGCCTGGACGACGAACGCCCGTTGGTACCCAGATCCAGCCCCCGCTCTCGCGAAGTGCTGGTTCTTTACGTGGCCTGTGAAGGCGAATCCACCGAGCCCGACTACCTGCAGTATCTGAACGAGCAGTTCGGAGACGGCGACGGCCAGGACAGGCAGCCTTTCCGGATCCAGCCGGTCTACCGCCGCTACGGCCGAACTCCGTGCGAGGTTGTCGCCACCGTGGCTGAGGCCGCCGGCGAAGACGAGGCATGGGCGCTCTTCGACCGCGACCAGTGGGCCGATATCCCTCAAGCGATCAAAGATGCGGCCGCGTCGAGGATCGAGCTCGCCTTCTCCCATCCATCGTTCGACCTGTGGCTGCTGCTGCATTTCCAGGCGTTCGGAGGAGCGCAGAGCGGGAGCAGCAAACTCGTGGTCGAGAAGCTGCGACAGGCCAAGGGTGCGGAGGCCTTCGGCGACTTCGACAAGAAGGGCGACAAGAGCGTCAAAGGGTCACGGCGTAACGCCCTGAAGGGCCGGGAAGAGAAGGCGGTGGCGCACGCTCGCAACCTCGTCGCCTCCTGCGCCCACGGGCTCTGCATGCCCGGCCAGGCGAAAATCGGGCCGGTCGGAGATGACGATCCCCAGTCGCCCCACCAGTGGGCGGCCCGCTCCGGGCACGCGCCTGATTGCCCGGTTCTCCAGCGCGACCCGTCCACCGATATGTGGCGGTTGCTGGCCCGGCTGAGAATCGTGGAGCCCTGACGGCTTCGGCCGGGCGCGATCTTCTACACGTTAGATAACCCCAGGTCAGTGGGTATCTGAAAAGAAGTTCGCGGCGTTTGTCACAACTTCGGAGTCTGCCCTGTCTTAGCTGACGTCCGGGCCGCGTACGAGCGCCCGGTCTACAGACAAGGGGTAGTAAATGAAGATCGTCGTCATCGGCGGGACCGGGCTCATCGGGTCGAGGCTGATCGAGAAGCTCACCGAGCACGGACATGAGGCCGTCGCCGCCGCGCCCAGCACCGGCGTCAACACGCTCACCGGTGAGGGGCTGGCCGAGGCGCTCGAGGGTGCCCAGGTAGTGGTGGACGTGTCGAACTCGCCGTCCTGGGAGCGGGACGCGGTGTGGAACTTCTTCACCACCTCGACCTCCAACGTGCTGGCCGCCGAGAAGAAGGCCGGGGTCGGGCACCACGTCGCGGTGTCGATCGTCGGCAGCGAGAAGCTGCCCGCCAACGACTACTTCCGGGCGAAGATCGCCCAGGAGGAGCTCATCGAGAAGTCGGACGTGCCCTACTCGCTCGTCCACGCCACCCAGTTCTTCGAGTTCGTCAAGGGCATCGCCGACGAGGCGACCAGGGACGACGGGGTGCACGTCGCGCCGGTCCGGTTCCAGCCCATCGCGGGCGCCGAGGTCTCGGAGAACGTCGGCAAGGTCGCCGTCGGGGCGCCGCTGAACGGGCGTCTGGAGATCGCGGGACCGGAGCAGTACCAGATGGACGAGTTCTTCCGCGGCGTTCTCAAGGCCCTCGGGGACCCGAGGACGGTCGTGACCGATCCGCACGCCCGCTACTTCGGCAGTGAGCTGGAGCAGGGCACCCTCGTACCGGGCGACGGCGCGACCCTCGGCCGGATCGACTACTACGAATGGCTGAAGACCAACCAGGGGAAGTGATCGCATGTCGGAAGCATGGAAGTCCGCGCTGACCCTGCTCCAGGAGATCGAGCCTCCGTTCATCCCCGAGGGCGCGCACGCGATGACCATCGTCATCGAATATCCGCCGGGAGACCCGGGCACCCCGCCGCACCGCCACTCGGGACCTGCCTTCGGCTACGTCCTCGAAGGCGAGATGCGGTTCGAGCTGCAGGGACACCCGGTCCGGGTGGTGAAGGCCGGGGAGGTCTTCTGGGAGCCCGGCGGCGACGTCATCCACTTCCAGGACGGCAACGCGCGCGACGACGTGCCGGTGAAGTTCACCGTCACGATGCTCTGCGCGCCGGGCACGCCGATGCTCACCTTCGTCGAGGAAGAAGAACTCAGCCGCCTGGGGTGGTCGCGATGAACGAAGAGCTCGAAGAGGATGCCTGAGATGGTCACGATCGTCCTGGTCCATGGCGCCTTCACCGGGTCGGGGAGCTGGAAGCGCGTCATCCGGCGACTGCACGGCCACGGGCTGCCCGTGATCGCGGCGGCGAACCCGCTGCGGAGCGTCGAGGGCGACGCCGACTATCTCCGTGACGTGATCGACGGCATCGGCGGGCCGGTCGTCCTGGCCGGCCACTCCTACGGGGGAATGGTGATCAGCCAGGCCGTCCATCCGGCGGTGAAGGCTCTGGTGTACGTCTCCGCCTTCGCCCCGGAAACGGGGGAGAGCGCCCTGGTGCTGTCGCAGAAGTTCGAGGGGAGCACCCTGGCCGACGCGCTGATCGCCTACCCGGTCGCGACCGGCGGCAGCGAGTTCCGCATCGACCCGGCCCGGTTCCACCAGCAGTACTGCCACGACGTCGACCCCGAGTCGGCCGAGGTGATGGCGATCCTGCAGCGTCCGGTCACCGAGCGCGCGCTGAGCGACATGGCCACCCGGGCGGCCTGGCACGACACGCCGTCGTGGTTCGTGTACGGCGACCGCGACCGCAGCATCCCGGTCGAGGCGATGCGCCACATGGCCGGACGCGCCGGGTCGAGGGACACCAGGGAGATCCCCGGCGCCTCGCACGCGATCGCCGTCTCCTGGCCCGACACGGTCACGCGGAGCATCCTCGACGCCGTCGATCACGTGCGGTGAAGTGAGCGCGTGGATTCACTGGAAAACGCCGCATCGGTCTTCACCGAGCTTCGGCCGCGCCTGTTCGGCATCGCCTACCGCATGCTGGGCAGCGCGGCCGAGGCCGAAGACGTCGTCCAGGACGTCTGGCTGCGCTGGCAGGTCGCCGATCGCTCGGCCGTGCAGAGCCCGCCCGCGTTCCTGGCCACGATCGCCACCCGGTTGTCGATCAACGTGGCGCAGTCGGCGCGATCGCGGCGCGAGTCGTACATCGGCCCGTGGCTGCCCGAGCCGATCGACACCAGCATGGATCCCACTTTGGGCGCCGAGCGCGGAGAGGCGCTGGAGTTCGCCTTCCTGCTGTTGCTGGAACGCCTGTCTCCGACCGAGCGGGCGGCCTATGTGCTGCGGGAGGCGTTCGTCTATCCGTACGAGCAGATCGCGGAGATCATCCAGGTCAGCGCCGCCAACGCGCGCCAGCTCGTGAGCCGGGCCCGCAAACGGCTGTCGACCGAGCGCCGCGAACCCATCGACAGGACCGCGCACCGGCAGTTGCTGGAGACCTTTCTGGACGCCGCGCAGTCGGGTGACGTCCACGCGCTGGAGAGCCTGTTCGCGAAGGACGTCGTCAGTCTCACCGACGGCAACGGGATCCTGGGCGCGGCCCGTCTCGTCATGTCGGGCGTCCCGCGCGTGACCAAGTTCATCACCGCGTTCGCCCCCCGCTTCTGGCCCGGCGCCACGATCACCTACGTCGAGGCCAACGGCCAGCCGGCGGTCTACGTCCCGGCCCGTGACAAGATCGGCGGCGCCCTGCTCATCCTCGACGCCTCCCCCGACGGCATCCATCACCTCCTCTGGGTGATGAACCCCGACAAACTCTCTCTGTACGAACGCTCGCGGCACCCCGGCGAGCCGACATGACCGATTCCCTGGCGGAGATGCTCGACGAGCGGCGGCACCTGCTCGACATCGCGACGTGGCTGTTCGGCTCCGAGACGGCGGCCGACCAGATCGTCCAGGAGACCTACCGCCGCTGGTACGCCCTCGCCGACCCCGACCGGGCGGCGATCACGCTGCCCCGGGCCTGGCTGACCCGGGTGGCCGGCGGGATCTGCCTGGAACTGCTGGCCACCCGCGCCCCGCACACCGCGCCCGCGCCCCGCCGTCCCGCGCCGCCGCCCCGGCCCCGCTCGGACCACGCGATGCGGACCCACCACGACCACGTCGCCCGCCGCTTCGCCGCCGCCTGCTCGGAGGGCGACACGGGAGCGCTCCGGGCGGTCCTGTCCCCGGACGCCCTGGTCGTCAGCGACGGCGGCGGCAAGATCCGCGCCCCCCTGCGGCCGACCCACGGCGCGGATGCCGTCGCCCTCTTCCTGTCACGGCTGCTGGCCGGGATCGACGTCCACGTCGAGCCGGTGAACGGCCGGACCGGCCTGGTGCTCCGCCAGGCCGCACGGGCGGTGGCGGTGGTCAGCGTCAGCGTCGCCGCGGCCGAGGTGACGGCGGTGTGGATCGTCCTGAACCCCGACAAGCTGGAGGGCTGGCACCGCTCATGAACCCGCCCTCCGCGCCTCTGTACGTCACCAGCGTCACCGTGACCGGCGGCGGTTCGGCCCACGGACGGGCCAGCGGCCGGGCTGTCTCCGCCGACGGGGCGCTCGACCTGGAGTTGCGGCTGCCGGAGGAGCTCGGCGGCGACTCAGCGGGGCCGAACCCGGAGCAGCTCTTCGCGGCCGGATACGCCGCCTGCTTCCAGGGGGCGCTGAGCCTGCTGGCCCGGCGGCACCGGCTCGACCCTTCGGCGATCAGCGTGGCGGTGACGGTCGCCTTCGGCCGGGACCCCGCCGACGGCGGCTACCAGCTCCGGGCCGACCTGGTCGTGACGTGGCCGGGAATCGAGCCAGCCGTAGTGGCGCCGCTGATGAGGCAGGCGGAGGCGTTGTGCCCGTACGCGAAAATGACCCGGCAGGGGACGATCAGCTTTTGGGGTGGTAGGCCCGTTTGACCGCCTCGGCCGGGTCGGCCAGGAGGCCGGCGAAGCCCAGCTCCGCGCCTCCCACCAGCGTGGTGTCGTCGCCGAGGGTGGCGATGCGGAGTTGCACGCGTTCCCTGGACACCGGGAGGACGCTGGTCTCGATGCGGGCCCGCACCTGGTCGGCCGAGCCCCGGTAGACGTCGCGGAGCATGCCGCCGAAGACGACCACACCCGGGTTGAACAGGTTGATCAGGTTGGCCACGCCGACCCCGAGCCAGTCGCCGACCCGGTTCAGCGCCTCGCGGGCGGTCCGGTCGCCGCGTTCGGCGGCGTGGACCACCGAGGCCACGGCGTCGCGGCCGACGCTGCCGTGGGGCCAGCCGGCCAGTTCGAGCAGGGCGCTCTCGCCGACCTCCGCCTCCAGGCAGCCGCGCGAACCGCACAGGCACGGCCGCCCGTCGTAGGGGTTGACGACCATGTGCCCGGCCTCGGCGGCGTAGCCGTCGTTGCCGTCGAGGCGCTTGCCGTCGATGATCACGCCGCCGCCGACCCCGACGTCGCCGTGCAGGTAGATGAGGTTGCTGAAGCCGATTCCGGCGCCGCGCTGGTTCTCCGCGACGGCGCCGAGGTGGGCCTCGTTGCCCACTCTCACCGGCAGGTTCAGGGGCAGCCGGCGTTCCAGCTCGGGGCCGAAGGCCTGGTCGACCCAGCCCGTCTTGGGGCCGTAGCGCACCGTCCCGTCATGCGGCCGGATCATCCCGCAGAACGACGCGCCCACCCCCACGCAGACGGCGTCAGAGGGGACGTCGCGGAGGAGCTGACGGGCGAACTCGGCCAGCGTGCCGACGACGTCGTCGAGATCGGGGTAGCGCCGCTGCCGGACGGCCGCCCGCCGGTCGAGGATGACGCCCCCGAGCCCGACCCTCGCCGCGACCAGCAGGTCGACGGCCACGTCGAAGGCGAGCACGAACACCTTGCCGGTCTCCGGGCTGACCACCAGGGACGGCCGCCCGGCCTTCTGGGTGTCTTCGGGCAGCTCCTCCCGGACGAGGCCGAGGGCGGCGAGCTCGGCGGTCAGCGCCATGATCGTGCTGCGGTTCAGCCCGAACTCCTCGGTCAGCGCGGCGCGCGACGTCGGCCCGTTGAGGTGGACGTGCCGCAGCAACGCCCCCAGGTTCTTCATGACCTGAGTTCAGCAGACCTTGTAGGCGTCCCGCGAGGAGTTGTAGGCGCAGGAGTCGACCAGCTTGCCGGAGGCGTTGCGCAGATAGCCGGTGTCGGAGGCCTGGTTCCAGATGTAGGCGAAGGTCCCGCCGCCGCTGCGCCCCCAGTAGCGGGTCGTGGCGGTGTCCTTGCCCACACCGGTCCGCAGCGTGACCGTCTTGCCGGGCTTGAGGGTGAAAGCGGCGAACGTGTAGATGTGGTCGGGGGCCTTCGTCGCGTCCCGGACGGTCCAGCCCTTTAGGCTGACCGCCTTCTTGGTGATGTTCTTGAGCTGGATGTACTCGCCGTTCAGGCTGCCGTTCGCGCCGTTGTCCGGCGAGCCGGGCGAGTTGTAGTAGATCTTCGTGATCTGGACGGCCGGGGCCTTCGCCTGGGCCGGCGCGGAGAGCAGGGCGGTGGTTGATGCGGTGGCTAACAGCGCGACCATGAGTACACGCATGTGGAACGCTCCAAGGAGTGAGGCGACTTGCCGGGTTTCGAATGATAAGGACAAGGGGCCCCTACGCCTAGAGTTACTCACATGAAGATCGCGACCAACGACGCCGTCACCCGCGAAGAGCTGCTCGAATTCCTGCGCCCCCGTCACCACGCGATCGTCGTCACGGCCCGGCGCGACGGCCGCCCGCAGGCCTCCCCGGTGGCGTGCGGGGTCGACGCCGAGGGCCGGATCGTGATCTCGACCTACCCCGACCGCGCCAAGGCTGCCAACGCCCGCCGCAACGAGCAGGTCAGCGTGATCGTCCTGTCGGACGACTGGAACGGCCCGTGGGTACAGGTCGACGGCGACGCGGAGGTCCTCGACCTGCCGGAGGCCCTCGAACCGCTCGTGGAGTACTTCCGCTGCATCTCGGGCGAACATCCCGACTGGGACGAATACCGCGCCGCGATGACCCGCCAGGGCAAGTCGCTCCTGCGGATCACCCCGACCCGCTGGGGCCCGGTCGCGACCGGCGGCTTCCCGGCCAGGCTGGCCTGACCGGACGGCCTTACGTCGTCGAGTGAGGATCAGTGGTGGGCGGGCCGGGGACCGTCGCCGTGGTTGTCGGCCCTGGCCGGGAGGATCAGGGCGGCGATGATCACTGCGATCGACATGCCCGCGCTGACGATGAAGGCCACCCGCATGCCGTCGAGGAGGGCCAGCTGCTCGGTCACCCCCGACGCCCGGGACGACTCGGCCCGCGCGCTCATCACGGTGATCACGAGTGCGGTGCCGATGGCGCCGGCGACCTGCTGGAGAGTGCCCAGGATCGAGCTCGCGTGAGAGTAGAGCGGGGGCGTGACCGCGCCCAGGCCCAGCGTGAACACGGGGGTGAAGATCCCGGCCAGGCCGACCATCAGCAGGGCGTGGAGGCCGAGGAGCTGCCAGTAGGGCATGGACAGCGTGATCTGGGTGAAGCCCGCCAGCGACAGGGTGATCGCGACCGCTCCCGGGATCACGAGCACGCGACCGCCGAACCGGTCGAACAGGCGGCCGACGGTCGGGCCGAGCAGGCCCATCGCGAGGCCGCCGGGCATCACCAGCAGGCCCGCCTGGAGAGCGCTGAGGTGGCGGATCTCCTGCAGATAGAGCGGCAGCAGAACCATTGAGCCGAGCATCGCCATGAAGGCGACCGCCATCAGGATCAGCGACACCGTGTAGGTGCGGAAACCCAGCGTGCGCAGGTCGAGCAGCGGGGTGCCGCGCTTCTGCAGCCGCAGCTGCCGGAACACGAAGATCGCGATGAGGACCACGCCGCCGCCCACGATCGCGCCCGCCACCCGGGCGTCGCCCTCGAACTGGCTGAGCCCGTAGACCAGGCCACCGAAACCGGCAGCGGCGGTCACCACGCTGAACCAGTCGACGGTGCCGGGCTTGGTCTCGCCGACGTTCTTGAGCTGCTTCAGGCCGAACCAGGTGATCAGCGCGGCGATCGGGAACACCACGGCGAACAGCAGCCGCCACGACCCGAAGTTCAGGATCACGCCGGAAACGGTCGGGCCCATGGCGGGCGCGACCGAGATGGCCAGGGAAACGTTGCCCATGACCCGTCCGCGCTCGGACTCCGGCACCACCTGCATCAGCGTCGTCATCAGCAGCGGCATCATGATCGCCGTGCCGGACGCCTGGATGATCCGGGCGCCGAGCAGCACCTCGAAGTTCGGGGCCACCCCGGCGAGAGCGGTGCCGAGCAGGAACAGGCCCATCGCGGTCGTGTAGGCCGTGCGCGTGGTCACGCGCTGCAGGAACCACCCCGTGATCGGGATGACGACCGCCATGGTCAGCATGAAGGCCGTCGACAGCCACTGGGCCGTCTGGGCGGTGATGTCGAGCGCGGTCATCAACGCCGAGATGGCGTTGATCATGATCGTCTCGTTCAGGATGACCACGAACGTGGCCAGCACCAACAGCCGGATCACCGGAGGGGTGCGACGTGAGGTATCGGTCGCGGGCTTGGCGGGTGAGTCGAGCTGGTCTAGCTGTGGGCTGGACACGGCACCTCAAAAATCGGGGGATCGGACTGAGTTACGGCCATGTGCCAGCATGGCCCGCACCACCGACAGAACTCATCGCGCCCACTCAGAATTCCGGCACCCGATACCTAATGTCACCTGGTTTTCACCGCCCGCACCGGTCTCCCCGGCCGGCACGGGGCCCGCGAGACCCACGTCAGCCCAGGTAGAACGTCGATTGCCGGTGCCGGGCAGCCGAAACTCGGCCGGGGAGTGTGATGCGCGACACCTTCTCACGCGTCCCGAAGGCGATGGACGAACAGGGCGATTCCCAGGAAGGCCGGGGTCCAGAACGCGAGGGTGACGACGTCGCCCGCGAAGACGGTGTCCTGAACCAGCGGCGTCACGACGAAGAGGTAGCCGATCACCAGGGCCACCGCCGCGAGCGTGTGCCGGACCAGAGCGCCGACGGCCGCGCCGAGCAGGGTCACCAGGGTCACGTACGCCGTCACCTCAGCCACCTCCCACGGGACGGCCCACGATCCGAGCACGGCCATCGTGATCACCGTCCCGGACAGGGCCACGACCAGGGCGGCCGGAACCGTCAGAGCTACCAGTGCGATGTACTTGGCCGTGAGCTGGTGAACCCGGCGCGGCATCACGGTCAGCGTGGTCCTGATCTGCCCGCCGGTGTATTCGGAGCACGTCGCCAGCGCCCCGAGGACGACGAACCCGGCCTGGGAGTAGGCCACCGCCGAGCCGCCCACGGCGATCACGAAGGTGAGCAGGACGTTCACCGCCAGCGTCCAGCCGAGGGTCACCCACGTCGCCGGCAGTGAGAGCAGCTTCGACAACTCCGCGCGGATCACGCGTCCCTCCGGGTGAACACGACCGCCGCGATCACCAGCACGACGACCACCCAGCCCGACATCGTCAGGAATCCGAGGAGAGGGCTGATGTCCACCGTGCTGTCGTTGGGCTCGACGAACATCCGCGCCCCGGCCATGTCAGGGGTGAAGCTGAACACCGGAAAGGTCTTGCTGAGCAGGAACGTCATGCTCACCAGCGACGTGTTGACCAGGAGCACCACCAGCGGCACGACCCCGTGCCTGACCAGGACGGTGATCCCGAACGCCAGCAGAGCCGTGTACGTCCAATAACAGACCACCCCGGCCAGCCGCGTGACCTCCACCGACGACCCGGCCGCCAAGCTCATCGTGCCCGCCATCGCGACGACCGCGAGCAGCGCGGCGACCAGCGCGACGGCCGCCGCCTTGGCGGCCAGGAAGCGCAGCCGCGACGGCACGGCGGTGAGGCTGGTCGTGATCTGACGCCCGCCACCGGCCTCCGGGCCTTCGGTCGCGTATTCGCTGCTGACCGCCACGACCCCGAGAATGATCACCCCCATCACCCCGAAGGCCAGCTCCTGATAGCCGCGGTCCGGCCCGGCCCCTCGCGCCATGAAGGAGTTCAGCCAGGTGATCACGGTCGGCACCAGCACCGCGACCGCACCCGCGAGCCACACCGACCACAACGAGGCGAGCTTCGACAGCTCCCCCTTCATCGGGACACCAGCGCGAAGAACGCCTCCTCCAGGCTCCGGTGGGCTCCGGTGACCTCGGCGAGCGTCCCCTGCGCCACGATCCGGCCGCGGTCGATGACCACGACGTCGTCGACGGTCTCCGCGAGCTCGCCCATGAGGTGGCTGGAGAGCAGGACGGTCCGCCCAGACTCGGCACGTTCGCGAAGGAACGTCCTGATGAACCGGATGCCCTCCGGGTCGAGCCCGTTGAGCGGTTCGTCCAGCACCAGCACCGGAGGGTCCCCGAGCAGCGCCGTCGCCAGTGCGAGCCGCCGTCCCATGCCCAGCGAATAGCGCCCGACCCGCTTCGACCCCGCGTCGGCCAGCCCGACCAGCTCCAGCACCTCGTCGATCCGCGACAGCGGCAGCCCCGCCGACCGGGCCACCCAGCGCAGATGCGCCCGCCCGGTCCGCGACCGGTGCGCGCCCGATCCGTCGAGCACCGCACCGACCGTCCGGACCGGATCGGCCAAAGAGACGAAAGGCACCCCGTTGACCAGCGCCGTCCCCTGCTGAGCCCGGTCGAGCCCCAGCAAGATGCGCAGCGTGGAGCTCTTGCCCGCCCCGTTGGGCCCGAGGAAGCCGGTCACCCGTCCCGGCAGGGCCTGGAAGCCGACTCCGGACAGGATCTCCGTTTTGCCCCGCCGCTTGACGAGGCCGTCGATGGTAATCACGCCGTTCAGTGAACCGAGGCCCCGGGAGAACCACATCGGACCGAGGTCCGGGACCTTCTCTCAGACCCTGGTCCGATGCGTCGTACCCGAAAGGGTTCCTAGACTTCGGGCGTGGTGGCGATTCCGAAACGTGAGCGGCGGGTCTGGCCTCCGATCGCCGCCGCGTATGTCCTCCTGCTGCTGGTCCTGCTGTCCGCCGGCGGCGACGGGCCGGGAGTGGTCGTGGTGCCCGCCGTCATCGCGGCGCTCACGCTGGCCACCACCGCCTGGGCATTGGTCCGTGGACGCCGCCAGCGCGCCGTCTACGAAGCCCGGCTCACCGCCTGGGCCGGCGAGCGCGCGGCCCAGGCCGAGCGGCTCCGCATCGCCCGCGACCTGCACGACATCGTCTCCCACGGCCTCGGCCTGATCACCGTGCGGGCGACCACGGCCCGCTACGTGCGCGACGACCCCGAGGCCGCGCTGGAGGACATCGAACGCATCGGGCGCGAGACCACGACGGAACTGCGCCGCATGCTCAAGGTCCTGCGCGACAACGAGGCCGCCGCGCCGCTGCGCCCGGCCGAGAGACTCGGCGACCTGCCGGACATCGTCGCGCGTGCGGGCCTCCCGGTCACCCTCGACGTCGCCGAACTCGACGAGGTCAGCCCGGGCGCCCAACTGGCGGTCTGCGCGGTCGTCCGCGAGGCCCTCAACAACACCGCCCGCCACGCCGGCCCGACCACCGCGACCGTGAAGATCCGCCGCGACGGCGACTGGATCGTCGTCGACGTCGAGGACGACGGCCCGGTCGACGGCTGGGTCGCCCACGCGGGCGCCGGTCACGGCCTCGAAGGCCTGCGAGAACGCGTCGCCGCCCTGACGGCCGGGCCTGCGGGGAACGGCTTCCGCGTCACCGCCCGCATCCCCGAGGCGGCATGACCATCCGCGTCGTCATCGCCGACGACCAGCCGCTGCTGCGCCACAGCCTGGCCGCCGTGATCGACGCGAACCCCGACATGACCATGGCGGGCGAGGCCGGAACCGGCGACGAGGCGATCCTCGTCTGTGCCTCTCAAGACCCCGACGTGGTGCTGATGGACATCCGCATGCCCGGCATGGATGGGATCGCCGCCACCCACCACATCATGGCGAAGCACCCGTCGATCAAGATCATCGTCTTGACGATGTTCGAGCTCGACGAATACGTCCGCGCCGCCCTCCAGGCCGGGGCCTGCGGTTTCCTGCTCAAGGACGCCCACCCCGACCGCCTGCTCGACGCCATCCGCCGCGTCCACCAGGGCGAGTCGCTGCTGGCCCCCAGCGTGCTGGAACGCCTGATCGAGGTGTACGTCAGCCGCCCCACCCCCGCCAAGACCGTCGGCTCCCTCACCGAACGGGAGACCGAGGTCCTGACCCTGGTCGGCCACGGCCTGTCCAACGACGAGATCGCCGCCCGCCTCACGATCTCCATCAAGACCGTCAAAACGCACATCGGTCATCTGCTGAGCAAACTGCACGCCCGTGACCGGGCCCATCTCGTCATCGCCGCCTATGAGAGCGATCTCGTGCGTTAGCCGTCAAGAATTCCTCCACTCGCGTAGCGAAGGCGTCAAGAGCGCGTAAACAGCCCAGAAATACCGTTTTCCTGTGGGTGTACCGCCTGGAAATCGGAACTGAGGAGCTGTGAGCAGAGATGGGTGACCTCATCTTCGTCGCCCTGACGATCGCGATCTTCGTGGTCTTCGGGTTCGTGGTGAAAGCGGTGGAGCGCCTGTGAGCGCGATCAACGCCGCCGGACTGGTCGTGGCCATCGGCTTGGTGATCTTCATGGTCGCCGCCCTGCTGTTCCCGGAGCGGTTCTGACATGGGCTGGCTCTTCATCCTGTCGCTGATCGTGGCTTTGGCCCTGGTCTACAAGCCGCTCGGCGACTACATGCACCGGGTCTACACCGGCACGAAACACAACGCCGTCGAGCGGGTCACCTACCGCCTGCTCGGCGTCCAGTCGGGCACCGAGCAGCGCTGGGGCGCCTACGCCCGCAGCCTGCTGGCCTTCTCGATCATCTCGATCTTCTTCGTGTACGTCCTCCAGCGCGTCCAGGACAAGCTCTGGTTGTCGCTGGGGTTCGCGCCGGTGCCCGACCACATCGCGTGGAACACCGCCATCAGCTTCGTGACCAACACGAACTGGCAGGCCTACTCGGGTGAGAACACGATGGGCCATCTCACCCAGATGGTCGCGCTGGCCGTGCAGAACTTCGTGTCGGCCGCCGTCGGCATGGCCGTGGCCATCGCGCTGGTGCGCGGGTTCGCCCGGCGGAACAGCGACACGATCGGCAACTTCTGGGTCGACCTGGTACGCGGCTCGCTGCGCATCCTGCTGCCGATCGCGTTCGTCGGCGCGCTCGTCCTGGTGGCGGGCGGGGTGGTGCAGAACTTCGTCGGCCCCCACGACATCACCACGCTGACCGGCAACGTGCAGCACGTGACCGGCGGGCCGGTGGCCAGCCAGGAGGTCATCAAGGAGCTGGGCACCAACGGTGGCGGTTTCTACAACACCAACTCCGCGCACCCGTACGAGAACCCCACCGCCTGGACCAACTGGTTCGAGATCTTCCTGATTCTGCTCATCCCGATCGCGATCACCCGGACCTTCGGCAAGATGGTCGGCCAGCTCCGCCAGGGCTACGCGATCCTCGCCGTGATGGGCGTCATCGCCATCGCCAGCATCGTGCTCACCAACGTCTTCGAACTGGCCGGGAACGCGACCGTCCCGCAGGCCGTCGGCGCCGCGATGGAGGGCAAGGACGTCAGGTTCGGGGTGGCCAACTCGGCCACGTTCGCGGCGGCGACCACGCTGACCTCGACGGGCGCGGTCAACTCCTTCCACGACTCCTACACGCCGTTCGGCGGCATGATGACGCTGTTCAACATGATGCTCGGCGAGGTCGCGCCCGGCGGTGTCGGCGCGGGCCTCTACGGCATGCTGATCCTGGCCGTCATCACCGTGTTCGTCGCGGGCCTGATGGTCGGCCGCACACCGGAATATCTGGGCAAGAAGATCGGCGCCCGCGAGATCAAGCTGGCCTCGATGTACTTCCTGGTCACGCCGGTGCTCGTGCTGGTCGGCACGGCGGTGGCGATGGGCAACGAGGCGGGTCTGGCGGCGATGCTCAACTCGGGCCCGCACGGCTTCTCCGAGATTTTGTACGCCTTCACCAGCGCCTCCAACAACAACGGTTCCGCCTTCGGCGGCGTCACGGTCAACACGCCCTGGTATGACGTGGCGCTCGGCATGTGCATGGTCCTGGGCCGGTTCCTGCCGATCATCTTCGTGCTCGCCCTGGCCGGTTCGCTGGCCAGACAGACGCCGGTGCCGGAGTCAGCCGGCACCCTGCCCACCCACCGGCCGCAGTTCGTCGGCCTGGTCGTCGGCGTGACGATCGTCCTGGTCGCCCTGACCTTCCTCCCGGCCCTCGCGCTGGGCCCGATCGCAGAAGGACTGTTCTGATGGCCGCGTTCGATCCCCAGCAGATGATCAAATCGCTGCCCGACGCCGTCAGGAAGCTCAACCCGGCCACGCTGTGGCGCAACCCGGTCATGCTGATCGTCGAGATCGGCGCGGTGTTCACCACGGTCCTGGCCGTGCTGGAGCCGAACTTCTTCTCCTGGGCGATCGTGGTCTGGCTGTGGCTGACCGTGCTGTTCGCCAACCTGGCCGAGGCGGTCGCCGAAGGCCGCGGCAAGGCCCAGGCGGCGACGCTGCGCGCGACCAAGCGCGACACGACGGCGGTGAAGCTGTCCGGTGAGCGGGTCAGCGCCACCGAACTGCGGCAGGGCGATGAGGTCGTGGTCGTGGCCGGGGAGACCATCCCCGGCGACGGAGACGTCATCGAGGGCATCGCCTCTGTCGACGAGTCGGCCATCACCGGTGAGTCGGCCCCGGTCATCCGCGAGTCGGGCGGCGACCGCAGCGCCGTCACCGGCGGGACGAAAGTGCTCTCCGACAGGATCGTCGTCAGGATCACCCAGAAGCCCGGCGAGAGCTTCATCGACCGGATGATCGCCCTGGTCGAGGGCGCCAACCGGCAGAAGACGCCCAACGAGATCGCGCTGAACATCCTGCTGGCGGCGTTGACGATCATCTTCCTGATCGCGACCGTGACCATGCAGCCCATGGCCATCTACGCCAAGGGCGCCAACCCCGGCATCCCCGACTCCCTGGCGTTGACGGGCGACGGCGTCAGCGGCATCGTGCTCGCCTCGCTCCTGGTCTGCCTCATCCCGACCACCATCGGCGCCCTGCTGTCGGCCATCGGCATCGCCGGCATGGACCGGCTGGTGCAGCGCAACGTCCTGGCGATGTCGGGCCGCGCGGTCGAGGCGGCGGGCGACGTGTCGACGCTGCTGCTCGACAAGACCGGCACCATCACCCTGGGCAACAGGCAGGCCGCCGAGTTCGTCCCGGTCGCGGGAGTGACCGAGTCGGACCTGGCCGAAGCCGCCCAGCTCTCCTCACTCGCCGACGAGACCCCCGAGGGCCGCTCCATCGTCGTCTTCGCCAAGGAGCGTTACGGCCTGCGCGAGCGCGACGTCCACGACGCCGAATGGGTCCCGTTCACCGCACAGACCCGCATGTCCGGCGTGAACGTCGGCGGGCGGGAGGTCCGCAAGGGCGCCGCCACCGCCGTCATGAAGTGGGTCCGCGACCAGGGCGGCCACCCGACCGACCAGGTCGGCGCGATCGTCGACGCCATCTCCGGCAGCGGCGGCACTCCCCTGGTCGTGGCCGATCGGAGCCAGGTCCTGGGCGTCATCCACCTCAAGGACGTCGTCAAGTCCGGCATGCGCGAGCGCTTCGACGAGATGCGCCGCATGGGCATCCGGACCGTCATGATCACCGGCGACAACCCGCTCACGGCCAAGGCCATCGCCGACGAGGCGGGCGTCGACGACTTCCTCGCGGAGGCGACACCGGAAGACAAGCTGGCCCTGATCAAACGCGAGCAGGAAGGCGGCCGGCTGGTCGCGATGACGGGCGACGGCACCAACGACGCCCCCGCGCTCGCGCAGTCGGACGTCGGCGTGGCCATGAACACGGGCACCAGCGCCGCCAAAGAGGCCGGCAACATGGTCGACCTCGACTCCAACCCGACCAAGCTCATCGAGATCGTCGAGATCGGCAAGCAGCTCCTCATCACGCGAGGAGCCCTCACGACCTTCTCGATCGCCAACGACATCGCCAAGTATTTCGCCATCATCCCGGCGATCTTCGCGGCGGTCTATCCGGGCCTGGATGCGCTGAACATCATGCGCCTGGACTCGCCGCAGTCGGCGATCCTCTCAGCGGTCATCTTCAACGCGGTCGTCATCGTCGCCCTGATCCCGCTGGCCCTGCGAGGTGTGAAATACCGCCCGAGCAGCGCCTCGCAGCTCCTGAGCCGCAACCTGCTGGTCTACGGGCTGGGCGGCATCGTGGCCCCCTTCATCGGCATCAAACTGATCGACCTTCTGATCATGGGAATCGTGTGATGAACCGTCTACCGAGCTGGATCAAACAGCATCTGGCGGCCCTGCGCGCCGTCCTCGTGCTCACCGCCGTGCTGGGCGTGATCTACCCACTGGTCACCACCGGCGTCGCGCAGGCGCTGTTCAACGGCAAGGCCAACGGCTCGCTGGGCGAGACCGGCGCCAGCTCCCTGATCGGCCAGAGCTTCTCCGACGCCGACGGCAACCCGGTCGCGAAATACTTCCAGTCGCGCCCGTCGGCGGCGAGCTACGACATGCTCGCCACGGCGGCCAGCAACCTGGGACCGGAGGATGTCATCGATACTCCGGATCGTGCGAGCCTGCTCACCCAGGTCTGCACGCGGTCGGCGGCCATCGGTCAGCTGGAAGGTGTCAGCGGGGCCCGCCCCTACTGCACCCCCGACGGCGTGGGCGCTGTCCTGAAGGTCTTCCCGACCCGCGCGGTCAGCGTCAACCAGGCCTGCCCCGCCCAGCCGTTCGTCACGACCTACGAGGGCGTGCCGGTCGAGTGCGGCAAGCCCGGCGAGGACTACGCGGCCGGGCGGACCGTCCCGATCAGGGGCGGCGCGACGGCGGTCGTACCGCCGGACGCCGTGACGGCGAGCGCCTCCGGCCTCGACCCGCACATCTCGGCGGCCTACGCCGCACTCCAGGCGCCCCGGGTGGCCAGGGAGCGCGGTCTCCCCGTCGAGCGGGTGAACACGCTCATCGAGCAGTACACCACCGGCCGGTCGCTCGGCTTCATGGGCGAACCCGCCGTGAACGTGCTGGAGCTGAACACCGCCCTCGACAAGGGGTGACGACGTGCCGCGCGGCCGACTGAGGGTGTACCTGGGCGCGGCGCCCGGGGTCGGCAAGACCTTCGCGATGCTCGGCGAGGGCCGCAGGGCGAAAGAGCGCGGCCGGGACGTGGTCGTGGGTTTCGTGGAGACCCACGGCCGCGTCCAGACCGCCGCGCTGCTGGACGACCTGGAGATCGTGCCCCGGAAGGCGATGGAGTATCGGGGCGGCGAGTTCACCGAGCTCGACGTGGACGCCGTCATCGAGCGCGCGCCGAAGGTCGTGCTGGTCGACGAACTGGCCCACACGAACGTGCCCGGCTCCCGCAACGCCAAGCGCTGGCAGGACGTCGAGGAGATCCTGGACGCCGGCATCCATGTGATCACCACGGTCAACGTGCAGCACCTGGAGTCGCTGAACGACGTCGTACAGGAGATCACCGGCGTCCCCCAGCTGGAGACCGTGCCCGACGAGATGGTCCGGCAGGCCGACCAGATCGAGCTCGTCGACATGTCGCCCGACGCGCTGCGGCGCAGGATGGCGCACGGCAACATCTACGCGCCGGAGAAGATCGACGCGGCGCTGTCGAACTACTTCCGCATCGGCAATCTGACGGCGCTGCGCGAGCTGGCGCTGCTGTGGGTGGCGGGCAAGGTCGACGAACAACTCGACCGCTACCGCGCCGAACACGGCATTCGCGGGACCTGGGAGGCCCGCGAACGCGTGGTCGTCGCCCTGACGGGCGGCCCGGAGGGCGACACCCTGATCAGGCGCGCCGCGCGCATCGCCGACCGCAGCAAGGGCGCCGACCTGCTGGCCCTGCACGTGATCAGCGCCGACGGCCTCACCGGCGGCGACCCGGCGAATCTGGCCCGGCAACGGACGCTGGCCGAGTCACTGGGCGGGACGTACCACCAGGTCGTCGGCGACGACATCCCCAAGGCGCTGCTCGACTTCGCGAGCGGCGTGAACGCCACGCAGCTGGTCCTGGGCGCGTCCCGCCGAGGCCGGTTCGCCCAGGTCCTGTCCCGTGGCGTGGGGGTCGAGACGACGGCGCAGTCGGGCTCGATCGACGTCCACATGATCACCCACGCGGAGGCGAAGCAGGGCCGTGCCCGCCGCCAGCGCTCCCGGGCCGCCCTGACCAGACGACGGCGGATCACCGGCTGGATCATGGCCGTGGCCGGCATGCCCGCGCTGGCCGGAGTGCTGCTCCCGTTCCGCGAGGAGCTGTCGCTGCCGAGCGAGATCCTCTTCTTCCTGATGCTGACCGTGGGCGTCGCCCTGGCCGGCGGCACCTGGCCCGCCATCACCGCCGCCGTCGGCGGCTCCCTCCTGCTGAACTACTTCTTCACCCCTCCCCTGTACGAATTCACGATCAACGACCCGGAGAACCTGTTCGCCCTGGTCGTCTTCGTCGTGGTCGCGGCGGCCGTGGCCGCCATAGTCGACCTGGCCGCCCGTCGAACCCGGCAGGCCGCCCAGGCCAGCGCGAACGCGGAGATCCTCTCGGGCCTGGCCGGTCACGTGCTGCGCGGCGAGTCGGCGCTGCCGTCACTGCTGGCAAGACTGCGGGAAACCTTCAGCCTGACCTCAGTGACCCTGCTGGAACGCCCCCCGGAGAGCAAGACCTGGAACATCATCGCGACCACGGGCGGCCCACCGTGCGTCTCGCCGTCCACCGGCGACACCGACGTGATCATCGACGACGACCTGGTGCTGGCTGCGCGCGGATCGCTGCTCAACGCGTCCGACCGCCGGGTCCTGGAGGCCTTCGCCGCGGAGATCGCCGTCGCCCTGCGCCAGCAGCGCCTGGCCGAAGCCGCCGAGAAGGCGAAACCTCTGGCCGCCGCCGACAAGATGCGAACGGCGTTGCTGGCCGCGGTCAGCCACGACCTGCGAACCCCGCTGGCCTCGGCCAAAGCGGCGGTCGAGTCCCTGCGGAGCGAGGAGATCGTCTGGTCCTCATACGACCGTGGCGAACTCCTGGCCACCGCCGACGAGTCGCTGGTGAAACTCGACCGCCTGGTGGCCAACCTGCTCGACATGAGCCGCCTGCAAGCCGGCGTGCTAGGCGTGACCCTGGAACCGCTGGCCGTGGACGAGATCGTCCCCCGCGCCATCGACGACCTGGGCGTCCACATCGAGACGGCCATCCCCTACGACCTGCCGGAGGTCGTCGCCGACGCGACGCTGCTGGAAAGAGTCCTGGTCAACCTGATGGGCAACGCCGTCCGCTACAGCCCGACCGTGCTGGTCACCGCGAGCGAACACGGCGACCAGATGGAGATCCGCGTGATCGACCGCGGCCCCGGCCTGCCCCCCGACGCCCACGAGCGCGTCTTCCTGCCCTTCCAGCGCCTCGGAGACCGCGACAACCACACGGGCGTGGGCCTGGGCCTGGCCCTGTCACGAGGCCTGACCGAGGCCATGGGCGGCACCCTCACCCCGGAGGAGACCCCGGGCGGCGGCCTCACCATGGTCTTGCTGCTGCCCATCGGATGAGCCAAGCCTTCAGTCGTTGTTCTCCTGGAAAGGCCAGGCAAGCGGGGTGATCCGGGACACGCCGTGGGCCAGCCCGACGAATTTGGCGTCGGTCGTCGCGACGTCGGTGATGGAGAGTCGTTCTGCCATGGCGAGGACCGTGGCGTCGACATAGCCCATGGGAGCGTTGACCAGGCGGCGGACCAGGTCGGAGGCACGCCTTCGGTCTGCCGGGGTCGGATCGGCGATGACGAAGTCGCCCTCGTGTGAAGTGACGGCTTCAAGCCGCGCGGCTTCCAACTCAGCGCCCTTTCGGACGTTGTTGCGCAGGAAGTTACAGGTCTCGCCGAGAACGGGCTCGGGGATGACGAGCCTTCCGGGCCACGTCAGGAGGAGCCGGGTGCATCGGACGTGGAACCTGTCACCCGGATCGAAGGTGGCGATCAGCGGGCCTGAATCGCACATCAAACTCTTCACGCGCTGAGGCGGATGGCTTCGATCGCCTCCACGATCTCCCGGTTTCTGCGGGCTTCGGTCATGATCTCGCGGTAGCGGGTGGAGAGGTCGGATTCACCGCTCACTCCCAGGCCGACCCAAGGAAAGCGCCTTCGGGCGGCTTCGTAGTCGATGGGTTCCTCGTCGCTCATGTCTCCAGCATAGACAGGCGTTCCGGAGCGTCCGGGTCGGACTTTGTCGCGGGCAGGCGTCAACATGAGGTAATCGTACCGTCACGTAACGTCGATACGCCGACCCGTCAGGGGAGGTGGCCGCAGTCGGGTTCGCCGACATAGACGTTCACGCCCCACTTGCCGGAGACCTCGTTGGTCTTCACGTAGTAGAGCTTGAAGTCGGGGGTGCGCATGCGCGCCTGCACGTAGATCTCGTCGCCCGCGAGGTCCTCGTTGAGGAGCTGGGAGTCGATCACGCGGGTCCAGAAATTCGACTGGGCCGGGCAGACCTTCTGGGTGTCGTCGCCGTCGGGCCAGTCGGCGCCCTTGATGGTGACGTAGTCGATGCGGTCTCCCTGGGCGCGCGGAGTGCACTGGACGGTGATCGTGGTGTCGTCTTCGGTGTCTTTCGGGGTGATGGTCAGGGTGCACTTGGCCGTGGCGGCCGCCTCGGCGTGCGGGACCACGACCATGCACAGGGCCAGGGTCGTCAGCAGGCCGGTGATGCGTCTCATTTCGGGACTCCATGGGTTTCGGCAGTCTCTCCATGGGAGCAACCGGACCGCCGTCACCACCAGCGCCACTAGGGCCGCGGATTGCGGAACCAGCGGCCCATGATCCGGCTATCGCTGGTCTGCGACCAGCTCCCGGACCGCCGGGGCGACCTCGGCCGCGAACGTCTCGGTCGTGGTGAGGTCGTCCGACATCAGCAGGAACCCGCTGATCCCGTAGTCGAGCGTCAGCCCGGCGAGCTCCTCCGCCCACTGCTCGGGCGGCCCCTTCAACAGGCCCCGGCTCGCGGTGGAGAACTCGCCGCCGATGTTGAGCAGGCGCCTCACGGCGCCCGGCTCCCGGCCGGCGGCGAGGGCGGCCTCGTCGATGTGCCGGTTCATGACGGCCAGTTCGGCGGGGCCTCCCGTCAGGTAGGCCAGCGACGGCAGCCACCCGTCACCCGCCCGCCCCGTGAGGGCCAGCATCTTGGGTTTGTAGGCCCCCACCCACACCCCCACGTCATGAGCGGGGGCGGGACCACGCTTGGCCCCTGTCACCGGGTAGTAGGCACCCTCGGATCGGACCCCGCCGCGCGCGTCCACGTCCCAGACCTGGCGGATGATCCCGATGGCCTCCTCCAGCGCCTCGATGCTCTGGCCCGGGGTGAGCCGCCGTCCGCCCATGGCCTCGATGGCGTCCCAGAACCCACCGGCGCCGATGCCGAGTTCGATCCGCCCGCCGCTGAGCTGGTCGAGGCTCGCCACGCCGCGCGCCAGCACGGCGGGCTGCCGCAGCGGCAGGTTGGTCACGTTGGCGCTGAGCCGGATCCGCGAGGTCTGCGCCGCGATGTACGACATCAGCGTCCACGTGTCATGGAATCGCGGCTGGTAGGGGTGGTCCTGGAAGGTGACCAGGTCGAGCCCGGCCCGTTCGGCCGCCTTCGCCTGTTCGACGGCGTGCCACACCGGCTGCGCCACCGGGGTGACGAAGGTGCCGAACAGCAGGTCGTGTCCGTAGTCGCTCATTTGGTGTCCCTGATGTTGAAGTTGTCACGGAAGACGTTCGCCGGGTCGTAGCGGCGTTTGAGGTCCCGAAGCCGGTCGAGGGTCTTCGGCGGGAACGCGTCGGCGAGCTTGCCGAGGCCGGTCTCGAAGCTGAGGTAGAGGCCGTCGAAGTGCTCCCGGTTGGCGTCCCACAGCCGGTCCATCCGCTTGTCGTCGATCCCCATCGCGGTGACCTGGAAACCGGCGTCGCGGTAGGCGTAGGCCGTCGCGTCGGCCGGGACGTCGGCGACCGCGCCGCCGACGGAGCGGATCTGGAAGAAGTACACGACCCCGCTGACCAGCATCTTCGCCGCCGCCTCGGCGAAGGCCGGGGTGATCTCCCGGACGAACGCCGACCGCGAGACCGGCTCGCCCTGCCCCTGGTGGTCGCCGTCGTGGGCGTTGTCCATGACGTCGGCGTACGCCGCCACCACGACCTGCTGCTGGTAGAGCGCCGAGATGGCGGCGAACGGCTGCAACTGCTCGATGATCACGTCGGGATCGGCGGAGTCGACCATGGCCATGATCTGGGCGACGGCCGGCTGGCCGCGCCGGGGCGGTCCCATGATCAGGAACGCCGTGGTGTCGCGGGGCGCCTCGGACATCGTCCGGCCGAACCGCCGCAGGAAGTCCGCCGGTTCGGCCGCGTCCATCACGAGCTGCGCCCAGCCGACGTCGGTGACCTCGACGACCTCGAACTCGAAGGAGGTCACGATCCCGAAGTTGGCTCCCGCCCCGCGTACCGCCCAGAAGAGGTCGGTGTTCTCCACCTCGTCGGCCCGGACCACCGACCCGTCGGCCAGGACGATCTCGACGGCCTTCAGATGGTCGATGGTGAGCCCGTGTTTGCGTGACAGGAAGCCGATGCCGCCCGCGGTGGCCAGCCCGCCGACCCCCACCCCGCCGTAGTCGCCGGAACCGAGCGCCCACCCGTGGGGGCGCAGCGCGGCGGCGACCTCCTTCCAGCGCGCGCCCGGACCGATCCTCACGCGGCGGGTGGCCGTGTCGAGCACCTCGATCGCGTTGAGGTGCCGCAGGTCGATGACGATCCCGCCGTCGTTCGTGGACCGCCCGCTGACCCCGTGCCCGCCGCTGCGCACGCCGAGCGGCAGATCGGGATGCCGCCGGGCGAAGGCCAGCGCGTCGACGACCTGGCCGGCGTCGCGCGGGAACAGCAGCAGCCCGGGGGTCCCGCCGCGCAGGTAGTTCGACCTGACCCGCCCGTAGTTCTGGTCGCCCGGCTCGACAGCCGTGGCGGCCAGCGATTCGGGCACGCCGTCGTAGTCGACGCCCTCGCGACGCCGGGCGAGCGCCGAGGCGCGTCTGATCGGCCGGTCGGAGAGGTTCGCCGGGGCGGCCGCGCGCAGGGCGGGGATCGTCTCGCGGGCGAACCTCTCCAGGACGGATTCGTCGTCGGAGCGCAGGATGATCGTGCCGACCCCGTCATCGAGGACGTCCACCGGGATGTCGCCCGTGACGACGAGGATCCGGCGGATCTCCCTGGGGTCCCGCCCGGCTGCCGTGGCGGCTTCGTCGATCATCTTGTTGCCGGTACGCAGACACTCAGATCGCTCCGGATCGAATTCGGCGATCCACCCGTCGGCCTTCCGCCCGGCTGCCTCCAGCACGGCGGGATCGTCGCCGGCGACCCAGATGGGCACGGCGCGCGCCGGAGCGGGACCCGTCTCCGCCTCGGAAAGCCGGTGGTGGACGCCGTCATAGCTGACCCGGGGAGCCGACGTGTCCCAGATCGCCCGGATCACGTCGATGGCCTCCACCAGCCCCGCGACGTCGCCCGAGGTGGTGAGCGCGAGGGCCGCCCGGCCACCCGACAGCAGGTCGAGCCCGGCGGCCGACCGCCCGAGCACACCGGCGTTCCATTCGGCGACGTCGAGCAGGCCGGTCACCTGGATCCGCTGGGTCCGCCCGGCCAGCCAGGACAGCGCGGTCCACTCGGAGGCCACCGCCAGGTCGTATCCGAGCTCCTCGATCGGCTCGGCCCGGCCGGTGAAGACGCCGAATCGCAGCGCGTGGCCATAGTTCACGGGGGACTCCTTAGGTTGATACGTCAACCAATATACGACAAGGTTGACGTATCAACTAGCCTGGATCGTATGGCCGACCTCACAGATCACCAGGCCGCCGCCTGGACCAGCTACCAGCGCATGCGTGTCCGGCT
The DNA here is from genome assembly GCF_001570545.1 of Herbidospora mongoliensis. Taxonomy (GTDB): domain Bacteria; phylum Actinomycetota; class Actinomycetes; order Streptosporangiales; family Streptosporangiaceae; genus Herbidospora; species Herbidospora mongoliensis. Next base: position 320,468 of record NZ_BBXD01000008.1, on the reverse strand, counting down.
CAGCGGCGTCCTCGGCCGGGAGCTCGCCCGCACCACCGGCCTGTCGGAGGCCGACTTCGACGTCTTGGTCGCCGTGCACGAACGCCCCGACGACTCCGTCCGCGCGCTGGCGCTGCGGTGCGGCCTGGAATGGGAGAAGAGCCGCCTGTCCCACCAGCTCCGCCGGATGGAACAGCGCGGCCTGATCACCCGCGAGACCTGCGAGGAAGACAGCCGGGGTTCGGTCGTCCGGCTGACCCCGCGCGGCCGCGAACTGGCCTGCGAGGCCAGGAAGCACTACGACGAGGCGGTGCAGCGCTACGTCATGGACTCACTCACGCCCGAGCAGCTCAGCGCCCTGGCCGAGATCGCCGACACGCTGCTCGACCGCATCGAGATCACCCACAAGTAAGCCGCACGTCCGGAGGCACAAGCTCGACCCTGCCCGCGACCCCGCCATGTGGATCGCGACCGTCCCGGACCGGGCCCCGCCCGCGTTCGACGACGAACTCGAATCGATCGGCACCTTCGGCCCGTCCGACGAACAACTGAGTCTCGGCTGTACGACCTGGCCGCCGAACACGTTTCGTATCCGACCTGTGACGAACCCGCCTCCGGGTCCCCGAGTCCAACGATGTGACGGGGAACACAACCAGGGGGAAAAATGAAGATCAGGATTCTGGTCGCGCTGGCGGCGATGGCGACCGCCGCCGTGGCCACACCGGCGACCGCACAGGCCGCACCACACCACGGCGACAGCATCCGCTACGCCTCGGCGAAGGCCTGCAAGGTGAAGAAGGCCGTCTTCCCGTGCGGGAACTGGCGGCTGGTCACCCATCATGGCGAGATCGTCCAGCTGAAAGACGCCCAGGTCGACGCGCTCGACGGCAAGGGCAAGCCGGTGGGCTTCGCCACCGCGCCGATCGCGATCAGCGGCAACGGCCAGAAGATCGCCTACTTCCACAAGAACGGCCGGATCGCGATCCGCACGTTCAGGGGCGGGGTCACCCTGCTGCCGAAGAACACGCTGCCCAAGAACACCGTCCAGTACAACGTCTGGTTCCGCCTGTCCGACGACGGAGCCTCCCTCCTCGTCGGCGACACCAGGAACAGGATCTTCGACACGTCCTCCGGCAAGCGCATCGGCCTGCTGCCCAGCAAGCGCGACTTCCTCGGCTTCAGCGGCGACGGCGAGGAGGTGCTGACCCGTTCGGATGAGGAGAACTTCCTGGTGTACGACCGCTCGGCCCGCCTCCAGCGCCAGGGCCGCGGCGCCGATGCGATCAGCGGCTACGGCCCCCACACCCTGCACGCCGACGCCAGGACCCTGGCCACCCTGAAGTCCGACCGCGAGATCGTCGTCTCCGACCTGGAGACCGGCCAGGTCGAAGGGAAGACGCCGATCAAGCTGCCCAAGGGCGGCACCGTCGAGATGTTCGACTGGACCGGCTCCCACCAGGTCACCCTGCACGTGTCCCAGAACCTGCCGACGATCCCGACCCGGATGACCGTCCTCCAGCACGACACGAAGACCGGCGTGACGAAGGTCCGCGACCGCTACGACATCCTGAAGGACACCTACACCTACGCCGCCTGCGGCGGCTAACGCACCGGCTTCGCCCTACCGAGCTGCTTGATCGTCGCCGGATCGGAACCCGGCGGAAGATCGGCGACCTTCAACGGCCTGGCACCCTTGGCGACCGGGATGTTGCCCGAGCAACTCCCGGTCGTGAGCCGGCCGTCGGTCTTGTGGGTGAAAACCAGATACCGGGCCCCGCGCGCGAACTTCACCCCGCACGCGGCGCTCTGGGTGTTGGTGCCGACCTTGACGACAACCTTCGGCTTCCCCTTGTACGAGTGGTCGGCCCGGAAGGTGTAGATGTTCTGCCCGGTGAGCTCCCCCGCGGCCCGGTAGCCGGTGACCCTGCCGGTGAAGACGACCGCGGAGTTCTTCACCCGCTCCTTCACCGAGGCCAGGGCGCACTTACAGGCGTAGGCCGGCATGGACGAGAAAACGAGAGTCCCCGCGGCCAGCGCGAGGACGACGAGGATACGACGCAACATGCCCCTGAAACGGAAGCGGTGATCAATCGGTTCGGCGAGTCCGTACGCGTCTCGGGGGAGTCACATGCCTCAGACTCTGGCCAGTTCGTCTTCCGCGGCCTCTAGACCGACAAGCTTGGCGCGGACGCGCCGCTCCCTGTTCGACTCATCGTCGTCGACGCTCTGGATGATCGTGTCGAGGAACTCCTCGAACGCGCCATTCAGGCTGTTGTGCACGGTGACACGCGACCAATGAGTGATCTTGTCGTCTCTGGCCAGCGCCATTACCGCTTCTTTGCCCGTGAACCGAGATTCGACGAAATCATGCATCTCATCCAGCGAGACGAATTGAATGTCTTCCATCTCGGCGGCGTCCTCAGCCGAGAGACAGAGGTAAGCCCAAGCAGAAGTGCTCTTCGGGGTTTCCATGACCTGCGTAAACAGGACTGAGCATCCCCGAAGCTGGAAGGTCCCTGTCAACGGGATCTCATACTCATGCCATACGTCGAGGATCTGGGAATCGGGCTTCGGGCTCCACGGACGCTGTCCCTGCGTGATCAATGAGTCTAGATTCACCGCCTACCTCCCTTCCTCTCTGTACTCATTGAAGCACTTATCGAAGTTCTCTGACACCCCTGATGGCCAGGGTATCCGCTGCTCAACGAGAGGATCGCCCTCGGCCCACAGCACCGAAATGTGACTGAGAGGCTCTCCACAGGAGGCGACGACGGCACCGGGCGTGTGGACCACGACGAAGCCCCCACCTCGGAGAAGCCCGGCAGTCGTGTACCTTACGGCAGCCATCTCAAGATCTCTAGGGAACACCTGGTTTTTACGTTTGCGATATTTTGTCGCATCAACCACCGTGAGCTTTCCCGTCAAAAGCGACATATCACGTTCCATGTCATAACGTGGCGCACTCCCAAAGATCCCGTCATGGGAGTGATGCGTAAGTATGACGTCGTCATGGATGCAGCTCTTGGGGTCAGGGGTCGCACGACAGACTCTGCGCCATAGATATTCCCTGGTCGGCTCCGGCATGCCGCAAAAATATCCCCATGAAAGACCAACGAAGCGGAGATCGAAACAATTGTCGAACTAACCGCATTTAGGGGTGCCCTCGAAGGCCTTTTTCACGACAACCCTTTTGATTAACGTACCTATTTGGTACGTCTTACCTGGCTTTCTGGTTGTTTTGCGGCTTTAATCCCGTAACGCACCTGACCAAGATCATGTTTGGCGGTCCCCTCACGGGTAGCGGCACTGTCAGCAGCCAATGAGAGGGGCCTTACATGAACGAGCCGTGGAGCTACCAGGAGGGCGTCGTGTCCGGCGCCGGGGTCAGTATCGTCGGGTTCGACGTCGAGGCCGTTGACGGCAAGATCGGCGAGGTCGACGAGCAGAGTGACGCCGTGGGCGACGCCTACATCGTCGTCGACACGGGCTTCTGGATCTTCGGTAAGAAGGTCATCATGCCCGCCAGCACGATCACCGAGATCGACCCGCAGCAGCGGAAGGTCTTCCTCGCCCGGACGAAGGAAGAGATCAAGAACGCCCCCGAGTTCAACGAGGACACCCACAAGGACCCGGCGTACCGGGAGCAGGTCGGTAACTACTACACCGGCTACAACCAGCTTCCGTAACGCGAGAACGGCCCGCACCCGGCGTTCGGTGACAGGGGGTTGCCCGAACGCCGGTGTGCGGGCTTTCGCATGTTCGGCTACCGCTCCCAGGGGGCGGTCTCGCCCATTTTCTCGTAGTACTTCGCGAGGTGGGACTTGACCCGGTCGACCTCGCCCTCCGGGATGTTCACGCCGCCTCGGGCTCCTTGCATGACCCCGCCGGCCGCCATCACGGCGCGCGGCACCGCTTTGAGTTTTCCGTCGATCACGTCGGCGATCAGGAGCTTGTAACTGCCGAAGTTCTCCGGGGCGTCGCCGTCGTACCAGACGTGGGCGTCGCGGTAGGCGGCGTCGGGTTCGTCTTCGGCGTCGGCCCATTCGCGGACGCGTTTTTCGGCCTCGGTGCCGTCCCATTCTCGCGAACGGTCGGCCAGGGGCAGGTCCTGGAATCGTGTCACGGTCATACCGGGCCCCTGCCCGGCACGGAACGGGCTAACGGTCCGCCACTCGTGCCGGTCGGGCCATGGGGCGTGAGATCAGTCTTTGACCCATTCGCCGGTCGAGCGGTGGTAGGCCTCCGCGCCCGCCCGGTCGATGGCGGCCTTCACCGCCGCGAAGATCGCGCCCTGGATCGCGGCGGCCACGAGCACCTCGCCCCAGCCGTAGTCAGGCGAGTTCGCCTGCGGGGCCTCGTCCTCGCCCGAGGCGAGTTTCCAGACCTGCTTGAAGACCAGGCCAGCCACCGCGCCGCCGATCATGCCGCTGAGCGCGCTCGCGCCCCGCACCGCTAATTTGTTCATGCCGGTACGTGCTACCCGAGGCGCCCAGCGGTAGTCGGGTGATCACCCAGCGGGCGGGTGGGGGTCGTTGCCGGGGGCGATCGTGCGCTGGTCGCGCACCGTGCCGTCGTTGCCGTGGACGCGTAATTCGCCGCCGCCGTCCGCGGCGAGGATCTCGGTCGCCCGTCTGATCGCCTCGTCCTGGGTCGAGAACAGGGCGCTGGCCCTGCTGCCGCCCGGCTTGGTGACGGCCCACTGACCGTCTTCGTGTCGCACCACGTCGCGCGAGTTGGCCTGTCCAGCCATCACTGCTCCTCCGGATCGGGTGCTCCAGCCGCTACCCCAGGGGACCGCCTTCAACGCGTTGCCCGCCTCAAGATTTGTCCTATATGTCCGGTTAGTCGGTATGGGGCGAGCCGGGCCGGGCATGGCCGCCCTCATGGCACGGATTACCGCGGAAGCGCTCATCGAACGTCTCGCCGAATGGGGAGTCGACACGATCTTCGGGATCCCCGGTGACGGCATCAACGGGATCATGGAGGGCCTGCGCCGCCACCAGGACAGGATCCGGTTCGTGCTGGTCCACCACGAGGAGGCCGCCGCGTTCATGGCGACCGCCCACGCGAAGGCGACCGGCCGGATCGGGGTCTGCCTCGCCACGTCGGGCCCCGGGGGCATTCACCTTCTCAACGGTCTGTACGACGCCAAACTCGACCACGCCCCGGTGCTCGCGATCACCGGCACGCAGGAGACCTCGGTGCTGGGCACCGCCTACCAGCAGGAGGTCAACCTCGAACGGCTCTACGCCGACGTCACCGAGTACAACATGACGATCACCAACCCGGCCCAGCTCCCTTCGCTGGTCGACCTGGCCGTCAGGACCGCCTACTCCAGGCGCGGCGTCGCCCACCTGACGATCCCCAACGACATCCAGGTCGCCCCTGCCGACGCCGACCCCTACCAGAACGTCGCGCCCGTCCGGCCGCCCGAGACCGCGCCGATCATGCTGCCGGCACCGGGACGCCCGCGTCAGGAGGACCTCGAACGCGCCGCTGACCTGCTCAACGCGGCCAGGAAGCCGGCGCTGCTGGTCGGGGCGGGCGCGCTGCACGCCGGGCCGGAGGTTCTGGCGGTGGCCGAGGCGCTGCGGGCGCCGGTCATCAAGACGCTGCCCGGCAAGGCCGTCATCCCGGACGACTCCCCCTACACGACCGGCGGGATCGGCCTGCTGGGCACCCGGCCGTCGGCCGACCTGGTCGACGACGTCGACGTGTTGTTCCTGGTGGGCACGAATTTCCCGTACACGAAGCATCTGCCTCAGGCGGCGAAGACCCGCTTCGTGCAACTGGAGGCCGACCCGGTGCGGGCCGGGGCGCGGGTGCCGACGGACGTGCCGGTGGTCGGCGACGCGAAGGAGGGGTTGCGCGCGCTGCTGCCGCTGCTCACGCCGCGGACCGACGGCAGGCACCTGGCGAAGTATCAGAAGAAGATGCGGACCTGGCGCGCCGACATGTCGGCGCTGGCGGACGCCGGCCGCCACCCGATCGCGCCGCAGTACGTGATGTCGGTCCTGGACGAGATGGCCGACGACGACGCCATCCTGACCTGCGACAGCGGCACGATCGCCACGTGGGCGGCGCGGGGCTGGACGATCCGCGACGGGCGCGGCTTCTACCTGTCCGGCAACCTCGCGTCGATGGCCCCCGGCCTGCCCTACGCGATCGCGATGCGGCTGGCCCTGCCGAACCGCCAGGTCATCGCCTATGTGGGCGACGGCGGGTTCGCGATGCTGATGGCCGAGTTCCTGACGGCGGCGCAGTACGGCCTGCCGATCAAGGTGGTGATCAACAACAACAACTCGCTCGGCCAGATCCTGTGGGAGCAGATGGTCCTCGGCTATCCCGAGCACGGCGTGCGCTACCCCGACCCGTCGGTCGACTACGCGACGTGGGCCCGCGCCTGCGGCGGCTTCGGCGCCAAGGTGACCAAGGCCGACGACCTGGGCGCGGCGATCGCGGCGGCGTTCATCCACGACGGCCCGGCGCTCGTCGACGTGGACGTCGACCCGAACGAGCCCCCGATGCCCGGCCGGGTCACCCACGACCAGGCACTCAAGTTCGCCCAGGCGTTCCTGCGCGGCGAACCCCACCGGGCCGCCATCGCCTCGACCCTGTTCAAGGACCGCATCGCCCAGTTGGGGGACTGATCGCGTGAACCACGGCCGCCCCCGCTCGTGGATCTATGTCGGCGTCTTCCTGGCCGTGTTCATCCTGGGCGGCGTCGGCCTCATCATCGGCTCCGCCGTCCTGTTCTGGGTGTGCCTGGCCGTGGTGATCGCCCTGCTGCCCATGGGCAAGCTGATCGGGGTCATGGACGACACCGTCATGGGCCCGACCGACCCCGAGGAGCCCGGCCACGGGTAGGCCGCCGTTTCTGCAGGTCAGATAAGGGTAAATCGGAAGAATCATGTCTTCTGCGGGCACTGAGCGGATGCTGGCCGGCCTGATCGAGAGCAGTCACCTGCGGACCGTCGACGACCTGCCGGCGCTTCTGGCCGCCCACACCCCGCAGGCCGGGTTCACGCAGGTCCTGATCTACCTGGTCGACCTGCAGCAAGAGGTCCTGCGCCTGGTGAACGGCCCGGGGACGGGCGGCGCACCGGAGGAACTGGAAGTCGGACGGGGCCCGGCCGGCCTCGCCTTCCAGGAGGTCCGCGCCCTGCCGGAGCCCGGCGACCCCGAATCGTGGTGGGTCCCGATCCTGAACGGCGCCAACCGCCTGGGCGTGCTGCGGGTCCAGGTGGCCGACACCCAGCTCGACCACGCGAAAGCCCGCCACCTGTCATCGGTGGTCGCCCTGCTGCTGACGAGCATGCGCAGCTTCAGCGACACCTTCGCGCGCACGATCCGCACCCGCAGGATGAACGTCGCCGCCGAGATGCAGTGGCGCCTCATCCCACCGCTGACCTTCGCAAACGAGTGGGTGACGGTCGCGGCGATGCTGGAGCCGGCCTATGAGGTCGGCGGCGACGCCTTCGACTACGCGATCGCCGGCGACGTCCTGCACGTCTCGGTCTTCGACGCGATGGGCCACGACGTCTCCGCCGGCCTGACGGCCAATCTGGCGGTGGCGGCCTGCCGCAACAACCGCCGCCAGGACTACTCGCTGGCCCGCAACACCGAGGACATCGAGGACGTGCTGATCGCGGAGTTCGGCCGGGCGCAGCGGTTCGTGACGGCCATCATGGGCGACCTGAACCTGCGCACCGGGCTGTTCACCTGGGTCAACCGTGGGCATCCGACGCCGATCCTGCTGCGCGGGGGGCGTTGGATCACGACGCTGGAATGTCTGCCGGCGCATCCGATGGGGCTCGACCTGGGTCTGTCAGTGACGACCTGCCAGGAGCAGTTGGAGCCCGGCGACCGATTGATCTTCTATACCGATGGGATCACCGAGATCAGGGACGCGTCCGGCCGGGAGTTCGGCATCCACCGGTTCATGGAGTTCGTGATCCGCTATCAGTCCAGCGGGCTGCCGGTGCCCGAGACGCTGCGACGCCTGATCCAGGCCGTGCTGACCTACCACAAGGGCGTTCTTCGGGACGACGCGACCGTCGTCCTGGTCGAGTGGAAGGGCCCCGACGCCGACAGGGCGCTCGAAGCGGCCGACTGGCCGGTCCCCCGGACCTGAATGGCGCCCGAGATCGCCCGTTTGGCAGACGCGAACGTTATGTTCGTCGGAAGAGCACGCAGACCCGGCACTAGGGGACCGCCATGGGCACGATTCACATCGACCTGTTCGCGACACTCGACCTGGTCGGCCAGGCACCGGGAGATCCCGAGGAGGACCCGGAGGGTTTCGAGTTCGGCGGCTGGCAGGCGCCCGTGTTCGACGAGATCGTCGGGCGGCACATCGGGGCCGGCATGCAGGGCATGGACGCCCTGCTGCTGGGGCGCAGGACCTATGACATCTTCGCCGCGTTCTGGCCTACGCAGGTGGACGGCGTCGACGGCGAGGTCGGGCGGCTGTTCAACCGCATCCCGAAGTATGTCGCCTCGCGGGGCAATCCCCGGCTCGACTGGGAGGGGTCCTCGCAGGTGGGGCCTGACCTGGTGAGCGCTGTCCGGGCGCTGCGGGACAAGCACGAGCACGTGCACGTGATGGGCAGCCTGAACCTGGTGCAGACGCTGCTGCGGGAGCGGCTGTTCGACCGGCTCGACCTGTGGATCTTCCCGATCGTGCTCGGCGTCGGGAAGAAGGTGTTCGACGGCGGCGCGGTGCCCGCGAACCTGACGCTGCTCGAACCGCCGGTGACCTCTTCCACGGGAGCGGTACTGCTGCGGTACGGGGTCGCCGATGGGGTTCCGGGCAGCGGGGACATGCGGCGCGAAGATCGCGGCCTCGATTCTTGAAGAAGGAGCAGACATGAACGTCATGGAATTACTCGACAAGGCACGTGATCACGCGACGGTCCGGCGCGCTTTCGGAGAGCCGATCACCGTGGACGGCGTGACGGTCATCCCCGTGGCCCGCATCGGCGGAGGCGGTGGCGGCGGGGGCGGTGGCGACCGCAAGGACGGCGCGCAGGCGGGCTCGGGCGGAGGGTTCGGCGTGGGAGCCTCGCCGGTCGGCGCGTACGTGATCAAGGACGGGGAGGTCCGCTGGCACCCGGCGATCGACTGGAACAAGTTCGTCGTGGGCAGCCAGATCGTCGCCGTCGTCGCCCTTCTGGTCGCCCGGTCCATCGTCAGGAAGCGGGCCCGGCGGTCCTAGCGGAGGCCCGGACAGGGCCCTGAATGTGCCGTTGTGCACGCTGCGTATTCGTCCACAGATAGGGCGGTTCGGTCTTCCTAATGTGAGCGGTGTCCGGAGATGAGCAGCATCCCGGAAGGTCTCACTGGAGGACAGAAGAATGCGCAAGCTCTCCCGCGCTCTCGCCGGCACCGCCCTCGCCGCCGGTCTGATGGCCGGCGCCATGGCCGCCCCGGCCACCGCCGCCGCGACCACCTCGACCGCCACGGTCTCGGCGGCGGCGTCCAAGCACTTCTTCGGCCCGTACTACTCCCACTGGAGCAACGGCTTCGAGAAGAGCCACAAGTCCTACTTCAAGGGCTACTGGACCAACAGCGGCGGCCAGTACTGGTTCTACGGCGACGTCTTCGACACCGACCGCGACCGCCAGTGGACCTACGTCTGGTACCGCTACACCGACAAGTTCGGCAAGAGCCACCAGAAGTTCTTCAAGAACAACTCCTTCAGCCACGGCAACCGGTTCAACAAGTTCTTCGGCTTCAAGAAGGGCTTCGTGAAGGACGTCGACTTCCGGGTCTGCGAGGGCGTCAACAAGTTCGACGACTGCGGTGGCTGGGGCGACGCCTTCTAAACCGCGGGCCCTTCACGGGTGGCGTTTCCTGGGCATGGATGGTGGAGCCTTGCGGCTGGTGCGGCCCGCGCGCGACGTGCCGGCCCAAAAGGTCTCCCCCATCGATCAAGAAGTCTCGTAGCGGCTTTCGAGCGAGTTGTGTTCGTCGAGCCCGATCAGGGTGTTGAACTCGTCGAAGTCCAGCATGTCCTTCGGCATCGGACCGGCACCGCCGTGGGCCGCGAGGTTCCGCAGATACGCTCTCATCCCCGCCGCGGCGGCGAACCCGGCGCCCAGCGAGAAGATGGCCAGTGAGTAGCCCATCTCCTGCAGAGCGGGCGCCCCCAGCAGCGGCGTGCGCCCGCCCTCGATCTGGTTGCTGAGCACCGGCACCACACCGCGGAAGGCGTCACAGATCCGCCGCATCTCCTCCTCGGTCTCGGGAGACTCGATGAAGAGCAGGTCGGCGCCGGCCTCGTAATAGGCCGCGCCACGGTCGATCGCCTCTTCGATGCCCAGCGTGGTGCGTGCGTCGGTGCGGGCGATGACGACGAAGTCGTGGTCGCGCCGGGCGTCGACCGCCGCCTTGATCTTCTGGATCATCTCCTCCCTGGCGACGACGTGGCGGCCCAGCATGTGGCCGCAGCGCTTGGGGAAGGTCTGGTCCTCGATGTGCAGGGCCGCCGCTCCGGCCGCCTCGTATGCGCGTACGGTACGGCGGACGTTGAGGGGGTTGCCGTAACCGGTGTCGGCGTCGGCGATGACCGGCAGCTCGGAGGCATCGGCGAATATGGCCACCCGCGCCGCCATCTGCGTCAACGTGAGATAGCCGACGTCGGGCTGGCCCAGGAGGCTGGCCGAGGTCTGGAATCCGCTCAGGTAGATGGCCTGGAAGCCCAGTTGCCGGACCAGGCGGGCCCCGGTGCCGTCGTAGGCGCCTGGCGCTACGAGGATCTCGGGCGCTGCCAGCAGCTGTCTCAAGCGAGCGGCGTGCTTTGTCATGATCTGCCCCCATCAGGTAGGGGTCGTCCCCTTGGCCGACCCCTACCCCGCACACCACACAGCCAGCGCCCCGGCTTCACCAAGGCTCATCGCCTCGCGGGTCGACTTCCTACAGCCAGCGGAGGCACTGGCCCAAGTAGCCCGTCTCCCAGATGTAGCACCACTCGAAGACGCCGACCTCTCTGGGCTGCGCCTGGGCCGGGGCGGCGGTGACGGCGCCCAGACTCGTGGCGACGACCAGTCCCACCGCGAGTGCGGCCATCTTGTTCTTCAGTCGCGACATCGATCCTCCTGCGAGATGAACTGACATCCGCAGTGCACCAGCCGCGACTTGCGGATGGATGAGAGCCCAGTTGGATCACCCCCGCCGGAGAGCGCCCGGCGGGGGTGAACGGGTCGGGCAGGCGTCAGTCGCGCAGGCCCGGTACGTCGATGACGATCACTTCGGTGTCGTCGGCGCGGCCGGGGATGCGGCCGTCGTTGCCGGGGAAGTTGTTGTCGTTGGCCACGACGACGCGGTCACCCGACAGCGGCAGGACCGACTCGACCGACTGGAGAGGGAAGGAGAACTTGTCTCCGACGCCGTACTCGCCCGGACGGGCCGGGGTCGAGACGCCCTTGGGGTCGGCGATGTACATCAGGTCGACGGCGGTGCGGCGCGGGAGCACGCCGTTCGCGTCGGCCTTGTCGAGGTCGGTGACGATGAGCTTCTTGACGAACGAGGTCTGGCCCATGCCGTTGTCCCGCTCGATCAGCAGCAGGCGGTGGCCGTCGAGCACCTGGGCGTCGCCGACGAACAGGCCCGGGTCGTCGACCCGGAACGACCAGGTCTTGCCGGTGTAGGCGCCGGCGCGGACGTCGAACTCGTACACGACGCGACGACGCTGGTCGGGGTCGGCGGTCTTGGCGCGCTCGAGGATCGGGTAGAGGGTCCAGCCGTCCTCGCTGGCGGCCATGGCCTCGAAGCCGCCGCTGCCGGGCAGCGACGGGGTCTCGCCGGGCTTCAGTTCGTTCGACTGGGGCGACTTGGTGCCGTCGGCGAGGGGGATCGGGGCGCGCAGGACCTTGCCGGTCCTGTCGACGTTCACCAGGTAGGGGCCGAACTCGTCACCGATCCACAGGGTGCCGTTCGCGTCCCACTGGAGCGACTCGATGTCGAAGTCGGCGCCGGTCAGCAGCCGCTCGGGGGTGTTGCCGTTCACGATCGCGAACGGGACCTTGTGGTCGGGGTCGCGGAAGCTGATGTGGCCCGCGATCTCGATCTCGCCGGTCTTGTAGTCAGGCTCGATGTTGTACGCGCGCAGCAGGAAGTCGGCCGAGTTGTCCTTGGCGCCGAAGCCGTTGTCGGGCATGGCGAGCAGGCGGTTGGCGTTCTTGGAGCCACGGGCGTTCGGGATGACGGCGGAGAAGCCGGGGATCGGCTGGCCGGGGAACGGCGGGGTGATCCCGTTGACCGGAGTCTTCGGCATGAACGTGCCGGAGATGGGGCCGGGCTGGTAGTCGGTCGCGGACAGGATCGCCCGGTCGCGCAGGCTGGCCTCGTCGGGGACGTTGACGCTCAGGTCGTACAGGCGGGTGATCTGCGACGCGCTGTTGTTGTCGTCGGAGATCAGGTAGAGCTCGCGGGTGTCGTCGTCGAGACGGTCGCCGAGCGCCATGCCCTCGATGTTGTCCAGCAGCGGGTTCGGCTGGGGCTGCTTGGCGGTGGCGCCGAGCGTCGGGCAGTTGACCAGGTCGGCCAGCAGCTTCTTGCCCGCCCAGCCACGCGGGTCGGTGAGCGTCGACAGCGAGGCTGCGGTCGAGACGTCCGGCAGACCGGTGAGGGACACGCGGTAGATGCGGACGGTGTTGCCCACGCCCGTGGTGAAGCCGCGCTCCATCGAGAGGAACTGGTCGTCGCCGAGCGCGACCAGTTCGACCAGCCCGAGGTTGGGGTCGGTCTTGTACGCGTACTGCGCGACCGGCGTGTAGTTCCCGCCGGACGTGCCTTCGTAGCGGATGATCCGCTGGCGACCTGCGCCGTTGGCCTCGCGGCCGTCGGCGGACAGGGGGCCTTCCATACCGGCGTACAGGGCCTTGCCGTCAGACGTGGCGGTCAGCGCCTCGAAGGCCAGGTTGACCGGCGACTCGCCCGCGGGGGTGATCCGGAACCGGGCCGGCACGTCGAACGAGGCGATCTGCAGACCGTCGGAGAGCCGGAACCGGCGGATCGACGGCTCGGTCTCCGAGCTGGCCAGAACGGTCTTGCCGTGGGGCTCGACCACGAGACCCTCGCCGTCGAAGTCCAGACCGGTGTACGGGGTACCGTCAGGCCGCTTCAGCGTCGTCATGTCGACGACCTCTGAGCTGTTCCCGCCGAGGCCGATCTCGTACAGGCGCGCGGGGACCGTGCCGGTGTTGTCCGTGAGGGCCAGCGCGCGGTCGTCACGGAGTCGCGCGATGGCGGACAGACCACCGACGGGGGTGCCCTCGAACGTCTTCTTGTCCAGGCTGTCGGTGAAGCCGCGCAGGCCCACGTCTGCCGAGCAGGGGACGCCGAAATTGGGGGATGCAACCTGTGACGTCGCCGCGCCTGCCGCGGGGACGGTCACGCCGAACATGGCGATGACCGCCACGGCGGCGAACGCCGGTGCGGGCCACCTTGTGCTGGGCACAAGTACCTCCGAGATATTGGTAGTGCGGGTAGCAAACCGCTCAGAATGAGCGAAGTCCCCCCAGCCCGCCAACGCAGAACCAGGCGTCGAACGCATCATGAACATCTGTGATCTCATGCGTCACGTGGCGCGCCCGTCAGCCTCAGGAAACGCGAAAGCCCAGGTCAGATAGTCACTGACCTGGGCCCGGCCGAGAGCAGGAGCCGCTACCAGGGGAGGGGCGGCTTGCCCTTGGGTCCCGGCGCGTGATCCGCCTTCACTCGCAGCGCGTCGATGACGACCACGGCGGGGCCGGTCGGGTCGGTGGCGTCGACCAGTTCGATCGGCCCGACGGTGGCGTAGTCGCTGTTGCGGGGCGGGAACTCCTTCACGTTGGGACTCTGCAGCGAGATCGGGTTCCGGTTGATCAGGGTCGCGCCGGGCTTGGCCGAAGACGTGGCCTTGACGTTGAAGTTGAGGTCGACCTGGGCGGGAAAGAAGATCCCAATAAAGGATTTGAAGAAGCCGATGGGATCCCGGAGGAAGTTGGCGATGAGGCTGGGCCATTTCAGCGGGTTGAGGAAGAGCTCGGCGAACCGCGCGATGCAGCGCCCCGGATCCAGAACGGACATGCCGCCGGCAGGGGCAGGCCGCGAGCCGTCGTAGCTCAGGTTGAGCCTCGCCGAGTCGGAACCCGTGGAGCCGAGCTTGAAATCGGTCGGGTTGAGGTATACCCCGACCTCCTGCTGGAGGACGTTCTTGCCCTGTTTGCTTCGGCCCTCGCCCACGGAGACGGTGATCCCACCGCTGACCGGGACGGTGACCTTCGCACCTCCGGCCTCCCGCACGTCCGCCTCGCCTGTCAGCTTGATCGCCTGCGCCAGCCCGAAAATGGTCTTGAGCGACAGAGAGAAGAAGCCGCCGGGATCGGTGGGGAAGGGCAGGGTCATCGCGGTGGCCGGGGTGGCCGGTTTCGCCTGGTCAGCGGCCTGCGCCATGGCTGCCGGGCTCGAAACCGTCAGGCACGCGCCCAGCGTGAGAACGGCGACGACGGCCGCGCCTCGGCGAGCCGTGACGGGCATGAGGAGAGAGTCGGTCATGGGCCTATCGCATCGGCTGAGGCCTTCCCGCACGTCGGATGAACCGCCAGAACGAAGATCCTTTACACCTCCGGCGCTCCCGCTTGGCAAGCCGGAAGCGCCCCCGAGGCCGCGAATGCCCCTTCCGCCATCGACACTCGTGCTTTTCGCTCACGACTCCCCGTTGCGGGGTGATCCGGGCGCGGCCGGTCGGCGCCTGCTACGGGCAGTTCCGGAGACGCGCGAACCGGGAGATTCCTCCCTTCGCCGTCCCCCGTAGGCTGGCCTCGGTCGGGGGGCGGGGGAAGTGTGCTGTCGCAGGTTCCGGTGCCTCGCCTCGCGCGGGGGATCGTCGTCGCGGTGCTCGCCGCGTTCGCGGTCGTCTACCTGCTCGCGGGGTCGTTCCTCGCCGTCGTGGCGCTCGGGCTCCAGCTCGTGTACGTCTTCCGCTCCCTCCAGCGCTTCAGGCGCCCGTGGCTTTTGGCCGCCCAGGCGGTGGTCGGCTACACGGCCACGGTCGGCCTCGGGGCCTCCGTCGGACTCCTCGGCTTCCTGAGCGGATCGCTGCTGCTGACCCCGCTGTGGCCACTGGCCCTGCCGGTGGCGGTCAGCGCCGCCGTCATCGGCCCGGCCGACTCCGCGATCAGCATGGTGCTCATCGCGCTGCTGATCTACGGGCTCACCCGGCTCACCGATCGGGTCGAGGAGGCGCACGCCGCCCGGCTGGCGCTGGCCATGGCGGCGGCGGCCGAAGAACGGCTCCGGATCGCCGCCGAGCTGAGCGACGGCATCGGCCGAGGGCTCGCGGCGATCGTCGCGGGCGTCAAGGTGGTCCTGGGCCGGCCGGAACGCACAGCCGAGGTGCTCGGCGACGTCGTCGGCGCGGCTCGCCGCTCGCTGGCCGACACCAGGAACGCCGCCGCCGACTACCGCGCCACCTCCCTGGCGCCCGAGGTGACGACCGCCCGCGCGATGCTCACGGCGGCGGGGATCAAGGCCGAGGTGCGCGTCGGACACAGCGAACCGCTCGGACCGGCGGGCGCGCTGCTCTCGGCCGTCCTGCGGGAGGCGGTGACCGAGGCCTTACGGCAGCGCACGGCCACGACCTGCGTGATCGAGACCACCGCCGCGAACGGCACGGTGCGGCTGCGCGTCGTCCACGACGGTGCCCGCACGGCCGAGGACGACAACCTGGCCGACCTGGTCAGGCAGGTCGAGCAGGCGGGCGGCACCCTGTCCACGAGCCTGTCCGCCGAGGGCAGGCTGACCGTCGACGCCGTGCTCCCCGGCACCCACGGGCCGGTGCGGACCATCGACGACCCCGGTTCCTACCGGTTGTCCCTCGCCCTGCTGGTCGCCGTGCTCGTCGGGTTCTCGGCCAAGGCGCTGCTGCTGGTCCCCGGAGGTCTGGTCGTACCGGCGGCGGCCTGTCTCGGCGTGATCGTCTTCATGCAGATCCGTTCGATCACCGGGCGCCACATGCCCTCGCTCGTGCTGATGGCGCTGCTCACCTACCTGCCGATTCTCGTGTTCGGCCGCGCCTGGCTGGGCAGCGCCGGGTTCCTCGCCGGCCCGATTCTGCTCGCGTTCCCGTGGGCGGTCGCCTGGCCGCTGGTCGGAGGCGTGATGGCGAGCGTGGCGGCGAGCGCGGTGCTGCTCGGCCTGCCGTTCCCGCAGACGGTCAACTTCACCGTGAGCACACTGGTGACCGGCCTGGTCGTGTACGGCCTGGTCAGACTCGCCCAGCTCGTGAAGGAACTGCACCAGGCCAGGCAGGCGCTGGCCCGCTCCGCCGTGGTCGAAGAACGCCTGCGCGCCGCCCGCGACCTGCACGACCTGCTCGGACACAGCCTGGCCGCGATCCTGCTCAAGTGCGAGCTGGCCAGACGCCTGGACCCCGAACGGGCCCGCGCCGAACTGGAAGACGTGCTCGCGATGGCCGAGAAGGCGGCGACGGATCTGCGGGTCGTCTCCGGCGAACAGCAGGCGATGTCCCTGGCCGTCGAGGCCGAGTCGGCGCGCTCGGTGCTGGCCGCCGCGGGCATCGAGGTGGAGCTCGCCCTGACCCACGGCGAACTCCCCGCCGAGGTGGAGAACGTCCTGGGCACGGTGCTCCGGGAGGCGGTCACCAACGTGCTCAGGCACAGCTCGGCCCGGCACTGCGCGATCACGACGGTGACCGACGACGGCGCGGTCCGGCTCCAGGTGCGCAACGACGGCGTCGGCCCGGCGGGAGGACGCCCGGGTTCGGCCGGGATCGGCAACCTGACCACCCGCCTGGCCGCTCTCGACGGACGTCTCGGCACCGCTCGCGAGGACAGCTGGTTCGAACTGACCGCCCAGGCGCCGACCCGTTAGATCCAGCCCGCCTCGGTGGCGATGCGGACGGCGTCCGTGCGGTTACGGGCATTGAGCTTGGCGACGATGGCGGTCAGGTAGTTGCGCACCGTTCCCGCGCCCAGGAAGAGCCGGCCCGCGATCTCGGCCGCGTCGGCGCCCCCTGCCGCCAGCCGCAGCACATCGGCCTCGCGGGGCGTCAGCGGATTGTCGGCCAGATCCCAGGCGGTGACCGCCAGCGAGGGGTCGAGCACCCGCTCCCCCGCCGCGACCTTGCGGATCGCCGCGACCAGGTCCTCGGGCGGCGCGGTCTTCAGCAGGAACCCGTCCACCTGCGCCCCGAGCGCGCGCCGCAGATGGCCCGGCTTGCCGTGCCCGGTCAGCACGAGCGTGCGGCACGCCGGCAGCTTCACCCGGAGCTCGGCGGCGGCGGCCAGACCGTCGAGCGTGCCGGGCATGTCGATGTCGAGCACCGCGACATCCGGCCGGTGGACCAGGGCCGAAGAGAGGGCGGCGTCGCCCGACTCGACCGAGGCGACGACCTCCAGGTCCGGTTCGAGGCCGAGCAACGCGACCAGGGCGCCCCTGATGACGTGCTGGTCCTCGGCTAGAAGCACACGAATCACAGCGGTATGTCTACCAGTGTCCAGATCGGGACGAGGTCATGGTCTGCGCGTGATCGCCTCCCTGGCCCGCGCCGCGCCTGGTCAGCAGGGTGGAAGCCATGACAGACGTAGTCCGCTTGGACGCGGTGAGCAAGGTGTACGGCAAGGGCCAGGGCGCGGTCGCGGCCCTGCGCGAGGTGTCGGTGGGCATCCCACGCGGGAGCTTCACCGCGGTCATGGGCCCTTCGGGGTCGGGCAAGAGCACGTTCCTCCACTGCGCGGCGGGGCTCGACGTGCCGTCCTCGGGTTCGGTAACGCTCGGCGGCACCGAACTGGCCGGAATGAACGAGACGGCGCTGACCGAACTGCGCAGGCTGCGGATCGGCTTCGTGTTCCAGGCCTTCAACCTGATCTCGGCGCTCACCGTGATCGAGAACATCACACTCCCGCTGCGACTGGCGGGCGTGAAGGCCGACCGGGCGTGGCTGGACGAGATCGTGTCCAGGGTGGGGCTCGAAGGGCGGACGAGCCACCGCCCCGCGCAGCTTTCCGGCGGCCAGCAGCAGCGGGTGGCCATCGCCAGGGCGCTGATCGCCAGGCCCGAGGTCGTGTTCTGCGACGAGCCGACCGGCGCGCTCGACACGATGACCGCCCGCGACGTGCTGACCCTGCTCAGGGAGGTCGTGGACGGAATGGGCCAGACGGTGGTGATGGTCACCCACGACCCGGTGGCCGCCTCCTACGCCGACGCGGTGCTGTTCCTGGCCGACGGCAGGATCGTCGACACCTTGACGGCCCCCACCTCGGAGCAGGTCGCCGAGCGGATGACCCGGCTGGGAGCGTGGGTCTGATGTTCTCCCTGACGGTGAAGACGCTCCGGCACCGCAGGGCCGCCTTCGCGGGCGCGTTCGTCGCCCTGCTCTGCGCCGCCGCGCTGGTCTGCGCCTGCGGCATGCTGCTGGAGACGGGCCTGCGTGGGGGCGTCGCCCCTGAGCGCTACGCGGGCGCCCCGGTGATCGTCACGGGTGACCAGTTCGTCCGCGAGACGGTCCGCAAGTCGGCGGAGAAGACCAAGACCAAGGCCAAGCCGCTGTCCGAGCGGGCCTGGGTCGAGGAGTCCCTGGCCGATCGGCTGCGCCGGGTCCCCGGCGTCTCTCGGGTGGTCACCGAGGTGACCTTCGCCGCCTACGTCGGCGACCGCCGGTTCCACGGGCACGGCTGGGAGTCAGCGGCGCTCACCCCGTTCACCCTGCGGGCCGGACGTGAACCGAGAGCGGCGGGCGAGATGGTCGCGTCGGAGTTCTCCGTGGGCGCGCGGGTCCCCGTGCTGACTGGGGCCGGGACCAGGACCTATCTGGTCACCGGCGTCACCGCGCAGAACCTGCCCGCGTTGTTCTTCACCACCGAAGAGGCCCGGCGCCTGGCCGATCGGCCGGGACAGGTCAGCGCGATCGGCGTCTTCCCCGAGGTGGACGTCTCAGCCGCGCTGAAAGGCACGACGGCGCTCACCCACACGGGCGACGAGCGCGGCACCGTGGAATTCCTGGACGCCGAGAAGTCGCGGGTGAAGCTGATCAGCCTCGGCGGCGCCATCGGCGGCACCTCACTGCTGGTCGCGATCCTCGTCGTCGTCGGCACGTTCGCGCTGTCCATCCAGCAGCGCCAGCGGGAGATCGCCCTGCTCAGAGCCATCGCGGCCACACCCCGGCAGATCCGGGCGATGCTCGGCGGCGAGGCCGTGCTGATCGGCCTGGTGGCCGGAGTGCTGGGCGCGGCGGGCGGCGTGGGACTGGGTTTCTGGTTGCGGTCCAGGTTCGTCGCACTCGGCGCGATGCCGGCCAACCTCGATTTGGTGGTGAGCCCGTTCCCCCTGCTCGCCGCCCTGCTGACCACCACGATCGCGGCGTGGGCGGCGGCCCGCCTCTCGGCCCGCCGCGCGGTGCGGATCCGCCCGGTGGAAGCGCTCGGCGAGGCGGAAGTGGAGACCGGGCGGATGCCCGCCGTCAGGGTGGTCGCCGGTCTGCTGTGCGCCGGGGCAGGGGTGGCGCTGACGGTGCTGCTGTCGGTCCTGTCGACCGAGGCGGCCTCCGGCCCGGTCACCATGCTCACCGCGCTGGTGTGGACGATCGCGGTGGCGCTGCTCGGCCCGGTGATCGCCCGTACGGTGACGTCCGTGCTGCGGCCGTCCCGGGTGAGCGGCTATCTGGCCACCGCCAACGTGCGGGCCGGGTCGAAGCGGCTGGCCTCGGTCATCGCGCCACTCAGCCTGATGGTGGCGTTGACCTGCACGATCCTGTTCGTCCAGACCACCATGGGACACGCGGCCCAGACGCAGGCGACGGCGGGCACCCGAGCGGAGCACATCCTCGGTCCCGGCACGGCGGCGGTCGTACGCGGGATCCCCGGCGTCGAAGCCGTCACGGAGGTGCTGCGCACGTCGGTGCGGGTGGGCCTGGACAAGTACGGCGCGCAGGCCGTGACGACTGACGGCCTCAGCAAGACCATGGACCTGGGCGTGGTCGCCGGGAAGATGGACGACCTCGACGACGCCTCCGTCGCGGTCAGCCGCACGGCGGCCGAGCGGCTCGGCGTCGAGGTGGGCGCGAAGCTCCGCCTGACCCTCGGCGACGGCACCCCCGCCGAACTCCGCGTCATCGCGCTCTATGACCGCGGCCTGGGATTCGGCGACCTCACGCTCTCCCACGCGCTGGTGGTCCGGCACGTGGACGACCCGCTCGGCACCGTGCTGGTCGCCGCCCCTTCGCTGACCCGGTCGGACCTGCGACGGCTCGTGCCGGGCGTCAGCGTGCTCGACCGGGCTCAGGCCGCGGCGGCGGGCGCGGCCGACGCCGAGGTGAACTACGTGGCGATGGGCCTGATCATCGCGTTCGCCGCCATCGCGGTGGTCAACACGCTGGCCATGTCCACCTCGGCGAGGTGGCGGGAACTCGCGCTGCTCCGCCTGGTCGGCGCCACCCGGCGGCAGACCCTGCGGATGCTCAGGCTGGAGACCCTGATCGCGGTCGCGATCGCGGTGACCATCGGGACGGCGATCGCGCTGGTCACCCTGTCGGCGTTCAGCAAGGGCATGACCGGCTCGGCCGTGCCGCACATCCCGCCGCTCACCTATCTGGCGGTGATCTCGGTCGCGGCCGTCCTCGCCCTGGCCGCCACGGCGCTGCCCGGCCGGCTCGCCCTCAGCCGGGGCCGTGCATAGGAGCGGGAAGCTCCACGGTGACGCGGATCCCGCCGGCCGATCGCGGGGTGAGGGTGAGGGTTCCGTCGTGTGCGTGGGTGATGGTCTTGACGATCGCCAGGCCGAGGCCGACGCCCGCGTGGTCGGTGTGGATCCGCTCGGTGCCGCGCCGGAACGGTTCGGTGAGCGTCGAGACCATCCGGGGGCTGAGCCTCTCGCCGGTGTTCTCGACAGCCAGCACCACGGTCGTGGGGCCGACGCTGGTGCTGACCCACACACTGCCCTGGCCTGGCAGGTTGTGGACGATCGCGTTCTGTACGAGGTTCGTGGTCAGCTGCAGCAGGAGCGTCGGCGATCCGATCGCCGGGGTGATGTCACCGGAGGTCTCGACGGTGACGCCGCGCTTCTCCGCCAGCGGGAGAAGCGTCTCGGCGGCCTCCTCCGCCAGGAGGGACAGGTCGACGCGCTCGCGGGTGAACGACCGCTGCTCGGCCCGGCTGAGCAGGAGCAACGTCTCGGTGAGGTCGATCGCCCGGGTGTTGACGGAGTGGAGGCGTTCGAGGACTTCGCCGATGTCGCGGTCGGGGTCGGTGCGGGCCACGTCCAGCAGCGCCTTGGAGATCGCGAGCGGGGTGCGCAGCTCGTGAGAGGCGTTGGCCGCGAACCTCCGCTGTTCGGCGACGTGTGCTTCGAGCCGTTCGAGCATGCCGTCGAAGACGTCGGCGAGTTCCCTGAACTCGTCTGCGCGGCCGGGCAGCCGGATGCGGTGGGAGAGCGATCCGGTCGTGGCCAGCCGGGTGGCGTCGGTGATGCGCGTCAGCGGGGCGAGCATCCGCCCGGCCAGGATCCACCCGCCGCCGAGCCCGAACATCAGCAGCAGGAGCAGCACCGCGCCCGCGGCCGACGCGAGATCGCGCAGGAGTATCGAGCGGGGCAGCACGCCCCCGGGCACATTCGTGAACTCGGGCAGATGGCGCAGCGTGAAGAACCACACCGCCCCGAGCAGCAGCCCCCCGGCGAGCATGAGGAATCCGGCGTAGCTGAGGGTGAGTTTGAGGCGAACGCTCAACCCGGGCGCTCTATCCATCTGTGTCGATGCGGTAGCCGACACCCGGAACGGTGGCGATGATCCAGGGTTCGCCGAGACGTTTACGCAGCGCCGAGACCGTGATGCGCACGGCGTTGGTGAAGGGGTCGGCGTTCTCGTCCCAAGCCCGTTCCAACAGCTCCTCGGCGCTGACGACCCCGCCCTCCGCCGCGACGAGGACGTCGAGCACGGCGAACTGCTTCCTGGTCAGCGCGATGTAGCGGCCGTCACGGTAGACCTCCCTGCGGAACGGATCCACCCGCAGCCCGGCGATCTCCCGCACCGGCGGTCTGCTGTGGGCCCGCCGACGGTCGAGCGCCCGCAGCCGCATGACGAGCTCGCGAACCTCGAACGGTTTGGTGAGATAGTCGTCGGCCCCGACCTCGAACCCGGAGGCCTTGTCGTCGAGCCGCTCGGCCGCGGTGAGCATGAGGATGGGCATACCGCTGCCGGAGGCCACGATGTGCCTGGCGATCTCGTCGCCGGACGGTCCCGGGATGTCGCGGTCGAGCACGGCGATGTCGTAACCGTTGACGCTCAGCATCTCCAGAGCGGTATCGCCGTCACCTGCCATGTCGGCGGCGATCGCGTCCAGACGGAGACCGTCGCGGATGGCTTCGGCCAGATAGGGCTCGTCCTCGACGATCAACACGCGCACACTCTCGATGGTATGAACAGGGGCATATCGTCGGCGTATCGAAAACCGCATACGTGCTGACAACACCGCGCCGCCTTCACTGGCGGCATGCCTCGGATATCGAGCCGTCTCGTCGTCGCCTTGAGCCTGATCACCACAGCCTGCGCCGCCCAGGCGCCGAAATACGCACCCACTCCGGCCGTATCGGCATCCGTGGAGCGTCAGTGGGCACATGGCGAGGCCGACGGCGCCCTCCCCCGCAGAGTGACCGTGTTCGACGAGGAGTATCCCGGCGTCACCCACCTCGCCCCCGACCTGCTCCGGGCCCTGCGCGAGGCGGCGACCGACGCCGCCGAGGACGAGGTCACGTTCTACGTCAACAGCGGCTGGCGTTCCCCCAAGCGCCAGAATGAGCTGCTCCGTGAGGCGGTCGCGAAGTACGGCTCGAAAGAGGAGGCCGCCCGGTGGGTGGCCACCGCGAAGAGATCTCGTCACGTGTCAGGCGACGCGGTCGACATCGGGCGGCTCGACGCCACGGCGTGGCTGTCCGAGCACGGCGCCGAATACGGCCTGTGCCAGATCTACCGGAACGAACCCTGGCACTACGAACTCCGCACCGATGCGATCGATCATGGTTGCCCACGCATGTACGCCGACCCCACCCAGGACCCGAGGATGCAGCAGTGACCGTCAGACAGCCGGACCTCCTCGATACGAGTTCCGACACCCCGCCCGTTCTCCAGCCGGGGCCGTGGAAGCGCGGCCGCGTGCTCGCGGCGCCGGCGCTGCTGCTCGGCCTGCTCATGCTCCTCCACGCGCAGATCACGGACCGGGGCGGCCTCGGCAGCCTGGTGGACACCTTCCTGCCGTGGTTCGGCGTGTTCATCCCGATGCTCCTGACGGCGGCGCTGTGGCGCCGCTCGGCCTCCGGGGTGGTCGCGCTGCTGCTGCCGGTCGCGGTGTGGCTGAGCCTCTTCGGCGGGCTGCTCATCGACAAGTCCCAGCCCGGCGGCGACCTCACCGTGGTCAGCCACAACGTCGGCGCCGCCAACCCCGACCCGGCCGGCACCGCCCACGACCTGGCCGCCTCCGGCGCGGACGTGCTGGCCCTGGAGGAGATCACCCCCCAGGCGAAGCCGCTGTACGAGCAGGAACTCGCCGAGGCCTACCCGTTCCACACGGTGCAGGGCACGGTCGGGCTGTGGAGCAAGCTCCCGCTGACGGACATCCGGCCGGTCGACATCGGCATGGACGCCGGACCGCTGGCGGACACCCTTCCGGCCGCCGCCGAGGCGGCCTACAACCGGGCGCTGCGCACCACCGTGGCCACGGAACAGGGTCCGGTTGCGGTGTATGTGGCTCACCTGGGGTCTGTACGGGTGTTCCCCAGGAACGGCTTCTGGACGGACAGCCGGGACCGCGGCTCACAAGCCCTCGCCAAGGCCGTCGCCGCCGAGAAGAACGAGCGGTTGGTGCTGCTCGGTGACCTGAACGGGACGACGGACGACCGCGCGTTCACTTCTCTCATTTCGTCTTTGCGCTCGGCCCAGGAGACAGCCGGAGGCGGCTTCGGTTTCACCTTTCCGGCGACGTTCCCGGTGGCGCGCATCGACCAGATCCTGGTCCGCGGCGTACAGCCGAAGAGTTCGTGGGTGCTGCCCGCCACCGGCAGCGACCACCTGCCGGTGGCGGCCAGAATCGACTTCTGAGCTGCTTCGTGGTGTCCGAGCGCTCCAGTGCGACGCGGGTCAGCGGCGGGGTAGCACGCCCAGGAGGGTCGCGGTCAGGGCCAGTTTCAAGGAGTCCTTCAGGTCCAAGTGGAAGCGGGCCAGGTCGGGCTCGGCCTGGTAGGCCGCCTGCAGGCTGGGTGGGGGTGTGTTGTACGCCGCCAGCGCACCGGCCATGATCATGGTTTGCAGGCTGAACAGCGTGGCGTTCTCGCCCAGCTCCGGCAGGTACTTCTGGATCAGGGCGGTCATGGTCGTCAGGCGGTCCAGGGAGGCGCGCTTGTAGCGTGCCACGACCTCGACGGAGACGTTGTGTTCCAGAACGCCGCCCTGCGCGCCGAAAAGGTCGCACAGCACCACCCGCCCGGAGAGTGATCGGCTGAGGATCTCGGCCACCGCTGCCGCACGCTCGGCCATGGGCAGCTTCTCGTCGACGCCGGCGGCCAGCTCGCCTGCCAGTTCCGTCAGCCACTCCTGCAGGAAGTGGTTCAGCAGTTCCAGCAGCACCGCCTCGCGAGACTCGAAGTAACGCAGCACGTTCGGCTTCGCCAGGCCCACCCGGCGGCTGAGCTCGTTCAGGGTGACCGCGGCCACGGGCATCTCGTCGAGCATCGCCGACGCCATGTCGAGGATCGCCCGTCGGCGGATCTCCCGCTGCTCTTCGGTTCGCGCCCGCTGGAAAGTCACGCTCGCCAGCCTAACTTAAGTACCTGCGGTACTTTGACAACGTACCGAGAGTACTTTAACGTCGTCATCACAGGATACCTTCGGTACGTTAGCTGGCTGGGAGCCCGACATGAGCGAGAAGTGGACGACGGCGAACATTCCTGACCAGCGCGGGCGGGTGGCCGTGGTGACCGGGGCCAACACCGGACTGGGCTACGAGACCGCCAAGGCGCTCGCCGAGCGCGGCGCGTCCGTGGTGCTCGCCGTCCGCAACGTCGAGAAGGGCGAGCAGGCCGCGGCCCGCATGACCGGCGACGTGACCGTGCAGGCGCTGGACCTGACCTCGCTCGACTCCGTCCGGACCGCGGCGGCGGCGCTGCGCTCCCGCCTCGACCGGATCGACCTGCTGATCAACAACGCCGGCGTGATGTACACCCCGAAGCAGACCACCCGGGACGGCTTCGAGATGCAGTTCGGCACCAACCACCTCGGCCACTTCGCGCTCACCGGGCTGCTGCTGGACCTGATGCTGCCGGTGCCCGGCTCGCGCGTGGTGACAGTCAGCAGCACCGGCCACCGCATCCGGGCCGCGATCCACTTCGACGACCTGCAGTGGGAGCGGTCATACAGCCGCACCGCCGCCTATGGTCAGTCCAAGCTGGCCAACCTGATGTTCACCTACGAACTGCAGCGCCGTCTCGCCACGCACGGCACCACCGTCGCGATGGCCGCGCACCCCGGCATGTCCAGCACCGAACTCGCCCGCAACACCCCCGCGGCCCTCCGGCTCCCGCTCACCTGGCTCGCACCGCTGATCACCCAGACCCCGGCGATGGGCGCGCTGCCGACCCTGCGCGCCGCCACCGACCCCGCCGCACTCGGCGCCCAGTACTACGGCCCCGGCGGCCGCAACGAGGTCATGGGCCACCCCCGGCTGGTCACCTCCAGCCCGTCGTCCTACGAGGTAGCCGTCCAGCAGCGGCTGTGGGCCGTCTCCGAAGACCTCACCGGGGTGAAGTTCCCCGTCGCTCAGCCGGAGCAGCACTCGTTTCCCTCCGGATCAGCCATCACGAGGTAGCCCGCGCCGGTGGGAGGCGGCCATCCGCTCGTCGCCGGTTCGAGGTCGACGAGGTCCTGGACGCGCCGGACCGGCCGGGCCTTGAGTGGATCTCCGTAGCCGGCCGGCCCGGACGCGGGGTCAGGAAATGCCGCGGAAGAAGGTGCGGATATCGTCCGCGAGCAGCTCCGGTTCCTCCATCGCGGGGAAGTGACCGCCCTCGGTGAACTCGCTCCAGTGGCCGATCGCCTTCCACGGGTCCATCGCGGCGCGAATGAGCGGGTGGGCATCGAACACGGCCCATCCGGACGGCACGCCGAAGCCCATGAGCACGTCGACTCCGGAGTGCTCGGCCTCGTAGTAGAACTGCGCGCTCGACGCGCCGCTGCGGGTGAACCAGTACAGGCTGATGTTCGTGAGGAGCTGGTCGCGGTCGACCGACTCGTCCGGCGTCCGGTGGTCGCCGCTGGTCCTGGTCTTGAACTTCTCGGCGATCCACGCGAGCTGACCGACCGGCGAGTCGGTGAGCGCCGCGCCGATCGTGTCGGGACGGTGGTTCTGCATCAGGAGATACCCATGGTCGGCCGCAGCCTCGGTGCGCACTGCCTCGATCTGGGCGATCTCGTCATCGGACATGCCGTCGGGGTAAGGAAACTTGTCGCCGACCAACCCGAGCAACGCGGGGTCGCAGCCGATGTGCATGCCAATGACGCGCTCCGGGTAGAGCGCCGCGAGGCGCCCGACGGTGCCCGAACCCATGTCGGTGCCGTGCGCCGCGAACCTCTCGTAGCCGAGACGCGTCATGATCTCGGCGTAGGCCTCCGTCGTCCGCGCCAGCTCCCAGCCGGTCCCTGACAGCGGAGTGGAGAACCCGAAGCCGGGCGGCGCCGGGATGACCACGTGGAACTCATCGGTCAGCAGCGGGATGAGCCGCTGATACTCGACGAAAGAGCCCGGCCAGCCGTGGTTCAGCATCAGCGGAGTGGCCTCCGAGTTCGCCGATCGCACGTGGACGACGTGGAACGTCTGGCCGTCGACGACCGTCGTGAATTGTTCGTACTCGTTGAGCTTCTCCTCCTGCGCACGCCAGTCGAATCCGTCGCGCCAGTACTCGGCGAGCTCTTCCAGGTACACCTGCGGGATGCCGCGGCTGAAGTCGGTGCGATCGTCTCGGCCCGGCACGGGGGTCGGCCAGCGCGTGTGGGCCAGCCGGTTAAGCAGGTCGTCTATATCGGCCTGGGGGACGTCGATGCGGAACGGTGTGAGTGCCTTGTTCTGATTCACGACATCGACGTTTCCAGCAATCGCGGCAGGCTACCTTCCGCAATAGCTGGAATGATCGGAACATGTTGGAGACCTCGGTCCGCCTGCTCGAACTGCTGTCATTGCTCCAGCTCAAGCGCGATTGGACGAGCTCCGAACTCGCCGACCGGCTCGATGTGAGCGCGAGAACTGTGCGGACCGACATCGGCAAGCTGCGCTCGATCGGCTACCCCGTGGACGCGCGCCCCGGCGTCGCGGGCGGCTACCGGCTGGCCGCCGGGACGGCGATGCCCCCACTACTGCTCGACGACGACGAGGCCGTAGCCGTCGCGGTCGGACTGGGTGCGGTCGCGACCCAAAGGCTCGGAGTCGAAGAGACATCGCTCACCGCGCTCGCGAAGCTGGAGCAAGTGCTGCCCGCACGCCTGCGCCGGCGCGTAGAGGCGGTACGCGAGGCGACGAGCGTCGTCCCAGGGCCTGGGCCGTCCCTCGATCTCTCGGTTCTCGGCACGGTCGCCGCCGCGATCCGCGGCCACGAACGACTCCGGTTCGGATACACGAAGCCCGGAGGCAGCGAAGGGCCCCGCAACACCGAACCGCTACGGCTGGTGAGCTGGGGCCCGCTCTGGTACCTGCTCGCATGGGACCTCGACCGTGACGACTGGCGGGTCTTCCGTGTCGACCGCATGGTCCCGCACGCACCGACGGGTGCGCGCTTCCAGCCGCGCGCGATCCCGGAGGACAATGCCGTCGAGTACGTCATCAAACGCATCAGCAAGATGGCCTGGAAGTACCGCGCCCGGATACTCGTGCACGCCCCCGCCGCCGAGGTCGCCGCGAAGATCCGCATCCCGGTCGACATCCAGGTGGTCGACGAGTCCACGTGCCATGTAGAGCTGGGTTCCGACGACCCGAACCGGCTCGCGCTGTGGATGACACAACTCGACGTCGACATCGAGGTGATCGACGGAGACGAGCTCGCAGTGGCGTTCGATCGCCTCGCGACGAGGCTCCACCGCGCGGCGGGCGGCGCACCCACGACGTGAATCCCGGCCGTCGATCATTCGACGATGTCGTCGAGGGCCGGTATCCGGGGCCCTTGACCCAATGCCCCCAGACAACGCAGAAGCCCAGGTCAGCAAGCTGCTGACCTGGGCTTCTTTGCAGTGCAGCCGGAGGTACTCGAAACCCCAACCTTCTGATCCGTAGTCAGATGCTCTATCCATTGAGCTACGGCTGCATGTTGTCCTGCCCTTGACCTGCGGTCTTGGGCGACAGAGACAACCTTACCACGGTGCACACAGGTGATAGAGCCAATAATCACCGCACCGGGGGGCGGCCCGTAGCTCCCCCGAGAAGGTGAGCAACCTGGCATGACCAACGTCATCCCCATCGGCACCGGACGCACCCGCCGGCCACGCGGCAGCGCCCAGCTCGCCGCCGTCGCACCCGAACCCGAGCGCGAGCCGAAACCCGCGCCGGCCCCCGCCGCCAGCGACGACGGAACCCTCGTCCGAGGCGGCGTCCCCGCCGCGAAGAAACCCCGGAACCTCTCCACCGGCGTGGATCTCGCGCGGCTTATCGAACCGTGGGAGACGTCGCTCGACAGCAATGGAAAAGCAAAGAAGACCATCCGCTCCTATGTCGATTCGGCGAAGGCATTCGTGGCTTTCCTGGCCGCGAATTCCATGCCCGACGATTCGCAGGACGTCGAGGCCGCGCACGTCCGCAGGTTCCTGATCGCAGAGCGGGAGCGGACCAGCCCGGCCAGCGCAGCCACCCACTACCGCAACCTGAGGGTGTGGTGGGGCTGGATCCAGGCCGAGGGTGAGCGGACGTGGCAGTCCCCCATGGCCACCGTGGCCAAGCCGAAGGTCCCGGCGAAGGTGCGGAACTACATCAGCGACGACGACACCCGGGCGCTGCTGAAGGTGTGCGCCGGCGGGGGGTTCGAGGACCGCCGCGATACGGCGATCATCCGGATCCTGATGGACAACGGGGCCCGGGTGTCTGGCATCGCGAACATCCGCCTGAGGGACCTCGACCTGAGGGGCCGGAAGATCCGCATCGTCCTGAAGGGCGGGGATGAGCACTGGGCGCCGATCGGCGCGAAGGCAGCCAACGCGGTGGACCGCTACCTGCGGGTGAGGGAGAAGCACCCGAAGGCGGCGTTGAGCCCGTATCTGTGGCTCGGAGTGCAGGGGCACGACACCAGCCGTTTCACGCATTCGGGGGTCCGGGCGATGCTGGCCCGCCGGGCCGAGGAGGCGAAACTCGGCCGCACCATCACTCCGCACGAATGGCGTGGGACCGTCACCCACAACCTGTTGAAGGCGAACGCGAACGAGACCGATGTGCAGCACATCCTCGGCTGGAAGAGCACCGCGATGGTGCAGCTGTACGGGTCGGGGCTCGCGAAAGAACGTGCGCGGGAGACGCATGCGCGTCTATCTCCGGGTGACCGTATTTGACACGTGGGCGCAAGAATCTTCTACGGTCCGTGTGTCTCATGTTGAGACTCTTCTGCCGGAGAACGTTGTCTGCATAGGATCGTCCGAATGCCGCTACTGGCGGTTGGCGAGGGGCATGTGGCACCGCACGGGCCGGGCCTACCCCGCAGGCAACGGCACGGCCCGTGCGGCCCCTGGCTCCGACCCCTGTGACGAGGGGTCGGCGCCTACTCCCTTGCCCGATCTGGCGGTTGGTATTCCAGGCCTGATTGTTCGCGCAATCACCGCGCAATTGTGGAATCGAGTTTCTCGAATGTCCCCTGTTCGGGGGTCATTTCTGTCCTCGGTTTCTTACCTTTTGGCTATAGAACCCTTACGGGCTCGGACCGGTCCAAAATCCCTCTTTCCGAACAGCGTTCGATGCGCGTAGCGTGACGGGGCCGTTGCCTGCGAAACACGGTACGGGTGAGCTCTACGTGGGGACCGGGGCTCACCGGAAGGACGAAATGCACATCAAGCAGCACGCCCTCATCACGTCAGCAGCCACCGTCACCTTCACCCTGTGGGCGGCGACCCTCGTCTCCGCCACCACGTATCTCGGTGGGCACCGGTTGCATCTGACGCTCTTGGCGGGCTCCCTCACGGCCAGTATTTGGTTGATCGCCCTCGCCGGGATCAGCCAGATGAAGTGCACCGTTTATCAGTTCGACCGCGGCTACAACATCGGGGTACGGGGCGTCGTCCAGGGCCTGGTCGACGTCGCGCGTCAGCGCGATCGGGACGACAACTAGCTGTCGGGCTTGCTTAGCTCCTCGACGACCTCACGCCGGAGACGGTGGTAGGCGTCGAGGAGCGCCTGGCGCACCCGGGGCGGCAGGTCGGGATCGTCGAGGATGTCCTCAGCGGTCACATCTTCGGCAAGTTGCTCCCGACGTCCAGCCCGGCCGGCGCGCTGCTGGGGCTGCGTCGGAGTCTCCAGGTCTTCCGCCAGCCAGAGCCCACGTATCTTCGCAATGTCGGCACCGTGGTCTAGAAGCGGGGACGTTGCGACGACCTGGCGTATCTCGAATCCGGCACCCTCGAGAGCTTCCGCAAGCTGGTCTTCGAGCGGGCTGCCTGGTGAGGTGCGCTTGGCCTGAATCGCCCAGGTCCTGCCGTCATCGAGTTGAATCAGAGCATCGACACCCGAGTCGACGCTCGGTGCCATTTGCGGGTGCTGCGGGGGAGGCGTCGCAATGGGCCTGTCGGCCGGAGCTCTGAAAAGGTCTGCGGAGACGTAGTCGGTGAGGATTTCATCGACTGCGCCGACCGGCCATTGAAGGGCTCTTTCGATGCCGCGAGCGGATTTTGGCCGGATAGCTCGGGTGGTGCCGCGGATGGTCCTCAGGCCTTCTTTGGTGAGGCCGGCCAGTTCGGCGACCTGGTTCCAGTCGAGGCCGAGTGCTCTTCGCCGGTAGTCCATGAGCTGGGCCAGCCGCTCGCGGGCGGTCGCTACCTGCTGCTCGGCCACACGTGTCGCCCCCTCGCGGTGGTCGTTGTCTCGGTGGGTTTTGAAACCCCCCGAAGGACAGTGCTGTGTGGTGGACATGTCGGGGGGTTTCAAAACCCCTCCAGGAACAGTCTGCCAGGACAGATTGAGACAGGTCTAGACAGATGACGAGCCATAACGCCAGCTCATAACGGGGGTCGGCGTCTGACCTGCCTGCGTGACCCTGTGTAGATCCGGAGATGACGCCAGGTTGACCGAGCGTGCTGGTTGCGGTCAGGGCAGATTGGAAGACAGATCGAGACAGATAAGCCTTGAGATCTGTCTAAATCTGTCCTAAGTTGCCTCGCATGGCACAGCTCACCCGCACCGACGGTCGCAAGATTCGCAAGCGCCGCGAGGACTTGCGTATGACCATCGCTCAGGTGGTGGCGAAGTTGGCCGAGCACGGCACCCCGCGCCACCGCGACCACATCTACAGAATCGAAACCAGCTCCAAGCAGCCGTCCGTCGAGCTCCTCGACGCCCTTGAGCAGCTCCTTGAGGTCGAGCGCGGCGCTTTCGCACCGGACCCGCCCAAGCGCCGGCGCCGGGCCACGGCCGAGCCGGTCGGAGGTGGGCGGGCATGACCGACTCCCGCACCTCCGCGCAGCGCCGTATCGCCGCCGACATCTCCTGGGCGCGCACCCCTGATCGGGCGGAGCGCACCGAGGCCGCGCGGCGTGCGTCGCCGATGCGCGTCGAGTACTGGATCGAATACGTCCGGGCCGAGGGGATCGTGCCTGAGGCCGGGATCCAGCAGGCGGCCGAGAAGTACCACAGCGCGCACATGACCCGTATGGCGTTGAAGGCCGTCGCCGCACGCGCCAGGAAGAAGCAGGCCGAGCCGCAGCTCAAAGCCTCCTAAAAGTTCCGGGTCCGGCGCCGCGCCTACGACGCCAGACCCCGCTCACACCCTCACGAGAAACGAGCGGAGCATGCAACAGCCTACCCCTGACACCTTCAACCACCTCGCCGTCGGCGACCGCGCGCACATCCCCGGCGCCGGCGACCAGACTGGCCGGCCTCTCCCCGACCCGGTGGAGATCGTCACCGAGCCTGTGCCGTGCACGCTGCCGGACTGCGGCGCGTGGTGCTGCGTCGGCAAGGACCAGGAGGGCTGGCTGGTGGAGTTGCACCGGCGTCCGGACCGGCCTGTGTTCATCGCTGCGAGGGCCGCATGACCGAGACCGTGGCTGACGACCGCACCCTCGACCGCGTCCGCAAGCTCCTCGCCCAGGCCGAAGGCACCGACAACGAGCACGAGCGCGACACCTTCATGGCCGCCGCGAACGCGCTGATGGCCAAATACGGCATCGAACAGGCCATGCTCGGCGCGGCCGACAAGACCCGCGAGACGCCGACGAACCGACGCGTCGATGTATCCCCTCCCTGGGCGGGTGTACGCGCGAACCTCATCTACTTCGTGGCCGAGGCTGCGGGCTGCAAGTCCGTCCTGCTCAGGACCAGCGGCTCTCAGAAGGTCGTCAAGATCTACGGGTTCCCCTCGGACATCGAGCGGGCTGAGGTCTTGTACACCTCTCTCCTGCTTCAGATGGCCAGCGCCCTGACCCGCGTGGAGATCCCGCACTACGAGAGCCCGCGTGCCTACCGGCGGGCCTGGATGCTCGGGTTCAATTCCGAGGTCGTTTACCGCATCAAGGCGGCTGAGCGGGCCGCTGTGAAGGAGCACGACCAGGCTCAGCCCGCCGCCGGAACCGCGTCGAGCGCCGAACTGGTGCTCGCCGATCGGCGCTCGGCCGTCACGGCGGTTTTCGAGGTGGACTTCCCTTCGGTGAAGACGGGCCGCCGGAGCAGCATCTCCAGTTCAGGCGGTTACAGCGACGGCCGCGTCGCCGGGAGACGAGCGAACATCGGCGGGACCGGCGTGGGTGCCGGGGCACGTCGAGGGATCGGTGGCGGCCGGTGAACGCCATCGTCGTCGAGGCCGAGCAGCTCGTCTCCGAACGCGCCCTCACCCGCACCGCGCGGGCCTGGCACTCCCACACCATCCCCTCCAGCGCCGCAGCGCTGATCGTGGCCGAGCACGCCTGCCTCCAGCTCTCCGGCAACGCCGCCTGGGCGCTGTTCACCGCGCTGGCCGACGCGGTCGCCGACCTCGACCGCACCCCCGCCGACTCGGTCTTCGGGCCGGTCCTGGCCGCCCGCCGCATCCTCCTGGCCCGCGTCGACGCGCTCGCCGTCTACCTCGTCACCGGCCAACCGCCGCACGTCCCCGACGACGACGAAGCCGAGCTGCTCGCCGTCGCCCACGCGCTCGGTGTCGTCCGCCCGCCGGCCGCCCGGCCCTCCCTCACCGTCGTCCCCTCACCGGAGTACTGCTGATGTACACCCAGACCCACATCGACCTGCTCCGCGCGCAGGTGCAGCGCGCCCAGGCCGAACTCGCCGGATGGCAGGGACTCCTCCTCGTCGCCGCCGGATGCGCCTGCAAAATGCCCGGCACCCCCGGCACCCGCCACGACCTCGACGCCTGCCGCGCCATCGAGGTGAACGCCCTCGGCCGGCCCGTCGCCTCCAACCGGAATCCGTACCCGGCCGAAACCGGCCTCTTCCCTGCCTACCCGCCCGGCCCGGCGCCGATCGGTGACGGGCTGAGCGCGGAGAAGAACGCCGCCGCGAACCGGTTCAACGAGGCGCACGACAAGGTGTGCCGGGCGGGCGACCCCGACAACCCGAACGCCGACTTTTGCGTCCTGGACCGGGGCGACCACCCCGACCGGCGGCACGACGACGGCCTCGGCCACACCTGGCCCGTACAGGAACGCCCATGACCATCCACATCCACACCCGGAACGCCATCATCAGCCTCGGCCAGGTCCTGTCCGACGGGGCACGTCACCACCAGCTGTGGCACATCTGCCCCTGCATGCTGCCCAAGCTGCGGCACCGGCTCGGCAAGCCGGACGAGGAATCGTTCGCCAGCCCTCAGGCCGCTGCGGAGATCGCCGCCGTCACCGAGACCCACCCCGGCCTCATCCGGCAGGTGAGGTGATGTCCCCCCTCATCCTCACCCTCCTGTGCGCGGCCGTCGCCGCGTTAGGCGTGGTCTGCGCCGCGATAGCGCACCGCCGCCGCAACCACCCCCACCGCACCGTCGCCGCCATAGCCACCGTGCTGATGGTCGTCGTCTGCGCGGCCACCCTGGTTCCCGGCATGTGGGCCGCCGCCGCACTCGTGCCGAATCCGATCTGGTATTCGGTCGCCGTCCTCCTGGTCGTGCTCGGCACGTGTGTGGCGGTCGGGCTGAACCAGTGGCTGCGCCGCGAGTCAGCGAGCAGCCGATGAGCACTTCCCGGGTTCAGAACCCCATGTACCAGGTCGAATGCAACGAGACGGGATGCAAGGCGTTCCATCTCCCGGCTGACGACTGGCACCAGAGCTCTCCCCATCTCGCCCGCTGGGCTGCGCATGAGGCCGGGTGGGACGTCCCACCGGTTCGCGGCAAGGGCTCCCGGCGGGACACCGACTTCTGCCCCGAGCACCGCAGGGACCAGGTGAGCCGGTGATCTCTTTCGAGCAGGCCGACGCCACCGCCCGCGAAGGCTCCCCCTTCTCCAACAGCACCGACGGCGACGCCTGGACCGGCGCTTACTGCGGCCGATGCGTCAACGACAAAGGCGACGGGTGCCCGCTCATCCTCGTCGCCCTGCTCGGCAAGACCCCGGCCGAGTGGATCGAGAAAGACCCGCTCTCCCTCGACCGCTACACCTGCATCCACTTCCGCGACGAGGACGACGGCCCCGCCCTGTGCGAGCCGACGCCGATCCCGACCCCGGACGGCCAGGAAGAGCTGTTCGACCGCGAGCCGTTCACCCGGCCGGCGCGGATGTTCGCCGACACCAAGCCCGTAGAGGTGCACCAGTGACCCGTTTCAGCGACGTGATCGGCCTCGACCTGTCATTGACGGGGACGGGCGTCGCCTGGCCCGACGGCCGCCTCGACGTCATCAAAACCGGCGACCTCCGAGGCCACCCCCGCCTCTCCCGGATCCTCGACGGCCTCACCGGCGACGGCGTACTCGACGCGGCCGACCTGGTCGTCGTCGAAGGCCCCGCCTACTCCCGGGCTCTCCAGGCCGGCCACCACGAGAACGCTGGGCTGTGGTGGCACATCACCCACTATCTGCACTGCAAGGACATCCCGTACGCCGTCGTCGGCCCGACTGCCCTGAAGAAGTACGCGACCGGCAAGGGCAACGCGACCAAGCCCGACATGCGAGTCGCACTCCTCACCAGGGCCGGGATCGACGAACGGAACGACAACAAGGTCGACGCGTGGTGGCTCCGAGCGGCCGGGCTCGACCACCTGGAGCAGCCGGTCGTGAAACTGCCCGCCGGGCACCGCGAGGGGCTCGCCAAGGTCGAATGGCCGCACGCCCGATGAGCGCCGACCAGCGGGCCAACAACCTCCGCGCCCGCGCACAAGCCGCAGAAGCGCGCGCCCTGCAAGCTCAGGCCAGGACCTCGTTCGCGGAACTGGCCGACGTCCTCGACAACCTCGGCCCCCTCGCCTACAAGACCCGCGCCACCCGGCAGCTGTCCCTCCGCGCCGCAGCCAACGCCATCGGCATCAGCTCCACCACCCTCCACCGCATCGAACGAGGCGACGGAGCCCACAGCCACAGCGCCGCCCTGATCCTCCGCTGGCTCGACACCCAGAAGAAAGAGAGCACCGCGTGACCATCGCAGTCGACTTCGACGGCGTCATCCACGCCTACTCCAAGGGCTGGGCCGACGGCACCATCTACGACCCGCCCATCCCCGGCGCGATCGAGGGCCTCCAACAGCTCATGGTCGAGCACGCCGTCTTCATCCACACCAGCCGGGCCGCCCGCCCCGTCGCCGAGTGGCTCGCCGAGCACGGCATCACGGCCTGCGTCGAGGAAGGCATCGCCGCCCCGCTGGAGTTCTGGAACGACCGGAGCCAGGTGCTGGTCACCAACCGGAAGTTGCCCGCCGTCGCTTACCTCGACGACCGAGCCGTCCGCTTCACCTCGTGGACCGCCGCGCTCCACGACCTGCTGCCCAACCCCGCATAGGAAGCGAGACCAGCGTGACCAGCACCGCCCCCGAAACCCCGCCCCACCGGGTCCGACCCTTCGCCGACACCCTCCGCGACCTCCGCCACGGCGAGGTTCTCGACCAGGCCGCCCGCGACCTCCAGGCCCTCGTCGAAGCCGTCGGCGAGATCGGCAAGAAGGGCAAGCTCACCCTCACCATCGAGGTCGAGCCGATGAAGGGCGACAGCGACGCCCTGTCCGTCACGGCCCAGCTGAAGCTGGCGTGCCCGCCCAAGCCCGCCTCGGCCGCCGTCTTCTTCGCCGACAAGGACCACAACCTGGTGCGCGACAACCCGCGCCAGCACCCGATCCCCGGCCTGCTCCGCGAGGTCGGCCAAGCTCCCGTCACCCCCGACAACGTGAGGACCGTCAACCAGTGATCCCCGACACCAGCCCCCGCACCGAGAACGACGCCGTCATCGAGGTCGCCCAGGAAGCCGCACGCGCCCAGGCCGCCCCGGTCGAGGTGGAGATCGGGAAGATGTACGCCTTCCCGACCGACGAAGGCTTCGACCTGCTCGACCTCGACGGCCCTCAGTGGGACGAGCGGCGGCCGGCCCCGCGCCTGAAGGAAGGCACGGTCGTCGTCCGCGACGTCGAGAGCTTCCTCTCCTACCACCGCAAGCACGCCGACCCCAGCACCGAGATGTTCGTCGACATCGACCGCCGCACCATCACCGCGGTCCTCGACGCACACACCGCCGACGGCCCGCGGTGGGGCAAGCACCGGCTCGTGCTCTCCATCCCGCTGACCGCCGCGTGGCTGGCCTGGACCGGACACGACCGCAAGCCCCTCAACCAGGAGACGTTCGCCAACCTCGTCGAAGACCGCCTGGCCGAGATCATCGACCCGGACTCCGCCACGATGCTGGAGGTCGCGCAGACGTTCCAGGCCAAAACCTCGGCGAGCTTCAACTCTGTGACGACCCTCTCCAACGGGAGCCGCAGCCTCGCCTACGAGGAGACGACGACCGCGTCGGCCGGCGGGAAGCAGAACCTTCCCGTGCCCGGAAAGTTCACGATCCAGGTCCGCCCGCTGGACCTGTTCGACCCGCCGCCGGTTGAGGGCCAGGAGGCGGACAAGCCTCTCGTCTGGAAGATCCCCGCCCGCCTCCGGTACAAGGTGCGCGGCGGCGATCTCACGATCACGTATCTGCTCGACGACCCGGCGGCCGTGCTGAAGGAGGCCGTGCTGACCGTGGTCGGCCGTATCGAGGGCGAGCTGGAGAAGGTCGTGATGCGCGGCACCCCCGCCTAACCCCCCTCGCATGATCGAGGCCCCCGGCGGCCGGCACCACCCGCCGGGGGTCCTTTTCGCGCGCCCCCAAGCAAGATCCATCTCAGAAATCTGTCTTTTTCTGTCTCTATCTGTCTTGCGTATCTGGCCTTATCTGTCCTAATCTGGCCCACACAGGCCGCCCGATCGGGCGCCACCCCGCGAGCACAGGAGCCCAGAACATGGACGCCAGAACCACCCCCGAGAGCTACGTCGAGGGCCTCCGCCGCCTGGCCAACTACATCGAGTGGAACGGCCTGACCAACCTGCCGTA
This sequence comes from Herbidospora mongoliensis, assembly GCF_001570545.1. GTDB lineage: Bacteria > Actinomycetota > Actinomycetes > Streptosporangiales > Streptosporangiaceae > Herbidospora > Herbidospora mongoliensis. Next base: position 282,786 of record NZ_BBXD01000008.1, on the reverse strand, counting down.
CGACGGCACCGAGAAACCGATCACGGTCTACGTCTCCAGCAAGTTCGACATCCTCGACGCGGTCCACTACATCGAGCGGATGACGCCCGGGGTCGAGATCGTCGACACCGGCAGGAACTACCTGGACATCAAGGGGTTCATCGCCGGGTTGCCCTTCGAGGTCAGCGTCCACCGCGCACTGTGCGAGAAGCAGACCCCAGGCGACGAGGAGCAGACGGTCAAGTACCTGATGCCCGCCGAGATCGTCAACGCGGTCCAGGCCCTGAACCGGCCTCAGGACAACGCGTGACCGGCCCGCGTATCGCGGCCATCCTGAACCGCGCAGCCGAACTGGTCCTCAAGGCCGACGTCCTCGAGGAGATCCGGATCGTCGGCCTCCCCACGATCATCGGATTGGCCGCCCTCGCCGAAGCCCGCGAGTCCGGCCTCTACCCCGACAACGTGACCGAGACCGACCGCCTGGCCATCCGCGCGAAAGTCCGTGAGCACTCCCAGCAGGCGCGGATCTACTTCGCCCGCGAAGTCACCCCCCTGAACATGTCCCTCCCGCGCGACGCCAGCGAGGCCCGCATCGTCCTGGCCTTCTGGCTGCTCGGCATGAGCACCGACGACGACGTCGCCTTCATCGCCGCCCGGCTGAAGATCGCCTACCCGGCCGACGACGAGCAGCCGGGCGAGGGCAACGACCGTGGCTAGATACGCCGACGCGGAACGCCGCTACGAGCAGCTCGGCCGGGTCACCGACCTGGAAGCCCGCTTCCTCCTCGGCGCCTTCCAGGCCGCCGCGCCGGACGCCTTTCTCCGTGCCGCTGACGCCCTCGAAAAGCGCCGTGCCCAGGGTGATGAGGACGCCGCGTGACCAGTAGCCGAGTGCGCGCCCTCGCCGACGAGATCGACGCCCTCATCGTCGACTCGATCAACAACCAGCCCAGAACCCTCCAAACCCGCATCGGCCCGTCCGAGATGGGCATCCCGTGCGATCTGCGCCTCGGCTACAAACTCGCCGGCACCCCGCCCGTCAACACCAGCGACCGCGTCGCCTGGAAGCCGTGGCTGGGCACCCAGGCCCACGAGGGCATGGCCATGATCATGCAGGCCGCCAACGCCCGCTACCCGCTCACCGAACGCGGCGACCACCGCTTCCTCGTCGAATACCGCGTCGACGTCGGCACCATCAACGGGACCGATATCGACGGCCAGTGCGACCTCTACCTCGACGGCGTCGTCTGGGACTGGAAATTCACCGCCGGTAAGAAGCTCCGCGAGTACAAGAAGAACGGCCCGGGCGAGCAGTACCGGCGTCAGGCCCACGTGTACGCGCTCGGCTGGGCCCGCAAGGGCTACCCCGTCACCGACGTCGTCATCTACTTCTTCCCCCGCGACCAGGAGTTTCAGCAGCGCTACCCCTGGACCGAGCCGTACGACGAGCAGCTCGCCCTCGACACGATCGCGAAAGTCGACGGCATCGCCAAGTTGGTCGGCGCGCTCGGGCCCGGCGCGCTCCCGCTGCTGAAGACCGGCGACGCCTACTGCTCGTACTGCCCGTGGTTCAAGCCCGGCAGCAACCCCACAGATTTGGCCCGCGGTTGCGCGGGTCACCCCGACGCCCTCAACACGGCGCCGGACCCGATCCACCAGCTCATCGCCCAGTAGCACCACATCCAAGGAGCACCACATCGTGAGCATCGACATCAGCGCCAACGACTTCCTGATGGGCGGCGGCGTCAAGGCCGTCACGTTCCCCGACCGCGCCTACGGCACCACGTGGACCGGCACCATCTGCAAGCAGCCCGAAGTGCAGCAGCAGACCGACTTGAAGAGCGGCGACCTCAAGTTCTGGCCGTCGGATGGCAAGCCGATGCTGCAGCTCATCGTGACCATTCAGACCGACGTCCGCGACCCGCAGATCGCCGACGACGACGGCAAGCGCGCCGTCTACATCAAGGCCAAGCTTCAGGCCGTGGTGCGTGACGCCGTCCGCCTGGCCGGCGCCAAGGGCCTGGCGGTCGGCGGGATCCTGACGGTCACCTACACCGGCGACGGCACCCCGTCGGGCCCGGGAATGTCCCCGCCGAAGCTGTACACGGCGACCTACCAGCCGCCGTCGGCCGCGGCCGCGAACGCGTTCCTCGGTGCGTCGCCCGCTCCGGCCGTTCCCGCGCAGCCGACCCCCGCTCCGGTTCAGCAGTACGTCCAGCCCGCCCCCGCCGCTCAGGCCCCGGCCGTTCCCGCGTGGACGGCACCGCCCGGCATGGACCCCGCCCAGGCCGCCGCCCTCGCCGCCCTCACCCCCGACCAGCGCACCGCACTCGGCTTCCCCTCCTGATCTCCCTCACCTCCCCGCCCGGGAGGTGAGGGGCCCTCCGGCCCCGGGCGCGCTGTTGGGAAGGCGACGCACCCGGGGCCGGTCCTTCCCCGCACATATATAAGGAGCAACCTTCATGCCGTACGACGGCGAAGACGACGAGTACTACGACCACAGCGAGCCCGCCCCCGACGCCATCGCGGGCGTCACCGCCGAAGTCCGCATCACCGTCCCCCCGCTGGACCTGGGGACCGCGGTCGGCAACCGGACGCTGGCCGACCTGGTCGTCGACACCTGCCTCGACCGGCTTTCCAAGACCGTCGAGTGGCCCGGGCTGAAGGGCCGGATCAAGGAAATCCGCAACGAGCAGATCCAGGCCGCCGTCAAGGCCGAGATCATCACCGCGCTCAGCGAGCCCTTCCAGATCACCAACTCCTACGGGCAGCCGACCGGCGAGCCGACGACCCTGCGGGCGGTCATCGCCGAGATGGCCGGCAAGGCGCTCGATCGGCAGCCGGACCGCTACAGCAGCAACACCAAGACGCTGCGGGAGATCCTCACCGAAGAGGTCAACAAGGCGTTTAAGGCCGAGCTGGTCCAGGTGATCGAGGCCGAGAAGGCGCGGATCGTCGCCCAGATGCGCGAGAAGGCCGCCGCGCTGATCGCCGAGGCTGCCCTGGCCGCCGGCCTGGAAGCGCGAACGAACGCCCCCTCCGGCACCTGACCCCCTCGCTTCATCCCCCTCGGCCCGGTGACCATCCCCCGGGCCGAGGGCTTCCGCATCTGCGACGCGTCCAGCACCACCAGAAGGGGGCCCAACGTGCACAACCCGACCGGCCAGGGGCAGGCCCCCGCGTGAACACCCACCTCCACGAAACAGCCGCCCGCGCCCACGCCGCCGGCCTCGCCGTCATCCCCGCCTCCACCAACGGCCTCAAGCAGCCCTGGCCCGGCGGCCCCTCCTGGGACGAGTACAAGACCCGGCGCCCCACCCTCGACGAGATCAACGGCTGGTTCGCCGAACCCGGATACGACGGCCTCGGCCTCGTCACCGGCCAGGTGTCCGGCGGCCTGGAAATGTTCGAACTCGAAGGCCGCGCCATCGCCGAGGGCCTCGTCGAAAAGTTCGCCGCCCTCCTGGCCGACCACGGACTGACCGACGTGTGGCGCCGCATCGTCGCCGGGTACCTCGAGCTCACCCCGACCGGCGGGCTGCACATCCTCTACCGCGTCGACGGCGGGGAACCGCGGGGGAACAGGAAGCTGGCCCAGCGCCCCACCCTCGAGCACGAGCTGACCGAGCAGCAGCGCGAGGTCCTCGCCAGCAAGCCAGGCAAGGTCTTCCCGAGCGTCCTCATCGAGACCCGGGGTGAGGGCGGGTTCGTCATCATCGCCCCGTCCAACGGCCGCACCCACCCCAGCGGGAAGACGTGGACGCTCGCCCAGGGCGGCCTCGACACGATCGCCACCATCACCGAAGACGAGCGGGACGCCCTCCACATCGTCGCGATGATGCTCGACACAATGCCGGCCCCCGCCGCGCCCGTCGCCCCGGCGCGCGCGAACCGTACCGCGGACCACCACGATGTCCTGCGCCCCGGCGACGACTACAACCAGCGCGCCGACTGGCGGGAGATCCTCGAACCCCACGGTTGGCGGCACGTCCGCAACTACGGGCGGGCGCGCGGATGGCTGCGCCCCGGCAAGACGCACGGCAACTCGGCCACCACGGGAACCAACGACGCCGACAACCTCTACGTGTTCTCCTCGAGCACCGAGTTCGACACCGAGGAGCCGTACAGCAAGTTCGCCGCTTACGTCTTGCTCGAGCACGGTGGCGACTGGTCGGCCGCCACCAGCGCGCTGCGCGCCCTCGGCTACGGCGGGGAACTACCGCCGCCCGACCCGTTCGCGGGCCTGCTCCTGGGGGATGATGCCCACCCTTTCGGCGAAGCGGCCAACCAGGCCGCCGCCCCTGACACCACCACCCCCTCGGCCAACGACGACGAGGAGGGCCAGGGCGACGCCGTCGAGCAGCCGCTCACCGCCGAACAGGCCCGTGAGATCGCGTTCGAACGCGCCGTCGAGCAGGAACTCGTCAAGGTCAAGATCCGGGAGGAAGCCCAGCGTCGGGCCCGCCGTCAGCGCGCCGGAACCGCCGCTCGGCCGCCCATCATCACCCTCGACGAGTTTCTGTCCGTCCCCGACGACCCGGTGCGCTACCGCGTCGAGGGCCTGTGGCCCGCCGGCGGCAGGGTGATGCTGGCCGCGCAGTTCAAGGCCGGTAAGACGACGCTGGTCGGGAACCTCGTCAGGTCGCTGGTGGACTCCACGCCGTTCCTCGGCCGCCACCAGGTCGAGCCGTTCGCGGGGAAGGTGGGGATCCTCGACGACGAGCTCGACGAGCGGATGATCCGCGCCTGGCTGCGGGAGCAGGGCATCGAGAACACCTCGGCCGCCGCCGTGGTGTCCCTGCGCGGCCGCCTGTCCACCTTCGACATCCTCGACCCCGTCGTCCGCTCCGAGTGGGCCACCGCCCTGCGCGAGGCAGGGATCACCATCGTGGTCCTCGACTGCCTCGCCCCCATCCTCGACGCCCTCGGATTGAGTGAGGATAAAGAAGCCGGGCGCTTCTTGGTGGCATTCGACGAAATGCTGAAAGAGGCGGGAGTTTCCGAGGCGGTCGTCGTCCACCACATGGGGCACTCCGGTGAGCGGTCGCGTGGCGCGTCCCGTCTGCGTGACTGGCCCGACGTCGAATGGCGCTTGGTGCGCGAGAAAAGCGACGACGGCGAAACCAATCCCGCAGCGCCCCGCTATTTCAGCGCGTACGGCCGGGATGTCGAAATCCCGGAATCGCTACTCGCATTCGACCCCGTGTCGCGGCGCCTGGAAATCGCCGGCGGATCCCGGAAAGACGAGAAGGACGACAGGGTGCTCGAGGAGATCCTCGACTACCTCACTCTCACCCCCGGCGCGTCCGGCCGCCAGATCACCGAGGCGTTCACCGAGTCCCCTCACGGCCGGGATGGAGTGCGTGCCGCACTCGCTCGCGGCGTGAAGTCGAAGGCGATCAGGACCGGGCTCGGCCCGCGCAGGGCCACCCTCCACTGGGCCGTCGAGCCGGCCACCCAGCCCGCCACGACGGCTGAGGCCGGAAATTTCAGTGCGCCGCGCACTGAATCCAGTGCGCGGGAAGATCACGATTCCCGCGATCCGAGCGACCTCATTTTAGACGTTTCCGCAGGTCAAGCCCAGTGCGCCAGTGCGCGGGAAGATCAGGACAGATCTAGACAGACACCCACCCCAGTGCGCGGCAGTGCGCCGGACAGCCCGCGCACTGAACCCGCAGGTCACAGCGTTAGTGCGCCAGTGCGCGGCCAGTGCGCCGACGACGGCGCGGTGAGTGCGCCAGTGCGCCCCCCCTTAGGGGGTGGCGCGCACTGGCGCACTGACTCACCGCCGCCTGCCACCCCACCCACAAAACCAAGATCCAAATACGGGAACCTCGCCACCTGTGAAAGCTGCGACGAGCAGATGGTGATCCTCGCCGCCGGGCAGACCCGCCACCCCATGTGCTCCCCGCCGGCCAAGCCCGCACCCCCGCCGCCGACCCACGAACAGACCACCCTCACCGAGGCGACCCCATGACCATCCCAGCCTGGCTCCTCGCCAAGCTCGGCCCACACAGAGCCGCACACCTCGCCACATGTCGATGCGGCGCACCCCTGATATGCGGGCTCGATGCCGACAACGCGGGGTGGCCCGCTAAATGTGATCCCGGCCCCATAGATGAAATCGGCGAAGCAATCGCCCTCATGAATGGCCGCCCCACATACGACCTAACCGGCGACACAAGGAGAAAAGAATTGGAATACCGCTACGAATGGAACATTAAAAGGGCGCGGAAATACCCTGTGCTCGCCACACATAAATGCGGAGCGCCCCCGCTCCCAGCCGCGCCCCCGCCCGTCATCGAACCCTTCGCAGGAGCCGGCACATCCCCGCCGTTCTGACCCGCCAGGTCGAGCCGAGACGCAAGACCAGCCCGCCCGCCAACCTCCGCAAGACGTTAAGCGCCGAATCGTGCATCCTTCCGGCGCCCTGACCACCAGCACACCCCGGGGGACCCGATGACCCAGACCCGAGCAGCCGAGGCACTCACCGCCCTCGCCTGGATTGACCACTACTGGCCCGATCTGGCAGAGTCACGATCACCGGGAACGGCACGACCGAGGCGGCGGCACGAACCCTCACCGGAACGGCAGAGACTCGTCGACGCCGCAGCGCACATCGAACGGCTTGAGCGCAGCCCGCTCGCCCTCGGAGAGAGCCCGGCCCCCCTCGACCTCGACGCCCTCGTCCTCATGGCCGAGATCAACACCGGACTCCTCGGCCTGACCCACTTCCTCCCGGGCATCGACGTCCGAGCGCTCCCGCGCTACGCCAACGACGCCGACCCCACCGAGCACATCGCCGCCGTGACCGAAGCCCTCCGCGCCATCGACACGCCCCTGCCACGCGATGACGACGGCGACTTCAACGACAACGCCTACCTCATCCAGCAGGCCACAGACATCACCACAGACCTCGCGCAGCGCCTCGCCAGCTATCTCGGCATGGTCTACGACGGCCAACACCTGGCCGTCGTCTGCCCGTGGTGCCACGGCATCACCGCATGGGCTCCTGAGGGCGGGGAACACACCTGGCGGGTCAGGATCCTGCCCCCGGAGCTGATCTCGATTGTGTGCGAGTCGGGGACGTGTGAGCCGCCGGCGGATGAGATCGGGACGTGGTGGCGGTCGTATCCGGTGTGGCCGATCTGGCGCTGGGAATGGCTCGCGCAGCGTCTCAGTTCGGCGAACGCACAATCAGACCTAGCTGCGCGTACGGGAAGATAGCCCGATGACCGACCACGTCATTCCCGGCATACACACAGCTATGGGCAAGCGTCCTGATATCGACGGCAAGATGATGGCCATCATCGAGACCGTCTCAGCGACGATCGGCGAGCAATCTCTCGCGTCCTCAGCCATCATCAAGCAAATGCTCCTGGAGCTCTTCCGGTCGCAGGACCCTCAGAACCTGGCTCACATAAACGCCGCTCACGTGCGGGTCACCCTTCACGTTGTCGAGCACCTCGCCAAAGCTCTTGGCGTCACTCCGCAGGAAGCTTGGGCATCAGTGGCCAATGATCTCCGCAGGGAGCTCGCCCAGTAGCCCTCGCGGCCTGGCTTGACGATCATCCTGTGGATAACCCATGATGTGAGCCACGCGAAGCATGCCCGCACCTACAAGGTGGCGGGCATTCGTCGTTCCCGGGGGTGCCCATGTCCCCCCGCTGCCTCCCTTTCACCCACGACTGGCGCCTCATCGAAGCCATCGGACGCGTCCGCACGCTCCGCTGCGCCCGCTGCCCAGCCACCAAGGTTCGCGTCCGGGGGTGAGCTCGTGTGCCCCAAGGACGCCCCCTCGACCCCACCGTCGAACAAGCCATCCTCGCCAGCATCGACGCCGGCCTCGCCCGCAACGCCGTCGCCCGAGAGCACAAGGTCAGCCCCTCGACCGTAGGCAAGGTCGCCGAGAAACACGGGCGCACCTTCGACCGGGCGAAGACCAAAAAGGCGACCGAGGCCGCCGTGGCCGACAGCAAGGCCGCCCGCGCCGTCGAAGCCACACAGACCCTCACCGTCGCGAAATGGCTGCGAGAGAAGATCTCAACCGCCACCACCGGCCGCGACGCCCAAGGCTGGGCCACCGCCTACGGCATCCTCATCGACAAGCACGCCATGCTCGACCGCTTCGACCACGACGGCGGAGTCGAGCACGGCAAGTCCATGCTCGGTGAGCTCTCCACCGCGCTCCGAGCCATCGCCGAACAGCTGCCGCCCGATGACGACGCTTAACCTCGAACCCGCGCTGCGGGTCATGTCCGCCAAGCAGATCCGCTCCATCGTCGGCGTCGAAGACACCCCGCAGATCGCCCTCTGGGCCGGCGCGGTCTCCTCCGGGAAGACCATCGCGAGCCTGCTCGCCTTCTTCATCCAGGTCGCCGCCGCACCCGACCACGGACTGATCGTCATCGTCGGCCGCACACTCCAGACCATCGAGCGGAACATCATCGAGCCCCTCGAATCCAGTCACCTGTTCGGCTGGCTCGGCACTCTGATCAAGCACACCCCCGGCTCCACCACAGCCGTCATCCTCGGCCGCACCGTCCACCTCATCGGCGCCAACGACGTACGCGCCGAAGGACGCATCCGCGGCTCCACCATCGCCCTCGCCTACGTCGACGAAGCCACCCTCATCCCCCAGAGCTTCTGGATGATGCTGCTCTCCCGCCTACGTGTCCGAGGCGCCCGCCTGCTCGCCACCACCAACCCCGACGGGCCGGGCCACTGGCTGCGCAAGGACTTCATCCTGAAGGCCGGCGAAGTCGGCGCCCGCCACTGGCACTTCACCCTCGACGACAACCCGTCCCTCACCCGCGACTACGTCGACCGGCTCAAGGCGCAATACGTCGGCCTGTGGCACCGCCGCTTCATCAAGGGCGAGTGGTGCCTCGCGCAGGGCGCCGTCTACGACATGTGGGACTCCGACCGGCACGTTGTCGAGAAGATCCCGCCGATCGTCCGCTGGGTCGCGGCCGGCGCCGACTACGGCACCGTCAACCCCTTCCACGCGGGCCTGCTCGGCCTCGGCCAAGATGGGCGGCTGTACCTCACGCACGAGTGGCGATACGACTCCAAGCGCGAACTCCGGTCGCTCACCGACGCCGAATACTCGGTCCGCTTCCGAGGCTGGCTCAACGGCGTGGACATCGGCGGGGGCACGAGGGGCGTCCAGCCCGACTACGTGGTCATCGACCCGAGCGCGGCGTCGTTCCGCGTGCAGCTGAAGGACCACGGGCTCAACTCGGTTCTCGGCAAGAACGAGGTCGTCCCCGGTATCCGCACCGTCGCCTCCCTACTCGCGACCGACCTGTTGAAGATCAGCGCGGACTGCCCCGAGATCATCAACGAGTTCCCCGGCTACAGCTGGGACGACAAGAAGGCAGAGAAGGGCGATGACGAGCCGGTCAAGGCCGAAGACCACGGCCTGGACATGATCCGGTACATCGTCCATACGACTCAGTCGACGTGGCGGAACCATCTGCGCGAGCGCGTTCTCGTGGCCGCGTGACGTTGCGTATTTGACGGCCATTTGATGGACGTCACGCACCGTATTCCCGCAGGTCAGGACACCTAGCCACGCAACAGACCATGCATTCTGTCCGGTATAGAAATCGCATCCCATCCGAGAGGGATCCTCATGCACCTGCCCGCCGGCACCAAGTCGGAGATCTTCCAGCTCAGCCGCTACTTCGACTACGAGCACCTCCCCGCCCACCTCCAGAAGGTGAGCAAGCCCGTCCACGACCTGGCCGAGCAGATGATCCTCGTCATCGGCTCCGGCCCGGAGCTGCACGCCGGACTGCGGAAGCTGCTGGAAGCGAAGGACTGCCTGGTGCGCGCGGCGCTCGACAAGCAGGTCTGATCATGGCCGACGAGAACCCGATCTACCGCGAGCGCGCCCACCTCATCGCACACCTGGCCACCGTCTACCCGGCCGTCATCGTCCTCGGCTCCGACCGCGAGAACCCGACCTGGCCGGTCATCTTCGTCGACACCCCGCAGGGTCAGCTCTCCTGGCACCTGTCCGGGGACGACATGGACCTGTTCAAGCACGTCCGCATCACCACGGGCGAGCACGCGCCTGCCTGGGACGGCCACACCACCCCGGAGAAGTACGAGCGCCTCGACGCGCTCACCGCCGACCGAGTCAAGGCCGCCCCCGACGGGCCCGACGCGCTGCCCAGCCTGGCTACTGGCTCCATCGTCCTTGTGATGGGCAAGCGGTACGTGATCGACAAGAGGCGGCACTTCTCCCTGGCGGACGGGCTGCCGGTCCACGTGGAACTGGAGCTCATTCCGGACCGCGACGGCGAATGATCGCCCGCCTCATCGCGGTCATCATCCACGAGATCCGCGAAGAACTCCGCGCCCTTGAGGACAAGCCCGACCACCCCGAACACATCCAGGTCACCACCCTCGAGACCGAACCCGCCGACCAAGACGAGGCCAACGAGCTGCGCTCCGGCTTCACCACCTGAAGGAGGGACTCCCCATGCCCCTCCCCGCAGGTGGCGGCACCTGGCCGCCCAAGCAACACGAACCGATCCTCGCCCACTACAACACGTTGAACACCTGGTACGAAGGCGACCCCGACGCCCTCGCAGCCCTCTACGGCGACCCCACCGCCACCGGCCAACGCCCCACCAACCGCCCCGCGCAGTACCGAGGCGGCCTCGTCGGCTGGACGGCCCGCAAATTCTGGGGAGACCCCACCCCGGATGGCGAGAAGCGCCGCAAGCTGCACGTGCCGGTCGCGTCCGACATCGCCACCATGAGCGCGGATCTCCTGTTCTCTGAGCCGCCGGCCATCACCGTCGAGAACACCACAACCCAGGCCCGGATCGACGAGATGATCCCCGCGTTGCAGGCCACCCTGCTACGCAACGCCGAAGTCGGCGCGGCTCTGGGCGGCTACTACCTGCGCGCGGTGTGGGACAAGGAGATGGCCCCCGGCCCGTGGCTCGACGGCGTTGACGCCGACACCGCGATCCCGGAGTGGCGCTGGGGCAAGCTCCACGCCGTCACGTTCTGGCGGGTGGTCGAGCAGCAGGACTCCACGTGGCTCTACCACCTCGAACGGCATGAGCCCGGCTGGATCCTCCACGGGTTGTACCGAGGCTCGATGTCCGACCTCGGCACGTCGATCGCCCTCACCGAGCATCCCGAGACGGCGAAGCTCCTGCCCGCGATCAAGACCGAGCTGACGCGCTGCACCGCCCGCTACATCCCGAACATGTACCCCAACCGCACCTGGCGGCGTGTCCCCGCCGGCGCCAACTTGGGACGCTCGGACTTCGACGGCCCTGTCATGGACCTGTTCGACCGGCTCGACATGGTGTGGACGTCGTGGATGCGGGACATCTACCTGGGCCGTGCCCGACTGATCGTCCCCCGCGACTACCTCCAGAACCAGGGCCCAGGCAAGGGCTCCGCGTTCGACCTCGACAGAGAGATCTACGAGGCCGTCGACGGCCTGTTCAACGGCGACCGCCTGGAGATCAGCGCGCAGCAGTTCGCAATCCGCGTCGTCGAGCACCGCGACACCCAGGCTGAGATCCTCGCCGCGATCCTGCGCGCGACCGGCTACTCGGCTCAGTCGTTCGGTCTGTCGGGTGATGTGGCCGTGACCGCTACCGAGGTGTCCGCCAAGGAGCGCAGGTCGCTCACCACGCGCGGCAAGAAGGGCCTCTACACGACGCCCGAACTCGCGGCCGCGATCGAGATGCTGCTCCAACTCGAATCCTCCATGTTCAGGACGGGCGTGGTGCCAGAGCTGCCGACGATCGCGCTGGCCGACTCGGTCAGCCCGGACATCATGCAGCTCGCCCAGACCGCCCACCTGATGCGCCAGGCCGAGGCCGCCTCCGACGAAACCCTGGTGCGGATGCTGCATCCGGACTGGGACGAGACCGAGGTGCAGGCCGAGGTGGATCGCATCGGCGACGCCCGACCTGACCCCGTTGTGGATCCGCTCGGACTCCCGATGACGGGCGGCGGGCCCGGCGAACCAGCCGAGGGCGAGCAGCCCGTCGAGGAGGAGTGATGTGCCGAGAACTCACCTGCCTGTACCACGGAGAGGCCAACCGCGCCCGTCGCGTAGAGGCCGTCGAGGAGCCCACCCCGGCTGAGGGCGAAGGCGAACCCTTAACCGAGAGTTAACAGTTCGCGGGGAGGTCCTCCCCGATGGCTGTGGACCAGGACCTCCTCGACGACATCGCCGCCTCGGTCGCTGACCTCTATCGCTCGGTGGAGACCGCGCTCGTCAAAACGATCGCCGCCCGGTTGCGCGCCGACCTCGCCCTCCCCTCCCCCTACCAGGAAGACAAACTCGCCGCGGTGCGCCCGCTGCGTGAGGCGGCCGTTTCGGTCATCTCCGCACTCCAGGCGTCCAAGCACCAGACCATCCGTGATGCGGTCGCGGGCGCCTACCGGCACGGCAGCGGCTCCGCGCTCACCGACCTGCCCGACGCCTTCTTCCCGAAGAGCGGCATCGCGAGCAGGGCTGAGGCGGCACGCAAGACCATCCCGAACACCGCCGTCATCGAGAACATCGCCGGCGCACTCCACCGCGACCTCGGCCGTGTCGAGGGCAACCTGCTGCGCAACGTCCTCGACGCCTACCGCAGCGTCCAGGCGGCCACAGCCGCGAGGATCGCCACCGGCACCGAGACCCGTTTGCAGGCCTCGCAGGCGGCGTGGCAGGCCCTCACCGACAAGGGCATCACCAGCTTCGTCGACTCGGCCAACAGGCGCTGGAAGCTCAGCAGCTACGCGGAGATGATCGGCCGCACCAACATCGCCCGCGCAGCCACACAAGGCCAAACCGACCGCCTCGCCTCGCTCGACGTCGACCTCGTCTACGTGTCCAACCACGGCCAGGAATGCAAACTGTGCCGCCCCTTCGAGGGCAAAGTGCTCTCGCTCAACGGCCCGACCGGCGACATCGAGATCGAGCACGCCACGCGGGATGACGAGATGGTCACCATCCACGTCACCGCCACCCTCGCCCAAGCGCAGTCCGCGGGCTTCCAGCACCCGAACTGCCGGCACAGCGTCTCGGCCTACACCCCGGGCCTGACCCGCATCCCCGACGCCACCGCCGACCCCGAAGGCGATGAGGCTCGCCAGCGCCAGCGCGCGATCGAGCGGGCCATCCGCAAGCACAAGGAGCGCGAGCAGGCCGCCCTCACCCCGGAAGCCCGGAAGGCTGCTGCAGCGAAGACGCGCGAGTGGCAGAAGGCCATGCGCGACCACCTCGCCGCGCATCCGAAGTTGAAGCGGCTGCCGTACAGGGAGCGGATCGGCGCTGGGAACATCCCGCCCGCCGGCGGCCCTCAAGGCGGCCCGGCCGAGGGCCTCGGCCCGGATGTGCAGCCGACGCTGGACGGCGGGCCCGCGCCCACGCCAGCCCGCCGCACCCCTGACCAGGCTTTTTCGGCGATCACCGAAAAAGCACCTGGGCAGCTCGACCTCGACGACGCCATCATCGAGACGCCCGCGCCCGCTGCTCCGCGCCGTCAACGTCAGCGCGCGGTCCCGAAGGGTGCGAAGCCCTACCACCGCGCCCTCGACGGCGACCAGCGCGCCCTGGCCGACGCGCTCAAGCCGAAGAACCTGCCCGATGACGACTACGACGAGAAGCGCGCACGCCGCCTCGGAGGAGCATCCGCTGAGACGTTCCTCGTCGACCTGGCCAACGGCATCAAGGTGATCAGAAAGAGATCCAAGCCGGGGCTCGACGAGATGCAGGACGCGGACGCTGAGCAGGCCGCCTACATGGTCGCCCGCGCCCTCGACCTCCGCGCCCCCGCCGTCTACCGCAGCGACGACACCAACCTGTGGATGCGCTATGTCGACGGCCACACCTCGCCCGAAGACGCAGCCGAATGGGGCGACGAAGGTCTACCCCGCGGCTTCGAACACCACCCCGGCACGGACGAAGGCCGGCGGCTCGGCCTGCTCGACGTGCTCACGGGCAACATCGACCGCAACATGGGCAACTGGCTCGTCGACTCCGAAGGCCACGTCGTCCCGATCGACCACGGGCTCGCCTGGGGCGACGCCTCCTACGACCCCACGTTCAAGTTCATCCGCAACCCGTTCACTGAGGGCATGGAGCAGGAGAACCCGTTCACGGCCGAGGACCTGGCCGAAGTACGGCAGCGCCTTGAGCAGTTGCGCCCGGACTTCGAGCACCTCGGCAAGACGAGCTGGTTGGACTACACGTTCAAGGCGCTCGACTACTTCGCCGAGCGGGCGACGGGCACCCGGAACCTGATCGCCGGTAGCGTGACGCCATGACCGTGATGCGCATCGTCTCCGTAGCCACTGGCGCGGAGACGTCCCGGGCCACGATCAACCCCGACGACACCGTCACCTACACCGGCGGAGACTCCGCAGCCTCGGCCGTGCTCCGCTGGCGGCACCACAACCGCAGCGCCTCGGAGGCCGACGCCGTGCGCGCCCTCATCCGCGACGGCTGGTCGAACGGCTACCAGATGGTCAAGCTGGACGACACCACACCTTGACGGCCTCCAGGATCAACGCGGCGCCCTCGCTGTTCACCGTCGCGTTGCCCCCAGAGAACCGAGCCTCGATGTTCGTCAGCACCTGGGCTTCGCTCTTGCCCTGCTGAATATCCAGGCAGGTGTTCTCTCCCCGGCGCACCGCCCGGGCCTCGTTCACGACCAGGCCCTGATCGATCGAGCCCATCGTCGCCAGATACACGGCCCGCTGACCGGCGGTCAGATCTGACTTCTCCGGCACCAGCTGCTCGACGGCCGGCGTGTCCGGCGTCGGAGCAGGTTCCGGGCCTGAGGCCAGGAGCCAGCCGACGACCAGGAACGCCACCACGCCCGCGGCGATCCCGCCCAGCACCTTCCAGACCACGCTCTTCTTCGGCGGTGGCGGAGGCGGGGCAACCATCGTCGGCTGCTGCATGTAGGCCGGCTGCTGCGGAGCTCCTACCGGCATCGTCTGCGCGTGCTGCCACTGCCCGCCCTGCGGCTGGAACGGCTGATATGGCTGCTGCTGCTGCTGTGGCTGCATAGCCCGCACGGTACGGCCCGACAGGACCCGATCTGTCCAGATCTGTCCAAACGCAGGCCCGAAACCCACAGTCTTGAACCCGCCGAAAGGGGGCCCAATCCGCCAGGCGCGGAGAAGGCCCCCTTTCACACATCGGGCCCTGGCCAGGCGCCAGAGCCGCTCACCACCAGCGCACCCCAGGAGGGTCCGCATGACCATGCCCACCCCGCAGCCGACGCCCACACCGGGCCCGGCGCCCGACCCGACCGGCCAGCCCCCGGCGCCTCCCGCGCCCGCTCCGGTCAACGCACCACCGGCCCCGGTCGCTCCCCCCGCGCCCGCGCCGATCCCCACCCCGCCCACGTGGACACCGCCACCCCCGGCGCACGTCGACGACGGCGGCATGGACGACATCAGCAAGCTGCCGAAGAAGTGGCAGAAGGAGCTCACCGAAGCCCGGCAGGAAGCCGCCAGCAACCGGGTCAAGGCCCGGACCGAGACGGTCATCCGCCACGCCTTCACCACGGCCGGCCAGCACGGCGTCAACCCTGAGGCGCTGCTCGGCTCGGTGGCGTTCCAGACCGCCGCCGCGCAGCTCGACCCGAGCTCCGAGGAGTTCCCGGCCAAGCTCGCCGACGCCATCAAGGGCGCGCTGACCGCGAACCCGTGGATGGCCGCCCAGACCGGCGCCGCGCCTCCCGCACCGCCCGCGCCCCCGCCTGTGAGCGGCGGCGACTTCACCGGCTCCGGTTCGACCGGGCCGACCCTCGATCAGCAGATCGCCGAAGCCGAAAAGGCCGGCAACCACGCCCTCGCCATCGCCCTCAAGCGACAGCGCGCGCTCCCCCCACCGCCCCAGTAACGCCCCACAGATAGGAGTGGCCCCGTGTCCGGTATTACCGCGATGGGCACCACCTTCAACCTGCCCAACTACACGGGCCAGTTGTTCGGGCTGACCCCGAACGCCACTCCGTTCCTGTCCGCCATCGGCGGCCTCACCGGCGGCGGCATGGTCACGAGCACCGAGTTCGAGTGGCAGACCTACGACCTGCGTTCGCCCGGCCAGAACACCAAGGTGGAAGGCGCGACCGCGCCGACCGCCGAAGGCCGGGCCCGGGCGAACGTGAAGAACGTCGTGGAGATCCACCAGCACAAGGTCAGCCTCAGCTACACCAAGCAGGCCGCCACCCAGCAGCTCGCCTCCCCGCAGTCCGCGCCGTTCAACCACCCCGGCGGCGGCACCAACCCCGTCGGGAACGAGCTCGACTGGCAGGTGCAGCGGGCCATCGAGCAGGTGGCGCTGGACGTGAACTGGGGGTTCCTGAACGGTACCTACCTGCTGCCGACCGACAACACGACCGCGCGCCGGACTCGGGGCCTGTTCCAGGCCATCACCACCAACCGGATCAGCAAGGCCGGTCTGACCATCACCGGCCTGTCGTCGGCGACGGACACGATCTCGGAGACCACGACCGGCGTCGCCAACAACGACAAGATCGTGTTCGTCAGGACCGGCGACGCCACGAACATCGTCGCGGGCCGCGTCTACTACGTCGTCAGCAAGGCCACCGACTCGTTCAAGGTGGCCACCAGCCAGGGCGGCTCCGCGATCACGCTCGGCACCTCGACGTCGAACATCGACTACGTCCGGCCGCGCACCAGCGCCCTGACCACCACCGAGATCGACGACCTGATCCAGATGGCCTACGACAACGGCGGCCTCCAGAACCCGGAGACCGCCACCATCCTGGTCAACAGCACGCAGAAGCGCGCCATCACCGCCGCGTACGCCGACGCCTACGGCAAGACCGTGACGATCACCGAGGCCAACCGGCGGGTCGGTGGCGTCGCCGTCGACGTCATCGAGACGGACTTCGGCCGGCTGAACATCATGCTCGACCGGCACGTTCCCTCCGACGCCATCGCCGTCGTCTCCCTCGACCAGTGCCGCCCGGTCCTGCTGAACACCCCCGGCAAGGGCGTGTTCTTCGAGGAGCCCCTCGCGAAAACCGGCGCGAGCGACGACGTGCAGATCTACGGCGAGATCGGCCTCGCCTACGGCAACGAGATGGCGCACGCCCTCATGCGCGGCCTGGACGTCTAATGGCCCTCTACGAGCGATACGACGCCGACGGCGTCAAGGTGGGCCGCGCGTTCACCGTCCCCGGCTCAGCCGACGACATCGAGCACCTCGCCAAGGCGCAGGCCGGGATCGAGGGGTGGCGGGTGGCCGACGAGCACGCGGTCGAGCAGACCGGCGAGCTCTACGACCCCAGCGGCGACACCGTCCCCGGAGTCCTGGCCTACCTCGAAGAGGCTGACGCCGACGAGGTCACGCGCGTCGGCCTGGCCGAGGCCGAGGGCAGGAACCGCGCCGGGGTCATCGACCAGATCGACAAGATCCTCGCCAGCAAGCAGGAGGCCTGACCCATGGCGCGCACGCTGATCACCCCCACCCGCGTCACCCTGGCCGGCGTCGACCCCGCCGACGTCGACGTCGCGGCCGAGATCACCGACGGCAACATGTTCGTCTACAAGGACGGCCGTGAGCTGTACGTCATGAACGGCGACGACGCCTCCCTCCAGGTCACCATCCCGACCCCGATCACCATCGGCAAGGGCGACCTCGCGGTCCAGGACACCATCATCGTCATCCCGGCCGGGAAGCCCCGCCGGATCAAGGGGTTCGGCCCGGAGCACCGCCAGGAGGACGGCACGGTGCACGTCGACTACTCCGGCACCACCCCGGCGTCGGTGACGGTCGCCGTCTTCGACTAAGGCTCGCGGGCGGGCGGGCCCTCATCTGAACGTGCGCTCCCGCCTGCCCGCGTTAAGAAAGGACCAAGATGCCGATCCGCATCAACACCGCCGCCCGCAACGCAGGCCTGGCCGCCATCCTCGCCCTCATCGACGGCGGCTCCGGAGCAGGCGTGCTCCGCATCTACTCCGGCAGCCAGCCCGCCACCCCGGCCACCAGCCCATCCGGGACGAAGCTCGCCGAAATCACGCTCTCCGATCCGGCGTTCGGTAGCCCCAACACCGGCAGCGCGGACATCGACATCACCCCGGCCCTCGACGTCGACGGTCTTGCGACTGCGGCCGCGGGCTGGTGCCGCTTCTGCGACTCCACCGAGGCGGCCGCGACGGGGCTGGGCGTCATCGACGGCGAAGTCACGTTGACCGGCGGCGGCGGCCTGATCACCCTCAACACCCTGGCCATCAGCACGGGTGTGGGTTTCCTGATCACCGGCGGCAGCATCAGCCAGCCCGCGAGCGCGTAGCCCCGGGAGGGTGAGATGGCCGCCCCCACCTACCGGTCGCCAGGTCTGGGCGGCACCAGCACCACCACCTCGACCACCATCACCAAACCTTCGGGTATCGCCGACGGCGACACCCTGTACGCCCTCGTCGTCAACGGCGGCGCGGCCTCCGCGCCCTCTACCGTCCCGTCGGACTGGTCGCTGGTCGACTCCAAGAGCATCAGCACGACGTTCTGGGCGGGCGTCTACGAGAAGAAGATCACCAGCGCGAGTGGCGAACCCGCGAACTACGTTTGGTCCGGGTTCACCGACTCCTGCGCGGGCTCGATGGTCGCCATCCCCGGAGCGGACACCACCAACCCGGTACACCTGTTCACCAGCCGGGCCAACACCAACGCCCACCCCGGCTGCACCGGGCTCACCACCACGGTCGCCGACTGCCTGATCATCGCCCTGGTAGGCACCGACGATAACCAGCTCATCACCGACGCCTCATGGGCGTGCGCCACCAACCCGACCACGCTCACCGAACGCACCGACCTGCTCTCCTCCGGTGGCGCGGACACGGCCTCGGCCATCGCGACCGCACCGCAGACGAGCACCGGCGCCACCGGAGCGTTCAGCGCGACCCTGGCCGGGACCCGCGACAACATCACCTTCCTCCTCGCCATCCAGCCACCCCAAGCTGGCGGCGACGTCACCGGCACCCTGGCCGGCACCCTGCCCGCTCTCACCGGCGAACTCACCGGCTCACTGCTCATCGAGGCCCTGCTGGCCGGGAGCCTGCCTGCCATCACGGGCGCGCTCACGGGCGACGTCACCGTGGCCGGGGAGCTCGCCGGCCAGCTCCCGGCGCTCACCGGATCGTTCGACGGCCGCGTGGTCGTCGAGGGCTTGCTGGCCGGGACACTCCCCGCGCTCACTGGCGGTCTTGACGGCCGAACGACCGTCACCGGCGAACTGGCCGGGAACCTGCCTGCCCTCACCGGTGAGCTCACGGGTGAGGTCGAGGTGTCCGGCGTCGTCGGCATCCTGGCCGGCGTCCTGCCCGCGATCACCGGATCGCTCGAGGGCCACCTCGTCGTCGACGCCACGCTGGCCGGGCAACTCCCAGCCATCACCGGAACCCTGACCGGCGACGTCTCCATCGAGGCAGCGCTCGGTGGCCAGCTCCCCGCACTGGCCGGAAACCTCGCCGCCCTGGTGCACGTCGACGGCCTACTCGCCGGGACGCTGCCCGCGCTCACCGGCGGCCTGGCCGGGGAACTGCTCGTCGAGGGCACCCTCGCTGGTGCGCTCCCGGCGATCACCGGTTCGCTGACCGGCGAGGTCGAGGGCGACGACACCGTGATCGGCACCCTCAACGGGGTGCTGCCTGCACTCGTCGGCAACCTCACCGGGCACGTCCACGTCGACGCCCTGCTCTCCGGATCTCTCCCCGCGCTCACGGGCGCGCTGCGAGGCGGCACCACTGTCCTGGCCACGCTGGCCGGGAACCTCCCGCCCATCGTCGGCGCGCTGACCGGCCAGGTGGGCGAACCCGTCTACCAGCCCGGCCAGCTCGAGGTCTCCACCCGGGCCCCCGTGCTCGAGGTCGTAAGCACCGGCTCGACGCTCACCATCGAGACCCACAACGCGGCGACGCACACCTACATGTAGGGGAGGGCCACAGTGCCGGACGTCGGCGACTCCGACATCATCGTCATCAAGGTCAACCCCCACGACGGCAGCACGTCGCCTGTCCTCATGGTCACCCGGCCCGACCGAACCACCGACGCCCCCGCAGTCAGCCCCGGCGACGACGCGGGCACGTGGCAGGCCCCGGTCGACTACACCATGGCGGGGATCTGGATCCTCCAGTGGACGGTCACCGGCACCGGCCGAGGTACTCAGGGCAAGAGCGTCGCGGTCTCCCCGCTCCCGACGCTCGACGGCCGGACGTATGCGACCACGACGCAGCTGGCCGACTGGCTGACCGAGGCCCCGCCGCTCGACGCCGCCCGGCGTCTGGTGCGGGCGACCCGCTACCTCGACGCCAACCCGCTCAAGACGGCGGTCTACGACGTCGACGACGACGGCCTCCCCACCGCCGCCAAGGTCATCACCGCGCTCATGGAGGCGACCTGCGCGCAGGTCGAATGGTGGATCGAGCACGGCGACGACGGCACCGGAGCAGGCGCCGACTACACCAGCGTCACCGCGGGCAGCATCTCCTACTCGCGCGCGCCCGGAGGCGCAGGCGCACCGAAGGATCCCCGCCAATCCCCTGAAGCGTGGGAGATCCTCGACGCCGCCGGCCTCACCGGCCACGCACCCCGAACCGGGTACTGCTGATGGCCGGGATCCCACCCATCCTGCTGGCCGGGATGGGGCAAGACGTCACCATCGAACCTTTCCTCGGTGCGAGCGGGCGCGGCCCCACCTACGGCCCCGCCGTCGTCGTGCGCGGCCTGGTCGAACGAAAGCGAAAACGCACCCGAGGCACCGACGGCACCGACACCAGCATCGAGACGATCCTGCGCATGCCGCTCGACACCGTCTGCCCCGTCGACTCGCGAATCACCATCGCGGGCGAGACGGCCACAGTGGCGGCCGCCGTGCCCTTCGACGGCGGGTCCCTGCCGGTGCCGTCGCATCTGGAGGTGGTCCTGTCGTGATGGCCCAGCGCTCCTCGCTGAAGTGGAACGGCCCTCAAGTCGCGGCCGCCGTCATGAAGGCAGCCGAGAAAGGCGTGAAGCTCGCCGCCGAGCACCTCCTCGAGGAGAGCCGCAAGCTCGTCCCTCACGAGGAAGGCACCCTCGAACGGTCCGGCACCGTCAGCGCTGATGGCCTGCGTGCGGCGGTCTCCTACGACACCCCCTACGCGATCAAGCAGCATGAGGACCTCAACCTCAAGCACGACGACGACCGCGAGGGCAAATACCTGGAGAAGCCAGCGCGCACCCAGGCGAAGGCGATGCAGGACATCATGGCCGCGCAGATCAGGCGGGCCATCCCGTGAGCTGGGAAGCCGACTTCCTGGCCGGGCTCGCACAGACTCTGGCCGACGCCGACATCGCGACATGGAGACCGGACACCGCCTACGCGGCGGATGAGACGGCGATCGTGCTCAGCGTCGTCCCCGCCGCCCCGGACAAGGTCATCACCCTGTCGCTCTACCTCGACGAGCCCGTGCCCGGCCTCACCGACGTGACCGCCGCCGTACAGATCCGCTTCCGCGCCGGCACCGACCCCAACGACCTCGCGGACATGGCCGACGCCGTTTACCAGCTGCTGCACGAGTCAGGCCCCCACGTCTGGGGCGTCGCGTACGTCACCCGGCTCTGGCGTGACTCCGTCGCCCCCCTCGGCCAAGACCCCCTCGGCCGCCTGGAGCGCGCCGACAACTACTACCTGCGCGGGCACCGTCCGCACTCCCGCCTCGAATAGGAGACCCTGATGACGACGCCCGCTGAGACCATCACCGCCCTCGCAAGGCGGTACCGCCTCGACGTCAACCTAGGCACCGCCCTGGCCCCGAACTGGACGTTCCTCCCGGCCATCCGCGAATTCCAGCCCGTCTACGAGCCGGTCATCGTCGACGACCGGACGTACGACGACGAGGGCGCTCCCCGCAATGTCAAGACGGCCTACAACTGGAACGTCACCCTCAAGATCAGCCACCGGAACCATCCCGAGACGGGCGCCTGGAACGCGGCGCAGGAGAATCTGCGGATGGCCGCTGAGGGCTTCAACGACGCCTCATACGCGCACGTCCGCTGGTACGACCGGGACGGCAAGCCTGAGGCCTACGAGGGCCTGGCCCTGGTCACGTGGACGCCCGACGGTGGTGACGGCACCGCGACCGACGTCGTCACCGTGCTCCTCACCGGGCACGGCGTCCGGCAGCCGATCGACAACCCGATCGTCGAGGAAGAGGAGTAATGGCGGCCGATTTCGAGGACCTCGACACCTTCTTCGACGGCAGCCTCAAGCTGCCGATCGGCGGCAAAACGTACCGCATCCCGTCCCCTGACGGGGAAACCGGGCTCAAGATCCAGCGCTGGTACGACGCCCTCTTCAAGGCCACGAAGGACCGGACCGACTCCGACCGCCAGGTCCTCGCCGACGCCGACGAGAACGACCTCTACGCGCAGGCCCTCGGCCCGGTCAAGGCAGAGCTCCTCGCAGACGACGTGGACTGGGAGAAGATCAAACACGTCGCGCTGACCGCCGTGGTGTGGATCGCATCGAGTGACGCGTCGGCGGCGAAGTTCTGGGCGCGGCCGGGAAAACAGGAGAAGACCCCGACGCCGAGCTCGACGAGGAAGCCCTCTACGGCCGCGGCGAGCAAGACCCGACGACGGGCCTCTACGAGTGGTACGAGTACCCCCCCGGCTGGGACCTCGGCCTGACCTGGCCGAAGATCCTCGCCAACTGGGCTCTGATCGAACAGGACCTGCACCAGGTGTACGGCGTCGACGTCGACGAGCCGGGCCTGCTGCGGTCCCGGTCGTGGCGTTGGCTGCGTTCCCGGATCTTCGGCCTGCTCACCACCGAATCCCGGCTGCGAACCGTCCTCATCCCCCGCAAGGAAACGCCTAGGAGGTGACCCTCCATGGCGCTCACCGTCGGCGAGCTGGTCTCATACATCGACGCGGAAGACATCGGCTTCGCCCGCACCCTGACGGACGCTGGGCAGTCGATGAACCGCCTGGAGTCCACAGCGACCGGCGCGACGCGGCGGCTTGAGGACAACGTGGCCGGCAGCATGTCAGGCATCGGGCAGGCGCTCGTCAACGGCCTCGACCCCACGGCCGCGATCAGCGATCTCGACCGGCTTGAGCTGGCTCTCGACGACAGCCTGCGGGAGATGCTGTCCGGTGCGGACTCGTTCGCGCCCGAACTCCGAGCCGCAGTAGAAGAGGCCTTCGACCTCGACGACGAGGCGCGCCGTGGTGGCCAGCGCGCCGGCGAAGCAGCGGTGGACGGCCTGGACTCCGTGCGTCCCGAGGCCCGGCGCGCTGGTGACCGAGCGGGTGACGCGTTCGGCGACGGCGTCGAATCCTCAGCCCGCCAGAGCGGTTCAGGCGCAGCCGACGGCCTGATGTCGACGATGAAGGGCGCTGGGTGGGCTGCGGCTGGCGCGGCGATCGGCGCCGCGCTGATGGAAGGCATGTCCAAGGCGCTCGAAAAGGACGCCCTGTTCACCGAACTCGCGGTGAAGGTAGGCGCGTTCGGCCCGGAGGCTGAACGCCTCGGCCGGATCGCGGGCGAGCTGTACGCGCAGGGGTACGGCGAGAGCCTGGGCGAGGTCACCGACGCGCTGGCCAAGGTCCTTCAGGGCGTCGACGGCGCCGGGAAGCTCGGCGACGACGCCCTGTCCGACATGACCGAGCAGGCGATGACGGTCGCCAAGGTGATGGACGACGACGTTAGCCGGGTTACCGCGGCGGTAGCGAACATGCTGCGCACGGACCTGTCGCCATCGGCTGAGGCCGCGTTCGACACCCTCGTCAGAGGCCAGCAGGACGGCATCAACAAGTCGGAGGATCTGCTCGACACGTTCGAGGAGTACTCGACGCAGTTCCGCGAGATCGGGTTGGACGCTGATACCGCGCTCGGCCTCATGTCGCAGGGGTTGAAGGCCGGCGCGCGTGACGCTGACACCGTCGGCGACGCGTTGAAGGAATTCGCGATCCGGTCGAAGGACGGGTCGAAGACCAGCGCGGACGCGTTCAAGGCGATTGGCCTCGACTCGGACAAAATGTTCAAGATCTTCGCCGAGGGCGGGCCGAAAGCCCAAGAGGCCATGGGCGATGTCATCGATCGGCTCCGCGACATGAAGGACCCGGTCGAGCAGGACGCCGCCGCAGTCGCATTGTTCGGAGGTAAGGCCGAGGACCTCCAGGACGCCCTGTACGCGCTCGACCCGGCCACGGCGGTAGAGGGTCTGGGCGAGGTCGGGGGTGCGGTCAAGGCAGCCGACGAGGCACTGTCCGGCTCCGTGGCCAACAGCGCCGAGCAGTGGTCGCGCGGGTGGGGTGACGCCCTCGCCTGGGTCGGCGCACAGATCATGGATTTCCTGATGGAGCTGCTGCCTGATCCGGCGGCGGCGATCGAGGAGTTCACAACCGGCTGGCAAGAGACGATCGTCCCGTTCTTCTCAGGCCTGTGGGAGGACGTCTCCACCACGACCGAAGAGGCGTGGAACGGGCTGATGGAGTGGCTGTCCGCTGTTCCTGGCGAGGTCGGGGAGTTCTTCTCCGAAGGCTGGGAGGCGGTCAGTTCCTCGACGGCCGAGTGGTGGGGGGAGATCACGTCGTCCGCCACCGCGAAGGCCGACGAACTCGTCGCAGGCGTGCAGGGCATCCCCGGCGAGGTCGGAGCCTTCTTCTCCGAAGGGTGGGCGAACGTCAAGTCGACCACGTCGGAAGCGTGGGAAGGCATCAAGCAGGCGGCGAAGGACAAGGGCGTCGCCCTGATCGCGTGGGTGACCGGTTTGCCGCCGCAGATGGTGTCCGCGCTGGGCAACGTGGGGACGCTGCTCTACAACTCCGGCGGGAAGATCATCGGCGGTCTGCTCGACGGTCTGCGGGCGAAGGCGGGCGAGATCGGCGGGACGATGGCCGGGATCGTGCAGCAGATCAAGGACTATCTGCCGTTCTCGCCTGCGAAAACCGGCCCGTTCTCAGGCAGCGGGAACCCCTACTACTCCGGCATCTCGATCATGACGCTGCTGGGGGACGGCCTGCTGAGCAGGCTCCCGAACATCAAGTCGATCATGACGTCGTCCGCTGAGGCCATGATGGACAGCTGGCGCGACGGCATCAACGCGAAACGCGACACCATCCTCGACGCCGTCAAGGTCATCGCCGCCCAAGCGCGCGCGATCATGAACGAATCCACGATGAAGACGTTGCAGCCCGGCACGTCGCAGGACATGTACGACCGGCTACAAAACCGGCCCACCGGCCAGCAGCCGGCACCGGTGAACCTGTCGGTGGTCAAACCCAACGACTCCGCCGGCAGTAGCGGGACGACGGTCAACATGTACGGCACCGTCTTCCAGGAGAACGTCGACATCGACCGCTTCAACTCGGACGTCGCCTTCGAGGTCGTCCACGCCCGCGGCTCATAACCCCTTTGCCCCCGCCCTCCCAGGAGGTGTATTTCGCATGCCCGAAACGACGCCCTACCGCGACAGCCTGCTCGGCGTTCAATCCAACTTCGGCCGCACTCGGCCGGTCCGCAGGGAGACCCGCGACGGCAACGGCCGCATCCGCCGCGAGGTGTCCCGACCGACCGACGCCGGATCCGACGTCACGGTCACGAACAGAACCGACCGGCGTGGTCGTGAGCATCAGGACGTCCACGTCGAGGCCGCCGTCATCGTGCAGGAGGCCTCGTGAGCCAGGCGAGGATCAAGGCGCGACGCCTGTCCGAGGAAGCAGAAATGCTCACCACCGTCGCCGACCTGCAAGAGGCCCTGGCCGACGCGAAGACGGCGCACGAGGCCGAGCAGACACCGGAGTCGCTCGCAGCCAAGCGGACGGCGATGGAGAACACCACCGAGTTCCGGTCGTGGGTGCGCGGTGTGGCCCGGCTGCGCAAGGTCCGAGCGAAGCTCGGAGACCCGGAGCTCACAGCGGCCAGGCGCGAAGCCTACGAGGCCGAACTGCCCGGTCTGGAAGAACGGTGGGCCGAGCTCGAAGCCGTCCTGTCCGAGTTGAAGCCGACGGCGGGCCCAGTGTCTCTGCCTGACGGGTCGGCGGTCGCGGCCCCCGAGCCCGTACGCCTGCGTTCGCAGGTCAACAGTCCTGGGGGTGCCTGATGGCGTGGGTCGGATCTGGTCTGATGATGGCCACGCAGGTGGACCAGTGGGACCCCAGCGCCTTGGCGATCGATCTGACGGCGGAGGACGGCAAGCTCGCCCTGTGGGGATCGTCGATCACCCCCAACTTCGCTACCGACACGACGTATAACTCCGCGCCGTGGAACAGCGGCCAGTCGACGGGCGCGGGCTACACGACCGGCGGGCCTCTCGCTCTCGGGTCCACACTCACCGTCTCCTCGGGCTTCGCGAAGTACGACCTCGACAACATCGAGCTGACCGAAACCACGCTGATCAGCGAGGGCGGCCTCCTCTATTTCCCGAACAAGAGCAACAGGGCGCTGCTCGCCGTCTGGTGGGGCGAAGCCCTGGAAACCCAGGACGGCACGTTTCTGATCACGTGGCACTCAGACGGTGTGGCGCGGCTCTCCAACTGACGCAGGGGGTGAGCCGTGCTTCTCGCTAACAGGTTCTCCGGCGGGACCGCAGGGAACGCCATCACCACCGGAAACTCCGGCGGAACATCCGGCGACGCGTTCACCGCCAAAGACGGGTCACCCGCCTTCAGCAGCACCAGCGCCACCGGACAGCGCGCACCCCTGGTCGGGCGCTTCCCCGTCAGTGAGGGTTTCGCCGCCCTGCACTGGAACATCACCTTGGCGGCCCGCACCCTCTACATGCGGTCCTACTTCCGCTTCCCGACCCTGCCCTTCTCCACGGGCGCGATCTTCGTGGCGGGGAACGTCTCCCTCACCCTGTTGACCAACGGCATCCTCCGACTGGTCAACACCGCCACCTCAACCACCCTCCTGACCCTCGCCGAGGACATCCCCACCAGCCAGTGGGTCCGCGTCGAAATCCGCATCACCTACGGCACCACGACCGGCAACGGATCCGTCGAAGCGCAGCTCTACCTCGACGCCGACACCGGAACCCCTTCCGACACCGGCACGGCGTCCAGCCTCAACACCGGGACCTCGGTGCCGACCACCGTGGCGTGGACCAACATCGACCTCATCGAGCACTTCCTCGATGACATCGCCGTAGGGGACGAGGGGTGGATCGGCGGCACGGCCGTCCACCAGGAGGCCGCACCCAGTTCGGTCACCGGCACGTGGAACATCCCGGTGCCTGCCATCGCGGCAGGTTCCAGCACCGCACCGGAAACCGTCGACGGCACCTGGTCCGTCCCCGCCCCCGACGTGCTGGCCCTCGATGGCGGGGCTCCGGCCCACGCGCAACCCGACCTCATCACCGGCACGTGGGACATCCCCGCCCCGACCGTGCAGGCGTTCAAAAACGTCGAAGTGTCACCGAACCCCATCACCGCCACCTGGCAAGTCCCCCAACCGGCCGTCGGCGGCTCCCAGGTCCCCGGCCAGCAGATCTACAAGCCCGGCCAAGGCGAATGGCGCGGCCTCCTCCTCGGCGGCGGCACCCCCTACAGCCTGAAAACGCTCGACGGCTGGTACAGCCTCCCCGACATCGACCCCGGCAACGTCCCGCACCCCACCAGGTCCGGGTCCTATCCCGGCCGGGACCTCGGCCAGGAGCGTTATGTCATCTGGGCAGGAACCGCGTCCGCGCCCCGCGATCAGTGGGAAGACGTCATCGACGAACTGCGGCTGCGTTTCGGCCTCAGCCCGGACGACACCGAATACCCGCTCGCGATCCGGCTCCTGGAGCGGACGTGGATCGGTTACGGGAAGGTGAGCGGGCGCGGCATCCCCGTCGACCCGGATTTCCGGATGGGCCGAGCGAACGTCACGTTGAAGTGGACGTTGTCCGATCCCCGCCTGCTCTCCCGGGAGCTGGCCAACGCGGTCGTCGCCGACGGCGCCACCGTCTCCCTCGCCTCCGTAGGCAACGCCGACGCACGACCAGAGATCCGCATCCCCGGCCCGGCCACCGACCCGGAGCTGCTGATCGAGCAGCACGTCGGCAACGAGGTCGTTAACGAGAAACTCCTCGCCTTCGACCTGACGATCGGCTCCGGGGAACGCCTGAGCATCGACGTCCACCTCGGCATCGCCTCCGTCGACGGCGAGGACGTCATGAACCACCTCACCCAGACCAGCGCCCCCGTCACCGACTTCGTTTTCCCGCCCGGCACCCTCGATTTCTCCTACACGAGCGCCGGCGGATCCGCCCCGGCAGCAACCGTTCTGTGGCGCCACGCCGTCGAGTAAGGAGGTGACGGGTTGCCATCGATCCGCACCGCCTACACCGTCGTCATCTCCGGGGCCAGCGACACCATCCCCGCCCCCGGGAACGCACGCCCGGGTGACGTCATCCACGTCTTCCAAGGCGTGGATGAAGGTTCCGTGGGGCAGATGGGGATCAGCGGCGGCCCCGCCTGGTCCTCGCCCTACGACCTGACGCCGATTCCAGGGCAGTTCGTCACCAAGGTCCACCGCCGGATGATCACCTCATCCGAGCCAGACGAATACGAGGTGACCCAGGCGCCCGGGTCGGTCGGCGTCGCCACCGTCCTCGTCGTCCGCGACGCCTCCTCGTCCGTCGTCATCGCAGGAGAGTCCCTCGAAGCATGGGACGGCGGCCTCGACGGCGTCGCGACCCCGGGCGCGAACCCCGCCTTCGGCTCCGGCTCGAACTTGGACGTCCGGGTCTCCTACGCGTTCGGGTACGGCAACACCGACTGGGACGACCCCAGCGGCTACATGCCAATCACGAGCGGGAACACCGGGTACGTCGCCGCGCACGTCGCCGCCCGGGCCCTCTACTCCTCGTCGCCCGTCGGCCCGCGCACGTTCGAAACCGATGGGTACGTCGCCGGTTCGGCCGGCTACACGCTGATCTTCTCCCAGGGTGAAGCCGTACCACCGCCGCCGCCTCCGCCCGGCTTCACCCCCGGCCTCGGCATCAGCCCCTACCGGTACACCGCGCACGACCTCCTGACCGGCGACTACATCACAGACGTCGAGCTCACGAACGTCCATTTCGACCGGCGGATCGGTGAGCCGGGCACCTTCTCCGCGATGATCCCGCTCGCCAACCCGGTCCAGGCCGCGAAAGCCCGCAAGATCGTCCCCCGCAAAAGCTCGGATCTGTCGACCGGGCCGGGCCGGACGACGATCCGGATCTGGCGGGATGGGGATCTGTGGGGGGAGTACTGGCTCCACGGCGCCCGACCAGGCCGGTCCCGTCGAGGCACGGAAACCATCACGCTCCGCGGCTCGACGCTGGACGCCTACATCCTGAACACCCAGATGGATCTCCCCATTAACTTCACCGGGGAGCAGTTCGCGAACTTCCGCGCTTTGCTGGCCCACCTCCAGGGCGACTTCCACGCCGACATCGGCCTGGCCCTCACCTCAGGCAGTTCGTCGGTGATCCGGCCCCTCACCGCACAGCCTGAAGACCGACGGACGCACGGCGCCATCATCACCGCCTACGCCCGGGAAGCCGGGGAGAACGGTTTCGAGTTCTACTGCGATCCGCGCATCTCCGGGACCAGCGTGGACCGGCGGATCGTTGTCGGCGCCCCCCGGATCGACACGGGCGTCGTCCACCTTTTCGAGGAGTCACCGCGCGGCGGTTCGATCGTCGAACGAAGCGAGGAAATCGATGCCCTACGCGCCGGCACACGCATGCTCGCCCGGGGCGGCACCCCGGAGACGACGGATGCCACCCAGTCGGCGGTCCCCACCGTCAGCACGTGGGTGGAGGCGACCGCACACTATGAGGCGGGCTGGCCTCGTATCGACAGGGTGATCGACCACCCCCTCCAGTCGACCGATTCGGGCACCCTCGACGACTTCGCCGCGCGGTGGATCAACACGTTCGCCGGCGCTCTGCGCGTCCACAGCGTGACCGTGGTCCTCGGCAAAAAAACCACGCTCACGCCGTCCAGCTTGGGTGATCAGGTGCGCCGGAAGATCGTCAGCGTCTGGCACCCGTACATCGACGGCGAAGTCTCCTTCGACGAGAGCCAGCGCCTGCTGGGGATCGGTATCACGCCGATTTCTCGGATGTCCGGCAAGGAAGAAGCCCAGCTGATTCTGGAGGAGCCGACCCTATGAGTTCCGACCAGATGCCTGGCGGCCTGGACAGGATCATCAACGACCTGCGACGCGACGTAGCCGAGCTGAAGCGCCAGGCGGGGATCAAGACCGGTCTCCAGATCAAGCAGTCGTCCGGGGCGTTCAACGTCGTGTCGAGCTCCGACCCGGGGACGCCGGTGTCGGGCTGGCACCTGTGGTCGGACTCCGGCACGTTCAAGATCAAGCACAGCAACGGTGTGGTGCGGACGATCCCGGCGGCAGGCGTCAGCAACGCCTCGTTCAGCTCCGGCAGCATCTCCAACCCGCCGACGCAGGCCCAGGTCACCAACGTCCAGTCGGGCGTGTCCAGCGCGGTGACCACGGTCAACAACCTGCTCGCTGTGCTCCGCGACGCGAACCTCATCACCAGCTGACCGGCCCCCACGAACGTGCCGTCTCCCGGGAGCTCGGGCCCGGGGGACGGCACCACCCCCTTTGCAGGAGAGCGATGAACGACGGCAGCGGAGACCTGTCCCTCTACGAAATGGCCAGAACCTTGGTCCGGATGGAGGGGGAGATCAACCGCCGCTTAGGTGACGTGGCGCAGACCTTGAGCCAGATGGTCACCCGCGACCTGCACGACGCCCACAGGGCGGCCATGCAGCGCGATATCGACGACCTGGTCGCCGAGATCCGCGCCGAGCGGGAACGCCGAGCCGCCGACAAACGGATGGTCACGGCCGCGTTCATCACCGCCGGCCTGTCTCTCGTGGTCGCCGTCGTGGCGGCCGCCCTGCTGATCTCCCCCAACCTCCCAGGAGGCTGACGTGCCGGACCCTCCCCTGACACAGGCCGCCCTCGACATCCTGCGCAGCCACATCGGCTACCGCGAACGCGGCACCAACGACACCATCTTCAACCGCGAATTCGGGAAGCTCCCCGGCTACCCCCATGACGGCTACGGCTACCCCTGGTGCTCGTCGTTCCTGTCCGTCTGCCTAGAGCGCGCTGGCCTCGACCCGGGCGTCGACTTCCCGTGGACTGCAGGGTGTGAGGCCGGGGTGGTGTGGTTCAAGGCCCGCGACCGGTTCGGATCCACGCCCCGCGTCGGCGCGCTCGTCTACTACGGGCCCCGCGGCGGCACCCACGTCGAATGGGTGGCCGAGGTCACCCAGACCACCATCACCACCATCGGCGGCAACACGTCCGGCTCGCTGGACGGCCGGTTCCACAACGGCGACGGCGTCTACCGCAAGACGGTCGCCCGCAGCAGTGACCGGATCTACGGCTACGGCTACCCCGTCTACCCGGCGCCGGGCCCGGTGGCCGCGACGATGACGCCGACGGAGGCTCTCATGCGCCAGCTCCCGCTGATCAAGGTCGGCTCGAAGGGCTGGGCGGTGAAGCGGGCGTTCTACCTGCTCATCTCCCACGGCCAGAAGCTCGACCCGAAGGTCCTGGACGACACCGTTTTCACCCCGCAGATGGAGACCGCGGTCAAGGCGGTCCAGAAGCAGAACGGCAAGAAGGTCGACGGCGAGATCGGCTCGGAGACCTGGGCCGTACTGGTCCTCCCGTAACACCCACCCTGAAGGAGAGTCCCCGAGATGACCGATCCCCACCTGTACCACAGCCCGCGCACGGCGGCGAAGGTCGAGCCGAAGGTGAAGGCCGCCACCGTCGGCTCCTACCTCGGCCTGCTCGCGATCCTCGCCCCGCTCCAGGCGGTCAACGCCGACCTCGACCTGATCGCGTTCCTGCCCGACTGGCTGGAAACCCTTGCGGTCCCGCTGCTGCCCGGCCTGGTGACCTACGTGTCGGGCTACGTGGCCCGGCACGCGCCGCGCCCGGATCTGCCGGCCTCGCAACGCTGACCTACGCAGCGCAGCGCCCCCGCTCCCCTCCTCGTGAGGGTGGCGGGGGCGCCCTTTTCGCGTTCCCGGGGGCTACTTGGCGTTGTGGGCCTCGTCGAGGTGGGCGGCCCAGACGTGCTCGGCCAGCTGCATGTCGGTCGTCTCCGGAAGCGCCCCGGCGAGCTCGTCATCCATCTGGCACGGCGCGTGGGAGCTGATGTGGGCGAGCAGCTCGGCGCGGGTGCCGGGGATCTCTCCGATGATGATGGCGCGGAGGAACACCCAGTGCTCAGCGTCCTCGACCGGGTGGTAGAAGCCCTGCTCGGCCTTGGCGCGGGCCTGGAGTACGGTGCCGCGGTGGCGGAGCTGGCGGGTGTGCTCCCCGGTGACGGGGTGGAAGACGTTGACGATCTGGAAGCCGACGCCTTCGACGGTGCGCTCGGCGGGGATGTTCTGGGTCATGATCTTGCCCTTCTGGCTGGTGGTTTTCCTGGCCGGTTCGGGGCTCTCACCCCCCGTTCCGACACCTCAAAATCTACAGCACTGAGACTGATCTGTCTAGGGGTACCCTGAAATTGGCCAACCTGGCTGGTGGGCCACGCGAGCCCGGCGGACTCTCACCCCGCCCCCGACCTCGGTCGAGGGCGGGACACCCGCCGGGCTCGTTCACTTCTCCCGGGGCCGAGGCGGCCGGCCCGGCTCCCCCGGATTCTCCTTCCGGTGCACCAGCTCCCGCCGGCGGAAATGCGTCACCCCGCACACGTCGACGCGCGTGAGCCGCCCCTCGGTCGCGTAGGCCCGCACCGTCGACGTCCCGACGTCAAGCACCTCGGCCGCCTCGTCCTGGTCGAGCAGGTCGAGCGGATCCGTCCTGGTGCCGACGCGCCACACCGGCAGCTCCCGGCCGGCGGCGAACGCCTCCCACTGCGCGCGGTCGTAGAGGGGCCGGCGGGCGCCCTCCTTGAACGGCTTGGGCGCTCCCGGCAGCTCCCACAGGCGGCGGTTCTGGACCTGCTTGCGGGTGAGGCCGTAGATCTCGCCGATGCCGCCGGTGTCGATGGCTGTGCGGCCTGCGGGGATCATCTCGGGTGGTCCTTCCATGCGGGAGGCCCGCCCCCGTCGAGGGAGCGGGCCCGGGCGGGTTCTAGTAGGTGCAGCCGCGGACGAGGTCCAGCAGGACGGTCTCGACGCGCTCGCGGGTGAACCAGCGGATCTCCTGGGGCACCCGGTCGTACCAGCAGCCGTCGGTGCCGAGCTTCTGGGGGTAGTTGGCGTGCTCGATCGTGAAGACGCCCCCGGTGCGGACCACGAAGACCACGTCGTCGGTCCCGACGGTCAGGGTGACGCCGTGGGCCCACTCGCCGTCCATCTCGACTCGCATGTCGTGGCGGCACAGTGCGGCGCGGAGGTCGCGCTGGGCTCGGGGGGTGAGGGCCTCGTAGCGGGTGCGGGCCTGCTCGTCGGTCTGGTTGCGCCAGTCGGTGGCGGTCTGGGCGTCGCTGGCGGCGGTGAAGGTGGCGCTCATGGTGGGCTCCTTGGCTGGTGGTGTGGTGTCTTCCGGGGCTCTCACCCCCCGTTCCGACACTTCAAAATCTACAGCATTGAGACTCATCGCGCAAGTCTCAGCGCTGCAAATTCCGAAAATCCCTATCAGCCCTGCTCGGGAGCCCCGTCGCCCTCGGCCGGCACCACGAAGCTGCCCATCCCGCGCACCCGCCGGGTCAACCCCGCCTCGACCAGCGCCTGGAGGGCCTTCGCCGCCGTCCGACTGTTGATTCCGAACTCAGCGACCAGCTTCAGCTCAGACGGCACCCGCGTCCGGGGCGGGTATTCGCCGGACGCGATCCGCGCCCGGAGGATGGCCGCGACCTGCTCAAATTTCGGCTCGTCAGGAGCCAGCTCGGTCATGCGCGTCACAGTAGGTCGCCATCCCGCAGCGTCCCAATGCATGCGGCAGTGTGGTGCAGTATGCGGCACCTAGGTTAACCTGCGGTTTAACCGGACCTTCCCCCTTGAGCCCGGAGCCGCCGCATGGGCGTAGCCCTCCCCTCCGTTCACGGCCCGCACGTCCCCCAACATCCGCAGCCGCAGCCTGAGAAACTGCACTGGCGCCTCGGCACCTCCACGAACCGCTGCACACGCGAGCGCGTCATCAGTCACACCTGCGAGTGCCGGACCGTGCTGTTCGAGCTCCGGGCCGCCGGCGGCGTCTACTACATCCGCCGCACCGACCGCACCTCGGATCCGGTCGGCCTCGCATTCCTGGCTCGGGCGGTGTGGGAGACGGAGGGCTACCTCCATCGGCGGGCCTTGGAGGTCTGGGATCGGCTGCTCGTCGGCCTGGCCGTATAGAGGGAGGGGCCGGTGCGCGTGACGGCGCACCAGACCCCTCGGCCACCGCTGTACCCCGCTTCACCCCTACTCACACCTGCCTACGCCTAGGGGTGCCGACGCCTGATTGCAGGGGCGTACAGGTGTGCACCTAGGGTCCTGCGCATGGAATGGCGCGAGGACCTGCCGCGGTGGCAGCAGGTGGCGAGGATTGTGGAGCAGCGCATTTCCACGGGCGTTTATAAAAAGGGCCGTCTCATTTCCGAGAATGGCCTGATGCAGGAGTTTGGAATTGCGCGCTCGACCGTTCGCAAGGCGACCGCGCACCTGCGTTCCGAGGGGTTGATCTACACTCGCCCGAACCTCGGCAGCTTCGTGGGTCCCGACCCCGATGCCGAGCCTGCCGGGGATGGCGAAGCCCCGGGCGCCTGAGGGCGGTTCCGGGGCTGTACGGTGCTTGACCTGGGCTTTAGGGAAGATCAGCGACGCCGGGTTAGGGCGTCTGATTCGCGTGCACACTGGTGGCTGCTCATCTGCGTATTCGCAGGACTGCACACAGGTGGATATCGGATAATCCGTAGTCAGATGCTCTATCCATTGAGCTACGGCTGCTTGCAGAACTAAGCATAGCGGGTCCCGGCCCCTACTCCGAACCGGTTACCCCAAGACACCCGTCCCCCAACTCCCGGCCAAAATCCGGACCCCACCGCATACCCCCGATCACCGCCGGTTAAGAACCGACATAACCGCACAGATCAGGGGCCTAATGTGCTGAACCTGGGCGTCCTCGCCATCGTCATCCTGCTAGCCACCACAACGATCATCCATCGCAGAAAACGAAGACGCGCCGAGGAGGCCGAGCACCTCCTGGTCGAGCGCATCAACGGCGTCCTCGGCGCCGATCACCGCAGTCTCACCGACCCGATGGACCTGTTCCAGCGTGGCAAGCAAGCAGGCCTGACCACCCGTCTCCACATCCAGGGCCCCGCTAGGGACCTGCCGAGGGACGTCGACCTGGCCGGCTACAGAATTGTCCAAGAGGCGCTGACCAGCGCACTTGAGCACGGCACCACGTCGGCCACGGTCATGATCTCCTACCTGCCGTCAGCGATCACGCTGACCATCGACAGCCCGATCGGGGTCCGGGCATCCCGTCGGTCCGGGGTCAGGCTGATGCGGGCCAGGGCCGCCCCCTTGGGGGGAAGTGTCCACGCCGGGCCGCACATGGGGGGTTGGCGGGTCATCGTCCGGCTTCCGACGGAACTGACGCCCCAGTGAGTCGGCCACCGGCCAGATGAGGGCGATCAGCGGTACCTTCGCGGCGTTCAGCATGAAACCGGTCAAAGCTGAGGTCCGGGAAGCGTCCCCCACCATGACGATGGCGCCGAAGAGCAATACGCACATGATCGTGTACGCTCCGGCGATCCTGATCCAGATCGCCCACTCGCTGAGTACCTTCGGCGGCTTCTTGAAGCCCCGGGCGACCCACTCGTCGGCCCACTTGACGGTCCGGTGGCCGAAGACGACCGAATAGGCGATGTACGCCCCCGCCAGCCCGTGCTGCCAGGTCGCCACGGCCCCCGAGCGCATGTCGATCACGGCCGCCACGAGCAGCACGACGTCCAGCACCGGGGTCAGGGCCAGAAGGGCCCAGCTGGTGCGGCGCAGGCGTAGGCCGTACCGGACGGAAAGTCCGGCGGCGAGGATGATCCAGAAACCGGCCTCGGCCGCGATGATCAACCACAACAATGGAATCCACCTCCGGAAACCATGCTCGTGCCGCCGGAGTCGGCGAACCTCACCGCTGGGGACGAAGTCCCATACATCTAAAGATGTATGCCCATTTCAGGCGGCTCGTGGTGAGATGAAACGCATGACTCCCAACCGGCAGGACACGCTGATGGCCGTGGCGGCCTTCGCCGTTGGGGTCGTCCTGCTGATCGCGGGGGCTTACGACCACAAGTCGGGCGTTCCGCTGCAGCTGTTCCTCATCCCGCTCGCGATCACCTGTGTCGGTGTGGTGATCCGCCGGAGGAGGCCGGTGACGGCGCTCGTCATCGGGGTGATCGCGCTGGTGGCCGACGCGTCGATCGGGCCGTCGCTCGGGACGGCCGTCGTGTTCAGCGACAACGTCTACGCGGCGTCCCTCTATGGGCCCCGGAAGCTGATGACCCTTCTGCTGCGCATCAGCCCGGTTTGGGCGTTGGCCGCGGGGGCCGCGACGGGCTTGCAGACGCATGATTGGGGGTGGGGAACGGTCATGGCCTTTCAGGTCGGACTGATCACTGTCATGCCGGTCACCACCGCCGCGATCGTCAGGAATCACCGCGACAACGCCCGGCAGGCCGCGATCATGGCCGAATTCGATCGAAAGGCAGCGATCTCCGCCGAACGCACCCGGATGGCCAGGGAACTGCACGATCTGGTCGCGAACCACTTCAGCGCGATCGCCATCCAGTCGAGTGCTGTTCTGTCCAGGAAAGATTTGGACGCGAAGTCCGTCCGGGAAATCGTCGAGTCGATCCGGGAGAACAGCGTCCAGGGCATGGCCGAGATGCGCGGCATGATCGGGCTGCTCCGGGCCGAAGGCGAGTGCGAGGCCCTCCGGCCGAGCCTCTCCGCAGTCGACGACCTGGTCAAACGCTCAGGGATGACGACCACCGTCGACGTCCTGGGCGCACCGAGAGATCTTCCTCCGGCGGTCGATCTGGCCGCGTACAGAATTGTCCAGGAGTCCCTGACGAACGCGCTCAAACACGGCTCCGCGCCCGTTTCCATCGCGATCGACTATCGTCCCGACGAACTGGCGCTGACCATCAACAACCCGGTCACCGACCGGCCCCGCGACCTGCCCGGCGCGCGGGCCGGCCTGATCGGCATGCACGAACGCGCCACCCTGCTCGGTGGCACGTTCGAGGCGGGGCCGAG
The DNA here is from genome assembly GCF_001570545.1 of Herbidospora mongoliensis. Lineage (GTDB taxonomy): Bacteria > Actinomycetota > Actinomycetes > Streptosporangiales > Streptosporangiaceae > Herbidospora > Herbidospora mongoliensis. Next base: position 245,591 of record NZ_BBXD01000008.1, on the reverse strand, counting down.
TGAGCGGGGCTGGCGGGTCAGCGCGATCCTGTCGACATGATCACGGTACTGATCGCCGACGACCACGCGGCGGTGCGCATGGGAATCCGCCTGGTCCTGGAGGGCGCCAGCGACATCCGGGTCGTCGGCGAGGCCGCGGACGGCCGGGCCGCCGTCACCCTGGCGAAGCAACTTCGTCCCGATGTGGTGATCATGGACATCAGGATGCCCCGGCTCGACGGCATCGCGGCCACCCGGGAGCTCGCCGGGCTGACGGAGATCCTCGTGCTGACCACTTTCGACCTGGACGAATACGTCTTCGGCGCACTACGGGCCGGCGCCGCCGGGTTCCTGCTGAAGAACACCGACGCCACCACGCTCGTCGAGGCGGTCCGGCTGGTCGCGGGCGGCGACGGGCTGATCTCCCCGCAGGTGACCAGAAAGCTCATCTCCGCGTTCGCCCGCACGAGACCGGTGAGAGCCCCCGACAGCCTCACAGCCCGGGAACGGGACGTCCTCAACTGCCTCGGGCGCGGCCTGTCGAACGCGGAGATAGCCCGCGAACTCGACATCGCCGAGCCGACCGTGAAGACGCACGTCAGCCGGGTGCTGGCCAAACTCGGGCTGCAGAGCCGGGCCCAGGCCGCCGCCTACTACGCCGGAATGTAGAGAATCAGCTGCTCGGCGACACAGGCCGGTTTCGGTACGCTCTCGACCTCGATGATCAGTTTGAGCGTCCCCAGCACACCTTGGGCCGTATCGGTGAGTTCCACGATCTCGCCCCCCGCCCGGACGCGCGATCCGACCGGGACGGGCGCGGGGAACCGCACCTTGTTGAGCCCGTAGTTGATCCCCATGGCCAGCCCCTCGACCCGGATGAGCTCGCTCATCAGCCCCGGAAGCATCGACAGCGACAGGAACCCGTGGGCGATCGTCCCGCCGAACGGCCCCTGGGCCGCGCGCTCGACGTCGATGTGGATCCACTGGTGGTCGTCGGTGGCGTCGGCGAACAGGTTGACCTGTTCCTGGGTGACGGTGCGCCACTCCGTGAAGCCGAGATGCGTACCTTGAGCGGCTTTGAGCTCGGCGATATTCGAGAAGATCCGCATGACTCGAACTTTATTCTGCTGCCAACTCATGTGTCGAGATAAAGGCAGAAGGGATGACCGGCCGGATCCAGCATGACGCGGACATCGTCCTGGGGCTGGAAATCAGCGACGGTCGCGCCGAGTGCCAACGCCCTGGCGACCTCTTCTTCCAGGCCCGTGACGCCCACGTCGACGTGCAGCATCATCTGCTGCTTCCCGGGCGCGTTCGGCCAGGTGGGGGGCTCGTAGTCGGGCGAGGTCTGGAAGGCGACGTACGACGTGCCCTCGCCGGGGTGGACGGCCTCGCCGTCGTTGATCAGCTCCCAGCCGAGGAGGTCGGCGTAGAAGCGGGCGAGCTTTCGCGAATCAGGAGCATCCAGAACGACACCCCACCAACCGGTAAGCATGCCCTGGAAATACCCAAGGCTCGGGGGAAATGTCGGAGTCTTCCGATGAAACGTACACGCCCGAGAACGCTGTTCAGCGGTCGGCCGCCCGATAGCTGGACTTCGTGAAATCCGAAATCTACCCTCCGGGCCTCGGTAATTCCGAACCGGATGAGGTGTGAATTGATCACGCACTCGAAATGGCGCACATCGATCGCCGCCGCGCTCGCCACCCTCGCGCTCGTCGTCCTGCCGGCCGCCCCCGCCCACGCGACCTACGGCCCCGACCAGACGGTCTACGTCCAGCTGAACGCGACCGGCACCGGGCAGAACCTGGCCCTGCTGCAGGGCGTCGTCGCGTTCGACGACGGCAACCAGCGGTACCGCTACACGCTGAGCCTGTGCTGGCAGAGCGGCGCCTACCCGCAGCCCTCCTTCCTCATCGTCGTCAACGGCTCGACGACCCAGTCGCCGGTCTACACGGGGATGAGCTCGGCCCCCGGGTGCCAGTTCGTCTACAACTACTACTCCGACACCAACTTCGGCGGCACCGTCCAGAACGTCCGCTTCGACGTGACCGCCGGCTGGTTCGGCAACATGGGCCAGTACATGATGCGGACCCGGAGCAGCGGGACCTACGACAATCCGTACAACTAGAGAAAAACCTATACTTTAGGTAGGGAGTACATGCAATAAGAGGGAGACGCACGTGGCCAGGCATGAGGTGGATGTCGTCGTCGTCGGTGGCGGCGGCATGGGATCGGCGGCGGCCTGGCGGCTGGCCGGGCGCGGTGCCGATGTGGTGCTGCTGGAGCGGTTCGAGCCCGGCCACGTGCGCGGCGCCTCCCACGGCGCGTCCCGGATCTTCCGGGTCTCCTACGGCGAACCGGTCTACATCCGGCTCGCCCAGGAGGCCCAGGAACTGTGGCGGGAGCTGGAGTCCGAGTCGGGGACGCCGCTGCTCACCATCATCGGCAGCGTCAACCACGGCCGGACCCCTGACCTCGACCTTCTCGCCGCCGCGGTCGAGGCGGCGGGCCTGCCGGGCGGCTGGCTGACCCCCGAGGAGGCCGGCGAACGCTGGCCCGGCCTGCGCTACGACGGCAAGGTCTTCTTCCATCCGGCGAGCGGGCGGCTGCACGCCGACCACGCGGTCGCCGCGCTCCAGGAGCGCGCCGCCGCGCTGGGGGCCGTGGTCCGGCACAGGTCTCCGGTCGTCTCGATCGTCGTGAAAGACGACGATTCCGTGGACGTCATCACGGACGACGACGTCTACCACGCCAGGCGCGTCGTGGTCGCGGCCGGCGCGTGGGCGGAGAAACTGCTCGGCGGCCTCGTGCCGCTGCCGCCACTGCGGGTCACGCAGGAACAGCCCGCCCATTTCGCCCCGCTGCGCGCCGACGACGAGTGGCCCAGTTTCGGGCACCACTTCGACGAGGAGACCCTCGCCGCCACCGGCTTCCTCAGCGGCATCTACGGCCTGGCCACCCCCGGCGAGGGGATCAAGGTCGGCTTCCACGGGACCGGGCCGGTGGTCGACCCCGACAACCGCGACTTCCTGCCCGAATCCCGCCACGTGCGCGCTCTCCAGGACTACGCGCGCGCCTGGCTGCCGGGGGTCGATCCCGACGCCTACACCTCGATCAGCTGCACCTACACCACGACGCCGACCTCGGACTTCGTCCTCGATCGGGTCGGGCCGGTCGTCGTGGCGGCGGGTTTCTCGGGGCACGGCTTCAAGTTCGTGCCCGCGGTGGGCCGGGTGCTCGCCGATCTCGCCCTCACCGGCGAGCGCCCCGACGCCCGCTTCAGGCTGGGGTAGGCAGAGCGAGGTGCTCGCGGAGCGTGGTGCCCTCGTACGCCGTACGGTAGGCGCCCCGCTCCTGAAGCTCGGGCACCAGTTTGTCCACGACGTCCTCCAGTGACGACGGGACCAGGTGCGGGGTGATGTTGAAACCGTCCACCGCGCGGGTGCGCACGTAGTGCGTCCACTCGTCGGCGATCTGGGACGGCGTGCCGACGAACGTGCGGTGTTCGGGGGTGACCCGGCGCACGAGCTGGAGGATCGACAGGTTCTCCGCCTCGGACAGCGCGCGCCACTCGGCGATGAGAGCGTGCTTGCCGGTACGGCGCTCGATCGGGATCGTGCCCCGCGACGGGTCGAGCTCCCCCTCCGACGGCTCGATGCCGGGCAACGGGCCGTTCGGGTCATAGGCCGACAGGTCGGTGTTCCAATACTGCTCGAGGAAAGCGATGGCCCGCGGCCCCGAGATCTGCTCCTCGCGCACCCACCGCGCGCGCTCGACGGCCTCCTCCGGCGTGTCGCCCAGGATCACCGACGCGCCCGGCAGAATGCGCAGCGAGTCGGGCGAACGGCCGTGCCGGGTCAGGCGGGCACGGAGGTCGGCGGCGTAGACGACGGCCTTGTCGTAGTCGGTGTTGGCGGAGAACACCACGTCGGCGTGCCTGGCCGCCAGCTCGCGACCGCCGTCGGAGTCGCCGGCCTGGAATAGCACCGGTCGTCCCTGGCGGCTCGCGGGGACGGTGGCGCGGGCGTGAAGTCGTACAAGATCAGAATCTTTCTGTACGTCATGCACCGCGCCCGGCCGAGCCCACGACTTGGCCTCGGCCGAGTCGGCGACGGCGTCGGGCTCCCACGACGACCACAGGGCCTTGGCCGTCTCGACGAACTCGGTGGCCCGCTCGTAACGCCGCTCGTGCGGCAGCCAGCCGCCATGGCGGAAGTTGGCGCCGGTCCAGGCGTTGTCGGTGGTGACGACGTTCCACCCCGCCCGGCCGTCGGACAGCAGGTCGAGGCTGGCCAGGCGACGGGCCAGGTCGGCAGGGTAGTTGTACGTCGTGTTCTGGGTGGCCACCAGCCCGATGCGCTCGGTCACGGCGGCCAGCGCGGACAGCTGGGTGATCGCGTCGGGCCGACCGGCGACGTCGAGATCGTAGATCCGCCCCTGGTTCTCCCGCACCCGCAGCCCCTCACCGAGGAAGAACGCGTCGAAGAGACCGCGCTCCAGCAACTGCGCCACCTCTGTGAAGGTCTCGATGGCGACATGCGGCTTGTTGCCGGTGCTGGTCCAGATGAGCTGCGGACCGACCCCGGTGTAGAAGACACCGAGGTGGACCTGGGCGTTCGGGTCATACGGCGTGGTCATGGCTACCTCCGGGCGAAACGACTGGCGGGGCGGGGCAGGCCGAGCGTCGATCGCAACGTGGCCCCCTTCTGAGGCGGCGGGAACAGCCCGGCGACCTCGCGCGCGAGAATCGGCAGGTCGACGGCCAGAGTCGCGGGATGCAACCGCACCCCGTCCACCGCCGGAGGCAGCGAACGCAGCAGATCGACGAGCGCCGCGACCGACCCGGTGTGCCGCAGCCGCCCAGAATCAGGCCACGGACTCGCGCCGTCGAGTTCGGCCAGCCGTTCGTCTCCCGGCGCACCGGCGTCCAGCACCACTTCGATCTCAGCGAAGACCAGCGGCGCCCCCGCCTCCTTCGCCTGTACGGCCCTGGTGAAGTCCCGCCCGACGAGCACGATGTCGGCCTGGAAGTCGATGTCCAGCTCGGCCGGCGCCAGCACGACGACCTGCCCCTGCGGCGGCCGGGGAGTGATGAGCGGCCCGGTCACCGAGAACGAGGCCCCGGCGTAGTCGACATGGTGAACGCGGTCGGCGTCGAGATACCGCCCGGTGGCGACATCCTTGATCACGGCGTCGTCCTCCCAGGAATCCCAGAGCCGGCGCGCGACCTCGACGACCTCGGCCGGGTCGGTCGGACTGTCGGCCCCGACCGTGGCGAGGTCGTCCGGATCACTGGCCGTGCCGACGACCCACCCCGCGCGGCCGTTGCTGGCGTAGTCGAGGCTCGCCAGCTGGGTGGCCAGGTGAAACGGCTCGGTGGTGGAAACGTGCAGCGTGGGGGCCAGGCCGATCCGGTCGGTCAGCGGCGCGACATGCGCGGCCCGGGTGCCCGCCTCCAGCCGCCCCGCCGCCTCCAGCCCCCGACTTGGTGGCAGCGGCGAGTCGGCGAAGGTCGCCAGCGCGAATCCGGCCGCCTCGGCCGCGCCGACGACTTCACGCAGCGCGGCTGCCGTCAGCACGTCACCCGGCCGCCGGCCACTGTGCCGCCAGGCGGCCGGATGGGCGCCGTCACCATCCAGGTCCACCGCGATCAGCATCATCGATCCCCTTAATTAGCGACATTTTTGGTAGGAATACCATAAATCACACCGCGAAGGGAGACCAGCAGGGCGAAGGTGGCCACTGCGGCACAGGTGAGTACCGCGTGGAAGAAGGCCAGGTCACCCCCGTTGAGATAGATGCCGGAAACCGCGGATATGCAGATGGCGGCCGCGATGCGCTGGGACATCTGCAGGATGGCCCCCGCCACTCCCGCCGCCTCCGGCGACGCGTGCCGCAGCACCTCCGCCTGCAGCGGCGCGATGACCAGCCCGGCGGCTGCGTTCTGCCCGGTCGCCGCCAACGCCAGCAGGACGGGCAGGTGCTCTCTCGGCGCTGCCAACGCGATCAGACCGCTGACCAGGGCGAATCCCGCTGTCAGCGCGAGCCCGGCCGAGATCGTGTGCCGGCCGAAACGCCGGGCCACTCGCCAGGCGAGCGAGGAGGTGATCACCATCGCCAGCGCTCCCGGGAGGGTGACGAAGGTGGCCCCGAGCGCCGAGAGATGCAGCTCCTCCTGGAGGAACATGACCAGGACCAGCGAGTACGCGAGACCTGAGCCGAAATAGCCCATCGCGGCGACGGTGCCGGCGACGTACGGGAGCGACTTTCCCAGCGCCGGGGGGATGAGCGGCCGACGGCCGGAACGGGCGTAGTGACCCTGCCACCTGAGGAACGCCACGGCCAGGACGGCCACGACGGGCAGCCAGAAGAGCAGGCTCTGCGACGGCTGGACGAACGGGATCATGAGGGCCAGGGTCAGGCCGCCCATCAGGAGCAGGCCGACGAGGTCGAGGTCGGGCGCCCCCTCTTTGCGGGTGGAAGGCAGGTGGCGTCCGGCGAGAAACAGCGTGACCAGTCCGACCGGCACGGCCAGGAACAGGACCAGCCGCCATCCCACTTCCGGCCCCACGGCCGCGATGACCGCGCCGCCCAATGGCGGGCCGAGCCCGGCGGCGGCACCTCCGGTGACGGCGTACAGCCCGAGGGCTCTGGTTCGCGCGTGACCGGTGAAGGTGTCCTGCATCGTGCCGATCATCTGCGAGTTGACCAGGCCCGCGCCCAGACCTTGGAGCAGGCGGGCGGCGACCAGTGCGCCGGCGCTCGGCGCCGCTCCGGCGATGGCGGCGCCTACGGTGAAGGCGGCGATTCCGGCCAGGAAGAACGGCTTTCGGCCGTGTACGTCGCCCAAGCGTCCGCCGGGGACCAAGGCCAGGCCGAAGGCCAGGGAGTAGCCGGCGACCAGCCATTGGATCTGGGTGGGGTCGGCGTGGAGGGATTGGCGTAAGGCGGGGAGGGCGACGGTGAGGACGGAATTGTCCAGCAGCGTGGTGAACCCGCCGAGCGCGCAGACCACGAGGACACGGCGACCGGCGGCGTCGAAGCCGGTGGATGGCGTTTTGACGGGATCCCCCAGGAGCGTCGACATCTCCTGGCCGTAACTGCGGAGAGATCTCCTTTATTTCCGGTAGGAAAACCCTTTTTATCGCTTGCCTCAGCTCAGAAGGCGGAGCGAATGGTGCCCCCGTCGACGCGGATGGTGGCGCCGCTGACGTAATCGGCATGAGGTTGTGGCGGGCGGCGAGCCCGGCCGGATCCGCTTCTGACGACTACATGACCGACTCTCTAGCTGACGGGGAGGCGGAGAACGAATCGTGCACCATGGGGGCTGTCCTCGATCTGGAGGGAGCCCTGGTGGGCCTCAGCGATCTGCCGGGCGATCGGCAGGCCGAGTCCGGTGCCGCCGGCACCTCGGTCGCGGGCGGTGTCGAGGCGAGCGAAGCGCTGGAAGACCAGTTCTCGCTTGTCCGGGGCGATTCCGGGTCCGTCGTCGGTCACCTCCAGCAGGGCGATGCCGTGCGGGTAATGGTGGGCGTCTCGTTTGGTGCTGGGCTCTTGTCGTAGGTGGAAGGTGATGGTGGCGGCGGCATGTCGTTCGGCGTTGTCGATGAGGTTGGTGAGCAGGCGGGACAGCTCGGCCGGGTCGCCGTTCACCGTGATGCCGGGTTGGAGGGCGTAGGTGAAGTTCTTGTGGGGGTGGGGACGCCGTTCGCCTTCTGCGGTCACGAGTTCGGTCAGGTCGATCGATTGATGGGCGAGGATCTTGCCGGCGTCTGACTGGGCGATGTTCAGCAGGTCGCCGATGATGGCCTCGAGTCGGTCCAGGCTGGGCAGGATGGTGCCGGTGAGAGTGAGCACGCTGGTGTCCTGGGGTGCCAGTTGTGCGTCTTCGACCTCGGCGCGTATCGCGGCGATGGGGCTGCGTAGTTCGTGGGAGGCGTCGGAGGTGAAGGTGCGCTGCTGTTCCATCGCGGCCTGCAGGCGGGCCAGCGTCCGGTTGGCGCTGTCGGCCAGGTGGTGGATCTCGTCTTGGCTGGGCGGGTAGGGGACTCTGCGCTGAGGGCAGGTCTCGTTGATCTCGTCGAGTTCGGCGCGGATGGCGGTCACCGGCCTGAGGCAGGTGGTGACGATCCGATGGCCGAGTGCGGTGATGGCCGCGGCCAGCACCAGCGTGGCGGCTGCCACCGTGGCGGCCAGCCACGGATTGACATAGAGCGGGACGGCGGGTGAAGCGCCGTAGACGATCCAGTCTCCGTCCGGTCTGTGTGCCGACTCCGCGACCACGATGTTGCATTCACCGGACGGGAAGACTCCGCCGCAGACGATGGACCTGGTTATCTTCCTGTCGTCGGTGAAGTGCGCCATGGCGGGCTTGCCCCGAAGCTGCGGCGTGGAGTCGACAACCACGCCGCGCGGATCCACGATCTGCATGTTGCGGTTGCTGAGCTCGGCCAGCGGAGTCGGCAACTGGAGTCGCTCCACCTCCCTGGCCACCCGGTCGGTGGCGGCCCTGACCTCCGCGGTGACGGATTCGGTGACGTACCGCTGGAAGACGGCCATGATCATTATGGCCAGGAGCGTGGACATCAGCACCGCGACCACTCCGGTGAACAGGGTGATCCGCGCGGTGATCGTCCTAGCGTGTCGGAAGTGCATGTTGCCATCCCCCCCAGCCAGTCGAACACATGGGCGTTCGCATCCGGTGAAGGGGGAGGGCGGGGTTTCGTTTGGTGACATCAAGACGTCGTCAACACAAGGCATAACGAACGGCAGGCGCCCAGTTGCCTTCCTCAGAGAACACAAAAAGGCCCTCGTCCCGTTAAGGGAAGAGGGCCTCTGTACTGCGGAGGTTCGGGGATTTGAACCCCGGATGGGCTTGAGACCCAAACCGCATTAGCAGTGCGGCGCCATAGACCGGACTAGGCGAAACCTCCTGGTAGCCATATCGGCTCCCGACAGAGTACCGGCGATCCGCCGACGCGGCAAAGTGGATAGCCAGCGCGTCGCACAGACCTTATCCACAGGCTGTGGATAAGGTCTGTGCGCAAGCACACAAGGGTCAGGCCTGGCGAGAGGCTTCGCCCTCGATCTCGATCTTGATCTTCTTGCTGACCAGGACGCCGCCGGCCTCGAGGGCCTGGTTCCAGGTCAGGCCGAAGGCCTCACGGTCGATCTCGGTCTCGGCCGAGTAGCCGAAGATCTCCTGGCCCCACGGGTTGGTCGCCGCGCCGCCGAACTCGACCTTCAGGGCGACTTCCTTGGTCACGTCGCGGACGGTCAGCTCGCCGACGAGGGTGAACTCGTTGCCGTCGACGTTCTCGACGCGGAGGCTCTTGAAGGTGATCTGGGGGAACTTGTCGACGCCGAGGAAGTCGTCGCTGCGGAGGTGGGTGTCGCGGTCGGCGACGTGGGTGGTGATCGAGGTGGCGTCGAGGGTGACGTCGGCGCTCGACTGGAGCGGGTCCTCCGCGACGGTGATGGTGCCGTCGAACTTCTCGAAGTTGCCCCGGACCTTGCTGACCATCATGTGCTTCGCCACGAACCCGACGCGGGTGTGCGCGACGTCAAGGACGAAGGTGCCGGCCGCGGGGATGGTCTGGCCGTTCCACTCGCGAGTGCTCATGATCCATAACTCCAGAAGAGGCGGTAGTTGTCCTGCGGATGTTTGCTCCAACAAATGTCTACAGCAGAGATATTCCTGCCGTCAACCATCGTGGCGTACAGTGGACTCATGGATCCATTCGACGACCCTCGGCTGACCGCGATGGGGCTGTTCGCCGAGGTCTACACGGGCATCGCCGACAAAAATCGGCGAGCCTTCGCGGAGGCCGGCCTTTCCGACGTCGACTTCGAGACGCTGATCCGCCTGGCCCGATCCCCCGGCCAGGGGCTGCGCATGAGCGACCTCGCCGCTCAGACCAACCTATCCACCAGCGGCATCACCCGCGTCGTCGACCGGCTGGAGCGTGAGGGCCTGGTCGCCCGCGAGGCCTGCGTGACCGACCGCCGCGCCTTCTACCCTCGCATCACCGAGGCCGGGCGGGCCCGGCTGATGGAGGTGCTGCCCCGGCACCTCGAAGACATCGAGCACTGGTTCACCGGCCTGCTGCCCCCGGCCGAGCTCGACCGGTTCCTGGAGAGCCTTCGCCTCATTCGAGATGTCGTACGGCCCTGCGCGACAGCGGGTGCGGAGGAAGTCGAACCTGCCACCTAAAAAGGAAAGGTGGTGATATGCCCCGACACGGGGGACATGGGATTCCATCCAGTACGAGGATTCTGATCCCGCTCGGCACCCAACGCCTGAATTATGCCTCTATTAGGGCAGACGACATGTGAGGCTACAGAGCGTGGGGATACCAGCGAAACGCCGGAGAGCCTTGGCATCGGCCGTGCTCGGCCGTGAGCTTGAGCCGCCGCGTGCCAGCGCCGAGAACGGGGTGCTGCTCGACGCGGTCAGCGGGACCATCCTCGACGTCAGTCCTCACCTGATCATCATCGAGAACGACGAGGGCCGCGAGGAGCGCCTGGTCATCGCCCACTGGGCCAAGGCCTGGCGAGGGGCCTTCATGGCGCCGGCCGACTTGCCCGTGGGCGCCCGGGTGATCATCCGGGCGCTGCGGCAGGGCAAGGTCGTCGACCGCATCTGGGCCGATGTGACCAGGATGACCGGGGTCATCCTGTCCGTCTCCGGCCGGGACGACATTTCCGTCGTGCTCGACTGCGGGCCCCATCGCGGACGCCGTTCGATCGTGATCCCCTACCGGTCGTCGGGCCGGGTCCGGGTCCGCTATCCGCGTCTCGAACCCGGCTACCTCTTCGACGCGATCGGCACGGTCGAGGGCACCAGCGTGCTGGCGCAGATCCCGGCCACCTCGCAGCCCGCCTACCGGGCGGTCCATGTTCCTGACCCACCGGCGGCTTTCGGCGGCGTACAGGCGAAGATCTCCGGTACGGCCGTCTGGTCAGACCACATCGAACCGGGTGTGGCCTACCCGATGCTGGAGCAGTCGGACACCGGCTGCGGCGAAGCGAGCGTCTCGTGCGCCGCTCTCCCCTATCTCGCGCTCGGTTCGAGCGTTCATGTACGGAATGTCTGCGCCGATCGCGCGACCGTGCTTCCCGTGGTGGCCTGCGGCTGCATGGCGGGCAAGTTCTGCGACCGATGCGTGGAATGCGGCACCTCGCCCCGTGGGCGAGTGGTGGAACTGTCGGCCACGTCCTATGTCGAACTGGGCGGCGACCTGACCAACGGCTGCTTCAACGTGCGGGTGGGATTGGGATGAGCGGAATGATCGCCGCGGCGGCGCAACCGATTCTGCTGGTCGTGCTGGTGCTCGGTGGCGCGGCCAAGTTGGTCACAGCCGGGCGCGACTCGGAGCCGGGCGCCCTCGGGCGGCTCGGTCCGGCCGTGCTGGCGCCGGAGAGGTGGCGCAAGAACGCCCTCATCGGCTGCGCGATCGGCGAGTTCGGCCTGGCCGGAAGCCTGTTCCTGATCGACCACCCGGCTCCGCGCTGGATGACGGTGGCGTTCTTCACGGTCGCCACCTATGTCCTGTGGGACCTGCGACGCCGTCGTCCCGACGCCGGCTGCGGCTGCTTCGGGGACGTGAGCGCGACCCCGGTGGGCCGGCGGGCGATCAGCCGCACCGTCCTGCTCAGCGCGATGGCCGTGGCCGTCGCCCTCGACGGCGCTCCCGGCTGGCCGGTGCTGAACTGGCAGGTCATGGCCTGGCTGGCCGGTTTCATCGCGGTTCAGCTGGCGCTGTCGCCGGAGATCGAGGAGACCTACGCCCGGCTGAAATATCGCGCGCCGTGCGAGTTGCGCCCGTTCGCGCCCGAGAAAGCAGCGGCCCGGCTCCGGTCGAGCACCGCCTGGCGGCACCACGCGCACCTGCTCGGCAGCGAGATGCCGAGCGACTCGTGGCGCGAACTCTGCTGGCGCTTCTTCGTCTTCGAGGCGCTCAACGGCTCTGAAGTGGTCTTCGCGGTCTACCTGAGCGGGCGGCGCCCGCCGGTCCGCGTCGCGGTCGTCGGCGGGCACGCGCCCATCCAGGAATCTATCCCTGTATCGGCTTCGCTTTAGAAACCCTTATACATAGGTCGATTTAGCTCTCTACGGCTCTCTAGCTTCCCCTCTAGAAAGCCGTAGAGAGGTCAAGGGGATCAGACGGGCTGCGCTCGCAGGAACCGGCCGAAGTGGGGGACGGTGAACGCGATCAGGCCGCGTTCAGCGCTGTAGATCAGGCCTTTCTTGATGAGGCTGTCGCGGGCCGGGGACAGACTCGACGGTTTTCGCCCCAGCGCGTCGGCCACCTCGGCGGTCGCCACCGGGTCGTCGCCGAGCTGCGCCATCGCGTGCATGTAGTCGCGTTCGGCCGGGGTCGCCCGTTCGTACCGGCTCCCGAAGAAGCCCACGGCGAGCTCCTCCTCGGCCTCCGGCGCCGACACCTTGATGTCTTCGGCGGTGATCGGACTGCGCGGCGCCAGATCCCAGGCGACCTTGCCGTAGGCCTGGACGAAGTAGGGATAGCCGTCAGCCGCCTCATAGAGGGCGTCGAGGGCGTCGCTGGTGAACTCCACGCCTTCTTCCTCGGCGGGAACGATCAGTGCCAGGTCGGCGGCCTCCCGGTCGAGGCGGTCGATTCTGGCGTAGCGGAAAAGCCGTTCCGAATAGCTCTTGGACGCCGACAGCACCGACGGCAGATGCGGCAGCCCCGCCCCCACCACGATGAGCGGCCCGCCGATCTGCGACAGCTCATGACAAGCGGCGCAGAGCGCGGAGATGTCGGTGGCCGGCACGTCTTGCATCTCGTCGATGAACAGCGCGATCCCGACCCCGAGATCGGTAGCGACCCCGGCGGCATCGCTGAGCAGCTCGGTCAGGTCGATCTCCAGATCGCCGGAGTCGGCCCGCCCCCGCGCCGCCGGGACGTCGATGCCCGGCGACCAGTGGGTCGTGCCCTTGGCGGCGGAGGGATCGCGCATCGCGAAGGCCTTGAGAACACCGAGGAACTCGTCGATCCGCTCGGGAGCCCGATGCCGGGGCGCCAGCTCGCGGACCGCCATGTGCAGCGCCGCCGCGACGGGCCGCCGGATCGACTGCTCAGGCCGGGCCTCGATCTTGCCGGTGCCCCACAGCCGCTGGATCGCCATGGACTTGAACGTGTTGAGCAGAACGGTCTTGCCGACACCGCGCAGCCCGGTGATCACCATGCTCCGCTCGGGCCGCCCGCGGGCCACCCGCTCCAGCACGATCTCGAACTGCTGCAGCTCACGATCGCGCCCGGCAAGCTCGGGCGGACGCTGCCCCGCACCGGGGGCGTAGGGGTTGCGCACAGGATCCACGCTGTCGGACTTTATGACCGGATATAGCGGCCGTCGTAGATTTCCGTAGAAAGGCCTACGGCGTGTCGCGCCACGCGGCCCCGACACCAGCCCGACCGCCATCGCACACCACCTACCAGGGCTTTCGCAGGGAACATCTGTTCGATCTGATGCGCTCGACTGTAGCGCGGGATCGAACATGCGCGCGAGTGTTTCTCCGTAAAACCCTGACGATGGCCGGAAAGTACGACACCCGCGTGGGTACGCTCGAAGCATGTCAATCCGCAGGTCAGCGCTGGCAGTGGGGCTGACGGTCAGTCTGGGAGCCGTCGCGTGCGGCGCCGAGACCAACACCGGCGTCGCCTCGACCACCCCGATCGTCTCGGAAACCCCGACAACGAGCCCGGTGGCGAGCCCGTCGGCATCGCCGACTCCGACGGCTCCGCCGGAGTTCACGTCCAAGATCACGAAGGTGACCCGGGACCAGGTCAAGTATTCGTGGCGCCCCGGCTGCCCGGTGAGCTTCAACGACCTGCGGATGATCACGATGACGTACTGGGGCTTCGACGACAAACCCCACACCGGGCAACTCGTCGTGAACGCCTCGGTGGCCGAGCCCGTGGCCTCGGTCTTCAAGAAGTTGTACGACTTCAGATACCCGATCAAGCGCATGGAGCCGGTCGACAAGTACAAGGCCGACGACTACGCCTCGATCGACGCCGACAACACCTCGGCCTTCAACTGCCGCGCGGCGACGGGTTCGACCAACTGGTCCCAGCACGCCTACGGGTTCGCGGTCGACCTGAACCCGCTGGAGAACCCCTATGTGGAGGCGGACGGGGCGCACGCGCACGGCAACGCCGACAACTACGTGGACCGGCCGCTGAAGAAGCCCGGCGTGATCAACGCCGGCGACCGGGTCGTGGAGGCCTTCGCGGGCATCGGATGGGGCTGGGGCGGCGACTGGAACGGCACCAAGGACTATCAGCACTTCTCGAAGTCGGGCCGTTAGAACCTGCGGAGGGCCGTCTGTGGCTACGGCTGGTGCGGCACCGTCAGAACCGCTCTCGGACCCACTGTTCGAAGGGCACCGGCTCCCGCCCCAGCAGGTCACTGACCACTGAGGTGGCCGGGTGCGGGGTGCGCTGCCACGCGGCGAGCACCTCGACCAGCTCCTCGCTGTGCCCCGCCGCCCGCCACCGCTCCCGCGCCTGCTCCTCGCTCAGCTCGGCGAACTCCAGCCGCCGTCCCAGCGCGTTCCCGATCACCGCGAGCCGATCCCGCGCCGTCAGCCCGACCGGCCCGGTGATCGTGTACGACCGCCGCGCGTGCCCTCCGTCGATCAGGACCCGCGCCGCCACCGCACCGACGTCGCCCTCGTGGACGACCGCCACCCGCACATCCCCGAACACCTCCTCCACCCGGCCCTTCTCGATCTGGGGAAGCCATTGGAGGGTGTTGCTCATGAAGTCGGTCGGTTCCAGCCGGGTCCACTCGACCGGGCCGGCGGCGAACGCCTCCTCGACCGGTCCGACCTGACCGTTCCACAGCAGGGCGACCCGCCGGACGTCCGCCTCCGCGAAGAGGGCCACCAGCTCGGGGCCGGTGGTGAGGGTGGCGTAGTCGTCCCCGCCGGTGGTCAGCAGATGGACGCCGACGACGCCGCGCAAGGCGTCGCGCAGCGAATCGGGGTCGGTGAGATCGCCCCGCACCACCTCGACCTGCGCGGGAAAGATCACCTTGCCGGGATGCCGGGTCAGCGCGCGCACGCGCTGCCCTTCGGCCAGCAGCCGGTCCACGACGTGGCGTCCGGCTTTCCCCGTCGCCCCGGTCACGAGAAAGGTCATGCGCCCGAGGCTACGGACGCCCCACTTTCGCCACCTCGGCCAACGGTCTGAGCCGGACCTCGGACTTTGGACCCGAGTGACAAGCGGCCTCTGCGTCCGGCGCCTCCGCAAGCGCAGCCCGTCATGGCGGGCATGTCCCGCTATGAGAGGCTGCGCACGTGAAGATCAAGGCCGCGGGCGCGCTGATCGCCGCACTTCTGCTGACCGGCTGTTCGGACCAGTTAGGCGACCGGGGCGGCAACGAGAACGCCCCGCCCGACAAGATCGGCGACGTCGACTACGTCGAGATCTTCCGCAACGCGGACAACTTCCCCAACGTGGCCCGGATCTGCATCGAGGGCCTGGCGTTCGCCAGCACGTCGAGCGGATCGCGCGGCGAGAGCGTCGCGAACCCGGCGCTGCTGCGAGTCCCCGAGTGGGACGCCAAATGCGCCGCCGTCAGTAAACCACGGTGATCTTCCGGGCCGGCCCGTCGATCCGCATCACCCCTCCATAGGGGATGACCACCTGCGGGTCGGTATGCCCGAGATCGACGTCGAAGACCACCAGCGCCTCCGGTGCGTAGGCGGCCTGCGCCCTGAGGATCGCCTCACGCTGCTCCCGCGCGTAGAGCGCCTTGGCGTCAGGCCCGTTGCGGTTCTCGAACGACCAGGTCTTCGCCCGCCCGCACACCACCGCCGCGAACCGCCCGAGGATCCCGCGCTCCCCCAGATTGCGCAGCATGCGGAACACCTCGGTCGCCGAGGGCATCTCCTCACTGGTCTCGATGACCAGGATCATCCCGTCGTACGCCTCCGGCGCGGCGATGTCGCGGTCGGCGGCCAGCATCCACGTGAGGATCTCCAGATTGCCGCCCCACGTGACGCCCTCGACCACCTGATCGTCGTTGTGCCATATCCAGCCCGCGCATTCCTGCATCGCGGGTTCGGTATCAACGAATCGCGGATCTTCCCAGTCCTGCTCGACATCCCCGTATTCCGGGGACTCGCCGAGTTCGAATGGACCGGAGGTAAAAAGCGCGGCATGTAAAGACGCCTTGGTGATCGGATGCACGGCGCCGCCACGGCCTAATTGCACCATCACCGAACCCCCGTGATAGCTCACGACACCCAGCCGCCACAGGTGTGCGAGCAGGTTGGTGTTGTCGCTGTACCCGAAGAAGGGCTTGGGGTTTTCCTTGATCACTTCGTCGTCGAGATAGGGGATGACGGTGATCTGGTCATCGCCTCCGATGGCCGCGATGACCGCCTTGATCGAGGGATCCGCGAACGCGGCGGTGATGTCGGCGGCCCTCTCCTGTGGCGTCGCGTCCATCCTCCTGGTGGTCGGAAACTCCACCGGGACCAGGCCGAACAGGTCTCGGAGGCGACTCAGACCATGATCGAACGGGATGGGGAACACCTCCGGGAGACCTCCCGAAGGCGAGACGACGGCAATTCGATCACCCTGCTGGGGCTTCCTTGGGTAAAGCATCCGCCGACGCTACCACCCCCCTCCGACAGGCCCAGAGCACGCGATCCCCTTGTTTCCAAGGGAATTGGCCAAAGGTAAAAACGCTTCATCGAAAGCAATAAACCAGGTAAAGAGTAAAGAACCCCGCGAACCGTTTGACCTCTGCTTTGGCGTGGATAGATTGGGACCTGTCGCGGTAATCCGTGACCAAAGTTGCCGCAATGATCGCCCCTCTCCGGTGCCCACGCCGGTAAAGCGAGAACTGCCCCACTGTCTACAGAGAGCGAATCCGATCTACCGCCTGCGGCGCGGTTGATTCACCGGATCGGAAACGTTCAGGATTCCCATGACGAACTATGCTGACGCGCTGATCAACATGGCCGGTTCCCAGATGGGTTACGCCGAGGTCAACGGATCATCCAAGTTCGGCGAGTGGTTCGGCCAGAACGTCGTCAAGAAGCCCGGCTACAAGGACGCCGCCTGGTGCGACATGTTCGTGTCCTGGGCCGCGCACCAGACCGGCCAGGCGCAGGACGTCGGCCAGTTCAGCTACACCCCGCAGCACGCCCAGTGGTTCAAGGACCAGGGCGCCTGGGGGACCACGCCCGTCCCCGGTGCGATCGTCTTCTTCGACTGGGGACACTCGAAGAACATCAGTGCCATCGACCACGTCGGACTGGTCAAGAAGGTCATCAACGACCACACCGTCCAGACGATCGAGGGCAACATCAGCAACGCGGTCGTCACCAAGACCCGGACCGACAGCGCGATCGTCGGCTACGGCTACCCGGAGAAGATCCGCGAGAAGGACCAGGCCAGGGAGAAGGCCGCCACGGTCAAGCTGGCCGCCAAGAAGACCGCGGCCGAGACGACCCAGTCGATGACCGCCCAGAAGGCCAACCCCGACGACTTCCACGGCATGATGACCGGCGCCCCGGAACCCGTTGCCGCCGGCACTCTCCTGCTCCCCGTCGCCCTCGGCCTGGCCGCCGCCAAGAAGAGCGGCGCCCTGAAGAGCGGCGCGTGGAAGAAGCTCCTCCCTTCCTGGGTCGCGTGCGGCAAACGCTGACCCACCCGCGACCGGGGTGAACGTCGGGATTCCCCTGCCCGGCGTTCACCCCGGTCGTTTTTTGTACGAGTCGACGCACTATTCGTACGGCTCCACCGGCTGCGGGATCTCGGTCACGTCGACCGCGGTCATCTCCGGAGCGGCCGTACCCGGCGGAGGCGCGCCTTCCTTCGGCGGCACCCAGGTGCCGGTGACCTCGATCCACTGGTCTTCCTCCGGGGCGGGCATCCCGAGGACCGCCACCTTCAGCGGTACGGCATCGGCCGCGCAGCAGGCGATCTGCATCCGTGCGACATACCACTGCCCGTCCTTCTTCGACGGCACCGCGAACCCGGTCAGCTTCACCTGTTTGCCCGCCATCGACTGGGTGCTGTCACCCCACGCCCGGCCGAGGAACTCACCGATGGTCATGTCGGAGACCGGCTTGGTCAGCGGCGTGTATGCCGTCAGCGCCGACGCCGCCGGTCGCGCGGGCGCATCCTCCGACCGGGCGGCGTAACTGCCCAGCGGCGGCGGCGCGATCAGGAAGATCGCGAACACGGGCAGCGTGAGCAGCCAGGCCACCCCCGGCCCGCGATGGCCGTCTTCCTTCTTGAAGAGCCCGGCCACCCCGAGGATCAGCACGACCGCCCCTGCGGCGATCAGGAGGAAGCGGAAACCCGGCTTGACGTAGTTGAGGTATTCGCTGGACACCGTGGTGATCCGCAACACCGCCCCGCCCAGCAGGATGAGCAGCAGGCTCTGGGTCATCCGGTTCACAGCAGCACCGTCCCGGTGACGACGCTGACCAGCACGGCCAGCGAGAACGTGAGTGGCACGAACCTGACGGTGAACCGGCGGCCGAACGTACCGGCCTGAAGCGCGATCAGCTTCAGGTCCACCATCGGCCCGACGACGAGGAACGCCAGCCGCGCGGTCGGCGAGAAGGCGGTCAGCGAGGCCGCCACGAACGCGTCGGCCTCCGAGCAGATCGACAGGATCACCGCCAGCAGAGCCAGCGCGAGCACCGACACCCAGACGTTGTCGGCGAGCGCGTTGAGCCACTGGCGAGGCACGATCACGTTCATCGTGGCCGCCGCCATGCCGCCGACGACCAGGAAGCCGCCTGCGTGCAGCAGGTCGTGTCGCATGGCCTCGGCGAAACTCGCGTGGTCGTGGTGCCGCCGCGCCTGCAGCCACTCCCCCTTGCCGAACCGCAGCCAGATCCACCCGACCAGCACCGCCACCGCGAGCGACGCCACGAACCGCGCCACCGCCATCATCGGCTGACCGGGAAACGCGACCACGGTCGCCACGATGACCACCGGATTGATCGCCGGCGAGGACAGCAGGAACGCCAGCGCCGCCGCCGGAGTCACCCCGCGCGAGATCAGCCCGGACGCCACCGGCACCGAAGCACATTCACACCCGGGCAGCACGGCCCCCGCCACCCCCGCCACCGGCACGGCCAGCGCCGCCCGTTTGGGCAACGCCCGAGTCCAGAAGGAAGCCGGGACGAAAGCCGTGATCGCCGCAGAGAGCAGCACCCCGAAGACCAGAAAAGGCAGCGCCTGGACGCAGATGGCGACGAAGACCGTCGACCAGGTCTGGAGCGCCGGAGAGGTCAGATACGGCGCGTAGACGAACTGCCCGAGCAACAGCAGGCCGAGCACGGCGATGAACACCCACGGCCCGAACGACGGCTGACCCTTCCGCCCCCAATCAGCGGGCGGAACCTCGGCAGGGGGAACCTCAAGACGCTCGACCACGGGCTCGATGCTTCCAGATCACCGACCACACCACAGGCGACAACGCGGACTTGTGGAAAACTCCGGAACAAACAGCGTCTGTGGAAAACCACCAGACCGCGCATGGCCACTGGCTTTGGTCATGTCCCGCGACCGAACCCCCGACGTTCCGGCCACGATCCCGCCCGGCCAGAACCTCCGGGAAGCTGCCCCAGCAGCCACTTCGGCCCGGTCACCAGTGCGCCTTCGGCCAGCACTCGCTCCCGCAGCCCCCGGTCAGCCGTCACCACCAGCACCTTCTCCCACTCCTGAGCTCCTCGGACGACGCCCACGATCGCGTCGTCCCCGCTCCCGGCTGCCGCCCGTACATCAATCGGGCCCTCGGGAACCGCGGCGCCTCGCGCCGCGCCTTCCACAACCACGACGATCTGTGGAAAACGCCGGGTCAGCGACGGCAGTCCTTCAACGGGAGCGACCACCCCGGCACGGGCCAGATCGGCGAGCTCGGCCAGCAGTCGCGACGTCGCCCCGGCCCGGTCGCGCCACCACCCGTGTTCCGCCCTTGCGCCGATCACGTTGGCCGCGTCGACCACCACGACCAGCGGTTTCAGCATTTCGCTCACCACTGGCCACGTCTCCGCGAATCCGGGGTGCAAACGCCGGCGGGGCAGTTCGGCCAGGCTCACCCATCTGAGAGCGATGCTCTCCAGGTTCAGGCGCACGGGGAGCTTTTCCACAGCCGTCGCGATGACGGTCTGGTAGGTCCAGGCGCCGTGGTCATCTAGGTACACGCCCTGCACCCGCAAGGCCTCCCGAGGAAGGGCGGCCTCTTCACGTGCCTCACGCAACGCGCCGGTGATCGCGTCCTCGTGACTGTCGATCGCACCCCCGGGAAGCCCCCACGTTCCGCCGTGGTGGCTCCACAGGGCTCTTTTCTGCATCAGGACGAAGGGACCCTTCGCCGTGTGGTGCACGACGAGCAGGCCGGACGCTCCGTAGACGCCCCAGTGCTGGTGACCGCGTTCGCAGGAGGCCCAGCCGTCCCCATCCTTGGCTGCCATGAGGTCAATAATCGGCTACCAGGACTCCAGCGGAACCACCGCCTTGTGGTCGAAAAGGACGGCCCCGTCGTCGATCCGGACGACGGTCACATTGGTGGCCCACCCTGACGACATCAAGTTCTCGGCCGACTCCAGCGCCAGTTCGGCGAAGTGATATCGGTCAACAGATGTGAAATCGGGTGCCGGTCTGGTGCTCTTCACCTCATACCGGTCAGTCGGCCACACCTGCTGTAGCGGGGTCGAGCGGCGCCACTGTTGCATCGTTATCTCTCCCTGTCGCGCCTGTCACCTTTAACCTGGGGCGCCGACTGAAGTTGACCCTGAGCGGGACTGCTACCGGCTGGTTGTGACGGGCCCGATGGCTGATCGTTATGGACTGGTAAGACATCCTTCCCGACCCGTCCGGATAGGACGACTAACGTATGGCTCCTCACCTGCGAACCGCACTCGTCGACATTTCACGACACACGGCAGCGGGCTGTCCATAGCACGGCAATCCACGCCCGCCCTTCCCACGGGAAGGGTGGGCGCTAGGGTGATTTTTCATGATTCGACTCGCTACCACTCTCGCTGTTGCCGTCATCGCCGTCGCAGGATGCGCGGGAGACGCGGAGACGGCGACCCCGGCGACGTCAGAGGCACCTCCGGCCGCAGTCCAGGCCAGCCCGACGGAGATCACGATCGCCGCCGCACCCGAACCTTCAGAAGCACAGAAGAAGGCGTTTTTCACCGCACTGGCCTCTATCGACCCCGCTCTCGCGACCAACCAGGAGCAGGCCCTCACCATCGGCTCCCAGGTCTGCGAGAAGATCCTCTCTTCACCCGAAGACCCCATGCAGTTCTCCACGTTCGCCGCCGAGCAGCTCTCGGTGGCGGCGCCGACGGCGGAGGGTTTCGTCGCCGCGGTCGCGGAGTGGTGCAGCCCCGAATAGATCGGTCCCGCGAGGTTGCGATAAACGGCGGCCCGCCTACGTCCGGGCCGCCGATGCGTCAATATCCGTACGTCCATCGGCACGCCGCAGCCCCATAACGCCCCATCGGGGTGTCCGATCGCCACAGGTCACCGCCGCAGCCGCCCGATGGGCGAATTTCGGACCGGCGGGTGGACGCGACCTCACCCGCCGGAGCCAAATGGAGGACCAGCGTCACTCCGAGCCTTCCGGGAGATCATCCGCGTGCATCGCGCCCTCACCGGGCGCCCCGGACAGGTACGCGTGCTGGTGGCCGTAACCGGCCTCGACATTGAGCTGGTCGAGCTGGGTGGCGGCGACCGACCAGATCGTGATGCCGAGAGTGCGCTGCCGGGTGGCCAGCTCGACGTACGTCGCCCGATCGGCCTCAGGCAGCTTCTGGGCCGCGGCGAGCAGGTCGACGGAGATCGACAGAGCGTTCACCGCGCTCTTGAAGCCACCTCTGGCCACATTGGTCTCGGTCATCCCGCTTGGCGTCTCAGCGTGGCGTTCAACCGCTTTGCGAAGGGTCTCCTGCCACACCGCGATGTCCGGCGGCCCGCTTTCGGCCATGGTGGGCAGGATCTTGTCCAGTTCCTCGACCGTCTCACGGGCCTGGCCGGTCAGCGTCTTGATCTGCTCGGCGTCCCGCTTGAGGTCGGAGATCTGCATCTTCTCCACCTCGTCGGGAGTCCCGACCAGATAACCGATGCCCACACCCGCGGCCAGCACGATCACGAGCAGCACCGCGATGAGGTACGGCTTGCGCGGAGCCGGCGCAGGCGGGGGTACCGGTCGGCGGCTTACCTTGACAGCCATGGGGCGACGTTACTTCTTCTGCCGAAGATCGTCCACCTTTTGTACGTTGAGAATCGAAACTCGGCGACGCGCCGCGACGACCCGGACGACCAGAGCCGCCAGCACCCCCAGCAACACCACCAGCGCGATCCCCGCCCCGAGCAGCGCACCCAACTGCTGGTCGCCGGCCCGATCCGGCACCCAGTCGACGGCGACCAGGCCATACCAGCCCTCAGCGTGCAGAGGCCCGAACACCAGCAGCCCCGCGACCGCGACCTGCACCGCGATCGCGATCCCGACGAGCTGAATTCTCGTGTACGTGTGCACGGCGCGCGGCAGCGGATCCACACCCGCGACCACGACGAAGAACACCAGCCCGGCCACGACCTGGACGACGACCACGGTCAGGTGCAGAGCGTGGCTCGACTGGGCGAGCTCGAAGAAACCGAGAACGTAGAGGAAGACAGGCGAGGCGACATAGAGCCCGAGCGCGACGGCCGGGTTGGCGAGGAACTTCGGCAGCACCTCACGCCCCTCAGCGAGGCTGATCGGCGCACCGAACGCCATCAACGCGGGAGCCAGCGTTCCGAGTAGCGCGTACTCGACCGAGACGACCGAGAAGACCGCCGGGCCATAGGCGGACAGACCGCCCGTGGAGGCGTAGAGGAGAACCAGCAGGCCCAGGAACCAGACCAGTGTGCGGCCGACCGGCCAGACCTGGCGGCGCAGCCCGACCAGGTAGGCGATCGCCAGCCCGGCGACGCCGAGCAGCAGGATCGGGTCGAGCCGGGACTCGGAGAAGAGCCGGTCGAGCGAGATGGGCGGCAGCGCGTAGCCGAGTGCCTGGTTGACGTTGGGAATGTCAGCGGTGGTCGGCGGCGCGGTACGCGACAGCCCCACGGCGAGCGCCATAGTGGCGGTCATGATCGCAACCTCGACGGCAGCCAGCCGAAGGAAGGGCCGACGATCATCCTTCGCGGACTCGTCGACCGAGATATCCGCGTCAGCGACCGCCACAGACCGGTCATCGGCGGCCACCGAATGCTCCTTGGTCGGCTCGCCCTCAGACGTATCGCCCTCAGACGTATCGCCCGCAGAGGGCGCAGCCTCGTCCGAGTCGTTCCCAGGCAGTCGATCCTCAACTCGCTGCCCATTGGGCAAATCTCCCTCGAGCGATTGCTCCTCGGAAGGCCTGGCGTCCACGCCATCTGCCGAGTTCGCCTTCCGGCCGGCCGCAGTCAGGGCACCGGCCTCCAGCTGGGCGATCGTCACCTTCCGGTGCCGCCAGCCGAACCAGCCGAGGACCGCCAGAGCCGCGACCTTGGCGAGCACTAGCAGGCCGTACCGAGAATCGAGCAGTGTCGTCAGCCCGCCCAGCCGGACCCAGGCGTTGATCAGCCCCGACGCACCGACCGCCGCGTAGGCGCACAGCGCCACGGTGCTGAACCGGCGCACACCCCACACGAGGTCGCGGTCTCGCCGCACCAGGGTCAGTACGCCGAACAGGCCGCCCACCCAGACGGCGGCGGCGCCGATGTGCAGCATCAGGCTGGACACGGCGAGGTTGTGATCGGCGGCTGAGGCCGAATGTCCGACATACGCGGGCGGTAGCGCGGCGAAGATCGCAGCGCCCAGGAGCACCAGTTCGGCCCCCCGGAGCATGGCGCAGACCGCGATCACGATCGCGATCATGGCCACGAGCAGGAACGCCTGCCCCTGCGGGATGTAGAGGACGAACGTCTGCAGCACCCCCGCGCCCAGAGCTTCGTGGACCGGCAGGCCGAGGAAGTCCGACAACGTCAGCGCGATCGTGGCCAGCGCGGTCAGCGCCCATCCGGAGGCCCACCACACGACCCCGCGCCGCGCCCGCGAGCGGATCTCCTCGTCACGGGTGAAGGCGACCGACGTCAGCAGCAGTCCGACCGTCGCGACCGCGCAGATGTCGTGCAGCAACCTGACGAACGGGAGCCCCCATTCGGTCAGCAGGCCCGGCGAGGGCAGCCCTTCGACAAGCGCCGCGGGACGCCCGCCGCCATACCAGAGGACCGCGAACAGGACCGTGACCGTCGCGACGACGGTGACGGCCACCTGGGCACGTGGGGGGAACCTCATATCCAGCCTTCCGGGGGTAAAGCCGGTGAAAGTACTTCTGGGGGTGAAGCTAACGATCGTGCTGATGGGATGAAAGCGACAAATGCGCTTCCAGGGCAAGGTCAAAGCACACACTTCTGGAACGGCGCCAACCGGGACGAAGACGGCGAGCACATTGTCCAAGGTGAGCCGCACCCGCCTTTTGGACAATCGGCACCGGGCCCAAGGAGCCCCGATGTCCAAGCCGAGCCCACGGTTGGCACCGGTGATCACGATCCTTGGACGACATCGGCGACCGGACCTTCGAGATCAAGCTGCCTCTCGAATGTCCGGCGACCCTGTCCCCGGCTCAGCCAGGCGACCCAGGACCACAGCCCTGGAGCCGCGCGCTCGCCGCAACCGCCGAACTGGCCGGGCCGGGAAGATCACGCCGTCCCAGAACCCGATCACCGTACGGCCGTCAGGTGCCGGGAAGGCGCGTCAGTCGCCCTTGTTCGGTCTCCGTCTCGTCGCCGTGACCACGGCCGCCACCGCGACCACGCCCACGCCGATCGCCAGGATGATGAACCCGCTGCCCCCGCCGGAGTCCGCGTCTTCGGCGGCGCTTTGCGGGGTGGCGGCCACCGGTTGCGGCGTCTGCACCGCCACCGGCGTCGGCTCCGTCGTGGCGGGGGCCGTTTCCGAGGGTTCGGGGGACGGGGACTCCGACGGTGTCTCCGCGGCGAGCACCGTGAACGGGACCTCGCCCGTCCTCGGATGTCCGTCCGACGACACGATTCGGTAAGCGATCACGTATTTCCCGGCCGGCAACGGCCCGGACACCGCTTGGGTCACCTTGTTACCGTCGCGCTCGGCCTCCCCTGAGGCGTAGTTCTTGTCATCGGGGCCGTTGACGACGACCTTCGGGAAACTGACCTTGCTGCTGAATTCCAGCACCACCTCGGTCAGCTTCTCGACCTTGGCGTTTTCCTTCGGGTTACTGGATTTCAGTACGTCATGCGCCAACGCCGACGATGCGGGCAGGAGCGTGGCGGCCGCCAGGAGGATGACGGCCGCCGTTTTGCGAAGCAGCATGAAAAACTCCGTCCGATGGAGTCAGGTCACCATTCGACCGGCAGCGAGTCGAGGCCGTAGACGATCGCGACCTGGCGATACGCCGGTTCGCCCGCGAGTCGGAGGCCGGGGAAACGCCGCAGCAGGGCGGGGTAGGCGACGCGCATTTCCATCCGCGCCAGAGGGGCGCCGATGCATCGATGAATGCCGTGGCCGAAGGCGAGATGGGATTTGAGTTCCCGGCGGTTCGGGTCGGCGGTGTCCATGTTCTCGCCGAGGATCGCGTCGCGATTGGCCGCCGACAGCGAGCAGAGCACCATTTCGCCCTTCGCGATCGGCTGCCCGGCGAGTTCGAGATCCTCACGCGCGAAACGCGGGAACGCGACCTGGACGACGGTCATGTAACGCAACAGCTCTTCCACGACCTGGTCGATGTGGTCGTCGCCGTCGCGTACGAGAGCGAGGAACTCGGGGTTCTCCAGCAGCCAGAGAGTGCCGAGCGCGAGCATGCTCGTGGTCGTGTCGTGGCCGCCGGTCAGCAGGCCGTCGGCGAGACTGGCCAGCTCACGGTCGGTGACGTCGTCTCCGTGCTCCCGCAGCAGCGCCCCGAGCAGACCGTCGCCGGGCGCGCGGCGTTCCCGCGCGACGAGCTCGGTCAGATACGCCATGGCGTCGTTGATGGCCTGCAGAGAGGCCTCAGGACCGGCGGAGAAGTCGAACCGGTCGGTCGAGAAGCGCAGGAAGTCGGCACGATCCTCGTAAGGGACGCCGAGCAGTTCGCAGACGACGAGAGACGGGATGGGCAGCGCGAACGACGGCACGAGGTCGGCCGGCGCGCCTTCCTTCTGGATCAGGTCCAGCTGCTCGTTGACGATGGCGGTGATGCGGGGTTCGAGCCGCCGCAGGCGGTGCATCGTGAACTCGGGCGTGAGCATGCGGCGCAGCCGCGTGTGCACAGGAGGGTCACTGAACCCCAGGCCGCCCGGGTCGTCCTGATTCGACCCCATGCCGGTGATGTTGCCGAAGTCGTTGCTGAACCGCGCGGTGTCACCCAGCACAGCCCGTACGTCTTCGTATCGGGTCACCAGCCACACCGTCGAGCCGCCCGGAATGGTCAAAGGATGAACGGCGCGTTCGGTGCGGATCTGGGACAGCTCGGCTATGGGATCCATCCGGTCGCGCAGGAACTGCACAAGCGGAAACTCGGAATCGGACATTACACGTGGTTCCTCATCGTCAAGGGTGGAAGGTGCGTACGGCCTCAGAGAGGTGGGCCACGCCCTTCGACAGGATGACGATAGGTGCTCTTCACGACAACCGACGTGAGCAGCACGGGAACGCCTGTTACCGAAAGAGGTCGCGGAAGCGACAGAACGCGGACAATCCGGCTGCCCAGACGGCGCAGCAGCGTCCAGAACAGTTCCTCGCCCCGGCCCAGCCACCACGCGGTGACGACGACCGCCCAGACATGCAGGACGATCATGCTCAGACTCGGCATGTGCAGGTGGCCGGCGAGGCGCTCGGGCGAGGAGACGTGCA
The DNA here is from genome assembly GCF_001570545.1 of Herbidospora mongoliensis. Lineage (GTDB taxonomy): Bacteria > Actinomycetota > Actinomycetes > Streptosporangiales > Streptosporangiaceae > Herbidospora > Herbidospora mongoliensis. The sequence continues at coordinate 218,699 of NZ_BBXD01000008.1, read as the reverse complement.
GAACCGAGAAGAGCAGGTGCAACAGAACCTGCATGATCCCGAGGACGGGCACGATCCCGGCTGCGGTGCGCTCCCGCGCACTCAGCGGAAACGCGGCGACCAGCGTGAGGCCGAACGCGAGAGACAACCCTGGAGCGGTGACCGATCCACCGGCGAAGCCGTGGGCGACAGCGGCAAGCCCCGAACACACCACGGCGAACACCGTGGCACGGGCGAGACGAAAGGGCAGCGCCGCAGACATAGCCCCGCAATCATCGCACGCGCACCAGACATCCGGCTGCCAGAGCCGATCAAGACAGAGCCACTTCCGCGCCGAAGCGAGAACAGCGTCGAGCCGTCAGCAGACGGAACAAGAGCTCGAACCACCCGGCAGAAGAACCCAACGCCCGGCCCTCACCAGTTCAACGGCAACGGCAGCCGCTCAGCCCCGATCCGTGTCGCGCCGTCAGCTGCCGCAAGGGGCTGCCGTCAGGTCGAAGGGTGCGGCCGATCCCGCGAGGTCGTCGATTTCCGACAGCATGGCGCCGATCTGGGGGTCGTAGGCCGTCAGCCCGGTCGCACGTTCGATGATCTCGGAGACCGCGCGCAGTTGGGTCGCGAGCTCCCCAGCCGCCTCGCCCGAGGGCCAGTAGGGGACCGAGACGCTCCACTGGCCCAGGTAGCAGGCGGCCTGGAGGCCAGTGGAGAGCTGGGTGACCTCGCAGTTCAGGAGGTCTTCCGAGGCCACGCCGAGCACCCCGTGCGCGGCGACCGCGACGACCGACCAGACCGCGTAGTCGACGGTCTCGGGGGCCCGGGTCGCCAGCGCCTCGTGGGCGTCGTGCCAGGTCTGGCCGGGCTCGCGGCGCAGGAAGCTGATGCCGTAACTCATACGAACACGCTATCGAGCGCCACCGACAAAACCCGGGGCGAAACCCGGGCTCACCCGTGCAGCAGGCCGAACGCTCCTCGGATGATCGCCAGGTATTCGGTCGCGGCGGCCATCTCGGGGAAGGCCTTCTTCTCGTCCGTTGCCTCGACGACCACGACCGCGATCTTGTCCTTGTCGGACTTGGCCAGGTAGCCCAGCGTCAGCACCCCGGGCTCGGAGCCGCCCTTGAACCACACCGTGGGCCAGGTCTTCTCGTCGAGCCCGAGGCCGGCGTCGGCGGTGCTCATGACCTCGTTCAGTTCGGGGCCACTCAGTCCGTCGAGGTTGACCAGGGCCCGGCACATGTCCGTCGGGCTGCCGAACCATTCGATCGTGTTGACCTCGCGCGGGGTCGTCCAGGCCTTGATCTGGCTGGTCGGGACCTTGTCCACGGTGTCTTCGAGGTAGGCGCGTTTGTCCGGGGCCCGCAGGTATCCCTTGGCGTACTTGGGATAGTCGGCGCCCTTCAGGACGAACAGCTCCCGGGTCGTCAGGAGGGGGATGTTGCGGTCGGCGTGTGCGGACCAGGTGCGGATGACGCCCTCCACCGCCGGTTTGCCCACCCGGTTGATCAGCAGGTCGGTGGCGGTGTTGTCGCTGATCGAGATCATCAGTTTGGCGGCCTCTTTGACCGGGACCTTCGTTCCGTCGGGACGGTCCTGCAGCTCGCCGCTGGGCAGGCTCTTCTCGGTGTCGGTGATGGTCAGCTGGTCGTCCCAGGAAAGGCGGCCGGCTTTGATCTCCTGGGCGACGGCGCCCAGAACGTACAGCTTGAACATCGAACCCAGGGGGCGGACCTGGTCGGCGGCGATTGCGTGGACGGGTTTGCAGTTCTCGCCGGCGGCGAGGAAGCTCGACGAGCCTACGGCCGCGAGGCGGGTGTCGATCTCGCCCCAGCTCGCGGGGGTGGGTGAGTCCGGCGGGGCGACGAGCAGGCCGACGATCTTGCCGGACGGGTCGACGGCCATGGTGAGTTTCGCCTGGTTCGCCCCTGACTGGACGAGCGTGACCAGGTCGGTCTCGGTGGCGTGCTGGATCTCGACCACGCGCAGGCCCTTGAGCGTGGTGCTGACCTCGTTGATCTGGTCGGCGGGCACCTGCTTGAGGAACGACGGCGCGAAATGCTGCTCGATCTGGTCGGCGGGGATCGGCAGCGCGTCGAGCGCGCCCAGGTACCAGGTGAGTTTCCTGCCCACGGCGGTGGTGGGGATGGGAACGCCGGTGGACGAACCCGCCGCGGCGGCCGGCGGGGTCTCGGCAGGCGCGGCCCGTTCGGTCGTCGCGCATGCGCTGAGCAGCAGTGCCAACGGAAGCATGAGTTTCGCGGTCCTCACGGCATCTCCCCCAGTCGATGAGCCGGTGCCGTTCTCGGATACCCGCAGTCACGAAGGTCATCCGTCCGGTAATCGTCCAAAAGAAAAATCCCCGTCCAGCTGGAGCGCTGGACAGGGATTTCGGACAATCCATCGGCTAGTCGGTGCCACTTTCCATGGCGGCCGCGTCGAGGAACGCGTCGTCGGCCGAGACCTCGCCGCGCGACGCGATCACGTTGGCGCCGCCCTCGGGCATCGCGCCGATCAGCTCGGTCGGGGTCGCCTGCAGGGCGATCAGGTCGCCGTGGGCGCTGCCGACCAGGCCGAGCCCGGCGTACTGCTCCAGCTTGGCGCGGGAGTCGGCGATGTCGAGGTTGCGCATGGTCAGCTGGCCGATGCGGTCGAGCGGGCCGAACGCGGAGTCTTCGGTGCGCTCCATCGACAGCTTGTCGGGGTGGTAGCTGAACGACGGGCCGGACGTGTCGATGATCGAGTAGTCCTCACCCCGGCGCAGCCGCAGCGTGACATCGCCCGTGACGGCGGTGCCGACCCAGCGCTGGAGGGCCTCGCGGAGCATGAGCGCCTGGGGGTCGAGCCAGCGGCCTTCGTACATGAGCCGGCCGAGGCGGCGGCCCTCGTTGTGGTAGCTGACCAGCGTGTCTTCGTTGTGGATGGCGTTGACCAGGCGCTCGTAGGCGGCGTGGAGCAGCGCCATGCCGGGAGCCTCGTAGATGCCGCGCGACTTCGCCTCGATGACGCGGTTCTCGATCTGGTCGGACATGCCCATGCCGTGGCGGCCGCCGATGGCGTTGGCCTCCAGGACCAGGTCGACCGGCGAGGCGAACTCCTTGCCGTTGATCGCGACCGGGCGCCCCTGCTGGAAGCTGATCGTCACGTCTTCGGGCGCGATCTCGACCTTCGGGTCCCAGAAACGGACGCCCATGATGGGGTCGACGATCTCGATGCCGGTGTCGAGGTGCTCCAGCGACTTGGCCTCGTGGGTCGCGCCCCAGATGTTGGCGTCGGTCGAGTAGGCCTTCTCGGTGCTGTGCCGGTAGGGCAGATCACGCTGCTGGAGCCACTCGGACATCTCCTTGCGGCCACCGAGCTCGTGGACGAAGTCGGCGTCGAGCCACGGCTTGTAGATGCGCAGCGACGGGTTGGCCAGCAGGCCGTAGCGGTAGAACCGCTCGATGTCGTTGCCCTTGTAGGTCGAGCCGTCGCCCCAGATCTGGACGGCGTCGTCGAGCATCGCGCGGACGAGAAGTGTGCCGGTCACCGCGCGCCCCAGCGGGGTGGTGTTGAAATAGGTGCGGCCACCGGACCGGATGTGGAAGGCCCCGCAGGCCAGCGCCGCGAGCCCTTCTTCGACCAGGGTCACACGGCAGTCGACGAGCCGGGCGATCTCCGCGCCGTATTCCTGGGCGCGACCGGGCACGGACGCGATGTCGGGCTCGTCGTATTGCCCGAGCTCGGCCGTGTATGTGCACGGGATGGCCCCTCGCTCGCGCATCCACGCGACCGCGACGGAGGTGTCGAGGCCACCGGAGAAGGCGATCCCGACTCGTTCACCGACAGGGAGGGAATTCAGCACCTTAGACACAAGAGGAACTATACACAGTCATGCATGACCATGCAATCAAGGCCCCTGACCTGCCCACTCATGCCTCACCAGCCACTTCAATGCTGCTCAACATCGGGTCCCTGGGTAGGGAGAACGGCATGGGATCCGAATCCGGCCACACGCACACCATCGGGCTGGTGGCGCATCCGCGTAACCCCGTCGCCGGTTCCGTCACGCTAATCCGTGAGTTCGCGGCGACCCGTGGTGCCACGCTGATCGCGCCCGAGGCCGACGCCGCCCGGCTCGGGGCCGACGTTCATCCCGTCACCGCCGCCGAGTTCGCCGAGCGGGCCACCGCCGTGGTCAGTCTGGGGGGTGACGGGACGATGCTGGGGGCGATGCGCCTGGTGGTGGGGCGGCCGACGCCGGTGTTCGGGGTCAACCACGGCAACCTCGGGTTTCTCGTGGAGGTCTCGCCCGCCGAGCTTCCGGTCGCGCTCGACAGGTTGACCAGGGGTGACTTCCTGCTGGAGCCGCACAGTTGCCTGATGGTCGACGGCGCGGCGGCGTTCAACGACGCGGTGGTGACGGGGACGCGTCAGTGGGCGACCGTGAACGTCGATCTGGCCGTCCACGGCGTGCAATACGGCTACTACCGGTGTGATGCGGTCGTGGCCTGCACCCCCACCGGGTCGACCGCCTACAACTACGCGGCGGGCGGGCCCGTGTTGTCGCCTTCCGTCCCGGCGCTGGCGTTGACGGCGGTGGCGCCCATGACGGGCATCGATCGCACGGTCGTGTTCGGCGTCGACGACGCGGTGACGCTGACGAACCGGTCGGGCGAGACCGCCAGGGTGCTGCTGGACGGCGTGCACACCCGCGATCTCTTGCCAGGCGCCGGGCTGGGGGTGCGGCTGCATCAGGACGCGGTGAACCTGGTGCGCTTCGACGCGGCCACGCACGCCCGCCGGAACCGGGTCAAACTCAGCCTGCTCGACCTGCCGATGCGGCCCGACCAGTTGCTGGAGCTCGTGCCGGAGGAGATCAGGGAACAGGCTCAGCGCCTGCGGAGCAGATAGGTGTCCATGATCCAGCCCTTGCGTTCCCTCGCTTCGGCGCGCAGTTTCCTGATGCGCGGGCCCGCTTCGGCCACCGGGCCAGAGACCAGGATCTCGTCGGGGGTGCCCAGATAGGCGCCCCAGTAGATGTCGAAGTCGTCGAGGCCCTCGAAGGCCAGGCGGGCGTCGAGCATGATGACCATGTCGTCGGCGCTGGGGCCCTCGTCGGCGAGGCGGCGGCCGGTGGTGAGGTGAACGGGGCGGGCGATCCGGGTCAGGCCGATCCGGTGGCGGGCGGTGAGGGCCGCGACCGCGCTGATGCCGGGGATGACCTCGATCTCGAAATCGGCCGGGAGTTGTTCCAGGGCGGCGAGCGTGCTGTCGTACACGCCTGGATCTCCCCAGATCAGGAACGCGCCGGTCTGGCCCTCTCCGAGGGCGTCGTCGATCATCCGGTGGTAGAGGACGCCGCGGCGCTCGCGCCAGTCTTCGACCGCTTCGGCGTAGGCCGTCGCGGTGCGGTCGCGCTCGGGGTCGGTGGCGGTGACGATCCGGTAGGGGTCCCGCGCGTGATCCTCGATCATCTGGTGGCGGAGGTCCGTCAGGTCGCGCTTCTCCTCGCCCTTGTCGACGATGAAGAAGACGTCGGTGGCCGCGATGGCTTTGACGGCCTGGAGGGTGAGATGGTCCGGATCGCCGGCGCCGATCCCGATGAGGAGGAGGCGTTTCACGCAGACGAGTGTGTCATCGCGTCGCGGCGGCGATCACCCGGGTCAGCGCCTTGTGCAGGTCTTGCAGTTCGGCCACGTCCATGCCGAGGCGTTCGACGATCGTGGCGGGGATCTTCTCGGCCTCGGCGCGGAGGGCGCGGCCGGTGTCGGTGAGCGTCACCGCCAGGGAGCGTTCGTCGGTGCTCACGCGCCGCCGCTCGACGAATCCGGCCGCTTCCAGCCTTTTGAGCAGCGGCGACAGCGTGGCCGGGTCGAGCTGCAGCAGGCCGCTGAGGTCTTTGACCGACAGGGGCGCGCTTTCCCACAGCGCCAGCATGACCAGATATTGCGGGTGGGTCAGGCCCATCGGCTCCAGCACCGGCCGATAGAGCCCGATCACCGACCGCGAGGCGACGGCCAGGGCGAAGCAGACCTGGTTCTCCAGGGACAGCGGATCAACGGTGTCGCCCATCTCACTCAAGTAAGCCTCCTCGGAACTAGTACACTAACAATTAGTGTACTAACTACTCCGTCCGAGGGATGGTCATGATGCGGAAGCCCCTGGAAGAGCGGATCGCCGACCGTCAGGCGAAGCGCCCTCCCCTCAAGGAGGACAAGACCTTCGAGCACGGCCCGGCGAAGTGGCTGTTCGTCGCGTTCATGGTGTTCATCGTGCTGATCCACCTCGTCGGGCTCATCATCGTGATGGGGATGGAGAGCTGAGCTACCCCTGGGCGGGGATCCAGCCGGCGCTAACGGCCAGGATGACGAACGCCCCGAGCACGAGCCGGTAGATCACGAACGGGGTGAACCGGTGGGTGCTGATGTAGCGCAGGAACCACGCCACCGCCGCGTAACCCACGAAGAACGAGATCACCGTCGCCAGGATCGTCGGGCCCCACGCGGGGGCCTGGCCCTCGCCGATCTCGAACAGCTCCAGCCCGCCCGAGGCGAGCACGGCCGGGATGGCCAGCAGGAACGAGTATCGCGCGGCGTCTTCACGCCGGTAGCCGAGCAGCAGACCCGCGGTCACGGTGCCGCCCGAGCGGGAGACGCCGGGGATCAGGGCCAGCGCCTGGGCGAAGCCGTAGCCGATGGCGTGGCGGGTGTTGAGGTGGTTCTGCAGCGACAGGGTGTTGCGCGCGGTGTGGTCGGCCCACCACAGGATGAGCGCGAAGACGATCAGCGTGACGCCGACGATGCGCAGGTCGCGGAAGACGCCCTCGATCTGGTCTTTCAGCAGCAGGCCGAGCACGCCGATGGGCAGGGTGCCGGCGATGATGTACCAGCCCATGCGGGCGGGGAAGGTGCCGCGCAGCTCCTTGTTGAACAGCGAGCGCGTCCAGGTCGAGATGATCTCCCAGAGCTCTTTCCGGAAGTAGATCAGCACGGCGGCCTCCGTGCCGAGCTGGATGACCGCCGTGAACGCCGCTCCCGGGTCGGGCCAGCCCGCGAAGGCCGAGACCACCCGGATGTGGGCGCTTGAGGAGATCGGCAGGAACTCGGTGAGCCCTTGGATCAGCCCGAGAATGACTGCTTCGAACCAGCCGATCACGGCCGCACCTTCCTCTGTTCAAGTGGGGGAGCGGCCAGGCTAGCGGATCTCAGGAGGCCCGACGGCGACGCAGGATCGGCCGCCTGAGCCCTGTCAGTCTCCGGCGAGTGCCGTGTGGACGGACGAGACGGCGCTCGCCCCCTCTCCGACGGCCGTGGCCACGCGTTTGGTCGATCCCGAGCGGAGGTCGCCGACCGCGAAAACCCTGGGCGCGCTGGTCTGGAAGGGCAGGGACGACTCGGTGCGGATGAATCCGTCGTCGGCTGTGGCCACGCCGGCCAGCCAGCCCGACACCGGGTCGGCGCCGACGAAGCAGAACAGCGCCCTGCTGGGCAGCCGTTCCGAAGACTCGACCACGATCGACGTCAGGACGTCGTCGCCGGCCAGTTCGAGGATCGTGCCGCCGGTGTGGACCCGGATCCGCGGATGGGCCAGGATCCGGTCGGCCAGGTAGGACGACATGCGCAGCTTCAGGTCGTGCCCCCGGATGACCAGGTCGACGTGAGCGCCGTTGGCGGCCAGGGAAAGAGCCGCCTGCCCGGCCGAGTTGGCGCCCCCGACGACGGTCACCGGGTGGTTCTCGTAGCCTCGGACGTCCGACTCGGTGGCGGCGTAACGGATGCACCCGGACTTTTCGAACCTCGCCCAGCCGGGGATGTCGAGACGCCGGTATTGGGCGCCGGTGGCGGCGATCACCGCACGGCACGGGATGCGTTCCCCGTTCTCCAGCACGACGACCGGGCGTCGCTCGTCGGAGAGGTCGAGGCTCGCCACGGCGCAGGGGGCGTGGATTCGTACACCGAATTTGAGGGCCTGAACCATGGCCAGGCGGGCCAGGTGCAGGCCGCTGACCCCCTCGGGGAAGCCCAGGTAGTTCTCGATGCGGGCGCTCTTGGCGGCCTGGCCGCCGATGCCGCTGCGGTCGAGCAGGACGGTGACCAGTCCCTCGGACGCGCCGGAGACGGCGGCGGCCAGTCCCGCCGGGCCGGCGCCCACGACGACGAGGTCGACCGGGCGGTCGCCGGGGCGGTAGGTGAGGCCGAGCGCCTCGGCGAGGGTGCCGGGGGTCGCGCGCCGCAGCGACGAGCCGTTGACGATCGCGGCCGGGAGGTCGTCGTCGGCGCTGTCCGCCTCGCGGAAGGTGTGCGGGAGGAGTAGTTGCTCCACGTAGGTGCGCAGTGCCAGGGTCGCCGCGCTGTCCGGGTGACCGATGATCTCCAGGGCGCCGCCGGCGGCGGAGCGGATGGCCTCGCGGCGGTCCCGGAAGGCGGTGAGCAGCACGTCGGCGATGTCGACCTGCTCGGCGAGGGCGCGGCGGAGCCGCTCAGCGTCGATCCGGACCACGGTCCCGGCGGCGACCACCCGGGCGGTCAGGTAGACGTGCTGGCCGGTCAGCAGGCTGAGCTCGCCGAGGAAGTCGCCGGGGAGGGTCCGGTAGATCACGTGGTCCGGTTCGAGGACGATGTCCACTTCCGCCGTCAGGAGCAGGAAGAGGTCGTAGGAGTCGTCGCCGGTGGAGTACAGGTTCCAGCCGGGCTCCACCTGCTCCGCCTCGCCGTAAGCGGCAAGGCGGAGAAACTGCTCCTCGGTGAGGACCTGGCCGCGCTCAGCCTGCGGCATGTCTGATGAGGTCGGCCGCCGCGCTGGGCTGGGAGATCATCGCGACGTGGGAGGCGCCGACCTCGTCGATGTGCGCACCTGCCCGCTTGGCCATGAACCGCTGCGCGGCGGCGGGCAGCACTTGGTCATTCTTGGCGACCAGGTAATAGGAGGGGATGGTCTTCCAGGCCGGGACGCCCGAGGGCTCGCCGAGCGTGCGGGCGTCGGCGGGGCGCTGAGAGGCCTGCATCACCTCGGCGGCCGACTTCGAGACGTCGCCCGCGAAGACGTCGCGGAAGAACTCCTTCTTGATGTACCCGTCGACGAGGCCCTCGGCGTAGGGACGGAAGTCGAGCGCCGCCTCGTTGAGCCGGCTTCCGGGGAACTGCGTCTGCATCTGGAGGAGCGACTCACCCTGGTCGGGGGCGAAGGCGGCGACGTACACAAGGGCTTTGACGTTGGGGTTTCCGGTCGCGGCGTTCGTGATCACGATCCCGCCGTAGGAGTGTGCGGCCAGGACGATCGGGCCGCTCAAGGTGGCGAGGATGCTGGCCAGGTAAGAGGAGTCGGAGGCCACGCTGCGCAGCGGGTTGGCCGGCGCGATGACCGGATAGCCGTCGCGGACGAGCTTGGTGGCGACGCCGTTCCAGCCCGAGGCGTCGGCGAAAGCGCCGTGCACGAGCACCACCGTGGGTTTGGGCCGGGAGTGCGCCTGGGCTTCGGAGGTTCCCAACAGGGCGCCGGTCGCGAGCGCGGCGGATCCGGCAAGCACTGCTCGGCGAGTCGTTGTCATGGACTCAATTGTTCAACTGGAGCACTTGACGATCACTGAACGGACGGTTCAGTCACCGTCCACTGGGCGGCATCAACATTGGGGTTCCTGACACAGGCTGGCAGGTATCGGGCCCAGGATCGATTCCATGACGACGATCGCGAAACTGATCGCAGTGACCATCGACTGCGCTGAGCCCAAGACCCTTGCCGAGTTCTACGCCACGATCCTCGGCTTCGAGGTCCAGCACTCCCAGGACGAATACTCCGCGATCGGCGACGGCACCACGAGCATCTACTTCCAGCGCATCCCCGAACGCACCCCGGCGGCGTGGCCGGGGCCGGGCAAGCAGTTCCACTTCGACGTGCGGGTCCCGGACGTGGCCAAAGCGGTGGAGGAATATCTCGCGCTGGGGGCCACCAAGCCCGAGTTCCAGCCGGGCGAGGAGAACTGGACGGTCATCGCGGACCCCGAAGGACACCTGATCGACGTTTGCCCCGAACGTTGAGTTCTTCGACGAGAAGCCCTTCCGGCGCCGATCCGGAAGGGCTTTCGCAGGGGGTGGGTCAGACGCAGATGGCGTACACCTTGAGCTTGGCGCTCTCGCGGTCTTCGAGCAGGAGCTTGACCGACCAGCCGGTGCCGTTGGGCTTGCTCATGGAGACGAGTTTGACGTCGTCGGCGTCGTGAGTGATCTCGTAGCCACCGCCGATGAGCTTCTTGCCGGCGTCGCAGTTGGTCGTGACGGCAGACGAACTGTTGGTCACCGTGGTCTCGTTGCCGATCTTCACCGTCGGCGTGACGGTGCCGGCAGCGCCGGGAGCGCCGTCCTTACCGTCCTTGCCGTTCAGACCGTTCTGACCGTTCTTGCCGTCTTCGCCCTTCGGACCGGCGGGGCCGGTCTCGCCCTTGGGACCCTGCGGGCCGGTCGCGCCCGTCTCGCCCTTCGGACCCTGGGGACCCGCCGGGCCGGTCTCACCCTTCGGGCCCTGCGCGCCGGTCGCGCCGGTCTGGCCCTTGGGACCCTGCGGACCCGTCTGGCCGCGTAAACCCTGCGGGCCCTGGGCACCGGTCATGCCCTGGAGGCCCATCGGGCCCTGCTCGCCCTGGCCACCCCAGCTGATCTTCGTCTCGGTGACGCGGCACTTGGTGGTCGCGGTCACGACGCGCGCGTACCGGGTCTTCTTGTTGACACAGGCGTAGATGACGGTGTCAGCAGCAGAAGAAGCGGTCGCCATACCTCCGACGGCGAAAATCGAACCCGCAAGCGCACCGACGGTCAAAATCCCGATCGAGCGTCCGCCCGGCAACCTGATAGCCACTGAACTTCCTTCCGAGAAAAACGTGTGTCCTCTTGTTACGGAGGAGAATCATGTGGTTGACGGTCCACCGTTACTCGCGGAGCACACGTCACACATCACATCTCGATATCAGTAAGTGGTCATAGTCCTTAATGGCCGCGACTTACATCGGCGCGTGAAATCTGACTGACCCATCTGACCCGGCCGATACGGAGCAAGTGAATTTGTTGCCGGTAAGGCCACGGCGAGGAAACGCGTTTTGTACGTCCCCACAAAACGACTGACCCACTGAAATGGCGCGTTCTCAGGCCCGGGGCAGCATCGATCCGGTCAGCTTACCGCGGGGGTCGTAGACCACGCACATGATGTCGCGGTCGCCGTCCGCCCAGGTCTCGGCCGTCGGCAGGATCGGGTAGTAGTCGAGCTCGCCCCTCGCCGCATCGGGCCAATAGTGCACGAACCCCCGCTTGCAGCTGCTCCAGCCGAACGCGGCCAGCGCGGCGCGGTCATAGCGCCCTTCGTCGGCGTGCACGAAACCGTAGGACTGGTTGTCGGCGTGCTGGTCGCAGGTCGTGTAGAGGACGATCTCCTCACCCGAGGCCGGGGAATACTCCGGGTCGGTGAAGCACTCGCCCGCCTCCAGGTTGAGCACTCCGGTCGTCTCCGGGGTCATGAAGTCGTCGCCCTTGTGCACGGCCGGCGTCGCCGGGACGACGAAGAGCGCGCCGAGCGCCAGCACGGCCGGCGCCATCGTCAGAAGGCGGAACGGCCGGCGGGCGGCCTGCCGGGCTACGGTCATCGACACCTGTCCTGACGGGCGATCATGCTGATCCCGCCAGATTGGCGGATCCAGTGAAATATCACCGCAACGCCGGGTGTCGGCCGTGCGGAGTCCGGATGACGGCTCGGCTCACCGGCCTGACCTCGGGTGACCTTGCTCACAACGGCGCGGGAGAGATCGTCAGTTCACGTCGCGGCAAGGTTCTGGCCGGGCTTTGGTCAACCGATTCTGCGTGGATTCGGACATCCCACCGTGCTCCCTCGGTGGGGTGATGTCCCCTTCCTCAGGAGTGAAGCTCGACGTGAGTGACGCCACCCGACCCTGGTCCCTGCGGACCCGGCAGGGCAAACTGATCGTGATCGGCGCCAGCGCGCTGCTCGTCGGCGGTCTTGCCTTCAGCCCGATGGCGTTCGGCGCTGCCGCACCGCCGAAGTTCCCCGCCGCCGAGATCCACAAGCCCACCCCGGTGCCCGACCGGGTCATCCTCACCCCGACCGCCACGCCTTCCTCGTCCCAGAAGGTCACCTGGCGCGCCGAGACCACCGCCGAGTTCGCCCAGGCCGAGATCCTGGAGTCGCCTCGCGCGCTGGGCGAGGTCGCCCCCGCCGCCGGCGCCGTCACCAACGTGAAGGCGCAGTCGAGCACCCCGGTCAACACCACCCTCGGGTACGCCTCGACGTACCACACGGTGGAGTTCGCCAGCCTCAAGCCCGCCACCCGGTACACCTACCGCGTCGGCGACGGCACCAACTGGAGCGAGTGGAACGACTTCACCACCGCCGCCGCCGGTTTCCAGCCGTTCTCCTTCATCTACTACGGCGACGCGCAGAACTACATCGACTCGTCGGTCCCCCGCGTGTTCCGCCAGGCGTTCGCCGACCGGCCGCAGGCCAAGATGATCGTCAACGCCGGTGACCTCATCGACTCCGCCAACAGCGAGGAGCAGTGGGGCCAGTGGTTCAAGGCCGGCGGCTTCATCGACAGCCAGGTCAACAACCTGTCGATCACCGGTAACCACGAGTACAGCGGCGCCTCGCTGTCGTCGTTCTGGGTTCCGCAGTTCCCCTACCCGGACAACGGCCCGGCCTGGACCGACTACCCGGGCGCCGAGAACATCGCCAAGACCGCGTACTACGTGGACTACCAGGGCGTGCGCTTCATCGGCCTGAACACCAACGTGCAGTCCATCCCGGACCTGATGGCCAAGCAGACCGCGTGGCTGGAGGGCCTGCTCAAGGACAACCCGAACAAGTGGACCGTGGTGACCTTCCACCACCCCGTCTACTCCAACACCGGCACCCGCAACAACCCGGTGGTCCGCGCCCTGTGGGCCCCGCTGCTCGAGAAGTACGGCGTCGACCTGGTGCTGCAGGGCCACGATCACTCCTACGGCCGCGGCAACCTGAAGAGCGCCCGCCAGTCCGCGACCACGCACAACGGCGTCTCGTACGTGGTGTCGGTCTCCGGCGGCAAGATGTACGAGCTCAACGGCGGCGTGAACTGGACCGGCAACGGCGCCGAGGTGATCAGCACCAGCGAGAACACGCAGCTGTACCAGATGATCGACGTCGACAAGGACCAGCTGCGCTTCGAGGCCCGCTACGCCAACGGCGAGCACCACGACGGCTTCCTGATCCGCAAGAACGACGCGGGTGAGCGCACCGTCACCGAGCTCGGCACCGGCAACACCGGCGAGCAGGTCACCGTGGACAAGACCAGTGTCGAGCCGGGTGAGCAGCTCACCGCCACCGCGTTCGGCTACGACCCGGCCGAGAAGGTGAAGGTCTACCTCCTCCGTACCAAGGGCACGGTCGACAACCGGATCTACGTCGGCGCCCAGACCGCCGACGCGCTGGGCAAGCTGAGCTACGGCTTCAAGCTGCCGGCCGACCTCGACAAGGACAGCACCTACCGGGTGTACCTGGAGAGCGCCACCCAGAAGATCACCAGCCCGGTGATCACGGTCAAGTAGCAGCCCCACCGGATGCGGCCTCGCCCCGGTATCGGTCCTCCGGGACGGTACCGGGGCGCGGCTCGTCCCCGCGGACCGGGCCGGCGTACCGCGCCGGCCCGGCCGCTCGACAGGAGATCCCGTGACCTTCCGTACCCGTCTGGCGGGCGCGCTGCTCGCCGGGGCGGCGGTGGCCGCCGTGCCGTCGGCGCCGGCCGCCGCCCATCCCTTCGGCCCGCCGTCCACCGCGCGGATCAGCGTCGACGGCTCGCACGTGGCCATCGCCTGGCTGGCCGCCGAGGACGACTGGGTCGCACTCGGCCAGTCGGTCGGCGCGTTCGAGAACCCCGCCACCGAGTCGGTGTCCACCACCCTCACCGGCGAACAGAAGCTGCAGCGGTCCGCGGCGGTCCGGGACTACCTGCTCGGCCGGATCACCGTCGCGCAGGGCGGCACACCGTGTCCCGGCCAACTGGAGTCGCTGGAGCAGTTGGTCGCCCAGGGCGCCCGGCTCACCTTCGACTGCCCCGGCCCGGCCGTCGACCTCGACGTCACCGTGAGCGCCCTCACCGACCTCGACGAGAACTACCGGACCATGCTCACCGCCGAGACACCCGCCACCCCGGCCCAGACGCTCTACACCGCACAGCAGCAGACCACCCGGCTGCGCTTCACCGCCTCCGGCGGCGGCACGACCGCGGCCGTGACCACCGTCGCCGCAGGCACCGCCGCCGCGGCCGTGATCATCGGCGTGCTGGTCCTGCTGCGGGCACGACGCCGGAAGGACGCGCAGGCATGAACGGAATGGGCGGGGCGGACAACCGCCTGATCGCGATGTTCGACGGCGGCACGGCGTTCTGGCTGGTCCTGGCAGTGGCACTGGGCGTCGGCGTGGTCCACGCGGTGGCTCCCGGGCACGGCAAGAGCATCACCGCGGCGTACCTGATCGGCACCCACGGCCGATACCGGGACGCGGTGCGGCTCGGGGTGATCGTGGCGGTCATGCACACCTTCTCGGTGCTGGTGCTGGCGGTCGCGTGGGTGGGGCTCAGCGACGTCGCCGGCCTGGGCACGGAGAGCATCACGGCCTGGCTGCAGGTACTCGCCGGGCTGGTCGTGATCGGCGTCGGCGCCCACCTCGTCTACCGCCACCTGCGTGAGCGGCGAAGCGGAACAGGCCATGGTCACGGTCACGGACATGGGCACGGGCATGGACATGGGCACGGGCACCCCGGAGCCGGGCCGGAGTCGCCGGTTTCCGTCGAGGCGCACGGCGACGTCGTGACGCGGTCGCCGACCGATCCGTGGTCGCGGCGCGGGCTGGTCGCGCTCGCCCTGTCGGGCGGGCTGCTGCCCTCGCCGTCGGCCTTCATCGTGCTGGTGAGCGGGCTGCTCACCGGGCGGGCGCTGGACGCCGTCGTGCTGGTGATCGCGTTCGGGGTGGGAATGGCGGCCACCCTGACCGCCGTCGGCGTCGTGACGATCAAGGGTGGCGGGCTGCTGGCCCGGCGCGCCCACCACTGGTCGCCGGCCGCTGTGGTAGCCGGTTGGCTCCCCGCCATCGCCGGCGTCGCGGTGTCGCTCGGTGGTTGCCTCTACCTGTACGCGGCCATCGGCGTGCTCGCCGCGTGACAGGTCAGGCCATGACGAGCTCCTAGGCAAGCCACGCTTCCACGGCGATGCCGGTCAAATCGGTGGAACCGGTGACCAGTTGCGCGACGACCGTGGCGGTGCGGCCGTCGGAGAGGGCTATCTCCACCACCGCCTCCTGCCCCTGCGCCACCAGTCTCACGGCGGCGTCCTCCATGGCGAGCCGATCACGTTGACACAGCTCCGGGGGCATTGGCGTGGAGGCTGGAACGGCGGCGGCTTCACTCGTCCGCGCCGACTCCAGGAATTGTCTGTACAGGGCCCGCTCGCGGGCGGTGCTCAGGTCGAGCAGGCTCTGCTCGACTTCATGGGCCGTCTGCCGGACCATCGCCGTCATCCGCGTGCTCATCCGCTCGGACAGAGAGGCCATGGCCACGACCCCTTCCACCCGCCCGCTAAGCGGGTTGAGCACGGGGCTTCCCACGGCGGCGTACCGCTGGAATTCCTCCCAGAGGTGCTCTTCTCCCAGGACCTGGCAGGTGCGCCCCTCCATCAGGGTCGAGCCGATGGCGTTGGTGCCGATGTCCGACTCGGCGTAGCTGAAGCCGGGGAGGACACCATGGGCGTCCACCGCTGTTCGCATCGCCGTGTCGCCCAGGACGCGCCGGAACAACACTCCGGACGCGTCGCCCAGGAACATCGCCGACGGGGTGTCGGCGATGGCGATCTGCACCTGGTCGAGCACGGGCTGTGCCGCGCGGGCCAGGACGCTGTCGAGATCCAGGTCGTCGAGCAGGCGTGCTTTGACCTCGGCAGGGTTCAGCCCGGCGTCCTGACAACGCCGCCACGAATTCAGGATCGGTAGGCGTACCGCCTTCTCCGCGGATTGTCTGCTCAATTCAACTCCATGGTTCTCGCCTGTCCGCGAGAAAAGGCCGCCGCACGGACTGTCGCAACATTTCACGATAAATCTGAGTAGCGCGAGTTAATGCATGAGCCGGGTAAATATTCATGCTGGACGGGCAAAGAATCACGTCCCGGCCAGCGGGAGGCGCAGGACGAAGCGTGCCCCGGTGGGGGCCGCGTCCTCGACGTGGAGGGTGCCGTGATGAGCCCGGGCGATGTCGCGGGCGATGGCCAGGCCGAGTCCGGTGCCGCCGCGATCGCGGCTGCGGGCGCTGTCCAGCCGGGTGAAGGGCTGGAAGATGTGCTCGCGTTCCGACGCGCGGACGCCCGGGCCGTCGTCGATGACGCTGAGCTCCGCGATGTCGCCGGTGCGGCGCACCGCCACCGTGACGCGGTGTGCGGCGTGCCGTTGCGCGTTGTTCAGCAGGTTGTTCAGCACCCGGCAGATCTGAATGTGGACGACGTCGGCCAGCGCGCCGGGGACGAGGTCGAGCCGTACCGGGTGAGGATCACCGATCCGCCGGGCGATGTCGGCTTCGACGAGTTCGGCCAGGTCCACGGGCTCCAAGGCGGTGAGCGGGCGGGCCTCGCTCCTGGCCAGCGAGAGCAGGTCGGTGAGGATGGCCTGTAGCCGGTCGACATCGGTCAGCGCGTGGCGGAGCAGGTCGGCGAGATCGGTCTGATCAGGGTGGAGCTGGGCCTCCTCCAGCTGGATCCGCAGTCCCGCCAGCGGAGTGCGCAGTTCGTGGGAGGCGTCGGCGGTGAACCGCCGCTGGTGGTCGAGCGAATGCCGCAGTGACGTGGTGGCGTCCTCCAGTTCTCTGGTGATCGCGCGCTCATGGGCGTAGCGGCGGGCGTTGTCGACGCACACCGCCGCGCGGTTGACCAGTTCCTCGGCCAGGGCGAGGTCGTCCTCCTCGAACGGGTTCCTGGCCGCGGAGCGGTAGAAACTGACCACACCGAGTGTCATGCCGCGGGCCCGCATAGGCACCGCCACGAGGGAGTGGATGCCGTGCTCGCACGCTGTCCGCCCACGTTCGGGATCTTGCGCCAGCCAGCCGATGTCAGTGGACAGCACCGGTTCGATCACCGGCTGCCCTGTGGCCATGCTGCGAGCCTGCGGCGTGGAGGGAAGCAGCAGAATCGGCGCGTCGACCGGATGCAGACCCGAGCCCTCTCGTATACCCGCGAAGGCGGCCCGGCGGAGAACCTCCTCAGGGGTGGTGGGCTCCTGTCCCCGCAGCACCCCGTCGTACAGATCGACTCCGGCGTAGTCGGCGAACCGCGGGACGGCGATCTCGGTCAGTTCTTCGGCGGTCCGGGTAACGTCCAGTGAGGTGCCGATGTGGGAGCCGGCGTCGCACAGCAGGTTGAGCCGTTCGCGTGCCCGCAGGGCGAGCCGGCCCATTCCCGGCTCGCTCACGGCGAGCAGCCACCTCTCGCTCACGGCAGCCGGTGCGGCCGGGATGAACGGGGCGGCGGGCTCCCCGGTACGCGGCTGCGTCGCCTTGCCGCGCCTGTGGTTCGAACTCACCACCCGCGCGCCCTCCGTCCTCTGAACTCGACGTCCGGCGCCGGCTGCTTCGACGGCCTCCCCGGAGAATTCGGCGTTCCAGCTCCTGCCCTACCGCCATGGTGTTGGTGCGTTCGTGGGCCAGAAGCCCGTCCTTCCGTCTTTATCCCTCTATGTGTACTCAACATCGACAACTGAGCCCATACCGATTTACCGAATCCATTACCGATTTCAAGCAAATGAGGTGATTTCTTGGTCGGCGCCCGGGAGGTCAGGGGCGTCGCCGGGCTGCCGACGTCCGGCCCGCCGAAGCTCGGCCATCCGAGAGCGAGTCATCGCCGGAGACCGGGAACCAACGGCCAAGGTGCGGGCCACCGGTTCGGTGGTCCACTCGTGGGAGAGGTGAGGCGAATGAGGTCAAGATCACCCCGTGCACGCCCAGGGAATGATCACCCAGGCCAGACCATATTTCCAAGCTAGGCGGAGAGCGTGGGATTCGAACCCACGAGGAATGTCGCCACCCCTAGCGGTTTTCAAGACCGCCGCCATCGTCCACTAGGCGAGCTCTCCAGAACCCCCCACAAGAGGGGTTTCAAAACGCAACCCTACTCTCTCCCGCCCCCACCAGAGGACGGGAGAGCCACGCCATCAGATGTGGTCAGGAATCTCGGAGTACCGCCGCTCCCCAACCCCAGGCGCCCCCGCGAACCCATCCCCCACGCAAGCAGCCAGCCTCAGGAAAGCAGCCCGAGTAGGCTCCTGCAGCCGCTCCAGATCGATCTCCGCCCCTTCCTCAAGGTGCGGGTCATAGGGCACCCGGACAACAGCCCGGCACCGAGCCGCGAAGTGCGCCTCAAGCCGCTTCAGGTCCACAGTCGACTTGGACCGGGGCCGTACGCTGCACAGCACCACAGTCGCCGACTTGACCAGGTCCCCGTAGTGGTGAGCCTCCAGCCAGTCCAGCGTCGCCGACGCCGCCCGAGCCCCGTCCACAGAAGGACTGCTCACCAGGACGAGCTGGTCAGCCAGCCCCAGCACGCCGGACATGGCCGAGTGCAGCAGGCCCGTCCCGCAGTCGGTGATGGCGATGGAGTAGAAGTTCTCCAGGACGGTCGAAACCGACTGGTAGTCCTCGGCGGAGAACGCCTCGGACACGGAAGGGTCCCGGTCAGAGCCGAGAATCTCCAGCCTGGAGGGCGTCTGTGAGGTGAAGGCCCGGATGTCCACGTACCGCCGGATGTCCCCGCGCTCGTTCAGCAGGTCGCGGATGGTCGCCGACGTCTCCAGCTCCACCTTGTCCGAGAGCGTTCCACGGTCGGGGTTGGCGTCGACGGCGATCACGCGGTCGCCGCGCACCTGTGCCAGCGTCGCGCCGAGGCCCACGGTCGTGGTCGTCTTGCCGACGCCGCCCTTGAGGCTCAGCACGGCCACGCGGTGGTGCCCGGCCGAGACGGGAGTGCGCGCCCGCGCCACCAGTTCGGCCCGCTTGCGGACCTCGGGCGCTTCACCGGGTTTTATCAACCCGGCCGTCGCCTTGAATATCACCCGTCGCCAGCCGGTGGCCGGCCCGTCCTTGCGCCCCTTGAGGAGGGTCGCGGGGTCGAGGCTGTCGGGAGGCGGCTTCGTCGAGCGGGGCACCAGGGCCCGTGACGTCGAGGTGAAGGCCGGGGCGGGCAGGTTGTCGGGCTGCCGACGCCGAGCCTGGTAGGGCTCCCGCTCCGCGATCTCCCGCGACTCCGAGAGCGGCGGCTGAACTTCTCTCGTGTACGACTCCAGCGCCTCCCGCGCAGACGATCGGAAGGCCTCTCCGGGTCCGGCTGCGGCTTCGGCCGACTGGTTGAGGTTGTCTCGCAGCGAGCCTCTTAACGGCTCGTCGGCGTCCCGGATGGGACGGAACCGGTCGCCGGGGTCGGTGTCCTCGGCGGCCGGGGTCTCCTCGGCCTCCGTGCCGGGCCAGGAGAACCGCCCGGATTCGTTGTCGGGGCGCGAGAAGTCCGTGCGCCCGAAAGCGCCCCCGGACTCCGGAGCAACGCGGAAGGGGCCCGAGTCGGAGTCCGAGCGCCCGAAGCCGCCGGAGTCACTGTCGGGGCGGGAGACCCTGAAGCCGCCTGAGTCACTCTCGGGCCGCGAAACCCGGTCGGTGTCGGTGCGGGAGAACCCGAAAGCCCCGGAGTCCTCGTCGGCGCGGGAGAACCCGAAGCCGCCGGAGTCGCCTTCGGTACGCGAGAACCCGAAGCCCCCGGAGTCACTGTCGGGGCGCGAGACCCTGAAGCCACCGGAGTCGGACTCCGATGACCGTCCAAGATCCGCGACCGTCTCCGGTGAGAATCGTCCCGTCTCCGCGTCCGGCCGCGGGAATCGTCCCGACTCGGCCGGTTCGTCGTGCACGGGAATGGCCGGCTCGAGCCAGCCCCGTACCGGCTCGTCGGAACCGTCAGGCTCGGCGGGAAGCCGCTCCCCGAACGCCCCCACGTTGTAGGAGTCGGTGTCGACCGGTGTGTCGGCGAACGCCCCGCGCCCGTTTCCGAACGGCAACGGATCAAGTGTCTCCACCCCGCTGTCGGAAGCGGGTGGCTCTTCAGCCGCGGCGACAGCCCGGAACGGCGCCGGCTCGGCCGGAACCGACCGCCAGGGGTCCTTCGGGTAGGGCGAAGGCACCTCGTCCGTCGGCGGCGCAGGCTGTGGAGCGGCCAGAGATGACGCCGTCACCGCGGATACCGCGATGTCGACCTCGTCGGGCATCTCCTTGATCGCGTCGAGCCAGGCCAGCTGGTCTTCGAGCGAGTGGGGATCCTCACGATCGTGTCGTGCCACCGTGTTTCCCCCTCGGGATGGGCTAAAGGGGCAGCAAACACATTGCAGATTAGCGCCCCGTATACAGGCGAACGCGGCCAACCGTCGAGTTGGCTGCTCGGTTACTTTAGGTCACATGCGTGCGATCGTGATTTCTAGCCCCGGTGGGCCCGGCGTTCTGGAGTGGCGCGAGGTGCCAGATCCGGTTCCCGCCCGAGGTGAAGTGGTGATTGAGATCACTGCGTCAGCGGTGAATCGAGCCGATCTTCTGCAGCGGCAAGGACTCTACCCGCCTCCACCCGGTGCGTCTGAAATTCCCGGGATGGAATGTTCTGGGGTGATCAGCGAGGTAGGTGAGGGTGTTGACACCCTCACGGTAGGTGACGAGGTCACCGCGCTCCTCGCCGGCGGCGGGTATGCCGAAAAGGTGGCAGTTCCGTGGCAACAAGTGATGCCCGCCCCCACCTCCCTGGCTGAATCGGCCGCGCTGCCCGAAGTGGCGTGCACGGTCTGGGCCAACGTCTTCATGGCTGCCCGCCTGCGAAAGGGCGAAACCCTGCTCGTCCACGGCGGCGCGAGCGGCATCGGCACGATGGCGATCCAGCTCGCCAAGGCCTTCGGATCGCGGGTGATCGTCACGGCCGGCTCGGAGGCGAAGGTCGAGCGGTGTCTGGCACTCGGCGCGGATAGAGGAATCAACTACCGAGTGGAAGATTTCTCCCAGGTACTCGAAGACGATCGCCCCGACGTGATCCTCGACATCATGGGCGCCAAATACCTCAAATCCAACGTCGCGATCCTCGCCAAAGGTGGACGTCTGACCATCATCGGGATGCAGGGTGGCACCAAGGGCGAACTCGACATCGCCGCGCTGCTGCGGAAGCGTGCGACCGTCATGGCGTCGGCGCTACGGAGTCGTACACCCGACGAGAAGGGCGTGATCTGCCGGGGTGTGACCGACAGTGTCTGGCCGCTGGTCAGCGCGGGTGCGATCAGTCCCGTCATCCACGCTGAGATACCGATGGAACACGCTGCGGAGGCCCATCGGATGCTCGAAGCCGGGGACCACATCGGCAAGATCCTGCTAGTAGGTTGAGGGATATGAACGCTGACGAGAGCACTCCACACGTCGTGGTTCTTCCGTCCGGGGAAGAAGCGCCGGAAGGTGAAGAGCGGTCGGTCGCCGACCTGGTGGAACAGCCCGCGAAGGTGATGCGGATCGGCAGCATGATCCGCCAGCTTCTCGAAGAGGTCCGCGCGGCCCCCCTCGACGAGGCCAGCCGCAAGCGTCTCATGGAGATCCACCAGAGCTCGATCAAGGAACTCGAAGACGGCCTGGCCCCCGAACTCGTCGAGGAACTGGAGCGCCTCTCGCTCCCGTTCGCGACCAACGGCACCCCGCCCAGCGAGGCCGAGCTCCGCGTGGCCCACGCCCAGCTCGTCGGCTGGCTGGAAGGCCTCTTCCACGGCATCCAGACCACCCTGTTCGCCCAGCAGATGGCCGCCCGCGCCCAACTGGAGCAGATGCGCCGCGCCCTCCCGGGCGGCTTCTCCCAGGGCCAGGAAGACCAGGGCCGCGGCGCCTCGGGGCCCTACCTCTAAATACCGCTTTCCTGTACGGGCTGGGCGACCCCCAAGTCACCCAGCCCGACCTTCATGTCAAGACCCACTCGCCTCAGGCCGCGGGAGTCACCCCGTACAGGCGCTCCAAAACGACAGCCACCCCGTCGTCGTTGTTGGCCGCCGTCACATGGTCGACCGCCGCCAGCACGTCAGGGTGAGCGTTGGCCACCGCCCATGACGTCCCGGCCCACCCCAGCATCGGCAGATCGTTGGGCATGTCGCCGAAGGCCACCGCGTCCCCCGGTGTGATCCCGTTACGCGAGGCGAACCGGGCCAGGGCCGTCGCCTTGGTCACCCCCACCGCGCTCATCTCGATCAGCGCCCGCCCGCTCGAATGGGTGGGCGTCACCATCTCCCCCACGAGCGCCACGACCTGCTCGTAAAGATCGTCGGCAGCCATCGTCTGGTGGTAGGCGAGGAGCTTGGCGCAAGGTCGTCCGAGAACGGAGGCGACAGGCGGACGCCCGTCGCCGAAACGCCGGTCCCAGCTCCCCAGCGGGAAGTCGCTCTCGTAGGCGTACCCGTCCTCGTACTCGACGGAGAAGGTCAGCGAAGGCACCGCGCCCCGCAACAGCGAGACCGTCTCGGCGACGACTGACGCGTCGATCAGGTGGGAGTCGGCGATCGACTCGGTGTGGAGGTCGTAGAGGAGTGCGCCGTTGGCGCAGATGGCCAGGCCTCGGTGGTTCACGACGTGGCTGACGGAGGTCATCCAGCGCGGCGGCCGGGCGGTGACGAAAACCAGGGTCGCCCCTGAGTCTTCGACGGCGGCGAAGGCGGCGGCGGTGCGGGCCGAGATGGTGCCGTCGGAGCGCAGTGCGGTGCCGTCGAGATCGGTGGCGATGAGTCGCGGTGGGGCCATAACAGGACCCAGTTTGCCCTGCCGCCGAGACGCACCGGACAGGGGGATCTCAGGACAAGAATTCTCCCCCGGACAGGGAACATCTTGGGGCTCTCATAGTGTTAGATATGGATCGCGTTGTATTAGCTGTTCCCGATAGCGAAAACCAGCTTGACTGTTATGAGCCACCCGGGGAGCTGTGCGACACACCGGGGTTCACGAGGTGTGTGCCCCAAGATTCACTTCCTTAGGGAGAGCGTTAATGGCTCAGGGAACCGTCAAGTGGTTCAACGCTGAAAAGGGCTTCGGCTTCATCGCCCCCGACGGCGGCGCGCCGGACGTGTTCGTGCACTTCTCTGCCATCACCGGTTCCGGTTACCGGAACCTCGAAGACGGTCAGCGTGTGGAGTTCGAAGTGACTGAGGGCCCGAAGGGTCCGCAGGCTTCGCAGGTCCGCGCCCTTTAGACCAAGACAGCCTGAAGGCCGGAGTTCTTTTCGAGAACCCCGGCCTTCAGTGTGTTTATTTGACCGGTTCGAGAACGTCGAGCCCGACAAAGGGCCGCAGCGCCTTCGGAACCACGACCGAACCGTCGGCCTGCTGATGGTTCTCGAGAATGGCGACAATCCACCGGGTGGTGGCGAGTGTGCCGTTCAGGGTGGAGACCACGCGCGGCTTACCGTCGTCGTCGCGGAATCGCACCTTGAGGCGGCGCGCCTGGAACTCGGTGCAGTTCGACGTCGAGCTGAGTTCGCGGTAACGCCCCTGCGTGGGGATCCAGCCTTCGCAGTCGAACTTGCGGGCGGCCGACATGCCGAGGTCACCGGCGGCGGTGTCGATGATGCGGTAGGGAAGCTCGCACTTGTCGAGCATCTGCCGCTCCCACCCGAGCAGTCGCTGGTGCTCTTCGGCCGACTCCTCCGGCTTGCAGTAGGAGAACATCTCGACCTTGTCGAACTGGTGCACCCGGATGATGCCGCGGGTGTCTTTCCCGTACGACCCGGCCTCCCGGCGGAAGCACGACGACCAGCCGGCGTAGCGATAGGGCAGCTGGGGGCCGTCGAGGATCTCGTCGGCGTGGTAGGCCGCGAGCGGCACCTCGGAGGTGCCGACCAGGTAGAGGTCGTCTTCGGGCAGCCGGTAGATCTCGCTGTCGTGGGCGATCGTGAAGCCGGTGCCCTGCATCGACTCGGGCTTGACCAGCACCGGAGTGATCATCGGCGTGAACCCGGCCTCGATGGCCTGCTGCATGGCCATGTTGAGCAGCCCGAGCTGGAGCCGGGCCCCGGCGCCGCGCAGGAAGAAGAAGCGGGAGCCCGACACCTTGGCGCCGCGCTCCATGTCGATCGCGCCGAGCAGTTCGCCCAGCTCGAGGTGGTCGCGCGGGGCGAAGTCGAACTCCCGGGGGGTGCCGACGTGTTCGAGGACGACGTAGTCGTCTTCGCCGCCGTGCGGCGCGGCCGGGTCGACGATGTTGGGCACCGACATGGCCATGGCCTCGAGCTCGGCGCCGAGCCGCTCGGCCTCCGCCTCGGCCGCCTTCACCTGCGCCGCGAGATCCTTCGCCCGGTCGAGCAGCGCCTGCCGCTCCTCACCGGACGCCCGGGAGACCGACTTGCCCACGTTCTTCTGCTCGGCGCGCATCGACTCGAAGGAGCCGAGCGCACTACGACGACGCTCGTCGAGGGAGAGCAGCGTGTCGACGACGGAGTCGTCCTCCCCGCGGGCGCGCTGCGAGTCACGCAGCCGGTCGGGATCTTCGCGTAGGGTTCGCAGGTCAATCACAGAGCAAACGCTACCGTTGCACGGAACCTGACCGCATTCGGCTTAGCCACCCGGCGGCTTCGGCGAAATCGGCGTCGGCGACGCCCCGCTTGATCTGCGTCGGCACCTGGTCGGCCCGAGGGTAGCTCCCGAGGAACCGCAGATCGCCAGAAACGCGGTGCAGCCCGGAGATGGCCTCACCCACCCGGGCCTCGGCGATGTGCCCCTCACAGTCGAAGTGGAAGAAGTAGCTGCCGATCCCGTCACCGGTCGGACGCGACTCGATTCGGGTCAGGTTGACGCCGCGTACGGAGAACTCGGAGAGCATTTCCAGCAGCGCGCCCGCGTGGTCGTCGCGCAGGAAAGCCACCATCGACGAACGGTCGGCGCCGGTCGGCTCGGGGAGCGTGCCGGGGGCCGCGACGCGGACGAACCGGGTCACGGTGTCGTTGCGGTCGCCGATGTTGGAGGCCAGCTCGGTCAGTTCGTAGATCTCGCCCGCGATCGACGGCCCGATGGCGGCGTCGTAGGGGGACTCGGGGTTGGCGATCTCCTGGGCCGCGCCGGCGGTCGAGGAGGAGTGGACGACCACGGCGCCAGGAAGCTCGCGGTCGATGAAGTCACGGCACTGCGTGTGGGCGGCGGGGTGGGTGAAGATGCGCTTGATCTGGCGCGATTCGGTGCCCGGACGGACCAGGAGAGCGAACTCGACCGGCAGCAGCAGTTCCGCGACGATCAGCAGCGGCTGCCCCCAGGCGAGCTCGTCGAGCGTCTGGGCGATGCCACCTTCGAGTGAGTTCTCCAGGGGAACGACGGCCCCGTCGGCCTCACCTTTGCGGACCGCGTCGAGCGCGGCACGGACGTTGGCGCACGGCAGGCGCTCGGCCTCGGGCGCCAGCACACGGAGGGCGGCCTCACAGAAGGTACCCTCGGGGCCCAGATAGGCGAGCTTTGACATAAGACCAGGTTAGCCACAGTCGGCCGTGGTGTATGCGCATCCTTACGACTTCAGCGCGCGGAGTTGCTCCAGAGACCTCCGGCGGGTCGCAGCAGGTCACCGTCGGCCACCTCGACTTCGGGCCCCAGCCCGAGCCGGGCGGCCCGCACCGCCTGCTCCTCTTCGGGCGAGAGGGGCTGGAGCCCTCTGCCGCCTCTAAGGGCCCTGACATAGGTACGGGTTTCGGTCCGCCCGTTGATCGAGGTCAGCACGATCCCGTCGCCCAGCCCGTTGATCAGCGCGACCGAGAACGACATCCGCCCGGTCATCTCCTCCAGGGCGTCGTAGCGGAAGACCGCGACGTCGCGGATCGCCTTGGTGTCGACGACCCCTTCGACGGCCGCCCGCCTGGCCAGGACGTCGAGGCACTCTTCGACGGCCGCCCGCGCGTTGCGCAGCGTGTAGAGCCCGATGGCGACCCCGGTGAAACCGGCGAGCAGCCCGACGATCACGAAAGCGGTAACCAGCACGCGACCGAGCGTAATGGCGCGGTCACGCTTTCGCCCGCTTTCGGGCAAGGAGGAACACGAGCGCGATGGCCCCGAGCCCGAAGGCGTTTTGGACGATCTTCCCCAGCGTCGGGGACAGCACCGGGATCTCCCACATCTTGATGTAGGCCCCCCACCACGGGATCGGCAGCACGTAGAACACCCACGTGGCGACCTTCTCCCTGATCTCGGGCAGCGCGGCGATGACGACGACGATCCAGGCGAGATGGTGAATCCACGCCACCGGCGACAGCAGCACGGCCATCAGCCCGGTGAGCGCGACGGCGGTGAGGGTGTGGCCGTCGAGGTAATGGCGACGGGCGGCGCGGAAGCCGTACCAGCCGATAAAGGCAAGGGCGGCGAGCCAGAGCACGGTGGTCAGCGCATCGGGCCAATAGAGCCGCAGCAGCATCCCGCGCATCGACTGATTCGTCGTCGCCGTATTGGCCCCGAGCCTTTCCGAATCGAGCAGCGCCCCGAACCAGAAATCGACGGCGTCCCTGGGGATGACGAGAAACGGAATGACGGTGAGCACCGCCGCGGTCCCCGACGCCGTGAGGAACGCTTTCATTTCCTCATTCCGGTACGGCTTCCGCCACGCGACCAGCAACAAGAGGATGAGGAACACCCCCGGCGTCAGCTTGACGGCGGTCGCGATACCGATGAGCACCCCGCGCGGCCACCACGGCCTTTTCACCGCGACGTCGAACAGGCACAACGCCACGAGAAACAGATCGACCTGCCCGAACCGGATCTGGTCGCGGATCGGCATGAGGTAGAGACACGCGATCGTGAGCAGCGGCAGCCATTTCCGCTGCTCGGGAAAGGCGACCCAGACAACGGCGGCGAGGGTGGCGACGATGGCCGCCGTCCACACCCACTGGAGCACCGGCCACGGCAACAGCGCGAGCGGCACCGCGAACATCGCCGAAATGGGCGGATAGGTAAACGGAAGCAGCTGCGGCGCCGGCGTGACCACGCCGTAAACAGGCAGCCCGTCGAGCAGCGCCTGCCCGCCGAGCCGATAGACGTCGAGGTCGACGAGCCGCTGATCCTCAGGGTTGGTCAGCCAGTAATGGACGAGCGGCGCGGCCGCGGCCAGCACGAGAAGCAACCCCAAGGGCCACCAGGCCGACCGGCTCCGCACGACGCTCCACACGACGAGGCAGGCTACCGTGTGACCCGCTATCAGACCGCAGGGAAGGACCCTCCGTGCACAGACCCTCCCCACACGTGGCCGCACGGGGCAACGGTCTGACAGCGAGCGCGGAAGGCACCGCCCCTCATCGACTGGGTGGTGGCGATCCCTCCTCAAGTGCCGCAGCCCCACCGGTGCGCCGGGCCGTCTGGGTCCTGTTGGTCTCCTTCCTCGCAGGAGTCTTCGGGTTGCCGGGAACCGCGCTCGCGGCGCCGCCGGGTCAAGTGGTGATCATCGGTGTTCCCGGGCTGGAGTGGGCCGACCTCAGCTCCACTCGCACACCCCACCTGTGGAAGCTCGCCGAGAACGCCGGAGACGCCTCGCTGTCGACCCGCGCCGTGCCCCTCGAAGGCCGTGGCATCACGTGCCCGGTCGCGGGCTGGCTGACGGTGTCGGCCGGGCAGCGGGCCGCCTCGCCCGGCTGCGAAGCGCCCGCGCGGCCCACAGGCAACGCGGTGCCCGACTGGCGGGCGCTCGTCGCGTTGCAGCAGCAGTCGTCGTTCCAGGCCGGGATCGGCACGCTGGGCCAGGCCGTGCAAGACGCAGGTGGCCGGGTCGCCGCCGTCGGCCCGGGTGCGGCGCTAGGCGCAGCCGACATTTCCGGAAATGTCACCACCTACTCCGCCACCATCGACGACCTCGACCTCACCGGCTACCAGCTCGTCGTCACCGAGGCCCCCGAGATCTCCGACGCGTGGCTCGCGGGCGGCATGACCGACCGGGGCAGAGAGCAGGCCGTCGCCGCCGCCGACGCAACGGTCGGCGCGATCCTCGCCAAGGTCCCCCAGGGCGCCACGATCCTGGTCGGGGGCATCTCCGACGCCCGTACCGCGGCGCATCTGCACGTCGCCATGGCCACCGGCCCCGGGTTCGGCAAGGGGCTGCTGACCGCGGCGTCCACCCGTCAGGTCGGGCTGGTCACGATCACCGACCTGACCGCCACCGCGCTGACCGCGCTCGCCCTCCCCATTCCCGACGGCGTCGTAGGCCGCGCCTGGACCTCGACGGCCGGCCCCGCCAGTCCGACAGACCTGGCGGACGACGATCTCGCCAGCCAGGTCCTCAGGGACGTCCGGGAGCTGTTCTTCTTCTCGCTGGTCATGATCCAGGTCGTCTTCTACGCCGTCGCGGCGTTCGTCATGCGCCGCCAGGTCGCCGGTGCCGGACGCGCCATGATGATCGTCGGCGTGGTCAGCGGCGCGGTGCCGATCTCGACGTTCCTGGCGCAGCTCGTCCCGTGGTGGAGCGTCGCGCATCCGATGCCCGCGCTGGTCGGCACCATCCTCGGCTTCGCCCTGCTCATCGCCGCCGTCGCGTTCGCCGGGCCGTGGCGCCGCGACCCGCTCGGCCCCCTGGGCGTCGTGGCCGGCGTGTCGTCGATCGCGCTGCTCCTGGACGTCATGACCGGCTCGTCCCTCCAGGTCAACGCGGTCACCGGCTACGAACCGGTCACCGGTGGCCGGTTCTACGGCTTCGGCAACATGGCCTTCGCCGTCTATTCGACCGGCACGATCCTGTTCCTTGCCGCCGCCGCCCACTTCATCCGCCGCCGTACGCTGGCCCTGGTTTTCTGCGTCCTGTACGGCCTTCTCGCCATCGCCGCCGACGGCTGGCCCTCCTGGGGGGCCGACTTCGGCGGCGTGCCGTCGTTCGTCCTCGGTTTCGCGGTGTTCCTGCTGCTCCTGGCGGGCCTGCGGGTGTCGGTGACCAGACTCGCCCTGATCGCCGTGGCGGGGGCGGCCCTGATCACCGCGATCGCGCTGGCCGACTGGTCGCGTCCGAAAGAGCAGCGCACCCACCTGGGCGCGTTCGTCCAGCAGGTCATCGACGGCGAGGCCGGTGGGGTGCTGGCCCGCAAGCTCGGCGCGATGCTCGGCACGCTGGGCAACTGGCCGCTGACCCTGCTGTCGCTGGTCGCGCTGGCGTTCCTGTTCCTCGTGCTGGCCAGGCCCAGGGAGATGAAGGTCGCCGCGCTGAGCGTGGCCTACGAGAAGGCCCCGGAGCTGCGGGCCGGATTGATCGGCGCGCTGACGGCGGCGTTCGTCGGCTTCCTGATCAACGACTCGGGGATCGCGATTCCGGCGATGGCACTGACGGTGGCCGTACCGCTGACCCTCGCGGCAGCCGTACGAGCAGAAACACCACCACCCCCAGCAGCAGCCACGGAACGACCTGCGCCCTGACCACATCGACCAGCCACTCAGAACCGGCGGGCTGGTCGAACTGCCGCGCCGGCAGATACGCGAACGACAGCAGCGAGATCCGGGCGACCATCGCGTAGTCGAGCCACGACCTCGGAATGAGCGCCAGCAGCGCGAACGCGAGCCCGTCGTACCAGGGCAGCGCGTAGGGCGTGGAGAAGAGCCACGCGACGGAGAACGCCACGGCGACCCGCGCGGCGTCGAGCGGCGCCAGCGCCCGCAGCAGCAGCGCGGCCAGCGCGGCGAACAGGATGATCGACCCGATCTGGATCCAGACCCGGTAGGCGCCCGACCCGAAGATCTCCTGCAGCCCGTATTGGACCAGCTTCCACGGCGTGGCCCACGAGATCGACTTGCTGGCGTTGAGCACCTGGTCGAACGAGTTCGGCCCCGCGAGCCAGTAGGCCACCCCGCACACCGCCAACGCCGTGCCGGCGACCAGGGCCAGCCTGCCCAGGTTCTTGCGCAGCTCCCACGCGACCCCGAGCGCGACCACCCCGACGGTCACCTTGGCCGCGACCCCCAGCCCGAGGAAGACGCCCTTGAACCGGGTGACCAGCGCGGCGACCACGAAGGCGATGGCGAGCGTGTCGGCGTGCATGCCGGCGACCAGATGGAAGACGACCAGCGGATTGGCCGTCCACAGCACGACCCCGCGTGACCCCAGCATCCAGGCGATGGCGAGGAACGCGGCGGCGTTGACGAGCGCCATCACGAACACGGTCAGCCGCACGGAGTCGCCGCCGATGAAACTGGCCAGCGCCTGCACCCCGGTCGTCACCGGGCCGTAGACGCTCGGCGTCGCGGCCCACTCCTCGACCGCCCCCAGAACGGGGTCACCAGGGATTCGGTCAGGGGTGACCGAATAAGGGTCATGCCCCAAATTGAGCAGCCGCCCGTAGGCGGCGTAGTTCAGATGATCAGACGACCCGATCGGCGGCAGAAACGCCAGCACCACGACGGCGCCGATCCCCAGCCACCGCAACACCCGCAGTGAAGGCGCGCCGTAGAGCCCCAGCAGCACCCCGGCGGTCCCGAAGACGACCACGGCAGCGGCCAGCCCGATGGCCGTCCACCCGGGAAGCCCGGCGTCGACGAAGAACGGCACCCACCCGGTCCCGGCGAGCCGAGGCTGGAAGGCCGAAGGCCCCAAGAGGGCCAACAGCACCGTCAGCCCAAGGGCCGCCGCCACACACCCGACGGCCAGCCTGCCCGCAGCCACACGCTCCACGCCGAGAAGCCTAGGGGTGAGTCCCGAACGTCAACCCCGCCCGGCGGCAACCTGTGAATAGCTCCAGGCCCTGTGGAAAACACGTGCGCCCGCGTCAACCCGTACAGAAAATCTCAAGGGCGGGTCTGTGGCCGGAGGCCCTCGATCGTCTCCATGGCCTTGACCACCGTCGGTTCCCGAGCCGCCAGCGCCCGCGACACGTCTCGCAGTTGCTTGGCGCGGTGCAGCTGGGCCCGCCAGTCGGTGCCGGTGGCCCGGTGGGCCATCTCGACCTCGACCTCGACCACCCGGAAACCCTTCCGGATGAGGTCGACCGTTAACCCGGTCTCCACGCCGAACCCGGCGGCGAGCGGACGTGCCGCCTCGAAGGCCGCGCGGGTCAGGCAGCGCTGACCGTTGAGCGGCTGCACGGTGTCGAATCCGGTCAGCCGTTTGATGCCGTCGCGGGCGACCCGAACCACGACCCCGTGCCCCCCGAGCTTCACCCGGGTGGCGAAAGTCGCGATGGTCATGTCGGCGGCACCCGAAACGACCGGCCCGAGAAGAGGAGCCGCCGCGGCGGCCGTCTCTCCCAGGTCGGCGTCGAGAAAGAGCAGGTGGCAGTCTTCGTCGAGGAGCCGGACGGCTTCCGCGCCGCTCTCCATCGCCGCGGCCTTGCCGCGATTGCGGCTGTGGCGCACGACGCGGGCACCGGCGGCCCGCGCCACCCGCCCCGTCTCGTCAGACGACCCGTCGTCGACGACGAGAACAAGGGCGACGCCAGGCAGGCGGAGAGCAGCGGTAACCGTCGCGGCGATGCGGTCGTCCTCATCCTTGGCGGGGATGACGACCGCGGCGTCCGAGCGGGGGGAAAGACTGCTCATCCGGTCAGTTCGGCCAATTCCGCCGGGACGCTCTCGTGCACGGTGAACACCGAGTCGAGACCTGTCACCTGCAGAATCTTGCGGACCGCTGGACGTGGCGCGGCCACCTCCAGCACGCCACCGCGTTCCTTGAGGCGCTTGAGCGCGGACAGCAGCACGTTCATGCCCGTGGAGTCACAGAACTCCACGCCGGACATGTCGATGACAACCCGGTCAAGCGCGGACTCTTCGAGCACTCGGGTGAACTCCGACTGCAAGCGAGGCGCGGTATACAGGTCGATTTCTCCGGATACGGCCATCACAGCGTGACCCGCATGCGATCGAGTCGAGACTTTGAGCTCCACAGCGCGCACACTAGCGCCGGTCGGGCGCTGGGTCACGTTCCTCTGGGATTACCGAAGAGTCGTTCGCCCTTTGTCCCCGATTTCGGTCCCATGTAAACGCAGAGTGCGCGAAGCTTGACGCTATGGAACCGGCTCCCGCCGGAGCCGGAGGAGGAGCGGCGCTCATGAACACGGAACTCCCTGAAGATCCACAGAGACGTCGGCTTCGTGAGCGGCTGGAAGTCATCCAGATCCGCGCCGACAAGGCGAGTTCGTGGCGTGATGCGGTCAGACCGCT
The DNA here is from genome assembly GCF_001570545.1 of Herbidospora mongoliensis. Lineage (GTDB taxonomy): Bacteria > Actinomycetota > Actinomycetes > Streptosporangiales > Streptosporangiaceae > Herbidospora > Herbidospora mongoliensis. The sequence goes on along the minus strand of NZ_BBXD01000008.1, from coordinate 186,557 downwards.
GAGGCGGCTGCTCAACCGTGAGGGCTTCGTACCGATCAAGACCCGGCTGGCCTCGACCGACCTCGACTTCCTCGAATCGTCCCGCGATGACCTGCTGGCCTTCTCCGAACTGTCGCTGCGCCTGATCGACCTGCACCAGCCGCGCGACGCGGGCGGCATCACGAGCGACACGGCCCACCCGATCCTGCGCTGCCGCAGTTGTATGTGGCGCTGGCCATGCCCGACGTTCCGGGCGATCACCGAGGCGTTCTCGATCGGTCACGAGACCGGTTCGTAGCGGTAGCCGACGCCCCACACCGTGATGATGCGGCTGGGATCGGTCGGGTCGTGCTCGATCTTCTCCCGCAGCCGGCGCACATGGACGGTCACCGTCGAGGAGTCGCCGAAGGCCCAGCCCCAGACCCGGTCGAGCAGGTCGGTGCGGCTGAACGCCTGGCGCGGGTTGCGCAGCAGATAGACGAGCAGATCGAACTCGCGGGCGGTCAGGGTGACCTCCGCGTCGCCGAGGAGCACGTGGCGGGCCCCGACGTCCACCACGAGGTCGGCGTCGTGCAGCACACCCGTTCCGGCCGGCACGATCGATCCTCGGGCTCTGCGGAGCACCGCCGCGACGCGCAGGGCCAGCTCACGGGGGCTGAAGGGCTTGGTGACGTAGTCGTCGGCGTCGGCGTCCGGGTCGAGGTCGACCAGGTCGATGGCCTCGCCGAGGATGATCACGGGGACCGGCCAGCGGGCGCGCAGCTTGCGGCCGACGGCGAGCCGGTTCATGTCGAGGATGAGCAGGTCGGGCGGGTCGATGCTGTTCAGGACGTCGTCACCGGCACACTGCACTTCATGGCCGTCGCGTTCGAGATAGCGGGCGATGACCTCGGCCACGGCCGGATCGTTGTCGACGACGAGGACACGGGCGGCGGGACTTACGGTCACACCCCAAAGACTAGGTCGCACGGAGATCGGCGAACGCGTAGTTTGTCAGCCATGACCCGTACTGTTTTTGCGGTCGTGGGGATCTTCCTCGCCATCTGGCTGGTGGTTGGATTCGTCATCCCCGCGCTCTTCGCGACGCTGAAGTTCCTCCTGGTGATCGCGCTGATCGCGGCGGTCGTCGTCGGAGCGATCACCCTCGTGGCCAAGAAGAAGTAGCGCATGTTCGTCCAGGCCCTGCTCGGTGCGCTCGCCATGCCCGGTGGCATCGCGCTGCTCGCCGTGCTGGGCCTGCTGCTCCTGACGTGGGCGCTGCGCCTGCTGGCCGCCGCGCCGCGCGTCGGTCCCGCGCCGCTGGGCGCCGGGGTCGAGGCGGTTTCTGTACGGCTCCGCCACCCCAATTCACCAGGCCGCACCCGGTCAAGAGCTCCAACAGGAAACCCGGCGCCCCGCTGATCGCCATTGATCGGCACGGGCGCCTTCGTCATGCCCAAAGCGAGACGCGGACGGCCGAAGGCCGGCCGTGGCTCGCGCTGTGAATCTGCCTCAGAAGCAGAGTGACGAAAGGTTCCTGAATCATGTTCGACTTCGTACTCGGACCGGCCTACCACGCCACGGCGGCGCTGGCCGGTCTCGTCGGCGCCGCGCCGGCGATCGTGCTGCTGACCCTGCTGGTCCGCCTCGCCCTGCTCCCCCTGGCGCTCCGGCAGGCGAAACTCCAGCGCCTCCGCGCGAAACTGGCTCCCGATGTGGCGAAACTCAAGAAGCGCCACGCCAAGGACCCGGAACGGCTGGTCCGGGAGACACAGGCCCTCTACGCCGGCGCGGGCACCTCGATGTTCGCCGGCGTCGGGACGGGCCTGGCCCAGATCCCGTTCGTGTTCGTGCTGTACAACCTGTTCACCCACCCGGTGATCGCCGGGCAGCAGAACGTGCTGATGACCCACAGCGCGCTGTCGGTGCCGCTGAGTGACCATCTCGGAGCGGTGATCGCCCACTCGGGTTTGTTCGGTGCGCCCACTCTGGTGTTCGTCGGCCTGATCGTGCTCATCGCATTGGTGGCCTGGCAGTCGTCGCGACTGGTGATCGGGACGCCTGAAATGCCGGGTAGTGGGCTGTTGAAACTGCTTCCGTACGGAACCGTGCTCGCCGCCGCGTTCCTGCCCTTCGCGACGGGCGTCTACCTGCTGATCAGCACCGCGTGGACGACGACCGAGCGGCGACTACTCACCGCTCAGACGACCTGACTTATCGCGCTAATTTCGGACTCACCGGACTGCCCATTTCGGGCAGGATGAGGGCAGTGGACGATGGCCCAAACGGTCGTCGTCTCGCCCTCGTGGCGAACCCCCCAGCGCTCTGCCAGAAACTCGACGATGCCGAGCCCCCGGCCCCCCAGAGACGAGAGAGTAGGCCGTCCGGCCCGCGGCTCGGTGGTCGCGCCACCGTCGCTCACGGCTACTTCTATATGTCCGTCACCGCAGGCCCATGTGACTCTGAGCTGCCCAGACGCAAGGGGGTGTGCGTGACGTAGGGCGTTGCTCAACAATTCGCTCATCACCAGGACCGTGTCGTCGACCGCCGCATCGAAAACTCCGGACGCGAGCAGGTCGGCGCTGAGGCGCTGACGCGCCACAGCAACGCTCGCCAGAGCGTACGGCAGCATGATGACGCTCGACGCACTCACCTCCCCGTTCTCCCGAACCCCCTGAAGATGGTCACCCCAGTACGACCGAAATGCCCCGTTAGCTGACTCTGGAAACCGAGACCTGATTACAGCTTGTGCACATTGGACAATAGGTCAGCTTCGGTGTTACCCCGGCCTTACCGCCCCGGTGTGTCGGGTGCGGTGACAAACCCCTCTCTGCGGAGCACGAACTGCATACGTGTACCACCCTCGGGTCGGGGCAGTGCGGCCACCTCCCCGCCTTGGGCCCGCGCGAGGCTCCGGACGATGTAGAGACCGAGCCCCACCCCGCCGAATCGGCGGCGATCACCGCTCTCACCTTGGACGAACCGTTCGAAGACGCGTTCCCGGTCGGCCGGAGGGATGCCGATGCCCTCGTCGTCGACCGTGAGGACCACTTGGGTCTCCTCTGACCAGGCGGAGACCTGGATGAGGCCGCCGTCGGGCGAATATTTGAACGCGTTCTCCAGTAACTGGTCGAGCAGTATGTCGGTGGCGAGCGCGTCGCCGCGTACAAGAGGAAGGTCTTCGGGGACCCGCACCTCGACGCGGTGGCGGTCGGACAGGACGGGGAGCCCCAGAGTCGCGGCCCGCACGCGTTCGGCCAGGTCGAAGGCCTCGTCACGGACCGAAGGCTCGGCCGCGCCGGCGCGGGCGCCCAGCAGCAGGTGGTCGATCAGCCGCCCGAGCGACTTGGCGCGTTCGGCGATGGTGTGGACGTGGGCCCGCCGGTCGCTGTCGGAGAGTTTGTCCCACCGGTCGGCCAGCGTGCTGGCGAAGCCGGTCACGACGGTGATCGGGGTGCGCAGTTCGTGGCTGGTGGTGGCCAGGAACAGGTCCTTGGCCTCTTCGAGCTCCTTGGCGCTGGTGATGTCGCGGAAGTCGGCGACGATCTCGCCGGTCTCCGGGATCGTCGCGCAGAGCACGTCGAGCCAGCGGCCCGATTCGAGCTGGAAGGTCAGTTTCTCGCCGGGTTTGGGCAGGTTGAAGGGAGGTGGACGGCCGATCACGTCCTCGTAGGCGAACCCGGTCAGCTCAGCCGCCTTGGGGTTCCATCGGGTGACCGTGCCGCTCTCGCTGAGCACCGCGATGCCGTCGGCGCTGGCGTCGAAGACCGCGCGCTCGTGGGCACGCTGCCGGACCGCGTCCTGGTAGGCCACCGCGTTGCCGACCGCGATCCCGGCGTGCCCGGCGAGCAGTTCGAGCAGCTCGAGCTCAAGGTGGCCGGGCTTGCGCCGGGCGAACAGCGCGTAGAGGGCGCCGTAGGGCCGGCCGCCGACAGCCGCGATGCCGACCGCGATGGTGTGGAGGCCGTCGAGTTGAGCCCAGATGAGATCCTGCAAACCCTCGGGGCCGGTCTCGAGGATGACCGGTTTTCCGGTGCGCAGCAGCTTGCCCACCAGGCTGCTGCCCAGGTCGGCGGTGGCGCCCTTCATGCCGCCGGGTAGCCGGTGGGAGCTGACCAGCCGGAGCTTCTCCCCCTCGATCAGCACGAACCCGCCCGCGTCCGCCCCGGTCAGCTCGGTGAGCGAGGCCGCGATCCGGTCGAGCACCACGTTCTGGTCGAGTTCGGCGTTGATGTCGCCGACGACGTCGGTGAGACGGCGGACCAACTGGGCCCGGCGGACCGACCGCGCCCGCGCGGCCTCGTTGTCGTCGCGCAGGTGGTAGACCCCGACATACCCGAGCAACGCGCCCGAGGGTGTGCGCAGCCCGCTGATGTCGGCCTGCACCTCGATCAACGCGCCGTCACGCCGGAACCTGCGGGTTCTCAGCTGGACGTTGCCGCCCGTGCGCACCCGTTCGAGCACCGCGTTGTGCTCGGCCATCAGCTCATCGGGCACGAAGGGCGGCCGGCGGCCGACGATCTCGTCGGCGGGCCAGCCGAACAGCCGTTCCGCGGCCGGATTCCACGTGACCACCGTCAGATCGCGATCGAGTGCGACGATGGCATCGGCCGCGCTGGCGACTACCGCCCGCGCGATCCCTTCGTCCTCGTCGTCACGTTTGTCCCAGTGGTCACATTCCACGGATCCATCGTGCCGCTTTTCCGATCGTGATCATGGCCTTTTCCAATGCTCCGATACGCTGCCCTCGAACCCGGGGAAGGGAAGTGCCATGGACGCGTCGGCCGCATCGGGCGACCTGGAGGCACTACTCCGGGTCACCTCACCCACGTACGTCGGGGAATCCGCCCCCACCATCGCCTTCGGCACCCACGACACGATGGCCGGACGGCTCGTGCTGGCCGTCACCTCGCGGGGTGTGATTGCCACCACATTCGACGACGAACACGAGGTGTACGCGCGGGTCCACCGGGAGGTCGGGTCGTTCATCGGCCACGACTCCAAGCGCCTCGATCCGCTGAAGCGGGAGATCGACGCCTACTTCGACGGGCGGCTGCGCACCTTCACCCTCGCGTTCGACCTCCGGCTGGCGACGGCGTTCGCCCGGAGCGTGCTGCAGATGATCACCTCGACGCCCTACGGCACGACCACCACCTACGCCGCGGTCGCCGCCCGCATCGGCCGGCCCCAGGCGCTGCGCGCGGTCGCCAACGCGATCACCGAGAACCCCGTCTGCCTGCTGGTTCCGTGTCACCGGGTCGTCGGCGGATCGGGGACGCCGGGGGCCTACGCCGGTGGAAAAGCCGCCAAAGAGATGTTGCTGAACCTAGAAATGGCTTAGCGCAACGGGTCTGTCCCCACACAGTAAACCTGCGATCACTCAATGTGATAGTAATCTCACGCCGAGCAATCACCAGGTCACTAGTGGGGAGTGGTCATGCTGGGATTCATCGTCGCCGTGGGGTCGGCGGTCGCAGTGGTGGCACTGTCGGCGTTCCTTTTCAGAAAGTTCGGCGCCGGGAGTGAAGACTCCGACCCCGGCGGCCCGACGGTCGGCCACGCCGGAGCGATGTTGTCGGCGCTGTTCCTGCTGGTCTTCGCCATCGCGATCGTGGTCCCGTGGACGACCGCCGACGCCGCCCGGCAGAACACCTACACCGAAAGCCAGTCGGCCGTCGAGGCCTACTGGGCCGCCAACGAGCTGCCCGCGCCCGCCGCCGCGCAGGTCCAGGCCGGCCTGCGCGACTACGTCGGTTTCGTGGTCGACCGGGAATGGCCGCTGATGGCCGACGGCCAGCTCAGCGCCGAGGGCACCACGCGCCTGAACACGCTGCGCATCCAGGCGTCCGGCCTGGTCGTCGACGGAGACGACCAGGAAGACGCCAAGGCGGCCGTGGTCGACCAGATCTCCCAGCTCAGCTCGTCGCGGCGGCAGCGCGCCGCCGACGCGGGGGCCACGCCGCCGACGATCCTGCTGGCGCTGACCGTGGTGACCGGCCTGATCGTGCTGGTCTTCCCGTTCCTGGCCGGGGCCCGTCCGAGGGGCATGGCGCTGCTGCCGATGCTCGCGATGGCGGGGCTGCTGGGGGTCGGCATCTACATGGTCTTCGACATCATCCATGTGTTCGACGGCGGGCTCGCAGTGATGCCCGACGCGTTCACCAGCGCACTGGCCGAATTCGGCCGAATCTCAGGGTTGAGCTGATGACAAGCCGAATAACCGCCGCGACACTCGGCTTCCTGATGCTGGCCACCCTGTCGGTGGCCTCGGCCCCGGCCGCGACGGCCGACGACATCCTCGGGGTCGACGTCGGCATCGGGCCGGGCGTGGGAGTGTGCGTCCAGGTCGGGGTGATCCTCGACGTGGAGCTGGGGGTCGGCATCCTCCAGCAGCCGCCGTGCGACCCGCCACCACCGCCACCTCCTCCGCCCCCGCCGCCACCGGCGCCGGTCGAGGAGCCACCGGCGCCGACTCCGTCGGAGACGCCGTGCCCGCCGCCCCTGCCCGAGGAGCCGGAGGTGCAGCCACCGCCGCCACCCCCGCCGCCTCAGGTCGAGGAACCGCCACCACCGCCACCGCCTCCTCCGCCGCCCCCACCCCCGCCACCGCCTCCTCCGGTGCAGGAGCCGAAGCCGCGGGTGGAGCAACCGGCCAGGGTCATTCCGGTACGACTGCCGAAACCGGCCCCGACCACGAAGAAGCCGTCGCCGCGTCCCAAGCCGACCCCGTCGGCGACGCCGGAACGGCGTGAACCGAGGGTCGCGGCCGTGGCCAACCCGAAGAAGCGGGACAACCCGCTGAAGTCGGTGCTGTTCATGGTCGTCCTGTCGACCGTGATCGCGTCAGCTGCCGCGGTGGCTTTCACCCGCATCAGATAGTCGCGGCCGAGCGCCGCGTGAGGCTCCGATCGCCAGCGTGACCAGCGCGGCGACCAGGAACGAGCCGAGCGCGGCGCTCATCCACGGCGCGGGGGTGAACCCGACGGCATCCCGCGCCGACACCCAGATGTCGCGCCACCAGGGCACGTCGGGCAGCGCGCCGAGCATCCACCAGGCGGCGAACCCGAGCACCCACGGAACCGTCATCAGCCACCGCGACGGCGCGGTCACCGAGGTGTCCCACCTGCGCGAACCGCCCAGCAGGAAGTAGTCGACCACCAGCACGGCGAACATCGGCACGAACACCGCCCCGATGATCCCCAGGAACGCCGAGTAGGTGTCCGCGCTGACGAAGATCGCCAGCAGCGTGACCAGCGTCCCGATGACGACCGAGAGAATGCGCCGGTCGACCCTCGGCACCAGGTTCTGCAGCGACATGGTCACCGAATAGACGTTCACGAACGACTGGTCGGTCTCCCGCAGCACCAGGATCCCGAAGAAGACCGCCCCGAGCGACGCGGTGACGAACGGGTCCCAGACCTGGTTGGTGTCGTTCCCGACCAGCGCCAGCGCCGCTATCCCCAGCGCCAGGCAGGAGACCTGGGCGATCGTGTAACCGCCGACCACCCCGCCGAACGCCGCCCTGCTCGACTTCGAGAACCGCGAGAAGTCGGCCGCCAGCGGCACCCACGAGACGCTCAGCGCGATGACGTAGTCGACCGCCGGCGTGAACGCCTCCCACGACCCGGCGCCCAGTGAGGGCCCGCGCGAGATCAGCTCGTACGCGAAATAGATCATCGCCAGGACGACGCCGACGGTGACGTACCTGCGCAGAATCCTTACCGCGCCCAGCGGTTTGATGGTGAGCGCCGTGGTGATCACGCCCGCTATGACGACCCAGACCGCGTAGGGCACGGTGACCCCGAACTGCCCGGCGATGGCCTGCGCGCCCTGGGCGATGACCCAGAGTTCGAAGGCGCCCCAGCCGAGCATCTGGATGATGTTCAGCACACTCGGGAGATAGGAGAGTTTCGCCCCGAAAAGCCCTCTGAGCAGCATCATCGCCGGGGCGCCCGTCTGGGTGCCCGGAATGGCGGCCAGCCCGACCATGGCCGTACCGATGAGACTGCCCACCACGGCGGCCGTCAGCGCTGCGACGAAGCTCAGCGGACGGTCCCCGAGGGGGTTGACGAGTGCGATCGCTCCTGAGAACCCGAGCAGTGATACTCCGAGGTTGGCCCAGAGTGCGCCCTGGTCGAGGAGGCCGAGTGTTTTCGGCGGAGCCTCGTCAAGGGTGAGGGGGGCCTCGGAATCGATGACAACTGTCATCCCACACGCTCCCTACGCCGGCATTACCCGGACAGGTTCATGCGGTCGGCGACGCTGGTCGCCCTCTCAGCCCGGTTACGCCCGAGCTCCCGCGGTTCTTAGGTTGTACGCGAACCGGGATCATCCCAGGTCGCCCCCACATGATGCATCATGAGCCCCCGTTCGGCCACCCTCAGGTGCCCCGATTCCGACGGGCAGCAACCGTCCGCCGGGTACGCAGAAGTACAGCCACATCCGAGGTGGTAGCTGTACTTTCGAGCTGTACGAAAGGCCTACGGTTGCACGCTGACCAGGCAACACACTCCGGACCGCCTGTGCTCCAACGCGACTTGACCCACGTAGGGCCCGGCCTACGTCCTTGCAGCCCACAGCCCAACTCCGCCGACGGATTTACACTCTCACGGCAAATTGTCGCTGGCCTGCAGCGATAAAGAGTCGGCCACCTCCAAAGGAACACCGCGGGAATTGCACCATCCGCGAGCCTGGCCCGAGGCGCCGGCAGCTCGTCAACAGCTTGGGAAGCCTTTCAAGATCATGGGTCCTACCTGTGGAAACAGTGAACAGGTCGAGTGTAGATCCAAATCCACTGAGTCCGCGTGATTCTCCGCTGGTAGCTGACCATACGGGCATGCATCGGGCACACGACTTGGGTGGACTTGAAAGATCATTGTCCGTTTGAGCTGCAGGACTGTTGAGCGTGCGTGTCGCCGTGGATCCCCCTAACCATCGGCCAGGCGGGCGCCTATCTCGTCGCGTTGTCAACTTGGAGCACTCGGGAGTGGGACGCGTTTCCTGTATGGGCTACTTGTCACGTTGTCGGTGAGTATGCTCCAGGGGCAGGATTACTCTCTACCCTACCGGAGAACCACTTGAGCTTTAGCGACATAGTGGGAATTGTCGGATTGATAATATCATTGATCGGAATTCCCTTAACATTTATATTGGCAAGGCGCGGGCGCCAGAAGCCCGAGATTGCCTTCGGGATTGATTTCGATGTTTTGATACGACCACATAATGGTCTGCTGGATAGTGGATTAAAGCTAAGCTTTCACGACGAGGATCTTATTCATCTTAGTCTTTCCCGAATAGCTATATGGAACCGTAGGGGCGACACGGTAAGGGGGGCGGACGTTGTTGACACGGATCCATTAAGGGTTCAGTTTGCCGATTCAGATAAAATCTTACAGGTGCGCTTAATTGCTTGTAGTCGAAAATCCCTGGGCATTGCACTTGTGCGTACTTCGTCCAATCCTTCCGGGGTGGTCATTGACTTTGATTTTATGGATGCGGGAGATGGTGCGATCGTTGAAATTCTTCATGAAGGCAAAAGGGCTCCGACAGTCACCGGCACTGTACGTGGTACAACTCTAAAAAATTATAGATCTCTTAAATTGAATGCCGCGGTTTTCGAAATTATCGAGGCTGGCTCCGGAATTAAAGGGTTCATCAAGGCGAGAGGGGGGTGGAGGCCGCTACTGCCAATGCTGTTACTTATAGCTACAATTATTTCCTTCTCTGTTAAAGATATCATAGATGGCATAAATGGCGGCAAGTTGGTAGATGTTAAGGGATACCGTCTAGACACAGTGGAGGGTCAGGCAAAATTTGCGAATGAAGTTAACGAGTTGGGAGTCCAGGAGCCGTGGACTTTTGTTAGCTACGCATCTTTAGTCGGTATCGTAATCGTCCTTCTTTTGTTTATGAACTATGTTGGGGGTCGTCGTGTGATTCCACGGACCATCCTCAAAGACCGAAGCGTTGAGGAGTAGACGGCATTCTCCTCTTGTAATCACTCCTGCCTGTGCCTCATCCCGTCTGCCCGTCGACCCACCGCGGAGCGGCAGCGGGCCGGTGACGGAGGTGTAAGCCCGGCTTGACGGGTCCCTGAGCCAGGCATCTTCCGCGGTCATCGGACGCCAACGGCCACAGCCGGGGCTTGTGGCGGAGGGCTCCTGATCCCGTGTCGGCTCATTACGCCAGCTGTGGGATCTGGTTGGGCCTTCAACTGAGAAGAATCCCCGTCCGTTGACAGAGGTGACAGCGTTGACACTGTCGTTCATTTCTCAAGCTCACAGCTGCTGCATAGTTGTGGTGACAGACATTGACAGCGAACCAATCAATCGGACTCTGTCAACGAGCGTCATCGCGTGTCAACGCTGAACAGAACGTCCCACCACGCTCAATGAGCAGGTTGAACACATCACCGTGTCATCGCTGTCACCTCTGTCAACGGGCTAGAGGACCAGAACAGCCTCGCTCTATGCCGGGACAGGCCTTTCAATCGCCAGTGTCGTCAGACACGTCACCGATGATCTGGTTCAGCAACCCAAATGGCGCCTGCGGTGGCAGCGCCGCCGCCCAGAATTGCCCCGGGGGCCGCCCTGGTGCCTGCGGACCGATGGTTTCTCAATCAAGTTATGGCACTTCGATGCAATCGGTAGAAGCCAAGGCAGCGACTGAACTGCTTATAAACCGGATCTCATCCGCCATGCCACCCGACTAATCAGCCATAAAACGCCTGATCCAGTCCTGCACTCGACGACCATTGCAACAGCGAGTATGGTCCGACTAACGTACTTCATGGGCTGTAGAGGACAGGTTTTCAAAGAAATCGCCCTGCGTCAGGTCCGAGCCGGACACTAACATTCTGACTAGCCAAGTGCAGCAAGTATTAAGCCAGAGGTTTGCACCAAGCTTCTCCTGGGACCAAGGTGAATATCAGAGTTAACGTCGAGGGGGAAAACAGATGGATACTAATGGATGGGCCCTGCTTGGGAATGGGCTCACTCTCGACCAGGTGCGTCAAGCCGCGAAATCATCCGAGATATCCGCTACAACTGGCTGTTGGCGAAACACTTATCGATCATGGATTCTCCTTACAAGATGAATGGTCCTATCCGGACAAGTACACAGGCTAGACCAGAGGCATCGACGTTCTCGCATCCATGCCACTCAAAGAGCTTCCCGCGAAAGAGAGTCGGATCCGCCCGCACTTGACGTCCATAGTTGAGCGCAAGAAATCGGAAATGCCCTACGTCTTCTTTCGCGCCAGAAACCCGCCAGGCCTTGACTTTCCCCTCATTTCTGGACTCCGGGCGGATAGAATACACATCAAAACGGATGACGATAGATCCACATGGAGCTATCCGGTTCTGTACACGCTTGAGATGGATAGCGACAGTCATATCAGCGATGCGGTATTTTCAAGCGTATTCAGCAAATGCGTGAGACGAGGGACGGAAGTTGAGCTCTCTGGGAGCGAGGCTTACACGAGTACGGTATTCCCGCTCGCTAGTGCAGTACAAAACTTCAAGGAAGTTTGCACCCCTCCAGACACATGGCACTGGCTCGATGTCCACCTCACAGTTTGTCTTGTTGTTCTGGATGCTCCCATGATTGCCCTCGCACCGGCAGCTGGAGCCGAGGATGCTGTACCAATACCTTGGGTTCGCGTCTTACGAAATGAACCCGCCGAAAAAGACTCAACCCTTCGCGAGGATCAGCCAATTGTGGGCGATCGAGTTCGTGCACAAAGACTTCTTAGGGAGCTACATCCGCGACCATGCACTTCCTTACGCTCACACATTCGCGGAGAAATCATGTCGCCATGACCGCGTACTGGCCGATATGCGGGCGTTCGCTAAGGGCTGTGGGAAGAATAGTCACTCTGGAATTGAGGAAAGGCTCAGGCCTGCAAAGAGATAGGATCACCTGAACGGTATTCAGTCCTTCGGCTGCACCACCAAAACGGCCGAGGAACCATCGTGTCGCTTCGCACGATAAGGCGGCACGTGATCTATACAGTGCTGCGCCCAAGGCAAGGACGCACGACGTCCAGTCGAACACCGGAACGCGGCCCGCCGGCGGCGCTGCTGCGCGGTCGGCAACTGCTGCGACCAGACCCTCGAGGAGAACTCCGTCCAGAAGGCGGTGAAGATCCTCCGGAGTCTGCTGTCCAACGCGATCTCCGAAGACCTGATCAGCAAGAACGCCGCTGCGGCGGTACGACTGCCGACCGTACGCAAGCGCCGAAACAGCGCCTGGTCGGTGGACGAGGCCCGGCGACTACTGGAGAGCGCGCGGGACGAGGCCGACCCGCTGTACGCGGTCTACGTGCTGACCCTGGTGCTTGGGCTGCGCGAGGGAGAGGTCTTAGGGCTGGACTGGAAGTACGTGGACCTGGACGCCGGAGAGTTGTACGTCGGGGGGAACAGCTCCAGCGAGTCCGTGACCAGCTCCTACGGCGGCCGGTGAAGACGGAAGAGTCCGAAGCCCCGCTTCCGCTCCCCGGCATCTGCCTGGCCGCGCTCAAGCTGCGCAAGAAGCAGCAGGAGCACGACCGGCAGGCAGCCGGGAACGACTGGCGCGACACCGGCCTGGTGTTCACGTCGCCTCTCGGCAAGCCCCTTGACCCGACGAAACTCAACGGCCGATTCGACGCCCGGATCGAACGGGCCGGCGTGCGACGCATCACTGTCCACGGCACGCGCGGCACGTGCGCCACCCTCCTCGCTGCCCTGGACGTCCACCCACGCGTGGCCATGCGGATCCTTCGCCACAGCAATATCAAGATGGCGATGGAGGTCTTCACCAGCAACACCCACCGCGCCGACGCCCTGCAACCATGGCTGGAGCACTACAACACCCGACGACGTCACAGCTCACTGGACGGTCACCCTCCGATCAGCCGACTGTCACCAACGTCATGACCGAGTACATCTAGCGCCAGCTCAGCCATTCGTCCTTGGCCAGACTCGCCGCCTTGAGGGGATAGTTAGCCAACGACGACGGCAAATATGGGTTTGCGGCGATCTACCTACCAACCCATCGGGGGCTCAGATTTAACTTTGACCCATTTTCGCTTATCGGGATGCCAATCGTACACAGGTTCATATTTTGGCATATCGGGCACTGCCCATCTAAGCGGATTAGCGACATCACCCAAATGCAACTCCTGATCCTTTCCATTTATGTTCGCAAATATAATTAATATACCGTCATAAAGATACCCCCTTCGAGAATCGATGTGCGCCAGCACACCCTCAACTCCTCCGTCTTTAAGCGTGATTGTGGCTGGCGGCATTCGACTCGATTTATCCGACCCGGAACCCCACACATGCGTCGTTCGCTTAACAGTGTCGAGCACTGCCTCATAACCCTCCCAACCCCCGGCACCATACTCGCAACGAATAAATACGAAAGGTTCTTGCAAGCGCGTGCGATTCAATATTCTCAAATCGATCTTATATATCGATACTACATCTGAACTGTCAGCTATTAATCGTGCGACGATGGATGGATCAAGCGCATAGATCCGCTTATCTGTCGACAAGAAATCTTCCCACCAGACGCAATGAGAGGCCGAATATTCCTTGTCGAAATACGGCGCTTCCGGCAGATCGGCGACACTGCCGACGAAAAGTGGATTGGTAATTCCCCAGCTCAGGCCAATATTGGCGAACCTAGGCCTTGGCGTTATACTCAGATTTTTACTCTCAGCACCTCCCTCTGCTACACGAGGGTTCGATTTGGGCATTATTTGAAATATGGCCACAAAGAGGCTCAGGGTTCCAATTACTGCGCCGACACCTTGCCACCAGCCTCGACCCAGAAATATCCGCATACAATTGCGGACCGGCAGCCTCCGAGGCGATTGGTAATTATAAACAGCAATTCGATCACGAGCATTGATCCATTTGAGAGGATCCTCTCCACATGCTCGCACGAAGGCTTCAATTGTTTCCGCCTTAGGTAATTCATGCCCACCTCTGACGATCCGCTGAACCGTAGTTGGACTCAGCCCGGCGGAGCGACAGAACTTAGCGAGTCCCGAAGTCTGCCTTTTATATAATTGGGCCAATTGAGCAACAAGATCTTGCTGAGTGACGATCCGCTCAGGATCAATGTCTGTCACGGCACCGTTCAACCCCTAGAGTCTGCGATGCAGACAGCACAGCATGGTAATCATGATCGAGATAGAGGAGTGCTTCGCGCCTCTCCTTCTTGCGATCAGGGCAGTCTTAGATGCGCTGACTGAAGAGATCTCTTGAGTGACCCGGCTCTGGGATGACCTTCTACATCGGTCAGCCACGTGCAAAGCACCGCCGACTCCGATGGGCCGTAAACCCCGTAGGACCGCGCCGGCCCGGGACCGTCTGATCAGCCACAGCGGGCATGTCTTGGGGGTCGACCTTCCGCCCCGACGATCACGCATCGCCACCGTCAACGAAGACGGAGCGCGGGTCGCTGCGAGTCGCCAATGTGATGCAAAAACGAGTGGCTGCTGTACTTCGTTGCTGTACGAGGAGCCAAAGAGGTGCCTACCAGCACCTAGCAAACCCCTGACCTGAGCACCAACAGCACCGCACGCGGAGGCCGCACCATCCGGACAGGTCAATGCGGTCGGCGACGCTGGTCGCCCTCTCAGCCCGGTTCGCCCCACTTGGTGCACCATGCCCCCTCGCACGGCCACCCTTGGGTCATCTCTTTCGCTGCCGATAACGACGAACAGGACGGATATAAAAAGAATATAGGCCACAACGGCAGGCTCAGCCGAAACCTCCGTTGCCATCTCTGACCTGGTCAGAAGGATGGCAACCCATCACGAAGGAGAGCCTGTTGCGCAAGGTAACCTCAGTCATGGCCCTCGTCAGCGCCATCGGCGTGCTGGCGCTCGCGGCGCCCGCGTCCGCCCATGTGACGGCCGTCGAAGTCAAGAACACGAAAAACATCAAGGTTGGATCGGCCTCGGTCAACTCCTCCCACACGGTCTTCTACGCCTGCGACATGCTGCCCGACAATGTGGGCGTCTACGGCCGCATGAGGCTCTCCAACGGCCAGATCCGGGACGTCGCCGACGGGAACGGCAGCGCGGACGGTTGTGGTGTCGGGAACGCGCCCGCCGGCACGACCATCGTGGCGATCGAGGCCGTCTGGCGTGGGGGGACGACTTCCGGCTGGAAGGCCACCTGAGATTGAGCCGTTCTCGCCGTTGCCTACGAGTCGCCGTGTTCGGTCACCTGTCCGGTCGTCCGGGAGCCGGCCAGTGTCGTGAGCTGGGCCACGTCCAGCCCGTCGCAGGTGAGTTCCGTCGAGGCGAGCGTGGCGCGGATGACGGGATCGGCGGGTCCCGGCACGGCCACCGTCGCGGTCTGCATCGCCGCCCAGTCGCGGAGCGCGTCGATCGACGGCTGCGGCAGCTGCGGCGAGTACTGGACGATCAGGGCGTTGTCCAGGGTGAGCAGGTGCTCCAGGCTGGCGCCGTTGGGCACGTCCTGGTCGGCCGGGGCGTAGAAGGACCGGTCGGGGTGGCGCCACTCGGTGTCACCGGACGTGGCCAGAGACGTACGCGGCCCTGATTCGCAGGTGACCGCCGCCGGCGCGGGATCGGCCGGGGTGCCGCACGCGGCGCACAGGACGAGCGCGGCCACGGCGGGGATGAGAGAGCGGCGCATCGATCCACTTCTGGTTGTTCGCCAGGCCGGTGGCCCGAAGTACTCGGGCCACCGGCGGTGAGACGGATGGGTCAGCTGACCTGCAGGACCGCCGAACGCGAGATGATCGCGCCGGTCGGGTCCGTCGCGCGGACCCGGTACTCGGAGCCGTCCAGTTCCGGCGCCGCGACCACAGCGATCGCGAACGAGGTCTGGCCGGGCACGTCCGCCCAGTCTGCCGAGCCCGGTGCCTTGACCTGCCACTGGTAGGTGACGTTCTGGCCGTCGGCGGGCGCGGCGAAGACCGCGTCGTCACCGGGCTGGTGGGTGGCCCCCGCCGGCTCGGACACGAAGCGCAGGATGACGGCGTCGTCGGCGAGCACCTTCATCCACTCGGCGAGCTCCTTGGCGCGCTCCCGGATCGGGGTGTTGTCGGGACCGGGCAGGTTGGCCTTGACCTCGCGGCGGACGACCTTGGCCTGCTCCATGGCCTCGACGTAGTCCTTGACCAGGTAGGCGTTGTACGAGGCGTCGATCGCGCCGTTCAGCGTGGCGGCCAGATCGGCCCCGACGGACCCGTCGGTCACTCCGGCGGCGACCAGCCCACGCATCTCGAGGTGGGTGGAGCAGTTCCCGGACGACTCGCCGGCGGCCCACTTGATGCCTTCCAGGATGTTCTGCTGGAAGATCGGGTTGGCGGTGAGCTGCCAGTTGTGCAGGAGCGCCTGGGTGAAGGAACGCCCGCCGTCGTAGTTGACACACCACGAGATCGGGTGGTCGGCGCCCTCGATCCGGCCCGCGCTGTTGCCGATGCCGGACACGTAGGTCGACTCGGTCAGCGTCTGCAGGATGTGCCCCTTCTCGCGGGGAAGGAAGCCCCGCCAGTTGTAGAGCTCGTCCGAGATCGTCATCTTCTTGTCGAAGTGACGGGTGGCCGGGTGAGTGCCGTCCTCGGTGACCAGTTCGGCGACGAGGCAGCCGCCGCAGGTGTTCTGGATGCCACCGGCGTTGGAGCCGTGGTTGTCGAACTCGCCGCCGACCAGGTTCTTGTACCAGTCCCAGTTGTGCATCGAGTCGGTGGCGCCGTGGATGGCCACGAAGCCGCCGCCGTTGCGGATGTAGGTCTGGAGCGCGGCCTGCTCGTCGACGGTGGCGCCGGGGGTGGTCGTCGAGGGGCGGTTGGTGACGAACACGTCATTGCCGACGCTGGAGACGCCGACCAGGGCGTCGTACTGCGACAGGCGCTCGGCGCTCTCGAACGGGTTGCCCTGAACGGAGACCTCGGGGCTGAGGTAGTCGTAGACGTCGACGTCGAAGGAGTTGGCCCGGCCGAGGTCCTGGATCGTCGCCATCGTCAGCGGGATGTGCTCGTGCCGGAACGCTCCAGGGCGGTTGCCGAACAGCAGGATCTTGAACTTGGGCCGCTTGTTCCGCACGGCCTCGCCCGGAGCCCGGAACGGGTAGCGGTCCAGGCCCTTGCCCGCGCTCACCGCGATGCCGGTGACGACGTCGGGGTGGTCGACGCCCTGGAGTTCCTCCACCAGGTAGGCGGCGTCCTTGACCAGCGAGTCGCGCATGTAGCCGGCGGGCGTCACCTTCGCGGCCAGCGCGCCGAACTTGACCAGCGCCGCCTCGGCGGCGCCGCCTTCAGCTTCGGTGAGCAGCGCCAGCAGGCGAGCACCGTTGGGCGTGGAGACCTTCCCGGCGGTCACGTAACGCTGGACCAGGGCGCGCAGGTCCGCGATCGAGGTGGTGATCTCGAAGGTCAGCGTGTACTTGGCGCCGTTGCCGGCGGAGTCGCCGAGGTTGACCGCCCAGGTGTGCTGACCGACGGAGAGGGTGGCGAGGTCCAGCGGCATCGGGTAGGTCCAGACGCCGTCGATCCACATGTCGCGCACCGCCGCGCCGCCCGAGCCGGGGGTGGCGTCGGTACGGGTCGGTGAGATGGCGGCGGGGAGCGCGCTGTGCGCGACCTTGCCGTTGGGGATGCCCGGCCAGGCCGCGACCGGCGCCTTGGTGTCGATCCGCACGGTGATCGTCCGGGCGGCCGAGGCGTTGCCGGCCGCGTCGACGGCGACATAGCTCACGCTGCTGTTGCGGTCACCGCTGATCACGTGCGCGGCCGTGCCCCGGGTTCCGTTCTGCACAGCGGGCACGTCGACCGCGCTCCCCGCGATGGTCACCCGGAACAGGGCCACGGCGTCGTCGTCGGTCGCCGACAGGTTCAGCGTGACGTCGTTGCCGGTGAACCAGCCACCGGCGCCGGTGCTGCTGGAGGTCACGTAGGCGTTGTTCGCCACGCCGTTGTAGTTCAGGACGGGGGCCACCGGGGAGAGGGTGGCGACGTCGAGGACGGGCGGGGCTCCGGTCTCGGCGGCGAAGGCCACCCCGGGCGTACCGATGAGCAAAGCAGGCACTGCGAGTAGCGCAGTAGCTAATGATCGTTTGGCGTGGAGTGGGCGAGAGGACGGCATGTCGCTCCTCTTGTCGGGTCTTACAGGAACTCCACCGCGCGCGTTCGGTGCCGACCCAATGCCTAACGCGATGAATGTCGGAAGTGTGAGCTTCGTCGCACACATTTGTCAACGATCTTACGAACTTCTGATTTTCATCGGCGAAAGTTTTCACCTAAAAGTTTCGTCTGATCACCCGCCGTACGCGTCCCCGAGAAGGTAGCGCTGCAGGGTCGGCCCCAGCCAGGCGACGACCTCCTGGTGCGTCATCTCGACGACGGGCGGCAGGCGCAGGACGTAGCGGCACAGGGCCAGGCCCAGCATCTGGGTGGCGACGAGACCGGCCCGGCGCGCGGCGCTCCCCGGGTCGCCCGACAGACTGACCGCCAGGGGGCCGAGCTGGCCCGCGAAGATCTCGCGCATCCGTCCGGCGACCTCCTCGTTGGTGACGGCGGTACGCAGGAGCACCATCAGCGCCTCGTCGGCCTCCCAGCGCTCGACGAAATGGGCGGCCAGTGTCGCGCCGATCCGGTCTCGGGGGACGTCGGCCAGGTCGGGAAGCTGGAGGTCGAAGTCGGCCGCGGCGGCGAACAGCTTCTCCTTGTTCCCGAAGTAGCGCATCACCATCGAGGGATCGATGGCGGCGTCGGCGGCGATGGCCCTGATGGTCGTGCGGTCGTAGCCGTCGGCGGCGAAACGCTCCCGGGCCGCGACCAGGATCGACGCCTTGGTGTCCTCGGACGATCTCCTCATGCCAACAAGTGTAGGCCAACATGTGTTGACATTGACCGAACGGTCGGCGCACACTGATGCCAACAAGCGTTGACATTGGAGGTCATCATGCTTCCCACCACCACCGACGTCCTGGTCGTCGGGGCCGGGCCCACGGGACTCACCGTGGCGGTCGGGCTCGCGCGGCTGGGCCGCCACGTCACCGTCGTCGACGGTCAGGCGGAGGGGGCCAACACCACCCGGGCCGCCGTCGTGCACGCTCGCACCCTGGAGGTGCTGGAGCCGCTCGGCGTGGTCGACACGCTCGTCGCCCAGGGCCTGCACGCGAACCGCTTCACCGTTCGTGACCGCGACCGGGTGCTCGTGCCGGTGCCGTTCGGGGGGCTGCCGACGGCCTATCCGTACACGCTGATGATCTCCCAGGAGGTCACCGAGGCGGTGCTGCTGGCGCGGCTGACCGAGCTGGGCGGGCGGGTGCTCCGGCCGTACACCGTGACCGGGGTCGAGCAGGACGCGGCCGGGGCGACCGTGACGTTCGCGAGCGGCGAGAGCGTCCGCGCGGCCTACGTGGTCGGCGCCGACGGCATGCACAGCACGGTGCGCGCACAGGCCGGCATCGCCTTCACCGGGAGTGCCTACCCGGAGTCGTTCAGCCTGGCCGACGTGCGGCTTTCCGGAGGAGTGCCGGACGACGAGGTGATCCTCTACTTCTCCCCCGCCGGGGTGCTCGTGGTCGCGCCCCTTCCCGGTGGCACCTACAGGATCGTGGCGACCGTGGCCGAGGCGCCGAAGGAGCCCGACGTCGCGTTCGTCCAAGGCCTGCTCGACACGCGCGGGCCCGAGGCGAGCCGGGCGGTCGTCAAGGAGGTGGTGTGGGGCTCGCGGTTCCAGGTTCACCACCGGATCGCCGACACCTACCGTGAGCGGCGGATCCTGCTGGCCGGAGACGCCGCTCACGTGCACAGTCCGGCGGGCGGGCAGGGCATGAACGCCGGGATCACCGACGGGGTCGCCCTCGCCCAGGCGCTCGACGCGGTTCTCGGCGGCGGCTCCCCCGACCTGCTCGACGCCTACGGCGCCACCCGCAGGCCGGTGGCTCAGCAGGTCGTGTCCCTCGCCGACCGGCTCACCCGGCTCGCCACCGTCGACCGGCGGGTCCGGCCGGTCCGGAACGTCGTCCTGCGGCTGCTCGCCACCATCCCGGCCTTCCGCCGCCGGCTGGCCTGGCGTCTGTCCGGTCTCGTCTATCGGTGACGCGTTCTACGAACTCTCGCGGGCCAGGACCGTACGGGCACAGTCCAGGAGGGCCAGGACGGTGTGGCTGGTGTTGCCGGGATGCCAGGCCAGCGCGGCGGTGCTGTCCGGCAGGTCGACGACGTCGACATAAGCGATGCCGGGGCGTGGGTAGAGGCGGCGCGCGGCGGCCGGCAGGAACGTGATCGCCTGACCCCGGGCGACCGCCAGCAGCATCGTCTCGATGTCGTTGGCGATCGGGCCGAAGCGCACGGACGTCCCGTCAGGGCGCGGGTTGATCGCCCACTGGTCCCACCAGGAGCGAGGCACGTCCGGTACGACGTCCACGAAGACATGCCCGCTGAGCTGCGCCAGCGTGATCGACGTATGGGCGGCCAGTGGATCGGCGGCGGGCAGGCAGACGACCCTCGGCTCGATGGCCAGATTCAGCGTGCGCAGCGTGAGCGGCAGCGGCGAGCGCAGGAACGACGCGTCGACCTCGCCGTGGGTGAGCGCGTCGAACTGGTCGATGTAGTCGACGTTGCGCATCTCGACCGAGATCGCGGGATGCCGCGCGGCCAGTTCGGCCAGGATCGCGATCGTGTACGGCATGGCCGCCTCACCGCCCACCACTCCCAGCCGGAGATGCCCCTTGATCTCCCGGGCCAGCCCGGCGGCGACCCGCTGGAACTGGCCGATCGCCTGCACCACGGCCAGGGCCTCCGGGACCAGCGCCCGGCCCGCGTCGGTGAGCTCCGCCCGGCGCGACGTCCGGATCAGCAGATCGACGCGTAATCGCTCTTCCAGCGTGCGGATCTGTCTGCTGAGGGCGGGCTGGGTCATGAACAGGCGAGCGGCCGCACGACCGAAATGCAGTTCCTCGGCGAGCACGAGGAAGAGCCGCAACTGGTGGGGGCTGGGTTCGCGGTCGGCGGCGAGAGCGGCATAACAAGCGGGATCACCGAGATTCATGCATTTCAGGTTATCGATCTTGCGGCAAAAGCAATCGCCCGGACCTATCGGCGCGGGGGCCGTCGCGGGCACTCTGAATATCGACTTCGGGGCGTTCGCCCATCGGTCGAGGGGGACGGCCTCGACCGGTGGCATTTCTTTTCGCGAAAACGGCACCGCCGGTCTTTCGCATGCCCGGACGCGCCCAAATCATCCGTGGTCAGCCGTACCGGCAAAAGGAGCACGATGAACCTAGTAAGGCGCTGTTCGTTCAGCGTCGTCGCACTGCTGGCGCTGTTCCTGTCGATTCTCGTCAGCACGCCCGCGCAGGCCGACCCGGCCAACCTGCTGTTCTCCTGGAAGTTCGGCGGCTACCCGGACGGCCCCAACTGCTCGATCTCCAGTTACGTCGCCTCGACCGTGACGTCGGGCCGGGTCCGCGTGTCCGGGGCGTTCCAGGGCTGCGACGAAAGCGGGGTGTACGGAAACGGCGACGGCGACCTGACCGTCACCGGCTGGGGGCCGCTCGAGGGCCCGAACGCGCGGCCGTTCAACCGCCGGGTCGGCGGGAGCGTCGGCACCGGCTGGTGTCCGGGACCGTGCTCCAACGTGGCCGACGTGCCGTGGGCCGGACCCGGCACCTACTGCGGCATGACGACCTATGGGGACACCGGCTACCTGATCAGGAACGGGAGCGACCCGTCACTGCGGCCCTGCCGCTACGTGTCGGGGGAGCCGCCGGTGTTCCCGCCGAACGAGATCCCCCCGGCGCCGACCGACCCGGTGCAGCCGCCGCCGGTCCCGCAGCCTGATCCGTCGGTGCCGATTCCCTGCCCGCAAATCTCCTCGATCAGCGCCGTACCGGACGGAACCGTCCTGCAGACCTGTGACACCGGCCGCGTGTACAAGGTGGTCGGCGGGGCGCCGCTGTGGATGACGAGCTGCCCCTCGGGCTTCTGCCCGGGGACGCCGGTCAAGGTCACCCAGGCGATCGTCGACGCCGGGCGGGCCTACCCGAGAGACGCGGCGACCGCCCGCGACGAGGCCGGCAACATCTTCAAGTTCGTCGGCGGCGCGCCGGTGCACCTGTCGAGTTGCACGGTCGGGTGCGGGAGCCCGATCTCCGTACCGGCCGGGACGCTGCAGCTGGTCCACCCGGCCAACCACATGCGGCAGCGGCCGGTGGACGCGGCGACCGCGCGCGACGAGGCCGGTCACGTGTTCAAGTTCGTCGGCGGCGCGCCGATCCACCTGTCGAGCTGCAGCGTGGGCTGCGGCAACCCCGTGCCGATCAACGGCTGGAGCGTCGCGAACCTCGACCACATGGACCCCCGCCCGGCCGACGGCTCCACCGCCAGCGACGAGGCCGGGAACATCTTCAAGTTCGTCGGCGGCGCACCCATCCACCTGTCGAACTGCAGCGTCGGCTGCGGCAACCCGGTGCCGATCACCGCGTGGAGCATCGTCTACTACGAGCACATGAACCCCCGCCCGGCCGACGGTTCGACGGCCAAGGACGAGTCGGGCAACATCTTCAAGTTCGTCGGCGGCGCACCCATCCACCTGTCGAGTTGCAGCGTGGGGTGCGGCAACCCCGTACCGATCAACGGGTGGAGCGTCGCGACGCTCGAACACATGAACCCGCAGCCCGCGGACGGTTCGACGGCCAAGGACGAGTCGGGCAACATCTTCAAGTTCGTCGGCGGCGCGCCCATCCTGCTGTCGAACTGCAGCGTGGGATGCGGCAACCCCGTGCCGGTCAACGGGGTGAGCCTGGCCCAGCTGGACCACATGAACCCGCAGCCCGTAGACGGTTCGACCGCCAAGGACGAGTCGGGGAATGTGTTCAAGTTCGTCGGCGGCGCGCCCATCCTGCTGTCGAACTGCAACGTCGAGTGCGGCAACCCGGTGGCGATCAACGGGGTCAGCGTGGCCACGCTCGACCACATGCGCCCGTTCCCGGCCGACAACGCCACCGTCGTGGACGAACGCAGCAGGACGTTCAAGTTCGCCGGCGGCGCACCACTGCTGATCACGAACTGCGGGGCCGGCTGCGGCAGCCCGGTGCTGGTCAACGCGGCCAGCATCGACAAGCGCGACCACATGCGCTCCGTCCCGGCCGACGGCACCCGCCTGACCACCTGGGACAGCCCCGCCAGGCAGTTCACCGTGAACGGCGGCGTGCCCGACCCGGGCGGATCCGGCGCGGGCGTGACCGTGAACCAGTATTCGGTGGACCACATCCTGCTCGACGGGACGCGGATCAAGGACGAGGCCACCACCAGCCAGGGAGCCGTCGTCGGCGGCGCGAAGATCCCCTTCATCAGCATGGACGAGCTCATCGCCGCCGGATACGGCGACAAACCGATGCTGGTGATCCCCACCCGGCTGTGGAACGCGTTGTCCACCCGCATCGAGGACGGCACCCGGCTCAAGAAGTCCGACACGGCGTCCCAGGCGGGCGTGGTCGGCGGCGCGAAGATCCCCTTCACCAGCGTGGAGGAGCTGACCGCCGCCGGATACGGCGACAAACCGATGCTGGTGATCCCCGCGCGGGTCTGGGACGCGCTACCCAGCAAGATCGCCGACGGGACCCGGATCAAGAACTCCGGTTCCGCCACCCAGGCGGGCGTCGTCGGCGGCGCGAAGATCCCGTTCACCAGCATGGCCGAGCTGGAGAACACCGGCTACGGCGCCAAACCCATGCAGATCGTTCCCGCCCGGGTGTTCGACGCGCTCCCGACCCGGATCGCCGACGGAACGCTCATCCGCAAGCCGGACGCGCCGCAGATCGGTCTGGTCATCGGCACCGGCCGGATCACCTTCCCGACCCTGCGGGACCTGCAGCTCAACGGACACGGCGACAAACCGATCCTGACCGTCCCGGCCCGCGTGTTCGACGCGATGCCGCCGGTCGGCTACATCGACGAGACCGAATCCCGGTTCGACAGTCCGCCCAACAGGGACCCGGAGCAGGAGCGCCGCGTGGCCGAGTTCCTCCAGGCCGAAGGCAAGTACGTCAAGGCGATCCCTTCCACCAACCAGAATCGTCAACCCGACTCGCTG
The DNA here is from genome assembly GCF_001570545.1 of Herbidospora mongoliensis. GTDB lineage: Bacteria > Actinomycetota > Actinomycetes > Streptosporangiales > Streptosporangiaceae > Herbidospora > Herbidospora mongoliensis. The sequence goes on along the minus strand of NZ_BBXD01000008.1, from coordinate 162,523 downwards.
ATCGACGGGACGTTCCCGCTGGAGTTCAAACTGGTCACCACCGACAACCCGAACACGGTGCAGGGTCAGATCAGGAGCGCGAAGGGACAAGCGGTGAACGCCTTGATCGACTCGCGTGGCTACCCTCTGACGGAGGCGAACGCGCGCGAGGGGGTCCGCCGGTACCTGCAATTCACCACCGATCAGACGATGAAGTACCTCCGCATGGTGGGCGACGGTTTCGACATCGTGTGGACCTGGAGCTGACATGAGTTCGTACCACTACCTGTTCGTCCGGCCGCGCACGAATCCCGCGCGACTGCTGGAAGATCTCACCCCGCTGTTCGGTGCGGATTTCGAGCGGATCCACCGCGAGTACGCGGACTTCCGGGCGGTGGCCGGACAGGTAGTGGTCGAAGTCGCTTTCACCCATGGATTCGGGATCGAGCCTCAGTATGAGGACCGGGATATGCCGCTGTCGCGATATCCGATCTGCGTGACATTTCGCTTCAGCGAGAACGCGGTCACTCCGGGTGCCGAGGCGACGGCGGCTTGGCGTGGTTACCACGGGCTGGAAAAGCTCGGCGGATACGACCTGCTGCTTACTTACGACTTTCAGCAAGTACTGGCGGCATCGCCTCCGCTGGAGGGATAGCCGCACCTGTCGCGCTTCCACGAAAGGACAGCGTGTGATCTCCCACCGCTGGCGGTCGTTATCGGCCGCCTTTCTTCTCGCCATGCCCTTGATCACCGCAGTGCCCGCCGCCGCTGCGGCCCCCCTGCCCTACCCGACCCGAGATCCGTACCGGATCAAGTCCATCCAGCCCGACTCCTGGCCCGACAAGAACGAAATTTCAGGAAACGACGCCGGTGGAGTGGCGCTCAACTTCGTCTGGGCCGAATGGCAACCCACCCGGGCGACCGCGCCCTGCGCCCCCGGCGACCAGGAATACGACGGCCAGTGCTTCAGTGTCCCGGCCGCGCTCGACGCCGACGTCCGCGACTGGACCGCCCGCGGCCTGGCCGTCACCGCCGTCGTGTACGGCACGCCCGCCTGGGCCCGCGCCGGCAAGCCGTGCTCCCCGGCCGCCCCCGGTTTCGAGATCTTCTGTACGCCCAACGCCCCCACCGATTACGCCCGTTTCGCCGGGATGCTCGCCGACCGCTACGACGGCCTCCACGACCACGGCCGCATCGCCGACTTCGTGATCGGCAACGAGGTCAACAGCAACGCCTGGTTCGACATCGGCTGCGGCCAGGGCACCCGCTGCGACGTCACCCGCTGGCTGACCGAGATCGCCGCGAACTACAACGCCGCCTACGACAAGGTGATCGCCGAACAGCCGACCGCGAAGGTGCTCATCTCCCTCGACCACCAGTTTGGCGTGGAACTGGAACGCCCCGCCGCCTCGGACGCCACCCTGTCGGGCCAGACCGTCCTGCGCGGCCTGGCCGCCCGGGCGGGCGACCGCGCCTGGCGGGTGGCCTTCCACCCCTACGCGCCGGACCTGCGCAGCAACGTCTTCAGCGCCGACGACTACCCCTACGTCAGTTACGGCAATCTCGGCGCGCTGGTCGGCTGGTTGCGCGCCGACTTCCCCGCGCACGCCACCGAGGTGCAGCTCACCGAAAGCGGGGTGAACTCCCTGGCGCCGTCGTCACCACAACGCCAGGCCACCGCCGTGTGCGACTCGTTCCGCAACGTGCTGGGCACCCCCGGCATCGTCAACTACGTCTACCACCGCATGCGCGACCACCCCGACGAGGTCGCCGGCGGCCTGGCCCTGGGCCTCCGCAACGCCGACGGTTCCGCCAAACCGGCGTGGGCGACCTGGGCGCTCGCGAATCGCGGCGCCATGTCCTGCGGGTTCGAACGACTGCCGTACACGGCTCTGACCCGCGGCTACCACCCGAGTCGCGGCCACTGGGCGTCGTCCCGCCTGCTCCCGCCGGGATTCACCCCCGAATTCACCGTCAGGCTGGTCCGCGACGAGTCCTCCCCCGGCACGATCCCCCTGTACGAATGCCAGGTGGGCGGCCACAACCTCCTGACCGACGACCCGGGCTGCGAAGGACTCCGCCCGCTGGGCCCCGTCGGCGGCGTGTACACCGAACCGGCCCCCGGCCGGGTGCCCGTCTACCGCTGCTACATCCCCGGCAACGGCGACCACTTCATCGCCACCCGCCCAGACTGCGAAGGCCAGCGAACCGAACGCCTCCTGGGCTACGCGGTGGCCTGACAAACCAACGCGCCCCTGATCCCCTGCTGGTCCATATGCCGGACGACATGACCGGCCACGCAGGGGTTCAGGTGCACGACGTGCTGCGGGCTCTCCAGCTTGACCGTCGCGTGGCGCGGGAAGTGGGAGACCAGGGCGGCCGTCATGGCGTGATCGCCGCCGATCCCGCCGACGCCCAGCGCCGGGACCTCGGCGGCGAGAGGCCGGGGCGGGTTGGCGGGCTTGATCGGCCAGCCCGCGCAGAGCTGCGACTCGAAGCTGATGCCGCCGGAGTAGGGCGAGACGCGGTCCTCGTGCGCACGGCCCTTCACCATGGCGCGGTAGCTCTGGTAGCCGAGGGCGTCGGGGCAGCGGGCGGCCATCATCGCGGGCATCGTGAGGAAGCCCAGGCCCTTGCCGGCCTCCTCGAAGAACGAGTAGTCGCCGGCGGCGGCCCGCTGGATGCCGTCCTTGAGCTGCGGCCAGAGCCCTGGGGTGTTCAGGTAGGAGGCGAGGAACGGCTTGACGTACATACCCGAAGGCGCGTCGGCGACGATCTTCCGCCAGGTCGCCCGCACGTCACCGCAGTCACACCAGTCGGCGAAGGCGTCGAAGGCCGGGCCGGGCGGAGCCACGGGGGCGTCGGGGTCGGGTTCCGGCGGGCCGCCGATCTGGTCGGGCGTACCGTCGGCGGTGAAGGTGAGCACCCTCCCGGGGAACAGCCGGACGTAGGCGGTGGCCGCGATCCCCCCGTACGACCAGCCCAGAACGTGGACCCGATCGGCCCCGGCCAGGCGACGGACGGCGTCCATGTCACGGGCGACATCCAGGGAGTCGAGGTTCTCCATCAGCCCGGAGGCGTCGTCGGCGCGGCACTTCTCGACGGCCGCCCTCAGCGTGCGGGCCTGGGCGTCCCAGGTGGCCCGGTCGGGCGGGTCCTCGACGGTCGTGAGGGCGGGCGTCCGGCAGGAGGCCGGGAGGAGTTCCCCGGTGCCGCTGTTCCTGGGCTGGTAGCCGATGACGTCGTAGTGGTCGCGGATCGGGCCGTAGCGGCCGGCGTTCTCGCGGAGGGTGGCGACGCCGTCCTCGCCGGGCCCGCCGGGAGCGGTCAGGAGCGTGCCGCGCCGCTCGCCGGTGGCGGGCAGCTTGACCACCTGGCGTTCCAAGGACGGGCCGTCAGGCCGGTCCCAGTCGACCGGGACGGTGACGGTCGCGCAGAGGAGGCCGTCTCCGCAGGGGGTCCAGGTCGCCGGGGCGGCCGGGACGAGCGTGCTGAGCCCGAGGGCGAAAATGATCGTTTTCATGCATCCAGGCTCACCCGGAAGAGCTCGGCGGGCCTCCTGCTGACGTACCGGATCGCTTCTAGGACCCTGCTCCCATGGCCCTGACCAGCCCCGATTCGTAGGCGACCACCACGGCCTGGGCCCGATCGCGAGCGCCGATCTTGGCGAAGACGCTCGTGATGTGGTTCTTGACCGTCGACGGCGACAGCTCCAGATCGGTGGCGATCTCGCTGTTGGAGTGCCCGTGCGCGATGTACGTCAGGATCTCGCGCTCCTTGGGAGTCAGCTCCGCCAGCCGGGCCGGCCGCACCTTCGCGGCCCGCACGAACGACCCGATCAGCCGCGTCAGCAACCTCGGCGCGACCGTCGCCTCGCCCCGATGGACCACCCGGATCGCCGCGATCACATCCTCCGGCGACACGTCCTTGGGCAGGAACCCGGCCGCACCCGCGCGCAGCGCGTCCACGACCTGCTCGTCGAGATCGAAGTTGCTGAGGATGAGCACCTTGACCGGACTGACGGCGAGTTCGGCGGTGGCGGCCAGCCCGTCGACATGGGGCATGTGCAGATCCATCACCACGACGTCGGGCTCGGTCTCGCGGGCCAGCCGGACCGCCTGCGCCCCGTCGGCGGCCGCCCCCACGACCGTCATGTCACCGGTGGACTCCACGATCAGCCCCAGACCCTCACGGACCAGCGGATGATCGTCGGCGATCAGCACCCGGATCATGTGGGGATCCTCGCCCGCACCCGGAACCCTCCGGCGGGCTGAGGCCCCGCCCTCAGCACCCCACCACAGGCGGCGACCCGTTCGGCCATCCCCCGCAGCCCATATCCGCGCGGAGCGGGCGGACCTCCGGGCCCGTCATCCTGTACGTCAACCTCCACGCCCCCCTCCTCATAGGCGATGTGCACAGTCGCGGTCGCCCCCGAGGCATGCTTGCGGGTGTTCGTCAGCGCTTCCTGAACCAGGCGGTAGACGGCGTGATCAGCGGCCGGAGGCAGCTCGGCCGCCTCCCCGACGACCCGGTAGTCGACCGGCTGCCCGTTCTCCCGTGCCCTCTCGATCAGGCCGGGCAGCGCGGAGGTCCCGTAACTGGGCACCGGATCGCCGTCAGTGCGTAAGACATGAAGCAGCTGCCGCATTTCGGTCATCGCCTGACGCCCGGATTCTTCAGCCTTGTGAAGCAACGACTCGGACTTCTCCGGCTTCAACCTGGCCGCGCCCACCAGCACGTTCATGGCCGTGAGGTGGTGGGCGACCACATCATGGAGCTCCCTGGCGATACGCCGCCGCTCCTCCTTGATCAGCTCCGCCCGGTCCCGCTCCGCCATCTCCCGGCGCAGCCGCATGAGATGACCGGCGCCGACGAGGATGACCGGCCCCAGATTGACCGCTGGCCCGTAGTAGACCACCAGCCCGATGAGGGCGGCCGGCCAGGCGAAGCGGGCGGGCGCGTGACGTCCACAGGCATAGAGCGCACACGCCGACGCGGGCCCGAGCCACCAGAGAGGCCCGGCGGGCAGACTCGCCAGATGCGCGACGACTGTTATCGCGAATACGGGCAGCGGGAATCGACGCCGCCACAGCAACGCGACAGCCGTCACGAGAGCCAGCGCGATGATCGCCGCCGGGTGCATCGGCACTTTCGTCCCGAATGCGATCGCCAATTGAGAAACGGCGACGACAACGGCGAGCGCGATGTCCATGAGGGCCGCCTCTACCCTCGTACCGATGAAGATTCCCGTGATCGCCGCGCTTGTCCTGGCCGGTGCCGCCGCGTCCGTTCCCGTGCCGGACGCGCGGGACCAGATCCTCGCCTCCGCGCATGCCCTGATCGGCCGATATCCCTATTCATGGGGCGGCGGCCACGCCGGAGGCGCGGGCCCGTCGTTCGGCATCTGCCAGGGCTACCGGGGCGACATCAAGCCCTGCCCGGCCACCAAGACGCACGGCCTGGACTGCTCAGGCCTGACCCGCTGGGTCTACAAGATCGGCTACAACTACGACGTGCTCGGCCCCGGCACCACCGACGACCACGTGCGCCGCATGCGCCGGGTGAAGGTCCCGGCCCCCGGCGACCTGGTGTTCTTCGGTACGAAGAAGGGCACCCACCACGTGGGCGTCTACATCGGCAAGGGGCGGATGATCAACGCCTTCAAGACCGGGACGAGAGTCCGCATCGACCCGGTGAAGGCCCTCGACGACCTGCTCGGCTACTACCGCCTCTGAACCCGTCAGGCCACGTAGGGCGGCTGCGCATCGCTCTCGCTCTGCATCGGCAGCCCCGAAGCGGCCCACGACTGCATCCCGCCACCGACGTTGACGGCGTCCCAGCCCACGTGGTTGAGCCACGTGGCCGCCTGGGCCGATCGCCCGCCGACCCGGCAGATCACATAGACCGGCTGCCCCTGGGGCACCTCGCCCACCCGGTTCTGCAGCTCCCCGAGCGGAATGTGGGTGGCCGACGGCGCGTGCCCGGCCCGCCACTCGTCAACCTCACGCACGTCGAGCAGGTAAGCGCCCTCAGGCACACCGGTCGGCTGAACGTCCCGCAGAGTCATGGGCACAGTCTAGGGACAGCTGCTCCCTACTTGAGCAGTTTGCTCAGCCGCCGATCAGCGAGCGGTTTCCCGCCGGTCTGGCAGGTCGGGCAGTACTGCAGGGAGGAGTCGGCGAAGGACACCTCACGGATGGTGTCCCCGCAGACTTCGCACTTCTCACCGGTACGCCCATGCACCCGCAGACCCGACTTCTTCTCCGCTTTCAGGTCTTTGGCGGCGATCCCCCTGGCCCGCTCGATCGCGTCCCGCAGCGTCACGACGATGGCCTCGTACAGAGAGGCGATCTGCTCGGTCGTCAACGTCGAGGCGACTTTGAAGGGCGACATCTTCGCCGCGTGCAGGACCTCGTCGGAGTAGGCGTTGCCGATGCCGGCGATGACCTTCTGGTCGCGCAGCAGGCCCTTGATCTGGGTCCGCTTGCCTTCGATGAGAGAGGTGAGGGTCTCGACCGTGAAGGAGGGCAGCAGCGGGTCGGGGCCGAGGGCCGCGATGCCCGGCACGTCGTCGGGTGAGGTCACCACGTAGACGGCCAGACGTTTCTGCGTGCCCGCCTCGGTCAGTTCGAACCCGGGGGCGAGCCCGAGGTCGTCGGGGGCGAACCGCACGCGCAGAGCGAGCGGCCCTTTCCCCGGCCTGACCGGCTTGGCCCCGGAAAGATCGTCGCGCCACCGCAGCCAGCCGCCGCGGGCGAGGTGAAACACCAGGTGAATTCCGTCGCAGTCGAGGTCGAGGAACTTCCCGTGCCGCGCGACCGTCGTCACGGTGAGACCACCGAGGGCTCCAACTGAGGGTGAGACGGTCTTCAGCGCCGAAAACGCCGCCACGTCGACGGCCTGGACGACCTGACCGACCGCACGCTCCCGCAGGAACTCGGCCAGCGACTCCACCTCGGGCAATTCAGGCATAGTTCAGACTACGTAGGGACGGACACATGACCAGCATCATCGCCGAAGATGTCCTGCTTCTCGGTTACCACGAGAAGACGGGCCAGCCGACGATCGGCTCCACCGAGCTGAACGCGGGGCTCGCCGGCGCCATCCTGGCCGAGCTGGCGATCAGGGGCAGGATCAGCCTGGCTGACAAGAAGGTCGTCGTCACCGACAGCACGCCCCTGGGCGAACCGGAGCTCGACGGCGCGTTAGAGCGGATCGCGGCCGAGGCCAAGATCCGCAAGCCCGAGTGGTGGGTCGACAAACTCGAGGGCGCCAAGCTGCGCCAGCGCCTGCTCGTGCGGCTCGTCGAGGGCGGGGTGCTGTCGGAGGAGAAGGGCAAGATCCTCGGACTGTTCAAGACCGTCAAATACCCGGAGCTCGACGGGAGCGTCGAGAGGGCCGTCCGGGCGAGGGTGGAGAGCGTGCTGAGCGGCGCCGAGCCCGACGCGCGGACCGCCGTCGTCGTCGGGATCATGCACGCCACCAAGGCGCTGAAGAAGCAGTTCCCCGGCACCGACGAGGCCCGGGTGAAGGAGATCACCGAGGGCGACTGGGCCGGGGAAGGCGTGAAGCAGGCCATCGCGGCCGTGGAGGCCGCCGTGCTCATGGTTCTCACGACGGTCGTCATCGTCACGGCCGTGAGTTAGCCCTTCTCGAGCGCGTCCTTCGGCACCGGCAGGTCGGCCTCCAGGGCCTCGAACAGCTTGTTGGCCCTCGCGGCGTCCCACTTGACGACCGACTGGCCGTCGATGGTCGGCAGCGAACCGATCGGGACCGCCGTCGTCACCGGGTTGTTCTTCATGGCCAGGCCCAGCGACAGCAGATCGAACGGCCCGGTGCCGGACTCGACCGCGACCGACTCGGCGGCGCTGTTGGCCAGCGGGACGGCCGTGAACGGGTTGATCAAGGTGCCGGGGCTGGCGGCCTTCTTGACCACGGCCGAGAAGAACTCGCGCTGGCGCTGGGTGCGGTCGAAGTCGGGGATGGCGCCGGTCTTGCGGGTGCGGACATAGCCCAAGGCGGTGGGGCCGTCCATGATCTGGCAGCCCTTCTTGATGTTGAGGGCCGCCTTCGGGTCCTTGATCGCCTGCTTGGGGCAGATCTCGACCCCGCCGACCGCGTCGACGATGCCGACGAACCCGCCGAAGCCGATCTCCATGTAGTGGTCGATCCGGATGCCGGTGACCTGCTCGACGGTCTGGGTCAGCAGCTTGGGGCCGCCGAAGGCGTAGGACGCGTTGAGCTTGCCGCTGCCGTTGCCCGGGATCGGCACGTAGGAGTCACGCGGGAGGCTGACCAGGGTGGGCCGGCCGTCGCCTTCGGGGATGTGCAGCAGCATCATCGTGTCGGTGCGGCGGCCGACGGCGGAGCCGGTGCGGAGCTTCTTCTTCTCCGCGGCGCTCAGGCCGTCGCGGCTGTCGGAGCCGACCAGCAGCCAGTCTTGCCCCGGCGTCTCGGCGGGGCGGCCGTCGTAGTCGGTGAACGCCTCGACGTTGTTCATCTTGCCCTGGACGCTGAAGAACAGCGCGACGACCCCGATCAGCACCAGCGAGAGGAAGACCGCCACGCCGATGGCGATGTTCCGCCCGAGGCGGCGCGGCTTGCGAGGTCTGTCGCCCCCGCCGAAACCACCCACGCCGAAGGCGCCGCGGTCACCCCCGCCACCGGCATCCACCTTTGGCTCGTTCCCGCCGTTGAACATCCTGACCGGCGAGTCGCCCTTCCTCGGCTTGCCGTAGACCTTGGAACGGCCTTTGGGTTCGGGTCCCTTGACTTCCGGCTCGCGAACCGGGTAGGCCGGAGGCTCCAGCGGCCGCCGCACCATTCGCGTCGGCTCGTTGTCCTCAACCACGTTCCTCTACCCCCAGCTTGCCGACACCTGACACTCCCTTGACGGTACGCGCCTCAGACCCCCCGGGGCGGACCCGTTATCAAGGTTTTCCTATGGAAAAGTACACAGAGCTGATCCAGGAAACATCATCGGCCGGTCGGCCGTTACGGTTGAAGCACCCCTAGTTGAAAGGACCGTCGTGTCCGTTTCGGACCCCTGGAGTACCAGCCCGTGCCTTGGCACGGGTCCACGTGAGGCGATGAGATGACCATCGCCCTCGGCCTCCTCGCCGTCCTGCTCCTCACCTTGGCGACGGGATTCTTCGTCGCTCAGGAGTTCGCTTACGTCGCCGCCGACCGCGCACTGCTGCGCCAGCAGGCCGACACCAACCCCGCAGCTCAGCGGGCCCTCGAGGTCACCGGCCGGCTCTCCTTCATGCTGTCGGGCGCGCAACTCGGCATCACCATCACCACCCTGCTGGTCGGCTTCCTCGCGGAACCGGCCATCTCGGTGTCCCTGCGGGGGCCCCTCGAAGACCTCGGGGTGCCGGCGGGCGCCGTACCCGGCGTGAGCATCGCGATCGGCGTCGCCATCGCCACGATCATCCAGATGATCCTCGGTGAGCTGGCGCCCAAGAACCTCGGCATCGCCCGGCCCGAGCCGGTGGCGATGTGGCTGTCGCGCCCCACCATCATGTACTTGAAGATCTTCGGGCCGCTGATCCGGCTGTTCGACGGCGCGGCCACCCGGCTGGTCCGGCTGTTCGGCATCGAGCCCATCGAGGAGCTCGAACACGGCGCCACGCCCGAGGAGCTGCAACGCATCCTCGACGACTCCCGTGAGGCCGGCGACCTGCCGCCCCGGCTCGCCGACCTGCTCGAACGCGCCCTGGAGTTCGGCGACCGCACCGCGGAGGACGTCATGATCCCGCGTCCCCGCGTGGTCTCGCTGCGCGCCGACGCGCCGGTGTCGTCCCTGGTCGACGCGGTACGCGACCACGGCCACTCCCGCTACCCCGTGCGCGACGGCGACACCGACGACGTCGTGGGCGTCGTCGGCCTGCTCGACTACCTGGGCCGGGAGGGCGAGACGACGATCGCCGGCATCATGCGCACCCCGCTGCTGGTCCCGGCCTCGCTGCCGGTCCCGGTCCTGCTGTCGCGCATGTCCGGCGGCACCTTCGCCTGCGTCATCGACGAATACGGCAGCCTCGCCGGCGTCGTCACCATCGAGGACCTGGCCGAGGAACTAGTCGGCGAACTCGTCGACGAGAACGACCCCGAGCCGCTCGGCGTCACTGTCAACCCCGACGGCACGTGGGACGTGCCCGGCACGCTCCGCATCGACGAGGTCGACCGGGCGACCGGTGTCCTGCTGCCCGAGGACGACGGCTACGAGACCGTAGGCGGCCTCGTGCTGGCCGAGCTGGGCCGCATGGCCGAGCCCGGTGACGCGGTGACCGTCGCGACCGTCGAGGAGCACGACCTGCTCGACGACGACGAAGGTCCCCGCCACGCGCTGCTGACCGTGCTCGACGTGCACCGGCGGGTGCCTCAGATGATCCGCCTCTCGATCGCGGCCCTCGCCGCCGAGACGGTCGTCGAGGAGTCCGCCCACGAGAACACCGGTCCGCAGGACTACGCGCCCGAGCTGTTTTCGGCCCTGTTCCAAGGGAGGCCGGTGTGAGCTCCACGATGGCGCTCCTGCTCGGTGTCGTACTGCTGGCGTTGAACGGCTTCTTCGTGGCCGCGGAGTTCGCGGTGATCTCGGCCCGCCGCCACCGCCTCGAAGAGGCGGCCACCAGCCCGTTCGCCCGCATCGCCGCCAGGGCCGCCCTGCGCGGCAGCCGCCAGCTCTCGCTCATGCTGGCCGGCGCCCAGCTCGGCATCACGCTCTGCTCGCTGGGCCTGGGCATGGTGACCGAACCGGCGCTGCACCACCTGCTCGAACCGCTGCTGGCCGGCCTGCCCGAGAGCGTCGGAACCGCGATCTCGTACGTGCTGGCGCTCGCGATCGTCACCTTCCTGCACATGGTGGTCGGGGAGATGGCGCCCAAGTCGCTGGCCCTGACCCACCCCGAGTCGGCCGCCCTGGCCCTGGCGCTGCCGTTCCGCGGCTTCGTCTGGCTGGTCCGCCCGCTGCTGGCCGGGCTCAACGGGCTGACCAACGGCATGCTGCGCCTGTTCGGGGTCCGTCCCCGCGACGAGCTGGCCACCGCCCGCACACCTCACCAGCTCGCCGTGCTGGTGGCCGAGTCGGGCCGCATGGGCATGCTCGACCGCGACGAGCACGACCTGCTCACGCGGGCGCTGCGGGTGCAGAACCAGCCGGTCGAACGGCTGATGACCCCGATCGCCGACGCGGTCACGATCGCCGCCGACGCCCCGGCCGAACACGTGCACAAGACGGCGGTGGCGGCCAACCGGCTGCGCATGCTGGTGACCTCCCCTGAGGGCGTCAGAGGCGTGCTGCACGTCCGGGACAGCCTGGTTCATCCCGAGATGACCCCTGGGGAGCTGGCGACGCCCGTACCGACCCTCAAGGTCTCGACACCGATCCCCGACGCGGTGACCGCGCTTCAGGACGCGCGGGCGCAGCTCGGGCTGGTGGTCGACGAGCGTGGCGAGGTCGTCGGCGAGATCAGCGTGACGTCTCTCATCGGGGAACTGCTCACGGTGTGACCCCGGGTGTGAACACGGGCCGCTCCTGTCACAGGGAGCGGCCCATATTTCGGGATTTTCGGTCTCGCTTACTGAGACTTCGGGCAAACTTTTTCGTTCGATCCCGGGTGCAAGCGGTTTGAAAGCCGCGCTTCGGAGAATATGGATCAACGCCGTAGGGAACGGCCGTGAGTTTCGGAGGGATCCCCCGTGCGACCAGGGCCGTTGACCACCACAACGAAAAAACCCCGCCGGTGGAAGGCTTTCCTTCCGACCTGCGAGGTGAATTCTTTGTGGGCAAGGGGGGAGTTGAACCCCCACGTCCTTTCGGACACACGGACCTGAACCGTGCGCGTCTGCCATTCCGCCACTTGCCCTTGCGGGTGCGCCTCTTTTCGGCTGCCTGGAAAGGTTAGCACGGATCCGCCAGTGCCACTGAACCCGGATACGATCCGTGTAGACGATGGAGGAAGGGAGGTAGCCGGTGGGAGTCCTTCAGCGCTTCGAGCGCAGGCTCGAGGGTTTGGTTGAGGGGGCCTTCGCACGCGCGTTCAAGTCCGACCTTCAGCCCGTTGAGGTCGCGAGCGCGGTGCAGAGGGAGATGGACGACCGGGCCGCGATCGTCGCTCAGGGCAGAACTCTTGTCCCGAACGACTTCGTGGTCGAGCTGTCCACTACCGACAACGAGCGCCTCGAGGTGTACGCCGACAGCATCAGCCACGAGCTGGCCAACCTCGCGCGTGAATACGCCAAGGAGCAGGGCTACTCGTTCGTCGGACCCGTCCGGGTGCGTTTCGAGACCGCCGACGACCTCGCGGTCGGGCTGTTCCGGATCAGATCCGGAGTGATCCGCGGTGCGACGGTGGAGCAAGACGAGATCAGACAACCGGTCAGCGACGTTCCCGCGGCTCGCAAGAGCAGCGCGTTCGGTGGCCGGCCCCGCCTGCTGGTGTCCACCCAGGACGACCCGCAGGGCCAGCGGTCCTACGAGCTGACCACCCCGGTCACTCTGCTGGGCCGGGGGACCGATTGTGATCTACGGCTGGTGGATCCGGGCGTATCGCGGCATCATGCCGAGCTACGGGTCGAGGGTCAGCAGGTCGTTCTGGTGGATCTCGGTTCAACTAACGGCACCTTCGTCAACGGGCAGCCGGTCCGCAGGATCGAGATGCAGGACGGGACGAGGGTGACACTGGGGCGAACCACCCTGGTGTTCAAACGCGATTAAAGGTAGACAAACGGTCCATGTCCGAGCTCGCGCTGCTGCTGATCAGGCTCGCCTTCCTGGCGGTGCTCTGGTTCTTCGTCATTGCCGCGGTCGGCGTGATCCGGACAGACTTGTTCGGTCCGCGAACGGCTCCTTCCGCGAATCCGCGTAAGTTGCCCACCAAACCGGCGAAGAATATTCCTGCCAAGCCCAAGAGGGGGGAGCCGCGTCAAATGGTCGTCACAGGTGGCCCCCTGCAAGGGACCATCATCAACCTCACCGAACAGCCGATCACGATTGGCCGGGCGACCGACTCGACGCTCGTCCTGAGCGACGACTACGCGTCCAGCCGCCATGCCCAGCTCTTCCCCCAGGATGGCCAGTGGATCGTGGAAGACCTCGGCTCGACCAACGGAACCTATCTCGACCGTTCCAAAGTGACCCGCCCGACGCCGGTGCCTCTCGGGACTCCCGTCCGCATCGGCAAGACCGTCATCGAATTGCGCAAATGACAACAGCACTCCGATACGCCGCCCGCTCGGACGTCGGCCTCCTCCGTGAAGGAAACGAGGACTCGGCGTACGCAAGCGGCCGCCTTCTTGCCGTCGCCGACGGCATGGGCGGGCACGCACACGGCGAGGTGGCCTCCTCGGTCGCCATCGCCGCACTGTCGTCCCTTGACCGGGACGCCTACGGGAGTGACCTGGTCGGCACGATCGAGGCCGCGGTCCGCGACGCCAACCACCAGCTCCACACGATGGTGGCCCGCGATCCCAGCCTCAAGGGCATGGGGACCACGCTCACCGCCATGTTGTGGAACGGCACCCGGTTCGCGCTCGTCCATGTGGGCGACTCGCGGGCCTACCTGCTGCGCAACGGTGAGCTCTACCAGATCACCCACGACCACACACTCGTGCAGTCGCTGGTGGACGACGGCCGCATCACGCAAGAAGAGGCCGCCAACCACCCGCAACGCTCGATCCTCCTGCGCGCCCTCGACGGCAGCGGCGAGGTCGACCCCGACCTGCAGGACCGGGAAGCCCAGATCGGCGACCGCTACCTGCTGTGCTCGGACGGCCTGTCCACCGTCGTCAGCGCCGAGACACTCCATCACACGCTCTCCACCATCGACGATCCGGACGACGTGGTACGCCAGCTCATCGACCTGGCCAACCGCGGCGGCGGACCCGACAACATCACCTGCGTGCTGGCCGACGTCATCGAGACCGACGACGTGCAGCCGCTCAACCTCGTGGCGGCGGTGGTCGGGGCGGCCGGTTCCGGTCGCGGCCGGTCGGCACCGCCCGACAACCCGGCGGGCCGGGCCATGACGGTGACGGCGCCTCAGCCGGTCATCGTCGACCTGGAACTCGACGACAACCCCGCGCCGGAGGCCCTCGCGGCCTCCGGCCGCCGGGCCGTCGCCCGCAAGAGGCGCACCTGGCCGGTCGTCACGACGTTACTGGTCGTCGTCGTGGGGGTCCTGGGCGCCGGAGGCTACTTCGGCTACCAGTGGACCCAGAACCAGTTCTACGTCGGCGCCGACAACGGCCGCCTGGTCGTGTTCCAGGGGGTCGACGCCGACCTCGGATTCGTCTCGTTCAAGCACGTCGTCCACACCTCCGACCTGTCGGTCTCGGCTCTCCCCCAGGTGGAACAGGACAAGGTGCAGAGCGGGATCATGGTCAACAACGTCGACGCCGGCAAGGCGAAGATCGCCTCACTCACCGGCGGCACCGAGAGCCCGACGACGCCGGAGGCGTCCCCCAGTCCCGGTTCCGGCGACCCCTCGGAATCGCCGTCGTGACGACCGCACCCGTAGCGGAGGCGTCCGCCGTTCCGACGACCGACAAACGGCGAGGCGCGCAGCTGATCATGCTCGCGTTGGCGATCGTGGTCGTGATGGCCGCCTACGCGAGTGTCGGGCTCGGCATCGACGGCCAGATCCCCTCCGGCACCTTCACCTACGGCCTCGGCCTGGCCGCGCTGATGTTCGCCGCCTACGGCGTGCTGGCGAAATGGGCCCCCTGGGCAGATCCCCTGTTGCTTCCCCTGGTGACGCTGGTCAACGGGCTCGGTCTGGTCTTCATCTACCGGATCGAGCAAACCGGGCAGGCCGGTGCGTCGGCCTCACAGCAGATCTTGTGGACCGCGCTCGGCGTGGTGATGTTCTCCGCGACCCTGATCGTGTTGAAGGACCACCGGACCCTGCAGCGCTTCACCTACACGATGGGCTTCATCGGGCTCGCGCTGCTGGTCATGCCGCTGCTGCCGGTCATCGGCGACAGCGTCAACGGTGCGAGCATCTGGATCAGGATCGGCCCGTTCACCTACCAGCCGGCCGAGATGGCGAAGTTGGCCCTTGTCATCTTCTTCGCGGGCTATCTGGTCGCCAAGCGCGACGTGCTCGCCCTGGCCGGGCGGCGGCTGTTCTTCATCGACCTTCCCCGCGTGCGCGACCTCGGGCCCGTCATCATCACGTGGGGCCTCAGCCTCGGCGTGCTGGTGCTCCAGAAGGACCTGGGCAGCTCGCTGCTGGTGTTCGGCACGTTCATCGCGATGCTCTACATCGCCACCCAGCGCACCTCCTGGGTGCTCATCGGCGTGCTGCTGTTCGTGGGTGGCGCGATGCTCGCCGGGCAGGTCTTCGGCCACGTACAGGACCGCTTCGAGGTCTGGCTCGACCCCGGCAACCCCGCTTTCTACGAGCGTGAGCTCGGTGGCAGCGCGCAGCTCATGCAGGGGCTGTTCGCCATGGGCTCCGGCGGCATCCTCGGCACCGGCCTCGGCCAGGGTTTCCCCCGCGAGATCCCGCTGTCGTTCTCCGACTTCATCATCGCCGTCGTCGGCGAGGAGCTCGGGCTGACCGGCCTGATGGCCCTGCTGATGGTCTACGCCCTCATCGTCCAGCGCGGCCTGCGCACCGCCCTGGCCGCCCGCGACCCGTTCTCCAAGCTCCTGGCCGGCGGGCTCTCGTTCCTGCTGGCCTGGCAGGTCTTCATCATCGTCGGCGGCGTGACCAGGCTGATTCCGCTGACCGGTCTGGTCACTCCGTTCATGTCCGCGGGCGGTTCAGCCCTTTTGACTAACTGGATCCTTATCGCCCTGCTGGTACGCATGTCGGACGCGGCACGACGCCCGCCGCCCCAAGCCATCCAGAACGAAGGACTCACTCAGGTGTTCACGCGATGAACGCGACCATCAAACGCGCAGCCGTCGCCTGCATGGTGATGTTCGCCCTGCTCATGGTCAACGTGAACTTCCTGGGCGCGGTCAAGGCCGGCGATTACAGCACCGACAACCGCAACAAGCGGTCGTTCTACGCGCGCTACTCGGTCGACCGGGGCTGGATCACCGCCGACGACGGCAAGACCACGCTGGCCAAGACAGTCGACACCGGCGACAAGACCTTCCGCTACGAGCGCGAATACCCCAACGGCCGCATGTACGCCCACGTCCTGGGCTTCTTCGCGCCCGAGAGCGCGCGCGGCATCGAGCTGAACGAGAACAAGCTCCTCAACGGCAGCGACCCCGACCTGGTGGTCGGCCGCCTGATCGACTTCGTCAGCAAGAAGCCGCCGAAGGGCGCCAGCGTCGACCTGACGATCGTTCCGGCCGCGCAGAAGGTCGCCTACGACAAGCTGCGCGCCAGCGGCAAGCGTGGCGCCGTGGTCGCCGTCAACCCGAAGACGGGCGCCGTCCAGGTGATGGTGTCGCTGCCCACCTACGACCCCAACGACCTGGCGGCTCCCGACAAGGCGAAGGTGGCCACTGCTTACAACAAGCTCGCCGCCGACGACACCGACCCGCTGCTCAACCGGGTGACCGAGAAGACCTACCCGCCGGGCTCGACGTTCAAGGTCGTCACCGCGGCGGCGTTCCTGGAGGCCGACCGCAGCCGCGACCCCGAGACGACCGTCCCGGCGCCGCAGGTGCTCGACCTGCCCGACACCACCGCGGGTCTGCCCAACTACGGCGGCGCGGCCTGCGGCAGCGGCGAGGTGACGCTGCGGTTCGCGCTGGAGCGCTCGTGCAACACCCCGTTCGGCCAGATCGGCATGGACCTCGGCTGGGACACCATGCGCTCGGAGTCGGCCAAGTTCGGCATCGGCGAACCGATCCAGTTCGACCTGCCGACGGCCGGCACCACCATCGGGCCCGAGATCGAGACGGCGGCGCTCGCGCAGCTGGCCATCGGCCAGCGCGACAACCAGCAGACCCCGCTCCAGATGGCGCAGATCGCCTCGGCGATCGCCAACAGCGGCGTGCTGATGAAGCCGACCCTGATCAACAAGATCACCGGCCCCGACGGCGGTGTGATCCAGGAGTTCGAGGACGACGAGATCGGCGAGGCCATGAGCGGCGAGGTCGCCGACGAGCTCAAGCAGATGATGGTCTCGGTCATCACCAACGGCACCGGCACCGGCGCCCAGATCCCGGGCGTCACCGTGGCCGGCAAGACCGGCACCGCCGAGGCGGGCGACGCCCCGGCGCCGCACGCCTGGTTCATCGGCTTCGCCCCGGCCGAAGACCCGGTGACGGCGATCTGCGTCTTCATCGAGGCCGGCAGCGCCGGCAACGACGCCACCGGCGGTGGCACGGCGGCGCCGCTGGCGCGCGACGTGATGCAGGCGGTGCTCGAAGCCAAATGAGCCACGGCCTGCTCGGCAACCGATACCGGCTGACCTCCCGGATCGCCATCGGCGGAATGGGCGAGGTCTGGCGCGCGACCGACGACCTCCTCCACCGGGAGGTCGCGGTCAAACTGTTGCGCGCCCACGTGGCCGCCGATCCGGCGTTCCGCGACCGGTTCAGGACCGAGGCCCGCATCACGGCGGGGCTGGCCGATTCGGGCATCGCCCAGGTCTTCGACTACGGCGAGGAGAACGACGTCGCCTACCTGGTGATGGAACTGGTGCCGGGCGAGCCGCTGTCGGCCGTCCTGGCCCGCAACGGGCGGCTGAGCGCCGAGGTCACCCTCGACGTGATCTCGCAGGCGTCGCGCGGTCTGACGGCCGCGCACCAGGCCGGGGTCATCCACCGCGACATCAAGCCGGGCAACCTGCTGGTCACCCGCACCGGGATGATCAAGATCACCGACTTCGGCATCGCCCGCGCGCTCGAGTCGGCGTCGGTCACCCAGACGGGAACGGTCCTGGGCACCGCCCAGTACGTCAGCCCCGAGCAGGCCTCCGGCCACACGCTGACCCCCTCCACCGACCTCTACTCGCTGGGCGTGGTGGCCTACGAGTGCCTGACCGGCCGGCCGCCGTTCCTGGCCGAGACGCAGGTCGCCGTCGCACTGCTGCACCTCAACGAGGAGCCGCCGCCGCTGCCCGCCCACGTGCCGGCCGCCGTGCGGGCGCTGGTGATGGCGCTGCTGGCCAAGAACCCGGCGCAGCGGCCCGGCAGCGCGCGGGAGCTGGGCGACAGGGCGATGGTGCTGCGCGACTCCCTGGCCGGGCCGGAAGAGGCCCCGCTGAGCACTCTCACCGGCCCGAACGTCGTCATCACCAACCGGGTGGGCACCCCGCCATCGGGCGGGCCGCTGTCCACCAAACCGATGCCCCAGAACGGGCGGCGGACGACCGCCCTCGTCGTCGCGGCCGTCGGCGCGGTGGCCGCCGCCGGATTCGGGGCAATTCAATTCATGCCGACTTCGCAGGAGCCGGAGTCGGTGACCGGCACATCGTCGGAAGATGGTGGTCAGGTGTCCTTCGCGCCGGTCGATCAGCCGACGCGGGCCGCACGCACGCCCCTCGTGCCGGCCACGCGGCGGCCTCCCTCGGTGCCGTCGGCCCGGCCGATTCCCACGCCGTCGGCTACCGTTGTCAAGACGACGGTCCCGACCCAGAGCCCCGCGCCGTCGCCGACGACCACGACGACTCCCACCCCGACCCCGACGCCGAGTGAGACTCCGACGCCAAGTGAGACTCCAACATCGCCCACACCTTCCCCAACCGCCACGACCCTCCCGGATGAGGAGACGCCATGACGTACGGGGTTGATGATGGACAACGGCGGCACCCCACGATGAACGGCAAGGGACTGTGCAGGAAATGACTCAGCCACGGCAACTCGGCGGTCGATACGAACTCGACGGCGTCGTCGGGCGTGGCGGCATGGCCGAGGTCTATCGCGCCCGGGATCTCCGGCTCGACCGCATCGTCGCGATCAAGACCCTCCGCGCCGACCTGGCCCGTGACCACACGTTCCAGGCCCGGTTCCGCCGTGAGGCACAGTCGGCGGCGTCACTCAACCACCCATCGATCATCGCGGTGTACGACACCGGCGAAGACATGATGGACGGCACCCCGACGCCCTACATCGTGATGGAGTACGTCGACGGGCGGACCCTCCGCGACCTGCTGCGCGCCGACCGCCGGCTGATGCCCGAGCGCGCGGCCGAACTGGTCGACGGCATCCTGCGGGCCCTCGACTACAGCCACCGGGGCGGGATCGTCCACCGCGACATCAAGCCGGCCAACGTCATGCTGACCCGCAACGGCGAGGTCAAGGTGATGGACTTCGGCATCGCCCGCGCGATGGCCGACTCGGCCGCCACCATGACGCAGACCGCCCAGGTGATCGGCACCGCCCAATACCTCTCTCCGGAGCAGGCGCGCGGCGAGCGCGTCGACGCCCGGAGCGACATCTACTCGACCGGCTGCGTGCTCTACGAGCTGCTGACCGGCCAGCCCCCGTTCACCGGCGACTCCCCCGTGGCGATCGCCTACCAGCACGTCCGCGAAGACCCGATCCCGCCGTCGCGGATCGACCCGGAGATCCCCAAGTGGTGTGACGCCATCGTGCTCAAGGCGATGGCCAAGGACCCGGTCCAGCGCTACCAGAGCGCGGCCGAGATGCGGGCCGACCTCCAGCGCGCCGTCCAGGGCATGCCGATGGACCCGCAGACGATGGCCCTGGCCAACAACTACGGGCAGTACGCCGGCGCCGACCGCACCCGCACCATGACCAGCGCCCAGGGCGCCGCACCGGCGCAGGGCACCCGCCACATCCCCGCCTACGAATACGGCGACGAGGAGCGCACCAGCCGCAGCGACCGCCACCGGCAGAAGAACAGCGCCGGGGCGACCGCCGCCAAGACGGCCGCGTGGATCCTCATCCCGCTGCTGATCATCGGCGCGTTCGTCTGGGTCGGCCTCTCCTTCATCTCCTCCCCGGGTGACGGCGACAAGGTCGTGACGATCCCGGTCCCGGTGATCGAAGACCAGCCGAAGGCCGAGGCCGAGGCCGCGCTGACCAAAGAGGGATTCAAGGTCACGACCGAAGAAGAGTTCAACGAGGACTACAAGAAGGGCCGGGCGATCCGCACCGAGCCCGGGGCGGGCGAGCAGCTCGAGAAGGGCTCGGCGGTCAAGCTCTTCGTGTCGAAGGGCGTGGAGACCATCGCGGTCCCCGACGTGACGGGCAAGAACCGTGAAGACGCCATCGCCGAACTGACGGCCGCCGGGCTGAAGTTCACGATCGGCTTCGAGAACTCCTCGGCGAAACAGGGCACGGTCATCAAGTCCGACCCGGCCGCGGGCGAAGAGGTCAACAAGGGCAGCCGGGTCAAGCTGATCATGCCGACCGAACTGCTCGAGGTCCCGACCGTGACGACGCTGACGGTCGACGACGCGCGGCAGACCCTCGAAGAGGCCGGCTTCCGGGTCAACATCTCGGAGCAGCCCAGCGACGTGGTCCCACGGGGCATCGTGATCGACCAGACGCCCGCGGGCGGGTCCAAGCAGGCGCCGAAGCGCACCATCACGCTGGTCGTCTCCAGCGGCCCGCAGGCTCAGCCCGAGCAGCCGCCGACCGACGACCCGGGCACCGACTTCCCCAGCCAGGATCCGCCGCCGGACGGCACCGACGACCCCAACAACCCGCCCGACCCCGGTGACGGTGGAGACGGCGTCGACGTCGACACGGGTGGCGGCGGCTTCGGCGGCCAGTAGCAACGCAGAAAGGGTTTCCGCCACTCGGGGGCAATGGCGGAAACCCTCACTGTGATGTCGGTTACAGCCCTCGGGGTGTTACAGGTTTCTGAGCCAATTTCCGAGCAATTGTGAGCCATGCTCGGACAGGACCGACTCTGGGTGGAATTGCACCCCTTCCAAGGGCACTGACCTGTGCCGCAGCCCCATGATCACCCCGTCAGGGGTGGTCGCGGTGACGGTCAGCTCGGCCGGGACGCTCTCGGGCGTGACGGCCAGCGAGTGGTAGCGCGTCATGGTCACCGGGCTCGGCAGCCCCTCGAACACCCCGTGGCCGTCGTGCACGATCGGGCTGGTGCGCCCGTGCAGCAGTTCGGGCGCCCGGGTCACCTCGGCGCCGTAGGCGATGGCCAGGGCCTGATGCCCCAGGCAGACGCCCAGGTAGGGCAGCCGCTGCTCGGCGCACCAGTGGACCAGCGGCACGCTGACCCCGGCGTCCTCCGGCGCTCCGGGGCCCGGGGAGACCAGCACCCCGTCGAACCCGCCGGCGTCGGCGACGGTCACCTCGTCGCGGGGCCGCACATCGCAGTCGGCGCCGAGGACGCGCAGGTATTGGACGATCGTGTGCACGAAACTGTCATGGTTGTCGACGACCAGGATGTGCACCCACTCACCCTACGGTCACCTCGTCAAGGGCGACACGCGGCTCCAGCCAGGGGAAGACGCCGTACCAGAGGAAGAGCCCGGCCAGGCCCAGCAGCAGGAGCATGCCGACGAGCTTGGCGGCGGTGTTGCCGGGCAGGTGACGCCAGACGAAGCCGTACACGTGAACTCTTTCTTCGAGGCAGATTCAAGGCGCGGGCCACGTCTCGCTTAGATGACGTCGCGTTCCTCGGTTTTGGCCAGGGTGCCGAAGACGATGAGGCGCTGGCGGGCCGAATATTCGGGGTGGCACGTGGAGAGGGTGATCACGGCCTTCTCGGCCTTCTTCCCCGGGCGGCCGGGCACCGGTTCGATCACGTCGACCTCGGTCGGTTCGACGATCTTCGTTCCGGTGACCTTGTACGTGTACCGCGCCTCCCGGGCGTCGATCACGATGTCGTCACCCTTTTCGAGCTCGTCGATCCGGTTGAACGGCGCGGCGTAGGTGGTGCGGTGGCCCGAGACGACGAAGTTGCCGACCTCGCCGGGCTGGGCCGAGCCGGGGTAGTGGCCGGGGCCCTGGCGCAGGTGCTCGTCTTCGATGCCCTCGACGATGGCGTACTTGTACGTCGCGCCGAGGCGGGGGAGCTTGAGCAGCGCCACGGCACCGCCGAGCTGGATCTTTCCCAGCGTCTTCTCGGCCTGCTCGGCGACCAGTTGCTGCTGGAGAAGGCGCTGATGGCGTTCGGTGTAGGAGCTGGTCCCCCACAGCAGGTAAGCGCAGAAGAGCAGCAACACGACACCCAGAGTGATGCTGAGCTCACCGATGGTCCGCAGGATCGCTCTCACCGGGCCACAGTAGGCTTCAACCCGCCCGAGTTCCCCGCTTCGGCACTAGGTTGACAAATTGTTTGCGGACGTCCGATGGAAAGGGGAATCGCCCTTCGGGGACGTCGGCGTCTATTCTTAGCGACTACGCTTACTGCCAAACCCGCATCGAGCGCGGGTTACCATCAGGAGACTCCCGTGCCCAACTCGAAGGTTCGCAAGAAGGCCGTCTACACCCCGCCCCAGAAGATTACCTCGGTCAAGGTCAGCCCCCGCTGGCTGGCGCCGGTCATGGTGGCGTCGTGGATCCTCGGCATCGGCTGGATCGCGGCCTACTACATCATCGGCCGCACCGGCCCCGTGTTCGAGCCGCTGGGCAACTGGAACCTGGCGATCGGGTTCTCTCTGATCATCTTCGGCGTGATTCTTTCCACGAAGTGGCGTTAGCCGACACCGAGGCGACGGGCTGACACTTTCCACAGACTTTTCCACAGCCTGGGGAAGCCTCAGCCCGTGCTCGATCAGTCTCTGCCCGGCCAGGGGATGCCGAACTGGCGCTGCCACTCGGCGATATAGGCGTAGGGCTCACCGAAGTAGACGGTCAGCACCAGCACGAGCACGACCGCCGCCACCCCGGCCCACTGGATGACCGACCTGTTGCGTTCGGGTGCGTAGGCGAAGATGACCGCCACCAGAGCGCCCACCACCAGGCCGCCCAAGTGGCCCTGCCAGCTGATCCCGGGGACGACGAAGGTCAGGACGGCGTTGATGCCGATCAGCCAGACCACCCCGCGGGCGTCGTAGCCGAGGCGGCGGGCCATCACGAACAGCGCACCGAACAGGCCGTAGATGGCGCCCGAGGCGCCGACGGCGGCGGGAATGCTGAACAGGTAGACGGCGGCCGAGCCGCCGAGCGCGGCGACCAGATAGAGCACCCCGAACCGCAGGTGGCCCAGGCGGCGTTCGAGCTCGGGCCCGATGGCGTAGAGCGCCCACATGTTGAACAGGATGTGGGTGAACGAGAAGGCCGAGGTGGGGGGCGAGTGGAGGAACGCGCCCGTGATCAGCCGCCAGTATTCGCCCTCGTAGATGTGCACGGGTGAGGTGGCGAAGAGGTTGATGATGTCGTCGCTGCGCACCACTTCGGCGACGTAGGCGACCACGTTGACGGCCAGCAGGCCCCACGTGACCCTGGGCACGGTGACGTGGCCGCCGCCGAACTGGGCGCGGGCCTGGCGGACACCCTTGTTGCCCTCACGGACGCACTCGACGCACTGGAAGCCGACTGAGGCGTTCTGCATGCAGTCGGGGCAGATGGGCTTGTCGCACCGCTGGCAACGGACGTAGGTCTCGCGCTCGGGATGCCGGTAGCAGGTGGGCATCGCCGCCGAGCCCGGTTCCATCGAGGGAGGCTGGGTGGTCAACGGGGTCCTTCCGGAGGGGCCTAACCTCAGCCTGCCATACGAAAACGGCAGAGGCGCCCACAGTGGGACGCCCCTGCCGTTCGCCGACTACGAACGGTCGATGGTGACCGACTCGATGACGACTTCCTTGATCGGCCGGTCGCGGCCGTCGGTCTCGGTGACCCCGATCGCGTCGACCACGTCGGTGCCCTCGATGACCTCGCCGAAGATCGTGTGACCCTGGTTCAAGTGAGGGGTGCGGGCGACGGTGATGAAGAACTGCGACCCGTTGGTGCCCTTCCCGAACCGCTTGCCCGCGTTGGCCATGGCCAGCAGGTAGGGGCGGTTGAACTGGTTGTCGACGTGGATCTCGTCGTCGAAGTCGTAGCCGGGGCCGCCGACGCCCTGGCCAAGCGGGTCGCCGCCCTGGAGCATAAACCCGGCGATCACACGGTGGAAGACGGTGCCGTCGTAGAGCCTGGCATTGGTCTTCTGGCCGGTCTCGGGGTGGGTCCACTCCCGGGTGCCTTCGGCGAGCTCGACGAAGTTCTTCACGGTCTTCGGCGCCTGGTTCGGCCAAAGCTTGATTTTGATCGTGCCCCGGTTGGTGTTCAGGGTCGCGATGAGGTTCTCAGCCATGCGTGGCCGCCCCCTTCAGATCACGGACTCGATGTTTTCCAAGGGCAAGGGTAGCGATCGTCCGGAGCACCCCTGGTGATGATTGAGGGGCATTCGGGCGGGAAGGTGACGACTCGGGGCCCCATTTCGACAGGGGAGGTTGTCGTGTCCCGGACAATGAAGAAGAAGGCGCGCGCCGCGCTGGACTATCCAGATACGTGGGCAAGCCGGGCTAAATACTCGGCCTACCGCACGGCCAACAAGGTCGGCCCGATGGCCGGACAGGCACGTGAGACCGCGGTCGGGATGGCCGGCAACGCCCGTGACATGGCCGGCAACGCCCGTGACTACGCGGGCACCGCCCGTGACGTCGCGTCGCACCGGTTCGAGGACGCCCGATACTGGGCGGCCCCGCGGATCGACCACGCGGCGGTGACCCTGGAGGAGCAGGTGGCACCGCGGCTGGCCGCGATGCTGGCCGAGCTGTCCCGGCGGATCGACCCGGCTCCGCCGATCGTCAAGCGGCGCGGACGGATGCCGATGATGGTGCTGCTGGGCGGGATGGCGATGGGCGCGATCGGTTTCGCGCTCTACAAGCGGAACGCTCGGCAGTGGGCCGACACGATGTCCGACACCAAGGACGCCGTCCGCGGCAAGGTCGAGCATGTGCGGCACCGCGCCGCCCAGACGGCTCACCAGGCAGGCGAGACGGTGGAGCCGAAGAGTGACGAGATGCACAACAGGATGTCCTGAGATCTGATTCTGAGAAGCCGGCGCCCATGATCGGGCGCCGGCTTCTTTGTATATTGGGCCAGCTTTGGGGCAGTCTTGGCTCCTGTGACGGACAAATCCGTTTCTTCCGGGCCCCCAGACACTGAGGTGCCCATCGCCCACGCCCCCATCGGCGCCGTGGCCGACTCGGCGCCGCCACCGGCCCCGTCGTCGGCACCTGACCATTCCGGCGAGCACAAGCTCCCCTTCGGCCGCCCAGGCAAGCCCATGGGCAACAGCCCGTTCATGTTCGGGCTGGTGGCCGCCTTCGGCGTGCTGACCGCCTGGTGGCTGGTGCAGATGGTGGCCGCCGCCGGGTCGGTTCTCGTGCTGATCGTGGTGTCGCTGTTCCTGGCGATCGGGCTCAACCCGGCCGTCGAGTGGCTGCACGGCAGGGGGCTGTCGCGCCTCTGGGCGATCGTCATCGTGTTCGCCGGGGTGATCGTGTTCTTCGCGATCTTCGCGTTGTCGATCGTGCCGGCCCTCACCGAGCAGACCGCCGGATTCGTCCAGGACGTGCCGAATCTCGTACAGCAACTCCAGAACCATCCGCTGATCCGGACACTGGACCAGCAGTATCAGGTGCTGGAGAAGCTCCAGCAGTACCTCACCAGCGGCGACCTGGCCACCTCGCTGTTCGGCGGGATCCTGGGCGTGGCCGGGGTGGTGATCAGCGCCGTGTTCAGCTTCCTGACGGTGCTGGTGCTGACGCTCTACTTCCTCGGGTCGCTCAACTCGATCAAGGAGTCGGGCTACCGGATGGTGCCGAGGTCGCGGCGCGACCGGGTCAGGCTGCTGGTCGACGAGGTGATCCGGCAGATCGGCGGGTACGTCGGCGGCAACCTGATCATCTCGGTGATCGCCGGTGTGGTGACGTACATCTTCCTGACCATCGCCGGGGTCCCCTACGCGCTGGCGCTGGCGATCTTCGTGGCGATCACCGACCTGATCCCGATGGTCGGCGCGGTCATCGGGGCGGTGGTGGCCTCGCTGGTGGGGCTGCTGACCTCGCTGCCGATCGGCATCGCGTGTGTGATCTTCTTCGTGATCTACCAGCAGATCGAGAACTACGTGATCTCGCCGAGGGTGTTCAAGTCGTCGGTCAACGTGCCGCCGATCGCGACCATCATCGGGGCGCTGCTCGGCGGCGCGCTGCTCGGCGTGGTCGGCGCGCTGCTGGGCATCCCGCTCGCCGCCGCCGTGCTGCTGGTGATCAGGGAGGTGGTCCTGCCCCGGCAGGAGAAGGTCTAGTGATGGGCGTGGACGTAGTCCTCGCGGCGCCGCAGCATCACGGCCAGCATCAGCGGGAACATGACGACGTGGGCGATCATCATCAGCCCGTGGTCGTCGACCGCGCCCGCCCAGAACAGCGGGAACGCGATCACCGCGGGCGCGAACATGGCCGCGCACATCTCCAGCGTGCGTGGCCATGAGTGGCCTCTCAGGACCATCACCACGGCCATGCCGATCGACATGTTGACCGCCATGACGAGATAGCCGGCCTCCGGGCCGAGGTCCCAGCCGCCGGTGATCAGGCCGAGCAGGAACATCCCGGCGAACATCGCGATGACCATCTCGAGGTAGTGCAGGACGAATCGGGTCCAGTTCATGCCGTCGACAATGGTCCGCGAGGAGGAGCCGAACCTACGTCCGAAGACTAATGTGTCCGGAAATCTGGGCTCTTAGTCTGCTGTCATGCGGAGAGTCGTGGTCGTCGGGTATCCCGCCGCCGAGTTACTGGACATCGCCTGCGTGACCAGTTCCCTGATCATGGCCAACGTCTTCGGCGCCGCGCCTCCCTACGACATCGCGTTCGCCACCCCCGGCGGCCGTCCCATCGTCTGCGCCAGCGGCCTGACCCTGGCCGCGCAGGCCACCCTCGAACACGAGACCGGCCCGCTCGACACGCTGATCGTCGTGGGCGGCATCGGCTGCGACGACGCCGCCAGCAACCCCGTGCTGGTCGCCCACGTCCGGCGGCTCGCCAACGTCAGCCGCCGGGTCGCCTCGGTCTGCACGGGCGCCTCGATCCTGGCCGAGACCGGCCTGCTCGACGGCCGCCGGGCCACCACCCACTGGCAGGACGCGCCCCGCCTGGCCGCCCGCCACCCGCAGATCACGATCGACCCCGACCCGATCTTCATCCGCGACGGCGCGTTCGCGACCTCGGCCGGGGTGACCGCCGCGCTCGACCTCACCCTGGCCTTCATCGAGGAGGACCACGGCGCCGAAGTGGCCCGGATGACCTCCCGGCACCTGGTGACCTACCTGCAGCGGCCGGGCAACCAGGCGCAGATGAGCATGTTCGTCAAGCCGCCCGCCCCCGACGGCCCGCTGAGCACGCTGACGGGGTTCATCGGCGCCAACCTCCACGAGGACCTGTCGACGGGCGCCCTCGCCCGCCGGATCGGCACCAGCGAGCGGCACCTGACCCGGCTGTTCGTGAAGCACCTGGGGCTCGCGCCGGCCCGGTATGTGCGGGAGGCCCGGCTGGAGGCGGCGGCCCGGCTGCTGGAGACGACCGACCTGACGATGGCGGTGATCGCCCATCGGACCGGGTTCGGACGGGCGGAGTCGCTGCGGCAGGCGTTCACGGGCCGCTACGGGATCGCGCCGTCGCGGTTCCGGAAGAGCCGCTAGTCGCGTGCAACCTTTCTGACCCGCCCGCTTCACGACCTCACCCACGCCGATGACCGGCGTTCACCTCCACCTCCGCTAGAACAGCGTCAGCGGCTCGACCTCCGGCGGGTCGGGGAGCGGGTCGAGTTCGGGAAGTCTGGCTCTGACCTCGTCGTGGAAACGGCGGGCCAGGGTCAGCGCCTGGGTGTTGTCCGGGGTGTGCACGAACATCGTCGGCGAGCGCCCCTCCTTCAGCCATTCGACCGTCTTGTCGATCCAGAAGGCCCAGCCCTCAACCGTGCGGTCGGCGTCGTCGCGCCCGAGGTAGCGGATGAGCGGGTGGCCCGTCAGGGCGCGGTCCCGTCGGGGCATCCGCGGTTTCCTGGTCCAGGCCTCGCGTTCGGCGTCGGAGGTCGGCGGCCGCTCGAAGAGGACCGTGGTGTCGAAGGGGACCCATTCGGCCTCCCGTGGGGCCAGGACCTTCTCCAGGGCCGCCGCGGCCCTCTCGTCGTCGAAGAAGGCCCGGTGGCGGACCTCCACGGCGTAGCGGTGGTCTGCCGGGAGGCCGCGCAGGAAGGTCGCGAGGGTGCCGAGGTCCGCCGGGCCGAAGCCGCCGGGGAGCTGGATCCACAGGGCGTGGTTGCGGGGGCCGAGCGGTTCCATCCGGTGGAGGAACGTGGCGAGTTCGTCGGCCGCGCCGATGAGGTGGCGTTCGTGGGTGATGGTCTTGGGGAGTTTGACCAGGAAGCGGAAGCCGGGATCGGTCTGCCTGGCCCACGACTCGACCGTTTCCCGCGACGGGACGGCGTAGAAGGTCGTGTTGCCCTCGACGGCGTTGCACCATGTCGCGTACGCCTCCAAGCGCTCCCCGGGCGGGAGCTGGGGCTGCCACGATTTCTGGTTCCACATCGCACATCCAACGTGAAGACGCATGAGATCACCCAACCATCACCGCCGGACATCGATGTCCGGTCGAAAGTTTCACAGCCCGTCCCAGGTGGGGCGTTACCACTCTTCGCGAACCTTGCTTCCAGAAATGTTTCGGGTCATTCTCCAAAATATTTCGATCGTTCGGAGGAGACATGAAACGACTCCTGGTCGCCATCTTGATCCTGGCCGCGGGGCTGGTCCCCCTGCGGCCGGCTCAGGCGGCCTCGCTCGTCGAGGTGACGGGTTTCGGCACAAACCCCACCAACCTTCGCATGCACCTGTACGTCCCCGACAACGTCGCGCCGCGCCCGGCGATCCTGGTGGCGGTCCATTACTGCACCGGGACGGGGCCCGCCTTCTACTCGGGTACGGAGTTCGCCTCCCTCGCCGACCGTTACGGGTTCATCGTGATCTACCCGTCGGCGACCCGCAGCGGCCAGTGTTACGACGTCTACACTTCCGGTGCGCTCACCCACAACGGCAACAGCGACCCCGTGGGCATCGTCTCGATGGTCAACTACGTGAAGTCGCGCTACAACGTCGACCCCAACCGGGTCTTCGCCGCCGGGGCCTCCTCGGGCGGCATGATGACGAACGTCCTGCTCGGCGACTACCCGGACGTGTTCAGGGCCGGGGCGTCGTTCATGGGCGTGCCGTTCGCGTGTTTCGCCACCACGGGCGGGTCGACGTGGAACAGCGAGTGCGCCAACGGGCAGATCATCAGGACCCCGCAGGCGTGGGGTGACCTGGTTCGCGGCGCCTACCCGGGCTACACCGGGGCCCGGCCGAGGATGCAGATCTGGCACGGCACCGAGGACGCCACGCTGCGCTACCCGAACTTCCAGGAGCAGATCAAGCAGTGGACCAACGTCCACGGGCTGTCGCAGACGCCGACCTCGACCGACACGCCGCGCTCCGGGTGGACGCGGACCCGCTACGGGACCCAGGTCGAGGCGATCAGCCTGCAGGGCGTGGGCCACAACCTGCCGCAGTCCGGCCAGGCCGCGATGGCGATCAGCTTCTTCGGCCTGGACGGCAGCCAGCCGTCGCCGTCGCCCACACCCACGCCCACTCCGACGCCGACACCCACTCCGACGCCCACTCCTTCCCCGACGCCGACGCCCACTCCGTCACCCACACCCACGCCCACGCCTTCTCCGGGCGGGCCCTGCCGGGTGGCGTACACGGTCAATCCCTGGAACACCGGGCTGACCGCGAGTGTGACGATCACCAACACCGGGACCAGCCCGATCAACACGTGGGGGCTGGCGTTCACGCTGCCCTCCGGGCAGACGATCACCTCGGCGTGGAACGCCACCGTCTCGCCGACCAGTGGGAACGTCACGGCGCGGAACATGGCCTACAACCCGACGATCCCCGTGAACGGGACCCAGTCGTTCGGGTTCAACGCCAACCACACCGGTAACACCGCACGTCCGAGCGCGTTCTCGCTGAACGGGAGCGCCTGCGCCATCGCGTAGCAGCGGAACGGCCTGGCTCCGGCCAGGCCGTTTTTCCGCCGGATACGGTGTCACCATGAGTGACGACGAGGGCACCCATTGGCTTCGGCGCTGGCCGGGGCTGGTGCTCGCGGTGCTCGCCGTGCTGGGGACGGCGATCGACAACCGGCTGGTCTCGATCAACGCAAGGCCGGGGCTGGCGGAGTTGCAGCGCCCCCCGTTCGAGCTGCCCATCTGGCTGCACGGGCCGGCGTTCGCCTTCCTGTCGCTCACGATGGCGCTGATCGCGGGGCTGCTCTGGTATGAGGAGGCCAGGCCGTTTGCCCTGTGGTGGTGGGTGGCCCAGCTGGTCGCCTACGCGCTGTGGGCGCCGCTCTCGCTGGGGCTGCGCTGGCACTTCCTGGCCGCGATCGACGCGGCGCTCTTCCTTGGCCTGCTCGTCGTGGGCTTCTTCGTCTTCTGGCGCGACAGCAAGATGGCGGCCCTGCTCCTGCTCCCCTTCGTGGTCTGGACGTCGTATCTCACCGCCCTGAGCATCGAGTTCGCCCGGCTCAACCCCTAACGCACCTCGGTGTTCTGGCAGGCCGTCAGCAGCCATCGGCCGTCTTCCTTCGCCATGACCCACATCGGCGAGCCGGGGTTGCCCTCGGGTTCGCCCTCCAGCGTGCGGTACTGCTGGACCAGCTTCACTGCCGCGACGTCGGGGCGGATGAACAGGATGTGCTCGATCTCGAAGGTCATCGACAGACCTGTCATGCCGCCCGGGAGCACCTTCCGGGTGAAGTCGGCGATCTCGTCGCGGCCGAACAGGCGGCGGCCGTGGCCGGTGGTCCAGATGGCGTCGTGCCGGAAGAGGGCGACGAACTCCTCGACCTGCTCGTCGCGCTGCGCGTGCTCGACGGTGGTGACGATCCGGGTGATCTCCTCGATGTCCATGCGGTTCAGCGTCCTTCATCAAGTTGACTTGACGTCAAGAGGGCCGAAGGCCCTTCCGCTGGAGACCTCCGGTACCTAGATTCGTCCCATGATTCGTGTCTTCCTGCTTGACGACCACGAGGTCGTACGGCGTGGGGTGGCCGCGCTGCTGGAGACGGAAGACGACATCGAAGTCGTCGGCGAGGCCGGCAACGCCGCCTCGGCCATCGCGCGCATCCCGGCCCTGCGGCCCGACGTGGCGATCCTCGACGTACGCCTGCCGGACGGCGACGGCGTCAAGGTCTGCCGCGAGGTCCGCGCCCAGCTGCCCGGTCTGGCCTGCCTGATGCTCACCTCCTACGCCGACGACGACGCCCTCTTCGAGGCCGTGATGGCGGGGGCGGCCGGCTATGTGCTGAAGCAGATCCACGGCTCCGACCTGGTGGGCGCGGTCCGCACGGTCGCGGCCGGGCAGTCGCTGCTCGACCCGCAGACCACCGCGTCGATGCTGCACCGGCTGCGCGACCAGGCCGGGCGCACCGACCCGCTGGCCGCCCTGTCCGACCAGGAACGCACGATCCTGGACCTGATCGGCGAGGGGCTGACGAACCGGCAGATCGGCGAGCGGATGTATCTGGCCGAGAAGACCGTCAAGAACTACGTCTCGAACCTGCTGGCCAAGCTGAACATGCAGCGGCGGACCCAGGCGGCGGCGCTGTCGGCGCGGATGAGAGCGGATCGGCGAGATTAAAGGGACTTAAGTCCCTAATCGGCAGATGTGGCTCCAGGACAGACTCACTTCATGAGAATCGACTCGGCCGGACTCTCGGTGCTGTCCCGGGAGGAGTGTCTGCGCCTGCTGGCCACCACTCCTATCGGGCGCCTCGTGTTCACGCATCGGGCGCTGCCCGCCGTCGAGCCGGTCAACTACGTGCTCGACGGGGAGACCGTCGTCGTCCGGACCACCATCGGTTCTCGTCTGGCCGCCGCGACCCGGGACGCCGTGGTGGCGTTCGAGATCGACGACATCGACAAGACCACCGGGACCGGCTGGTCGGTGACCGTGCTCGGGCACGCCCGCGGGGTGACCGGCATCGGGGAGATCGCCCGGCTGGCCGCGCTGCCGCTGCTGCCCTGGACACCGTCGGCGTTCGACCACTTCGTGACGCTGTCGGCCGAGGAGGTCTCGGGCCGCCGGATCATGTGAGCGAGACGCGGACGGCCGAAGGCCGGCCGTGGCTCGCGCTTCGAATCTGCCTCAATGAACTGGCACGCTCCAGCGCAACCGGGTGTTCCAGCCGTCGGCCGCGCCGATCGTGAAGGACCCGCCCAGCAGCGTCGCCCGCTCTTCGAGGTTGCGCAGACCGCTGCGGCGGCCCTCCGGGGGGACGCCGACGCCGTCGTCCTGGACGATCAGGGTCAGTTTGCCGCCCGTCACCTCGGCCACCACTTCGGCCCGGGTGGCTTTCGCATGGCGTACAAGATTGGAAAGGGCCTCGCGCAGGACGGCGAGCAGCTGCTCGGCGACCGCGTCGCCCACGGCGTTGTCGAGCCAGCCCTCCATCCGCAGGCCGGGCATGAAGCCCAGGTGACCCCGGGCGCCCTCGACCAGTTCGACGATGTGGGCGCGCAGGTCTTTGGCGATGCGGTGGCGGTCTTCCAGCAGGCCAAGGCGCTCGGCGTCTTCCCGGGCCTCGGCCAGCTCCAGCGCGATCGAGGCCTGGTCGGCGAACGCGCTCAGCATGCGCAGCAGCGACGGCGTGAAGGGCAACCGGCCCGGCCGCTTGCCGATCTCCAGCACCGCGCGCACCGAACCCTCCCGGCCCAGCGGGATCGACGCCGACTGCGCCGATTCGTCGTCGACCAGAGCGGTCACGTCGCCGTCGGCGATCTCGGTGCCGTTGCCGAAGCGCAGCACCGCGACGTCGGCGTCGGTCATCTCGCGGGCCCGGCCGACGACGTGGGGGCGGGAAGCCGTAGGAGTCGGGGTGGTCGGAGATCCGCGCCATCCGCAGCGGAACCGGCTCCTTGATGAGCAGCCCGAGCAGCCCCAGGCCGTGGGGCCAGTGTTCGATCCTGGCGATCTCCGTCTCGCTCAGCCCGACCGGGATGAACTCCAGCAGCGTGGACTCCTCGCCCACCACGCCGAGCGCGCCGTAGGTCGCGTCGACCAGCCGGGCGGCGGTCTCCACGATCCGGCCGAGCACGATCTCCAGCTGGAGGTCGCTGCCGATGAGGACCACGGCTTCGAGGAGCGCGTGGACCCGATCACGGGTTGGCCAGCACCGCCTCGAGCCGCGTCTGGAGCTCGGCGAGCAGCTCGTCCAGGCGCATGCTGGGGACCAGGGGGTGGGCCATGGCGACATTCTGCTACCAAGCGGTGTGACTTTGGTCCCATCGGGGTGAGTCATCCGGCCCTACTTCGTGAATCTTGACGCCGCCAGCATGTTGGCGTGGATTCCATTCCTGGTGAGGTGGCCGTGCTGTCACGGTCGGAGGCGGTCCTGGCCGCGCTCGTCGACGTGCTGCCGGTGTGTTCATACGTCCGGGCCGACGACGCCGAGATGCTGACCCACTGGGGAGACGATCCGGTCACGACCGTCATCGTCGTCGACTCCCTGGGGGACCCTAGAGAGTTTTCGCAGGTGGCGGCGCAGGTCAGCCGACGCAAGCCGATCGTGGTCTTCACACCCGCCGGGATCACGCCCGAACTGGCCGCCCTCGCCCGCGCCACCGGCGTGATCCTGGTCGACGGGCTGCGCGACCTGGTCGACACGGTCCGGCTGCTGGCCTACCAGCCGCTTCCGGCCGGCCGCCGGGTGGCCATCAGCGGGGACGTGCTGAACGCGCCCGAGTGGCTCCCGGTGTCCGACGATCCGGCCGCGCACGAACTGGTTCACGACACGGCCCGGCTGCTCGCCCACTTCGGGATCACCCTCGACTCCGGCGGCGGGGTGGAGATGGTCGTACGGGGCGTCAACGACCCCGTGACCGGGCCTCTCGTGGTGCTGGACTACGGCGGGGTCGTCGCGGATCTGGCCGGGGACCGTTCCTATCGGGTCCCGCCGCTGGGGCCGGACGCCGCCGCCGAGATGATCACCGACCTGCGCTGTTCTCCGCTTCTGTACGGCTACCGCGACCATCCCCGCGCCGACACGACCGCCTTGGGCGACCTGCTGGCGAAAGTCGGGCGCCTGGTCGCGACCCTTCCCGAGGTGACCTCGGTGGACCTGTCACCGGTGACGGTGTCGCCGAGCGGGGTCACGGTCGCCGGCGCCCGCATGAGTGTGCGCGGCTGACAGAGGCCGCGCACACTTCCGACCACCTCAGTGGTGGTGGTTGTTGTGGTGGTTGTTGTGGTGATGGTTGTTGTGGTGCTTCTTGTGATGGTGGTCGTTGTGATGGCCATGAGGCGGGTCATGATGTGACGTCGCCACCACGGGCGTCGTGCCGGTCGGCAGCGCAGCCGCACCGGCCGACGCCGACGTGGCCACCGGACCGAGCACCAAGGCGCCGGCTCCGACGAACCCCGCGCAGACCGCCGCCGCTCTCCTCTTGTCCATGAGGATCTCCTTTGGCATAGCCGTACTTCCATCGTGACCACGCCCGTCACACGGATGTCGAGGGAGGACGGCCCGGAATGGGGCCCGGTGGTGCGGGTCTTTAAGCCCCGCTTATGTCAGAAGTCGGCGTCGAAGCTGACCGTGCCGGTGACGCCCACCTGGTAGGCCGAGACCTTGCGCTCGAAGAAGTTGGCCAGCTCCTGGACGTCCTGGAGCTCCATGAAGGCGAAGGGGTTCTTCGAGCCGTACAGGGGCGGGATGCCGAGCTGCGCGAGGCGGCGGTCGGCGACGTGTTCCAGGTAGCGGCGCATGTCTGTGGGCGACATGCCGGACACGCCCTGGTTGAGCAGGTCCTCGGCGAACTGGGCCTCGCACTCGACGGCCTCGGCGAGCATGTCCTTCACCTGGGCCACGAGCTTGTCGTCGAACAGGTCGGGCTCTTCCGCGCGGGCGACCTCGACGACGTCGAAGGCGAACGCCATGTGCATCGACTCGTCGCGGAACACCCAGTTCGTGCCCGAGGCCAGGCCGTTCAGCAGCCCACGGGAGCGCAGGAAGTAGACGTACGCGAAGGCTCCGTAGAAGAACAGGCCCTCGATGCAGGCGGCGAAGCAGATGAGGTTGAGCAGGAAGGCGCGGCGGTCGTCCTTCGTCTCCAACGTCTTGAGGTCGCCGAGGGAGTCGATCCACCGGAAGCAGAACTCCGCCTTGCGGCTGATCGACGGGATGTTCTCCACGGCGGCGAAGGCCGCGAAGCGCTCCTGCTCGTCGGGGACGTAGGTGTCGAGCAGGTTCAGATAGAACTGCACGTGCACGGCCTCTTCGAAGAGCTGCCGCGACAGGTAGAGCCGCGCTTCGGGGGCGTTGACGTGCTGGTAGAGGTTGAGCACCAGGTTGTTGGCGACGATCGTGTCACCCGTGGCGAAGAAGGCCACCAGGCGCGACACCAGGTGGCGCTCCGCCTCGGAGAGTTTGCCCAGGTCGGCCAGGTCGGAGTGGAGGTCGATCTCCTCGACGGTCCAGGTGTTCTTGATGGCGTCGCGGTAGCGCTCGAAGAACGCCGGGTAGCGCATCGGGCGCAGGGTCAGGCTCATGCCGGGGTCGAGCAGCATCACTGGCACGCCTCACAGGATTCGGGGTTCTCCAGGGAGCAGGCCTCGGCCGCGGTGAGCACCGGGACGGTGGCCTGCTGGATGCGCGTCGCGGGGCGCGAGCGCAGGTAATAGGTGGTCTTGAGGCCCGACTTCCAGGCGTACAGGTACATCGACGACAGCTTGTCGATGGTCGGGCTGGCCATGAACAGGTTGAGCGACTGGCTCTGGTCGATGTACGGCGCCCTCGCGGCCCCCATGTCGATCAGGGCCCGCTGGGGCAACTCCCAGGCGGTGCGGAACAGGCTGCGCACGTCGTCGGGAAGTTCGTTCAGACCCTGGACCGAGCCCTCGGCCTGGCGGATGGCGGTGCGGACGGGTTCCGTCCACAGGCCACGGGCCTTGAGCTCGTCGACGAGGGCGTTGTTGATCTGGAGGAACTCGCCGCTCAGCGTCTCGCGCTTGAACAGGTTCGAGACCTGGGGCTCCACACACTCGTAGCAGCCGGCGATGGAGGCGATGGTCGCCGTGGGGGCGATGGCGATCAGGAGCGAGTTGCGCAGGCCGTGCTCGGCGATCTTCTTCCGGAGCTCGGTCCATTGCGGGCTGAGGCCGTGCAGGTCGGGCTGGAGCCGGCCGCGGGCCGCCCAGGTCTCCTGGTAGGCCGGATGCGGGCCGTGCACCGCCGCGAGGTCGGCCGAGGTGTCGAGGGCGGCCAGGTAGATCTCCTCGGAGATCTTGGTGGACAGCTCCCGTGCCGCCGGGGAGTCGAAGGACAGCTTCAGCGCGAAGAAGACGTCCTGGAGGCCCATCAGGCCGAGGCCGACCGGGCGCCAGCGGGGGTTGCTCGCCGCGGCCTGCTCGGTCGGGTAGTAGTTGATGTCGATCACGCGGTCGAGGAAGACCACGGCCGTCCTCACCGTCTGGCGGAGCTTGTCCCAGTCGATCCCGCTCTCGCTGAGGTGCGCGGCCAGGTTGATGGAGCCCAGGTTGCAGACCGCGGTCTCCTCGTCGCTGGACACCTCGATGATCTCGGTGCACAGGTTCGACAGGTGCACCACGTTCTGCGGCTCGGCGGCCTGGTTGCAGGTGCGGTTGGCGATGTCCTTGAAGGTCATCCAGCCGTTGCCGGTCTGGGCCAGGGTGCGCATCATCTTGGCGTAGAGGTCGCGGGCGCGGATCTGGCGTACCGCACGGCCGTCTTCCTCCGCCTGCCGATAGACCTCGTCGAACGCGTCGCCCCACAGGTCGGGCAGTTCGGGCAGGTCGTTCGGGTCGAACAGGGACCACATCTGGTCGGCCTCGACGCGGCGCATGAACTCGTCGGGGATCCAGTTGGCCAGGTTCAGGTTGTGGGCGCGGCGGGCGTCCTCGCCGGTGTTGTCCTTGAGCTCCAGGAACTCCTCGACGTCGGGGTGCCACGGCTCCAGGTAGACGCAGGCCGCGCCCTTGCGGCGGCCGCCCTGGTTGACGGCGGCCACGGAGGCGTCGAGGGTGCGCAGGAACGGGACGATCCCGTTGGAGTGGCCGTTGGTGCCCTTGATCAGGGCGCCCCGGGAGCGGACCCGGGACCAGGAGATGCCGATGCCGCCGGCGAACTTCGACAGGTGGGCGACCTGGGAGTACCGCTCGTAGATCGAGCCGAGCTCGTCGCGCGGTGAGTCGACCAGGTAGCACGACGACATCTGGGTGTGCCCGGTGCCGGAGTTGAACAGCGTCGGCGAGCTGGGCAGATAGGCCAGCGACGACATCAGGCGGTAGAGCTCGACGGCCTCGTCGGACGTCTGGGCCAGGCCACAGGCCACCCGGAGCAGCCAGAACTGCGGGGTCTCGACGGGGAGCCGGGTCTGGGGGTGGCGGAGCAGGTAGCGGTCGTACACGGTCCGGAGGCCGAAGTATTCGAAGCGGTGATCGTTGATCGGGTCGATCACGGCGTCGAGCAGGTCGGCGTGGTCGGCCACGAAGGCGGCGGTGGGGTCGCCGATCAGGCCGAGGGCGTGGCCTTCCTTGATCGACCGGCTGAACGAGTCGGCGTTCACTTCCTTCTGGATGTACGCCGCCAGCAGCCGTGCGGCCAGCCGGGAGTACTGCGGCTCCTCGCCGATCATCTCGGCGGCGGTCTGGATCGACAGACGGTCGAGTTCGGCGGTGGTGGCGCCGTCGTACAGGCCGCTGATGGTCCTGGTGGCGACCCGGAGCGGCTCGACGTCGGCGAGCCCGCCGGAACAGCCTTCGACCGCACGCACGATCCTGGTCACGTCGACCGGTTCGAGTGATCCGTCGCGCTTCTTGATGCGCATTCCCGTGCTCGTCCTCTCCTCGCGAACTCACCGAGGCGCGCGGGCACGAGGGCACCGGGCGGGGCCGTCCCACGCGGCCTCGGACCAAAGCGTTGGCAGGTCTTCGGACTCGTGGGCGTGCTCTGTTCAAGCGCCTACCGGCCGTCGCTTCCCAGACCTCTCGACAGGCCCAGTGCTTCAATGACGGCTTTCGTTCCCACTCACCGCTGCGGGGCAGTCCCGGATTCCCACCGGGTTCCCTCTTGCGACGCCCCGACTGGCAGTCGAGGCGAACCAACGCGTGGGACACCATATCTGGGATCGAACTCGGCTGTCACATCAACATGTGGTGCCCGATTGCGCTAGGAGTGACCCCGCCCGAGCGCGCCTGGGCGGGTGTGCGCAGGATGGGATGATGGAGTCCGAACGGAAAACCTGCACCGTACGGCTGGTCGGCGGGCCCACCGCGCTGCTGGAGATCGGCGGTCTCCGACTGCTCACCGATCCGGCCTTCGACGGGCCCGGACCGATCGCCAGCGGCACCCGCACGCTCATCAAAACCGCCGGTCCGGCCGTCTCGCTGGAGGAACTGGGCGATCTCGACATCATCCTGCTCTCCCATGATCAGCACGCCGACAACCTCGACATCTCGGGCCGGGCCCTACTCGACGAGGTGCCCGAGGTCCTCACCACACCCGAGGCCGCCGAGCGGCTCGGCGAGGACATCACCGGGCTGCGATCGTGGCAGCACCAGACCTTCGAACGGCCCGACGGCGGCTCGCTCCGCATCACCTGGGTGCCGGCCCAGCACGGCCCGCCGGGCACGGAAGATCTCACCGGGACGGTGACGGGTTTCGTGCTGACCGCCTTCGATCTACCGGCGATCTATGTGAGCGGGGACAACGCCTCACTCGACGTGACCCACGAGATCACCGAACGCCTGGGCCCGATGGACGCCGGCATCTTCTTCGCGGGGGCCGCCAGAACCCCGATGCTCGACGGCTTCCTCACCCTGACGGCCGAGGAGGTCGTCGAGGCGACGTTGATCACAGGCGCGGAAGTGGTGATCCCCGTCCACATGGAAGGCTGGCAACATTTCACCGAAGGCCCGGCCGACCTGTACGACGCCTTCCAGAAATACGAGCTCGATGACCGGCTGGTGCTGCTGTCACCCGGTGATTCCGTCAGCTTCTAGCGTTTCCACGTATGCCCGCACCGCCGCGATCACCGCTGCGCGGTGGCGGGCTCGTCGTGCGTCGTCGTGGGGGGCGCCCAGGGTGCGGATGGCGGGCGGGGTGATGCTCCACGCCTGGGCCACCGCCAGCGCGATCATGAGGGCGTCCATGCCGCGTTCGGCGTCCAGGCCCAGGGCCTCGGACACCTCCGCCGACTTGCTCAGGTGGGCGGCCAGTTCGGCGTCGGAGGCGTCGGGGTGTTCCAGGGCCTTCCACTGGGTCAGCCGCAGCAGGCCCGGGTCTTCGGCGAAGCGGTCGAACAGGCGGGCGGCGTAGTCGGGCAGGTCGGCCGGGGTGAAGGGGACGATGTCGGCCAGGACCCGCAGGCGGGCGTCGAGGACCGCGTCGAACAGGGCGTCCTTGGAGCCGAAGTAGGCGTAGATGGCCTGTTTGTTGGCCTCGGCGGCGGTCGCGATGCGGTCGACCCGCGCGCCGGCCAGGCCGCGTCCGACGAACTCGTCGTAGGCGGCGTCGAGCAGGCGGGCGCGGGTCGCGGCGGAGTCGTAGGCCATCACCTCGACGATCCTAAACCAACTGGTTGGTTTCTGTGATTAACTAAACCATCCAGTTGGTTTACTTAGGAGATCGATCATGCGTGCTGTCGTGACCGGCGGAGCTTCCGGCATCGGCTACGAAACCGCCCTCGGCCTGGCCCGGGCCGGGGCCGAGGTGACCATCGCGGTGCGGAATCCGGAGAGCGGGCTGGTCGCCGCCGAGCGCATCCGCGAGGCGACCGGGTGGAAGGTCGCGGTCGGGCGGCTCGATCTGGCCGACCTCGCGTCGGTGCGGGAGTTCGTCTCCGGCTGGGACGGGCCGCTCGATGTGCTGGTGAACAACGCGGGGATCATGGCGCTGCCGGAGCTCACGCGTACCGGAGAAGGGTGGGAACTGCAGTTCGCCACCAACCATGTCGGGCACGCCGCACTGACCATCGGGCTGCGGCCCGCCATGCCCGACGGGGGCAGGATCGTGGTGGTCGCCTCCGCCGCGCACCTGATGTCGCCGGTGCACTTCGACGACCTCCACTTCGAGCGGCGGGCCTACGACCCGTGGCAGGCCTACGCGCAGTCGAAGACGGCCAACATCCTGTTCGCCGTGGGGGCGGCCCGGCGGTGGCCCGGTCTGTTCGTCAACGCCGCGCATCCGGGCGGCATCATGACCAACCTCCAGCGGCACCTGGACGACGCCCAGCTCACCTTCGTCGGGGCGAAAGACGAGCAGGGCAATGTCCTGGAGGTGCCGCCGGGGTGGAAGACGCCCGAGCAGGGCGCGTCGACCTCGTTGTTGCTGGCCCTGGGGGCGGTCGGGGTCACCGGGCGCTACTTCGCCGACGATCGGGAGGTGCCGGTGGGTCCTTCGCTGGCCGACTACGCGGTTGATCCGGCGCAGGCGGACCGGCTATGGGAAGAGACGGCTCGCCTGCTCGGTTAGTCAGAGTTTGGCGTTCATTCACACGCGTTCTTGTCCGGTGGGGCGGGGACACTTCACTGGGATTGTCGGCAAGCCGTATCCGCGCGGGGTCAAACCGTTGTTTTCGCACGTCGCAAGGCCTGCGAAGTGAAACGTCACGGAAAGAAACGGAGAACTCCTCGGGAGTAGCAGAATGTGCCATTTCCAAGCGATATCGGCTGGCACCATGCTCTCTGGAGAACACTGTCCTGAGGAGGAGCACTCACCCGTGGCAAAACCCAGAGCACGCCGGCTGATCACGGCGGCCGGTCTGTCGTCGTTAATGCTCGCGGCATCGCTGAGCACCCTTCCCGCCGCGAACGCGCTGTCCACCGACGTCGTCATCTCCGGCGTCTACGGCGGCGGTGGCAACTCGGGTGCGGCGTTCAAGAACGACTACATCGAGCTGGCGAACCGTACCGGCAGCCCGATCGACGTGTCCGGTTGGAGCGTTCAATACGCCTCCGCCGCCGGTGTCGTCTTCCAGATGACGAACCTGTCTGGATCGATCCCGGCCAACGGCCGTTACCTGATTCGCCAGGCGCAGGGCGCCGGTGGCACCCTCGACCTGCCGACCCCCGACGCCACGGGCACGATCCCGATGTCGGGCACCTCCGGTGTCGTCGCGCTGGTCACCGCGCAGATCCCGCTGGTCGGCTGCGGCACCAGCTGCGCCACCGCGCCGAACGTCAAGGACCTCGTCGGATACGGCGCCACCGCCAACGTCGAGACCCTCGCGGCCCCCGGCCTCAGCAACACGACGGCCAACGCCCGCAGCGGCGCGCTGGTCGACACGGACAACAACTCCGTCGACTTCACCTCCGGCGTGCCGAAGGCCACCAACACGGCCGGCGTCACGGTCTCCGCCGCCGGTGACCCCGAGGACCCAGAGGACCCGACCCCCGGCACCACCCGGATCCACGACATCCAGGGCTCTGGGCGGATCTCCCCGATCGTCGGCACGAACGTCACCAACGTGCCCGGCATCGTCACCGCCGTCCGCATCACCGGCAGCTCGCGCGGCTACTGGATGCAGGACCCCTCGGTCGACGCCGACCCGCTGACCAGTGAGGGCATCTTCGTCTTCACCGGCACGACCACCCCTGCGGTCGTCGCCGGCGACTCGGTCCTGGCCTCCGGCCGCGTCACCGAATACCGCCCCGCCACCGGCTCGCAGTCGCTGACCGAGCTGGGCGGCACCATCAACACCATCAAGCTGACCGGCGGCAACGCGCTCCCCGCGCCGGTGCCCGTCAGCCTGCCCGCCGTCTACACCAAGACGGGCGCCCTTGAGGCGCAGCCGCTCGAGCCGTCCTCCTACGTCCTCGACTACTTCGAGGTCCACGAGGGCATGCGGATGACCGTTGCCCAGAGCACCAAGCTGGTCAGCCCGGTCAACACCGAGTTCGGCGAGCTCTGGGTGACCTTCACCCCGAGCCACAACCCGACCCCGCGCGGCGGCCACATCTACCTCGACTACGCCGACAACAACGCCGGCCGCTTCTTCATCCAGTCGCTGCTCGGCGCCCCCGCCGCCAACGTCGGTTCGACGCTGGCCGCCGGCACCACCGGTGTCATGGACTACCAGTCGTTCGGCGGCTACACCCTTCAGGCCACCGAGCTCGGCGCCATCACCGAGGGCGGCCTCAAGCGCCAGAAGGTGACCCCGGCCAAGAAGGCCGGCGACCTGTCGATCGCGACGTACAACGTCGAGAACCTCACCGTCGCCGACTCGGCCGCCAAGTATCAGCGCCTCGCCGAGGCCGTCGTCACCAACCTCGGCACCCCCGACATCCTGGCCCTCGAAGAGATCCAGGACAACAACGGCACCGGCACCGGCGTCGTCGCGGCCGACCAGACGATGGCGAAGTTCATCGCCGCGATCGTCGCGGCCGGCGGCCCGACCTACGACTGGCGCTCGATCGACCCCAACGAGGGCACCGACGGTGGCGCCCCCGGCGGCAACATCCGCCAGGTCTTCCTGTTCAACCCGGCCCGCACCACCTTCGTGGACCGTCCGGGCGGCGACGCCAACACCGCGGTGACCGTGCTGCGCGAGCGCCCGACGAGCAACCAGGTCTACCTGTCGGCCTCCCCCGGCCGCATCAACCCCGGCAGCAGCGTCTGGGCCTCCAGCCGCAAGCCGCTCGTGGGTGAGTTCCTGTACGACGGCAACAAGCAGCTCTTCGTCGTCGCCAACCACTTCAACAGCAAGGGCGGCGACCACCCGCACTCCGCGGCCATCCAGCCCCCGAACCGGACCTCCGAGGTCCAGCGCATCGGCCAGGCGACCGAGGTCCGCAACTTCATCGCCGACCTGGCGGCCAAGTCGGGCGGCACCGCCCGCGCGGTCGTGCTCGGCGACATCAACGACTACCAGTTCAGCCCGACCCTGGCCACGCTGACCGACAACGGTTCGCTGCTCAAGGCGCTGATCAACGACCTGCCCGCAGGTGAGCGCTACAGCTACATCTTCGACGGCAACTCGCAGACGCTGGACCACATCCTGATCAGCCCGAACATCAAGGGCTACTCGTACGGCGTGGTCCACATCAACGCCGAGTTCTCCGACCAGGCCTCCGACCACGACCCGCAGATCCTGCGGATCCTGACCGGTTGCGGCTCCGAGCCCCTGCCCGAGCGCTGCCGCCCGGGCAGCCCGGTCGTGGACGTCGAGTAACACCCTTTCAGCAAGGAGAAAGCGCCCGTCCTCTTCCCCGGGGGACGGGCGCTTTTCGTGTACGTCGGTCAATAGCGCACGGAGCTCTGGAGCAGGGGCGGGTAGACGTTCGAGGATTCGCCGTCGACCGTGGCTCCGGCGAACTGGAGCATCGCGCGGGTCTCGCCGTTGACCGCCGCCGGGTAGCCCAGTGTGGGGGCCGAGAC
This sequence comes from Herbidospora mongoliensis, assembly GCF_001570545.1. Taxonomy (GTDB): domain Bacteria; phylum Actinomycetota; class Actinomycetes; order Streptosporangiales; family Streptosporangiaceae; genus Herbidospora; species Herbidospora mongoliensis. The sequence continues at coordinate 119,218 of NZ_BBXD01000008.1, read as the reverse complement.
CTCGTCCAGGACTCTGATCTGTTCGGGGGTCAGGGCCACGTCCAAGCCCGCGAGGTTGCTCTCCAAGTGCTCGACCTTGCGGGCGCCCACGATCGGCACCACGGTGCCCGGCCGGGCGCGGAGCCAGGCCAGCGCGACCGCTGCCGACGACGCGCCGGCCTCGTCGGCGACCGAGGCCAGCGTGTCGATGACGCGGTACTCCTCCTCGGTCGGGCCGCCCACGTAGCTCGTGCGGGCCGAGTCGGTGACCTCGGTGCCGCGGCGGTACTTACCGGACAGGAAGCCGTTCTTCAGCGGGCTCCACGGCGTCAGCGCCAGGCCCTGGTCCAGGGCCAGTGGGGCGACCTCGCCCTCCACTGTGCGGGCCAGCAGTGAGTATTCGACCTGCAGGGCGATCAACGGGGTCCAGCCTCGGAGCAGCGCCATGGTCTGGGCCTGGGCGGTCACCCACGCCGGAGTGTTGGAGAAGCCGATGTAGCGGATCTTCCCGGCCCGCACCAGGTCGTCGAGGGTGCGCATCGTCTCGGCCAGAGGGGTGTTGCGGTCCCAGTTGTGGAGCCAGTAGAGGTCCAGGTAGTCGGTCTGGAGTCGCCGCAGCGTCTCGTGGAGCTGGGCGATGATCGAGCCTCGGCCGGCGCCGCCGCCGTTCGGGTCGCCGGGGTACATGTTGCCGAAGAACTTCGAGGCCACGACCGTGTGGCCGCGCAGGCCGGGACGGGCCGCGAAGTAGTCGCCGAGGATCTTCTCCGAGTGGCCGTTGCTGTAGAAGTTGGCGGTGTCGACGAAGTTCCCGCCCCGGTCGAGGTAGGTCCCGAGGATCTTCTCCGACTCCGCCACGTCACACCCGGCCGAGCCGGGGTCGTCGCCGAACGTCATCGCTCCGAGGGCGAAGGGGCTGACCCGGAGGCCGGACCTTCCGAGGGTCACATAGTGGTCGAGCGGCATAATCGTGTTCCTTTCGTCTCCCTTCAATAGAAGCGCTGATCAGGGTGTTCACGGTAGCCGAATCCGATCGACCTCTTGCACGATCCTGCTACGGGCGGGATTTCAGGCGGATGACCGGCAGCTCCCGATCGGTCTTCTCCTGGTATTCGGCGAACCTGGGCGCCTTGGCGACGATCTCCCGCCAGGCCTGCTCGCGTTCGGTTCCGTGCAGCTGGTCGGCGGTGACGTCGAAGGTCTTGCCGTCCAGCTCGATGCGGACCTGGTCGGGGTGTGCGCCGAGGTTGTAGTACCAGGCCGGGTTGCCGGGGGCGCCCGCCGCCGAGGCGACGATCAGCCACGTTCCGTCGGGGCCGGGGAACCAGCCGACGGGGGTGGTGCGTGGCTGGCCGGTCTTGCGGCCGACGGTGGTCAGGACCAGGGCGTTGAAGCCGCCGAAGGCGCCGCGCTTGCGGATGCGCCGGGCCATCAGGGAGTTGAACCAGACGAGGAGGCGGCCGGCGGGCTGGCGGCTGCCGCGGGTGCCGGCCGGGGTGTCGAAGGTCATGGGCTACCTCGATAGTTAATGGCGCGTACTGTACGCGGCGCTAACTATATGCAGCATGTACCGTTGTGTCCATGAACGACGTCGCCGGCGGGCTGGTGCGGCTCTCCGGGCTGGTGCAGGGCCTGTACACGCGTGTCTCACAGCGTCACGATCTGACCCCCGTCCAGGCCAAGCTGCTCTGTGTCCTGCTGGAAGGGCCGCGGGGGATGGCCGAACTGGCCGGTTACTTCAGCGTCGAGAAGGCGGCCCTGACGGGGCTGATGGATCGGGCCGAGAAGCGCGGGCTGGCGCGGCGCACGCCGGTGCCGGGCGACCGGCGGGCGCTGACGGTGACGCTGACCGAGGAAGGGCACCGGGCGGCGACGGCCTTCTACACCGACGTCCACGCCGAACTGGAAGCTCTCGTCGGGTCCCTGACGCCCGAGGGGCGCAAGCATTTCGAGCAGGCGATGGGCGAGATCATCGAGCGCTGCGGTGGGGGCTGCTGAGCCCTCATTCGTCGCGGATCTGGGCCAGTCCTGTCGTCAGGTACTCCACGAAATGGCTGTTGTGCAGGGCGAAGAGTGATCTCCGGGAGCGGATGAGGTCGATCGCGTCGTCCAGGGCGTAACCGAGAAGGAGAAGGGTCTGGGCCACCACCAGACCCGAGCGGTTGTAGCCCGCCCTGCACCGGACGAGAACCCGCAGGTCGGAGCGGATCGCCTCGGCGGCGAAGCCGGCCATCGTCACGACCGTGCCGACCTCCACCGACGTGAGCCGGCCGTCGGGGACGTGGCAGACGTGGTGGGGGATCGAGCCGCTCGGGCCGTGGCCGTCGAGGCGGATCATGCTGACGACCACGTCGAACTCGTCGGCCACGACCACCGGCAACAGTCCTTCGGACAGGCCGTCGCGGAAATGGCCGCCCATGAACAATCCGGGGATGATTTCGTGCCACGGTTCTTCGGCATACGGTACGCCGGTGAATCTGTAATCCATGGGCACCTCGCTCAGCGGCTCAACGCCCATTCTGCCGGGTGATACCTGATGAATCATTCGGCCGCGCGCGGAAATTCCGAACACCGGAACGACCCGAAATTCTCCCTCTCACGCCGCACCTCGACCCTGACCGCGTCGGGGTCGATGTTCGACTGCGCCGCCAGTGCGGCGGCGGCCGTGCAGGTGAGCTGGCCGAGCCACAACAGGCGGTCCCGCTGCGCGGCGATGGTCTCCCGGGGGACGGGCATCGGCGCCGCGGACGACGTGGGCGCCTCGACGGCGATCCGCACCTTGGCGTCGTCCGAGGTGACCTTCCCCAGGGTGCCGATCCAGCTTTCGAGTTCGGTGCCGAGGCCGAGTTGTTGTTCCTGCCTGCTGGGGCCGTCGACCAGGAGGTTCAGCGTCTCTTTCAGCGACGGCCACGGCATGGGCCGGGTCGCCGCCTTCAGCCGCTGACCCGACACGAAATAGAGCCGCATGCTGGGCTGGAATCCGCTCCCGGGTTCACCGCCGTCCTGTACGCCCGTCGGGCTGATGCCACAACCGGCTAGGAGAACCAACAGCAACAGGATTCTGAGTCTCATCGTGGCTCCCGGGGCAACGTGAGCCTGAACAGCGCGCCTCCGGCCGGTGGGTTGCTGACCTCGATCGTGCCCCCGTGGAGGCGGGCGTTCTCCAGCGCGATGGACAGGCCGAGGCCGCTGCCGTCTGATCTGGTGCGGGCGGTGTCGGCTTTGGAGAAGCGGTCGAAAACGTGCGGGAGCAGGTCGGGGTCCACACCGGGACCGGCGTCGGCGACCTCGATGACCATGCCCTCTTTCAACGTGATGGTCACCGGCTGGGCGCCGTGGCGCAACGCGTTTCCCACCAGGTTGGCCATGATGACGTCGAACCGGCGCGGGTCCAGCCGGATGCGCACGCCCGCCTCGATGTCCACCGTCACGTCCGACGTCCATCCCCGGGTACGCAGACACGCCGCCACCGCCTCCGCGATGTCCACGTCGTCCACGACGAGCCCGACGGCGCCCGCGTCGAATCTGGAGATCTCCATGAGGTCCTCCACGAGCTTCACCAGCCGTCCGACCTCGAGGTTCAGCAGCCGCGCCGCCTGCGGCAGGTCGCCATCGAGCCGGTCGGCCTCCTCCTCGAAGACGTCGGACATGGCGAGGATCGACGCCAGCGGGGTGCGCAGTTCGTGGGACACGTCGGCGACGAACCGGCGCGCGTTGCCCACGCTCGTCTCCAGGGCGGCGGCGGTGGCGTTGAAGGTCTGCACGAGACGGGCCAGTTCATCTCGTCCGGTCGCCTTCAACCGGGTGTCGAGTTCCCCGGCGCCCAGTCTGCGGGCGGCGCGGTCGAGTTCACGTACCGGCCTCAGCACACCACCGGCGGCGACCAGCGCGAACAGCACGGCCAGTAGCAGCACCGGCAGGACGCCGTTCCGGGCGGCGGCGACCAGCGCCTCCTGGTCGGCGGCCTCGGCGTCGAGCGAGGCCACCAGGTAGACCTCGACGCCGGAGGGTGTCCCCTCCCGGCGGAGCAGCACCGGCGTGCCCACCACCAGGTAGGGAGCACCTTGGAACACCACCCGCTGGTAGACCAGGCGCTGCTCAGCGGCGATGCGTCGCCGCAGGTCAGAGCCGATCGGCTCGGTTCCGTCACCGGAGGCGACCAGGCCCGAGTCGCCGTAGACGGCCGCTCCGACGGCTTCCAGGAACGCGGGGGCGACGCCGTTGGCCAATTGCTGGAGCGCCGCCCGCGAAGGCGGGTGCTGCATGTTCTCGGTCAGGGTCGAGACCCGCAGGCGGAACTCGTTGACGACCGACCATTCCGTGCGGGTCAGCATGAGGTCGCGGGCCTGCTTGTAGACCAGTCCGGCCGCGGTCAGCGCGCTCAGACCGGCGAGCACCGCGAAGACGACGACCAGCCGGGCCCGCAGCCCTCTCACAGTGGACCGAATCGGTATCCGAATCCGCGCACGGTCTGCACGTAGCGTGGCTGCGGCGGAGTGTCCTCGATCTTGGTACGCAGCCTCTGCACGCACGCGTCCACCAGCCGCGAGTCGCCGAGGAAGTCCAGGTCCCAGACCGATTCCAGGAGCTGCTGACGGCTGAACACCTGCCCGGGAGAGGCCGACAGCTCCAGCAGCAAACGCAGCTCCAGCGGGGGCAGCGTGATGGACGTCCCCCCTTTGAAAACCGTCAGCGAGCCCCGGTCGATCACCAGGTCGCCGTACGTCTCCGGCCCGCCGCCAGAAGGGGCCGCCCAGCGGCGCAGTACCGCGCGGATGCGGGCCTCCAGCACGCGCGGACGCACGGGTTTCACCACGTAGTCGTCGGCACCCGCCTCCAGGCCGCTGACCACGTCGAGGTCGTCGCCCCTCGCGGTCAGCATGACGATCGGCAGGTGGCCGCCCGCCCGGATCCGCCGGCAGACCTCGAAACCGTCGAGGCCGGGCAGCATCAGGTCGAGCACGACGATGTCCGTCGTCGTTTCGCGAAGCCGTTGCAGCCCCTCTTCGCCGGTCCGCGCCGTGTCGACCTCGTGGCCGTGACGGCTGAGGGAAAGGCGCAGTCCTTCGCGGACGGACTGGTCGTCCTCGATGAGCATCACCCTGGCCACGGGTCCCAGTATGTGGCTTGATCAGCACCTTCTCGGTCAAAAGCGACGTTCATTACACGCTCATGACATTCCGCTCATGGCCCGCGCACATCGCCTTGCCACGATCACCCCGACCCGTTCAAGGAGGATGTATGCGATTCGTTCTGACCGCCACCGGCCTCGTCATCGCCGCGCTGACCTTCGCCGCCCCGGCGGCCGCATCACCGTCACCCGTACCGGCCGAGACGACCGCGGACTCGCCGGCTCCGGCGCCCGTACCGAGCCAGCGGTCCCGGGCCGCGGCGTCGCCGGCGCCCGTGCCGGCCGAGAGCCAGGTCCGCCGCCCGGTGCCCGACGGCGCGCCGCAGACGGGTGGCGGACCTTCGGGCGACGCGCTGGTTCCGGTCGGCGGGGCCCTTCTCGTGGCGGGGGCCGCGACGGGCCTCATCGCACTGCGCCGCCGCACGTCCGCGTGACCCGCGGGGTCCCCGGCCCGGCGGCCGTCACTGTTCGCGGGGTTCTCGGACTTGCGGCCGTCACCCTCACCGTGGCCGGGGCCCTGCTCGCGTGCGGCGCCTTCCCCTCCGGGGAGACGCCGCCCGCACCGCCGCCGGCCGAGGCGGTCGCCGTGCCTTCGCCGGCTGAGCCCGCCCAGGTTGGTATGCCCAGGTCACGGCCTGTTCGGCTCGATGTCGAGAGCATCGGCGTCCACGTGGATCTGACCATGCTGACCCTCAACCCCGACGGCACCGTGCAGGTGCCGCCGGTGCCCGAGGAGGCCGGTTGGTACGAACCCGGTTACGCCCCCGGTGAGCCGGGTTCGGCGGTGATCCTCGGGCATGTCGACGGCGAAGGGCAGCACGGGGTCTTCTACGACCTCGGCCGGATGCGGCGGGGCGAGACCGTCGACGTCACCCGCGCCGACGGCCGGCGCGCCCGGTTCACGGTCACCTCGGTGGAGCGGGTGCCCAAGGACCGCTTCCCCGCCCAGGAGGTGTACGGCCCCTCGAAGCACCCTCAACTGAGGCTGGTGACCTGCGGCGGAACCTTCGACGAGCGCACCGGCCACTACCGCGACAACGTGATCGTCACAGCCAGGCTCGTCACTCCAGGTGGGCCCGCAACGCCGCCAGCGGGCCGTCCCAGTCACGGGCCATCGCGGCCAGGAACTGCTGCGCCACCTGCATAGGCCCGGTCTGCACCCGGTAGCGCACCCGGCGGCGTTCGCCCGGTTCGGCCAGCACGAGCCCCGCGTCGCCGAGCAGCGCGAGGTGTTTGGCGATGCCCTGCCGGGTGATCGGCAGCCAGGCGGCCAGGTCGGTCGCGGTGGCCGGCCCCCGCTCGGCCAGGGCGGCCAGGATGGCCCGCCGGTTCGGGTCGGCCAGCGCCGTGAAAACGGCCTCGGCGACCGACTCGGGCGACTCGTCAGCCATGGAGATAGGCGACCAGCTCGTCGAGCTCGGACTTCCAGCCTGCGGTGTTGCCCTCGTAGGCCTTGGCGTGCTCGTCGGTGTCGAGCTGGGCGAACCCGGTCTCGACGACGGTCAGGGTGGTGGCCGCGGCGTCGGGCGCGAGGGTGAACTCGACGTAGGTGCGGCGCGGGTCGCCTTCGGGCAGGCCGTAGACCGGCCACGAGTAGGCGAAGACGCTCTCCGGGTCGAGCCGCTCGATCCGCAGCCGGGCCGAGTCACCGCTCTTCCAGCTCAGCGTGACCGTGCCGCCCACCTTCACCTCGCCTTCTGCGCTCTCGCCGAACCAGGTGCCGAGCCCTTCGGCGGTCGTGATGGCCGCCCAGACCCGCTCCTGCGGGCGGTCGATGCGGACGGTGCGCTCGATGCGATTCGGGAATCCCATGGGACTTCCTCCTTGTGTGGCAACCAGTTGGTTGCCATTAATCTATAGCAACCGATTGGTTGCGTCAAGGGGCCGGAAGCGCACGTTCACGACCTGGTCGGGCTGAAGCCGGATCGGCACCCCACCCGGGTTGTCGTAGAGCCGGATGCCGTCGCCCAGCAGCACCGGCGCGATGTGCAGGTCGATCTCGTCGATGAGACCCAGTTCGAGCAACTGCCGCCCGATCGACGGCGAGAAGATCTCGACGTTCTTCCCCCCGGCCGCCTCCTTCGCGATCTGGACGGCGTCGGCGACGTCGCAGTCGAGGAAGGTCACCCCTTCCTCCGTCCGGGCGTCTTCGGGGTGGTGGGTGAGGACGAAGAGCGCCCCCTCCCAGGCGCCGCCGTAGGGCCGGACACCGGGCGGGGTGGCGTCCCAGCCGTCGCGCCCGCCGATGACGGCGCCGGTGGTCTCGACGTATTCCTCGACCAGGCCCGGACGGGACGTGCCGGTCATCCAGTCCATCGAGTGCCCGGGGCCCGCCACGAATCCGTCGACGGACATGGTGAAGTGCCAGAGCACCTTGCCGTTCGCCGTCTGCGGTTCGGTGTCGGTCATGGGGATCTCCTTCTTAGACGTCACCCCTGACACTTTCCGAAAGATCGGTCCGTAACGCGTAGGGCACGAAAGCCGCCAGCACCGCCAGCGATATGACGGTGGCCAGCACGAACACCGTCCGCACGCCCCAGAGTTCGGCCGCGACCCCGGCCAGGGCGGCGCTGACCGGGATGACGCCCCAGCTGATCATCCGGGACGCGGCGTAGATGCGTCCCAGCAGGTCGGGCGGGGACAGGTTCTGCCGGATCGTGGCGACGAGGATGCGCCAGACGCTCGACCCGGCGCCCGCGACGACCGCCCCCGCCGCCACCGCCCAGACCGGGGCGTCGAGCGCGACCGGCGCGACGAGCAGAACCGTGCCGACGGCATCGGCGATGAGCAGTCTCGTCACGCCGAACCTTTCCCGCAGCCGTTCGACCACGGCCGACGCGATCAGCCCGCCAACGGCCATGCCGGTGAGGATCAGTCCGTATTGGGCGGGGGTGAGGCCGAGGGGGCCGGGAGTGATGGCGTACACGACGAAAAGGGCTGTGGAGACGGCCCACGGGATGTTCATCGCGGCCGTGAAAAGGGTCAGCGTGCGCACGACCGGCTGCCGCCACAGGTGCCGGAACCCGGCGATGACCTTGGTGTTCCCGCCGGTCGCCGGGGTCTGCCGCAGGGCCATCAGGGCGAGTCCCGCGACGGCCAGGGCGTAGAGACCCGCGCTCAGCCCGGTCGCCAGCACGAGGCTGACCGCCGCCAGCAGGCCCGCGAGAGGCGGGCCGACGAGCTGGTTGGTGAGGTTGATGGTCGCCTCGATGCGGGCGTTAGCCCGGTTCCTGCCTTTCTGGTCGACGACCAGCGGGATCGTCGAGGTCAGCGCGGTGTCGACCAGCGTCTCCGCCACGCCGAGCAGGATCGCGGCGACGATCAGCCCTGCCATCGACAGGTTCCCGGTGAAGAAGGCGACGCTGACGGCGGCCAGCAGCGCCGCCCTGAGCACGTTGACCCCGCTGAGCAGCAGCCGCCGGTCGACGCGGTCGACGATCCAGCCGGCGTGCAGGCCGAAGACCGGCCAGGCGAGCGTGAGCGCGGCGGTGACCGCCGCCACCCCTCCCGGTGACGCGCCGAGGCCGAGCGCGAGCAGCGGCAGGACGAACAGGGCGATGCCGTCACCGAGGTTGGCCGCGCCGGTGCCGAACCACAGGGCGTTGAACGATCGACCCATCCGATTCTCACCTTTCAAAGGCATTTGATCGGTCATAGCGTGCGGTCTGATGCTCTTACCTGTCAACGGTGTTTTAATGGTGAGATGATGGAGGTCGAGCTGGTCGGCAACGCGTTCTGCCTGGACTTCACGAACACGGTCAACGCGCGCCCGGTGGCCCGGCGAGACTGGCTCAGCACGCCGGAAGAGGCGCTGACCTGGGCGGCAGCAACCGGGCATCCGCTGCAGCAGATCGGCGATCCGGCGGAAGACAGTGCGCCCGAAACCCGCGACCTTCGCGATCTGGCTGCGGCCCGTGAGTTCCGCGAAACGGTGTTCCGGGTCTTCCAGCCCGTGGCCCACGGAGGCTCCGCACCTCAGGAGGGCCTCGACCGGATCCTCGCCGTCTATGGAGAGGGCGTCACCCAGGGGCATCTGAGCGGGCAAGACGGAAATTTCCGGCTGGAATGGGCACCGCCGCGCACGGTCAGGGTCCTAATGTGGGAGGCCGCCACCTCGGCGATGGAGCTTCTCACCCACGGGCCGCTCGATCGGCTCGGCGAGTGCCCGTCGTGCTGCTGGCTGTTCCTGGACGTCAGCAAGAACCGCCGACGACGCTGGTGCAGCATGACCACCTGCGGCAGCCGCGACAAATCACGCCGCTACTACTCGGGCAAGGGATAGCAGCCTCCGCTAGGCCCGCTGGAAGCGCGCTCCCCACTCCCGCAGCTGTTCGGCCAGCTCAGGCGGATGCACGACCCGGAACTCCACCCCCACGCTCCCCAGCGCCATCGTCGGCCAGTCGAGTGAGTTGGTCGTCATCACCATCCGGCACCGCCCGGCGTCGATCTCCTCGACCGTGCACCACCGCCCGATCCGCTCCCGCACGACCTCGGCCGGGGCCTCGATCAGCGCCTCGACCTCATGAGGCTTCGGCGCGCTCTCCAGCCCGGCCTTCACGAACGCGGCCGCGTCCGAGGCGGGCAACTCCCTGGGCCGGAACCGGGTGCCGGTCTTCTCCGGCGCGGTCATCCGGTCGACGCGGAAGCTGCGCCAGTCGTGCCTGGTCAGGTCGTAGGCCACGAGATACCAGCGAAACCCGGTGCAGACGAGCCGGTGCGGCTCGGTCAGCCGGTCGGACTCGCGGCCGTCGGCGGCGGTGTAGGCGAAGCTGAGTTGTTCCTGGTCGCGGCAGGCCAGGGCGACCGCCGTCAGGATGTCGGGGTCGATGCCCGCCCGGGGTGAGCCGCTCCATCCGCTCGGCACGGTCATCGTGCGCAGCGCCTCGACCCGGTGCCGCAACCGGGCCGGCATGACCTGGACGACCTTCGCGAGCACCCGTACCGACGACTCCGCGATCCCTTCCACGGCGCCCTGCGCGGCGGCCTGGAGCCCCACGGCCAGGGCGACCGCCTCCTCGTCGTCGATCACCAGCGGTGGCAGGGCCGCTCCGGCGGCGAGCTGGTAGCCGCCGTCGACGCCGCGCTGCGACTCGACCGGATAGCCCAGCTCGCGCAGCCGGTCGACGTCGCGGCGCAGGGTCCGGACCGACACGCCGAGCCGGTCGGCCAGCTCGCCGCCGAGCCAGTAGCGGCGGGCCTGGAGCAGGGAGAGCAGCCGCAGGGTCCGGTTGCTGGTGTTCGCCATGGTTCGATTCTGGTCGTCATAGAGGACAGGAAGTGACCCCTATTGGCGACAAGCTGGATTCATGGACGAACGAAACGACCTCCTCGCGACCCTGGCCAAGCACCGCGGCCTCCTCCGCTACACCACCCAGAACCTGACTGACGAGCAGGCCGGTCAGCGGACCACGGTGAGTGAGCTGTGCCTGGGCGGCCTGGTCAAGCACGTCACCTCGGTCGAGCGCGGCTGGGCCGAGTTCATCGTGGAGGGCCCGAAGGCCATGGGTGACTTCACCGACATGACCGAGGCCGACTGGCAGCGCCGGGCCGACGAGTTCCGCATGCTGCCGGGCGACACCCTCGAAGGGGTGCTGGCCGAATACGAGAAGGTCGGGCGGCAGACCGACGAGTTGGTCGCCGGCCTGCCCGACCTGAACGCGACCCAGCCGCTGCCGAAGGCCCCGTGGAACCAGGAGGACAGCTGGACGGCCCGGCGAGTGCTGCTGCACATCATCGCCGAGACCGCCCAGCACGCCGGTCATGCCGACATCATTCGCGAAGCCGTCGACGGTCAGAAATCCATGGGCTGACCGCGACGGTCAGAAGTCGTCGGCGGTACGAATGCGGTCACGCACCCATACCCCTGCCTCCTTCAACCGGCTGGTGCCCGTGTACGGCCCGGTCCCGCAGGTCCCGCTGGTGAACACGGCGCCCGTGCGGTTGTCGTCGGAGTAGTTCCAGTTGACCCAGCTGACCTTCTTCTGGGCCATCAGGTCGATGTACTGCTGCGACCGGCTGAAGTTGTTCGGCCCGTCACCCGAGGCCTCCTGGGTGCCGAACTCCGACACGAACATCGGCAGCAGGTCGGCGGCCCGCGACAGGGCGTTCAGGTACTGGGTGCCGTGCGAGGCGGCGTAGAAGTGGAACGTGTACATGATGTTGGTGCCGGTGACCGGGTTGGCGCGGATCGTGTCCGTCTGGTCGCCGGGGCCGGAGACGCCGAGCGACGACCAGTCGGGGGTGCCGACCAGGATCGGCGCGTCGGGGTCGTTCGCACGGATCGTCGGGACGAGCTGGTTGGCGTAGTTGCGGATGACCGACCAGGTGACGCCGCTGCCGTTGGGCTCGTTGGCGATTTCGTACAGGACGTTCTTCTTGGCGTTGTGCCGCTGGGTGATCTCGGTGAAGAACGTCCGGGCCCTGGTCAGGTTGTAGTTGGGGTCACCTGGGGTGAGCATGTGCCAGTCGACGATGGCGTACATGCCGCGGGCGCTCGCCAGCTCGATGAGGCTGTGGACGCGGTCGGTGTAGAGACGCGGGTTGGTCTCGTAGCCGCCCTCCTGGATGTACATGGAGATCCGCAGGACGTCGGCCTTCCAGTCGGTGGCCAGGGCGTCGAGCGAGGCGGTGTTGAGACACTGGTTGTACCACTGGATGCCGTGGCTGCTCATGCCCCTGAGCTGGATCTGCTTGCCGTTCTCGTTGCAGAGCTTGGTGCCGCAGACGCTCAGCTGACCGTTGGCCGCCACCGGGGTCCCGCCGCCGGTTCCTCCGGTGGTCTGGACGGTGATCGCGCTGCTGGTCGCCGAGCGGTTGCCTGCGGCGTCCCTGGCCCGGACCGTGTACTGGTAGGACGTGCTCGCGGTCAGTCCCGTGTCGGTGTGGGTGGTCCCGGTGGCGGTGGCCACCTGGGTGCCGTTGCGCAGCACCTCGTAGCCGGTCACAGCGACGTTGTCGGTGGAGGCGTTCCAGGCGAGCGACACGCTGGTGGCGTTGGCGCCGGTGGAGCGCAGGCTGCCCGGCACGCTCGGCGCGGTGGTGTCACCGCCTGTCGGCGTCTCGCCGTAGACCTCGAACTCCCAGAGGGAGTAGCCCCACACGGTGCCGCGGGCGGTGCCGTACACGCGGACATAACGACCTGTCCCTGAGATCGTCAGGTCGTCCGTCGCGCCGTTGCCGGTCGTGGTGGAGTAGGCGGTGGACCAGGTCCCGCCGTCGGGAGAGATCTCGATCCGGTACGCCGAGGCGTAGGCCGCCTCCCAGGTCAGCTTGACGCGGGAGAGTGAGTAACTGGCGCCGAGGTCGACCCTGATCCACTGCGGGTCGACGCCTTCGGTGGAGGCCCAGCGGGTGGCGGTGTTACCGTCGACCGCCTTACCCGCCTCCAGGCCGGTCGCTTCTATGGACGAGGCGGTGGCCGGTTTCCCGGCGGAGATGAGGACGGGAGCCGCCTGGGCCGGCGAGCTGACCGTGGTCAGGCCGGTCAGGATCAGCAGGGCGACGAGCGTGCTACGTAACATAGGCGCTCCTTGAGGAGTAGTTAGGAAGGTTTCCTAACTTGACGTGGAGCGTAAATCACCGTCAACAGTCACGCAAGCGGATGCCCCGGCGCACTGACGACCATCGGGCCGTCGACCGTCCTCTCAACCTGCGGAAAGGTCGGTCAGAAGAGCGTCCAAGAGGAGTTCTTCCTCAACGCGGACCGCACGGTTGATCATGGCTGCCGACAGTGACGGATCCCAGGGGGTGGGACGCGAACGGCCGCTGAGCGGCCGACTGGCCGGAGCCGCCAGGTAGTCGGCAGCGGTGTAGCGCCACGGGAGAAACCCGACTCGGGTGTGCAGCGACGTGGCGATCTCGACGCCGCCCCAGTCGAAGTCACCGTGGTAGAGAAGAGTGGCGCCGCCAGCGCGGAGAAGGCTGAGCAGGTGCCAGACGGCGGCAGAAGGCTGACCGCCCACGCAGACCAGTGGCGGGCAGTCCGGCCCGAGATCGTCGGCTGCCGCCGCGACCACCACGGGGTTCTCGCACAGATGAACCCGAGTGGCCTTGATCGGCACAGGGTGCCGGCGAAGCTGGCGGAGCGTCAGGCAGGCGGGTTCACCCGCGTCCTTGTGCCCGGAAAGGACAGCGCCGAGCGGGGTGGCGGGATCGGCCACCAGGCCCAGGGTCAGGACGGTGTTCGACAGCTCGTCCAGGTGAACCCCGGCCGAGGCCCAGGTGGCCCGGCGCGACTCTGCGGACGTCTCACCGGCGAACGGCCGTCCGGTCAGGGCCCTGATCGCCGAGAGAGTGAGGGTGGCCAGCGGACGTCCCTCGTCGAGGGCGTGGGCGTCGCCGCAGGTCTCCGCCGCGAGCCGGCCGAGGGGGATCGACGGCGAGGGCAGTCTGCCGAGCACGGCGGCGAACCCGCTCAGCAGCACCGCCGCATCGGCCGGATCGGGGGCGAGCCGGCGCGGCAGCCCGGTGGAGTCGAGCCACGCCCGCCAGGACGCCAGCTCGGGACGGCTGGCCACGGCGTCTTCGAGGGGGCGATATGCCGCCGTCCAGGCGTCTCCCGCCCGCCGACGTGCGTCGGGGAGCGAGGGGATCGGGCCGTTGAGGGCGGTCACGGCTGCGGCGAGTCCGCCGTGGCCGGTGGTCCGGAGGAGCTCGTCGACGTCCCGGAGGTTTACGGTCAGCGAGGAGCCCGTCGCGGGTCTGCGGCCCAGAAGTGCCGCGAGGGCACGCCGCTGCTCCGGCGTGGGAGCGGACAGGGTGACGGTTCCGGTGAGGGGTGCGTCTTTGGCGATCCGCTGGCGGACCCGTTCGACCAACCATGCAAGGGGCTCTCCACCGATCAGCCGCCGCAGCCTCTCTTCGGTCACGTGAACAGGTCCTCCCCGGCGGCCGGCGACGAAGGTTCCGCAGTGATGAACGGGTTCGGCCGGGAGGTGCGGGCCCGCTCGCGGCCGTCCCACCGCCATGGGGTGACGAGAACGGCGTCGATGCCGTCGCGGCGGGAGAGCTGGCAGATCGCCAGGCCCGGCACCTGCGGATAGCAGCCCCATTCGCGTTCGCTGGTCATGACCACGTCCATGTCGAAGGTGGCGAGCAGGCCGAGACACTTGGCGCGGGAGTCGTCGTCGACTCCGGCGAACGCCTCGTCCAGCGCCACCAGGCGGGGGGCGTAGGGATTCCCGGCCGACTTGTAGTAGGCGGAGGCCGCGGCGAACAGAGGGACCGAGGCGGCGAGGACGCGTTCGCCGCCCGAGGCGGGCCCGGCGGCGGAACGCCACTGGCCGTCCTGGAGGCGCTGGATGGCGAACTCGTGCCACGACCTGTAGTCGAGCGCCCGGGTGAGCTGGTCGACCCAGCCGGCGGACGGGTTCTCGCTGTGCTCACGTGCGATCTGGTTCTGGAGGAACGTCCCGACCGCGGCGCGGTCGTCCTCGTCCCACGCGTCGATGGTCTGGCGGAGTTTGGCGCGGACGCGCGGCAACCCGTCAGGAGCGTTCCTGGCCAGGCGCCAGAGCAGGCGAAGGGTCATCCCGGTCGAGGTGGGACGGGCGGTGAGCTCCTCGTTCATCGCGGCGACCTCCTCCTCGCCTGCGGCGATCAGTTCGTGGAGGTTGCCGGCGATCTCGCTGAGCAGATGGTTCTCGAGGATCTCCCGTTCCCGGACCGACAGCACCCTGGCCCGGTGCCGGTTCTCCTCCGTGAGGGCGGCGGCGAGTTCGGGGATGTCACGGGTGCGTCCCAGGAAGATGACGTCCACCAGCATGATCCCGTCGCTGAGGGTCAGCCCGACGGAGTGGCCGTGCCGGGACATCGCGTCTGAGAGGATCTTGTGTTCCTCGGTGACCCGTTTCTGGCTGCGGTCCCACACGGCTTCGGCGTCGTCGACGGCCTCAAGTTCGGCGTTGGCGGTGCGGGCGAGCTGGACGGCGGCGGTCGGCGTCCACGGGCGGGAGAGGTCGGGGAGTTCGGCGCCGGGCAGAGCGAGGTGGAGGATGCCGGTGGCGGTGAACGTCCGGAGCCCTTCGACGGCGGCGTCCCGCACGACGGTCGCCTGGCCGATCTCCCGCTGCAACGACTGCTGCCGTCCCTGTGCCTTCCCCTTGGCGAGGGTGGCCGCGTGCTCGCGACGACGGGTCTCGTGTTCGGCGTCCCTGCGGCGAGTGAGCTCCGTTTCGACATCGCGCAACTGCCGGAACAGCTCGTCGACACCTGCTCCGGCGGTCTCCACCAGCGCCCGGTGGGTCTCCTCGGCGGCGGCGGCGCTGACGCGGGCCGTCTCCGTCTTCCCGGCGGCCTCTGCGGCCTGCTCGCGCAGGCCGTCGACGTCTTCGGCCGCGTCGATCGCCGCCTTGCGATTGGTCAATGCGACGGCGATGGTGGGCCACAGGGCGGCCAAGGCCAGTTCGTAGCGGGCGATCGCCTCCTTCACCTCGGGCAGTCCGGCCGGTTCGGCGGGCAGCCCGACATCGCCGGCGAACTCGGTGGCGGCGGCCCGTGCGACCTCCGTTTCGAGGCGGAGACGTTCGGCCCCGGTGGCGGCGGAGGCCAGGTCGCCGTCGAGTTCCTGTCTGCGGCGGTGCTCGCCGGCGAGCCGCAGGTGGCTTTCGCGCAACGGCGTGTCAGAGGGCAGGTCCCGATGTTCGGCGGCGAGCCGGTCGAGTCGTCCGGCCAGCTGTCGCCGGTCGGCGACCAGGTCTTCGACGACGGTTTCGACCATGGCGAGTTCGGCGCGGACGGCGATCAGCCGGTCCCTGCGGGCCGCTTCGCGGGCGCCCTCACCGATGTAGACGGCGGCGTCCTTCCGCCACCGGCCGCTCACGACGCCGTTGGCCCAGTGCCCGTTCGCCGCGACCCAGGTGACACCGCCCGGACCAAGTCCGATCCGGTTCAGCACCGAAGCGATCACCTCGTCCCCGAGCATGGCGGCGGCCGGGTCGGCGCGGTCGACGGCGGGCTTCAGTACCTGCGCGCAGGTCTGACCGGAGGCGGGCGGGCCGGTCAGCAGAAAGGTGTCGTCGGTCGCGAGCAACGTCCCGTCAGGAGTGATCCACGCGTCGAGCAGCCCAGACGCTTCGAGCGCCGCCTCCAGACCGGCCCGCTGATCAGGGGCGAGAGCATCGGCGAAGTCCACGGCCCGCCACAACGGCGCTCCCGGACGGCCATCCCGGTCGCCCGCGACACGGACGTGTGGGACCGGAGGCGTGTCACCGACACCGGATTCGAGCCGGCCGATCTCGTCGCGGAGTCGCCCGGCGAGGCGGCGGCGCTCGGCTTCGGCGCTTTCCAGCTCCGCATCGGCCCGGGTGAGGGCGACTGTTGCGGCGCGTGCCGCCTCCTCGACGAGGGCGGCTGCCGGATTGGCATCCGTCGCGTTGACCGACCAGGTCTCCAGCCGGGCGAGAACGTCGTCGGGATCGGGCAGCACCAGTTCGGCGAGATCGGCCAGGTAGGCGAAGTAGCGAGCGGCGAGATCCTCGGTCCGCGTGAGCACCTCCCTGTCGCCTTCGGCGATGCGCTCGGCGGCCTGCTGGAGTTCGCGGGTGATCCGCCGCACCTCGTCGTCGGCCTTCTGCCAGCGCACCCGCGCCGCATCGACGGCGGCGAACCTCCGTTCCAGCTCCTGTACTGCCTGACGCCGCCGCCGGGCCAATTCCTGGACGGCGCGTCGAACCGCGGGCAGGTCGCCCTCCCAGCCGCCCACGGCGACGTCGTGATCGGCCGCACATCCACCGAGGTCGGCGGCCTCCCGCGCGGCGGTGAAAGCCATGGCGAGCTCGCGATCGGTCTGTTCCCGCTGCTCGGCCAGCCGAAGGGCCCGGCCCTGGGCCCGGCCGAGGCGGCCGACGCGCTCGGCCTCGTCTTTGGCTCGATCTTGTACGTAGGCGGCCAGCCGCCTGGCCTCCTCGCCAACCTCCTTGAGCCGCTGCGCGTCGCGCATCTCGGGGCTCTGCCGGAGCGCGTTCTGCCGGGCCTCCAGACGGACCCGATCGTTCTCCAGTTGGGCCAGCCGCTCCTCGGCGGCGGCGAGTTCCTCAAGCGCCGACTTCAACTGCTGGTCGGCCTCGATGAGGTCGCGGCCCAGATGTTCGTAGCGGCTGTGGGCGATTCGGAGCACCCCGGCCCTGCGCTTGGTGGCCATCATCGCGTAGCGGCGGTAGTGGACGAGGAAGTCGTCGGCCGCGCGGCTCGCCTCGGTCAGCGCCCGCAGGGCGTCGCGTTCCTCGTCGAGACCGCGGAACGCCTCGGCTACGGTGCCGACGAGGGCGGCGTCGAGCGGCGGCAGGGCTTCGGTGAGCGCGCGGGACAGCAGCTTCTCGTCGGGTTTCTTCGACAACTGCGGCTGGCGCAGTTGGATCAGCAGGTTGACCAGCGCCTCATAGCGGTGTTCGCCGAACCCGAACAGGGCGGCGTCGACCGCTCTGCGGTAGTCCGACGCCCGGTCGTACACGGCGCCCCGCCCCTCCAGGGCGTCGCGCAGCTTCTCCCTGGTGACGGTGACACCGGCGGAGACGAGAGAGAGCTCCGCCCCGATGCGCTGCGCCGTGATGAAGAACCAGTGCCGGGTGATGCCGCGATCTTTCACGGCCTTCAGCCCGCAACCGATCGTCTTGTACTCCATGGTCCCGTCGGCGGCACGGCGCCCGAACTCCAGCCAGGTGTAGCCGAGCCGTTCGGGATGTGGGTGCCTGCCCCCGAGCAGGAGGTTCCATTCCATCCGCTTCCCGCGATCACCGTCGGGTTCGACCCGGTGCGGGGACAGCTCGCCGTCCAGCAGGAAAGGCAGCGTCAGGGCAAGGACCTTCGATTTCCCGGTGCCGTTGTTGCCCCGCAGCAGCAGCCGCCCGTCGTGGAAGCGGAACTCCTCCGCGTCGTAGTGGAAGATGTCGACGAGACCGGCGCGCAGCGGCTTCCAGCGCTCGGCGTCGGGCAGCGGCAGCGTCATCGAGATTCCTTGATCGTGGGTTCGTCGAGGGCGTAGCGCGCGATCGCGGGCAGGGCGGTGACCGTCGAGCCGGACATCTCGGCGAGGCTCAGCGCGATCAACCTGCCCAGGGCACCGGCCACCAAGTCGACCTCGGCGCCTGTGTCGGTGACGCCCCGGCGCCAGTAGGACTTGTGCTTCGCCGCCGCGTCCCGGACGAACGCGTGCAGTTCGGTGAGCGTGGCCGTGCCGGCTCCGGCCAGATATTCGGCGACGAGAAGGGTGAGATGACCGTCGGTGCGCTGCTCCGGCATGCGGATGTCGGTCAGCTCGTCGTGGGGATCGACCATGGCGATGCCTTCGGCCCGCACTTCGGCGATCAGCCCGGTCGCGTCCTCGATGCGGCGGGTGATGGCGTGTCGCTGGGACTGGAGGTAGAGGAGTTCCGGCTCGCTCAGATCCGCGTAGTAGACGACGGGTTCGTCCAGCAGCCTACGGGTGAGGGCCCGTCTCAGGGCCTGGTTCCGCAGGTCGTCGGTGTCGGGTAGCGCCTCGTCCGCCAGCGCCGCGAGCCGCTCGTCCAGGGTGGGCGCGTCAATGGTGGACGGCCCCCGCACCCCCGTGAGCAGCGCCGACAGCACCCCTCTCCGCACGTCGTAGAGAACGTCCCCGGATGACGACAGGTACGCCTCCTCCTCGCCGGCGACCCGGCGCAGCACACCCCAGTCGATCAGCAGCCGGACGACCGCCACCAGGTCGGTCCGATCCGCGCGGGTCTCCAGGGAGAAGGAGAAATCCAGGTCGGGTTCGGCCGCCGCGGTCAGCACCTCGTCGGCCAACCGGCCGAGCGTGGTCTGGGCGTCGGCCCGCTCCAGCATGGCCAGTGCGAGGCACAGCAGCACGTAACGATGGCGTCCGAAGGGTTCCTGGGACCGGCCGCGGGCGGGATGGGTGGCATCGGTCGTGGCAGGCGCCCTCTTGAACAGGCGGGCCGTCTCCGTCTCCACGTGGAGTCGCCAACCGGTCTCACGGGTGAGCCATTCGCGCAGCTCCCGTTCGCAGCGCCGGACCTTGAGCAGCGCCTCGCCGTCGTGTTCCGCGGTGAGCAGCGGCTTGGCCAGTAGTGCCCGTAGCGCCGCTCTGCGGGCGTCGTCGGTCACGTGTCCCCCATCAGGTCGGTGATCTCGATGAGGTGTTCGGGGCCGGTGAGGACCCCGTCATCGGTGACGATGTGGACGTCGCCACCGCCCGGGACGACGGCCAGCCTGATCTCGAACGAGCCGTCCGCCGTGACGGTTCTGACTTCGGTCTCACCGGGCAGCCGCGCCGACAGCGCATCACCGAGCAGCCCCAGGAACAGCCGGAACACACGTGGATCGAGCACATCCACGCTCGAAAGCCGGACCGGCCCGTCGGTGCCCAGCCGGGCCCGCGCCGCCGCGGTCTCGGCGTCTTCTCGTTCGGCCTGGAGCCGCAGGAACCTGCGCTCCTCATCGCGGTTCCGGATCTTGTTCGGCTTGCCCCGGCGCTCGTACGCTCCCGTCCTGCGCAGTTGGGGTGAGATCCGCACGGGCGGAGCCTCCGCCCACGGGGTGGCCGCCCCGGGCTCGTCCTCCCGCCAGGTGTCGAGGGTGGCACCGGTGACGGTCAGATGCCGGGCCGCGTTCAGCCCGAAGGCGACCCGCCACAGCCGGTGCGCCGCGTCGTCGTCGGGGGCGCCGGCGAACCAGCGCGCCAGCGTGCGGAAGTCGGCCGACCGGTCCGACCGCCCCGACCGCCGCTCGTTCAGCAGCCCGACCGTGTCGATCAGCTGCTTGATCGCGGTGACGGCCGATTGGCGCAGCAGCTTCGCCTGAGAGCTCTGTGTACGAGTGGAGACGAACCACCCGGTCAGCCCGCGCCACCGGTTCTCCCACGCCTCGAACGCCGCCCGCTCGGCTCTGTCGATGACCCCGGAGACCTCTTCGCCGTCCGGAACCGCGTCGGCCGCCTCGCGCCGGGCCGCGAGGAGCAGCAACCGTTCATGACCGACCGCCTCCACCTCGTCCAGCAGCACCGCGATCCGGGCGCCGAAGTTCGCGAGATCGGCGATGAACCTGTCGATGTAATCGATCAGGCGTTCCTTGTATTCGATGAATCCGTCGACGTCACCGTCGGAGAAGTCGATCGCGCGGCGCAATGAGCCCATGAAAGCCTGGGCGTTTCCAGCGAGCGAGGCGAATCGATCGGCAAGCCCGAGTAGGAGCAAATGGATCCGCACGGGATCGAGTTCGGACTCTCTCGCCAGCTTGACGAGTGCCTCAAGCTGATCGGCGATGTCGGCCAGCGCGACCGACTGGAGCGCGCCCCGCTGCGCCACCGCTTCCTCGTAGACGGCGAGCGCCTGTTCGGCGGCGTATCCCCTGGTGGTGAGCTGGTAGAGGTATCGCTTGCGATGGAAGTCCTCGACCGAGGTGACCCGTCCGGTGTCGGCGTCGGCCCTCAGATTTCCCCAGTGGACGAGTCGCTCAAGAGCGGAGATCAGCGCGTCGTCGTTGTCGCGGCCGAGTTCGACGGCGACGTCCTCGGGGCGGAGATGGACCAGGAATCGATCCTTGGCCTGGACGAAAACCGACAGGATCGAGCGATAGAGCGGCTCCAATGGAGTGCCGAGATGCGCGAATGGTTGCGTGTCCCAGATGTCGCCCGACCCCTGATTTGGCACCCGAGAATTATCACCTGTTGTCTTTGTTCAAGGGCTTGATTCCGAAGTATTCCGAGCCGGAGTCCAGCGGCGACGACGCTGCCCCGGGACGATCGGGCCACTCGGCCGTGGGAGCGCGGTCAAGGTTACCCGCCTCAAACCGTGACAGAGCTACTCCAACAACCACATCTAGCCCACAAAACAGGCCGACCGGAACCATCATAAAGATGAGATGGTTAAGAATTCAACTGCTTGCGACCACCCGGTCGCTGTCCGCTTTCGGCACGACCTGCGCCTTGTCCGTGCTGGCCAGTGCAAAAATTGGCAATCACTGACAGATGTGATCATGGGAGGTGTACTCGTGGGCGGAATGCGATAAATGTTCTGCTTATGAACTCGAGGCTGCTTCGTCTGTTAAGCGCTCCCCTCCTCGCCATGTCCCTTGTGCTTTCGGTCTTCGGTGCGCCGGCGCGTGCCACGACCGACCCCCTCGCACAGGAGTGGCTGTCCACTTGGAACACGTACAAGTTCACGCAGGTCGCGAACCCGCTGCCGGCCGGCCGGTCGCGCGCGTCACAGAGCATCTCCATCGTCATCAACGCGCCCCGCGCTGAAGTCTTCGCGAAATACTCGAACTTCAACAACCACATCGGCGCCAACCCCGTGCTTGAGCAGGTGATCACCCACAGCGACACCACCCGGCTCGGCAAGCGGACCAAGAACCTCACCGCCATCGAGGTCATCCCGGTGGCACCGGCCCCGATCACGCTGAACACGCACGCGCGGCAGGTGCTGCACCTGGCTGACTTCTTCTACACGGTCGACTCGTGGTCGACGGGGTACATCGTGACCCACCAGAAGATCACCTTCGAGAAGGTCGGCCTGACCAAGACCAAGGTCACCGAGAACCTGACCTTCGAGACGCCCGATGAGCTGATCGACCTCGCGCTGACCTCCGGCGTGCAGGCGCACCAGGGCATCCAGTCGGGCCTGAAGCAGCGGATCGAGAGCGGCGACCTCTAAAGCCCCTTGACCAAGCCGCGGCGACCGCCACCTGGCAGCGGTCGCCGTACACCGTTTTGACCTTTCTCCGGGCTCTTTGATGGCCCAAGGAGGAAAAGATCCAGGTCATGGACGGTATGGGGCGAAGGACGCTACTGACAGGTGCCGTTTCCCTCGCACTCGGCGGCTGCGCCACGACCGAGACGACGCTCAGAGCGGTACCGGTCTCCACCGCGTCCCAGGCCTATCCTGACTCGCCGAAGAGCGCCTTCGACCGCCTGATGACGGGCAACCGCCGCTGGGTGACCGGAGCCCTGCAGCACCCCGACCGCGACCCGACCCGGCGCGAACTCCTGGCGGCCAAACAGCAGCCCTACGGCGTGGTGCTGGCCTGCATCGACTCTCGCGTGCCTCCCGAGCTCGTCTTCGACACCGGCCTGGGCGACCTGTTCGTGATGCGCACCGGCGGCCAGGCCGTCGGTCCCGTGGTGACGGGCTCGGTCGAATACGGCCCGATGACCGGCGGGACCCCCTTGATCGTGGTGCTGGGACATCAGCGGTGCGGGGCGATCGAGGCGGCGTACAAGGCCCTGAAGGACGCGAAGCCCCTGCCGGGGAACCTCCAGGCGATCGTGGAAGCGCTGCGCCCCGCCTATGAGCAGACCGTCAACGAGGGCAGCGCCGACCCGATCGAGACGATGGCCAAGACCCAGGTGAAACTGACGGCCGACGCACTGCGCGGCAACCGCGACCTGGCGCCGCTGGTCAACGGCAAGAAGCTGGCGGTCGTGAGCGCGTTCTACTCCCTGGACACCGGCGAGGTCGAAGTGCTGAACGGCGCGCCGTCCTGACTGATCGTCGTCAGGAGAAGGCGGGCCGACTCGACCGCCCGGCTTCCGCCCTTACGCGCGGCGAACTCCGCCAATTTCGGCACCTCGCCCTGCGTTCCCGCGAGGGCGGCGGCCTTGACCGCCACGTCCAGCAGCTCCGCCAGACCGGTCGGCGGACGTTCGCCCGCGCCGGACGGCAGCAGCGCGGGCAGGCACGGCGAGGATCTTCACCGCGTCGACGGCGGACAACCGCTCTTCGGCCTGTTCGCGCCCGAGCGCCGTCACGACGGCACTCGCCGTCGCCCGTCCGACCGGGCCGTCACACTGGACGAGCGTCGTCAGCACCCCCGCTTTGACCCGGCTGCCCGAGAAGCCCACGGCGAAGCATTCGAGCACGTGGGCGGCGACCACCTCCCGGTGCGACGGCATGATCGCGGGCCACCACGACATGTCGTCGGAAAGTCCCGCCCAGTACTCCTTCGGCTCCAGCGTGCACAGGTCGGCGATCAGTCGCGGCAGGTCCGGCGTTCCCGGCTTCGTGCGGGCGTGCATCGCGGGAACTCGCCGATAGGTCTCATAGGCGATGGTGCGGATCATGGCGTCGATGCCACACTCCATGATCGGTTCGGCCAGACCGCCTTCGCGCAGCCACGCGGCCAGTCGCCGCCCGGCCGGTGAGGTCAGCTTCTCGGCGCGGGCGAGCACCTCGGGTTCGACCGAGCGGGGCAGCCGCAGAAGCGCCTGGCAGAAGTCGAGAGGGAGCGGTTCGTGGTCTCCCAGGAGTTCGAGGCGGCCGACCAGCGTTGCGGCGTCGACGTGGCCGGTGGGCGTCGTCGGGGTGGCCAGCAGCACCGGAAACGTCCGCCCTGACTCCAGCAGGGCGACGACCTCGCGCAGCCGGTCGGGGAACACGTGGTCGAGCGGGGTGCGATATCGACGACTCCCGTGCAGGTATTCGGCGTTGAGAAGGGACGTCGCGACGCTCTGCTCCGGCGACACGATCGCGCTCACGCAGTGTCGTAGCAGGGAGTAGGGGTTGTAGGCGGTGTGACTGCTCGCACTGGGATGAAGGCGGTCGCCGTACCCCTTGCAGTTCTCCTCCCACCAGGGCCGCAGCGCCTCGACGGTCGCGGCGCGGTCGCGATGGGTCAGCTCGACGAACGCGGCCAGGGTCCGCTCGACGTCCGTCCACCTGAACGAGGGCGGGGAGTCGAGTGCGGTGATCAGTTCGGTCGCCGAGACGATCGGCGGCGGCATCTCGGGCGGCGAGAACGTGACCCGCAGGACGCCGGCCACGGGTGTCTCGGCCGCTGGCGTGGCGACCTTGCCGAAAACGGCGGCGATCCGGGTTCGGAGGTCCGCCGGGAGGGCGGTGGCGGCCTCGCGGATGGTGTCGATCGTCTCGGGGGTGGCGTGGGGGGCCAGGTGGACCGCGAGTCGTACGGAACGGGCGCGGAGCGCCGGGGTTTCCTGGTTGAAGATCAGCGCGAGGGCGGCGAGGGCGCCGTCGGCCCGGTCGGGCGGCGCCTGGGCGATCCACTGGAGTGCGGTCGTGGCGTATTTCTTCTCCGGCCGGAACGCCAGCGCGCCGACCGTCTCGGCGAACAGGTCGGGGCTCAGGCCCACCGCGTCGTCGTAGCGGCGTAACTCATCGACGGCCAGCAGGGCGAGCGGGACGGCCGCGATCGGCAGCACGCGGACCAGGTCGACCGCGGGCAGCTCGGCCGGGGCCGGCCGGAGCTGGATCCACAGGTGGACGAAGGGATCGATGTCGCGGTCCTGCCCGTGGGTGAGGAAGCGGGCCGCGCAACCGTCGATCAGGGCCTGCCGCTTCAGCCGGCCCTCGGCGGCCAGGTCGGCCAGCGCGCCGATGACGGAGTGCTGGTGATAGTGGGCGTTCCATTTCCGGTCGTGGGTCAGCGGGGCGCTGACGCCTTCGGCCGCGAACAGCCGGGAGACCATCACGTCGAGAAGGGGGTGGTCGCGGACCGCGTCGATCTTCGCGCCCGTCCAGTGCCGACCGCAGAGGTCCCAGATCCAGCCGACGACGAAGGGGTCGTTCTCGGGCGGCTCGATGCCCGTCTCGATCACCAGGGAGGCGGCCAGGTCCCAGCCGGGCTGACCGTCGACGTTCTGCCAGCCCCTGCGCCCGCCCGGCCGTAGCCCGGTGACCAGCCGGTGCGCGAGATCGCGCCGCCACGCGTCCGGCCGATGGCGCAAGACGCTCAGGATCCACGCGGCGTCGACCCTCGGCTCGCGGGGTTCGCGCAGTTCCCGGCGGTTGAGCCAGGTCGCGACCTGGGCGGCGCCGGCGAAGCAGGCAGCCCCGGCGGCGCGGAACGCGTGGGCCTGCTCCGCGACCTTCCAGCGGCCTTCGTCACGCAGCCGCCCGGCCAGATATCCGGGCAGTTCGGCGGCGACGGCCTTGCGGTCGGCATCGCCGAGGCCGGTCAGGTGCGCCGACAGGTCGGCGTCGTTCTCGATCATCTCGCGGACCTGCCGCCAAGGGGACATGCGCGGACGTTATCGATCACTACCGACAAACGGCCTGCCATGATCGCTCGCATGACCGACTACGCCTGGTTCTCCGAGTCCGGCCTCGCGGAGGCCTTCAGCTTCATCTTCGTCCGGGGGCTGACCCCCGAGCAGCTCGTGGCCCGGATGGGCGGCCGGGTTGAGGATTTCACCTGGATGACGCTCGACGAGTCGATCGACGCCGGTGCCCGCCACGACTACAAGACCGAGTTCGTCGCGGTCACGAGCGTCGGCGGGTGGGCGTTCGTCGCGCAGTACAACAGCTGGCTCGGCGCCAACGACGAGTTCACGGTGCCGCTGTCGGCGGGCACCGGCCTGGTCTCCCTCTACCGCCTCGACATCAAGGACCTGGAGGACTTCCGCTGGATCGAAGACGGCGAGATCCGGTTCGCTTTCCGGGCCCAGGACGGCTACTCCGAGGAGGTCCCCGCCGAACTCGCGGAGACCATGGAGGGGATCGGCGAGGAGGAGGACCTCTACCGGGGGCCCGGCCTGATCCTGATCGAGCGCATCACCGGCGTCAGGTTCACGCCCGAGATCCTCGACGAGTCGAGGTTCCTGTCCGGCGTCCTCTCCTAATCGGCCAGTGCGGCGCGGCCGGTCGGCGCCGGGAACGGGTCGGCGAAGTATTGGGTCTCGTGCGTCACGAGGCCGTCGGCGACCTCCATGATGCTGACCGAGTGGGTCGGCACGCCGTCGTAGGTGATGACGACCTCGCTCACCCAGAGACCGCCGCCGCCCTGGATCCGGCCGACGGTGAAGTGGCGTTCGGCCGGGTGTCCGCCCCGTTGGGCCTGGATCTTCGACCGGCCCCGGAAGCGCTCGCCCGACTGCGGGTAGTCGAGGATCGCGTCGTCGGCGTAGATCGCGTGCTCGGCCTCGACGTCTCCGCGTTCGGAGGCCTCCCAGTGGGCCAGGATCCCTGCCCGGACATCGTCATCCATGATCTGATGCCGTACCCCGTCCCCCTTAAGGATGAGTCGTTCACCCCGTAAATTGTCAACCATCGGAAAGGTGGCCCTATGGACCTGGAAGCCCGTGCCTCCGACCAGGACCGGGAGACGACCGTCAGACGCCTCCAGCAGGCGTTCGCCGACGGCCGCCTGGCCTCGGACGAGATGGAACTGCGAGTCGAGCGCGCCCTGACCGCCGTGTCCCACGGTGATCTGGTCCCGTTGACCGCCGATCTGCCCGAACGTCCGGGCGAGGTGGTGACCATCACCTCCAAGGCGAGCAAGATCACGCGGTCGGGGCAGTGGCGGGTCCCCCGGGTGCTGCGCATCGACTCCGTGTACGGCCATCCCTACCTCGACCTGAGCGAAGCGGTGGTCGAATACCCGGAGATCGTCTTCGACCTCAAGCTGAAATACGGCTCCGCCACCATCACCCTGCCGCCCGGCGCGAGCGCCGACGTCAACGACGTGCAGTGCGAATGGGGCAGCGTCAACTCCGAGGTCTCGGGCGTGCCCACACCAGGCCGGACGCACCTGCGGGTGACCGGCAAACTCGGCTACGGCAAGCTGCGCATCCGCTACCGGAGCGCCCGCCGGCTCCGCTGGTTCTCCCGCTGAGCGCGTGCCTAACCCCGGCAGGGTGTGGCAGGGCCGCGAACCGGCGGCGAATACTTGAGCCATGAACACGAGACGACAGCTCGGGGAGTTCCTGCAG
This sequence comes from Herbidospora mongoliensis, assembly GCF_001570545.1. Lineage (GTDB taxonomy): Bacteria > Actinomycetota > Actinomycetes > Streptosporangiales > Streptosporangiaceae > Herbidospora > Herbidospora mongoliensis. The sequence goes on along the minus strand of NZ_BBXD01000008.1, from coordinate 92,468 downwards.
ACGCGGCGCTCCCAGCTGCGACCTGAAGACGTGGGGGTGGCCACCTACGGCGGCCGCCGCCGGGTTCCCGGGCTGCGTCGCGAAGAACTGGCGCTGCTGGCCGGGGTCAGCGCGTCCTACTACTCGCGGCTGGAGCAGGGCCAGTCGTCCAACGCCTCGCCCGAAGTCCTCGACGCGCTGGCGCGGGCGCTCCGCCTCGACGACGCCGAACGCCGCCACCTGCACGAACTGGCTGCCGGCGGCCGTCGCCGAACCACCGTCCGCAAGCCCGCGCCCGAGCGGGTAAGCACGGCGACCCGTCAGCTGATCGCGGCGCTCGGCGACGTGCCCGTGGTGGTGCTCGGCAGGCACAGCGACGTGCTGGCCTGGAACACCCTGGGCCACGCCCTCTACGCGGGTCATCTGTCCCAGCGCCCCAACATGGCCCGCCTGGTGTTCCTCGACGCGCACACCCGCGACCTCTACGCCGACTGGCCCGCCAAGGCCAGGGGCGTGGTGGCGAGCCTGCGGATGGCGTCCGGCCGCCACCCTGACGACCCTCAGCTCACCGCGCTGATCGGGGAACTGACGGTCAAGAGCGCCGAGTTCGCCACGATGTGGGCCGACCACCGCGTCAAAACCGGCGGTGACTCCGTGTACGAAATGCGCCACCCCCTGGTCGGCACCATGCACGTGACCCAGCAGACGCTGCGCACCGCCGACGACCAGTCGGTCGTGGTCGCCACCACCGAATCCGGGTCACCCTCGCACGCCGCGATGACCCTGCTCGTCCACAGCGTGGTGACCGGGCAGGCCTCCCGCCCCGCCCCCGTCATCAGCTGACCTTCCCCTCTCAGACAGGCGCTCCGACCAGAGCGCCCGATGCCGCACGCCCTCATCCAGACAGGACCAGAGATGCGCAACAGACTGCTCGCCCTCGCCATCGCCGCCGGAATCGGCCTGGTGGCCGCGGCCCCCGCCGACGCGACGCCCTCCTCCCGGATCGCGGTGCACTTCGACCTGGCGAAAGGCCAGCAACCGGAGAACATCGCCCTCGCCCCCGACGGCACGGCCTACGTCACCTTCGCCTCCGCCCGCCAGATCGCCGCGATCAGCCCGTCCGGAGCCGTCAAGATCCTGGCGACCCTCCCCGACGGCGGCACCGCCGCCCCGGTGCTCGGTTTCGCCCTCACCACCGGCATCGTCCGCGTCGCCGACGGCACGCTCTATTTCCTGTACGCCAGCGGCGACGCCGCGACCACCGGCCTCTACCGGCTGAACCCCGGCCGGAACCCGCACCGGATCGCCGCCCTCCCGGCGAACGGCCTGCCCAACGGCCTGGCCTACGACGAACCGGCCGAGACCTTCTACCTCACCGACTCGGTCCTCGGCACGATCTCCACCGTGCCGTTGAAGGGCGGCATCGCCCGGACCTGGTCGTCGGCCAAGGAACTGGCCGCGACCGGCTTCCTCGGCGCCAACGGCATCAAGGTGCGGCACGGCGCGGTCTGGGCCACCAACCTCGACCAGGGCACCCTGCTCCGCATCCCGATCAAGCACGGCCGGCCCGGCCCCGTGCAGGTCAAGGCCACCGGCCTGGCCGGCATCGACGACATCGCCTTCACCCGTGACGAGCAGGTCATCGCGACCCTGAACGCGCCGAACAAGGTCGTCCGCATCGACGCGCACGGCCACACCTCGACGCTGCTCACCGCCGGACTGCAGAACCCCACCTCGGTGGCCGTACGCGGCCGGACCCTCTACGTCCTCAGCGCCGCCTACCTCACCGCCACCGACCCCAACCTGATCCTGGCCTCCCTTTGAGACCCCTTCAGCCGCTACTGAGGATGCGGTTCAGGTGGTAGTCGATGGTGCGCAGCACGTCCGCCCGGGTGCGGCGGCGGTGCAGCAGGTCGAGCCCTAGCCCGCTCACCCCGCCCACCAGCAGATCGGCCTCCCGGCCCGCGTCGATCGAGGGCCGGAGACCGGCCGCCGAGATCAGGGCGGCGACCAGATCCTCCAGCGGGCTGCCCTCGTGGAGAAAGACCGCCGCCAGCGCGGGGTCGGTGAGGCTCCGCGCGTAGTAGGCGGTCATCACCCGAAGGCTCATCCGGCGCTGGTCGTCGAGCGGCAGCAGCTCTTCGAGGGTGGCCCGCAGCAGCACCCGGGGATCGTGCCCCAGCGCCGCGATCCGCTGCCGGCCATGGCGCTCGTTCTCCTTCTGCAGCGTCTGCAGGGCGTACAGCAGCAAGTGGTGTTTGTCGGTGAAGTGGTATTGCACCACCCGGGGTGACACGCCCGCCTCGGCCGCGATCTCGCGGACGGTGGCCATCTGCAGCCCGCGCTCGGCGGCGATCCGCCAGACCGCCTCGGCGATCTGGCGGCGCCGCCCCGCCGGTTCCGGCTCGGCGGGCGCCGGCACCGGCGGGTTCCTGCGGGACCGGTAGGCCCGTGCCTGGCAGGCGCGGGAGCAGTAGACCGGACGGCGTCCGCGAGTGACCGGCCGCACCGCGCCACGACAGACCGGGCACGTCATTTCGTCACGCACGCTCCCAGCCTAATCGCCTGATTACCGTGACGTATCGCCTGTCCTAGCGGCTTGCGCGGTGGTGTCATTGATACGTTCGTATCTTGAGAGGAGCGGAAAGTGAACGAAGCCTGGTATCGGGTGGCAATGCTTCTCACGCTCGTCGCGGGCATCTGGGAGGGCCCGATAGCGATCATCTTCCGAGTCTTCACCGACAAGGGCCCGAGCTGGCTCGTCGCGGCCAACTACCTGCCGGCCCCGTGGTGTTACGTCGTCGCCGTCGCGGCCGCGGTCGTCGCGCTCGCGGTGATCGCCGTCCTGGACACCCTGCACAAGAGAGCTGCCGCTATTTAGTCACTAATCATGACTATATTGGCGTGATGACGACACTAGAGATCACCAGGTTCCGCGTCTCTCCTGAGCACACGACCGACCTCCTGACCGCACGCGGCGCGATGATCGCCGACTTCGAGGCCGACCGGGAAGGTTTCCTCAGCGCCAGACTCGTCGAACTGCCCGGCGGCGAATGGCTCGACATCGTCGAGTGGCGTTCCCCGGCCGACTTCGCGGCCTCCCGCGCCAAGGGCGGAAACCTGCCGGGGATCCAGGCCTTCTTCGCCGCGATCGACGAACTCCTCTCCTCGGAAGAGGGCACCCTGCACTGACGTCACCAGCGGATGCCGGTCAGCAGCGTCGAACGCCGCATCGACGCCCTCCAGCGCAACCGCGACGCGATCAAGACCTACCTCCGCGCCTGGGAGGAGGCGGTTGAACCTCCCTTGGAATCCCCCCGCGTAGCGTCTGAGTCATGAGCGCAACCGAGGTTCGGGTACGCCGGGTCTACGACGACCGGGCGGACGACGACGGAACCCGAGTACTGGTCGACCGACTCTGGCCCCGAGGCCTGGCCAAGACCGAAGCCGGCCTCGACGAATGGTGCAAGGAGATAGCGCCCTCGGCGGCACTCCGCACCTGGTACGCCCACGACCCCGACCGCTTCGCGGAGTTCGGCCGCCGCTACCGCACCGAGTTGCGGACCCCGGAACGAGCGGCCCTGGTGACACACCTGCGCGAACTGGCCGGCAACGGCGTACTGACCCTGCTCACCGCGACCAAGAAGGCCGACATCAGCGAGGCGGCCGTCCTCGCCGACCTACTCCGGTGAGCTCGGGGCTCCGGTGCGCCAGAGTGCGGCGTGGGAGATCTCCGAGTTGTTCTCTCCCTTCGAGATCACCGACCCCACCGCGTACACCTCGTGGGTGCCCGGTCGCCAGGCCAGGGAGTGGACCCGTGCCTCGGATCCGGCCGGTGCCGGTATGCGGTGGCGGGTCCAGCGGCCGTCGCGCAGATGCCAGAGCAGGTCGGGGTGGCCGATCACCCAGAGTCCGCCCCTGCCGTCGGGCTCGGCCTGGCTGAATCTGGTCATCGGCCGGCCGTCGGGTTCCCCGGTCGAGCTCATCGGACCCCAGTGGCAGGCCCAGGCCTTACCGTTCCAGTGCAACGCCAACGTGTGGCCCTTCTCCAGCGGCTCGTTGTTCTCGTCGTACTCGCCGTCCACCAGCCACGAGATCCCGCCGACGACCCAGACGTCGTCACGGCCGATCACCACGACGTCGGCCAGAACGGTGCGCGGCAGCATGATGTCGCCGGGCGGTTCCACGACGGGGGGCGTCGTGATCAGACGCCAGCCCGCCGGTTCCCAGCGCATCGCCGCCGGCGGACTGTGTTCCCCGCTGACCGCCCAGACCTGCCCGTCGCCTGAGCCCAGCGCCCCGGCCGACGAGGGCAGCGGGTGATACCGCCACTCCTGCCCGGTCCAGAGCAACCCCGCCGGGCCGTTCACCGACCACACTTCGCCCCCTCCCACGGCACGCACCGCGGTGAAGGCCCAGCCGATCGAGTCGGCGGCCGGCTTGTCCAGCAGGTCGGCACGCCACCGGCCGTCGTCGAAGGTGCCGACGAAACCGGTGGTGTCCTTGGACGACGCGCCGTCGGCCGCACCGAACACCCACGCCTGATCCGCCGAGACCGCGGCGATCGCCGCCTCCGACTGCGGGTACTGAGGCCGTGCGCGCGGCACCTGGGACGTCTCCCACCCGGAGCCGTCCCACCGGCGCACCCCGCCGCCGGCGCTCGTCAGCACGCCGTTCTCCTCCTTCTCGGTGGAGTAGGTCGTCCAGAGGGAGCCGTCGGCCGCCGCGGCGAGCAGCGCCATGGACCCCCGGTCGCCGTCCACCCAGACCGGCCGCCATGCGGTGGGGGCGTCGGCCGCCCGCAGATCATCGGCGTTCTCTCGCGGAAGGCCGCAGCCCACCGCCTCGGCCGGCAGGGGCGGAAGCGCGGCCGGACCCACCGGGCTCGGAGAGACCGACGTGGGCTCCCGGCCCACCGGCGCCGACGTGCAACCGGCGACCATCACCATGGCTAAGAGGCATTTCGCCGCTCTCATCCCGAGAGTTTCGCACGCGGGCGGCGTCTTTCAGGATCCGCTCTAGGCTGTTCCGCATGGATCCGACCGGTTTCGGCGCGCCCGCCCAGCTCGTCGTCGACTGCGCCGATCCCGCGTCGCTCGCCGCTTTCTGGGGCCGCCTGCTCGGCGCGGCACCTGTCCACCGCGACCCGTCCTGGTCATACGTGGACGGCCCGCTACGGATCGCGTTCCAGCGGGTGCCGGAGCCGAAGACGGGCAAGAACCGGGCACACATGGACATCCGGGTCACCGACGTCGCTGCGGCGGCCGAGGCTGCGGCCGGGTGGGGCGCCACCCCGCACGGGCCGCTGCAGGCCGACGCCCAGGGGGCCTTCCAGGTCATGCGCGACCCGGAGGGAAACGAGTTCTGCCTGGTCTCAGGTTAGGAGGCGGCCCTCACCGCTGAGGCGGCTTGCGGTATGTGACCGGCTTGTCCCCCTTCCCGGGGAAGGCCATGATCAGCAGGCGCTGGCCGGCCTCTTGCGGTCCCTTCCACGTGAACCAGTCGTAGTGCACGCGGATCCGGTAGTGCCCGGCCCGGCCGCCGAGCGACAGGTCGGGAAGCGCCGTGCCACTCAGACCGTCCATGAGCTCGATCTCACCGGCAGGGCTCTCGTAACCGACCTCGACGACGTGGTCCCAGCCCTTGGTCTCCACCGGCGGGCGGCGGGCGTAGGTCTCCAGGGTGACGCAGATGTCGTAGTCGGAGTGCGTCAGGACCATCAGATGGCCGGGGATGGCGGCCACCAGACCATCTTTCTGAGCCTTGTCGAGTAGCCCGTCCTCATACGGGTCCCCATCATCAGTCGGCTCGAACGCCTCGAGAACCCCGTAGTCCGTCCACTGAGGTTCCTTCATGCGGACCGCCTTCGCCGCTTTGATGAGCGGGCGGTGGCGTGGCCTCGAGTCACACATGCGTTGCGCGCTGGCCTCCCACTCTTCCATCTCCTGGTCCTCTTCCGCGGCAGCGGCCGTGGCCACGGCCCCGGCACTGGGGCAGACCTCCGCGAGCGGGTAGGTCAGAGCGCCGCGGGTCAGTCCGTGCGCGGCGACCTCCTGGGGGTCGTTACGGGTGTAGACGCCGCACAGCCAGCGAGCGTGAGTGAGGATCATGGCGTCAGGCGTGGTGGCGGGGAGTCCGATCACGCCCGACTGCCGGAGGGAGCACACGAGCCGCTGGTCCGGGGTGAGCTCGGGCCCCTCCTCCTCCCACTCCTCACGTGGCGTGCAGTCCCTGGCCGGAGTGACCAGCCCGCGAGCCAGGTCCGCCGCAGGCACGAACGCGAGCGCGACCAGCGTGGCGACCTGGGTCACGAGGAGCATGCGGCGACGTTCGCGCCGGGCGAGCGGGGTCGGGTACAGGAACCACAGGAGCAGGGCGGCGGCGAGCAAGGCCGCGCTGTACCAAGCCGGTGAGATGCCGAGGAAGATCTCACTGTCGCCGTTCTCGGCGAACAGGCTCTCCGGGTAGATCTGGCTGCCTTCGTAGAAGCCATCGAATTCCTGCGACACCGACGTGAGCGCGCTGACGAAACCCAGGGCGGCGGCGATGACCAGCGTCAGCGTCGTGAACCACAGGGTGCGGCGGGTCCGGCGCAGGACGGCGGCCAGGATCAGCAGCGCGGGACCGCCGACGCCGACGAAGACGTCCATGGCGAGCCAGGTCAGCGCGTTCCCGCTGCCCCAGTCCACCCGGACGTAATGCTCGATCACGCCTCTGGGGCCGATCCAGTAGTACCTGCCGTCCGCGAGGTTGACGGCGGCGGGGACCAGCGGCAGCGCGACGGCCGTGGCGGCCAACGGCCACCACCTGGCCGCCGCCCGCACCGGCGCTTGCCGGGCGCCCGGCTCGGGAAGCGGGTTCGCCAGGTCGTTGGCGGTCCTGGCGTCCCACACCAGCCCGAAGACGCTGGCGGCGCCGAGGAGCGTGAAGACGTCGGAGTAACCGTTGCCGCTGAACGAGACCATCCCCGAGGGCTGGAGGAGCATCACCGCCTGCGCGATGACGCCTGTCCAGACGGTCGCCGCGCTCCAGCGAGGATCCTTGGCCTGGGCGATCAGGATCGACACCACCCACACCATCCAGAGGTGGCCGTACCCTCCGGCCAGGGTGAAGATGTCCTCGGCGAAGTGCAGGTCGAGCAGGTCGGTGAGCTCCCCGCCGAGGCTGCTCACGGCGGCGACGGTCCCCACTCCGAGCGAGAACAGCCGAAGCCCACGGGAGACGCTGTCCCGCAGCACCAGGAAGAACAGCCAGACGACGGCCACCTGCACACAGCCGGAGGCGATTCCCGTCACCGACCAGAACCAGTAGATCTCCCACGCGTAGATCAGCGGGGCGGCGGCGATGCTGACCAGGCCGTAGCCGACACCGAAGTACAGGGCGAGCCGCAGCAGCCCGACCGTCCTGCCCCGGGGTGTCAGCTCGCCGCGGGCACGCCCGCGCAGCACCTGCCACAGGGCCCAGGCCTGAAGCGCTCCGATGAGGATCAGGACGACCATCAGCCCCCGCGAAACGGTGCGGGTGTATTCGCCGGGCTCGAAAAACCAGTTTGAGCCGTAGTCGCGGGTGACGATCGTCCAGAGGAGGTCACCCTGGGCGGTGGCCAGCGCGAAAGCGCCCAGCGCGGCGACCGCGACGAGGTAGCCGAGCGCGATCAGGGTGGCGATCGTGCCGAAACGATAGCGTCGCATGGCCATCTTCGGGGATGAGGTGGTCAAAGCGCCCAACCGTAGCGATCAGCAGAGGGTTGATCAAGCCGCTCGCGGCGGTGAGGTCAGGAACCCCGCCGGGCTACCAGGCCCGATTCGTAGGCGATGACCACGAGTTGGGCGCGGTCGCGGGCGTGGAGCTTGGTCATGGCCCGGTTGACGTGGGTTTTCGCGGTCAGCGAGCTGATCACCATGCGGTCGGCGATCTGATCGTTGGACAGGCCCTGGGCGACCAGGGTGACGGCTTCGCGCTCCCGGTTGGTCAGCTCTTTCAGGGCCGCGCCCGCGTTGGGGTGGAGCGGCTGGGTGACGTACCGGTTGATCAGTCTGCGGGTGATCGACGGTGCGAGCAGGGCGTCTCCGCGCGCGGCGACGCGGACGGCGTGCAGGAAGTCCTCCGGCACGATGTCCTTGACGAGGAATCCGGCCGCACCGGCGCGCAGGGCGTCGAAGACGTATTCGTCCAGGCCGTAGTTGGTGAGGATGACGACGTGCACGCCGGCCAGGGCCGGGTCGGCGGCGATGCGCCGGGTGGCCTCGATGCCGTTGAGTACCGGCATCTGGATGTCGATGAGCGCGATGTCGGGCAGGTGTTGTCTGGCCAGGGCCACCCCCTGCTCCCCGTCTGCGGCTTCCGCCACCACCTCGATGTCGTCCTCAAGGTCGAGGAGCGCGCGGAACCCGCTGCGGAGTAGCGGCTGGTCGTCGACCAGCAGGACCCGGATCATGACGTCCGATCGACGGGCAGTTCGGCCTGGACGGTGAACCCGCCCTCGCCTCGCGGCGCCGCACTCAGTTCGCCGCCGAGGGCGGTGACCCGTTCGCGCATCCCGAGCAGGCCGACGCCGGGCACCGGCGCGCTGGCCGGGGTAGCCCTGCCGTCGTCGTCGATGCGGATGGCGAGAGTGCCTGGACGGTAGTCGATCCGGACCGACGCCGTCGCGGCGGCGGCGTGCCGGGCGACGTTGGTGAGGGACTCCTGGACGATGCGGTAGACGGTCCGGCCCACCGCGACGGGCACGTCGTGTCGCTGTCCTTCGATCGTCAACGTCGCGTCGAGCCCAGTGGTCCGGGCGCGTTCCACCAGCTCCGCGACGTGGTCGAGGCCGCGCGGCGGGGTCGGGTCGTCGTCGCGCAGCGCCTCCAGGGTGGCGCGCAGTTCCCGGGTCGCCTCGCGTCCGGCCTCCTGGATCGCGAGCAGGGCGTCCGGCACCTGCTCGCCCCGTTTGCGGGCCACGTGGACGGCGACCTCGGCCTGCACCTTGATGATCGAGATCTGGTGGGTGAGCGAATCGTGCAGCTCCCGCGCGATGCGCAGCCGCTCCTCGTCGGCGCGGCGGCGCGCGGTTTCCTCGCGGGTGCGCTCGGCTTCGTCAGCCCGGCGTTCGGCCTGCCGCAGCGCTTCGCCCGCAGCGCCCGCCGCGATCAGCCAGGCCAGTTCGAGAGCGCCTCGGGCCTGGGCGAACGCCTCACCCGTGTCGTGGAGGCCGGAGGCCAGGGCCGCCAGCGGGAGGAGGGCCAGCATGGCCGCGCCCGCCCCCACGGTGATCGCCCGGTGTCCGGCGCGCACGGCGGCGTACACCGCGAACAGGAACGCGACGGCCGGCACGTCGTAACCGGCCGCCTGATAACCCACCGCGCACAGCCCGGTGACGGCGAGGACGGCGACCGGCGCCCGGCGGCGGGCAACCAGCGCCAAGCCGCCGGCCCCCAGCAAGGCGTAGCCGAGCAGATCGGGGAGCGTGGCGAGCTCGGAAAGGCCGGTGACCAGCAGCGTCGCCGCCACGCCGACGGCGATCACCCAGTCGGCGACCCCTGCCCGGCCTGTGCTCATGCGCGCACCCTAACCGGATGTCCGCGCGGGCGACTCCTGCTCGGGGATGACCGGCCGCCTACCGCACCCGCAGTACTTTTCGCGGCATCTGCGGCATCGGCGGTATCCGGGCGCGCCTGCCGTGGCAGCGCGAAATGTCCGCGTCCGCACGACGACCGAGGGCAGGTCCGGCGGACATCATCGGCGACATCCGGTCGTACGAGAAGAAGGAGCACCTCATGTCAGTCCGACACGTGTTCGCCGATTTGGGGTCCGCGCCCGTCAGTGCTTACGCCATGACTTCCGGGCGTCTCTGGTCCTTGGTGGCCGCCGGGCTGGGGTTGGTCGGCGTGGTGGCCGGCGGGCTCGCCCTGGCCCGCTCCGCCGGTCGTCTCGGTACGGGTTCCGGAAGAAGGGGAGCCATCGTCGCCTTGGCGACGGGGGCGGCCGGCGCGATCATCGGCGGACTGGTCGTGGCCGCCGCGGAAGGCGGTCCAGGCACCGGCTACGGGATAGTCGGAGGCTACCTGGCCCTGGGCGTGGGGCTGATCGCGATGGTTCTCGGCGGATCGGCGCTGGCCCGCGCCCGCCGGCTGACCGGTTGACCGGCGGGCTCTCAGTTCCACCTGAAGACGACCTTCCTCAGATTGTCGATCTCCGCGCCGGGGCCTTCTGGCCAAGGACGCAGCGGGCATCGGCACTCACGACATCCGCGTGCTCCGGGCGACCATATTCCCTCCGCCGGAGGGCAGTGGCCTCTTCATCACCGCGACAGCCGGGGAAGACATCGTTCGTCGAGCCCTGGCCGGACGGGTCAGACGCAAGCTGACAGGAGGACGCCTGTGGACGAGGTCTGGCTGCTTACCGGACGTGGCTTATCGGGGAGGCCTGCTCATCATGGCCTTCACCGCACTGGGCGACGCGCCGAACAGACACGATTCGCGCTGTTCGCGGGCGCGGGCCGGGCGGTGGCCTCATGAGCCGAGTGGAAGAAGGCCTCCGGCTGCACCCGTCGAGACTCCGCTCCATCTCCGTGCGCGGCCTCGCCCTACGGTTCGCCTTCGGCGCGACGATCTCGGTGATCGCCGGGCTGGTCGGGAACCATTGGGGGCCCGTGGCGGGTGGGGTGTTCCTGGCTTTCCCGGCCCTCCTGGCCGCCACGCTGACCTTGATCGATAAGAAGGATCAGCGCAGCCGTCCAGCGGCCCACGACGCCAAAAGCGTGGCGCTCGGAGCTGCGGGCATGATCGGAATCGCCGGATGCGTCTGGGGTCTGGCGGTGACGCTGCCCGCCTGGCTCGTCTTGCTGATCGCCATAGCGGCGTGGGCCGTGCTGGCCGACGTCCTGTACTTGATCTTCGGACGACTGACCCCCTCGACGACCTGAACTCGGACGACTCCGTGGTCACACCGGGAACGTCACCCGGGTCAGCTCTTCCGAGATCGTCCACAGCCGGCGCTGGGCGGCCGGGTCATGGGATCGCGGGCTCGACCGCACCACCTTCGGGTACCCCCTGCTTTCCTGGAACCCGTCCGGCCCCACATACTGGCCGCCCCGAATGGCCGGGTCGGTCGCGGCGCGCAGCGAAGGCAGCGCCCCCATCTCGGCAGGCTGGATCAGCAACGGCCGGACCAGCGCGAAGAAGGCCCGGAAGTACCAGGGCTGGCTCGAGACCGAGGTTCTGGACCCTCCCGTGTCGGATCCCCCGGGATGCGCCGCGACGGCGATCGTCCCCCCAGCTCCGGACAGCCGGCGCTGGAGTTCGTAGGTGAACATCAGATTGGCCAATTTGGAGTTTCCGTACGCGGCGACACGGCTGTACTCGCGGGTGTTCCAGTTGACGTCGCCGAAGTCGATCGGCCCGCCCTGCCGGTGACCCGCGCTGCTGACGGTGACCACTCGGGAGCCGGGGACGGGCAGCATCATGTCGAGCAGTAGCCCCGTCAGGGCGAAGTGCCCCAGGTGGTTCGTGCCGAACTGCATCTCGAAGCCGTCCGCCGTGGTCTTTCGCGGGGCGTACATGAGACCGGCGTTGTTGATCAGCAGGTCGATGCGGTCATGGGTGGCCCGCAGTTCGTCGGCGGCCTCGCGGATCGAGGCCAGCGAGGCCAGGTCGAGGCGCCGCACCATGACGTCGGCGTCCGGAACGGCCGTGATGATCTCGGCCGCCGCCCGCTTGCCCTTGTCCAGATCACGTACGGCGAGGACCACCGACCCTCCGCGCGCGGCGAGCGCCTTGGCGGTCTCGAAGCCGATTCCGGTGTTGCCTCCGGTGATCACGGCGACGCGACCCCGCTGATCGGGCGCGTCGGCGGTCGTCCACCGCTGTCGGGGCATGGGTCCTCCAGATATAATCGGAGCGATCGTTCCGTTTATATACCATACCGGAACGCACGCCCCGTTTGTCGAGGAGACCTCTTGTGACCGAGAAACCCCGGCCGCTGCGCGCGGACGCCGCCCGCAACCGCGCTCGCGTGTTGCAGGTCGCCTACGAGACCTTCGCCGAAGAGGGCGCGGCCGTCCCGATCGACGAGATCGCCCGCCGCGCCGGAGTCGGCGCGGGCACGATCTACCGGCACTTCCCCACCAAGGAATCGCTGTTCCGGGCGATCGTGGCCGACCGGTTGCGCCAGGTCGTCGAGCGGACCCGCGAACAGGCGGCGGTCGACCCGGGAGAAGGTCTGTACGCCTTCCTCGTCCACATGGCCGAACAGGGCGCGACCGATCTGGGCCTCACGGAAGCCTTCGCGGGGATCGGATTCGACCTGGCCGAGGCCCTGCCCGATGTCGAGAAGGAGTTCACGGGGCTGATGGCCGACATCCTCGCCCAGGCCCAGCGCGCGGGAACCGTGAGATCCGATGTGGACGTGGCCGACATCAAGACCCTGATCGTCGGCCTGCAGGCGATGCGGCGCTTCCGCGGCGACAGCGAGTTGATGCACCGCGTCTACCCGGTGATCAGAGCCGGCCTGGCCGCACCTCCGGACTAAGCGGGGCGATCGTTCCGGTACATTTCTCACCGGAACGGTCGCCCCGAATAATTCTGGAGCTGACCGCATGGACATCAGCTTGTCGAGCTACGGCTCCGCCCCCATCCCGGAACTCCTGACCGAGATCGAGCAGGCGGCGGCGAACGGCTTCTCCCGTTTCTGGCTCGGCGAGCACGGCGGATGGGATCCCCTGACCGTGTTCGCCGCACTGGGAGACCGCGCCCCCGACATCGAACTGGGCACCTCCGTCGTGGGCACCTACCCGCGCCACCCCCTCGCCCTGGCCGCCCAGGCGCTCACCACCCAAGCCGCGACCGGACGTCGATCTCCGCCACCGGCGGCGTCACCGCTCCCGGCGTGACCCCGCCATCGCTCCTGCTGGCCGCGAACGGCCCTCGGATGCTCGCCCTCGCCGGCGAACACGCCGACGGCGCGCTCACCATGTGGACGACGCCCCGCTTCCTCGGCGAGGTCGTGGTCCCCACCGTCACCACCGCTGCGGCGGGACGGGCGACACCCCGCATCGCCGTCGGACTCCTGGCGTCCGTGACCTCAGACGTGGAAGGAACACGTCAGCGCGTCAACACCGACTTCAGCCAGGCCGCGACGCTGCCCACCTTCCGCGCCCTGCTCGACCGGCAGGGTTCCACCGGACCGGACGACACCCTGATCGCCGGCGACGAGACCTTCGTCGAAGAAACGGCAGCCGGCTTCGCCGCCGCCGGAGCCACCGAACTGATCATTTTCCCCGTAGGGCGCCCCGAGGACCGGCACCGCACGATCGCCCTGTTCGCCGATCTGGCCAGCCGATAGGAGGCCGTCCTTATCGGCCGGACGCAGTTTGAGACAAGGGAGGACCTGCCTGTTCGCCTCCAGGAAGGGGAAGATCATGTCTTCCGTAACACCCGCCTCCCCGCTCGGCAGCTGGGTGGGCACCGACTACGAGGTCGTCGCCGAGTTCGGCGAACTCATGCCGACCGGCGTGACCGTGACCGACGAAGGACGCCTTTTCGTCTCCTTCCCGAGGTGGGGCGACGACGTGCCCTTCACCGTCGCGGAGGTCGTCAAGGGCGAAGCGGTCCCCTATCCCGACCCCACGTTCAACGAATGGAGCCCAAGGGCCACCGCGGACACCCTGGTGTCGGTACAGAGCGTCATCACCGACCCGGAAGGCCACGTATGGCTGCTCGACACGGGCAGCCTCGCCTTCGAGCCGTGGCTGGAGAACGGGCCGAAACTGGTCGAGGTCGACCCGGCCACCGACCGGGTCGTCCGGATCATCCCGCTGGATCCGGCCGTCGCCACCCGCGCGATCGTGCAGGGCGTCGTCCGGGAGAACTACCGAGTCGGCGTGGACGGCATCGCCCTGAGCGCCGACGGCTCCCGCCTGTTCTACTGCCCACTGTCCAGCAGACGCCTGTACAGCGTGGCGACCGACGCCCTGCTCGACCGCTCACTGACCGACGAGCAGGTGGCGGCCACGATCGTCGACCTGGGCGACAAGGGCGCGTCCGACGGTCTGGAATCCGACGCCGACGGAGCCGTGTACGCCACCGCCTACGAGCACAGCGCCGTCGTCAAACGCGACGCCGACGGCACCTGGTCGACGATCCTGCACGCCCCCGACCTGCTGTGGCCGGACACCCTGGCCCTGGCAGGCAACGGTTTCCTGTACGTCAGCGTGAACCAACTGCCGCGAACCCCGCTGTTCAACGGAGGAACCGACACGCGGGTGCCGCCCTACCAGGTCATCAGGATCCACGCGGGTGCCCGCCCCATCCGCCTGGGCGGGTGATCCGCGCGACGGGCCGGCCGTTGACACTGGCATGGGTGAGCCGGCACCTGAAGACCGGCGAACGGATCGTCAGAACCGAGGAACTGCACGGCGGCATCACCGCCGACATACGAAGGCTGACCATCGGCACGCCGGACGGAGGCACCCGTGACCTGGTGCTACGGACCTTCGTCGACATGGAGCACGCCGAGGATTGGCTGAACAGGGAGGCTCACGCCCTGACCTCGTGCGCGGGGACCGGCGTGCCGGCTCCTGAACTGGTCGCAGTCGATCCGACCGCCGCCCATTGCGAGTACCCCTCGCTCCTCATGACGCATCTGCCAGGCCGGACAATCCTGGTTGATGAGGGATTGGAGACCCGCGTCCCTCTGCTGGCCCGTCAACTCCTGGCCATCCACGCGTTGCGACCCGCTGAGCGACCCCGGGCATACGTGACCTTGACGACCGCCGACACCGTCGTGACCCCGGAAGGCGCCGACGCGGCGGCATGGGCCGCGGCCATCGAGGTGATCCGCAAGCCCGCGCCCTCCTACGAAGGGCGGGTCCTGCACCGCGACTTCCAACCCGGCAACGTGCTGTTCGCCGTGCCGCCCTCAGGTCCGGCAGGCACCCGGATCACCGGCGTCGTCGACTGGGCGGGGGCCTGCTGGGGCCCGGCGGATCTCGATGTGGCGCACTGCTCCACCAATCTCGCCCTACTGCACGGACCGGCGTGGGGTCTGCGGTTCGCGGAGGCGTATGAGGAGGCCGGCGGTGTGCTGGCCGCGACCGGGGACGAGCGGCTGTTCTGGCAGGTGCGGGACGCGCTGGCGTTCTCAGAGGAAGTGCAGTCGGTGTCGCAGCCGTGGAGGGAGGCAGGCAGGACAGAGTTGACGACGCGTGCAGTAGAAGAGCGATTGGACGCCTACGTCACCCTTCTGATGAACGCACTGGCCTGAGCAATCGCGGGTTCGAACGGCCCTAGTCTCGTCGTTGCGAGAGCCGCCTCAAGAGTCGGGTGGCCGGCCAGGCGAAGCCCTGACGGTAAAAGGCTCTGAGGTCCCATAGACCTTCTGGGGCGGGATGGCCTCTTCCTCGGTGGCCACCAAGCCCAGGAGGGATCGTCCGCCAGGCCGGGGTCTGCCGGGGCCGGGTGAAGGCAACCGGCCCCGGCAGGTCTTTCTGCGCCCGGTGAATCAGGCGTTGGCCGCCTGGCGGATGAGATCGGCCACAGCGGCGGGCTGCGACAGGTAGACCGAGTGGCTGCCCGGCGTCTGGGCGACCGTGGCCCCGGCGCGCTGGGCCATGGCGTGCTGGGCGGGCGGCGGGATCATGCGGTCGTCGGCGGCCACCAGGTACCACGACGGCTTGCCGCGCCAGGCGGGTTCGGTGACCGTACCGCCGAGGGCGTCCACACCCCACGGGACCTGCGAGTCGGCCATGAACGCCGCCTCCTGTGCGGGCAGGTCCCCGGCGAACGACGCGGCGAACTTCTCCCGGTCGAGCAGCAGGAAGCCGTTGACCGGGGGCAGGATCGGCGGCACGGGCGCGCCGGGCGGCGGGTCGGCGATGAGGGTGTTGACCGACTCGCCCTTGTCGGGGGCGAACGCCGCGATGTAAGCCAGCGCCGCGACGTTGGGGTGGGTGCCGGCCTCGCTGATGACGACGCCGCCGTAGGAGTGGCCGACCAGGACGGCCGGGCCGTCGAGTGCGTCAAGGACCTGGTGGGTGGCGGCGACGTCGCCGGCCAGGGACAGAGTCGGGTTCTGCACCACCGACACGCGGTAGTCGTCGGCGACGAGCAGGTCGTAAACGGCCTGCCAGCCGGAGCCGTCGACGAAGCCGCCGTGGACGAGCACGATGTTATGGATCATGTTGTTCACGGTAGGAATCAGACGGCCGCGCTCGCGTACGTCAAATGATGTAATCCCCCGGCCGGGCGGTCATGAGGTGGCTCAGCTCGCCACGCGTGGTGATGCCGAGTTTGGGGAAGATGCGCGACAGGTGCGTACTCACAGTGCGGGGCGAGACGAACAGCCGCCTGCCGATGTCGCGGTTGGTGAGGCCGTCGGCGACGAGCTGCGCGATCTGCAGCTCCTGGGCGGTGAGCCGGTCGCGCGCGTCGTTCTTGCGGCGGATGCGCTCGCCGCTGGCGCGCAGCTCGCGCAGCGCCCGCTCCGCCCATGGCACCGCGCCGAGGGCGTCGAAGGCCTCGGCCGCCGCGCGCAGGGGCGCCCTGGCCTCGGCGGCCCGGCGCTGACGCCGGAGCCACGCGCCCCAGGCGTGACGCAGCCGGGCCCGTTCGAACGGCCAGCCGACCAGATCGTCACGCAGTGCACGGGTGAACAGTTCCTCGGCGCTCTCGTCCGGTGCCGTGACGGCCCTGATGTAGGCGAGCGCCACCTGACCGACGGGTGAGCCGCTCTCCTCGACCAACGGGGCCAGCTCGGCCGCGACCGCGCGCAACTCGATCTGACGTCCGCTGAGCAGCGCCGCCTCCGCCAGGTGAGGGAGGGCCCACAGCCGGATGTACTGGTGATAACTGATCTCGGTCGGGTCGAGGATGGGGCGCAGCGCGTCCCAGGCCGCGTCGAAGGTCCCTTCGGCCAGTTCGGCGGCCCCCCTCGCGAGCTGCACCAGAGACAGCATCGGGTGGGCGCCCGCCGACAGGAACGCCCGCTCCACCTGCGCGGCGAGATCGCGCGCCACGTCGGTCGCGCCACGCAGCGCGTGGATCTCCGCCGCGGCGGCGTCCACCGTGAGCACCCACTGCGGCTGCCCGGTCTCGATGGCCAGTTCCCTGGCCTCGGCGGCAGCGACGGCTCCGAGCCGGGTGTCGCCGAGCCGGGCGGCCGAGGTCGCCTGGCCGACGAGCGAATGCGCGAGTGCCCCGAACGGTCCCCTTGCCCGCATTCCAGCGCTCGCCTCCGCGTACAGCCGGGCGCCCAGAGGGAACGCCCCGACCGCGTTCGCCGCCTCGCCCAGCGCCTGCAGGTTGGTCGGGCTGATCCAGCTCGACCTGCTCAGGGAGTCGAGCCGGCAGAGGATCTGCCGGCCCCGCTCGATGGGGGCGATCATCGCGATCGACGAGACGAGTCGCGGGTCGTCGCGCGGTACGTCCAACCGCTCGATCGCGGCGAGCAGCGGGACACGGCTGTCGGACGTGGGATTGGAGAAGTACCAGCGCATGCTGACCCGGGCCAGCCAGCGCAGCGCGAACGCCGAACCGTCGCGCGCGCCCAGCTCGTCGAGGACCGCGCCGAGGTCGGACAGCCGGTCGACGCCGGTCCAGACGAAGTGCAGGACGAGGTTGCGGAAGTAGGTGAGCCGGGACCGGTCGATCAGCGCGAGGTCGGCGTCTTCCGCGCGGCCGACGAGACGTTCCAAAGCGGTGCGGTCGCCGATGTCGAAGGCCATCAGGGCCGCGTCGATCAACCGTGCGCCACGCAGGGCCGGGTCCGCGGTGAGAAGGGCGGCCCGCTCCTGCGCCTCCAGCGCACGCCCCGAGGCGCCGCTGTTCTCGGCGCGCAGCGCGGCGGCCGCGAGTCCGGCCGCCACGTCGTCGTCATAGGAGGACGCCGCCGCGGCCAGGTGCCAGATCCTGTGGTCATCGTCGACGGGCAGGGCGGCGGCGAGTGCGGCGTGCGCCCGGCGGAGCAGGTCGGCCTCGGCCGCCTGGACGATCGCCGATCTGATCAGCGGGTGCCGGAACGTGATGCGCACGGCACCGGGGACGAGCAGCCCCGCCTGAGCCGCCGGGACCAGCGCGGACGCCTGGATCGGCGCGTCCACCAGCAAGGACGCGGCCCGCATGTTCTCCTCGAGCGCGTCGTCCTCGTTGATGGCGGCGACGAGCACGAGGATCCTGGTGTCGGCGGGCAGGCCGCCGAGCGTCTGGACGAACGCCCGCTCCAACCGCTCCGTTGTCGGCAGTCTGCTCGCGGCGAGCATCTCGTGGTCCTGCCGGGAGGCCATCGCGGCGAACTCCAACAGCGCGAGAGGATTGCCCGCGGCCTCCGCCAGCACACGGGCCCGCAACGCCATACCCAGCTCCGGCGCGACACGCGCCAGCAACTCGGCCGCCGCCTGGCCCCCGAGCGGCGACACGGTCAGCGCGGGCAGGCCCGACGCGGCGAGCCTCGTCTGTGCGCCGGCGTCGTCGCGCAGGGTCGCCAGCAGGGCTACGGCGTCCGAATCCAACCGGCGTCCGACGAAGGCGAGTGCTTCCCAGCTCGGCTCGTCCAGCCAGTGCGCGTCCTCGACGGCGAGCACCAGCGGTGTGTCGCCCGCCAGCGCGGACAAACGGTGCAGCACAGACATGGCGGCATGCAGGGACCCGCCGTCCAGATCATCGGGACCGAGCCCCGCCTCGGCGAACAGCCGGCGCAACCCTTCGTAGGGAACCTGGCCTTCGGCGGGCACACCGGTCACGGTAAGGACGCGCGCGCCCCTGGCCACCGCCTCACCGACGGCGGCGCCGAGCAGCGCCGATTTGCCGACTCCCGGCGCCCCGCTCAGCACCAGGGCGCCACCGCCGCCCTCCTTCGTGCCGTCCAGCAGCGCCAGCAGGTCGCGGAGTTCGGCGTCTCGTCCCACCAGGTCGTGCGCCGCCATGACGACAATGCTCATCCTGTTCTCCCACGTCGTAAAGGTATGGATGACACCGGCAGGATGCAGAAGCCACGTGAGGTGCGTCATACGAGGTCACGGTGGCCAGGCACCGTGAAGCTCCGGCGGCGACGGTCCGCGAGTTCGAATGCGCGCTACACGACCTTGGGCTTGTCGACCAAGCTGCCGGCGTCGTGGTAGAACAGCCGATTCTCGACGATCTTGCCGTCCTTGATGGTGAATTGTTCGATGAAGTGGGTCAGCTCACCGGTCGCGACGTCCGTGATGCCGACGCACGCCGCGACGCGGTCTCCATCAGCCATGGTGTAGTGCACCGTGATCGAGGAGACGTCGAGGTAATTCGGCAGGACCTGGGCGAGGCCGAGAAATTCGTCCTTGCCGTGGTAGGCCTTCCCGAAGGGCAGGAACAGCGGCTCGATGACCGTGACGTCGTCGGACAGATGGGAGAAGACCCCCTCGATGTCGCCGTTGTTCGCCGCTTCGAACATGGCTTCGACGATCGCGCGGTTCTGCTCGGTCAGTGATGTGGCTGCGGACATGGTGTTCTCCTTTGAGGTAAAGGCGTCGGAGGAAGGTGCATCGAGGTGAGCGGGGAGCGCCGGCGTCTGCGGCACCCAGCCAACATCGGCTCGCCGCATCCCGGCAGATCCTGCGAAAAGGGGTACTCACAGAGACCCCTTCCGGGACGTGAGCCGGGCGTACCCTCGGTCCCATGGACGAGAAGGAGGCCGCGCGGGCGGCGGTCCGCGAGTTCCTCACCACCCGCCGCGCCCGCGTCACCCCAACCGACGCCGGCCTTCCTCCTCAGGGCACCCGCCGTCGGGTGAAAGGCCTACGCAGGGAGGAGGTCGCGTTGCTCGCCGGGGTCAGCCCGGAGTACTACATTCGGCTCGAACGCGGCCAGGCATCCGGGCCCTCCAACGGAGTCGTCGACGCCGTCGCCGACGTCCTGCGCCTGGACGATGACGAACGCGCTCATCTCGACCGGCTGCTCGCCGCCCTGGCCCCCACAGGCCGCAAACGGAACCGCAGCGCGGCGAAGGACCTGGTCGCCCCCGGAATCCGGGTGTTGCTCGACTCGATGGACCACCTACCCGCAATGGTCTTCAACGGCCGGTTCGACATCCTCGCGGTCAACACATTGGGGCGCGCACTCCTCGCACCGCTGTACGACCGGACCGGACAGCCGAACAGCGCCCGCTTCCTGTTCCTCGACGAGCCCAGGGCCCGAGACCTTTTCCCCGAGTGGGACCGGATCGCAGCCGACACCGTGGCGATGCTGCGCATCGAGGCCGGCCGCCACCCCGACGACCCCGACCTGACCGAACTGATCGGACAACTAGCGACCCGCAGCACAGAATTCCGGACACGCTGGGCGACCAATGACGTTCGAACCCACCGAGCCGGCGCGAAGACCTTCCGGCACCCACTCATCGGCGAGATCACACTGCCCTACGAGACCCTCCGCATCGAGGCCGTCTCCAGCCAGATCCTCACCGTCCACACCCCGAGGCCCGGCACCCCCGAAGCCGACGCAATCCGCCTCCTGGCCAGCTGGAACGCCGACAACCAACGGAACGACAACCCGACAACGGGAACACACGGCCGGAACCGCGAAAACTAACTTGATCTTAATCTGTGCCGGGTCGTCACAGATCCCGGCTGACCACGGGGACAGCCCACCTTTCTCCGCCGATACGGCCACTCACTCGGGCTGAACGCCGCAGCGCCGATCTCCGGTCTGGAACGAAGGCTCGGTCACCCTGAATCTGCGTCGCTGGGACGCCGAGCCGCTTCACGATCCTCGGAAAGGAGCTTCGCCGAGCCCTCCTCGAAGCCGAGATGACCCTCATCTGCTCCGTCATGCCCATTGACCACGCGAAAGCGAGCGAAGCGAAAGCCATCCGAGCGAAGCGAGGCCTTACCGGGGAGCGCGAGGGGCGGAGCCCTTCGCCAGGAGCAAAGCGACCCGGAGCGAAAGCGACGCCGGGGGCGCGACAGCGCACCAGGGGGAGCGCGAGGGGGCGACAGCCCCTTCGCAGCGGGGGGGGTTCGGGGGGTCGTCCCCCCGTAGACGAACGAAAACGGCTCGCGACAGCCGCCCCGAAGGGGCGTCAACCACGAGCCGTTGAAGTGAAGAGTGGAGCCTAGGAGATTCGAACTCCTGACATCCTGCTTGCAAAGCAGGCGCTCTGCCAGCTGAGCTAAGGCCCCGATGACGCCCGCTCCAAGCAGACGTCGCTACACGGTAGCAAGGATCTCAACCTGCTCGCCACTCACCGGACGGCGGCCACGTCGCTCCCCATGACAACAGCGGGAAAATCAGCGATCGACTCCAGGATGTGTGTGGCCCCACCGCCGGCGAGCCGGTCACGGCTGTGCACCCCGGTCAGCACGCCGGCGACCACAGCGGCCCCGGCCCGCCGAGCCGACACCATGTCGCTCTCGGTGTCCCCTGCCACGGCGACCTCCCGGACATCCTCGATCCCGAGCTTCATCAGCGCGGTCAGGATCATGTCGGGATAAGGCCGGCCCCGCCCGCAGTCTTCCGGCGAAAGGGCGAGGTCCACCTTGTCGTACCACCCCAGCGCCCCGAGGACCCGCCCCATGGTCCCCCGGGAGAAACCGGTCACCAGAGCGATCTTGATCCCCGCCCCGCGCAGTTTCTCCAGCGCCTCGACGGTCCCCGGGAGCGGATTGACACCGGCACGCTCGATCGACCCCTCGTAGGATCGCTCGAAGGTCAGGTTGGCGGCCTGAGCCTGCGCCTCGTTGTCGGGGAAGATCCCCCGGAAGACGTCGATCTTGGGGCACCCCCGGGACCGGTGCACATGCACCATCGCGCGTGCATAGGCACTGGTCCCGGGGACGATCCCCTGCGTCGCGATCGACTCGGCGAACGCCCGTTCGACCAGGGCGATGTCGCCGATCGTGGTGCCCGCCAGGTCAAGGCAGGCCAGCTTGATCACGAAGATCAGTTCTCGCTGCCGGTCGCCTCGGTCCAGAGGTCGAGCTCGGCCCGATCGGCCTGGACCTTACGCCAGAACAGCAAGCCAACAACGGCAACGATGGCAAGAAGAAGCAGCTTCTTCATAGTGATGACCCCATTTCCCGGGTGTGACAAACGCCCGGTTCCGCCCCCGGGCCGCGCGCCGAATACAACACTTTATCCCCCCGAGGATTTTCGTCGCGAAAGCCGTACCGAGGAGGGCTCCGCTATCAGCGAAAGAGACGAGACCCGAGGTGAGCAACGAGCTTAGCCTCGCACCAACCCCCGCGTCAGCCGCACAGCGGGTCCCCAGGGCCCTCGCAGATCCTCAGCGGCACCGGCCTGCAAGGCAGCCGACAGTGGCACCCTATGACCCAGTCCACTTGCGTGCCGTCATCCGGCCGCCGATGCGAGCCACGGCAAGCAGATCGGCTCGGGCGCTCGGCCTTGCGGGCAGGCTTCACCGCCAGCCGCACCAGATCGCCCAAGAGCCATAAACCCGTCAGCCACCCGTAGAAAGGCCTCAGCGCTGCGGCACCCCAGCCATCAGCCACCCGCACAAAATGCCTCAGCCCTGCGGCACTCCGGCCGTCAGCCGCACCGTAGTCCCGTCAGGCGCCGTGCTCACCACGATCGTCGTCAGCCGGTGCATCAGCCACAGCCCGCGCCCGCCCGTAGGCGTCCGCAAGGACCCCGTCGCGATGCCCGGCCCGCCGTCCGACACCTCGCACAGCACCCGCGCCCCTTCGCGCCACAACCGCAGCAGGCGCGGTGACTTCGCGTAGCGCACCGCGTTGGTCACCGCCTCGTGGACGGCCAGCACGTAGTCGTCCAGCCCCAGCCCCGACAACCCCGCCGCACCCGCGCAGTCATGGACCGAGCGCCGGACCTCGGGCACGGTCGTCTGGTCAAGGTCGAGGGAGAGAAGGAGGTCGCCCGCCATTGGCTTCGCCTCCCGGAATGTCGTCTCACCCAACCCTAGGCCAGTTGCCGCCCGATCTCCGCGACCATCTCCTCCTGATCGCGGACCAGGCGGCGGGCAAGATCTGCCGTAGGCGAGTGGTCTCCCACCGCCACGACCACCCGGGCCGTCACCATGCTGGCTTCCAGGTGCCGTGACATCAGCGCGAACCAGGTTCGGTCGAATGCCGCCCCGGTGAGGTCGCGCAACTTGACGAACTCCGCGTCGGTCACGTTCCCCGGGCCGATGGGGCGGGCGCCTGCGGGGGGCGCGGCGACCTCCCACATGGAGAGCCAGTTCTCCATCATCTGTACGTCCGCACGTCCCTGCGTCTTCATTGCGAACGCGGTCGATTTGATCCAGTCGTTGAAGGCCCTCCCCTGGGCCATTTCGGCCAGCTGCACCGTCTGCCGGTGCTGGGGAATCATCTCCAGGGAAAACCGCACGTCAGGATCTGCTAGATCCGCACCGGAACAGGCGGCGACCAGCATCAGCACCAGGCTGGCCGCGAATAGCCGAATCGCGCTCATCAGCCGGAGGTACGCAGGATGACCCGGCTAGGTTCAGGTTCTACGGTGGAAAAGCAAGAATTCCTCATGGGCAGGACATGGAGCGAGCGTGGACACGATCAAGCGTGAACGGGAACTCGATCTCCGTCAGCTGCTCGCCGGCCTTACGGCGGTCCGCGACGGCGACTTCGGCACCCGGCTCCCCGACGACGGCGACGACGGCCTGCTGAAGGAGATCGCGACCGTCTTCAACGGCATGGTCGACCAGCTCTCCCTGTTCACCAGCGAGGTGACCCGAGTCGCCCGCGAGGTGGGCACCGAAGGGCAGCTGGGCGGGCAGGCCGACGTACCGGGGGTGTCGGGCACCTGGAAAGACCTCACCGACTCCGTCAACGCCATGGCCGGCAACCTCACCGACCAGGTGCGTGACATCGCCCAGGTCGCCACGGCGGTGGCCAAGGGCGACCTGAGCCGGAAGATCACTGTGGACGTCCGGGGCGAGATCCTCGAGCTCAAGAACACCCTGAACACGATGGTCGACCAGCTCAGTTCGTTCGCCGACGAGGTCACCCGAGTCGCCCGGGAAGTCGGCACCGACGGGCGACTAGGCGGCCAGGCCGATGTGAAGGGTGTGTCGGGAACCTGGCGTGACCTCACCGACTCGGTCAACTTCATGGCGGGCAACCTCACCGACCAGGTGCGGTCGATCGCCCAGGTCACCACGGCGGTCGCCAAGGGCGACCTGTCGCAGAAGATCACTGTGGACGCCCGGGGCGAGATCCTCGAACTCAAGAACACCATCAACACGATGGTCGACCAGCTCAGTTCGTTCGCCGACGAGGTGACCCGAGTCGCCCGAGAGGTCGGCACCGACGGCCGGCTGGGCGGTCAGGCCGACGTGAAGGGCGTGTCCGGAACCTGGCGCGACCTCACCGACTCGGTCAACTACATGGCCGGCAACCTCACCGACCAGGTCCGCAACATCTCCCAGGTGGCCACCGCCGTCGCCCGGGGCGACCTGTCGCAGAAGATCACCGTCTCCGCGCGCGGCGAGATCCTCGAACTCAAGAACACCCTGAACACGATGGTCGACCAGCTCTCCAGCTTCGCCGACGAGGTCACCCGAGTCGCCCGAGAGGTCGGCACCGAGGGCCAGCTCGGCGGGCAGGCCCGTGTCCCCAACGTGGCCGGCACCTGGAAGGACCTCACCGAGTCGGTCAACGTCATGGCCGACAACCTCACCGCGCAGGTCCGCTCCATCGCCGAGGTCACCACGGCGGTCGCCAAGGGCGACCTGACCCAGAAGATCCGGGTGGACGCCCGCGGCGAGATCATGGAGCTCAAGGAGACCATCAACACGATGGTCGACCAGCTCAGCGCCTTCGCCGACGAGGTCACCCGCGTCGCCCGCGAGGTCGGCACCGAAGGGAACCTCGGCGGTCAGGCCACCGTGCGCGGGGTGTCGGGCACCTGGAAGGACCTCACCGACAACGTCAACGTCATGGCCTCGAACCTGACCAGCCAGGTCCGCTCCATCGCCCAGGTCTCCACCGCCGTCGCCCGGGGCGACCTCAGCCAGAAGATCACCATTGACGCGAAGGGCGAGGTCGCCGCGCTGGCCTCGACGCTGAACACGATGGTCGACACGCTGAGCGCCTTCGCCGACGAGGTCACCCGCGTCGCCCGCGAGGTGGGCACGGAAGGTCAGCTCGGCGGGCAGGCCCGGGTGCCCAACGTGGCCGGCACCTGGAAGGACCTCACCGACAACGTCAACTCGATGGCCAACAACCTCACCAACCAGGTGCGGAACATCGCCCAGGTGACCACGGCGGTGGCCCAGGGCGACCTGACCAGGAAGATCGACGTCGACGCGCGAGGCGAGATCCTGGAGTTGAAGACCACCATCAACACGATGGTCGACCAGCTCTCCAGCTTCGCCGCCGAGGTCACCCGCGTCGCCCGTGAGGTCGGCTCGGAGGGTCGGCTGGGTGGCCAGGCCGAGGTCGAGGGCGTCTCCGGCACGTGGAAGCGCCTCACCGAGAACGTCAACGAGCTGGCCGGGAACCTCACCCGCCAGGTGCGGGCCATCGCCGAGGTGACCAGCGCGGTGACCTCGGGAGACCTGGCCCGATCGATCACCGTGGACGCCTCGGGCGAGGTCGCCGAGTTGAAGGACAACATCAACTCGATGGTGAAGTCGCTCCGCGAGACGACCCTGGCCAACAAGCAGCAAGACTGGCTCAAGACCAACCTGGCCGGCATCTCCGGCCTCACCCAGGGCCACCGTGACGTGGCCGTGGTGGCAGAACTGGTCATGAACGAACTGGCCCCGCTGGTCAACGCCCAATACGGCACCTTCCTCCTGGTGGAGGAGACCGGCGTCCTCCAGGTGGTCGGCAGTTACGGCCACCGCGACCACGACCGCCGGTTCGAGTTCGGCGAGTCCCTCGTGGGCCAGGCGGCGGTGGCCAAGGAGCCGATCCTGGTCGAGGACATCGCCCCGGGCTTCCTGACGATCTCCACGAGCCTCGGCGCCGCCGGGCCGGTCAACCTGATCGTGCTGCCCATCGTCGTCGAAGACCAGGTCCTCGGCGTGATCGAGCTGGCCAGCCTGAACAGGTTCACCCAGATCCACCGCCTCTTCCTGAGCCAGCTCGTCGAGACGATCGGCGTCAACGTCAACACGATCGTCGCCAACGCCCGGACCGACGCCCTGCTGGGCGAGTCGCAGCGCCTCGCGACCGAGCTCCAGGTCCGGCAGGAGGAGCTCCAGCGCTCCAACGCCGAACTGGAGGAGAAGGCCGAGCTGCTGGCCCAGCAGAACCGCGACATCGAGACGAAGAACAGCGAGATCGAGCAGGCCCGTCAGGAACTGGAAGACCGGGCCCAGCAGCTCGCGCTGGCGTCCAAGTACAAGAGCGAGTTCCTCGCCAACATGAGCCACGAGCTGCGGACCCCGCTGAACTCGCTGCTCATCCTGGCCCAGCTGCTCGCCCAGAACCCGGCCCGCAACCTCACCGCCAAGCAGGTCGAGTACGCCAACGTCATCCACTCGGCCGGCACCGACCTGCTGCAGCTCATCAACGACATCCTCGACCTGTCCAAGATCGAGGCCGGCAAGATGAACATCACGCTGGAGGCCATGCCGCTGCGGCAGCTCCTCGACTACGTCGAGGCGACCTTCCGCCCGCTGACCACGGAGAAGGGCCTGCGCTTCGACGTCGTCGTGGCGCCGGACGTGCCGGCTCAGCTCCTCATGGACGAGCAGCGCCTCCGCCAGGTGCTCAGGAACCTGCTCTCCAACGCCGTCAAGTTCACCGAACGCGGCTCGGTGGAGCTGCGGATCGAACGGGCCACCGACGACACGATGGTGTTCCACGTCGTCGACACCGGCATCGGGATCGCCGACGGGAACCTGTCCCAGATCTTCGACGCCTTCCAGCAGGCCGACGGCACCACCAGCAGGCGTTACGGCGGCACCGGCCTCGGCCTGTCTATCAGCCGGGAGATCGCGGCCCTGCTCGACGGCGAGATCAAGGCGGTCAGCAGACTCGGCGAAGGGTCCACGTTCAGCCTCTATCTGCCGCTTACCGAGGCCACACCGATGACTCCGCCGCCGCCGCGGCTGGGCCCGCCGAGGCGGTTCGTCCAGATCCCGATGACCCGCGAGGGCCGCCACCTGCTGGTGGTCGAGTCGCGTCCGAACGGGCTGCTGGCGCAGCTCGCCGAGTCGGTGGTCGCCGACCTGGGCGAGTCGCACGGCCCGGTCTGGGTGTCCACCGCCAACGACCCCGACGCCGCGATGACCGCGTTGATGCAGGGCGGCTACCAGTGCATCGTGCTCGACCTGGGCATGCCGCAGGACGCCGCCGCCGAGTTCCTGCGCCGCCTCGACGAGCACCACGCCCTGCGGGAGCTGCCGATCCTGGCCCACCACACGCGCACGCTCACCCGTCCGCAGGAGAACCTGCTCCAGGGCCGGTCGAACAGCCAGCCGCTGGAGCGCCTGCCCAGCCTCGACGAGCTGCGCGAACGCATCACGCTGCACCTGACCGCACAGGACCCGGGCGCGGTGCTGCCGCTCGTGGAGGCCAGCCCCGACGAGCGTCCACAGGCTGTGGAGAACGTCGACACCGGCCTGGTCGGCCGGAAAGTCCTCGTGGTGGACGACGACGTCCGCAACGTCTTCGCGCTGACCAACATCCTGGAACTGCACGGAATGCAGGTCCTGTACGCGGAGAACGGCCGCAAGGGCATCGAGGTGCTGAGCCGCCACGAAGATGTCGATCTCGTCCTGATGGACATCATGATGCCCGAGATGGATGGCTACGCCGCCACGGCGGCCATCCGCAAGATGCCCCGCTTCGCGCACCTGCCGATCATCGCCGTCACCGCCAAGGCCATGCACGGCGACCGTGAGAAGACCCTGTCGGCGGGCGCCAGCGACTACGTCACCAAGCCCGTCGACGCCGAGGAGCTCATCACCCGCATGCAGCAGTGGCTGGAGCTCTAGGGGAGGGTCAGCCGGAACAGCGCGCCGCGCGGGCTGTCCTCGATCGTCAGCGTGCCGCCGTGGGCGATCACGATCTCGCGCGCGATGGCCAGCCCGAGCCCGGCCCCGCCGGCGTCGCGGTCGCGGGCCTCGTCGAGCCGGGTGAACCGGTGGAACACCCTTTCCCGGTGCTCCACCGGGATGCCCGGCCCGTCGTCGAGCACTTCGAGGAGGGGGCCTTCGGCGACACGTACAGAAACAGCCTTTTCGCAGTGCCGCGCGGCGTTGACCAGCAGGTTCGTGATGACTCGGGTGAGCTGGGCGGGGGAGCCCCGCACCACGACGCCGGGTGAGATATCCAGATTCATCGGTACGTGAAGGCGCACCGCCTCCTCCGTCGCGAGTTGCCCCAAATCGACCTCCTGGAGGCGCAGCGGCTCCCCGGCGTCGAGCCGGGCCAGCACCAGCAGGTCGGCGGCGAGCGACTGGAGCCGGGTGACGTCGGTCAGCGACTCCTTGGCCAGCGCCGGGGCGTCGCGTTGACCCAGTTCCAGGCGGGTGCGCAGGGTCGCGATCGGGCTGCGCAGCTCGTGGGCGGCGTCGGCGACGAACCGTTTGTGCAGGTCGACGGCGGTTTCCAGGCGGTCGAGGGTGCCGTTGACGGTCGTCGCCAGGGCGGCGATCTCGTCGTGGGCGTGTGGTTCGGGCACCCGCTGGTGCAGGTCGCGGGCGGTGATGTCGGCCAGCTTGGCGCGGATCGCCGACACCGGCGCGAGGGCCCGGCCGACGGAGAACCAGGTCAGCCCCGCCACCATGGCCAGCAGCAGCGGGATGCCGATGACCAGCAGCCAGATCAGTGTCTGGAGCGCCACCTGGGTCGGCGCCAGCGAGGCGCGGACCGAGATCGTGGTGCCCGCATTGAGCGCCCGGGTGGCGGTGACGTAGCTTTCGCCGGTGACCGTTCCGATGGGGATCGCCGGGCCGGCCTGCCCGAAGACCGCGTCCGGGGCGATGCCCCCGCCGTGGCCGGTGGCCACGGTCCATGTCGGCATCTCCGGGTCGGCCTGGGTGACCAGCACGTCGGGGTCGGTGATCACGATGGGGGCGAGCGGGGTGGCACCGGCCTCGGTGCGCTTGGCCGGGCCATCGGTCGGCATCGGCGCGGCGGGCTGCGCCGGCGCGGCCATCAGCGTCGTGATCTGCTCGGCCTTCCGGCCCGCCTCGTCGGCGGTCCCGCTGACGAGACTGGTGCGCAGCACCCCGATCAGCACCGCGGACGCGACGCCCAACGCGACCGCGACGATGAGCGTGACGGTCACGGTGGCGCGCAGCCGCACCGACCAGCGGCTCATGATTCCAGCCGGTAACCGGCGCCCCGGACCGTGACCAGCGACGTCTTCCCGAAGGGCGCGTCGATCTTGCGGCGCAGCGCGCTGATATAGACCTCGATGATGCTCGGATCGCCGTCGTACGCGAAATCCCACGCCTGGGCCAGCAGGTCGGCCTTGGAGACGACCTCCCCCGGACGTCTGGCCAGCGTGTGCAGCACGGCGAACTCCTTGGGCGTGAGGGCGATCTGCGTGTCACCCCGACGGCAGCGCAGACCGGCCGGGTCGACCACCAGGTCCCCCACGGTCAGTGCGACCGGCCGGGCCGAACCGCCGCGTCGGACCAGCGCCCGGAGCCGGGCCAGCAGGACCACGTAGGAGAACGGCTTCGAGAGGAAGTCGTCGGCGCCGGTGTCGAGCGCCTCGGCCTCGTCGTATTCGCCGTCCTTGGCGGTCAGGATCATGATCGGCGTCCAGTTGCCGTCGTCACGCAGGCGTCGGCAGACGGCATAGCCGCTGAGCCGGGGGAGCATCACGTCGAGCACGATCGCGTCGTAGTCGTGCTCCCCCGCCAGCCACAGCCCTTCCGCGCCGTCGTGCGCGACGTCGACCGCGAACCCCTCGTCGGCCAGACCCGATTTCACCAGGTCGGCCAGACGGCGTTCGTCCTCCACCAGCAGCACGCGCATGGTCCCACCTTCGCAAAGGGCACCTAAAGCGAACCTGAAGCGAGACGCGGACGGCCGGAGACCGGCCGTGGCTCGCGCTGTGAATCTGCCTCAAGAACAGACGGCCTTCAGGCTGGCTTCAGGTACGCCGGGCCAGGGTGGCGATCATCCGAACGAAGGAGATGTTCCCCATGAAACATCGACGCCTGGCCGCAGCGGGCCTCCTGGCCCTGGCCGTGACCTTTGGCGCGACGGGAGCCGCCAACGCCACCGACGACGTCGTCCCGACCCTCACCTCGGTCGCGGACACCATCAGCTGCACCGCGGTGGACGGCGAGAACGTCCAGATCAAGGACGGCGTCATCACCGTCGACGGCAAGGAAGTGGCCGCCGTGAAGGTCACCAAGGCGATCCCGGCCCTGCCGGGCGAACCCGGTGTACCCGCGGCGCCCCACCCCGCCGGGGGGCCGGTCCTCGTCGGGGGCGAGGGCCTCGCCGTGGCGGCGGCAGCGCCGCTTCCGCCCGGCGAACCAGGAAAACTGGCCGAGACGGTGACCATCGTCGCGGCGGTCCCCGGCGAGCCCAGCGGGCCGATCGAACTCGGTGAGGTCAAGGCCGTGCCGGCGCTGCCGATGCCCCAGGGCGAAGCGGGCACCACGATGGCCAAGCCGACCTCTCCCGACGAGGGCCCCTCGTTCTCCATCGGGGGCGAAGCCGGCCAGGCGTCGCCCGGTGAGGGTGCCCCGCATGCCATCGAGGGCGCCAAGGTCGTCTGCGTCAGCGCAAAGGCCCCCAAGAGCCCCGAAGCTCCGGAGTC
Source organism: Herbidospora mongoliensis (assembly GCF_001570545.1). GTDB lineage: Bacteria > Actinomycetota > Actinomycetes > Streptosporangiales > Streptosporangiaceae > Herbidospora > Herbidospora mongoliensis. Next base: position 61,809 of record NZ_BBXD01000008.1, on the reverse strand, counting down.
CCCCGCCGCACCCGCGGAATAGAGGGCGCTCTCGCGTTCTCCGTTCACCTGCTCGTGACGGCGAGGCGGGGAGCGGGTGGTTGGCGCCGGATACGGCGCGGACCAGCGGCGGTGGGCGGTGCCGGCCAGGCGGAGCCGTAACGGAGGAAACGGCTTTTGAGCTTTTGAAGAGGACCCGAGCGAAGACCTCTCAGGCTTGCCATTTCGGGATGAATCGGCCGGTCCTGGCCATGTAGGCGGTGAAAGCCGTTCCGTGGACGCGGGCCAGGTAGGGCTCCTCGACCGCGCGGACCTGGATCTCGACCGCCGCGACCAGGGACACCAGTGCGGCGACCGACGCCCAGGTCGGGACCAGGAAAGGCAGTCCGGCCAGGGCCACGACCATCGCGGAGAAGATCGGGTTGCGCACCCTCCCGAAGATCCCGGTGGTCACCAGGTCGGTGCGTTCCGCCGCGTCGACGCCGATGCGCCATGACGCACCCATGGCGCTCTGCGCGGCCAGGGTGAGGATCAACCCGGCGGCGGCGAACACGAGCCCCACGGCCATGGGCTCCAGCGTCGCCGGGGTGATCCCGGTCAGTTCGAGCAGCGGCGCCGCCACGGTGAGCACCATCGAGAGGATGAAGAGGACCCCGCCCCACCACCCCAGACCCAGCACCGGCTCTCGGATGCCGACGAAGCCGGTGCTGCCCGTCGCCCGCCACTGGGCCCAGCTCCGGTAGCCGAACGCCAGGGTCAGCCCGACGCCGTAGATCAGTAACGCGGTGAGGCTCATTCGTCTCTCCGGTGGACGGGCCCGTGGGGGTCGGCGCAGTGTTCGTCGCCGATGGTCAGCAGGTCGGGGTGGGCGTGGTCGACCTGGAGGGTGGTGTGCTCGATCCCGTAGGCGTCGCGGACCAGCCGTTCGGCCGCCAACCGGGCCGCGTGGCAGTCGGCGCCGGGGTTCACCAGGATGTGCGCCGAGAGGGCGGCGTATCCGGAGGTGACCTCCCAGATGTGCAGGTCGTGCACCTCGACCACGTCGGTGATGTCGGCCAGCCTGCGTCCGGTCTCGGCCGGGTTGAGGCCCACGGGGGCGGCCTCCATGAACACCCGGCCGGCGTCGCGGACGAGCCCCCAACCGGCCTTGACCATGAGCAGCGCGACGACCAGCGCGGCCACGGCGTCGGCGCGGGCCCACCCGGTGAAATAGACGACCAGACCGGCGATCGTGGTCGCGATGAACGCGAACAGGTCGTTGAGGATGTGCTGGTAGGCGCCCTCGACGTTGAGACGCGACCGGTCGGCCCGCCGCAGCAGCCAGGTCGCGATCAGGTTGATCACGATGCCCGCGAGCCCGGTGAAGACGACGAACAGCCCTTCGACCTCGGGCGGCGTGATCAGCCTCCGGACACCTTCGTAGACGAAGAACGCCGCCAGCAGGAGCAGCGTGATGCCGTTGAGCTGCGCCGAGACGATCTCGGCGCGCTTCAGGCCATAGGTGAACCCGCCCTGCGGCGGCCGGGCCGCGATCCGCATGGCGACGAGGGCGAAGAAGATGGCGAACGCGTCGGTCAGCATGTGACCGGCGTCGGTGATCAGCGCCAGCGACTGTGCGATGAAGCCGATGACCACCTCGACGGCCATGAAGGCGATGATGAGCGCCAGCGCCGCACTCAGATACCGCCGATCGGCGTCCTGGGAAACCGCATGGCCATGGCCATGACCGTGGTCACTCACTGATCGGTCCCTTCCCATCGTGGCGCATGTGGGTGATGGCCAGGTCGAACAGCAGGCGTACATGCGAGTCGGCGAGCTGGTAGTAGGCCATCCGCCCCGCCCGGCGCACCTTCACCACCCGGTGGCCGCGCAGCAGGCGCAAGGCGTGGGAGGCCGCCGACATGCTCTGGCCGGTCGACGCCGCGAGGTCGCACACGCACATCTCACCGCCCTCCAACAGGGCGGCCAGCAGGCGGAGCCTCCCGGGGTCGGCCAGCAGCCCGAACACCTCGGCGAGGTCGCCGACCAAGTCGTCGTCGGGCATGACCGAGCGGACATGGGCCACCCGCTCGGCGTCGACGCACGCGTCGGGCGCCAGAGCCACTTCGACATTTGAACGATTATTCATACGTCGACTGTAAAACAACGGGCCGCCCCCCGGAAGGGGGACGGCCCGCAGTTGGTTGTGGACTACCCGATCAGAAGCGGTTGTAGTACCCGCCCAGCTGATCGCGGTACATCGGGTCCTTGAAGGTCATCTCGTCGTACTCGGGAGCGTTCTTGATCTCTTCCTTCGTACGTGCGACGAACACCTTCTGCTCCTGCGGGTCGATCTGAGTGACCGTCCCGGCCGGAAGCACGACCTTCTTACCGAAGATCCACGGGCCCGTGTCGACCACGAGGTAGCTTTCGCCGACCTCGTAGTTCGACTCGTCCACGGAGCCGATCTTTCCGTCTGTCGCCTCGACCGTGAAGCCGGTCACGTCCAGGGTCGTGGTGGGATCCTGTACGCCCTGACGGTAGGTCCAGAGGTTCTCGTTCGGCTGCATGTGCCTTCGCTCTCCTTTGTGGGGTTTGCGGTTGTGGCACCACCCCTACTGCCCGGCCGACCCGTGCCAAACATGTCGTTTCGCGGCAATCTCCCCGGGCAACCCCTGACTGAAGGGGGCGAAAGCCATGAAAGAACCCGATGACCAGGGCATTCAGGACGTCGACCTCGACGCGGAGGACGAAGTCGAAAACGCCGACCACCCGATCGGTCTCGACGATCCGGACGAGGACTCCCTCGACCGGCGACTGTCCGCCGAGCGGCCCGAGGCCCATTTGCACCACGCCCGCGACGAACGCGTGGCGGCCGGCCGCTTGGTCGACCCCGATGAGGGCCTGGGCGAAGACGACGAGAACGAACTCGTCGGCGATGAGGCCGGAGACGACGACGGACGCTATTCGGCCGAGGAGTCGGCCATGCGGGTGGAACGGGATATGTGATCTAAGCCACAAATCCGGAAATGTCGAGTCATGATCCTCGCACTGGGGCCTCGTCCCATAACATCCGTAAAAACTGAGGCTCCAGCCGCGAAGGAGAAGGACGTGACGTCCGAGGAGCGGGCTCCCGCCGGAATCGACCCGTCGGTGGCGAGCGTGGCGCGGATCTACGATTACTGGCTCGGCGGCAAGGACAACTTCGCGTCCGACCGCGCGGCGGCCGACAAGTTACTGGAGTACGTGCCCAACGCCCGGGAGATGTGCCGGGAGAACCGGGCCTTCCTGACGCGGACGGTCTCGTTACTCGCCAACGAGGGCGTCGGTCAGTTCCTGGACATCGGCAGCGGGCTGCCCACCCAGGACAACACCCACCAGGTGGCGCACCGGGTGAACCCCGGCGCGCGGGTCGTCTATGTCGACAACGACCCCATCGTGCTGGTGCACGGCCGGGCCCTGCTCGAGGACAACGGGCACACCCGGGTCGTCAACGGAGATGTGCGTGATCCGGCGGCGCTGCTGGCAGACGCCGAGGTGACGGAGCTGATCGACTTCAGCAAGCCGGTGGCGGTGCTGCTGCTGGCGATCCTGCACTTCGTCAGTGACGACGACGAGGCCGCGGCGATCATGGCGGCGATTCGGTCGGAGCTCGTGCCCGGGAGCTACGTGGTGATGACACACGGCTTTCCCGGTGAACTGCAGGACGACACGCTCGACTCGGTGCGGGAGGTCTACGCGAAGACCGCTTCCGGCGGCGTCGCGGGGCGCTCCCGTGCGCAGATCGCGAGTTTCTTCGAGGGTATGGAGATCATCGATCCCGGAATCGTGCCCAGCGAGGCCTGGCGCCCCGACGTTCCGTGGGACGTTCCGGTCGACTTCACCAAACACGGAGTGCTCGGAGTGGTCGCTCGGGTTCGCTAGGCCATCGCCGGCGCGCGATGCGGGATGCAGGTGCTGCAGTCGGGCATCAACAGCCCGGTGTCGTCGAACAGCACGACGCCGTTGCACAGGAGGCTCCAGCCCTGCTCAGGGTGGGCCGCCACGACGTGGGCGGATGCGCGGTCGGAAGCGTACGCGGACGGGCAGTTCGGGTGATGCTGGCACATGATGGGAACCTCTTCCCAGGTGGTGCGTTCGAGGGTGGTTGCTGATCAGTAGGGCAGGAGCCGACCTGACGGAGTGCGGAGGTCGAGGCTCGGCTTGGGCGCCTTCGGCGGCTTCGGCCGGATTTGGATCATCTTCATCCTCATCACGATCCTTTAGCTGTAGGTCGGACCGACTCGGACGTGCACCCCACCATCATCTCAACCTGGACCGACAGATTCCTGGTCTTTTTGCGGGTTCGGGATGCTTCTCCGGGCTGACAAACGGGCCCATGGACTTATCGCTTCAATCGTGCTAACGGATGACCTTCAGGTCGTAAAGGTTCAACTCTCTTGTCGATCAAAGCCAGGCGATTCACGGCGGTGGCCGTGTCCCTCGTGATCGTCGCTACCGGTCTAGCCGTTCGTGCGGTCTTCGAGGGACCTTTCGCCAAATACTGCGGCACTTCGTTGTACTCATCCTTTATAACCGCTTTTGCCCTTGCATGGTTCCCCAGGACGCGACCTTTTCTCGCCGCAGGGGCGTCGGTGATCTTCTGCTGGGCAGTTGAGTTCGCCCAGCTCACGCCCCTGCCGGCTGACCTCGCGGCCCGAATCCCCGTGTCCGCAGTGGTTTTCGGCACCACCTTCAATTCCCCTGATCTTTTCTGGTACGTCGTCGGCGCGCTCGCCGCGGCCGGATTCTTTACCTGGGTGGATGAGAGGAATTCGAGGGTCAGAGATTGCGATTCTTGACGATCTTTGACCCAAGCCCCGAAGGCCACCAGATTCGATCTCCGGCGTCGATCGTGAGTGCCGTCAGAAGCACCGACCTGACCACGAACGTGTCGAGCAGGACGCCGAAGGCGACGATGAATCCGATCTCGGCGAGCACCACCAGCGGCAGCACGCCGAGCACGGCGAAGGTCGCGGCGAGCACCACGCCGGCCGAGGTGATGACCCCGCCGGTGGCCGACAGGGCGATCAGGGCGGCCTTCCTGGTGCCGTGTTCAGTTGTCTCCTCGCGGACGCGGGTGATCAGGAAGATGTTGTAGTCCACACCTACGGCCACAAGAAAGACGAACGCCAGAAGGGGCACGCCTGTTTCCGTCGCGGCGAATCCGAAGACGTGCGAGAAGATCAGTCCCGAGACCCCCAGCGTGGCCGCGAACGAGAGCACGACCGTGGCGATGACCAGCAGCGGCGCGATCACGGCCCGCAGCAGGATGCCGAGGATGACCACGATCACGCCCAGGATGAGCGGGATGATCAGCCGGGCGTCGTGCTCGGAGGCGAGTTCGGCGTCGAGGGCCTCGGCGACTGTGCCGCCGACCTGCGCGCCGGGGATCTGACGCAGACGCTCGACGGTGGCCGGATCCTTGACCGAGCCGTTGATGAGGGCGCTCGGGCCCGCGACGACGGGTTCGGCGACTGACAGCACTCCGGGATCTGCGTCCACAGCGGCCTTGACCTGCGCGGCCTGACCTGCGGGAGCGATGACCACCAGGGAGCCGTCCTGGGTGGCGGGGAAGTTCTTGGCCAGCAGTTCCGCGCCGATGACGGAGTCGGGGCGGCCCCGGTAGGTGTCGGCGTCGGCGAGCGGGCCGATGGTGATGAAGCTCAGCGTGACGGCCATCCCGGCCAGCACCAGCGTCGTGACGATCCAGGTCCGGCGCGGGCGGCGGTCGACCGCCGAGCCGATGCGGTTCCAGACTCCGCCGGAGGTCAGGGCGACGCCGTACCGGGGGATCTGGGGCCAGAAGACACCGCGCGGGACCAGCACCAGCAGGGCGGGGAGCAGCGTCAGCATCGCGATCAGGGCGCAGACCACACCGGCGGCGCAGACCGGGCCGAGGCCGCGGGTGGCGCTCTGGTCGGCGGCGAGCAGGCAGAGCAGCGCCGCGACGACGGTCGCGGCGCTGGCCACGATCGCGGGGGCGGCCCGCTTCCAGGCCACGGTCATGGCCGCGACCCGGTTCTCGTGGCGGGTCAGCTCCTCGCGGTAGCGGGCCACGAGCAGCAGCGCGTAGTCGGTGGCGATGCCGAAGACCAGCACGAGCAGGATGCCGCCGCTCTGGCCGCTGACCGTGAAATCGGCATATTTGGCGAGAAGGTAAGCACCCGCCTGGGCGCTGACCAGGGCGGCTCCCGCCGAGAAGAACGGGATCAGCCAGAGCAGCGGCCCCCGGTAGGTGAGCAGCAGGACGATGATCACCACGATCGACGTCGCGATGAGCAGCGTCAGGTCGATCGAGCCGAACACCTCGATGGCGTCGGCGCTCTGCCCGGCCGGACCGGTCACATAAGCCCCGGGCCCGGCGAGCTCCCTGAGCCGGTCGACCTCGGCCGTCAGCGACTCCAGGTCGCCGCCGTCGAGGGGCACGACGGCACGCACGACGTTTCCGGCGGCCTCGGCCTGCGGGAAGACCGCCTTGACCTGCTCAAGCGGCCTGTTCTCGAAGACGATGATCGCCGGGATCCGGCCCCCCTGGGCGAAGGCCCGTCTGGCCTGCTCCACCTGGGTCGACTCGGCGCTCGCCGGCAGGTAGGCCGAGGGGTCGTTGTCCCTGACCTCGGAGAGCTTCCCGCTCAACATCCCGGCTCCGGCCAGTAACACCAGCCAGATCGCCAACGTCAGCCACGCCCGCTTCATCCTGCACTCCTCTTCGAAAGCTAAGGGACCTTAGCATCCCCTTCGCGGGAGCGACCGCTGCGGTTGCATCGGAGAATCGATGGCATGGACGACCTTCCCGCCTGGCCCACCGGACGCCTGCTGCTGGTCGCCGCGCGACTGGTCGAACGCGAGTGGAACCACGTCCTGGCCGGTCACGGGCTCACCCACGCCGGGTTCCTGGTGCTGCACACCCTGGCCGACGGGCCGCTGGCCCAGCGCGAACTCGCCGCCCGCACGTACGTCGAGGAGCAGACCATCGGCCCGGTGCTCGAACGCCTCGAACGCGCCGGACACGTCACCCGCGAACGCGACCCGGCCGACCGCCGCCGCGTCGTGGTCACCAGAACCGCGTCAGGTTCGGAGGTGTACGAGAACCTCACGGCCTCCGGCGCGGCGGAGTCGATCATCACGGTCCGGGACCTGGGGGCGTTCCGGGAGGACCTGATGAAGATCATCACCGAGATCCGACCCATGTAAAGAAAACTAGACACGATGTCTAAGTTGCTTTACCTTCGAGTTATGACAATGCTGGAAAAACGGGCATGGGTCTACCTGCTCGTCACCGTCGTCATCTACGGCGGCTACGTCGTGGTGATACTCGGCCGCCGAGGCGGCGGGCCGCTCACCGAAGTCGACTACGTCCCCGTCCTGCTGTGGTCCCTCGGGATCTCCATCGGGGCGTCGATCGTGGTCGGCATCGTCGCCGGGATGATCGGCGACCACAGCACCAGGACCGACGTCCGCGATCGGGAGATCGACCAGCTCGGCGACCGGATCGGCCAGGCGTTCACCGTCATCGGCGCGCTCGGCGCGTTCGTGCTCGCGCTCGTCGAAGCGCCCTACTTCTGGATCGCGAACGCGATCTACCTCGGGTTCGCCCTGAGCATGATCATCGGCTCGCTGGCCAAGGTCGTCGCCTACCGGCGCGGCGGGTTCCAGCAGTGGTGAAACCCACGAAGGTCACCAACACCATCCGCGCCCTGCGGTTCGCCAACGGCGAGATGACCCAGGCCGACCTCGCCGACCGGCTCGGCGTCACCCGGCAGACCGTCATCGCCATCGAGCAGGGTCGCTACTCGCCGTCGCTGGAGATGGCGTTCCAGATCGCCCGTGTTTTCGACGTCTCCTTGGAAGAGGTGTTCCAGTACCCGTGAAAGCCATGGTGCACAGAACCTACGGCCGCCTTGAGCTGGTCGAACTGCCCGTCCCCGCCGTCAAGGACGAGCAGGTGCTGATCCGGGTCAAGGCCGCCGGAGTCCACCCCGGCGATTACTACCGGATGGTCGGCATCCCCTACGCCGCACGGCTCGGCCTGGGGCTCACCCGGCCGAACCAGACCATCGCCGGTGGCGACGTCGCCGGTGTGGTCGAGAAGGTCGGCGCGAAGGTCACCCGGTTCGAGGTCGGTGACGAGGTCTTCGGGACCGCCGAAGGCAGCTTCGCCGAGTTCGTCGTCGCCAAGGAGAAGCTGCTGGTCCACAAGCCGGCCAACCTGGGCTGGGAGCAGGCCGCGGCCGTGCCCACCTCGGCGGCCACCGCGCTGCGGGGCGTCAGGGCGGCGGGCCCCGCCAAGAAGGCGCTGGTCATCGGCGCCGCCGGCGGGGTGGGAACGTTCCTGGTCCAGCTCCACGAGGGCGAGGTCACCGCCGTCTGCAGTGGCGGAAAAGCCGATCTCGTACGCCAATTAGGCGCTGCCCACGTCATCGACTACACCAAGGACGACCTCGGCACCGGCCGCTACGACGTGGTCTACGACATCTTCGGCAACCGGGACGTCAGCGTGCTGCGCCGTCGGCTCACCCCGAACGGGAAGCTGATCATCCTGGGCGGCATGTCGAAGGGCAAGCTGCTCGGCGTCGGCCGGGGGCTCCGCGCGGCGGCGCTCAACCCGTTCGTCAAGCACCAGCTCAAGCTCCTGATCGTGCTGCCGACCACGAAGGACTTCGAAGACCTGCGCGACCGTCTCGCCGACGGCACGCTGGTCCCCGTGCTCGACCGGACCTACCCGCTGACCGAGGCGAAACAGGCCATCGACCACGTGATGGCCGGCCGAGCGAAGGGGAAGAGCGTCATCACCCTGTAAAAGTCGCCACCTCCCTGATCAGCTCGTTCACCCGGGAGGCCTGATGCTCCAGGCCCGACCCCACCTCTCCCAGCAGCTCGGCCGCAGCGCGAAGCAGCTCCTCGGCCCGCCGCTCCCGGCTCTCCGCCGCCGCCATCACCTTGGCGGGATCGATCGTCACCATCGCGGACAGCCGCTCGTTCTCCTCATGCAGCCGGCGCAGGCTGTTCTCCACCTCGTTGAGGAACACATCGACCTCGGCCAGGTCATATCCCTCCCGTAGGCGCCCGGTCGTGAACACCTTGGTTCGCACGTCCTCCGGCGTCAGCACCATGTCGGTCATCCCCTTCTCGCTACGGCGTCGACGAGATAGCTCCGTTGCGTCCCGGTCAGATCGCCGACCGTGGACGACTCCCTGATGCCGTGCGCGCTCAGATCCCGCCCGTTCAACCGGCCTCGCAGCAACCACCAGATCGAGGTGTGCTTGGTCAGCCGGTCGGTGCGGGCGAGGATCTCGGCCAGGCTGAGCCGTCCGGTGGTCAGCGCCCAGCGCAGCTGGGAGCGGTCCTTCGGGGTGAAGTCGGGAGCAGGCTCGGGGATCGGCATCGGGATCGCGACCGGCCGCCGGATCATGGCCGCCACCTGCGAGGTTGCCTCACCTGCGGGGGCGGGCAACCACTGGGCGACGGCCAGGGTGGCGGCCAGCGTCGCGGCGACGGCCCCGGCGGCCAGCGCCGCCCGCCGGGGCATCCGGCCGGACTCTCCGCCCGCCAGGCGGAACCCGACCACGGCGGTGCGCAGCAGCACCCCGGCGACCGTGCCCAGCAGGATCGGCGTGGCCTCCGGCGGAACCGGGCTCACCTCCGCGACGACGATCCCGGCCGCCGGACTGAGGCAGGCGAGCAACATCCAGACGCCGATCTTCTTCCCGGCCAGGTCGAGCATCGCGGTCAGCGCGAGGCCCTCACTGACCGAATGCACCAGCAACGCCAGCAGCACGACCACGGAAGCACCGGTCAGGGTGAGGGTCGCGCCCTCGATCGCCCGGTGGATGGCCAGGGCGATCGCCGTCCCGGTGCCGCCGAACAGCGCCGCCGTCGCGACGGCCTTCACCCGGCGGTGTACCCCGGCGGCGTGCCGGGCCGACTCCTTCGGGTGGTCGTGGGCGCAGCCCTCCCTCGTGAAATAGGTGATCACCGCGAAACCGAAGACGATCGACAGACCGATCACCCACAGGGGCACGTTCTGCTCGATCCCGTCGTCGACGGCGTCAGGGACGATCTCTCCCAAGGCCGTGACGAGCATCAACGCCGACGCGATCGCGAGACCGACGCTCACTCGCATCGAACTCCGCCGGGCCAGCCACGACCCGGCAAGTGTGGCCAACGCGACGAGCACCGCCGCGAGCCATACGGACATGACCATTCAACACCTCTCCGCAGCACATATGACCTGCGATGATTACGGAGAGTAGATAGCCTCAACACGATCCGTTTACACATTTGATCATGTGTTCACACGCGAACCGGCCGCAGTGCGGTGACACACTGCGGCCGGTTCGGCGGAACTCACGGGTGGAGCTGGGTGCACACCGCCTTGACCTCGGTGTAGGCCTCCAGGACCTCGTGGCCCATCTCGCGGCCCCAGCCGCTCTGCTTGTAGCCGCCGAACGGGAGCCCGGCGTCGAACACGTTGTAGCAGTTGATCCAGACCGTGCCGGCGCGCAGGCGCTTGGCCAGCGCGTGGGCCTTGTTCACGTCGCGGGTCCAGATGCCGGCGCCGAGACCATATGACGTGTCGTTGGCCTGGGTGGCGATCTCGTCGAGTGAGGAGAACGGCGAGGCGACCACGACCGGGCCGAAGATCTCCTCGCGGACGACGGACATGTCGGGCGTGGTGTCGGTGATCACGGTGGGCTGCACGAAGTAGCCCCTGTCGCCGTGGCGCTCACCGCCCGCGACGGTCCGGGCGCCCTCGGCGCGGCCTGACTCGAGGAAGCCGGTCACCCGGCGGAACTGCTCGTCGGAGACGAGCGGGCCCATCTGGGTGTCGGGGTCGAGGCCGGAGCCGAGCTTGATGTTGCGGGCGATGGCGGCCACGCCGTCGACGACCTCGTCGAAACGGCTCTCGTGGACGAACAGGCGCGACCCGGCGACGCAGCACTGGCCGTGGTTGAAGAAGATCGCGTTGGCCGCGCCGGGGATGGCGAGAGCCGGGTCGACGTCGTCGAAGACGACGTTGGGGCTCTTGCCGCCGAGTTCGAGGCTGACCTTCTTGAGGTTGCCCGCGGCGGCGTGCACGATCAGCTTGCCGACCTCGGTCGAGCCGGTGAAGGCGACCTTGTCGACCCCGTCGTGGGCGGCCAGCGCGGCCCCGGCGGTCTCGCCGTAGCCGGGCAGCACGTTGACCACGCCGTCGGGCAGGCCCGCCTCGGCCATGATCTCGGCCAGCCGCAGCGCCGACAGCGGCGTCTGCTCGGCGGGCTTGAGGATCACCGTGTTGCCGGTGGTCAGCGCCGGGCCGAGCTTCCAAGCGGCCATCAGCAGCGGGAAGTTCCACGGGATGATCTGCGCGACCACGCCGATCGGCTCTCTGAGGGTGTACGCGTGGAACTCCGACCCCGGCATGTAGGGCACGGAGAGGCTGATTGTGTTGCCCTCGATCTTGGTGGCCCACCCGGCCATGTAGCGGAACAGCTCGGCCGCGAGCGGGATGTCGGCGGCGCGGGCGACCGAGTAGGGCTTGCCGTTGTCGAGCGACTCGAGCTGGGCGAGCTCGTCGCCGTACTGCTCGATGAGGTCGCCGATCCGCCAGAGGACGCGGCCTCGGTCGGAGGCGGTCATGCGGGACCAGGGTCCCTCTTCGAAGGCGGCGCGGGCGGCGCGCACGGCCCGGTCGACGTCTTCCTTGTCTGCTTCGGCGACGGTGGCGAGCGTGTCGCCGGTGGCCGGGTTGGGGGTGGCGAACGTGCGTCCGGAGGCGGCGTCAACCCACTGACCACCGATGAACAGCTGGCGGGGAGTCGAGATGAAGTCCTGAACGCTCTTTTCCAGGGTGACCGTCATCAGCGTCGGTTCCCTTCCTACTAGACGTAGTCACCAACTAACTACTCGGTGGCGAACTCCGCAAGCCGTCGAGGATGAGGGGCAGGAAGCGCGCCGGGACGACGCCCGGATGGCAGGCGAACACGTTGAGCACTTCCATGAGGTCGTCGGTGCCCACGTCTGGACGCATCGCGCCGTCCGCCTGCGCCTGCCGCACCAGCTCGTCGATGCGGTCGACCAGCGCCTGCCTCGCCTCGGGCGCGGAGGTCCCGGCCAGCGCGGCCGCGATGGCGCCCCGGCTCTTCTCCACGCTGTGGGCGACGAAGGCGCGCACGGCCGTCCAGGCGTCGGGCTCGGCCGCCACGGCGTGGTCGAGGGCGTCCATCAGCTCGTAGACGTACTGCTCCGCCAGGGCCGCGAGCAGCACGCTTCGGTCGGCGAAACGGCGGTAGAGCGTGCCGACGCCGACGCCGGCGCGCCGGGCGATCAGCTCCATGGGCACGTCGGTGCCCCGCTCGGCGACCACCTCGCGGGCCGCCTCCAGGATCTTGTCCCGATTGCGGCGGGCGTCGGCGCGCATGGAGTTCCCCTTGAAGTGGACGATGGTCTTCCGCTTATTATATAGAAGTGGAGGACATCATTCCGCTTAGGAGGTCGCATGGCGATCGTGGTGACGGGCGCGACGGGCACGATCGGGCGTGCGCTGATCGGGGAGCTGGGCGGTGCGGCGCGGGCCGTGGTGCGGCGTCCCGAACAGGGTGAAGAACTGGGATGCGACTACGTGGTCGGCGACCTGGAGCGGCCCGAGAGCATCCCGATCGAGCCCGGTGACCGGCTCTTTCTCAACAGTTCGCTGTGGCCGGGCTTCGTGCGGGCCCATCAGGCGGTCATCGACCACGCGGCCACGAACGCGGCGCAGGTGGTGACCGTCTCCGTGCGCGGCGTGACATCGGGCAGCCTGCTCGGGTTCGGCATGCACGGCCAGGTCGACGCGCACCTCAAGGCGTCGGGGGTGCCGTGGGCGATCCTGGCGCCCGTCGGCTTCATGCAGAACCTCGCGGGCGACGTCGACGACGAGGGGCGGTTCTTCGGCTCGTACGGCAGGGGCCCGGTCGGCTACATCGACGCGCGTGACATCGCGGCGGTCGCGGCCGCGCTGCTCACGCGTCCCGTCGGGGCCGACGCCACCTACGAGCTCACCGGGCCCAGCGCGCCGACGCACGACGAGATCGCCGCCGAACTCACCCGGGCGCTCGGCCGGGCCGTCAGTTACGTGGACCTGTCGGCCGACGACAACGCCGCCCGCCTGGAGAAGGGCGGCATGCCCGCCCAAGCGGCGCACGACCTGGCCGAACTCATGGCGCAGATCGGCGACGGGCGCTGGGCGAGCACGACCACGACCGTGGCCGACATCCTGGGCCGTCGCCCGCGTTCACTGCGGGAGTTCTACTCGCTGGTGGACTCGGCGAGTCTCAGGGCCGCCACGGCTGTCTCGTAGCGCCACGAGGCGACGGCCTGGTCCAGCCCCTCGGCCGATTCCCGCAGGCCGAAGAGCTGCGTCACGATGGGGCGCAGCGTTTCGGCCTGGGCGTCGAGGAGGCCGCGGGGGTCCCGGCCCGACCATTGGAGCAGGGCCAGCTTCACCAGGAACTCGGTGCGGATGTCCCTGATCCTGCTCACCGGCGTGACCAGCCATTCGTCGGCGCGGGCGCGGCCGGAAGGGGTGACGCGGAGCAGCCGCCGGGCCGGGCCCCTGCCCGGTTCGATCCCGATCGGCTCGGCCAGGCCGCGGGCGACCAGGGCGTCGAGGGCGCGGTAGACGAGGGGCCGGGGGATGTGCCAGATCCGGCCGATGGGCCCCGCGGTCGCGGTGAGGCGGGCGAGGGCGAAGCCGTGGGCGGGTTCGCGGGCGAGGAGGCAGAGGACCACCCACTCGGAGTTGTTCACAGGGGACAGCGTAGTCTCATTGTGACTATGAAGCCCCAGCCCAACGCGATCTGCATCGGTGGCCCGTGCCACGGGCTGCTGCTGACGATCAACCAGGAGATCGGGATCCTCGACGTCGAGGAGTCGCGGTACCGGGTGACGACCAGACGTGTCCATCATCCCTCGTGCCGGGAACCGTTCGTCGTCCTGGCCTGGGCGGACGAGTCCCTCTGAGCTCTCTATACCTGGCCTATACCGCCCTCTCCCATCATCGGCACGTGGGCCGGTAGTCCAGGGAAGGGATGTATCTGGCCCACTCCTCCCGGGTGAGGTCACGGCCGATCTCCCGGCACATCGCCGTCACCAGGACGTCGAGGCGCAGGGACCATCGGATGATCCGCCCGTCCTCTCCCCCGGAGACGAGCTCTCCGGAGTGGGTGAAGGCCAGACCCCGGATGGGGGCGGTGTGGCCGGTGAGGCGGGTGATCACCTGCCGGGAGGTCAGGTCCCACACGATCACCGTGTGGTCGTCTCCGGCCGAGGCGAGGGTCAGGCCGTCACGGCCGAAGGCGAGGACCTGGACGGGGGCGGTGTGACCGGCCAGAAGGGTGCCTCTTTCCCGGCCGGTCACGCCGTCCCACAGCCGGATCGTGTGGTCGGCCCCCGCCGTGGCGATGGTCGTGCCGTCGGGGCTGAAGGCCACGTCGAGGATGGAGCCCTGGTGGGTGCGGAGTGACCGTACCTCCGCGTTCTTCGTGAGATCCCAGATCAGCAGATCACCGGCCGGGCCCGTGGTGGCCAGCAGCGGATCGCGGGGGCTGAAGGCCAGCGCCGAGGCGAGCTGCCCAGGAAGCGGGGAGTCCGTCAGTCCGGGCAGGGCCCAGCGGAAGCGGCCCAAGGCGGTCGCGGCGACGTATCGGCCGCCGGGCTGGAAGGCGACGTCGGTGGAGGCGCCGAGACCCGGATACGTCGTGGCGGCGATCTTCCTACGCGTCGGCAGGTCCCAGACGGTCAGGGTGTGGCTGCGGGTGACCGAGGCCAGTGATCGGCCGTCGGGGCTGAAGGCGACGGCTCGTACATGATCGGGATGGTCGGCCAGGGTCGCGATGGGGGTGCCGGCCGAATCCCATAATCGGACCGTCTCGTCGCTGCTCGCGGAGGCGATCATGCGGCCGTCGGGGCTCGCCTCGATGTCGTTGACCGCGCCGCTGTGGCCGGTGAACGGGGGGATCGGGTTCTCCCTGACGACGATGGTGCGGCCCAGCCCGGCCGAGGCCATGAGCTTCCCGTCGGCGCTCAGCGCCAGGGACAGTGCTTCGGTTCGGCTGCGGTCCTGGTAGGTGGCGACGGCCTCGTGGCGGGCGAGGTCCCAGACGGTGATCAGGCCGTCTTCGTCGGCGACGGCGATCCGGCCGTTCGCGGGGGCGGACATGTCCCAGGTGTAGGGGGACCTTCTGGGGAGGCCGCCCAGAGAGGTGATCTCGGTGGGGGTGACGTGCCAGAGGCGCACCCCCTCGTGCGAGGAGCCGGTCGCCAGGGTGCCGTCGGCGGCGTCGAAGCCGAGGCGGTGGACGTTCTCCGTGTCGAGCGTGCCGACGTACTCCCCCGACTTCACGTCCCAGACGGCCGGGTGATCGTGCAGGCCGCCCGAACTGATCAGCACTTTCGCGTCAGGACTGAAGGCCAGGGCGGCGACCTCGGCCCGGTGGCGCTTCAGCAGGCGCGACGATCCCCCGGAGACCATCTCGACCACGTTTCCGTCGGCGAAGGCGATCAGGTCGCCGTCGAAGGCGAGCGCGTCGGTGAGGTGGTCGCGTTGCCGGCGGAAGGTCTCGGCGCCGGTCGTCAGGTCGCGCACCACGACGACCCCCGCCGACGACCCGAGGGCGGGGGAGCGCACGACGTAGGCGAGTGACCGGCCGTCGCGGCTGAACGCGACAGCCCGGCCGTGGACTCCGCCGGGTTCGGTGAACCTGCTGATCACCGCCTTGGTGCGCGGGTTCCAGATGGTGATCGAGCCGTCTTCGCCCGCTGCGGCGAGCAGGGAGCCGTCGGGGCTGAAGGCCACTCCGAAGATCGCCGGACCTTCGACGTTGAGCTCGATGCTGCGCCGGGCCGCCGCCGACACGCTCTCCAGGCCGCCCCGGGTCTCCGCTTCCGGATTCAGCCTGTACGCCGCCACCGCCAGCAGCCCCGCCAGTTCAGGATCGGTGGCCAGCAACGACCGGGCCAGCAGCGAGACCTGGCGGGCGGTCGCGGTCATCTGCTGGTATCCGGCCTCGTCGGCCTCCTCCAACGCCACCGCGCCGCCGGTCACCGCGAGCAGGAACAGCACCGCCATCCCGGCCAGCAGCCGTTGCAGGGTCCTGGCCCTGCGCTTCGCGGTGTCGCGTTCGGCCTGTTGCTGAACCTGGCTGGCGGCCAGGAACGCCGTCTCGACGTCGTTGAGCTCCTGCGGGTGATCATTGGCCCAGGTGCGGACGGCGAGGAGACGTACACCCCGATAGAGCGCGCCCGGATCGCGGCCGAGATCTGCCCAGGTCTGGGCGGCGTCGGTGAGACGGCGGTGGACGAACAGGTTCTCGCGGTCGTCGGTGAGCCAGCCGTGTAATCGGGGCCAGGCGCGGATCAGCGCCTCGTGGGCGACGTCGACGCCGTCTTCGGCCGGCACGATCAGCCGGGCGGCGGCCAGCCGGTCGAGCACCCGGGCGACCACCTCGGGGTCGGCCACGCCAGTGAGTTCCGTTTTCGAGATCGGTCGCCGGGTGTCCTCCGTCCCGTCGCCCAGAGCGGTCAGCCGCAGGAAGATCCGCCGGGCGGCGTGCTGTTCGACGGGGGAGAGCTCGCCGTGGACGCGTTCGGCGCTCTGCGCGATGGCGCCCCTCACCCCACCCGCCGCCTGATATCCGGCCAGTGTGAGCCGGGCGCCCTCGCGGTTGCGCCAGGTCTCCATCAGGGCGTGCGAGACCAGCGGCAGGCTGCCGGGTTCCCCGGCCGCGTCGGCGACCAGCGTGGCCGGGAGGTCGGGATCGACGGCCAGCCCGGCGAGCTCGGCCGGGCCCGTGACGATCTCGCGGAGCCCGGCCGCCGACAGTGGGCCGACGAGGAGCTGGGCGGTGCCGATGGCGTCGGCCAGGCCGGGGAACTGGGTGAGGTGGGCGAGGAAGTCGGCCCGGACCCCCAGCACCACATGGGCGTCGAGGTCGAGCAGGGCCGCGACGAACCGGCGGCGCTCGTCTTCGTCGGCGCAGAGGGTGAAGATCTCCTCGAACTGGTCGACCACGACCAGCGGCTCGCCGTCGATCTTGTCTAGGCTCTCCATCGGATACGCGCCCGGCGTGATGATCAGCGCCTCCCCCGGCCAGCCGCCGAGCAGCCCGGCCCGCAGCAGCGACGACTTGCCGCTGCCCGACGCCCCGAAGACCCCCACGACCGGCCGTGTCTCGACGAGTTCCCGCAACCGGCCGACCAGCTCGGACCGCCCGAAGAACCACTCCTGGTCATCGGGCTGAAAGGCCATCAGTCCTCGGTACGGACACACGTCCGACACCGCGCGGCGCACCCCCGCCGCCGGCAGCAGATCGTCGTCGCCCCGGAGCATGGCCTCGTGCAGCCGCTGGAGCGCCGGGCCGGGCTCGATGCCGAGCTGGCTGTCGAGCTCCTCACGGGTCTCCCGGAACACCTCCAGAGCCTCGGCCTGCCGCCCGGACCGATAGAGGGCCAGCATGAGATGCCCGCGCAGGCTCTCGCGGAACGGGTGTTCCCTGGTCAGCGCGGCCAGCTCGACGGCGACCTCCGCGTGACGGCCCAGCCCGAGCTCGGCCTCGGCCAGCCCTTCGGCCACCACGAGCCGGGTCTCCTCCAGCCGCCGCGCCTCCTCGGCGATCGGCGGCGAGTCGAGGAACTCGGCGAACGCGGGCCCGCGCCAGAGTTCGAGCGCCTTCTTCAGCAGGTCGTGGGCCTCTTCCAGGTCGCCGGCCTGTAACGCCTCGGAGCCCTGGTGAGCCAGCCCGCGGAACCTGAAGGCGTCGAGGCCCGCCGGGATGATCGCGTAGCCGCCGGGCCGCCCCACCACCAGGTCGGCGCCGAACGCGCGGCGCAGCTGGTGGACGTAGAGGTGAACGTTGCGCCGGGCCGAGGCCGGGGGACGGTCACCCCAGACGACCGCGATGAGCCAGTCGGTCGTGACCGGCTGGCCCGCCTTCGACAGCAGCGCGGCAAGCATGAGCTGATATTTCGGCGCACCGGTGACGGGAGTGGTCACACCGTCACGAGTCACCGAAAGCGGCCCGAGCACCCTTAAGTCCACGCGACACGCATCCTTGTCCGCCCGATGATGATCTGTCAATTCCAGCGTAAAGGGCCGCTGCGAACCGTCCCTGACGTCGCAGAATGCGCGGTATGAGGTGGCTGAGAGATCGGGATCCGGATTTCAACACGGTCCGCAGGGCCGCCCGCGCGGCGGTGGTCATGCCGGCCGTGTTCGCGTTCGCCGACCTGGTCGTCGGCAACGCGGGGATGTCGATGTTCGCCTCATTCGGCTCGTTCGCGATGCTGCTGTACGTCGACTTCGGCGGGTCCGCCCGTGACCGGCTGACCGCGCAGTTCTGGCTGATCCTGGCCGGAAGCGTACTGATCGTCGTCGGCACCCTGGCCTCCCACGCGGTGGTGACCGCGGTGCTGACGACGGTCGCGGTGGTGTTCCTGATCCTGTTCTCCGGGGTGGTCAGCTCGGTGCTGGCGGGGGCGTCGACCGCCCTGCTGGTCTCGTACGTGCTCCCGGTGACGATCCAAGTGCCTCTGTCGGCCCTCGACGACCGGCTCTACGGCTGGTGGCTCGCGGGGGCCGCGTCGATGGCGGCGATCACGCTGCTGTGGCCCGCGCCCGTCCGCGACCCACTGCGGCCGAAGATCACACGAGCCCTCACGCTGCTGGCCGAACGGATCAGGCTGGAGGTCGCGTGTGTCTCGGGCGGGCTGCCGCTGAGTGAGAACCCGCCGCTGCGGGCGCTCGCCGAGCAGGGCGACGAGGCGGTGCGGGACCTGAAGGACACCTTCTGGAGCACGCCCTACCGCCCGGCCGGGCTGACCACGACGGGCCGGGCCGAGGTGCGGCTGGCCGGTCAGGTGACCTGGCTGCACTCCCTGCTGGAGCGGGAGCCCTTCGAGGGCGGCCCCGGCCCCGTCGACCCTGCGGTCTGCGAGGTCGAGACCGCCGCCGCGCAGGTCCTCGAGCGGGCCGCGGTCCTGCTGGACTCCGACGGCCGCACCGACCGGCTCGACGGCGAGACGCGGCGCCTGCACCACGCCAGGCAGGCGATGGAACACGAGGTCACCGCCGCGCGGGTGCCCGGCGACGCGGCCGCCTTCGTGGCCTCGCTCGAACCGTCGTTCCGGGCCCAGGAGATCAGTTTCGCCATCTCCGAGATCGCCGGGAACATCGAGATCGCGGTCGCCGCCGAGGCCCGGTCGTGGCGCGACCGGCTGCTCGGCCACCAGCCCGCCGGGCTGCCCACCCGCCTGACCTCGGCCCGCGCCCGCGTCACCGCCCACGCCGACCGCCACTCGGTGTGGCTGCGCAACAGCATCAGGGGCGCCATCGCGCTCAGCATCTCGGTGCTGGTCGCGAACCTGCTGGGGGTGGAGCACTCGTTCTGGGTGGTGCTCGGGGCCATGGTCGTGCTGCGCTCGAACGCGGTCACCACCGGGCAGAGCGCGCTGAGGGCCCTGGCCGGGACGACCATCGGGTTCGGGATCGGCGCTTTCGTCCTGTGGGCCGTCCACGGCCACACGATCTTCCTGTGGATCCTGCTGCCGATCGCGATCCTGATCGCCGGGCTCGCGCCGACCGTGATCACCTTCATGGCCGGTCAGGCGGGGTTCACCGTCCTGCTGCTGATCCTGTACGAGATCATCGCGCCCGCCGGCTGGAGAACCGGCCTGATCCGGCTGGAGGACATCGCGGTCGGCTGCCTGGTGAGCCTGCTGGCCGGGGCGCTGTTCTGGCCACGCGGCGCCCGCGCGGCCCTGGGCCGGGCCTTCGACGAGGCGTTCACCGCCATCGCCCGCTACTTCCGCGGCGCGGTCGACTTCGGCGTCACCCGCTGCGACCTCACCACGCCGTCGGCCTACCCGGCCGACGGCCGCGCCCAGGCACTGGCCGCGATGCAGCGTCTCGACGACGCGTTCCGCGGCTACCTGGCCGAACGGGGCACCAAACGCCTGCACATGTCGGAGGCCTCGCGGCTGGTCAACAGCGCGACGGTGCTGCAGTACAGCGCGGAGGCCATCGTCGACCTGTGGAACGGGGAGGGCATGTCCGACCGGGATCGCGAGGCCGCCCGCATGGAGATCTCCACGGTGGCCGATCCGGTGGCGACCTGGTTCGAGCGGGCCGGGGAGTCGCTCGGCCGGGAGGGCCCGGCGCCGGAGCCGCTGCCCTACGACCAGGCCGCCGAGGCCCGCCTGATCGCCGTGGTGAGCCGCGACCTCAGCGACGGCGACGGCAGGGCGACGGCGACCGGGGTCAGGATCGTGTGGACCGCCCACCACGTCGACGCCGCCCGCCGGCTGGCGGACGGGGTCGCCGAGGTGCTCGCCGAACTCCGTTAGGAGACGGGACGGCCGACGTTCTGCGGGAACTGGCCCAGCCAGTTGCCCGGCGGGGTGTAGCGCGCGACGACGTACTTCGACGCCCTCGGGAAGATCGTGTTGGCCGGGCACGTCCCGACCGCGACGGCCAGATTCGTGGTGCTCTTCCAGACGACCTGAGTGAAGTGACCCGTGGCGCCGGAGAAGCCGGGGTTGCTGTAGTTGTAGAGCTTGGCCTCGTCCATCCAGGCCCTCACCGCGTCCCGGACGATCGTGGCGTCGTCGGCGACCTTGGTGGTGGCGTAGAGGTTCTCGCCGTAGGCGCCGTTCGGCTGGGAGTGCTGGAAGCGGCACTGGTTCGCCCACGTCTGGGTGGCGGGCAGCAGCGCCGGGTTCCAGGCCAGCGGGCGGGCGCCATACTGGGCGCGGGCCGTGTTGTGGCTGGCCAGGGCCGCGTCGGTGATGGTCTCGGCGAAGGCCGGGACCGGGACGACGGCCAGGGCCGCCGCGACCACGAGGTATTTGATCATGAGATCAAGTCGTAGTCGCGGAGCTCCGGGCGATCAATCATCAGAGGGCGGAGTTGACCGCACCCTTGTACCTGGCGACCACGAACTTGGTCGGCGACACGAAGATCGCACCGGCCGGGCAGTCGGCGATCGAGACGGCCATCCGCCCGGTCTTCGCGCCGATCATCTGGGTGTAGTGGCCGACGTCCCGGCTGTAGCGGTGGTTCTGCGCGTCGAACTTCATGGCCTCGGTCGCCCAGGCGACCACGGCGTCCCGCAGGACGGTGGTGTCGTCGGCCTGGCTGGTGGTGACGTAGAGGTTCTCGCCGTAGCGGTTCCCGTGGTCGGAGGGCATGAACGAGCAGGTCCGCGCGTACGCCTTGGTCTCCTCGCGGAGCGCTGCGTCCCACTCGACCGGTCCGGCGCCGTAGAAGGCGCGGGCCTCGTTGTGGAAACTGATCGCCGTGTACGGCACGATGTCGGCGGCGGCCGGGAGCGCCGGGGCCAGGGCAGCGGCGGCGGCGAGGACGAGGTATTTGATCACGACTCAATGTGATCGATGTGACTATCCGTGATCAACCTAGACAACGTCAAAGTCCGCCATCATCGCCATGTCCTCATGTTCGAGGTTGTGGCAATGGATCATGTATCGCCCTCGGTGACCGTCGAACCGCACGGCGACCTCGACGGTCTCGTAGGGGCGGACGTCGACGGTGTCCTTCCAGCCCTGGTCCTCCCTGCCGAGGATCTTGAAGCGGCCCAGGTGCACGTGGACGGGATGGTGGAAGTCGCTGACGAACCGCCAGATCTCGGTCGTGCCCAGGCGAGGGGTGGCCATGGGCCGTCCCGGCGCGTAGGGGTGGCCGTTGATCGTCCAGGTGCGGTCGGTGACGCGGAAGTCGAACGTCCGATGGGCCACGGGGTTATCCACAGGCTGTGGATCAGTCAGCCGTGATGGGACCCTGCTGTCATCCCTCGCTCGCCGGGTCACCGTGAAGCGCATGACGTCGCCGCCGAGCAGGTCGGTCAGCGTGACGTGGGAGCCGATCGGATACTGCGCGAAGTCGACGATCACGTCATAACGCTCACCCGGCGCGATGGTGATCGTTTCCTTCTGTAGTGGACGTTCCAGCAGGCCCTGGTCGCTGCCGATCTGGGTGAACGAGCCACCCGGGCGCAGAGCCAGCCTGTAGCGGCGGGCGTTGGAGGCGTTCAGCAGCCGGAGCCGATATCTGACCGCCTCCACTTCCCCGTACGGCCACGGCACCCCGTTGACCAGCACGACATCACCCTCGACGCCTTCCATATAGGCCTGCCGCACCCCGTGCCGCAGCAGCAGCGACGGATCGAGCGCCGGGTAGCGGAACGAGCCGTCCGCCTCGAACGACCGGTCGCAGATCATCAGCGGCAGCTCCCGGTCCCCCTCCGGTAGCCCGAGCCGGGCCTCCTCGTCGTCCCTGATCAGGAAGAACCCGGCGAGGCCCCGGTAGACCTGCGGGCCGGTGAAGTCCATCCGGTGATCGTGATACCAGAGCGTGGCGGCCTGCTGGTCGAGCGGATAGACGTAGTCCCTGGTCCGGTCGTGCAGGGTGAATCCCTCGTGGTGGTGTGGCCGCGTCGAGCCGACGACCAGGTCGGTCGGGTGGCCGTCGGAGTCGGCCGGAGTGACGCCGCCGTGCAGGTGGGTCGAGGTGGGCACGGTCAGGTCGTTGCGGATGGTCACTACGGTCAGGTCGCCTCTGCTGAGGTCGAACGTCGGGCCGGGGAAGGTGCCGTCGTAGCCCCAGATCTCCGTCGTGGTCCCTGGGATGATCTCGACCTTGGCCGCGCGCTGGGTGATGACGTACCGACCGGGGCTTTCCGGCTTCGCCGTCCGGGGGAGTGCCAGGGGCCGGGCGAACTTCGGGGGCAGGGGGAGCCTGCTGGTCAGCCGTTCGCCGGAGATCTCGGCGCCGCACCCGGCCGCCAGCAGGAGACCGAGGAAACCGCGCCGGGAGATCATCGGACCCGCCAGAGCAGCAGCGTCATGACCGCCGACGCACCGAAGATCGACATGCCGAGCGGGAAGTGCAGGCCCAGAACCCGCTCCTGACCCGCCCAGACCTGAAGCGTCTCGGCCACGATCAGCGCGCCCGTCGCCCACAGCGGCCAGGCGGTCCGGCGCCGCCGCCAGAAGAAGAACGCCACCACGAGCTGGACATAGAGCAGCGAATGGGTCACTCCGGCGTTGCCCTCGTGCAGGCTCAGCATGTCGACGTCGCCGGTCACGAACAGCCCGGCCAGCAGCGCCTGGCCGAGCACCCCGGCCAGATGCAGCGCCGAGGTGATCCTCAGGGTCCATCTCATGGACGGTCATGCTGCCGGGCCGGTCACGCGTGATCGTCAGGCTGCGGACGGGTCATCGATGTACATCCCGGGATGTACGCCCCAAGCCCCGCTCTCGCCTACCGTGACAGACGTGTTGCCCTGGAAGAACGACACCGTGCTGGCCCTGCTCGTGCTCACCCTGGGCGTGGCCGGGACCTACGGCCGGATGTCCAGCTCCGGGCTGGTCGAGCGGCCGATCGACTCCCTCGGCCTGACCCTGATCGTGGTCTCGTCGGTGACGCTGGTCTGGCGGCGGCGCTCTCCCCTGGCGGCCGGCGGCGTGACCGCAGCCTGCGCGGTCGCCTACTACGGCTGCCAATATCCGGGCGTCTTCGCCGCAGCCCCCGCCCTGATCATGATCTACACCGCCGCGAGCCTGGGCCGCCGCAGGCCGGCGATCGTGCTGGCCGTGGTGCTGGCCGCCGGCATCGGCGTCGTCGCCGGGCTGTCGGCCGTCGACCCGGCGCCGGGCGGCCTGAGCCTGCTGAGCGGCTGGCTCGTCGCCGTCGTCGTGTTCGGCGAGGTCGCCCGCAACCGGCGCGCCTACCTCCACGAGGTGGAGCAGCGAGCCATCGAGGCCGAACGCACCAGGGACGAGGCGGCGCTGCGCCGGGCCGGCGAGGAACGCCTGTGGATCGCCCAGGAACTCCACGACGCGCTGACCCACACGATCTCGGTGATCAACGTGCAGACGTCGGTGGCGCTGGAACTCCTCGACCGCGACCCTTCACGGACCCGGACCTCGCTGATGGCGATCAAGGAGTCGGGCCACGAGGCAATGCGGGAACTGCGCTCGACGCTGGGTGTGCTGCGCCAGCCGGAGAGCCCTTCCGCAGGCCTCGACCGGCTGCCCGCGTTGATCGAACGCGCCGAGGCCGTCGGGCTGTCGGTGAGGTCGACGGTGACGGGGGAGCCGGGGGAGCTTCGGCCGGAGACCGACCGGGCGGCGTACCGGATAGCGCAGGAGGCCTTCACCAACGTGCTCCGGCACGCGGGCCCCGCCACGATCACGCTGACTGTTTCACATGAAACCAGCCGGGTGATCGTGACGATCGCCGACGACGGCACCCCCGGCGACGCCGAACCCGGCATGGGCCTGATCGGCATGCGCGAACGGGCCGTGGCCGTCGGCGGCACCCTGGCAGCCGGCCCCGCACCTTCCGGGGGCTTTCTCGTACGAGCGGAGCTCCCCCGATGATCCGGGTTCTGCTGGCCGACGACCAGCCGCTGATCAGAGCCGGATTCCGGGCCCTGCTGGAACTCGCCGGCGACATCACGGTCGTGGGGGAGGCGGGCAACGGAGGCGAGGCCCTGGAGCTGTGCCGTTCCCTGCAGCCCGACGTGGCGTTGCTGGATGTGCGGATGCCCCTGATGGACGGCATCCAGGCCACCCGCAAGATCGGCGCCGACCCCGCGCTCGATTCCGTGCGGGTGGTGATCCTGACGAACTACGCCCTCGACGAATACGTCTTCGCGGCCTTGAGAGCGGGCGCGAGCGGCTTCCTGGTGAAGGACATCGAACCCGCCGACCTGCTGCAGTCGGTCCGGGTGGCCGCCAGGGGAGACGCCCTGCTGTCCCCCGCCGTGACCCGACGCCTCATCGAGGAGTACGTCGCCACCCCGCCCCGCCCCACCCCCGCCCCCGGTCTGGCCAGACTGACCGACCGGGAACGAGAGGTGTTGCGGCTGGTGGCGACCGGCATGTCCAACGACGAGATCGCCACCCACCTCGTCATCTCCTACGCCACCGTGAAGACCCACGTGAGCCGGATCATGGCCAAGCTGCTGGCCAGAGACCGCGCCCAGCTGGTGGTGCAGGCCTACGAGAGCGGCCTGGTCACACCGGGGTAGCCTCGCGCTCGAGCGGCGGCTGCGAGAGGTGGTGGCGCAGCTTCTCCCCCTCGACGTCGAGGTCGGGCAGGATCTTGTCGAGCCAGCGGGGGAGCCACCAGGCCGACCGGCCCAGCATCGACATGACGGCCGGGACGAGCACCATCCGCACCACGAACGCGTCGATCAGAACGCCGATCGCCAGCGCGAAGCCCATCGACTTGATGATCGGGTCCTCCATGAAGACGAACCCGCCGAACACCGAGGTCATGATCAGCGCGGCGGCGGTGACGACGCGGGCGTTGTGCCCCATGCCGTTGATCGTCGCCTGCTGCGCGGTGTCGCCGTGCACGAAGTCCTCCCGCATCCGGGAGACCAGGAACACCTCGTAGTCCATCGCGAGACCGAACAGGATGCCGATCAGCAGGATCGGCAGGAAGCTGACCAGCGGCCCCGGCTGGTCGACCCCGAGCAGACCGGCCAGGTGGCCCTCCTGGAAGATCGCCACGGTGATGCCGAACGTCGACCCGACCGTCAGCAGGAACCCGAGGGCGGCCTTGATCGGCACGAGGATCGACCGGAAGACCAGCATCAGCAGCAGCACCGACAGGCCCACGACGAGCAGCAGGTAGATCGGCATCGCCTCGCCGAGCTTGTCGGAGACGTCGATGCCGAGGGCGGTCGCGCCGGTCACCGCGATGTCGGCGCCCGCGATGGTGGCGAGCTTGGCCCGGATGTCGTGCACGGCCTGCTCGGTCTCGGCCGAGGTCGGCCCGTTCTTGGGGATGATCGCGACCAGCGCGGTGGTGCCGTCGGCGTTCGGCTGCGGCGGCGTGGCCGCCAGCACACCCGGCACCTGCATGATCATGCCGGCCGCCTGCCCGGCGAGCGCGGTCGTGGTCGCGGCGTCCTTGGTGGTGACCACGGCGATCAGCCGCGAGTTGAAGCCCTCGCCGAACCCTTCGCTGGTCAGGTCGTAGGCGGCCCGCGCCGGGCTGCCCGGCTTGGCCGAACCGGTGTCGGGGAGCGCCAGGCGCAGGTCCTGGGCGGGCAGTGCGAGCACGCCCAGCACGGCGATGCCGATCACCAGGATCGGGATGCGCATCCTGGTGACGAACCGGCCCCAGGTGTAGCCGAAGCCCTCCTTGGTGACGTTCTCGCCGTTGCGCTGCTTGCGCGGCAGCACCTTGGCGCCGGTGAAGGCCAGGATGGCGGGCAGCAGGGTGATCGCGACGAACACGGCGACCGCGACGGTCCCGGCGGCGGCCAGACCCATGACGGTCAGGAACGGGATGCCCGCGACGAACAGCCCGGCCAGCGCGATGACCACGGTGGCGCCGGCGAACACGACGGCCGAACCGGCGGTCCCGGTGGCCCGGCCCGCGGCCTCTTCGGGAGCAAGGCCTTCGGTGAGGAACTGGCGGTAGCGGGAGGTGATGAAGAGCGAATAGTCGATGCCGACGGCCAGACCCAGCATCAGGGCGAGGACGGGGGTGACCGACGTGAGCTCGACGGCGCCGCTGAGGGCGTACAGAGCCCCCATGCCGACACCCACTCCGACCAGCGCGTTGAGCAGCGTCATCCCGGCCGCGACCAGCGAACCGAGCGTGACGATCAGCACGAGGGCGGCGATCAGCACGCCGATGGCCTCGGAGCCGCCGACCTCGGGCGGGGCCCGCAGCACGTCACCGCCGTGCTCGATCCGCATGCCGGTGACGCCGTCGCCGACCTTCAGGTAGGCGTCGCGGGTCGCGGTGGCGAGATCCTCGGCGGATTCGGCGAACTGCACGGTGATCAGGGCGTAGCGGCCGTCGGGGGAGATGGACTTGGCCTGGAACGGGTCGATCGCAGCGACGACGCCGGGGACCGACGCGGCCTCCTTGACCACCGGAGCCACCGCCGCCGGGTCGAGCTTGGCGCCCTCGGGCGCCGCGATCACGATCGTGCCGGTGGCGCCACTGGCCTGGGGGAAGTCACGGGCCAGGGAGTCGAGGGCGCGCTGTGACTCGGTGCCGGGCATGCTGAACTTGTCACCCGAGGGCCCCATGAACAGAGCCGCGCAGACACCCATCAGAGCGAGCAGCAGCACCCAGACGGCCACCACCCGACCCCGGTTGCGGAAGGAGAACCGGCCGAGCCGGTAGAGCAAGGTCGCCATGAAAAGCTCTCTCTTAGGAGGACAGGCCGAGCGTGCGGAACGCTCCATGAGTCAGTTCCACGCGCATGGTCTCGTCGGGGATGTCGACCCCCCGGGCCGTCGTCAGGAAGATCCCCAGCAACGCCATCCAGCCCGCCACCCTGGGCGCCTGATCAGGCACCCGCCCGACGAGCGCGTCGACCAGTCGATCGGTCACGCCGTTGACATCGGGCAGTTCGGGGTGGCAGAGCAGCGCGTCGACGTCGAGCAGCAGGATCTTGACCTGACCACGGAAGCGCAGCGACAGGTCCACCACCCCGGCGACGGCGGCCCGTGCGGCCTCCTCGCCCCGCAGTGGCGCCAGCCGCTCGAGCAGCGTCTCGATCTCCTGCCCGACGGGGGCGAAGAGCTCGCTGAGCATCGTGTCCTTGTTCGTGAAGTGATAGAGCAAGGACGCCTTCGAGCAGCCCACATCCGACGCGATGTCCTGCAACGACGTGCCCCGGAAGCCGTGCGCGGCGAACAGGCGCACGGCGGAGTCGAGGATGTCGGCACGCATCGAGGTGGCGGATCGGGTCACACCACCACGATAACTGACCGATCGGACAGAACTGTCCGATCGGTCAGTTGTTCACACGGTTTATACAAAGCGCTGCACAAAGTTCAACGCGGTGTCGGCGACCTCACGCCAGCCGGAATCGATGGTGAGCGAGTGCCCCCGGTTCGGGATCTCGACGATCTCGGTGACGTGGTGCTCGTTCTTGTGCTGGATCTTGTACGACGCATTGGAGATCGCCCACGGCACCGTGTGGTCCTTCTCCCCCGACACGATCAGCATCGGCCCCCGGTTCTCGGCGTGGCTGTCGACCTTGACCTCACTCCACGGGTTGAAGTTGGCGATGGCCGCCTGGAACAGCGGGGCGCCAGGAGCCGCGACGGCGAACTCGTCGAACAGCTCGTGCGCCTCCTCTTCGGTGACGGCGTTCGCGAAGGCGTACCGGAACTGCTCATAAGTCAGCGGCACGGCCCGATGACGGTTCGCCGGGTTGCCCAGCACCGGCGCGGCCGACCGCAGCGACGAGAACGGCAGCGGCAGCACGCCCTGGAACGGCGCCGGGTCGATCGCCACCGAAGCGGCGGCCAGCCCGCGCCCGGCGAGGATCTGGGTGAGCAGCCCGCCGAACGAGTGCCCGATCACGACGGGCTTGCGGTCGAGCTTGCCGATCAGGTCGGCGAAGTGGTCGGCGACCTGCCCGACGGTCTTGTCGGCGAACACCTCGGGGTGCTCACGCGCCTCCTCGACGGTGTGCGGGTCATCCGGCCAGCCAGCGGTCACCGGCGCGAACCCGGCTTCGGCGAACACGGCCGCCCACCGATCCCAGCTACTCGGCAGCAACCACAATCCGTGCACGAACACCGCCGGGATCTTCCCGGTCGCGTTGGCCTGCTCGACGAGTTCAAGGTCGTGGCTCATGAGATCTGCCTTCCACTAAGTCGTACCTGAAACCGCAGCTTAAGCGGCTTAAGTGGAGAACTTGTGAACGAGTGTGACAATCTCGTCGGGCCGCTCGAAGACCACCACATGGCCGCTGTCGACCTCGGCGTAGGCGCTCCCCCGGATCGCGGCGTGCAACTCCCGGGAGTTCTCCACCGGAACCGTGCCGTCGTGGGCGCAGCCGACCACCAACGTCGCGGCCTCGATCCGCGGCAGCAGGGCCCGGACGTCGACCCGCGTGTTGAGATCCACCTGCCGGAGCACCCCCGGTGTCGGCCGGATGTTGGACACGAGCCTCTCGACCTCCGCCGGCCCGAGCCGCTCCAGGAACGTGCGGCTGAACCCGGTGACCGTGGCGACCCGGCCGAACGTCGCGGGGTCGCCGACGCTGCCCTGCCATACGAGCATCAGGTTGCGCAGATACTCGTCCGTGCGCCCGAACCCGGCGATCAGCACGAGCCCGCGCACCAGATCCGGATTCAGGGCCGCCACGGCGGCGGCCACCGGCGCGCCCAGCGAGAAGCCGACGAGGTCGGCCGGTTCACCCCCGAGATCCTCGATCACCGCCGCGACCTGCGCCGCGAGCGTCTCGACGGTGAGGGAAGCGCCGTCGTCCACCGCCCGCTCGCTCCCCGACAGGTCGGGCAGCACGACGGTCCTGCGATCGCTGAACCTCGTCGCGAGATGCCCCCAGGTGAGCTCGGCTCCGGCTCCCGTCCCGTGCACCAGCACGAGTGGCCGGCCTGTTCCTTCCGTCCTGTACGGAATGCGGGCGTTTCCTATGGTCACAGTCGTCATGACCGGGACGTTGCCATCCTTCGGCGGCGTTGAGGAGCTGACCGGCCTGCCTAGGATCGGCGACCCCAGGCTCACCGGCGGAGGGGCGGTCATGATGGAGACATGGCCATGAACCGGGACGAACTCGCCGACTTCCTGCGCCGTTCCCGCGCCCGGCTGCGGCCGTCCGAGGTGGGCCTGGCCGACGGCCCCCGGCGGCGCACCCCCGGACTGCGACGTGAGGAGGTCTCCCGCCTCGCGGACATGTCGGCCGACTACTACATGCGCCTGGAACAGGCCCGCAGCCCGCAGCCGTCGGCCCAGATCCTCGCCTCGCTCGCCCGCGCGCTGCGGCTGACCCGCGACGAACGCGACCACCTCTATCTGCTCGCCGGACAGCGCCCACCCGCGTCGGGATGCGCCGGCGACCGTGTGCGCCCCGGCCTGCTCCACCTCCTCGACCAGCTCAAGGAGACCCCCGCCCAGATCCTCGGCGACCTCGGCGACCTGCTCGCCCAGAACGCCATGGCCGAGGCCCTGTTCGGCTGCGTCTGCACCGTCGATCCCCCCGGCCGCAACATCGTCTGGCGCTGGTTCACCGACCCCGCCCAGCGAGCCGCCCACCCACCCGACGAGCAGGACCGCTACAGCCGCGTCCACGTCGCCGACCTGCGCGCCGCCGTCACCCGCCGCTCCGGCGACCCGGCCGCGCTCGACCTGGTCGCGCGCCTGCGCACCGCCAGCGCGGAGTTCGCCGACCTGTGGGAACTCCACGAGGTCGCGGTCCGCCGGGACAGCCGCATGCGCGTCATACATCCGGAGATCGGCCTGATCGAACTCGACTGCGAAACACTGCTCACTCCCGCCGACGACCAGCGCCTCCTGGTCTTCACCCCGCCCCGGGGCACCCGAAGCGCGGCCCACCTCGAACTGCTCCGCGTGGTGGGCCCGTGATCGCGGTCGTGCTCCGTCCCCTGGACGTCGGCGACCTCGATGCCCATATGGCGGGCGAGGACGAGCATCTGATCCGCTGGCTCCACGGCGGCCGGTCGACCCGTGAGGGCACCGCGGACTATCTCCGCCACTGCACGATCGAATGGCGGATCAAGGCGGCCCACCGCGCCTTCGGCATCCGGGCGGACGGCGAACTGGCCGGCACCCTCGACCTCCGCTTCGACGCGGACGAGGTCGCCATCGCCTACGGCCTCTATCCAGCCTGGCGCGGTCGCGGCCTGGCCACCCGTTCCGTGCTTCTCGCCTGCGCGTACGCCGCCTCCGAGGGCGCCCGGACAGCAGTAATCAAGGTCGAGCCCGCCAACACCGCGTCGTCGGCCGTGGCCCTGAGAGCGGGCTTCACCCTCACGGGAACGGTGGTCGAGAACGACACCACGTTCAGCCGCCACGTGCTCGACCTGACCCGTGACGGCGGGCCACCGGGAACGGCCGGTTGGCGCCGGGCGCGGAGCGGGCCGGAGACGGCGGGCGGGGCCGGCCAGGCGGAGCCGTAACAGATATCAGGGGTGCAAGACGACCTTGGTCCAGCCGTCGTCGCGGGCGTCGAAGTGCCGGTAGCCCTCCGGCCCCTCGGCCAGCGGCAGTTCGTGGGACACGATGAACGACGGCTTGGCCCTGCCGGTGTGGATCATGTTCCGCAGCTGCCGGTTGTACGCCTTCACGTTCGCCTGCCCGGTCCCCATCGACTGCCCCTTGAACCAGAAGTGCCCCATGTCGAACGGGATCTTCCCGGCCCGCGCGGCCTCGTCGGCGTTGCCCGGGTCGTCGGGCAGGAAGAGACCGACCACGCCGATGCCACCCGTGGGCCGCACCGACATGACGACGCTGTTCAGCGCCGCGTCGGAGTGCTCGTCCCCCTGCGGGTCGTGCGCCTGGTACCCCACGCACTCGCAGCCCCGGTCGGCCCCCTCACCGGCGGTGAGGTCGAGGATCTGCTCGACGGCCGACCCCTGGGAGTCGTCGATCGGGATGCACCCGATCGACTCGGCCACCCTGAGGCGGTCGGCCTGCCGGTCGACGACCATGACCTTGCTCGCACCCTTGAGCAGCGCGGAGTAGGCGGCCATCTGGCCGACGGGCCCGGCGCCGTAGACGACGCACGATTCGCCCGGACGCAGCCCCGCCAGCTCGGTGGCGTGCCACCCGGTGGGGAAGATGTCCGACAACATCACGTAGTCGTTCTCCTTCTCCCGCGCGTCGCCGGGCAGCCGCAGGCAGTTGAAGTCGCCGTACGGCACCCGGAGGAACTCGGCCTGCCCACCCTGGTAGGGCCCCATGCCGGCGTAGCCGTAGGCGGCCCCGGCGACGCCCGGGTTGACGGTCAGGCAGAAGCCGGTGAGCCCGTTCTCGCAGTTCTTGCAGTGCCCGCAGGCGATGTTGAACGGCAGGCACACCATGTCGCCCACCTTGATCCGGTCGACCGCCGACCCGACCTCGACGACCTCGCCCAGGTTCTCGTGACCGAGCACCCGCCCGGTCTCCATGCTGGTACGGCCTTCGTACATGTGCAGGTCAGAGCCGCAGATGTTGGCGGTGGTGACACGTACCAGGACGTCGGTGGGCCGTTCCAGGCGGGCGTCCGGGACGTCTTCGACGACGACTTCCCGGGGACCTTCGTACACGAGCGCCTTCATGATCACACCTCCGAATGTTCGTCCTGAGCCGCGATTCCCCTGATAAGCAGACAAATACCTCACGGGTAACCAAAGTTCACCTGACGAAAGTCAGATGAGGTCCATCCCATCGTCGGCAGAGCGGCCGCCCCACCCGCTCCTAGCGTTCTTCACATGCGAAGACTCGCGGCGATCGCCGCTCTGACCGGTGTCCTGCTCGCGGCGGGACCCGCGAGCGCAAGCGCCCCCGGGACCGGCGAACTGACCTCGGCGGCGGTCGACGGCTACATGCGCGGCTACATCGAGCGGACCCACCTGCCCGGCGCCCTGGTCGCGGTCACCAAAGGTGATCAGGTCGTCCACACCGCCGGATACGGCCACACGGCGGGCGGCGAGGCCATCACGAAGGACACCCCGATGCCGCTGGCGTCGCTGTCCAAGTCGCTCACGGCGCTGGCCGTTCTGCGGACCGGGATCGACATCGACGGCGCCGTCCAGAAGTACCTACCGGAGTTCACCATGGCCGACTCCCGGACCGGTCGGATCACCGTACGCGACCTGCTCAACCAGACCTCCGGCATGAGCGACCAGACCTTCCCCGAACTCACGCTCCCCGCCCCGGACACGCTCAAGGAAGCCGTCGCCATGCTGCGCACGGCTCCCCTGACCACCGAACCCGGCACGAAGGAGACTTACCACAACCCCAACTACGCCGTCGCGGCCCGGCTGGTCGAGGTGGTGACCGGGGTGCCGTTCGCCGACCACATGGCCGCCACCATCTTCGGGCCGCTCGGCATGACGTCCACGAAAACGGTGAACACCACGCTGGACCTCCCGGGCGCGGGCGAGGGCTACATCCGCGCCTACGGCCAGGTCATCAGGCGTTCTCACCCGAAGTGGTTCATCAACGGCTCCTTCGGCGTCGTCAGCACCGCCGCCGACATGGCCAGGTGGCTGATCACCCAGAACCGCTCCGGCGACGACGTCTTCTCCGACGAAACGATCGAGACCACCCACACCGCCTCCGGTGTCGGCGGCAGCAGCTACGCCATGGGTTGGAGGACCGGGAAGACCGCAGGGGGAGCACCCCGGCTCCGGCACACCGGCTGGCTGCTCACCCACAACTCCGCGCAGACCCTCCTACCCGCGAGCGGATACGGCATCGCCGTCGTCACCAACACCGGGATGATCTCCGGTGACGACGCCATGATCATCACCGACGCCCTGGTCGACATCCTCGAAGGCCGCCCCGACGAGGGCGCCGTCCCCTTCACCATGACGGTGGATCCCTGGCTGGCCGTGCTGACGCTGCTCAATCTCGGGCTCGGCCTCCTCGGCGTCTACCGTGCCCGCCGTTGGGCCGGCCGCCCATTGTGGCGCCTGATCCCCTACGCCCTGCCGATCGCGTTCTTCGCCGGTCTCGCCCAGGTGGCGGGCTACCTGCTGAACCGGGTGGGGACGCTGCACCAGATCACCTACGGCTGGCTCGCGGTCGTCATCTGGACCGGCACCGGCGCGCTGGCCGCCGCCGCCGTGGTGGTCGCCCGGCTCGTCCACACCATTAGCCTGAGACGCCACCGATAGGAGCGCGCGATGATCCGGGTGTTACTGGCAGACGACGAGGCACTGATGCGGGCCGGCCTGACCGCCATCCTCGGCACGGCCGGCGACATCGAGGTCGTCGCGGAGGCGGGCGACGGTCGCCAGGCTGTCGACCTGGCCCTGCGACACCGCCCGGACCTCTGCCTGCTCGACATCCGGATGCCGGTCCTCGACGGCCTCCGGGCGGCGGCGGAACTGCGCAGGGTCCTCCCCGAGGTCGCCGTCGTGATGCTCACGACCTTCTCCGAAGACGAGTACGTCACCGGCGCACTCGCCAACGGGGCATCCGGCTTCCTGCTCAAGTCCGGTGACCCACGCGAACTGATCATCGGCATCCGCGCCGTCGCCGAAGGCGGCGCGTATCTCTCCCCCGCCATCGCGCGACGCGTCATCACCCGCCTCGGCGCGGGGCCGCTGGGGAAGCAGGCCGTCGCCAACACCCGGGTGGCCGAGCTGACCGTCCGCGAACGCGACGTCCTCGCCCTGGTCGGCGCGGGCCTGTCCAACGCCGAGATCGCCCGCCGCCTGCACCTGGTCGAGGGCACGGTCAAGGGATACGTGAGCCAGATCCTCACCCGTCTCGACCTCAGGAACCGCGTCCAGGCCGCGATCCTCGCCTACGAGGCAGGTCTCGTACCCGAACAATAGGGTCATGCGGTTCTCTCGTCTCTTCGACGTCGGGCTGTGGCTGGTGGCCTGCGCCCCTCCGGTCGCGGCGGCGACCTCCCTGCACGGCCGCGAAGTGATCACAGCCGCGGTGAGCGTCCCACTGCTCGGCGCCGCCGTGGCGGTGAGCCGGAGGCGGCCGCTGGCGGCGCTGGCCGTGCCGGTTGCGCTGAGCCTGCTCCAGGACGTGCAAATGCTCACGCCCGTTTACTGGACGACACTGGTGATCTTCGCCTACCTGGCCGGTCACCGGACGACGGACTCCCGCCCGGCTGTGTGGTTCTTCGCCGCCGTCGCGGTGATCGGGCTGCCGCTGTCGGCGCTCGTCCTGCGCGACCTGTGGGGCTGGCCGACGCAGTTGCTGACACTCCTGCTCACCGTCGGCCTGCCCTGGCTGGCAGGCCGCTACCGCCGCCAATACGCCGAACTGGTCGGCACGGGGTGGCGCCTCGCCGCCCGGCTGGAACACGAGCAGCGTGCCGTCGCCGACCGCGCCCGCATCCGCGAGCGTGCCCGCATCGCCGGCGACATGCACGACTCCCTCGGCCACGAACTGACCCTGATCGCGGTACGCGCCGGCGCCCTGGAACTCGACCCCGCGCTGGACTCCCGGCAGCGTGCCGCCATCGGCGAACTGAGACAAGCCGCCGGAACCGCGACCGAACGCCTCCGCGACATCATCGGCGTCCTGCGCACCGACGACGAAGAGCCGATCTCGCCGGACGAGACCGCCGAATCCCTCGTCGAACGAGCCCGCGACTCCGGCATGATCGTCACCCTCGAACGCGTCGGCGATCCGGCCGGCCTGCCGCCCATGGTCGGTCTAGCCGTCCACCGCCTGCTCCAGGAAGCCCTGACGAACGCCGCCAAACACGCACCGGGTGCCGCCGTCCACACGCGGCTCGTACGGGACCAGACGACCCTGCGCCTCACCGTACTCAACGCCCCGGCGGCGGCGGCATCCCTGCCCGGCGTCGCCTCGGGCGGCTCCGGCCTGCTGGGCCTGGGGGAGCGGGTCCGCCTCGCGGGCGGCACCCTGCGCACCGGCCCGACCCCGGCCGGCGGCTTCGAACTCGTCGCCGACCTGCCCACCGTCGACGGCGCATCCCCACGGCCCAGCACCTCCAGCATGGAACTGGGCCGGGCCCGGCAGCAAGTGCGACGCCGCCTGCTGCACACCGTGGTGGTCCCGGTGGCGGTCCTGGCCGGGATCGTCCTGCTCACGATCCCCATCAGCGTGATCACCTCGTCGCTCTCGGTCCTGGACCGGACCTCGTACGAAAAACTGAAGGTGGGAGACACGGCCGCCCAGCTGCCCGCGTTCACCAGAGACGGCCCCCCGGACGACGTCCCGCCCCCGCCCGAGGGCCAAAACTGCGCTTACTACAACACGAAGACGGCCTCCTCCGAGGCCTACCGGTTGTGCTTCGTCGACGAGCGGCTCGTCTCCAAAACCGTCGTGGGACACGAATGAGGAATCGGGCATCTCTCGAAGGTTACCGGGAAGGGGGAGCCTATGAAACAGGAACATCCGAGAAGCGTTCGTGACAGGTTCTGGGACACCGTCTCACCCACATCGGAACGACCGGAGAGCCCGCTCACCCTGCGGATCGCCCTGGCCACCTTCGGATTGATCGTCTGCGCGGCCCTGGCCGTGGTGGCCTTCATGGCGGGTGTCCTGGCCCTGGGCATCATCCTGGCCGTTCTCGCGCTCATCGCGGTCGTCGACCTCGTCGCCGTGATCCGCCGCCGCCACAAGCGCGGCAACCGCCACTCCCTGTTCAGCTGACCCGCAGGAGCCGCCGGAGCACCGCCGGATCGCCGGTGACGACGGCGCTTCCGTCGTCCAGGGCCGCATCGAGCGCGCTCAGGTCGTCGAGCACGGCGTTCAGCGTCTTCGGGTCGGTGCGAAGCCCCGCATCCGGGTCAGCGATCTCACCGAGATCCACCCGCACCTGACCACCAGCGACCCGCACCGTCCACACCCGGTCGTCGAGCTCGATGCGACAGACGGTCGCGGGCGCGTCGGGATCGGGACGCGCGGCACCCCGCAGGAAGAGCATGACGGAGGTGGCGCTGAGCGTCGGCTCGGTCGGAGGCGGGAAGCCGAGCCCCCACCCGCCCAGGGCGAGCACGATCGGTTCCAGCTCCCGCCCCCGCTCGGTCAGTTCATACACCCACGAACTCGCCGGGGCCGCCAGCCTGCGACGTCGGAGCACCTCACGCCCCTCCAGCTCCCGGAGCCGGTCGGAGAGCAGGTTCGAACTCGCACCGGGCAGCGCCCGGCGCAGCTCGGTGAAACGCTGCGGCCCGAGGAGCAGCTCACGGACCACCAGCAGAGCCCACCGCTCCCCGACGGCGTCGAGAGCACGCGCTATCCCGCAGGCATCCCCATAACTGCGAGTCGTTGACATAGTTGCAAATAAACACTAGTTAGTTGTTTTTAACAACCAGACCAGAGTGGAGAGGCAGCCATGGGACAGCCAGTCGTGCACTTCGAGATCATCGGTACCGACCCGGCGAAGCTACGCGAGTACTACCGAGAGCTGTTCGGCTGGGAGTTCCAGCTAGGCGACACCGTCAGCCGGAACATCTCAGAACCAGGCATGTACGGCTTCATCAACGCCGCCACAACAGGTCTCAACGGCGGCATCGGCGGCGGCCCGGGCCACCGGCCGAGCGTGCTGTTCTACGTGGGCGTCCCCGATGTGGAAGCCGCACTGAAGAAAGCCGAAGCCCTCGGCGGAACCCGGCGAATGGGCCCCGACGGCACCCCGGGCACCCTCGTGGTCGGCCACTTCACCGACCCCGAGGGCAACCTCATAGGCGTAGCCGGCACGGCCTGATCGGGCGTCTAACGATTAACGGAAGTGCCAGCCACCCCAGCCGAACTTGTTGCCGTGGCCGTAGCCGCCGCGAACGCGGAAGTCATCGACGTTCTTGCCGAAGACGAGGTGCTTGCTGAAGAAGTCGTCCGACTTGTACCGCTTGTAGTGGGACCAGCGGCCGTTGTCCTTGTACCAGACGTCGAAGAAGCTGTAGTCCCGGTCGTCGTCGTCACGGTCCCAGATCTTGAAGTCGAGCCAGAAGCGCCCGTCCTTCTTCCCCCACCGGTAGTCGAAGCGCCCGTCGCCCCGCTCGAACCGGTCCCAGCTGGAGCCCGCCTGCGAAGCCGAGGCCGTGGTAGCCGACGCCGCAGCGGCCGGAACAACAGCAACCCCCGTGGCCACGACACCGGCCAGCACGGTTCCGAGGAGCAGCTTGCCAACCTTACGCACGATTTCCTCCGTTGAGTCGCTGTCCGGAAACCCCTGATTCGTTCTTGTTCCGGACGACGCTCAAGTTAGGCCCGGGGCCGACACCCTCTCTGCGCACAAGTACTCACAAATCGCCCAACGCGTACTACTGCACAAGCCCCTCAAATGACCTGGCCTCTACGGGCGTTGTAGACCACGGCGTCGTCGCGCTCCCCATAAGCGCGGAACACCTCGATGGCCTCCTCGCGCAACGGGCTGACCACGACCTCAATGCCACGAACGGCGAACTGGTCGACCCAGTCGGCGACCATCGGCCCCTCGTCGAACCCGGTCAGCTTCTCCAGCTCCGGCCCGTCGCCCGCGATGAGCAGCCGTCGGACACCAGACCACATCGTGGCGCCGTAACACATGACGCACGGCCGCCAGTTGACGACCAGCTCCAGGTCGGGCAGGTCCGGACCGCCCAGATCCCAGGCCCCGAGCCGGTCCTGGGCGAGGGAAAGCGCGGTGACCTCGGCGTGAGTCGACGACAACCCAGACGCCAGCACGACATTGACCCCCGCAGAAACGAGCCGGCCGGTAGCCGACTCGACGACCAGGGCGGCGAAGGGCCCGCCGGTGTTCTCCCGGTGGTTACGGTCGGCGAGCCGGTTGGTCAGGCGGATGCGATCGTCGTCGGTCGGGAGGGTCTGCGGGAGGTCGGCGAGCTCGGCGATGAACCAGCCGGGCAGGCTCGCGCCGAAGGAGGTGGAAAGAGTCATCGTTACTCCGTGAATCAGGGCAGTGAAGAGACGCGCAGGCCACAGCGATAGGCGGGCCCTCGGAAAGGTGCACCACAACCTGCGCGGTGAACGGCGAACCGCTGAATTCCCGGCGGGAACCGCCTGCCCGCGCTACGGCGGGATATTCCAGTCGCGAGGTAGGCCTGACGGGGAAGCTTCGCGAGGACTGATGAGTCGTCAGACCCGCGCATCCTCCGACGCCG
Source organism: Herbidospora mongoliensis (assembly GCF_001570545.1). GTDB lineage: Bacteria > Actinomycetota > Actinomycetes > Streptosporangiales > Streptosporangiaceae > Herbidospora > Herbidospora mongoliensis. The sequence continues at coordinate 23,217 of NZ_BBXD01000008.1, read as the reverse complement.
CTCTCCACCCGCGCGCGACCCGGCCGCGCGTCCAGGCGGACTGGTGAACACGGAGCCGAGCAGACGGACGACCATCACCATCCACAGTGGAGAGACTCACCGCATGTGGCCCCGGCACCCCAGCTGCGACGGCCTCCTCCAACCACCAAACGAACAGAGAGAAACCATTCGGATCTCTGCCCAGCAAGCGATGCAGATCATGGCGGCGACGCGTCGGGCCCTGGTTGCACACGGTTCTGGGCGATGGCTCCGAGGACGGCGGTCGGCAAGCTCAGCCTTGTCGGCTAGTTGACGGACATGGGCAAGGCCGACAGTCAAACATCGGGTACGGCGGAACGATCGTCCTGAGCCGTGACCTGGCGGGCACCGCGTCGGCCTGCACAGCAGGCGCGAAAGGCCCAATGGCGCGTCGGTAACCATAGAAGCCAGCGCCCTCTCGGCCCATATCGTCGTCCGCATGAGATCCCTCGCCTTGGTCGGCCTCTTAGCTGTCGTGCTCGCGGCAGGGTGCGGCACGGTCACGGAACCTGCTGCGGCACCTTCGGACGCGATCGCATCGGCCGAGGCCGACATTGGAATCCCGCCCGCACCGGATACCGACACGCAGGCGAAGTTCATCGCTGCGCTGGAAGCCATCGATCCGGACATCGTCCACGGCGACGAGGAGAAGGCCGTGGACCGGGCCCGGAACCAGTGCAGCTCGGTCAAGGAGAACCCCGACGAGAAGGCCCAGCTGGTGAAGCTTACGAACCAGCGGTTCAGCTCTCCCGACCATCCGGAAGGGTTTGGCACGGCGAAGGCGACTCGGATTCTGACGGCTGTCCGGAAGCACATTTGTCCGTCCTTCTGACCGGTGCGAGCCGGACGATCTCGACGTCGAACAGTGCGACAGCAAAGCGCGAAACGCCCCACCAAACGGCGGGGCGCTCTTTGTCGGGCGAACCAGCTCTCAGCCGATACTCCCCGGACACCAACTCCCGACCGCGATTATGCGTTCCGCGTGGATCTAGGTGGGCTAGTCATGACTTCACGAACCACATCGATCTTGAGCAATCGGGCAGCCAGCAGAAGTCGAGTGGCCAGCCAGGCGAAGCCGTAACAGAAAAGGAAGCTAATTCCCCCCGAGCGAAGCGAGGCTTTCCAGAGAGCGCGAGGGGCGGAGCCCTTCGCAAGAGAGCGAAGCGACCCGGAGCGACAGCGACGCAAGGACGCAAAGCGGCCAGGGGAAGCGCGAGGGGGCGAAGCCCTCTCGCATCGGGGGGCTCGGGGGGTCGTCCCCCCGTATAAACGAGGAAGGAGACCCGCGGAAGGTGGCCCAAAGGCCACCAACCACAGGTCTCCCATCTCCGAACGTGGGGCTACCAGGACTTGAACCTGGGACCTCTTCCTTATCAGGGAAGCGCTCTAACCGTCTGAGCTATAGCCCCTCGTAAACCGGCTTTCGCGCGGCGACGAGGTAAAGCTTACCGTGTTCCGCGGTGTGGTCGCACCGCGGAATCACGTCTACAGCTACTCGGCTTCGGAGAAGGTCACTTCGACGCCGCCGACCAGGTCAGCGCTCAGGTTGTAGATCACAGCGCCGAGGGTCGAGAGCGCGGTGATGAGCACCACGTTCACGGCCCCGAGCAGAGCCGTGTATCCGAGAATCCGCACCGGCTCGAACCAGGTCGCGATGTTGAACGAGGCCGCGGCCCCGCCCTCGCCCTGCGTCAGCTGGTTGACCGCCTGCACGAACGCGTCGAACACGCCCATGGCCGACAGCACCCCGTAGAGCACCGCCACGGCCACGAACAGCACGACGAAGCACACCAGCGACACCACGAAGCTGAACTTCATGGCCGACCACGGCTCGACGCGCCGCAGCACCAGGTGGGCCTTGCGCGGCGCCCGTCCGGAGGAGTCCTTCGGAGCGGACGTGGAAAGGACGGGGCGCTCAGCCGCGGCCTGCTCCACCGACGACCGGGACGTGGTCACGATCGGCTCGGGAGCCGAGACCGGCGTGGGCAGGCGGGGCGCCTTGAAGGCGGCCGTCGGCTCATCACTGGCCGTGCGGTTCTGGTCGCCGTTGGGCGACTGTGGCCGCGACCACGGTTTGTTGTCGCTGCCCGACGTGGGGCGGATGCGAAGAGTGGAGTCGTCGGTCTTGGGGTCGTCTTTGGGCTGATCCCGAGCGCTCTGAGGCGCCCTGGGAGTCTCCTTCTTCTGAGGAGGGCCCTGACTCGGTCCCTGGGCCGGCCCGGGGGCCGGTGGTCCGGCCGCAGCCTTGGGAGTTTCAGCCGTGTCGTTCTCGCCGTCGATCCGGGCGGATACCCCGTCACGCATCGACGAGGCAGCCGAGGTAGACGCCGGTTTCTTGGCCGCCCCGGTATTCGTCTTGCCCGAGTTGGTCATTGCTCGTCTCCTGCCCCGTTCTCAGTCTCCACCGCTTCGGCAGCTTCCAACGCTTCCGCAGTCTCCAGCGCTTCGGCGTTCCGGGCTAGAGCCACCACGCTGTCGCCTTCCGCGAGATTCATCAACCGGACCCCCATCGTCTGACGGCCGGACTGCTTGATCTCTACGGCGCTGGTCCGGATCACTCCACCGGCGGAGGTGATCGCGAAGACTTCGTCTTCGGGTCCCACCATGACGGCTCCGACCAGCTTGCCACGGGCACTGACTATTTTCGCCGTCAGGACGCCCTTTCCGCCCCGGCCTTGCAGCGGATAGTGCTCAACCGGTGTGCGCTTCGCATACCCGCCCTCGGTGGCGATAAGCACGTCGTCACCATGGCTCATGACATTCATGGCCAGAAGTTCATCAGCGTCGACGAAACGCATACCGATCACACCACTGGTCGCCCGGCCCATCGGCCGCAGCGCCTCGTCGGAGGCGGTGAAGCGGATCGCCTGGGCGTTCTTGGAGACCAGCAGCAGGTCGTCTTCTTCGGAGACCAGCCTGGCGGCGATGACCTCGTCGTCCTCCCGGAGGTTGATGGCGATCAGGCCGCCGGACCTCGGGGAGTCGTACTCGGAGAGCCTGGTCTTCTTCACCAGGCCGCTGCGGGTGGCCAGGACGAGGTAGGGGGACACCTCGTAGTCACGCAGGTCGAGGACCTCCATGACCCGCTCGTCGGGCTGCATGGCCAGCAGGTTGGCCAGGTGCTGGCCGCGGGCGTCGCGGCCGGAGTCGGGCAGTTCGTACGCCTTGACCCGGTAGACCCGGCCCTTGTTGGTGAAGAACAGGAGCCAGTGGTGGGTTGTGGTGACGAAGAAGTGCTCGACGATGTCGTCCTGGCGGAGCTGCGCGCCTCGGACGCCCTTGCCGCCGCGCTTCTGGGCGCGGTAGAGGTCGGTGTTGGTGCGCTTGGCGTAGCCGCCGCGGGTGATCGTGACGACCATCTCGTCTTCGGCGATCAGGTCCTCGATGGACATGTCGCCTTCGTACGCGATGATCTCGGTCTTGCGCTCGTCGCCGAACTTGGTGATGATCTCGCCGAGTTCGTCGCCGACGATCGTGCGCTGGCGCTGCGGGCTGCCCAGGATGTCGTTGTACTCGGTGATCTGGACCATCAGGCCCTCGAACTCGTCCTGGATCTGCTGACGCTCCAGGGCCGCGAGCTTGCGGAGCTGCATGTCCAGGATCGCCTGGGCCTGCGTCTCGTCGATGTCCAGCATGTCGATCAGGCCCTGCTGGGCGGCCGAGGCGGAGGGCGAGCGGCGGATCAGGGCGATCACGTCGTCGAGGCGCTCCAGGGCCTTGAGCAGGCCGCGCAGGATGTGGGCCCGCTCTTCGGCCTTGCGCAGCAGGTAGCGGGTCCGGCGGACCACGACCTCGATCTGGTGGCCGATGTAGAACTTGACGAACTGGTCGAGCCGCAGCGTGCGGGGCACGCCGTCGACCAGCGCGAGCATGTTGGCGCCGAACGTGGTCTGCAGCTGGGTGTGCTTGTAGAGGTTGTTCAGCACGACCTTGGCGACCGCGTCGCGCTTGAGCACGACCACCAGGCGCTGGCCCACGCGCGACGACGACTCGTCGCGGACGTCGGCGATGCCGTTGATCTTGCCTTCCTTGACCAGCTCGGCGATCGACAGCGCGAGGTTGTCGGGGTTGACCTGGTAGGGCAGCTCAGTGATCACCAGGCACTGACGGCCCTTGTTGTCTTCCTCGACCTCGACGACCGCGCGCATCGTGATCGAGCCGCGGCCCGTGCGGTAGGCGTCGTCGATGCCCCGCTTGCCGACGATCAGCGCGCCGGTGGGGAAGTCGGGGCCCTTGACCCGGGCGATCAGCCCTTCGAGGAGCTCCTCGTCGGTCGCCTCGAAGTTCTCCAGGGCCCACTTGACGGCGTCGCCGATCTCCCGCAGGTTGTGCGGCGGGATGTTGGTCGCCATGCCGACCGCGATGCCGGCCGCGCCGTTGACCAGCAGGTTCGGGAAGCGCGACGGCAGGACCATCGGCTCCTGGGAGCGGCCGTCGTAGTTCGGCTGGAAGTCGACGGTCTCCTTGTCGATGTCCCGCAGCATCTCCATGGCGATGGGGGCGAGCTTGCACTCGGTGTATCGCATGGCGGCGGGCATGTCGTTGCCCGGCGAGCCGAAGTTGCCCTGGCCGTCGACCAGCGGGTAGCGCAGCGACCACGGCTGCGCCAGTCGCACGAGAGTGTCGTAAATCGAGCTGTCACCGTGGGGGTGGTAGGAACCCATCACGTCACCGACGACGCGCGAGCACTTGAAGTAGCCGCGCTCGGGACGGTAACCGCCGTCGAACATGGCGTAGAGCACCCGGCGGTGCACCGGCTTGAGACCGTCGCGCACGTCGGGGAGGGCACGCGACACGATGACCGACATCGCGTAGTCCATATAGCTGCGCTGCATCTCGGACTGGATGTCCACAGGTTCGATGCGGTCAGCCGGCGGCGGGCCCGGAGGCAGGTTAACTTCCGTCACGTCAATCCTTCACAAGGGTGGGGTTCGGCTGCCTCGGTCTAGACGTCCAGGAAGCGCACGTCGCGCGCGTTCCTGATGATGAACTCCCGGCGCGGGGCGACATCCTCGCCCATGAGAACGGTGAACATCTCGTCGGCCTGGGCGGCGTCGTCGAGGGTGACCTGAAGCAGGACGCGCGTCTCCGGGTTCATCGTGGTCTCCCAGAGCTGGTTGGCGTTCATCTCGCCGAGACCCTTGAACCGCTGGATGCCGTCGTGGGCGCGGGGGTCGCGCTTGCCGCGGGAGATCCCCTCTTCGATGATCGCGTCACGCTCGCGGTCGGAGTAGGCGTAAGACGCGTCTTCGCCCTTCCGGTCCCACTTGATCTTGTAGAGGGGCGGCTGTGAGAGGTAGACGTGACCGGCTTCGATCAGCGGCCGCATGAACCGGAACAGCAGGGTGAGCAGCAGCGTGGTGATGTGCTGACCGTCGACGTCGGCGTCGGCCATCAGGATCAGCTTGTGGTAGCGGAGCTTCGAGACGTCGAATTCGTCGTGTACGCCGGTGCCGAGCGCCGTAATCAGCGACTGGACCTCGGTGTTCTTCAGCACGCGGTCGATGCGCGCCTTCTCGACGTTCAGGATCTTGCCGCGGATGGGCAGGATCGCCTGGAAGCGTGAGTCGCGACCGCCCTTGGCCGAGCCGCCGGCCGAGTTGCCCTCGACGATGAACAGCTCACACTTCTCGGGCTCGCTCCACTGGCAGTCGGCCAGCTTGCCGGGCAGCCCGGAGCCGCTCTCCAGGAGCGACTTGCGGCGGGTCAGGTCGCGGGCCTGGCGGGCCGCGATGCGGGCGCGGGAGGCCGACAGCGACTTGCTGATGATCTCCTTGGCCTCGCCCGGGTTGCGCTCGAACCAGTCGCGCAGGTGGTCGTTACAGGCCTTCTGGACGAACGACTTGGCCTCGGTGTTGCCCAGCTTGGTCTTGGTCTGGCCCTCGAACTGGGGCTCGGCCAGCTTGACCGAGATGATCGCGGTCAGGCCCTCGCGGACGTCGTCACCGGTGAGGTTGTCGTCCTTGCCCTCCTTGAGGAACTTCTGCTCGCGCGCGTACCTGTTGACGATGGTCGTCAGCGCGGCACGGAAGCCCTCTTCGTGGGTGCCGCCCTCGGCCGTGTTGATCGTGTTGGCGAAGGTGTAGACCGACTCGGAGTAGGAGTTGTTCCACTGCATGGCGATCTCGACAGAGATGCCCTCGCCGTGCTCCTCGAAGTCGATCACCGAGTTGTGCGCCTGCTCCTTCTTGGAGTTCAGGTGCGCGACGAAGTCGGACAGGCCGCCCTCGTAGTAATAAGTGATCTCGGTCGGCCCCTCGTCGGTGCCGTGGTCGGGACGTTCGTCGCGGATGACGATCGTGAGGCCCTTGTTGAGGAAGGCCATCTCCTGGAAGCGGCGCGAGAGCGTCTCGAAGTTCCACGTGGTGGTCTCGAAGATGGTCTCGTCGGGCCAGAAGGTGATCGTGGTGCCGGTCTCCTCGGTGGGCTCGCCCTCGACCAGGTCGGTGACGGGCTTGGAACCGAGGTAGGACTGCCGCCACTCGAAGCCGTCGCGCTTGATCACGGCCTCGAGACGGCTGGACAGCGCGTTGACGACCGAGATGCCCACGCCGTGAAGACCACCCGAGACGGCGTAGGACTTGCCGTCGAACTTGCCGCCGGCGTGAAGGACGGTCAGCACGATCTCGAGGGTCGGCTTGTTCTCGACGGGGTGCAGGGCGACCGGGATGCCTCGCCCGTTGTCCACAACCCGCACGCCGCCGTCGGCGAGCAGGGTGACCTCGATGGTGTCGCAGTATCCGGCCAGGGCTTCGTCGACCGAGTTGTCCACAACCTCGTACACAAGGTGGTGGAGACCGCGTTCTCCGGTCGAGCCGATGTACATACCCGGGCGCTTGCGAACCGCCTCAAGACCTTCGAGAACGGTGATTGAGCCTGCGTCGTAGGACAAGTGCGAAATCCTCCTGCCGCGGACACGCGGCAGGGAAACATAGGATGGCTCCCTGCCGTGCCCGTCACCGTCGTGAGTGCCCCGATGCGCTCACCCTGGGGAATCGGCTCGCCACGGCCGGGGTGACACGCAAACGGACGTGTCCTTAAGTCCAGTTTCATTCTACCGGCTCTCGGAGCCTCAGGTGGCATTGACGGGGGCTGTGATGCCCTCTAATACGATGATCTTGGTTTTGGTGTGACACCCCTGACCCAGGGGTTCAGCGCGCCAGACGCGATTTCGGGCCGGTCCAAGACTTTTCCACAGGAGTTCTCCTGATCTTGTGGAAGCCCGCGTCAGCCATAAATGTCACCGGGCCCTCGACTGCCCTTCACTCGGATGTGTCCCGCCTGTCGAGGCGGCGCGAGGTTGGGCCCGCGGACCTTCACAGCCGTCACCGTTCCCTCTCCCAGCTCCTCGTTCAGCCTTCTGACCAGGGTCGGGGCGAGCAAACGTACTTGAGTGGCCCATGCCGTCGAGTCGGCGGAGACGATCACCTCGCCGTCTTCGAACGCCTCGGGCCGGGTGTGCAGCCCGAGTTCGGCCCCGACGATCTCCCGCCAGCGACCGAAAACACCTCCGATCGCCACCGGTTCCTCCCACCCCCGGGAGGCCAGAAGATCGGCGATCGCGGCCCCGAAGGTCAGCGGATCACCGGCATCCCGCTTGGGCCCCTTCTTCTTTCTGGGCTCGGTACGCGGAAGTTGCCCCCGCCGCTGGGCGTCGGCCTTGGCCTGGGCGAGCTTTTCGCGCGCCAGCGCCGCCCCTTTGGCCGCCGACTCCTTCGGATCGTCACCCGACACGGGTCACACTCCCCTCCGCGACGTCGAACCGGGCACCGCTCAGTTCTTTCGGTACGTCTTCCGCCACCGCCGCCGTGATCAGAACCTGCTCGGCCGGGGCGACGATCTCGGCCAGCCGGCGACGACGCTGAGAGTCGAGTTCGGCGAACACGTCGTCGAGGATCAGCACCGGATCGCCCCCTTCCGCACGCAGCAGGTCGTAGGCGGCCAGCCGCAGCGCCAGCGCGAACGACCACGACTCGCCGTGGCTGGCGTAGCCGCGCGCCGGCAGCTCACCGAGCCGCAGCAGCAGATCATCCCGGTGGGGACCCACGAGGGTGACCCCCCGCTCGATCTCCTGCGCCCGCGCCTCGGCCAGCGCCTGCCCCAACCGTACGGCGAGTTCCGCTCGATCCGTCCCCAGGTCGGCGTCGTCTGTGGAAAACCATCGATAGTCGATCTGCGCCGGCACCGAACCGGGCGCCAGTTCCGCATACGCCTTGGCCACGAGAGGTCGCAGGTTCTCCACCAGGTCCAGCCGGGCGGCGAGCAGCTCGGCGCCGTGGCGGATCAGGTGGGCGTCCCATACCTCCAGGGTGGACAACGCGTCCCCGGCGCCGGCCGAGGCGAAGGCCGCGTCGTCCATCTGCCGCCGGGGGCTCCTGCGACGGGCCTGCGAGGCGGTCCGGAGCAAGGCGTTGCGCTGCTTGAGGGCGCGGTCGTAGTCGGCCCGGACGCCGGCGAACCGGGGGTGGCGGGCCACGAGGAGGTCGTCCATGAACTTGCGGCGTTCTGAGGGGTCGCCCTTCGACAGGGCAAGGTCTTCGGGGGCGAACAGGACGGTCCGCAGCACGCCGAGCGCGTCTCTGGCCCGGGAGACCGGCGAGCGGTTCACCCGGGCGCGGTTGGCCTTGCCCGGGTTGATCTCCAGTTCGACCAGCGCCCGTCGCTGGTCACGCTCGATCTGCGCGCGGATGACGGCCCGGGGGGCGCCATGGCGTACGAGAGGAGCGTCGGTCGCCACCCGGTGCGACGCGTGGGAGGCGACGTAGCCGATGGCTTCGACCAGATTGGTCTTGCCCTGCCCGTTGGGTCCGACGAAGGCGGTGACCCCGGGTTCGAGCGCCAGCTCGGCGGTGGGGTAGGACCGGAAGTCCGTCAGCGACAGGTGGGCGGTGAACATGCCGGTAACGGTAACGGGCTCCCGCCGTGAAGCGGGAGCCCGTCCGAGTCAGCGGGGCCGGATCAGGAGCCGTTGGCCTCGCGCACGGTGCTGTCGGCCGCGCCCGGGGAGTCGGCGCCCTTCTCGTACGAACCCTCGGCGGCGGTGACGGCATGGCCGCCGAACTGGTTGCGGAGCGCGGCGACCATCTTCATCGCCGGGGAGTCGTCCTGCCGGGAGGCGAAGCGGGCGTAGAGCGCGGCCGTGATGACCGGCAGCGGCACGGCGTGGTCGACCGCCGCCTGGACGGTCCAGCGGCCCTCTCCGGAGTCCTGGGCGTAGCCCCTGAGGTCTTCCAGGCCGGGGTCCTCGTCGAGCGCCCGGGTGAGCAGGTCGAGCAGCCAGGAGCGGATGACCGTGCCGTGGCGCCAGCTTTTGAACGCTCCAGGCACATCGGTGACGATGTCGGTGGCCTCGAGCAGCTCCCAGCCTTCGGCGAAGGCCTGCATCATGCCGTATTCGATGCCGTTGTGAACCATCTTGGCGAAGTGGCCCGCGCCGATCGATCCGGCGTGGACGAACCCGTCGAGGCCCTCGGGCTTGAGAGTGTCGAAGATCGGCTGGAGGTGCGCGATGTCGTCGGCCTCGCCGCCCGCCATCAGGGCGTAGCCGTTCTCCAGGCCCCACACGCCGCCGGAGACGCCCACGTCGACGAACCGCAGGCCCTTCTCGGCGAGTTCCTTGCCGTGCTTCTGGTCGTCGAGGTAATGGGAGTTGCCGCCGTCGATGATCACGTCACCGGTGGAGAGCGCGTCGCTCAGGGACGCGATGGTCGCCCGGGTGGGCTCACCGGCGGGGACCATCACCCAGACGGCGCGGGGCGCCTCCAGGCGGTCGACGAGTTCCTTCAGGCTGCCGACGTCGCTGACGTCGGGATCACGGTCGTAGCCGACGACCTCATGGCCACCGCGGCGCAGCCGCTCGGCCATGTTGCCGCCCATCTTGCCCAGGCCGATCATGCCGATCTGCATGAGAGCTCTCCCTCAGGGTTCCATCTACGGTCACGCCGACTCGCCTACCCGACCCGAGGGTTGATCATACGGATTTGATCAACTGGAGAGGCGAATGGGCATGATCAGGTAGCGGTAGTCAGGTATGCCCCCATCTTCCACAGGTTTTCCACCTGTGAGGATGGCGGGCTTCGTCGAGGTGGTGAACTGCAGACGAGCAACGTCGGAATCGATGGCGCCGAGGCCCTCGAGCAGGAACTGGTGGTTGAAGGCGATGTTGATCTCGTCGCCGGTGAACTCGACCGGCAGGACTTCCACAGCCTGTGCCTCGTCGCCGCTGCCCGCCTCAAGCACGACCTCGTCGCCCCGGAAGGCCAGCCGGACCGGGGTGTTGCGCTCGGCGACCAGGGCCACGCGCTTGACGGCCTCGACGAAGGCGCTGGTGACCAGATCGGCATGGCAGGAAAACTCGGTCGGCAGCAGCGAGCGGTATTTGGGGAACTCGGGGTCGAGCAGCCGGGTCGTGGTGCGCCGCCCGGAGCTGCTGAAGCCGATCATGCCTTCGCCGGTGCCGCCCACGGAGCTCAGGGCGACCTCGACCTCGGCGCCGGTGACCAGCGACTTGGCGGTGTCGGCGAGGGTCCGGCCCGGGATCATCGCGATCGCCTGGAAGTCGGGCTGGTCGGGCTGCCACTTGAGCTCACGCACGGCCAGCCGGTAGCGGTCGGTCGCGGCCAGCGTGACCGTGTCGCCGTTGATCTCCATGCGGACGCCGGTCAGCATCGGCAGCGTGTCGTCCTTGCCGGCGGCGGTGGCCACCTGGGCGACGGCCGAGGCGAACGTGTCGCTGCCGATCCGGCCCGCGGCCGGCGGCATGGCCGGGAGCGAGGGATAGTCCTCCGCCGGCATGGTCAGCAGGGTGAACCGGGCGCTTCCACAGGTCACGACCGCCTTGGCGCCTTCCACCACGAAATCCACAGGCTGTGCAGGAAGAGCCCGGGTGATCTCGGCGAGCAGCCGGCCCGACACGAGCACCACACCGGATTCGCCGGTCTGCAGGTCGAGGGTGACCTCGGCGGAGACCTCGTAGTCGAACCCGGACAGCTTGAGCTGCTGGTCTTCGGTGACCTCGAGCCGCATACCGGCGAGGACGGGCACCGAGGGCCTGGCGGGGAGGCTGCGTGCCGTCCACGCGACGGCTTCGGCGAGCACGTCTCGGTCGATCCGGAACATCACGTGGATCAGCCTCCTGTGGTGGGTAGGGACGGCGTCGGGCAGTGACGACTGGGGGAGCGGCGACGCGGGGCTCGGGGTGTGACTGCCCATCTTCGTCGCTTGCCGGGAGGTGTCAACTCCGGGATTTTTTGCTCCGAGCTCAGCCCGAAGGTTGCTCTTGACTTTCCTCTAGGTGGAGATATCAGCAGTCTTAATAGGGGCTGTGGAAACTGTGGACAACACCTATATCTGCAGGTCAGGTGCTGTTTTTTTTCCACAGGGCTTGTGGACAGACTGTGGATTACTTAGAGCGCATTGGGGATAACTTTTAGTTACCCACAACGCGTCCACAGGTTTGCACCCAGTTATCCACCGGTTACCCACAGCTTATCCACAGGTTGTCCACACGAGACACGCCCAACACGGAGTGTGTTTTTTCCACTACCCACAGGCCATCCACAGCGTGTCCACAGGTTATCCACCGCTGGAGGGGGGTTTTTCCACAGGTTATCCACAGACTTGTCCACAGCCCGGCGTGGCCTGTTGATCTAAGTGATACGTGCGCTCAGCACGTCAGAGAAGTGTTCCGTGATCCACAGGGTTATCCACAGGCTGTGAATCAAGCGTTGCGCGCGCGCTGCTTGATGCGGGTCGTCAGCTCGTTGACCTGGTTGTACATCGACCGGCGCTCGGCCATCAGGGAGCGGATCTTGCGCTCGCTGTGCATAACAGTGGTGTGGTCACGTCCGCCGAACTGGGCGCCGATCTTCGGCAGCGAGAGATCGGTGAGCTCCCGGGCCAGATACATGGCGATCTGACGGGCGACCACGAGGGCCCGCGACCGCGATCCGCCGCAGAGGTCGTCGAGCGAGACGCCGAAGTACTCGGCGGTGGTCGACATGATGAGCGCGATGGTGATCTCGGTGCTGGAGCTGTCCTCACTGATGAGGTCCTTCAGCACGATCTCGGTCAGCCCGATGTCCACGGACTGCCGGTTGAGCGACGCGAAGGCCGTCACCCTTATCAGTGCGCCTTCGAGCTCGCGGATGTTGGTGGCGATCCGGCTGGCGATGTACTCCAGCACGTCGGGCGGCGCGGCCAGGCCCTCCTGGATCGCCTTCTTGCGCAGGATCGCGATGCGGGTCTCGAGCTCGGGCGGCTGCACGTCGGTGATCAGCCCCCACTCGAAGCGGTTCCGGAGCCGGTCTTCCAGCGTGACCAGCTGTTTCGGCGCCCGATCGCTGGAGATCACGATCTGCTTGCTGCTGTTGTGGAGGGTGTTGAAGGTGTGGAAGAACTCCTCCTGCGTCTGCTCCTTGCCCTCAAGGAACTGGATGTCGTCCACGAGGAGGATGTCCACAGCCCGGAACCGCGCCCGGAATCCGTCGGCCTTGTGGTCGCGGATGCTGTTGATGAAGTCGTTGGTGAACTCCTCGGAGCTCACATAGCGCACCCGCGCACCTTCATAGAGGCTCTGCGCGTAGTGACCGATCGCATGGAGAAGGTGTGTCTTCCCCAGCCCGGAGTCGCCATAGATAAAGAGTGGGTTGTACGCCTTCGCCGGCGCCTCGGCCACCGCGACCGCCGCCGCGTGGGCGAACCGGTTGCTGGCACCGATGACGAACGTCTCAAAGGTGTACTTCGCGTTCAGCCGCGCGGGCTCCCCCGGCGTCTTGCCACCCGAACGCGGCGGCGCCTTGTCGTTGTTCGGGGGGTTCTCCGCAGCCTGTGGATATTGGGTGTACGGCTGCTCCGCGGGCGGCGGCGCAACGGGGACTCCCTGTGGGCGCGGCTGTGGAAAATCAGCCTGCTGCTCCGGAGGATCCTGATGAAACCCCTGGCCGAAGCCCTGGGGAGATTGCACAGGCTGTTGAAAACCGCGATCCCCAGCCTGGGGAAAACCGCCGCCTTGGGGGAAACCGGTGGGGCCGCCGGCCGGGGAGAACCCGCCACCCTGGGGAAAACCACCCGGGCGGCCGTAGTTCTGCTGGGTCGGCTCGGCCTGCGTGGCCGTCGGATCGACCATCACCGCGATGCGGACCGGACGGCCGAACTCCTGCGACAGCGCCTGGGCGATGAGGGGGCGGAGCCGCACCTCGATGACTTCCTTCGCGAAGTCGTTGGGCGCGGCCAGCAGAATCGTGTCGTTGATCAGCCCCGATGGCTGCGTCATCTGCAGAAATGCGCGCTGCTGCCCCGAGACGCCCTGGTCCAGGAGAGTGGTGAGCGCTCTTGCCCACAACTGGTTGAGGTCGACGCCGTCCACCGTTCGGCACTCCTCCCTGACGCGGCCCCCGCAAAAGCTTGCCGCGTATCGTTTTCCACACCCGCCTCACCCGGTCCGGTCCCGGTGGCGCCGGCCTCCGCTGTGAGTTTCCACAAATGATCCACAGGAGATCCACAGGTGCTCTGGGTGTGGAGGAAGGCCAGAAGGCCTGACAGTAGCGCTGTGCGCGACCTGCCTTCAAGACGTTGTCCACAGCCTACTGGCAGTCGTTGCCCACAGGGTGTGGATGACCAAGAGGATTGTGGATAACTCCACAGCCTGTGGATAACTATGCGCGATTCCGGGTGCCGGTTTGACCATTCGGGCGTGTAGCCCGTAACGTGACCCGGTCGGCTTATCTCGGGACGGCTCTTTCGCATGCCCAGCGCCCGGTGGGTCGTAAACTTTGGTCTAACCGCCCTAACGACAGGGCACATCTAGCCTGGAGCCCATCGTGAGCAAGCGTACTTTCCAGCCGAACAACCGCCGTCGCGCGAAGACCCACGGCTTCCGGCTGCGCATGCGGACCCGCGCCGGTCGCGCCATCCTGGCCGCCCGCCGCCGCAAGGGTCGTCACGAGATCACCGTCTGACCCGGCACCTCGTAGCAGCCCCGCCCGCCGTCACCTCTGACGGCGGGCTACTTGTTAAGGAAGTATCCGGTGCTCCCGCCCGCTTCACGTATGCGCCGAGGCGAGGAGTTCGCCGAGGCGATCCGACGTGGGCGCCGCGCCGGTCGGCCCTCCCTGGTCGTGCACTTCACCGCTGTGGAGGGTGACGAGACCCCGATCGTCGGGTTCGTCGTCAGCAAGGCCGTGGGCGACGCGGTCACCAGGAACAGGGTCAAACGAAGACTCAGACACCTGATGCGGGCACGTCTGCACCTCCTTCCGGGAGGTAGCCTGCTGGTGGTACGCGCCAATCCACCGGCTGCGTCCGCGCGCAGCGAGCACCTGGCCGCCGATCTCGATGTCGCGCTCGAACGACTCCTGCGGCGGCCGCGGGACGGACGGTCATGACAACCGAGCAGCCCCAGCCGGTCACGCCGGTCTCGACGGCTGCCCGCGTGTTGATCGTCCCGATCAGGTTCTACCGGGCGTTCATCAGTCCCCTCCTGGGGCCTCGGTGCCGTTTCTTTCCCTCTTGCAGCGCGTACGGCCTCGAGGCGATCGCCGTGCACGGGGCGCTGCGCGGGTTGTGGTTGACCATCCGCCGCATCGGCCGATGCCATCCCTTCCACCCCGGCGGGTTCGATCCCGTGCCCCCTCGACCCCACGACAAGCAAGGGAGCTAGCTCGGTGGAGCTGTCCTGGCTGAACTGGCTTTATACGGCCATCGCCTGGGTGATCACCCATATTCACAACTTTTATAGCCTTGTCCTCAGCCCCGACAACGGGCTGAACTGGGCTTTGACCATTGTCACGCTGACTGTGCTCATGCGGGTCCTGATCTTCCCGCTCTTCCTGAAGCAGATGCGCTCCTCGAAGAAGATGCAGGAGCTGGCACCCAAGGTTCAGGATCTGCGCAAGCGTTACAAGAACGACAAGCAGCGCATGAACCAGGAGGTCATGCGCACCTACCAGGAGGCGGGTGCCAACCCCCTGGGTGGCTGTCTGCCGATCGTCGCGCAGTTCCCGATCTTCATCTCGATGTTCACCGTGCTGAACGCGATGGCCCATGGCGAGCCCAGGTTCGGCATGACGCAGCAGCTCGTCGACAGCGCCCGCGCCGCCCACATCTTCGGCGCTCCGCTCCCGGCGACGTTCTTCACCAGCAGCGCGGACATCCAGGGCTACGGTGCCGATCCGGTCATCGCCAAGATCGTCCTGGTCATCTTCGTCGCGGTCTCGTCGCTGACGACGTTCCTGACCGTCCGGCAGAGCGTCACGCGTTCGATCGCGCAGATGCCGGACAACCCCATGGCACAGCAGCAGAAGATCCTGATGTACATCTCGCCGCTGTTCGCCGTGTTCTCGCTGAACTTCCCGCTGGGCCTGATCCTCTACTGGGTCACCACCAACGTGTGGACCCTCGGCCAGCAGCACTGGTTCTACAGCCGTAACCCGATGCCGCAGTTCGACGCCAAGGGCAACCTGATGCCCGTCGAGACCAAGCCGGGCTTCTTCGCGCGCTTCCGCAAGACCCCGCCGCCGGCGCCAGAACAGCCGGCGGAGCCAGAGACTAAGATCGTCCGACAGCAGCCGACGCGGCAACCACGCAGCAAGCGCACCGGCAGCAAGAAGCCGTGAGAAGGAGTTCCCACGTGACCGAAGCCGAGGAGACCGTCAAGGCGGCTCCCAGCGTCGCTTCCCTGGAAGCCGAGGGCGAGATCGCCGCCGACTATGTCGAGGGCCTTCTCGACATAGCCGACCTCGATGGCGACATCGACATGGACGTCGAGGGCGATCGCGCGCTCGTCTCCGTGGTCGGCCTCAAGGGTGGCGACCTGGTCGGCCCCGGCGGTGAGGTCCTGGAGGCGCTCCAGGAGCTGACCCGCCTGGCCGTCCACCGGCAGACCGGCGAGCGCTCCCGGCTCATGCTCGACGTCGCCGGTTACCGCGAGCGCCGCCGTGCGGAACTCACCAAGATCGGCATGGCGGCCGTCGACGACGTCAAGGCGTCGGGCGAGCCGAAGCCCCTCAAGGCGATGACGCCGTTCGAGCGCAAGGTCATCCACGACGCGGTCGCCGCCGCCGGCCTGCGCAGCGAGTCAGAGGGGGAGGAGCCCCGGCGTTTCGTCGTGGTTCTGCCCGCCTGATACCCCGCCCTGTGGAAACCGCCGCCCCGTCCCGGGTCGGCGGTTTTCTTGTCTGTACGGCCTGTGCTGGGCTTTTGGCCCGCCGCACACAGTTGTCCACAGGGCACGCACCGCAGTGTCCACAGGTTTATCCACAGGCTCCTGGCTGTCGTCCACCGCCCGATACCCTACGAGGGATGACCGAAGAGATGAGCAACCAGCAGCCTCCCGAAGCCGCCCATGCGGTGTTCGCGGGCGAGGCCTTGGCCCAGGCGGAAACCTTTGCTTCCCTGCTGGCCGGGCCGGGGGTGGTGCGCGGGCTGCTCGGCCCCAGGGAGGTCCCCCGCATCTGGGACCGCCACCTGTTGAACTGTGCCGTGATCGCCGAAGTGGTGCCGCCCGACGTGAAACTCGTCGACATCGGCTCGGGCGCGGGCCTGCCCGGCATCGTCCTGGCGATCGTCCGCCCCGATGTGACGGTGACCCTCCTGGAACCGCTGCTCCGGCGGACGGTCTTCCTCGAAGAGTGCGTCGAGACCCTCAAGTTGCCCAACGTCGAGGTGCTCCGCGGTCGTGCCGAGGAACTGAAGGGCAAGCGGGAGTTCGACGTCGCCACGGCCCGTGCCGTGGCCCCTCTTGATCGCCTGCTCGCATGGTCACTCCCCCTCCTCACCGAGGGCGGAGAGCTGCTGGCGATGAAGGGTGAGCGGGCCGCCGAGGAATTGGCGGGCGCCAAGGCCCAATTGTCAGCTCACGGGGCAAAGACGGCCGAGCTTGTCACGGTCGGGCGCGGTAAAGTCGACCCGCCTGCAACTCTTGTCCGCGTCATCGCCGGCGCCGGTTCACGAGGTGCACAGCGCCGACGTAAGAGGTAATCGAGGTCGGGCCGGGAACGATCGAATCCGACCTGGGACGACCCGAGGAGCTCGCGGCGACGCGACGAGCGCGGCCTGATGGGGGTGGGGTCGCACTTCCGCTCCGAACCACCGGCTTCAAGCCGGTCGAAAGGACGACCAAGGTGTCCCAGCCCCCGCTAAGCCCCGGTGATTCCCCGCTGGTTCGAGAGGCACTGAGTTCTGTGGTTTCACGTGAAACAGCCGCGCCCGCCAAGCCGGCCGCCGACGGTCCCGTCGGATATTCCGCCCGCCGTGACGGAGACTGGCCGCGCCCGCCCAAGACCCGAGTGATCACCGTTTGCAACCAGAAGGGCGGGGTGGGCAAGACGACGAGCGCCGTCAACCTGGCCGCAGCCCTTTCGATGCACGGGCAGCGAGTCCTCGTGGTCGACCTCGACCCGCAGGGCAATGCCTCGACGGCTTTGGCCACCGAACACCGGGCCGGGACGCCCTCTATCTATCAGGTCCTGGTGGAAGACCTCCCGATGGAGTCCATCGTGACCGAGGTCCCCGACATGCCGGGCCTCTACTGCGCCCCCGCCACCCTCGACCTGGCCGGCGCGGAGATCGAACTGGTGCCGATGGTCGGCCGGGAAACCCGACTGCGCCGGGCCTTCGCGGCCTACGAGTCGGCCCAGATGGACTACATCCTGATCGACTGCCCCCCGTCGCTCGGCCTGCTGACGGTCAACGCGCTGACGGCCGCGCAGGAGGTCCTGATCCCGATCCAGTGCGAGTACTACGCGCTGGAAGGCCTGACCCAGCTCCTCCAGAACGTCGAGCTGGTCCGCGTCCACCTGAACCAGCCCCTCAACGTGTCGACGATCCTGCTCACCATGTACGACGGCCGCACCCGCCTGGCCTCCCAGGTCGCCGAGGAGGTCCGCTCCCACTTCGGCGCCACCGTCGTCGACGCGGTCATCCCCCGCAGCGTCCGGGTCTCGGAAGCCCCCAGTTATGGTCAGTCGGTCATGACCTACGACCCGGGTTCGAGCGGCGCGATGGCATACATGGACGCGGCACGAGAGATCGCCTATCGCGGTGCGGCGGTCGCGGAGGCGTGAACCTGTAGCCTTCTACAATCGTGCGCGGCGGTTTAAGAACCGACGCGGCGTTTCTTTGGTGCGGTGAGGAGCAAGGGTGAGTCAGCAGCGTCGGGGACTCGGCAAGGGCCTGGCCGCCCTCATCCCCAACGGCCCCGCCATGGAGCCGGGGGTCGTTCCGGCGCCCGCTCCTCCCGGTGATCGGGATCTGGTGCCGGTAGCGGGGGCACACTTCCAAGAGATCCTGATCAAGCAGATCGTGCCCAACCCCCGCCAGCCCCGAGACATCTTCGATGATGAACGCATCCGGGAACTGGCCGACTCGATCCTTGAAGTCGGCCTGCTGCAGCCGATCGTCGTACGTGCCGCCGGCAGGGACGACCACGGCAAAGACCAGTTCGAACTGATCATGGGCGAGCGCCGGTGGCGGGCCAGCCAGCTGGCCGGCCTGGAGCGCATCCCCTCGATCGTCCGCAGCACGGGCGACGACGAGATGCTGCGCGAGGCCCTGATCGAGAACCTCCAGCGAGAGCAACTGAACTCCCTGGAGGAAGGCGCGGCCTACCGCCAGCTCCTCGACGACTTCGGCGCCACCCACGAACAGCTGGCCAAGAAGGTCGGCCGCTCGCGCTCCCACATCACCAACACCCTGCGCCTGCTGAGCCTCCCCGTGAGCGTCCAGGTCCGCCTGGCCGCCGGTTCGATCACTCCGGGGCACGCACGCCCCCTGCTGACCCTGGGCGACCCAGTGGCCCAGGAGCGCCTGGCAGACCGGATCGTGGCAGAGGGTATGACGGTCCGAACGGTCGAAGAGATCGTGTCGATGGGTGACGCGTCCGCCGGCCCGGCTCCTCGGAAGCCGAGGACTAAGCAGCCGACGGCACCGGCGTTGCGGACGCTGGCGGATCGGCTGTCGGATCACTTCGAGACCAAGGTGAAGGTCGATTTAGGGCGTCGGAAAGGGCGGATCGTGGTGGAGTTCTCCACGATCGACGACCTTGAGCGCATCATCGGCACTATGGCTCCTGACGCGGCCAACCAGATGCGAGGGCTGGAGAGCGACTAGGTTTCACGTGAAACAGCTCCTCTGGGCTTAGGCCCGGGGGAGCTGTTGTGCGTCTGGGGGTGCTTGGCGGACTTCCCGGGCCGTGTCGTCCGTTAGATCTTCCCGCACCTGATGAACACGATCACGTCCCCCGGCCAGTGCGGGCCGTCCCCGCACCAGGTCTCACCGTGGTCAGCGTGCTGCTATGGCTCCACATGTGATCTACCGGACACGTCTAGGGCCCGGGAGAACATTGCGAGCTGACTAACTTGGTTTCACGTGAAACAGCGCCGCTACCGTCAATAACCCGGACCTGTACCTCCTCGGTGTGGGATCCAGCCGCCGCTGAACTCCGGGCGCTCGCCACCCCGACTAAGGATCTCGGCGCCTCTCGGTGGCAGCCGATCCACCGAGCCTCTGATCAGCTAGGCCAAGGTATTGGCCAGCTCGTTGCCCCCTCAGCTCAGCCGGGGGGCGGTCACGGGCCCGGCACCGGCCACCGTGCCGGGCGACCCGATCGGGATGGCTGGCCAGGCGCAGACGCCTCCCCGCTCGACCTGTGGCGGCTGGGCAATCACGGGACGTGGTCTCAAGGCTCCCAGCTGGCCGCGACTGGCCAGCCGACCCGAGTCGAAGCCTCGGTCGCGGAAGGACTGTCGTGGTCGTCACGGGTGACGCGGCGGGCGATGGGTTCGCTCATGGGCGACCTAGCTCGACACGGAAGCTGTCGATGAGTTGTCGCAGTATCTGCGGGCAGGCATGGGAGGCCGCCGGGCCCGTGGCGGCGTCGTACACGATGAAAGAGATCGCGCTGATGCCCGTGAGGGTCGCTGCAATAAGCCGAGGAAGTACCGACCATAGTGATCGCCTGCCCTATGGGAGTCAGGCGTAACGCCGCGCATGAAGTTCATCCATGCCTCCCCCGAACCCGGCTACAGGGACAGTTCGACCGGCTCTGGGGTTCACCGTCGTCCCCAACGGGTCAGGGCGATGACTGAGATGGCCGACCGCATCCAGGCCGAGCTCGACAAGCCGATCTGCGGCGCTCACCCACGTGAGGGCCTGGCGCTACTGGTCGACATGGGGCTGGCCGACGCCGTGCTGCCCGAGCTTGAGCCTGAGATCTTGGCGGCGGTGCCGTCGATGCCGGGGTGGAGCGCTTGCGGTTTCCAGTCGACCTTCCACGCTATTGAGGGGTGTCGTCGGCGTAGGCGGGCGCTGAAGCCAATTGTCGTGAGAGGGATGCCTCTGTCAGGTCGCTTCACCTCCCGGCGGATGGCGGCTTGCGTGGTGGCCACTGATGTTGAAAGACGACGGCGGTGAAGGCGTCTAGGCCTGAGTCATCTAGCTCTATGGGGCGAGTTCCTGTAGCAGGGCCATTGCTTCGGCTGCTCACCCACTGATGTCGGTGACTTGAGCTTGGTGGTCCGCATCACGACGAAGTCGTTGCCGCTCTGTTCGTGCGACATGAGGTTCGGTCGCTGCCTACGACTCGTTGAGGAAGAGGTTGCACCGCAATGGGTAACGGAGGTTCCGGGGGCATGTGGCGATGTTGCCGCGATCCCGCCTGTGCGCTGGCTCTGTGCGGAAGGCAGTCACCGGACTCCGCCACCACGTTGCCGTCGACCGGGTGCCGTGGCGAACCATCTGTACGAGCAGCCATCAGCCCTGTACTTCCCTGGAGCTCCTGAACGGGTTTCCTTCTGTCGGCGTTGCCTCCGGGGTCTGTCAGCAGCCGCGCCAAGGAGCGTGCGCTGTGCCACGCTGATCGGGTACGGAACCCGATCAGCGTGACGCGGGCGGCTACGTCAGTTCAGGTGTCGGGAGAAGAATCGCACTGAGCTGTCCAGCTCGAACCGCGGGATCTCTCCGTGCTTGCCTGGGTTGGCGTGGAGGGTTTTCTCGGTTGAGCTGAAGCGATCGAAGAGCGCGAGGCTGTCTGCGCGGGGAACCAGCTCGTCGTCCCATTGCACGAGGAACTCCAGCGGGACGGTGATCCGTTCGGCGCCCTCGGCACAGGTTTTCGCACCGTTCAAGCCCAGCACGGCTGAGCGGACGCGAGGTTCGGCGGCGACGAACGGAACGCCAAGGGCGGACCCCTGTGACACTCCCCAGTAGCCCACCGGGCCTGCCCCGACGTGGTCGAGTTTCTGGACCGCGTCCAGAACCGCCTGCCACTCCGGGACGCTCTGGCCGGCGAGCAGCGCATGGAGTTCGGCGAGTATCGGGGTGGCGTCGCCGCCCGTCTGAAAGCTGGTCCGCATCTCGGTGATGAGCCGCTTGTGTTCGTCGGATTGCGGACGACCGCCGTGGGCGGGGGAATCGACGGCCACGACGGCGAAACCGCACTCGGTCGCGAAGCGGCGGGCGCGTGCCACGACGCCGGGAGCCTGCTTGTGCTGGCCGCCGCCGTGTCCGATGAGGATCAGTGGACGAGAGCCGGTGGCGGAATCCGGAGACCACAGCACGCCGGGGATGTCCCCGAAGCTGAAGGAGAGGGTGAAGAGTTCTTCAGTGACGCCGTCGGAGGACGTCTGAGAGATAGAGCGCAACATGCGCGTTCGAGCCTTTCGGGATGCCTTCTGCGGGCACTCCCTAGCCCATGAAGGGGAGGGAGTCCCGACCTGTCACAGCGTTGATCGGTCTCACCTCCTCAGTTCGCAGCAGCATCTGGCGACGCCGAAGTTACCACGAAACGGATTCATCCGTCCTGCGGCTCTGCCAGGGTGAACGGCGTCGACTCGATGTCAGTCACATGCGCTGTTTCACGTGAAACAGCGCATCCAGCGTCGACGACGCCGATTCGATACGGCTGTTCTCCGGTGAGATGCCGGTCCTATCACCCACAGAGATTTCGCGGCACGACCGAGAGGAACGGCCCCCAAAGCTCACACCTCGCCGGCTGGAACGGGTGCGCTGGCTGATGAAGCATCCAAGCGAGCCTCGCTTGAACGCCAGAGTTCTCTCCTTGTCGGCTCTGGCGGTGCGGTGGAGGCGGAGGAGAGGTCCGTGAGGTCGGCGTACATGTGAGCGTGCCGGAGCCTGCGGGCGCCGCAGGCGACTAACTCCTGTCTCACTCAATCCGGCGTCGGTGGAGACCGCCCCGCTCTGGAGCTGCCATTGGTGTACCGCGTCTTCTCCTCTGGGCCGAGGAGATCGGGAGCGTCAAGCTCGCCGAGCGGAGTGGGCGCACGAGACCCGCCCAGCTTGATGTGGCTTGGGCACCTGCATCGAGGAGCAAGCGATGGCTGACGTCGGCTGATAGTGCATGCGAGGGACTTCAGGCGGCACTAGGCCGGGATGTCGGTCCTGCGGTGACCGGCAATCGCTGGCGGGCTGTGCATGCACGCCAGCCGATCCGTGCAGGGAGGCCGCAGGCAGGAGGCCGGATGGGAAATGGCGAACGTCAGTGATTGACGGGATAGGGCCTGGCTCTGGGCCGCCAGCGGCGAGTACCTGATCGGTCCGGCGCTCCCTTCCGTGGGCACGGGCAGCCGCCTATCGCAATCACAACGTCGGTCCACGATGATTCCGACGTCGGCGGCCCTTCAGGGACTTCGGGTTCTCCTCAGCCGGAGGATCCACGGTTGTCGGCGCAGCCTGGGCCGATTAGCTCCTTGGGCACCAATCTCACGAGGCGCCAGATCCGGAGCTGAGGCTAGGTCGCGTAGCTGGCCGCCGTAGCTCGCAGCGACCGCCGAAACTTCGTAGCGCGGCCTGTTAAGCGGCCTGAGCGGCGTCGACTCCGTGAGCGCCGATCTGATGGCGCGCCGGATCCGGAGCTGCAGCCAGATCGCGTAGCTTGCGCCGCAGCTCGGAGCAGCCGCCGGAACTTCGTAACGCGGCCCGTTAAGCCGCCCGAGCGCATCGGCTCGGTGAGCACCCATCCATGGGCGCCGGATCCGGAGCTGCGGCCAGATCGCATAGCTGGCCGCCGCAGCTCGCCGCGACCGCCGGAACTCCGTGACACGGTCCGTTAAAGAGTGCGGACACGTGGAGGCTCACACGTCGGGGGAGAGCTGGTTCGGACGCTTTATCGGGAGCGATGCTGCTGGTTCTGATTGTGCACCAGCGTTTCTGCGACTTTCCGCGCCGGGCGGCGTCTCCGCTGGG
>NZ_BBXD01000007.1 GCF_001570545.1 Herbidospora mongoliensis | reverse complement strand
TAGCGGACTCGGCCAGCAATGCACCTTTGCTGTTGAGCACCTCGGCCTCGCCTTGAAGGTCCCCGACCTGACGAAACAAGTCCAGCGCCCGTTCCAACAGCTCGGCCGCCTCCGCAAAGTCCCCGGTCAGGTGCCGGACGCGGCCCAGATCCTGCAGGGTGTTGGCCTCACCGTGACGGTTGCCGAGGTCCTGGTAGAGCGTCAGCGCCCGCTCATGCAGCTCGGCCGCCTGCGCATAATCCCCGGTCATGGACCGGACGCGGCCCAACTCATGGAGGGCGTTGGCCTTGGCGGTTCGGTCGTTGTGGCGGTGTGCGGTGGTGGCGGCGGTCTCGTGAAGGGTGGCGGCCTGCTGCCAAGGGCCGTCACGGAGGAGGAACGCGGCCATGGCGGCGGTAAGCCCGAGGATGTGCTGGTGCCGGTCCTGGGCAGTGGCGTGGGCGAGGCAGGCCAGCAGGTTGGCGTTGTCGGTGCGCATCTACACCAGAGCGGCAGAGCGGTCAGGTAAGGCCGGTGCGGCCGCAGGTGCCGTGGTGGCCGGTGACAGGCCGGGACGGGTGTAGAGGTTCAGGTTGGTTCTAAGAGGGGTTTCTGGCCCCGCCTTGTGAATTTGGGTGGCCCCACCGTGTAGCGGGGTGGTTACTGTTCAGCGAGATCTGGCCCCACTGTGGTTGTTGCGGTGAGACGCTCGGTGTGCCTGAGTGCACCGAGGAGCGGGTGTGGCGCTGAGCAGGGTGGAACAGTTCGCGGCGATCCGCAGGGACTCGCGGTTGGAAGGCCTGTCGGTCCGGGCGCTGGCCAAGAAGCACGGAGTGCACCGTCGTACAGTGCGCGAAGCGCTGTCGTCGGTGTGGCCGGTCCCGCGGAAGAAGCCGATCCCGCGTGCTTCGCAGCTGGACCGGTTCAAGCCGGTCATCGATCACATCCTTTGGGCTGACCTGACGGCCCCGCGCAAACAGCGGCACACGGTGCGGCGGATCTACACCCGGCTTCTCACCGAGCACGAGATGGAGGCGGTCTCCTACTCCACCGTCTGCAACTACGTCGCCGAACGGCGCCCGCAGATCCTGGCCGAGGCGGGCCGGGCGCCGGCGCGGGAGGTCCCGATCGACCAGGTGCATCGGCCCGGAGTCGAGGCCGAGGTCGACTTCGGGGAGGTGTGGGTGAACCTCGCGGGTGTGATGACCAGCTGCTTTCTGTTCGTGTTCCGGATGTCGTATTCGGGCAAGGCGGTGCATCGCATCACGGTCTCGG
>NZ_BBXD01000006.1 GCF_001570545.1 Herbidospora mongoliensis | reverse complement strand
GTGCCCGCTGCCGGGAGAATTCGATGAAGTTGCCGGGCGTGGCCATGATCGCGACGCCGCCCGCGAGGGCCATGTCGCATTCGCCCTGACGGAGCGACCCGGCGGCCAGGTGCAGCGCCACCAGTGACGACGAACAGGCGGTGTCGACCGTCACCGCTGGTCCTTCCAGCCCGAATGTGTACGACACCCGGCCCGACGCCACGCTCCCCGCGCTGCCGTTGAACAGGTAGCCCTCGAACTCCTTGGCGGGCAGGTTCGGCCGCGATCCGTAGTCGTTGTACATGACGCCGGTGAACACCCCGGTCCGCGCGCCCCGTACCGACAGCGGGTCGATCCCGGCCCGCTCGAACGCCTCCCATGCCGTCTCCAGCAGCAACCGCTGCTGCGGATCCATCGCCAGCGCCTCACGCGGGGAGATCCCGAAGAACGCGGCGTCGAACTCGGCCGCATCGTGCAGGAAACCGCCGCTTCGCGTCGTGGACTTGCCGACGGCGTCCGGGTTCGGGTCGAACAGGTCGTCCAGATTCCACCCGCGGTTATCGGGGAAGCCGGACACCATGTCGCGGCCGTCCAGCACGACCTTCCACAGGTCGTCCGGTGTCGCGATGCCGCCCGGGTAGCGGCAGCCGATACCGACGATGGCGATGGGTTCGGAGTCGGCCACGGCGGCGGCGGTCTCGGTGGTGTCCTTCGCCGCCCCCGTCAGCTCGGCCGCCAGGTGACCGGCTAGAGCAGCCGGCGAAGGGTGGTCGAAGACCAACGTGGTGGGGAGCCGCAACCCGGTCGCCACAGTGAGCCGATTGCGCAACTCCACCGCGGTGAGCGAGTCGAACCCCAAATCCTGAAACGCCCGATCCACGGCGACACCAGTCGAATCCGCATGCCCCAGCACACCGGCGACCTGCGCACGCACCAGATCCACCAGCGCCTGCGCGCGTTCTGCCGGTGCGAGTTCGGCCATCCGGTCCGCCAGGGACGAGGTGGCCGCCGGTGTCCCGCGCCGGCGAGCGCCGGCAGGAACGAGTTCGGAGAGGACGGCGGGCAGGTCCTCGGACCGAGCCCGCAGGACCGAGGTGTCGAGGGTGGCGACCGCCAGGACGGATTCA
>NZ_BBXD01000005.1 GCF_001570545.1 Herbidospora mongoliensis | reverse complement strand
GGCGTTCCAGCACCAGCAGCCCGACGCCTTCAGCCCAGCCGGTGCCATCAGCCCCCGCGGCGAACGCCTTGCTGCGCCCATCCGGGGCCAGCCCGCGCTGACGGGAGAACTCCACGAACATCCCGGGCGAGGCCATGACGGTCGCACCGCCCGCCAACGCCAGGGTGGACTCGCCCTGCCGCAGCGAGCCGATCGCCAGGTGCAGCGCGACCAGCGACGACGAGCAGGCGGTATCCACTGTCAGAGCCGGCCCCACGAAGCCCAGCTGGTACGAGATCCTCCCGGCCATCACGCTGGGGGTCACGCCCGTGAGCACGTAACCGCCCACCTTCTCCGAGGCGTCCTGCATACGCGGGCCATAATCCTGCGCGGTGGCACCGACGAACACCCCGGTCCGGGTGCCGTCGAGGTGATCATGCGGGATACCGGCCCGTTCCAGCGCCTCCCATGCCGTTTCCAGGAGCAGCCGCTGCTGCGGGTCCATGGAAAGGGCCTCACGCGGGGAGATGCCGAAGAACCCGGCGTCGAAATTCCCGGCGTCGTACAGGAAACCGCCCTCCCGCACGGAGGTGCGGCCCTTGTCGACCGCCTCGGGTGCGTACAGGTCATCGGGCCAGCCGCGATCGGCCGGGAAGTCCGCGATGGCGTCCACGCCCTGCGAGACCAGCCGCCACAGGTCCGCCGGGGAGGCCACCGCACCCGGGTAACGGCACGCCATACCGACGATCACGATCGGCTCGTCCATCACCGCCGGGACGGCGATATCCGGTTGTACGGCCGGGTCCGTGCCGGCAAGCCGGTCCTGGAGGTGGCGCAGCAGCGCGGCGGGTGTCGGGAAGTCGAAGAGCAGGCCGCTGGACAGCGGCAGTCCCGTGGCCTGAGCCAGGCTGTTGCGCAACTCGACGCTCATCACCGAGTCGAACCCGAGGTCGCGGAACGGTCTGCCCATCTCGACGGACCGGCCGGAGCCGTACTCCAGAACCGCACCGACGTGGGCGCGGACGAGTTCGGCCACGGCGTGCCCGTCGCGGACATCGACCCGGCGGACGGGTTCGACGTGCTCGGCGACGACCTCGCCGATCCAGTGGCGGCGTCGCTGGAACCGG
>NZ_BBXD01000004.1 GCF_001570545.1 Herbidospora mongoliensis | reverse complement strand
CCTTGACCCCGCTGATCGGCGACATCGCCCCGGACGGCTTCGCCGCCGCGACATCGCGCCGGGACCGGGATGAGGCCCGGTCGTTCGTGACGGCGTTGGCCGAGGTGTTCGTTCGGGGCGCTTCCGTGGACTGGTCGGCGCGGTACGCCGGCACGGGTGCGCAGCAGGTCGATCTGCCCACCTACCCCTTCCAGCGACGCCGCCACTGGATCGACCCCGAGGTCACCGCGGCGGGAACCGGCTCGACCGGCCACCCGCTGCTCGGCACCGCCGTCACGATGGCGGGCCGGGACGAATCGCTGTTCACCGGGCGTCTGTCCCTGCGCACCCACCCGTGGCTGGCCGATCACGCGATCCTGGGCTCGGTGCTCGTGCCCGGCACCACATTCGTGGAGGCGGCCTCGTACGCGGCCGAGCACGTGGGAGCCGGCGGAGTCGCCGAACTGACCTTGTCCGCCCCGCTGGTCCTGCCCGAACGCGGAGCCATCGACCTCCAGGTCCTCGTCGGCGCGCCCGACGAGGACGGACGCCGACCCGTGACCATCTATTCACGCCCCGACAAGGACGAAGACCGGCCATGGACCGTGCATGCGGACGGGCTGCTGGCCGTCGAGTTCCCGGCGGTCGACGACGCCGGGATGCCGCTGTGGCCGCCGACCGGCGGTGACGACGTCGACCTGACCGCGTTCCACGACAGGCTGGGCGACCTCGGCTACCGGTACGGCCCCGCATTCCTCGGGGTACGGCGGGCCTGGCGCGGCGAGGACGCGGTCTTCGCGGAGATCGTCCTCCCCGACGAGGCCGGTGACGGCGAACGGTTCGTGCTGCACCCTGCTCTGCTGGACGCGGCGCTGCGCACCGTGCTGACCGAGACCAAGGGACGGGTCCTGCTGCCCTTCGCCTGGAGCGACGTGCGTATCTCGGCGCGCGGCGTCTCGAACCTCCGAGTGAAGATCACCTGGATCGGGGACGACACGGTCTCCGTCGTGGCGACGGACGAACTCGGCGTCCCGGTGGCCACGGTCGGTTCGCTCGCATTGCGCCCCCTCTCGCCGGAGGCGCTGCGGCAGGCGGGAGCGTCCACGGATGAGCTGTATGTGGTCTCGTGGCTCCCTCTGTCTGTTCCTGACCAGGTCGAAGCCTTCGCTCTCATGGATGTCGCGAAGCAGCCGGGGCCGGCCGTGGAAGTGACCGGCCGGGTTCTGCGCCGTCTCCAGGAGCAATCGGCGGGCGAGAAGGTTCCGCTCGTCGTGATGACTCGGGGGTCCCTCAGCGTGAACGGGGAGGGTGTACCCGCACTGAGCGAATCCGGTGTGTGGGGGTTGGTGCGTTCGGCGCAGGCGGAGAATCCGGGCCGGTTCGTTCTGGTGGATTCCGATGAGGATCTGCCGGAGGGGTTGCTGGCGCGGTTGGTGGCTTCGGGTGAGCCGCAGCTGGCCGTGCGTGCGGGTGAGGTCTTCGTGCCGAGGCTGGTTCGTTCGGCGCCGCAGGTGGGGGTTTCGCCCGCGTGGGGTGAT
>NZ_BBXD01000003.1 GCF_001570545.1 Herbidospora mongoliensis | reverse complement strand
TTGCGTCCACGGAGGTGGTGTACGAGTTTCGGCTGGTAGCAGGCGTGGCGTCGTGAAATGAAGACGGCCACCGCGTGATCCTTCGGGTAGCGATACCAAGATCGAAGGACGGAAACGATGGCCGTGAACGACAGTGTGGACCCTGCCGCGTGGCTGGCCAGCCAGTTGGAGAGCAGTGACCCGGATCTGTTGCGATCCATGGTGAAGACGATGGCCGAGGCTTTGATGTCGGCCCAGGCCGACACCGCCTGCGGAGCCGGATACGGGCAGCGCAGTGACGAGCGGGTCAACTCCCGCAACGGCTACCGCACACGCGAGTGGGACACCCGCGCCGGGACGATCGAGCTGGCGATCCCGAAACTGCGCCAGGGCTCCTACTTTCCCGAGTGGCTGCTGGAGCGACGTCGCCGGGCGGAGCAGGCGCTGATCAGCGTGGTCGCGACCAGCTATCTGCTGGGGGTCTCGACCCGGCGGGTGGACAAGCTCGTCGAGCAGCTCGGCATCACCGGCATCTCCAAAAGCCAGGTCTCCCAGATGTCCAAAACCCTGGACGCGCAGGTGGAGGAGTTCCGCACCCGCACCCTGGCCGGCGGCCCTTACACGTTCGTGTGGCTGGACGCGTTGACGCAGAAGGTGCGTGAGGGCGGCCGGATCGTCAACGTCCACGTGCTGGTCGCCACCGCGGTCAACGCCAACGGCCAGCGGGAGATCCTCGGCCTGGACGTCAGTTCGCGGGAGGACGGCGCCGGCTGGCTGGCCTTCCTGCGCGGTCTGGTGGCGCGTGGCCTGTCGGGCGTCCAGCTGGTCACCTCCGATGCCCACCCGGGGCTGGTGGACGCGGTCGGCGCTTGCCTGCCGGGCGCCTCCTGGCAGCGCTGCCGCACCCACTACCTGCGCAATCTGCTCACCACGGTGCCGAAGAACGCCCAGCCGTGGGTGGCCACCCTGGTGCGCACCATCTTCGACCAGGACACCGAACAGGCGGTCCGCGCTCAGCACGCCTGGGTGATCGACGCTTTGGAGGCCAAGTATCCGGCCGCCTGCCGGCACCTGGATGAGGCGCGGGAGGACCTGCTGGCCTTCGCCGCCTTCCCGGTCGAGGTCTGGCGGCAGATCTGGTCCAACAACCCGCAAGAGCGGCTGAACAAGGAGATCCGCCGCCGCACCGACGTGGTCGGCATCTTCCCCGACCGGGCCGCGATCATCCGCCTGGTCGGCGCGGTCCTGGCCGAGCAGACCGACGAATGGAGCGAGGTCCGCCGCTACATCGGCATGGACATTCTCGCCAAAGCCCGGCTTCGTGTGATCAATGGCGACACACCGGCACCGAACGCATTGCCGGAGACACTTACCGCTTAACCTGCAGAAACAGGATCACGCGAAAGTCGATCTCTTACACCACTCCGCTGGACGTGACCC
>NZ_BBXD01000002.1 GCF_001570545.1 Herbidospora mongoliensis | reverse complement strand
TTCATCAACACCCAGCTCCTCCAGGCGGTCCTGCGCGATCCCACCTGGGCGGCCAAGCTCACCGACGAAGACCGCCGTGCCCTGTCCCCGCTGTTCTGGGCCCACGTCAACCCCTACGGCCGGTTCACCCTCGACTTGAACAGCCGCCTAGATCTCGGCTCCCTCCCGGCCGCGTGATCACGGCCTTTGAGGCTGGGTGCGGAAATTAAACGCGCAGGGCGCCACTCCATACGGAGTGGCGCCCTGCGCGTGTGTTGTTGGGGCCTACAGGGTGGTGGGGGCCTTCTTGTACCAGCCGCTGATCACGTTGACGAGGTGGACGATGTTCTGGGTCCGCATGATCGGGGCGCTGGCGTTGGGCTCGAAGTCGGCCTTGGCGTCGGTGGTCTGCCAGATGCTGTTGTCGGCGATCGGGGCGGCCATGTGGGGGTCCAGGCGCTTGAAGAAGTCGGTGATGTCGCCGAGGTCGGCGGGGTTGTCGCCGCTGCGGAGCTGGTGGAAGACACCGCCGAGGACGCGGAGCATCCCGACGGAGCCGAGCAGGGAGTTGCGGCGCAGCTGCTGGGCGAGGGTGAGCTCGTCGGCGTGGCGGGTGTCGGGGTCGTCCTCGGTGATGGCGGCCAGATCGGTGAAGGCGGTGGAGAGGGCGTCGAGGAAGTCCTTGACCTGCTCGATCACCTCGCCGTCGGTGAGGGTCTGTTCGGCCCTCTTGCTGATGCGGCCGCCGGGGCCGGCGATGACGGCGCGGGTGATGTCGGCGACGTGCTTGGCGCCCATGAGATTGGAATTCTTCTGGGTCATGCGGTCCTGTTCGGCGTCGACCCTGCCCTTGAGCAGGGGGTGGTCGATGACGTCGGAGAGGGTGCGGTTGGCGACCTTGTAGCTGTCGAAGCGGGCACGGACAGCGCTGCTGATCCCCTTGGCGTTGTCGGCCACGTCAACGAACATCTGCTGGGACTTGATCGGGTCGAGTTCGACGTAGATGTCGAGGCCGACGTATTCGATCCGCAGCCGGTTCATCTCCTCGATGAGCTTCTCGCGGTCGGCCTGGAGCTTGGCGGTCTTGTCGGCGCTGAGCTTGCGAGCGGTCTCGCGATCGATGTTGGAGATGGCGTCGGTGATGCGCTGCTTCTCGATGGAGACACCGAGGACACGGTGCTGGCCGTCGATCGTGCGCAGCCGCGAGGGCATGGTCCTGGCGAAGAGGAACGGGAAGCTCAAGGGCAAGCAGCCCAAGCTCCCCGCGCCCGCACGCCGGTCCATCCGCCGCCGCTACGCCGAAGGCGAGGTCTCCCTCGCCGACCTCGCCACCGAGTACAGCGTCGGCCGCTCCACCATCCACCGCATCATCCACGGACAGGAAACGCCCAGCTAAGCGACGGTCTCACCGCTACCTTGCGGCTCGTCGTAGCTGTAGGAGTTCGGGGCCGCCACGGCCAGGCCGACCGCACCTGTACTGCACCCACCCGACCACAACCAGGGCAGCGCGTTGCCGAACGCCGCCGACGCCAACAGCAGCAGTCCGCCACGACTTCCCACGCCGAAGGGACCTGACCGTCATGACCACGCCGACCGGAGACGGCAAACACCAGGCCGACCTGGGTCCGGACCCTCTCAGCCTTCCTCAACTGTGCAGGATCATGGAACGTCAGCGCGGAGCGGCTA
>NZ_BBXD01000001.1 GCF_001570545.1 Herbidospora mongoliensis | reverse complement strand
CCATAACTCGTCGCTGATCTCCCACGGCTTCTGCCGTGCCATGTTTGCCCTCCCGCTGCCGCCTCAGCGAGAGATCAAAACACAACGGAGCTCATTCTGTTAGGAGCTCTTAACGGCACTGTACGTCCACATCGATGACCGGCTGAAGACCCGGCGACGACGGGGACGTCCGCCCCGGCTCACCGATGCCGAACTGCTCACCCTGGCGGTGGCCCAAGCCGTCCTCGGGTTCCACGGCGAAGCTCGCTGGCTGCGTTTCGCCCACGCCCACCTGCGCGGCATGTTCCCCTACCTGCCTCAGCGGCCGGGCTACAACAAACGCCTACGCGCGGCGTTGCCGCTGGCCAAGCAGATGATCCGGTCACTGGCCGCCGACACCGACCTGTGGCCCGACCGGTGCTGGATCGTGGACTCCACCCCCGTGGAGTGCGCACGCTCGCGGCCCGCCGTCCTGCGCTCGAACCTGGCCGGCTGGGCGAGCTACGGCTACTGCCACTCCCATTCCCGCTTCTACTGGGGACTGAAGCTCCATCTGATCTGCACCCCGGCCGGGCTGCCCATCACCTGGGCCCTGGCCGACCCCAAGGTCGACGAACGCCAGGTGCTGATGGCCCTCTGCGACCTGGAACCCGGCCTGCTCGCCGCCCGGCCCGGGCTGCTGATCCTGGCCGACAAGGGCTACATCGCCGCCGAGCTCGATCATTTCCTGGCCGCCCGCGGGGTCAGCCTGCTGCGACCCTCCTACCGCAACCGCGGCACACCCCGCCCGGGAGAATCCCTGCTCAAGACGGTCCGGCAACTGATCGAGTCCGTCAACGACACCCTCAAAGGCCAGCTCGGCCTTGAACAGCACGGCGGCCGGACCATCGAAGGCGTCGGCATCCGGGTGGCTCAGCGGATCTTGGCGCTCACGTGCGCGATCTGGCACAACCGGTCTACAGGAGCGCCGGTCGCCAGATCATTGATCGCTTACGACCACTGAGCCATTCGGAACTACTCGTCTAGACGTCCTGTACACCGACCACCTGATCGACGAACCCGCACCTGGCCGCTACCGGCTGCACGACCTGCTCCGCGTCTACACTCACGCCCTCACCACCGACCACGATCCCGCCCAGGACCGCGATCAGGCCACCGACCGGCTGCTGAACTACTACCTGCACACCGCCCAAACCGCCGACCACCACCTGAACCTCTACACCCGTCCCGGCCTGTCACCGGCCACCACGGCACCTGCGGCCGCACCGGCCTTACCTGACCGCTCTGCCGCTCTGGTGTGGATGCGCACCGACAACGCCAACCTGCTGGCCTGCCTCGCCCACGCCACTGCCCAGGACCGGCACCAGCACATCCTCGGGCTTACCGCCGCCATGGCCGCGTTCCTCCTCCGTGACGGCCCTTGGCAGCAGGCCGCCACCCTTCACCAGACCGCCGCCACCACCGCACACCGCCACAACGACCGAACCGCCGAGGCCAACGCCCTCCATGAGTTGGGCCGCGTCCGGCACCTGACCGGGGATTATGCGCAGGCCGCCGAGCTGCATGAGCGGGCGCTGACGCTCTACCAAGACCTCGGCAACCGTCACGGTGAGGCCAACACCCTCCATGATCTGGGCCGCGTCCGGCACCTGACCGACGATTATGCGCAGGCCGCCGAGCTGCATGAGCGGGCGCTGACGCTCTACCAAGACCTCGGCAACCGTCACGGTGAGGCCAACACCCTCTGGGATCTGGGCCGCGTCCGGCACCTGACCGGGGACTTTGCGGAGGCGGCCGAGCTGTTGGAACGGGCGCTGAACTTGTTTCGTCAGGTCGGGGACCTTCAAGGCGAGGCCGAGGTGCTCAACAGCAAAGGTGCATTGCTGGCCGAGTCCGCTA